>NZ_OZ409848.1:0-4800000 GCF_979258245.1 Duganella sp. AC917
CGTCCATACTGGCCGAGCGCTATCCAAAGGTCGATGTCGATCCCGACGTGTTGTATGTCGACGCCGGCCAGGTGCTGACGTCGGCGGGTGTCGCCGCCGGGCTCGACTGCTGCTTGCATCTGCTGCGCCAGCTGCGCGGGGCCGACGCCGCCAACCGCGTGGCCCGCCAACTGGTGATCGCGCCGCACCGGCAGGGCGGCCAGGCGCAATTCATCGAACGGCCGTTGCCGGTGTCCAGCAGTGACGGCCGCTTTGCCGACGTGCTGGATTGGGTCACGCAGCGTCTGGACCAGCCCCACAGCATCGACGCGCTGGCGGAACGGGCCGCCATGAGCCGGCGCAACTTCACGCGCCATTTCCGCCAGGCCACTGGCACCTCGTTCAAGCAGTGGTTGCTGAGCCAGCGGCTGGCGCACGCGCAATGGATGCTCGAAAGCGGCGACGCGTCGATCGAGTTGGTGGCGCAGGAGGCGGGATTCGGCTCGGCGTTGTCGTTGCGGCAGCATTTCCGCGCGGTGTTGCAGACCTCGCCGTCGGCCTACCGGACTGCTTATCGGCGCTGACCCGGCGCTAACTTGGCGCTGCTACGCCATGCCGGCGATGCGGGCGTTGCGTTCGCGTTCGAGCTTGGTGATGTAGCGCTGCACGTAAGCCAGCGTGCTGCGCTGGATGTTGACGAACTCGCAGCCGAGGCGGCGGTTGGTTTTGTTGTTGAGCAGGGTCAAGTCAAGCGAGTTACGCACCTGCAGCGCGGTGGTGACCTGGCCGATCTCCGGCAGGTCGATGCGGCAGTTCGGATATTCCTTGCCGATGGCGTCGCCCAGTATCATTTTATTGTCCAGGATGGCGATGCCGCCGCAGCTGATGTCGGCCAGCGGGAAGGTGGTGATGCCGCCCAGTTCATCCGGCAAGGTGATGATCACGCGCACCGGATTGGTCACCGGCGTGGCGATGCGGTAATACTCGCGCCGCTGAAGGCGGATCAGTGTCGGCGGCACGACGATCTTGAAGGCCGGATTGCCTTCGAAAACGGTCGCTTCGACGCGATCGGCGGCAAACAGGATGCGGACTTTGTCCAGTGTGGTTTCGAACGACAGGCCCTGCGAGGCGAGGATGCGCTTGTTTTGCTCCTTGTCGATCGAGCTGTCGAGCACGATTGTGTCGAGCTGGTCGTCGACGTCGAGGATCGAGGTGACGCAGACGTCGGACTCGCCCTGGATCAGCATGCGGATCAGCTGGTTTTTCTCACCGATGCCACGCAGCAGGGAGACGATCTCCTTGCGCGACTCGATTTCATAGTCATGCCAGTTTTCCAATTCGACATCCTGAAAGTGTGGATACATCTGGGCCGGCGTCAAATTTCGGTGAGGGGGAGGCTGGTGTCCGGCGCATCGGGCAACGGCAAGCCCAACTTTTGCGCTGATTCAATATGATATAGCCAGGCCAACAGTTCCGCAATCGTCCTATAGAGGGTGGGCGGGATTTGTTGATCCAAATCCACATCCATGAGTAAAGAAACAAGTTCCTTGGACTCGTGGATGAACACGCCGGCCTCGCGCGCCACGCCGATGATCTGCTCGGCCACCAGCCCGCGTCCCTTGGCCACGACCTTGGGCGCCGGCGCGCCGTCCTGATAGGCCAGCGCCACCGCCTGCTGCAGCGGCCGGCGCGGAGCGTCATCCGCCATTGCCGCCTCCGGTTCCATCGGCGCCACTGTGATCCTGCGTGATCAGCAGCGACGACAGCGGCGACCCGGCCGCCTCCATCGCCTGCTCGAGCCGGCTGGCGTGGATGCGCAGCGTGTCGGCGGTGTCGTCGCTGCCGGTCTGCACCTGGATGTGGACCTGGCCGCCGATCAGCGTGACCGATGCCGATACCTCGCCCAGCAGCGGAAAGCGGAAGCGCACGCCGCTGCGCCAGATCTGTTCGGGCGTCTCGTCGCCGGCGTTGCCATCGTGCTTGCCGCCTTCGCGCTGCTCGCGGCGCACGTCCCACTGCATCGGCTGGCCCGGCCACGCCTCGCCCTGCCACTGGACCCGGCCTTGCTCATGGGTGTGCAGCTGCTGGTTGATCATCTGCGCGGCCGTCAGGTCCGGACCGCTGGCGGCGGCGCGCGCGGCTGCCTGCTCGGCGCCTTGCGCCATGCGTTGCATCTGCGGCTCGCGCATCAGTTCGGGCAGGCTGCGCTCACCCTTGACCCATTCGGTGACATGGGATTCGTAGAACAAGCCGCTCTTGGAGATGGTGTCCTGCAGCTTTTGCGCCAGCTCGTCGGTGGCCGGCAGGCCGTTGCCGAACAACGCGGTCTTGCCGATCAGCGCCAGTTGCGCCACCTGGCCGCTCTGGGCGGTCGTCAGCACCGACGTCAGCACCCGCGCGGTGTTGCTCAACGTCGATTGCGGCGTGGTGTGGTCCAGTGCGGGCAGTTCGCTGGACGGCGTCAATGGCGCCTTGCCCAGCAGCGTGGCCGCCAGGCTCTGCGGCTTGACGGCGTCGGCGGGCAGCGGCGTGCCGGCCGCTTGCGCGCCTGGTGCGGATTGTGCGGCGGCGGCCTGGCCGGCGCCCGCCGGCAATGGGCGTCCAGCCGCTGCGGCATCGGCGGGTTTTCCCTGTGTGGCGGCGGCTTGGGCGGCTTCGGCGCCGGGCCGCGCCAAGGCGGGCTGCGTGTCGGGCTGGGCGGCGGTAGCGGCGGGGCCGGCTCCGGGTCGCGCCTGGCCGGGAAGGGCGTCCGGTTCGGCCGCCGCGCCTGCATCGGGCTGGCCCGGCTGGCCGGGAACGGTGGCGGCCGGCGCACGTCCGGGGCCGGCGGGCTGGCCGGCCGCTTGCTGGGACGGCAGCGACGGCGAATACAGCGCGTCGGCGCCATCGGCGCCCGCGCCTTCGCTGTAGACCACGGTGGGGGAGGCGCCCGGCGTGCCGGTGCCGAGCTGGAAGGTCGGACGGGGCGAGGCGGTCAGCACCGTCAGCGGCACCTGGTCGCCGACGTTGACATTGGGCGGCAACATCATCCGCACCGCGTTGTCGGCCACCTTGACCAGCGAGCTGCCGTCGTTGAAGCGCGACATGACTTCAGCTGTCACCGACTTGCCGACCATGCCCTGCAGCGCGCGCTGGAAGGCGACCTGGCGGTCGTCGCCGACGGCCGCGCCGGCGCCAAGGCCGTCGGCCGGGCGGACGGGCAGGACGGCGGCGTCAAAACGCGGCAACATGACGCCGGCCTGCTTTAAACGCTGCCGTAGGCGCTAACCACGCGCCGTTCCGTGCCGGTCGAGTTGATCAGTTTGGACAATTGCTCCATCCATGGCATCGTCAGGTCGCGGATCTGGCGGTCGGCGTTGAGCATCTGGCGGATCAGTTCGATCTTGCGTTCGCGCTCGGCGCCGCGCATCGGCGCCGGCGGCTCCTGCTCGCGCAGCGACTTCGCGTGGACGGCCACGCGCTCCTCGAGCAGCACCAGCATGTCCCAGTCGCTGCGGGTAGCGGCCTGCACCATCTGCTCGGTCAGGGCCGCCATGGCGGCGTACACGGATAGGATTTCTTGGCTCGTCATCATGGATCAGGCGCTCGCGAGGTTGGGTTGTTTGATGCCGGTGACGGCGGGGGTGTCGGCAATGGCGTTCCAGGCGTCGCGCAGCTCGATGAGCAGGCGCTGCACTTCCTCGACGATACCGGTGTCGTTGGTGATGTTGGCCGTCAGCAGGCGCCCGCTCATGTACTCGTACAGCGAGTCGAGCCCCTCGGCGATCTCGCCGCCGGCCTTTTTGTCGAGCGCGGCGCGCAGGCCGCTGTCGATGATCATGATGGCCTTCGAGATCGATTTGCCTTTTTCGGCGATATTGCCACTGCGCATACCGTTTAATGCCGCGTTCAGCGCCACCAGCGCGCCGTCGAACAGCATGACGATCAGCTTGTGCGGGCTGGCGGCCACAACGCCTGTTTCCATGCCGACGTTGGCATAGGCATGCACGCCAGTGTGTCGAGATCCGAACATATTCCGTCTCCTGTGAATGGGTTCGTGTTACCTGTTGGCCGCCAGGGCCGCGAGTTGTTGCGTCAAAAATGACATGGTCGTGTTCATGCTGGCGATCGTCGTGTCGAGTGCCGAGTACTGCTTGCGGTAGCGCGCCTCGATGTCGACCAGGCGGGCGCTGAAGGTGTCGCGCTGCTTGGTGATCTCGGCCACGGTTTTATTCAGGCCGGAGGTGCGGCTGGTCAGCGCCCCCTGGGCGCCCAGATAGCCGGCCGCCAGCGTGTTGAGCTGATAGGCATAGCCTTGTGAGAAGCCGAAGGTGCCGCGCGAGCCGACCGTGTCGCCCTCGACCGTCAGTTTCAAGCCGTCGACGTCGGCGCCGGGAGCGCCGGTGAGGGTCTGGCCGTCGCCGGTCGCCGTGAAGCCGCCGATGGTGCCGGCGACGTCGACGCCGTTGACCGGGGCGCCGCTGCCGAACACGGCGGAGGTCGCAGTGCCGGAGTCGTTCGAGACGGAAATGTTCGATTTGGACCCGTAGCGCGTCGATTCCAGCTTGAGCTTGCCGTCATCGCCGATGGTCGCCGCCACCGTCGCGCCAGCGGTGGAGAACTGGCTTACGCCGTTGATCGCCGATTGCAGCATGGTGGCCAGTTGGGTCGGATTGTAGGTGCCCGCAGGAATGCTCACCGTTTGCGTGTTGTTCAGGTTGGACGGCACGGTGTCGTTGAGCGTGATGGTCCAGGTGGTGCCGGCGTCGATCGTGGTTTCGGCAGGCAGCACCGCCGTGCTCTGCAACGTCGCCTTGGTGGCCAGCTGCGTGATATTGACCGCGTAATCGCCGGCCTTGGTCTTGGCGCTGGAGCTGACGAATTTCACATCGGGATCGGTGCTGCGCCCGACCGCCGCGAACAGGCCGGCGATATCGTTGTAGTTGTTGTCGATGGCCTTTTGCAGCTTTGAGGTGTCGAGCGTCAGCGTGCCATCCTTTTGGAACGCGATGCCGATCTGCGACAGGTTCTTCAGGCTGGTCCCCTGCAAGCCGGTGATGGTGCCCGACATTTGGGCGCGGATCGACGATTGCAGGTTACGCAAGGTGGGATCGCCGAGCAGCGGGCCGCCGGTTTTGGTGTCGGCGTTGTAACCGCCCAGCGAGGTCATCTGGCTATTGAGCTCGTTGTACGCCTTGACGAAACCGTTGACCGAGGCGGTGAGCGCGGCCGTGTCCTTGGCCACCGTGAGGGTCGACGCGCCCACCTTGAGCGTGCTGATGGTCACGCCTTCGATGGCGCCCGAGATGCCGAGGCTGGAACTGGTGACGTCGATGCCATTGACGGTGGCCTTGGTGTCCGAGGCGGCCGCTTTCTGGCTCAGGTTCTGCACGCCGTTGGGATCGTAGGCCAGCAGGCCGACCAGCGCCGGATCGGCCGGATCGCCGCCGGTGCCGGCCAGCGTGATTTTCATCGTCGAGCTCTGGCCGCTGGCCGTGGACGTCAGGATCAGGCGGTTCGGGGTTGCGCCGGTGCCGGTCGACCCGTCCGAAACGATGGTGGCGGTGACACCGAAATTGCCCTTGTTGATCGCGTCCCTGATGCCTTGCAGGGAATTATTGGTGCTATCGATGACGATGTTGCCGCTGGTGCGGTCGCCGTCGGCGGCAAAGTCGGCGCCCAGGTAGGCGCCCCCGGTGCCGGCGGTCAGGCCGGCGCCTTCCGGATTGGTGCCGCCCACCTTGATCGGGCTGCCGTCGGCCGACACCAGCGAAATGGCGCCGACGGCCGTGGTGCTCGAACCGATATTGGCCGCGCCGTTGTTGCCGATGCCGCCGGTGACGGTGCCGGAGACGGCTTCGGCGATGGCGATGTTGCTGCCGTCGGCATTGGTAAATTGCAAAGTGCCATCGGCGGCGCTGCCGGTATAGGTGATATTGGCGTCGGCCAGCGCGCGCGCGGTGGCCGTGTTGCCGGTCAGCGCGGCGTCGATCGAGGCCGCCGTTACGCCGGCGCCGCCGGCCACGCCGTCGGCCTGGACGGCGATTTCCACGCCGCCCACGGACAGCGAATAGGTGCCGCCGCCGCTGGTGTCGACCTGGCCGAAGCTCGAGGCGCCGGCCGCGCCGAACAGGGTGGCGCTGGTGACGGTGGCCGTGGCCTTGGCCGACACGCCGGTGGTGGTGCTCTTGGCGTTGACGGCGTCGGCCAGCAGGCGCGCGCTGCGCGTGGTGCCGTCGGTGGCGATGGCCGTGCCGTTGATGCTCAGCGCGCCCGGCGTCAGGCCGCCGCTGGTCAGGCTGGCGCCGAGCGCGCCGCCGGTGATGCCGAAGGTGCCGCCGCTGACGGTGCCGAGCGAGAAATTGATGGTGGTCTTGGCGCCCAGCCCGATGGCGGCCGTGGTCGATTTGTAGCCTTGCGAAGCGAGCGTCTGTGCCTGGGCGATTTGGGTGACGTTGACCCGGTAGCTGCCCGGCTTGGCGGTGCCGTTGGCGGTGGCGGTGAAGATGGAGGCGTCGCCCGGTGTCGTCGACATGGTCTGGAAGCCGCTCAGCGAGGTCAGGCTCGAGAGCGACGCTTGGAAGGAGCCGAGCGCGCTCGACAGGTTGCCGAAGGCCGACACCTGCGCCAGATAGCTGGCCGACTTCTTGTCGAATTGCGCCAGCGGCGTCGATTCGGCCACCATCAGTTTGCTGACGATGTCGTTGACGTTCAGGCCTGAGCCGATGCCGGGGGATGAGATGGCCACAATGCGCTCCTAAGTAAAGCAATAATATAAGACAGTATCGGCAGAATCAAACCGGACTTGAGAGGGGCGATTACCGGCCTGTTCGGGCAAAGCGGAAAAAACAGGCGGCACAGCCGCAGCGGCGGGCGCCGACGGCGTCAACGCGAATGGGGCATGCTGGACATTGCCTCTGGGAAGCATGCCCGAAAAGAAGAAAAAGCGGCGCGCGCTGGGCGCGGCCGCTTCATGCGGTTTGCTGGATCAGCAAGCCGGCGGTGCTGGATTTCGAGGCCAGCGCCTTGGCAATTTCCAGCGCTTCCGGGGTCGGAATCTGGCGCAGCACTTCCTTGGTGGTCTGGTCGATCACCTTGACGACGGTGCGCTTGCTGTCATTGTCGATGGAAAACTCCAAGCCTTGCGACTTGTCCTGGGACGCCTTGTTGAGCTGCGAGACGGCCTCTTTGAGCTGCTCGGCGCTTGGCACGTTGGCCGGACCCTTGACGGCGGCCGCCGTGTCGAGCGCCGTGGCCGGGGCGCGCGGGGCGCCCGGCGACACGGCCGCATCGCTGCCGGATGCGCGATCGGCCTGGCGCACCGTCGTGGCGGAGCCTATGGTATCGATAGTCATGATACGTTCCTTTACGAAAAATCCCCGACTGACGAAAAATCAGCCGGGGAACCTAGTCGGAGTGACTGGACGACGTCAACTCATCCCCGGATCTTAACCACGCAGCAGCGACAGCACGCCGTTCGGCAGCGAGTTGGCCTGGGCCAGCATCGCGGTGCCGGCCTGTTGCAGGATCTGGCCGCGGGTCAGGGTGGCCGTTTCCGCAGCGAAGTCGGTATCCTGAATCCGGCTACGCGAAGCGGACAAGTTCTCCGTCGTCGTGTTCAGATTGGCGATGGTCGAGGCGAAACGGTTCTGGATCGCACCCAGCGCGGCGCGGTTGCTGTTGATCTGGTTCAGCGCCGAATCGATGGTTTTCAGTGCCGCGTTCGAGCCCTCGACGGTGCTGACGTCGAGCTTGGCGACCGACTGCAGGTCCGAACCGATCGCGGTGCCGGCCGTGCCGCCGATGATGGCGGTGCCGGTCGAGGCGACCGAGAAACCGCTATCGGACGAGAAGCTGACCGAGCCGCCGACCGTTACCGAGGCCGGAGCGGCCGAGGTACCTTTTGGAATATCGATCGGCGTCGAGTCGATCGCTGCCGTGGTGCCGTTGGCTGGCGTTGGCGCGCCGGCGATCTTGGCCGCACCCAAGCCGGTGGCGGTATCGGCCAGCACGTTGTTGATGCTAATGTCGTCGCCGTTGGCATTGTTCAACACCAGCGAGGTCGCGCCGGTGGCGCCGTCTTTCTTGATCGACGCGGTGATGGCGGTGGTGCCGCTTTGGGCGTTGATCGATTGCGCCAGGGCCGACAGATCGCCGCCGACCACTTTGGCCGAGATCGTCACCGGCTTGGAATTGGCGTCGTTGGCTTTCGAATTGGCGCCGCGCAGTTCGAACTGGACCGAGCCGTCGGTGATGCCGGTGATGGTGGCGGTGGTCGTGGCCTGGGCCGTGACGCCGGTCGTGGTGCTCAGCGAGTTGATGTCCTTGGCGATCTTGCCCGCGCTGGCGCCCTGGGCGACCAGCAGGTCCGTGCTGACGCCGGCGCCGGATTTGATCGACAACGTTTCGGCTGCCGCCACGTTGTTTTGGCCGTCGACGGCTGCGCCGGCAACAGGCTGCGACAATGCGCTGGTCAGGGTGCTGCCGGTGGCCGATTTCAGCGTGTTATTGCCGAGGTCGGTCGCCTTGGCCGACTGCACGCCCACATTGATGGTCTGGCCGGAGTTGGCGCCGACCTGGAACTGGGCCGAGGTCAGCGAGCCGTCGAGCACGTTCTGGCCGTTGAACTGGGTGGTGTTGGCGACGCGGTCCAGTTCCTGCGACAGGGCCGAGACCTCGTTTTGGATCGATTTACGGTCGGAATCGGAATTGGTGCCGTTGGCGGACTGGACGGCCAGTTCGCGCACACGTTGCAGCAGATCGCCAGCAGTGCTCAAGCCACCTTCGGCCGTTTGAGCCAGCGAGATACCGTCGTTGGCGTTGCGCGCAGCCGTTTGGTTACCGCGAATCTGCGACGTGAAGCGCTCGGAAATAGCCAGACCGGCGGCGTCGTCCTTGGCGCTGTTGATGCGCAGACCGGAAGACAGACGCTGCAGCGAGGTCGACAGGGAAGCTTGCGAGGTGCTCAGGTTACGTTGCGAGTTCAGCGAGGAAATATTGCTATTGATGACTTGTGCCATGATGATTCTCCAGATTACTTCGATTTGGGCTAGATGCTCATTTCACTTTGGTCTGTCTCCCTGTTCCGAGACAATCAAACCGCTGTTGTAATGATTAACGGTTGCCCTATGGGAAGCTTTAGGGTGGGAAACAGTAAGAAATCGCTGTTTGTCGCCTCAAGTTCGCGCCATGTGCCCGCTTAAACGACCGCGAATCCGGAATCTTTAGGGCCAAAATAATTATTTTTCACACTGTTTTCGACGAAAAAAAACCCGGCGCAGGCCGGGTTGGGGTGGTTTCGACAGGCGCCGACGCCCGTTGTTGGTCGATTCGACCACGTTGCGGTACTACTCGGCGATCACCACCCGGTTCTTGCCGGTCTGTTTGGCAGTGTACATCGCCTTGTCGGCCCGCTTGACCAGTTCGGTCTGCTCCTCGTTGGGGCGGCGCAACGCCACACCGGCCGAGAACGTGATCAGCACTTTTTCGTTATCGTGCAGGAAGAAGTGCTTGGTCAGCTCGCGCTGCAGCCGGGTCATCGTGGTGGCGGCCGCCTCGACCGAGGTTTCCGGCATCAGGATCAGGAATTCCTCGCCGCCGAAGCGGGCGATCACGTCCATCGAACGCAAGGTGTCCTTGACGATCTTGACCAAATGCTTGAGGGCGGCGTCGCCGGCGATGTGGCCGTAGGTGTCGTTGAGCTTTTTGAAATCGTCCAGGTCGAGGATGGCGATGCACAGCGGCGTGCCGCGGCGGTCGGCGCGCGCGGTCTCGCGCTCGAAGACATCGTCCAGGCCCCGGCGGTTGAGGCTGCCGGTCAGCTGGTCCTCGCGCACCAGTTCGCTCAAATGCTGCAGCTTGGCCTCGAGCGCGTGGATGCGCGACTCGGCGTCCTGCACTTCCTGGCGCGCCAACACCATCTTGTCGCGCGCCTTGAGCGCTTCGCTTTGCACCAGCCGGGTTTCCTTGAGCACTTCGTCGAGGATGCTGTTGAGCTCGGAGATATTGTCGGCCTTGCTGATCTTTTCCGAATAGCCGCCGATCTTCTCGTGGAAGTCGCCGGTCGAGGCGGCGACCTGGCTGAGGCGGTCGATAAAGGTCATCATCATGTTCTTGACGGTGAGCTTGACGTCCGACAGGCTGTGCTTGAGCTGGCCCTGCTTGTAGATCACTTCCTTGAGGCTGCGCGTGGCTTCCTCGAGCGCGCGCACGTCGAGCGGGCCGGCGATCAGGTTTTGCACCGATTCGATCTGGCCGCGCAGCCAGCTGTCGTCGTCGAGCAGTTCGCTGACGTTTTCCAGCAGCAGTTTGAACAGGCGCAGCAGCAATTCCTGCTGCTCGCCGCTGTCGCCGCCGCGCAGTTCGATCTGGAAGCACAATTGTTTCAGGCGCAGGCCGATCTCGGCCAGCGCTTCCTCGCTGTGGGCCAGCTTGGTGGCCGCGCCCAGCGATTCGGCCTCGGCCACGAGCACCGGCGCGCCGCTCAGCAGCGAGGCGACGGCAAACGTCAGCGTGCGGCTGAGCAGGTCGCGCAGCACGCGGCTTTGCTCGTTGTCGGCGTCGGCGATCTCGATGCCTTTGCGGGCGACGAAATGGCGCTCGACCAGTTGCGACAGCGTCTTGGCGTAGCCTTCCCAGTCGCGCGTCTTGACGGCGCGGTTGAAGCGGCGGCCGAAGTCGGCCAGGTCGCCGGTGTTTTCGGTCAGGCGCGTGGCGAACTGGCTGAGCACCGATTCCGGGCCGGGGTCGACGCTGCCGAGCGGCGCCGCCGTTGCCGGCGCGGTCGCGGCGGCCGGTTCGGTGATGCCGGCGATCTCGTTATATATATCCCGGTACGCTTCCGGTGTCGGCGCGATGCGCCGCACGGCCAGCCGCTTGAACGCCTCGCGGGCGATCTCGGCCGGATTCAGCTCGGGAGTGGATGGTTTGGACATAAATGACACGCGGCCTTTTAAAAGGTTTTCTGATTACCACCATGATAAGGCCGTGTCCTGAATGGCAATGCGCGGAGCAGGGGGCGGATCATGCCTTTCATCACGGCATTAACTATGTGCAATCCGTCAACCATCCGGGGCGCGCGGCCCTGGGTGCAGCTTATCAAGCAACCACTATCTTACCCGCGCCGCCGGGTCGCCCGCGTCCGATTACTCGATCAGTTGGTTTTTGATCGCATAGTGCGTCAGTTCGGCGCTGTTCTTCAGTTTCATCTTGACCAGCAGGCGCGCGCGGTATTCGCTCACGGTCTTGACCGACAGCGACAGTTCCTTGGCGATCATGCCCACCGTCTTGCCCGAGGCGATCATCGTCAGGGTCTGGTATTCGCGGTCGGACAGGGTGTCGTGGGGCGGCGCCTCGTGGTCCTCGCCGACGTGGTTGGCCAGTTCCTGCGCCAGCGCCGGGCTGATGTATTTGAGGCCGCCGGCCACCTGGCGGATCGCCGTCACCAGCTCGCGCGGCGCGCTCTGCTTGGTCAGGTAGCCGGAGGCGCCGGCCTTGAGCGAGCGGATCGCATACTGGTCCTCGCGGTGCATCGACAGCATCAGCACCGCCAGCTCCGGCTTTTCCTTCTTGATTTGTTTGAGCACCTCGATGCCGCTGCGGTCCGGCATCGAAATGTCGAGCAGCATCACCTGGCATTCGGACTTGCGGAACAGCTTGACGGCGTCGAGGCCGTTCTCCGCTTCGCCCGCCACGACGATGTCGCGCGTCTCGGCCAGGATCTGCTTCAAGCCCTCGCGCACGATGGCGTGGTCGTCGGCGATGAAGACCTTGATAATGGCTTTTTCTGTCATTTTGTTATATTTCTCTACGCTAGCTGGATGCCCGCCGTGACATTATTTCACAGTGGTAATTTTTTCTCCAGCTATTGTAGTGCCGGCGGCGGCCGCGATGAGCGTTTCGCGCGCGCTATCTTGCTTAATCTTGATCGCTACAACAGTTCCGCCCCCGGCGGCGTGGCTCAGCGTTAACGTTCCGCCCAGCGCGCGCGCCCGTTCGGCCATGCCGCGCAGGCCGAACGAGGCGGCCTTGGCGCGGTCGGCCTGGCGGATGCCGCCGCCGTTGTCGGTGATTTTGAGCGACACGTGGTGGCGCAGCCGCGCCAGCTTGACCGTCACCCGGGTGGCGTTGGCGTGCTTGGCGATGTTGGTCAGCGCCTCCTGGGCGATGCGGAACAGCGCCGTGGCCTGGTCGTTGTCGAGCGCGATGTCGCGCTGGTTGGCGCTGAAGGTGCTCGGCACGCCGGCCTGCTTTTCGAACTCCTTGACCTGCCACTCGAGCGCCGCCACCAGCCCCAGGTCCAGCAGCGCGGGGCGCAGGTCGAGCGAAATGCGGTGCACGGCATCGATGGTGCGGTCGACCAGCGCGTCGACATAGTCGGTTTTCTCGCGCAGCGCCGGGTCGGCGCCGTCGAGGCGGGCCGCCAGCATGGCCAGCGCCATCTTGATGGCCGTCAGGTTGCCGCCCAGTTCATCGTGGATCTCGCGGGCGATGCGGGTGCGTTCCTGTTCCTTGACGCGGTCGGTGTGGGCGCTGAGCTCGGCGAGCCGGGCGCGCGACTGGCGCACCTCCATCTGTTCCAGTTTGCTCTCGGTGATGTTGGTCATCATGCCATTCCAGCGCACGCCGCCGCCGGGCAGCGCGTGGGGCGTGGCGCGCAGGTTGATCCATTTGACGTCTTTCCAGGCGTCGACCCAGATGCGGCCTTCCCAGTTCCAGCTCCACAGCGCCGACGCCGACGCCTGCATGGCGTCGCGGTAGGCGCGGCGGTCGTCGGGCAGGATCAGGTCGAGGAAGCGCGCGGGCTCGGCGTGCAGCTCGGACGCCGTCACGCCCAGCAGGGCCAGGCAGCCGTCGCTGAGGTAGGGGAAAGAAACGTTGCCGTCGGCATGCAGCACGAACTGGTAGACCAGCCCGGGGGTGTTGGAGACGATGGCGTCGAAGCGGGCGCGCACCTCGGCCAGCTCTGCCGCCAGCGCGGCGCTGTCGTTGGGGGTGTCGGGAGGTGCGGTCATGGGGTAGCCGTCGAAAGAAGTGTCGGGATCATGCGCGCCAGCGGGCGCGGATACGTTTCAGCAGGCGGCGAAAGCGCGCCGTCCAGCTGCCGGCCGTCGGCGCCGGCAATGCTTGCCGCCAGCGGCGCAGCCTGGCCGCCAGGGCCTCGACCCGGCGCCAGGCGGCGGTGGCGCGCAGGCTGGCTATCCAGCGTTCCTTGATCGCCAGGAACCAGTGCAGCAGCCGGGCGAACCAGAGGATGGTCAGCAGCACCGGGCGGGTGAGCAGATACAGCCGCGCCACGGCCGCCGCGCCGATGACTTTGGCCGCGACAATGACCAGCAAGCCGGTCAGCGCGTGGCCGTTGCCCATCGCCCACAGCGCCAGCAGCTTGACGGGAAACAGCAGCACCGCCGGCAGCGCGAACAGCACCAGCGCCGCGTACGGCCCCAGGCGGCAGATCCACGCCTCGAGCCGGTGCAGCGGCGGCCACGCGGTCAGCTTTTCCATCAGGCGCGCGCCGAGCGTCCAGAGCCAGTCTTCCAGCAGCAGCAACACGGCGGCGAGATACACCAGCGGCGCGAACAGTCTGCGTGCGTATCGTCGGATGGGTTTCATTATCGGTTATGTTGCTCCTCTGACAGCATGATACGTGAAGCATCGCCGATGCGGGGAAACCCTATCGTGCGGCGCGACGGGCAGGGGGTACAATGATCCGTATGAATAAAGCATTTGTCAAAGAATCGGACGGGGACGACGACGAGGAAGCCGCCGCGCTGGCGCTGGCGATACCGGCCGGGTCGAAGAACTACATCACGCCGGCCGGCTACCAGCGCATCAAGGATGAGCTGTTGCAGCTGATCGACGTCGACCGTCCAGAGGTCGTGCGCATCGTGCACTGGGCCGCGTCCAACGGCGACCGTTCCGAAAATGGCGACTATATATATGGCAAACGGCGCTTGCGCGAGATCGACCGCCGCATCCGTTTCCTCACCAAGCGCATGGATTCGGCGGCCATCGTCGATCCCAGCGTGCATCATGGTAGCGACCAGATATTCTTTGGCGCCACCGTCACCTACTGCAACCAGAACGACGAAACCCGCACGATCACCATCGTCGGCATCGACGAGCTCGACCCGCTGAACGGCAAGATCAGCTGGGTGGCGCCGGTGGCGCGCGCGCTGACCAAGGCGCGCGAAGGCGATGTCATCACGTTCCAGGCCCCGCATGGGGTGGAAGAGCTGGAGATACTGGAAGTGAGTTATCCGGCGCCGGTGGCCGACTGACATTGCGCGCGGCGATACAATGGGCACCATGAACACGGCACTTGTCCTCAAGCGGGGTCGGACCGGCCGCCTGCCGGCGGGCGCCGTACGGCTGGCCGGCGGCGCGCTGCTGGCGCTGGCGCTGTTGGGCTGGTCGCAACCGGCGCGCGCGCTCGATACCTACCGGGGTGATTTTGTCTTCAATAATCCTGATTACCGGGACCGGTACGCGCTGGCCGTGTTGAAGGCGGCGTTGGAGGCGTCGAGCGAAAAATACGGCCCTTTCGAGCTGATCGTCGCGCCGCTGATCATGGAGCGGGACCGTCTGATGCAGGAAATGGCCAAGGGCGACATGGTCAACCTGACCGCGCAGGTCACTTCGGAGGAGTGGGAGCGCAAGCTGGTCCCGATCCGCATTCCGATCGACAAAGGATTTTCCGGCTACCGCATTTTCCTGATCGACGGCCGCCGCCAGGCACAGTTCAGCGCGGTGCGCGGTTTGCCGCAGTTGAAGGAACTGACGGTGGGCGCCGGCCGGCAGTGGGGCTCGACGCCGGTGCTCGTCCATAATGGTTTCAAAGTTGTGATGGGCACTTCCGTCCTCGGCATGCAGGCCATGCTCGCTGCCGAGCGGTTTGTGTTTTTCCCCCGTTCGGTGGAAGAGGCGGTCTACGAGCGGGAAGCCTACGCCCCCGGGCTGCCTACACTGGCCATCGAGGAAGAGCTGGCGCTGTACATGCCGCTGGCGCGTTATTTTTTCATCTCGCCTGCCCAGCCGCGACTGGCGGAACGGCTGGAGTACGGCATGCGGTCGATCGCCGCCGATGGACGTCTGGATCGGCTGTTTCATCAGGCTTACGATGGCCTGATCGAGAAGGTGGGTTTGCGCAAACGGCGCATTTTCAAGCTGGACAATCCGTTCCTGCCACCGAAGACGCCGTTGTCTAACAAGGCGTATTGGTATGATCCGCTGGCGCGGCCCTAGGCGACGCCGAAAATAATATAAATAATAAAAAAATATCGTTCGGCCGGTACGATTTTTAATGTCCGGACGCTTATCTCGTCGCCCCAGAGCCGCACGGATACTGGCTTTCCGGCCGATCAGCTTGCCGCAATCGGCTGCAAACGTCCAGTGCTTAAAACGCATATCGTTAGACGCTCACTCCGGCTTTTACGCGTAAACCAAATGTAATAACAGACGACAAAAAGATTCGTTATCAAAGAAAACATCGATTGATATAGTCCCCGTGAACTGGTTTCTCACACATTCTCACTAGGGGTCTCTGATGTCGAAGTTGTCGCAAAAAAAACAAGGAACTTGCCGCGCTGTGCCGCGTCTGCCGCGTCTGTCGCCCCTGGCGCTGGTGCTGGGCAGCTTGTTCGCCAGCGCTGCGGTCATGGCCGAGGACGCGCCGACGGCAATCGACAACGGCGCCATCCAGGCGCGCGATATCGTGGTGGTGACCGGCTCGCGCGGCGCGGCGCGCAGCATCGCCGACAGCCTGTCGCCGATCGACGTGGTCGGCGCCAAGGAGTTGGCGAGCACCGGCAAGCAAAACCTGCGCGACGCCTTGTCGACGCTGTATCCCTCCTACAGCAACACGCCCGGCTTCAAGGGCCAGACCGGCATTGCCGTGGCCACCGCCACGTTACGCGGCCTCGACGCCAACAGCGTGCTGGTGCTGGTCAACGGCAAGCGCCGCCACAAAACGCCGCTGATCATCAACGGCCAGTCGCCCACCGATCTCGATCTGATCCCGATGAGCGCGGTCGAACACATCGAGGTGCTGCGCGACGGCGCCGCCGCCCAATATGGCTCGGACGCCATCAGCGGCGTGATCAACATCATCCTGAAGACCAATGCCGGCGGCGGCGCCTTCAGCTATTTGTATGGCCAGTATGGCGAGACGGTCGGCGATTTCGACGGTCGCGGCAAGACCAACAACGCCTTGTTCAGCCAGGGCTTCGAGCTGGGCGACAAAGGCGGCTTCATCAACATCAGCGCCACCGCCGACGCCCACCGCGCCACCAACAACCAGGGACCGATCCCGACCACCACCAAAATCTATTTCGGTAACGATCCGCGCGAGACGTCGCAGTCGCGCTACAAGATGATCATGGGCAAACCGGCCGGCGAGACCTACAACCTGGCCTACAACGCCGAATTGCCGTTGAACGACGACGTCACGCTGTATTCGTATTCGACCGCCAGCGACCGCTATTCACAAGGATGGGGCTACTACCGTCCCGCCAGCTCGCCGCAGAATTATCCCGACGTCTACCCGGACGGCTTCATCCCCAAGTTCGAAACCAGGGAAACCGATTTCCAGGTGGTGGCCGGCGCGCGCGGCAAGAACGCGCTCGGCTGGGACTGGGACCTGAGCACCAGCTACGGCCACGACAAGGCGAAGATCTATACCAAGGAGTCGCTGAACGGCTCGCTGGGGCCGGCCTATCAAACCCAGCATGATTTCTACGACGGCGCGCTCGAGTCCAGCGAGTGGGTGACCAATCTGGATGTGACGCGCAGCGTGGCCAGCGGCTGGTTCGCCAGGCCGCTGACGGTGTCGGCCGGCTATGAGCACCGGGTCGAGCACTTCAAGCAGCTCGAGGGCGAATGGGCGTCGTACGCCAATGGGGGATACGCGTTCCCGTCGGGCCCGCTGGCCGGCCAGCGGCCGAATCCGGGCGCCTCGGGCATGGGCGGTTTCTCGCCCGACGTCACCGGTTCGTACTCGCGCACCAACGACGCCGTGTACGCCGACTTCAGCCAGGACTTCAGCGCCAAATGGAGCGCGGCGGCCGCCGCACGCTTCGAGCATTACAACGACTTCGGTAACGTGAGGACCGGCAAGCTGTCGACCCGCTATGCGGTCAGCGACGGCGTCGCCTTGCGCGCCACGGTGAGCAACGGCTTCTCGGCGCCGACCATGCAGCAGCAGTATTACAGCACCAAGGTCGGCGGCTACACCACCGATCCGACCACCGCCCAACTGCGCCAGAGCTTTGCCCTGACGGCGCCGCCCAACAGCGTGGTGGCGCGCGCGCTTGGCGCCACCGACCTGTCGCCGCAACGCTCCGTCAGTCACAGCGTGGGCTTGGTGCTGAAGCCGTGGAAGGACACCAACGTCAGCCTGGACGCGTATCAGATCGCGATTCGCAACCGCATCATCTCCACCCCGACCTTGCAGGGGGCGACAGTCAATCGCATCCTCAACGCGAGCGGCCTGGCGTCGAGCCAGATCACCTCGGTGACGTATTTCACCAATGCCGCCAGCACGCGTACCCGTGGCCTCGATCTGGTGATCGACCATCGCACCGACCTGCCGGCCGGCTACGGCAAGATCGACTGGATCTTCACCAGCAACCAGAACTCGACCAAGGTCACGGAACTGGCGGCGATCCCCGCCGTGCTGGCCAACAGCGGCATCGCCTACAACCGCGCCACCATCAGCGCGCTGACGGAGAACAACCCGAAAAATATCAGTTCGCTGAGCGCCTTGTGGAAGATCGGCAAGTTCGACCTGACCATCAAGGAGACCCGCTACGGCAAGGTGCGTAACGCCAGTTCGGTCGCCGCCGCGCGCGACGAGGAGGTCGATGCCGCGTTCATCACCAACCTCAACGCCGGGTACGCCTACAACAAGCACGTGCGCATATCGCTCGGTGCCGACAACCTTTTCGGCAAGCGCCCGAACGAGCTGAACAGCGAGGCCAAGCGCTTCTTTGCGATCCCGGTGACCAGCCCTTCGTACAGCTGGGTTTCGCCTTACGGCATCGATGGCGGCTACTACTACGCGCGCGTCGATGTCAGCTGGTGATCGCACGCCACATTGATCGGGGAGGTGCCATGCAATTTTCAAGACGACAATTCATCGGCGCGGTCGGCGCGGGCGCGCTGGCCTGGCCCGCGTTGTCAGGCGCGGCCGCCGCGTCGGCCGTACCACAGCGCGGCGGCACGCTGGTGGTCGGCGCCAATCCGGAGCCGACCACGCTGACCAGCGCGATCACCTCGGCCGGACCGAGCCAGATGGTGTCGGGGAAAATCTTCGACGGTCTGCTGACCTACGACCTGACGCTGACGCCGCAGCCCCAGCTGGCCACCGCCTGGAGCGTGAGCAAGGATGGCCTGACCTTAACTTTTAAGCTGCGCCCGGGCGTGCGCTGGCATGACGGCAAGCCGTTCACGTCGGCCGACGTGGCGTTTTCGCTGCTGAAGGTGTGGCGCGTTTATCACAGTCGTGGTCGTGGCACCTTTGCCAACGTGGTCGCGGTCGATTCGCCCGATCCGCTGACGTCGATATGGCGCCTGTCCAAGCCGGCGCCGTATATTTTGAGCGCGCTGGCCTCGGCCGAATCGCAGGTTTTGCCGGCCCACATGTACCAGCAGGGTGAGGTGCTGCGCAATCCGGCCAACAACGCGCCGATCGGTACGGGGCCGTTCCGCTTCGTGAGCTGGACCCGCGGCAGCAATCTCGTGCTTGAACGAAATCCCCACTACTGGCAACCGGAGCAGCCGTATCTGGACCGGCTGATTTTTCGCTTCCTGCCCGATCCGGCGTCCATGGCGGCCGCGCTGGAAACGGGCACGATCCAGCTTGCCACCGCCGCCGCGCCGGCCGATGTGGTGCGGTTGCGGCGCAATCCGGCGCTGGTGGTCGATACCCGTCCGACCGGTTTTTCGTCGACCATCACTTCGTTCGAGTTCAACCTGGATCGGCCGGCGCTGCGCGACCCGCGTGTGCGCCAAGCCATCGCCCATGCCATCGATCGTGATTTCCTGGTCAAGAATGTCTGGTTCGGGGACGCGGTGGCAGCCACCTCGCCGATTCCGGAAACGCTGCCGGCATTCTTTGCCACTGGCTTGCCGTCCTACGCCTACGATCCGGCGCGCGCGATTGCATTGCTCGACGCGGCCGGACTGAAGCCGGATGCAAAGGGCGTGCGCCTGACGTTGACGTGCGATCCGTATCCCACGCACGCGATGACGACGGCGGCGCAGTATTTGCGCGGCAGCTTGCGCCGCATCGGCGTGCAGCTGAACGTGCGCGTGCAGGATGCCGGCGAATTCGTCAACCGCGTCTACACGCGGCGCGACTTCGATACCGTGGTCTATGGCGCGGCGGCCGGTCCCGACCCGGCGATCGGTAGCCAGCGCTTTTATTGGTCGAAGAATTTCCAGCCGGGGATCGCGTTTTCCAACGGCGCGCACTACAACAACCCGGAGGTCGACCGGTTGCTGGAGGCGGCGCAGATCGAGCTCGATCCGGCCAGGCGGCGCGCGTTCTACCGCCAGTTCCAGGAGATCGTGCAGCGCGACGCCGTGACCTTGCCGCTGATTTCCGCCAGCCCGCCGGTGGTGCGCAGCCGGCGGCTGAACAACATCATCGTCTCGGCCGACAGCGTGTATGGCAACTTCGCCTCGGCGTGGTTGGCCAAGGCCTGAGCCGTAAACCGCAACGCATAACAAAGCTGCTTTTTATTCGTTTGCAAGGCCCGGTGCGGTCATTAAGATGAACCGACATTTTGTAACGATCACCAGCAAGAAAGGACCGCAGCATGAGTGAGCAAGCCAGCCGTCACCAGTGGGACGCGCCGTTCGAAAACGCCCTGTTCAACCAGGTTATCGCGGTCGCCGCGCCGCACCTGCCATTGAGCGCGCCGGGTAACACGCGCGAGCCCGAGACGGCCGAGGAAATCGCCGAAGTGGTCGAGTTCACGGCGCGACTGGCGGCGCACGACACCTTCATCGTGCAGGCGGTCTCCAAGGCGATCGCCAACCTCGATATCGACACCCACTTCCATCTGAAGCTGGCTCGCCAGGTTGGCGACGACGGCCACCACGCGGAACTGGCACGGCATCGCCTCAAAACGCTAACGGGTGTCGACCAGCTGCCGCTGGTGGAAAGCTACATCGCCGAGTTGTGGCAGGCGCTGGGCGATATCCCGTACCGCGATGTGTATGGCTTCCTGGCCTTCCAGCTGCACTACGAGATGCACATCCAGGGCCGCCTCAAGGCCGAAGGACGCACCGCCAAAATCAAGTACGGCCGCAAAAAGGACGAGGTGCTCGATTACGCCGCCGGCAACGAGGCCGACGACGAGCTGCTTCACCGGATCAATATCGTCGACTGGATCAAGGGCCATCTCGACGCGCTGCCCGACGACGAGGCGCGCCGCGAGTGGGTGGCCAAGGTGGTGGCGGCCGACGACGATATGCAGCGACGTTTGAATCCCTACCTCCGGCACCGCATCGCCAATGCCGGGCGGGCCTGGCAATCGGACCTGACCAACGTGGTGGGCGTCTATGACGGCTACCGCCGCCAGGTGTTGTCGCACCTGTTCGAAACTCCGCTGGAACAGCTGCCCGAGCTCACCAGCCTGGCCGCGTAAGGAAACCGCCGCATGACTTTTCAGCTTAGCGCGCCCGGCGACATCGCCGGCAGCCCGGTCGCCAGGGCTTTTCAGCAGCCGTTGATGCTGGGCGTGTTCCTCAACCTGCAGGACATGCGCAAATCGCGTCTGCCCAACACCTCGACGTGGACCTTCGATTACAACGCCGAAGTGGTCAAGCTGGCCGACGCGCTGGGCTTCGAGCTGGCCTTCAGCCGCACGCAGTGGCTGCCTAAAGGGGGCTACGACGGCGAAGCTTCGCTGGACGCCTTTGTCGCGCTGGGCGCGATGGCCGCGATCACCCGGGATATCCTGCTGATCTCCACCGTGCACGTGCTGTATGGACCGTGGCACCCGCTGCACTTCGCCAAATTCGGCGCCACCCTGGACCATATTTCCAAGGGTCGCTGGGGCGTCAACATCGTTACCGGCCACCGCGCTATCGAGCACGAGATGTTCGGCGCGCCACAGATCGAACATGACCGCCGCTACGCGCTGGCCGGTGAGTTTTTCGACGTGGTGCAGCGGCTGTGGGGCGACACTGAGAATTATTCGTTCGAGGGCCAGTCGTCGTGGCGCCTGAAGGATGCCTATGTCACGCCCAAGCCGCAGTTTGGCCGTCCTTTGCTGGTCAATGCCACCGGCTCGCCGGCCGGCATCGACTTCGCCGCCGAGTATTCCGACATCGTCTTCATCACCAGTCCCGGTGGCGCGCATATCGACAGCGCGCTCGAGACGCTGCCCGCGCATATCGCCACCATCCGTAACGCCGCCGAGGCCAAGGGCCGCCGCGTGCGTACCTTGATCAATCCCGTCATCGTCTGCCGGGAAACCGAGCGTGAGGCGCACGAGCATGCGCGCGCCATCGTCGCCAACTCCGAGCGCACCGGCAAGCACGATTACGCCAGCGATGCCCACGCCTGGCGCGGCCGCAAGGACGCCAGCCATAAACAGGGCCTTGGCGTCGGTGGCAATATCGAGATCATCGGCAGCCCGGAGCAGGTGGTCGACCAGCTGCTGGCGTTGAAGAAAACCGGCATCGACGGCGTGCAACTGAGTTTCGATGATTTTCTGCCCGACCTGCAGCATTTCGGCGAACGCATCCTGCCATTGCTGAAGCAGGCCGGCCTTCGGCTGTAACCCCACCCGGCGCGTTCGCGCCGCCCACCTGAACGAGGCTACCGTGACTATTTTCCATATCGACAGCGCAGCCCTGAACCAGTTGCTCAACCAGCCCGGCGAACTGGCCGTGCTTGACCTACGCGGCGCGCAGCAATTCGGTAAATGGGGCGCGCCGCTGAACGCATCCAATCTACCGTTCGAACGCCTTGAACGCGACATCGTCCGCGCGGTGCCGCGACGCGACACCGCCGTGGTGCTGGTTGACGGCGGCGACGGCGTGGCGGAGCAGGGCGCTCGTCTGCTGCTGGACCTGGGCTACAGCGCGGTGCGGGTGCTGAAGGGCGGCATCGGCGCCTGGGCGGCAAGCGGTTTCGCCACCACCTTCAGCGTCACCGGCAATGACTACGCCGACCAAATCCTGCGTGCCGAGGGTACGCCCTCGATCACGGCGCAGCAATTGGCTGACCTGCGCCGCGATGGCCGGAACTCGATCGTGCTCGATACCCGCTCGCTGGAAGAGTACAGCGAATCCCATGTGCCGGGTGCCGTCAGCGTGCCCGGAGCGGAGCTGTTGCAGCGCTATCTGGATCTGGTGCCGGCGGCGGAAACGCTGGTGGTGGTATCGTGCGCATTGCTGGCCCGCGCCATCCTCGGCGCACAGACATTGATCGACGCCGGCGTTGGCAATCCGGTGGTCTTCCTGTACGACGGCACCAAGGGCTGGCGCGACGCCGGGTTTGAACTCGAACACGGCCCGACCCGGGTGTTCGGACCCTATAGCGCCGACGCCGGCGATTTCGCACAGCGCAAGACGCGTCGCCTCCAGAATCCCGAGATCGGCCAGGTCGACGCCGGGCGCATCGCCCAGTGGCGCGAGGATGGTGCCCGCACCACCTATCTGGTCGACGTTCGCACCAGCGACGAATATGCACGCGATCACTTGCCGGGCGCGTTGTCGGCGCCGGGTGGGCAGCTCATTCTCGGCACTTTCCGCTTCCTGGCGGTGCGCGGCGCGCGATTGGTGCTGATTGACGACACCGGCGTGCGCGCGGCTACGACCGCGCACTGGCTGCGCCGGCGCGGCTGGGAAGTGCATCTGCATCAAAGCGAGCCGGCCTGGCAGGCCGCCGCATAATTTATTCAAGAGGACAAAGTATGACCGAGCATCAAGCGTTGCATGTAATCGTGATCGGCGCCGGGCCGGGTGGCCTGTTGCTGGCGCAGGGATTGAAGAAGGAGGGCATCAGCGTGGCGGTGTATGAGCGCGACGCAGCCCGCACCGACTATCTGCAGGGATTTCGCCTGCAGATCCGCACACGCGGCATCGAGGCCTTGCGCGCCTGCCTGCCTGCGGCGCTCTACGAGGCTTTCGCCACCACTTACGCCGCCGCGCCGCCCGACTACGCGGTGCTCTCGGAGCAGCTGGAAGAGGTGCCGCGTGAGATCACCGATCCGGATTTGGAAAACAGCGAGCGCGATAAGTCGGTGAGCCGCATCACGCTGCGTCAGGTGCTGCTATCCGGTCTGTCCGATGTGCTGCATCACCAGAAAACTTTTGATCGCTACGAGGAGCGGGCCGACGGCAAGGTTGTGGCCTACTTCACCGATGGCAGCACGGCGGTGGGCGATGTGCTGGTGGGCGCCGACGGCGCCAACTCGCGCGTGCGTCGCCAACTGGTGCCGCATGCGCGCTGGGTCGATACCGGCGCGCGGCGACTGGCCGGCAAGATCGAGCTGACGGAGGTGGTCAAACGCGCCGTGCCGGAAATGTTTTACCGGAAGACGCTATCGGTCAAGTCGGACAGTGGCTTCAACCTGTTCTTCACCGCGCATGAGTTCCAGCCCGGCCACGAGGCCACCGGAGAAATCGGCGGTAACGACGCCGCCCTCGATGTCCATGCCGGTCTGCTGTTCGACAATACGAAGAGCTACATCATGTGGGCGTTGAGCGGCCTGCGTGAACAGTTGCCGCCGGACGATGTGCTGTTCAAGTTCGATGGTGGCCAGCTGCGGGAATTCATCAACCAGGCGGTGGCGGGATGGCATCCGGCATACCGCCAGCTGTTCGACCTGACCGACACGTCGACCTTGGGTGTGCTGCCGATCCGCACTTCGCTGCCGGTCGAGCCGTGGCCGACCCGCGCCGCCACCTTGCTGGGTGACTCGATCCACAGCATGACGTACTTCCGCGCGCTGGGCGCCAATACGGCGATGGCGGATGCCGCGTTCCTGCTGCGTCAACTGGTCGAGGTCAAGGCCGGCCGCAAGGCGCTGTTGGACGGGTTGAATGCCTATGAGGCGCAGATGCTGGATCACGGTTTCGAGGCGGTACGCAAATCGATTGCCGCCTTCGAGCATGGTCATTCGACCAGCCTGCGGGAAAACTGGCCGGATGTGCGCAGCGCTCCGGGCCAATCGCTTTGGGTACAGAGCGGACAGGCTCGCGCCGCCGCGTAGTTGTGTGAGCCCGCGTCGGACCTATGTGATCGAGGGCTTCGCAAGGGGGAACCATAGAGACTTCAGGAATCCGGCCCGGGCCAGCAAACTTAGAACCTGACGCGCATCGGCTGGCGCCAAACCGGGAAAGCGGGCCTCGAACTGCGCGATGCTAAACGCCGCGCCGTGCTCCGCTAGCCAGTCGAGTGCCCCGGCCAGCGGCGCGGGCGCCTCGGTGTCCAGCGTCTCCCGCTCGATCCAGTCGCCGTCCCAGGCGGTCACCCGTAACCGCAACCTGCCAATGCCGCTGGGTTCATGACGCAAAGTCGCCATGGGAATGCGCTGAAACCGATCCGAGGTCGCGGGGGCAGCCAGCAGATCCCCGGGCGCAATGCGTCCCAACATGGCTGGCAGATCGTGTAACAGCTCCTCCATACGCGCCTCTGCGGCAGCGCCGTTTTCATACAGGGGGCGTCGCCACTGCGGCTCCTGAAGCAACAAGTCGCGCAGTCGTTGTAGCAGCCGGTCTATTGCCACCGGTGGCCGAATACCGATGCTCACCGCGAAAGAGTCTTGCGGCGCCTCAGTGCGGTGCCAGGTTCCGCGCGGCAGAAACAGCACCGACCCCGGATGCATGTCGATTCGCTCGAACGTCTCCGTATCCGGCGTGGGAAATCCATCACCGGCCTGCGGATATAGCTCGTCGCCCGGCAGCATGCCCGGGCCGAACTGGCGTCCGCTCGGATAGCGTAAGCCGCTCACCGGCGCGACGTGGAATACCTTGGTGCCCTGCAGCTGGATCGAGATAACGTCGTCTGCATCGAAATGGCAAGCCACACCGTCGTCGCGTGGGGACGCGAAAGCGCCGATCCTGGCGCAGCCCACCGGCAATCCCAGCGCCCGCTCCAGCGACAGCAGCCAGGCTCCGAGGTCCGGCAAGAACCTGGCGATATCGGGCAGGTACACCGTCATCCCCAGCTTGAAGAGACTGACGGCATTGGTGTCGAGATTCATGGTGCGGGCATCGCGCGCGCCCCGGCCAAATGTGACCGCGCCACGGTAGCGTTGTGCCAGCGCGTCCAGGCTGGCCAGTTCCTCCGCGCGCAGAGGCGCGGGCAACTGCTCCGGCTGGCGGTGGACGACGAAGCGGCGCTCGGGCCAATAACCGTCCAGCAGTGCCAGCGCACCTTCCGCACCGAACAATGCGGTCAGCGCATCACCAGCCGCCGGCGCCATTAAGCCGCATCCGCCTTCGGCTGCTCCAGCGTCACCTCCGGAACCAGGCTGTAAGCCAGTTCCAGTGGACCGGGGACGATCCACGATGCGAAGTCGAAGTCCTTCTCGATGAATCCTTCCTCGACGAAGAAGTTCTTCTGCAGCTCCAACGCCCGCACATAGTCGACGCTGAGCTTCGGTTCAAACTGTTCGTGCAACCTGGCGCCGTAACCCTGCCGCACGGCGCTTTCCGAGGAACTTGTTTCAGCGGCGATGGCGCGCACCACGTCGTCGGGATGTTCGCTGGCCCATTCAGCGGTGCGCAGCAGTACCGCCAGATAGCGCGCCACCAGTTCCGGGTGCTGCTTGGCGAGCGCGCGGTTGACGGTGATCGGCCGCGGCGTGCCTGAGTTGATGCGTACCAGCGGGTCCGTATACTGATTGAAGTCGACGATCGCGCGCAGCCCGTGGTTGGCAATCAACGTGGCGCTGACCGCGCCCTTGGCGTAAATGGCGTCCACCTGGCCGCCTAGCAGGGCGTCGCTGGTTGCGTGCCTGCGCGGCGGCGCCTTGCGCTTGCGCTGGTCTGCGCCGTTGTCTTCGCGCAGGCCGTCGCCGATGCTGTCCTCGACATCGACGAAGCTGACTTCATCGCGCCGCAGGCCGGCCAGCTTCAAAGCTGTCAGCAGGCCACGCAGGTCTTGCGCGCGGCCGACATCTACGTGGCTCGTCTCGATCTGCTTGGGTAGCCCGAGGCGCTTGCCTTTGAGGTCCGCCAGGCTGTGGATACGGCTGTCTGGCCTCACCAGTATCACCTGTTCCTCGTCGACCCAGGTGATGCCGACGACGACCGTGTCCTGTCCATTGGCGCGAGCCCAGATCGGCGGAGCGTTGCCCCCTTCACGGAACATGTCCGGGTGGCTGTGATTGAAATGCGACTCGCGCACCGCCGGATCGGTCGAGGCCCTGATCGACTCGAGACGCACACCGTGGCGCGCGAATTCGGCATGCAGCCAGCGGAAATGCTGGGCGATGCCCGACGTGGTGGGCACCGGGCAGCGGGTGTACCACAGTTCAGTAGGCGCGGCGCGCGGCTCGAGGGGGCGGACGTTGGACATCGCAATTCCTTTCGTGGACGATAAGTACCGGTCGGTTCTCAATATAGCCAGCTCTCCGGCGCGATTGAACGAATCATTCTGAATATGGATATGTCGGCAGGTTTCGCCGGGCCGGATCGGCATAAACAAGCGCGAAAACATTCGTTTCGCATGGCGGCCTTACTGGCTATTCTTGACGATTCAAAGACCTTCACCGATTCAGACTTTTATGACAGGAGTTGATTGCATGACCTATCGAAATTTGGGCAAGACCGGTATCAAGGTATCGCCGCTGTGTCTGGGCACCATGATGTTCGGCGGCCAGACCGACGACGCGGTGGCGCGCCGTATCACCGACAAGGCTTTTGAACAGGGCGTCAATTTCATCGACACCGCCAACGGCTACAACGGCGGAAAATCCGAGGAGACGGTCGGTCGCCTGATCGCTCCCCGCCGCAACCAATGGGTGCTGGCGACCAAATTCGTCAACCCCAATCCTGGCGCCTCCGGCCCGAACGACAAGGGCGCGTCGCGCAAGAACGTGATCCAGTCGGTCGAGGCCAGCCTGAAACGGCTCGGCACCGATTACATCGACCTGTTTTACCTGCACCGCGAAGACCACGAAACGCGTCCCGAGGAAACCGTGCGCGCGCTGGCCGACCTGGTCCAGGCGGGCAAGCTGCGTTACTGGGGCGTGTCCAACCACCGTGCGTGGAAGCTGGCCGAATTCGTCCGCGTGGCCGATTTGCTGGGCGTGGACCGGCCGGCCGCCAGCCAGCCTTGCTACAACCTGGCCAACCGCCAGCCGGAGGCCGAGCACTTGTCGGCGGCAGACTATTACGGCGTTGGCGTGGTGTCATTCAGCCCGTTGGCACGGGGCGTCCTGACCGGCAAGTACGATCCGGACTTGCCGCCGCCGGAAGGCACCCGCGCCGGCCGTAACGACAAGCGCATCCTGCAGACCGAGTGGCGTCCCGAATCGCTGCAGCTGGCGCAGGAAATCAAACGCCATGCGGAGGAGCGCGGCATCAGCGCCGGCCAGTTCGCGCTAGCCTGGGTGCTGAACAATCGTCTGATCACGTCCGCCATCACCGGCCCGCGCACCGAGGAGCAGTGGGATGATTACCTGCCGGCGTTGAAGTACACCTTTACCGCCGAAGACGAAGCGCTGGTCGACCGGCTGGTGGTCAGCGGCCATCCGTCGACGCCGGGCTTCAACGACCCGAGTCACGTTATCCTCGGCCGCCAGCCGCGCAACGGCGGCTAGGCTTTCACGGCTTTTGCGGCAATGGCAGCGCCAGCGGTTCCGGGGCGCCGCCGTGCAGGCTGGCGCCGCGCCATGCGGGATTGCTCAACATGGCGCCGGCGCAGGCAATGGCCAGCGTGCCGGAAACGCCCAGCGCGCGGTGCGCGCCGATACGGTCGGCCAGCAGGCCGGTCGCCAGCGCCGCCAACGGCTGCGCGCCAAAACCGATCACACTGAACATCCCCATCATACGGCCACGCATCGCCGACGGCGCCAGCACCTGGATCATGCCGGTGCTGCCCACCATCGCCATCGATGTCGCCAGTCCGAACATGAACATCGCCAGCAGTCGCGTAGCCGGTGTATCGCTGTAACACGCCACCAGCAGCCATCCGCCCATCCACATCAGCGAGAGCGACAAGGCCCGGCCCATGCGGTCAATGCGGTTGACGAATGGCGACAGCAAGAACCCGTACACCAGCGAACCACCGCCGGCCGCCGCCAGTATCATCCCGGTTTCGCGCGGGTCGCCATGCGCCAGCGCGGGCGCCAGGGTCAATGTCGCCAGTCCGAACATGGTCAGTACGGCGCAAGAGAAGTAGGCATAGCGCAACTGCACATGGGCGCCGATGTGGCGCAGCGCGTCGCCCATCCCCGCTTTGACCGTCGTCGCCGGCCCGGCCGCTCCAAAGCCGCGCAGGTGCGCCAGCACCGCGATCACCGCCAGGTAGGTGGCGGCGTTTTGCCAGAACACCACCGCGCTGCCGTAGCGCGCGACCAGGTAACCGGCCAGCGCCGGCCCAGCGCTGCGGCAGACATTGAGCAGCATCGAATTGAGGCTGACCAGTTTGCGGATCTGGTCCAGGCCTGTCAGTTCGAAGAACAGCGCTTGCTGCGCCGGGAAGTGAATCGAGTTGACGCTGCCGAGCAGGAAGGCGATCAGGTAGATATGCGCCAGTTGCGCGTGGCCGGTCTGCGTCAGCAGCGCCAGCGCGCAGGCCAGCAGCATTTCGATAACGTGGCAGGCGATCAGCAGCCGGCGGCGGTCGAAGCGGTCGGCCAGCGCGCCGGAAAAGGCGCTGAACAGTATCAGCGGCAGGCCGGCGCAGAAGGCCACCGTGCCCAATGCGCCGGCCGCGCCATCGGATAGCTTGAACACCAGCAGTGCCTGGGCGGTCTGCTGCAGCCAGTTGCCCAGCATCGAGACGCCGGTGCCAGCCAGGTACAGGCGCACGGGCGCGGAGCGCAGCGGCGAGAAATTGCCGCGCCAGATTTGCAGCAGCGTCATGGCCGCAGGATCACAGCCGCAGGCCGGCTTGTTTCAGCAGCGGTACCACGCGTGTGCCAAAGTGTTCCAGGTCCGGCCCAAAGTCGAAGAAGCTGCACTGAATGCCGTCGATGCCGACCTGTTTCAGCGAAATCACCTGATCGACGATTTGTTCCGGAGTGCCTATCAGACGGATATTGCCGCCCACTGCACGCGCCGCGTCCTGGTGTTTGTCCTTGCGGTCGCGCCAGGCGTGGGCATCACTGTTGAAGCTTTGCATGCTGGCCACCGGATCGACCCGCGCGGCGATGGCGTCGTGGTAGTCCCAGGCTTCTTTCTCGGTATCGCGGCAGATCACCATTGGATTGATCAAGGTGCGCAGGTCGCGTCCCAGCGCGGCGCCGGCCGCCTTGATCTTGCGTGTGTGCGGCGGCAGCGATGCCAATGCCTGGTCGATGGCGCCGCCGCCGGGACTGGTGATGAACACCAGGTCGGAATGGCGCGCCGCGAAGTCGATGCCGGCGTCCGAGCCGGTGGCGTTGACCAGCAACGGCCTGCCATAGCGCGGGCGCGGCGTGACGTAGGCCTTGTCCAGCTTCCACGACGACAGTTCGGGCGTGACCGAATAGTTTTCGTCGACCGCCCACAGATGTTGGACTGCGTCCAGGAATTCGGCTGCCATGGCGTAGCGGTGGTCATGTTCGATGCGCTGCCAGCCAAACATCTCGTGCTCCACCGCGCGGTGGCCGGTAACCACGTTGATACCCCAGCGGCCTTTGGAGATATGGTCCAAGGTGGCGCAGTATTTGGCGAAGTGTAGCGGATGCCAGGGGCCGTACAGCACATGGCTGGTGGCCACCAGGATGATGCGCTTGGTGATGGCGCTCATCGCCGCCAGGGAAGTGAATGAATCGAGGGCCTCGCCGTTGAAGACGCCGCCGTAGCCGCCTTTGGGCAGCCATTGCGACAAGGCGAATGCCAGGTCGAAGCCGAATTCCTCGGCGCGCAGCGCCAGGGCGGCGTTGTAGTCGAAGCTCCAGTCGGTGCTGCGTTCGAGCTGCGAAGCGCTCCATCCGCCGGCCTGGATCGGCAGGAACAGGCCAAGCATCATCGGTTGGCGCAGGATTTGCGCCACCGGGCTGTGGGGGAAATCGGCGGGGGCGGCGAAGCGCTGGATGGTGGACGCGGGGGTGTCGATGATCTGGTTCATAGTCGTGGGGACCGGTTGAGAGTTTGGATAATGTATGGTCAGGACGGGTCGGACGCCGGCGCGCGCGCCTTGCGCACCAGGCTCAGTTCAACCACGGTGTCGCGCAGGTGCAGTTTGTCGTGCGCCGGCTCGACCCGGATGCCGTCGCGCATCGGGGTGGTGCAGGCGGTGCGCACCTCGCCGTCGATGCGCATGGCGCAGACGTTGCATAGCCCGCGACGGCACGACAGCGAGTAGGCCAGCGCGGGATCGACCGCGCGTTGCAGGTACTGCAGCGCTGCGCTCACACTGGCCTCGCTCCATTCCTGGCCGTTGATGCCGGCCAGCTGCGCTGACGGCAGTGTGTAGGCGCGCCAGGCGCCCGTGTCGGCGTTCGGTTCGTTCGCACCGCCGTGATTGCGGTTCAGGCGAAGGTGGATCAGCATGATGGCGCCAGTAGCGAGAAATCGACCGCCTCGACGCGGTGGAGCAGGGTACCTTCCGACAGCTTGGCCAGGCCGTGCAACAGCGACGCGGGCGGCTGACCCTTTGCCTCGTCCTGACGCCTGTGGGCACCCAGCGAACGGTCGCGCCGCCGCGCGCCAACCAATGCCGCCTCCAGCACGGCCGCTCCGGCGCGGCACTCCAGCGCGTCGCTCCAGTCGCGATTCCATTCGGGCGCTTTCTGGCGGCAGCTCATTCGGGGCAGATCGTCGTTGACCATGCTGCGCAGCTCAGCCAGCGCGCTGTCCAGCGCCGCCCCATTGCGCACCGGACCAAGCGCCTCGCTGGCCAGGGCGCACAGGCGTTGTTTGATACGGTGGGGCGCATTGGCCTCGTCATCGCCGCCATCGTCGCCGGCGCGCAGTAGTGGCGCCAGGATCGCCGCGCGCGCCATGTCGTGGTTGTCCGCGCGGTCTGGCGCCGGCTCGCGCCGTGCATGGGCGGCGGCGCTCAGGCCGGCCGCCTTGCCCTGCACCAGTACCTGGGCGCTAGCGTTGCCAGACAACCGGTTGGCGCCATGCAGGCCACCGGTGACTTCGCCGCAGGCGTACAGTCCCGGCACGCCGGTGCCGCCGGCGACGTCGATACGCACACCACCGAGCGAGAAGTGCGCCGCTGGCGCCACCTCGATCGCGTGGCCGGCACGGATGCGCTCCACCAGCGGCGTCATGTCGAAGCCTTCCCAGCGCCAGTCGCTGGAGATGCCGCGCGACCAGGTGGGGAAGTTATCGACGATGTCGCGCGGCAGGTGCGCCCAGGACAGGTAGACGCCGCCATTCGGGCTGCCGCGGCCTTCGAGTACTTCGGTGGCGCTTGCGGCAGCCACCATGTCGCGCGTGGCCAGTTCCATCTTGTCGGCGTCCCAGCGGGCCATGAAGCGTTCGCCGTAGCGGTTCAGCAGCCATGCGCGCACACCGCTTTGCGGGCCGAGTATCCATGGGAATTGCAAGCCGCGCCACATGTCCGGCGCCACCAGGCAGCACGGCAGGAACTGCAGCATTTCCATGTCGATCAGCGTGGCGCCGGCGTCGAGCGCCATCATGTGGCCATCGCCGCTCAATTCATCGGGCGCCGTGCGCAGACCCCAGTTGGAGGTGGCGCCGCCGGTGGCCAGCACCACGCTTTTGCCGTAAAGCGCCTCCACCTCGCCGCTGCGCCGGTCCAATCCCATCACGCCGACTACTGCGCCGTTCCGCCGCAGCAGCGCGGCGGACTGGAAGTCTTCGCGAAATAGCACGCCTGCGCGCAGCGCGGCGCCGGTCATGGCGTTTTGCATGCTTGGGCCGGAGATGCGGACGCCACGCCCGCTGCTGTGGCCCGGTGCGCGCGGCGTCACCTGTACCTTGGTGCCGGCCGCAATCAGCCGGCCGATTTCGTCGCCGATTCCGGTAACCATCGCCTGCACCAGATCTTGCTGGCCAAGGAAGCCGCCGGCGCGGATGGTGTCGTGCAAAAAATTCTCTTCCGTGTCGGCCGGGTCGCCGGCCAGGCCCAGCGCAATGGCGCTGCTGCCGGCCAGCGACACGCCGCCGCCCGAGGTGATGGTCGCGCCGCTGCGCCCGACAAGGCTTTTATTCACCACCAGGACGCTGGCGCCGCCGGCGCGCGCGTGGAAGGCGGCCGCCAGTCCGGCGGCGCCGCTGCCCAGCACAATCACATCCCATGTCTTCATTGTGTGTCTCCCATGCGGATTCAGATCGCGAAGCGGTAATAGGGTGCGGCCAGCTCGCGCTCGGGCGCCGCCGGCGGCTCAAGTGGGGCGAAGGCCGACGTCGGCACCGCGCCGATCAGGCTTTTGGTGTACGGATTGACCGGATCGTTCCAGATGGTGGCGTGGTCGCCACTCTCGACGATGCGCCCGCCGTTCATCACCAGCACCCGGTCGGCGATGTAGCGCACCACCGACAGGTCGTGGGAAATGAAAAGATAGGTCAGGTCGAATTCCTGTTTCAGGTCGACCAGCAGGTTGAGCACCTGTGCCTGGACCGACACGTCCAGTGCCGATACCGGCTCGTCGCAGATCAGCAGGCTGGGTCGCAGCACCAGTGCGCGGGCGATACCGATGCGTTGGCGCTGGCCGCCGGAGAACTGGTGCGGATAACGCTGCAACGATGCCGCCGGCAGGCCGACCCGGTCGATGATGCGGCGCGCGCGCTGTTCGCGTTCCTGGCGCTGGTCGACGCCGTGCACGCGCAGCGCGGCGTCGAGGATCTCGGCCACGCTGTGGCGCGGATTGAGCGACGCGTACGGGTCCTGGAAGATCATCTGGACCTTGCGCCGGAAAGGCTGCAACTGGCGCTGGCCCAAGCGGGTGATGTCTTCGCCCTCGAATTCGATGGCGCCGGCGGAGGAGTCCACCAGCCGAAGGATGGTCTTGCTCAAGGTCGACTTGCCGCAGCCCGACTCGCCCACCAGCCCCACCGTTTCACCGCGCAGCAGGTCGAACGACACGCCATTGACCGCGCCGGCGGTGTCGCGCTGGCCAGGATAGCGCACATGCACGTCGCGCAATGACAGCAGCGGAGTGGCGCCGGCGGTGTCCTGTACGACGGCGTCGGCGGCGATTTCGGCCGTCACGCCACCATTGGGGCGAAAGGCGGCGCTGGCCTCGATCACCCGGCTGCCGGTGCGCAGCGCGAACTGGCGTTGGCCGTTGTCGTCGATGCGGGTTTCGATCTCTGGCAGGCGTTGGCCGCGATAGTGCAGCTCGCGCTCCAGATTGAGCGAGGCGCCAAGCAAGCCGCGCGTGTAGGCGTGCTGCGGTCGCGTGAAGACTTGTTCAGTCTCGCCCTGTTCGAGTTTTTCGCCGCCGTACATCACGGCCACCCGGTCCGCCCATTGGCCGACCACGCCCAGGTCGTGGGTGATGAGCAGTAGGCCCATGGAAAACTCGCGCCGCAGCTGGTCCAGCAACTCCAGGATCTGCGCCTGGATGGTGACGTCAAGCGCGGTGGTCGGCTCGTCGGCGATCAGCAGGCGCGGACGGCAAGCGACGGCCATGGCGATCATGGCGCGCTGGCGCTGACCGCCGGACAACTGGTGCGGGTAGTCGTCGAAGCGGCGCTTTGGTTCGGGCAACCTGACCAGGTCGAGCAGCTCGATGGCGCGTTGGCGCGCCTGCACCGTCGTCAGGTTTTGGTGCAGGCGCAGCACTTCGACGATCTGGTGGCCGATGGTAAGCACCGGATTGAGTGACGTCATCGGCTCCTGGAAGACCATGGCCATGGCGTTGCCGCGCAAGGCGCGCAGCTCGCGTGCAGACAGCGGCAGCAGATCGCGCTGTTCGAACAGGATGCGGCCGCTCATGCGGCTTTGCGCCGGCAAAAGCCGCATGAGCGCCAGCGCGGTACTGGATTTTCCGCAGCCCGACTCGCCCACCAGGGCCAGCGTCTCGCCACGGGCGATGGTGAAGTTCAGGTCGCGCACCGCGTGGTGTCCGCCGAAATGGATGTTGAGGTCTTGTACTTCCAGCAGATGGCTCATGCGTCGCGGCTCCGCAGGCGTGGGTTGAGCGCTTCGTTCAAACCGTCGCCCACCAGGTTCAGGGACAGCACCGCGAGGATGATGGCGGCGCCCGGGATGGCTGTCAGGTACCAGGCGGTGCGCAGCATGTCGCGGCCACTGCCGATCAGGCTTCCCCAGCTGACGCGGTTTGGATCGCCCAGGCCGAGGAAGGACAACGCCGACTCCATCAGGATCGCGGTGGCTACCATCACCGACGTGGTGACAATAATCGGCGGCAGCGCGTTGGGCAGGATTTCTCGCGCGATGATGCGCAGGTCGCTGTAGCCAAGGCTGCGCGCGGCCAGTACGAAGTCGCGCTGTTTGAGTGCACGGAACTCGGCCCGCACCAACCGCGCCACCGTGGTCCATGACGTCAGGCCGATGCTGAACGAGATGATGCCGATGGTCGGCGGTGCGATCGACACCACCACGATCATGAACAGGAATGACGGCGTGGCCTGGAACAGTTCCGTCAAACGCCCGAGTATCTTTTCGGTCCAGCCGCCGAAATAGCCTGCGCAGGCGCCGACGATGGTGCCGATCGACAGGCCGATGGTGGCCGCCGTCACGCCGATCAGCAGTGAGGCGCGGGCGCCGTGCACCACGCCGGCCAGCAGATCGCGGCCCAGCGAATCGGTGCCGAGCCAATACTGCGGGTCCTGGCCGGGCCACAGCAGCGGCTGGGCCACCATGTCGAGCGGGTCGCCAGGGAACAGATGCGGCGCCGCCAGCGCCAGCAGCACCATCAGCAGCAGAATCGCGCTGCCGCCCATGGCTGCGGGATTGCGCAGGTAGCGGCGCAGTGCTTCGTATCCTGGCGCGGTGGTTGGCGCCGGGGGCAGCGCGGGTGGCGCCGGTTCGGGTGCGGAGATCGAGACCACATTGGGGGCGATCCAGATGCGCAGGTTATCCGCTTGGCGCGCGGGTGCCGCGTGGCGCGGCGCTGCGGTGCGGGCTGGCTTTTCGGTGTCGATGATGCTCATGTCAGTCCTTGATCCTTGGGTCGAGCCAGACGTGCAGCAGGTCGATCAGCAGGTTGGCGGCAATCACCAGCAGCGATGACAGCAGCAATACGCCGAGCGACACCGCGTAGTCGCGCCCTTGTACCGCCTCCAGCGCCAGCCGGCCCAGGCCCGGCCAGCTGAAGACGGTCTCGATGACCACCGCACCGCCAAGCAGATTCCCGAGATGGATGCCGGCCACCGTGGTGACGGGGATCAGCGCGTTGCGCAGCACGTGGCGCAGCTGGATCACCAGTGGATGCAGTCCCTTGGCTTCGGCGGTGCGCACGTAGTCCTGGGTTTGCGCCTCCAGCATGGCGGCGCGGGTCAGGCGCGCGTAGATGGCGATGAACACCGACGCCAGCGCCAGCGCGGGCAGCACCGCATGACTGAGTCGGTCGCGCAGCGCGTCCCAGCCACTGAGCGAGGCGCCGATGGTGGCGTTGCCGTCGCTGGGCAGCCAGCCCAGATGCACGGAGAACAGCACCACCGCCATCAGGCCTATCCAGAAGCCGGGCGTGGAATACAGCAGCAGCGACACCAGCGACAGCAGGCGGTCCGGCCACTTGCCGACCCAGGTAGCCATCACCACGCCGCAGGCGATGCCCAGCACCAGCGCGATCGCCAGCGCGCTGGCCATCAGCAGCAGGGTGTTGGGCAGGCGGCTCCAGATCAGATCCACCACCGGCATGTTAAAGCGCGGAGAGAAGCCAAGGCTGAAGTGCGCAAGATTGTTCAGGTAGGCCAGCAATTGCTGCCAGACCGGCAGATCGAGGCCGAAGTGGCGTCGCATCATGGCCATGGTCTCGGCGGTGGCGGAGCCGGATTCGCCGGCCAGCACGTCGGCGGCATCGCCGGGCACCAGCTGCAGCAGCAGGAAATTAAGGATCACGATGCCCAGCACCGTGGGCAGCGCGTGCAGCAGCGCGCGGCGCAGGCTGGCCAGCACGCGCCGCGCGCTGCTGGTGTCGGAAGAGTAGCGGGTATTCATGGGTGGGCTTTCGGAGTTCATCGGCTCAACCAGACGTCGACAAAGCTTTCATCGAGGCCGTTGGGCGACAGCGTGTGGCCTTGCACGCGCTGGTTGTACAACGTGATCTGGCGCGGCGATACCGTATTGATGTCGGGGAGCTCGGTGGCGACGATCTGCTGGATGCGTTTGAACTGCGCCACGCGCTTGGCCGGATCGATTTCCACGGCAGCCTGTTCGAACAGGTGGTCCAGCTCCGCGTTGTTGAAGTGCGAGGCGTTGGTGAACGGTACGCCGGGCCGGAAACCCTGCGACCAGTACAGCCGCTGCACGCCCACGGTCGGGTCGAACAGGTTGCTCATGCCGTTGACCAGCAGGGCGAAATCGCGGTCCGTGTAGACGCGCTTAAGATAGGCCGGCAGGTCTTGCGCGCGGATGGTGACGGCGATGCCCAGCTTGGCCAGCGCCGACTTGATGTAGTTGGCGGTGCGGGTGGGGGCGTCGCCGATCGGCAGCGGATCGAGCACCAGCGCGAAGCGCTTGCCGTCGGCCTGGCGCGGGTATCCCGCCTGGTCGAGCAGCCGGTTGGCGCGCTCCGGGTCGAACGGGTAGGGCGTGGGCGCGGCGCTGTAATAGGGACTCGCGGGCAGGATCGGACTGGTGATGGTGTCGGCATAACCGTAGAAGACGGCGCTCTTGATGACGTTGCGGTCGATGGCGTGGGCGATCGCCTGGCGCACCGCCAGCTTGGATAGCGCCGGGTGGTCCAGATTGAACTCGATGCGCGCAGGTCCGGCCTGGAACTGGTAGCCGCTGGTCTCGACGCCAAGTAGCGGATTTTTCTTCAGGCGGGCGATGTCGCCCAGCGGCACAGGGGTGTCTCCACCCAGATCGACGCTGCCGTTTTCAAATGCGATGGCCCGTCCGGCGGCATCGGGAATGATGCGGACGATGATCTTGTCGAGATAGGGCTTGGGCTGGTTCCAGTAGTCCGGATTGCGGACGTACTCGATGTAGCTGCCGCGTACCCATTTGGAGAACTTGAACGGCCCGGTACCGATCGGCGCGGTGTTGTTTGGATTGGCCAGCGGATCGCCGTTTGCGTACAGATGTTGCGGCACGATCGGCGATTCGGACGACGAGAAGGCCTTGATCAGGTAGGGCGCCGGCTGCGACAGCAGCAGTTCGGCGGTATAGGCATCCGGCGTTTTCACTTCGACCAGGTTGGCGAAGGTGCTTTTTCCGCGCGGGTGGATGCGCTTGAGCAGCTGCAGCGAGAAGGCCACGTCGGCCGACGTGAACGGTTTGCCGTCATGCCATTTGACGCCCTGGCGCAAATGGAAGGTGTAGCGCTTGCCGTCGGCGCTGATGTTCCACGAGGTGGCCAGCTGCGGCAACGGCTGGAACTTGAAATCGTAACGCAGCAAACCCTCGGTGACCTTGCCGCTGACCTTGAGCACCGGCACCGCGCTGGTGGCCAGGTTGACCAGCACCGGCGGCTCCGGCGTTACCACGAAGTTCAGCGTGCCGCCGGCCTTGGGAGTGGTGGCGGCGCCGGACAGCGCCGGCAACAGCAAAAGTGCGAAAAAAACGGAAAACAGGGATGCCATGAATACGGTTGCCTTTCTGTTGCGGGTGTCGAGGGACGCTCTATGCGGCCAGCGCGGTTTCCTTGGTCTGCCGGCGGTCGGCAAGCAACCGGTGTGCTTCGCGCAGCGGCGCCGGGTCGACCCAGTCGTCGATGGAGAAGCTGGCGGGCAGGAATTCATGCCGGTGCAGGAAGTCCTTGAAATCGGCGAGCGCGGCGACCGATTCGGGCGCCAGGTCGATGTTCAATTGGCGGTGCAGTTGCGGACCGTAGGCATGACGCACCCACAGCTCCGGGCTGCGGGTTTCGCGGGCGATGTAGGCGCTTGTTTCGGCCGGATGCGCGGCGGCCCAAGCGCCGGCTTCCAGCGCGCGGGCCAGCACACGCGCCACCAGATCGGGCCGACGCTCCAGCAGCCCCGCGTCCACCGTCAGCGGACGCGGGGTACCGTTGTTGGCGTGCAGCCGTCGGTCGGCTTGCTGGCTGATGTCGATCACCACCTGCGCCTGCAGCAGGTTGGCCGCCGCCAGCCCGGTGGCGCCCTTGGCGAACACCACATCGACCTCGCCGCTGGCCAGTGCCAGCGCCTCGCGGCTGAATTCCTGCTGGCCGTGGGTGGCCAGCAGGCGCGCGTAGCCCTGGTCCTCCACCGGCTTATCGTCGGCCAGCCCGATCGGCGCGTAGGGCAGATCGACAAGATGGACGTCGTCGAGCGTCAGTCCGGCCGCAGACAGCAGCGAACTGAAACCGCGCAGCGCGGTGGCGCGATGGAAGTCGACCACGCCGCCGCGTGTGCTGGTGTTGGTATTGCGGGGCAAACCAAAGCGCTTGCCGCGCAAATGTTCGGGCGCCGTGATGGCGCTGCCGCGGGCACTGAGCAAACCCTGGAACTCGTCGACCCAGCTGATGCCGATCACCCGGGTGTCCGCGCCGGAGGCGCGCGCCCACAGTGCCGGTATATTGCCGCCCTGGCGGAAGGAATTTGGCTGGCTATGGGTGAAATGGGAACGGCGGATCGCGGCGTCGGCGGAGTCCTGCAGCGCGCGAACGGTAATGCCGTCGGCGCTGAATTCCTGCGCCAGCCAGCCGTGCTGGATGGCGATGCCAAACGGGGTGGGCGCGGGGCAGCGGGTGTACCAGAGCGTGTCGGGGGTGTCGTCCGTGGTGGTCGGGATGCTGGGCATGCGGGCTCCTTTGGTCCGGTCAGGAATGCGGGTTGATCATGGTTCTGCGCCTGGACGGCGCCGTCCCTTGCAGCGGCAGGTTGGGAACCTTCGGCACCGAGTCTGGCTGCCACTCGGCGTTGATGGCGCGGTCGATCTGCTGGCGTGTCAGGTGGGGCGCGAAACGCAGGATGAATTCGTAGGTCGAGGCGCGCAGATAGGCGCCGCGCCGCACCGTGATCCAGGTGGTGTTGGCTTCGAACAGGTGGGCGGAGTCGATCACTTGCAGGCCGGCGTCACGTTCGCTGTCGTGCGCCATCGAGGCGATCAGGCCGACGCCCAATCCGAGCGAGACGTATTGTTTGATGACGTCCGAATCCATCGACGTCAGCGCGACGTTCATGCGAAGTCCTGCCTGTTCGAAGGCCGGGTCGATGCCGCAGCGGCGGGTGAAGCCACGGTCGTAGGTGATCAGCGGGTAGCGTGCCAGGTCGGCCAGCGCGGGCGCCGGCAGGTCCAGCAGCGCATGGCCGTCCGGCACCAGGATCTGGTGCTGCCACCGGTAGGCCGGGAAGGTCACCAGCTCCGGGATGGCGTTGAGGCGGTCGCTGGCGATGCCGATGTCGGCCACGCCGGACAGCAGCCAGCGGACGATATATTCAGGGGTACTTTGCTGCAGCGTGATGCGCACATTGGGATAGCGCTCGCGAAAGCCCTGTACCACTTGCGGCAGTGCGTAGCGTGCCTGCGTGTGCGAGGCGGCGATGGCGATTTCCTCGGCGGCGGTGACGCCGAAATCGGTGCCGGCGCGACGCAGCTGGTCGGCCTCGATCATCAGGCGGTCGACGATCTTGACGATGGCTTTACCAGGTTCGCTCAGCCCCGTGATGCGCTTGCCGTCCCGTTCAAAGATCGCCACGCCCAGCTCACCCTCCAGATCGCGGATCTGGCGGCTCACGCCGGGCTGGGTGATCCGCGACAGGTGCGCCACTTCGGTCAAGCTATAGCGGTTGCGGGTCAGATCGAGGATGGTACGCAACTGCTGGAAGTTCATGCTCTCTCCATCGCCGGGCGCCGCGGGCCAGGCCGCAGGGTTCAAAAAACCAGAGACTACGGTTCAATTGAACGCTTGAGAACGAACACTTTTAGTTGTCGATATCTGTTTTTGTTATGGGCGCGATTGGCCCCGGGGAAGTGCCGCGCGAATGCCAAAAACGCATATTCAAATGCGAAAAGATTCGTCAGGGGGAGCCGACGAGGGTTCGGCTGCGGCGCCGCCGGGAGTTAGCTGCGCTCGCGCAGGATGCGGTTGACGCCGGCCACGCGGCGCACGTTGCGCAGCAGGCCGGCCAGGTGCACGCGGTCCTTGACCTGGATCGTGAATCGCAGCTGATGCAGCACGTGTTCCTTGTCCTCGTCCATGCCGACGTAGGTGATGTTGGCGTCGGATTCGCCGATCTCCGCCGCCACGCGCGCGAGGATGCCCTTTTCGTTGTTGATCAACAGTTTGATACGGCTGTCGAAGCGGCGGTTCAGTTCCGTGCCCCACTTGACGGCGATCCAGCGGTCCGGCTCCTTGATCTTCTGGCGCTTGGCCACGGTGCAGTCGTTGGTGTGCACCAGCAGGCCCTGGTCGCGCCGCAGCTGGCCGACGATCGAGTCGCCCGGGATCGGCAGGCAGCACGCCGCCAGCTGCACCGACACGCCCTCGCTGCCGCATATCGTCACCGGATCGAGTTCGGCGGCGCTGTTGTGGTCCACCGGCGCGCTGGCCGATTCGCCGCCGCGCAGTCCGAAGATGTGGCGCGCCACCAGCGCGGCCATGCGCTTGCCGATGCCGATGTCGGCATACAGCTCGTCGAGCGATTTGGCGCTCGATTCGTTGAGCAGCCGTTCGATCAGATGGTCTTCCAGGTCGGCGCTCATGCCCAGCGACGTCAGCGCCTGCGACAGCAACTGCTGGCCGAGCGTGATCGACTCCGGCAGGTTGATGGTGCGCAGATGGTGGCGGATCGCCGAACGCGCCTTGCCGGTGCGGACGAACGACAGCCACGTCGGGCTGGGGCGCGACGAGGAGTCGGTGACGATTTCGACGATGTCGCCGTTGCGCAGTTCCGTGCGCAGCGAGGCCGGCTCGTTGTTGATGTTGACCGACACGGTGTGGTCGCCGATGCCGGTGTGGATCGAGTACGCGAAGTCGATCGGCGTGGCGCCGCGCGGCAGGGCGATGATCTTCGACTTGGGCGTAAACACGTAGACCGAATCAGGGAACAGATCGACCTTGACGTGTTCGAGGAATTCGGCCGAATCGCCGGTCTGCTGCTGGATGTCGAGCAGCGACTGCAGCCACGCGTGGGTGCGCTGCTGCAGGTCGGTCAGGTTCGACTCGCCGTTCTTGTACAGCCAGTGCGCGGCCACGCCCGATTCGGCGGTGCGGTGCATTTCCTGGGTGCGGATCTGGAATTCGACCGGCGTGCCGTACGGGCCGATCAACGTCGTGTGCAGCGACTGATAGCCGTTCAATTTGCGGATTGCGATGTAGTCCTTGAACTTGCCGGGCATCGGCTTGTACAGCGAATGCAGGGTGCCCAGCGCCACATAGCAGTTCGGGAAGCTGTCGACCACCACGCGGAAGCCGTAGACGTCCAGCACCTGCGAGAACGACAGGTGCTTGCTGCGCATTTTCTTGTAGATGCCGTACAGGGTTTTCTCGCGGCCGTAGACTTCGGCCTCGATGTCGGCGATCTGCAAGGTGGTCTTGACCGAGTCGAGGATCTTCGACACCACTTCGCGGCGATTGCCGCGCGCCGCCTTCACGGCCTTGGCCAGGGTGCGGTAGCGCAGCGGGTACAGGTGCGAGAACGACAGGTCCTGCAGCTCGCGGTAGATGTTGTTCAGGCCAAGGCGGTGCGCGATCGGCACGTACACTTCCATCGTCTCGCTGGAGATGCGCGCCTTCTTGGCCGGCGCCATGACTTCCATCGTGCGCATATTGTGCAGACGGTCGGCCAGCTTGATGAGGATCACGCGCACGTCCGACGCCATCGCCAGCAGCATCTTGCGGAAGTTCTCCGCCTGCGCCTCGATCTGGCTCTGGAACTCGATTTTTTCCAGCTTCGACAAGCCGTCGACCAGATTCGCGACCGGCGCGCCGAAGCGTTCGATCAACTCGTCCTTCTTGACGTCCTGGTCTTCCATCACGTCGTGCAGCAGCGCGGCCATGATGGCTTGCGCGTCGAGCTTCCAGTCGGCGCAGATTTCGGCCACGGCGATCGGATGCGAGATATACGGCTCGCCCGATTTGCGCACCTGCCCCAGGTGCATCTCGTCCGAGAAGCGGTACGCTTCCTTGACCTTTTTGAGGTCGGCCGGCGTCATGTACTCGGCCAGTTTTTCGGTGAGGTGCGTGACGGAGGCGACGCCAGCGGTCAGGGTGGGCGTGGCCAGGGGCGACGATGAAATCACTGGTTGAGCGGGGGCTGGTGCGGAGGAGGCGATGGTGGAGGCAGTGCTGTCGCCCGCGTTGGCGCCCGACGTGGCTGCGGCCGGCGCTTTGGCCGGCTGTTTCGCCGGTTGCTTGGACCGGGGCTTGCCGCTTAATGTCGGATCGGCGGGGATCAGATTCATACGTGTGCGTTCCGTCGTAATGAGAATATCAATGTAAATACTACCCGATGGCGTGCGCTATTGCTCAACCGCTGCTAACCACATCATTCACATTGTTCGGGAACGCGGGTCCCAACTTACATTGGGACCTTTTTCAACATTTCCAGACCAACCTTGCCGGCGGCGATTTCGCGCAGCGCGACGACGGTCGGCTTGTCCTTGGCTTCCACCTTAGGGGTGTGGCCTTGCAACAGTTGACGGGCGCGGTAGGTCGCGGCCAGGGTCAGCTGGAAACGGTTTGGAATGGTTTTGAGACAGTCTTCGATAGTAATACGGGCCATGATAACTCCTAAAATCTTGTGTATTTATTCAGCGTGGATACCCAGTTGGGCAAATAGCGAGATGTTGCGTGCCGCTTGTTGCGCAAATCGGCAACGGGCCGCTCTGACAATCGCCGTCAATTCAGACAGGGCGACCGTGAATTCTTCATTGATAATAGCATACTCGAACTCGGGAGCGTGGGCGATTTCGCCGCCGGCCGCGAGCATGCGGCGGGTGATCACGTGCGCCTCGTCGGTCGCGCGTTTTTTCAGCCGTTGTTCGAGCGCCTCAATCGACGGCGGCAGGATGAAAATGCCGGCCGCCTGCGGGAACTGCTTCTTGACCTGGCGCGCGCCCTGCCAATCGATTTCCAGCAGGATGTCGGTGCCGGTCTTCATCTGCTGCTCGACCATGATGCGCGAGGTGCCGTAGTAATTGCCGTGCACTTCGGCCCACTCCAGGAACTCGCCGGCCTCGGCGCGCGCGACGAAATCCTCGGCGTTAGTAAAATAGTATTCCTTGCCGTGGGTTTCGCCCGGACGCGGCGCGCGCGTGGTCGTGGAAATCGACAGCTTGATCGTCGGTTCCTGCGTCAGCAGCGCGTTGACCAGCGTCGACTTGCCGGCGCCCGATGGCGCCACCACCATGAACAGGCTGCCGGCGAATGCGTTGGATGAGCTCATGTGATTAACTTTCAAATGCGTATGCGGGCAGCGCCCAAAGACGTATTTTACCAAGAGCAATGATCGGCTTTCAATTCGGCCTCCAATTGGTGTGCAATCGGGCCGCAATTACAACAGTCCGATCAAATGCTGGGCCGCTGCCGGCGCCCGTTCCTTGGCGCCGTTGATGAAGTAGACGAACACCGCGCGCGCCTTGTCGGCGGCCTTGGCCGACGCGGGCGGCGGCGCCGCATAAGGCAGTTCCGGCGGCAGCGCGCCGGCCTGCCATTGCTGCGCGACCGCCGCCCATTTCTTCAGCGCCGGCTTGGTGTAGCCGGTCACCTGTTCGCTGCGCGCGTCCATCAGACGGGCGTAGACGAAGTCGCTGGTGACGTCGGCGTAGGATGGGAATTTGGGCGAGTCGGTGAACACCGTGGCGACCTTGTATTTGCGCGCCAGCTTGACGTAGTCGGCGCACATGAAGCTGTCGTGGCGCGTGTCGAGCACGTGGCGCAGCTTGCGCGTGCCCAGTTTCGTCGGCAGCAGTTTGAAGAACGCCTCCAGATCGTCCGGATCGAACTGCTTGGTCGGCGCCAGTTGCCACAGCAGGGGGCCGAGTTTGTCGCCCAGTTCCGCCAGCCCGCTGCCGATGAAGCGTTCGATCGATTCGCCGGCCTCGCCCAGCACCTTGCGGTTGGTGGCGTAGCGGCTGGCCTTGACCGAGAAGATGAAATCGTCCGGCGTTTGCGCGTTCCACGAGGCGAAGTGTTCGGGCTTGGCGGTGCGGTAAAAGGTGCCGTTGATCTCGATGCTGGTGACGTGCCGGCTGGCGTATTCAAGCGCCTTCTTTTGCGTCACGTCCTTCGGGTAGAACGTCTCGCGCCACGGCGCGAAGTCCCAGCCGCCGATGCCCACCCGGATAGTCGATTTTGCGTTCGATGCGGCCATGCGTGCTCCCCGAAAAACGTTTGCGAAGATCGTGGCGGGACGCCGGGCCGCGCCTGCGTTCAGCGCCTCAGCGCCTCAGCGTTCCTCGACGATGGCCATGCCCCAGGACTTCAATTCCAGCGCCTGGCCGCGCTTGACGTCCGGTCCCGACAGCAGTTCCGTGCCGTTGGCGTAGACGTCGTTGACGCGCTGCGGCTTGGCTGTATAGTTTAGCAAGTAACGCACCTGATTGCCGTTCTGTAGCGTGCCGCCACGGGCAATGAGCGGGTATTGCGCCGGCTGCACGGCATAGTTCGGCCGCGACGGATGCTTGTGGCGCGCGACGACCTTGGCGGTGGTCGGCGTCAGGAACTCCATCCACCATCCACCAGCGGGCCTGGTTGTCGTGCTTGCCTACCTTGAACGGATCGCCGTCCAGCGTGGCATCGGTGGGATTGGTGAACTGGCTGTAGCGCACGCCCGCCGCCTCGCTCAGCAAGATAGCATAAACTAACGTCATGCCGGCCGGGCCGCTCCGCGCATCGGGGGCTTTTCATTCGGCAATCCGCCCCAATTATAGAAGTCTCAACATTCCATCAGGATAGAACATGTCAGATTTGATTATCGTCGCCACCATCACCGCCCACTCGGGTTCCGAGCTGCTGGTGCGTTCCGCGCTGGACCAGATCGTGCCGCCGAGCCGCGCCGAAACCGGCTGCATCCGCTACGACCTGCATCAGGATTTGGCCGATCCTGCGACGTTTGTCATGATCGAAGCCTGGGACGACGCCGAAGCGCACGCGCTGCACGAAACGACGCCGCATTTCCACGAGCTGGTCAAGACTATCGGCGGCCTGGCCGACATCAAGGTCACCAAGCTGAATCAGTTATTGTAGCCATGGGTTAAGGACCATCGCTCCGGTGGTCTGGAAGTCTCCGACATTTTGCGTGACGACGGTCATTTGATGTGCCAGTGCCGTCGCGGCAATTAAATCTCTTTGCCGAGCGTGATTTTTTTAAGTTCGGACATCTGCTCGTTGTTTTGCTTTAAGGTTGCGGTATTCATCGCGCCTCCTTCTTCAGTTCAAAACACAGTACTCCGTTCAGCACGCAGCGGCAAGCAAGCTGGGCCCTGCAAGCCCGCCGGCAAAAAGAAAGGGAGCCGAAGCTCCCTTTTCTGTATTACTCCAGGTTTTGCACCTGCTCGCGCATCTGCTCGATGAGCAGCTTGAGCTCCATCGAGGCGTCGGCCAGTTCCTTGACGGAGGCCTTGGCGCCCAGCGTGTTCGCTTCGCGGTTCAGTTCCTGCATCATGAAGTCCAGGCGCTTGCCGACCTGTCCGCCCTTTTTCAGGATGTGGCGAGTTTCGGTCAGATGCGCCGACAGCCGGCCCAGCTCTTCGGCGACGTCGATGCGGATGCCGTACAGGATCACTTCCTGGCGGATGCGCTCCAGCGCGTCCTGGCGCGACAGCGCCGAATTCGAGCCCTGGCAAGCCAGGCCCAACGCGTCCTGCATGCGCTCGACGGCTTTCTGCTGGAAGGCGGCAACCACCTGCGGAATCAGTGGCGTGATGCGCTTGACGATCACTTCCATCGCCTCGATGCGCGAAGTGAGCATCGCTTCAAGCGCCGCGCCTTCGCGCTGGCGGCTGACGACAAAGGCCTTCACGGTGGTGGCGGTCAGCGCGGCAACGTCGGCCTGCAGCGACTCCTGGCCGATCTGGGCCTCCTCGATAACGCCGGGCCAGCGCAGCAATTCCGCCACGGACATGGTCGGCGCGGCCGGGAAATGGGCGCCGACTTCCTGTTGTAGTCGTTGCAACTCTGTCAATAAGGGCAGGTTGAGCGCCTGCGTGCCGGCCGTGGCCGCCTTGCGGCCAAAACTCAGCCGCAGCTCGACCTTGCCGCGTGTGATGGCGGCCATGACCGCCGAGCGTAAATCGGGTTCGAGCGCGCGCAAATCGTCGTTTATTCGAAACTGAAGGTCGAGAAAGCGTGAGTTCACGCTCTTGATTTCGATCGTCAATGTGCCCGCCGCGCTTTCACTGGTGGCGACCGCGTAGCCCGTCATGCTGGAAATGCTCAATGGATGTCCCCGATTTAATCTTTACAAAACAGTGATTTATCCACACAATCCGGTTGTTGAGGCGAGGAATCTAATGGCTGCACAAAACAACGCCCCGTTACCAGATGGTCTGGAAATTGCTGGATATCGCATTGTAAAGAAAATTGCGTCCGGTGGGTTCAGTATTGTTTACCTCGCGTACGACCCGGGCGGGGTCGCCGTGGCCATCAAGGAGTATTTGCCCAGTTCTCTCGCGCTGCGCCGTGACGGCGAGCTGGCGCCGACGGTCCCGCGCGCCAACCTGCCGGTGTTCCGGATCGGCTTGAAGTGCTTTTTCGAGGAGGGCAGGGCGCTGGCCCGCATCTCCCATCCCAACGTGGTCAGCGTGCTTAACTTCTTCCGCGCCCACGATACGGTCTATATGGTCATGGCCTACGAATCGGGCCATTCGCTGCAGGAGCATATCCAGAACCAGCGCGCCAAAGGCGGCAAAGTGGGCGAGGCCTTCATCCGAACGATCTTTATTCAAGTGCTCAAAGGCCTGCGCGAGGTCCACGCCAACAAGCTGCTGCACCTGGACCTGAAACCGGCCAATATCTATCTGCGCACCGACGGCACGCCGATGCTGTTAGACTTCGGCGCGGCGCGCCAGACAGTTAACAACGACATGCCGACGCTGGCGCCGATGTACACGCCCGGCTACGCGCCGCCGGAGCTGTACGTCAAAACCGGTGGCCTGGGGCCGTGGTCGGACGTCTACAGCATCGGCGCGTCGATGTTCGCCTGCATGGTCGGCTCGCCGCCGCAGCCGGCCGACCAGCGCAAGACCGAGGATAAAATGGCGGCCCACTTTGAAAAGCTCGCCGACGGCTACACGCCGGAGTTGGTGCGGCTGGTGCGCTGGTGCCTGATGGTCGATCCGCTGGAGCGGCCGCAAAGCCTGTTCGCGCTGCAGAAAGTGCTGCAGGCGGCAGTGTCGGCGACGCCGGAAGGGCCGACGGCGCCGGCGCAGGCGCGGCGGAGTATCATCGAAAAGCTGGGCGGCGGTTTGCGCGGCCTGGTCGGACGGCTGGGCGGCGCGGCCAGACCGAAGGCCAAGGCGGGACCGGATACGCTGGTCTGAGCCGGACCGAATGCAAGACCGACTGCGAAGGCAAACAATGCAATTCTCCGTGTACCAGGCAAGCCACATCGGCGGGCGCCAGGCCAATCAGGACCGCGTGGGCTACAGCTTCACGCGCGACGCGTTGCTGCTGGTGCTGGCCGACGGCATGGGCGGCCACCTGCGCGGCGAAATCGCCGCCGGCGTCGCGCTGCAAACCATTTCGGCCATGTTCCAGCAGCAGGCCACGCCCTACGTGAAAAAGCCGCAGCGCTTTCTCGAGGAGGCATTCCTGGCCGCGCACCAGGAGATCCACGACTACCGCAAGGCCCACGCCATGCCGGAGACCCCGCGCACCACTATCGTCGCCTGCCTGATCCAGCACAACACCGCGACGTGGGCGCACTGCGGCGACTCGCGCCTGTACTGGCTGCGCGACGGCGCTATCCTGGCGCGCACGCGCGATCACTCGCATATTGAAAGCCTGATCGCCAGGGGGCTGGTGCCCGCAACGGCGCGCGCCTCCCACCCGGACCGCAACAAGCTGTATAACTGCCTCGGGGCCGAGAGCTTGCCGAAGGTGGAGGTGTCGGGCGGCGGCGGCTTGCTTCCGGGCGACCAGGTGTTATTGTGCTCCGACGGTTTGTGGTCTATGCTGCCGGACGATGACATGGCGCGCCGCCTGCACGCGCAAACCGTGGAGCTGGCAGTGCCGGAGCTGTTGCGGGCCGCGCTGGACGCCGCCGGCGACGGCAGCGACAACGTCACCGCGTTGGCCATTACGTGGCAGGGCAGTTCGGTGGCCGACGGCATAGGCGCCACGGCGGCCGGCGCGTCGACTGCGATCGCAACGGTGATCTCGACCGAGGCGCTGCCGCAGGACCTGCACAGCACCACCATCCAGGGCGGGCCGCTTCAGGAGATGGACGCCGTCTTCGATGACGCCGCGATTGAAAAAGCCATCGCCGAGATACGCGGCGCGATCGAAAAATCCTCCCAGATTCTCAAATAATCCTCACTCAATTCACAAGGAAACGTATGACCTCAGTACCATCCACCTTCGCCCGCCCGAGCGGCCGCACTGTCGACGCCTTGCGCACCTTGCGCCTGACCCGCGACTACACCAAGCACGCGGAGGGCTCGGTGCTGATCGAATGCGGCGACACCAAGGTGATTTGCACCGCCAGCATCGAGGACAAGGTGCCCGGCTTCCTGAAGGGCAAGGGCCAGGGCTGGATGACGGCCGAATACGGCATGCTGCCGCGTTCGACGCACACGCGCATGGACCGCGAGGCCGCGCGCGGCAAGCAGTCCGGCCGCACGCAGGAGATCCAGCGCCTGATCGGCCGCTCGCTGCGCGCCGCCTTCGACCTGCAGGCCTTCGGCGAACGCACCTTGCATCTGGACTGCGACGTGATCCAGGCCGATGGCGGCACCCGCACCGCGTCGATCACCGGCGCCATGGTGGCCGCGCATGACGCCTTCTCCAAGCTGGTCGCGCGCGGCGCCGTGCCGGCCATTCCGCTCAAGGGTTTCGTGGCGGCGATCTCGGTGGGCGTGTACCAGGGCGTGCCGGTGCTGGACCTGGACTATGTCGAGGATTCGAACTGCGACACCGATATGAACGTGGTGATGAACGACGCGGGCCACTTCATCGAGGTGCAGGGCACGGCCGAGGGCGCGGCCTTCGACCGGGCCGGCATGAACCGCCTGCTCGATCTGGCGCAGGGCGGCATCGCCGATTTGATCAAGTTGCAGAAGCAGGTGCTGGGCGTGGCGTAACGATCCATGTAGGGCGACCGTCCTGGTCGCGGAGGGGAATTCATGAAGAAGTGGCCGGTCGTGCTGCTGTTGTGGGCTATCCTCTTCACGGGCTGGCCGCTTGCGGCATTGTCCAAAGACCTCAATATCGTCTTCATTCCCAAGTCGCGCGACCAGGATTTCTGGACCTTCATGCGCCAGGGCGTCGACAAGGCGGTGCGCGAGGCCGGCGGCGTCAATCTGACCTGGCGCGGCCCGGCCTACAACGACGATATCGATTCGCAGATCGATATCCTGCGCCTGTACTCGCGCGCGGATGTCGACGCCATCATCATCGTGCCGACCGACCGGGTGCGGCTGATGGACCCGGTCCGCAAGGCGTCCGCGATGGGCATCAAAATCGTCGTCGTCGATTCTGCGCTGGGCGGCGACTGGCACACCAACTTCGTCGGCACCGACAACCATGCCGCCGGCCGGCTAGCCGCCGAGCGCCTGTCGGCGTTGCTGAACGGGCATGGCACCGTGCTGGTGATGCGCACCATTGCCGGCAGCGCGTCGACCGAGGACCGCGCCAACGGCTTCGTCAACTATCTCGCCAAAAACGCGCCGCATATCGCCATCATCGACGAATACGGCGGCGGCACGCGCGGCAAGATCGCCCGCGCCGGCCTGGCCGCGCTGACAAAACACCAGCAGATTGACGGCATCTTCGCCGTCAACGAATCGGCCAGCGACGGCATGCTGCGCGCGCTGCGCCAGACGGGGCAGGCCGGCAAGAAAAAGCTGATCGGCTTCGATACCAGCGATTTTCTGCTCGACGGTCTGAAAAAGCGGGAAATTCACGGCCTGGTGTTGCAGAACGCCCGCCAGATGGGCTATCAGGGCATGAAGGCGGCGATCGCGGCGGCCAAAGGCGCGCCCGTCAAGGGACGCGACGTCGTGACCGAGGCGGTGATGGTCACGCTGGAAAACCATCTGCGGCCGGAGATCCAGTCGCTGCTGGTGCCCTAGCGGCGCATCGCCGGCGCGTGGGGTGAAGGCAAAAGGTTTACAATATCGCCTTCTCCGCATGACTCGATCGCAGCCCATACCATGACCCAACGCCTGATTCTCGCCTCCAACAACGCCGGCAAACTCAAGGAATTCAACGAATTGCTGTCCACCGTGGGCTTTTCCGTCCACGCGCAGGGCGAGTTCGGCGTGCCAGAGGCGGATGAGCCTTTCCACACCTTTGTCGAAAATGCATTGCAAAAGGCGCGTCACGCGTCGCGGCTGACCGGCCTGCCCGCGCTGGCCGACGATTCGGGCGTGTGCGTCAACGCGCTGGGCGGCGCGCCGGGCGTGTACTCGGCGCGCTTTGCCGGCGAGCCGAAATCGGACGCCCGCAACAACGAGAAAATGATCGCCGACCTGGCCGCGCACGCCGACAAATCGGCCTACTACTACTGCGTGCTGGTGTTCGTGCGCCACGCCGACGATCCGCAACCGGTTATCGCCGACGGCCGCTGGAATGGCGAAATGATCGCCACGCCGCGCGGTAACGGCGGCTTCGGCTACGATCCGTATTTCTTCATTCCGGCACTGGGCAAGTGCGCGGCCGAGTTGAGCGCCGATGAGAAAAACGCGCTGTCGCATCGCGGCCAGGCCTTGCGCGCACTGGTAGAGAAACTGAAATGATCCCGATCAAAATCGTCGGCGCCGGCGGCAAGCCGGCATCACCGGCTTCACCGCAGGCTTCCAGCGCCGATTTGGGCGACGCGGCCGGCGTCGCGCTGAAGTATCTGCAAAGCGGTTCGCTGAATCTGCAGGCGCTGCCGCCGCTGTCGCTGTACATCCATTTTCCGTGGTGCGTGAAAAAGTGCCCGTATTGCGACTTCAATTCGCATGAGGCGAAGGAGGGCGGCGCCTTCCCCGAACAGGAATACCTGGACGCCATGCGCGCCGACCTGGAAATGGCGCTGCCGCTGATCTGGGGCCGCAAGATTTATACGATCTTCATCGGTGGCGGCACACCCAGTTTGATGTCGGCGGCGGGCCTGGACAGGCTGCTGTCGGATGTGCGCACCCTGCTGCCGCTCGACAGCGACGTCGAGATCACGATGGAGGCCAATCCGGGCACCTTCGAGGCGGAGAAGTTCAAGTCCTACCGCGCCAGTGGCGTCAACCGGTTATCGATCGGCATCCAGAGTTTCAATGCGCGTCACCTGAAGGCGCTGGGCCGCATCCATGACGACAACGAAGCGCGCCGCGCGGTCGATATCGCGCTCGCCAACTTCGACAACTTCAATCTGGATCTGATGTACGCGCTGCCGTCGCAGACGCTGGACGAGGCGCGGCTGGATGTGGAGACGGCGATGTCGTTCAAGCCGCCGCACCTGTCGCTGTACCATCTGACGATGGAGCCGAACACGCTGTTCGCCAAGTACCCGCCATCGCTGCCCGACGACGACGCCAGCGCCGACATGCAGGACATGATCGCCGAACTGACCGCCGCCAATGGCTATCAGCAGTACGAGGTGTCGGCGTACGCCAAGGAGGGCCACCGCGCGCGCCACAATCTGAATTACTGGGAGTTTGGCGATTACCTGGGCATCGGCGCCGGGGCGCATTCGAAGATATCGTTCCCGCACCGGATACTGCGGCAGGCGCGCTACAAGCAGCCGAAGGCCTATATGGAGCAGGTCAGGCTGGGCGCGCCGGTGCAGGAGGAGTACGAGATTGCGCGCGATGACATGGGCTTCGAGTTCATGCTCAACACCTTGCGGCTGCACGGCGGCTTCGATCCGAATCTGTTCAGCGAGCGCACGGGACTGAGTTTGAACGCGATCGAGAAAAGCCTCAACGCCGCCGAGGCCAAAGGGCTGCTGTATCGTGATTACAAAATCATCAAGCCGACCGAGTTGGGGCAGCGCTTCCTCAACGATTTGCAGCAGATGTTTTTGACGACCTGACGCCGATCATTCCGCAACGCGCTTAAAACTCTTCCCAATCCTTGTCGTTGCCGACCGTGGCGGGTCTGCGGGCGGCGCTGCCGGTGTTGGATGACGCCAGCCGGACCGCGGGCTTTTTCGGGGCCGCAGGCGCCGGACGGGCCGCAACCTTGACCGCGACCTTGCGCGGCGCCGGCGGCGCCGCCAGCGACTGCTGCGCGCCATCGTCACCGAGCCTGAACGACGACGCCACATCGGCCAGGCGCTCCGCCTGTTCCTGCATGCTGGCCGCTGCGGCGGCGGCTTCCTCGACCAGCGCGGCGTTTTGCTGCGTGACCTGGTCCATCTGCGTGATCGCGGTGTTGACCTGATCGATGCCGATGCTTTGCTCGCTGCTGGCCGAGGTGATTTCGCCCATGATGTCGGTCACGCGGCGCACGCTGTCGACCACCTCGTTCATCGTGCTGCCGGCCTGCTGCACCAGCTTCGAGCCGATGTCGACCTGCTCGACCGAATTGCCGATCAACTCCTTGATCTCCTTGGCCGCAGCCGCCGAGCGCTGGGCCAGATTACGCACCTCCGACGCCACCACCGCGAATCCGCGCCCCTGCTCGCCGGCGCGCGCCGCTTCCACCGCCGCGTTCAGCGCCAGGATATTGGTCTGGAAGGCGATGCCGTCGATGACGCTGATGATGTCGAAGATCTTGCGCGAAGAATCGTTGATGGTCCCCATGGTGTTGACCACCTGGCCGACGATCGAGCCGCCACGTTCGGCGACGTCCGACGCGGCGTGCGCCAGCTGGTTGGCCTGGCGGGCGTTTTCCGCGTTCTGGCGCACGGTCGATGTCAGTTCCTCCATCGACGACGCGGTTTCCTCCAGCGAGCTGGCTTGTTCCTCGGTGCGCTGCGACAGGTCCATATTGCCGGCGGCGATTTCGTTGGAGGCGCTGGCGATGGTCTTGGTGCCGACCTGCACCTGGCTGACGACATTGCGCAGCGAGTCGTTCATGCCGCGCAGCGCGGTCATCAGTTCGCCGATTTCGGAGCGCGAGGTGGGGCCGTCGAAGCGCGTGGTCAGGTCGCCGTTGGCGACCGTGGCGGCGATGTCGATCGCCGACTTGAGCGGCGCGGTGATCGAGCGCGAGATGATCCACGCCGCCACCGAGCCGATGGCCACCATCAGCACCGTCAGTATCAACAGCAGCGTGTTACTGCGGTCGTTGGCGTCGTCGATCGCGTGCGCGGTATCGTCGATGGTCTTGCGCTGGTACGCCAGCAGCTCGTTGACCTTGTTCTTGTACGCTTCGGCGGCGGGCAGGAACTTGTCGCGGTAGGCCGCTTCGGCGGCAGCGTCGTCGCCGGTTTTACGGATGTCGCCGACTTCGTTCTTGGATTTCTGGTAGGCGGCGCGCAACGCGATGGTGGCGTCGTACAGTTTGCGTTCATCGTCGCTGACCAGCAGCTCCTTGACCTTGCCGAGCAATTCGCCGCCACGCTTGGTGCTGGCGGCGATGGTGTCGGCGAACACCACCGGCAGCGTGTCGTCCTTGCTGCGCGCGATCAGTTCGGTACGGGCGACGGCGGAGTAAATCAGCACGTACCAGTCCGAGACCAGGCGTTCCTTGGCCAGCGGCTGTTCCATCATTTGTCTGGTGGCGGCGGCGTTGCTACGGGCGTTGACCAGGCCGACGGTGGTGGCGACGACCGCCAGCAGCAGGACGGTGGCGAACGCGATGGCGAGGCGGGTGCCGATGCGCGTATGCGACAGAAAGTTCATGATTTACTCCGATAACGAACGCAGACAAGACTAAGCGGGGCGGCGCCGGCGTGGCGCGGCTTGATAGTCGCAAGTATGCGCCGCGTCTTGCGGCCGGTCATGTACTGAGTGAAGTTCCGTTGCAAATATGAAACAATGTGTCTTGCCTAAAAAGACAATGTTGCCTTTAAGTCGGGCTTTTCGCACCAGCGGGCGAAGGCTTCGGCCATGCGTTCGCTCTCCGCGATGGCGCGGGTCCAGTCGCGAATGCGGCCGGTGTGGTTTTGGCCGTAGGCGGTGAAGTCTTTTCGGTCCGGCAGCTTGCCGTTGGGGAGCGTGGCGACGAAGGAGGCCGACGGCGACACCAGGATCAGGTTGTCCAGCGCGGGATCGCCGCCGTTGCCGCGACCCGCGCGGCGCCATGGCATCGATTTATCCAGCCAGCCCGGCACGATGTAGTCGCTGAAGTGCGGGTACAGCGCCAGACCGGGGTCGCGCTGGTAGGGCAGGTGCAGGTGATAGTCGATCAAGCCGCCATCCCAGTAGGCGCCGTTGGGCGCGCCGGCGATCGATGTCACCGCCTCCAGCACCAGCGGGATCGAGCCGGAAGCCAGCAACGCGTCGCGCAGGTTCGCCTGCGACAGCTCGACGAAGTGTCCGGCGAAGGCGTCGAATGGCTCGCGCAGCCAGTGCACGTCGTCGTGGCGGTTGTGGAAAACCACGCGTTCCATGGCGCCGGCCAGACGGTCGCGCGAGACGGCGTTGCCGGCGGCGGCCAGCAGGAAGCCGGCCAGCTCGCGCCAGCGCACGCCGTTGGTGCGGGCCAGCGCGCCGGTGCCGCGCGCGGTCAGCACGCTGACGTGGTGGTGCGGATGGTCGACCGCTTCGGCGGCGCGGCCGTCGAGCAGTTCGTCGAGCAGCGCGCGGCAGGTCTGGCTGATGTAAGCGGCGGTGACTTTAGCGGGGTAGCGCTGGTGGGCGTACAGGTGGGCCAGGCGCTGGTGCGCGGCGACCGGGTCGTCGAAGGCGGAAGCGGCCATGCGCCAGGCGCCGATCGAGGCGCCGACCAGCTTGCGCGGGCGCGGCGCCGCTTTGAGCCAGGAGCCGAACAACCACAGATCGAGGCCGTTCAGGATCAGGCCTTTGGGGCCGCCGGCGGCGGCCGGGACGATGGCGATGTCGGCCGCCTGCATGCCTTCGGCGGCGATGCGCTGGCGGGCGCGTTGACCCAAGCGGATATTAATAGGCGACGACATGCGGTGTATGCGTTAAGTAGAAAATACGTGTCGATGCGCTGACGCGTCGCTCGCCGCCATGATTACTTCAATCCGCCGCCGAGCGCGCGATACAGGTCGATCGCGCTGGTCGTGCGCTGCAACCTCGCCTGGACCAGCGATTGCTCGGCGCTGAACAGCTCGCGCTGCGCGTCCAGCACGTCGAGCGAACTGGCGACGCCGTTGTCGAAGCGCAGTTGCGACAGCTTGAGCCGGTCCGCCTGCGCCTCCTGCACCGCGCGCTGCGCCGCCACCTGTTCGCCCAGATAGTCGCGCGCGGCCAGCGCGTCGGCCACTTCGCGGAAGGCGGTCTGGATGGTCTTCTCGTAGTCGGCCACCGCGATGTTCTTGCGCACTTCGCTCAAAGTCAGATTGGCGCGATTGCGGCCGGCGTCGAAGATCGGCAGCACCAGTTGCGGTGCGAACGACCAGCTGCCGGTGCCGCTGTCGAACAAGCCGCCCAGGGTCGGGCTGGTGCTGCCAATCGCCGCCGTCAGGCTGATGCGCGGGAAGAAGGCCGCGCGGGCGGCGCCGATGTTGGCGTTGGCCGCCTTGAGCCGCTGCTCGGCGGCGCGGATGTCGGGCCGGCGCGCCAGCAGGTCGGACGGCAGCCCGGCCGGCACGGCGCTGAGCGCGTCGATCTGGGCGTCGGTCGGCATCGCCCCGGCATTGGTCCCGGCGGCGGCGCCGGTTGCCGACGGTTGACCGACCAGCAAGGTCAGGGCGTTTTCGGCCTGCGCGCGCTGTCGCGCCAGGGTCAGCGCCGACGCGCGCGCCGTTTCCATCAGCGTTTCGTTGGAGCGCAACTCGAGGCGCGACGAGGCGCCGGCTTCGGCGCGCTGCTGCGTGAGCTTGTAGGTGCGGGCGCGCGCCTCGTAGCTTTGCTGCGCCAGCGCGTACTGCTCGGCGTAGGCGCGTTCGGTGAAATAGGCCTGCGCCACTTGCGCGACCAGGCTGATTTGCGCCGCCTGGCGGGCCTCGTCGGTGGCCAGGTAGGCGGCCAGCGCGGCGTCGCTCAGGCTTCTCACGCGGCCGAAGAAATCGAGCTCGAACGAGGAGAGCGACAGGCCGGCGTCGACCCGCTTGCCGATGACGGTTTGGCCGGTGGGCGACACGGTGGCTGGCGTCCTGGCGCGCGTCGCGCCGACGCTGGCGTTCAGGTTGGGCAGGCGGTCGGCCACCTGCACGTTGTACAGCGCGCGCGCCTCTTCGATGCGCAGCGCGGCGGTACGCAGGTCGCGGTTGTTCTCCAGCGCCGCAGCGATCAGCTGTTGCAGGCGCGGCTCGATGAAGTAGTCGCGCCAGCCGGTATCGACGGCGTCGCGCTGGTTGGCGGCGGCCGATGGCGCCGAGCCGGTCATGGCGGCTTTGCCGGCGGTGTCGGCCGGGAAGGCGGCGGCCACCGGGGCCTCGGGCCGCTGGTAGGTCGGCGCCAGCGAGCAGGCCGACAGCAGCGCCGCGCCCAGCATGGCGGTGGTCAGCTGCGTTGCCAACCGTGTCATAGGCTGACCCGTGCGCGCGGCGGGGAGGGAGGCGCGGGCCCGGTTAGTCATAAGTCTCATGCTTTTTGTCGTCCATTTCGTGAGCGGCCAACTTGCGCTGGCGTTCGCTGCCCTTGAAGATTTTGCGTATCACCACGAAGAATACCGGCACCAGGAACACCGCCAGCACCGTCGCCGTAATCATGCCGCCCATGACGCCGGTGCCGATGGCGCGCTGGCTGGCCGAGCCGGCGCCGGTGGCGATCACCAGCGGCAGCACGCCGAGGATAAAGGCCAGCGACGTCATGATGATGGGACGGAAGCGCAGGTGCACCGCCTCCAGCGTCGCCTCCATCAGGCCCATGCCTTGCGCTTGCAGGTCCTTGGCGAATTCGATGATCAAAATCGCGTTCTTGGCCGACAGGCCGATAATCGCGATCAGGCCCACCTTGAAGTAGACGTCGTTGGGCAGGTCGCGGATATGGGCGCCGAGCAGCGCGCCCAGGATCCCCAGCGGCACCACCAGCAGCACGGCGATCGGGATCGATTCGCTTTCGTACAGCGCGGCCAGCACCAGGAAGGCGGCCAGCATCGACAGCGCGAACAACGCCGGCGCCTGCGAGCCGGAGGTCTTTTCCTCCAGCGACTGGCCGGTCCATTCGATGCTGAAGCCAGGCGGCAGCTGCGTGGCCAGGCGTTCCAGTTCGGCCATCGCCTCGCCGGTGCTGCGGCCGGGCGCGGCGTCGCCAGTCAGCTTGATCGCAGGGTAGCCGTTGTAGCGCACCAGCTGCACCGGACCGTTGATCCAGCGCGTGCTGGCCACCGCCGACAGCGGCACCATGCCGCCCGAGGCGCTGCGCACGTTCAGGCGCAGCAGGTCTTCCGGTTGCAGGCGTTGCGGCGCGTCGGCCTGCACGATGACGCGCTGCTGTCGTCCGCTGCTGGTGAAGTCGTTGACATAGCTCGAGCCCAGGCCGACCGACAGCAGGCTGTTGATGTCGGCGAAGGCCACGCCCAGCGCGTTGGCCTTGTCGCGGTCGACGTCGATCTGCAGCTGCGGCGCGTCTTCCAGACCCTCGGGACGCACGCCTTTGAGGACGTCGCTCTTGCCGGCAAGGCCGAGTAACTGGTTGCGGGCGTCGAGCAGGGCGGCGTGGCCGGCGCCGGCGCGGTCCTGCAGGCGCGCGGTGATGCCGGTGGCGTTGCCCAATTCGCGGATCGGCGGAGGACTGAGCGGGAAGACCACGGCGTCGGCGATGCCGGACAAGGCCCTCAGCGCGCGCGCGGCGATCTTGTCGGCGGCGTCGTCCGGACCGCGCTCGCTCCAGTCCTTGAGCGGCACGAACACCAGGCCGACGTTCTGGCCGGCGCCCGAGAAGCTGAAACCTGCCACGGCGATGGTGCGGGCCACGGCCGGCTGCTTGTGCAGGTAGTCCTCGACCTGGGCCAGCACGGCCTCGGTGCGGCTGCGCGAGGCGCCGGGCGGCAGCTGGACGTTGGCGATGATGTAGCCCTGGTCCTCGTTCGGCAGGAACGACGACGGCAGGCGCGCGTACAGCCAGCCGACCACGCCGCAGATGAGCAGGAACACGATCATGAAGCGGCCGGTGCGCTTGATCATCTTGGCGATCAGGCCCTGGTAGCCGGTGGCGGTGACGGCGAACTTGCGGTTGAACCAGCCGAAGAAGCCCTTCTTCTCGTGGTGGTGACCGGCTTCGACCGGCTTGAGGATGGTGGCGCACAGCGCCGGCGTCAACGTCAGCGCCATCAGCGCCGAGAACACCATGGCCGACACCATCGACAGCGAGAACTGGCGGTAGATCGCGCCGACGGCGCCGCCGAAGAAGGCCATCGGGATGAACACGGCGATCAGCACCAAGGTGATGCCGACGATGGCGCCGGTGATCTGCGACATCGCCTTGCGGGTGGCGTCGCGCGGCGACAGGCCTTCCTCGCTCATGATGCGCTCGACGTTTTCAACGACCACGATGGCGTCGTCGACCAGGATGCCGATCGCCAGCACCATGCCAAACATGGTGAGCACGTTGATCGAGAAGCCGGCCACCTGCATCACGGCCAGCGTGCCCATCAGCGCGATCGGCACGACGATGGTCGGGATCAGGGTGTAGCGCAGGTTCTGCAGGAACACGTACATGACGATGAACACCAGCAGCACCGCCTCGAACAGGGTCTTGACCACTTCCTCGATCGAGATCTTGACGAAGGTCGAGGTGTCGTACGGCACGGTGTACTTGATGCCCGGCGGGAAGAACTTGGACAGCTCGTCCATTTTGGCGCGCACCAGCGTGGCGGTGGCCAGCGCGTTGCCGGTCAGCGACTGCTGCACGGCGACCGCGACGAACGGCTTGCCGTCCAGCCGCGAGCTGCGGTTGAAGTTGGCGCCGGCCATCTCGATGCGGGCGACGTCGGACAGGCGCACGAAGGAGCCGTTGGTGTTGGCGCGCAGCACCACCTTGCCGAATTCCTCGGGCGAGGTCAATTGGCCCTGCACCACGATCGGCGCGGCGTAGGCCTGGGTTTCGGGCGACGGCAGATCGCCCAGGGTGCCGGCGGTGACCTGGGCGTTCTGGGCGCGGATGGCGGCGGTGACCTCGGCCATCGTCAGGCGCAGGCCGAGCAGCTTGGCCGGATCGACCCAGACGCGCATGGCGCGCTCGGTGCCGAACAGCTGGGCCTGGCCCACACCGGGCAGGCGCTTGAGTTCATTGACGATGTTGCGGGCGGCGTAGTCGCCGATGGCGGCCGTGTCGAGCTTGCCGTCGGTCGACGAGATGCCGACGAACATCAGGATGTTGCTGCGCGCCTTGTTGACGTTGACGCCTTGTTGCGTGACCGCCTGCGGCAGGCGCGACTCGACCCGCTTGATGCGGTTTTGCACGTCGACGGCGGCCAGGTCCGGATTGGTGCCGGGCAGGAAGGTGACGGTGATCGACACCGAGCCGTTGCCCTCGCTGACCGACTCGACGTATTGCAGGCCGTCGGCGCCGTTCATTTCCTGCTCGATCACGCTGGTGACGGCGTCATCGAGGATCTGGGCGGTGGCGCCGGGATAGGTGGCGTCGATGACGATCGACGGCGGCGCGATGGTCGGGTATTGCGCCACCGGCAGCAGGGTGATCGACAGCGCGCCGCCGATCAGGATGAACAGGGCGATCACCCACGCGAAAACCGGGCGATCGATGAAGAACTTTGCCATCTGGTCTCCCGATTATTTGGTGGCGGCTGGCGCTGGCGCTGGCGCCGCGGCGGCCTTGCCGACCGGACCCTTCCAGGCCTCCGGCGTGACGGTCGCACCGGGTTTGGCCTTCTGGAAGCCTTCGACGATGACGCGCTCGCCGCCCTTGAGGCCGGAGCTGATGACCCAGCTGCCGTTTTGCGCGGCGTCGGCCTTGACCGGCTGCGCCGTGACCTTGTTGTCGGCGCCGACCAGCAGCACGGTGGCGCCGTCGGTGCCGCGCACCACGGCCTGCTGCGGCACGGTGATGGCGGCCTCGTTGACGCCCTGATCCAGACGCGTGCGCACGTACATACCGGGCAGCAGAATACGGTTCGGGTTGGGGAATTCGGCGCGCATCGACACCGAGCCGGTGGTTTGGTCGACCGAGACGTCGGCAAACAGCAGCTTGCCGGTCTGCGGATAGGTCTGGCCGTCCTCGGTCACCAGCGACACCCGCGCTTCGTCCTTGCCGGCGGTTTTCAGTTTGCCCTCGGCCAGCGCCCGGCGCAGCTTGAGCAGCTCGGTCGACGACTGGGTGATGGTGACGTAGATCGGATCGAGCTGCTGCACCGTGGCCATCGGCGTGGCTTCGCCCTGGCCGACCAGCGCGCCCTCGGTGACCAGCGCGCGGCCGATGCGGCCGGAGATCGGTGCGGTGACGGTGGCGTAGCCCAGCGTCAGCCCGGCGTTGGTACGCGACGCCTTGGCGGTGGCCAGATCGGCGCGGGCCTGCTTCTGCGAGGTGACGGCGTCGTCGTATTCCTGCTGGCTGACCGCTTGCGCGGCCAGCAGCGGCGTGTAGCGCTTGACGCGCAGGTCGGCCTGTGCCAGGTTGGCTTCGGCGCGGCCGACGGCGGCCTGGGCGCTGTCATACGAGGCCTGGAAACTGGCCGGATCGATGCGGAACAGCACCTCGCCCGCCTTGACGTCGCCGCCTTCCTTGAACACCCGTTTCAGCACGATGCCGGCGGTGCGCGCGCGCACTTCGGCGATGCGCGAGGCCTCGGTGCGGCCCGGCAGTTCGCTGGTGAGCGTGATGCTGGCCGGCGCCACCGTGACGACCGCCACTTTCGGCGGCGGCGGGGCGGCGGGCGCGGCGTCTTTTTTTCCGCAAGCGCTGAGCATCGCAAGGCCAAGGCCAAGGGTGAGGGCGGTGCAGGCGAATGTGGTGGAACGAGGGACGGATCTCATTGGATGTCTCTGAAAAGAATAGTGTTGGACGTTGTCGACCGGAGCGGGTGCCGGCCGAGGCTGCAACATTGTAATACAGTCAGTTATGTAACGTTTTGTATAGTTCTATTTATATCAATTTGGGCGACATTGCTGCATTTTGGTGCAAGATCGTCCCTTGGCGACACTGAAATCCCGACCGGCGGTTACCGCAACCGGTCATAAAAGCAAAAAGGGCGGGAGGACGGCTGCCGCCGCGCTCCCGCCCTTGGTGGCCCGTCACGCCGGCATCAGCGCATGCCGGAAATGATTTGTTTCAGCTTGCCCGAATCGGCGCAGAACGCGCGGATGCCTTCGGCCAGCTTCTCGGATGCCATCTGGTCTTCGTTGAGCTGGAAGCGGAAAGTTTTTTCGTCCTGCGTCAGCTTGATGATGCCCGAGGTTGGTACTTTCTCGGCGCTGAGTTTGCGCTCGACCGGGGCGTCGGTGTCGGCCAGCTTTTGCAGCAGGTCCGGGCTGATGGTGAGCAGGTCGCAGCCGGCCAGTTCCAGGATCTGGCCGGTGTTGCGGAAGCTCGCGCCCATGACCTCGGTTTTGTAGCCGAACTTGCGGTAGTAGTTGTAGATGCGCTTGACCGACTGCACGCCCGGATCTTCGGCGCCGGTGTAGTCGATGCCGGTGGATTTTTTGTACCAGTCGTAGATGCGGCCGACGAACGGCGAGATCAGCTGGGCGCCGGCGTCGGCGCAGGCGATCGCCTGGCCCAGCGAGAACAGCAACGTCATGTTGCAGTGGATCCCGTCTTTTTCCAATATCTCGGCGGCGCGGATGCCTTCCCACGTGGCGGCCATCTTGATGAGCACGCGCTCGCGCTCGATGCCGGCCGCTTCGTACAGCTTGATCAGGTCGCGGCCCTTGGCCACCGAGCCCTCGACGTCGAACGACAGGCGGGCGTCGATCTCGGTCGAGACGCGGCCCGGGATGATGCGCAGGATCTGCTTGCCGAAGGCCACCAGCAGGTGGTCGATGGTGTCCGGGATCGAGCGGTCGAGGTTGTCGCGCACGGCTTTTTCCAGCAGCGGCTTGTATTCGTCCTTTTGCACCGCCTTGAGGATCAGCGACGGGTTGGTGGTGGCGTCGTGCGGGGTGTAGGCCTGGATCGACTGGAAGTCGCCGGTGTCGGCCACCACGGTGGTGAATTGCTTCAGTTGTTCGAGTTGGTTCATGTTCGTTGCCAATCTGAGGTAAGAGGATTGCGTTGTCTTATTGTACTCAAGGGCGGCCGGTTTGCGTAGCGCGGATCAGGCGGAACGGCGTCAGCCGCCAGGACATCAGCCGGCCGCGCGGACGGCGATCAGGCGGGCGATTTCGTCGAGCAACACTTCAAAGCGGATCGGTTTTCGGAAGAAGGTGTCGTACGGCAGCACCTCGTCCTTGCGCGGAATGCCGGCGCTGGCCAGGATGAAGGGGATGTCCGCCAGGGCCGGGTCGGCGCGCCATTGCAGGCACAGCTCGGCGCCGTCCATGACCGGCATCATGTAGTCGGAGACCACGATGTCCGGGCGTTCGCGCGCGGCCGCCTCCAGCGCCTCGGCGCCGTTGCCGGCGGTGCGCACGCGGTAGCCGCGGTATTCGAACAGCATCGTGTACGCCGACAAGACGTCGAACTCGTCGTCGACCACCAGGATGATCTTTCCATCCGGGTTGGCGTCCATGATTGCCGGGAAGTCGCTCATGTCATCTCGCTATAGCGTCTGCGGCGGCGCGACGGAGCCCGAGACGGCGCCCTCGATCGTCATGCCGTTGTCGGTGATGAGCAGGATGTGGTTGGCCGCGTCGTAGCTGTTCTCGCGCAGCTTGAGCACGCCGATCTGGCGCCGGTTGACGCCGCGGACGTCGACATAGCGCAACAAGATGATGTTTTCAAACAACATCGAGGCGGACACTTCGCTGTGCGCGGGGCCGTTGCCGAAATACGGCAGCTCTTGCGTGAAGAAGCTGGTGACGTTGCGGCAGCGCAGTTCGTTGACCAGCGCGGCCAGGAACGAGCGCGAGCGCCCTTCGTGGATGACGATCTCGCGCAGGCCGTCGAGGCCGTCCATCAGCAGGCGCGACACGCCGCGCCGCTCGACGTTGCGCAGCATGTCCTCGGCCATGGCGTCGACCAGCACTTCGAGCGGCGGATGCCAGATGATTTCCAGCGCGCCGCTGTTGTAATAAGGCGTCATGTCCATGCCGACGCTGATCGACTTTTCCAGCAGCCGCAACGGCGACTCGTAGAACCCGGCGATCAGGCAGTTTTCGCCGCGCCGCAGGCCCTCGTAAATGAAATGCAGGCCCATCAGCGTCTTGCCGACACCAGGATTGCCCAGCAGCGCCGTGGTCGAGCCGCGCGCGACGCCGCCGTTGGTCAGTTTGTCCCAGCCCTCGATGCCGAAGCCGAGGCGCTGGCGCGAGACGGCCGGCGTGGCGCGCGAGACGGTGGTGACCGCCTCAAGGCGCGGATAGATGGCGACGCCGTCGACGCCGACCTCGAACACGTGGCGCCCCAGCAGATGCTTGCTGCCGCGCAACTTAAACACCTTGATCTCGCGGATCAGCTGCAAGCCCTGCTCATACTGGCTCAGTTCGATCAAGCCGTCGACCAGCGTGTTTTCGGAATCGGCCACGTTGCCCTCGGTGGGCGAGAGCAGGAAGGTGGTGCACTGCATGGTCGCCACCAGCGAATTGAGCGAGAGCATGAACTCGGACAGCGCCACGTCCGACGGCTTGGCCTCGCGCACGGTGCGGAAGCCGTCGATGATCATGATGTCGGGGCGCTGGTCGGCCAGGGTGGCGGCGATCGATTTGAGCAGCTCGCGCAGGCCGCCCTTGAGCAGTTCGTTGTAGGCGCCGAGGAAGATGATGCGCTCGCCGACCAGTTTCTCGTCGAAAAAGGAAAAGCTGCTCAGGTGGTTGAGCATTTTGCCGTGGGTTTCCGCGATCAAGGTCAGGATCAGCACTTTTTTGCCCTGGTGGGCGTGCTGGAAGCCGATCTGGCAGGCCAGGGTGGTCTTGCCGCTGCCGGCCAGGCCCTGGATCAGATACAGGCTGTGGGCCGGAAAGCCGCCGCCGAGGATCTGGTCGAAACCGGACACGCCGGTCTGCAGCAGCGGCATGCGCACTGCAGGTTGGGCGGTATAGGAGGTAAAGGTAGTCATGTCCACTCTCAGCGGGGGCTCGGCACCCACGAACGTACTAGGTGTGCAAACGGCAATGTTGCAGATGCGAAAAATTCATACACACTGTAGCACAGCAATGATTATAGGGGGGGTGGTGCGCAGCCCACGTACGCCAGCACACCCACGGACGCAAGCAGTGGTGCTTTTTGTAAGAGCGAGAGCTTAGCCGATGAAGGAGTCGAATTGCAAGTCGAACTCTTGCAGCGCCTTTTGGGCGTTTTGCATCTTTTTGCGGAATTCGGGGCCGCGTTGCAAGGCCAGGCCGACGGCCAGCACGTCGATGACGACCAGATAGGCCAGGCGCGCCGAGATCGGCGTGTAGGGGTCGATGTTGAATATCAGGTCGATCGGGATCAGCACCGTGGCCAGGTCGGCCAGCGGCGTGCCCGACGGCGCCAGCACGATGACATCGGCGCCGCCGCGGCGGGCCAGCTTGATCGAGCGCACCAGCGACGGGCTGTTGCCGCGCTGGGAAATGGCGACCACGGCGTCGCCGGTGCGCAGCAGGGCGGCGGCGATGCTGTGGATGTGCGGGTCGGCGTAGGCCACGGTCGGCACGCCGGAGCGGAAGAACTTGTGCTGGGCGTCGGCGGCGACGATGCCGGACGTGCCCTGGCCGTAGAACTCGATCTTGTTGGCCTTGGCCAGGATGTCGAGCGCTTTCTGGATGGCGTCCGGGTCCAGGTTGTTGCGCAGGTCGAGCAGGGTGTTGATCGAGCGGCTGCAGATCTTGTTGACCAGGTCGGCGGCCAGGTCGTCCTGGGTCGGCTGCTCGTTGAGGCCCGGCAGGGCCAGCGCCAGCCCCTGCGCCAGTTTCAGCTTGAACTCGTGCCAGCCGTCGTAGCCCAGCGTGCGACAAAACCGCACGACGGTCGGTTCGGACACCTGCGCGCTTTTGGCCAGCGCGGTGATGTTCTGGCTGACCGTCTGGCCCGGGTGGTCGAGCACGGCCAGCGCGACTTTGCGCTCCGATTTGGAGAGCGAGTCGAGCTGGGTGCGGATGGAGTCGAGCAGCATCGGTGGCGGACAGGTGGGCCGGTTAGTCTTCCGGCAGCGCTTCTTCGCGCCACTGCAGACCGTCGCGGCCGATCAGCGCCGAGGCGGCGGCCGGACCCCAGGTGCCCGAGGCGTACGGGATCGGGTAGCTGTCGTCGGCTTCCCAGTTGTTCAGGATCGGTTCGACCCATTCCCAGGCCGCTTCGAGCTCGTCGCCGCGCATGAACAAGGTCAGTTGGCCGCGCAGCACGTCGAGCAACAGGCGCTCGTAGGCGTCCATGCGGGGCGATTTGAACGATTCGCGGAAGTCCAGTTCGAGCTCGGCCTGCTTCAGGCGCATGCCGTCGCCGGGCGTCTTGGCCATCAGGTTCATGCGCAGGCCTTCGTCCGGCTGCAGGCGGATGACCAGCGAATTGGGCTGGAAGCTGTTGGTCGGCTGGGCGAAGATCGAGTGCGGGATCTGCTTGAAGCGCACGACGATCTCGGCCAGGCCGTCGGCCATGCGCTTACCGGTGCGCAGGTAGAACGGCACGCCGGCCCAGCGCCAGGTGTCGATTTCCGCCTTCATGGCGACGAACGTCTCGGTGCGCGAGTGTTCCGGCGCGTCCGGCTCGTCGCGGTAGCTCGGTACGGCCTTGCCGTCGACGTGGCCGGCGCGGTACTGGCCGCGCACGATGTTTTGCGCCAGCGTGGTCGGCGTGAATTTTTTCAGCGAGCGCAGCACCTGCAGCTTGGCGTCGCGCACGGCGTCAGGGGCGATCGAGGTCGGCGGCTCCATGGCAACAATGCACAGCAGTTGCAGCAGGTGGTTTTGCAGCATGTCGCGCAGCGCGCCGGAGGTGTCGTAGTAGCCCATGCGGTTGCCGACGCCGAGTTTTTCGGCGATGGTGATCTGCACGTCGGAGATCCATTCGCGGCGCCACAGCGGCTCGAACAGGATGTTGCCGAAGCGCAGGGCCAGCAGGTTCTGCACGGTTTCCTTGCCGAGGTAGTGGTCGATCCGGTAGATCTGCGATTCCTCGAAGACTTTGCCCACTTCGGCGTTGATCTGCTTGGCCGATGCGAGGTCGCGCCCGAGCGGCTTTTCCAGCACCACGCGCGAGTTCTTGGTGACCAGGCCGTTTTCTTTGAGGTTGTCGCAGATTTGCGAGAAGATCGCCGGCGGCGTGGCCAGGTAGTAGACGCGGGTGATGGCGTCGTCCTTGCGCAGCGCTTCGACCAGGTTCTTGTAGCTGGCCGTGTCGGTGGCGTTCAGCGAGACGTAGACGATGCGGGCGGTGAAGCGGGTCCAGGCGGCCGGCGTGACGGCGGGCGACTTGATGTGTGGCTTGGAGGTGGTTTCGACCGTGTGCAGGAAGTCTTCCTGGCTGGCGTCCGCGCGGCCGACGCAGATGATGCGCGCGGTCGGGGGCAGATCGTTGGCCACGTCGCGGGCGTACATCGCCGGCAGCAATTTGCGCATCGCCAGATCGCCGCTGCCGCCGAACAGAACCAGATCAAAATCGGTAAGAGCCATAATTGAGAGTCGTCGCAAGAGTTGGTTGTGCCTGAATGGGTGGTCGCTGCAGAGCGCCGCCGCCGGGTTGACACTATAACCGGCGGTGTATTTTTATTGTGTAAATTTACTACGCTAAGCAGTGAAATGCAAGAAATTTTACTACATTCAGGGGTGGTTTGCCGGCGCGCCGACGACGCCGTTCAAGCCACGCCCTGCTTTGTCCGGATTAGTTTTTATACGCTGGATTCACGCGGCCCGCGACATCGACTTTAATGGACAGGAGCTTGCCGCTGAGCGGGTATTGCGCCAGCTCGGCCTCCGGGCGCTCGCCGGCGCTGGTGACATATAAGGTGCGCAGATCCGGGCCGCCGAAGGCCGGCATCGTCGGGCAGCGCAGGGGCAGCTTGATTTCGTCGAGCTGCTCGCCGTCCGGCGACAGCTTCAGCAGCCGGCCGCCTTCGAACAACGCGCACCAGTAGTTGCCGTCGCTGTCGATCGCCGCGCCGTCCGGACGACCGCCGTAGTTGTTGGACTTGTCGGCCGAGAACTGCATGAAGGGGCGCTGGTTTTCCACCGTGCCGCTGTCGACGTCGAAATCGAAGCGGCGCACCACGTGGGCGGTGGTGTCGGCGTGGTACATGGTTTTGCCGTCCGGGCTGAAACCGAGGCCGTTCGAGTTGGTCATGCCGCCCGACCAGGCTTTGCGAACCTCGCCCTGTTCCAGCACGAACATCTCGGCGGCCTGGCGGTCGCGCGGTTCGTAGATGGTGCCGACCCAGAAACGTCCGGCCGGATCGACGCGGCCGTCGTTGAAGCGGGCCAGCGAGGTGTCGTACGGCGCCGGCGCGATCTCGGTGATGCGCACGTCGTCGGCGCCGGTGTCGAGGTGATAGAAGCCGCTGCGCATGGCGACGATCAAACCGCCGTTGTCGCTGACGGCCAGGCTGGCCGGCTCGCTCGAGAGCCGCCACGCGCGGTGCGCGCCGCTGGCCGGCTCCAGCCGGTGCACGGTGAAGGCGGGGATGTCGACCCAGTACAGCGCCTGTTCCGCCTCGTGCCATAGCGGGCATTCGCCGGTTTGCATGACGGCGTCGTAGGCCACTTCGATATGCGGTGCGCTCATGGTCATCCCTGGCTTAAATGTGCTGGGCCGCTTTGGCCATGACGATCAAACCGTTGGTCGAGCTGTCGTGGCGGTCCGGCTGGACCTCGCCGGTCAGTTCGGCGTGGATGTTCTTGGCCAGCACCTTGCCCAGCTCCACACCCCACTGGTCGAAGCTGTTGACGTCCCACAGCACGCCCTGGACGAAGGTTTTGTGCTCGTACAGCGCGATCAGCGCGCCCAGGGTGGTTGGCGTCAGCTGGTCCATCAGGATGGTGTTGGACGGGCGGTTGCCGGGGAAGGTCTTGTGCGGCACCAGCGCTTCGATTTCGTCGGCGTCCAGCTTTTGCGCGGTCAGGTCGGCGCGCACTTCATCGGCCGTTTTGCCGGTCATGAAGGCTTCCGACTGGGCGAAGCAGTTGGCCAGCAGCGAGTCGTGGTGGCCCGGCAGGTCGTGGGTGGCGCGCAGGGTGGCGATGAAGTCGATCGGGGTGACGTCGGTACCCTGGTGCAGCAGCTGGAAGTAGGCGTGTTGGGCGTTGGTGCCGCATTCGCCCCAGACCACCGGGCAGGTCGGCGTGTCGACTTCGGCGCCGTCGCGCGTGACGCGCTTGCCGTTGCTTTCCATGTCGAGCTGCTGCAGGTAGGCCGGGAAGCGGTTCAGATCCTGGTGGTAGGGCGCGATCGACAGCGAGCCGGCGCCGAGGAACTGGCGGTTCCAGAAGCCGACCATCGCCAGCAGCACCGGCATGTTTTGCGCCAGCGGCGCGGTGCGGAAATGTTCGTCCATCGCGTGGGCGCCGGCCAGGAAGTCGCTGAAGTAGCCGTAGCCGACCGCCAGCGCGACGGCCAGGCCGATCGCCGACCATACCGAGTAACGGCCGCCGACCCAGTCCCAGAACGGGAACATGTTGGCCGGGTCGATGCCGAACGCTTTCACCGCTTCGGTGTTGGTGGAGACGGCGACGAAGTGGCGCGTCAGATCTTCTTCCTTGGCCGTTTTCAGGAACCAGGTGCGGGCCGTGCCGGCGTTAAGCATGGTCTCGGCGGTGACGAAGGTCTTGGAGGCGATGATGAACAGCGTGGTTTCCGGATCGACCAGGGCCAGCGCGGCGTCCATGTCGTGGCCGTCGACGTTGGAGACGAAGTGCATCTTCAGGCGCGGGTGGGCGTACGAGCGCAGCGCCAGCACGGCCATTTTCGGGCCCAGGTCGGAGCCGCCGATGCCGATGTTGACGACGTCGGTGATCGGCTTGCCCGTATGGCCCAGCCACGCGCCGGAGCGGACCTGGTCGGTGAATTCCTTGACGTGGTCGAGCACGGCGTGGACGTCGGCGCCGATATCCTGGCCGTCGACCGTCAAACTTTTACCGCGCGGCAATCTCAACGCGGTATGCAGTACGGCGCGATGTTCTGTAATATTGATCTTCTCGCCATTGAACATGGCGTCGCGCTGGGCCTCGACGCCGCGTTCGCGGGCCAGATCGAGCAGCAGGTCGATGGTGGTGGCGGTCAGGCGGTTCTTGGAATAGTCGAGGAACAGGCCGGCCGCGTCGACCGTCAGGGTCGGGAAGCGCTGCGCGTCGTGCGCGAACAGTTGGCGCAATTGCCAGTGTTTGGCGTCGACGGCGTGGGATTCGAGGGCTTTGAAGCTGGCGGTGGTGGTCAGGGCGGGCTGGCGCATAATAGTCGGGCGTCTTCGTCTGATGGGTAGGATGGATGCATAAACAAGCTGAGTGAATAATACAGGAAAACCCGGTAAATTCACTACGACACTGTTGAAAGAATAGAATTTTTATCGCTCTGGAGGTGGTTTTTCCTGCGTGCCAGGGATGCGTTTCCGGTGCCGGCGTTTGCCAGCGTTTGCCAGCTAAAAATCAGAAAAAACGGTCGGTTTTGAGATTTTGTAGTAAAATTTCACGGAATTCATTCATAAGGAACAATCATGGCGTTGCATCCGGTCTTGGAAACTGTCACCGCTCGCATCATCGAGCGTAGCAAACCTTCGCGCGGCGCTTATCTGGCGCACCTGGACGCGGCGCGCGTCAAGGGCGTCCAGCGCGGCACCTTGGCGTGCACGAACCTGGCGCACGGCTTCGCAGCGTTTCCCGCCAACGACAAGCTGTCGTTGAAGGAACTGAAAAAGCCGTCGGTGGCGATCGTTTCGGCCTACAACGACATGCTGTCGGCGCACCAGCCGTTCGAAGGCTTCCCGGCGCTGATCAAGGACGCCGTGCGCGAAGTGGGCGCGGTGGCGCAATACGCCGGCGGCACGCCCGCCATGTGCGACGGCGTCACGCAGGGCCAGCCGGGCATGGAACTGTCGCTGTTCTCGCGCGACGCCATCGCCATGGCGACCGCGATCGCGCTGTCGCATAATATGTTCGATTCGGCGGTCTACCTGGGCGTGTGCGACAAGATCGTGCCGGGCCTGCTGATCGGCGCGCTGCACTTCGGCCACCTGCCGGCGGTGTTCGTGCCGGCCGGTCCGATGACCACGGGCCTGTCGAACTCCGAGAAAGCCAAGATCCGCCAGCTGTACGCGCAGGGCAAGGTCGGACGCGCCGAGCTGCTCGAAGGCGAATCGCAGTCCTACCACGGCGCCGGCACCTGTACCTTCTACGGCACCGCCAACAGCAACCAGATGCTGATGGAGGTCATGGGCCTGCACCTGCCGGGCGCCGCGTTCATCACGCCGAACACGCCGCTGCGCGACGAACTGACCAAGGCCGCCGCCCGCCGCGCTGCCGTGATCACGGCGCAATCGAGCGAGTACCTGCCGGTCGGCCACGTGGTCGATGAAAAAGCCATCGTCAACGCCATCGTCGCGCTGCTGACGACCGGCGGCTCGACCAACCACACCTTGCACCTGGTGGCCATCGCCAAGGCGGCCGGCATCGTCATCGACTGGGACGACTTCAACGAGCTGTCGAAGGTGGTGCCGCTGCTGACGCGCATCTACCCGAACGGCAACGCCGACGTGAACCACTTCCACGCCGCCGGCGGCACGGGCTTCGTGATCCGCGAACTGCTCAACGGCGGCCTGCTGCACGACGACGTCACCACCATCCTTGGCAAGGGCCTGCGCGCGCACTGCACCGAGCCGTTCCTCGGCGAAGGTGGACAGGGCGTCGTATGGCGCGACGCGCCGGCCGAATCGGGCGACGAGGCGGTGCTGCGCAAGATCACCGCGCCGTTCTCGCCGGACGGCGGCACGGTGCTGGTCAAGGGTAACCTGGGCCGCGCGGTGATGAAGGTGTCGGCGGTCAAGGCCGAACACCAGACGGTGGAAGCGCCGGCGCTGGTGTTCAACTCCCAGGAAGATTTCATGGACGCCTACAAGGCCGGCCAGCTCGATCGCGACTTCGTCGCCGTGCTGCGCTTCCAGGGTCCGCGCGCCAACGGCATGCCGGAGCTGCACGCGCTGACGCCGGCGCTGGCCAACCTGCAGGACGCCGGCCGCCACGTGGCGCTGGTGACCGACGGCCGTATGTCGGGCGCGTCCGGCAAGGTGCCGGCGGCGATCCACGTGTCGCCGGAGATCCTGGCCGGCGGTCCGCTGGGCCGCGTGCGCGACGGCGACATCATCCGCGTCTGCGCCAAGGATGGCTCGTTGGAAGCGCTGGTGGAGCCGGCCGTGTGGAACGCGCGCGAACAGGCCACGGCCGACCTGACGCCGAACGGCGTGGGCATGGGCCGCGAATTGTTCGCCATGTTCCGCAACAGTGTGTGCGAGGCGGAGAAGGGCGCGACCACGTTCCCGCTGCCGTCGCCGATACCGACGATCGTCGGCCTGCATGACAAAGACCCGGTCGGCAACACCGTGCCGGGTTCCGATGAAGATTTCTCGATGAAGAAAGAAGCGTAAATCATGACTATGACTTTGCTGGATATTATGCGTACCTCGGCCGTGATCCCGGTGATCGCGATTGACGAACCTGAACACGCCGTGCCGTTGGCGCGCGCGCTGGTGGCTGGCGGCATCCGCGTGCTGGAAGTGACCTTGCGCACCAAGCACGGCCTGGGCGCGATCCGCGCCATGTCGGAAGTGGAAGGCGCCATCGTCGGCGTCGGCACGTTGACGCAGCCGGAAGAATTCGCCGCCGCGCGTGACGCCGGCGCGGTGTTCGGCGTCTCGCCTGGTTTGACGGCCGCGCTGATCGCCGCCGCCAAGAGCAGCGGCCTGCCGCTGCTGCCTGGCGTGATGACGCCGTCGGAAGTGATGGCCGCGCGCGAGCAGGGCTTCCGTCAACTGAAGCTGTTCCCGGCGGTGCCGGCCGGCGGCATCGGCATGCTCAACGCGATCAACGGCCCGCTGCCGGACGTGACGTTCTGCCCGACGGGCGGCATTTCGCAGGAGACGGCGTCGCAGTTCCTGGCGCTGAAAAACGTCGCCTGCGTGGGCGGCTCGTGGTTGACGCCGAAGGACGCCATCGCCGCCGGCGACTGGGGCCGCATCACCGACCTGGCCAAAGCGGCCAGCGGTTTGCGCTAACACCTGAAACGACGCTTGCGCGTCAATGCCGCCCGGTTTAAGCCGGGCGGTTTTTTTTTGCCTCTTCGCCTTACTCACCAGACCGGCCAGCGTGCCCCCCACAGCAGTTTAACTAGAGCGATACTCCGGTCGGGTGGTTCCGAGGTGGAAGGCGAAACTATCATTAGCTCCTGCCCCAGTGGTATCGTTCTAGTTACGGCGCTAAGAGAAGTGCCGCCAGAGGAGGCTTTCGTCTGGCTTCGGCCCGAATGGCTTTTGTACCAAGCTTTGTGTATCCTGTAAGACTGTTGCGTAACGGCATGAGTACCTCGTGCACGGCTGTTACGGTGATGAGGTTGGCTTATGGGTGAGAACATGGACAAGAAGATTGCGGTAGCACGTTGCCACGAGATCCAACTGGCAATCAAGGATAAAGAAGTTCCCCTTTTCGAAACTATTCCGGTGATTGGAATGGCGGTTCAGCTTGCTCTTCATATTCGCGGCTTACCGGTCATCGATTATGAGTTGCTGAAGCTGGTGGCCTCCACTATGCTGCACATTCCTCGACTGGCCGTTGACAGGATTGTTGAATTGCTGGGGGAAATTGAATTTGTTCGTATCCAGCGCGACGGCAAGAGGATTCGGGCTGTTCTGCCGACAGTCCCTTATTTTGATGAGCTCTACGACGGTATCGGTGAGTACCTACAGGTCGTCGCGAAGCCCGACGAGTTTGAAAATTTGACTTTGGAGATCGTGGACCGGCTTGCGAACGCGCCCCATAACGTTGATGCCTTAGCTGGAAAAATTGGTATAGAGCGTAAGACATTTGATACCAGCGTTGAAATCGGAACGAAGGGTAGCTTCTTGGTAAGCCGCAGGGCACGGTCGAAGACGGTGCTATTGAATCCTACCTATTTCTCAGAAAATGCCGATGTGTTCGCAGATCACGTCGCAAACTGTGGTGCGAAGGGCGTGCAGAAAACGCTGAAGCTAATTCAGTCTGCGCAGGGCTGGCCGCTGTCCTTGATTGAAAAACAGATGGAGATAGCGGGCACCAAAATAGATGCTGATGACCTGTTGTTGCTCAAGCGCTTAGCGCAAGACGGTGCCATTAAGCCGCCTGCCATCAACACGACGTACGCGGGACAAAGCCAATTCATCTTTACCCCGACGCCAAAGTTTGTAAAGGTCAGCCCGCTGAAGCGGGAGATCTACGAACGCTCACTGGCGATTGTTTCAGCCGTGCGTCAAGGGCAGCTTTTGCCAAATCGTTTCCGTATCCGCAGCCCCGGTGCGGTCCTTTATAAACTTAAGACGGAACTCCAACTCAACCCCACCAGCGACTATTCACAGCAGTATCAGAATTTGGTGCATACCCGCATTGCCAGATTGGAGGAACAGAGTAATGGGTATCGTCAGCTTAAAATTATCGATACCCCTGAGAACAGGGAATCGTTGAAGATTGCGTATGAGCTCGTTCAAGGAGATACTCCCCCCGACCTGGTTGTTGATCAAGAGGCTATGAACGCGATGTCTGGAGACCGGGAGTACGTAGAGTCGCTGGTTAGCTCAAGGCTTATGCGAGACAGAGAAACAATCGTGCTTCCTGAAGAGAAGCAATTTGAAATTAGCCAGATTTTGCTAGGAAGCTAAAGATGTTGAAAGACCGTGCCCAAAAGGCGTCCGCATTGGCGCTCAGTATCTCTAAGAGGTGGCTGCCGCAACTAGAGGTGGAAATTGAAGCATCTGCACGCTTGGAGAAATCTAAGTTCTTGCTAACTGACATCGATGTGCTAGCAATCGCGCCGTCGCCGATTCAGGGACAGGTGCGGATAATCTTTGACTGTAAGAGCGGGGTCAGAGAGTCCGCAATAGGTAGGGCATTTTGGCTGCGTGGTGTTATGACCAAAGCTAACGCTTCTCAAGGCTTTATCATTCTTAATGAAAAGGTCGCTATCGAACACGATCATCGAATCAGTGCGGCTGATTTGTCGGTATCTTTGTTGCACGAGTCAGAGCTTGAAGATCTTGCTCAATGCGTCGGTGGAACGATCAAAAACTTAGGGTCCGCCGCAGCAGATATTGATGTTTGGGATAAATTTCTTGCAATTAAGTCGAAGTACGGGGCGCTGTCGGAATACATTGATTTCTCTCGTTCTAGCTTTTGGATGACTAAAGATGCGGGGGAGCAATGTCGAAAGACCGTTGCGAAACTTCGTGCGATTGCTGCTGAAATGGACCCGGCGAAGCCGGAGCATTTGGCTATCTTTGGGGATGCATTATGCTTGTTCTTGTTATCTCTGTCAGAACTGGCAAACCGTCTCTTTCTTGTGCTGATTCGTCCATCCTCGCAGGAAGAGTTTATTTCGTCACTTTTGGCCCTGCTATATGGTGGATATGAGAATTTAGATGCTGCGCAAAAGATTAGGCGGCTTACTTTAGGAGGCGCTTCCGCAGACGAGATTCCGATCTTTCCTGAAACTAAAAGATTTGAACGTCTGGTTAGAGAACTATTGCAAGCTCCTCAGCAAGCATTGCCTGCATCTTTGTTAGCTCGTGAAATGAGTTTTTCCTTATTGGTCAGGAAACGTCATTCGCCTCTGCAAGAGTCGATTAACTCGGAGTCACCGTATGCTTCAAAGTTTGTAGTGATTGCTGCGGAATATCTGCAACGTGCGGCTCGACTGCCGCCCGAGTTCGGGCATATTTATTCGGACCTAGCGATGGATCTCTCATCCAAGGGGTTCCTAGTCTGAAGTAGAGTAGTGTTGCATCAGAGTAATTCTAGAAGACATAATGATTCGGAGATACGGATGATTGTTCAATTAAACATGGGTAACTGGAAGAGCTACGAAGCTTCATCGCTCTTCATTGATCGTCTTTCTGTATTGGTTGGGACGAATGCTAGCGGTAAGTCGAATGCCTTAGATGCTCTATCCTTACTAAACCGGACTGCTAACGGCACTATGTTAACTGCGGCGCTTCAAGGGGACGGCTCCCTTGTTCCGATTCGTGGAGGCGTTGAATGGGCGGCGCGTCGGCCAGGGGACATCTTCTCGCTAGGAGTAATTTGCAGGGCTGATGAGATAACAGATTACGAATATACCTTCGAATGCCGAATTCAAGAGAGTCGCTGCGATGTCCTAGCAGAGCAATTGCTAAGAACGAAGTATCGTTTGGGTAAGGACGGACTACGCCGATCAGCGGTAGGTCAAATTAAATTGTTTAGAACTGATTCTTGCGCAGATGAGTCACCTACAATCGTCGCTCGGTTGTATAACGAGAAACAGGGAACGCCACGTCAACTCGGTAGGGCTCATACAGGACTATTTCAACTATACGGACAAAAGTTGCGTCAGGAAATCCAGGATGGTGTCACTTCTGTAATTGAAACACTGCGAGAAATTTTTATCCTGGATCCGATTCCTTCGCACATGCGAAATTATTCTTCACTTTCTGAACGGCTTGAGTCTGATGCTCGCAATATAGCTGGAGTACTGGCTGCGCTTCCAGCGGAGAAACAGTCTGAAATTGAAACTGTTTTAACTCGATATGCCAGTCAACTGCCGGAGCGAGATATTAGACGGGTTTATGCAGAGACTGTCGGGAAGTTCAAGTCGGATGCGATGCTTTATTGTGAGGAACGCTGGCTCGAAAATAACCAACCCCACCTTATCGATGCAAGAGGGATGTCGGATGGCACTTTGCGATTTCTTGCAATTCTGACGGCTCTCTTGACCCGACCGAAAGATAGTTTACTGGTCGTGGAAGAGGTTGATAATGGCCTGCATCCATCACGCGCAAAGTTGCTGTTATCGATGCTAACGGACGTAGGGAGCGTGCGCGGCGTCGACGTTTTAGTCACAACGCACAACCCGGCTCTTTTGGATGCGATGGGTACAGAGATGGTGCCGTTCATTACCGTTGCTCATCGTGATCAAACAGTCGGTTACAGCAAGTTGACCCTCCTCGAAGACGTGGGACCGTTGCCGAAGTTACTTGCCAGAGGCACAGTCGGAACCTTGTCAAGCCAAGGTCTGATAGAGGCCGCCGTCACCGGCCGAACCCGCACTGTTAGCGTGCCCCGTTTTTCACAACATGAACTTGATTTTTCATCTAGTGACGATGTTCAAAGGCGGGTCAGTGAATTGATTGGTGGGGCGCCGCATGGGTAAGCGAGTGCTTATTATTGACACTTCAGTTTTGTGCTGTTGGTTGGAAATCCCGGGAAAGGAAGAGGCGGGTCCGGCAGATGATCGATGGAACTATCAACGCATCAATGATTTGCTTACGGCTGAAGGTGCCAAGGGCAGCACGTTTGTCCTGCCTATAGCGACGCTTATTGAGACAGGGAATCACATTGCTCAGGCCCCCGATGCTAATCGCTTTCAACGCGCGGGCCGATTGGCGGAGCATTTGCGTAGTGCTACGGATGAGCAGAGTCCTTGGGCGGCTTTTACCGATCAGTCGTCACTCTGGAAGCCTGAGCAACTCCGCCTTCTAGCAGATAATTGGCCCGCGCTCGCGGCAGGGGGGACGTCAATTGGGGATGCTACTATTAAAGATGTTGCTGAGCATTACGGGCGCGCAGGCTATCACGTTGAAATTATCACGGGTGATCAGGGGCTGAAAGCTTATCAACCAGCGGCACCATTGCGGGTTCCTCGGCGAAGAGGCGGGTAGTGGTAGAGCGTATCAGACTGATACTGATGCAGACTCCGATGTAGTTTAAAGTTTGTGGAGGTATCTTTAGGGTATTTCTGCAATGCGAACATATTTTGTTTTTCAAGTGCTTCACCGCACTCTTATTCATGAGTTTGATTGCCTCCGTCTTGCTCGATAAATCGAAGCAGACGGACTGTGGCAATCGCGCCGCTAAACCTCGTCACGGTCTCCCTATCAGACCAGTTTATGGATCTGCTCGCGCAGCCATTGGTGGGCGGGGTCGCGGTGCGAGCGTTCGTGCCATAGCATCGCCATTTCGTAGCCGGGGATGTCGACCGGCGGCTCGATTACCTTGAGCGCCGCGTTGTCGCGCACCAGCCGCTCCGGCAGCATCGCCACCAGGTCCGTGCTTTGCAGGGCCGACACCATGAACAGAAAGTGCGGCACCGACATCGCCACACGGCGCGACAGGCCGACTTGCGCCAGCGCCGCGTCGGTGACGCCATGAAAGCCGCCGCCATCGGACGATACCAGCACGTGCTCCAGCGCGCAAAACTGCTTCAGGGTCGGCTTGCGCTTCAGGCGCGGATGATCGGCGCGGCCGGCCAGCACATAGCGCTCGGCGAACAAGGTGCGGCGTCGCATGCCCGGGGGCGAGCCTGCGACGGTGTGGAAGGCGAGGTCGATTTCTCCTTGCTCCGCTTGTCGCGCGATGCGCGCCGGGTTCATCTCCAGCACCGCCAGCCGGGTGCCCGGCGCCAGGGCGCGCAGCTCGGAAAGTACCGGCAGCAGGATTGTCGATTCCCCGTAGTCGGTCGCGGCTACGCGCCAGGTTTGATCCGCTTTCGACGGTTCGAAGGGCTGCGCGGGCGATACCGCGCGGCCGAGCGCTTCCAGTGCCTGCCGCAACGGTTCGCGCAGCTCCTCCGCCCTGGCGGTCGGCTTCATGCCGCGCGGTCCGGGCAGCAGCAGCGGATCGCCGAAGATGTCGCGCAGTTTGGCCAGGTGCACGCTGATCGATGGCTGCGAAAAATTGAGCCGCCGTGCCGCGCGGGTGACGTTGTGCTCCGAGAGCAGGACGTCGAGCGTCACCAGCAGATTGAGGTCGAGCCGCCGTAAACTATCCATCGAAATTATTCCTGTTGATACCTGCTATGTTGGGAATTCATTTCCAATATACCTGAGGCGGGCCTACGCTGTGTGCTTTCCATCAGGAGCCACCGTCATGAACGTCCTTATCGTCTTCGCCCATCCCGAGCCGTTGTCCCTGAACGGCTCAATCAAAAACTTCACGGTCGAACGTCTCGAAGCGGCCGGCCATGCCGTGCAGGTGTCGGATCTGTATGCGATGCAGTGGAAACCCGCGCTCGACGCCAACGACAGCCTGGATGGCGCGGCGACCGAACGCTTCGACGCCGCGCTCGATTCCAAGCGCGCCTTCGACAGCGGACGGCAAAGCGCGGACATCGCCCTCGAACAGCAAAAGCTGATGTGGGCAGATACCGTGATCCTGCAGTTTCCGATGTGGTGGTTCTCGATGCCGGCGATTTTAAAGGGCTGGGTCGAGCGGGTCTACGCCCATGGTTTCGCCTACGGCGTGGGCGAGCATTCGGACCTGCGTTGGGGCGACCGCTATGGCGAGGGCAGCTTGGCGGGCAAGCGCGCGATGCTGGTCGTTACCACCGGCGGCTGGGAATCCCACTACAGCCCGCGCGGCATCAACGGCCCGATTGACGACATCCTTTTCCCGATCCAGCACGGCATTTTGTACTACCCGGGCTTCGAGGTGCTGCCGCCGTTCGTGGTGTACCGCACCAGCAATGTGGACGAGACGCGCTTCGATACTATCCGCGAGGAGCTGGGACGGCGCCTCGACACGCTGGCGACGACCGCGCCAATCGCCTTCCGTCCGCAGAATGGCGGCGATTACTCGATCCCAGAACTCACTTTGCGCGATGACGTGGCTCCCGGCCTAACCGGGTTCGCCGCGCACCGCAAGGCGTGATGCCGCGCCAGGTCAGACCGCGTCGCCCTCGAGGACAAACAGGCCGGCCTTGTTGGCCAGTTCCAGCACCGGCGCGGCTTGCGCCTTGTCGTGGAAGTACAGGATATTGGTGTCGTCCCAACCGGCCGCGCAGATGCAGCCTAGTTCCGGCATGATCAGGAACTGGGACGGCGGATGGTGTTTGTCGTAGCGTGACTGGATCAGGAAGCCGTCGCGGTTGGTGTAGCGTTTGATGACGGTTTTGGCCTTGGCGGGCCAGCGGCCGCGATAGCGCAGCGTGTACACCGGCGTCAGGGCGTACAGCGCGGCCCAGTGGGCCAACATTTTCTGATTCCGGCGTTCGCGCTCCTCGCCCTCGAAACAGGCCATCAGGTGCCATTCGGATTCGTCGTCGAGCCAGTGGTCGAACACGGAGATGGCCACGCGCTGCATGCCGCCATCGGCGCCGAGCTGCCAGATGTCGTTCAGGTTGGGGAATTGCTTATTAATTTGTTCTGCAAGGTTCGCGTCAACGCGAGACAACATCTTCATACTTTCCTTTGAATCATACTGGGCGACGCTCGAGTATATACTTCTCTATCAAAAGGGGAGGGCGCAAATGAAGGAGTTTCGCTTCAATGTATTCGGGCGGTTGATCGCGATATGCGGCGAAGCCGGTGAGCGGCGCACGTTCGAACTTGGCGCGGAGGGCAAGCGTCGCCCGGCGGACTTCATCGTTCCCGACGACGTCGCCGACGAGGAGTTGTGCGAATACCTGTTCGATCTGTTTCACGAGGATGCGACGCCGCGAAATCATTCTGTAACGCAGATAGGCTGAGATCGCCGTTCTGCCCAGTATCGACGACGGTGACTCGCGCGAACGCTCCAGTGCGCATTTGTTTTACCGATTCAAGCAAGTCGCGTTCAAAATTATCTTTTTCGGAGGACATCTTTTTCCTCTTCATCGAGCGGTTTTCATTGGTCCAAGATGCATCTTAATCCAGTCGGCGGCATTGTAAACCCTATCAATTCCTCCGACTCCTTGCCGTCCACCGTCTCCATTGATTCGATATCGAAGCTGCTCAGCGGCACGACGCTGGCGAGCTTGATCCCCAGTAGCGCCGAGTAGCGCCGCCACCATTATTGCGGCGCCACAATCGACTAAGCGAGCATTGAGCTTATCCTACGTCGATAACCCAATCTCAATGGCGAGCATATGAATGCAGTCACACGCAGCGACGACGAAATTCTTTTTGATCGTACTATGCTATCTTTGGAGGCCCAGATTACCAGCGCTGGAGCTCACCTGACCATCGACTCCAAGGCACGGCTCACGTACACGATAGAGATCAAGCGCATGTCCCATAGGCTACGAGCTGATGCCATTGCGCGCAGAATTACTTGGGCCGATGCGGCTCGGCAAGCGCAAGAAACTCGAAATCTGATCATGGAAGTAATCCGATTGTAGCGTTTAAAAAGGAGGTCGTAAGCAACGGCGCGGGCGTCGCGGGCGGAATCGCCGGTGGCGCGCTAGCGGGACTTGCATGTGGCCCTGCTGCTCCGATTTGCGTTACAGTGGGGGCGTTTGTAGGTGGCGCGTTTGCTGCCCTAGGAACAAGTTATATCTGGTAGAGCTGCCATGAAATTGATCCCCGCCGCAGAGTACTCAATCCGCGTAATTACTGCACCGACGCCAGAATTGACGCCGCAGAGTGAAATTATGGTTGCTGGCTTGCGCACCGGGAAAGTCGTCGCTGGTGCGATACTGAGAGCTGCGTTGAGGTGGGGCGAGTTTGTACTACTTTTCCTCACTGATGACGTCCCATTTGAGGACACGCTGCGCATGTATCTGCTTGACCAGGATCTGACTGTCGTGGACTCGGCTCGCATGGGCGCCATGTACTCGACCGGCATATTTTCAGCGTTGGATTTGACGGAGCCAAATACCGTTCGATTTCAGTTCTTCGATGGCGTATTGTGGACGCTGACATTGCTTTCAAAGGAAGAGTTTGCGATCCCAATAATCTCGGAGCCCACCAGCGTAAGCCGTCCATTCAAATTTTTTAGAAGGATTCGGCTGGCAGGAAAGCCACTCCCCAAGACGTCGGAAGTGCAATGTGAGAACGTCAGGGGCAGCGCCAATCAGGCCTGATTGAGCCGCCCGAGACGCATGCGTAATCCAATCGGCGACATTGTAAACCCCATCAACTCCTCCGGCTCCTTGCCATTCACCGTGTCGATCGACGCGATCTCGAAGCTGCTCAGCAGCATGGCGCTGGCGAGCTTGATCTCCAGCAGCGCCAGGTAGCGCCCGGGGCAGGTGCGCACGCCGGCGCCGAACGGCATCGACAGGTGCTTGTCGATCGCGCCGTCGCCGCCGCGCAGCCAGCGCTCCGGTTCGAAGGCATCCGCGCGCGGCACATGTCGCTCGTCGACGCTGTCGTGGCGCATCACGCACCAGATCAATCCCCCCTTGGGGATGCGCACGCCGCCGAGCACCGTTTCGCGCAACGCTTCGAGCGGGATGAACGGCGCCACCGGCTTGAGTCGCATCGCCTCCTGGGCGCAGGCGTCGAGGTAATCCAGGCCGTCCATCTGCGCGATCGTCAGCGCCGCCGGATCGGGCGCCACGCGCGCCACCTCGTCGCGCGCCCGGCGCAGCGCCGCCGGATTTTTCTGCAGCAGATACAGCATCCACGCCAGCGTATGACTGGTGGTGTCCTCGCCCGCCAGCAGCATCGTCATGACATTGCCGGCGATGGCGCGGTCGTCGATGCCGGCGCCCTCGTCGGCCGCGCAGATCATCGCGTCGAGCAGGTGGGCCGGGCGTTCGCGCCGCGCCGGCTCGGCCACCAGACGGGCGCGCGCCGAGGCGATCAGCGTGTCGATCGCGCCGTTGAGGGCGGCCACGCTGGCGTCGAGCTGCCTGTCCTGCGGCAGCCGCACGTAGCGCCAGTAAGGCACCAGCGCGATGGTACGGCGCGCCACGGCAGGCAGGATGATGTCCAGGTGGCGCTGGATGACGTCCTCGCCGCCGTCGATGGTGTTGACATCGGTGCCGAACGCCAGCCCGGCGATGACGTCCACGCTGAAGCGTTTCAGGTCGTCGGTGAGGTCGATCGCGTGGCCGCCGGCCGCCGCCCGTCGCCAATGCGCGCGCAGCCGCAGCGCTACCGCCACCAGCGCCGGAAAGTAAGCCTTGACCGCGTGCGGCGACAACGCCGCCATCACCATGCGGCGCTGCTCGCGCCAGGTCGCGCCCTCGGCCACGAACACGCCCGGCCGCCCGCCCATCTCCTCGCCGACGTCGCTGGTGATCGCCGGCCGGCGGAAACCGTCGGGTCGGTCGCGCAGCGCAGCGCCGACCAGCTCATGACTGGCCAGCACCACGATGTCGGTGCGGCCGAAACGGATCTTGAACAATGGGCCATACTGGCGGCTCCACGCTTCGACGTCCTGGTGGATGCGCAGCGGCTTGATATGCGGCAGGTTGCCCACCAGCGGCCAGGCGGCGGGGCCGGGCAGGTCGGCGATCTCGCGTGCGGCAAGCGTCAAGGTGTTCTCCATCATCGGGTCTCTCCATCCATGGTTTGCATTGTCCCACTATGCGGTGTCGCCGACGCCGTGTATTGAACGTTTACGACACGCCGCGCGCGCCCACGCTTTGGTATAGACTTTGGCCATGTCCAGCACCGTTCCCGCCCTCGACCCCACGCGCCTGATCGTGCCGCCACTGGCGCTGGCGTCCTGCGTGCGCGCCTGCGTTACGCGCAGCACCGTGGAGGCGCCACTGGCCGAGGGCGACCGCTTCAACCATTTCCCGGCGACGCCGCTGTGTTCCATCAGCTTTTACATGGAGGGCGAAGTGGAGGTCCTGCAGCCGGCGGACTTTCCGAAAGGGCCGGTACGCGTGGCCTTTTGCGGGCCACAAACGCGGCCCATGCTGACCTATAACCCCGGGCCGGTGCGGGTATTCGTGGTGCTGTTCTATCCGCAGGCCATGCACGCGCTGGGCGCGATCGATATCGCCGAGTGGGTCGACCGCGCGGCGCCCGTGGAGCAGGCGCTCGGCCCGCAGTGGGCGGCGATGTCCGATGCGGTGCTGGCCGCCGCCGACGACGACGCGCGGATGGCGGTGCTGGAGGCGTTTCTGACGCCGCTGTGGCGTGCCACGCGGGCGGCCGGCATGGGCGACATGGCGCGCGACTGGGTGCGCCATCTGGCCTGGCAGGCCGCCGACACCGCGCTCGGGCGGGGCTTGCGCAGCGTCGAGCGGCGCATCAAGGCGCGCGCCGGCCAGCCGCTGCGCAAGCTGCTGCGGCTGCGGCGCGCGGAGCAGTCGTTCTTCGAGGCGCGCGACGATTATTTGGCCGGCAGGGTGGTGTGGTCGGATGTGGCCGCGCGCGGCGGCTATGCGGATCAGTCGCATTTTTGTCGCGAGGCGCGCGAGATCACCGGACATACCCCGCGCGAACTGGCGCGCGTGCTCGGCTCGGGCGACGAGCGGTATTGGATTTATCGTATCTGGATGTGAGGGGAGCGGCGGCGCTTGGCGGATTACGGCGTGCCGCCTAATCCGCCATACGTGCGCCGCAGTGCGTCCGAGTCTCAGGGCAGGCGCGCGGCGCAGCGGTTGCGGCCCTGGTTCTTGGCTTCGTACAGCGCGCGGTCGGCGGCGCCGATCAGCGCTTCGATGTCGACCTGCGCGCCGCGCGGCTGCGAGGTGATGCCGATGCTGACCGTCACATACGGCAGCGCGCCGTTGCGCTCGTGCGGGATGGCCAGTTCCTGTGCGCGCGCGCGGATCGTCTCGGCGATCTGGCCGGCCTGGTCGAGGTCGAGCTCCGGCAGGATCACCGCGAACTCCTCGCCGCCGTAGCGCGCCATCAGGTCACACGGGCGCTTGAGCATGCCGGCCAGCCCGGCGGCCACCTGGATCAAACACTGGTCGCCCTTCTGGTGGCCGTAGTGGTCGTTGTAGGCCTTGAAATGGTCGATGTCGATCATCAGCAGCGACAGCGCCGCGCCGCCGCGCTTGGCGCGCCGGTGCTCCTTTTCCATGGCGACGTCGAAGTGGCGGCGGTTGGCGATGCCCGTCAGGCCGTCGGCAAAGGTCTGCGAGCGCAGCACCATGGCCTGCTCGCGCAGCAGTTTTTCGCGCGCGACGGCCACGCTGACGTCGCTGATCTGCACCAGGCAGTGGCGCGGCGCGCCCTCGACCTCGATCGGCGTGATCTCCACCGCCTGCTGCAGGCGCTCGCCGCGCGCGGCCGCCGCCGCGCTGGCGTGCAGCGCGAACGGCGCCTTGTTCAGGCTTTGCGACAGCACAGAGGCGAAGTTGTCGCGCAGCGCCTGGCCGATCGCCGAGTCGACCCGCCCGCCGCGCAGCTCCGGGCAGGCGGCCAGGAACTGGGCGCCAACCACGTCCTGCTGCGCGAGGCCGGAATGGCGGCTCATCCAGGCGTTCCACAGCACCACGCGGCCGTCGGCGTCGATCACCACCGCGCCCAGGTTGACCGCGCCAAGCACGCTGCGCAGCACCTTGAGCCGGTGCGCTTCGGGCAGCTTGTCGTCCATCGCCCGCACGGCTCAGGCCTGTCCCATCGCGCGCGCGATGTACTGGTTGATTTGCGTTTTGAGGTCGTGCATGGCCGACAGGTCGAGCACAAAGGCGACATAGCCCTGGATCTGGTGCTTTTCGAGCACGAAGTCGATGTGCAGCATCAGCACCACGGCGTCCGGCTCGCTGCCGGAGGCGGTCAGGATCTCCTCGCTGGTGCCCACGTGGTAGGCCGGCAGCGAGCCGCGCAGCTCGTGCTGGAAGATGTTGGCCAAGGTGCCGACGCAGGAGTTCAGGATGATGTTGCCGATCTCGCACATGGCCTCCTGCTCCATGTCGGTCAGCTCGGCCAGCGGCACGCTCTCGCCGACCATCAGGCGCACGATCTCGAGGCTTTTATCCTCGGGAAACATCAGGATCGCCTCGGTCTCGAAGGCGCCCTCGTAGTGCTGGCTCACGCCGCAGATGCGTTCGGGCTCGAACACCTGGTTGCGCAGCAGGCGCGCGGCCTCGGCGCGGTGGATGAAGGTGATCGACGGCACCGACATGCGCACCGCCTCGTTGACGATGGCGCTCATCGAGGCGGCCGCCTGGCCGACGCCGATATTGAAAATCTCGACCAGCGCGTCGTTCTCCAGCTCGGACAGCACGATCATGGCGCGCTCTCCTCGAGCGGCGACAGCAGGCGGGCGATGCGCGCCTCGGTGATGGGCTTTTCGACAAAGCCGACGCCGATCGCCTCGGCCGCCTCGCGCGTGGCCGTCTGCACGTTGGCCGTCAGCAGCGAGATCGGCAGGGCGGGGTTCTCGCGCCGCAACTGCTCGGCCGCGGCGATGCCGCCCATGCCGGGCATGTTGACGTCCATCAGCACCAGGTGCGGGTGCACGTCGCGCGACTTGAGCAGCGCTTCCTCGCCGGTGCCGGCCTCCTCGACGATCCAGTCCGGGTGCAGGCCGGTGATGTATTGGCGCGCCATCAGGCGTGAGACGCGGCTGTCGTCGACGATCAAGACTGTTTTAGCTTGCGGCATGGAACTCCCCGGACGAGCGTTTGGATGGGATCAGCTGGCTTCATTCTCGCACACTCGGCAGCGCCAACGACGAGCTTATTGCCGTCCGCGCCGCCCATGTGCAACTCTGCTACACCGGCGCCGGGTTGGTGTTGTCCATGCGCAATTTTTAGCGGAAATAGCGGGGCGGCGGGGGCGATCCGTTAAAATGGCGGCATTGCGGGCACACTTTGCGGCCACACCACTTTCCCTTTTGATATAGAAATAGCATCATCATGACTCAAGACGAACTGAAGCAAGCCGTGGCGCGCGCCGCCATCGATTACGTGGTCAAGAACGAGATCATCGGCGTCGGCACCGGCTCGACCGCCAACTTTTTCATTGACGAACTGGCCAAGATCAAGGCCGACATCAAGGGCGCCGTGGCGTCGTCCGAAGCGACCGCCGCCCGCCTGCGCGGCCACGGCATCGCGGTGTTCGACCTCAACGACGTGCCGGAGATCGCCGTCTACATCGACGGCGCCGACGAGATCACGCACAGCGGCGCCATGATCAAGGGCGGCGGCGCAGCGCTCACGCGCGAAAAGATCGTCGCCTCGGTGGCTAAAAGTTTTGTCTGCATCGCCGACGGCTCCAAGCTGGTCGACGTGATGGGCAAGTTCGCGCTGCCGGTCGAGGTGCTGCCGATGGCGCGCGCGTCGGTCACCCGCGAACTGGCCAAGCTGGGCGGCGAGCCGAAGCTGCGCCTGAAGCCGGGCACGGACGAGGCCTTTATCACCGACAACGGCGGCATGCTGATCGACGTGGCCGGCCTGGCCATCACCGATCCGGTGGCATTGGAAGCGAAGATCAACCAGATCGTCGGCGTGATCGCGGTGGGCCTGTTTGCCGCGCGCGGCGCCAACGTCTGCCTGCTGGGCACGGCCGAAGGCGTCAAGACACTGACGTTCTAAAAACAAACCCCCGGTCGCGCCGGGGGTTTTGTATTGCCAGCCGTAATATTGGCGTTGCTTACTCGGTCGGCGGCACGTAGCCCATGGCCGCGTCGGCGCCGTCGCCGAAGAAATGCTTTTCCATCTGCTGCGCCAGATACTTGCGCGCGCGCTGGTCGGCCAGGTTCAGGCGGTTCTCGTTGACCAACATCGTTTGATGCTTGAGCCAGGCGGCCCACGCCTCCTTGGAGACCGTCTCGTAGATCTTCTTGCCCAGTTCGCCCGGGTACGGCGGGAAGTCCAGTCCTTCGGCTTCCTTGTTGAGTTTGACGCATTGCACGGTGCGGGCCATCTGTGTTGCTCCTAAAACTGTCGATAAACCGTGATTATAGAGATTTAATCAGGACCTGGGATTTGCGCTGCCAGTTATACATGCGTTGACGGTCTTTCGGCAGCGAGTCGACCGTGGTCGGCACGAAGCCGCGCTTCTGGAACCAGTGCGACGTGCGCGTGGTCAGTACGAACAGCTTGGTCACGCCGATGGCGCGCGCGCGGTTTTCCATGTGCTTCAGGATGCGCTCGCCGTCGCCCTGGGCCTGGACCTCGGGGTTGACGGTCAGACATGCCATTTCGGCCATTTTCTGCTCGGGGAACGGGTACAGCGCGGCGCAGCCGAAGATCACGCCATCGTGTTCGATGACGGAAAAATAATCGATCTCGCGCTCGATGAGCTCGCGCCCGCGCTTGACCAAGGTGCCGTCGGCCTCCAGCGGCTCAATCAGCTTGATAATGCCGCCGACGTCCTCAATTGTGGCCTTGCGCAGCGATTCGAGGTTCTCGTGCGAGATCATGGTGCCCACGCCGTCGTGGGTGAACAGCTCGAGCAGGGCCGAACCGTCCATCGCGAACGGCACGATGTGCGAGCGCTCGACGCCGTTGTCGCAGGCCTTGATGCAGTGTTTCAGGTAGAACGCGGTTGAATCGGGCAGGAAGCCGGCCTGCAGCACGGCCTCGGCCTGGTGCGACGACAGCTCGCGGATCTCGGTGCCGGCCGCGTCGACCATCATGTCGGTCTCGGTGATGAATACCAGCTTGTCGGCGTGCAAGGCGATGGCCGCGCTGCAGGCGACGTCCTCCATGGTCAGGTTGAACGCCTCGCCGGTGGGCGAGAAGCCCAGCGGCGACAGCAGCACCAGGCCGTCGGAGCCGAGGATCGAGTGGATCGTCTCGGCGTCGACCTTGCGCGTGACGCCGGTCAGTTCCAGGTCGACGCCGTCGATGACGCCCAGCGGACGGGCGGTGATGAAGTTGCCTGAAATGATACGGATGGCCGCGTTCGACATCGGCGTGTTCGGCAAGCCCTGGCTGAAGGCGGCCTCGATGTCGAGGCGCAGCTCGCCGGCGGCTTCCTTGGCGCACTCCATGGCGGCCGTGTCGGTGATGCGCACGCCGTTGTGGAAGCGGCCCTCGACGTTACGCAGGGCCAGCTGCTCGGCCACCTGCGGGCGCGAGCCGTAGACCACGGTGACGTTGATGTCGAGCGCGTGCAGCAGCGACAAATCGTGGGCCAGCACCTGCAGCGCGCCGGCGCTGACCAGTTCACCGGGAAAGGCGACCACGAAGGTCTTGCCACGGAAGGCGTGGATGTAGGGCGCGACGGAACGCAGCCATTGGACGAATTGGGTAGGGTTTTCCATTAGCCGCATTATAATTCGGTGCGCGAGTTCCGCGCTCCAATCTTGTAAAAAACAATGTCAGAAGCCAGCAATAAACCGAAAACCGCCGACAACCGCACGCCTGGCCAGCCCCGCAGCCCCCGCAACGCCCCGTCCCGCACCCCGCAAGCGCCCGGCGCCCGGCAAGGGCAGGGCGGACCGCGTCCGCAGGGAGAGGCCCGCCAAGGCGGCCAGCCGGGCCAGGGTGGCCGTCCGCCGCAGGCGCGCGCGCCGCGTCCCGACGGCGAGGGCGGTTCGCGCGCCCAGCCGCGCCGGGAGCCCAAGCCCCGTCTGACACCCGAGGAGCAGGCCGCCCGCGCCGCCGAGCGCGCGTTCCGCAACCCGCTGCCGCCGATCACGTTCCCGGAGGACTTGCCGGTCTCCGGCCGCCGCCACGAAATCGCCGAGGCGCTGCAAAAGCATCAGGTCATCATCGTCTCGGGCGAAACCGGCTCCGGCAAGACCACCCAGCTGCCGAAAATCTGCCTCGAGCTGGGACGGGGCCAGAAGGCGCTGATCGGCCACACGCAGCCGCGCCGCATCGCCGCCTCGTCCACCGCCAAGCGCATCGCCCAGGAACTGGGCACGCCGCTGGGCGAGACGGTCGGCTTCAAGGTGCGCTTTGCCGACACGCTGACCAAGGGCGCGTCGGTCAAGCTGATGACCGACGGTATCCTGCTGGCCGAGACCCAGACCGACCCGCTGCTGAAGAACTACGACACCATCATCATCGACGAGGCGCACGAACGCAGTCTGAACATCGACTTCCTGCTCGGCTACCTCAAGCAGCTGCTGCCGCGCCGCCCGGACCTGAAGGTGATCATCACCTCGGCGACGATCGACGCCGAGCGCTTCTCGCGCCATTTCGGCACGCCGGAAAAGCCGGCGCCGGTGATAGAGGTTTCCGGCCGCCTGTATAAGGTGGAGGTGCGCTACCGCCCGATCGAGAGCGACGTGCAGCGGGTCGGCAACGCGGCCGCCATCGCCAACGCCGAGGGCAAGGGCCAGCGCACCGCCGCCGCCCGCGAAAAGCGCGACCTGATGGACGCCGTCGTCGACGGCGTCGATGAACTGTGCCGGCTGGGCTCCGGCGACGTGCTGGTGTTCCTGCCGGGCGAGCGCGAAATCCGCGACGCCGCCGAGGCGCTGCGCAAGCACCACCCGCCGCATGTGGAAATCCTGCCGCTGTTCGCCCGCCTGTCGGCCGAGGAGCAGGAGCGCGTGTTCAAGCTGACCAACGCGCGCCGCATCGTGTTGGCCACCAACGTCGCCGAAACCTCGCTGACGGTGCCCGGCATCCGCTACGTGGTCGACGCCGGCCTGGCGCGCGTCAAGCGCTACAGCTACCGCAACAAGGTCGAACAGCTGCAGATCGAGCCGATCGCGCAATCGGCCGCCAACCAGCGCGCCGGCCGCTGCGGCCGCGTCGCCGACGGCGTCTGCATCCGCCTGTACGAGGAGCAGGACTACCTGCTGCGGCCGAAATTCACGGAACCGGAGATCCTGCGCTCGTCGCTGGCCTCCGTGATCCTGCGCATGAAGTCCCTGCACCTGACCGATGTCGAGACGTTTCCGTTCATCGAACCGCCGCTGGCGCGCGCCATCGCCGACGGCTACCAGCTGCTGCAGGAACTGGGCGCGGTCGACGAATACAACCAGCTGACGGCGCTGGGCAACAAGCTGGCCAAGCTGCCGCTGGATCCGAGGGTCGGCCGCATGATCCTGGCCGCGCTGGACAACGTCTGCCTGAACGAGGTGCTGATCATCGCCTCCGCCTTGTCGGTGCAGGACCCGCGCGACCGCCCGATGGAACACCAGCAGGCGGCCGACGAGGCGCACAAGAAGTTCGCCGACGAGCGCTCCGAATTTATCAGCTATATCAAGATCTGGCAGTGGTTCGAGAACGCCATCGAGCACAAAAAGACCAACCGTCAGCTGATGGACAACTGCCGCACCAACTTCCTGTCGCAACTGCGCCTGCGCGAGTGGCGCGACGTGCATTCGCAGCTGCTGACCATCGTCAAGGAGCAGGGCTGGCGCATCAACGAGGCGCCCGCCACGTACGAGAACCTGCATCTGGCGCTGCTGACCGGCCTGCTCGGCAACATCGGTTTCAAGAGCGAGGACGAACCGGGCGCCGGCTACCTGGGCGCGCGCGGCATCAAGTTCAATATCTGGCCCGGCTCCTCGCTGCTCAAAAAACCGGGCAAGTGGATCATGGCGGCCGAACTGGTCGACACCACGCGCCTGTACGCGCGCTGCGTCGCCCGCATCGAGCCGGAATGGCTGGAGAAGGTCGGCGGCCACCTGCTGAAAAAATCGTGGGGCGAGCCGCGCTGGGAAAAACGCGGCGCGCAGGTCAGCGCCTCCGAGCGCGCCACCTTGTATGGCCTGGTGGTGTACAGCCAGCGCCGCATCAATTACGCGCTGCATAATCCTGCCGAAGCGCGCGAGATCTTCATCCGCGACGCGCTGGTCGGCGGCGATTATGAAACGCGGGCGCCGTTCTTCGCCCACAACCACAAGTTGATCAAGGAGATCGAGAACCTCGAACACAAGTCGCGCCGCCTCGACGTGCTGGTCGACGATGAACTGATCGCCGCCTTTTACGACAAGCTGATACCGGCCGACGTGGTCAACGGCGCCGGCTTCGAGAAGTGGCACAAGGACGCCACCGCCGCCGAGCCGAAGCTACTGTATTTGAACCGCGACGAATTGATGCGCCACGAGGCGGCCGGCGTCACCACGGACCTGTTCCCGAAGACGATGTCGGTGACGGGGCTGGAAATGGCGCTGACCTACCACTTCGAGCCGGGCAGCGTGCGCGATGGCGTGACGATGGCCGTGCCGCTGTTCGCGCTCAACCAGCTGCCGCGCGAGCGCTGCGAATGGCTGGTCCCGGGCATGTTGAAGGAGAAGGTGCACCTGCTGCTTAAATCGCTGCCGCAAAAGCTGCGCCGCCACTGCGTGCCGCTGCCGGACTACGCGGCCAAGTTCTGCGAGCGCGTGCACGAAGCGGGCATCTTCGGCCGGGGCGACTTGATCGACGCGATCATCGCCGACATCCGCTCGCAGATCACGATCTCGGTGCTGACCACCGACTTCAAGCCGGAGACCCTGCCGGCCCACCACTTCATGAACTTCAAGGTGATCGACGAACACGGACGCCAACTGGAGATGGGCCGCAACCTGGCCACCTTGCAGGCCGAATTCGGCGCGCAGGCGCGCGAGAGCTTCCAGAAGATGGCCGAGACGTCCGGCACCCAGGGCGTGACGATGCGGGCGCTGGGCACCGGGGGCGGTTCGCCATCGGCGCCGGCGCCTGCGGCCGCGCGCGCGGGCGGCGGCAAAACCCCGGCCGCGCCGGCGTCGGCGTCCGGCAAGGACGGCGCGGGCAAGGCAGCGTCCAGCGCCACCAGCGGCATCACCCTGACGGGCCTGACCAGTTGGACTTTCGGCGAGCTGCCGGAGCTGCTGGAGATTGTCCAGGGCAAGCTGACCCTGATCGGCTTCCCGGCGCTGGTCGACAAGGGCACGCACTGCGACCTCGAGGTCTTCGACGATCCGACGGTGGCGGCGCGCACGCACCGCATCGGCCTGCGCCGGCTGTTCGCGCTGCAGATGAAGGACCAGATCAAGTTCATCGAAAAAGGCATCCCCGGCCTGCAGCAAATGGGCATGCAGTTCATGAGCATGGGCACCCAGGAGGAGCTGCGCGAACAGATCATCAACAAGGCGCTCGATATCGCCTGCCTGCAAGATCCGTTGCCGCTCGATGCCGCCAGTTTCGCCAAGCGCAAGGACGAGGGCAAGTCGCGCCTGGTGCTGCTGGTGAACGAGATCGCGCGCCTGTTGTCGCAGGTGCTCACCGAGTTCCATGGCCTGCCCAAGCGCTTGCAGGGGCTGCCGCCGGCCGCCGCCGCCGACATGCAGGCGCAGTTGCAGGCGCTGGTCAATAAACGCTTCTTGTCGGACAACGAGTACAGCCAGCTGGCGCACTTCCCGCGTTATCTGAAGGCGATCAACGTGCGCATCGAAAAGCTGCGCGGCGACCCGGCGCGCGACGCCAAGCTCATGGCCGAATGGCAGTCGGCGGCGGCGTTGTACCAGCGTGCCAACAAGGACAAGTCGGCCGGCAAGAACACCGATCCGAAGATGGTCGAATTCCGCTGGATGCTGGAGGAATTGCGGGTGTCGCTGTTCGCCCAGGAGTTGCGCACGCCGATGCCGGTGTCGGCCAAGCGCTTGCAGAAGGTGTGGGAGTCGATGTTGCGTTGATGTTGCACCGTTGGGCCGGTAAGCGAGCTGGCGAACGCAAGCGGATGAGGTTTTCGGGGTAGACTTTATAGCAACAGGAGGTCTATCCGATGAAAAGTGCCGCTGGTTTGCTGCGTAGTCTGGTGCGTACCGGCACACGACAGAGTCGTTCGGTCAACAAGCTGATGACGGCGCTGTTCAAGGCCGCCACACCGCCCGCGCCCAAGCGAAAACGGGCGCCGGCGGCCAAGGTGGCCAAGGTGGTCAAGCCCAAGGCCGCGCCGGTGGCCGCCAAACCGGTCAAGGTCGCGCCGGCGAGGGCGGCCGCGCCGGGCGCCGCCGCCGTCAAACCCCGCGCGGCCAAAGCTGCCAAGCCCGCGCCGCACGTTCCGCCGGCGCCGGGCAAGTGGCTGGCCGCGCACCATGTGGTGCCGGCCGGCGTCGGCACGCCCGCCCATCGCCTCGGTTACTGGCTCTACCTGCCCAACAATATCCCCGAACAGGCGGCCCGCAAGGGCTTGCCGCTGGTGGTGATGCTGCACGGCTGCCAGCAAACCGCGACCCAGTTCGCGCAGGGCACGCGCATGAACCAGTGGGCCGAGCAGATGGGCTACGCCGTGCTGTATCCGCAGCAATCGGTCAGTGCGCACGCGCAGCGCTGCTGGAAATGGTACGACCGCGCCACCCAGGAGGGCGGCGGCGACGTGCCGATGATCGTCGGCATGGTCAACAAGGTCATGACGGAATACCCGATCGACCGCAAACGCGTCTACATCGCCGGCATCTCGGCCGGGGCGGGCATGGCCAACATCGTCGCGCTCAACCACCCGCGATTGTTCGCCGCCGTCGGCATGCATTCCGGCCCGGTGTTCGGCGCCGGCCACAGCCAGATCGGCGCGCTGGGCGTCATGCAGCACGGCGGCGGCCTGCGCGCGGACGTCGCGGTGCGCGAAGTGCTGATGCGCCAGCCGACGTTCCCCGGCATGCCGATGATACTGCTCCAGGGAGAGGGCGACAGCGTGGTGCGCCCGATCAATCAGGCCCAGCTCGTCCGCCAAAGCCAGGCGCTCAACGGCATCGGCGCCGTGGCGCGGCCCAAGACCACGCTCAAGTCGCAGGGGCGGGGCGGTCGCCACAACGCCCACCGCATCGACGACTTCTACGACGGCAGAAAACTGTTGCTGCGGGTGGCCCAGATCGAGCAGCTCGAGCACGCCTGGAGCGGTGGCGACGAAACGCTGGCCTACAACACCAAGGCCGGCCCGGACGCCAGCAAGATGATGATGGAATTCTTCAACCGCCACCAGCGCGCCTGATCCCAACAGCTGCGGGGGTCAAGTCTGTCATTCGGACACGAACACAGCTGCGGGGGTCAAGTCTGTCATTCGGACACGAACACAACCACGGCGCCGCTGAGCTCGTGTCCGAATGACAGACTTGACCCCCGTATGCTGCTGGCCTGCGTGGGCCTGGTGGCGCGCCGCCGCCAGCGCGAGGGCGCGCCGTTCTGATGGCGTCGGTACGCCTAGTCGATTTGTTTTAGCATCTCCAGCACGGCCGCCGTCACCACGGCCGGCTGCGCGCTTTGAATCGCGTGCGGGGCGCCGGGCACCACCCGTTGCACGCCCTTGCTCGACAGCGCCGCAAGTTCCTTGTGCAGCGTCGCGTTTTCATCCTCCATGGCCTTGTTGACCGCGCTTTGCGGCTGGTCGGGAATGGCGTACGGGCTCACGCCGCGCGTGAGCACCAGCAGCGGCAGCGCGCCGAATGGCTTGCGCAGGGCGCGCAGCTGATCGTCGCTGGCGCCGAAGCCCTGGTGTTCGCTCACCACCGTGGTCCAGTATGACTTTTTCTTCATCGCCGCCAGCACTTGTGAGCCCAGCACCGGACCGTAGAAGTCCGTCGGATCGCCGATGCATTCGGCCATGGCCTTGCCGCCCGGCTTGAAGCCTTTGGTCGCTTCACGCAGGCATTGCGCGTTGTGGGCGGCCACCATCGCGTAGACCTTGTCGATCAGGCCGCCCGAGGCCTTGTTGGTGCGGCTGGTTTCGTCCTCGGTTTGCGGTTCGACCAGCACCATGCCCTTGACCTCGTCCGGATAGCGGTAGGCGAACACTTGTGCGTTGGCGCCGCCGATCGAGTTGCCGACCAGTAGATACGGTGGCTGGATGCCGGCGGCGGCCAGGCCCTGGTGCAAGTCCTCGACCACGTTTTGCGATGTGTTGGGACGCTTGGCCGGGTCGCTGAAGCCGTAGCCGGCACGGTCGAAGGTGCAGGCGCGCGTGTGCCTGGCCACTTCCGGTTGCACCTTGAACCAGGCCCAGCCCGCATCGCCGGCCGGACCGTCGAACAGCACCGTGGTCTTGCCGGCGCCGCTGCAGTACAAATTGAGCTTGCGCCCGCCGATGTCGACGCGCTGCTGCGGTGTGGCGAACGCGCTGTCGGTCGCTGGCGCGGCCGCGTGGGCGACAAGTGGCAGGCAGGCGGCTGCGCCCAGCAGCAGGCGACTCCATGGTGTTGTCTTCATCATCGATCCTGTCTCTAACAGTTGGCGGGTAAAAGATTGCTGTAGATAATAGGATCGTTTTGATGATCGGGCATCTTTTTTTGACAACGTACCGCCACGCGGCACCGTCCGTCCTACAGCAGCAGGAAGGCGGCCGCCGCGATGATCGTCGGGCCCAGCGCGCCGAGCAGCAGGCCGACGGCGCCGATCGATGCGTCGTTGAAGCCGCGCCGCAGCAGCGATACGCCGGCCGGGTTGGGCGCGTTGGCGATCACGGTCAGGCCGCCGCCGGCCACCGCGCCGGCCACCAGCATGTATTGCGACTGCGCCGAGATGCCCTGGATGAGCGAGCCGAGGTAGGTAAGAGCGGCGTTGTCGGTGATGGCCGTCAAGCCCAGCGCGCCGAAGAACAGCGCCAGCGGCGACAGGCTCTCGACGATCGGCTGCAACCACCATTGCTGCATGCCGCCGAGCACCACCAGGCCGGCCAGGAAGAAGCCCACCAGCAAGGCTTCCTTGATGATCAGTGGGTTTTGGTAGCGTTGATACGCCGTCGTGAAGCCGAGGAACAGCATGAAGATGCCCAAGAACAGCACCGGATGGTGGCCGAGCACCACCACGCCGGCCAGGAAGGCCAGGTGGATGACGGTGACGGCCGGCGGCACCGGCGGCTGGGCCGGGCTCAGCTGGTCGACGCTGGCGGCGGCAGTGGCGGCCGCGCGCTCGGCCAGCGCGCGCAGGTGCGGGCGCAGCAGCCAGCAGACCACGCTGGCGTTGAGCGCGACGGCGACCGCCGCCTTCCAGCCGAAATGGGTCGCCATATAGGTACTGTCCCACTGCCAGGTGGACGCCACCATCAGCACCGGCGGCGCCGCGTACGAGGTCAGCGTGCCGCCGATCGAGACGTTGACGAACAGCACGCCGAGCGCGCCGTATTTGAGCCATTCTGGCATGCCGTCGCGGAACACCAGCGGCGCCAGCATCAGCGCCGCCAGGGTCATCGCGGCCGGCTCGGTGATCAGCGAGCCGGTCAGCGGCACCAGGGCCAGGCCGAACCAGGACAATGCCAGTTCGGTGCGCACCGGCAGCGCCCGGGCCATGGCGCCGAGCACGCGTCCGACGATGTCGAGCACCGGGCGCGAGGCGGCCACCACCATCACGGTGAAGACGAACAGCGGTTCGGTGTAGTGGCGCGTTTCGGCGTAGGCGACGGCCTGGGCGCCGCCGTCGAGCAAGGCCATCGCGATGATCAAGATGAATGCCCAGAAGCCGAACACCACCTCGACCTCGCCCAGCAGGTGGAACAGGCCGGCATGGCGCGGGTAGCGGTGCGACAGCCGCTCGAACGATTTGGCGGCAAAGGTGTGCAGCAGGGCCAGTCCGAACAGGACCGCGCCCACCAGTTGTATCGTGTTCAAAATAGTTTCCTGGTGATGTTTCTTTAACGTCATGTTACAGCATGCCGCGCGCCATACATATTTAGCCTTGCCAAAACCGGGTGCAGATAGTACTGTGTATTTATACAGTATTTGCGCTACAATGCGCTCGTGAAACCATGAGTCTCCTTGCCTCTGCCTCTGCCTCTGCCTCTGCCTCCGCCACTGCGGCCGCCGCCGCCATGGCGCCCGAAACCGTCCATCCGTCGCTGTGGCGGGCGTCGCAATTGGCGCACAGCGCCACGCGCTGCGTCGACACCGGTTTTGCCGCGCTGTCGGCGCAGTTGCCCGGCGGCGGCTGGCCGCTGGGCACCCTGATCGACTTGCTGGTGCAGCAGCCCGGCATCGGCGAGCTGCGATTGCTGCGCCCGGCGCTGGCCGGGCTGGGCAAGCGTCCCATCGTGCTGTTGCAGCCGCCGCACGCGCCGCAGGCGCTGGCGCTGGCCGCGCTGGGGATCGAACCGTCGCAGCTGATCTGGATCCGCGGCGGCGCGGCCCATGGCAAGGGCGGCGGCGACGCCTTGTGGGCGGCCGAGCAAGTGCTGCGCAGCGGCTGTTGCGGCGCGTTGCTGATGTGGCAGACCCACGCGCGCGGCGAAACGTTGCGCCGGCTGCACCTGGCCGCGCAAAGCGCGGACACGCTGTTTTGCATGCTGCGCCCGCTGGCGGCCGCGCAGGACGCATCGCCGGCGCCGCTGCGCCTGTCGCTGACGGCCGCCGCCGGCGGCGTCGACATCGGTTTCGTCAAGCGGCGCGGGCCGCAGCGGGACACCCCCTTGTTTTTACCTTTAACGCCTTCTTTACTACAACGCCATGCGCCTCTGGATCGCCCTGCACCTGCCACGGTTGCCGCTCGAAGTGTTTTGCCCGCGCTGGTCTGACGACAATTGCACCGTCGTGCTCGAGCAGGAGCGGGTGGCGGCGATGTCGGACGCGGCGCGCGCGGCCGGCGTCGAAGCGGCGATGCGGCGCGGCGGCGCGCTGATGCTGGCGCCACACGCGCGCTTCCAGCAGCGCGCGCCGCAGCGCGAGGCCGAGGCGCTGCAGGCGGCGGCGATGGCGCTGCTGCAGTTCACGCCGCAACTGGCGCGCGCCGAGGAGGCCACGTTGCTGCTGGACGTGGGCGCCAGCCTGCGCCTGTTCGGCGGCGTGCGCGCGCTGTGCCGGCGGATCGCCGCCAGCCTGCGCGCGCTCGGCTTCACCGCCGTGCTCAGTTGCGCGCCGAGCGCGCGCGGCGCCTGGCTGCTGGCGCGCGCCAATGCCGGGCGCGCGCTGACGATGGAGACGATGGTGCGGCGCCTGGCGCGCCTGCCGCTGGGCCTGTTGCCGCCGGCGCGGCCCTACCTGGCCTGGCTCGAGGGCATCGGCTGCCTGACGGTGGGCGCGGCGCGCGCGCTGCCGCGCCCGGGCCTGCAGCGCCGCTGCGGGCGCGCCTTGCTCGACATGCTCGACGACGCCCACGGCGAGCGGCCCGAAATGCACCAATGGCTGGCGGCGCCGGCCAGTTTCCGCGCCAAGCTCGAGTTGTTCGACCGGGTCGAGAACGCCGAGGCGCTGCTGTGCGGCGCGCACCGGCTGCTGCTGCAGCTGACCGGGTGGCTCAGCGCCCACCAGTTCGCCGTCGAGCGCATCGTCTTGCTGCTCGAGCACGAGCGCGGCCGGGTGGCGCGCGCGCCCACGGCGATCGAGGTGGTGCTGGCCGCGCCGACGTGGCGCGACGAGCATCTGGTGCGCCTGCTCAAGGAACGCCTGGCCAAGCTGACGCTCGAGGCGCCGGTGATCGGCCTGTGCCTGGAGGCGCCGCAGGTGCGGCCGATGGCGCCGCCGAGCGAGTCGCTGTTTCCCGAGCCGGGCGGCAGCAAGGAGGACTGGCAGCGCCTGCTCGAGTTGCTGACCGCGCGGCTGGGGCCGGACAACGTGCTGCAGGCGGCGCCGCGCGCCGATTACCGGCCCGAGCACGCCAACGCCTGGGTCGGCGTGCACGACAAGATCCGCCCGGCCGACGCCCGCGCGCAATTGCCGCCGGACATGCCCGGCTTGCCGCGTCCGGCGTGGCTATTGGCCAAGCCGATCGCCTTGCTGATGCGCGAGCACAGGCCGTTCTACGGCTCGCCGCTGAAGATCGTCTCGACCGGCGAGCGCATCGAGGCCGGCTGGTGGGCCGAGATGCAGACGCGCGACTATTTCATGGCCGAGGGGGCCGACCACGCCCATTACTGGTTGTACCGCGAGCGCGGCGGCAACGACGCCGAGGCCGTCACGCGCTGGTATTTGCACGGCTTGTTCGGGTGACCCGGCCGGCCGCTGCGGCGCGCCGCTTTGCTGTATTCTTGGCGGAACTCATCAGGGAGCCCACATGCGATCACAACGGCAGGAATTCCCCGGCGCCGACGGCGCGATGCTGGCCGCGCGCCTCGACGCGCCCGACGGCGACGACGCCGCCATCCGGGCCTATGCCTTGTTCGCCCACTGTTTCACGTGCGGCAAGGACGTGTTTGCGGCCAGCCGCATCGCCCAGGCGCTGACCGCCCACGGCATCGCCGTGCTGCGCTTCGACTTCACCGGCCTGGGCGCGAGCGAGGGCGAGTTCGCCAACACCAATTTTTCGTCCAACCTGGCCGACCTGGTGGCCGCCGCCGATTTTTTGCGCGCGCGCCACGCGGCGCCGCGCCTGTTGATCGGCCACAGCCTCGGCGGCGCGGCTGTGCTGGCCGCGGCCGAGCGCATGCCGGAGGTGGCCGCCGTGGTGACGGTGGCCGCGCCCAGCGACCCGTCCCATGTGACCGGCCTGTTCAGCGCGCACCTGGACCAGATCGCGCGCGACGGCGAAGCCCAGGTGCAGCTGGCGGGGCGCCCGTTCCGCATCAAGCGCCAGTTTGTCGAGGACGCCGGCGAGCACAATCTGAAGCTGAAGATCGCGGCGCTGCGGCGCGCCCTGTTGGTGATGCACGCGCCGGGCGACGACACCGTGCCGATCAGCAACGCGGTCGATATCTTCACGGCCGCCAAGCATCCGAAAAGCTTCGTCTCGCTCGACAGCGCCGACCACCTGCTGACCCGGCGCGACGACGCCGTCTACGTGGCCGACCTGATCGCCGTTTGGAGCAGCCGCTACCTCGCCTGAAGCCAACCCACGATGTGTATCGGATGACAACCTTTTGTTACCTATGCAATAATTGAATTTATTCAATTAATTGGGGATTCGCCATGCGCAAGTTGTCGACAGGGGTTGCATTCAGGGGTTTTACGGCCGCCGCGCTGGCCGCGACGCTGGCGGCGGCCGCGCCGGCCCATGCCGACGGGCAATCCGCCGTGCACAATCTGTTCGGCAATCTGCAACGCGCGGGGTTGGGCATCGGCCTGACCGAAAAGGACGTGCGGGTCGAGCCGACCTTGATCCGAGGCATGTACGCGATGTTCGATCGCAGTGGCGGTTTCGCCGGCTACATCAACGAGGCGGGCACCTTGCGCGGCGACTACACCGGCATGAAGGTGATGCCGGCCAGGGCCGGTGAAACCATGCGCCAGATGACGCCGGCCGAGGTCACCGAATGGCGCGGCGAAGTGATGAACGCCATCGCCTACGACAAGCTGATCAAGGTGAGCTACGGCGATGGCGGCGGGCGCAAGCTGATCTTGCTGTCGGCGGTCGATTGCGGCTTTTGCCAGCGCTTCGAGCAGGAATTCGCCAAGTATGGCAACAAGGTCAACACGACGTTCTATGTGCTGCCGTCCGGCTTGAAAAAAATCGACGCCGGCGGCATGGCGCAGTGGCAGACGGTGTCGAAGATCTGGTGCGCCGACGACAACGCGGCCGCCTGGAAAACCTACTGGAGCACGCTCAAGGCGCCGGCGCAGTCGCGCCAGTGCGCGTTCGACCCCAAGACGGCCGATGCGCAACGCACTTACTTGACGGAGATTTTGCGCGTGGCCGGCGCGCCGGTGCGCGGCACGCCGTCGATGGTGCGCGAGGACGGCACGGTGATCAACAACCACCTCAACATGGACGCGGCCTATATGAATCAGGCGTTTGGGCGCGACAGCGTGGCGCAGGTGCCGGCCGATGCCCAGCGCTGGCTGGTGGCCGGCGCGCCGCAACTGGCCGATGAGGCGGCGCCGGGACAGCAGGCGGCACAGCAACCCGCACAGCAACCCGCACAGCAACCCGCACAGCAACCCGCCTCGCAACAGGGGCCGAAGAAAATCAAACTCAACGACGCCCTCAAAAGCCTGTTCAACTGATCGCGCGTACGATGTTGTGCCCGACGCTGCCTTCGGTCACTCGTCGCCGAATTCCTCGGCCAGGTCTTTCCAGCCCTTGCCGGCGGCAAAGGTGTTGAACTCGTCGGGCGATTCGAGCACCAGCAGTTTGCTCTCTTGCAGCACGGGATCGCCGGCCGTCAGCGCCGGACCCTTGTAGCCGACCGTGCGCAGCTGCGCGACGACCGCGTCGATCAGCGATTTGTCCTTGTGCAAGCCGTTGATCGAGGCGGCGAAATCGACGTAGACATCGATCGCGCCGTAGCCTTCGTCGAAGATGCGGATCGCCTTGGCGTCGTGGGCACGGCCGGAGCCGTCGGTGGCCTTGAAGGGGCCGCTCAGTTGGATGTCGGTGTCTTTGTTCATAGCCGTCAGCATACACCAAAACCGCCCACGTCCGCCGCGCTGCGGGACGCTACTTGAGCGGCTTGAGGATCGCCTCGAGCCGGTCCGGCGTGCCCTGGATGCGCTCCAGGCGCGGGTACTTCAGGCCGCCGTGATAGTCGAGTCCGTAGGTCTGGTACAGGTTGCCCTTTTTGACCAGCAACTGGATCGGCGCCTTGCCCGCCTTGGCCGCCGTGATCGCCTCGCGCAGCACCTCCGCCTTGTAGGCGCGGCCGTTGACGGCCAGCAAGGTCGAGCCGCCGGACATGCCGGCCTTGAAGCCGACGCCTTCCCACATGAACGCCTCGAGCTTGCCTTCGGCGCCCACCGAGAACCCCAGCGAATACTGGAAGTTGGCCGATTTGCTCAAGTCTTCCTGGGCTTTGAGGAACGGTGTTTGCTGCTCGGCGTACACCAGTTTCCAGCCGGCGCGCGTCAGGCCGTCGAGCGGCGCGCCGGGACCGTGGCTTTCCACGCGGCTGCGCAGGAATTCGGCCCAGTCGTACGGCTGCACCGCGTTCAACGCCGCCACCAGTTCGTCGAACGTGTAGTGCTTGGCGACGCGGGCGCCGTCGTCGACGCCAAAGAACGCGCGGGCGAAATCGTCCAGCGAGCGCTTGCCGCCGGACAGCTCGCGGATGCGGGTGTCGGCGTCGAGCCAGATCAACTGGCCTTCCTGGTAGTAATCCTCGCCGCGCTGCCAGTTGTTCCACACTTGCGGACGGCGGGCGTTGACGATCGGATCGTAGGTGGTGTCCTGCACCGCGCGCCACTCGCGGCCCTTGACGTTGTCGAGCCGCGCGGCCGAGGCGGCCAGCAAATCGCGCGTGTTCTCCGGCTTGATCAGTCCCGAGCGCGCGGCCAGCACCGCACCCCAGTACTGGGTCTGGCCCTCGTACACCCACAGCAGCGAGTTGTCTAGCGGCGTATTAAAGTTGGGCACGTCCTGGCCGGCCGGACGGCGGAACTTGCCGTTCCACGAGTGCGCGAATTCGTGCGGCAGCAGCTCGCGCCGCGCCTCGTACTTGGCCCATTCGGTGAAGTAGCCCGGCTTGACGCCGTTCTCGCTCGACTCGTGGTGTTCGCGGCCGATGCCGCCGAATTCGTCGCTGATGGCAAACAGGAAGTCGTAGTGACGGTAGTGTTTGGAATCGAACAGTATATAGGCCTGCTGGATCAGCGCGCGGTGCGGCGCGATCTGCTCCGGCGTGGCCGCCAGTTGCTCGGCGCTGTCGGCCACGATGTTCAGGTGCACCGGCACCTTGGCGCCCGGGTCGAGGTCGACGCGGCGGAAATAGCGGCCGGCGAACAGCGGCGAATCGAGCAAGGTTTCCAGGTCGAGCGGCTTGAAGGCGATCTCGTCGCCGTTGCGCGCGGCCGTCTCCAGCGCGCTGCCGAACTGCCAGCCTGGCGGCACGGTCAGGTTCGGCTGCACGGTGATGTTGCGGCTGCGATAGCCGGCCGGATACAACGCCAGCGACTGCCACTGCACGCCCAGGATGTCGGCGGTAAACGTGGTGCGGCCCTGGTTGGCCTCGACCGGCGACAGATACTGGAACTCCACCTCGACCGCGCTGGCGTCGGCCGGCACGTCGATGCCGAAGGCCCAGACGTCGAGCGGGTCGCGCTTCCAGTCCAGCGGCTTGCCGTTGGCGCTGACCTTCAGGCCGGCGAACTGGTTGAGCGCGCCGCTGGGGCCGTGGTTGGCCACCACCCATTGCGGATAGAGCAGCGTCAGCTTGCCCGGTTTGGCCGGAATGGTCTGGCGCACGCGGAAAATTTGCTGGGCGAAGTTGCTGGCGTCGACCTTGAGCACGATGGTGCCCGGGTAGGGCTGCTCGGAGATCGTTTCTGCCTGAACGCTGAAGGCGGTGGCCAACAGGACGGCGAGTGCGGCACGGGTAGGGGACATGAGGCGGCGTAAAAGATTGGACAAGAGAAAGAGTTTAGCACGCGGCTAAGTTGGCAATGCTCCGCGAATACATGATGGGGTAGGCCCCACCGGCTCCATGTAGGAAGTCTTCTATTTATTCTTCTATTTCCTTCTATTTCCTTCTATTTTTTTCTATTCTTCTCTGCTTTCGCAGCGAGGGAACCACCAGGCGCCAAAGCAGGTCTAACTAGAAGAAAGCAGAACAAAATAGAAGAAAGCAGAACAAAATAGAAGGAAAAATAGAATGAAATCTACAGTGATCGTGCAGCTGCAAACCACCACGCTGCTCAAGCTGATCAGCCGCCTGAGCGAGCTTGGCGGTGAGCAGGATGTGTCCGAGGGCGTCGGGTCGGCCATCGAATTTTGGCTGGCCGAGCAAGCCCAACTATCCGCCGGATGCGACCCGGCCAGCGCCCGCGGCTACCAGTGGAAATCGTTGTTCCTGCCGGAGGGAACCGTGCTGCGCTCATGGAGCTACGGTGATCACAATTATGCCCGGGTCGAGGGCGACCAGATTATCCACGAAGGCAAACCGGTGTCGCCCAACCAGTTCGCGCAATCGTTCGCACGCACCACGCGCAACGCCTGGACCGACTTGTATGTCCGCCGTCCTTGTGACAAGCGCTTCACGCTGGCGTGCCGTTTGCGCCAGCAACTTGCCGAGCAGGCGGCAGGGCAGGGGGCGGAGCAGGCGGCAGACGGGGCACCGACGCCGTCGGCAGGCCCGGCCGCGATGATTCCCGAAGCCACGGTGATGGCGATGATCGCCGCGATGCAGGCCCAGGCACAGTCGTACCAGCCGGCGCCAGCGCCCGATGCCGCGCCGCCGGCCGCCCCGCGCGATCCGACTCCCGGCGCCGGATGGACCTTGCCCGAGCGCCGAAAATTCCGCTTCCGCCTTGAAGACGTCGCATTCGACTAAAAAAATTTTCAAAAAAATGTGTCGCTGGGGATCTTGATGGCGTTTTTCAAGGCCTTGAAAGCCCCGCAAAACGACCTATATCGGACTCAGTGGTCGCCCAGATGGGGGCCACGATTCCATATCGCTTAACTTGAAAAGGATATTTATCATGCGTACTTTCGACCTCACTCCTCTGTATCGTTCCGCTATCGGTTTCGATCGTCTGGCACAACTGCTGAACGATGCCCAGCGGGGAGATTCCGCACCAAGCTACCCGCCTTACAACATCGAGCTGGTCTCCGAAGACAAGTATCGGATCGTGATGGCGCTGGCCGGTTTCGACCGGTCGGAAATCGACATCACCTTCGAACGCGATTCGCTGCAGGTGGTCGGCCGCAAGCAGAAGGACGCCACCGAGCGCACCTATCTGCACCGCGGCATCGCGGCGCGCGACTTCGAGCAGCGCTTCCAGCTGGCCAACCACGTCAAAGTGACCGGCGCGTCCTTCGACAATGGCATGCTCACCATCGAACTGGTGCGCGAGATTCCGGAAGCCCTCAAGCCGCGTAAAATCGTCATCGACGGTAGCGACAACGTCGCGGCTCTGGAGCAACGCCAGGCGGCGTAATCCGGTTGTAAGGTGTGCGCCTTCGGTGGCACACGAGTAGGACCAACTGGCCGGTTTATCCGGCCAGTTGCACGTCCGCTCCACCCAGGCAATCGCCACCCATCTTATCTAAATAATATTGTTTGTAAGAATTTGTATCGATAACATTGGTTAAGTGGGGTCTAAGTTTTTTGCCTCATATTGAATACATCTACAACACATCATTCAATTCAGGAGTGCATATGTCCCAAACTACTTCGTCCGGATCGACAACCGCCAAACGCGCAGTCGCCGCCGTGGCCGTGCTGGCCGCGATCGGCGCGGGCGGTGCGGTGGTCGTCCACCAGAACAGCGCGACGGCCGCCGCTGCCGGCGCTCCTGTCGCCGCCGCTACCGCCCCCGCCGCCGCCCAGGCGCCGGTGGCCGTGCCGGCGCCCAGCATCTCGCTGCCGGACTTCAGCGTCGTGGCCGCCCATAACGGCCCGGCCGTGGTCAACATCAACGTCACCGGCAGCGTCAAGACCTCCTACGATGGCCAGCCGGGCCAGGGCCGTGGCGACGCCTTCGGCGACGACCCGTTCATGGAATTCTTCCGCCGCTTCCAGGGCCAGCAGCAGCCGCGCGGCCAGCGCGAAATGCCGACCCACGGCATGGGCTCGGGCTTCATCATCAGCGCCGACGGCATCATCCTGACCAACGCCCACGTGGTGCGCGACGCCCGCGAAGTGACCGTCAAGCTCACCGACCGCCGCGAATTCCGCGCCAAGGTGCTCGGCTCCGATCCGAAAACCGACGTCGCCGTGCTCAAGATCGACGCCAAGAACCTGCCGGTCGTGCCATTGGCCAGTACCGACAACCTGAAGGTGGGCGAGTGGGTGCTGGCGATCGGCTCGCCATACGGCCTGGACAACACCGTCACCGCCGGCGTGGTCAGCGCCAAGGGCCGCACCTTGCCCGATGACTCGTACGTGCCGTTCATCCAGACCGACGTTGCCGTCAATCCCGGCAACTCGGGCGGGCCGCTGTTCAACACCCGCGGCGAAGTGGTCGGCATTAACTCGCAGATCTACAGCCAGACCGGCGGCTACCAGGGCCTGTCGTTCGCCATCCCGATCGACGTCGCCACCAAGATCAAGAACCAGATCGTCTCCAAAGGCAAGGTCGAACACGCCAAGCTGGGCGTGACGGTGCAGGAGATCGACCAGAGCTTTGCCGATTCGTTCAAGCTGCCGACGCCGGAAGGCGCGCTGGTGGCCAACGTCGAGCGCGGCGGCCCGGCCGACAAGGCCGGCCTGCGTCCGGGCGACGTCGTGCGCGTGATGAACGGCCAGAAGATCGTCAGCTCGATCGACCTGCCGGCCATGGTCGGCCTGGCCGAGCCGGGCTCGAAGATCAACCTGGAGGTGTGGCGCGACGGCAAACTGGTGCCGCTGGCCGCGACCCTCGGCAACGCCAACGACAAGGTGGCCGCCGTGGCCAGCGAGCGTCCCGAGCAGGGCGCCGCCAAGCTGCGGCTGGGCTTGTCGTTGCGCCCGCTCGACCAGATGGAACGGCGCCAGGCCGGCATCCCCGGTGGCCTGGTGATCGAGGACGCCGCCGGCGCGGCCGCCAACGCCGGCATCCAGCCGGGCGACGTGCTGCTGTCGGTCAACGGCATGGCCGTCACCAGCGTCGACCAGGTGCGCCAGGTGGTCGACAAGTCCGGCAAGTCGGTGGCGTTGCTGATCCAGCGCGGAGATGAGAGAATCTTCATCCCGGTGCGGCTGGGCTGATCCGGACCTGCCGGCGGAATCGACAACAACAAGAAAAGGAACACACTATGCGACTTCTGCTGGTAGAAGACGACACGATGATCGGCGAAGTGGTGCTCGACCTGCTGCGGGCCGAGCACTACGCGGTCGACTGGGTCAAGGACGGCGACATGGCCGACACCGCGCTGCAAACGCAAACCTACGACCTGGTGCTGCTCGACCTGGGCCTGCCGCGCAAGGACGGCCTCGAAGTGCTGCGTTCGATGCGCGCGCGCAAGGAACTGACGCCGGTGCTGGTGGCCACCGCGCGCGACGCCAAGGAGCAGCGCATCGCCGGCCTCGACGCCGGCGCCGACGACTACGTGCTCAAACCCTACGACCTTGACGAGTTGCTGGCGCGCATACGCGCCTTGCTGCGCCGCTCGGCCGGCCGCGCCGAGCCGGTGTTCGAGCACGGCAACGTCTCGGTCAACCCGCAAACGCGCGAAGTGATCGCCGACGGCAAGCAGGTCAACCTGTCGGCGCGCGAATGGGCCGTGCTCGAAGCGCTGATCGCCCGTCCCGGCATCGTGCTGTCGCGCCACCAGCTCGAGGAAAAGCTGTACAGCTGGAAGGACGAGGTCAACAGCAACGCGGTCGAGGTCTACATCCACGGCCTGCGGAAAAAACTCGGCGCCGAGCTGATCCAGAACGTGCGCGGCCTCGGCTACATGGTGCCCAAACTATGAAGGTGAAGGTCAAGATGCCGTCGTTGCCGCGGGTGCCGGTGGTCACGCACTCGCTGCGCGGGCGCCTGCTGTGGTTCCTGCTGGCGGCCATCACCATGGCCGCCATCGCCCAGGCGCTGATCGCCTACCGCAGCGCGCTGAGCGACGCCGACCAGATCTTCGATTACCACATGCAACAAATGGCCATGTCGCTGCGCTCGAGCGCGACCTTGACCAACAAGGCCGCCGACGCCGTGGCCGATCCCGAAAACGACGACCTCGTGGTGCAGGTCTGGACCCCCGACGGCGCCCAGGTGTTCCGTTCGCTGTCGCGCGCGGCGCTGCCCCAGCGCGCCGTGCTGGGCTTTTCCAACGTCAAGGCCAACAACACCACCTACCGGATCTTCTCGGTGCAGACCAGCAACCAGACGGTGCAGGTGGCCCAGGACATGGCGGTGCGCCAGCGCATGGCCGGCACGCTGGCGCTGCGCACGGTCGGGCCGATCGCCGTCATGGCGCCGATTTTGATGCTGGTGGTGTGGTGGGTCGTCAGCGGCTCGCTGGCGCCGGTCTCGCGCGTCAAGCGCCAGGTGGCCGCGCGCCAGGCCGACGATTTGTCGCCGGTGTCGGAAAACGATTTACCGGACGAGGTGTTGCCGCTGGTGCACGAACTGAACCTGCTGTTCGGCCGCGTGCGCACCGCCTTCGAGGCCCAGCAACACTTTGTCGCCGACGCCGCCCACGAGCTGCGCTCGCCGCTGGCCGCGCTCAAACTGCAGGTGCTCAGCCTGGGCCGCGCGCAGGACGAGGCCGCGCGCAACGTCGCCATCGGCCGCGTCACGGCCGGCATCGAGCGCGCCACCCGCCTGGTCGAGCAATTGCTGGTGCTGGCGCGCCAGGAGGGCTCGGTCGACGACACCGGCCGCGCGGCGCTCAGCCTGACCGAGCTGGTCAAGCGCACCCTGGGCGACATGGCCGGCCTGGCGCAGGCGCGCCAGATCGACCTCGGCCTGCACCACGCCGACGAGGCCGCCGTGCACGGCCAGCCCGACGCCTTGATCATCCTGCTGCGCAACCTGGTCGACAACGCCATCAAGTACACGCCGGCCGGCGGCACGGTCGACCTCGAGTTGCGCCGCGTGCCCGGCGCCAAGGGCGCGCCCGGGCGCGTCGTGCTCAGCGTCGACGATTCCGGCCCCGGCATCCCGGCCGACGAGCGCGAGCGCGTGTTCAACCGCTTCTACCGCGTGCCCGGCAGCGAGGCCGGCGGCAGCGGCCTGGGACTGGCCATCATCAAGTCCATCGCCGAGCGCCACGGCGCCGTGCTCGGCCTGGGCCAGTCCGCGCGGCTGGGCGGCTTGCAGGTCACCGTCGATTTTCCCGAGACTGCCGGGCCCACTCCGGTCTAAAATGCTCCTTTGACATCGGTTGGAGCGGCGTATGAAGAAGATCGGCTTTTCGGGCACCCTGGACCCGATCACCAACGGCCACATGTGGGTGATCAACGAGGCGCGCTCGATCGCGGACGAGGTGCTGGTGTTTCTGTCGGAAAACACCGCCAAGAAACCCAAGTTCACGGCCGAGGAGCGCAAGAGCATCATCGCCCTCAGCTGCGCCGAGCAGGGCTGGGACAATGTGCAGGTGGTCATCGTCAAGGGCGACTACACGGCGCGCGCGGCCAAAAAGCACGGCGCCGACTGCCTGATCCGCGGCATCCGCACCACGGCCGATTTCGACTATGAAAACCTGATCCAGCAAACCAACGTCGACGTGCTGCAGGGGGCCAAGACCATCTTTGTCATGCCGCCGCGCGACCTCGGCTCGGTCAGCTCGAGCTTTGTCAAGGCACTCGAGGGGCCGATCGGCTGGAACTGGATCATGAAAAAATTCGTGCCGGGGCCGGCCTACCACGCCTGGGTGCTCAGCTGGCTGCGCAAGGAATGGGAAACCTTGTGGGACTACGCGCACGCCGACGTGCCGGCGATCGCCCACGCCGACCAATGGTTCGTGCGCCTGACCGGCGCCACCGCGTACGGCGGCGCCGAGCGCCACTACCACAACCTCGACCACCTGGTGCACGGGCTGTGCGAAATCCGCGCCTGGGCCGCCAACACGGCGCCGGACCCGCAGGACGTCGACATCGTCAAGCAAGCGTTCTGGTTCCACGACGCCGAATACGGCCACCGGGGCGAGTCCGGCCAGCCCACCAACGAGGAAGCCAGCGCCCAATTGTGGCTGGGCAGCCACCTGGCGCAGGAAATGGACGATACGGCGCAACTGATACGCGCCACCGACCACTTCCAGGAAGCGTCGATCACGCACCGGCTCAAGGACGTCATGCTCAGCGTCGACCTGGCCATCCTCGGCCAGGACGACGAGGTGTATCAAAACTACGCGCGCGGCATCCGGCGCGAATACAGCCACCTGCCGGACGTCAAATACCGCCAGGACCGTGGCGGCGCGCTGGCGCACCTGTGCCGCAAGGCCGAAAACGGCCAACTGTTCGGCAACGCCTACTTCGCCGACACCTACAACGAGCGCGCCATCGCCAACATGCAACGCGAAATGGCCACGCTGGGCCACGCCGGGCCGCCCGCGTAAGCGCCAATCTGCATCACGTCGGGCGGATGAGCGCAGCGTAATCCGCCGATGCGTGCGCCGCCCGCGGCCCATGACCAATACCGCAATACCGCGCGCGAAGCCCCGGCGCTCTCTGCTACACTGGCCTCGACCTCATCGTTGCCTTGAAGGAGTGCCATGTCCTATCTGCAAACGCTCGATTCCATCGTCTCGTCCAACATCGCCCCGGCCGCGCAGACGACCGACCGCGACGCCGTCTTCCCGCGCGCGGCCGTTGCCGCGCTGGGCCAGGCCGGCCTGCTCGGCCTGATCAGCGCCGAGGCGCTCGGCGGCGGGGGCAAGGGACTGGCCGAGGCGGCCCAGGTGGTCGAGCGCATCGCCAGGGCCTGCCCGTCGACCGCGATGGTGGTTTGCATGCACTACTGCGCCACGGTCGTCATCGAACAATTCGGCGCCGACACGCTGCGCCGCGAAATCGCCGCCGGCCGCCACCTGAGCACCTTGGCCTGGTCCGACAGCGGCTCGCGCAGCCACTTCTGGGCGCCGATGGGCACGGCGCGGCGCGACGGCGACGATGTCGTCATCGACGGCAGCAAAACCATGGTCACCTCGGCCGCCGAAGCCGATTCCTACGTCTGGTCGACCGGCCCGGCCGACGGCGCCGGCGTCAGCAGCCTGTGGCTGGTCGGGCGCGACAGCGAGGGCCTCGGCGAAGCCAAATTCTTCGACGGCCTCGGCCTGCGCGGCAACCGCTCGTCGCCGCTGAGCGCCAACGGCGTCCGGGTGCCGGCCGCCGCGCTGCTGGGCGCCGACGGCGGCGGCTTCGACATCATGGTCGGCAACGTGCTGCCGGTGTTCTCCACGTTGACCGCGTCGTGTTCGCTGGGCCTGATGGACGCCGCGCTGGAAGCCGCCTGCGGCCACGTCACCGCCAGCAAGCTCGAACACCTCGACAGTGCGCTGGCCGACCTGCCGACCATCCGCGCCTACCTGGCGCGCGCCCGCATCCAGGCCGACCTGGTGCGCACCTTGCGCGACGACACGGTCGCCGCGCTGGCGGCCGGCCGCGCCGACGCCATGCTGCGCGTGATGCAGGTCAAGGCCGCCGCCGCCGAGGCCGCGCTGGAAGTGACCGACACCGCCATGCGCGTGTGCGGCGGCGCCGCCTTCCGCAAGGACCTCGGCATCGAGCGCTATTTCCGCGACGCCCGCGCCGCGTCGGTGATGGCGCCGACCTCGGACGTGCTGTACGACTTCATCGGCAAGGCCGTGTGCGGCATGCCGGTGTTCGGCTAACCAATCAAGGGACACACATGACAAGCACACCACTGATGATGGGCGCGGTCGCCTACGCGCCCAAGGTCGTCACGATCTGGGAAGGCTTCAAGGAATACTTCCGCCGCCACGGCCTGGCCTTCGACTACATCCTGTATTCCAATTACGAGCGCCAGGTCGAGGCGCAGTTCGACGGCGCCATCGACCTGGCGTGGAACTCGCCGCTGGCCTGGGTGCGCGCCGAGCGCATCGCCGCCGCGCGCGGCCTGACGCTTGACACGGTGGCCATGCGCGATACCGACCGCGACCTGACGTCGGTGCTGGTCACGCGCGCCGATTCGCCGGTGACCGAACTGGCGTGGTTGGCCGGCAAGACCATCGGCTTCGGCGCCATCGATTCGCCGCAGGCGCGCCTGATTCCGCTGGACCACCTGCGCCACCACGGCCTGCTGGCCGGGCGCGACTTCATGGCGCGCCACTTCGACGTACTGGGCGGCAAGCATGGCGACCACATCGGCGGCGAACGCGACGCCGCCCAAGCGCTGGTCGACGGCGAGATCGACGCTGCCTGGATGATCGACGGCAACCACATGGCGTTCTCGCGCGAGGGCTTGCTGGCGGCCGGCACCACGCGCATCCTGGCCCGCACCGCGCCGTTCGACCACTGCAACTTCACCGTCAGCCCGGGCGCGCCGGCCGCGCAGATCAAACAGTTCACCGAACTGCTGCTGGCGATGCGCTGGGACGACGCAGACGTGCGCCCGCTGCTGGAGATGGAGGGCCTGCGGCAATGGCTGCCGGGCCGCACCAGCGGCTACGACGCCTTGATACGCGCCGCCGACGACGAGCGTTTCTACGACCAAGCGGGGCACATCATTGCAAGCGACTATCGATATTGAGCAACTCGGCTTCGACGCCGGCGCCCACGTGCTGGTCAAGCACGCGCTGGCGGCGCTGCCGCCGGGGCAAACGTTGCAGGTGCGCGGGCGCGCTTACGGCTGGGAAGGCCAGCTGATCGCGTGGTGCCGCACGCAGGGCCACCAGTGCGTGTTCGGGCAAGGTGAGGATCGGGGTCAAGGCGACGATATCGCCGGCAACATCGCCACCGTGCGCCGCCACGGCGACACGAATGGCGACACGAATGGCGACACGAACGGCGCCGCCAACGACGTCCACACGGGCGCGGGCGGACGCTGGCGCGGCGCGCTGCGCACCGGCCACGCCGATCCGGCCTTGCCCGGCGCGCTGGCCGAACGCGCCGACGCCCGCTGGGGCCTGGCCGCGCGCGGCGCGACGGTGGAGGCCGGCTCGCCGGCGATCGCCTTCCGCCTGGCCGAACGCGACGAGGTCTGGGGCGAGCGCGCGGCCGACCTGTACGCGCAAGCCGCCGCCGCGCAGTGGGACCCGCAAACGGCGATCGACTGGGCCGCGCCGTTCGCGCTGCCCGACATCGTCGAGGACGCGGTGGTGCAGGTGCTGACCTATATGATCGAAAACGAAGTGGCCGCGCTGGTGGTGCCGGCGCGCTTCCTGGGCCAATTGCATCCGCACTACCGCGAGGTGCAGGCGGTGCTGGCGATCCAGGTCGCCGACGAGGCCCGCCACATCGACGTGTTCACGCGCCGCGTGCGGCTCAAGGGCCGCGAGCCGGGACTGTCCACCGCCGGCGGCCAGGCCTCGCTCAAGACCTTGCTCGACGAACCGGATTTCTCGGTGGCCGAGTTTTTATTGTCGGTGCTGGGCGAGGGCACGTTTGTCAGCCTGCTGCACTTCCTGCACGAGCACGCGCCGGACCCGGTCACGCGCCAGATCGCCCGGCTGGCCGCGCGCGACGAGGCGCGCCATGTCGCCTTCGGCATGACGCACCTGGCCGCGCGGCTCGAGAGCGACCCCGGTTTCCGCGCGCGGCTGGCCAACGCGGTACAGTCGCGCAACGATGCGCTGTCGGCCACGTCGGGCCTGAACGAGGAGGTGTTCGACGCGCTGATCCTGCTGGCGGCCGGCGAGCTGACGGTGCCGGCGATCGCGGCCGGCTATCTGAAAGTGCAGCAGTTGATGCGCGACATGGCCGAGGGGCGCCAGGCCCGGCTCGAGCGGCTGGGCTTTGGCAAGGTGGCCGCGCAGCATCTGTCGTCGCTGCATACGCGTAACTTCATGTGACGGCAGCGGGCCTGGCGTTGGTCATGCTTTCGGCAGCGTGACTTCTTCCCTGCGCTGGGCCATCTGCATGCCCAGTTCCATCAGGTCGAGCTTGGTGTTGCGCGCCTTCGGGAACATCTCGCTTTCCTCCTCCTCGACATGGTGCATCACCTGCTCGCCGAGCACCCTGACCTTGGCGTCGAACAGGTCGTCGCCGGCGTCCATCTGCATCAGCTGGGTGATCAAGTCCCTGGCCGCGGCGTGCTCGACGACCGCCTCGTCGACCAGATCGCCGCTGGCCTTGGCGGCCTTGCGCACGGCGGGGTAGAAGATTTCCTCTTCGATGGTCGAATGCCTGGTCAACTCCTCGCAGATCTGCAGCGCCAGTTTCTGCTTGCCGGCGTGGGCGCGGCTGCCCAGCGCTTCGTATTGTTCGAACAGCGAACGTAGCTGATCGTGGTCCTCGGTCAGCAGGGTCAGGGCGTCTTGCGGATCGGTTTCGGCGGGGATCGGTTGGGGCGTCTTGCCCTCGGATTGGGACGTATGTTTCATGTCGGCTCCTTGCGTGGCTAATGAAATGGCGGATCGTAACAGCGGAAAATCCCCCGGGAGACCGCCATGCGCCCCGAGTCGGATAGCCACGTTACGACCGCCAAAATCGAGCGTCTGTGCGTTGTTCAACGCAGCCGCCGCCGGCCATGAGCCAGATCAAGCTTAGATCAAAAACGGTTCCAGTTGTTGTGGCGGTGCTCGGTCGCCTCCTTGAGCAGGTAACCGGCGCGGCGCTCGTCCTTCGCGCTATGGGCGTCGCCCAGCTGCACCGTCATCGCCAGCTCCTGCAACGCCGGCGGGTACTCGTGTTCGGCTGATTGCTCCAGCAGCGTGCGCGCCTTTGCCGGGTCCCGCGCCACGCCGCGTCCCTCGCTGTAGAAGTACGACAGCAGGAACATCGCGTGCGCGTTGCCGCCGTCGCTGGCCGCCTGCAGCCAGCGCGCGGCCAGCCGGTCGTCGCGGGCGACGCCGTCGCCGTTCTTGTAGAGCTGGCCGAGCACCAGCGCCGCCCGCGCATGCCGCTGCTGCGCCGCCACGCTGTACCACGGCGCGGCCGCCGCCGGTTGCGCCGGCACCCCGGCCACGCCCAGCCGCAACAACTCGCCCAGCTGGAACGCCGCCTCGACATCGCCGCCGCGCGCCGCCTGCTCGAATAGTTTCAGCGCCTCGCCGCGCTGCTCGGGCCGGCTCTTATACAGCAGCGCCAGCTCGCGCTGGGCCACCGGCATGTCCTGCCGCGCCCACCCCATCAGCTTGCGCTCGGCGCCGGCGTCGGCCTGCTGCAGCGCCTGCATGCCGACGGTCTCGATCTGCGCCGCGTCCGGCGGCTCGCGCTGGATCTGGCAGCCCTGCGCGCCGAGCAGCAGCGCCGACGCCAGCGCCGACGCCAGCAACTTCACTGGAAGGTTGTTCATCGTCGCGCTCCCTGATTATTTGCTCAGATCGATGTTGTACTTCGCGAAGCCGCTGGCGTCGAGCGCTCCCTCGGCGGCGACGGCCGTGATGCCGCTGCTCTTCGCCAGCGCCAGATGGCCCGGCGCCGAGCGCAGGATCACCGGACCGGCGGTGGCCGTCTTGACGAAACTCCAGCTGCGCGCGCTGCCGTTGTCGGCCAGGGTGACCTTGCCGGTGGACGCGCCCAGCGCGGCCAGGTAGTTGCTGACCACGGTCTGGTTGGCGTCCGGCGACTTGATGATGGTCTTGCTGCCGTCGATGCCGGGCACGGCGCCGCCGCCGCCGGCGCGATAATCGTTGGTGGCAACGATGAAGTCGTCGCCGTCGGCCACCGGTTTGCCCAGATAGGTCAGATTGACGATGCGGTTGCCGACCGGCTTGGTGACGTCGATCTGGTACGTCAGGGCGTTGTTTTCGGCGTAGAACACGTCGTAGTTATAAATCGTACCGTAGCTCGGCACCAGATCCTGCTCGGTCGTCTTGGCCGGGTCGATCTGGCCGAACTGCTTGGCCGACGTCTCCAGCCACGCCTTCAGGTCGCTGCCCTTGATCTTCACCGCCTGCAAGTTGTTATTGCTGTACAGGTAAAGATCGCCCGGATTGCGCACCTGCAATCCGATTGGCGCGGCGGCGCTGGCGCCCGGCGCCACGTCGGTGAAGTCCGACGGCCCGTTGCGGCCGGCCTTGAACGGCGCGCTGCACGAGATCACCGGAATATTCTTGTAGCTGGCGAGGGTGGCGTCGGTGCTGCTGGCGATGAATTTCTTGACGTAATCGAGCTGCGCCTGGTTGACCAGCTGGATCGCGCTGACGTCGCCGGCCAGCGCGAAATAGGCCGACATCTCGAAGTCGGTGGCCACGCCCAGCGGCTGCCTGGCGTAGGCGATGGTCGCGGCATGCTCGGCGGCCACCAGCGGCGCGATGGCCGGATCGGCCTTGACGATGGTCGTGCCGTCGGCGTACTTGAAGCCGCGCGACTCGACCGTCGTCTTGGCCGGCTGCACCACCCACTTGCCGCCGGTGTAGGCCAGGGTCATCCTGATGATGCCCAGGCGCCGGCCCCAGCTTTGCGCCATCACGGTCGGCACGCCGTTGACGAAGCCGTTGACGGCATCGATCTTGGCGCTGGCCGGGAAAGCCGCAAACGAGGCGTCCAGCGCGGCCGCGCCCGGCTCTTTGCCTTTCGGGAAGATCAGGTGCGAATGGCCGATCAGCAGGGCGTCGATGCCGGTGGTGGTCAGGTGATAGCTGCCGTTTTCCATTTTCGGGCTGTACGGGCTTGGATCGAGGCCGCCGTGCGACAGCGCCACGACCAGGTCGGCGCCGTTGGCGCGCAGCTCGGGCACGTATTGCTTGGCCGCCTCCTGCACGCCGGTCACGGCGACCTTGCCGGCCAGGTTCTTCTGGTCCCACTCGAGGATCTGCGGCGGCACAAAGCTCAGCAGGCCGATGTTGACTTTGACGTCGAGCTTGCCGCCGTCGGGCGTGGTGGCCGAAAACGTGCGCGGCAACACCACATACGGTTGCACGATCGGCTTGCCGCTGGCCACGCCGGTAACGTTGCTCAACGTCAGCGGGAACGCCGGCGCGCCGCAGGTGCCACTGGGCTTGGCCACGCCGGGAATGCCGAAGTCGGTGTTGGTGATCTGGCTCAGCAGCGGCAAACCGTAGTTGAATTCATGGTTGCCGAAGCCGCCGCCGTCGTACTTCATCGCGTTCATGGCCTTGTGCACGGCCATCGTCTCGGAACACGGAATCGGTTTGGTCACGGCCTGCAAGTCGCCCAGCAGCGTGCCCTGGATGGTATCGCCGTCGTCGAGCAGCACGTTGTTAGGCGTCTCGGCGCGCGCGGCCTGCACCAGGGTCGACGTGCGTTCGAGGCCCAGGCTGGTGTCCTCGGACAGCGAATAATAGTTATAGCTCATCACGTTGGCGTGGATGTCGGTGGTCTCCATCAACGCCAGGGTCACGGTGGTGCCCTCCGGAATCGCCGGGACCGGATTGGACTCGCCGCCGCAGCCCGCCAAACCGATCACGCCCGCCGCCGCCAGCGCCGCCACCATCACCGAATTCATCCTCATCGCACCCTCGAAATGTAAAATATCAAGGTGTTGATTTTAGCCAATTCAGATGACAGCGCCGTGACAAATTTCAACACTAACCCCGGGGTCAAGTCTGTCATTCGGACACGAGCACAGCTGCACCAAGGATCAGCCCGTGTCCGAATGACAGACTTGACCCCGGTGTTGTGTCAGTAGGCCCACAGCGGGCCGGTTTTGCCGTTGACCGTGGCGCCCTCCATGACGACAAACACGCGGCGGCCGTAGAAGAACGGCAGGCCCCAGTCGAAGTAGTCGGTGTTGCTGGCCGTGGCCGTGCTGGTCAGCGTGCCGCCGACGTGGGCCGCTTGCACCGTCGAGGCCAGTTGCACCAGGTTGACGACGTTGAAGGCGACCGTGCCGCTGGCGCTGCCGTCGGCGGCGCTGTTGGTCGCGCTCAGCGCCAGCGTCGCGGCCGGGCAGAAGAAGTCGCCGCCGGAGCAGGTGCGGATCGTGGCGTCGCTGAAAAAGTAGCCGTTCGAGCCGCTGTCGATGAAGCTCGAGGCGTACGTTTTGCCCTTGTAGGTGGTGCTGAAGTCGCCGCTGGTGTCGGTGTTGAACATCGTTTCGCCGGCGATCGTGTTGTTGGCTTGCGTGTTGACGCCGAAGATCAACGTGCCGCTGACCGATGTCAGGCCGGCCGTGCCCACCGCCGGCAAGCTCACCAGCACGCCGTTATTGTTGACCGCGAACCCGGCCACCGGATTGCTGATCTGCGACGCCAGCGGCATGGCAGTGGCCGTGCAGGCGCCGCCGGTGCAGGCGTAGTAGACGCCGCTGATGGCCGCGCGCGCGCAGGCGCTGCCGCAGTCGTGCTGGAACAGGCCGACGCCGAGGATGCCCTTGGCGCCCATCGCCGCCAACGTGCCGAGGTTGTTGCCGGCGCTGCTGCAGCTGGCCGGCGTGGTGGCGTAGTTGGCGCCGGCGTCGCCGATGACCTGGATCGGGATGCCGGCGGCCACTTCGTCGGCCATCTTGACGTCGGCCCGGCGCACCGCGCCCCAGGTGTAGCCGCTGATGAACTTGCCGCATTCGGCGGCGTCGGCGCCGGACGGCGCTTGCACGACCGGCAGCGCCAGGCTGGTGTCGAGCGCGGACGCCAGCAGGCGCAGGCCGTAGGAGCCGGTGTCGAGCATGACGTGGTCGACCGTCTGGCAGGTGGTGGTGCCGGGCCGGCATACGGTGACGTTGACGTAAGGCACGTTGATGACGCCGCCCACGCCGGCCGGGCCGCTGTCGACGCTGATGGTGGTGCTGTTCGACAGCGCCGCCGTCACGCTCAGCGCGGCGCTGGCGCTGGCGCTGCCGCCGTCGCCGCTGCAGGTGAGGCTGTAGGTGAAGTTGCCGGCGCTCGTCGAGGCAACCGTGACCGACCCGGAGGTGGCCTTGATGCCGGTCCAGGCACCGCTGGCGGTGCAGCTGGTGGCGTTGGCCGACGACCAGCTTAGCACCGACGTTTGCGCGGTGCTGATGTTGGCCGGCGCCAGGGTCAGGCTGGTGGTGGGCGACGGCGGCGGTGTGCTCACAACCACCGCGGCGGTGCCGCTGGCGCCGCCGCAGGTGAGCGTGTAGTTGGCGGTGCCGGCGGCCCCGGTGGTGACCGTTTGCGTGCCGCTGGCGCCGCGCGCGCCGCTCCAGGCGCCCGACGCGGTGCAGCCGGCGGCCGGCGGGTTGCTGACGCTCCAGCTCAGCGTGACGACCTGGCCGCTGGTGGTGGCGGTCGGCGTGGCGCTGATGCTGACCACCGGCGTGGCGCCGGCGTCGGCGGTGATGGTCGTCGTCGTGGTAGTGCTGGCTGCGGCCGCGCTGTTGCCGCCACCGCCGCCGCAGGCGGTCAGTGCCAGGCTCAGCAGGGCACAGCCCAGGGCGGCGATCCAGGTCGGCGTGAGGCCGGGGCGGGGCGGGCGGGGCAGGCGGGGCATGCGGTGGTCCTAGTCGATGGTGGTGGTGTCGAAGCCGGCCGGCAGCGCGGCGGGCAGCCAGGCGTGGCCGGCGAACGAGCGCATGTGGCCGTTCGAGACGAGCACCACGTCCGATTGGTCCAGCGCCAGTTGCGAGTGGCCGGCCTGGGCGCGCTTGCCGGCCGAGTTGGTCATGACCGCGAACTTGTCGCCCAGCAGGGTGCGCAGGTCCGGCAGGCTCGGACCGCGCCAGCTGACGGCAAACACCTTGCCGGCGGTGTCGCTGTATTCGCGCACCACGGTGCCGCTGTCGAGCGTGCTCTGGGTGACCGTGTAGACGGCGTCTGCGGCGGTATTGGCCGCCGCGGTTGCGCCCGTGGCGCCGGTGGACGCGGCGGCTGCCGCCGTCAGCCGCCGTGCCGTGATCGGCAAGCCGCCGAAGTCGGACGGCGAACCGCCCAGCGCGGCGTAGGCCAGCGCGCCCTGCAGCAGCGTGAGAAATAACATGAGTGCGATCGCGTGGCGCATGGTGTGCTCCGTTGCCTGGAATAAATACCAGTGTAGGGCGCGATCGGGTTGAAATGCGTTAGTGAAATGTAAGCAAACGTAAAGGTGATGCCTTTGCCAATAAAAAAACGGCGCCCGCAGGCGCCGTCGTTCGTCCGTACGAATCGGATTAGAAGCGCACCCACAGGCGGCCGAAGTACGAGGCGCCGTTCAGGCCGAACTGCACGCTCTCATACTTGAAGCCGTTGTCGGTCTGGTCGGCATCCTGCGACGTCGGCTTGACGTTGAAGATATTGTTGCCGCCCAGGGTGAACTTCATGTTCTTGTTGATCGTGTACGTGAAGCTCAGGTCGGCCGAGGTTTTCGACTCGTAGCGCTGGTTGGCCACGCCGTTGGCGGTGCCGTCGAAGGTGCCCAGCGTCTGCGGGCCGAAGTGGATGATCTTGAAGTCCGTCTCCAGCGCGCCGGTGACGAAGTCGAAGCCCAGGGTGACCTTCGATTTCGGCGCGCCCTGTTCGATGTACAGGCGTTCCTTCTCCGACAGCAGCACGTCCTCGAAGCCTTGCAGCGCGGCCGGCGCATGGATGCCGGTGACCTCGGTCTTGCTGGCGTTGAGCGCCAGGTAGGTGGTCAGGCGGTTGGCGCCGAAGTTGGCCTTGTGCGAGGCGGTCAAGTCCACGCCCTGGGTCTTGGTGTCGACCGAGTTGACGAAGAATTGCGCCTCGCCCACGCCCAGCGACGCCAGGCGGTCGGCCAGGTCGGGGTAGTTGTCGGCGTTGAAGCGGCCCGACAGCACGATGCGGTCCTTGATCTTGATGCGGTACAGGTCGGCCGTGACGGAAATCGCCTCGCTTGGCGTCCAGGTCGTGCCCAAGGTGAAACTGGTCGACTTTTCTTCCTTCAGTTTCGGGATGCCGGCCGCGTTGGCGACCACGCCGCCGTTCGGCGCCAGCACCACTTCCTTCGGCACGCCGCCGATGAAGTCGGTGAAGGTGGTCGACAGGTGGCTTTGCTGCAGCGACGGCGCGCGGAAGCCGGTGCTGGCCGAGCCGCGCAGCAAGGTGCTTGGCGCCACGCGCACCGAGCCGGCCAGCTTGCCCGTCACGGTCGAGCCGAAGTCGCTGAATTTCTCGTAGCGCACCGCCGCCTGGGCCTTGACGGCGTCGGTCAGGTCGGCCTCGAGGTCGAGGTAGGCGGCGTTGCTGTGGCGCTTGGCCTTGGTTTCGTCGCCAGGCTGGAAGCCCGGGAAACCCTGGCTGCCGGCGTTGCCGCCGTTGCCGACGCCGTCGGCGTCGATGTAGGAGCCGCGTTCGCCGGCGAAGATCTTGAATTCCTCGCTGCGGTATTCGCCGCCGAAGGCGACGTTCAAGCCGCCGCCGAGCACGCCGTCATAGTAGCGCGACAGGTCGACGTTGGTGGTCAGTTGCTGGAACGAGAAGCCGCCGGCGTCGAACGCGCTGGCGCTGACGCCGCGGCCGCCGCCGAGCAGGTCCTGGTTGGCGATCGAGGCGTTGATCGTGTTGCTGATGTTGTACATCATCTTGTTGTAGCCGTAGGTCTGCGACAAGTCGGTGTTCCATTCGCCCAGCTTGATGCGGTGGCCGACGGTGGCGTAGCGGTCATCGATCTTGGCGTTGATGAAGGGCACGAAGCCGTTCGGGTACATCGCTGCCGAGTTGCGGCTCGGGATGTCGTCCGAGCCGACGCCGCCGCGCGCGAACGCGGCCGACGAGCCGTCGCGCTTCTGGGCGCCGGCGGTGAAGTACAGCTTGCCCGTGCCGGTGGTCGGCAGTTCGCCGTTCACATAGATGGTCTGGTTCTCGGTCTTGGTGTCGCCGATGATGCGCGGGTTGTCGGCCTCGGCGCGGTTCGAGCGGCCACGGTCGAGGTATTCGCCGGTGATGCCGACCACGCCGCCGTTGCCGATGCTAAAGCCGCAGTACGCCGAGCCGAGCCAGTTCTCGCCGTCGCCGGCCGAGTACTGGCTGTAGCCGGCGACGGCTTCGCAGCCGAGGCTCTTCTTGAGGCCGATGTCCATGACGCCGGCGATCGCGTCCGAGCCGTACTGGGCGGCGGCGCCGTCGCGCAGCACCTGCACGTCCTTGATGGCCAGCATCGGGATGGCGTTGAGGTCGGTGCCGGTGTTGCCGCGGTTGCGCGCGCCGAACAGGTTGACCAGCGCGGTGGTGTGGCGGCGCTTGCCGTTGACCAACACCAGGGTCTGGTCCGAGCCCAGGCCGCGCAGCGCGGCCGAGTCGACCAGGTCGGCGCCGTCCGAGCCGCTTTGGCGGGTCGAGTTGAACGACGGCGAGATATAGGTCAGCGATTGCGCCAGGTCGAACTGGCCACCTTGTTCGGACACCTTGTTCATCGGGATGATATCGACCGGCACCACGGTGTCGGTGGCCGACGAGGTGGCGCGCCGCGAGCCGACCAGCGTGACCGTTTGCATGGGAGCGGCGGCGGGGTCGGTCGGCACCACGGTTTGGGCGTGGGCGGCGGGGCTCAGGGTCAGCGCGGCGGCGCCGTAGAGGGTGAACAGGACGGCGTTGCGTAAGGTGGTGTTGGCTGGCACGTTGAGGCTCCCATGAAAAATTTGATTTTATTCAAATAATTTATATTGATATGGGTTTTCTGCCAATTTTGCGTTTAAACACTATTTAGTGTTGTTTTGACGCGCCAACCGGCGTCCCGGCCGGGTTCGCGTCTACGTAGTGCTACGGAGTGAGTCACGCGAATGTGATTAATGTCTGTACTGGAACTTGCCGTTGCACTGGAAGCCGAACTTGAACGGCGGGGGCTCGAAATCGCGCTCGCACAGGCGGCGCGGCACCTCGTCGTAGGCGACCAGCACGCCTTGTTCGCCGATGAAGACCTGGATCGTCCCGCCCCATTCGTTCTGCACGCGATCCGGCTCGGGATCGAGGCGCCTGAACACGGCGTAATAATTCGGTGTGTTCGGGTCGAAGCGGCTTTTATGCGGCATGCGGACCATGCGGCTAACCGCTGCATCGGGCATTTGCCTGAGCTTGCGCGCGGTTGCCCAGGCTCGCGACTCGGGTGTCAGGATGGACGGCGACAGCGCTCCCGCCGGCATCGGCTTCCTACCCCGGAACGTGGCATAAAAAGCGACGCCCTCGGCTTGCTCGTTCAGTCTCGGTCCCCCGATGAATGGACGGTAGACCTCCGTGTACGCTAAATAGATGGTGGCCAGGACCAGCAAAACTAGTGCGAGAAACACCCTGTCCGACATCGGCGGTTTACGTATGCGCGCGGGCTTGGGGACGTGTTTGTGCAGCAGTGTGTACTTGTATTTGCGTTTGCGCCTGGACTTGCTCATCGGTTGTCCCCGGTGGCGGAGCGCGTCGCGCCGCCGATCAGGACCATGCCGCCTCTGCCCGCCCCGATAGTTGCACGGATGCGGCACGGCTGGCCGAGATTCACGCCCTGGTACAAGGTCACGTCCGCGCCCAGGTGGACGGCGAGGGCGCCAGCGGCCACGCCGGTAGCGCCGTCTTCCATCGCGGGATCGAGGTGGTTGAAGCTGCGGCCTTCGAGCGCGCCGTCGGCCCGGCGGCACCAAGCGTAGCAGCCGTTGACGCGGTGCTCGCGGCCCCAATCGGCGATGGCTTGCAAGTCCGGACGCAGCGCGTGCAGTGCGGCGCTGTCGGCCACCTCCAGTAACAATTTGGGGCTGCCGACCGACGCCACGGCTGGCGCCGATGCCAATTCCAGCCCGGGCGCGGCCAGCAGGCGCGCCGCTACGTCGGTGGCGATCGCCGGCTGCGTGACCGGTTGCGGCGAAAGTTCGACGAACATGTCGTCGCCATCCTCGGGCAACTTGAGCGTTAGCGGCTGGCCGCGCATGGCGGTGTGCACGGTCAAGCTCGGACGTTGCGGCGACAGTAGCACGCGCGCCGCCGCCAGGGTCGCGTGCAGGCACAGCGGGCTGCGCGTGTGCGGATAGTAATAGTCGAGAACCACGCCGCCGTCGGGCGCGGTGTCGATGAACACGCAGGCGGGCAGGGCGCGCTCGCGGGCGAAGCGCTGGCGCTGCTCGGCGTCAGTATCGTCGTGTTGGACCACGAGCGCGGCATTGCCGCCGCCGGGAGCGGTGCCGAAGCAAAGAAGTTGATGAATGAGCATGACTTGAGTATACCGTGCGGTGACGGTGTAAAATACTGTACATAAATACAGTTATCCATCATGAGCCCGCTACCGTCACCACCAGCATCGTCGCCAGGATTGCCGGCCTACGCCGAGCTGTTCTGCATGAGTAACTTTTCCTTCCTGCAGGGCGCCTCGCGTCCCGAGGAGCTGGTCGCGCGCGCCGTCGAGCTCGATTACGCCGGCTTGGCCATCACCGACGAGTGCTCGTTGGCCGGCGTGGTGCGCGCGCACGCGGCGGCCAAGGAGGCCGGCCTGCCGCTGGTCATCGGCAGCCATTTCCACCTGAAAAACCCGGACGGCAGCGCGGCGCTGTCGGTCATTGCGCTGGCTAAAAACCGCGAGGGCTACGGCAATTTGTGCGAGCTGATCACGATCGCCCGCAACCGCGTGGCCAAGGGCGACTATCTGCTCACGCCGGCCGACCTGGCCGCGCCGGCACCGGCTTACTCGCATTTGAAAGGCTTGCCGGACTGCCTGATGATACTGTTGCCGCACTATCCGGCGCACCAGCCGGACGATGTCGACCGGCTGCACGCGCAGGCGGCGTGGATGGAGGCGACCTTTCCCGGGCGCGCGTGGATGGGGCTGACCCTGCTGCAGCGCGCCTTCGACGAAGCGCACCGCCTCAGCATCGACGAGGTGGCCTTGCAGCACGGCATGGCGGTGGTGGCGCTGGGGCAGGTGTGCATGCACGTGCGCTCGCGCAAGCCGCTGCACGACACCTTGACGGCGGTGCGGGTAGGCAAACCGGTCGGGGAGTGCGGCTACGCGCTGGCGCAGAATGCCGAGCAGCATCTGCGACCGCGCCTGCGGCTGGCGAACCTGTATCCGCCGTCGGCGCTGTTCGAAACCCTGCGCATCATGCAGGAGTGCACCTTCAAGCTGACCGAACTGCGCTACGAGTATCCGCGCGAACTGGTGCCGGCCGGCCATACGCCGGCCAGCTATCTGCGCCAGGAGGTCTATCTGGGCGCGGACCGGCGCTTTCCGGCCGGTGTGTCGGCCAGGGTGCGGGCCCAGATCGAGAGCGAGCTTGAACTCATCGCCGAGCTCGAATACGAGCCGTATTTCCTGACCGTCTACGACATCGTGCGTTTTGCCCGCGGCCAGGGCATCCTGTGCCAGGGACGCGGTTCGGCGGCCAACTCGGTGGTGTGTTTCTGCCTCGGCGTGACCGAAGTCGATCCCGAGCGCAGCAACATGCTGACCGGGCGTTTCATTTCGCGCGAGCGCAACGAGCCGCCCGATATCGACGTCGACTTCGAGCACCAGCGGCGCGAGGAGGTGATCCAGTACATCTACAAGAAATACGGCGCCGACCGCGCCGCGCTGGCTGCGGTCGTCATCAGCTACCGGCCCAAGAGCGCACTGCGCGACAGCGGCAAGGCGCTTGGCGTCGACCTGGCCATCGTCGAAAAGGTCGCCAAGTCGCACCATTGGTTCGACAGCCGGCACGACCTGGTCGGGCGTCTGGCCGAGTGCGGACTGGACCCGGACTCGCAACTGGCGCAGCAATGGGCGACGTTGGCGATGATGTTGCTGGGCTTTCCGCGCCACCTGTCGCAGCACCCTGGTGGCTTCGTGATCTCGCACGAGAAGTTGTCGCGGCTGGTGCCGATCGAGGCGGCCACGATGGAAGGGCGCTGCGTGATCCAGTGGGACAAGGATGACCTCGAGGAACTGGGCTTGATGAAGGTCGATGTGCTGGCGCTGGGCATGTTGTCGGCGCTGCGGCGCGCGCTCGACATGGTCGGCCAGCGCCGTGGCGCACCGTTCCGCATGCAGGACATTCCGTCCGAGGACAAGCCCACCTACGCGATGATGTGCCAGGCCGACACCATCGGCGTGTTCCAGATCGAGTCGCGCGCCCAGATGAGCATGCTGCCACGGCTGCGGCCGCAAGTGTTCTACGACCTGGTCATCGAAGTGGCGCTGGTGCGGCCGGGACCGATCCAGGGCGGCATGGTGCATCCGTATCTGCAGCGGCGCCAGGACAAGCGGCTGGTCCAGTATCCGGCCGGGCTGGAGGAAGCGCTCGGCCGCACCTTGGGCGTGCCGATCTTCCAGGAGCAGGTGATGCAGATCGCCGTCATCGCCGCCGGCTTCAGCGAGGGCGAGGCCGATCAATTGCGGCGCGCGATGGCGGCCTGGAAGCGCAAGGGCGGCGTCGACAAATACCACGCCCGCATCGTCGAAGGCATGACCGAGCGCGGCTACGAGCCCGAGTTCGCCGAATCGATCTTCCGGCAAATCCAGGGCTTCGGCGAATACGGCTTTCCCGAATCGCACGCGGCCAGTTTCGCGCTGCTGACCTACGCCAGCTCGTGGCTCAAATGTCATGAACCGGCCGCCTTCCTGTGCGCCTTGCTCAACAGCCAGCCGATGGGGTTCTACAGTCCGTCGCAACTGGTGCAGGACGCCAAGCGCCACGGCGTGGTGGTGCGCGAGATCGACGTCACCGTCAGCGGCTGGGATTCGTCGCTGGAGGAGCCGGTGGGCAAGCTCGGCCAGCCGGCGGTGCGGCTCGGCCTGTCGATGATGAAAGGCATGCGCGACGGCGCCGCCGCACGCATCGAAGCGGCGCGCGCCGTCGCGCCGTTCGCCAGCGTCGCCGATCTGGCGCGGCGTGCCGACCTCGACCGCCATGACCTGCAAGTGCTGGCCGCCGGCAACGCGCTGGCCAATCTGGCCGGCAATCGCCGGCAGGCGCTATGGCAGGCGGTCGGCGCCGCGCCGGACAAGGACCTGCTGCGCCCGACCGCGCCGGACGAGGAAGCGCCGTTGCTGACGCCGCCGACCGAGGGCGAGGAAATCCTCGGCGACTACCGCTCGCACGGTCTCACGCTGGGCCGGCATCCGCTGGCGCTGCTGCGCGCCAAGCTGCTCGAGCACCGCTTCCTGCCGGCTGCCACGTTGAACACCTACACCAACGGCATGCTGGCGCGCGCCTGCGGCATGGTGACGGTGCGGCAGCGTCCCGGCACGGCCAAGGGCGTGCTGTTCCTGACCATTGAGGACGAGACCGGCAACGTCAACGTCATCGTCTGGCCCAAGCTGGTCGAGGAGCAGCGCCGCGAGGTGCTGAGCGCGCCGCTGCTGGGCGTGTACGGCGTGTGGCAGCAGGACGGCATCGTGCGCCACCTGGTGGCCAAGCGGCTGGTCGACATGTCGCACCTGCTGGGCCGCCTGCCGACCATCAGCCGCGATTTTTGCTGAGGTCGTAGTGCCAGCCGCCCCGTAAACCGCCGGGCAAGAATGTGGATTGCGCATGCGCTTGCCGGCGGTTCCGCAAGTGTGTGTGGGTGGAGAGCTCCGGCCACTCCGTGCGGGAACCGTACTCTTTTGGCTGTCGGTTTCTGTCTCTTTTCGTCGTTTTTGAACTCCAGTCCGGTCTCGCGGTCTAAAGAGACAGGAAGAGACAACAACCGACAGTAACCGCAAGGAGAAAGAGTATGAACCCCGCACAGACTCGTTTACTACCGCCGGCTACTGAACTCCAGCTTCAGGAATTCCTGCGCAAAAGCGGTAGCGCTTTATCGGTGACCGAGGCGCTCGTGGCGGCCGTCAAGTTGTGGATCAAACACGAGCAAACCGCCGCGCAGCCCGTGCGCGGCTATCAGTGGAAACTGTTATTTTTGCCTGAGCGCACGCGCGTTCGCATGCAATATGACGAACGCTGGTACAGCGCCGAAGTGATGGGCGACGACTTGATGTACGAAGGGGAGCCCGTATCGCCGCATCAGATGACGCAGGCCGTCGCCGGCGATGGCCGCAATGCCTGGCGGGATCTGTGGATACGCTTCCCAGGGGAAAAGAATTGGGTGTGTGCGGCACAACTACGCGCCCGCCTGCAAAAGCGTGCCGCCACTGCGCCGCCGACACCGGTCGAAGCCATGGCGAACGCCGCGAAAACGATGAGCAATGCGCTGAATGCCGCGTTGGTCCTGATCGAACACGTCGATTTGCAGTCGCGAAACACACTGGAGCGCCGCGTGCCGAAAAGCCGGCGGGATTATGATGAGCTGGACGACATCCACTGAAAAGACTTCGGCCGCCCGCGCAAACGGGCGGCCGAAGCCGTACTGCAACGATGAGCAGGGCGGTGGCTATCCCGCCAAAGTCATCGCTTTGCGCGCCGCAGATGCGCCGCCAACTGATATTTCTGGTCGTCGGACCAGCTTGCCAGCGTCACCGGGACGCCGGCCCGGGGCCGCGCCGCCGCTTGGCGCCGGCGGGCGATGCGCACCATTAACGTCGCGGTCAGTGCGGCCGCGCCGGCCAGCAGCAGGGCGGCCGACATCACAGCGGACCGCTGTCGAGGTTGTCGTAGCGGGTGCCGTAATAGCTGTGGATCTGGCTGGCCCAAGTCTGGTTGGCCATGTTTGGCCAGTGGTCGGTGTCGAAGCCGGGCGCGTTGTCGATGCGTTCCTTGTCGATGTTCAAGGTGAAGCGTTTGTTGACCGTGTCCAAGGTCAGCGCTTCCCACGGCACGGCAAACAGCTTTTCGCCGATGCTCAGGATGCCGCCCGACGACATGACCGCGTAGGCGATTTTGCCGGTGCGCATGTCGAGCATGATTTCCTTGATCTCGCCCAGGTGTTCGTTCTTCAGATTGTGAACGTGGTCGCCGATCAGCGTGTCCGCGCCCATCAGTTCTGGACCTGGACCCTTGTTGCCGTTGTCGACATACATACCGTAAGCATCGCGTTCTGTGTAGCTCATGATGTTCTCCTCTAAGAATGAGTTGCCATTCTGACTTTCTCGCGGGAGCTGGTCTGTACGCTGAGACACAGTCGGATCGATTGCCAAATGGGCCATTTTTATCGATTAATCAACAGCGGTTTTCCCTGCCATAGCCGATTTTTCCCGGGGCGATGCTGAAGAAATAGCGGTTTTAGGGTATAATTTCAATTTCCCGCACGTGCCGTTCGGCACTATCTGCAATGACCAAATTTGTCTTCGTCACCGGTGGCGTCGTGTCTTCCCTTGGTAAAGGGATTGCCGCCGCCTCCCTCGCCGCGATCCTCGAATCGCGCGGCCTCAAAGTCACCATGCTCAAGCTCGACCCCTACATCAACGTCGACCCTGGCACGATGAGCCCCATGCAGCACGGTGAAGTGTTCGTCACCGACGACGGTGCCGAGACCGATCTCGACCTCGGCCACTACGAGCGCTTCATCTCGACCCGCATGAAAAAGGTGAACAACTTCACCACCGGCCAGATCTACGAATCGGTGATCCGCAAGGAACGCCGCGGCGAATACCTGGGCAAGACCGTGCAGGTCATTCCGCACATCACCAACGAAATCCAGGACTACATCCGTCGCGGCGCCGAAGGCTACGACGTGGCGCTGTGCGAAATCGGCGGCACCGTCGGCGACATCGAGTCGCTGCCGTTCCTCGAGGCCGCCCGTCAGCTGAGCCTGCGCGCCGGCCGCAAGAACACCGCCTTCGTCCACCTGACGCTGGTGCCGTACATCGCCTCGGCCGGCGAACTGAAAACCAAGCCAACCCAGCACTCGGTGCAGAAGCTGCGCGAGATCGGCATTTCGCCGAACGCGCTGCTGTGCCGCGCCGACCGCCCGATCCCGGACGACGAACGCGCCAAGATCTCGCTGTTCTCGAACATCGAAGAGCAGGCCGTCATCTCCGTGTGGGACGTCGACACCATCTACAAAGTGCCGCAGATGCTGCACGACCAGGGCCTCGACGCCATCATCTGCGAGGCGCTCGACATCAACCCGCCGCCGGCCGACCTGTCGGTCTGGAGCCGCCTGATCTACACGCTCGAGCATCCGAAGAGCGAAGTGTCGATCGGCATGGTCGGCAAGTACGTCGATCTGACCGAGTCGTACAAGTCGCTGACCGAGGCGCTGCGCCACGCCGGCATCCACAACGAATCGAAGGTCAACATCGAGTACATCGATTCGGAAGAGATCGAAACGACCGGCTGCTCCGCGCTGGCCAAGTACGACGCCATCCTGGTGCCGGGCGGTTTCGGCAAGCGCGGCGTCGAAGGCAAGATCATGGCGGCCCAGTTCGCCCGCGAAAACAAGATCCCGTACCTGGGCATCTGCCTGGGCATGCAGGTCGCGCTGATCGAATACGCGCGCCACATGGCCGGCCTGACCACCGCCAACTCGACCGAGTTCGACCTGGAAACCTCGCAACCGGTGGTCGCCCTGATCGACCAGTGGCAGGGCCAGGACGGCAAGGTCGAAACGCGCGACGCCAACTCCGACCTGGGCGGCACCATGCGCCTGGGCGCGCAAACCTGCGCGATCAAGCCGGGCACCCTGGCGGCGGAAATCTACGGCCCGGTCGTGACCGAGCGCCACCGTCACCGCTACGAGGCCAACAACCACTACCTGCCACGCGTCGAAGCGGCCGGCCTGGTGGTGGCGGCCCGCACGCCAACCGAAGACCTGTGCGAAATCATGGAACTGCCGCGTACCGGCGACAATTCGCACCCGTGGTACATGGGCGTGCAGTACCACCCGGAATTCAAATCGACCCCGCGTGACGGCCATCCGCTGTTCACGTCCTACATCAAGGCGGCACTGGCCCACAAAGCCGCGGGCGGCAACCGCCCGCACGCCGTCTCTGAATCGCCTGCTTTGCAAGGAGATGCGGCATGAAACTCTGTGGATTCGAAGCCGGCCTCGACCAGCCGTTCTTCCTGATCGCAGGCACCTGCGTGATCGAATCGCGCCAGATGGCGTTCGACACCGCCGGCGCGTTGAAGGAAATGACGGCCGCGCTGGGCATTCCGTTCATCTACAAGTCGTCGTTCGACAAGGCCAACCGTTCGTCGGGCACGTCCTATCGCGGTCCCGGCCGTGACAAGGGCCTCGAGATCCTCGGCGACGTCAAGCGCGAGCTCGGCGTGCCGGTCCTGACCGACGTCCACTCGATCGACGAGATCGCCGAAGTATCGGCCGTCGTCGACGTGTTGCAGACACCGGCCTTCCTGTGCCGCCAGACCGATTTCATCACGGCCTGCGCGCAGTCCGGCCTGCCGGTGAACATCAAGAAGGGCCAGTTCCTGGCTCCGCACGACATGAAAAACGTCATCGACAAAGCCCGCGCGGCCGCCAAGGCCAAGGGCTTGCCGGACGACGTCTTCATGGCATGCGAACGCGGCGCCTCGTTCGGCTACAACAACCTGGTGTCCGACATGCGCTCGCTGGCCATCATGCGCGAATCGAACTGCCCGGTCGTGTTCGACGCCACCCACTCGGTGCAATTGCCGGGTGGTAACGGTACCTCGTCGGGCGGCATGCGCGAAATGGTGCCGGTGCTGTCGCGCGCGGCCGTCGCCGTCGGCGTGGCCGGCCTGTTCATGGAAACCCACCCGAACCCGGCGGAGGCGCTGTCGGATGGCCCCAACGCCGTGCCGCTGGGCCGCATGAAGGAACTGCTGTCGACCCTGATCGAGCTGGACCGCATCACCAAAAAAGCTGGTTTCCTGGAAAACAGCTTCAACTAGCAATCGCAGGCAAAAACCCGGCGCGCGTTGGCAAACACAGCTGTGCCGGGTTATATTCCCGTTATCCTTAAATTGTCCATCATGCAACACACGATGGGCAAACACGTTTTCGTCTAACTTTGGAGAATGACATGAGTGCTATTGTTGATATTATCGGCCGTGAAATTATCGATTCGCGCGGCAATCCGACCGTCGAATGCGACGTCCTGCTCGAATCGGGCGTCATGGGCCGCGCCGCCGTGCCATCGGGCGCCTCGACCGGTTCGCGCGAAGCGATCGAACTGCGCGACGGCGATCCGAAGCGTTACTTCGGCAAGGGCGTGCTGCAAGCCTGCGAAAATATCAACACCGAAATCTCGGAAGCGATCATGGGCCTCGACGCCAATGAGCAAGCCTTCCTGGACCGCACCCTGATCGATCTGGACGGCACCGAAAACAAAGGCCGCCTGGGCGCCAACGCCATGCTGGCCGTGTCGATGGCCGTGGCCAAGGCCGCCGCGGAAGAAGCCGGCCTGCCGCTGTACCGCTACTTCGGCGGCTCGGGCGCGATGCAACTGCCGGTGCCGATGATGAACGTCATCAACGGCGGCGCCCACGCCGACAACAACCTGGACATCCAGGAATTCATGATCATCCCGGTCGGCGCCCCGTCGTTCAAGGAAGCCGTGCGCTACGGCGCCGAGGTGTTCCACACCTTGAAAAAGATCCTGCACAAGAAGGGCCTGAGCACGGCCGTCGGCGACGAAGGCGGTTTCGCGCCATCCTTGGCCAACCATGAGGAAGCGATCAAGCTGATCATCCAGGCCATCGAGGAAGCCGGCTACGAGCCGGGCACCCAGATCGCGCTGGGCCTGGACTGCGCCGCCTCCGAGTTCTACAAGAACGGCAAGTACGAACTGGAAGGCGAGGGCCTGTCGCTGACGGCCACCGAGTTCACCAACCTGCTGGCGACCTGGTGCGACAAGTACCCGATCATCTCGATCGAAGACGCGATGCACGAAGGCGACTGGGACGGCTGGGCCATCCTGACCAAGGAACTGGGCAAGAAAATCCAGCTGGTGGGCGACGACCTGTACGTCACCAACACCAAGATCCTCAAGGAAGGCATCTCGAAAGGCATCGCCAACTCGATCCTGATCAAGATCAACCAGATCGGCACCTTGACCGAAACCTTCGCCGCCATTGAAATGGCCAAGCGCGCCGGCTACACGGCCGTCATCTCGCACCGTTCGGGCGAGACCGAGGACTCGACCATCGCCGACATCGCCGTCGGCCTGAACGCGCTGCAGATCAAGACCGGCTCGATGTCGCGTTCGGACCGCATGGCGAAATACAACCAGCTGCTGCGCATCGAGGAAGACCTGGGCGACATCGCTTCCTACCCTGGCCGCGACGCGTTCTATAATCTGAAGTAATGTAGCAAGCGGCCGCCGGCGTCCGGCGGCCGCGTTCGAACCCGAATCGACCATGCGCCTGATCACCCTCGCCCTGGCAGTGTTGCTGCTGCTGATACAGTACCCGCTCTGGCTGGGGAAGGGCGGCTGGCTGCGCGTGGCCGATCTCGAAGCCCAGGTCGGCACCGCCCACAAGAAGAACGCCGAACTGCTGGCCCGCAACGCCAAGCTCGACTCCGAAGTGCGCGACCTGAAGGACGGCACCGGCGCCGTCGAGGAACGCGCGCGCTACGAGCTCAGCATGATCAAGCAAAACGAAATCTTCATCCAGATCGTCGGCAAGGGCCAAGCCGCCCCGTCAGTGCCGCTGACCAGCGCTCCCAAACCCGTCGATTGATCCCGTCAGCCTCGCGCAGCACTGTTGCTAGCGTTTGTTAGCGCTATCAAAAAGTGACCGGAACGCTATTCATGGCTGGAATATCCACCATGGCGGTTTTCTATTCCGCAGGCGAGCGCGGCAACATGGGTTGCAGTTAATTCCACAGCAGAACATAAATTTCCTTCGGAAAATTCAGGCTTTTTCCCGATAAATCGCCCAAAAAACAACGAATGTTCGCAGTCGCCTGGTATTTTTCTCATAGTGTAATGGAAACAATATTCTGAGGAATTTATTGATGAACGAATTTAGAATGGCATAGTTTTAACCTAAAGTATTTTGTTAACGCTATCATTTGGATGCAATTTAATTGTCGGAAAGATACCTTCACTTTAAGGAGAACTGCGCAATGAACCTGTCTTACCTATCCCTGCGGGGCAGCCTGCTGACCCGGCTGACCCGGCGTGCCGTCGGCGCCGGCGTTGGCGCCTTGCTGGCCTGTGGCGTCTTGCTGGCGTCCCCGGCCGCCAGCGCCGTCACGATCGATTTCGAGTCGCACACCAACGTCGCCAGCGACGCGCTCGCGGCGGGCGACACCCTCTACGCCGGCCACGACCAGTTCCTGGCCGCCGGCTATGTCGCCACAGTGGCCGACAGCGTCTACGCGCAAAGCCAGCCCGACTACACGCCCGGCCTGGCCGGCGCCATCATCGACCATTCCGACCGGCTGGCCTGCTACCTGGTGGCCTGCCCGGGCAGTTTCTTCAACCAGACCCATTACTACGCCGGCCTCAACGACAGTTCGCTGACGCTGGCCCGCGAGGACCACCAGGCCTTCTCGCTCGGCGCGCTCGACTTCGCGTTTGTCGCGCCCGGCTTCGACATGGCCAACGCCAGCTACGGCATGCTGGTGCTCAGCGCCACGGTGTCCGGCTCGACGGCCACCATCACCCGCGCCATGGACTTGCCGGGACAATTCTTGGACGGTAACTTTATATTCGGCACCTGGCAGCTCGACGACGCCTTCCGCGGCGCGCAATTGAGCAGCCTGACCATCAGCGCCTGCGTGTTCGACGCCGCCGAAAACTGCCTCAACGGCGCCGACAGCTACAACCTGGCCCAGTTCGCCGTCGACAACATCGCCTTGTCGGTGGTGCCCGAGCCGCCCGCCGTCGCGCTGCTGGCCGCCGGCCTTGCCTTGCTGTCCTGGCGCGCGCGTCGCCGCGCCACCGCGCTCTGACCCCAACCAGGAAACCCCATGATCCCCCGTACCCACCGTCACCACCGCGCCCGCCGCGTCCCCGCGCTGTCCCCGCTCGCACTGCTGATGTTGCCGCTGCTGCCCTTGCTGTCGCTGGCCGCGCCGTCCGCCCATGCCGCCGACCCCGTGCGCCGCACCTTCATCGTCCAGCTCAGCGACAAACCGGCCGCCTCCTATACCGGCGGCGTCGCCGGCCTGGCCGCCACCAAGCCGCCGCGCGGCACCTTGCTCGACCCAGAATCGGTGGCCGTGCAGCGCTACCTCGGTTACTTGCGGCAACGCCAGGATGGCGTCACCGCCGCCTTGCCGCCCGGCGCGCTGCTGCACGACTTCAAACTCGTCCTCAACGGCTTTGCCGCCCGCCTGACCGACGCCGAGGCGTTCGCGCTCAAGCAAACGGCCGGCGTGCTCTCGGTCAAGCCGGACGCCTACTTCAAGCCGGCCACCAACGACACCCCGCGCTTCCTCGGCCTGGATCAGGCCGGCGGCCTGTGGAGCCAGCTCGGCGGCAAGCAGCACGCCGGCGAGGACGTCATCATCGGCGTCATCGACACCGGCGTGTGGCCCGAGAACCCGGCCTTTGCCGACCGCGTCGGCGCCAACGGCGCACCCACCCGCGATCCGGCGGCCGCGCTGGCCTACGGTCCGCCGCCGGCCCGCTGGCGCGGCTTCTGCCAGCTGGGCGTCGGGTTCGGGTCCGACGCCTGCAACAACAAGCTGATCGGCGCGCGCGCCTATAACTTCCTGCCGGCGCAGGGCTGGCAAATGCACCAGTCCGAATTCGACTCGCCGCGCGACTCGCTGGCCGGCCCGTACGGCCACGGCGGCCACGGCACCCACACCGCCTCGACCGCCGCCGGCAACGCCGGCGTGGCCGCCAGCATCAACGGCGTCGCGCTGGGCGCCACCTCCGGCATGGCCCCGCGCGCGCGCGTGGCCGCCTACAAGGTCTGCTTCACGCGGGTCGCCTCCGAAGACGGCCTCGTCGGCAGCAACGGCTGCGCCTCGTCGAGCTCGGCCGCCGCCATCGAACAGGCGGTGTTTGACGGCGTCGACGTGCTGAGCTATTCGATCAGCGGCGCGTCCGACACCGTCGACGAGATCGTCGAGCAAGCTTTCCTTGGCGCCGCCAACGCCGGCGTGTTCGTCGCCGCCGCCGGCGGCAACGCCGGGCCGGGCAACGCCGTCAACCACCCGTCGCCATGGCTCACCACCGTGGCCGCCTCGAGCACCGACCGCCTGGCCGGCGCCACCGTCACCGTTGGCGCCAAGACCTACGTCGGCGCCTCCGTCAACGCGACCGCACTGGCGCCGGCGCCGGCCATCCTGGCCGAGAACGCCGGCACCATCGCCTACGCCAACCTGGCCGGGGTCGACCGCGACGCCCGCCGCCAGTGCTTCACCGAGGCCGACCGCGCCGCCGCCGGCGCCAGCGTCAACGGCGCGCTCGATCCGGCCCTGGTGGCCGGCAAGGTCGTGCTCTGCCAGCGCGGCGCCAACGCCCGCGTCGACAAGGGCCGCGCCGTCCGGCAGGCCGGCGGCGCCGCCATGATCCTGATCGACGACGGCACCGGCGTCGCGGTCGACGCCCACGTGCTGCCGGCGGCCCACGTCACGCTCAAGGACGGCGCCGCCATCAAGGCCGCGCTGGCCGCTGCGCCCGGCCTCAAGATCGGCCTGAGCGCCTATGGCGTGTTCGCCAATCCCGAGCCGGCGCCGATGGTGGCCGGCTTCTCCAGCCGCGGACCCAACCTGGCCCAGCCGAGCATCCTCAAGCCCGACCTGAGCGCGCCCGGCGTCAACGTGCTGGCCGGCTACACGCCCGACCTCGACCGCGATCGCCACGACGCCATCGAAGCCGGCGCCGCCGTCACAGAGACCGCCTGGGCCTACGCCAGCGGCACCTCGATGGCCACCCCGCACGTGGCCGGCCTGGCCGCGCTGCTGCGCCAGCGCCATCCGGCATGGTCGCCGGCCGCCATCAAGTCGGCGTTGATGACCAGCGCCGGCCCCACCGTCGCCGACACGCTGCCGGCCGACAACAACAGCGCCAACGCCTTCGGCCGCGGCGCCGGCAACGTGCGGCCCACCAGCGCGGCCGATCCCGGCCTGGTCTACGACCTCGGCGCGGCCGACTACCAGCGCTTCCTGTGCGGGGTCGGCTCGCCCAACGTCGCCGCGTCCGTGTGCGCCGAACTCGGCACCATCGCCGACTACGAGCTCAACCTGGCCTCGATCACCGCCGCCAACGTGCCCGACACGCTCGCCATCAAGCGCCGCGTGACCAACGTCGGCGCCGCCGCCGCGACCTACCGCGCCAGCGCCGCCGTGCCGGGCTACACGGTGACGGTGGCCCCTGCCACGCTCACGCTGGAGCCCGGCGCCAGCGCCGACTTCACCGTCACGCTGCGCCGCGCCGACGCCCAGAACAACGTCTGGTCGTACGGCAGCCTGGAGTGGAGCGACGGCAGCCACCGCGTGCGCAGCCCGCTGACCGCGCGCACCTCGCTGTTCACGGCCACCGGCTATTACTTCTCCGAAGGCACGGCCGGCAACAAGACGTTCCGCGTGCAGACCGGCTACAGCGGCAAGCTCGTGGCCAGGCCGTCGGGGCTGCGCGAGGCGCTCAAGGACACCGTCACGGTGCGCCAAAACCACGCCACCGACTACGGCGTGGCCGAATGCGCGGCCGGCGGCAGCGATAGCGTCAGCTTCAAGCGCTTCACGATCCCGCCCGGCACGCTCGGCGCGCGCTTCGCGCTGTACGACGCCGACACGAGCAGTGTCAACCAGGACGACCTCGACCTGCTGCTGCTTGACGGCAAAGGCAACCTGATCGCCGGCAGCGTGCGCGCCTACACGTCCGAAGAAGGACTGGACGCCACCGACCCCGAGCCGGGCGAGTACATCGTCTGCGTGGTCGGCCGGGGACCGGCCGGCGGCGTCGCCACCGCCAAGCTGTCGAGCTGGATCGTCGCCCCCGGCGCCACCGGCAGCGGCGCGCTCAAGGTGCTGGCGCCCGCGACGGTGTTCGCCTACCGCCCGGCCTCGGCCGGTTACACCTGGTCCGGCCTGAAGCCGAACGCGCGCTACCTGGGCGGCATCGAGTACAGCAACGGCAGCCTGCGGCTGGGCGCCTCGCTGGTCGACATCGACACCGCCCAGTTCGTCACCGGCGCCTTGCCGGCCAGCCGTATCACACGCGCCGCGCTGGCATCGCGCGCCGACTGACGCGCGGACCCGGCACCGCCGCGATGCTGGCGGTGCCGGCGCCGGCAGCTCCCGGCGCGTCGCCCGTGTGGCGCGGCGGCGACGCTCCGGGCCGATCGGCCCAAGTCAGCCCGGCCGACACGGCCGCAGCGCTTATAATCGGCGCTTGTCCGTCAGTTCGGCGCCGCCCGCCGTTTCCCCTATGCGCTTACTTTTCCTGGCACTGGCAGCGGTGCTGATGCCGCACCTGGCCGCCGAAGCGGCCTGCATCCCGGTGCGGGTCGGCTACATGGACCAGCACCGTCCGCCATACTGGCTGGGCGAGGGCGCCGAAGTGCCGGACCCGCCCGGGGCCGCCGTCGACCTGATGCACGACGCCGTGCTGGGCGCCGGCTTCGGCTGCCCGCCGGTCTGGGTGCGCCTGCCGATCGCCCGCTTGCGCGTGGCCCTGGCCACCGGCGACATCGACATGTCGCCGATGGGTGAATTACCGTCTTACCCGCCCGAGATAGCGCTACCGCGCGACAAGGCCGGCAACATCGACCTCGACCGCGCCATGCACAACGCCCTGATCGTGCTGGTGCGCGCCAGCGACAAGCTGCCGGCCAACACACAGCCGATGCAATATTTCAAAGGCAAGCTGCTTGGCGCGGCGCAGGGCCAAAGCTACTCGCCCCGCCTGCGCGACGCCGGCCTGACGATCGACGACGGCGGGCGCGACCTCGACCGCAATCTCGAGAAATTGCGGCTCGGGCGCGTCGACGGCGTGGTCGTCGCGGCCGTCTCGCCGGAGCACCTGAAGGCCACGCTGGCGCGCTACAAGGGCGCTTTCGTGCAACTGCCGCAGCCATTGATCAACACGCGCGTCTGGCTCGCCTTCAACGACACCTTCTACCGCGCCCACCCGGTCCAGGTCGAAGCGCTGTGGACCTGGTTGGATGTCAACCGCCATCGGCTCGGCTATGTGATGCAGAAATACCGCAAGCAGAATTAAGCGCGAAGTGAGCGGCCGATTTGGTAGAATCCGGGTCCCTCACCGCCACCATCGGAATTGACTACCCACATGCTCCACCACATCTCCTTCGGCGTGCGCGACCTGCGCCCCGCCGGCCTGTTTTTTGCCGATAGCGACCGCATCGAAGCGGCTATCAACCGTCCCCAGGCCTGATTTGTTGAAAACGCTGTTGTTAACCATCGCGCTGGCGCTGGCCGGCGCCGCCGCCGCCAAACCTGCGACACCCGCCACACCCGCCGCATCCGCGCCACCGGCAAGCCCGGCCAACCCCGCCGCCGGCGGCCACGACCTGCTGCGCGCGCAGGTGCTGCTCGACCGTGCCCATTTTTCGTCCGGCGAGATCGACGGCGCCAGGGGCAGCAACCTGCGCAAGGCCGTCACCGGCTTCCAGAAGCTGCACCAGCTGCCGCTGACCGGCGTGCTCGACCCGGCGACCTGGGCCGTGCTGTCGGCCGACACCGCGCCCGTGCTCGACGTCTACACCGTTACCGCCGAGGACGCGGCCGGTCCCTACCGGCCGCTGCCTGCCACGATGGCCGACAAGGCCAAGCTGCCGGCGTTGGGATACGCGAACATGGCCGAGGCCTTGGGCGAAAAATTCCACAGCAGCCCCGAGCTGCTGCGCCGCCTCAATCCCGGCAAATCGTTCGGCCGCGCCGGCGAGCAACTGCTGGTGCCCAACGTGGCGTCGGCCAAGCCGCTGCCCAAGGCCACGTCGATCCTGGTCGACGCCAGCGACGGCACTTTGACGTTGCTGGACGCCGGCGGCATGCCGATCGCCCAATTCCCGGCCAGCACGGGCAGCGCCCACGATCCGCTGCCGCAAGGGCGCTGGGAAGTGCGCGGCGTGGCGCTCAACCCGGAATACCGCTACAACCCCAAACTGTTCTGGGACGCCAAGGCCGGCGACACCGGCGCCCGCATCCCGGCCGGGCCCAACAATCCGGTCGGCGCGGTCTGGATTCAACTGAGCAAGCCGCACTACGGCATCCACGGCACGCCGGAGCCGGGCAAGATCGGCAAGACCCAGTCGCACGGCTGCATCCGGCTGACGAACTGGGACGCGCGCACGGTGGCGCGGGTCATCTCGCGCGGCGCCGTGGTGCTGTTGCAGGGTTAATGACATTCCGCGCCTGTTGTCGCTAAGTTAATTTAAAATGGGCGCGGGAGGCTACGCACGGCCTCCAAAAGACAAGGAGACCGGATGAGTGACACCCCGCTGCACGAAACCTTCGCCGACACCATGCTCAGCCCAAGGCTGCAATGGCATTGCGAGCCGGCGCACTGGCAGGTCGACTACGCCGCCAACCGCCTGCGCATCCACACCGACGCTGCGACCGACTTCTGGCAGCGCACGCATTACGGCTTCCAGGTCGACAACGGCCACTTCCTGCACCTGCGGGCCGAGGGCGACTTCGTACTGACGACCAAGGTCACGTCGCGTCCGGCGCACCAGTACGACCAGGCCGGTCTGATGGTGCGCCTGTCGTCCGGCTGCTGGCTCAAGACCTCGGTCGAATTCGAACCGGACGGCGACAACCGTCTCGGCGTCGTTGTCACCAACGGCCATTATTCCGACTGGTCGACCCAGCCGCTGGCCAAGCACATCGACACCGTCTGGCTGCGCGTGCGCGCCGAGGCCCACGACTGCATCGTCGAATCGTCGCTCGACGGCGAGCAATGGACGCAACTCCGCATGGCCCACCTGCACGAGCGCGCCGCCGCCGACGCGGTCGCCTGCGGCCTGTATGCCTGCAGCCCCAAGGAGGCCGGCTTCGAGGCCGAATTCGCCTTCGTCAGTTTCATTCCAGGACGCATCGAATGAAGACCATCGGATTGATTGGCGGCATGAGCTGGGAATCGACGGTGCCGTACTACCGGCATGTGAATCAAACGGTCAAGCAGCACCTGGGTGGGTTGCACTCGGCCAAGGTGGTGCTGGTCAGCGTCGACTTCCATGACGTCGAACTGTTGCAGCGGGCCGGCGACTGGGACGCTGCCGGCGCGCTGCTGGCCGGGGCCGCCCGTTCGCTGCAAGCGGCCGGCGCCGACTTCATCGTTCTGTGCACCAACACCATGCACAAGGTCGCACCGGCCATCGAGGCGGCGGCAGGCATCCCGCTGTTCCACATTGCCGACTCCACGGCTGGCGTCATCAAGGCCGCCGGCCACACCAGGATCGGCCTGCTCGGCACACGCTTCACGATGGAGCAGGCGTTCTACAAGGACCGGCTGCGCGAGCTGCACGGCCTCGACGTGATCGTCCCCGAGCCGGCCGAGCGCGACATCGTCCACCGCGTCATCTACGAGGAACTGTGCCTCGGCGAACTCGTCGACGCCTCGCGCGACGACTATCGCCGCATCATCGCCACGCTGGTGGAGCGGGGCGCGCAAGCCATCATTCTCGGCTGCACGGAGATCTCGCTGCTGATCGCCGAGTCCGACGCGGCCGTGCCGCTGTTCGACACCACCGCCATCCACGCCCGCAAGGCCGCCGAGTTCGCGCTCGGCCTTCCACTCGAAACCACGGAGAAAAAATGAAATTGATCGGCATGCTCGACTCACCCTATGTCCGCCGCGTTGCCGTGTCGCTGCAATTATTGGGCGTACCGTTCGAACACCAGTCGTTGTCGGTGTTCCGCACCTTCGACCAGTTCCGCCAGATCAATCCGGTGGTCAAGGCGCCGACCTTGGTGACCGGCGACGGCACCGTGCTGATGGACTCGACGTTGATACTGCAATACGCCGAAACGCTGGCCACCCCCGAGCGGCGCCTGACGCCGTCCGAACCGGCCGCGTTGCTGCGCTCGCTGCGCGTGCTCGGGCTGGCGCTGGCCGCCTGCGACAAATGCGTGCAGATCGTCTACGAACGCAACGTGCGTCCGGCCGAAAAGCTGCACCAGCCGTGGGTCGAACGCGTGACCCTGCAAATGCTGTCGGCCTTCGACGCGCTGGAAGCCGAGCACCGGCCGCGGCCGATGATTGTCGACGGCCCGGGCACCGAGCACGGCGCGGTCATGACCGCCGTCACCTGGCACTTCATGCGGCAAATGCTGCCCGAGCTGGTGGCCGCCGAAAATTATCCCATGCTGGACGAGCTGTCGCGCCGCGCCGAAGCGCTGCCGCAGTTCGTCGCCGCCCCGTACGGCGACAGCACCTATTCCTCCAACTGACTTTTCCGGAATCCCATGCCTATTTCCCCGTACCTCGACACCAGCCCCGTCCTCGGCGACAACATCTACCTGCACGCTTCCGCGCAAGTGATCGGCGACGTCCGCATCGGCCGCGACAGCTCGATCTGGTGCAACACCGTGCTGCGTGGCGATGTCAACCGCATCGTCATCGGCGAGTGCAGCAACGTGCAGGACTTCGCGATGGGCCACGTCGCCCACAGGCACCCGGGCAAACCGGACGGCTCGCCGCTGGTCATCGGCGACTACGTCACGATCGGCCACTCGGTACTGCTGCACGGCTGCACCATCGGCAACGAATGCCTGATCGGCATGGGCTCCATCCTCATGGACGACGTCGTGGTGCAAGACCGCGTCATGATCGGCGCCGGCAGCCTCGTCTCGCCGGGCAAGGTGCTGGAAAGCGGCAACCTGTACGTCGGCCGACCGGTAAAAAAGGTCAGAGCCTTGAGCGCAGAGGAAATCGCCTACCTGAAATACTCCGCCGAGCACTACGTCCGCGTTAAAAACAACCACATGGAAAGCGAAAAGAAGGCCAACGCAACCCAGGCCAGCGGCCCGAAATAAACGCCGAGCCGCTGGAAAAAATTTTCAACCGTTACCCGCGATAGGCGCTTTGACAATAATCAATCTTTACACGTTCACCACTTGTAAATGAGAATCATTATTGTTAGTATGCGTTTTTGCCAGCAATCGCCGTAGGTCCGAGAGCCAGCCGTCCACAACTCTCTCTTGGAACTCTATGGCTGCCACCACCATGGGCGCCCGGCATCCGGCCGCGCCTTCCCACCCGCACATGCTGCGGCCACGCCCGATGGGCGTCGCCGTGCACTCCGCAATGATCGCCCTGATGGCTGCCGCCATGCTGCCGGCCCACGCCCAGCAAGCCGAGGCTCAAGCCGCCGCCGCCGCTAGCGCCCCGGCCTTGGGCGAAATCGTCGTCCAGGCCAAGCGCGACGAAGCCGCCTCCACCCGCAACGGCACCACAACCGTCATCAAAGCCGAGCAACTGGAACAAAACAACGCCATCGACATGGCCAAGATCGCGCGCTACTCGCCGCTGATCAGCGTGCCGGCGGCAGCCAGCGGCGGCGCCAACGTCTGGGACAGCGCCGGCAACACCGGCATCAACATTCGCGGCGTCGAAGGCAACCGCGTCAGTCTCGAAGTCGACGGCATCTCGCTGCCGGACGCCGCGCCACGCCCGGAAAGCACGTCGATGAATTCGTTCGGCATCGGCCGCGACTACACCGACCCGGAAACCTTCCACTACGTCAGCATCGGATCGGGCGCCAGTCCGGCCGGCGGCGGCACGCCCGGCCTGGGCGGAGCGGTTTCGTTCGTCACCAAATCACCGGAAATGTACCTGGACGGCACCCGCAAGCTCTACGCCGACTACAAGTTCGGCTACGCGTCCGAACAGGCGTCGCGCGTGCACGCCATCACGGCCGCCGCCGCGCTGGGCGACAACCTGCAAGCCCTGATCGTCGCCGTGCACCGCGACGGCGCCGAAATCAAGACCGAAGGCGACGCCGTCCCCAACCCGGACGACTGGTCGTCGGACGCCTTGCTGGCTAAACTCAACTGGAAGCTGACCCGCGACCAGGAACTGCGCTTCACCATCGACCACTACCAGGCCGAGCACGACCGCGTCTACAACAACAAGGCCGGCGCGCTGTATCCCGCCGGCGCGACGCAAAACTCCAACACCGAGCGCACGCGCTACAGCGTCGAGCACCGCTACACGCCGGCCAACGGCCTGCTGTTCGACAAGCTCGAAACCCGGCTCTACAAACAGACCGCCTCGGTCGAGGACGACACCAGCGCAGACTATGTCAGCGGCGGCCAGCCCTACATCCGCAACATCACCACCGGCTACTTCAACGACAGCAAAGGCGTCTCGTTCGACGCCGTCAAGCAGTTGAACCCGTCCACGGTGCTCGGTTACGGCGTGCTGTACGAAGAGGTCGAAAGCCGCCGCCCGTGGCTCGAGAACCGCACGGTGGTACGCACCGGCGCCCACCAGATCACGATGAAAAACCGCATGGCGGACACGGACACCGACAAGCTGGCCGCCTACGTGCGCGGCGAGTTCGGCTTCGACCTGGCCGGCCACCAGGCCACGTTGACGCCCGGTCTGCGCGCCGAGCGCCGCAAGCTCACGCCGCAAAACCTGCAAAACTACGTCATCGCCGTGCCCGGCGCCGCCAATGAAATCCGCGAAGACAAGGACACCTTCCTCACGCCGAGCCTGAACTTCTCGGTCGAGCTGACGCCGCAACTGAGCACGTACGCGCAATACACGCGCGGCACCCGACTGCCAAGCGCGGCCGAGCGCACCGGCACCTACGACTCGTTCAGCTACACCGGCGCCGGCAACGGCTACGCGGTGCTCGGCAATCCCGACCTGAAAAAGGAAACCAGCAACGCCTTCGAAGTCGGCCTGAAGGGCGCGCCGACGCCTGGCGTTGAGTTCAGCTTCTCGCTGTTCCACACTAGCTACGACAACTTCATCGAATACGCCGCCCAGCCGGCCGATCCCGTTAATTACCCGACCATCACGCAGGGCCTGTTCCGTCCGGAGAATGTCGGCAAGGCCAGGATACGCGGCGGCGAGGTGAGCAGCCGCTTCGCGCTGGGCCAATGGTGGCGGCCGATGCAGGGCTACAGCCTGGCGCTGGCCGGCGGCATCTCGCGCGGCACGGCCGAAAACAAGGACAGCGGCAAGAAGTCCGAACTCGCGTCGGTGCAGCCATACAAGGCCAACGCCACCTTCGCCTACGACGACCCGGCCAAGCGCGGCGGAGGCGCCTTCATCGTCAGCACGGTGCGCGGCAAACGGGCCAGCGCCGACGTACTCACCAGCGCCACGACCGGCATGTTTGCCGTGCCCGGCTACACGGTCATGGACCTGACCGCGTACTGGAACATCAACCAGCACGCCACCCTCAGCGGCGGCCTGTACAACCTGGCCGACCGCAAGTACTGGGACTACGCCTCGTCGCGCAGTCTGGTCGCGGGCACCACGGCGGCCACCTTGGCCGACATCGAACGCCAGGCGCGTCCGGGCCGCAACTTCGCGGTCAATCTCAAAGTCATCTACTAAACAACCCAGGAGCCATCATGAAACCTCACCACCGATTCACCCTGGCGCTGACCGGCGCCTTGCTGTTCACCGCCTTGCCCGGCGCCGCCGCCAGCCTGGCCGAACGCTGGGAAACCTTGCGCGCCGAACAGCCGAAGCTGGCCGCGCGCGACGCCGCCAAAACGCTCAGCGTCTCGGAAGCGGATTTGCTGGCGACCGGCATCGGCAAGACGGTCGTCCGCCTCAAGGAAGGGGACACCGTGCCGCGTGAAATCATGCGCCGCGCGCTCGACCTGGGCAAGGTGCTGGCGCTCACGCGCAACGAAAACGGCGTGCTCGAGCGCACCGGCGTCGCCAGCAAGCTCAAGTCGCAGGACGACATCGCCGGTCTCGAAGAAGACAAGCAAAAAGAGCGCGAAGCGCGCCTGCGCAACATCGCCGGCGGCTATCTGGGCGGCGAAATCGACCTGCGCTTCACGTTCGACAAATGGAAATACGCGTTCGCGGTCACGCAGCCGGGCAAGGACGGCGCCGTCTCGCGCAGCCTGCAATTCTTCGACGCCAGCGGCAACGCCGTGCATAAGCTGTACCTCAAGAACGACGCCGGCGTACCGGTGTTCGACCAGCTGGTGGCCGACTTCCGCGCGCCGTCGCAAAGCGCCGACCTGAGGGTGGCCGCGCAACCGGCCGAGGCCAAGGAAAAGCCGGACAGCGAGATTGACGTCAAGGAACTCCAGCTGGCCTGGAACGAAATCAACGACGTGCACCAGTTCAACCGCCTGCTGACGGAATTCGGCGTCTCGCGCCAGCAAGCGATGCGCCTCGCCCCGGCCGGGGCCGCCACGCGCATCACGCCGCAAGCGGTGCGCCAGCTGCTCGAAGAAACGGCCAGGCAAAAGATCGACATCATGGTTTTTTTAGGCAATGGCTCGACGATCCAGATCTTCAGTGGCAAGGTTGGCAAGGTCGCCGCCTCGCCGGGCTGGTTCAACGTGCTCGATCCGGAATTCAATTTGCACCTGCGTGACAGCGCCTTCGCCAGCGGCTGGGTGGTCAAGCGCGCCGGCATCACCTCGGTCGAGTTCTACGACAACAACGGCGACCAGGTGGTCAGCTTCTTCGGCGTACGCGAGCCGAAAAAACCGCAACCAGCGAGCTGGATCGACATGACAGCCGCCTTACCGAAAGCCGACGACACCTCGCGCCAGGCCAGCCGCTAATCCGTTCCAAACCCCCGGGGTCAAGTCTGTCATTCGGACACGGACTCTACGCTACGATGGCTGTACGGATGAGTTAGTGTCCGAATGACAGACTTGACCCCGGAGTGGCTTTTAGGCGCCGACGGCGGCGCGGCCTAGCGCCGGATCGTCGGTGAAGAAGCCGTCCAGGCCAACGGCGATATAGCGCTTCATCTCGGCGATCGAGCCGGCCTCGTTGCGCGCCTGCAAACTGCCGCCGTCGCGGAAGTCGGCCGCCAGGAACTGGTTCTCCGGCCGGAACGTCCACGGTTCCACCCGCAGCCCTGCCTTGTGCGCATCGTCAACAAAGGAGCTTGGCGCGTCCAGGCTGCCGTCCTTCTTCAACGGAATGATCGAGCGCGTTGGCGGCGCCACCACGTCGGCATATTGCGCGATGTCGCGCATGCCGACCGGCGTGCACATCTGAGCGAAGGTCAGCTTGCCGCCGGCGGCCGCCACGTCCATCGGCCGCACATCCTGGCCGATGACCAGCTGCATGATGCGCAGGTTGGCGCGCCGTCCCAGCTTGCCGCGCAGGTATTTGAGATTGGCCACCTCGAATGACTGGATCTCGACCGGGTTGCGGCGCGTGTAGTCGTGGGCATCCAGGATCGACAGGAAGCGGTCCTCGAGCGGCAAGCCGACGCTGGCGAAATACGTCGAATGCTTCAACTCCGGCACGATGCCGATGATGCGCCCGCGCGCGGCCGCCTCGGCCGCGACGAAGTCGATGATCTCCTCGAACGTCGCCACCTGGAACATGCCGTTGTACTGCGCGCTGCCCGGACGGTAGGCCGGAATCCGTTCGACCGCGCGCAAGGTTTTCAGTTCGGCCAGGGTGAAGTCGTCGACGAACCAACCGTCGTGCGGCTCGCCGTCGATGGTCTTGCGCGTCTTGCGGCTGGCGAACTCGGGATGGCTGGCCACATCCGTGGTTTCGCTGAGATAGGCTTCGTGCCGCGCCACCAGCACGCCGTCCTTGGTGCTGCACAGGTCCGGCTCGACATAGTCGGCGCCATCGGCGATGGCCTTGGCGTACGACGCCAGCGTGTGCTCTGGACGCAGCGCGCTGGCGCCACGGTGCGCGAACACCAAGGGCTTCTTGCCGCCGCCGATGCCGCCGGCGCCGACCGGCGCGACGCCCGGCAAGCCCGACTGGTCATCCAGGCGGCCAGCCGCCGCCAGCACCGACGATGCCGGCAACAGCAGCGAGGTGCCGGCGGTCAGCGCCGCCGCCTGGATAAAGCCCCGGCGCGACAGGCGCGAAGGTAACTGGTTTGGCAAATAAAGTCTGGTCATCAGAAGTCGGCCATCAAAGTCAGGAAGCCCTGACGTGGTGCGATCGGAAAGGTATTGTAAGTCGCGCTGGCCGCGCCGACCACCACGTTCAGGCTGCCTTCGCGGTCGGCCAGGTTGGTGATGTTGACGCGGTAGCGCGCGTTCTTGATCAAGCCGCCGTTGAGGAAGGGCAGCTTGCCCGATACGCCCAGGCTCATCAGGAAGTAGCTCGGCACCGACAGATCGTTGGTGTAGGTCGCGTAGCGCTTGCCCACGTAGTCGCCAATCAGCTGGAACTCGGTGTCGGCGACAGTCAGGGTGGCAACCGTCTTGTTCATCCACTCCGGGCTGCCCGGCACGGCCTTGCCGGCGGTCGGCACGATGTCCTTGCCGTTGCTGTAGTTGTCCTGGTATTCGGAACGGTTGTACGACAGCGCGTTGTAGAGCGAGAACGTACGGCCGAAGTGCAAGGTGCCGGACAGGTCGATACCGTCGGTCTTGACGCTGCCGACGTTGGCCAGCACCGGATTGCCGCCGATGATGGACGAGATCACCGGCGTCGGGCTGATCGTCAGCAGACGGTCCTTGAAGTTGACGTGGTAGACGTTGACCTGGCCGTCGATGGCGCTCAGCGCGCCAAGGTTGAGCTGGTGGCTGGTGCGCAGGCCGGCTTCGTAGGTGATCGAGGTTTCCGGCCTGGCGGTGTCGCGGAACAGGTCGAACGCTTGCTGGCTCGCCAGGCTCCACGGCGACGCGCCGCCACCGCCGTAGGTGACGAACTGGCGCATGTTCTTCTGCACGTTGACGAACAGCTGATCCTGCTGCGTGATGTCCCAGCGCGCGCCGACCTGCGGCAGCAGCCATTTCTTGGTGGTGATCTTGCCGACCGGCAGAGCGGTCGAACCGTTGGCGATGGCGCCCACTTTAGGCTGCACCGGGAACTGGCCGTCGGCCCATTGCAGGCTCGATTTAAAGCCGGCCTGCAAGGCCAGGTCGTCGCGCACGCGCCACTCGTCCTGCAGCGAAATTTGCGCGACCTTGTTGTCGATCTTGCTGCCGTACTGGGTGATCAGCGGATCGCTTGGGCGGTCGTACGGCGAGCTTGGATTGTTGACGTCCAGCGCGTACCAGCGGCGATAGGCCGACGAGCGGTTGCTCTCGAGCCAGAGACTGGCTTGCAGTTTGTGGTCGCCCAGTTCGGTGGTCAGGCTCGACAGATAACCGCTGCGGTTGATGACGTATTCGGTGGTGCGCGTCGCGTAGCCGGAGTTGCCGAACACCTGCTTCAGATTCTGGCCCGGGAAGTACACCGCGAACAGGCCCGGCAGGCCGGCGACGCCGATCGGACCGGCCACCACGCCGACGCCGTCGTCGTTGTGATAATAGATCTGATTCGACCAGGTCGTCGACTCGCCCAGGTTCATGTCGAACTTGGCGTAGGTCAGCCAGTCGGTGCGCTGCGCGTCGCTGTAGTAGTTGCGGTAGTTGTTGCCGTCAGCGGCCGGGGTGGCGCCGGTTGGCGACAGGTAAGACAGCGCCTGCTGGAAGTTCGGATACAGGAACGGGCGGGTGTACGGCTGGAATTTCTCGGTGGCCGAGCGCACGGTGCTGTCCTCGTTCGGTTCGATCTTGTCCGAGTAGTTGACGAACAAGGTCAGCTTGCCCAGGCTCGACTGGTTGACGAACTTGGCGTTGAACTGGTCGCCGCCCTGGCGGCCCTTGAAGTCCCAGGCGCGCTGCTCGTGGTGCACGCCCGAAATATAGGCGCTGTTGCCGTTGCCGAAGCTGCCGGTGTCGTAGCGCATGAAGGTGCGCGAGGTCTTGTAGCTGCCGACGGTCTGTTGCAGCGCCAGGTTGGCCGTCTGCAGCGGATCGCTGGAGAAGGTCTCGATGGTGCCGCCCAGGTTGCTGGTGGACGCGGTCGACAGGTCGCCGGCGCCCGACGACAGGATCACGCTGCCGACGTTCTCGCTGATGACGGCGCGCTGCGGCGACAGGCCGTTGTAGTTGCCGTACTGCTGGTCGCCCAGCGGCACGCCGTCCATCGTGTAGCCCAGCTGCGGGCCGCTGAAGCCGTGGATGAACAGCGACAGGTTTTGTTCGTTGTTGCCCCACGGGTCGGCGGTCTGGAAACTGACGCCCGGCAGAGTTTGCAGCGCTTTCAATGGATTGATACCCGGCAGGATTTTCTGCATATCGCTCTTGGTCATGGCGACCGAGGAGCGCGTCTTGCGGGTGGCGATTTCCACGGTGGCCATTGGGGCGGCTACGGCACCGGCGGCCCCCGTATCGACGGTATCGGCAGCGGCGGCGGGCGCTTCGGCGGCATTGGCCGGGGCGGCCATTTCAGCGACGGCGGCGGCAACGTTGGCGGCCATGGCCAGCATCGGGAAGCTCAGCGCGGCGAAGCACACTGCGGATAATTTCTTGTTCATGTTCTGCCTTGAAGACCGATTAAAATGATGGTGATTGGAATAGCAACGCTGCGCATGATAGTGACCGTGTGTGACCGGATGATGACGGGCATGCGGTACACTGCCGTATGGAAACAAGAGGGAAGAAACGATGCGCATACTTCTGATGCTGGCGTTGGCGTTGCCACTGGCCGGCTGTTACACGGTCAATCAGGCCCGGCTGGGCAACTTCGTCACCGACACCGTCCAGCCCGGCATGCCGCTGGAGCAGGCGGTCGTGCGCATGCGCGTCGAAGGTTTTTCGTGCAGCGCCAGCAGCGCCGGCACGGTGACGGTTTGCACCCGCACGCAGGAACGGCTGATGCGCGGCGCCTGCGTCGAACGTGTCGATCTGATCCGCAGCACGACGTCCGCCACGACGCTCGGCGCCGTCGATATTCTGGAAGTCCAATGCGCCAAGATCAAGATGTGGTAAGTCACCGATGAACCGTCCTAAATTCTTACCCGATAACTTTACGCTGGCGATGATCGTGACCATCGGCGCCGCCAGCCTGTTCCCATGCACCGGTCGGGGCGCCGTCATCTTCAACGGCGTCACGCACGCCGCCGTGTGTCTGCTGTTTTTCCTGCACGGCGCCAAGCTGTCGCGCGAGGCGGTGGTGGCCGGCATCACGCACTGGCGCTTGCATCTGCTGGTGTTGCTGTGTACGTTCGCGCTGTTTCCGCTGCTGGGGTTTGTGCTCAAGCCGGTGCTGATGCCGCTGGTGACGCCCGACCTGTATCTGGGCATTCTGTTCCTGTGCATGCTGCCGTCGACGGTGCAATCGTCGATCGCGTTCACGGCGGCCGCGCGCGGCAACGTGCCGGCGGCGATTTGCAGCGCGTCCGCTTCCAATTTGCTGGGAATTTTCCTGACGCCGCTGATGGTGGGGTTGCTGACGACCGCGCAGATGACGGGCGGCTCGCCGTGGGAATCGGCGTTGCAGATCGCCTTGCAACTGCTGCTGCCGTTCATCGCCGGCCAGGTCGCGCGGCGCTGGATCGGCGCCTGGGTCGAGCGCAACAAGCCGCTGACGCGGATGGTCGATCAGGGCTCGATTTTGCTGGTGGTGTACACGGCGTTCAGCGAGGCGGTCGGGCAGGGGCTATGGCATCAGCTGTCGTGGGCGTCGCTGGGCGGGCTGATGTTGATTGATGTTGTGCTGCTGGGGTTGGTGATGCTGATTGCCGCGCAGTTGAGCCGACGGTTGGGATTCAACCGCGAGGATCGGATCGCGATCGTGTTTTGCGGATCGAAAAAGAGTTTGGCCAGCGGCGTGCCGATGGCGAAGGTGTTGTTCGCCGGCGGCGCGCTGGGCGCGGTGGTGTTGCCGTTGATGCTGTTCCATCAGTTGCAATTGATGGTGTGCGCGGTGCTGGCGCAGCGGTATGCCAAGGAGGGCGGGGAAGGATGAACCGATGGCGGAACGGTGGCGGATTACGCCGTTCCGGCTCATCCGCCCCACGTGGCTCCGCCCACCAAATCAATGCTTAACGTCGCTTGCCGGTATCAACGCCGCGACCGGCTCGTCACTGGCGAAGAGCTGCGCGCAATCGACCTTGTCGTAATCGTAATGCTGCCCGCAGAAATCGCAGTTGACGCCCACATGCCCCTGTTCCTCGAGCACGCTGTCAACTTCCTCGCGCCCGAGCATCTTGAGCATGTTGCCCACCTTCTCCCGCGTGCAGGTGCAATGGAACGACGGGCTCAACGGATCGAACACGCGGATCGTCTCTTCCCAGAACAAGCGCTGCATCAGCACGTCCACGGTCGTTTCCAGCAACTCCTGCTCCTTCAACGTCGAGCCCAAAATCACCGCCCGGTTCCACGTTTCCAGCGCGTCTTCCTGCGTCAGCGGCTCGGCGCCGGCCTTGCCGCCATGGTCCGGCAGCTTTTGCAGCAGCAAGCCGCGCGAAACGTTGTCGTCCGCAGCCAGCCACAGCTTGGTGTCCAGCTGTTCCGAACGCAGCATGTAGTTTTCAATCACGGTCGCCACATCGTCGCCGTCCAGCGGCACGATGCCCTGGTAGGGCTGCTGGCCCGGCACCTTGTCGGCCGGATCGAGCGTGATGATGAAGCGGCCCTTGCCGTTTGCGTTGAGCATTGCCGGCAACGTGGCGTCGTCGGCGATGACCGCGTTCTCGGCCAGCTTGGCGGTGGCGCGCAGACGCAAGTCGGCATCGCACTCGACCACCAGCAACTGCACCGGTCCGTCGCCATGGATTTGCATGATGATCGACCCGTTGAACTTCAGGTTGGCTGACAGCAGCGCGCCAGCGGCGACCATCTGGCCCAGCAGCTTCTTGACCGCAGGAGGGTAGTCGTGACGCGACAACACCTCGCGCCACGTGGCCGAGATGTCGATGAACTCGCCGCGCACGGCGGCGTTCTCGAAGATGAATTTCTGCAGGACGTCCGTAGTCAGGGTAATGCTCATGTTTTATCCAATCTTTTTGAGTTGCGTCTTGAACAGCTGGCCGCGTTGCACATAGCTGTCGGCGCTGGCGAGCAGGCGCGCGGTGTCCTCGGCGGTCAGGGTGCGCACGGCCTTGGCCGGCGAGCCGATGATCAGCGAGTTGTCCGGGAATTCCTTGCCCTCGGTGACCAGCGCGCCGGCCCCGACCAGACAACCGGCGCCGATCTTGGCGCCATTCAGGATCACCGCCTGGATGCCGATCAGGGCGCCGTCGCCGATGGTGCAGCCGTGCAGCATGGCCTGGTGGCCGATGGTCACGTTCTTGCCCACGTTCAGCGGGTAGCCCATGTCCGTGTGCATCACAGCGCCTTCCTGGACGTTGCTGTTCTCGCCGATGGTGATGCGTTCGTTATCGCCGCGCAAGGTCGCGCCAAACCACACCGACGTGTTGGCCTGCAGGCTGACTTTGCCCACCAGGGTCGCACTATCGGCCACAAATGACGATGCATCGATCTCTGGTGCGAATTCGCCCAGTTGATAAATAGACATTGGAAACCTTCGGTTGAATGATGGGAACGGCGGGATGGCACTATTTTACGCTTGCACAGCGAGCGAACGGTCGTGCTATTATTTTGCTTTGCGGCCAGCAATGTACCGATATTGCGCTGACTTCGCTGTTTTCAAGCTTCCGTCTTATACGAGGACCAGAACCATGACGCCGACTCCTTCCCGCTCGGAATTCCTGACCATACGCGGATTGCGTTGCCATTTGCATCACTGGGGCAGGGAAGGCGCGCCCAAGATTTTCATGCTGCACGGCTGGATGGACGTGGGCGCCTCGTTCCAGTTCGTCGTCGATGCGTTGAAGGGCGACTGGCACGTGATCGCACCGGACTGGCGCGGCTTCGGCCTGTCCGACCGCAGCGGCGACGACACCTACTGGTTCCCCGACTACCTGGCCGACCTCGACGCCATCCTGCGCCACTACTCGCCGGACAAGGCGGTCGACATCGTCGGCCACAGCATGGGCGGCAATATCCTCGGCCTGTACGCCGGCGCGCGTCCGGAGCGCATCCGCAAGCTGGTCAACCTGGAAGGCGCCGGCCTGCGCGCCGCCAAGCCTGAGCAGGCCCCGGGCCGCTACGCCAAGTGGATGGATGGTTTGCTGGAAAAGCCGGAAATGCGCGCCTACCCGTCGCAACAGGCGGTGGCCGCGCGCTTGCAGAAAACCAATCCACGTCTGAGCGACGAGCGCGCCGCGTTCCTGTCGAAACACTGGTCGGCCCAGAACGAGCAGGGCGAGTGGGAGATCCTTGGCGATCCGGTACACAAGCAGCAAGGCCCGCTGCCGTACAACGTCGACGAGGTGATGGCGTGCTGGAAAGCGATCACGGCGCCGGTGCTGTGGGTCGAGGCCGACCAGACCAATATGTGGGACTGGCTCGGTTCGAAGCCGGCCGGGCAGGTAGAACTGGAGCGCCGGCTCGGGCATTTGCGCGACGTCACCCGCAAGATGGTGCACGATGCCGGGCATATGCTGCATCACGACCAGCCGGTCGAACTGGCCGGGTACATCGAGGAATTCTTGACCAGCTGAGGCTCTGAATCGGCCGCGCCCCTCTTGCGCGCCGACCGTGCAGGGGCGCACGCATCCGGGATACAATGACAGCATGTTAAAAGTCGATCTGCACTGCCATTCCAATGTTTCCGACGGCGTTCTCGCACCCGCCGCCGTGGCCGCCCACGCGCGCAAGGCCGGCGTCGATGTCTGGGCGCTGACCGACCACGACGAAGTGGGCGGCATTCCCGCCGCCCGCGCCGCTGCGCAAGAGCAGGGAATGCAATTTGTCCCCGGCGTCGAGATTTCGATTACATGGGCGAATGAAACGGTGCACATCGTCGGCTTGCGTATCGACGAGACCAACGCCGCGCTGGTCAACGGCCTGGCGTGCACGCGCTCGGGCCGCGATAATCGCGGCCGGGAAATCGCCCGCCAGCTCGAAGCGGCCGGTATCAACGGCGCCTACGAAGGCGCGCTGACCTATGTCGGTAATCCGGACCTGATGTCGCGTACGCACTTTGCCCGCTATCTGGTGGAAATCGGCGCCTGCGCCAATATTCCGGAAGTGTTCAAGAAATACCTGTCCGAAGGCAAACCGGGCTATGTGCCGCATTGCTGGGCAAGCCTGGCTGATGCGGTCGGATGGATACGCGGGGCCGGTGGCATCGCCGTCATCGCCCACCCGGGGCGTTATCGCTTCAGCCAGCTGGCCCAGGGCCAATTGTTCGACGAGTTCAAGCAACTTGGCGGCGAGGCGATCGAGGTCGTCACCGGCAGCCACACGCCGGACCAGTATCCGGTGTACGCACAGTTGGCGAACAGTTACGGTTTTCTGGCGTCGCGCGGGACCGATTTCCATGCCCCGGGCGAATCGCGCGTCGATTTTGCGTTGCTGCCGCCATTGCCGGCCAACGTCAAACCGGTCTGGCACGACTGGTTTTAGCCGGCCATGCCGGCTGAGCCACGGTAATTCTCTCCGCTGATTACCGCCGGTAATTAATATTGCCATCTTGATTTTGCGTAAGGCCGGTCATACCTTATGATCTGGGCAAACTTGTCCGTACCGGAGAACAACCAATGAAACGCATCGTCCTGTTTATCGCCACCAACCTCGCCGTCATGCTGGTGCTGTCCATCGTGCTGTCGCTGCTGGGCATCGGCCGCCCGGGCGCCGGCGGCACGCTTGAAATGGGCAGCCTGCTGGCGTTCTCGCTGGTGGTCGGCTTCACGGGTGCGATCTTCTCGCTGCTGATCAGCAAGCCGATGGCCAAATGGTCGACCGGCGCGCGCGTGATCGAAACGCCGTCGTCGTCGACCGAGCTGTGGCTGGTCAACACCGTCAAGGCGCTGTCCGAGCGCGCCGGCATCGGCATGCCCGACGTCGCGGTCTACGACGGCGAGCCGAACGCTTTCGCCACCGGCGCGTTCAAAAACTCGGCGATGGTGGCCGTGTCGACCGGTTTGCTGGAAAACATGAACCGCGACGAGGTCGAGGCCGTGCTCGCCCACGAGGTGGCCCACATCGCCAACGGCGACATGGTCACCATGACGCTGATCCAGGGTGTGGTCAACACCTTCGTGGTGTTCCTGGCGCGCGTGGTCGGCTTCTTCGTCGACAAGGTGCTGCTCAAGAACGACCGCCAGGGCACCGGCATCGGCTACATGGCCACGGTCTTCGTTTGTGAACTGGTGTTCGGCCTGGCCGCTTCGCTGATCGTGGCCTGGTTCTCGCGCCAGCGTGAATTCCGCGCCGACGCCGGCTCGGCCAAGCTGCTCGGCAGCAGCGTGCCGATGCAGCACGCGCTGGCCCGCCTGAACGGTATGGAACCGGGCGCGTTGCCGCAATCGATCGCGGCCGCCGGCATCACCAACCGTGGCGGCTGGGGTGCGCTGTTCTCGACCCACCCGCCTTTCGAGCAGCGCATCGCCGCGCTGCGTAGCGTACAATCCTGATGTTATTAATAGCGGCCCGGGCCGACTGCGGTGATCGAAAACTTCAGCTAAATCCGGGCCCTGCCAGCCAACCATGAGTCAATTTTTCCAGGTCCATCCCGTCAACCCGCAAGCGCGTCTGATCAAGCAGGCGGCGCAGATCATCGACAGCGGCGGCATCGTCGCCGTGCCGACCGATAGCTGCTACGCGCTGGTCTGCCACCTGGACGACAAGGGCGCCGTCGAGCGGCTGCGCCGCATTCGCGGCATCGACGAGAAGCACCACCTGACCTTGCTGTGCCGCGACCTGAGCGAGATCGGCGTCTACGCGCGCGTGGACAACCGCCAGTTCCGCCTGCTCAAGACGGCCACGCCGGGCCCGTATACCTTCATCCTCGAGGCGACCAAAATCGTGCCGCGCCGGCTCAGCCATCCGTCGCGCAAGACCATCGGCCTGCGCGTGCCGGAGAACCCGATCGTGCTGGCGCTGCTGGAGCAGTTGCAGCAGCCGCTGCTGGGCACGACCCTGATCATGCCGGGCGAGCAGGACGCGCTCAACGACGCCGACACCATCTGCGAACGGCTGGGCAAGCAGATCGAGCTGGTCATCGACGGCGGCGCCTGCAGCATGGAGCCGACCACCGTGATCGACCTGACCGGACCGGACGCCGAACTGGTGCGCCAGGGCCGGGGCGACGCCGCCTTGTTCGGACTCTGATTCTCCCTTTGCGACAAGGCAAGCGCGCCGGCCTTCGACGGCGCCCAAGATCACTTAGCAGCCTCTGGTAGAATCCCTCCATCATGGATATAGATAGCATCGTCCAGACCATCACGGTCTACGCCATCCCGGTTCTTTTTGCAATTTCGCTGCACGAAGCCGCCCACGGCTATGTCGCCCGTTACTTCGGCGATTCCACCGCCGCCGATCTGGGCCGGTTGAGCATCAATCCGATGCGCCATATCGATCCGTTCGGCACGGTGCTGCTGCCGTTGATACTCAGCCTGCTGCATCTGCCCGCGCTCGGTTACGCCAAGCCGGTGCCGGTCGATTACTGCCGCCTGCGCAATCCGCGCAAGCAAATGGCGTTTGTCGCCGCCGCCGGACCCGGCGCCAACTTCCTCATGGGTCTGGCCTGGACGGTGCTGGGCGTGGTGCTGACGCTGGTGTTCCACCTGGATCGGTCCGATTTCTTCATCAAAATGGTCGAGGCAGGTATTCTGGTGAACTCCGCGATGATGGTGTTCAACCTGATTCCGTTGCCACCGCTCGATGGTGGCCGCATCGTCACCGGCATCCTGCCGCTGGCGTTGGCGCGCAAGTACGCGCAGATCGAGCGTTACGGCATCTATGTCTTCATTGCCCTGATCCTGCTGATGCAGTTCGGTTTCCTGACCGGCTTCCTCATCGGCGGCATGCAGGTGGTCGGTAGCATCTTCCACGTTCTGGTCAGCCCGCTTTTCTATCTGTTCGCCTGAGTTTTCTCCCCGTCCGGACCATCACTGGTCTGGTTTGGAAGGCTTTTTGACGCGCGACTTTGTAACCCTTCGTAAATTCCGGTAAAGACATCATGAGCGATAACATCTCTCCCTGGGTGGGGCGCTACGCCCCCCTGATCCCCGGCGGCGACGTGCTGGATCTGGCCTGCGGCAACGGTCGCCATACCCGTCATCTGGCCTCGCTCGGCCATTCGGTGGTCGCCGTCGACCGCGATCCCGACGCGCTGGCGCTGGCGGCCGGGCCGGACATCACCACCTCGGCCATCGACCTGGAAGAGCAGGGCGCCGCGTGGCCATTCGGTCCGGCACGATTTGCCGGCATCGTGGTCACAAATTACCTGCATCGTCTCCTAACCGCCGCGATGATCGCCAGCCTGGCGCCGGACGGCGTGTTGATCTACGAAACCTTCTCCGACGGCAACGCCCAGTTCGGCAAACCATCGAACCCGGACTTCCTGCTCAAGCCGGGCGAACTGCTGGATTGGGCGCGCGAGCACGGCCTGCGCGTGGTGGCTTTCGAAGATGGCGTGGTCGATGCTCCAAAAGCTGCCATGGTGCAACGAATTTGCGCGGTAAAGCCTGATTTCCCGCGCGTGGCGGCCCTGTTGCCGCCATTTTGAAACCCGATTTGTCGCCCTGAATGCACCATAACCGCGACTCATCGTCTACAATCGTCGTTTTAATACTTTATGCAGTGGTTTCCTATGATTAAGGGCAGCATAGTAGCAATCGTCACTCCGATGCACCCGGACGGCAGTCTGGACTTCGAGGGCCTGAACCGCCTGATCGACTGGCATATCGCCGAGGGCACGAACAGCATCGTCATCGCCGGCACCACCGGCGAATCGGCGACCGTCAGTGTCGAAGAACACTGCGCGCTGATCAAGGCAACCGTCGCCCACGCCAAAGGCCGCATCCCGATCATTGCCGGCGCCGGCGCCAATTCGACCGCCGAAGCGATCAAGCTGACCCGTTTTGCTAAGGAAGCGGGCGCCGACGCCACGCTGCAAGTGGTTCCCTACTACAACCGCCCGACCCAGGAAGGCATGTTCCAGCACTTCAAGGCCATTGCCGAAGCGGTGGACCTGCCAGTGATTCTGTATAACGTGCCCGGCCGCACCGTGGCCGACATGAGCAACGACACCATCCTGCGGCTGGCCGCCGTGCCCGGCATCGTCGGCGTCAAGGACGCGACCGGCAACATCGGCCGCGGCTACGACCTGCTGCGCCTGGCGCCGAAATCGTTCGCCATCTATTCCGGCGACGATCCGACCGCGATGGCGCTGATGCTGGCTGGCGGCGCCGGCAATATCTCCGTCACCGCCAACGTCATGCCACGCGCCATGGCCGGGATGTGCGCGGCCGCGATCGCCGGCGACATCCCGAAAGCGGTGGAACTGAACAATAAAATGTTCCCGCTGCACCAGAAACTGTTCATCGAGCCGAACCCGGTGCCGGTCAAGTGGGCATTGGCGGAAATGGGCAAGATGCCGGCCGGCATCCGCCTGCCGCTGGTGCCGCTGGGCGCCGACTGCCACGACGCCGTGCGCGCTGCCCTGCGAGAGGCCGGCGTACTGTAAATCCCCGGCAGGCAGGCTGGCGTCCGCGCGGTGGCACGGGTGCGGCAGCTGCCTGAGCAACAAGCCCCGACTCGATCGGATCATATTTTGCTGCACTCCAGCTTCTTATAACAGTAACGACATGACTATTCGCAAGACAGCTTCTATTTCCTCGCAGCGCGTGCTGGTACTGGGCGCATTGATGGCCAGTTTGACCGGTTGCGGCATGATCAGCTCCGTCATCGGCAACGACAAGGTGGACTACAAGTCCGCCAAGAAGGCCAGCACCCTGGACGTGCCGCCGGATCTGACGCAATTGCAGAAGGATAACCGCTACTCGCTGCCGGACTCGAACAACGGCGTCGCCACCGCTTCCGGCTATAACGCCTCGAAGGGCGCTGCCGCGGCCGCAGGCGTCGGTCCCGGCGTGGTCGTGCCGGGCCAGCCTGCCGCCGGCACCGTGGTGCCGACCAGCGTCAGCGATATCAAGGTCGAGCGCGACGGCAACCAGCGCTGGCTGGTGATCAAGCAGACGCCCGAGCAACTGTGGCCGCAGCTGAAGAAATTCTGGGAAGATTCGGGCTTCACCTTGGCGCAGGAACTGCCGACCGCCGGCATTATGGAAACCGAATGGAACGAAAACCGCGCCAAGATTCCGCAGGATTTCATCCGTAACACCATCGGCAAGGTATTCGACTCGGTCTATTCGAGCGGCGAGCGCGACAAGTTCCGCACCCGCATCGAACGCCGCGCCGACGGCGCCAGCGAGATCTACATCAGCCATCGCGGCGCCCAGGAAGTGGTCACCGGCGCCCAGAAGGAATCGACGGTATGGACGCCGCGCCCGAACGATCCGGGCCTGGAAGCAGAATTCCTGGCACGCATGATGAACAAGCTGGGCAACGGCGGCGAGGACACCTCGCCAGCCAAGACCGCTGTTGAATCGGCCATTGTCCAGCCGCAGCACGCGTCGCTGGTGGGCGCCGGCGCCGAGCGCGCCGTGCAGGTGGACGAGGGCTTCGACCGCGCCTGGCGCCGTGTCGGCCTGGCGCTGGATCGCGCCGGCTTCACCGTCGAGGACCGCGACCGTACCAGCGGCACTTACTTCGTCCGCTACATCGACGACGCTACCGAAACCAAAGGCTTCTTCAGCAAGCTGTTCAGCTGGGGCTCGTCGTCGGAAGCCGATAAGGAAGCGCAGCGCTATCGTATTTCGGTCAAGGCCGGTGCGGGTAATAGCAGCACCGTGACCGTGATGAACAATGCGGGCAAATCGGAAACCGGCCCGGTCGGCGAAAAGATCCTGACGCTGCTGCACGAGCAATTGAAATAAATGAAGGTGGGGTAGTGGCGCCGAATTGGCGTCGCCACCTGAATATCCGGGGATTATCAGGATATAAAAAAACCGGCGCCAGGCGCCGGTTTTTTTATATCGCGGCGAAATGGAGATTTTTCATTTCGCGCAAAAGCTTCAGACGAAAAAAAACCCGCCGGCGCCAAAAGAGCTGGCGGGTTCTTCCTTACTGATTACTTCGAAGCAGCAGGTGCCGAAGCAGCTGGAGCAGCAGCGTCAGCAGCAGGAGCGGCTGGAGCAGCAGCGTCAGCGGCTGGAGCGGCTGGAGCAGCAGCGTCAGCGGCTGGAGCAGCTGGAGCAGCAGCTGGAGCAGCTTCTGGAGCCACTACTGGTGCTGGGGTAACGGTGGTTTCTTCTTTTTTCGAGCAAGCGGTCAGAGCAGCAACGGCCAGCAGGGAAACGATCAGCAGGGATTTTTTCATGGATTTTCCTTAGTTAATACAAAATTGAACACAGTGTTGCGATTAATAATTACCGGTAATTATCGCTCATTAGGTCGTCTTCGAAGGCTTTTCGTACCTGACATGGTGCCTGCCAGACAACGGAAACTTCCTAACCGAATATTATAGCGATTTTTACTGCGTCGCAATAGGACAAAGAGCCGTTCTCACAACTATTTTGCGGTATCGCAACATTTCGCTTTCGACTTCAGTTTAGGGAAGCCGGTAGCGACCAGAGTTCGCTTCGAACACCGCATTCTACCCCCTAACAGCTCAGAGTCCTGTTGAGTTTGCTAACAATCCTGGCCCGGATTCGTCCCAAATTGTAAGGAAACGTTCCAAAGGGGTGTTTATATCGGCCGGGCTATCGAAAACTGCTTCACCACGGAAATGATCTGAATGATAACGCCGGACGATGTGGTGATCGTCGGCAATGCAGAACGAGTCGGTTAGTTGCCGCAGCGACTGATTAGTACGCCGAATCTCGACCGCATGGCCATAATCCTTAACCAAACGCAAGAAACGCGGCGCCTCCCGTTCCAGCAGGCGGCCATCGTGGGCCACCAGTTGCAGGCGGCCACCGCCCTTTAGAAAGCCGCGCAGCACCGCGTCGGTGGCACTACCGCCCAGGTTCCAGATGGCGAAGTCGGGATCGAATAGCCGCAGCGTGTGTTCGGCGCGGGCCAGGCAGGCGGCCGGTTGGTCGACAAACCCGCCCCTCGTCGTAAAGGGAAATACTTGCCTTTCCATCCGGCCTCCGCCAAGTTGATCAGCCCAGTTCGACCCAGCCGTCCTGGTACCACGTATACAGTGCATCCATGACATCGTCGGACGCCGTCGCCAGCTCGGCGCCGGTCAGCGCGCGGTTGTTGGCCAGCAATTCCAGCGCCACCTTGTCGGCGCGGCCGACGCCGAACGATTCGCCGTTGATGAACACGTGTTTGCCGCGATACAGCATCTGCGTCTTGCGCGACAGCGACAGGCCCTTTTTCGCGGCGGCCTCGCCGAACTTGCCAAACGTCAGCGGTTTGGCCGGCCCGGTGAAGAACACGTTGTGCTTGGGCTCGGACATGTATTCGCCCAGGAAGATCGTTACGTCCTCTTCGGTGAAGCGGACCTTGTTGATTTCCTCGGTGATCGTGTCCAGCATGTGGCGCGGGATTTCGGCCGGCTTGGCGGTCGCCTCCAGCTCCGGATCGGCGTAGCGGCCGGGCAGGTCGATCGAATCGGCCATGAATTGCAGGAACGCCTCGCCCAGCTCCTGGTATGACGGCGAGCGGAAACCGATCGAATAAGTCTGGCAATCGCCGATGGCCACGCCGTCGTGGGCGTAGTGCGGCGGCAGGTACAGCATGTCGCCCGGATTGAGGACGAACTCCTCGTTCGGCTTGAAGTTGGCCAGGATCTTGAGCGGCAGGCCGTCGACCAGGCTCAGGTCCTTTTGCGGGCCGATGCGCCAGCGGCGCTGTCCCTGCGCCTGCAGCAGGAACACGTCGTAGGAATCGAAGTGCGGGCCGACGCCGCCGCCGTCGGTGGCGAAGCTGACCATCAGGTCGTCGAGGCGGGCGTCGGGAATGAAGCGGAACTGGCGCAGCAGCGCGTCGGCCTTGGCGTCGAACAGGTTGATGCCCTGGACCAGCAAGGTCCATTCCTTTTGCGTCAGCGGCGGCAAGGTTTCGAGCGGGCCGTGCTGCATCGACCATTGGCCGTCGACAGCCGTGATCAGGCGCGATTCGGCGTGGTTGGTCGAGGCCAGTTTAGTCAGCGCATCCAGGCTCAGCAGTGGCTTGAAACCGGGGATGGCGTTACGGATCAGGAGAGGCTTTTTGTGCCAATAGTCGCGCAGAAACTGCGCCGGCGTGATGTCGCCGAGGAGCGGTAATTTTTTCATACCGCATTATAAACCCGCACCCCAATCAGATGGGTGGTGAACCCGGCGGGGTCCAACCCCGGCGATACGCGCGGTGCGGGGTGAAGCGAGCGCTCAGCGCGCGTGCAACCAACGCGCATGCAGCCACCGCGCCAGATAATCCAGCGCGAAGCCCAGCACGCCGATCAGCACGATCGCCGCCATCAACTCGTTGTAGGCCAGACGGTCGCGCGCGTCGAGGATGAAATATCCCAGCCCCGCCGACACCCCCAGCATCTCCGCCGGCACCAGCACGATCCAGATGATGCCGATCGCCAGCCGCACGCCGGTCAGGATATCGGCCGTGATCCCGGGCAGCACCACCCGCAGCACGGTCTCGGTCCGCGTGGCAGACAAACTGCGCGCCAGCAGCAGCCAGTTCGGATCGAGCCGCGCGACGCCGGTGGCGGTGTTGAGCAAAATCGGCCACACGGCGGCAAAGGCCAGCAAAAAGTACACGGGCGCGTCGCCGACGCCAAGCGTCATCACCGCCAGCGGCATCCACGACAACGGCGACACCATGCGCAGCAGCTGGAACAGCGGCATGGCCGCCGCCGCGAAGCGCCGCGAGCTGCCAACCAGGACCCCCAGCGGCACGCCGATCAGCACCGCCGCACCCAGGCCGTAGCCGACCCGGCGCAGACTCAGGCCGATGTCGCGCCAGATATCCGGACCTTGCAGCAATTGCAGCAGCGCGCGGCCGGCCTCCAGCGGCGCAAAGGACGCCGCGATCGGCGTGTCCTTTTCCAGCGCGCCCACGCCGATCTGCCAGAGCAGCAGCGCCACCGCGAAACCGAGCAGCGGCAGGCCGACGCGATTGACCACATTCGCCATTCGTCAGACCGCCAATACTTCGTTGCGCAGCAGGTTGGGCGGCAGGCCGAACGCGCCCGGACCGCCGACGGCGGCAATCGCCTTGCGCACGAAGCGGTCGTCGATCAGGTCGCGCGCGACAAACGACGGCTCCAGCTTTTGCAGGAAGCCGGTGTCGCCCTCGAGACGCGTGGTCTTGAGCGCCTTGACCATTTGCTCGGTGTACGACGCGAACGGGAAGGGCTGGAAATCGATACGGCGCTGGTTCCAGTCCTTGTGCAGGATGACGCCGCGCTTTTCGTAGTCGGCGTAGTCGGTCACGGTCAGCACCTTCGACAGCACCTGCAGCGCGTGCGGGGTGTAGCGGTGGGCGTCGCCGTTCGACAGCAGGCGCGCGGTGTCGATCTGGTTGGAGCGCGTCCATAGCTGCGCCTTGACGATGGCGTTGGTCACGCGCTGCGCCCATTCGGGACGGGCTGCGATATCGCGTTCGGACAGGAAGGTGACGCAGCACGCGTGGTTCTTCCACACGTCGCCGGAGAAGCGCAGCACCTTGCCGACGCCATTGGTTTCGGCCAGCGCGTTGAACGGCTCGGCGACGATAAAGCCGGCGATCGACTTGCTGGCCAGCGCGGAGACCATCTCCGCCGGCGCCAGCACCACCAGGTTGACTTCCTTCGGCCCGATGGCGCCTTCGCGGCCCTTGGCCACCACCGACAGGCCGGCCTTGGACAGGATTTGCTGCAGCAGGATGTTATGGATCGAGTACCAGAACGGAATCGCCACCGTGCGTCCGCCCAGATCGGCGACGCTGTTGATCTCTTTGGCCACCGTCAGCGCCGAGCCGTTGACGTGGTTCCACGCCACCACCTTGGCCGGGAACTTGGCGCCGTAGCGCACCGACATGGTGGCCGGCGACAGCAGGTGGATCACATTGACCTGGCCGGAAACGAAGGCCTCGATGATCTGCGCCCAGCTGCGGAACAGGCGCGGCGTCTCGGCCTGCAAACCCTCGGCCTCGAACAGCTTGCGGCCGTGCGCCACCAGCAGCGGCGTGGCGTCGGTGATCGGCAGGTAGCCGATCTTGACCGGCTGGTCGTCGCCTTTCGGGCCTTGCTGCGCCATGGCGTCGCCGGCGAACAGCAGCGGCGCGGCGACGCTGGCGCTGCCCAGCGCCGACACGCGCAGGAAGTCGCGGCGCGTCATGCCGCAGTCGCAATCGGAGGCGGCGCAGATGTGGTAAGGGTTTGCGGTCATGGAAGCTTTCGGATAGTTGGAATTGTTGTCAGGTAGCCGATGCCGTCGCCGGCGCGGCCGGCGCGCGCACGTCCTGCAAAGCGGCGAGGATGCGCAAGCGCAGCGCGCCGATGGCATCGGTGTCGGCCAGGCGCGGATGCGGCAGGTCGACCTGCCATTCATGCACGATGCGGCCCGGCTGGCCGCCCATCAGCACGATGCGGTCGGCCACCAGGATCGCCTCGTCGATATCGTGCGTGACCAGCAGCACGGCGCTGTGCCAGCGGTGCACCACGTCGACCAGCAAGGTTTGCATTTCGGTCCGGGTGATGGCGTCGAGCGCGGAAAATGGTTCGTCGGCGAACAGCAGCTCCGGCTGGCGCGCCAACGCACGCGCCAGCGCGACGCGCTGCGCCATGCCGCCGGACAGCGCGCTCGGATAGCGTTTTTCGCTGCCGGCCAGGCCGACCGCGTCGATCGCATCCTGCACGCGCCTGGCATGCGCTTGTTTCGAAATCTTCGGCTGGTGCGCGAAATCGAGTCCGAAGCCGACGTTGGCGGCGACGTTCAGCCATGGCAGCAGGCTCGCTTGCTGGAACACCAGCGCGCTGCGCGGACTCGGTTCGGTCAGCGCCGCGCCGAGGAAGGCGACGTTGCCGCTGGATGGCCGCTGCAGGCCCGCCAGCACGCGCAGCAAGGTCGATTTACCGCAGCCGCTGCCGCCAAGCAGGCAGACGATTTCGCGCGGACGCACCGCCAGCGTGATGTTGTCGAAGGTGGGACCGGCGCCGGGATAGGCGAAGCCCAGGCCCTCGGCTTGCAGCGCCAGTCCGGCGCCGTTGTCGGCGCGGTCGCTCACAGCGGCCTCGCTCATTTCGCCGACGCCGCGTGCTTGGCCAGCGCCGTCTGCAACTGCGTGACGCTTGGCGTGATCACCGGAATGAACGCCGATTCGCGCCAGCGCCGTGCGAAGCCGTCCTGCTCCGCCTCCAGATAGGCGTGGCCGCCCTTGGCGTGCAGTTCCAGCGTCAGCGCATGCTGCACCAGATCGGCCAGCGCGATGCGCAGCCGGAACAAGGTCGGCGCATCGGCCACGAAGCGGCCGTCGGCCACGCCTTCGAGCAGGTGCTGCGTGTGCAGCGTCAGCGCGTCGCGCGCGGCGGCGATGCGGGCGCCCAGTTCGCCGCGTCCCTTGGCGCCACTGTCGAGCGTATGCGCCGCGTGATCCAGACTCGCGCGCGCCAGGCCGATCGACATCCCGCACTGCATACCGAGGAAGGCCGGCCGCACCCGCGGCAGCCAGTTCGGCGCCTGCGACGAGATGATGTTCTCCGGCGCGACCGCCACGCCTTCGAGCCGCACGGCGGCCGTGTTACTGCCCCGCATGGCGATCAACTGCAAATTGGCGCTGCGCTGCACGCCGGCGGCGTCGCTGGCGAAGGCGACCACCGCCGGCGGCGCGCCGTTGACGGGCGCCACTGCGGCCGCCGCGACAAAGCGCTGCGGCCGCAGATTGGTGATCCACGCCAGCTTGCCGTTCAAGGTCCAGCCTTCCCCTTGCGGGCTGGCGTCGATCTGCAGCGGCTCCATCCCGGACAGGAATTTCATCGCGTTCGACAAGCCGGTGGCGCCGGCCAGGGTGCCGGCCATCAGCTCCGGCAGCAGGCGTTCGCGCAGCGCCGCGTTCGGGCTTTGCAGCAGATATTCGATGAAGCTGCGCTGGCCCCAGTAGACAAAGGCCGCCGTCAACGAATGGCGCGCAACCTCCGCGATGCCTTCGATGGCGTCGCGCACGTCGCCGCCGCTGCCGCCCAGATTCGTCGGCACGCCGGCGAGGAAGCAGCCCTGCGCCGCCAGCGCCGGCATCACCTGGTCCGCCAGGTCTTCGGATTGGTCGAGGGAGTCCGCGTGCAGCGCCAGCCAGTCGTAGAGGCCTGTCATCCTTACACCGCGCCCGGCAGATATGGCTGCAGCTGCGGATTGACCGGCGTGCCGGCCAGGCTGTTGGCGAAGTTGCACAGGGTCGCCAGGCTGATGCCGAGCACCACCTCCAGCGCCTGCTGCTGGTTGTAACCGGCGTCGATGAAGCCTTGCAGCTCCTCGTCGGTGACGGCGCCGCGCCGGGCGATGACGGCTGTGGCGAAGCGGGCCACCGCGTCCAGTTTCGCGTCGCCGGTGACCGCGCCGGTTTGCAGCGCGCGCACGGTGTCGGCGTTCTGGCCGGCCTTTTTCAGCGCGATGGCGCTGTGGCCGGCGATGCAGAAATCGCAGCCGTGGATGCGCGCGGCGGTGATTTGCACCACTTCGCGCTCGGCCAGCGTGAGGCTGGCGCGCGAGTTGATGCCGGAGACGGTCAGGTAGGTTTCCAGTGCCACCGGCGCGTTGGCCAGCACGCCGATCAGGTTGGGCAGATAGCCGTTGTTGGCGATGGCTTTTTCGACGAAGGCGCGGCTATCGGCGGGGGCGGTGTCGAGCGTGTGCAGGGTCAGACGGGACATGGCGGGCTTTCTTAAATATTGACGTCATATTATCAGGTGCGCGCACCATCTCCACCATACCCAAAAGTCGCGGTTTTTTGTTCAAACGTCTTTTTACGCGGCGCGCAGCTGGCGGCGGTAGGCGCCCGGCTGTTCGCCGACGATGCGTTTAAAGGCGCGCGTGAATGCCGCGTTGGACTGGTAGCCGACATGGCTCGCCGCCTGTTCGACCGAATCGCCGGCGTTGAGGCGCTGCGTGGCCAGCCGCATGCGCAGGTGCAGCAGGAATTGCGCCGGCGTGACGCCGCCGGCGCCGGTGAAGTGCTTGCAGAAGGCGGCGCGCGACATGTTTGCCGCAGCGGCCATGCGGGCGATGCTCCAGTCCTCGCCCGGGCTGTCGAGCATCCGTTCGAGCAGCGCCATGAACTCGCCGCGCCGGGCCAGCGCCAACAGGCCGGCGGTCAGCGCCTCGCGCTGGCTGGCGTGGCGGATCAGATAGAAGAACAGCAGTTCGACCAGGCGCGCGATCAGCGGCGACGGTCGTTCGGGATCGCCGCCGTTGCCGTTGACCGCCTCGGCCTGGATCATGTCGAACAGCGCCGCGCTGTGGCCCAGGGCGGCGTCGCCGCTGCGGCACACCAGATAGTCGGGGAAGGAGCCGATGACCATCGGACTGAGGGCGCCGCTGAAGCGGAAAAAGCCGCAGGCCAGGCCGGCGCCGGCCACGGTGGGCTGGCCGCCGTCGTCCGCCCCGCCCAGCGGCAGCATCGGCTGGCGCGAGAACGGGGCGGCGGGGTCCGGCGAAGGGCTCAAAAAGTGCGCCACGTCGCTCATCAGGAACACGCCGTCGCGCGCGTCCAGGCGCAGCGCCGGCTGGCCGTCGATGTGCAGGTAGCACGCGCCCTCCAGCACCAGATGGAAGCTGGCCATGGCGCGGCCGGCGGTCGAGGCGCGCCACGGGCCGCAGTAGCGGCCCACGTGCAGGGCGGCGGCGTCGAGCTCGATACTGCCGAGCAGCCATTGGGCGAGTTTGTCGGAGGTGGCGGGTTGCATGGACACATTGTAGGCCTTGCGCCATGCAAGCGACGGAAGCGAATCGCATATGCTTATGCGGATTGCGCATGCACGCTCCGGCGTGGCGCGGCCCGCCGGACGAATAAAGGTATAATCTGCCTGCTCATAACAGAAAGGAAATTCAAATGAAGATTGCCAAGAACACGGTCGTGACTGTGAATTACAAACTGTCCGATGCACAGGACAATCTGATCGAAGACGGCCGTCAACCGATGGTCTACCTGCACGGTGGCTACGAGAACACCCTGCCTAAAATCGAAGAAGAACTGGACGGCAAGGAAGTCGGCTATTCGTCGATCATCCAGATCGAGCCTGAAGACGCGTTTGGCGACTACGACGCCGCGCTGGTCAAGGTCGAGCCGCGCAACCGCCTGCCGGAGCCGCTGGAAGTGGGCATGCAGTTCGAAGGCATGCCGGACGGCGACGACGCCGACGAAGCGATGATCTTCACCGTCACCGATATCGCCGACGACAAGGTCGTTTTGGACGGCAACCATCCGCTGGCCGGCATGGCGCTGCGCTTCTCGCTCAACGTCACCGAAGTGCGCGAAGCGTCGGACGAGGAAATCGCCCACGGCCACGTGCACGGCGCCCACGGCCACCACCACGGTGACGAGGACGACGAAGGCGAAGAGGGCGACCACGTCGCCATCCACCCGATCCACTAATCTAGTCGATCAAGGCGCCGTCTCGGCGCCGCCGCCCTTGATGGTGAACAGGGCGGCGGCGTCCGGATTGACGCGCACCTCGGCCGATTCGGCCACCACGCTCAGATGCCCCACGTTGCCGCGCCAATCGATGGCCGGTTCGCCCTTGCCGGCGGCGCCACCCTGAGTATGGGTCTGGACCTGCGTGTCCACCAGCAGCACCTTCCCCTTGAATTTTTTAGCCAGCGTATTGATCTGACGCCGTGGCTCGGCAAAGCCGTCCTGTTTCGACTCGAAACGCGGCAACAGCGAAAACCCTTCCTCCTCCTGCAGCCCGACGGCGCCGTCGGAAAACAGCACCAGACCTTGCATCTTCTGGCGCGCGGCCAGCGTGAACAGCCGGTGCAGCCAGGCGCGGTTGGCCACCAGCCGGTCCTCGTATTCGCTGTTGCGGCCCGCCTCCGGCCGATAGTGGTTGTTGTTGGCCGGCAGATTGATGGTTGCGAACAGCACCTTGCCGTATTCCCAGTGCGCGTTCTCTGCGTAGCTGCGGAATTTCGCGGTGCTGGACAGGCGCGTCAGCTGCATGCGCTGCGCGCCCAGCGATTCGGGTTCGCCATAAAACAGCTCGCGCAGGCGGTTCAGGCGTTCGATCGCGTTCGAGCGGCCGGCCGAATTGAGGCAGGCGCTCCAGTCGCTGCCGGCCAGCGACACCACCACCGGCGCGGCCGCGTCGTCCAGGATCGCGTGGCGCGCGGCGTACAGCCTGTCGCTGCAAGGCTCCTTGTCGCCCTTGATGCCGGTGGCGACGATGAAGGCCGGGTTGGCCTGCACGGCTGCTGCGATGGCGCGCTTGAGGGGCGCCTCGTCGGCGCTGTTCTTGAACGGATGGCCGATGACCGCGAACTGGAAGCCCTTGCCGGCCGGTGCGGCATGCGCGGGCGCCGCCGCCACGCTCAGCGCGACGGTTAGCGTGACGGTCAGTGTGACGCCGCGCGCAAACGGCAGCCCGGACGCGGCGCGCATCATGTCTGCGCGCTCTCCGTCAGGCGCTTGAGCTGATACAAGCGGTCCAGCGCTTCGCGCGGCGTCAGCGCATCCGGGTCCAGGTCGTCGAGCGCGTCGAGCAGCTCGCGCATGGCCGGCGTTGGGGTGGCGTTGCCGTCGGTCGGCGGCGGAATGTCCAGCGGCTCGTCGTTGGCGTCGGCGGTCGGCGCCGCGAACAAATCCAGCTGCGGCGTGGCGTCGAGCGCCTGCGCTTCCAGCCGCGCCAGGTGCTTGCGCGCGGCCTTGATCACCGTCTGCGGCACGCCGGCCAGCTGCGCCACCTGCAAACCGTAGCTCTGCGACGCCGGGCCGTCCTGCACCGCGTGCAGGAACACGATGCTGTCCTTGTGCTCGACAGCCGACAGGTGCACGTTGGCCGCCGTCGGATGGCTCTCCGGCAGCTGCGTCAGTTCGAAGTAGTGGGTCGCGAACAGCGAGAAGCTGCGGCTGGTGTCGATCAGGTGACGCGCGATCGCCCACGCCAGCGCCAGGCCGTCGAAGGTCGAGGTGCCGCGTCCCACTTCATCCATCAGCACCAGCGAATGCTCGGTGGCGCCGTTGAGGATCGCCGCCGACTCGGTCATCTCCACCATGAAGGTCGAACGGCCGCCGGCCAGATCGTCGGTCGCGCCGATACGGGTGAAGATGCGGTCGATCGGGCCGATCGTCGCGCTGGTCGCCGGTACATAGCTGCCGACGTAGGCCAGCAGGGTAATCAGCGCCACCTGACGCATGAAGGTCGATTTACCGCCCATGTTCGGACCGGTGATCAGCAGCAGGCGGCGGTCGTCGACGAAGCGGCAATCGTTGGCGATGAAGCGTTCGATCTGGTTCTCCACCACCGGATGGCGGCCCTCGACGATGTTGATGCACGGGCCGTCGACCAACTGCGGCGCGCACCAGTTGTGGCGCAGCGCGTGGTCGGTCAGCGACACCAGCGCGTCGAGCTGCGACAGCGCCTTCGAGATCGTTTGCAGGCAGCCGATGAACGGCGCCAGATCGGCCAGCAGCTGATCGTAAAGCATCTTCTCGCGCGCCAGCGCCTTGTCCTGCGCCGACAGCGCCTTGTCCTCGAACGCCTTCAGCTCCGGCGTGATGTAACGCTCGGCGTTCTTCAGGGTCTGGCGGCGGCGGTAATCGTCCGGCACCTTGGTGGTCTGGCCGTGCGTGACCTCGATGTAGAAGCCGTGCACCTTGTTGTACTCCACGCGCAGGTTGGCGATGCCGGTGCGGGCGCGCTCGCGCGTCTCCAGGTCGACCAGGAACTGGCCGGCGTTCTCCGACAGCGCGCGCAGCTCGTCGAGCTCCGCGTCGAAGCCGCGCGCGAACACGCCGCCGTCGCGCACCATGTTGGCCGGCTCCGGCGCCACCGCGCGCACCAGCAGGTCCAGGCATTCCTCGGGCGACGACAGGTCGCTGTAAATCGCGTTGAGCAAACCATTCGGATCGGTCAGCGCGCGCTGCAAGCCGTGGCGCAGCGCAGGCAGTTGCTTGACGCCGTCGCGCAGGCTGGCCAGGTCGCGCGGACGCGCCGACAGCAGCGCGATGCGCGTGGTGATGCGTTCGATATCCGGCACCTGCGCCAGGGTGTGCGATAGGCCGCCGGTGGCATCGGCCTGCGCCAGCGCGGCGATGGCCTGGTGGCGCGAGCGCGCGATGCCCTGGTCGCGGCGCGCGTGGTGCAGCCAATAGCGCAGCAGGCGCGAACCCATCGCCGTGCGGCAGTGGTCCAGCAGCGAGAACAGGGTAGGGGACTCCTGGCCGCGTATGGTCTCGGTCAGTTCCAGATTGCGGCGCGTGGCCGCGTCCAGGCCAATGAATTCGCTCTCGGTCTCGGTGCTCAGGCTGCGCACGTGCTGCAGGCCGCGTCCCTGGGTCGACTGGGCGTAGCGTAGCAGCGCGCCGGCCGCGCCGAACGCCGCGCCCAAGCCGTCCGCGCCGAAGCCGGTCAACGTCGCCACGCTCAATTGATCGAGCAGCGACTTGTGGCCGGTGACGACGTCGAAGTGCCAGTCCGGCACCCGGTTGACGTGGCAGCTGACCGCTTCCTCGAACAGGTCGGCGTTATCGCCGCGCAGGATCTCGGCCGGCGCGATGCGTTCGAGCTCCTGCTGCATGCGGGTGTTGACGGTGCGGCTGTCGCCGGAAAACTCCATCAGTTTGAGCGAACCGCTGGCCAGCGACAACCACGCCAGGCCGGCGGTGCACACCTTGCGCTGGCTGATGATGCACATCGCCAGCAGCGGGCGTTCGGCCTTTTCCGGCAGCAGGTCGGCGTCTGTCAACGTGCCCGGCGTGACCACGCGCATCACCTTGCGCTCGACCGGGCCTTTGCTGGTGGCCGGATCGCCGATTTGCTCGCAGATCGCGCACGACTCGCCGATCTTGACCAGCTTGGCCAGATAGCCTTCCAGCGAATGGAATGGCACGCCGCACATCTTGATCGGTTGTCCGCCCGACGAGCCGCGCGCCGTCAGCGTGATGCCGAGCACGCGCGCCGCTTTCTCCGCATCCGAGTGGAACAGCTCATAGAAATCGCCCATGCGGTAGAACACCAACATGTCGGGATACTCGGCCTTGATGCTCAGGTACTGCTGCATCATCGGCGTGACTTTTTCTGTGGGACTGTTCTTGACGGCGGCAGCGTTGATTTCGTTCGGGACGGTGGTCATTGGTTCTTTTTCGGCGGTGCGATGAGTCTGGTTTTGCCGAGGCGTAACGACCCCGGCGCGTAACCCGACATTCTACCGCTTTCGCGCTGAGCCCAAGGATTTCAATCGGCGCCGCGGCCAGCGTCATTCATCCAACGGCAGGATTTCGATGCGGCGAAATTCCGTGGGATGCGTCTCCGCCTGGATGGCGATGTAGCCACTTTCCAGCATGCGAGGGAAGCCTTTCGCCAGCAGTTGCCGACTATGGAGATCGCTCGGGTTGAGCTGAGGCTGGCTATAGCTGATGACGGTCTCGCCGTCCAGGATATGCTTGATTAATTTTCCACCGCGCACTTCCACCTCGATGGTGACCCAATCGTCGCCCATATACACTTTGGAATTGGCGGAGGTGCGGTGGGTCGTGGTCAGCTGCCCGTTGAATACCGCTTTGGTGTGAGGAGTGCAGAACGATCCGTTGTTCTGGTCGCCAGGGCCGCCTCCACCCAGCATCTGCACCTCGATCGACGCGGGAAAGTCCTGGTCGAGTTCCATGGTCTCTGGCGGTTCGCTAAAAATCATAATGCCGTTATTGCGAAAGCCCCAGTCCGGCGCGCCCGCGAGCTGTTTGCCGACAAAACGATATTCCGCCCGAATGCGGTAGTGCGACAGCTTCTGCTTCCAGAACAGGTGGCCGAATTCGCCGTTGAATTTGTCGTACTCGCTATAGTCGACTTTGAGTATGCCGTTTTCAACCCTGAATGTGTTTTTGTAGTTGATGCCGACCGGATAGCCCTTGAACTTTGGGGTCCATCCGGATAAGTCTTTCCCGTTGAATAGCTGAATCCACTTGGCTTGGTTAGGCGGTTGCGCACTGGCACTCTCCGACTCGAGCGAGCTGCCGGTGGCGCCAACACATCCAGTCAACGCAAACGCGCAATAAAGTGATGCTAGTTTGATTTTCTTCATTGCCCAGCTCCATATGGCGGTTAAAACCCTTGGTGGAAGTGTATCGGACTTTCCGTAATGAACACTGCTTGTGCTATAAATCTAACGCTCCGAACACTCAACGCTCAAAGGAAAACATGACTATCCGTGTCCATCATTTAAACAAAAGCCGCTCGCAACGGATCGTCTGGTTGCTCGAGGAGCTGGGCCTGTCGTACGACATCGTCCGCTACCAGCGCGATGCCAAAACCAACTTCGCGCCCCCGGAGCTGAAGAAAATTCATCCCTTGGGCAAGTCCCCCTTGTTGGAGGATGACGGCGAACTGATCGAGGAGTCCGGCGCGATCGTCCAGTACCTGTGCGACCGCTATGGCCAGGGCCGGTTGCAACCGGAGCCGGGTTCGTCGGCCGCGCTGAAGCACTTGCAGCTGATGCATTTTGCGGAAGGCTCGGCGATGCTGCCGCTGCTGTTGCGCATTTACGTTTCCCGCCTGGGCGAGGGCGGCGCGCCGCTGCACGGGCGCATCGACGGCGAGATCGTCAGCTATTTTGATTATCTGGAGAGCATCTTGCAGCCGTCGGGCTATTTCATCGGCGATAGTTTGACGGCCGCCGACATCATGCTGAGCTTCCCCGTGATCCTGGCCACTCAGCAGCCTGAAGGGCAACGCTGGCCCAAGCTGAAGGCTTTTGTCGACACCATCAAGGCGCGTCCGGCATGGCAGCGCGCCATGGCCGCCACCGAAGGCTAGCCAAAGTCGCTGTGATGGTTGTCCTTGGGCTGCGCCGCATCGTGCGACCTGATGAAATCGACGAACGCGCGCAGTGGCGCCGGCAGGTGGCGCCGGCCCGAGTAGTATAAAAACGGTCCCGGAAAATCCGCCCACCAGTCGCGCAGGATCGGTTGCAACTGGCCCGATGCCATGTACGGTTCCAGCCATTCCTCGAACAGATAAATCACGCCGTGCCCGGCCACGGCCGCGTTCACCGCCAGGTCGAACACGGTCGGCGTGACCACCAGCGGCCCGCTCGGTTCGACGGTCAACGTCTGGCCGTCGCGCTCGAATTCCCACGGATAGATGGCGCCGCTGAGAAACTTGCCGCGCAGGCAGGCGTGGTCCAGCAGGTCGCGCGGGTGCTCGGGAACGCCGCGTCGCGCCAGATAGGCGGGCGAGGCCGCCACGGCAAAGCGCTGCACGCGCGGCCCGATGGGCAGGGCGATCATGTCCTGTTCCAGCCGCTCGCCGTAGCGGATGCCGGCGTCGCAGCCGCTGGCGACGACGTCAACGAAATTATTGTCGATCACCACGTCCAGCACGATCTCCGGGTACGCCGTCATGAACCGGTCGACCAGCGGCTGCAGGAAGAAGCGGGCGGCGCTGACCGGCACGTTGAGCCGCAAGGTGCCGCGCGGGCTGTCGCGCAGGTCGTTGAGCACGTCGAGCGCGCCGGCCACCTGGCTCAACGCCGGTTGCAGGCGCGCCAGCAACAGCGCGCCGGCCTCGGTAGGCGTCACGCTGCGCGTCGTGCGCAGCAATAGCCGGATGCCGAGCTGGTTCTCCAGCCGCCGCAGCGCCTCGCTCAGCGCCGATGCCGATTGTCCGCCGGCGCGCGCCGCTTGTCGAAAGCCGCCGTGCTGGGCCACCAGCGAGAAAGTGGCCAAGTCAGCCATGGAAGGGGTTTCTGTGGTCATGGTGCTCGATTGTGCGGAATTTCGTACAGCCCGTGCGGGATTGCCCCCATTATCACACAGCATTGCTGTCGCTACTATGTGTCCATGCTTTTCCGAAACCCAAACCATCCATCAGGAGCTCACATGAATACGTATTCCCCTTCCAGCGACCAGTTCACCCCCGCCAACAGCGGCATCAGCTTCAACCGCGTCGGTTATGGCGCCATGCAACTGGCCGGCCCGCACGTGTGGGGACCGCCGAAAGACCGCGGCGCCGCCGTGGCCGTGCTGCGCGAGGTGATCGAGCTGGGCATCAACCACATCGACACGTCGGATTTCTACGGTCCCCACGTCACCAACCAGATCATCCGCGAAGCCTTGCATCCCTATCGCGACGGTCTGACCATCGTCACCAAGATCGGCTTCGTGCGCGGCGCCGACCAGTCGTGGCTGGCGGCGGCGTCGCCGCAGCAGTTGCGCGACGCGGTCCATGACAACCTGCGCAACCTTGGATTGGAAGCGCTCGACGTGGTCAACTACCGCGCGCCGGGCATCCAGGGTCCGGATGGTTCGTCGATCGGCGAGGCGATCGCGGCGATGGTGCGGCTGAAGGAGGAGGGATTGATACGCCATATCGGCGTGAGCAACGTCACGGCGGAGCAGGTGGCCGAGGCGCGCTCGATCACCGGCATCGTCTGCGTGCAGAACCAGTACAACCTGGCCCATCGCGGCGACGACGCGCTGATCGACACTCTGGCTGCCGATGGCATCGCCTATGTGCCGTTCTTCCCGCTGGGCGGCTTCTCGCCGTTGCAGTCCGACGCGCTGAGCAGCGCCGCCGCCGCCCTGGGCGCGCAGCCGATGCAGGTGGCGCTGGCCTGGCTGCTGCAGCGCTCGCCCAACATATTGGTCATTCCTGGCACCTCGTCGGTGGCGCACCTGCGCGACAACGTCGCCGCCGGCGCCTTGCAGCTGGACGCGCAAACCTTGGCGGCGCTGAACGCGATGTGACATCGGCTGTGGGAAATCAGACACAAAGATTACTTTGAGGAAAGTAATCTGTTATGATTCCATGACGAGGCCCAATCCCCGCCGCGTTTTTGCCTCTAAAAATTGCTAAAGGGATGTATGCCGCACGCCACCATTCACGGTTCCGACCCCATCGCGCCGCCGCTCGCCGGCGCCGATGGCGGGGCGGGCGCGTCGAAACTGGTGCTGCTGGAGGGCAAAAAGCGGCCGGTCGGACGGGCCGCGTCGTTTTTCCTGATTTTCGTCATCTGCGCCATCTGCGGCCTGCAGTTCGCCTACCGGGCCAGCGCCCGCCAATCCCAACTCGACGAGAGCGCCCGCGCCACGGTCAACATCGCCCGCGCCACCGCCGAGCACGCTGAGCGCACCATCGATATCGTCTCGTCTGTACTGTTCGGCGTGGTCGAGCGCGCGGAGGTCGACGGCACCGGCCCGGCCAATTTTGCGCGCCTGCACCGGCTGCTGAAGGCGCGCGTCGCGCAGACGCGCGGCATGCTGGGCATCTTCGTCTACGACGAAAAGGGACGCTGGGTCATCACGTCGCTGGAGCAGGTCGATCCCAACGCCAACAACGCCGACCGTCCCTATTTTAAATATCACCAGGCCCATGCCGATCGCGGCGTGCACATTGGCGTGCCGGTGCGCAGCCGCTCGTCCGGCCTGTGGATACTGCCGGTGTCGCGCCGCATCAACCACCCGGACGGCTCGTTCGCCGGCGTGGTGCTCGCGACCATCCGCATCGATTATTTCCAGGAGTATTACGACGGGTTTGATGTCGGCAAGGCCGGCGCGATTTTCATCGCGCATGCCGACGGCACCCTGATCACGCGCCGCCCGATGCTGAACAACGTCATCGGCACCAGCCTCAACGGCGGTGCCGTCTTCACGCTGCTGGCGGAGGGCCACGACAGCGGCACCGCGATGCGTGTGGCCAAGGTCGACAAAATCGAGCGACTGTACAGCTACCGGCGCGTCAACGGCTACCCGCTGGTGATCGCGGCATCGCTTGCCAAGGATGAGATATTCGCCCAATGGTGGAGCGATACCTGGCGCCAATGCGGCGCGCTGGCCTTGCTGCTGGCCATCCTCGGCTGGCTGGGCGCGCGCCTGTTCCGCCAGATCAGCCTGCGCGACCGGCTGGAGGTCGAACTGCGCAATGCACAGGTCGCCCTGCAGGCCAGCGTCGGCAAGCTCGAGCTGATCGCCACCACCGACGCGCTGACCGGCCTGAAGAACCGCCGCTACCTCAACGAGCGGCTCGAGCGCGAGCTCGCGCGCGCCGCGCGCGGCGGCCAGTCGGTAGCGGTGATCATGATCGACATCGATTTTTTCAAGCGCTACAACGACACCTACGGCCACCTCGCCGGGGATGCCTGCCTCAAGCTGGTCAGCGACGTCGTCGGCAAGGCCGGGCAGCGCGGCACCGACATTGCCGCGCGCTTCGGCGGGGAAGAGTTCGTGGTCTTCCTGGCCAATACGGATCTGGACGGCGCCCGCGCGGTGGCCGCAAGCATCTGCGCGGCCGTGCGCGCGCTCAACGCGCCGCATCGCGGTAGCGACTTCGGCATCGTCACCATCAGCGCGGGAGTGGTCGCCAGCGTACCGGTCCCGGGCAGCGGCAGCGGCCCGCTGATCGAAGCGGCCGACGCCGCGCTGTACGACGCCAAACATCGGGGCCGCAACCGCGTGTCCCCGGCGGGCGCGCCCGAAAGCCATCCGTCCCTGCAATATCAGGCTTGCGTCGAAGCCTGACGAAGGCCGCTCCCTCCCGACTTCTCCCGCCCAGCGAACACCGGCCGGCGTCCGCAAAGCGCTACTTCCCGTTACATATACGGTTTTCATCTTTATGAAGTTGATTTAATTCGTTTTATTTCACTTCGTCAAAACGTATATTTCATCTCGCAAGCCGTCTATCGCCATCAAGACGGTCGGCGGTTTCCTACCAATCAAGCCATCAAAAGGTCTTTTTATGTCCGTTGACGTCCTCTCGCCGGCACTGCCTCCAGTGCTGGCATCGATCAAGGCCGAGGCGGCCGCGTCCCAATTGCCGTATGCCGGCGGCGTCCGCCCGGCTGTCGCCTGGGAGTTGATTTCCACGCAGGACGCAATGCTGGTCGACGTGCGCACCGGCGAGGAGCGCAAATTCGTCGGCCACGTGCCCGACAGCGTGCACGTACCGTGGGCCACCGGCACCGCGCTGACCCGCAACCCGCGCTTCGCGCGTGAACTGGAAAGCAAAATCGGCGGCAAGGATACCGTGGTGCTGCTGCTGTGCCGCAGCGGCAAGCGCTCCGCCCTGGCGGCGGAAGCGGCCGCCAAGGCCGGGCTCACCAACGTCTTTAACGTGCTGGAAGGTTTCGAAGGCGAGATCGACGAGCGCCAACAGCGCGGCAAGGCCGACGGCTGGCGCTTCCACGGCTTGCCGTGGGTGCAGGACTAAACCATTTCCCGACGAGGACAGCGTGGCTACTTTCGACATCACCACCATCGTGCAATCGCTGCATGAGGCGCGCCACCGCTGGCGCCAGGAGCAAAGCCGCGCCAGCGAACCGGGCGGGCGGGAATTCCCGTCGCGCAACGCGCTGGCCGCGATCATCGACAGTCTGAAGGGCGTGCTGTTCCCGATGCGCCTGGGGCCGCCGGACCTGCGCCAGGAAAGCGAGGACTTCCACGTCGCCCACGCGCTCGACGGCGTGCTGCACGGGCTGCTCAAGCAGGTGCGGCGCGAACTGAAATATAACGCCGGCCTGCGCGGCCAGCTGGTGCACGACGCCGGGCGCGCCGTCGATCCCAGCGTCGAACACGACATCGACCAGGAGGCGCTGAGCGCGGTGCGCAGCTTTGCCGCCGCGCTGCCGGCGATCCGCTCGCTGCTCGACAGCGACGTCATGGCCGCCTACCAGGGCGATCCGGCCGCGCGCAGCGTCGACGAGGTGCTGCTGTGCTATCCGGGCGTGCTGGCGATGATTCATTACCGCATCGCCCACCAGCTCTACACGCTGGGCCTGACCTTGCTGGCGCGCATCGTCTCCGAGCTGGCGCACGGCGCCACCGGCATCGACATCCATCCGGGCGCGCGCATCGGCGCCGGCTTCTTCATCGACCACGGCACCGGCGTGGTGATCGGCGAGACGGCCGTCATCGGCGCCCGCGTGCGGCTGTACCAGGCCGTCACCTTGGGCGCCAAGCGCTTCCCGACCGACGCCGAGGGCAACCTGCAAAAGGGCTTGCCGCGCCATCCGGTGGTCGAGGACGACGTCGTCATCTATGCCGGCGCCACCGTGCTGGGGCTGATCACGATCGGCAAGGGCGCCATCATCGGCGGCAATGTCTGGCTGACGCACGACGTGCCGCCGGGCGGACGCATCGCCCAGGCCGAGTCGCGCGTGGGCGCCTTCGCCAACGGCATCGCGGCGGCATGAGCGGCTGGGCGGACAGATGAACACCCTTGTTCGCAGCTTCGGGATCGGCGTGCGGCAACTGCGCGAGGCGCAGGGTTGGTCGCAGGAACAGCTGGCCGAAAATTCCAATCTGAACCGCTCCTATGTCGGCGAGATCGAGCGGGGCCGGGTGATCGCGTCGCTGCTGACGGTGGAGAAGCTGGCGCTGGCGCTCAAGCTGACGCCGTCGGCGTTGCTGACGCGCGGCGAGACCGTCGGCCATGCGCTGGCGCCAAATGCGGCGCCACCAGACGGCTGATTGATGGCGATAGCATGTTGAGCTGACTCATCAGTAAGGCCATACTGGTCCGGTTATTTTCTGCATAACCTTATTTGTTTTTTCACCTTACTGAAATGGAGTCACGATGTCGGCAACTGTAGGCGGTACCACGGCGCTGGGCGATAACGCAGCACGGCAATTAGCGAACGCGACCAAGACCGTTCCCCAGCTCGAGACGATCAGCCCGCGCTGGCTGACGCACCTGTTGCAATGGGTGCCGGTCGAGGCGGGCATCTACCGGCTCAACAAGGTGAAAAATCCGGAGGCGATCAAGGTCACCTGCACCGCCCGCGAGCAAGAGAACCAGCTGCCGCGCACCTACGTCGACTACGAAGAGAATCCGCGCGAGTACTTCCTCAACGCCGTCTCGACCGTGCTGGATGTGCACACCCGCGTCTCCGACCTCTACAGCAGCCCGCACGACCAGATCAAGGAGCAGCTGCGGCTGACGATCGAGACCATCAAGGAAAACCAGGAAAGCGAGCTGATCAATAATCCGGACTACGGCCTGCTGGCCCAGGTGACCGACGAGCAGCGCATCTTCCCGCTGACGGGCGCGCCGACGCCGGACGACCTCGACGAGCTGTTGACCAAGGTGTGGAAAGAGCCGGCCTTCTTCCTGACCCATCCGCTGGCGATTGCCGCCTTCGGCCGCGAGGCGACCCGTCGCGGCACGCCGCCGCCGACCATCAGCCTGTTCGGTTCGCAGTTCATCACGTGGCGCGGCATTCCGCTGATTCCGTCGGACAAGGTGCCTGTGGCCGACGGCAAGAGCAAGATCCTGCTGCTGCGCGTGGGCGACAAGCGCCAGGGCGTGGTCGGCCTGTTCCAGCCGGGCCTGCCGGGCGAGCAAAGCCCGGGGCTGTCGGTGCGCTTCATGGGCATCAACAACCATGCGATCTCGTCGTACCTGATCTCGCTGTACTGCTCGCTGGCGGTGCTCACCACCGACGCGCTGGCCGTGCTGGACGACGTCGAGATTAACAAGTACCACGACTATCCGGACACCTACAAGTAAGCGCGCGCCGTGAGCTTCCTTTCGCCCCCCATCTCCCTGCCGGCGGACCGCGCCGCCGGCGTTCCCGAACCGTCCGGCGCGCCGTTCGATCCGGCCGCGCTGGCGCGCCTGGCCAACGAGTTCTTCTCGGCGCCGCCGTTCGCCCGGCAGTTGAGCGTGCCCGGCGTGCAGGCGCCGGGCAATATCGCGCCGCCCGGCTCGCCGCTGGTCAGTCCGGCCGGCCTCGGTCCCAGCGTGCCCGGCACGCCGATCCCGCAGGGACAGATTCCCGGCACCAACCTGATACCGGCGTCGCCGACCCAGGTGCTGTCGCTGGGCAATCGCGCTCCGGCGCTGTTGCCGGCGGCGCAGGCCGGCAACGGCGTGCCCGACAAGGCGTTCGGCGCGATTCCGGCGTACGAGCCGCGCAACGGCGGCGCCGTGCTTGGCGTGCCGGAAGCGGTATCGAACGCGAGCCCGCCGGCCGAAGCGTCGGCCTACTACTTTTTGAGCGAGCGCTACGGCCAGCCGGCCCCGGCGCAAGCGTCGGCCGCGGTCCCGGCCGCAGCGCCATCCCGCCCGCAACCGGATCCTTCGTGGACCACGCCGTCCTTGCCGGCGCAGCCTTCGCTGGCGCCGCCCGTCACCGGCTTGCCGGGCGCCTCCGCGCCGGCGGCGCCAGCGCCATCGTCGGCGCCGCAGTATTACTTTGTCGACGCGGTGGTGCTGCCGAGCGGCTATGTGACGCCTGCCAAGCCGGCGCCGCACGCGACGGCGCCATTGGCCGGCGGCGACCGCCATCCGCCGTTCGACGTGCACGCCGTGCGGCGCGACTTTCCGATCCTTCAGGAAAAGGTCAACGGCCGCCAGCTGGTGTGGTTCGACAACGCCGCCACCACCCACAAGCCGCAATCGGTGATCGACCGCATCGCGTATTTTTACGCGCACGAAAACTCGAACATCCACCGCGCGGCGCATGAACTGGCCGCGCGCGCGACCGATGCCTACGAGGGCGCCCGCGAGCGCGTGCGGCGGTTCCTGAACGCGCCGGACGTCAACGAGGTCATCTTCGTACGCGGCACCACCGAAGCCATCAACCTGGTGGCCAAGAGCTGGGGCGGGCAACACGTGGGCGAGGGCGACGAGATCATCGTCTCGCAGCTCGAGCACCACGCCAACATCGTGCCGTGGCAGCAGCTGGCGGCCGCCAAGGGCGCGCGCCTGCGCGTGATCCCGGTCGACGACTCGGGCCAGGTGCTGCTCGACGAGTACCGCAAGCTGCTCAACGACCGCACCAAAATCGTCGCCGTCACGCAAGTGTCGAACGCGCTGGGCACGGTCACGCCGGTCAAGGAAATCGTCGCGCTCGCCAAGCGCGCCGGCGCCCGGACCCTGGTCGACGGCGCGCAGTCGGTCTCGCACATGCGCATCGACGTGCAGGACATCGGCGCCGATTTCTTTGTCTTCTCTGGCCACAAGCTGTTCGGCCCGACCGGCATCGGCGCGCTGTGGGGCAAGCGGGAAGTGCTCGAGGACATGCCGCCATGGCAGGGCGGCGGCAACATGATCGCCGACGTCACGTTCGAGAAAACCGTGTTCCAGCCGATACCCAACAAGTTCGAAGCCGGCACCGGCAACATCGCCGACGCCGTCGGGCTGGGCGCGGCGATCGATTACGTGACCCGCATCGGCATCGAGAACATCGCCCGCTACGAGCACGACTTGCTGGTGTACGGCATGCGGGAGCTGGGCCGGATCAAGGGCGTGCGCCTGATCGGCACGGCGGCCGACAAGGCCAGCGTGATGTCGTTCGTGCTGGCCGGCTACACCACGGAGGAGGTCGGCCACGCACTCAACGAGGAGGGCATCGCCGTGCGCACCGGTCACCATTGCGCACAGCCAATTCTGCGTCGTTTCGGTGTGGAAACCACGGTCCGGCCGTCGTTGGCGTTCTACAACACCTTCGATGAGATCGACCGCTTGATCGCGGTTGTGCGACGGCTCGCTTCGGCGCGCTGACCGCGCGGTTATCCGCAACCTCCAGGGCGGATCGGCGGGCACGCCGTTCCGCCCGCTCGGCCCCGCCCGCTCGCGGAAAAGCGCGGCACGTTAGAAAACGCCACAAAACGGTGGCGCGAAAATCCGGCAAAATGGTCGCTCCATTTTTTGTCGAGCCGGGCCAAGCCGGCTGAGCTGCCCATGCCACCACCGTCCACCGTGTCGATACCGTTGCCACACCAGGCGGCTGAAATGTTCCGTCTGATGGCGGAGGAAATCAAGGAGTGCGCCATCTTCCTGATGGACACGCGCGGCTTCATCACCAGCTGGAACCGCGCGGCCGAGGTCATGAAGGGCTACCGCGCCGACGAGGCGATCGGCCAGCATTTGTCGCTGCTGTACCGCGAAGAGGACCGGGCGCGGGGCTGGGCCGACCACAATCTGGGCGAGGCGGCCAAGCACGGGTTCTACAGCGAGGAAACCTGGCGCCGGAAAAAGGACGGCAGCCTGTTCTGGGCGCACATCGCGCTGACCGGGTTGCGCGATGAGCGCGACCAACTGATTGGTTTCTCCAAGGTCACGATGGACTTGACGCGGCACAAGATGCTGGAACAGTGCCTCGACGAGAAAGAAGAAAACCGTCGCATCATGACCGCCGCCAACGCCGGCACCTGGCGGTGGGACGCCGCCAGCGCCCGGCTGCAATTGTCGCCCGCGCTCAAGCAATTGCTCGGCTACTACCCCGACGGCGCCGCGCCGGCGGACGCCGGCTGGCGCACGCTGGTCGACCGGCGCGACGTGCCGGCCGTGTGCGCCAGGTTGCGCGGCATGACGTCGGCCATGCCGGCGCAGCCGCTGACCCTGGAAGTGCGCCTGTGCCGCCGGGACGGCAATTGCCGCTGGTTCTTTGTGCGCGCCGACCGGATCCGCCACGCCGACGGCAGGAGCGAGCTGAGCGGCGTGTGCGTCGACATCCACGATATGCGTTTGCTGGCCGAGGAGCGCGAGCGCCTGCTCAACGAGTTGCAACGACTGCGCCTGCGCTTTCGCGCCGTCATCGACCAGATGCCGTCCGGCGTGTTCATTGCCGAGGCGCCGTCGGGAAAACTCATCTATCAGAACCAGAGGGCCAAGGGCCTGTTCGGCGCCGCGCTCGACGCCATCGCCACGTTTCGCGACTATGCGCGCATCGATGTCCGCGACCCGGACGGGCGGCGCCTGGCGGCGCACGAGTTTCCGCTGGCCCAGGCCATCATCACCGGGCAGCCGGTGCCGGCGCGCGAGCTGGTGTGGCATTTGCCGGACGCGGCGCCGCGCTATTTCCGGGTCGGCGCCACACCGGTGCGGGCCGACGGCGACGACCAATGCCTGGCCGTCGCCGTGGTCGACGACATCGACGACCTGAAGCGGATGCAGGAATCGCTGCGGGCGGAAAAAGAGCGGGCCGAGGTGACCTTGCGGGCCATTAGCAGCGGCGTCATCACCACCGGCCTGGACGGGCGCATCGACAGCATGAACACGGCCGCCGAACGGCTGACCGGCTGGAGCCAGCAACAGGCGTGCGGCCTGCCGCTCGGGCAGGTGCTGCAACTGGAGCGGGAGCCGGCCGATCCCGCCGTTGCCCCCGGCCTTGCGCCCGACGCCGATCCCGTGCCGCGCTGCATGCGCGAGAACCGGCAGGTGACGTCGGACGCGCCGGCGGTGCTGCGCTCGCGCAACGACAACCGGCATGTGATCGAATACACGGCCACGCCGCTGCAATTGCCGGGCGACCGCAGCGGCGGCGCCGTGCTGGTGCTCAACGATGTCACCGAGTCGCGCGGGCTGCTCAAGAACCTGAGCTACCAGGCCAGCCACGACGTGCTCACCGGACTGGTGAACCGCCGCGAGTTCGGCGTGCGTCTGCAGCGCGCGCTCGACCGTACCGGCCAGCCCGGCGCCAGCAGCAGCGCGCTGCTGTACCTCGACCTGGACCAGTTCAAGATCGTCAACGACACCTGCGGCCACGGCGCCGGCGACGACCTGCTGCGCCAGCTGTCGGTGGCCTACAGCGCCCATGTGCGCGAGCGCGACACGCTGGCGCGTATCGGCGGCGACGAGTTCGCGCTGATCGTCGAGCACTGCACGGTGGAGGAGGCCAAGGTGGTGGCCAACAAGCTGCTCGAGACCACGCGCAACTTCCGCTACATCTGCCACAACCAGGTGTTCCGGCTGGGCGTGAGCATCGGCCTGACGCCGCTCGACGGCGCCACCACCACGACCGAGGAGGCGCTGCGCCAGGCCGATCACGCCTGTTACATCGCCAAGGAGAGCGGACGCAACCGGGTGTTCATGCAGCAGCGCGGCGGCGCCGAGATCGCGCAGCGGCGCAACGACATGTACTGGGTCAAGCGGCTCGGCGACGCCTTCCGCAACGATGCGCTGCAGCTGTACCACCAGCCGATCCGCGCGCTCGGCGGCGCCGGCAATGGCGGCCTGCACTACGAGATCCTGCTGCGCATGAAGGATGGCGGCGCCGCGCCCGTCGGACCGACCAGCTTCCTGCCGGCGGCCGAGCGCTACGACATCATGCAGGAGGTCGACCGCTGGGTGCTCGACCACAGCCTGGCCTGGCTCGAGAGCCAGCCCGGCCATGTCGAACGGCTCGAGCTGTGCACCATCAACCTGTCGCAGCGGGCGCTGGCCGATCCGGGTTTCCAGCAGTACGCGGTCGAGCGCATCCAGCAGGTGACGGTGCCGACCCATAAATTGTGCTTCGAGATCACCGAGACCGGCGCCTTCGCCAACCTGCAGAACACGCTGTCGTTCGTGCTGGCGCTGCAGCGGTTGGGCTGCCGCTTCGCCCTCGACGACTTTGGCACGGGCATGGCGTCGTTCGCTTACCTGAAGCAGTTGCCGGTCGATTACGTCAAGATCGACGGTTCGTTTATCCAGATGATGACCAGCAGTACCGTGGACTTCGAGATGGTGCGCTTCACCAACGACATCAGCCACCTGATGGGGCGCCGCACAATCGCCGAGTTCGTCAATGACGATGAAACGTTGGCGAAATTGACCGAGATCGGCGTCGACTACGCCCAGGGTTATTTGTTGGGCGAGCCGCAGCCGTTGACGCCGTAAAAACACCCTGGCGGCGAGGCGCGAATTTGCGTAACCGCGCGCACTGCGCCGGGTCACACACATTTATATGGAGGATACGATGCAAGATACTTCCCGCGAAAAGCACCGAGGCTTTCCCACCCGCACCATCGCCGCACTCGCTGTCGCGACCCTGGCCGCGTCCTGGCTGACCGTGCGCAACCGCACCGCCAAGGCCGAGCGCGACAACCCGCCGGCCGGCCGTTTCCTCGAGGTCGAAGGTGTGCGTCTGCATTATCTGGAGCAGGGCGAGGGGCCGACCTTGCTACTGCTGCACGGCACCGTGGTCACCGCCGACGACTTCCGCGCCAACGGCCTGATCGACCGGCTGTCGCAGTCGTACCGCGTGATCGCCATCGACCGGCCCGGTTTCGGCTACAGCGACCGGCCGCGCGCCACCAGCTGGACGCCGCAGGAGCAGGCGCGGCTGATGCTGCTGGCGCTGCGCCATCTGGGCGCCGACCAGGCGCTGGTGCTCGGGCACTCCTGGGGCACGATGGTGGCGTTGGAGATGGCGCTGCAGGCGCCGGACACCATTGCCGGACTGTTGCTGCTGTCGGGCTACTACTATCCGAGCACGCGGCTTGACGTGCCGATCGCGGCCATGCCGGCGATCCCGGTGCTGGGCGACCTGATGCGGTTCACGGTGTCGCCGCTGCTGGGGCGGCTGGCCTGGCCGCTGGCCGCCAAGGGCATGTTCAGCCCGAGCAAGGTCACCGACAGCTTCCGCCGCGAGGATCCGTGGATGCTGCTGCGTCCGGGCCAGGTGCGCGCCACCGCCGAGGAGGCCGCGCTGATGGTGGGGGCGGCCGCTGGACTGGAGAAACGCTACGGCGAGCTGCGCATGCCCATATCGCTGATGGCAGGCGATGGCGACCGCGTCATCGATCCCGAAAGCCACACGGCGCGGCTGCACAAAGACGTGCCGCACAGCGAGCTGACACTGTTGCCCGGGCTGGGCCACATGATGCAGCACCTGGGGCAGGACCAGATCGTCGCCGCCGTCAACGACCTGGCCGAACGCGCCGGCATGGCGCCGTCGATCGGCCTGAACGGCGCCGCGCCGTATTGGCAGGAACCCGCGCCGCCGATGTGATGGTTGGCGCGGGTTTTCCGCCGCTTAAATCTGCTGCATGCCGCCATCGACGAACAGCTCGATGCCGTTGACGAAGCTGGCGTCGTCGGACGCCAGGAACACGGCCGCCTTGGCGATCTCGTCAGGCTCGCCGACTCGTCCCATCGGGATCAGCGTGGCGAAGTGGTCGAGCAATCCCTGCTGCTGGGCTTGGTCCGGCCCTGCCAGTTCCACCAGTCCCGGCGTTCTGATCGGACCGGGGCTGATGGTGTTGACCCGGATGCCGCGACCCTTCAGATCGAGGATCCAGTTGCGCGCGAACGAGCGCACCGCCGCCTTCGACGCCGCGTACACGCTGAACGCCTCGGTGCCGCCGCTGCCGGCGGTCGAGCCGGTCATGATCACCGACGAGCCTTCGCCCAGCAGCGGCAGCGCCGCCTGCACCGTGAACAAAGTGCCTTTGACGTTGCGGTTGAAGGTGTCGTCGAAGTGCTCCTCGGTGATCTGGCCCAACGGCACCATCGAGCCGCCGCCAGCGTTGGCCACCAGCACGTCCAGCTTGCCGTGCTCGGCCTTGACGCGGTCGAACAACGTCCGCAGTTGCGCCGGGTCGGCCGAATCGACGCGCACGCCGGTGGCTGCCGCGCCGATGGCGTCGGCCGCCGCATCGAGTTCCGGCTGGCGGCGCCCGGTGATATAGACGCGGGCGCCCTCGGCGGCGAAACGCTTGGCGATGGCGAGGCCGATGCCGCTGGTGCCGCCGGTGACGACCGCTACTTTTCCTTCGAGTTTCCTGGACATGATGTTTTCCTTTGCGATGGTTGGGTCTTGAAGATCGTCCTGAAGACCATGAACCCAGTGTGCGGCCGAAACGCGTCCGCGATAAGACAGGCCGCGCGCATATGATTTATGCTTTAATTACATAAATCTATAATCGAGCCTTTGCCAAATGAATAAATTATTGTGGATGCGCTGTTTTGTCCGTGTCGTGGAGACCGGCAGCTTTTCGGCGGTCGCGCGCGAGCTCGACATCGGCCAGCCGAACGTCAGCCGCCATATCGCCGCGCTGGAGGCGGACCTGGGCGCGCTGTTGCTGCACCGTTCGACGCGCCAGCTGGCGGTCACGCCGGAGGGCCAGCGCTACTACGCGCAGGCGCGCCAGGCGCTCGACCTGATCGCCCAGGCCGAGGCCGACGTGCTGGGCCAGCACAATCCGCGCGGCTTGCTGCGGGTGGCTTGCCCGCCCGCGCTGGGCACGGAAATCATTGCCGGCACCTTGCCGGCCTTCCTGGAGCGCTATCCGGACGTCGAGCTGGAGCTGCGCATGAGCGACGCCTTTGTCGACCTGGTGGCCGAGGGCGTCGATGTGGCCATCCGGGGCGGGGAGCTCAAGGACAGCGCGCTGCGCGCCCGCCGCGTGGGCAGTTCGGAGCGCTTGTGCGTTGCCAGCCCCGGCTACGTCGCGCGCCATGGCGTACCGGCAACGACCGCCGACCTGGCGCTACACGAGTGCATCATCTACACGCTGATCACCGGCGGCGGCGCCTGGCGCTTCAGCGATGGCGAGGTCCACGTACGCGGGCGGCTGCGTGTCAACAGCGTGGAGGCGGTGCGCCGCGCGGCGCTCGACGGTATCGGCATCGGGTACCTGCCGATGTGGATGGTGGTCGGCCACCTGCGCTCCGGCACGCTGGTGCCGGTGCTGGCCGGGCAGGCGCTGGCGTTTTCGCCGCTCAACGCCGTCTATTCGGCGGCGCGGCTGCTGCCGCTGCGAGCCAGCGTTTTCATCGACCATATCGCCGGGGTTTTCGCTGCCACGCCCGGACTCGACGGCGTGGCGCTGGCCCGTGGGTTCTGACCGGTCCGGCATGATGTATCCTTGCCAAGGGCTGCAAATGACGGATTTGTAATCCAAATCCGCCTTCGGACATCGGACAATGGGCGTCATGAAAATACTGGTGGTGGAAGACGAGCCCAAAGCGGGCGATTACCTGATCAAGGGTTTGCGGGAGTCCGGCTACGTGGCGGACCTGGCGCGCAACGGCGTCGACGGCCTGGCGCTGGCGCTGGAGCACGACTACGACCTGATCGTGCTGGACGTGATGCTGCCGCAAATGGACGGCTGGGCGGTGCTCGGCAAGCTGCGCGAGCGCAAGCACACGCCGGTGCTGTTCCTGACCGCGCGCGACGATGTGGCCGACCGCGTCAAGGGGCTGGAGCTGGGCGCCGACGACTACCTGGTCAAGCCGTTCGCCTTTGCCGAGCTGCTGGCCCGCATCAAAACCTTGCTGCGGCGCGGGCCGGTGCGCGAGGCCGACGTGGTGCGCGTGGCCGATCTGGAGATCGACGTGCTGCGCCGCCGCGTCACGCGCCAGGCCCAGCGCATCGAGCTGACGGCCAAGGAATTCGCATTGCTGCATCTGCTGGCCAAGCGCCAGGGCGAGGTGCTGTCGCGCACGCAGATCGCTTCGATGGTGTGGGACATGAACTTCGATTCGGACACCAACGTGGTTGACGTGGCGATCCGCCGGCTGCGCGCCAAAATCGACGATCCATATCCGCTCAAGCTGATCCAGACGGTGCGCGGCATCGGCTATCTGGTCGAGGAGCGGGCTTGAACGCAGCGCTGGCCACGCCGCCGCCCCGGGCTCCCCACGCTCCCAAGCCGCGCAAGCCGCGTCCGCTGTCGCTGACGTTGCGGGTGGCGCTGCTGCTGTCGGCGGTGGCGGTGGCGACCTTCCTGGCGGTCGGCGCCTATCTGTACCAGACCTTGGCCAGCCAGATGGCCGAGCGCGACGACATCGAGTTGATCGGCAAGGTGGCGCAGATCCGCCGCATCCTGGCCGAGCTGCCGTCGCCGCAGACCATCGTGCAAAATCCCCGTCCGCTCACCGAAGCGTTGTTCGGCCACGACGATTTCATGCTCAGCGTTAAAGGTGCCGACGGCGCGTCCTTGCTGCGCACGTCGCTCACCTCCCGCCCGCTGCCGCAGGTCGCGCGGGTACCGCCCAGGCAGGCGCTGACCCTGGCCGACGTGCACGACTGGACGCCTGCCATGGGCACCGGCCGCATGGTCAGCGCGGTCGGGCTGGTGGGCGCGGATGGCCAGCCGGTGCAGATCACGCTGGCGCGCGAGCGCTCGGACCGGCTACGCATCATGCGCAATTACGCGGTCGACCTGTTCGTCGCCTTGTGCGTGGGCGCGACCTTGGCCGCCTTGCTCGGCTATGCCATCGTGCGCCACAGCATGCGGCGCCTGCGTTCGGTCATTGGCAAGGCCAACGACATCAACACCAGTCGCCTGAACACGCGCCTGTCGGTCGAGGACGCGCCAGTTGAATTGCGCGAGATGGGCCAGGCCTTCAACGCCATGCTCGACCGGCTGGAGGATGGCGTACAGCGCCTGTCCGGCTTTGCCGCCGACCTCGCGCACGATCTGCGCACGCCGGTCAACACCCTGATGATGGAAACCCAGGTCGCGCTGTCGCGTCCGCGCACCGTGCAGGAATACCAGACGCTGCTGGCTTCCAATTCCGAGGAGTACGAGCGGCTGGCGCGCATGATCGAGAACACGCTGTTCCTGGCGCGGGTCGACAACGCCCAGCTGGGCTTGCGGCGGGAATCGGTCGACCTGCGCGCCGAGCTGCAACGCATCCACGATTATTTCGAGATCCTTGCTGACGATGTCGGTGTGCGGCTGACGGTCGAGTCGCCGCCGCTGCGCGCCGACGTCGATCCGGTGCTGTTGCAGCGCGCGGTCGGCAACCTGGTGTCGAACGCCATCCGCCACACGCCGGCCGGTGGCGAGGTGGCCTTGTCCGCGCGCGAAACGGACGGCGCCGGCGGCGTCGAATTGGCGGTCAGTAACACCGGTCCCGGCATCGCCGCCGAACACTTGCCGCATATCTTCGACCGCTACTACCGGGCGGATCCGGCGCGCTCGGACCATGCGCACTCGGCGGGACTGGGCTTGTCCATCGTCCGCGCCATCATGGAATTACACAGAGGCAATATCCGGGTCGATAGCGTGCCGGGCGCCAAGACGATTTTTTACCTGTCGTTTGAAAAAACGCAAAATAGTTAAAAATAGGTGTCGATCCGGTTCGTGCTGCTTCGTCGTGGAGGTAGAGTGGGACGTTCTCACTCGGTTCAACCACACTCAGGAGATCACCATGACCGCACAAGTAGAACCCATCCCCGAAGGCATGCGCACCGTCACCCCGCACCTGGTGTGCGACGGCGCGGCCGACGCCATCGAATTCTATAAAAAAGCCTTCAACGCCGTGGAAACGGCCCGCATGCAGACGCCGGACGGCAAGATCACGCACGCAAGCGTGCGTATCGGCGACTCCAACGTCATGCTGGTCGACGAGTTTCCGGACTATGGCAGCGTCGGCCCCAAAAAGCTCAACGGCAGCCCGGTTACCTTGCACGTGTACGTGCCGAATGTCGACCAGGTGTTCGAGCAGGCGGTCGCCGCCGGCGCCACCGTCAGGATGCCGGTTGAAGACCAGTTCTGGGGCGACCGTTACGGGCAGGTGGTCGATCCGTTCGGCCACAACTGGTCGATCGCCACGCACGTCAAGGACATGGCGCCGGACGAAATGGTGCGGGCGATGGAAGAGATGCAGCCCGACCAGGCCAACATCGGGCCACAATCATGAGGTTCATGATCATCGTCAAAGCCACCGAGGACTCGGAAGCGGGCAAGATGCCGAGCACCGAGTTGCTCACGGCCATGGGCAAGTTCAACGAGGAACTGGTCAACGCCGGCGTGTTGCTGGCCGGCGAGGGTTTGCAGCCCAGCGCCAAGGGCGCGCGCATCCGCTACGACGGCAGCCAGCGCACCGTCATCGACGGCCCGTTCCCCGAGACCAGGGAACTGATCGCCGGCTTCTGGCTGATCCAGGTCAAGTCGAAGGAGGAAGCCATCGAGTGGATGAAGCGCTGTCCCAATCCGTTCGACGGCCCGTCCGAGATCGAAATCCGCCAGGTGTTCGAGATGGAGGATTTCGGCGAGGTCGCCACACCCGAGATCGCGGCCCGGGAAGAAGCCTTGCGCGCACGCTTGTGAAGCTGCTACCTTAGCGCTAAATACCTGCGTTAAATCTTTTTCGGGAGCAAGCGATGGAATTCATGGTACTGCGCCGCGCCAACCAGAGCACGGAGCGCGGCGAGCAGCCGCCTGCGTTGGAGCCGGGCGTTTTTCTGCGTCCCAGCACCGAGGCGGTGCGGCTGACGCGCCGCGACGGCGAGTGGCTGCAGAGCGTTGGGCCGTTTTCGCCGAAGGAGCTGGTCGCCGGCTTCACGTTGGTGGAGGCGGCCTCGCGCGAGGACGTCATCGAGCAGGTGCGTTGGTGGCCGTTGTTCGACAGCGGCGCGGTCTATGAAATCCGCGATCCCGGTTGCGTCGGCGGATGCCACAGCATCGACGAGCGCGGTACGGTGCTGGGCAATATGCCGCAACGCGACGTCGCGCTCAAGCGCTATGTCGTGTTCCTGCGTTCGGATGTCGAGGCCGAGGCCGACCTGATGCCGCCGGCCGAGGTCATCGACCGCATGAACGACAGCAACGAGGCGGCCGTGCGCGAGCGCGTGCTGCTGGCCGGCGCCGGCCTGCGCGGCACGGCCACCGGCGCGCGCGTGCATTTCGCCAATTCCAAGACGACGGTGGTCGACGGCCCGTTCACGGAGGTAAAGGAATTGATCGCCGGCTACTGGATGGTGCAGGCGGCCACCCGCGACGAGGCGATCGCCTGGGCCAAGGCCTATCCGTACCCGCACCCGGGCGACCTGACCCTGGAGCTGCGCGAGGCGTGCGAGCGCATCGAGCATCAGGAATTCACGCCGGAGATGCGGGCGGCCGAGGAGCGCCTGCGCGCCGAGTTACTGGAGGCGGGCCTGCGCGGCGCGTTCGACAAGAAGAACCGTGGCCTCTGACGTCGCCCGCATCGTCGAAGCGGTGTGGCGGATGGAGTCCGCCAAGATCATCGCTGTGCTTGCGCGCATGTTGCGCGACGTCGGCCAGGCCGAGGAACTGGCCCAGGACGCGCTGGTGCAGGCGCTCGAGCGCTGGCCGGAGACCGGCGTGCCCGAGCAGCCGGCTGCCTGGCTGACCACGGTCGCCAAGAACCGCGCGCTGGACGCGCTGCGGCGGCGCCGGCTGCATCAGGACAAGGAGGCCGCGCTCGGCTACGAGCTCGAAGGCGTCTTGCAGGACGCCGCGCCGAACCTGGAGGCGGCGGTGGCCGACGCGCTGGAAAACGACATCGGTGACGATCTGCTGCGGCTGGTGTTCGTGGCCTGCCATCCGGTGCTGCCGACCGATGGCCGGGTGGCGCTGACGTTGCGCCTGCTGGGCGGCCTGAGCACCGAGGAGATCGCCCGGGCCTTCCTGGTGCCGGAAGCGACGGTGGCGCAGCGTATCGTGCGCGCCAAGCGCACCCTGGCGGAGGCCAAGGTACCGTTCGAGGCGCCGCGCGCGCACGAACTGGGCGAGCGTCTGGCGTCGGTGTTGCAGGTGGTCTATCTGATCTATAACGAAGGCTACTCGGCCAGCGCCGGCGCCGACTGGATGCGGCCGGCGTTGTGCGAGGATGCGCTGCGGCTGGGGCGCATCCTGGCCGAACTGGCGCCGCAGGAGCCGGAGGTGCACGGCCTGGTGGCGCTGATGGAAATCCAATCGTCGCGCGCCCGCGCGAGGGTCGGGCCGGGCGGCGAGCCGATATTGTTGCTGGAGCAGGACAGGTCGCGGTGGGATCAGTTGTTGATACGGCGCGGCCTGTCGGCGCTGGCGCGGGCCGAGAACACCGGGCGCGGGCTGGGGCCGTATGGCGTGCAGGCGGCGATCGCGGCGTGTCATGCGCGGGCGCGGCTGGCGTCGGACACCGATTGGGGGAGGATCGCCGCGCTGTACGACGCGTTGGCGCAGCTGGCGCCGTCGCCGGTGGTGGAGCTTAACCGGGCGGTGGCGGTATCGATGGCGTTCGGGCCGGAGGCGGGGCTGGAGGTGGTGGACGGTTTGCGGGATGTGGCGGCGCTGAAGAACTACCATTTGCTGCCGAGCGTACGGGGGGATTTTCTGGCCAAGCTGGGGCGCAACGACGAGGCGAGGGCGGAGCTGGAGCGCGCCGCGCAATTGACGCAGAATGAACGCGAGCGGACGTTGTTGCTGGCCAGAGCCAATCAACTGCGCACGGTCCACCAGACACGTAGGGGGGATTAGGCGGAACGCCGTAATCCACCAAAGTGCGCGCCGCCAGCGGATCAACCATGGCGGATTACGCTGCGCTAGTCCGCCCTACCTATCCCTGCGGTGACGGTTGCTGTGCGTCCGCCAGCGTCGCTTCGAGCACTTTCACCAGCGCCTCGATGCCATCGGCGTCGGTCTGGTCGAAGCGGTTCGGCAGCGGGCTGTCCAGATCGAACACGCCGACGATCTCGCCGTTGGCGCCGCGCACCGGCACCACCAGCTCGGAGCGCGAATTGACGTCGCAGGCGATATGCCCGGGGAACGCGTGCACATCCGGCACGACGATGGACTTGCCCTCGACCACCGTGGTGCCGCACACCCCGCGCCCCTTCTTGATGCGGATGCAGGCCGGCTTGCCCTGGAACGGTCCGAGCACCAGCTCGTCACCTTTGAGGAAATAGAACCCGGCCCAGTTCAGGCCCGGCATGCTGTTGAACACCAGCGAGCTGAAGTTGGCCGTGTTGGCGATCAAGTCGCTCTCGCCGTGCACCAGACCCGTCAATTGCGAACGCAGGTCGTCGAACATGGCGATTTTAGCTTCCGGGGTGTCGGTGCCGTAGGCGGTGTCGCTGAGGGTAAAAGTCATAATATTCTGATAATCAATTTTGTCGATTGAGGATATGTGAAGCGTTTGTGGGCTTCGGCCTGGCCGCTATGGTAGCCCAAGCGGGCCGCTCACGCACCGTTTCAAGCCAGCGTTTCGGCCGCCAGCCGCTCCAGCAGCGCGGCGTCGGGATGGCCGTCCGCCACCACCAGCCCCAGTCCGGTCGCCAGCCGTTCGCCTTCGGCCAGCTTGCGGTAGGCCACGCCGTGGCGGCCGATCGCGGCAAACGACGCCGGCAGCAGTGCGATGCCGTTGCCAGCCGCCACTTCGCTCAGCAGCACGTGGTGATCTGCCGGCTCGCGCACGAACGCCGGCGCGAAGCCGAACGCGCGGAACACCGCGTGGCAATGATCGAAAAAGGCCGGCTGGCGGGCCCGCTCAAACCAGTACACCGGCTGGTCTTGCAGGTCGGCCAGCGACAGCGACCGGCGCCTGGCCAGCGCATGGCGGGCGGACAAGGCCACCAGCATCGGCTGGCTGCCCAGTGGTTGCACCTGCAGATCGAAGGTCTTGGTGGGCAAGGCGATAATGGCCGCGTCCAGCCGGCGCGCGCGCACCCGCGCAACCAGCCGTGGCGAGTCGTCGACAACGATGTCCGGGGCCGCGCCGGCTTGCGCGGACAGCGCGTCGGTGAAGCGGCGGAACAGGTCCGATTCCATCGACCGGGTCAGGCCCAGGCGCAACGGACGACGCTGCTCTTGCCGCTCGGCCTTCAAGGCCTGCTCGGCCTCGTCGAGCAGCGCCAGAATGCGCAGCGCGCGCGGCAGCAGCGTGGCGGCGGCAGGCGTCAGCGATACGTGCTGGGTGTCGCGCTCGAACAACTCGACGCCCAGCCGCTGCTCGAGTTGCCGCACCGCGCGGCTGAGCGGCGGCTGCGTCATGTGCAGCTGTTCGGCGGCCTGGCGGAAGTTCAGGCATTGAGCGACGGCAACGAAAATCCGCAACGCGTGGGAGTCGAGTGGTCTCATGATACCGAAAAGGTATCACGATTTCGGACATTCCGCCCGCCGCGCCGCGTCGCTAGACTGCTTCCATCAACCACCGGGAGCACATCATGAAACAACCTTCGCGCATGGGACTGGGCTGCATGGGCATGTCCGAATTTTACGGCGCCACCGACGACGCGCAGTCGATGCAGACGCTGGAGACCGCGTTCGCCAACGGCGTCACGCTGTTCGATACCGCCGACAGCTATGGCGCCGGCCACAACGAGGAGTTGCTGGGCCGCTTTCTGCGCGGAAAGCGTGATCGGGTCGTCATCGCCACCAAATTCGGCCTGGTGCGCGCCAAGGGAAACTATGAACGGCGCGTCGACAACTCCCCGGCCTACATCCGCCAGGCCTGCGAGGCGTCGCTGACGCGCCTGGGTGTCGAGCACATCGATTTATTCTATATGCATCGTTTGAACCTGGCGCAGACCGCGCTGGAAGAGTCGGTCGGCGCGCTTGGCGAGCTGGTCCGACAAGGCAAGATCGGCGCCATCGGCCTGTGCGAAGTGTCGCCGGACACCTTGCGCCGCGCGGCGGCCATCCACCCGATCGCCGCCGTGCAGAGCGAGTATTCGCTGTGGACACGCGATCCGGAGCAGGGCGTGTTGCGCGCCTGCCGCGATGTCGGCACCATGTTTTGCGCCTACAGCCCGCTGGGGCGCGGCTTTCTGACCGGTAAAGTCGCCGAATTGCAAGATGGGGATTTCCGCAAAATCAGTCCCCGCTTTGCCGAGGAGAACCGCCCAGGCAACCAGCGCATCGCCGATATTGTGCAGCGCATCGCCGACGACAAAGGTTGCACACCGGCCCAGCTGGCGCTGGCCTGGCTGCTGGCGCAGGGCGACGCGCACGGCTGCCCGGTGGTGCCGATCCCGGGCACCAAGCGTAGCGCTTACTTGCTGGAGAACCTCGGCGCCTTGCGGGTTCAACTGACCCGGGCCGAGCTGGAGCGCATCGATTCGGTGTTGCCGGCCGGGATGGCGGCCGGCGCGCGCTATCCGCTGGAAGGCATGAAAGGCGTGAACGCCTGACAAAGGCCACGTCCCTCCTACGGTAAATGTAGGCAGTCTCCGATGGCGCGCGCCTGCCATGCAGGCTACTCTTGTCGCAGTGCGTCACGACTTTCATGGGGCGCGTCTTTGACCATCCAAACGGAAAATCTATGTCGACCAGAAAAAAGAACGCCGACTCACAGCGTCCGGGCAAGCCAAAAAACAATGACAAGCAAGTACAGCAACAAACATCGCAACATCATCGACACACCGGCAGCGAGGGCGGGGCTGCGCAGCCAAGCCCCACTGTCAGGAGCCTCGACCTTGCCGCCATGCTGATGATCGGCGACGAACATATCGTTGTCGACACCGGGGAAGACGACAACCTCTGTTTTATGGCAGAGTTTATCGATCCCTCATGAGGGTGCGCTGCCTGACAGACGGGGGCATATGACGGCGACAGAATCGGCTCATCGTGGCTGAGTGCCGATTCTGAAAGCTAGTATGTCCACATCCGCTATGTCCACACCCGCGTCCGCATCGTCCGATCTGGTGGTCGTCCGCAAGGAAGGCCTGTACTGCGTGCCCGGCCAGTTCTACATCGACCCCTGGCTCCCGGTGGAACGCGCCGTGATCACGCACGCCCATGGCGACCACGCCCGCGGCGGCCATCAGCACTACCTGACGGCCGAAACCGGGGTGAACGTGGTCAAGTCGCGCCTGGGACCGATCCATATCGAGGGCCTGGCCTACGGCGAGCGGGTGGTGCATAACGGTGTGACGATCTCGCTGCACCCGGCCGGCCACGTGCTGGGGTCGGCGCAGGTGCGCATGGAGTACCAGGGCCGCGTGTGGGTGGCGTCCGGCGACTACAAGGTCGAGGCGGACAGCACCTGCGCGCCGTTCGAGCCGGTGCGCTGCGATACCTTCATCACCGAATCGACGTTCGGCCTGCCGATTTACCAGTGGCAGCCGCAGCAGGAAGTGTACGACGACATCAACGACTGGTGGCGGTCCAACGCCGAGCAGGGGCGCGCCAGCGTCATGCAGTGCTACAGCTTCGGCAAGGCGCAGCGCATCCTGAGCGGCCTGGACCCGGACATCGGCCCGATCATCTGCCATGGCGCGGTGCAGACCCTGAACCAGGTCTACCGCGACGGCGGCGTGTGGTTGCCGCCGACTGTCATGGTGGGCGAGGTCGACAAGCAGGACATCGGCCGCGCCATGGTTATCGCGCCGCCGTCGGCCGCCGGTTCTCCGTGGGTCAAGCGCTTCGGCGATTTCAGCGACGCCTTCGCCAGCGGCTGGATGCAGCTGCGCGGCGCGCGCCGCCGGCGCGGCGTCGATCGCGGTTTCGTGCTGTCCGACCATGCCGACTGGCCGGGACTGATGCAGGCGATTGCCGCCACCGGCGCCGAGCGGGTGATCGTCACCCACGGTTCGATCCCGGTGCTGGTGCGCTGGTTGCAGCAGCAGGGCTTGCAGGCCAGCGGCTTCGACACCGAATACGGCGACGACGAGGCCGACGAAGTGGTAGCGGCCGGCGTCGCTGCCGACCCGGCCGCCACCGCCGCCACCGCCCAGGCGATGGAAACGCAAGGAGCCGACGATGCGTGATTTCGCCCGTCTTTACGCGGAACTCGACGAGACCACCTCCACCAGCCGCAAGCTGGCGGCGCTGCAAGCCTATTTCACCAGCGCGGCCCCGCAGGATGCGGCCTGGGCCGTGTACTTCCTGGCCGGCGGCAAGCCGCGCCAGGCGGTGCCGACCAAGCTGCTGCGCCAGTTCGCGATCGAATATTCGGGCCTGGACGACTGGTTGTTCGACGAGTGCTACCACGCGGTCGGCGACCTGGCCGAGACCATCGCCCACATCCTGCCGCCGCCCAGCCAGCCGAGCGACATCGGCCTGGCCGACTGGATCGAGCTGGGCATAGCGCCGTTGCGCGGCGCGGCGCCGGAAGCGGTGCGTTCGGCGCTGCTGCTGTACTGGGATCAACTCGACACGCGCGAGCGCTTCCTGCTGACAAAACTGATCGGCGGCGGCTTCCGCGTCGGCGTGTCGCGCCTGCTGGTGACGCGCGCGCTCAGCGCCATCGCCAACCTTGACAGCAAGCTGGTCGCGCAGCGCCTGATGGGCTGGACCGACGGCAGCGTCAGCCCCACGGCGGCCGGCTTCCTGCAATTGATCGCCGCCCACACGCCGGAGGAACACGCGCAGCGCGGCGGCCAGCCGTATCCGTTCTTCCTGGCGCACGCGCTGCTCGACCGCGAGCCGGCCTCGCTGGGGCCGCTGTCGGACTGGCAGGTCGAATGGAAATACGACGGCATGCGCGCGCAGCTGGTCAGCCGCGACGGCCAGAACTGGCTGTGGTCGCGCGGCGAGGATTTGATCACCGAACGCTTCCCCGAGCTGGCCGCGCTGCACCTGCCCGACGGCGTAGTGATCGACGGCGAAATCTTGATCTGGCATGGCGGCAGCGCGCCGGCGCCTTTCGCCGACCTGCAAAAACGCATGGGCCGCAAGCAGGTGTCGGCGCGCCTGCTGGGCGAATTGCCGGCCGTGCTGGTGGCCTACGATTTGCTGGAAATGGACGGCCGCGACCTGCGCGAGCTGCCGCAGTCCGAGCGCCGGCGCATGCTCGAACAACTGGTGAGCATGTTGCGCGCGCAGCAGGCGGCGCCGCAGTTGCGGCTGTCGCCGCTGATCGTGGCCGACAGCTGGGAGCATCTGGCGAAAATCCGCGAGGAATCGCGCGAGCGCGGCGTCGAGGGCATGATGCTCAAGGCGAACGACGCCAAGTACGGCGTCGGCCGCACCAAGAACGTCGGCACCTGGTGGAAGTGGAAGATCGATCCGTACAGCGTGGACGCGGTGCTGATCTACGCGCAAAGCGGCCATGGCCGGCGGGCCTCGTTGTACACCGACTACACCTTTGCCGTGTGGGAACAGGAAGGCGAGGGCGGCGAGCGCAAGCTGGTGCCGTTCGCCAAAGCCTACTCGGGTCTCACCGACGCCGAGATCGCCAAGGTCGACCAGGCCATCCGCAAGACCACGGTGGAAAAATTCGGGCCGGTGCGCAGCGTCACGCCCAGCATGGTGTTCGAGATCGGCTTTGAGGGCATCGCCAGCTCGCCGCGCCACAAATCCGGCATCGCCGTGCGTTTTCCCCGCATCCTGCGCCAGCGCGACGATAAATCGATCGACGAAGCGGACACGCTCGACACGCTGAAAAGCCTGTTGGCGACCTCATGAACGCCCGCGAAGGCCGCCCGCCGGCCAGACGGAAAGCCGCCGCAGCCCCAGCCGCAGTCCCAGCCCCAACTCCGGCTCCGGCCACGCCAGCGGAAGCCTGGTTCGCGGCGCGCGGCTGGAGCGTGTTCCCGTTCCAGCGCGAGGTGTGGGCGGCGGCGGCGGCCGGCTATTCCGGGCTGCTGCACGCCAGCACCGGCGCCGGCAAGACTTACGCGGTATGGTTCGCCGCCTTGCAGCGCGCCGCCGTGGAGAAACCGGGTCGTGCCAAGGCCGGCATCAAGGTGCTGTGGATCACGCCGATGCGGGCGTTGGCCGCCGACACCCTACGCGCCTTGCAGGAGTCGGCCGTGGCGCTCGCGCCCGCGTGGCAGGTCGAGGCGCGCACCGGCGACACCGGCTCGGCGCAGCGCGCGCGGCAAAACAAGAAGCTGCCCGACACCCTGATCACCACGCCCGAGAGCCTGACCCTGCTGCTCAGCAAGGCGGAGGCGGCCACCCAGTTCGCCCAGCTCGACATGATCATCATCGACGAGTGGCACGAGTTGATGGGCAACAAGCGCGGCGTGCAGACGCAGCTGGCGCTGGCGCGCCTGCGCATGTGGAATCCGGCGTTGCTGGTGTGGGGCCTGTCGGCCACGCTCGGCAACCTGGAGCAGGCCAAACAGGCGTTGATGCCGGACGGCGTCACCGTCGAAGGCCACGTGGCCAAGGAGATCCAGGTCGACACGCTGATCCCGGCCAATCCGTCGCGCTTTCCGTGGGGCGGACACCTGGGCATCCAGATGCTCGGACCGGTGATCGCGGAGATCGAAAAACACGCCACCACGCTGGTGTTCACCAACACCCGTTCGCAGGCGGAGCTGTGGTATCAGCATATGCTCGAGGCGCGTCCTGATTGGGCCGGCCTGATCGCGCTGCATCACGGCTCGCTCGACAAGGAGGTGCGCGACTGGGTCGAGCAGGGCTTGAAACAGGGACAGCTCAAGGCGGTGGTGTGCACCTCCAGCCTGGACCTGGGTGTGGACTTCCTGCCGGTCGAGCGCGTGCTGCAGATCGGCAGCGCCAAGGGCATCGCGCGGCTGCTGCAGCGGGCCGGCCGCAGCGGCCATGCGCCGGGCCGGGTGTCGCGCCTGACCCTGGTGCCGACGCAAAGCATGGAGCTGCTGGAGGCGGCCGGCGCGCGCCAGGCGGTGGCGGCGCGCGACATCGAGGCGCGTCCGGTGCCGGACAAGCCGCTCGACGTGCTGGTGCAGCATCTGGTGACGATGGCGCTGGGCGGCGGCTTCCGTTCGGAGGAGCTGTACCGCGAGGTGCGCACCGCGTGGTCGTACCGCGACCTGGGGCCGGACGAATGGCAGTGGGCGCTGGACTTCGTCGCGCGCGGCGGCCAGACCCTGGCCGTGTATCCGGAATACCGGCGCGTGCTGCCGGACGAAGAGGGCGTCTACCGCGTGCCGGACGTCGCGCTGGGACGGCGCCACCGCATGGGCATCGGCACCATCGTGTCGGACAGTTCGCTGCAGGTCAAGTTCCTCACCGGCGGCCGCATCGGCAGCGTCGAGGAATCGTTCATCTCGCGGCTGAGCAAGGGCGACCATTTCCTGTTCGGCGGGCGCATCCTCGAATTCGTCCGCTTGCACGAGATGACCGCCTACGTCCGACGCGCCACCGGCGTCAAGAAAGGCGCGGTGCCGCGCTGGCAGGGCGGCAAGATGCCGATGTCGTCCGAGCTGGCGCACGCGGCGCTCGAGCAGCTGCGCCTGGCCACGCTGGACCGCTACGAGGGGCCGGAGATGCAGGCGCTCAAGCCGCTGCTGGAAATCCAGCAGCGCTGGTCGGCGCTGCCCACGCCGGACACCACGGTGGTCGAGAGCATGCAGAGCCGCGAGGGCCGCCACCTGTTCATGTTTCCGTTCGTCGGGCGCTCGGTGCACATCGGGCTGGCGTCATTGCTGGCGTGGCGGGTCGGCCGCATGACGCCGGTGACGTTTTCGATCGCCGTCAACGACTACGGTTTCGAGCTGCTGGCGCCGCAGGAGATCGACTGGGCGGCGCTGCTCGGCACCAAAGGCGGCAGCGGCGCGGACGTGGGCCTGTTCAGTACCGAGCACTTGCTCGAGGACGTGCTGGCCAGCCTGAACGCGACCGAGCTGTCGCAGCGGCGCTTCCGCGAGATCGCCCGCATCGCCGGGCTGGTGTTCCAGGGCTATCCCGGCCAGCCCAAAAGCGCGCGCCAGCTGCAAGCGTCGTCGCAGCTGTTTTTCGCCGTGTTCCGTCAGCACGACGCTGGCAATATGCTACTCACCCAGGCCCAGCGCGAGGTGCTCGAGCAGGAACTGGAATTGAACCGGCTGCGCGCCACATTAGAGGCGTTGCAAGCGCGCCAAGTCAGTTATCATGGAACCAAGCGGGCCACGCCGTTCGGCTTCGCGCTGATGGTCGAGCGCTTCCGCGAAAAGCTCAGTACCGAAAAACTGTCGGATCGCGTCGCCAGGCTGGTGCGCGAACTTGAAAAGGCGGCCGGACCATGACGATCACTATCAGCAAGGCGCAACAGATGGAGGAAGCCGGCGTCGCTGGCATGGCGGGCACGCTGACCATCGACCTGGCCGGCGAGCAGGTGCTGCTGTTGCCGGAGAAAGCGATGTACTGGCCGCGCGAAAAAATGCTGATCATCGCCGATATCCACTTCGGCAAGGCCGCCTCGTTCCGCGCGCTGGGCGTGCCGGTGCCGGGCGGGACGACGGCGGCCAATCTGCGCGCGCTCGACGGTTTGCTGGCGCGCCACGCGGTGCGCGAAATCCTGTTCCTGGGCGACTTCCTGCACGCGAAGGCGGCGCACGCCGAGGCCACGATGACGGCGCTGCACGGCTGGCGCCTGGCGCGGCCGGCGCTGAAGCTGACGGTGGTGCGCGGCAACCACGACGCCCACGCAGGCGATCCGCCGGCACGGCTGGCGATCGACATGGTCGACGAGCCGCTGCAACAGGCGCCGTTCGCGTTCTGCCACCATCCCGACCTGCTGGTGTCGGGCTATCTGATGGCCGGCCACGTGCATCCGGTGTACCGCTTGCGCGCCGGCTGGGATTCGCTGCTGCTGCCGTGCTTTCTGGTCGGCCAGGGGCGGGTGGTGCTGCCCGCGTTCGGCGCTTTCACCGGCGGCCACCCGGTACTGCCCGAGCCGGGCGAGCGCCTTTTCGTCACCAGCGGCGATACGGTGGTCGAGGTGCCGGTCAAACCGCAGCCTGTGCCGAACTAGTCAAGTAAGTCGTCCGTGACTGGCTGTACAGGGAATGCTCCTACATTATCAACTGCGCAAGTCCTATATTGCGTCACTTGGCGGTGCTCTACGATGGTCTCACCTGTGAAGCAAGCGGGAACGAGACACTCATCCAAGGAGATCAACATGGCCACTAACGGTAGGAGCGGTAATCAGGGCGGCAGTCGAGGAAGCAAACAGGGCGGCACATCCGGCAACGAGCAAAGCGCACCGAAAAAACGCGGCTTCGCTTCGATGGACCCGGAACAGCAGCGCATGATCGCTGCGCAGGGCGGCCGTGCCGCCCACCAAAAAGGTACGGCCCACGAATTCACTTCGGAAGAAGCGCGCCGCGCCGGTGCGATGAGCCACAAGAACGATCAGAACAGCCAAAGCAGCAGCAGCGGTTCGCGTGGTGGTTCCGGTGGCGGCAACCGGAGCGGTGGCGGTGACGAGAACCAGAACGATGAAGGCGGCGGCGGTACCGGCAGGGCCGGCCGTGGCAACCGTTCCGGCTCCAGGTCCTGATATACGGTTGATGTGCGGCTGGGGCGCTTTCCTCTGAACCCAGCTGTTTTAAGATCTGCGGATGTCATGTCCGCAGATCCTTTTTTTTGCGCGTCCGGTTTGCGCGGGCGCTTACAGGCAGATGGTGGTGTGGCGGCCGATCGGCATCGGCGAGCGGCCGGTGATGGCCGCCTTGGCAATCTGCACCAGCTGTGTCATCTTGGTCGAGCCGGCGTCCCAGTACTCGGCCGATTCGATGCGCACGCGGATCAACGTCAGGTGCGGATCGTCGACGCCCTCGGGGAACCAGCTGCGCGCGGCCGCGTTCCACAGCTCGCGCGCCTTGGCGCGGTCCTTGAGCACGTAAGCGCGTCCGGAGATGGACAGATAAAGGTTGCGCTCCGGGTCGGAGTAGCTGATATTGACGCCCGAGTGCTTCGGCAGGTCGAGCACGAAGCCCGCCTCGTCGGAGGCGAAGAACCACAGGTTGCCCTCGTTGTCGATCTGCTGCGTCGTCAGCGGACGGCTGGTGAGCACGTGGTCCGAGTCGAACGTGGTGAACATGCCAAAGCGCACATCCTTGATCTTGGCGGAGATGGTGTTGATCTGGTCTTGCGAATACAGCGGCATGATGCGCCTCCATGACGAAAAGGATGATGTCGGGCCAGCATACCCGCCGCCGGGCTCGGACTCTGTACGCGGTCTCACGCTAAGGTGGTCAAGCCAGCTTACACGGGTAACTTTACACAGGCGTTACATTGGACAGGTTGACAACGTAAATGATAATAATTATCATTTGTGTTTGTGCCTGGCTCAAAGGCGACTATTTCACGGATTAGAGGACATGAATTGAGCGCTCAACAAGCCAGCAATGCCAGCCGCGCGGTGTGGCTGAAGAACCTGCACCAGTGGCACTGGATCAGCTCGGCTTTATGCCTGCTCGGCATGTTTTTGTTCAGCATTACCGGCATCACCCTGAATCACGCCTCGCAAATCGAGGCCAAGCCGACCGTGGTGCGCCAGCAGGCCACCGCGCCGGCGGCGCTGACGGCGCAGTTGCGCGCCTACGCGGCCGAGCACGACGGCGCGAAGGAGCCGTTGCCGGCCGCCGCCGAACAATGGTTGAGCGATACGTGGAAAGTGCAGGCCGGCGGCCGCGCGGCCGAATGGGCCGCCGACGAGGTCTACCTGCCGATGCCCAAGGCCGGCGGCGACGCCTGGGTGCGCATCGCGCTCGAGGATGGCGCGGCCGAATTCGAGAAGACCGACCGTGGCTGGATTTCGTGGCTCAACGACGTCCACAAGGGCCGCAACACCGGCGCCGCGTGGAACTGGTTCATCGACATTTTCGCCGGCGCTTGCCTGGTGTTTTGTATCACCGGCTTGCTGATCCTGAAGTTCCACGCCGCCAACCGTCCGTTCACCTGGCCGATGGTCGGTCTGGGTATTTTGATTCCGTTTGTCATCGCTTTGCTGTTCATCCATTAACTTTCTCTTCCGGGTACTCCATGAAATTACGTTATTCCATCGCGTTGAGCCTGCCGCTGGCCAGCGCCTCGGCCATGGGCGCCGATCTGGCCCTCAAACTCGACGTGCCGCAATTGAACGTTGCCGAATACCACCGCCCCTACATCGCCGCCTGGCTGGAGAACGCCGACCAGAAAGTGGTGACCAACCTGGCCGTGCTGTACGACACCAAGAAGAAGGACAACGCCGGCACCAAGTGGCTCAAGGACATGCGCCAGTGGTGGCGCAAGAGCGGGCGCGACGTCGAGATGCCGATGGACGGCGTCAGCGGCGCGACCAAGGCGCCGGGCGAAGTGTCGCTGACGTTCCCGGGCGCCAAGGCTGCGCTGGACAAGCTGCCGGCCGGTAATTACACCTTGCTGGTGGAAGCGGCGCGCGAAGCGGGTGGACGCGAAGTGGTCAAGGTGCCGTTGCAGTGGCCGCCGAAGGCCAAGCAGGACCTCAAAGGCCAGGGCAAGGAAGAACTGGGCGCCGTGGTTGTACAACTGAAACCATAAGAAAGCAGGGGACATGTCTACATTAAACAAATCACTGGTCGCGCTGGCGCTGGCCGGCATCGCGTTGACCGCGCACGCGCACAAGCCTTGGCTGCTGCCGACCTCGACCATCGTCGAGGGCAAGGAAGCCTGGGTCACGATCGACGCCGCCATCTCCGAAGGCCTGTTCGACGTCGACCACCAGCCGCTCAAAGTCGACACCGTCGTCATCACCGGTCCGGACGGCGCCAAGCTGGAGAAGCAGAACGTCGCCAACGGCAAGATGCGCAACAGTTTCGACCTCAAGCTGCCCAAGCCGGGCACCTATAAAATCGAGCTGGTGTCGAAGAACGTGTTCGGCAGCTACAAGAACGCGGCCGGCGAGATGAAGCGCTTCCGTGGCACCGAGGAAACCCTGGCCAAGGACGTGCCGGCCGACGCGACCGAGGTCAAGCTGACCCGCACCGACAGCCGCCTGGAAACCTTCGTCACCACCGGCGACCCGGACATGGCGGTCTTCAAGACCACCGGCGTGGGCCTGGAGATGGTGCCGGTCACCCATCCGAACGACCTGCGCGCGGGCGAGAAGGCGACCTGGCGTTTCCTGCTCGATGGCAAGCCGGCCGCCAACCAGGGCGTGAGCCTGATCCCGGGCGGCGTGCGTTATCGCGGCACTTTGGGCGAGATCCGCCAGAACACCGACGCCAAGGGCGAGCTGACGTTCACCTTGCCGGCGGCCGGCATGTACATGGTCAGCAGCAGCTGGCCGGCGGCCGCGCCGCAGGTGCAGGGCCAGCCGCCGCAGATGGCGCCGCGCCGCGCCAGCTACGCGGCGACCGTGGAAATCCTGCCGGAGTAATCCGGTCCGCTGTTTCACGCTCGACATCGACAAGGTCCGCATGCGCCGGGTTCTCCTGCCTCATCATATTTCCGACGACCCGGCGCCGGCGGGCGGCGTCATCCGCGATTTCGTTGGCCGCAGCATGGGCACCAGCTGGTCGGTGCGGCTGGTGGCGGCGCCGGCGGACCTGTTCGACGATTTACAGTACGGCTTGCAACAGCAGCTCGATGCCATCGTGGCCGAGATGAGCCATTGGGAAGCCGATTCCGACCTGGGCCGTTTCAACCGCGCCGAGGCGGGCAGCTGGCAGGCTTTGCCGCCGGCGTTTTTTGACGTGCTGGCGTTTGCGATGGGCGTGGCGCGCGATTCCGGCGGCGCCTACGATCCATGCGCCGGCTCCCTGGTCAACCTGTGGGGCTTCGGCCCTTACGGCCGCTTCGACCAGCCCGAATTCGTTCCGCCCGCAGCCGACGAGATCGCCGTCGCGCGCACCCAGCTGGCCGCCGCCGGCGTGCGGCTCGAGCGCGAAGGGCGCAAGGCCTTGCAGCCGGGCGGCGTGCAGCTCGATTTGTCGGCCGTGGCCAAGGGCTACAGCGTCGACCGGCTGGCTTATTATCTGAAAACCCAGGGCATCGATCATTACCTGGTCGAGGTCGGCGGCGAGCTGCGCGGCGCCGGCGTCAAGCCGGACGGCCAGCCGTGGTGGGTGGCGCTGGAGGAGGTCGGTGATGCCCAGGGCACGGAGGAGCCCGCGTCGCTGGTGCTGGCGCTGCACGGTCTGGCGGTGGCCACGTCGGGCGACTACCGCCGCTACTTCGAGCTCGACGGACGGCGCTATTCGCACACCATCGACCCGCGCAGCGGCATGCCGATCGCCAACGACCTGGCGTCCGTCACCGTTGTGCACGGCCAGTGCATGGCGGCCGACGCCTGGTCGACCGCGCTGACGGTGCTGGGCGCCGAACAGGGGCTGGCGCTGGCCGAACGCCAGGGGCTGGCGGCGCGCTTCGTGGTCCGCGACGCCGACGGCGGCTTCACCGAACACATGAGTTCCCATTTACGCGGCATGCTGGACGAATAATTCGAATGATCTGGACCGACGACCCTACCCGATTGATGCTGGTGGCAGGACTGGGCGCCAGCTATGGCCTGGTGTGCCTGTTGCCGTATCTGCGCCATCGCCGCAAGCGCCAGGCCGCGCTGCGCGCCAAGGCCGAGGCCGCCGCGTCGCCGTCGCCCGGCTGGATCGTCGCCTACGCCAGCCAGACCGGCAACGCCGAGGCGCTGGCGCAGCAAACCCTGGCGACGTTGCGGCTGGCCGGCATTGCCGCCCAACTGAGCGAGCTGTCCGAACTGCAAGCCGACGATCTGCGCCGCGCCGAGCGCATTCTGTTCCTGGTCAGCACCTATGGCGAAGGCGACGCGCCGGACGCCGCCGCCGCCTTCGCCGGCCGCCTGATGACCAGCGCATTGCCGCTGGCGCACCTGCACTACGCGGTGCTGGCGCTGGGCGACAGCGCCTACGCGCAATTCTGCGGGTTCGGCCGGGCGCTGGACGCCTGGTTGGCCGCGCGCGGCGCGCACAGCCTGTTCCCCCGCATCGAGGTCGACCGCAGCGCCGACGCCGCCATCGCGCTATGGCGCCAGCAACTGAGCCACCTGGCCGGCACCAGCGACGCGCCGGACTGGAGCGCGCCGTCGTTCGAGGACTGGCAATTGCGCGCGCGCGCCGAGCTCAACCCGGGCAGCGCCGGGGCGCCGGTCTACCATCTGGAGCTGACGCCGTTGGGCGGCCTGTTGCCGGATTGGCAGTCGGGCGACCTGGTGCAGATTGCCGCGCCGGGCGAACCGGCGCGGCCGCGCGAATACTCGATCGCCTCGATCCCGGCCGATGGCGGCGTGCACCTGCTGGTGCGCTTGCACCGGCACGACGACGGCAGCCATGGCGTGGCCTCCGGCTGGCTGACGCGCCAGGCCGACATCGGCCAGACGGTGCGGCTGCGCTTGCGCCAGCACCGGCGTTTCCGGCTCGAGGGCAACGCCGCGCGGCCGTTGATCCTGATCGGCAACGGCAGCGGCATCGCCGGCCTGCGCGGCCACCTCAGGGCGCGCGCGCTGGCCGGGCAGGGGCGCAACTGGTTGCTGTTCGGCGAGCGCAACAGCGCCCACGACTTCCATTACCGCGACGAGCTGGAGGCGCTGCAACGGGCCGGGTGGCTCGAGCTGGACCTGGCCTGGTCGCGCGATGCCGCCAACGGCGCGCCGCGCTACGTCCAGGATCTGCTGCCGGCGCGCGCCGACAAGTTGCGGGCCTGGGTGGCGGACGGCGCCGCGATCTATGTCTGCGGCAGTCTGGCGGGCATGGCAGCCGGCGTCGACGATGCGCTGGAACAGATACTGGGACGGCTACAATTGGATACATTGGTGACTGAAAAGCGTTACCAGCGCGATGTTTATTGACCAAAATCGTCATATTGGCCGTGGGACATATATAACGATGTGGTAAAAATGCCACGCTTGCATACGGCAGGACGAGGATTTCGCAAAATAAAGTTTATTCACGGTGGTTCGTTACTGAACAATCCACATATATCGCTACTTCATCTTATTGTTTCGTAAAATTGCCATAAAACATCCCCATTTTGTGACAAAGCCGTTACATAATCCCCCGCTGATGAGCAAGGATAGTTCCTACGTACTCGTCGCCTAGCCTGATCCTTTTCCGTCCTGCGTTGCGGCCCCCGGTGGCCGATTTCCGCGCCAGGCCTGTCTTGGCCGCCAGAGCGCGAAGCGCACGCATCCACCTTGCTCATGTAGTTTATATAACCACATTACAGGGAGTAGTGAATGATTTTGCAAGAGAAAGTCGGCGCCCGTTCGGTGCGTCTGGCACTCGCAGTCCTGGCCGGCACCACGATGTTCGCAGGTCAAGCTTCGGCACAAGAGCAAGCCATCCAGAAAGTCGAAATCACCGGCTCGGCGATCAAACGCATCAACGTTGAAGGCGCACTGCCAGTGCAGCGCCTGAGCTCGGAACAGATCGCCAAGACCGGCGCTACTTCGGTTGCCGAACTGATCCAGGCCCTGCCTTCGATGCAAGGTTTCACCATCGCCGCCATCGCGGCCGGCACCAACTCCGGTGGCCGCGTGTCCGCGTCCATCCACGATATCGGCGAAAGCTATACCCTGGTGCTGCTGAACGGCCGCCGCATCGCCCCGCAAGGCTCGGGCTCCGCAATCAACCTGAACGCCATCCCGATGAGCGCGGTTGAACGCGTCGAGATCCTGACCGACGGCGCTTCGGCCCTGTACGGTTCGGACGCCATCGCCGGCGTGATCAACTTCATCCTGAAGAAAAACCTGCAAGGCGGCAGCTTCGAAGCGACCGCCAGCCAGCCCGGCCAAAGCCGCGCCGGCCAGTCCAGCAATTTCAGCGGCACCTACGGCTTCGGCGATCTGGACACCAACCGCTACAACGTGTTGCTGTCGGCCCGCCACGACGAAAACAGCCGCATCAAGGCCACCGACCGCGACTTCGCCAACAGCTCGTTCCTGCCATTCAGCTACAACGGCCAGAACTACATCCACGACCGTTCGAGCACCTCGGCCGTGCCGGCCAACGTCGCCGTCGCCTACCGCGACGGCCGTACGCCAACGTCGACCTCGTCGATCGGCTTCAATCCGTACCGCAACATCAACGGCCAATGCGGCCCGATGAACCAGCCGTCCAAGAACAACACGGCCACCGTGCAGAACTGCGGCTTCGATTCGGCCTCCACCGTTGAGATCGTGCCGTCCAGCAAGCGCGACACCGTATTCGCCAAGGGTACCGTCAAGGTCGGCGAGACCTTCGAAGTGTTTGCCGAGGCCGCGTATTCGCGCATGGACCTGACCGCCCGCATCGCGCCGAACACCGCGTCGATCGCGCTGGCCAAAGGCTCGCAGCTGTACAACAACTACGTGCGTCCATACCTGACCGCCGCGCAGGACGCCAACCTGTCGAGCGCCACCGCCACCTACCGTACCTACGACTGGGGTACCCGCGACAGCCAGACCATCACCGAAGCGAAACACCTGGTGCTGGGTACCGAGGGCGAGATCGGCGCATGGAGCGTCGGCGCCGGCCTGACCTGGTCCGAGAACGCGATCGACGAGCGCTATGTGGGCGGCTATGTCAAGAACGCCGAGTTCCGCAGCATGCTGTCGAACAACCAGTTCAACCCGTTCCTGGCCGCCGGCGAGCAAAGCGCCTCGACCAAGCAACTGATCGCCAACTCGGTGTTCCACGGTTCGATCCGCGAGGCGTCGACCACGCTCAAGGGTATCGACTTCCGCGGTTCGCGCGAACTGATCCAGCTGCCGGCGGGCGCGGCCAACGTCGCCCTGGGCGGCGACTACCGCAACTACCACTACAAGCAGACCCCGAACGCGAGCTCGTCGGACATCTACGGCTTCAGCGCTTCGCCTGAGTACGACATGGAACGCGACAACTACGGCGCGTTTGCCGAGTTGAACATCCCTGTGATCAAGAGCATCGAAGTGACCGCCGCTGCGCGTTACGACACCATCGAAGCGGTCAAGAACCACGTCGCCAACCGCGAAATGGGCAGCAAGGAATCGGCCAGCACCTACAAGGTTTCGGCCCGTTGGCAGCCGACCCAGTCGTTCCTGGTGCGCGGCTCGTACGGCACCGGCTTCAAGGCGCCGTCGATGCTCGACATCGGCCAGCCACTGGTGGCGGCCGGCTTCACCGCCTCGCCATGGGAATGCCCGGCCAACCTGGCCGCCGAGAACTCGGCCTACTGCCGCGTTGGCAAGAGCCAGTACAACGTGCTGTCCGGCGGCAACGAGAACCTCAAGCCTGAGAAGTCGAAGCAGTTCACCGTGGGCTTCCGTTTCGAGCCGACCTCGTCGTTCTACGTCCAGGCCGACCTGTGGGACGTGAAGATCCGTGACGCGGTTTCCGCCGTGTCGGAAGCGCAGATCTTCGCCGATCCGGTGCAGTTCCGCGACCTGTTCACCACCTTCGTGGAACCAGGCAGCGGCCAGACGCTGTGGGCCAAGAAAACGCTGTCGGTTAACATCGGCCAGACCCACAACCAAGGTATCGACTGGGAAACGACCTACCGTCACCGCTTCGGTTTCGGCAACCTGAGCACCACGCTGAACGGCACCTACCTGCTCAAGTCGGACTACACCCGTCCGGGCACCAGCAACGACTGGGTCAACAGCATGAACTTCTTCGGTATCAATGATTCCGTATCGTTCCGCCATGTGATCCGTCTGGCCACCACGCTCGACACCGGCGCGTTCTCGAACTCGGTCATCGCCAACTTCCGCAACGGTTACACGGACGCCTCGGCGACCTCGTACAACCTGGGTACGAACAAGAACGAAACGTTCCGTATCGAAGTGCCGTCGCACCTGACCTTCGACTGGCAGGGTAAGTGGCAGGCGACCAAGGCTATCGGCCTGCGCGCCGGCGTGAAAAACATCGCCGACCGCAATCCGCCGCTGTCGCTGCGCGCTTCGTCCGGCCACCAGATCGGCTACGACGCACGTTACGCCGATCCTATCGGCCGGACGTTCTACCTGACCGGCAACTACACCTTCTAAGCCGCTTCAGCGCTTAGCAAGCAAAAGCCCCCACCAACCTGAACACGGTCAAAACCGTGTTTCAGGCGGGTGGGGGCTTTTTTTATGCCGGCCTTTACGGTTCGGCGCCGGCCTGCTCCAGGCCGCGCGCCAGGCTCGAGATGCTGGGATTGTCGATGAACACGCAACGCGTACCCGTGCGCTTGCAATAATCCTTGACCCGCCAGTAGGCGCTGTGGCTGATGCAGCCGGTCTGGCAGATCACCAGGTCGGCCGCCGCCAGGCTGGCGTCGAGGCGGTTGGCGTTGTCCTCCAGCCCGCCGTCGTGGTGGGCGAACTGCGCGCCCTGTTGCTCGATGAGCTCGCGGTAGGTGGCAACGTTGCCCGAGCGTCCGCCCACGCACAGCACGGCCCGGTCGCTCAGGCGCAGCGGCATCTTCATGACATGCTCGACCACCTGACGCGTTTCCTCATGGATCGGCGCCGGCGGCTCGACCGCGCGCAGCGCCTCGGTCTTGAGCTCGGCGATCTGCTGGCGCAGCGCGCGCTCGCGCTCGTCCATCTGGGCCAGCCGCTCGGCCAGCTTGGCGCGCGTTTCCAGGCCGGGGATCGACTCCTTCAACTGTTCCAGCTCGGTACGCAGCGAATCGATCATGCTGTCCTTGCCCACCAGTTGCGCGCGCAGCTGCATCACTTGCGTCGCGTGGCGCTCGGCGTCGGCGCTCTTGTCGGCCAGCAGCGCGGCGGCGCGCTGCTGGGCCTTGGCGAGGTCGTGCGTCAGGCGCACATTCTCGGCCAGGGTGGCGTTGAACTTGCCGATGTCGGCGCGCACGCAGGCGCCGGCCTGGTGCTGCACCATGTGCAGGTCGCGGCACATCTGTTCCTCCAGCTCGCTGCTGCAGCGCGGATGCGTCAGCCCGGCCCAAAAGGCGCCGGCGACGTCGCCATTGGCCACGGCGGTGCGCCACAGCTCGCCGACCTGTTCGGTCGTTTTGGCGCCGCGAAAGCGCAGCAGCACGGCCGCGTAACGGCGTTCCAGTTCCTTTTGCAGCGCTTCGGACAGGCGGTTGCGGTTGGCGCATTCGGTGACCGCGCCCACGTGCACCTCGTAATCATCGGCCACGACCTTGCCGCTGGTGACCTTGTCGACCAGCTTGCGCAGCACGCCCAGCGGGAAGCCGACGCCGACCAGCGGGCAGTGGCAGGCGTGGCCCAGTTCCCACAAGCGGCGGCGGCGCGAGGTTTGCGCCTCCGGATCGCCGGCGAGTATCGCCGCAACGTTGCTGATGACCGGTTTGACGACTTGCCGGGCCGGCTGGTCGGCGTCAAACCGCATCGGGGCCTGGGACTGGGCGGGCGCCGGGTTGGCGGTGCCCAGTTGCGGCATGACGGCGGCGACGATGGCCGCCAGCGGATCGTGTTTCTCGCACATCGGGTGGTCTCCTCAGGCGGTGGCCGGCGTGTTGCGCGCGCGTGCCATGATGCGGCTGAGAAAGTTGGACTTCTCCTGCTCGTGCATATTGCGTTCGACCACCGTGGCCCACTGCTCGGACAACTGCTGGCAGGTAGCGCTGAGCACCGGCGCCAGGTCCGGCAGGCTGGCCAGCGCCTTCAGGTGGCGTTCGATCACCGAGGCCAGCTTGACGCAGCCGCCGGCCGCGTCGCCGCCGGCCGTGTAGTGCGACATCAGATGCAGCACGGCGGACAGCATCAGTTCTGGATTGTGTCCGCCCTGTCCCTGCGGCGGGGCGAGAAAAATCGGGTTGCTACGGTCTATGGCCATCAAACGCTCCTGGTCGGTTGGGAGTGCGGCTGGCGGTGTGACTGGCGACTCGGGGGGGAGTGGGCGCGGCGGCGCCCGGGACAAGCAAGGTTAAAGGACGGTGATCGGGCCGGATCAGGCGGTCAAAATCAGCTTGTTGAGCTGGGTGACGCGCAGGCGGTAGACGCGGCCTGCGTGTTCGATTTCGAGTTCGCGGCCGCCTTCCATCAGGCCGGCGCTGCTAATGCGCTTGACGGGCGACACCGCCGAAGACACCACGGCGGGGGAAGGGCGGGCTTGCTGCGAGACGGGCATGGGCAGGGTGGTGGTCATCGTCGTTTCTCCTTTAAATAAGAATGATTCGTATTTGCATTCATTATTGTGGAAGGCGGGATGGAATGCAAGCGTTATTTGAAATGAAAGCGGGTGACACTGCCGAGTGCCACTGCGGGGTGACGCACGAAAAAAAGCCCGGCGGGGAGGCCGGGCCCAAGGCTGGGTGATTGCCCGATAACGGCCGGGGCCTACAGCGCGGCCAGCAGCTGGCCGGGCGTGACCGTCTCGCCCGCCTTGCTTTTGGCCGCGGCCAGTTGTTTGGCGCGGGTGCGCGACGGCGGCAGGCGCCGCAAGGTTTTGAGCGCCTCCGGGTCCTTGATGCCGATCGTGCGCTGGTCGACGCTGATGAGGCCGATTTCGTTAAAGGCCGACAACGTGCGGCTGACCGTTTCCAAGGTCAGGCCCAGGTAGCTGCCGATCTCGTGGCGCGTCATGCGCAGGTTGAACAGCTTGCTGGAATAACCCATCTGCGCGAAACGGTCCGCCAGCGAGACCAGGAAACGCGCCACGCGGGCCTCGGCGCTGAGCGCGCCCAGCATGCCGATCATCGCCTGTTCGCGCACCAGTTCGCGGCTCATGACGCCGTACATCATGTTTTCCAGCTCCAGGTGCACGCGGCCGAGCGCGGTGAGCTTCTTGAACGGCAGCAAAATCAGGTCGCAGTCCGACAGCGCCACCGCCTCCGACGAGTAGTGGCGGGTATGGATGCCGTCGACGCCGAGCATGTCGCCCTTCATCGGGAAGCTGAGTACTTGTTCGTTGCCGAACTCGTCGATCAGCACGGTTTTGAGGAAGCCGGAGTTGACGATGTACAGCGTGTCGAACGGCTGGCCGATCGTGTGGATGCGCTGGCCCGTCTTGAACTGCACGTGCTGGAACAGCAGTTCTTCGGTCGAGACCGAGACGGCCGCCGGGATGTGCAGCAGGTCGCAGACCTCTTTCAGGTTCGACCAGAGCCGTCCCTGACGCTGGCGGCCTGCTTCCATCGACGAGGATTGCACCGTCGCGGTGGTGACTGGGCGAATTTCAGACGCTTGCGTTGACAGCATGTTGATCTCCTGATCGGGTGACTCTGTACGTTAGGCAGGGGACGCTTGATTGCATGACATCTTGTACAGCAAATGTTCCGTATGGCATCTCGTAACATTGCGTGTAGCCTTGCAGCATCAATCGTGTGGTTTCAGTATGCCAACAGAGGGAGCAGATAGATATCAGCAATGGCTGAATATGGGAGTAGGCGTCAGCGCACGGGTGTAGGAGGACTCCTACTGATCAGTATGGTCGTCAGGTCTTGAAGGGAGACAACAGTCGATGCGCCACGGCATATTGGACCATCTCCGAGAGCGAGTTCATGCCCATTTTCTGCATGATGCGGGTTTTATGGGTGCTGACGGTCTTCACGCTCAGGTGCAGGCTGTTGGCGATCTCGGTAATGGATTTTCCGGCGACCAACAAAGAAAAGACCTCGAACTCGCGGTCCGACAGCTGTTTATGCAACAGGCTCTCGTTGGGCATCATGATGTTGAGGGCCAATTGCTCGGCCACCTCGGTGCTGATGTAAGGCCGGCCGGAGGCGACCTTGCGGATCGCGCCGACCAGCTGGGTGCCGGCGCTCTCCTTGGTCAGGTAGCCCTGGGCGCCGGCGCGGATGGCGCGCACGGCGTATTGCTCCTCCTCGTGCATGGTGAGGATCAGGATGGCGAGCTTGGGCGCCTCGGCCTTGATCTGGCGGATCAGGTCGACGCCGCTGCGCCCCGGCATCGACAGGTCCAGCAGCAGCAGGTCGAAGCCGCCCTGGCGCACATGGCCGAGCACTTCGAAGCCGTCGATCGCCTCGCCCACGATATCGATGTCGGGGGCGCCGTCGAGGATGCGCTTGAGACCCTCGCGCATGATGGTGTGGTCGTCGGCAATAACTATTCGAATCATAAAGACGCTATCTCAAGTGACCTGAAGTAAATACTGTTGTTTTTGAATTAACCTTGTGAGCTTACTACAGAAATCGCGGTCCGCCCGCATTTTATTTGTGGTCCGGCTCTTTGATCAAGCGATGCACCAGCACCGGAATGCGCGAGTGCGACAAGACCTTGTTGGTCACGCTGCCAAGCAATAGTTGGCCCCAGCCGCTGCGCCCGTGCGAGCCCATGAAGATCAGGTCGCACGCGTGGTTTTCCGCGACATCGACGATTTTCAGCGCCGCGCTTTCGGAGAACGTTGTCAATGCCTCGCAGCGGACGTTGCGGCGCGCGCACGACTCGACCACGTCCTTGGTGTGCTCCTTGCCGGCGCGCAGCATCGCCGCGCGGTACTCGTCCTCGCTTGGGTAGCTGGGCGGGATGATTTCCACGTAGATCGGATATTGGTACTCGGGCGCGACAAACAGGGCCAGCACCTCGGCGCCGAGCTGCTCGGCCAGCGCCACCCCGGCGCAGGCGGTCTTGCTCGACACGGCGGAGCCATCGGTGGTGATCAGGATTTTGCGGTACATGGCGAGCCTCCTCTGTCAACGCGGCCTACCTCTTATTGTAGTCGCGATTGGCGGTATTGTTAGTAAGGAAAGACTTGATGTTTATCAAATAAAACTGCGAATAAACGCGGTTTCCGCGCCGGCCGCCAGCCGCTGTAACACTTGTTCACAGTTGCTCTGCGGCTTTTTTGCACATGGGCATCACTTTGTGTCTTTAATGCCTCCTTTGCTCATGTATCCGATGATAGTATCTCCAAATACAACGAAACGCGGCTTTGAGACGGAGAACAGGGCAGTCGACCGACGCCGGGATTGAATAATTCCATGTTGCCCTGCTACACTCGCATAAGTGCTTTTTATTGCCGAGCGTCATCACTACGCAGGGTTGAGGGCAGCAATTTTACAAATTATGGAGAAGCAGGGATTATGACCAACGCCGCTGATGATTTCGACGCATTATTTGAAGAAGTGTCCGCTCAGAGCAAGACCGCAGCGCCCGCTCCAGCGCCTGCCCCCGCACCAGCCGCCGAAGACGACCTCGAGAGCCTGTTCGACGAGGTCTCCTCGTCGCGCCCGGCCGCCGCCGCGCCGGCGCCCGCGCCCGCTGCGGTAGCGGCGCCGGCAGCGGCTGCCCCGGCCGCCGACGGCGCCGAGGCCGAGGAGGGCGGCGACAAGCCGATGTTCGAGCGCCTGGGCGGCATCGTGCGCCTGTTGCACGATTCGCTGCGCGAACTGGGCTACGACAAGGCGCTCACCGAGGCCTCGTCGCAGATCAACGACGCCCAGGACCGCCTGGAGTATGTCGCCACCTTGACCGAACAGGCTGCCAACAAGGTGCTCAACACGCTCGACGAGGGCATGCCCGAACAGGACACCTTGTCGAAGAAATCGAAGGAAATGGAAAACCGCTGGGCCGACCTGTTCGCGGGCAAGCTCAGCCTTGACCAGTTCAAGCAACTCGCCGGCGATTCGCAGGCCTTCGCCGTGGCCGTGTCGGCCGCCACCGAGGCCGAAAAAGCCCGCTTGCTGGAAATTATGATGGCCCAGGACTTCCAGGACATCACCGGTCAACTGATCAAGAAGGTCGTGAACATCACCAAAACGGTGGAGCACGAACTGGCAGAACTGCTGCGCGACAACGCGCCGCCGGCGGTACGCGAGAAAATCGCGCAAAAAGAAGTGTCCCTGATGTCAGGTCCGTCGGCTCCGGCCGTGGCGCTGAACCAGGACAATGTCGACGACCTGCTTGCTGATCTGGGATTCTAATGGACGATATGCTGAAGGATTTCGTCGTCGAGGCGATGGATCTGGCGGTCAACGTTGAAGAGCACTTGCTGCGGCTCGAACGCGACCCCGACAACAAAGAGACGCTGAACGCCGTGTTCCGCTCCTTCCATACCATCAAGGGCGGCGCCGGTTTCATGGGCCTGCCGGCGATGGTCGCGGCCTGCCACCTGACCGAGAACCTGTTCGACGCGCTGCGCACCGGCGCCGCGCCGGTGACGCCGATCGCGATCGAAGCGGCGCTGCAGGCGTCCGGCTTCGTGGCCGACCAGCTCGCCGAACTGAACAACGGTGCCGAGCCGCACAGCCTGGCGCCGATGCCGCACGACCTGGAAGTGATCCTGACCGACGCCATCGAGGGCAAGACCGGCGCCGCCGCGCCCGCCCCCGCAGCTGCGCCGTCGCCAGTCGCCGCCGCCCCGGCCGCTGCCGCCGCCGCAGCGCCTGCCGCCGTCGCCGCCGTGTCGATCACGTCCGAGGATGGCCTCGACTGGGAAGGCATGTATGAAACCGTGATGCCGGCCGGCAGCTACACCCGTCCGGCCGTCTCGGCAGCGCCGGTCGCCGCTGCGGCGGTCGCCGCGCCTGCTGCTGCTGCTGCTGCTGCCGCCGCGCCAGCCCCTGCCGCCGCCGCGCCCGTCGCCGGCACCGCCGTGGCCACCCCGGCCAGGCGCGACGCGCCCGAAAAGCGCGAAGAGCGTCCGCATGCGGCCCCGGCCAAAGAAGAGTCGATCCGCGTCGATGCTGTTAAACTGGATGCCTTGCTGGAAGTGGCGGGCGAATCGGTGCAGGCCGCCAACCAGGCCGCCGTGCTGCTCGAGCGCCTGTTGCAGTTCAAATTCGAGGGCCAGGCCCAGACCCTGATGGCCACCCTGGCGGAAACGCTGGAGCGGGCGTCGCGCTATTCGACCGAACTGCAGCGCGCCACGTTGGCGACGCGCATGCAACCGGTCGGCCGCCTGTTCCAGAAGTTCCCGCGCCTGGTGCGCGAGCTGGCCAAGGACCTGGGCAAGGACGTCGAGCTGACCATCGAGGGCGCCGAGACCGAAGTGGACCGCGTGGTCGTCGACAGCCTGTACGATCCGCTGGTGCACATGCTGCGCAACTCGCTGGACCATGGCGTCGAGTCGCCGGAAGACCGCCTGGCGGCGGGCAAGCCGGCCAAGTCGTTCATCTCGCTCAAGGCATGGCAGGAAGCCAACAGCGTCATGATCGTGCTGCAGGACGACGGCAAGGGTATGGACCCGGTGGTGTTGCGCGCCAAGGCCCAGCAGAAGGGGTTGATCAGCGAGTCGGCCAATCTGACCAACGACGAGTGCTTCCAGCTGGTGTTCCTGCCGGGCTTCTCGACCAAGGAAGTGGCCTCGAGCGTATCCGGCCGCGGCGTCGGCATGGACGTGGTCAAGACCGCCGTGGAGAAGAACCGCGGCGCCATCCACATCGAATCGGCGCTGGGCAAGGGCACCAAGTTCGCCATCCGCCTGCCGATCGAACTGTCGATCGTGCCGACCATGCTGGTGTCGACCTCGGGCGCCGCGCTGGCGCTGCCGATGGCCGTGGTGCAGCGCGTGGTCGAGTTGCCGGAGGTGTTCCTGGAAGTGGGCGGCGCCCCGGTCCTCAAGGACCAGGGCCGTCCGTTGCCGGTGCGTTCGCTGGCCGATGCGCTTGGCTACGAGAGCTGCCGCGAGAAGGTGGGTATTGTTGTCGCAGCGCCACAGCCGTATATTCTGGCGGTGGAAGCGGTCGACGGCACCGCCGACCTGGTCATCAAGCCGATGACCGCGATTACCGTCGAGGGCATCACCGGTACCGCGCGCTCGGCCGAGGGCGAACTGGTGCTAGTGGTGGGCCTATCGTTCCTGATGGACGGATGCAGGGGAAGTGTACGCATGGCGGCCTAGTCGACAGACCAAGCCACAGACACCAAAAGCCTGCGTTCACGCAGGCTTTTTTTTCGCGCGTTGTTTTGTTCGAATCGTATTTGCAGTACCGAATTTTTAAAGGAGTCATAAAACGTGTATCGGTAGGCGGAACCGCATCGGCTCACGAGGCCAGATGGCGGCGGTCGCTATCGCATTGCACAATATGGCATAATCGAAGTGGATCACTCACACAGGCAGCAGCAGTCAGCACACATCATGATGAAGACGCTTTACGACAAACTCTGGGAATCGCACGTGGTCAAGGCCGAGGAAGACGGCACCACCATCCTCTATATCGACCGCCATCTGGTGCACGAAGTGACCAGCCCGCAGGCTTTCGACGGCCTGCGCGCCGCCAACCGCCAGCCGTGGCGCCTGTCGGCCAACCTGGCCGTGGCCGACCACAACGTGCCGACCACCTCGCGCGCCGACGGCATCGCCGATCCGGTCTCGCGGCTGCAGGTTGAAACCCTGGACAACAACGCCAGGTCCTACGGCCTGACCTATTTCAACATGAACGACAAGCGCCAGGGCATCGTCCACGTGATCGGGCCGGAGCAGGGCGCCACCCTGCCGGGCATGACGGTCGTCTGCGGCGACTCCCACACGTCGACCCACGGCGCGTTCGGCGCGCTGGCGCACGGCATCGGCACCTCCGAGGTCGAGCACGTGCTGGCCACGCAAACGCTGCTGCAAAAAAAATCCAAATCGATGCTGGTGCAGGTCGACGGCCCGCTGCCGGTCGGCGTCACCGCCAAGGACATCGTGCTGGCCATCATCGGCAAGATCGGCACGGCCGGCGGCACCGGCTACTGTATCGAGTTCGGCGGCTCGACCATCCGCGCGCTGTCGATGGAAGGCCGCATGACGGTCTGTAACATGGCGATCGAGGCGGGCGCGCGCGCCGGCATCATCGGCGTCGACGACACCACGATCAACTACGTCAAGGGCCGTCCGTTCTCGCCCGTGGGCCCGCACTGGGACCGCGCGGTCGACTACTGGCGCACGCTGCATTCGGACGCCGGCGCCAGGTTCGACCTGGTCGTCACGCTCGACGCGGCCGACGTCAAGCCGCAGGTGACCTGGGGCACCTCGCCCGAAATGGTGACGTCGATCGACGGCCGCGTGCCCGATCCGGACCAGGAAAAGGACAGCGTCAAGCGCGACGCGATGGAAAAGGCGCTGGTGTACATGAACCTCAAGCCGAACACGGCCATCGAGGACATCCGCATCGACAAGGTCTTTATCGGTTCGTGCACCAATTCGCGCATCGAGGATTTGCGCGCGGCAGCGGCCGTGGTGCGCGGCAAGCAGCGCGCCTCGAACGTCAAGCTGGCGATGGTGGTGCCGGGTTCCGGACTGGTCAAGGACCAGGCCGAGCGCGAAGGCCTCGACCGCATCTTCAAGGACGCCGGTTTCGAATGGCGCGAGCCGGGTTGCTCGATGTGCCTGGCGATGAACGCCGACCGCCTGGAACCGGGCGAGCGCTGCGCTTCGACCTCCAACCGTAATTTCGAAGGACGCCAAGGACAAGGCGGACGCACCCATCTGGTGTCGCCCGCGATGGCCGCCGCCGCCGGTATCGCCGGCCACTTCGTCGACGTGCGCACGCTGCGCTAATTTTTTTGTTTGATACCACGAGTACACCAACATGAAAAAACTATTCGCCTTGTCCATCATTGCGCTGATCCTGACCGGCTGCAACACAGTCAACGGCTTCGGCAAGGACGTGAAAAAAGTCGGTGAGTCGCTGGAAGGCGCTTCGACCAAAAAATAACCGCAGTACGGCGGGCCGCGACGGTCCGCCGTCGCACAACCCGAACGAGATCATGGATAAATTTACGATATACGAAGGCCTGGTGGCCCCGCTCGACCGCGCCAACGTCGACACCGACGCCATCATTCCGAAGCAATTCCTGAAGTCCATCCATCGCACCGGCTTCGGCCCCAACCTGTTCGACGAGTGGCGTTATCTCGACCACGGCGAGCCCGGCATGGACAACAGCGTGCGTCCGCTCAATCCGGATTTCGTCCTCAACGAGCCGCGCTACCAGGGCGCCTCGATCCTGCTGACCCGTAAAAACTTCGGCTGCGGCTCCTCGCGCGAGCACGCGCCGTGGGCGCTGGACCAATACGGCTTCCGCGCCATCATCGCGCCGTCGTTTGCCGACATCTTCTTCAACAACTGCTACAAAAGCGGCTTGCTGCCCATCGTGATTCCTGAAGCGCAGATCGATCATCTGTTCAACGAAGTCAAGGCCTTCCCCGGATACCGTCTGGTGGTCGATCTTGAGCAGCAGCGTATTTCCACCAGCAATGGCAGCGTCTCCTATCCCTTCGAGATCGACGCCTTCCGCAAATACTGCCTGATGAACGGGCTCGACGATATCGGCCTGACCCTGCGCCACGCCGACACCATCCGCGAATTCGAAGAGCGCCATCTGGCAAACCAACCCTGGTTGGCTAACGTCATCTAATCTCGAAAAATCACATGAAAATCGCAATCCTCCCGGGCGACGGTATCGGCCCGGAAATCATCGCCCAAGCCGTCAAGGTCCTCAATGTGCTGGGTGAATCGTTCGAACTGGAGACCGCCCCCGTCGGCGGCGCCGGCTACGCGGCCCATGGCCATCCGCTGCCGGAAGCCACCTTGGCGCTGGCCAAGTCGGCCGACGCGGTGCTGTTCGGCGCCGTCGGCGACTACCAGTACGACAAGCTGGAGCGCGCGCTGCGTCCCGAGCAGGCCATCCTCGGCCTGCGCAAGAACCTGGGCCTGTTCGGCAACCTGCGTCCGGCGATCCTGTATCCGGAACTGGCCGGCGCATCGACCCTGAAGCCTGAAGTCGTCTCCGGCCTCGACATCCTGATCGTGCGCGAACTGACCGGCGACATCTACTTCGGCCAGCCGCGCGGCGTGCGCGAATGCCCGGACGGTCCGTTCAAGGGGCAGCGCGAAGGTTTCGACACCATGCGCTATGCCGAAGGCGAGATCCGCCGCATCGCCCACGTGGCGTTCCAGGCCGCGCAAAAGCGCGACAAGCGCCTGACCAGCGTCGACAAGGCCAACGTGCTGGAGACGTTCCAGTTCTGGAAGGACATCGTCACCGACGTCCACAAGGAATATCCGGACGTCGCGCTCGACCACATGTACGTCGACAACGCCGCCATGCAACTGGTGCGCGCGCCGAAGAAATTCGACGTCATCGTCACCGGCAATATGTTCGGTGACATCCTCAGCGATTGCGCGGCGATGCTGACCGGCTCGATCGGCATGCTGCCGTCGGCCTCGCTCGACGCCAACAACAAGGGCCTGTACGAGCCGTCGCACGGTTCGGCGCCGGACATCGCCGGCCAGGGCATCGCCAATCCGCTGGCGACGATTTTGTCGGCCGCGATGATGCTGCGCTACACGTTCAACAAGAACGAACAGGCCGACCGCATCGAAACCGCCGTCAAGTCCGTACTGGCGCAGGGCCTGCGCACCGCCGACATCTTCGAGCCGGGCACCACCAAGGTGGGCACCGAGGAGATGGGCAACGCGGTCGTCAAGGCTCTGGCATAAAAACTCAAGACAAGGATTAAAAATGAAACTCGTAGGCTTGGTAGGTTGGCGCGGTATGGTCGGTTCGGTCCTGATGCAGCGCATGCAGGAAGAGGGCGATTTCGCCCACATCGAACCGGTGTTCTTCACGACGTCGAACCCGGGCGGCGACGCCCCGAAGATGGCGAAGAATGAAACCAAACTGAAAAGCGCGACCGACATCGACGAACTGAAAAAGTGCGAGATCATCATCTCGTGCCAGGGCGGCGACTACACCACCGAGGTTTTCCCGAAGCTGCGCGCGGCCGGCTGGAACGGCTACTGGATCGACGCCGCGTCGACCTTGCGCATGGAGAAGGACGCCGTCATCGTGCTGGACCCGGTCAACCTGCACGTCATCAAGGACGCGCTGGGCAAGGGCGTGAAGAACTACATCGGCGGCAATTGCACCGTCTCGTGCATGTTGATGGGCCTGGGCGGCCTGTTCCAGCACAACCTGGTCGAGTGGATGACCTCCATGACCTACCAGGCGGCATCGGGCGGCGGCGCGCAGCACATGCGCGAGCTGCTGACCCAGTTCGGCACGATCAACTCGTCGGTCAAGGCGCTGCTGGACAATCCGGCTTCCGCGATTCTGGAAATCGACCGCCAGGTGCTGGCGACGCAACACGGCCTGTCGGCCGAGGAAACCAAGCAGTTCGGCGCGCCGCTGGCCGGCAACCTGATCCCGTGGATCGACAAGGACCTGGGCAACGGCCAGTCGAAGGAAGAGTGGAAGGGCGGCGCCGAGACCAACAAGATCCTCGGCCTGGGCGCGGACTTCGGCTCGAAGGCGATTCCGGTGGACGGCCTGTGCGTGCGCATCGGCGCCATGCGCAGCCACTCGCAGGCGCTCACCATCAAGCTGAAGAAGGACGTGCCGATCGACGAGATCCACGACATCATCGCCGCCAACAACCAGTGGGTCAAAGTGGTGCCGAACACGCGCGAAGCGTCGGTCAAGGACCTGTCGCCGGCGGCCGCCACCGGCAGCCTGACGATTCCGGTCGGCCGTCTGCGCAAGATGAGCATGGGCGACGATTACCTGTCGGCGTTCACCGTCGGCGACCAGCTGCTGTGGGGCGCGGCCGAACCGCTGCGCCGCATGCTGCGCATCGTGCTGGACAAGTAAAACCGGCCACGCAATCGTGGTAGCAGAAGGGGTTTTCTCTATGAGCTTTCATAGGGAGAACCCCTTTTTTTGGTTTAAAGTGACGTTAGACCGGACAACTCCTCATGTATCACTTGAGAAACCGCGTGCAAAGCTTGCATGCTCATGTGCATGATGATATGTTGATATATCCGGGAAAGTAACATTTTCCCTCTGATAACCTACTGCAGCCCACTATGCCCCTGACCAATCGCACCAGCATCGTTTCGTTCGCGTTGAAAACACTCACCAGCGCGGTTGCCGGTGCTGTGCTGTTGTCCGCCACCGCAAACGCCGCCGGACTTGGCAAGCTGACCGTCCTGTCGTCGCTGGGCCAGCCGCTGCGGGCGGAGATCGAACTGACCGCCGTGAGCGCCGAGGAGGCCAGCGGGCTGGTCGCCCAGCTGGCGTCGGCCGACGCCTTCCGCACCGCCAATATCGATTTCAATCCGGCGCTGACGTCGCTGCGTTTCGAGGTCGAGCAGCGCAACGGCCGGCAGCTGATCCGCGTATCGTCGAGCCAGCCGGTCAACGAACCCTTCGTGGACATGCTGCTGGAGCTGAAGTGGAACGGTGGCCGCATGGTGCGCGAATACACCTTCCTGCTCGACCCGCCGGACGTGCGCTCGGCCAATTCGCCGCAGGTGGCCGCGCCGGTCGACCTGAGCCGCCAAGCCACGGCCCCGGCCGCAGCCTCGCCGAACGCGCCGCTGGCCACCGCGCCGGCCGCTTCGGGCGCCAATCAGGCAGCGGGCGCGAATCAGGCGCCCTCGGGCGGCGCGCCAACCCGGCCGCAGCCGGCCAAAAAGTCCGCCGATCAATACACCGTTAAAAAAGGCGACACGCTCAGCGGCATCGCCACCCAGCTCAAACCCGGCGACATTTCGCTCGACATGATGCTGGTGGCGCTGTACCGCGCCAACCCGGAGGCGTTCTCGGGCAATAACATGAACCGCCTGAAGTCCGGCCAGATCCTGAAAGTGCCGGATTCGGGCGCGGCGCGTTCCATCGTGCCCGACGGCGAGGCGCGCGGCGTGGTGGTCGCGCATGCGCTCGATTTCAACGCCTACCGCGCCAAGCTGGCCGGCCAGGTCGCCAACAGCACGCCGGCCAAGGAAGCGGAGACGACGCAAAACGTCAAGGGCAAGATCACCGCCAAGGTCGAGGAAAAGCCGAACGCCGTCAACGAGGCCAAGGACAAGCTGACCTTGTCCAAATCGACCGCCACCGCGCCGGTCGCGGGCAAGACGGGCGTGGCTGCGGAAGAAAACATCGCCAAGCAAAAGCAGGTGGACGAAGCCGCCGCCCGCGTCAAGGAACTGGAAAAGAACGTCAACGACCTTGAAAAGTTGATGGCGGTGAAGAACAAGACGGTCGCCGAAAAGCCGCCCGTCGCTGCGGCCCCTGCGACGCCTGCGCCTGTCACGCCGCCGGTGGCGGCAACAACGCCGGCTCCGGCTGCTACGGCCGACGCGCCCAAGCCGAAGCGCACGCTGGCCGTGCCGCCGAGGAAACCTGTCGAGCCGAGCTGGTACGAAGTGATGATGGAGAACATCCAGTTGGTCGGCCTGGGCGTCGCCGCCTTGCTGGCGCTGGTCTACGGCATCATCGTCACGCGCCGCCGCAAGAAATTCGTCGTGGTGCCGGGCGAGATCGTGCTGCCGCCCGACCCGACCACGCCGGTGCAACCGTTCATCGCCGACGCCGGCGGCCAGAACGTCGACACCAGCAACAGCGTATTCAATTCCAATTTCGCGCCATCGGCCAGCCAGCTCGACACCAATGAGGTCGATCCGGTCGCCGAAGCCGACGTCTACATCGCCTATGGCCGCGACGCGCAGGCCGAGGACATCCTCAAGGAAGCGCTGCGCACCCATCCGGAGCGCCATCCTGTGCGCCTGAAGCTGCTGGAAATCTATGCCACGCGCAAGGACCCGCGCGCGTTCGAAAGCCAGGCCTCGGAACTGTATTCGCTGACGCGCGGCCAAGGCGACGAGTGGGCGCAAGCCGCCGCTTTGGGCCAGTCCATCGACCCGACCAATCCGCTGTATTCGGCGGCGCCGGATGGTGCCGGCGGCGTGGCCATGTCGGCCGCCGCAGTGCCGGTCGCGGCCGGCGCGGTGGCCGCCGCCGCAGCCGCCTCGGCGTATTCGGCTAACGATTTCGGCAACGACTTCGGCACCGGCGATGATTTCGGCGCCGAGCGCCCGGCAGCCGCGCCTGGCGCCGGCAGCCTCGATTTCGACCTGGGTCAGGATCCGGCACCGGCCACGTCGGTCGCGCGCAATAACGCCATGGACTTCGACAGCGATCTGACCGATATGGAAACGGCGTTGCCGCAACCGGCCGACGCGTCGGTGTCGCCGGCCTCGGTGGCCGCGCAATCGGACAACCTGATGGACTTCGACCTCGGCGACATGAACTTCGAGCCGGTCGCCAGCGACAAGGCGGCGATCGAAATGCCGGCGCCGTCCCGCGATGAGGCGGCCGACGATCCGTTCGATCTGGCCTTCGACGCGCCTGCGGCATCGAAAGCGGCGCCGACGCCGGCCGACGATCCGAGCATGGACTTCAGCCTGGATCTGCCGGAAGACACGGCCGAGGCCGCCAAACCGGCGGAGCGGTTGCCGACGGCCAGCAGCGATCCGCTGGACATGGACATCACCGGCTTCGACATTCCGGAAGTGCCGGCCCTGACCGAGCCGCCTAAGGTCGAGCCGCAGGCCGAGGACTTCGACGAGCCGCTGGAGTTGCCGGAGGACGCAGAATCGATCACGGCCGCCCCGGCGCCGGTTCCCGAGTTCGACCTGTCGGACATCAATCTCGATCTGGATGATAAGTTCACCGGCGCGGAAGTTGGCGCAGGCGCCGGCGCAGCGGCAGCTGAGCCGGCGGCGACGCCCGGCCGCGACGACACGCTGTCGGCGCACCACATGGAAATGGACACCAAGCTCGACCTGGCGATCGCGTACCAGGAAATTGGCGACAAGGAAGGCGCGCGCGAGCTGCTCGACGAAGTGCTGCGCGGCGGCAGCGACGACCAGATCGTCAAGGCCAACGCGATGAAAGCGCAGCTGGGGTAAGCGCTGTCTGGTTGTCCGATATAATGCCAGCCTTAAACATCACCTCGGGCAGCAATTGAAACGGATAGCAATCGGCGTCCAGTACGACGGCACCGCCTGGCACGGCTACCAGAAACAGGAAGACGGCCACACGGTTCAGGACAAGCTGGAACAGGCGCTGGAAAAATTCGCCACGGTGCGCCTGGCAACCACCTGCGCCGGCCGCACCGACACCGGCGTGCATGCGCTTGAACAAGTGGTCCACTTCGACACCGACCTGACCCGCGACGCCCATTCCTGGGTGCGCGGCGTCAACGCCTTCCTGCCGCCGTCGATCGCCGTGCGCTGGGCCAAGGAGCTGCCCGGCGATCCGGCCGTGGATGATTTCTTCCATGCCCGCTTCAGCGCCCGCGCCCGGACCTATCACTATGTGCTGTACAACAATCCGACCCGTTCGCCGTTGCTGGAGGGCCGCGCCGGCTTCTGCTTCCGCCCGCTTGACGTGGCACTGATGCAGCAAGCCGTGCAGCCGCTGATCGGCTGGCACGACTTCACCGCCTTCCGCGCCGCGCAGTGCCAGGCCAAGTCGCCGGTCAAACTAATGCACGACATCCAGATCAAGCGCGTCGGCGAACTGGTGGTGTTCACCATCACCGCCAACGCCTTCCTGCACCACATGGTGCGCAACCTGGTCGGCTCGCTGGTCTACATCGGCACCGGGCGCGAAAAGCCGGAATGGCTGGGCCAGTTGCTGGAAACCAAGGACCGCCATGCCGCCGCGCCCACGTTCATGCCGGATGGCCTGTATCTGGCTAAAATAGACTACGATCCCAAATGGGAACTGCCGCTGGAAGCGACCAGCGCCTTACCCTGGTTCTAACAAGGAAACATTGCATGCCACGCACCCGTATCAAAATCTGCGGTTTGACCCGCGTGGAAGACGTACAAGCCGCAGTGGCTGCCGGCGTCGATGCGATCGGCTTCGTGTTCTATCCGAAAAGCCCGCGCTACGTCACGCCGGAGCAGGCCGCCGCGCTGATCGCCGCCGTGCCGCCGTTCATCACCTGCACCGGGCTGTTCGTCAACGCCACGCCAGAGGAGGTGGCGGCTATCGTCAAGGTGGCGCCTATTTCGCTGATCCAGCTGCACGGCGACGAGACGGTGGAGCAGTCCGCAGCCATTGCCGAAGCCTGCGGCCGGCAGTTCATGCGCGTGTTTCGCGTCAAACCCGACACCTTGCCGTCCGATTTGCTAGAATACGAACAACTATGCCGCGCCGCCAGTCCCTTGTTCACCAGTTTGTTGCTGGATACATATGTGGATGCCTACGGTGGCGCAGGAAAGGGTTTTGATTGGTCTCTCATTCAAAAAGATCTCGCGCCTCGGGTCGTTTTAAGTGGTGGCTTGAGCGTACACAGCGCGACTGACGCGGTGGTCGGTGTACGCCCCTACGCCGTCGACATCAGCAGTGGTGTCGAAGCGTCCAAGGGGATCAAGGATGCCCGCAAGATCGCCGGCTTCGTCGCGGCGGTGCGGGCAGGAGATGACATGATTGAAAGCGAAACCCACCATGAAAGCACTACCTGAGATCGGCGCAGCCGCGCCCCTGTTCCACGCCAAAGACTACGAACTGCCCAACGCCAGCGGCCATTTCGGCCCATACGGCGGCTCGTTCGTCGCCGAAACGCTGACCTACGCGCTGGCCGAGCTGAACGAGTCGTACGAGCGCTACAGCAAAGACCCGGAGTTCCTTGAGGAATTCCGCTATGAACTGAAGCACTTCGTCGGCCGTCCGTCGCCGATCTATCACGCCAAGCGCTGGTCCGAGCTGGCCGGCGGCGCGCAGATCTACTTCAAGCGCGAAGACCTGAATCATACCGGCGCCCACAAGATCAACAACGTCATCGGCCAGGCCTTGCTGGCCAAGCGCATGGGCAAGCCGCGCGTCATCGCCGAGACCGGTGCGGGCCAGCACGGCGTGGCTACCGCCACCATTTGCGCCCGTTTCGGCCTCGAGTGCGTGGTCTACATGGGCAGCGAGGACGTCAAGCGCCAGGCGCAGAACGTCTACCGCATGAAGCTGCTGGGCGCGACGGTCGTGCCGGTCGAGTCCGGCTCCAAGACGCTCAAGGACGCGCTCAACGAGGCCATGCGCGACTGGGTCACCAACATCGAAAACACCTTCTACATCATCGGCACCGTGGCCGGCCCGCATCCTTATCCGATGCTGGTGCGCGACTTCCAGTCGGTGATCGGCGAGGAATGCCTGGTGCAGATGCCGGAAATGACCGGCCGCCAGCCGGACTACGTGATGGCCTGCATCGGCGGCGGTTCGAACGCGATGGGCATTTTCTACCCGTACATCGACCAGAAGCAGGTGCGCCTGATCGGCGTCGAGGCGGCGGGCGAGGGGCTGGACGGCGTCAAGCACGCGGCCTCGCTGACGAAGGGCTATCCGGGCGTATTGCACGGCAACCGCACCTACCTGCTGCAGGACGAGAACGGCCAGATCATCGAGACCCATTCGGTTTCGGCCGGCCTGGATTATCCGGGCGTGGGGCCGGAGCACGCGTATCTGAAGGATATCGGCCGCGCCGAGTATGTCTCGATCACCGACGAGGAGGCGCTCAAGGCCTTCCACGATTGTTGTCATATCGAGGGCATCATTCCGGCGCTGGAATCGTCGCACGCGCTGGCGTACGCGGTGAAGCTGGCGGCCACCTTGCCGAAGGACCAGATCATTCTGGCCAACCTGTCGGGCCGTGGCGACAAGGACATGCACACCGTGGCGGAGCGGATGGGTTTGAACTTCAACTAATCCATCCAATAACTCTACCAAGGAAAACCATGTCCAGAATCGCACCAACCTTCGCCGCCCTGAAGGCGGCCAATAAAACCGCGCTCGTCACCTTCATCACCGCCGGCGACCCCGGTCCCGAGCACACCGTTCCACTGATGCACGCGCTGGTCGCGGGCGGCGCCGACATCCTCGAACTCGGCGTGCCGTTTTCCGATCCGATGGCCGAAGGTCCGGTCATCCAGCGCGCCTGCGAGCGGGCGCTGGCGTTCGGCGTCGGCATCCGCGACGTGTTCGAGTACGTTGCCGAATTCCGCAAGACCAACCAGACCACGCCGGTGGTGCTGATGGGCTACGCGAATCCGATCGAGCGCATCGGCGCCGCCGCCTTCATCGCCAGATCGAAGGAAGTGGGCGCCGACGGCGCCATCGTGGTCGACTATCCGCCCGAGGAGTGCGAAGAGTTCGCCGCCGCCATGCGCGCGGCCGAGCTCGACCTGATCTTCCTGCTGGCGCCGACATCGACCGAGGCACGCATCCAGCAGGTGGCCAAGGTCGGCGGCGGCTTCAGCTATTACGTCTCGCTCAAGGGTGTCACCGGTGCCGGTAATATCGATACGGTGCAGGTGGCCGAGCGCCTGACGGAAATCCGCAAGCACGTCAGCTTGCCGATCGGCGTCGGCTTCGGCATCCGCGACGGCGCCACCGCGCGCGCCGTGGCCGAGGTGGCCGACGCGGTCGTCATCGGCAGCCGCATCGTGCAGGAGATCGAAAAGCACGGCAAGGAAGGTTCCGTCGCGGCCGTGCAAGCCTTCGTCAGCGACATCCGCAGCGCCCTCGACGCCTGACCGGTTTTAGAAGACCGTAACACCCTCCGGCCGCTTGGCCGTCATCAAATTACGACCGCTCACCTTGATACATAGTTAAGTACTGACTATGTTGAAGGGGAGCGGTCGTGCGCTTTGAATGGGATGAGCAGAAGGCCAAATCCAACCTTCGCAAAATAAGTTACCGAGGGCGGCTGTTGTTGGTAAGTCATTGTTATCGAGGCGCTGATGTCGTACGCCTCATATCAGCTCGTAAGGCTAACAAAGCTGAACTGAAAATTTATCAATGAGGAAACTATGTGTAACGATGAGTTAGATTTGTCAAAAAGCGTTCCTGTTGCCAACCACTTTGCCCGGCAGATCGGACGCGAGCTGACGATCGGTTTGTCTAACGATGCCATTAATTATTTCAAGCAAATTGGAGATGAGGTTGGACTACCGCTTGAACGTGTAATTGAAACATATCTGCGTCATATCGCTCGCGCGAAGTACAAAGTGACGATAGAGATGCCTGCCACCGACGACGAAACAGAGGCGACGGCAGTAGGGGATTCCCTCTAAATCCCGCTGAATTCCATGACGAAAGCTAAAAATTATTGTATTGCAATGTTCGACAGGCGTACAAGAAACGGCTACACTTCGGCCACAAGTTAGCTGCAAGGAGAATTTATGAGTTGGTTGGAAAAACTGCTGCCCCCAAGAATCCAGCGTTCCGACGTTGCCGCCCGCAAGACGATGCCAGAGGGCCTGTGGGTCAAATGCCCATCGTGCGAAGCCGTCCTGTACCGCACCGATCTGGAATCGAACCTGCATGTTTGCCCTAAATGCGACCACCACATGCGCATCCGCGCCCGCGAACGCCTCGACAGCCTGTTCGACGCCGGCGGACGTTATGAAATCGGCATGGACACGCTGCCGGTCGATACGCTGAAGTTTAAAGACAGCAAGAAATACCCTGACCGCCTCAAGCAGGCGATGGAAGCGACCGGCGAGACCGACGCCATGATCGTCATGGGCGGCGCCATCATGAGCATGCCCGTCGTCGTGGCCTGCTTCGAATTCGAATTCATGGGCGGCTCCATGGGCTCGGTGGTCGGCGAGCGCTTCGTGCGCGGCGCGCAAGTGGCCCTGGAACAGAAAGTGCCGTTCATCTGCATCACCGCCACCGGCGGCGCCCGCATGCAAGAGGGCCTGCTGTCGCTGATGCAAATGGCGAAAACCACCGCCATGCTGACCAAGCTGTCCGAGAAGAAGCTGCCGTTCATCAGCGTGCTGACCGATCCGACCATGGGCGGCGTGTCCGCCTCGTTCGCCTTCATGGGCGACGTCGTCATCGCCGAGCCGAAGGCGCTGATCGGCTTCGCCGGCCCGCGCGTGATCGAAAACACCGTGCGCGAGAAGCTGCCGGAAGGTTTCCAGCGCTCCGAGTTCCTGGTCACCAAGGGCGCCGTCGACATGATCGTCGACCGCCGCAAGATGCGCGAAGAAATCGCCCGTCTGATGGCCTTGCTGCAAAACCAGCCGGCCGAGGTTATTGCGTAACCTTATCGCATAGCCAATATTGCAGTTTCAATGCCCGGCACAACGGCGCGCAATCGGATATCATCCGGCCTGCGCGCCGTTGCCATTTTCAGAGTCTTATCATGTCGAACCTCCCAACCACTTTGCCCGCCTGGCTTGCGCTGATCGAATCGCGCCACGCCGAAACCGTCATCAACATGGGCCTGGACCGCGTCCTGGCCGTCAAGGAACGCTTGCAGCTGAGCTTTAGCTGCCCGGTCGTCATGGTGGCCGGCACCAACGGCAAGGGTTCGACCTGCGCCATGCTGGAATCGGTGCTGCTGCGCGCCGGCTACAAGGTCGGCCTGTATATCAAGCCGCACTTCCTCGACTTCAACGAGCGCGCGCGGATCAACGGCGACCTGGCCAGCGACGAGGTGCTGGTCGACGCTTTCAACACCGTCGAGGCCGCGCGCGGCGACACCCCGCTGACCTATTTTGAATTCACCACGCTGGCCATCATGAAGCTGCTGGCGGACGCGGGCATGGATGTCGTCATCCTGGAAGTCGGCCTCGGCGGGCGTCTGGACGCCGTCAACATCGTCGACGCCGACGTCGCCATCGTCACCAGCGTCGATATCGACCACACCGACTACCTGGGCGACACGCGCGAGAAGATCGGTTTCGAGAAAGCCGGCATCTTCCGCGCCGGCAAGACGGCAATCTGCTCCGACCCGGTGCCGCCGCAGTCGCTGATCGACCACGCCGAGGCCATCGGCGCCGACCTATGGCTGATGGGCCGCGATTTCAATTACTCCGGCGACAAGCAGCAGTGGAATTATGGCGGCCGCTCGCAGCGCCGCAATTCGCTGGCCTATCCGAGCCTGCGCGGCGCCAACCAGATCCTCAATGCGTCCGCCGTGCTGGCCGCGCTGGAGGCGCTCAAGCTGGAATTGCCGGTCGGCGCGCAGGAAGTGCGCACCGGCCTGGTCACGGTGGAGCTGCCGGGCCGCTTCCAGGTGTTGCCGGGCCGGCCGACGGTGATCCTCGACGTCGCCCACAATCCACACGCGGCCTCGGCGCTGAACCAGAACCTGGGCAATATGGGCTTCCACCCGTACACCTACGCCGTGTTCGGCTCCATGCACGACAAGGATATCGATGGCGTCATCGCCGCCATGTCCGAGCATGTCGACCATTGGTGCCTGACGAATCTGCCGTCGCCGCGCGCGGCCAGCGCCTCGGAACTGGCCGCGAAGGTGCAAATTGTGCAACCCGAAAAATCCGAACGCACCATCAATATCTTCGACGATCCGGCCACCGCCTATGCAAATGCGATGAGCCGGGCCGGGGAGAATGATAGAATTGTGGTCTTTGGATCTTTCCTCACGGTCGCAGGCGTCATGGCGGCGAGAAAATCCTCACTCCATTGAACGCACAGGACTGAAATCACGCATGGGCTTGTTCTCGAAATTCGGTAAAAACAAGCAAGAGACCGCCGGTCAGGACAGCGGCTATTACACCAGCGCGGATGATCAGGCCGCAACCGAGCGCGCGCGCTCCAAGCGCGCCTCGTCGGCCAACGCGCCGGCCAACGCGCGCCGCGCCAAGGATCGCGAGGCGGACGATCCGGTGTTGCCGGAAAAGAAACGTGCGCGCCGCCGTCTGGTCGGCGCCATTGCGCTGGCGCTGGCGGTAGCCGTCGGCCTGCCGATGGTGCTCGATTCCGAGCCTCGTCCGCTCGCGTCCGACATCGACATCAAGATTCCCGCCAAGGATAAGGCCGCCGAGGCATCGGCCGCGCGTGCGCCGGCCGCCGCCGCCGTGCCGGCCAGCGCCGCGCTCGACAGCAAGGAAGAAATCGTCGACGACGTCAAGCCGGCCAAGGCCAAGGCCGCCGCCGCGCCGTCCGCCGAGGAAGTCATCAAGGCCGACAACGCCCGCCAGGAAGCCGAAGCCCAGGCCGATCTGAAGGCCGAAGCCAAGGCCAACGCGGCGGCCAAGGCAGAGGCGCTGGCCAAAGCCAAGGCCGAACACGAGTCCAAGGCCCGCGCCGAGACCGAGGCCAAGGCCAAGCTGGACGCCGAGCGCAAGCGCGAAGGCGAGCGCAAGCTGGCCGAGGCGAAAGCCGAAGCCAAGGCCAAGGCCGACGCCGAGCGCAAGCTGGCCGAAACGAAAGCGGCGGCCAAGCCGGCGTCCGACAAGGCATCCGAAGATGCGCGCGCGCTGGCGATCTTGGAAGGCAAGGCCGCCGCCAAGCCGGCCGCCGCCGTAGCTGAGTCCGGTCAGAAATTCGTGCTGCAAGTGGCCGCGCTGAGCGACCAGGGCAAGGTCGACGAGCTGCGCAAGAAACTGAAGGAGGCCGGCATCAGCTCCTTCACCCAGAAAACGCCTTCCGGCGAGATCACCCGCGTGCGCGTGGGGCCGTTCACTAACAAGGAAGAAGCGGAAAAAGTGCGCGCCAAGCTGAGCGGCATGGGCCTGAGCGGCCGCCTGGAAACGGTTTGATCCAGGCCGCCTGACGTGACGATTTTCGATTATCTGGTGATCTTCGTGATGGTCACCTCGGTCATCATCAGCATGCTGCGCGGGCTGGTCAAGGAAGTGCTGTCGCTGGCCGGCTGGGTGGTCGCCTTCGTGGTGGCCAACGCCTACGCCGCCGCGCTGGCCGTGATGTTGCCGGCGGTGGTGCCGGGCGAGGTGTTGCGCCTGATCCTGGCCTTCATCGCCCTGTTCATCGGCGTGCGCATTTTGATGGGCCTGCTGTCGATGGCGCTGGGCGCCTTGCTCGACGCCGGTGGCCTCAGCCTGTTCGACCGCGCGCTCGGCGCCGTGTTCGGCGTCGGCCGTGGCCTTGTAATCGTGCTGACCGCCGTCATCTTGTGTGGGATGACGTCGCTCCCACAACAGGATTTCTGGAAGGAGGCGTTGCTCAGTCCGTATGCCGAGACCGGCGCCCGGCTCGTCAAGACCTTCCTTCCCGCTGCGATGGCGCAGCATGTGAACTTTTGATTGCGTTTGAATTTCCAGCAACACCGTTTTTAGTCTGCGTCTTTAATCTGTAGTACCCAGTCCAGGAGCACCATCATGTGTGGCATCGTCGGCGTCGTTTCCCATCAACCTGTCAATCAACTGCTGTATGACGCATTGTTGCTGTTGCAGCATCGCGGCCAGGATGCAGCGGGTATCGCGACCAATCACAGCAGCATGTTCGCCATGCACAAGGCCAATGGCCTGGTGCGTGACGTTTTCCGTACCCGCAATATGCGTACCCTGCAAGGCAACTCGGGCATCGGCCACTGCCGCTATCCGACCGCCGGCTCGTCGAGCGAGGAAGAGGCGCAACCGTTTTACGTCAACGCCCCGTTCGGCATCACCCTGGCGCACAACGGCAACCTGACCAACTGGGAACAGCTCAAGCAAGAGATGTTCAAGAACGACCGCCGTCACATCAACACCGACTCCGATTCGGAAGTGTTGCTGAACGTGCTGGCCCATGAAATCCAGAAGGCCACCACCGGCATCTCGATTGACGCCGACACCATCTTCGACGCCGTCACCGTGCTGCACCGCCGTGTGCGCGGCGGTTACGCGGCCGTGGCGCAGATCGCCGGCGTCGGCCTGCTGGCCTTCCGCGACCCGTTCGGCATCCGTCCGCTGTGCCTGGGCATCAACGAGACCGAGCAGGGCGCCGAATACCTGGTCGCCTCCGAGTCCGTCGCCCTCGAAGGCATGGGTTTCCGCTTCCTGCGCGACATCGCGCCGGGCGAATGCGTCTTTGTCGACGCCGACATGCAACTGCACAGCCGCCAGTGCGCCGACAATCCTTCGCTGAACCCGTGCGTGTTCGAATTCGTCTACCTGGCCCGTCCGGACTCCGTCATCGATGGCGCCTCGGTCTACGCCACCCGCCTGAAAATGGGCGAGTACCTGGCCGAAAAGATCAAGCGCGAATTCAAGGACGGCGAAATCGACGTCGTCATGCCGATTCCGGATTCGTCGCGTCCCGCCGCGATCCAACTGGCGCTGGCGCTCAACGTCGAGTACCGTGAAGGCTTCATCAAAAACCGCTACATCGGCCGCACCTTCATCATGCCGGGCCAGGCCGCGCGCAAGAAATCGGTGCGCCAGAAGCTCAACGCGATCGCCTCCGAATTCAAGGACAAGGTCGTGCTGCTGGTCGATGACTCGATCGTGCGCGGCACCACCAGCCGCGAGATCGTGCAGATGGCGCGCGAAGCGGGCGCGAAGAAAGTGATCTTCGCCTCGGCCGCGCCGCCGGTGATCTACCCGAACGTGTACGGCATCGACATGCCGACCCGCGACGAGCTGATCGCCTACGGCCGCACCACCGAGGAAGTGTGCCGCGAAATCACCGCCGACCACCTGGTGTACCAGGACATCGAATCGTTGAAGCGCGCCATCTCCGACGTGAACCCGGAGCTGAAGAACTTCGAAGCGTCGTGCTTCGACGGCATCTACGTGACCGGCGACGTGTCGAAAGAGTACCTCGACAAGCTCGAGTACGCGCGCCACAACCCGAAGGCCAAGACCACGCATGAAGACGCCGGCCGCTCGCAGCTGAACCTGAATCTCGCGACCGCCGAAGGCTGATGTCGCGCCCGGTACGGTTCGCCGTACCGGGCTTTTTTTTTGACCATTCCAAGCATATGAACGATAAGAAGAACTACGGTTTCACCACCACCATCTTGCACAACGACCGCCTCAAGGGCATCGAGCACGGCTCGCTGCACAAGCCGATCCATACCTCGGTCGCCTTCGGTTACAGCGACGCGCGCCAGCTGGCGTCGGTGTTCCAGGGTAAGGAGCCGGGCTTCCGCTACGGCCGCCAGGGCAACCCGACCATCTCCGCGCTCGAGGACAAGGTCAACAAGATGGAGCAGGGCGTGGGCACCTTGTGCTTCGCCACCGGCATGGGCGCGATCGGCGCCGTGTTCCAGTCGCTGCTGCGCGCGGGCGACCATGTCGTCTCCTCGGCCTTCCTGTTCGGTAATACCAACAGCCTGTGGCAGACCACGATGGCGCAGGGCGTTGGCGTCTCGTTTGTCGACGCCACCGACGTCGCCAACGTCGAGTCGGCCATCACCGAGCAGACCCGCCTGGTGTTTGTCGAAACCATCGCCAATCCGCGCACGCAGGTGGCGGACCTCAAGCGCATCGGCGAGCTGTGCAAGGCGCGCGGCATCCTCTACATCGTCGACAACACGATGACCACGCCTTACCTGTTCCGGCCGAAGTCGGTCGGCGCGGGGATTGTCGTCAACGCGCTGACCAAGTCGATCGGCGGCCACGGCAACGCGCTGGGCGGCAGCCTGACCGACACCGGCGAATACGACTGGACCAAATTCCCGAACATCTACGAGAACTACAAAAAGGCGGCGCCGCTGCAGTGGGGGCTGGCGCAGATTCGCGCCAAAGGCCTGCGCGACTTCGGCGCCTCGCTGGGACCGGAGGCGGCGCACCACATCGCCGTCGGCGCGGAAACCTTGGCGCTGCGCATGGAGCGCACCAGTGCCAACGCGCTGGCGCTGGCCGAGATGCTGGAGGCGGACGAGCGCGTGGCCGCCGTCCATTATCCTGGCTTGGCATCGCATCCGCAGCACGGCATCTCGAGCGAGCTGTTCCGCCGCCACGGCTCGTTGTTAAGCTTTGAACTGAAAGATGGCATCGACTGCTTCGACTTCCTGAATCGTCTGAAGCTGGCGATCCCGGCATCGAACCTGGGCGACACACGCACCCTGGTGATTCCGGTCGCGCACACGATTTTCTACGAGATGGGCGCCGAGCGTCGCGCCTCGATGGGCATCGCCGAATCGCTGATACGGGTCTCGGTCGGCATCGAAGACACCGATGACCTGCTCGACGACTTCGCCTGTGCGCTGGAAGGCTGCTAAACCAACTCCGGGATCATATGAGAATTTCGCGTTTTAGCGTTGTCGTTGCCGCGTTGTTGTCGGTTTGCGCTGTCGTTCATGCCGACGCCCCGGCCACCGACGTCGAGATCATGGCCATGATCAAGACCCGTGTCGAGGTCGACCACGCCGGTACCGGCATGGTGGTCGGCATTATCGACGCGCAGGGTAGCCGGGTGCTGGCGTACGGGAAGCTGCGCGAAGGCGGCGCGCCGGTGGATGCGGATTCCGTGTACGAGATCGGTTCCATCACGAAGGTGTTCACCGCCACCTTGCTGAGCGATATGGCACGCAGCAGCGAGATCGGTCTCGACGACCCCGCCGCGCGTTATTTGCCGGTGAAGCTGCCCGCCGTCGGCGAGCGGCAGATCACGCTGGCCGATTTGTCGTCGCAGTTGTCCGGCATTCCGAGCATCCCGACCAACTTGGCGCCGAAGGATGACAACAACCCGTTTGCCGATTACACGGTGCCGCAGCTCTACGAGTTTGTATCGGGCTTCACGCCGACGCGGCCCGCCGGCGAGAAGTACGAGTATTCCAACGCCGGCGTCGGCTTGTTGGGCCATATACTGACGCTGCGCGCGAAAACCGACTACGAAACGCTGGTGCGCCAGCGCATCACCGGCCCGCTGGGCATGAACGATACGGCGATCTTGCTGACGCCGGTCATGCGCCGGCATCTGGCGGTCGGCTACGGCATGCCCGGCATGCCGGCTGCCAATTGGGACATGCCGGTGCTGGCGGGCATGGGCGCGCTGCGTTCGACGACGGCGGATATGCTCAAGTTCCTGGGCGCGAATATGGGACTGGGGAAGTCGCCGCTATACGGCGCGATGCAGGCGGCGCACCATGCGCGTCACGCGCTGGAGGGCAAGCCGGGACAATCGATCGCGCTGGGGTGGCATGTGCTGGAACAGAACGGCTCGCGTATCGTCTGGCACAACGGCGGCACGGCCGGCTACCGCACGTATATTGGTTTTGACGAGGTCACCCGGCGCGGTGTGGTGCTGATGTCGAACTCGCACATGGGCTCGGACGACATCGCGCGAAGGGCGCTCAACGGCGCCTTCCCGATCATCGTCCCCAAGCCGATGGCGATGTAAAAGCCTGGCTTAGTGCCAGCTGCGCATCAGGCCGACCGCCAGGCCTTCCAATGCGAACTCGTCCGCTTCGGGATCGACCTTGATGATCTTGAAGTCCGAATTTTCCGGCAGCAGCTCGACCAGGCTGCCTGTCTTGCGGTAGCGCTTGACCGTGACCTCGTTGCCGATCCGCGCGACGACGATCTGGCCGTTCTTGGCGCTGTCGACTTTCTTCACCGCCAGCAAATCTCCATCCATGATGCCGGCGTCGCGCATCGATTCGCCGCGCACCTTGAGCAGGTAATCCGGCTTCGACGAGAACATCGCCGGGTCGACGCTGTAGCTCGCTTCCAGGTTTTCCTGCGCCAGGATCGGCGAGCCGGCGGCCACGCGGCCGATCAACGGCAACGACATCATCAACGACACCGGCACCTTCGGCGTGGCCGGTTCGGCGTGCACACCCAGCAAGCGGATGCCGCGCGAGGTGCCGGCGGCGATCTCGATGGCGCCTTTGCGCGCCAGCGCCTGCAAGTGCTCCTCGGCCGCATTGGCGGATTTGAAGCCCAGTTCGTTGGCGATCTCGGCGCGCGTCGGCGGGAAGCCGGTGTTTTCGATGGCATCTTTGATCAGATTGAGAATTTGTTCCTGACGTGCGGTGAGCTTGATCATGAGTGCTGTTGGGCCTGTGTATATAGACAGTCTGTATTTTTGTACAGTATGGCCCGCAATGCAAGGAATTTTGTTGTGTTGAGCGAAATAAAATGAAAAAAGTTCGCTCAACGGCGGTCATCGTGGCGTCAGCAGCACCCGTTTGGTCGTGGCGGCCAGCGGAATCTGGTATCCGCCACGTTCGGCCACCAGACCTTGCGGCCTGACTTTGCCGCCCGGGCTGTCGACCAGCAGCCTGGCCGACGGCGTGGCGCTGGTGGCCGGCGCCAGCTCAAGCGTGATCGCGCGGGTTTTCGGATCGTAGGTGGCGCTGTCGATCTTGCCGGCCTCCAAGGTGATCCATGCGCGCGCCGGCGCTACGAACAGGCGCGTGCGGGCGCTGTCCTTGGGCGTGATCTGGACCACGCCATTATTAGCCACTTTCATATTGCCGCCGAAGCTGAGCCAGCCGAAGGTCGGGTCTTTGACCACATACGTGGCGCTGGCGTAGGCGTGGCCGTAGAAGCCCATGCCGTAGTCGCCGCTGTAGGCGTCCCAGCGCATCATGTCCGGCCACGCGTGGAAAGCGGCCGACGAGAAGCCGTCGCGGTCGATGTTGGTGATCCCGCCCAGCAGGCCACCGTAGGCCACCCGCAGCAGGTGCAGATCGGACGGGTTGGCGCGGTAGGCGTCGAACAGCGGCACCGCGTTCAAGGTCGAGCCGTAGTGGTGGATCTGGCGCTCGATGCGCGCGGTCTTGCCGCCGTACAGGAAGTCCCAGTAGCGGCGGGCGTTGCCGTTGTAGCCCCAGCTCGGGATCGCCGGATCGTAGCCCAGGATCACTTCGCGCGTGATGTCGGCCTGCTTGGTGTAGCCGAAGTGGCGCATCCACGCGTAGACTTCGGCCTGGCCGGTAGAGTCCCATGCCATTTCGCTGCCGAACGGGTAGGCGAGCGTGCGCCAGTGGTCGGCGCGCCGCTTCATCATGCTTTCCATGTCGGCCGCCTCGGCCTTCATGCCTTCGCGCTGCAGGTCTTTTAATATGTCGACGAAGACGTCGCCTTCCATCAGGCCGAACTGCGCGTACTCGGGCGCGTCGCGCACCATCGCCACGGTGGTCTGATAGGCTTTTTGCAGATACCAGCGCCAGTCGTGCGCGGTGACCAGGCCGACGTGGTTGCGCGCCAGCCGGTACAGCACCCAATGGCCAGTGGCCACGTGCGGATAGTTGTAAGCGCGGCCGAGGTCGTCCGCGTCCTTTTTCGGCCATGAGGCCCAAGTGCCCCAGTTCGCTTTCTGGTTGTAGTAGTTCGGGAAAGCTTTCGGGTCGTAATAGAACAGGCTCTTGCGCACTGCGCCGGCCTGCGGTCCGTCTGCCACCTGCAATTTGCCGACCACTGTCTCGTTGACCAGCCGTTCCAGCTTGGCCACTTCGGCGGCGTCCGGATTGTCCAGTTGCTTGCTGATGGCCGCCACCCAGCTGCCGCCGCCGCCCTCGTCGCTCATGCCGGAGATCCACACGCGCGGGTCGTCGGTGACGATGCGCTTGGCGTCGCGGTCGTAAGTCAGGATGGCAGGCGCGCGCTTGAACGGATCTTTCTTGTCGTCGAACCATTGCTGCGTGGTGGAGAACTTGCCGAGGTCGGCCACGGTCTGCTCCAGCGGCTTCGTGATGAAATAGCTGACCGTCTGCATGCTGCCGTCGGCGTAGGCGACCGACAGGCGCGCCGGTCCCCAGCCGTTACCGCGCACCGTGTAGCGCGTCCAGCCCTTGGCGCCGGACTTGACCGGCGTCACCGCCAGCGCGTTCTCCGGCGAGCTGGTGATGCCGACGACTTTCTGCGGGCTGTTGAGGAACAAGGTCGCCTCCAGATCGGTCGGTACCACGTAGCCCGGGATGCCCACCGCGACCGGGCGCTTTTGCGCGATCAATGCGGTTTCGATGGCGCGGATCGACGGCGCCGTCGCGAAGCGCACGCCGATGTCGCGCCGCGCGCCCGCTTCCAGGGTGATGCTGGTCGGCGCGTTCCATTGCTCGCCGGCGTTTTTCCATTCGTTCTCGGCGTAGGCCTTGCTGGCGACGGTCCAGTCGTAGAAGCCTTCCGACGTTTGCGCGCGCGGGCTGCGGTCGGTCAGCGGGCGCCACGCTTCCAGCGGCGTGCGTCCGTCCGGCGTGACGATCAGCGCCGGGCCCTGGCCGTTCAGGCGCGTCACTTGCACATAGCCGGCGTCGCGCCCTATATAAGGATCGGCGAAACTGGCGTTGGCGTGGGCCTGCTCCAGCGTGCGGTCGGTGATGATGTTGTCGAACACCATCGGCATGCTGAGGCCGCCGATCTCCACCGGCGCGTTGGAATTGTTGATCAAGGTGAAGCGCAGCACCAGCGCGCCGCCTTCGTTGAGCCAGCGCCGTTCGACGGTCAGCGGCAAGTCCTTGCCCAGGCTGGCGGTGATGTCGGCCCCCGCCAGGATCTTGCCGCCGGCCGGGAGCGGCTTGATCGGTTGCCGCGCTGCAGACGACGAGAATTCCTGCCACGCACCGGCGCCGCCGCTGCGCAGGCGCAGGTTGAGGTCGCCGATGTGGGCGTAGCCGTCGTACTGGCGCTCGGCTTCCCTCGGACCGGGCGTGAAGTCGAAGCCGGGGTCGGCGATGGGAGCGAGCCGGGCCAGGGTTTGGGTGTCCGTGCGCAGCGCCAGCAGGAACTGTTTAGTGCTGTACGCCTTGGTGGCGATGTCGGGATGGCTGGGTTTGGCGGCGGCGGGGGCGGGCGCCTCGGCGGCCAGGGCGGAGGCAGCGATGAACAACGAAAACAGCAAAGGGGACAACGCACGGGTAGGTGGCATATTGAAATCCTGTTGGTTTTACAAGATGTTATCACTGTCGTGGGGCGGCGAAGGGGTAGATTTCCGTGCCAAAAGCTGCTATAGTCGCGGGCTTACCTCTTCCCACACCTGTCTTGACGCCAGGGTGGGCTATATTTTCACAGTCCTTAAGGGAGTTTGCATGCGTCACTATGAAATAGTATTTATCGTCCATCCGGACCAGAGCGAGCAAGTGCCCGCCATGATCGAACGTTACAAAACCACTGTAACGACCCGCGGCGGCGCCGTGCACCGTGTTGAAGATTGGGGCCGTCGTCAAATGGCTTACTCGATCCAGAAACTGGCTAAAGCACACTACATCTGCCTGAACATCGAATGCGACAACGAGACCCTGGTCGAGCTGGAAACCGCCTTCAAATTCAATGATGCCGTGCTGCGTCACCTGACCGTCAAGATGAAGAAAGCGGAAACCGCTCCTTCGCCGATGATGAAGTCGGTACAACGTGAAGATGCAGCGAAATCGCATCGCACCGAAGCCCCAGCAGCTCCTGTTGCCGCCGCTCCTGCGGCCTAATTGTTGCAAAACCGAGCTGACACAGCTCCAGTGAATCAAAGCCAATTCATTGCCTTGATCGCCGAACGGGACGCCTTGCGCTATACCCCGGCCGGCATGCCGATCGTGAACGCTGTACTCCAGCACCGGTCGCAGCAGATGGAGGCGGGCATTGCCCGGTTGAGCGAATTCGAGATTTCCGCGGTTGCCGCGGGTGAGATCTCGGGACGCTTCAGTCAGGCGCCACTGGGCGGGGTGTATCAGTTCACCGGTTTTATCAACAAGAAGACACGCAACAGCAAAAGCCTGGTGTTTCACATCATTGATTTTAGTGCTGTCCCAGACAGCTCAATTTAGATACAGGAGCCTCAAATGGCATTCGGTAAAAAGTTCGACAAAAACAAGCTCAAGCTTAAAGAAAAGCGCAAGCAACAAAATCCACTGTTCAAGCGCAAGAAGTTCTGCCGCTTCACCGCCGCTGGCGTTGAGCAGGTTGACTACAAAGACGTTGATACCCTGAAGGACTTCGTCCAGGAAAACGGCAAGATCATGCCAGCACGTCTGACCGGCACCAAGGCGCACTACCAGCGTCAAGTTGACACCGCCATCAAACGCGCCCGCTACCTCGCGCTGCTGCCTTACACCGATCTGCACCACGCTTAATTGCGTAGCAATCCTGGAGAAAAACTATGCAAATCATTCTGTTAGAAAAAGTCGTCAACCTGGGCAACCTGGGTGAAGTCGTTAAAGTTAAAGACGGTTACGCACGTAACTTCCTGATTCCGCAAAAAATGGCCCGTCGCGCTACCGCGTCGGCTGTTGCTGAATTCGAAGTCAAGCGCGCCGAACTGGAAAAAGCTGCTGCCGCCAAACTGGCCGCCGCGCAAGCCCAAGGCGAGAAACTGAACGGCATGACCGTGAACGTTTCGCAAAAAGCTGGTGTTGACGGCCGTCTGTTCGGTTCGGTCACCAACTTCGACATCGCTGAGGCGCTGACCAAAGCTGGTTTCGCTGTAGAAAAAGCTGCTGTGCGCATGCCTACCGGTCCTCTGAAGACCGTTGGCGAGCACCCAGTGAGCGTTGCTCTGCACACCGACGTGGTGGTCGAAGTGACCGTCGCCGTCGTCGGCGAAGCAGCCTAAATTACTTGCACGGGCAGCAATGCCTGTTATGCTAGTAATCATGGCAAGAAATGAAAAAAGCCGGGCTTGCCCGGCTTTTTTCTCGCCAATTTTTTCTCAGCATCGCCTTGGCAACTGCGCTAAGCAGGTATAATTCGCGCCATGAACACCCCCTCCGATCCGCAACTCGATTCACTCCGCGTCCCGCCGCATTCCATCGAAGCAGAACAGTCCGTCATCGGTGGCCTGCTGCGCGATAACCAGGCGTTCGACCGTATCGCGGACATGATGCATTCGGAGGACTTCTACCGTTATGACCACCGCATCATCTTCGAACAGATCGTCAAGATGATCAACGGCTCCAAGCCGGCCGACGTCATCACGGTGTTCGAGACGTTGACGCAGATGGGCAAGGCCGAGGACGTCGGCGGCCTGGCCTACCTGAACGCGATGGCGCAAAACACGCCGTCGGCGGCCAACATCCGGCGCTACGCCGAAATCGTGCGCGACCGTTCCATCCTGCGCCAGCTGATCACCGTGGCCGACGAGATTTCCGGCCAGGCGTTCACGCCCCAGGGCAAGGAAGTCAAGCAGATGCTCGACGAGGCCGAGTCGAAGATCTTCGCCATCGCCGAGCAGGGCGCCCGCGGCGCGGCCGGCTGGATCCCTGTGCAGCCGCTGCTGACCCAGGTGGTCGAGCGCATCGATGAATTATATTCACGTGACAACCAGTCCGAGATCACCGGCGTGCCGACCGGCTGGATCGACCTCGACCGCATGACCTCCGGCCTGCAGCCGGGCGACATGGTGGTCGTCGCCGGCCGCCCGTCGATGGGCAAGACCGCGTTCTCGATGAACATCGCAGAGAACGTGGCGGTCGAAGAGGGCCTGCCGGTGGCCGTGTTCTCGATGGAGATGGGCGGCGTGCAGCTGGCCATGCGTATGCTCGGCTCGGTCGGCCAGCTCGACCAGCACCGCCTGCGTACCGGCAAGCTCAACGACGAGGACTGGCCGCGCCTGACGCACGCCATCCAGAAAATGAACGACGCCCAGGTCTACATCGACGAGACCCCGGCGCTGAACCCGATCGAGATGCGGGCCCGCGCGCGCCGCCTGTCGCGCCAGTGCGGTAAGCTCGGATTGATCGTGGTCGACTACCTGCAGCTGATGACCGGCTCGACCCAGGGCGACAACCGCGCCTCCGAAATCTCGGAAATCTCGCGCTCGCTCAAGGGCCTGGCCAAGGAACTGCAGTGCCCGGTGATCGCGCTGTCGCAGCTGAACCGCTCGCTGGAGCAACGCCCCAACAAACGTCCCGTCATGTCCGACCTGCGCGAATCGGGCGCTATCGAGCAGGACGCGGACGTCATCATCTTCCTGTATCGCGACGAAGTCTACAACCCGGACTCGCCCGATAAGGGAACGGCCGAGATCATCATCGGTAAGCAGCGTAACGGCCCGATCGGCTCGGTGCGCCTGACCTGGATCGGCCAATACACCAAGTTCGGCAATTACGCCGGTAACCTGGCGCTGTACCAAGGCGACTAAGACCGGCAACACCACTGGGCCCGCCACAGCAAACAGGGCGGCCCATCCTGACGCCGCCGGCCTGGCCCGGATGGCGGTCTGTAGCAGTAATCACGACTATGAAACGGAGAAAGACATGTTTGGACGCTTGATGCCCACCGAGGGCAAATTTTTTGACCTGTTCAATCAACACGCCGACCTGTGCGTCAAAGGTGCAAAAGAGATGCTGGGGTTGATGTCCAACTTCGACGACCTGGAAAACCGCGTGCACGCCATCGAGAGCATCGAGAAACAGGCCGACAAGATCACCTACGCCACCGTCGACCTGCTGCACAAGACCTTCATCACGCCGATCGACCGCGACGATATCCACAAGCTCATCACGCGCCAGGACGACATCCTCGACCTGCTCGAGGACGCCGCCCAGACCGTCTCGCTGTACGACCTGCACTCGGTCACGCCGGAAGCCAAGCGCCTGGCCGAACTGGTGCTCGCCTGCACCGAGAAGGTCAAGGAAGCCGTGTCCCTGCTGCACAACATGGACAACTCGCGCCAGATCGTCGCCATCTGCGAAGAGATCGACCGCCTCGAGTCGGACGCCGACCATGTGATGCGCGCGGCCATGTCCAAACTGTTCCGCGACGAACCGGACGTGCGCAACCTGATCAAAATGAAGGCCATCTACGAGATTCTGGAAACCGTCACCGACCGTTGCGAGGATGTGGCCAACATCATCGAAGGCATCATCGTCGAAAACGCATAATTACAAAAAGATCAGTTTATGAATACCATAACAATAAGCATCTACGTGCTGGGCGTGCTGATCGCGCTGGCCCTGGTGTTCGATTTCATGAACGGCTTTCATGATGCCGCCAACGCGATCGCCACCGTCGTCTCGACCGGTGTGCTGAAACCGCAAACGGCCGTGGCGATGGCCGCTTGCTTCAATTTCATCGCCATCTTCGTGTTCCACCAGCTGACCGTGGCCGCCACGGTGGGCAAGGGCACCATCGATCCGAGCGTGGTCGACCAGTATGTGATCTTTGGCGCGCTGGTCGGCGCCATCGTCTGGAACATCGTCACCTGGTACTACGGCATTCCGTCGTCGTCGTCGCACGCGCTGATCGGCGGCCTGGTCGGCGCTGCCGTGGCCAAGAGCGGCACCGGCGCGCTGATCTCGGCCGGTCTGATCAAGACCGTCGCCTTCATCGTGCTGTCGCCGCTGCTCGGCTTCATCTTCGGCTCGCTGATGATGTTGCTGGTGTCGTGGATATTCGTGCGCTCGACGCCGCGCCGGGTCGACAAATGGTTCCGCCGCCTGCAGCTGCTGTCGGCCGCCTCGTACAGCCTCGGCCACGGCGGCAACGACGCGCAAAAGACCATCGGCATCATCTGGATGCTGCTGATCGCCGCCGGCTACTCGCAGGCCGGCGATGCCGAGCCGCCGCTGTGGGTGATCGTCTCGTGCTACACGGCGATCTCGTTCGGCACCTTGTTCGGCGGCTGGCGCATCGTCAAGACCATGGGCCAGAAGATCACCAAGCTCAAACCGGTGGGCGGTTTCTGCGCCGAGACCGGCGGCGCGATCACCCTGTTCACCGCCACCGCCCTCGGCGTGCCGGTGTCGACCACGCACACCATCACCGGCGCCATCGTCGGCGTCGGCTCCGCGCAAAAGATGTCGGCGGTGCGTTGGGGCGTGGCCGGCAACATCGTCTGGGCGTGGATCTTCACGATTCCGGCGTCGGCCTTCGTCGCCGCGATCGCCTGGTGGGTGGGGCAGCACATCATGTAACAAAGCACCGCTCGCGGCGCCTTTCGCGAATATGCGCATCGGCGCCGGCGCGCAGCTGGTCGCCAAGCCGGAGTTGAAGGGCACCGGCTGGGCCAGCGGCATCGGCCAAAAGTACGACAACGCTGTGGGACTGGTGGTTGAGGGCGAATACCTGTTCACGCCGCACATGGGCCTCAAGCTGCGCTATGTCAAAGAGGAGTTCAAGCCGGACAATGGCGGCGCCAAGGTCGATGGCAGCCATGCTGGCGTGCTGTTCAGCTATTACTTCTAAGACGCGGCGCTAGTTGCCGATTCTTTGAACGTCGCGATCAATCTTTGCATTCGCTTCGGATGTCGTCCGTTGCAGTAGAATCGGATACTTTCCCGAATGGACCGAGCATGCAAAAGATTGATTTCGCGGCGTTGACGCGCTTGGCGCACGCCTCAGCCGCCGTGGGCGTGCCGTGTAGCTGCAACCAGACATCGCTGGCAGCCTGGCAGGCGTTGCCGATGACCCTTGAACTTGAGCGCTTCGAAGACGTCGGCACGTTGATGGACGACCCGTACGACGAACCGACCTTTGTCGAGTTCCATCCGGACGGCACACGCTACGACAGCGCGGAAGCGCCGATCGCGCCTCGCTACTATCCCTACAACCGCTGCACGGTGGCGCGATGCATGAACTGTGGCCGCAACTATCTTCGCTACAACGAAGCCGGCGGATATTTCACGGAGTTACGCATTCGAGCATTGCAGCCCGAATTGCTAGCGGACGCGCCGTAACAATACGTGTTCGTGTCAAATAGTCTGACCCCTCAGGCGAGGCTGCTCGCCTCAAGCCACTTCTCCAACTTGACACCAGGATAGGCCGCAAAGTCTTTTATGTTGTTGGTGACGAGCACAACTTCCAATGAGCGCGCATGTGAGGCGATCAGTTTGTCCAGTTGATTGAAAAAATGTGTTTAGGCTCAACGCTGGCGTCAGGCCGCTTCCGGCGCCAGCAACTTGTCGTAAGCGGTCAGCAGGCTCTGGTGCGTGGCGCTGCCTTCGAAGTTCGGGCCCAGCGGCTCCAGGCCGAAGAACCGCTCCGAGCCGTCGAGCAGCGCCTCCGCCATTGCCAGGGTCTCGGCGCCGTAGAGCAACTCCAGCGCGGGGCGGAAGTTCTCCGGCTCGTCCAGCCTGACGATGCTTTCGATGCAGCGGTACACCAGCCGGCGCGGCTCGGGCAGGTCGCCATAATGGTGGACCCAGTTGCAGCCCTCCAGCACCGCCTCCTCGTCGCCCACCACCAGCGCCAGCAGGGCCTTCAGCTCGCCTATGCGCAGCTGGTTCCATGGCGTGCCTGCCGGCACCGCCAAGCCGAGGATTTCCCACAGCGGCCGCTCGTCGTTCAGGTTCGAGGTCTGCAGCTCCACCAGCAAGGCGGCGCATTCCCGCACGCTGAGATCCTGCAGGCGCACCAGCAGCGGCCGCAGCGCGTTGCCGACGCTGTCGTTCTCCCATTCCAGGTCCTCGACCGGATAGACTTCCGAAAAGCCCGGCACCAGGATGCGACAGCTGTACACGCCTTGCTCGTCGAAGTCGGCCACGTAGATGTCCTTGCCCTCGGCGTGCAGCGCATCGACCAGCCATCGGTAGTCCTCGTCCGCATTGGCGCTGAAGTTCCAGTCGACGAACGGATAGTCCGACGTGTCGCTGAGGAATTCCCACGCGACCACGCCGCGCGCCTCGAGCAAGTGGGCCTCCCGGTTGGTGAAGGAGTCGATTTCGCTGGCGTCAAAGCTCGGCTGCGGATAGCCTTCGAGCGCGTCAAGCGAGCGGCCGTGCGGCAGTCCGTTCAGCGCCAGGGCCAGCGCGATCTCCAGGCGCGGATGGGCGCCAAAGCTGGTGATCACGCCTTGGTCCTTCGGATGGATCAGCGTGACGTTCATGACCGGGTATTTGCCGCCCAGCGAAGCATCCTTGACCAGCACGCCAAAACCGGCCGCGCGCAGCCCGGCGATGCCTGCTTCGATGGCGGGGAAGCGGGCGATGACGTCGTCGGGCACTTCCGGCAGGCACATGCCCTCGGCGATGATGCGGTACTGGATGGCGCGCGCGAAGATCTCCGACAGCGCCTGCACGCGCGCCGCGTTGACGGTGCTGCCCGCGGCGATGCCGTTGCTGGCATAGAGGTTGTTGATGAGGTTGACCGGAAAGTAGGCGGTGGCGCCGTCGCGCAGGCGCTGGTAGGGCAGGGCGCAAATGCCGCGCTCGCCGTTGCCGGAGTTGAGTTCGACCAGCACGCCGGCGCCGATGTCGCCCTGTGGATTGTAGAAAGCGTGCAGCTCCGGGTCGAGCAGCTCGGACGGCCACGCGCCGTCGGCCGTCGGCGCGAACCATTGCTCCCGCGCGGAGTGGACGAACGCGGCGTTGGCGCGCCGCGTGCCCAAGTGGTAACGGGCCCAGAAGTCGTGCGTGCCGAGACGCGCGGCGAATCCGGCGTAGGCGCTGGCGCGCGCGGCCAGCTCGCTGGCGCCTGTGCCGTTGGCGAACAGCAGCGGGCAGTCGCTGTCCGTCAGGTGCGCCGACCAGGTGCCGTCGAGCGCGTGCAAAGGCGGCGCTTCGGTCAGCTGGAAGCCGCGCCTGGCCAGTGCGGCCTGCACGGTGGCGATGTTGGTGTCGAGCGCGGCGTCTGTGCCTGCGATAATGGTTTCAATGGTCATCGAGCAATCTCGGAAGGGAATGGGCGGACGGCGCGCAACTCAAACCGCGCCAGCGATGCTGAATGCCTAATGCTGTCTCAAGCGTTGTCTCAAGCGTTGTCTCAAGCTTACCACCGCCGGGGCCGCGATGTCGCAAATGCGCTATGATGCCGCCTTTTCCCGATTCCCTCAGGCATCAATGACATTACCTTCGGGCACGGTCCGGCGCGGGGTGCGCCACTCCCGGTTCCGGCACTACACCGAAACGCTCATGAATGCCGCATTGCTGGGCGGCCTGGTGGCGTCGCTGAGCTACCGTCTCGGGTTGCATGGCCGGCTCGGCGTCACGCGCTACAGCGTGGCACTGGCGCCCGAACGCCGCCTGCCACGTCCGCTCACGATCGCCTTCGCGTCCGACTTCCACGCCGGTCCGCCGACCCACGCCGGCCTCTTCGATGAGCTGTTCGCGCGCATCGACGCCGAGCGGCCCGACCTGCTGCTGCTCGGCGGCGATTACGTCCACGGCCCGGCGCGTTACGCCGGCGCGCTATGCGAGGCGCTGGGCGCCTGCCGTCCGCCGCTGGGCAAGCTGGCAGTGTTCGGCAACCACGACCTGATCACCGATCACGGGCTGATCGAGCGCCTGTTCGCGCGCGCCGGGGTGGAGATGCTGGTCAACCGCGCGCTCGCCTTGCCGGCGCCGTTCGACAGCGTGTCGGTGTGCGGCATGGACGATCCGTGGACCGGCGCCCCCGACGGCGACGCCACCTTTGCCGGCGCCGGCCCGACGCGTGTGCTGCTGATGCATGCGCCGGACGGCCTGCTGCGGCTCGACGGCCACCGTTTCGACGTCGGTTTCGCCGGCCACACCCATGGCGGGCAAATCGCCACCGGCGACGGCACGCCGCTGGTGATGCCGCGCGGGCCGCTGTCGCGTCCCTATCACTATGGGCGCTTCCCGGTGCCCGGCAACGGCGCGCTGATCGTCAGCCGTGGCGTGGGTTGCAGCGGTATCCCCGTGCGCATCAACGCCGATCCGGAATTGGTGATCTGCACTGTGCAATAATCTGTTGTATGAACAAGCCCATTCCACCCCTTTTGCTCACGCCGCAAGATCCCGGCGCCGCCGATTGCCTGGCGTTGATGGCGGAGCTGTCGACGGTGCTCGAGGAGATCACCGGCAGCAGCGGCAAGGCCTCGTTCGACGCCGATGATGTGCGTGGCCCGATGGCGTGTTTCGTGCTCGCGCGCGACGCCGCCGGCGTGGCCCAGGGTTGTGGCGCCTTCCGGCCGCTGGAGCCGGGCGTGGCCGAGATCAAGCGCATGTACGCGCGCCGCCACAGCAGCGGCATCGGCAGCGCCGTGCTGACCTACCTGGAGCGCGAGGCGGCGGCGCTGGGCTATCAGGCGATCTGGCTCGAGACCCGGCTGGTCAACCGCCGCGCGGTCGATTTTTACACGGCGCGCGGTTACGCCCGCATACCCAACTATGGTAAATACATCGGCAATCCGCTGGCCGTTTGCTTTGAGAAACAACTGCCCGGAGCCTAGCAACGGCGGCTTAGGAAACGCTTACGTGTAAGTTTCGTCTTACAAGAGGAAGCTCCGGTCTCCGCTTCCGTATGGCCGTGATCGCATTCACAATATGGCCTGTTTTATCAAAGGCTAGAAAAAACCATGCGTATCATCGATCAGCGTTACCTCTCCAGCGACAACCGCTACTCCACCCAACCTTGCTTGCTGAGCATCCTCGAAGTGGACGACACGTCGGCCACGCCGGCCGCGCTGGCGTCGCTCGACCAGCGTTTGCTGGCGATGCTGCCCGGCGTGCGCAGCCAGTCCGGCCTGGTCGGCATGCGCGGCGACGACGTGCCGCAGATCGTGCGCGTGGTGCAGCAGGTGGCGCTGGAATTGCGCCGCCTGGCGCTCAATGAAGTGACGGTGGGGTTCGTCGGCGTGGTGCCGCGCATGCAAGGGCGTTACCGTCTGGTGCTGCCGTACGCGGCCAAGAACGCCGCCGCGCCGGCGCTGCGCATCGCCACCCAAATGGTCAGCGCATTGCGCGCCGGCCGCGCCTTCAACCTGCCCGCCGCCGTGGCCCGGCTGCGCGCGCTGGCGGACCGCCGTTTGACGGCACGTCCGGCCGTCGCCGCCTAAGTACCCCGGGCTAGCTCGACCTCCAGCCCCTCGTACGCCAGCACCACCTTGAGGCCGCCAAGCAGCGATGCGTGGCGCGCCATCACGTCGGCAAACGCCGCTTCCAGCTCGTCGTCGCCGCGCGTCGGCTCGTGATGGGTGCAATACAGGGTGCCGGCGCCGGTGCGCAGCGCCAGCGCGAACGCGGAGTCGAACGTGCCATGTCCCCAACCCCGCTTGGCGGGATACTCTTCCCGCGTGTACGAACAATCGACGATCAGCGCATCGACGCCCTTTGCCATGGCGTCGATGGCGGCGCTGCGCTCGCGCATCCAGTGTTCGTAGGTGGCGTATTCGGGGGCGTCTTCCGCATGGATATTGTAAAAGGGCTCATGGTCGCCCGTGAAAAATAGCGACTTGCCGTTGCAATCGATGCGGTAGCCCAGGTCCGTCACCGGATGGTTCATCACCACGTTGTTGACGGTGGCGTCGCCCACCGAGATCGCCTCGCCCACGGTCAGCGTGTGGTACTCGATGGTGGCGTCCATCTGGGTTTCGCTGACCGGGAAATAACTATTTTGCAACTGCACGCCCATCACGTGCTCGATGCCGTTGCCGGTGACCGGGTCGGTGACCCCGTGCAGGCGCACCCGGCTGTCGCGCACGAACAGCGGCGTAAAGAACGGCAGCCCGTGGATATGGTCCCAGTGGCTGTGGGTGATGAAAATATTGGCGTGGATGGCGCCGGCTTTATTCTGGATCAACGACTGCGCCAGCGAAAACAGGCCGGTGCCGCCATCGATGATGATGAGCGTGTCATCATCGGTGCGCACTTCAATGCAGGTGGTGTTGCCGCCGTAGCGCGCGGTGCGCGGCCCCGGCGAGGGGATGGAGCCGCGCACGCCCCAAAATCTGAATTTCATGCTCTATCCCTAGTGATTTTCTTGTCATTTTCGCTCTTGAAGACGGGTTTTTTTTGACTCGTCAGCAACGGCCCGATGATAGCTTTTTTTTCCACCACAGGGGGCGAAACAGAACAAGAAACCGCGTCGTGGCGCGCAATTTTGCCGCACTGCACATTTCTGGATGTACAACAGCTTGCACTGCGGCTACACTCGACACTGCGACGATGCCAGTCACTTCCCTCCAACGGTAACAAAAAAACAATCATGCTAGAGTTGAATCCATCGCAGATTGCCCAGCGTCTCGACCAGTTGACGGAGCTCAGTGTGGAGCTGGGCGCCAGCCACGATACCGATTCGTTGCTGGAACGGATACTGATCGTCGCCAAGAGCATCACCAACGCCGACGGCGGCACCTTGTACCGTCCCAGCGCGGACAAGCGCGCCCTCGAGTTCAATATCCTGTGGAACGATACCTTGGGCATGCGCCAGGGCGGCGCCAACGGCGTGCCGGTCACCGCGCCGCCGATCGCGCTGTACGACGCCGGCGGCGGCAAGAACCTGGCTTCGGTGGCGGCGTACGCGGCCCATTTCGGCGTCTCGGTCAATATCGAGGATGTCTACCAGGCCGACGTCTTCAATTTCTCCGGCATGGTCGATTTCGACCGCCAGCGCAACTACCATTCGCAATCGTTCCTGACGGTGCCGATGAGCGACCACGAAGGCGAGCTGGTCGGCGTGCTGCAACTGATCAACGCCATCGACGCCGAGAGCGGCGCCATCCGCGCGTTCTCGTCGACCGACCAGCGCTTCATCGAGGCGCTGGCCGCGCAGGCGGCGGTGGCGCTGACGCACCAGCGCCTGATCCGCCAGCTCGAGGAGCTGCTCGAGTCGCTGGTCAACCTGATCAACATCGGCATCGACGAAAAGTCGCCGTACACCGGGCGCCATTGCCAGTTCGTGCCGGAGCTGACGATGATGCTGGCCGAGGCGGTGCACGCCACCGAAACCGGTCCGATGGCCGGCTTCCGCATGACCGACGCCGACCGCAAGGAGCTGTGGCTGGCTGGTCTGCTGCACGATTGCGGAAAGATCACCACGCCGGTGCACGTGGTCGACAAGGCCACCAAGCTCGAGACCATCAGCGACCGCATCGACACCATCGACACCCGCTTCGAGGTGCTGCTGCGCGACGCCGAGATCGCCGCCCTCAAGGACAAGCTGGCGGCCGGCGGCGACCCCGCACGGCTGGCCGCCACCGACGCCGCGCTGGCGCGACAGCAGGCCACGCTGCGCGACGAGCGCGACTTCATCCGCTTTGCCAACATCGGCGCCGAGACCATGTCGGCCGAGCACCAGCAGCGCGTGCGCGAGATCGCCGCGCGCCGCTGGACCGGGCCGGACGGCGCCGAGGCCGACTTCCTCGACGCCGCCGAGGTATTGAACCTGACCATCCGCTCCGGCACGCTGACCGAGGCCGAACGCAAGATCATCAACAACCACATCGTGGTGACGATCCGCATGCTCGAGGCGCTGCCGTGGCCCAAGCACCTGAAGAACGTGCCCGAGTACGCCGGCGGCCACCACGAGCGCATGGACGGCAAGGGCTACCCGCGCGGCCTGACCGGCGAGCAGATGTCGGTGCAGGCGCGACTGATGGCGATCGCCGACATCTTCGAGGCGCTCACGGCCAAGGACCGCCCGTACAAGAAGGGCAAGATGCTGTCGGAATCGCTGCGCATCCTCGGCCACTTCTCGCTCAACGGCCACATCGACCCGGACCTGTTCGACATCTTCATCCGCAGCAAGATCTATCTGGAATTCGCCCGCAAGAACATGGACGAGCGGCAGATCGACGTCATCGACGAATCGCAGATTCCCGGCTACACGCCGTAAGGAGCGCCCTTGTCACAGTGGAGACGGTGGGCCAAAACGCTGCTCAAGTCCGGCCCGCGCTGGCTGCTGGGCTTGCTCGTCACCGCGCTCGGCGCGGCCTACGCACTGGGTTTCTACGACAACGGCACCGTCGCCCGCCTCGACAGCCTGATCGCCGGCGAGCGCATGAAGCTGCAGCCGCCGGTGCTCGATCCGCGCATCGTCATCGTCGACATCGACGGCAAGGCGCTGACCGAGTTCGGCCGCTTCCCGTGGAGCCGCGACATCCAGGCGCGGCTGGTCTCGCAGCTGACCCGGCACTACGGGGTGGGCGCGGTCGGCTACGATATCTCGTTCCCCGAGCCGGACACCAGTTCCGGCTACGGCGTGCTGGAAAAACTGTCGACCGGCGAACTCAAAGACGTGCCGGCGCTGCGCGAACGGCTCGCGCAACTGCGTCCGGCGATGGACTACGACGGACTGTTCGCCGCCGCGCTGCAAGGCCAGCCGGTGGTGCTCGGCTTTAATTTGTCGCCGGACCAGGTCAAGGGCGCGCTGCCGGCGCCGCTGTTCACCGAACAGGAGCTGAACGGACGCGAACTGCTGGCCTATTCGGCCGACGGCTACGAGGCCAACGTCGCGCCGCTGGCACGCGCTGCCGCCGGCGCCGGCAGCTTCTCGGTGGTCACCGATCCGGACGGCATCGTCCGCACCGCCGGCCTGATCCAGCAGGTCGGCGCCGGTTACTACCCGTCGCTGTCGCTGGCCACGGCCGGCGTGTACCTGAAGGCACGCGCCATCAAACCCTACCTCGACCGCTCGGTGGACCGCATGTCGCAAAACCAGCAGGACAGCGGCGGCTACGATTTCCTGTCGCTGTTCCTGCCCGGCGGCCAGCGCCTGATCCCGGTGGGCGAGGCGATGACGACGGTGATCCAGTTCCGTGGCGGCGGCGGGCCGCGCGGCGGCGCCTTCCGCTACGTGTCGGCGGCCGACGTGCTGACCGGGCGCGCGCCGGCCGGACTGCTGCAGGGCGCGGTGGTGCTGATCGGCACCACCGCGCCGGGACTGGTCGACCTGCGCGCCACGCCCGTCAACCCCGAGTTTCCCGGTGTCGAAATCCACGCCAACATCATCAAGTCCATCCTCGACGGCCATTTCAAGGCCCGCCCGGACACCGCGATCGCCGCCGAGGCCGGCCTGATCCTGCTGGCCGGCCTGCTGCTGACCTTCGCGCTGCCGGCGTTGGCGCCGTTGCAGGCGATCTTGCTGGGTGCCGCCGCGCTGGGTGCCAGCATCGCTTTCAACTATTACCTGTACAGCGAGCGCGACCTGCTGCTGCACCTGGCGATGCAGTTGATCGTCATCGTCACCATCTTCGTGTTCAACGTGGCGTGGGGCTACTTCTTCGAGGTGCGCAAGGGCAGGGCGCTGGTGTCGCGCTTTGGCGAATACGTCGCCCCGGAGCTGGTGGCCGAGATGGCCGCCAATCCCGAGCAATACAATATGGACGGCGAAAGCCGCGAGCTGACGGTGCTGTTCGTCGACGTGCGCGGCTTCACCACCATTTCCGAGGGCCTGACGCCGAAGGCGCTGCGCGAATACATCAACCTGTACCTGACGGCGATGTCGGAGGACATCCGCGACAGCCATCGCGGCACGCTCGACAAGTACATCGGCGACGCCGTCATGGCGTTCTGGGGCGCCCCGGTGGCCTTTGCCGACCACGCCAGCCGCGCCGTCGCCACGTCGCTGCTGATGCAGGCCAGCGCGCAACGGCTCAACGCCGACTTCATCGCGCGCGGCTGGCCGCCGCTAAAGATCGGCATCGGCCTCAACACCGGCCTGATGCACGTGGGCGACATGGGCTCGAAGATCCGCCGCGCCTATACCGTCATGGGCGACGCGGTCAACCTCGGTTCGCGGCTCGAGGGCATCACCAAGGTCTACGGCGTCGGCATCGCGGTCGGCGCGGCCACCCGCGCGGCGGCGCCGGAGTTCGCCTACCGCGAGCTGGATCTGGTGCGGGTCAAGGGCAAGCGCGAGCCGGTCGCCATCTTCGAGCCGCTGGCGCCGGCCGGAACGCTGGACACGGCCGCGTTGGACGCGCTGTCGCGCTGGCACGAGGCGCTGGCCGCCGTCAGGGCGCAACAGTGGGATAGCGCCATGTCGCTAATTGCCCAGTTGCATGATTTCGCGCCCGATGATCGACTGTATTCCTTATACACGGAACGCATCGCCTACTACCGTGCCCATCCGCCCGGCGACAACTGGGATGGCGTCACGACATTTGAAACCAAATAGCGTCGGAAAACGGCCCGAAATCCAACACCGGGCACGGCGATTTAACAATTGATAATTGCAATAGGGCATCATTCTTATGCGAAACATGTTAGCATCGGAGGAGTCAGTGCGTCTCGTTGTGCCGAACAATTAACATTTCCAAAAGATGATAGAAGTGAAAGTTTGTAGAGTTGATAATGATTGATCATGTCCCCCGCCTGCTGGTTGGCTCCATCCTTGCCGTCGCCGTGTCGCCGGCGTGGGCCGGTGCGCCTGCTGCGGCCGACAGCGCCGCCATCCGCTTCGACATCGCCCGTTTCGAAGTCAAAGGCAACACGCTGCTGCCGGCGGGTCAGATCGCGCAACTGCTGGCGCCATTCACGGGCACCACGCGCGACTTCGGCGACGTCCAGCGCGCGCTCGAGGCGCTCGAGGCGGCCTACCACGCGCAAGGCTACAACGTCGTCACCGTCGAACTGCCCGAGCAGGAACTCAACCGTGGCGTGGTGCTGCTGCGCGTGGTGGAAACCAAAATCGGCCGGGTCGCCGTCAAGAATAACCGCTACTTCGATGAAGCCAATATCCGCCGCAGCCTGCCCGCGCTGCAGGAGGGGCGCACGCCGAACCTGAAGGCTGTCTCGGCCAATCTCAAGCAAGGCAACGAGAATCCGTCCAGGCAGATCACGCTCAAGCTGCAGGCCGGTGAGAAGGACGACGAGGTCGACGCCGTGCTGGAGGTTAAGGACGAAAGTATCTGGAAGGCGATGGCCAACGTCGACAACACCGGCACCGAGCAGACCGGCAAGACCCATCTGGGCTTTGTGCTGCAGAACGCCAACCTGTTCGGCCTCGACCACGTCGCCTCGCTGCAGTACACCACCTCGGCCGAGGAGCCGGGCCGGGTCAAGGTGTACGGCGCCGGCTACCACATTCCGCTTTACGCGCTGGGCGATTCGCTGGACTTTTTCGCCAGCTATTCCAACGTCGATTCCGGCACCGTTTCGGCCGGGTTGTTCAACCTGGCCGTCAGCGGCCGGGGCGCCGTCTATGGCGCGCGCTACAACCAGTCGCTGGCCAAGCGCGGCGACTACGACGCGCGCCTGACCTATGGCGTCGACGTCAAGGCGTTCAAGAACAACGTCGAGCTGGTGGGCCAGCAATTGGGCAACCTCGGCAACGACGTCACCGTCCATCCGCTCAGCATCGCCTACACGGGCAGCCTGCCGTTGAAGGCGGGCGAGATCGGCGGCCAGATCACGCTGCTGCGCAACATCTCCGGCGGCTCCAAGGGTGGTCAGAGCGACTTCACGCTGGCGCGCAACGGCGCCAAGGCCGACTACACCGTGCTGCGCCTGGGCGGCAGCGTGACGCGCGCGCTGGCCAGCGACTGGCAGCTGCGCGCCATCGCCAACGGCCAGTACAGCCGCGACGCGCTGATTCCGGGCGAGCAGTTCGGCGCCGGCGGCGCCACCTCGGTGCGCGGCTTCGTCGAACGCGAAATTTCCAACGACAGCGGCGTCGCCGTCAACCTGGAGGCATACACCCCCAACCTGTGCAGCCGCCAGGCGTGGAATTGCCGCCTGCTCGGTTTCTTCGACAACGCCTACATCAAGCGCAACCACGCGCTGCCGGGTGAACTGGAAAGCACCTCCATCGGCAGCGCCGGCGTCGGCGTGCGCGTGCTGCTGTCGACCTATGTCAACCTGCAACTCGACTATGGCCATGTGCTGCGCGCCGGCGCTACCGGCCACGCCGACGCCAACCGCCTGCACCTGCGCGTGGGTCTGGCTTATTAAACATTCTGGAAAACCACCATGAACAACCACCACACCGATCCCAGCCATCTTATCCGCCGCCAGCCGCCGTCCGCGAAGCTGCGCCGCAAGGTACTGGCCGTGTTGGTGGCGGCGGCCTTCGGCACGGCCATGGCCAATCCGGTGGCGCCGACCGTGGTGCACGGCGCGGCCAGCTTCACCCAGCAGGGCAATCTGTATTCGATCACCAATACGCCCAACACCATCATCGACTGGCGCAGTTTTTCGGTGAACGCGGGCGAGGTCACCCGCTTCATCCAGCAGAGCGCCGACAGCAAGGTCCTGAACCGCATCACCGGACAGGACCCGAGCCGCATTCTCGGTTCGCTGCAATCGAACGGCAAGGTGTTCCTGATCAATCCGAACGGCGTGCTGTTCGGCGCCGGCTCGCGGGTCGATGTCAGCGGCCTGGTGGCCTCCAGCCTGGCCATCTCCAACGCCGACTTCCTGGCCGGTAAAAATAACTTCGCCGGCGACGCCGGCGCGGGCAAGGTCGTCAACCAGGGCACGCTGACCACGCCAGGTGGCGGCCAGATCTTCCTGATCGCGCCGGCGGTGGAAAACAGCGGCGTCATTTCGTCGCCCAACGGCGACGTTGTGCTGGCGGCGGGCCACAGCGTGCAGCTGTTCGATTCCAGCGACCCGAACGTGCAGGTGGTGGTGTCGGCGCCGGCCGACCAGGTGCTCAACCTGGGCAGCATTGTGGCCCGGGGCGGACGCGTTGGCGTGTACGGCGCGCTGGTCAACCAGCGCGGCACGATCAACGCCGACAGCGCGGTGCTCGGCGAGCGCGGCCAAATCATTTTAAAAGCGGCCGGCACGACCTTGTTGGAGGCGGGCAGCGTCACCAGCGCGCGCGGCGCCAATATCAACACTGGCGGGGATATCGCACTGCTGGGCGAGCGGGTCGGCCTGACCGGCAACGCCGTGGTCGACGCCAGCGGCGCGACGGGCGGCGGCACGGTGCTGGTGGGCGGCGATTATCAGGGCAAGGGCGACGGCAAGGCCGCCGCGCTGCCGACCGCCCGGCAAACCTTTGTCGGCCGCGACGTGACGATCAGCGCGGACGCCGGCGCCAGTGGCGACGGCGGCAAGCTGGTGGTATGGAGCGACGAGGCCACCCGCATGCACGGCGCCTTGTCGGCGCGCGGCGGGGCGGGGGGCGGCAATGGCGGCCTGATCGAAACCTCCGGCCATTATCTGGACGTGGCCGGCGCGCGTGTGGATGCCGGCGCCGTCACCGGGCTGGGCGGCAAGCATGGCACCTGGCTGCTCGATCCCTACGACATCTCCGTCATCAAGGATTCCCATCTCGATACGCCGCTGTCCGAGCTGGCGTCGTTCGACCAGGTGGACAACCGCGTGACCGAGGTCGATTCCGGCGTGTTGAGTGGCGCCACCGCCAACGTGGTGCTGCAGGCGCGCCACGATATCACCTTCGGCGCGGCGGTCCACAACGTCAACAGCGGCGTCAGTCTGACGGCGCAGGCGGGCAATAACATCAACGTCAACGCCGCCCTGGCGATGAACGGCGCGATCCGCTTGTCGGCCAACGACAACGACGGCGGCACCGCCACCGGGAGCGGCACGTTGACCATCGCCTCGCTGGGTAGCGCCACTACGCTCGACACCCGGGGCAATACGCTGGCGCTGTCCGGCAACGCCGTCAACATCAACGGCAAGGTCGGCGCAGGCGATGCAATCGGCATCGACGCCAAAACCCTGGTGCTTGGCGCCGGTGGCCGCATCAGCGGCCAGGGCAGCGGGGCCAAGGTGGTGATCACGGCTGCCGGCGACGTCGATGTCGGCGACGGCGTTGTCGTGAACCGGGCCAATCAGATGGCCGTGACCGCGGACATGCTCAAGAAAATCGACAACGCGGACGTCACCATCGCCAGTGGCAGCGCCAGCGGCACGGTCGCTGTGACCAGTTCGCTCGACCTGACCGGTTCCAGCGGCTACGTGCGCAACCTGACGCTGGGTTCCGGCGGCACGGCTAACGTGCTGATCGACGCCTCGACAAGGATCAACGGTACGCTGACGTTGGACGCGCTGGCGGTGAACGTCAGCGCGGCGGCGCGCGCCGACACGGTGGCGATCGCGGCCAACTCGCTGGTGCTGGACGCCAAGGTGACGGCCGATCTGGCCAGCATCCGGCCGGCCTCCGGCGGCTATCATATTGAACTGGGCGCCGACGCGTGCGCCAATTCCGTCAACTGTCTGCTGATCGGCGATCTCCGCGCCTTCAAGGCGTCCACTGTCGTGATCGGCAGCCAGGACCCGGCGCACAATGTGGTCGGCATCGCCGTCGCGGGCATCTCCCACTCGGGATCCCAGGGGGCACAGCGGGATCCGGGCACCACCAGCATCGCGTTGTTGAGTAGTGGTGGCAGCATCACCCAAACCGGCGCCATCAACGTGGAGAATCTGGCCGTCGCCAACGCGGGCGCCATCACGCTTAACAACGCCGGCAACCGGGTGGTCAATCTGGCGGTGTCGCAGCAGGGCGCCGGTCACGACTTTGCGTTCAAGAACAGCTTCAATACGGCTATCGCGACGCTGGCCGGCGGTGACGTGTACAAGATCAGCGGCATCGATAGCGATGGCGACGTGACACTCGACGTCGACGGCGCCATCACCACGGCCGGCGGCATCTTTGGCACGCCCATCACCGCCAAACATCTGACCATGTACGCCACGGACGGCATCGGCTCGATCTTATCGCCGTTGTTGACCAAGGTTTCGTACTTGTCGGCGGTCAACCGCGCAGGTGGAGGCAGCCGGGCCCCGATTCGTATCGCCAACGTCAACAACACGGCGTATGCGGACAATTTGACGGTGACAAAAGCGCAGCAGATTTCCGTCGGCGGCGACAACAACGGTGCGATCACCATCGACAACAACGGCGCGATGCTGATCGCCGCCGCGCCGTCGCCGCTGCCGGACGATGGCGAGTATGGCGTGATCAGCAATACGGGTGCCATCACGCTACGAGCCCAGGGCCCACTGACGATCGAGGGGGTGGTGCGTTCCTACTCTGGCGACATCAGCCTGGTGGCCGGTAATAGTTATGATCCGGATAACACGATGACTTTCGGCAGCGGTTCTAGCGTGACTTCGAGCGAGGGCGCCGTGACGATGACGGCGAGCGGTTTCGACTTGGACGCTGATAGTACTGTCGTCGGCTCGAATGGCTACAAGCAAATCACGCTGGCGGCGCCGACGCCAACGCCGACGCCGACGCCTACGCCGACTCCAGAACCGGCGCCGGACCCGGCACCAACGCCTACGCCTACGCCTACGCCGACGCCGACCCCGACGCCAACGCCGACGCCGACCCCGGCGCCGGAACCGACGACTCCAACGCCGACCCCAACCCCAACTCCGGAACCAGCTCCAACGCCGACGCCGACGCCGACCCCAACCCCAGCGCCAAACCCGGCGCCAACACCCACACCGGAGCCGACGCCGGCGCCAACACCTACGCCAGCGCCGGCACCGACGCCGGTGCCAACACCGGCGCCCGCCCCGACGCCGACGCCGGTGCCAACACCGACGCCCGCACCGACACCGGCGCCGGTGTCGGCGGACATCTGCGTCGTCGCGCCGAACTCCGCGCTCTGCCAGGTCCTGTCGCCACCCACAGCGAGCGAGCCGGTCAAGCCGGTGCTGCTGGCAAGTAACGAAGTCATCAAAACCGTCGCGCACGGCAGTGCCAACCCGTCCCAGGTGGCCGGCGACAAAGCCGACGAGCCACTGTCGAGCGAGCCGAAGTCACAAAGCGGCAGCCCCACCACCACCGAAAAAACCGGAAAAGAAAATGTCCTTCCTAAGAAAACCTACTGCAACTAGGTATGTTGCAACCAAGCACCTGCTCCAGGGGCTGATGCTGCTGGTGTTCTGCGGTGCGGTCAGCGCGAGCTGGGCGGCGCAGGTGGCCGGCACCATCACGCAGCTGAGCGGCCCGTTGCTCGCCAAAAAATCCGACGGCGGCGTGCGCGTCCTGTCGCTGCGATCGGAAGTGGAAAGCGGCGACACGCTGGTGACGGAAAAGAACACTTATGCGCTGGTCAAGTTCATCGACAACAGCGAGATCACGCTCAAGCCTGGCACCACGTTCAAGGTCGAGAATTTCGCCTTCGACGCCGGCAAGCCCGACGGTGACCAGGCATCGTTCAGCCTGGTCAAAGGAGGATTGCGCTCGGTCACCGGCCTGCTGGGCAAGCGCAACAAGGAAAAGTTCTCGATGAAGACGCCGAGCGCCACCATCGGCATCCGCGGCACCACCTTCATCGCCGATCTGGTCGAGCCGTCAGCCGAGGAAGTTGCCGTGGCCGCTGCCGCGCGCGAAGCCTATCTGATGGCCAGTACCGCGTCGCTGGATCCACTGACAGCGCCGTTGAAGCCGTTGATGCTGGCGCAGGGTCCGGCGGCGCCGACGAGCGCCACGCTGCCGCCCGGCTTGTATGTGCATGTTATCGACGGCATGATCAACGTCACCAACACGGGCGGTTCGCTGAACTTCAGCGCGGGCCAGTTCGGCTACACGCGAAATAATACGATGCCGCCGGTGACCGTGCCGAACAACCCGGGATTGAAGTTCGCGCCCCCGCCTGCGTTCACCAGCAGCACGACCACCTCTACTGCGGGCAGCGCCGCGCCCAAAGCGGCAGCGGTTGACTGCGAAGTCCGCTGATCCGCCTGCGAAAAAACGCTTGACCTTCCAATCGTGGGATACTTGAAGCTATCGGCATTCGCTGTTACTTCGAGTTCCCATAATGAGCACTGTCCCTGAAAAACCCGTATTGCAATCGATCAAGATCGAAGGCATGAGCTGCGCATCCTGCGTCGGACGCGTCGAGCGCGTGCTCGCCGGCGTCGATGGCGTCAAACAGGTCAGCGTCAATCTGGCGACCGAGATGGCGCGCGTGGAATCGGCGCTGCCGATCGACTTCGACGTGCTGCGACAGGCGATCGACAAGGCCGGCTACCAGGCTACGCCCGCGCCGGCGACTTTCGCCCCCGTCGCCCCGGCGGTGATCGCCCCTGGCGCCAGCGGCTACGCCGTGCTGTTGGCGGCGATGCTGTCGCTGCCGCTGATCCTGCCGATGCTGCTCGAGCTGGCCGGCGTCCACTGGATGCTCGACGGCCGCCTTCAATTTCTACTGGCGACGCCGGTGCAGTTCTGGCTCGGCGCGCGTTTCTATCGGGCCGGCTGGCTGGCCGCGCGCGCCCGCAGCGGCAATATGGATCTGCTGGTGGCGATCGGCACCAGCGCCGCCTATGGTCTGAGCGTGTACCAGCTGCTGACCGCCACGTCGGCTACGCCGCACCTGTACTTCGAGGCGTCCGCCGTCGTTATCACCCTGGTATTGCTGGGCAAATGGCTGGAAGCGCGCGCCAAACGTCAGACCACGTCCGCGATCCGCGCGCTGCAGGTGCTGCGGCCGGAATCCGCGCGCGTGCGTCGCGGCGACCAGGATGTCGAGGTGCCGATCGGCCAGGTGCTACCCGGCGACATGGTGGTGGTGCGGCCGGGCGAACGCATCGCCGTCGACGGCGTGGTGGTGGAGGGCGCCAGCCACGTGGACGAAGCGCTGATCACCGGCGAAAGCCTGCCGGTGGCGCGCCACGTGGGCGAGCGGGTGACCGGGGGCGCGATCAACGGCGAGGGCATGCTGCTGGTGCGCGTGACGGCGGTTGGCGCCGAGAGCACGCTGGCGCGCATCATCCGCCTGGTGGAGGACGCCCAGGCGGCCAAGGCGCCGGTGCAGCATCTGGTGGACCGCGTCAGCGCGGTATTCGTGCCTGTGGTGCTGGTGCTGGCGCTGTTGACATTGGTGGGCTGGTGGCTGGCGTCAGGCGATGGCGAGACGGCCATCATCAACGCGGTGGCGGTGCTGGTGATCGCCTGTCCGTGCGCGCTGGGACTGGCGACGCCGGCCGCCATCATGGCCGGCACCGGCGTGGCGGCGCGTTACGGCATTTTGATCAAGGATGCGGAGGCGCTGGAACTGGCGCACCGCATCACCACGGTGGCCTTCGATAAAACCGGCACGCTCACGGAAGGCAAGCCGTCGCTAACAGCGTGCGAGCCGGCGCCAGGGGCCGTCGACAAGGCGCGCCTGCTTCAACTGGCGGCGGCCGTACAACGTGGCAGCGAGCATGCGCTGGCCCGCGCGGTGCAGCAGGCCGCCGGGGACGGATCGGCCGGCGCGCTGGTCGGCGCCGACATCACGGCCTTGCCCGGACGCGGTGTCGCCGCGATGGTCGATGGCATGCGGCTGATCCTCGGCAGCACGCGCTTGATGCAAGAGCAGGGTGTCGCGCTCACCACGCTCGCTGCGCGCGCCGCCGAACTGGAACAACAAGGCCTGACCGTGTCGTGGCTTGCCGAGCAGTCTACGCAACCTGCGCGCTTGCTTGGCTTGCTGGCCTTTGGCGACCGTGTCAAATCAAACGCCCGTGCCGCCATCGAAGCGCTGCATGCGTTGAACATCGAGACCGTGCTGCTGACCGGGGACAATCAGGGCAGCGCCGTTCACGTCGGCGCGGCGCTCGGCATCGGCAGGGTGGTCGCCAACATGCTGCCGGCCGATAAAGCCGCCGCCATCGGCGCCATGAAGCAGTCGGACAAATGCATCGCGATGGTCGGCGACGGCATCAACGACGCGCCGGCGCTGGCCGCCGCCGATGTCGGCATCGCCATGTCCAGCGGCACCGACGTCGCCATGCACGCCGCCGGCGTCACGCTGATGCGCGGCGACCCGGCGCTGGTGGCCGCCGCCATCTCGATCTCGCGTCGCAGCTACAGCAAGATCCGCCAGAATCTGTTTTGGGCATTTATCTATAACCTGGTTGGCATTCCGCTGGCCGCCTTTGGCCTGCTCAACCCCATGGTCGCGGGGGCGGCGATGGCGCTCAGTTCCGTCAGCGTGATCAGCAACGCGCTGCTGCTGCGCCGGTGGAAGCCGCAGGCCCCTAGTGCAGGAGGGAAGCCATGAATATCGGGCAAGCGGCCAGCGCCTCCGGCGTCTCGGCCAAGATGATCCGCTACTACGAGAGCATCGCGCTGATTCCGCCGGGGCGGCGCAGCGAATCGGGCTACCGCATCTACAGCGACAACGACCTGCACGCGCTGCGCTTCGTCAAGCGCGCACGCACGCTCGGCTTTTCGCTTGACCAGATCCGCGACCTGCTGTCGCTGTGGCAGAACAAGCAGCGCGCCAGCGCCGATGTCAAAACGATCGCGCTTGGCCATGTCGATGAGCTGAACCAGCGTATCGCCGAACTGACGGAAATGCGCGATACGCTGCAAACCCTGGCGCAGTGCTGCAAAGGCAACGACAGGCCCGATTGCCCCATCCTTCAAAGTCTCGCCGATCCGAAGTAAGCCCTGTGTCGCCGGCCGATCTGCCCGGCGGCGGCGGAACCACGTATAATCGCCGGGTTTTGGTGCTCGCGCGTCCGTCTGGATGCGCAGTTAAACGGGAAACATGGCGCTGGCCCAGCCAGCCAACATGTGCTGCCCCCGCAACGGTAAACAAGCGTCGTCGCCGACGACTATCCGCCTCGCTGTGCCACTGTGCTTTTGCATGGGAAGGTCAGGTGGATTTGCTTGCGAGCCCGGATACCGGCCAAAGAGGTGGAAGCGCCCAGGCGCTTCCTTTCAAGCTGCTCACGGGGAGGTGAGTGGCTTGCTTCTGTCGCTGGATCATTTCAATGCCTAACCTGCCTGCCGACGCGGCCATCCGCTCGATCGAGACGCTGCTGTATTCCATTTCCAATGTGCTGTATCTGCCCGTGCTGCTGGGGATCGCCGCGCTCACGTTGTACATGCTGGTGTGCTTCGGCACCTTCGGCGCCGAATGGATAGAGCGCCGGCGCGGCGTGCGCATGCTGGTCGCCACCGCCCGTCACGACATGGCCGCCGCGCTGACCGCGCAGGAAGGCGAGCCCGGACTCGATGCGCGCCTCGAACGCGTCGTGCAGCGCGCCGACGCCGCCGGCGTGCGCCGCTTGGACGGCGTGCGCTTCGTGGTGCGGGTCGGCCCCGCGCTCGGCCTGATGGGCACCTTGATCCCGATGGGGATCTCGCTGGCCGGTCTGGCGCAGGGCAATCTACCGAAGATGGCCGAATCGATGACCACCGCCTTCACCGCCACCGTGGTCGGCCTGGCGTGCAGCGTGTGCGCCTATCTTCTGAGCCTGGTGCGTGAGCACTGGCTGCGCAGCGACCTGACCGACATCGCCTACGCCGCCGAAAGCTTGCTGGCGACGCACGCGCACAAGCCGCATCTTACCCGCGTGGAGGCTTGATATGGCAATGCGCTTTATGAACCGCCACCGCTACAGCCGCATCGGCGAGCACACCGAGGACCCGCTGGCCGGCGTCGCCAACCTGTTCGACGCTAGCATCGTCTTCATCGTCGCCATGATGCTGGCGCTGTTCTCGGCCTGGAACATGATGGACCTGCTGGACCCGAATTCGGAAGTCACCATCGCCAAGAAGAGCGCGGACGGCCGGGTTGAAGTGCTGACCAAGAAGGGCGCCGAGATTACGGTGAGCCGCGTCAGCGACAAGCCATTGTCCGGCTCCGGCAAGCGCCTGGGCACCGCCTACCAACTGCCGGACGGGAAGGTTGTTTATGTTCCGGAGTAAGCGCTTTGGCACCCTGGAAGTCGTATTGCTGCTGTTGATATCCTTTTTCATCGTCGGCTACGTGCATTCGGCGCAGGCGCCGCGCACCTTGGCGCTGATGCTGGGCGACGTCGAGTCGCGCCCGGCGGTGCTGGCCGTGCGCGGTTTGCAGGCGGAGCTCAAGGCGCTCAACGTCGTTATCCGCATCATCCCCAACAGCGGCATGACGCAGGCCGACCGCGATGCGCTTGCCATCGCCGATGTGGCGGTCGTCAATGCCAGGAGCCGCCTGGCGATGGCGGGCCTGAAGGACGAATTGCAGGCGCTGAGAAAATCGCGCCATCCGGTGTTTGCCGTCGGCGGCGCTATCGACGACAGCGTTCGGGAAATGGGTGTGCAGGACGATAAGACCATCCAGCAGTATCACAGCGAGGGCGGCATCGAGAACATGGGCAACCTGCTGCGCTACATCCTGCGCCAGCATTTCGGCGCGACCATGACGGTGGCGCCGGTGCACGCGATGCCGGACGTCGGTCTGTACGATGTCGCGGCCAACCGCACCTACAGCAGCTACGAGCATTATTTACAGGGCTATGCCAACTACAAGACCGGCGCGCCGTGGATCGCCGTGCCTTTCTACCGCGCCAGCCTGGTGGCCGGGCAGACTTTGCCGCTGGCGGCCATCGTCGCCCGTCTCGAAGCGAGCGGCTACAACGTGCTGCCGGTGTTCGGCTATCCCTATGATGTGCCGCTGCGGTTTCTGCTCGATGAAAATGGCAAAAGCCGCGTCGAGCTGATCGTCGCGCTGGGCATGAAGGTCGGCGGCACCGCCAATACCGGCACGCTGCTCGACAAGATCGGCGTCCCGGCGATCAACGCCATCACCCTGAGCCAGCACACGGCGGCCCAATGGCGCGAATCGAAGATCGGTCTCGATATCATCGAACGCACCTGGCAACTTGCCGGCGCCGAGATGGCGGGACTGATACAGCCGACCGTGGTCGCAAGCCGTGAGCGTATCAGCGATGCGCAGACCGGATTGGCCTACGTCGAGGAGACGCCGATCGCAGAGCGCATCGAGCGCCTGAACGAGCGCGTGGCGGCCTGGCTGGCCTTGCGCCAGAAGGCCAACGGCGACAAGCGCATCGCCATGATCTACTTTAATTATCCGCACGGTTCCGAGACCATCGGCGCGGCGTACCTGAACGTGCTGCCGGAGAGTTTGTGGCAGATCGTCCAGCGGCTGAAACGCGACGGTTATCAAACGGGCGACGCCCTGCCGCCTGGCGAGGCCGAGCTGCAAGGCGAGATCCAGCAGTGGGGCAATTATCCCGGCAAGTCCAAAGGCGATTACATGACGGGCCTGAAGCATCTGGCCGAGAGCGGCCAGGCCTTGCTGGTGCCGCTGGCCGACTACCAGGCGTGGTTCGACAAACTGCCGCAAGCGCTGCGGGATTCCATCCTGGCGTCGTGGGGCAAGCCGGAAAACGCGCCGGTGCTGTGGCGCGACGCCAAAGGTACGCAATTCTTCGTCTACCCGGCCCGCCGCTTCGGCAACGTGCTGATGGCGCCGCAGCCCGGCCGCGCGTGGGAGCAGAACCTGGAGAAGCTGCACAACGAAGTGAGCATGCCGCCGAGCCATGAGTACATCGCCTTCTATCTGTGGCTGCAAAAGAGCTTCCAGGCCAATGCGGTGATGCACATCGGTACCCACGGTACGCAGGAATGGCTGACCGGTAAAGAGGCCGGCTTGTCCGAGGACGATCCGACCGAGGCGCTGATCGGCGCCATGCCGAACATCTATCCGTATGTGATGGACGATGTGGGCGAGGGCATACAGGCCAAGCGACGCGGCATGGCCACCATCATCGACCACATGACGCCACCGTTCGATATCGCCGGCCTCAATCCGGACCTGCGCGAGCTTGGCGCGCTGTTGAACGACTACCGCGTGGCCGAGCAAAAAAGCCCGCTGCTGGCGCGCAGCCATCTGGTGGCGCTGAACCGCATCGCGGCCAGGAGCGGCGTGTTGAAGGACATGAAGAAGACCGCGCTCAAGACCGAAGCCGATATGGAGGCGCTGGAAGAATATCTGGACGACACCGGCAACAAGCTGACGCCTTTCGGTTTGCATACCTTCGGCGTGGCGCCGACGGCGGAGCGGCGCAACGCCACGGCGCGCGCGGTCGTCAGTCTCGACACGGCCGCCACCGCCGAACAAAAAAGCAAACGCGTCGCGCAGCTGGAAAACGATATAGAACGCAGTGCCGCGCTGGAGCTGGACCGCCTGATGGAGGCGCTGTCGGGCCGCTATATTCCGGCCGGCGCCAGCGCGGACCTGGTGCGCAATCCCGACGCGCTGCCAACCGGCCGCAATTTCTTCGGCCTCGATCCGTCGCGGATTCCCAGCAAGACCACCTACGAGGCGGGCGCCAAACTCGCGCTGCAACTGGTAGACGACTACCGCAAGCGCCACGGCGTCTATCCGGACAAATTGACCATGAACCTGTGGGGCGTGGAGACCTCGCGTCACGAGGGCATCATGGAGGCACAGGCGATGGCGCTGATGGGCGTGCGTCCGACCTGGGATGAGCGCGGCCGCGTCACCGGCGTTGAAGCGATCGCACGCAAAGAGTTGGGACGTCCGCGTGTCGACGTCACGCTGATTTCGTCGGGCTTGTTCCGAGATTTGTTCGGCAATCTGCTGGCGTTGATGGACAAGGCGGCGCAACTGGCGCAACAACAGGACGATCTGGGCGCGGCCTCCGACGCCGGCCCGTCGGGCAACGTGATGCAGGAGCATAGCCGCAAGACGGCGGCGGCATTGCAGGCGAACGGTATCTCCATCGACGAGGCGCGGCGCATGGCGTCGGTGCGCATTTTCGGCGTGCCGAGTGGCGCGTACGGCACGCAGATCGAAAAGCTGATCCCGCTGACGAACGCCTGGAAGAACGAGAAGGAAGTGGCGGATGTGTTTATCAACCGCATGAGCCATCCCTTCGGCGCTGGCTACTGGGGCGACGACAAGGCCGATCCGGTACAGCGGCGCGAGTTGTTCAAGCAGGCCATCAGCGGCAGCAAGATCGCGCTGCACAGCCGCTCCAGCAACCTGTTCGCGACCCTGGACAACGACGACTTCTTCCAGTACCTGGGCGGCACCGCGATGGCGATCCGCAGCGTGGACGGCAAAACGCCGGAGGTGGTGGTGAGCGACCTGTCCAATCCGCGCAAGCCGGGCCACAAAACGCTGGAGCAGTACATGGGCCAGGAGATGCAGTCGCGCTACCTCAATCCCAAGTGGGCCGACAGCATGCTGAAGGAGGGTTATTCCGGCGCGCGCTACATCAACCGGGTGGTCGATTATTTGTGGGCGTGGCAGGTGACGGTGCCAGAGGTGGTCGACAGCAGCAAATGGCAGCGCATGTACGACACCTATGTCGCCGACCGCCACGGCCTGAGAGTGCGCGAGCGCTTTGCCGCCAGCGGCAACCTGCGCGCGTACCAGGCGGTGACCGACCGCATGCTGAGCGCCATCGAGCGTGGATACTGGCAGCCTGGCGACGCGGTGCGCGACAATCTCACGCGCCAGAATGCGCGGGCGATCAAGGAGGCCGGCGTGTCATGCAGCGCCGATTCGTGCAGCAAGGCGACGTTGAAGATCGCGCCGGAGTTCACCGGTCAGTTCGTGCCCAACGTCGGTTCCAATCCGGCGATCGCGCGCGGCGCGGCTGCGGCGAGTCGCGCCGGCGGTTCGGCGCCGTCCGCGCAGCCGGCGGCCACCGCGCCGGGGCAGCAGCAGGCCAACGACGCCGCGATGCAGGCGGCGCTGGCGGACTTGCAGGTGCTGCAGGCGAAGTCGCAGGAGTTGCAACCGGTGCCGGCGCCGCGCGCGAAAGCCAAGCCGGCCGACCCGGCGCCGGCGTCGTCTGCGAAAACCGAGCCGGCCGACGCCAAGGTCAGCGGGTTTGAAATGCAGACGCTGGCCAATCTCACGCCTGCGCAGAAAACGGTAGGGACGCTGGCTTTGCTGGCGCTGGCCGCAGGGTTGGTGGGCGCCGGCTACATTGGCCGCAGAAAGAAGCTGAAGAAGCTGAACGGGATGTTGGACTAAGTGTCGATCTGAATCACGTAGGGCCGATTACGGCATTCAGCGTAACCACCCTATGTGATCCTCGATATGAATTACGCGCGGAATCATGGCATCAACGCACAAACATCCAAACCGTCAACGCCGCCCCAACCACCACCACGAATCCCCGCATCACCTTCTCCGGCAAACGGTGGATCAACCAACCGCCGCACAAGCCGCCGGCGATGCCGCCCACGCACAGCGCCAGCGCCGCCGCCCAGCTGATTAACCCCGACGTGGCAAAGATCATCGCCGCCACGGCGTTCATGGCCATCGCCAGCACGTTCTTGGTGGCTGCCGCCATGCGCACCTGCTGCCCGGCGACGGTCAACGCCGCCAGCATCAGAAACCCGATCCCGCCGCCAAAGTAACCGCCATAGATCGCGATGCAGCCCTGCGCCAGCACGAGCACCCAGCGCGGCATGCCGCTGGCGGCGTGCAGCGGCTTTTTGCGGAAGCTTCCCCACGCGAACACGCTGGTGGCAAACAGCACCAGCCAGGGCACCAGCCGCTCGAAGAACGACGCCGGAGTATTCAACAGCAGCACGGCGCCGAAAACGCCGCCGATCGCGCTGATGACCAGCATCTGGCGGAACGTCAGCGGACCGACGTCGCCCACCAGTTTGCGCCCCGCGTAGGCGGACGTGATCTGGCTGGGGAACAGCGCGATGGTCGACGTCATGTTGGCGGCCAGCGGATTCAATCCCGCCAGCAGCAGGGCTGGGAACGTGATGAACGACCCGCCGCCGGCCAGTGCGTTTTGTACGCCGGCGAGGAATCCCGCAGCGGCGACCATCAGGACGATGTGTAGTTCAAGCGGTGGCACTGGCGGCATGGGCGGCATGGACAGCATATAGTTGGGTGTGGAAGCGATTATAACCGTGGCCGGAAAAGCTTTCCGGCGGCGGCATCGTGCGACGGGTCCGCGCCTGCGGTGCTACGATCATCCGCATGACGACACCATACCAACTCTATTACTGGGACGGCCTGCAAGGCCGCGGCGAATTTGTGCGGCTGGCGCTGGAGGAGGCGGCCATCCCGTACGACGATGTGGCGCGGCGCAAGAAGGGCATGCCGGCGTTGATGGCGAGCCTGGACGGCGACAAGGTCGACCACCCGTCGTTCGCGCCGCCGGTGCTGCGTGCGGGCGAGCTGCTGATCGGGCAGACGGCCAATATCCTTATGTTCCTCGGCGCACGGCACGGGCTGGCGCCGCGCGCGGAAGCGGGCCGATTGTGGGCCAACCAGCTGCAGCTGACCATCTCCGACATCGTCGCCGAAGCGCACGACACGCATCATCCGATCTCCACCAACAAGTACTACGAAGATCAGAAGAAGGAAGCCAAGGCGCGTGCGCAGGACTTCCGGGCCGCGCGCATACCGAAGTTCCTGGACTATTTCGAGGGCGTGGTGCAGCGCAATCCTGGGCGCGGCGGCTGGGCTGTGGGCTCGCGGCTGTCGTATGTCGATCTGTCGCTGTTCCAGCTAATCGAGGGTTTGCGCTATGCGTTCCCGAAGACGATGGCCAAGCTCGAGCCGTCGTATCCCGGGCTGGTGGCCTTGCGCGACAAGGTAGCCGCGCGTCCCAACATCGCCGCTTACGTCGGCTCGAAGCGGCGCATCCCCTTCAACGAGGACGGCATCTTCCGCCACTATCCCGAGTTGGAGTAAAGGGAGTCCCCGCCTCGCAGCAAGCGGGGAATGAAATTGACGGGAGGTTTAAGCGCCGCCAACCACCGGATACCCGGCGTCGGCGATCGCCGATTTCAATGGCGCCAGCGCGGTGGCGCTGTCGATTTTGACGGTTTTGGTGGCCAGGTCGACATCGACCTTGGCGGTGGCGTCGACCGCCTGCACCGCCTTCGTCACAGCGCCCACGCAGTGACCGCAACTCATGTTTTCCACTTGTAGCTGATACATCGACTTCTCCTTCACGGGTTCGATGATCATACTGTATGCCTTCCAATCGTGGGAAGGTCAAGGGAAACGAGCAGCATACCGCCGATCAGCCTTCCGGCGGATCATCGAGCCTCGCCAGGTCGAGGCTGACCATGGCCCAGATGCCGTCGGCGTAGTCGGGCTCGCGCGACAGGTACTCCACTTCGGACGGTTTGATCTCGAACGATTTGCCCTGCTCGACCAATTGGCCGACGTGGCCGTAGATGGCCTTGGTGGCGTTGCTCATCGCTTTGTCCACCGTCTCCCCGGTGGTCACGCAGCCCGGAATGTCCGGGACGGTCACCCCATACCGGCTGCCGCCACGCTTCTGGATCAAGATCGGGATGTCCATGGTCTTACCTCAGCTGTGGGGTCGGAAAGGCGGGTGAAATCAATGACTTGGATGGTAGTGTTATACAAGATGCCACAGGATTCAAGAACTTTCGTGGATCAATACGTTTACTTGTGCATAGGTTGGATGACAGAAACTGTTTGCGGAAAAAAAGAAGCCCCGCCGGCATTGCTGCGGGCGGGGCTAACAGGTACGTATTTATTTTACTACATTACAGCACGTCGCTGGCGTGATCGGCCAGGCGCGAGCGTTCGCCGCGCGCCAGGGTCACGTGGCCGCTGTGCGACCAGCCCTTGAAGCGGTCGACCACATAGGTCAGGCCGCTCGAACCCTCGGTCAGGTACGGCGTGTCGATCTGCGCGATGTTGCCCAGGCAGAGGATCTTCGTGCCCGGACCGGCACGCGTGACCAGGGTCTTGACCTGCTTCGGCGTCAAGTTCTGCGCTTCGTCGATGATCAGGAACTTGTTGACGAAGGTGCGGCCGCGCATGAAGTTGAGCGACTTGATCTTGATGCGCGAGCGGATCAGGTCCTGCGTTGCCGCACGGCCCCATTCGCCACCGTCCGAATCGGACTTGTTGAGCACTTCGAGGTTGTCGTCGAAGGCGCCCATCCACGGCGACATCTTCTCTTCCTCGGTGCCCGGCAGGAAACCGATGTCCTCACCGACCGGCACCGTCACGCGGGTGACGATGATTTCGTTGTAGAGCTTGGTTTCCAGCACCTGTGCCAGACCGGCCGCCAAGGCCAGCAAGGTCTTGCCTGTACCGGCCTGGCCGAGCAGGGTGACGAAGTCGCATTCCGGATTCATCAGCAAGTTCAAGGCGAAGTTCTGCTCGCGGTTGCGGGCCGTGACGCCCCACACATTGTTCTTGTTGTGGCTGAAGTCGCGCAGGGTTTGCAGCACGGCCGTCTTGCCGTTGATCTGCTTGACCTGGCCGTAGAACGGCGCTTCGCCATTCTTCGGCTCCAGGAAGATGAACTGGTTGACCAGCAGCGACGGCACGAACGGACCGGTGACGCGGTAGAACGTCGCGCTTTGTCCGTTTTTGTTTTCCTGCCACGATTCCAGATCCTTGCCGTGCTTGGTCCAGAAGTCGTCCGGCAGCTGGACGATACCCGAGTACAGCAGGTCGGTATCTTCCATCACGTGGTCGTTGAAGTAGTCCTCGGCCGGCAGGCCCAGCGCGCGCGCCTTGATGCGCATGTTGATGTCCTTCGACACCAGCACCACCGGACGGCCTTCCTGTTCGGCCTCCAGCGAACGCACCACGGACAGGATCTGGTTATCGGCCTTGCCGACCGGCAGGCCCACCGGCAGGTCCGCCGTTTGCATGCGCGTCTGGAAGTACAGGCGACCCTTGGCGTCCTTGTTGCCCAACTTGGCCAGCGGGATGCCGTTCTCGATGGCGTCGTCGTCGGTGTTGGAGACCAGCGCGTCGAGCGTGCGCGACACCTGGCGGGCGTTGCGCGCCACTTCGGTCATGCCCTTCTTGTGGTTGTCCAACTCCTCCAATGTCATCATCGGCAGGTAGACGTCGTGTTCCTCGAAGCGGAACAACGACGATGGATCGTGCATCAGCACGTTGGTGTCAAGCACGAACAGCTTGGTCGTGCCGGTCTGGTCGGCGTGACGGCTGGTCGACGACTTGATGCCCACTTCGTTGCTCTTGTGCTTGGCCGGATGCGGCGCCTCGGCGCTGATCGGCGTGACCTTGCCGCGCGCGGCCGGGGCTTGCTTGGCTTTGGCGACCGGCTTGGCGGCCACCGCAGGCGCAGGCGCTGGTGCGGCAGCGGGCGCAGGAGCAGCCTGGGCGGCCTTCAACACGGCCGGGGCGGCCTTGAGCACAGCGGCCACCGCCTTCGACTTGGCGGTGGTTTTCGCTGGCGCTGGGGCGGCTGGTGCGGCCGGCGCCACTTGCGCGGCAACCGGCGCCGCCGCTTTGGTTTTCGCTACGGGAACTGCTTTGACGGGCGCCGCCTTCTTCGGCGCGGAGGCTGGCGTGGGCGCTACGTCGGCGACCGCCGCAATGGCGGAAACCGGACGCGGCCCTGTCGCTTTTGGATAATCTTTTGCCAACAGTAAAGTCGCTGGCTTACTAGGTAATTTTGGCAGTGGCATCAGGATCTCAATCGAAAAATAACTGGAGGAATCCGCCCACAGGGCGACGGCCCGCATGCAAGCGCGGGCGCACGCTTCCGGTGGAGGAAGCGTTAGTGCCGAATGGGGTGGATGCTGGGTGGAACAGGATAGTAGACTGCCGACGGGCGCACATCTTGCCCGGTGAACGTACCGCGTGGTGGCCGGCTGGCCACCATGTAGGGTGGGAAGAGTGACAGTGATGACTCAAAATGGTTAACAAAATGGCTGGATGCGCATGATTCTGCTACGGTTGAGCAACTCTGAAAGGCAACGCGCAAACCTGTTAAGCCTGACGCGCCACAAATTCCAGCACTTCATCGACGTGACCCGCTACCTTCACGCCTCGCCATTCTTTCACCAATTGGCCGTTAGCGTCAATGACAAACGTGCTGCGCTCTACGCCGCGGACGGTCTTGCCGTACATTTGCTTCATTTTCATGACGTTGAACTGCGCGCAGACCGCCTCGTCGGGATCGGAAATGAGCTCGAAAGGCAGGCCCAGCTTGGCCTTGAAGCTTTCGTGCGAGCGCAGCGAATCGCGGCTGATGCCGTAGATCTCGGTGCCGGCGGCCTGGAATTGCTCGTACAGATCGCGGAAGGCGATGTTCTCGGTGGTGCAGCCGGGAGTATTGTCCTTCGGGTAGAAAAACAGCACGGTATGGCGCGCTGGCCGGCCCGACAGCTGGAAAGTCTGGCCGCCGGTCATGGGGGCGGAAAAGTCGGTAACAACGGGTTGGCTATCAGCCACTGGTTTTCTCCTGGAGATGGACATCGACAATATGAGGGCGGGTTTTCACGCTTCAAGACGGCGCACAAAGTAAATCTTGGCGGTGACACGCGTCCTAGGGCCGCGCCCGCAGCCGCGTTTGCAGTTGCTCGGCCGTGACGGGCGCGCCGTCGGCGGTCAGGCTGGAAATCGTCAGCATGCGGCCGTCGCCGCACACGCCAAAGATGCAATTATCCACTACGGTCAAGCCCGGTGGCAAACCGAGGGCGACGACGTTGCCGAAATTGCCGGACAGCCGCGCGCGCTCGATCACGTAACGCACGCCGGCGACGTCGGTGAACGCGCCACCGTAGGGCGGCGCGGCGGCGCGGTGCAGGTTGTAGACCTGCCGCGCCGGCTGGCGCCAGTCGATGCGGCCGTCCTCGAGCGTGGGCGCGCGGGCATGTCCGTCCGGACCAGAGCCTGGTCGGCCGTCGACGCGAAGGCGCGGCGCGGTGCCGTCGAGCAGCGACGGCAGCACGCGCCACAAGGTTTGTTCGGCCGCCACGGTGACCTTGACGGCCACTTCGAAGGCGGTGTCGTCGGGCAGGATGGGGACCTCCACCTGCGAGACCACGGCGCCTGCGTCCGGCTCGGCCGTGAGCTCGTGCAGGCTGGCGCCGGTGACGGTGGCGCCCTGCAGCACCGCGCACGCGACCGGCGCGCCGCCCCGGAACTCCGGCAGCAGCGAGCCGTGCATGTTGTAGGTCGGCGCCACCGCCAGCAGATCGGCCGATAGCGCGTGTCGATAGTCAAAGTTGAACAGCAGGTCGGGCATGGCGTCGCGCACCTGTTCCAGCAGCGCGGGCGATTCGGCGTCGTCGGGGGCGATGCAGGGCAGGCGTTCTTCGCGGCACAGCGAGCGCACCGATTCGCCGTCGTGGTCGCCGCCAGGGTCGTCATCGTGGGTGACCACCAGCGCGACATCGACGCCGCCGGCCAGCAACACCTTCAGGCAGCGCACGCCGAGGTTCTGGTGCGCGAAGACGACCGCGCGTTGCCGGCGGTCGTGGTCGTTCGGGTCGTCGTAGGGGTGGTCGTTCATCGCCGTGCCCCTTGTGCCGTCAGCCGGCTCAGGCGTCCGCCTTGCCGGTGTTGTCGATGATTAGCGCCAGCGTGACTTTGCGGCCTTCGCCCATCAGGATGTTGTAGGTGCGGCAGGCGGCCTGGCTGTCCATGCATTCGACGCCGATGCGGCGCATCGTCAGCGCGGCCGTCAGGCGCGGGTGGATGAAGCGCTGCTTGGCGCCGGTGCCGAGGATGACAACGTCCGGCGAATCGGCGCCGATGATGTCGAAGTGCTCGGCGGTGATCGATTCGAAGGTCGGCGCGGGCCAGGCGCGCGGCTCGGTTTCGGGCAACACGATCAGGCTGTAGTTGTAGCGCTCGGCGTTGATCTCGACGCCGGTCTCATCGTAGCCGGTGACGGTTTGGTACTTTTTGGTATCGCTTGCGTGGAGCTTCATGGTATTTGCTGTTTGATGGCGTTCGTGTGGGCAACGGGGCCGGGGCCGCAGATGTCTACGTGGTGCGCGGAATAACGTGGTATGGGTGACATTGTAGCCTTTTTCAAGGGGCGCTTCGCCGTTTAGCCCTGCCAGAGGTTGATTAAACGGGTGGCTTTCGGCAGAATGGTTCTTTTCGCATTGCAGCACAGGCCGCCAACGTGTTTTTGGCAGGCCACAGCGGTTTGCCTCACCAAGACAGGATTTTATTTTGCGACCGATTCAAAAATCGAACAAACTGGCGGAAGTCTGCTACGAAATCCGCGGCCCGGTGCCGGAAAAAGCCCGGAAAATGGAGGAGGAAGGCCACAAGATCACGAAGCTCAATATCGGCAACCTGGCCGTGTTCGGTTTCGATCCCCCGGACGAGATCGTCCAGGATATGAAGATCAACCTGTCCAACGCAGCCGGCTACACCGATTCCAAAGGCATGTTCGCGCCACGCAAGGCGGTCATGCATTACACGCAGGGCAAGAACATCGCCGGCGTGTCGATCGACGACATTTACCTCGGCAACGGCGCGTCGGAACTGATCGTCATGTCGATGAACGCGCTGCTCAACACCGGCGACGAAGTGCTGGTGCCGGCGCCCGACTATCCGCTGTGGACCGCCGCCGTCAGCCTGTCCGGCGGCACGCCGGTGCACTACATCTGCGACGAGCAGCAGGAATGGTATCCGGACATTGAAGACATCCGCCGCAAAATCACTTCGAACACGCGCGCTATTGTCGTCATCAACCCGAACAACCCGACCGGCGCGCTGTATCCGGTGGAGCTGCTGCAACAGATCATCGACGTGGCGCGCCAGCACCAGCTGATCATCTACGCCGACGAGATTTACGACAAGGTGCTCTACGACGAGGCCGAGCACGTCTCGATCGCCTCGCTGGCGGACGACGTGCTGTTCGTCACCTTCAACGGCCTGTCGAAGAATTACCGCGCCTGCGGCTACCGTTCCGGCTGGATGGTGGTGTCGGGCGAAAAATCCCATGCGAAAGACTATATCGAGGGCCTCAACATGCTGGCCTCGATGCGCTTGTGCGCCAACGCACCGGGGCAGTTTGCGATCCAGACTGCGCTCGGCGGCTACCAGTCGATACAAGACCTGGTGGGACCGGGCGGGCGCCTGTTAAAGCAACGCGATCTGGCCTACAAGCTGCTGACCGATATTCCGGGCGTCACTTGTGTCAAGCCGAAAGCGGCGCTGTACATGTTCCCGCGTCTCGATCCGAAAATCTATCCGATTGCGGACGACCAGCAGTTCGCTTACGAATTGCTGGCAGAAACGAAAGTGTTGATCGTCCAGGGCAGCGGCTTCAACTGGATCGCGCCGGATCACTTCCGCGTCGTGTTCCTGCCGAACTCGGACGATATGACGGAGGCCTTTGGCCGCATCGCCAAATTCATGGAAGGCTACCGCAAACGCCACGGCGCCAGCTTCTAGCCTCCACGCTCCACCGAACCGCAGATCAATAGAAACGATAATATGAAACCCATCAAAGTAGGCTTGTTAGGCGTCGGCAACGTCGGCTCCGGAACGTTCAATGTGTTGGAACGCAACCAGGAAGAAATCCGCCGGCGCGCCGGCCGCGGCATCGAAGTGGTGGCCGTCTCGGCCCGCAACCTCGAGCGCGCCAAGGAGCGCACCGGCGGCAAGGTCAAAGTGGTCGCCAGCCCGTTCGACATCGTCAACGATCCCGAAATCGACATCGTCGTCGAGCTTATCGGCGGCTACGACGAAGCGAAGGCGCTGGTGTTGCAAGCCATCGCCAACGGCAAGCACGTGGTCACCGCCAACAAGGCCTTGCTGGCCGTGCATGGCAACGAGATCTTCGCGGCCGCGCAACAAAAGGGTGTCATGGTCGCGTTCGAGGCGGCGGTGGCCGGCGGCATTCCGATCATCAAGGCGTTGCGCGAAGGCCTGACCGCCAACCGCATCGAATGGCTGGCCGGCATCATCAACGGCACCACCAACTTCATCCTCTCCGAAATGCGCGACAAGGGCCTGGACTTCGCCACGGTGCTCAAGCAGGCGCAGGAACTGGGCTACGCCGAAGCCGACCCGACCTTCGACATCGAGGGCGTGGACGCGGCGCACAAGGCCACCATCATGTCGGCGATCGCCTTCGGCATTCCGGTTCAGTTCGACAAGGCGCACGTCGAGGGCATCTCCAAGCTCAACGCGATCGACATCCGCTACGCCGAGCAACTGGGCTACCGCATCAAACTGCTGGGCATTGCCAAGCGCGCCAAGGTCAACGGCGTGGAAGGCGTGGAGCTGCGCGTGCATCCGACGCTGATCCCGAGCAAGCGCCTGATCGCCAACGTCGAAGGCGCGATGAACGCCGTGCTGGTGCAGGGCGACGCCGTCGGCGCCACCTTGTACTATGGCAAAGGCGCCGGCGCCGAACCGACCGCCTCGGCCGTGATCGCCGACCTGGTCGACATCACCCGCCTGGCCACGGCCGATCCGGAGCACCGCGTGCCCCATTTGGCGTTCCAGCCGAACGCGATGACCGATATCGAGATTTTGCCGATGTCGGAAATCACCACCAGCTACTATCTGCGCATGAACGTCAGCGACCAGCCTGGCGTGCTGGCCGACCTGACCCGCATCCTGGCGGACGCGACGATCTCGATCGACGCCATGCTGCAAAAGGAACCGGCCGACGGCGAAACCAAGACCGACATCATTTTCCTGACGCACCAGACGCAGGAAAAGAACGTGACGGCGGCGATCGCCAAGATGGAAGGGCTGTCGACCGTGTGCGGCAGCGTGACCAAGATTCGCCTCGAAAACCTGAGCTGAGTAACAGGAGCGGGGGCGGCCGGATAATCGGTAAATATTGATTATCTAGCAACTCTGCAGGCAAAAAAAGTCCGGGTAGCGTCTACGCACGCTACCCGGAAAAGGGTCAGTTACTAGGGTGGTGTTACGGTACTACGGTTACTCTACTGCAAGGTTTTTACTGCGGATACACATTACTGCGTAATCGTTACGGTGCTGCTTACTTCGAAGCGACGGTCAGTTCGCTTTTTACTTCTTTAACGCCAGGCACTGCGGAAGCTACCTGAATGGCTTTGGTGCCAACTTCAGTGCTCGGCACGGCGCCGCTCAGCACGACCACACCGTCGGTGGTGGTCACGCCAATTTGTTTTTGATCGGCCAGGGAAGCTTTGATCTTGCTGGTGATCGCATCGTCATTGGTGGCGGTGCCGGTCTTGGCGGCTCCAGCCATAGCACCTTCTTGCTGACCCGCAGCGAATGCGGTACCAGTAGCGGCGGCAGCGGTGAGGGTTGCTGCAACCATCAGGCGGGCGATCAGATTGGTAGTCATCATGATTTTTCCTTTACAAGTTAAGGTGAAACGTCAGTGACGTTACCCTATCCTTAGCAATCGCCGTGCCAGCTCATTTAATCCGTTTAAAATCATGAGCTTACGGATGAGTTACTTAAAAAGAATTGTCAAATCGTGATGTTTCCGTCCATATTCCAGGGAATTTGTCGGGAAATGGCGACAGGCTATTGCCGCCATTTGCTAACTCATTGATTTTTAAGGGAATCGTCTTGTCGCTCAGCGGCGACAAGGGTGGGGTCGGTGCGGAAAAGGCTGGCGTCGAGGTCGTATTTCTGCAGCAGGCGGTAGAACTCGGTCCGGTTGCGTTCGGCCAGGCGGGCGGCATCGGCCACATTGCCGTCGGTCAATTTGAGCAGCTGGACCAGGTAGTTGCGCTCAAAGCGTTGCTTGGCTTCCGTGTAGCTGAGCACCTCCAGCGACGGCACGCGCAGCGCCCGCTGCACGAGAGACAGCGGAATCAGCGGCGCGGTCGCCAGCGCGCATACGTGTTCGACAACGTTATATAGTTGCCGCACATTGCCCGGCCACGAGGCCGTGGTCAGCGCCTCCAGCGCGTCAGGGGCGTAGCCGCGCACCGTCTTGCCGTACTTGGCCGCCAGGGTGTGCAGGAACTGCGTGGCCATCGGCGTGATGTCCTCGCGCCGCTGCGATAGCGGCGGCAAGGTCAACGTGATGACGTTGAGCCGGTAGTACAAGTCCTCGCGGAACTGGCCTTCCAGCATCGCCGTGTCGAGGTCGCGGTGGGTGGCCGACAGGATGCGCACGTCCACCGGTCGGGGGATGTCCGAGCCCAGTTGGCGCACCACGCGCTCTTGCAGCACGCGCAACAGCTTAACTTGCAGCAAGAGCGGCATATCGCCGATCTCGTCGAGGAATAGCGTGCCGCCGTCGGCCGCCTGCACCAGGCCCTCGCGGGCGTTGACGGCGCCGGTGTAGGCGCCCTTGACGTGGCCGAACAGCTCCGATTCGAGCAGCGCCTCGGGAATCGCGCCGCAATTGACGGCGATGAAGGGCGCCTTGGCGCGGCGGCTGGCGCGGTGGATGGCGTTGGCCAGCAACTCCTTGCCGGTGCCGCTTTCGCCACGGATCAGGATGCTGGCGTCGGACGCGGCCACCAGCCTTGCCTCGGCCAGCAGTTCGTCCATGCACTGGCTGCGGCTGATCAGCCCGGCCCGCCAGGCCTCGTCGCCGGTCGACGGGCTGGTGGCCGGCGCCGACAGGCTCAGGGCCTGGGCGATGCGGTCGAGCAACAGCTTGGCGTCGAACGGCTTGGTCAGGTAGGCGTACGCGCCCAGGGTGGTGGCCTCGATCGCGTCCGGAATGGTGCCGTGGGCGGTCAGCAGGATGACGGGCAGGGCCGGGTAGTTGTGGCGGATCTCCTGGAACAGCGACATGCCGTCGCGGTCCGGCAGGCGGATGTCGCTGATGACCAGACGAGGCAGCTCGATCGACATGCGCGCCAGCGCCGCCTCGGCGCTGCCCACGCCGGTGACACGGTAGCCGTTGGCGGTCAGGCGCATCGATAGCAAGCGCAGCAGGTCGGCGTCGTCGTCCACCACTAATAAGTGTGCGCCCTTGCCGGCCGGATTGCGGGCGGCGCCGGCGGCGGCCAGTTGGTCGTCGGCCGCGCTCATTTGATGATCCCCTGCGGCGCGCTGGCGGCCGGGCGGACCGGCAGGGTGCGCTCGATGTTTTTCAAGCCCTCCACCATGTCGTTGAGCTGCTCGATGCGGCGCTGGCTCTCCTTTTGCTGCGCCGCCAGCCGGTCGGCGTGTTCGGCCAGCCGGCGCGCTTCGGCGCAATTGCTCGAAAGTACCAGCGCCAGCGGTTTGAAGGCCGCCGCCTCGCTATCGGTGGAATTGCCGACGGCGTCGAACAGCGTCTGCGCGCGCGCCAGGTCGCCGCTGCCGCGCGTGAGCATCAACACCATTCCCATTTGCATCGACAGACGCGGGCTGCGCGATTGCTGGGTCAGGCCGCTAAGCTCCTTGAGCAGCTCGCCCTGGCTCATGCGCCGCAGCGATTGGTGATAATTGAGCAGCGGGCCGATCTCGTCGAGCGGTTGCGGTGGTGGCGCCAGTTCCACCACCACCGGTGGCGGTGGCGGCTGCGGCACCGGCGCCGGCTTGGGCTGGACCTGGGTGCAGGCCGCCAGGGTCAGGCTGAGCAGGGCGCACAGCATGTGCGCCGGCGCCCGGGATAACAAGTATTTTGCGTAAGGCATCATATTCACAATCAGGACTTCAATAAGGTAATTCAATTCGGAAGCGGGCACCCCGTTCGGTGGGCAGCAACTGCAACATGCCATGGTGCGCCGCGATGTATTCCTGCACGATCGACAGGCCGATGCCGTTGCCACGGCGCGCGCCGGGCGGCTGGCGTTGGCCCTGGTAAAACGGTTCGAAGATGCGCGCCGTGTCGTTCGGCGCCACGCCAGGTCCCTGGTCGGCGCACTCGATCAGCAGCCGGTCGTTGCGTTCTTCGAGCCTGAAACTGATTACGCCGCCCTGGGGACTGAAGCGCACGGCGTTCGACAGCAGGTTGCCGATCGCCACGGCCATCTTGTCGGCGTCGACCATGATCGGCCGTGCGGTGCCTTCGGTGTTGACGGTGAGCTTGGCCGCCTGCCATTGCAGGCGCTGGCTGTCGATCGCTTGCGCCAGCAGCGCCGACAGGTCGGTCGCCTCCAGGTGCAGATGGTGGGCGTCGAACGTGGCTTCGTTGTAGCGCAGCAGCGCTTCAATCTGCGACTGCAGCGCCGCCGTGTTTTGATTCAGTATACCGGCGATTTCGCGCTGATTGGGCGATAACGCGCCGGCCACGCCATCTTCCAGCAGGGCAACGCCTTCGCGCAGCGCCGCCAGCGGGGTCTTGAGTTCGTGCGAGATGTGGCGCAGGAAACGCGACTTGTCTTCCTCCAGATTCGACAGGCGCTGGCGCAGCCAATTGAGTTGCAGGCCGACGCGCTGCAGGTCGGCCGGTCCGCGCACTTCGATGACCTCGTCGAAACGGTTGGCGCCGAGCCGGTCGATTGCCGATTCGATTTGCGCCAGCGGCCGCGACAGCCACAGGCCGAAGCCGCCCGCCAGCAGCGCGGCCACCACGATGGAGGCGATGACCTGCGCCTTGAGCACGGCGCGCCGCTGGTCGAGCTCGGTCAGCAGCGCGGTGTTACGCAGTTCGACCTCCAGTTTGACCTCCTCGGCCAGCTGGGCGTTAATGCGAGGCAACAACGCCAGCACTTTCTCCAGCGCCTGGCGCCGGGCGGCGGTGCGCGCGCGGGTCGGCATCTGCAGGATGTCCCAGGCTTGCTCGCCGGCCTGGCGCCAGGTGTCGAACGCCATGTTGGGCGCGTGCGGCAGGCCGCGCTGGACCACGTCGAGCGCGGCGCGCGCCTCGCGCCAGGCGTCGGCATAGCGCATGCGGAAGGCGGGATCGTCCAGCACCAGATATTGGCGGGCGCTACGGGTCATCGCCACGCTGCGCTCGGCCAGCTGTTGGGTGTTTTCAGTGAGCGCCAGCGCATGGTGTCCGCTGTCGCGGCTGTGGAAGGCGAGACTGTCCAGCGTCCACAGCGCGTGCAGGGAGGCGGCACTCAACAACACAGCAATCAACAGGAAGACGCCCAGCAGCAACTGGCGAAACGAGAGTTTCGAGAGCATCGGTGGTCTAAAGAGGAAAAATGTCTAAATGATAGGCGAAACGGCGCCCGGGGTGTGTTTAATTGGAAATATTTCTTGGCGCGCGCTATGGCGCGCGCCAACGTTATGCGGCCGTGACGGGCCGCGCGTGCGCCGCCAGGTCTGCCGCTGGCATCGGCGTCATGCCGCCGGGCCGACGTCCATGCCGTCGTAGGATTCGAGTCCATGCTCCTCGGCGAACTTGTAGAACTGCTGGTTGCGCGCGTGCAGGGTGTCGACCGTGTGCTTTTCCACCTTTTCGATGTGCAGCCACCACAGCGCCGGCGCGTCGCCTTCGGGCCTGGAATCGTAGATGCCGACGATCTGGTAGCCCTTGGCCTTCAGCGGCGCTTGCGCCGCTTCGAGCTTGGCCTTGTCCTGGTCGGCGAAAAAGTAGCCCCACAACAGCGGCTTGTTGCTGTCCCACGGGGCGTTCTGCTGCATGTCGGCGAACAGCTCGACCATTTCTTCTTTGGTAATCATGTGTGTCTTTCTAGCGGAAAGTCGATGGCGCTATTTTACCGCTACACGCGCTACGGCGTTCAGGCGGCCGGAAAGACGACCGTCACTTTCAGGCCCTGGCCGCCGGCGCCGGCGTCGAGCGCGATGGTGGCGCCGTGCAGGTTGGCGATGTCGCGCACGATGGCCAGACCCAGCCCGGCGCCTCCGGGGTTGCGTTCCAGGGTGGCGGCGGCGCGGTAGAAGGGCGCGAACACGCGCTCGCGCTCCGGCGCCGCGATGCCGGGACCGCTGTCCTCGACCTCGAGCACCACGCCATCGGCGCCCTCGATCACGCGCAGTCCCACCTGACCGCCGGCGGGCGTGTAGCGCAGCGCGTTGTCGACCAGGTTGGCGATCATCTCGTGCAGCAGCAAGGCCTGGCCGCTGACGACGCAGTCGCGCTCCGCTTCCAGCGACAGGTCGATATTCTTGGCCACCGCCGCCATCGCCATCTCCAGTCCGACCTGGCGCGCGCTGTCGCGCAGCGACACCGGCTCGGCCTGCGCCGCCGCGCCGTCGGCGTCGCCGCCATGCTCGATGCGGGCCAATGTCAGCAGCCGGTTGGCCAGGTTGACGGTGGAGTCGGTGGTGGCGGCGATGCTGTGGACGATGTGGCGCAGCGCCGCCTTGGTGTCCTCGGGCGCCACACCGGGGCGGTCGCATTCTCGCAGCGCCAGTTCGGCCTGCGTCTTGAGCACCGTGAGCGGCGTGCGCAATTGGTGCGAGGCGTCGGCGATGAAGCGGCGCTGGCTGCTGATTAACAGCTGCAGGCGCGAGCGCGAACTGTTCATCGCCGCCACCAGCGGCCGCACTTCCTTGTGCACCAGCGCCGGATCGACGTCGGAGGAGTCGTTCAGGCTGCGCGTTTCCACCGCGATCTTCAACCGCATCAGCGGCTGCAGCACCAGCCGCACCGCAAACCACACCAGCAGCGCGAGTGCCAGCAGCAGCAAGGCCTGCCAGGTCAGCGTGTCGAACAGGATCTGGTTCGACAGGCCGCGGCGCGCCTCCAGCGTTTCGCCCACCTGGATCAGCGCAATGCCGCGCATCGAGTCGTCGTACACCGGCTGCAGCAGCGCGGCGATGCGCACCGGCTGGCCGTTGTAATTGGCGTGATAAAAGCGCACCAGCGCCGGATAGGCCTCCGAGCGCGGCACGTTGGCCGGCACCGCCGGCAGGTCGCCGTAGCCGGACACCGTTTCGCCGCCGATGCCCGTGACCTTGTAATAGATGCGGCCCAGGGTGTCGGTCTCGAAGCTGTCCAGCGCCACGTAGGGCACGTCGGCCACCACTTTGCCGCCGACGATGGAGACGCGTTCGGCCAGCGCCCGCGTCGACGCCAGCAGCGAGCGGTCGTACGCGACATCGGCGGCGTCCAGCGCGTTGTGGTAGACCGAGACGGTGTTGAGCGTGACCAGTGCCAGCAAGGGCCCCAGCAACCAGCGCAGCAACTGGCCGCGCAGGCTGCCCAGCGTGGCGCCGGGGCCGAATCGTCTGGCGAGCCTGGTCAAGATCGGTATCGACATCGGCAAAGGTGCTGCGCGTCAGTCGGCGGCGAGCGCCGGACGCGGTTGCAGCAGGTAGCCGATGCCGCGCAGCGTGGTGATGATGGCGGCGTCCGGCGCGGCGATGTCGAGTTTTTTGCGCACACGGTGGATATACAGTTCGATGGCGTCGATGTTGGCGTCGTCGGCCAGCGCGAACACTTCGTCGAACAGTTTTTCCTTCGAGACGGCGCGGCCGGCGCGCGTGATCAGGGTCTCCAGCACCGCGTGTTCGCGCGGCGTGAGCGCCAGCGGGTTGCCGGCGTAGGTGAACATGCGCGTGACGGTGTCGAAACTGAGCGCGCCGCAGCGGTGCACCAGCGCCTCGTTGCCGACACTGCGCCGCAGAAGGGCTTTGACGCGCGCCTCCAGCTCCGCCAGTTCGAACGGTTTGGCGAGATAGTCGTCCGCGCCCAGGTTCAGGCCCTGCACCCGTTCATCGAGGCCGCCGCGCGCGGTCAGGATCAGCACCGGCGTCTGGCTGCGCGGCGCGGCGCGCGCGCGCAGGCGCTTGAGCACCTCCAGGCCGTCCATGCGCGGCAAGGTCAGGTCCAGAATCAGCAGCGCGTAATCCTGCGTGTGCAGCAGGGCGTCGGCGTCGGCGCCGTTGTCCGCGCATTCGACCGTGAGGTGGGCGTCGCGCAGCGCCTTGGCCAGCCAATGGGACAGCTCGGTGTGGTCTTCAACTAACAGTATGCGCATAAATTCTTGCCATGGCGAAAAAATAGGTTCAGTGTAAGGACAGAATCATCGTCCGCCGCGCGTGAAAAGGGAAGGCCTATCGGCTTTGTGGCGTGAGGGCGACAGGAAATACCCCTTCCTGGGCAGTGCAAGGTGAGTGAAAGGTAATTGAAAGGAAGCGACTTCTATAGTGGCATCCTGATAGCAAATATCAGGCATCACGAATAACTATAACCTGGAGACACAATGAAAAAATCCGCAATTAGCCTTGCCATCCTGGCATTGGCAGCCGCTGCTGGCGGTGCCGCGCAGGCCCAATCGAATGTGCAAGTCTATGGCCTGCTGGACGTCGGCGTCGAAAACGCCAATAACACCAGCGCCACCGGCGGCAGCGCGACCCGCGTCATCTCGGGCGGCATGAACACCTCGCGCTGGGGCTTCCGAGGCACCGAGGATCTGGGCGGAGGCCTGAAGGCCGTGTTCAATCTGGAAGGCGGCATTTTGATGGACACCGGCGCCCAGGACGGCGCGCTGTTCCGCCGCCAGTCGTACGTGGGTCTGGAAGGCGCCTTCGGCCGCGTGGTCATCGGCCGCTCCTTCACCAGTGTCTACGACACGGTGATCAGCTTCGATCCGATGGGCTTCGCGCCTTACTATTCGTGGGCGACCACAGGTCCGGCCACCGGTCCAAGCAAATACGGCTTCACCACCGGCTACGATAACCTGATCAAATACAGCGGCACCTTCGGCGACTGGCGTTTCGGCGCCAATTACTCGGCCGGCGAGCAGACCACCGGCGTGGCCGACAGCGCCAAGATGGGCGCCACCGTCGCCTATAAAATCGGCGGCGCCAACCTGATGGCCACCTATGAGCGCAACAACGGCAACAACGTGCCGGCCACCGGCAACCGCGACGAAAACACCGTGTGGCACATCGGCGCCAACTACGAAACCGGTCCGCTGAAATTCTGGGCCGTCCTGCGCGACTACAACCTCACCGCCGGCCGCGCGGCGACCGCCGATGTCGAAGGCACCACCACCTGGGGCGGCGTGGCCTTCAAGCCGAACGAGGTCACCACCTTGACGGCGGCGATCTACCACATCAACGTCAAGAACGTGGCCGCAGGCCGCGACGCCGATCCGACCATGTACGTGCTGCGTTACCGCTACGCGCTGTCCAAGCGCACCGACCTGCATGTCACGGGCGCCTACGCCAAGGCCAAGAACGGGCAGCTCACCGGCTTGTCGCGCGACGACGCCGGCTTCGCCAACAGCCAGCGCGGCATCACCGCCGGCATACAGCACCGCTTCTAAGCCGCTTCGCAACGAAGACCGGGCCGCGTCGATATTTATGTGAAAGTCGATGCGGCCTGAAAGCGCTTTGAAAGCTTCACCGCTCTAAGATAACTAAAAGATGACTAAAGTTTTGCAGGCTTTGATTGCCGCGCCGTTTTTACTCTGCGCGGTGGCGCGGGCGGCAAGCCTGGAGTGCATCGTCCCGTCCAAACCGGGCGGCGCGATGGACCTCACATGCAAGCTTGCGCAAAAGGGCCTGCAGGGTTTGCGCGATGCGCCCAAGCCGCCGCCGTCGGATATGCGGATCACCTATCTGCCGGGCGGCATCGGCGCGGTGGCCTGGCATTCGCTGGTGTCGCAGCGGCGCCGCGCGGAGCCGAACACGCTGGTGGCTTTTTCCGGCGGCTCGCTGCTCAATCTGGCGCAGGGCAAGTTCGGCAAGGCCACGGCGAACGACGTGCGCTGGGTGGCGGCGCTGGGAACGGATTACGGCATGATCGCGGTGCGCGCCGATTCTCCCTACAAGACGCTGGCTGAGCTGCTGGCGGCGTTGAAGAAGAATCCGCAGAAGGTGCTGATCGGCGTCTCCGGCACCATCGGCAGCCAGGACTGGCTCAAGATGGCGATGGTGTTCAAGACCGCCGGGCTGGATCCGAAGGTGCTGCGCTTCGTGGCGCTGGAGGGCGGTGGCGAGGCCTTCACCGCGATGCATGCGAATTATGTGCAGGTCGTATCGGGCGACGCCAGCGAAGCGTCGCTGTACGCGGCCAGCGGCAATACCCGCGTGCTGGCGGTGCTGTCGGACAAGCGCCTGCCGGGCGTGCTGGCCAACGTGCCGACAGCGCGCGAGCAGGGGATCGATGTGGTGTGGCCGATCATCCGCGGTTTGTGGATGGGCCCCCAGGTGCCGGATGCGGATTACCGGCAGTGGGTGGCGGCGTTCGACCGCGTGCTGGCCGATCCGCAGTTCGCGAAAATGCGCGCGGCGTCTGGCTTGTACCCGTTCGCGCTGACCGGCGATGCGCTGAAAGCTTATGTAGCAAAGGCCGTAGACGATTACGGCAGGCACGCCGCCGAACTCGGTCTGGTGCGCTGATCACAAAAAAAATATTAAAACAATTGGAGACAAAAAAATGATGTTCAAGACCTCAATGGCCGCCGCATGCGCGTCCCTCTCGTTCGCGCTGTTCGCAAGCTCCACGGCCGCCCTGGCGCAGGTGCCGGCCGGCTATCCGGCCGACTACCAGAAGATCATCGACGGCGCCAAGAAAGAGGGCAAGCTGGTGGTCTACGGCGCTACCGACAGCAAGGCCACGGCGCCGCTGATCAAGGACTTCAGCGCCCAGTTCCCCGGCATCACGGTCGAATACAACGACATGAATTCGACCGAGGTGTACAACCGCTTCATCTCCGAGGTGGCGGCCGGCGGCAACACCGCCGACGCGGTGTGGTCGTCGGCGATGGACCTGCAAATGCGCCTGGCCTCCGACGGCTACGCGATGAAGTATAAATCTGTCGAGGCGCCAAAGCTGCCGGCATGGTCGATGTGGGACGACCAAGCCTACGGCACTACCTTCGAGCCGGCCGCCATCGTCTACAACAAGCGCCTGGTCGACGCCAAGGAAGCGCCGCAGACGCACGCCGATTTCGCCAAGCTGATTCAAACGCCGAAGTTCAAGGACAAAGTCACCACCTACGACATCGAAAAGTCCGGCGTGGGCTTCATGTTCATGACCCAGGACGCGCGTGAGAATCCGAAGTTCCTCGACATGCTCAACGCCTTTGGCGCCGCCAAGGTGCGCGTGCAGTCGTCGACCGGCACCATGCTCGAGCGGATCTCGTCCGGCGAGAATCTGATCGGCTACAACGTGGTCGGCTCGTACGCGTTGGTGCGCGCCAAGACCGATCCCTCGCTGGGCGTGATCCTGCCGAAGGACTACACGCTGATCATGTCGCGCGTGCTCTTCATCAGCAAGAGCGCGAAGAACCCGAACGCCGCCAAGCTGTGGCTCGACTACATGCTGTCCCATCGCGGCCAGACCATCATCGCCAACGACTCCAAGCTGTTCGCGATCCGCGCCGACGTCACCGGCGAGACCACCTCGGCGGACCTGATCAAGCAAATCGGCAAGGACAACGTCAAGCCGGTGCCGGTCCATCCGATGGTGCTGCAGTTCCTGGGACCGGCCAAGCGCATGGCCTTCCTGAAGCAGTGGAAAGAATCGGCCGGCAAGAAGTAATCGTCTGAAGTAAAGCGTTCGACACAAGCCTCACCCCAGGTCCACCCAGCCCCTTGCCGACACGGGGCCGGGTGCCCGCACGCGTTCGTAAAAACGGAATTCCTATGCAAACTATGACACTCTCCGGCTCCGGCCGGCGCAGCCTCAATTGGCCGCGCGGCGTGGTGGTGGTGCTTGCCTCCATCGCCATCTTCCTGCCGCTGTTCCTGATCTTCTATCAAAGCTTTTTGAGCGCGCCGTTTTTCATGCCGGTCAAGGAGCTTGGCTTCGACGCCTACCGCTTTATCTTCGAAGACCCCGATTTCACCGTGGCGTTCGAGAACGCCTTCCTGCTGGCCACCGGCCTGACCGTCATCGCCGTGCCGCTGGGCGGCATGCTGGCGTTCCTGATGATCCGCACCGACCTGCCGGCCAAGGGCTTCATCGCGCCGTTGCTGCTGGTGCCGATCTTCGTCTCGCCGATGGTGATGGGCTTCGGCTACGTCGTCTCGATGGGGCCAGTCGGCTTCTATTCGCTGTGGGCCAAGGACATCCTCGGTGTGATCCCGTGGAATATCTACTCGTTCACCAGCATCGTGGTGATCGCCGGCCTGACACACGTGCCGCACGTTTACCTGTACGCCTCGTCCGCGCTCAAAAGCCTTGGATCGGATGTGGAGGAGGCGGCGCGCGTGTCCGGCGCCTCGCCGCTGCAGGTGATGTTCAACGTCTCGCTGCCGATGATCACGCCGGCGCTGGCGTACGCCGGCGTGCTGGTGTTCTTCCTCGGCTTCGAGGTGTTCGGCCTGGTGCTGGTGCTGGGCGATCCGGAAGGCCACATGGTGCTGGCCACCTACCTGTACAAGCTGACCAACAAACTGGGCACGCCGTCGTACCACCTGATGGCCGCTGTCGCCGTCTGCCTGGTGATGGTGACGATGCCGCTGGTGATGGTGCAGCGCTACCTGCTCAAGTCGGCCAACAAGTTCGTCTCCATCAAGGGCAAGGGCGCGCGGTCGAAAGCGATGCCGCTGGGCCGCTGGAAGTGGCTGGCCTTCGCGCTGATTTTCGCGTGGCTGATGTTCACCATCATCATGCCGCTGTCGGGCATCGTGCTGCGCTCCTTCGTCCAGTATTGGGGCGAGGGCGTCAAACTGGCCGAAGTGCTGACGTTGCAGCACTTCCGCGAGATCTTCGAGCAGCCGGCGCTGGTGCGCGGCATCGTCAACACGGTGCTGATCGGCGTGATCGGCGGCGCGCTGGCGGTGATCTGCTACAGCGCCATCGCGCTGGCGATGCACCGCAAGCCCGACGCCATCACCCGCTTCCTCGATTACAGCGTGCTGGTACCGCGCGCCGTTCCCGGCCTGCTTGCCGGCCTGTCGTTCCTGTGGGTGTTCCTGTTCGTGCCTAGCTGGCTCGATGGCGCCTTGAAGGGCATGGACAACGGCGTGGCGCTGTGGCTCAGCGAACATGCGATACCGGTGCTGCGCTCCGTGCGCTCGACCATCTTCGCTTTGTGGCTGGCGTATTCGGTGGTGTGGCTGGCCTACGGCATGCGCCTGATTTCGACGGCGCTGCTGCAGGTGGGCCCGGAGCTGGAGGAGGCCGCACGCGCGGTCGGCGCCAAACGTGGCCAGGTCACGCGCGATGTCACGCTGCCGCTGGTGAAATACGGCCTGCTGGGCGCGTGGCTGATGGTGTTCCTGATCTTCGAACGCGAATACTCGACCGGCGTGTACCTGCTCACGCCCGGCACGGAGGTGATCGGGGCGATGATCGTGTCGCTGTGGGCGACCGGTTCCACCGATCTGGTGGCGGCGCTCTCGTTCATCAATATCTCGCTGGTGGCCATCGGCCTGGGCATCGCCTTGCGCTTTGGCGTGAAGCTGCATAATTGATTCAAACAATGCGTCACATAATATGAAACGAGACACCATCATGAATGAACTCACCGTCAACGACCTGCACCTGGACTACGGCACCGGCGCCCACGCCAATCAAATCCTGAAGGGCGTGTCGATGCACCTTCAAAAAGGCGAAGTGGTGGCGCTGCTCGGGCCTTCGGGCAGCGGCAAGACCACCTTGCTGCGCGCCGTCGCCGGCCTGGAAAGCGCCAAGCAGGGCACCATCGCCATCGGCGAACGCACCGTCTACGACGGTTCGAAGAACTTCGAGATGCCGGCCGAGCACCGCAACCTGGGACTGGTGTTCCAGTCGTACGCGCTGTGGCCGCACAAGACGGTGTTCGACAACGTCGCCTATGGCCTCAAGCTGCGCAAGATGAGCTCCGGCGACATCAAGGACAAAGTCGCCGACGTGCTGAAAAACCTGGGCCTCGGCCACCTGGCCGAGCGCTATCCGCACCAGTTGTCCGGCGGCCAGCAGCAGCGCGTGGCGATCGCCCGCGCGCTGGTCTACAACCCGCCGGTGATCCTGCTCGACGAGCCGCTGTCGAACCTGGACGCCAAACTGCGCGAGGAAGCGCGCGCCTTCCTGCGCGAGTTGATCGTGCGACTGGGCCTGTCGGCGTTGATGGTGACCCACGACCAGGCCGAGGCCATGGCGATTTCGGACCGCATCCTGCTGCTCAATAACGGCAAGATCGAGCAGCAAGGCACGCCGCAAAGCATGTACGAGACGCCGGAGACCTTGTTCACCGCGGAGTTCATGGGCAGTAACAACCGGTTGCCGGCCAAGGTGGTGCAGCGCGACGGCGCGCTGGTGCGGCTCGACGTCAACGGCACCATGGTGAGCGGCACCGCGCGCGGCGCCGGCGGCGGCGAGCCGTCGACCATCATCCGTGTCGAGGAAGTGAAGATCAGCCCCACGCCGGTGGACAACGCCATCGAGCTGCCGCTGCTGACCTGCATGTATCTCGGCGACCGCTTCGAATGCCTGTTCAAGAGCCCTGCGGGCGGCGCCGAGTTCGGCCTGCGCGCATATTCGAAGTACAAGCTGGAGCCCGGAAACTATTGGTTGCAGTTGCCTGCCGACAAACTTTGGGTGTTCTAACCGGTTCGATTCCAGGTTAATCTATTTAGTACAAGGCGAGGGCCGCAGCGATGCGCCTCGCCTTTTTTGTCGCTTTTTGCTCGCAAAGTGTGACATTTGGTGAGAAACTTTCCGGGAAGTTGCACAAATGTAGAGCTCAATCAACAAAATAGTTGCCGTGTATCTATTTTTACGCCGGATTGATAGTGCCTGTCGTTTATAATTTTAAAAGTACGTCGGCTGGCATTTCTGCGGCATGTGAGCGCGAGTTCGTACCTTCTTTTATCTCAGAACTCTGGATTATTTGTCAAACATGCGCACCCATGGCGTCACCTTCTCAATCGTCAGTCACGCCGCATGGGCGCCCGGCCTGACCACGCCGGAGGCGTGGGCGCAATGGGCACGCGCGCCGTATCGCATCGTCGCCGGCGAGGAACCCGGCGTCAAGGCGATGCCCGCCATGCTGCGGCGGCGGGCGGGATTTCTGGGGAAGATGGCGTTGGAAGTGGCTTATCGCTGCCTCGACGGGCGCGCCGAAGCCCATGGCGACGGTGTCGCCGCGATCCCCACTGTTTTCTGTTCGCGCCACGGCGAGGTGTCGCGCGCGCTCGAACTACTGAGCGATCTGGCGCGCGGCGAGGCGTTGTCGCCGACGGCGTTCAGCATGTCGGTGCACAACGCGACGGCCGGCCTGTTGACTATCGCGCGCCGCGACCGCGCCAACCACATCGCGCTGGCCGCCGGCGCGGCGACGATCGAACATGCGGTGATCGAAGCGTGCGGGCTGCTGGCCGACGGTGCGGAGATGGTGCTGCTGGTGGCTTCCGATTGCCAGCTGCCCGACTTGTTCGTGCCGTTCCAGGAGTGCGATGAACAGCCGCACGCGTGGGCATGGCTCATGACCAGCGCCGCCGCCGGTGGCGATGACGGCGAGACGGTCGCCTTGCGCTGGAGCGCGAGCGACGAGCCGCCGTCGTCCGGCATGCCGGGCGGTCTGGCGGTGGCGGCGTTCCATCTCGGCGGCGCAAGCCGGATGGAGCGCAGCGACGGACGCTTGCGCTGGAGCTGGAGCCGCGATGCTTGATGCGGCGCTGGCCCGGCTGTCGCTGTACTGGCGTGTGTTCGCCACAGGGCTGAGTTTTGCGGTGTTTGGCGTCGGCGGACTGTTGATGCGCGTTGTGCTGTTTCCGGCGCTGAACCTGGTGGTGCGCTGCAAGCAGCGGCGTGTGCTGGCGGCGCGCGGCTTGATACGGCGGGCGTTTCGCACTTACGTGGACATGATGCGCGCGCTGGGTGTGCTGCGATACGAAGTGCGCGGCCTGGAAAAACTGGAGCGGGGCGGTCTGCTGATACTGGCGAACCATCCGACCCTGATCGATACCGTGTTTTTAATGGCATTCGTGAAGAACGCCGACTGCATCGTCAAGGGCGCGCTGTGGAACAACCCGTTCACGCGCGGGCCGGTGCGGGCGGCGGGCTACATCAACAACGAGGGCGGGGCGGCGCTGGTGGACGATTGCATCGCCTCCCTGCGGCGCGGTAATAACCTGATCGTGTTCCCAGAGGGCACGCGCACGCCGGCCGATGGCGTCATCAGCTTGAAGCGCGGCGCGGCCAACATCGCGGTGCGCGGCGGGCGTGCCATGACGCCGGTGCTGATACGCTGCGAGCCGCTCACGCTGGGCAAGGGCGAAAAGTGGTGGCGTGTGCCGCCACGACGGGTGTTGATACGGATAGACGTCCAGGACGACCTGGCGATCGAGACGTTTACGGGCGAAGGCGCCAGCGAAGTAATGGCGGCACGCCATTTGACGGAATTTTTACAAGACTATTTTACCGGGAAGTACCAACGTCATGCTTGAACTGGAAGTGAAAGAACTGATCATCGAAGTGCTGCAACTGGAAGATATCACGCCCGACGATATCGACAGCGCCGCACCGTTGTTTGTCGAAGGCCTCGGACTCGATTCGATCGATGCGCTGGAGCTGGGCGTCGCGTTGCAGAAGAAGTACGGCATCTCGCTGTCCGCCGATTCGGAGGACACCCGCCGCCATTTCGCGTCGGTGAACGCGCTGGCGGCGATGATCGAGACCCACAGGAAGAAATAAGGGAGCAGGACATGATAGTGTTGAATGACATGAGCAGGGACCAGCTGCAAACCTGGGTGATCGATCTGCTGGCCGACATGTTCGAACTCGATAAAGCGGGACTGACCGCCGATTCGAATTTGTACGCCGATCTCGATATCGACAGCATCGACGCGGTCGACCTGGCCGTCAAGCTCAAGCAACTGACCGGCAAGCGTTTGCAGCCGGAGGTGTTCAAGACCATCCGCACCATCGGCGACGTGGTCGATGCGCTGGCCGGCATGACGGAGCAGGCGGCTTAAACGCGATGCCGATGACTGTATTGACGGCGGCGTTGACGCTGCTGTATCCGTTGGCGATCTGGCTGGGACATGGACAAGTGGAACCGCGCTGGCTGGCCGGCCTGCTGCTGCTGGCGGTGGCCACGCGCCTGCCCGCGCTGAAATTGAGCGGCGTCGCGCGCTGGTCGGTCGCCGGCGGCCTGCTGCTGGTCGCCTGCGCGATCTGGAGCAACCTGCTGCTGCCCTTGAAGCTCTACCCGGTGCTGGTGAACGCCGCACTGCTGGCGGGCTTCGCCTGGAGCCTGACGACGCCGATGTCCGCCGTCGAGCGCATGGCGCGCCGGCGCGGCGAAGACTTTCCGCCGCCGGCGCAAGCATATATGCGGTCGGTCACCCAGGTGTGGTGCGTGTTTTTCGTGATCAATGGCTTGATCGCGCTGGCGACGGCACTGTGGGCCTCCGAGGCCGTTTGGTCGCTGTACACCGGCGTGGTGTCGTACGCGCTGATGGCAATCCTGTTCGGCGCCGAGTATCTGGTGCGGATGCGTTTCAAACGGCTGCACCATGTCTGACCGTATCGAGTGTTTGTATGCCGCGCTGTGCGTGCGCCCGGCCGCCGGCATCGTCGGCTGGTCGGCGGGCGAGGGCGTCACCAACGGCGCCTTCCTCGCACGCGCGCGCGGCTGGTACGCCTTGCTGCGCGACCGGCCGGGGCGCGACTACGCGCTGTACCTGGAAGACAGCATTGAATTCGGCGCGGCCCTGCTGGGCGCCTGGCATGCCGGTAAAACCATCTGGCTGAGCGCCGATACGCTGGAGGCCACATGCGCCTCGCTGCGCGCCTCGGTCGACGGTTTCCTCGGCGGGTTCCCGGCGCAGTTGCAGCCGTTGCAGCAATCGGCGCCTGCCGCCGACGGCGCCGACATGGGCGGTACGCTCGACTCCAACTTCCCCGCATTGGTGGTGTTCACCTCCGGCAGCACCGGCGCCGCCCAGGCGATTCCAAAGAAGCTGTCGCAAATGGCCAACGAGGTCGAAACGCTGGATGTGCTGTTCGGCGCGGCGGCGGGCGACGCCGCGATCCTGGCGACGGTGTCGCATCAGCACATTTACGGCCTTCTGTTCAAGGTCTTGTGGCCGCTGACGTCCGGCCGCGCGATCCACGCGCTCAGCATCGCCTTCCCGGAGACGCTGGCGCCGGCGATGGCGGCCGGCCCGTGTGTGCTGATCGCCAGTCCGGCGCATCTGAAACGCCTGCCGGAACACCTGGATTGGCGCGGCGCCGCGCGCATGCTGCGCGGCGTCTTTTCCTCCGGCGGCCCGCTGGCGCCGGAAATCGCGTTCGCGATGGACGCACTGCTGGGCAAGGTGCCGGTGGAAGTCTACGGCAGCTCGGAGACCGGCGGCGTGGCCTGGCGTCAGCGCAGCGTCGGCGCCGATGACTCGTGGCTGCCGTTCCCCACGGTGGCGTGGCGACTTGGCGAAGACGACGGACTGGAAGTGCGCTCGCCGCACCTGCCGGACGACGCGTGGCTGGCTTTGGCCGACCGCGCCGAACGATCCAGCCGCAACGGCGAACAGCGTTTCCTGCTGCGCGGACGCAGCGACCGCATAGTCAAGATCGAGGAAAAGCGCATTTCCCTGAGCGCGATGGAGGCGACCATCACCGACACTGGTCTGGCCGCCGAGGCGCGCGTCATCCTGTGCGATCCGGTCGCCGGTGAACGCCAGCGGGTCGCCGCCTTCGTCGTACCCACTGCGGCCGGGCGCGCGCTATTGGCCGACGGCGGCAAGAACGCGCTGAACGCCCGCTTGCGGACGGCGCTCACGGCGACGGTGGAACTGGTGGCCTTGCCGCGCCGCTGGCGCTATCTGGAGCGGATGCCGGTCAACGCGCAGGGCAAGACCACCATGGCGTCCTTGCTGGCGTTGCTGGACCATGACGAAGCGGCGGCTGGCGCGGCTTCGGGAGCCGGCACCGATAACCGACCGCGCCTGCCCCACGTGCGCGAGCTCGAACGCACCGGCGACCGTGTGCTGCTGGAAGTGACGGCGCCGTCGAACCTCTTCTATTTCGACGGCCACTTCGACGTCGCGCCGATTTTGCCCGGCGTGGTGCAGGTCGACTGGGCGATCCATTATGGCCGCCAGTACTTTACGTTACCGGCTATCTTCAAAGGCATCAACGCGCTCAAGTTCCAGCAAGTGATACAACCGGCGCAGCCCGTGCGCCTCGAACTGCTGCACGACGCGGTCAAGGGCAACCTGCAATTTCGCTACGCGTCCGACGCCGGACAGCATTCCAGCGGCCGCGTGGTGTTGTCGGATGGAGGCGCAGGTGTCTGAACCATCCCAATTCAAACCGTGCATCGTGGTCCCGGTCTACAACCACGAACACGCCATTGGCGCGGTGTTGTCGGGGCTGCTGCGCCACGAGGTGCCGTGCATGCTGGTCGACGACGGCAGCAGCGCGGCATGCGCCGCCGTGCTGGATGCGCTGGCACAGGCCAACCCGGGCCGCGTGACGCTGGTGCGCCTGGCCCAAAACCAGGGCAAGGGCGCGGCGGTGCTCAGTGGATTTCGCCGCGCGGCGGAACTTGGCTTCAGCCACGTGCTTCAAATCGACGCCGACGGCCAGCACCGGACCGACGACGTGCCGGGTTTCCTGGCACAGGCACAGGCCCACCCGGACGCCGTTATCGCCGGCCATCCGGTCTACGACGAATCGGTGCCGAAGGCGCGCCTGTACGGGCGCTACGCCACGCACATCTGGGTCTGGATCAATACGCTGTCGTTCGACATCAAGGATTCGATGTGCGGCTTTCGCGTCTATCCGGTGGCGCCGGTCAACGCGCTGGCCGCGCGCCACGCGATCGGCGTGCGCATGAACTTCGATACCGACATTCTGGTGCGGCTGTTCTGGGACGGGCTGCAAGTGGTCAACCTGCCGACCCGCGTGTCCTATCCGGCGGATGGCGTGTCGCACTTCCGCGTCTGGCGCGACAATGTGCTGATCACGTGGATGCATACCATCCTGTTCTTCGGCATGCTGCCGCGCATACCCAAACTGCTTGCGCGGAAGTGGCGGACATCGTGAGCGCGCGCAGTTTGCACTGGGCCGCGATCAACGAAATCAGTTTTGTCGCCGGCATGCGTTTCCTGTTCTGGATCTGCCGCGTCTTCGGCCGCTGGCCGTTCCGCGTGGTGCTGTATCCGGTGCTGGCGTGGTACGTCGTTACCAAGCCGTTGCCGCGCGCCGCCTCGCGCGATTACCTGCGCCGCATGGAGCGCTTCAGCGGCCGCGCGCAACCCGGCGTGCTGCGCCACTTCGCCGCCTTCGGCGAGAGCATCCTGGACAAAATGCTGCTATGGGGCGGTTTGTTCGACGTCGACGGCGTCACGCTGCATGGCGGAGAGTTGATCACCGACGCAGTCGCGGAAGGGCGGGGCGGCTTGCTGATCTGCGCACATCTGGGTAACCTGGAGCTGTGCCGCGTGTTGGGCCGCCAACGTCAGGACATCAAGCTTACGGTGCTGGTGCACACCAAGCACGCGCAAGCTTTCAACGAGATGCTGGGCACCCTCAATCCCGCCAGCCAGCTCAATCTGATGCAGGTGACCGAAATGTCGCCGGCCACCGCGATACTGTTGTCCGAGCGCGTCGCGCGCGGCGAATTCGTCGTCATCGCCGGCGACCGCGTCCCCGTCTCGCACAATCCGCGCGTGGCGGTGGCGGACTTCCTCGGCGCGCCGGCGGCCTTCCCGGTCGGCCCGTACGTGTTGGCGAATATTTTGCAATGCCCGGTGTACCTGCTGTTCTCGATGCGCCGGGGCGCCCGGTCGGACGTTTATTTCGAACGCTTCCGCGACACGGTGCGCATACCGCGCAAGGAGCGCGACGCCGCGCTCGCGGTGCTGGCCGGCGACTACGCCCGGCGGCTGGAGCACCACTGCGTGCAGGCGCCGCTGCAATGGTTCAATTTTTACGATTTTTGGCATTTACCCGAATTGGAGCGTCCTGATGCAACCCGCTGACACAGCCCGACTGAATACCGCCGCGCGCACCGTGAGTTTCGATCAGCAGCGCCTGACGATCGAAGATATCGTCGATATCGCGCAAGGCCGGGCGACCGCCGCGCTGTCCGGCGATCCCGCGTTCCGCGCCGCCATCTCGCGTGGCGCCGAGTTCCTCGAGCGGCTGCTGCGCGAGGACGGCACCATCTATGGCGTCACCACCGGCTACGGCGACTCGTGCACCGTCACCGTGCCGCCCGAACTGGTGGCCGAACTGCCGCACCACCTGTACACCTATCACGGCGTCGGCCTGGGCGAGTTTTTCACGCCGCAGCAGACGCGCGCGATCCTGGCTTCGCGCCTGGCGTCGCTGAGTAAAGGCTATTCCGGCGTTAGCGTCGAACTGCTGCTGCAGATCACCCGCCTGCTCGACGCCGGCCTGCTGCCGTTGATTCCGTCGGAAGGCTCGGTCGGCGCCAGCGGCGACCTGACGCCGCTGTCGTATGTGGCGGCGGTGCTGTGCGGCGAGCGGGAAGTGTGGCGCGACGGCGTGCAGGTGCCGGCCGCGCAGGCGCTGCGCGAGGCGGGCATCACGCCACTGAAACTGCGTCCGAAAGAGGGGCTTGCGATCATGAACGGCACCGCCGTCATGACCGCTCTGGCGTGCATGGCTTACGACCGCGCCGGGTATCTGGTGAAGCTGACCACCCGCATCACGGCGATGGCATCTTTCGCGATGGACGGCAACGCCCATCACTTTGACGAGGTGCTGTTTTCGGTCAAGCCGCACGCCGGCATGCAGCAGGTGGCTGCGTGGCTGCGTGGAGACTTGCCGACCGACCAGTGGGAACGCAACGGCAAGCGTCTGCAGGACCGTTATTCGATCCGCTGCGCGCCGCACGTGATCGGCGTGCTGGCCGACGCCATGCCGTTCTTCCGCACCGCGATCGAGAATGAACTCAATAGCGCCAACGACAATCCGCTGATCGACGCCGAGAACGGGCGCGTGCTGCATGGCGGCCATTTCTACGGCGGCCACATCGCCTTCGCCATGGACGGCATGAAGAACGCCGTCGCCAACCTGGCCGACCTGCTGGACCGCCAGATGGCGCTGCTGGTCGACAGCCGCTACAACCACGGGCTGCCGGCCAACCTGTCCGGCGCCACCGGTCCGCGCGCGGCCATCAACCACGGTCTGAAAGCGCTGCAGATCAGCGCCTCCGCGTGGACCGCCGAAGCACTCAAGCTGACCATGCCGGCGTCGGTGTTTTCGCGCTCCACCGAATGCCACAATCAGGACAAGGTCAGCATGGGCACCATCGCCGCGCGCGACTGCCTGCGGGTGCTGGAATTGACGGAGCAGGTGGTCGCCGCGTTGCTGATCACCGTGCGCCAGGGCGTCTGGCTGCGCTGCCAGGCCAGTCCCGAGCTGCGCCCGCACGCCGCGCTGGCGGCGATGCAGGAGGCGCTGGCCGCCGACATCAAGGCGGTCGAGGAAGACCGCCGCCTGGAACCGGACCTGCGCCTGCTGCTGGAGCGCATCCGCGCCAAATCATGGGATCTGTATGCGTAAGGCCAAGGAAAGCCGCTGGTTCGCGGAAGTCGAGATGCAGGTGCAGTTCTTCGACCTGGACCCGATGGAAATCGTCTGGCACGGCCGCTACGTCAAGTATCTTGAAGTTGTGCGCTGCGCTCTGCTGGACAAGATAGACTACAACTACCCGCAGATGAAGGCCTCCGGCTATGCGTGGCCGGTAATCGATATGCAACTGCGCTACGTCGGTTCGGCCACCTTCGGCCAGAAGCTCAAGCTGCGCGCCGACATCGTCGAATGGGAAAACCGTTTGAAGATCGATTATCTGATCACCAACGCGGAAACCGGCAAACGCCTCAACCGCGCCAGCACCACCATGGTGGCCGTCGATATCGCCACCAAGGAGATGTGCTTCGTGTCGCCGCCGGTGCTGTTCGAAAAACTGGGAATCGAGCCTGTATGAAGAATGTGAAAACCATGTTGCTGGCAGCCGCGCTGGCGATGTTCAATCCCGCGCAAGCCGCCGCGCCGGTCGCCAAAATCCAGGCCATGCTGGCCAAGCCGCCCATCATGTGCGGCCGCTTCGACCAGACCAAGCAACTGGCCGGCATGAAAAAGCCGCTGGCGTCGAACGGGCGCTTCTGCGTCGTCGCCGGCAAGGGCGTGTTGTGGCGCACCATGCAGCCTTTCCCGAGCACCTTGCGGCTGACGCGCGACGAAATCGTCAACTACCAGGGCGACCGCGTCGCCATGCGCCTGGACGCCAAGACCGAGCCGACGGTCCGCATGATCAACAACGTGTTGTTCTCGCTGCTGTCCGGCGATCTGGGGCAGCTCGAAACGCTGTTTGAAGTCGACGGCACCGTCGACGCCACCAGCTGGAACGTCGCCCTCAAGGCGCGCCAGGCGGCGCTGGAAAAAGCCATCGGCACCATCAAGCTCGATGGCGGCGCCTACGTCAAGAACATCGTCATGAGCGAGGCGGGCGGCGACAAGACCAGCATCGTCTTCTCCGCCATCCAGACCGGCGAGTCGGCAATGACCAAGGAAGAGGCGGCGCTGTTTTGACGCGTACCAAAAAACTCGCGCTGTTATGGGCGGTGGTGGTGTGCCTGCTGCTGGGGCATAACGCCTATCTGTGGCTGGTCCAGCGCATCGTGCCGAACACCGACATCATGGCGCTGCTGCCGGTGCAGGAGCGCGATCCGGTTCTGCAGCAATCGTTCTCGCATATGGTCGATGCGGCGCAACAGCGCGTCATCGTGCTGGTTGGCGCCGCCGACTGGGAAGACGCCAAGCGCGCGGCCGACGCCTACAACGCTGTTCTGGCGCCGCGCAAAGACCTGTTCGAGGCCACCCGGATCGACGAAAAAACCCAGGGCGACTGGCTGTCGCTGTTCCAGCGCCATAGTCTGACCTTGTTGACGGCCCAGCAGGAGGCGCAACTGCGCGCGCAGCCGCCGCAGTTCTGGCTCGATACGGCGTTGAGCAAATTGTATAGCCCTTTCGGCGGGCCGAAACTGGGCTCCTGGCAGCAAGACCCGTTCGGCCTGTTCGCCGGCTGGGTGCAGGAGCGCGCGCAGGAGACACCGGTGCGTCCGCGCGACGGACATCTGTTCGTCGCCGGCGCCGACCGCCAATACGTGCTTCTGCCGCTGACGCTCAAGGTGCCTGCGCTGTCGATGACCGCGCAGGAAAACGTGCTGCCGCTGCTCAAGCAGGCCGCCGACGCCGCCCGCCAGGCCGCCTCGCAGGTGGAGTTGATCCAGGCGGGCGTGATCCTTCACGCCGCCGAGGCCAGCGCGCAAGCCAGCGGCGAGGTGTCGACCATCGGCATTGGCTCGCTGCTCGGCATCATCCTGCTGATGTGGTTTGCCTTCCATTCGTTCAAACCGATTTCGCTGATCATGCTCTCGATCGGCATCGGCTTCCTTGGCGCCTTGTCGGTGTGCTGGCTGATGTTCGGCCAGATCCACTTGATGACGCTGGTGTTCGGCGCGAGCCTGATAGGCGTGGCGCAGGATTACGGCATCTACTTTTTGTCCAACCGCTTGTCGGCCGACGAAAAACTCGATTCACCGGCCTTGCTCAAACGGCTGCTGCCGGGCCTCGGATTGACCTTGCTGGCGGCGGTGATCGGCTACATGGGACTGGCGTTGACGCCATTCCCCGGCCTGCGCCAGATGGCGGTGTTCTCCGCGCTTGGCCTGGTCTTCGCGTGGCTGACGGTGGTGTTCTGGTTCCCCGCGCTGATCGGCGGGCGGGCGCTCAAGGCCGGCGCGCTGGTGCGCGTGTACGGCGACGCGTTGCGGCGCTGGCCTTTGCTGCGCCTGAACCGCGCCACGCTGGCGGCGGCGGTGGTATTCGTGCTGGCGGCGGGCTACGGCATCAGCCGCCTTGGCGCCAACGACGATATCCGCCTGCTGCAAAATCCGCCCAAGCATTTGATCGACGATCAGATCAAGTTGAGCAAGCTGACCGACGCGCCGACGCCGGTGCAGTACTTCCTGGTGCGCGGCGCCTCCGCCGAGGAGGTGCTGCAACGCGAGGAAGCGCTCAACGCAAAGCTGGACAAATTGACCGCCGCCGGCGCCATCACCGGCTATCAGGCCGTGTCGAACTGGGTGCCGTCGGCGCGCACGCAGGCCGCGCGCCGCGCGCTGATCGAACAGAAACTGCTTGGCGGAGACGGCCCGCTGCAAGGCCTGGCCAAACAGACAGGCGAGGACGCGCAATGGATTGCGGCCACCCGCGCCGGATTGCTGGCGGCCGGTACCCCGCTTACGCCGGAGGATTTCCTCAAATCGCCGGCCAGCGAACCTTCGCGCCACCTGTGGCTGGGCCAGACCAATGGCGTCCATGCCAGCATCGTGGCGCTGCGCGGTCTTGGCAGGGCGGCGGTGCCGGAGGTCATGCGCGCCGGCGACGGCCTGCACGGCGTGCAGTGGGTCGACAAGGTGGCGGAGATTTCATCGGTGCTGGGACGCTACCGCGAGAATATGAGCTGGGTGGTGCTGGGCGCCTACGCGCTGGTGTTCGCGATGCTGTTCCCGCGCTATCGCGGGCGCACCTGGAGGGTGCTGGCGCCGACCGCGCTGGCCAGCGTCGCTACCCTGGCGATCCTGGGCTTCGCGTCGCACAACCTGCAGTTGTTCCACGTCCTGGCCCTGTTGCTGCTGCTGGGCGTGGGCGTCGACTACGGCATCTTCATGCAGGAGCGGCCCGACAATCGCGGCAACGCGGCGTGGATGGCGGTGGGGATGTCGGCATCAAGCACGTTTTTATCGTTCGGACTACTGGGCCTGAGCAAAACACCTGCACTGCAGGCGTTCGGCCTGACAATGCTGCTGGGGATCGCACTGGCCTGGTTGATCGTTCCCTGTTTTGGCACCATCAAGGAAAGCAAGCATGACTGACGCACTGACTATCGAAACCGTGGAAATTCTGATCGTTGGCGCCGGGCCGGCCGGCTCGGTCGCCGCCGCGCTGCTGCGCCAGCAGGGACGCCAGGTGCTGGTGATCGAGCGCGAGGAATTTCCGCGCTTTTCGATCGGCGAGAGCCTGCTGCCGCAAAGTATGGCCTACCTCGAACAGGCGGGCATGTTGCGTGCCGTGGTGGAGGCGGGCTTCCAGTTCAAGAACGGCGCCGCCTTCATGCGCGACGGCGTGTACACCGACTTCGATTTCCGCGACAAGCACTCGCAAGGCTGGGGCACCACCTACCAGGTGCAGCGTGCGCACTTCGATCACATCCTGGCGAAGGAGGCCGCGCGATTCGGCGCCGAGGTGCGTCACCGTCACGAGGTGCTGAACATCGAGCTGGGTACAAACGGTGCGCCGGCACTGGTCACCGTCAAGAATCCGGAAGGCGAACAATATCAGGTCCGCGCCGGCTTCATTCTTGACGCCAGCGGCTTTGGCCGCATCCTGCCGCGCCTTCTGAAGCTGGAGACGCCGTCCAACTTCCCCGTGCGCGGCGCCATCTTCACGCACGTCGAAGACGGCATACGCGAGGGCTTCGACCGTAACAAGATACGCGTAACGGTTCATCCGAAACACGACGACGTCTGGTTCTGGACCATTCCGTTCGCCGGCGGCCGCTGCTCGCAGGGCGTGGTGGCGGAGACCAGCTTCCTGGACCGCTACCAGGGCACGCCGACCGAGCGCCTGCAAGCGATTCTGGCGGAGGAGCCATCGCTGAGCGCCATGCTGGCCAACGCCAAGTGGGATACGCCGGCGCGCCAGATCACCGGCTACTCGGCCAATGTCGAAAAACTGTGGGGGCCGGGCTACGCGCTGCTGGGCAACGCCGGCGAATTCCTCGATCCGGTGTTCTCGTCGGGCGTGACCATCGCCTTCAAGTCGGCGAGCCTGGCCGCCGCCGCGCTGCAACGCCAGTTCGCCGGCGAGACTGTCGACTGGCAGGCCGATTTCGGCGCACCTTTGCGCAAGGGCGTCGATACGTTCCGCGTGTTTGTCGAGTCGTGGTACGCGGGCGGCTTCCAGAAGATCATTTTCCACCCCAACCAGCAGCCGGAGGTGAAGCGCATGATCTCCGCCATCCTGGCCGGTTACGCCTGGGACCTGAGTAATCCATACGTCAAGGAGACGCCGCGCAGGCTGGCGGCGCTGGAGGCCCTATGCACGCCGCAATGATCTGGCACGGTATTCGCCAGTGTCTGCATCTCGGAGTGCTGGCCGTTTTTGCGCTGCTGGCCGGTTGCGCCACCACGCCACCGCCGCAGGCACGTTTGGGTTTGAAGCTTGCGCCGGCCGCGCTGGGGACGTCGATCAGCGTGCAGCAGCACTTGAAAGTTGAGCGGGCCGGCCGCACCGACGATCTGGACGTCGCCTTGCAGGTGGAGCGGGACGCGATTGACGTCGTCGGCCTGGCGTTCGGCCAGCGGGTGCTGACCATGCACTACGACGGCAAGGAACTGACCTCCTGGCGCCACATGATGTTGCCTTCGCAGGTGCGCCCCGAGGACGTGCTGGAGGACATGCAACTAACTTTGTGGCCGGCCGAATCGATCGCCACCGCGCTGCCTGCGGGATGGCGCATCGCAGAGCAGGGCGCGACACGCACCCTGTACCTGGAAAACGAGCCTATCATGACGATTGTCTACAGCGGCACGCCTCGCTGGAGCGGCACCGTGGTGTTGGATAATCTGCGGTATCACTATAAGCTGACGATACAGTTTGCGCAGGAAGCCAATTGAGCTCAATGGGCGAAACGAGATTGACCGAGACGGAAGCATGAATTTTTATCTGAACGCTTGCGGTATCATCTGCGCGCTTGGCGATGGCCATGCGCAGGTGAAGGCGCGCTTGTACGCCGGCGAGAGCGGCGTGGCGATGACCGGCCAATGGTCGCCGGGGCGCGAGCTGCCGCTGGGCCGCGTGCTCGCGGCGCTGCCGTCGCTCGATCATTTGCCGGCCCGCCAGCGCAGCCGCAACAACGCGCTGGCGCTGGCCGCGCTGGCGCAGATCCGTCCGGCCGTCGAGGCGGCAATGGCGCGGTATGGCGCCGACCGCGTCGGCGTGGTGATCGGCACCAGCACCTCCGGCATCGGCGAGACCGAGCAGGCCATCCGCGACTACTGCGCCGACGGCGTTTTGCCGCCGCACTTCGTCTACGATCCGCAGGAAATGGGATCGCCCGCCGTCATGCTGGCGCATGAACTGGGCTTGTCCGGGCCCGCCTATGTACATTCGAGCGCCTGTTCGTCGAGCGCCAAGGCCATGGCCAGCGCGGCGCGACTGATCAAGATGGGCCTTTGCGACGCCGTGCTGACCGGCGGCGTCGATTCGTTGTGCACCTTCACGGTAGCCGGTTTCGCGTCCTTGGAATCGGTCAGCGACGAACAGTGCAACCCGATGAGCGTCAACCGCCACGGCATCAACATCGGCGAAGCCGGCGCGTTGTTCCTGATGAGCGCCGATGCCGGGGAGGCCGGCGAGGCCGGTGCCGTGGCTTTGCTGGGCTGGGGCGAGTCGTCGGACGGCCACCATATGTCCGCCCCCGATCCGGCCGGCGTGGGTGCGCGGCTTGCAATGATGCAGGCGCTCGAACGCGCCGGCCTTGACGCCGCGCAGATCGATTACGTCAATATGCACGGCACCGCGACGCCGCAAAATGACGCGATGGAGTCGCGCGTGATCGAAGCGCTGTTCGGGCTTGAAGTGCCGGTCAGTTCGACCAAGCCGTTCACCGGCCACACGCTGGGCGCGGCGGCGGCGGTGGAAGCGGCGTTGTGCTGGCTGGCGATGCAGGACGATAATCCGCAGGGCAGGCTGCCGCCGCATCTTTGGGATGGCGCGGCCGATCCCGCGCTGCCGGCGCTCAACCTGGTGCCGCCCGGCGCGGCGCTTGGCCGTCCTTTGCGCCGTGTGTTGAGCAGCTCTTTCGCTTTCGGCGGCTCCAACGCGGCGCTGGTACTGGGGAGGACCGGATGATGGCCGATGTATTGCAAGATGCGATGCCCGATGTCGGCACGCTGGTGCCGCATTCCGGCCAGATGGTGCTGCTCGAACGCGTGATCAGCGCCGACGCGGATAATTTGTGCGCGGAAGTGCGCATCCACGCCGGCAGCGTGCTGGCGACGGAACAGGGTGTGGGCTCGTGGGTCGGCATCGAATATATGGCGCAGGCGATCGCCGCGCACGCGGGCTGGCTGGCGCTGCAACGCGGCGACGCAGTCAAGGTCGGGTTCCTGCTTGGCTCGCGCAAGTACGAGGCCAGCGTGCCGTATTTTGCCCCGGGCAGTGTGCTGCTGGTGCATGTGCACCGCGTGCTGCAGGCGGAAAACGGCCTGGGTGCCTTCGATTGCCGGATCGTTCCGGCCTACGCTGCCAATGACGCCAACGCTGCCAGCCTGGCCACGGCGACGGTGACCGTTTTCCAGCCCGATAATGTCAATCAATTTCTCAAAGATGGAAACGTAGCATGAATCAGAACAAGTCCATGAGCGTGCTGGTGACGGGATCTTCCCGGGGCATCGGCAAGGCGATCGCGCTGCGTCTCGCGCGCGACGGTTACGACGTGGTGCTCCATTGCCGCAGCCAGCGCGCCGAAGCCGACGCCGTGGCGCACGAGATCGAGTCGATGGGCCGCGCAGTGCGCGTGCTGCAGTTCGACATCGGCGACCGCGCCGCCACCGCCGCCGCGCTGGAGGCGGATATCGAACAACACGGCTGCTACTACGGCGTGGTGTGCAACGCCGGCGTGGCCCGCGACAACGCCTTCCCGGCCATGTCCGGCGAGGACTGGGATATCGTGCTGCAAACGAATCTGGATGGCTTTTACAACGTCCTCAATCCGCTGGTGATGCCGCTGGTGCAGCGGCGCAAACCCGGTCGCATCGTCACCCTGGCATCGGTGTCTGGCCTGATCGGCAACCGTGGCCAGGTCAATTACAGCGCGGCCAAGGCGGGCATCATCGGCGCCACCAAGGCGCTGGCGCTGGAACTGGCCAAGCGTGCGATCACCGTCAACTGCGTGGCGCCCGGCCTGATCGAGACCGACATGATCAGCGACGTGCCGATGGACGAGGCGCTCAAGATGATACCGGCGCGCCGCGTCGGCAAGCCGGAGGAGGTGGCGGCCGCCGTCAGCTTCCTGATCGGCGAGGAAGCGGGCTACATCACCCGCCAGGTCATCTCCGTCAATGGCGGTCTGGCATGAGCCGCCGCGTCGCCGTCACCGGCATGGCCGGCATTAGCCCGATCGGCAACGACTGGGCCACGATTCGCCAGCGCCTGGGCGAGTTCCGCAACGCCATCGTGCACATGGACGACTGGTCCGACTACGAAGGCCTGAACACGCGTCTGGGCGCGCCGGCCGCGCCGTTCGAGCTGACCGACCGCTATAACCGCAAGGCGATCCGCAGCATGGGCCGCGTGGCGCTGATGGCCACGCGCGCCACCGAGCTGGCGCTGGCCGACGCCGGCCTGCTCGATCACGCGCTGCTCAAGGGCGGCGACCTGGGTGTGTCGTTCGGCTCGTCGGCCGGCACGCCGAGCGCCATCGGCGATTTCGGGCGAATGATGGAGGAGCGCACCACCAAGGGCATCAACGCCACCACCTACATCAAGATGATGTCGCACACGGCGCCGGTCAACATCGGTGTGTTCTTCGGCATCACCGGGCGCGTGATCACCACGTCCAGCGCCTGCACCTCCGGCAGCCAGGGTATCGGTTATGCCTACGAGGCTATCCGCGCCGGCAAGCAGCTGGCCATGGTGGCCGGCGGCGCCGAGGAACTGTGTGCGACCGAGGCGGCGGTATTCGACACGCTGTTCGCCACCAGCACCCGCAACGACGCCGCCCACACCACACCGCGTCCGTTCGACGCCGGCCGCGACGGCCTGGTTATCGGCGAGGGCGCCGGCTGTCTGATCGTGGAGGACATGGACCATGCGCAGGCGCGCGGCGCCGCGATCCACGCGGAGCTGGTGGGCTTCGGCACCAACAGCGACGGCTGCCACGTCACGCAGCCGAATGCGGCGACGATGCAGAAGGCGATGCAACTGGCGCTGCGCGATGCCGGCTTGCAGCCGTCGGACATCGGTTACATCAACGCCCACGGCACCGGCACGCAGCAGGGCGACATCGCCGAATCGCAGGCCACGCTGGCGGTGTTCGGCGACAAGACGCCGATCAGCTCACTGAAAAGCTATATGGGCCATACGCTGGGCGCGTGCGGCGCGCTGGAGGCCTGGATCAGCATCGAGATGATGCGCGAGGGCTGGTTCGCGCCCACCATCAACCTGGAGCGGGTCGACGGCGAATGCGCGCAACTCGATTACATCACCGGCGAAGGCCGCTCGCTGCAATGCGAGTACGTGATGTCGAATAACTTCGCCTTCGGCGGCATCAACACTTCTCTGATTTTTAAACGGTACGTTAAATAGGAAGACGACAATGAAAAAAACCATCGTTACCGCAGCCTTGCTGGCTGTTTCGCTGACCGCCTCGTGGTCCGCCTCGGCGGAAGACAAAATGGTGAAATTCCCTATCGCCGGCGCCATGGCCGTCAACGACGCGCAGCAGCGCCTCGGCGACTCGGTGAAGTTCTATTTCGCCGACCAGCAGATGCCTAAGGTGGCGAGCAAGATCACCAGCGACAAGACCAGCCAGCGCACCAACGGCTTCGGCAAGTCGGCCGAAAAAGCCTGCAACTGGGTGTTCCTGTCCGCCATGCTGGCGTTGCAGAAGCGCGCCACCGAAGTCGGCGCCGACGCGGTGGTCAACATCGTCAGCAATTTCAAGGATCAGGAATTCGCCAGCCAGACCGAATACGAATGTGCGGACGGCGCCATCATGGCCGGCGTCGCGCTGAAGGGCGATTTCGTCAAGCTGGCCAAGTGATCGCCGGTTTCGATGAGTAAGGCCACGCTGTGGATGGTGGATGCGGACGCGGTGGCCGATGCGGATCTGCTGCGTTTCCGCGACTGGCTGTCCGCAGGCGAGCGGGCGCGCTATCAGCGCTTTGTCCGCGCGCAGCGACTGCGCCAGTTCGTTGTCGGTCGTGTTTTGCTGCGCAAGGCGCTGGGCCGTTTGCTGAACGTCGAGGCGCGGGAAATCCAACTGGAGGACCAGGTGGGCAAGGCGCCGCTGCTGCTGTCGCCCGCCGTCAAGGGCGGCATGCCCGGCTTCAGCATCGCGCATAGCGGCCGCTGGGTCGCTTGCGCGGTGAGTGCGCAGACCGCCCTCGGACTGGATATCGAAATGCGCGACGCCGGGCGCGATCTGGCAGCGTTGGCCGCGCAGGCGTTCGACGCGCGCGAGATGGCGCGTTGGGAGGCCATGCCGCAGGAGCGGCGGGTTGACGGGTTTTACCGGATGTGGAGCGAGAAGGAAGCGCGCTTCAAACTGGGGGAGGGCGCTGGCGGACATTACGTCGCCGTGCCGCACGACGAATTGTCGGTGGTGGTGTGCAGTGAATTACCGTTGGACGAACCGCCCAGGATTGAAGTCGTCAGCCTTTGATCACTGCCACAGCCAGTTCCAAAGCCCCGGCAGTTGCGGTTTGGCGTTCGGATTGCTGACGGTGCTGGCCAGCGCCGCGCGTTCCAGTTCGTCGTGGTCGTCGTAGAACGGTTTGGCCGCGAGCGGCACGTCGAGCTCACGCGCGACGTCGATCAGGATGTCCAGGTATTCCTGGATGTGGCGCGAGGTGTAGGTGTTCACATCGTGGAAGGTGACGACGACCGGCGTGCTGCCGTCGACCGCCGGCATGGCGCCCGCCGCCCAGCGCTTGCGCGTCTCGGCCAGGTGTTTGAGCATGTTCGAACGTTTGTGCCAGCTGAAGTTGATGCCGTAGATTTTGCCGTCGTTGGCATTGAGGTCGGTCAGCAGCATGCGCATGCCGTGCTGGCGGTACGACTCCAGCGTCTCGGCGTCGTAGGCCCAGAACGGCGGGCGTACCAGCTTAGGCGCGACACCGGTCACGCCGACCAGGTCATCGACGCCTTTTTGCATCGACTCGTCCAGCGTCTGCTTGCTCATGAAACGGTGGTTCGAGTGGAACAGCGTGGCCGAATGCAGCGCGACGACGTGGCCTTCATCGTGTTCGCGCTTGATCAGCGCGCGCCCGACATCGGTGCCGCCGCCGTGCCAGGCCCGGGTCTGTGTGAAGAACACTGCCTTGATGTTGTCCTGCAGCGGATTGCGGGCCAGCGTTTCGAGGATATGCACGGTCGGGTTGTCGCTGTCGGCGGCGGCGGGTCCGTCATCGAAGGTGATCAGGAATCGTACAGGAGCCGGCGACGGCGTGGACGTGTCCTGGCCTGCGGCGGCAGCGCTCAATAGTAGCAATGACAATGTTGCTAGCAGCAGGTGGGGACGAAGGACTGACACAGGCTTTACGAACGACGAAGAACGACGAGGGATGGCCATTGTACGTGAATTCACGTTGTCGCCGTGCACCCGTAATTTTATTTAACCAACGTAAATGAAGATCTTATGAGCGCCAATTTCGATGTAATGCAGCCGTCCAGCGATCCCCATGTGCCGGAGACGGCGTTCGGCAAATGGTTCTTGCGCACGGATACCTGGACCGTCCATGTGCTGGAGCGCGCGCTGGTGGATCTGGAGCGCATGATGCCGGCCGAGCGCCGCAGCTACGACGTGGTGGCCGATGTGGGCTGCGGCTTTGGCCGGTCGCTGGGCAAGCTGCACCAGCGCTTCGCGCCCAAGCGCTTGATCGGCATGGACATCGATCCCGAGATGCTGCAGGAATCGGCCAAGGAGATGGCGGCGCTGAATATCCCCGCCGACTTCATATGCTGTTCCAGTTCGAATATCAAGCTCGAAGACAATTCGGTCGACCTGCTGTTCTGCCATCAGACCTTCCATCACCTGATCGATCAGGAGCGCGCGATCCAGGAGTTCTTCCGCGTGCTCAAGCCGGGCGGGGTGCTGCTATTCGCCGAGTCGACCAAGCGTTATATCCACTCCTGGATCATCCGCCTGCTGTTCCGTCATCCGATGGATGTGCAGAAGACCGCGCCCGAGTATCTGGCGATGGTGCGCGCCGCCGGTTTCTCGGTGCCGGATAACGCGGTGTCGTATCCATTCCTGTGGTGGAGCCGCGAGGACCTGGGTATTCTGGAGACCGCGTTGCGCATCAAACCGAAGGCGGTGCGCGAGGAAACGCTGATCAATCTGGTGGGCGTCAAGCCCTAGCCGGCACACCGTCTGTCGCATCCCATGCCAAATCGACAAAATTTCCTTTGAATGTAAACGATTCTCATTTAAAATTCGTCGTTTATGAGAATAGTTCTCATTTCGATGAAGAGGATGTGGGATGCGTATCAAAGTCATGGTGTTGGCGCTGATCGGGGTGATGGCGGGCTGGAAGGCGAATGCCGGGGCGGCCGGCAATGCTGCGGTCGCGGAGGCGGCGCCCGTCGAGCAGGTCATCATTTCGGGCGATAAGCTTCGGCGCACGGAAATCGACAGCAGCGCCAGCGTGGGCGCGCGCAACCGCCGCCAGATCGCCGAATCGGGCGCCACCACCATCGAGGACGTGGCCGCGCAGATGGCCAACGTCGGCACCGCCGAAGGTTTGTCGATACGCGGCATCGGCCTGACCGGGCCGACCGGCGGCGGCGCCCGCACCATCACCGTCGTCGTCGACGGCGTCGCGCAGGACGGCTTTGGGCAGGACATCACCGGCATGAGCGTGTGGGACGCCGACCGCCTGGAGGTGCTGCGCGGGCCGCAATCGACCAACCAGGGACGCAATTCGCTGGCAGGCGCGGTGGTGGTGAAGACGCGCGACCCGACCGATGTCGCCGATTTGAGTTACCGCGTCAGCGCCGGCAACCAGCACTCGCACCGCGTGGCGCTGGCCGGCGGCGGCGCCATCGTCGACCAGGTGCTGTCCGGCCGCATCTCGTTCGAGCAGCGCCGGCGCGACGGCGACATTTACAACCCGACCCGAGACGACCGCCGCTTCAACCGTGACGACGGCCATACGCTGCGCGGCAAGCTGCGCGTGACGCCGTGGGGCGACCGCTATCAGGCCTTGATCACGCTGGTGGACGAGCAGCGCGATCTGGGCAACCCGCATGTGGAAGCTGTGCGCTATCCGGCGTCGGCCCGTCTCAACCTGTCGAACGAACCGCGCGACGCGGAAAACCGCGCGCGCTCGGCCGCGCTCGAGCAGACCTTCCGCCTTGGCGGCGCCGACGTCACGCTATTGAGCACCTATTCCCACAATCGCTACCAGCGCGTGTTCGATTACGATTCGACCGAACTGCGGCAGGGCTACCGCACCGGCGAAAACACCACGCGACAATGGACCCAGGAGGCGCGCGTCAATCTCGACACCACCTTGCTGGGCCGTCCGCTCAAGGGTGTGGCGGGGCTGTACTACGCCAACCAGCATTACAACTTCGACGACCTGTTCGTGGTGCCGGTATCGTATGTGCTGGGATTGACGGGGCAGTGCGCCGTGCAAACGGTGTGCGACGCGCAGTACGGCGCGGAGTTCATCAACCGAGGCAACACCCAGGCCGACGGCACCAGGACGCGCGCGGTGTTCACCGAGTTCGATTACGTGATCGACAGGCTGACGCTGACCGCCGGCATGCGCTATGACGCCGAAAGCCAGAGCCGCGTACCGAGCAGCACCACCACCGGCACCTCGCCGCTGGCCCGCACCGTATTGACACGGTTGATCGCCGGCGGCATCTTCGCCGCCGACGGCACGCAATACCTCGGCACCGACACCTCGGTATGGCTGCCCAAACTGGGCTTGCGCTACGCACTGGCGCCGCAATGGGTGGCCGGACTGACGGCGCAGCGCGGCTATCGCACCGGCGGCGTTAATTACAGCTACCAGCGCGGCGCCAAGGCCTTCGATCCGGAGTTCACCAACAACTACGAGGCCTCGCTCAAGGGCGCGCTCGATAACGGCCTGGTGGTCGCCCTCAACGCCTACCGGGTCGACTGGTCGGATCAGCAGGTCGACGTCGGCCGAAATTCGCTCGATACCTATTTCGTCAACGCCGGCAGTTCACGCTTGCAGGGGCTGGAGGCGGAAGTGCGCGGCAAGGTGATGCGCAACCTGGAGCTGTTCGGCGCCGTTGGCGTATCGAAGACGCGCTTTGTCGATTTCGACTCGCCGCAGGGCGACTACACCGGCAAGGAATTCGCCCGCTCGCCGCGCCAGACGCAGTCGGTGGGCTTCAGCTGGACGCCCGGTCGCTGGATGCTGAACGCGAACATGGTGCATGCAGGCGGCAGCTACACGGGACCGGAAAACACCACGCGCAACGACGCCCACACGACGCTGGGCGCCAAGGCCACCTACACGCTTTCCAACGGCCTGACCTTGTTCGCCTTCGGCAGCAACCTGACGAATCGCACCTACATCGTCAACAACCGCATCGCGACGGTGACGGGGCGCTACAACGTCATTCTCGGCAACGCGCGCCAGTTTGCCTTTGGCGTGCAAGGCGATATCTAACGGAGGGCAAGCCATGAATTGGATCAGCACCGTGGTGGCGTCGTTGGCCGCCTTGTGTCTCTATCTGGCCTCGCCGCACCAGTCGTTGTGGCGGGCCGCATTGAGACGCCAGCACTTTTTGCGCTGGCTGTCGGTGCCGCTGGCCACCGGCGCCGTCGCGGCGGCGGTGCAGGACTATGGCCTCTGGTGCGGCGTGTGCATCGCGCTGTCCGGATTCATGACGATGCTGGTCGTGCTGCCTTACGCCGACGCCTGGCTGCGTCGCCGCCGGCCGCAAACGGCAAGCAAACCGGGAGCGCGCCATGTGGGGTAAATCGACCGCCGCCGTGTTTCTGGGATTGCCGCTGGCGGTGATCGTGGTCGGCATCTGCGCGTTGCTCAGCCATGACCAGGCGCGCACTACGTTGCCTTGGCTGCTGATGTTTTTCCTGTTCTGGATAGGCGCGATGACGATCGCCTTCCTGTTCCGTACCGGCCGGCAGGCCTGGTTGTGGATGGGCGGCGCGACCTTGCTCGGCTACGCAGCATTGCATTTTTCGAAGGCCGTCGGCCTGTTAAGGATCGCCGGATGAAATCATCGACACTGCGTACTTTCATCTCCGTCCACACGTGGGTCGGACTGGTGGCGGGCTTTGGCCTGTTCTTTGCCTTCTACGCCGGCTCCATCACCTTGTTCCACTCCGAGCTGCACGCCTGGCAGACGCCAATCCCCCCGGTGGCGCCATCGCCGGCCCAGCTGCGACCGCAGGCGCTGGTCGACGCGACGCTCGCCGCGCATCCCGAAGTAGGCAAGCGGTTTTATGTCAGCCTGCCCTCGGCCTATGAGCAGGAGCTTGTGCTCACCGCCGAGGAGCGCCATTTCCGCCTCGACGCCGGCGGCAAGCTGGAGGAGTTCGCGGAGCGCTCGCACCTGATGGACTTCATCTATCATCTGCACTATACGGCGGGGCTGCCGGACCGTTTAGGCCTGTACACGCTGGGCGCCGTGTGCATCCTTTATGGGCTGGCGCTGGCGAGCGGCGTGATTATTTACGCGCCTACCTTCTTCAAGGACCTGTTCGCGCTCAGGATAGGCAAGAACATCAAGCGCATGTGGCAGGATGCCCATAACGCGATCGGCATCCTGTCGCTGCCGTTCCACATCATGTATGCATGGAGCAGCGCGATCCTGGCGCTGGGAGTGATCCTGCTGGCGCCTTTCCAGTACCTGGTTTTCGACGGCAAACTGCTCAATCTCGTGGCGGCCGATATCAACGTCGCCGCGCCGCCGTCGGCAGCCCGCGTGGCCGCGCCGCTGGTGCCGGTCGCGCAGTTGTTGGCGACCGCCGAGCGCGCGGCGCCGGGGATAGAGGTCAAGCGGCTCATCTACCAGGAAGCCGGCGACGCCAACGCGCAGGTGCAGGTGATCGGCGACGTGCGCGGGAACAGCGTGTCGCGCAATTCGGCGGTGGTGATCGGCGCCACCACCGGCGAGTTGCGGCGGGTGGTCTCACCGGAAAATTATGGACCCGGCATGCGCTTCCTGCGCACTTTGCAGGCCCTCCATTTCGGTAACTTCGGCCACGCGGCGGTGCAGTGGATGTACTTCATCCTGGGCGCCGCCGGCGCCTTCCTTTTTTATAGCGGTAACCTGCTGTGGATCGAGGCGCGCCGAAAGCGTCTTAGCCTGGTGCAGCCGCGCAGCGGACGGCTGATGGCGCAAGCCACGCTTGGCGTGTGCCTGGGCTGCGTGGCCGGCGTCTCGGCCATGTTCGTGATTAACAAGCTGGCGCCGGCCGCGCCCGGCCAGCTGCCGTTGTGGGAGTCGCGCGGCTACTATGCTGTGTTCTGGCTGGCGGTGGCGTGGGCCTTCGCGCGGCCGCCGGCGCGCGCGGCGTACGAGCTGCTGACCGCGTGCGCGGTGCTGACCCTGGCCATTCCGCTGTCGCACTGGATCGCCACCGGCATCAATCCGCTGCTGGCGCTGATGCACGGCGACGGCGTCACCGTCGGCGTGGCGATCGTGGCGTTGCTGGCGGCCGCCTTGTACTGGAAGATGGCGCGCGCGGTGCTGCGGCGCGGCCTGCACGGCGATCCGCACAGCGTCTGGTCGCTGCGCGCGATCACGGTCAAACAGGACATGGCGCGGCAGGCGGCATAGGTAGCGATCAAGGTCTGGAATATAGGCATGGACATCGGCGCACGCGCTGTTTGATCTGCCTCACCACTTACTTCCATCACTGCATGCCGAGACGGGCCGGCATGCGGTTATAATCCGCTCAATCTTTCCGGAATTTCCAGTTAGCAAGGATTTGCACGATATGAGCCAGCCCAATCAGTTTTCCCTGTTGACGCAACGCCGCTTCGCGCCGTTCTTCTGGACCCAGTTCCTTGGCGCGTTCAACGACAATCTGTTCAAGACCGCGCTGATCGTCATCATCACTTTCGACGCGCTCAGTTGGACCACCATGTCGCCGTCGCTGGTCACCAATCTGATACCCGGCCTGTTCATCCTGCCGTTCGTGCTGTTTTCCGCCACCGCCGGCCAGCTGGCCGACAAGTTCGACAAGGCCCGGCTGACGCGCTTCATCAAGTGGCTGGAGCTGGCCATCATGCTGGTGGCGGGCGTGGGCTGGCTGACGCATACCCTTTGGCTGCTGGTGCTCGGCGTGGTCGGCATGGGCATCCACTCGACGCTGTTTGGCCCCGTCAAATACGCCTATCTGCCGCAGCAGCTCAAGCCGGAGGAACTCGTCGGCGGCAACGGCGTGACCGAGATGGGCACCTTTGTCGGCATCCTGCTGGGCGAGATCCTCGGCGCCGTCCTGGTGGTGCAGCAGCCCCACGGGATCATGCTGGAAGCGGGAGGCACCATCTTGTTCGCGGTGCTGGGATTGATCGCAGCGTACCGCATTCCCAGCTCGCCGGCGCCGGTGCCGGACCTGAAGATCAACTGGAACTTCGTCACCGAATCGCTCCGCAATATCAATTTCTCGCGCAAGAACCGCACCGTGTTCCTGTCCATGCTTGGCAACTCGTGGTTCTGGTTCTACGGCGCGCTGGTGCTGTCGCAGTTTCCGGTGTTCGCCAAAGATTATCTGCACGGCGACCATAGCGCCTTCGTGCTGCTGCTGACGGTGTTCTCGCTGGGCGTGGGCAGCGGCTCGCTGCTGTGCGAGCGCCTGTCCGGCCGCAAGGTGGAAATCGGCTTGGTGCCGTTCGGCGCCATCGGGCTGACCATCTTCGGCGTGGACCTGTATTTCGCCAGCCTGGCCTACGGCAGCGGCGTCGCCGCATTGACGGCCGGCCCGCACCTGGACGCGATCGCGCTGCTGGCGCAGCATGGCATGTGGCGCATCCTGTTCGACATCCTGATGATCGGCCTGTTCGGCGGCCTGTTCATCGTGCCGCTGTTCGCGCTGATCCAGACCCGCTGCGATCCCCAGCACATTTCGCGCACCATCGCCGGCATGAACATCCTCAACGCGCTGTTCATGGTGGCGGCGGCCGGCCTGGCCATCGTGCTGCTGGGCCAGGGGTTCACGATTCCGCAGCTGTTCCTGGTGACGGCGCTGCTCAACGCGCTGGTGGCGATCTACATCTTCTCGCTGGTGCCGGAATTCCTGATGCGATTCCTGGCCTGGATGCTGATCCACACCGTGCACCGCGTGCGCACCATCGACGCCGAGCGCATTCCAACCGAGGGCGCCGCGGTGCTGGTTTGTAATCATGTCAGCTATGTCGACGCCATTGTTATCGGCGCGGCCAGCCCGCGTCCGATCCGCTTCGTGATGGATCATCGTATTTTCAAGCTGCCGCTGTTGGGATGGATATTCCGCACGGCGCGCGCGATTCCGATCGCGCCGGCCAAGGAAGACCCGTGGCTGATGGAGAAGGCGTACATCGATATCGCGCAGGCGCTGCATGAGGGGGATCTGGTGTGTATCTTCCCCGAGGGACGCTTGACGCATGATGGGGAGATCAACCAGTTCAAGGGTGGCATCGCCAAGATCATCGAGCGCTCGAAGGTGCCGGTGATTCCGATGGCGCTGCGCGGACTGTGGGGACATCTGCTAAGCCGCAATGGCGAAAACGTGTTCCAGCGGGCGTTCCGCAACGGCTTGCGTTCGAGGCTGGCGCTGGCAGTCGGCCTGCCGGTACCGCCGCATGATGTAACGCCCGAGGGCTTGCAGAAGCAGGTGCTCGATTTGCGGGGCGACTGGAAGTAAGGCGGATCAACCCGCAGCAGGCAATCGGCGCGCCCAGCTGGCGATGGCGTCGGCCACCGCCGTGTCGCTTTCCGTCCCCAGCATCATCGATTGCATCGGTGGCAGGCCTGGGGGCGTCCTCTTATAGAAATGGTTCAGCGCCGGGAAGAGCTCCACCTCGGTCGGCAGCGCCGCGCGCCCCGCTTGCAGTGCCTTGGCGTGGTCTGGCGGCACTGACGCATCCCTTCCGCCCTGCACGATCAATACCGGCTGGCGCACCTTTGCCAGCGCCGCCACCGGGTCCACCCGGTCGGCGCTGCGCAGATATGCGTGTCCCATGGCGGGCATCGACGCCAGCATCGCGGTGGTCTGATCGCGCGCGGCCTCCGGGGGCGGCGCATTGCCGGCGCGGAGCGCGGCCACCGTGCGGTCGAACAGCGTCATGTCGGGCGCTATGCCGACCGGCGCCATCGCCGCGATCTGCTCGCGCATGACGGCAAAAATCGGCAACGCCGGCCCGGATAAACTCACTACGCCATCGATCGCCTTCGCGTCCGCGCCGCCGGCGAGCAGGGAGGCCACCACTGCGCCCTCGCTATGGCCGGCGACGATGACCGGCCGCGCGTCCACGGTGGCGCGCAGCAGCGCCAGGCCGGCGGCGGCCACCGTTACCCGCGTCAGGAAATCGACATGGGCGCCGGCCAGCATGGGATTGATCGTCTGCGAGCCGGTGCCGGGGCCGATCTTGGCCATGCGCAGCACCGCGAAGCCGCGCGCGCTCAGGTGCCTGGCCAGATCGGCATAGGCATGCGGGCGCATATTCATGGTCGGATAATTTCCATCGACGTCGCTGAACAACGAACCGGGAACGATCAACACCCCGCCCACGGCGTCGCCATCGGGTGGCGTGAACCGGCAGGCGATCCTGACGCCGGCGACGGTGACGGAAACGTCTTGTTCCTGCGGGACGGCGCCCGCGCTGCGGTTGGACATGGTGATTGTTCCGATCATTGAAAGTATCAGGAAGCGTCGCCGCTTCACGCTTGCCCCGCGCCGCGCATTTGTTGCGCATAGATGGCCATCGCGTCGGCCAGGAAAGGCGCCAGCCGGGGATGCAACGCGTCGTACATGCCACGGAATTCATTATGGTCGATGTACAGCGCGCCCAGCGCCGCGTAGGCATCGGCGTCCGGCCGCCAGGACCGGCTCACCCAGCGGTAGTGCCGCGCGGTCTCCACCTGGACTTCGTCGGCGTCGGGCTGAAGTCCCTGTCCGAGCAGCGTCACGAAGCGCGCATGGATGGCGTCGATTTCGGCCTTGAAGTCGATCATGCCGGCGGGGGAGAGCGCCGCGTGCGCATCGCGCGACTGCCGGATCGCCTCGGTGGCGGGGTCGCCGTAGCGGTGCGTCAGTTCGGCCTCCCACGCCGCCTGTTTTTCCGGTGAGACGCCGTCGAACAGGCGCTGAACGTTCAAGGGTTTGCCGGCGTCGATCGATGCCAGCGTGCGGTCGATGGTGCGCGCCAGATCGCGGCGGCGGTCGATCTCCGCCTCCACGCGCTGGCGCAACTCGACGAGGGCGGCGCGCGTGTTGAAGGCCGGATCGTCGAGCATGCGGCGGATTTCCGCCAGTGCGATACCCAGTTCGCGGTAGAACAGGATGCGCTGGAGGCGCAGCAGCTCCTGCTGGCCGTAGTAGCGATAGCCGTTCGGCCCGATCTCCGGCTTCAGCAGTCCGATCTCATCATAGTGATGCAGCGCCCGCACGCTGATGCCCGATGCGTTGGCCACCTGTTTGATAGTCTGTCTCATATATTCCCCGTTCATTAACACCCCGATTGTGCGGGATCACGCCGCGTGAGAGTCAACAAAAAAACACGCCACTACCAAAAAATCAGGGATTGAGAGGTTATAAATTGTAACTTACTAGTCGTTACAAATTGCTGATCCAAATTGACAAGTTTTCCGTAGACTGCACGGCGGCACCTGACGAGGGTGTCATCTAAAAACTAGGGGAAAATAATGTTCAAGAAAAATAAAATCGTGTCTTTGCTGACGCTGGCCGGCGTGCTCGCACTTGGCGCCTGCGGCGGCGGCACCGATGTCATCGTCGGTCCGGCCAAGCCGGCCGAGCCGGTCGCGCCGCCCAAGCCTGTCGCTTCGGTCATCACGGTGGATTTCAACGCCGGCATCGATGGCTGGAGCGCCGACGTCGCCGATTTCACCGCCGAAACCAAACCGGTGGACGTGGCCGCCGCATGGAAGGACCTGCCGGCGCCGCTGACGGGCAAGGGCTACTACCTGATCTCGACCAACAAGAGCGATGATGTGATGACCTTCGTCAAGCGCCAGGTCACCGGCTTCGTGCCGGGCGCGAAATATGCGGTGACGTTCGCGATGCGCTACGCGACCGACGCGGGCACCGGTTGCCTGGGCGTTGGCGGTTCGCGCGGCGAGAGCATGTGGATGGTGGTCGCGGCCAGCGCCGACGAGCCGAAAGTGGTCAAGCAGGCCAACGACGAATTGCGCCTGAACCTCGAGCGCGGCAACCAGGCCGAATCCGGACGCCAGGGCAAGGTGATTGGCTTGCAGGGCGGCGAGGGCCTGGGATGCGGCGGCGGCAAGTGGGCCACGCAGGAGCGCAAGTCGGACGAGGCGGTCGAGCTGCAGGCCGACAAGGATGGCAAGTTCTGGATCGTGCTGGGCACCGATTCGGGCTTCGAATCGACCAATGCCCTGTATCTGCAAGGCGCGACGATCAACGTCAAGCCGCTGTAGTATCAAGCCGCCGCAATAAGGTCAGCGCGCCGCCTGCACCTGCTCGCGGTTCTGGCGCGCGCCCGCCAGGCGGATAATCTGTTCCAGTTCCACCGGCTTGACCAGGTGGTGGTCGAAGCCCGCTTCCACCGTGCGGCGGCGGGCGTCGCTCTGGCCCCAGCCGGTCAGCGCCAGCATCAAAATCCGTTCGGCGCCGGGACGCTGGCGGATCGCGCGCGCCGTCTCATAGCCGTCCATGCCGGGCATGCCCAGGTCCATGATGATCATGTCCGGCTGGCTCTCGGCGGTCATGGCCACGGCCGACGCGCCGTCGTACACCGCGCGCACGTCGAAACCGTCGATCTCCAGCAGCGCCGCCAGCGAATCGGCGGCGTCGGTGTTGTCGTCGACCACCAGTACCTTCATCTTGCGGCCATCGGCCGCTGCGGCCGGGGAGGCCAGCGGCACCGGCTCGCGCGCGCCGCTGTCGTTGACCACCGGTAGATGGATGATAAATTCGCTACCCTGGCCGGTCCCCGCGCTATACGCTTCCACCGTCCCGCCGTGCATCTCGGCGAACTGGCGCGACAGGCTCAATCCGATGCCCAAGCCGCTGGAGAACTGGCCCACCACGGTGTCGCTTTGTTCGAACATGCGGAAGATGCGCTGGATCGCTTCGGGCTCCAGGCCGATGCCGTTGTCGCGCAGCGAGACGGTCAGGTTTTGGCCCTCGACCACAGCGCGCACCACCACGCTGCCGCCCTGCGGCGTGAACTTGATCGCGTTCGACAGGATGTTGGCGAAGATTTGCACCACGCGCGCGTAGTCGGCGTTGAGCATGATCTCGCTGCTCGGCAGCTGCCAGGCCACGTGGATGCGCTTGGCGCTGGCCGCCTGCGCGCACAATTCGCTAACGTGGTTCATCACCGACGACAGGGTAACCAGCTGGCGCTGCAGCTTGATCTTGCCGCTGGTGATGCGGGCGACGTCGAGCAGGTCGTCGACCAGCCGCGTGAGCAGGCGCACCTGGCGCTCGACCATGTCGCGGATGCGCGCCACCGGCGCGGCGTCCGGATACAGGTGCGTCAACAGCGACACCGAGGTGCGGATCGGCGCCAGCGGATTGCGCAATTCGTGACCCAGACTGGCGAGGAACTCGTCCTTGCGCCGCGCCGCCTCCCTCACCTGGTATTGCTTGTTGCGGGCCCGCAACGTCGAGTGCAGCGCGGTGATCAACGTCAGCGTGCGCACCGGCCGTTCGATGAGATTCAGGTTGCCCAGTCCGGCCACCGCCTGGCGCACCGTTTGCGAATCGGCGCCGCGATGGGTCAGCAGCACGATCGGCAAATCGGACCAGTCGGGCTGGCGCGCGACCCAGTCGCGCAGCAGCTTGAAGCCGCCCGGCGCCAGCGCCTCCTCGACCGTCAGCACCGCGCCCGCGCCCAGCTCCAGCTGCGCGGCCAGATCGGCCAGGGTGGGGCAGACGTGACTGTCGATCTGCGCCATCGCCAGCACCTTGGCCGCGAGCGGCCCGTCCTGACCGATCGGCGCGTGAATGAGGATGCGCGTTTCCATGGTGTCAGCCATGGAGGCCGTCGACGGGATTGTGATGGCCGTCGACGTCGCCGGTGTAGGTCGGCACGCCGGTCAGGATGCCGTGGAAATTCTTCAGCACCGCGCCAACCTTGATGCCGCCCGCATTTACCTGGAAGCGACGGATGGTGCGCTCGTGCGCGCTGCCGCGCTTCTTGAACACGGAGATCGCCTGCTGCACCTCGCCGGCCGCCTCGAAGTAGCGCAGCATGATGACGTTGTCGGCGATGTAGCTGGCGTCGACCGAGGTGGTCATGCCGGTGCCGATCATGCCCTGCTGGACGCCAACGATGATGCTGACCACGCCGCGCTGGCCCAGATAGGTCAGCAGCTCGTGCAGGTAGATGGTCAGGAAGCGCTCGTCGGGCACAGCGTTCAGATAGCCGTTGAGGCTGTCGATGACGACGACGCGCACGCCGCGCTCGACCGCCTCGACGATTGCGTGCGAGAACTGGCCCGGGGCCAGTTCGGCCGGGTCGATCTGCTGCACCGTCAGCAGGCCCTTGTCGATGGCGCCGGAGAGGTCCATGCCGAGGTTGCTGCTGCGGTTGAGCAGGTTGTTGCGCGCCTCCTCGAACAGGAACATCGCGCTGGCCTCGCCGCGCTGGGCGGCCGCGTAAATGAACTGCGCCGCCAGCGACGATTTGCCGGTGCCCGGCGGGCCCGAAATCAAGGTGCTCATGCCTTCTTCGAGGCCGCCGCCGATCAGCTGGTCCAGCTCCGGCAGCCCGCTCGAGAGCTGGCGCCGCTGGCTTTCGACACGCGTGCCGGCCGCCACCAGGCGCGGGTAGACGTGCAGGCCGCCCTTGACGATTTTATAGTCGTGGGCGCCGCCGTGGAAAGCGATGCCGCGGTACTTGACCACGCGCACGCGGCGGCGCTCGGCGCCATAGGCCTGGTCGGCCAGCTCCAGGGTCAGCACGGCGTGCGCCACGCTGCGCACCTGCAGGTCGGTCGACAGGGCGGTGCGGTCGTCGAGGAAAATGGTGGTGCACGAGCGGCTGGTCAGGTACTGCTTGAGTGCCAGCACCTGGCGCCGGTAGCGCAGCGGGCTCTCGGCCAGCAGCTGCAACTCCGACAGCGAATCGAGCACCACGCGGCGCGGCTTGTACTTTTCGATCGCCCCGACGATGCGCTGCGTGGTCGAGCCCAGCTCGATCTCCGACGGATGGAAGATGGTGTACTGCTGGTCAGGATCGAGCGCGTTTTCGTTGGGGATGATCTCCTCGACCACGATCCCGCTCATGTCCCAGCCGTGCGACTGCGCCACGCTGCGCAGCTCGACGGCCGTTTCGGCCAGCGTGATGTAGAGCACGGCCTCGCCCTGGCGCGCGCCTTCGTTAAGGAATTGCAGCGCCAAGGTGGTCTTGCCGGTGCCCGGCTCGCCTTCAACCAAATACAGGCGGTCGCGCGTCAGGCCGCCGGCCAGGACGGCGTCCAGGCCGGGCACGCCGGAGCTGAGAAAATGGGTCGTGTCGCTATTTTGTGCTTGCATGGGCGTTCCGGAATCTTAGTGGGCGCCGGCGGGCGAAAGACGCTGGCTCGATAGCGTAAATATTACCGGAAATGGGGTAACAAGGATTTTCAATATGTAATTTACGTTCGCTAGCGAACATATCGGCGCAGGACTAGCGGCGCGCCATCCGCTGCTTGCCTTGCTGCTTGTCGACATACATGGCGCGGTCGGCCCGGCCGAGTAGCATTTCGATATCCTGCGGGTCGTCCGGATGGTGGACGGCGATGCCGATGCTGGCGCCAAGCTGCACGGTGACGGTCTTGAGGGGGTACGGCCGACGCAGCGCCGCCAGCAGTTTGTCCGCGGCCTCGCGGGCGTCCGCTTCGCAATGCAGCATTTCGACGATGACGATGAACTCGTCCCCGGCCAGGCGGCCGACGGTGTCGGTCTTGCGCACCGTCTGGCGCACCCGTTCGGCGAACTGGCGCAGCAGTTCGTCGCCTTCCTCGTGGCCGTAGCGGTCGTTGATCTGCTTGAAGCGGTCGAGGTCGAGGAAGTAGACGGCGCAACACTGGCGCTGGCGGTGCGCGCGCTGCAGCGCCTCGGCCAGCGTTTGCAGCAGCGCGCGGCGGTTGGGCAGGCCGGTGAGGGTGTCGCGCAACGCCATCTGCTCCATCGACGCGAACAGTTTTTTGCGCTCGCTGATGTCGTGCAGGAAGGCGATGAACAGGTGGCCGCCACGACGCGGCACGTACGCCAGCGAGATCTCGACCGGCAGTTCCTGGCAGTCGCGGTTGTGCAGTGTGAGTTCGACGCGGCGGCTGAGCACGGCGGTGTCGCGGGCCGCGCCGCCGTCGGCCTGCGACCGGGCGTGGGCCTCGGCCAGCTGGCGCATGTCGCGCTCGTAGGCGCGGCGCAGCAGCGGCGGCAGCACCATCGCCGCCAGCGGCTGGCCGATCACCTCGGCGCGTGTCCAGCCCAGCAGCTTTTCGGCCTGGCGGTTCCAGTCCAGCACCACGCCGCCCGGATCGAGTGCGATAAAGGCGTCGTGGGCGTTGTCGAGGATGGCGCGCAGCTCGGCCGCCCGTTCCTGCAGCAGCAATTGCGCGCTATGCTCCTGCGCCAGCGCGCGTTCGAGCTGCAGCGCCTTGTGGGCGATCTCGCGGGTGCGCTCGGCAACCGTCGATTCGAGCTTTTCGTTGAGCGCGCGCAGCGCGGCCAGGTTGGCCTGTTCGTTGTCGACCATGCGCGCCAGGGCGCTCGACAGCACCTGGACTTCGTGGAAGCTGTCGACCTGGACGATTTGCGGCAGGCCGGCGGCGCCGGGCGGCGCCGCCGAGCGTAATTCGATATTGCGGCTGAGCGCGTTGAGCGGGCGGGTGTAGCGGCGGCCGATGATGGCAGCCGCGCCCGCCATCGCGATCCCGAGGATGGCGCCCAGCAGCAGGATGCGGCGCTCCAGCGCCCGCGCCGAGGCCAGCGCCACTTCCTCGGGCTGGCGCACGATCACCGCCCACGTCAGCGTGGCCGAATCGCCCGCCTTGCCGGTCTGCGAGTAGCCGCTCAGGTAGCTGCGGCCGTCGGCCCAGGTTTCCCTGACCGCGCCGGTGGCGCCGCTGCGCGCGCGCGTCAAGCTCTCGCTGACCAGCTTGCGCTCCTCCATGCCTTTGGGGCCGAGGATGATGGCGCCGTCGGCGCGCACCACGAAGATGTCGGCCGCGTAAGCCTGGTCGGCCGGCGCCACGATGGTGTGCGCCATGCGCCGCGCCCAGCCCCAGCTCATGTGCACGCACAGCACGCCGCGCACTTGGCCATTGACGCCGGTCACGGGGCCGGCGGCGTCGACAAAGCGCCAAGGGTCTGCACTGGCCGGCAATTTCGTACCGAGCAGGGTGGCAGGGTGGAAGTCGCCGGCAAACAATTTGTCCCGTCCGCCCGCGAACCAGTCGCGTGCGCTGACATCGACGCCTTCGAGCATGCCCTGGGTGGCGGCGTAGACGCGCCCGTCCGGTTCGGCCAGGCCGATCCAGGCGTAGTCGGGGAATGCCTTTTGCACGCTCTCGAGCACCGCCCGCACCTCGGCCGGCGAGTGGGCGTCGCGCACCTGCGGCAGATCGGTCAGCAGCTGGACGTCGCCGACGGCTTTTTGCACCACGCGGTTGAGGGCGTCGCGCGTTTGCCACGACAGCTGTTGCAGGCGCTGACCGGCTTCGCGCTCGGCGTAGTTGAAGGCGAAATGGTCGACCAGGACCAGCAGCGAGAGCACGGTCAGCAGCACCGTGGCGCTGACCCCCGCCGTCACCAGCGTGGTGAGCCGGGGGCGAGCCGTGCGGTGGGTGGGCTGCGTGGTCATGACGGCATGTTTGCGGCCGCGCTTCGGGCCTAAAAAGATAACTGAAAGAAAGTAATTTTATTGTAGCACCCGATAGTCGCGTCGCTGCCGTTGTTATAGACAAATTTCCTTTTCATAACAACATTCGTCGACCCGGGCTTTCTTAAATGTCTCTTAAAGTTGCCCTGCATAATTAAATGCCCGCTTGACATAATTAGAATGATCGTTCATTCTATGGCTTGTGCTCATAAATTTCTACAGAAAGTCCCACGCTATGGAAGCTCTTTTCTGCAAACCGTCCCTGCGGACGGCCGGGGTCGCAGCCCTGATCACCGCAACCGCGCTGGTAGCCGGTTGCTCCAAATCCACGCCCGCAGCACCTCAAGCGCAGGTGGCGGAAGTGGGCGTTTATAAGGTGGCGCCCCAGGCGCTGCAAATCACGACCGAACTGCCGGGCCGCACCGCCGCCTTCCAGGTGGCTGAAGTGCGCCCGCAGGTCAACGGACTGATACAAAAACGCCTGTTCGTCGAGGGCGCCGACGTCAAGGCCGGCACGCCCCTCTATCAGATCGACCCGTCGTTGTACCAGGCCAGCGTCAACTCGGCCAAGGCGGCCCTGGCCAAGGCCAAGGCCAGCGTGCTGACCAGCGGTCCGAAAGTGTCACGCTATAAAGAGCTGGTCGCCATCGAAGGCGTCAGCCGCCAGGATTACGAGGACGCCGTCGCCGCCGACGCCCAGGCCAAGGCCGATGTGGAATCGGCCGCCGCCGCGCTGGAAGAGGCGCAGATTAATCTGCGCTACACCCACGTGTACGCGCCGATCAGCGGCCGTATCAGCCGTTCGACGGTGACGCCGGGCGCGCTGGTGACCGCCAACCAGACCGACCCGCTGACCACCGTGCAGCAGCTCGACCCGATCTACGTCGACATCACGCAATCGAGCGAGGACCTGCTGCGCCTCAAACGCGATATGGAAAGCGGTAACCTCAAACAATCCGGCCAGGCCAAGGTCACCTTGATGCTGGCCGACGGCAGCAAGTACGCGCAGGAAGGCAAGCTGCAATTTGCCGGCGTCTCGGTGGACACCAGCACCGGCAACGTCGTGCTGCGCGCCTTGTTCCCGAATCCTAAAAATGACCTGTTGCCGGGCATGTTCGTGCGCGCGGTGGTGGAAGCCGGCGTCAACGAGCAGGCTATCGCCGTGCCGCAGCAGGGCGTGAGCCGCAACCAGAAGGGCCAGGCCACCGCGCTGGTGCTCAACCCGCAGGGCAAGGTCGAGCAGCGCATCCTTGTCACCAGCGGCACCCAGGGCGACAAATGGCTGGTCAAATCCGGCCTGGCCGCCGGCGACCTGCTGATCGTCGAAGGCCTGCAAAAAGTCAAACCGGGCGCGCCGGCCAAAGTGGCCGCTGCCGCTCCCGCCGCCGCGCCGGGCGCTCCGGCAGCCGCCGCAGCCGCCACGCCTGCCGCCAACAGCGCGCACTAAGACAGGAGTCAGCTAATGTCACGCTTCTTTATTGACCGCCCCATTTTTGCCTGGGTGATCGCGATTGTGATCATGCTTGGCGGGGTACTCGCGATCATGGGACTGCCGATCGCGCAGTACCCGAGCATCGCGCCGCCATCGATCTCGATCTCCGGTTCCTACCCTGGCGCCTCGGCTAAAACCGTGGAAAACGCCGTCACCCAGGTCATCGAACAAAAGATGAAGGGTATCGACGGCCTGCGCTACATGAACTCGTCGAGCGATTCGACCGGCGGCATCAGCATCACGCTGACCTTCCGCAGCGGCACCAATCCCGACATCGCGCAGGTGCAGGTGCAGAACAAGCTGCAACTGGCAACGCCGCTGCTGCCGGCCGCCGTCACCCAACAGGGCCTGGTGGTCAGCAAGGCCACCAAGAACTTCATGATGGTGCTCGGCTTTATCTCCGAGGACGGCAGCATGAAGCAGGCCGACCTGGGCGACTATGTGGCCGCCAACGTCATCGATCCGATCAGCCGCGTCGAAGGCGTGGGCGATGTCACCGCCTTCGGTTCGCAGTACGCCATGCGCATCTGGCTCGACCCGGCCAAGCTGCAAAGCTATCAACTGACGCCGGCCGATGTCACCGCCGCCGTCACCGCGCAAAACACCGAGGTCTCCGCCGGTGAACTGGGTGGCCTGCCGGCCGCCAAGGGCCAGCAGCTCAATGCCACCGTGACCGCGCAAAGCCGGTTGCAAACGGCCGAGCAGTTCGGCGAGATTCTGCTGAAAACCTCCGCCACCGGCGCCACCGTGCACCTGCGCGACGTCGCCCGCATGGAGTTGGGCAGCGAGAACTACGCCGTGCTGTCGCGCTACAACGGCAACGCCGCCACCGGTATGGCCATCAAGCTGGCCACCGGCGCCAACGCGCTCGATACCGCCACCGCCGTCAAGGCCAAGGTCGCGGAACTGGAAAAGCTGTTCCCGACCGGGATGAAGGCGGTCGTCGCCTTCGACACCACGCCGTTCGTCAAGATCTCGATCGAGGAAGTCGTCAAGACCCTGGTCGAGGCGATCGTGCTGGTGTTCCTTGTGATGTATCTGTTCCTGCAAAACTTCCGCGCCACGCTGATCCCGACCATGGCCGTGCCGGTCGTGCTGCTGGGGACTTTCGCCATCCTGTCTGTGCTCGGGTATTCGATCAATACACTGACGATGTTCGCGGTGGTGCTGGCGATCGGCTTGCTGGTCGATGACGCCATCGTCGTGGTGGAAAACGTCGAGCGGGTGATGACCGAGGAGGGCTTGTCGCCGCTCGAGGCGACGCGCAAATCGATGACGCAGATCAGCGGTGCGCTGGTCGGTATCGCGATGGTGTTGTCGGCGGTGTTCGTGCCGATGGCCTTCTTCGGCGGCTCCACCGGCGTGATTTACCGCCAGTTCTCGATCACGATCGTCTCGGCGATGGTGCTGTCGGTGATCGTCGCGATGGTGTTTACACCGGCGCTGTGCGCCACCTTGCTCAAGCCGGTGGAGAAGGGCCACACCGCGATCAACACCGGTTTCTTCGGCTGGTTCAACCGCACGTTTGAAAAGAGCAGCCATAAGTATGAAGGCTTCGTCGGCAAGATCCTGAACCGTGGCGGCCGTTCGCTGGTGGTGTACGCGCTGATCCTCGGCGTGCTGGCCTTCGTGTTCATGCGCTTGCCAACCTCCTTCCTGCCGGAAGAAGACCAGGGCGTGCTGTTCACGCAGATCCAGCTGCCGACCGGCGCCACCCAGGAGCGCACGCTCAAGGTGATCGAAAAGGTCGAACAGCACTTCATCAACAACGAGAAGGACTCCGTGGCTTCGGTGTTCGCGGTGGCCGGCTTCAGTTTCGCCGGTAACGGCCAGAACACCGGTATCGCCTTCGTCCGCATGAAGGACTGGTCCGAGCGTAAAGGCAAGGACCATGCCGTCAACGCGATCGTCGGCCGCGCCATGGGTGCGTTCTCGCAGATCAAGGACGCGATGGTGTTTGCCTTCGCCCCGCCTGCGGTGCTGGAGCTGGGTAACGCGTCCGGCTTCGATTTGCAGCTGCAGGACACCGGCGGTGTCGGTCACGAGGCCCTGATGGCCGCGCGTAACCAGATGCTGGGCATGGCCTCGCAGAGCAAGGTGCTGGTCGGCGTACGTCCGAACGGCCAGGAAGACACGCCGCAGTACAAGATCACCGTCGACCAGCAAAAAGCCATCGCGCTGGGCCTGACCGTGGCCAACGTCAACCAGGTGCTCAGTAACGCCTGGGGTAGTGCTTACGTCAACGACTTTGTCGATCGTGGCCGTGTCAAGAAGGTGTATCTGCAGGGCCAGGCCGAAGCGCGCAGCGTGCCGGAAGACCTGAAGAAATGGTTCGTCCGTAACGCCGACGGCGAAATGGTGCCTTTCTCGGCCTTCTCGACCGGCGAGTGGATTTACGCCTCGCCGCGCCTGGAGCGTTACAACGGTCTGGCGTCGAGCGAGATCCTGGGCGCCCCGGCGCCGGGCCAGAGCTCCGGCACCGCGATGGCCGAAATGGAAGCCCTGGCTGCCAAGCTGCCGCCGGGTATCGGCTACGAGTGGACAGGCCTGTCGCTGGAAGAGCGCGACTCCGGCTCGCAAACCGTGGCGCTGTACGGCATCTCGATCCTGATCGTGTTCCTGTGCCTGGCCGCGCTGTATGAAAGCTGGTCGATTCCGTTCTCGGTGTTGCTGATCGTGCCGCTGGGCGTGGTCGGCGCGGTGCTGGCGACGTTCCTGTTCAAATTGTCGAACGACGTCTACTTCCAGGTTGGCTTGCTGACCGTGGTCGGCCTGGCGGCGAAAAACGCGATCCTGATCGTGGAATTCGCCAAGGACCTGCAGGAGCAGGGCGTGGAACTGCGTGACGCGACCTTGCAGGCGGTGCGCCAGCGTCTGCGTCCGATTCTGATGACGTCAATCGCATTCGGTCTGGGCGTGCTGCCGCTGGCCATCAGCAGCGGCGCCGGTTCGGGCAGCCAAAACGCCATCGGTATCGGCGTGCTGGGTGGGATGCTGACGTCGACGTTCCTGGGTATCTTCTTTGTACCGCTGTTCTTTGTGCTGGTGCGCGGCTTCTTCAGCAAGAAGAAGGCCACGCCACCGGCGCCCACTTCGCACGTGGAGGCGCATTAATCATGAAAATCATGCATAAGTCTTTCATCACCATGGCCGCGCTGGCGCTGCTGGCCGGTTGCAGCCTGGCGCCCGTGTACGAGCGTCCGGCCGCCCCGGTGGGGCAGGCCTGGCCCACCGGGGAAGCGTATAAAGGCCTGCCGCCGGCGGCAGCCGACGCCAAGCCGGTGTCCGAAATCCAGTGGCGCGAGTACTTCTCCGACGAGCGCCTGCGCAAAGTGATCGAGCTGGCGCTGGCCAACAACCGCGACCTGCGCGTCTCGGCGCTCAACATCGAGCGCGCCCGCGCCGAGTACAACATCCAGACGGCGGCGCTGCTGCCCAAGGTGAACGCGGGTGTTGGCCAGAACGCCACCCGCACGCCGGCCAATATGACCGGCACCGGCGAGGCGGCGATCGTGCGCCAGTACAGCGGCGGGTTGTCGATGCCGTCGTATGAGCTGGACTTCTTCGGCAAGGTGCGCAACGCCTCCGAGGCGGGCCTGCAGACCTACCTCGGTACCGAGGAAGCGCGCCGCACGCAGCAAATCAGCCTGGTGGCCGAAGTGGCCAACGCCTATCTGACCCTGACGGCGGACCAGCAGCGTTTGAAGCTGGCTGCCGAAACCTTGAGCAGCCAGCAGATCACCTACGATTTGAGCCGCAAGCGCTTCGAGAACGGTGTGACCTCCGGCGTCGACATGTACGACGCCGAGACCAGCGTGCAGTCGGCCCGCAACGACGTTGCGACCTACACCGCGCAGGTGGCGCTGGACCAGAACGCGTTGAACCTGCTGGTGGGTGGCGCCGTGCCGGCCGACCTGCTGCCGGCCGACGAACTCAATCCGGTCACGCAACTGGCCGCGATTCCGTCCGGGCTGCCGTCGGACCTGCTGCGCAACCGTCCGGACGTGCAGCAGGCCGAGCGCACGCTGCGCGCGGCCAACGCCAACATCGGCGTGGCGCGCGCCGCCTTCTTCCCCAGCATTTCGCTGACGGCGTCGGGCGGCAGCGCGAGCAACAAGCTGTCCGGATTGTTCAAATCCGGTTCGGGCACATGGAGCTTCGCACCGCAGATCAACCTGCCGATCTTCGATGGCGGCGTCAATCGCGCCAATCTGAGCATCGCCAAGACCGACCGCGATATCTATGTGGCGCAATACGAGAAGGCGATCCAGGTCGCCTTCCGCGAGGTGGCCGATGCGCTGGCCACGCGCGGCACCATCGACGAGCGCCTGGCGTCGCAGCAGGCGCTGGTCGACGCGGCCGAGAAGAGCTTCAAGATCAACGACGCCCGCTACCGCAAGGGCGCCGACACTTATCTGAACGCGCTGGTGTCGCAGCGCGCGCTGTATTCGGCCCAGCAAGGCTTGATCAGCACGCGCCTGAACCAGACCAGCAACGCCGTCAACCTGTACAAGGTGCTCGGCGGCGGCTGGCAACCTGAGGTTGCACAACAAGGCAATCCGCCGCGCGGCTAAACTTGCGCAGATGCGCGGCAGGGTCGCGGCAGCGGTGCCGCACATTTGTGATGCACCGCTGCGGCGAGTCCGCCGCGTTCGACCAAAGGGTGGATTGACAAACCCGGTCGGCGTCGCCACAGTTCCGCCCCAAGGCATAGAGAGATACCCAAGGACACCCATGACTACCCCCGCAAAACGACGCACCGACCCGGAACGTGCGCAGAACCGCCGCAACCAGGTGCTGGAGGCGGCGGCCGTATGCTTCGCGCGCAGCGGCTTTCACGGCGCCAGCATGTCCGAGATTTCCAAGCAGGCCGGCATGAGTGCCGGCCATATCTACAATTACTTCGACAGCAAGGATGCCATCATCATGGCCATCGTCGAGCGCGAGAGCGAGTATGTCACCGGCTTGCTGGTCGACCTGCAGACGCGCGACGATCCGCTGCAGGCGATGATCGACGACGCCCGCCGCCATATCGACGAGTCGCTCGATCCCCAGCCGTGGCATGTGCCGCTGGAGATGTACGCCGAGGCGTCGCGCAATCCGGCGATCGCCGCCAAACTGCGCGTGCACGAGGATAGCTCGCGCTCCCAGTTGCGCGCGCTGGTCAAGGCTGGACGCGAGCGCCGCAATCTGCCGGTGGACGACATGCTCCTCGACGGGCGCATCGACACCATCATCTCGTACTTCCAGGGCTTGCCGATTCGCGCGTTGAACCGGTCCGACATGAATCGCGACGGCCTGGCGGAAGCGTTCCGCGTCGCCATGACCGCGCTGTTGATGACTTGATCGATGACTTGATACGGCTGAGCGATTTTGTCTCGTAGTGTTTCCGGCCAAGCAGGCCGGTTTTTGTTGTTGTACCATGTCTGATCTCCCATTCCAGCCATCGGAGCATCATGACTTCCTACGTTATTCCCGCCCATGACATCGTCGGCCTGCCGGTCGCCGGCACTGCCGACTTGTTCCCGGTTCGCCGCGTCTACTGCGTCGGCCGCAACTACGCCGCGCACGCGCGCGAGATGGGGTACGACCCCGATCGCGAACCACCATTCTTCTTCTGCAAACCCAACGACGCCCAGGCGCTGGTGCCGGTTCCGCCGGGGCAGGTGGTCGAGCTGCCGTATCCTCAAGTCACCAGCAACCTGCATTACGAGTGCGAACTGGTGGTCGCCATCGGCAAGGGCGGCAGCGACATCGCCGTGGAAGACGCGGCCCAGCACATCTTCGGTTACGCGGTGGGGCTGGACATGACGCGGCGCGATCTGCAGTTCAAGATGCGCGACGCCGGCCGGCCGTGGGAAATCGGCAAAGCCTTCGACTACTCGGCGCCGATCGGTGTGATCCACCGCGCGGCCGAGGCGGGCGACATCGGCCACGCCGCCATCCAGCTGGACGTCGACGGTGTGACCAGGCAGTCGGCCACCATCGACCATTTGATCTGGTCGATCAGTGAAACCATCGCCAATCTGTCTACCTTGTTCGCGCTGGCGCCGGGCGACCTGATATTCAGCGGCACGCCGGAGGGCGTTGGCGCCGTGGTGCGTGGACAGACCCTGACCGGCAAGGTCGACGGCCTGTCCGGCATCGCCGTCAAATTGGTGTAAATCGTTTAGCGCAGGGCGTCGATGGCGGCCAGGCCCGCCAGGGCGCCCATCGGCAGGCCGACATCGCGCGCGCTGGCAACCTGCGGCTCGCGCGGATTGATGCGTATCATGCGGCCGCCGTGCTGCTGGATCACGCGCTGGCCGAAATGGCGCACGGACGGTATCGCCACGCCCGCGCCCAGTTCCACGACCAGCGGCCGCTGCGCTTTTTCGATCAGCGCGTGCAGACGCGCCGCCTGCATCGCCGAGCGGCGTTCGTTCCAGCCCCAGTCGCCGAACATCAGAATGTTCGGCCGCGCCAATGCGCCGCAGCGCGGGCAGGTGGGAGCTGCGTTCAGCAGGCGACAGGCGTCGTTGTCGACCTCCGGTTGGAAATCATCGGCGGGCCATATATCGCCGTTGCAGGGCGTCAGGCATTGCAGGTGGTGGATGGAACCGTGGCATTCATGGATGCGGCGTTTGTCGAAGCCGGCGCATTGAAAATGGCCGTCGACGTTGCTGGTGAAGACAGCGTAGCCATGGTCCATGCGGTCGCCCCAGTCTTTGAGCATCGCGAAGCCGGCATGCGGCGCGGTGTCGCGGTACAGATTGAGGCGGTGGCCGTAAAAGCCCCAGGCCAGCGATGGATCGGCGCGGAAGGTATCCGGCGAGGCGACGCGGGTGAACGCCATTTGCGCGCGGGCGAGGGCGGGGTAGGCCTGCCAGAAGCCCTGGTTGCCGCGAAAATCCGGCAAACCAGAGTCCACACCCATGCCGGCGCCGGCGGCGATGATCAGTATATCAGCGTCGGCGAGGAGGGCGGCGGCTTGTTCGAGCAGGTGGGGTGGCGCGGGTTCTGGCATGGCGGATATCTTAGCCGTATGTGGGCACGAATTCCACGCGATTGTGGCATAAAGCAAACATGACAAATACTTAAAGCGGCTGCTATAATTGCGAATTCGTCGGGGCGTAGCGCAGCCTGGTAGCGTACGTGCATGGGGTGCACGGGGTCGGAGGTTCGAATCCTCTCGCCCCGACCAATAGAATCAAAGAGATAGGCCAATCTTCGGATTGGCCTTTTTCTTGTCCGCGAGAATTACCCCTACAATTACCCCTACAGTTTCGCGGCCTCCAGTGGTACTACTTGGCATCTGGTTGGACCACTGCGCAACTTTTTGAGCTCGCGGCGATGCGGTCCAACTGCCATTGAGCGACCGCGCCGGAGTCCCACGCCACCGCTTGCGGCCCGATGTGAATCGGCTGGGGAAACGTCCCCGCCTTCACTGCGCGCAGGATCGTGCTGCGCGACAGCCCGGTGGCGGCGATCACCGCCGGCATCCGGATGAAGACCTTCATTTCGCTCATATTCATTTTTATTCTCCAGTGGTTGGTGGGGTGGTCGTGGACAGCCGAATGTGCTTGATCAGCTCGCCGATCAGTTGGATGATCCCGGCCATCTTGCCGGCACGAAATTCGTCCAGGCCATCATCGTCCGTTGTGTTGACCTGCTCGTTCATCAGTTGGCACGCGATCGCGTGCATGGATTTGACGAGGGCTTCGGGATCGGGGCGGTCCGCTTGCGCCTCGGCCGCTAACGGCGCGCGCAGCCGCGCCGCGAAGTCCTGCTTCAGCGCCTCGTAGCCCTCGGGGTTCAGGTTGGGCCCGTTGAATAGGGCGCCGAGCAGGTCGTGCGCCAGCGCGCGCGGCATCCTAAATTGTTCGTTCATTGTGTAAATCCATTCCAGTCGTCAGGCGTCGTGGACAGGCCCGGCAACGCGAAAAATTTGTCAGGGCCGCCGATGCGCTCGACCACCTCGGCGCCCATCTGCTCGAGCAGGCCGGTGAAGCGCCGGCGCGCCGCCAGCTGCAGGATGATGTCGGCGTCGACGAAGCCGCCGGCGCGATCTTCGCCAGGTATGTCCATGATGGCATTGGCGATACAGCCATTGCCCGGGAATTGAACGCGGCGGGTGTGCGTTCCGAATCAAGACGCCCCTGGACGGCGCCGGTCATCGCCCACATCCTGACGAGCGAACAATATATCGGGAACGTGGTCTACAACCGCAAGTCTCATAAGCTGCAGAGCCTGGTGCTCGATAACCCGAAGGGTGTCTGGGTGCCAAAAACGGGTGGCGTTTTAAAGATGCCGGACGACATTGAAGCACAAATGCCCATCCCTTCCTTAGAAGTTTTGGGTGGGGGCGGTGCTGTATGTGAGCACGCCCATCTGCCCTACAGCCTCGGTGCCGGGCGGATAAGGTCGTGAGAAGTTGTCGGACATCTTCAATGGGCTTGAAGTGGCGACGCACACACCGTTACCGCCCGGGCCCTGCTCGCATCGACGCTGTGCGAAGCGTTAGAGGGGGACTAATGTATCGGACCGGACTCATTCCGTAAGATTTACTTTAGACAAATCGCGCTGCAAGTTGCGCTCGCCGCGCCCTGCTTGGTTCCCTTATCATGTGTCGGGCCGCCAGCTATAAGGTACCAGTTTGCTCCCTCGGCGATTACGGTACACATGAGCCCACCCCTATTGGGGTCGCCATGACGATAAAAATTATTGGACGATAGCGCGCAAAAAAAAGTGTCGTTTGTTGTGCCTAATAAAAGTCGTTGTTCATTCCCTCTGTTGTCGGTCGCTACTGGTTTAGATTGCCAGACCGAGAGATTTGTATCGCGTTTGATGTCTGATATTTTTCCTGTAAATGGGCTCTCCTGCGCGGTTGCGAGAATACTGAAACAAATTAATACGGAGAAAAGCGGAACAATTTTTTTCATGATAGACCCTGAGATTATTTCGTATTGAGCTATTGGATTTCGAAAATTAAACGAAAATTTATACTGGCCTGACCATTTCACATTCAGCGAAATCAGTCTTGCCCAAAAGGTGTCGCCGGACGACCTTCCAACATCGATGCTATGGTGGAAATATAAAAAAAACATCACCTATTTGGGTTAAAGGTTGTTTTTCGTGGCCTCGTTTCGCGTCCATGTGCAGATCAACTGCGCGGTCACCATATACGCTTCCGGGATTTTTCTAAGCGAGCGAGGAGCGCAATGATCCGTCACACCAGATCAGGTCCTCACGATTTCATCAGCGAGATCAGCGTCGCTGGAGCGGTCGCCCCGCCTTCGCCGCCCCGCGAAATACGTACGCTTACATATCGTTAACTGTGGTCCGGACGAGCGCTCAATTGCTTCATCGCCTACAAGACACGGCTGGGGCTCGGGCGCTAGGTCGCGGATCAACACTGGCGATTTTGTCTCCAACAGCGAAGGCTATTTTTCCGATAAAAGGCCGCCGATTCGATTTCCTAGTCTAGATTGGAGTGCGTGAGAATAGACTCTTAGCTGTTCTTGCTCTTTTTTTGCCGCAGACCCATAAATTACAGCAACGTTGAAGACCGATTTACATAGGACGCCCAAGTGAACATGGTTGAATTCACCTCGCACTGCGTTCTCATTTTCAAGGTCGTGAAGGACAAATCCTAGCCCTTTCAGTTCACGCTCTGCCGAGTGCGTACAGTGTAAGTCCCATGCCGGATCTATGGCCTGCTTAGGTCTCTGCATCATAACTTCACTGGCTAAAATCTTGGTAATAAATACTATTTCGTTCCCCGGTGATAAAGTTGCTGGAGATATTTTTGTGCTATCTCTGCTTGCGCACTGCGGCGCCAATCTACAATCGCTGTACGCTTTCTTGATATCCACGTATTCCGTCATTGCTGGGGCGTTCACTGCCACATTTACTTGCCAGCCTGCTGTTGCTGCCGCCGCCAACCCACCAATGATTGGAATCAAGGGATGTGCTCTGATGAATTCGAATAACTCGGTCAGTGTCATCGGTGTCTCCAGGGATTTGAGCGGGCTACAGATCGCATTTGAAAAAGGTTGCCAATGCAATAATGCGATGCAACACAGACAAAGTAAAGTGTTGTCTGACTGAGGCAATTTAGGCATGCGCTGTGTAATTGCTGGGTGGACTCGCCGAGCACTTGGGAGTTTGTTTCATCGATTCGACATCCTCCAACCGTTTTAGCATCTCGTTCGCTGCTGCAGCTCCACTGCGGCCAGCTGTTGTAGTTGAGGTGGCCACGAGATGAAAGTCTTGACCAATAGCTCGTTTCCAATTCGCTTGCCTATCTGCACTGCCGTCCTCGACTGGCTGATCTCAGCACATTCGCGCGCCTGGCTGGGCAAACGGCATCCAGTGGATGCTGGTCAGGTCATTCTCCACTGTGTTCGGCGCTAGCTTCTTCTTCGAGACGACACGCAACGTTAGCGAGCTTCTACATGACTCGCCAGGCATATACCGGGCTTAGTCCATGATGTTCTGCTGCAGGTATTGCGGGTGGCGCAGCCTGCTTGGGTGTGCTGGTCTTGCTACCGCGCCGCAAATTCTACAAATTCTATTTTCTAAGTGCATCGATAAGCTGCCTCGCCTCCACTAATAAGGTCTCTATGCATAAGTCACCGGTCGAAAAGCTACGTCCGCCTGTACTGAGCACCTGTATGCGGGGATCGACCCATTCGGCCGGGTTTTCTGTGGGTTGAAGTTCTGCTAACGCGACTGCGGCGTATCGAGACGGATGATTTACTTTGCTCGAGATGTGGCTACACCGGACCGTAATATCCCAGCCACGATAGGTCTCTTGGATGACTAGGGACATAATGTTTCTCTTCTGGTTGTAAACATATTATTGCTCACTTTTGCACCACATTTAATAGCTTTTTGCTATTGAATCAAACCATGCAACTATGATTGATGCGTCTAGATCTCTACGCGGGCGGTCAAGCGCTATACCCCGTGACACAGCAGGAATCGCTTGATGACAAATACCGAAGGAGCGGGGACGAGAAGGCGGTGCTCTTGGCCGTTTTGCTTGTGCCGGCGCTTCGTGATCCGGAGCCGAGCCGCACGCTGCCGGCGACAGCCTACCGCGACCCGGCCGAGAGCGTTCAAATGGAGGGAGAAAAGCAAAAGCCAAAAGTCAAGAGGGCTCTCGCGCCCAAAGTGAACAAAAAATGGCGATAATGGGCGGAAGTTATGAGACGCCCAATTGTAAACGCCTCGCGGAAATGTTAACTTCGCGCAAGTCATTTCCGGAGCGAAAACCATGGGCTTTGCCGATCGATATGTTTGCAGTCTGAACGCCTCCACTTTGCAGGATGACGAGGAGCACCACGCGGCCGAGCCGTTGTTCGCTGCGGCGGTTGCGGACATGGTCGGATCAGGCCTAGGGGCGCTCCTCTCGCGCGTGAAGTACACGGAGATGGCACCCAACACATGCTGCTCGAATCGGGCACAGCAAACTTGGCGAAGCTGCTGCGCATCTGGCTGGCGATGGTTGCCGAAAAAGGGAAGGCGCGCGGTTGGATCAAGATCAAAACCACTTGGGACATCGAAACCGAGCCTGCATTTTACCGTCGCGTTGCCGAGCGCTCGCTGGCGCATCGGCTGGACGGCAAGTGCCCGGCATGTAACGGAACCGGTGTTGGCGAAGGTCGCCGCGTGTGCGCTCCGTGTCGCGGCACGAAGCAGGCGGACATCCCCGGCAACGAGTACGAGCGCAACAAGATCCTCGACATGGTCAGCGAACTCGAAGGCTTGCTTCAGGCGCACAATGCGCGCGCGGCGGCACTCCTCCGTGACATAAAAAACTAATTCCTTTTGCCCCGCAAATCCTTTCCGACCACGACGTCGTAAGGATATGCGCCGTAGGAGGCAAACAGATTAACTGTAACGACAAGCAGGCCGCGCACGTTTTTATAGGACATCCTGTGCAGCTCTGCGAGTGATGTCGGGGCAGTCCATTTGACTGGTGAGCCTATGAAACTGAATAAGTCATTTCTTCTTTCCGCGAGCAGATCGCGGATCGCGTCACCATCAAATGCGCCGAGTCCTAACTCAGCCGCTGCGAAGCAGTAGGCCATCTTCGCGACTGATAAGCCGAACTGGGTGTGCATGTGTGCATGGCGCGTAACATATGGTTCATCGTCGCCCTCCATCGGCAACCGGATTAACTGAACCCGAAACTCAGCGCTTTCATTTTTATCAAGCCTGCCACTAACGAACCCAGGTGGCGGCCATATGATCCACTCCATGGCTTTCGGGTAGGAAGCATGACCTAGGCGCAGGTTGAAGACTTCGTCGTTTGGTTGTTTGGCTGGCCTCCCTGCAAGCGGAAATTCCTTTTCCCCCTTCTTTTTCGATCTACGCCTGTCCAACTTTAGCAACAGACGAGGCACCAGCAGGTTGTTTTGCAACGCCAGGTTTTCGTATCGCTTATTAGCGTCGTTATTGCAAGGTGCGCATGTCCCGAACACGATCAGTTCACCGCTTAGTGCTATTGGAATTATGTGCTCCTCCGACATCTTTACGTCCCTAAGGCACAACATGCAGGGGCCATCCCAAGCATATAGTCTTGGCGACATGGTATTGGAGGGCACGCGGAAGAAACTCATGGAATTTGCCAATCGGTAGTTGTTGTTAAATTTCGCGGGGGCGGACGAAAGGCGTTGTAAACTGTTCGCAGTTGGTATAGTATCTCATCACATTCTCTCTGCATTCGTTAGCGTCGCGTTCGCGCGGCACCGTTAGCAGGGACTCGCGAGTCGACCGGCCTTGATGCTTTCGCTCGCGTATATGTCTTGCTCACCATGCGGATAGTCATGGGAGCTTTTACCGAAGCCCGCCCCGGAAGGTCGCGGGCTTTTCTGTTTGCGCGTCCCGAATGCGAGGCAGCCCATGACGCAGACGACGAATCCGAACAAGCAGCTCATCCGCGACTACATGACTCACGCACGCGGTCGGCTGACCCGCCGCCGACGTCGGACGAGATCCGGCGCCAGCTTGGCTGGTTCATGCTGCCGCAGAATCGACTGCCGGACCGCGACGACGAGTAACGGTTAGGCCACCGACAGCAACAGTTCGCGGCCCAGCGCCGACAGGGCCGCCGCGACGGTGTCGATCTTGGTCGAGTGGCTCAGGTCGAGAATGCGCGTCACCTCCTGGGGCTTCACGCCCATGCGGCGCGCCAACTCGGCGGGGATGACCTTCTGCGCGAGCATCTCATTGAGCAGCAGGACTTTCGCGCACAGGCCGGTCGGCAAGGTGATCATGCGCTCGCCAGGCTTCGGCTTCGACGGCGCCGGCACTGGCCGACGATCCTCGAAGTAGAAATCCATCGCCGTGATCAGCGCATCGCGCGCCATGTCGAGCGCTTGCTGCTCGGTATCGCCTTGCGTGAGCGCCTCCGGGATATCGCGGAAGGTGACGACGAAGCCGCCGGTTTCGGGTGTAAAGGTAGCTGGATATTTCATAGTTTCCTTGAGGTGCGGTGAGACGGAAAGCCCCTTGCGGGGCGATCCTATTTAAGTTTAAGGGCCTTCTTAACGCCTTCGACAATTCCCGTTTTCAGTTCCTTGCTAGGGTGTCTCGGAAGGATGGACTGTTCGCCGTTCAGATAAACCTTCAAGTGGTTCGTGCCTTCCTTGAATGGCGCTCCGTTCTGACTGAGCCACCTTACAAACTCACTCTGTTTCACCGCACCTCCTTTCGTTGTTTCGATGTGATGAGCATAAACAAAAATGCTTATATCTACAAGATAAATATAAACATTTTTGCTTATAGTGGAACTGGCAGGCCGCGTGAACGCACCGCTCCGCCAGCAACGGAGGTGCGCCATGAAGTAGCTCAACCGAATTGCTGGAAACAGCGATGCGCCCAGAGATGGGCATAGCAGTGGAAAGCCCTGCATCTGAGACCAAGCTGAGGCATGGACTCTGTCTCCCGAGGCTGTGCAACTAGCGGCAAGGGCTAAGAAATCAATCGGGCGCCTGCGGGCGTGCTGGCGGAAGCCGAACCGATCGCCGACACGCTGTATCCCGGCACCAAATTCGCTGCACCTGCGGTAGCCCCGACGTTACGACAACGGGCGAGAGCGTCAGGGCGGCAAAGTAGCATCGCGGTTCAGGCCTGGGCGATCCCGGGCGCCGCACCAGTTTCACCGGAAGCATGGCTGAGAGGCCGAAAGCAACGGCTTGCTAAGCCGCACGCTCGCAAGGGCGCCCAGGTTCGAATCCTGGTGCTTCCGCCAGTTTCAATCCCATGAGCTAGTCGAGATCTACCCACGAATGACGGAACGCGCGGTGCCGCACCGGTCTGAGGGCGAGTTGGATGATAGCGGCTAATGCCAGTTCGACACTGGTGCTCAAGGGTCAGTTTCGCCGGTATAGCTCAGAGGTAGAGCACTCCCGCTGTAAGGGATAGGTCGCGGGTTCGATCCCATGCTATCGGCACCAGTTTGGAGGACAGCGCACAGCGCAGGGGTCTATGACGCCGGCCGCAAGGCAGTCTTCCGCCCGTGTCTCCCGTCCCGCTACCAAGCGGACGTTCGCCGCCTCGCGCTTGCTGGGCGGCTTTTTTATTTGAGGTGCGTATGTTCGGTCTGTTCAAATCCGTGGTCGACCTGGCTGCCGACGTGGTGAAGGTCGCCGTTGCGCCCGTTGAGATCGTCGCTGACCTCGCCGGCGCCGCCGTCAAGCCCCTCGCCGAGGTGGCGAAGGACCTGGTCGCCGACGTCAAGAGTCTGAAGGACTGACCATGGACGGCGACGATATCACGTACGAAAACAAGAGCATGCCATGGTTCCCCGAGGAGATGCCCATCTGGCGCCGGGTGCAATGCCTGCTCGGCTACCACAAGCGCGAGACGCGGCAGAGCGCCTTCAGCCTAGCCGGCGGCGCCGTCGTCGGCGGGATCTGGAAGGTGGCCGCCATTGCGCTGGCCGGCCTGCTGGTGGTCGGCGGCGCTGCCGGCGGCACGGCTTGGTGGATGGCGTGCTCCGCGCGCGACCAGGCGCTGGCCGACCTGAGGGCCGAACAGCTGACCACCGCCGCGCTGCGTGCTGGGGTCGATCTGCAGAACACGCGCATCGTCGATCTTGGCAAGGAGAAGCTGGCCGCCGAAGCGCGAGGGAAGGCCGCCCGGCAAATCGCCGCAGTGAATGGCCGCCGCGACGACGCAGCGCTCGCTGCCGCCGCTGGCGCGCGTGCCACCACCTGCGACGAGGCGATGCCTTTCGTCAACCAGTTGCTGAAGGATCTGAAATGAAGCACATCATCTTGGTACTCGCGCTGCTGGCGGGCTGCGGCACGGCGCCGCCGGCGACGCAGATCGTCAATGTGCCGACCTACTTCAGCTGCGTGAATTCCGCCGACGTGCCGGCGCGCCCGATCTATGAGTTCGGCAGCGTGCGGATGGAAGACACCCCAGGAGGCCGCGTGCTCGCACTCGCGCGGGACTGGCCCGTCGGCCGCAAGTACGAGGAGCAGCTGGAGGCTGTTATTGCTGGTTGCCGTTGACGGCGCGGCGCTTGCGAGCGGCGACGCCGAGCATGCTCAGGCCCGCGAGGAGCAGGGCGTAGGTCTCAGGCTCCGGAACTGCTGTGGCGCTGGTGCGGGTGACGAACATCGAGCCCCGGTAAAGTGCCGAAGCACCTTGGACGCCACCGGCCCACATTGCGTCTTCCGCGAAATTGCGCGGCGCGTCGCCACCATTCGTAAAGAAAAACATTCCCCGAAGTTCGTAGCTCGACAGTTCGAATGGTTGACCCACGACGAGATCAGGTACGTATCGGTATGGCAAGTCGATCTCGACGAAGTCTTCTTTCCGAAACACGCCATTCCCGGTCGAGGCATTTTGTACTGTCATCGACACGTCTACTATTTGATCCCACGTCGGGGTGCCGAGCACGTCCTGCTGCACGACCACCGTCGCGAACGCAGTCGCGTCGCTGTCCCCATATGGCGAGCTGCCGATTGGGGCGTAGGGCGAATGGCCAGTCCACGTAAATTGGTAGGTGAAAGTGTCGGCCAACGCCGCGTTACTCGCGCAAACCATTGCTGCCGCCAGCGCGATACGGTTGATAAGTTGTTTCATTGCACACCCATGGTTATTGAAATAATTACAACTATAGCATGGCGTGTATTTTTGATACTGTCTTTTAAACGATCGAGTGGCGATTACACGAGCAGTGTCGCTTCTGTGATGTCCCTGGGCTGCCCAACCTCCGGACCGTCGGCGCCCGTGTTCAGCGCACGGGTGACCGGGAACCACTCGAACAGCCCGACGTCGGGCATTGCCTTGCGCGCCAGGTGCTAGTCCGTTGTCGCAACTTGCCGGCCGCGCCCCTACTTTGGCCGCAGCCCAGGTGGAACCCACTCGCTCTTCGGCGGCTCAGCGACGGCCTTGCCGCCTTCGACGACGGCCCGCGCGACGACTGCGTGGCCGATTCCATTTATGAAGAATGGCATGCCCATTTGCCGCAGAGCCTCAATCTGCCGCGTTTTACTCTTCCTACCCGACAGCACCGCTATTTCCTCAGGCGAGAGAAATGTGCGAGGCGCCGCCTCCAGCTGTTCGATGCGCCACCGCAGGTTCGCGATGGTGTCGAGCATCTCCGATATTTCAGCTTGGCTCAACGCGCCTCCGCTGCCGCGTTGCGGCCTTGATAAACTCCGCTGAAGGCCGCCATGTTGCCGCCCTCGGCGGCGGTTCTCCCGGTAGATTAGCCTTCAGCCAGGCCTTGCACTCGGCCAGATCGTAGCGATGCGATCGCTTGCCAACAGGCGTGTACGGGAGCCCTTGTTGCTCCAAGCGCCGGATGGTCGACTCGCTCACGCCCAATGCCGCGCAAATTTCTTGCCTGTTCAGTTCGCTCATATAGCTCCTCCTGGCGATAGAATAGCAAGATGAATGTCACGGTGGCGCTCGTTGTCGGACCAAGAGTGTTTTCGGCGACTGAGCCTATACAGGAGGGCTTGTGGCGGTACTAGCGCGAGAAAAACTGCATCGACAGGTTTGGCAAGAGCCGATGGGCGTCCTGTCGCGCCGGCTCGGTATTAGCTTAGCCAAGCTCGGGCGCTTCCAAGGTGCAAGGCGATTAGCATCAGCATAGCCATCAGTTTTTTCATTTGGGATTCCTCCAGCGGTTATCGACAAGTGGGTATCTGAGTATATTGTCAATTCGATACTGTTTGTAAAAATATTTACAGCCACAGGTCTGTCAGTGGGCACCATCGGTACGTTTCAACCACTTGTTTATCACGCCCCAATCTATCAATCGTCCGAAGTCGCCGCCTTGACCTGCTCGTTCCCACGCCGGCAATGGCGCACGCCGCTGTTCGCGGCGGTGCCATAGCAGTAGCCGGCGCCACTTGGTTGACCATTGGCGTCGATAGCGCCGACGAATACCTCGCCGTCGGCGGCCTGCCACACATAGCGGCCGTACAGCCATTTGCCGCGTATGGCCGCAGGCTTGGCCGCCGGCGTGAAGCTGCCTTCGCCATGCGGTAACCCGTTCAAAAAGTCGCCCTCGTAGCGGCCGTCCGGGCCAGTCAGAACACCGCGTCCGGCGGGTTTGCCCAGCGCGACGCCGCCCGCATAGCTGGTTGCGGGCGCTCCTTTCGGGTAGCGCAGCGCGCCTTCTCCGCTTGCGATGCCTGCGCTGAACCGACCTTCGTATTCGCCGCCGCGCGCGCTCACCAGCTTGCCTTCGAGCGGCAGGCCGTCGCGGAATGTGCCTTCGAAATAGCTGCCGGTGATGCGCTCCATCCTCCCCACGCCTTCCGGCTTCAGGCCGTTCACCGGGCCGACATAGTGCGTGCCGCTTTTGTACGCCAGCCCGTCCGCAGTGGGCGCCGGCCCGGCGTTGCGCACGTCGTTGAGCAGCTCAAGATTGTCGAGCATGAGCGCGTCCTCGCTGTAGCTGTCCGGGTTGCTGAAGGTGACCGCGTGGCGCAGCGCCACCAGCGCCTGGTCCGTGTCCCTGGCGCGCAAGGCCAGCGTGGCCAGGCCACGGAACATCGCGGGCGAGCGCTGGAAAACCGACGCGGTGTCGAAGCCGGTGATGCCGTCGTCGAGCGCTTCGCCGTCCGGGAGGCTCAGGTACACCCTGCCAAGGCCACGGTAACTCGCCGCATAGCTTGGATCGGCTTTGGCAGCCAAGCGGAATTGATCGCGCGCCATGACCATCTGCGCCTGCCATCCCGGCAGGCCGGTCGCGCGCAACGCTTCGGCGTGGTTGAGTATGGCGTCGCCCAGCATCTCCAGCAGCTGGGCGTTGCCCGGGAAGCGCTCGCTGAGCGCGCGCACCGTCGCCACGTTGTATCCCTTGGGCGAGAAGCGCAGCCGGTCGATATGGGCTTGGGCGCTGTCGGGATTGTCCTGCAGATTCCGCGCCACCACCGCCTCGATGGCATCGCCCGGCAGCGTCACGCGGGTGAGCACGGCGGCAAGCGCGGCCGTGACGCGCGGCTGGTCCAGCGTCTGGACCCGGATTTCCACGGGCGGGAACTTGAACGGTCCATCGGTGGCCGTGAACACCCGCACACTCAAGCGTTTGAGCAAATACCTGGCGATCTCTTTGTCCAGTTCGTCATAGCTGCGCTTGAAAGCAAGCTGGGCGGCGCGGTCCTGGCCGATGCCCAGGTTGTACAGGCGCAGATAGTGCGCCAACTGGGCCCGCAGTTCCGGCGAAGAATTGAAATAGTGGATCACGAAGCCGGCCCGCGCATAAAACGCGTTGAGCTCCATCTTGTTGGTCCTGGTGGTCTTGAGGTAATCGAGCTTGGTCGTGTTGAACAGTGTCGCGCTGTCGATGCTGATGCCGCCGCTGGGGCTGAACAAACCTTCGATACGGCCGGACTGCTCGTCGATATCGCCAACGCTGACCGTTTTGTTGTTGTACCGGAGTGTCGAAAAATACTCCGCCAGACCCTCGTCGCACCACATTGGATAGGCCACTGTCCGCTCCGTCATGCGGATCAGGAAGTGATGGTATTCGTGCAGCAGGACGTTGCGCGCGAAGGTCGGAGTATCGCTGTCGCCGACGTAACCCTTGACGTTGGCGATGGCCGCGAAACCGCGCAGCGTATAAGAAAACACGCCACCATAGGTTTCCGGCAGGCCGAGCTTATCGAACAGATTGCCGTTGCCAATGGCCAGTACCGTCAGCGGGCCTACGGTGTCGAGCGCCTCGATGCCCAATGCCCGCAAGCTGAAGTGGCGCATGTGCTCGAGGTCGTTGACCATCAGGCGCGCGGTGTCGGCATCCACGTCGGTGACCAGGCGGAAGTGCTGCGTTTCCGCCTGTACCCAGCGGGCGCGCAGCAGTCCGTCGATATCGGCGCCGTGGGCGGGAAGGGTGCACAGCGCCAATGCGGCAACCGCGAGAACGCGTGAAAAATCTAACATATAAAACTGCCGCAAATAAATAGTTCCGGATGCTAACATTTTGTTGCATTAAATGAAAGAGTGGACATGGTTTTGCCGATGCGTTGCTGGGTCCGGACGTGCGGTATATAACAGTCGGGATTGCCTCCCTATGTCATTGTTCCACACACTTAATTACTCGGGAGGAAGTCATGAGCGACGATCTGAAAAATGCAGGACAGCAGGACCGCGCGCGGATCAATGTCAACGAGCAGCATGAAGTGACGTATTGGACCAAGGAGCTGGGGGTGACCAAAGATCGCCTCGCGCAGCTGGTGAAAGAGGTCGGGCCGAGCGCCAAGGCGGTTCGCGAAAAGCTGGCCAGTGACTAATCCGGTGTGACCCTCGCGCGGGCGGGATCGCCTCCTGCATACGCCGTCCCAAGTTGCCATCATTGCCAGTCCGTCGTATCATGGCGCGGTTTTGGTGCTTGCGGCCAGCCTACTGGCCGCAGTTAAACGGGAAACACGCGCTGGCACGCCAGCGGCAAACGTGTGCTGTCCCCGCAACGGTAAAACAGGCGCCGCGCTTCCATTGGATGCGCGGCCGGTCGTCTCTTTAGTCCACTGTGCGTTCAGCATGGGAAGGCGGGGCGATTCGACCTGTTAGCCCGGATACCGGCCAAGGCGGATGGAAGCAAGCGGCCGGGAGGTGTCGTGTTTTGCGGAGATGCGGGATCGGCGCAGTGCGCCGGCGCGCCATTTCGCCTGACTGTCGTTGACGGCTGCTGCTTCTTTTTTTAATGGTGCACGGGGATGTGCGCCTGACAAAAAAGATCGCCAGCGATCGTGACCGAAAGTCTTCATGAACAAAATCCCCCGGCCTCCATGGAGGCTGCGTCTTCTTCCGTCCATGCTGCTGTTGGCCGTACCGGCACTCGCCCATACCACCGAAAATAGTACCGCTAACGACGGCGCGGATGGCAGTCAGGCCACGCCGCAGCAGGTGCGCGTGTCCGCCAGCCTGATACCGCTCGGCGTCGCGGATTCCGCCAACCAGGGCACGGTGACGGCCAAGCAGTTGGAGAATCGTCCGCTGCTGCGCACGGGCGAGCTGCTCGAGGCGGTGCCGGGCCTGATCGTGACCCAGCACGCCGGCGACGGTAAAGCCAACCAGTATTTCGCGCGCGGCTTCAATCTCGATCACGGCACCGACTTCCGCACCTCCGTGATGGGCATGCCGGTGAACCTGCCGACCAATGCGCACGGCCAGGGCTACTCCGACCTGAATTTCCTGATACCGGAACTGGTGAGTACCATCCAGTACAAGAAGGGCACGTATTACGCGGAGGAGGGCGACTTTTCGGCGGCCGGCGCGGCGGCCTTCGACTACGTCCGTCGGATGGAGCAGGGTTTGCTGAGCGTGGAGGCGGGACAAAACCGCTTCAGCCGCGTGCTGGTGGCGAATTCCACGCCGCTGGCCGACGGCACGCTGCTGTATGCGATCGAGCGCGCGGGCCAGGACGGTCCGTGGGATACGCCGGAGGACTACAAGCGCGTCAACGGTGTGCTGTCATACAGCTTACGCAGCGGCGACGACGACGTCAGGCTGACCGCCATGGGCATGCACTCGTCGTGGAATTCGACCGACCAGGTGCCGCGCCGCGCGCTCGACAGCGGCTTGATCGGCCGCTATGGCGCGCTTGATCCCAGCGACGGCGGCGAGACCTCGCGTTACAGCGCCTCCGCCGAATGGACGCGTCAATACGCCGACGGCTACAGCAAGGTCAATGCTTACCTGATCAAATCGCGCCTGGACCTGTTCAGCAATTTCACTTACGTGCTTGACGATCCCGAACACGGCGACCAGTTCCACCAGGCCGAGAGCCGCCAGATTCTGGGCCTGAGCGGCGAGCGCGCGTGGCAGCACAAACTCGGCCCCTTTGCCTCGGAGACGGCGGTGGGCTTGCAGCTGCGCCAGGATCATTTGTCGCCGGTCGGGCTGTATTTGAGCGAAGGGCGGCAACGCCTGTCGACTGTGCGCGAGGACGATGTCAAGGAGCGCGCCGCAGCGCTGTATCTGTCCAACAGCACCACCTGGGCGCCGTGGCTGCGCACCGTGGCCGGCGTGCGGTCGGACCGCTATACGTTCGATGTGGACAGCGACACGGCCGCCAACTCGGGCAAGGTCGACGCCTCCATCACCAGTCCCAAGTTCAGCGCCGTTTTCACGCCCGGCAAAAACGCCGAGGTCTATCTGAACTGGGGACGTGGTTTTCACAGCAACGACGCGCGTGGCGTCACCGGCACCGTCGATCCTAAAACCGGCCTGGCGGTTGACGCCGACGGCGCATCTATCGAACGCGCGACGCCGCTGGTCAAGGCAACCGGCAAGGAGGTCGGCCTGCGTCTGGTCGGGCTGGTGCCAGGCCTGCAAACGACGGTCGCCGCATGGCGGCTCGACCTCGACTCCGAACTCATTTTCGTTGGCGACGCGGGCAGCACAGAGGCGGGACGCCCAAGCCGCCGCCATGGCATCGAACTGGCCAACTTCTACACTCCGGCCAAGGACTGGATCATCGACGCCAACCTGGCATGGTCGCACGCGCGCTTCGCCGACAGCGATCCGGCGGGGACTTTCATTCCGGGCTCGATCAACCGCACGGCGTCGGTCGGAGTGTCGGGCGAATCCGGTCCCTGGTCGGGAGGCGTCAGGTTGCGCTACTTCGGTCAGCGCGCGCTGGTGGAGGATGATTCGGTGCGTTCGCCATCCTCCACGCTGGTCAACATGAAGCTGGGGTATAAATTGGCGCCCAACCTTAAGCTCACGCTGGAGGTGCTCAATCTGCTGGATCGCGCGGTAAGCGACATCGATTACTATTACGAGTCGCGTTTGCCCGGCGAGGCGGCGCCGGTGGCCGATATCCATACCCATCCCGGTGAGATGCGCACCTTGCGCGCGGGTCTGGCCTGGCGGTTCTGACGTCATCGCCTTGCCGGGTTGATGATCCGCCCCGACTAGCGCGGTTTGCACTGCATGCGTTATGCTGCGCGGCTTATGTGTTCATCGGCATTCAAGGCAAGGCATATGTCAAAAGATAAAAATCCCGCGGCCGCTGGCGAGGTGACGCCGCCGACGAAGAGCGTGACGCGCTCGCCACCGCCGTTGGAGGCATCGCGGCCCGCCTCGCCGGAGGAGGCGGCCGCCAAAAGAGAGGCGCGCGAACACAGGGATGCCCAGGTGCGCGGCGTCACGTCCATCCAGGAGATGCGTGATGCGATCCGGCGCGCCGGGCGCGATCTGCCGGCGATCTCGGAAGTGCCGCGCGTCCGTGCGCTCGACGCGGCGGCGTTCCGCGCGCGGGCCGCGCTAGGCCTGCCATTTCTGATCACCGGTATCGTCAATCGCTGGCCGCTGTGCGCGTTGCCGCCGCAAACGCTGCGGGATCGCTACAGCGCGGTGCAGGTGCGCGCGCGGGTGGGGGACTATATTAATACCGCGTTCGCCGCCGACCGCGCGATGCAGGATATGTCGATGGGCGAATACCTGGACCTGGTCGACGCCGGCACGCACGCGCTGCCGCCGTATCTGGGCAACCTGGAGCTGCGTGAGTTGAACAGTATGTGTCACTGGCCGACCTATTTCGACAAAATGGGACCGCCGCGTTTCTGGATCGGTCCCGCCGGCACCGTAACGCCGCTCCATTGCGACTACGACGATAATATCTTCGCGCAGATCTGGGGCACCAAGCGCATTTTCCTGTCGCCGCCACACCACGACGAGTTCCTGTACCCGAGCCAGGCCAACGCCATCCTGTTCGGCTCTCCGTTCGACCCCGAGGCGCCGGATTTCGACCGGTTTCCGCTGGCGCGCCAGGCGAGCATGATCGAGTGCGTGGTCAATCCCGGCGACATGCTGTACGTGCCGGCGGGCTGGTACCATCAGGTGCGCGCGCTGACGTTTTCGCTTTCCTCCAACCGGTGGGCCAGGTCGCTGCCCTTCGCCTTGACCGGGGATGCGTCCCTGCTGCGCCGCGACACATAACATCGTTGACACTCAAAATAATTGGGTGATATATTCGCGTTTGTGAATTGGTAACGTTTCCAAATCACGTTCGGCTCGCCGGGCCAAGTCGGCGTTCAAGGAGACTGGATGTTCAAGCAACGAGGGACGCGGGCGCGGGCTGCCGGAGTGGCGGCTTTGATGGCGACCGGTTTGATGGCGCCCATGGCGTCCGTCCTGGCGGCGGCCGGGCCGAAAGCGGAGGTGATGCACTGGTGGACCTCGAGCAGCGAGTCGGCCGCCGTGCGCAAATTCGCCGACGCCTACCGTACAGCCGGCGGCGTTTGGGCCGATACGGCGGTCGCCGGCGCCGACCAGGCCAAATCCGTGGCAATCAACCGCATCGTCGGCGGCAATCCGCCGACGGCCGCCCAGTTCAACACCACCAAACAATTCCGCGACCTGATCGACCAGGGGTCGCTCAACAACGTCGACGACATCGCGCTGCGCGATAAATGGGACCAACTGATGCCGGCGCCGATCCTGGACGTCATCAAGGTCAACGGCCATTTTTATGCGGCGCCGGTCGATATCCACATGTCGACCTGGATCTGGTACTCGAAGGCCGCGTTCAAAAAGGCCGGCATCGTCAAGGAGCCGGCCACGCCGGACGAACTGTTCGCCGCGCTCGACAAACTCAAGGCGGCCGGCGTGGTCGGCCTGGCGCACGGCGGCCAGCCCTGGCAGGAGAATATCCTGTTCCAGGCCATGCTGGCCAACGTCGGCGGCAAGGCGCTGTACCTGTCGGTGCTGCGCGACCGCTCGCCGCAGGCGATCAATTCCGAGGCGTTTAAAAAAGTGCTGCTGGCCTTCAAGCGGTTGCAGACCTATGTTGATCCAGGCTCGCCGAACCGCAACTGGAACGACGCGACAGCGATGGTGGTCAGCGGCAGGGCCGGCGTGCAGATCATGGGCGACTGGGCCAAGGGCGAATTCGCCGCCGCCAGGCAAACGCCGGACAAGGACTTTGGCTGCATCGCCGGTCTCGGTCCCAATGTGCCGTACCTGATCCAGGGCGACGCCTTCGTCTTCCCGAAGACGAAGAATCCGGAAACGGTCAAGGCGCAAAAGCTGCTGGCGACGACGATGCTGGCTCCTGCCGCGCAACTGGAATTCAACAAGTTGAAAGGCTCGCTGCCCATCCTTAGCAACGCCGACACGTCGTCGATGGATATGTGCGCGCAGGCCGGCATGGCGATCATGAAGGACAAGTCGCGCCAGGTGGGCATGATCGAGGTGCACCTGACGCCGGACCAGAACGGGGCGCTGCAGGATGTGCTGACGACCTATTGGAACACGCGCATGCCGGTCGAGAAGGCGCAGAAGAGCATCGTCGCCGCGCTGGCGGACTGAATCCACGCGCTTGTCACCATCCGGGGCGATGCGGTATGCTGACCGCCGCATAGACTCATGGATGAGGGAACTCGTGGCAACAATCAAAGACGTCGCCCGGCTGGCGGGCGTGGGGCTGGGCACCGCCTCGCGCGTGGTCAGCGGCAGGGGATCGGTATCCAAGGCGACGCTCGAGAAGGTGCAAAAAGCCATCGCGGAGCTGGATTTCAGGCCCTCTCACGCTGCGCGCTCGCTGCTGTCCGGCAGTTCGCAGATGATCGGGGTGTACATCCCTTATCTGAGCGGGACGTTTTACACGCCGATCCTGCAGTCGATCTATACGGCGCTGCGGGCGTCCGGCTTGAACATGGTGGTCGCTTTCGGCGTTGGAGATGGCAACGAGCGGCAGCAGGCGATCGACGGCGTGAATTTTTTGATCGAGCGGGGTAGCGATGGTTTGCTCGTCATGAGCAATTCGCTGGAGGACGAGGATTTTGCGGCGCTCGGACCATTCCAGTCGCGGGTGGCGGTGATCAACCACCGCTACGCCGGCATCGCCGAGCAGTGCTTCACGGTCGATCACAAGGCCGGCGGCCGGCTGGCGGCGCGCACGCTGCTGGACAAGAAGCACCGCAAGATCGCCGTCATTGCGGGGCGCGCCAGCGCGCCGGACAATCAGGAACGCATCGCCGGCTTCATGGCGGAGCTGGACGAGGCGGGCATCGACAGCGGCAAGCTGTGGGTGGACGACGGTAATTTCTCGCCCGAAGGCGGTTGGGAATGCGCCGAGCGTCTGCTGGCGTCGGGCAGGGAGTTCACCGCCGTTTTCTGCGCCAACGATGAAATGGCGGTCGGCGCCTTGTCCTTCTTCCAGCAGGCGGGTATTGCGGTGCCGGAGCAAGTGTCGGTACTGGGGTATGACGACACGCACAGCGCGGAATTCACGGCGCCGCGCCTGACCAGCGTTCACATACCGTGGAGCGAGATGACATTGAACGGCCTGAATTACCTGCTGAACCGGTGCTACGAGTCGGACCGACCGGTCAAGCGCAAATACAAGCTTCACGTGACGGAGCGCGCCTCGATGGCGAAAGCGCCGGCACGTAAAAGCGCGAAATAACGCAGTGCGCGCCGGCCGCGCGCTCTTTTTTTGTAGTATATTGGAAACGATTCCAATTTCTTTGGGCGGGCGCTATGTGGATGACCAGATTACTGAAATACGCGGGACTCGCGGCGGCGTTGATGACGGCCGCGCAGCCGTTCGCGCGCGCCCAGAGCGGCCCGCCCACGCTGCCGATGCTGCATACGGAGGGCAAGCGCTGGCTGGCGGCGGACGGCAGCGCGCCGGCACTGCGTGGCGTCAATCTCGGAAACTACCTGATCCAGGAGTTCTGGATGATGGGGCAAGGCAGTGCCGGTATCGATGACCAATGCAAGCTGGAGGCGCTGCTCGACAAGCGCTTCGGCTACGCGGAGCGCGAGCGCTTGTACGCGCTGTTTCGCGACAACTGGATCAAGCCGCGCGACTGGGACATGCTGCCCAAGCTCAATTTGAATCTGGTGCGTCTGCCTTTTATTTACAGCGTGGTGGAGGACGAAAAGAATCCGCGTCATTTGCGCGCCGATGCCTGGCGATATCTGGACAATGCCGTCGACGAGGCTGAAAAACGCGGCATCTACGTGGTGCTCGACCTGCACGGCGCTGTCGGCAGCCAAGGCTGGGAGCACCACAGCGGTTGCGCGGGCAAAAACCAGTACTGGGAGTCGACGGAGTTCCAGGAAAGGACGCTCTGGCTATGGCAGCAGATCGCGGCGCGCTACAAGGATCGCGGCGCCGTCGCCGGCTACAGCGTGCTGAATGAACCCTGGGGCACGACGCCGGAGAACATGGCGCGCGTGGTCGAGACCTTGTACAAGGCGATCCGCGAAGTCGATACCAAACACGTGATCATCCTGCCGGGCCATGTCAAGAACGGGATAGATTCTTACGGCAAGCCGGCCGACAAAGGCATGACCAACGTCGCTTTCGAAATACACCCTTATCCCGGACACTTCGGCTGGGGCAAACCGGGCGTGGCGGTGCACCGGGGCTGGCTCGAATGCACCGGCAGCGGCGACACGGTCTGCGCGTGGCAGAAGCGGCTCGATGGACTGGACGCCGCCTTATTCATCGGGGAGTTCCAGCCATGGGCGTTCATGGGCGCGGAGCCGGGCGGGCAAGTAACGCGCGCCACCTTTGATACCTACGCCGCCAATGGCTGGGCGTCCACCGCATGGTCTTACAAACTGGTGACCAACAAGGGTGGGCAGGGCAAGGGTACTTGGGGCATGGTGACCAATGCGCCGGGAGCGAAAATCCCCAAGCTCGATTTCAACAAAGCCTCGCTGGTGGAGATTGAGAACCTGTTTCGACTGTTCGGCAGCGTGCCGTATCAACCGCAGCAGACCCTCGTCAAATGGATGAACGCCAAAACACCACCCACTCCCTTCGCAAAACAATAACTCACGATGACCATGACTTCTACCGACTTGACCAAGGCCATAAGCCGCTCGGACTTCGCCGATGACTTCCTGTGGGGCGTGTCGACGTCCGCTTACCAGATCGAAGGCGCGGCCGATGTCGGCGGGCGCGTGCCGTCGATCTGGGACACCTTCAGCGCGACGCCAGGCAAGGTGCGCGACGGCGCCACGGGAGCGGTCGCCTGCGATCACTATCACCGCTGGGAGGAAGATCTGGATCTGGCGCAGGCCATGGGGCTGAATTCCTACCGTTTTTCGATCGCGTGGACACGCATCTTTAACGGCTTAGACGAACAGCCGAATCCCGAAGGACTGGCGTTCTATTCCCGACTGGTCGACGGTATGCTGGAGCGCGGGCTGCAGCCATGGTGCACGTTGTACCACTGGGACCTGCCTCAGTATTTGCAGGACCAGGGTGGCTGGGCACAGCGTCCCACCATCACCGCCTATCTGCAATACGTCGACGTGATGACCAGGCATTTGGGCGACCGCGTCAGGCATTGGATCACACACAACGAGCCTTGGTGCACGGCCATGCATGGCAACTGGGATGGCATGCATGCCCCGGGTAACACAAGCCTGCCGCTTGCGCTTCAGGTTTGCCACAACGTGCTGGTGTCGCACGGCCTGGCGGTGCCGGTCATTCGCGCCAATGTGCCGGATGCCAGTGTCGGTATCGCCTTGAGCCTGCACCCTATCAAGCCGGCCAGCGACAGCGCGGCCGACCAGGAAGCGGTGGCGCGCCACGACGCGCTGCGCAATCGCTGGTTCCTTGACCCGTTGTATGGGCGTGGCTATCCGGAGTTGGCGCTGCGGCTGGTGGGTGAAGACGCGCCTGTGGTCATGCCTGGCGATATGGAGGCGATTGCCGTCCGCTGCGATTTCCTTGGCGTGAACTACTACTTCCCCGAAGTGGTCACCGGCGCGCCGGACCAGTACCCGCTGCGCACCGCCATCGTCCACCCGCAGGACCGTCAGCGCACCGACTTCGGTTGGGAAGTGTCGCCGCAAGGGCTGGTCGATCTAATGGCGCGCTTGGCGAGCGAGTATCCGACCGGTGATCTGTATGTGACCGAGAACGGTTCATCCTACGACGATCACGTGGAGGCCAATGGCGCCGTTAATGACACTGCGCGGCGCGATTACCTGATCCGCCATCTGGCGGCGGTGCGTGACGCGATCGCCGGCGGCGCCCATATCAAAGGTTATTTCGCCTGGAGTTTGCTCGATAACTTCGAATGGTCGGAAGGCTATCTGCGCCGCTTCGGCCTGACCTATGTCGACTACCCGACGCAGCGCCGCATCGTCAAGCAAAGCGGCCAGTGGTACGGCGCTTTCGTGCGCGGCCAGAACCAACAATAAATCAATCACGGAGACCTGCCCCGAATGAGAACACGTCACAACCACATCCTGCGCCGCGCCGTCCTGGCTTCCATGCTGGCGCTGGGAACCCATGCCGTTGCCCTTGCCGCTCCTGTTCCAGCTCCGGCTGCAACGAAAACCCCGCTGACCGACTGGCCGCGCATCACCAGCGCCGTCAAGCAGGACAAAGCGATGGAAGCGCGCATCGCCGGCATCGTCGCCGGCATGACATTAGCGCAAAAAGTCGGCCAGATGACGCAGCCGGAAATCAAGTTCATCACGCCGGATCAGGTGCGCGAGTTCTACATCGGTTCCGTCCTCAATGGCGGCGGCAGCTGGCCGCAGGGGAACAAGTACGCCACCGCCGCCGACTGGGTCAAGCTGGCGGACGCCTACTACGACGCGTCAATGGGTACCGATATGAAGGTCAAGGTGCCGGTCATCTGGGGCATCGACGCCATGCACGGTAACAGCAATATGTACGGCGCCACGCTGTTCCCGCACAATATCGGTCTTGGTGCGGCGCGCGACAAACAGCTGATCGAGCAGATGGCGCGTTCCGTCGCCAGGGCGGTGCGCGCGACCGGTATCGACTGGGTGTTTGCGCCGACGCTGGCGGTGGTGCGAGACGATCGCTGGGGGCGCACTTATGAGAGCTTCTCGGAAGATCCTGCCATCGTCGCGGATTACGCCGGCGCCTACGTCAAGGGTCTGCAGGGCGACTTGAAAGGCGACGGCACGGTGGTCGCCACCGCCAAGCATTTCGTCGGCGACGGCGGCACGGCCGAGGGCAAGGATCGCGGCGTGAACCAGTCGACCAAGGCGGACATGATCAACATCCACGCGCTGGGCTACTATCCCGCGCTGGAAGCTGGCGTGCAAACGGTGATGGCCTCCTTCAATAGCTGGAACGACGTTGAAGGCGGAGCCGATCAGGGCAAGATGCACGGTAGTAAAGCGCTGCTGACCGATGCGCTGAAAACCAAAATGGGTTTCGATGGACTGATCGTCAGCGACTGGAACGGCATGGCCGAGGTGCCAGGCTGCACCGAGGACAGCTGCCCGCAGTCGATCAATGCCGGCGTCGACATCATTATGGTGCCGGAGCGCTGGAAGACCTTCATCGCCAACACCATCGCACAGGTGCAGAAGGGCGAGATCCCAATGTCGCGCATCGACGACGCGGTGACCCGCATCCTGCGCGTGAAGCTGCGCGCCGGCCTGTTCGACGGCAAAAAGCCGTCGCAGAACCGCTACGCCGGCAAGCAGGAGGCATTGCAGGACCGCGCGCTGGCGCGCCAGGCGGTGCGCGAATCGCTGGTGCTGCTGAAGAATAATGGCGGCGTGCTGCCACTGGCGCGCGGCAAAAAAATCCTCGTGGTCGGCAAGAGCGCCGACAGTATGGCCAACCAGTCGGGCGGCTGGTCGCTGACATGGCAGGGAACCGACAACAAGAACAGCGACTATCCGAACGGAGACACCATCCTGGCCGGCATTCGCGAGGCCGCCGGCAAGGATAACGTGACCTTCAGCGAAAACGCCGCTGGCGTCGATGTCGGCAAGTTCGACGCCGTCATCGCCGTCATCGGCGAGACGCCATACGCGGAAGGCGATGGCGACATCGGTCCGGCGGGCACGCTGCGCCTGTCCGGACGCCATCCGGAGGACCTGGCGGTGCTGCAGGCCGTGGCGGGCAAGGGCAAGCCTGTGGTGACGGTGCTGGTGACCGGACGCGCGCTGTACGCCAACGACATCCTCAACCTGTCCGACAGTTTTGTCTCGGCCTGGCTGCCGGGCACGGAGGGCAAAGGCGTGTCCGATGTCCTGTTCCGCAAGGCGGACGGCAAGGTCAACGCGGACTTCCGCGGCAAACTGTCGTTTTCGTGGCCAAAGTCGGCCTGCCAATCGCCGCTCAATGTCGGCGACGCCGGCTACGATCCCTTGTTCAAATACGGCTATGGTTTGAGCTACGCCTCCACGGCCAGCCAGGCGACCTTGCCGATGCTCGACGCAAGCTTCGCGCCGGGCGGTTGCGGCAAAAGCACGGCCATGCCGGTGTACAGCCCTGCGGACCGCTCCACCTATGGACTCCATGTGGAAAGCGGCGGCCAGAAGACCGCTCTGGGCGCGGACCTGAACGCGGTGTTCAATCTGCCCACGGTGAAGGTCGAAACGGCGCAGATCAACACACAACAGGATGCAAAAAGGCTAACTTGGTCCGGTCCTGCTAAACTGTCGGCGCAATCGGGCAAGGCCATGCCGATTCCCGCGATCGCCAGCACCGACGGCGCGCTGCAATTCGATACCATCGTCACCGGCGCCCCACAAGGAAAGGCCGGCATCTGGATGGAAAACGTGGAGCTCGACGCCAGCGCCGTGTTCCAGCGCATGGCCGGCAAAGGCAAACAGACGGTGAAGATACCGCTGTCGTGCTTCGGCGCCAGAGGACTGAAGCCGGATGCGGTGTCCACGCCGTTCGCCGTATCGGCCGATGGTCCGTTCGCCGCCACATTCGCCAACATCCAGATCGTCGGCGGGGCGGCCAGGGACAAGGACGCGTCGTCGTGCGGCGACTTTAAGTAAAAACAGCAAAGAAAAGAGAAAGAGCAAGCATGGAACCATTATCGAAAGCTGCCGGCGTGCCGGGCAGCCCGTCGCAGGAGAAGGCTAAGGCCAAGGGCAACACCGGCCCGCTGATCATCATCACGATCCTGTTCTTCATGTGGGGTTTGCTGACGGCGTTGAACGATGTCCTGATCCCGCACCTGAAGTCGATTTACACGCTGACGTATGTGCAGGCGATGCTGGTGCAGTTCTGCTTCTTCGGCGCTTACTTCATCGTCTCGCTGCCTGCGGGCGCGTTGATCAAGCGGATCGGCTACCAGAACGGCGCCGTCGCCGGCCTGACCATCGCCGCCGCCGGTTGCGCGCTGTTTTATCCGGCTTCGACCAGCGGCTATGCGCTGTTCCTGTTGGCGTTCTTCATCCTGGCGGGTGGCATCACCATCCTGCAGGTGGCGGCCAATCCTTACGTGACGATCCTGGGCGATCCACAGACGGCGTCGAGCCGCCTGACCTTGACCCAGGCCTTCAACTCGCTGGGCACAACGGTGGCGCCGACCCTGGGCGGTATGCTGATCCTGGCCGGTGGTGTGATGAGCACCGCCGATCTGGCCAAGCTGCCGGCCGACCAGGTGGCCGCGTACTACGCCAACCAGGCGGCCAGCGTGCAAGGACCGTATCTGGCGCTGGCCGGCGCCTTGCTGGTACTGGCTATTTTGTTTGCGATGGCGCGCCTGCCCAAGATCGTCGACGCCGAGCAATCGAGCGCGCAGGCGGTTGACGGCGGCGGCTGGAAGCAGGTGCTCCAGCATCGTCACCTGGTGCTCGGCGTGATCGGTATCTTCCTTTACGTGGGCGCGGAAGTTTGCGTTGGCAGCTTCCTGATTAACTTCATCGGCGAGCCGCAAATCGCCGGCCTGCCGGAACACCAGGCGGCGCCTTACGTCAGCTACTTCTGGGGCGGCGCGATGCTGGGCCGTTTCATCGGCTTTGCCGTCATGCGTTACGTCAGCCCGGGCAAGGCCCTGGCCTTCAACTCGGCGGCCGCGTTCGCGCTGCTGCTGGTGGCGATTTTCGGCAGCGGTCATACCGCGATGTGGGCGCTGCTGGGCGTTGGCCTGTTCAACTCCATCATGTTCCCGACCATCTTCTCGATGGCGCTGAACAAACTGGGACCGCTGACGGGGCAGGGCTCCGGCTTGCTGTGCATGGCGATCGTCGGCGGCGCGCTGGTGCCGTTCGCGCAAGGCTTCCTGGCCGATACCGTCAACCTGCAGATGTCGTTCGTTGTGCCTGCGGCGTGCTACGTCTTCGTGCTGTACTTCGGCTTGAAGTACGCCGGCATGTATGCGGATGGCGGCTCGGGCAAACCGGCTGCGCGCGCGGGGCACTGACAGGGGACCTGACCCTGGAGCTATGCCAGGGCGCCCATCAGCTTTTGCATCGGGCTCAACCGAATCAATGCTTCCGGTTCGTCGATCTCGAGAACGACGTCGTTGTAGGCGACCGGTCGCAGCGGTTCGATTTCGGTCGTGTCGGATAGCCGCGCTTCGTCGAGCATTTGCTGGAGCGTGGCGGCATCCACGGAATTGACCTTGGCGAGCAGTGCGCCATACTTGCGCACGTCGGCCTCGTTCGCTGCGATCTTGTCTGCCGGGCTAAGCGCGAGATTGATGCAGCCGAAAATGGCGAATGTGCCCAGCAACCACGCCGACGGCACCGTCAGTTGGGCCGCTAGAGCGGCGACGGCGCAACTGCCGGCAAGCAAACTGACAAACGTCAGCGTGGTTTGCAATCGCCGGTAAAAGCGCGCCGTTCGCTGGCAGAGCCGTTGCGCATACCGCAAATTGAACTGCACATCTTCTTGGGTTTCATCCATGGCTAGTTCCCTTTTTGCTTGGGACGCGGTACCGGCACGGGCACTGGGCTTGGCGGCGATGCGGGTTTGCGCGGTTTGCGCTTGCGCTTCGGGGCCGGACGTGGCGGCTGGTGCGACTTTGGATCGAGGAATTTCATTGTATGCCTTTCCGCAGCCGCCGTCGGCGCACGATTACATCATGCAAGCGGTTTGCGGAGAAGCATTGAGACAGGTCAACCGCCAACGGGCGCTGGCGGCTTCCTACAAGGTGGTTCGCGCCCTGGCGGGCGATCTCCGACGTATAACCCGGTGTCAGGTCCGACATTCAGACACAGGCTCGACCTTATGACCGGGTTTTGCGGATAAGTTCGTGTCCGAATGACAGACTTGACCCCAGTAGGTTGGCATTCAGACACAGGCTCGACCTTATGACCGGGTTTTACGGATAAGTTCGTGTCCGAATGACAGACTTGACCCCAGTAGGTTAGAGGAAGCGGTCGAGGATTTTTTTGCCGTGCTTGTCGAGCTCGCGCACGTCGCGGATCAGGTAGTGGATGCCGTGGATGTCGGAGATCAGTAGCGTGTCCACCGTCAGGCGGCGGATGTCTTCTTCGCCGCGCAGCACGAATTCGGTCTCGCCGCGATCCGTTTCCACCGTCCACGTGCAAGGCGTGGCGTAGCCGGAGACGTCGACGATGCGCGAAATCTCGGGCATGAATTCGCGGCCGGCCAGCTCTTCGCGCACCAGGTCTCCGATGTCCTTCGGCAAATCCTCGATGCGGTCGATCCAGGCGACTTCCTTGCCGTCGCCGCTGACCAGCGCGATGCCGTCTTCCGGCGCCTGCACCGGGAAGGCGCGCACCGCCGCCACGCCTTCGTGTACGGCGCCTTCGCCGGTCGTCAGCACCAGCCGGCCGAAGGGATTGCGTACCAATTCAAATTTTGTCGTCGTCATGTGCGTCTCAGTTGCTTCCCTTGTTATTCCTTGCCGCCGGCGTCGCTCATGTCGGTGTCGACATTGCGGGCCTGCGCCTGATACAGGCGGTAGTAGGCGCCTTCGCGCGCCATCAGCACGTCGTGCGAGCCTTCCTCCACTACTACGCCCCGATCGAGCACCACCAGGCGGTCGGCCTTTTGCAGGGTCGACAGGCGGTGGGCGATGGCGATCGTCGTACGGCCCTTCACCAGGTTTTCCAGCGCGCGCTGGATTTCTTTTTCGGTCTCGGAGTCGACCGAGGACGTGGCTTCGTCGAGGATCAGGATCTTCGGATCGATCAGCAGCGCGCGGGCGATCGAGATGCGTTGACGCTCGCCGCCCGACAGGCCTTGTCCACGTTCGCCGACCATCGAGTCGTAACCCTGCGGCAGGCGCAGGATGAATTCGTGCGCGTGCGCGGCCCGGGCGGCGGCGATGATTTCCTCGCGCGTGGCGTCCGGTTTTCCGTAGGCCAGATTCTCGGCGATGGTGCCGAAGAACAGGAACGGCTCCTGCAGCACCAGACCGATGTTGCGGCGGTAGTCCGACACGGCGAACGAGCGGATGTCGACGCCATCAAGCATGATGGCGCCTTCCGAGACGTCGTAGAAGCGGCAGATCAGATTGACCAGGGTCGATTTGCCGGAGCCCGAGTGGCCGACCAGGCCGACCATTTCGCCGGCCTTGATATCGAGGCTGATGCCGCGGTTGACTGCGCGGTTACCGTAACGGAAACCGACTTCGCGCAAGGTGATGTTGCCGTCGACCTTGGCCAGCTTGACCGGGTTGGTCGGCTCGGGCACCGACGACACGTGGTCGAGGATGTCGAAGATGCGCTTGGCCGCCGACGCCGATTTCTGCGTGACCGAGACGATGCGGCTCATCGAGTCGAGACGGCCGTAGAATCGGCTCGAATACGCGATGAACGCCGACAGCACGCCGACGGTGATATTGCCTTTCGAGACCTGGTAAATGCCGAACACCCAGATCACCAGCAGACCGAGTTCGGTCAGGAACGATACCGTCGGCGAGAACAGCGACCAGATTTTATTGAGCTTGTCGTTGACCGCCAGGTTGTGCTGGTTGGCGGTGCGGAAGCGCGCCGCTTCGCGCGACTCCTGCGCGAACGCCTTGACCACGCGGATGCCGGGGATGGTGTCGGCCAGCACGTTGGTCACTTCGCCCCAGACGCGGTCGATCTTTTCAAAGCCCATGCGCAGGCGGTCGCGCACCACGTGGATCAACCAGGCGATGAACGGCAACGGCAGCAGGGTGAAGATCGCCAGCCACGGGTCGATCGAGAACAGGATCACGCCGGTCATGATGATCATCAGGCAGTCGGACGCGAAGTCGAGCAGGTGCAGCGACAGGAACACGCAGATCCTGTCGCTTTCGCTGCCGATGCGCGACATCAGGTCGCCCGTGCGTTTGCCGCCGAAGTATTCCAGCGACAGGCGCAGCAGGTGGTCGTAGGTTTCAGTGCGCAAGTCGGCGCCGATGCGCTCCGACACCAGCGCCAGTACGTACGTCTTGGCCCAGCCGAGTATCCACGCCATCACCGCCGAGGCGACCAGGCCGGACATGTACAGCGCGACCATCGAGGTGTCGACCGGTTTGCCGTTCTGGTACGGGATCAGCACGTTGTCCATCAGCGGGATGGTCAGGTAGGGCGGGATCATATGCGCGCCGGTACTCAGTAACATCAGCGAGAATCCCAGTGCGAGCTGAAATTTGTACGGCCTGGCGAAGCGCCACAGGCGGAACAGCGTCCACGTCGACGGCGGCGTGTAGATCACTTTCGTGCAGACCGGGCATTCCTCCTGGTCCGGTTCCAGCGGCGCCTTGCAGCTCGGGCAGATGCTTTTTTCTTCGGTGATGACGGGTACGCCGGTGGCGTGGCTGTCGAGGTGCGTCGAGAACGCTTCGACCAAGCGGATGGCGTTGAGGTTTTGGCCCAAGGTGAAGCGCCACGCCGCGAGGCGGCCGCTGGCGCCGATCAGTTCGAGGTGGCCGACGCCGGCGTGGTCGTGGTGCTGCAAGGTGAGATCATGCGAAAACGGCCACGATTGCCATTGTTGCTGCCCCGGCGCGCGCGCCAGCAGGCGCGTGGCGGTCACGACAATGACGCCCTTGGCGAAACGAAGTTGCTGATCCAGGTCAACCTCCAGGGCACTTACAACGTTTTCCTCTTTGGAAAGCTGTCCCTGTATCTCGGAGCGCCAGCGTTCAGGAAGCTCGCCGAGGCTGGATACGGTGGAAAGTTGTTGGGTTGTCATCGTGCGGCTTACTCCGGGTCGAAAAAATGGTGAAACTAGCATCGGCACTCTACAACAATCGCTTTGCCAATAAGGTGTTGCGGCTGGTATAAGTAATTATTTACGGTATTCTGTCAGTGCATCAACAGTTGAGTCGCTTGTTTGGCTCAGCCATAAAAAAACCGGGCTTTTGTACTGGCGGCAAGTATAACGCACAGACATCGGGGTCGGTGGACGTGATGAACTTGGTCAAAGCAACGGGTGGGCCAAACAGGATTTGGTGGCAAGCGGTGGTACGGGTTTAAAATACGGCGCAGGCTGGCCACGGCTGATAACAAAGATACAAGAATAGAAACATGACCAAGAAGAAAGACATTGAAGTCCTCCGCGTAACCCATTTGCGCGGTCCCAACATCTGGACCTATCGCCCGGTAATCGAGGCATGGCTGGACATTGGCGAATTGGAAAACTATCCGTCGAATCTGTTGCCGGGATTGTATGAGCGCCTCACCGCGATCCTGCCCGGCCTGATCGTGCACCGCTGCGGCGTGGGCGAGGTCGGCGGCTTCCTCGAGCGCCTGCGCGACGGCACCTATGCCGGCCACATCCTCGAACATGTGGTGCTGGAGTTACAAAACATGGCCGGCATGAAAACCGGTTTCGGTAAAACGCGGCAGATCGGTGAGGACACCGGCCTGTACAAGATGGCGTTCCGCACCCGCCAGGAGCAGGTCGGCCGCGCCGCGCTGGAGGCGGGCCGCGACCTGCTGATGGCGATGATCGAGGACCGTCCCTACGACCTGGCCGCCAAGGTGGCCGAGCTGACCGACATGGTCGAGTCGCTGTGCCTGGGGCCGAGCACCGCCAACATCGTCGATGCCGCCACCGACCGCAAAATCCCGTCGATCCGTCTGACAGACGGCAACCTGGTGCAGCTCGGCCACGGCGCCGCGCAGCGCCGCATCTGGACCGCCGAAACCGAGCAGACCAGCGCCATCGCCGAAGGCATCGCCAGCGACAAGGACCTGACCAAAAGCCTGCTGGCCTCCTGCGGCGTGCCGGTGCCCGAAGGTGAACTGGTCACCAGCGCCGAAGCGGCATGGGCGGCGGCCCAGGACATCGGCGTGCCGGTGGTGCTCAAACCGTACGACGGCAACCATGGGCGCGGGGTTTCGCTGAACCTGATGACGGAAGCCGATGTGGTGGCCGCCTACGAACTGGCGGCGCGCAAGGGCGACAGCAAAAGTGTCATCGTCGAGCGTTTCATCCCGGGCGACGAACACCGCCTGCTGGTGGTCGGCAAGCGCCTGATCGCGGCCGCCGCGGGTGAATCGCTGTGGGTCACCGGCGACGGCAAATCGAACATCCTCGACTTGTGCAATACGCAGATCAACACCGATCCGCGTCGCGGCGAGGTCGAGGACGCGCCGCTGGGCGTGGTCAAGCCGCATGAATCGGGCGAGATCATTCTGGAGCTCGAGCGCCAGGGCATGACCTGGCAATCGGTGCCGCTGGACGGCCAGAAGGTGCTGATCCAGCCGAACGGCAACGTCGCCACCGACGTCACCGACCGGGTGCACCCGCAGGTGGCCGCGATGGCCACGCTGGCCGCGCGCGTGGTCGGCCTGGACATCGCCGGCATCGATCTGGTGGCGGCCGATATTTCGCGTCCGCTGCACGAGCAGGGCGGCGCCATCATCGAAGTCAACGCCAGTCCGGGCCTGCTGGCCCACCTGAAGCCGGCCAACGGCGAGCCGCGCAACGTCGGCGCGGCGATCGTCGACCATTTGTTCGCCGAAGAGGAAAGCGGCCGCATGCCGATCGTCGGCATCACCGGCAAGCACGGTACCACCATGGCTTCGCGCCTGATCGCCTGGCTGCTGCAAATCAGCGGCAAGAAGGTCGGCCTGACCTGCGCCGACGGCTTGTTCGTCAACGGCCGCCTGCTGCCGCGCGACGGCTTCAGCGACTGGGAAACCGGCGAGCGCCTGCTGCTGAATAAAAACGTCGAGGCGGCGGTGTTCGAATCGAGCGCGCGCATGATCCTGACCGAAGGCCTGGCCTACGACAAATGCGCCGTCGGCGTGGTCACCGACGTCAGCGACGTCGAAGAACTCAGCGAGTTCTATATCGACAGCGCCGACAAGCTGTATGGCGTGCTGCGCACCCAGGTCGACGTGATCCTGCCGAGCGGCGTCGCGGTGCTCAACGCCGCCGACGAGCAGGTGGTGGACATGGCCCGCCTGTGCGATGGCGAAGTGATTTTCTACGGCGTCGACGAGCACCTGGCCGCCATCGCCGCGCATCGCCAGGATAGCGAGCGCGTGGTGTTCCAGCGGGCCCACTGCATCGTCATGGCCCAGGGCCACGACGAGGTGGCGAGCCTGCCGCTGTCGCCGCTGGTGCCACCGGAAGCGGTGCTGGCCGCGATCGCCGCCGGCTGGGCGCTGGGACTGACGCCCGATTTGATCGGCGCCGGCCTGCGCACCTTCGATGCGAATCCGAAGCGCACCCATCACTGATAACTTCACTGAAAGAACACGAAGATTTATGGAAGTTCAACGCACCCGTGCCCTCCGCGGCCCCAATCTCTGGAGCCACCACACGGCGGTCGAAGTCATCGTCTCCTGTCCGCCCGAGGAGCAGTCGATCGCGCTGCTGCCAGGTTTCGAGCAGCGCCTGCACGCGCGCTTTCCCGCCATCGGCGCGCTGCGCACCACCGGCCGCGCCGACGACGTGCCGCTGGCCCGCGTGCTGGAAGTGGCGATACTGAGCCTGCAGGCGCAAGCCGGCTGCCCGGTCACCTTCAGCCGCACCAGCGCCACGCTGGAAAATGGCATCTACCAGACCGTGGTGGAGTACACCGAGGAAGCCGTGGGCCGCCTGGCCGTGACGCTGGCTGAAAACCTGATCAACGCCGCGCTGGCCGACACGCCGTTCGACCTGACCGGCGCGCTGAACGAACTGCGCGACCTCGACGAGGATGTGCGCCTTGGCCCGAGCACCGGCGCCATCGTCAGCGCCGCTGTCGCCCGCGACATCCCGATCCGCCGCCTGACCGAGGGCAGCATGGTGATGTTCGGCTGGGGTTCGAAACAGCGCCGCATCCAGGCCGCCGAAATGGACAGCACCAGCGCCATTGGCGAATCGATCGCGCAGGACAAGGAACTGACCAAGAAGCTGCTGCACGCGGCCGGCGTGCCGGTGCCTATCGGCCGCTCGGTCGACGACATCGAAGACGCCTGGGCCGCCGCACAGGAAATCGGCCTGCCCGTGGTGGTCAAGCCGAAGGACGGCAACCAGGGCAAGGGCGTCACCGTCAACGTGATGACCAAGGAGGCGCTGGCGCAGGCCTTCAACACCGCGCGCGAATTCCGCGACGACATCATGGTCGAGCGCTATCTGCCGGGCCACGATTTCCGCCTGCTCGTCATCGGCAACAAGCTGATCGCCGCCGCGCGCCGCGATCCGCCGCAGGTGGTCGGCGACGGCAGCCACTCGGTGCGTGAGCTGGTCGACATCGTCAACGCCGATCCGCGTCGCGGCAGCGGCCATTCGACTTCGCTGACCAAGATCCGTTTCGACGACATCGCCCTGGCGCGTCTGGCGCTGCAGGACCTCGACGCCGATTCCGTGCCGGCCAAGGGCCAGCGCGTCATCCTGCGCAACAACGCCAACCTGTCGACCGGCGGCACCGCCACCGACGTCACCGACGACGTGCACCCGGAAGTGGCGGCGCGCGCGGTCGAGGCGGCGCAGATGATCGGCCTCGATATCTGCGGCGTCGACGTGGTGTGCGAAGGCGTGCTGCAACCGTTCGACAACCAGCGCGGCGGCGTGGTGGAAGTGAACGCCGCCCCGGGCCTGCGCATGCACATCGCGCCGTCGTACGGCAAGGGCCGCGCGGTCGGCGAGGCGATCGTCAACACCATGTTCGCGCCCGGCGAGAACGGCCGCATTCCCGTGGTCGCGGTCACCGGCACCAACGGCAAGACCACCACGGTGCGCCTGATCGCGCACCTGCTGACGGCCAGCGGCCTGCGCACGGGCATGACCAACACCGACGGCGTCTATATCGAAGGCCGCCAGACCGACAGCGGCGACTGCAGCGGTCCGCGCAGCGCCCGCAACGTGCTGCTGCATCCCGATGTGGACGCGGCGGTGTTCGAGACCGCCCGTGGCGGCGTGCTGCGCGAGGGCCTGGCCTTCGACCGCTGCCAGGTCGCCGTGGTCACCAATATCGGCAGCGGCGACCACCTCGGCTTGAACTACATCACCACGGTCGAAGACCTGGCGGTGCTCAAGCGCGTGATCGTGCAGAACGTCTCCGAAAACGGCTTCGCGGTGCTCAACGCGGTCGATCCGATCGTCGCCGGCATGGCGGCCACTTGCCGTGGCAAGGTGATCTTCTTCGGCGCCGATGGCGGCCATCCGGTGATCGCCACGCATCGGGCGCAGGGCAGCCGCACCGTGTACGTCGAGGACGGCCATATCGTCGCGGCGGAAGGCAAGCAGCTGAACAAGATCGCGTTGGCGCAGGTGCCGATCACCCGCAACGGTGCCATCGGCTTCCAGGTGGAGAACGTGATGGCGTCCGTGGCCGCCGCGTGGGGCGTGGGCATCAGCTGGGACGCGATCCGTCTCGGCCTGAAAACCTTCGCCAACGATTCGGACAACGCGCCGGGCCGTTTCAATGTGTTCGACTACAAGGGCGCGACGCTGATCGCCGACTACGGCCACAATCCGGACGCCATCCTCGCGCTGGTGCAGGCGGTGGAAACCATGCCGGCCAAGCGCCGCGCGGTGGTGATTTCCGGCGCCGGCGACCGTCGTGACGAGGACATCAAGCAGCAGACCGAAATCCTCGGCCGCGCGTTCGACGATGTGATTCTGTACGAAGACCAGTGCCAGCGCGGACGGGTCGACGGCGAAGTGGTGGCCCTGCTGCGTTCGGGCCTGAACGGTGCGCCGCGCACGTCGCACGTGCAGGAGATCTACGGCGAGTTCCTGGCCATCGACACGGCGCTGGCGCGCCTGGGCGAAGGCGACCTGTGTCTGATCCTGATCGACCAAGTGGAAGACGCGCTGGCGCACATCGCCAAGCGCATCGCGGAGGCGTAAACACGGCTTATTGCCTTTGGCTATCAAATCCATAGTTATTTATAGTTTTGAACTATGGATTTGCCTCGTTACAATAGTCCCATACTATCAACGAGGAGCCAAAGCATGAGCCAGCCACCTATCACCACCGCATCGGGCATCCCGGTCGCCGACAACCAGAACTCCATCAGCGCGGGCCGGCGCGGCCCCTTGCTGCTGCAGGACTTCCACCTGATCGAGAAGCTGCAGCACTTCAACCGCGAGCGGATCCCCGAGCGCGTGGTCCACGCCAAAGGCTCTGGCGCCTACGGCACCTTCACCGTCACCCACGACATCACCAAATTCACCAAGGCCAAGCTGTTCTCGGCCATCGGCAAGCAAACCGAAACCTTCGTGCGCTTTTCCACCGTTGGCGGCGAGCGAGGCAGCGCAGACACCGAACGCGATCCGCGCGGCTTTGCCATGCGCTTCTACACGGAGGAGGGCAACTGGGACCTGGTCGGCAACAACACGCCGATGTTCTTCATCAAGGACGGCATCAAGTTCCCGGACTTCATCCACACGCAAAAGCGCGACCCGCAGACCAACCTGAAGTCGCCGACGATGATGTTCGACTTCTGGAGCAAAACCCCGGAAAGCCTGCACCAGGTCACGATGCTGTTCTCGGATCGCGGCACGCCGGACGGCTACCGCCACATGGACGGTTTCGGCAGCCACACCTTCAGTTTGATCAACGACGCCGGCGAGCGTGTGTACTGCAAATGGCACCTGAAGACCAAACAAGGCATCAAGAACCTGCCGGCCGCCGAAGCGGGCCGCTTGGCCGGTGAAGATCCGGACTACGCGCAGCGCGACCTGTTCGGCGCTATCGCCGCCGGCGACTTCCCGCAGTGGGAAGTGAAGCTGCAGATCGCGACCGAAGCCGAACTGGCCGCGTGGGAGGCGCGCACCGGCTGGAATCCGTTCGACCTGACCAAGGTATGGCCGCACAAGGACTTCCCGCTGATCCCGGTGGGCGTTTTCGAATTGAACCGCAATCCGCTGAACTACCACGCGGAAGTCGAGCAGGCCGCGTTGTCGCCGTCGAACGTGGTGCCGGGTTTGGGCTACTCGCCGGACAAGATGCTGCAGGCGCGCCTGTTCGCCTACCACGACGCCCAGTTGTACCGCGTCGGCACCAACCACCAGCACCTGCCGGTGAACGCGCCGCGCTGCCCGGTGCACAACCAGCAGCGCGACGGCGCGATGGCGATCGCCAACGGCGGCGCGGCGCAGAACTACCAGCCGGTCGAATCGAACGGCAGCAATCCAGAGGGCCTGGGTCACGGCGAACCGGCGCTGGCGCTGGACGGCGGCGCGGCACGCTACGACGGTCGCGGCAAGGAAGATGACTACACGCAGGCCGGTAATCTGTTCCGGCTGCTGCCGGCCGAGGAAAAGCTCAACCTGTTCAACAACATAGCAGGACCGTTGAGCCAGGTGAACGCCGAAATCATCGCCCGCCAGCTGGGTCACTTCGACCAGGCCGACCCGGCCTACGGCGCCGGCGTGCGCGCCGCGCTGAAGGCGAAAGGCGTCAATCTCGACTGAGCCGGGTAGTTACGTGGGGCGGATTACGCGTTGCGCGCCAATCCGCCCCACGGGGCTTTGCAGCTTCCGACTGGTAAAATAGCGTCATCGGTATTCACTTATTGGATCGACATGACCATCAAAATCAGCCAGAACTTCGACTCCGGCGCCATCGAAGTGTTGCGCGCCGACAGCGCCGCCACCATCGAACTGAATCTGCGCAAGGACTCGCACGCGGATATCCACCAGTGGTTCCATTTCCGCCTGCAGGGCGCGCGCGGTCAGCAGGTGACGATGCGCTTCCTCAACGCCGGCCAGGCGACCTACGCCAAGGGCTACGAGAACTACCAAGCGGTGGCCAGTTACGACAGCGAGAACTGGTTCCGCGTGCCGACCACCTTCGACGGCGCCGTCATGACGATCCGTCACACGCCGGACCTCGACAGCGTCTATTACGCCTATTTCGAGCCATATTCGTTCGAGCGCCATCTGCGCCTGCTGGGCGAAGTGGCGGAGAACCCGCTGGCGCGCGTGCTTGACTTGGGCAGCACAGTCGATGGCCGCGACATGAACCTGGTCGTCATCGGCAAGGCGGAAGCGGAAAAGAAAATCTGGTTCATCGCGCGCCAGCATCCGGGCGAGTCGATGGCCGAATGGTTTATCGAAGGCTTGATCGATACGCTGCTCGACGACTCGAATCCGATCGCGCGCAAGCTGCTGCAGCGCTGCGTGTTCTACATCGTGCCGAACATGAACCCGGACGGCTCGGTGCGCGGCAACCTGCGCACCAACGCCGCCGGCGCCAATCTCAATCGCGAATGGATGACGCCATCGGTCGAGCGCAGCCCGGAAGTGCTGTACGTGAAGCAGAAGATGCACGAAACCGGCATCGACATGTTCTTCGATATCCACGGCGACGAGGCGCTGCCGTACAACTTCGTGGCCGGTAACGAGATGCTGGAGAACTTCAGCGACGAGCGCCGCGCCAAGCAGCAGGCCTTCATCGACCGCTACAAAAACGCCAGCCCGGACTTCCAGGATAAAGTCGGCTACGCGGCCAGCAAATACAAGGAAGACATGCTGACGTTGGCGTCCAAGTACGTCGGCCACCACTTCGGTTGCCTGGCGCTGACGCTGGAGATGCCGTTCAAGGACAACGCCGACCTGCCGGATCCGTACGTGGGCTGGAACGGCTCGCGCAGCGCGGCGCTGGGCGCGGCGATCCTGCAGCCTATCCTGCTGTCGCTGGACGACTACTGATCGTGGGCGTCGAAATCGAGCGCAAGTTCCTGGTGCGCGGCGACGCGTGGAAGAGCCTTGGCGAGCCGATGTTTTTCCGCCAGGGCTATCTGTCGTCGCACAAGGAGCGGGTGGTGCGCGTGCGCATCGAGGGCGACCGCGCGGTGATGACGATCAAAGGCCGCAACGTCGGCGCCTCGCGCGGCGAGTGGGAGTATGAGATCCCGATGGCCGACGCCGTGGAGCTGCTCGATGGTTTATGCGAGCAGCCGCTGATCGAAAAATACCGCCGCCGCATCGACTTCGCCGGCAATGTGTGGGAGGTCGATGAGTTCCTGGGCGCCAATGCCGGACTGGTGGTGGCAGAGATCGAACTGGACTCGGAAGAACAGGCATTCGACAAGCCGGAGTGGGTGGCGGATGAGGTCACGGACGACCTGCGCTACCTCAATTCGAGCCTGATTAAACACCCGTTTTCGGCTTGGTAGCCAGCGAAATTTGGTCTAAGCTTATGGGATGGATAGCGAAGTTGCAGCGCTCAGAGCGCATATCGATGCAATCGTGCCGACGTTAGCAACGAAGGCCGATATCGAAGTGTTGCGTGCCGAAATGCATAAGATGTCCGCCGAAGGTTATCGCTGGATGGTGGCGTCGATGATTGGCATGTTCATCGGCTTCGGCGGTTTGTATTTTGCCGCCAACAGGTCGTTCGATGCGCGGCCTGCGGCGCAGACGGTTTCCCCAGCAGTTGTGCAAGCTGCGCCGCAGCCACCTGTTGTCATCTATCTGCCCCAGCCTCAGCCACAGCCGCAGTCAGCCAAATAAAAAAAGCCCCGAGGGGCTTTTTTTATTAATGGAAGTGCTCGGTGCCGCTGGGGGCGTCTTCCGGCATTTCCGCGTGCGCCAATTCACCGACCGGGTCGGCAAACAATGGCGCGCCGCAATCGTCGCAGAACTCGGCCACATACCGCTCCGCATGCTTCTTGATCTGCGTGATGCCGGCCGCGTTCAGGTGCGCAACGATCTCTTCCACCGGCGTAACCGGCTTCTGCACCACACCGCCCGGACCGCCTTGCAGCGGACCTTCCGGCGGCGTGCCTTCCTCGTCTTCCTGTCCGTACAACGGCCACACCACGCCGTAGATCACGTCCGGCGTCGAGCGCTGCGTGAAGGCCACACGGTACTCGTCGATCTGGCCGTCGGCCGATTCCTCGCCGAAGCCGGCCACCACCGCGCGCAACTCCGACGGTTCGACCGCCAGGGTGTGCGTCAGGTAGTGCACGGCCGCGCGGATCGACACCGGACGGATCAGCTTGTCCGCCTCGCGGCAGGCCATGTAGTAGGCCTCCGGCAGCAACAGCTCGATGCCGCAGCCGGGCAGCAGACGGGTGACCGTCGGCGTGACCTGCTCGCGCCATTGCTCCAGCGCGGTGGCGCGCTCGTTGGCGAAATTGCTTTGATTCGACGGCATCTGCCAGCGGAACAGCGGGGCGCCGGCCGGGGCCACGACCGCCACCAGCAGGTAGCGCGTGTCGGCCAGGAACGGCGCCGTCTCGGGCACCTTGGTGTCGGCCTTGAGCACGGTGCCCTTGATCGCGGCTTGCGCCAGTTTGTGCACCTTGCCGTAGGTCTCGACGTGGCTGCGCGGCAGCTGGTCGATCGAGAACAGGGTAGGGGACATCGCCATGCGCGTGCCGTCTGCCAGCAGGTGGGCGCTGAAATGCGCCGACAAGGTTTGCAGGATGTCGGCAGGAATCGCGCCGGACGCGATCGAGAAGCGGGTCCACGCCAGGATGGGCGCCGCCACCAGCAACACGTCGTATTGCTTGGCCACGCCGTCGGCGGTATCGATGGTGATGCTGCTCGATTCACTGACCGCTTCGACGCCATCCATCAACACGTCGTAGGCGTTCAAGTCTTCCTTGAATAGCGCGTTGAGCGTGGCGTCGATGGTGTCCTGGTGGCCGGTCTTGAGGAGTTTCTGGAGCTGTGCATCGAGGTTGTGTTCCCACGACCGCTCTTCAAGCCGGCTGGCCGCCTGACCGACCGCCTGAGCGTAGGTGACGAGACGCTGGCTTTCGACAGACAATTTATGGGATGAATCTTTAGATGGACGACGCATAGCGCAATAAGAGTCTTATAAAATTAGTGAAAAAGCGGATCAGTCGGGCGGATGATAGCCCTTATGACACGTATTGTAGTTGATTCGCTCGGCTAACTCTTATTAGTTCGGGACAGGGGTGCGGAAATCAAGTCCGCGCGCCGGCAAGCGGGCCTGCGGCGGCGCGCGGATCGTTTATTGCGCCACCGCCAGCGCTGCGACTTGCACTGCGGTCATCGCGCCGTTGTAGATGCGGAATTCATCGACCTTGCCGTTGAAGTAGGAATCGGCCGGGAACTGCGAGCGGCCAATCCAGTTCTTGTCGGTATCGTCCAGCCGGAACGGCGCGCGCGGCGTCAGGAACAGATACTGGTTCATGCCCGTCCCGAAGTCGAACACCCGCTCCCAGTCGCGCGCCGCGTTCCAGAAGACCTTGGCGGCGATGGTGAAGTCGGCCAGCTCGGCGGCCACACCGGTCGGCAGCGTGACATACTGGTCGACGCCGTTAAAGCTCAGCGGTCCCACGCGGGTCAACAAGGTCAGCGCGGTGTCCACCCTGCCTCCCTGGACGGCGCGCTGTCGCCCGTTGGCGTGGCCGCCGTGACCACATAATAATAGACGCCGGCGGCGATGCCGCTGTCGGTGTAAGTCAGCAGGTCGCTGATGCCGCTGGCAACGGTGGTGTACGGGCCGCCGGCGGTGGTGGCGCGCTTGACCGTATAGCCGGTGGCATAGGCCGAACCCCACCACGACAGCTCAATCTTGCCGCCGACCAGGCGTGCGGTCAGTCCACTTGGCGCGGCGCCGGCCGCGATCGGCTCGCGGGTGAAGGTGAGGGTGCCGAGGCCGAGCTGGTCGCCGTTGCCGCCGTCGCCCTCGACCCCGATTTTTTTCGTCATCATCGTGACGTAGGGCGCCGCCAGGCCGAGGCGGTTGACGTAGTGGTTGCGCACCATTTCCCACACCGCGCGCGTGGCCGGCAACCCGGCGGGGGAAATGCCCAGGCCGGTGCCGTGTCGCGGCACCGTTGCCGGCGCCGGTCTTATAGTAATTGACGGCCTCGTCGTACAGGTCTTGGTGGTCGCACAGCACGCCGATGGCCAGGATCGATGCCAGGTTGCACTGGTCCCAATTGGCCCAGTAATTGGTGATGTCGGCGTCGTTGTGCTGCACCAGGAATTGGTGGTTGAGCGGATAGAACACTCGGACAGGTTGTTGCGGATGACAGTGGCCACCGGACGGGGGGAGTTGTTGCTGCCGAGGTGAGAGCGGCCGGTGTTCAGCAGCGCGTTCCAGCCGTCGAGCCAGGGTTGTGCGCCGGCCGCGACCTTGGCGCTGTCGGCTAATTCGTCGGGCCGCGACTAGTGGAGCGTCTGCATTGGGCTATTTGTTCTACACTTCCCAACACACCTCGGCATACTTTTCGCCCCAGCATCCTGGCGTCAATCCGCAAATGGAGATATGGAAAACATGAATTTGAGCATGCTCGGCTTTGCCACCACTTTCTCGCTCACCCTGCTCGCATTCGCCGCCGCCCCGGCGGCCGCAGCGGCGACCGGCGGCCTGCCTTTCGAGGTCAAGCCGGTCGGCACATTCAAGAGCCCATGGGCCATGGCATTCCTGCCCAACGGCAACCTGCTGGTGACGCAAAAGGAGGGGACGATGATCCTGTTCGATCCCGCAAGCGGTACCAAGCGAACAGTGTCCGGCACGCCCGCCGTCAGCAGCAGCGGTCAGGGGGCGCTCATGGACATCGTGCTCGCTCCCGATTTCGCGGCCAGCAAGAAGCTCTACTTCAGCTACTCCGAGGCGGGTTCCGGTGGCAGCAGTCGGGTCGTGCTGGCCACCGCGACGCTCGATCAGGCAGGCGGCACGCTCAAGGATACAAAGGCCATTTTCCGCGGCGAGGATGCTTCCACTGGCGGGCACTATTCGGGCCGCATCGGCTTTTCGCCGGATGGCAAATATCTATTCTTCACCAGTGGCGACCGCCAGCTTTTTGATCCTGCGCAGGACCCCAAGTCGACGCTCGGCAAGGTGCTGCGCCTGAACCTCGACGGCACGCCGGCCGCCGGCAACCCGCTCGCGGCCAAGGGCTTCCATGCAGCCGTCTGGTCGTATGGCCACCGCAACCTGCTGGGCATCGCCTTCGACACGCAGGGGCGCCTGTGGGAAATGGAGATGGGGCCGCGCCATGGCGACGAGATCAACCTGATCAAGCCAGGCCTCAACTATGGCTGGCCGAAGGCATCGAATGGCAACCACTATGACGGCCGGGACATCCCCGACCACGCGCCTGGCGACGGCTTCGAGGCCCCGAAAGTGTCCTGGAATCCGGCTATTTCGCCGGGTGGCTTGGCCTACTACGATGCGGACCTGTTCCCGAAGTGGAAAAATTCCCTCTTCATCACCGGCCTCTCGGGCCAGTCGCTGGACCGCATCGCCCTCGACGGCGAGAGCGCGGCCAAGAAGGATCATTGGGACATGGGCGAACGAATCCGCGCCGTGCGCACCGGCCCGGATGGCGCGTTATGGCTGCTGGAAGACGGTTCGCGCGGCCGGCTGCTGATGCTCACACCGAAGAGGTAGGCCAGCGGGTGCTGACCAGTAGCCGGGGAATTTTCCGTCCTAAGCTGCAAACGGTTCAATGGCAGGTCTCTTGACCTTGCCAGCTTGGTGAAGATCGTATTGCAGCTGCATACCAGCCCAAAGCTCGGGGCTAGTACCAAAAGCAGCGCCGAGGCGATAGGCCATGTCAGGCGATACGCCAGACTCGCCCGTTACAACACGCTGGAGAGTGACCCGGCCTACTCCGAGCCGGGCGGCCGCATCGGTTACGGTAACGTCACCCAGGTACTCCCTCAATACTTCCCCAGGGTGAGGTGGGTTGTGCATACGAGTCATGTAATGCTCCATTTGGTTAGTGGTAGTCGAGATAGTCAACGAGGATGGTTTCCGAACACTGCGAGCGAAACTCGATCATCTACGCACATTCGCGGCAACCCCAAAAAAAAACACCCTGCCGCCGAAGCGTACAGGGTGTTTTGAGCCGTAAAACTAGCTTAACCGGTTAATTAAGCAGCCAGCAGCTGACGCAGCACGAATGGCAGAATGCCGCCGTGCTTGTAGTAATCGACTTCGATCGGGGTGTCGATACGCAGCAACACGCGCACTTCCTGGCTCGAACCGTCGGCGCGGTGGATCACCAGGGTCGCCAGCTGTTGCGGCTTGATCTCGCCTTCCAGGCCCTTCAGGTCGTAGGTTTCCTTGCCGGTGATGCCCAGCGATTCAACGCTGTCGTTGCCGATGAATTGCAGCGGCAGCACGCCCATGCCGACCAGGTTGGAGCGGTGGATACGTTCGAACGAACGCACGATCACTGCCTTCACGCCCAGCAGTTGGGTGCCCTTGGCGGCCCAGTCACGCGACGAGCCGGTGCCGTACTCTTCGCCACCGAACACCATGGTCGGGGTGCCTTCGGCAACATACTTCATTGCCGCGTCGTAGATCGACAGCTGTTCGCCCGATGGCTGGTGAATCGTGATGCCGCCTTCAACCGCCGAACCGTCCGCTTTTGGCGGGATCATCTTGTTCTTGATACGCACGTTGGCGAAGGTGCCGCGCATCATGATCTCGTGGTTGCCGCGACGCGAGCCGTAGGAGTTGAAGTCCGCCTTCAGCACGCCGTTGGCCAGCAGCCATTTGCCCGCAGGACCGTCTTCCTTGATGGAGCCGGCAGGGGAGATGTGGTCGGTGGTGATCGAGTCGCCGAACACGCCCAGCGCGCGCGCGCCTTCGATGCCTGCCGCGACCGCTTTCGGGGTCATCTCGAAGCCGTCGAAGAACGGTGGCTCGGCGATGTAGGTCGACGCCGGCCAGTTGTACACTTGGCCTTCGGTGGTCGACACGTGTTCCCACAGCTTGCCAGGGTTGCCCTTGACGTCGGCGTAGTTGGTCTTGAACACTTTCGAGTTCATCGCGAACTTCATCAGCTTGGCGATCTCTTTTGAGGTCGGCCAGATGTCGCCCAGGTACACGTCCTTGCCGTTGGTGCCCTTGCCAACTGGCTGGGTCATCAGGTCGACGGTCATGTTGCCGGCGATGGCGTAGGCGACGACCAGCGGTGGCGAGGCCAGGAAGTTCGAACGGATGTTCGGGTGGATCCGCGCTTCGAAGTTACGGTTACCGGACAGCACGGCCGAGGCGACGATGTCGTTCGAGGTGATGGCGGCGTTCAGTTCCGGGGTCAGGTCGCCGGCGTTACCGATGCAGGTGGTGCAGCCGTACGCGGTCACGCCGAAGCCCAGTTGCTCCAGGTATGGCAGCAGGCCGGCGGCGGTCAGGTACTCGGTGACCACGCGCGAGCCAGGGGCCAGCGACGATTTGATGTGCGGGGCGACCGTCAGGCCGGCTTCGACAGCCTTCTTGGCCAGCAGGCCCGCGGCCAGCAGCACGCTCGGGTTCGAGGTGTTGGTGCACGAGGTGATTGCGGCGATCAGCACGTCGCCGTTTTTCACGTCCACGCCGTTGGTGGTGGTGTAGGTCTTGGTCAGGTCTTCCGGCTTTTTGTTGAAGCCGTTTTCGGTGGTCGGTTTCGAGAACAATTCGGTGAAGTTGTTTTTCACGTTGCCGATTTCGATACGGTCCTGTGGACGCTTGGGACCTGCCAGCGAAGGCGTGACGGTCGTCAGGTTCAGTTCCACCACGCGGGTGTAGTCGATCTCGCCGGCTTTCGATACGCCGTACATGCCCTGCGCCTTGAAGTAGGCGGCAAAGGCGTCGATTTCGGCTTTGCTGCGGCCGGTGCCTTCGAAGTATTCGATGGTGGCGTCGTCGACCGGGAAGAAGCCCATCGTCGCGCCGTATTCAGGCGCCATATTGGCGATGGTGGCGCGGTCGGTGACCGACAAGGTCTCGGTGCCTTCGCCGAAGAACTCGACGAACTTGCCGACGACTTTTTCCTTGCGCAGCAGTTCGGTGATGGTCAGCACCAGATCGGTCGCGGTGCAGCCTTCGCGCAGCACGCCGGTCAGGTTGACGCCGATGACGTCCGGGGTCAGGAAGTAGACCGGCTGGCCCAGCATGCCGGCTTCCGCCTCGATGCCGCCCACGCCCCAGCCGACCACGCCGATGCCATTGATCATGGTGGTGTGCGAGTCGGTACCGACCAGCGAATCAGGGTAGTACACGCCGCCGGCATCCTTGTGCACGCCGCGCGCCAGGTATTCCAGGTTGACCTGGTGGACGATGCCGAAGCCTGGTGGCACCACGCCGAAGGTGTCGAACGCTTGCATACCCCATTTCATGAACTGGTAACGCTCGTTGTTGCGCGAGAATTCCAGCTTCATGTTCAGGTCCAGCGCATTAGGCTCGCGGAAGTGGTCGATGGTGACCGAGTGGTCGACCACCAGGTCGACCGGAACCAGTGGTTCGATCTTCTTGGCGTTGATACCCATTTTGTAGGCGACGTTGCGCATCGCGGCCAGGTCGGCCAGCAGCGGCACGCCGGTGAAGTCCTGCAGCACCACGCGGGCGACGACGAACGGGATCTCGTCGGTGCGCTCACCGGTCGGGCTCCAGTTGGCCAGCTGTTTGATGTGTTCTTCGGTGACTTTTTTACCGTCGCAGTTACGCAGCACGGATTCCAGCACAACGCGGATCGATACCGGCAGGCGGGAGATTTTGGCGCCCAGGCTCTTCTCCAGTGCAGGCAGCGAGTAGAACTTCGCCTTCTTGCCCGAAATGTTGAAATCCTTAAGCGTGTTCAGAGTGTTGCGGGACATGACCTCTCCTTCAGTGGGTATCGTCTATTTATTGAAGTGCTACGTTGTGCAAGCGCCCGTGGCGGCGCGCCCGTTTTGGAACCGTGTTACTAAATCCTGTTGCTCGATATTCTTACTGGATCGTGGTCTTGACGCTGGTCGGCTCCGCATCGGAGGTGATGACCGGCTTCAGTTGTTCGGCGTTGCGGCATTCGTTGGCCAGCTGGCGGTTCAACTTGGAATCGAGCAGCATGCCCTTGGCCGGAATACCGATCCAGATCAAGCCGTACAATTTGTTCTCGAAGCGCTGGGCGCCGGTGGTCGTGCCTACGCGGGTCAGGCGGTGCAGGCGCTTTTTCCAGCGCAGCGCGATGTGCGCCTCGTCGGTGGTGTTGGCGTAGATCGTGATCTTGTTGCCCAGTTCGCAGTCGAACTCGGTGACGGCCGAATCGGTGACAGCCGGTTCGTCGGCTTCCTCGTCGGGCGCCTTTGGCACGGCTTCTTCCACCGGTTTGGCGGCCTTCTTGGTCGACTTTTTGACAGCCTTTTTGACCGGGGTCTTGGTGGTTTCCGCAGCGGCGTGGGCGCCGGTGGCCAGGGACAGCGAGGCAAGCGCGAGGCTGCAGGCCATGAATAGTTTGGAGATCGACATCAGTTTGTTTCCAGTGGGTGGTCGGCGGGGTTCATCAGCGCGGCCACCGACTCGGGCAAGGTCAGCCCGGCCAGTTTGGCGCGCTGTAAAACGGTCCAATAATATCGGTAGCTGGCGCGGTCGTGCAAGCGCCCGTTCTGCGCGATCGGCCCCCATTGCACGGCTGCCGCCTCCAGCAGGATGGCGGCCGCCTCGTTCACCTCGGACAGGCGCGGCGTGAAGGTCTTGATGATCGGCTTGATCTGGTTCGGGTGGATGCTCCACATGCGCGTGTAGCCGAATTCGGCGGCGGCGCGCTGGGCATCGTTGGCGGCGACGGCGGTGTCCTTGATCTCGGTGGTCACGTTATGCGACGGCACCTTGCCGTGCGCATGGCAGGCGGCCGAGATTTCCAGCTTGGCGCGCACCACCAGCGGGTGCGTGAACTGGCCCGGCGTGCGCATGGCCGCGCCGGGAATGGCGCCGTAGTGCGACGAGATGAAGTCCATAATGCCGAACGACAGGCACTGCACCTGCGCGATGGCGGCGATGTCGTATGCCTGGCGCAGCGCGCCGTGGGTTTCGATCAGCACGTGGATCGGCAGCGGATTGCCGGCGTCGCGGCCGGCCCGGGCCGCGTGCTGGTTGATCAGCGCGATCGCGTCGACGACTTCCTGTGATCCGTGGACCTTTGGCAGCACCAGGTAGGCCAGGCGCTGCGCGGCTGCGCAGATGATCTCGACGTCCTGGGCGAAGAACGGGCTGCCGACATCGTGCACGCGGGCGCCGATGCGGTTGAATTTGTTGTCGTCGGAGTTCAGCAGCTCGGCCACCAGGCGCGCGTGGGCGGCCTCGTTGCCGGCGCTGGCGCCGTCCTCGCAGTCGAGCGTGATGTCGAACAGCGGGCCAAGTTCTTGTTGCAGAGCGATCGATTTACGCATCAGCTTTTCGGAGCCGGCGTAATGGTCGCAGGCCGGCAGCAGCAGCGGCTGGCGATTGCCCTGGAATAAAACCTCGGATGGGTGCATGCGGGTGTGGTCTGGAATGGCGGTTGGCTGAATGGCGGGTGTTTCGGGCGTGGCGGGTGCGTCTGACAGTGGCAAAACAGACGCCGCGCTGCTCTCGGCAGCGCGGCGGGTGCGGCGGATCGGTGGTTTAACCGGTTCCACTTAGTGCACGAAGGAAGATTACGGCAGCAGGTGCTTGACGCCTTCGCGCTCTTCGGTCAGTTCCTTCAGGGTCAGGTTGATGCGTTCTTGCGAGAATGCGTCGATTTCCAGTCCCTGGACGATGGTGTATTCGCCGTTTTCGGTGGTGACAGGGAAGCCGAACATGGTGCCTTCAGGGATGCCGTACGAACCATCCGAAGGAACGCCCATGGTGGTCCACTTGCCGTTGGTGCCCAGCATCCAGTCGTGGACGTGGTCGATGGCGGCGTTGGCTGCCGACGCTGCCGACGACAGGCCGCGCGCTTCGATAATGGCGGCGCCGCGCTTGCCGACGGTTGGCAGGAACACGTTGGCGTTCCATTCCTGGTCGTTGATCAAGTCCTTGACAGCCTTGCCGCCGACGGTGGCGAAACGGTAGTCGGCGTACATGGTTGGCGAGTGGTTGCCCCACACGGTCAGCTTCTCGATGTCCTTGACGGCGGTGCCGGTTTTGGCGGCCACTTGCGACAGCGCGCGGTTGTGGTCCAGGCGCAGCATGGCGGTGAAGTTCTTTGCCGGCAGCGACGGCGCCGATTTCATGGCGATGTAGGCGTTGGTGTTGGCCGGGTTGCCGACCACCAGTACTTTAACGTTGCGCGAAGCGACGGCGTCGAGCGCCTTGCCTTGCACGGTAAAGATCTGGGCATTCGCTTCCAGCAGGTCTTTGCGTTCCATGCCTGGGCCGCGCGGACGGGCGCCGACCAGCACTGCGACGTCGACATCCTTGAAGGCGGTCAGCGGGTCGGAGTGGGCGGTCATCTCGGTCAGCAGCGGGAACGCGCAGTCGTCGATTTCCATCATGACGCCCTTGAGGGCTTTCTGTGCCTTTTCGTCGGCGATTTCCAGCAGTTGCAGGATGACCGGTTGGTCTTTGCCGAGCATGTCGCCGTTGGCGATGCGGAAGAGCAGAGCGTAACCGATTTGACCGGCGGCGCCGGTGACAGCAACACGCATTGGGGTTTTAGCCATGATGAATCTCCAAAGTGGGAATGAAAGTGTTCTTGACCACGTTCTTACAGCCGGGCCATGCCGGCCCGGGAATACCTAATCCATAATGATACTGCAAATCCACAGCATATAAACGCATGGCTGCGGAGTGTAGGCGCGTAATGAGCTTCTGTCAATCCTATCTTATGTCTTATATAAGACAGATAAGTTGTTGCCGTTTTTGCTGGACGGAAGTGGTCATTTGTGGTGAAATCTCGGTCTATGAATCCCGCCCCGCCCAATCCGAACAGCAGCAGCCCAGCCTCAAGTGCCGGTGGCGCCGCAGGATCGTCGACGGGTTCGACGCCGTCGCCGGCGGCAACGACGGCAGCGACGACGGGCGCGCCGGGCCTGCCGGTCGGCAGCTCGCCGACATTCTCCCCACTGTACCAGCAAATCAAGGCGCTGATAACACAGAGCCTGCAATCGGGAGAGTGGAAGCCGGGCGAGTTGATCCCCAGCGAGGTCGAACTGGCGAACCGGTTCAAGGTCAGCCAGGGCACCGTGCGCAAGGCCATCGACGAGTTGGCCGCCGAAAACCTGGTCATGCGCAAGCAAGGCAAGGGCACTTTTGTCGCCACCCATCACGAGGCGCGCGCGCATTTCCGCTTCCTCAAGCTGCTGCCCGACGAGGGCGTGCCACATTACCCTGAAAGTAAGTTCATTGAAGTCAAGCGGATGCGCGCGCCGGCCGACGTGGCGCGCCTGCTCGACCTGAAGTCCGGCGACGCCGTCATCTACATCAAGCGCGTGCAGTCGTTCGACAGCGTGCCCACCATCGTCGAAGAGATGTGGCTGCCGGGCGTGACGTTCAAGGGATTGACCGCCGAGCGGCTGGTCGAATACAAGGGCCCGATGTACGGACTGTTCGAGTCCGAATTCGGCACCCGCATGATACGGGCGACCGAAAAGATCCGCGCCGTGTGCGCCGACGCCGGCGTGGCGGCGCTGCTACACATCGCCATCGACACGCCGCTGCTGGCGTCGGAGCGGGTGTCGTTCACGTATGGCGACAAACCGGTGGAGCTGCGCCGTGGCCAGTATCTTACCGAGCGCCATCATTACCATAACGAACTGAACTAAGTGGGCCGGCACCGGCCCAGTACACTGGCGTTTGAGTGGAGCGGGAGACCCTGGCGGGCAGAATAGCGCGTCAGGTAGCGTACAACAGGCCGTGCGTCACACCACGGTAGCATTGTTGCGCTGATAATACGTTGAGCTGCGGAAAGCGGCCGCCGGAAGGTGTTGCGAAACACTATTTTAGTTATATGTAACAATAGATATTGGTTATCGGCGTGGAAATCGGCGAAAATCGCGGTCTAACCAATTTTTGTTTAAGCCTGAGGAGGTCTTGTTATGTCAGAAGCCGTAAGGGAAGTCCCTAAAAAAGAACGGCCGGAGTTCCGTAATATCCACATTACCGAATTATCCAACTATCGCCAACCCCTGGCCGCTATCGTGTCCATCCTGCACCGCATCAGCGGCGTGCTGATGTGCCTGTTGCTGCCATTCGTGTTGTATCTCTTGCAAGAGAGCCTGCGCTCCGAGATTTCCTTCGCGCACTACCAAGGTTTCATCACCTACCCGTTGGTCAAATTGATCATCCTGGCGCTGTGCTGGGGCTACTTCCACCACTTCTGCGCTGGCGTACGCCACCTGGTGATGGACACCCACATCGGCCTCGACAAAGATTCCGCGCGCCAATCGTCGGCAGCCGTGCTGGTCATCAGCCTGGTCCTGACCGTGCTGGTCGCCCTGAAATTGTTTGGAGTGTTCTAAGATGGCAAATAACAATGTTGGTCCAAAACGCCGCGTCGTCGGCGCCCACTACGGCCTGAAGGACTGGCTGGCGCAGCGCGTCACCGCCGTCGTCATGGTGCTGTACACGGCCATTCTGCTGATCTCGTTCCTGAGCGGCCAGAATTTCACCTATGAAGGCTGGGCGGCCCTGTTCGCGCAGCAATGGTTCAAACTGATTTCCGCCGTGACCCTGTTCGGGCTGTTCTACCACGCCTGGGTCGGCATGCGCGACGTCTGGATGGACTACGTCAAACCCGTCGGCCTGCGCCTGGTCCTGCAAATGGCCACCGTACTGTGGTTGATCGCTTGTGCCGTATGGTCGGTACAGATACTCTGGAGTGTGTAATCGTGGCAGCTATTAAAACTGGAATTCCTACCCGCCGCTTTGATGCGGTAATCGTCGGCGCCGGCGGCTCCGGCATGCGCGCCTCGCTGCAACTGGCCGAAGCCGGCCTGAACGTCGCGGTGCTGTCCAAAGTGTTCCCGACCCGCTCGCACACCGTCGCGGCGCAGGGCGGTATCGGCGCCTCGCTGGGCAACATGGCAGAAGACAACTGGTTCTGGCACATGTTCGACACCGTCAAGGGCGGCGACTACCTGGGCGACCAGGACGCGATCGAATTCATGTGCCGCGAAGCACCGAAGGTCGTCTACGAGCTGGAACACTTCGGCATGCCGTTCGACCGCAATCCCGACGGCACCATCTACCAGCGTCCGTTCGGCGGCCACACCGCCAACTTCGGTGAAAAAGCCGTGCAGCGCGCCTGCGCCGCGGCCGACCGCACCGGCCACGCGCTGCTGCACACGCTGTATCAGCGCAACGTCCGCGCCCGCACCCACTTCTTCGTCGAATGGATGGCGCTCGACATCATCCGTGACGCCGAAGGCGACGTCGTCGGCGTGGTGGCACTGGAAATGGAAACCGGCGAAACGATGATCCTGGAAGCGAAGACCACCATCTTCGCCACCGGCGGCGCAGGCCGCATCTTTGCCGCTTCCACGAACGCGTTCATCAACACCGGCGACGGCATGGGCATGGCCGCACGCGCCGGCCTGCCGCTGCAGGACATGGAGTTCTGGCAGTTCCACCCGACCGGCGTGGCCGGCGCGGGCGTCCTCATCACCGAGGGCGTGCGCGGCGAGGGCGGTATCCTGATCAACTCCGAAGGCGAGCGTTTCATGGAGCGTTATGCTCCTACGCTGAAGGATCTGGCGCCGCGCGACTTCGTCTCGCGTTCGATGGACCAGGAAATCAAGGAAGGCCGTGGCTGCGGTCCGAACAAGGACCACGTCATGCTGGACCTGCGCCACATCGGCGCCGACACCATCGCCAAGCGCCTGCCGTCGATTCTGGAAATCGGCCACAAGTTCGCCAACGTCGATGCGACCAAGGAACCGATTCCTGTCGTGCCGACCATCCACTACCAGATGGGCGGTATTCCAACCAACATCCACGGCCAGGTCGTCACCCCTAACGGCGACGGCACGCAGAAGATCGTCAACGGCCTGTACGCAATCGGCGAATGCGCCTGCGTCTCGGTGCACGGCGCCAACCGCCTGGGCACCAACTCGCTGCTCGACCTGGTGGTGTTCGGCCGCGCGGCCGGCAACCACGTTGTCGCGTCGAACCTGAAGCAGAAGGAAAACAAGCCGCTGCCGAAGGACGCGTCCGACTACGCGATGGACCGTCTGAACAAGCTGGAAACGTCGACCGGCGCGGAAAAAGTGCAGAACGTCGCCAACGACATCCGCGCCACGATGCAGAAATACTGCGGCGTGTTCCGTACCGAAGCGACCATGCAGCAGGGCGCCAAGGAAATCATGGTGCTCGACGAGCGCCGCAAGCACGTTTCGTTCAAGGACAAATCCAAGGTGTTCAACACCGCGCGCGTCGAAGCGCTGGAACTGGACAACCTGATCGAAACCGCGAAAGCGACGATGCTGTCGGCCGTGGCGCGCAAGGAATCGCGCGGCGCCCACGCGCACGACGACTACCCGCACCGCGACGACGACAACTGGATGAAGCACACCCTGTGGTACTCGGAAGGCAACCGCCTCGATTACAAGGCGGTCGTGACCAAGCCATTGACGGTTGATACCTTCAAACCGAAACCACGTACTTTCTAAGGCTAGAACATGGCACGCACTCTCAAACTGAAAATTTATCGTTACGATCCGGACCAGGACGCCAAGCCGTACATGCAGGACGTGACGGTCGAGCTCAAGGACACCGACAAGATGCTGCTGGACGCACTGCAGCGCATCAAGTCCGACGTCGACGATTCGCTGGCCCTGCGCCGCTCGTGCCGCGAAGGCGTGTGCGGTTCGGACGCGATGAACATCAACGGCAAGAATGGTCTGGCTTGCACCACCAACCTGAACGAGCTGAGCGAGCCTATCGTGCTGCGCCCGTTGCCAGGCCTGCCGGTGATCCGCGACCTGATCGTCGACATGACCCAGTTCTTCAAGCAGTACGATTCGATCAAGCCTTACCTGATCAACGAGTCGATCCGCCCTGAAAAGGAACGCCTGCAATCGCCGACCGAACGCGAAGAACTCGACGGCCTGTACGAGTGCATCCTGTGCGCGTGCTGCTCGACGTCGTGCCCGTCGTTCTGGTGGAATCCGGACAAGTTCGTCGGCCCGGCCGGCCTGCTGCAAGCCTACCGCTTCATCGCCGACTCGCGCGACGAAGCCACCGGCCAGCGTCTGGACAACCTGGAAGACCCGTACCGCCTGTTCCGCTGCCACTCGATCATGAATTGCGTCGATGTTTGCCCTAAGGGGTTGAACCCGAACAAGGCGATCGGCAAGATCAAAGAACTGATGGTACGCCGCGCGATCTAAGCGCAACTGTGGGCGGCCTGAGCGCCGCCCGTTTTTTGTCCGTTCCGATTTAGTAGTGGCGCTCCAGCACGATTGGCGCGCGCAGTGTAAAGTAGTGACCCATGACTGAACCGAACCAATCTGCGCACCAGTCCGACCCAGCCAACCGAGCGCGCCTGCGCTGGCGCTCACGCCGGGGTCTGCTGGAAAACGACATCATCCTCACGCGTTTTCTCGATGCGCATGAAACCGAATTGACCGACGAAGAAGTGGACGCGTTCACGCGGCTCCTCGATTTGTCGGACAATGCCCTGATGGATCTGGTACTGGCCCGTAAAGAGCCGGAAGGCGAAGTCGACCTGCCGCACGTGCATGCATTGCTGCAACGACTAAGACTGGCCTGAGACTACGAAGGCAACCAGAATTTTCGCGTTTTATTTACCTTCATCTCCCTAAAAAAGGAAGAGTCCATGAATATTTCTGACAACAAAGCCACCCTGTCGTTCTCCGACGGCAGCCCTGCGGTGGAATTCCCGATCTACAAGGGTACCGTGGGTCCCGACGTGATCGACATCCGCAAGCTGTACGCCGGCACCGGCAAGTTCACCTACGATCCAGGCTTCATGTCGACCGCCTCGTGCAACTCGACGATCACCTACATCGACGGCGACAAGGGCGAGCTGCTGTACCGCGGCTACCCGATCGAACAGCTGGCCGTGAACGCCGACTTCATGGAATCTTGCTACCTGCTGCTGAACGGCGAACTGCCGAACAGCGTGCAGAAGGACGAGTTCGTTGAAACGGTCACCAAGCACACGATGGTGCACGAGCAGATGCAATTCTTCTTCCGTGGCTTCCGCCGCGACGCGCACCCGATGTCGGTGCTGGTCGGCACCGTCGGCGCGCTGGCGTCGTTCTACCACGACTCGCTCGACATCAACGACGCCAAGCAGCGTGAAATCTCGGCCATCCGTCTGATCGCCAAAATGCCGACCCTGGTCGCCATGGCGTACAAGTACTCGATGGGCCAGCCGTTCATGTATCCGCGCAACGACCTGTCGTACAGCGCCAACTTCATGCGCATGATGTTCGGCAATCCGTGCGAAGAATACAAAGTCAACGACGTGCTGGTGCGCGCCCTCGACCGTATCCTGATCCTGCACGCGGACCACGAGCAAAACGCATCGACTTCGACCGTCCGTCTGGCCGGTTCGTCGGGCGCCAACCCGTTCGCCTGTATCGCCGCCGGTATCGCCTGCCTGTGGGGCCCTGCCCACGGCGGCGCCAACGAAGCCGCGCTGACCATGCTGAAAGAAATCGGCTCGGTCGAGAACATTCCTGCGTTCATCGAGCAGGTCAAGGACAAGAACTCCGGCGTCAAGCTGATGGGCTTTGGTCACCGCGTGTACAAGAACTTCGACCCGCGCGCCAAGCTCATGCGCGAGACCTGCTACGAAGTGCTGGAAGAGCTGGGCCTGCAGGACGACCCGCTGTTCAAGCTGGCGATGGAACTGGAAAAGATCGCGCTGAACGACGAATACTTCGTCTCGCGCAAGCTGTATCCAAACGTCGACTTCTACTCGGGCATCGTGCAATCGGCGCTGGGTATTCCAGTGTCGCTGTTCACCGGTATCTTCGCCATGGCCCGCACCATCGGCTGGATCGCCCAGTGGAACGAAATGATCGCCGATCCGGAACAGAAAATCGGCCGCCCACGCCAGCTGTTCGTCGGTTCGACCACCCGCGACGTCAAGCCGCTGGACCAGCGTTAATAGAAGACTGAACGCATTCGGTTGCGTTTGAAAAAGCCCGGTTCCGCGTTATGCGGGGCCGGGCTTTTTTATTAACTTCGTTTTACGCTGAAGTTCCGTTTGGCAATAGATTGCGATACTGCAAGGCGCGTCTGCGGGCTCATGGCACCATGTGTTAACGATAGCCCATGAGGCTGAACACAGGAGCCAGTACATGAGCGACCTATTATTTCGGCCGGAGGTTTTTGAAGCCAGAGCTTCGCAATCTCTGGGGAGTATTTTGCTTATGCGTCCGATCTCCATGCATCTGGCCACGTGGATCTCGGTGGCTTTGATTGCGGCACTGTGTGTTTTTCTGTCCATGGCAGAGTACACAGCGAAAGTTCGGGTGAGTGGACAAATCGTGCCTGCGGCGGGTGTTATAAAAGCTGTCGCGCCACAGCTCGGTCGCGTGTCCGTATGCCACATTCGTGAAGGCATGCATGTTGCGGCGGGACAGCTACTGTACGAGCTGTCCTCCGAGCGGAATAGCGGAAATCATAATGTCGATGCACTTATTAGTGCCGGCCTCGTAGAAAAGCAAAAGCTGCTTCAGCAAGAGCAATTACTGGCGGCCGAGCAGTTGCGTCGGCGGGCCGCCGCATTGAACGAACGTCGTACGTTGACCGATGCCGGCATAGTTCGGCTCCAAGAAGAACTTTCCTTGCAACGACAGCGGGCCGATAGCGCCGGTCGGATTTTGGCACGTTATCGGTCATTGCGTGCCGATGGCTACGTCTCCGAAATGCAAGTGATGCAGTACGAGAGTGAGCAAGGCGAGCAGCTAGCACGGCTTCAGGTGCTAGAGCGTTCCAAATTGGATTTGCTGCGGGATCGAGGGGAAACGCTCTCCGAACTTGAACAGCTCCGCAGCCAAATCGAGATCGGCAACCTTCAATCACGCCGCAACCATGCGCAGCTGGATCACGAAGCAGTCGAACAATCAGCTCGCTCCCGGTTTCAGGTGCTGGCACCAAGGTCCGGAATAGTTACTACGCTGAACGCGGTGGTGGGTGAGTCGGTTATTGCCGGGTCTGTGCTGGCGACCATCCTTCCGAGTGGTGGCGAGCTGCAGGTGTTCGTTTGCTGGCCGGATTGACCCTCTCAGATTGACCCTCCCTCCAGGTCCTCGCGAACGCCGCGACCCTGTCGTAAGATCCCTCGAACCCCAATTCCTTTAGGTCCTCATGGATCTGTTTGAGCGTGCGCCGCTGCTTGCGCGACTTGGCCGCCTCGGTCTTGAGGAGCGCTGAAAGCTGGAATGCGTATTTGTCGATAGCGCGGGTGGAGCGCCGCTCAGCGTAGGCTGGCTCTATGGTTTCCGAGCGCAGGTAGCGCCGGACGGTGTTTCTGGAGATGCCCAACCGCCTGGCTATCTCTCTCAATGGGATCTGCTCGCGAATGTGCCAGCGTCGAATAATGCCTAGTAATGCCACGTCGATCACTCCAATTCCCCGCTCAATGTCATGAGCAGGATTGTGTCCTAAACGTGGGTCAGATTCGTTTGCAAATTATGCGGCAAAGTGGGTCATATTTCGCTGCAAATCAACATAATGGAGGGAAGTCTGACGATCGGGATGTTGTTCGCGTTCATGGCATATGGTGGTCAGTTCGCTGGACGCATGTCGGCACTGATAAATAAGTTCATTGAATTTCGTCTGTTGACAGTGCACGCCGAACGGCTTGCAGATATCGTCTTGGAACCGATAGAGCATCAGGGCGACCAAAGCTATACTGCAGAGGGTTTGACTCCACGTATCGAATTGGTGAACGTCAGTTTCCGCTATGCCGAAAATGAACCGTGGGTCGTCCGACATTTGACATTAACAATAGAGCCGGGTGAGTCAGTCGCATTGGTGGGACCTTCTGGTTGCGGTAAGACCACCTTAGTTAAATTGATTCTGGGCATACTGCAACCGACGGAAGGGGAAATGCGCTACGGTGGTTGTCCTGTACGTCGACTTGGCGGCGCCTCCCTGCGCCGAATCATGGCTGCCGTGATGCAGGATGATCACCTGCTGGCAGGCTCGCTGGCGGAAAATATCAGCTTCTTCGACTCCAGTCCTGACCGTGACCGCATTCAGGAATGCGCTGGGCTGGCGGCCATACATGACGATATTGTCGCAATGCCCATGGGTTATCACACTTTAACGGGTGATATGGGAACTACGCTGTCGGGCGGACAAAAACAGAGGATTTTACTCGCGCGCGCCCTCTACAAGGCACCCAAGATTATCATTCTGGACGAAGCTACCAGTCATCTGGATATTTTGCGCGAGCAGCAAGTGAACCAAGCGATTCGGTCTTTAGACATCACCCGAATCTGTGTCGCTCATCGCCCTGAGACGATCGCGATGTCAGGGCGCGTGATCCGCCTTGAAGCAGGCCATATTCTCGTGGACGGAGATGTGGTGCCCTCGCAGAACTGCGCCAACTAGGTCGCGCTGATCTTGTCGTGCAGTCCGCGCTGGGTATTCCAGTGTCGCTGTTCACCGGTATCTTCGCCATGGCCGCACCATCGGCTGGATCGCCCAGTGGAACGAAATGATCGCCGATCCGGAACAGAAAATCGGCCGTCCACGCCAGCTGTTGGTCGGTTCGACCACCCGCGACGTCAAGCCGCTGGATCAGCGTTAATCTTCGCGTTTCGCAGCGAACAAAAAACGGGCTTCGGCCCGTTTTTTTCGCCCGTTATCAGGGGGTGAAGATGGTTTCGATGGTTTTCTCAAACAGCCGGGCGATCGCGAATGCTAGCGGCAAACTAGGGTCGTAGCGACCGGTTTCAATCGCGTTGACGGTCTGGCGCGACACCGCCAACTGGTCGGCCAGGTAGGCTTGGCTCCAGCCGCGCTCGGCGCGCAGTTCGCGAATCGTATTATTCATCGTTCCATCTTCCAGCGGCGGAACAGGCCGATCCCCAGCCATGCGCTTCCCATCACGCCCCACACCCAGAAACTGCTCATGCGCGGATAGCCAGCATTCTCCATGAAGCCGTAAGTGAAGGTTACGGCGGCGGTGATGGCGGCCGCCAGCGCGAAGGTTTCGAGCATAACGATGCGCTGGTATTCGTCCATCCGCCCCACCTGGCGCGCGACCGCCCAGATCATCAGCAGGAAGCCGATCATAGGGCAGGTCAGCGCGACGGTTTTGAGTGGGCCTGGTGCCATGGCCGGGCCGTAGGTGACGGACGGCACGAGCAGGGCGACGTAGATGGCTATGCTGCCGAAGAGCTCGCGCAAATACCGCGCCGCAGCCTTGCATTCGGTGGCCGAGTACTTCAGTTCGGTTTGAGTGCCCATTGTGGTCTCCCATGTGTAAAGTATGCTTTACATCATAGGTCGCGGAATATCCGATGTCAAGCAAACTTTACATGGTGGGCGACGCGTTATTAGGCGGGCTCTTGGAGCAACTGGCGGATGACCTCGACACTGCCGTTGTCGAGTCGCAGGAATTGGACGCCGGTCTTGTAGCCCAACTCGGCATCGGGGTCGCTGTAGACCACCTGGCCCATCGCCAGCACTTTATGGGCGCCGTCGCCCAATTGCACCTGGAACGACACCGCGCAATACTGCGCGAGCCGGATCTGGCTGGACGTCTGCAGGCTGACGCCGCCTTGCGACAGGTCCAGCGTGTGGGCTGGAAGACTGGTTTCATCGGTCATCGTCAGTGTGGCTGCATGACGGACCTGGTGGCGGCGCGTGACTCGTGCTTTCTGACTCATGGCGCGGACCTCGAATAGTGTAATGTGAACAAGACTATCAGAACTGCGTCCTGTACAGCAAGTTCCTGTCGGCAACTGTGCGACTCGCGGCGACATTTGTGCGGAAATTGCCGGAGTGGTTCTTATTTAAGCTTGCGGCGGTCTGGCCGGACCACCAGCAGCCACCAGCACAGCACGCCCAGAGTCAGTTGCGGCAGGTTGAACATAAACTTGGCGAGGGTGGCGTCGCGCCGCTGCGGCCAGGCCGCGTCGGCGGTCTCGACGATGATGTTAGTGTGATACAGGCACAGTCCCAACAGGATCAGCGCGGCCACGCCCCACAGCACTGGCAGGCTGGTGACGCGATGCCGCAGCACCGCCGCGACTGGGTAGGCCAGCACGCAAGCGAATACATACGCGAACAGATTGGGCATCAGATTGGCCAGGTTGGCGTGCGGTAGCACGACAGGAACGGCGCAGATCGCGACGGCGAGCATGACGGCGATGACGGGGTGCGGATGTTCGGGCCAGGAGTTGAAGCGGCTGATCATTGTGGCGGGCATGGAGGGAAAATGGCTCCATTGTAGGGTGAAGCCGAGAAGGTGTGGTAGACACCTAATCTGAAGGTGTTGCCGCAGCTATTTTTCCTGATCCAGCAGCGCCTGGATTTCCGCGCGCTCTTTCTTGCTGACGTGGCCGCCGCGCAGGGCTGCCAGCACCAGCGCCTTGCCGGAGCCGGAGAAGGCCTTCTGGATCAGGTCTTTGAGCAGGTTGGTCTGGATCGAGTCTTGCTCTTGCGCGGGCGCGTAGATGTGCGCACGCTGGCTCTCGTCGCGCGTCAGCAGGCCTTTGGTGTGCATCACTTGCAGCAGCCGCAGCACCGTTGCGTAGTTCATTTCCGGCCGCGTTTCAAGCGCGGCGGCGTGCACCTGCTTGGCGGTCGCCGGCCCGAGAGCGAACAGCAGGCGCAGCATCTCCAGCTCGGAGGCGGTCGGTTTGGGTGGGGCAGCGGTGGTCATGGATGTAGAATAAAATATCTAGAACGTCTTGTCTAGTCTTGTTTGAGCGTGCGCAGCTGGGTTTCCAGGTCGGCGAACAGTGGGCGCGCCGCGCCGTCGGCGTGAAGGCAGGCGTCGCGGAGTTGATGAAGACACGCCAGTGCGGACTCGCCCGCCGCCGCAGCGTCGCAGCGCTCGGTTAACTCTTCCAGGAGGAAACCGAAGGCGCGCACTTCCAGCCGTTGCAACTGAACAGCTTGGGGCGAGGCGGGATCGTAGAACGACGCGGCGCCAAAGTCGCCCAGCAAGGTTCGGCCGTGTCCGCAATGCATGATGTTGTGGGCGTACAGGTCGCCGTGCATGATGCCGCGCTGATGCAGGCGTGCGGCGGCGGAGGCGATGCCATGGGCAATTTCCAGCGCTGATGCAAGATCGAAACGTTTGTCCGGGTCGTACATGTCACGCGTGCAGCTCTCCAGGCTGGGCGGCCCGGCCAGGTTGATGAATTCCGGATCGATCAGCGACATCACGAGACCATGCGCGCCATCCGGGTGATGCTCAAGGTGTCCGAGCACCGGGATGAGGTTCGGATGCGCGCCGGCGCCAATGCAGGCGGCCATCTCGCACAGTGGCGAGCCGTCGCTGGTCATGGTGCCTTTGAACAGCTTGACTGCGACGTCTTCCGTCGCGCCGTGATGCGAATAAACCGCGCGATGAATCACGCCCGATGCGCCTTCGCCCAGCTTTTGTTTCAGCTCCAGCTGTTCCCAATCGATGGCGGCGGACGGCGTACCGGTCATCGCCGCCTCGCGCTGCGCGCAGAACGGATTGCCCGCATACGCCAGCCAGGTCAGCCGGGGCAGGGCAGTCAGCCATGATGGAAACTCCGTCAGCTGGTTGGCGGCGATGCGCAGCAGTTCGAGCCGCTGCAGTTGCGCCATGGTGGACGGCAGGGAGCGCAGACGGTTTCCTGCCAGCATCAGCTTCCGCAGCGCCGCACGCTCACCCAGCTCGGATGGCAGCTCCTCGATCAGATTATCCGTCAGTACCAGCCAGCGCAGTTGCGCCGGCAGCGAGGACGGCGACACCGTGCGTATCTGGTTGGCCTTGAAGCCGACCATCGTCAGGGCCGGGCAGGCGCCCAGCACCGCCGGCAGTTCGGTGAATTGATTGTCGGAACAGAAGATGATGCGCAGCTTGTGCAGGCGCGGCAGATCGTCCGGCAGCGACGAGAGCGCGTTGCTGGACAGGTCCAGTATTTCGAGCGATTCGGCCAAGTCGAAGATTTCGCGCGGGAATTCGGTGAGGCCGCCGCGCATTTGCAGGCGCCGGACGCCGGTGAGGGCGCCAGCGCGCAACTGCTCTAGGGTATGCATGTCAGGTGGCGGTGAAGGTCAATGTTGAAGTTTATCACTTCACCGCCGCCTGCCGAGGGTAGCTAACCCCGGCTTACCACTTCATTTCGCCCTTGGCGACCTTGGCGCCGGTCTCCAGCGCCGCGTTCAGGCCGGCGTCCGGATACAGTTCCTTCATGCGGGCGATCAGCGCGGCCGAGTTGGCGGCCTTGGCGGTTTCGGCTTCAAAGCGGACCAGATAGTCGCGGGTGAAAGCAACGCTGTCCGGCGTCAGCGGGGCGCCCACCTTGAAGTGGCCCGGCACAACCGTCGCCGGCTTCAGCGAGGCGATATGGTCCAGCGTGGCCAGCCAGTTCTTGCGCGATTCGGCGCTTTGGGTGTCGGCGGTCCATACGTGCAGTCCGCTGAAGACGACCACGCCACCGGCGATCGCCTTGATCGATGGAATCCAGACATAGCTGCGGTCCGGCGTCGGGCCGTTCAGGCCTTCGATCTTCAGCGTTTCGCCTTCCAGCTTGATCGTGTCGCCCTGCAGCGGCTGCGGCACAATGATGCTCTTCGGCGCATTGTCTTTCAAGATAGGCGACCAATAGGCGACCTTGGCGTCCTTCTTTTTTTCGATACCGGCGATGGTCTGCGGCGTGGCGACGATTTTGGCGTCGGGGAAGGCGGCGTGGATCACGTCCAGGCCGAAGTAGAAATCCGGATCGCTATGACTGACGTACACCGTGGTCAGGCGCTTGCCGCTGGCGCGGATTTTCTCGACCAGTTTGACGGCTTCGCCGCGCGAAAACTGGGCGTCGATCAGCACCGCGTCCTTGGCGCCCGTCACCAGCACCGAGGCGACCGGGAAAATGGCCGCTTCACCCGGGTTGAAAACGTCGAGTTTCAGCGGCGCCGCGCCGGCCCCACCGACGGTTGCTGCAAGCGCGGCGGACATCAGGGTGTGCTGGATTTTGAAGTTGCGCATGATCGTCTTTCGTTGTGGTTGTAAGTGAGCTCATCATAAATTTCTTTATTCGATAGAAAAACCAGGTAATCTGCGCTTGTTAATTGCATGGATCGGACTAATATGGATCGCATCACCGCCGCCAGGGTGTTTGTCGCTATCACCGAGCGGGGAAGCATGATCGCCGCCGCAGACGCGCTCGACATGTCACGTGCGATGGTGACGCGTTATCTGGCGGAGATGGAGGAGTGGGCCGGCGCCCGGCTGCTGCACCGGAGCACGCGTCGCCTGAGCCTGACCGATGCCGGCGATGTGACGTTGGCGCGCTGCCGCAAGCTGCTGGAGCTGGCCGGGTCCATGGAAGTGGCGGCCGAGGACGACGACATGCCGAAAGGGCTGTTGCGCATCACCTGCTCGCCATCGCTGGCGCATGCCGAGCTGGCCAGCGCGGTGACCGCCTTTCTCAAGCGCTATCCGGGCACCTCGGTTGACCTGCAGGGCAGCAACCGGGCGGTGAATCTGGTCGAGCAGCGTATCGATCTGGCGCTGCGCATCACCAACGCTCTGGAGCCGAACTTGATCGCGCGGCAACTGGGACAGTGCGATTCGGTCGTGTGCGCGGCACCGTCGTATCTGGCCGAGCGCGGGGCGCCGCAGCGGGCGGAGGATCTGGCGACCCACAACTGCCTGGCTTACACCTACTTTGGGCAGAGCCTTTGGCAGTTCACGCGGGAGAGCGGCGAGGAGGTGACGGTGCCGGTGAGGGGCAATTTGTCGGCCAATGACGACCATATACTGCTCAAAGCGGCGGTGGAGGGCGCCGGCATCGCCTTGCAGCCGTTGTACAGCGCAGGCCCGCTGATCGCGCAGGGAAAGCTGGTGGCGTTGCTTCCAGGCTACAAAACGCAGCAAATGGGGATCTACGGAATTTACACGTCGCGCCAACATATGTCGCCGGCACTGAGGGCAATGCTGGACTTCCTGTTGGAATGGTTTTCTCGAACGCCCTTGCGTGGCGCGATTGTTTAGTTGCGATCAGCAATTAGCGGGTCGGGAATATGCAAATGTTGCCGGCGGGACCGCATGCCGTGCGCCTTAGGTGAAAATTAATAGTGACCGTCCCGGTACATAAATGGTTGTTGCGATACAATACCGGTGCTATCCTGAATGACCGTTTTTTGAACCACTAAAGAACTTTAGCCCTTCCCCACAACTTGATGTGCAATCCGCTAACCGGTCAGGCCGTGTCGCGGAAGGTTAGATTAACCCGCTAATTCCTCGCGAAGCGCGAAGAAAGGTGAGCAGCAAATGCAACAATACACGTCCAACTCCTACCTGTTTGGTGGGAACGCACCGTACGTCGAAGAACTGTACGAGGCGTATCTCAACAATCCGGGTTCCGTGCCAGATAACTGGCGCTCGTACTTCGATGCCATGCAGCACGTGCCGGCCGTCGATGGCACCAACAAGCCAGACGTCGCTCACGCCTCCGTCATCGCCTCCTTCGCGGAACGCGCTAAAGCCGGTCCTATCCGTACCGTCGTTGCTTCGGCCGACGTCGAGATGGGCCGCAAACGTGTTGCAGCGACGCAACTGATCGCCGCTTACCGCTACCTGGGTTCCCGCTGGGCCAATCTGGACCCGCTGCAACGCCAGGAACGTCCTGCCATCAATGAGCTGGAGCCAAGCTTCTACGGCTTCACCGATGCGGACATGGACACCGTCTTCAACATCAGCAACACCTATTTCGGCCCAGAGACCGCGACCCTGCGCGACCTGCTGAACTACCTGCGCGACACCTACACCCGTTCGATCGGCGCAGAGTACATGTACATCTCCGATCCAACCGAAAAGCGCTGGCTGCAAGAGCGCCTGGAGTCGATCCGTTCGACCCCGAATTTCACGGCGGAAAAGAAAAAGCACATCCTGGAGCGTCTGACCGCGGCCGAAGGCCTGGAACGCTACCTGCATACCAAGTACGTCGGCCAGAAGCGTTTCTCGCTCGAAGGCGGCGAGACCTTCATCGCCTCGATCGATGAGATCATCCAGCGCGCCGGCGAAAAAGGCGTGCAGGAAATCGTTATCGGCATGGCCCACCGTGGCCGTCTGAACGTGCTGGTCAACACCCTGGGCAAAGCGCCCAAGGAACTGTTCGAAGAATTCGAAGGCAAGCACGGCGACGATCTGCCGGCTGGCGACGTCAAATACCACCAAGGTTTCTCATCCGACATCTCGACCCAGGGCGGTCCGGTTCACCTGTCGCTGGCGTTCAACCCGTCGCACCTGGAAATCGTCAACCCGGTCGTCGAAGGTTCGGTCAAGGCCCGTATGGATCGCCGTGGCGACCACCTGGGCAAGCAAGTGCTGCCAATCCTGGTGCACGGCGACGCCGCCTTCGCAGGCCAGGGCGTGGTCATGGAAACGCTGAATCTGGCGCAGACCCGCGGCTACGGCACGGGCGGCACGGTGCACATCGTCATCAACAACCAGATCGGTTTCACCACCTCCGACCCGCGCGATGCCCGTTCGACCATCTATTGCTCGGACGTCGTCAAGATGATCGAAGCGCCGGTGCTGCACGTCAACGCCGACGATCCTGAAGCCGTGGTTCTGGCGTCGCAGATCGCGATGGACTACCGTCTCGAGTTCCAGAAAGACATCGTTGTCGACATCATTTGCTACCGCAAACTGGGCCACAACGAGCAAGACACGCCAGCGCTGACCCAGCCGCTGATGTACAAGAAAATCGGTACCCATCCAGGCACCCGCAAGCTGTACGCGGACAAGCTGGTTGCCCAGACCGTGATTCCAGCGGACGGCGGCGAGCAGATGCAAGCGGCCTACCGCGACGCGATGGACGCCGGCAAGCACACCGTCGATCCGGTGATCTCGAACTTCAAGAACAAGTTCGCCGTCGATTGGCTGCCTTTCCTGAACCGCAAGTGGACCGATTCGGCCGACACGGCTGTGCCGATGACCGAACTGAAACGCCTGGCCACCCGCATCACCACGGTGCCGGACGGCTTCAAAGTGCACTCGCTGGTCGAGAAAGTACTGGGCGACCGCGCCACCATGGGTCGCGGCGAACTGAACCTGGACTGGGGCATGGGCGAACACCTGGCCTACGCGTCGCTGGTCGCTTCGGGCTACGCAGTGCGCCTGACCGGTCAGGACGCCGGCCGCGGCACCTTCGTGCACCGTCATGCCGTGCTGCACGACCAGAACCGCGAGCGTTGGGATGCGGGCACCTACGTGCCGCTGCAAAACATCGCTGAAGGCCAGGCGCCGTTCACCGTCATCGACTCCGTGCTGTCGGAAGAAGCGGTGCTGGGCTTCGAATACGGTTACTCGACCGCCGAGCCAAACACCTTGACGATCTGGGAAGCCCAGTTCGGCGACTTCGTCAACGGCGCGCAAGTGGTCATCGACCAGTTCATCAGCTCCGGCGAAGTGAAGTGGGGCCGCGCTTCGGGCCTGGTCATGATGCTGCCGCACGGTTACGAAGGCCAGGGTCCTGAGCACTCGTCCGCGCGTCCAGAGCGTTTCCTGCAGCTGTGCGCAGACAACAACATGCAAGTCGTGCAGCCGACCACCGCCGCGCAGATCTTCCACGTGTTGCGTCGCCAGATGGTGCGCCAGTTCCGCAAGCCGCTGGTCATCCTGACCCCGAAATCGCTGCTGCGCAACAAGGAAGCCGGCTCCTCGCTGAACGAACTGGCGAAGGGCGCGTTCCAGACCGTCATCGGCGAAGTCGACGAGAAAATCGACGCCAAGAAGGTCAAGCGCGTGGTCGCCTGCTCGGGCAAGGTCTACTACGATCTGGTCAACGCACGCAAAACGCGCGGCCAGACCGACACCGCCATCATCCGTGTCGAACAGCTGTATCCGTTCCCGCACAAGTCGTTCGCTGCCGAACTGAAGAAGTTCCCGAACCTGACCGAAGTGGTGTGGGCGCAGGACGAGCCGCAGAATCAGGGCCCATGGTTCCAGATTCAGCACAACATCTTCGAGAGCATGGACGCCGGTCAGCGCCTGGCCTACGCCGGTCGCCCAGCGTCGGCATCGCCGGCCGTCGGTTACTACGACAAGCACTACGCCCAGCAAAAAGACCTGCTGGAAACGGCGTTCTCGAAGCTCAAAGGTTTCATCCTGACGAAATAAGCGTTAAGGGGCCGCGCCGGGCGCGGCCGCTTCTTACACCACACTAATGACGGAGCGCCGCCTTGCCACGCGGGGCGGCGCCGCAATAACAAATATACGGAGTTTCACATGGCACAAATCGAAGTTAAAGTTCCTCAATTGTCGGAATCGGTCGCAGAAGCAACCATGCTGACGTGGCATAAAAAAGTCGGCGACGCGGTCGCGCGCGACGAAAACCTGATCGATATCGAAACCGACAAGGTCGTTTTGGAACTGCCAGCGCCTGCAGCCGGCGTGCTGATCAAGATCATCAAGGGTGACGGTAGCACCGTGGTTGCCGACGAACTGATCGCCGTGATCGACACCGACGCCGCAGCAGCAGCCGCCGCGCCTGTCGCCGCCGCAGCGCCAGCACCAGCCGCCGCTCCTGCCGCCGCAGCCGCTCCTGCCGCCGCAGCCGCTCCTGCCGCCGCCACCGGTGGCAGCAAAGGCGATGTCGCCATGCCTGCAGCCGCCAAGATCCTGTCCGAAAAAGGCCTGAGCGCTGGCGATGTCGCCGGTTCGGGCAAAGACGGCCGCGTGACCAAGGGCGACGCCCTGGGCGCTTCCGCTCCAGCCGCCACCCCGGCCATCGCGCCGCTGGCCGCAGCCGCCGCCAAGCCGGCCCTGCAGCAAATCGCTTCGCCGTCCATCGCCAGCCTGGGCGAGCGTCCGGAAGAGCGCGTGCCGATGAGCCGTCTGCGCGCCCGTATCGCCGAGCGTCTGCTGCAATCGCAATCGACCAACGCCATCCTGACCACGTTCAACGAAGTGAACATGGCGCCAGTGATGGAACTGCGCAACAAGTACAAGGACAAGTTCGAGAAAGAGCACGGCGTCAAGCTGGGCTTCATGTCGTTCTTCGTCAAGGCCGCCGTCGCCGCCCTGAAAAAGTACCCGATCATCAACGCCTCGGTTGACGGCAACGACATCATCTACCACGGCTACTTCGACATCGGTATCGCTGTCGGTTCGCCACGCGGCCTGGTGGTGCCTATCCTGCGCAATGCCGACCAGATGTCGATCGCCGACATCGAAAAGAAAATCGGCGAATTCGGCGCCAAGGCCAAAGAAGGCAAACTGACGCTGGACGACCTGACCGGCGGCACGTTCTCGATCTCGAACGGCGGCACCTTCGGCTCCATGCTGTCGACCCCGATCATCAACCCGCCACAGTCGGCGATCCTGGGCGTGCACGCGACCAAGGACCGCGCCGTGGTTGAAAACGGCCAGATCGTGATCCGCCCGATGAACTACCTGGCGATGTCCTACGACCACCGCATCATCGACGGCCGTGAAGCCGTCCTGGGCCTGGTCGCCATGAAAGAAGCGCTGGAAGATCCCGCACGTCTGCTGCTGGATCTGTAAGCCACCGCCTTCGATACGCCAGTCGCACCCCGGAACCGCCTGGTTCCGGGGAACTCAGAGGACACTCAATGAGCGTTGCTGAAGAAATCAAGCGTTTGCACGAACTGCATCAAGCCGGGGCCCTGACGGACGCGGAATTCGCCGCCGCCAAGGCCCGTCTGCTCGATGCCGAGCCCTACAAGCCGGGCGACAATATCGGCGACGATATCACCCGCCTGCGCCGCTCGCGCACCGACCGCTGGCTGGGCGGCGTCTGCGGCGGCCTCGGCCGCGTCTCCGGCATCGAGCCGTGGATCTGGCGCCTGTTGTTTGTGATGTTCGTGCTGACCTTTGGTTTCGGCCTGGCGATCTACATTCTGTTATGGATTTTCGTTCCAGACGAAGAACTGATTGGAAAATAAAAAATGAGTAAACAATTTGACGTAGTAGTCATCGGCGCCGGTCCCGGCGGTTATATCGCCGCCATCCGCGCCGCACAACTGGGTTTCTCCGTCGCTTGCGTCGACGCATGGGAAAATGAAAAAGGCGGTCCCGCACCAGGCGGCACCTGCACCAACGTCGGTTGCATCCCGTCCAAAGCGCTGCTGCAATCGTCGGAGCACTTCGAGCACGCCGGCCACGCGTTCAAGGACCACGGCATCGATGTCGCCGGCCTGTCGCTGAACCTGCCGCAAATGCTCAAGCGCAAGGACACCGTCGTCAAGCAAAACAACGACGGCATCCTGTTCCTGTTCAAGAAAAACAAGGTCACCTTCTTCCACGGCCGCGCTTCGTTCGCCGGCGCCGCCACCGCCGAAGGCTACCCGCTGACGATCTCGGCGCCTGCCAACGAGACCATCAACGCCAAGCAAGTCATTATCGCCACCGGTTCCAACGCCCGCGAACTGCCGGGCGCACCGTTCGACGAGCAACTGATTCTGTCGAACACCGGCGCGCTGGCGATCCAGGGCGTTCCAGCCAAGCTGGGCGTGATCGGCGCCGGCGTGATCGGCCTGGAAATGGGCTCCGTATGGCGCCGTCTGGGTTCGGAAGTGACCGTGCTCGAAGGCCTGCCAGTGTTCCTGGGCGCGGTCGATGAGCAGATCGCCAAGGAAGCCGGCAAGCTGTTCGCCAAGCAAGGCTTGTCGATCAACCTGGGCTGCAAGATCGGCGCCATCACCAAGGGCGACAACAATGTCACCGTGGTGTACGAGAACGCCAAGGGCGAGTCGGTCACTTCGGTGTTCGACAAACTGATCATCTCGATCGGCCGCACCCCGAACACCAACGGCCTGGCCGCCGACAAAGTCGGCCTGTCGCTGGACGAGCGCGGCTTCGTGGCGGTCGACGACGACTGCAAAACCAATCTGCCTGGCGTATGGGCGATCGGCGACGTGGTGCGCGGCCCGATGCTGGCGCACAAGGCCGAAGAAGAGGGCGTTGCCGTTGCCGAGCGCATGGCCGGCCAGCATGGTCACACCAACTTCAACACGATTCCTTGGGTCATCTACACCTCGCCGGAAATCGCGTGGGTCGGTCAGACCGAGCAGCAACTGAAGGCCGCCGGCGTCGCTTACAAGGCAGGCACCTTCCCGTTCCTGGCGAACGGCCGCGCACGCGCGCTGGGCGACACCTCGGGCATGGTCAAGTTCCTGGCCGATGCGACCAGCGACGAAATCCTCGGCGTGCACATCATCGGACCGATGGCCTCCGAGCTGATCTCGGAAGCGGTTGTGGCGATGGAGTTCAAGGCTTCGGCCGAGGACATCGCACGCATCTGCCATGCGCACCCGTCGCTGTCGGAAGCGACCAAGGAAGCGGCGCTGGCAATTGACAAGCGTACGTTGAACTTCTAAGCAGTAGCGACAGGCGGACTGCGGGCGGACTGCGGTTCGCCCGTTTTTGTTTGCGCCGCCCATATAGAATCGAACACATGAACGTCGAAGAGTTTTATCAGCAAGCGCTGGAACAGCGCAATTTCAAGGCCGACGCAGCCCAGCGCCGCGCCGTCGATCGTCTGCAACTATGCTACGACGAATGGGTCGCGTACAAGGGCCAGCGCTCGAGCACGTTCAAGCGCCTGATCAACCGTCCGGACGTGCCCAAGGGCGTCTACATGTGGGGCGGGGTGGGGCGTGGCAAGTCGTTCCTGATGGACAGCTTCTATTCGGTGGTGCCGCTGGTGCGCAAGACGCGCCTGCACTTCCACGAGTTCATGCGCGGCGTGCACCGCCAGCTCGACGAGCTGACCGGCGTCGCCAATCCGCTCGACGAGGTGGCCAAGCGCATCGCCAAGAAATACCGTTTGATCTGCTTCGACGAATTCCACATCTCCGACGTGGCCGACGCGATGATCATGTACAACCTGTTGAAGGCGCTGTTCGACAACGGCGTGTCCTTCATCATGACGTCGAACTACGATCCGAAACTGCTGTACCCGGACGGGCTGCACCGCGACCGCATCCTGCCGACCATCGAGCTGCTGTACCAAAAGCTCGATGTGATGAACATCGACGCCGGCATCGACTATCGCGGCCGCGCGCTCGAACAGGTCGATTCCTACTACACGCCGATCAACGCCGAGACCGATCAGAAGTTGCGCGACGCGTACACCAGCATCGCCGAGACCGCCGACGAGGACCCGATCGTGCGCATCGAGGCGCGCGAGATCCGCGCCTTGCGCCGTGCCGGTTCCATCATCTGGTTCGACTTTCATACCTTGTGCGGCGGGCCGCGCTCGCAGAACGATTATCTGGAAATCGCCAGCCGCTTCCATACCGTGATATTGTCCGGGATTCCCATGATGTCGGCGTCGATGTCGTCGGAGGCGCGCCGCTTCACGTGGCTGATCGATGTGTTTTACGACCAGGGCGTGAAGCTGCTGATGTCGGCCGAGGTCGAGCCGGAAGAGTTGTACACGACCGGCACCCTGGCCAACGAATTCCACCGCACGGTGTCGCGCATTGTCGAGATGCAGTCGCGCGAATACATGGATAAAGAACAGCGGGCCGCGGCCGGTTCGCTGGCGTGATGTAAACAGGAAAGCATATGAGAGCAAGTTTGAAACCGTTGGGCGAGATGATCGCGATCGCCGTGCTGGCCGCGTTGGCGGCGGTGACCGCGCCTGCGCTGGCGCAGGAAGCCACGTCCGTGGCCCCGCCGTCGCATTCGGTCGAAGAGGCGGACGCCACCTTGGCCAAAGTGGCCAGGGACCGCGCCGCCGTCAATGCCGAGTACGCGGCCCGCGAGGCGGTGTGCAACGAAAAATTCTTTGTCAATAACTGCCTGGACGAGGCCAAGGAAAAGCGCCGCGCCGCGCTGTCCAACCTGCGCGTGCTGGAAGTGGAGGCCGAGCACTTCAAGCGCGCCGACGCGGTGGCGCGCCGCGACGCCGACCTTGCCGAGCGCGTGCGCAAGGACGAGGAAGAGCTGGCCCGGCGCGAGGCCTTGCCGCCCAAGCCGGTCAAGGATGTGGAGAGCAAGCCGGCGCCGGTGCCGGCCAAGGGCCGCCGCGTGGCCGACCGCGAGGCGGAACAGGCTGCGAAAATGAAACGCGAAGCGGCCGCGACTGCTGCCGACGCCGACAAGCGCGCCGCCAACGTGGCACGCTTCGAGCAGAAGAAGATCGACACCGAGCGGCGTCAGGCGGAAGTGAAAAAGCGGGTGGCCGAGACCGAACGCAAAGTCGCGGCCAAGGTCGCGGCCGAGAAGAAGAAAGCGGCTGCGGCGGCAGCGGCCGCCGCAGCGGCAGCCAAAAAGCAGTAACGCGCCCGGTATTACAGGCGCTCAACGGGTGAAGGCGGGGCGGGCGCGGTCAGTTTGATAATCGCCATCGTGCAATTGTCGCCTTTGCCCTGCGCGCGCTCGGCGGCCTTGGCGATCAAGCGCTCGGCGGCCTGGCGCGGCGTGTGGCGGGCCACCGCCGCCGCCAGTTCCTGATCGGCGAAACACTGCCACAAACCATCCGAGCACAGCAGAAAAGAGTCGCCCGGCCGCAAACCCTCATGCATGCCCAGCGCCACGAACGGCGCCTTGAAGCTGTTCCCCAGCACATTGCTGAGCAGCCTGGAACTGCGATGCTTGGCCGCCACCTCCGGCGGTACCTTATCGTTGCGCACCAGATGCTCGATATAGGCGCTGTCATCGCTGCGCGCCGCGCTGGTCTCGCCGCTGAAGCGATACACCCGTGTTTCGCCCACGTGCGCCCAGACGGCCTGACCGGCCGGTGTCAGCACCAATAAAGCGAGCGCGCTGTGCGGTTCCGCGCTGGCGGCGATCGGATTCATCTTGATGACGTGATGGGCCTCCAGCACTATTGCGCCGAGCAACTCCTTCAGCCTCGGAATGCTGGGCACGTCGCCGACGCGAAACTCATCGAACATATGCCTGCTGGTCAGCAGCGCCTGGTCCGAGCCGATCGGACTGTTGTTGCCGTCGGCAAGCACCGCCAGCACGTAGCCGGGCGCGTTGGGCGATGTGAACAACGCCACGCGATCGTTTTGCTGCGGCCGGTTACCGATGTGCTGGGCCGTGCCGGCTTCTATTTTATAGGCGCTCATATGGTAGACACTGTATCCTGACCGGCGGCTGAGCGGCGATATTGATCATTCTGTTGGCGGCTGGGCCGCCGTAGATTAAACTATGCACCGTGTCGCAGTTTGTTTGCAATACGTGTGTTGTTTCAGCGAAACTTTTTGTTTGAGTAGAGACCTAGAAATATGACTGATGTACAAGATATCCAGCGTCGTCTGATCGAACTCGACGTCGAACACCGCGATCTGGACGCGGTGATCGACATGCTCACGCTGGACGGACACCACGATCAGCTGCAACTGCGTCGTCTGAAAAAGCGCAAGCTGCAGCTGAAAGACCATATCACCCTGCTGAAAATGCAATTAGTGCCAGACGTCCCGGCTTGAACGTCCCGGCTCCAGCCTCCGCCTCAACTAAGTATATTTTGACCGAACACCTTCCAACGCCTGCCGACCCGCACGCGCCGGTTCCCGCCGACGCCACTCCCGCCGTCGTCGGCGCGACCCCAGACCTGCCCCCCGGCAAATACGATGCCGAGGTCGAACGCCTGTTCGGCGCCGGCGGACCGTTGGGGCCGGCTGTTGGCGACTTCAAGCCGCGCCGCTCGCAGACCGAAATGGCGAAGGCGGTCGCGGCCGCGATCTCCAGCCAGACCACGTTGATCGCCGAGGCCGGCACGGGTACGGGCAAGACCTTCGCCTATCTGGTGCCGGCGCTGCTGTGGGGCGGCAAGACCATCGTCTCCACCGGGACGAAAAACTTGCAGGACCAGCTGTTTCTGCGCGATATTCCGACCGTGCGCGCCGCGTTGCAGGCGCCGGTGTCGGTCGCGCTGCTCAAGGGCCGCTCGAACTACGTCTGCCATTACCACCTGGAGCGTACCCTGCAGAACGGCCGCATGACCTCGCGCGACGACGTCGGCCACCTGCGCGAGATCTCGCGATTCCTCAAAATGACCAGTTCCGGCGACAAGGCCGAGCTGGCGCGCGTGCCGGAAAACGCGCTGATCTGGAACCTGGTGACCTCGACCCGCGACAATTGCATGGGCGCCGAGTGCCAGTATTACCAGGATTGTTTCGTCATGAAGGCGCGCAAGGAAGCGCAGCAGGCCGACGTGGTCGTGGTCAACCACCACCTGTTCTTTGCCGACGTCGCCCTCAAGGATTCCGGCATCGCCGAGCTGCTGCCGTCGGCCAATACCATCATTTTCGATGAGGCGCACCAGCTGCCGGACACCGCCACCTTGTTCTTCGGCGATACCTTTTCGACCTCGCAAATCCTGGAATTGTGCCGCGACGTGCTGGCCGAAGGCTTGTCGAACGCGCGCGACGGCGCCGATTGGGGCAAGGTCGTCACTGTGGTGGAGAAGGCAGCGCGCGACCTCAGGTTGACATTCCCGCAAGATATCGTGCGGCTGTCGTTGCCGCAAATCGCGCCATCGAGCGAGTTTTTCCCGGCCTTGCAAACGTTGAAGGACGAACTGGACGGCATGCTGGCCGTGCTCGAGACCCAGGCCGCCCGCGCCGAAACGCTGGAACAATGCCGCCAGCGCGGCATCGAACTGGCGCAGAAATTATCATCCTGGAAATTCGATCCGAAGGCGCGCGTCGAAAAAGGCGAGGAAGCGGTGTTCTGGGTCGAGGCCTACGCGTCCTCTTTACAGCTGCACAAAACGCCTTTGTCGATCGCGCCTATCTTCAACGGCCAGCGCGAAGGCGTGCCGCGCAGCTGGATTTTCACGTCCGCGACGTTGGCTGTGAAGAATGATTTCAGCCATTTTTCCGAGCAAATGGGCTTGACGGACGAACCGTCGAAGACCTGGCCGAGCCCGTTTAATTACGCGGAGCAGGGTCTTTTATATGTACCGCAAGGTTTGCCGGACCCCAATTCCATCGGTTACACCGACGCGGTGCTGGACCTGGCGATGCCGGTGATCGAGGCCGCAGGCGGGAAAACTTTCCTTCTTTGCACGACTTTGCGCGCCGTGAAGCGTGCCGCCGAGCGTCTGCGCGATGAGTTCGAAAAGCGCGGTTTGCCGTATCCGCTGTTTATTCAGGGGGACCGGGGACGCACCGAGTTGCTGGACCAGTTCCGCAAGGCGGGTAATGGCGTGCTGATCGGCAGCCAGAGTTTCTGGGAAGGCGTCGACGTGCGCGGCGACGCGCTGTCGTTGGTGATCATCGACAAACTGCCGTTCGCGCCGCCGGACGATCCGGTGCTGGCCGCGCGCATCGAGGTCATGGAAAAGCAGGGCAAAAACGGTTTCATGCATCACACATTGCCGGAAGCGATCATCAACCTGAAGCAGGGCGCCGGCCGCCTGATCCGCGATGAAGGCGATCGCGGCGTGCTGATGTTGTGCGATCCGCGCGTCATTTCCAAGCCATACGGCAAACGGATCTGGCAGAGTTTGCCGTCCTTCAAACGCACCCGCGAGCAGGCCGACGCGGTCGCGTTCTTCCAAAACAAGAATACCGAAGAGTAACTTCCGGTATTTTTTCTCCAGCCACACGGCGATCATCTCAGTTTTCGTAGGGCGGATTAGCGCATCGCGCGTCATCCGCCGGGCTCTGTCGGCGGCTCATGGCGGACTACGCGCTGCGCGCTAGTCCGCCCTACGGCTGGCGTCTGTTCGGCCCAATGACCCTTTTCCCTTGATTCATGCCAAATTCTGGTGCGTTCTCGCTAATATTTGGCTTCCAGAGCGCAAACGTCTATCGTCGGGTTCCATATCCGGATCCGAAGGACCCGCACCGCTTGCATATCGCACCCATTTGCGGTGGCGCAAAGTGGCTGTTGAGTGGATTGTTAGAGTTGGTTAAGCGCTGTTCCCCTAAGGAGCAGGATGGGAGGAGGCCATGACTATCCGCCACGGCTGTTTTTTCAGCTATGCACACGGTCAGCATGCATACATGAGCAAGTTCAAAAACGATTTGATCGAGGCTCTGAAATGTTATCTGGAACCCCACTTCGACAACGAAAACGAATTGTTCGTCGACAGTGAGCAACTCGGCGGCGGCGACGACCTGGACGAGAAAATTGCGCGCGCGATGTGTGAAAGCGTTTGCATGATTGTCATTTATACACCGAAGTACGAAGCCCATGCCTACACCCGGCGTGAGTTTGCAGCGATGCAATTAATTGAAGCCGAGCGCAAGAAATGGTACACGCTGCCCAGCCACCTGATCATCCCGGTCATCATGACGCGGCATCCGTTAAGCCTGCCGCCGCAGATCTCTGGTCCGGGCATGTATGTCGATTTTTCGCGGTACACGCTGGCAAGCGGCGACCTCAAGACGAATCCGGATTTTCTGCCGGATATCGAAAAGATCGTGTTGCGCATCGCCGAGCACTACCACCATCTGAAACACTGCACGCCGCCCGAGCATGACTGTGGTTGTTTTGTCATGCCGGACATTCCGCCCGAGTGGCGCGCCATTCCTCCTCCCCACTTCCCTCGCTAAAGGTTTGTTATGGAAACCACATCATTGTCTTTGCCACCGCTGACATCCAACGGTGAAGTGATTACTTTCTATTCATACAAGGGTGGGACGGGGCGCACGATGGCTTTGTCCAATCTGGCGGTATTGCTTGCAAGGCAGCAAAACGCCACGACCCCGGTCTTGATGATCGATTGGGACATGGAAGCGCCCGGCCTGCATCATTACTTTGACCAGGGCGAGGAGCGACCGGGCGTGCTGGAGTTGTTCGACGCTTGCCGCGACCAACTGCATCGGCGCCGCAAAGGCGCCGACGTGCTCGACGACGAGGAGCTGGCGCACGAAGTGCTGGCCGCCGTGGGATGGGAACAGTACGTCAGCCGGGTCGACCAGAGCAGCCAGCTGTACCTGATGCGCGCCGGCCGCTTCGATGAAAGCTATGGCGAGCGGCTTGCGAACATGCGCTGGGACGAGCTGTTCGACCGATGCCCGGCGCTGTTCCGTTGTTTCGCCGACAAGCTGGCGCGCCACTTCCGTTACGTGCTGGTCGATTCGCGCACCGGCCGTACGGACACGGCCGGCATCTGCACCACCTTGCTGCCACGCAAACTGGTGGTGGTGTTCACGCCCAACCGGCAGAGTCTGGAAGGCGTGCAGGCGCTGGTCACCCGCGCCACCGCGTACCGGCGCAGCCATGAGGACGAACAACGGCCGCTGGTGGTCTATCCGCTGCCGTCGCGCATCGAAATGGGCGACAGCACGCAGCGCTCGCAATGGCGGCGCGGCGATCCCGAACAGCATATAGCCGGCTACCAACCCATTTTCGAGCGCCTGATGCGCGATTGCTACGGCATGCAGCAGTTGTCGCTGGACAGCTATTTCGACGAAGTGCAACTCCAACAGACGCGCACCTTTGCCTACGGCGAGCAGCTGGCCGTGCGCATGGACCAGGGCGGCGACCGCTTTTCGCTCACGCGCACCTTCGAGGCCTTCCTCGACTGGCTCGGTCCCGGCTATTTCCCGTGGCAGTCCAGCCGCGAGATCCATCTGCTGTCGGCCATCGAGGAGGCGCGCCAGGCGCTGGGCGAGGGGGGCGGACGCGCCTTGTCGCAACCGCTGGCGCGGGACCTCAACCTGTTGGGCGAGCTGTACCGCCGCGATGGCAAGCTGCGCCAGGCGCTGGCCTGTCTCGAGGAAAGCCTGACGCTGCGACAGCGCAGCATGGGCGAGGACCATGTCGATACGCTGGTGAGTAAAAGCAACCTGGCCGGCGTGCTGCGCCAGCAGGGGCGCCTGGACGAGGCGCAGTTCCTGGAAGAGTGCGTGGTCGAGGCGCGCGAACGTCTGCTGGGCGCGGAGCACCTCGACACCCTGGCCGCGCGCGGCAATCTTGCCGCCACCCTGGCCGAGCAGGGCAAGGGCGCCGAGGCGCTGGGCATCCAGGACGGCGTGCTCGACGCCTACCTGCGCATGCTCGGCTCGGAACATCTGCTGACGCTGTCCTGCAAGGCGGCCCGGGCCGGCCTGTTGTTCCGGCGCGGCGACCTCGACCAGGCAAGGCGCGAGCAGGAGCAGGTGCTGGCCAAGCGCAAGCGCTTGCTGGGCGCCGAGCACGCCGACACCCTGCGCAGCAAGACCGTGCTGGCCTGCACTTTGCTGGCGCAGAACGAGCAGGAGGCGGCGCGCGCGCTGTTCGACAAGGTGTTGCAGGCGCAGCTGCGCCGGCTGGGACCGGATCACGCGGACACCCGCCGGACCATGGAATTGCTCGACCACGCGCAACCGGGCCGCTACGGCGACGAACCGGGCAACGAAGCCGGCCGCGATTCCGGCGGGCTGACGGGCGGGCCACCGGGCGATTTCGCGCCGGTGCGCGAATTGCACCAGGACGCTGCCATGGACGATTACGACGAGACGCTGGGGCTGGCGCCACATCCGCGTGCGGCCATGTCCGTCACCAACCCGCGCCCGCGCGCCAGCGACGACCTGCTGACGCTCGACGAGCAGCTCGCCAGTGGCCGGCCAACGTCGCGTTAGCGCAAATTTATCGGGTTCCGGCGGTCGGCGCGCGCAGTGCGGGCGTTGCTTCAGGTAAAATCTCTGTATGAGAATCCTGATCAGTAATGACGACGGTTACCTTGCGCCGGGCATCAACGCCCTGGCCGCCGCGCTGGCGCCGATCGCCGACATTGTCGTCGTGGCGCCGGACAGCAACCGCTCCGGCTCGTCCAATTCGCTGTCGCTGGACCGGCCGCTGTCGGTGCAGCGCGCCGCCAACGGTTTCTATTTTGTCAACGGCACGCCGACCGATTGCGTGCACGTGGCGCTGACCGGCGTGCTCGACTACCGGCCCGACCTGGTCGTCTCCGGCATCAACAACGGCCCCAACATGGGCGACGACACGCTGTATTCAGGCACCGTGGCGGCCGCCACCGAGGCCTATCTGTTCGGCATCCCCTCCATCGCCTTTTCCCAAGGCGCGTTCGGCTGGGAACACATCGATGACGCCGCCCGTCACGCGCGCGACATCATCGAGCGCTATTATCAAACGCTGCCGCATCCGTATCTGCTCAACGTCAACATTCCCAACCGGCCGTATGCGCAACTGACCGAGGTGGTCGCCACCCGGCTGGGCAAGCGCCATCAGTCGGAACCGGTGATACGCTCGCAAGACCCGCGCGGCAAGGAAATTTTCTGGATCGGTCCGCCCGGCGCGACCAGGGAGGCCGGCGAGGGCACCGACTTTTTTGCCCTCGCCAACGGCCGCACCTCGATCACGCCGCTGCAGGTCGATCTGACCCATAAAACGCAACTCGCGGCACTGGAAAAGGGCCTGGCATGAGCGACAAACCCCGGACCTTTCCGCTGCCGCTGTCGTCGGTAGTGGACAAGGGCGCCAAGAAGACCACCTTGTTCGCGCCGGTCGCCACACCGCAGACGGCGACCCAGAACGCGGCGCGCCACGTGCCGCCGCAGCACGGTTATCCGGTACCGCGCCCGGTGGCGGTGCCGTCGAAGGCCCACAGTTATGCGATGGAGCGGGCCCAGCCGGTTGTGGCGCCGGCCCCGCGCCAGAACCCGCTGGTGTCGGACGCGGTGCGCCGCGCCATGGTGCAGCGGGTGGCCAAGCAGGGCGTCAAGGACAACGTCGTGCTTGGCGCGCTGGAAAGCGTGCCGCGCCATATGTTCATGGAGGAGGCGCTGGCCTCCCAAGCCTATATCGACGCCTCGCTGCCGATCGGCCACCAGCAAACCATCTCCCAGCCCTATATCGTCGCCCGCATGATCGAGGTCATGCGCAACGGCGGCCAGCTCAAACGGGTGCTCGAGATCGGCACCGGCTGCGGCTATCAGGCGGCAGTGTTGTCAAGAGTGGCGCAAGAGGTTTATTCTATCGAGCGCATCAAGCCGCTGCATGAGCTCGCCAAGCACAATTTGCGGCCTCTGCGTGTGCCGAATCTACGGTTGCATTACGGAGATGGTATGCTTGGCCTGCCGCAAGCGGCGCCGTTTGATGGCATTATCCTGGCTGCGGCCGGTTTGGAGGTGCCGCAAGCCTTGCTCGAACAACTGGCCATCGGTGGCCGGCTGGTGGCGCCGGTCGGCGCCCGCGCGCAGCGACTGGAACTGATTACACGCATCGGCAAGAAGGAATGGACCAGCGAAACGCTGGAAGATTGCCATTTCGTGCCGTTGCGTCCGGGCACGGTGTGATCGTGCACCGGGCCGCATTGCGCTCGTACGCATCAAACTGAAATTTAAGATGAGAATGACAACTAAAAGTAATGTGCTCGTATTGAGCTTGGTGCTTGCTTTCCTGAGCGCCTGCAGCACCACCCCGAACCAGGCCCCGGTGATCGACCGTCCGGTGTCGACCCCGCCAGTAAAATCCGCTACGCCAAGCGAAACGGCGCAAGTGTCGCGCGACGAGCGCGGCCTGTACACGGTGAAAAAAGGCGATACGCTGATCCGCATCGCGCTTGAATACGGTCAGAATTACCGCGATCTGGTGGCGTGGAACAATCTGGCCAACCCGAACGACATCAAGGTCGACCAGGTGTTGCGCGTGCTGCCGCCGGACGCCGCCGGTAACGGCAACGGCGTGGAGACCGCCGCCATCGTTATGCCGCCAAGCGACAAGACGCCGCCGCCTGCGCCCGTCGTCAAGAAGACCGGTCCGAAAGGCGAGAAGCGGCCGTACACCGACGCCACCCTGGCCGAGTTGCAACGCCCCGACAATGGCAAGGATGTCGCCGCCGGCGGCGCGCCGGCCCCTGCCACGCCGGCAGCCCCGGCTGCGCCAGCGGTCCGTCCGCCGGCCGCGCCTGCGGCCCCGGCAGCCGGCGCCGCCGCAGCCGACGATGAAAAACTGAGCTGGATGTGGCCGTCCGAGGGCAAAGTTGTCGCCACCTTCGACGAGGGCAAGAACAAGGGCGTCGATATCGCCGGCAAGGCCGGCCAGCATGTCGTGGCGGCCGGTGCCGGAAAAGTCATGTATGCCGGTAGCGGCATCCGTGGTTATGGTAATCTCGTCATTGTGAAGCACAGTAATAGCTTGTTGTCGGCCTACGCCCATAACCGCGCCATCGTGGTCAAGGAAGGCCAGAGCGTGACCAAGGGACAAATGATTGCCGAGATGGGCGATTCGGACGCCGACTCCGTCAAGCTGCACTTTGAAATCAGGCAGCAGGGCAAGCCGGTGGACCCGTCCAAATTCCTGCCTAACCGCTAGCTGAGCCATGAAACATACGCCGCACGACCCAATGGATGACGACTCGGCCCCGGAAGATTTCCAGGACGAGTCAAACGATGATGTAGTCATCGACGCCATGGACGGTGCGGACGGCGCGGAAGAGGGCGGACACCTGCCCGAGGCGCCGGCGGTGCTCGAAGTCGACGAATTGAAAAAGGTGCTGGCGGCCGAGCTGTCGACCGACACCACCCAGCACTACCTCAACCAGATCGGCACCCGGCCGCTGCTGACGGCGCCGCAGGAGGTGCACTACGCCACCTTGGCCAAGTCCGGCGACTTCAGCGCCCGCCAGACCATGATCGAGCACAACCTTCGGCTGGTGGTGTCGATCGCCAAGCACTACATCAATCGCGGCGTGGTGCTGCTCGACATGATCGAAGAGGGCAATATCGGCCTGATGCGCGCGATCGACAAGTTCGAGCCGGAGCGCGGCTTCCGCTTCTCGACCTACGCCACCTGGTGGATACGCCAGAGCATCGAGCGCGCCATCATGAACCAGGCGCGCACGGTGCGTTTGCCCGTGCACATGGTGCGCGAGCTCAATCAGATTCTGCGCGGCAAATATCATCTGGAAGCCCAGCACCACAACGGCAAGGACGCCACCGCCGAGGATATCGCCGAGCTGGTCGGCCGCCCGGTGGAGGAGGTGCAGGATATCCTGGCGCTGTCCGAGCACGCTACCTCGCTGGACGCGCCGCTCGACAACGATCCGCAATCGTCGCTGATGGACATGCTGCCCGGCGACAGCGATGACAGCCCCGACGCCCGCGCCGAACATCACGAAATGACGGTGTTGATGCGCGACTGGCTGACCAAGCTGCCCGACAAGCAACGCATCGTCATCATGCGCCGCTTCGGTCTCGACAACGACGATCCGGCCACCCTGGAAACCCTGGCCGAGGAAATGGGCGTCACCCGCGAGCGCGTGCGCCAGATCCAGCAGGAAGCGCTGGTCAAACTCAAACGGGCCATGGCCGCGCGCGGCGTGGTGCGCGATTCGTTGCTGTAGTCTTTGCTGTAGTTGCTGCCGCAGCCGCTGCGGACAGCCGATTCCTCCCCCTTAACGCCTTCTGCTATCATACTGGCCCCGGCACGTCCCGGCCACCGCACGCCCACGCGGCCGCGCCCGCCATTCTTTCTTTAAAATTAAATTTATGCCAGATACTATCCTCGACATCAAATCGCTCGACATGGACGCCCGTGGCGTCGGCCATTTGCAGAATGAAGACGGCTCCCAGGGCAAGGTGGTGTTTGTCGAGGGCGCGCTGCCGGGCGAGAAGGTCAGTTTTTACACCTTCAAAAAGAAGAAGAACTGGGAAATGGCGCGCATGACCGAACTGCACCACGAGTCGCCGATGCGGGTCACGCCCAAGTGCAAGCATTTCGATTACTGCGGCGGCTGCTCGATGCAGCATCTGGAGCCCACCGCGCAGGTAGCCATCAAGCAGCGCGTGCTGGAAGACAACCTGCGCCACATCGGCAAGGTCAAGCCGCTGACGGTGATGCGGCCGATGTACGGCCCGACCTGGGGCTACCGCTACCGCGCGCGGCTGTCGGTGCGCCACGTGGCCAAGAAAGGCACGGTGCTGGTCGGTTTCCACGAGAAGAAGTCGGTGTTCGTCGCCGACATCGACAGCTGCGAGATCCTGCCGCGCCACGTGTCGGACCTGCTGCTGCCGCTGCGCGCGCTGATCGGCTCGCTGTCGCTGTACGATCAGGTGCCGCAGATCGAAGTGGCCATCGGCGAGGGCGTCACCGCGCTGGTGCTGCGCATCATGGCGCCGCTGACCAAGGACGACGAGGCCAAATTGAAGGCTTTCGCCGACCTGCACCAGATCCAGTTCTGGCTGCAAACCAAGGGACCGGAGACGGCCGCACCGTTCTATCCGCTCGACGACGACCTGCATTACCTGCTGCCGGAATTCGGCATCAAGATGCCGTTCAAGCCGGTCGACTTCACGCAGGTTAACCACTACATCAACCGCGTGTTGGTCGGCAAGGCGTTGCGCCTGCTGGAAGTGCAGCCGCAAGATCGCGTGGCCGATCTGTTCTGCGGCCTGGGTAACTTCACCTTGCCGCTGGCGACGCAGGCGCGCGAGGTGGTCGGCATCGAGGGCAGCACCACGTTGTCGGAGCGGGCGCTGGACAACGCCAAGGCCAACGGCCTGTCGGACAAGACCACTTTCTATACCCGCAACCTGTTCGAGGTCACGGCCGACGATCTGATCGCGCTCGGTAAATTCGACCGCATGCTGATCGACCCGCCGCGCGACGGCGCCATGGCGCTGAGCGAGGCGCTGGTGGCGTTGAGCGGAACGCGCCCGGACCTGCTGCCGAAGCGCATCGTGTATGTGTCGTGCAGCCCGTCGACCCTGGCGCGCGACGCAGGCATCCTGGTCAACGCCGGCTATGTGCTCGACAAGGCCGGCGTGGTCAACATGTTCCCGCACACGTCGCACGTGGAATCGATGGCGGTGTTTAATCTGGCGTAATGTGCACTGATGTATCGTAATGTTTATTTTGTAATGTTATTGACTTTGCCGTAGCCGTTTGCAACACTGGACTGATTCCACATAGCATCCGGAGTTGGCATGCGCCTTCTGTCCCGTCTCATCGGCATGGCCGCTTTCTGCGGCCTGCCGCTCGCCGTTCTCGCCCAAACCACCGTCACCTCGTTTTCGCCCACCGGCACCGTCAAAGGCGTGCGCCAGGTGGTGGCGCGTTTCAGCGCGCCGATGGTGCCGCTGGGCGACATGCGCTTGACCGATCCCTTCACCGTCGACTGCGCGGAGCCGGGCAAGGGCCGCTGGATCGACGGTCAAAACTGGAGCTACGATTTCGACAGGGACTTGCCGGCCGGCGTGGCCTGCCGCTTCACGGCCAGGAACGACGTCAAGGATTTAAGTGGCAAGCCGTTGTCCGGCGAGCGCGCGTTCGCCTTCGACACCGGCGGCCCCGCCATCGTCGAATCGCTGCCGTATGAAGGCAGCAACCGCATCGACGAACAGCAGATCTTCGTGCTCGGTCTCGACGCGCCGGCCAGCGACGCCACCATCGCCGCCAACGCCTGGTGCCGCGCCGACGGCGTGCACGAAAAAATCGGGGTGCGCATCCTCGCCGGCGCCGAGCGCGAAAAAATCCTCGATTTGCGCAAGGACTTCGCCAACCGCTATCTGTCGCTGTACTTCAAGGCGCGCGGCGTGGTGTGGCGCGCGACGACGACGGTGCGCAGCAACCGCATCGAAAAGCTGCCGATCGTGGTGCTGCAATGCCAGCGTCCCTTGCCGGCGGAGGCCAACGTCGCGCTGGTGTGGGGCGCCGGCATCGCCGCCGACAGCGGCATCGTCACCGGCCAGGCGCAAACGCTGGCGTTCAAGACGCGGCCTGACTTCACCGCCAAGCTGAGTTGCGAACGGCTGGCCGTCAAGGGCGGCTGCATTCCGTTCCTGCCGCTGCGCTTGCAGTTTTCCGCGCCGGTGCGCATGGCCGATGCGCTGGCCGTCAAAGTGACGGCGCCGGGCGGCAAAGTCTTCAAGCCGAAGCTGGAAAAGGACGAAGCCAGGGCGGAGACTGTCGACTATCTGACCATCCCGGGGCCGTTCCCGGAGAACGCTAAATTGATGCTGTCGCTGCCGGCTGGGCTGAAGGACGATGCCAGCCGCGCGTTGATCAATCAGCGGCGCTTCCCGATGGCGGTGCAGACGGCCGCGCAGCCGCCGCTGGTCAAGTTCCCGGCGCGCTTCGGCATCATCGAGGCCAAGGGCGACCGCCTGCTGCCTGTCACCGTGCGCAATATCGAGGCCAACGTGGCCGGGCTTAAAACCGCCATCGAAGGCGCATCGCTGCGCGTCAACGACGCCGGCAACCAGGAGCAGCAGGACCGGCAGATCATCGATTGGCTCAAGCGCATGAGTTACAGCGGCAGCTGGCAACCGGGCGAACAGGCCGGCGAGGCGTTGTACAAGCCGCTGCTGGCCGGTGGCGCCGTGGGTGACAAATCCGCTGCGGCCACGCAGCGCTTCACCATGCCCAAGTCGGGCGGCGGCCGGGCCTTCGAGGTGGTCGGCATCCCGCTGCGCAAGCCGGGCTTCTATGTGGTCGAACTGGCCAGCCCACGGCTGGGCGCGGCCTTGTCCGGCAAGCGCGAAACGGCGTACGTCAGCTCGGCGGCGCTGGTGACCAACATGGTGGCGCACTTCAAGCGCGGCGCGCAGTCGTCGCTGGTGTGGGTGACGTCGCTCGACAAGGGCAAGCCCGTGCCGCAGGCGCAGGTGTCGGTGCGCGATTGCGCCGGCAAACAGGTGTGGCAGGGCGTCACCGACGGCGACGGCGTGGCCCGCATTGCACAGGAACTGGCGGAAAGCGCGTGCGAGCCGCGCGGCGGTTTCTTTGTCAGCGCGCGCAGCGGCGGCGACATGACGTTCACCTTGTCCGACTGGGATCGCGGCATCGAGAACTGGCGCTTCAACCTGCCGACAGAAGGAGAAGGTGCCGACAACGTCATCGCCGCCACCGTTTTCGACCGCACCTTGCTGCGCGCCGGCGAGACGGTGCACATGAAGCACTTCCTGCGCCGCCACGTGGAGCAGGGCATCGCGCTGGTTGGCGCCGGCGACGCGCCGCGCAAGCGGCGGCCAGCCTACGACACCAACCAGCTGACGGCGGAGGAGCGCAAGGCGCAGCCGTCGAGTATTTTCCTGGTCCATGAGGGCAGCGAACAGCGCTACGAGTTGCCGATTTCCTGGAGCGCCAACGCCACCGCCGCCAACGACTGGGAGATTCCGGCCGACGCCAGGCAAGGGTGGTATCAGGTGATGCTGGGCGGCCGCGTGGCCGGGCGCTTCCGCGTCGAGCAGTTCCGCGTGCCGACCATGAAAGCGCTGCTGCAAGGACCGAAAGCGCCGGCCGTGCAGGCCACGTCGGTGGATCTGGACGTGCAACTGAGCTATCTGTCCGGCGGTGGCGCCGGCGGCGCCCCGGTGCAACTGCGCACGGTGGTGCAGGACAAGCAGGTCGGCTTCGAGGACTACGAGAACTTCACCTTCAGCAGCGGCGACGTCAAGCTCGGCGTGGAACGGCAGTCGGGCGCCTTCGACGAAGACGAGGGCGTGTTCGAAGAGGGCGGCGAAGGCGCCACCGAAGGCGCCGCCACCGGCTTCAAGACGCGCAACCTGACCCTGGACAAGGCCGGCGGCACCCGCGTCACGCTCGATCAGCTGCCCGCCGTGACGGTACCGCACGAGTTGATGGCGGAGATGTCCTATCAGGATGCCAACGGCGAGACGCTGTCGGTCGCCACCCGCATTCCCCTGTGGCCGTCCAATTACGTGATCGGCATTCAGCCCGACGGCTGGGTGATGAGCAAGGACGCGCTCAAGTTCCAGGTGGTGGTGCTGGACCTGCAAGGCAAACCGGTGGCCGACGCGCCCGTATCGGTGGACTTCTTCCAGCGGCAATCGTATGCGCACCGCCGGCGTTTGATCGGCGGCTTTTACGCCTATGAGAACAGCAGCGAAGTCAAAGCCATGGGTGCCGCCTGCGAAGGCAAAACAGATGCCAAGGGACTGTTGATTTGCCAGGTCAAGGCGCCCGCCTCGGGCAATTTGATACTGCGCGCGCAAACCCGCGACGGCGGCCAGCATGTGGCCATGACCAACCGCGAAATGTGGGTGGCAGATGGCGGCGACTGGTGGTTCAGCGCCACCGACAACGACCGCATCGACCTGCTGCCGGAGAAAAAACGCTACGAGCCGGGCGACACCGCCAGCTTCCAGGTGCGCATGCCGTTCCGCGAGGCCACCGCGCTGGTGACGGTGGAGCGCGAAGGCGTAATCGATACCTATGTGCGACCGCTGACCGCCGCCGAGCCGGTGTTCACGATCCCGGTCAAGAAAGCATACGCGCCGAACGTCTACGTATCGGCGCTGGTGGTGCGCGGCCGCGTGGCCAGCGTGCAGCCGACCGCGCTGGTCGATCTGGGCAAGCCGGCGTACAAGTTGGGAATCGCGCCGTTGCGGGTGGGCTGGTCCGCCAATGAGCTGAAAGTGCAGGTGACGTCCGACAAGCAGGTCTACAAGGTGCGTGACAAGGCCAGCGTCAAGGTCAAGGTGGCGCGCGCGGATGGCTCGGCGCCACCGGCCGGCGCCGAGGTGGCATTGGCGGCGGTCGATGTCGGTCTGCTGGAGCTGATGTCCAACGCCAGCTGGGATCTGCTTGAGACGATGATGCAGCAGCGCAGCCTGCAGGTGCAGACCGCGACCGCGCAGATGCAGGTGGTCGGCAAGCGTCACTTCGGCCGCAAAGCGGTGCCGCACGGCGGAGGTGGTGGTAAGGGCGGCGGCCGGGAATTGTTCGACACGCTGCTGTTCTGGAAGGCGCGCGTGACGCTCGACGCCAACGGCGAGGCATCGGTGGAAGTGCCGATCAACGATTCGCTGACGGCTTTCCGCATCGTCGCCATCGCCAGCGCGCAGGCCGATTTGTTCGGCACCGGCCGCACGGAGGTGCGCAGCTCGCAGGATCTGATCCTGCTATCGGGCCTGCCGGCGGTGGTGCGCGAAGGTGATCGCTTCCGGGCCGGCTTCACGTTGCGCAATACGATCGATGCCGCCGTCAAGGTCACGCTGGGCGCGACCGCCGCCGGCACGGCGCTGTCGCGGCAGGATGTCGCGCTGGAAGCAGGCGAGGCGCGCGAAGTGGGCTGGGATTACCAGGTTCCGCCGGGCGCGCAATCGCTGGCTTGGGATGTCAGTGCAAGCATCGCCGGTTCAGCTGATGCGCCGGCCTCGCGCGACCGCTTGAAGGTGAAGCAAAAAGTCGTGGCGGCGGTGCCGCTGCGCACCACGCAGGCGACCTTGCTCCAGCTCGAGCGCAAGCAGAGCATCCCGGTCAAGCTGCCCGACGATGCGCTGCCGGGCCGTGGCGGCGTGCAGATGCAATTTGCGACCACCCTGGGAAGCGATATGCCTGGCGTGCGTGATTACATGAGCGCCTATCCGTACCGCTGCTTCGAGCAGGTGGCGTCGCGCGCGATCGCATTGCATGACACTGCGCAGTGGCAGTCGGCCGTGGAGACGCTGCCTGCGCATCTGGACGCGAATGGTCTGGTCAAGTATTTCGCCAGCATGCAGTCGGGTAGCGACAGCCTGACCGCGTATGTGCTGTCCGCCTCGCAGGAAGCCGGCTACGTGATTCCGCCGGAACTGAAGGCGCGCATGGAGTCCGGCCTGCTGGCTTTCGTGCAGGGTAAGGTGGTGCTGTATTCGGCCTTGCCGACGGCCGATCTGGCGGTGCGCAAGATCGCCGCGCTGGAGGCGCTGTCGCGCACCCACGGCATCAACCCGAGCGAACTCGAATCGTTCACGGTCGCGCCGAACCTGTGGCCGACATCGGCCGTCATCGACTGGTATTTGATCCTGCGCCGCTCCGACAAACTGCCGCAACGCGCACAAAGGCTGGCCGCTGCGGAGCAGATTTTGCGTTCGCGTCTGAACCTTCAGGGCACGACGATGGGCTTTTCGACCGAACGCACCGACGACTGGTGGTGGCTGATGGCGTCCGCCGACAGCAACGCCAACCGCTTGCTGCTGGCGATGGCCGACAATCCCGCCTGGCGCGACGACATGGGCCGGCTGGCGCGCGGCGCACTTGGGCGGCAACGCGCCGGACGCTGGGGCACGACGGTCGCCAACGCCTGGGGCGTGCTGGCGCTGGACCGCTTCGCGCAAAAGTTCGAGAGCCAAAAGGTGACCGGCACCGCCAGCGCAATCCTGGGCCAGGCCAGCAAGAGCATCGCCTTTGGCGGTGACGCCAGCGGCGGCAAGGCCATGCTGCCATGGCCGCGCGGTGGCAGCGGCAACCTGGAACTCGATCACGCTGGCGCCGGCAAGCCTTGGGTGACGTTGCAGACCGTGGCGGCGGTTCCGCTCAAGGCGCCGCTATCGAGCGGCTACAAGATCGCCAAGACCATCACGCCGGTCGAACAGGCGGTCAAGGGTGTCTGGTCGCGCGGCGATGTGTATCGGGTGCGGCTGGATCTGGAGGCGCAGTCGGACATGACCTGGGTGGTGGTCGACGATCCCGTTCCGGCCAGCGCCACGGTGTTAGGCTCGGGTCTGGGGCGCGATTCGGCGTTGCTGGACGCGGGCAACCGTCGTACGGGCTGGGTCGAACCGGCTTTCGAAGAGCGCACGTTCGAGGGCTTCCATTCGTTCTACCAGTTCGTACCGAAAGGGAAGTGGAGTGTCGAGTACACGGTGCGACTGAATAATGCGGGCCAGTTCAATCTGCCGCCGACCCGCGTCGAAGCGATGTATAGCCCCGAAATGTTCGGCGAGTCGCCGAATGCTCCGCTGAGGGTGAAATGAGGGTAATCATCTCGGTGGGATTGTCGCTGGCGCTGGCCGGCGCCGCCCATGCGGCCGGGCCTCAAGCCGCGCAGGCGCAGGACGTGCCGACGCCGCAGCAGGTGCGTGAAAGCTACCGCTCGTCCGAGGCGGCGCTGCTGGACCGTCATGGCGAACCGGTACAGTCGCTGCGCATCGACATGGCGGTGCGGCGGCTGCCTTGGGTGGAATTGAAAGATATCTCTCCCGCGCTGCCGGGGGCGATTTTGCAGGCCGAGGACCAGCGCTTTTATCAGCATGATGGCGTCGACTGGGGCGCCGCCGCCAAGGCCGCCTGGGACAACCTGTTTCGCAGCCGGCCGCGCGGCGCCTCGACCATCACCATGCAACTGGCCGCGCTGCTGCATCCCGACCTGCGGCCCAGCGCCAAGGGTCGCAGTTGGGGGCAGAAGTGGGACCAGACCAAGGCCGCGCGCCAGCTCGACGCCACGTGGAGCAAGCAGCAGATCATCGAGGCGTATCTGAACCTGGTCTCCTATCGCGGCGAGCTGCAAGGCGTCGGCGCCGCGTCGCGCATCCTGTTCGGCAAGGCGCCGTCGGGCCTGAACCAGTCCGAATCGGTGATACTCGCCAGCCTGCTGCGTGGGCCGTCGGCGTCGCCCAGGGTCGTCTCGCAGCGTGCCTGCGCGTTGGGGCGCGAGCTGAAAATGCCCGCGACCTGCAGCGATATCGAGCTGCGCATCCTGGTCGCGCTGGGGCGTCCGCAGCTGGCGGCCGATTTGCCGCCGGCGCCGCAGGTCGCGCAGCAGCTGCTGACCGGTGGCGGGCAGGTGATCCGCAGCACCCTGGACGGGGAACTGCAGCGGTATGCGCAGACGGTCCTGCGCCAGCAGTTGATGTCGCTGCAAGGGCGCAACGTCCACGATGGCGCCGTGGTGGTGCTCGACAACGCCAGCGGCGATATCCTCGCCTATGTCGGCAATGCCGGCGACGGCGAGGTCGATGGCGTGGCGGCGCTGCGGCAGGCCGGGTCGACGCTCAAGCCATTTTTGTACGAGCTGGCGATCGAGCGAAAATTGATCACGGCAGCCTCGCTGATGGACGATACGGCGATCGATATCTCCACGCCTTCCGGTTTGTACGTGCCGCAGAATTACGACAAGGATTTCAAGGGCTATGTCAGCGTGCGCACCAGCCTTGCCAGCTCGCTCAACGTGCCGGCGGTGCGCACGCTGGTGATGACGGGATTGGAGCGCTTCCACGAGCGTTTGCGCGACGTGGGCCTGAGCAGCTTGACCCAGTCGGCCGATTTCTACGGTTATTCGCTGGCGCTGGGCTCCGCCGAGGTGTCGCTGCTGGAGTTGAGCAATGCCTACCGCGTGCTGGCCAACGGCGGCGTGGCGGGACCGGTGCGGCTGTCGCTGGCCGCGCCCGCGTTGGCCACCGCGTCGCAGCGTGTGCTTGATCAGCGTTCCAGCTTTATTGTGAGTGACATCCTGGCCGACCGGGGCGCGCGCAGCCTCACCTTCGGCTTGAAGAACGAACTGGCGACGACTTTCTGGAGCGCCGTCAAAACCGGCACCAGCAAGGACATGCGCGACAACTGGTGCGTCGGTTATACGGACCGCTACACGGTCGGGGTCTGGGTCGGTAATTTCGACGGTCAGCCGATGTGGGATGTCTCCGGCGTGACGGGGGCGGCGCCGGTGTGGCGTGACGTTGTCGACTATTTGCATCGCGGCCGGCCGAGCGGGGCCCCGAAAGCGCCGCTCGGGGTGGCGCGCCAGCAGATCGTCTATCAGCCAGCGCTGGAGACGGCGCGGAGCGAATGGTTCCTGGCCGGGACGGAAAGTCCGGTCATCGCGCTGGTCGGCGATGGGGGCAGGGCGCCGAAGATACTTTATCCGGGCGACGCGGGGATCATCGCGCTCGACCCGGATATCCCGAAGCGTATCGAGCGGGTGTTTTTCCACGCGCAGGGTGGACGCGGACTGCGGTGGCAGCTGGACGGTGCGGCGCTGGGCGGCGCGGAAGGCGATTACGCCTGGCAGCCAGTAACTGGCCAACACGAGCTGGCGCTGGTGGACGATGAGGACAAAGTGGTCGCCAGCAGCCGATTCCAGGTACGCGGCAACGCCGAGACGATTCCTCTTCGGTCCAGCCAATAAAAAAGCCGGCGCTAGGCCGGCTTTTGGATGCTACTGACTTGCGATCTTAGTCGCGGCTACCGCCGGCGATACCCAGCAGCGACAACAGGCTGGTGAAGATGTTGTACACGTCGAGGTACAAACGCAGCGTGGCGCTGATGTAGTTGGTCTCGCCGCCGTTGATGATCTGCTGCACGTCATACAGGATGTACGCGGAGAAGATCGCAATGGCCACCACCGAAATCACGATGCCCAGCGCCGGGATGTTCAGGAAGATGTTGGCCAGCGAAGCCAAAATCAGCACGATGACACCGGCGAACAGCCACGTGGCCATGCCCGAGAAGTCACGCTTGGAGACTGTGGCGATCGATGCCAGCACCGCGAACACCGACGCCGTACCGCCGAAGGCCGCCATGATCAGGAAGCCGCCGTTGGAGAAGCCCAGGATGCGCGACAACAAAGGCGTCAACATCAGACCCATGAAGAACGTGAAGCCCAGCAGCAGGGCCACGCCCACGCCGGATTCCTTGTTCTTTTCAATCGCCCAGATGAAACCGAAGGCGCCGGCCAGGAACACCAGTGCCATCAGTCCGCCGCCGAGCGGCAGGTGCAGGGACACGCCCAGCAACGCGCCAAACACGGTCGGGATCATCGACAGCGCGAGCAGCCAGTACGTATTGCGCAGCACGTTGTGCTGTACGGCACGGCGACTGCCTGCTGACAGATCGTAAGTTTTTTCCATATTAATCATAGTGCCTCCCTGAAAGTAATTCGATTTACTGCTTGCTAAAAGCATAGCACGTACTAGCCAAAATACCCAAAAACATGGCCCAAAAGCACTTAATCCGGACTTAAACGCGCAACTTTGCGTCAAAACCCGGATTTTTCGCCCTGAAACGGGGCATACACGGACCGGTTCGTATCCTTATCTGGTGCCCTTGCTCGGAATATGGGGTGTTCTATGGTAAAATCAAAGGTTGATTGAGTCATCAATTTTGTTTTAAACCTTTCTTTTTATTGGAGTTTTTCAAATGGCAATCGAACGCACCCTGTCGATCATCAAACCAGACGCAGTTGCAAAAAACGTTATCGGCCAAATCTATAGCCGTTTCGAAGGCGCTGGCCTGAAGATCGTTGCTGCTCAAATGAAGCAGCTGTCGCGTGAAGAGGCTGAAGGTTTCTACGCCGCGCACAAAGAGCGTGGCTTCTTCAAAGACCTGGTGGACTTCATGGTCTCGGGCCCAGTCATGATCCAGGCGCTGGAAGGCGAAAACGCCGTCCTGAAAAACCGCGAACTGATGGGCGCTACCGATCCTAAGAAGGCAGAAAAAGGCACCATCCGTGCTGACTTCGCCGATTCGATCGACGCCAACGCCGTTCACGGTTCCGACGCTGTCGAAGCTGCAGCAGTTGAAATTGCCTACTTCTTCGGCAAGTAATCTGCGGTAAGTAATTCGTGTAGTACCCCCGTTTCCGCCGCCGCGCGGAAGCGGAGTTTTCTAGAACTGTTTTGAAATTGTAATGAGCACAACCATGAACGCACCTCTGACCAACTTGCTGGACTTCGATCCCGCGCAGCTCATCGCTTATTGCGCCGAGTTGGGGGAGAAGCCGTTCCGCGCCAAGCAACTGCAACGCTGGATCCATCAATTCGGCGCGTCGGATTTCGACGCCATGACCGATCTGGCCAAGTCGCTGCGCGACAAACTGAAAACCCGCGCCCACGTCTCGGCGCCCGCCATCATCAGCGATCACACGTCCACCGACGGCACGCGCAAATGGCTGGTCGACGTCGGCAACGGCAACGCGGTCGAAACCGTGTTCATCCCGGAAGAAAACCGTGGCACGCTGTGCATTTCCACGCAGGCCGGCTGCGCCGTCAACTGCCGCTTCTGCTCGACCGGCAAGCAGGGCTTCAGCCGCAACCTGACCGTCGGCGAGATCATCGGCCAGCTGTGGATGGCCGAGTTCGAACTGCGCCGCACCAAGGGCATCGAGCCGGGTCCGAAAGGCGAACGCCAGATCACCAACGTGGTGATGATGGGCATGGGCGAGCCGCTGCTGAACTTCGAGCCGACCGCCACCGCCCTCAAGCTGATGCTCGACGATAACGCCTACGGCTTGTCGCGCCGCCGCGTGACCTTGTCGACCTCCGGCGTGGTGCCGATGATGGACAAGCTGGCGCAGGAAGTGCCGGTGGCGCTGGCCGTGTCGCTGCACGCGTCCAACGACGAGCTGCGCAACAGCCTGATCCCGCTGAACAAAAAATATCCGCTTAAAGAGCTGATGGCCGCCTGCAAGCGCTATCTGGAGTTCGCCCCACGCGACTTCATCACCTTCGAGTACTGCATGCTCGACGGCGTCAACGACAGCGACGAGAACGCGCGCGAACTGATCGCGCTGGTGCAGGACCGCCAGTTCGGCGTCAACTGCAAGTTCAACCTGATTCCGTTCAATCCGTTCCCGGAGTCCGGCCTGCTGCGCTCGAAAAATCCGCGCATCAAGGCCTTCGCCCAGATCCTGGTCGACGCCGGCCTCGTGACCACCATCCGCAAGACGCGCGGCGACGATATCGACGCCGCCTGCGGCCAGTTGGCCGGCGAAGTCCAGGACCGCACCAAGGTCGCGCAGCGGATGGAAAAGATGGCCGAGTACCAGCAAAAGTTCGGCGCCAATTTCGGCAAGATCGTGGAGATCACCTCCTGATGACGCTCCTGGCGCAGCGTAGCCGGCGGCTCGTCGCGCTCGGGTTGATCCCGGCGCTGGCGGGGACGCTGGCCGGCTGCGCCTCGGCGCCGGAACGCGGCAACAGCGGCAAGGCCGAGTTGACCACGGCGTCGGACCAGACCAGCGCGCAGCGCAAGGTCGAGATCCGCATGCAGCTGGCGGTTGGCTACTACGAGCAGGGCCAGTACGCGTTCGCGCTTGACGAGGTCAAGATGGCGCTGCTGGCGGACCCGCAGTACGCCGACGCCTACGGCATGCGCGGCCTGATTTATCAGGCCATGGGAGAGAACGGCCTGGCCGAGGATAACTTTGTCCGCGCGCGCAAACTCGCGCCGGGCAATCCGGATCTGGCCAACAATTATGGTTCTTTCCTGTGCCAGAACGGCCGGGTGGCGGAGGCGATGCCGCTGTTCGATACCGCGCTGGGCAACCGCAGCTATCGTTCGCCGGCATCGGCCGCGAACAACGCCGGTTCCTGCGCATTGAAGACCAAGGATTACGCCAGCGCGGAGCGTTATCTGCTGCAAGCCTTGCAGTTGACGCCCGACCTGCCGGCCACCAACGCCAATCTGGCGCGGGTATATTTTGAAAAGCGCGATTATGTGCGCGCCAATTTCTTCGTTACCCGGCTGAACAAGGTGGCAAAGATGGAGAGCCTGACGGCCGATGTGCTGTGGCTCGGGATTAAGGTGCAGCATAAGGTAGGCGACAAGGGGGCTGAAGATGGTTGGGCGACGCAATTGCGCCGCCACCACCCCGGCTCGACCGAATATGCTGCTTATCAACGTGGGGCGTTTGATGAGTGAGACAGGGAAACCAATGAATTCAGAGTGGGCAGAATCGCCGAAAAAAGACCAGGGCAGCAGCAACCTGGCCACGCCCGGAGCACAACTGGCGGCCCAGCGCGAAGCGATGGGCATGTCGGTGGAACAGATCGCCGACCAGCTCAAGCTGGCGCCGCGCCAGGTCGCCGCGCTGGAAACCGGCGATTACGCCGCCTTGCCGAATATGGCGGTGGTGCGCGGTTTCGTGCGCGCCTACGCCAAAGTGGTCAAGCTTGATCCGACCCCGCTGGTGGCGATGATCGAAGTGATCTCGCCGACCAGTCCCGAGGCCGCGCCGCCGCGCAGGGAACGGGCCGCGGAGTTTTCGGAGTCGCGCTTCCCGCTGATGACCGACCGTTCGTCCGGCCGTGGCGGCTGGATGGTCGGCGCGGTGGTGGTGGCCGCGGCCTTGATCGGCGGCGGCGTGTACGCCTACCAGAGCGGTTTGATTTCGACCTCGATGTTCGAGCGCGCCAGCACTGACAGCGCCTCCAGCGCCAGCGCGGTCACCGAGCTGCCGAAACCGATCGATTCGACCATGCCGCTGGAGACCACCCTGGTCAAGCCGGGTCAGGAAACGACGACGCTGCAGTCGCCCAACGTGCCGCTGATTTCGGTGCCGCCGCCGGGCACCAGCACCAACCCGGCCGACGCCGCGAGCGCGCCTGCCGCCGCAGGCACGACGCCGGCAGCGCCGGCGACCACCGCGCCAGCGACCCCGGCGACCCCGGCGAGCGGTGCGCCGGCCGCGCAGGTATTGCCGCCAGCAGCCGCTCCGGCCGCCGCGACCGGCACCCAGCTGGTGCTGGAAGTGACAGCCGATTCGTGGGTCGAGATTCGCCGTCCGGGCACCAAGCCGCTGATTTCGCGCCTGGTCAAGGCGGGCAGCACCGAGACCTTCGATATCAAGGACCCGGCGCTGCTGATCGTCGGCAAGCCAGATGGCGTGAAAGCGACCCTGGGCGGCGCGCCATTGGCGCTGCCACCGGTCGCCGGCGGTACGATCTCCCGCGTGAATATCAAGTAAATTTAACAAGTTAAACCAGCCAGCACGAGCAAACAGCCATGTCTTCTACGCAAACAGCTATTCCTTCGGGACCGTCGAATCGCCGCGCCAGCCGCAGCGTGCTGGTCGCGCACGGCCAGCGCAAGATCTGGGTCGGCGGCGACGCCCCCGTGGTGGTGCAGTCGATGACCAACACCGACACCGCCAACGCGATCGAGACCGCGATCCAGATTCGCGACCTGGCGCGCGCCGGTTCGGAACTGGTGCGCCTGACGGTGGACCGTCCGGAGGCCGCCGAGGCGGTGCCGTACATCCGCGAACAGTTGGACAAAATGGACGTCGACGTGCCGCTGGTGGGCGACTTCCACTACAACGGCCACACGCTGCTGAACGATTATCCGGAGTGTGCCAAGGCGCTGTCGAAGTACCGCATCAACCCGGGCAACGTCGGCAAGGGCGCCAAGCGCGATACGCAGTTCGCGCAGATGATCGAAGTGGCCGCGCGCTACGACAAGCCGGTGCGCATCGGCGTCAACTGGGGCAGCCTGGATCAGGCGCTGCTGGCCCGTATCATGGACGAAAACGCCGGCCGCGCCGAGCCGTGGAGCGCGCAGGCGGTGATGTACGAGGCGCTGATCACCTCCGCCATCGAGAACGCCGTGCGCGCCGAGGAACTGGGCCTGGGCCGCGACAAGATCATCCTGTCGTGTAAAGTCTCGGGCGTGCAGGATCTGATCGCCGTCTACCGCGAGCTGGCCAAGCGCTGCGACTATCCGCTGCACCTGGGCCTGACCGAGGCCGGCATGGGCAGCAAGGGCATCGTCGCCTCGACGGCGGCGCTGTCGGTGCTGCTGCAAGAGGGCATCGGCGACACCATCCGCATCTCGCTGACGCCGGAGCCGGGCGGCGACCGCACCAAGGAAGTGGTGGTCGGCCAGGAGATTCTGCAGACCATGGGCCTGCGCAAGTTCACGCCGATGGTGATCGCGTGCCCGGGTTGCGGCCGCACCACCTCGACCACGTTCCAGGAGCTGGCGGACAATATCCAGACCTATCTGCGCGACTCGATGCCGGAGTGGAAAAAGACCTATCCGGGTGTCGAGGCGATGAACGTGGCCGTCATGGGCTGCATCGTCAACGGTCCGGGCGAATCGAAGCACGCCAACATCGGCATCAGTTTGCCGGGCACCGGCGAATCGCCGGCGGCGCCGGTGTTTGTCGACGGCGCCAAGTTTGCGACACTGCGCGGTGAGCGCATCGTCGAGGAATTCCAGGAAATCGTACTGAATTACGTGAAGAACAACTACGGCAAGCAAGCCGCCGCAGTGTAAATAAAGCATAAGAAGAGTTGAAATGTCCGAAAACAAAAAAGCTGAAAAGATCACCGCCGTCAAAGGCATGAACGATATCCTGCCCACCGATTCGCATCTGTGGCAGCTGTTTGAAAATACCGCGCAATTGGTCGTACAAAGCTACGGCTTCCAGCAGATCCGCACGCCGATCGTGGAAGACACCGCGCTGTTCAAGCGCGCCATCGGCGCCGTGACCGACATCGTCGAGAAGGAAATGTACTCGTTCACCGATTCGATGAACGGCGACGAGCTGACCCTGCGCCCAGAAGGCACGGCCGGCGCGGTGCGCGCTGTCATCGAGCACAATCTGGTCTACGAAGGTCCGAAGCGCCTGTGGTACACCGGCCCGATGTTCCGCCACGAGCGTCCGCAGCGCGGCCGCTATCGCCAGTTCTACCAGTTCGGCTGCGAGGCCGTCGGCTTCAACGGCCCGGACGTGGACGCGGAACTGATCATGATGTGCCGCCGCCTGTGGGATGACCTGGGCCTGGAAAACATCCGCCTCGAACTGAATTCGATCGGCGACGCCGAAGAGCGCGCGCGCCACCGCGTCGACCTGATCGCCTACCTGGAAAAGCACGAGGACATCCTCGACGCCGAAGCCAAGCGCCGCCTGCACAGCAATCCGCTGCGCATCCTGGACACCAAAAATCCGGCGATGCAGGACATGGTCAACGGCGCGCCCAAGCTGATGGATTACCTGGGCGAGGAATCGCTGGCCCACTTCAACGGCCTGCGCAAGATCCTCGACCATAACAACATCCCGTACGTGATCAACACGCGCCTGGTGCGCGGCCTCGATTACTACAACCGCACCGTGTTCGAATGGGTCACCGATTTGCTCGGCGCGCAGGGCACCGTGTGCGCCGGCGGCCGTTACGATCCGCTGATCGCGTCGTTCGGCGGCAAGCCGACGCCCGCCGTCGGTTTCGCCATGGGCATCGAGCGCCTGCTGGAGCTGATGAAGGAAGCCGGCGAGCCGGAACAGCCTAACCAATGCGACGTCTACCTGGTGCATCAGGGCGAGGCGGCGCAGCTGCAAGCGTTCGTGCTGGGCGAGCGTATCCGCGACGCCGGCCTCGATGTGGTCATGCACGCCTCGACCGCCAACGGTCCTGGCAGTTTCAAGACGCAGATGAAAAAGGCCGACGGCAGCGGCGCTTCGTTCGCCGTCATCATCGGCGAGGACGAAGTGGCCAATCACACGGCCACCGTCAAGGCGATGCGCGCGGAAGAGGGCGACATGCAGCAATCGACTGTGCCGTTCGACGACGTGGTCGATTTCCTGGTCGACCAGATCACCGGCAGCGGCGATCACCATCATCACGTGCACGACGAGCATTGCAATCACTAAGCGGTTTTAAAACCGCCGTTTTACAACCGCTTTCTTTAATCCTCATAACCTTCTAGCAGACGAACTGACATGGCATACGATCTCGAAGAACAAGAACAACTCGCCTCCCTTAAAGCATGGTGGGAAAAGTACGGCAACCTGGCCTCGTGGGTGCTGATCGCCGGCCTGGCCGCTTATTCGGGTTGGGCGGGCTGGAACTACTACCAGCGCAACCAATCGAACCAGGCCTCGGCGCTGTACGAGGAACTGCAAACGGCCGTGCAAGCGAAGGACAACGCCAAGGTGCTGCGCGCCGCCGGCGACATGGAATCGAAATTCGGCAGCACCACCTACGCGCCGATGGCCGCGCTGGTGGCCGCCAAGAGCAGCTTCGACGCCAACGACGTCAAGTCGGCCAAGGCGCAGCTGCAGTGGGCGATCGACCATGGCACCGACGAATTCAAGGCGCTGGCCAAGGTTCGCCTGGCCGGCATCCTGCTCGACGAAAAAGCCTATGACGACGCGTTGAAGGCGCTGTCGGGCGACGTGCCGGCCCAATTCGCCGGCGCGGTCGCCGACCGCAAAGGCGATATCCTGGCCGCGCAGAACAAGATCGCCGAAGCGCGCGCCGCCTACCAGGCAGCGCTGGACGCGACCGACAAGAAGAACCCGGGCCGCCAGCTGATCCAGCTGAAGTTCGAAGCGATCGGCGGCACCGTGCCGGCCGACGCCAAAGACGCCAAAAGCGCCGCCTAAACAACGTCATGCCGCAAGGGCGCCACGGCGCCCGCTTAGCTCTCCAGATCAAGGTTAAAAAATGCGTATTACCGAAAAAGTTATTGCTGCAAGTGTGTTCGCGATGTTGGCCGGTTGTTCCTTGTTTGGTTCGAAAGACACCAAGAACCAGCCGGCGCCGCTGGTGGAGCTCAAGGGCGGCATGGTGCCCAAGACTGTTTGGAAGTACTCGATGAACAAGGCCGGCACCGCCGTCTTCACGCCGGCCGTCGTCGGCGAGAACGTCTACGTGGCCGACGGCGACGGTGTGCTGGCGCGCCTGAACGCGGCCACCGGCAAGGAAGCCTGGCGCATCAAGACCGGGGTCGACCTGACCGCCGGCGTGGGCAGCGATGGTGAAGTGGTCGTCGTCGGCGGCAAAAAGGGCGTGATCCTTGCCTACGACGCCAACGGCAAGGAACTGTGGAAGGGCCAGGCCACCAGCGAGGTGCTGTCGTCCCCGGTGGTCGGCGGCGGCGTGGTGGTGGTGCGTAGCGTCGACAACCTGATCACCGCGTACGACGCCAAGACCGGCGTTAAAAAATGGAGCGTGACGCGCACCACGCCGGCCCTGACCCTGCGCAACGCGCCGGGCATGGTGATCAACGGTCCTAACGTGTATGTCGCCCAGCCGGGCGGCAAGCTGCTGGTGCTGGCGTTGGCCGGCGGCCTGCAGCGCTTCGAACTGGTGGTGGGCGAGCCGCGCGGCGCGACCGAACTGGAACGCGTGACCGATATCGCCGGCACCCCGGTGATCTTCGAAAAAGATCTGTGCGCCGTGTCGTACCAGGGCCGCGTGGCCTGCTTCGACGCCACCAACGGCGCGCCGCACTGGAGCAAACCGACTTCGTCCGACGTGGGCGTGGCGGTGGACCAGCGTTTTGTATTCGTCTCCGACGACAAAGGCGAAGTTGCAGCCTATAGCCGCGAAAGCGGCGGCAACGCCTGGAAGAACGACAAGATGTCGTATCGCCGCCTGTCGACACCCGTGTCGTTCGGCCGCGCTGTGGCCGTTGGCGACTACCAGGGTTACGTCCACTTCCTGTCGCGGGAAGATGGTTCGTACATAGGTCGTGCCGCGACCGACGGAAGCCCGATCCAATCGGACCCCGTCATCGCCGGCGCGAATTTGATTTTTCAAACCCAATCAGGGACAGTGACCGCTCTCGCGGTCGAGTAATACAATGAAGCCGGTAATCGCACTAGTGGGTCGACCCAATGTAGGGAAATCGACCTTGTTTAATCGTCTGACCCGCTCGCGCGATGCGCTGGTGGCGGACTTGCCTGGGTTGACGCGAGATCGTCACTATGGCGAGGGCCGTGTCGGCGAACGTCCCTTCCTCGTCATCGACACGGGCGGCTTCGAGCCGGTCGCCAAGGAAGGCATCATGCATCAGATGGCCAAGCAGACCAAGCAGGCCGTGGCCGAAGCCGACATCGTCGTCTTCCTGGTCGACGGCCGCCAGGGCCTGACGCCGCATGACAAAACCATCACCGACTTCCTGCGTAAAAGCGGCCGTCCGGTCATGCTCGTCGTGAACAAGTCCGAGGGCATGCGCTACACCGCCGTCGTCGCCGACTTCTACGAGCTGGGACTGGGCGAGCCGTACTCGATCTCGTCGGCGCACGGCGACGGCGTCGCCGACCTGGTGGAGGAGGCGCTGAACCTGGCCTTCGCCCAGCGTCCCGACGATCCCGAGGAACTCGCGCGCGACGACCTTGGCGTCAAGATCGCGCTGGTGGGCCGCCCGAACGTGGGCAAGTCGACCCTGATCAACACGCTGGTCGGCGAAGAGCGCGTCATCGCTTTCGACATGCCAGGCACCACCCGCGACTCGATCGAGATTCCGTTCGAACGCGAAGGCAAACAGTACACGCTGATCGACACGGCCGGTATCCGCCGCCGCGGCAAGGTGTTCGAGGCGATCGAGAAATTCTCGGTCGTTAAAACGCTGCAGTCGATCTCCGAGGCCAACGTGGTCGTGCTGATGCTCGACGCCCAGCAGGACATCTCCGAGCAGGACGCCCACATCGCCGGCTTCGTGCTGGAGACCGGCCGCGCGCTGGTCATCGCCGTCAACAAGTGGGACGGCCTGCGCACCGACGAGCGCGACGAGATCAAGATCGACATCGACCGCAAGCTCGACTTCCTGTCGTTCGCCAAGATGCACTTCATCTCGGCCTTGAAATCGCAGGGCATCGGCCCGTTGATGAAGTCGGTCGACGCGGCCTACGCCGCCGCCACGGCCAACCTGTCGACGCCAAAACTGACCCGCGCGCTGATCGAGGCGGTGGAAAAGCAGGAGCCGCGCCGCAAGGGTTCGATCCGTCCGAAGCTGCGTTATGCGCACCAGGGCGGCATGAATCCACCGGTGATCGTTATTCACGGCAACGCATTGGACGCCGTCGGCGAGCCTTACAAGCGTTACCTGGAAAAACATTTCCGGGACACGTTCCAGCTGGTCGGCACGCCGTTGCGCATCGAGCTGCGCACCGGTAAAAACCCGTTCTCCAAGACGGCGCCGAAATAAGAAAAAAATAAGAGAATTTTGGCTTTTTTGTACGGGACGCCCCTGCAAAAATTGTCAAAACAGGTTACAGTGGCTCAGAAGCACCATTCCCGGCACGGCGAGCGGTGTTTCAGCGGAAATCATTTGACTTTCGCTGGGCCACGTACTTGAAATCGCACTTGAAATTAAGCGTTTCGCCTCCAATTCCAACACAACAACATAAAATGGAGCTGTTATGAGCAACAAAGGGCAACTGTTACAAGACCCATTCCTCAATGCCTTGCGCAAAGAGCATGTTCCTGTCTCGATTTATCTGGTCAACGGCATCAAGCTGCAGGGCCATATCGAATCGTTCGATCAGTACGTCGTACTGCTGCGTAATACCGTGACCCAGATGGTCTACAAACACGCCATCTCCACGGTAGTGCCGGCACGCGCCGTCAACCTCAACATTGAATCCGAAGCGGAATAATCGCTTGCATCTCGGCTTCTTTCCAACCAGCCTGACCGTCTTATGCGCGCAGCTCTAGTCGGTATCGATTTCGGTCAGGGCGACTTTGCCGCCAGCGTCGAGGAACTGCAACTGCTGGCCCGTTCAGCAGGTGCGGAGCCTGTCACGACGATCACGGCAAAACGCTCCTCTCCTGACGCGGCGTATTTCGTCGGCAGCGGCAAGGCCGACGAGATCGGTCTCGCCGTGCTCGATCACGGCATCGAAATCGTCATCTTCAACCACGCGCTGTCGCCGGCACAGCAACGCAACCTGGAAAAGCGCCTGCAGATCCGGGTGCTTGACCGTACCAGTTTGATACTCGACATTTTCGCCCAGCGCGCCGCCTCCCACGAGGGCAAGCTGCAGGTGGAACTGGCGCAGCTGCAGCATCTGGCCACGCGCCTGATACGCGGCTGGACCCACCTTGAACGGCAAAAGGGCGGTATCGGCTTGCGCGGTCCCGGCGAAACGCAGCTTGAAACCGACCGCCGATTGATCGGCGAGCGGGTCAAGGCGCTGCGCGCGCGTCTCGGCAAGCTGCGCAAGCAGCACGAGACGCAGCGCCGCTCGCGTGGCCGCAGCCAGACGTTTTCGGTGTCGCTGGTCGGCTATACCAATGCCGGCAAATCGACCTTGTTCAACGCGGTGACCAAGGCCGGCGTCTACGTCGCCGACCAGTTGTTCGCCACGCTGGACACGACCTCGCGGCGCGTCTACATGGGCCAGGAAGTGGGCAACGTGGTGTTCTCGGATACGGTCGGTTTCGTGCGCGAGCTGCCGCACCAGCTGGTGGCGGCGTTCCGCGCCACCCTGGAAGAGACCATCCACGCCGATTTGCTGCTGCATGTCGTCGACGCATCGTCGCCGGTGCGCATGGAGCAGATCGAACAGGTCAACCTGGTGCTCAAGGAAATCGGCGCCGATCATATTCCGCAAATTCTGGTGTGGAACAAGATCGACGCGGCGGGCCTGGAGCCGTCTGTGGAAAGGGATGAGTATGATAAGATTTCCCGCGTTTTCCTCAGCGCACGCACCGGCCAGGGCGTCGATCTGCTGCGCGAGGCGGTGGTTGAATGGGCCAAGGCGGCACCCGGCGCCAGGTTGAACCAGGCGTATCCGACAGGCGAAACAGAAGAATTCGAAGAAGCGGATCAAGCGGACGACGAGGAGGCAGCCGATGGCGACGCCGATTCGCCATCCGACTATGAAGCAGATAGCAGTCCCACCCCTAATAACGTTGGACCACACTGATGCGTGTCTCCTCAATAATGAAACGTCTTGGCCTCAAGCCGTCGCTGAACGATCCCCGCTGGGGCTCGGACAAAAAGGACGGCGAGCCGCAAGCGAATGAAGGCAAAAAGCCTGGCGAAGGACCTCCTGACATGGAGCAGTTGTGGCGCGATTTCAATCAGCGCCTAAACAGCTTCTTCGGCCAGAAGAACCGTCCGGAGGGCCCCAACAACGGCGGCCCCGCAGGTCCCGGCGCACCGCGTCCGGACCTGGCCGGCATGCGTGCCACCGGTGGCGCCATCGCCGTCGTCGCCGCGCTGATCTGGCTCGCCAGCGGTTCCTTCATCGTGCAGGAGGGCCAGACCGGTGTGGTCTACACCTTCGGTAAAGTGAGCCACACCACCGGCTCCGGTTTCAACTGGCGCTGGCCGTATCCGTTCCAGAGCGACGAAACGGTCAAGGTATCGCAGATGCGGATGGTCGAAATCGGCTACCGCGGCAACGTCAAGAACAAGCAGGCGCGCGAATCGCTGATGCTGACCGATGATGAAAACATCATCGACATGCAGTTTGCCGTGCAGTTCAAGCTGAAGGACCCCGTGGCCTGGCTGATGAACAACCGCGACGAGGAGGACACCGTCCGCCAGGTGGCCGAGACCTCGATCCGCGAAATCGTCGGCAAGAACAAGATGGACTTCGTGCTGTACGAGGGCCGCGACAAGGTGGCCTATGAAACGCAGCAGCTGATGCAGTTGATCCTCGACCGCTACGCGTCGGGGGTGCTGATTTCGAACGTGACGCTGCAGGCGGTGCAACCGCCGGAGCAGGTGCAAGTCGCCTTTGACGATGCCGTCAAGGCCGGCCAGGATCTGGAACGCCAGAAGAACGAAGGCCAGGCGTACGCCAACGACGTCATTCCGAAGGCGCGCGGTTACGCTTCGCGCCTGCTGCAGGAGGCCGAAGCCTATCGTTCGATGGTCACCGAAAACGCCACCGGTAACGCGGCGCGCTTCAAGCAGGTGCTGACCGAGTACCAGAAGGCGCCGGGCGTCACGCGCGACCGCATGTATCTGGAAACGATGCAGCAGATCTATTCGAGCGCCAGCAAGGTGATGGTCGACGCCAAGAGCGGCAGCAATTTGCTGTATCTGCCGTTGGACAAGCTGATCGCCCAGGCGGCTGCGACCGACGCGGCAGCGGCCCAGGCCAAGGCGGCGCAGGCTTCGCCACCGCCGGTGGCAACGCTGCCGTCGGAAGTCATGCCATCGGTTGAAGTAACCCGCCAGCGCGATTCGCGCTCGCGTGAGTCCGGACGTGACCGGGAGAGTCGTTAATGAATCGCATAGCTAGTTCCCTCATTGCTGTTTTCGTCGTGCTGCTGTTGCTGTCGTCGATGGTGTTCGTGGTCGATCAGCGCAAATACGCGATCGTCTTCGCGCTGGGTCAGATCAAGGAAGTCATCCGCGAGCCGGGGCTGCATTTCAAACTGCCGCCGCCGTTCCAGAACGTGCTGTATCTGGATAACCGCATCCTGACCATCGAATCGGCCGACGCCGAGCGCTTCATCACCGCCGAGAAGATGAACATTTTGGTCGACAGCTTCGTCAAGTGGCGTATCGGCCGCAACGAAGGCCAGGCCAAGCTGTATTACGTCACCTTCGGCGGCGACGAGACCCGCGCGCGCGATCGCATGTCGGTCATCGTCAAGGCCGCGCTGAACGAGGAAATCACCAAGCACACCGTGAGCGAAGTCATTTCGGGCAAGCGTGGCAAGGTGATGGAAGCGATCCGCACCAAGGTGGTTCAGGAAGCCGCGCAGATCGGCGTCGAGATCATCGACGTGCGCCTCAAGCGTGTCGAATACGTCGAGCAGATTAACAACTCGGTGTACGACCGCATGAAGGCCGAGCGCCTGCGCGTAGCCAACGAGCTGCGTTCGACCGGTTCGGCCGAATCGGAGAAGATCCGCGCCGACGCCGACCGTCAGCGCGCAGTGATCCTGGCCGAGGCTTATCGTGAAGCGGAAACGATGCGCGGCGAGGGCGACGCCAAGGCGTCGGCGATCTACGCCGAAGCGTTCGGCCGCAATCCGGAGTTCTACAAGTTCTATCGCAGCCTGGAAGCCTACCGCGCCACGTTCAAGAACCATGGCGACGTGCTGGTGATGGACGCCAGTTCGGACTACTTCAAGTACTTCAAGAGCTCGGGCACCGGCGGCGCACCGTCGGCGCCTGCGGCACCGAAGAAGTAAGCCGGCGACGGCATAAAAAAGGGGCGGATACCGACAAGGTATCCGCCCCTTTTTTCATTGGCGCACCGCTCAATCGAGGCCGGTCTTGCCGGGCGCCCAATATGCTTTGCTTTGTCGCTGGCCGGCAGCGACGTTTTCCCGCTTCAGCAGCCCGTTCATGTGCTGGATCGCTGCGGCGCGGCCGGTCAGCACAACCTCCGCCTCGGGATGCGCCCGCAACAGCGCCGCCATGCGCGCTTCCAGTTCGGTGAAATGGCCGTCGTTTTCAAGGCGCGGACACAAGGTGGCTCCGTGCAGTTCCAGCCGCTCGATGACGGGAGCCGTGTCGGCGGGCCGGGAGACTTCGAACAGTCCCTGCACGGCCGGAGGGTCCGTCTGATCTGCCAGCGCCGCCGCCAGGCCCAACGACGTCTCGTCGCCGAACACGATAACGGCCGAAGTGGTGGGCGCTTGCCGCACCGACCGGCGCGGGCCGAAGACGATGCAGTCATCGCCCTTGCGCAGCGTGCGCGCCCACTGCGCGCCTGGTCCGCCGGCATGCAGGTAGACCAGGATGCGGGTGCGCCCGCGCTCGGCGTCCCAACCCATCGGCGTGTACGTGCGCTGGGTCCAGCCGCCCAGCTGGATCTGGATCTTGTCCCCGGGCGACCAGCCAGCGCCGCGCAACGCCTCACCGCCCAGCGTGACGATGCGGAAGGCGTCGCCGACATCTTCGATCCGCACTATCCGGGCGCTACGCGCGAACAGCTTGCGCAGTGCCGATTCCAGCAGGCCGGCGCTGTTTTTCATGGGAGGGATGGCGAGGTCGTTCATTGCGAGTACTCCGTGGCGTGTTGTAGGAGGATGGGGGAGGGCGCGCAGCCCTGCGCGAATATCGTATCGATAGCAATGTAGACGTCTCAGCAAGCGGATTTATTGTGGGCGAGCGCCGAGACCGACACGCTAATCGTCCGCTGCGGGACCTTCCAGACCTGCGGCGGGCGGCGATTTTTTCCCGCCCGACCGGCATTTCGCGTAAAATATCAGGTTCGGCCCGCCGCTTTTATGGCAGCGCCACGTTCGCCGCATTATTCGTTTTTTAATTTTTCCGTATCCAGTTTCCCATGCCGAATTGGCTTTTGCCCGAGAACATCGCCGACGTTTTGCCGTCGGAAGCCCGCAAGATCGAAGAGTTGCGTCGTCTGATGCTGGATAATTTCCGTCTGTACGGATATGAACTGGTCATGCCGCCGCTGCTCGAGTATGTCGAGTCGCTGCTGGCCGGCGCCGGCAAGGACACCGACCTGCGCACCTTCAAGCTGGTCGACCAGATCTCCGGCCGCATGCTGGGCATCCGCGCCGACATGACCACGCAAGTGGCGCGCATCGACGCCCACCTGCTCAACCGCGATTCGGTCACGCGCCTGTGCTACGCCGGCAGCGTGCTGCACACCCGTCCATCGGGTCTGCACACCACGCGTGAGCCGCTGCAGATCGGCGCCGAAATTTATGGCCACGCCGGCCTCGAAGCGGACGCCGAGATCCTCGAGCTGGCGCTGGCGTCGCTGGCGCTGGCCGGGTTCGACGAGGTGCGCCTCGATCTGGCCCACGCCGGCGTGCTGCGCGTGATCCTCGACGGCGACGCCAACGCGGCCGCCGATGAAGCGGCGTTGTATGGCCTGCTGCGCTCCAAGGACGTGCCGGGCCTGCAGGCCATCACCGCCAACTACGCGCCGCAGGTGCGCGAAGCCTTGCTGGCGCTGCCGAACCTGTATGGCGACGTCGAAGTATTGAAGAAGGCGCGCGAAACGCTGCCCGACCTGCCTGGCATGGCCAAGGCGCTGGCCGAACTGGCCGCGCTGGCAGCGTCCGCGCTGGGCCGCGCCGAAGTGGCGATCGACCTGGCCGACCTGCGCGGCTACCAGTACGAAAGCGGCGCGATGTTCGCGCTGTATGTGCCAGGCTTGCCGAACGCGGTGGCGCGCGGCGGCCGTTACGATCACGTAGGCGAAGCTTTTGGCCGGGCGCGTCCCGCCACCGGCTTCTCGCTCGACCTGCGCGAGCTGGCGCGCCTGTTGCCGACCGCGGAGCGCAAGCATTCGATCCGCGCTCCATGGGGCAACGCGCCTGAATTGAAGGAAAAAATCGCCGAGCTGCGCAAGTCCGGCGAAGTGGTGATCCAAAGTATGCCGGGTCACAGCAACGAGCTGGACGAGTTCGAGTGCGACCGCGCTCTGGTACTCGACGATAGTGGTAGTAACTGGATTCTTAAAAACTTAGGTTAGTGTGATGTCAAAGAAAAACGCAAAGAACGTCGTCGTCATCGGTACCCAATGGGGCGATGAAGGTAAAGGCAAGATCGTCGACTGGTTGACCGATCATGCACAAGGTGTGGTCCGCTTCCAGGGCGGCCACAACGCCGGCCATACGCTGGTCATCGGCGGCGTCAAGACCGCGCTGCAGCTGATCCCGTCGGGCATCATGCGTCCGGGCGTGGCCTGCTACATCGGTAACGGTGTGGTGGTGTCGGTGCCGGACGTGCTGCGCGAAATCGACAAGCTCGAAAAAGTCGGCGTCGAAGTCGCCTCGCGCCTGAAGGTGTCGGATGCCGCGCCGGTGATCCTGCCTTACCACGCCGCGCTGGATCTGGCCCGTGAAGCCGCCCGTGGCGAAGCGAAGATCGGCACCACCGGCAAGGGCATCGGCCCGGCCTACGAAGACAAGGTGGCGCGCCGCGCCATCCGCGTCGCCGACCTGCTGAACGAAAAGCGCTTCGCCGAAAAGCTGGCCGAGAACCTCGACTACCACAACTTCGTGCTGGAGCACTACCTCAAGGCCCCGCGCATCGAATACCAGAAAACCCTGGACGATGCGCTGGCCTACGTGCCGCGCCTGCGCCCGATGGTGACCGACGTTTCGAGCGCGCTGTACGCCGCGCACAAGGCCGGCGCCAACCTGCTGTTCGAAGGCGCGCAAGGCTCGCTGCTGGACGTCGACCACGGCACCTATCCGTTCGTCACCTCGTCGAACTGCGTGGCCGGTAATGCCGCCGCCGGCGCCGGCGTCGGTCCGAACATGCTGCACTACATCATGGGCATCACCAAGGCCTACACCACCCGCGTCGGTTCCGGCCCGTTCCCTTCGGAGCTGCCGACCGATGCAGGCGTTGGCCACCACCTGGCGCAAGTGGGCCACGAGTTCGGCACCGTCACCGGCCGCGCACGTCGCTGCGGCTGGTTCGACGCCGCGCTGCTGCGTCGCTCGGTCCAGATCAACGGCGTCACCGGCATGTGCCTGACCAAGCTCGATGTGCTGGACGGCCTGGAAACGCTCAAGCTGTGCACCGGTTACACCATCGACGGCGTATCGGTCGACATCTTCCCGTCGGGCGCAGAGGAAGCCGCGCGCTGCGTGCCGGTCTACGAAGAGATGCCGGGTTGGACCGAAAGCACCGTCGGCGCGAAATCGCTGGCAGCGCTGCCGGCCACCGCCCGCGCGTACATCAAACGTATCGAAGAGTTGGTCGGCGTGCCGGTCGACATGGTATCGACCGGTCCCGATCGTGAAGAGACGATCGTTCTGCGTCACCCGTTCGAATAATAAGGAATGAATATGAGCGATCCGCAATCGAACGAAAAACACCTGTGGGTATCCTGGGACGAGTACCACCGCCTGATCGAGCGCCTGGCGCTGAAGGTCCATGAATCGGGCTGGAAGTTCGACATGGTACTGTGCCTGGCGCGCGGCGGCGTGCGTCCGGGCGACGTCTTCTCGCGCATCTTTGACGTGCCGCTGGCGATTCTGTCGACCAGCAGCTACCGCGAAGAAGCGGGCACGGTGCGCGGTGACCTGGACATCGCCAAGTACATGACGATGACCAAGGGCCCGTTGTCGGGCAAGATCCTGCTGGTGGACGACCTGGCCGATTCCGGCGTCACCTTGATCAAGGTGATGAAGCATTTGAAGGACAACTTCGAAGGCGTCACCGATGTGAAATCGGCCGTGATCTGGACCAAGGGCAGCTCGGCCTTCAAGCCGGACTACCAGATGGAAGAACTGCCGCACAATCCGTGGATCCACCAGCCGTTCGAAGACTACGACGGTCTGCGTCCGCATCAACTGGCCGCATGGATCAAAAAAGGCGAAGCGGCTCAATAAGCCTTTCGACTAAGGGAGCTTCGGCTCCCTTTTTTATTCAATAAAAAAAACATATGACCCAGGACTTCTTCCAGACCTTTATTTTGCTGGTGCTCGTGACCGACCCATTTGGCAACGTGCCCTTGTTCGCCAGCGTGCTCAATCCGGTGGCGCCGGCGCGCCGCTCGCGCATCGTCTTGCGCGAATGCGGCATCGCCTTTGTGCTGCTGTTGATCTTCATGTTCTTCGGGCGCCACTTCCTGGCGGCGCTGCATCTGTCGGAAGTCGCGCTGCGCATCGGCGGCGCGGTGATTCTGCTGCTTATCTCGATCCGCATGATCTTCCCCCATCCGGATGGCGTGTTGGGCCGCACCGACGGCGGCGAGCCGTTCATCGTACCGCTGGCGATACCGGCGCTGGCCGGCCCCTCGGCCCTGGCCACGGTGCTGCTGTTCTCCAGCGAGAGCACCGGCGAGGTGATGGTGCACGTGGCCGCGCTGGCGGCCGTGGCGGTGGTGTGGCTGCTGGTGTTCCTCAGCGCCGAGAAGCTGCAGAAGGTGCTCGGCCCTCAGGTGATGACCGCGTTCGAGCGTCTCATGGGGTTGATCCTGACGGCGATGTCGGTGGAGATGCTGCTGAGCGGGATTCGGGAGTTCGTCAAGACGTTGTAATGTCCTGGCCGGACCGATACGTTCGCGCTGTGTATAAATAGAAAAGTTGTGGAAAAGTCTTTACAGTGCGCGGCGAACGCGAGTAGACTTTTCCAAACACCAATGTAACCGGTTACATTCTCATTAACGTAGCCGGTTATATTTTTTGAGGCAAATGTAACCGGTTACATTTTTAGAAAGCGACAACGATGGCGATAACGATCAAGGACGTGGCGCAGGAGGCAGGGGTATCGGTGGCCTCGGTTTCGCGCGCGCTCAACGGTCACGCCAGCATCACCGACGACACCCGCAAACACATTCTGGCGGTGGTCAAGCGCATGCGCTACATGCCGCACGTGGGCGCTCGCAGCCTGACGACCAGCTTCACCAACACCATCGGCGTGCTGCTGCCGGACCTGTATGGCGAGTTCTTCTCCGAGATCATTCGCGGCATCGACGTCGCCGCACGCGCCCGTGGCCTGCACCTGATGGTATCGAGCCTGCACGGCGACGCCGACGAAGTGGCGCTATCCATCCGCGCCATGCGCGGCCGTGTCGACGGCCTGCTGGTGATGTCGCCCCATGTCGACGCCGCGCTGCTGTCCGATAACCTGCCCGAAGACCTGCCCATCGTTTTAATGAGCACCGCGGCCGGCGGCACGCAGTATGCGTCGATCTCGTTCGATAACTACAGCGGCGCCTACGCGATGGTGGCCCATCTGGTGGGGCAGGGCTACAGGCGCATCGCATTCCTCGCGGGACCGGCCGGTAACTTCGAAGCGCAGGAGCGGCTGCGTGGCTACCACGCTGCCCTTGCCGCGCTGGCGCCGCAGGCCGTGGCGCAGGTGTTCGAAGGCGACTTCTCCGAGGAGTCGGGGCAGCGCGTCGGCCAGGCGCTCGCGGTTGCGGCCGAGCGCCCGGACGCGCTGTTCGCCGCCAACGACATGATGGCCATCGGCGCGCTGCTGGAGTTGCGCCAGCACGGCCTGGAGCTGCCGCGCGACATCGCGCTGGCCGGCTTCGATGATATTCGTATTGCCCGGTACGTCAGTCCGGCATTGACGACCGTTCGAGTCCCGATCGTCGATCTGGGTGTGCGCGCGTTGGAGCGCCTGCACGCACAAATCGGCCAGCCTGGAAGCATCCCGGCCACCGCGCAGACGCTGGACGCGGAACTGGTGGTGCGCGCTTCGACGGGAGGCACCTGAATCATCCAGTAGCACCCGCATCACCCGTTTCATGCCTTAGTAGTACAACAAAAAAGTACACAAAAAAACAGGAGACAACCATGAACAACACCCAACGGCAAACGCCGTCCCTTCGTCTGTCCGCAATGGCCGCGGCACTGGCCGCAGCACTGCTGACAGCCATCCCGGCACACGCGCAATTGAGCAGCGCGACGATCCAGGGGCAGGTCACCAGCGGCGCCGCGCCGTCGGCCGGCAACGCGGTCAGCGCCACCAACCAGTCGAACGGCTACGTCTACAACACCGTCACGCGCGCCGATGGCAGCTACGTGCTGACCGGCGTCGCGCCTGGCACTTACCAGATCAAGGTCGGCGAACAGAAGTCCGAACTGGTGACGGTCAGCGTCGGCCAGACCAGCCAGGTCAACCTGTCGTTGCAAAGCGGCGTGCAGCAGGTCGTGATTACCGGGTCCGCAACGCGGCGCGATGTCGCCGGCTCCGAGGTCGGCACCTCCGTGTCGCGCGAACAGATCGAGAAGCTGCCGCAGGTTACCCGCAATTTCCTCTCCTTCGCCGACCTGGCGCCGGGCGTGCGATTCAGTGTCGATAACAGCGGTAACGTCAAGCTGCAATCCGGATCGCAGAACCAGGACAACGTCAACGTCTTCATCGATGGCGTCAGCCAGAAGAACAACATCCTGCGCGGCGGCGTCTCGGGCCTCGATACGAGCCGGGGCAATCCGTTCCCGCAATCGGCGATCGCGGAGTACAAGGTGATCGCGCAAAACTACAAGGCCGAATTCGACCAGGTATCGAGCGCTGCAATCACCGCCATCACCAAATCCGGCGGCAACGAGCTGCATGGCGACGCGTTCTGGGACCACACCGGCACCAACCTCACGGCCAAGGACCCGTTCCAGAAAGAGTCGGAGCAGCGGGGCGTCGGCCGTCCAAAGTCGTCGCAGGATCAATATGGCATGACCCTGGGCGGCCCGATCAAGAAGGACGTGGCGCACTACTTCTTCGCCTATGAAGGCAAGAAGATCGATAGCCCGCGCCAGGTGATCGCGCAGCGCACTGACTTGCTACCCAACGCAGGCATCGTTCCGTCGCTGTTGGCGCAGGAGGGTAACGCCGTATCGAAATTCAAGGAAGACTTGTTCTTGCTGAAGGTCGACGCGCAGATCGCTAAAAACCAGCGCGTGGAAGCGACCGCGCGCGTGCGGCGCGAGACCGATATGATTCCTGAGGACGTGAAACTGAGCGTGGCCGAGAATGTCCTCAATCGCAGCAACGATGAAGACCGTTTCGATTTCAAGCATGAGTGGAGCAATGACGACTTCCTCAACGAGGCCCGCATCGGCTACGAGAAGTACAGCTGGAATCCCCATTCGAACGCCAATTCGCCCTACATCAAGTATCAGGTCTCGCCGAGCAATACCGATAACAACGTGGTCGATGTGCTGGTGGTCGGCGGCTCGCCGAACAACCAGTTCCGCCAGCAGAGCGGCCTGCTGTTCCAGGATGACCTGACCTACACCGGCAAGAGCGGGCATACGATGAAGGCTGGCGTCAAGGTCAAGCACATCACGTATGACCTGTCGGGCACCGCGTTCGCGGTCGAGCGTCGTATCGAGCGGATCGACACCGTCACCGGTGTGCCAAGCTTGATCCGTTCCGAAGCGGCGGTGCCGCCGTATGGCGTGGAGTTCTCCAACAACCAGTACGGCATCTATTTCCAGGACGACTGGCAGGCGACCGACAAGCTGCTGCTTAATCTCGGTATGCGCTACGACTACGAAGACAATATGCTCAACGATAGTTACGCGACGCCGGCCGACCGTGTGGCGCTGTTTGGCATGCAGGATCCGCGTCAAGGCGCGCCAGCCGGCCAGACCTACGCGCAGTCGCTGGCCAAGGGTGGCGTCAATATCGGCGAGTACATCAGCACCGGCAACAGCCGCAAAGCATTCAAGAAGGCCTTTGCGCCGCGTCTGGGGCTGTCCTACGATATCTACGGCGACCGCGCATCGGTGCTATTCGCTGGTTGGGGCAGGGCGTACGACCGCACCATCGCCAACCATGCGATGGACGAGGCCCAGAAAAATGCGCAGACGGGCGGTGAAATCTGGATGATCAAGAACGATCACAAGATGGCGTACACCGACATGTGGAGTTTCGGTTTGCGTCAGGCGCTGGGCATCTGGAACGGCGAGGCGGGCTACACCAACTCGCGCGCCCGCAACCAGTTTAACTGGTTCGGCGGTAACCGCGATCCGCAGGGTGGTTGGGGTAACGCCAGTCCGATCGATCCGCTGTTCAATTCCGTGCCCGGTTACGGCACGCTGGTGCTGGGCGATTTCATCTCGCAAGCAAAGACCGAGTCGGCGTATCTGAAAATGGACAAGCCATATTCCAGGGCTTCGACCTGGAGCCTGGGCGCGACCTACACCTATAGCAGGGCCGAAACCACCAACAAGGAATGGACCAACGAGATCTTCAACTGGACCTATGGCCGCTACGCCTCCGCGTGGAATCCATCGACCGATGTCGAGCGCCATCGGCTGGTGGTCGCCGGCGTATCCGACGGCTGGCTGCCGTGGGGGCTGATGTTGTCCGGGAAGGTGACCCTGGGTTCTGGCCTGCCTTACCGTATCACGGATTGCTCCGCGGGTTCCACTCAGTGCGTGTCCGTCAAAGGTGATGGCGACCGATTCCGCCAGGTCGATGTCGGCTTGTCGAAGGAGGTCGGGTTCCGCTTCGGCCGCGTGTCGCTGCGTGCCGATGTGCTCAATCTGTTCAACACGATCAACTATGGCGGCTATGATGGCTGGGGCGGTGGCCCTGGCAATCCGCAGAACCGCCTGGGTGGCGACAACAGAAATCTCGGCGTGCCGACCGCCATGGGCGGCCAGATGCGCACCTTGAAGTTCAGCGCGCGTTACGCGTTCTGAGGTGTACATGAGCGTATTTTCCAAGCCTCGCGTCCTTCACACCGCCGCCAGCCTGGCGTTCGCCGTCTCCGCCTTGTTTGCGGGCGGCGGCGCCGCGCAGGCGCGCGATTCGGCGCTGCCGCCGATGTTCGACGACCTTCAGCGCCGCACGTTCGACTTTTTCTGGGAAACCGCCAACCCGGCCAACGGCTTGGTGCCGGACCGGTATCCAACGCCGTCCTTCTCCAGCGTCGCGGCGGTCGGCTTCGGGCTGACCGCCTATCCGATTGGCGTCGAGCGGGGTTATGTCACGCGCCAGCAGGCACGCGAGCGCGTGCTGGCCACCTTGCGCTTCTTCCGCAACGCGCCTCAGGGCGACGCCAAAGGGACGTCCACTAGCGGCTACAAGGGCTTCTTCTATCACTTCCTCGATATGAAGACCGGCCTGCGGCACGACAAGGTCGAGTTGTCGACCGTCGACACGGCGCTGTTCCTGGCCGGGGCGCTGTTCTGCCAATCCTATTTCGACGGCAATGACCCGGCGGAAAAGGAGATCCGCAAGCTGGCTTCGGAGATTTACGAACGGGTCGACTGGACCTGGGCGCAGGCGCGCAAACCGTCGATCGCGCTGGGCTGGCATCCCGAGTCGGGCTTTATTCCCTACGATTGGAAAGGCTACGACGAGGCGATGCTGGTGTACGTGCTGGCCCTCGGATCGCCGACGCATCCGGTACAGCCGGATGCGTGGAAAGCCTGGATCAGCACCTACGCAAACAGCCTGGAAGGGAAGGGCGACAAGGAGCATCTCGGCTACCCGTCGCTGTTCATCCACCAGTACAGCCACGTGTGGATCGATTTTCGGGGTATCCGCGACGAGTACATGGGCAAGCGCGGATACGACTACTTCGAGAACAGTCGCCGCGCCACCTATGCGCAGCGGGCCTATGCGATCGACAATCCGTTGCGCTGCAAAGGTTACGGCGCCAATGTGTGGGGCATCACCGCCAGCGATGGCCCGGTCGACAAAACGCTCGACTACGGCGCCATCAAACTGCCGTTCCGCACCTACACGGCACGCGGCATCGGCGGCCTGAAACACTATGACGATTGCACCCTGGCGCCAACGGCCGCCGCATCGTCGCTGCCGTTCGCGCCGGAGATCGTGGTGCCGGCGATGCTGGAGATGAAGAATCGCTACGGCGATTGGATCTACGGAAAGTATGGCTTCCTGGACGCCTTCAACCCCAGCTTCGACTACGATATCCCGGTCTCGCAAGGGCGTACGATCAAGGGCAAGGGCTGGGTCGATAACGACTATCTGGGCATCGATCAGGGACCGATCATCGCCATGACGGAAAACTATCGCAGCGATTTGGTCTGGCGCGTGATGCGCGGGCATCCGGTCATCCGGCGCGGGCTGGAACGCGCTGGCTTCACCGGCGAGTGGTTGCGGCAGCCGGAGAAGGTCAAGCCGGCCACAGAGATGGCGCCCGCCCAATGACGCAAGGTTTTACAAGGCTGCGACGCTTGTCCCACGCCACGCTGCTTGTCGTTGCGTGCGTGGTGCTGGCCTCGTGCGCGCCACGCAAGGAGCAGGGCGTGGTCCTGAAGTTTTGGGCCATGGGGCGCGAGGGCGAGGTGGTCACCGCGCTGATGCCGGAGTTCGAACGCACCCATCCCGGCGTGCGGGTCGAAGTCCAGCAGCTGCCGTGGACCGCCGCGCACGAAAAGCTGCTGACTGCATTCGCCGGCGACGTCATGCCCGACATTTTCCAGCTCGGGAATACGTGGGTGCCGGAGTTTGCCGCGCTGGGTGCACTGCTGCCGCTCGATGCGCAAGTCGCCGCCTCGAAGCTGGTGACGCCGTCAGACTATTTTCCCGGTATATGGGATACCAATATCGTGGACGGCAAGCTGTGGGGCGCGCCGTGGTATGTCGATACGCGCGTGCTGTTCTACCGCCGCGACATGCTGGAGAATGCGGGATATGCCAAGCCGCCGCAAACCTGGGTCGAATGGATGAAGGCGATGAACGCCATCAAGCGCCGCGTGGGACCGGACAATTATGCGATCCTGCTGCCCAGCGAAGAATTCGAGCCGCTGATGGCGCTGGCCCTGCAGAACGACGAGCCCTTGCTGCGCGACGGCGGCCGCTATGGCAATTTCCGCAGCGCGGGTTTTCGCCGCAGCCTGCAGCTCTATGCCGACATGTTCGCGCAGAAGCTGGCACCGATGAACCGCATCACCAATGTGTATCACGAATTCGGCATGGGTTACGTTTCGTTCTACATCTCGGGTCCATGGAATATGGGCGAGTTCAAACGCCGCCTGCCGGCCGACCAGCAGCAGCACTGGATGACGGCCATTCTACCCGGGCCTTCGGGGCCGGCGGCATCCATCGCCGGCGGTTCCAGCCTGGTGCTGTCGGCTTCCTCCAAACACCCGCGTGAAGCATGGCAGCTGATCGAATACCTGTCGCGCACCGATACGGCGGCGCGGTTCCACCAATTGACCGGCGACCTGCCGCCGCGCCGCAGCAACTGGAATGTGCCCGCTCTTGCCAACGATGTTTATGCCCAGGCGTTCCGGCAGCAATTCGAACGCGTGAAGCCGGCGCCCAAGGTGCCCGAGTGGGAGCGCATCGCCACCGAAATGCGGCTGGTCGCGGAGCGCGTGACGCACGGCGAGCTGACGGTCGACGAGGCGGTGGTGCAATTGGACGCCAAGGCCGATCATATTCTGGAAAAGCGCCGCTGGATGCTGGCGCGGAAGGAGGCGCGATGAACTCGCGCCGCGCCGCCTGGTGCTTTGCCGGACCCGCGCTGCTGGTCATTGGCGTCTTCTTCTTCCTGCCGGTGCTCGCCGCGCTGGTGATGAGCCTTACCGACTTCGATATCTACGCGCTGGCCAACCTGGATAACCTGCGCTTCGTTGGGTTGCGCAACTACGCCGAGCTGCTGCAAACGCCGCTGTTCTGGCAGGCGCTCGGCAATACGCTGTACTTCGTCGTGGTCGGCGTGCCGTTGTCGATCGCCGCCTCGCTTGGCGCCGCACTGCTGCTCAATTCGAAACTGACCTGGTTCAAGGGCCTGTTCCGCACCGCTTTCTTCGCGCCGGTAGTGACATCCCTGGTGGCGGTGGCGGTGATCTGGCGCTATCTGCTGCACACGCGCTACGGCATGATCAACCACGGCCTCGATCAACTGGGCATAGCGCCGGTGGATTGGCTGAACGATCCCGATTGGGCGATGCCGGCGATTATCCTGTTCGCGGTCTGGAAAAACTTCGGCTACAACATGATCATCTTCCTCGCCGGCCTGCAAAGCATACCGGACGATCTGTACGAGGCGGCAGGACTGGACGGCGCCGGCGTGTGGGGCCAGTTCCGGTTTATCACCTGGCCGATGCTTGGGCCGACGATGCTGATGGTGAGTATCCTGAGCATGTCGGGCTACTTCCAGCTGTTCGCCGAACCGTATGTGATGACGCAGGGCGGGCCGGTACAGAGCACCGTCAGCGTGCTGTATTTCATGTATGAGCAGGGGTTCAAGTGGTGGAATCTGGGCGCGGCATCGGCGGTGGCCTTCGTTCTGTTCGCGATCATGTTCTGCGTCACGCTGCTACAGCTGCGCTTTGCCAAAGGAGCGGACGCATGACGCCATCGTCCTGGAGGCCACGTGCGCTGGTACTCAACACGCTGATGCTTGTCGCCGGCGCGCTGACCTTATTCCCGCTCCTTTGGATGCTGTCGGTCTCTTTGATGGAGCCCGGCGAGTCGAGCGCGTACCCGCTGCCATTCCTGCCGAGCGCCGCGACGCTGCATAGTTATCGTGAGTTGTTCAGTCAAGCCGGTATCGGCAAATATCTGCTAAACAGCGTGCTGTTGTCATGCGCGGCGACAGTGTTGTCGCTGCTGTTTAACGTCAGCGCCGGCTACGCCTTCGCCAAGCTGCAGTTCCGTGGGCGCGATCGGATCTTCAAGGTCATGCTCGGCGCGCTGGTGATACCGAGCCAGGTGGCGATGTTGCCGTTGTTTTTGCTGCTGAAGTATCTGGGGCTGGTCAATACCTACGGCGCGGTGCTGGTGCCGGCGATGGCCGGCATCTTCGGCATCTTCCTGGTGCGACAGTACGCGCTGACGATACCGGATGCGTTGCTGGAGGCGGCGCGCATGGACGGTGCCAGCGAGTTCCGCATCTTCCGCGTCATCGTGCTGCCGTTGCTTACGCCGATCCTGGTCACGCTGGGTATCTTCACCTTCCTCGGTACGTGGAACGATTTTATGTGGCCGTTGATCGTGCTGACCGATAAAGACTTGTACACCTTGCCCGTGGCGCTGGCATCGCTCTCGCGCGAGCACGTCCAGGATAACGAGTTGATGATGGCCGGTTCGGTGTTGACCATTCTGCCGGTGCTACTGCTGTTCCTTGGTTTGCAGCGCTATTACATCCAGGGCCTGCTGGTTGGGAGCGTAAAGGGATGAGGATGGCGCTCATTCAGATGCTGGCTACCGGCCTGGCTGCGGCGTTCATGTCCGCAGCTATCGCGGCGGAGCCTCCGCCGCGCATGATCGATGATCTTTCCGTCGTCGGCGCGTGGCAGGCGCAGGCATCCGATGGCGTGCGCACGGCCGCTGTCTCCGCCGATGGCGCCTTGCGACTGGATTTCGACTTTGCCGGCAAGGGCGGCTACGCCTTCGTACGCCGCGCGCTACCGCTGGACCTTCCGGAAAACTACGAGATATCGTTCTACGTGCGCGCCGACGCGCCGGTAAATCATTTTGAATTCAAGATGACCGATGCCAGTGGCGACAATGTCTGGTGGTTCCCGCAGCAGAATTACACGTTCCCGAAAGAGTGGCAACTGGTGCGCATCAAGAAGCGGCAGGTGCTGTTCGCATGGGGGCCGACGAAGGATCGCGTACTCAAACATGCGGACCGCATCGAGTTCGTTGTCAGCGCCGGCAGCGGTGGCGCTAAAGGTTCGATCTACCTGAAGCAACTGGCGATTCGCTCTTTGCCGCCGGTCCCGGACACCTGGCCGGCGGCGGTCGCGCAGGCATCTTCCCAACTAACCGGCGGAGCGGCCGCTCTGGCGGTCGATGGCGACGCGGCTACGGCATGGGTCGTCCCGAACAACAAGGGTAAGACGCAGCGGCTGATGATCGATCTTGGCGCGGAGCGCGAATTCGGCGGCCTCGTTCTGCATTGGCAGGGCCGCCGCTACGCCAGCGATTACGATATCGAGCTGTCGTCCGATGGCAGGCAATGGCGCCTGGTGCGCAGCGTCGTCGCGGGCAACGGCGGTGACGATCCGTTACGGCTGACTGAGTCCGAAGCCCGCTATATCCGGCTTGTACTGCGCAACGGTCCTTCGGCGACCTATGCGCTGGCGGATGTGGATCTGAAGGCGCTGGAATGGGGCGCGACGCCGAACCAGTTTATCGAGGGCGTGGCACGTGTCGCCCGGCGTGGATTGTATCCGCGCGGTTTCTCCGGCCAGCAATCATACTGGACGCTGGTTGGCGTTGACGGCGGCGGGGATCACAGCGCGCTCATTTCCGAGGATGGGGCGCTGGAGGCGAAGCAGGGCGGCTTTTCCGTTGAGCCGTTCGTGCGTGACGGCGGCCGGCTGTTCACCTGGGCCGATGTCACGGTGAGTCAGAGTTTGCGGGACGGTTATCTGCCGGTGCCGTCGGTGTTGTGGCGGCATCCGGATTGGACGATGTCCGTGACAGCGGCCGCCGACGGCACGCCGGCTTCATCGCGCCTGCTGGCGAGGTACGAGCTGAAAAACCTTGGCGCGAAGGCGCGGCGCATGCAATTGGTTCTGGCGGTGCGTCCGTTCCAGGTCAACGCGCCGCGCCAGTTCCTCAACACGCCGGGTGGCTTCAGCGCCATTCGCGATGTGCGCTGGGACGGCCAGGCGATCACCATCAACGGCGATAGCAAAATCCACCCACTGCGAAAGCCAGCCGGCGTGGCGCTGTCGTCGTTCGACGGCGGCCTGCTGCCTGCTGACCGTTCATCGGGTAAATCCGCCGCTAGCGGCCTGCATGACGAAACAGGCATGGCCTCGGCGGCGTTGACGTACGACGTCGTGCTGCCGGCGTATGGCAGCGTTGTTATCGGTGCGGTGCTGCCGATGGCGGGCGGTTCGACGCCGCACTCCCTGCCGGCGGCAGGAAGGGACGGCGCTGCGTGGCTATCCGAGCGGCAGGACGCCGTTGCGGCCGAATGGCGCGACAAGCTGAATCGCGTCACGCTGAAAGTGCCGGCGGCGGGGCAGCATATGGCCGACACCCTTCGCTCGTCGCTGGCGCACATGCTGATGACGCGCGAAGGCGCATCGCTGCAGCCTGGCACGCGATCCTATCGCCGCTCCTGGATACGCGATGGCGCGATGATGTCGGAGGCATTGCTACGGCTCGGGCAAGCCGACATCGCTGCCGACTATCTGCGTTGGTACGCACCGTACCAGTTCGACAACGGCAAGGTGCCATGCTGCGTCGACCGCCGCGGCGCCGATCCGGTGCCGGAGAACGATAGCCACGGCCAGCTGATCTTCCTCGCGGCGGAGCTTTATCGCTATACGCGGGACAAGACCGCCTTGGCAAACGCATGGCCGGGGATCGACGCCGCTGCCCGGTACATGGAGACCTTGCGTCAGTCCGAGCGTGTCGATGCAAACCGCACGCCCGAACGTCGTGCTTTGTATGGCCTGATGCCGGCTTCGATCAGCCACGAGGGATATTCGGAAAAGCCGATGCACTCGTACTGGGATGATTTCTGGGCGATGCGGGGTTACAAGGACGCCGTTCATATCGCCGCAGCGCTTGGAAAAACCGATGACGAACGACGGCTCGCATCGGCGCGCGACGAGTTCCGCCACGACCTTTATGCATCGCTGGACGTCGCCGCCGCCTTGCACGGCATCGACTACCTTCCCGGCGCGGCGGAACTGGGCGACTTCGATCCCACGTCGTCGACCATCGCGCTCACGCCCGGCGGCGAACAGCAGTTCCTGCCGCCGGCGATGCTAAAGGCCACATACGACAAATATTGGGAGTTTTTCCTGGCCCGGCGCGATGGCCGCAAAGCGTGGGACGACTACACGCCTTATGAGCTGCGCAACGTCAGCGCTTTCGTACGGCTGGGCTGGCGGGAGCGGGCGGCGCAATTGCTCGACTACTTCTATGCCGATCAGCGTCCGGTCAAGTGGAACCAGTGGGCCGAAGTGGTTGGCCGGGATATGCGACAGCCCCGCTTTGTCGGCGACATGCCGCACGGCTGGATATCGTCAGACTACATCCGCGCGGCGCTCGATTCGTTTGCCTACGAGCGCGAGTCGGATCAGGCCTTGCTGCTGGGCGAAGGCGTACCGGTCGACTGGCTGCGCGGGGAGGGCATCGGCCTTCACGGATTGCGCACGCCTTATGGCCCGCTCAACTACAAGCTGGCGGCTGCCGACGGCACGTTGTCTTTACACGTAGAGGCGATGCCACGCCTGCCTCCCGGCGGAGTGGTCCTCACCTGGCCATGGGATACGGCGCCTGGCGTGGCTACCGTGAACGACAAGCCGGTGGCATGGCAAAACCGGCGGATCACGATCGACAGCCTGCCGGCGGTACTGAAAATTAATGGCGCGCCGTTTTAACCTCAAGATCACAAGGATCATCCAATGAGCAAATCCATCCAGTTTCCCGCCGACTTCCTGTGGGGTAGCGCGACGTCCGCGTATCAGATCGAAGGTTCGCCGCTGGCCGATGGCGCGGGGCCGAGCATCTGGCAGCGCTTTTGCGCGGTGCCGGGAAATGTCCGCGACGGCGACAATGGCGACATCGCATGCGACCATTACAACCGCTACAAGGAGGACGTCGCGCTGATGGTGAAGCTAGGACTTAAAGCCTACCGCTTCAGCGTATCGTGGAGTCGCATCTTGCCTCAAGGGCGGGGCGCCGTGAACCAGGCCGGCCTGGATTTCTACAGTCGGCTGATCGACGAGCTGCTCGCCAACGGCATTGAGCCCTTGCTCACGCTGTATCACTGGGACTTGCCCGCCGCGTTGGACGATCGGGGCGGCTGGCTCAATCCCGACATCGCCGACTGGTTCACCGACTACGCGCGGGTACTGTTCCAGGCCTTCGATGGACGCGTCAAATCGTGGGCGACGCTCAACGAGCCTTGGGTGGTCACCGACGGCGGCTACATGCACGGCACCTTGGCGCCGGGCCATCGCAGCGTGCACGAGGCGGCGCTGGCCAGCCACAACCTGATGCGCGCGCACGGTAGCGCGGTCAAGGCCTATCGGGAGGTCGGACGGCATCGGATCGGCATCGTCGTCAACATCGAACCTAAATATCCTGCCAGCCAGTCGCAGGCCGATCTGGATGCCACGCGGCGCGCGGACGCCTATATGAACCGCCAGTATCTGGATCCGATTTTCCTGGGCGCCTATCCGCCGGAGCTGAAGCAAATGTTCGGAGACGCCTGGCCGGACTGGCCCGCCGCCGATTTCGAGTTGATCGGCCAGAAGCTCGATTTCGTCGGTATCAACTACTACACCCGCAGCGTGGTGCGCGATGATCCCTCCAACTGGCCGCTGAACGTGGCGCCGGTGCGCCAGAACCAGGCGACCTACACGGAGACGGGATGGGAGGTGTTCCCGCAGGGGTTGACGGACACGCTGGTGAACTTCAAACGCCTGTACGGCGACACGCCGCTGTACGTGATGGAAAACGGTTCCGCGTTCTACGACCCGCCCCAGGCAGAGGGCGGGCGGGTGCACGATCCGTTGCGCGTCGATTGCCTGCGCAAGAACATGGGCGCCATCAGCGCCGCGCTGGAAGCGGGCGTCGATCTTCGGGGCTACATGGTATGGTCGCTGCTTGACAACCTGGAATGGTCGCTGGGCTTTTCCAAGCGTTTCGGGATCATTCACGTTAATTTTGAAACGCAGCAGCGCACGCTGAAGGACAGCGCGATGCTGTACGCCGATATCGTCGCCAGCAATGGCGCCTGCCTCAATCTGGAAGCCGGACATCACAATGAATAATCCTCTTGATAACATCCCTGCACAGGAAGCGCGGCTGCTCTCCAATGGCAACTTCACCACGCTGATCACCGGCGCTGGCACGGGTTTCAGCCGGGTCGGCGACATGGCCCTGTCGCGCTGGAGCGGCGACCGCGTCGAGGACGGCGAGGGCTATTTTATTTACCTGCGCGACACCGTCAGCGGCGAGGTCTGGTCGCTGGGTTTGCAGCCCGGCGGGCCGGGGGACGCGGTCAGAACCTCCGGCGGCGAGGCCGGTAGCTTCTGGATTGGCGTCTCGGCGCATGGCATCGCGGCGCATATGGAGATCGCCGTCGATCCCACGCGTGATCTCGAACTGCGCAGCGTGGTGCTCAAGAATACCGGTTCGACCGACCGCCATATCGAGGTGACCAGCTATCTGGAAGTGGTGTTGAATCGGCAAGCGGATGAAGCATCCCACCCGGCTTTCTCCAAACTGTTCGTGCAGACCGAGTTCGATGCCGTCACAGGTGCCTTGCTGGCGCGGCGCAGACCGCGCGGCGAGGGCGATGCGGCGCTGTGGATGGTGCATGCCGCCGCCGGTGGCGACGCCGCCGGCTTCGAGACCGACCGCACGCGCTTCGTTGGACGCGGACGCGACCTGCGCTCGCCGTCCGCCATGGACGGAGCATTGTCCGGCACCGCCGGAAATGTGCTCGATCCCGCATTTAGCTTGCGCCGGACGGTAACGCTGGCGCCGGGCGCGCACACCGGCGTGGCATTCATCCTCGGCGCGGCGGACAGTCGTGAGCACGCGCTGGCGCTGGCCGTTGGCCTGGAACCGGCGGACCGCGCACCGATCAATGCCGCCCGCGCCGCCCAGCAGGCGCTCGAGCAAGGACTGGGTTTGAGTTCGGACGAGGCGACTTATTTACAGCGGTTGGCGGCTGCGATGCTATATGGAGAGTCGGCCGTGCGCGCACCCCGCCATACCGCGCGTGAGGTCGAAGCGTCCGCCGATATGGCTTCCGTCGCGTCGTTATACGATCTTCCGGCCGGGCCGCTGGCCGTCCTGTGGGTCGACGGCGCCGACGATGCCAACGCGGCTCTGCTGCTGCGTGCTCGCCGCTATTGGGCCGCGCACGGCTGGATGGTCGACGTCTTACTACTCGATAGTGTCGGCTCGTACAAGGATGCGGAAGGCGTCCATGTGCGCAAACCCGCGATATTCAAGAAGCAGGATCTCGCGTTGATCGAAATGACGGCGCTACTGGTTGTTCGCGGCCGGATGCCGGTGCTGGATGCCGATGTCGCCGCCACCGAGCCGCCCGCAACGCGCACTGCGCAATCGGACGGACCGGCGACGGTGCCCGGCCGCGCCGTGCTGCATCACTTTAATGGTTATGGCGGTTTTACCGACGCGGGCGACGAATATGTGATCCGCATGGACTGGGACGCGACCGATGGATTGCGCCGTCCGCCGCTGGCCTGGACCAACGCCATTTCGAACGAAGGATTCGGCTTTTTGGTCAGCGAGAGCGGCGCCGGTTATACCTGGAGCCGAAATAGCCGTGTCCACCGGCTCACGCCATGGTCCAACGATCCGATACGCGATCCTCATGGGGAGGCGCTGTATCTGCGCGACGAGGACAGCGGCCAATACTGGTCGCCGGTTCCGGGCCCGGCTCCGGCCGGCGCGGGATATGAAGTGGCCCACGGATTCGGCTACACGCGCTTCAATCACTTCAGCCATGGCCTGGAACAGGAGACTGTGATGTTCGTGCCGCGCCATGATCCGGTCAAGATCGTCCGTGTGCGGGTGACTAATCGCGACGAGGTTGTGCGTCGGGTGTCGATGTTCTCCTATCAGCGTCTGGTGCTGGGCGGGACGCCGGCCGACAGCAGCAGGTTTGTCATCACCGAGTGGGATGCCACGGGCGCGCTGCTCGCGACCAACCCGCTCGCCGGCCAGTTTGCGGACGGCGTGACGTTTGCCGCAGCGTTGCCGGGTGATGGAGTTGCGGTGCATCACAGCGCCGACCGTGACGCTTTCATCGGCCAGCACGGCGACCTTGCCAAGCCTGCCGCGCTGGCTGGCGCGCAATTGAACGGTGCGACAGGGGCGGGACTCGATCCCTGCGCGGCGTTCCAGACCACGCATGAACTGGCGCCGGGAGCTACCCTGGAATGGGTTGTGCTTCTCGGTGAAACGCAGGAGCGCGCGACGGCGCTGGAGCTGGTAAGTCGCTATTCGGCAGCTGGGGCGGTGCAGCACGCGCTCGACGAGATCACGGCGTTCTGGAGTCAGACGGTCGGCGCCGTGCAGGTACGCACGCCGGTGCCGGCCATCGATTTGATGCAGAACGGCTGGCTGGCGTACCAGAACCTGAGTTGCCGCATCTGGGGGCGCTCGGCGTTCTACCAGTCGGGTGGCGCATTGGGCTACCGCGACCAGTTGCAGGATTCGAGCGCGATGATCTACGCGCGCCCGGATTTGACGCGTCAGCAGATCCGCATCCACGCGGCGCACCAGTTTGTCGAAGGCGATGTGCTGCACTGGTGGCATACCGCGCCGATGGAACGCGGGCTGCGCACGCGCTTCTCGGATGATCTGCTTTGGCTGCCGTACGTTGCCGCGTTCTACATCAAGACCACCGGCGACTGGAGCGTGCTCGATGAAGTGGAACCATTCCTGACGGCGCCGTTGCTGGAAGAGGGCGAAGACGAGGTGTATCTGAAGCCGTCGCTTTCCGGCGAAAGCGCGAACGTCTACGAGCATTGCTGCCGCGCGCTGGACCGCTCGCTCACGCAGGGCGCACATGGTCTGCCGCTGATGGGCACCGGAGACTGGAACGACGGCATGAATCGCGTCGGCCGCGAAGGACGTGGCGAAAGCGTTTGGATGGGCTTTTTCCTGTCGCGCATCATCAAGGATTTCCTGCCCATCTGCGAACGACGCGGCGACACCGCGCGCATCGCCATCTACAGCGCTTATCACGATCATCTGGATCACGCCCTCAACGATGGCGGATGGGACGGCGAATGGTATCGCCGCGCCTACTACGACAACGGCGCCGTCATCGGCTCCAAGGACAGCGACGAGTGCCAGATCGACGCGCTGGCGCAGGCATGGGCGGTGATCTCGGAGGCAGCGCCACCGGAACGCGCTGCGCAGGCGCTGGACGCGTTGGAGCAGCGGCTGGTGTCCGAGCAGGATGGACTGATACGACTGCTGACGCCAGCCTTTGTCAACACCCCCAACGATCCCGGTTACATCAAAGGATATGTCGCAGGCGTGCGCGAAAACGGCGGCCAGTACACACACGCGGCCTGCTGGGTGGTGCGGGCGATGGCCGAAGCCGGACGCCGCGACCGCGCCGCGCCGTTGCTGGAGATGCTCAGTCCAGTGACCCATGCGCGCGACATGGCGGCGGTGGCGGTGTATCAAGTCGAGCCTTATGTCATCGCGGCCGATGTCTACGGCGAGGCGCCGCACGTGGGGCGCGGCGGCTGGACCTGGTACACGGGATCGTCCGGCTGGATGTACCGTGTGGGGTTGGAGTCCGTACTGGGCTTCAGCATCGAAGACGGCGACACGATCGTGATGGCGCCACGCATCCCGGACGATTGGCCCGGATTCAGCATCCGCCATCAATTGCCTGATGGCGGCGGCAGCTATGAGATCAACGTGCTCAATCCCGGCCATCGCGCCAACGATGTTGTTTCAGTTACCCTTGACGGCACGGCGCTCGCCGCCGACGACGGTGTGGCGCGCATCCCGTTGCTGCGGGATGGCGCGGTCCATCGCGTCGAACTGGTTTTGGGTTGAGGGGAAGTCATGGCAGGAGTTGACATTCGTGGCATACGCAAGGGGTTCGGCCAGCAGCCCATCCTGCGCGGCATAGACCTGAGCATCGCCGACGGCGAGTTCGTGGTGTTCGTGGGGCCGTCGGGCTGCGGCAAATCGACCTTGCTGCGCACGATCTGCGGATTGGAAAGCGCGGACGAAGGCACGGTGAGCATCGGCGGTCGCGATATGACGCATGTGACGCCGGCCGCGCGCGGCATCGCGATGGTTTTCCAGAGTTACGCACTGTATCCGCACATGACGGTGTTCGACAACATGGGTTTCGCGCTCAAGATGGCGGGACTGTCGCGCGAGGAGATCCGCGCGAAGGTGGAGCAGGCGGCTGCTACGCTGCGCATCGAGCCGCTGTTGCAGCGCAAGCCCAAGGAACTGTCCGGCGGACAGCGCCAGCGGGTTGCTATCGGCCGTGCGATCGTGCGCCAGCCGGAGGTGTTCCTGTTCGACGAGCCGCTGTCCAATCTGGACGCGTCGTTGCGGGTGCAGATGCGTATAGAGCTGAAAAACCTGCACCGCACCTTGCGCAGCACGATGATCTACGTAACCCACGACCAGGTGGAGGCGATGACCTTGGCCGACCGTATCGTGGTGCTGCGCGGCGGACAGGTGGAGCAGGTCGGCGCGCCGCTGGAGTTGTATCAGCGGCCCGCCAATATGTTCGTCGCGGGTTTCCTTGGTTCGCCGGCGATGAACTTCCTGACCGGCGTGGTGGAACTGCTGGCGGGGCAGGCGATGGCGGTGCGGCTCGCCGACGGCGCGCTGGTGCCGATCGGCGCGCGCGATGGCTTGCTTCCCGGATCGCCGGTATCGCTCGGCGTGCGCGCCGAGCACATGGCGCTGGCGCCGCCCGATCCAGGCGGTGTGGCCGGTATTCCGGTCACGGTGCAGGCGGCCGAACTGCTGGGCGACGCCAGCTACATTTACCTGACTCCGGACGGCGGCGCGACGCAGTTGATCGCAAGGGTGGACGCCGAAGCGCGCTGGCAGGGCGGCGAGACCGCAGTCATTCGCGTTGAGCAGGCGCGTTGGCATGTCTTTGATGAATCCGGACAGGCCGTTTATTAATTTCGCCTAAGCGCGCCGGCCGGCGCGCGAGTATTCACCCCCGTTACTATATACAGACCTTGATCCTCAAGGTTTTGGCCAGCCAAGTTCGGCATGATTGTTGCCCCCAGTCGCCCATGATCCGGGGGGTGTTGTCACCGAACTTGGTGGGTGGCTGGTGATCGCTGATAGGGACTTGGTCCAGAGGAAATCCTGAGGCCATCCGTAACGTGGATGCCGAGACCTGCTGCCGTAAGTTGTTGGCCATTACAACCTCTTGTAGCGGGAGGTCGCATGGACGCGATTGAACATTACGATTCTGTAGATGTCTTTATTGGCGTTGACGTCGGCAAGGGAGAACACCATGCCGTTGCACTGAACAGAGCTGGCAAACGCTTGTTCGATAAGGCGATGCCGAATGACGAAACGAGGCTGCGAGCGCTGATTTCCAACCTCAAGGAACACGGTAACCTACTGCTGGTCGTTGACCAGCCTACAACCATCGGAGCATTGCCGGTGACCGTCGCCAGAGCCGAGGGTATCCTGGTGGCATATCTCCCCGGCCTTGCCATGCGCAGAATTGCGGATCTGCACGCTGGCGAAGCCAAGACCGATGCACGAGACGCCGCCATCATCGCCGAAGCGGCACGCTCAATGCCGCATGCACTGCGCTCACTTCGTCTCGATGATGAGCGGTTGGCGGAGCTGACCATGCTGTGCGGTTTTGACGATGATCTGGCCGATCAGATTACCCAGACAAGTAACCGAATTCGCGGACTACTGACACAAATCCACCCAGCGCTGGAGCGCGTTCTTGGCCCGCGACTTGATCACCCCGCTGTACTGGATCTACTACAACGACATCCGTCACCGGCGAGCCTTGCCGCCACCAGCGAAAAGAGCCTTGCGAACAAATTGAGCAAGCTTGCCCCTAGAATGGGTAAAGGCTTAGCCCATGAAGTTTTCCTGGCACTTTCCGAGCAGACGGTGATTGTGCCAGGAACAAACGCCGCAACAATTGTCGTGCCGCGCCTGGCGCACCAGCTCGCGGCACTGCGCCGTCAACGCGACGAGGTCGCCCAGGAGGTTGAACGGCTGGTGCAAGCACACCCTCTTTATTCAGTCCTGACCAGCATGCCAGGAGTCGGCGTCAGGACCGCTGCGCGACTCCTTACAGAGGTCGCAGCAAAAGCGTTTACCTCTGCTGCTCACCTCGCGGCCTATGCTGGGCTGGCGCCAGTTACCCGTCGCTCCGGATCGTCGATTCGCGGTGAACATCCATCACGGCGAGGAAATAAAGTGCTCAAGCGAGCGTTGTTCCTATCCGCCTTTGCAGCGCTACGAGACCCGGTATCGCGGGCTTACTACGCTCGAAAGATTAGCCAAGGAAAACGACACAACCAAGCACTGATCGCTCTCGCCAGGCGGCGCTGCGACGTGATGTACGCCATCATGCGAGATGGGACACTTTATTGCCCCAACCCCCTCGAGACCGCTTGACGAAGGACATATGGACACCCCCCGAAGATCGCTTGACTGCGCGATTTTATCGGCTTATAGTTAGATAAATGTCTAATTAGATGAGTGACTAATGAATGTCCCCAACAACGCTTTCAAAGCCATCGCCGATCCGGCGCGGCGCGAGATCCTGCGGCTGCTGCGGCAAGGCGAGATGACGGCGGGCGATCTGGCGGGGCATTTCGATATGAGCAAACCTTCGATGTCCCACCATTTCGCGGTGCTCGGCGAGGCTGACCTGATCACTAGGCGGCGGGATGGCCAGACCATCTGGTACGGGCTCAATACCACGGTGCTGCAGGATGTGTTGGCGTGGGTGATGGATCTTACCGAGACGCAAGCCAAACCCGCACTGGGAACAGAACAAAAAGGGAGAATAAAGTGAGAACACGTTATCTCGTCGTATGCCTGTTGCTGGTCGCCGCTGCCTGCGCTGCGCTCATCTACTGCTGGCCGCTGCTGCCCGAGCAGGTGCCTGTACACTGGAATATTGAAGGCCAGGTGGACGGTTATGCCGGGCGCGCGGTCATGTGGGTGCTCGGTCCCGGGGGCATGGCGCTGTTCACGTTTGTGGGATTGGCGTTACCGGTGCTGTCGCCGCATCGCTTCGGCATGACAGAGTTCCTGTCGACTTACTACTACATCGCTGGATTGGTTGTCTGCATGCTTGGCTACGTGTTCGCGCTGGTGCTGATCGGCGGGACAGGCGGCGAGGTGTCGATGCAACGCGCAGTGCCGGCGGGACTGTTCCTGCTGCTTACCCTGACGGGGAACCCGATGGGCAAGGTGCGCCGCAACTTCTATGTCGGCATCCGCACCCCATGGACGTTGGCCAGTGAGCGCGTCTGGTACGCCACGCACCGCATGGCTGCGCGGCTGATGGTCGCCAGCGGTGTGCTCGGCATGCTGGCGCTATGGATGCATGCGCCGGGGTGGGGTATCTTGCTGCTTGGGCTGGCGTGGGCGCCGCTTGTAGTCCTCTACTCGCTGCTGCACTATAAAAGGCTTCAGAAAGATCATCAATTCGAATCGCTCTAACCGGAGGTTTATCCATGCGCTGTAAATTTTTAATTGTTTTGCTGGTGCTGTCCTGCACCGCCCGTGCGGGCAGCTACGCCGAGCGCGCTGTCACGCAGGCCGTCGCCGGCGGTACGCTGTATGGCACTGAATTGATACCCGAAGGTGGCGCCAAGGTGCCGGTGGTCCTGCTGCACTCCGGTTCCGGCCCGACGGACCGCGACGGTAACAGCGAAGCGGCTTCGCTGCTCAATAATTCACTGCGCATGCTGGCCGAATCGCTGGCGCAGCAAGGCATCGCGACGGTACGCTACGATAAGCGCGGCGTCGCATCCAGCTCAGGCTTGGTCAAGGAGGAATCCGATCTGCGCCTCGATTCGTATATCGACGACGCCGTGGTCTGGATGCGGCAACTGCGCGCCGACCAGCGCTTCTCGCGCGTGGTCATGGCCGGGCACAGCGAGGGAGCGTTGATCGCGTTGGTGGCCTGCCAGCGCGCCAAAGCCGATGCCTGCGTGTCCATTTCCGGCGCAGGCCATCCGCTGGCCGACATCCTGCGTGAGCAGCTCAAGCCCAAGCTGCCGGCCGCGCTGGCAGGCACGAACGAACGCATACTGGTCGCGCTGGAGCAGGGCAAGCAAGTCGATGATGTACCGCCGGAGCTGATGATGTTGTACCGGCCGTCGGTTCAGCCGTATTTGATCTCGTCTTTTAAAACCGATCCGCGCAAGGCGATCGCCGCGCTGAAAATGCCGGTGCTGATCGTGCAGGGAACCACCGACATCCAGGTGTCGGTGAAAGAGGCGCAGGCGCTATCGGCGGCCGCGCCTGCGGCCAAGTTGGTGATTATCGAAGGGATGAACCACGTGCTGAAAATGGTGCCTGCGAATCCGGCCCGGCAAATGGCATCGTACAGCGATGCCAGCCTGCCGCTGGCTCCGCAGCTTGGCGAGGCCGTGGCGGCCTTCGTCAAACAGCGCTGACTTGGCCTAACCCTCGCGTCGTTCGACCTTGCCGTCGGTGTGGCGGGCGAAGCGCGTGGGGTCGTCGCCGTGTACCGGCGCGCCATCCGGCCATGGCCAGCCGCCAAATCCGGTCTGCCGGTAGTCGGCGTGGGCCTGGCGGATCTCCTGTTCGCTGTTCATCACGAACGGACCCGATTGCACCACCGGTTCGCCGATCGGCCGTCCTTGCAGGATCAGGAACTGCGCCTTGCCTGTGGTGCCGTTCAGTAGCGGTAAAGGCACGTCGTTGCGTATGTCGTTGACACTGCGCGACGCCAGCGGCTGGCCGCCCAGACTGGCGCCCTGGCCGTCGAAATAATAAAGCGCCCGTTTTGTGTCGGCTCCGCGCGCAGGCGGCAGCGTCCATTGCGCGCCGGGCTCCATCGTGATCACCCAGATCGCCAGGTCGCTGTCCTCGGCGGCTGCCCAGGAATCCGGCGGCGGGGGCAGGGCATCCAGAGCGCCGACGCGGCCCGCGACGCAGACCACTTCCGTGCGCGCACCAGCTGCATCGACCACGGTTTCCCTGGGAACGTCCTCCGACCACAGCATCGTGAAGTGCGGCTCGGCGAACTTGCTGCGCGCCGGCAGGTTAAGCCAGATCTGGAACAGTTCGAGCGGATTGTCCTGTTCAGTTTTCAGCAGCGGGAACATCTCCGAGTGGACCACGCCACGCCCGGCGGTGAGCCATTGCACATCGCCGGCGCCGAAGCGCGCGGCCGCGCCCAGCGAATCGGCGTGATCGATCAAACCATGCCGCACGATGGTCACCGTCTCGAAACCGCGATGCGGGTGGCCGGGAAAGCCCGGCACCTGCTCGCCGTGGTACATATTCCAGCCGTCGACATTCGCGAAGTCCTGGCCCAGGCGGCGCCCGGCCAGCGACGCGGCCGGGCCGAACTTGCCGTCGCCCTTGGGGTAGTTGTCCACGTGGTGAACGCAAAACAGGAACGGGTCCATGGTGGCCCAAGGGGTGCCCAGCGGGCCGCTGCTTAAAATAGGATTCATGGTCGGCTCGATAAGTTGATCAGACTGGAGCTGGCGGCGTGTCCGCGCCCGGGGCGCCGAACAGCTGCTGTTTGAGACCGTGCAGCTGGTCGCGCACCTGCGCGGCTTTTTCGAACTCCAGGTTCTTGGCGTGATCGAGCATGGCTTTTTCCAGACGCTTGATCTCCTTGCTGATCTGCTTCTCGCTCATCGACTCGTACTTGGCCGCCTCCTGCGCCACTTGGCGGGTTTCGCGTGCATCCTGCGGACTGTAGACGCCGTCGATCATGTCCTTGATGATTTTGCTCACGCCGCGCGGCACGATGCCGTTGGCGGCGTTGAATTCGATCTGCTTGGCGCGCCGGCGCTCGGTCTCGCCGATGGCGCGTTCCATCGAATCGGTCATGCGGTCCGCGTACAGCAGCGCCACGCCGTTGAGGTTACGCGCGGCCCGGCCGATGGTCTGGATCAGCGAACGCTCGGAGCGCAGGAAGCCTTCCTTGTCGGCGTCCAGGATCGCCACCAGCGACACCTCCGGCAAATCCAGGCCCTCGCGCAGCAGGTTGATCCCCACCAGCACGTCGAAAGTTCCGATGCGCAGGTCACGCAGCAGCTCGACCCGTTCAACCGTTTCGATATCGCTGTGCAGATAGCGCACCTTGATGCCATGGTCGCTGAGGAATTCGGTCAACTGCTCGGACATGCGCTTGGTCAGCGTGGTCACCAGCACGCGCTCGTTCTTGGCGACGCGGTCGGTGATCTCGGACATCAGGTCCTCCACCTGCGAGCGGGCAGGGCGCACGATGATCAGCGGGTCGACCAGGCCGGTCGGCCGCACCACCTGTTCGACCACCTGGTCGGCGTGGGTGTTTTCGTAGTCGGCCGGCGTGGCGGAGACGAAAATCGTCTGCCGCATTTTCTGCTCGAACTCCTCGAATTTCAACGGCCGGTTATCCAGCGCCGACGGCAGGCGGAACCCGTAGTCCACCAGGTTGGTCTTGCGCGAGCGGTCGCCGTTATACATGGCGCTCAACTGCCCGACCAGGACGTGCGACTCGTCGAGGAACATCAGCGCGTCCTTCGGCAGGTAATCGACCAGCGTCGGTGGCGGTTCGCCCGGCATGGCGCCGCTCAGGTGCCGCGAGTAGTTCTCGATGCCCTTGGTGAAGCCGATTTCGGCCATCATCTCCAGATCGAAGCGGGTGCGCTGTTCGATGCGCTGCTCTTCAATGAGCTTGTTCTCCTTGCGGAAGAACTCCAGGCGGTCGCGCAGTTCCAGCTTGATCGACTCGATCGCGCGCAGCACGGTCGATCGCGGCGTGACATAGTGCGAGCCGGGATAGACGGTGAAGCGGGGGATCTTCTGCTTGACGCGGCCCGTCAGCGGATCGAACAGCTGGATCGATTCCAGCTCGTCGCCGAACATGTCGAGGCGCACCGCCAGCTCCGCATTCTCGGCCGGGAAGATGTCGAGCGTATCGCCGCGCACGCGGAAGGTGCCGCGGCCGAAATCGACCTCGTTGCGGGTGTACTGCATCTGGATCAGGCGCGCGATGATGTCGCGTTGCGAGACGCGGTCCTTCTGGCGCAAGGTCAGGATCATCTGGTGGTATTCGTTGGGATTACCGATACCGTAGATGGCCGACACGGTGGCGACGATGATCACGTCGCGCCGCTCCATCAGCGACTTGGTGCACGACAGGCGCATCTGCTCGATGTGCTCATTGATGGACGAATCCTTTTCGATGAACAGGTCGCGCTGCGGCACGTAGGCTTCCGGCTGATAGTAATCGTAGTACGAGACGAAGTACTCGACCGCGTTCTCCGGGAAGAACTCGCGGAACTCCGAATACAGCTGCGCTGCCAGCGTTTTATTCGGCGCGAACACGATCGCCGGACGCCCCTGGCGGGCGATCACGTTGGCCATCGTGTAGGTCTTGCCGGAGCCGGTCACGCCGAGCAGCGTCTGGAAGAACAGGCCGTCGTCTATGCCTTCGCACAGCTTGTCGATCGCCGTCGGCTGGTCGCCGGCGGGCGGGAAGGGCTGGTGCAATTTGAACGGCGAATCCGGGAAGGTAACAACCGTTGCCGTTGAGGTATCTACTACTGGTAATTCAGCCATCGTGGTCCGACCTTTGTTAGAATAATGGCCTGCCAGCGGCCTGAAGACGTTTTAGTGGGGCGCTGTCTACGTTCATCCGCTGCGAAACGCTTCCAATCGAATCCAATCTTATCATGACGAATCCTAGCTTGTTCAGCGCCATCGACATGGCACCACGCGACCCGATCCTGGGTATCACCGAAGCCTTCAACGCCGACCAAAACCCGGCAAAAATCAATCTGGGTGTCGGCGTTTATTATGACGACAACGGCAAAGTGCCTCTGCTGTCTTGCGTACAGAAAGCGGAAGAAATCCTGATCGCGACGCCAGCGCCGCGCACCTACCTGCCGATCGAAGGCCTGGCTGCCTATGACAAGGCGGTGCAAGAGCTGGTATTTGGCGCCGACAGCGCGGTAATTCAAGAGAAACGTGCGATCACCGTGCAAGCCATCGGCGGCACCGGCGCGCTGAAGATCGGCGCCGACTTCCTCAAGCGCTTCGCCCCCGATTCGCAGGTCTACATCAGCGATCCAAGCTGGGAGAACCACCGCGCGCTGTTCGAAAGCGCCGGCTTCACCGTCAATAACTACGCCTACTACGACGCCGCCACCCACGGCGTCGATTTCGCCGGCATGCTGGCCGCGTTGAAGGCCATGCCGCGCGGCGCGATCGTGCTGCTGCACGCGTGCTGCCACAACCCGACCGGCGCCGATCTGACCTCCGCCCAGTGGGATGAGGTCATCGCGGCCGTCACCGATGGTGGCCTGGTGCCGTTCCTCGACATGGCGTACCAGGGCTTCGGCGCCGGTATCGCCGAAGACGGCGCCGTGGTGCGCCGCTTCGCCGACGCCGGCGGTCCGCTGCTGGTGTCGAACTCGTTCTCGAAGTCGTTCTCGCTGTACGGCGAGCGCGTTGGCGCGCTGAGCGTCGTCGCCGCCAGCGGTGAAGAGGCGAGCCGCTTGATGTCGCAGTTGAAGCGCGTGGTGCGCACCAACTACTCGAACCCGCCCGTGCACGGCGGCAAGGTCGTCGCCACCGTGTTGACCACGCCTGAGCTGCGTCAGATGTGGGAAGACGAGCTGGCCGGCATGCGCGTACGCATCAAGGAAATGCGCGAAGCCTTCGTCGAGAAGCTGAAGGCGAAAGCGCCGGCCCACGATTTCGCCTTCGTGCGCGATCAGGTCGGCATGTTCTCGTACTCGGGCCTGACCAAGGCGCAGGTCGAGCAGCTGCGCGAGCGGTCGATCTACGCTGTCGACACCGGCCGCATCTGCGTGGCGGCGTTGAATTCGCGCAACATCGACATCGTCATTGACGCCATCGCCAAAGTGCTCTAAACTCTTGCTTCTTCGGGTTGAGCAGTAGCTTGATTCGAACGGCAACACGGCATACCGGATGAAGTTGCGCTGATAGAAATATTCTTGATGGCGTGAACCAAACAGTATAAAATGTTGCCTCTAATCCCTGATAGCTCAGTTGGTAGAGCGACGGACTGTTAATCCGCAGGTCCCTGGTTCGAGTCCAGGTCGGGGAGCCAGAATTTAAAAGCCTCATGTGTGCTTGCAACGCTTAAACGTTGCGATGCCACATGGGGCTTTTTCCATTTGCGCGTCCGCGTGAACTCACCCCCATCGTTGTGTTTCTAAAATGTAATTCTTGATGTTCGCTTGTTATGGCGTATAGTTGTCGAGTTAATACTAAGAAATTCTCGTTTGAACGAGACAACCATCACGGGGTGTGAAATGTCCAGAATGAAAGCCTTAGCCGCGATAGCAGCCTTTGCCGTTCTTAGCCCCGCAGCGCGTGCTTCGGTCGAATTGATCCGCAATGGCGGCTTCGAGTCCGCCGGCGGCTTCAGCGGTGGTTTCGAAACCATCGGTTCCGGCCTGGACGGTTGGACCATCGGCGGCACGGTCGATCTGATCAACACTTACTGGGCGCCGGCATCCGGCAGCTACAGCCTGGACCTGAATGGCGGCGGGGCGGGGTCGATTTCGCAATCGTTCGCCACGGTGGTCGGGCGGACGTATAACGTCAGCTTCAGCCTGGCCGGCAATCCGGTCGGCGGTGGCGACAAGTTTTTCTATGCGAGCGTGAACGCGCCGGTAACGTTCACTTTCGATATCAACAATAAGACGCTCGCCAACATGGGGTGGGTACGGAAGAGTTTCAGCTTTGTCGCCGATTCGGATACCAGCACGTTGAGCTTTGTCGGCAATCCTTATCATAGCTATTACGGCGCGGCGCTGGATAACATCTCGGTCGTGGCGGCGGTGCCCGAGCCCGCGACCTATGGAATGATGCTGGTCGGCTTGGGGATGGTGGGCGGTCTGGCCCGGCGGCGAAAATAGTTGCTTTTTGGGCTGTGCAAATCAGACTTGAGCGGCTATAATTCTGGCCTCAATTCCCTGATAGCTCAGTTGGTAGAGCGACGGACTGTTAATCCGCAGGTCCCTGGTTCGAGTCCAGGTCGGGGAGCCAGAATACAGCAATATCAAAAAGCCCAGCCTTTACCGGTTGGGCTTTTTGCTTTGGGCGGCTGAATTATCGGCGTACATTGGCTGTTTATGGTTCTGGTACGAAAGGAGAGCCGGTTGCTTGCTCGATCTCCTCCCTGATTCTTCCCCCCCAATTGGTCCGGGTTGCGGACCAGGGTTTTGCATTCTGTCACCGAATTTTCACGTAATTGTGTGAATCAGGTGGACGGGAATCTTGCACCTCGGCATACTCAATGGTATTGGTTTTATTTCGGCTACGGAATGGAAGATGAGGTCGCCCGCTTGCTGAGCGAGGAGGCCATGTTTCGTTTGGCGCTGAACCATGACACAGCGCCGTCATCGATAAAAAGTAAATAGAGGTTGCCCCATGAGCGAAGAAAAGGATGTTGTGTACGGTACAGAAGATTTGTTGATTAGTTTGTGTAACTCGGTGACCCGCGTGCTGAATGTCGCCACGCAAAGCAAAGTGAATTATTCGGGCATGGTCCAGCGCATCACCAAGACCGGGCTCAAGCCCGACATCGGTTGCTTCGTGATGTTCGACGGCGGCTTCACCGGCCTGGTGGTGCTAAATTTCGCCGCCGATACCGCGATGGAAATCTACGAGCGCTACATGCTGCACATGGGCATGCCGAAGTCCGAGCTGGCCAGTTCCCACACGTCGGACGAGGTGTCCAACATCATGGGCGAGCTGATGAACCAGATCGTTGGCGACTTCACCGGCAAGGTGCGGCGCGAGTTACAGACCAACATCACCCAGAACCAGCCGAAAATGCTGGTGCTGACCAAGCAGGTGATGCTGAGCGTGGACACGCCGCTGGATCGTCCGGAAATGCGCCGCGTGACCTTCTACACCGAAAAGAGCAACATCTTTTACCTGGAGCTGGCCATCGACCGTACCGAGTTCATCCGGCTGCACGATTTCGATGCGAGCGAGGTGGACGATCCCGACGCGCTCATGGACCAGGAGCGGAGCAACCAGAGCGCCTCTTCGGCGGCCGCAGCTGCGGCGTCAGCGGAAGACGAGGCCCAGGACGCGCTGCTCAAGTCGCTGGGCATGTAAGCACGCGTGTGAGCCGGACGCCGCCGACGCGCTGGCCGTCTTACTGTCCGCTCGGGCCGGACAGTGCTGCGCCCTTGGCGGGGATGCCCAACTGGCGGACCGCGCCGACATTGGCCCGGGCGTCGCCGACGGACGCGTAGACTTCGGTAATGCCCGCGCGGTGGCGGTGGGGTAGCGACATCACGCGGCGGAACGGCGCCGTCGGCAGGTGCAGTGCGGTCGCCAGTTGCGCGCTGTGCGGGAAGGGCGCTTCGTGGTCCAGCCGCACCAGCACGACATACTGTGCTCCCAGCCGCACCAGTTCGTCGAGCACCTGTTGGGGGGCGTCGTATTTGAGCGCATAGCGGATGCCCATGAAATCGGACGCAGCCAGCAGCTTGGAGGCGCGAACCGCGTAATGGCGCAGCGCCGGATCGCGTACCGCCAGCTCGGCAATCAGCGCGCCTTCCGCGCCGCTGCTGCCGTCGATGATCCAGACCGCCGGCACCCCGGCCGACGCCAGCACCGGCAGGTCGGCCGCACGCATATCCACTTTGGGACCATGCCCGGCCAGATGGCCGACGCCGGGCGCCAGCATGGCCAGCGCAAGCAGCGCGCTGGCCGCCAGCGCCACGCTGCTTTGCGTCCGGGGCGTCATCGTCCCGCGCCGCGCCAGCCAGCCTCGCAACGCGCTGGCGACGTGGAAGACGCCCAGCGCGGCCAGCGCCGTGTAGGCGGGCAGCGCCGGCGCCAGATAGCGCTCGTCGATGGCTGCGGGTACCAGTGATTGCAGCGTCAGCGTCGCCAGCATCAGGCTGACGGCGACGCTGACGATCGCCCAGCGCGGCGGCGCCTCCCGGCGCTGCCGGTACTCCACAACAAGAGCGATCAGCGCCAACGGCGCGCCCGCGTAGCCGAGGTTGCGCAGCAGCGAGTGCAGGTTGGCCGTGAGCGCCTGCCAGGCGTAGCGCAGCCCGGGCTGGTAGTTGAAGCCGTCCGCCGCGATCGACGCAGTCAGCCAGTACCACGGCACCACGACCAGCCCGGCAGCAAGCGCCGCCAGGTACAGATGCGGCAGCGCCAGCAGCCGCCACCCGCGCGTGAGCAGCATGTGGAACAGCGGCACCAGCACGATGAGCCAGCCATTGCCCTTGATGAGCACAGCGCCCGCGCACAGTGCCGCGAACACGGCGGCGCGTGCCAGCCCCGGGCGCCGCGTGTAGGCCAGCCAGGCGATGGCGGCGGCGCAGCAGCACGCGCTCAAGGCCTGGTCCAGCATGAAGAATGCCTGGCTTTCCACCGCCAGCGGCGTGAACACGTAGATGGCGCAGCCAGCCAGCGCGACGCGGCGGTTCGCCAGGCGTGCCAGCGCGCCGCCCAGCGCGGCGGCGGGCAAGGCGCCGACCACCAGGTTGATGGCAAACGCCGCTTGCGGTGTCGCCGGCAGTACCAGCATCAGCAAGCCCAGCAGGCCGTAGTAGGCCGGCGGCCAGTGGCCGATGGAGATCTTCGGATAGTGCAAATAGTATTCGACCGCGTACGCCATCGGATTGGAGCCGGCATGGCCGTGCAGGTAGCTGCTGACGAATACGCCGTTGAGGAAGTGGGCCGGCTCGTCCGCGCCCGAAAAGCCGGCTTGGTAGGCCCGCAGCTGCGCCAGCACCAACGCGCCCGCCAGTAAGGCCAGCGCGAAGCCGCCCAGCGCAGTCCACGCCATTGCGCGATACCGATGCGAGGTCATCATTGCCGTCCTTTGGGAGGGGCCAGCTTTCGTTATAGCAGCTTTTTGGTGGGCCGGGCAGGGAGTCTGCGCCACAGCCGCCGGGGCGCATCGAATGTGGATTTTTTCATACACTTGCCATAAAAAATACGCCCAACTGCGGGGGGCGGATGGCTGAACGGCAACGTTGCGATTCCGATCAAAAGTGGCCGCCGCGCCGGGCTTGCTGCCCACTATTATTCCGTCAGCCCGCCTCTTGAGCCGAATTTCTAACACTTAATGCCATTTGAGATATATACGTCTTGCAATACATGGTATCAATGAAAGAAAATACCGCCTTTCTAACAGACGGTGCATTCTAGACATCCACCGTTTGCCGTCACGGCCCCATCAGAGGACTGGTCGCGTCACGAAAAGAGAGAACAGGAGACACTGTTTTTTACTCTTTGCATTACATTTAAATCGGGAAATTGAATGATCAAATTGTCTAAGATGCACAAGCGCCTGCTGGCGTTGAGCGCCGTTATGCCTATCGGTTCCGCTTTCGCGCAGAGCGCCGCGACCGACGCGCAACTGGAAACCGTTGTCGTGACGGCCCAGCGCCGCGCCGAGAACATCAAGGATGTGCCGGTATCGGTCACCCTGCTGAAGGACGAGAAGCTCGACGTGCTGCTGTCCGGCGGCCAGGACATCCGCCTGCTGGCAGGCAAAGTGGCGTCGCTGAACGTTGAATCGTCGAACGGCCGCACCTTCCCGCGCTTCTACATCCGCGGCTACGGCAACACCGACTTCAGCACCTTCGCCTCGCAGCCGGTCTCGCTGGTGTATGACGATGTGGTGCAGGAAAACGGCATCCTCAAAGGTTTCCCGATGTTTGACATGGCCGGCGTGGAAGTGCTGCGCGGCCCGCAAGGCACCCTGTTCGGCCGCAACACGCCGGCCGGCGTGGTCAAGTTCGAATCGGCCAAGCCGAACCTGAAACAGGTCGAGGGCTACTACAGCCTGTCGTGGGCTTCGCACAACACCGTCAACCTCGAAGCGGCCGCCAACGTGCCGCTGTCGAGCGAGTGGGCGATGCGCGTATCGACCTTGCGCCAGCACCGCGACGACTTCGTCGACAACACCTTCACCGGCGCCAAGGATTCGCTGGAAGGCTACAACGAACACGCCGAGCGCGTGCAGTTCCTGTACAGCCCGAGCACCACCTTCAACGCCCTGTTCAACGTGCACGCACGTTCGACCACCGGCAGCGCGCGTTTGTTCCGCGCCAACATCATCAAGAAGGGCACCAACGACTTCGCCGATGGTTACAACTTCAACCAGATCAGCACCAACGGCCAGAATGCCCAGGATCTGACCACCAACGGCGCCAACGCCCGCCTGACCTGGGACCTCGGTTCGGTCAAGCTGTTCTCGATCACCGGCTACGAAGGCGTGGACAACTACTACAGCCGTGGCGACATCGACGGCGGCACGCCGACCGGCCCGGGCTTCATTCCGTTCCAGGTCGAGACCGGCGGAGGCCTGAGCGGCCTGCACCAGTACAGCCAGGAATTCCGCGTCGAGTCGAAAAACGCGGGTCCGCTGAACTGGCAGACCGGCGTCTACTACTTCAAGGAAAGCGCCGACGGCTACAGCAACAACTACAACAGCAACACCGGCGCGCAAACGTCGCACCTGGCCAGCCATCAGACCAACAAGGCTGCGGCCGTGTTCGGCTCGGTGACGTACGACCTGGCCCAGGACCTGATCCTGCGCGGCGGCCTGCGCTACACCAACGACAAGAAGGACTTCCATACCGTGGAAGCCCAGAACGTGGTGCTGGCCGGCCCGCAGTCGGTTGACGAGAGCAAGAGCAAAGCCAGCTGGGATCTGAGCCTGACCTACAAGATCAACCCCGATGTCAGCTCGTACGCCCGCGTGGCCACCGGCTTCCGCGCGCCGAGTATCGCCGCCGCCTCGGCGTCGGTGCCGATCACCGTGGCCGATGCAGAAACCATCACCTCGTATGAAGCCGGCGTCAAGGCCGACCTGTTCAACCGCCGCGCGCGCGCTTCGTTCAGCGTCTACAACTACGAAGTGAAGAACCAGCAGCTGACCGTGGTTGGTGGTAACTCCAACGTCACCCGTCTGATCAACGCCGCCAAGACCGACGGTCGCGGCGTCGAAGCGGACTTCGAGGCGTTCATCACGCCGGCGTTCAAAGTGTCGGCTGGCGGTTCGTACAACTTCACCAAGATTAAGGACCCGAGCCTGTCCGTGGCCAAGTGCGGTTCGTGCACCGTGACCGATCCGCTCAACGCGGCCGGCCGCGTCGACATCAACGGCAACCCGCTGCCGCAGGCGCCGAAGTACATCCTGAACGCGACCGCGCGCTACAACTGGGCGCTGGAGAACGGCAACCTGTTCGTGCTGACCGACTGGTCGTATCGCAGCAAAATCAACTTCTTCCTGTACGAAGCCAAGGAATTCACCGGCAAGTCGATGGTTGAAGGCGGCCTGCGCGTGGGTTACAACTGGGATGGCGGCAAGTACGAAGTGGCCGCTTTCGCGCGCAACATCACCGACACCCAGCGCATCATCGGCGCCATCGACTTCAACAACCTGACCGGCATGGTCAACGAGCCACGTCAGTTTGGTGTGCAGTTCAAGGGCGGTTTCTGATTTTTGCCCGCTAGCCTAGACAGCTAGAAATTGGCCGTATATAATGCGGCCTCTTTTCCCTGATAGCTCAGTTGGTAGAGCGACGGACTGTTAATCCGCAGGTCCCTGGTTCGAGTCCAGGTCGGGGAGCCAGAATACAGCACGATCAAAAAGCCCAGCCTTCACCGGTTGGGCTTTTTTGCGTTTGGAAGCCGCTGATTATCGCGTCCTCAGAGTGCCGGTGCGCGGCAGGTGGCGTCCGATTCCCAGCGCCCGGAGCAGATGCGCGAGCGGCACAGCATGCCCTCGATTAGTCCAAGCTGTTTGCAGCGCGCCAGCAAGTCCGCCGTGCTGTCGCCCTCGCGACGTTCGACGATGTCGCGGCTGCGTTCGGGCGCGACGACAACCGGCTTGCCGGCGTGCGCGACCAGTGCGGTGAGCAAGGTCACATCGGTATCGCTGGCCGTCGCCGCTGACTTGCCGCGCGATGCGGCAAGCGCCGCAGCCGCGGCAGCCGTTGCAGCGGTGGCGCGCGGTATCGCGGCGCTGGTGGTGCTGGCGGTGCTGCTGGTGCTGCTATATTTGCTGATGGCGCTGCCCGAGGGCAATTTCGGATACGTAGCGCCGACGGGGGCGACGCGCGGTCGCTGGCTGGCTAGTGCGGCTGGCCCGATCACCTGCGGCGCTGTCGTGTTTGCCGTCGTGGCCTCTGTCCGCACCTGCGGCGACCCCGGCTCGTCCACAATTGCCGCTGGCAGTTCAGCCGGCTCCACGATCACTTCCCCCGGGGCGGTCCGGGCGCTTTGCAAACGCGCGCTCGCCTGACTATTCTCATCCCTTCGCTCATGCCGTGGCGAACCGTGCGTGCTGCCGTAGCTCGCCTTGAAGGCGCCCGACGGGGCACTTTTTTCATGCATCAGCCAGGCGATGCAACACATCGTCAGCAGCAACAACCCCAGGCCCAAGGTCCAACCGTCGATGGTCCAACTGGCCGCGCGTGCCGGCTTCGATGCAGGCAGCCGCGCGCCATGTTCCAAATGCGCGAGGATGCGCTTGGCGCCATCCGTCTGTGCGCCCGACGTTCCGATCAGGTCCGGCTTCCGTTTTGAGGTGTCCACAATATTCCCTTCGAGTTTGATCTGGGCTTTCACGCCGACCGCCGATCGGGCCTACGATGAAACGTCGTTGACCCGGTCGCTTGCAGTGTCCATCCGGCGGCCAGACCTTGCTTTGACGGAGCGCACCATGTTTCTATTTTCCGTGTTGATGTTTTTCGTGTTCGCGTGTATTGGCGCGTGGCTGTTGCTGTTTCCGGCGGGACGTGACCTGATGACGAGTTCGGCTAGCGCGATCGGGCGCCGTCTTGAGCAGCGCTTGCGGCGCGATGTCCAGCAGGGCGCGCAACAGGCGTCGGCGCTGGGACGCGGCGCGCGCGGCGGCGCCGGCAGCGCATTGCGATTCGTGCAACGGCGCTATCCGCTGATACTGGCCGCGTCCGTGCTGATGACGGTGCCGCCGTTGCTGGCGCTGATGCTCAGCGGGCGCGACATGTTGGGCGGATACGACGGCGCCGGCCATGTCACCAACGATCAGGTGGCCGATCTGCTCAAGGGCGAACAACTGGTGACGCCGGCGCCGTTGCCGCCAGTGACGTTCACGACCGCCGAAGTGACCTTGGTGCGGCCCATGCTCGACAGCGCCAACCGCAACTGGCAATTGCTCGATCCCGACTTTTCCCGCCGCATGCTGATGGTGTTTCGGATCATGAAGGAGCGTCACGGGTACGACATGGCGATCCTCGAAGGCTACCGCAGCCCGGAGCGGCAGAACTCGTTGGCGGCGGCCGGGGCCAATGTCACCAACGCCAAGGCCTTCCAGAGCTATCACCAGTTCGGGCTGGCGGCCGACTGCGCGTTTCTGCGCGATGGCAAGTTGGTGATATCGGAAAAAGATCCGTGGGCGATGCGCGGCTACCGGCTGTACGGCGAAGTGGCCGAGTCGGTTGGCCTGACCTGGGGCGGACGTTGGATGATGATGGATTTCGGCCACACGGAGCTGCGCGTTCCCGGCACTGTGCGCAAATAGAACCGGGTGGGCCTTCATTGTGCCCGCTCAAGAATACCCGGCATGATCGGTGGCAACATTGATCGGTCCGCCTTCCTTTCAAGCGCTGTCGTCCGAGCCCCGACCGAACCATGATGCGAAAAATTTGGCACTTCCTGACCGATAGCCGTCACCTGACGATTTTTGGTTTGGCCGCGATGGCGGCGATCTTCTACTTGGGCGCGCAGGTGCTGGAGCTGGCGCTGATCTGGGCGCTGGGCGCGACCGCCGTGATGCTGGCGCTGGCGGGCCTGGTCTGGCTGTGGCGATGGTCGCGCGCGAGGCGGGAGTCGCAGAAGCTGGCCGACGCCATCGGCACCGGGCCGGTCGCCGGGGAGCCGCCGAAGGACCAGGCGGGCGCCGAGGTCAAGGCCATTCGCGACAGTCTGCTGAAAGCCATCGACACCATCAAGGGCTCCAAGCTGGGCATCGTCTCGGGCACGCGCGCGCTGTACGAACTGCCCTGGTATATGATCATCGGCAATCCGGCCGCCGGCAAAAGCACGGCGATCACCAACTCCGGCCTGCAGTTTCCTTTCGCCGACGGCAAGGTGGTGCAGGGCGTCGGCGGCACCCGCAACTGCGACTGGTTCTTCACGCCGGACGGGATCTTGCTCGACACGGCGGGCCGCTACTCGGTCATGGACGAACATCGCGAAGAGTGGTTCGGCTTTCTCGATCTGCTCAAAAAGTACCGTCGCCGCGCGCCGATCAACGGCATCCTGATCGCCGTCAGCATCGCGGAGCTGCGCGGCGACGATCCGGAGGCCGGCATCAAGCTCGCCCTGAGTTTGCGCAAGCGGGTGCAGGACCTGATTGAACGGCTGGAGGTGTTCGCGCCGGTGTATGTGGTGTTCACCAAGGCCGACCTGATCGCCGGCTTCGACGAGTTTTTCGCCAAGGCCGAACGCACGGAACGTGAGCGCGTGTGGGGCGCCACCATGCCCTACAAGCGCAAGGCGACCAGTCAACAGTTGCTGGCCTTCTTCGACCAGAGCTTCGCGGAGCTGTGCGACGGCTTGAAGGCGCTTAGCCTGGCCAATATGAGCCAGCAGCGCCGCGAGCGCATGGAGCCCGGCATATTCACCTTCCCGCTGGAGTTCGCGACCATCAGGGCGCCGCTGCGGGCGTTTCTGGCCACGCTGTTCGAGGAAAACCCGTTTCAGTTCAAACCTGTGTTTCGCGGGTTTTACTTCACCAGCGCGCTGCAGGAGGGTATGCCGATCAGCGAGCAATCGCAAAGGGTGGCCAAGCGCTTCGCGCTGTCGGTGCCGGATGCGCCGGCCGTCGCCGGAGCGGGGCAGTCGGGCTTCTTCCTGCAAAACCTGTTCCGCAAGGTGATCTTCGCCGACAAGGACCTGGTGTCGCAGTATGCCAGCAAGCATAAGGTGCGGCTGACGTATGCCGCATTCTTCGGCGCCGTGCTGCTACTGGGCGCGTCGCTGGGCGGCTGGAGCTGGTCCTACCTAGGCAATCGCCAGTTGGTGAGCAATGTGCAGGCCGACCTGGATAAGGTGATCAAGCTGCAGGACAAGCGGCTCGATTTACAATCGCGCCTCGAGGCTTTGGAGATACTGCAGGACCGCGTCGAACAACTGGACAAGTACCGCGAGGAGCGCCCATGGTCGTTGCGCATGGGGCTCTACCAGGGCGCGCTGCTGGAGCGCAAGCTCCGCGAGGAGTACTTCTCCGGCGTGCGGGAGGTGATGATCAAGCCGGTCGTCGATAACCTGGAGACGCTGCTGTCCGAGATGAACGCGCACGCCGATGAACTGCAGGCGCCCGGCGCCGCGCCCGCGCAGCCCGTCGATCCCGGCGTCCCCGTCACGCCTGTGCCGGCCGCCAGCCGCCAGTTCCAGCAGGCCTCCGCCGCCAACGTGGAAGACGCCTACAACGCGCTGAAAAGCTACCTGATGCTAGTCGATAAATCGCACGCGGAGCCCAGCCACCTGAACGACCAGCTGACACGCCACTGGCGAGTATGGCTGGAAAACCATCGGGGCGCGATGCCGCGCGAGCAGATGATCCACAGCGCCGAACGGCTGATGACTTTTTATCTGGCGCAGATCGCCGATCCATCGTGGCCGCGCGTGGAGCCCAAGCTGGCGCTGATCGACCAGGCGCGCGAGAATCTGAAGCGCGTGGTGCGCGGCATGCCGGCGCGGGAGCGCGTCTATGCGGACATCCGTGCCCGCGCCAATACCCGCTTCCCGGCGATGACGGTGGCGCGCATGGTTGGCGAACAGGATCAGGCGCTGGTCACCGGCAGTCACGCGATCGCCGGCGCCTACACGCGGGAAGCATGGGAGAAGTATGTGCAAAGCGCCTTCCGCGAGGCGGCCACGCACGAGCTGCAAAGCGCCGACTGGGTGTTGAAGAGCGCCGCGCGGGACGACCTGACCCTGGAGGGCAGCCCGGAACAAATCGAGAAGGGCCTGACCGATTTGTACAAGGCCGACTACGCGCGCGAATGGCAGAAGTTCGTGCAAGGGGTGACCATTGCCAATCTGAGTGGTTTCGATGCCGCCGTCGTTGCGATGAACCGCCTGGGAGACCCGCAATCGTCGCCGCTCTCGAAACTGCTCACCACCATTTATCAGCAAACGTCATGGGACAACCCGGCGATCATGAGCACCGAGTTGAAAGAGGCGCAGTCGGGCTTCGTCAACTGGGTCAAGAACAGCGTGCTGCGGCGCGGACCATCGCAGATCAACGTCAATGTGCAGCTGGACCAGACGCGCGTCGACAAGCCGATGGGGCCCATCGGCCGCGAGTTCGCCGGCGTCGGCAGACTGGTTGCGACCAAGGACAAGGATGCATCGTTGATGCGCGCCTATATGGAGACGCTGTCCAGGCTGCGCAGCCGTCTGAATCAGCTCAAGAACCAGGGCGATCCCGGTCCCGGCGCGCGCCAGTTCATGCAGCAGACGCTGGAAGGCACCGGCTCCGAACTGGCCGACGCGCTGCGCTACGTGGACGAGCAAATGCTGACCGGGATGAGCGACTCGCAAAAACAGGCGATCCGTCCGATCCTTGTGCGGCCGTTGATGCAGACCTTCGCGGTGTTGATCGGACCAGCCGAATCGGAGATCAACAAGACCTGGCTGGCGCAGGTCTACGAACCGTTCCAGCAATCGCTGGCCAACAAATATCCGTTCTCGCCCAATGCCCGCATCGAGGCGGCGAGCAGCGAGATCGCACAGTTCTTCGGTCCCGACGGATTGATCGCCAAATTCGCCACCACCGCGATGGGGCCTTTGGTGCTGCGCCGGGGCGACGTGCTGGCGCCTCGCACCTGGGCCGACATGGGGATCACGCTCGCGCCGCAAACGGTGGCCCGCTTCCCGGGCTGGATCGCACCGGTCGGCGCCGGCGGCGTGCCTGCGGCGTCGGCCGCCGCGCAAACGGTGTTTCAACTGCAGCCGATGCCGGCGCCGGGGACTTTGGAATACACGGTCGATATCGACGGCCAGCAGATCCGCTACCGTAACACGCCGGCGCAGTGGACCAATATGGTCCACCCCAGCACCCAGGGCGTGTCGGGGGCGCGCATCACGGCGGTGGCGTTCGACGGCCGCAGCGTCGAAGTGTTCAACGAGGCGGGACAGTTCGGCCTCAAACGCATGATCGACGCCGCGTCCAAGCAAAAGCGTGAAGCCGGCGTATTCGAGCTGCGCTGGACCAGCGGCGCCATCACCGTGGCGATGGGCTTGAAAATCATCAGCAGTCCTGACATCAACGGCAATGACAGTGCACCGCAGGGGCAGGGCTTCCGCGGCATGCGGCTGCCGGAAACCATCGTCGGCGCTCCGGCCACTCCCGCCGCCGTCCCCGCGATTGCCGCCACCGGAGCGACCCAATGAAACGCCTTCCACAAAACGTACGCATCGGCTACTTCGGCAAGCTTCCCTCCCGGGCAGACTTTATCAAGGCGACCAACAATCTCGCGCTGGCCAATCTGCTCGACGGCTGGCTGGCCGAGGTCATGAACCTGTTAAGCACCGATCCGCGCTGGAAGATCAACTACGACGCCATGCGCCCGTTGCAGTTCGCCTTCGTCGGCACGCGCAGCAGGCGCGCCATCGTCGGCCATCTGGCCGCAAGCAGCGACGCCTCGCAGCGGCGCTACCCGTTCTTGAGCATGACCGCGATCGAAGTCGAGTCGCCGCGCACCTTCCTCGCGCTCAGCCCCGTGGTGCTGGCGCCGTTGTGGAACGAGCTGGAACAACTGGCCGCCGATGTGCTGGACGCGGCCGACCCCGACCCGGCGCTGCAGGTGCTGGCCGCGACCACCTTCGATATCGAACCCGCGGCTGCCGAGCACGAAATCGCATTCCTCGATTTTCTCGACCGTCACAACATCGCCAGCCTGGAGGCGATGCTGGGCCGCGATTCGGCGCGCCGCATGATACTGGCCATCGGGCTGCTGCTGCAACCGGTGCGGCGCAGCGCCGATGCGAGGCTCGAGAAAAGCCTGGCGCTGCCGTTGCCGCAGTCTGCGCGGCAGCGGCATCTGGTCGCCGCGTTCTGGATGGATCTGATCGCGCCATTCCTGCACCAGTCGGATTTCGAGCTCTGTGTATTCGTGGCCGATATCCGCGAGCAGCCGTCGCTGGTGATCGGCTTCGGCGGCGCCGCGCCCGAAACGCTGCAGGCCATCATCGATCCGGCGTGCGCGGCCGACCATCAGATCAATTTCGACTATGCCGGCTGGGTCGATGAACTGATCGCCAGCGACGCCGGCGTGCAAAAGCTGTCGGCCTATCTGGAGCAGGGACAGTTGTCACTGCGTTCGGTGCAGGCGCTGTTCCAGGAGACTTTCGTCTGAATTACTAAACTTTCCATACAAAGAGGAGCTTTTCGATGCGCCAGCGGACCATCTGGCCGGCGGTGATGCCGGCATTGTTATCGACATCGATCTACTGTGCGGCGCAGGCGCAGGCCCCGGCGCCCGCCAGCCCCAAGCCGGGCCAGGTGCTGGTCAGCGGCTCGGTCCCGGACGAGGCCAGCAAGGCGGCCATGCTGGCCCGCGTGCGCGAGCTGTATGGCGCCGACCGCGTGGTCGACCAGGTATCGATATCGCCGGTGTCGCTGCCGCCCAACTGGAACGGCTATGTGCAAAAGCTGATCGGATCCAATCTGAAATTGATCAGCAAAGGCGAAATCAAGATCGACGGCACCAACGTCACCTTGCGCGGCGAGGTCGCTAACGAGGCGCAGCGCCAGCAGATCGCCAGCGACTTTGCCACCAGCCTCAATCCGACCTACACGGTCAACAACGGGCTGCGGGTGGGCGCGGCCGAACAGAACCTGCTCGATGAGACGCTGGCCAAGCGCATCATCGAGTTCGAAAGCGGGAAAGCGACGCTGACCGACTCCGGCAAAGGCATCCTGGACGAAATGGCGGCGGCGCTGCACAAGGTGAAAGGCAAGAAGGTGGAGCTGATCGGCCACACCGATAACGTCGGTCTGCGCGACAGCAACCTGGCCTTGAGCCACGCGCGCGCACAGGCGGTGCGCAGCTACCTGGCCGATAAGGGCATCAGCCAGGACATGGTGATGGTATCCGGGCAGGGACCGGATCGGCCGGTGGCGGAGAACAGCAGCGCCGACGGCCGCGCGCGCAACCGTCCTATCGAATTCCGCATCGCCCAGTAAAAAACGCTGCCCTGTCAGGGCAGCGTGATCGTCACATACGCCGGCCGTGGCGCCAGTTTCACCAGGTCCGAGTAGGCCGCCAGCGTGTTCTGGGTGTCGTGCGACAGCGAAGACTCCAACCCGATGTAAGCCGCCAGCCCGATCACGGCGAACAACGCGCACAATGCCCATAGCGGCGTGTTGCTGCGCAGTTTATTGACGATTTGGTCCGGCCGCTCGGCCTGCGGCGCGAAACCCTTGCTCTTGCCCTGGATATGCGCGATTTCGTCGCCGAGCCTTGCGGTCATGTAGGCCAGCTTGTCGCCGGCGTCTAGCGCGTACTTTCCGCGAAAGCCGATCAGCAAACACATATGGAACACCTGCAGCGCCGGCAGTCTGGCGCCGCCGGTGCTGCGCAGCGCTTCCAGACGGTCGAAGAAGTGTTCGCCGGCCAGCTGGTCGCCAAAGATCACCAGTTGCAGCGGGCGGCGTTCCCACGCGAAGCGCATCGGGAACTGCGAGCCGAGGATGATTTCGTCCAGCGCGGCGCAGAACGCATACTTGGCGTCGTCGATATCTTCGCCTTGCGCGCGCAGCTTGCGGGCCTCGCTGTCGAAGTCCGCTAGGTAGGCGGTGATGCTGTCCAGGAAGGCCGCTTCGCCCGGTGGGGCGCTGCCGTTCTTCAGCATGAACAGCAGGTAGAAGCCTTCCTGCAGCAGATCGAGCAGGGTTTGCACGTGGCCATAGCCAGGCTGGATCTGCCGCCGCTGGCCGCCCATCAGTGTTGGAATCGCGCGGCGTTCGACATGGAGCGTCATGCTGTCACCGCGATCAGGTTGATGCGCAGGTCGCGTATGCCGCTCGGTACATAGATCGAGATCGACTGCGCCTTGAGCATCTGCTCATACAACATGCCTTTGCTTTCCAGCGCAAAGTAGTAGGTATCCGGTTGCACGGGAATCGCCGCCGGCACTTGCGGCGCGTGGGTGATCTTCACACCGGGCATGGCGGTCAGCACGCATTTTTCCACATCGTCCGGCGCGCCGGCCTTGACCCGCAGCGGCACGATTTCCACCAGCTCCAGCGCCGACAGCGAGGCGCTGACCGCGAGATAGAGCGTGGTGCGCTGGTCGATTTTGCCGGAATCGAGCTTGCCCAGATGGTAGCTCGGCTTTTCCTCCGTCAGCGCGATGGAGAAGTATTTGGTCGAGATCACGGTGTCGAGCAGGTCGCGGATGATGTCGTCGAGGCCGGAGAAGCAGGCCGCCATGTCGTCATGCCGGTAGCAGGGCAGATGAACCAGCGAATACTGTTTCGAATAGGTCATCAGGGCGCCGGCCAGCGCAAGCAGCGATTCGAACAGCCGCTCCGGATGCAGCTCGGGATTGCGCACGTAGTGCATCAGCGACGCCGCCGAGGTGCTGACCGTGTGCAGCAGCCAGAACGACGACACGTCGCCCGAGCGGAACTCGATCACGTTACGGCTCGGCTCCCGCATGTGGCCTTGCAAAGACTGCACTTTGGCCTGTAGCGCGTCCATCAGACGGTCTAGCATCGCCTTCAGCGCCGGGGCGCTGGCGATCGACAGACCGGGTGGGATAAAGCCTGGATCGGGTTCGAAGCCGCCGGTGACGAGGCGGCGCAGGCGTATCACCGGCACGCAGTCGTAGGCGCCAAGCGGTTCCTGGTCGGACACCAGCCGCACCGATTTTTTCAGATAGCTGACCTCCGCGCTGACGGCGCGCGTGTACAGATCGGGTGTCTCGCTGGTCGTCTGGCTGTAGCGCGCGCCGGCCTGCTGCTTCACCTCACTCTGCAAGTCCCTTTGGCTATCCTTTTGCGGACCGTTCGGCGCCGCATTGCCGCCGCCCGGCGCCAGCGCGGGCAAGGCCGCGTACCAGGTCACTTCCTGAAGGCTTGGGGGCAGCGTGCACAGATCGATCGCCACCGGCAGCGGATCGCTCGACGGCGCATCGACGATCTCGCCATCCTGGAAGATGATGGACAGCGCTTGCAGGCGCAGGCGATCGGCCTTCAGCGCGTCGTGATCCCATTCGATGCGCCGCACGCCCCACAGGTAGGGATGCAGCGCATGCGCGGTCTGGTGCAGCCGCGCTTCGTGATACTGGTCCTGTTGCTGGAAATGCTGTGGACGCAGGAACACGCCTTCGCCCCACAGGACCTTGGATGGAATACTCATGTTGACTCCTTCGGGTTATTGGCAGCGCACTGCCGCCAGGGGCTTGCCGGTTTCGTTGACGGATGTCGTGGCCCGCGCGCCCGCACCGACGCTCATCGCGCAGGCATGCAAGCCGACGGTGATGCCGTTTTTTTCCGCGTCGGCTGCGGCGAACGACAGGCGCCAGCGCCGTTCTGCCGGCGCCTGGAACAACGCGACGACGCCGATGAAATAGGCCTCGCGAGTGACTTTTTCGGTGACCTCGTAGCGCTGGCCGGGAATCAGCATCACCTCTTTGACTTCCAGCAGATCGTTACCGAGTAATTCGCGCTCGGTATGTGCGTTGAGAAAAGCGTTGAAGTTCATTTGCTGGAAGGCGGCGGTCTGACGCAGCTTGTAAATCCGCGTGGCCAACGCCATCGGCTGGACCGCCTTGCCGGCGTTGAGGTTCTCCGCCGCGTGCAGCCGAATCGCCACGTTGCGCGGCGGCTTCTGGGCGTCGGGCAGCTCCTGCGGCTTTTGGATGCCGGCGATTTGCAGCGCGGCGCCGGCGATGGAGCCGGCCGCGCAGCCTTGCAGGGCAAGCAGTCCCGCTATCACGATCATAGTTGTTCCGTTCATGTTTTCTCCAGACGATCCATGCATTAGAACGAAAGCGGCGGCTATGCAATTTGCGGCGGCGCAAGCAATCTGGAAGGGAAGCGTTGATTGATTAGACGCAATTAGTGCTGCTCCAGTTCATGAATAATGGCTCTCTCGTATCTGGTTTCGCAAACAAGGAGAGAGTGATGAACATCGCAAGAACATGGTTGCCCTGCGTGGCGAGTCTGATCCTGTTGTCCGGCTGTGCCACCGACGGCGACATGGTCCGCGCCAGCAAACAACAGTCTTCAACGCTGGAGCAGGCGCTGACCGAGGCCGGCGCCGCGCAGGCCGCCGGCGACACCGACAAGGCGCAGGGTATCCTCAAGAACGCCGCCACCAGCTACCCCGCCGACAAGGCGCCCTGGCTGCATATGGCGCAAATCAAATTCGACCGCGCCAGTTACGGCGAAGCGATCACCAACGCGCTGGAAGCGCTGCAACGCGATCCGAACGACAAGCTTGGGAACAGCATCGTCGCCGTCAGCGGACTGCGTCTGTCGACCAAGGCGCTGTCGGACCTGAGCCGGCAAAACAATCTGAATGGTTCGCTGCGTTCGGAGGCGCAGGAGCTGGCCAAACTGCTGCGCGGCAGCCTTGGCGAGGATGTGCTGGTGCCATCGGCTTCGGCCGCGCGCAAGGCCGTCCCCGCCAAGAAGAGCACCGCTACCGCGCCTGCAAAGAGCGGCAGCCAGACCAACAGCAGCGATCCTTTCGGCGGCCTGAAATAAGCCGCTTCCTTGTTTTCCCTTTTTGATGGAGTTCGTATGGCAAATGGTGACAGTGTCCAAAAGCGCCTGACCAAAGTGCGTCCGCCGCGCGTGCAGATGACGTATGACGTGGAGATCGGCGACGCGATGGAAAACAAGGAGCTGCCCTTCGTGGTCGGTGTGGTCGGCGATTTCGGCGGCAACTCGGAGGTGGAGAAGAAGCGCCTCAAGGACCGCAAGTTCGTCGGCATCGACAGCGACAACTTCGACGAAGTGCTGGGTGGCGTCGAGCCGGTCGCGCGCTTCAAGGTGCCGAACCAGCTGGCCGGCGACGACACCAGCTTCAATGTGGAACTGCACTTCAAGTCGATGTCCGACTTCCGGCCGGAAGCGGTGGTGCGCCAGGTCGAACCGCTTAGCCGCCTGCTGGAAGCGCGCGGCAAGCTGTCGGACCTGCGCAACAAGTTGGCCGGCAACGACAAGCTGGAGGACATCCTCAGCGAGGTCCTGAGCAGCACCGACAAGCTGGCGGAACTGAAATCCGCCAAGCCGGCGAAGGGAGACTGACATGTCGGCACAAATCAACCAACAACAGCAAGCCGCCGTCACCACGGACGACGTCAACTTGCTGGACCAGATCGTCGAGCAAAGCAAAGTCGCCAAATCGACGGTGGAACACGAACGCGCCAAGGACATCATCTCGGAGCTGGTCAGCCAGGTCCTGGACGGAACGGTTGTCATGTCGAACAACCTGTCGGCGACGCTCGATGCGCGCGTCGCGGAACTCGACCGGCTGATCTCCAGCCAGTTGAGCGCCATCATGCACGCGCCCGAGTTCCAGAAGCTCGAACAGAGCTGGACCGGCCTGCACTACCTGGTCCGGAATTCCGCCACCGGCCAGGGGCTGAAAATCCGCATGCTCAACGCCACCAAGCGGGAACTTGTCAAGGACTTCCAGTCCGCGCTGGAATTCGACCAGAGCTCGATGTTCAAGAAAGTCTACGAAGAAGAATTCGGCACCTTCGGCGGCGCGCCCTATGCGGCGCTGCTTGGGGACTTCGAAATCTCGCGCCAGCCGGAAGACATGTACTTCGTCGAGCAGATGTCGCACGTGGCGGCGGCCTCGCATGCGCCGTTCATCGCCTCCGCCTCGCCCGAGTTGTTCGGGCTGGAGACCTACGGCGATCTGGGCAAGCCACGCGACCTGTCGAAGGTGTTCGACACCGTGGAATACGCCAAGTGGAAGGCCTTCCGCGAATCGGAGGACTCGCGCTACGTCGGTCTGGCGTTACCGCGCTTCCTGGGGCGTCTGCCTTTCAATCCGGTCGAAGGCACCACCGTCGAGGGCTTCAACTTCGTCGAGGAAGTCGATGGCACCGATCACCAGAAGTACCTGTGGTGTAACGCCGCCTACGCCTTCGGCGCCAAGCTGACCAAGGCCTTCGACGATTTCGGTTGGTGTGCGGCGATACGCGGCGTCGAAGGCGGAGGCCTGGTCGACGACCTGCCAACGCATACCTTCAAAACCGACGACGGCGAAGTGGCGCTCAAGTGTCCGACCGAGGTGGCCATCACCGACCGCCGCGAGAAGGAACTGAGCGATCTCGGATTCATCTCGCTGGTGCACTGCAAGAACACCTCCTACGCCGCATTCTTCGGCGCCCAGTCGTCGCAGAAGGCCAGGAAATACAGCTCGGAGGCGGCCAACGCCAACGCCGTGTTGTCGTCGCAGCTGCAGTACATCTTCGCCGTCTCGCGCATCGCCCACTACATGAAGGCCATGATGCGCGACAAGGTCGGCAGCTTTGCATCGGCGTCGAACGTCGAGGATTTCCTCAATCGCTGGCTGATGAAATACGTTCTGCTGGACGACAACGCCAGCCAGGAGCAAAAGGCGCAGTTCCCTCTGCGCGAAGCCTCGGTCCAGGTGCACGAGGTGGCAGGGCGTCCCGGCGTGTACCGCGCCGTGTCCTTCCTGCGGCCCCATTTCCAGCTCGATGAGCTATCCGTTTCCCTCCGACTGGTCGCGGAGCTTCCGCAGTCGACCAATAGCTAGTTTTTTTCACCACAACCTGAGACTGGAGCATGCAATGGCAATCGACGTCTATCTGTACATTGATGGCATCAAAGGCGAGTCGACCGACGACCGCCACAAGGATTGGATCGAATGTAAATCGGTGACTTTCGGCGTCGACCAGCCGAAATCGGCCACCGCGTCCACCGGCGGCGGCCACACCGCAGAGCGCTGCGAGCACCGCGATATCGTTTTTTCGAAACTGGCCGACCTGTCCTCGCCGATCCTGCTGCAGACCTGTTCCGCCGGCCGCACGATCCCCAAGGCGCGCCTGGAATTCATGCGCGCGGACGCGCAGGGCGAGCGCGTTAAGTACTTCGAGATCGAAATCGAAAATGTGCTGATCGGCGCCGTGTCCCCGGCGGTGCACGAAGGCGACATCCTGACCGAGGAAGTCGCGCTGAAATTCTCCAAGATCAAGTGGCGCTACACGCAGCAAAAATCACCGGCGGCGCTGGCGGCAATACCTCCGGCGGCTGGGATCTGGCCACCAACCGCATCGTCTGACGATCCCCCCAGCGCCCGTCGTTTTCGCATTGCGACGGCGCGCTTTTTTGGGCCAGGCCGGCCTGGCCTGGCCTTTTTTTATGAGGGTATCCGATGAACGGCTTTACACCGGGCCTGCTTGACCGTCTGCTGGGCGAGCAAAGCGCCGCCTCCCGTCCGGGCCACGGCATGACGTTGGAACAACTGAAGGATGCCGTCGCGCGCGACCTGGAAGACCTGCTTAACACGCGCTGCGCGCTGTCCGACGAGCTGCTGGAAGCGTACCCCGAGTGCGCCGGCTCCATCGTCAACTATGGTCTGATCGACTTCGCCGGCATGTGCCTTAGCAGCAGCGAGGATCGCGCCCGCATTTGCGCCGCGCTGAAAGCGGCGATCGAACGCCATGAACCGCGCCTGCGCGACGTGCAGGCATGGCTGGAGCGCGAAGGCGGCTCCATCAACCGCGTCAGCTTCGCCATCAGCGCCACGCTGGCAGGCCTGCCGCTGACCGAGTCGGTCAGCTTCGACGCGGTGCTGCAACCATCATCCCTGCATTACTCGATCAACCGCAGCGCCCGCGGAGCCTGACATGAATCTCAATCTGAAAACCCTTATCGGCAAACTCAATGACACGACGCGCCTGGCCGCCACGCGCGCCGCCAGCATCTGCGTGGCGCTCGGCCAGTATGAAGTGGAGGTCGAACACCTGTTCCTGGCCCTGATCGAGCAGGAACGCTGCGACGTCGTGCTGATCGCTCGCCAGTGCGGCGTCAGTATCGATACGTTGGAGGCGGACCTGCATGCTGAAATCAGTCAGTTCAAGACGGGCAGCACGCGCACGCCGGTGTTTTCCCGCCATCTGCCGCTGCTGCTGGAGAACGCGTGGCTGATCGCCTCGCTGGCGACGCCACAGCCGGACGGCATCCGCAGCGCGCATCTGCTGGTCGCGTTGCTGACCGAGTCCGAACTATCGCAGATCGCGTACCGCGCTTCCCCGGCTTTTGCCCGCATTCCGATCGATGAGGTCAAGCATCGGCTGGACAAATACACCGCCGGCTCGCAGGAAGAGACAATTGCTGCCTCCCTTGCGGGTGAAGAGCCCCCTGCCGATGCCCCGCAACAGAACACTATCCGAACCCCCGCGCTGGACCAGTACACCACCAGCCTGACGCGTATCGCCGGCGAGGGCAAGCTGGACCCGGTGATAGGCCGCGAGACGGAAGTGCGCCAGATGATCGACATCCTGCTGCGCCGCCGCCAGAACAATCCCATTCTCACCGGGGAGGCCGGCGTCGGCAAGACGGCGGTGGTGGAGGGGCTGGCCCTGCGCATCGCCGCCGGGGACGTGCCGGCCGTGCTGCGTGGCGTGGAGATCCGCACGCTCGACATGGGCCTGTTGCAGGCCGGCGCCAGCGTCAAGGGCGAGTTTGAAAACCGCCTGAAGAACGTCATCGACGAAGTCAAGCAAAGCCCGCACGGCATCATCCTGTTCATCGACGAGGCGCACACGATGATAGGCGCCGGCGGCGCGGCGGGCCAGAACGACGCGGCCAACCTGCTCAAGCCGGCCTTGGCCCGGGGCGAGCTGCGCACCATCGCGGCCACCACCTGGAGCGAGTACAAAAAGTACTTCGAGAAGGATGCCGCGCTGGCCCGGCGATTCCAGGTCGTCAAGGTCGAGGAACCGAGCGAGGAAATCGCCAGCGCCATGCTGCGCGCAATGACGCCGCTGATGGAAAAACACTTCGGCATCCGCATCCGCGATGAAGCGGTGACCGAGGCGGTGCGGCTGTCGCATCGTTATATCAGCGGCCGCCAGTTGCCCGACAAGGCCGTCAGCGTGCTCGATACCGCCTGCGCCCGCGTCGCGCTGGGCCAGAGCGGCACGCCCGCGCTGCTGGAATCGGCGGCGAAGAGTATGGAGCGCATCGACGCGGAGATCAATGCGTTGCAGCGCGAGGAGGTCGGCGAAAAGAGTGCCGACGCGGCACGGCGCCAGCGCCTGCAGAAGCTGACCGATACCCGCGCGGCGCTGGCCGGGGAGCATGCGGCGAACAGCGACCGTTGGCAACGCGAGCAGTCAATTGTGGCCGCCATCTCGCGCATGCGGACGTCCGGCGTCGGTGCGGGGGAAATCCGCGCGTTGAAGGAAGAACTGGCGGCGCTGCAGGGCGAGACGCCGATGGTGCCGGTGGAAGTCGATGCCGCCACCGTGGCAGCCATCGTCTCCGGCTGGACCGGTATCCCGCTCGGAAAAATGGTCAAGGACGAAATCCGCACCGTGCTCAAATTACAGGATGCGCTGGAAGCACGTATCCTCGGCCAGCCTGCCGCCATCGCCGCCGTGGCGCAACGCGTGCGCACCGCGCGGGCCAACCTGGACGATCCGAACAAACCCAAAGGCGTGTTCATGTTCGTTGGCCCCTCCGGTGTCGGCAAGACGGAAACCGCGCTGGCGCTGGCCGACCTGCTGTACGGCGGCGAGCGCAAACTCCTGACGATCAATATGAGCGAATATCAGGAGGCGCACAGCGTCTCCGGTCTCAAAGGTTCGCCGCCCGGCTACGTCGGCTACGGCCAGGGCGGCGTGCTGACCGAGGCGGTTCGCCGCAATCCGTATAGCGTGGTGCTGCTCGACGAAATCGAAAAAGCCCATCCCGACGTCACCGAACTGTTCTTCCAGGTCTTCGACAAGGGCGTGATGGACGACGCCGAGGGGCGCGAGATCGACTTCCGCAACACCATCATCATCGCCACCTCCAATGCGGGTTCCGCAGCGGTCATGCAGGCATGCCTGAACAAGGAAACGCCGCCGACGGTGGATGAACTCGAGCGGCTGCTGCGGCCACAACTTGTCAAACACTTCAAACCGGCCTTCCTCGGCCGGCTCAAAGTGGTGCCGTACTACCCCATCCCGGATCAGGTACTGGTGCGCATCATCGCGCTTAAACTGGAGCGCATCGGCCAGCGCATCCGCGACCAGCACCATGCGGAGTTCAGCTACGACGAGGCGCTGGTCGAAGCGGTGCTGGCGCGCTGCACGGAAGTCGATTCCGGCGCCCGCAATGTCGACCATATCCTGAATGGCAGCCTGCTGCCGGAGATCGCCGAGGCGGTGCTGGAAAAGATGGTGCAGGGCGCGGCGATCGCCCGGATCAAGGTCGGCGCCAGCAAACAGGGTCAGTTCAAATACACCATCAAATAGCAAGGAGCCACCATGTTCAGCATCGCACAACTGCTGTTGCCCATCAACGCCGATCGGATCTGCGGCGAGGACCTGTCCTTCAGCCGCGACGTGGACGCCATCGCGCACGCGCGCACCTACGACGATCCCACGCTGGACCAGGGCGAGTGGGTCGCGTTGCTAAAGGAGGCCGACTGGCAGTTCGTCGGCAGCCGTTGCGCCGCCATGATCGAAACGAAAACCAAAGACCTGCGGCTGGCCGTCTGGCTGGCCGAGGCCCACGCCAAGACGCGCGGCCTGCGCGGCCTCGGTGATGGCTATGCAGTGTTGTCCGGCCTGTGCGAACATTACTGGGAGGGCCTGCATCCGCTGGCCGACGAAGGCGACTACGACCAGCGCATCGGCAATCTGTATTGGCTGCTCACGCGCACCGTGGTGCTGGTCAGGGAGATGCCGCTGGAGGGCGGCGGGACGACGCTGGCGGATGCCGAATACTGCCTGGCCATGCTGTGTGAACTTGAGCGTGTGGTGGATCGGCGCCTCGGCGCGGAAGGACCGGGTTTCAGCGCCGCCAGGGACGCGCTACAGGCGGTCATCGCCGCCATCGCGCCGGTCGGCAGCCCGGCCGCGCTGATGGCGGCTGGTGATGCCGGGTCGGCGGCTGCGGGCCAGGTGGCGATGAGCGAAGCGGTGCAAAACCGCGCCCAGGCCCTGTCGCAACTGCGTCTGGTGGCCGATTTCTTCCGCCGCACCGAGCCGCATAGCCCGGTGGCCTATCTCGCCGACAAAGCCGCGAGCTGGGGCGACATGCCGCTGCACGTCTGGCTGCGCGCGGTCATTAAGGACCCGGGCGCCATCGCCGGCCTGGAGGAATTGCTGGGCTCACAGCCGGACGCCGGCTGACCCGGGTGTCGCATCGCGATAAGTAGTTGTTTCGACGCAACGCTCAATATTGCTCCCAGTGCTACAGATTCTGGCGAACAGTGCTAGCATGGATCATCATTCAGCTAGGGGTTCGTCATGAACAACCTGAAAATCGGCACGCGTCTCGGCTTCGGCTTCTCGCTCATCCTGGTATTACTGACCACGATGACCATCATAGGCATCATGCGCCTCAGTAGCGCCAGTGCCATGACAGACAATATGATCGACGTAAAAATCCGCGACCAGAGGTTGATCGCGGAGTGGGGCAAAATCATCGAAGTCAACGCCGCGCGCACCACGGGCGCCTGGATGGTCGCCGATCCGGCCGATCAGAAAAATCTGGAAAGCCTGATGGCCGCATCCTCCGGGCGCGCGACCAAGATCCAGGACCAGATCGGCGCCACCATCCAGGAAGAGGCGCTCAAGCCGCTGTTCCAGCAGGTGCTGGACACGCGCAAAGCCTACACCGAGGTACGCAAGGCCGTCTTTGCCGCCAAGGCCAAGGGCGATCTCGAACTTGGCAAAAAACTCTACGAGGGAGAGCTGACGAAGACCCGCACCAGCTACCTCGGCGCGCTGCAAACCTTCTCCGAGCGGCAGGCCGACCTGCTCGATGCCGCCGCCGTCGATATCCGGGACCAGTACACCAGCGGGCGCACCTTGCTCGTCATGCTGGGCCTTGCCGCCATCGTCATGGGTGTCTTTGCCGCCTGGTGGATCACACGCACGATCACAAAACCGATCAATGAAGCCGTGAAGGTCGCGGAAACCGTATCGTCCGGCGATTTGACCAGCGACATCCGGGTCCACAGCAACGACGAAACCGGGCAGTTGATGAACGCCCTGAAAATCATGAATTCCAATCTGGTCAGCATTGTCGGCCAGGTCCGCAACGGCACCGATTTGATGGCCACCGCGTCCACCGAGATCGCCGCCGGCAATCAGGACCTGTCGTCGCGCACGGAGCAGCAGGCAAGTTCGCTGGAGGAGACGGCATCGTCGATGGAGGAATTGACATCGACAGTGAAGTTCAACGCGGAGAACGCGCGTGAGGCCAACGCCCTGGCGATCAACGCCGCGCAAATCGCCAGCCGTGGCGGCGCCGTGGTGGGCGAGGTGGTGAACACTATGGGTTCCATCAACGACTCGTCGCGCAAAATCGTGGAGATCATCTCGGTCATTGACGGCATCGCCTTTCAGACCAATATCCTGGCGTTGAACGCGGCGGTGGAGGCCGCGCGCGCCGGCGAGCAGGGACGCGGCTTCGCGGTGGTCGCCTCGGAGGTGCGCAACCTGGCGCAGCGTTCGGCGTCTGCCGCCAAGGACATCAAGAGTCTGATCAACGATTCGGTGGAAAAGGTCTCGCAGGGCTCGGACCTGGTCAACAAGGCCGGTGAAACCATGAGCGAAATCGTCACCAGCATCAACCGCGTGACCCAGATCATGACGCAGATCAGCCATGCCAGCGAAGAGCAGAGCCTCGGCATCGCCCAGGTCAACGACGCCATCACGCAGATGGACCAGGTGACGCAGCAGAATGCGGCGCTGGTCGAGCAGGCGGCTGCGGCGGCCGAATCGATGCAGGAGCAGTCGGCCAAGCTGGCCGACGTGGTGAGCGTATTCAAATTGGATGCCTCGTATTTGCAAACGCCGGCGCTCACCGCTACGCGAGCCGCGCCGCGCACGCCGTTACGTCCGGCGCTGCCGCCGCGCCGTGCCCGGCCAGCCGCTATCGCCGCCGGTTCCGCGCCTGCTTCCAAACCGGCGCCTGATGGTACGCGCAAGGCGATCACCACCAACGACGCGGACGGCTGGGAAGAGTTTTAAGCGAGGCGGCGCTTCGGTACAATGACGGTCTATGACCAGTACCGACAGCACATCATCCGAGCCGCGCAGCACGCGGGCGCAATGTCCCGCGTGTCTGCGCCCGCTGCAAACATGCATCTGCCGCTGGGTGGCGCCGGTATCGAATCGAGTGGAAGTATTGATACTGCAGCATCCGATGGAGGTCGCGAACGCCAAGGGCAGTGCGCGTCTGCTGCATCTGAGTTTGTCCAACAGTCGTCTGGAATGCGGCGAATCGTTCGAGCCGGATCGCTTGGGCGAACTGCTGACCGGGGATCGCCGCAGCGTGCTGCTGTATCCCGAGACGATAGAAGACAGATCGCTGGGCCTTGCCACGCCGCCGATGTTTGACGACGAATGGCTCGCTGAGCCGCGGCGATTGCGGTTGGTGGTGCTGGACGGGACCTGGCGCAAGAGCCGCAAGATGTTGTATCTCAATCCACCGCTGCAAGCGCTGCCCCGGCTACCGCTGCGCGATACCCCGCCATCGCACTACCTGATACGCAAGGCGCATTTGCCGGACCAGCTCTCGACGCTGGAGGCCACGGCGTACGCGCTGGCGCAACTGGAAAACGACTCGCATAAATTCAATCCGTTGATCGACGCCTTCGACGGTTTTGTCGCCCAACAGGCCAGCTACGTGCGCCGCTGATCAGGCGATCAGTTTCAAGCCGGGCGGCAGCGACTCGCCGAGCATGCGTTTTTCGTCCGCCTGGTCGAGTTGCACCACTTCGCGTACCATCGCGCTCCAATTGGCGGGAGCGCCGATTGCGGCGAGACGCCGCAAAATTTCGGCGCGCAAGGTCTCGTCGATGTCGCGCGAACGATCGCCTGTCATGCGTGCCAGATGGGCCGCCGCGAAGCCGGCCGGCTCCACCTTTTTCCAGTCCAGCGCCAGTATCTTCGATAACCACTGTGCGACCACCGCGCTGTCGACGACATCGTGCGCGCTGCCGTGGAACGGCTGGCGCGCCCCGACCCGGCTCAAACCCCACAGGAAGCGCGCCTGTGCCGCCTCCGCCTTGCCGGCGTCCGCCGCGCCGGCGCGAGTCTTGTTGGCGCCGGCCTTGGCGGCCGCGCGGGTTGCCGCGTCGAGCTGCGACAGCATCCATGCGCCGATTTCGGCCTTGTAGTTGCCCGGAATTCGTTCGAGCGAGGCGCCCAGGCGCAGCATGTCTTCTTCGCTTCCATTGACCAGGGTTTGCGGGCGCCGGCCGCGCTCCTGCGCATCCGCCTGGACGTTAAAGGCGAAATCGTCGAGCACCCGCAATTGCGCTTCCACGCTCAAGCCGCCGGCCACGCGCCGCCACAAGGTCCACCACTCGGCGCAAACCTGGTTGTCCTTGTGGTGCTGGGCCCCGGCTTCGAACATCGCCCACAATTGTTCGATGCGCCACTCGTCGAGCGGATCGCCAAAACCGGGACGCAGGCAATAACCGCTTAGATTGAGCCACGCGCGCTCGTGTTCCGACGACCGGCGGCGGCCCTTGGCGCGTTCGATCAGCGCGTCGAACAGGCGGCGCAACAGCGGCGTGGCCCAGTTTTCGCGGCTGCCCAACAAATGCTCGAGCTGTGCGCGCAACTGCTTGACTTCCTTCACATCGACCTGCAGCGCGCGGCTGCCGAAGATACGGTCTATCTTGTCGATTGCCGCGTTCAGGCCGGCCGGCATCGGGGCATTGTGGGGAGCATTCGCGCCGACGTCGTCGGCCTCCGGGATAGCGGCGTCGCCGCGCAACTGGAACTCCAGCAGCCAGCGCTGGGCATCCGCCATCGCAACGCAATGCACTTCCAGCGTACCGACCTCGCTCAGCGTGGTCGCCAGTTGCACCGGAATTTCCTTGCGGGCGTCGGCGGCGCCGCTGTCGCGCAACACGGTAGCTATCGGCGGCAGCTGGACGTAATCGTCCGGTTGCAGGTCAACCAGTTCGCCGGCCTGCGGCGGCGTGGCGTCCGATGTCGATGACGCCAAATGGAAGCGCACGGGCCGGCCAAGCCGCAGTGCGAAGGTGCGTTCGGCCAGCAGGATCTCGCGGTTCTCCGCGCTGCCGCGCGGCAGGATGCAGACGGCGCGGCGCGGCTTGTCGGCGCGCTGCTCGTCGTCCAGCAGCAGGAAGTAGCTGCGTGGCGAGCCGCCGCCGATCACCGGCGCCTGGCCGGCTTGGCCCAGCGCATACGCCACGCCACCGCGCGCGACGGCGACATCGGGATCGTCGTTGTTCAGAACCCGCAGTGGCTGTCCGCGCCAATGGGACAGTACTTCCTCCAGACGGCGGGCCAGGGCGTCTGCCCGGAAAACCCCGCCGTTCAGCAGCAGCGTGTCGGGAACCGGTACCGTCGCATGATCGTCGGCGGCCAGGCCCAATGCCTCGCGGGCCGCCGCCGCGTGCTGTCGCAAAAAGCCCGCCAGGTGGCGGGTGATGGCGGCGTCGCTGGCGTAGGGCAGGCCGAACTCGATGATCGCACCGCGCCCGCGCGTGGCGGGATCGCGTGAAGGATTCATTGGGAAGAAGCCGTCCACCACCAGCGCGGCCACTTCGTCGCGTGTCAGCTCGGCCGAGCGGGAAGCGCCGATCAGGCGCGAGCCGGAACCGAGCAGGGTGACGGTGGTGCGCTCCGGCGCGTCGGCTGCCAGCAGCAGTTCTTTCGCAGCCCGGCAGCGTTCCGCCAATTGCGCCAGACGGCTGGACGACAGACGCGGCGCCGGCACGTCGCCAGTTTGCGCGGACGCCATCCGCGTTTCGACCAGGTGCGCCAGCGCCAGATCCATATTGTCGCCACCGAGGATCAGGTGATTGCCGACGCCGATGCGGCTGATCTCCGGTTGGCCGTCGGTCATCCCGACCTTGATCAGACTGAAGTCGGTGGTGCCGCCGCCGACGTCGCATACCAGCAGCAGCCGCGTCTCGGCCAGATCGGCGGCAAGCGTTTCGCGCTGGCGGTACAGCCAATCATAGAAGGCCGCCTGCGGCTCTTCCAGCAAGCGCAGGCCGGACAAGCCGGCCAGGCGCGCCGCTTCGAGCGTCAGCGCCCGCGCGCCTTCGTCGAAGGAGGCGGGAATCGTCAGGACGATTTGCTGCCGTTCCAGCGGATGCGAAGGAAAGCGCGTATTCCACGCGCAGCGCAGATGCGCAAGGTAGGAGGCGCTGGCGGCGACCGGCGACACCTTGGCCACATCGGCCTCGGAACCCCAGGGCAGGATAGCCGCCGTGCGGTCCACGTTGGGGTGCGAAAGCCAGCTCTTGGCGCTGGCGACCAAACGCCCGGGCACCTGCGCGCCGAGTTTGCGTGCCAGCCGTCCGATGACCACTTGCCGCAAACCCGCCACATCGTCCTGCCGCCATGGCAGTTGCAGCTCGCCTTCGGCCAGCTCGCCCTCCGCAGGGTGGTAGCGCACCGAAGGCAGCAGCGCGCCAGCATCCACCTCGCCCGGCGCCACCAGCTGCTCGATATCGAACAGCTGAATCCCGGCGTTGCCGGGCGCCGAATAGGCCAGCACCGTGTTGGTGGTGCCAAGGTCGATGCTGACGATGTATTGACTCATGCTCAGGCGGCGGCGCTCTCGGTGGCGCCGGAGCGCACGTCGAACTCCACTTTCCAGCGCTGGCCGTCGTTGGCCACGGCCAGCAATTCAAGCGTGCCCGATTCGGTCGCCATCGCATGCAGGCGCACCTGCACTACGTCGCCGGCCTGACGGCCTTCCGGCGACAGCGTCGCCTGAATCTCGTTCAACTCGATCAGTTCCTCCGGACCCCAGAAGTCCAGCAGCTCGCCGATCTGGTCCTGGCGCCGCACCGAGGAGCCGAAGAAGCGGAACTGCACCGGCTCGCCGACCACCAGTCCGAACTCCTGGTTAGGGAGTTCGATCTCGCTGCCTTCCTCCATGCCGAACGGCGCCACGCACAGCGCCTGGATCGGCGGCTCCATGCCTGGAATGGCCGGCATCGACGATTCGATCGCGACGTAATAGGCGCGCGCCGTGCCGCCGCGAATCCGCACACCGCTGCCGCGACGCACGTAGCTATAGTAAGCAGCGCCACGCGCGACAGCCAGATCCAGATCGGCGCCCGCCAGCATGCGCGCCGGGTCCGCGCCCTCCATATACAGCCAGTCGTTGAGGGTGCTCATGACGCGCTGCGCCAGCAGTTCGGACTTGAACACGCCGCCGTTGAACAGCACCGCCGTCGGATGCAGGAAGCTGGCGTCGGCACTGTGCTTGCCGGCGTAGCCTTCCAGTTCGCTGGTGGCGCCGACCTGGCGTGCCAGGAACGCGGCCAGGTGGCGCGTGATGCCCGCGTCCTGCGCATACGGCAGGCCAAGCTGGGTCAGACCGGCGCGGGTGCGCACGGCGGGACGCGCCGCCGCGTCCACCGCAGGGAAGAAACCGTCGAGGATGAAGGTGGTCACTTCATCGCGCGTCAACTCGGTGCGGATCGAGCCGCCGATCAGCTTCGAGCCACGGCTCGGCACCACGATAGGCCAGGTTTCGACGGTGGCATCGGCCAACAGCTTTTCCTTGGCCGTGCGGCAGCCGTAGGTCAGCGCCCGCATTTGCCAGGCGTCGAGCTGGGTGCCGTTGGCGGCCAGCTTGCGCGCCACCAGGTGGGCCAGCGCCAAGTCCATATTATCGCCGCCAAGCAGAATGTGGTCGCCGACGGCGATGCGGTGCGGTTCCAGCACGCCGTCGCGTTCCAGCACGGCGATCAGCGAAAAGTCGCTGGTGCCGCCACCGACGTCCACGACCAGAATGATGTCGCCCGGCTTGACGTCTTTGCGCCAACGGCCTTCGCTGCCCTGGATCCAGCTGTACAGGGCCGCCTGCGGCTCCTCCAGCAAGGTCAGATTGGTGTAGCCGGCGGCGCGTGCCGCGTCGGCGGTCAGTTCGCGCGCGCCCGGGTCGAACGAGGCGGGAATCGTCACCGTCACCGCCTGTTCACCGAACGGCGCCTCCGGGTGCGCCTGTTCCCACGCCTGGCGCAGGTGCGACAGGAAGCGGGTTGACGCCTCCAGCGGCGAGACGCGGGTCACTTCTTCCGGCGCGTCGTTGGGCAACAGGGCGCTGCGGCGATCGACACCCGGATGGCTCAACCAGCTCTTGGCGCTGGAGACCAGGCGGATCGGCGTGGTGGCGCCACGGCTGCGCGCCATTTCGCCGGCCACGCCGGTTTGTTCGGCCGCAGACTGCTGCCACGGCAGGCTCAAATCGCCCGGCGCCAATTCGTCCGCGTGCGGCAGATACAGGAATGACGGTAGCAGCGGCAGGTCTTCCACCGTGCCGGGCGCCGTCAACTGCGGAATCGCCAGCACGCCGTGCTGGGTTTTCTCGCCGTCGCTCGTCGTCAGGTCGACATACGACAGCGCGCTGTGGGTGGTGCCAAGGTCGATGCCGATGGCGTAGCGTGGGTCGCTCATAATTCCACCTCCGCCGGTGCCAGGATCGCTGCGTCGTGCGCTTCGGCCAGTTTCGGCAAGCGTACGTTCGATGCGCGCCAACCGCGATGGCTCAAGGCGCCGCGGAACGGCGCCTTGCCGACGACGTTGCCGGTCAGGCGCACGGCGCTGGCGTCGAAGCCTTCTTCCAGCACCACGCGGCTGCCTTCGGCCTCGCTGCGTACCGCTTCGATGGTGAAGTGCTCGCGCAGCACCTTGCCGCAACCTTCGTGCACCACGCGCGCGGCGGCGCCGATGTCGGCGTCGGAATAGGCGCTCAGGTTCTCCTGGGTGAAGTCGATCAGGCGCGCCTCGCGCTGGAACAGGCCAAGCAGCTGAAGCGCGGCGTCCGGCGTGGCGACGCGCAGCGTGACCGGGGCGGGCACTGGGGCCGGGACCGGCGCTGGAGCGGGGGCAGGGGCGGGAGCGGAGACCGGCGCGGCGGACGGTTGCGGTTCGCCGGCGGCGATGCGCGCCAGGCGGGCGGCGTATTCGGCGTCGGACAGCGCGCGGAAGAAGGCGCCGATGGCGATCGATATCCGGCTAAAAAAAGACGGCAACGGTTGAGTCGAATTGTTCATGTCTAGCTCGCGTAGAGTGAGCCGGGCCGCTGCTGGGGCGGCGGCCTGGCGGAATGTGGGGTCGGGGGCGCGCGTGGCGCAGGGAAAGTCTTGCCCCCGGAAGCCCCGCATGATACCAGTTCGGGCGCGGGCGCCAAAGACGCGAGGGCCGCACCTTTGATTTTTCGCTTGATATGGCCATTTGGAGCGCTTAGAATACTGGATATATATACAGTATCAGCGTAGCGCCGGCGATCCTCGCCCGGTGCCCGGCCCCTAGTGATCATGAACCACGACGAAAACAACCAAGAGCACGTGATGCTGCCGCCTCCTTCGCTGAAGGCGCAAAAGGGCCGTGGCGCGGTATCGAACCTGCAAGGGCGCTTCGAGGTCAACGCACGGGAAGCGTATGACGACGGCTGGGAGCGCGAGGAAGAAGAGGCGTCGCCGTGGAAAACCCAGGTCACGGACGAATATTGTAAATCGATCCTGAGCCGCAACGCCTCACCAGACCTGCCGTTCAGCGTCTCGCTGAATCCGTATCGCGGATGCGAGCATGGCTGTATTTACTGCTTTGCCCGTCCCACGCACAGCTACCTCGGCCTGTCGCCGGGCATGGACTTCGAGAGCAAGATTTTCGCCAAGGTCAACGCGCCGGAAATGCTGCGACGCGAGCTGGCCAAGGCCGGCTACGAGCCGGAGTCGATCGCGCTTGGCGTCAACACGGACGCCTACCAGCCCTGCGAGCGCGAGCGCAAACTCACGCGCCGGGTGCTGGAGGTATTGCAGGAATGCCAGCATCCGGTCGGCCTGATCACCAAATCGTCGCTGATCGAGCGCGATATCGACATCCTCGCGGCGATGGCCGCCAAGCGGCAGGCCGGCGTCGCCATCACGCTGACGACCCTGGACCCGGCCATCTCGCGCACGCTGGAACCGCGCGCAGCGGCTCCGGCCCGTCGGCTGCGCACGATCCGCACCTTGACCGACGCCGGCATACCGGTGGCTGTCAGTGTCGCGCCCATCATCCCGTTCGTTACCGAGCCGGATATCGAGCGCTTGCTGGAGGCCGTCAAGGAAGCCGGGGCCGTCACCGCGCACTACACGGTATTGCGGTTGCCGTGGGAGGTGGCGCCGCTGTTCCAGCAATGGCTGCAGGCGCACTTCCCGGAGCGGGCACAGCGTGTGATGAACCGGGTGCGCGAGATGCGCGGCGGCAAAGACTACGACAGCAGCTTCGGCTCTCGCATGAAGGGGGAGGGCGTGTGGGCGGAACTGATACGGCAACGCTTCAAGATCGCCACCGAGCGCCTCGGACTGTCGGGCCAGGGTAGCCGCTTCCACACCATGGACGCGTCGCAGTTCACCCGGCCGCTGGTGGTGCCTCCGCTGGGCGCGCGCGCCAAGCCGGCGGATGAAGGGCAGTTGGATTTATTCTGACGTCACTGTTGAGGGAGGGGTGGTCAACGCGGCCAGATGCCGTTCGATCTCGAAGACGTGCTGGTCGTGGCGGCCCAGTTCGCGCAGGGCGTGCGCCAGATGGTTGAGGTAGTCGCTGTTGGGGCCGCTAGGGCCGGTGGAACGGGCGATGTGGTGTGCGATCTCCTGCTCGGACGCTTCGCCGAGGAAAGCCGTGTTGTTCGGTGTTGCGATATAGACCAGGCCGAGGACGCTGTCGTCGTTGTCGTTATCGTCATCGAAAGTAATGGTGATCGCCAGCCGCAGATAGCCGTTTTTCTCTCGGTGGTCCAGGTGGGCGAAAACCTCCGGCGTGACGAGATAAGCCATGCCATGGCAGATGGCGCCGGCTTCCTCGATGATGGTGACCACGCGGCCCGGCGCATCCGGCGTGCCGCGATGGTCGTGCGAGCCTTGCCAAAAGCGTCGCGTCCAGTTGGCGATACTCGCAGGACGGCGTTGCAGATAAGGAAAATCGGCCTTATAGATCAACGAGCCGTAGCCGAACAGCCAAACGCTGTGGTGGCCGTCGAACTGATCCATCATCTGGTTGATGGCGATGGTGTCTGCTGTCATGATCGCTTCTGATGTGAGCTTGCTTCGGTATGCGGAATACTCATTTATCGAAGCATACACACGCCACATAGCGGGCGGTAGTGGGGAATATGTAAGAGTTCTTAACTGAGCGGAACGTTCCACTCGTGCGCGGCCACGTATTCCCGCAGGAAAGCGACGAAACTCTCGGCAGCCGGCGACAGCGCCCGGGCGTTGCGCGTGTAGACAAAAAAACGACGCGTCAGCTCCGGGTCGAGCAGTTGACGCATCCGTAGTCCATACAGCTGTACCATTTTTTCCGCGTACGGCAAGCAGACGGTGATGCCCAACCGCGCATGCACCATCGCCAGCGCGGTGGTCATGAAGGTCACCTCGTTGTACGGGCTGAGCGACAGCTCGCGGAACGACACGTGCATATCGCGCAACAGCCGCTCGGTGAACTGCCCCTGCAAGGAAATGAACGGGTAATCGTTGATATCGGCCCAGGTGATGCGCTCACGCGACTCCAGTGTATGTCCGGCTGGAAACACCACCACAAACGGCATCTCGAACAAGTGCTGCGCCTCGATTTCGGCGTTGGCGTCGCGCTCCGGTCCGATGCCGAAGTCCACCTCGCCGCTGAACACGCGCGCCGACACCTGCTCGACCGGACTGTCGGCCAGCCGCACCTGCACGTCCGGATAGAGCGCGGAATAGGCGGCGATGGCCTCGGGCAGCAAGGTGCACGACAACATCTGCGGCGCCGCGATGCGCACGATTCCTTGCTTGAGCGCCTTGCGGCTGGCGATGTCGGCCATCGCGCGATCCAGATCCTGCAGCATCTTTTCAAACAGCGGCGTCAGTTCCCTGCCCAGCTCCGACAACTGCGTCTTGCGCGTGGTACGCTCGACGACGCGCACACCAAGCAATTGTTCGAGCTCTTTGATCTGTCCGCTCAGGGCCGATTGGGTCAGGTTGAGATGGTCCGCCGCCAGCGTGAAACTGCCGGTTTTGGCCAGCGCGACCAGTGCCCGCATTTGTCGCAAACTTGGATTCATGGAAAAACCTGATAAATGGCGGGGAAAATACTGTTTGTATGATATCTGAGATTGGCATCTAATGTCGGGAGACCAGAATTGGAGGCAACCATGAAAATCAAACAAATCCACCACGTCGCGTACCGCTGCCGCGACGCCAAAGAAACCGTCGAGTGGTACGTCAAGCACCTGAACATGGACTTCGTGCTGGCCATCGCCGAGGATGAAGTGCCATCGACCAAAGCGCCGGACCCGTACATGCACGTCTTCCTCGACGCCGGCCATGGCAACGTGCTGGCGTTCTTCGAGCTGCCGACGCAGGCGCCGATGGACCGCGACCACAACACGCCGGCCTGGGTACAGCACCTGGCGATGGAAGTCGACAGCATGGACGAGCTGCTGGCCGCCAAGGAGCGGCTGATCGCCGGCGGCATCGACGTCATCGGGCCGGTCAACCACACCATCTTCAAATCGATTTACTTCTTCGACCCCAACGGCCACCGCCTGGAACTGGCGGTCAACACCGGTACGCCCGACATGATGCAAAAGCTCGACGCCGTCAAATGGGACATGCTCGAGGAGTGGTCCAAAACGCGCAAGGCGCCCAAGCATGCGGCCTGGATGCACGCGCCGGCCGTCACGTCGGGAGATCCGGCATGAAGCTCGCCACACTGAAAGACGATAGTCGCGATGGCCGCCTGGTTGTGGTCAGCCGCGACCTGTCGCGGTATCAGCCGGTGCCGAAAATCTCGGCCACGCTGCAGCATGCGCTGGATCATTGGGAGCTGGTTGCGGAGCGGCTGGAGGCGGTGTACAAACTGCTTAACTCGGGCGACGCGATCGACGCGCAACCGTTCGACCAGCAAGCCTGCCACTCGCCTCTGCCGCGCGCCTATCAATGGGCGGACGGCTCGGCCTACATCAACCACGTGGAACTGGTGCGCAAGGCGCGGAACGCCGAAGTGCCGGCGTCGTTCTACACCGACCCGTTGATGTACCAGGGAGGTTCGGACAGTTTCATCGGCCCGCGCGATCCGATCTATGCGCTGTCCGAGGAGTGGGGCATCGACCTGGAGGCCGAGGTGGCCGTCATCACCGGCGACGTGCCGATGGGCGCGAGCGTGGCCGATGCCGGCAAGGCGATCCGGCTGGTCATGCTGGTCAACGACGTCTCGCTGCGTAACCTGATTCCGAACGAATTGGCCAAGGGCTTCGGCTTCTTCCAGTCCAAGGCGGCCAGCGCGTTCTCGCCGGTGGCGGTCACACCGGACGAATTGGGCGTCGACTGGAGCGACAGCAAATTGCATCTGCCGCTGCTGGTCGATATCAACGATAAGCCCTTCGGCAAGCCGAATGCCGGCGAAGACATGACCTTCAACTTCGCGCAGCTTGTCGCGCATGCCGCCGCCACGCGCGAACTGGCTGCCGGTACCATCATCGGCTCCGGCACGGTCTCCAACAAACAGGGGGGCTTGAACGGTTCCAGCATCGACAACGGCGGCGTCGGTTATTGCTGCCTGGCCGAAGTGCGCATGTACGAAACCATCGAGACCGGCAAGCCGCAGACCGGTTATCTGAGATTCGGCGACAAGGTGAAGATCGACATGCTGGACGCGCGGGGCGCCAGCATCTTCGGCGCGATCGAGCAGACCGTCGTGCATTACGGGGAGCGCCTTCAATGAAGCTCTACACCTACTTCCGCAGCTCCGCGGCCTACCGGGTGCGGATAGCGCTCAATCTCAAGGGGCTGGAGTACGAGGCGCAGCCGGTGCATCTGCTGCGCGACGGCGGCCAGCATCTGGCGGATGCCTACCGCGCCGTCAATCCCTCAACGTTGTTGCCGACGCTGGAGGATGACGACGGCGCCGTCATCGGTCAATCGCTGGCGATACTGGAATATCTGGAGGAGACGCGCCCGCAAACGCCGTTGCTGCCGGCCGATCCTGCAGGCCGCGCCCGCGTGCGCGCGCTGGCGCTGACCGTGGTGGCCGATACGCACCCGCTGGGCAATCTGCGGGTGCTGAAGTACATCAAGGGCGAGATGGGGCTGACCGAGGAGGTCAAGCTCGAATGGCATCGGCACTGGCTGCGCAGCGGATTGGAGACGCTGGAAGCGCTGCTGGCCGGGGATGCGCGTACGGGCGTCTATGCGCACGGTGACACGCCGACGTTGGCCGATTGCTGTCTGGTTCCGCAGGTATTCAACGCGCAGCGGTTCGAGGTCGATACGGCGCCTTATCCGACCGTCATGCGCATCAGCGCCGCCTGCGCCGCGCTGCCGGCGTTCCAGCAAGCGCACCCTTCGCAACAATCCGACGCCGAGTGACGCAAAGGCATGGGTCGTGGGCGGCGCATGTGCGACCCGTCGACGACCCGTGCATCCGCCCACCTCACGCCGCCCGCAGCGCATCCACAATCTTCATGCGCGCCGCCCGCAACGCCGGCAGCACTCCGCCAATAAAACCCATCACAAGCGAAAACACCAGCGTCTTCACGACGATATCGGCCGTCAGCCGAAATCCGAACGCCAACTCCGAGAACGATTGAAAATTCGTGGTCGAGAACGAGATAAACCGCATCAGCGAAGCGCACCCCAACCCCAGCACGCCGCCCACCACCGCCAACAGCATCGACTCCGCCAAAAACGCCGCCAGAATACTCCGCCGCTGAAACCCCAACGCCCGCAGCGTGCCGATCTCGCCCACCCGATTGGCGACCGACGCATACATCGTAATCGTCGCACCGATCATCGCCCCGATCGAAAAAATCACCGACAGGATCAACCCCAGCACGCTGATGAAAGTCGACAGCGCCTTGGACTGGTCGGCATAAAAATTCTGCTCACGCTTGGCGTCGAGCGTCAGGCGCTGATCGCCCTCGATAGCCTTCTTGAAGCCGTCGAACAGCGACGTGTCGGCCAACCGCAGCACGACCGCCGAGTAGGCGACCCGCCGGAAGGCCGGCATCAACTGGTCGGCATCTCCCCACACCTCCGAATCGAAGCCGCTGTTCCCGGCGTCGAACAATCCCACCACCGTCCATTCGCGCTGGCCGAAATGCAGCGTTTCACCGATGCCGGCGCCGGAGAATCGCCGGGCGATGCTGGCGCCGGCGATGATCTCGGACGCCCCCGGCCGGAACATGCGCCCCGAAGTCAGCTTCACTTGCGGCCGCAGCGCCAGACCGCGCTCCCCTATGCCCCGGATGATCACGTTCGACGGCTTGGCCGATCCGCGCTTGTTGAGCGAGATAAGCACCACCGTCTCTTTCGACAGCAAGGGCCGCCCGTCGCCGCCGAGCGCGATGGCCGGATGGCTCGCCGCGATGTTGGCCTGTGCGCGCTCGACGCTGCTCTGCACCTCGGTGTCGGCGCTGCGCCGTATCAGCACAACGTTGTCGTACTCGCCGGTGGTCACCAGTGTATTGCGCAAGCCCTCATCGAGCATCAGCACCGTTGCGAACACAAACACCACCAGCGCCAGTCCGGCTGCGGTCAACGCGGTGGTCAGCCGGCGCGCCCACAAATTCCTGGCGACGTAGAAAAGTGGAATCTTCATCCTATGCTCCGCAGCCCTTCGACGATATTGATGCGGGTCGCCCGCAAGGTCGGCGCAATGGCCGCGATCAGACCAATGACCAACGCCGCCACTATTTGCTGGATCACCGTCATGCCCGTCACTTCGAACACCGGGAACATCGTCCCCATCACGCTGCCCAGGAAGGCCGCGAACGGAAACAGCACGGCGATGCCTAGCGCCGCGCCGAACAGCGACAGTAGCAGCGATTCGCCCAGTATCATCGCCGTCAGGAAGCCGGGTCCGAAGCCCAGCGCCTTGAGCGTGGCGTATTCGCCGAGGCGTTCGCGCGCGCTCATGGCCATCGTGTTGGCCATCACCGCCGCGATGATCACGATCACGACGAACGACACCACGCGGATCGCCACCACGATCGCCTCCGACATCGAGACGAAGCCCAGCTGGAAAGCCTTCTCGGTTTCGGTCAGCGTCTCGGCCAGTGAATTGCCGAATTCCTTGTCGATCGCCGCCGAAACAACGGCGGCGTTTTCCGGCTCGTCGATCCGCACCACGTACACGCCGATCTGGTTGGCGCGCCGGGGCAGGGTCTTCTTGAGCGACTCGTTGACGTAGTCCCAGTGCAGAAACAGGGTGGCCGTATTGGTCGTGCTTTGCCGGCCGTCGAGGATGCCGCGCACGACCAGCTCCCAGTCTCCCGGATAGATCGTACCCTTGAGCGGAATGACATCGCCGACCTTGAAGCCGAATTGGTCCGCCAGCTTGCGGCCGACCAGGGCGCCCTTGCGGTCGCGCAGGAAGGCGGCGCGCTGCTCTGGGGGCAGCAGATAGTCGGGGTAGATCTCCAGATAACTGGCGCCGGAGATGGCAAACTGCGCGAAGAAATTCTTCGGGTCCTTGTAGATGCCCTGAAACCAGTTGGCGTAGCCCACGCCGGTCACGCCGGGCACCGCGCGGATGCGCGCCTCGTACGATAGCGGCAGGGGAAACACCAGCGACGTCTTGTTACGCGTGACCAGCGTGGTGTTGGAGGCGCCTTCCGCGCCGGCATACCAGGCGTCGATCACCGTCTGCAGCAGGCCGAAGGCGAAGATGGCCACCACCAGGCCGAATATCGTCAACGACGTGCGCAACTTGTGGCGCATGGTGTTTTTGACGATCAGCCGCAAAGTGTACATGGGGTGGCGTCCTCGTTTTGGGATGTCAGGCGCGCTGCGGTTCGTCGGCAAGCAGCTCGCCTTTTTCAAGGTGCACCAGATTGCGCGCCTGCGCCGCCGCGTGGGCGTCGTGCGTCACCATGATGATGGTCTTGCCCAGTTGCTGATTCAATTGCTGGAGCAGCGCAAGAATCTCGGTGGCCGATTGGCGGTCAAGATCGCCGGTCGGCTCGTCGGCCACGATCAGGGTCGGATCGCTGACGATGGCACGGGCGATCGCCACGCGCTGCTGCTGGCCGCCGGACAGTTCGTTCGGCGTGTGGTCCATGCGGTCGGCGAGATTAACCATCTCCAGCGTCAGCGCCACGCGTTCGCGCCGTTCGCGCCGCGACAATGGCGTCAGCAGCAGCGGTAGCTCGACGTTTTCGAACGCGGTCAGCACCGGCATCAAGTTGTAAAACTGGAAAATGAAGCCGACGTTGGCCGCGCGCCAGCTGGCCAGCTCCGTCTCACCCATGCCGGCGATATCGAGGCCGGCGATCCGCAGCACGCCGCTATCGGGTTTGTCGATGCCGGCGATCAGATTGAGCAGCGTACTTTTGCCGGAGCCGGAAGGGCCCATCAGCGCGGTGAAGGCGCCAGCGGGTATCGAAAGGCTGATATCGCGCAGCACTTCCACCACTTGGTCGCCACGGCGGTAGGACTTGACCAGATGTTCGATCAACACCAGCGGCGCGTTCATTTCTTCGCCAGCTTGACGGATTGGCCATCCTGCAGCGTGTCGGCCGGCGCCAGCACGACCTTGTCGCCCGGCTTCAAGCCTTTTACTTCCACCAGTTCGCCGATCCTGCGGCCCGGAGCGACGGGCACCCGTTTGACTTTTGCGCCGCCGGCGTCAAGCAGGAACACCGCCGGCGTGCCGCCGCGCGTCACGATCGCCGCTGGCTGCACGGCGGTCACCGGCAGTTTTTCCTGCGGCGGCACGGCCTTGGACAGGAAGGCGACTTTGGCGCTCATGTCCGGCAGCACGCGCGGATCGCGTTCCTCGAACCGCACCTTGACCAACAGGGTCGCCTTGCTACGGTCCATGGTCGGCACCATGCGCGAGACGGTGCCGGCCAGGCGCAACTCCGGGAAGGCGTCCAGCAGGATTTCCGCCGGCTGGCCCACACGGATTTTGCTCAGGTTCGATTCGGAGACATCGGCCTCCACCTCCAGCGTGTCCATATCGGCGATGGTGACCACCGCGCCCTTGCTGTCGGCGGCGGAGGAGAAGGGCGTGATGTTGTCGCCGACATTGGCGCTCTTGGTCAGGATCACGCCGTCGAATGGCGCGCGGATGACCGTCTGGTCCACCGCCACCTGCGCCGCCTGGGCGTTGGCGCGTGCCGCCGTGATGGCGGCCCGATAGCCGGAGATGCTGGCTTTGGCCTTGTTCAATCGCGCCTGCGCCGTATCGTAGGCCGAGGCGGCGATGAATTTCTGGTTCAGCAGCTCCGCAGCGCGCTGGAAGGCCGACTGTGCGTCCTGCAATTCGGCCTGTCCCTGTTCCAGGTTGGCCTGCGCGACCTTGACGTTGGCCTGCGCCTGTCCCAGCGCGGCGGCCACGTCCCGGTTTTCCAGCCGTGCGACGATCTCGTCCTTCTTCACTTTCGAGCCTTCCAGCACGCCCAGCCACTCCAGCCGGCCGGTGGCCTTGGACGACAGCGCGGCCTTGCGTTGCGCCACCACGTAGCCGGTGGCGTTGAGCAGTGTGTAGTCCTGCGCCGGCCACGTCTGCGCCACGGCGACCACTTCCACCGCCGGCTTGCCGCCGAACACGCTCATGGCGACAGCGACCGCCACCGCCAGGGCCAGCACCACCAATAAAAGTCTGCCCCAGCGCCGGCGTTTGGGGCGCGACCCGGGCGATGGCGTTTTGGCCTCACGGTCGATTTTTAGACGGGAAATATCGGGAGTCGCCAAGGGAAAGCCTCTTTTTACGTTCCATCAGTCGGCCATTGCCAACTTTGCCACCAAATAGTGGGGCAAACGCGATTGAATCGCAAGCGGCAGGCGTATCTGTGTGTTCAGGTACATACTGCACGTCTACTGCTATGACAGCATGGCCTTTTTCAACTGTTCGGACCTTTATGACCACCATGCCGCGCGCAGAGCGCCCGCCAGTCTCCATCGACGCCGCCACGCTCGCCTTGCTGAACGAACTACAGAAGGACTCGTTCGACTACTTCGTCAACGAGGTCAATCCCGCCAATGGCCTGATCCGCGACAAGACCGCTGAAGTGTGGCCGGCCAGCATCGCGGCCGTGGGCATGGCGCTGACCGTGTATCCGATCGGCGTCGAGCAGGGCTTCATGGATCGCGCCGATGCCGTGGTGCGCACCCTGACCACGTTGCGCTTTTTCGCCAACAGCGAGCAGAGCGAATCGCCCGCAGCCACCGGCTATAAAGGCTTCTACTATCACTTCATCGACATGAATAGCGGCGCGCGGGCGTGGCAGTGCGAACTGTCGAGCATTGACACGGCGCTGCTGATCGCCGGCGTGCTGACGGCCGCCGAATATTTCACCGAGGATACGCCGGACGAAAACGAGATCCGCGCCTTGGCCGACATGCTGTATCGCCGGGTCGACTGGCAGTGGATGCGCGGTCGCGACAATCTGATCTGCCACGGCTGGAATCCGGAAAGCGGCTTTCTGCGCTGGCACTGGGAAGGGTATGACGAGGCGCTGATCCTGTACGTGCTGGCGCTGGGCTCGCCCACCTTCCCGATCGAGCGCGACAGTTACAACGCCTGGTGCCGCAGTTATGAGTGGAAGACGGTGTACGGCATCGACTATTTGTATGCGGGACCGTTGTTCATCCACCAGATGTCGCACGTGTGGCTGGACTTGCGCGGCATCCGTGACGACTTCATGCGCGAGCACGATTCGGATTACTTCGAAAACAGCCGGCGCGCGACGTACGTGCAGCAACAATATGCGATCCAGAATCCAATGGGCTTTCCGGAATACGGCGCGTTGTGCTGGGGCATCACCGCCAGCGACGGGCCGGGACCGGTCACGCGTCGTATCGATGGCGTGCAGCGGAAATTCTGGGACTACGTTGCGCGCGGCGTGCCGTACGGCCCAGATGACGGCACGCTGGCGCCATGGGCGGTCGCCGCGTCGCTGCCGTTCGCACCGGAAATTGTCATGCCCAGCATCATCCACTTTCAGGGCATGCAGCTGTGCGAGGCCAATCCCTACGGTTTCAAGGCATCGTTCTCGACGGTTTTCTCGCATGGACGGGTGGCGTGCCGGCACTGGGTGTCGCCATATCATTTCGGCATCAACGAGGGCCCGACTGTGATCATGGTGGAAAACTATCTGCACGATTTTCCCTGGAACATCATGCGCGGAAACACTTACCTGCAAACCGGGCTGCGCCGCGCCGGCTTCGCGGGCGGATGGCTGGACAAGACCCAAACGTCCTGAGCGGATTCCCGGGGCGGCGGCGCGGCGAGGAGGTACAATCTCGCCTTTCCCTCGCCGCTCTCGCCGCTATTTGTATGACGATCCCCGCTTCCATTCTCGCTGCGCTGTCGCGCGCCGACGCCTCGTGGCGCCCATTGCTGATCGACGGTCTCAACGCGATGCAGGCCGCCACGCCCGGCTACCTGGCCCAACTGGCCGACGACAACTACTTGCCCACCGAGCAGCGCCTGTTTGCCGCCTTCGCGCTGCCGCTGGACAAAGTGCGTTATATATTAGTGGGGGAGGGACCGTACCCGCGCGTGGACAGCGCGACCGGCGTTTGCTTCATGGACGGCGCCGTCGGCAGCCTGTGGTCGAACGAAGAGGGCGGCGGCTTGTCCAAGCCTGTCAACAAGGCCACCTCGCTGCGCAACTTCATGAAGATGCTGCTGGTGGCTGACGGACAACTCACCCTGGCGGACACCGGCGGCGCGGCGATGGCGACAATTTCCGCCCTTGCGCGCAGCGGGGGCGGCACCCATATTCAAACCCTGGCGGAAATGCAGCAGAAGCTGACCGAGCAGGGTTTCCTGTTGTTGAACGCTTCGCTGGTGTTCCGCAGTCATGTGCCGCCGGTCAAGGATGCCAAAGCCTGGTTGCCGTTCTTCGAGACGGTGATGGCCGGTTTGGCGGTGAAGGCGCCGGACAAGCCGACCATGATTCTGTGGGGGAAAATCGCGGAATTGCTGAAGAAGTTGCCGGTGATGAAAGATTTCCCGCAGATCACTGCTGAGCACCCGTACAACCTGAGCTTCATCGGCAATCCGGACATGCATGCCTTGTTCCAGCCGATGAGCTTGCTAAAAGGCAAGTAGGCGACAAGTAGGCAGCGGGCGGCCGAAGGGGCTCCCGGCAAACTTTCATAAAGTTTGGTATACTTGACTAAATCGATCAACTAATCAGGCTTTCAGTTGAGCAGTTGGGTCGATATTTTAACCTAGCTGAACCGAGGTAGTGATGCGTCTGACCACCAAAGGCCGTTTTGCTGTGACTGCGATGATCGATCTGGCTTTGCGCCAAGGCAAAGGCCCGGTCACGCTCTCAGGCATCAGCCAGCGTCAGGCGATCTCGCTGTCGTATCTGGAACAGCTGTTCGGCAAGCTGCGCCGCCACGAGATCGTCGAATCGATCCGCGGCCCCGGCGGCGGCTACAGCCTGGCGCGCCGGGCCGACAAGGTCACGGTGGCCGACATCATCATCGCCGTCGACGAGCCGCTGGACGCGACCCAATGCGGCGGCAAGGAAAATTGCCACGGCGCCGACGCCGCCAGCGGCGTGCGCTGCATGACCCACGAACTGTGGGCCACGCTGAACGAAAAGATGGTTGATTATCTGGATTCCGTTTCGCTGCAGGATCTGGTCGATCAACAGAAGCAAAAGAACGCTGAACAAAACGTGGTCGTGATGCACCGTAACCATGCCGCGCTGGGTTGAGCGCTTTAGCTACTAATATAGACAGAGAAAACCGGAGTTACCAGATGAACGCACCAGAAAAAAACCTCGCCGCCGTGAAGTTCCAGACCGCCCCGCATTTCCCGATCTACATGGACTACTCGGCCACCACCCCGATCGATCCGCGCGTCGCCGACGCCATGATTCCCTACCTGCGCGAGCAGTTCGGCAATCCGGCCTCGCGCAGCCACATGTACGGCTGGACTGCTGAGAAGGCGGTCGAAGAGGCGCGCGGCCACGTCGCCGCCCTGGTCAACGCCGACCCGCGCGAAATCATCTGGACCTCCGGCGCCACCGAGTCGAACAACCTCGCCATCAAGGGCGCGGCGCAGTTCTACAAGACCAAGGGCAAGCACATCATCACCGTCAAGACCGAGCACAAGGCGGTGCTGGACACGGTGCGCGAACTGGAGCGCGTCGGCTTCGAAGCGACCTACCTGGAACCGCAGGACAACGGCCTGATCACCATCGAGCAACTGACCGCCGCGATCCGCCCGGACACGATCCTGGTGTCGGTCATGCTGGTCAACAACGAAATCGGCGTGATCCAGCCGATCGACGAGATCGGCGCGCTGTGCCGCTCGAAAGGCATCATCTTCCACTGCGACGCCGCGCAAGCGACCGGCAAGGTGGTCATCGACCTGCAAAAAACCAAGGTCGACCTGATGACCTTCACCGCGCACAAGACCTACGGTCCCAAAGGCATCGGCGCGCTGTACGTCTGCCGCAAGCCGCGCGTGCGCATCGAAGCGCAAATGCACGGCGGCGGTCACGAGCGCGGCCTGCGTTCGGGCACCTTGCCGACCCACCAGATCGTCGGCATGGGCGAAGCGTTCCGCCTGGCCAAGGTCGAGATGGACAGCGAGATCGCGCGCATCAAGTCGCTGCGCGACCGCCTGGCCAACGGCCTGCAAGAGATCGAAGAGACCTATATTAACGGCGACATGGAGCACCGCGTGCCGCACAACCTCAACGTCAGCTTCAACTACGTCGAGGGCGAATCGCTGATCATGGCCGTCAAGGACCTGGCCGTATCGTCCGGTTCGGCTTGCACCTCGGCCTCGCTGGAACCGTCGTACGTGCTGCGCGCGCTGGGCCGCAGCGACGAGCTGGCGCACAGCTCCATCCGTTTCACCATCGGCCGTTTCACGACGGAAGAGGATATCGACTTCGCCATCGACCTGATGAAGTCCAAGGTACACAAACTGCGTGAACTGTCGCCGCTGTGGGACATGTTCAAAGAAGGCATCGACATCAGCTCGATCCAATGGGCAGCCCACTAATTTTAAGATCACAGGAGCATCAAAATGGCTTACTCGGAAAAAGTGTTGGACCACTACGAAAATCCACGCAACGTCGGCGCCTTCGACAAGGGCGATGACAGCATCGGCACCGGCATGGTCGGCGCGCCGGCCTGCGGCGACGTTATGAAACTGCAAATCAAGGTCGGCGCCGATGGCCTGATCGAAGACGCGAAATTCAAGACCTACGGCTGCGGTTCGGCCATCGCATCGAGCTCGCTGGTGACCGAATGGGTCAAGGGCAAAACGCTGGATCAGGCGCTGGCCATCAAGAACACCCAGATCGCCGAAGAACTGGCGCTGCCGCCGGTCAAAATCCACTGCTCGATCCTGGCGGAAGACGCGATCAAGGCAGCGGTTCTGGACTACCAGACCAAGCATCCAGTCGCGGCCTGACTGAACAAGTGAACTACGACGCCGTGCCCGCGCAAGCGGGAGCGGTGCGGGAGAATTAAATGATCACCCTGACCGAAAAAGCAGCTAAGCACATCAACCGCTACATCGAACGTCGCGGCAAGGGCGTCGGCTTGCGTTTTGGCGTGCGCACCACCGGCTGTTCTGGCCTGGCGTACAAGCTCGAATATGTCGACGAAGTGGCGGCCGAGGACAGCGTCTTCGAATCGCACGGCGTCAAAGTGTTCGTCGATCCGAAAAGCCTGCCGTACATCGACGGCACCGAACTCGATTTCGCGCGCGAGGGGCTCAACGAAGGCTTCAAGTTCCACAACCCGAACGAAAAAGACGCATGCGGTTGCGGCGAAAGCTTCCGCATCTGATCGCCCATGCAAAATCACTTTGAGCTGTTCAATCTGCCGCAGAAGTTCGCCGTCGACACGGGGGCGCTCGACAGCGCCTACCGCGACGTGCAAAGCCGCGTCCACCCCGACAAGTTCGTCAACGCGACCGACGCCGAAAAGCGCGTCGCGATGCAATGGGCCACGCGCGCCAACGAAGCCTACCAGACCCTGAAAAATCCGCAGAAGCGCGCGCAGTACATGTGCGAGCTGCACGGCGTCGATTTACAGACCGAGTCCAACACGGCGATGCCGATGGCGTTCCTGATGCAGCAGATGGAATGGCGCGAAGCGCTGGGCGACGCCCGCGCCGGCAAGGACGCCGACGCGCTCGAAGCGCTCGACAAGCAACTGCGCGCCGCCCGCAAGGAGCGCCTGGCCGAGATCGAACAGCAGATCGACGCCGACGACTACGAGCAAGCCGCGCAAGGCGTGCGCGCGCTGATGTTCCTCGAAAAATTCAAAGACGAAATAGAACACAGCTTCACCGCGATCGAAGACAACTAACAAACTCCGGGGTCAAGTCTGTCATTCGGACACAAGCTCAGCCTTTAGCCGGTGCTAGCGCCGAGGCCGTGTCCGAATGACAGACTTGACCCCCGGATTAAAGGCTTGAATCACATGGCACTTCTGCAAATCTCCGAACCAGGCATGTCGACCGCGCCGCACCAGCATCGGCTGGCCGTGGGCATCGACCTGGGCACCACCAATTCGCTGGTCGCCACCGTGCGCAACAGCATTCCAGAAGTGCTGAACGATGAGGACGGCCGCCCGCTGCTGCCGTCCGTGGTGCGCTATCTGCCGAACGGCCACGCCAACATCGGCTACAAGGCCCAGGCCGCGCAGACCATCGATCCAAAGAACACCATCGTGTCCGTCAAGCGCTTCATGGGTCGCGGTTTGGCCGATATCGCCTACGCCGAGAACATGCCTTACGATTTCCAGGATACGCCAGGTATGGTGCAGCTGAAGACGATCGCCGGCATCAAGAGCCCCGTTGAGATCTCCGCGCAGATCCTGGCCACCCTGCGCCAGCGCGCGGAAGATTCGCTCGGTGACGACTTGGTCGGCGCGGTCATCACCGTGCCCGCGTACTTCGACGACGCCCAGCGCCAGGCCACCAAGGATGCGGCGCAACTTGCCGGCATCAATGTGCTGCGCTTGCTGAGCGAGCCGACCGCCGCCGCCATCGCCTACGGCCTCGATAACGGCTCCGAAGGCATCTACGCGGTCTACGACCTGGGTGGCGGCACCTTCGATATCTCGATCCTGAAACTGAGCAAAGGCGTGTTCGAAGTGCTGTCCACCGGCGGCGATTCCGCGCTCGGCGGCGACGATTTCGACCACCGCCTGTTCTGCTACATCCACCAGCAGGAAAAACTGGCGCCGCTGTCCGACGAGGACACCGCCATCCTGATGGTGAAGGCGCGCGAGGCCAAGGAACTGCTGTCGAACAAGAACGAAGTGACCGTCGACGCGATCCTGAACTCGGGCGAGGAAGTGCATCTGAAGATCACCGCCGAGACCTTCCAGGAGATCACCAAGCACCTGATCGCGAAGACCATGAGCGCGATTAAAAAAGCGCTGCGCGACGCCAGCGTCGATGCCGACGATGTCGACGGCGTGGTGATGGTCGGCGGTGCGACGCGCATGCCGCATGTGCAGCGCGCCGTCAGCGAGTACTTCCACACCATCCCGCACGCGAATATCGATCCGGACAAGGTGGTCGCGCTGGGCGCGGCGGTTCAGGCCAATCTGTTGGCCGGCAACCGCGCGCCGGGCGACGACTGGTTGCTGCTGGACGTGATTCCGCTGTCGCTCGGTATCGAGACGATGGGTGGCCTGGTCGAGAAGATCATCCCGCGCAATTCGACCATTCCTTGCGCCCGCGCGCAGGAGTTCACCACCTTCAAGGACGGCCAGACCGCGCTGGCGGTGCACGTGTTGCAGGGCGAGCGCGAACTGGTCTCCGACTGCCGTTCGCTGGCGCGCTTCGAGCTGCGCGGCATCCCGCCGATGGTGGCCGGCGCCGCGCGCATCCGCATCACCTATCAGGTCGATGCCGATGGCTTGCTGTCGGTGTCGGCGCGCGAGCTGCGCTCCGGCGTCGAGGCGTCGATCACCGTCAAGCCGGCCTATGGCCTGGGCGACGACGACGTCGCCCGCATGCTGCAGGATTCGTACAAGTCGGCCGATGTCGACATGGTCGCCCGCGCGCTGCGCGAAGAGCAGGTCGAGGCCGAGCGCATCGTCCTGGCGACGCAGTCCGCGCTGGACGAAGACGCCGGCCTGTTGTCGGACGACGAACGCGCATCGGTCGACGTTTTGATGAACCAGGTGCGCGACGTGATCGCCCAGTCGCAGACCGGCGCCGCCGATCACGTGGCCGTCAAAGCCGCAGTCGAGGCGCTGGCCCATGGCACCGAAGAATTCGCGTCGCGCCGCATGGATCGCAGCGTGCGCAGCGCACTGGCCGGCAAGACGCTCGACCAGGTAGTTTAAGAACCCATCAGAACAGAGGTATCAAGTGCCACAAATCGTATTCCTGCCCCACGCAAAACTGTGCCCGGACGGCGCCGTCGTCGAAGCCGAAGTCGGCAAAACCCTGTGCGACATCATGCTGGAAAATGATATCCACATCGAGCACGCGTGCGAGAAGTCCTGCGCCTGCACCACCTGCCACGTGCTGGTGCGCGAGGGCTTCAACTCCCTGAGCGAAGCCAGCGAAACCGAGGAAGACCTGCTGGACAAGGCCTGGGGCCTGGAAGCGGTGTCGCGCCTGTCGTGCCAGGCCGTCGTGGCCGAGGAAGACCTGGTCGTCGAAATCCCGAAATACACCATCAATCACGCCAGCGAAGGCGGGCACTGATATGAAGTGGACCGACATCACCGCGATCGCGGAAGCGCTCTACGATAAGCATCCGGACATCGATCCGCTGACTATCCGCTTCACCGATCTGCACAACTGGATCGTTCAACTCGAAGAGTTCGACGACGACCACACGCGCGGTGGTGAGAAGGTCCTTGAAGCGGTACAGCAGGCGTGGATCGATGAAGCCCAATAATAAGAATAAGCCAGCGAAGGCCGCACCCGTGAAAATCGGTGCCACCGTCACCGGCGCCGACAACATGCCGGAAATCCGCGAAGGCCAGACCGTCGCGCTGCTGCAGGAACTGCACATCCTGACCCGCGACGGCAAGATGAACCAGGACAGCCGCCGCAAGCTCAAACAGGTCTACCACCTGTACCAGTTCATCGAGCCGCTGTTGAAGGAAGTGCTGGCCGAGAAGGGCAACGTATCGCTGGTCGATCACGGCGCCGGCAAGTCCTACCTCGGTTTCATCATCTACGACCTGTTCTTCAAGGCGCTGCATGGCACCCCTGGTGAGGGCTCGCATATCTACGGTATCGAAACCCGCGAGGAGCTGGTGACGCGATCGCAGGAGCTGGCCAAGCAGTTCAACTTCCCGGGCATGTCGTTCCTGCCGCTGTCGGTGGCCGAATCGACCGAGTCCAAGCTGCTGCCGGACCAGATCGACATCGTCACCGCGCTCCACGCCTGTAACACCGCTACCGACGACGCCATCCAGTTCGCGTTGAAGAAAAAGGCCAAGTACATGGTGCTGGTGCCTTGCTGCCAGGCGGAAGTCGCATCGGTACTCAAGAAGAACAAGGGCCAGTCGCTGGGCAAGTCGGCGCTCACCGAGATCTGGCGCCACCCGATCCACACGCGCGAATTCGGCAGCCAGATCACCAACGTGCTGCGCTGCCTTCAGCTCGAGGCGCACGGCTACCAGGTCAACGTGACCGAGTTGGTGGGCTGGGAGCACTCGATGAAGAATGAGCTGATCATCGCCACCTACAAAGACCTGCCGCGCCAACGGCCGTCGGAGCGGTTGCGGGAGGTGCTTGAAACGGTCGGCTTGCAAGAAATGGGCAACCGCTTCTTCACCGAACAACTAGAACAACAGTAAATAACGAAAGGGTGACGGAACGATGAGCGATCTGAAAGAAAATTGGTTGGATCTTCGCAGCGACACCGTCACCCGCCCCAGCGCGGCGATGCGTGCGGCGATGAACGCGGCCGACGTCGGCGACGACGTCTACGGCGACGACCCCACCGTCAACCGCCTGCAGGAATATGCCGCCGATTTGTTCGGCTACGAGGCGGCGCTGTTTGCGCCGTCCGGCACGCAGAGCAATCTGCTGGCATTGCTGGCACACTGCGGTCGCGGCGACGAGTATCTGGTCGGGCAGGAAGCCCACACCTACAAATATGAAGGTGGCGGCGCGGCGGTACTGGGCAGTATCCAGCCGCAGCCCATCATCAACCAGGCCGACGGCAGCCTGGCGCTGGCCGACATCGCCGCCTACATCAAGCCGGACGACTTCCACTTCGCCCGCACCAAGCTGCTGGCGCTGGAGAACACCATCGGCGGCCGCGTGCTGCCGCTCGACTACCTGAAGCAGGCGACCATACTGGCGCATGAACGCGGCCTGGCCACGCACATGGACGGCGCGCGCATCTGCAACGCTGCGGTCAAGCTGGGTGTGAGCCCGCGCGCGGCGGTGGCGGGCTTCGATTCGGTCTCGGTGTGTTTGTCCAAGGGACTGGGCGCGCCGGTCGGCTCCATCCTGTGCGGCAGCAAACCGCTGATCAAGGAAGCCACGCGCTGGCGCAAGATGCTTGGCGGCGGCATGCGCCAGGCCGGCATGATCGCCGCCGGCGGCTTGTACGCGCTGGAACACAACATCGCCCGCCTGGCGGAGGACCATGACAACGCCGCCTACTTTGCGAGCGAATTGTCGAAGCTGAAAGGCATCCAGGTCAGCGCGCCGCAGACCAACATCTTCTACGTCGATGTGCCGGCCGATGCCTGCCGTGCATTGAACGACGTACTGCAACTGACCCGCATCCGCGTGTCGATGTCGCCGCGCCTGCGCATCGTCACGCACATGGATGCGTCGCGCGACGATATCGATCGCGCCATTACCGTTTTTGGGGATTTTTTCGGATGACCGACAGCACCACAGATAACAGCCTTCGCCTGGCCAAACGCCTGGCCGAGATACTTCCATGCTCGCGCCGCGAGGCCGAGCTCTATATCGAAGGCGGTTACGTCAAGGTCGACGGCGTGTTGGTGGAGGAGGCCGGCGCGCGCGTGACGCTCGAACAGAAGATCGAACTGGCGCCCGACGCGACCTTGCTGGAAATCGTGCCGGTGACGATTTTGCTGCACAAGCCCGTCGGCGCCAACGGCGGCGTGGGCAAGGACGGTTCGCCGGCCGCGCATTTGCTTAACGCCGAGTCGCTGACCCGCTCCGCGCCGGGCCAGCGCTTCCTCAAGCGCCACCTGGTCAACCTGACGTTGACTACGCCGCTCGAGACCAAGGCCAGCGGCTTGCTGGTGTTCACGCAGGATTTCCGCGTCAGCCGCAAGCTGGTCGACGAGCAGGCCAAGATCGAGCAGGAGATCATCGTCGAAGTCACCGGCAACATCATGGAAAACGGCCTGGCGCTGCTCAATCACGGCCTGCCGTTCAACGGCAAGCCGCTGGCGCCGAACAAGGTGAGCTGGCAGAACGAGAACCGCCTGCGCTTCGCGGTGAAAAATCCCAAGCCGGGCCAGATTGAACACGTGTGCAAACTGGTCGGCCTGAGTGTGGTGTCGATGAAGCGCATCCGCGTCGGCCGCATCGCCATGTCCAGCTTGCCGCTGGGCGAGTGGCGCTACCTGCAGGACCACGAGCGCTTTTGATCAGGCTCCGTGCGGGGCCGGCTGATGGTGGCCGGTAGTGTCTGGACGCGGCTGTGCGCGCCGCTCGGCGCTTCCACGCGCCGGGCCGGCTTCGGGTTGCCCGTTGAATTCTTCGAGATCGTCCAGTTCGGCGTTGATCGGCCGCCGTATCATCAGGTTCTCCACAATGATGATCGCGGCTGCAGGAATCACCAGCAACAGTCCAAGGATGATGCAGGGCGCACCGATGAATTTGAGCCAGTCGAGCTTGAAGACGGCGTTCAGGCCGCTGCATACCAGCGCCGCCAGCAGCAGCATGGCGGCCACTGTGCCGATGTTCGCCGAGTGCATCATGTAAAACACGCGCTTCCGGTAAATCTTGATTTCCTCCTTGACGATCTCACGCCGCTTTCCTTCCAGTCCGGTGCGGTATGAATCGACCAGCTCGCGGTAGCGCGTGTAGGCCGCCGAGTAGCGCTGCTGTAGCAGTTGCAGGAACAACCAGGCGGCAAACGCCAGCGCGGCCGATGGTCCGACCGCCTCCATTACTTCCTTTAGTTCAAAGTCCACCATGTCACCTCAATGTCGCAATTGTTGTGGGTCAATGCGTGTGACAGGCCGTTCTTCCCGCCGCACGCGCGTTTGAACATTAAAACGCAGCGTGGGGGAGGTGACTATAGGACGGGCTCGTAGCGCCATGTCAGCTCGCTCCCACTGGGAGCGAGCTTGCGCAGACGGCTGCGCTATTTGCTACGCTTACGGCTGGTTTGCGGCGGTGTTCGCCAGGATGAAGGCATAGGTATCGGCCGCCTCGGCATCCTGCTGGGCACGGGTCGAGCCCATGCCGTGGCCGGCGTCGAAGTCGACACGCAGCAGTACCGGCTTGCCGCTGGCGGTGGCCGTTTGCAGCCGCGCCGCCATCTTGGCCGGATGGAACGGCGCCACGCGCGGATCGGTCACGCCGGTCGTCAGCAGCACCGCCGGATACTTGGTGCCGTCGACCACCTGTTGATAGCTGTCGATGCTTTTGATCGCCTTGAAGCCTGCCGGGTCCGAGATCGCGCCCCATTCAGGCTCCTCGGCGTAACCGTTCTGCTCGGCCACGTAGCGCAGCGGGTTGTGCCAGCCCACGCCGGAGACCACGGCCGCGAACAGGTCCGGACGCTCTTCCATCGCGCGGCCCATCGGGATGCCGCCGGCCGAACGGCCGCCGATGGCAAGGTGCGCCGGCGCCGTGTATTGATTGGCCACCAGGTCTTCGCTGACGGCGATCAGGTCGCGCCAGGTGTTCGGTTTGTTTTCCAGCTTGCCGGCGCGATGCCATTCGCGGCCGAATTCGCCGCCGCCGCGCACGTTGGCGTAACCGATGACGGCGCCCTGGTCGGCCAGCGCCAGCGCGCGGCTGGCGAACGATGGCGTATAGGCGGCCGCGCCGTAGCTGCCGTAGGCGGAGATGAAGGCGGGATTCTTGCCGTCCAGCTTCAAGCCTTTTTTGTAGATCAGGCTATACGGAATCTGCGTGCCGTCCTTGGCCTTGGCGAAGCGGCGCTCGGTGGTGTAACCGCTGGTGTCGATGGCCGGTTTGGGCGTGATGCCGGTATCGGCCACTTTGCCGTCGGCGCCCACGCTCCAGATGCCGGCCGGTTCGAGCCAGCCCGACAGGATGGACAGCGCGCCTGGCGAGTCCGCGTCGGCTTCGATCGAGCGCAGCGTGCCGTCGAAGGGCAGGGCGATGTCGACAACCTTGCCATCGTCGCCCAGGCGTTGCAGCTTGCTGATGCCGCCGTCCATCGCACGGATGTAGAGGCCGTCCTTGGCGCGCGCCGTACCCTGCAACACCAGCGCCGATTCCGGCACCACTTCGGCGGCCTTCTCCAGCGACGGCGACTTGGCCGAGGTCTTCAGCAGGCGTCCGCGCGGATGGCCTTTGGTCGACAGCAGATACAGGTCGTCGCCATGCAGATCGATGCCGGTGATTTCATCCTCGAAACCGGCCACCGGCTGCCACTTGGCCTTGCCTTTGATGACGTCGGCCAGCGGCGCGCTGAACACGCGCTGCTCCGGCCGCACGTCCGCCAGGATCAGCAGCGCGGTGGACGAATGCGCCGCCGTGCCCACGTATGGAGACTGGATTTTTTCATACTTCACCGACGGATCGAGATCGCGCTTCATGATAATGGGATCGCGTTCCGGCTTGCCGCCCAGCTTGTGGAAGCGCACCTGCGAATTTAGATAGCGTTCCGGCGTGTTGACCTTGCCGGTGAGCTGGTTGTAGAAGAAGCCGGAGCTGTCGTCGAGCCAGTTGGGATTGGCGCCCTGCGTGTCGGCGATGCGCTCCTTGAGGATGGCGCCGGTGCGCACGTCCATGATCTGCAGCACGGAATCCTCGCTGCCGTCCTTCGACACGCCGTAGACCAGTTTGCTGCCGTCGGGCGATGGCTGCCACCAGTCCAGCGAGTAGTGGCTGGTCTTGGTGTCGAGCTTGGTCGGATCGACCAGCACGCGCTCCTTGCCGTTCATGCCGTCGCGCACGAACAGCTTGAAATTGTTGGCGCCGGCCGGACGCTGCTGGTAGAAGATGCGGCTGCCGGCCTTTTGCACGCGCGCCGGCGCCGCCACGTCACCGGACAATTGCTCGATGCGCTTCAACAGCACGTCGCGCTTGGGCAGCGCGTCGAGCACGCCGCGCGCGTGCGCGTTCTGCTGTTTCAGGAAAGGCAACCAGTCGGGGTCCTTGTCGTTCTCCATCCAGCGGTAGCGGTCGACGATGGCTTCGCCGAAGTAGGTGTCCGTGACGGGCACGACCTTGGCGACGGGAGCGGGTGGAACGGGCTTTTGCGCCAGGGCGGCGGTAGCGGTCAGGGCAAGGGCGGCCCCGTACATCAGGCGGACTAACTTGGTCATCTTATCTCCTAGTGGCGGAATCCTCATTCTGCCACAGAAGATTGCGAAAATTATACCGCCGGCGCGGTCTTCTTTTTCTTTTCCGGCGCCGGCAACTGCACCAGCCGCGTGCCGCTCAGTTTGTCGTGCAGGAACTGACGGTCCTTGTCGAGGAAGGCGGTGAGCGACCACAGCAGAACGCCGGCCCCGACCGCGCCGAGCGCCTGCCAGCGGTGCAGGTCCAGCGCCAGGCTGACGACGAGCGCCGGCAGCACCCACATCCAGCTCAGCAAATAACGCACGGCGGCGGTTTTGGGCGACACGTGCGCGTGGCCGGAACGGACCAGCTTGAGCCGCCAGGTTTTCATCGCCAGCGTCTGGCCGTCGCGGCTCCACTGGTGGATGAAGTACAGGCCAAGCACGACAAACGCCAGCACCTGGCGCATGTGTTCGATCAGCGGCGTGTGCCTGGCGCCGGTGATCATTTCAAATATCAGGAAGGGAAGGAACAGCACCGCGAACCCCAACAGGCATTCGTACACCATCGACACCAAGCGGCGCTTGATGGTCGGTCGTGTCACGGCCGGCAGGTTTGGCGCAGCGCTATTTTGCATTGTCGGCGGCCGGCGCCGGCGGCGCGGTCACTGGTGCGGTGGGGGCGGTTGGCGCGGCGGCGGGCGCCGGAGCCGCTGCTGGAGCAGCAGCTGCGGGCGCGGAGATCACCGGCGCGATGTTCGAGGCGTTCGGCAGCGGGCCGCCGGTGGCCGGATCGATCCACGGCGGATGCGCCGTTGCGGCGGGCGCGGCGGTGCCGGCAGTCGTACCGGTGGTCGGCGCGCCCGGCTTGATCGGCGCCGGCATCTTCATCTTGCTTTGGGACGGCGTCGGCAGGTTGGCCACCTGCTTTTTGCTCGGCGACTTGGCCGCCAGGGCCTTCTTCTGCTCGTCGGACAGCTGCTGGTACGATTCCCACTGGGTCGATTTCAGAGACGGGTCGAGTTTTTGCGCGCGCGCGAAGTTCTGCCGCACCTGGCGCCGTTCTTCGGGGGTCATTTTGACCCATTCGCGCATGCGTTCCTGCACCCGGACTTGCTCGTCCGGCTTCATCGACGCGTAGCGCTTGCCGATGCCCAGCCATTTTTGTTTGCGGATGGGTTCCATCGTGTCCCACTCGCCGGCCAGCGGCTCGAGCGCCTGCTGTTGCGCCGGCGTCAGGTCTTTCCACAGGGTTTTTTCAGGCGGCACCTCGCCAGCGCTCGCGGTCGTGGGCAGGGAGGCGAGCACGGGCGCGCCGGACTGGTTGCCCATCCAGATCGCGCCGGCCGCTGCTACCGCTACCAGCGCCGCCGCAGCGGCGCCCCATTTTGCCCGACCGCTTAATGCCATACTTATTGCTCGCTCTGGGTCAGGTAGGCGTTAAAGCCATGGTCCAGGTAGGCGGACAGCGGCAATTCATCGGACAAGACGGCAGCATCGAGTTCGGCCAGATCGGCGATGCGCTGCTGTTGCTCGTATTGGTAGATGCCGGTCAGGCCGGCGACCAGCACCAGCATCGGCACGGCCACGCCCATGCGGCCCAGCCAGCCGAAGCCGCCGGACAGGAAGCCGCCGGCGGTGGCCATCTCCGTTTTGGCCACGCGCACGCTCATCGGCACCTCGACATGCGCCTTCTTGCGCGCCAGCGCCATCTGTCGCGCCTGCGCCAGACGGTCCGTGGTGGACGCTGGCAAATCGTCGAGCCGCTCGTTGAGCGCGTGCCGCACCTTGTAGGCGAAGTTCAGTTCATCGGTATTCATAGTTTAATTCCCTTGGCTTTGAGCGACTCGGCGAGAGTGTGTGTTGCGCGCGAGCAATGCGTCTTCACGCTCCCTTCGGAACATCCCATTGCTTCGGCTGTTTCAGCCACGTCCATATCCTGCCAATAACGCATAAGGAACGCTTCTCGTTGACGCGCCGGAAGCTTTTGTACCTCCGCATCGATCAGGGCCAGCATTTGCTGGCGTTCGACCTTGTCGGCGCTCGATTCGGAGGCCTCGGTGCCGTCCTCGGCCGCGTACGATTCCAGTATATCAAAGTCGTCGCCGCCTTCTCCGGACGGCGCCATGTTCGAAAACAGGCTGACCCACGTGTTGCGGACCTTTTCGCGGCGGAAGTAATCGAGGATGGTGGTCTGCAGGATGCGCTGGAACAGCATCGGCAGCTCGGCGGCCGGCTTGTCGCCGTATTTCTCGGCGAGCTTGATCATCGCGTCCTGCACGATGTCCAGGGCCGATTCGTCCTTGCGTACCGCGTAGACGGCTTGTTTGAAGGCGCGCCGCTCGACGTTTTCGAGAAAGTCGGATAATTCTTTGTCTGTGGCCATGCGTTGGGTGATGTGCTGCCGGGTCACCGGCGATAGGCGCAATTGCTGCTGATTGTTGTTAATGTTGCTAGCTGGCGACGATTTGCGAACTGAGCGCATGCTAGCAAAAATTGGCATGGCTTGCACCGTTTTACGTCAAAACACCGGATTTTTGCACCTGTAACGGGCTTTTTACCGGTCATTGTCCAATTATTCCTTGCCGAAACGGGTGCCCAAGGTGTACCGTATGGGACGCTTTGAACACCCCGAAGCTGTATGGTCTTGTCGTAGCAGGCACACAACGCCGCCATCGACACGACGCGCTTTCATATGTAGGCAGTTTGCTCTAACCCGTGCCACAAGCGCGAGAGGTACGCACAACCGCTACAGAAGGATCCGGCAGAACGATATTTGCGTTGAGCGCAGCTTTGCACGTCACTACGGTTGGCGGAAGAGGCTTGTGTGACCGCATGACAAAGGGAAGCTGGGCAAAGCTGTAGGGGCAGGCATACTTCGCGAGGGAAGAGCATCCGATCAATCTCCAATGGACCTTGAAAGGAATGTTTCATGAACACCGAAGCATCGTCACAACAATCTGGTGGCCAAAACGGTCAACTCACCGGCGCGGAAATACTCGTGCGCTGCCTGGCGGAAGAGGGCGTGGAACACGTCTTCGGCTATCCCGGCGGAGCCGTGCTGTATATCTACGACGCCATCTTCAAGCAAGACAAATTCCAACACGTGCTGGTGCGTCACGAGCAGGCCGCGGTCCACGCCGCCGACGCGTACTCGCGCAGTTCGAACAAGGTTGGCGTCGCGCTGGTCACGTCCGGTCCGGGTGTCACCAATGCCGTCACCGGCCTTTCCACCGCTTACATGGATTCCATTCCCATGGTCGTGATCTCGGGCCAGGTGCCTAGCCACGCCATCGGCCAGGATGCCTTCCAGGAATGCGACACGGTCGGCATCACCCGCCCCGTGGTCAAGCACAATTTCCTCGTCAAAGACGTCAAGGATTTGGCGGAAACCGTCAAGAAAGCCTTCTTCATCGCCCGCACCGGCCGTCCAGGCCCCGTGCTGGTCGACATCCCGAAGGACATCTCGATGCACAAGACGACGTACTCGTACCCGAAAGAGGTCGAGATGCGTTCGTACAAACCGGTCGACAAGGGCCACTCGGGCCAGATCCGCAAGGCGGTCCAGCTGCTGTTGCAAGCCGAACGTCCGATGATCTACACCGGCGGCGGCGTGATCCTGGCCAATGCCTCGCCCGAGCTGAACAAGCTGGTCGACAAGCTCGGCTTCCCGGTCACCAACACCCTGATGGGCCTGGGCGCCTACAAGGCCTCGAGCGAGCATTTCGTCGGCATGCCCGGCATGCACGGCACTTACGAAGCGAACATGGCGATGCAGCACTGCGACGTCCTGATCGCCATCGGCGCCCGCTTCGACGACCGCGTGATCGGCAACCCGAAGCACTTCGCCTCGCACCCGCGCAAGATCATCCACGTGGACATCGATCCATCGTCGATCTCCAAGCGCGTCAAGGTCGACATCCCGATCGTCGGCAACGTCAAGGACGTGCTGATCGAGTTCCTGGCCCAGCTGGACGCGACCGACGCCAGGCCGAACGCGCCGGCCGTCAAGGACTGGTGGAAGCAGATCAACGAATGGCGCGGCAAAGACTGCCTGAAGTTCGCCTCGTCGGACCTGGTCATCAAGCCGCAATCGGTAGTGCAGAAGGTCTGGGAAGTGACCAAGGGCGACGCCTTCATCACCTCCGACGTCGGCCAGCACCAGATGTGGGCCGCCCAGTACTATCCGTTCGACAAACCTAAGCGCTGGATCAACTCCGGCGGCCTGGGCACGATGGGCGTGGGCCTGCCGTACGCCATGGGCGTGCAGATGGCCAACCCGGACGCCACCGTCGCCTGCATCACCGGCGAAGGCTCGATCCAGATGTGCATCCAGGAGCTCGCCACCTGCAAGCAATACCATCTGACGCCGAAGATCATCATGTTGAACAACCGCTTCCTGGGCATGGTGCGCCAGTGGCAGCAGATCGACTATGGTTCGCGCTATTCCGAGTCCTACATGGACTCGCTGCCGAACTTCGAGAAGCTGGCCGAGGCCTACGGCCACGTCGGCATGCGCATCGAGAAACCGGGCGACGTCGACGGCGCGCTGCGCGACGCCTTTGGCATGAAGGACAAGCTGGTGTTCATGAACTTCATCACCGATCAGTCGGAAAACGTCTGGCCGATGGTGAAAGCGGGCAAGGGCCTCTCTGAAATGCTGCTGGGTTCGGAGGACTTATAACATGCGACACATTATCTCTGTATTGCTGGAAAACGAAGCCGGCGCGCTGTCCCGCGTCGTCGGGCTGTTCTCGGCGCGCGGCTACAACATCGAAACGTTGACCGTGGCCCCGACCGAAGATCCGACCCTGTCGCGCATGACCATCGTCACCAGCGGCTCGGACGACATCATCGAGCAGATCACCAAGCACCTGAACCGCCTGATCGAGGTGGTGAAAGTGGTGGACCTGACCGAGGGTCAGCACATCGAACGCGAGCTCATGCTCATCAAGGTGCGCGCGGTCGGCAAGGAACGGGAAGAGATGAAACGGACGGCGGACATCTTCCGCGGCCGCATCATCGACGTCACCGAGAAAACCTACACGATCGAACTGACCGGCGCCAAGAGCAAGCTCGACGCGTTCATCGACTCGATCGATCGCGCCTCCATCCTGGAGACGGTACGTACCGGCGGTTCCGGCATCGGACGCGGCGAACGCATCCTCAAAGTTTAAGTTTGTACGGCTCCAAAACGTACGCTGTTACCTCATTTAAAAAATACTAAGGAATTATCATGAAAGTTTTCTACGACAAAGACGCCGACATCTCCCTGATCAAGGGCAAAAACGTCGCCATCATCGGCTACGGCTCGCAGGGTCACGCGCACGCACAGAATCTGAGCGATTCGGGCGTCAACGTCACCGTCGGCCTGCGTAAGGGCGGCGCCTCGTGGAACAAGGTCGAGAAAGCCGGCCTGAAGGTCGCTGAAGTGAACGACGCTATCAAGGCCGCCGACGTCATCATGATCTTGCTGCCGGACGAGAACATTGCCCAGGTCTACAACGAAAACGTCGCGCCGAACGCCAAGCAGGGCGCGGTGCTGGCCTTCGCCCACGGCTTCAACGTGCACTACGGCCAAGTCGTGCCACGCGCCGACCTGGACGTGATCATGGTCGCACCGAAGGCCCCTGGCCACACCGTGCGCGCCACCTACACCCAGGGTGGCGGCGTGCCGCACCTGGTCGCCGTGTACCAGGACAAGTCCGGCATCGCCCGTGACATCGCGCTGTCTTACGCGTCGGCCAACGGCGGCGGCCGCGCCGGCATCATCGAGACCAACTTCCGCGAAGAAACCGAAACCGACCTGTTCGGCGAACAGGCCGTGCTGTGCGGCGGCGCCGTCGAGCTGATCAAAGCCGGTTTCGAAACGCTGACCGAAGCTGGTTATGCACCGGAAATGGCGTACTTCGAGTGCCTGCACGAGCTGAAGCTGATCGTCGACCTGATCTATGAAGGCGGCATCGCCAACATGAACTACTCGATCTCGAACAACGCCGAATACGGCGAGTACGTGACCGGTCCTAAGGTTGTAACGTCGGCCACCAAGGACGCGATGCGTCAGTGCCTGAAAGACATCCAGACCGGCGAGTACGCCAAGTCCTTCATCCTGGAAAACAAGGCCGGCGCACCGACCTTGATCTCGCGTCGTCGCCTGACCGCCGAGCATCCGATCGAAGAAGTCGGCGCCAAGCTGCGCGCCATGATGCCTTGGATCGCCAAGAACAAGATGGTCGACCAATCGAAGAACTAAGCTTTATCTTCGTGACAAAAGCCGGCGCAAGCCGGCTTTTTTGCGTTGACGGCAGCATTGGTGAGAATGTGCGTATTTTCCGGAGTTTCATACGAGTATGATTGTCCGACTATAAACTTTGTCGGCCAACTATGAAACGTCCCACCTCCGTCTCCATCATCGCCTGGTTCCTGATCGCGACCGCGCTCATTTCCGTTGTCACCAGTTACACCAGCCTCGACAATCCAGTCGCGCAAGAGCTGATGGCCAAGAACCTGTTGCCGTTATCCGTACAGTACGTGATGTTGTACGTCGGCCTGGCAATCTCCGTGGCGTCGGGCGTGGCGATGTTGAAGGGGTGGGCGTGGGGACGCACGCTGTACATCGCGTGGAGCGTGCTGGGCCTGGTGATCGGCCTGGCGACGTCGCCGCTGAAGCTGATGCTGATACCGGGCGCGCTCATCGTCGCGATCATTGCCTTCTTCCTGTATCGCCCGAAAGCCAACGCCTTCTTCTCGCAACAGCAAGCGGCCATCAATGCTTAAGGTATTGAGTATCGTTTTTCACGTCATCGCCGGGTTCCTGTTCAGCGTCGTCAGCGTGATGGCTTTTTTCAGCGGGCTGCCCGGAGTTGCAAAAGTCCTCATACTGGCCGGGACGTCGCTGCCCGGGCTGATTGCACTGGGTATAGGACTGGCGTTCACCCGCTTTCGTCACTGGAAGCGCGACGCCGGCGTGGTGCTGCTCTCCACCTCGGCTTGCAATGTTGTGATGATCGTGACGATCGCGTGCATGCTGATGAGCGACGAGTTCCTCAACATGTTTCCAGAAAGCGCATCGATGCCGGTGAATGACTACTTCACCGGCTTTATCGTCATGGTCGTGCTGGCGCTGGTGGGATGGTTGCTGTTCAAGAGCGGGGAGGCCGCCCGGCAGGACTTAGCCATCACGTAGGCCAGGTGACAAGCAGGCGCATCGGGAAGAGCTGGCCAGAGCCGGCTTGGCTTTCCTCATACTGATGATGCGACGATGTGGACAGCGTTGAAGAGCACCAGAATATTGTAGAAGCTGAGGGGTCAGCTTCAAGCGAGGTCGGCGCGCATAAGAACGATTCAGCCGACCGACCGATGAACGTTGTAGGCGACTACAACAGCGATCCAGAACACAAAGCCGATGAATGCGGCGGTTTCGCCGCTGATCACCACCTGGCCGTCTTCGCGCCACCACAATTTAAATGTTGTGAGGTATCTGCGCGCGTTCCACTTGTCGACGCGCGCCCTGCCCAATGACAGGGCCGGAATGATTACCCGTCCGGTGCCGTAGCAAATTACCTCCAGCAGTATGCGCACCACCACCTGACCGGCAAAATCCAGCGCCATGGCGACCTACTTTCGCATGATCGCCCTGAAGCGGGCGCGTTGACCGGCATTCAACAGGCGATAGGGGATCGGTATCGATGTGTCTGCCAGACGCAGCAAATAGCCGGTGGAGTAGGGACGAACTTCGCGCACCTCCCGCCAGCTCCAGACCGACGTGCCTTCAACGCCTGTCAGCCGAATCTGCTGCTCGTCAATGTCAATCGCGCTCGCCGGCGCATGGCGCGCGCGCAGGTAATACCAAAGCGTGCCTGTGAGCTTGTCCGTCAAGCGCATCCTGTTTCTCTTCGATTGGGCGCTCGCCCATCGAAAATCCAGATACTCACGCAACCGAAGCGCTACATTGATGCGGATTGGCGCGTCGCCCCCGTCCGTTGTCTCAGAGCGCTGCCGTAACTCGGGCATGGCCACGTCCTCATGCTCGATCATGATGGTTGTCGTATCGGGTGGCGGCAGTTTTTTCTGCTCGGCCATCTGCATGGCGACCGCTCTGGTGATGAAGGGCTTGGGGTGGCTAAACCACATAGTTCAGTTCCTCTCTTAGCCTGGCTTGAGCTGCTTGGCGTCGGCGGCACGGCGTTGACCTAGCAACACCGCTCCGACCAGTCCCAGCACGATCAGCACGACGGCGATCAGCTCCGCCTGCGTGGCGCGCACGCCAAGAAAATCCAGCACCGGATTGACGCGGATCTGTTCGATCAGCAAGCGCTCGGCGCCGGCCAGGATCAGGTACACCGAAAACAGCCAGCCGGTGCGGAACGGATGCCGGCGCAACGCCCACAGCACCAGGAAGCATACCGCCGCCATCGCCGTCTCATAGATCGGCGCCGGGTAGACACCGGGTGCGGCGATCAACTCGCCGAAGATGTTGTTGTCGTAGGTTTGCGCCCAAAACCACGTCGGCAACCAGTCGGGCTTCAACGCCATGTTGGCCACCGTTCCCCAGTCGCCATCGCCCGACACTTGGCAGCCGATGCGTCCGATCGCATAGCCGATCATCATGGCCGGCGCGGCCGCGTCGAGCAGCGGGCGCACCGGCAGGCGCCAGCGCCGCACGCACGCCATGCCGGCGATGGTTCCGACGATCAGTCCGCCGAAAATACTCAACCCCGAGCGCGTGAAGATCATGCTCATCGGATCGGCTATGAACTGGCCCGTATGCTCCAGAATATGAAACAGCCGCGCGCCGACCACGCCCGCGATCATCACCACCACCATGAAGTCGCCAACCACTTGCTGCGGCGGCACTTCGGCGCCGTCCACCCAGGCGCCACGGATCTTGCGGGCCGCGTACAGACGGCTCAGTTCGGCGTGAAAGCACGCTCCCGCCACCACTGCGCCGAGCGCGACGAAAAGTCCAAAGGTGGCCAATGGCAGAGGAACGTCGTAGCCGGTCCAGTCCCTGACCACGTCGCTTAGAAATGGATATGACATGTCGGTCCCTGAAGTCTTTCGGCGCGTGAAAACATCATGTCTGACTCTTCTTCATGGCTGCGGTTAATCATTGCCGGACACTGGGCCATGGTTCTCGGTCCAGTCGTCCAGCGCGCCGGTCGCCGTCAGAACAACGATGGCGTCGGCAATCCGGTTCGGACCAGCCGCCAATAGTTGTTCGGTCGGCTCGCCCAACATGGCGCGCATGACTGCCGGCATGACTGCTATGTCGATGAAATGTTCGGCAGTCGCGATAGCGGCGTCGATGCGGGAAGGATCGCGCAGGGCAATCGCTGTCGCCACCCGGCGCACACCCGGCTGCCAGACGAGCTGGTTGGCTCGCAGGCCACCTTGGGAAAAGCGCGGCAATTCCGCCACGACCAGCCGCAATAACGCGACAGCATCCGGATGCAGCGCATCGGCCAGCACGCGCAGTCCCACCGCCGTCAAGCGTTCGCGCAGCGGCTTTTCGGCTGCGACGTCGTCCTGCGCGAACGAGCGCGCCAGCATGGCGTCGACCACCGCCGAAAACAGCGCCTGTTTATTGGCGTAGCGCGCATAAATGCTGGCTTTGCCTGCGCGTGCGTCCAGCGCGACCTGATCGCAACTGGTTCCCTCGTAGCCCCGTTCCAGGAACAATTTTGTCGCGGCAGCCAGCAGGCGCGCTTCGACATCGCTCTCGCGGCCAGCCGGCGGTCGACCGCCGCGCCCGCGCTTTTGTTCTGGTTTTTGTTCTACTTCCGACTCCACACCCGTCCTCTTCAACATGAATCAATGTACAAATTTGAAAGAAAGCTGTTAAACTAGACTTGCCAGTTCAGTTTATTTATTTACCAGCTTGCGCCGGTTGCCAGCGTAGCACAACTAGGAAACCTCATGTCCACAGCCATCCACCCGTTTCATTTGTCGATCCCCGACGTCGAGCTCGACGACCTTGGCCGGCGCCTCGCCGGCACCCGCTGGCCGGACGCCGAAACTGTTGCAGACAACAGCCAGGGGCCGCGTCTGGCCAAGCTGCAGGCGCTGGTCGAGCGTTGGCAAAACGGCTATGACTGGCGCCGCTGTGAAGCGTTGTTGAACGGCTTCGGCCAGTACCGTACCGAGATCGATGGCTTGAACATCCACTTTCTCCACGTGCGCTCGCCGGAACCGAATGCCGTACCGCTGTTGCTGACGCACGGCTGGCCCGGTTCGGTGCTGGAGTTCCGCGATGTGATCGGTCCGTTGACCGATCCGGTGGCGCACGGCGGGCAGGCAAGTGATGCGTTTCATCTCGTGATCCCGTCGCTGCCGGGGTTCGGCTTTTCGGACAAGCCAACCGCCACCGGCTGGGATATCAATCGCATCGCCGACGCCTGGACCGAATTGATGCGGCGCCTCGGCTACGACCGCTGGGCCGCGCAGGGCGGCGACTGGGGCGCGGCCATCACCACGACGTTAGGCTACAAGGCGCCCCCGGGGCTGGTTGGCGTTCATCTGAACATGGTGATGTTCCAGCCCACCGAACAGGAACGGGCGGAAGCGACGCCGGCCGAGCAGCGCATGCTCGACGACGCCCAGCGCTACGACCAGCAATACTCGGGCTACTTCAAGCTGCAGAGTACGCGGCCGCAGTCGGTGGGCTTCGGCCTGGCCGATTCGCCGGTCGGACTTGCCGCCTGGATCTATGCGCTGTTCCAGGATGTCTCCGACAGCGACGGCAACGCCGAGCAAGTACTCGACCTCGATGAGATGATCGACGACATCATGATGTATTGGCTACCGAACACGGGCGCGAGCTCGGCGCGGCTGTATTGGGAAAACATGCAGGCCATGCAGCGTGGTGGCATGCCCAACGCGCCCATGCAGACGCCGGCGGCGATCAGCATGTTCCCCGGCGAGCAGTTGCGTTTGTCGCGGCGTTGGGCGGAAAGGCGATTTGCCAATCTCGTCCATTTCCACGAGCTGGAACAAGGCGGACATTTCGCGGCGATGGAGCAGCCGGCGCATTTTGTGAACGAAGTGCGTGCGGCCTTCAAATTTGCTCGCTAGATAAATAGCATTCGATCCCGCGCGCCGAACCGGCACAACGCGGGATCAGGCTTTCCGGCCATGGTTCCAGTGATTTTGGGAAATGTTACAAACACTCACCATGTCTTACAGGTCTCCCGGTTAAATTCAGGTAGAGTTCGGCTTGTCGTAATCTCAACTTTGGAGTCCGCAATGACCGTAATGAAAAATCTCGCCGCAGCCGCCGCCGTTTCCTTCGCACTTGCCGCGCACGCCGCGCCGGCCGACGCGCTGCCGACCACCGGCACGCTGGTCGTGGTCCCGGCCTTTGGCGAAGTCAAACACGTCAATGATCAGGTCGTTGCTACCTTGGCGGTCGAAGAGCAGGACAAGGACAAAGCCGCCGCCGCCTCGCGCGTGAACCAGAAGATGAAGCAGGGCGTCGACCTCGTCAAGGCCGCCGATCCGCAAGCCAAGCTCAAGACGCAGGGCTATTACACCTATCCGGTCTATCCGGAGGACCGTCCGCTGCCGAACGGCCAGATGCCGAAGCAGCGCCTGCCAACCGCCTGGCGCGTGGGCCAGTATCTGGAAGTGACCACCACCAGCCTCGACAAGCTGCCGAAAACCGTGGCCGCCGCCCAAAAGGTGCTGACGCTGAACGGCCTGCAGTTCGGCCTGACGCCGGAAACCACCAAAAAGCTCGACGACGAGCGCATCGCCGCGACCTATAAAAACCTCAACGAGCGCATCAACTCGATCGCCAACGCCATGGGCCGCAAGGTCGGCGACGCCGTGCTCGATACGGTCGACTTCGAAGGTTCGGGCAATTACGCGCAGGAGCGCGCCCAGGCGCCGGCGCCGATGATGATGCGCGCCAAGATGGCTGACAGCGCCGAGATCGCCGAGCCGAGCTTCGAGCCGGGTGAAACCACCCTGCAGATGCATCTGGTCGGCAAAGTGCGCTTCAAATAAGCAAACTTGTGCAGAATAGGGGGATGGGGCGCCATCCCCCTTTTTTATTGTCGGCTCCTCTATAATGATGGCGCAGCAAGACCACATAATGAGAATGGAACCCTATGCCGAACTTTCCCCGCCGCCGCGCTAAAAACGTCGCCGCTCAAGCCAAACTGCCCAAGACGTCGCGCTTCAGCCGGTTTGCGCGCCGCGCCAGGGGAGAGGGCCTCGACCGGCCGCGTCACCGGGGGATTTACCTGCTGCCGAACGCCTTCACCACCGCCGCGCTGTTCTGCGGCTTCTACGCCATCGTCATGGCGATGAACCAGAAATTCGAACACTCGGCCTGGGCGATCTTCATCGCCATGGTGCTCGACGGCCTGGACGGCCGCGTGGCCCGCCTGACCAATACCCAAAGCGAATTCGGCGCCCAGTACGACAGCCTGTCGGACATGGTCTCCTTCGGCGCCGCGCCGGCGCTGGTGATGTACGAATGGTCGCTGCGCGGGCTCGGCAAGCTGGGCTGGATCGCCGCCTTCGTCTACTGCGCCGGCGCCGCGCTGCGCCTGGCACGCTTCAACACCAATATCGAGGTGGTCGACAAGCGCTTCTTCCAGGGTCTGCCGTCGCCGTCGGCCGCCGCGCTGTTGGCCGGCTTCATCCTGCTGATGGTCGACCAGGAAGTCTCCGGCCTGGAGTTGCGCTGGATCTCGTGGGGCATCGCCATCTTTGCCGGCCTGTCGATGGTGACCAATGTGCCGTTCTACAGCTTCAAGGACATCAACTTCCGCAAATCGGTGCCGTTCATCGCCGTGTTCCTGATCGCCCTGGTGTTCGCGCTGGTGTCGATCGATCCGCCGAAAGTGCTGTTCCCGATCTTTATCGCGTATGGCCTGTCCGGTTACGCGGTGCTGGTGTGGCGGCTTGCCAAGGGCAAGCCGGTGAGCCTGATCCAGACCGAGATCGACAGCGACGACCCGAGCGAACGTCGCTAAACGGGGTCTCAACACACGGGCGGTAGGCCCTGAGCATTTTCAAGCAACGCAGCCACAGCAACGGAGCTACTATGAACAACTCATCCAACCGCCTGATCATCTTCGACACCACCTTGCGCGACGGCGAGCAATCGCCCGGAGCGTCGATGACCAAGGATGAAAAGGTCCGCATCGCCAAGCAGCTCGAGCGCTTGCGGGTCGATGTCATCGAAGCCGGTTTCGCCGCCGCCTCGCAAGGCGACTTCGAATCGATCAAGGCGATCGCCTCGGTGGTGCGCGAATCGACCATCTGCTCGCTCTCGCGCGCCAACGACCGCGATATCGCCCGCGCCGCGGAGGCGCTGGCCCCGGCCGAGCGCAAACGCATCCACACCTTTATCGCCACCTCCAAATTGCACATGGAGATGAAGCTGCGCATGCTGCCGGAGCAGGTGCTGGAGCAGGCCCGCAACGCGGTGCGCTTCGCCCGTCATCACACCGACGATATCGAATTCAGCCCGGAGGACGGCAGTCGCTCGGACGAGGATTTCCTGTGCCGCGTGCTGGAAGGCGTGATCGCCGAAGGCGCCACCACGATCAACTTCCCGGACACCGTCGGCTATGCGGTGCCGGAGATCTTCGGCGAAACCATCCGGCGCCTGCGCGAACGCATTCCCAACTCCGACAAGGCCGTGTGGTCGGTCCACTGCCACAACGACCTTGGGCTGGCGGTGGCCAATTCGCTGGCCGGCGTGATGATCGGCGGCGCGCGCCAGATCGAGTGCACCATCAACGGCCTCGGTGAACGCGCCGGCAATACCGCGCTGGAGGAGGTGGTGATGGCGCTGCGCACGCGCGGCGGCTACTACAACCTGGAAGTGGGCATCGACACCACGCAGATCGTGGCGGCGTCGAAGCTGGTGTCGCAGATCACCGGCTTCGCCGTGCAGCCCAACAAGGCCGTGGTGGGCGCCAACGCGTTCGCGCACGCCTCCGGCATCCACCAGGACGGCATGCTCAAATCGCGCGAGACCTACGAGATCATGCGCGCCGAGGATGTCGGCTGGGCCGCCACCAAGATCGTGCTGGGCAAGCTGTCCGGCCGCAACGCCTTCAAGCAGCGCTTGCAGGAGCTGGGCATCGACCTGGAATCGGAGGCCGAAGTCAACGCCGCCTTCATTCGCTTCAAGGAGCTGGCCGACCGCAAGTCCGACATCTTCGACGAGGACATCCTGGCACTGGTCTCGGACGAACAGCAGTCGCAGGAGAGCGAGTTCTATCGCTTCGCGTCGCTGTCGCAACAATCGAACACCGGAGAGACGCCCAACGCCAGGGTTGTGTTCTTCATCGACGGCGAAGAGCACACCTCGGAGGGCAAGGGCGACGGCCCGGTCGACGCCACCGTCAACGCCATCGAATCGGAAGTGGGCAGCGGCGCCGAACTGGTGCTGTTCTCGGTCAACGCCATCAGCACCGGCACCCAGTCGCAGGGCGAGGTGACGATGCGGCTGTCGAAGGAGGGCCGCATCGTCAACGGCGTCGGCGCCGATCCGGACATCATCGTCGCCTCGGCCAAGGCATACCTGTCGGCGCTGAACAAGCTGCACTCGAAGATCGAGCGGGTGAACCCGCAACCCTGACGACGTCGCCTTCTTGCTGACCAGGCTCCCCTCGCGGGGAGCTTTTTTTTGCCCCGGTTTTAGTTAGTTCCGGAAAGCACTTTAATATGGTTGATGTGTTAACACTACACAATTACGGAATAGCAAACGGAATAGTGGAATAGTCGAGCTTGTTGTAGTAATCTTTGATCTCCACAACAAATTGGCCAGGTTAGTCGAGTCGGCCGAAATCCAGAGGAAGCAAATGACCAACACCAACAAGTTTTTGCTGTCGTCGATCATGCTGGCCATCCAGACCTTGGCCGCGCAGGCCCACGCACAGCAAAGCGCCACCGTAGAGCCGGCGGCGTCACAACAAGAGTCGCAACCCCAGCCACAATCCCAGCCCCAGACGCAGACCCAGCCGCAACCACCAAACGCGCAGGAAGCCGCCGTCAAATCGGAAGTCCAGCAGGTGGTGGTCACCGGCGTGGCCGGCGGCGGCGCCAAGCGCAAGCTCGACACGGCCTTCTCGATCACCACCGCCACCGAGGAACAGATCAAGCAGGCCAACACCACCGGCACCGCCGACCTGCTCAAGATCGTTCCTGGCATCTACGTCGAATCGACCGCCGGCGCGTCCGGCGCCAACGTGCAGATTCGCGGCTTCCCGTCGTCCGGGTCTATGCCTTACATCACGATGTCGGTCAACGGGGCGCCGATCTTCCCCAAGGCTTCGCTGCTGACCAATGACGGCCTGTTCCGCCGCGACGACACCATCGAGCGCGTCGAAGTCTTGCGTGGGGGCCCCAGCCCGCTGTTGTCGAACGGGCAGTTCGGCGCCACGATGGACTGGATCCTGAAAACCGGCGGCGACGAGCCCGAGGGCAGCATCCGCGCCACGGTCGGCACCGGCCAGACCCGCCGGGCCGATTTCTACTACGGCGGCAAGATCGCCGACGGTTGGAACGGCACGCTGGGCGGCTACTACCAGACCAGCCACGGCGTGCGCGACTCCGGCTTCCCGGCCGTCGTCGGCGGCCAGGTCAGCGCCACGTTGACCCGCAAGTTGCAGGACGGCAGCCTGACCGTGTACGTGCGCAGCACCGACGAGAACGACTCCGCCTTTACCGGCGTGCCGGTCTACCAGGACCCGGTGACGCATAAAATCAGCCCGTATCCGGGCTTCGATCCGCTCACCGCCACCTTCCAGAGCAACCTGATCCGCCAGATCGCGCCGCCGGGCGGCATGACCGACGACCTCGAACGCGGGCGCGGCCTGAAAGCAACCCTGGTCGGCTTCGACTTCAACCAGAAGGTCAACGGCTGGGCCCTCAGCGACAAGGCCAGCTATCTGGACGCCAACTCGCCGATCATCGCGGTGGTGGCCGGCAACGTGCCGGTGACCATGGGCGACTTCATCCGCAGCCAGATCGCCGCCACCAACGCCAAGCCGACGGTGGTGGCGGCCGCCGGCGGCAAGCTGGCCACGTCCGGCCTGGCGACCTATGTCGACAGCGGCCTGGCGGTCGACCCGAACCAGCAGGTGATCCAGAACTCGATGCAGATCGGTAACCACGATTTCCACTCGTTCTCGAATCAGTTCCAGGCCACCAAGGAGGTCGTTGCCGGCCACACCTTGACCGCCGGCGTCTACTTCTCCAGTTTTTCCAACTTCAACCGCTACAACAGCGGCAACCTGTTCCTGCAGGAAGTGGCCCACCAGGGCCGCCCGATCAACCTCACGCTCGACAACGGCGCGGTGTTGAGCAGCAACGGATACTTCAGCGGCCCGGGGCAGCTGATCACGGTCAACGGCAGCTCCGACGTGGTCGCCGGCTTCGTCCACGACGAGTGGGCCATCAACGACAAGGCCACCGTCAACTTTGGCGCGCGCCTCGAGCACACCAATCTCGACGCCGCGATCAAGACGGCCGGCATCACCACGCTCGGCACCAACGCGCTCAACGTCTACAACGCCGGCATGCGCGATTTCTCGGCCGTGACCACCTCCACCAAGTCGTACAACGACACCTTCAACGTGCGGGCATTCCAGTTCGGCGGGATGTACAAGTTGGGGCGTGACATGAGCGTGTTCGCCAACGAGAGCTATGGCGGCGCCACGCCGGACTCGGCGCAACTGCGCGGTACCGATCCGGCCTCACCGCCACCGGTCACCCACGTGCGCCAGTTCGAGGTCGGCTTCAAGACCGCCACTCCGTACTACAGCGCCTACGTCACCTTGTTCAAGAACGACTTCGCCAATTACTTCCTGAGCCAGACCACGGTCAACGGCGTGGTCGGCAACACGACTGGCAACACCAAAGCGCGCGGCATCGAGTACGAACTGGCGCTGCGCCCGTTCCGCAACTTCCAGCTGGCAATGACCGGCAACGTGCAAAAGTCGGAGTATTACAACTACGACCCGGTCGCCTATCCCGGCATCAGCGGCAACACGCTGATCCGCCAGCCGAAGAGCCAGTTCCGTGTCACGCCGAGCTATAACATCCCGTTCGAGGACGCCTCGCTGCGCCTGTACGGCACCTATACGCAGGTTGGCTCGCGCTTCTCGGACCAGCAAAACCTGCAAGTGCTGCCGAGTTACCACACGGTGGACGCGGGGGTGATCCTGACGGTGGGCAGCAAGCTCGAGTTCCGTCTGACTGGCAACAATCTGGCCAACGAGCTGGGTCTGACCGAAGGTAACGTCCACGGCACCAATGGCGACAACGTCGTGATCGGACGTCCGCTGTTCGGTCGCCAATGGCAGTTCTCGGCGATGTACCGCTTCTGACGGCGGCGAGCAGGTCAGGCGGCGCCGACGCGGGGCCGCCTTCATAGTATGAGGGGAACAATGCGTTATCACTTATTGAAACTGACCTTGGCCGCCGCCTGCGGCTGGTTGGCGCTGCTGGCGCCGGCGTCCGCACAACCGGCGCCCACCCTGAACCTGATGCCGGTGCCGGCGCAATGGCAAACCGCGCCCGGCGCGCTGCGTCTCGACCGCTCGTTCAGCATCGGCTTCGCCGCGCCCGCCACGCCGCGCCTGTATGCGGGCGCCACGCGCCTGTTGCGCCGGCTCGACGGCCGCGCGCAGCTGTTCTTCACCGAGGGTATGCCGGCGACCGGCGTCAAGCCGGGCGCCACGCTGCGGATCGAAGTCGGCCGCGTCGGTGCGCTCACCAGCGGCGAGGATGAGTCCTATACCTTGCGCGTCGATGATGCGGGCATCGTGCTGCGCGCCCCGACCGATCTCGGCGCTTTGCACGGCCTCGAAACGCTGCTGCAACTGATGACGAACGACGCCGACGGCTATTATTTCCCCCACATCGACATCCGCGACACGCCGCGTTTCGTCTGGCGCGGCCTGATGGTCGACGTGGCGCGCCACTTCATGCCGGTCGAGGTCATCACCCGCAACATCGACGCCATGGCGGCGGTCAAGATGAACGTGCTGCACTTGCACCTGACCGACAACCAGGGCTTCCGTATCGAGAGCAAAACGTTCCCGAAACTGCAGCAGTTCTCCAACGGTGAGTATTTCACCCACGCCGACATCCGCAAGATCGTCGCCTACGCGGCCGAGCGCGGCATCCGCGTGGTGCCGGAATTCGACGTGCCGACCCACGCCACCTCCTGGCTGGCCGGCTATCCGGAACTGGGCAGCCGACCCGGCGAACGCTATGTGCCGTGGACGGCGTTCGGCGTCGCCGATCCGGTGATGGACCCGACGCGCGACACCACCTACCGCTTCCTCGACCGCTTCTTTGCCGAGATCCTGCCGCTGTTCCCCGACGAATACGTGCATATCGGCGGCGACGAAAACCGTGACGGCAAGGATTGGCGCGAGAATCCGGCGATTCAGGCGTTCATGAGGAAAAACGGCATCGCCGATAATCACGCGTTGCAGGCGTATTTTAATCGGCGCCTGTTTAAGAGCACCGACCGGCAACAGCGGAAAATCATCGGATGGGAGGAAATCCTTAATCCGGGATTGCCATCGTCGGCGCTGGTGCAGATCTGGCTCGATAAAGCTTCCTTATTCAAAACCACGGGCATGGGATATTCCGCGCTGATGTCCAAAGGTTTTTATATCGATTTGATGCACCCGGTCGCGGAACATTATCTGGCCGATCCGGTCCTGCCGGAAGGGAAGGATCTGCCCGCCGACCAGTTGCGCCGCATCCTGGGCGGCGAAGCGACCATGTGGAGCGAAATGGTCAACGCGCAAAACGTCGATTCGCGCATCTGGCCCGTGACGGCCGCCATCGCCGAGCGCCTGTGGTCGCCCGCGCACGTGCGCGACCTGGACGATATGTACCGCCGTCTCGAGCTGACCAGCGTTCGTCTCGAGGAACTCGGGTTGACCCATCTGAGCAGCAGGGAAGTGATCGCCCGCAGCATGGCCGGCGGTGCTGGCGATCCGGCGCCGCTGCACGTGTTGCTCGACGTGGCGGCGCCGCTCAAGGGTCGCGGGCGCAACCAGAATCACGATGTGCATTTTGTCACCTCGCCGCTGTCCGGCTTTGCCGACGCCGCCAACCGCGACCCGCGCGACGCGCGTCGCTTCAACGAGTCCATGCGGCGTTATCTGGCCGATGGCGACGGCGCCGAGCGCGACCGCTTGCGATCCATGCTGGCGCTGTGGATCGCCAACGACGCCCGCATGCCGGCGCTGGTGCGCGCCTCGCCGCAGTTGAAGCCGGTGGCGGCGCTGTCACAACGGCTGAAGGCGCTTGCCGAGACCGCGCTGGCGCTGCTGGACGGCGGCACCGGACTCGACGCCGCCGGGCGCGAGGCCGCCAGCGCGGCCATCGCCGCCGCCAGGCTGCCGGCGGCCGGCACTGAGTTGCAGGTGGTGGACGCGGTGGCCCAATTGCTGGCAAGTCGTTCGCCAGTGGCGGGGCGCTAGTTTGCCGGCCGTGCGCGCCCCGGTGTTTGCGGCCCGGCCGCTATGGCGGCGGGCCGTCGTCGGATCAGCCCTGCGGGCGGTAGGCGATCGCTTCGATTTCGATCTTGGCGTCGACCATCAGCTTGGCTTGGGTGGTCGAGCGCGCAGGTTTGTTGTTCGGGAAGTATTCGGCATAGATGCGGTTGAACGACCAGAAGTCGCGCGGATCGTCGAGCCAGATCGTGCATTTGATGACGTCGTCGAGACCGCAGCCGCCGAGACTCAGCGCCTGCTTGACGTTCTCCATGGTGCGGCGTGTTTGCGCCTCGATGCCGCCGGGGACGATCTCGCCGTTGTCGCCCATCGCCACCTGGCCGGAGATATATACAAAGTCGCCGGCGCGTACGGCGGGCGAGAATGGCAGCGCCTGTCCGCCGGCGCCATTGCGTTCGTTACCCAGATATTCTGCAAATGCCATAGAAAGCTCCTTATCTAAAACGGTGAATGGAAATTTATTATATTTCATAATAAACGGCATTGGAATTAAATATCGGAAATTTATTCAGATATTAAATCCGGGTTTTGTTTCGCCTATATTTAATATCGGGTTTTATATAGAGCATGAATACATGAGATTAAATAAATGAGATTTTATTCATCCTGGCGGCGGTGGCTGGTCGCGTTGTTAATGCTGTCGATGATGGCAACCGTGCGCGCCGCTCCGGCGGGCGGCGCCGTCAACCTGGCGATGGTCGGCGAGCCGCAGACGCTCGACCCGATGGCGTCGACCGCCGACCTGGTCGGCGTCATCATGCAGCACGTCTACGAGCCGCTGTACACCTTCGACGCCGACTGGCGCATCGCGCCGATGCTGGCGACGTCGCTGCCGGAGATCTCCGCTGACGGCAAGCGGGTCACCATCACACTCAGGCAGGGCGTGCGCTTCCACAACGGCAAGGCGATGGAGGCGGACGACGTGGTTGCCTCGCTGCGCCGCTGGCTTGATATGACGCCGCGCGGCAAGACCACCAGCGCCGAGGTGCTGGCCGTCCGCGCGACCGGACCGTACCACGTGGAATTGCTGTTGCGCCAGCCTTACGCGCCGCTGCTGGCGCAACTGGCCTTGCCGACCGGCTTTGCCGCCATCATGCCCAAGGAAGTGATCGGCGTGCCGCTCAGGCAGTTCGTCGGCACCGGCCCGTATCGCTTCGCGCAGCGCAAGTCGGACCGCTACGTCGTGCTCAAGCGCTACGACGGCTACCAGGCGCGGGCCGAGCCGCCCAGTGGCTACGCCGGCCGGCGCCAGGCGCTGCTGGCCGAGCTGCGTTTCATTCCTGTGCCCAACGCCAATACGCGGGTGCTGGGCGCGTTGTCGGGGCAATACCATTTCGCCGATCTGCTGCCGGTCGAGGCCTATCCGCGCCTGGCGCGCGAGCCTGCGCTGCGCCCGCTGATCACCGCGCCGTTCGGCTTTCCTTACCTGGTGCTGAATGCCGGGCAGGGACCGCTGGCCAGCGTCGCCATGCGCCAGGCCGTCAACACCGCCCTCGACCTGCGCCAGGTGCTGGCCGCCGGTTTCGGCGACGCCCGCTTCTACAGCGCCGAGGCCAACCATTTCCCCCGGGGTTCGCCGTTCTATGCGACCGACGGTACCGGCGCCTATAGCCAGGCCGACCCGGCCAGGGCGCGCCAGCTGGCCGCGCGCGCAGGCTACCGGGGGCAGACGCTGAAGTTCATGACCAGCAAGCAGTACGAGTTCCACTATCGTATGGCGCTGGTGATGGCCGACCAGCTGCGCCGCGCCGGCTTCCAGGTCGACCTGCAAGTGGTCGAGTGGGCCAGTTTGATCGCGCGCCGCAACGACATGTCGCTGTGGGACATGTACCTGACCCATTCGGCCTTCCTGCCGGAACCGATGCTCAGTCCTCCGCAGCTGGGCGACGGCGCGCCGGGCGGCTGGCACGGCCCGGCCAAGGACGCCATCATCGGCCGCTTCGTGCGCGAGGCCGATCCGGCGGCCCGGGCCGCGCTGTGGGGCGGGGTGCAGTCGCTGCTGTACACCGAGCTGCCCTATATCAAGCTTGGCACCTTCAACAGCCTGACCGCCGCCAGCGCCAGCCTGGACGGCTACACGCCGGCGCCGTGGCCGTTCTTCTGGAATACCCGGCTTGCCGCGCCGGGCCGGCGATCCCAACCTCAGCACTAGGATTTAAGGTCATTATGACTCCCATGACGCGTTACTTATTGGGCCGCTTCGCCGGCATGCTGGTGGTGCTGTTCATCGTCGCCACCCTGGTCTTTTTCATCACCCGGCTGACACCCGGCGATCCGGCCGCCGTGATGCTGGGCGACCAGGCCACCCAGGCCGATATCGCCCGGCTGCACGCCGAGTACGGCCTCGACCGGCCGCTGCCGGTGCAGTTCGGCCTGTGGCTCGGCGAGCTCGCGCGCGGCAACCTCGGGCAATCGATCTTCCTGCAGATTCCGGTCACCGAGGCGCTTGCCGAGCGCGTCGAGCCGACCTTTTTCCTGACCCTGTTCGGCGTCGCGCTGGCCTGTCTGATCGGTATCCCGTGCGGCATCGTCTCGGCGGTGTGGCGCGGTCGCCTGGTCGACCAGGCCGCGACCGGTCTGGCGATGCTGGGCGCGAGCATTCCCAGCTTCTGGCTGGGGCTGATGCTGATCCAGCTGTTCGCCGTCAAGCTTGGCTGGCTGCCGGTGGCCGGTTACGGCGACCCGGATGCGGGCCTGGCCGAGCGGCTGCGCCACCTGCTGCTGCCGGCGCTGGTGCTGGGAACGCTCAATTCGGCGCTGATCATCCGCTTCACGCGCGCCTCGATGCTCGACGTGCTGTCGGACGACTACGTGCGCACGGCGCGCGCCAAGGGTGTGCGCGAAAGCGCGGTGATTTTGCGCCACGCGCTGCGCAACGCGCTGATTCCGGTGGTCACCGTGGTCGGACTGACCGCCGCGCTGATGATCGGCGGCGCCGTGATCACCGAAACCGTGTTCGGGCTGCCCGGCGTGGGCAACCTGGTGGTATCGGCGGTGCTGCGGCGCGATTATCCGGTGATCCAGGGCGCGCTGCTGGCCATCGCCGCCATCTACGTCTTGATCAACCTGGCGATCGACCTGCTGTACACGGTCATCGACCCGCGCGTGCGCTACTGAAGGAAACTGGATGCAAGCATTCATCTCCACTTTATTACGACGCCCGCTGGTGCGCTTCGGCGCCGTCACGCTGTGCGTGCTGACCGTGTTGGCGGCGGCCGTGCCGCTGCTGTCGCCGTACGCGCCGGACACGCTTAACATCGGCGCGCGGCTGCTGGCGCCGTCGGCAGCGCACTGGTTCGGCACCGACGAATTCGGCCGCGACGTGCTCACCCGCGTGCTGTTCGGCGGGCGCTATTCGCTGGCAGTGGGCGCGCTGGTGGTGGCCATCGCCGCCGTCTGCGGCGTGTTGATGGGACTGTGCGCCGGCTTCTTCGCGCGGCTCGACACGCCTATCATGCGCTTGGTCGACGCCCTCATGGCGCTGCCCGACATTCTGCTGGCGATCGCGCTGCTGGCCATCCTCGGCGCTTCGCTGATGAACGTGGTGCTGGCGCTGGCCATCGTCTACACGCCGCGCATGGCGCGCATCGTGCGCGCCTCGACCCTGGTGGTGCGCGAGCTGCTGTACGTGGAGGCGGCGCGCGCGCTGGGCGTGCCGACCTGGCGCATCCTGTTCGTCCACATCCTGGGCAACACGGTCTCGCCGATACTGGTGCAGGCCAGCTTCATTTTCGCCTACGCCATCCTGGCGGAGGCGGGGCTGTCCTTCCTGGGCCTGGGCGTACCGCCCGAGCTGCCAACCTGGGGCACGATGATCGCCTCGGGCCAGAATTATTCTGACCAGGCCATGTGGCTGGTGCTTTTCCCCGGCCTGGCCATCGTGCTGGCGGCGCTGTCGCTGCAAATGGTCGGCGACGGCCTGCGCGACATGCTCGACCCGCGTCTGCGCCAGAACCTTTGAACGAGGACTTTGATGAACCGTGCAACCCCGCTGCTTGAAGTCGAGCATTTACAGACCCACTTTTTCACCGCGCGCGGCACCGTCAAGTCGGTCGACGACGTGTCGTTCTCGCTGGCCGCCGGCGAGACGCTGGCGGTGGTCGGCGAATCCGGCTCCGGCAAGTCGGTCAGCAGCCTGTCGATCATGGGCCTGATTCCGCCGGACGCCGGACGCATCGTCGGCGGCAGCATCCGCTTCCGCCGGCGCGACGGCAGCGTGTGCGAACTGACGCGCATGACCCAGCGCGAGCTGCGCCAATTGCGCGGCAATGAGATCGCGATGGTGTTCCAGGACCCGATGAGTTGCCTCAATCCGGTGCTGACCATCGGCGACCAGCTGGCCGAGAGCATCCGCATACACCTCGGTAGCAGCCGCGCGGCCGCGCTGGCGCACGCGCAGCGCATGCTGGAGATGGTCGAGATCCCGGCGGCGGCGCGCCGCCTCGGCGAATATCCGCACCAGCTATCGGGCGGCATGCGCCAGCGGGTGATGATCGCGCTGGCGCTGTCGTGCCAGCCGTCGCTGCTGATCGCCGACGAACCGACCACCGCGCTCGACGTTACCGTGCAGGCGCAGATCCTGGCGTTGCTGCAGCGGCTCCAGCGCGAGACCGGCACCGGCATCCTGTTCATTACCCACAACCTGGGCGTGGTGGCGGAGATCGCCGACCGCGTGGCGGTGATGTACAGCGGCCGCGTGGTGGAGCAGGGCGATGTGATGCAGCTGTTCGCCCAGCCGCGCCACCCTTACACGCGCGGCCTGCTGGCCTGCCTGCCGGGCCAGCACCACGGCCGTGGTGCGGCGCGCGTGGCCGGCGAGCGGCCGCGCCTGTCCGCGATTCCCGGCCAGGTGGCCAGTCCGCTGGCGCCGCCGCCCGGTTGCGCTTTCGAACCGCGTTGCGCGCTGGCGCAGCCGGCCTGCCGCGTGGCGGTGCCGGAACTGGCCGATTTCGGCGCGGGCCAGAGCGCCCGCTGCATACTCGGGAGCCCACAATGAAACACGATTTATCCAGTGCCGCTGCGGTTCCGCGGCAACCGCTATTGGAAGTGACTGAGCTGCGCAAGTACTTTCCCGGCCAGCGCCGCGACGCGCCCGTGCGCGCCGTCGACGGCGTCAGTTTCACGGTCATGCCGGGCGAGGTGGTCGGCCTGGTCGGCGAATCGGGCTCCGGCAAGAGCACCATCGGTCGCAACCTGCTGCGCTTGCAGCAGGGGTGCCAGGGTAGCGTGCGCTATCACGGCGAAGAGCTGTTGCAGGCATCGCCCGCGCGCATGCGCGCATTGCGGCGCGAGCTGCAAATCGTTTTCCAGGATCCCTACGCCAGCCTCAATCCGCGCATGCGTATCGGCCAGTTGATCGGCGAGGCGCTGGATACCCACGGCCTGCACCGGGGCGCGTTGCGGCAACCGCGCATCGAACAACTGCTGGAACTGGTGGGGCTGCGGCCGGAGCACGCCGCGCGCTACCCGCATGAATTCTCCGGCGGCCAGCGCCAGCGGGTCGGCATCGCCCGCGCGCTGGCGGTCGAGCCGCGCTTCATCGTCGCCGACGAGCCGGTGTCCGCCCTCGACGTATCGATCCAGGCCCAGGTCATCAATCTGCTGCTGGACCTGAAGGCGAGCCTGAATCTGTCGATGCTGTTTATCTCGCACGATCTCGACGTCGTCGAGTACCTGTGCGACAAGGTGGTGGTGCTCTACCTCGGCAAGGTGATGGAAATCGCCCCCGCCGCCGAACTGTTTGCCGCTCCGGCCCATCCCTACACCGAGGCGCTGCTGGCGGCGGCGCCGCGCCCCGATCCGCGCGTGCGCGCGCAGCTCAAGCAACGTCGCCTGCTGACCGGCGACTTGCCCAGTCCCGCCGATCCGCCGTCAGGCTGCGTGTTCCGCACCCGGTGTCCGTACGCGGCGCCGGCGTGCGCGGACAGCGTTCCGGTACTGACCGAAACCACCCCGGGACGCTGGCGCGCCTGCCTGCGCGACGAGGTGCCCGAGGGTGCCCTGGCCGCGCAGCATACCGGCGCCCGCGCCGACACTCTTTCACTTGCATAGGAAACCGCATGCTCGAACTTACCCATATCGAATCGACAGTGCTCGATGGCCGCCTCAAAGGCTATCCTTACGAAGCGACGCCGTGCCGCATCGCCGACATCGGCGCACGCGGCTGGAACGCGCTGCGCGGCGATCTGCCGTATCCGCTGGCGCTGCTCAAGCACGACGCGCTCGAGCACAACCTGCGCTGGATGGCGGATTTCACCGCCGCCGCCGGCGTGCTGCTGGCGCCGCACGGCAAGACCAGCATGGCGCCGCAGCTGTTCGAGCGCCAGCTGCAGGCCGGCGCCTGGGGTCTGACCCTGGCCACCATGCAGCAGGTAAGCCTGTGCGTGGGCCTTGGCCTGCGGCGCGTGATCCTGGCCAATCAGCTGATCGCGGAAATCGACATCGCCCACGCCGCCACGCTGCTCGAACGCCATCCGGATCTTGAGCTCTATAGTCTGGTCGATTCGCTGGCGCAACTGGCCATCATCGAACGGGTGGGCGCGCGCCGGCCGTTCGCCCGGCCGCTGCCCCTGTTGGTCGAGGTGGGCGTGGCGGGCGGCCGGACCGGCTGCCGTGGCGGCGCCGAGGCGCTGGCCTTGGCCCGGGCCGTTGCAGCCAGCGGCAGCGTCGAACTGGCCGGCGTCGAGTGTTACGAAGGCTTGCAGGTGACCGGCGACAGCGCCGCCGACAGCGCGCTGGTGGCCGCGCTGATGGCCGACGTCCAGCAAGTGGCGCGCGAGTGCGATGCCGCCGGGCTGTTCTCCACACCGCACATTATCCTGTCGGCCGGCGGCTCCGCAGTGTTCGACCTGGTGGCGCGCGGCCTGCCGATGCACTTGTCCAAGCCGGTGCAAACGATACTGCGCAGCGGCTGCTATCTGAGCCATGATTCGGGCTTCTACGACCGTTTCGCGCGGCTGGTGGTCGAGCGCAGCGGCGGGGTGTGGCAGCAGCGCCCGCGCCTGCAAGCGGCGCTGGAGGTGTGGGCCCAGGTGCAGGCCCGGCCCGAGCCGGGGCGCGCCATCCTGGCGGTCGGCAAACGCGACGCCTCGTTTGACATCGACTGGCCGATGCCGTTTGCGCGTGTGGCCGGCGGCGTGCGCAGTGCGCTGGGCGACAACTGGCGCATCACCAAAATGAACGACCAGCACGCGTATCTGAGTTACCCGCCGGATCAACCGCTCGTCGTTGGCGATCTGGTAGGCTGCGGCATCTCGCATCCTTGCACCACGTTCGATAAATGGCGCTGGCTGCCGGTGGTGGACGATCGGTACGACGTTACCGGCGCGATTTTGACCCACTTTTGAGTTGACCGACAGATGAGCGACACGATCGATACTAATGTCTCCCGAAGCGCGAACGCGCCCGATGCGGACGCCGGCGCGGTGCTGCTGCGCGGCGGCAGCGTGATCGACGGCAGCGGCGCGTCCGCCTACGTGGCCGATGTGCTCATCGAGCACGGTCGCATCGCCGCCATCGGACCGGCACTGGCCGTCCCTGCGGGCGCGCTTGTGCTCGAGGTGGGCGGCCTGGTGGTATGCCCCGGCTTCATCGACGTCCACACCCACGACGACAATATCGTGCTGCTGGCGCCGGAGATGCGGCCCAAGATCAGCCAGGGCGTCACCACCGTGGTGGTCGGCAACTGCGGCATCAGCCTGGCGCCGCTGCTGCCGGTGGCGCCGGTGCCGCCGCCGCTCAACCTGTTGGGTGGCAGCGACGGCTTCCGTTACGGCGAGTTGGCCGCGTACGCCGACGCCGTCGACGCGGCGCGGCCGGCGGTCAACGTGGCGGCGCTGGTCGGCCATACCAGTCTGCGGGTCGCGCATGTGGCGGACCTGCTGCGCAAGGCCACGCCGGCGGAGCTGGCCGCGATGGAGCACAGCCTGGCCCTGGCGATGGCGCAGGGTGCGATCGGCATGAGCAGCGGCGTGTTCTACGCGCCGGCCGCCGCCGCCGATATCGGGGAAGTGGCGGCGCTGGCCAGGGTTGCCGCCGCCGGGGGCGGGGTCTACGCGACCCACATCCGCGACGAATTTTCCGCCATCCTCGATTCGATGCGCGAGGCGATGGACGCGGCGCGATCGGCGCGCGCGCCGCTGATCCTGTCGCACCACAAGTGCGCCGGGCCGCACAACTGGGGCCGCACCACGGAGACGCTGGCGCTGATCGACCGCGCGGCGCGCGAACAGTCCATCGGGCTCGATGTCTATCCCTACGTGGCCGGATCGACCGTGCTGCGCACCGATCTGGTGGACGGCGTGATCGAGATCCTGGTGACGTGGTCGGAGCCGTATCCTGAATTGGCGGGTCGCTCGCTGGCATCCATCGCCGCCGACTGGGGCTGCAGCCAGCAGGAGGCCTGCGACCGGTTGCAGCCGGGCGGCGCCTGCTACTTCCAGATGGACGAGGAAGACGTCCAGCGTGTGCTCCGGCATCCGCAGTCCATGATAGGATCGGACGGTTTGCCGCACGACCGCCATCCGCACCCGCGCCTGTGGGGGACTTTTCCCCGTGTGCTTGGGCGCTATTGCCGCGAGTTGAAGCTGTTCGGGCTGGAGACGGCCGTGCACAAGATGACCGGCATGTCGGCCGGGCGTTTCGGCCTGCGTGCGCGCGGGTTGGTGCGTGTCGGCTACCATGCGGACTTGGTGGTGTTCGATCCGGCGACCGTGGCCGATCGCGCCACGTTCGCGGCGCCGTCCGAGATCAGCGCCGGCATCGAGCATGTGTATGTCAACGGCGTACCGTCGTACCGAGCGGGCAGTTGGCAGGGCGGTCGCGGCGGCCGTTTTCTGCGCCACGGCGGTTGACCGAATTTGATATTGATAACAGGAGTAAGCCTTGGAGAAGCAATATGACATCGTCGCGCTGGGCGAGGCGATGGTCGAATTCAACCAGACCCGCGCCGGGCAGCCGGAGTACCGCCAGGGCTTTGGCGGCGACACCTCGAATGTGGTCATCGCGGCCAGCCGCCAGGGCGCCCGCGCGGCTTATCTGAGCCGCGTCGGCGACGACCAGTTCGGCGACATGCTGCTCGCGCTGTGGCGGGGCGAGGGCGTCGATTGCGGTGCCGTGGCCCGCGATGCCGGCGCGCCGACCGGCCTGTATTTCGTCTACCACGGACCCGCCGGCCACGCGTTCAGCTATCGGCGCGCCGGATCTGCAGCCAGTGGCATGCGACCCGATAACACCGATCTGGATGTGGTGCGCGCGGCACGCTGGCTGCACGTGTCGGGTATCTCGCAGGCGATATCGGCCGGCGCCTGCGACACCGTGTTCGCCGCCATCGACGCCGCGCGCCGCGCCGGCGTCCAGGTCAGCTACGATCCCAATTTGCGGCTGTCGTTATGGCCGTTGGCGCGCGCAGGCGCGGTGATCCGCGCGAGCATCGCCCTGACCGATCTGTTTTTGCCCAGCCTGGACGAAGGGGTGGCGCTGGCCGGCAGCGGCGATGTCGGCGCGATATTTTCCTGGTGCCGTGCGCAGGGCGCGCGCACCGTGGTGCTCAAGTGCGGCGCCGCCGGCGCCTGGTACGCGGCGCCGGGCGAGGAGCCGCAGTTGGCGGCGGCCATCGCCGTCAATGCGGTCGACGCCACCGGCGCCGGCGACTGTTTTGACGGCAGCCTGCTGGCGCGCCTGGCGGCCGGCGATACGCTGGCCGACGCGGTCCGCTATGCCAATGCCAGCGCGGCCTTGTCCACCTTGGGCCACGGTGCGGTGGCGCCGGTGCCGCGCGCCGCGCAAGTACGCGACTTCCTGCTGAGCGGCACGGGCTAATCCGGCCAGGCCAGCATCGCCTCCAGCCGCTGTCGGTGGCGCTGGTCGATCGGGGTCGGCGCCACCGGCGCGGTTGCGGCGCGTTGCAGCTCCTCGATCAGGCGTGCCGCGACGATGGCGTCTTCTCCCGGATGCAGGTTGCACGGATCGAGGTGGAAGCTGCCGTGTTCAAGTTCGTGATCGCGCACGATCACCGGCCGCGCGCCGTGCGCCAGCGCGTCGGCCAGGTCCCACGCGGTGATGCCCGCTCGCGCCGGCGTGACGGTCACGCGCAGCCGGGAGAGTGGATTGCCGGTGGGATCGGCCTCGATGATGGCTGCGACGCCGGCGCGTCCCTCCAGTGCGCTTCGCCACAGTTCGAGACTGGCCGTTTCGCGCGCCCGCACGGCGGCGTGATCGCGCGTGCGCCATGCCTGCAACGCGGCGATGGTGGCCATCACGCCTTCTTTGCCAACCTTCATGCCGCGGCCGATGCCGTGGTTTTGCAGATACGCCGCCCGCACCAGTTGCTTGTCGCCGGCGACGATGCCGGCCGTCAGACCGCCGAGGAATTTGTGCGCCGAGTACAGCGCCAGATCCGCGCCGGCGGCCAGGAACGCTTTGAGGTCGTATTCCGACGCGGCGTCGACGATCACCGGCACGCCGGCGGCGTGGCAGACGCGCGCGAACTCGCCAAGCGCCAGCGTGCCGGCCTGCTGCGCATGGTGCGACACCACGTATACCGCGCAGGCGGTGCGTGGCGTGATTGCCGCCGCTGTCGACGCGGCCAGTTCCGTCGCCGTGACGCCCGGGGCGATGGTCGTCAACGTGGCGCCCGAGAGCGTGATCGCCTGCGACAGCGGCGCGCCGTAGTCGACCAGATGGCCGGACTGGATCAACACCTCATTTTTAAGCTCGCGCGTATCGGGCAGTTGGCCGATGCGCGCCAGATCGGCGCCGGTCATGCTGGCGGCCACCGCCAGGGTGATGGCGGCCGAACAGGAGGCGGTGACGAAGCCGGCCTGCGCGCCGCAGGCCTCGGCGATGGCGCCGCTGGCCAGCTTTTGCAGCGCGCCCATGTCGACGAACTGCGGCAGGATCGCTGCCGCGGCGGCGATGGCTTCCGGCACGGCGATGCAGGCGCCCAGCGGCGTCATGGTGCCGGAGACGTTGATAATTTCGCGCAGGCCTAGGCTGCTGCGAATGGACGGGCCGCTCATGTCGGGTGATCTTCCTCGGAAAACGCTGTTGTCGCTGTCGCTGGCCGTTGGCCGGCCGATCACGATTGTAGGGCCAACTCCGCCAGAGTCAAAGAACTGAATCGCGCCGAAGCAAAACGGCGCGTTGTCGACAAATCATGTCAGAATACCGGATGTCTATAACCTGAACCGGGGGCGGACCGGCGCGGCCGGACGCCACTGCCGCGCCGATGAAAAAACAGAATCCCGCCGTCCCGGCGGCCAATGAAGCCGAGCTGCCCCAAGGCCGCGGCCCGCGCGTGAGCGCCATGGACCGTGCCTTGCAGGTGCTCGACCACCTGTACGAGACGGGCGCGCCGGCCGGACCCTACGCCATCGCGCGCGCCATCGGCGCGCCGCTGTCGACGGTGTATGCGCTGGTCGAGGATCTGGTGGAAAAGGCGATGCTGAGCCGCCATGAGGATGGCAGCGTGTGGCTGGGCTCGCGCCTGCACCTGTACGGGCTGGCATATTCGCGCTCGCTCGATTTCCTTGAGCAGGCCAAACGAGAGATGGACGTGTTGTGCCGCGAGACCGGCGAAACGGTACAGGTTTGCGGCCGCGATGGCGACTTCATGGTGGTCCTGGCCACCGCCGCCGGTCTTGGCCATTTCCGCATCAGCTCCAACGTCGGCACCCGGGTGCCGCTGAACTGGGCGGCCTCGGGCCGGCTGCTGGTCGGCCACCTGCCGGATGCCGAGCGGGTGGAGCTGTTCCGTCGCGCCGGCAAGGCCTCGCCGACCGGGTTGGCCCAGACCGATCCTGTGGTGCTGGCGCAGGCATCGGCCAAGGCGTTCGGGGAACGCCTGTCGGTGCAGATCGGCGAATCCGATTTTTCCGTGGCGTGCGTGGCGTCGCCGATCCGTGACGTGCACGGAGCCTGCATCGCCACCATTTCGATCGTGCTGCCCGAGCATAAGGTGTCGGCCGATACGCGGCGCTATGCGGACGCCGTAATCGCCGCCGCCGACCGCGTCGAAGCCTCGCTCGGGTTCAAAAGCGGCGGCGCGCGTGCGGCCTAACGTTAGAAGCGGACCTTGAGGTAAGCGGCCGGTCCGTTCAACCGGACATTCACGGCCAGGTCGTCGCGGTCGCGGTGCAGGCTGATCTTCGAGGCGCTGTACTCGGCCACCACGCCAACCATCGGCGTCACATACCATTCCACGCCGACGTCGCCGCCGTAAATGTGGCCGTTGATGCTGCCGCCATTCTTTTTGATGCCATGCGCGTTCGCATACATGCGCACCTGTGGCGAGAATTGATGGCGCCAGCCCAGTTCCACCAGCGGCGCATACGCGTTCTCGCTTTCCGAATATCGCGCATTGCCGCTAACGCCGTTCAACACACCGTTCGCGGTGCCATCGATGCGCGCGCGGTAGTAGGCCGCGCCGACGCCCACGCCGAACACATCCGCGCCGGTGCCGAGCCACCATTTGTAGGTGGCCCTTGCCAGATCGAGCTTCAGTTTGGCGTTCAGCTGGCCGTTGCCGGTCAGCGGCAAGCCATTGACGTTGGTGGTGCCGGACAGGCTCGGGTTGTACTCTTTATCGTAGCGGTAGTAATCGAAGTCGAAGCCGTGCGAGTCGCCGATCAGCACGCTGGCCTTGGCGCGCGGCAGCGTGACGTTGTCCGACTTGTAGGTGCCGGTGTCGATGCGGCCGTAGTTGGTTTCGCCCTCGAGCTTGATGCGTGGCTCGGTGTAGAAGGCGCCGACGGACAGACTGGCGCGGTCCAGCGCAGGCGACGGTTCCGCCCAGGCCATGGCGCTGGCTGCGGTCAGCGCGATAAGGGTAGCGGTGTAAATGGCGTGGCGTGCGGAAGGCGTACGTAAAGACATGAATTCTCCGAAGTGGGTTGCGTTTTGATATCGCGAAATGATAGCAACGGGGAGAAACATTTCACGTCGGCGCACTGCCAAACCGCGCGTGGGACTCGTCCTACCGAGTTGGGTTAGCGGGCTTAGCGCAGCCAGCGCGGTTCGCGCTCCTCGTCGGGGCCGTTGACCAGGGCCTGCACCACGCCGTTGCGGTCGAACTGCACGTCCATCAGCGAATTCCACACATCGCTTTCCTTGTAGCGGTACTGCCAGACATCGCCGTCGACGCTGTGATACCGCACCTGTTTGGATGGGCGGCCAAGTATCCGCAAGACGCTGTCCTTGTTGTCGCGGCCGATTTTGATGGTGCCGAATTTGGCGTCGGTCAGCACCTGCTCGTACGAGATCAGCCGCCCGTCCGGCCCCATGCGCGCCATCCAGGTGTACTGGCCGAGCGGGCCCATGGCGTATTCCAGCATCGTGTCCGGACCGTTCGGGTAGACGTTGGTGGGCCGGCCCAGCTTGGACTGGACCACCGCCGCGCTGTCGCCGGGCGCCGGCGGCGGGCCGAACATATTGGCGCAGCCGGCCAGCCCACCGCAAAAAATTGTCAAAAGAAACAGTCTTTTCATCACGCAGCTCCATAAAAAGCGGGGGAAGGTGACAAATTGTAGCCAAGGCGGGATACACGCGGCGCTTTTTCCGCTATACTTTCGGGTCCGGTCTTTGGATCGGTTTTTTTTGAAGTTCACGGTGTGCAGGGTTCAGACTCCGCGCACCGCATGTTAAAGGTAAATATCATGACCGTAGAAAACATCAACAAAGCCGCGATCATCGCGGACAACGCCCGTGGTCAAAAAGACACCGGCTCCCCAGAAGTGCAAGTTGCACTGCTGACCGCACGCATCAACGAACTGAACGGCCACTTCAAGGCCCACAGCAAGGATCACCACTCCCGTCGTGGTCTGATTATGATGGTTAACCGTCGTAAGAGCCTGCTGTCGTACCTGAAGGGCAAAGACGCAACCCGTTATCGCGATCTGATCGCTAAACTGGGCCTGCGTAAGTAATATTTGCGTCATCCAGCTTAATCGAAATGCCTGCGCCAGTTTGTCTGTCGCGGGCATTTTGTCATTTTTGCGGGCAAAAAACTTGCTAAGTGGAACGCGATCTTAGCAACGCAGCATGGAATTCCTGTTTTTTTAGCAAGTGTAGCAAAGACGGCGGGTATGCCGTCTGTGGTGAGGTGAACGACAGCCCCTGAAAATCTGTCGGCAAATAGAAAGGGATTACCCATGTTTAACAAAGTTACGAAAACCTTCCAGTACGGCCAACACACCGTCACGCTGGAAACCGGCGAAATCGCTCGCCAGGCATCCGGCGCGGTGTTGGTGTCGATCGAAGACACCGTCGTACTGGCAACGGTTGTGGCACGCAAAGATGCCAAGCCAGGTCAGGACTTCTTCCCGCTGACCGTCGATTACGTCGAAAAAACCTATGCTGCCGGTAAAATCCCGGGCGGTTTCTTCAAGCGCGAAGGCCGTCCTTCTGAAAAAGAAACGCTGACGTCGCGTCTGATCGACCGTCCTATCCGCCCGCTGTTCCCTGAAGGCTACCTGAACGAAGTGCAGGTCATCATTCACGTGCTGTCGGTCAACCCGGAAATCGATCCGGACATCGCCGCCATGATCGGCGCATCGGCCGCCCTGTGCGTATCGGGCGTGCCATTCAACGGCCCGGTCGGCGCCGCGCGCGTCGGCTACGCCAACGGCCAGTACATCCTGAACCCGACCGTCGAACAACTGAAGACCTCGCAGATGGATCTGGTTGTTGCCGGTACCGAAACGGCCGTGCTGATGGTTGAATCGGAAGCCCAGCAGCTGTCCGAAGAAATCATGCTCGGCGCGGTGGTCTTCGGCCATACCGAAATGAAAGCGGTCATCGACGCGATCCACGAACTGGTGCGCGACGGCGGCAAGCCGGAAGTCGAATGGGCGCCTCCTGCCAAGAACGAAGCACTGATCGGCCGCGTGACGCATTTCGCCGCCAGCAAGATCAACGAAGCGTACCAGACCAAAGACAAGCAAGAGCGCACCGCCAAACTCAAGGCCGCCACCAGCGAAGTGCTGGCCGACCTGTCCGCTGAAGCGGCCGCTGCCGGCGCCGCGCCGATCGATTCGGCCGAAGTGAACAACATCCTGTTCGACATCGAAGCGAAAATCGTCCGCACCCAGATCCTGGACGGCGAACCACGCATCGACGGCCGCGACACGCGCACCGTGCGTCCGATCTCGATCCGCACCTCGGTGCTGCCACGCACCCACGGTTCGGCATTGTTCACCCGTGGTGAAACGCAGGCGCTGGTCGTCGCCACGCTGGGCACCGCCCGCGACAGCCAGAAGATCGACGCGCTGATGGGCGAGTTCACCGACTCCTTCATGCTGCATTACAACATGCCACCGTTCGCCACCGGCGAAACCGGCCGCGTCGGTACGCCGAAGCGCCGCGAGATCGGCCACGGCCGTCTGGCCAAGCGCGCGCTGATCGCCGCGCTGCCTGCACCGGAAGAGTTCAGCTACTCCGTACGCCTGGTGTCGGAAATCACCGAATCGAACGGTTCGTCGTCGATGGCTTCGGTCTGCGGCGGCTGCCTGGCGCTGATGGACGCCGGCGTTCCAATGAAAGAGCACGTCGCCGGTATCGCGATGGGCCTGATCAAGGAAGGCGGCAAGTTTGCCGTGCTGTCGGACATCCTGGGCGATGAAGATCACCTGGGCGACATGGACTTCAAGGTCGCTGGTACCCGCAACGGTATCACCGCGCTGCAGATGGACATCAAGATCATGGGCATCACCAAGGAAATCATGCAAGTGGCGCTGGCGCAAGCCAAGGAAGGCCGCGAGCACATCCTGGGCGAAATGCAAAAAGCCATGCCGCACGTGAAAACGGAACTGTCCGATTTCGCACCGCGCCTGATCACCATCAAGATCAATCCCGAGAAGATCCGTGACGTCATCGGCAAGGGCGGCGCCGTCATCCGCGCGCTGACCGAAGAGACCGGCACGCAGATCGACATCAGCGACGAAGGCGTGGTCACCATCGCCTCCGTCGACGCCGCCGCCGGCCAGGAAGCCAAGCGTCGCATCGAAGAGCTGACCGCCTCGGTCGAAGTGGGCAAGACCTACGACGGCGTGGTGTTGAAGCTGCTGGACTTCGGCGCGATCGTCCAGGTCATGCCAGGTAAAGATGGTCTGCTGCACATCTCGCAAATCGCCAACGAGCGCGTCAACGCCGTTGCCGACTACCTGAAAGAAGGCCAGGCAGTGCGCGTCAAGGTTCTGGAAACCGACGACCGCGGCCGCCTGAAGCTGTCGATGAAGGCAGCTGCTGAAGAAGCGGCAGCACAGTAATTCCGGCTTAGTCCGCTAAAAACCGCGCCGTGTGCATGCACATGGCGCGGTTTTTTTTCGTCTTGAACTTTTGATCATGGCGCCGGTCCAACTTGATGCACGGGGAGGGAGGAGCAGTCATGGGCACGCTTTACGACGAGGATGTTGTCGCTTGGGCCGAGCAGCAGGCAGCCTTGCTGCGCTCGGGTCAATGGTCGCAACTGGATATCAACAACGTCGCCGAGGAGATCGAGGATGTGGGCAAAAGCGAAAAACGCGCGCTCTGTCATCGCATGGCGGTGCTGGTCGAGCATCTGATCAAGTGCCGGTATCAGCCGGACCGCTGCGGCGCCAGTTGGCTAAGAACCATCCGGGAGCAACGGGCGCAAGTGCTGAAGTTGCTGCGTCAGACCCCAAGTCTGCGGAAACTGATCACCGATCCGGGCTTTGTCGAGGACGTCTGGCGCGATGCGGTGATCCTGGCAGTCAAGGAGGCGTCGTTGGCAGAGCTGCCCGGGCGAAGCCCGTGGACATTGGAGAAAGTGCTGCAGGAGGATTGGCCATGAGTACTTTGTATGACGACGACGTAGTCGCCTGGGCCGAGCGGCAAGCGGCGCTCATCCGGGCGCGTCGTTGGTCCGAGCTTGATATCGACAACGTCGCCGAGGAGATCGAGGATGTGGGTAAAAGCGATAAGCGCGCGTTGCGTGCTCATATGGTGGTCTTGCTGACACATCTATTGAAATGGGCATACCAGCCTACGCACCGCGGACGTAGCTGGACCAGAACAATCGGGACGCAACGCGCAGCGATCGAACAGGCGCTTGCGGACAGTCCAAGCCTCAAAGGGTTGCTCGATTCGCCCGACTGGTTGGCGGCCACCTATCGCAGTGCCGTCCGGCACGCTCAAATCGAAGCCGGATTGGTCGATCTTCCCGCTGACATGCCCTGGGCGCTTAACGAATTGATGGACTTGATTTCCTTCCTGCTCCCGCACTCACGATAACTGAAACCCGCAATAAGGTGAGCTTATGAGCGTTCGCTATGAAGATGATATTGCTGCTTGGGCCGAGCAGCAAGCCTCGCTGCTTCGTGCTGGTCGATGGGCTGAGCTAGACATCGACAACATCGCAGAGGAGATCGAGGATGTGGGCAAAAGCGAAAAACGGGAACTGCAGAGCCGGCTAGCATTGCTCATCATGCATTTGCTGAAATGGGCATATCAGCACGACATGCGAGGCCATAGTTGGGTCTATACCATCCGTGAACAGCGCGCGGCGATACATCAGGATCTTTTTAATGGTCCAGGGCTGAAACCCTTGCTGACCGATACCGCATGGATGCGTCAAACCTACCGTTATGCAAAAGTTAAGGCGTATGAGGATACTCATGAGCTGATCCTGCCACATGAACTGCCCTGGACGATCGAACAGATTCTTTCGCTGGATTTTAAGCCTGATGCGGGACCGTACGATTCGCCGCCATAAGCTTGCGGAAGCGTAGCAAGCGGCGAATGCTGCCGTAGCAATCACCCGGCCCTGTCGGTTCGGCGGCGGTTCCGGTATCATTCGGCATGAACAAGATTTCTTCCCATCCTTTTGTCATTGGTGTCGCCGGCGGAAGCGGCAGTGGCAAGTCCACGGTATCCCAGCAAGTACTCGCTTCATTTGGCGCCGAAATGGTCTCGGTCGTGATGCAGGACGATTACTACTGCGACCAATCCCATCTCACCCCAGAAGTCCGCCGCAAGCAGAATTACGACCATCCGCAGGCCTTCGACTGGCCTTTGCTGGTACAACACGTCAAAGCCTTGCGCAACGGCGAAGCGATCGAGATGCCGGAGTACGACTTCACGTCGGACAACCGCTCCGACCGGACTATTCTGGTCAAGCCGGCGCCGGTGATCGTCATCGAAGGCCTGTTTGCGCTGTATGACGCGGACCTGCGCAAAATGATGTCGCTGAAGATCTTCGTCGATACCGCCTCCGATGTCCGCTTCATCCGCCGCTTGCAGAGGGACATCACCGAGCGCGGCCGTTCGGTGGAAAGCGTCGTCGGCCAGTATCTGGACACCGTGCGTCCGATGCACCAGCAATTCATCGAGCCGACCAAGCGCCACGCCGATGTGATCATTCCGCATGGCGCAAATGGGCCGGCGGTCGATGTGATCACCACCAAGGTAGCGAGCGTTATCGGGCAGTTGAAGCGTCCTTGAGAGCGCCGTAACGCCGTCTTGCCTATCTGGATACCGAACTTTCGCACCTCGCTGCCGTCTAAATAGGATGGTCGCGGGAGTTCACTGGTGGGCAATCTATACGAAGACGATGTCCCGTACATAACTCGCGGCAATGAAGGAAACGCGCCCCCGTCACTGCGGAGCGCGTTCAGGCATTACTTGCCGTCGTACGTCACGCGGAACACGCGCCCGCCGAAGTCATCCGACACCAACATCGAGCCATCGGCCAGGCTCACCACATCCACCGGCCGCGCCACGACTTCCTCGCCGCGCAGGAAGCCGTCGATGAACGCGGTGTCGCTGACAACCTTGCTGTCGTACAGCGTAATCAAGCGCACGCTGTAGCCGCTCTTGGTGGTGCGGTTCCACGAGCCATGCTCGGCGATGTAGACGTTGTTACGATATGCTTCAGGGAACTGCTTGCCGGTATAGAAGGTCAAGCCCAACGGCGCCACGTGCGGTCCCAGCTTGGCGACCGGCGCGACAAATTCCTCGCAGCTGCGGCCCTTGGCGAAAGCCGGGTCCGGCACTACGCCGCCGTGACAGTAGGGGAAGCCGAAATGCAAGCCGGCCTTGGGCGCGATGTTGAGTTCGCACGATGGCGTGTTGTCGCCCATCTCGTCGCGGCCATTGTCGGTGAACCACAAGGCCTTGGTCGTCGGATGGAAGGCGAACCCAACCGTGTTGCGGATGCCGCGTGCGTATTCCTCCAGCCCGCTGCCGTCGGCGTTCATGCGGTAGATTTTGGCGTGCTTGGTCTCGTCGGTATCGCAGATGTTGCAGGGCGCGCCCACGGGGATGTACAGCTTGCCATCCGGGCCGGCCTTGATGACTTTCTCGCCGTGCCATTTGTCGTTCGGCAGATCGACCTTGACCACTTCGTACGATGGTTTCTGTGCGTAGCGCTTGTCGATATTGTCGAAGCGGATCACGCGGCTGATCTCGCCAACGTATAGCGCGCCGTTGAGCAGGGTGACGCCGATCGGGTTTTCCAGGCCGGAGGCGATGGTGACCACCTCGGCGGTCTGTTTGTCGCCGCGCGGCACCAGCGCGTACACCTTTCCGGCCTTGCGCGAGCCGACATAGACGATGCCACTGTCGGACACGACCATGCTGCGCGCCGCGTCGACCTGGCTGGCGTAGACGCTGATGTGGAAGCCTTTGGGAAGCTTGAAGCCGTTCAGGTCGATACCGTCGGAGGCCGGGGCGGCCTTGGCGGCGGCTGCCGATGCCGCCGCAGCGGTCGAGGTCGCGGCAGAGGCGACGATCGGCTTGTTGGCGCCGGCGGCGATGTAGTCGGCCAGCAGTGCGATCTGCGGCGCGCTCAGCGCTGGCGACCAGGCCGGCATATTCTTTTCTGGAACGCCCTTGCTGATCACTTTGATCAGGTTGGCCTTGGTCGGCTCGCCGTGCAGCCAGGGGTGTTTGCCCAGGGTTGGACCGATGCCGCCCTCCATTTTGACGCCATGGCAAGAGGCGCAGTTGGCTTGATAGAGTTTGTCGGCGGCTACCGACGAGGCGGCGGCGTGCGCGGCAAAGGAGCTGAAGGCCAGAGCGATAGCGGCGGCGGGCAAGGCAATCTTTTTCATAGGTGTCCCAGGGTCAACAATGCCGTATTGTGCCATTTAATTGCGTGTTGGACATCATGGTATGACTGGTCCCGCGTGGCGATTGCTACTTTTTAAGCGGCTTAGCTTAAGCGCCGTCAAAACAACTCGATGAGTGCTACGCTATTGTCGAAAGAATCCGCTGGCGTAATGGCGATGATCACGACCGCGAGATCGTCGACTCTCATTAGGAGAGGGCAATGGATACCAAAGCGGACGAGATTCACCCCGGAGAAATTTTGAGCGCAGAGTTTATGCGTCCTCTTGGTTTGACGGCCGCAGCGCTGGCGGCTGAGCTGGACCTGCCGATCACCCAGCTCAACGCTCTATTATCCAGCGCCAGTCCTGGCACGGAGCGGATCGCCAATTCCTTGGCCACGCATTTCAAAGTATCGGCCCGATTTTGGTTGAATCTACAGGCGGAGTACGATGTGCGAATTGCGCAGAACGCGGTTTAAAACGGCATCAGCGCAACGCTAGCGTACGTCCGCGCGCCGGTGCGGCGTCCAGCGTGAACATGCTGACCAGCTGCGCCAGATGACCGGACTGGCCTTGCAAGGCGTCCGCCGCCGCAGCAGCCTGTTCGACCAACGCCGCATTTTGCTGCGTCACGCCATCCATCTCGACGATCGCCTGGTTGATCTGTTCGATGCCGGCCTCCTGCTCGCCGCTGGCGGTGGCGATCTGTCCCATGATGTCGCTGACGCGCTGGACGCTGGCGACGATCTCGGTCATCGTGTCGCCGGCCTGGCCGACCAGCTTGGCGCCATCGTCGATCTTGCCGACCGAATCGTCGATCAATTGCTTGATGTCCTTGGCCGCGCTGGCCGAGCGCTGCGCCAGATTGCGCACTTCCGACGCCACCACCGCGAAGCCACGGCCTTGTTCGCCGGCGCGCGCCGCTTCCACGGCCGCGTTCAGCGCCAGAATATTGGTCTGGAAAGCGATGCCGTCGATCACGCCGATGATGTCGACGATGCGGCGCGACGATGCGCTGATCGAATCCATCGTCGTCACCACCTCGGCCACGACGCCGCCACCGCGCACGGCCACCGAGGCCGCGCTTGCCGCCAGCTGGTTGGCCTGGCGCGCGTGGTCGGTGTTTTGCTTGACCGCCGAGGTCAGTTCTTCCATCGACGAGGCCGTCTCCTCGAGCGAGCCGGCCTGCTGCTCGGTGCGGATCGACAGGTCCATATTGCCGCTGGCGATCTCGTTGGAGGCGGTGGCGACGGCGTCGGTGGTGTTGCGCACTTCGCCGACGATGGCGGCCAAGCGGTCGCGCATGGTGGCGATGCTGAACAGCAGGCTGGAGCGGTCACCGGCGCGCAGCGCGACGTCCACCGTCAGGTCGCCTGCGGCGATGCGGTCGGTGATGGCGGCGGCATAGTCGGGCTCGCCGCCGAGCTGGCTCAGCAGCGAACGGGTGATCAACCAGCCGAGCGCAAGCGCCACCGCGATCGAGGTCAGCGAGACGATCAGGATGGTGACAATGGCGCCGTCGCTGCGCTTCTGGATGCTGTTGCCGATCTCGTCGATCGCGCTCTTCTGGCGCTCGGCGAGCGCAGCGATGCTGCCCACGTAGGTGTCGCCAGCTGGAATGAACTGCTGCGCGATAATGGTGTTGGCCTGGTCGATGTCGCCGCGCGCCTTGGCGTCGAACGCCGCCTTGCGGTGGCCCTGGTAGATCGCGCGATTTTCCAGCGCTTTGGCAAACAGCTCTTTTGCGCGCGGGTCGACCAGCAGCTTGCCGATTTGTTCCTGCGCGCCGGTCACCCGTTGGGACGCGCGGGCAATGCCGTCCTCGAAGAATTTTTGCGTCTCCGGATCGCTGGTCTTGGCGGCCGCCTGGGCGCGTTGCACGTTGGTCTCGATGTTGCCTTTCCACTCGGTGACGAGACGCTCGGTCTGGAGTTGCTGCTCGAGCAGATTGGTGGTGTCGGCAGCAATGCTGCGTATGGTCAGTTCACTGGCCACCGAAATGGTCAGCAGCAGCACCAGGGCGGCGCCGAAGCCGACCGCGAGGCGTTTGCCGACCTTCATTTTAGAAAAAATCATTGTGATTCCTTACATTAACGCAGCTCAGTGCGACCGATTTACGACAGGCAGAATATTTTTCTTTAAACAACACCTGTTTCCTTGGCGTAATTTTACACGTAATTTGTCATGGACGTTCGTACGTAGTTTTACGTGCACGTAATAGCGGGAGGGGCGGGAGGAGTGGCGGAAGGCAGTAGGAGTCGAACTTACAGGAGAGCGTCTGACGCCCCCCACCGGGTTTGAAGCCCGGCCCCATCACCGGATGAGATTGCCTTCCGTGGTACGATGTCGGCGCTATTTGGCCCTATTCTGCGCTGGACGACCAGGCCGCATTGGGCCGGACCAGGTGGATGTTGCCGACGCGCCGAGTATAGCCGACACGATTGAAGAACTCCAATATTTGAATCGCGCGCTTGCGTCCCAGGCCGGTGGCGTCCCGGAACGACGACGCTTGCACTTCAGGTAAAGTCGCCACCAGTGCCGCCAGCTCGGCCAGCGGTGCCGGATGATAAAAGAGATCCGGCACCAGCTGGCTGATCTCGCCGGTCTTTGACAGTTTAAGCAGCAGCCGGCGCACTTCCGCCTCCGGCAAGCCGTGCTGGCGCTCCAGATCGCGCACCCACGGCGGATCGAAGCGGCCGGCCTGCAACGATGCCAGCAGCGGTCGGGCCAGCGCCTGTTCGGCCGCGCTCAACTCCACGCTGTGGGTGGGCAGGTGCAGGCTGCGCCCGCGTTGCCTGATTCGCCCGGCGCCGGTCAGCGTCTCGATCAGGCGGCTCCACAACCGGTCCTCGATGTCTGGTGCGACGATGCGCTGGAGGCGCCACAGCTCCGGGCCCGCTTCGTCCGGCGCGCGCGCATGAAATTGCGCGAGGCCGGCGAGGATGCGCGCCTCAAGCGCCGCCACCTCGTCCGACGCGATCAGCAGCGCATCGCCGCCGGACAGCGCCACTCCGACGGTTCCCTGCGGCGCCACGATCTCGTGCGCCGGCAGCTGCGACAGCCGCACCAGGGTCGACTTGCGCAACCCCAGCGGGCTGCGCGCCAGCAGGGCGCCGATGCCCGCGCCCGCGCCGTCGTCCTGATCACGGGCGACGAAGTCGGCCAGCGCCCGCAGCCAGTCCAGTCGCGCCGCGCTGCGCCGCTTGCGCGCCGGCCCGAAGGGATCGAGCACCACGCCGCCGCCGATGGTGGCGGTGGCCTGGGCGTTGCGGATCACGAAGCGGTCGCCCGGCACCGCGTGCACCGGGGCGTCGAGCACCAGCTGCGCGCGGCCGCTGGCGCCCGGCGCCAGCGTCTCGCCGTCCAGCGGCACGATGTTGGCCACATGGTGCGCCGCGCCCAGATGCACGTGCAGCGGCGACCATGGTTTGAGGGTGACGCCGCTATCCGGCGTCAACGTCAGCTCGACGTCGATGCGTTCGGAGCACGCCGCCAGCGCGGGGGCGACGATCCAGCTGCCGCGCGCTATCTCGTCCTTCGATACGCCGCTCAGGTTGAGCGCCAGACGCTGGCCGGCGCGGCCGATGTCGGCGGCCCGGTTTTGCGCGTGGATGCTGCGCACCCGCATCTGCTGCTCGCCCGGCGCCAGCTGCAGCGTGTCGCCCACCCGCACGCTCCCCGCCAGCGCGGTGCCGGTGACGATGGTGCCCTGGCCGGACAAGGTGAACACGCGGTCGACGCCAAGGCGGAACAGACGGCGCTCATCGGCCGACGGCAGCGCCGCTGCCATCGTCGCCAGATGCGCCAGCAAGGCCTGCACGCCGGTGTCGCCTTCCCGGGTGGCGTTGGTGCGGAAGACAAGCGCACCGGCTAAATCGGTGTCCGCCAGCAGCGCGTCGATGTCTGCTTCGACGCGCGCCAGTTGCTGCGCGTCGGCGCGGTCGATCTTGGTCAACGCCACGGCGCCGCGCCGCACGCCGAGCAGCCGCAAAATCGCCAGGTGTTCCAGCGTTTGCGGCATGATGCCGTCGTCGGCGGCGATCACCAGCAGCGCGGCGTCGATGCCGGTGACGCCGGCGGCCATGGTGCGGATGAATTTTTCGTGGCCGGGAACGTCGATGACGCCGAGGATGTCGCCATTGGCCAGCGGGGTATAGGCGTATCCCAGCTCGATCGAAATGCCGCGCGCTTTTTCTTCTTTCAGGCGATCGGTGTCGACACCCGTCAGCGCGCGCGTGAGCGTGGTTTTCCCATGGTCGATATGACCTGCCGTGCCGACGATCATGCGGGCGTTTGCCTCAACAGAGGCAGTTGTTCGGTGAAACGCTGCTGCTGGTGGTGGTCCATGCAGCGCAGGTCGAGCCATAGCGCGTCCTGCGAGACGCGACCGATCACCGGCAGCGGCAGCGCGCGCAGACGCTGTTCGAGCACGCCCAACGCGTTACCGGTGCGGACCGTCGCGGCGGCGCGTATCACCAGCCCGTGGCTATGCAATTGGTCGACGGGCAGGGCGCCGCTGCCGATCTGACTCATCATCGGCTCGGCGCCCACGATGTAGCCGGCGCCCAGCGCGTCCTGCAGCAACGGCAGGATGGATTGCGCCTGTTCGCGCATGGCGGCGGCGGGGCGCGTCAGCAGCCTCAAGGTGGTCAGGCGTTCGGGCAGCAGGTCTGGCGCGCGGTACAGGGCCAGCACCGGTTCCAGCGCGGCCAGGGTCAGTTTGCCGACGCGCAGCGCGCGCTTGAGCGGATTCTTTTTGATCTGCGCGATCAGGTCCGCGCGGCCGACGATGATGCCGCATTGCGGACCGCCCAGCAGCTTGTCGCCGCTGAAGGTCACCAGGTCGGCGCCGCCGGCGATGGTTTCGCGCACCGTGGTCTCGTGCGGAAGTCCGTACTGTTCCAGGTCGACCAGGGTGCCGCTGCCCAGGTCCACGGCGGTCGGGATGTTGTGCTTGCGCGCCAGCGGCGCCAGTTCGGGCAGCTCGACGCTTTTGGTGAAGCCGGTGATCGCGTAGTTACTGCAATGGACCTTCATCATCAGCGCGGTCTGCGGACCGGCCGCTTCGTCATAATCCTTCAGGTGCGTGCGGTTGGTGCTGCCCACTTCGCGCAGTACCGCGCCGGCACGCGTCATGATGTCCGGAATGCGGAACGCGCCGCCGATTTCAACCAGCTCGCCGCGCGAGACGATCACTTCGCGGCCCTGGGCCAGGGTGTTCAGCATCAGCAGCACGGCGGCGGCATTGTTGTTGACGACCGTCGCCGCCTCGGCGCCGGTCAGTTCCAGCAGCTGTTCCTCGACCAGGTTGTCGCGGTCTCCGCGCTTGCCGGTGTCGATGTCCCACTCCAGGTTCATCGGCCAGCGCAGCGCCTCCGCCACCGCTAGCACCGCGCTGTCGGGCAGCAGCGCGCGTCCCAGGTTGGTGTGCAGCACGGTGCCGGTCAGGTTGAAGACGGGACGCAGCTGCGAGCGGTTGGACTCGCGCAGGCGCGCCGCCAGCATGGTCAGCAGGGTAGGGATGGAGGTGTCGGTGGCGACCGCGCCGTGGCTGGAGCCGTCGCGCGCCGCCACCAGCAGGCCACGCAACCCGGCCAACACCGCGCGCGCCGCCTCGGTGGTTTGCGCGCGGCCGTATTCCGCAATCAGCGCCTCGCAGCCGGCATCCGACAGAATCAGATGCACGGCCGGCAGGTGAATCGCACCGGCCGGCCTCACCGGGTTGGCGGGACCGTTCATGCGGCGTTGAACCACAACAGCGGGTTGCCGCTGGCGCGGGCGTAGCCGGCTTCGCCGACCAGCAGGTCCAGCGTCAGGCTGGCCAGATCGTCGGCCAGCGGCTCGACATTGAAGTCGTGCTCCTGGTTGAAGATCTTGCGGTAGGTCTTGCAATCTTCGCAAGTCTCGGCGCGCGCGACTTTGCTTGGATCGTTGGCCTTGTTGATCGGCGCGGAGTCGGCGGCGGCGACCACTTCGGCCTTGTCCTCGTTCGTCTCCAGGCTTTGGTAGGCGATCTTGGAGGTGTGCTCGCAGCAGGTGCACTTGACCCGCACCATATGCCATTCGCTGGCGCAGGCGCTGCAATGCAGGTAGCGATAGCCTTGCGACTGACCGCCAATGCGAATCACACTGGCCACCGGGTGCGAGCCGCACACGGGACACAGGGTGTTGGTCACCAGCGGTTGCACCGCCGGGGAATCGAGCTGGCTGGCGCGCATCGCCCATACCACCTGCAGCGCGGCGGCGACGAATGGCGCGTGCAGCGGATCGACGCCTTCGGTCACCTCCGCCAGCACGGCGTCGGCGCAGCCTTCCAGCTGCGCGGCGTCGAGTTCGCGCAACTGCGCCAGCACGCCGGCCAATTGTGGCTGTTCCGTGATCAGCGGATCGAGATGATCGAGCAGGGCGGCGAATACCGTGCGCCATGAGGCAGGGCGCGCACCGCTGACCGGCAGCGGCGGCATATTGTGTTCAAGCGACAGAGCGATTTCCGCCGCGTCAGGCAGCGCGAAGGTCTCGGCGGGCAGCGATGCGGCGACGGCGGCCTGCGCGTCGACCAGGGCCGCCATCAATTGAAGATAGCCCTGCATCGATTCGCCGACGGGAATTCCGGTGATGTCGTTGTTCGCCAACTGGCGCAGGCGGGCGGCGCGCGCGGTGAACAGACTGCGTGCCTGCGGTAACAGCAAGCGTGGTATGGCATTGTGATCGAGCGATTCGATCTCGCCCGGTTCAAGCAGACGTTGTACCAAAAGATGTCTCCCAGTTTGCCGGCGGCGTTGTCACGATTGCTATATGTGTGACCTCGGCCGCCGGCTTGGGAACTATTTTAATCCCAAATTGATAAATCAATCGCGCGGCTTGTTGGTGCTGCGCGCGACTTCCTCGAACCAGCGCGGATGGTGCTTGCGCGCCCACCCGTAGGTGACCGTGCCGCGCACCATCGCACCGATGGAACCCTTGATCCAGAAGCCCGCGTAGATGTGAACCACTATTGAGCAAATGATCACAAAAGCGCAGAACGCATGCAGCAAGGCGGCAAAGCGCACCACGTCGATCGGGAAGTAGAACGCGAAGTACGCGCGCCAGATCACGATGCCCGACAACAGCAGGCCAAGCATGCACAGGATCAGCACATAGAACAGCACCTTCTGGCCGGCGTTGTAGCGGCCTACCGGAGGGAGCTTTTCTTCGCGGTTGCTGACCACGTCGCCGGCCTGCTTGAGCCACTGCGTGTCGCCTTTTTCAAAGCGGTTGTGATGCCAGAAGCGCACCACCAGCAGCGCGAACGAGGCGAACATCAGTAGCCCGAAGAACGGATGCAGGATGCGCGTCCATTGACCGCCGCCGAGGAACACCGCCATCCACGCCGTCGCCGGGTGGAACATGGCGAGGCCGGACACCGTCAGCACGATGAAGCAGATGGCGGTGACCCAGTGGTTGCTGCGGTCATTCGGCGTGTAGCGTTCTATCAGCGGATTGCCGTCCTTGTCGCGCAAGGGTTTGTTTTCAGGTGTGCTCATTTCTGTTCTCCCTGATCCGGTTGGCCTCATGCAGCGCCTCGGCTTCCTCGTCCTTGCTCACCTCATTCGGCCCGACGCGCGAATAGTGGAACCATCCGGCCAGCGCCGTCGCGGCGATGCCGGCCAGTGCCAGCGGTTTGGTCAAACCCTTCCACAGGCCGACCATCGGGCTGATGCTCGGATTCTGCTTCAGCCCATGGTACAACGGCGCCTTGTCGGCGTGGTGCAGCACGTACATCACGTGCGTGCCGCCGACGCCGGCCGGATCATACAGGCCGGCGTTGGCGTAGCCGCGCGACTTCAGGTCCTCGATGCGGTCTGCCGCGTGGACCTTCATGTCTTCCTTGGTGCCGAAGACGATCGCGCCGGTGGGGCAGGTCTTGACGCAGGCCGGTTCCTGGCCGACGGCCACGCGGTCCGAGCAGAGCGTGCACTTGTAGGCGCGGTCGTCCTTCTTGGAGATGCGGGGCACGTCGAACGGGCAGCCGGCGACGCAGTAGCCGCAGCCGATGCAGTTCTCCTGATGGAAATCCACAATGCCGTTGGTGTACTGGACGATGGCGCCCGGGGCCGGACAGGCCTTCAGGCAGCCCGGGTCCTCGCAGTGCATGCAGCCATCCTTGCGGATCAGCCATTCGAGGTTGCCGTCATTGCTCTCGTGTTCCGAGAACCGCATCACGGTCCACGATTGCGGCGTCAGGTCGAGCGGATTGTCGTACACGCCGGTGGTTTCGCCGACATCGTCGCGCAGGTCGTTCCACTCCATGCAGGCGGTCTGGCATGCCTTGCAGCCGATGCACTTCGAGACGTCGATCAGCTTGGCCACGACGCCGGTGGCCGGCGTGCGCGCCACCGGCGTCTGCACCGTGGTGGCGGACATTCGTTTGATATCAAGTGATTGTAAAGCCATGTTTATTCTCCTCGGGCCGTCATGCTTTTTCCACTTTCACCAGGAAGGACTTGAATTCCGGTGTCTGTGAATTGCCGTCTCCAACCGTCGGCGTCAGGGTGTTAATCAGGTAGCCCGGTTTGGTGACTCCCTTGAACCCGAAGTGAATCGGCAGTCCGACCTGGTGGGTCTTCTTGCCGTCGATGGTCAATGCCTTGATACGCTTGGTCACCACGGCCTTCGCCACGATGTGTCCGCGCTTGGAACTGACTTTGACACGGTCGCCATGCACCACGCCGATCTCCTTGCCGAGGTCTTCGCCGATTTCGACGAATTGCTCCGGTTGGATGATCGCGTTCAGGCGCGCGTGCTTGGTCCAGTAATGGAAGTGCTCCGTCAGACGGTAGCTGGTCGCCACGTGTGGATACTCGTTTGCCTTGCCCAGCTTCGCCCTGTCGCCCGGGAACATGCGGCCGGCCGGATTGCTGGTGGCGCGCGGGTTATTGGGGTGCATCGGGTTGTGGCCGATCGGCGTTTCAAACGGCTCGTAGTGCTCCGGGAACGGACCCTCGGCCATGGCGTCGCGCGCGTAGAAGCGCGCCACACCCTCGGCCAGCATGATGAAAGGACCCATGCCGTTTTCCGGCGGTTCGTCGGCCTTGAAGTCCGGTACGTCCGCGCCGGCCCAGTTGGTGCCGTTCCAGCCGATCAGCTTACGGGTCGGATCGAACGGCTTGCCCTTGGTGTCGCACGAGGCGCGGTTATACAGCACGCGGCGGTTGGCCGGCCAGGCCCAGGCCCAGTTCAGCGTATTGCCGATGCCGGTCGGGTCGCTGTTGTCGCGGCGTCCCATCTGGTTGCCGGCGGCGGTCCAGCAGCCGGCGAAGATCCAGCAGCCGCACGCGGTGCTGCCGTCGTCGCGTAGTTGCGCGAAGCCGGCCAGCTGCTCGTTCTTCTTCAGGATGACTTTTGTCGGGTCCTTCGGATCGGTGAGCTCCTTGAGCGCCTTGCCGTTGAACTCCATCGCGATTTCCTCTGGCTGTGGGCTCAGGGGTTGCGCGTAGTTCCACGTCAGGTTGAGGATCGGGTCGGGGAATTTGCCGCCGTCGGTCTGGTACATCTTCTTGATGCGCATGAAGATGCCGGACATGATCTCCAGATCGCTCTTGGTCTGGCCTGGGCCTTCGGCGCCTTGCCAGTGCCATTGCAGCACGCGCGAGGAGCTCACCAGCGAGCCGCGTTCCTCGGCGAAGCAGGTGGTCGGCAGGCGGAATACCTCGGTCATGATCTTGGTCGGATCGACCTGGTGGAACTCGCCGAACGGACGCCAGAATTCCGCCGTCTCCACGGCCAGCGGGTCCATCACCACCAGGAACTTGAGCTTCGACAGCGACTCGGTGATCTTCTGCTTGTCCGGCGCCGACGCCAGGATGTTGAAGCCCTGGCAGATGTAGCCGTTCATTTTCCCCTGATGCATAAGCTCGAAGGCTTGCATCATGTCGTACGGCTTGTCCAGCTTGGGCAGATAGTCGAACGCGTAGTTGTTTTCCTCGGTGGCGGCGTCGCCCCACCAGGCCTTCATGAAGGAGACCAGGAACTTCTTGGCGTTGCTGTAGTAGCTAAGCTGGTTCGGACGCAAAGGCTTGAGCGCGCGCTTGGCCGTGTAGGCTTCCCAGTCCTGTTCCGCTTCGCCGGGCAGAGTCAGGTAACCGGGCAGCATATTGGTCAGCAGACCCAGGTCGGTCAGACCCTGGATGTTGGAGTGCCCGCGCAGCGCGTTCATGCCGCCGCCGGCGATGCCGATATTCCCCAACAGGAGCTGCACCATCGCGCCGGTGCGCAGGGTTTGCGCGCCGGTCGAGTGCTGGGTCCAGCCCAACGCGTAGAGGATGGTCGCGGCGCGTCCCGGCACGGCGGTCGACGCCAGCATCTCGGCGACCTTGTGGAATTTCTCCGGCGGCACGCCGCAGGCTTTCTCCACCATCTCCGGGGTGTAGCGCGAGTAGTGCTTCTTCATCAGCTGGTACACGCAGCGCGGATGCTCGAGCGTCGGATCGATCTTGGCGTAGCCGTCGTCGCCCATCTCGTAGTTCCAGCTGCTCTTGTCCGCGTACTTGCCGGTCGCCTCGTCGTAGCCGGAATACAGGCCGTCGTTGAAGGCGAAGTCCTCGCGGACGATAAACGGCATGTCCGTGTAATTGCGGACGTATTCGTGCTGTATCTTGTCGTTCGTGAGCAGATAGTTAATGATCGCGCCCAGGAATACGATGTCCGAGCCGGTGCGGGTAGGGACGTAATAGTCGGCTACCGAAGCGGTTCGGGTAAAGCGCGGATCGACCACGACCAGCTTGGCGCCACGATGGGCCTTCGCTTCCGTGACCCATTTGAATCCGCAAGGGTGTGCTTCAGCGGCGTTTCCGCCCATGACCAGGATGACATCCGCGTTCTTGATGTCTACCCAGTGATTCGTCATCGCACCACGTCCAAATGTCGAGGCAAGACCTGCCACCGTCGGACCGTGTCATACACGTGCTTGATTGTCGAATGCCAGCATGCCCAGACTGCGCATGGTTTTATGGGTTAAATAACCTACCTCGTTGGAACCGGCCGACGCGCACAGCATGCCGGTGGTGGTCCAGCGGTTGACGGTTTTGCCGTCGGCGCTTTTCTCGATGAAGTTGGCGTCGCGGTCGGCCTTCATCAATTTGGCGATGCGCGTGAGCGCGTCGTCCCAGGACATCGGGCTCCATTCCGTGGCGCCCGGAGCGCGGTATTCCGGCACCATCAAGCGATTCGGGGAGTGGATAAAGTCGATCAGGCTTGCGCCCTTTGGACACAGCGTGCCGCGGTTGACCGGGTGGTCGGCGTCACCCTCGATGTGGATGATTTTGGCGGTGGCGTTTTTCGCGCCGTCGCCCAGACCGTACATCAGGATTCCGCAGCCTACGGAGCAGTAGGGGCAGGTGTTGCGGGTTTCGGTGCTGCGCGCCAGCTTGTATTGCCGGACTTCGGCCAGGGCCGTTGCCGGCGCAAAGCCGAGGAGCGCGATGCTCGAACCCGCGATGGTCGCGCCAGTTACCCGAAGGAACTGTCGCCTGGACATCTGGTTCATGGAAAGCCTCTCAGTTGGAACAAAGACTTTCCGAGTGTAGCACCGGAAAAACATTTATGTTTGCCATGACATGTATCAATTGTTGCGTACACGCCAGTGCAACACCTTTGATATAGCTCAAAGAATAATGTTTAATCCGGTTTCTGATGAAGTATGATTATTTTGCTATCGATTAAGGTGTGTTTGCTTTACGCATCACCAGCCGATGGCAGCAAGGCCCGGATCGCCGCCAGCGACGGTGGCGATGCGCCGGGCGCGAGACAAGCCGCCGCGCCGGCCGCCACCGCGAAGCGCAGATGCTCCAGCGGCGCGCGATCGGTGTGGTGCATCATGCTGTAGGCCAGCGCGGCGATGCTGGCGTCGCCGGCGCCGACGGAATCGACCACGGTGATGCTAGGCGCCGGCAGCGTCCATTCGTCACCGCCGATGTGCAGCGAGGCGCCGTCGCCACCTTTGGTATACAGATAGGTCGCCGCCGGATTCCAGCTGCGCAGCGTGGCGAACGCGGTCCCGATGTCGTCGGTGCGGAACAGGCCCGCCAGATCCTCTTCCGACACCTTGACGACGTCGGCCAGCGCCGTCATGCGGCGCAAGGTGGCGTCATAGCGCTCGTCCATCAGCAGACGGTAGTTCGGATCGAAGCTGATACGCACGCCGTCCTGCTTGAGCTGCTCTGCCAGCGCCACCAGCTTGCCGGCCAGCGGCTGGCGCGCCAGGCTGATGCCGCCGAAGTGCACCCATTTGCAGTGCGCGCGCCAGCCCTCGGGCAGCAGGGCGGCGTCGAAGTGCAGGTCGGCGCTGTCGTCGCCGACGAAGAAATAGGCCGGCGGGTCGGTGCGGTGCACGATGGCCAGCAGCGGCGATTTCGCGTAGCGCTGCAGGAAGCGCATATCGAGATTGGCCGCTTCGCTGGCGCTGTGCAGCGCGTCGCCGAAGACGTCGACGCTGATGGCGCCGGCGAACGCGGTCGGCACCTCCAGCTTGGCCATCGTGCGCGCCACGTTCCAGGTCGAGCCGCCGACCTGGCTGTACCAGTGCTGCGGATTGGGCTGATCGCCATCCTGCACGATCATGTCGGTCAGCGCTTCGCCCGCCGAGACAAATAACGGATAGTTCGCCATCTTTAGTCTTTCAACACGTTCAGCACTTCGTAGCAGGCGCCCATGGTGTGGTAATCCACTTTGCCTGCCGGGCTTTTCTCGTCGGTTAGCTTGCTGTTGTCGGCACCGAGGATGCGATACCAGGCGCCGTGTTGGTGATCGACGAAATGCTCCCAGCTATAGGCCCAGATTTTGTCGTACCAGGTCCAGTAGCTTGCCTCGCCGGTGCGCGCGCCCAGCAGGGCGGCGGTGGCCAGGCTCTCGGCCTGCACCCAGAAGTATTTGAGATCGTCGCAGATGCTGTCGTCCGGGCCGAAGCCGTAGTAGATGCCGCCGTGTTGCGCGTCCCAGGCCTTGTCCATCGCCGCGTTAAACAACTGCACCGCGCGCGGCAGCAGCCAGTCCTCGCCGCCTTCGAGCTGGTCGCCGTGGCGCTCCAGCAGCAGCAGCAGCTTGGCCCATTCGGTCAGGTGGCCCGGCTGGTAGCCCCACGGACGGAAGATATTGCTCTTGTCGTGGCGGTTGTATTCGGTGTCGACCGACCAGTCGGCGTGATAGTGCTCCCAAATCAGATTACCGGCCAGCGCGGCCTGGCGTTGCGTGATGTTGCGCGCCAGCGTTTCGGCGCGCAGCAGGAAGGCGCGTTCTCCGGTCGCTTCGAAGGCGGCGATCAGCGCTTCGCAGGCGTGCATGTTGGCGTTCTGGCCGCGATAGGCGTCCAGCGTCGACCAGTCGGCGCTTGCCTCGTCGGCGTACAGACCATGTTTGGCGTCCCAGAAGCGCCTTTCCATCAACGCGAAGGTCTCGTCTATCCATGCGCGGGCGTCGTTCTCGCCGGCCATCAGCGCGTGGCTGTAGGCGAGCAGCACGAAGGCCAGGCCGTAACAGTGATTGGTGCCGTCGGTGACGCGGCCTTCGCCTTTGTTCCAGTCCAGCTGCCATGCGTAGCCGCCGGTTTCCGGGTTGCGGTGGGCGCTGCGCAGGAACGCCAGGCCGTGGCGCAGGCGCTGCTGGTCGGCCGCTTCGCCGAACTGGCGCCATGCCATCGCGTGCGTGAAGATGAAGCGCGTGCTGCTGACGAGATGGCGCGTACGGCTGTCGTAGACCGTGCCGTCGTCCTTGTAGAAGTGATAGAAGCCGCCGCTCGGGTCCACGCAACGGCTATCGTAGAATTGGCGGGTATGGCGGATGTGGTTCAGCAGCGTCGCGCGGGAGTGAAAATCTGGTACCATCTTTGGGTCCGTGGTTGGTTGCGTTGTTGGTTAATAAACGGGCGCTTTTTATCGCATCCCGAGGTTGGTCAAGGTCGTGGTTCATCGGGCGCACACCTGTCCCGCGTTGCGGCAAGGCCGAACGCCAGATCCGAATGCTGCGCTACATTGTTTAGGAATTCTTGTGCAATCCGCCGGCGTTCAGGCTGCCGCCACGCCGCCTCCTTTGACCTGCGGCTTCTGCACCCGCCAGCCGTCGAACACCGTGCTGGCCCTGACCACCAGTTCCACCGGCGCGATTTTCTCCACCGGTTCGTTGTGCGGACCGTTTAAAAGCATTTCCACGCCCAGCGCGCCCAGCGCCTTCTTATCGATCCGCAGTGTCGTCAGCGGCCGGTGTCCCAGCACGGCGGTCGAAATGTCGTCGAAGCCGACGATCGCGATGTCGTGCGGGACCTTCAATCCCTTGGCCAGGCAGCAGCGCATCGCCACCAGCGCGGCGCTGTCGTTGTAACAAAATACGGCGTCCGGCGGATGGGGCAGGGCCAGCAACTGCTCCATCGCCTCCCATGCGCCGGTTTCCAGATCGACGCCATCGGGCAGGCCCGCCTCCATTCGCGGGTCGGCCAGGATGCCTTCTTCGAACAGCGCCTGGCGATAGCCGCGCGCCCGTTCGCGAATGCTGTAATGCGACAGCGGACCGGAAATGAATCCAACCCGCGTGCGGCCGGTGTCGATCAGGTGCTTGGTTGCCAGGTAGCCGCCCATCATATTGTCCGGATTGACCGAGCTGTAACCGCGCAGCTTCATATCGATCAGCACCAGCTGCTTGCCGGTCGAACGCAGGGCGCTCAGCGTCTCCGGCTCAAAAAAGCCGGCGCAGACGATACCGTCCGGCGCATGCATACGTATCTGGTCGATCAGGCCATCGGCCGGGCCGACCGCCATGAACGACAGCACGATACCCTGCTTGCGGCAGGCCTCCTCGGCGCCGTGCAGCACCGGCGAGTAGAAAGGGCTGCTCGAGGCGGTGTTGTGCTGGCGGTGCAGCAGGAAGGTCAGGCGGCGCAGCCGTTTCGGACGCAGTTTGCAAAAGTCGTAACCGAGTTCGCGCGCTGCTTCCAGCACCATCTGGCGTGTCGCCTCGGTCAGTCCGGGTTCGTTTTTCAGCGCGCGCGAAATGGTCCCCGCCGATACGCCAGCCACGCGTGCGATATCCCGAATCGTTACTCCCGTGGTCGCAGCGCTATTTGTGGAATCGCCCATCTCAGTCTCCAAATCTTTCGATGAACCGGCTCGCGGCGGTGCCGACGGCAGGTTTCTGGTGTGAATACAGTCTTGCATAATCGTCCAGTCATGGTCAAACGACACATCGACTTTCAGGAAAAGTTTAGCGCAATTTACTAAACACGTTACTTTTAGCGCTACGCTGCACCGCAACACGCCGTATTGTCTGGGGCCGCGTGTTTAGTGAAGGCGGCTAAACTGCACCCCAAATTCGCGTGCCGTTTGACCCTTGGGCGTTGCCGATGCAGAATCTTTTCATTAATATAAAAACCATCCAAGAGGAGACAGCTGATGGCGCACGTTGCACCCGCAACTTTGAACACCCACAACCCTGCGCAACAGGGCGGCGGCAGCAACACCTTCCCGATGATGATCATCACGCTGCTGTTTTTCATGTGGGGGTTGATAACGTCGCTGAACGATGTCCTGATTCCCCACCTTAAATCGATCTATACCCTGACGTATGTGCAGGCGATGCTGGTGCAGTTCTGCTTCTTCGGCGCCTACTTCATCGTTTCGCTCCCCGCCGGTATGCTGATCAAGCGTCTGGGCTACCAGCGCGGCGCGGTTGCGGGACTGGTGGTCGCCGCCACCGGCTGCGCCATGTTCTATCCGGCCTCGATGGGCGGCTACGCGCTGTTCCTCCTGGCCTTGTTCGTCCTCGCCGGCGGCATCACCATCCTGCAGGTCTCCGCCAATCCCTACGTCGCGGCGCTGGGCGCGCCGGCCACCGCATCGAGCCGGCTGACGCTGACGCAGGCGTTTAATTCGCTCGGCACGGCGATCGCTCCGGCGCTGGGCGGGTTCCTGATCCTGTCCGAAGGCGTGCCCGCCGTCGCCAACCTGGTCAAGACCAAGGCCGAGGAAGCGGCCACCGTGCAGGGACCTTATCTGGTGCTGGCCGCCACGCTGCTGGCCATCGCCATCCTGTTCGCGCTGGTGCGCCTGCCGAAAATCGACGATGCCGAAGAGGCCGGCGCCTACACGCTGGACAAAAAAGTCACTTCGCACCGCCACCTGGTGCTGGGCGCCATCGGCATCTTCCTGTACGTGGGCGGAGAGGTCAGCATCGGCAGCTTCCTGATCAACTTCCTGGGCGAGTCGAATATCGCCGGCATGTCGCATGGCGCCGCCGCCAACTACGTCAGCTTCTACTGGCTCGGCGCCATGATCGGTCGCTTCATCGGCTTCGGCGTGATGCGCTATGTCAGCCCGGGCAAGGCGCTGGCTTTCAATGCGGCCGCGTCCATCGCGCTGCTGCTGACGGCGATCTTCTCGCACGGCCAGGTCGCCATGTGGGCAGTCATCGCGGTCGGCCTGTTCAACTCCATCATGTTCCCGACCATCTTCAGCATGGCGCTCTACAAGCTCGGTCCCCTGACCAGCCAGGGTTCGGGCATCCTGTGCATGGCCATCGTCGGCGGTGCGCTGGTGCCGTTCGCACAAGGCCTGCTGGCCGACACGATCGGCCTGCAGCTGTCGTTCTTCGTGCCCGCCGCCTGCTATACCTTTATCCTGTACTACGGCCTGAAATATGCCGGCATGTACTCCGACCTTTGACTTTCTACTTTTGATTTTCGACTTTTGATTTTCGACCTTTGAAATCGTCCCGCCATAATAAAGAGAGACAGCTATGAATTCCGAATTGAATCTGCGTCCGCTGGCCATCGCGCTGGCGGTGGCGGCAACGCTTGCCGCCGCGACCATCGTCACCGTGGCGACCGCGCTGCCGTCATACGCCGCCGAAGCCGCCGCAGGGCCGGCCGAACCCGCGTCCAAGCCCTGGCTGGACAAATCGCTGAGCGCCGACAAACGCGCCAAGCTGGCGCTGGAGGCGATGACACAACAGGAAAAACTGAACTGGGTGCTGGGCTATTTCGGCGCCGACTTCGTCCCGAATAAAACCAAAAAACATCCGGCCGCGCTGCCTTTCTCGGCCGGCTACATCCCAGGCGTGCCGCGTCTGGGTCTGCCTGCCTTGTTCGAGACCGATGCCGGCCTGGGTGTGGCCACGCAGTTGAGCAAGAATCCGCGCGAGCGCACCTCGCTGCCTTCGGGCCTGGCCACCACCGCCACCTGGAACCGCGACCTGGCTTACCAGGGCGGCGCCATGATCGGCCGTGAGGCGCGCGCCTCAGGCTTCAACGTCATGCTGGCAGGCGGTGTCAATCTGCTGCGCGAACCGCGCAACGGCCGTAACTTCGAGTACGCCGGCGAAGATCCGCTGTTAGCCGGCACCATGGTGGCGCAGCAGGTCAAGGGCATCCAGTCCAACAACGTGATCGCGACGATGAAGCACTTCGCCGTCAACGACCAGGAGACCGGCCGCTTCGTGCTCGACGCGCGCCTCGACGACACCAGCAACCGCATGTCCGACCTGCTGGCGTTCCAGTTCCTGCTCGAGCAGGGCGATCCCGGTTCGGTCATGTGCTCCTACAATCGCCTGAACGGCGTCTACGCCTGCGAGAACGACTACCTGCTCAACCAGGTGTTGAAGAAGGACTGGGGCTTCAAGGGCTATGTGATGTCCGACTGGGGCGCTGTCCACAGCACCGTGGAAGCGGCCAACGCCGGCCTGGATCAGCATTCCGGCTGGGAGTTCGACAAGTCGGCGTACTTCGGCGGCGCACTGGAGGAGGCGGTCGAAAACGGCCACGTGCCGCAGGCGCGCCTGGACAACATGGCTTACCGCGTTCTGTGGGCGATGTTCGACAAGGGTGTGGTCGATAATCCGGTCAAGGAGGGCGGCGCCATCGACTACGAGGCGCACAAGCTGGTGAGCCAGGCCGACGCCGAAGAGGGCATCGTCCTGCTGAAGAACACCAACAGCGTGCTGCCGCTCAAGGCCGGCGCGAAGAAAATCGTCGTCATCGGCGCGCATTCGGATGTCGGCGTTCTCGCCGGCGGCGGCTCGTCGCTGGTGTATCCGATCGGCGGCAATCCGGTTCCGGGCATCGAGCCGACCATCTGGCCTGGTCCGGTGGTCTACCACCCGTCGTCGCCGCTGAAGGCGATCAAGACACGCGCCGGCGGCGCCAAGGTCGTCTACAACGACGGCAAGGACGCCGCCGCCGCAGCAAAGGAAGCGGCGGACGCCGATGTCGTCATCGTCTTCGCGGAGCAGTGGGTTGGCGAGTCGCTGGACGCCGTCTCGCTGTCGCTGCCGGACAACCAGGATGCGCTGATCGCCGCCGTCGCCAAGGCCAACCCGAAAACCGTGGTGGTGCTGGAGACCTCCGGTCCGGTGCTGATGCCGTGGGTCGACCAAAGCGCGGCCGTAGTGCAGGCGTGGTATGCCGGCAGCGGTGGCGGCGAGGCGATCGCCCGTGTGCTGTTTGGCGAGGTCAATCCGTCGGGTCACCTGCCGACCACCTTCCCGGTCTCCGAAAGCCAGCTGCCGCGTCCTAAACTCGACGGCGATCCGAAGAAAGACCGCGAGCGCTTCACCGTCAACTATCACGAAGGCGCGGCGGTCGGCTACAAATGGTTCGATGCCAAGGGCCTGAAGCCGCTGTTCCCGTTCGGGCACGGCTTGTCGTATACGCAGTTCTCGTACTCCGGCCTTGCCGCCAGCCAGAAGAACGGCAAGCTGCAATTGAGCTTCAAGGTCACCAACACCGGCGCCGTCAAGGGCAAGGACGTGCCGCAGGTGTACGTCGCCCCCGTTGGCGCCAAGTGGGAAGCGCCGAAGCGCCTGGCCGGCTGGGACAAGGTCGAACTGGCGCCTGGCGAGAGCAAGGACGTCAGCGTGACGGTCGATCCGCGCCTGCTGGCCATGTACGACAGCAAATCGAAGACCTGGCGTGTCGCCGGCGGCGGCTACAAGGTATTGCTGGCGCATGACGCCGGCAATGCCAACGATAGCAAAGCCGCCAGCATCACCGTGCAGCTACCGAAGCAGACCCTGAACGTCGCAGGCAAGCCAACCAAGTAACCATCCATAAAAAGAAAGAACGAGACATGAAACAACTCTACAAATTCTGCGCCACCGCGTTGATGATCAGTGCTTGCGGTATCGTTTCCGCCGCCGATGGCGCCACCGTCAGCAAAGGCGATTTCGTCACCGCCAAGAAGACCCACTTCGCGCGCAAAGGCCAGGCCTATTACATCGTCGGCGCCAATTTCTGGTACGGCGGCTACCTCGGTGCGCCCAAGGGCGTGGGCGAGCGCGCCCGCCTGTTGAAGGAACTCGATAGCATGCGCGCGATCGGCATCAACAACCTGCGTGTGCTGGCCGTCTCCGAGAAGACCGAGATGAAAAGCGCCGTCAGCCCGGCGACCACCGCCAAGCCGGGCGAGTACGACGAGAACCTGTTGGTCGGCCTGGACTTCCTGATGGCCGAAGCGGCCAAGCGCGATATGACCGTGGTGCTTTACCTGAACAACTTCTGGCAGTGGTCGGGCGGTATGACGCAGTATCTGAACTGGTTCGAAGGCACGCCGGCGCTGGACCCGAACGTGACCAAGGATTACGACGACTACATGAAGAAGAACGCGCGCTTCTATGTCAACGCCGCCGCGCAAAAAGAGTACCGCAACGTGATCCAGAAGATCGTCAAGCGCGTCAACACCATCACCGGCAAGCCGTACTCGGAAGACCCGATCCTGATGTCCTGGCAGTTGGCCAACGAACCGCGTCCGGGCAACGGCAACGCCACGCCGGAAGAGAAAAAGGCCTACATCAAGTGGATCGACGAAACCGCAGGCTACATCCATAGCCTGGACAAGAACCACATGGTCAGCAGCGGCAGCGAGGGCCTGGCCGGCTCCGCGCAGGACGCGCAGCTGTTCCTCGATTCGCACCGCACCAAGAATATCGACTACCTGACTTACCACCTGTGGCCGAAGAACTGGGGCTGGTTCGATTCCAAGGACCCAACCGGTTCGTGGGACGGCGCCATCGAAAAGAGCCGCAATTATCTGGCCTCGCACGTGGAATTGGCCAAAAAGCTCGACAAGCCCATCGTGCTGGAGGAATTCGGCCTCGATCGCGATGGCGCCTCGTTCAGCATCAAGGCCACCACCAAGATCCGCGACCGCTTCTACCGCGAAGTGTTTGACTTCGTCTACGCCGGCGCCAAGAAGGGCGATCCTATCGCCGGCTTCAATTTCTGGGCGTGGGGCGGCGCCGGGCGCGCGGCCAATGCGGACTACTGGTGGAAGCCGGGTAACGACTTCGTCGGCGATCCGCCGCAGGAAGAGCAGGGCCTCTATTCGGTGTTTGATTCGGATACCAGCTCGCTCAAGCTGATCAAGGAATACGCCGACAAACTCAATACCATCAAGCGCTAAGGGGCCAAACATGAAACGTACCGTGTTAAGCATGGTGGCCGCATCCGCCTGCGCTTTCGGTTTCAACGCCCACGCCCAGAAATTCGACGGGCTGGCCGACACGCCGCAGATGGGTTGGAACAGCTGGAACACCTTCGCCTGCGACATCAACGAGCAGCTGATTAAAGACACCGCCGATGCGATGGTCAAAAGCGGCTTGAAAGACGCCGGCTACCAGTATGTCAACATCGACGACTGCTGGCACGGCAAACGCGACGAGACAGGCGTTATCCATCCGGACAAGGAGCGCTTCCCGTCGGGCATGAAGGCGCTGGCGGATTACGTCCACAGCAAGGGACTCAAGATCGGCATCTATTCGGACGTTGGCGCCACCACCTGCGGCGGGCGTCCGGGCAGCCGTGGCTACGAATATCAGGATGCGCGCACCTATGCATCCTGGGGCATCGACTACATCAAGTACGACTGGTGCGACAGCAAGGGCCTGTCGTCGGTGGGCGCCTACACCACCATGCGCGACGCCATCCGCGCCGCCGGCCGGCCGATGTTGTTCAGTATTTGTGAATGGGGCGACACCAAGCCGTGGGATTGGGCCAAGGACGTCGGCCACTCGTGGCGCACCACCGGCGACATTCACATGTGCTTCGATTGCGAATTCAGCGAGGCCTCGTATTCACGCTTCGGCGTGCTGCAGATCCTCGACAAGCAGGCCGGCCTGCGCGTGCACGCCGGTCCAGGTCACTGGAACGACATGGACATGCTGGAAGTGGGTCGTGGCTTTACCGAGGACGAGGATCGCACGCACTTCGCCGCTTGGTCGATGCTGGCGTCGCCGCTCATCCTGGGCAACGACGTGCGCAAGATGTCGGAGGCCACCAAGCGTATCCTGACCAACAAGGCGGTGATCTCGATTAACCAGGACAAGCTTGGCATCCAGGCATGGCGCTTCATGCAGTCAGGCCAGTTGGAATATTGGGCCAAGCCGCTGGCCAACGACGAATGGGCCGTGATGATCTTGAACCGTAGCGACGAGGTCAAGCCGGTCACTTATCAGTGGTCCACTTCCCGTATCAACGACGATGCGAACAAACGCGTACTCGATACCACCAAAACGGTGTTCAACTGGACCGATGCCTGGACCGGCAAGACCGGTGACACCAGCAAAAAACTGGACAGCAAACTCCCGCCGCATGGCGCGATCGTTTTGCGCTTGAAGGCCCGGAGCTGAAATGAAACATAAGATGACTGTGGCGGCGTTGGCCGCGATGATGTGGTCCGGCGCCCATGCCGGCGACCAGTGGGGACCCTATAACGCCGAATTTCCGGCTGCCAGCGATGGTCTGCTGAAGAAAATCAAACAAGCCGATATCTTTGCGTCGGCAGTGGCGGGAAGGGTGCAGCCTTTCGGTTTGAGCGGCTGGTTCAAACCATCCGAGCCGGCGCCCGGCCGCACCTTGATCGCCGGCGTGGCCGGCGCGCAGGCGGGAATCGGCTGGTTCGTGTGCAGTGTCGACGGCGCCTTTGGTTTCTGCGGCTACGGCGTGGAAGTGGTGTCGCCGATGAAGCTTGCGCCGGACGCCTGGGTGCACCTGGCGGTCAGCTACGACGGCAAGCAAATCACCCTGTACGCCAACGGCACTGTCGTCGCTCGCCAAGACGCGGTCCTCAAAGCCGAGGCGGTCAAGCCGGTTCCGGTCAAGGACCCCGCGCAGGGTGCGCCGGTCGACGACTTCGGCGCGCGGATTTCGCTGGGCCCGCGCAGCAAGGCAGCGACGGGCTACGCCGGCCGCATCGCCGGTTTCACAGTCACCAATACGGCGCTCGACGACGGCGCGGTGCGCACGATGGCGGCCGCGCAGCCGAACGATGCGCTGATCAATTTTGAATCAGGCAGCCCATCGTGGCCGATCCAGGTTCGCCAGATGTACGGCCAAGTGACGCCGCAGGATCCATGGACCTTGCCAAAATCCGGTTCGCCGTTCCAGGAGCCGAAAGCCAAGCCGGCCTACGGCGGCCCGGCGCTGGTGCAGAAGGACGTCAATCTGTGGACGATTAAATCGTGGAAGCTGCAGGCGGCGCCGGAAGTCAGCGCCAAGCCGCAGCAGATTTCGTCGGCCGGTTTCGACACCGCAGGGTGGTATCAAACCACCACGCCCGGCACGGTGCTGACCACACTGGTCGACCGCGGCGTTTATCCGGATCCCGACTTCGGCCTGAATAACATGGCCATTCCGGAGTCGCTGAACAAACAGGATTACTGGTATCGCACCTTGTTCCAGCCGCCTGCCTCCTTCAAACAGGGGCAGCGCTTGTTCGTCACCTTCAAGGGTGTCAACTACGAGGCGGAAGTCTGGATCAATGGCCGCAAACTGGGTGGCATGAAGGGCGCCTTCGTGCGCGGCACCTTCGACATCAGCCCGTACCTGAAGCTCAAGGGCGAGAACGTCATCGCCGTGAAGGTCTCGCCGCCGCCGCATCCGGGCTTGCCGCAGGAGGAGTCGATCACGGCGGGCGCCGGTGAAAACGGCGGCACGCTGGCGCAGGACGGGCCGACCTTTATCGCTTCCGAGGGCTGGGACTGGATTCCTTCGGTACGCGACCGCAATACCGGCTTGTGGCAGGAAGTGGTGCTGCACACCACGCGCGACTTCAAGCTGGGCGACGCCCAGGTGATCACCGCACTGCCGAAGGCCGACAACAGCGCGGCCGACGTCAGCATCGAGGTGCCGGTCTCTAACCTGTCCAAATCGACGCAGCGGGTCACCGTGCGCGCGACCATCTCGCGCCGGGGCGCCGACATGAAGCCGGTTCAGGTCAGCAAGACCGTGAGTCTGGCGCCGGGCGAGCATAGCGTGCGTTTCACGCCGGCCGATTTCGCCGCGCTCAAGCTGAAAAACCCCAAGCTGTGGTGGCCCAACGGCTATGGCGCGCCGGATCTGCACGATCTCAAACTGGAGGCGGTGCAGGGCACGCAGCTGTCCGACCAGGCCAGCACCCGTTTCGGCGTGCGGGCGGTGACGTACGAACTGTCGCTGGTGGACCAGAGCGGCCATCTGCGCCGCGTCGAAGCCGACTTCACCAAGGGCCGTGAACTGGGCGTGCGCATCACCGACGGGCGCCACCAGTCGATTAAAAAGCTCTCCGATAAAAACTGGGCCACGGGCCTGCGGCCGGAAGCGGAAGGCACGTCCGCCATTCGTCCGCTGGAGGAGACCACGCTCAGCCCCTTCCTCGTCATCAAGGTCAATGGCGTGCGCATCGCGGCGCGCGGCGGCAACTGGGGCACGGAAGACTGGCGCAAACGCGTCGACCGTGAACGGCTGGAGCCTTACTTCCGCCTGCACCGGGACGCCAATGTCAACATCATCCGCAACTGGGTGGGGCAAAATACCGAGGAGAGTTTCTTCGAGCTGGCCGATGAATATGGCTTGATGGTGTTGAACGATTTCTGGGCCTCGACCCAGGACTACAACCTGGAGCCGCAAGACGTCAATCTGTTCATGGAAAATGCGCGCGATGTCGTCAAGCGCTATCGCAACCATCCGTCGGTGGTGATGTGGTTCGGCCGTAACGAGGGCGTGCCGCAGCCGGTGCTCAACGAGGCGTTGGAAGCGATGATTTATCAGCTGGACGGCACGCGCTGGTATAGCGGCAGCTCGAACCGCGTCAATCTGCAGGACAGCGGTCCGTATAACTATCGGACGCCGGCGAGCTACTTCACCGAACACGCCAAAGGCTTCTCGGTTGAAGTGGGCACGCCGTCGTTCCCGACGCTGGAGGCGATCAAGGCGGCGGTGCCGTCGACCGACCAGTGGCCGCTGAGCGATACCGTCACCTACCACGACTGGCACCCGGACGGCAACGGCAGTGTCAAGACCTTCAAAGCGGCGATGGCGGACGGCTACGGCGCGCCCGATTCGCTGGCGGACTTCGAACGCAAGGCGCAGTTGCTGAACTACGAGAGCCATCGCGCAATCTTCGAAGGCATGAATGCGGGCCTGTGGCGCCAGAATAGTGGACGCATGCTGTGGATGACGCAGCCGGCCTGGCCGAGCACGATGTGGCAGATCCTCAGCCACGATTACGACACGCACGGCGCCTTTTACGGCGTGAAGAGCGCGGCGGAGCCGGTGCACGTGCAAATGAACCTGCCCGACTATCAGCTCATGGTGATCAACAACCCGGCCGCAGCGCTGAACGGCGCCACGCTGTCGTACGCGGCATATGACGTCAAGGGCAAGCTGGTGGCCGGCGGCGACAAGCCGGTCACGGTCCCACCGGTCAGTACATCCGAGCCTATCGATGCCGGCATTTCCGCTTTGCTGGCACAGCACAAGCTGATCGTGCTGAAACTGGCGCTCAAGGACGCCAATGGCCAACTGCTGTCGCAAAACGCCTACTGGCCGAGCAGCACGCTGGAGGGTCAACAGGGCTTGAACGAACTGGCGACGGTGCCGCTGGAGCTGGCCACGCGCTGGACCAATGCGGCCGTGCCGGGCGAACGGCAGTTGGAGGTTACAATGCGCAACGGCGGCGAAGTGCCTGCCCTGAGCGGCAAACTGACCCTGTTCAATGCGGACGGCGAAAGGATACTGCCGGTGTATTTTTCGGATAATTATGTAGCGCTGATGCCGGGCGAGAGCCGCACCGTGACCGTCACGTTCAAGAGCCAGGGCGCCGTGCGACTGGACCTGCGCGGCTGGAACGTCGCGCCGCAATCGCTGCAGGTAGGCGCCCAATGAAAGGATTCAAGATGAAGAAGTCGTTGATCTCCGCGATGGTCGCCGCCGGGTTGCTGGCACTGGCCAGCGCCCCAAGCCAGGCCGACGAGGCCCTGAACCCGGCCGCCTGCAGCACCACGCCGGCGCCGCGCAAAATCGAATATCCGTGGATGTCGATCGAGCGCTGGAACCAGATGTTCAACGAGGACATCGCGGTTGCCGACGCCGGCAACGTCGACCTGCTGTTCGTCGGCGACTCCATCACCGAAGGCTGGAACCAGCAGATATGGGACAAGTCCTTCGGCGCATGGAAGGCTGCCAACTTCGGTATCGGGGGCGACCACACCGGTAACGTGCTCTGGCGGCTCGACCACGGCCATGCCGACAAACTGCATCCGAAGCTGGTCGTGCTGACGATCGGCGTGAACAACTTCTTCCACTGCGGCGCCGGTCCGGCCGAGGTGTTCGACGGCGTGCAGGCGGTGGTGCGCAAGCTGCGCGCGCTGTACCCGAATGCGAAAATACTGCTCAATGCCGTGCTGCCTTACGAGCAATCGGCGCAGAGCCCGAAACGGCAGCAGATCATTGAGCTGAACCGCAAGATCGCGACGCTGGGTAATGGCGAGACCATCATCTTCAAGGACTATGGCGCGCGCTTCCTGCTGTCGAACGGCGACATGTCGTCGGAGGTGATGGCCGACTTCCTGCATCCGACGGCCAAGGGCTATCAGATCTGGTCCGACGCGATGCTGCCCGACATACAGAAGTTGATGAAGTAATGAACGGCGCACAACGCCGTATTACCGGCTGCGCGGCATTGCTTGCCGCGCTTTGGGGCCAGGCCCCGCTGGTCGCGGCGGCGTCGATGACGGCCGCCGATCCCCACATCGCCCGGATGGGCCGAACCGCTACCAACGCTGACGGCGTGGTGCGGTTCGGCTATCCGGGTGTTAGTTTTTATCTCAACTTCGAGGGCAAGCGCCTCAGCGTCGAGGCGGAGGCCAGCGGCGGGAACAGCTACCTGGACGTGATCGTCGACGGCGTCGCCCGCAAAGTGCGGCTGGCGTCCGGCAGGCAGACGGTGACCCTGGTCGACGGCGCTTCCGCCGGCAAGCACTCGGTGGAAATCGTCAACCGTTCCGAGACCTGGCATGGCACCGCCGCGCTGCTGCGCTTCGACACCGACGGCCGATGGAATGCGGCGCCCATTCTGCCGCAGCGGAAAATGCTGATGCTGGGCGATTCCGTCACCTGCGGCGAGGCGATCGACCGTGTCGCCGGGGCGAAGAAGGATCCGTCCTGGTGGAATGCACGCTCGTCGTACGGCATGCTGATGGCGCGCGATTTGCACGCGCAGGTGCAGCTAGTCTGCTACGGCGGCCGAGGCTTGATACGCACGTGGGATAACAAGACCAACGAATTGAATCTGCCCGACTATTATCAGTTGGCGATCCCTGACCAGAAAAATCCGGTTCCATGGGACCAGCGCGATTATCGGCCCGACGTGATCCTCAGTGCGATCGGTAACAACGATTTCAATCCCGGGATTCCGGATCGCGAGCAGTACGTGGGAACCTATGTGCGCTTCGTGCGGACGCTGTTGAAGGATCATCCGCAGGCGCATGTCGTGTTGACCGAGGGCGGCTTGATGACCGGCGAGAAGAGGGTGGCGCTGATCGACTATATCGCCGAGACGGTCAAGCGGGTAGGGGACAAGCGCGTGCATGCCATCGCATCGAAACCGTATTCCGGCGATGCGGATGACGGCCATCCGACCAGGGAGCAAACCGTTAATATCGCCAACGATTTGCTGCCCCAGGTTCGCGCCATCATGGGTTGGTAAGCTAAGGCAGGATTAGACGAAACGCCTAATCCTGCCAAACATCTTAGTAGCTAGCGCCGACCCGGACGCCAAACATGCGAGGCTGTACGAAGTTCGCCTCCATGAAACCACCAAACACCGAATTACCACTCAACTTCGCATGGCTGTTCGAGACGTTACGAACATACAGCTCCGCGTGCCATTTGTCGTCGGGCGCTTCCAGCCGCACCGACGCATCGCCCATCGCATAGGCCTTCTGATAGCGACCGATGCTCGGGAACTCGGAATTGAGCATGTCGAAGTAAGCCTTGTCGCGCCAGTTCACCTTCACGTACGGGATCACCTTGTAGCCGTTTTCAAACCCGAACTCCTGCGAGAAGTTGATGTTGAACTGGTACTTCGGCGTGTTCGGCAGATGGTTGCCGTCGATGTTGGCCAGGCGGCGGCCCAGCAGCGTCTTGTCCGGACCATTGTAAGCGGTCGGGCAGGCCGGCAGGCCCAGTTCCAGGCGCACGTCGCACTGGTAGTCGTCGCTGTACGAATTGTAGTCGTGGATGCTGGAGTTGATGAAGGCGAAACCGCCACCGATACGGCCGCCGCGCCATGGCTTGTAGTCCCATTCCAGTTCCAGGCCCGGGATATTGACCTTGCCGACGTTGATGGTGCGCCAGCCTTCGTACACGTCGCACTTGGGCTGGTCGGCAGGGCAAGGCAGCCCGTTCGATGGAATGATCTGGTTGATGAAGTAGGTGCCGGTGACCTGCATGTCCTTGTACTTCATGAAGAACGCGGTGGCCGACAGGCTCAAACGGTTGTCCAGGAATTTGCCCTTGAAGCCCAGCTCATAGTTCGTCACGGTTTCCGGCTCGTACGGCAGGAAGGTCTCGACGCCAGGTTTGCCGTCTGCGCACAGGCGGTAATTGCAGCTGTCCGTCTTGTCGGCAAAGCCGCCGGCCTTGTAGCCGGTCGACACGGAGGCATACACCATCTTGTTGTTGTCGAGCTGCTTTTGCAGACCCGCGCGCCACGTCACTTTTTTCCATTCCTGTTTGTGGTCGTTCGAGGTCGGCGCGCCATACAGGTTGTAGGCCGCCACGCTGCCGCCCATCGCCGGCGTCAGATCGGTGCCGTCATGGACGTGGAAGCCCGGCGTGCCGGGCGTGCCCTGCGAGTACAGGCCGTTGTAGTAGGCCGAGTTGCCGATCCAGTTGGCGCCATACACCTTGCCGCCTTTGTCCTCTTTGCTGTCGATGCTGTAGCGCGCGCCGAGGGTACCGGTCCATGTCGGAATGAACTTCCAGTCGGCTTGGGCGAAGACCGCCTTGGCGTCTACCTGGCGGTTCGGCTGGTTATACAGCACGCTGCCGACGTCGCCGTAAGGCTTCTGAATAGTGTTGGTCTGCTCATAGTCGATCCGGTTACGCTCGTGCATCCAGAACAAGCCGCCGACGTATTGCACGTTGCCCAGCTGCTGCTTCAACTGCGCTTCGTGCACGGTCGACAGGTAACGCGAGTCGAGCGTGCGGTGGAAGGAATCGGTCAGCGGCCAGGTGCCCCAGTTGCCGTCGACCGAATTCGGATATGCGCCATTGATCTGGAACGGCGCCGCGTGCTGCATGCCCAGGTCGTCGTCGGTGATTTGCGAGCGTTTTTGGTCGGCGACCTGGAAGGTGTAGTCGAAGTTGGTGTGGTCGTTGATGTTCCAGTTGATCCCGGTGCGCAGCGTCTTGATACTCAGGTCGTTTTGCCCCGGGACGTTGACGTTGATGTCCCACTTGCCCTGGCCTGGACCGCACGCGTAGCGGGTCCCTGCGGTGGCATCGCAATCGCGGAAGGTGGCGCCGCCGGCGCCGGAATCCTGAAACTGCTCATACGACGCCTTGGCCGTGATGTCCTTGTTGATCTTCAAAAGGCCGGTCAGGCGGCCAGCCCATTCGTCCTGGTTGGTGTAGTAGTCGCTCGGGCCGACCACGCGGTTGAAGCGCTGGTCGACATCCGGCTTGCCGTTAGGGACCCAGCCAAGGGCAGGGGCGTTGGCTTCGCTCAGGTCGCGCGTCTGGTTGGCGTAGCCGTCGCGCTTGACCTTCATGAACGTCGCACGCAGCGCCAGCGCGTCGTTGACCACGATGTTCTGCACCACCGAGATCTGCTTCTTGCGGTAGTTGCCGATATCGATGTCGGCCTTGCCGTAGTTGCCCGTCCAATCGGGTTTGGCCGGAATCACGTTGACGCTGCCGCCGGTCGAGTTACGGCCGAACAGCGTGCCTTGCGGGCCGCGCAGCACCTCGACCTGCTCCAGGTCGAACATCAGCGCCTGCGCGCCTTGTGGACGTGGCGAGTACATGCCGTCGACGTGGAAGCCGACCGCGGGGTCGCCGGTCTCGGTGAAGTTGGTGGAGGTGATGCCGCGAATGGTGATCTGCACGGCGGAATCCTCGCCGGTGTTTTCGATCACGACGTTGGGCATCTCGCCGCTCAAGTCCGAGAGGCTGGTCGCGCCCTTGCGGGTCAATTGTTCCTGGCTCAGCGCCGCGACCGCGAGCGGGGTACGCAGCAGCGAGGTTGAGTAGCGGGTGGCGGTGACGCGCACTTCCTGGATCTGGTCGGGATTCGCGGCGACCGGGGTGGTGGTGGGTGCGGCCGTGGTGCTGGTCGCGGTGGTATCTGTGGCTTGGCCGTGTGCGGTCATGGTCATGAACCCGCAAGCGCTGGCGACAGCCAGGCTCATGAGTGTTCTTCTGGTCGGATGCAGCATGTCGTCTCCTTGACGTCTTTTGATTATGGGTACTGTGGTTGTCAATAATGACAATTAAATATTGCATCTCGAAAAGTCGCGGGTCAAACGAATCCCAGAAACGCGGTGCAGTTTAATCACCTTTACTAAACACGGAATTTACAATTGGGCCGGTCGTCGCACCTCAACAACAGTCGGACGGCAGCGTGTAATCGCATGCGCCTTTTGGTTAAGTTTTGTAAGTTTTTATTGCGTTTTATTACGCAGTGCCGGCTTGGAGCCGTAGGGGCGCCCGGTGTAAGGCACTCGATCCAACGTAAGGAACTGTAATGAGCGATTTCACGGGGAAAAATAAACGTCAATCGATTCAACGACTTATGGTTGTTGGAGGGTGGTCTGAAAGTCCTTGTCTGTAACGTAAAACGCAATGCTAGAATAATTTTATAGTTGCAAATACTGCTACGGAATCACTAAAAATACGAGGACAGTCGATGCCGTCACTCCGGGTCGCAGCGAACGTTTTGTTTATCTCCCTGCTCGCCGCCCAAGCCGCGCAGGCGGGCACGCTGGTGATCGAAACCTGGCGGACCGACGACAAGGCGCTGTGGGAAAAAGTCCTGCTGCCGGCGTTCGAGAAGAACCATCCAGGCATCGACGTCAAGTTCGCACCGACCGCGCCCACCGAATACGACGCCAGCCTGGCCGCGCGCCTGGCCGGCGGCACGGCAGGGGACTTGATCTCCTGCCGTCCGTTCGACGTATCGCTGTCGCTGTACAAGAAAGGTCACCTCGAAAAACTGGACGGCAAACCGGGGATGCAAAATTTTGCGCCGACGTCGCTGGTCGCCTGGCAGACCGACGATGGCAAAGACACGTTCTGTATGCCGGTCGCCTCGGTGATCCACGGCTTCCTGTACAACAAAAAGATCTTCAAGAAGCTCGATTTGCAGCCGCCCAAAACGGTCGAACAGTTCTTCGCCGTGCTGGAGTCGGTGAAGCGGCGCGGCGGCGGTGTGGCGCCGCTGGCGTTGGGCACCGCCGAACAGTGGGAATCGAGCCAAACGGTTTATACGAATATCGGTCCGAACTTCTGGCGCGGCGAGGAGGGACGCAAGGCGCTTATCTCAGGGAAGGCAAAGCTGACCGACGCGCCCTTCGTCGAAGCATTTCAGTTCGAGTCCAGGATGGGAACCTACCTGGACAAAGGCGCCAGCGCGCAGACCTATGGCGACAGTCAGAACATGTTCGCGCTGGGCCGCGCGGCGGTCTATCCGACCGGCTCGTGGGACATCTCCTATTTCAGCCAAACGCCCGGTCTGGAACTTGGCGCTTTTCCGCCGCCGGTGCGCAAGGCGGGTGACCCGTGTTTCATTTCGGACCATATGGACATTGGTATCGGCGTCAACAAAAAGTCCCGCAACAAGGACGATGCGCTCAAATTTCTGGCGTGGGTGGGGTCTCAGGAATTCGCGGACATCTACACCAACCGTATTACTGGATTCTTTTCGCTGTCTAACCATTTGATCGCGGTGCGCGATCCGGTGGCGGAGCAGATGGCGGAGTGGCGTAAAAGCTGCGCCTCGACGATACGCTTCAACGCCCAGGTGCTCAATCGCGGCCAGCCAAGCATGGAGAGCGAACTATGGAGCGTCAATGCCCAGGTCTTGAATGGGAAACTGTCACCCAGGGACGCCGCCGCCAGGCTGCAGAACGGCTTTGCGCAGTGGTACAAGCCGCAGCAAAAGTAAGCGTAATTGCACCTGCCTTTCCCCTTTGTTCATTTACGATTTAGAAAAAACTGGAGAATCAAATGACGATGACGACCACCAAGCCGCTGTTGAACAAAAAACTGCTCCCCAGGCTGATCGCGCTGGCGCTTGGTGGCGCACTCGCTCCGCAACTGCATGCTGCCGATGCGGCCGTGGCGGAAGCGGCTGCGCAGGCCAGCGAACCCGCGCCGGCGGGAGAGCCGGCGGTGGTCGAAGTGAAGGGCATCCGTGAACGCCTCAAGCGCAATCTGGCCGAGAAGCGCGACTCGGGCAACGTGATCGACACGGTGACGGCGGAGGAGGTGGGTAAGTTCCCGGACAAAAACGTAGCCGACTCGCTGCAGCGCGTCCCCGGCATTTCGGTCGACCGCACCTGGGGCGAGGGCCGCGACATCTTCGTGCGCGGCACCGACAAGAATCTGAACCTGACGCAGTTGAACGGCCAGGCCGTGGCGTCGGGCTACTGGTGGAAAAACGACTCGCAAAGCCGTGGCTTCAACTACGACATCCTGGCCTCGGAGCTGGTGGGCAGCATCGATGTCTATAAAAGCCCTTCTCCCGACCTGGACGAGGGTAGTATCGGTGGCCTGGTCAACGTCAAGACGCGCAAGCCGTTCCAATTGAAGCCTTTCGTCGCACAGGTGTCTGCGGAAGCGACCTACAGCGAACTGCCCGAGAAAACCGATCCGCAGTTCTCCGGCCTGCTCAGTTGGACCAACGAACAGAAGACCTTCGGCGCGTTGGTCGCGGTGAGTCAGCAAAAACGCACGATGCGTCGCGACGGTCTGGAAAACTTCACCGACACGACCAAGTACAACATCGTCGACCAGAACGGCGCCGTCACACCGGGCGCCTATGCATCGTGGGGCGGCGGCACTCCGATCTTCCGGCAGGACCGCGAGCGCACCACCGGCAACATCACCTTGCAGGCGCGCCCGAACGCCAACACCGACATCTCGCTGAACTACATGAACTCCGATATGAGCATGGACAACAGCAACCAGAACTACCTGTGGCAAGCGGGTGGCCTGGTGGACGCGCAAGGGAACATCGCCGTCGCCAATCCTCGCTTCATCACCACCTCGGACGGCACCAAGGCGCTGGTGGGCGGCACGGTCGGCCCGACCAACGGTGTCTCGTTCGAGCCGATTTTCCGCCAGTCGTACGTCAAATCGCAGGTGCTGGACCTGGAAGGCACCTACGATGCCGACAGCTGGAAGTTCCACGGCCAGGCCGGCACCACCAAGGGTTCCGGCGGCAGCGACCATGACCGAAACTTCTGGTTCACCGGGAACACCCGCGCCACGTTCAACCTGGCTCCGGACACGTACGAGATCAAGTACCTGGATATGAGCCCGCTCGATCCGACCAAACTGACCTTGCAAAGCACGCGCGACTGGATACGCCGCATGGAGACCAAGGAAAACTACGCCCAGGGCGATCTGACGATTGATCTGAATGGCGCCTTCTTCAAATCGATCAAGGTCGGCGTGAAGGTGCGCGACACCAAGGTGCAGAACCGGCGCATCATCGGCACCAATGGTCCCGGCAATCCCGGTTGGGAAACGCTGACGTTGGCCGACCTGTCGACCGGACCATCGCCGCTGATCTCGCAGGAGGCCGCAAGCGCCGGCTCGCTCACGCAGTACGCGTGGGTCGATGACGGGCTGGCGTCGTCGAGGGGCTTCGCGATGTTCGACAAGGGCATGGTGTATGCGGAGGCGAAGGGCGAGTACTACCGCATCAAAGAGAAGATCTATGCGACCTATGTCCGCGCCGACTTTGCGGTGGGGCAGTGGCGCGGCGACTTCGGTGCGCGCCTGGTCAAGACCGATCAGACCTCGGAAGCCTATCAAGACCTGAACGGCAACGGCAATTACGTGTTGGGCAGCGTTTCACGCACCTACAACGACGTGCTGCCGAGCCTTAACGCGGTCTACTCCGTGAAGAAGGATTTGCTGGTGCGCGGCGCCATCGCCCGCGTGATGGCGCGTAACACCTACAGCGATTTGAGCGCCAGCACTGAGGTGAGCGGCACCACCAATGCCGCCACCGCCGGCAATCCCTTCCTCAAGCCCTACCACGCCAACCAGGCGGAGATCGGCGCCGAGTGGTACTACGCCGACGCCTCGCTGCTGTCGGCGACGGTGTTCGCCAAAAAGCTCGATACCTTCATTTACTCGCAAAGCGCGCTGGAAAACGTCGGCGGCGTCACGCGCTCGGTCACGCGCCCATACAACGCCAATAGCGGGCAGACCGTCAACGGACTGGAAGTGCAGTGGCAGCAGGCTTTCGGTAGCGGCTTTGGCGCCATCGTCAACTACACCTTCACCGACGCCAAGACCGGCGCCAACGCCAACGGTCAAAAACTCAACGTGGTGGGCAACTCGCGCAACCAGGCCAATGTCAGCGGGTTCTTCGAAAAGGACGGCTATAGCGCGCGGCTGTCGTACAACTACCGCTCCAAGTCCTACGGCGGCTTGAATGAGGGCGGCCAGGATGTGACCAGCGCGTACGGGCAATGGGACGCTTCGGCCAGCTGGGACATCACGCCGAAAATCAGCCTGTATCTGACGGCGGTGAATATCGGGAATGAACTGATACGCACCAATACCACCGACGGCCTGCCGGTTGGCGTGTACGAGAACGGCGCCCGGTATAGTGTCGGCGTCAAAGCCAAGTTTTAATCATCGAAGGTCACCCAGGGGAGTGGAATGCTGAATCGGAAAACCGCCGGCGGTATCGGACTGGCCTCATTGTCGTCATCGCTGTCGTTACCGTTATCGTTATTGCTGTTGATGGCGACGCCCTGCACGGTGGCCCGGGCGGGGGAGGTCGCCAAGCCCGGCACGGCGGCCATGAGCCGGGACGCGACGCCAACCGCTGCGGCAGCGGGCGCCAAGCTGCGTCTGCGCTGGGAGTTGGAACGCAATGAATTTCCCGCTGCGGCCCCCGGCGGTATCACGCATGCGCGGTTCACCCTGACGAATCTGGACAAGTATCCGCTTCCGGACCAAGGCTGGGCGCTGTACTTCAACTGCATGGACGGTGTCGCCACCGGCCCGCTGGCCGGCAACCTGACGGTGGAGAAGGTGGCTGGCGGCTTATACCGCATCCGTCCCGCTCCCGGGTTTGCCGGAGTGGCGCCGGGACAGACGTTGAAGGTGCCGTACATTCACCCCAATCTGGTGATCAAGCTGGCGAAGGCGCCGGCGGGTCCGTATCTCGTCTACGACAGCGCGCCCGATGTGGGCCAGAACATCACGGACTACGAACTGCTGCCTGTCGATCGTCCCGAACAACTCGACAAAGGCGCGACCGGAGCTAAAGCGGTCGTCACGCCGCAGGACACCTATCGCCGCAACGCCAAAGCCGACCTGCTCCCGGTGGCGTCGCTGCCACCGTTGTTCCCCACGCCGCTGCGGTTGGAGCAGGGCAGGGGCAAGCTGCGTGTGACCGGGCAGCCGAAGCTCGTCGCGCCGGCCGCGCTGAAAACGGAGGCCGCTTTCGCGCGGTCGCTGTTCCCGGCCGCGTTGTCATCCGGCGTCACCGGCGCGCCAGAGCTGCGCCTGGGTGTCGGCGCGGTCGTCGGTCAGTCTTCGCCGGAGGCCTACAGCCTGACCATCAAGGCCGACAGCGGCATCAACATTGTCGGCAATAGCGCCGCCGGCGTGGCGCACGGTCTGCAATCGCTGCGCGACCTGATGCCGTTGCCGGGCGCCGGCGGCATCGAGCTGCCCGAAGTGAGCATCGTCGACGCGCCACGGTTCCCGTATCGTGGCTTCCAGCTGGACGTCAGCCGCAACTTCCACACCAAACAAACTGTGTTCAAGCTGCTGGACCTGATGGCGCGCTACAAGCTCAATACCTTCCACTTTCACCTGACCGACGACGAGGGTTGGCGCCTGGAGATCGCCGGCCTGCCGGAACTGACATCGATCGGCGCGGTGCGCGGCCACAGCGCCAAGCCGGGAGTTCGTTTGCAACCGGCCTACGGCTCCGGCGGCAATCCGGACAACGCCACCGGCACCGGCTACTATACCCGTGCCGACTACATCGAGATCCTGCGCTACGCCGCCGTGCGTCACATCGACGTGATCCCTGAAATTGAAATGCCCGGCCACGCCCGCGCGGCGGTACAGGCGATGGAGGCGCGCTATCATCGCCTGAAGGCCGCCGGAAAACCGGACGCCGCGAAGTATCTGCTCAACGACTTCGGGGACCGTTCCGTCTACAGTTCGCCGCAGCACTACACCGACCACGTCATCAACCCCGGCCTCGAGTCGAGCTTCACCTTCATCGAGCATGTGGTTGGACAGGTCGCCGCGCTGCACCGCGAGGCCGGCGTCAAGCTGCGCACCATCCACGTCGGCGGCGACGAACTGCCGCGCGGCGCTTGGGAGCAGTCGCCCGCCAGCCTGGCCGTGATGCGGCAGAAAAAGCTGGAGACCGTCGCCGACTTGTGGGACTACTTCTACGACCGCGTCGATGTCATCTTGCGCAAGCAAGGGCTGTTCGCCTCTGGTTGGGAGGAGATGGCCGCGCGCACCACCATGCTGCGCGGCCAGCACAAACTGATCCCGAATCCGCGCTTCACCCAGCGTGGCTTCAGTGCCTACGTCTGGAACAACACCGAGGGCGCCGAGGACTTCGCCTACCGCCTGGCCAACGCCGGCTACGACATCGTACTGGCGCCGGTGACCAAGATGTACATGGATATGGCCTACAACGCCAATCCGGAGGAGCCGGGCGTCAATTGGGGAGACTACGTCGAGCTGGATACCGTATACGACTTCATTCCGCTGGATTATCTGAAGAACGCCGACAAGCCGATGTCCGGCAAGGACGCCTTGACCGATTACGGCAAGCGCCGCATCCGCGGGCTGGAAGCGACTTTATTCACCGAAACGGTGCTGACTCCGGACCGCATCGACTACCTGGTCATGCCGCGATTGCTGGCGATGGCCGAGCGCTCGTGGGCGCCGGACCCCGCGTGGGCCACGGAAAACGATGCGGACAAAGCGGCCGTGCTGCACCGCGCGGCCTGGTCGGGCTTTGTCAACACGCTGAGCCAGCGCGTGCTGCCTCGCCTCGACCTGGAGAAAGCTGGCGTGAACTACCGCATTGCGCCTCCGGGCTTGCTGATCGAAGGTGGCCGTGTGCTCGTCAACCACGTCCTGCCGGGCATTGCGATGCGCTACACGGTCGACGGAGCCGTTCCGGACGCCAGCAGCAAACCGGTGACGGGACCGATCGCGGAGAAGGGCGTCATCCAGGTCGCCGCCTTCGACCGCAACGGCAGGGCGGGGCTGGTGGCGCGCGTGGAAAACCGCTGAACCGCCGGCATGACGATCTGTCCCCGCAGACGATCATCTCCGCTATAATCATTGCACCGTTTTTTCAGGATGATGAGTGATAGCGTCGATGGAAAAAGTAGCCCCGCCCCGGTTAGGCCGGTTACGATTTCGTTCGACCGCGCGCCGGACGGCGGCCATCCGCGCATTCACCTTCGGCGTATTCGCCGTGGCGTGCGCCGCCGACTGCGGCGCATTCTTGCCGACGCCAACCCCGACCCCGACTCCGCCGGCATCGGCGCAAACTCCCGCCAACACCCTCCAGGTACTGCACTGGTGGACGTCCCCCAGCGAACGCAAAGCGGCCGACCTGCTGGCGGCGCGCATGGCCGACGAGGGTCTGGCGTGGAAGGACGCCGCCATTCCCGGCGGTGCCGGTATTGGCGCCGGCAAGGTGCTCAAGGGCCGCGTTCTGGCCGGTGACGCCCCCGAGGTCACGCAGATCATCGGCGTCTCCGTCGCCGAATGGGCCGAACTCGGGCTGCTGCTCGAAATCGACAACGTCGCCAGCGCCGGCAACTGGAACGGCTTCCTTTTCCCTACCATCCAAAAGCTGATCCAGCACCGTAACCATGTGGTGGCGGCGCCGCTCGGCATCCACCGTGTCAACACGCTGTATTACAACCGTGCGGTATTCGCGCGGCTGCGGCTTGCGCCGCCCCGGACCTGGGCCGAATTTGTCCTGGCCGCCCACAAGCTCAGGGCCGCCGGCGTGGCGCCGCTGGCGCAGAGCAGCGAGTCGTGGCAGGTGGCCGCGCTGTTCGAGAACCTGGTGCTGGCCGAGAGCGGGCCTGAGTTTTATCGTGAATTGCTGGTCAAGCGCAACCCGGCCGCCGCCGCCGACCGCCGCACCGCCGAGGCGCTGGAGCGGCTGCGCGTCGTCAAGGGCTGGATCACCCGCCAGATGGATGAGCGGACGTGGCCCGAGGTGGTGCGCCAGTTCGCGCGCGGCGACGCCGGCATGATGATCATGGGCGACTGGGCCAAGCCGGAGCTGGCCGAGCGCGGCATGACGCTGGACGAGGACTACGGCTGCGCGGCCGCGCCGGGAACGGCCAAGTATCACCTGTACAGCGTCGATACGCTGACGATGTTCGCCGGCGACTACCGGCACATGCCGTCGCAGGAGAAGATGGCGCGGGTGCTGTTGTCGCCGTCGGTGCAAGCCGAATTCAATGTCCTCAAAGGCGCGGTGCCGGTGCGGCGCGACGCCGATCCGGCGCGCATGGACAGCTGCGCGCGCGCCTCCTGGTCCGTGTTCGCGCAGGGCGAGGCGGTGCAGGCCCCCAGCCTGGTGCACCGCATGGCCGCCGACGAAGCCACGCGCGACGCCATCATCGCCGAGGTGCACCGCTATTACCTCGACGACAAGGCCACGCCGGCGGAGGCGCAGCGGCGTCTCGGCGCGCTATTCCGACTGTTTAACCTCAGAAGCCAAGGAGCGCCCGTTGCGCAAGATACTGATCGTAGATGATGACCAAAAAACCCGGGTGCTGCTCAAGACCTACCTGGAGAAAAACCAGTACGAGGTGATCCTGTCGCACAACGGCGAGAGCTTCCTGGCCGAGCTGCACACCCACGCCGACCAGCTGTCGCTGGTGATCCTCGACGTCATGCTGCCGGATACCGACGGCTTCGCGCTGTGCAAGCAGGTGCGCCAGCGCTCCAATGTCGCCATCATCATGCTGACCGCCAGCTCCGACGAAACGGACCGCATCGTCGGCCTGGAACTGGGCGCCGACGACTACATCGCCAAACCATACAGCCCGCGCGAGCTGCTGGCGCGCATCAAGGCCATCCTGCGGCGCAGCGCGGCGGAACCGGCATCGGCGCGCTACTACCGTTTTGTCGGCTTCACGCTGGATCTGAAGGAGCGCAAGGTGGTCGACAGCGACGGTAACCCGGTGGCGCTGACCGGCCTCGATTTCCAGCTGCTGAAATACTTCGCCGAGCATCCGGGCGTGATCCTCGACCGCAGCCTGTTGTGCGAGGAGACGCGCGGGCGCGACGCCGGTCCGCTGGACCGCTCGCTCGACGTCCAGATCAGCCGATTGCGGCTGCGGCTCAACGACGACGGCAAGCAGCCGGCCCTGATCAAGACGGTGCGCGGCGCCGGCTACGTGTTCTCGGCCGACGTCAGCGTCTCGCATGCGTAGACTGCTGCCTGGCTTGGCGCACCGCCTGCTGCCGCAATCGCTGCTGGGACGACTGACGCTGGTGATGGTGGCCGGGCTGCTGGTGACGCAGCTCACCGCCAGCATCATCTGGGCAACCCAGTTGCGCGCCAAGGCCCAGGTGGAGGCGCAGTCGGCTTCGCAGTACGTGGCGCACAGCGCGTCCGGCGCGATCCGGTTTTTCCGCAGCCTGCCGGCCAACTACCGCCTGCTGCTGATCCAGCAGCTGCGCGAGATGGGCGGCACGCGCTTTTTCGTCAACCTCAATCGCGCCTACGTCCCGGTCACGCAGATCGCCGAGCATCCGCTGGCGCGCAGCGTCATCGACACCGTCGGCGCGACGCTCAAAAGCGACCTGCCCCATTCGCCCGGCTTCCACCTGGCGTTCGCGTGGCCCGATCAACTGGTGGTGTCGGATAACGACGTCCACCTCAGCGACCTGCCGGACGCCTGGGTGCAGCACATCCTGCTGCTGCAGCCGGACCCCGCGCCCATCCTGGTGATACAGACCGAGATCGAACCTGGCAACTGGCTGTACATGGCGGCCTTGATGCCCAACCCGTACTTCTTGAGCAGTAACGATCCGCTGGCGTGGGACCGCCTGGCGCTGCAAGGGCTGTCGCTGGCGGCCGTGCTGCTGCTGTGTCTTTTGGTGGTGCGCTGGATCACGCGTCCGCTGGCGGCGCTGTCGGAAGCCGCCGCCGCCTTCGGCAAAGGGCAGGACGACCGCGCGCCGCCGCTGCCGCTGCCGGAAGGGGGCAGCCGGGAATTTATCAACACCGCGCGCGCCTTCAGTGCGATGCGCGAGCGTATCCAGCGTTACATCGAGGACCGCGACCGCCTGTTCATCTCGATCTCGCACGATCTGCGCACGCCGATCACGCGCCTCAAGCTGCGCTCCGAGCTGCTCGACGACGAAGCCTTGCGCAACGAGTTCGAAGAGGATCTCGATGAACTGGACATGATGGTCAAGGGCGCGCTGCAATGCGTGAAAGATAGCGACATCCACGAAAACCCGGCCGAGGTCAAACTCGACGCCTTGCTGGGCCGCCTGGTGCGCAGCGCGCGGCTGGCAGGGCACGAAGTGGGCTATCGCGACAGCGGCGTGGCGGTGCGCGCCAAGCCGCTGGCGCTCAAGCGGGCCATCGGCAATCTGCTCGACAACGCGCTGTTCTACGGCGACCGCGCCGAGATCGACGTGCGCGACGAGCCGGACGCGGTCGCGATCACGGTGCGCGATCACGGCCCGGGCGTGCCGGAGGAGGCGTTCGCCAGCCTGTTCGAACCCTATGTGCGGCTGGAGCATGGCCGCGAACAGAACGACGGCGGCATGGGCCTGGGGCTGGGCATCGCGCGCAGCATCATCGAGGCGCACGGCGGCCAGCTCATACTGGAGAATCATCCCGAAGGCGGGCTGAGCGCCACCATCCGTTTGCCCGCCTGAGCGATTCCGCATCCGCGCCCGCAGTCGCCACCGCACGCGCTCCCATTCCCGCTTTTCGTCGCCCTGTCGGCGTTTTGTGCAGTTCATCGCAATCCGCGCCGGCGCGGCGGGCGCCACCTATATAGTGCTCACATCCATCACTGGGTGGTTGGCGGCCGCCACTATTGTTGCTATATTGACCACCATCGGCTTGTTGAAAAAATATCAGAGGATTGAAATGATGACGAAGCTTTTCCAGTTTGGCCTGTTCTTTGCCGCGTTCTGTTCGCTGTTCTCCCGCGCCAGCGCCGCCGAGGACAGCGAAACGCGCGTGGTGACGATCGACGCGCGCGTCGTGCGCGTCAAGCTCGACGGCGTGATCGACGTCAAAGTGCGGCAGGGCGATACGCCGTCGCTGCGCATCACCGGCGACAAGCGCGACATGGACAAGCTGAACGCCGCGCAAACCGGCGACACCTTATATCTGGACAGCGACAACGGCCGGGGCGTCAAGGTCGGTCGGTCCAGCACGCGCGCCGAGCTGACACTGCCCAGTCTGCGCCAGTTGATCAGCGAGGGCGTCGGCACCACCGACATCAGCGGCTTCAGCGGCGACGAGCTGGAGTTGACGATGGACGGCGCCGGCAGCATGAAGGCGGTGATCGACTACAAGGTCCTCAAGGCCGGTCTGGGCGGCGTCGGCAAGATGCACCTGTGGCTGAGCGAGAACGAGAGTGTCGAGCTGGACTTGCGCGGCGCCGGCTACATCACGCTGGGCGGACGCAGCAAACTGCTCAAAGCGACGTTGGGCGGGCTGGGCGGGCTCAACGCGCAGCAGTTCCAGGCGGAGTCGGTCAACGTCGACCTCAGCGGTCTGGGCAACGCCACCGTCTACGCCAAGGCCAACGCGACATTGAACCTGAGCGGACTCGGCTCGGTCGTTGTCTATGGCAAGCCCTTGAACCGCAACGTTACCGTTGACGGCCTGGGCAAGGTAAGTTGGAAATAAAACCAAATAAACATACCACTTATACGCGATATGAAAAAATTCATACTAGCGATAGGTCTCGCACTTGCTCTGCAACAGAGCGCGATGGCCGGATTCGCAGAAGGCGCAACCGCCTACAACAACAAAAACTACGCGGCGGCTTTGAAAGAAGTCGCTCCGCTGGCCAAGGCCGGCAACGCCGACGCCCAACACCTGCTGGGCTTGATGTATTACATGGGACGCGGCGTCAAGCAGGACTACAAGCAGGCGCTGAGCTGGCACCGCAAGGCGGCGCTGCAGGGCAAGGCCGACGCGCAATATGTGGTCGGCGCCATGTACTACACCGGCAACGCCGTGATCCAGGATCACAAGCAGGCGGTCGGCTGGTTCCGCAAGGCGGCCGAGCAGGGCCATCCGGACGCGCAGCAGGTCATGGGGCTGATGTACCGTTACCAGATGGCCGGCATGCCGCAGGACAACGTCATCGCTTATATGTTGTGGAATCTGGCCGCGGCCAAGGGCTCGGTCAACGCCGCCGAGCAGCGCTCCGCCGTGGTCAAGCACATGACGCAGGAGCAGATCGAGGAAGGGCAGGCGTTGTCGGCGGCGTGGAAGCCGAACACGCCGCTGCCGACCAAATCGCGCACCGGCGGCGGTTAGTCGTCGAGGCAAACAGCGGTTTTCCTTCTCGCGTACAATCGCCGCTTTATCCGGAGATGCCCATGCGCGCGATTGAAATCACCCAGCCCGGCCCGGCCGATGTGCTGAAACTGTGCGAACGCCCGATGCCTGTCGTGAAGGCCGGCGAGGTGCTGATCAAGGTTCATGCGGCCGGCGTCAACCGTCCGGACGTGTTCCAGCGCATGGGCAATTACGCGCCGCCACCCGGCGCTTCCGATCTGCCGGGCCTGGAAGTGGCCGGCGAGATCGTCGACGGCGACCTCGATTACACCACCCTCGACATCGGCGACCAGGTCTGTGCGCTGGTGCAGGGCGGCGGCTATGCGGAGTACGTGGTGGCGCCCGTCGCCCAGTGCTTGCCGATCCCCAAGGGTTGGAGCATGCTCGAGGCGGCTTCGATTCCCGAGAACTATTTCACCGTGTGGAGCAATGTGTTCGACCGCGCCCAGCTGAGCGCCGGCGAGACCTTGCTGGTGCAGGGCGGCACCTCGGGCATCGGCGTGGCGGCGATCCAGCTGGCGTCGGCCATGGGACACCGCGTGTTCGCCACCGCCGGCAGCGACGACAAGACCGCCGCCTGCGTCAAGCTCGGCGCCGAGCGCGGCATCAACTACAAAACCGAAGACTTCGTTGAAGTGGTCAAATCGCTGACCAACGACCGTGGCGTGGACGTGATCCTCGACATGGTCGGCGGCGATTACGTGCCGCGCGAGATCGCCGCGCTGGCCGACGACGGCCGTATCGCGCTGATCGCGACCTTGGGCGGCGGCAAGGCCACCGTCGATCTGGGCCAGGTGTTGCGCCGGCGCCTGACGATCACCGGTTCGACCCTGCGTCCCCGGTCGGTCGAGTTCAAGGGCGCGATCGCCAAGAACTTGCTGAAAAAGGTGTGGCCGATCATGGCGGCCGGGAAAATCAAGCCGGTGATCCATACGGTATTTCCGCTGGAGCAAGCCGCCGCCGCGCATGCGCTGATGGAGAGCAGCAGCCATGTCGGCAAGATCATGTTGCAGGTAATCTAACACTTTGACGTGGTATTTCTGCTATGAAAGCCGGTGGCCGGCCGTCGGGTGGTTTGACCCGCCCCCGGGCTCGCGTTAAAATAGCGGGTTATTGAATTTTAGGCTACTATGCGACGCAAACTCGTCATCGGCAATTGGAAAATGAACGGCAACCGCGCCGCCAACACGGCATTGTTGTCCGGCGTCGTCGCCGGCCTGAAGGCTGACGGCGTCGCGCGCGCCGATTGCGCGGTCTGCGTGCCAGCCCCTTATCTGGCCCAATGCCAGGCCGAACTGCAAGGCTCCCCGGTCGCCTGGGGCGGCCAGGACCTGTCGGTCCACGCCAGCGGCGCCTATACTGGTGAAGTGGCGGCAAGCATGCTGGTCGATTTCGCCTCCACCTACGTGTTGTGCGGCCATTCCGAGCGCCGCGCTTATCACAACGAAAGTAGTGAGCTGGTCGCTCAGAAGGCGATGGCCGCGCTGGCGGCCGGCCTGACGCCGGTTATTTGCTTCGGCGAAACGCTGGAACAGCGCGAGGCCGGCACCACCGAGGCCGTCATTTGCGGCCAGTTGCAAGCGGCGCTGGACGTGATTCCGGCAGCCGAGCTGACCAAGGTCGTGCTGGCGTACGAGCCGGTCTGGGCGATCGGCACCGGCAAGACCGCCACGCCGCAAATCGCGCAGGATGCGCACCGTTTCCTGCGCGCGCGTCTGGAGCAGAAGAACGCCGAAGCGGCCGCCTCGGTGCAAATCCTGTACGGCGGCAGCATGAAGCCCGAAAATGCGAAAGAATTAATGGCGCAGCCCGATATCGACGGCGGCCTGATTGGCGGTGCTGCATTGAAGGCGACGGATTTCCTCGGAATCATCCACGCCGTGTAAACACACTGTCAATGTGTTGCGTAACTGCCGCATGAGTAAATCCAGCGGCAATCACGCGATGGTAAAAAAGCCTGTTAGCGATATATAAACAGGTGTGAAACAAAACGATACAAAACTATTTAATCTTTGAATGGAATAACATGAGCAGCTTCTTCAACCTGGTAGTCATCGTGCAAGTCGTTTCGGCCATCGCTATTATCGGCCTGGTCTTGCTGCAGCACGGTAAAGGCGCCGACATGGGCGCCGCTTTCGGCTCCGGCGCCTCGGGCAGCCTGTTCGGCGCGACCGGTTCGTCGAACTTTATGTCGAAGTCGACCGGCGTTGCCGCCGCGATCTTCTTCAGCGCCACCCTGGCGCTGGCCTACATCTCGGCCCAGGGTCACAGCACCGTTAGCGGCGGTGTGATGGATAAAGCCTTGCCAGCGGCGCCAGCTCCGGCCCCGGCGACCGGCGCGGCAGCGATCCCGACCGCCCCGGCGACCGCACCGGCAACGCCGGCCGCGCCTGCCCCGGCCGTCCCGGCGCCGGCGGGTCCTGCAGGATCTATCCCAAAGTAATATAATGACGTTCGGCATGGCGCGGCGCAGCATCCGCCGCGCGACATTTGCTCGTTGTTTTGGCAAAAGTTACAGTAGTTATAGAAGTGTCTCCGGTGCCCTGGCCGGAAAATCAATCGGGTGCGCAAAGAAGTAAAGATTTATCGCATTTCGCTTTGTTTTACCGCAATACGCATTAACAAAGGCGGGAAAACACAGTAGAATAGCGGCCTTATGCCGACGTGGTGAAATTGGTAGACACGCTATCTTGAGGGGGTAGTGGCGAAAGCTGTACGAGTTCGAGTCTCGTCGTCGGCACCAAAAAATATAGAGGCCAGCAAGGGAGTAGTGTGTACCTGAGCTGGCTTTTTTACGAGGATGTGTCGTTCGATCCTGGTCTAAGTTGTACGATTGGGGCGCACGTTAAGAGAGCACCGCAGAACATCGCAAGTCCTCGCAGTCCCTAACCGATCGTTCAATTTAAGCTTATCAATCGTGAACCTCGAAAATTATCTCCCCGTTCTGTTGTTTATTCTCGTCGGTCTCGGCGTAGGTATCCTCCCCCAGGTGTTGGGCCATGTGCTCGGTCCTAACAAGCCCGACGCGGCAAAACTCTCCCCGTATGAATGCGGCTTCGAAGCGTTCGAAGATGCGCGCATGAAATTCGACGTGCGTTACTACCTCGTCGCTATCCTCTTTATTTTGTTCGATCTGGAAACGGCATTCTTCTTCCCATGGGGCGTCTCCGTACGCGAACTGGGCTGGAACGGATTCCTGGTGATGATGAGTTTCATCGCCGAGTTCGTTGTCGGTTTTTGGTATATCTGGAAGAAAGGTGCCCTTGATTGGGAATAAGCCATGGCTATTGAAGGCGTATTAAACGAAGGTTTCATCACCACCTCGGCCGACAAGCTGATCAACTGGGCGCGCACGGGTTCGATGTTCCCGATGACGTTCGGTCTGGCATGCTGCGCGGTTGAAATGATGCACGTGGGCGCTGCCCGTTACGACATGGACCGCTTCGGCGTGGTGTTCCGTCCATCGCCACGTCAGTCCGACGTGATGATCGTGGCCGGCACGCTGTGCAACAAGATGGCGCCGGCGCTGCGCAAGGTCTACGACCAGATGCCGGAACCGCGCTGGGTCATCTCGATGGGCTCGTGCGCCAACGGCGGCGGCTACTACCACTACTCGTACTCCGTGGTGCGCGGTTGCGACCGCATCGTGCCGGTGGATGTCTACGTGCCGGGCTGTCCGCCGACGGCCGAGGCTCTGCTGTACGGCATCATGCAGCTGCAAAACAAGATCAAGCGCACCAACACGATCGCACGCTAAACGAGGCCGCTTCAGAAGATGACTACACAATTAGAACAACTGCAAACCGCCCTCGGCACTGCCCTGGGCGATCGCGTTAGTATTGCCGTCGCGCTGGGCGAGGTGACCATCACCGTCAAGGCGGCCGATTACTACGGCGTGATGCAAACGCTGCGCGACGACAAGTCGCTCGGTTTCGAGCAACTGATCGACCTGGCCGGCGTCGACTACCTTAACTATGGCGATGGCGCCTGGGACGGTCTGCGTTTCGCCGTCGTCGTGCACTTGCTGTCGATCCAGCACAACTGGCGTGTTCGCGTGCGCGCGTTTGCCGCCGACGACGAAATGCCGCTGCTGCCGTCGCTGGTGCCGCTGTGGCGCGCCGTCAACTGGTACGAGCGCGAAGCATTCGACATGTTCGGCATTCTGTTCGAAGGCCACAACGACTTGCGCCGCATCCTGACCGACTACGGCTTCATCGGCCATCCGTTCCGCAAGGACTTCCCGGTGTCGGGCTATGTCGAAATGCGCTACGACCCCGAGCAGAAGCGCGTGATCTACCAGCCGGTCACCATCGAGCCGCGTGAAAACGTGCCGCGCGTGATCCGCGAAGAAAATTACGGGAAGTAAAAAATGGCTGAAATTAAGAACTACACCCTGAACTTCGGTCCGCAACACCCGGCCGCGCACGGCGTGCTGCGCCTGGTGCTGGAGCTGGACGGCGAAGTGATTCAACGCGCCGACCCGCACATCGGCCTGCTGCACCGTGGCACCGAGAAGCTGGCGGAGCAGAAGACCTACCTGCAGTCGGTGCCGTACATGGACCGTCTGGACTACGTCTCGATGATGTGCAACGAGCACGCCTACGTGATGGCCATCGAGAAGCTGCTGGGTCTTGAAGTTCCGCTGCGCGCCCAATATATACGCGTGATGTTCGACGAGATCACCCGCATCCTGAACCATCTGATGTGGCTGGGCGCCCACGCGCTGGACGTCGGCGCGATGGGTCCGTTCCTGTACGCGTTCCGCGACCGTGAAGATCTGTTCGACTGCTACGAAGCGGTGTCGGGGGCGCGCATGCACGCGGCCTACTACCGTCCGGGCGGCGTGTACCGCGACCTGCCGGATTCGATGCCGCAGCATAAGCCGTCGATCATCCGTTCGGACAAGGCGATCGCCAACCTGAACGAGAACCGTCAGGGCTCGCTGCTGGACTTCATCGAAGACTTCACGCGCCGTTTCCCGACGTACGTGGACGAATACGAGACGTTGTTGACCGATAACCGTATCTGGAAACAGCGTACGGTCGGCATCGGCGTGGTCGCGCCGGAAGATGCACTGGCGATGGGCTTTACCGGCGCCATGTTGCGCGGTTCGGGCATCCAATGGGATCTGCGCAAGCACCAGCCGTACGAAGTGTACGACCTGATGGACTTCGACATTCCAATCGGCACCAACGGCGACTGCTACGACCGTTACCTGGTCCGCGTTGAGGAATTGCGCCAGTCCAACAAGATCATCAAACAGTGCGTAGAATGGCTGCGCAATAATCCAGGTCCGGTCATCACCAGCAATCATAAAGTCGCGCCTCCGGGCCGCGTCGACATGAAGACCAACATGGAATCGCTGATTCACCACTTCAAGCTGTTCACCGAGGGCTTCCACGTGCCGCCGGGCGAAGCGTACAGCGCGGTGGAGCATCCAAAGGGCGAGTTCGGCATCTATCTGTTGTCGGACGGCGCCAACAAGCCATACCGTATGAAACTGCGCGCACCCGATTACGCCCACCTGCAGGCGCTGGACGAAATGGCGCGTGGACACATGATTGCCGACGCCGTGACCATCATCGGTACGCAAGACATCGTGTTCGGCAGTATTGACCGCTAAAAGGTAAAAGTATGTTGTTATCAGAGCAGTGCTTAAAAAAAATCGATCGCGAATTGGCCAAGTACCCGGCCGACCAGCGCCAGTCGGCCGTGATGGCCGCGCTGGCCCACGCCCAGGTTGAACTGGGCTGGATCTCGCCGGAAACCATGCGGGAACTGGCCGACTACATCCAGATGCCGGCGATCGCCGTGCAGGAAGTCGCCACTTTCTACAATATGTACAACCTGAAGCCGGTCGGTACGCACAAGATCACCGTGTGCACCAACCTGCCATGCGCGCTGTCGGGCGGGGAGCGCGCCGCGCACCACCTGAAGCAAAAGCTGGGCATCGACTACCGCGACACCACCGCCGACGGCAAGTTCACCTTGATGGAAGGTGAGTGCATGGGCGCCTGCGGCGACGCACCGGTCATGCTGGTGAATAACCATCGCATGTGCAGCTTCATGTCGAACGACAAAATCGACGGTCTCGTCGAGGAACTAAGCGGGAACACTACGAAATGACGTCACTCCACAATCGTCACATCGACCCTGTCATTCTGGCCGGCCTGGACGGCAAGAACTGGCACCTGGAAGATTACGTCAAGCGCGGCGGCTACAGCGCATTGCGCAAGATCCTCGAAGAGAAAATCACCCCGGAACAAATCATCGCCGACCTGAAAGCGTCGTCGTTGCGCGGCCGTGGCGGCGCGGGTTTCCCGACCGGCCTGAAGTGGAGCTTCATGCCGCGTCAGTTCCCGGGCCAGAAGTATCTGGTATGTAACTCGGATGAAGGCGAGCCAGGCACGTTCAAGGACCGCGACATCATGCGTTACAACCCGCATGCACTGATCGAGGGCATGGCCATCGGCGCGTATGCCATGGGCATCACGGTCGGCTACAACTACATCCACGGCGAGATCTTCGAGGTTTACACGCAGTTCGAGGACGCGCTGGAAGAGGCGCGCGCCGCCGGCTTCCTGGGTGACAAGATCATGGGCAGCGAGTTCAGCTTCCAGCTGCACGCGCACCACGGTTATGGCGCCTACATCTGCGGCGAAGAAACCGCGTTGCTGGAGTCGCTGGAGGGCAAGAAGGGCCAGCCGCGCTTCAAGCCGCCTTTCCCGGCCTCGTTCGGCCTGTACGGCAAGCCGACGACCATCAACAACACCGAGACCTTTGCCGCCGTCCCGTTCATCTTGAACATGGGCCCGGAAAAGTACCTCGGCATGGGTCGTCCGAACAACGGCGGTTCGAAGATCTTCTCGATCTCGGGCGACGTTGAACTGCCGGGCAACTACGAAGTCCCGCTGGGCACGCCGTTCGCCAAACTGCTGGAACTGGCAGGCGGCATGCGCGGCGGCAAGAAGATCAAGGCCGTGATCCCTGGCGGCTCGTCGGCGCCGGTGATCCGTGGCGAACTGATGATGAACACCGACCTGGACTACGACTCGATCGCCAAGGCGGGTTCGATGCTCGGTTCGGGCGCGGTCATCGTCATGGACGAGACCCGTTGCATGGTCAAGGCGATGGAACGCCTGGCGTACTTCTACTTTGAAGAGTCGTGCGGCCAGTGCACCCCTTGCCGCGAAGGCACGGGTTGGATGTACCGCATGATCCACCGCATCGAAAACGGCCAGGGCCGTGCGTCGGATCTGGATGTGCTGAACTCGATCTGCGACAACATCCAGGGCCGCACCATTTGCGCGCTGGGCGACGCGGCGGCCATGCCGATGCGCGCGTTCATCAAGCAATTCCGCGAAGAATTTGAATATCACGTCGAGCACAAGCATTGCTTAGTGCCCGCTTACATCTAAGCTGCGTCAGGTAACGATCACCATGGTTGAAATCGAAATAGACGGCAAAAAAGTCGAAGTCCCTGCTGGTAGCATGGTGATGGACGCCGCCAACAAATTGGGAACCTACATTCCGCACTTCTGCTATCACAAGAAATTGTCGATCGCTGCGAACTGCCGTATGTGTCTCGTCGAAGTGGAGAAGGCGCCTAAGCCTTTGCCAGCATGCGCTACGCCGGTTTCGGCCGGCATGATCGTGCGCTCCGCGTCGGACAAGGCCGTGCAGGCACAGAAGTCCGTGATGGAATTCCTGCTCATTAACCACCCGCTCGACTGCCCGATCTGCGATCAGGGCGGCGAATGCCAATTGCAGGATCTGGCTGTCGGTTACGGCAAGGGCGATTCGCGCTACGAGGAAGACAAGCGCGTGGTCGTGCCGAAGGATGCCGGTCCGCTGGTCTCGATGCAAGAGATGGCGCGCTGCATCCAGTGCACCCGCTGCGTACGTTTTGGCCAGGAAGTGGCCGGCGTCATGGAGCTGGGCATGATCGGCCGCGGCGAACACTCGGAAATCACCGCGTTCGTCGGCCAGACCGTCAACTCGGAAATGTCCGGCAATATGATCGACCTGTGCCCGGTCGGCGCGCTGACGTCGAAGCCGTTCCGTTACAGCGCCCGTAGCTGGGAACTGTCGCGCCGCAAATCGGTGTCGATGCACGACGGCCTCGGTTCGAACCTGATCGTCCAGGTCAAGAACGGCAAGGTCATGCGCGTGCTGCCACTGGAGAACGACGCTGTCAACGAATGCTGGATCTCGGACAAGGACCGCTTCTCCTACGAAGGCCTGAACACCGACGACCGTTTGACCCAGCCGATGCTGAAGCAGGGCGGCGAATGGAAAGAAGTGAGCTGGCAGACCGCGCTGGAATACGTGGCGCACGGCCTGAAAAACATCAAGCACGAACACGGTGACAAGGCGATCGCCTCGCTGGCGACCCCGCATTCGACCTTGGAAGAACTGCATCTGCTGCAAAAGCTGACCCGCGCCCTGGGCTCGGACAGCGTTGACACGCGCCTGCGCCACAGCGATTTCTCGCTGGGCGACGTGACGCCTTGGCTGGGCATGAGCATCACCGAATTCGGCGCCTTGAACCGCGCCTTCGTGATCGGCTCCTTCCTGCGCAAGGATCATCCGTTGCTGGCGACGCGCCTGCGCTCGTCCGTCAAGAACGGCGCCAAGCTGTCGATCCTGAACGCGACCGACGACGACCTGCTGATGAAAGTGGCGAACAAGATCATCGCCGCGCCGTCGGAGTGGTTGTCCGCGCTGTCGCAGGTGGTGGTGGCTGTCGCCAAGGCCAAGGAAGTGTCGGCGCCAGCCGGCTTCGAAGGCATTGAAGCGTCGGACGCCGCAACCGCGATCGCAGCTTCGCTGGTATCGGGCGAAAACAAGGGCGTCTTCCTGGGTAACGCGGCAGTTCAGCACCCGCAAGCCGCCGCGCTGCACGCCGCCGCGCAATGGATCGCCGAGCAGACCGGCGCCAAGCTGGGCTACCTGACCGAAGCCGCCAACACCGTTGGCGCCTACCTGGTCAACGCCAACGGCGCCACGGCTCCTGCCTTCACCGAAGCCAAGCAAGCGTACGTGTTGCTGAACGTCGAGCCGGAACTGGATGCCTACAATCCGCAAGCCGCCGTCGCCGCGCTGAAAAAAGCCGAGATGGTCGTCGTCATGTCCGCCTACAAGCATGGCCTGGACTACGCCGACGTGCTGCTGCCGGTGTCGCCATTCAGCGAAACCTCGGGCACCTTCGTCAACTGCGAAGGCCGTGCGCAAAGCTTCAACGGCACCGTCAAGCCGCTGCTGGAAACCCGCCCTGCGTGGAAAGTGCTGCGCGTGCTGGGTAACATCCTCGGCCTGAGCGGCTTCGACTACGACACCTCGGAAGCGATCCGCGACGAAGTGGTTGGCTCGGGTGACTTCTCGGCCAGGCTGAATAACATCAGCAAGCAAACCATCGTGGCGTCGAACTTCGCCGGTTCGATCGCGACCACCGGTACCGAACGTATCGCCGACGTGCCGATCTACTTCGCCGACGCCGTGGTGCGCCGCGCCGAGTCGCTGCAGAAGATGGCCGATTCGGCTGCGCCAAAAGCGCACCTGTCGACCGCGCTGGCGCAGCAGCTGGGCGTCGCCGCCGGCGACAGCGTCAAGGTCACGCAAGGTTCGGGCAGCGCGATTCTGGTCGCAGCCGTCGATGCAAGCCTGCCAGCGAACGCCGTGCGCGTCGCCGCGGCCCACGCTTCGACCGCCGCACTGGGTGGCATGTTCGGTCCGATCACCGTTGAAAAAGCAGGAGAGGGTAAATAATGGCTCTGCCTGAATTCGTCACTACATTGTATGACCTGGGCGCCACCAGCCCGATCGCGCCGGTGTGGCCGATCGTCTGGACGATGATCAAAATCGTTGTGGTGCTGCTGCCGCTGATGGGCCTTGTCGCCTATCTGACGCTGTGGGAACGTAAGTTCATCGGCTGGATTCAAATCCGCGTCGGCCCGAACCGCGTCGGTCCCATGGGCCTGCTGCAGCCGATCGCCGATGCGCTCAAGCTGCTGTTCAAAGAGATCATCATGCCGGCCAAGGCCAATCCTGGCCTGTTCGTCATCGGTCCGATCATGACCATCATGCCGGCGCTGGCCGCATGGTCGGTGGTGCCATTCGGTCCGCAAGCGGTGCTGGCCAACGTCAACGCCGCCTTGCTGCTGCTGATGGCGATCACTTCGATGGAAGTCTACGGCATCATCATCGCCGGTTGGGCCTCGAACTCGAAGTACTCGTTCATGGGCGCGATGCGCGCCTCGGCGCAGATGATTTCCTACGAAATCCCGATGGGCTTCGTGTTCGTCGTGATCCTGATGGTTTCCGGCTCGCTGAACTTCGGCGACATCGTCGCCATGCAGCAGCGCGGCATGATGGCCGACCAGGGTCTGAACATCCTGTCGTGGAACTGGCTGCCGTTGCTGCCGCTGTTCGTGGTCTACCTGACCTCCGGCCTGGCCGAAGCGAACCGCCATCCGTTCGACGTGGTCGAGGGTGAGTCGGAGATCGTCGCCGGTCACATGGTCGAGTACTCGGGCATGGCCTACGCGATGTTCATGCTGGCCGAATACGCCAACATGATCCTGATCGCGACCATCGGTTCGATCATGTTCCTGGGTGGCTGGTCGGCGCCGTTTGCCTTCCTCGAATTCTGGGGCGGTTTCGGTGGTTTCTTCTGGCTGTTCGCCAAGGCGTTCTTCCTGGTGTCGGTCTTCATCTGGGTGCGCGGTACCTTCCCACGCTACCGCTATGACCAGATCATGCGTCTGGGCTGGAAGGTGTTCATTCCTCTGACGCTGGTGTACCTGGTGTTCGTGGCCGGCTGGATGCAGACATCCTGGAATATCTGGAAGTAAGGATAAGAGAAAATGGAACGATTAAAAGACTTTTTCGGCAGCTTCATGCTGGCCGAATTGATCAAAGGGATGGCGCTGACGGGCAAGTACATGTTCTCGCGCAAAATCACCGTGCAGTACCCGGAAGAGAAGACGCCTATGTCGCCACGCTTCCGCGGCCTGCACGCGCTGCGCCGCTATCCGAACGGCGAAGAACGCTGCATCGCTTGCAAATTGTGCGAAGCGGTGTGCCCGGCGATGGCCATCACCATCGAGTCGGAACAGCGTGACGACGGTTCGCGCCGCACCACCCGTTACGACATCGATCTGACCAAGTGCATCTTCTGCGGTTTCTGCGAAGAGTCCTGCCCGGTCGATTCGATCGTCGAGACGCACGTGCTGGAGTACCACGGCGAGAAGCGCGGTGATTTGTACTACACCAAAGAGATGCTGCTGGCCGTCGGTGATCGCTACGAAAACCAGATCGCCGAAGCCCGCGCAGCGGACGCTCCTTACCGCTGATCGACGACCTGTCTTGTTTCCCGGCCGGTTGTGGGGGCAGGGCAGGTCGCAGCGTGTTGATCAATAAACTGTACGTCTCTTGGGTTAGTTATGGAATTTAAAACTGCTTTGTTCTACGCCTTCTCAGCCATCATGATATTGGCTGCGACGCGCGTTATCACGGCCCGCAATCCGGTGCACGCAGCGCTGTTCCTGGTGCTGGCGTTCTTCTCGGCCGCCGGCATCTGGATGCTGCTCGAAGCCGAGTTCCTGGCCATCGTGCTGGTGCTGGTCTACGTCGGCGCCGTCATGGTGCTGTTCCTGTTCGTGGTCATGATGCTCGACATCGACACCGACAAGATGCGGGAAAACTTCTGGGGCTACCTGCCGATCGCGTCGTTCGTCGGCGTCATCATCGTGCTGGAAATGGCCGCCGTGCTGTGGCGCTCCTTCCTGTCGTTCGACCAGCAGGCTGTTAGCGCCGGCAACATCGGCGGCACCAAGGAACTCGGTATCCTGATCTTCACCAAATATGTCTACGGCTTTGAAATCGCAGCGGCGATCCTGCTGGTCGCGATTGTCGCGGCAGTGGCGCTGACCCTGCGCAAGCGTAAGGACACCAAACATTTCGACCCGGCCGATGCGGTCCGCGTCAAGCGCAACGACCGTCTGAAGATCGTCAAGATCGACGCGGTCACCACGCGCGGCGCCGACGTGGCACCAGTCGCCGGTTCGGCGGAAGTAAAGGAGACACCATGACTTTGTCGCTAGCTCACTACCTCGTTCTTGGCGCGATACTGTTCGCGATCTCGATCGTGGGTATTTTCTTGAATCGCAAGAACATCATTATTCTGCTGATGGCCATCGAATTGATGCTGCTGGCGGTGAACATGAACTTCATCGCGTTCTCCCACTACCTGGGCGACGCGGCCGGGCAGATCTTCGTTTTCTTCATCCTGACCGTGGCGGCCGCCGAATCGGCGATCGGCCTCGCGATTCTGGTGGTGATGTTCCGTAATCTGGACACCATCAATGTGGAAGACCTGGATAGGCTGAAGGGTTAATCCCGCGGCTTTAGTTCTAATCTCGAAAATAACGATTAAGGTTCATCATGGCGGGTACTCTTCTTAACCCTAACCTCCTACTAGCCGTACCTCTGGCGCCGCTGGCCGGCGCTGCGATTGCGGGTTTGTTAGGAACCAAATTTTTTGGCAATGTCGTAGGGCGCAAGACTTCGCATACGGCCACCATCCTGGGCGTGTTCGTCGCGCTCGTGCTGTCGGTGATGACGCTGAACGATGTGCTCAACGGCGCAACCTTCAACGGCACCATCTACCACTGGATGACGGTGGCGGGCGTGAAGTTCGAAGTCGGCTTCCAGATCGATTCGCTGTCGGCGATGATGATGTGCGTGGTGACCTTCGTGTCGCTGATGGTGCACATCTACACCATCGGCTACATGGCGGAAGACGAGGGCTATAACCGCTTCTTCGCCTACATCTCGCTGTTCACGTTCTCGATGCTGATGCTGGTCATGGCCAATAACTTCCTGCAGCTGTTCTTCGGCTGGGAAGCGGTGGGTCTGGTCTCGTACCTGCTGATCGGCTTCTGGTACACCCGCCCAACGGCGATCGTGGCCAACATGAAGGCGTTCCTGGTCAACCGCGTGGGCGACTTCGGCTTCATCCTCGGTATCGGCCTGCTGCTGGCCTACGCCGGCACCATGAACTACCAGGAAGTCTTCGCCAAGAAGGAAGCGCTGGCGCTCCTGACGCTGCCGGGCACCGACTGGATGCTGCTGACCGTCGCCTGTATCTGCCTGTTCATCGGCGCGATGGGTAAATCGGCGCAGTTCCCGCTGCACGTCTGGCTGCCCGACTCGATGGAAGGCCCAACCCCGATTTCGGCACTGATCCACGCCGCGACGATGGTTACCGCCGGTATCTTCATGGTGTCGCGCATGTCGCCGCTGTTCGAACTGTCGGACACCGCGCTGTCGTTCATCCTGGTCATCGGCTCGATCACCGCGCTGTTCATGGGCTTCCTGGGCATCATCCAGAACGACATCAAGCGCGTGGTCGCTTACTCGACCCTGTCGCAGTTGGGCTACATGACCGTGGCACTGGGCTCGTCGGCGTACTCGGTGGCCGTGTTCCACCTGATGACCCACGCGTTCTTCAAGGCGCTGCTGTTCCTTGGCGCCGGCTCGGTCATCATCGGCATGCACCACGATCAAGATATTCGTAACATGGGTGGCCTGCGCAAGTACATGCCGATCACCTGGATCACGTCCTTGCTCGGTTCCCTGGCGCTGATCGGTACCCCGTTCTTCTCCGGCTTCTACTCGAAGGATTCGATCATCGAAGCGGTGCACGAGACCACGATCTGGGGTTCGGGCTTCGCCAACTTCGCCGTGCTGGCAGGTGTGTTCGTGACCGCGTTCTACTCGTTCCGTATGTACTTCCTGGTCTTCCACGGCAAGGAGCGTTTCGGCCAGGCCCACGCCCATGGTCACCACGATGCGCACCACGCACACGATGCGCATGCGCCTAAAGCCGCCCATGGCGCCGATCCGGCCGCACACGGCCACGATTCGGACGCGCACCACGAAGAGGAAGAGGACGACCACGCACACCACGGCCTGGAGCCGGGTCAGAAGCCGCATGAATCGCCATTCGTGGTCTGGTTCCCGCTGGTGATGCTGGCCATCCCGTCGGTGCTGATCGGTTATTTCACGATCGAGCCGATGCTGCACGGTGGCTTCTTCAAGGATGTCATCTTCATCGGTGAAAACCACAAGGCGATGGAAATCCTGGGCGAAGAGTTCCACGGTCCGCTGGCCATGGCGATCCACTCCCTGACGTCGCTGCCACTGTGGCTGGCGATCGCCGGCGTCGCTACCGCGTACTACTGCTACATGATCAATCCACGCGTACCGGCATGGTTCTACGCCAACGGCAAGGCGATCCACACCCTGTTGGACAACAAGTACTACATGGACAAGTTCAACGAAGTGGTGTTCGCCGGCGGCGCGCGCCTGCTGGGTAACGGCCTGTGGAACGTCGGCGACAAGACCCTGATCGACGGCCTGCTGGTCAACGGCAGCGCCAAAGTTGTGAACTGGTTCTCGAAGCTGACGCGTTTGGGGCAGACGGGTTACATCTACCACTACGCTTTCGTCATGATCCTGGGCATTCTGGGGTTCCTGGTCTACTTCCTGCCGTTTTGGCACGCTTAATTAGCTGATACGCAAAGAGATAACGATAACCATGATGCAGTCAACTATATCTACCTTACCTCCGTACCTGAGCCTGGCGATCTGGCTTCCGATTGTCTTCGGCCTGATCGTCCTGGCCGTCGGCCGTGACACCAACGCGGCGCTGGTACGCGTCGGTTCGCTGATCGGCGCGATCGTCAGCTTCGCCGCGACGATCCCGTTGATCACCAACTTCAACAACGCCGCCCACGGCATGCAGTTCGTCGAGAAGTCGCCGTGGATCGAGACGTTCAACATCTACTACTCGCTGGGCATCGACGGCCTGTCGCTGTGGTTCGTGCCGCTGACGGCATTCATCACCGTGATCGTCGTGATCTCTGCCTGGCAGGTGATCCAGAAGCGCGTTGCGCAATACATGGGCGCCTTCCTGATCCTGTCCGGCCTGATGATCGGCGTGTTCTGCGCGATGGACGGCTTGCTGTTCTACTTCTTCTTTGAAGCGACCCTGATCCCGATGTACATCATCATCGGCGTGTGGGGTGGCGAGAACCGCGTGTACGCATCGTTCAAGTTCTTCCTCTACACCTTCTTCGGCTCCTTGCTGACGTTGGTCGCGATCATCTACCTGTACCGCGTAACGGGCACCTTCGACATCCTGACCTGGCACCTGACGCCGTTGACGATGCGAGAGCAGATCTTCATCTTCATCGCCTTCTTCATGGCCTTCGCCGTCAAGGTTCCGATGTTCCCGGTCCACACCTGGCTGCCGGACGTCCACGTCGAAGCGCCAACCGGCGGTTCCGCCGTGCTGGCCGCGATCATGTTGAAGCTGGGCGCCTACGGTTTCCTGCGCTTCTCGCTGCCGATCACCCCGGACGCATCGCACTACCTGTCGGGCTTTGTGATCACGCTGTCGCTGATCGCCGTGATCTACGTCGGCCTGGTAGCACTGGTGCAGAAGGACATGAAAAAGCTGGTCGCCTACTCGTCGATCGCGCACATGGGCTTTGTCACCTTGGGCTTCTTCATCTTCAACGCCATCGGCGTGCAGGGCGCGATCGTGCAAATGATCTCGCACGGCTTCATCTCCGGCGCGATGTTCCTGTGTATCGGCGTGCTGTATGACCAGGCCCACTCGCGTCAGATCGCCGACTACGGTGGTGTCGTCAACAAGATGCCGAAGTTCGCCGCGCTGTTCATCTTCTTCTCGATGGCTAACTGCGGCCTGCCCGCGACCTCCGGCTTTGTCGGCGAGTTCATGGTGATCCTGGGCGCCGTGCAGTACAACTTCTGGATCGGTTTGCTGGCCGCGACCGCGCTGATCTTCGGCGCCGCGTACTCGCTGTGGATGGCCAAGCGCGTCATCTTCGGTAAAGTGACCAACCACCATGTGGCCGCGCTGGTCGACGTCAACGGTCGCGAGTTCTTCATGCTGGGTGTTCTGGCGATCGCTGTGCTGGTCATGGGTCTGTACCCTGCGCCGTTCACCGATACGATGCAAACCTCGGTCGCCGACCTGCTGACGCATGTCGCAAAAAGCAAGCTGCCTTAAGAAAAACGGAAACGCATAAATGACTACACCTATTCCACAAGAGGCGTTCAACATCGCACCGGCGTACGCCGAGGTGACGTTGATCATTGGCGCCTCGCTACTCCTGCTGGTGGACATGTTCCTGTCCGAGTCCAAGCGGTCGATCACCTACGTGCTGTCGCTGGCGATACTGGCGATTTTGGCCGGCATCACCTTCGCCGACTTCAACGCCGGCACCACCGCGTACACCTTTAACGGCATGTACGTCAACGATCCGATGGCCAATCTGCTCAAGCTGGCCACCTATGTGGCCGTGGCCCTGACCCTGGTGTATTCGCGCCAGTACGTCACGCAGCGCGGCATGATGAGCGGTAACCTGGGCGGCGAGTTCTACGTCCTGGCGCTGTTCGCCATGCTGGGGCAGATGGTCATGATCTCGGGCTCGAATTTCCTGACGATCTACCTGGGCGTCGAACTGATGTCGCTGTCGCTGTACGCGCTGGTCGCACTGCGCCGTGACAACCACAAGGCCACCGAAGCGGCGATGAAGTACTTCATCCTCGGCGCGCTGGCATCCGGTTTCCTGTTGTACGGCATCTCGATGCTGTACGGCGCAACCGGCACGCTGGAAATCAGCAAAGTGGCCGCCGCCGTTGCAGCGGGCACCATCAAGCCGGCGATCCTGGTGTTCGGTATCGTCTTCCTGGTGGCTGGCCTGGCGTTCAAACTGGGCGCCGTGCCGTTCCACATGTGGGTACCGGACGTCTACGAAGGTTCGCCAACCGCAGTGACCCTGCTGCTGGGCGGCGCACCGAAGATTGCCACCTTCGCAATCTGCATCCGCCTGCTGGTGGAAGGTTTGCTGCCGATGGCGTTCGACTGGCAGCAGATGCTGATGGTGCTGGCCGTGCTGTCGCTGGCGATCGGTAACCTGACCGCTATCGCCCAGACGAACCTGAAGCGCATGCTGGCTTATTCGACCATCGCGCAAATCGGCTTCGTGCTGCTTGGCCTGCTGGCTGGCGTGGTCGGCACCACCGACCGCACCGGCATCGCCGCCGCTTACAGCGCGTCGATGTACTACATCCTGACCTACGTGCTGACCACCGTCGGCAGCTTTGGCCTGCTGATGCTGTTGTCGCGTTCCGGCTTCGAAGCCGAAACGCTGAACGACTTCAAAGGCCTGAGCAAGCGCAGTGGCTGGTTCGCGGTCGTCATGACGATCTTGATGTTCTCGCTGGCCGGCGTGCCGCCGATGATGGGCTTTGCCGCCAAGTTCTCGGTGCTGAGCGCCGTGCTGGGTACGGGCCAGATCTGGCTGACCGTGGTCGCGGTGATGTTCTCGCTGATCGGCGCGTTCTACTACCTGCGCATCGTTAAACTGATGTGGTTCGACGAGCCGACCGATACGGCGCCTATCGTCGCCCACGGCGACATGAAGTTTGTCCTGAGCCTGAACGGCCTGGCCATCGTGGTTCTGGGCATTCTGCCAGGCCCGCTGCTGGCGATGTGCGTGAAGGCCATGCAAGCGACCCTCGCCACCTGATGGATGTATCCGTCGCAAGCTGGTTGGTGATCGCGATAGCCATCGCGGCCGCCAACCTGCCTTTTTTCAACGACAAGGTATTCGCCGCGATTCCAGCCACGTGGCGGCGCAAGCCGCTGATCGTGCGCCTGGCCGAGATGGTGGCGCTGTATCTTGTCGTTGGTTCCATCGGCTTCGCCCTGGAAGGCCACATCGGCAACCGCTTCCCCCAGACCTGGGAGTTCTACGCGATCTCCGGCTGTCTGTTCCTCGTTTTCGGCTTCCCCGGATTCATCGCGCGCTACCTGCGCAAGCGTCACGACTGATACACTAGCGGCTTCACTCAAGGAGCCGACATGTCGACACTGACAGAAACCCGCATCGACGGTGAATTGGTCTACGACGGCCATTTCCTCAAAGTCCAACGCGACACCATTGAACTCCCCGACGGCAAGCGCACCGGCCGCGAATACATCCTGCATCCCGGCGCGGTCGTGATCCTGCCGCTGCTCGACGACGGCAAGGTGCTGCTCGAGCGCCAGTACCGCTATCCGCTGCACGACGTCTTCATCGAATTCCCGGCCGGGAAAATCGATCCGGGCGAAGATCCGCTGGCCAGCGCCAAACGCGAGCTGGAAGAAGAAACCGGCTACACCGCCACCGACTGGCAATTCGTCAGCAAGATCCACAACGCCATCGCCTATTCGGACGAGCATCTTGACTTGTACCTGGCGCGCGGCCTGACCCTGGGCGAGCAAAAGCTCGACGACGGGGAATTCCTCGAACTGTTCACCGCCACCATCGACGAACTGCTGCAATGGGTACGCGAAGGTAAAGTCACCGACGTCAAAACCATCATAGGCGCGTTCTGGCTCGACAAGCTGCGGGCGGGCGACTGGAAGCTGGACTGACGTCATGAGGCTGGCGGCGCTGATCTGGTTATGCTGCGGCGTCGGCACGGCCGGTACAGCATCGGCCGCCGAACGCACACCGTTCCAGATCCGCTGCGAGGACACGATCAGCAAAACCATCTCGGTGCTGTCGACCAAGAGCAATGGCTTCACAATCAACAACCAGCTGCCGTACCGCGCGCTGACTTTGAAGACCGGCAGTATCGACGGCCGCAGCGAGACACTCGGGCTGACGGTCACCCGCGCGCAGTACGCCGCGACGATGGGCGGGCCTATCCTGCAGGACAAGGTCAGTGGCTATGAATGCGTGGCGCCGCGCGTTGAGATCAAGTTGAACTACTCGCCGGTGCTCATTTACGTCGGCAACGAGTTCGTCCCCGGCAGCTGCGGCTACAACACGATCCTCGAGCACGAGCAGCGGCACCTGAAAGCGTATATGGACAATCTGGCGCGGGTCGAAAAAGTGGTGCGTGATGCGCTGAACCGCCGCTTCGAAGGCAAGCCTCTGTACGCGCCGTCCGGCACCGCGCAATCGGCGCTGCAGCACGAGATCAACAGCCAGTGGATGCCCTTTATTCAGGCCGAATTCGACAAAGGTAAGGTGGAGCAGGCTAAAATCGACACCCCCGCAGAATACGCGCGGCTGGCGAATACCTGTAACGGCGAAATCCGTGAAATCGTCCAGCGCAGACGCAGAAGATAAAAAAGATGACAGCACAAACTCACTCACCGCGCTATTTTGCGTTGCTGCCCGCCGCCGGCGTTGGCGCGCGCATGGCGGCGGATGGCCCCAAACAATACCTGACCGTCGGCGGCAAGCCGATGCTGCGCCATGCCGTCGACGCCTTCCGCGCCAGCGATCTGGTGGCGCATACCTATGTGGTTGTCAGCGCGGCGGACGGCCAGATCGACGCCGTGCTGCCGCCGGACCTCGATGGCGTCACCGTGCTGCGCTGCGGCGGCGCGACCCGCATGGACACGGTGCTTAACGCCTTGCGCGCGCTGGACGGCATCGTCACGGACGCGGACTTGGTCATGGTGCACGACGCCGCGCGTCCCGGCCTGACGCCTGCGCTGATCGCCAGGCTGATAGAGCGCGTGGGCGACTACGCCGCCGGTGGCTTGCTCGCGTTGCCGGTGGTCGATACGGTCAAGCGCAAGGCGGGCGCCGATGTCGCCACCGTGCCGCGCGACGGCCTGTGGCTGGCGCAAACGCCGCAGATGTTCAGCTACGCGCTGCTGCTGCGGGCGTTGGGCGGCGCCCCGGACGCCAACGCGATCACCGACGACGCCAGCGCCGTCGAGATGCTGGGCATGTCGCCACGCCTGGTCGAAGGCCATCCAAGAAATTTGAAAGTCACGCTGCCGGCCGATATCCGCATCGCCGAGATGTACCTGGCCGCCGACGAATAACCAAGGAAACCACATCATGACCAAACTCCCGTTCCGCATCGGCCAGGGCTACGACTGCCACGCTCTGGTGGAAGGCCGAAAGCTGATCATCGGCGGCGTCGACATCCCGCACCACGTCGGCCTGCTGGGCCATTCGGACGCCGACGTGCTGCTGCACGCGATCACCGATTCGATCCTGGGCGCGGCCGCGCTGGGCGACATCGGCAAGCATTTTCCGGATACGGACGTGCAGTTCAAGGGCGCCGATTCGCGCACCTTGCTGAAGGAGGCCGCGCGCCGCGTGGTGGCCACCGGCTACAGCATCGGCAACGTCGATTGCACGATCATCGCCCAGCGTCCGAAGATGGCGCCGCACATCCAGGCTATGCGCGCCAACATCGCGGAGGATCTCGGCCTGGACATCGGCCAGGTCAACGTCAAGGCCAAGACCAACGAGAAGCTTGGTTACTTGGGCCGCGAAGAAGGCATCGCCGCCGAATCGATCGCGTTGCTGATCTCTTCGTAATATAACGTGAGCTGATTTTCCAATACGCCGGCTGCCGTTTTTCGCGGTACTCCCGGAAAATCGCGCAGGAATTCTTCCATGGTTTTGCCGGCCAGAAGATAGTCAAACATGCGTTTGATTGGCACAAGCGTATTCTTAAATACCGGCATTCCGCCAAGAATGTCGGGTTCCATCTGCACCAGCGGGGTCTTTGATTTCATGAACGCCAGCACCTCTGGATCAAACGGATCGGTGGGCGAAGTGCGAGGCGGGATGACCCGGCCCTTAAACCGATGGACTGGCTCGGTGAAGTAGCGCGGGTCATATTCGGGACAATCCTCGTCGATTTCGATATCGTCGTAGTTGTGAGGCATCACATCCATCCAGCTAGCGGGCTCTTCGGATGAAGTCTCGTACTTCTCGTCGACTTGCCCGTCTAAAAGAGATGATTCGTATTTCATCGTTTTGCTCCGTGTACGTAATCGAAACCACACAGTTATAGAAAGATCCAATGGCGTTGTATCGGCGTTCGCTGTATGTGACGCTCGTATCTTCTGTTGAGTAGCAATCATCCTCCAGCACAGCGGGCACATCAGCAAAATCCAGCCCGTGCTTGCGCAAGTTGCTCCTGCGTTTCGCCTCGTCCCAAGTGTAGGTAGTCATGTTCAGTGTAGTAGCTTGAAGACATCCTTCAAGCGGCACTGAATAAAAAAGCCAGGCTGCGGGGACGTCTCGCGACATCCTGCGCCCGGCTTTCTCATCGGTCCTTCGATCAGATCAATGGTGCGTGCTGATTGTCATGCTCTCGGAAAACGATCTGCTACCATGGCGGTTTTTCAGCAAGGATGATCATGGCGCGCGATATTTATGCTTACCGGCAGGTGGCGGTGCACTCGGTGCAGCGCGGCAGTGCGGTCGAGATCCATCCGGTGCCCGGACAGGCGTTTTCGCCGGAGCTGGCGGTGCAATGCTCGCGGCGGATGAGCGACACGTCCTTGTATCCGCTGGGTACGTGCTTTTTGCTGGACGCCAAGCTGACCGACCGCCAGGGCGGCACGCCGTATCTGTTCGCGTGGCATGGTGATGAGATCAAGGTGCTGTCGGCCAGGGAGACCAAAGCCTTCCTGGCCGAATTCAAACGGGGCAGAATCTAGTTAGTGCACGGCGTGCAGTTTGCCCGTGGGCTTGCCGTCGTCCTCGCCCCACTTGGCAATCACCGCCGCCATTGCCACCGCGAATACTCCGCCAACCACCATCGCGCTCGACATGCCCAGGTGATCGACCGCCACGCCGCCGACCAGCGCGCCGCTGGCCAGCGAGATCTGCGCGGTGGCGACGAACACCGCGCCGCCGCTTTCCATCGCATCGGGCGCGGCCCGGAACATCCACGTTTGCACCGAGATCGGCATCATTCCGAAGGCCAGGCCCCAGATCACGATCAAGACCGTGGCGCCCAGCAGCGACGTGCCGATCAACGGCAACGCCGCCGCCGACAAGCCCATGACCAGACCGGTGACGATCATCGACATGCGCACGCTTCGGGCCACCGTCCAGCCGCCGATCAGGTTGCCGACGAAACCGGCGGCGCCATACGTCAGCAGCAGGGCGCTGATGGTGGTCGCGTTCAGGTCGACGACCTGGCTGAGGAACGGCGTCACATAGGTATACGCGGCGAACTGGCCGATGAAGATCAGCAACGTCGCCAGCATGCCCAACCGCGCCTTTTTCACGCGCAGCAGCGCCGGCAATTGCGCGAACGTCAGCGACTGCGTGGTCGGCAGGCGTGGCAGCAGCCACATTTGCAACAGCAGCACCAGCACGGCAACGGCGCCGGCGGCATGGAAGGCCACGCGCCAGCCGACCAGTTCACCGATCAGCGCACCCGCCGGCACGCCGGCCACGGTGCCGAGCGAGATGCCGGCAAAGATGATCGACGTCGCCCGCGTCGCATATTCGGGCGGCACCAGCCGGTTGCCGAGCGCGCCGCCGATGGCCCAGAAGCCGCCGACGCCAATACCCAGCAAGGCGCGCCCGATCAGGATCACGATGAACGAATCGGACAGCGCCACCATCAGATTGGAGACGATCAGGGTGGCCGTCAGCGCCCAGATCACATAGCGGCGGTCGGTCTTGCCTACGCCAATGGTGACCAGGATGGCGGCAAACGCGGCCACCAGGCCGGGGATGGTCACCATCATGCCGGCCAGGCCTTCGGTCACCTTCAGTTCGGCAGCGATCGAAGGCAGCAGGCCGACGGGTAGAAATTCCGTGGTGACGAGCGCGAATGAGCCGACGGCGACGGACAGCACGGCCAGCCAGGCGGCGCGGGTGGGGGCGAGGGCCAGGGTGGTGACGGCGGACGCCGACGCCTCGCCAGCAGGCGGCAAAGCCTGCGCGGTGGAAGTGGATTGCATGGAATAGTCCCGGTTAGAAGTAAAAATGCTTGAGTTTTTTACTGATCGGTTCATAATGAAGGCTGGAGATCACGTTGTCAATATAATTTTTAACCGATTGGTATGAAAGAGAATACTTCCACAGTCCGCAAGACGGGCCGTCCGCGCACTTTCGATGCTGAAACCGCGCTGGACAAAGCGATGAAGGTGTTCTGGGAGAAGGGTTACGAGGGTAGCTCGCTGCCGGAACTGACCGAGGCGATGGGCATGAACCGGCCTAGCCTTTACGCCGTGTTCGGCAACAAGGAAAACCTGTTCCGCATGGCGCTCGACCGCTATGGTGCGACGCACGATCCGCTGTTTAACGCGGCGCTCAAAGAATCGACCGCGCGCGCCGTGGTCGAACATTTTTTGCGCGGCAATGCCGATGCGCAGACCGAGACCGACAAGCCGCACGGCTGTCTGGTGATCAATGGCGCGTTGGCATGCAGCGACGATGCGCTGCCGATCCGTAATTCGCTGATCGAGCGCCGGGCGGCAAGCGAGGAAAAACTGCGCGAGCGATTCGAGCGCGCCAAGGTGGACGGAGATTTGCCCGCCGACAGCTGCTCGGGGCAGATGGCGCGCTATGTGATGACAGTGTCCAACGGCATGGCGGTGCAGGCCGCAGCCGGCGCCACGCGCGAACAATTGCAGGGAGTGGTCGATCAGGTGTTGCGCGGCTGGCCGTGATGACCAAGTTCACCACGGAACCACACGCGACACGCTGACATCGCTATTCGCTGCTGCTGTCGTCGTCGTCCGGTTCGTCGGCGCCATCCTTGACGCCGCGCGCCCGCGCCGCATCCGTATCGGCCTTGAGCCTGGCCGCGTCGCCCATGAACTGATCGACGCTGCGGTCGGCGCTGCGCTTGACTTCCGGCGGTAATAATACCGACATGTAGAGTTCGTCCGACAAACGGCCTGTTCCTTGCAGGTTGGTCATCAGCATCAAGCCTACGCCGACCAGCATCATGACCGTGGCGGTGGTGGCGAACTGTCTCGTCAGATGGGGCTTGATGGTTTTCAGGTGGAAGAACAGCATGCCGCAGACGATCGCCAGCGTGACCAGGTTGCCATACCGCGTGAATCCTTCGGCCGACCACGCATACGCAATGACGCTGCTGGCTGCCCGCCAGATGCCCACCACCGCAAGACCGCTGCCCAGGATGAACAGGTGCCGGCCCATGCGCGCGTGGCTGCCGAACAGGCGGTTGGCCAGCGCCCACACACCGCTCCACAGCAAACCCGCCGCCAGGCTCGACGCGAGCACCAGCAGGTAACGGATCAAGGCGAACGGTTCGACATCGGACAGCCATGTCTCCAGACAACTGAACACGGCGATCAGCACCAGGCCGATGGTGGCCGGCGTCGCGCCTTCCCAGCTGTGCATGGTGGTGTCGGCGATTTCCGGCGGCACCGGGAAATCGGCGGCGCGGATGCGCAAGCGGGTGTGGCCGAGGCGCACGACGGTGTCGCCGCCAAGCACGACTTCGGTCTGGCGCTTGCCGCGCGCGTAGGTGCCGTTTTTGCTGCCGAGGTCGCGCAGCACCAATTTCTCGTTCGCGTCGAGGCTGACGATGGCGTGCGCGGCGGCGCTGTGGGCGTCGTCAAGAATGACGTCGTTGTCGTAGCTGCGTCCGAGCCGGATCGGCAAGGTCTCGGCCTTGTGCCTGTGCAGCACGTCGCCGTTGCGCGCGAGAATTTCCACGAAGTAGGGTGCCATCATTGCGCGCCTCCCGTGGCCGGCTTAACTGGTGGCGGGCTCTGTTTGACGGCAACATCGCTTGCCGGCTTGGCGGTCTTGCCGGCTTTGCCTTGCGACGGGCTGGTCGGCGCCAGCGATAGCGATTCGAGGAACACCCGCGACACGCGCATGCCGTTGTCATACGAAACGCCGCGCGCATCGAGGCGGCTTTGCAGGCTCATCAAGCCTTGGTCGGTGGTGGCCGTCAGCAGCGCGAAGTCGTACAGGCCGGCGAACTTGCGATAGGCCCGCACGCACAGCACGGCGCGCAGCGGCAGGTTTTTATTCTTGACGAAGTCTTCGGTGCAGTTGGGACCCGTCAGGCGGGTGTCCTTGTTGCTGCCGAAATGTTCGTTCTTGAACGAGGCGCTAGCCAGTTGCGCGAAGCGCAGCTTGTCGAGGCCGGTGCTGCGCAGGAACTGGTGGCGGATGCTGAGCTGGCCCGTTTGCAGCGAGCCGCTGACGAAGATCGCCGACTCCATCGCGCAACTGGCGTCATCGACCGTGAACGGCTTGTCGGCCTTGACGTTGGAGCGCCCCCAGCAGCGCATCTGCTCGGATTCGCGCACCGGCACCTGGTACGGTCCCATCGGTTTCAGGCTAAGCGGGCTGGACAGGAGCTGATCGACCATCGCGCGCTGATGGCTCAGCAGCTGGCCGGCCACCACCGACGTGAAGTCCGCCGGCGCCTTGCCTTGTTGCTCGACCTTGCGCAGCAGGTCCTGGGCGAAGCGGGCCGGCACCAGGAAGCTGACCAGCTCGCCATCCAGACGCTTGGAGACGTTGACGCCGGCCACCGAGCCGTCGACCGTCACGCTGGGGCCGCCGCTCATGCCGGAATTGATCGGACCGGTGAACATCAGCTGGTCGTAGAAGCTGCGCGCGATCACGCCGTTGTAGGCGCCCTCGGAAATGGCGAAGCCCAGATCGAGCGGATTGCCCATCGAGTACAGATACTGGCCCTGCGTCAGGCGCGCCAGCTGGTCCGGCATCTTGAAGAAGCCGGTGCCGTTGCGGTTGACGCGCAGCACCGCCAAATCGTGCAGCACGTCCACCGCCAGCAGTTCGACATTGCCGCGCTGGCCGCTGGTGTCGACCCATTCGCCGACGTAGGTGTCCGGATCGAGTGCGAATTGCGACACCACGTGATAGTTGGTGACAACCAGGTTGCTGGTGCCGATCAAAAAGCCGGAACCAACCGACGACTGCGTGCGGCCGCTCTTGAGCAGCGAGCGCACTTGCAGGATGTCGTTCTTGGCCGACGCATATAAATGCTGGGCCGCGCTCGATGGCGGCGGCAGCGGTGCGGTATCGGCGGCGGCAGTGGCAGTCGCGGACGGATCGGCCGGATCAGGCGCAGCGGTCGATGTCGGCGAGGTTGGCGCTGTCGGCGAAACCTGCGGCGGCACGGCTGGCGGCACTTTGCCTTTGGCCGGCGCCGTAGGGGCGGTCGTGGTTGCGGTGGAGGTCACTGCTGCGGTGGCCGCGCTGGCGGCGGCTGCGGTGGTGGGAGCCGCTAGCGCGCCAGCGCAGGCCCCGGTCAAGGCGATGGATGTGGCAAGCGCGGTAAATTTCATGCAGTCCTTAGACTTATTCTATCGTCAACCTCAGAGCGCGCCATCTTCCACGGCGGCGGGTGTCAGAGGCGTCATCATGTGGCCCAGCTTGGCGGCTTTGGTGTTCAGATAGTGCTGATTGAACGCATTGCGGTTGACGAGCAGCGGCACGCGCTCGGCCACCTCGATGCCAAGCTTGGTCATGGCATCAATCTTACGCGGATTATTGGTCATCAGGCGCAAGCTTTTAACGTCGAATTGCGCCAGCATCGGCTTGACCAGCCCATAGGTGCGCTGATCCGGTTTGAAGCCGAGTTGTTCGTTGGCCTGGACCGTGTCGGCGCCGGCCTCTTGCAGGCGATAGGCGCGGATTTTGTTGATCAGGCCGATACCGCGGCCTTCCTGGCGCAGGTACAGCAGCACGCCACGGCCTTCGGCGGCAATCTTCTTGAGCGCGCCTTCCAGCTGGGCGCCGCAATCACAGCGTTGCGAGAACAGCACGTCGCCGGTCAGGCACTCGGAGTGCACGCGCGCCAGCACCGGCTCGCCATCACCGATATCGCCCAGCACCATGGCCAGATGTTCCTTGCCGGTGGCTTTTTCGACAAACGCGTGCAGGGTGAACTGTGCCCAGGGCGTCGGCAGGGCGCACGAAGTCATATAGTCCAATTCGTCTTTTGCCGGTATTTCCGCGCTCTGCAACATAGCTATGCTCTTCAAATATTGATGATGTAATAAGTAAACAAGGCGCGCCGGGCTGTTCGAACAGACCCGGCGCGCCCTTCATCATACCAAACCTGGCGAAAATTTATTTTAGGCCAGCCTCTCGGCTCAGTTTGGCAGATCGAACACCAGCACCTCGGCGTCGGTCGCCTGGTCCAGCGTGACCAGGTTTTCCTCGGTGATCTTCAGCGCGTCGCCGCCTTTGAGGGCGGTGCCGTTGACGGTCACGTCGCCCCGGATCACGTGGACGTAGGCGGTGCGGCCGTTGCCCAGCTCGTGTTTCAGCTTGTCGCCGGCGGCCATGATGGTCGCGTAGATCGAAGCATCCTGATGCACCAGCACCGAGCCTTCGCGGCCGTCGTTCGAAGCGATCAGGCGCAGCTGGCCTTGCTTGCTCTCCGGCGTGAAGTGCTTTTCCTCGTAGCTCGGAGGGATGCCGGCCTGGCTGGGCTGGATCCAGATCTGCAGGAAATGCACCTGGTCTTTCTGCGAACCGTTGAACTCGCTGTGACGCACGCCGGTGCCGGCGCTCATGCGCTGGACGTCGCCGTAGTGCAGCACCGAGCCCGTACCCATGCTGTCTTTATGCTCCAGCGCGCCGCTCAGCACGTAGGAGATGATCTCCATGTCGCGGTGGCCGTGGGTGCCGAAGCCCTGGCCGGCTTCCACGCGGTCTTCGTTGATCACCAGCAGCGGGCCGAAACCGACGTGTTTCGGATCGTGGTAGCTGCCGAACGAGAAACTGTGGTGCGAGTTCAACCAGCCGTGATTTGCCAGACCGCGATCTTCACTTTTACGAATTTGCAACATGATGAGCTCCGTTTCTTCGATTGTTTTCAAGGTTGTGTTCAGCTGATGTGCGATAATTTTGATGGCTGATTCGCCTTTCTTTCACTATCGCCGCATCCATGAATCACAGTATAGACCTCGGCTTCCGGATTAAAAAACGGAAAATTTACCCCTCTACTATCGAAAAAATCGAATGCTCAGATTAAGCCTCGAAGCGCTGCAAATCGTCGATGCCATCGACCGGCGCGGATCGTTCTCTGCCGCCGGCAAGGAGTTGCACCGCGTGCCGTCGACCATCTCTTATACCGTCGGCAAACTGGAGGACGACCTGGGTGTCCAGGTGTTCGAGCGCAACGGCCCGCGCGTGGTGCTGACGGCGGCCGGTGTCGAGCTGCTGAAGGAGGGGCGTTACCTGCTCAAGGCGGCGCAGGATCTGGAGCACCGCGTGCGGCGGGTGGCGTCCGGCTGGGAGACCGAACTGGCGGTGGGCATGGATTCGATGTTCTCGCCGTGCATGTTCCTGGAAGACATCAACGCCTTCTACGAGGTCGCGCAGCAAACCCGGCTGCGGGTGGTGAAGGAAACGCTGTCCGGCGCCTGGGAGGCGTTGCTGGACCGCCGCGCCGACCTGCTGGTGGGCGTGGCCGGCGACGGTCCGGCGGGTGGCGGCTATGTCTCCGAGCCGATTGGCAAGGTCGAGTTCGTCTTTGCGGTGGCGCCGTCGCATCCGCTGGCGGCCATATCCGGCAGGCTCGACCGTAGCCATCTGCAGCAATACCGGGCCGTCAGCGTCGCCGATTCGGCGCGCCAACTGGCGCCGCGCACGGTCGGCCTGCTGCTGGGGCAGGACACCTTGACGGTGCCGGACATGAAGACCAAACTGCAGTTCCAGCTGGCCGGGACCGGTTTCGGCTTCCTGCCGGAGCCCTGCGCGCGCGCCGCCATCGACGCCGGCCTGCTGGTGGAAAAACAGGTCGAGGAGCCGAAACCGGCCGAAACCTTCTACCTGGCCTGGCGCAGCGGCGAGCACGGCGCCGCGCTGAATTGGTGGATCGCCCGCATGCGCGAGCCGGGTTTGTTCGAGCGCCTGTTGCGCCATTTGCCCCATCATTCGCAATCGGTTTGACGCAGAACAGGAAAGCGGCGGCCGAAAGCGGCACCCCGAAGTCACAATGTTGACCGAGGCCAACTGTTTCGGAGTACCATAGCAGCATAACTGACTGTTGTTACTGAATCATTTATGACCGCGCTGATTGCCATCCCGCCTGTTTTCCTGCACCCGCTCGCCGACCGCAACGGTCACCCCGGCGCGCTGCTGTTCGACGCCGGCGTGCTTGAGCAGCCCGACCAGCCGCCGGTGCTGCCGGACGCCATCGTCGCCGTGCTGAGCCAGGTGGCGGGCGGCAGCATGAACTGCTTCTACCGCGCCGGCCTGAGCGACGAGCTCGGCCTGTTGCTCGACCAGGCCGGCTGGAAGCCGCTGCCGGCCGAAAAGCTGCACCGTGCCGACGCCAGGCTGGCGGACACCTTGCCGCCCGGCGTCGCCTGGGTCGAGGGCGAATGGTTCCTGGCGCCGCCGTCCAAGCCGGTGGGCAGCCAGGTCGCCTCGCGCGCGCTGGCGTTGCGACTGGTGCAACTGGTCTCGGCCGACGCCGACACCCACGAGATCGAAGCGTTGCTGCGCCAGGATCCGACCTTGTCCTATCATTTGCTGCGGCTGGTCAACTCCCTGGGCATGGGCACGGGCCGCCGCGTCACCAGTTTTTCGCAGGCGATCCTGATACTGGGCCGCTCGCAACTGCGTCGCTGGCTCAACCTGATGTTGTTCTCGTCGCGCGAGAGCGACCAGCGCTCGCCGATGCTGCTGGCGCGGGTGGCAGTGCGGGCGCGGGCGATGGAATTGCTGGCGCGGGACGCGGGCCTGGGCAAGGCGCAGCAGGAGCAAGCCTTCATGGTGGGCATGTTCTCGTTGCTGGGCGTGCTGTTCGGGCTGTCGTTGGAGGAGGTGCTCAAGCCGTTGACGATGAGCGAGGCCGTGCAGCAGGCGTTGCTGGCGCACGAGGGCGGTCTGGGCGACCTGCTCGGCGTGGTGGAGGCGGCCGAGCGCAACGATCACGCCGCGCTGGCCGAACGGCTGCACGCGCTGCAACTGGACACGGACGGTTTCAACCAGGTCGCCGCCGAGGCGTATCTGTGGATGCAGACGGTGGCGTCCGGCAAGGCGGGGAAACCCCATGCTTGACGCGATCGAGCGCTGTCTGGCGCTAAGTCAGCGGGCCCGCGGCGAGCAGGGCGAGGCGCTGGCGCTCACGCTGGCCAGCCTCGACGCCGCGCTGGCCGAAGCGCGCGCGGCCATGGCGCCGTCGGTCGACGCCGATGACCACGCGGTGCTCGAACTGGACCTGACCGGCTACCTGACGGCCTGGAGTCCCGGCGCGTCGCAAATGTTCGGCTACGCGGCCGACGAGGCGCTGGGCCAGCACGTGCTGTTCCTGTACGCCGATGATGACGACGGCAACATCGCCGAACTGGGTTTCGAGAACGGCGCCGAACCCGGCGGCGAGGCGGGCGCCACCGCCGAGGTGCGGCGCCGCAAGAAGAACGGCGAGGTCATCTGCGTCAAGATGCACATCTTTCTGCGCCACGACGACAGCGGCGAAGCGGTCGGCATGCTGGTGCGGCTGGCGCGCGTGGGCGAGGCGCTGACGGCGGCCGACAAGATCAACCTGCACGCGCGCATTATTGAAGACAGCGACCAGGGCGTGCTGATCACCGACGGCAACGAGCGCATCGTCTCGATCAATTCCGCTTTCACCCGCATCACCGGCTATACGCCGGAAGAGTCGATCGGCAAGACGCCGGACCTGCTGCGCTCGGGTGTGCACGACGCCGAGTTCCGCGCCAAAGTGCGCGCGGCGATGCAGGGCGCCGGTCCGTGGCGCGGCGAGATCATCGGCAAACGCAAGAACGGCGAGCTGTTCCCGCAATCGGTGACGATCAGCGTGGTGCGCGACGGGCGCGGCAGGATCAGCCACACGTTCTCGCTGTTTTCCGACATTAGCGAGCACAAGGACGCGCAGGCGCGCATGCAGCGCATGGCCAATTACGATGCGCTGACCGGCCTGCCCAATCTGTGCCTGCTGACGCAGCTGGTCGGCCAGGCGCTGACCGAGAACCGCCGTTCGCAGGAGCACGGCGCCATGCTGGTGGTGGAGATCACCCGCGTCGGCGCCATCAGCGACACGCTCGGTAGCGACATCGGCAACGAGCTGCTGTGCGAGATCGGCCGCGTGTTCCGCGCCGTGCTGCGCGAGGCGGACGTGCTGGCGCGGCTCGACGGCCACAAGTTCGCTGTGGCGCTGCTGCACATCGAAAAACGCGAACACGCCGCCACCGTCGCGCAAAAGCTGCTGGCCGCGCTGGCCTCGCCGATCCAGGTGGCCGCCCACAGCCTGCAGGTGGGCGCCCATATCGGCATCACCGTCTACACCGAGGACGCCACCGACGTGCCGACCTTGATCCGCTACGCCGACGTCGCCATGAACAAGGCGGCGCAAAATATCGAGGCCGGTTTCCTGTTCTACAGCGAGGAGATGAACCGGCGCGCCAAGGAGCATTTGCGGCTGGAGAGCGAGCTGCGCCAGGCGCTCGTCAACGACGAGCTGTTGCTGTACTACCAGCCGAAGGTCAGTCTGCGCAGCGGACGCATCGCCGGCGCCGAGGCGCTGCTGCGCTGGCGCCATCCGGTGCGCGGGCTGGTGTCGCCGGGCGTGTTCATTCCGGTGGCCGAGGAGAGCGGGCTGATACTGGACCTCGGCACGTGGGTGCTGGAGCAGGCCTGCCGCCAGATCCGCGACTGGCGCGAGGACAACCTGATCATGCCGCCGGTGGCGGTCAACCTGTCGGCGCGGCAGTTCGACAGCCAGCTGCCGCAGCGCATCGCCGCGGTGCTGGAGCGCCACGGCGTGCAGCCGGACCAGATCAATCTGGAAATCACCGAGAGCCTGCTGGTGCGCGGCACCGACAACGTCATCGCCATTATGAACGAGCTGGTGGCGATGGGCATGTCGCTGGCGCTGGACGACTTCGGCACCGGTTATTCGAGCCTGGCCTACCTGAAGAAATTCCCCATCAGCACCTTGAAGATCGACCGCTCGTTCGTGGTCGGCTTGCCGTATGAAGAAAACGATTGCGCCATCGCGCGCGCGATCGTGACGATGGCGCAGCAACTGCGCCAGGAAATCGTCGCCGAGGGCGTAGAGACGGTCGAGCAGATGAGTTTCCTGCGCGAGCTGGGCTGCGACCAGCTGCAGGGCTACCTGTTCAGCCAGCCGGTGCCGGCGGTGGAATTCGCTGCCATGTTGCGCGAAGGCAAACGATTGGCCTTCGGCACACGCGGCTAGAAAAGCGTGTAGACCGCTGTAGCGCACCAGATACACGGGAAGTTGGCACGTTTTTAATAAAGGTGCCAAAATCGGACTGCTATTTTGGCAAGCAGGCGCACTCGATTTTCTACAGGAGACTTCTATGCAAAAACGTACTTTTCTGATGCGCGCCACGGCCGCCGTCGCCTTCGCCGGTCTGGCGCTGGGCGGATGCACCACCACCACCACCGACGCCAAGTCCGATCCGGCCGCCGTCAAGACGGAAATCGAGCGCGGCTCCTACGACACCCTGGAGCGGCTGTACAAGGAGGTCAAGGGTTCGCGCGAGCTGGTGCGCAAGGCCAATGGCGTACTGGTGTTCCCGCGCGTGCTGGCGGCGGGGCTGGTCGTGGGCGGCGAGTATGGTCGCGGCGTGCTGCGCACGGGCGGGCAGACGGCCGACTATTACAGTCTGACCTCGGTGTCGGTCGGCTTCCAGGCCGGCGCGCAGTCGAAGGCGGTGGTGCTGTTGTTTATGACCCGGGAAGCGCTGGATAAATTCCGCGCCGGCAAAGGCTGGACGGCGGGTGTGGATGGTTCGGTGGCGCTGCTCAAGGTCGGCGCCAACGGCGAAATCGACACCGCCACGGCGACCGGCCCGGTGCAGGCGCTGGTGTTGACCAACGCCGGGCTGATGGCCAACCTGAACCTGGAAGGCACCAAGGTCACCAAGCTGGCGCTGTAGGGCTGACGGGACGTCGAGGCCATGTATGCGGCGTCGGTAACGCATGCATGGCCGCGCCACCGGCCCCTTGCGAAAAGGCTGGCTCTTCGCGCCGGTTGCGGCTACGCTTGCGGTTTTCATGATCACGAGGAACACGATGAGCCGTAACATCCTGGACGAAGCCCACATTCATCCCGCCATCCGCGAGCGTATCAGCGACTACCGCCGCGACCTCGTCGCCGAAGTCCAGGCCGCCATCGCCGCCAACACTGTCGTGGTGGTTGGCATGGGACTCAATCCCTTCCCGCGCAAAGCCCGTCAAATCCTCGACGCCAACGGCACCCCTTATAAATACCTCAGCTACGGCAACTACTTTTCCGAATGGCGCCCGCGCACGGCGTTGAAGATGTGGACCGGGTGGCCGACCTTCCCGATGATCTTCGTCAAAGGCGTACTGATCGGCGGCGCCACCGATCTGCAACGGCTCATCAAAAGCGGCGAGTTTGCGACCATGGTGGCTTGATGCTGACCTTGCCGCTGCGGTTGCAGCCCGGCGACGACGTGCGCGCCGCAGTGGTCGGCGCCTTGCTGGCCAGCGGTCACACGGCCGGGTTCGTACTGCAAGGCATCGGCAGCCTGCGCGTGGCGCAACTACGCTACGCCGGACAGCCGCAAGCGACCGCGCTCCACGGCGACCTCGAAATCCTGACCCTGGCCGGCTCGATCGCGCCGGACGGCGCCCACCTGCACATGTCGGTGTCCGACCCGCACGGGCAGGTGGTCGGCGGCCATGTCGGCCCCGGCTGCGTGGTGCGCACCACGGCCGAGCTGTTGCTGGCCTTGCTGCCGGACCGCCGCTTCGCGCGCGAGCACGATCCGCTGACCGGCTATCCCGAATTGAAAATCGACTAGTCCGGATCGACCTCGTCGTTGATCTTCTCGGTCAAGGCCCGCAACTGTTCCGACGCCGCGTCCAGGTGGTAGCGCACGGTGTGGGCCTGCTGGCCCTGATCGACCTCCAGGTCGTACTGGAAGTCCCAGGACTTCGGCTCGCTCTTGACCAGCTTTTCCGGCAAGGCGAAAAAGTCGCAAGCCATCACCAGCTGCTGCATTTGCTCGGCCTGCTCATGCGGCAGCTGCGCCAGATCGATGGTGCGCGTTTGCGCCCCGGCCGGTCCGGCAAAGCCGCCCGTACATCGCAATGTCATCCGCATCGTGCTTCCTTTCAAATCACGCCGACCAGTTTCCACGCGGCCTGCACCGCATGTTGTTCCTTCGAATCGGCGCCATACAGCAGCTCGGCCGACTGCATCGTCGCCTTGGCCATGTCGGCAAACGTGGCGTCGGAGGTCAGCAACGCCAGCGACTTGTACCAGATCGGCCCGGCCTTGTCCCACGAATTGCCCTTGAGCGCGATGCAGGCCGCGTAAAAGGCGTGGTTGGGAATGCCGGAGTTGGTGTGGACGTCGCCGTCCTCGATATAGCCGGCCATCGTCCTGGGTTGGTCATCGCCTGACCAGGTAAGTTCCTTGTTGCCCGGATCGGCCATCGAGCGCAGCGCTTTGCCGACGGTGGGGGCCATGATGCCGGCGCCGATCAGCCAGTCCGCCTGCGCGCTGCTCTGCTTGAGCTTCCACTGCTTGACCATGCTGCCGAACACGTCGGAGATGGATTCGTTGAGCGCGCCGCTCTGGTCCTCGTAGACCAGGCCGCCGGGCACGGCGTTTTGTGTCAGGCCATGGGTCAGTTCGTGGGCGATGACGTCGATGGCGCCGGTAAAGCCGAGAAACAGTTTGCCGTCGCCGTCACCGTAGACCATCTGTTGGCCGTTCCAGAAGGCGTTGTTGAAATTCTTCTGATAGTGGACGGTCGAGTCCAGCCGCACGCCCTTGCCGTCGATCGAATTGCGCTTCAACACCTCGAACAGAAAATCGTAGGTGGTGCCGGCGCCGTCGTAGGCCTGGTTGACCGCGACGTCGTCGCCGGCCTTGGAACCTTCGCCGCGCACCAGCTTGCCGGGCAGCGTGCTCTTGTTGTTGGCGTCGTAGACGGTGCGGCGTTTTTCGCCGGTGGCGGTGATGCCGAGTGCCGTGGTCGGTATGGCGACCGAGCGCTGGCCGCGCAAATGTGCAGACAGCTCGGCCTGGTCCAGCAGCCGGCAGCGTTCGTGTTCGTCGCTCGTCTCGTCCGCCAGCAGGCGCAGCATTTTGGACGAAATGATGAAGCAGGTACAGCGGTACGGGTGGTGCGCCATGGTGATCTCCTCTGTTAGCGATAAGTGACTTTATACACGGAATCCAGATTGTCCGATGTCAGCTATTGCGAACTGTGAAGTACCCGATTTCACCGCCGCAGCGGATCGAGCAGGGCGCGCAAATCGTTGTGGTCGAGCTCGTACATCAACGCGATCAGCGCCCCCAATTCGCCGGAGGGAAAGCCCTCGCGCGCGAACCAGCCGAGATAATGACCGGGCAAGTCGGCGATCTTGCGCCCCTTATATTTACCGTAAGGCATTTCGCGCGTCAGCAACAGCGCGAGTTTTTCTGAATTCATAACGTAACGGATAAGCAAGTCGGCAGCCCGCCATGATAAATCACCCCACGGGGTCAAGTCTGACATTCGGACACGAGCTGATGCCTAACTGACCCATATTTGCGCCAGAGGCAAATATCTTCTGCTTTTTTGTGCCTTTTTCTCAGCAGCGGGAGTCTGGATAATGCATGACATTCACTTATCAGGAGTAAAGCCATGCCACTTGCCTTGCTGGCGCTGACCATCAGCGCGTTCGCCATCGGCACCACCGAATTTGTCATCGTCGGTCTTTTGCCGACCATTGCCGCCGATCTGGGCGTGAACCTGCCGTCGGCCGGCCTGCTGGTCAGTCTGTACGCGCTGGGCGTCGCGGTCGGCGCGCCCGTGCTCACCGCGCTCACCGGCAAACTGCCGCGCAAGACGCTGCTGGTATCGTTGATGGTGTTGTTCACTGCCGGCAATCTATTGGCCTGGAAAGCGCCGGGCTACGAATCGCTGGTGATCGCCCGCATCCTGACCGGCCTGGCGCACGGCGTGTTCTTCTCGATCGGCTCGACCATCGCCACCTCGCTGGTGCCCAAGGAAAAGGCGGCCAGCGCGATCGCCATCATGTTCACCGGCCTGACCGTGGCGCTGGTCACCGGTGTGCCGCTGGGCACCTTCATCGGCCAGCATTTCGGCTGGCGCGAGACCTTCCTTGCCGTCTCGGCGCTGGGTGTGATGGCCTTCATCGGCAGCCTGCTGTTCGTACCGTCGACCATCCAGCACAGCAAGCCAGCCTCGCTGCTGCAACAGGTCAAGGTGCTCGGCGAGCCGCGTCTGCTGCTGGTGTACGCGATGACCGCAGTCGGCTATGGCGGCACCTTCACCGCGTTCACCTATCTGGCGCCGATACTGCAGGAGGTCTCCGGTTTCAGCGCCGGCGCGGTCGGGCTGGTGATGCTGGTCTACGGCGTCTCGGTCGCGGTCGGCAATATCTGGGGCGGCAAGCTGGCCGACGCGCGCGGTCCCATCGCCGCGCTCAAGCTCATTTTCCTGGGTCTGGCCGTCGTGCTGCTGGTGGTCACGTTCGCGGCACCGTTCAAATGGCTGATGCTGGCGACGGTGTTGGTATGGGGCGCCTTCGCGTTCGGTAACGTTGCCGGTTTGCAGGTGTACGTTGTCCAGCAGGCGGAGCATTTCACACCGCAGGCCGTGGATGTCGCCTCGGGCCTGAACATTGCCGCCTTCAATCTGGGCATCGCGGCGGGCGCGTGGGGCGGCGGTGTGATCGTCGAGCGTGCCGGCCTGGTGCACACCGGCTGGATCGGCGCCCTGGTGGTGTTGGGCGCCTTTGGACTGACGGCACTCAGCGGTCGCCTTGACCGGCTCGATCCGCGCCAGGATGCGGCCGGCCAAGCCAGGCGCGTCCGCGTCGCCAGCCACTAATTCCCTGCCGACACTCCAGGGCGGACCAGACACCGGATCTGCTTTACAATGTTTTTTTTCATTGACGGCAGATCCGCCCTTATTTCATGGCCCATCTTCATCCTACCGGCTGGCAAGAGATGGCCGTCACCGGCACCGCCGCCCGCGAGATCGAGACGCTGACCTATCTCGAATCGACCCTCGCCAACGCTCACTACCGCATTTATCACGGCGTCCACTGGACCAACGTCGAGAACGGCTTCTCGGCCTTTGGCGAGATCGATTTCATTGTCGTCGCGCCCAACGGGCGGATGTTGCTGATCGAGCAGAAATCCGGCTTCCTCAACGAGACGGCCGACGGCCTGGTCCGCAGCTACGAGGGCAAGCCGCGCAAGGTGGCCAACCATATCATGCGTTCGATCAAGGGTTTGACCGAACGCTTCGGCAGCGAGCTGTCCATCGACTACCTGCTGTACTGCCCGGACTACATCGTGCGCAATCCGCAGTTGGCGGGCATCGATCCGCGCCACATCATCGACGCCACCAGCAAGGACCGGCTGGCGCAAGTGATACGCGAAATCCTGCCGATCACCGATCCCAAGCCCGACGATCAATTCGACAAGGTCACGCGCTTCCTCGGCAATATGCTGAGCCTGCGCCCCGATCCCAGTTCGATGATCGGCAACGCCGCCCAGATGGTGGCGCGGCTGTCGGGCGGCCTGGCGACCTGGGCGCGGCGGCTGGACTTTGCGCCGTTCCGTCTGCACGTGGTGGGCACCGCCGGCAGCGGCAAGACCCAGCTGGCGCTGGCCGAATACGCCGCCGCCATCGATGCCGGGCTGTCGCCGCTGTACGTGTGCTACAACCGGCCGCTGGCCGACCATATCGAACGCCTCGTCCCGCCCGGTGGCAAGGTCGCCAGTTTCCACATGCTCAGCGACGCCTTCATGCGCGCGCAGGACCAGGTGCCCGAGTACGGCGCCCCCGGCGTGTGGGAAGAGATCGAAGCCAGGATGACCGCCTCGCCGCTGCCCGCCGAGTGGCGCTACGATGTGGTGATCGTCGACGAAGGCCAGGATTTTTCGCCGGCCTGGCGCGACATCCTGTTGCGCATGCTCAAGGACGACGGCCGCGCGATCTGGCTCGAGGACCCGAACCAGAACCTGTACGGCCGCGCGATGGTCCCGCTGCCGGGCTGGGTCACGCTGCATTCGAATACCAACTACCGCAGCCCGCGCCAGATCGTCGACATGCTGGCCTCGATCGGCGCGACCACTTCGCCGGTGGAGGCGGGCAGCCCGTTCAAGGGCGCCGATATCGAGGAGTTGATGTACCCGGAAGGCGATACCGAAGCCATGCTGGCGCAAACCCGCAAGGCCGTGACATTGTGCCTGGGCGCAGGTTTCGCGCGTCAGGATATCGCCATCGCCTCGTTTCGCGGACGCGAAAAGTCGGCTATCCTCAACCTGGACAAGCTGAGCGACGCCCATACGCTGAAGTCGTTCACGGGCGCGTACGATCTGTTCGGCAACCCGGAGTACCGGGAAGGGGGCTTGCTGGCCGAGTCGGTCTACCGCTTCAAGGGCCAGTCGGCGCCGGCCGTGATTTTCACCGAAATCGACTTCGCCGAGATCGACGAGCGCGTGCTGCGCAAGCTGTTCGTGGGCATGACGCGCGCGCGGCTGAAGCTGGTGCTGGTGCTCAGCGAGCGCGCCGAGCAGCAGCTGCTCGACAGGATGTGATACTCCCCGGGCTCAAGCGGAACGGGGACGCGCCGGATTGCCCATCACCGTGTCGCCCGGCGCCACGTCGCGCGTGACGACGCTGCCGGCGCCGATCAGCGCATCGTCGCCGATGGTTACGCCAGGCATGATCAGCGCCCCCGCACCGATCCACACATTGCGGCCGATGCGGATCGGCCGTCCGAATTCCAGCCCTTGTGCCCGCACTGCGGGATCGCGCGGATGGTCGGCGGTGAGGATCTGCACGCCCGGGCCGATCTGCGTCATGTCGCCGATCTCGACTTGCACCACGTCCAGAATCACGCAATTAAAATTGAGAAACACGCCGTTGCCGACCTTGATGTTGTAGCCGTAGTCGACATGGAACGGAGGGCGGATGACCACGCCTTCGCCAACACCGCCAAGACGTTCTGCCAGCAGTTGACGGTGCTCCCCGGGCGTCAAGCCGACGCTGCGATTGTAGCGTTCCATCCAGTCGCGCGCGGCGGCCTGATCGGCCTGAATCTCGTCATCGGCGGCCGTGTAGAAGTCGCCCGCGAGCATTTTCTGTTTCTGAGTCTGTTCCATTAAAACCTCTTCATGTATAAACGTGCATGAACGTGCACGAACGTGGATGGTGAAGATACGCTTATTCTGACAGCTTTGCAAAGGATTTATGCCTGACAGCCATCGAGGCGCCTCCGGCCGCGCAGCGATTGTCGATTGTTTGTGCACGTTTGTGCGTGTTATCATGGTGCATGAATCCTATTCTTCCTCTCGAACGCCGCGCCGCCATCGCCCAGCGTTTGGCCGACGGTCAAACAGTCTCCGCCGCCTTGCTGGCCGCCGAATTCGCGGTGTCCGAGGACGCCGTCCGGCGCGACCTCAGAGCCCTGGCGGCCGAGGGCTTGTGCCAGCGCATTTACGGCGGCGCCATGCCCACCTTGGCGGCCGCGCAGCCGATCGCGGTCAGAAAGCGGACCGCGCAGCGCGAAAAAGCGGCGCTGGCGCGCGCGGCGGCAGCCACCGTCGAGCCGGGGCAGCTGATTTTTCTCGATTGCGGCAGCACCAACCTGCTCATCGTCGAGTTTCTCAAAGACGGTCTCGACTTGACGGTGGCCACCAATTCCATCGACATCGCCGCAGCCGTGCTCAAGCGGACCGATTTGCGCCTGGTTCTGGTCGGCGGCGTGGTCGCCCCGGCGCTGGGCGGCAGCGTCGACGCCGCCGCCATCGCCACGGTGTCGGGCATGAACATCGATCGGCTTTTCCTGGGCGCCTGCGCGATCGCGGCGTCCACCGGCGTCAGCGCCTTCGATCCGGCCGACGCCCAATTCAAGCGGGCACTGGTTGCCGCCAGCGCCCGCGTCACGGTGTTGGCGACCAACGAGAAGCTGGGCACCAGCGCCCCGTTTCGCGTGGCGCACCTTCAGGGCATCTGCGACTTCATCCTCGAGCACGACGTGGCCGACACCGTGCTCCAGCCCCTGCTGGCGGCGGACGCCGTCGTGTCCCGGGCGCAGCCGTGGGAAGCGGCGTGAATCACGTGCCGGCGTAAGCTCCCGCACGCGGGCGAGGGCGGCGGTGTATATTGGCGGCGATTTCAATACTTGCCGCTGGATAACCCTCATGTCTGCCGTTACGCTGTTTTGCCTGGTTTTCGCCTATTTCGCCGTGCTGCTGGGGGTTGCCTGGCGCACTTCCCGCAACGCCACCAACGACAGCTTCTTCATCGGTAACAAAAGCAGCAACTGGATGCTGGTCGCGTTCGGCATGGTCGGCACAACGCTGAGCGGCGTCACCTTCGTCAGCGTGCCGGGCGCCGTGGGGCGCGACGGTTTCGGCTATCTGCAGGTGATACTCGGCTACGTGCTCGGCTATATCGCCGTCGCCTATATCCTGCTGCCGCTGTACTACCGCCTCAAGCTGACCTCGATCTATCACTACCTGGACGTCCGCCTCGGCCAGCGCTCGTATCAGAGCGGCTCCGCGTTTTTCATCCTGTCGCGCACCTTGAGCGCGTCGGCCAGGCTCTACCTGGTCGTCAACATCCTGCAGATCACCATCCTCGACAACATGGGCGTGCCGTTCTGGCTGACCACACTGGTGATCCTGGGCATGATCCTGCTGTACACCTACGAAGGCGGCGTCAAAACCATCGTCTGGACCGATACGCTGCAAACCACCGGCATGGTGCTGGGGCTGGTGGTCTGCGTCGGCTGGCTGCTGCACGACATGAACCTGAGCCTGCCCGAAAGCCTGGCACGCATGCAGGCGCAGGGCCTGACCAACGTGGTCACCACCTCGGTCGACAGTCCCAGCTATTTCTGGAAGCAGGTGCTGGCCGGCTTCTTCATCGTGCTGGCGATGACCGGCATGGACCAGGAGATCATGCAGAAGAATATCTCCGTCAAGACCTTGCGCGACTCGCAGAAGAACATGCTGATGCTGACGGTGATCCTGTCGGTCGTGCTGGTGCTGTTCATGTTCCTCGGCGGGCTGCTGTACCTGTACGCGCCGACGGTGGGACTGGCAGCCAGCGGCGACAAGATTTTCCCGGCGGTGGTCATGGGCCACATGCCGGCGGCGTTGCAGCTGATCTTCTTTATCGGCCTGGTCTCTGCGCTGTTTCCCAGCGCGGACGGCGCGATGACCGCGCTGACGTCAACCTTTTGCATCGACATTCTCGGCGTGCAGCGCCGCACCGACCTGACGGAGGCGGCCAAAGTACGATGGCGTCACCGTGTCCACCTCGGCTTCTGCGCGCTGTTCCTGTTGCTGGTGCTGATGTTTAAATGGATAGACAATGCCAGCATGGTGGGGCTTGTGCTGAAGCTGACCGGCTACACCTATGGCCCATTGCTCGGCCTGTTCGCCTTCGGTATCCTGACCAGTCGCGCGGTGCGCGACCGCTGGGTGCCGCTGGTGGCGCTGGCCGGACCGGTGCTCTGCTACATCGTTGATGTCAATCAAAAATTACTATTTGGTAACTATCGTTTGGGCTTGGAATTGCTTATCATGAACGGTTTGCTGGTATTTGGAGGCTTGCTCCTTATTTCGGTCCCCGGACAGCGCAGGCCGCATGCAGTATGATCTTGTAAATTACGCAATCACTTGGAGTATCAATGGCCCGATCACCGTTTTCCTACATTCGCAGCGGCTTCGCTTTCTTCTGGCGGGCGCTCGACGCCGGCCGTCGCACGATCCTGAATCTGCTGTTCCTGGCGTTGCTGATCGTGCTGGCCTATGCCATCTTCGGCGGCGGCTTCAAACCGCTGGGACCCAAGACCACACTGGTGCTGGACCTGAAGGGGCAGCTGGTCGAACAGTCGAACGTCAGTGCGCGCGAGGCGCTGGTCACCAGCGCGCGTGGTGGCGAAACGCTGAAGATGATCCAGCTGCGCGACGTGCTGACGGTGCTCGACACGGCCGCCAAGGACCCGTCGATCGGCGCCGCCGTGCTGCTGACCGATGAAATGGAAGGCGGCGGCCAGGCCATGCTGCGCGAAGTGGCGGCGGGCCTGGAGCGCTTCAAGGCGTCCGGCAAACCGGTGGTGGCGTGGGCTTCCAGCTACGACCAGCGCCAATATCTGCTGGCCGCCCACGCCAACGAGGTGTATATGCACCCGATGGGCATGGTGCTGATGGAGGGCTTCGGCCGCTATCGCAACTACTACCGCGACGCCCTCGATAAAGTGGGCGTGACGGTCAACCTGCTGCGCGTGGGTACCTACAAGAGCTTCGGCGAGCCGTATGTCGCCAACGGCCCTTCGCAGGCGGCCACCGAGGCGGAATCGTATCTGAACAACGCGCTGTGGACGTCGTACACCAACGACGTCGAAAAGGCGCGCAAGCTGCCGCAGGGCCAGATCATGAAGACCATTAACGACCTGCCGGCCCAGGTGGCAGCGGTCAATGGCGACATGGGCAGGCTGTCGCAGTCGGCCAAGCTGGTCGACGGCCTGAAAACCCGCGATGAAATCCGCCAGATGATGATCAAGCGCGGCGCATTGGACCTGGAAGGCAAAAGCTTCCGCCAGGTCAGCTTCGACGAATACCTGGCGCGCGCGCCGCACAAGCTGACCGGCGACGCCGTCGGCGTGATCGTGGCGCAGGGCGAGATCAGCGACGGCAGCGCTGGTCCGGGCTCCATCGGCGGCGATTCAACCTCCAAACTGATACGCGCGGCGCGCGAGGACAACGGCATCAAGGCCATCGTGCTGCGCGTCGATTCGCCCGGCGGCAGCGCCTTTGCCTCGGAACTGATACGCCGCGAGCTGGAACTGACGCGCGCCGCCGGCAAGCCGGTGGTGGTCTCTATGGGTAACGTGGCCGCTTCCGGCGGTTACTGGATTTCGATGGCGTCCGACGAGGTGATCGCCGACGCCAACACCATCACCGGCTCGATCGGCGTGTTTGCCATCCTGCCGACGGCCGACAAGGTGATCGACAAGCTGGGCATCCATACCGCCGGCCAGCCGACGACCTGGCTGGGCGACGCGGGCAATCCATTGCGTCCGCTCGATCCACGCTTCGCCCAGGTCATCCAGGGCAGCATCAACCATATCTACGCCGAGTTCACGACCCGCGCGGCCACTGCGCGCAAGACCACGCCGGAAAAAATCGACGCCGTGGCGCAGGGGCGTGTGTGGACCGGCGCCCAGGCAAAAGAGCGCGGTTTGGTCGATACGCTGGGCAGCTACAACGACGCGCTGAAGTCGGCCGCCAAGCGCGCCAACCTCGGTGGCGACTATCGCGTGGTGTATATCGAGCGCGAGACGAGCAAGTTCGATCGCGTGATCGATATGCTGGGCGGGTCGGCCGCGCAGGCGGTGGCCAAAGCTATCACCCAGCAGGTGAATCTGGGCGTCACGGCCAGCACCGGCCTGCCGCCAAGCGCGGCAAACGGCATCGCCAAGGATTTGAGCTGGTTGACGGAGCTGACGGCGTCGCGCAAGCCGTTCACCGCGATCACGCACTGCCTGTGCGAGTCGCCATAACTTATTGACGTCGTCGGCGGATCGCAGATTATGCGGTACCCGCCGCCAGCGGCAACGTGATCTCAAAACCGCTGCGGCCATCGTCCATCAACACGCAACGCGCCTCGCCACCATGGCGACGCGCGATTTGCCGCACCAACGCCAAGCCCAATCCCGCGCCGCTATTGTCCCGTGTATTGCGGCGGCGATAAAACGGCTCGAACACCTGCTCGAATTCCGCCTCCGGCACGCCGGATCCGTTATCCCACACCGTCAGCCTCGCCGTGTCGCCGTCATTGGCGATGCTCACGTTCGCCGGCGGCCTGCCGTGCCGGCGCGCATTCTCCAGCAGGTTGCGCAGCAACCGCCGCAGCAGACGCGCGTCGCCCTGCATCACGGCCGATTCGCCGTCCAGCACCGCCTCGTCGTAGCGCGCACATTCCTCCGCTGCCAACGCCAGCAGGTCGATTTCCTCCAGCGCGGTGTCGTCCACCACGGCCCCCAGCCGGCTGGCCAGCAGGATTTCGTCCAGCAGATCATTGAGTTCGGCGATGTCCTGTTCCAGACCGGCGCGGCGTTTGGCGTCGACGCCGTCCTTGATCAGCTCCAGCGCCAGGCGGATGCGCGCGAGCGGCGTGCGCAGTTCGTGCGAGGCGTTCGCCAGCAGCGTCTTGTGCGCGCCGACCAGCTGCTCGATCTTGTCGGCGGCGCGGTTGAAGCTGAGCGCCAGCCGCGCCACCTCGTCCTTGCCCTCGACCTGTACGCGCGCCTTCAGGTCGCCCGCGCCCAGCAGGTCCACGCCATGCTGCAGGCGCTCGAGCCGCTTGGTCAGCCCGCGCACCAGCGGAAAGGCGGCGATGCCCAGTCCCACCGCCAGCAGCATCAGCGCATTGTTGAGCATCCCCTTGGGCCGGGCGAAGCCGAGTGGCTCGCTCGACAGCAGCTTGCGGCCGTCGGGCAGGCGCACGAACGATTCGGGCGGCGGGCCCGTGATGCCGCGCTGGCGCCAGTGGCGCGCGGGAATCTGGTCGCCGACCACCGCCAGCGGCTTCCAGTCGCGGGTATAGAGCGTCATGTGCGCGTTCAGACCCCGGGCCACGTTCTCCAGCGCCGCCTGTTGCTGCTCGCGCGGCGCGTCCGGCGGCGCCAGCACGTTCTGCATCACCCGCGACAGCGTGACGTTGGAGCGCTCCAGCGGCCCGCCGCTGCGGCTCCACACCTGCTTGACGGCCAGCGAGAACAGCAAAAGGATGATCAGTATCGCCGCGTAAAAGCGGAAATACAGGCGCGGCATGCCGATGCCGAAGGTCAGGCGCTTCATCAATCCTGCACCTTGGCGAACAGGTAGCCGGCCCCGCGCACGGTAATGATGCGGCGCGGCTTTTTGGGATCGTCTTCCACCGCCGCGCGGATGCGCGACATGTGGACGTCGATGGAACGGTCGAACGCCTCGATCGGTTCGCCCTTGAGCAGTTCCATCAGGCTGTCGCGCGAAAGCACGCGGCCTGCGTGGCGGGCCAGCACCAGCAGCAGGTCGAACTGGTAGGCGGTCAGTTCGCACGGTACGCCGTCGATCCTGGCCGAATGCGAGTCGGGGTCGATCTCCAGCCGGCCGAAGCGCAGGAACTCGCCGCGCGGCGCGGGGCGAGTTCCCCGGGGCGCGCTGTCGAGATGACCCAGGTCGACGCGGCGGCGCAGAATCGCGCGCAGGCGCGCCAGCAGTTCGCGCGGTTCGAACGGCTTGGGAAGATAATCGTCGGCGCCCATTTCCAGGCCGACGATACGGTCGATGGCGTCGCCGCGCGCGGTCAGCATCAGCACCGGCACGTCCGACACCGCGCGCGCCTGGCGGCAGACCTCCAGCCCATCCATATCGGGCAGCATCAGGTCCAGCACCACGGCGTCGACCTGCCCGGCGCCGATGTGGCTGACGGCCGAGCGGCCATTGGGCGCCAGCGTGACGCGGAAGCCGGATTGGCTCAGGTATTCGGTAAGCATCTCGCCCAGTCGGGGATCGTCCTCCACCAGCAGTATGCGGTCGTTTGTCGTGTTCATGCGGTTCATTCTACGGACAGGCGCCCGGCTTCACAAGGTTGCGCGCCGTCCCCTTGCCCGGGATTCAAAGGCGCCAGTTTGCCGCGCGAGCATGTCGCCGAAATGTCAAATCCGTAAAGAAATGTAAAGCGTGATGAACGCCGCGTGGCTAAACTCCCTGTTTTGTAGCGAGTTTGTAACCCGGGGCGGCGGGCGACTGACAGGGCAGGGTGCATATGCTAGAGTCCTCGCATCAACCCCTATGGTGTTTTTGCCATGGACACGCAAGCATATAAAAGGATAACAATGGATTCGCAAGCCAAGCCGACATCGAACGTCAACCCACCGAAGCGCAGCCGCCGCAGTAAAGTCGTCGGCGGGGTGATTGCGGTCGCCGTGATGGCGGCGCTGGGTGGCCTGGCCTGGTATTTGACCCATCAGCCGCCGGCGCCGGCGCCAGGGGCGGGCGGCGCGCCCGGTGCGGGCGGCCCGGGAGGTCCCGGCGGTCCGGGAGGGGGCGGAGGCGGAGGTGGCGCCCGGCGCGGTGCCCCAGCGACCACGGTTGGCGTGGCGACCGCGCAGAAAGCCGACATTCCGGTGACCCTGGACGCGCTGGGCACCGTGACCGCCGCCGCCACCACCACCGTTCGTCCGCAGGTATCGGGCATTTTGCAAAAGGTGCTGTTCAAGGAAGGCCAGATGGTCAAGGCCGGCCAGGTACTGGCGCAAATCGATCCGCGCCAGTTTGAAATGGCGCTGCTGCAGTCCAGCGGCCAGCGCCAGCGCGACGAGGCGCAGCTGGAAAACGCCAAATTGACGCTGCAACGCTATCAAACGTTGCTCAAGCAGGATTCGATCGCCCGCCAGGACGTCGATACGCAGGCCGCGCTGGTCAAGCAGCTCGAAGGCACGGTCATGACCGACCGCGCCGCCGAGGGCACCGCCAAGCTCAATCTGGGCTACACCAAGGTGATCGCGCCGATCACGGGCCGGGTGGGCCTGCGCGTGGTCGATATCGGTAACCTGGTCGGCTCGGGCGATTCCACCGGCATCGCCGTGATTACCCAGCTGTCGCCGATCGACGTCGAATTCTCGATCCCGCAGGACAGCGTGCCGGGCGTGATGCAGCGTGTGAACGACGGCGCCGACTTGCCGGCGCTGGCGCTGGACCGCACCCGCACCAATACCCTCGACAGCGGCAAGTTCGCGGCGATGGACAACCAGGTCGACACCCAGACCGGCACGGTCAAGGCCAAGGCGCGCTTCGCCAACGCCAAGTCGACGCTGTTCCCCAGCCAGTTCGTCAACGTGCGCCTGGAACTGCGCACCATCAAGGATGCCGTGATGGTGCCGGTGAACGCTGTGCGCCATGGCACCAAGGGCGATTTCGTCTGGGTGCTCAAGGATGACAAGAGCGTCACCATGCGCACCATCACGCGCGGCGAGGCGACCGTCGACAAGGTGCAGATCGCGAGCGGCCTGCAAGCGGGCGAGCAGGTGATCACCGAGGGCGCCGACCGCCTCAAGGAAGGCGCCAAGGTGACCCTGCCGGGCGCTGGTCGCCGCGGACAAGGTGCTGGCGCTGGCGCGGCCGCCGGTACGCCGGCCGCCGCCGCTGAAGGCGCGTCGGCTCCGGCCCACGAACGTCGTCACCGCAAAGAACAGGGCGCCGCACAATAATGAGTCCATCCGCTCCATTTATCCAGCGGCCGGTGGCGACTTCGCTGCTGATGCTGGCGATCGTGCTGGCCGGGCTGGTCGGCTTCAAGTTCCTGCCGCTGTCGGCGCTGCCGCAGGTCGATTTTCCGACCATTCAAGTGCAAACGCTGTACCCGGGCGGCAGTCCGGAAGTGATGGGCCAGACCGTGACGGCGCCGCTGGAGCGCCAGTTCGGCCAGATGGCCGGCCTGCAGCGCATGAGCTCCACCAGCGCGGCCGGCGTCTCCATTATCACGCTGCAGTTCGGCCTTGGCCAGACGCTGGAGGTGGCCGAGCAGGAAGTGCAGGCGGCCATCAACGCCGGCTCCTCGCTGCTGCCGACCGACCTGCCGGCGCCGCCGATCTACGCCAAGGTCAATCCGGCCGACGCGCCGGTGCTGACCCTGGCGATCACCTCCGACACGATGCCGCTGACCGAGGTGCAGAATATCGTCAACACGCGCCTGGCGCTGAAAATCAGCCAGGTTTCCGGCGTCGGCCTGGTCACGCTGAGCGGCGGCCAGCGTCCTGCGGTGCGGATCCAGGCCGACACCAACGCGCTGGCGTCCTACGGCCTCGGTCTCGATACGCTGCGCACGGCGATCACCGCCGCCAACGCCAATGGCGCCAAAGGCAGTTTCGACGGACCGACCCGCGCCTACACCATCAACGCCAACGACCAGCTGGTGGCGGCCTCCGACTATCAGAACCTGATCCTGGCGTACAAGAACGGCTCCCCGGTGCGCCTGTCCGACGTGGCGCAGGTGGTCGACAGCGCGGAGAACGTGCAACTGGGTGCGTGGTCCGGCAACAAGCAGGCCATCATCCTCAACGTGCAGCGCCAGCCGGGCGCCAACGTCATCGCCACCGTCGACGCCATCAAGGCGCGCTTACCGGAGCTGGAGGCGGGCCTGCCCGGCGCCATGAAGCTGGAGGTGCTGAGCGACCGCACCACCGGCATCCGCGCCTCCGTCAAGCACGTCGGCATGGAGCTGGTGCTGGCGGTGCTGCTGGTGGTGCTGGTGATTTTCGCCTTCCTGCACAGCATCCGCGCCACCGTGATCGCCAGCCTGTCGGTGCCGATCTCGCTGATCGGCACCTGCGGCGTCATGTATCTGCTCGGGTATAGCCTGAACAACCTGTCGCTGATGGCGCTGACCATCGCCACCGGCTTCGTGGTCGACGATGCGATCGTCATGATCGAGAATATCGCCCGCTACATCGAGGAGGGCGAGACGCCGATGGCCGCTTCGCTCAAGGGCGCCAAGCAGATCGGCTTCACCATCATTTCGCTGACGGTGTCGCTGATCGCGGTGCTGATCCCGCTGCTGTTCATGGGCGACGTGGTGGGCCGGCTGTTCCGCGAGTTTGCGATGGCGCTGGCGATCACGATTTTGATCTCCGCAGTGGTGTCGCTGACGCTGGTGCCGATGATGTCGGCCCGCTGGCTCAAAGGCCACGGCGAGGAAAAGCCGAGCCGCTTCGCCGTTCGCTTCCAGCATTTCTTCGACTGGGTGATCGGCCATTACGACCGCGCGCTGATCTGGGTGCTGAAACACAGCGGCCTGACGCTGTTGGTGGCGCTGGCGACGCTGCTGCTGACGGTGCTGCTGTATGTCGTGATCCCGAAAGGGCTGTTCCCGACCCAGGACACGGGCCAGTTGCAGGCGCGCCTGGAGACCGGCAAGGCCGTTTCCTATGCCAAGATGGCGGAGCTGCAGCAGCAGGCCGCGCGCCTGGTGCTGGAGGACCCGGACGTGGCCACGCTCAGTTCCGTGGTCGGCGTCGACGCCGCCAACAACACCATGCTCCATACCGGCAGCATGCTGATCAACCTGAAGCGCGATCGCACCGGCAGCCAGCAGGAGACCATGGACCGCCTGCGCAACCGCGTAGCGACGATCCCCGGCCTGACCTTGTATCTGCAACCGACCCAGGATCTGACCATCGACGCCGAAAGCGGGCCGACCCAGTTCCGCGTGTCGATCGAAGGCGCGGACAACGCCAGCGTCAACGAGTGGGCGACCAAGCTCGCGGAGCAGATGCGCACCAAGAAGGAACTGCGCAACGTGGTCTCCGACGTCGGCGCCAGCGCCAACGCCGCATATATTACTGTCGACCGCGATACCGCCTCGCGCCTGTCGGTCACCGCCGCCTCGATCGACGATGCGCTGTACAGCGCCTTCGGCCAGCGCATCGTCTCGACCATTTTCACCGAGACCAACCAGTACCGCGTGATCCTGGAAGCGAAAAGCGACGACATCACCACCCCGCAGGACCTCGGCAATCTGCAACTGCGCACCGGTTCCGGCAAGGCCACGCCGCTGTCGGCGCTGGCCACCATCAGCGAGCGTCCGGCGCCGCTGCAGGTGACGCACGTGGCGCAGTATCCGGCCACCACACTGGGCTTCGATACCGCTCCGAATGTCTCCCTCGGTACGGCGGTCGACAGCATCAAGCAGGCCGCCGCCGAGATCAAGTTCCCGCCGTCGGTGACGTTGACCTTCCTCGGCGCTTCCGGCGCCTACCAGGCCTCGTTGTCCAACCAGCTCTGGCTGATCCTGGCGGCGGTGGTCTGCGTCTACATCGTGCTGGGCGTGCTGTACGAAAGCTATGTGCACCCGCTGACGATCCTGTCGACATTACCGTCGGCCGGCGTGGGCGCCTTGCTGGCGCTGCTGATCAGCGGCCAGGACCTCGGCGTGATCGGCATCATCGGCATTATTCTGCTGATCGGTATCGTCAAGAAAAACGCGATCATGATGATCGACTTCGCCATCGACGCCGAACGTGACGGCGGCAAGTCGCCGCGCGAGGCGATCCACCAGGCCGCGCTGCTGCGCTTCCGTCCCATCCTGATGACGACCCTCGCAGCGCTGTTCGCCGCCGTGCCGCTAATGCTCGGCTGGGGCGAGGGCGCCGAATTGCGCCGCCCACTGGGCCTGGCGATCTTCGGTGGCCTGATCGTCAGCCAGCTTCTGACGCTGTTCACGACGCCGGTCATTTACCTCGGCTTCGATAGCCTGGCGCGTCGCTTCGGCGGCGGCAAGCCGAATCCACCGGCAGCGAAACCAGCGCCGGCGCAAGGTGGTGCGCTGTGAACCTGTCGTCGCCATTCGTCAAGCGGCCGATCGCCACCGTCCTGCTGACGGTCGGCATCGCGCTGGCCGGCATCGGCGCGTTCTTCGTGCTGCCGGTGGCGCCGCTGCCGCAGGTCGATTTCCCGATCATCACTGTCAATGCCAACCTTCCAGGCGCCAGTCCGTCGACCATGGCCAGCAGCGTCTCGACGCCGCTCGAACGCCATCTGGGCGTGATCGCCGGCGTCAATGAAATGACGTCCAGCTCCAGCACCAGCTCCGCCAACATCACCTTGCAGTTTGATTTGAACCGCAATGTCGACGCGGTGGCGCGCGAGGTGCAGGCGGCCATCAACGCCAGCCGCGTCGATTTGCCCGCCACGTTGCGCAGCAATCCGACCTACCGCAAGGCCAACACTTCCGGCTCGCCGGTGATGATTCTGGCGCTGACGTCCAAAACGCGCACGCCGGGGCAGATTTACGACGCCGTGTCCAACACCGTGCTGCAACGCCTGTCGCAGGTGACCGGCGTGGGCGACGTGGAGCTCGGCGGCGGTTCGCTGCCGGCGGTGCGGGTCGAACTCAATCCGTATGCGCTCAACCGCTACGGCCTGTCGATGGAGGACGTGCGCGCGGCGATCCAGGCCACCAACGCCAACCGTCCGCGCGGCTCGCTGCAGGGGCAGGGGCGCCGGCTGCAGATCTACACCGAGTCGGCCAACGCCAGCGGCGGGCGCAACGCCAGGGACTACCAGGACCTGGTGGTCGGCTGGCGCAACGAGACGGCGATCCGCCTCAAGGACGTGGCCGAAGTGGTCGACGGCGTCGAGGACGTGAACAATCTGGGCCTGTTCAACGGCCAGCCGGCGATCGTGGTGCTGATCCGGCCGCAGGCGGGCGCCAACGTGATCGAAACGGTTGACAGCGTGCGCGCGCAGCTGCCGGCGTTGCAGGCGCAAATGCCGCCCGACGTCAATATCGCCATCGCCAGCGACAGCACCAATTCGATCCGCTCCTCGCTGCACGAGATCGAGGTCACGCTGATCATCTCGATCCTGCTGGTGGTGCTGGTGGTGAGCGTCTTCCTGCGCAACCTGCGCGCGACCATCGTGCCGGCGGTGGCGACGGTGGTGTCGTTGCTGGGGACTTTCGGCGTGATGTACCTGCTCGGTTTCAGCCTTAACAACCTGTCGCTGATGGCGCTGACCGTGGCCACCGGCTTTGTCGTCGATGACGCCATCGTGGTGCTGGAAAATACCCAGCGCCACATCGAGGCTGGCATGGACCGCTTGTCGGCGGCGCTTCTCGGCGCGCGCGAGGTGGGCTTCACGGTGCTGTCGATTAGCCTTTCGCTGATCGCGGTGTTCATTCCGCTGCTGTTCATGGGCGGCCAGTTCGGCGCGCTGTTCAAGGAGTTTGCCATCACCTTGTCGGCGGCGGTGATGATTTCGCTGGTGATTTCGCTGACCACGACGCCGATGATGTGCGCCTGGCTGCTCAAGCCGGACCAGCATGGCAAACCGCCTGGCCGCGTGGCGCGCTTCTTCGAGGCGGGCTTCGACAGGATACTCAAGGGCTACGAGCATAGCCTCGACTGGGCGCTGTCGAGCGTCTGGCTGGTGATGCTCAGCCTCGTTTTTGTGATCGGCCTGAATGTCTATCTTTTCGCGGCCATTCCCAAGGGCGGCTTTCCGCAGCAGGATACGGGACAGGTCAGCGGCGGCATCCGCGCCGACCAGAGCATCTCGTTCCAGGCCATGCAGGGCAAACTGCGCCAGCTGGTCAACATCATCAAGGACGATCCCGATGTCGCCACGGTGGTGGGATTTACCGGTGGACGGCGCGCCGGCGGTGGATTCATGTTCATTAACCTGAAGCCGGCCAACGAACGCACCGTGGCGGGCAACGCCGTGATCGCGCGCCTGCGGCCCAAGCTTGCGAAGGTGACCGGCGTGACCCTGTTCCTCAGCCCCGTGCAGGATTTGCGCTCGGGCGGGCGCTCGGCCAACGCCAACAACCAGTACACGCTGAAAAGCGACAACGAGGCCGATTTGAAGAAATGGGCCACCAGACTGGCGGACGCGATGAAGGCCAAGAAGTCGATGGTCGATGTCGACAGCGACCAGGCGGAAAACGGTGTCGAAACCTTTGTCACGATCGACAAGGACAGCGCCTCGCGGCTTGGCGTGTCGGCCAAGGATGTCGACAACGCCTTGTATAACAGCTTCGGCCAGCGCCAGGTGGCGACCATCTACGGTGAGGTGAACCAGTACCACGTGATCATGGAAGTGGCGCGCGACTACAGCCGCAGTCCGGAATCGCTGAAGGACGTGTACGTGCCGTCAAAGGGTCTGCCGGCGCCCACCGCCAGTAATCCGAGCGGCGCGCCGACGGCTGCCACCACCACGAGCACGACCGCCAGCACGACCGCCACCGGCACGGGAAGCGCCACCAGCACCGCCAGCACGGCCAGCACGGCGACCGCCGCCAATGTCGCGGCGCCGGCGGTCCGGGACGCGTCGTCCGGTTCCGCGCTGAGCACCTCGGCCACCACCATGGTGCCGCTGTCGGCCCTGGCGAAGTTCGCCGAGAGCTCGACGGCGACGTCGATCAACCACCAGGACGGGGAACTGGCGACCACCATCGCCTTCAACCTGGCCGACGGCGCCAGCCTGTCCGACGCCACCGCGGAGATCGCGGAGGCGGAGGCGGAGATCGGCATGCCGAACAATGTGCGCGGCAGCTTCGCCGGCGCGGCCAAGTCGGCGCAGGAGAGCAACAAGTCGCTGCCGCTGCTGATCCTGGCGGCCATCGTGGTGATCTACATCGTGCTTGGCATTCTGTACGAAAGCCTGGTCCATCCGGTGACCGTGTTGACCACCTTGCCGTCGGCCGGTGTGGGCGCGGTGCTGGCGCTGCTGATCTTCAAGATGGAATTCTCGACGATCGCCTTGATCGGCATCTTCCTGCTGATCGGCATCGTCAAGAAGAACGCCATCCTGATCATCGACTTCGCGCTGGAGGCGGAGCGCTCGCGCGGGCTGTCGCCGCTCGAAGCGGTGCGCGAGGCCTGCCTGCTGCGCTTCCGTCCCATCCTGATGACGACACTGGCCGCCGCCCTGGGCGCGCTGCCGCTGGCGATCGGCTTCGGCGAGGGCTCGGAGCTGCGCCGGCCGCTCGGCGTGGCCATTATCGGTGGCCTCATCGCCAGCCAGTTGCTGACGCTTTTGACCACGCCGGTGGTCTACATCCTGATGGACAAGCTGCGCCGCCGCGGTCCGTCCGAACAACAACTCAGTAAAATCCACAGCGATCCGTCGCCGAGCACACCATGAGCAAACACGCACCAACCATCCTTCGCCGAACGCCGCGCCACCGGGCGATCGCGCTTGCCGTGTTGGCGGCGCTGGCCACCGCCGGCTGCGCCGTGGGCCCGGCCTACAAGCTGCCCGAGACGCCATCGCCTGCTGCCTTCAAGGAAACCGCAACCGACGCCGAGAAAGCCGCCGCCGGATGGACCGCCGCCGCGCCGGCCGACATGCTCGAACGCGGCCCGTGGTGGCAGCTGTTCAACGACCCGTTGTTGAACCAGCTGGCCGAGACCATCGAGGTCTCGAACCAGAACGTCGCCATCGCCGCCGCCAATTACGCGCAGGCGAGGGCGCTGGTCGGCGAGCAGCGCGCCGCGCTGTTCCCTTTGGTCGATTTGAACGGCAGCGCCGCCCGCTCCGGTGGCGGCGGCAACACGCAGAACGCCAGCCAGTACCGCGCCAACATCGGCGCCAGCTGGGAGCCCGATATCTGGGGCAGGCTGCGCGCCGGCACCAACAGCGCCCAGGCCAGCTTGCAGGCCAGCGCCGCCGACCTGGCGGCCGCCCGCTTGTCGGCGCAGGGCGAGCTGGCCACCAACTACTTCCTGCTGCGCCAGGCGGATGCTGAAAAAGCGCTGCTCGACGCCACCACCGAAGGTTATGAGCGGGTGCTGCAGATCACGCAAAACCGTTTCGACGCCGGCGTCACCACCAAGTCGGACCTTCTGCAGGCGCAGACCCAGTTGGCCAACGCCCGCATCGACCAGGTCACGCTGGTGCAGCAACGCGCCACGCTCGAACACGCGATCGCCGTTTTGCTGGGTAAGGCCGCGAGCGACTTCGCGCTGGCGCCGGCGCCATGGAACGTGACTGTACCGGACGTGCCCACGGGCGTCCCTTCGACCTTGCTGCAACGCCGCCCGGACATCGCTTCGGCGGAGCGCTCGGTGGCCGCCTCCAACGAGCAAATCGGCATCGCGCGCTCGGCGTACTTCCCGAGCCTTAGCCTGACCGGTTCCTATGGCGTCGGCTCGAACGCGGCATCTGGCCTGTTCAACGCCTCCAACAGCCTTTGGTCGCTGGGACTGTCGGCGGCGCAGACGCTGTTCGACGCCGGCGCCACCAGGGCGCGCGTGGCCGGCGCCGAAGCCGCGCGCGACGCCGCCATCGCCCGTTACCGCCAGACCGTACTGACCGCGTTCGCCGACGTCGAGAACCAGCTGTCGGCCACCAGGGCGCTGGCGCAGCAGCAGGACCTGCGCAGGATCGCTTCCGAGGCGGCCGACCAGGTCGAGGTGCAGATGCTCAATCGCTATCGCGCCGGCCAGGTTGGCTACACCGACGTGGTGACCGCCCAGACCACAGCGCTGAACGCGCGCCGCGCGCTGGTGCAATCGCAGGCCGATCGCCAGACCACCGCGATCGCGTTGATCCAGTCGCTGGGCGGCGGCTGGCATACTGCAAGCGAGTAGCAGGCGAGTAGCAGGCGAGTAGCAGGCGAGTAGCAGGGCGGAAGGGCGCATACGGGGCCGCGCGCGCTTGGATTTTGGGCGCGACCTTTGTATAATCATCTGGCAAGATGGAGACAAATGCCACATTCCCTGCTGCCCGCATCGTTTTGTCGTGTAGCAGGCGGCGGGCCCCGACGGTTGGTTTAATGCCCCGATGACGAAACGCCAGCTTTCCAACGCCATAGCCTCCCCGATCGCCGCCGCCGACAGCGCGCAGGCCCGTTCGCCCGCACCGCCGGTGCCGGTGGTGGGTATCGGCGCCTCGGCCGGCGGCCTGGATCCGATTTGCGAATTCCTTGTCGCGGTGCCGTCCTCCAGCGGCTTGGCCTATGTCGTCGTGCAGCACCTGGACCCGCTCCACAAAGGCATGCTGCCGGAATTGCTGCAGCGCGTCACGCCAATGAAGGTGGTCGAGGTGGCCGACCGCATGCCGGTGGAAGCGGACCATGTTTACGTGATTCCGCCGGACCGTGACCTCGGCTTCGAAGATGGCCGGTTCGCGGTGCTGCCGCCGTCCGGGCAGCGCGGCTTTCGCTTGCCGATCGATAGTTTCTTCCGCGCGCTGTCCCATCATGCCCGCGAGCGCGCGGTCGGTGTCGTCCTTTCCGGCATGGGCGTGGACGGCACCCAGGGATTGGCTGCGATCCGCGAGAACGGCGGGCTGACCATGGCGCAGCCGCCCGGTGCGGCGCGTTTCGATCCGATGCCGCTCAGCGCCATCGGCGCCGACGTGGTCGACATCGTCGCGCCGCCATCCGACATGCCGGCGCATATCGCCGAGTGGGGCGGCGGCCACGATGGCGGGTTGCCGTTGCAGGCGACGGCGCACCGCGAGGCGTTGCAGCAGTTGTTCCTGCTGCTGCTCAAGCAGACCGGCGCCAATTTCTCGGACTATAAACTGAGCACCGTCATGCGCCGCATCGAACGCCGCATGAAGCTGTGCCAGTGCGCCTCGTTGGGCGCCTACGTCGGCTTCATGGGCGCGAATCCGGCCGAAGTCGAATTGCTGTTCAAGGAATTGCTGATCGGCGTGACGAACTTCTTCCGGGATCCCAAGGTGTGGGAATACCTGATGGCGAGCGCGCTGCCGCAACTGCTGGCGGAGCATCCCGAGGGCGCAGCCTTCAAGGCCTGGGTGCCCGCCTGCTCCACCGGGCAGGAGGCCTATTCGCTGGCGATCGCCTTTAACGAGGTGCTCGAACAGCTGCGGCCCGCAGCGCGCTACACGCTGCAGATCTTCGCCACCGATCTTGACGAAGACGCCATCGACCGCGCGCGCCAGGGTATCTTTAACGCCGCCATCGAGGCCGATGTGTCGAGCGACCTGCGGCAGCGCTACTTCATGCCGGCCGAAAATGGCGGCTATCGTATCCGCAAGGACGTGCGCAACATGATTATCTTCGCGCGCCAGAACATCATTTCCGATCCGCCGTTCACCAAGCTCGATATCCTTTGCTGCCGCAACCTGCTGATTTATTTCACCGCAAAGCTGCAGGAACAATTGATCCCGCTGTTCCACTACGCGCTCAAGACCGGCGGCCTGCTGATGCTCGGCAGCGCCGACACCCCCGGCCATTTCAACGAACTATTCGCGCCGATGACCGGCGCTGGCCGCATTTACCGGCGGCTGGACGCGTCCATCCACCGCGTGGCCAACTACTTCCCCACGCGTGTCAACAGCGTGTCGATCCCTTCTGCCAGCGAGCCTGTCAACCCATCCATGAACGGAAACCTCCAAACCCAGGTCGAGCAGCAGCTGCTTAAAAAGCACACGCCGGCCGCCGTCCTGCTCAACGTCCATGGCGACATCCTGTACATTCACGGCCGCACCGGCGCCTACCTGGAGCCGGCCGCCGGCAAGGCCAACTGGAACATCCACGCGATGGCGCGCGATGGCCTGCGCCATGAACTGGCCGACCTGCTCAAGCGCGCCGCGCAGAGCGACGGCATGATCGCCGTGCGCGGCCTGATACAGCGCGACGCGGCGGGAAAACCGTCGCAGGCGCTGGACCTGACGGCCGAAGCGATGCCGGAATCGGGCCCGTTGTCGGGCACCTTGATGCTGACCTTCACCACGGTGCCGCTGCCGCCGGAAAAGCGCCGTTCGCGCTCGGCCAACCCGCAGGTGCTGGAGCTCGAGCAGCAACTGGCGCAGGCGCGCCTGGAGATCCAGGCGGTGCGCGACGAGATGCAGGCGTCGCGCGAGGAGCTCAAGTCGGCCAACGAAGAACTGCAGTCGACCAACGAGGAGCTGCAATCGACCAACGAGGAGCTGACCACGTCCAAGGAGGAGATGCAGTCGCTGAACGAGGAACTCTACACCGTCAACGCCGAGCTCCAGTCGAAGGTGGACGATCTGTCGGTGGTCAACGGCGACATGAAAAATCTGCTTAACAGCACCGACGTGGCGACCATTTTCCTGGACAGTAAGCTGCGCATCCGCCGCTTCACCGACCAGACCACGCAAATCTATAAGCTGATCCCGAGCGACGTCCAGCGGCCGCTGGGCGACATCGTCAACGACCTGCTGTACCCGGAGCTGGAGGCCGACGCGCAGGAGGTGCTGCGCACGCTGGTGTTCTGCGAAAAGCAGATCCCCACCCGCAGCGGCGGCTGGTACACGGTGCGCATCATGCCGTATCGGACGGTGGAAAACGTGATCGATGGCGTGGTGGTCACCTTCATCAACATCACCGAATCGAAACTGCTGGAGGCGCAGCTGCGCTCGATGCAGCAAGGGCCGGGGCCCGCATGAACAAGCGCCACCGGCCCGAACTCGATCCCGACCGGTTGCGCTACGTGGCCGAGCAGGCCGTCGCCGCGCTATCGAAGACCGGCCGTCCGCCGCCGGCCGACGCCGACAGCGAAACGCTCAAGCGCTGGCACGAACTGCAGGTGAGCCAGATCGAACTCGATATGCAGAACGTCGCGCTGGCCGAGGTGCAGACGGAGCGCGACCTGGCCGAGCGGGCGCGCGAGCACTACGCGGTGCTGTACGACCAGGCGCCGGCCGGCTACGTGTCGCTGGACCCCGAGGGGCGCATCACCCGCGCCAACCACGCCGCAGGCGATTTGCTCGGCTGCCGCCGGGAGGAGCTGCATGGCCGCTCGTTCGAGCAGTACGTGGCGCCGCAAGCGCAGGCCGGCCTGCGCCGGTTTCTGGCCGAGCTGCTGGTGGGCGGACAGAGGGCGGTGCTCGAGGTGCCGTTGTTCTCGGCGCAGCCCGGCGGCGTCCAGCGCCAGGTGCATATCGAGGCCAATCTCGATGTCGCCGCCCGCAAATGCCGCATGATCCTGACCGACATCGGTACCGCCGACGCCCGCGAGGCGGCGCGCCGACGCGCCTTCCAGGTGATCGACAGCATGGGCGAGGGCGTGATGGTGTGCGACATTGAAAAACGCATCGTCTCGGTCAATCCCGCCTTCACCACGCTGACCGGCTATCCTGTGGAGGAGGCGCTGGGCCGCGATCCGCGCTTCCTGGGCCGGTCCGGCGCCCATCCGGTGGGTTACCACGCGGAGGCGATGCGCTGCCTGTGCACCTATGGCAGGTGGCAGGGCGAAGTGTTCAATCGCCGGCGCGACGGCACGCCCTACGTTGCGGCCATGTCCCTGACCGTGATCCGCGACGAGGAGGGCGCCATCAGCTACTTCATCGGCGTGTTCTCGGATATCACGGCGCGCCAGCGCGCCGAAGCCGATCTGCTGAAATTGTCGCGCGAGCTTGATCGGCGGGTGGCGGCGCGCACCGCCGAACTGACCGAAGCGAACCGGCTGCTGATGCTGGAGGTGGCCGAGCGCAAACGTACGGAGGCGGCGCTGCAGGAATCCCGCGACCAGTTACGGAAACTGGCCGAGCACCTGGAGACGGTCAAGGAGGATGAGCGCAAGCGTATCGCCCGCGACATCCACGACGAACTGGGGCAGAACATGCTGGCGCTGCGTATCGATATCTCGATGCTGAGCGCCCGCACGGGCCAGCGCCACGCGCGCCTGCACCGGCGCGTGAATGGTGTGTTGGAGAATCTCGACACGACGATCCGTAGCGTCCGCGGCATCATGAACGAACTGCGTCCGGCGGTACTGGATCTGGGCCTGCAGGCGGCCATGGAGTGGCAAGCCGTCGAATTCCGCAAACGCACCGGCATGAGCTGCGCACTCACCTTGCCCGATGAGACGACCTTTGCGACGATCCCCTCCGATCTGGCGATCGTGCTTTTCCGCGCGATGCAGGAGGCGTTGAGCAATGTGCGCCGCCATGCGCACGCCAGCCATGTCGACATCGTGCTCGCTGCGCGCGGCGGGCGCCTGGTCTTCAGCGTGGCCGACAACGGCATCGGTATCGCGCCCCATCAACGGGGCAAGAGCGAGTCCTTCGGTTTGATCGGCATGGCACAGCGCGTGGCGGCACTGGGCGGCAGCTTCGAGGTGAGCGAGTACGCGCCCGGCGGCGGCTGCACCTTGACGCTGGGCTTCGACCTGGCGGGCGAAGACGGCGCGGCTTAGCGGCGGCGGAATGCGCAAAAAGCGTTTTCAGCCCTCCGCATAAGGAATATACTGCCGCTGGAACTCAATCAGGGGCTTTTATCTTGTTAAAATATCTAGTGCTGCCGGCCGCTATCCTCGGCGCGGCGGTGGCTCACGCCGACGAAGGGCAGTGGCAGCCATACCAATTGCCACAGCTGAAATCCGAACTACAACGCATCGGCATCACCATCCCGGCCGAAAAACTGGCCGACCTCTCCAAACATCCGATGAGCGCCATTGTCGCGCTGCCCGGCTGCTCGGCGTCGTTCGTTTCCGACGCCGGCCTGGTGGTCACCAACCACCACTGCGCCTATGGCGCCATCCAGCGCAACGCCACGCCCGAACACAATTACATCGTCGATGGCTTCCTTGCCAAGACCCGCGTGCAGGAGCTGCCGGGCGGCCCGAATTCGCTGGTCTATGTGACAGACAAGGTGGAAAACGTCACCGCGCGCGTGCTCGAGGACGTGACCTCTTCGATGAGCGGCAAGCAGCGCCACGAGGCGGTGGAGAAAGCCGTCAAGGCGTTGATCGCCGAATGCGAAACCGACAAGAGCTACCGCTGCTCGGTGCCGGCCTTCCATCGCGGGCTGGAATACTACCGCATTCGCCAGATGATGATACGCGACGTGCGCCTGGTCTACGCGCCGCCCGACATGATCGGCAACTACGGCGGCGACGTCGATAACTACGAGTGGCCGCGCCATACCGGCGACTTCGCCTTCCTGCGCGCCTACGTGGGCAAGGACGGCCGCCCGGCCGATCCGTCGCCGGACAACGTGCCATATCAATCGAAGGACTTCCTGGTGCTGTCGGCCGAGGGGCTGAAGAACGGCGATCCGGTGCTGCTGGCCGGTTACCCGGGCCGCACCAGCCGCTATAAGCTGCCGTCGGAAATCCGCGCGGCGCGCGACGTCGGCTACCCGGCGCGTGTCGCCGAGATCCATGCCGATCTGGATGTCATCGCCGCCGCCACCAAGGGCAACCCGGCGGCGGAAGTGCGCTACGCCAGCGTCGCCAAGAGTCTGAACAACGTGATGAAGAAATCGCAGGGCCTGATGGACGGCTTCGCGCGCAAGGACATCGCCGCTGTCAAGGACGCGCAGGATGCCGAATTCCGTACCTGGTACGCCGCGCAGAAAGACGTGTCGAAAACGCTGCTGTCCGAGCTGGACGCGGTGATCGCGGCCGATATCGCGCTGGCCGACGAGGAATTCGGCTACAGCGTCGCCACCACCGGCGAACTGCTGAAAAGCGCCAATACGCTGTATCGCCTGGGGTTGGAAAGCGCAAAGCCGGACGCCGAACGCGAAACCGGATTCCAGCAACGCGACGCCGCCTTCATCAAGGCGCGGCTGAATCGCCTGGAGCAGTCGTATGTGGCCGAGGTGGATCAAGCGCGTTTCGTCGCGGCGCTGCGGCGTTACGCCAAGCTGCCGAAGTCGATGCACGTGGCGGGCCTGGACGCGATGCTGCCGGCGCCCGAGGCGGTGCCGGCGTTGTATGCGACGACTGGCCTTGGCGACACCGCCACGCGGCTGGCGTGGATCGGCAAGGATGCCGCCGCCGTCAAGGCGTCGGACGACCCGTTCATGCAACTGGCGTCAAAGCTGGACGACGCGGCGCAGTCGCTCAAGGAACGCCGCAAGGACTTGGACGGCAATCTGGAACGCGTGATCCCGCGCTACATGGAAGCCGTCATCGCGTGGAAGAAATCGCAGGGCAAGCCGGTGTATCCGGATGCGAATGGCACCTTGCGCGTGACCTATGGCACCGTGGCGCCGTATTCGCCGCGCGACGGCATCAGCAAGGGGCCGTTCACCACCGTTGAAGGCATCGTTGAAAAGCATACCGGCAAAGATCCGTTCATCGCGCCGCAAAAGGAGCTCGACGCCATCAAAGCCAAGCGCTATGGACGCTTCAAGGACGCCATCCTCGGCACCGTGCCGGTGGACTTTTTGAGCAGCGCCGACACCACCGGCGGCAACTCCGGCTCGGCGGTGATGAACCGCAGGGGCGAGCTGATTGGCCTGAATTTCGATTCGACCTATGAATCGATCACCAAGGACTGGTACTTCGACCCTGCCATCACCCGCGCTATCCATTTGGATATCCGGTATATGCTGTGGGTGATGAGCGAAGTCGATCATGCCGACAATCTGCTCAAAGAGATGACCATCAAATATCCGGCGAAGAAATAATGTACGAATTATCGGTTCTGTTGGGGTACCTGAATTTGCCGCTGCACCTGGTGGGATTCGCCACGACCCCATTGGAACTGGTGTCGTTCATGCTGTCGGTGGCCACGGTGTGGCTCAACATCCGCCAGAGCCATTGGGCCTGGCTGTTCGCGATCATTTCGTCGGCCACTTATGGCCTGGTGTTCTATGGCTCGCGGCTGTACGGCGACATGGGACTGCAACTGGTGTTTATCACCGTCTCGTTCTACGGCTGGTATCAGTGGCTGCACGGTGACGATCGCCACGAAAAGCTCGCGGTCACCGCGCTCGACGCGCGCGGCCGCTGGATCGCCGTGGCGGCATGGCTGGCCGCCTTTGTGTTGCTGGCGTGGTTTCTCAAGACGTACACCGATACCGACGTGCCGCGTTCCGATGGTTTCCTGACGGCCGGCAGCCTGGTCGGACAATTGCTGCTGTCGCGGAAGAAGGTCGAGAACTGGCATGTCTGGATCGTTGTCGATGTGCTGTATGTCGGACTTTATCTGCATAAGCACCTGATACTGACGGCGATTTTGTACGCGGTCTTCGTCGGCATGGCGGTGGTCGGCCTGCGCACCTGGCAGCAGTCGGCCGGCATCGGCAGCGGCAGCGGCGGTGACGGCAAAGGCGACGAGACCGGCGGCCGCAGGCTGGTACTGGAATGACATCGGCGGCGTTGCCACGGCGCGTGGCGATACTGGGCACGGCTTCCTCCGGCAAAACCACTTTGGCGGCCGCGCTGGCGCAGCGCTATCGGACTGTCTGGGTGCCGGAGTATCTGCGTGAATTCGTCGATGTGCAGGGACGGGTGCCGGTGGCGCAGGACCAGTTTCACATCGCCAGCACACAGCGTGAACGTGAGGACGCTGCGGCGCGGGACGCGTGCGGGTATCTGTTCTGCGACACCGCGCCGTTGATGACGGCGGTCTATAGCCGTCATTATTTCGGCGGTATTGACGACCAGCTGGCGCGGCTTGCCGATGGGCATAGTCGCGACTATGCGCTGACGTTGGTGACCGCGCCGGATATTCCGTGGGTTGCCGATGGCTTGCAGCGCGAGTGCGAAGAAGTCAGTGTGACCATCAACCGTCTGTTGATGGAGGAGCTGGCGTCACGCGCGATACCGTATGTGCTGGTGTCCGGCGATCTTGTACAGCGGTTGGCGCAGGTGGAGCGGTTGCTGGAGACGGCCCTGTAATCCGCCATCGCCGAACCGCCCCGCCAATCACGCGTTACAGGTCGAACTGCGCCGATACGCGGAACGTGCGCGACGCTCCCGGCATCAAATACCCGCCCAGATCCTGCGTCACATCGCGCCAGTAGAACTTGTCCAGCGCGTTGTTCACGCTGGCGCGCAAGATCGTCGAAACGCCTGCGATGCGCGTGGCATACGACGCTCCCAAATTCAGCACATGGTAGCTTGGCACGAACACCTGGTTCTCAGGATCGAAAGCCTTCTTGCCCGAGTACTGCCAGTTCGCGTTCAGCGCCAGACCTTCGATTTGCGGCACCGCATAGTCCGCATACACCGACGATTTGAAAGCGGCGACGTTGGTCACGCGCTTGCCGTCCAGGCTAGCCAGGCCTGTATCGCTTTGCCTGGTGTTCAGCGCCGTGGCAGACACGCCCACCGTCAGATCGCGCGTGGCGCGGCCGTTCAGCGCCATTTCCAGGCCACGGTTCTTCGCTTCGCCATTGCGAACGAAGAAATTCCCCGCATCGGTATATTCCAGTCCTTTGCGGATCTCGAACAGCGCGACGGTGGCGCTCAGGTCCGGACGGATATCGGCTTTGATACCGACTTCCACCTGCCTGGACTTGGACGGCGACAGCGCCTGGCCCTCGTTCCTGGTCTGCATAGGCGCAACGCCGCCAAGCTCCAGGCCCTGCGCGTAGGATGTATAGAGCGAGACGTTGGGACGCAGGCTGTAGACCAGCGCCACATTCGGCAGCCAGAATCCGGCGTCGGTGTTCGTATCCGGCAGCAGCACGCCATCGTCGTTGTACCCAACGTATTGGACACGTTTGACCTGCACGTAGCGCGCGCCGGCGTGCAGCTTGAGCTGCGCGTTCAGACTGACGATGTCCTGCGCGAACAGCGAGCGTTCGTTGCCATGGCGGCGCTCCGATACCGGGCCGCTACTGCCCGGCGCCGGCGCCACGACGACCGGGTGATAGATATTGCTGACGCCCGAGTAGTCGTACAGGTAGTCGCCCCATTTTTCGCTGTTTTTCTGGAACGACGCGCCGCCCGTGAACGCATGCGCCACCGCGCCGGTGGCGAAGCGGCCTTGTACCAGCGCCTGCACCGTCAGCGGCGATTTCTTCTCGCCCAGGCTGATGTAGTTATAGACGTCGTAGTCGCCGTTGCCGCAGTAGCCAGGATAGAAGTCCGGACCGCAGCCGTACGGGAAGGCGGTGTAGTCGTCGCGCTTGAAGTGGTGCTGGTTGGCGCTGACCGTGGTGCTCCAGTCGGACGAGAACTTGTATTCGAAGCGCGCGCCGATGTTGCTGGTGGTCGTTTCCACCGGACGGCTCCACGGTTGATCGTTGAGCATCGTGTCCGCATCAACCACCGGCAAGGTGGTGTTGTCCAGCAGCTGGAAGCCCGGCGCGGTCAGTTGGGACTTGCGCTGGTAGTCGGCGTCGATCTGCAGCAGCGCCTGTGGCGAGATGCGCCAGTCGAAGGCGGCGGAGACGAACTTGCGGTTGCCGTCCGCGCCCTTGATGTAGGAGCGCAGGCGCTCGCCGGCGACGTTGACGCGGTAGCCGAAACGATCATCCTCGAAACGCCCCCCGACATCGACGGCGCCGTACAAGGTGCCGCGCTCACGCGCTTCCAGCACGACGGTGCGCAGCGGCGTATCGGTCGGGCGCTTGGTGACGTAATTGATGATGCCGCCCGGCGCCGAGACCCCGGCCTCCAAGCCGGACAGGCCCTTGAGCACTTCCAGGCGTTCCTTGTTTTCCAGCGGGATCTGGGTGTCGCCGGGGATCGCCATGCCATCCTTGCGGTAGCTGGACGCGTTGTCGAGCTTGAAGCCACGGATAGAGAATTGCTCGGCGTAACCGACGGCGTTGTACGAGTCGCTCAGGCTGGCGTCGAACCTGGCGGCGTCGGTGGTCGAGCGGATTTGCAGGTCGAGCATCTGTTGTGCCGTCAGCACGCTGACCGAGGCCGGCGTTTCCAGCAGCGGGGCGTTGCCGAAGCCTGCGACCGAGGCGGTGTTGGCGCGCGTCTTGGTGGCGCTGACGATGACTTCCGGCATCGACTGCTCGGCGGCGGCGTCGGCTGCCCCGGCTGTCGAGTCGGCGGCAACGGCGGCGCCGGAAAATGCATGGAACACCGCCAGGGCGATGACGGAAACTGCGAATTTTGGTGTGGACATGTCTGCTCTCTACTTGTTCTCGGCTGGAAGCCGCGAGGAGAGCCATCAAAGGAGGGGAGAACTACTTTGCGCTTTCCTTCGCTGGCATTATCCAGATCAGGTACGAAGGGTATCTCTCACCCGGAACAATATGTCCAGGACCCCTAGCGAGCCGGAAGTGTATCACAGCTGTCGATACGCCTGCGCGTAAGTGTGCGCTCGCGTGCGGTGGCGTGCGACGCGTTTTGCGCCGCGCCGATAGACTGCTGATTTGCGCCGCACGGCGCCAATGAAGCAGTCACAGCATATGTGGAGGCGGCGGTATGTCCTGTTCGTCAGTGCATTTCGGCGCCACTTTGCTGGTTCGTGCTAGCGAAAGGAGTGGAATGAGGCAGTCGTATCATGAAGGAAGCTGGTTTGCGGTGCCGTTGCTCGACGGTGGCTACGGTTGGGGCCTGGTCGCGCGGCTATCGCCCGGCAGCAAAATCATGCTGGCCTATCTGTTTGGGCCCAAACTCGACAGGTTGCCGGCGATCGAAGAGCTTCTTACCCTGCAGCCGCAGGACGCCGTCAAGGTGCTGCGCGTGGGTGACATGGCGCTGGCCAGTGGTCACTGGCGCGTGCTTGGCGAAGCCCCGGACTGGAATCCGGCGCAGTGGCCAATGCCACAATTCCTGCGCCGCGCCGACGCCCTCAAGCGCGCCTGGCGCGTGACGTATTCCGACAACGATCCGAGTCGTTCCGAACGGGAAGAATCAGTGCCCTACGATACGCCGGGTCTGGAGGCCGACTCGCTGTACGGTTACGGTTCGACCGAATTGCTGCTCACCAAGTTGCTCGAATCGCGCGAGCATCCGATCAACCGGAGCAGCTGACGTTCCAGGCGACGTATTCGCCACGGTGCTTGCGTACGGCGACCGTGGCGACCGTGTCGCGGTCGCTTTCAAACACCAGGCCGAACATCAGCGGCGCCCCCGCCGTCGCGGCCGCCGGCTTCAGCGCGGCCAGCCGGAAGGTGAGGGCGCGTTGCCGTGCGCACTGGGAGTTGCCTGCGAACAGTAGCCGGGCGCGTATCAGCAGCTCGCGGTGCTGCCTCAGCAATGCCACCGCATCGGCCGGCGGCACGGCCTGATCCATCAATACCGTATATCTGGCCGCCTGGCATGGGATGTTGGGTTGCGCCAGCCATACGTACCATTGCGGCGCCTCGGCCGCGTCGGTCCAGCGCTCGCCCTTGGGCTTGGCCGCGTCGTAGATAAAGCTGGAGCGGATTTGCCGGCACAGATCCGGCGCCGACCGGCGTGGCGCGGAATCGACACGGGCGATCACGTTCCATGGCTTGCCGCGCTGGCGCTCGACCTCGAACGCGGGCGCGAACAACGGCGCCGCACCCCAGGGCCGCTGCGGTTGCGCCGCATTGCGAGCGCGGAAAAATTCATCGAACGAGTCGCGTTCCTCGGCGCTTGGCTCGCGCTGCTCGATGCGCTGTTCGATGCGTTGCTCGACACGCTGCTTTGGCGCCGCGCCGGCGCCGGTGGTCAGCGCTAGCAGCAGCGCCGGCACCATCGCGCCGGCAAAAAATCGTAGACCTATCGGGCTGCCCGGCATCAGACGGCCTTCATGGCGATCTGGATTTCCAGGCCGCCGCCTTCGCGGTTGCTCAGCGTGAGCTCGGCGCCGTGGCGCAGCAGCACGCGGTCGACGATGGCCAGTCCCAAGCCGGCGCCATTGGCCTGGCCGCGCGCGGCGTCGAGCCGTGTGAAGGGTTTGAGCAGTTGTTCGATCTGGTCGTCCGGCACACCGCAGCCATGGTCCGACACCTCGATGACGACGCGGCGGGACGCGCCCGAGCCCTTGACGGCGCACCGGATATCGATCGCGGTGACATCGGTGTCCGGTGTTTTGCCGTAGCGGCGGGCGTTTTCGACCAGGTTGTCGAACACCCGTTTCAGGTCCGTGCTGTTGCCCATCACATGGGCGTCGGCGGCGATGTCGGTGGTCACGCGCACGTCCTGCAAACGCTCGGCTTCGTGCGCGGTGTCGGCCAGCAGTTCGCTGATATCGACGTTGGTGAAGCTCGACGCCTCGGTCGGTTTGGCGTAATCGAGGAATTGGCCGATGATGGCGTCCATCTGGCCGATGTCGGACTGGATGCCTTCCCGCGCCTCGTTCGACAGATTGGCCATCTCCACCTCGAGCTGCATGCGCGCCAGCGGCGTGCGCAGGTCGTGCGAAATACCGGCCAGGATGACGGCGCGGTCGGATTCAACCTGCTGCAGCTGGTCGACCATCTGGTTGAAGCTGCGGTTGGCCTCCATAATTTCGGCCGGGCCGCTTTCCGGCAGCGGGTCCGGCCGCTTGCCCTGCGCGAAAGCGCGGGTAGCCTTGGTCAGGCGGCGCAGCGGCAGGTTGATCAGGCTGGAAATGAAGGCCGCGCCCAGCAGCGACACCACCGACACCACGCTGGCCCAGCCCAGCCACTGGATGCCGGTCAGGCCGCGTATGCGTTCACGTTCGAGCATCAGCCAGTATTGGTCGTCGTCGATGTGGAAGCTGACCCAGAAGCCCGAGACGCCATTCACCTTGGCCGAAAAGCGCGTGTCCGCACCCAGTTTGGCCTTGACCAGCTTTTGGATGTCCGGCATCAGCGCGTTCTTGGGCGGCGGCTCGACCTTGTCGTCCTCCTCCAGCGGGAACACCCGGATACCTTCGTTGGACACCAGGTCGAACAGCAGCTCGCGCCGCAGTTCAGGCGCGGAGTGGGTGAGGGCGGCGTGGGTGATGGTGACCACCGAGATCACCTGCGCGGAGATCTGCTGCACCTGCGGCTCGTGCTGCACCACGCTGATCATGCCGACCCACGCGGTCATGCTGGTCGTCGTCAAGGCGCCGAGCAGGAAGAAGGTGCGCCAGAAAAGGCCGCTTTTCATGCTGGCCAGCCGAAAAGCGAAACGGAACTTCGAAAGAGACTTCATGCGCATCTTCGCGGTTGTCGCGACTTAGCGCGGCTGCCCCTCCGGGATGAACACATAGCCCAGGCCCCAGACGGTCTGGATGTACAGCGGGCTCGATGGATCGGGCTCGATCAGCTTACGCAGGCGCGAGATCTGCACGTCCAGACTGCGGTCGAACACCTCGTATTCGCGGCCGCGCGCCAGTTCCATCAGCTTCTCGCGCGACAGCGGCTGGCGCGCGTGGCGGGCGAATACTTTTAGTACCGAAAACTCGCCGGTGGTCAGCGGCACGGTCTCGCCGTTTTTCTTCAGCGTGCGCGTGCCCAGGTCCAGAACGAACTGGCCGAACTCGAACGATTGCGGCGTTTCCGACGGCGCGCCGGGAATCTCGTCCGGACCGCGGCGGCGCAGCACGGCGCCGATGCGCGCCACCAGTTCGCGCGGGTTGAAGGGCTTGGGCAGGTAATCGTCGGCGCCCATTTCGAGGCCGACGATGCGGTCGACGTCCTCGCCCTTGGCGGTCAGCATGATGATCGGCGTCTGGTCGCCGGCGCCGCGCAGGCGGCGGCAGATCGACAGGCCGTCTTCGCCGGGCAGCATCAGGTCCAGCACCAGCAGGTCGTAGCGCTCGCGCAGCCACAGCTTGTTCATGGCTGTCGCGCTTTCGGCGGTAAAGACGTTGAAACCTTGTTCGGTCAAGTAGCGCCGCAGCAAATCGCGCAGACGAACGTCGTCGTCCACCACCATGATCTTGGCCTGGTGGCCGTGCTGGTTGGCCGAGGTGTTGCCGGATTCAGTCGTTGTGCTAGTCATTTGCTCTGTCAGAATTGTCTTATTGATGTCGCTATGGTAACGTCATATCCGTTTGGCGAAAACGTCTGTGACGACCCATTACAAAGTGTTACAAACTTTACCCAATTGGTCTTACCCGCTCGGTTAAAGCATCATACACTTCAAGCACGGATTAAGCCTTTTAGGAACATCATGTTCATCGATCACAAAAAAATACACGCGGCAGCAAGCGCATCTTTTTGCGTTCGATCCTCCATGGGTTCTTTATTGCTGTGCTGCGGTCTGATGGGGGCGGGGTTGGCCTATGCCGATCCCGGCGACGGACCACGCCGCGAGGAAAATCGGCCTCAGCAGGTCCAGAATCAGCGCCAGGCCGATCCGCGCCAGGCCGACCAGCAGCGCCAGGTCGATCCGCGCAACAGCTATGAGGCCCGTGCCGAAGAACAGCGCCGCGCGATGCAGGAAGCCAGCCGCAACGCCGAGATGAACCGCCGCGTTGGCCGCCTGACGCCGGATGAGCGCCGCGATCTGCGTCGCCAGATCAACGAAGTGGGCCAGGATATTTACGCCAATCCGCCGCGCCGTTAAGCGGCAATTCGGCGGGTTAAATATCAAATCATTATTGATCTGTAACAATAACATCACATTTCCATCGCGTTAGCGTCGAATATTGCTATCTTTTCCTTTGTCTGGGTGTAATATTAATTAATTACACGCAATGCCCTTCGGCCGCGTGACGCCTGGAGGAAAATCGTGGTTCAAGACGTTGCTTCCGCAGCGCCCTTTCCCGTTGACGAGCCATCGGCTCCCGACGCCGGCCTGCCTATCGGCTTGGTCCGCAGAACCGACGGCATTTATATCGACGTTGGCCTGCCGCGACCGGCGCTGATCGCCGCGGTTAATCAGGTGTTCCGCTCCGGCTTCTATTTGGCCGGTCTCAATTATCCGGTGATGATCAAGGCGCTGTACGGTGTCGGCCCCGATCTGGGCGCGGCCCAGGCGGTGCGCTTGTGCGACGACGTGCGCCTGATGGACCCATTGCGCGTGCCCCTCTACAAAAATCCCAAGATGGGCCACGGCTACGCCGAATACTACTTTGAGCCGCTGTTCCTGGACGAGGAAGTGCTGCCCGACGGCACCGTGATCCCGGAACGACAGACCCGCCTGGACGTGGATGAATTTGTCGCCGACATGTGGGGCAAGGGCATACAGTTCGGTATCGATGTGGCGGCGGTGGCGTCGGCGATGGCGGCGTCAAAGCCCGACCGCATCACCTTCGCCACCGATCTGGAACCGGAGCCCGGCCAGAACGCGACCGTGATGGAAGTGTCGTCCGATCTGCACCGCAGCGACGCCCCCAAGGCGCGCGCCGACGGCCGCATCGACCTGCAGAGTTTTCAGAACCGCTTCCCGCAAATCAAAGCCAACGCCAGGCTGCTGAAAAAGGTGCCGTCGGTGCCGGGCGAGCCGGGCTTCGACCTGTCCGGACGCATGACGGCGCCGGAGCCGCCGCAGGATCTGACCTTGCGCTTTTATGCCGGCGACGGCACCGAGGCGCAGACCCTGGAGGACGGCGAATACCTGGTGTCCACGCGCGAGGGTTTCCTGAGCGTGGATTCGAAGTCGAACCGCATTTCCATCACCGACAAAATCGTCAGCCTGGAAGGCGTGAGCGGACGCACCACCGGCAACCTGGAACTGGCCGGCGCTTATGAGGAATACGGCGACGTGCAGGAGCAGCGCGACGTCACCGGTGGCGACATCACGGTGCACGGCAACGTCTACGGCAATATCCATTCGCGCGGCGGCGTCGTGGTGCTGGACAAGAACCTGGTCAGCGGCAGTGTGCAGAACGCACTGGGTTCGATCAGCATCGACGGCGTGGCATCGAATTCGGTGATCCACACCAGCGGCGGCGCGATCACGATCGCGCGCGCGGAGAACTGCGTCATCTCGGGCAGCAGCGTCAAGATCGACGAAGCGTCCAATTGCGAGATCGTCGCCGACGAGGTATCGATCTCGGTGGCCGAGGGCTGCGCGGTGGCCGGCCGCAATGTCGAAATCGAAAGCGCCGGGCCGCGTCGCCGCACCGAGATGGTCATCCATGTGCTGGTGCGCGACGTCAAGCGCTTCGACGAGGAGATCGCCGAACTCGATGCGCGCCTGGCCGACTTCGCGCAGACCATCCTGGACGCCGAGCAGGAAGCCGCGCGCATCGCCGCGCTGCCCGACGTGCGCCGCTACCTGGCGCTGGCGGTCAAGCTGCGCACGCAGGAGCTGACCTTGACGGCCGAGCAGGGCCAGTTCCTGCGCAAGATCGCCGGCGCCGTGGCGACCGAGATCCAGGCCATCGAGCAGTTGAAGAAGGAGGTCCAGGCCGCCCAGACGCAGCAAACGCTGTTGCGCGACCGGCGGGCCCGCGTGATCGACCAGAAGGTGGCTGCGGCCGGCGTGGCGCGCTGCGGCCTGCATATGGTCAGCGGCGAGACCACGGTGCGCACCATGCCTTTCGCGGCCGACGGCGCGTCCTTGACGCTGCTGCCGCCCAAGGAGATCAAGCAGCGCCTGCGCGGCACGCCGAGCGGCGGCGAGATGCTGTTCTGCGACAGCGCCGGCTCGCTCGACTGGCACCTCGACCCGCGTGCGCGCGCACCGGCCGATTAGTGGCCGCATCGCGCGCATGCGCACAGTGCCTCTGCCAACCGCATCGGATACCGCGTTGTGCATACCCTAATGTGCACGCACAATGCCGTGCGTTCATGCTAATCTACAAATAACATTAAAAAGTGAAGGGGCGCCGGCTCCGACGTACATCTTTGTGGGGACTAACGTGTCAGACGACGCAACGACGCTGGAACAAACTGCGGAAGGTGATTTGCCCGCGGCGATCGTCAAGCGCGATGACGGCGTGTATTTCGATGCCGACGCCACTGCGGCATCGTGTGTCGCGGCGGTCAGCCAGGTTTTTCTCGGCGGCGCCTACTTTGCAGGCCTCGACTACGCCGTCTTCATCAGAATGCTGTACAACTGCGGCCCCGAGCTGCCGGCCGCCATGGCGGGCAAACCGCTCCTGCGCTTCGCCGACAGCATCGAGCCGTTTCACGCCGTGCGCCGGGCCCTGTACAAGACCGTCAAGACCATCGGCGGCGAGGCGGAATACTATTTCGAGCCGGTGTTCTTCGAGGTTGCCGACATGCCGCCGCAACCGGCGCGTCTGAAGTTCGACGAATTCGTCGCCGACATGTGGGGCAAGGGCATACGCTTCGGTATCGATGCGCCGGCCGTGCGCGACGTCATCATCAGCGGGCGCCTGGCGCGCATCATCGTCGCGCGCCGGCTCAACGCCGTGCCGGGACGTGACGCTACCATCGTGGAAGTGTCGCGCGATATCCATCGCAGCAACGCGCCGCGCGAGACGCCGGACGGCAAGCTCGATCTGCAGACTTTCCAGAACCGCTTCCCGCAGGTCAAACCCAACGTCAAGCTGCTGCGCAAGGTGCCGCGCACACCGGGTGCGCGCGGCTTCGAACTGTCCGGCGTCGTGCTGGAGCCGCCGGAGCCGCGCGACATCGAACTGACCTCCGTGGCCGGCGCCGGCACCGTCATCGAGAACCTGCGCGACGGCGAGTACCTGGTGTCGGCGGTCGAGGGTTTCCTGAGCGTGGAGCCGGGCACCAAGCGCATCTCGATCGGCCCCAAGATCATCAGCCGTGAAGGCGTGAGCGCGCGCACCACCGGCAATCTGCAGCTGACCGGCGAGTACGAGGAGTTCGGCGACGTGCAGGAGCAGCGCTCGGTCGACGGCGGCAATATCACTATCCACGGCAATGTCTTCGGCAATATCAGTTCGCGCGGCGGCGACATTGTCCTGGGCCGCAATCTGATGGGCGGCACCGTCAGCAACGCGGAGGGAGCGATCCGGGTCAAGGGCGTGGCGTCCGGCGCGGTGCTGCAGACCAAACATGGCGAGGTGACGCTGGCGCGTGCCGAGAGCTGCATCATCTCCGGCACGCGGGTGGTGATTGGCGAGGCAAGCAACTGCGAGATCATGGCCGACGAAGTGATCATCAAGGTGGCCGAGGGCTGCGCGATCGCCGCCCGCAAGATAGAGATCATCCACGCCGGCCCGCGCAAGCAAAGCGAGATGCTGATCTACACGCTGGTGCCGGACATGGCGAAGTTCGACAAGAGGATCGCGGAGCTGCTGCCCAAGGTCGCGCAGGCGCTGCGCGACGCCGAGCAGTGCAAGGTCGAAATGGACGCCATCACCGGCCAGCAGGAGGTGCGCAATTACCTGACCCTGGCGACACGGGTGCGCAAGCGCGAAGTGATATTGACGACGGAGCAGGAACCCTTGTTCCACAAGATGGCGACAGCGGTGGGGCCCTCGCTGCGCGCGGTCGCCAAGATATCGCTGTCGCTCAAGGCGGCGCAAGTGCAGCAGGAACAGGCGCGGGAGGAGGTCAACCAGGTGGAGCGCGAGAAGCACGCGTTAATGAACGGCTCGCGCTGCACCGTCCACATGCTGACCGGCGAGGTGCTGGCGCGGACGATGAGTTTCGTCCCGGACGGCCCGCCACCCTACGACCGCCCGCCGAAGGAACTGAAAGCCAAAGTGCGCGGCGCCGACGCCGGCATGAAGAAGATATTCTCCGGCCATGTCGGCCCGATCAACTGGGCGTTATCCGGAGACTCCTAACCCCGCCGCAAGACCGCGACCAACTCCCTCACGTGAACCGGCAGCGCGGCATGATCCCGCACGCAGATCAGGAGTTTACGGTCGGCCCAATCGTCGTTCAACGCTACTACTCGCAGCGCCTCCAGGTCCGCGCTGCGGCGCGCCGCCGTCTCCGGCAATATCGCCACGCCAGCGCCGCTGGCAACCATCCGGCACACCGCCTCGAAGCTGCGCAACCGTATCTTGCAGTGCATCTTGCGCCCCAGCCGCGACGCCTGCTCGGCCGCATACTGCTGCAAGGCGCTGTCGCCCGCCAGGCCGATAAAATCCTCATCCAGCGCATCGGCGAACAGCACGCCGCGCCGTTTGCCACGCGGTTTTCCAATCCGCTGCGCCAGCGGATGTTTTCGCGCCATCACCAGCACCAGGGGATCGTCGCGGAACGGCAAGGTTTGCAGCGCCGCGCTGTCCACGGCATCGGTGACGATACCGATATCGGCCGCGCCGTCGGTGACGGCCCGCACGATGTCGCGGCTAAGCCGCTCCTCCAGATCGATGCTTAATTGTGGATGGCTGGCCAGGAAGCCGGCCAGCGCCTCCGGCAGGAACTCGGTCATGGCCGAGGTGTTGCAGAGCAGGCGCACCTGCCTTTTCAAGCCCGACCCGAACTGGGCCAGGTCCGCGCGCATGTCGTCGAGTTGGCGGGCGATGGCGCGGGCATGGTGAAGCAGGGCGCGTCCCGCCTCGGTGGGCTCGGCGCCGCGGCGACCACGCTCCAGCAGCGCCAGGTTCAAGCCCTCCTCCATGCCGTGGATGCGTGCGCTGGCCGAGGGCAGCGACAGGTGCGCTAGCTTGGCGCCGGCCGTGATGCTGCCGCTTTCAGCGATGTGGACGAATAATTTCAGGTCGATCAAGTCGAAGCGCATGGTCCAGCCTACGGATAATGTGAAGTCAGGCTAAGTATATTCCACATTCCCAGGCAAGCTCCCGGAGTGCAGAATAGCTGCCATGGATACATCGACACTTTTTATCGCAGTGGTTTTCGTGCTGGGCGGCCTGGTGAAAGGCGTGACGGGCATGGGCCTGCCGACGGTGGCGATGGCATTGCTGACATTGACGCTGTCGCCACTGGAGGCGGCGGCACTGCTGATCGTGCCTTCGGCTGTGACGAATGTATGGCAGCTGGCGACGGGGCCGGCGCTGTACCCGCTCTGGCTGCGCCTGCGAACCTTGCTGGTTGCCGTTTGCGTGGGCACGGCGGCGGGCGGATGGCTGCTGTCGTCGCCACCGGCGCCGGACGATTTCGCCGCTTCCGGCGCGGCGGGCTTGTCCAGCGGCGCCTGCGCCTCGCTGGTGCTCGGGCTGGCGCTGGCGGCGTACGGCGCACTGGGGTTGAGCGGCTGGCGCGGACGCGTGGCGCCGCGCGCGGAGCCGTGGGCCGGTCCGCTGGCCGGCGCTGCCACCGGTGTGCTGGCTGGCATAACGGGAGTCTTCGTCATGCCGGTCGCTCCCTATCTGCAGGCGCTCAACCTGGAAAAGGACGATCTGGTGCAGGCGTTGGGATTGGCGTTCACCGTTTCGACGCTGGCGCTGGCCGTGGTGTTGACCTGTCGGGGAAGCTGGCAAGTGTCGGCCGCCGGCGGTTCGGTGTTGGCGCTGCTGCCGGCCGGCGCGGGCATGATGCTCGGGCAGTGGCTGCGCGACCGCATGCCGGCTGCGGCGTTTCGGCGTTGTTTTTTTATGAGCCTGCTGGCGCTGGGCGCGCATCAGTGCCTGCGCGTTGCTACAGGCTGATTTTGCCGCGCAGTTGTTTGCGCTCGCCGTCTTTGGTTTTTCCATCGAGCCTGCGGCGCTGCGAGCCGCGCGTCGGCTTGGTGGCACGCCGCACCGTGGGCAGCACCGCGATGCTGTCGACCAGTTCCTGAAGCCGCCGCAGGGCGTCCTCCTTGTTGGCTTCCTGGCTGCGCGACTGCTGCGCCTTCAATACCACCACGCCGTCCTTGGTGATGCGGCTGTCGCGCATAGCCAGCAGTCGCTCCTTGATATGCTCGGGAAGCGAGGAGGCGACGATATTAAAACGCAGATGCACCGCGCTGGAGACCTTGTTGACATTCTGTCCCCCCGGTCCCTGCGCGCGGATCGCACTGAGCTCCACGTCGTTCATATCGATTAAATTCGTCATAGGGTAGGTCGCACTCTTTGTCGCATTGTAGCAAACGGGTGCCGGCCGCCGGACTATCGTTGATGTCAATCAATCCCGCGCGGGAAGCGGGCGGTTAGGATGATTCATGCCTGTTACCGCACGTCAATAGACGAAAGGATGATCATGATACTCTCGAAGATGCAAGCCATGAATGCAAGCGCCGCCAACGCCGCCGCGCGCCCCACCGACAGCACAGCGCAGCAGTATCTGGTGTTCCGGCTCGGCGGCCTCGATTACGCGCTGGACTTCAGCAAGGTGCAGGAACTGCGTCCGCTCAAGGAGCTGGAACGCTTCGCCTCGGACGGCGAGATTATCAGCGGGGTGGCGGTGTCGCGCGGCGTGATCATGCCGATCGTCGACATGCGCATCGCCTTCGGTCCGCGTCCGCCGGCGCACGATCCGCTGACGGACGTGATCATTCTCAAGCTGTCGAGCTGCGTGATGGGGATGGTGGTCGATGGCGTGACCGACATCGTCTCGCTGACGCTCGACGAGCTGCTGCCGATACCCGGCACTGGCACTGGCGTCGGCGCCGGAACCGGAACCGCGCCGCCGGTCGATTACCTGCTGGGCCTCGGAGAGGTCGATGGGCGCCGCCTGATCGTGGTTGACATCGACCGGCTGATGTCGATCCGCAAAGTGCCGGTCGGCGCCCGCCAGGCCGCCTGAGCACCTGCGCGGGACCGCTCGATCAGGCCAGCGCTTCGAGCTGCTCCTGCAATTCCAGCCATTCCGCTTCCAGCTGGCCCAAGTCCTTGGTGAAGAAGCTTTGATCGGCCAGCAGCTGTTTCAGCTTGGCCTTGTTGGCCGCCTCGTAAATCGAGGACTCGCCCAACTTGGCATCCACCTCGGCTTTCTGCGCGCTGCGCTTGGCGATTTGATCGTCCAGGCGTTTGATCTTCTGCTCCAGCGGCTTGCGCAGCGCGGCCAGGCGCTGACGGTCCTCGGCCTGCTGGCGCTTCTGGTCCTTGCTGGCCACGGGAGCGGCTGCCGCCGTTGGCGCGGCGACCGGCGACACCACCGGGAAGTCGGTCTTGTTGGCTTTTCCGGCGGCCGGCAGCACATCGGTGCCTTTCCCCAGCTTGGTCTTGAACAGCCAATCCTTGTAGTCGTCCAAATCGCCGTCGAACGGCTGCAGCTTGCCGTCGGCGACGATGATGAATTCGTCGGTGGTGGCGCGCAGCAGGTGGCGATCGTGGGAGACGACGACCAGGGTGCCTTCGAACTGCGCCAGCGCCTCGGTCAGCGCCTCGCGCGTTTCCAGATCCAGGTGGTTGGTCGGTTCATCGAGCAGCAGCAGGTTGGGGCGCTGCCACACGATCAGCGCCAGCGCCAGGCGGGCCTTTTCGCCGCCGGAGAACGGCGCGATCGAGCTGGTGACCATGGTGCCCGGGAAGTTAAAGCCGCCCAGGAAGTTGCGCAGTTCCTGTTCGCGCACGGTCGGGGCGATCTTCGCCAGGTGCCACAGCGGCGATTCGTCGTGGCGCAGCATCTCCACCTGGTGCTGGGCGAAGTAGCCGATGTTCAGGCCCTTGCCGATGGTGGCGTCGCCGGTCAGCGGCGCCAGTTCGCCGGCGATCGTTTTGATCAAGGTCGATTTACCGGCGCCGTTCACGCCCAGCAGGCCGATACGCTGGCCGATCTGCAGCGAGAACTTGATGTTGTTGACGATGGTCTTGTGGGTGATGTCGCCGGTCGCTTCGTCTTCGATCTTGTAGCCGGCGTTGACGTCTTCCATCACCAGCAGCGGATTCGGGGCGCTCAGCGGCTCGCGGAACTCGAACGAGAATTCGGCGGCGGCGCGCAGCGGCGCCAGTTCTTCCATCTTGGCCAGCGCCTTCATGCGGCTCTGCGCCTGGCGGGCCTTGGAGGCCTGCGCCTTGAAGCGGTTGACGAACGACTCCAGGTGGGCGCGCTTGCGCTGCTGCTTTTCCAGCGCGCCGGCGGCCAGGATCATCTGCGCGGCGCGCTGACGCTCGAACGACGAGTAGTTGCCCGAGTAGCGTTTCAGCTTGCGCTCGTCGATGTGCACCACCACGTTGACTACTTCGTCGAGGAAGTCGCGATCGTGGGAGATGATCAGCAGGGTGCCGGCATAGCGTTTGAGCCAGTCTTCCAGCCAGATGATCGCGTCCAGATCCAGGTGATTGGTCGGTTCATCGAGCAGCAGCAGGTCGGAAGGGCACATCAGCGCTTGCGCCAGATTCAGGCGCATGCGCCAGCCGCCGGAGAAACTGGCCACCGGCTGCTGCATCTGGTCGAGCGTAAAGCCCAGGCCGAGCAGCAGCTGTTCGCCGCGCGATTGCACGGTGTAGGCGTCGGCGTCGGCCAGCGCGCTGTAGATTTCGCCGATGGCGATACCGTTTTCCGACGATTCGGGTTCCGACTCGAGGCGAGCCAGTTCCGCTTCCAGCTTGCGCAGGGTGACGTCGCCGTCGATGGCGTAATCGAGCGCCGCGCGGTCCAGCGGCGGGGTTTCCTGCGCCACGTAAGCGACGCGCCATTTGGCCGGGAAGTCGATCTCGCCCTGGTCCGGGTGCAGCTCGCCGCGCATCATCGCGAACAGGCTCGATTTGCCAGCGCCATTGGCGCCGATCAGGCCGATCTTGTCGCCCGGGTTCAGTGTGACATCGACTTGTTCCAACAGCGGCTTGGTGCCGCGCATCAGACTTACTTGTATAAAGCGGATCATTTGTTCTTGTACTTTAAAGAGGGTGTTACAGCTTCAGCTGGTCGGCGGTCAGCAGGAAGACCATGTCGTCGCCGGCGCTGGTGGTGAGCCAGGTCAGGCCCAGCGCACCGAAGGCGGCTTCGGCGAATTCGCGTTCGTTGCCGATTTCGACGATCAGGATGCCGTCGTCGGTCAGGCGCTCGGCGGCGCCGGCCACGATCTTGCGCACCAGGTCCATGCCGTCGCTGCCGCCGTCGAGGGCGATTTGCGGTTCGGCCAGGTATTCCTTCGGCAGCTTGGACATCGAGCCCGAATTGACGTACGGCGGATTGGTGATAATCAGGTCGTACTTCTTGTCCGGCACATTGGCGTACAGGTCAGACTGGATCAGCGTCAAACGGTCTTCCAGCTTGTAGGTGGCGACGTTTTTCTTTGCCACTTCCAGCGCGTCGGCCGAGATATCGACCGCGTCGACCTGGGCGTCCGGGAAGGCGTCGGCCAGCATGATGGCCAGGCAGCCGGAGCCCGTGCACAGCTCCAGGATGTTGGCGATGTTATCCGGCTGGTTGACCCACGGCGCGAAGTAGTCGGGGATCAGTTCCGCGATAAAGGAGCGCGGCACGATGGTGCGCTCGTCGACGTAGAAGCTGTAAGTACCGAGCCACGCCTCGTTGGTAATGTAGGCGGCCGGCACGCGGTCCACGGTGCGGCGGTCGATCACCGCCAGCACCGACGCGACTTCTTCCGGCAGCAGGCGCGCGTCCAGAAACGGTTCCAGCTTGTCCAGCGGGAGCTTGAGCGTGTGCAGGATCAGGTAGGCCGCTTCGTCGAAGGCCTCGACGCTGCCATGGCCGAAGAACAGCTGGGCGGTGTTGAAGCGGGTGACGGCGTAGCGCAACAGGTCGCGCGGCGTGGTGAAAGGAGTCGTGTTCATGGTTATCTCGGTAAAACGGTAATCGGTTCGCGCACGCCGCGCATTCTGCACGGTCAGGCCAGCAGGTTTTCCAAAGTACGGCGATAGATATTCTTCAGCGGATCGACAAAACGCAGCTCGATATGCTCGTCGATCTTGTGGATACTTGCGTTGGGAGGCCCGAATTCTATCACTTGAGGGCAGATCTGAGCGATAAAGCGTCCATCCGAGGTGCCGCCGGTGGTCGACAGTTCGGTGTCGACGCCGGTTTCGGACTTGATCGCCGCCGACAGCGCGTCGCTCAGGGTGCCGCGCGGCGTCAGGAACGGCAGGCCGCTCAGCGCCCATTTCAGGTCGTAGTGCAAATCGTGCTTGTCGAGGATCGCGTGCACGCGGCGCTTGAGTTCCTCGTGCGTGCTGGCGGTCGAGAAGCGGAAGTTGAAGTCGATGACCATCTCGCCCGGGATGACGTTGTTCGCGCCCGTGCCGCCGTTGATGTTGGACATTTGCCAGGACGTCGGCAGATAGTATTCGTTACCGGCGTCCCACACCTCGGCCACCAGCTCGGCCAGCGCCGGCGCGGCCAGGTGGATCGGGTTCTTGGCCAGCTGCGGGTAGGCGATGTGGCCCTGCACGCCCTTGATCGTCAATTTGCCGGACAGCGAACCGCGGCGGCCGTTTTTGATCACGTCGCCCAGCGTCTCATTGGAGGTCGGTTCGCCGACGATGCAGTAGTCCAGTGTCTCGCCGCGTTCCTTGAGCATATTGCAAACGATCACGGTGCCGTCGGTGGCCGGGCCTTCCTCGTCGCTGGTGATCAGGAAGGCGATCGAGCCTTTGTGGTCGGCGTGGGCGGCGACGAACTCCTCGCAGGCGACCACGAAGGCGGCGATCGAGGTCTTCATGTCGGCGGCGCCGCGTCCATACAGCTTGCCGTCGCGGTGGGTCGGGGTGAAGGGCTGCGAGCGCCATTGCTCGACCGGCCCGGTCGGCACCACGTCGGTGTGGCCGGCAAATACCAGCAGCGGCGCGGTCGTGCCCTTGCGCGCCCACAGGTTGGTGACGCCGTTCGATTCGATCACTTCGCAGACAAAGCCCAGCGGCGACAGCAGGTCGATCAAGTGCTGCTGGCAGCCCTTGTCGTCCGGGGTGACAGAGGAGAGGGCGATCAGTTTTTCGGTCAGCGCCAGGGTCTTGGAAGATGTCATCATGAAGGTTAGAGATTGAAAATTTGTTTGTACTGCGCGTCCGAGAAGCTGACCGCGAAAGTGCCGTCCTTGTCGAGCACCGGGCGCTTGATCACGGAGGGGTTCTCCAGCATCAGCGCGATGGCCGAGTCGTCGTCGACGATGGAGGCTTTGCGCTCATCGGACAGGGCGCGCCAGGTCGTGCCTTTTTTATTCACCAGCACATCGCGCGACAGGTGTTTGAGCCAGCCGGCGACGATGTCGCGGGTCAGTCCCTGCTTTTTGAAGTCGTGGAAGGTGAATTCCTGCTGCTGGCCGGCCAGCCATACGCGGGCTTTTTTGACAGTGTCGCAGTTGGGGATGCCGTAAAGGGTGATTTTCATGGGCGTGCGGATCGGGCGGAAGGGCGACAGGATACCATGGGGCGCGGGAGGAGGATACAGCCCGGCGCCGCACGGCCCGCCCGCGCCATGCTGATATAACAATTTGATATTGCTACTTATCGAATTGGCATTGGTAGTCTGCTGGTCCGCTGCCTACTATGGTTCGGTTGTCGTACAACTACCAGGAGCCGTGGGATGGAATTGCCGAACAAGCCGACGAAAGAACAGATCCGTCAGTATATGAGCGAGCGATTGTCGCAACAGTGTTCGCCGCCGTCGACCGGGGATATCCGCCGGCAGCTTGGTTGGGGTTTGGTGCCGTCGACCGAGGAAGACCATCGGCCATCGGAGCCGAGGCCACCGCGCTGATTTGAGTGGCCCCGCTCAGGTATTGAGCGTGAATTCGGTGAAGCTCGCCTCGTCGGGAGGCGACTTGGTTTCGGGATCGGTCTTGGCGGCCCTGCTGTCCGGGCCATTATTCAGTAGCCACAGCAGGTTGGTGGCCGAATCGGCGTTGGCCAGGGCTTCTTCCTGGCTGATCAGACCCTCCTGCACCAGCTTGAGCAAGGCCAGTTCGAACGACTGCGAGCCTGGCGACAGGCTTTTCTCCATCGCTTCCTTGATCTGGCCGATGTCGCCGTTTTCAATCAGGTCCGAGATGTAGCGGTATTGACCATCACCTCCACCGCCCCCGTGCGCGTGCCGCCGTTGATCGCGCGCACCAGCCGCGAGACGCTCGCTTTCTTCAGCTTAGATCAAATCTTCAATCAAGCTATACCGCTCTATAAATGTTAATGCGCATTTTGATTTTTGTCGCCAGAACATCTACCTACCTGACTGCGAGAAACATGCAAAACCTAGCGGGTCGATACCGCCACCTTCTCGTCGGAACTTTCTACCCTGTTCGTGCAAGCGTCCACGAGGCCCCATCTGAAGCAACCTCCTAACCTCTGTGTACTGAGCTAAATTTTATTGATGGTCCAACCCACGGTGTGGTTGAAATGCTGAGAAATTACGGGAGATGAAGTAAGCGTCGGGAGACATCTCGCTTTGGAATCAGGTTGCGTTGACGGAGTTACATGACCTAGCCGTGGATTGCACACATATGACAAGCGGACATATAAAATTCTTAATTCCTTTTTTCAAGGTTAGAATAGGCATCTATGCCTTGTTCAGCCGAATTTCTCACATAGTGCTTATCTAAAGGACAAAATGGCCCGCCAAACTATTGTTTTGCAAGTTTTCGTCGCGTCTCCTTCTGACGTTAGTGCGGAACGGGATCTCATGGAAGGTGTAATTTCGCAGCTCAACCAAACTTGGAGCACTACACTGGGCGTAACGTATGAACTGATAAAGTGGGAAACCAATGTGCGGCCTGCGTTTTCCAGTGATCCGCAAGCCGCTATCAATGAGCAGATTGGGTGCGAGTATGATGTATTCATAGGAATTTTCTGGGGTAGGCTGGGAACGAATACTCCACGCGCCATTTCAGGAACAATCGAGGAGTTTGAACGTGCCTTAGAAAGAAAAAAAAGAACTGGGGCAGTCCCTGAAATCATGCTTTACTTTAAAGATGCGCCTATCTCACCTTCAAAAATAGACATCCAACAAATGCAGCAGGTCATGGAATTTAAAAAATCCGTTTCTAAGATGGGTGGCCTATATTCGGAGTTTGAGGATGAGGCTGGTTTTGAGTCTTCTATCAGATCGCATCTTTCTGCCGTCGCGCAAGATTTCGTTTCAAAAAATAAGAGTGTCACCAATCTTGTGGCTACTGGTCCGCTGACTTCTCAATTAAATGATAAAATTGAAATTGAAGGTGATGACTACGGATATATGGATTATTTTGAAATCTATGAATCCCGGCAAATTGAAATGTTGGCTGCTATAAATATCATTAACGAAGCAACTGTACGTATAGGAAATCAGTTTTCTACCAAAGCGGCTGAGACTCTGACTGTTAGTAAAAGCGATCAAAAAGAAACTCGTCGATTAATTAAAAGGGTGGCAGAGGACATGGTTAGTTATGCGCTTACAATGAAAGCGCAGGTTCCAATTTTATCAGTTTCTCGAGAAAGTGCTTTTACTGCGCTCAGTAACGCGCTGGCTATCCAAGGCGAATCGAAAGAAAAAGATGAAAGTTTGAATTTACTTAAAACTATGCTGTGTGGTCTTATTGACGGCTTAGGCGATGCTGATGAAGGGACTTCAGGCTTTAGAGAGGCCGTGAGCGGGTTGCCCAGATTAACCAAAGAGATTAATGCGGCTAAGCGTATTGTCATACATGAGCTTGACGCGTTTTTGATTGAGGTTGATAGTACACGTTCTACCGTGACCAATATTATAGATTCTATTGATCGGATGCTTGCGAATAAAGTAGGAATTGTTATTCCATCAAATCAGATGTCTCTATAATTTTATCTGGAAAATAAATTGAAAATCGAAAAATTCGAAGTGTTCGGGCTCTTTGGTCGTCCTTTACCTATATCTGCCAATTTCCATACTGATTTAAATATTTTAACTGGCAGAAATGGCGCGGGGAAAACAACAATATTGAAACTTTTATGGTATATCGTCAGTGGGAATATTTCGCTCGCGATTGCCGAAATCAATTTCAAAAGAATCTCGCTTAAGACCGATGTGTATGAGATTTCAATATATAGAATCAGTAACAATACATGTAAAGTTGAATTCTCTATGGCAGGTCAAAATTGGGAGTTCGAGGACGAATATAATGACGAGGACGGTACTTTTACCAATGCGGAAGATCAAGTTAAAGGAACATTGCAGGAAAATGGTAGTTCAGTTTTCTTTCCTACGTTCAGGCGCATTGAAGGTGGCTTTAGTTTAAATACCAGAAGAAATAGTCCCGGGCTTATCGCAGGGGTGAGAGTAAAAACAGACGTGGAAGATGCGCTGTTTGCGCTTTCAACTAAACTATCTGTAGGGCCGCATAAATTTGTTTCCGCAATGTCTACTGTTGACATTGTTGGGTTGGTATTGAGGCAGCACGCGGAGATGTCTGACGAATCAAATGTTCTACAACAAATGACATCGCAGGAAATAATTGAGACCATTAAACATTATAAGTCTGACGTTGTCGATGATAGCAGTGTTTCAGAAGCCAATAAAGTGCTTGATGGAATTCGCGAGAGAATTGAGGCAATGGAGTTGGCACGCGAAAGAATTATGACCCCTATCGAGGAAATACGATCTTTAGTTGCCAAGCTTTTTACACATGCCGGAATTACAATCAATAACCGTCTGAGCTTTGGTGAAGCCGCTAGCGCAATCAATTCAGACGCTTTGTCTGCAGGTGAAAAACAGATGTTGAGTTTCATTTGCTATAACGCGTTCCATAAAAATAGCATAATTTTCATAGATGAGCCAGAATTAAGTCTCCATGTTGATTGGCAACGTCAACTGTTTCCAATATTGCAGCGTCAGCAGTCGTCTAATCAATTTATTATTGCTACTCACTCTCCATTCATCTACACCAAATATCCAGATAAGGAAGTTAGTATTGACCCTAATCGTGGAGATATGGAAGAGGAATCAGATGAAGAAAAATAAAGCGATTCCCACTGTCGAAGAAGTGATTTCATTGCTATCGAAGTCGAGGCTTCCCACAGTAATCATTGAGGGAAACGATGATGTTGTTGTCTATCGAAAAATGGAAGAAGAGTTCTTTGATTCCGGTCTTTCTGTTTTACCCGTCGGGGGCAGAAAAAACGTGCTTAAAATTTTTGATCAGCTGATAACAATTTCAACTAGGAAGAATCTAGCCTTTATTGCTGATCAAGATTTGTGGGTGGTATCTTCGATACCTGAAGAGTATGTTTCACGTCAATTGATATTGACCGAAGGGTATTCTATTGAAAATGACGTATTGCGAGATTGCAATGTTAACGGCGTAATGTCAGATGTGGAGCGTGCAAGATTCTCAAGCGAAATTAATAAATATGCTTATTGGTATTCATTAATGGTTCGCAGGGCGTTGGACGGGCACCCTGACGCTGACTTGAAATTCTATCCAGGGCGAGTTTTAGATAGTGAAGAGGAGTTTCAATTGCGGACAGCATTGGAAATTGGTGAAATATATCCACAAGAGATTTACGAATTGGTAAAGTCGGATGGAATGAGATATGTGCGGGGGAAGTCGTTGGTGCAGATTGCCTCCCGCCAGTTACTTCATCATTCTCGCGAATTGAAAGTGAATCCATCAGTATTTATGGGAATTGCGGCAGCAAGACCTGGTCCATTATTGCGCCGCATATTTGATGGGGTAGGCGATTTTCTATGTTCTGCAGATTTGATGAAGGATTAATACGTTGAGAATGCTAATTTGACGTCATATCTTGACATGAAGAAGTCGGCGTAAAACTGTTCGTTTACGGATTGAGCGTGAACTCGGTGAAGGACGCCTCGTCCGGAGGCGTCTTGGCCTCCGGTTCGGCTTTGGCGGCTTTGCTGTCCGGGCCATTATTCAGTAGCCACAGCAGGTTGGTGGCCGAATCGGCGTTGGCCAGGGCCTCTTCCTGGCTGATCAAACCCTCCTGCACCAGCTTGAGCAAGGCCAGTTCGAACGACTGCGAGCCTGGCGACAGGCTTTTCTCCATCGCTTCCTTGATCTGGCCGATGTCGCCGTTTTCAATCAGGTCCGAGATGTAGCGAGTGTTGACCATCACTTCCACCGCCGCCGTGCGCGCGCCGCCGTTGATCGAGCGGACCAGCCGCTGCGAGATGATCGCCTTGACCGTCGACGACAGGTCCTGCAGCAGCGCCGCGCGGTTCTCGATCGGATAGAAACTGATAATACGGTTTAGCGCGTTATAGCTATTGTTGGCGTGCAGTGTGGCCAGCACCAGGTGGCCCGACTGTGCGTAGGCCAGCGCCGCCGCCATGGTCTCCTTGTCGCGGATCTCGCCGATCAGGATGCAGTCCGGCGCCTGGCGCATCGAATTGCGCAACGCCGTCGTGAAGTCCTTGGCGTCGCTGCCGATCTCGCGCTGGTTGACGATCGATTTTTTGTTCTTGAACAGGTACTCGATCGGGTCTTCGAGCGTCAGGATATGGCCCGAGCGCAGCTCGTTGCGGTAGTCCAGCATCGAGGCGATGGTGGTGGACTTGCCGGAGCCGGTCGAGCCCACCAGCAGCAGCAGGCCGCGCTTTTCCATGATCAGGTCCGATAGCACCGGCGGGAGGCGCAGATCGGCTAGTACGGGGATGGTGGCGGGGACGAAGCGGAATACGGCGGAGATGGTGCCGCGCTGTTTGAAGGCGGACAGGCGGAAGCGCCCCAGGTTCGCCACCGACACGCCCATGTTGAGCTCATTGGTGGCGGCCAGTTCGTCCATCTGCGCCGGGGAGGCGATTTCGGCCAGCATGGACTCGATATTGCCGGGTTCTAGCTTCTGCTGGTTGATGGGGATGAGGTTGCCGTTGATTTTGATGTGTACCGGCGAATTCACCGCGAAGAACATGTCCGACGCGTTTTTTTCCTTCATCAGCTGGAACAGGCGGTCCATGGCCATGATGCGCTCCTCAAAATCAAAGGCCGGCGGGCGCCGTTATGAGGCACCCGCCGGACGCGCGCTTAGATACCGCGCAGCAGTTCATTGATGCCGGTCTTGGCGCGGGTTTTGGCGTCCACGCGCTTGACGATGACGGCGCAGTACAGCGAGTATTTACCGTCTTCCGATGGCAGGTTGCCCGAGACGACCACCGAACCGGCCGGCACGCGGCCATAGGTCACTTCGCCGGTGGCGCGGTCGTAGATCTTGGTCGATTGGCCGATGTACACGCCCATCGAGATCACCGAGTTCTCTTCGACGATCACGCCTTCGACGATTTCCGAACGGGCGCCGATGAAGCAGTTGTCTTCGATGATGGTCGGATTGGCTTGCATCGGTTCCAGCACGCCGCCGATGCCGACGCCACCCGACAGGTGGACGTTCTTGCCGATCTGCGCGCACGAACCGACGGTGGCCCAGGTGTCGACCATCGCGCCTTCATCGACGTAGGCGCCGATGTTGACGTAGGAAGGCATCAGCACCACGTTCTTGGCGATGAAAGAGCCACGGCGCGCAACTGCCGGCGGCACAACGCGGAAACCGCCCTTGGCGAAATCTTCAGGCGTGTAGTCGGCGAACTTGGTCGGGACCTTGTCGTAGAACTGCATGGTGCCGTCGGACGGCATGACCACGTTGTTCTCCAGGCGGAACGACAGCAGGACGGCTTTCTTGACCCACTGGTTGACCACCCAGTCGCCGGTGGTTTTTTCGGCCACGCGGATGGTGCCGGCGTCCAGGCCCGCGATCACGTGCGAAACCGCGTCGCGCAGTTCGGCGGCGCCGTTGGCCGGGTTGATGTTGGCGCGGTCTTCCCATGCCTGGTCGATGATTTGCTGGAGTTGTTGGGTCATGATTTGCTCAATTATGTGGTGATTATTTGTTGATGGACTTGCAGAATTGGACGATGCGCCGGGCGGCTTCCAGGCCTTCCTCCGTCTCGGCGACGAGCGCCATGCGGATGCGGTTGCGGCCCGGGTTGGCGCCGTGCGCGTCGCGCGCCAGATAGCTGCCCGGCAGTACCGTGACATTATATTCGGCGTACAGGCGCTGCGCGAATTCGGTGTCCGACAGGCCGGTGCTGCTGACGTCCGCCCACAGGTAAAAGCCGGCGTCCGGCAGTTCCACCGTGAGCACCTCTTGCAGCAGCGGCGTGATGGTGTTGAATTTCGCGCGGTATTTTTCGCGGTTCTGTTCGACGTGGGTCTCGTCGTTCCAGGCCGCGATCGAGGCAGCTTGCACGGAAGGGCTCATGGCTCCGCCGTGATAGGTGCGGTACAACAGGAATTTTTTCAGCACGTCGGCGTCGCCGGCGACAAAGCCCGAGCGCATGCCCGGCACGTTGGAGCGCTTCGACAGGCTGCTGAACACCACCAGGCGCGCATACGGCTTCTCGACCGTCGACAGGCCCAGCGTGTGGGCCGCTTCCAGCGCGCCCAGCGGCGCCTGCTCGCCGTGGAAGATCTCCGAGTAGCACTCGTCGGCGGCGATGATGAAGTTATAGCGCTCGGACAGGGCGAACAGATTCTCCCAGTCGGTCAGGGTCAGCACCGCACCGGTCGGATTGCCGGGTGAGCACAGGAACAGCAGCGACACGCGTTCCCAGACCGAGGCCGGAATGCTGTCGTAGTCGCAGCCGAAATTGCGCGCCGGGTCGGAATTGACGAAGTAAGGCTCGGCGCCGGCCAGGTAGGCGGCGCCTTCGTAGATCTGGTAAAACGGGTTGGGGCACACCACCAGCGACTTGGCGGCGGGATCGATTACCGTCTGCGCCAGCGCGAACAGTGCCTCGCGCGAGCCGTTCACCGGCAGCACCTGGGTGGCCGGATTCAGCGCAGGCAGGCCATAGCGGCGTTCCAGCCAGCCGGCGATGGCGCCACGCAGCGCGTCCGAGCCGATGGTGGTGGGGTAGTTGGCCAGGCCGTCGATATTGTCGATTAGCGCCTGCTGAATGAACGCGGGCGTAGGATGTTTGGGTTCGCCCATGCCAAGGCTGATCGCCTTGTGGTCTGGGCTGGCCTTCACCTGCGCAAACAACTGGCGGAGCTTTTCGAACGGATAGGGTTGCAGCTTTTCGAGATGTGGATTCACGTGGCGGACCGGATGCGGATCGTTGAAAAAGGAACGGCGTAGGTCAGGCATTATAGCGCCTATGGCGTGCACCGGTCTTTCAAAGGCTGGACGCTTTGCCATCAATGCTAAACCGGTAACATGGCGTGATTGATAATCATGCGATACTCGGCGCCTACATAGTAAGAAAAGGACAAATCATGGAGCTATCGGCGGTGGAGCGGGATGAAATGGCGCTGGGATCGAGCGCCAGCCGGCGGGTGATGGCCGTGAGGCTGATCACGGGGCTGCTGCAAGGCGCATTGCTGTATTGGCTATACCGCGCCGGCAAGGATGGCGTCTGGCCCGCCACGGCGCCGTATCTGATTGTGCCGCTGATGATGCTGGCGCTGTTCCTTCCGGTGCTGCTGGTGTCGAGTATCGGCCATCTGCCGCCGCGTAAGGCGGCGGGCTGGTTGGCGACGGCGTCGCTGGTCATCCTGGCGATGGCGCTGCACGATGCCTGGCGCGGCCACCACGGGTATCCGATGTTAGACAACTGGGCGGACCGCGAAGTGTACTCGCCGTCGCAGATACTCGCGCTGTGCAGCGTTCCGTTCTTCTTCATCGCCCAGTCGCTGGTGCTGTCCGGCGTTCACGATCGACGCCGGGTGGCCAGTTACGGCACCTACTTTGAAACCGCTTGGAAGCTCGGCGTGCAGCTGTTGTTTTCAGCGTTCTTCGTCGGCGCGCTGTTCATGGTGCTATTCATGGGAAGCGCGCTGTTTACGCTGATCAAGTTGAACTTCCTGGAGCTGCTGCTGCGGGAGGCGTGGTTCAATGTGCCGGTGATATTCACCGCTTTTTCCTGCGCCATGCACATCACCGATGTGCGGCCTGCCATCGTGCGGGGCATCCGCACACTGCTGCTGGTGCTGATGTCGTGGATCTTGCCGGTGGCGGCGATCATCGTCACCGGATTCCTGTGCAGCCTTCCATTCACCGGTTTGCAGGCGTTATGGGAGACGCGCCACGCGACGTCGGTGCTGTTGTCGGCGGTGGTGGTGCTGGTGGTGTTGATCAATGCGGCGTTCCAGAACGGCGAAGCGGTTGCCGGCGTCCAGACGATCGTGCGACTGAGCACCCGCGCCGCGTGCATCCTGATATTCCCGCTGACCGTGATCGGCATCTACGCGCTCGGGTTGCGGGTGGCGCAGTACGGCTGGACGACGGATCGCATCATCGCGGCGGCCTGCCTGCTGGTGGCAAGCTGCTATGCGATCGGCTATGCCTGGGCCGCGTATCAATACGACACATGGCTGCGTCCTCTCGCGCCGGTCAATGTTACCGCCGCGTTCCTGGTGATCGTGGTGATGCTGGCGCTCTTTACGCCGATTGCCGACCCCGCGCGAATCTCCGTCAACAGCCAGATGGCACGCCTCGAAAGCGGCAAGACCGCTGTGGGGCAGTTCGATTTCCGCTACCTGCGCTTCGAGGGTGGGCGCTATGGCAAGGACGCCCTGGAGCGGCTCAAGCTATGGTCATCCGGCACCGACGCGGCATTGGTGCGTCGGGAGGCGGCCCTGGTGCTGGCGCTGAAGGATAGTCAGCGCTGGAGCGGGAACAAGCTCGCGGCGGTGCCGATCTCGGTCGAGGAAAACGTCACCGCGTGGCCTGCGGGCGCCAAGCTTCCGGCCAGTTTCGTATCGCAGAAGTGGGAGACGGTCGTCGACGAAGCCAAGCCCGATTGCCTGAACAGTAAAAAAGGCCGCTGCGACGGCTTCATGATCGATATGACCGGCGATGGCGTCGACGAAGTGCTTCTGATCGATGTCGCCAGCGGCGACAACGCGCTGATGGCCCAGCGTCCCGATGGCAGCTGGGGTTTGATCGGCACCCTCAACTACCAATATTCGCACTGCAAACCCCTGCTTGAAAAGCTCAAAGCCGGCACCTTTAGCGTGGTTGAACCCAAGGTGCGGGAACTGGAGGTCGCCGGTCAGCGGGTAGGGCTGGTCATGCTCCCCGTGTCGCCGGAAGCCGGCTGCATGGCGATCAAGTAGCGCGGCCGCCTAACGGGTCAGCCACCGCGTAAAATCAGCGTTGCGGCTGGCGCCATACCTGCTGGGCCACGCGCATCATGTTGCGTCCCATGACCAGGGCGGTGTCTGCGTCGCTCATGCCGACCTTGCGCAGGGCGGCGGCCAGTTCGCGCCAGACTTCCGGCGGCGTGAAGGTTGGCGGTTTGTCGGCGCGGTAGCCGGCCGATGCCGGCCACCAGTGGGCCGGATCGAATTCGCCCGGCGGCGTATCGTCAAGGCTGGCCTGCTGGAAGCACAGATCGAGGCCGATGCCGACGTGCGCCACCCCCACCAGATCGGCGATATATGCCACGTGGCGTGCGACGTCGTCCGCGCCAGGGTTGTCGGCGCCGACGAACCACGACAGGCCCGACACGCACACCACACCACCGGTTTCGGCGCAGGCGCGGATTTGTTCGTCCGTGACGTTGCGTCCGTGCGGCACCAGCGCGTAGGCATTGGTATGGCTGAAGATCACCGGCTTGGACGACGCGGCCATGATATCGAGGCTGCACATGCGCCCCGTGTGCGAGCAGTCCATCAGAATACCGGCGTCGTTGATGGCCGCCACCATGCTGTGTCCGAGGGGCGTCAGGCCGCGCGGCAGGTCGTGGCAGCCATCGGCCACGTTGTTGTTGCGGTTATAGGCCAGGTGGATCTGACGCACACCCAGCTGCGCATACAACGCCACCATTTCCGGCTGGTCGAGCAGCGGCATGGCGCCTTCCAGGTCGAAGGTGATGGCCATGCGCCCATCGGCGGCGGCCTGGATGATATCGTCCACGCTGGACACCAGCGTATAGCGTTCGGGTTCTGCGGCGATGGTGGCGCGGTAGCCGGCGATCACGGACATGACCTGCGACACCGGGTTCATATCGGCGCCCACGTTCAGCGAGACGTAATTCACACCGGCCGCGTGCAGCTTGCGGACAGGCGTGAAATCGGCATGCGGGTGCTGCGGCAGGCAAACGTGGGCGTCCCAATTGATCATCTGGTTTTTCTTTATCAAAAAGCTCACTCTACCCGACAATGGGCTGCGCTGCCAAGGGATGGCGCGCCCGCATGCTTTATACTGTCGGCCAATTCACACGCTTACTTAGGCCAACATGTCATTTGCTTCGCTGGGCCTTGCTCCCTCCCTGATCAATGCGGTCACAGAAATCGGCTATCTGGAGCCGACGGCGATCCAGAGCGCCGCCATTCCCGCCATTTTGCGTGGCGAGGATGTGCTGGGCGCGGCGCAGACAGGGTCCGGCAAGACCGCCGCCTTCGCGCTGCCGCTGCTGCAGGCGTTGCTGGATAACCGCAGCGGTCCGCGTCAGCTGCACGGTTTGATCCTGGTGCCGACCCGCGAGCTGGCGGCGCAGGTGGGCGAATCGGTGCGCAAGCTGGCGTCGCATCTGTCGATGCAGGTCAAGGTATCGATCGTATTCGGCGGCGTGTCGATCAATCCGCAGATGATGGCGTTGCGCGGCGGCGCCGACATCGTCATCGCCACGCCGGGACGGCTGCTCGACCTGATCGACCATAACGCGCTGAAGATATCGCGCACGGCGATGCTGGTGCTGGACGAGGCGGACCGGCTGCTGGACCTGGGCTTTAGCGAAGAACTAAAAAGGATAATTGAATTGCTGCCGACGCAGCGCCAGAACTTGTTCTTCTCGGCGACGTTCCCGCCGGCCGTGCAAGCGCTGGCCGACAGCATGCTGCATCAGCCGACCCGCATCGAAGTGTTGTCCGAGCCGCTGAGCAAGCCCGATATCGCCCAGCGCGCGATCATGGTCGACGTCTCGCGCCGCACCATGCTGCTCAAGCACCTGATCCAGGAACAAAAGTGGAGCAGGGTGCTGGTGTTCGTCGCCACCAAGTACGCGGCGGAGCACGTGGCCGATAAACTCAATCGCAACGGCATTCGCGCCGGCGCCTTCCACGGAGAATTCAGCCAGGGCGCGCGCACCGTGGTGCTGGGCGATTTCAAGGCCAGCCGGCTGCAGGTGCTGGTGGCGACCGACGTCGCCGCGCGCGGCATCGATATCGCACGCCTGCCGGCGGTGGTCAATTACGACCTGCCGCGTTCCGCTGTGGACTACACGCACCGCATCGGCCGCACCGGCCGCGCCGGGGAGAGTGGCGTGGCGATCAGCTTCGTCAGCGCAGAGACGGAGCAGCATTTCAGGCTGATCGAGAAGCGCCAGGATATTTTGCTGCCGCGCGAGCAGATCGCCGGCTTCGAGCCGGTGGAGACGCTGCCACCACCAGCGGCCGATTCGGTCACCGATACGGTCAACGGCGGCATCAAGGGCAAGCGCAAGAGCAAAAAGGACAAGCTGCGCGAAGCCGCCGCACGTGACGGTGGCGGGACGTCCGACGAATAAATCGTTCGAACAGCGGCTTTAGCCGCCGGTGCGTTTTGGGTTATGCCCTTGTTTTTTCAGCGCTTCCATCACCAGGTCGCAGTGGTCGCCCTGGATCTCGATCACGCCCTCCTTGACGGTGCCGCCCGAGCCGCAAGCGCCGCGCAGCTGCTTGCCCAGCAGGGCCAGCGCGATGGCGTCGAGCGCCAGCCCCTTGACCAGGGTGACGGTCTTGCCGCCACGTCCCTTGGATTCGCGCGAAACCTTAACGTTGCCGTCGCCCGCAGGTTTGGCTTTGGCCGCCGTTTTGCAAATGCAATCGGCAAGCGGCTTGCCGCAATCGGGGCAGATACGGCCCGTCTCGGTCGAATAAACGAGGCGGGTGCTCATGGCTTGTCCTCCAGCAGTCTTGGCATCAGGATGTTGAAGAAGCGTTTCTGGTCGGACGCCAGGCAGACCTGCGCATTCGGCTTGCCCGCTTCCTCGCGGGTATAGCCATCGTCGCTGACGACGATGCGCAGCGGCGTGGTCGGGCAACTAGCTGGGTCGATCAGCCACGTTACGGGCACGACGTCGAACAGCGATGGCATGTTGCTGGACCACGGCTGGTAGGCGTCGATCCACTGGTGGTACATCAGCGCCAGCGCGTCGGTGACGGGCGAACCGTGGCCGAGCAGGGCGTTGCGTTCGACTTCATCGAGCCGTATCTGTGTCGAGTCGAGGGGCATCATCACGATCGGCACCCCGGACTTGAACAGCTTTTGCGCGCTGCCGATGTCGGAGGCGATGTTGTATTCCTTATCCGCCGGCCGCGATGGCACGTACTGCGATTTCCGGTAGCCGATGCGTACCGAACCACCCATCATCGCCACCTGTTTCAGCTTGCCGAAGGTGGCGGGGTCGCGCTCGATGGCGGCGCCGACGTTGGTCAGCGGACCAAGCGCCAGCAGCGTGATCTGGCCGGGCTGGCGTTTGATCTGATCCAGCAGGAAGTCCACCGCCGGCACCTTGGCCGGCAGCTTGCCGCGCCGGGCATAGCGCGCCTGCGTGAACGGCTGCGGATTGCCGGTGCTGGCGACGCCTTGCGCCACCGGGATGCCGCTGTGGCCCGTCTCGCGCAGCATGCGTTCCAGCAGTTGCGCGCGCAGCGCGGTGTCGCCCCACGCGGTGGTGATGCCGATGATCTCGATTTCTGGGCTTTGCAGGAGCAGCGCCAGTGCGAAGGAGTCGTCGATGTCGTCGCCGATGTCCATATCGACGATGACCTTGATCTTCTCGGCGCAATGGGCCGGCGGCGCCAGCATGGCGCACGACAGCGCAAATATCGAGAGCAGGCCGCGCAGCGGTCGGGTTGGGAATAGAGTCATGGTCGTTGTCGTCAAGGCTTAGTGGAGACCAGGTCGATGCGGCGCTTGATGCGCTGGGCTTCGGCGGCGTCTCCGGCTTGGTCGGCGCGCATGGCCTGCACGCCCAGCCACGCCAGCAGCGGCCGTCGCCAGCCCTGCGCCGATGCGGTGTCCACGGCGTCGGCCAGCAGCGCCGGCGTGGCTTTGTTCGCGCGCAGCAGAACGCCGGAGGCGACGAGTTTCGACAGCGGGTCCGCGATCGCCTGCGCGGCGCTGGCGGCGGCGGTGTCGCTGGACGCCGCCGCCACCGGCTGGTGCTGCGCGGGCAGCAGCGTCGCATCGGTGACGGTCGCGCGGCCGGACAGATAGGCCGCGTAGGCGCGGTCGGCCGGGCTGGCGTCCGCCGACAGCTTGTCGAAGCCGGCGCAGTCCTCGAACACCAGCGAGGCCACGCGTGCGGCGCAGCGTATCAATTCGGCGCGGATAATCAGATCGACCTTGCCGGTGCTGCCCAAGGCATCGCGCGCCCGTTTGTACTCGGCTTCCTCCACGCGGGCGTTGCCGGTCATGTAGGCCGCGGTGTATCGTTCAATCGAGCTTTGGGCGTTCATCTGCCAATCCGGCACCGGTGGATTATTGCCGCAGGCGGCCAGCATGGTGGCCATGGTCATGGCAGCGGCGATCAGCGGAGCGGTCGTCTTCATGGCAGTTTGATCTCCGTATCGCGCTTGAATGGCCATTTTTTATTGATTTCGTTGACCAGTTGTTCCACCCGCCGCAGGCTGCTTTCCACCTCCGCGCGCAAGGTTCCCAGATCGGCGGTGGCCTCCTTGGCGTTGGCGCCGACGGCTTGCGCCTCCACCAGCACCGCGTCCATCTTCTTCAAGCTGTTGCGGGCGTCGGCCAGCAAGCCATTCAGTTGGACGATGGTGGCCTGGGCATCGGTCACCACGCCTTGCGGGCCGAAGACTTGCGTATCGGCGTGGCCGATCAGGCTATCGGCCTTGGTGGCCAGCGCGTTGACGGTGACCAGCAGCTTGTTGGCGCGTTCGGTCAACTGCTGCGCGTTTTTGTCGTCGCCGGCGATCAGTCCCATGGCGCCCGACGGTCCGTTCAGTTTTCCGGTCACGCCCTGAATGTTGGCCAGGCTGGCCGCCAGCGCGGAATTTTCAGCCGTCAGCGTGTTGAGGTTTTCCAGCAGGTCGCGCGCCGTCGCCAGCAGGCGCGGAATCTCGGCGCCCGGATCGCCCACCAGCAGCGCGCGCGCGGCGCCTTCCTCCAGCGGCGGATCGGTCGGAATGCCGCTGAAGGCGCGCAGCTTGGCGCCGCCCACCAGGCCGCGCTCCAGCGTGAAGATGCTGGATTTGCGCAGCCAGTGCGCATCGTCGCGCGGCACATCGACGACGATGCGGGCCTTGCCTTCCTTGCTCAATTCGATGCGGCGCACGCGTCCGATCGGGAAGCCGGCGAAGGTGACGTCCATGCCGACGACCACGCCCTCGGAGTCGTCCGCTTCCAGGAACAGCGTTTGCGTCGATTCGAAGGCGCCGCGCGCGTACAGCAGGTACACCGCCGCGCCGGCGACCAGCAGCACCATGATCACCAGCAGCACGGCGGCCTTGAATTCGGCGTTGCGCACCGGCGGTGCGGTATGGGTTGTTTGGGTCGGTTGTTCAGTCATGGTTTTTCGGGCTAGCGCCGCTTAGTAGTAGTTACCCATCAGTGAGGCGACTTCGATGAGGAGGATCATGGCGAACAGCCGCACCATGTCCGACAGGCCGTGCGTGACTTTGACGCGGTAGTTGCCGCCGAAGTAGAAGGAGGAGGCCATCGGGATCAGGCCGACCGCAAAACTGAAGAATACGACCTTTAGCACCAGTATCAGCGTGACGGCGGGGTTGAACACCTGGCCGACCACCCGCGTGTAGCCGGTCAGCGCCCATGGCGTGAAGCCGTATAAGGTCAGGTAAGCGAGGATCAGGGTCAGCACGCAACTGACGGCGGCCAGCATCCACACGGCGAAAACGCCGGCGGCCACGCGCGGGAAAAATTCGCCATGCAGCTCCTGCACGGTGGCGACGGTGCCGGCGCCGCGGCCTTGCGAGAACTCCAGGCCAGCCGGCAGCGTGGTGCGCAAGGCGACGAAAGCGGCGGCGGTCAATGGAATGAGCTCCAGCACCAGCACCCGCACCACCATTTCCAGCGCAAAGCGCGACAGGCCGTAGCTCAGCGAGGTGACCACCACGATACGGATCAGCACCAGGCTGACCAGCGCGGACAGAACGCCGAACCAGGCCAGGTTGGGCAGCGTGTCGGCCACCAAATGACGCGCCAGCACCGGGCGGTTGGCGCGGCCGTAAGTGGCCGGCGTGAGCGCGACGGACAGCATCAGTACCGCGAACTGCGCCAGCCGCCACCATGTCTGCAGCCAGTCGACCGCGCCCTGGTGGAGCCGTTGCAATATGGATGGAGTCGATGCTTGTGCGTTCATGTTGGCATCTTAGCACCGGGACGGCGCGCGCAGGTGTTCGTCACGGGCTTCCTGACGTTTGCGGAAAGCTGTCGATGATGGCATCGGCGGCGGCGCGCACGCGCGCGCTGCGACTCAAATCGCTGTGCATCACCAGCCACACGTCGTACTGGTCGACCCGGTCCGGCCAGATGCGCGTGAGCTGGGGATCGCCGTCGGCCATGTGGCAGGGCAGTTCCGTCACGCCCATGCCTTTGCGCGCCGCCTCCAGCAGCATCAAGCCGCTATTGACTTCGATCGCCACGCGGGCGTTGGCGACGGGCTCCAGGCAAACTTTGTCGCGGTGGCGCGGCGCCACCGCGCTTTGATAGATCACGATGTCGTGTCCCGCCAGGCCATTGCCCTGTGTCGGCACGCCGCGCTCCTTCAGGTAACCCGGTGTGGCGTACAACCCCATGCTGCGTTTGGTGAGGTGGCGCGAGATCAGGTCGGGACTCGTTGGCTTGAGCGTGCGCACGGCCAGATCAGCTTCGCGGCGCGTCAGGCTGGTGATTTCGGTGCCGGTGCTCAGGACGATGCGGATTTCCGGATGCGTCACATGCAGCCGGCGCATCGCGTCAATGACGAAATGGCTCGCCATGGTGTCCGATGTGGTGACGCGCACGACGCCGGAGAGGCGGTTGTCGATGCCCTGCATTTCGCGCTGAAACCGCAGCGCCGCCTGTTCCATCGATTCGGCGGCGGTGACGGCCAGCTCGCCGGCCGGCGTGGCCATGTAGCCGGACGGGGTGCGCAGGAACAGGCGCGCCCCCAGCGAGTCCTCCAGCGCGTTGAGGCGCCGGCCGACGGTGGCCTGGTCGATATTGAGCTCACCGGCGGCGGCGCGCAGCGTGCCTTTGCGGTAGATGGCGAGGAAGATCCTGGCGTTGTCCCAGTCCATGTCGATTCCTTGCGTCGTTCTGAATGCATTTTTGCATCGGAGTGCCGATGTTATGCGTATTTACCGCATCACGCAAGCCGCCTAAGATGAAGCGAATCTCATTGAAGGACGCTCCATGACACTCCAAACCACAAGTGAAGACGTTGCGGCGCCAGTCCGCCAGGTTCCCCCGCTGCTGATGCTGATGACGCTGGCCATCGGCTTTGTGATGGCGATGATCGATGTCACCGCCGTCAATACCGCGTTAACCGATATCTCGGTCAGCCTGTCGGTGCCGCTTACCGGGCTGGTTTGGGTGGTGGACGGCTACACGTTGACTTTCGCCGCGCTGCTGCTGGCCGGCGGCGCGCTGGCCGACCGTTTCGGCCAGAAGAACGTCTATCAGGGCGGCTTGAGCGTGTTCATATTGGGTTCGGTGGCGTGCGCGCTGGCGCCGAGCGGCAATGCGCTGATCGCCGCGCGACTGTTGCAGGGCGCCGGCGCCGCGCTGTTCATGCCTAGCTCCCTCAGCCTGCTGACCCACGCCTACGAAGACCAGGGCACGCGGGCGCGCATGCTGGGCACCTGGTCGGCCATCGTTGGCTGCTCGGCGACCGCCGGTCCGTTGGTGGGCGGTCTGCTGGTGCACGAATTTGGATGGCGCAGCGTGTTCTGGGTGAACGTGCCGATCGGCCTGGCCGGCATCGTGCTGACGCAGATGCTGGCGCCGGCCACGCCGCCGCATCGGCGCACGTTGTCGATGCTGAGCCATGTGCTTGGCGCGGCGGCGCTGGCGGCCTTGAGTTTTGTGCTGATCGAGGGACCGGTGCTGGGTTGGGCGTCGGCGGCGGTGTTGGCCGCCGCTTTCGCCGCGGTGGGCTGCGGCGCGCTGCTGGTCGGACGCGAGCGCACCGGGGCGCATCCGCTGCTGCCGCGCGCCTTGTTCGATACGCCGGCCTTCGCGGCGGCCAATGGTGTCGGCTTCCTGATCAACTTCGCGGTGTTTGGGCAGTTGTTCCTGCTTAGCCTCTATATTCAGCAGGGTGGGGCGGATGCGCTGGACACGGGATTGAAGCTGATACCGATGATGGGCGCGTTCGCCGTCGGGAATCTGACGTCGGGCGCCATCGTGGCGCGGGTGGGTACGCGACCGCCGATGTTGTATGGGCTGGCGGTTGGCTTGGGTGCGGCGCTGGTGATGCTTGCCGGTTTGTCGCCACAGACGCCTTACTGGTTGCTGGTGCTAGGGATTATCGTGATGAACGTCGCCATCGGCATCGCGATTCCGGGGATGACGGCGACGGTGATGCTGGTCGCGGGCAAGGCGCACGCGAATAGCGCGGCTGCGGCGCTGAACGCCAATCGTCAGATCGGCGCGCTGGTTGGTGTGGCGATGATGGGGACCGTGTTGCACGTGACGGAGGACTGGGCCTGGCGGTTGCCGGCGGCTTTCTGCCTGGTGTCGTGCGCGTATGCGGCGGCGCTGGCGCTGGTGTATTTATATGTGAAGCCGCAGATTCGTTAAGCTTAGGGTGCGCATGGATGCGCTACCGGCGGCTCACGGAATGGCGGATTACGGCGTTCCGCCTAATCCGCTCTACGTCTGGCCGTCGTGAATCAGATGTTGTTGGCCTTGCGCCACTCGATCATTTCGGCGATCGTTAATATCGGCATGGCGTGCAGCGCTGCGAAGCGTTCGATCTCGGCGCCGCGCATCATCGTGCCGTCGGGGTTCATCAACTCGCACAGCACGGCCGCCGGCCGCAGTCCCGCCATCGCGGCCAGGTCCACCGAGCCTTCGGTATGGCCCTTGCGCGCAAGTACGCCGCCCGGTGTCGCCCGCAACGGGAATACATGGCCGGGATGCACGAGATCACCCGGCTGGGCGTCGGCGGCGATGGCGGCGCGGATCGTCGTCACGCGGTCCGCCGCCGAGACGCCGGTGGTCACGCCTTCGCGCGCTTCGATCGAGACCGTGAACGGCGTGCCGTAACGGCTGCCGTTGTCGGCGGCCATCGGCGGCAGCTCCAGCGCACGCACCTTGTCGGCGCTCAGGCACAGGCAAACGATGCCGCTGCATTCGCGGATCATCAACGCCATCGACTGAACGGTGACTTTTTCGGCGGCGACGATCAGGTCCGCTTCGTTTTCGCGATCGAAATCGTCGAGCAGGATCACCGGCACGCCGGTGCGCATGGCCTCCAGCGCGGCGGCGATCCGGCCTTCCAGATCGTCCGAAACCAGGGAGGAGGGGGAGTGGTGGGAGTGGTGCAATACAGCGGATACTTGGTCAAACATGGTGGAACGCTCCTCGCAATAGCGAAAAACGCGACAGGGCAAGCGAATACCGCGCGGCCCGCCGCACCGATCGCTCGGGCGGCAGGCCGCGTCACCGCACATCTTCTTTCATCCGGACTATACCGTCGGCCTTGGAATCACACCAAATCTGCTGACCCCTTCCGGCAGGCCGGAAGGGCGCTCGCGGGCTTGACCATCGCTGGCCTTACCGCCGGTGGGGAATCGCACCCCGCCCCGAAGACGTAAGTTAGCGCCTGCCGGCTGGCAGGCGAACAAGGATTCTAGCCCAAATCAGGATTTTCGGTGTAAGGTAGCTTTTTCTGATTATTGACTGTCTGCCGAATGAAATTGATTAAATTGCAGGTGCTGTCCGGGGCGTTGCTGCTGTCGTTTTCCTTCCTGGCGCAGGGCCAGGGCCAAGTCGGGGGGCAGGTCAAGGAGCCCCCGCTCAAACTAAGTGATGTGCTGCCGATCGGGCCCCAGGTCAAGGTTGGCAAGCTGGCAAACGGTCTGACTTATTACGTGCAGAAGAACTCACGTCCCGAGAAGAAGCTGGAACTGCGGCTGGTCGTCAAAGCCGGTTCGATCCTCGAGGACGACGACCAGCAAGGGCTGGCCCACTTCACCGAGCATATGGCCTTCAATGGCTCCACCAATTTCAAGCGCAACGAGCTGGTATCGTATCTGCAGTCGATCGGTGTGAAGTTCGGCGCGGACTTGAACGCCTACACCAGCTTCGACGAAACCGTCTACATCCTGCCGATACCGACCGACAAAAAGGAGGTCGTCGAGCAGGGCTTCCAGGTACTGGAGGATTGGGCGCACGGCTTGTCATTCAATAACGCAGACATCGACAGCGAGCGTGGCATCGTGCTTGAAGAGCTACGCATGGGCAAGGGTGTGGACGATCGCATGAACAAGGTGCTGCTGCCGAAGGTGCTCAATGGCTCGCGCTACGCGCAGCGCATGCCGATTGGTAAAGAAGACATCATCAAGAACTTCAAGTATGACGCCATCAAGCGCTTTTATCGCGACTGGTATCGTCCGGACCTGATGGCGGTGGTGGTGGTCGGCGACATTGAGCCGGAAGCGGCGCAGAAGCTGATCGAACAGCATTTCAGCAAGTTGAAGAACCCGGCCAATCCGCGTCCGCGCGAATACGCCAAGATACCGGAACGCCAGGAGTCGGAAGGCATCGTCTTCACCGACAAGGAAGTCAGTAGCAACTCGGTCTATATCCGCTATCCGATCCAGCCCTGGCCGGCCGGCGCGACGCTGGCCGACTACCGCCAGAAGCTGATCGAAAGCCTGTACAGCTTTATTCTCAGCCAGCGCATGTACGAATTGACGCAGCAGGCCAATCCGCCGTTCCTGCAAGGCGGCAGCGGCATGAACAAGATCGTGCGCGGCTACCGCTCGTTCGGCGCCGGCGCGGTGCTGGGCAAGGGCGGTGTCACGCCAGCCATCAACGCGCTGGTGGAGGAGGACGAGCGCGCGCGCCAGTACGGCTTTACCGCCTCCGAAGTGGAGCGGGCCAAGAAAGGCATCCTGCGTACCTACGAAAATCTGTACAACGAGCGCGATAAATCCGATTCGGCAGGTTACGCGGCCGAATATATCCGCCATTTCCTCGAGGATGAAACGATACCGGGCATCGCCGCCGAATACCGCTATGCGCGCGAGCTCATTCCGGAGATCTCGCTGTCCGAAGTGAATGCGGCCGTCAAAGTCGCGATCCCGGACAACCAGAGCAAACTGGTGGTCTACACGGGCGTGGACAAGGCCGGCGTGCCGGCGCCCAAGGCTGCCGATCTGGTGGCCATCGCCAACGCCGCCGAAAAAATCAGCGTCAAGGCGCAGGAGGAGAAAGTCTACGCCAGCCAGCTGATGCCTGTGCTGCCGAAGCCGGGCACCATCGTCAAGCAGACCGTCAACGCGAAAATCGGCACCACGGAGCTCATCTTGAGCAACGGCGTCAAGGTGGTGCTCAAGCCGACCGACTTCAATAACGATCAGGTGATGATGGCCGGCCTGCGCTACGGCGGGTGGTCGCTGTTCGACAATAAGGATATTTTCGCGGCCCACTATGCCAGCAGCATCGTCGGCCAGATGGGCATATTGAACTACACGCCGAACGACGTGGTGAAAGTCCTGGCCGGGAAAAGCGTAAGCTCGCAGGCCAGCGTTAGTTCGCTCAACGAATCGGTGGGCGGCGGTTCCGGCAGCGACGATGTCGAGTCGATGCTGCAGCTGGCCTATCTGCAAATGACGCAGCCGCGCAAGGACGAGGCCATTTACAGCGCCTACGTCGACCGCCAGCGCGAACTGGCGCAGAACAATATGGCGCGGCCCGAGTCGGTGTTCTACGACACGATCACCGCGACGATCTACAACAACAACCCGCGCGTGCTGCGCGCCGCCAAGCCGGCGGACTTCGACCAGCTGACGCTGGACCGCGTGATGGAGATCTACAAAAGCCGTTTGTCCAGCGCGCGTGATTTCACTTTCTTCATTGTTGGCAGCTTCGATGTCGAGAAAATTAAACCGCTGATCGCCACCTATCTGGCCAGCCTGCCGACCGCCGAGATTCCGGTGGCCTTCAGGGATGAAGGCGTGCGTCCGGTACGGGGCGTGGTCAAGAAAGAAGTGCGCGCCGGCGCCGATCCTAAGAGTACGATTTCGCTGTCGTTCACCGGCGAGGCCCAATACTCGCGCGAGGAACGCATGCGGCTGCAGGCGCTGATCGAAGTGCTGAACATTAAACTGATCGAGGTGCTGCGCGAGAAGATGGGCGTGATCTACAGCGGCGGCATGAACGGCTCGCTGAACCGCATCCCGTACGGGAACTACTCTATCAGCGCCAATCTGCCGTGCGCGCCGGAGAATGTCGACAAGGTGATCGCCGCGACCTTTGCCGAGATCGAGAAGATCAAGCAGGACGGCGCCGACGAGGCGGACCTGAACAAGGTCAAGTCGGCCTGGTTCAAGGGCTACCAAAAGGGCATGCGCGAGAACGGCTACTGGATGGCGTCCCTGCAAAATGCCTTCTTCAACAACAGCAATCCGGAGGATATCCTGAAGTACGAAGAGCGCGTGCAGGCGCTCAAGCCGTCGGACCTGAAGGAGGCGGCCAAGCGCTACTTCGACATGAATAATTATGTGCAGGTGGTGCTGTACCCGGAGAAGTAAGCCTGCCGCCTGTTACACTGGCGGCTCGTACCCACCCGATGTAGAGGTAAATCATGGCAAAGAAAAAAGAGGAACTGGATCCGGAAACCCTGGAGTTGATCAACTGGTGTATCGAAGTTGAAGGTTTCCTGGTCAAAGGTGGCGCGACGGTGGCCGAGGCGCAGGATCACATCGAAGAACAGGTCGAATGGTTCACCGATCAGTTCTACGACGGCTTGACGCCCGAGGAAGCGGCCAAGGAGGCCCTGGCTTAATTTTGTATCAAGGACCGACGGCGTCGTGGCAAACGACGCCCAGTTTATTCCCCTCCGGGTCGCGGAAGTAGGCGCCATAGTAGTTGTCGTGGTATTGCGGACGCAGCCCCGGAGGCCCCTCGCATTGGCCTCCATGCGCCAACGCCGCCGCGTGGGCGCGGTCGACCGCGTCGCGCGATGGCGCCATCAGGGCGATCATCTGGCCATTGCCGCATCCCGCCGGCTGGCCGTCATGCGGTGTGCCGATAATGAACAGCGGCCTTCCGCCTTCGGCCGGCATCCACGCCGCCCATGGTTTGACCGGATCGCTGAAGCGCAGCCGCATGCCGAGCGTGTCCATCACCGCGCGATAAAAGCCGAAAGCTTGTTCGAAATCGTTGGTGCCGGTGTAGACATGCGATAGCATTCGTTCCCCATGATCGAGTATCAATCCGATAATTATATACTTGGGGAAACGAGCTTTGACCGGCGCACGTTTATGCTTTAATAGCATAATGACAAAACAACCTGGCGTGGGGTGTGCAATGATGAGAGAACCTCTTTTTCGGGCGGCCGCCTTGAAGGTCACACTCGCGGCATCGCTGGCCCTGGCCCTGGCCGGCGGGACGACGACGGCCAGCGCCGCGCCGGTGCGGCGCGATCATCCGTATGTCGGCATCTGGAAAATCACGCTGCCCGACGGCTCCTGCAGCGAGACCTACCGCGTGCGCGGCGACGGCAGCACGCTGGTGTTCAGCAACGAGGAGGTGGCCGAATCGACCTACGTCATCGCCGACCAGCCGGACAAGCAGGGCTTCTACAAATCGGTCGACACCATCGTCAAGGACAACGGCAAGCCCGATTGCACTGGCCAGATCACCAAGCCGGGGCGCTCTGTCACCAACTACCTGCTGTTTCATCCCGGCGGCGACATGTTCCTGATGTGCGTGGAGCGCAGCATGGAGCGCTGCATCGGCCCCTTCGTGCGGGTAGAGGGCAGCGCCATCTAAAGGCCTACAGGCTGCCCCTTAACTCCAGCGAGACGGTGCGCGGCGGCGTGACGATGGCGTACGGCAGGCCGAATGGCTTGGTCTGGCCGTCCAGCGTGTGCACATACTGTTTGTCGAACAGGTTATTCACCAGCAGGGCGATACCGAATTTGCCGTTGGCGTTGTCCCAGCCCAGGCGGAAGTCGGCCTTGGTGCGCGCCTCGCCGGTGCGGAATGCCGGCGCGTGCAAGCATTGCAGCGCGCGCGTGTCGTCGTTGCAGCGCGCCTTGCTTTGGTAGGTGCCTTGCAGGGTGGTGCTGATCCGGCCACCCAGCGCCTCCCAGCTGGCATTGACGCCGCCCATACCGTTGAAGGTGGGCGTGCCGACCGTTTGGCCGGACAGGTCGAGCGCGGCGCCGCTGTCGTCGGTGGTGCGGTAGCGCTTATAGGTCTGGTCGATCAGCTCCAGCCCCGCGAACAGCGTCAGGTTCGGCGATACCCGGATGCGGCCATCGAGATCGAGTCCCTTGGCCTGCTGGTCGCTGTTGACCACATTGTAGGTAGGTATGGGGCCGGTGCCGCCTAGCTTGATGTCCTGCAGGTTTTTGAAGCGGTAGGCGAACACGGAGCCGTTGAGGGTGGCCTTGATGGCGGGGACGTACAGCTTGAAGCCCAGCTCCAGATTGGTCATTTTCTCGGGGTCGTAGCTTGGGTCGCGCTCTTTGGCGTTGGGCGATGCCGCATTCGGCGGCGTGAAGACATTGAACCCGCCGGCCTGATAACCTTTGGAAAGGGATGCGAACAGCAGCAGGTCGGGCGTCAGCTTATGGTCCAGCACCAGGCGCGGGCTCCAGTCGGTCCAGCTTTTGGTCGAGTGGACCGGCGTGGCCGCCAGCTGTCCGGCCGCATAGAAGATCTGGTTCGACGGCAGCGCGGAAGCGTCCAATCCCGCCAGCGGACCGTAGGTGTTGAGCAGCTCGTCCAGTGCAGGCGACTCGCGCCCCGGCACGTGCCATTCCATGTTCTTGCGGTCGCGGCTCCAGCGCAGGCCCAGGGTCAGGTTGGTGGACGGTGTGGCGTGCCAGATCACGTCCTGGTAGACCGAGAACGCGCGTGTGCGCAGGTAGTTGTGGGTGGTCTCGCCCCATGGGAAGTTCGATGACGCGTCGACGCCGGGAATGCCGGCCTGTCCCAGAGCGCCGAACAAGCCCGCCAGGTCGGCGTTGCCGCCACCGAGCAGGCTGACGTTGTCCAGGGTCGCGGTGTTGAGCAGGGCGGTCGAGGATTGCCGTTCGCGGTTGTCGTAGAAGCTGGCGCCGGCGATCCAGTCCAGGTGTTCGGTTTTACCGGACAGCTTGAATTCCTGCTGCCAGTTGTAGGATTTTTTCTGATCCGTGTTCGCCAGCGAAAAGCCGCTGCGGGCGGTGCCGTCGTTGTCGGTCAGGTTGTAGGTGGAGAAGGTGCGGTAGGCGGTGATGGAGCGCAGTGTGAGGCCGCCCAGCGGCAGCTCGGCGCGCAGTGTGGCGCCATCGAAGGTGCGGCGCTCGCTGCCGCTGGTGTCGTTCTCCAGCGGCGCCTTGCGCGGATCGACGAAGTTGGCCACATAGGCGGCGTCGTAGACCCCAGTGAAGCCGGCGAACGGCAGCGCCGGGTCCTTGACCACGCCGAAAGCCGGCCAGCCTTTCTGGCGCAGTTGCTCGTGTTCCAGGGTCAGGTTCAACGTCGCATCGCTGATTTTTTGTTTGAGCGCGAGCCGCGTGGCCCACGACTTGTCGCCGGCGGTGCGTTCGCCGGTGGTGGCATTGCGCACCCACCCGTCGCTCCCTGCGCGCACGAAGACCAGGCGCGCCGCCGTGTTGTCCGCCAGCGGCGCGTTGACCATCGCATCCACATTGACGCGGCCGTAATCGCCGACCTTGAGGTGGCCGTTCATGTCGAACGTCTGATCCGGCTCGTTGGTGACGATGGAGATCGCGCCGGCGGCGCTGTTACGGCCAAATAGCGTCCCTTGCGGCCCCTTGAGCACTTCGACGCGCTGGATATCGATGAAGTTCATCAGCGCGCCGCCGGTCTTGCCGGCATAGACCCCGTCCACATAGATCCCGACCGGCATGTCGGTGCCGATGCCGAAGTCGCCCGCCTGCACGCCGCGTATGCCGAAGATCGGCTGCGTGGGTTGGGTGGCTTCCACCTCCAGGCCGGGAAGATAACCGTTTAAATCGCCGAGGTTTTTGGCGCCGAGGTTGCGGATGTCCCTGGCCGTTACGACCTCCATCGAGATCGGCACTTCCTGCGCCGATTGCGACCGCGATTGCGCGGTGACGACCACCTTCTGTATGTCGTCCTGCGCCAGCGCGGCCAGGGGCACGGCGGCGGTGCCGGCGAATGCCACGGCGATGCTGCGCGCCAGCGTGTGCGAGACGACCTTGCGCTTGGACGGCGCCTGTTTTTCGTTTGTCTTCACGATATCTCCCGTTGTTATGTTTGGTCTGACGAACTGGTCATTTTTTTAAGCTTCTGTCATCGAATGTAGTCGTGCGCCGGGCCCGCAGAGGGGCTGGATCGGACACCGAAGGACGCCGGCGTGGCCAAACAGGCTCCGGTGTTGCGTGAGCGCCCGGAAGGCGGCGTTGGCCGGAAAAGCTCCCTGCCTGTCCCTTTGGCCCCCGTGCGGCGGCCACTTTGTTTGCACAATGGGTTCGCACAAACAACGACAGGAGACCAAGATGGGACAAGAACGGGTACAGGAGCGGACAGACCAGGTTATCGACTGCGGCAGCGCCGTCTGCGTGATCGGCGCGGGGCCCGGCGGCTTGTCGGCTGCCCGCGCCCTGAAAGGCATGAAGCTGCCGTACGAGCAGTTCGAACGTCACTCGGACGTGGGCGGCATCTGGGACATGCACAATCCCGGCAGCCCGATTTATGAATCGGCGCACTTCATCTCGTCACGCGACCTGTCGGGCTTCATCGGTTTTCCGATGCCGAAGTCCTATCCCGACTATCCGACCAACCAGCAAATATTAAGCTACGTGCGCAGTTATGCCGACGCCTTCGGCCTGCGCGAGGCGATCCGCTTCAACACCCCCGTGCGGGACGTGCGCAAGGAACCTGACGGCAAGTGGGTGGTGACCTTGGGCGACGGCGCGCGCCGGCGCTATCTGGCGGTCATCTGCGCCACCGGCTGCAACTGGGACCCGAACATGCCCGAGATCAAAGGCCGGTTCAACGGCGAGATCCGCCATTCGGTCACCTTCAAAAGCAGCGATGAATTCAAGGGCAAGCGGGTGATGATCGTCGGCGCAGGCAACTCCGGCGCGGACATCGCCTGCGACGCCGCTACCCGGGCCGACAAGGCGTTCATCAGCATGCGGCGCGGCTACCACTTCATCCCCAAGCATTTGTTCGGGCTTCCCGCCGACCAGGTGGGCGAGAGCGGGCCGCCGCTGCCGATCTGGATCGCGCGCCCTGTCATGAGCGTGCTGTTGAAAATATTCACCGGCGACCTGACGCGCTTCGGCCTGCCCAAGCCGGACCATCGCTTGTTCGAGAGCCATCCGCTGCTCAACTCCCAGCTGCTGCACAATCTCCAGCACGGGAACATCGCGGTCAAGCCGGACATCTCGCACTACGACGGCGACGACGTCGTCTTCAAGGACGGCAGCCGCGAGGCGCTCGATCTGGTGGTATACGCCACCGGCTACAAGTGGAGCTGCAAATACGCCGGCGAATACTTCGAGTGGCGCGGCGGCAGGCCACAGCTGTATCTGTCGATGTTCAGCCGCGATCACCGCAACCTGTTCGGCATCGGCTATGTCGAAACCAACTCCAGCGCCTACAAGCTGTTCGACACCGAGGCGTTCATGATCGCCGCCTACCTGCGCGACCAGGTGGACAACCCCGGCAAGGACAGTCCTTTCGACGCGCTCATCGCCAGCGACGACCCGGATCTGTCGGGCGGACTCAAATTCGTCAAGTCGCAGCGGCACGAAGTCTATCTGGAGGCGCACGCGCTCAAATCGTATCTGAAGCGGCTGCGCAGGAAAATGGGGTGGCCGGAATTGAGCGAAACCTACTACGACAACCTGCGCGACAGCGTGGCCGCCTCGCGGTCCGCGGCTGGCTTGCGCGCAGCGGCTTGAGGATGAAGATGGATAAGACACTGCAGTACTACCGGCGGCTGGCCGCTGGACTGGAATTCGAAACCCGCGCCCTGATCGGCGGACGCTTCGTCGACGCCGTCTCCGGCAATCGCCTGGACACCGTCAATCCCGCTGACGGCGCCCGTTTGGCAAGCATCGCCAGCTGCGGCGAGGCCGACGTGGACCTGGCGGTCGATTCGGCACGTCGCGCCTTCGATAACGGCCACTGGTCGCGCGCCTCGCCCAAGCATCGCAAAAAGGTGCTTCTGCGGCTGGCCGATCTGGTCGAGGTCAATCTGGAAACGCTGGCGCTGATGGAGAGCCTGGACTCGGGCAAGCCGATACGCGACGCGCTGTCGGCCGACCTGCCCGACATGATCGAGAGCCTGCGCTGGCACGCCGAGGCGGCCGACAAACTGTACGACCAGGTGGCGCCGACCGCGCCGGACGTGGTGGCGATGATCGTGCGCGAGCCGATCGGCGTAGTGGGCGCGGTCCTGCCGTGGAATTTTCCGATCTACCTGGCGGGATGGAAGATCGGCCCCTCGCTCGCCAGCGGCAACTCGCTCGTCATCAAACCGGCTGAGCAGACCACCTTGACGGCGCTGATGCTGGGCCGCCTGGCGCTGGAAGCGGGTATTCCCGACGGCGTGCTCAATATCGTGCCGGGTTACGGCGAAACCGTGGGCCAGGCGATGGGCCGGCACCGTGACATCGACTGCATCAGCTTCACCGGTTCGGGCGAGGTGGGACGGCTGTTCCTGAAATACTCGGCCGAGTCGAACCTGAAGCGGGTGGTGCTGGAATGCGGCGGCAAGAGCCCGGCGCTGGTGCTGGCGGACGCTTTCGACCTGCCGCGTGTGGCGCAACAGGTCGCGACCGGCGCGTTGTTCTGCCAGGGTGAGAATTGCAGCGCAGGTTCGCGCCTGATCGTCCACCGTTCGCGCAAGGACGAGTTGCTGGAGGAGGTCAAGCGGGCCTTCGATGAGTGGACCGTCGGCGACCCGCTCGATCCGGCCACCCGTGTCGGCGCGCTGATCGAGCCGGAACACATGCGGCGTGTGCTGGGGTATATCGCCGACGGCCGGGAGCAGGGCGCGCGGCTGGTGCACGGCGGCGCCCAGGTACGCCAGGACAGCGGCGGCAGCTTCGTCGAGCCGACCATTTTCGATGGCGTGCTGCCGTCGATGACGATCGCGCGCGAGGAGATATTCGGGCCGGTGCTGTCGGTAATGGAGTTCAACGACCTGGCCCAGGGCGTGGCCATCGCCAACGATACCAGCTACGGCCTGGCGTCGTCGGTCTACACGAGCAACCTCGATTCGGCCCACGGGGTGGCGAAGTCCATCCGCGCCGGCACGGTGTCGATCAACTGTTTTTCGGAAGGCGATACCGGCGTGCCGTTCGGCGGCTATAAGGAGTCGGGCTTCGGCGGACGCGAAAAATCGCTGCTGGCCCACGACCAGTACACCGAGACCAAGACCATCTGGATGCAGCTGGGCGCGGCCGGCCATAAAAGTCACTAAGACCACAAGAGGAATACACATGGCGAGAACAACGAACGCCGGCCGGGCGGAGCGGGTGGCCCTGGTCACGGGCGGCGCGGGCGGCATCGGCCGGGCGATCTGCCGCGGCTTCATCGAGCGCGGCATCACCTGCGTGCTGGCCGACCGCGACCAGGCGGCGCTGGATCGCGCGACGGCGGCGCTGGGGCCGGCGGCGGTGGGCGTGCGGGTCGATCTGGATGACTTGAACAAACTGCCAGATTTGCTGACCTTTATCGAGGAGCGCTTCGGCCGGCTCGACATCCTGGTCAACAACGCCGCCATGACCGGCACCGGGCATTTCGAGGAGCGATCGGTCGATCACATTCTGGCGGAATTGAATATCAACCTGCTGTCGCCGATCGTGCTGACCCGGCTGGCCTTTGGTGCCTTGCAGCGCGCCGGCGACGCCCGCGTGATCAATACCGTGTCGTTGGGCGGGATCTTCCCCTTGCCGGAAACCGGCATCTATTCGGCCACCAAGTTCGGTCTGCGCGGCGCGATGCTGTGCCTGGGGCTGGACCGCGAGCGCCACGGCGTGCACGTCGGTAGCGTGCTGCCGTCGGCGACCGAAACCCAGATGCTGATGCGCGAGGCGATCGACGGCGGCAACACGCTGCAGTTCATGGACCCGCCGCAGCAGCCGGAGGACGTCGCACGCCAGGTCATGCGGATGCTGGACAGCCCATGCCTGGAACGCTATCCGCGTGTCAGTGAATCGTGGACGGTGAGGCTGGCGATGCTGGTGCCGAACATGCTGCCCAAGCTGATACCGCTGTTCCGCAAAAAAGGGGTGCGCGGCCACGCGCGCTATCTGGAGTCGCTGCGCCGGCGCGGTTTGGTGGTGCTGCGCGCCGGAAAGTGGGAGATTCCCTGACCGTCGTTGCTCTGCCGGTCAGGGCGCCCGTTCCGGTATCAGCAGCCGTGGGGCGGGCACGCCTTGCCTTATCTGGTTCGGCAGGATGCCGGACCAGCGCTTGAAAGCGCGGCGGAAGTTACGGGCGTCGGTGAAGCCGGTCGCCATCGCGATATCGACCAGGGACATCGCGCTGCGCCTCAGCAGATCGAGCGCGCATTCGTAGCGGACCTGGTCCACCAGCCGCTGGTAGGACGTGTCCAGTTCCGCCAGGCGGCGGCGCAGCGTACGCTCGCTCATGTTAAGCGCCGCCCCGGTCTCCGCCAGCCCTGGCATCTCGTCGACCGAGGCGCGCAGCACGTTCATGATCGATTCCACCAGATCGTTGCGTGGCGTGCCGATCGACAGCAACTGGTCGATCTGCGCCTGCAGGCTTTCCTGCATAAAGCTGTCATGCGTCGGCAAGGGACAGTGGTACCAGGACATGTCGCAGATCAGCCGATTGAGGGGCGCATTGAATACCACGGGACAGCGGAAGTATTCGTTGTAGGCGCTGGCGTAGGCCGGACGGGGATAGCGCAGCTCGAGCCGGGACGGGCGCACGTGCGAGCCGACCATCGCGCGCGCCACCTCCACGCCGCTGACGAAAATCTCCTCGATGAAGAACGGTTCCAGCTCCGGATCGTGAAAACGGGTGGCCGCTTCGATCATGAAATTGCGCTCGTCGATGACGGCCAGTTCGTTGATGACCAGGGTGCCCGCCGCGCGCTGATACTTGATCAGGTAGAGCAGCGCCTCGCCCAGGGTGGGGCAGGTGAGCATGCCCAGGCCAGGCAGGCCGAAACACACCACCGTCTGCCGCGCGCCGGTGGCGATGCCCATGGCCGGATCGCCCCAGCGCTGCATGGCGCGCCGCACCAGCATGCTGGTTTGGCGGTAGGAGACGCGGAACCCGGCGTCGCGCAGATTCTCCGGCGTGAATCCCAGCCCCTTGCACAGCCTTTCGACCGAATGGCCACGGCTGGCCAACAGCTGCAACACCTGGCGAATGACATGGGGTGGAACGTCGGCCTCGGCGTCGGGGAGGTGCGGTGTTGCCGGCATGGGCCACTCCTTCAAATTGATGAACGAGGCTAGCACAGGATTTACGCGCCGGCGCGTCGATGCGTGTTAAATGGCCGTGCGGGTGTCGTTTTTGGCCGCTTTGGCCCCGTCCTCCCTGGTATCCGTCGTATGCTTTGATCACGGCAAATCGTGCCGCCATCACCATGGACCAGCGATGACCACCACCCCCGCAGCGCCCCTGCCCGATATCGACGTCGCCGCCGTGAAAACCACGGCCGCTTCGACCCTGATACTGTCATCCGCGTGGGCGCTCGGCATAGGCGGCACCACCATGATGCCGCTGCTGGTGACCAACACGATGGCACGGCTGCATTTCGACGAGGGCCAGGCCACGTTGATGACCGGCGTCGAGATGGTCGGCATGCTGGCCGGCTGCATCCTGCTGCCGCCGATGTCGCGCCGCTGGCCGGCCCGATGCACCGCCGTGGCCCTGGTGCTGCTGGCGCTATGCCAGATCCTGACCGCTTTGACGCTGTCCACACCGCTGTTCGGCGCGTTGCGGCTGGTGGTCGGCGTCTGCGAAGCGCAGATGATCGTCATGGTCGGCATTTGCCTGGCCTGCCACCGCGACGCCGAGCGGTTGTGGGGCGTGGTGCTGCTGGCGTCTGGACTTGCGGTGGCCGGCGTGTTCACGTTGGTCTCTCTGCTGCCGGATATGGCGGCGGGCGACGGAATCTGGATCGGCCTTGCCCTGCTGGCGGCGGTGCTGGGCGTGGCGGCCGTGCGCATACCGGCGCTGGTGCCGGCGCGTCCGCCGCTGTCCGGGAAATCCGGCGCCGGCCGGCGCCGCGTCGGCGCCGGCGTATGGCTGGCGTGGGGCGTGTTCGTCGGCGTCTACAGCGTGCAGGCCGGCGTGTGGGCGGTATCGGCGCTGCAGGGCGAGCGTATCGGCCTGTCGCTGCCGACGATAGGCACCTTGCTGGCCGTGTCGTCGCTGCTCGGTTTCTTCGGCGCGGTGGTGCCGGCGATACCGGCGCTGGCGGCGCGGCGCGGTTTGACCGTCATGGGCGCATTGCTGGTGATGTTCGCGTCGGTCGCCTGCTTTTTCACCGCCGACGGCGTGGTGCTGTTCTTCGCCGGCCAACTGATGTTGAACATGGCCTTCTACGCCATCATGGCGGTCCTGAACAGCTTTATCTCGGCGCAGGATCGCGATGGCAGCCTGCTGTCGCAATCGGTGGTGGTGACGTTCGCCGCCGTGGCGGTGGGCACCGTCGGCGCGGGGGAGCTGTTCCAGGATGCCGGCGGCGTGGGCCTGATCATGTCCTCGCTGCTGGCGCTGGCCGTCAGCGTGCCGCTCGGATTGAAGGCGCTTCGGGGGGCGGTCAGGGTCAGCGCGTCACCAGCGCCTTGACCGCTTCCAGCGCGGCGCCGCCGCTGGTCGACTGCACCTGGTTGCGCCCGCCTTCCTTGGCGACGTACATCGCGCGGTCGGCGGCGACAAACAGCGATTCCGTGTTGTCCAGCTGGTGCGGGTGGATGGTGGCCACGCCAATGCTGACGGTCAGCCAGCCGGAGGTCGTCGAACGCGGATGCGGAATGCGCAGCGCCTCGATGTGGGCGCGGATCGCCTCGGCCATCATGGCGGCCGTTTCGGCGCCCGTCTCGGCGAACAGCAGCACGAATTCCTCGCCGCCGTAGCGCGCCGCCAGGTCGGTGGGGCGCAGCGCGTGCGAGGCGATGGCGGCCGCCACCCGCTGCAGGCAGGCGTCGCCGGCCGGATGGCCCAGCGTGTCGTTGTATAGTTTGAAGTGGTCGACGTCCAGCACCACCAGCGACAGCGGCTGGCCGCTGCGCATGGAGCGCTGCCACTCCTTTTCCAGGAAACTGTCGAAGTGGCGCCGGTTGGCGATCTGCGTCAGCGGATCGACCATGGCGGCGCGCTGCAGCGCGTCCTCCGACTGCTTGTGGTGCGTGATGTCGTGCAGCAGGCCGATAAACAGCGGCTGGCGCAGGTACATCGGCGTGAGCGTCAGGTCCATGCACACCGAACTGCCGTTGCGGTGGCGGATGATCACCTCGCGCGTGCCGTGGCTATGCGCCATCTCCGGCGAGGCGGCGTAGCGGGCGAAGTATTCCAGGTATTCCTGCGCCACCAGGGGATTGAGCAGCTCCGAGATCGCGCGCCCGGCCAGCTCGTTCTCCTGGTAGCCCAGGTATTTGTCGCAGGCCGGATTGGTGAACTGGATGCGGCCGTCCGCCTCGATGATCAACAGGCCCTCGGCCATGTTGTTGACGATGGTGCGCAGGCGCTCGGCCTGTTCTTCCTGGGTTTCGCTGTTGCTGCGGATTTGTAGTTGCGTGCGCACGCGCGCGCTCACTTCGGCCAGGCGCAGCGGCTTGCCGATGTAGTCTACGGCGCCGATGTCGAAGCCGGCCACCACGTCGTCGGTGTCGGTCCTGGCGCTCATGAAAATGACGGGAATGCGCTGCGTGGCGGTATGGCTTTTGAGCTGGCGGCAGGTTTCGAGTCCGTCCATTCCCGGCATCGCCACGTCGAGCAGGATCAGGTCCGGATGGACGCGGCGCGCGATCTTGAGCGCCCGCTCGCCGGAGGTGGCGACAAAGGTCTGGTAGCCCTGTTCGACCATCAGCTTGCGCAGAACGGCAAGATTCTCCGGCGCGTCATCGACGATCAGGATGGCGGCGTCGCGCCGCGTGGTCAAGCCGGAACTGGCGGGGTTCATTGCGCGTCGCCTTTAACCCGATGGATCGTTTTGGCATGCGGCCGCAATCGCGCGGGCGCGCGGCGCAAGGGGCGAGCTGGGGAAGTTTGTACACGCATGAACAAATTCTTGCCTTACCAAGTGACTATCCATTCAAATCATACCGCGTTGCCCGCCTGATATGTAAACATTCAGCGCATGTTTTTGGAAGGATGCTTCAGGGTTGAAGCGATGCCGGCCCAATAGCCAGAAGGGACCGTGCTTTTTTTTGCAGGGGAGACAAGAAGGGGCGCGTGGGCGGCGATCGCCGCCCACGGGAGGATACTGGGAAACGCCTTAGATCTTGGCGGCGATCAGTTTGCCGAGGATCTCGATGCCGGTGCGGATGCGTTCCGGCGGCACGGTTACGAACGACAGGCGCAAGGTGTTGGTTTCCGGTTCGTTGGCGTAGAACGGCGAACCCGGTACGAAGGCGACCTTCTGCGCGATCGCCTCGTCCAGCAGCTTCATGGCGTCGATGTGCTTCGGCAGTGTGACCCAGATGAACATGCCGCCTTCAGGCTTGGTCCACTCGACGCCGGCCGGGAAATACTGGGCCATCGCATCGAGCATGACCTGGCACTGGTTGCCGTACAAGGTGCGGATTTTCGGGATGTGCTGCTCGAGGAAGCCGTCCTTGATCACTTCATGCACCACCATCTGCGTCAGCTGCGAGGTGTGCAGGTCGGCGGCCTGCTTGGCCAGCTCCAGGCGGCGCACCAGCGGCAACGGGGCCACCACGTAGCCCAGGCGGATGCCCGGCGTCAGGACCTTGGAGAAGGAACCCATGTAGATCACGCCTTCAGGATTCATCGCCACCATCTTCGGCAGCGGATCGCCCTTGTAGCTCAAGGCGCCGTATGGATCATCCTCGATCAGCGGCAGGCCCAGACGGGCGCAGGTCTCGACCAGTTCCAGGCGGCGCTCGACGGACAGCGTGCGGCCGGTCGGGTTCTGGAAGTTCGGCAGCGCGTACAGCAGGCGCGCGCCGGCGGCGACCGGGTCCAGCGACGACGGCACCAGGCCATGTTCGTCGGTGTCGACCGATTTGAATTCCGGACGGTAGACCGAGAAGGCCTGCAGCGCGCCCAGGTAGGACGGCGTCTCGACCAGTACGCGGCTGCCTTCGTCGATCAGCACTTTGCCCAGCAGGTCGAGCGCCTGCTGCGAGCCGGACGTCATCAACACCTGTTCAGGGATGATTTTGGCGCCGTTGGTCGACAGCGAGTCGGCGATCCACTGGCGCAGCGGCAGGTAGCCGTCGGTCGGGCCGTATTGCAGCGCCACTTTGCCGTTGTTTTGCAGGACCTTGTCGAAGGCGACCTTCATCTCGTCGACCGGGAAGGTCAGCGGCGATGGCAGGCCGCCGGCGAAGGAGATGATCTCCGGCTGCTGCGTGATCTTCAGGATCTCGCGGATGAAGGACGATTGCAGCTGGTCGGCGCGTTCGGAGAAGCGCCACTGGATCGGGTTCGGATTTTCGATTTTCATACATGTCTCACTAGATGTGCGCCCTGGCCGTGCAAGGCCGGGCAATTCAACAAGCCCGCTTGTGGCAGGCTCTTATAAAAGGAACGGCGCCGGATAAGACGCCGCCCGCTTACGCGACTTCCGCGATCAGTTCGATTTCGACGCAGGCGCCAAGCGGGATTTGTGCGACACCAAAGGCCGAGCGGGCGTGTTTGCCGGCTTCGCCGAAGACTTCGGCCAGCAGCTCGGAAGCGCCGTTGGTGACCAGGTGCTGTTCGGTAAAATCAGGAGTGGAGTTCACAAGGCTCATCACCTTGACAATGCGGCGCACGCGGTTCAAATCGCCGCCGACGGCCGCCTCCAGGGTGCCGATCAAATCGATGGCGATGGCGCGCGCGGCCTGTTTGCCTTCTGCGGTGTCGATATTTTTGCCCAGCTGGCCCACCCACACGCTGCCGTCGGCGCGTTTGGCGATGTGCCCGGACAGGAACACCGTGTTGCCGGTTTGCGCGTACATGACGTAGGCGGCGGCCGGGGTGGCGGGTGCGGCCAGGGTGATATCGAGCGCTTTCAGTTTTTCGTAGACAGACATGTGCTTATCCAATTAGTAAGTAGGCGGTAATCCGGTGGGACTGTAGACCGATATTGTACTCTTGCGTCAGGCGATGCCTTCAATCGTGCCAAAATCAGAATACTCCACGGTTTTAGCGGCGTTTCACCTGCATTTTGCGCCCGATGCCCACCGTGGCGATGACGGCGATTGCAAATATCACGGTCGGCCACTCCAGCGACTCGCCCAGGATCACGGCCGCACCGAGCAGCGACAGGAAGGGCTGCACCAGCTGCACCTGGCCGACCCGCGCCACGCCACCGAGCGCCATGCCGCGATACCAGAAGAAGAAACCGATGAACATCGAGAACACCGAGACATAGGCAAAGCCGGTCCAGGCGGCGGCGCCGGCGGCGGCGATTTGCCCGGCCTCGCGCCAGCACAGCCAGCCGACGACGGGAATCAGCACCGGCACGGCCAGCACCAGCGCCCAGCAGATGGTTTGCTGCCCGCCCAGGGTCTGCGACAGGCGCCCGCCGGCGGCGTAGCCCATGGCGGCCAGCAGCACCGCCGCGAAAATCGCCAGGTCGGCCGCATGCAGGCCGCCGCCGCTCTGACGCAGCGCGAAGCCGGCCACCAGGGCCGAGCCGCACATGGCCATGATCCAGAAGCCCGCCGATGGTTTTTCGCCGCCCAGCAGGGCCGCGAAGACGGCGGTGGCCAGCGGCAGGATGCCGATCAGGACCGCGCCGTGGGCGGCGGGCAGCGAGCGCATGGCGATGGAGGTCAGCCACGGAAAGCCGATCACGCAGCCGACGGCCACCATCGCCAGCGGCGCCAGTGCTGCGCGGGGCGGCAGCGGCGCGCGCTTCCACAGCAGCCAGGCGCCGGCCAGGGCGGCGGCCACCAGCGCGCGGGCCAGCGCCACGAACATCGGCGACAGACCGCTGGCGTCGCCCGCCGCGCCAACGGCGAGCCGGGTGAAGGGTAGGGTGAGGCTGAAAATGGCCACGCCGATCAGGCCAAGCAGCATGCCGGCCGTCTCGTCGCCGATGCCGAGCGGACGATGCGTCGGGATGGGGGCGATGGTGGCGGGCGGTGGGCTGTGCGTCATGCGGGCTCCAGTGGATTTATCAAAGCGATACGTGTATCCTACGGTACAAAGCCCAGTACAGTGCCAGTACACTTTAAACTTAATTTCTTATACTGTGACGGTGGGATGACCAATACACGCAAGCGCACATCGCTGTTAGGGGCCGCAGCGTCGGCCGCCGCCGAGGCGGTCAACGAGGCTTTGGCCGCCGCGCACGCCCGCGCACTGGCCGCGCCGGTCGCCGTGCTGGCCGCCGCTCCGGCGCTGGCTCAGGCGCCGGTTCAGGCGACGGCCCAGGCGCCGGGTCGGGCCGCGCGCGTATCCAAGCCCAGGCCCGCCGCCGGACCGCTGGTGGGATTGCTGTCGCGCGCATCGGGCGAAACGCTGATCGACCAGATCGTGCGTTCGGTGGCGGCGCGCATCGACGATCGCCTGCTGCGCGGCGGGGCGCGCATGCCGTCGATTCGCGCGTTCGCGGCGGCCCACGGTGTCTCCGCCTTCACCGTGGTAGCCAGCTACGACAAGCTGGTGGCGACGGGCTATCTGGAGTCGCGCCGGGGCGCCGGGTTCTTTGTGCGCGAACGGGCGCCGATGGCGCTCAACGCCGCCGACGGAACCATGGCGCGCGCCGAGGCGGCGGGGGCGGCGGCCGTGCGCTCACGTCTCGACACCAAGCCGATCGACGTGGTTTGGCTGGTGCGGAATATGTTCCGCCAGATGCCGCACCACCAGATGCCCGGCTCCGGCGTGCTGCCGCCGGAATGGCTGGACGGCGCCGCGATCGCCAACGCGCTGCGCGCGGTCAGCCGCCAGAACCCCAATCTACTGGTAAGCTACGGCCTGCCACAGGGCTTCCTGCCGCTGCGCCAGCAGCTGCAGCACAAGCTCGCCGAACTGGAAATCGCCGCCGCGCCGGAGCAAATCGTCACCACCGCCGGCGTCACGCAGGCGCTGGACATGGTGGCGCGCGAGTTCACCCGCCCCGGCGACACCATCTTTGTCGACGACCCGGCGTGGTTTTTGATGTTCGGCTCCTTCGCCGCGCTGGGCGCCAATGTGATCGGCATCCCGCGCCTGGCCGACGGCCCCGATATCGTCCGGCTGAACGAGCTGGCGGCGCTGCACAAGCCCAAGCTCTATATTATTAACTCGGTGCTGCACAATCCCAGTTCGACCTCGCTGTCGGCGGCCAAGGCGTTCCAGGTGCTGCGGCTGTCGGAGGAGCACGACTTCATCATCGTCGAAGACGATATCTACTGCGACCTGCACCCCGGCAGCGCGGTGCAGCCGGCCACGCGGTTGTCGGCGCTGGACCAGCTGCAGCGGGTGATTTACCTGGGCGGGTTTTCGAAGACGATGGCGGCCAACCTGCGGGTCGGCTTCATCGCCACGTCCGCGGAACGGGCCGAGCGGCTGGCCGACCGCAAGATGCTGTCGACCCTGACCACCAGCGACATCGGCGAGCGGGTGGTGTACAAGGTGCTGTCCGAAGGCTCCTACCGCAAGCACGCGGACCGGGTGCGCACGCGGCTCGACGGCATCCGCGCCAAGGCGGTGCGGCAGATGGAGCGTGTCGGCCTGAAGGTCGATGTGGCGTCGCCGGCCGGGATGTTCGTGTGGGCCGACGCCGGCTGCGACACGAGCGTGCTGACCGAGCGCGCCATGGCCGACAACCTGCTGCTGGCGCCGGGCAGCCTGTTCTCGCCGGCGCAGATGCCCTCGACCCGCATGCGCCTCAACGTGGCGGCGATGCAGGAGCCGGGCGTTTGGCGGTTCCTGGAGCGTGAACTGGGCAAATAAGCCGGCCGGCAAGTTGGGAAAATGGCAAGCTGCTCTTGAAAACCATTTTATAATCCCCACTTTCGCCACACCCGTGCGACTTCGCGCACGTACACTAAGACTATTAGAGGCTCTAAAAATGGCAGATAACGATAAGCAAACCCTTGGTTTCCAGGCTGAAGTGAAACAGCTGTTGCAGCTGATGATTCACTCCCTGTACTCGAATAAAGAGATTTTCCTGCGCGAGTTGATCTCGAACGCATCCGACGCGGCCGACAAGCTTCGCTTCGAGGCGATCAACAACGATGTCCTATACGGCAACGACCATGAACTGAAGATCAAGGTCTCGTTCGACAAGGCCGCCCGCACGATCACCATTTCGGACAACGGCATCGGCATGAGCCGCGACGAGGCGATCTCGCATCTTGGGACCATCGCCAAGTCGGGCACCAAGGAATTCTTCGGCAAGCTGTCGGGCGACCAGCAGCAGGACGCGGCCCTGATCGGCCAGTTCGGCGTCGGCTTTTACTCCGGCTTCATCGTCGCGGACAAGATCACCGTCGAAACCCGTCGCGCGGGCGCCGACGCGTCCGAGGGCGTGCGCTGGGAATCGGCCGGCGAGGGCGACTACTCGGTCGAACAGATCGAGAAGACCGGCCGCGGCACCGACATCATCCTGCACCTGCGCGAAGGCGAGGACGAATTGCTGTCGTCGTGGAAGATCAAATCCATTATCCGCAAATACTCCGACCATATCTCGCTGCCGATCGTGATGCAGAAAGAGGAGTGGGACGACGAGAAGAAGGAAACCGTCGTCAAGGACGAATTCGAGACCGTCAACCAGGCCAGCGCGCTGTGGGCGCGCAGCAAATCGGACATCACGCCGGAGCAGTACGAGGAATTCTACAAGCACGTCTCGCACGACTTCCAGGCGCCGCTGGCGTACACGCACAACCGCGTCGAAGGCCGCAGCGAGTACACGCAGCTGCTGTACATCCCGGCCAAGGCGCCGTTCGACCTGTGGGACCGCAACAAGCGCGGCGGCATCAAGCTGTACGTCAAGCGCGTGTTCATCATGGACGACGCCGAACAGCTGATGCCGGCCTACCTGCGCATGGTCAAGGGCGTGATCGACTCGGCCGACCTGCCGCTGAACGTCTCGCGCGAGATTTTGCAGGAGTCGCGCGACGTCAAGGTGATCCGCGACGGCTCGACCAAGCGCGTGATCGGCATGCTGGAGGAACTGGCCAACGCCGAAGAGCAGGAGAAAAAGGACAAGTACGTCACCTTCTGGAACGAATTCGGGCAGGTGCTGAAAGAGGGCATCGGCGAGGACGCGACCAACAAGGACCGTCTGGCCAAGCTGCTGCGTTTCGCCTCGACCGCCAACGAGAACGACGAGCAGAGCGTCTCGCTCGAGCAGTATGTCGCGCGCCTGAAGGAAGGCCAGGACAAGATCTACTACGTCACGGCCGATAACTACGTCGCCGCGAAGAACAGCCCGCATCTGGAGATCTTCCGCAAGAAGGGTGTCGAAGTGCTGCTGTTGACCGACCGCGTCGACGAATGGATGCTGTCGTTCCTGACCGAGTTCGAAGGCAAGGAGCTGGTGTCGGTGGCCAAGGGCGGGCTGGATCTGGGCGCGCTGGAAGACGAGGCCGAGAAGAAGGAGCACGAAGAGACCGAAAGCGCGTACAAGGACTTGGTCGGCAAGATGAAGGAAGCCTTGTCGGACAAAGCCAAGGACGTGCGCGTGACGTTCCGCCTGACCGATTCGCCGGCCTGCCTGGTGGCCGACGAGCATGAGTTGTCGGGTAATCTGCTGCGCATGCTGAAGGCTGCGGGACAGAGCGCGCCCGAGTCGAAGCCTATCCTCGAGATCAATCCGAACCACCCGCTGGTGACGCGCTTGAAGTACGAGGAATCGGGCACCTTGTTCGGCGACTGGGCCAACATCCTGTTCGATCAGGCCTTGCTGGCCGAGGGCGGTTCGCTGAGCGACCCGGCCAGCTTCGTCAAGCGTCTGAACGAGATGCTGCTGAGCGGCGCGGCTAAGTAAGCGCAAGCGTCACCACAGATCCACGTAGGGCGGATTAGGCGGATTACGCTACGCTAATCCGCCCGACGTGTTTTAGAAGCTGCTTATTTCACTGAATCCTTCGAGCGTCGCCGGGCCAGCATCAGCAACACCGGCAACCCTATCCCCAGCATCGCCATGCTTTCCGGCTCCGGAACCGCCGTCGCCTGCGCCGGCTCGTAGAAGCCGCGTATCTCGCCAGCTGACGCGTAACTGGTGTGAATATTGAAGTAAGCGGTCCCGCTATTGAGCCCACTTTCGAACGCCGCTTCGGCGAACGCGGTGCTGTTGCCCCAGCTGCTCAGGAAGGCCGGGCTCCAGCTCGACGCCAGCGCGGTGTTGTAGGTGTGGGTATAGACGCCGCTCCGCACGCCCTGTGGAAAACCGCTCAGGTTGGGAAACTCCGTCATGATACCGGCGATGCCCTCGCCTGGCGTCGGCGTGCAGCAGTGGATGTGCGCGGCGTAGGTTTCGCCCACCAGGCCGCTGAAGGTGACGTTGATTTCCAGTAGATGGGCGGTGGGATCGAACCTGATCGTGCTGGCGCCGATGGCCGGTGAGGTGTTGGGCGGCTGTTCCTGCTGGCCGGTGAGGATGGCGCTGTAGTTGGCGGCACCGGCGCCCATCGCCGATAACATCAAACCTGCAGCCACCATGAGGTTGCGGATACGCTGGTTCATTCTTGTTCCCTCCTTTGTTATTGATGCGTTATTGGGTCTTCTTGCGTCAATGTTAGAGGGAGCGTCCGTACGTGAGTTCCCTCAGCGCTGGACTTTTTTGCACAGGTCCAGCAAGAGCTGTTCACCTTCCGGCCAGGGGCCGTAGCCGGCGTCGCCGTTGATATGGCCGGCGTTGCCGATCTCATTGTAGTCACTTCCCCAGGCCTTTGCGAACTGGCGCGCGCGTTGTGTGCCGACGTAGGGATCGTCGGCGCTGGCAATGACGATGCTGGGGAAGGGTAGCCGCTCGAGCAGCATCGGCTGGAAGCCGGTGGTGCAGTCGGGGTAGGAGGGGGCGTCGGTATCGCTGGGCGCGACCAGGAAGGCGCCGGCGATCCGGTGCGTCGAGCCGGAGGCGGCCCAGCGTGTCACCAGGGAGCAGCTCAGGCTGTGCGCGGCCAGCACAGGAGGACGTTGGCACCGGCCGATCGCGGCGTCCAGTTCGGCGACCCATTCGTCGCGGTCGGGGGTCTCCCAGTCGCGGTGGGCCACGCGGACCCAGGTCGGGTGGTTTTGCTCCCACCGGGTTTGCCAGTGCGCCGGGCCTGAGTTCCACAGGCCGGCCAGCGTGAGTACTTGGTAGTCCATTTGCGTCCTTGCCGGGTTGGGTGGCTTGCATCTTAACCCTTGCACGGCGCCCCGCCGCGCGGCGCACGCGATATGCGCAAGCAGGGACAAGCCCGGCCCACGGGCCTGACGGCCGTGCCCGTGTAGCATTGTCGGACGTGACCCCGGAATTACAGTGCGGTGCGTAGCGCGAACAGCTCGGGGAACAGCACAACGTCCAGCATCTTGCGCAGGTAACTGACGCCGGCCGTGCCGCCGGTGCCGGTCTTGAAGCCGATGATGCGCTCGACCGTGGTGACGTGTCGGAAGCGCCAGAATCGGAACGCCGTCTCCAGGTCGACCAGCTTTTCGGCCAGCTCGTACAAGGCCCAGTGGCGCGACGGGTCACGGTACACCTCGAGCCAGGCGTTTTGCACCGATTCGTCGGCCGATGTCGGCAGCGTCCAATCGGCCTCCAGCCGTTCGGCGGCGATCGGCAGGCCGTTGCGGGCCAGTAGCTTGACCGCTTCGTCGTATACCGACGGCGCCCGCAAGGCTTTGTCCAGCACCGCGAAGGCGTCCGGCGCGGTGTTGTGAACGCTCAGCAGCGCGGCATTCTTATTGCCGAGAATGAACTCGATCTCGCGGTACTGATATGACTGAAAGCCGGACGATGCGCCCAGATACGGGCGGATTGCCGTATATTCGGGTGGTGTCATGGTCGCCAGCACGTCCCAGGCGTGCACCAGCTGGTCCATGATGCGCGCCACCCGCGCCAGCATCTTGAAAGCCGGCGCCAGGTCGTTCGATTGCAGGTGCGCGCGCACCGCGTGCATTTCGTGCAGCATCAGCTTCATCCACAGTTCGCTGGTCTGATGCTGGACGATGAACAGCATTTCGTTATGGTTGGGCGATAGCGGGTGCTGGGCGTTGAGGATCTGGTTCAGGCCCAGATAGTCGCCGTAGCTCATCGCGTTGCTGAAGTCCATCTGCGCGCCGTGCCATGTGGCGTCGTCGGCGCCGGGGCCGGTTGCGTTCGCGTGCATCGGGCAGCCCTGGGCCGCCGGGGTTGGTTCGGTCATGGTGATCTCGTCAGGTGACGGCGTCGCGCTTGGCGTCGACGTCGTAGTCTTTGCGGTCGAGGATGTCGCGCAGGATATCGACCGCGTCCCATACTTCGGTGTGGCTGGTGTACAGCGGCGTGAAGCCGAAGCGCATGATCGCCGGCTCGCGGTAGTCGCCGATGACGCCGCGCGCGATCAGCGCCGACATCACCGCGTAGCCGTGCGGATGGGTAAAGCTGACGTGGCTGCCCCGGTGCGCGTGTTCGCGTGGCGTGACCAGTCCCAGCGGGTGGTCGGCGCAGCGTTGCTCGACCAGTTCGATGAACAGGTCGGTGAGCGCCAGCGATTTTTCGCGGATCGCCGCCATCGACGTTTGTTCGAAGACCTCCAGCCCGCACTCGACCATCGCCAGCGACACCACCGGCTGGGTGCCGCACAGCGCGCGGCCGATGCCTTCCGCCGGAGCGAAGTCCGGCGCCATCGCGAACGGCGCGGCGTGGCCCCACCAGCCCGACAGCGGTTGCGTGAAGCGGGCCTGGTGCCGTAGGGGCACCCAGATGAAGGCTGGCGCGCCGGGACCGCCGTTCAGGTATTTATAGGTGCAGCCGACGGCCAGGTCGGCGCCGTCGCCGTTCAGGTCCAGCGGCACGGCGCCGGCCGAGTGCGCCAAGTCCCAAACGATCAGTGCGCCGGCCGCGTGGGCCAGGGCGCTGGTGGCGCGCATGTCGTGCTGGCGGCCGGTGCGGTAGTTGACGTGTGTCAGCATGACGACCGCCGTGTCGGCGCCGATGGCGGTCGGCAGTTCCTCCACCGAGTCGACCAGCTTGACGGTGTAGCCGCGATCGAGCCAGCTGCTCAGCCCCTGGGCCATATAGATGTCGGTCGGGAAGTTCGAGCGCTCGGTGACGATCACCCGGCGGCTGGCGCTGGCCGGCTGGCCGGCCTGCATGTGCAGCGCGGCGGCCAGCGCCTTGAACAGGTTGAGCGAGGTGGTGTCGGTGACGACGACCTCGTCCGGGCCGCCGCCGATCAGCGGCGCCAGCCGGTTGCCCAGCCTTTTCGGCAGGTCGAACCAGCCGGCGCTGTTCCAGCTGCGGATCAGGTCATGTCCCCATTCCTGGGCGATGACGTGCTGGGCGCGGGGGAGGGCGGCCTTCGGGCGGGCGCCCAAAGAGTTGCCATCCAAATAAATCACGCCGGTCGGAAGATCGAAGCGTTCGCGCAGCGCGGCCAGCGGATCTTGCGCGTCACGTTGCAAGCAGTCTTGACGAGTTGTTACCAAGGTTGTCATTGAGATTACGTTCCTATGCGTCTATTGATACTTTAGGCTTAAACATGTTGTCTTATGCGCCAGTGTAACAGGAAAAATCGGCGGTTTTATCCACCTGAGGCCCGGCAGTAACACCTCCCCGTATCCCGCAGACCCGCATGAATGCGAGCTTTGCGGGTGATTCGAAAACTATTTTCGTTTTTTTTCAAATAAATTCAAAAAAACCCTAAAGTTCCCGCAGACGCTGCCGTTACCAGATCCATGAAGCGGGTAAAAGCAACCGAGAGCAAGTAAGAGCAGGTAAATGACGCTTCAGCTTTCATGGATGTAGTCGAAAATAATTTAAAATTTTTCTGTGGAAACCCTAAAGTTCCCGAAAAAGCTGCCGTAACCGGGTTAGATGTAGCAAAAAAGAGTCGCCAAACGAACTATTTTTTCGTGTCATGACAGGGCTTTTTTGAAGATTCTCAGCCATAAAATTGCCGCGCCGCAAGGGCGTAGAGCCTCGATCCTAGTGTGTTTGTCAGACAAACACCGACGGGTCGCGTTCGCTATTGCCTGACCGAAAATACGGAGGGTATCCTCTACTCGTATTTTTGTTGCTCCCGCAGAATGTATCTCACTGGAAACGCAATTGTGTTCCGCAGTGAAACAAATACAGGGAGATGGAAATGACCGCAAACGATATGATGGCTGAAATTCGCGACGCTAACCTGAGCTACTTGATGCTCGCGCAGCAGATGATCCGCGCCGACAAAGTCACCGCGATTTTCCGTCTGGGCATCGCCGCCGACATCGCCGACCTGATCGAAGGCATGAGCAACGCGCAGATCCTCAAACTGGCAGGCGGCAACATGATGCTGGCCCGCTTCCGCTTCGACGACGGCGCTATCCTGTCGATGCTGACCAACTACAATAAAGACCGTTCGCTGGCCCAATCGCACGCCGCCATCCTGATGGCCGGCCAGGCGGTCGAGGAAATCGCGTAATCGCGTCGTACAGAGTCGCACCGTATCGCAAAGCGCATTACCATCGTAGCAGCAGGTTCATATATATAACGGCCCGGAGCAGAGATCATGACCAAGAAAAGCGTAGTGTCTGAAGCACAAGAGATTCAGCTTGCGATTGAACTGATCCAACTGGGCGCGCGCCTGCAACTGCTGGAAACCGAAGTGTCGCTGTCGCGCGAGCGCCTGCTCAAGCTCTATAAAGAGTTGCGCGGTGTATCGCCACCGAAAGGCATGCTGCCGTTCTCGACCGACTGGTTCCTGACCTGGCAGCCGAACATCCATTCGTCGCTGTTTATCAACATCCACAAATTCCTGGTCGAGCACGCCGGCGCCACCGGCATCGAAGCGGTCATGAAGGCCTACAAGCTGTACCTCGAACAACTGCCGCCGGAACCGGGCGAAGAGCCGCTGCTGTCGCTGACCCGCGCCTGGACCCTGGTGCGTTTTTTTGGCAGCAAGATGCTGGAACTGGCCCCTTGCGGCAAATGCCAGGGTAAATACGTGGTCAACTGCATGGACCTGAACGGCAGCTATGTCTGCGGCCTGTGCCATATGCCTTCGCGCGCCGGCAAGACCAAGAAATCCCGCGACGCCGACGCCCTGGCCGCGTGACCCGCCACATTCCGCAATCGTCCTACCTCCAACGCATCGTCCGCGCGCCCGCCGTGCGGGCCTTGCTGATTCAATGCGGCGCCGCGCCGCTCAGCCTTGGCCTGGTGTACCTGCTGGCAAGCTTCCATTTTCCCGTCGATTACCTGACCGTCGCCGTCGTGCACGGCCTGGTCGCCGCCGCCCTCACATGGGTGGCGGGGCTGGCCGTGTGGTGGCGCGCGATCGAGTTCTTTTTTCCGCTGGCGGTGCTGGCGGCCTTGTCCTTGCGGCTGCCGCCATGGCTGTTCCTGGCGGTCTTTCTGGTCTTGCTGGGCCTGTACTGGTCGACGTTCCGCACGCAAGTTCCCTATTACCCGTCCAACCCGGCCGTGTGGGACGCGGTGCGCCAGCAGTTGCCGCCGCCGCGACTGCCGGAGCACGGCGCTGCCAGGCCGCTGCGGGTGATCGACATCGGCAGCGGACTGGGCGGCCTGGCGATGTACCTGGCGCGCGTGCGGCCGGATATCGAATGCGTCGGCATCGAGCTGGCGCCGCTGCCCTGGTTATATAGCAGGCTGCGCGCCGCGATGACGGGCAGCCGCGCGCGCTTCCTGTTCGGCGACTACGAACGCCTCGATTTCGGCCAATACGACCTGGTGTTCGCCTACCTGTCGCCGGCTGTGATGAGTGGTTTATGGCGCAAGGCGGAGGCCGAAATGTGTCGTGATGCAATACTTATAAGCTATGAATTTGCAATCGACGCGCGGGCGCCGGATCAGACCATTCTTGCCACAGACGACAACACGCCACTCTATAAATGGTACTTTTAAGCATCATTTGGCGTTAATCACTTGCTCGGCCACCCCCGGACACGTTATTGTAGTTCTACACGTAAATTTATTGAAATCCGGCCGGCGTTAGTTGACATTCTGGCCTTGTTTCATTCTGGGGAGTCAGGTCGCTTGTTAGTCATAATCGGATATGTGGTGGTGCTGCTCGGCGTCTTCGGCGGTTACGCGATGGGCGGCGGGCATCTGGCCGCGCTGGTCCAGCCGCTGGAGCTGGTGATGATCGGCGGCGGAGCGGTCGGGGCCTTCATCGTCGGTAACAACGGCAAGACCCTGAAGGCCACGCTGGCCGCGCTGCCCACCCTGTTCAAGGGATCGCGATACACCAAGGATTTGTATATGGAGTTGATGTCGCTGCTGTTCGACGTCCTCTCCAAAGTGCGCAAAGAGGGCCTGATGTCGATCGAAGGCGATATCGACAGCCCGGAGCAAAGCCCGCTGTTCAGCAAGTATCCAAGCGTGCTGGAAGACCATCACATCGTCGAATTCATCACCGATTACCTGCGCCTGATGGTGTCGGGGAATATGGACGCGTTCCAGATCGAGAACCTGATGGACAACGAGATCGACACCCACCACCACGAGGGCGCCGCCCCCGGCCACGCCATCGCCCGCCTGGGCGACGGCATGCCGGCGTTCGGTATCGTGGCGGCGGTGATGGGCGTGGTGCACACGATGGAAAACGTCGGCCTGCCGCCGGCCGAGCTGGGCATTCTGATTGCGCACGCGCTGGTCGGCACCTTCCTCGGTATTTTGCTGGCCTACGGCTTCGTCGGTCCGCTGGCCAGCCTGCTCGAGCAGAAGCTGGAAGAGTCGACCAAGATGTACCAGTGCGTCAAGGTCACCCTGTTGGCCAGCCTGAACGGCTATGCGCCGGCGCTGGCCGTCGAGTTCGGCCGCAAGGTGCTGTACTCGACCGAGCGTCCGACCTTCGGCGAGCTGGAAGACCATATCAAGAAATCGAAGGCGAAGTAAGCCCGGATGAAACGCGCGACTGGAATCATGTTGGACTCTTTGAGGAAGCGTCATGGCTGAAGAAGGCTTACGGCCGATTATCGTCAAGCGCATCAAGAAGCACGGCGGTGGCCACCACGGCGGCGCGTGGAAAATCGCGTATGCCGACTTCGTGACGGCGATGATGGCGTTCTTCCTGCTGATGTGGCTGCTCGGCTCGACCTCCAAGGGCGACCTCAAAGGCATTTCGGACTACTTCAAGACGCCGCTGAAGGTGGCCATGCAGGGCGGCTCGGGCAGCGGCGACAGTTCGTCGGTGATCCCCGGCGGCGGCAAGGACCTGACCCGCAAGGACGGCCAGGTTCAGGCCAGCGACGCGCCGTCGGTCAAGAAGACCTTCAACCTGACCGCCGCGCGCGCCGCCGTCGAGGCCGAGGACGCGCAGCGCCTGAAGTCGCTGAAGGAAAAGATCGAGGCCAGGATCGAGACCAATCCGGTGTTGGTCAAATACAAGAACCAGTTGCTGCTCGATATCACCACCGAGGGCTTGCGGATCCAGATCGTCGACGAGCAGAACCGTCCGATGTTCGCGCTGGCCAAGGCCGATTTGCAGTCGTACACGAAAGAGATTTTGCACGAGATCGGGTTTGTGCTGAACGATGTGCCGAACCGCATCGGCCTGTCGGGCCACACCGATTCGACGCCCTACATGAGCGAGACCGGCTACAGCAACTGGGAATTGTCGGCCGACCGCGCCAACGCCTCGCGGCGCGAACTGATCGTCGGCGGCATGGCCGACGCCAAGGTGCTGCGGGTGGTGGGGCTGGCTTCGGCCGCCAATCTGGACAAGGCCGATCCGTTCAACCCGATCAACCGCCGCATCAGCATCCTGGTGATGAACAAGCGGACCGAGGAAAGCGTGATCCGCGACGGCGGCAGGCAGATCGAGGTGGGCGCCGAGGACGAAGCGGCCGCCGCCGGGCCAGCCGCGCCGGCCGCGGCCGCCACGCCGGCGGGGCCGCCGGTCCGCAAATAGCAACAATGATACGTAGCAAGACGTAAAGCGCGCAGAGTAGAACAACGAGAATGTTATGACGAGAAAAAAAATCCTTGGGTCGCATGTAAAACGCCTGCTGTCGGGCGTGTCTGACCACGGGCGCAAGCATTTAACCGAGGTCGAGACCGATCTGATCCAGACCCGGCTGCTGCTGGAGGAGGCCATCGAGAAGTTGTCGTTCAACTTCATGGCCATCCATCAGACGGTGGAGGCCGAGCGGGCCACGATCCAGCTGCTGCTTGACGGCGGCATCGCCACGCCCGAGCAGCGCGCGCAACTGCAGGCGCTGCAGGGCCAGGTGGGCGGCTATGTCAACGCCGCCATCACCAGCATGCAGTTCCAGGACATGACGAGCCAGCTGATCGACCGCACGCTCAAGCGCGTCACCGGCCTGCGCGAGTTCCTGGGCACGTTGGGCGCGCACGGCGCCGAGATGCTGCCCGAGAGCGACAACGAGGAAATCGTCGCGTTGTTGGGCAAGGTCAGCATGGCGCTGGCGATACAGAGTTTGGAACTGCGCAGCGTGTTGCGCAAGGCGGTAAGTCAGCAACACCTGGAGAGCGGTGATATCGAATTGTTTTAAGGGTCGTGCCGGCCCCCGCTAGATACCGATTGTTTTAAAAAATGGACCTGAGTGTCCAGCATTGATAAGAGTGAGAACCAAGATGGCCAAGACAATACTTGCAGTTGATGATTCCAGTTCCCTGCGCCAGATGGTGGCGTTCAGCCTCAAGGCCGCCGGCTACCTGGTGGTGGAAGCGGTTGACGGCCAGGACGGCCTGGAAAAAGCCAAGCTGCAAAGCGTCGACCTGGTGCTGACCGACCAGAACATGCCGCGCATGGACGGCCTGCAGCTGATCGCGCTGCTGCGCGAGCTGCCGACCTACGCCAAGACCCCGATCCTGATGCTGACCACCGAGTCGTCCGACGAGATGAAGGCCAAGGGCCGCGCGGCCGGCGCCAACGGCTGGCTGGTCAAACCGTTCGATCCGCAGCGCCTCATCGAGGTAGTGAAGAAGGTCATCGGCTGATAAGGCGCGAGCAATGAGCGAACTTTACGGAGTATCACCATGACCATCGACATAAGCCAGTTTTTCCAGGTCTTCTTCGATGAGGCCGAGGAACTGCTGGCTGAAATGGAGCGGCTGCTGCTGGCCGTGGACATTGCCGCCCCCGATGCCGAGGATCTGAACGCGATCTTCCGCACCGCCCATTCCGTCAAGGGCGGCGCCTCCACGTTTGGCGTCACCGACATGACGGAGGTCACGCACATCCTCGAGACCCTGCTGGACCGCATCCGCAAGGGCGAGATGGCGCTGACGTCCGAGCACGTCGACGCCTTCCTGGCGGCCAAGGACATCCTCAAGATGCAGCTCGACGGCCATCGCCTCGGCAGCAACGTCGACCAGGACGCCGTCGGCGACGTGCGCATGATGCTGCAGTCGCTGACCCAGGACGTGCCGGTGGTGGCGCTGTCGCCGGTCGCCCCGGCGTTCAATGCGACCGAGGCCAAGGTGGTCGACCACAGCGGCGGGCGCCGCTACCGGCTCGAGCTGCCCGTGATGGTGCACCGCGAGGTGACCGCGCTGGGCGCCGAGCTTGGACTGATGGGCCATGTGTCGATCACGCCGCTCGACAAGGACCGCAACGCGATGGTCGTGACCACGCACGAGAGCCTCGACGACATCATCGCCATCTGCTCGTTCGTGCTCAATCCGGACGACATGGTGGTGACCGAATTGCCGGCGCTGAGCGAGAAGCAGGCGCGCATGGAAAACGCCGAACGATCGAAGGTCGAGAGCGACCTCGGTTACGGCTTTTTCGATGAAACCGCATTGCATCCGCCGATGGCGGGCGGCGGCCAGGGCTACGGCTTCTTCCAGCCGCTCGACGAGATCCGCGCCAACGCCAAGGAGGGCAACGACGACGCCAACGGCTATGGCTTCTTCCAGCCGGTCGAGCAGATCCGCGCCGCGGCAGGCATCGTGATCGAAGCGCCGCCGGCCGTGGTCGAGGAACAGGAAAAGAAAGCCGCCAAGAAGGACGAGAAGGGCACGCCGGGCGCCGGCGCCGAGTCGTCGTCGATCCGCGTGTCGATCGAAAAGGTCGACCAGTTGATCAACCTGGTGGGCGAACTGGTGATCACGCAGGCGATGATCGAGCAGCGCGTCGACACGCTCGATCCGATGGCGCACGAGCGTTTGCTCAACAGCGTTAGCCAGTTGACCCGCAACACCCGCGATTTGCAGGAAGCGGTGATGTCGATCCGCATGATGCCGATGGACTTTGTGTTCTCGCGCTTCCCGCGCATGGTGCGCGACCTGGCCGCCAAGCTCGGTAAAAAGGTCGACTTCATCACCAACGGCGCCGCCACGGAGCTCGACAAGGGCCTGATCGAGCGCATCGTCGATCCGTTGACGCACCTGGTGCGCAACTCGATCGACCACGGCATCGAGATGCCGGACGTGCGGCGCGCGGCCGGCAAGAGCGATTCGGGCCGGCTGTTCCTGTCGGCCTCCCACCAGGGCGGCAACATCATCATCGAGGTGTCGGACGACGGCGGCGGCTTGAACCGCGAACGCATCCTGGCCAAGGCCGAACAGAACGGCCTGGCCGTGAGCGACACGATGAGCGACGCCGAGGTCTGGCAACTGATCTTCGCGCCGGGCTTCTCGACCGCCGAAACGGTGACCGACGTCTCCGGGCGCGGCGTCGGCATGGATGTCGTCAAGCGCAACATCACCGCCATGGGCGGCGTGGTCGACATCCGCTCGGCCAAGGGTTTCGGCACCACGATTTCGATCTCGCTGCCGCTGACGCTGGCGATCCTGGACGGCATGTCGATCCGGGTCGGCGAGGAGGTCTACATCCTGCCGCTGGGCTTTGTGGTCGAGTCGCTGCAGCCGGTGACCGACGACGTCAAGGAAATCAGCGGCAAGGGCCGCGTCATCAAGGTGCGCGGCGAGTACCTGCCGCTGGTGCCGCTGTACCAGATGTTCGACATCACCCCGCGCTTCACCGATCCGACCCAGGGCATCGTGGTCATCATCGAGACGGACGGGCGCAAGGCCGGTTTGTTCGTCGACGACCTGGTCGGCCAGCAGCAGGTGGTGGTCAAGAACCTCGAATCGAATTACCGCAAGGTGGCCGGCATTTCCGGGGCCACGATCTTGGGCGACGGCGGCGTGTCGCTGATCCTCGATGTCGCCGCGCTGATACGCTCGTCGCGTCAGCTGTCCGACGAACAAATTTTCTCCTGACCGAACCAACGCAACATAGATAGGAAACCATCATGGCAGACGTACTAACCACAGGCGCCAACGAGATCGCCGGCCACGAATACCTGGCGTTCACGCTGGGCTCCGAGGAATACGGCATCGACATCCTCAAGGTGCAGGAAATCCGCGGCTACGAGACGGTCACCCGCATCGCCAACGCGCCCGAGTTCATCAAGGGCGTGATCAACCTGCGCGGCATCATCATCCCGGTGGTGGATATGCGCATCAAGTTCAACCTGGGCGAGCCGGTGTACGACCAGTTCACCGTCGTCATCATCCTCAACATCAACGGCCGCATCGTCGGCATGGTGGTCGATTCGGTGTCCGACGTGACCACCTTGACGCCGGAGCAGGTCAAGCCGGCGCCGGAAATGGGCACCGCCTTCAGCTCCGATTACATGATCGGCCTGGGCACCATCGACGAGCGCATGCTGATCCTCGTCAATATCGACAAGCTGATGTCAAGCGCCGAGATGGGCTTGATGGAACAACTGGCGGCCTAAACCTTGCCCCCGAAGCGGCTGGCGGTCGGCCGCGGAAGCGCCCCACAGAGGGCGTGCCCAACGACAGCAACGATCATCGGCTTGGTAATACCGTTCCGGCGAGCACACGCACAGACAGCATAGGGGAGCAACATCATGAATTTACGCGATTTCAGCATCGGCACACGGTTACGCATCGGATTTGGCGGTATTTTGCTGATCCTGGTGGCGATGGTCCTGTTGACTAATTTCCTCAACTTCAGCAACAAGAGCAAGCTGACCACGGGCCTGGAGCAGAGCACCGCCAAGAATCTGCAGGCGGGAGCGATGAAAAGCGCCATGCTGGAAACCGGCATCGCGATGCGCAACATCGGCCTGCAATCGGACGTCAGCCTGATGCAGAAGGAAGAACAGAAGGTCAAGGACCAGCGCGCCCGCTACGACAAGGCGGTCAATGATATCAAGGCGCTGGGCCTGAGCGACGACGAGAAAAAGGTGCTGGCCGATATCTCCAAGCTCGACGCCGATACCGACAGCGCCTTCAAGGAGGCGATCGGCCAGGTGCTGGCGTTTAACAGCGAGGGCGCGGCCAAGGTCATTTCCGGCCGCATCGATCCGCTCAACCAGCAAACGCTGGTGCAGATTAACAAACTGGTCGACATGCAGCAGGCCGCCGCCACGCACGTGATGGAAGGTTCCGTCACCGCCGACCGCTCGCTGATGTTCGCGCTGTTCGGCCTGGGCGCGGTGGCCGTGGCGCTGGGCGTGGTGTGCGCGGTGGTCATCACCCGTTCGATCGTGGTGCCGCTGTCGGGCGCGGTGGCCGTGGCCCAGCGCGTGGCCGCCGGCGAGCTGACCTCGGACGTGCGGGTCGAGGGCAAGGATGAAACGAGCGAACTGCTGCAGGCGCTGCGCGACATGAACGAGAGCCTGGCCAAGACGGTGGGCGACGTGCGCAGCGGTACAGAGTTGATCACCACCGCCTCGCATGAAATCGCGGCCGGCAACGCCGACCTGTCGTCGCGCACCGAGTCGCAAGCCAGTTCGCTGGAAGAGACCGCGTCGTCGATGGAAGAGCTGACGTCGACCGTCAAACAGAACGCCGACAACGCCCGCCAGGCCAACCAGCTCGCGGTGACCGCGTCGTCGGTGGCGGAGAAGGGCGGCAGCGTGGTGTCGCAGGTGGTCGAGACGATGGGATCGATCAAGGCCAGCTCGAGCAAGATCGTCGACATCATCGGCGTGATCGACGGTATCGCTTTCCAGACCAACATCCTGGCGCTGAACGCGGCCGTGGAAGCGGCGCGCGCCGGCGAGCAGGGTCGCGGTTTCGCGGTGGTGGCGTCGGAGGTGCGCAATCTGGCGCAACGCTCGGCCGGCGCGGCCAAGGAGATCAAGGAACTGATCGGCGACTCGGTCGACAAGGTCGATGCCGGCAGCCGCCTGGTCGACGAGGCCGGGCAGACCATGGACCTGATCGTGACCTCGATCCGCCAGGTGGCCGACATCATGGGCGAGATCACCGCCGCTACGCAAGAGCAGAGCACGGGCATCGAGGAAGTGAACCAGGCCATCACGCAGATGGACGAGATGACGCAGCAGAACGCCGCGCTGGTCGAGCAATCCGCCGCCGCCGCCGAGAGCATGCAGGAGCAGGCCGAGTTGCTGGCGCAGGCGGTCAGCGTGTTCAAGCTGGCCGACGACGTCGGCCGCAGGCCGGCCGCCGCCATCGCCGCGCCGCCGGTCAAGCGCGCGCCGGCCAAGGCTGTCACCGCATCGGTTGCGGTTGCCGTCGCGGCGCCGGCCAAGGCCAAGGCGCCGTCGGCGCCGAAGAAACTGACCACGCCGCAGACCAGCGGCGACGAGTGGGAAGAGTTTTAACCGTTGCAACCCTAGCCTCGGACAGCATCACCCGTGTAGTAAACCAAGGAATACCCAATGCCGCATACTAAAGACACCGTCAAAGAGTTCGATTTCAACGCCAAGGATTTCGAACGTGTTCGCGGCCTCATCTACAAACGCGCCGGCATCTCGCTGGCCGACAGCAAGCAGGAAATGGTCTACAGCCGCCTGGCGCGGCGGCTGCGCGCCACCGGCATCGCCTCGTTCGCCAAGTACCTCGACGACCTCGAGGCGGGCCGGCTGGGCGAGGAGTGGGAGTCGTTCACCAACGCGCTGACCACCAACCTGACGTCGTTCTTCCGCGAGGCGCATCACTTCCCGCTGCTGGCCGAGCACGTGAAGAACAAGCGCGAGCCGCTCACCATCTGGTGCTCGGCCGCCTCCACCGGCGAGGAACCGTATTCGATCGCGATGACCGTGTGCGAGGCCTTTAACACTCTCACGCCGAACTGCCAGATCATCGCCACCGACATCGACACCAACGTGCTGGCCCACGCGGCCAACGGCGTCTACACGATGGACCGGCTCGATAAAATGTCGCCGGAACGCTCGCGCCGCTTCTTCCTTAAGGGCAAGGGCGATCGCGAGGGCATGGCGCGCGTGCGCCCCGAATTGCGCAACATGATCACGTTCAAGCCGCTCAACCTGCTGGCCGACGGCTGGCCCCTCAGCGGCCAGTTCGACGTCATCTTTTGCCGCAACGTCATGATTTATTTCGACAAGCCGACCCAGCGCAAGATCCTGTCGCGGTTTGTCCCATTGATGAAGCCGGACGCCTTGCTGTTCGCGGGCCATTCGGAGAATTTCCTCTACGTGTCGGAGTCGCTCAAACTACGCGGCAAGACGGTGTACGAGTTGGACGATCAACACCGCGGCGCCGCTTCAAAAAGCGGCGCGACCAACACGAGATAACACATGGACCTCGAACAATTTGCCACGAACGTGTATTTCGATCGCACGTTCGACTGCGAAGCCGCCAAGATATTGCCCGGCGAGTATTACTTCACCAATAAAGACATGCTGATCGTGACGGTGCTCGGCTCGTGCGTGTCGGCCTGCATCCGCGACCGCGTCACCGGCCTGGGCGGCATGAACCACTTCATGCTGCCCGACGGCGGCGGCGACGGCAGCCCCGTGTCGGCCTCGGCACGCTACGGCACCTACGCGATGGAGATTTTGATCAACGATTTGCTCAAGGCCGGCGCCAAGCGCGAGAACCTGGAGGCGAAGGTGTTCGGCGGCGGCGCCGTGCTCAAGGGCTTCACGGCGATCAACGTCGGCGAGCGCAACGCCGCCTTCGTGCTGAGCTTTCTCAAGACCGAGAAAATCCGCGTGGTGGCCGAGGACTTGAACGACATCCACCCGCGCAAGGTGTACTTCTTTCCGCGCACCGGCAAGGTGCTGGTCAAGAAGCTGATGCAGACCCATAACGACACGTTGGCCAAGCGCGAGATCGAATACGCAAGCCGCCTCAAGAAGGCGCCGGTCGGCGGCGAGATCGATCTGTTCTGACCGATCGCCATACCGAGTAAACAGAGTAGCTGGAGTAGATACAGGGCCTGGCCCGGAAAGTAGTGTTTTATGAAGATCAAAGTCCTCATCGTCGATGACTCCGCGCTGATACGCAGCGTCATGAGCGAGATCATCAACAGCCAGACCGATATGGAAGTGGTGGGCGTGGCGCCCGATCCGCTGGTGGCGCGCGAACTGATCAAGCAGACCAATCCCGACGTGCTGACGCTGGACGTCGAGATGCCCAAGATGGACGGCCTTGATTTCCTCGAGAAATTGATGCGTTTGCGGCCGATGCCGGTGGTGATGGTATCCTCGCTGACCGAGCGTGGCTCGGAAATCACGATGCGCGCGCTGGAGCTGGGCGCAGTCGATTTCGTCACCAAACCGAAAATCTCGATCCAGGCGGGCATGCGCGAGTACACCGACCTCATCACCGACAAGATCCGTGCGGCGGCCAAGGCCCGGGTGCGTGCGCGCGTGCTGCCCCAGCCCGGCGCCGAGGGCCAGGTGCCGCTGCCGCAGCTGCGCAATCCGCTGACGTCGTCGGAAAAACTGATCATCATTGGCGCCTCCACCGGCGGCACCGAGGCGATCCGCGAATTCCTGATGCAAATGCCGTCCGACTGTCCCGGCATCCTGATCGCCCAACACATGCCGGAAGGCTTCACCCGCTCGTTTGCCAAGCGGCTCGACAGCCTGTGCAAGATCTCGGTGCAGGAGGCCGCCGGCAACGAGCGGGTGCTGCCGGGCCACGCCTACATCGCCCCGGGCCACTCGCACCTGTACCTGACGCGCAGCGGCGCTAACTACATGACCCGCATCGACCAGGCCGATCCGGTCAACCGCCACCGGCCGTCGGTCGACGTGCTGTTCCGTTCGGCGGCGCAGGCGGCCGGCAAGAACGCGGTCGGCGTGATCCTGACCGGCATGGGCAAGGACGGCGCGGTCGGCATGCTGGAGATGCGCACGGCCGGGGCGTATAATTTCGCACAGGACGAAGCCAGTTGCGTGGTGTTCGGCATGCCGCGCGAAGCGATCGCCGTGGGCGCCGCCCACGAGGTGGGTGCGCTGCAGGCGCTGCCGGGCATGGTGCTGGGCCATCTGGCCGCGCACGGCGCGCGCGCGTTGCGGGTGTAAGCTGTGCGATTACGTATTTCTATTGCATTTAATTTGAGAAGAACCCGGGCTAAATGTGTCCCGGGTGACGTATTACTGCTACTTTGTTCGCCTTAGAGCAACGAAAATGCTATCCTACAACTTGATGGAAATTGTAGGCATTATTCACAACCGCGTAGAGAATCAACGGAGTAATTCATGGCTGATCCAAAGATGAAATTTTTAGTTGTTGACGATTTTTCGACGATGCGCCGCATCGTCCGGAATCTGTTGAAAGAACTGGGTTATGCCAATGTCGACGAGGCGGAAGACGGCGTGATGGCGCTGGCAAAGCTGCGCGCCGAATCGTTCGACTTCGTCGTGTCCGACTGGAACATGCCGAACATGGACGGACTGACCATGTTGCAAAACATTCGTGCCGACCCGGCGCTGGCCAAGCTGCCGGTGCTGATGGTGACTGCCGAAGCGAAGAAGGAAAACATCATCGCCGCCGCCCAGGCCGGCGCCAACGGCTATGTGGTCAAGCCATTTACCGCCGCAACGCTGGATGAAAAACTGAACAAGATCTTCGAAAAACTCGGAGCTTGATGATGGTTTGAGCAACAATGCGGCGCCGCCTTGGCGCCGTACCGCCTGTCGCCCGCGCTTGCGCCCGGGTCGTGGGCTTTACTCCTCATAGCCATGCACCAGACCAATTTCCTCGTTCGTGAGCCGCTGTTGGATGCCAAGCAGCGGGTCGTGGGCTATGAATTGTGCTGGCAACAGCAGCGCGGCGCGCCGGCCTCCACGCCGGACGACCTCGAGTTGTTGGTCGATTTCGTCGCCGAGCAGGTGGTCGACGAGGACAACGGCGGCAACTGGCTGCTGCGCGACAAAATCCTCTTTTTAGAAGCCGTGCCGGCGATGCTGTCGACCGACGCGCTGCATCGCCTGCCGCCGGAGCGCACGGTGCTGTCGCTCAAGGCGGCCGCGCTGGCCAATCCGGACACGCTGTCGGCGGTGCAGGCGTTGCGCGCCGGCGGCGTCGGCATCCTGTTGCGCGAGGCCGACCTGGCCCGCAGCGGCGCCCGCCTGCCGACCCTGGCGTCGTATGTCGAGGTGCGCTTTTCGGGCGCCGACGTCGCCACCCAGGCGCGCACTTACGCCGCCTTCAAGCAATCGACGGTGGGCATGATCGCCCGTCCGGTCAGCAACTGGGCCGACTTCGACGCCTGCGCCGCGCTGGGGCTGAACGCCTTTGTCGGCAAACTGCACCTGACGCCACGCACCAGCATGCTCTCGGGCGGCATGAATCCGGCGCAGACCGTCATCATGCAGCTGATGCAGCTGGTGCGGCAGAACGCCGATGTCGGCCAGATCGAAACCGTCCTCAAGCATGACGCCACCCTGTCGTACAAGCTGCTGCGCTTCATCAACTCGGCCGGCTTCGGCGCCGGGCGCGAAGTGCAATCGATCCGGCAGGCGTTGGCCTTGCTGGGCTACACGCCGCTGTACCGCTGGCTGACGTTGCTGTTGGCGACCGCCAGCACGTCCGGTTACTCGCCGGTGCTGCTGGAGACGGCGGTGGTGCGCGGGCGCTTGGCCGAGTTGCTGGGGCAGGCCGCGCTGGGCAAGAACGAGGCCGAGAATATCTTTGTCGCCGGTATGTTCTCGCTGCTGGACCGGCTGCTGGGCATCAGCATGAAAGAAGTGCTGGCCAACATCCAGTTGTCGGACGACGTGGTGACGGCGCTGATGACGCGCGGCGGCAAATACGGGCCGTATCTGGCGCTGGCCGAGGCGTGCGAGCTCAATTCCGACCTGGTGGCCTCGCTGGCGGCGACGCTCAAGCTGAGCCCGGAAGACGTCAACACGGCGCACCTGTCGGCGCTGGCCTGGGCGCAAAGCGTGGCCGCGTAGCGCTTCTTAAGCTGGCGCAAACGCTGCCGTGATATCTCCGGTGCGCGCGTTGACATGGCCTCGCCGCAGGTCGAAGATAAACGGATGAACGCGCACTTCGACAAAGATTATATCGACGCCAAGACCGAGTCGGTCCAGGCTGGCATGGATGGCAGGCTCGACTCATTCGAGGCGAACGTGAATGGTCAATTCGCCGAGCTTAACGCCAGGATCGACCGACTGGGCGCCGATCTGCGCAAAGAAATTGCCGAATCCGGTGCGCGCATGGTGCAGTGGATGGTCGGTATCTTCCTTGCGTCCATGACGATCTTCATCACGGTAATGACCTTCGTGCTGAACAACGCCGTGCCCAAAGCGGCGCCAACCGTGCCGCAGCTTCAGCCGGTGGCGCCGGTGATCATCCAGCTCTCGCCGCAGGGGGTGACCATCACGGCTCCCGCCCCGGCGGCGCGCCCGCAGTCTTAAATCTCCAGATTGTCGATCAAGCGGGTCGAGCCGAGCTTGGCGGCGGCCAGCACCACCAGCGGCGCGCCTTGCGCCAGGTCGCCGGCGCTCGGCGGCTGCAAGTCGCTGCGCTTGCGGATCGACACGTAATCCGGTTTCCAGCCGCGCTTGGCCAAATCCTCCATCGCCTTGTGCTCGACCTGGAAGATGTCCAGATGCCCGGCGCGCATTTCGTTGGCCACGTAGTTCAGGCCCTGGAACAGCGCCGGCGCCTCCGCGCGCTCCGCTTCCGACAGATACATATTGCGCGACGACAGCGCCAGGCCATCGTCGGCGCGGTAGGTTTCCGCGCCGATGATCTCGGTCGGCAGCGCGAACTGGCGCGCCATATTACGCACCATCATCAGCTGCTGGTAATCCTTCTTGCCGAACACGGCCACCTTCGGCTGTACGCACGAGAACAGCTTGAGCACGATGGTGGTCACGCCGGTGAAGAAGCCGGGACGGAACTCGCCTTCCAGCGTATTGCCCAGGTCGGCGGGCGGATTGACGCGGAACTCCTGCGGCTCCGGATACAGGTCCTTCTCGGTCGGCGCGAACAGCACGTAGACGCCTTCCTTCTCCAGCTTTTCCACATCGGCCTGGAAGGTGCGCGGATACTTGTCGAAGTCCTCGTTGGGGCCGAACTGCAGGCGGTTGACGAAGATCGACGCGACCACCGGATCGCCATGCTTGCGCGCCAGGCGCATCAGCGACAGGTGGCCTTCGTGCAAATTGCCCATGGTCGGGACGAAGGCGGTGCGCAATTGACCGCTCAGTTGGTCGCGCAGTTCTTCAATGGTGGTGATGATTTTCATAACATGTTCGCTATCTGCGTAAAAAGGAATTCGATGGTGTGGGCGGCGGCGCCGCGCTCAGGCCGGCGAGTAGGCCAGGCGCACGTAGATCGGGGCGAACGGCTCGGCCTGGGTGATTTCGATCAGCGTTTCCTTGGCCAGTTCGAGCAGCGCGACAAAGTTCACCACCACCACCGGCACGCCGCCGGCGATGTCGAACAGATCGGCGAATTCGACGAAGCGGCTCGATTGCAGGCGCCGCAGGATGCCGGTCATGTGCTCGCGCACGGACAGCTCCTCGCGGCTGATCTTGTGGTGCTGGGTCAGCTTGGCGCGCTTGATCACGTCCAGCCAGGCCTGCTGCAGGTCGATCGGCGCCACCTCCGGCCAGGTCGGCACCAGGCTTTGCTCGATGAAGATCTGGGTGCGTACGAAATCGCGGTCGACCTGCGGAATCGCGTTCAGGTCGTAGGCGGCCAGCTTGATCTGCTCGTATTCCAGCAGACGGCGCACCAGCTCGGCGCGCGGATCGTCGTGCTCGATCTCCAGGTCCGACTGCCGCTGCGGCAGCAACATGCGCGACTTGATCTCGATCAGCATCGCCGCCATCAGCAGGTACTCGGCGGCCAGCTCCAGGTTCGACAGCCGGATCTGGTCGACATACTTCAGGTATTGCAGCGTCAGCTGCGCCATCGGAATGTCGAGGATGTTGAAGTTTTGCTTGCGGATCAGGTAGAGCAGCAGGTCGAGCGGCCCTTCGAAGGCGTCGAGGAAGATTTCCAGCGCGTCCGGCGGAATGTACAGATCGTTGGGCAGCTTGAGCAGCGGTTCGCCGTACAGGCGGGCGAGGGCGGCCACTTCGGACGTCACGGCGGCGGCCGCCTCGGCGATCTCGGGCGACACGGGAGCGTCCGCAGCGGCGTTGCCGTCGGCGGTTACCGCCGGCTGCGGGTCGGGAACCTCGCCGGCCGGCTGTTCAGCCGTATCGTCTGGCAACATCCGTGCCGCCCCAAGTCCTTAGACTTTGTTCTGGTAGACGTAAGCTTGTTGCTTGACGGCCGACTCGAGCTGGCGTTCCTGCTCGTCGAGCGACAGCGGCGCCTTGTCCCACAGCAGCGCGCGGCCCAGGCGTTGACCTTCTTCGATCGCCGGATTCTTTTCCTTCAGCGACTTGATGAACAAGGTGTGGTCGGATTCGTACATCGAATGTTGTTTAGAGAGTTTCATATAGTCCAAGTGAGTGGCTCAGCAATGCGTATTTTACCGCGCCGACGCGCCGACGCGCTAATTCTATCGCCGCCCGGCCACGCAAAGTGGCGGAATCGGGTAAGCTCCCAGGGCTAATGTTGCCAAGATATACAATGATGACCGCACGTCTGACCCCCAAAACCATCTTTCTGCTGACCCTGCCACCGTTGCTGTGGGCTGGCAACGCCATCGTCGGCCGCCTGGTGCACGATATGTTGCCGCCGGTGTTGCTCAATTTCCTGCGCTGGGTGATCGCCCTGTTGATCCTGCTGCCGCTGGCCGGTCCGGTGTTCCGGCGTGACAGCGCGCTGTGGCAACACTGGCAGCAATATGCGCTGCTGGGGCTGACCGGCATCGGCCTGTACAACACGTTCCAGTACATGGCCTTGCAAAGCTCGACGCCGATCAACGTCACGCTGGTCGCTTCCGGGCTGCCGGTGTGGATGATGCTGACGGGCCGTTTGTTCTTTGGCGTGCCGGTCTCGGGACGGCAGATGGCAGGCGCCGCGCTGTCGATCGCCGGCGTGCTGGTGGTGCTGGCGCGCGGGGAGTGGCGCCATGTGCTGGAGCTGCGGCTGGTGGCGGGCGATTTGTTCATGATCCTGGCCACCATCGCCTGGTCGTTCTACAGCTGGCTGCTGATGCGCACCAGGGAGCCGGCCGCGATCCGCGCCAACTGGGCCAGTTTCCTGGCCGCGCAGGTGGCGTTCGGCGCGCTGTGGTCGGGCGGTTTCGCGCTCGGCGAGCAGTGGCTCGGGGCGATTCCGGTGCAGTGGAGCTGGTGGCTGGCCGCCGCGCTGGTGTATGTCGCGGTGTTCCCGGCGGTGATCGCCTTCCGCAGCTGGGGCGAAGGCGTGCAGCGCGCCGGTCCGGCCATCGGTGCCTTCTTCGTCAATCTGACGCCGCTATTTACCGCGCTGCTGTCGTCGGCCTTCCTGGGCGAGGCGCCGCATGCCTACCATGCGGTGGCGTTCGTGCTGATCGTCGCCGGTATCGTGGTCTCGGCGCGCAAGGGCTAGCTGCCGGGCGCCCCGCATGCCAATGCGCGCGTTTCGACGCCATTAAAATTCCAGCGCAGTGGCGTCATCCCAGTGATTTGATGTAGCGAGGGTCAACCTGCGCGCAGTAAGTGGCGCAGGCGTGGCGGGCGGCGTTGGCCGCCGCGTGCACCAGCATTTCGGCGTTGGTGTGGAAGCACAGCGAGACGATGATCGACGGCGGCTCCGGCTGCACCGGCAGTTCGATGAATTCGCCGCTTTCCAGCGACGACACCACGAACAGGCTGGGAATCGCCGCCACGCCGTAGCCGTCCTTGACCAATTGGACAATCGCCGCCACCGACGGCGAGCAGGTGATGCGGGTCTGCTCCAGCGGGATCATCGCCAGGTTGGCCATCTTGCTGACGATTTCCTCCAGCGCGCGCTGCGGCGCGGTGCCCCGTCCGAAGGTCAGGATCGGCAGCTGCAGCAGGCGCTGGTTCAAACTCTCCTTGCGGGTGTCGAGCAAGCCACGGCGCGCGATCCAGTGCAGCGGATAGACCGCCAGCGCCTCCGAGACGATGTCGTTGCTCTCGACGCCCTCGACCTGGATCACCAGATCGAGCTCGCGCGCGCGCAATCTGCGTTCCAGCACATTGCTGATATCGACCGCCAGGTCCACTTCCAGCTCCGGATACAACACATTGAGCTGGCGGATGTACTGCGCCAGCCAGCTATGGACCACCGATTCGATCACCCCCAGACGCAAGCGGCCGCGCACCGCACTATCTTTGTGCGCCGCCGCCTGCAGCCTGCGGGTGGCGTCCACCACCGCTTTCGCATGCCCCAGCAGGTACTCGGCGTTGGCCGTCAGGCGGAAGTCCTTGCAGCTCCGATCGATCAATTCCGTCTGCAGTTCCTCCTCTAGCGACTTGATGCGCAGCGAGATCGCGGCCGGTGTCGCGTGCAGCGCGCGGGCCGTGGCACGGAAGCTGCGTAACTGCGCCAGCGCAACGAAGGTTTCGAGGAATCGGGTATTCATGGGACAAGAATACCTTAACCTTATGCACCGGGATAGCGCACAGCGATAAGAAAAACTATACAACAACAGCAAAAATAACTAGATAGCATGAAGGGATATTCAAGTTTATTCTGAACTCATGCAGTTTTTATACGACTAGTGAGCGAAACGACCATGACTCCCCTTGAACTCCGACACAAAGTCCGCAGCGGCGAATTCCGCTTGCCCACCGCGGGCTATTGCGGCGACTACGCCCAGGCCAACCTGGTGATCCTGCCGCAGGCGCATGCCGACGCCTTCCTGCTTTTCTGCCAGCGCAACCCGCGCGCCTGTCCGTTGCTGGCGGTCGGCGAACCGGGTCAATGGAACGTCGCCAGCCTGGGCGCCGACATGGACCTGCGCAGCGACACGCCGGGCTACAACGTCTACCGGGACGGCGTGCTGTCGGCGCAAACGGCGGCGCTGCACGACGTCTGGCGCGACGACCTGGTGGTGTTCGCGATCGGCTGTTCGTTCTCGTTCGAGGGCATGCTGATGGACGCCGGCATCCCGCTGCGCCACATCGCGCAGCGCCGCAACGTCGCCATGTACCGCACCAATATACCCAACCAGGCCGCCGGGCCGTTCGGCGGCGAGATGGTGGTGTCGATGCGGCCGATGAAGGCGGCCGACGCCATCCGCGCGATCCAGATCACCAGCCGCTTCCCGGCCGTCCACGGCGCCCCGGTGCATCTGGGCGACCCGGCGCTGATCGGCATCGCCAACCTCGGTCAGCCCGACTACGGCGACGCGGTCGAGGTCATGCCGGACGAGATTCCAGTTTTCTGGCCGTGCGGCGTCACGCCGCAGGAGGCCATCCGCCACGCGCGGCTGCCGCTGGTGATCACCCACCAGCCGGGCTACATGTTGGTGACGGACATACGCAACGCCTCGCTAGCCGCATTCTGATTTAAACAACATGGCAACGTCCTCGCAACGGGCCCGCACAGGCGCCCGGGGGACCGCTGCATCTAAAAAAAGGAGAGCACGATGAACACCAAAGTAGCCAGCACCAGCCAGCCGGAAGGATATTTCGCCTGGTTCCACGCGTTGACGGGCAAGGAGCGCCGCACCTTCTGGAGCTGCAAGATCGGTTACGCGCTGGACGCGATGGACACGCAGTTCCTCAGTTTCGTGATTCCGACGCTGATCGCCACCTGGGGTTTGTCGAAGGGCGACGCGGGCTTGATCGGCACTGTCACCTTGCTGACCTCCGCGCTTGGGGGCTGGATCGCCGGCATCATGTCGGACCGCATCGGCCGCGTAAAAACGCTGCAGATCACGATTTTGTGGTTCGCCTTCTTCACCGTGTTGTGCGGCTTTGCGCAGAACTTCCAGCAGCTGTTGTGGGCGCGCGGCCTGATGGGCTTTGGCATGGGTGGCGAGTGGACCGCCGGCGCGATTCTGATCGGCGAGGTGATACGCGCCAAGGACCGCGGCAAGGCGGTCGGCATGGTGCAGGCGGGATGGGCGCTCGGCTGGGGCATGTCGGCGTTGCTGTACGCGCTGATGTTCTCGCTGCTGCCACCTGAATGGGCCTGGCGTTCGCTGTTCCTGCTGGGGATACTGCCCGCGCTGTTCGTGATCTTCATCCGCCGCTTCGTCGATGAACCTGAGGTTTTCATCGCCGAGCAAAACAAGGTGCGCGCCAGCAGCGAGGGCCGCGTTCAGTTCACCGCCATCTTCGCGCCGAAGATGCTCAGCGTGACGGTGCGCGCCGTGCTGCTGACCACCGGCGCCCAGGGCGGCTACTACGCCATCACCACCTGGCTGCCGACCTTCCTCAAGACCGAGCGCCATCTGACGGTGCTCGGCACCGGCGGCTACCTGGCGATGGTGATCGTCGGTTCGTATGTGGGTTACATCGTCAGCGCCTTCCTGACCGACTACCTGGGCCGCAAGAAGAACTTCATCCTGTTCGCCACCGGCTCGATGTGCATCGCCCTGGCCTATACCCGGCTGCCGGTCACCGACAACGTGATGCTGTTCCTCGGCTTCCCGCTCGGCTTCTGCGTCTCCGGTGTGTTCAGCGGCATGGGCGCTTTCCTGACCGAGTTGTTCCCGACCTCGATGCGCGGCTCGGGCCAGGGCTTCAGCTACAACATGGGACGCGCCATCGGCTCGCTGTTCCCGCTGATGATCGGCTTGAGCAGCAACTCGATGGCGCTGGGCGAGGCGATCGGCGTCTTCGCCGGCACCGCATACGGCGTGATGATCCTGGCCGCGCTGACCCTGCCCGAAACCGCCGGCAAAAAACTCGAGTCCTGAGTCGCATCCCGATTTCACCGTACAAAAGATCAAAGGGCATCAACATGAAAAACGACATTCCTACCCAATCCATGCTGTGGCAATTCTGGGTCGACCGCGGCGGCACGTTCACCGACATCGTCGCCCGTCGTCCGGACGGCAAGCTGGTGACGCACAAGCTGCTGTCGGAGTACCCTGAGCGCTACGACGACGCTGTCACCCAGGGCATGCGCGACATGCTGGGACTGAAAACCGGCGATGCGCTGCCGTCGGACCAGATTGAAGTGATCAAGATGGGCACCACCGTCGCCACCAACGCGCTGTTGGAGCGCAAGGGCGCGCGCACCGCGCTGGCGATCACACGCGGCTTCGCCGACCAGCTGCGCATCGGCTACCAGGACCGTCCCGATATCTTCGCCATGCACATCGAGCTGCCGGACCTGATCTACGAGGAAGTAATCGAGATCGATGAGCGGATCGGCGCCCGCGGCGACGTGTTGCAAGCACCCGATGAGGACCTGCTGCGCCGCCAGTTCGCGGCGCTGCGCGAGAAGGGCATCGCGGCCATCGCCATCGTGTTGATGCACGCTTACCGCTTCCCGCAGCACGAGCTGAGGCTGCGCGCCCTGGCGGAGGAGGCGGGCTTCACGCAGATCTCGGTCAGCCACCAGGTCAGCCCCCTGATGAAGATCGTCGGCCGTGGCGACACCACGGTGGTCGACGCCTACCTGTCGCCGGTGCTGCGCGACTACGTCTCCCGCGTGTCTGCCGACACTGGCGACACCCGCATCATGTTCATGCAGTCGAACGGCGGCCTGACCGACGCCGGCCGCTTCCAAGGCAAGGACGCGATCCTATCCGGCCCCGCCGGTGGCATCGTCGGCGCGGTCAAGAGCTGCGAGGCGATCGGCCTGAAACAGGTGATCGGCTTCGACATGGGCGGCACCTCGACCGACGTCGCCCACTACGACGGCGCCTACGAACGTGTGTTCGAGACCGTGGTGGCGGGCGTGCGGGTGCGCGCGCCGATGATGCACATCCATACCGTGGCGGCGGGCGGCGGCTCGATCTGCAGCTTCGAGAACGGCCGCTTCAAGGTGGGGCCCGAATCGGCCGGCGCCAATCCGGGGCCGGCCAGCTACCGCAAGGGCGGACCGCTCACCGTCACCGACTGCAACGTCATGCTGGGCCGCATCCAGCCGGAACACTTCCCGCATGTCTTCGGGCCCAACGGCGACCTGCCGCTGGACCGCGACGTGGTGGTGCGCGCCTTTGGCGAGCTGGCCGCGAGGATCGAGCGCGAAACCGGTACACGCCTGTCGCCGTCGGCGGTCGCCGATGGTTTCCTGGCCGTGGCCGTCGACAATATGGCGCAGGCCATCAAGTCGATTTCGGTGGAGCGCGGCTATGACGTCAGCCGCTACGCCATGTGCTGCTTCGGCGGCGCCGGCGGCCAGCATGCGTGCCGCGTGGCAGATGTGCTGGGCATGACCAAGATCGCCATCCATCCGTTCGCCGGCGTGCTGTCGGCCTTCGGTATGGGGCTCGCCGATATCCGGGCCATGCGCGAAGGCGCGGTCGAACAGCCGCTGAACGCGGCGACGCTGGAGGCGCTGCAACCGCAACTGGCCGATCTGGCGCGCCAGGCCCACGCCGATTTGCTGGTGCAGCAGGTGGCGGAGGACGATATCCGCGTCGAGCTGTGCGCGCGCCTCAAGTACCAGGACAGCGATTCGGCCTTTGTCATCGCGCTGGCCGGCGTCGAGGAGATGGCGGAGGCGTTCGCGGTGCTGTACCGGAGCCGCTTCGGCTTCGTCATGGAGGGCCAGCCGCTGGTGATCGAATCGGTGTCGGCCGAGGCCATCGGCGCCGGCGACGGCGCGGACTTTGTCATCGAGGTGCCGGCAAGCGGCGGCGCCGACACCGGTTCCGGCCGCGTCTACAGCTATGTCGACGGCCAGACCGTGCCGATCGCGTTGCATGTGCGCGCCGAGCTGGCGGTCGGCAGCCGCGTCGCCGGTCCGGCGCTGATCCGCGAGGAGATCGCCACCACCGTGGTCGATGCCGGCTGGAGCGCCAGCGTGCTGCCCGACCGCACCTTGCTGCTCGAGCGCGGCGCCGCCGCCGGCAGCGCCCACAAGGTCACCACGGCCGCCCATCCGATCCACCTGGAGATCTTCAACAACCTGTTCATGGCCATCGCGCGCCAGATGGGCACCACCCTGGAGAACACGGCCTATTCGGTCAACATGAAGGAGCGGCTGGACTTCTCGTGCGCGATCTTCGACCGCGACGGCAACCTGATCGCCAACGCGCCGCACATTCCGGTCCATCTGGGTTCGATGAGCGACAGCGTGTTGTGCGTGATCCGCCAGCACGCCAAGACCATGGCACCGGGCGACGCCTATGTGCTCAACGTGCCGTACAACGGCGGCACGCACCTGCCGGATATCACCGTGGTCTGCCCGGTGTACGGTGAAACCGGCTGGGGCGCGCCGCTGTTCTACGTGGCCGCGCGCGGCCACCACGGCGACGTCGGCGGCATCACGCCCGGCTCGATGCCGCCCAACAGCACCACCATCGAGGAGGAGGGCGTTTTGCTGGACAACGTCAAGATCGTCGACAAGGGCGTGTTCCTCGAGCCGCTGGTGCGCGGCCTGTTCGCCGCCGGACCTTGGCCTAGCCGTAACATCGACCAGAACATCTCCGATCTGATCGCCCAACTGGGCGCCTGCGAGACCGGCGCCAACGAACTGCTGAAGGCCGTGGCGACCTACGGCGAGGACGTGGTGCTGGCCTACATGGGCCACGTGCAGGACAACGCCGAGGCGGCGGTGCGCAAGGCCATCATCGGCCTGCGCGACGCCAGCTTCGCCTACGAGATGGACGACGGCGCGGTGGTCAAGGTCAAGCTGACCATCGACCATTTCAGCGGCGGCGCCATCGTCGACTTCACCGGCACCAGCGCGCAGCGGCCGACCAACTTCAACGCGCCGCTGTCGGTCTGCAAGGCGGCGGTGCTGTACGTGTTCCGCACCCTGATCGACAGCGACATTCCGATGAACGAAGGTGTGCTCAAGCCCCTCAAGCTGATCATCCCGGAAGGCTCGATGCTCAATCCGCGCTATCCGGCGGCCGTGGTGGCCGGTAACGTGGAAGTGTCGCAGACCGTCACAGACGCGCTGTATGGCGCGCTTGGTGTGATGTCGGCCTCGCAGGGCACGATGAACAACTTCACCTTCGGGAACGACGAGCACCAGTACTACGAGACCATTGCCGGCGGCTCCGGCGCCGGTCCCGGCTTCCATGGCACGGCGGCGGTGCAGACGCACATGACCAACTCGCGCATGACCGATCCGGAGGTGCTGGAATGGCGCTTCCCGGTGCTGGTCGAGACGCACTCCATACGGCGCGGCAGCGGCGGCGCGGGCGCGCACCACGGCGGCGACGGCGCGCTGCGCCGCATCCGCTTCCTCGAGGCGATGACCGCCAACATCCTGGCCGGCCACCGCCGCGTCGCGCCGTTCGGGCTTGAAGGCGCGCAGCCGGGCGCGCTGGGTCGCAACTGGGTCGAGCGCGGCGATGGCTCGGTGGAGGAATTCGGCGCCACGCACACCACGGACATGCAGCCGGGCGATGTCTTCGCCATTGAGACGCCGGGTGGCGGCGGCTTCGGTCCACAACAATAACCATCAAGGATAAAACATGAAAAAGACCATGCTTGCGCTGATGCTCGGTGCATCGGCGGCGACGGCTGTCGCCCAATCGAATGTGACGGTGTACGGTATCGTCGATATGGCGCTGGTGCGCGAAAGCGGCGGCACCGCGACCACCACCAAATTGACCAGCGGCGTGGAGGCGGGATCGCGGCTCGGCTTCAAGGGCATCGAGGATCTTGGCGGCGGCATGTCGGCCGTCTTCCTGCTGGAGAATGGCTTCCAGTCGGATACCGGCGCGCTGGGGCAGGGCGGATTGCTGTTCGGTCGCCAGGCGTATGTCGGGCTGCAGACCCGGTCCGGCACGATCACGCTGGGCCGCCAGTACACGCCGCAGTACCTGGCCGTGGCGACGGTCGATCCCTTCGGTTCCGGCACGGCCGGCGATACCAAAAACCTGATGGCGTCGACCGGCAACAGCGCCAGTCGCATGGACAACGCGATCAAGTACGTCTCGCCGGTGTTCGGTGGTGTTAGCGTGGAGCTGGTGTACGGCGCGGGCGAAGTGTCCGGCGACAGCGCGGCCGGCCGCCAGTTGGGCGGATCGCTGATCTACAATCTGGGCGCCTTGACCTTGCGCCTGGCAACGCATCATCGCGACAACGATACGGCCACGCTGAAGAATACCAGCGCCGCCAACAACACCGTGCTGACGGCGTTGTACGACGCGGGCTTTATGAAGCTGCACGGCGCGTATGGCATCGACAAGGGGATGAACAGCGCGCTGCCGCGCAACCTGGCCAATCCGTTCGGCTACGCGGTGGCGCCGACGCCCAGCACCGACAGCGACGTGCTGCTGCTGGGATTGACGGTACCGCAGGGGAGTGGAGTATGGCTTGGATCGTACATCCGCAAAAACGACAAGACGCGCTTCAATCAGGACGCGCAGCAGTTCGCAGGCGGCTATCGCTACTATCTATCCAAGCGCACTGATTTGTACGGCGTGTATGCGTACATCCGTAACAAGAACGGCGCCGGCTACACGGTGGGCAGTGCGATCGAAGGCGGAACGGGCAACCGGGGCGTCAACCTCGGTATCCGTCACGTGTTTTAAGAACAGCTGCGGGGATGGCCGGGCGGGCCGGCCATCCCGCGCGCTGTCACACATCAGCGTTTGATGGTTTTGGTGTCGCAGCCTTCGGCGGTCGAGGTGCCGCTATGGGTCGGCGCGGTCGCGTGGCCGTCGGTGTGACCCTGGGCGCAGTCGGCGTTCACTTTCGACTGTTGCATCGACTTGTCGGTCTTGCGCTGTGCATTGCGCGGGGTCGTGGTGTTCTGCGTGTTGGTATTGTTCTGCATGGCGCTGGCATTTTGCTCGCCGCTGTTGTTGGTGCTTTGGCCTGCGGTTGGGGTACCGGTGTTGCTGGTGCCGGCTGCCGTCGTGGACTGGCCCGTTGCCTGGGTCTGTGCGAACACACTTGCGCTCATGCACATGGCGGCGATCATTGCGGTCAATTTGGTGTTCATGGTGACTCCTCGTTGTTCGATGAATGGAGACCCATTTTTCCACGTTAAGCTGAGCTCGTGCGTAGGACGACTTCTCGCGTCATGGTGGGAATCGACGCGCTGAAAATGCCGTCCCGCATGCTGCTGCGAGACGGCAAGTGATTGCTTATGGGCAGCTACCGACGATGTAGTAGCCCGCGGACGTTTGTGCCAACGTGCGCGTGAAGAACAGGCTGTACAGACCCAACACCTGGTCCGAGCCGTTGGCCAGCGCGTAGCCGGCGACATGGTGGGCGCGACCGGCTTGCACATGCGCGTAGTTGTTGGCCGTAACCGTGGTGCAGGCGAAACCGGAGGTCGTGGTGACGCTGACCGGCGCCGAGATCGCGCTCTCGCCATCCGGGCCGGCGGCCGACACGGCAAAGCTGTACGTCGTGCCGGCGGTCAGGCCGGAAGCGGTGTACGTCAGCGTGGTCACCGGCGTGGCGGTCACCTTGACGCCGTTGCGGTAGACGTTGTAACCGGTGGCGCCGTTGACGGCCTTCCAGCTCAGCGGTACGGCGGTGGCGCTGGCGCTGCCGGCGGTCAGACCTGCCGGCGCCGGCAGGCTTGGGGCGCTGCCAACCAGGAACTGCGCAACCGAGCAGGCGGCCGACGTCTGGCCGAGGTTGTCGGTGGCGGTGACGGTGCCGCTGTAGTAGCCGTTGCTCAGGTTATACGTCTTGCTGAAGTTCGGACCGCTGCCGGCCGCCTTGTCGTTGACCGGGGTCGGCCCGTTCAACGCCACGGTGTAGTTCGTCACGCTGCCAGGGCTGGTGGCGGCGCCGGCGATGGTGGCGCTGGTGGCGCTGATCACGTTGGCCGAGCAAGCGGTCACGGTGGGGCCGGCGACGGCCGACACGCGCAGATTATTCTTGTACCAGAAATCCATGACGAATTCCGGGTAGTTGACCTTGCTGCTGTCGACGTAGTTCATGTTCTGTCCACCGCTACCTGCCGGCCACGAGTGGCCCATGCCGGCGACCGTAATTTCGTGCGTGCGCAGCTTGCCGTTGCTGTCGCGGTAAGGGATATTGGTGCCGCCGCCCGGTACCGTCTCGGCCGCGCCTGCCGTGAACGTGCCGCCGTAGACCTGGCGCATCGCCGCCGCGCCCAGCGGGCCGTACGCTTGCCCCACGGTGTAGTCGAGCGTGCCCCAGATGGTGCCCGCAATTTGCGTGGAGAACTTGCTGGCGGCGCTACCGGCCATCGCCTTGCATTTGTTGGCGGCCGTGGTGGCGGTATAGCCCGACGGCACGGCGCCGATTTGCAAGGTCGTGGTGCCGGGTGTCGGGCCGGCGTTGATGCCGATACCGGCGAACACGTCCGGCGCCAGGCAGCCCAGTGCCATGGTTTCGCCACCGCCCGAGGACAGGCCGGTCACGTACACCTGGTTGGGATCGATCGCGTATTTCGGATCGGCGACGAAGCGGTTGACGACGTCGAGCAGGACGGCGTCGTGGCCGCTGCTGCGGTTGTGGTTGGTGCTGGCGTAGTCCCAGCAATGATTCGAATAAACGTTGCCGGGCGCGTTGGGCGCGATGACGACAGCGCCGTATTTCTCGGCAACGGCCTTCCAGTTGTAGCCGCCGTCGCTGCTGCTGTTGATGACGTCGTTGGTGGCGGTTTGCTGGCAGCCATGTAGCACCAGAACCAGCGCCCGCTTGCCGGCCAGCGTCGGTTCCGCGGCGGGCCAGTAGAAGTAGCCGGTCAGATTGCCGCCATTGACGGTATCGGCCGCCCAGCTCTGTTGCGTGCTCCAAGTACCGGGCCCTGCCGTAGCGGCGTGCGCCATGCAGGCGGACGCCAGCATGACGGTCGCGGCGAGCGCGCGCGACACCAAGTGTTTGATGTTGATAGCCATGATTCGTTGTCTCCGTTATCTAGGTATATTTTCGACCGCCAGGTAAAGCGGTGAGGAAATATTAGTTCAAAAAAATATGCTTACAAGCACCCCAGTAGTTCTACTGTTGTGTGCGCGATTCGCTTCTGTGAGCGATTTTTTGAGCGGCGAGTCCGTTATCGCTTGCTGCTACCACTCTTTGACCTAGATCAAACGAACTTGGTTCCGTCATAAAATAGTTTTGCGCACATTTTTTTTGCGTGCCGGTACGACGCAGCGCGGTGTTGTTAGTAGCAAGGAAACGGAGGGACGGGAGGAGGAGCGGGGCCGGCTTCAAAAGCTGGCTGGCGTGCGAGGGGAGGGGAAGTGCGGGATGATAAAGAGAAGCCCGCCATCGGGGCGGGCTTCACGACAGAGGGCGGACGGCTTAACTGCCAGCCTTAGCGGCTGCTCGAGCTGTCGCTACGGTCGGACTTGTTCTTGTTTTTGGACTGCTTGCTGCGGCTGGACGACGAAGTGCCGTCCTGGCTGCCGCTGCCGCTGGTGCCGGTGGCGCTGCTGCCGCTGGAGCCCGCACCGGTGCCGGTGCCGGTGGCGCTGCCGCTGCCGTACTGGTCGGTGCTCGACGAGCCACCGGTCGTACCCGAACCCGTGGTCGACGAGCCGCCCGACCCGCCGGTCATGCCGCCGCTGCCGGTCGACTGGCTGCCGGCCGAGCTGCTGCCGGTGCCCGATTGGCCGCCGGTGCCGGAGCTGCTGCCGCCGCTACCGGTTTGGCCGCTGGTGGAGCCGCTTTGGCCCGTGGAACCGCTTTGTCCGCTGCCGCTACCACCGCCGCTGGTGCCGCCGGTTTGTGCGACAGCTGCCGCGCTCATCAGGACTGCAATGGTCAATGCTGCAATTTTGGTTTTCATGTTTGCTCCTCAATTAAGTTATTAGGAGTGGCCATTTTTCCATACGCAGCCATGACCACGGGTAGGATAGGTGCCCGTGGCGAGGTCGGATTGGCGGAAGCCGATCTGCAAGTAAATGCCTTAATACTCAGCAGTTGAGCAGCGATGTATCAATGGCGCAGCGAGCGGCGCATCACCAGCGGCGGCGTCTCCATCGGATTGGCGTGCGAGTATTCGAGCTCTTCGGCCAGTTCGAATTCGTAGGCCGCGTAAAAGTCGATCAGCTTGGGCTGGTCGGCCCGCACGGCCAGGCGCACCTCTTCGATTCCGCAGGACAAGCCGTGGTGGATCACCGCCTCCAGCAGGTGCTGCGACAGGTTGCTGCCCCGGTAACGCGGCAGTACGCCCTTGCGGCAGATTTCCCAGACGTCGGCATCGGCGTCGAGCGGCAGCCAGCGCACCGAGCCGACCGGTTCGTCGTCGACCAATAAAACAAAACCGCCGCCGTCGCGCAGATGGTCTGCAACGACGACGGCGGTTTCGCGGTGCCCGCTGGAGGTGACGCTGACCTTGCCGGCCCACGCGGCGCGCGTGAGCTCGGCAATCAGTCTGGCATCTTCTTCGGTTGCTTCACGCACGACGATGTTCATGCCTGGACGGTCCTTTAGCGAATGCGCATGCCCGGCTCGGCGCCCGGCCACGGATTCAAAATGTAGATGCCCGGATTGGCCTTCTCGTCGGCTGCCGAGGCCGCCAGTACCATGCCCTCGGACACGCCGAACTTCATCTTGCGCGGCGCCAGGTTGGCCACCAGCACGGTCAGTTTGCCGACCAGTTCTTCCGGCTTGTACATCGACTTGATGCCGGAGAAGACGTTGCGGTGGCGGCCTTCGCCGACGTCCAGGGTCAGGCGCAGCAGCTTGTCGGAGCCGTCGACGTGTTCGCAGTTGACGATCTTGGCGATGCGCAAATCGATTTTGACGAAGTCGTCGATCTTGATCTCCGGCGCCAAATCTTCGATACCGGTGGCGGCCGGCGCGGCGGCCGCGCTGGCGGCGGTCGTTGCGGTGGTGGCAGTCGTGGCGGCGGCCGGGGCGGCTGGGGCAGGCGCCGGCGCGTCGAACAATTCTTCGATCATCTTGGCGTCCACGCGTGTCATCAGGTGGCTGTAGGCGCCGATGGTACGGCCCAGCACGGCCTGCGAGACGGCGCCGCTGGCGACATCGGTATCGGCCCATACCAGTTGCTCGTCGTTGAGGAACTTGGCGACGTTGGCGGCCACGCCCGGCAGCACCGGCGACAGCAGAATGGTCAGCTGGCGGAACAGGATCAGCGCTGCGGTGCAGACGTCGTGCAACTCAGCAATTTTCGCTTCGTCCTTGGCCAAAATCCACGGCTTGTTCTCGTCGACGTACTGGTTGGTGATGTCGGCGATTTCCATGATTTCGCGCAGCGCCTTGCCGAACTCGCGCGCCTCGAAATTGGCGGCGATGCTGGCCTGGCGTTCGACGCCCTCGGCCGTCACCAGCGCGCGCTTGATCCAGCCCTGCGCGCCCTCGGACAGCGAACCGGCCAGCTTGCCGTCGAACTTCTTGGCGATGAAGCCGGCGCAGCGGCTGGCGATGTTGACGTACTTACCGATCAGATCGCTATTGACGCGGGCGACGAAGTCCTCGCCGGTGAAGTCCAGGTCTTCCACCTTCGAGTTGAGCTTGAAGGCGATGTAGTAACGCAGCCATTCCGGGTTCATGCCCAGGTTCAGGTAGCGCAGCGGCGAGATGCCGGTGCCGCGCGACTTGGACATTTTTTCGTTGTTGACGGTCAGGTGGCCGTGCACGTTGACTTTGAGCTTGTCGATCACCGGATGGCCGGCGAACTTCAGCATCGCCGGCCAGAACAGCAGGTGGAAGGAGACGATGTCCTTGCCGATGAAGTGGATCTGTTCGGTGGCCGGGTCATTCAGCAGCGCGTTGAAGTCGATGCCTTGCTTTTCGCAATAGTTTTTCAGGCTCGCCAGATAGCCGACCGGCGCGTCCAGCCAGACGTAGAAGAACTTGCCCGGCGCGTCCGGAATCGGGATGCCGAAGTACGGCGCGTCGCGCGAGATGTCCCAGTCGGCCAGCTTCTCGCCGGACTCGCCGAGCCATTCGCTGACCTTGTTGACCATTTCCGGCTGCAAGCGGCCGGGCGTGTTCAGCCATTCCTTGAGGAACTCGTAGCAGCGCGGATCGGACAGTTTGAAGAAATACTGCTCGGAATCCTTCAAAATCGGCGTGGCGTTGGTGAACACCGAGAACGGATTGATCAGTTCGGTCGGCTGGTAGGCCGCGCCGCACACTTCGCAGTTGTCGCCGTACTGGTCCTTGGCGTGGCACACCGGGCACTCGCCCTTGATGTTGCGGTCGGCCAGGAACATGCCTTTGACCGGGTCGTAGAAGCGCGGCACGATCTTGGTCTGGATCAGGCCGGCGTCGCGCAGCTTGCGGTAGATGCCCTGCGACAACTCGACGTTTTCCGGCGAGTCGGTCGAGTACCAGTTGTCGAAGGCGATGTGGAAGCCGTCGAGGTACTGGGCGCGGCCGGCGGCGATCTTGGCGACGAACTCCTGCGGCGTGATGCCTTCCTTTTCGGCGGCGATCATGATCGGCGTGCCGTGGGTGTCGTCGGCGCCGACAAAGTGCACCGTGCGCGGCGCATATTGGCCATCGACCTCGTCGCGCTGCATTCGCTGGAACCGGACCCAGATGTCGGCCTGGATGTACTCCATCATGTGGCCAATATGGAAAGCGGCGTTTGCGTAGGGCAGGGCAGTGGTGACGAACAGCTTGCGAGTCATGGTTGATGCACTTTGTGGGTGGAAAAGCAGCATTTTAACAGTGGATGAGGCATGCGGTCACTCCGGCAATGGGGCGCGGCCGGTAATTATGGCGCGATGCGCTAAAATGGCAGCACATTTCACGGAGAGTCACATGAGCATCACAGTAGAAGACGTCAAGGCAGCGCTGTCTAAAATCATTGATCCAAACACAACGAAAGACTACGTCAGCGGCAAGACCGTCAAGAATTTGAAGGTCGACAACGGTGATATTTCGCTCGACATCGAACTCGGCTATCCGGCCAAGAGCCAGATCGACGCCATCCGCGCCAGCGTCATCGCCGGCCTGAAGACGGTGCCGGGCGCGGGCAACATCAGCGTCGGCGTGTCGACCAAGGTCATCCCGCACACGGTGCAGCGCGGCTTGAAGCTCATGCCGAACGTGAAGAACATCATTGCCGTCGCCTCGGGCAAGGGCGGGGTCGGCAAGTCGACCACCGCCGTCAACCTGGCGCTGGCGCTGGCCGCCGAGGGCGCCTCCGTCGGCCTGCTCGACGCCGACATCTACGGTCCGTCGCAGCCGATGATGCTGGGCGTGTCGGGCCGTCCGGAAACCAAGGACGGCAAATCGATGGAGCCGCTGGAAAACCACGGCGTGCAAGTGTCGTCGATCGGCTTCCTGATCGATCCGGACGAGCCGATGGTGTGGCGCGGCCCGATGGTCACGCAGGCGCTGCAGCAGTTGCTGGAGCAGACCAACTGGCGCGACCTCGATTATCTGATTGTCGACATGCCGCCTGGCACCGGCGACATCCAGCTGACGTTGTCGCAGAAGGTGCCCGTCACCGGCGCCGTCATCGTCACCACGCCGCAGGACATCGCGCTGCTGGACGCGCGCAAGGGCCTGAAGATGTTCGAGAAGGTCGGCATTCCGATCCTGGGCATCGTTGAGAACATGAGCACGCACATTTGCTCGAACTGCGGCCACGCGGAGGAAATCTTCGGCGCCGGCGGCGGCGCCAAGATGTGCAAGGACTTCAATGTCGAGTTCCTCGGCGCGCTGCCGTTGACGATGGCGATCCGCGAGCAGGCCGATTCCGGCAAGCCGACGGTGGTGGCCGATCCCGACGGCCAGGTCGCCGCCATCTATAAGGACATCGCCCGCAAGATCGCGGTGCAGGTGTCGGAGAAGGCCAAGGACATGACCAGCAAGTTCCCGAGCATCGTCATCAAGAACGATTAAGCCGGGCTTGACGGGGATGGCAGCGTCGTCACCGTTACGTCCGCGCAAAACGCCGCGCCAGCAACGTGCCACCCATACGGTGGAGGCGCTGCTGGAAGCGGCGGCCCAGGTGCTGGAGGCTGACGGGCTAGACGGCTACAATACCAACGCCGTGGCCCGCCGCGCCGGCGCTAGCGTCGGCACGCTGTATCAATATTTTCCGGGCAAGGATGCGCTGACCCTGGCGCTGCTGCTGCGCGAAGACCGCTTGTTCCACGATGCCGCCGCCGCAACGGTGGCGCTGACCGGCTTTCACGCCGCGTTGAACGCCTTCATCGACGTTGCCGTGCGCCAGCAATTTTCCCGGCCCAACCTCGCGCTGCTGCTGGACCAGCAGGAGGGGCGTCCGGAGATCCGTGCCGCGCTTAGCGGCAAGTACCGGTTCCACGACCTGTTGGCGGAAATCCTGTGTAAGCCCGACGCCCCGGCGCGGTTTCAAGACCCAGCGCTTCGGCGCTTGGCGGCGGACGACTTGCTGGCGCTCATGCGCGGCATGATTGACGCAGCCGGCGAGCGCGGCGAGCGCGATGCGATCCATCTCGCGCAGCGCATCGGCGCGGCCGCGTTTGGTTATCTGGCGGCGGCGCCGGGTTGAAATGCGAGCAGGCCCGGTGCAATATCCGAAAAATCCGCGCAAACGTTTGATTCCTTGGGTGTTTTTGGCTGCACTGGCGGTGCGCCAAAGCGAGTTGATGGCGCCCGGTCCGGGCCTTATTCTGTTGCTTTCACAACAGGAGAAACATCATGATTTTCAACCATATCAGCTTCCCATCGACCGACGTTGCCGCCACTGTGGGCTTTTTTGTCGAGCAACTGGGCTGCTCGGCTGAAGCCTTCGGCACCAGCACGGTGCTCAAGCGTGGCGGATTCGATCTCGTCATCGAGGACGCCACCGGCCGGCCTGGGGACGTGGTCTGGCCGGAGAACTTCCACCTTGGCTTCGAGCTGCCGTCGGTAGACGCGCTGCGGGCGCTTCATGCACGCTTTCTGCAACAGGGCGTAGCGATGAAAACCGATCTGTTCCGACACGCGCGCGGCTCGCGCTTCTTTTGCGAGGCGCCCGGCGGCCTGCTGTTCGAGATGAATACCCGGGCCGACGCCGAGGCGCGCTACCAGGCCGGCTTCGCGCACCAAGCCCTTGCCGACACTGTAAAATAGCGTCTTTTACATCCCGGCTTTGATACTTCGATGACTACCTCCGCTACGCCAGTCCGTACACGTTTCGCTCCCAGCCCGACCGGCTTCCTCCACCTCGGCGGCGCCCGCACGGCGCTGTACTCGTGGGCTTTCGCCCGTCACTTCGGCGGCACCTTCGTACTGCGCATCGAAGACACCGACCTGGAGCGTTCCACGCCGGAAGCGGTGCAAGCCATCATCGAAGGCATGGAGTGGCTGGGCCTGAACCACGACGAAGGCCCGTTCTACCAGATGCAGCGCATGGATCGCTACCGCGAAGTGGTGGCGCAAATGCTGAGCAGCGGCAGCGCCTATCACTGCTATTCGTCGCCGGAAGAAGTCGAGGCGATGCGCGAGCGCATGCGCGCGGCCGGCGAAAAGCCGCGCTACGACGGCACCTGGCGTCCGGAGCCGGGCAAGACGCTGCCGGCGATTCCGGAAGGCCGCAAGCCCGTGGTGCGCTTCAAGAATCCGCTCGACGGCGAAGTGACCTGGGACGATTTCGTCAAGGGTACGATCACCATCGGCAACAAGGAACTGGACGATCTGGTCATCGCCCGTCCGGACGGCACGCCGACCTATAACTTCTGCGTCGCCGTCGACGACTGGGACATGCAGATCAGCCACGTGTTGCGCGGAGACGACCACGTCAACAACACGCCACGCCAGATCAACATCCTGCGCGCGATCGGCGCGCCGTTGCCGCTGTACGGCCACTTGCCGATGATCCTGGGCGCCGACGGCCAGAAGATGTCCAAGCGCAAGGACGCCGTCAACGTCATGGACTATCCGGCGCAAGGCTATCTGCCGGAAGCGATCCTGAATTATCTGGCGCGCCTGGGCTGGAGCCACGGTGATGACGAAGTATTCTCGATGGAGCAGGTGATCGAATGGTTCGACGGCTCGCACCTGTCGAATTCGGCCGCGCAGTTCAATATCGAAAAGCTCAACTGGCTGAATAACCACTATATCAAGCAGGCCGACAACCAACGTCTGGCCGAACTGGCCAAGCCGCGCATGCTGGCGGCCGGCGCCGAGTTCGATGGCGCGCCCGACCTGCCGGCCGTGCTGGCGCTGATGAAGGAGCGCACCAACACCGTCAACGAACTGGCCGACGCGGCCATGCTGTTCTACCGCACGCCACAGCCGGACGCGGCGCTGCTGGCCCAGCACCTGACCGACGCCGTCAAGCCGGCGCTGGCGCAGTTTGCCGACCGCTGCAAAACGGTGGAGTGGAGCAAGGAAGCGCTGGCCGCGATGATCAAGGAAGTGCTGGCCGCAAACGGCCTGAAGATGCCGCAGATCGCCATGCCGCTGCGCTTGATCGTCACCGGTCAACTGCAGACGCCGGCCATCGACGCGGTGTTGCAAATCTTCGGCCGCGAGTCGATTGTTGCGCGCCTGGCGAAATTTCTCTGAGTTTGGATTAAAACCCGAGCAAAGTTGCAAAAGGGTATTTGCATAGTGCGGCTTCTTTGCTATACTCTTGTTTCTGCGCCAACGGGGGTATAGCTCAGCTGGGAGAGCGCTTGCATGGCATGCAAGAGGTCAGCGGTTCGATCCCGCTTACCTCCACCAAGAAACGTTGGTGGTTGTTGAAAATGCGCAGAGCGTAGTGGCAGTTTGGTTGTTCGCGGTCCCCATCGTCTAGAGGCCTAGGACATCACCCTTTCACGGTGAGTACGGGGGTTCGAATCCCCCTGGGGACGCCAAGTTGTAAAGTAGTTGTAGTTGACGTTGTTTGTACTGATTTGTTTGATGTTTGGCTTCATGCTGGATAGATACAAGTAGTGAAAACAAAAGTCGCGCAAGCGGCTTTTATTATTTCTGCGCCCGGGGGGTATAGCTCAGCTGGGAGAGCGCTTGCATGGCATGCAAGAGGTCAGCGGTTCGATCCCGCTTACCTCCACCACTGCGCGGGAATGATAGCGATGACGTAGTAACCGTAGTGCCAAGGTCCCCATCGTCTAGAGGCCTAGGACATCACCCTTTCACGGTGAGTACGGGGGTTCGAATCCCCCTGGGGACGCCAGCTTTGCCAAGCCGGCGAGTAGTAGAAGAGGTAGTTGCAGCACCGTAGTACGACAGAAGACTTTCTGCGCCCGGGGGGTATAGCTCAGCTGGGAGAGCGCTTGCATGGCATGCAAGAGGTCAGCGGTTCGATCCCGCTTACCTCCACCATTAGCGCAGAGAGCACCGACATGTCCCCATCGTCTAGAGGCCTAGGACATCACCCTTTCACGGTGAGTACGGGGGTTCGAATCCCCCTGGGGACGCCAGTATTTGATTCGATGATGAAGCCGCCTTGTGCGGCTTTTTTGTATTTGCACGGCCGCTTTTGCTTTCGCGTGACGCCGTTGCCGGGCTGCCAATCTTGCGGGAATCTCGTGCCAAAGCAAGGGTTTGCTATTGCGCTGGGTGAATTTGACTGCTATGATTCGCGCCTTGGAAAAGTCCCCATCGTCTAGAGGCCTAGGACATCACCCTTTCACGGTGAGTACGGGGGTTCGAATCCCCCTGGGGACGCCAGGATTTTTCCAGCCGCGCAGCAGTCACGCCGGCGCAGTATAGGTCAGCAGCACGGACAGATTTCTGTCCCCATCGTCTAGAGGCCTAGGACATCACCCTTTCACGGTGAGTACGGGGGTTCGAATCCCCCTGGGGACGCCAGATAAGCAGTATGCAAAAAGCCGCCTTGTGCGGCTTTTTGCATTGCGCAGGGAAGTTTCGGCATTCCCGGTTCCGGCCGCACGTTAATCAGTTATCATCCAGCCTCATTTTTAAAACGCCCCGAAACATGACCTTGCGCAGCCTCGATCTCTTTTGTCGTGTCGTCGACAATTACGGCGACATCGGCATTTGCTGGCGCCTGGCCCGCCAGCTGCTGCGCGAACACGCGCTCGACGTCCGGCTGTGGGTGGACGACCTGGTCAGCTTCCAGCGCCTCTGTCCGCAAGTGGCGACCGGCGCCGATACACAACTAATCGACGGCGTCACCGTGCAGCACTGGCGCGACCAGGACGGCGTCTACGGTCCCGCCGATGTGGCCGACATCGTCATCGAGTTCTTTGCCTGCGACATCCCGCCCGGCTACATCACCGCGATGGCCGCGTGCACGCCGCGTCCGGTCTGGTTCAATCTGGAGGGCTTGACGGCGGAGGAGTGGGTCGAGGGCTGCCACCGGCTGACGTCGCCGCATCCGCGCCTGCCGCTGACCAAGCATTTCTTCTTCCCGGGCTTCACCGACAAAACCGGCGGCCTGCTGCGCGAGGCCGCACTGGAACCCGAACGGCTGGCGTTTCAGTCGGACCCGGCGGCGATGGCCGCGTTCCTGCGTGGACTGGGTGTGATGGAGCACGAACTGGCCGCGACCAAAGTGTCGCTGTTCTGCTATCCGCACGCGCCGCTGGCGCCACTGTTCGACGCCTGGCGGGACGGCGACGAAGCCATCGTCTGCCTGGTGCCGGAAGGCGTCGCCGCCGGGACGATGCAAGCGTTCCTCGGCACGGCGCCCACGGCGGGCGCGGCGGCCACACAGGGCGCCTTGACGGTGCGCGTGCTGCCGTTCGTGCCCCAGCCCGACTACGACAAACTGCTGTGGGCGTGCGAACTGAACTTCGTGCGCGGCGAGGACTCGTTCGTACGCGCGCAGTGGGCCGGCAAGCCGTTCGTATGGCACATCTATCCGCAGGATGAAAATCTGCACCACAAGAAACTGCGCGCCTTCCTGCAGCGTTACGCCGTGGCGCTGCCCGCGCTGGAACAGTTTTCATTGGACTGGAACGGCGCCCCGGTGCCGGGCGGGCAGGGCGATGGCGCCGCGCTATGGCCGGCCTTCCACGATGAGATGCCGCAAATGGCCGCGCGCGCGGAAGAATGGCGGCAACAGATGTTGGCAAACGGCGATCTGGCCGCCAACCTGATGCGGTTTGCCGCCAGCTTGAGATAGGCTTCGCGGGAAAAGCCGGGTATAATGCCGGGTTAATCTCGCACATTTTTACTGGATCAACCGTGAGCTGACGGCTTTTGGCCCGGCGACAGATGATTTTTACGCAACCTACTTTTTACGTACACTCCCTATGAAACCTGCAAAAGAAATTCGTGTTGGCAATATCATCATGGTCGAAGGCAAACCATTCATCGTGCTGCGTTCCGATGTCAACGGTTCGAGCCGCACGGGCTTCACGTACAAATGGAAGATGAAGAATCTTCTGACCAACAGCCCGCTGGAAAACGTCTTCCGCGGCGACGACAAGTTCGACGTGGTCGTACTGGACAAAAAGCCGGTAACTTACTCGTACTTCGCCGATCCGCTGTACGTCTTCATGGACGCGGACTACGAACAGTACGAAATCGAAGAAGAGAACCTGGGCGACGCACTGAACTACCTGAAAGACGGTATGGAATGCGAAGCCGTGTTCTACGACGGCAAGGCGATCTCGGTTGAACTGCCAACCACCATCGCACGCCAGATTGTGTACTCGGAGCCAGCGGTGAAGGGCAACACGTCGGGCAACGTCCTGAAAGAAGCCAAGATCGAAAACGCCATCGAATCGAAGCGTCACACCGTTCAGGTGCCACTGTTCGTGAGCCAGGACGACGTCATCGAGATCGACACCCGTACCAACGAATACAAGCGTATCGTTCGCAACTAATCGTAATCCAGCGCAAACACTGCGCCGATCATCGCCGAACATCGGCGATTGTGTCGCAAAAAGCACGCCCGCAACCGCTGGCGTGCTTTTTTTACGCCTAAAAGTGTGCCGATTGCAATTAATTGCTGAAATAGAAGTAATTTTTTTGGTGTAGGTGCTAACACGCTGATATATTAATGCGACGCAACAAATTTTGCGTATTGATGATCGCGGGATTGTCAGGGTTACCACTCACGAGGACGGTATGGATCGCAGGCAGTTCGTTCGAATCGGCGTCGCGGCGGGCGCCGCCGGGGCCACCCGGGCCCAGGCCGCACCGGCGGCGGCAAAGCATGCCGGCGGCATCCTTGACGCCGGCGTCCGCGAGCAGCAGCAGATGATGGAGGCCGGCAAGCTGACCTCGCACGCGCTGACATCGCAATACCTGGCGCGCATCCGCACCATCGACAAGGCCGGCCCGCGCATCAACGCCATCATCGAAATCAATCCCGAGGCGCTCAAGATCGCGCTCGAGATGGACCGCGAGCGGCATCTCAAGCGCGTGCGCGGACCGCTGCACGGCATCCCCATCCTGTTGAAAGACAATATCGCCACCGGCGACCGCATGAGCACCACCGCCGGCTCGCTGGCGCTGTCGAACGTGCGGGCCGCGCGCGACGCGCATGTCGCCGCGCAATTGCGCGCGGCCGGCGCCGTGATCATCGGCAAGACCAACTTGAGCGAGTGGGCCAACATGCGCTCGACGCATTCGGTCAGCGGCTGGAGCGCGCGCGGCGGTTTGACGTTGAATCCGTATTCGCTCGACCGCAATTGCAGCGGTTCGAGCTCCGGATCCGGCGCGGCCATCGCCGCCGGCCTGGCCACGTTGGCGGTGGGCACGGAGACGGATGGTTCGATCGTTTCGCCGGCGTCGATCTGCGGCCTGGTGGGCATCAAGCCCACCCTGGGGCTGGTCAGCCGCAGCGGCATCATTCCGATCGCCCATTCGCAGGACACGGCCGGGCCGATGGCGCGCAGCGTCGCCGACGCCGCGCTGATGCTGGCGGCCATGAGCGGCGTCGATCCGAAGGACCCGATCACCAAGGAAGGCGCGGGCAAGGGCGGCGACTACACGGAGGCGCTGCGGACAGGCGGGCTGAAAGGCGCGCGCATCGGCGTGGCGCGCAATTTTTTCGGCGACAACGCCGACCTCGACGCGGTCATCGAAAAGGCGCTGGCCGAACTGCGCGCGCAGGGCGCGGTGCTGATCGACACGGAAGTGCCGAACGTGAACAAATATGGCGATACCGAGACCGAAGTGTTGCTGTACGAATTCAAGGCCGATCTGGCCGCGTATCTGAAAGAGTACGCGCCCAACGCGTCGGTGGCCAACATGGCGGACGTCATCGCTTTTAATCAGCAGCACCGTCAGCAGGAGTTGCCTTACTTCGGCCAGGAGCAGCTGGAACGCGCGCAGCAAAAGGGCGGACTGGACACGCCGGCCTACCGCGAGGCGCTGGCCAACAACCACCGCTACGCGCGCGCCGAAGGCATCGACCGCGTGATGCGTGAGCACCAGCTCGACGCGCTGGTGGCGCCGACCGGCGGCCCGGCGTGGCTGACCGACTTCATCAACGGCGACCATTTCACCGGCAGCTTCTCGTCGCCGGCGGCGGTGGCGGGCTACCCGCACATCACCGTGCCGGCGGGATATGTGCATGGCTTGCCGGTGGGACTGTCGTTTGTCGGCGCGGCCTACAGCGACGCCGCGCTGATCCGTATGGCCTACTCGTACGAGCAAGCCACCTTGCACCGGCGCGCGCCGCAATTTCCGCCCAGCGTGTCGTTGGCGGTGCGGTAGGACCGCGCGGCGGCGTTACTTGAGGAACCGCAAGGTCGGTTCGATATGGCGCTCTTGCAGGTGCCGGACGATTTGTTCGATCGAAGCATCTTTCAGTAGCGGACCATCGCCGTCGCCACGCGGGTTGACGATGGCTGCCGGCGTCGGCGCCGGCGCTGGCGTTGAGGCCTTGCCCTCATCGCGCGGCTTTTGCAGCACCGCCAGCGCATGTTCCAGCTCGGCGCCGGTGATGCCGCGCAGTCCCTCCAGAAATGCCACTTGCGCCGTCAGGGGCGGCGCCATCTCCAGCCCCAGCTCGTCCGCGAACGAGGCCCCCATGCCCGGATTGATGAAGGCCGCCCACAGGCCGCCGGGTTGGTGTATGCACGGCGGCAATTCGACCGCAGCGTTGTCGAGCTCGAGCGGCTGTTCGGCGAAGTAAGCCTGGTGCAGCAAGGCTTTCAGCTGTTGCAGGCGGGCCGCCGGCACCGGCTTTTCCAGCGACAGCCACAAGCCATAGCTGTCGCCGCCCGATACGCTCACCGCCGGTGCCGGCAACCCGAGTTCGGTTTGCAGCGCGTTAGCGGTGGCACAGAGTTGACTCCAGTGTTCGTCGCCGGGTCGCTTGACGAAGTTGATCACCATCGCGCGCGCCATGCCCTCGTCGTCGGCCAGGTCGACCGCCATGCCCAGCTCGCCGCGCAGATGGCGCTCGAGGTCGGCGTCAGGGTAGCGCCTGTCGTTGGTTAAATACAGACGCCGCAGCTCCGCTATCAGCTTGTGCATCGCTCTTCCTTTCCTGTTTTCATCGTCCCGCATTATCCATCTTTTCAGCGTGCATGTTTTTAAATGATCGCCGGAAAACCTGTGGCGCGGGCGGCCACACTCGGCTTCTTTTTTGCGGGCGTTGTCGCGGTTTCAATCGGAACCGGCTTCTCCGACTCATACAATTTAACGACGCGGCCGCGCCACATTAAGCTGACTCGGTCCCCTCAGACACTCAGCAGGAGTACCGATGACAAAAATTTCCAGACGAGGATTTTTCAAACTAGCCGGTGGCGCCACCGCCGCGCTGACCCAGGCGCCGGCGCTGGTCGCGCATGCGGCGCCGGCGCCAACGCCTGCCACCCACGCCGGCGCGGCGCTGTTTTTCAACCCTGACGAGATGCGCTGGATCGAAGCCGCCACCGAGCGTCTGATTCCCGAGGACGACAACGGCCCCGGCGCGCGCGCTTCCGGCGTGCCGGTGTACATCGACCGGCAACTGGCCGGCGCGTGGGGCGCCGGCGAACGCTTGTACCGTAGCGGTCCATGGCAGCCGGGCGAGGCCAGCCAGGGCTATCAGTTGCCGTTCACGCCGGCAGAGCTGTTCCGCAACGCGCTGCGCGGCGCGCGCGAAGAACTGCAAGGCCGCAAGGAGGGCGCCTTCGAAGCGCTGCCCGGTCCGCGCCAGGATGCATATCTCGAATCGCTGCAAAACGGCAAACAGGATCTGCACGGCGTGCCGGCCCATGTGTTTTTCGAATCGCTGCTGGCGCTCACCATCGAGGGCTACTTCAGCGACCCAGTCTACGGCGGCAACAAGGACATGGCGTCCTGGAAGATGATCGGCTTTCCCGGCGCCTACGCCAGCTTCTACGACCTGGTCGACCAGCACGGCGTGGCCTATACGCGCGCGCCGATCAGCATGGGCGATAACGGCGCCGGTGTCATCCACCTGCATCCCGTATCCACGCAGCACTCCGGCAAGCGGGGGGCGTGATGGCGACCAAACTGGCGGAGGTGGACGCGGTGCTGATCGGCGTCGGGCTGGTGGGCACCATGCTGGGACGCGAGCTGACGCGCGCCGGACTCAAAGTGGTGGGACTGGAACGGGGGCGGCCTCAATTCACGGTGCCCGATTTCCAGGGACCGCAGATGCATGACGAGCTGCGCTACTCGGTGCGCAAGGGACTCATGCAGGACAACACCAAAGAGGCGGTGACGTTCCGCAACCGCGCCGACCAGGTGGCGCTGCCTGTGCGCCGGTGGGAAAGCTTCCTTCCCGGCACGGGTCTTGGCGGCGCGGCGGTGCACTGGAACGGCCAGACTTACCGTTTTCAGGACAGCGACTTTCGCATGCGCACCCGGACCACCGAGCGCTATGGCGCGCGCTTTGCCGATCCCGAGCTGACGATACAGGACTGGGGCGTGACGGCGGCCGACATGGAACCGCATTACGACCGCTTCGAGTACCTGCTTGGCGTCAGTGGCCTGGCGGGCAACATCGGCGGTAAAAAGATCGCTGGCGGCAATCCGTTTGAGGATCCGCGCCGGCGCGGCTATCCGACCCCGCCAATGAAGGAGCCGTACGGCTCGGCGCTGTTCCGCAAGGCGGCCGCACAGCAGGGTTACCATCCGTTTCCCCAACCGTCGTCCAACCTCAGCCAGCCTTATACCAATCCGGAGGGCATGCAGCTAAGCACCTGCATGTTCTGCGGCTACTGCGAACGCTACGCCTGCGAGCACTACGCCAAATCATCGCCGCAGACGATCCTGCTGCCGGTGCTGCTCAAGGACCCCAACTTCACCTTGCGCACGCAGGCACAGGTGCTGCGGATCAATCTGAGCAAGGACAAACGCCACGCCACCGGCGTCACCTACGTCGACGCGGCCGGACGCGAATTCGAGCAGCCGGCCAAGCTCGTCGTGTTGGGCTCGTTCGCCCTCAACAACGTGCGCATGCTGTTGTTGTCGGGGATCGGCACGCCGTACGATCCCCGCAGCGGCCAGGGCACGGTCGGGCGCAACTACGCCTACCAAACCATGAGCTCGGTGCAAGTGTTTTTCGACGAAAAGACCAACATCAATCCCTTCATGCGCTCGGGCGCCTGCGGCACCGTGATCGCCGATTTCGTCGGCGACAACTTCGACCATGGACCGCACAAGTTCATCGGCGGCGCCTATGTCGGCGAGGTGATGACCAACGGCCGTCCGATCGAGTTCCATCCGACGCCGCCGGGCACGCCGTCGTGGGGCGGCAAGTGGAAAAGCGCCGTGGTGCGCCACTACAACCATACGTCGGTGCTCAACGTCCACGGCAGCTCGATGGCGCACCGCGCCAACTACCTCGACCTCGACCCCACCTACAAGGATGCCTGGGGCCTGCCGCTGCTGCGCATGACGTTCGATTTCCCGGCCAACGATTTGCGCATGTCGGCCTACGTCACCGGCAAGGCGGTCGAGATCGGCCGCGGGATGGGCGCGCGGCAGGTCAACGGCGCCGGGCGCAAGGGGCCGTACACGGTCACGCAATACCAGACCACCCACAACACCGGCGGCACTGTGATGGGCGCGGACCGCAACACCAGCGTGGTCAACCGCTATTTGCAGAGCTGGGACGTGTCCAATCTATTCGTCATCGGCGCCTCCAACTTCCCGCAGAACGCGTCCTATAATCCGACCGACACCGTTGGTGCGCTCGCTTATATGGCGGCGGAGGCCATCGTCAAGCGCTACCTGAAGTCGCCCGGCCCCATGGTGCAAGCATGAACGCCCGGCATTGGTTGTTTGCCGGACGCTGCCTGGTGTTCGCGTGCGCGGTGGCCGCGCTGGTCGCCTTCCTGGCGTTGTTGGCGATGCCGGCGCTGGCGCGGCAGTCGCCCGCTCAGGCACCCGCTCAGGCACCCGCTGCGCAGCCGGCACCGCAACAACAACGCCAGCCGCAGCCCCAGCAGCAAGCCCAGCAGCCGGCCTCGGCCGAGCGGGGGCGGCAGCTCGCCGAAAAGGGCGCCGACGGCGTCACCGCGTGCATCAGCTGCCATGGCGCGCAGGGCGAGGGCAACGCTGCCGCCGGTTTTCCCCGGCTGGCGGGCCAGCCGTCGTTTTATCTGGAACGGCAGATGAGCGCCTTCGCCGACGGCCGCCGCAACAATCCGGTGATGTCGCCGATCGCCAAGGCGATGACTGCGCAGCAGCGCCTCGACAGCAGCGCGTGGTATGCCAGTGTCGACCCGGCCAAGGCTGCTGGCGCCCAGCCGGGAGCCGGCGCCGCCAAGCCCGACGCCGCGCGGCAAAAGCGCGCGTTGGCGCTGGCAAACCAGGGCGACGACAAGCTCCAGGTGCAAGCGTGCATCAACTGCCACGGCCCGAACGGCGCGGGCGAGGCGCCGGCCTATCCCTACCTGGCCGGCCAGCATGCCACCTATTTGACGGCGGCGATGGCCGAATGGAAGAGCGGGGCGCGCAAGACCGATCCCAGCGGACAAATGCCGACCATCGCAGCGCGGCTGGGTGACCAGGATGTCGCGGCTCTGGCCGCTTTCTACGCGGCGCAGAAGGCGCAGGCGCCGGCGCTGCGGACCAATGTCGCCGCAGGATCCGTCGCGCGGCCCGCCGTGGCGGCGCGTGCCGACACGTCCGGGCCGCGCGCAACCGCCACCGCGCCGCAAGGCGTGGGCACCGAGCAGGGCGCCCCGCTAACCGGCGGCAACCAGGGCCAGGGTGGCGGCGGTGGCGCGCAAGGCAACCAGACGCAGCCGGCCGGGCAGCAGGGTGGGCAGTCGAACGGATCGTCGCAGCAGCCGGCCCGCAACCCGCCGCCACCGGCGCAGCGTCGCTGAGCATGGCCAGCTTTGCCGGCACCAGCAAGCGGCGCCGTCGATAGCCGCGCGACGCCGCTTGTTGTATGATCAACTTTCCTGGCGGCGCCGCCGGTTGCCGCCGCGTTCGAACCACTTGTACAAGGGATAGTCTCGATGAGAAAAGTTTTGTCCGGTGTTACGTTGCTGGCATTGACGGCCGCTGTTCCTGGCTCGGTGTATGCGGCCGCTTCGTCATGGCAGGAGGCATCCAGCGCCTTCGCGGTGCCGCACCAGTTGATTGACGTCGGTGGACGCAAGATGAATATCTTCTGCGCCGGACAGGGCGCGACCACGGTGATCTTCGATGCACCGTCGGGCGACGCCGGCTGGAACTGGCACCGCGTGCAGCCGGAAGTGGCCAAGCATACCCGCGCCTGTGTGTTCGACCGCGCCGGCTTTGGATTCAGCGATCCGGCCAAGACGCCAAATACTTCTGAGAGCGTGACTACCGATTTGCACAAGCTGCTGGCCGGCGCCGGCGTCAAGCCGCCCTATATCCTGGTGGGCAACTCGCTCGGTGGTGGTAATGTGCAGGTCTACACGTATCGCTATCCGCAGGAGGTCAAAGGGCTCGTGCTGGTCGAAGCCGAACACGAGGATGAGACCAGCCGCCTCGACAAAGCCAGCCAGGGAATGATCGGCAAGTTTTACGGGATGGTCGCGGAGCAGAACAAATACTGCCTGGCCGCCGCCACCAAGGGCATCAAGCCGGGCAGCGAGGAGCAGATGAACTGCGTCGGCGATGTGGCGCAGGCATACGGCCCGGCGCTGGGCGCGGCGGTGCTGAAGTCAAACACCACGCCAGCCTACTGGCGCACCAACGTCGCCGAGTGGGACGCCATCAAGGTCAGCGACGAACAGCTGCGCAAACTGCGCCGGCCATTCGGCGATCTGCCGCTGGTGGTGCTGACGCGCGGCGTCAGCCCTTACGCACAGCCGGGCAAGCCACAGAGCGCGTTGAATAAAGCGACCGAGGACGAGAACGTCGCCATCCAAAAAGAGATGGCCGCGCTGTCCACGCGCGGCAAACAGCGCATTGTGCCGGGCGCCGGCCACGTGATCCATGCGGACAAGCCCGAAGCCGTGGTGCAAGCGGTGCTGGACGTGCTCAGGCAACTGAAATAGCCCCTGACGTGCTGCTTTAGTCGAACGGTGAAGTTCGACGCGGAGATACAACCGCGCAAGAAGAGAGCGGCTGAAAACCATATCTTACGGTTACGCATGTCCTATTGGCACTGATCCGTTCGTTCAATCTGCCGCGACAGAGTGAGAGCGCTTTGGCGCAGCGCATGGCGTAGGCGCTAATACGGAGCTACATTGGCTTAAGTCTTATGGCGATAGCAGAATCGGGCCGCCGATGGCGGCCATCCCGGCAACTAGTACATTACACCTTAGCGGAGGAACGGTGCAAAAGAAAACTTTAATCATCATTTTAATTGTCCTCTTAGTTGCTGTAGTCGGCTTTTTAGCTATGGACCGGAGCGACAAGTCGTCAACCGAGGACCGTTCCAAAGCCTTCGATAAAAGTTTCGCGAAGTAGTCCTTAAAGATAGTGAACAATACATGAACAAGTTGATATTCCGGATTACTGCTATCTCTGCTGCTTTATGGATGCTTTCCAATGTTTGCCATGCGTCCGACAGTGTGTGTAACGAGATCAAGCGGATTTCGCTGCGCGAAGCGTGCGTAGCAGAGCGGGCTAAGCCATCTGCTGTGCCCAAGGTAAGCAACCCAAGCGATATAGTTATCCGAGGCAAGCCAATGCAGCAGCAGGAGTTCTTGAATAGGTACTGCAACGGAAAAATATTTGAGGAAACCTGTGTGGCGGTACGTCGTCAAATGTCAATGGACGCTACGAGGAGCAAAAAGGGCGTTCCACGCTTCTGAATCAGTGGCGATGCTGACGATAAAAATGCTGCAAGTAAAGTCATTGCTAATCTGTTAGCTCAATCGGTATTGTGTATAACCGCATCTTTTGTCAAACAGTATCGTGGCGGTACATGGGCCTCATGCAGGCTGCAGTGCCGCTAGCTGCAATCTGCTTGCCAGTTGATCAGGTAGTGCTGCGGCGGTCGACAAAAGATGCGCCAACATGTGGCGTCGAGAGCGCTAGGCAGGGACCGCCTTAACAAGGTGAACGCGTTGGTGCTCGGCCATCTTGCCGATGTGGTCTGTCGCCTATGTGTACAAGCTGTGTTCCTATCTGCCGCTGCTCGGTGTGCTGGCGGTATTGCTGCCGAATATGGAACGACGTTAGCGCGCAGGAACAACCCCGTTTTTATCGTGCTGTCCATGATCGGCATCATGCGCACGACTGACGCCGCGCATGCCGGCGTCGATGTATCGCTCCACACTCAAAGTTCGCGTCGTCGTTCCGCATCAAGCGGACGGCGCCGGCGTTCTTCATTGTTGAAAGGAGCAGCACATGTCATCGATCAACACCGTATCGCCAGCGTGCCGGGTTACGAAGCGGCGCAACCTCATCGCTCCGCGCCTGTTGGCCGGCTTGGCGATCACAGCTGCTGCCACCATTACCTTCTCTGCACAGGCCCAGCCGCAAGCCCGCGCCGCCGGCGACCACCCGGCGACGACGCTTTACCGCGTGGTCAACCTCGGCGCCGGGCAAATCAGCGAGCTGCCCGTCATCAATGTCCGCAACCAGGTATCGTTCTCGCTGCATACGGAACAGGGCTCGCGCGGCTTTTTCTACGATGGCAAAGGCGTTCGCGATATCGGCACGCTGGGCGGCGCGAGCGCCAACGCCGTCGGCTTGAACGACGCCGGCCAGGTGGTGGGCCGCGCCGACACCGGCGTCGGCGCCAACCACGCGTTTGTCTGGAGCGCCGGCGCGGGCATGACCGATCTCGGCGTGCTGCCGGGCGCCTCCGCGTCGGCCGGGTTCGCGATCAACAACGAGGGTGTGGTGGCCGGTTATTCCGACGGCGTGCCGGCGACGCCGCCGCTGGCCTTCCGTTGGAGTGCGGCCGACGGCATGCGCGGCCTGGGCGCGTTCACCAGCGGCCTTGCAAGTTTTTCGGTGGCCACCGCGTTGAACGATGCGGGACTGATCGCCGGTAACTCGGACACCTCGTCGTCGGACACCCACTCGTTCGCCTGGACGCAGGCGGCCGGCATGATCGACATCGACAGCTTCCGCAGCGATTATTCGGCGCCGGCCGCCGTCGCCCGCGACGGGCGCGTTGCGGGCTACTATGCCGTTCCCGGCTCCGCCAATCTGAACCACGCGTTCATGTGGAGCGCCGCCAACGGCATGCGCGACCTGGGCACGGCCGGCGGCGTCGAATCATATGTGCTGGCGATGAGTCCCAACGCCAATATCGCCGGCGTCGTCAATCTCGCCAGCGGCGACCAGCACGCGATGGCGTGGACCGACGCCGGCGGCATGATCGACCTGGGCACGCTGGACGGCGCCCCGCTCGGTACGGGCTCCCGCGCGCTGGGCGTCAACAAGCATGGGACCATCGTCGGCTGGGCGCGCAACGCCGGCGGCAAGTACGAACCGTTCGCCTGGACCGCCGCCGCCGGCATGGTCGAATTGAACACCCGTCTGCGCAACGCACCCGCCGAACTGGTGGTGGAGGGCGGCCTGGCGATCTCCGACGCCGGTGTCATCGTCGCCGACAGCAACGCCGGCATGGTGCTGTTGCTGCCGTGCTGCGCCAGCAAGGGGACGCACGCGCTGGGACCTGTGGTGGCCGCCGACCTGGTCGCCGTTGGCGAGCCACTCGACGCCGCCGTCCACTATGCCGATGAAGACCTGGTGGGCATGCGCGGCGTCAGCTGGTCCTGGGGCGACGGCGGCGACGAGCAGCCGGGCGCGATGCGCGAAGGGCGGGGCGCCGGCAGCGCCAGCGCCAGCCATCGCTACGCGGCGCCGGGCATCTATCCGGTGACCGTCACGCTGGTCAACCGCGCCGGACTCGCGGTCTCGGTCAGCCGCCAGGTCGTGGTCTACGCGCCGGGCGCCGGCATCGTCGGCGGCAGTGGCGCGGTCTCGTCCGCCCAGGGCGCGCTCAAGGCGTCGCCGCTCAAGGCCGGCAAGGCAAGCTTCCGCTTTGTCGCGCCATCACCGGCCGGCGCGTCCCCGGGCGCGGGGCAATTGCAGTTTCATTTGGCGGGATGGGGTTTTCGCAGCGACGAGCTGCGTGCGACGGCCGGCAGGCCGGGACAATTTGAAGGACGCGGCAAGGTCGACGGCCGGGGCGACTACCGGTTCGAACTGGCCACCGCGGCCGGCACAGCGACCGCGCGGGAGGCGAAAGGGCGCTTCAGCCTGAAAATCTGGCACACCGATGCCACCACCAAGGCGGCGGTGGTCGATTACGACAGTGCGTCCGGCCGGCCCGGCGCGCAGGGTGGCGCCATGCTCGACGGCCTGATCCTGCAGCGCTAGCCCGACCGTTGGACAGTAGTTTAAGCCTCGATAAAGCGCATCTTGAAGTTGCGCCCTTTGATGGCGCCGAAGTCGCCGCCCAGCGGGTTGTTTTTGCTCAGGCGATCGAACGCCTCGTAGGCGACGCGGCGGTCGATCGCCACATAGGTCTGGAACTCGAAGACGTTGATCTTGCCCACTTGTTCCTTGCTCAGGCCCGCGTCGCCGGTCAGGGCGCCCAACAGGTCGCCGGGACGCAGTTTGTCCTTTTTGCCGCCCGAGATCACCAACGTCATCATCGGCGCCGGATCGACGCCGTAGTCGTCGCCGTCCAGGCTATCGAGGTCGAACCACTCGACCTTGGAGCCCTGGTATTCCTCGATCAGCTTGACCCATTTTTTTTCGTTGGGCGCGCACAGCGACAGCGCCAGGCCCTTTTCGCCCACGCGGCCGGTGCGGCCGACGCGGTGGATGTGCACTTCGGTGTCCTTCGAGACGTCGACGTTGATCACCGCCTCGAGATTCGGGATGTCGAGGCCGCGCGCGGCGACGTCGGTTGCCACCAGCACCGAGCAGCTGCGGTTCGAGAACAGCACCAGGATCTCGTCGCGCTCGCGCTGTTCCAGTTCGCCGAACAAGGCCAGCGCCGAGAAGCCCTTGGCGCGCAAGTCGTCGGCCAGTTCGCGGCACTGCACCTTGGTATTGCAGAAGGCGATCGCCGATGCCGGCTTGTAGTGCCCCAGCAGCTTGCCGACGGCGGCGGTGCGCTGGTCGAAGCCGATCTCGAAGAACAGCTGTTCGATCTTGCTGTTGTCGTGCTGGGCCTCGACGGTCACCTCGACCGGATCGGCCAGGAAGGAATCGGTGGCGCGGCGGATGTCGTCCGGATAGGTGGCCGAGAACAGCAAGGTCTGGCGGCGCTTCGGGCAGGCGCTGACGATGCCGGCGATTTCGTCATAGAAACCCATGTCGGTCATGCGGTCGGCCTCGTCGAGCACCAGCGTTTCGACCTTGGACAGGTCCAGCGTCGCGCGGCCCAGGTGGTCGCGCACGCGGCCCGGGGTGCCGACGACGATGTGGGCGCCGTGTTCAAGCGAAGCGATTTGCGGACGCATCGGCGAGCCGCCGGTCAGCACCAGCACCTTGACGTTGCCGGTGCTGCGCGCCAGGCGGCGCAACTCGTTGGCCACCTGGTCGGCCAGCTCGCGGGTCGGGCACAGCACCAGCGCCTGCACCGCGAACCAGGCCGGATTCAGTTTTGCCAGGATGCCGATGCCGAAAGCGGCGGTCTTGCCGCTGCCGGTCTTGGCCTGCGCGATCAGGTCGCGTCCGGCCAGCACCGACGGCAGGCTTTGCGCCTGGATGGTGGTCATCGACTTGTAGCCGAGCGAATCGAGGTTGGCGAGGAATTCGGCGGTCAGCGGCAGGCTGGCGAAGGCGGTGCTGTCGCCTTCCGGCGTGGTGTTGTCGGGGGAAGTCATGATGTCAGGCCTGTTCAAAAAGGACGTAAGCACAGTCTAACAGGCTCCGTTCCGGCCCTGATGCTGTGTGCGGTGGTGATGTCGGTGTTACTACTGTGACGATTAGTTTGGCGCCCACACCGGCAAGCCGGTCAGGTCCAGGGACTCGTCGCGGACCCAGACCGGCAAGCCGCTGGCGTCGGTCGGATCGAGCAGTTCGAGTTGTTCCTGCTTGAGCTGCGCGCGCCTGGCGCGTGGCGCCGGTGGGCGCTTCGCTTCCGGTTCGAGCGGCGCGGCCGGGCTGAAACCGGGCAGGTCGAACGTAGCGTTATCTTTTTTATCTCTCATTTCAAAATCTCGTGCCCACGGCGCCATCGAAAATGCGCCGCTCAAAACAAAAGCCCGGCTGCAGGAGTCGGGCTCAGTGAGGTAATGACCGCGATTGTAGCATACCCACGCGGCCCCTAGGGGAATCAGCGGAAGCTCAAAGCCCCGGTCAGATCGCCCGGCGGCGTCGCCTGGCGCGCCGCGAAGGCCTCGTTGCGCACCTTCAGCCCTTGCAGCAGCGGCAGGTCGTGCAGGCGGGTGATGAAGCGCAGGATCGACGTGGTGTCGTAGAAGCTGTGATCGACCTGGCCCTTCTTGGCGAACGGCGACACCACAATGGCCGGGATGCGCGAGCCGGGACCCCAGCGGTCGCCCTTGGGCGGCGCCACGTGGTCCCACCAGCCGCCGTTTTCGTCGAAGGTGATCACGATGACCATGTCCTTCCACTGCGGGGATTTTTTCAGGTGCTCGATCACGTTGGCGATGTGGGCGTCGCCGGACTCCACGTCCGAATAGCCGGCGTGCAGATTGAGGTTGCCCTGCGGTTTATAGAACGTCACGGCGGGCAGCTTGCCGGCGATGGCGTCGGCGATGAATTTGTTCGAAATGGGGCTATCGCCCATGCCGGCATCGCGCAGGTGCTCGGCGCGCGCGGCGGTGCCGGGCGCGAACTGCTTGAAGTAGTTGAACGGCTGGTGATGGTACTGGAAGTTCGGTTTCTCGCCGCCGCCGCGCGCGTCGAGCGCCGCCTGCCACGCGCCGCCGTACCACGCCCAGCCCACCTTTTTGGCCGACAGCAGGTCGCCGATGGTGTCGTAGGTTTGCGGCGGCAGGGTGCCGGCATCGTCGGGATCGGCCAGCAGTTTATCGCCACCGGCCGCCGGACGGATGTAGCTCGGCTGGTAAGGCGGCGCCATGGTGTTGACCGCGTAGCCGTCCGGCGTGATGGCGCCGTTGTTGACGTACAGCGGCATACCGTCCATCGCCGACGCCGGGCTGTCCTTGGTCACGCTCAGCCACATGCCGGTCGGACCGTCGTCGAGCACCGCGATTTTCTTCTTGGCGGCGGTCTGCGGCGCGTTGAAGTACTCCGGCGTGCGACCGGTGATCAGGAACTGGTGGTTCAGGTAGGAGCCGCCGAAAGCCGCCATGAAGAAGTTATCGCACAAGGTGAACTGCTCCGCGATCTTCCACAGGCCGAGGTTTTTGCTGGTCTCGCCGTAGTAGCCCATGACCATGCCGCCGGTGTTGCCCCACGCTGCGAAGCCGTCGTTCTTGCCGCCGTTGATCTGCATCTGGTTCTGGTAGAACAGGTGCCACAGGTCGCGCGTGATGACCGCCTCCGGCAGCGGCTTGCCTTCGACGTCGGCAAGCTTGAAGGGCGCGTTCGGCAAGTCCTTGATGTCATCTTCCTTCAGCGCGTATTTTTTACCGCCGATGTCCTGCGGCGTGGGCACCATGCCGCCCCAAACCTTGGGCAGGGCAGGCAGCACCGCGCCGTTGCGGTCGCGCTGCTGGTAGGAGGCGGCCGGCACGGCAGACAATGGCGCGGCGGTGCCGGGGAAGTTGGCGAACAGGTTGTTGAAGCTGCGGTTTTCCAGGTAGATCACGACCACGTTCTTGACGCTGGCTTTGAGTTTGGCGTCCAGCGAGCCCTTGGCCGGCTGCCTGGCCGGCGCGGCATTGCCGAGGACGGGCAGGGAGGTGGCCAGTCCGGTCGCCGCGGCGGCCTGGAAGATGCGGCGGCGCGCCGGATTGGCGGGTGCGTCCTGCTGTGCTTGTACTTCGACCGGGTCCGTATCCTTCACTACTGCCTCCTGAGCTGCCAAAAAGCGTAATTGTGGCATTTACGGAGCCAAATGGATGTGTCGGAATGTAAAAAAACCTGCGGGGTCAAGTCTGTCATTCGGACACGGCCTCGTCAGCAGCACGGTACAGCACGTGTCCGAATGTCAGACTTGACCCCGGTTGGTTGGCATCAACGGCCGAAGCTGCTGGTCCAGTTTCATGAAATCGAGCGGCTTGGTGAAGTGGAGGTCGAATCCGGCATCGCTGGCGGCCTGCTTGTCCGACTCCTGGCCCCAGCCGGTCGCGGCGACCAGCACCATGGCGCGTCCCCACGGCTCGCTGCGGATCTTTCGCGCCAGTTCATAGCCGTTCATGTCCGGTAAGCCGATGTCCAGGATGGCCGCGTCGGGAAGCGATTGGCCGATCAGGCGCAAGGCGTCGCGCCCCGTGTTGGCGACGGCCGGCACATAACCCAGCATCTCCATCGCCGCCGCCAGCGTGTCGGCTGCGTCGACGTTGTCGTCGACGATGACCACGCTCGCCGGTCGGCTCGCGGGCGTGGTGGTGGTCGGCGCGGCCGGTTCGGCGACCGCCGCCGCCGGCGCTTCGATCAACGGCAGGCGAACCGTGAAACAGCTGCCCTGTCCGACGCCCGCGCTTCTGGCCGAGACCTCGCCACCGTGCAGCGCGACCAAGCCCTTGACCAGCGACAGGCCGATGCCCAGTCCGCCCTGGGCCCGGTCGAGGGCCGGGGTCAGCTGCGAGAACATGCCGAAGATATTGTCCAGCTGGTCTTCGGGAATGCCCATGCCGTCGTCAATGACCTCGATCACCGCGCTGCCGTCGGAAATTCCGGCCACCAGATCGATGTAGGCGCCCGAGTGGCTATATTTGCTGGCGTTGTTGAGTAAATTGGCGACGATCTGCGTCAAGCGCGCCCGGTCGACGTTGGCCCACATCGGATGGGGCGGCAGGTCGACGCGCAGCGATTGGCCGGCCGCGTGGAGCGACGACAACGCCTCCTCGGCGGCGAACCGGAGCGTCTGCCCCAGATCGGTCGGCTCCAGCCGCAGGTCGATCTTGCCCTGGCTGATGCGCGAAACGTTCATCAAATCGTCCACCAACCGGGTCATTTGCGTCACCTGGCGCGCCAGCACCGCCAGCTCGCGCGCCGACGGTGGCGCGTCCGCGCCGCGCAACGCCATCGTGGCGATGACGTTGGACAGCGGCGCAAGCGGGTTGCGAAGCTCGTGCGCCAGCGTCGCCAGGAATTCGTCTTTGCGGCGATCCTCGGCGGCCATGGCGTCGTTGGCCTGCCGCAGCCGGGTTTGCGCCAGCGCCAGATCGTCGGTGGCCGCCTCCGCCTTGGCGCGCGCCGCCAGCAGCTCGCGTTCGTACAGCTTGCGGTCGGCCGCCATCAGCACCGCGATTTCGTCCTGCGCGGCGCCGTTGCGCTCACGCCGGATGGCGCTCAACATCATCGGAATGCGCCGCCCGTCCTTGTGCAGCAGGTCCAGCTGGACCTCGGACACCGACCCCTGCATTTGCAGCAGCGGCGTCCAATGAGTTTGCAGGAACACGCGCGCGCCCATCGGCATCAGGTCGGGAAAGCGCTTGTGGCCGACCAGCTCGGCCAATTCGTAGCCGAGCCAGCGCGACAACGTCAGGTTAACGCGCAACACCTTGCCGTCGGGCGCGGCGATCAGCAGTCCGCAGGGGGCGTCCTCCCACAGGTCCCAGCCCGAGCTGCGTCGCTCCCGCATGCCGTCAGCGCGGCGTGGCGAGGAAGGCGCGCATGGCGTCGATGCTCGCAGCCGGCGCGCTCAGGTGCGGGCAGTGGCCGGTGTTCTCGATCATCGCCAGCTGGCTGCCGGGGATGGCGCGCTGGATGAACTCGCCCACTTCCCGGGGGGCGATCAAGTCGTCGCTACATTGCAGGATCAGGGTCGGGATGGTCGATTTGACCAGGTCGGCGCGGTGGTCCGACAGGAACGTGACGCGCGCAAAGTGTTTGGCGATATCGGGATCGGTACGGCAAAAGCTGTTGGTCAACTCCACGCCCAGTTCAGGCATGTCGGGCGCGCCCATGATGGCCGGGGCCATGGTGCTCGACCAGCCGAGGTAGTTGCCTGCCATCGTGTCGAGCAGATCGTCGATGTCGGCGCGCGAGAAGCCGCCGCGGTAGTTCTCGTCATCGATGTAACACGCCGACGGACCGATCATGATTTGCGCGGCGAACTTGTGCGCCGCCGCGTTCGACGCGAGCAGGCCGATCATGGCGCTCACGGAATGTCCGACGAACACCACCGGCCCCGTCGCGTAATGGTCGACGATCTCCAGCAGGTCGTCCGCGTAGCCGTGCAGGGTGGAATATTTGTTTTTATCATAGGCCGACAGGTCCGAGCCGCCGCTACCGACCAGATCGAGCAACACGATGCGGAACTGGTCGCGGAAGGCCGGCAGCAAGTGGCGCCACATGCTCTGGTCGCACCCGAAGCCGTGGACCAATATCATGGTCGCGTCCCCCTCGCCATGGACGCTGATATTGTTGCGGCTTTTCAGTTGCATAGGAATGTTGTCCAGGACATTAATATTACTTTTGCAAGATAAGGATAGCGCAAGGATAGCATCAAAACGGGAATGCCAGCGATGAGATAGGCGAGGGCGGTCAGGGGCGGGCGAAAATGGAAAAAGCCGCTGATTCCTTTGCAAGAATCAACGGCTTTTCGAATGTGGTTGCGGGGACAGGATTTGAACCTGTGACCTTCGGGTTATGAGCCCGACGAGCTGCCAGACTGCTCCACCCCGCGTCTGAGGCCCAAATTATACACAGGCCTGCGCGAATCCGCAAGGGGCTGATAAATCGCGCTGTTTTACGCGGCGGCCAGGCGCCACAGCGACGTCACCTCTGCCGCGCGCGCGGCGTGCAGCGGATCGGTCGCGTCGGCGGCGCGCGGATGGGTCGGACGCACGTCGTGGCGCTCGATCACCTTCAGGCCGGCGGCGGCGATCCACGCCATCAGGTCGTCGCGTGGACGCAGTCCCAGGTGCTCGGCCAGATCGGACAGGATCAGCCAGCCTTCGCCGCCCGGTGTCAGGTGATCGGCCAGCCCGGCCAGGAAGCCGCGCAGCATCCGGCTGTCCGGATCGTAGACGGCGTATTCAATCGGCGAGCTCGGCCGCGCAGGCACCCACGGCGGGTTGCACACGACCAGCGGCGCGCGGCCGTCGGGGAACAGGTCTGTTTGCAGCAGCTCGACCTGACCGTCCAGATCGAGCCGCGCCAGGTTTTCGCGCGCGCAGCTGAGCGCGCGCGGGTCCTGGTCGGTGCCGATCACGCGGGCGATGCCGCGCTTGGCCAGCACCGCCGACAGCACGCCGGTGCCGACGCCGATGTCATACGCCAGCTTGACGCCGGCCGGCAGCGGCGTGTTGGCCACGAGGTCGACGTATTCGCCGCGCACCGGCGAGAACACGCCGTAGTGCGGGTGGATGCGCGCGTCCAGCGCCGGGATCTCGACGCCGGTACGGCGCCATTCGTGCGCGCCGATCAGTCCAAGCAGCTCGCGCAGCGAGGCGATGAACGGTTCCTCGAAACGGCCATACGCCTCGTTGCAGGCCAGTTGCACGTCCGGCGCGCGGCGCAGCGGAATGGCGTAGCCGGCGTCGAAAGGGATCAGCAGCATGGCCAGCGTGCGGGCGCGCTGCGATTGCGCCTGGCGGTGCAGGTGGAACGCTTCGGTCGGTGATGCCGGCGCCTTGGCCGGCTTGGCTTTTTTGGATGGCTTGCCTTTGACGTCGGCGCGGCGGGCCAGCGCTTGCAGCAGCTGGCGCGCGTTCTGGAAGTCGCCGCGCCACAGCAGGGCCGTGCCTTCGCAGGCCAGCCGGTAGGCCACATCGGCGTTGGTGCGGTCGTCGGCGATGATCACACGCTTGGGCGGCGGCATGCCGGCCTCGGAGCGCCAGCGCGCGGAGCACTGCACGCCGTTCTCCTCCCAGTGGATCAGCTGCGGAATCGGGGAGGCGGGAGTTTGTACGGGCATGTCAGGCAATCGGTAGGAATAAACAGCTAAGCGGATGGCAACGATGGGAAAAAAACAAGCACAAAAAACGCCGGGGATGCAATGCATCCCTGCGGCGTTCCGTGTTGCGGTGCTTATTATACTTTGTGGTCAGCTTGCGGCGGTGCTGGCGCCTTTGCCGTCATCGGCGTTGACCGAGGCCGGTGGCGCGGAATCGGCTTGCGCTGCCGCCACGGCAGACGGCTTGGCCGCTTCCATGGCCGGATCGATGGTGCCCGACGGGCCGCCGGTCACCTGGTCGGCGGCGCCGGCCTGGCCGCCATACGCGGCGGCCGATTTGGCCTGGTCGGCCGTGGTTGGCGCGGTGTAGGCGCCGGCATCCTTGCTATCGACAAGGTTGAGCAACCGCAGCGACAGGCTGCGCAGCGCGTTGCGGTCGACGCTTTGGTCGTCCTGGTCGCCGCTGGTGGACAACGCCGTTTGCAGATCCCGTCCGATCAGCTGGAACAGGTCGGCCAGGGTGCCGGCGAAGTCGATGTTCGGCAGTTGCACGCTCGGCAGGTCGATCGTTTGCGGCTTGTTGCCCGCGTTTTCATTGGCGCGGTCGGCGCGGTCGCCGGCGTTATTGGCAACCTTGTCGGCCTTCGGCGCGTTGCCGCTGGTCTGGCTGGCGGCGGCGTCGAGCTGGTAAGCGTATTTGACTTCCACCTCGAAGTCGAACTTGCGGCCGTCGGCGGTGGTGATCGTGCCCTTGCCGATGAAGTGCGAGCTGTCCGTCAGGCTGAAGGCGGCCAGCGAGCGGGTGCCGTTCGGGCCGGAGCTTTGCTGCACGCCGAGCGCGTAGCTGGAGGAGGCTTCCAGGCTGGCCGAGTCGAAGTCGATGGTCGCGCCTTTGGCGGCGTCGCCGAACAGCGCCTGCGTGAAGCTGTTCATCAGGTCTTCGGCGAAATCGACGGTCGCCGTGCCGACCGAGGCGACACGTTTTTGCATGTCCAGCGCGCTGCTGGACAGGGAAAGCGGCGAGGACGCTGCGCTGTTGCTCTTCTGCGTGGCGGCGGCGCCGGTGGTCTTGCCGTCGTTTTGCGGCGTGGCGGCAGTGTAGGACGCCGGCAAAGCGCGGGCGCCGAGTGCGGAGAGAGTAGACATGGCAGTTTCCGTTTAGTAATACTTATATAACGGTTCGGCCGCCGAAAACTTGAGGGCCCGCCGCTAATTAGTGGTGGTGGGTCCAGCCTTCGGGGGCGGCCAGGTAGGATGCGACAGCGTCTTTTTGGCCGATGGCATGGTGTTTGACCTCGCCGCAAGCGCAAATGCCCAGGTACGGCTGGATGTGCGAGCAGGCCGATACTTTTTGCAGGCGCACCTGCACGGCTTTGGCGCACTTGGCGCATTTGAAGGTGAGGGTGCGTGGTGCTTTTAACATGATTGATCCGGAAGCGAGCGACAAAGGCGGGATTTTAGCATTCGTGCCGGCCGCTCACGCATACACATTCAGCGCGGGCTGCGGCGCCGGCCCGCTGCCGTAAGCGCGGCGGACGCGGTCGGATGAGCCACCCTGATCTTGCTGCTGGCCGGCGCCCGTCGGCGCTTGCGATTGCTGCGCCAGTTCCGCGCGGGCCTGGGTTTCCATCTGCTGCGCCTGGGCGGCCACCGCGCGGTCGGGGCCCGACGGTCCGGCTGGCGCCAGCGCCGCCGCCTGGATGCTTGCGGCGCGGGCGATGGTTTCCTCGGGCGTGCCGCCGGGCGAGGTGTCGATCTGGACTTCTCCGCCGATCGCGTAATTGACGCCATTGGGGCCGCGTTGATAGGTGTAGTTGGCACCAGAAACGGCCAGGCCGCCGGCCGCCGCCAAATGCGCTTGCTCGTGCTGGCGCACTTCGGCATCGCGCGCTTTGAGCTCGTCGATCAGCTTCAATGCTTCCGGGGTCAGGGTTGTGGTGGAGGGGCCAGCGCTGGCGGCGGTCCTGGAACCGACCGGCGCGGACGCATCCTCCCGGGCCTGCGGCGCGGTGCGCCCGGGCGGCAGGATCGCTGAACTGGTTGATATGGCGCCAATGCTCATGATGGTCGCTTCCAGAATGGTGTCTTCATGATAGCAAAATTACCTTGGACGCTGGCGAATTGGCTGTCAACGGCGCCGCGCGGGCGCCGGCACTCACATCACCGTGATCGTGCTGCGGCCACCGGCGGACGGTTGCACCAGAATCTTGGTGGCGATCCGCTCCGTCATCTCCTGCACGTGCGAGATGACGCCCACCTTGCGGCCCATGGCCTGCAAACCGTCCAGCGCGTCCATGGCGACGCGCAGCGTTTCCGCATCGAGGCTACCGAAGCCTTCATCGATGAACAGCGATTCGACGCGCACCCGGTTCGATGACAGCGACGCCAGTCCCAGGGCCAGCGCCAGCGACACCAGGAACGATTCGCCGCCGGACAGCGAGTGCACCGAGCGCATTTCGCCGCCCATGTCCTGATCGCGCACCAGCAGCGCCAGCGAGGGGCTGGCCGGATTGTTGATGCGTTCGAGCTGGTAGCGCCGCGCGAGGTGGTTCAGGTGGGCGTTGGCATAGCCGAGCAACACGTCCAGCGTGAACTGCTGCGCGTAGTTGCGGAATTTTTTGCCGTCGGCCGAGCCGATCAAGTCGCTCATGCGCGACCAGCGCTGTTCGATCGCTTCCTGTTTTTCGATCTCGGCCAGCATCGCCTGCGATTGCTGGCGCTTGGCGTCGTCCTGCGCCAACGCCAGTTGCAGCGCGGTCGCGGCGTCGTGCGCCGCTTTGCGTTCGGCCATCAGCTGATTGAGCGCGGTGGCAAGTGCGGCGACCGGCGACTCGGGAAGCTCGGGAGGCCCGTCCTCCGTCGTCACTATCGCGGGCATGCGCCCGGGCGGCGCCGACAACTGGTGCAGTTCGCGCTGGCGTTGGCGTTCCTTCAAAATAGTGGCGGCGTTGTCTGCGGCCCGGTCGATGGCTTGCAGGGCGCTGCGCCGCGCGTCGATGTCGTCGGCGGTATGGGCCAGCAGCGCGTACAGGTCGTCGATATCGCGCAGACTGTGTTCGTCGTCGGCGGACTGGCGCTGCTGGAACGCTGCGAGCCAGTCCTGCAGATCTTCAGCGGCTGCCGTGGCGGCATCGCGCAACGAGACCAGACGATGGCCCGCTTGCGCCAGCGCCTCGTCCAGCCGTGTCCTGGTCTGTGTCGCCTGCTGGACGGCCTGCTGGCGGCTGGACAATTGCGACCTGGCGGCGTCGATTGCCGCATTCAGTGCCTGTTCGACTTCGCGCACCTGTTTGCCGCCCCATAATTCCATGCGTTGTTCCTGCATGGCGCGCAACGCGGCGTCGGCTGCGTTCCAGGCTTCGCGGGCGCTGAGCGCATCGTGGCCGGTCTTGGCAAGAGCTTCGTTCAGTGCATTGAGCTCGACGTCGATGGTCGCCATGGCGGCGCTGCGTTCGTCGTAGGCTGCGCGTTGCGCCAGCCATTGCTTGCTTTCGGCCTGGCGGGCTGCGTGGAAGCGCGCCGGGCCGGTTTTCCAGTCATCCTTCCATTCGTCGCTCGGGATGTCACCGCCACTGAAGGCGGCGTCGAGGTCCGACAGCAGCGCGCCCAGTGTCAGCGCCACGTCGATGCGCTGGTCTTCCAGGCCCTTGTATTCGGTATTGGCCAGCGCCAGCGCGGTCTGCGCGCTGGATGCTACGCCTTGCAGGCGCGCGTGTTCCGCCGACGCCGCATCCCAGGCCGATTGCGCCTGGTCGCGGGCGATTCGCGCCGCGTACAGGGCGCGTTCCTGCCGCTCGGCCGCTTGCAGGGCGGTGCGCGCGGCCTCCAGCTCAGACGTGAACCAGTCGGTGCGCTCTGGCTCCGGCGGCAACTGAAGCGCCGAGGCGCTTTCTGAAACCAGCGCATGGGCGCTCCACGCGGCACTGGTTTTTTCCAGCGCCTGCTGCACGCCGCGGTCTTCCATGGCCAGCACTTGCAACTGCTCGACGCTGGCCTGCACGCTCGCGCGCTGGACCGCCTGCTGATGGACGTTGGCCTCCATCTGCCGGCGGCAGCGCGTCACTTCGTCCCGCAGCCCGCCGAGCATCGCTTGCAGCGGGCCGTCGTTGTGGCGGTACGGATGCTCGTGCGCGCCGCACACGGGGCAGGGCGTGTCGTCTTCCAGCGAGGCCCGCAGCGATTCGACGTTTTCCGCGCACGCCGCTTCCGCCAGCTTCAGCGAACGTTCGGCCTGGGAGAACGCCGCCATGATGGCGATGTTTTCCTGCTGCGCCGCCGCCAACTGCTTCTCGGCCGCCTCCATCGTCTGGCGCAGTTGCGCCGACTGCGCCGCGATCTGCGCACCGCGCTGCTGGCGCGCCTCCAGCTCTATCCATATTTTCTCGGCGCTGGCCAGCAGGTCCCGGCGCTGCTCCCAGCCGCTGCGCGTCGCTTGCAGCTGCTCGGCGGAGAACGCGGCCAACGCCTGAACGGCGTCCTGGCGCCGGGCTTCCAGCGTTTGCAGCACGGCGCTCGATGTCGCCAGCTTGGCGCTGGCGTCGGCCTCCTCGTCGCGATGGGCCTTGGCGTTGCGCTGTACGCGGGCGACGGCGTTGCCGAGCTTTTCCGCTTGCGACGCGGCCTGGCCGGCCTGCACGAACAGTACGTCCCAGCGCTCCCACGATTGCGCGAGGGTTTTCCATTGCTTGTGCTGGCCCAACCAGGTGACACCGGCCGCTTGCTGCGCGTCCAGGCGCACGCGTTCATCCTGTTTGGATTGCATCGCCGATTTAGCGGCGGCATCGGCTTGTTCCGCCTTTTCGCAGGCGGCGGACGCCTGGCGGTAGGCAGGCAGCATCGCTTCGATGCGCGCGTCCAGCGCTTTGGCCTGGTCGAGCAGCGGCGCGGCGGCGCGTTGCGCGTTTTCCGCCTCCAGTACGTGTGCCGTCGCATGCGTATGCGCTGCGTTCGCGCGTTCCAGCTCCAGCGCGGCATCGGCGGCGGCCTGGGTGCCGGCGGCGATGGTGGCCTGCGCGGCGGCGATGTCGGCGTCGATGCGGCGGATGTCGTCGGCCAATGCGCGCGCCGGCTGCACGGCGAGGATGCGGGCGAGGGCGCCGCGTTGTGGCGCCGATGCCTGTACTTCGGCGGCGGCCAGCTCGCTGGCCTGCTGCGCGGCCAGTTCGTCGTCCCGCAGCTTTTCGGCCTGCTTGTGCCAGCGCAGTTCCTGTTCCAGCTCCGCCTTGCGCTGTTCCAGTCCGTGCAGCGTTTCCGCTGCGGCCAGGCTTTGCGCTTCCAGTTCGCCGCGCTGCTCGCCGCTCAGGGGCTTCTGGTCGGCCAGGCGCGCGTTCAGCTTTTGCAGCGCCAGTTGTTCGAGCTTGGCGCGCTCGAAGGCGCGCATCGAGATCTCGGTGTAGATGGTGCTGCCGGTGAGCGTTTCCAGCAATTCGCCACGTTCGTTGTCCTCGGATTTGAGGAAGGCCGAAAACTCGTTCTGCGCCAGCAGCACCGCGCGCGTGAACTGCTCGAACGACAGGCCGATGCGCTTTTCGATTTCCGCCTTCACTTCGGTCTTGGTACCGCCTATCGGTTGTAGCGCCGGCAGCAGCAGCAAGGACATGGCCGTTGGCTGCAAGGCGCCTTCGGCCTTGGTGCGCGAGCGCCGCACGCTCCACCGCGCGCGGTAGGAGGCGCCATCGTTGCCGACGAAATCGACTTCCGCGTAGCCTTCGGCGGTGCCCCGGCGCAGCAGGGTGCGCGTGTCCTGGGTGGAGACGGTTTCGGCGCCGACGTCGGTCAGATAGTTGCGGCCGGCGACCTTGAGCAGGCGTGGCGTAGCGTCGTACAAGGCCAGGCAAAGGGCGTCGAGCAGCGTGCTTTTGCCGGCGCCTGTCGGCCCGCTGATGGCGAACAGGCCGGTCGAGGCCAGCGGTTCGGTTTCGAAGTCCACGCCGAATTCGCCGGCCAGCGAGGCCAGGTTCTTGCCGCCGATTCTCAGGATTCTCATGGCAGCATCAACTCCGCGAACGCGCTCAGTTGTTCGGACGGGGCGTCGTTGCCGAAGCGCTGCTGATAAAGCTGGCGGAAAATCTCGTCCGGCTTGAGCTGTTCGAGCTGGTCGAGCGTCATCACGTCGCTGTCGATGGACGACGCGCGCGCGGCGCTGGACGTCTCGATCTTGGCCAGCCTTACCGGCTTGCCTTCCAGCGCCGCTTCGATGCGCGAACGCAGGCCGGGTTCCGGCGCGTCGAGCCGCACGCGCACCTCCAGGAACGGTTGCTGGTCGGGTGGAGCGTCCGGCACGTCCAGCGCCGCCAGCTCCTCCAGCACCTGCGCCAGCGGCGCCGGTTTGGCGGGAACGCGCAGCAGCTGCACCGCGCGCGGGACATGGATCGGCGTGATCGCGCCCACGGCGGCGCCGTCGATGTCGATGCGCAGGATCTGGTGCTGGTAGCCGACCTCCGCGAACGACAGCGGTATCGGGCTGCCGCAGTAGCGGATGTGATCCTGCTTGCCGACCGCCTGCGCCAGATGCAGGTGTCCCAGCGCGGCGTAGACGATGGCGGGGTCGAAGATCCCGGCCGGCAGCATCTCGGTGCCGCCGATGACGATGCGGCGTTCGGAGTCGTTGGACATCTGGCCGTCGACCATGTGGCAGTGGCCCATCGCCAGGATCGCCTGGCCGTCGCCGCGCCTGGACAGCGCCAGTTCCAGCGCCTGTTTGTAGAGCAGGGCGATGCCGGCCAGGTAGGGATCGGCCACGTTTTCGTTGTCATCGGCCGCCATTCTTGGCACGTCGCCCGGACGCAAGAAAGGCACGGCCAGGCACCAGGCCTCGACGGCGCCGTCGCTGCCGGTCAGCGGCAGCACCAGCGATTCGATATCGATGGCGCCGTCGGCGTCGCGCTGCACGGCGCCGACCACGCGGGTGCCGTGCGCCTCGAGCAGTGGGCCGGGAGCCTCCAGGCGGCCCGGCGAGTCGTGATTGCCGGCGATGACGATCAGGTTCAGATGCGGCACGCGTTCCTTTGCCCGCTGCAGGAAACGGTACAACTGCTTTTGCGACGCCGACGATGGATTGGCATTGTCGAAGATGTCGCCGGCGATCAGCAGGGCGTCGGCACGCTCGCTGACGATGGTGTCGAGCAGCCAGTCCAGAAAACGCTGGTGTTCGTAGTGACGTTCGAAATTATGCAGGGATTGGCCCAGATGCCAGTCGGAAGTGTGCAGCAGACGCATGGAGTGTGTAGTGGAAACAGCAAAAAACAGCAAAACAGCCGGGAAGCGCACAATATAGCGCAAGATGGACGAGCGCGACTTGAGAAATGATGAGCGGGCCGGTTTTACAGCGGGGACGCCAGCGCCGCACCGGCCCGGAAGGTGTTGCGGCCGGCCTGCTTGGCTTCGTACAGCAACATGTCGGCGCGGTTGAGCAGCTCGGCGGGGGTAACGTCTTCGCCTTGATAGTAGGCAACACCGATGCTGGCCGATACCGACACCACCGTCCCGCTCAAGTCGAACGGCGCCTGCATCACGCCGACGATCTTGGCCGCCAGCGCGGTGGCGTCCTCCACGCGGTGCAGGCGCTCCATGATGATGGTGAACTCGTCGCCGCCCAGCCGGGCGACGGTGTCGCTGGCGCGCATGGCGTGGGTCAGCCGCGCCGAGAATATCTTCAGCAGCGCGTCGCCTACACTGTGGCCATAGGTGTCGTTGACCGGTTTGAAATGATCGATATCCATGTACATCACCGCCATCATGGCGCCGCCCGACCGGGCGGCCTCCATGCCCTCGTGGAGTTTTTGCAGGAAGCCGGCGCGGTTGGTCAGGCCGGTGAGCGCATCGACCTGCGAGAGCTTGAGCAGCCGCTGTTTTTCATGTTTTTGCGCCGTCACGTCCTGGCGCATCACGTGAAAGCCCACCACCGTGTCGCTGTCAGCGTCGCGCTGCGGGATGTAATCGACTTCGAAGGTGCGCTCGGCAACGCCGCTGCCGTCGTCTTCCTCGAACGTCAGCGCCTCGCCGGCGAGCACGCGCTGGATGTAGGGCGCCAGCACGCTGTAGCGCTCCTCACCCATCGTTTGACGGATGGTCTTGCCCAGCACGACGATGCCGCCGCGGTTGAATTCCCGCTCGTAGGCGATGTTATGGAAGCGGTACACCTGCTCGCGATCGATGTAGGCCACCATGGCCGGCAGCGTGTCGGCGATGGTGCGCAGCCGCGCCTCGCTCTCGCGCAGCGCCATCACCGACTTGCGCACGTGGGTGATGTCGTCGACCGTGCCGACATAGCCGTACACCCGCCCGTCGACCACCATCGCGGCGGCCTTGAACGAGATCCAGATCACCATGCCGTCCGGATGGATGCAGCGTACGGTGTCCTGGTGCGGCAGCCGGGTTCTGACCATGCGTCGCAGCGACTTTTTGAGCCCCGCGCGGTCCAGCGGATGGATCGCCAGCAGCCAGGCATCGCCGAGCGCCTGGTCGCGGCCCAAGCCGGTGATGAATTCGAAGGTGCGGTTGACATAGGTGCATTTGCCGGTGGCGTCCGCGCGGATCAGGCCAAGCGGGGAGGCATCGTTGACGGCGGCAAGCTCCGCCTGCTTCTGGCGCATCGCCAGCTCGGCTTCCTTGTATGGCGTGATGTCGCGGGTGGTGACGGCCACACCGTTGCTGATGGCGACCACCTGGCGGTGCAGCCAGCGTTCGGTGCCGGGGCCGGTGCCATCGCGCTCGACTTCTTCCTGCAGCGGCTGGCCGCTGGCCAGCACCTGCCTGAACTTCTCCACCATGCCGTTGCTGTGCAGGTAGGGCGTCACCTCGCGCAGCGGCCTGCCCTTGATCTCGCGGGCCTGGTAGCCAAGCCTCTCGGCGGCATGCTCATTGAGGTCGGCGATGACGAAATCGGTGACTTCCCCTCCCGCGCCCGACGCGCGCACCGCCTTGAGCAGGTACAGCGCGTCCAGGCTGGCGTCGGCCGCCGCGCGCAGCAGCAGCTCGGCCTCGAGCACCTGCCGCGCGCTGTCGCGCACGCGCCGTCCCTGGCGCATCAGCAGCGCGACCACCGCCAGCACCAGCAGCGAGGCCACCGTCACCGCGCCGTAGTACAGCAAACGTTGTTTGACAAAACCGGCCATTGCGCTCGTTACCGGATTGCCCACCGCCGCCATGAGCAGATAGCGCGGCATCTCGGCATAACCGTAGATGCGATCGACGCCGTCGAACGGCCGCTTGAGCACCAACTCTTCGGCCGCGCGGTCGGCGCTGCGGGGCTCCACCCGAAAGTCGATAACGTCGCCGATCAACACCTGCTCGTCGATGCGGGCGGTGGCCATGCCGTTCTCACGGCTGATCAGCATCACCGCGCCGCCGTTGTCGACACTTACGCGGTCGTAGTCGTCCACCAGTTCGGCCGGGTCGATCATCGCCAGCACCACGCCGGTGAACTGGCCGCGCGGTCCGTCGAGGCGGCGCGAGATCTGGATCTGCCATTTGTTGGTGCGCGGCTCGACCACCGGTGTGGCGATCACCGCGCGTTGTTCGGCGCTGGCGGCGTGGCTTTTGAAAAAGGCCTGGCCGCTCAGGTCCGGCGGAAAATGACCATTGCTGCTGTCGACCACTTTGCCGGCGGCGTCCAGGCGCGCGAACGGCAGATCGAATTTGGTCGGCATCAGCGTGTCGAGCATGCCGTTATGGCCGGTGAATGCGGCCAGCCGCAACGCGCCGTCCGAGGCCTCGAATTTGAGTTTGAACAGCTGCGTGGCGTGGTCGGTCTGACGCAGCACATGGTTGGCGTGTTCGGCCAGGTTTTGCGCCAGCGATTGACTGTGCAGCACCGCTTCGAAGCGGGCGCTGCGCTTTTCCTGCCGCACCTGGTACACGACCGCCGACCACATGAGCGCGAGCACCAGCAGCGCGAAAGCCGGCAACAGCATCGAACGATACAGTGTGCGGAGGGAATCGAGCGTCGGACTGTCTGTTTGTAGGGTCATCGAGAGAGCTATAGGGGCGCCATCAGTGGATATTCTGCACGGAAATATACTCTTTGTATCCGGTTTCCCCACGCGCCCGTCAAAAATAATGCATTCCGTTCACAGGTGGTGTGGATTTCCTTATTAAAATAGCGGCTGGCCCTGTCCTGAGGAACAGCCTTGACCGAATTGAAAATGCAGCCGATGGATCCGTCCGCATACCGGGGCGCCGTATGAGCTTGCCCGCCGCGCCCGCCCGCCTGGTCGGACCCGACGGCCAGCCGCTGTTCGGCCGCTACGCCGGGCAGACCGGTCCCATCGACTGGACCGGGCTGGCCGCGCCGTTCGCGCGCGGGCGGCTGTGGCGGCGCTTGCACCACAAGCGCTGGCACTACGTAGCGCTGTGCACGGAGCGGGTGTTCTGCGCCGTCGCCATCGTCGATCTGGGCTGGGCCTGCACCGCGTTCGCCTACGCCTTCGACCGCAACGACGGCGACATGCTGGCCAATTTTTCGCAGGATGGCTTGCCCGGACGGTCGGCGCGACTGGCCGACCACGCCGGCGGGGACAGCTGGTTCAAGCGCGGCGGCGACCTTATCGCCATCGACAGCGACGGCGAGGGCCGTTATGAACTTTCGCTGCGCTGCGAGTTTCTGGAGATCGACGCCGCGTTCGGACCGGGCGCCTCGCCGCTGCTGCTGGCGACGGGGCCGGTGGCGCGCGGCTCGGTGCACGCGGCGCAAAAATCGTCCGGCATGCCGCTGACGGGCGAAGTGCGCACCTGGCGCGAGGAGTACGACCTGGCCGGCGGCGTGGCCAGTTTCGACTATTCGAACGGCCTGCTGGCGCGCGAGACGGCGTGGCGCTGGGCCTCGGCCCACACGCTGGAGATGGGTTTCAACCTGCAGGCCGGTTATTTCCGGGGCCACGAGAACGCGCTGTGGCTCGACGGCGAGGTGCACGCGCTGGCGCCGGCGCACTTCCTGTACGATGGCAGCGATCCGCTGTCGCCATGGCATATCTTCACCGAGGACGATTTGCTGGAGCTGCACTTCACGCCGGAAGGCGCGCGCCGCGACAACAAGAAGAAGTTTTTCGCCGCCAGCCGTTATCTGCAGCCGGTCGGCACCTTTAGCGGCTGGGTGCGCAGCGCGCCGGACCAGCCGAAACGCATCGTCACGCAAATGATGGGCGTGACCGAGGATCATTCGTCACGCTGGTAATCCTCACCCAACCTGGGAACGCCGCGCCATGAGCATCAGGAATCTCGACCGACTGTTTCAACCGCGCTCGGTGGCCCTGATCGGCGCGTCGGAAAAACCGGAGCGCATCGGCACGCGCGTGCTGGACAATCTTCTGCAAGGGACGTTCGTCGCCGATGGCGGGGCGGTCTGGCCGGTCAATCCCAAGTATGCGCAGCTGCGCGGCCTGCCATGCCACGCCAGGGTGTCGGCGTTGCCGGCGGCGCCGGACCTGGCCATCATCTGTACGCCGCCGACCGGCATTCCCGGCCTGATCGCCGAGCTGGGCGCGCGCGGCACCAGGGCCGCCATTGTCATGACCGCCACCGACGGCCGTTCCAACACGCTGCGCCAGGCGATGCTGGACGCGGCCAAGCCGCATCTGCTGCGCATCCTCGGGCCGGGCAGCATTGGCCTGCAATCGCCGGCGCTGGGCCTGAACGCCAGCTTCAACCACCTGCCGGCCGGTGCTGGCAAACTGGCTTTCGTGTCGCAATCCGGTGCGCTGGCGGCGGCCGTGCTGGACTGGGCGGCGTTGCGCGGCATCGGTTTTTCACGCTGCATCGCGATGGGAGAGGGCGCTGACGTCGATTTCGGCGACCTGCTCGACTATCTGGCCGCCGACAACAGCACTCACGCGATGCTGCTGTGCATCGAGAACCTGAGCTCCGCGCGCAAGTTCATGTCGGCCGGGCGGCTGGCCGCGCGCGGCAAGCCGGTCATCGTGCTCAAGGTCGGGCGCGACCCGGCGCCTGGCGCCGATCTGGTGTTCGACGCGGCCATCCGCCGCGCCGGCATGCTGCGCGTGCGGTCGATCGAGGACTTGTTCGACGCCGTCGAAACCCTGGCGCGGCGCCGCCCCCAGCGCGGCGAGCGGCTGGCCGTGCTGACCAACAGCGCCGGGCTGGGACTGATCGCGGCCGACGCCCTCGACAGCGGCGGGACGGGGCAAGCCCGGCTGGCGCCGCTGTCGGCCGAATCGCTCAGGCAGCTGGCGCAGGCCGGCGCGCCACCCGCCAATCCGGTCGATCTGCTGGCCGACGCGCCGGTCAAGCGCTACACGGCGGCGGTGGAGACCTTGCTGCGCGAGTCGCAGGCCGACGCGCTGCTGTTCCTGCACGCGCCGACGGCCATGGTGTCGAGCCAGCTGATAGCCGAGGCGGTGGCGCCGTTGATGCGCTCGGTCGGCAAGAACGTGCTGTCGTGCTGGCTCGGCGGCAGTTCGGTGACGGCCGCGCGCCAGGTCTTCGCCGACGCCGGCCTGCCCACCTACGACACGCCCGAGAAGGCGGTCAACGGCTTCGTGCAGATCGCGCAATACCGCCGCAACCAGGAACTGTTGATGGAGGTGCCGGCCGGCCTGCCGACCACCTCGGCGCCGGAGCGGGCGGCGGCGCGCTCGCTGGTCGCGGCGGCGCTGGCGGCTGGCCGCACTGAGCTGTCCGACGATGACGCCCGCGCGCTGCTGGCCGCCTACGGCATCGCGCTGGCCACGCCGCGGCAAGCCGCGCTGTCGGGCCACACCCTGGCGGCGGCACGCATCCAGAGCGGCATCGATCCGGTGTTCGGGCCGGTGGTGTTTTTCGGCCAGGGCGGCATCGCCGCCGATGTCGCGGCCGACCGCGCCGCCGGCCTGCCGCCTCTTAATATGGTGCTGGCGCGCGATATGGTCGGCCGCACCCGCGTGGCGCAGCTGTTGGGGTTCGCACAGGGCCAGACGGCGGCCGATGCCGACGCCATCGTGCGCACCTTGGTGCAGGTGGCCGACATGGTCACCGAGCTGCCGGAACTGGCCGAGCTGGACCTCGATCCCTTGCTTGCCATCGGCGGCGTTGTGGTGGCGCTGGGCGCGCGGCTGCGGCTGAGGTCCGGACCGGCGGCGCGGGGCACGGCAACGTTGGCGATCCGGCCCTATCCGCAAGAGCTGGAGCAGGAAGTCGCCTGGGATGGCGGCCGGATTCTGCTGCGGCCGATCCGTCCCGAGGACGGTCCGCAGCACCAAACCTTCTTCCACGCGCTCGATCCGGACGACGTGCGGCTGCGCTTTTTCTCGGCCATGCGCGAGCTGCCGCCGGCCCAGCTGGCGCGCCTGACGCAAATCGACTACGACCGCGCGATGGCCTTCATCGCCACCCGCAACGGCGCCGATGGCACGCCGGAAACCCTGGGCGTGGTGCGCGCCATCACTGATCCCGACAATCAGTACGCTGAATTCGCCATCATCGTGCGCTCCGACCTGAAGGGGAAGGGGTTGGGCTACATCCTGTTCGGCAAGCTGATCGATTACTTCCGCGCCCACGGTACGGCTGAGATCGTTGGCGAAGCGCTGTCGGAGAACCTCGGCGTGCAGAAACTGGTGCGGCACTTTGGCGGTGTGGTATCGGCGCATCCCGAGGCCGGAATGGTGCGTCTCCAACTGCCTTTGCAATAGTGTTCGTTATCGGGTTGATATATATTTGACGTTTAAAATAAACCGAAGCGCGGGAACGTGTTTGTTTTAGCTCAAGGCGTCCGTGTCGGTTTTATTTACACTTTCACTTCCGCTCTTGCCGCCCATCCGGGTGAGCGCAACTTTAGTCTTGGGAGTAAGAATGTTAACGGCCACATATACCCTGGTAGCGCTGTCGGTCGAACAGTCCAGCGTTCGCCTCAGTTTGTTATCGTTTCAAAAGTATGTGCGCTCGACGCTGATGCAGCAGAACAGCATAACCCTGTCCCAGCTGGAATACGCGTGCGAGAACCTCAACAGCCTGTATCAGGCCTGTCATTGGCGCAAGACCGAGATGTACCTGATCCCGGCGCTGCGCGAGACGACCGAGCGCGCCGACGCGCTGCTCGACGAGCTTAACCGGTTGAACCAGGCCGCGCTGGCCGCCATCCGCACCTTGCAGGAACGTATGGGCATCGCGGCGGATGTGCGCGACTTTCGCGTCGAGCAGGTGTGCGAGAGCATCGAGACCTGCTGCGCGTCGCTGCTCAAGCGGCTGGAAAAAGAAGAGCAGGAACTGTTTGCCATGGCGCGCGGTCTGATAGCAGGGGAGACCTGGTTCTCGATCGCCAATCAGCTGATGATGCACGACAAGCACCTGGAAGAGATGAAGCGTTCAGGCGTGGCGCTGGGCGACCAGGCGCCGCCGGCCGTGGCGGCCAAGGCCAAAGCCAAGGCCAACGTGGAGGCGCAAGCCCAGGCGCAGGCACAGACGCAAGCCCAAACCCAAGCCCAAACCCAAGCACAAGCGGCAGGCGCGCCGCGCGCAGCCGCCGCCCGGACCGACGAGGCCCGGATCGCCATTCCGGGCCTGCAAGTGTTGCCGACAGTGGAGCTCGACGATGCCGACGTGAAACCGGCTCCAGCCCCGTTACGTGGCGCCCGGAAGCGGTCGCTGGACGACGCTATAACTAAATAGCCGCCAGATAGCGCGCGCCTCGGGCAAATTTCCCCTGCTTTGCTATGATGGTGGTTTTCTCCATCACATAGCGCACCATGTTCGATTTCATCTTCAAGCGCACTACCGACCAGCCAGCCGCCGCCGATGCCGCCCCGGCGGCACCGGAGCAGGCCGCCGCCGCCGCGTTATCGGCCAGCCGCCGCGAGGAGCAGGCGCGCCGCGCCGCCGCGCTGGCCGGCGATGAAGCCGCCGCTGTCGAGCTGATCCTTCAAAGCGAATTCGCCGGCGTGCGCCTTGCCGCCGCCGAGCATGTGCGGTCGCAGCCCTATCTGGAGCAGGTGCAGCAGGCAATGCGCAACACCGACCGCCGGGTGGCCAAACTGATGCAGGGACGGCTCGACGCGATTCGCTACCAGCAGGCGGAATTGCAAAAGGCGCAAGCCTGCCTCGACCATGCGAACCGCCTGTTGCAGGATGAAAAATTGACGCCAAATCAGGTCGCCGAGCTCGATCGCCAGTGGAAGATCACCTCGGCGGTGCCGGAGCTGGCCGCGCAGTTCGACGCCGCGCGCGCCGCGCTGGCGGCCCGGCTCGAGGCGCAGGTCAACTTGCAGCGCGCCGTCATCGATGCGATGGCCGGTGTGCGCCAGTTGCCGGCCGCCGGCCTGGCGCCGGACGACGCGACGCAGGCGCTGGAGCGCGCGGCCGAAGCGCTGGCCGGATACCAGCAGGCGCCCGAGCACAACGCGCTGCCCAAACATCTGCTGAGCGATTTCGCGCAGGCGATCGAGCAGGCGCGCGCCGCGCTGTCGGCCGCCGCGCAGCGTCCGGCGCCGCCGCAGCCATCGTCGGCATCCGCTGCCGGTACGGAAGTGGCGGGCGCCGAGGTCGCCGACACCGGAGCCGGCGCAGCGGACGGGACGACGCCGAAGGCCGACGCCCAGGCCCAGCCCAAGCCGGCCAACCAGTCCAACCAGGCCAACGCCGGCAGGGGCCCCAAACCGGCCAAGCCGGCGCAGCCGCCCAGGGAAACCGACAAGAAGTTCCTTGAAACGCTGGATGCGCTGGAAGCTGCGCTCGAGCAAGGCTCGCTGCATGATGCTGCCGAGCATGATAAATGGTTGAAAGAGCACAAAACCCGCCTGACGCCGGCGCAGACCGACCGTCTGAACCACGTGCGCGCCGAACTCAAGCGCCTGGGCGACTGGGCCCGCTGGGGCGGCAACGTCTCGCGCGAGGAGCTGGTCAAGGCGGTGGAGGAACTGCCTGCGCTGGGCTTGCCGATGAGCGAGCTGGCCAAGAAGGTCGGCAGCATGCGCGAGCGCTGGAAATCGCTCGACACCGTTTCCGGTCACGCGCCGAAAAGCTTGTGGGAGCGTTTCGACGCCGCCTGCACCACGGCCTACGCGCCGGCGGCCGCGCACTTCAAGCAATTGGCGGACGAGCGTCACGCCAACGCCGCCAAGGCGCAGGCGCTGATCGACGAGACCCATGCGATGGCCGAGGCCGCCGCGAGTGAAAACGCCGATTTGAAGAATGTCGCCGCCGCCGGACAGCGCCTGCGCCAGGTATGGGGCCGTCTGGGCACCATCGACCGCAAGGAAAAGCGCAAGCTCGACCAGGCCTTCGACAAGGCGCTGTCGCAGATGCTGGCGCCGTTGTCCGAGCAGCGCAAGATCGAAACGGCCAATCGCGAACAATTGATCGCCGAGGCCGAGCAACTGCAGCCGTCGGAGCGCAATACGCTCGACAAGCTGCGCAGTTTGCAGGAACGCTGGCAGGAACAGGCCAAGGCGCTGCCGCTCGAGCGCAAGGTCGAACAGGCGCTGTGGCAGCGTTTCCGCGCCGCCTGCGACGCGATTTTCGCCAAGCGCAAGGAAACCGCCCACGCCGCCGATCACGAGCGCAAGACGCATCTGCACGCGCGCGAGGCCATCTGCAAGGAACTGGAAACGGCCACCTTCAGCGGCGACGACAAGGCGCAGCTGGCGGCCATCGCCAAAACGCTGCGCGACGCCGCCGCCGCGTGGAACGCGTCCGGCACCGTGCCGCGCGCGGCCGAAGCCAAGATCGGGCAGCGCTACCAGGCCGCCGTGGCGTCCGTGCAGGGGCAGGCGGAGGCGATCAAACGCCGCGCCGGCGCCGCCCAGGCCAACGCGCTGCGCGACAAGCTGCGCTTGTGCCAGGCGCTGGAAGCGGCCATCGCCGGTATCGACGGCGCCGATGGTATCGACGCGGCCGAGTGGCAAGGCCGCTGGGCCGCCCTGCCGCCGCTGGCGCCAGAGTATGAGCGCGCGCTGCATGGCCGCTTCACGGCCGGGCTGGCCGCGTTGGACGGCAAGCGCGAGGCCTACGCCGCGCTGCTTGAGCGCAATCGTGCCAAGTTGCTCGACGAGGTATTGCGGCTGGAGATAGTCGCCGGTGTCGACAGCGGCGCCGAATTCGCGCGGGAGCGGCTCAAGATGCAGGTCGAGGTGCTGCAATCGTCGCTCAAGTCCGGCCAGAAGCCGTTGACGGCTGCCGCCGCGTACCTGCAGTTGTGCGCGATGCCGGCCCTGGCCGACGCCCGCACCGCGAGCCGCATCGAACAGCTGTTCCGCCGCATCGGCGCCTCGGAGCGCGCATGAGTTTGGGCGGCGGATTGAATCAGGTTCGCATCCAGACCGGGGATTTCGATCTGAGCGCCGAGGTGGCCGCTTTGCGCGCGGCCAACCCAAAGATCGGCGCCATTGTGACGTTTGTGGGCGTGGTGCGCGACCTGAACGAGGGCGCCAGCGTGGCCGAGATGGAGCTGGAGCACTATCCCGGCATGACCGAGCAGTCGATCGGCGCCATCATCGAGCAGGCGCGGCAGCGCTGGCCGACCTTGGGCGCCCTGGTGATCCATCGGGTGGGGCCGCTCAAGCCGCTGGACCAGATCGTTCTTGTGGCGGCGACCGCCGCGCATCGCGGCGAGGCGTTCGCGGCTTGTGAATTTATCATCGATTATCTGAAGACCGAAGCGCCGTTCTGGAAGAAGGAACAGACGCCCGACGGCGCAAGGTGGGTCGACGCCCGCGTCAGCGACGATGCGGCGTTGTCGAAGTGGCAATGATCAGATAGTCGCACTCCCCACCGGACCTCCCGCCACCGCCCTTGAAAACTGCCCGTATAACACTATCTACGTGATAAGTTAAATATATCGGAGCAATACCATGCGGCAAGACAAACTCACCACCAAACTCCAGGAAGCCCTGTCGGACTCACAGAGTCTGGCCGTGGGCAATGACAACCAGTACATCGAACCCGTGCACCTGCTGACGGCCCTGCTGAACCAGGACGACGGCAGCGCGCGCTCGCTGCTGCAACGCGCCGGCGTCAACGTCGGCGGCCTGACCAAGGCGCTCAAAGCCTCGCTCGACCGCCTGCCGAAGGTTTCCGGCACCGGCGGCGACGTCCAGGCCAGCCGCGAGCTGGTCGCGGTGCTGAACCTCGCGGACAAGGAATCCCAAAAACGCGTCGACCAGTTCATCTCCAGCGAGATGGTGCTGCTGGCGCTGACCGACGACAAGTCCGACGCCGGCACGCTGGCGCGCGAAAACGGGCTGTCGCGCAAAGCGCTGGAAGCGGCCATCGACACCGTGCGCGGTGGCGCCAAGGTCGATTCCCAGGAGGCCGAAGGCCAGCGCGAAGCCCTCAAAAAGTACACGATGGACCTGACCGAGCGCGCCCGCGCCGGCAAGCTCGATCCGGTGATCGGCCGCGACGACGAAATCCGCCGCGCCATCCAGGTGCTGCAGCGTCGCAGCAAAAACAACCCGGTGCTGATCGGTGAACCAGGCGTCGGCAAGACCGCCATCGTCGAAGGACTGGCGCAGCGCATCGTCAACAACGAGGTACCCGAGTCGCTCAAGGGCAAGCGCGTGCTGGCGCTCGACATGGCGGCGCTGGTCGCCGGCGCCAAGTATCGCGGCGAGTTCGAGGAGCGCCTGAAGGCGGTGCTCAAGGAACTCGCCATGGACGAGGGCCAGACCATCGTCTTCATCGACGAGATGCACACGATGGTCGGCGCCGGCAAGGCCGAGGGCGCGATGGACGCCGGTAACATGCTCAAGCCCGCGCTGGCGCGCGGCGAGCTGCATTGCGTCGGCGCCACCACGCTCGACGAATACCGCAAATACATCGAAAAGGACGCCGCGCTGGAGCGCCGCTTCCAGAAAATCCTGGTCGACGAGCCGACCGTGGAGGCGACCATCGCCATCCTGCGCGGCCTGCAGGACAAGTATGAGCTGCACCACAAGGTCGCTATCTCGGACGCCGCCATCATTGCGGCGGCCGAGCTGTCGCACCGCTATATCACCGACCGCTTCCTGCCCGACAAGGCGATCGATCTGATCGACGAGGCGGCGGCCAAGATCAAGATCGAGATCGATTCCAAGCCCGAGGTGATGGACAAGCTGGAACGCCGCCTGATCCAGCTGAAGATCGAGAAGGAAGCCGTCAAGAAGGAGAAGGACGAAGGCTCGCGCCGTCGTCTGGACCTGATCGAGGAAGAGATTCTGCGTCTGCAGCGGGAGTTGAACGACTTCGAGGAGATCCTCAAGGCCGAGAAGGCCGTCGTGCAGGGCAGCACCCACATCAAGGAAGAGATCGATCGCATCAAGCTGCAGATGGAGCAGGCCACGCGCGAGAGCAACTGGCAGCGCGTCTCGGAGCTGCAATACGGCCGCCTGCCGGAACTGGAGGCGCAGCTGAAGCAGGCCGAGACGGCGACGGCCAACGGCGTGTCGCTCGAGAAGAACACGCCGGCGAAACAGAAGCTGCTGCGCACCGAGGTCGGCGCCGAGGAAATCGCCGAGGTGGTGTCGCGCGCGACCGGTATCCCGGTGTCGCGCATGATGCAGGGCGAGCGTGACAAACTGCTGCACATCGAAGAGAAGCTGCACGAGCGCGTGGTCGGCCAGGACGAGGCGATTTCCGCCGTGTCGGACGCGATCCGCCGTTCGCGCGCCGGGCTGTCCGATCCGAATCGTCCGTATGGTTCGTTCATGTTCCTGGGACCGACCGGCGTCGGCAAGACCGAGCTGTCGAAGGCGCTGGCGGGGTTCCTGTTCGATACCGAGGAATCGATGATCCGCATCGACATGAGTGAATTCATGGAGAAGCATTCGGTGGCCCGCCTGATCGGCGCGCCGCCGGGCTACGTGGGTTACGACGAAGGCGGTTATCTGACCGAGGCGGTGCGCCGCAAGCCGTACAGCGTGATCCTGCTGGACGAGGTGGAGAAGGCGCATCCGGACGTGTTCAACGTGCTGCTGCAGGCGCTCGACGACGGCCGCATGACGGACGGCCAGGGGCGCACGGTGGACTTCAAGAACACCGTCATCATCATGACGTCCAACCTTGGCTCGCACAAGATCCAGGCGATGGAGGAGTCGGACCCCGGCGTCGTCAAGCTGGCGGTGATGGCGGAGGTGCGGTCGCACTTCCGGCCGGAGTTCATCAACCGTATCGATGAAATCGTCGTGTTCCATGGTCTCGATGAGAAGAACATCGGCGCCATCGCCAAGATCCAGCTGGCGATCCTGGAGCAGCGTCTGGCCAAGATGGAGATGACGTTGACGATCACCGACGCGGCGCTGCACAAAATCGCCGAGGCGGGCTACGATCCGGTGTACGGCGCGCGGCCGCTGAAGCGGGCGATCCAGCAGCAGATCGAAAATCCGCTGTCGAAGTTGATCCTGCAGGGGCGTTTCGGGCCGAAGGACACGATCAACGTCGATGCCGACAACGGCGAGCTGGTGTTCCGGCCGTAGGACCGGTGGCCAGCGTTAGCGCTGGTCGAAAAAGGCCGACGGGCTGTTACCGAAGGTCTTTTTGAACATCGCGGAAAACGCCGACTGGCTGGCGTAGCCCAATTCGGCCGCCACCTGCGACAGGGGCACGCCGCGCGCGATCAACGGCGCGGCGTGCGCCAGCCGCACCTGCTGGCGCCACTGCACGAAACTCATCCCCAATTCCCGCTCGAACAGCCGCGTGAGCGTGCGGTCCGACGCGCCGACCTGGCCGGCCCACTGGCGCAAGGTCAGCTCCGCGCCCGGATCGGCGATCAGCGCGTCGCACAGCGACTTCAAACGTTTGTCGGCCGGCAGCGGCACCCTGATCGGACGCACCGCGCAGCGCGGCAGCTCGTCCAATATCATCTCGCCCAACAAGCGCTCCCGCCCTGATTGCTCATGCTGGTCGTGCTGTTCCAGCGCGGCGATCAGCTCGCGCAGCAGGCTCGATACCTCCAGCACCTTGCATTCCTCGCCCGGAAACGGCGAGCGGCTGGCGTGCACGCACAACGGCCGCAGACGGGTGGGTTCGAGCACCGTGACCGCGTGCACCACGTCCGGCGCGATCCAGATCGCCCGTTGCGGCGGCACGATCCAGCTGCTGTTGTTGGCGGTCACCCGCATCACGCCCTGCATCGCATACGTGAATTGTCCCCACGGATGGTGGTGCGACAGCAGGTTGGCGTCCGCCGGCAGGTCGCGGCCGGACATCGTCAGCGGCCGCTCCGGCGTCGGATAGTCGCAGTCCCAGTTGAATTGGGTGTGGGTGATGATGGGAATGGGCATGGGCTCGACGCGACGATGGCGCAAATGCGATAAAAGTTGTCGCTCTATCTTAAATCAGACTGGCGCCGATTGATACACTACGCCGATAACTTTGCAGAAACTCAACAAGGAACGCGGAATGACCGACAACTCACTGCTGCGCCAGGACGCCAAAGTCATCACGCTGGTCGGGCTGGCCCACGGCACGTCCCACTTCTACCACGTGATCCTGGCCGCGCTGATCCCCTGGCTCAAGCCGGAATTTCATCTCAGCTATGCCGAACTGGGCCTGCTGATGACGGTGTTTTTCACCGTCTCGGGCATCGGCCAGGCGATGGCCGGCTTCGTGGTCGACCGCTTTGGCGCGCGCGCCGTTCTGTTCACCGGCATCGCGCTGCTGGGATTGTCGGCGGTGATGCTGGCCGGCGCCCACAGCTACGCCCAGTTGATGGCCGGCGCCTTCCTCGCCGGCTGCGGCAATTGCGTATTCCACCCGGCCGACTACACCTTGCTCAACCAGCGCGTCTCCAAGGCACGGCTGACGCATGGCTTCTCGGTGCACGGCATCAGCGGCAATATCGGCTGGGCGCTGTCGCCGTTGTTCCTGACGTTTGTTGCGGGCCGCACCGACTGGCGCACCGCGCTGTTGAGCGCCGCGCTGCTGCCGCTGGCCGTGCTGGCGCTGCTGCTGTGGAACCGTCACGCGCTGCGTCCCGAACCGCTCGCCGCACCGGTCGCCGCCGTCGCCGGAGCCCCGGCACCGGCCGGCGCGCTCGATTTCCTGCGCCTGAAGGTGGTGTGGATGTGCTTTGGCTTCTTTTTGATCTCGGCCGTCGCGCTGGCCGGCATCCAGACCTTCGCCGCCACCAGCCTGGTGAGCCTGTACGGCATGTCGCTGCAATGGGCGACGTCGGCGTACACCTGCTTCATGTTCGCGTCCGCCGCCGGCATGTTGTACGGCGGCTTCCTTGGCGCCGGCAGCCGCCACCACGACCGCATCATCATGCTGGCCTTCGCCAGCGCGGCAGTGCTGGCGCTGGTGCTCGCCGCCGCCGTGGTGCCGGCGTGGATGGCGGTCGTGTTGATGGGACTGATCGGGCTGGTCACCGGCATCGCCGGGCCGTCGCGCGATTTGATGATACGCGGCGCGGCGCCGGCCAACGCCACCGGGCGCGTGTTCGGCGTGGTTTATTCGGGGCTCGACAGCGGGCTGGCGCTCGGGCCGCTGTTGTTCGGCGCGCTGATGGATGCCAACCATCCGGCCGGCGTGTTTGTCTTCATCGGCGTGTTCCAGGCGCTGGTGATCGTCACCACGATCGGCGTCGGCAATAACAGCCGCATGGCCGGCGTCCCGAAAACAGCATAGAATTGCCTTTATCTCAATTCAGCTGCGAGGTAGGACGATGAGCTTTGCCACCACCGATCTGTGCGACGACAATTCCAACCTGCTGGAGGATGGACGGCTCGCCGTGCTGCCGCCGGTGTTCCGGCAGTTCGGCAAGCACGTGCGGTTTTCCGGCCGCGTCACCACCCTGAAGGTGCACGAGGATAACGCGCTGGTGCGCGCGGCGCTGGAGACGCCGGGCGATGGCAATGTGCTGGTTGTCGATGGCGGCGGCAGCCTGCGGCGCGCGCTGGTCGGCGGCCAGCTGGGCTTGCTGGCGCAGGATAATGGCTGGGCCGGCATCGTGGTCGATGGCTGCATCCGCGACACCGATGAACTCAACGCCTGTGAAATCGGCGTGCGCGCGCTCGGCGCCCATCCGCAAAAGAGCAGCAAGAAGGGCGCCGGCGAGCGCAACGTGCGGGTGCATATCGCCGGCGTCGCCGTCAATCCGGGGGACTGGATTTATGCCGACGCCGATGGTATTTTGGTGGCCCAGCAAAAACTGGCCTGACGCCAGGACGCAAAAAAGCCCCCATGCGGGGGCTTCGTTGACATCATGCCGATCCTTACGGATGGGCCTTTTGCATGTGCAGATCGAGATGCTTGCGCAGGCGGTGCTGGAAGATGGCGGCGTCTTCGATGGTGCCCATGTCGTCGTCCACTTCCGTCAGGTGGGTCTGATAGCCCTCCGCGAACGAGACGCTAGCCTCGACCTCGCCTTGTTTCCCCGACAGGGAGTGTCCCTGCACGGCGCCAAGAATATTGCCTTGGCCGTCGGTGATGATGGTCATTTTCATGACATGCCTCCGCCTTGTAGATTGTGAAAGGCGCCACCGATGCCGCGATTGCGGATCTGCACGAAATAGGTGGCGTTGCCATTGTTTTCCTTGCGCTTGGCCTGCTCCTCGGCGACGTGCACCGCACCCTGGTTGGGTACTTTGACGTCGGCCGATGCGAACTGCGTGCCACGGTCGGCCGGGTAGCTGTAGTTCCAGAACGCCGTTTGACCGGGCGCCAGGAAGGTCAGCGGACCTACGTTAGTAAATGACATAATTTCCTCCAAAAAGATACGTCGCAGCGGCGAATGCCAGAGCGGCTATTCCATCTTAGTCACTGTGATTGAGTCCGCTTTGACGAAAACGATGTGGCGCGTTTTTTGTCCGCCGGGGCTTTCTAGTGGATAATGCGGGATTGTGATGCACCATTTATATTAGGAAGTACCCAAGCTATGTTGAGTTACCGCCACGGCTTTCACGCTGGCAATCACGCCGATGTCTTGAAGCATTTTGTGACCATCCAGCTTATGCAGTATCTGAACCAGAAAGATACCGCGTACAGCTACATCGACACGCACTCCGGCGCCGGCGTGTACGCGCTCGACAGCGCGTTTGCGTCCAAGAACGCCGAATACGACACTGGCATCGGCCCGCTGTGGGAACGCACCGATCTGCCGGCGCCGATCAAGGAATATGTCGACCTGATCAAGGCCATGAACCCGAGCGGCAAGATGCGCTACTACCCGGGCTCGCCGTACATCGCCGACCAGGTCGCGCGCGAGCACGACCGTCTGCGCCTGTTCGAGCTGCACCCGGCCGATTCGAAACTGCTGGCCGATAACTTCCGCAAGCTCGACGAGCACGCCGCGCAGCAGGGCATCCGTCCGACCACGCGCGGCAAGCGCGTGCTGGTCACCCGTGGCGATGGTTTCCAGGCCCTTAAAGCGCTGTTGCCGCCGCCGTCGCGCCGCGCGCTGGTGCTGATCGACCCGCCGTACGAAGACAAGATGGACTACAAAAAGGTCAAGGACACCTTGGCCGAGGCGCTGGGCCGCTTCCCGACCGGCACTTACGCGGTCTGGTATCCGCTGCTGCAGCGTATGGAATCGCGCCAGTTCGCCGACAAGCTCAAGCAACTGCCATGCAGCGACTGGCTCAATGTGGTGCTGACCACGCACACGCCGATGCCGGACGGCTTTGGCCTGCACAGCAGCGGCATGTTCATCCTGAATCCGCCGTACACGCTCGAGCCGATGCTCAAGGAAGTGATGCCGTGGCTGGTCAAGGCGCTGGCCAAGGATGCCGGCGCCCGATTCACGCTCGAGAGCGGCAAACCGACTTCTACGCGCAACACCGCCGTGCGCCGTCCTGTTACCCGATAGAAAAACATTGTCAAGACGGTAGGAGCGGGGTTAGTCTGGTGGCTGGCGGGTCGCTCATTGAGTTAGCGATCCGAATAATGCAACACAGACTGGGAAATGAATGATGACAGCGCCAGAGCTGCCGCCGTCCACGCTTGCGGATAATTTCTTTCTGGCCCGCCAGCCCATCCTCAACCGGGGGCAGCGGCTGGTCGGCTACGAATTGCTGTTTCGGGACGCGCACACCAACAACGCCGCCAACATCACCGACCAGGCCGCAGCGACGGCCACCGTGATTGCCCATGCCGCCGAGCTGGGCATGGGCCACGTGGTCGGCGACCAGATGGCCTTCGTCAACGTCGACGGCGTCGGCTTGATGAGCGACTTCATCCGTTTTCTTCCGAACGACAAAGTCATCCTCGAAATCCTCGAGACCGTCAAAGCCACGCCGGACGTGCTGGACCGCATCCGCGAGCTCAAACAGGCCGGCTTCCGCTTCGCGCTCGACGACGTCGTCGGCCCGAGCGAGGACGTGCAAAAGCTGCAGGCGCTCTGCGACGTCATCAAGGTAGACATCCAGGACATGCCGCCCGGTGCCCTGCCGGCGCTGGCGCGCGCGCTCAAGAATCCCAAGCACAAGCTGCTGGCCGAGAAGGTGGAAACGGTCGAGGAATTCCGCCTATGCATGGATCTCGGCTTCGAATATTTCCAGGGTTATTATTTCGCCCGGCCGGTGATTTTGAGCGGCAAGAAGATCTCGCCGACGCAGCGCAGCGTGCTGCATCTGCTGGAGTTGCTCGACGCGGACGCCAGCAGTCACGAGATCGAAAGCAGCGTCAAGCATGACGCCGTGCTCACGTTGAACCTGCTGCGCCTGGTGAACACGCCCGCGGTCGGCACGCGCTACCGCATCAACTCGGTGGGGCATGCGCTGATGGTGTTGGGACGCCGCCAGCTCAAGCGCTGGCTGCAGATTTTGTTGTATGTGAAGGGCGCCGGCGCGCAGGAGTTCACGTCGCCGCTGCTGCAACTGGCAACCACGCGCGGCAAGACGATCGAGCTGATGGTCGAGCATTTGCGCCCCGGGCAGCGGGTCAGCGCCGACATCGGCTTCACGGTCGGCGTGATGTCGTTGATGGACACGCTGTTCTCGATCCAGATGCGCGACGTGCTCGAGAGCGTGAACGTGCTGGACGAAGTGCGGGCGGCGTTGCTGCATCGGGGCGGGGACTACGGCAGCATGCTCAGTTTAATCGAGCACATCGAGCATGGGCGTGAAACGCAGGTGCTGGCGCAGATGCTGAGCCAAATGTCGCTAAAGCCGGCGGATCTGTACGCGATCCAGCTGGCCGCGATCGAGTGGGTGACGGATTACACGCGCGGATTCTAACCAGCAGTCGGGGCAGTTTGCCCCCGGTTTCGCCCGCGATCAGCTGTGCTGTGCGAGCATTTGCAACGCTTCGTCAAATTGTCCCTTGGCCTCGGCCTCGCGGAAATACCGCACGCCTTCCACACACACCTCCGTTGGCGTGTCCGCCGCGTGCAGCAAGGCCATGACCTCGTCGGCAAAGGCGTCGAGCGGCATGCTGTTCGGATCCTTCGACTGACCCGGCGACAATTCCGTCTGCACTTGCGGCGGCACAATCTCAATCACCTCCACCTTGCCCTTCAGCAGAGGGCGGATCGCCGCCGTGTACGAGTGTATCGCGGCCTTGGTCGCGCTGTAGGTCGGCGCCGCCGGATACGGAACGAATGCCAGCCCCGACGACACGTTGATGATGGCCGCGTCGGCCGCAGTGCTCAGATGATCGATCAAGGCGTTCGTCATGCGGATCGGCCCGAGAATGTTGGTTGTGATCATCTGTTCGGCGTCCGCCAAGTCGCGGCGGGCGGTGATTTTCTCCGGGCTGTACACGCCCGCGTTGTTGAGCAGCACGTTGAGGCCGGGATGGTCGGCGACGACTTGCCGCGCGAACGCGTCGACCTCGTCTTGCGAGGTGACGTCCAGCACATAGGCGGTCAAGCGCTCGCGGCCGGCGACGGCTTCGTTCAGCGCCTGCTGGCGGCGTCCCGTGATGATGACGCTGTTGCCGGCGTCGTGCCAACGATGTGCCAGGGCCTGGCCGATGCCCGAACCACCGCCGGTGATCAGAATGGTATTGCCGGTGCTCTTCATAGTGCTTGTCCTCGGTGGTCGTGAATGGTCGCACTATCCTAGTGTATTCAGCAATGATTGCACAGATGCTAATATCGACACACCTTGTGCCAAATGTGGAACGACGATGGATTTGACCGCAGTCACCGATTTTAATCTTGTCGCCAAACATGGCGGCTTTGGCGCCGCAAGCCGTGCCACGGCGACGTCGAAGTCGACCTTGTCGCGCCGCGTGCGCGAGCTGGAGGAGAGTCTCGGCGCGCGGCTCATCGAGCGCGGCGCGCGACCGTTGCGGCTGACGGAGGAGGGCGCGGCACTTTACGCGCGCACCGACGAACCGTTTGTGGCGATCACCGACGCCTTGCAGAGCATCAAGGCCGGGCTGAATCGTCCGCGTGGTCGCTTGCGCATCAGTGCGCCGCTGCTGTTCGCCAGCATGTCGCTGGGGCCATTGGCCGCAGCGTTCTTGGTGGCGTATCCGGATGTGCTGCTCGAAGTCAGCACCGACGACGGTTTCGTCGACTTGCGCGATGGCGAGGCCGACCTTGTCATCCGCGCCAATCCGCGCCCCGATGACGATCTTGTTGGCCGCTGTTTCTTGCGCAGTCCGCTAGTGCTGGTCGCGCCGTGCGCCTTGCCGCGCCCGGACGGGGATCAGCAGACGTTTCCCGCCGTGATGCGCACGGGAATGGTCGACGGCGACACCTGGACGATTGTCGATCCGCGCGACGGCGTCAGCCGCAGATATCGTCCGCAGGCGGTGCTGCGGCTGTCGTCGCCGCTATCGATCCGGGACGCCGTCCTGGCCGGCGCCGGCGCGGCGATGGTGCCGGTCGCGATTGTCGCCGACGATGTGGCCGCTGGGCGTCTGGTGCAATGGGGCGCGTCGGCCTTGCCGCCCGTGGAGGTGTGGGTGCTGCATGCATCGCGACGTTTGGTCAGCACCAAGGTGAGCGCCTTCGTCGAGTTTATCTGTGACTATTTTGCCGACAAAAATCGGTGACTCAGTTACGATGGGGGTCAAGTCTGGCATTCGTACACGGGCTGATCATTAGGGAGGCTGATTGGGCAAGGTGCTATTGCGTATCAAGACGATCGTAGTGGCGTGCGTCGCTGCTGCGGTGCTGACCTATGTTTCACTGCTCGTGCCTGGACGCGTCAGCGCCGTGTGCTCCGACCTGGGCGCGCCGGTCTATTGTCCTGTGATCGCTTACGGCTTTCCGCTGCCGTTTGTCGCTGACAGTCAGGCGATTTCACCAGTCGGCTCGGTGGCAAGGGACCCGTTGTCCCTGTTGCTAGGCGAGGACGACGTTTTGTGGCCGCAGCTGACGCTGACTGCGATGTTTTGGCTGTTTGTGGTGGTGCTTGTCCGGTTGACCTGGCTGCGCCGGAGCCGGCGACGCGACCTGCCTTAATCTCGTCCCTTGGAGCGGGTGCATGAAATACGATCCGCATCGGCGTTTATGACGATGAGGCCTTGGATCCAAGCTTGGACGGGGCAACCGGCTTTTTTGTCGGGGTGGCTTTGGCTGTCGCTTTTGGGGCGATAGCAAGCTTTCGCGTGCCATTTAAAGCTGACGGTGCTGCCGCTTTTGCGCCCCGGGCGGCCGTCTTTGCAGAAACGGTAGGCGGTCGCGCGTCAGGGGTTACATCGTCCCACGGAAGAAAGTTTGGTAAATCGATGCGTGATCCGTCTTTGGCAACGACCGATAACTCAAGCGTCATCCCGAGTGACTTCAAATATCGTCGCAGCGTCGAAAGATAGGTATCGGTGCGGGTTTCGAGTTGCGACACAGCGTTCTGATTGATACCTAGCTTCTTGGCTACGTCCGCCTGGGTCTTTCCAACGGCTTTACGAAAATCGGCGAGGGTGGAGGCGTAGGTCAGCATTTCTGCGATTTTTTTCTCGGAAATATCGGCAATTTTGGCTTGGCGGTCAGCCGGTAGGCTCTTGATGATGTCCTCGATATTTCTGCCCATGCCTATCTTGTGTGTCGCCAGCTATTTCCTTATCCCTACCTGGCGATTTCAGTTATTGCGCCAGCAGCAGGAAAACTGTCGGCTTCTTGTGGAAATCCGGCGCCTTGGCGCTTTTCCATTGCGCCGCCGTCATCGTGCCGATCGTTTCCGACGCCAGACTCAGGTCGGTCGCGACGCACACCAGGGTCGATGGCGAGCAGGAGGCCACCAGCGCTTCCAGCATCGCGGCGTTGCGGTAGGGCGTTTCGATAAACAGCTGCGTCTGCTTTTCCTTGCGCGAGCGCGTTTCCAGCTCCTTGATGCGTGCGGCGCGTTGCGCGGCGTCTGTCGGCAGATAGCCGTTGAAGGCGAAACTCTGGCCGTTCAGGCCGCTCGCCATCACGGCCAGCAACAGCGACGACGGTCCGACCAGCGGCCGCACCGGGATATTGTGCTGATGCGCCAACCGCACCAGGTCGGCGCCCGGATCGGCCACCGCCGGCACGCCGGCCTCCGACACCAGTCCGCCATCGCGGCCCGCCAGCAGCGGCGCCAGCAGTCCGGCCAGCGCGGCCGCAGGCGTGTTGACGTTCAATTCGGAAATGGTGATCTCTTGCAGCGGCTTGGCCAGCGCATGGTTGGCATTGACCAGCTTGAGGAAGGCGCGCGCGGTCTTGGCGTTCTCCGCGACGAAGTAATCCAGCTGCGACGTGATCTGTTGTACCTGCTCGGGCAGGACGGAGGAGAGCGCTTCAGTCTCGCCCAGGGTGTTCGGTATTAAAAAGAGGGTGCCGGCCATAAAAATCTAGCTGTTATTTGTTTGAGTGTTGAAAAAGGAAACGCCAATCTTGCGCAGCATGCCTGTCAGCGCGATCAAAGGCAAGCCGGTGAGGGCGGTCGGGTCGCTGCTGTCGATGCGTTCGAGGATGGCGATACCGAGCGCTTCGTTCTTGGCGCTGCCGGCGCAGTCGTACGGCTGCTCGATGCGCAGGTAGGCGTCGAGCTCGGCGTCCGGCAGGTCGCGGAACTTCACGATTGTGCGAATGTCCTCCACCTGCGCGGCGGCTGCCGGATCGGCGGCGCGGCCGTCCCAGACGCACAGCGCGGTGTGGAACACCACTTCGCGCCCGCGCATGGTTTGCAGCTGCGCCAGCGCGTTGGCGTGGTTGCCCGGCTTGCCGATCTGCTGCTCGTCCAACGTGGCGACCTGGTCGGAGCCGATGACGATGCAGCCGGGCAGCTTGGCGGCCACGGCGGCAGCCTTTTCACGCGCCAGGCGCAGCGCGGTGGCGCTGGGCGTTTCGCCGGGCAGGGGCGTCTCGTCGATATCGGGCACGGCCACCTCGAACGGCAGTTGTAGCCGTGATAATAATTCCTTGCGGTAGGCCGAACTGGAGGCTAAAACGAGTCGTTGTGGGGCGATTTGAGCGGTTGCGCTTGATGTCATAGGGGGAATGTTATATGCTCTGTCGCCGGCTTGAAGCGCGACGGAAAAAGACGAAAAACGGGAAAAAGCCGCGCAGGCTTTGACTTGGTGCGGGAAACCCTGTTATTATCGCAGGTTTTCCGGGGAATTTTCTGTAATGAATGCTATTGTCATCGACGCTTTTGAGTTTTGTCGGAACAACGGCAGCCAGCAAGGCGTGACGCCTGTTGCCGAAATGACCCGCCTGACCAAGGATTGTGCCGACAACTCGGGCACCATCACCTGGAAGGTCGAAGGCGGCACCGGCAAGATGGGCTTCCCGCAAATGAAGCTGTCTGTTTCCGGCACCGTGCAATTGGTTTGCCAGCGCTGCCTGACCCCATACGCTCACACCATCGATTCGTCGACGCTGTTGATGCTGGGTAAGGATGATCAGCAGGCGGATGAAATCGAAGAAATGATCGACGACGAGAGCATCGACGTGATCGTCGGTAGCCGCACCATGTCGGTGGCGGATCTGGTGGAAGACGAAGCGCTGCTGGCCTTGCCGCATACGCCGAAACATGATGTCTGCCCCGATAACGCCCTGCTGGACAAGGCGAAAAGCGAGAAGATCTCGCCGTTCGACGCCCTCAAGGGCCTCAAATCCGAATAAGTACCGAACAAGTAGTACAGAACAAGTAGTACGTAAAGTACGTGCCACGCACGTGTTGTAGTCGAGTATGGCAAGTCAGTAGGGCAATGTAGTAAATCTCAGTTTAACTATGCCGGTTCCGTTTTGCCGGCAGGATACTCGATTCGCATGTATTTGCTGGTCGAATGTGTTAAAATTTTAGAACTTATGTATTAGGAGTCATTAACATGGCAGTTCAACAGAACAAGAAGTCCCCTTCGAAGCGCGGTATGCACCGTTCGCACGATTTCCTGGTTGCTCCACAACTGGGTATCGAGCCAACCACCGGTGAAACCCACCTGCGTCACCACATCAGCCCTAACGGCTTTTATCGTGGCCGTAAAGTCCTGAAAACCAAAAACGACGAGTAATCGACGCTTTTGCTGGACCCGGAAATAGGCGGTGCTGTCTTATGAAGCATCGCTTTTTCTTTTTTCATCGGCTGCAATCCTCTTTTGCACACCGTCATTTTGAAACGCGTAGACCTGGATTTCAGTGGTCCGCCGCTTGCCGCAGCTTGCCCAGACAAGGGCTGGAGCGTGGTACTGAATCAAAACAATGACAATCAAAATTTCTATCGACTGCATGGGCGGAGATCACGGTCCATCGGTCACCATCCCCGCAGCTATTTCCTTCGTCAAACGCGAACCCGAGGCTGAACTGATATTGGTCGGTTTGGAAGACGTTATCCGCGCAGAATTGAAAAAACATCACGCCGACGCGCATCCGCGCCTGTCCGTCGTGCATGCATCCGAACAAGTCACCATGGACGATCCGCTTGAAGTGGCGCTGCGCCGCAAGAAGGATTCGTCGATGCGCGTCGCCATCGAGCAGGTCAAGGGCGGCAGCGCCCAGGCGTGCGTCTCGGCCGGCAACACCGGGGCGCTGATGGCGGTGGCCCGCTACGTGCTCAAGACCATGACCGGGGTCGACCGTCCAGCCATCTGCAGCATCATGCCGAACCAAAAGGGCGGCCCGACTTACATGCTCGACCTGGGCGCCAACGTCGATTGCGAACCGCACCACTTGCACCAGTTCGCCATCATGGGTTCGGTGCTGGTGTCGGCGATGGAAAGCATCCCGCGCCCGACCCTGGGCCTGCTCAACGTCGGCACCGAGGACATCAAAGGCAACGACGTTGTCAAGGCCACCAGCAAGCTGCTGCAGGCCGACCACGAGCGCGGCGCGCTGAACTTCTACGGCAACGTGGAGGGCAACGACATCTTCAAGGGCACCACCGATATCGTCGTCTGCGACGGCTTCGTCGGCAACGTTACCCTGAAGGCGGTGGAGGGCGTGGCACGCTTTTTCGCCGACACCGTCAAGACCGAATTCAAACGCAATCCGCTGACGATACTGAGCGCTCTGCTCGGTCGCGGGGCCCTGAACAACATCAAAAGCCGCCTGTCGCCGTCGCGCTATAACGGCGCCAGCCTGCTCGGTTTGCGCGGCCTGGTGTTCAAGAGCCATGGCGGCGCCGACGCATATTCTTTCGAGTGGGCGATCAAGCGGGCGTATGATGCTGCAAAAAATGATGTGTTGCCGCACATTTCGACGTTAATCGCCGAACTCATGCCACGCAACACGGAAACCCCGGAAGTTCCAAGCTCAACTATTTAGTGGATGGTGGACGGCATGACTTTGTACAGCAAAATAATCGGCACCGGCAGCTACCTGCCTGAGCGGCGTGTCACTAATCAGGATCTGACCGATCAACTCGCCGCCAAGGGCATCGAGACCTCGGACGAGTGGATCGTCAGCCGCAGCGGCATCTCGGCGCGCCACTTTGCCGAGCCGGGCGAAAAGTCGTCCGACCTGGCCGTCAAGGCCGCCCAGCGCGCGCTCGACATGGCCGGCTTGCAGCCCAACGATATCGATCTGATCGTGCTGGCCAGTTCGACGCCGGACTTCTTCGGCAGCTTCCCGAGCACCGCCTGCATCGTCCAGCAAAAGCTGGGCATCACCAACAACGGCGCGGCCGTCGATGTGCAGGCCGTCTGCAGCGGCTTCGTCTATGCGATGTCCACCGCCGACGCCTTCATCCGTGCCGGCATGAACAAGAACGTGCTGGTGATCGGCTCGGAAGTGTTCTCGCGCATCCTCGATTTCAACGACCGCACCACTTGCGTGCTGTTCGGCGACGGCGCCGGCGCCGTGGTGCTGACCGCGTCGCAGGAGCCGGGCATTTTGGCGACCGCGCTGCATGCGGACGGCCGCCATTCCGGCATCCTGTGCATGCCCGATTCGTTCGGCGGCGCGGTGGCCGGCGAGGCCTACCTGTACATGGACGGCCCGGCGGTGTTCAAGCTGGCCGTGTCGGTGCTGGAGAAGGTGGCGCACGAGGCGCTGGAAAAAGCCGATATGGCGCAGGACCAGATCGACTGGCTGATTCCGCACCAGGCCAATATCCGCATCATGAACAGTACCGCCAAGAAGCTCGGTTTGCCGCTGGAGAAGATGGTGGTGACCGTCGATCAGCATGGCAATACGTCGGCCGCGTCGATTCCGCTGGCGTTGGATGTCGCGGTGCGCGATGGCCGCATCCGGAAGGGCCAGAACATCTTGATGGAAGGTGTTGGCGGCGGCTTTACGTGGGGCGCCGTCCTGGCGAGGTTGACTGATGACCTGCTTGCCCGCTAGGACTTGCCAAGTTTTGATTGAATTAGAATTAGAGTTCTAACGAGCCCGGCGGTAGTGGCATCGTCATGAGGCCGTGTTAGCGTGACCACGGGATCACGTAAATTAACGAGATGGATGTGTGATGACTAAATTTGCTTTTGTATTTCCAGGCCAGGGTTCGCAGGCGATCGCGATGATGGACGGCTTTGCCGGCAACCCGGTGGTGGCGCAGACCATCGCCGAGGCATCGGACGCGTTGAACTTCGACCTGGGCAAACTGATGGCCGAAGGTCCGAAGGAAGAGCTGGACCTGACCACCAACACCCAGCCGGTCATGCTGACCGCCGCCGTCGCCACCTACCGCGCGTGGATCGCCGCCGGCGGCCCGGTGCCGTCGATTGTGGCCGGGCACAGCCTGGGTGAGTACTCGGCGCTGGTCGCCGCCGGCGTGATCGCGTTCAAGGACGCGGTGCCGCTGGTGCGCTTCCGCGCGCAAGCGATGCAGGAAGCCGTGCCGGTCGGGCAGGGTACGATGGCCGTGGTGCTGGGCCTGTCGGACGACGACGTCCGCGCCGCCTGCGCCCAAGCGGTCGCCGCCACGCCGGGTTCGGTGGTTGAGGCGGTCAACTTCAACGCGCCGGCCCAGGTTGTGATCGCCGGTGAAACGGCCGCCGTCGAGCGCGCCTGCGAGATCGCCAAGGCCAAGGGCGCCAAGCGCGCCATGAAGCTGCCGGTGTCGGCGCCGTTCCACTCGTCGCTGCTCAAGCCAGCCTCGGACCGCCTGCGCGACTACATGGCCGACCTGAATTTCTCGGCGCCGCAAATCGCGCTGATCAACAACGTCGACGTGGCCGTGCTCAACGATCCGGCCGCCATCAAGGATGCGCTGGTGCGCCAGGCCGCCGCGCCGGTGCGCTGGGTCGAGACGATGCAAAAAATCGCCGCCGAAGGCATCACCCAGGTGGTCGAATGCGGTCCGGGCAAGGTGCTGATGGGCCTGACCAAACGCATCGATGCCGCCCTGCTGGGCGACGCCATCACCGACCAGGCTGCGCTGGACCGCATCTTGACCTCGCTCAAGTAATCCGGTCGCGGCAGTCAAACAATCGCACACTCGTTATTTACGTAGAAGGACAACCATGAATTTAGCAAATCAAGTCGCTCTGGTCACGGGCGCATCGCGCGGCATCGGCAAGGCCATCGCGCAAGAGCTGGCCCGCCAGGGCGCGCGCGTGATCGGCACCGCCACCACCGAGGCGGGCGCGGAGGCGATCAGCGCCTACCTGGCCGAGTTCGGCGCGGAGGCGGGCAAGGGCTTGGTGCTGAACGTGACCGACGCCGAGCGCTGCGCCGCCGTCATCGACGAGATCGCCAAAACCTTCGGCGCCGTCGGCATCCTGGTCAACAACGCCGGCATCACGCAGGACCAGCTGGCCATGCGCATGAAGGACGAGGAATGGGACAGCGTCATCGCCACCAACCTGACCTCGGTCGGCCGTTTGTCGCGCGCTGTACTGCGCGGCATGATGAAAGCGAAAACTGGGCGTATTATTAACATCACTTCGGTCGTGGCGTCGTCGGGCAATCCAGGCCAGATGAATTACGCCGCCGCCAAGGCCGGCGTCGAGGGCATGGGCCGCGCGCTGGCGCGCGAGATCGGCAGCCGCAATATCACCGTCAACAGTGTGGCGCCGGGCTTCATCGATACCGACATGACCAAGGCCCTGGGCGAAGAGCAACACGCGGCGCTGCTGACGCAGATTCCGCTGGCGCGCCTGGGCAAGCCGGAGGACATCGCCGCGGCGGTGGCGTTCCTGGCCTCGCCGCAAGCGGCATATATTACCGGTACCACCCTGCACGTGAACGGCGGTATGTACATGAATTGATGGGTTTCGTCGGTAATAAAATACCGATTCCCGTCTTTTACCAGTGATTTCGAAAGAGTTTGCAGTAAATTAGCGGCAGACATCGAAATTAGTTTTTCAGTGCGCAAACCTGATAAAATGCGCGCTTTCCGTAACAAACAAATGGAGCCATAACATGTCGGATATCGAACAACGCGTTAAGAAAATCGTCGCTGAGCAACTGGGCGTCGCCGAAGCAGACATCAAGATCGAATCCTCGTTCGTCGACGACCTGGGCGCTGACTCGCTGGACACCGTCGAGCTGGTGATGGCCCTGGAAGATGAATTCGAAATGGAAATCCCTGACGAACAGGCTGAAAAGATCACGACCGTACAGCAAGCGATCGACTACGCTACTGCACACGTCAAGGCCTGATTTACCGCCCGATCGACTTTAGGAGAATCGCTTGAGAGGTTCTAAAAACCGTCGTGTTGTCATTACCGGCCTTGGCGCCGTTTCCCCGATCGGCAACAATGTTGCCGACACGTGGGCGGCGGCGCTCGAGGGTAAGTCCGGTATTGCCACCATCACCAAGTTTGACGCGCAAGCTTTCAGTACCCGTTTTGCCGGTGAAGTCAAAGGCTTCAATATTGAAGACTACATCTCGGCCAAGGAAGCCCGCCATATGGATACGTTTATCCATTACGGCATGGCGGCCGGCATCCAGGCCGTGCAGGATTCCGGCGTGGTCGTGACCGAAGAGAACGCCGACCGCATCGGCGTCATCATCGGTTCCGGCATCGGCGGCCTGCCGATGATCGAAGAGCAGAAGGAAGACTACGACAAGCGCGGTCCGCGCCGTATCTCCCCGTTCTTCGTGCCAGCGTCGATCATCAACATGATCTCCGGTAACCTGTCGATCAAGTACGGCATGCGTGGCCCTAACCTGTCGATCGTGACGGCCTGCACCACCGGCCTGCACTGCATCGGCGCCGCCGCTCGTCTGATCGAGTACGGCGATGCCGACGTGATGGTGGCCGGCGGCGCGGAATCGACCATTTCGCCGCTGGGCCTGGGCGGTTTCGCCTCGGCCAAGGCGCTGTCGTCGCGCAACGACGATCCGGCGACCGCGTCCCGTCCATGGGATACGGACCGCGACGGCTTCGTGCTGGGCGAGGGCGCCGGCGTCATGGTGCTCGAAGAGTACGAGCACGCCAAGGCGCGCGGGGCGACGATCTACGCCGAACTGCTGGGCTTTGGCATGAGCGCCGACGCCTATCACATGACCTCGCCGTTGGAAGACGGCGCCGGCGGCAGCAAGTCGGCGCAAGCCGCGTTGCGCAACGCCGGTGTCAACCCCGACCAGGTGCAGTATGTGAACGCGCACGGCACCTCGACGCCGCAGGGCGACGTGGCCGAGGTGCAGGGCATCAAGCGCACCTTCGGCGACCACGCCAAAAAGCTGGTGGTCAACTCGACCAAGTCGTTGACCGGCCACCTGCTGGGCGGCGCCGGCGGTCTGGAAGCGGTGTTTACGGTTCTGGCGATGCACCATCAGGTCTCGCCACCGACCATCAACATCTTCAACCAGGACCCCGCCTGCGACCTGGACTTCTGCGCCAACGTCGCCCGTCCGATCAAGATCGAGTACGCGCTGAAGAACTCCTTCGGGTTCGGCGGCACCAACGGCAGCCTGCTGTTCGGTAAAGTGTAAAAAAGTTTGACTCCGCGTTGAACTAAATCCGAGCTCACCTGGTCCAACCAAAGTGAGCGTGGATTCGGCGCTGGCATTCGCCAGCGCCAGAATTGCCCAGCCTTTGCTGGCGCTTCCAAGCTGTGTTGTTTCCCCCTATTTTTTGTGTAAGCGTTTTGTGGTGCTGCCGTCATGTCGATTGCGGTGTCCGTCATCCTTCGCCCGTCGGCCGGCTTGCGTCTTTTGCATGCCGGTCTGTGTAGTTGCGTGACGATGTCGGGCGCTGTCTGTCCGGGCGTGCTGGCGCCGCTGCTGTGTGTCTTGGCCGGCGTGTTCGGCTGGGTGATGGGACGTCCCTGCGGTATCGCGCTGCAGCTTGATATATCGGGTGTCGGCCGCTTGCGGCTGGCGGTATACCAACAGCCAGGGACGGCCTTGCGCCTGCTCGATGGGTCGACCTTGTGGCCGGGCATGTTGTTGTTACGCCTGGGTGGCGATGACGGCAGGGTGCGGTGGGTGCTGGTGCTGCCCGATGGTGTAACGCGGCCCGAGCTGCGTGCGCTATCGCTGGCGTGCCGTGCCGTTGCTGGACGCACTGAAATAAAAACGCCAACACTGTGAACTTCTTGCAGCGGGCTAACTCTATAGCATATATGACTATGAGATTTGGCGATGCTGCAGGCCACTGAGGAATGCAGGAGTGACGACAGAACGTGAATGTGACCAGGTGCTGGTCGACCGGGTCCGGGCCGGTGACAAGCAGGCGTTTGATATGCTGGTGGCGAAGTATCAACGCCGCCTGATGCGCTTGCTGTCACGTATCGTGCACGACCCGGCCGAGGCCGAAGATGTGGTACAAGAGACGTTTATCAAGGCGTACCGGGCGTTGCGGCATTTTCGCGGCGACTCCGCCTTCTACACGTGGTTGTACCGCATCGGCATCAATACCGCCAAGAACTTCCTGGCGACGCAGGGCCGCCGTACGCCCACGTCGACCGAAGCGGATGCGGAACAAGCGGAGGCCTTTAACGATGGCGAGCATCTGCGCGACATCAACACGCCGGAATCCATGCTGGCCAGCAAACAGATCGCGCAGACGGTCAATGCGGCCATGGATGCCTTGCCGGTTGATTTGCGCACCGCGATTGCCTTGCGCGAGATCGAAGGATTGAGCTATGAGGAGATTTCAGACATCATGGCGTGTCCGATTGGCACGGTCCGCAGTCGCATCTTCCGTGCACGCGAAGTCATCGCCGAAAAATTGAAGCCTTTACTGGACATGCCGATTGACAAGCGCTGGTAAGGCAGTAATGATGGCAACAGTTGTTGGCGTCCAGCAAGTGCCGACTAGGCGGCACCGGGGTGGATGTGTTTTAAGATGGCGGGATACGCGATGGAAACCCAGAAAAGACTGCACGAAAACATCTCGGCGCTGGCCGACGGTGAGCTGCCGCACAACGAACGGGAGCTGGCATTCGCCGCCCTCGACACGGCGGACGGGCAGGCGGCCTGGCGCGCTTACCACCTGACCGGCGACGTGCTGCGCGACCAGGCCGACGGCACCCTCAGCGACGGATTCAGCGCGGCGCTGGCCCAGCGCCTGGCGGCCGAGCCGGCCCACGAGTTATCGCCGTTCACATCCGGCGTCAGCGATCCGGCGGCGCCGCCGTTCGACGCCGGCCAGCCGTCCGAAGATCTGCCCGAGTCGCGCGCCGACGTTATCCTTCCGTGACAGTGGCGTAATTCCGCCGTAATTCTCGCTTAAGCCAGCAGTCGTCACATACTCTTATAATAACTTCGCGCAAGCTGGCGGGCGACTTTTCGCTTACCATGTATGCTAACCACCGGTGACGCCTGGCGCCGACCGGTGGTTAAACGCATCCAAGAACTTTATAGAGACCGATACTTTCCATGAAAAATAATTTCACTGCTGGTGGTAAAACTCTTTCCGCGCTGTTGGTCGGCGCAAGCGTATGGATGTCTCCGGCGCTACTGGGCATGGCGCCCGCCACTGCGGCCGCGCCGGTCACCGGCGCCGTGCTGGGCTTGCCTGATTTCGCCGATCTGGTCGACAAGGTCGGCCCGGCGGTGGTCAATATCCGCACCACGGAAGTGATGAAGCAGGGCGGTCGCGGCGAAGAACTCGGCGACGAGGAAATGCAGGAATTCCTGCGCCGCTTCTTTGGCGGCGCCATCCCTCAGCCAGGCCCCGGCGGCAAGGCCGTTCCCCCGGGCCGGGGCAATCCGCGCGGACGCCGCCAGGCGCCCGAGGAGCCGGTCCAGCGCGGCGTCGGCTCGGGCTTCATCCTGTCGGCCGACGGCTATGTGATGACCAACGCCCACGTGGTCGAGGGCGCCGACGAAGTGTTCGTCACGCTGACCGACAAGCGCGAGTTCAAGGCCAAGGTGCTGGGCGCCGACGCCCGCACCGACGTTGCCGTGCTGAAGATCGAAGGCGACAAGCTGCCGTTCCTGGTGATGGGCGACTCGGACAAGATCCGCGTCGGCGAATGGGTGATCGCCATCGGCTCCCCGTTCAACCTGGAAAACACCGTCACCGCCGGCATCATTTCGGCCAAGCAGCGCGACACCGGCGACTACCTGGCGCTGATCCAGAGCGACGTCGCCGTCAATCCCGGCAACTCGGGCGGCCCGCTGATCAATATGCGTGGCGAAGTCATCGGCATCAACTCGCAGATCGCCACCTTGTCCGGCGCCTACAACGGCATCTCGTTCGCGGTGCCGATCGACGAGGCGATCCGCGTCTCCGAGCAATTGAAGAAGTCCGGCAAGGTCACGCGCGGACGCATCGGCGTGCAGATCGGCGAAGTGAGCAAGGAAGTGGCCGAATCGCTGGGCTTGAAAACCGCGCAAGGCGCCGAAGTGTCGCTGGTCGAGCCGGGTGGTCCCGCCGACAAGGCCGGCATCAAGTCGGGCGACATCATCCTGAAATTCAACGGCGCGCCGGTGACCCGCTCGTCGGATCTGCCGCGTCTGGTGGGCGGCACCGCCATCAACAGCAAGGCGACCGTGACGGTGTGGCGCAAAGGCGCGCAGATCGACCTGCCGGTGGTGGTGGCCGAGCTGGAGCCGGAGAAGGGCGCCAAGGCTTCCAAAGGCAAAGGCAAGGGCAAGGGTGAGCAGGCCGAGCCGGAGGTGGCAGGCAAGCCGAACGCGCTGGGCCTGGTCGTCAGCGACCTGACGGCGGACCAGAAGAAAACGCTGGGCGTGAGCGGCGGTGTGGCGGTGGAATCGGCCGAAGGCGTGGCCTCGCGCCTGCAGGAGGGCGACATCGTGCTGCAACTCAATAACAGCGAGATCAAGGACGCCAAGCAGTTCAACGCGCTGGTGGCCAAGCTCGATCCGAAGAAGCCGTCGGTGCTGCTGGTGCGCCGTGGCGAGGCAACGCAGTTTATCTCGTTGCGTCCAAGCGCAGCCGCAAAAGAGAAGTAAGCGGCGGCGCCGCCCGTCACCTTGGCGCGACGTCGCCGGGGGACGGGCTGGAGCTTTCATCACGATGCACTTCACCCTCTATTCCCGCGGCTATTGCCACCTGTGCCAGGACATGCTCGACGCTTTGCTGCGTTTGCAAACGCCGTCGCGCCCGTTCACCGTCGACGTTGTCGACATCGACACCTCGGACGATGCCACGCTGCTGGCCCGTTTCGACGAGCTGGTGCCCGTGCTGTACGCCGACCTGTCCCAACCCGAGCTGTGCCACTACTTCCTCGACGAGCCCCGCGTGTTGGCATTGCTCAATAAATAAGCAAAACCATGTCGCAGTGCAGAAGTCGGCCTTTCCCCTCTGAAATCCGGTAAAATGCGGGGTTAGCTACATTAGGCGCTCGCCAGGGCATTCCAGCCCCGCTCGGAGCGCTTTTTTTGTATTGCGCACAGGATGTAACTTCCACGCGCGCCCGTCGTCTCACTCCCGTTTTTGAATATTTGTTAATGAACAACATACGCAATTTTTCCATCATCGCCCACATCGACCACGGTAAATCGACCCTGGCAGACCGCATCATTCAATTGTGCGGCGGCTTGTCCGACCGCGAGATGGAGTCGCAGGTGCTCGATTCGATGGATCTGGAGCGCGAACGCGGCATCACGATCAAGGCGCAAACCGCCGCGCTGCAATACAAGGCGCGCGACGGCGTGGTCTACAACCTGAACCTGATCGACACGCCCGGCCACGTCGACTTCTCGTACGAAGTCTCGCGTTCGCTGTCGGCCTGCGAAGGCGCGCTGCTGGTGGTCGACGCCTCGCAAGGCGTGGAAGCCCAGACCGTGGCCAACTGCTACACCGCGCTCGACCTGGGCGTCGAAGTGGTGCCGGTGCTCAACAAGATCGACTTGCCGAACGCCGATCCGCCGAACGCGATCGCCGAAATCGAAGACGTCATCGGCATCGAAGCGGGCGACGCCGTCCATTGCTCGGCCAAGACCGGTCTCGGCGTCGAAGACGTGCTCGAGTCGATCATCGCCAAAGTCCCGCCGCCGAAGGGCGACCCGGACGCGCCGCTGCAGGCGCTGATCGTCGATTCCTGGTACGACCCGTACGTCGGCGTCGTCATGCTGGTGCGCGTGATCAACGGCACCTTGAAACCAAAAGACAAGATCAAACTGATGGCGACCGACTCGCTGCAGCTGGTCGAGGACGTCGGCATCTTCGCGCCGCGCTCGGTCTCGCTGCCGCAGTTGTCGGCCGGCCAGGTGGGCTTCATCATCGCCGGCATCAAGGAATTGAAGGCCGCCAAGGTGGGCGACACCGTCACCCTGGCCAACCGTCCGGCCGCCGCGCCGCTGCCGGGCTTCAAGGAAGTCCAGCCGCAGGTGTTCGCCGGCCTGTTCCCGGTCGAGGCCAACCAGTACGACGCGCTGCGCGACTCGCTGGAAAAGCTCAAATTGAACGACGCCGCGCTGATGTACGAGCCGGAAGTGTCGCAGGCGCTGGGCTTCGGCTTCCGCTGCGGCTTCCTCGGCCTGTTGCACATGGAAATCGTCCAGGAACGCCTGGAGCGCGAATTCGACATGGACCTGATCACCACGGCGCCGACCGTGGTGTACGAGGTCGTCATGCGCGACAACAGCATCCTCAAGGTGGACAATCCATCGAAGATGCCGGAGCCGACCAAGATCAACGAGATCCGCGAACCGATCGTCACGGTCAACCTGTACATGCCGCAAGAATACGTCGGCTCGGTGATCACCTTGTGTATCGGCAAGCGCGGCGTCCAGATGGACATGGCTTACCACGGCCGCCAGGTCAAGCTGGTGTACGAGATGCCGATGGGCGAGATCGTGCTCGATTTCTTCGACAAGCTGAAGTCGACTTCGCGCGGCTACGCCTCGATGGACTATGAGTTCAAGGAATACCGCGCCTCCGACGTCGTCAAGGTCGACATGCTGATCAACGGCGAGAAGGTCGACGCGCTGGCCATCATCGTCCACCGCTCCAACTCGGCCTATCGCGGCCGCCAGGTGGCCGCCAAGATGCGCGAACTGATCCCGCGCCAGATGTTCGACGTGGCGATCCAGGCCGCCATCGGTGTCAACGTGATCTCGCGTGAAAACGTCAAGGCCTTGCGCAAGAACGTGCTGGCCAAGTGCTACGGCGGCGACATCAGCCGTAAGAAGAAACTGTTGGAAAAGCAAAAAGCCGGTAAAAAACGCATGAAACAAGTGGGCTCGGTCGAGATTCCACAAGAAGCATTCCTGGCAATCTTACAAGTGGACGATAAATGAACCTGCAAGTGATCTTAGGTAACTTCGCTTTAATCCTGTTCGTGCTGATGGTGATCACGGGCGTGATCTGGTTCCTGGACGTGTTCTACCTGGCCAAGCAGCGCCGTGCCGCCGCCAACCGCGCGCTGGCCGAGTACGACGCGCGCAACGCCAAGCTGACCGCCGATGGCATCAAGGTCGACAACACCGGCAACCGCGCCGCGATCGAGGCCGGCATCCTGCGCCAGCCGGTGTGGATCGAGTACTCGGGCAGCTTCTTCCCGGTCATCGCGCTGGTGTTCTTCCTGCGCTCGTTCCTGTACGAGCCGTTCAAGATCCCGTCGTCGTCGATGGTGCCGACCCTGCTGGTGGGCGATTTGATCCTGGTGAACAAGTTCACCTACGGCATCCGCCTGCCTGTGCTCAACAAGAAAGTCATCCAGATCAACGATCCGCAGCGCGGCGACGTGATGGTGTTCAAATACCCACGCGACATGAGCCAGGATTACATCAAGCGCGTGGTCGGCGTGCCGGGTGATAAGATCACGTATGCAAACAAGCGTTTGACGGTCAACGGCGTGGAAGTGAAGTACACCGCGCTGGACGATTACCTGGACGATGAACGCCTGGTGTACAACAAGCAGTATCAGGAAGGCCTGACCGGCGTCACGCACCGCATTCTGAACAACGAGCGCGCGCCGACCCTGAACCCGGCCGAAGTGCAGCAGTTCCCGTTGAAGGAAGAGTCGTGCACCTACACCTATGACAGCTTCACGTGTGTAGTTCCGAAAGGCAACTACTTCATGATGGGTGATAACCGCGACAACAGCCTCGACAGCCGCTACTGGGGCTTCGTTCCTGATAAGAATATTGTTGGAAAAGCATTCTTTGTCTGGATGAACCTGGGTAACCTGCGCCGCATCGGCAGCATCCAGTAATCCGCAACCGGTTGGTGGACGCAGGGCGGACCGAAAGGGACTAACATGCAATCAGTTCGTCGCTGCGGCAAACAGCGCAGGCAACAGGGTATTTCTCTGGTGGGACTGATCCTGGTCCTCGCCATACTGGGCTTTATCGGCGTGCTGGGGCTGAAGATCGTGCCCACCTACACCGAATACCGGGCGATCCAGAACGCCATCGTCACCGCCAAGGCGGTCGGCGGCAATTCGGTGGTCGAAATCCAGAAGGCGTTCGACGCCAGCGCCACGACCGGATACATCAGCTCGATCAACAGCCACGATCTGGTCATCGGCAAGGAAAACGGCGAGATGGAAGTGAGTTTCGCCTACGAAAAGAAAATCCCGCTGGTCGGACCGGCCAGCCTGCTGCTCGAATACCAGGGCACGACCGCCAAATCCGGTCTGCCGGGGACGACCGCCAAAATCGATCAATAAAGCCAGCCGATTAATTTAAACGTCGAGACGACGTCACACAGAACCGATCAAACAATGAATCTTCAGTTATTGCAAAACCGTTTAGGCTATACGTTCCAGGATGCCGCCCTTCTGCAGCAGGCCTTGACGCATCGTAGCCACAGCAGTTTGCATAACGAACGGCTGGAGTTCCTTGGCGATTCGATCCTTAACTGCGTGGTGGCGTCGATCCTGTACGAGCGTTACGTGGCGATCGACGAGGGTGACCTGTCGCGCCTGCGCGCCAACCTGGTCAAGCAGCAGTCTCTGTACGAAATCGCCCAGAAGCTGGAGCTGTCGCAGTTCCTGCGCCTGGGCGAGGGCGAGCTCAAGTCCGGCGGTTTCCGCCGTCCTTCGATCCTGGCCGACACGCTCGAGGCGCTGCTGGGCGCCATTTTTCTCGATGGCGGCTTCAACCCGGCGCGCGACGTGATCCGCGCCTTCTACATCCCCATCCTCGACACCGTCGACCCGCAAACCTTGGGCAAGGACGCCAAGACCTTGCTGCAGGAATTCCTGCAAAGTAAGAAGATTTCGCTTCCGCTGTACAATGTGGTGGCCACCCATGGCGCCGCGCACAGCCAGGAATTCGAGATCGAATGCCTGGTGCCCAAGCTGGGCATCCAGGTCTACGGACGCGGCGGCAGCCGCCGCGCCGGCGAACAGGCCGCCGCCAAGCTGGCGCTGGAAGTGGCCGAACAGGCGTTGCTGAAGACCCCGGCCGCCGGCCGCAAGGCCAAGCCGCGCGCCGCCCAGCTCAAGCTGGCCGGCATCGCCACGGTGCAGGGCGAGGCCGGCGGCGAGCCGGCGGCAGCGGCCGCGCCCGCCAAGGCGGCCAACAAGTAACCGCTGAACACTGCATGACACGAAGCGCAACACCATACTCTGAAGCGATATAGCATGACTACCGAAACGACCCCCGCCAACTTCCGTTGTGGCTATATCGCCATTGTCGGCCGCCCCAACGTGGGCAAATCGACGCTGATGAACACGCTCATCGGCGCCAAGGTCAGCATCACGTCGCGCAAGGCGCAGACCACGCGCCACCGCATCACCGGCATCCAGACGCATGACGACGCGCAATTCATTTACGTCGACACGCCCGGCTTCCAAACCCGCCATGCCAATGCGCTCAACAAGACGCTCAACAAAACCGTCACCAATACGCTGATCTCGTCGGACCTGATCCTGTACGTGATCGAGGCGGGCACCTTCGGCCCGGCCGACCAGCAAGTGATGGACCTGCTGCCGGCCGAAGTGCCGGTGATCCTGGTGATCAACAAGTCCGACAGGGTCAAGGACAAGGCGGTATTGCTGCCGTTCGCCCAGCAGGTCGCGGCCAAGTTCAACTTCGCCGCCATCGTGCCGGTGTCGGCCAAGCTGCGCTTCCAGCTCGACGGCCTGGAAAAAGAGATCAAGAAGTTCCTGCCGGAGAACCAGCCGATCTTCGGACCGGACGACATCACCGACCGCAGCGAGAAGTTCCTCGCTTCCGAGATCGTCCGCGAAAAACTGTTCCGCTTTGTCGGCGACGAGCTGCCTTACACCAGCACCGTGCTGATCGAGCAGTTCGAGCAGGAGGGCGACCTGCGCCGCGTGTTTGCCGCCATCCTGGTCGAGCGCGACACGCACAAGTCCATGATCATCGGTAACAAGGGCGCGCGCCTGAAGGAAGTGTCGACGCAGGCGCGGCTGGACATGGAAAAGCTGTTCGGCGGACCTGTCTACCTGGAGATCTGGGTCAAGGTCAAATCCGGCTGGGCCGATAACGAAGCGGGGCTGCGCGCCTACGGCTACGAATAAAAGAGGACCGATGTCCAACACCACGCATGACGCCGCGGCCGACGCCGATTCCACGGCCGAACCGCGACAGGCCGCGCCTGTGGCGGAGCGTGGCGTAGTGCCCGCCATAACGCCTGCGTCGGCGTCGGCGCCCGTCATCGCAACCCCGGCAACCCCGACCACCCCGGCCGTTCCCGCAGCTTCCCCCAAGCGTCCCCGCGCGCCGTCGCGCGAGCGCACCTTCGGCACCAAGGTCGCCGGCCAGCCGGCCTTCGTCCTGCACAGCTATCCCTACAAAGAAACCAGCCTGATCATCGATCTGTTCACGCGCGACTTCGGCCGCGTGGCCTTGATCGCCAAGGGCGCCAAGCGGCCGCACTCGCAATTGCGCGGCGTGCTGCAAACCTTCCAGCCGTTGTCGTCGAGCTGGGTCGGCAAATCCGAACTGCGCACCTTGACCGACGCCGAGTGGGTGGGCGGCATGCTGCCGCTGGAGAAAACCGCGCTGCTGTGCGGCTTCTACCTGAACGAATTGCTGGTCAAGCTGCTGGCGCGCGACGACGCCCATCCGGCCTTGTTCGACCATTACGTCGCCACGCTGAACCAGCTCGCGCACAACGAACCTGCGCCCATCGTCTTGCGAAAGTTCGAAAGGGCCTTACTTAAGGAAACAGGGGTGTCCGCCGACCTGTCGCGCTGCACCGCCACGCGCGCGCCGGTGCGGGCGGACGTGGTCTATGTGGTCGATCCGGAGCGCGGTCCGCGTCCCGAGCGCGCGTCCGACCAGTCGCCGCGCGTGGCCGGCAAGACTTTGCTCGACATGGAGCGCGAAGACTATCGGGACGCGGCCACCCAATCGCAGAGCAAGCAGCTGATGCGCTTCCTGCTGGCGCACCACCTGGGCGGCGCGCCGCTGAATACGCGCCAGATACTGATCGACCTGTCGCAGTTATAACAACGCACAATAAACCTCAACGGTAAAGACAAATGAGCTACTTGCATCCTTCCGGCACCATCATCGACCTTGGCGTGAATATCGACCACGTTGCCACTTTGCGCAACGCGCGCGGCACCATGTATCCGGACCCGATCCGCGCCGCGCTGCTGGCCGAGCAGGCCGGCGCCGACTGCATCACCCTGCACTTGCGCGAAGACCGCCGCCACATCAAGGATGCCGACGTCATCGCCATCGCGCCGCAACTGCTCACCCGTATGAACCTGGAGGCCGCCGTGACGCAGGAGATGATCGACTTCGCCTGCCGCATCAAGCCGCACGATGTCTGCCTGGTGCCGGAAAAGCGCACCGAGGTCACCACCGAGGGTGGTCTCGATGTCGTCACCCATTTCAAGGCGGTGCAGGCGGCTGTCAAGCAGTTGCAGGCCGAGGGCATTCGCGTCAGCCTGTTCATCGACGCCGACGAAGCGCAGATCGCCGCCACGGTGGAAGCGGGCGCGCCGGTGATCGAACTGCACACCGGCCGCTATGCCGACACCGAGGGCGCCGAGCAGGCGGCCGAGCTGGAACGGGTCAAGCGCGGCGTGCTGTTTGGCGTCTCCAAAGGACTGAAGGTCAACGCCGGCCACGGTCTGCACTACTCCAACGTGCAGGCCATCGCCGCCATTCCGGACATCGCGGAGCTGAACATCGGCCACGCCATCGTCGCCCATTCGGTGTTCGTCGGCTGGGAAAACGCCGTGCGCGAAATGAAGGCCATCATGGTGTCGACCAGGCTGGGGGCGCGGTGATTTACGGTATCGGCACCGATATCTGCAAAATTCCGCGTATCGAGGAGGCCTTGGCGCGCCATGGCGACCGTTTCGCCAAAAAGATACTGGGGCCTCAGGAGATGGAGAAGTACCTGGCGCGCAAGGCCAAGAATCCCGTGCGCGGCATCCGTTTCGTCGCCACCCGTTTCGCCGCCAAGGAGGCTTTCGCCAAGGCCATCGGCCTCGGTATCCGCATGCCGATGACGTGGCCGGCCGCGCAAATGCTCAACGCGCCGAGCGGCAAACCGATGATCGTGTGCAGCGGCGTACTGAAGGAATTCATGGACAAGAACAAGCTGACGACACAGGTGACGGTCAGCGACGAGGCGGAATACGCCGTCGCCTTCGTCATTGTCGAGCAGCAGCAATAAGCAAACCATTTGAGACAGCACCGAGAGACGCACCGAGACCCGTAATGACTGAAGTCGCACCGATCGTAAAAGCGCCCGATCCGCGCGAGCAAGTGCTGGCCACCGTGGCCAAGCTGCCCAATCTGCCGGGCGTGTACCGCTATTTCGATGCCGAGGACAAGGTCCTCTACGTCGGCAAGGCGCGCGACCTGAAAAAACGCGTCTCGAGCTACTTCCAGAAGAACATCGCCAGCCCGCGCATCGCCATGATGGTCGAGCGCATCGCCCGGCTCGAAACCACGGTCACACACAGCGAGGCCGAGGCGCTGATCCTGGAAAATAACCTGATCAAGGCGCTGGCGCCGCGCTTCAACATCCTGTTCCGCGACGATAAATCTTACCCGTACCTGAAGATCACCGGCGGCGACTCGCCTCGCATGGTCTACTACCGCGGCGCGGTCGACAAGAAGAACCAGTATTTCGGCCCGTTCCCCAGTTCCTGGGCGGTTAAGGAATCGATGCAGATTTTGCAGAAGGTATTCCTGATCCGCACCTGCGAGGACAGCGTCTACTCGAACCGTACGCGCCCCTGCCTGCTGCACCAGATCGGCCGTTGCAGCGGGCCGTGCGTGGATTTGATCAGCAAGGAAGACTACAAGGTCGATGTGGAAAACGCCGCGCGCTTCCTGCGCGGACGCCAGAGCGAAGTGATGGAAGACCTGGAGCGGAAAATGCACGCCTACGCCGCCGACCTCAAATTCGAGCAGGCCGCGTCGGTGCGCAACCAGATCCAGTCGCTGTCGCGCGTGCTGCACCAGCAAAGCATGGAAACCACCGGCGACGCCGACGTCGACATCATCGCCGTGCTGGTGCAGGGCGGGCGCGCCTGCGTCAACCTGGCGATGGTGCGCGGCGGCCGCCACCTGGGCGACCGCGCCTACTTCCCCAACCACATCGGCGACGCCGCCGCCATCGCCGAGGACCCGATCGAAGTGGAGGTGCTGGCCGCCTTTCTGGTCCAGCACTACACCGAGAAATTCATCCCCGGCACGCTGATCCTGAATATCGAATTCGACCAGCCGGCGCTGATGGTGGCGTTGCAGGAGCAGTGCGGCCACCGCATCAACCTGATCTTCCAGCCGCAGGACCAGCGCCGCAAGTGGCTGGAACTGGCGCAGAAGGGCGCCGAGATCTCGCTGGCGCGCCTGCTGTCGGAGCAGGGCTCGCAGCAGTCGCGCACGCGCGCGCTGGTCGAGGCGCTGGCGCTGGAGCCGGAGGATATCGACCTGCTGCGCATCGAATGCTTCGACATCTCGCACACGCAGGGCGAGGCGACGCAAGCCTCGTGCGTGGTATTCCATCACCACCAGATGCAGAACGGCGAATACCGCCGCTACAACATCAACGACATCACGCCGGGCGACGATTACGCGGCGATGCGGCAGGTGCTGTTCCGCCGCTACGAGAAGGTGGCCAACGGCGACGGCGTGATGCCCGACGTGGTGCTGATCGACGGCGGCAAGGGCCAGATCGAGATGGCGCGCCAGGTGTTTGCCGAACTTGGACTCGATATCAGCCTGATCGTCGGCGTGGCCAAGGGGGAGGGGCGCCGTGTCGGCCTGGAGACGCTGATGTTCGTCGACGGCAGGCCGTCGCAGGAACTGGGCAAGGAATCGGCGGCGCTGATGCTGGTGGCGCTGATCCGCGACGAGGCGCACCGCTTCGCCATCACCGGCATGCGCGCCAAGCGCGCCAAGACGCGCCAGACCTCGCGGCTGGAGGAGATCGAAGGCATCGGCGCCAAACGCCGCCAGCGCCTGCTGGCGCGCTTCGGCGGCCTGCGCGGCGTGGTCAACGCCAGCGTCGAGGACTTGAAACAGGTCGAAGGCATTTCCAGCGCGCTGGCCGAGGAAATCTACCGCCAGCTGCACTAGGGCCGGCAGCGGCGGGGCGGGTTGGTGAAGCCTGGGGCAAACGTGCTGGTTTAATGTGCGGGGGCAAGGTAGACTAGCGGCGCGTAACAAAATAGTCACAGCGAAAACAATCACACCCGCACCTTCTTTCGAACCTATGCCTTTCAATATACCGATACTGTTAACCTGGTTGCGCGTCGCGCTGATTCCGCTGGTGGTGGGCGTCTACTATCTGCCGACGACGATGCTGCCGGTGGCCGATCAAAACCTGGCGGCTACGCTGGTGTTCATCATCGCCGCCGTCACGGACTGGTTCGACGGTTTCCTGGCGCGCCGCTGGAACCAGACCTCGGCCTTTGGCGCCTTCCTCGATCCGGTGGCCGACAAATTGATGGTGGCGGGGGCCTTGCTGGTGCTGGTGCAGCTCGACCGCGCCAACGCCGTGCTGTCGTTCGTCATTATCGGGCGGGAAATCGCCATCTCGGCGTTGCGCGAATGGATGGCGCAGATCGGCGCCTCCAAATCGGTCGCCGTCAGTTCGCTAGGCAAGATTAAAACAACCGCGCAAATGACCGCGATCCCGCTACTGCTGTACCACGACGTGCTGTTCGGCACGGTCGACACCCAGTTCTGGGGCGCGCGCCTGCTGGAGATCGCGGCTGTGCTGACGGTGTGGTCGATGTTCTACTACCTGCGCCTGGCTTGGCCGCTGATCAAGGAAAAAGCCGGGACCTTGTAGGACTTGGCTTGGGATAAACAATATTCAATCTTTTTCGTTGGGCAAAGTTTTGACCATTGACAGCCTGCCCAGATACTCTATAATGCTGGCCTGTTGTTGCTGATGACGACGCGGGAGTAGCTCAGTTGGTAGAGCGCAACCTTGCCAAGGTTGAGGTCGAGAGTTCGAGACTCTTCTCCCGCTCCAGTTCTCTGGACAGCGTGGTGTCGGTAGCAAGTAGGACTAGAATTACGAGCAGCTTGCTGCTATGATGTTGGACTCCAATGCGGGAGTAGCTCAGTTGGTAGAGCGCAACCTTGCCAAGGTTGAGGTCGAGAGTTCGAGACTCTTCTCCCGCTCCAGTTTCCCTGAAGCTGGCCGGTGCGGTAAAAAGTAATAAAAACGTAACTCCAATGCGGGAGTAGCTCAGTTGGTAGAGCGCAACCTTGCCAAGGTTGAGGTCGAGAGTTCGAGACTCTTCTCCCGCTCCAGAATTTCGGATCGCAGCGCGTAACCCGCTGCCGTCTCAGGTAATAGTTTCCTCTGGCGAGGTAGCAAAGCGGTTATGCAGCGGCCTGCAAAGCCGTGTAGACGGGTTCGACTCCCGTCCTCGCCTCCAGACAATTTGAACTCCAAGCGGGAGTAGCTCAGTTGGTAGAGCGCAACCTTGCCAAGGTTGAGGTCGAGAGTTCGAGACTCTTCTCCCGCTCCAGTATGTAGAAGGGCAGCCATGTGGCTGCCCTTTTTGCGTTGGGGGCGCGGTGTTGTTTGTGTCTTTTCATAGATGCGTCCGCTTCAAAAATTCATCGGACCGTCCGTAGGTCGCCTGTTATGATGCCGGGACCGCACCGCTAAAGAGTGCGGCGCCGAGACAGTTCAACACCATAACTATATGCAAGAGTTCTATAAAAAGGCGCTGCTGGCGCTGGTTGCCCTGCTCGTCGTGGACGCGCTGCTGGCGGTTTTTTTCCTGTACCGGACCTTTCCCACCCAGACACTGTTGCCGTCGTATAAAAGCGGCTACCGCTGGCATTACGGAACCTATTCCGATGTGGCCACTGGCGGCGGGTCGTCGGTCAGCTTGCACGACACGTCGCGCGACCGGTTGCGCTTCGACTACAAGCTGAAGGAGGTGGCCGCCTATCCTTTTGTCGCCGCCGACCTGTTCTTCGATGACGCCGAGGGGCGGCCGGTCCACGAGGATTGGTCGAATTTCCACACCATCACCTTTATCGCCAGATGTACGCCGGCCACTTCCATGATGTTCGAGGTGTCCACGTTCGATGAAAAACTCTCCAAGCCGGGCACGTTCGCGACTTACCGTCCACCCAGGACGTATTTTTCGTGCAATGAACAGGGCATGCCGGTCGCGCTCGACCTGGCCCGGCTGCTGATTCCCGAATGGTGGTTTCCCGCAATGAAGCTGGACCTGGCGCGCCAGGGTTATCAATTGGACCGGGTCGGGAAGGTCCTGTTCGGGACGACCACCGCCACGCCGCGCAATGTCGATGCGCATGTTGAAATCAGCGAACTGACCTTGCATGGCCGCGATTACCGCTATCTGGCGGCGCTGGCGGTCCTGGTCCTTGGCGGCTGGGTGGCGTTCGGTATCTGGTTTTTCCTGGCGTATTCCCGCGCGCTGTTGGCCGGTGTCGATTCCAAGATGAAAATCAACTTGCCGTTGGTGGCCTATCGGCAATTAACGCTGGAGCCATACAAGGACAAGGAAAAAGCGTCGATCTTGCGCTATATCGCCAGTTCCTACACCGATCCCAAGCTGGACCTGGAGGCCGTGGTGGAGGGGACCGGCGCGAACCGCTATAAGATCAATGAGGTACTGAAATCCGAACTCGGCATGACATTCACCAGTTACCTGAATAAACTGCGCCTGACCGAGGCGTCCAGGTTGTTGACTGAGAAAAGCAGCGCCGCCGTGTCGGAAATCGCGTACTTGGTCGGCTACTCGAATGTTCCGTACTTTAACAAGCTGTTCAAGGAAGAATTTGGCTGCACGCCGAAGTCCTTCCGGCTGCTTGCGGCCCAGCGACAGCAGCAGCCCGCCGACGGCGCGCCGTCGACACCACCCGCCTGACCCGCTTCATCCCAACCCCTCACTGACGCCGCCTGGTTTCGACCACGCGGCCTGATCCCGTCCGTCCCCATTGCCCGGCGTGCGCCCGGCTGAGGCGCCGCCCTCCAGCGCCCGCCAGGCGCCGGTCCGCCCGCCATCTCCCAATCCGCCTGCCCGACCTCCCGCCGCCGGCCACGGGCCGATTTCTACCATAGCTAACATTGCTTGCAATTTCTGCGGTTTGCAAAGGAATCGATTCGCGGCGATACCGTCGCCCGTGCTCGCTGGCCTATTCTTTTCAGACTGGTGCGCTGCGCATGGCGGCGGCCCGTAAGTTAAAGAACAAATACAGGGAGATACGATGCAGTTGAAGAAAATGACAATCGACACTAACGCGGATGGACGCAGCCAGCCGATGCGCTGGCTCGGTTCGAACGGGTTCGCCACCCTGGTGCTGTCGCTGGCTGCGCTGATCGCGCCGCTGGCGACGGCCCAGACCGCCGTCAGGATAGATCTTGCCAAGCCGGGCATTCCGGTCAGCCCCACCTTGTACGGCCTGATGACCGAGGAAATCAATTTCTCCTACGATGGCGGCTTGTACGCCGAGCTGGTGCGCAACCGCGTCTTCAAGGACGACGGCGGGTCGCCCGCGCACTGGTCGGTGGTGCAGGACAGCGGCGGCAGCGCCGCGATCGCGCTCGACCAGCGCTACCCGGTCCCGGCCACCGCCCTGACCACCAGCCTGCGGCTCGATGCCACCGGCGCCGCGCGCGGCCACCGGGTCGGCATCGCCAACGCCGGGTATTGGGGCATTCCCGTCAAGCCGAACACCCGCTACCGCGCCAGCTTCTACGCCAAAACCACCGGCGCGGGCGGCGTGCCGCTAACCGTCAGCATCGAAGGGACGGACGGCAAGAAGGTGTACGCCCGGGCCGAGGGCGGCCGCATCAGCGGCGAATGGCAGCGCTACAACGTTTCCCTGACCACCGCCGCCAACGTCAAGCCGACCGCCGACGCGCGGCTGGTGATCGCCACCGAAAGCCCGGGCACCGTCTGGTTCAACCAGGTTTCGCTGTTCCCGCCGACCTACAAGAACCGGCCGAACGGCAACCGGGTCGACCTGATGCAAAAGCTGGTCGACATGAAGCCGGGCTTCCTGCGCTTTCCTGGCGGAAATTACCTCGAGGGCTATTCCGTGGACACCCGCTTCAAGTGGAAGGAAACGCTGGGCCCGATCGACCAGCGGCCCGGCCATCCCGGCACCTGGGGCTACCGTTCGTCCGACGGCATGGGCCTGCTTGAATTTCTCGAATGGTGCGAGGATATGAAGGCCGAGCCGGTGCTGGCGGTGTTCGCCGGCTACGCGCTCAACGGCGAGTCCATTCCCGCTGGCGCGGCGCTGCAGCCTTTCGTGGACGAAGCGCTTGAGGAAATCGAATACGTCACCGGCGACATCACCACCAAATGGGGTGCGCAGCGCGCCAGGGACGGCCACCCGGCGCCGTTCAAACTGCGCTACGTCGAGATCGGCAACGAGGACGGCTTCGACAAAGGCAAGACCTACGATGCCCGCTACACCCAGTTCCACGACGCCATCAAGGCCAAGCACCCGCAGCTCAAGCTGATCTCCACCGTTGGCGGCAAGGACTGGCTGAGCCAGCAACAGGCGCTGACCAGCCGGGCGCCCGACCTGGTCGACGAGCATTTCTATTACAGCGCGATGGAGATGATGCACGACGCCGGGCGCTACGATAGCTACGAACGCAAGGGTCCGAAAGTGTTTATCGGCGAGTGGGCCGCGCGCGAAGGCGATCCGACCACCAACCTGCACGCGGCGCTGGCCGACGCCGCCTTCATGGCCGGCATGGAGCGCAATGCCGACGTCGTCGAAATGTCCTGTTACGCGCCGCTGCTGGTGAACGTCAACCCTGGCGGCATGCAGTGGAAATCGAACCTGGTCGGCTACGACGTGCAAACCAGCTACGGCTCGCCGTCGTACCACGTGCAGAAGATGTTCAGCAATTATCTGGGCAACGTGTCGCTGCCGGTGACGGCGGAGAAGGTCGTTACGCAGACTTGGCAGCAGCCGGCCAGGGAGGATACGCCGCAGGTGCTGCCGCCGGTCAGGGAAGTGCCGACCATGTTCTTCTCGGCGACCAAATCGGCGCAGCGCGGCGAGATCTACCTGAAGGTCGTTAACGCGATCGGCACGGCGCAGGCGGTGCGGGTCGACCTCGCCGGCGCCGGCAACGTCGCTTCGGAAGGCAAGGCCATCGTGCTTGCCTCGGCTAAAAAGGAAGACACCAACACCATCGCCGAGCCGACCAGGGTGGCGCCGGTGACCAGCAAGGCGAGCGGCCTGGGCAAGCAGTTCAGCTACAGCTTCGCGCCGTATTCGGTGACCGTGCTGGTGCTGTCGACGAAATAGCCGCCACATGAAGACGCCGAAAGTGCACCGGATCGCGTTGTTATTCAACGCCAACCAAATATTCGATCACGACGTCACGGCCGGTATCGCCGCCTATTTCGGCAGTACGCGCGCGGCCTGGAATTTATTCCTGGAGGAAGATTTCCGGTTGCGCCTGTCAGGCATCGAGCAGTGGCAAGGCGACGGTATTATCGCCAACTTCGACGATCCGGCCGTGGCGCAAGCCTTGTCGCGCTGCGCCGTGCCGGTGGTGGCGGTGGGCGGTTCGTATGCCGACCCGGCCGATTATCCGGCCGGCGTGCCCTACGTGGCGACCGACAACGTCAAGCTGGTCGAACTGGCGCGCCAGCACCTGATCGATGTCGGCCTGGAGCGTTTCGCCATGTTCAGCGTTCCAGCCTCCGGCGACAACCGCTGGGCGCAGGAGCGCGAGAACGCCTTCCGTCGGCTGATGCGCGGCGAGCAGGTGGCGGCGGAGATTTTCCGTGGCTGCGGCACCAGCGTCGGCTCCTGGGGCGAGGCGGTCCAGGGGCAGATCGCGTGGTTGCGCAGCTTGCCCAAACCGGTGGGCGTCATCGCCGTCTCGGACGCGCGCGCACGTCAGCTATTGCAGGCCTGCATTATCGCCGGCATCGAAGTGCCGGAACAGGTGGCGATCATCGGCATCGACAACGATCCGCTGGTGCGCCGGCTCACCCGCATACCGCTCAGCTCGGTGATCCACGGCGCGCAGGAGATGGGTCGCGCGGCGGCCCATCTGATCGAGCAGATGGTGCACGGCGTGCAACCCAGGGACACGCCGATCGTGGTGCCGCCGGCCGGCGTCAACGTGCACGCGTCCAGCCAGTACCAGCTGATCAGGCATCCGAACGTGATGCGGGCGCGCCACTTCATTCGCCAGTATGCCTGCCAGGGCATCAAGACCGGACAGGTGGCCGAACACGTGGGCGTGTCGCGCTCGACGCTCGACGCCGACTTCCGCGAGGAGCTCGGCTGCAGCGTGCACGACGTGATCCTGGACTTCAAGCTCAATGCCGCCAAGGCCGGTCTGGATAGCGGCGACCGCAGCATCGCGGACGTGGCGCTGAGCAGCGGCCTGACCTCCATCCATAACATGCATCGCGTGTTCAAGCGCGAACTTGGCTGCACGCCGCGCGCGTACCGGGACCGATTGCGCAGCGAGCGGGAACAGTTGTCGCCGGCACAATAAAAAGGAAAATTCCAATGAGGAGACATACGATGGAAATTCCAGATGACGACCACCGGCCTCGCCTGCACCGCGTTGCTGGAGGGAGGCGAGTGCTCGGTGAGCGCCAACCAGGCCGGCGGCGACGGCGACGTCGCCGCCACGGCGCGCCAACTGTCTCCCCGGTGACGCCCTACGCGCCCAAGACCGACTACATGCTGACCGGACCGATCACCTTCCAATGAGGGCCGACGGTTAGCCAAAGCAACTACAACGATGATAAGAGGAGAGAGACAATGAGGAACATCAAAACAGCGATCAAGCGCAAACCCTTGAGGATGACCGCGCTGGCGTTCGCGGCGGCGCAGCTCGCAGCGCTGTACAGCGGCGACGCGCAGGCGCAAACGGCGCGTGCCGCCACGGACGCCACGGACGGGGAGGGGGCGACCGTGGTGGTCACCGGCCAGCGCGCTGCGATGCAGTCGGCCGTCAAGCTCAAGCAAAATGCCGAGGAGGTCATCGACGGCGTCGTCGCCGAAGAGGCCGGCAAGCTGCCGGACAAGTCGATCACCGAAGTGCTGCAGCGCATCGTCGGCGTGACGATGGACCGCAACCGCTCGCGCGGCGATCCGGAGCACTATTCGGTCGAGGGTTCCGGCATTTCGGTGCGCGGCCTGAGCTGGGGCTCGTCGACCTTGAACGGCCGCGAATCGTTTTCGGCCGGCTGGCCCGGGCGAGAATTGAGCTGGAGCGACATACCGCCGGAGCTGATGTCGGCGGTGATCGTGCACAAGAACCCGCCGGCCGAACTGGTCGAAGGCGGGGTCAGCGGACAAGTCGACCTGCGTACCGCGTTGCCGTTCGATTACAAGGGCGATAAATTCTCTGCCTCGACCTACGTCAACTACAACCAGCTGGGGTCGAAATCATCGCCCGCCGTCTCCGGCCTGGTGTCGAAGCGTTGGGAAAACGACTTCGGCCAGTGGGGCGCGCTGCTCGACCTGTCCGCCAGCCGCAGCAATACCCATAACGACTCGATCCAGGTGGACGCCTACTTCCCGCGCACCGACATCGTCGATGGCAAAACCGTGTGGGTGCCGAAATCGGGATCGTGGCGCACCAATACCAGCATCAACGACCGGGCCGGCGTCTACGGCGCGTTGCAGTGGAAAAAGGCCGGCATGGAGTCGGCGCTGACGTTTTTCCAGTCGTCCTACAAGGAAAGCGGCACCGAGAACGCGCTGTTCACCGGTGTCGAGAGTCCCTACCTGTCCAAGCTCATCGACCCCGTGTTCGATAGCAAAGGTATACTGCAATCGGCCAAGTACACCTATCCGATCGGCGGCGCCGGCGCCAATAATTTCGCCGAGGGCGGCCTGGGCTTCAACTCCAACCAGGCCTACTACGACAGGCACTCGAAGACCCGGGAGATCGCCTGGAACGCCAAGTGGAACATCAACGAGCGCTGGTCGCTGCAGAACGACCTGCAATGGGTCCACGCGACGAACCAGAGTGTGGGTGGCGGCATCGTGCTGGGCACCTTTGTGCCGAGCATGAATATCGACCTGACCGGCAATCCCGGGCAGATCACGTTCGACGACGCGGCGAAAAAATTCCTGGCCAATCCGGCCAACTACTACGTTTCCAATGTGCAGCCGAGCCAGGAAAAGGCGACCGCCGACCTGTACGCGTGGAAGAGCGATGTGCGCTTCAAGTTCGACCATCCGGTGATGCGCGACGTGCGCTTCGGCCTGCGCCTGACCAAGCGCTCGTCCAACCATACCGAGGCGACCGGCTCGACCTGGTACAGCATCGCCGAGCCATGGTCGGTGCGGCCCACCACCGTGCCGGGCCAGTTGCCCACCGCGAGCGATCCGGGCTGGCAGCCGCGCGCCAGCTTTGGCTACCTGAGCGATCCGAAGTACGCCGCGCTGATGCCGGTCACCACCTTCAATTACAACAACTTCTTCAACGGCAAGGTCCCGACGCCGGGCACCCTGGTGCAGCCGACGATGGCCGCCGTCAAGGACTATCCCAACACTTACGCGAATTTGGCGCTGGTCAAAAAATACCAATGCGAGGACAACAACGCGTATTGGCACAAAACCGACGACTGCTCGACGGCGGGCAGCGACTGGAAGCCGTTCGCCTACGACGGCGACCCGTCCAAAACCAGGCTGCAATCGGAAAAGACGCAGGCGGCCTACCTGTCGACACGCTTTGGCTTCGACGATCTGCGCTTCCCGGTCGAGGGCAGCGCCGGCGTGCGCGTGGTTCACACCAAAACGACGGCCCACGGTTACACCGTGTTCCTGCCGACCTACAGCGCCACCATCGCGCCGTCGGTGCCGCAGTTCGGTCCGATCAACCAGCCGATCGATTCCAGCCACAGCTATGTCGACGTGCTGCCGAGTCTTAACTTGAAGGTCGATTTGACCGACAAGCTGCAAGCGCGCTTCGCCTTCGCGCAGTCGATGTACCGGCCGGGTTTTGGCGACCTGGCCGAGTACGTGAAGCTGGAGCAACAGATCGTCTACGATACCAACAACGCCATCCAGAACATCAACTACAAGGGTGAAAACAAGGGCAACGTCAAGCTGAACCCGATCCGGGCCAACAGCTTTGACGCCACGCTCGAATGGTATCCAGGCAACGGCTCGTCGCTGACCGCCGCCTTTTTCTACAAAAAAGTACGCGACATCATCATGAACTCGGCCTACGTGGCCGACTACAACGACTTGGCCGGCAACCCGCAAACCTTCCTGATCACCGCGCCGACCAATGCATCGGACGGCCACGTTGCCGGGCTGGAGCTCGCCGGCCAGACCTACTTCAACAATGTGCCGGGGTTGGAAGGCAAGCTGCCGGAATGGGCCAAGGGCTTCGGCATTTCCGCCAACTATACCTACCTTAAGAGCAAGCAGAAGCTGCACCAGCCGTTCAATCTGAAATACTGCCCGGCCGCCGGCTCGTTCAACAACAGTTCATTGAGCATGTACGGCTGCGACACCGACGGCCTGCCGTTCACTGACATGCCCTTGCAGTATCTGTCGCCGAACGCCTTCAACTTGATGTTCTTGTACGACAAGGGTCCGCTGTCGATGCGGCTAGCCTACAGCTGGCGCAGCCGTTTCCTGCAGGGTGTGGCGGTCAATGGCACGTCCGACGGCAACGGCGGCGCCACCAGCGCCGATCCGAGCCGGGCGAGCGTTGTCAACGGCAAGACGGTCTATCCGACCGACGTCGCCTGGGGTTTGCCGACCTGGCAGGAGGCGACCGGTCAGCTGGACTTCGGTTTCGATTACAAGATCACCGAGCATGTGCAGGCCAGCTTCTCGGCGAGCAACCTGCTCGACACCATCGTTAAGCAGACCCAGCAACAGCATATCGGCAACATGACCCGTGCCTGGTTCGAGCCCGGCCGCAGCTATCGCCTGGCGCTGCGCTACACGTACTGAAGCGGAAGATTCGCCAATTCACTATTATTCCTGGAGACTCGATATGAACAAAAAAAATATCATTGGCCTCAGCAGCGTGCTGGCTGCCCTGGTGGCCGGCTGCGGTAGCGGCCGTGAAAGCACCGGTTCGACGGCGACACCCCGGTTTGCCGCGACGACGTTCGTGGGCGCCGCAGCCAGGGCGGCGGCGCCCGCCCGATGGGGCAGCGTGAAGTTCGGCGGCGGCGGCTACGTTCCCGGGCTGATTTACCATCCGACCAGCCCGGACGTGCTGTACGCCCGCACCGACATCGGCGGCGCCTACCGTTGGGACGCCCCGACCAAAGCCTGGGTGGCGATCACCGACATGATGGGCGTCACCGACGAGTTCTACCACGGCAGCGAAACCATGGCCCTCGATCCGAACGATGACAAGCGCGTCTACATGAGCGCCGGGCTGTATCTGGGGGCAGGGCGCAACGCGCGCCTGTACATGTCCACCGACCGCGGCGACAACTGGGAGCACGTCGACTTGCCGTTCCAGGCGGGCGGCAACAGCCAGGGCCGCGCCATCGGCGAGCGCCTGATGGTCGATCCGAACCAGCCGTCGATCCTGTTCTACGCCACGCGCACCAGCGGCCTGTGGAAGAGCGCCGACTATGGCCACACATGGAACCAGGTGGGTTCGCTGGCGACGCACACGATGAGCCAACAGGAAATCGAAGCCGTCTTCTGGAAAGGCGTGGTCGGCATGGAGCAGGTGATCTTCGACACCAGCACCAAGGGCACCGGCAACGCCACGCAGACCATCTACACGGCCGTCGGCAAGGATTACGCCGCCGTGGCCGGACTCGGCTACAGCATGTACAAGACCACCGACGGCGGCGCCACCTGGCACGGCATTGGCACGCCCGCCGAAGTTGCCGGCTTCTACATTCCCCACATGGTGCGCAACAAGGACGGGATGATGTACGTGGCCTTCGCCCAGGAAACCGGTCCCGGCGCACCCGGCGCGTCGCGGCTGTACAAGTTCGACGGCGCCAACTGGACCCTGCTGAAAAAGTACGACCTCGAGCAATGGGTCAACTTCGGCATGGGCGGCCTGTCGGTGTCGGGCGCCGGCGCCACCACCCGCATCGCGCTCGGCACCACCAATTCCTGGGGCAACTGGGATGGCCAGCCCATCGTGCAACTGTCGGACGACGCCGGCGCCACCTGGCGCGAAATCTCCGCCATGGCACCGCACGGTACCGACAAGGACGGCTGGTCGGGCTGGGTCGACGACGTCGAGATCGACCCAAACGATCGCGAGCACATCCTGCATGTGCATGGCGGCGGCGTGTGGGAAACCAGAAACGCGTCGGCGGCCAAGCCCACCTGGACCAGCAACGTCACCGGCATTGAGGAAACCGCGACGCTGGCGCTGATGGCGCCGCCTCCTGGCGCCGGCTACACCTTGCTGCGCAGCTCGGGCGACGTCGGCACACGGGTGCAGACCGAACTGACGAAATCGCCCACGCGCATGCCGCCGCAAGGCATGTTCAACGGTAACACCTACAGCGCCGACATGGCCTGGTCCCATCCGGCCTATATCGCAACGATCGGCAACCCCGCCTGGAACAACACCACCGGCGGCGCTTACTCCACCGATTCGGGCGTGACCTGGACGGCGTTCCAGACCAACCATCCGGACGCTCTGGCCAACATGACCAATGCATCGAACATCGCGGTCCTCAGACCCGGCCACATCGTATGGGCGCCGGCCCAGTCGGTGCCGGCCTACACCACCGACAACGGCGCGACCTGGACCTACACCAACCTGCCGGCACTGAGCCGCGTGGGCGATCGCGGCTACCGGGTGGTGGCCGACCGCAAAAATCCGAACAAGGTGTATGCCTACGAGTCGGGTGGCGCCTGGTATGTGCAGTGGTCGGAGTCTGCGCACTTCTACACCTCCACCGACGGTGGCCGCACCTTCACCGACAGCGCCACGTTCGCGGCCAATACCTGGAATACGGATACCCGGTACACGTCGATCGCGGTCAATCCGAACGCGGAGGGCGACATCTGGATCGTTGACGGCAAAAGCATCCTGCATTCGCTCGACGCGGGCGCGACCTGGACCAGGCTGAACGTGACCGCGCCGATTTTTGGCGAATCGACCTGGTATCCCGATCTTTACGGCGCCACATCCATAGCGCTGGGCAAGGCGCCCGCTGGCGCCAGCTACTCGGCATCGGTGTATGTGGTAGGCGTGGTCAACGGCGTGTGGGGCGTGTACCGGTCCGACGACGCCGGGGCTACCTGGAATCGCTTCAACGATGACAAGCATCAGTTCGGCGGTATCAGCACCCTGGCGGCCGATCAGACCGTGCCTGGACGCCTGTACATCAGCGGCTCGGGCCGTGGCGTCTTCTTCAGCTACTGACCTGCCGGCCAGTCCTTGCGCGCGGCGCTGCGACGCTGCGCGCAAGCAAACGTGTTTACATCAATCAAATTGGAGAGCAACAATGAAGTCCTTGAAGTTATCGAACATCTTCGCTGCACTGGTCCTCGGTTGGTGCGCGGCGGCCGGTCACGCCAACGCCGAAGTGCTGACCTTCGACAGCCTGACCAGGTTCGGGTTCTATGGCAACGGCGAAGCGCTGCTCGACAGCATGAGCGCCAGCGGCCAGAGCCTGAGCTACCAGGAGGCGGGCTTCGTGCTGACGCTGACCACACCCGAGGCGCCGGCCGGCGCAGCCCACATCGGCGATGGCACGTATGCGCCGCAGACCTTCAACTGGCATGACGGTCTGGAAAACGCCGCCAATTCGTTCGTGACGCTGACCCGCGTCGGCGGCGGCCTGTTCAACCTGATCAGCTTTGATTACTCCACGGATGCGAGCGCGCTGTCGGCGGACGGCAAGCAGGTCGGCGTGCTGCGGGACTGGGGCACTTGGGGCACCAGGCTGGATGGTATCCGCGAGCTGCGTCTGAGCTCGGGCGCTTTCAACCAGCTCGACAACATCAATGTGGCAAGCGTCAGCGCCGTTCCGGAGCCGGGCTCGCTGGTGCTGTTGTTGAGCGGCTTGTCCGTCGTCGTGGCAGCACGTCGGCGCCGTCGGTAATCCTGAACCAATCGAAATCCGCATAGCCGCCCGGGTGTTTGGTTGCATAGTTAAACAGGCCGAAACGGTATCCCATGAAATGCGGGATGGCGTAAGTCATTTTCAATGTATCACCGATGGGTTTCCAAACCTTGCCATCGAGGCTGTACGCAAAGGTGGCTTGGTCTTTTTTATCGGTAAAGTCACAATCGATCCTCAGATAGACCCGGTTTGCCGTCAAAGGAACTTGCTGCACTTCCACCGGCTGATCCGATCCGGCATTGACCATGACTAACCATTTTTTACCGTTGTCGACCTTGACGCCGACCTGCCCGAAATTTTTTTGAAAGGCGCTCAAGCCCGCGAAATCGCCTTCCTTCATGTTGGAGACATCCAGCAAGGTGGAGCCGGTGCTTGCCGGGCCGATGGTGCGCTGGGTCAGTGTATTTCTCGCCTGCACAAACGAGGTGTCGATCCTCGCTGTTTTTAGCCGAAGATATCCTTGTCGTTCCTGTACCGACCAAAGCTTGTTGTCCGGATTATGGTTCCACTGCCAAACCAACGGCAACGCTGCTTGTCCTTTCTTGCGATTGAATTCATCGGAAGCGACTAAATCTGGTATCAGGCCTGTGCTGGCGGGCAGGTCCAGCTTTTCCGGCGCCTTGCCGTTTTCTCCGAGGACGGGCCAGCCGTCTTCCCACTTGACCGGGACCAGATAAGGAATCCGTCCAACAGAACCGAAATCGCGGAAAAGATAGGCGAACCAGCGTCCGTCGGGCGAGTCGATCAATCCGCCCTGGGCGATTCCTCTATCCTGCAGGGCGACCCTTCCTTCCCAGGGACCGTCGATACTATCGGCCCGATGTATGACCACAGTGCGGTTCTTGCCCTTGGGCGCGCAAATATTAAACAGGTAATATTTGCCATTCACTTTGAATAGTTGAGATCCTTCGGCGCCCAGTGCCATGTCATCGCCCGCCGGCGCGCTGGCGTTCTCGATGAGGATTCTCTCCGGCACACCTGGTTTAATGCCGGTCAGATCGTCATTCAACTCAACGATCTTCAGCGTGTGGGCGTTATGGATCAAATAGGCTTTGCCATCATCGTCAAAAAATAGCGAAGAGTCATGATAGGCTGGTTTGAACGACGCCCGCTTCCAATGTCCCTTTTCTATATCCTTGGTCTTGAAAATGTAGGTTTCACCGGTGGTCTGCGAAAAAGTGGTCACATAGTACATGCCCTTGTGGAAGCGCAGACTGCTGGCCCATGTGCCCTTGCCGTAGGTGTTTTTGCCGTCGGTTAAATTCAACTCTGGCATATCCGCCAGCGTGTCGTAGGCGTAATTAATGATCTTCCAATTGACCAGGTCGGTCGATTTCATGATCGGCAGGCCTGGATTCATATGCATGGTAGTACTGCTCATGTAGTAGTTTGCGCCCACCCTGATCATGGCGATGTCGGGCACGTCGGCAAAAATCAAGGGGTTTTGTGCCTGCGCGAAAGCGACGGTCGAAACAGCCAATATCAGTGAAGCAAAGAAGAGCGTGAATATTTTTTTCATTGGGATTGGTCCGCCACAGGGTGATCTGAATTCTGCGCGCTCCCCGTCTGCACCGCAATTTTCAAAATCACCAATGCACGAGTCATTTTTCTTCCGGCAGGCGAGGGGCCATGAGTTGATGTTTTTTTGCTACAGAAAAATCCGATGGCTCATGGTAAATTACTCTCTCTCTCTTTGAACCGATCCAAACGGCGATTTAGGTCAAAAATTGTTATCGATAACTTTTATTCGCCATCGAGATAGCCGCTACTCGATAGCAGGCCAGGCTGCACCTCAGCCTTTTTTTTTCGCTAATTTGTTATCGATAACAACTGGCATTGGTTGAAGAGCTTTGTACGTGCATCCGCATTTCTAACTATAAGGAGACATATGGACTACCACTCACAGGGCGCCAAGCTGCCCGGGACACATCCATCCACCCGCCGACGCGGCAGGCTGTACGCTGCGATCACCTCGGCGCTGCTGGCTTTTTCGGCCGCGCCGGCAACGGCAATCAGCTTTGTCGCCACCCCGCAGGCCCAGCCATCGGTCAGCGACGCCGGCTTCAGGCATCCCGCACTGGGCTTTACCCCGGAGCAGCTCGAGTACGCCCGCCAGCAGGTCAGGGCGGACGTCGAGCCGTACAAGACGTACTACAACATCCTTGCCACGGTCTGCTGCAACTACGCCAACATCAACCTGCAGCCAACCAACCGCGACGCCACCAAGGTCGATACGCCCAACACGCCAAACTTCAACAACGGCACAGCCCAGACCCGGCTGATCAACGATTCGCAGGGCGCGCTGACGCAGGCGCTGCTGTACTACATGACCGGCCAGAACGAGTATCGCCGCAACGCGATGCGCATCCTGCGCACATGGAGCAATATGAACCCCACCGGCTACGCCTACTACCCGGACGCGCACATCCACACCGGCGTGCCGTTGTTCCGCATGCTGCTGGCAGCCGAGATCATGCGCTATACGCCGGCCGATGCCACCTATACCGCGTATCCGCTGGCCTGGACCGCCACCGACACGCAAAAGATCAAGGACAACCTGATCGATCCGATGGAGCGCACCTTCTTTGCCAGTAACGAGCGCTTCATGAACCAGCACGTGTATTCGATCGCGGGCCGCTTGGCCGGCGCGATCTTCACCGACAACCGCGCGCGCTACGACGAAACGGTGGAATGGCTGACGGTCAACGCCACCTCCACCCGCCAGGACATCAACGGCGGCATCCTGCCCTTGATTCCGCTGATCGAGACGGACAATCCGCACAACACGGTGGGCTATCCGTTCTACCAGATCCAGGAGATGATGCGCGACCAGGCCCACGGCGGCGACAACGTCGACAACCTGATCGGCCTGCTGCGCCTGGTGACCGCACAGGGCACCAAAGTCGATCCCTACAGCGGCAAGCCTTCCACCTCCAGCGACGCCGTCAGCGTCTACAAATTCGGCGGCAACCGCTTGCTGATGGGGGCCGACGCCTACGCGCGCTTCATGCTCGGCTACAACACGCCATGGGCCGACACCAGCGGCGGCACCTCCGGCATTTCGGAGGCTTACCGTGGGCGCCTGAACCAGGTCGAAGGCATCCCAGAGGTCTATAACGTCTACAAATACGAGGAGGGCGTGGACGTCGACACCGTCGCTCCTTATCTGGCGATGGCGGCCGCCCACGCCAACGGTCCCGTCACGCCATGGGGACCGGCCAGCCCGGCGAACAAGGATTTCGGCGCCGAGGCGTTCCTGACCTTGCCCAAGGCGTTGACCGGCATCCCGCTGCCTCCCAACACGGGCATGCTGGAGACCGAGCGCAAGTCGATCTTCCTCAACGGCGACTGGAGCAAGGCGACCGAAGGCGAGCGCACTTATGGGCGCGCGCAGCTGACGCCGTCCGGCGCCACCGTGGTGTTCCACGACATCGGCTATGCCGACCGCAGCAAGTACGCGCCGGTAGGCATCATGGTGCGCACCAACGCCGTGACCAGGCTGGCCGCCAGCGCCACCGAGGACGCCAAGCCATGGAGCGAGATGACGGTGCCGGACACCGGCGGCCAATGGCGCTACATCGTGCCGGACAGCGCGAGCGCGGCGACCGCCGGCCGGCGCCTGGGCGACAACATCATCTACTTTAAATTCAGCGGCGCCGAGGGCGCGACGGTCGATGTGGACTTCGTCAACATGGCGGCGCCAACGCAACTGACGCCGCCGCGCTTTGCCATGCCGGTGTTCCCGTTGACCGAGCTGGTGGTGCAGGGCATGCCTTACCAGGCCTTGTACACGGCCACCGACGCCAACGCCGCTGACAGCGTGGTCTACAAGGCGGTCAGCCTGCCGCCGGGCGCGACCCTGGATACAAGCACCGGGGCGCTGACCTGGACGCCGGCCACGAACCAGACCGGCATCCACGATCTGGTGGTCAGCGCCACCGACGGTGTCGCCATCAGCGTGATGACGGCGCGCCTGAGCGTGCAGCCAGATCGCCAGACCGCGTTTGCCGCCGCGCTGGGCGGTTACGACGCGGCGGCGATCTACACGACGCCATCGTATGCCGCGTTCAAGGCCGAACTGGCGCCGTTGCGCCAGGCGCTGGCGACCACGCCCGACGCCGAATTTCCGGCGTTGCTGAAAAAAGTGCAGGAAGTCACGCGCAAGCTTGAGCTGGTCAATCCACGGCTGGTCTCGGACGGCAGTCTGGACTGGAGCAAGAACATGGTCACGCCGACCGTTCTGGGCGCCGGCGCCATTCCATCGCTGGTGGACGATGACTACAACACCACCTCGGGCGATTTGCGCAATCCCGTGACGCTGGACTTCGGCGAAAACTACCGCGTGGCCGCCAACGCATTCGGCATCCGCGCGCGCTTCATGTTCGGCAACCGCAGCCAGGGCATCAACGTCTATGGCTCGAACGACAACGCGTCCTGGACCTTGCTGACCAGCCGCGAAACCACCGATACGAGCGGCCAGAACTTCGCCATGGAAGTCATTCCCGTGCTGCCTGGATTGGAAAACGAGCGCTATCGCTACTTCATGGTGCGCGTCGACCATCCGGGGCCGCCGACCGATCCGGCCTACCCCGGCATCTCGTCGTACAGCGAGCTGCACTTCCACGGCACGCGCTACGATTTGCTGGCGCCGGTCGATGTCAGCGCCAGTGTCCGGATGCAGCAGTCCGGCCTGACCGTGAACCGATTCACGCAAAAGTACACGGGCACGGTGACCATGACCAACGCGACCGCACAGGCGATCAAGGGGCCGTTGCACTTCAGGCTGGAGAACCTCAGCGCCGGCGTCACGCTCGACAACGCCTCCGGCGTCGACGACGGCGTGCCGTACATCACGCTGCCGGCCGGCGAACTGGCGCCGGGCCAGAGCGTAACCCTGACAACCACCTTCAGCAATCCGTCCAGGCTGGCCATCAGCTACGGACGCAAGCTGATCCGCGCTAAATATTAGGAGCTAAAACAATGAACTACTTAAAAATCCTGTTGGCGAAACTGCTGCTGGCCGCCTGCGTGCTGGGTGGAGCGGGGCAGGCCGGCGCCGCCCAGCAGTACACCATCACCATCGACACGGCCACGTTGGGTAGCGGTCCGGCGTATCTGGGGCTGTACTTCCTGGGATTGGCCGACGCCGCGCCGGCCACGGCCACGGTGAACCATTTGACGGGCGCATTCTCCGGCAAGCCGCAGCTGACCGGGTCGGTCACCGGCACGCCACCGGGCCCGCTGGTGTTCACCAACGCCGGTGCTGGCGGGGAGCTGGTGATGACGGTCAGCCTGGGCGGCTTGCTCTCGTTCGACGTCGGCTTCACCTTGGGCGCCGGGGACGTTGGCACGACCTTCGGCTGGTCGCTGTTCGACGCGACCAGCTACCTCGGCGCCGACGGCGATCTGGGGACGGTGTCGCTGCAGCCGGGCGCGAATTTTGTGGTCAATAACGTCAGTTCGCTGAGCCATGTGCAGGCCGTTCCCGAACCGTCCAGTGTGTTGATGATGCTGGCCGGGCTGCTGGCCCTGATGGCACACGCGCGCCGCCGGCGGTAGGCTGGCGCGGATAAACCGGGCCGGTGCCATGGCGCCGGCCCGCGCGTGGCGGGCGTTGAATCTTTGCGGAATACATTCCCATTGGCGCTGTTTGCGCGCACAATACGTCGTCCCAGCCCGCTTACTTCATCCATGATATCCACGCATCCCGCCACCGCCACTGCCCCCGCGCCCGCCGCCCCGCAAGATCCCAGCGTTTATCGCACCCTGCTCGAATCGACCCGCGCAATTCCGTGGCGTATCGACTGGGCGACGATGAGTTTTAGCTACATCGGCCCGCAGATCGAGGCGCTGCTCGGGTGGAGCCAGGCCAGCTGGCTCTCCGCCACCGACTGGATCGAGCGCATCCACGAAGAGGACCGGCAGAAAACCGTCGATTTTTGCATCGCCCAGTCGCAGAAGGGTGTCGACCACGAAGCCGATTACCGCGCGCTCACCAGCGACGGCGACTACGTCTGGATCCGCGACGTGGTGCACGTGGTGCGGCGCGAGGACGGCAGCGTCGATTCGCTGGTCGGCTTCATGTTCGACATCACCGAGCGCAAGCAGGCCGAGGACAAGATCGTCCAGCTGCAGCGCGAGCTCGAGGCGCTGTCCTATCGCGACAGCCTGACCAACGTCGCCAACCGCCGCATGTTCGATACCCTGTATCCGGTGGAATGGGCCAAGGCGCGCGCCACCGGCGAGCCGCTGTCGGTGGTGGTGGTCGATATCGACTATTTCAAGCAGTACAACGACCACTATGGCCACGTGCAGGGCGACGAGTGCCTGCGCCGCGTGGCCCAGGCGCTCGACGCCGGCGCTTCACGGGCGCGCGACCTGTGCGCCCGCTTCGGCGGCGAGGAATTCATCTTGCTGCTGCCCGCGACCGACGCCGAGGCGGCCCGCAATGTGGCCGAGCGCTGCCGCAAGCTGCTGGCGCAGAAGGAACTGCCGCACGCCCGCTCGGGCGTCGGCCGCACCGTCACCGTCAGCATGGGCGTGGGCACCATCGTGCCGGGCGCGCGCGACGACGCCAACGTCTTCCTCGACCGGGTCGACCGCCGGCTGTACCAGGCCAAGTCGTCGGGGCGCGACCGCATCTGCGACGTCGAGGCGTGAAACGGGCATTTCAGTTACGCGAAATTTTGCCGATATAGAGGAAAGGAACTATACAGGGCGAAAACGGCATGACGATTCGAGCAGTATTGTGCATTATCATTTTTGCCACGGCCATCCCGGCGGCTGCCGCCGAGGGCGTCACGCTGCGCATCGCCACCGAGCGCATGCCGCCGTCAAGCATGGTGGTCGACGGCGTGATCACCGGCCGCGAGACGGACAAGATACGCGAAATCATGGCGCGCACCGGCACCGCGTACACCCTTGCACTTTTGCCATGGAAGCGGGCCTATGTGACCGCGTTGACGCAGGATTACGCCTGCGTCTATTCCACGACACGCACGCCGTCAAGGGAACCGCTGTTCAAATGGGTGGGCGCGACCGATTCGGCGGACTGGCAGTTGTGGGGGCGCGTCGATTCCGGGCTGTCGCTGAAAACCCTGGAGGACGCGCGCAAGCTGCGTATCGGCACCACCAACGGCGACGCGCGGGATGAGTTTTTGCGCAGCCGGGGGTTCGCGGTCGAGCCTGTCAATGAAGACATGTTGAACGCGCAAAAACTACTGCTGCGACGCATCGACCTGTGGGCGGTCAGCGTACGCAACGGCACCAGGGGGCCGCGCGGGCTGACCGGTTCCGAGGTGACGCCGCTGCTATCGTTTCATCAGGTTCAGGTTTATCTGGCGTGCAACAACTCGGTGCCCGATGCGCTGATCGAGCGCCTCAATGCCGCCGTGGCCGCCATGTGGCGCGACGGAACGATGGAGCGGATCAGCCGCAAGTACGAGAACTGGGCGCCCCCGAAGCCGTGACGCCTGCAGGCGTGGCATCGATGGCCAGTGCTTACGGCACCACCGTGACGAATAAATATACCGCGAAGATCATCAGCAGCACCGTGCCCTGCATGATGGTGGTGCGCCCGCTGCCCAGCGACAGCGAGGTGACGATGATCGACAGCAGCAACAGCACCGTCGACTTGACGTCGATGCCCAAGGTCAGGGTCCAGCCGTTGACCAGCGAGACGATCGCCACCGCCGGGATGGTCAGCCCGATGCTGGCCAGGGCCGATCCCAGGGCCAGGTTCAGGCTGGTTTGCAGGCGGTTGGCGCGCGCCGCCTGATAGGCCGCGATCCCTTCCGGCAGCAGCACCACGGCCGCGATGATGATGCCGACCAGCGCCTTGGGCGCGCCCATTTTCAGCACCGCCGCCTCCAGCGCGGGCGACAGCGACTTGGCCAGCAATACCACGCCGCCCAGGCACACCAGCAGCAGCGCGCCGCTCCACCAGGCCAGCCTGGATGGCGGCACCGGCGCGTGCTCGTCCTCGCCGCCGGTGGCGGGCAGGAAGTAATCGCGGTGGCGCACCGTTTGCACGAATACGAACGTCCCGTACAGCACCAGCGACACCACGGCGATGAAAATCAGCTGGCTGCCGCTGTAGAAAGGCCCCGGCGTGGTGGTGGTGTAGTTCGGCAGCACCATCGTCAGCACGGAAATTGCCGCCAGGGTGGTCAGCGCCGCCGACACGCCGCTCAAGGTGAAAGTTTGCTCGCCGTGGCGGCTGCCGCCGGCCAGCAGGCAGATGCCCACCATGCCGTTGAGGATCAGCATGACGGCGGCGAACACGGTGTCGCGCGCCAGGCCGGTGGTCTCGACGCCGCCGGCGATCATCAGCGACACGATCAGCGCCACCTCGATCGCGGTCACCGCCACCGCCAGCACCAGCGTGCCATAAGGCTCGCCGATCTTGTGCGCCACCACCTCGGCGTGGAACACCGCCGCCAGCACACCCCAGAACAAGCCGATGGCCAGCACCACCAGATAGGCGCCGCCCAGCAGCTCTTGCGCGCCAAGCGCCTTGCCGGCCAGGGCCAGCCAGCCAACCACCGGTCCGGCGATGGCCCAGAGGGGCAGGGAAGTGGATATTTTCATGGACGGCTCATCGAATATGGTGAAAGGAACGCGGACGAATTATTGCCAGCGAATCAATTTTACCCGATGGTGGCGCGCGGACCGGTCCCGGTCGCACGCCCGTCGCGCCCGCCCTCGATCAGTTGTCTTCCTCGACGATGGCGACTTCCCACGCCCCCAGGGTCAGTTTCCCGGCGGCGGCGACGCGCCGCCCCGCCAGCAACTCGGTGCCGGCCTTGCGCGGATAGGTGAAGCTGACCTCGGCGCCGGAATAGTTGAAGTAGTAATGGACCGCACGTTTGAAACCGTTGATGCCGGTGCGCGTCTGCACGCCTGGCGGCAACTGCTGCTCCGGTCCCAGCATGCCCAGCTCCCGCAACGACGACTGCAACACGGCCTTTTGCAGCTTGTCCGACAGGTAGGTGCCCTGGTACACCACCTTGCCCGCGCCGAACTGGTTGGCCGTGATCGCCGGCCAACGCCCGAAGAACGGATGGTCGTACCACGCCAGCGCCTTGGCCGTGTCCAGCTGCAGGAACTCGGCCCAGTGCTTGACCTGGTTGTCCGCGCCCGCCTGGAAGGGATCGCCCTTCAAGGCCAGCGGCTGCGCCAGATTGGAAAACTCCTGGTAGTGGAAGCCGAGCGCCTCGCGCAGCGGGCCCGGGGCCATGGTCCAGCGCACGGCGGCGTTCTCGTTGACGAAGCCGCTCTTGAAGGTCATCACGACGTGGCCGCCCTTGCGGATGTAGTCCGAGATGCGCTTGAGCAGCGCGTCGTCGGCCACGTACAGCGACGGCACCACCAGCATTTTGTAGGACGAGAAATCCTCGGTATCGTCGAACACGAAGTCGGTGCCGACATTCATGTCGTACAGCTGGCGGTGCAGCTGGCGCACCAGCGAACCGTAGTCGGCCTTGGTGCCGCCGCCGCCCCATTGCGATTCCTTGGCGAAGGGCATGTCGTTGAGGGCGTTGAGCGAGTCGCGGCTCCACAGGATGGCGACATCGTTCTTGATCTTCAGGTTCACCAGGCGCGGGCCGATCTTTTTCAGTTCCTGTCCGGTACGGCGCATTTCGGCATAGGCGCGGTTCGGTTCCAGGTCGTGCGACAGCACGCCTTTCCAGTACGTCTCCTGGTTGGCGTGGACCGACGCCCAGTGCCAATACTCGACCATGTTGGCGCCGTTCGACAGGTGGGTGTAGACGTCCTGGCGGAACTGGCCGTCATACGGCGGATACTGGAACGACGAGCTCCAGTCGGTCGTTTGCGCATTGGTTTCCGTCACCAGGAAATTGCCGCGCTTGAGCGAGCGCGTGAAATCGGCGTCCAGCGTCTGCGGGGCGCCGTTGTAGTGTTCGCGCGGGCCCCAGTGGTAGACGTTCACGGCCGGCATGTCGAGCTTGCGCGACACCGCCACCTCGTTGACGTCGCCGTGGAGGGAGCCGGCGAAATCGTGCGTGACGAACTGGCGCGGCGAGGTGCATTCGCGGATCAGCGCGGTCTGCCATTGCAGGAAATCGGTCACGCGCATCTGGCCCCAGCGCGACCATTCAAGCTTGTAGCCGGTGCTCTGGGCGCCGTCCGGGCGCGGCAGGTCCACCCAGCTGTGCAGGTTCTGGCCCCAGTAGTTCAGGAACCAGGCCTTGCTCAGCGCTTCCGGCGTACCGAACTTTTTCTCCAAGTAGTGCTGGAATCGGATGAAAACGTCGTCGTTGGCGGCGCCGTAGGTGCCGGTTTCGTTGTCGACCTGCCAGCCGATGACGTTCGGGTTGTCCTTGTAGCGGGTGGCGATCTTGCGGATCAGGCGCTCGGCGTAAAAACGGTAGGCGGCCGAGTCGGTGTTCATGTTCTGGCGCATGCCGTAGGTGTTTTGCGTGCCGTTCAGTTTGCGGGCCAGGATTTCCGGATTCTGCTTGGCCATCCAGGCGGGAATCGAGTAAGTCGGCGTGCCCATGATGACCTTGATCCCGGCCTTGGTCATGGCGTCGATGACGCGGTCCATCCACGCGTACTCGAAGCGCCCGTCTTCCGGCTCCCACAGGCTCCAGGTCGATTCGCCCAGGCGCACCACGTTGAAACCGGCCGCCTTCATCATCTCGACGTCTTTTTCCAGTCGCTCGTAGGGCATGTACTCGTGGTAGTAGGCCGCGCCGTACAGCACGGTGGGAAATTCCGGCGGCGTTGTGCGGGCGGCGGGCGCGGTTTGCGCGGCGGCCGGCCCGTGCAGCGCGGCCGCGAGCGCGCACGTCAGCGCGTACGAGATGAGGGGGCGTTTCAGCATTCGGTGTCTCCGGGTTTGTTTTGTCAATGGCGCTCATGGCTCTACATGGCCTGATAAAACGGGCGCGCGTCTATTGTGACCACACGCGGTGCTTTCGCGCAATTACCAAAATCACCGGGAGGCGCAATGATTTATCAGCGCAGGCGTTTGGAAGATGGCGTTGATTGATATCGTTCAACGGGTTAGTGGTTTTGGTAATTGCCGCGTGTTACCCTTACTTGCACAATGCACTGTTCGAATCACAGATGGCACGGGGAGAAAGCATGGAGACAAAATATAAGAGTGCGTATCGGCGCATCGTTGTGGTCGGCGGCGGCGCCGCCGGCTGGATGGCGGCCACGGCGCTGGCGACGGCGCTGCCGGGCAGCACGGTGGAGCTGGTCGAGTCGGAAGAGATCGGCATCATCGGCGTCGGCGAGGCGACCTTTCCGTCCATTCGTGCCTTCCACCACATCCTCGGCATCGACGAGGCGGAGTTCCTGCGCGCCACCAATGGCACTTACAAACTGGGCATCGAGTTTTGCGACTGGCGCGTGCACGGCGAGCGCTACTTTCACACTTTCGGCAATTTCGGCGCGCTCGACGGCCCGCAGTCGCTGTGGGGCCAGCACCGGCGGATGAACGACGCCGCCCTGGGCGCGCTGGGTGAGCAATGCCTGCCCAGCGTGATGGCCGGCCAGGGACGCTTCCAGGCGCCGCCGGAGCAGGGACAGCATTTCAACTACGCCTACCACTTCGACGCCGTGCTGTATGCCGGCTTCCTGCGCACCATGGCATTGCGCAAGGGCGTGCGCCGCACCGAGGGCCGCATCGTCGATGTCGCCCGCCGCGCCGACGGCGGCGTCGGCCAGCTGCGGCTGGAGGACGGCCGGGTGGTGGAGGGCGATCTGTTCGTCGATTGCTCGGGCTTTGCCTCGCTGCTGCTGGGCCACACCCTGGAGGAACCGTTTGTCGATTTCAGTCACTGGCTGCCGGTCGACCGGGCCTGGGCCTGCCCGGCCGAACGCAGCGGAACCGGACTGGCGCCCTACACGCGGGCCACGGCGCTGGAAGGGGGCTGGGCGTGGCGCATCCCGCTGAGCAACCGCACCGGCCACGGCCATGTGTTCGCCAGCCGCCACATCGACGAGGAGCGGGCGCGGTCCCAGCTGCTGGCGCAAATGGACGCCCCGGCGCTGGCCGAACCGCGTCTGCTGCGCTTTACCACCGGGCACCGGAAACGCTTCTGGGTACAAAACGTCGTGGCGCTGGGGCTATCGTCCGGTTTCCTGGAGCCGCTGGAATCGACCAGTATTTTCCTGGTCCAAAGCGGGCTGGGACGCCTGATCGAAGCGTTGTTGCCGGGCGCAGTGCCCGACGCGCGAGCGCTTGAAGCGTACAACACCGGCATGGTGCGCCAGTTCGAGCGGGTGCGCGACTTCATCATCCTGCATTACCGCCTGACGGCGCGCCGCGACAGCGCGCTGTGGCGCACGATGGCCACAATGGCGCTGCCCGACACGCTGGCCTTCAAGATCCACGCGTGGCGCCAGACCGGCACGCTGCACCAGTACGGCGAAGAGGGCTTCGATGCCACCAGCTGGCTGGCGATCCACGCCGGCATGGGACATTGGCCCGAACATGCCGACCCGGCACTGAGCGAAGTCCCGGCCGAGGCGGCGCTGGTGGGCTTGCGGCAGCGCCGCGAGCACATCGCCGCGACCGTGGCGCGCATGCCCAGCCACGACGAGTATCTGCGCGCCGTGCTGGGGCAGCCCGCGCGGACTTAATAAATACAGAGAATCGGAGGAGACCGAATGAAGCGTAGGGACTTGTTGAAACACATGGGCGCGGCCATTCCGGCGGTTGCCTTGTCCGGCGTGGCGCGCGCGGCAGACGCGCTGACGCAAACGCCGCCGGGCGCCATCGCCGCCGGCCCGTTTTCGCCGGACTGGAATTCGCTGGAGAAGTACCAGACGCCGGACTGGTTCCGCAACGCCAAGTTCGGCATCTGGGCCCATTGGGGCCCGCAGTGCGAACCGGAATTCGGCGACTGGTACGGCCGCATCATGTACGAGGAGGGCAGCGATCCGTACCGCTACCACGTGCGCAAGTACGGTCACCCGTCGAAATTCGGCTTCAAAGACGTCATTCACCAGTGGAAAGCCGAGCAATGGAACCCGGACGAACTGGTGGCCTTCTACAAGCGTGCCGGCGCCAGATACTTCGTGGCGCTGGCCAACCATCACGATAATTTCGACCTGTACAAAAGCAGCTACCAGCCGCAGTGGAATTCCACCAGCATGGGCCCGCGCAAGGACCTGGTCGGCGGCTGGAGCAAGGCGGCGCGCGCCAACGGTTTGCGTTTCGGCGTCAGCGTGCACGCTGCGCACGCGTGGGCCTGGTATGAAACGGCGCAGGGCGCAGACAAGAAGGGCCCGTACGCCGGCGTTCCCTACGATGGCAAGCTGACCCGCGCCGACGGCAAGGGTCAATGGTGGGAAGGGCTGGACCCGCAGGCGCTGTATGCGCAGAACCACGCGCTGAGCAAGTCGGGCGGCGAAGGCGGCGTGCTGGACGAACAATGGCAATGGGGCGGCGGCGCCTCGATTCCCGACCAGGCCTACAGCGATAAGTTCTTCAACCGCACGCGCGAGCTGATCGACAACTACGACCCCGACCTGGTGTATTACGACGATACCGTGCTGCCGCTATGGCCGTTCAGCGACGTCGGCCTGCGCCTGGCGGCGCATATGTACAACCGCAGCATCGCGCGCAAGGGCAAGCTCGAGGCGGTCGTCAACGGCAAGATCCTCAACCCGCAGCAGCGCCGCAGCATGGTGTATGACATCGAACGCGGTCAAAGCGACCGGATCGAGCCGTTGCCGTGGCAGACCTGCACCTGCATCGGCAACTGGCATTACGACCGGCGCGTGTACGACAACAAATCCTACAAGAGCGCGCAAACGGTGGTGCACACCCTGATCGACGTGGTCAGCAAGAACGGCAACCTGCTGCTGAGCGTGCCGGTGCGCGGCAACGGCACCATCGACGAGCAGGAGCGCGCCATCGTCGAGGAGATCGGCCGCTGGATCGCCGTCAATGGCGAGGGCATCTACGACACGCGGCCGTGGGCGCTGTTCGGTGAAGGGCCGGTGGCGTCGGAAGCGGGCGCGCCGATGTCGGGTCCGGGCTTCAACGAGGGCAAGGGCAAGCCGTTCTCGGCGGCCGATATCCGCTTCACCGCCAAGGGCGATAGCGTGTACGCGTTCCTGATGGGCTGGCCGGCATCGGGCAAGCTGGCGATCCGCGCCATGGCCAGCGGCGCGGCGCACCTGACGCGGCCGGTCCAGCGCGTCGAGCTGCTTGGCAGCGGCGCGGCGCTGGCGTTCCGCCAGACCGCCGATGGCCTGGAGGTGACGTTGCCGGGGAATAGGCCCGCACTGGCCTACGCCAGCGCGCTGAAGATCAGCTGACCCTGCAACGACAGGCGGCTCGGCGGATCTGATCTGGTGCGATTTCCGACGTCAGCCGGCCTTGTTCGCGGGCGCTGGCGGCGGGATCGGCGCTCCCAATTGCCGTACCTGGATGTCCTTGAAAAACGCTTCGGCGCCCTCGGACTGGATCGAGAACTTGCCGCGCGTGAGCGGCACCGTTTTGCCGTCCACCACTTGACGTGAATTGGCCACGCGCAGCACTTCGTGGCCGTTGACGATGTGCACCAGCGTCTTGCCGTCGGCGATCACTTCCATCGTATTCCACTCGCCGCTCGGTTTTTCGAAATTGCCCTTCTTCAGGATACGCGCCTTGATGTCGGTGCGCAGCGGCAGCGACGGCTCGTAGCGGTAGAACTTCCAGTCGCCCTGGTTGGCGTCGCCGACATGGGCGTCGACCGACACGCCGTCGAGGCTGTGGTAGTCGGCGCAATCGCCTTCCTGCAGCTGGAACTCGTGGCTGCGCATCCAGTGTCCGTCCTGCGCGCCTTCCTTGCCGACGGCGTAGTACAGCAAGCCGCTGTCGCGCATCACGTTCTCGCGCGGCGGCCACTTCTTGACGCCCCATTTGAACTGGAACTTCAGGTGGAAGTTTTCATACTCGTCCAGCGTGGAGGCGCTGCCCCATTCCTCGCCCGAGACCCGCAGCATGCCGTCGACCACGGAAAATACCTTGCGGGGATCGTTGTTCACGCCGCGCACCGAGGTCGGCGCCTTCATGCCGTCGGTGGTCGGCTGCATGCTGACGTAGGTGCTCCAGCCGCCCAGGTCCTTGCCGTTGAAGAGCGATTTCCAGGGGCCGGCGTCGGCGGCCGACGCCGCGCAGCTCAGCGCGAACAGGGCGCCGAGCAGGGCGGTTTTGGTGAACAGGTTTTTCATGGGGTCTCGTCTCCGTTTTGGAAAAAAAGCGAATCTATCACGGGTCGCCGGGAGCGGGTCCGAAAATGGCGTGATTGCCGAATTCGTTATAAAAATATCCGATTTTCTGCGAGGGCGCGGCCGGGCGGCGAGGGGGGGCGACCGTCGCTCAGGGCGCGGTTTTGACCAGCTGTGCCTTCGCGATCGCCTCGTCGATGTAACGCACGACTTGGCCGGTGTCGTGCGGCGGCTTCAGGAACCGGCGCAGGCCCTCGTAGGTGGGGCCGACCAGTTCGGCGTTGGCGTCGCGGTCGAAGAAGAAGGTCAGCCCGGCGGCCGCGCCCCATACGCGACCGGGGGCGTCGCCCAGCCAGATCGGGCGCGGGTTCGGGTCCTCCTGCGCCGACAGGGTTTGGTCGGCCTCGGCGATCTTGCGCATGGCGCCCGTCTCGGCCAGAAAGGTCAGGAAGCGCTTGCGCGCGCGTGGGTTCAGGCCGCGCGCCGGCAGCACCAGCACGTCGATCGGCGCCTCCTCATAGGTCGGCATGTGCGGCGTGTAGCTCGGGAAACCGAAAAAGCCCATGTCGGCCGCGATCGCGGCGGGAAAGCGGGAGGCGACGAAGCTGCCCGCGAGCATCATGCCGACGCGGTCGCGATACACATACGGCATCACGCGCTCCGGTTCCTGCCCCATCGTCGCCTCGAGGAAGTAGCCCTTGCGCAGCAAGTCGCCCCAGACGTCGAACACGCGGCGCACCTGCGGGCTGTCGAAGCGCACTTCACCGCGCAGCAGCCGCCGATGGAAGTCGATGCCGTTAATGCGCAGGTTCAGATAATCGAACCAGCCGGCTGCCGGCCAGCCGCTTTTGGCGCCGACCGCCAGCGGCGTCACGCCGGCCGCCTGCAACCGTTCGCAGGTTTGCAGGAACTCGGCCCATGTGGCCGGCGGACGGATGCCGAGACGGTCGAACAGCGACTTGCGGTAGACGAAGCCCCAGACGTAGTAATACAGCGGAAAACCGTAGACGGCGCCGTCGATGCGGGTGCCGTCGAGGGTGGCGGGCGAGAACTTCTTTTTTTTCAGCAGCGCGACCAGGTCGGCGTCGAGCGGGGAGAGCAGCTCGTGGCGGGCGGCGTCGCCCAGGCGCTCGCCGGCGTACCAGAACGCCAGGTCGGCCCGGCCGGAGCGCAGGCGCGCCGTGAAGCCGCGCTTGTATTCCTCCTGCGGATAGCCCTGGTGGATGATCTGGATGTCCGGATTGGCGGCGGCGAATTCATCGATGATGCCGACCCAGGTGGTGCGCTGCGGGGTGTTGGAGACCACGTAATCGATCACCAGGTGCTCGGTGGGCGCGCCAATGGCGGGCGGCGCGAGCGCGAGACACAACGCTACCCGTGCCAGCCAGCCCCGCTTGCGCATGGTGTTGAATTGACAACGCAAGGGATGGCGGGATGGTTGCATCGATAAAGTTTGTCCGTGAAGCTGCGGGCTGTCAACTCCTCATTCCTTATTGTCGCATCCGGGTAGAATCAAGCCTTTGGCGGCAGGCTGGGTCCGCCCGAACAATACCTCAAGGATAAAACTGATGATTTACGAGTTACGCGTCTACCACTGCGCCGCCGGCCGTCTGCCGGCCTTGCACCAACGTTTTACGCAGGTGACCTTGCCGCTGTGGCAAAAACACGGCATCGAGCAGGCCGGATTCTTCACCACCGTGGTTGGTCCGAGCAATCAGACGCTGACCTACTTGCTCAAGTGGGAGAGTCTGGCCGAGCGTGAGACCAAGTGGACCGCCTTCGCCACCGATCCGGAATGGATCGCCGCGCGCGCGGCGTCCGAGGCCGACGGCATCATCGTCGAGCGCATCGACAACTCGTTCCTGGAGCCGACCGGGTATTCGGCGGTGCGTTGACCTTCAAACTTCCGGATACTTTTATTAGATTACCAAGAGTATTTCTTGTGCTAAAATTGAGTTGCTGAACAGACAATTTAGAATGCTAACCAACTCATCTTTAGGCTTTTACCTATGAAATTTATTGCATTTTTGCGCCTATCTCTTTTCTCTCTGGTCTTTTCACTGCTTAGCGCAGCCCCGGCGTTTGCAGGCATGAATGGAGATGTGGTCACAGCATTCCAGTTATTTCCTGACAAATCGACGATTTCCTATCCCGACGGGATTTTTGGTCATGGTGAAGTCGCCGATGGTGGCATAACGTTTACTCAACCTGACTTCTTCTCGGTGCATATCACTGACACGCAAATTGTCATCGATGGTTTTTCTGCGCAGTTTGAACAACAGCGTTTCAGCGAAGCCGCGTTCAACGGCATCAATTTGTCATTTGATACTGAATGGAAAATACCTAATTTCACGATGAATGCAGCCACCGTTTGGGACGAGTTTACGGCGGACCGTATCGAGGTTGTGTCGAATCAGTTATTCTTGAACTTCCAAAATCTCGATGTGACGAAGTCGACGAAACTCATTCTCGACCTGACAGATGTGTATCCACAGCTGCCCCCATACGATCCTGGTTTCCCTGGTCCGGTCGCGTCCCCGGTTCCGGAGCCCGGCAGCTATGCAATGCTGCTGGCCGGCTTGGCTTTGATGGGCTTCGTTGCCCGGCGTCGCCAGCCTTTCTAAGTCGAATCCGCGCGGACGCCGGCATAAAAAAGGGAAGCCCGCAGGCTTCCCTTTTTGCTATGCGCGGCGCCAGGCGCCGCGCCGTTCACCGGCCGATCGTCAGATGCTGTCGAGCGCAGCGTTGAAGCTGGCGCTTGGACGCATGATCGCTTCGGTTTTGGCCGGATCCGGATAGTAGTAGCCGCCGATGTCGGTCGGCTTGCCCTGCACGTCGTTCAGCTCGCCAACGATCTTGCCTTCGTTGTCGGCCAGCGTCTTGGCCAGTGGCGCGAAGTGCGCTTGCAGCTCGGCGTCGTCGGTTTGCGCGGCCAGCGCCTGGGCCCAGTACAGCGACAGGTAGAAGTGGCTGCCGCGGTTGTCGAGCTCACCGGTGCGCGACGATGGCGATTTGCTGTTGTCGAGCAGTTTGCCGGTGGCGATGTCCAGCGTTTGCGCCAGGATCTTGGCTTTGGCGTTGCCTTCCTTGATGCCCAGCTCTTCCAGCGAGACGGCCAGCGCCAGGAACTCGCCGAGCGAATCCCAGCGCAGGTGGTTTTCCTCGACCAGCTGCTTGACGTGCTTCGGCGCCGAACCGCCGGCGCCGGTCTCGTACATGCCGCCGCCGGCCATCAGCGGCACGATCGACAGCATCTTGGCGCTGGTGCCCAGTTCCAGGATCGGGAACAGGTCGGTCAGGTAGTCGCGCAGGATGTTGCCGGTCACCGAGATGGTGTCCAGGCCGCGCGAGACGCGTTCCAGCGTGTAGCGCATGGCGCGCGTCTGCGACATGATGTGGATGTCCAGGCCGCTGGTGTCGTGGTCCTTGAGGTAGAGCTGGACCTTCTTGATCACCTCGGCTTCGTGCGGACGGTAGGTGTCGAGCCAGAACACGGCCGGCATGCCGGACTGGCGCGCGCGGGTGACGGCCAGCTTGACCCAGTCGCGGATCGGCGCGTCCTTGACCTGGCACATGCGCCAGATGTCGCCCGCTTCGACGGTCTGGCTCAGCAGCACTTCGCCGGTGTCGAGGTCGGTGATGTTGGCGATGCCGCCTTCGGCCACTTCAAACGTCTTGTCGTGCGAGCCGTATTCCTCGGCCTGCTGGGCCATCAGGCCGACGTTGGGCACGGTGCCCATCGTGGTCGGGTCGAAGTTGCCGTGCCATTTGCAGAAGTTGATCATCTCCTGGTAGATGCGGGCGAAGGTCGACTCCGGCATGACCGCCTTGACGTCGGCGGTGCGGCCGTCGGCGCCCCACATCTTGCCGCCGATGCGGATCATGGCCGGCATCGAGGCGTCGACGATGACGTCGTTGGGCGAATGGAAGTTGGTGATGCCTTTGGCCGAATCGACCATGGCCAGCTTCGGACGGTGCTCCAGGCAGGCGTGCAGGTCCTTCATGATCTCTTCCTTCTGCGACGAAGGGAGCTTGTCGATCTTGTCGTACAGGTTGACCATGCCGTTGTTGACATTCACGCCCAGTTCCTCGAACAGCTTGGCGTGCTTCTCGAACGCGTCCTTGTAGAAGATGCGCACGCAGTGGCCGAACACGATCGGGTGCGACACCTTCATCATCGTCGCCTTGACGTGCAGCGAGAACATCACGCCGGTCTTGTAGGCGTCGTCGATTTCCTTCTCGTAGAACTCCAGCAGCGCTTTTTTGCTCATGAACATGGAGTCGATGATCTCGCCGGCCTGCAGCGCGACCTTCGGTTTGAGCACGACAGCTTTGCCCGACGCGGTGATCAGTTCCATCTTGACGTTGCGTGCCTTGTCCAGGGTCATCGACTTTTCACCATGGTAGAAGTCGCCGCCGTGCATGTGCGACACGTGGGTGCGCGAGGCCTGGCTCCATTCGCCCATCGAGTGCGGGTGCTTGCGGGCGTATTCCTTGACGGCCTTGGGGGCGCGGCGGTCGGAGTTGCCTTCGCGCAGGACCGGGTTCACGGCCGAGCCGGTGCACTTGCTGTAGCGCGCCTTGAGTGCTTTTTCCTCGTCGGTTTTCGGGTCTTCCGGGAAGTCGGGCAGGGCGTAGCCCTTTTCCTGCAGTTCGCGGATGGCGGCCTGCAGCTGGGCCACCGAGGCCGAGATGTTAGGCAGCTTGATGATGTTGGCTTCGGGCGTGAGGGTCAGCGCGCCCAGTTCGGCCAGGTTGTTCGGCACTTTTTGTTCGTCGGTCAGGAATTCCGGGAACTCGGCCAGCACGCGGGCGGCGACGGAAATATCTTTGGCGATAACGTCGACGCCGGCCGGCGCGGTGAACTTTTTGATAATCGGTAGCAGGGAATACGTCGCCAGCAATGGCGCCTCGTCAGTCAGTGTGTAGATGATTTTTGACTTTTCTGTTGACATGTCATTCCCTTGTATACGGTAGTGTAGTTAATGATCCCGTTCCGGGTGGGGCAGGATAGTCTGCGAAAACCCGGGGCGGATGGTGCGTTGGCGCGGTCGCCATTTTCACTCAAGCGCTTATTTTAGGACAATACGGGCGGAGATGGGCGGAAACCCCTGCAAAGGACGAGGTCGCCGGGCGGTTTTTCGCCGTTTTCGGGGCTTGCACGGGGCTTTCCCGGGGCGCGCATCAAGCCCGGACGCCCGAATGTGTTATTGTGCGGAACGGTCCTCGTTCACCGTCCCCGCAGCCCGCCTAGTTGACGACTGGAAAAACAAGTTTCTCCATGCGTCTTAACGACCCCAACCAAAACCACCTGCTGTCCGCCCTGCTCGAGTCCGATTTCGCGCGCCTGTCGCCGCACCTCGAACCCATCATGATGCGGCTGGGCGACGTGCTGTACGAATCCGGCGGCCAGCTACAGCATGTCTATTTCCCGACATCTGCCATCGTTTCGCTGCACTATGTGCTGGAAAACGGCGGCTCTTCCGAGATCGCAGGCGTCGGCAACGAGGGCATCCTCGGCATCTCGCTGTTTATGGGCGGAAATACAACGCCCAGCCGCGCCGTGGTCCAGACGGCCGGGCACGGCTACCGGCTCAAGTCGCAGATCCTCATGGATGAGTTCAACCGCGCCGGTCCCGTCATGCGGCTGCTGCTGCGCTACACGCAGGCGCTGCTGACGCAGATGTCGCAGACGGCCGTCTGCAACCGCCACCATACCGTCGAGCAGCAATTGTGCCGCTGGCTGCTGCTCACGCTCGACCGCTTGCCGGGCAACGAGCTGACGATGACGCAGGAATTGATCGCCAACATGCTCGGTGTGCGCCGCGAGGGCGTCACCGTCGCCGCCGGCAAGCTGCAGGAGAACGGCTACATCAGCTACCGCCGCGGCCACATCACCGTGCTCGACAGGGTCGGCCTGGAGGTCGAAGTGTGCGAGTGCTACGACGTCGTCAAAAAGGAATTCGCGCGGCTGATGTCAGACGTGCGGCAACGCCAGGGAACCAAATGAGCCAGAACAAGACCGACGCGCCGCTGCTCAAGGCGGACGCCTTGCAGCAGGCCATTTTCAAGAGCGCCAATTTTTCCTGCATCGCCACCGACGCCCAGGGCGTCATCCAGCTGTTCAATGTCGGCGCGGAGCGCATGCTCGGCTATAGCGCGGGCGAGGTCGTCAACCGCATCACGCCGGCCGATTTTTCGGACGTCCATGAAACAGTCGAACGGGCCGAGGCGCTGAGCCTGGAGCTCGGCACCACCATCCGTCCCGGTTTCGAGGCGCTGGCCTTCAAGGCCTCGCGCGGCATCGAGGATATGTACGAGCTGACCTATGTGCGCAAGGACGGCAGCCGTTTCCCCGCCAGCGTCTCGGTGAGCCCGCTGCGCGACGGCGACGACAACATCATCGGTTACCTGCTGATCGGCACCGACATCACGGTTCGCAAGCAGGCCGAGGCGGCGCAGGCGGTGCTCGACGCCCGCCTGCGCGACCAGCAACTGGCGCTGCAGGAAACCAACGTCGAACTGGAGGCCGCGCGCGCCGTCGCCGACAAGGCCAATCGGGCGAAATCGGAATTCCTGTCGAGCATGAGCCACGAGTTGCGCACGCCGCTCAACGCGGTGCTCGGCTTTGCGCAACTGCTGGCGTCGGACAAACCGCCGCCGAGTCCGTCGCAACTGCGCTCGATCGACCAGATCCTCAAGGGCGGGTGGTATCTGCTGCAACTGATTAACGAGATCCTCGACCTGGCCATGATCGAATCGGGCAAGGTGACGATGTCGCAGGAATCGATGGGGCTGTCCGACGTGCTCAAGGATTGCGAGGCGATGGTCGCGCCGCAGGCGCAAAAGCGCGGCATCCGGCTCGTGTTCAGCCCGATGGTTCGGCCGTTCTTCGTCCATGCCGACCGTACCCGCGTCAAGCAGGTGATGATCAACCTGTTGTCGAACGCTATTAAGTACAACCGGGTCGGCGGCAGCGTGACGGTGACCTGCGCCGAAGGCAGCGACGGCATGGTGCGCGTGAGCGTGGCCGACACCGGCGCCGGCCTGAGCGACGAGCAGATCGTCCACCTGTTCGAACCGTTCAACCGCCTTGGACAGGAAGAGGGCGGCGAAGAGGGCACCGGCATCGGCCTGGTCGTCACCAAGCAACTGGTGGAACTGATGCATGGCGCCATCGGCGTCGACAGCGCGGTCGGCAGCGGCACCACGTTCTGGGTCGAGCTGGCCGCCAGCGACGAACCGGTGCTGGAGATGGCCGCCTTCGACACCAGCACCTACATCGATCAACATGTCAATGTTGCGCCGCGCACCTTGCTGTATGTCGAGGATAATCCGGCCAACCTGAATTTGGTCGAGCAGCTGATCACGCGCCGTCCCGACCTCAAGTTGTTGACGGCGATAGACGGCTACGCCGGCATACAGCTGGCGCGCACCTATCAGCCCGACGTGATCCTGATGGACATCAACCTGCCCGGCGTCAGCGGTTTCGGCTGCCTGAAGATATTGCAGGAAGACGTCACGACGGCGCACATTCCGGTCATGGCGCTGTCGGCCAACGCCATGCCGCGCGACATCGAAAAAGGCGAGGAGGCCGGTTTCTTCCGCTATCTCACCAAACCCATCAACGTGGCCCAGTTCATGGACGCATTGGACCTGGCGCTGGCGTTTGCCGCCGCCCATAAGGAAGTGCACCATGATTGACGCCACCCAGCTGTTGAATGCCAGTATCCTGATCGTCGACGACCAGGAGGCCAACGTGATGCTGCTCGAACGCATGCTCGACAACGCCGGCTACACCCACGTCACCAGCACGATGGACCCGTACGCCGTTGCCGCGCTGCACCTGGCCAACCACTACGATTTGATCCTGCTCGACCTGCAAATGCCGGGTATGGATGGTTTCGAGGTGCTGGAAGCGCTCAAGCTGGTCGAGCCCGAGGGCTACGTGCCGGTGCTGGTGGTGACCGCCCAGCCTGGCCACAAGCTGCGTGCGCTGCAGGCCGGCGCCAAGGATTTCGTCGCCAAGCCGTTCGAGCTGGTCGAGGTCGAGACGCGCATCCGCAACATGCTCGAGGTGCGTCTGCTGCATCGCCAGCTCAACCGCTACAACCAGCAGCTGGAACACCAGGTGATGGAGCGCACGGCCGAGTTGCGTGCCAGCGAGGCGCGCTTCCAGCGCTTTGCCGAGCTGTCGAGCGACTGGTACTGGGAACAGGACGCCGACGGCAAGCTGACCCACTGGTCGGGGCCGGTGATGGACATGGTCGGCATCGGCGCCAGCGCCGCCGACGGCTGGGACGTCGTCGAGCGCGCGACCTTGGCGGCCAATATCGCCGAGCGCAAGCCGTTCCTCGATTTCGTCTACCGGCGCACGGCCGCGAATGGCACGGTGCAGCACTTGCAGGTCAGCGGCGAGCCGATGTTCGACGACGCCAGCCGCTTTGTCGGCTACCGTGGCGTGGGACGGGATGTGACGGCGATGGCGGCCATGTTCGCGGCGACCACGGTCCACTGACCGCGACCTGCCCGGGGGACAAATAGGGCGGATCAGGCGGAACGCCGTAATCCGCCATGCGTGCGCCGCCGGCGGCTCGTGACGGATTACGCTACGCTAATCCGCCCCTACTTGAAATAGAGGCTTGCCGATGTTGCTGCCCAATGAATCGTCCCTGACCGACGCGCTGCCGTTCCCTGCGCTGATTCAATCACTGCGCGAGGCCTTCGCCACCGGCGCCGAGGTGCCTTTGCGCCACACGCACCACATCGGCAGCGGCGACAGCACCGGTATCTCGCTGCTGATGCCGGCCTGGGACGCCGACGGCTTCTTCGGCGTCAAGATCGTCAACATTTACAGCAACAACCACAAGCGCAACAAGCCCGGCCTGCACGCCACCTACATCCTGCACGACGCCACCACCGGCGAACCGTTGGCCATTTTCGACGGCAACGTCATCACCTCGCGCCGCACGGCTGCGGCCTCGGCGCTCGGCGTCGATTACCTGGCCCGGCAGGACGCGCGTTCGCTGCTGGTGTGCGGCGCCGGTCGCGTCGGCAGCCTGCTGGCGCCGGCCATCGCCACGGTGCGGCAACTGGACGACATCATGCTCTGGGACATAGACGCCGCCGCCGCCGAGCGGACGGTGCAAGGATTGCTGGCGCAAGGCTTGCCCGCTCGCGTTATGCGAGAACTGGAGCCGGCCGCGCGCGGCGCCGACATCATCAGTTGCGCCACGCTTGCCGGCGAACCGTTTCTGCGGGCCGAATGGCTGGCGGCGGGCAGCCATGTCGATCTGATCGGCGGCTTCACACCGCAGATGTGCGAGGCCGAACCCGCATGTTTCGCCGGCGCAGGTGTCTGGGTCGACACGGTCGAGGCCACGCAAAAGTCGGGCGACATCCTCAACGCCATTGCCGCCGGCTGCCTGACAAGCGAAGACATACGCGGCGACCTGTCGTCGCTGGCGCGCGGACAATGCGCGGCCCGAACCTCGCCGCGGCAGCGCACGATCTTCAAGGCGGTGGGCACCGCGCTGGAAGACCTGGCCGCCGCAAAACTAGCCTATAAACAATTACGTACAATGAGCTCCGCCACATAAAAACGTAGGGCGGATGAGCGCAGCGTAATCCGCCATTGCCCGCTACGCCAGCGGCGCAACAACACAACTACTCCGAGCGACGCCGCTTCAACAACCAATAGCCAGCCCCAGCCACCGCCGACGCAATCGCCACCTTGCGTATCAGCCCGGCCCGGTTATATTGCCATTCCGACTTGATGCCCATCTCGGCGAAAATATTCGGCACGGTGCCTTTGCGCAGGTCACCGGCGACGCCTTCGACCACGTTGACGCGGTCGGCCAGCATCAGCAGCAGCCAGTGGCGGATGTCGTTCTCGCTGAGCTTGAACGCCGCGCCCCGCAGCCGCCCGCTCAAGCCGGTCGGTGGCACGCTCGTGCCGAACACGGGCGTGACGCCGGGCCGCTCGACCGAGTGGTACACCTTCATTGTCAGCGGCTGGTCTTCCGGCGTGCTCCAGTGCAGGCCCTCGAGCCGCGCCGGCGTGCGCTCCATCGGATAGCCGGGCCGGTCGGCGTGATCCAGATCGGCGCCCCAGCCGGGCAGGTTGGTGGTGTCGGGCACGTTGCGCGGCGCGGACGGCGAGACGCTGTCGGCGCTGTGATCGCGCGGCGGTGCGGGATGTTCCTTGTTGGATATCGATTCCATGATCGCTCCTGAGGGGATGTTAGTAGGCGCCGACGCGCGCCCGGTCCGCGCCAGGCGGAATCAGCACGGTCTTGATGCAATTGTCGAGCTTGCCCGAGAAGATGTGGTAAGCGTCCGACACCTCCTCCAGCGGCACCCTGTGCGTGATGATTTTTTTCGGGTCAAGCCGGCCGGCCCGTATATGCTCGATCAGTCGCGGCAGGTGGCGTTTGACGCTGGCCTGGTTCATGCGCAAGGTCAAGCCCTTGTTGACCGCGTTGCCAATCGGCATGGCGTTAAAGGTTGGGCCGTACACGCCGACGATGGAGACGTTGCCGCCTTTGCGCACCGAATTGATCGCCCAGTGCAGCACGGTGGCCGCGCCGGCCTGCATTTTCATGTATCGGCCGACGACGGTCTGCATCACGCTGCCGGACGCCTCGCAGCCGACGCAGTCGATGCAGACGTCGGCGCCCAGCCAGTCCGTCATCTTCTTGATGTGGGTGGCCATGTCCTCGACATCCTTGAAATTGACGACCTCGCACTGGGCGTAGTTTTTCACGAACTCGAGCCGGTAATCGACATGATCGACCACGATCACGCGGCCGGCGCCCAGCAGCCAGGCCGACTTGGCCGCAAAGATGCCCACCGGGCCTGCACCGAATACGACGACGGTATCGCCCTTGTCGATGTCGCCCATCTCGGCAGCCTGGTAGCCGGTCGGGAGGGCGTCGGTGAGCAGCACGGCGTCGTCGTGATCGAGGTCATCGGGAATGACGGTGGGGCCGACGTCGGCCATCGGCACCCGCACGTACTCGGCCTGGCCGCCGTCGTAGCCGCCGGCCGTGTGCGAATAGCCGTAAATGCCGCCCACCGCGGTGGCGGCCGGATTGGTGTTGTGGCAGTTGCCGTACAGTTCTTTCTGGCAGAAGTAGCAGGAGCCGCAAAAGACGTTGAACGGCACCAGCACATGGTCGCCCACCTTGAGGTTGCGCACCGACGGGCCGATTTCCGCGACCACGCCGATGAACTCATGGCCGAACGTGGTGCCGACCCGGGTGTCGGGCACCAGCCCATGGTAGAGATGCAGGTCCGATCCGCAGATGCAGGACCGGGTGACGCGGACGATGGCGTCGTTGGGATGCTCTATTACCGGCTCGGGCTTTTGCTCGGCGCGCACACGGTAGGGTCCTCGGAAATTCATGGCAAGCATGCAGTCCTCCTTGGCGATTTAAAGGCGTTGCCGGTCAGAGCCGGTACCATTAAAGCGTAGCATGCATGCCACGTACGCCGCAAATCAATGCTGCAAGATAACAGCTTGGTTGCCGCTGCCGGTCTGCGTGATGCTGGCGTTAAACCCATCGCCGATTTGCGTGATCCCGGCCGTGTTCGGCAAGAGGGAGACCGGGCCGGCCTGTGTCACCGACGCCGTGTTGAGCGCGCCCAGCTGGCTGATGGTGGCGCCGTTGGCGCCGGAATTCTGGCGTACGTTGGCCGTGTTGGCGTTGCCCGTTTGCGTGGTTGTCGCGCCGCCGGATTCGCGGATGTCGATGTCCGCCAGATTGCCCGCGCCGTTCTGGCTGATGCTGGCATCGGTGGCGAAACCGGTCGAGCTCAGGCTGCCGCGCGCTTCGTTGTCGCTGCCGGTCTGGCTGATCGCCATGCCCGAGTAAAAGGCGTTGTCGTAGCGCACCGTGGCCCGGTTGCCCGTGCCTTCCTGATACACGGGCAAGCCGGCGCGGCCCGACAGGTTTCTGCTGGTGGTGATGACGTTGTCGGATCCGTACTGCGTGGGACGGAAGCTGAGCTCCCCGGAGCTGTCGACCGTATCCTCGATCACGTTGCGCTCGCCGTGTTGTTCGACCCGGATCGTCGATTCGTAGGCGCCGTTTTGCAGCAGCGAGGTGCTGTTGCCGGTGCCGGACTGGTGCAGATAGGCAAAGCCGAAGAAGCCGCCTTCGTGATGCTGTAGCGTGAGCCGGTTGGCATCGCCCAGCTGGCTGATCTCGACGATCATGCGCGGCGTTTGGCTCAACATGACGCCGCCGCTGCGGCCGGTCGGGTCGCCGATGACGTTGTTGTTGCCGGTCTGAACGATGGCAATGGTGGCTTCCTCGCCGGCCTGGCGCTGCTCGACGTAGGCTTGATTGCCGAGGCCTGTCTGCGCGACGGTGGCCGTGGTGGGGGCTTGTGCGGATGCGCCGCTCGCGGCCAGGACCAGCAACAGCGCCAGACCGGCGAAAGCAACGGGTTTCGTGTGGTTCATGATAGCTCCGTGTTGGGATGAAAAGATATGTCGCTGCGCTCAGTGCTGGTAAATGCCGGCGCTGTTGCCGTTGCCCGTTTGCGTGATGGTGGCCGAGAAGCCGTCGCCGGATTGTGTGATCCACGCGGTGGTGAACAGCGTGTTGATCTGGCCGACCGTGGTCTGGTTGTCGATGCCCAGTTGGCGTATCTCGACAAACGAATAGTCGGCCTGGTCCTGCGAGACCGACGCGCGGTTGCCGATCCCTTCCTGTGTCACGCGCGGCCCGCCAAAGCCGGACCAGCTGCGCGCCAGGCTGGCCACGTTGTCCGAGCCGGTTTGCGACGCAATGAAGCCATAGGCCAGGATGTCGCCGCCGGCCGAGTCGATCCGGTTGCGGTCGCCGTGCTGCTCGATGTTCACCACCGATTCGTAGGCGCCGTGCTGCTCGATCGCGGCGAAGTTGCCGTTGCCGGTTTGATTGACGGAGGCCTGGTCCTTGTCGCCGATAATCTGGCCGAACGCCGCCTGGTTGTTGTCGCCTAGCTGTGTAACGGTGATACGCATGCGGTCAGTGCCGCGTTGCACGACGCCGCCCGTGCGTCCGCCTGGATCGCCGACGCTGTTGTAATTGCCAAGTTGAATAATCGTGAGGTGCGATTCGCTGCTGACCTGATGCTGCTCGACGTAGGACTGGTTGCCGACACCGCTCTGCGTGATGCTGGCGCTGGTCTGATCCTGTGCGGCGGCGCGGGATGCGGCCAATAATAAAACGGTGCCGATGGTGAACGTTGCGGACTTCATGGAGGCTCCCTTGCAGTGGAATCAATGTTGAATCACGACAGCGCGCTTGCCGTTGCCGGTTTGGGTGACGCGGGCGCTGGCATCGTGTCCGTACTGCTCGATGCGCGCGCTGTTGGCGGTGCCGTGCTGGTCGACCAGCGCGCTGTTGCCGGTGCCGCCCTGGACGATGGTGGCGTCGTTGCCCTTGCCGTCCTGCAGCAGTTGGACGGCGTTGGCGTCTCCGTCCTGCGTCACCGTCGCCGTGTTTTGCCGGCCGCGCTGCGAGAGCCTCAGTCGGTGTTCGCGGCCGCCCTGGTCGACTGCGACCGCGTTCAGGGCGCCGCGTTGGCTGACCGCTGCCAACGAGCCGCCGCTGAGCAAACCGCCCGACGGCAGCTCCGCGCTGGCCAGGTCGCCGGCGCTTGCCAGCCTGGCGACGAACAGGGCGGCCGCCATCCCCAGCCGGGTGCTCATGGCATCCCCGATGCGGCGTTGTAGCGGGTATCGCGGTCGTTGGCATAGCGTTGCACCACCGGATCGGACCAGCGTGCCGGGTCCTGCAGTGCCCAGTGGCCTTCGCGCAGGCCCTGGACGATCAGGTGGGCCACGCCGGCCTCGATCGCTTCGTTGACGCACAGCTGCGTCGGTTCATTGCGTGTCATGCCGGCCTCCAGTTCCAATAAATCCTTGACGTTGACGAACTTGAATACACTTGGATGCACTTCGTAGGCGTAGACGGTCTTGGTGGTCGACACGCTTTGCAGGATCTGCCCGGTGCGGATGTCGATGGTGCGCAGGCTGACGGTGACCTGGTCGATCCGGTATTGGGTGCTGACGCCGATGCCGAGAAAGCGGGCGCCGGCGCCGCCGGTGCGCACATTGCTTTCGAACGCGGTGATGCCGCCCTCGATCAGCACCGAGGCCGCCAGCAGCGGCGGGATCTGCACTGTCGGGGCGCCGGCCGGCTGCGGCATTTCCAGCGCCCGCACGATCTTGCGTTCGGTCAGCAGGTTCTGCAGGTTTTCGCGTTCGACCGGAATGAACCAGCCCGACTCCTTGAGCGCCTTGATCAGCATCGACGACGCGCCTTGCGTGACGGCCGTGGAGAACGAGCTGTCCGGCGCCGGCTTGTATTGCCCGGTCTGGTCCCGGATGCCATAGACGGCCACCGCCACCTTGCCTTTGGGCGGCGGCAGCTTGCGCAGGTCGCCGGTGGCGGCGGTCGCCTGCGTCAGCTGGGCGTCCTCGCGCGCGGCCGACGGCGGATGCGTGATGGCGCAGCCAGACGCCAGCAGCAAGGTCGCGATCACCGCAGCACACGGCGCCACCCGCCGCATCATGGCGTTCATTGCGCCACCTCGAACGAGGTCGAGGCGCCGGTCGCCTTGTCGGTGGTGGTGATGCGCAGCATGCCGCCGCCCAGGTCGACCACGTTGATGGTGAAGTTTTCGGTGGAGAAAGTGCCTGGAACCAGCTTGCCGTCGGTGCCGGTCAGCTTGGAGGTGGCCGCCGCCGCCAGTTGACTGAGGACGGTGCGCTCAAGTGTCTGGTTGAATTGGGCCAGCGGCGACTGGTCCAGCATCGAGCGCCCCAGGCCATCCTTGCCGACGTGCTTGTTGGTGGCGGTCGCCGTGGCCAGCAAATGCTGGCCGTTGCCGGGGTAGCCGCCAAAGGCCGGGTTCACCGGTTGATAGATGATGTCGGTCGCGCCGGCGCTGCCTGCCGGCAGCAGGATGAAGCACGCCGCAATGCAGACCGCGCGACGGGCTGCGCTCCAGGCATGAGTCGTCGATCGGATGATGTGCATGGCGGGCTCCTCGGGGTCAGAATTCATCGGGCGCCAGGTCGGCGTCCCGGATCAGCTTGCGCTCGACGTCGGTTTGCAGCACCGTCTGCCACACCGCCTCGGCTGCGTTTTCACTGAGCGAACGAATGGCTGCGCGGGCCGGCGGCAGGCGGGTTTGAAATACCCTGCACTGTGCAAAGCTGATCCACACTTCGCTGCCCAGGCGTGCCGACGGGCGTTCGTTGATCGACAGCGTGTAGTGCTCGCTGCCTTCCATGTCGCGCCAGGCGGCCAGAAAATACTGCGAGAAATCATGGCCGGCGATGGTGACCGTCTGCACGGTCACCACGCCCGTCGCCGTCGCCGCCGTGGCGGTGGCCGACTCGGGCTCGGGATCGGCTGCGGCGGCGGTGGCGCAGCAGGCGGCGCCCAGCCATACAAAAGTCGCGGCAATGACGATGTGACCAGTGGACATGTGAACTCGCTGAGGTGGGAGCGGCGGAAGGCGTGAAGTTCAGTATAGGTGCGCGGTTCCCCGGCAAATTGACCGCGATCATGCGAACTGGTCTTGGGGGGCGGAAGACGGCCGCGATTTTGTATGGTGAAAATTGCTTCATTTGCGCACAGCCCGGCGGGTTTGAACAGACTGGTTTCGGCAACGAAACTTATGCATACTGGCCTCCTCAACAGGAGGTGCACAATGAACAAATGGCTGATGCTGGGCATTGCAATCGTCGCGGAAACCATCGCGACATCGGCGCTCAAATCGAGCGAAGGATTTTCTAAACTCGTGCCGTCGGCGATCGTGCTGGTCGGTTATGGCGTGGCGTTTTACTTTCTGTCGCTGACCTTGCGCTCGATCCCGGTCGGTATCGCGTACGCGGTCTGGTCGGGCGTGGGCATCGTCCTCATCACGACGGTCGGCTGGGCGTTCTTCGGCCAGAAGATGGACGCGCCGGCGTTGATCGGCATGGCCTTGATCATCGCCGGCGTGGTCATCATGAATGTCTTTTCAAGCGCGGGCGCGCATTGAGCGGAGCGGCGTTTCGTTAGCCGCATGTCAGTCAAGTGCTCGGTGCGATCCCGGTCGTGGCAAAACGCTCCCGGTACAGCTTGGGCGTGATGCCCAGCCGTTTCTGGAACACGCGCCGCATATGTGCTTCGTCGCTGAAGCTGGCGCGCGCGGCCACCGTCTTGATCGGCAATGCCAGGTCCGCCAGCAACTGCGTGGCGCGCTCGAAGCGGCAGGCCTCGATGAACGCTTGCGTGCTCACGCCCACTTCCTGCTGGAACACGCGGGTAAAATGCCGCTCGCTCATCATCGCCCGCTGCGCCAGCTGCGCGACCGATAACTTTTCGTGCAGATTGTCCAGTATCCAGTTTTGAATATCGCGGATGTTGGGCTTGGCCGTGCGCTCGCTCAGCAAATGCGCGCTGAACTGCGACTGTCCACCCGGCCGCTTCAGATACACCACCATTTCGGTGGCCACTTCCAGCGCCAGGTCGCGGCCGAAATCTTCTTCCACCAACGCCAGCGCCAGATCGATGCCGGCCGTCACGCCGGCCGAGGTCCACAAATTGTCCGAGCGAATGAAAATCGCATCCGCTTCCACCGAGATCGACGGGAAGTCGGCCTGCAGCCGGTCCGCCACGCTCCAGTGCGTGGTGGCGCGCTTGCCGTCCAACACACCGGCCGCCGCCAGGAAAAACGCGCCCGAGCACAGCGCCGCCAGCCGCTTGAGGCGGGGCGCCGAGGCCGCCACCCAGTCGATGATGGCGGCGCCGTCGTCGAGCGCCGCGCGGATGTGGCGGGCGCCGACGATGATGGCGTCATCCGGCAACGCCAACGGGCTCAGCGCCTTGGTGGCGTCGAGCGACATCAAGGTATCCGAGCGCACCGGGCCGATAACGGTCGAGGCGATGCGCACATCGTAGCCGGTCGCGCGGCCACGGCGTTGCAGGTGCAGGTTGGCGTACTCGAAAACGGACATCGGCCCGATCGCTTCCATCGCCTTGAAGCCGGGATAAACGACGATATCGATTGCCCTCGCGATTGTCCTCGCGACTGTCCTGGCTGCCATCTCTGGCTTGGCGTTCATGTGTTTGCGGTCACTGTTGGTCCTTAAAATCCGGTCATTATGGCACCATTTCCGGCCATTCTCATCCGTGGCGGGGCGCGTAGCCCGGGGCCGGCGGCACAATGGCGGATTCCAATATTGCTCCTACGAGTACCCGACCATGAAAACCAAAGCTGCCATCGCGTGGCGCGCCGGCGCGCCGCTGACCATCGAAGAAGTCGACCTGCAAGGCCCTAAGGCCGGCGAGGTGCTGATCGAACTGAAGGCCACCGGCATTTGCCACACCGATTACTACACCTTGTCGGGAGCCGATCCGGAGGGCATTTTCCCCGCCATCCTGGGGCATGAGGGCGCCGGCATCGTCGTCGATGTCGGCCCCGGCGTCAAGACCCTGAAAAAAGACGACCACGTGATTCCGCTGTACACGCCGGAATGCCGCGAGTGCAAGTTCTGCCTGTCGCGCAAAACCAATCTGTGCCAGGCGATCCGTTCGACCCAGGGCCGTGGCCTGATGCCGGACGCCACCAGCCGCTTTTCGCTCGACGGCAAGCCGCTGTTCCACTACATGGGCACGTCGACCTTTTCCAATTACATCGTGGTGCCGGAGATCGCGCTGGCCAAGATCCGCGAGGACGCACCGTTCGACAAGGTCTGCTACATCGGTTGCGGCGTGACCACCGGCGTTGGCGCCGTGCTGTTCTCGGCCAAGGTGGAGGCGGGCGCCAACGTGGTCGTGTTCGGCCTGGGCGGCATCGGCCTGAACGTGATCCAGGCGGCGCGCATGGTCGGCGCCGACAAGATCATCGGCGTCGACATCAACCCGGCGCGCCAGGAGATCGCGCGCAAGTTCGGCATGACGCATTTCATCAATCCGAACGAGGTCGAGAACGTCGTCGACAGCATTGTGCAGCTCACCGACGGTGGCGCCGACTACAGTTTCGAGTGCGTCGGCAACACCACGCTGATGCGCCAGGCGCTCGAGTGCACCCACAAGGGCTGGGGCAAGTCCTTCATCATCGGCGTGGCGGCGGCCGGGCAGGAGATTTCGACCCGGCCGTTCCAGCTGGTGACCGGGCGCGAGTGGCGCGGCTCGGCCTTCGGCGGCGCGCGCGGCCGCACCGATGTCCCGAAGATCGTCGACTGGTATATGGAGGGCAAGCTCAACATCGACGACCTGATCACGCACCGGCTGCCGCTGGAGCGCATCAACGAAGGCTTCGACCTGATGAAGAGCGGCGAGTCGATCCGCTCCGTGGTGCTGTACTAATTAATATCGCAGCCAATATCCCAGTGGGCCTTGCCGCAGCGTAAAATTGGCATCTTTCTTGACGACAAGGATGTCATCGTGATGCGTTTTGTGTGGAAGACCGTGTTCGCGATCATCCTGCTGGCGACCGCCTATCTCGGGCTGGTCGCGGTCTGGGCGTCATCCTCGTTCAATGCCGTCATGCAGGCGGTGCCCGCGCCGCCGATGATGCCGCTTTCCACGCGCCAGACGGCCATCCTGCTGCGGGTCGAGGACCCCACTTTTTTTAGCCACGCAGGCGTGAGCCTGGCGGAAGGGCAGGGCGTGGCCACGATCTCGTCGGCGGTGGCGCGCGACCTGTATCTGTCGGACCGGCCGTTGTCCGGCATCTCCGGTGTGTTGCAGCGTTTTTACAGCCGCGTGTTCGACTGCTGCAAGAAGGTCGACCTTGGCCGCGACGTCATGGCATTCGTATTGAACGCGAAACTGCCCAAGCGCAACCAGTTGGCCTTGTACGTGGCCGATATCTATATGGGCAGCCACGACGGCAAGCAAGTCACCGGCTTGTCGATGGCGGCCGAAACTTATCTGGGCAAGCCGCTCGACGAGGCCAGCGAGCCCGAATTCATCGGCCTGGTGGCGATGATCAAGGCGCCCGACCAATACCATCCGCTGCTGCATCCGGACCAGCACGCCGACCGCGTGGCCAGGATTGAGGCGTTGCTGGACGGAAAATGCAAGCCGGAAGGCTGGTTCGATACCGTCTACGACGCCTGCGCGCAACGGTGATTGCAATATCGATCGCCAGATCGATTGAAAGATTGTTTTCAGACAGTATTGATTTTCACGCAAATGTAGCCACATACTCTGGGATGAAATTTAAAGACCGTTCCGCGACACCAGTTGGCGGGCGGAAATTGATAGTTTGAAACTTTAAATGGGAGACCAGTATGGCGATCAGTTTGCAAAAAGGCGGTAACGTCAACCTCAGCAAGGAAGCACCAGGCTTGACCAAGGTCATTATCGGCCTGGGCTGGGACCCGCGCGCCACCGACGGCGCCGCTTTTGACCTGGACGGCAGCGCCTTCATGCTGAAGGCCGACGGTAAAGTGCGCGGCGATAGCGACTTCATCTTCTACAATAACCTCAAATCGACCGACGGCTCGCTGGTCCACAATGGCGACAACACCACCGGCCAGGGCGACGGCGACGACGAGACCCTGACCGTCGACCTGTCGCGCGTACCGGCCGAGATCGACCGTCTGTCGTTCTGCGTGACCATCCACGAGGCCGAACAGCGCAAGCAGAACTTCGGCATGATCGGCAAGGCTTTCATTCGCTGCCTGAACGCCAACGGCAACGGCGAGCTGGCCCGTTACGACCTGTCGGAAGATAGCTCTGTGGAAACGGCAATGATTTTCGGCGAGTTGTATCGCGCCGGCGCCGAGTGGAAATTCAAAGCCGTCGGCCAGGGCTTCAAAGGCGGCCTCGGTCCGCTGGCGCGCTCGTTCGGCGTCAACGCTTAAGCTCTAGCACCAGTACCCAGTACGGCGCCGCTTGCGCGCCGACCGTTCAAACCGGGAGGCCAATGTCTCCCGGTTTGCTCGTGCGCGCGAGGTCTATGGCCGCGCTCGCTCTACACATCATTGTTTGACACGAGGACTGCATGAGCATTTATCTGAGCACGGGACTGCTCACCGTTTTGTCCGGGGCGTGCCTGTGAGCGCGCCGGAACGGGTTTGCCGCGTCTGGTATAACAGCGCCTTCTCGTCCATCGCGAACGTGCTCACGCTTGTCCGCGAAGCCGACCACGCCGGTCGGTTTCATACCATCTATACGCACCCGCACGCCCACACCCCGGCGGCCGGCGCCGCGCATGAGTTCCACCTCGAGCCGAAAGGCCTGACGGCGGCCGACTATGTCGATTGGTGCCTGGAATTTTGCCGCGAGCACAAAGTCGACGTGTTTGCGCCGGCCAAGCATGCGTCGGCGCTGAGCGCGGCGCGTGGACGCTTCCTCGAGCACGGCGTGCGGGTGCTCAGCGCCGCCGACGCCGACAAGCTCGACATCATCGACGACAAGGCCGCCTTTTATGCCGGCGTGCAGCTGCCGCTGGCGCCGCCGCCGGAGTTCCGCGTGTTCAAGGACATCACCCAGTTCGAGGCCGCCCACGCCGAATTGCGCCCGCTGCATGCGGAGCTGTGCGTCAAGCCGGCGCGTTCGGTGTACGGTCTCGGCTTCAGCGTGCTGGACGAGCAGCGCAGCAGCGCCGCATTGCTGCTGGCCGGTTCCAGCTACCGCATCGGCTTGGGCGACCTGCGCCGTGGCCTGACCGAGCTGGAAACCTTCCGCACCATGCTGCTGATGGAGTATCTCGACGGCTATGAATACAGCGTCGATTGTGTCGGCGCCAAAGGCCATCTGGTGAGCGCGGTGGCGCGCAAGAAGCTGCCGCAGCCGGGCCATGGCCAGGTGATCGAACAGCGCGCCGACATTGTCGAATCATGCGCCAAGCTGGCCGCCGATTTCGGTCTGAGCGGCATGTTCAACGTGCAGTTCCGCGAAGGCCGGAGCGGCCTGCGCCTGCTGGAGATCAACGCGCGCGCGTCGGGCGGTATCGGCATGGCCTGCCTGGCGGGACCGAATCTGCCTTACCTGGCGCTGATCAGTTTTGTCGATGGCCATGAAGGGCTGACGCCGGAACAACTGGCGGTGGACGATGGCATGCGCGTGGGCGAGCTGGGCATTGCGGTGGAATTGCCATGAACGGGCCATCACCGTTTTTCACTCCCTTACTCGGGAATGTCGAGGTCGAACTGCCGACCGGAACCCTGGAACTTCAGGTCACGGGTAGCGAGTTCGCGCCCGACAGCCTGCTGGGTTTTGCCGCGCGCGACAACGCCAAGCGTGGCTTCCTGTTTCTGAGCAAGGTGCTGGGCAAGCACTGGCCGGTGACGCCGCAGCGCATGGCCGAGATCCACGAGAGCCTGGCCGCCGGCGTGCCGGCGTTGCCGGGGCCGGTGGTGTTCATCTCCATGGCCGAAACCGGCATCGGCCTGGGGCAGGGGATGTTCGAGGCGTGGCAACGCGCGCACCCGGATCAGCCGGCGCTGTTCCTGCACACCACCCGCTATCGGGTCGGCGATGAACCGCTGATCGAATTCGAGGAAGCGCACAGCCACGCGCCGCGCCAGTTCCTGCACTGGCCGGACGATCCGGTCCAGCGCGCGCTATTCGCCGGCATGCGCTCGCTGGTGCTGGTCGACGACGAGGCCAGCACCGGCAACACGTTCGTCAACCTGCTCAACGCTTGCCGTGAGGTGCAGCCCGAGATTGAACACTTACATCTGGCCGTGATCACCAACTTCATGGGCGAGCAGGGCATTGAAGCATTAGCGCAACGCTGTGCTTTGCCGATGACGCTGGGCGCCTGCTTGCATGGCAGCTATCGTTTCACGCCGGGCGCGATGGAATCCGGCGCGGCGCCGGCGCAGCGTTTCGACGCCGACGCCGAGCGCGGCGCCAGCGACCGGTTCGGCCGTCGCGGGCGCACCACGCCGCTGCAGTTGCCGCAGACGCTGGTGTCGGGCCTGGCGTCCGACATCGGCCCCGGCGACAAAGTGCTGGTGCTCGGCACGGGCGAGTTCATGCACGCGGCCTATGCGCTGGGCGCTGGACTGGCCCGTGACGGCGTCGACGTGATGGTGCAATCGACCACGCGCTCGCCGATCCGCCGCTGGGGCGCGGTGGCGCACAGCCTGGCGTTCGCCGACAACTACGGCGAAGGCATCCCGAATTTTTTGTACAACGTCGCTCCCGGTCAGTACGACCATGTTTTCATCTGCCACGAGACGCCGCCCAACGCCGCGTTGTTCGAGCTGGCCGCGTTGCTCAAGGCGCGTCTGTTCCATTTTAAGAGTGAGGCCCTGATTGAAGAAATTCCTGTTTGCTGACCTGGACGACACGCTGTTCCAATCGCTGGAAAAGTGCGCCGGCCGCGACGATCTCGAACCGGCGGCCGTACTCAAGGATGGCGTCGCCTGTTCGTTCACCACCGCCGCCCAGCGCGCGATGTTCGAGTTCATGAATGACGGCATGACCGTCATTCCCGCGACCGCGCGCAACCAGGACGCCTACATCCGCGTCAAGATCGATTTCACCAGCTACGCCGTGATCAACTACGGCGGCGTGGTGCTGCTGCCGGATGGCAGCGCCGACCGGGGCTGGCTGGAGCGCATGCGCCCGGCGATGCTGGCCGCGCAGGACGGGCTCAACGAACTGGGACGCTTGATCGACGCCTATGCCGAGGCAGCCGGCCAGAGCAGCCGCTGCCGCATCGTCGAGGACTACTCGACCCCGTTCTATCTGCTGATCAAGGACGCCGACAAGATCGCCGCCCGGCTCGAGCCGATCGAGCGCGAGGTCGTGCGTCCGTGGCTCGAGGCGCGCGGCCATGACTACTTCGTCCATCGGAACGCCAACAACCTGGCCATCCTGCCCAACGCGCTGAACAAGTCGCATGCGGTGGCCTACGTCATCGAACTGCTGCGCGCCGAGCATGGACAGATCTTGACCTTCGGCATGGGCGACAGCCGTTCGGACGCGCGCTTCATGGCCGCCTGCGATTACGCCATCGTGCCGCGCGGCACGCAACTGGCGGGCATCGCGCTGGAGCCGCTATGAACTTCAGCGGCAGCTACCATGGCGACGATGTGCGCTTCCTGCTCAAGCCGCTGGAGCTGGCCTCGTTCGTCGACGTGCCCGACAAGGAGCGCCTGATCCAGTCGGGGCAGCGCCATTACAGCGAGATGCTGTCGCGCGAGTCGCTGCCGTCGCCGCGCTACCTGGACGTGTTCGGCCAGGCTTGCAACGCCAATCTGGAACGCATGGCGCGCGATTGCGTCACCCTCGCCGGACTGGTCGCTCGCCGCCGCGCCGGGCCGGTGACCCTGGTATCGCTGGCGCGCGCCGGCACGCCAGTCGGCGTGGTGCTCAAGCGCTTGCTGGGCGGCGTGTTCGGCCGCGAGGTCGCCCACTATTCGCTGTCCATCATCCGCGACCGGGGCATCGACCAGGTCGCGCTGGAATACATCCTGGCGCAGGGCCACGCGCCGGAATCGATCGTCTTCATCGACGGCTGGACCGGCAAGGGCGTCATCGCCGCCGAGCTGCACGCCAGCATGGCGGTGTTCAACGCGCGCCACGGCTGCGCCATCGACAGCGGCCTGTACGTGCTGTCGGACCTGGCCGGCGTGGCCGCCTGCGCCGCCGGGCATGACGACTACCTGATCCCGTCGAGCATTTTGAACGCCACCGTGTCCGGGCTGGTCAGCCGCTCGATCCTGAACGACGCCATCGGTCCGGACGATTTCCACGGTTGCGTGTATTACGCCGAGTTCGAACCGCAGGACCAGTCGCGCGTATTCGCCGACCGTCTGGTCGAGCTGGCGCGGCAATGGGCCGCAGGCGCGGCCGGCACCACCAACGCACCGGACTCCGCCCGGGTTGAAAACGCCACCGAGGCGGCGCGGGCGTCGGCGGCGCGGGTCTCGCAAGACTATATGGTCGCGGCCATGCGTGCGCACGGCATCTCCGACCGCAACCTGATCAAACCCGGTCTGGGCGAAGCCACGCGCGTGCTGCTGCGGCGCACGCCGGACCGACTGATCGTGCGCGACGCGGCCAGCGCCGACGTGGCCCATTTGCTGGTGCTGGCACGCGAGAAAGACGTGCCGGTGCAACTCGATCCGGAGCTGCCTTACCAGGCCGTTTCCATCATCAGGAGTATCGCCGATGGTTAAGACACTAGGGGCTTCGCTGTACGTGCCCGCGACCCACAAATATCTGATGGACGTCGCCAGCGGAACCCGCCTGGGCAACGTGCGCTCGCTGATCATGTGCACCGAGGACGCGGTTGCCGACCGCGAGCTCAGCTACGCCTTGTTCAACCTGTCGCTGGTGCTGGCGAACATGCCGGTGGCGAGCCAGGCCGAGCGCTTCGTGCGCGTGCGCAATCTGGACGTGATGGGGCGCGTGCTGGCCATGCCCGGCGCCGACAAGCTGACCGGGTTCGTCATTCCCAAGGCCACCCAGTACAACCTGCCGATGTATTGCAACCTGGTGCGCGACACGGCCCACGTGCTGATGCCGACGCTGGAGACGGCCGAAGTGTTCTACGACGCCGAGATGCACGCGCTGCGTCATTTGATCAGCTCGCCCGGCATCCGCGAGCGGGTGGTGGCGCTGCGCATCGGCGGCAACGACCTGCTGGCGCTGCTGGGCTTGCGCCGGCCGCGCAACATGACGATCTACCGCACGCCGCTGGGACCGGTGATCGGCCGCCTGGTGACGACCTTCCGGCCGCACGGCTTCGCGCTGACGGCGCCGGTGTTCGAACATCTGGACCTGCCGCAGCTGCTGGCCGAGGAGGTCAACGAGGACCTGGCGCACGGCATGGTGGGCAAGACGGCGATCCACCCGAGCCAGATCGATCCGATCGAAAGCCATTACCGCGTGTCCGCCAGCGACCTGGAGGAGGCTTCGGCCATCCTGCGGCCGGACAGTCCGGCCGTGTTCGCGATGAACCAGTCGATGTGCGAGGTGGCCACCCACCGCGCCTGGGCCGAAAGCACGCTGGAACGCTCGCGCCTGTTCGGGTCGCATCCTCAGCAGGGGCAGGAGACGATGCAGGCCGCAACTTCGCCGGTGCTAACGAGTCAAACCATACTGAGGTGATTTAAATGAAACAATTCTCGCGCGGACAAAAGAGCAAACTCGACGACCTGGGCTGCGGCCAGTCGTTCAATGTCGATGTGGAACTGAAAATCGGCGGCACCAGCGCCGATGTATCCTGCTTCGGCCTCGACGCTGCGGAGCGGCTGTCGGACGACCGCTACATGGTGTTCTACAACCAGCTGGCCAGCCCCGGCGACGCGGTCAGGCTGACCATCGCCGGCGACCGTTCCAGCTTTGCCGTCAACCTGGCGGCGCTGCCGGCGTCGATTTCCAAACTGGTATTCACCGCCGCCATCGACAGCGGCGCCATGCGCTCGCTGAGCCAGGGCAGCGTGACGGTGGGCGGCGTGGCGCAGTTCCCGCTGGCCGGCGCCGACTTCCAGGATGAGAAGGCGGTGATACTGGCCGAGGTGTATCGCAAGGATGGGCTGTGGCGCTTTGGCGCCGTGGGGCAGGGCTTCAATGGCGGCCTGTCGGCGTTGTTGACGCACTTCGGCGGCAGCGAGAGCGCGTCGTCGTCGGCTTCGGCGCAGGCTTCGGCACCTTCAGCGGCGCCAGCCCCTGCCCCGGCGCCGCAGGCGAAGGTATCGCTGTCCAAGGTCACGCTGGAGAAGCGTGGCGACAAGATCTCGCTGGAGAAATCGGCGTCGCGCGGTTTCGGCCGTATCCACGTCAACCTGAACTGGAACCGTTCGGCGGCCGTCGCGCCGGCCGAGAAGGGCGGCTTCCTGTCCAAGCTGACCGGCGGCATGCGCGCGTCGAAGGGGCTGGATCTGGATCTGGCCTGCATGTTCGAGTTGAACGATGGTTCCAAGGGCGTGGTGCAGGCGCTGGGCGACAGCTTCGGCAACTTCAATGGCCGTCCTTATATTCAGTTGGCGGCCGACGATCGTACCGGCGCCAACGTCGATGGCGAGAACTTGACGATCAACGGCCAGCATTTCGACGAAATCAAGCGGGCGCTGATATTTGCGTTCATTTACGAGGGCGCGCCGAATTGGGCGGCGACCGATGGCGTGGTCACGATCAACGTACCGGACCAGCCGCCGATCGAGGTGCGCCTGGACCAGGGCGCCAGCCAGCGCATGTGCGCGATCGCGATGATCGAGAACGTCGGCGGCAAGCTGCAGGTGACCAAGCTGGTGGACTACATCGTGCCGGAAGGCGGCAAGAGCATGCACGAAGTCATGGACCGCAAGTACAACTTCGGCATGAAGTGGGTAGCCGGCAGCAAAGGTTGATCAGTTAACGCATGTTTGCCAGGTCGATGGTGCGGTAGCTGACCCGATCGCTGCCCTCGCCGGTGGTGATGAATTCCACCTGCCCGGCGCCGGCCAGCGCCATCCGGTATAGCCAGCCCGTATGCGGTGGTATCAGCAGCAACACATGCCGCACCACATATCCCGCGTGCCCGGTGGGCCCCTTCACCACGATGATGCGTGCGGTCGGCTTGGCCGACAGCGGCTCGGGCGACGTGCGCAAGTCCACTAGCCGCACCGCCTGTCCGCGCCACGCGATATTGGCCGACAAACGCTCCGATCCGTCCATGTGCTCGGCGCGCAGCGGCAAGATCTCTTCCATCGTGTCGATCGCCGCCGCAAACGGTTGTTCCGTCTGAAACACGATGTAGGCGCTGGTGTTAGCCCGCTGCGCTTCTCGCTTGTCCTGCGCCGGCGCGGCGCTTCTGCTGATGCTGGCCTCCGGCGTCATCGCAAACAGCAATCCCGTATCGATGATCTGGATGGCCCCCGTGCCTTCCTCGAAAATGGTGGCCGCTATGCCGCCGTCCACCACGCCCGCGCCGGCGGCCGACAACGGCCGCAGTTCGATCGCTTCGCTCACCAGCAAGCCGAGGGTCAGTCCGTCGCGCTGCACGATCGCCAACAGCCCGGTTTGTGCGGCGTCAGCCTGGCCGAGCAGGGCGCCGACGTTGACGACGGGGATGGTGCGGTCGCGCCACTTGCAATAGCGATTGCTGCCGGCCGTGCCGACCGCGAGCAGTTCGGGCAGCGGGATGACCTCGGCCAGCTCGGCCGCCGGCAGCGCGACCTTCGCATCACCCACCGCCAGCAGCGCGCTCAACACCTTCCGATCTTCCTGCTGCGTTTGTGGAGCCGATGGCGCGCCGACGGCGCCGCCGTCTTTGGATTCATGCCAGGCCGACGCCAGGGCAATCAACCGGCCGACATCGAGGATGCTGAGCACCAGTCCCATATCCGCCGACTTGACGACGGTGTGGAACACTTCCTCGCTGTCGTCGTCGTGATGGACTCGCGAAAGTGTCTGCCCATCGACGTCGGTCAGGCCACGGATGCTGTCGACCTTCAGGCCGATGGTACGCCGGCCGTCGCTGAGCATCATGACGCGCTCGGCAACTTCCACGTCCGGCTGCGGCGCCCCCAGTTCCACCCAGCGCGCCAGGTCGACCACGGGCACCAGCCGCCCGACGTGCTCGGCCACGCCGCACAGCGCGCCCTGCCGCCGTGGCAGTGCGGTCAGCGCGCCCTTGGCGGGAATGGCGTGCAGCACAGCGTCGATGGCGACGCCGATGTTGATCCCTCCGACCGCAGCCACCGCCAGGCGCACTGCCGGGGTCGATTCGATAGCCGTCATGCCTTAGCGCTCCGTGGCCATGCTTTCCAGCTCCGTCAGCAGCGACGAGGCGTCCTGCGTCGCGGACGCCTGTGCCGACGTCGATGCGTGGATCTGGTCGATCGACGCGCTGGTTTTGGCCACCGATTCGACAATGCGCTCGAAGGCCGCCTCGACGTCGCCAGACAACCGCGTGCCTTCGCCGACGCGGTTGACGGTCTCGTTGATCAGCTTGGCGATTTCGCGGGTGGCCACTGCCGATTTTTCCGCCAGCTTGCGCACCTCGTTGGCGACCACGGAGAAGCCGTAGCCGTGCTCGCCGGCGCGGGCGGCCTCGATCGCCGCGTTAAACGCCAGCAGGTGGGTTTGGCCGGCGATGTCGCTGATGGTGTCGATAATTTCATGCACCGCGCCCGACGATTGCTGAATGGCGACAATCGCGTCCTTGGAACGCGCCAGCAGCTTGCTGCCGTCGGCCGCCTCGGACTGGGTCTGGCCTGCCAGCCCGGCGCTGTGCTGGGAACCCTGCGCGATGCCGGCGATCGACAAGGTCAGCTCGCCCAGCACGCTGGAAATGGCCCTGACCTTTTGCGTGACCACTTCTTCCCGCTTGACCTGCTCGGTCACGTCCATGGCGAACTTGACCACCTTGTAGGCTTTGCCGTTGATGTCGAGAATCGGGTTGTAGGTGGCCACGATCCAGATCTCGGCCCCGTGCTTGCCGACCCGCTTGAAGCGGCCCGACTGGAACTCGCCCTGGCCAAGGTTGGCCCAGAAATTCCGGTATTCGGCGCTTTTGACCAGATCGCCGTCGCAGAACATGCTGTGGTGCTGGCCCACCACTTCGCCTTCGACGTAGCCCATCGTGCGCAGGAAGTTGTCGTTGACCGCGGTGATGTTGCCGCGCATGTCAAATTCGATGACCGCTTGCGAGCGGCCCAGCGCGTCGAGCTTGCCCTTGGTCTCGGCGCTGAGCATTTTCTGCGTGGTGATGTCGGTGGCGAACTTGACCACTTTCACCGGTTTGCCTTCGGCGTCGAAGATCGGGTTGTAGGAGGCCAATATCCATACCTCCTTGCCCGATTTGGTGACGCGCTGGTACTCGCCGGCGTTGAATTCGCCGCGTCCGAGGCGCTCCCAGAACGCCACATACTCGGGCGAATGGGAGAAGGCGGGGTCGCAGAACATGCGGTGGTGCTGGCCGCGCACCTCGTCGAGCGTATAACCCATGACGCCGAGGAAGTTGTCGTTGGCCGAGAGTACTTTGCCGTGCAGGTCGAACTCGATGACGGCCTGGACACGGTCGACCGCCTGGTTTCTGCCTTCAAAATTGGCGTTGCGCATTTTCTCGGCCGTGATATCGGTGGCGAACTTAACCACCTTGAACGGCTTGCCGTCGGCGCCGAAGATCGGGTTGTAGGTCGCCTGGATCCAGATCGCATTGCCTTGCTTGCCGAAGCGCTTGAACTCGCCGGCGTGGAACTCGCCCTGGGCCAATTGTGACCAGAAGCTGCGGTACTCGTGCGAGCGCGCGTAAGCGGCTTCGCAGAAGATCGCATGGTGCTTGCCGACCACTTCGTCGCGCTCGTAACCCATGGTCTTGAGGAAGTTATCGTTGGCGTGCAGGATGCGACCGGTCAGGTCGAACTCGATCTCCGCCTGCGCGCGGTCGAGGGCGATCATCTTGCCTTCGAAGTCGGCGTTGCGCAGCGTCTGCTCGGTGATGTCGGTGGCGAACTTGATGACCTTGAACGGCTTGCCGTCGGGACCGATGACGGGATTGTACGAGGCCTGCAACCACACCGGCTGGCCGCTTTTGTGCAGGCGCATGTATTCGCCGCTGCTGGGATGGCCCGCCGCCAGTTCCAGCCACAAGTCGCGGTATGTGTCGGACGCTGCGAACTCGGGTGTACAAAACATGCGATGGTGCTTGCCGACGACCTCGCCAAGCGTGTAGCCCATGGCATTAAGGAAATTTTCGTTGGCGTGGGTGACAACGCCGTGCAGATCGAACTCGATCAACGCCTGACTGCGGTTAATGGCGTCCAGCACCGACATGGCGATACTTAAACGTGAATCGCAAGTACCGATTTCTTCAATAGAACTTTGCATAATTGCCTAACCTGTCAAAACTGAACCGTGGAGTAGTTGCGGATGGCATCTCGCTGGCGATTGCCCTTGTGGCGTGCGTCCGTTGGTTATCTCCAGAGCGCATGGCCTATCACCTAAGTGTAGCCTTGAAGAAACTCTACGGCGAGCGAAAGCAAGCAGACTGCAGACTGAAGATGCAATCCCGTTGCTATCCAGCGTCAATTTCTCGTTCTGCAAAACAATCACGTTGCAAGCGAGAGACAAATCAAAAATTGATGAGTTCGCTTCACCGGGACAGGTTCAAAAAGGTAGGGGAGCTGGGAGATCGAGGAAGGGATATCGATGCGCTAATGCTGACATAAGCATCAGGCGTCGCGTGGGGGTGACAGCGGTCGATGCCGCCACACCGCCGCACGCGTTTGCTACAGTTTTACTTAGTGCGGCAACGAAGGAAGCGGCAGTTCCACTTCTTCCTTGCGGGCGGCGATGGCTTCGCCCAGCGCGGCCATATCCAGTTTGGCTTTGCGCGCCTTCGGGAACATTTCTCTCTCTTCTTCCTCGACGTGATGCTCGATTTGTTCCGACAGCACCTTGACCTTGGCGTCGTACAGATCGTCGCCAGGTTCCATCGCCAGGATTTGCGCGATCAGGTCTTTAGCGGAAGCATGTTCGACGGTCGCCTCGTCGACCAGGTCCTCGGTATCGCCGTTGGCTTCGCGCACGGCAGGGTAGAAGATTTCTTCCTCTGCGGTGGCATGCTTGGTCAGTTCCAGGCAGATCTGCGTGGCGAGCTTTTTCTTGCTGGCGGTCGAACGATCGCTCAGGTTCTCGTATTTTTCAAACAGTTCCTTGACGGTCTTGTGATCCTGCGTCAGCAGTTCGATCGCGTCGATGGAATCGGTGCCTTGCGGCGCGCGCGTCGCCTTGCTCTTTGCGGTGGTAGGGGTAGTCATATTGGTTGCCTCGTATCGGTAAGTGAGCTGTAGGTATCTGGAATTACTTGGATTTCGATCCGGTCGATGCCTTGCCGGCCGGTTTCGCCGATGATCCGGTCGACGATGCCTTGCTGCCGGCGCCGGCCGATTGGCTGTTGCCTTTCCCGCTGCTGCTGTTGCCAGCGTTCTTGGCGGTGCCGGTTTCTTCCACTTTGCTGTTGCCGCCGTTTTTGCCGCCTTGGGTTGGTTTGCTCATCATCGTCTCCTGGGTTGGACCGCATGGGGTTAGCTAATGTGTTTGGATAACATTTAGCGTTGGAAAAGCTTTGCTGTGAAGCCATAGTAGACGCGTGCTCATCAATCCGATGTAGGACCATTTCCTGTGTCCGTGTAGGTCGCGTTACCCAACAGTTGAGTGCCCGAATGCTACAATTAGACACTTTCCTGTACCCAATAAAGCGTACGGTCAACGCTGCATTCTTCAAAGAAATCCGCATGACGCCTGAGACTTCCCTTATCGTGCAAGCGTTGCCGTTTGCTATCCTCGTGCTCGACACCAGTCCGGATTTCGTTATCCTCCACGCCTCCGACGAATACCTCGCCGCCACCCTGACCAGCCGTGCCGATCTGATCGGCCGGCCATTGTTTGAGGCGTTTCCCGGCGATACCCCGCAAGCCGAAGGGCCGGTGCGGTTGCGCGCCTCGCTTGATTCGGTGGTGCGCACCGGACGCACGCACGCGATGGAAGTGCAGCGCTACGACGTGCCGGACCGGAATGGCGACGGCTTTGTCGTCAAGTCTTGGCTGCCGACCAACATTCCGGTGCACTGCGATGACGGCGGGGTACGCTATATCCTGCACCGTGTCTACGACCTGACGGCCATCCTGGCGAGCGAGGAGGGGCCGGCCGTGAGCAGCCAGCCGGCGCTGTTGACACGTTCGTTGCAGGACTTGCGGCAGTTGGCCGAACTGATGCGCGAAGGCGAGGGCCGCCGCCGCATGGCCGAGGCGCGCGCCACCGAGGCGGGAGAACGCCTGGAGCTGGCTGTCGCGGCCGGTGAACTGGGCACGTTCTACTGCCCCATGCCGCTCGCTAAAATCTACTGGAACGACAAGTGCAACGAGCATTTCTTCCTGCCCGAAGACGCCGACATCGATTTCGATTTGTTCTACAGCCTGATCCATCCCGACGATCGCGAGCACACGCGCGCCGCCGTCGACGCCAGCGTCGCCAACAGGACCGGTTACGACGTCGAGTACCGCGTGCTCGCGCCCGACGGACGCCAGCGCTGGCTGCGCGCCAAGGGCCGCGCCTACTACGACCGCGACGGCGCGCCGACCCGCTTCGACGGCATCACCATCGACATCAGCGACACCAAGCGCATCCAGGCCGAGCTGGCGCGCAGCAACCAGCAGAAGGACGAGTTCCTCGCCATGCTGGCGCACGAGCTGCGCAATCCGCTGGCGCCGATCACCGCCGCCGCCGATTTGCTGGCGATCGCGCCGCCCGAGCCGGCGCGCATCGCCCGCATGAGCGAGGTGTTGTCGCGCCAGGCGCGGCATATGTCGGCCATGCTGGACGATCTGCTCGACGTCTCGCGCGTCACGCGCGGCATGGTGGAGCTGGGCAAAACCGTGGTCGATTGCAAGCAGGTGGTCGCCGCCGCGATGGAACAGGTCAGCCCGCTGATCGAAACGCGCGGTCACAAGGTGAGCACGCAGATCACCTATGAGCAGGCGCAGGTGATCGGCGACGAAAAGCGGCTGGTGCAGGTGCTGGCCAACTTGCTCAACAACGCTGCCAAATACACCCCGGTCCGGGGCGCGATCGAATTGGCGCTGCGTGTCGACGACGGCGAAGTGGTTGTGGCGGTGGCCGACAACGGCGCCGGCATCGCCGCCGACCTGCTGCCGCACGTGTTTGAGTTGTTCGTCCAGGGGGCGCGCACGCCGGACCGGGCGCAGGGCGGGCTGGGATTGGGCCTGCCGCTCGTCAAAAGCCTGGTCGAGCTGCACGGCGGGCGTGTGACCGCAAGTAGCGGCGGCACCGGCGCCGGCAGCGTGTTCGAAGTTCGGCTGCCGCGCCATCAGGTGGTCGATGCGGACAACGGCGCCGCCGGCGGGCTGGCCCCGCACACGGAGCAGGCGTTGCGCATCGTCGTGGTCGACGACAACGCCGATGCCGCGTGGACGCTGGCCACCTGCCTGCGCGCGGTCGGCCATAGCGTCGAGGAGATGACCAGCCCGCGCGCGGCGCTGGCCATCCCGGCGGAGCGGGTGCCGGACGTGTTCCTGCTCGATATCGGCATGCCGGACATCGATGGCCACGAACTGGCGCGTCGCCTGCGCGAACAGGCCCACACGGCCGGGGCGCGGCTGATCGCGGTCACCGGCTACGGCAATGTCGAAGAAAAGGCCGGCGGCAAAGGCCACTTCGACCGCTATCTGGTCAAACCGGTCAATTTCGGCAAGCTGATGGAGTTGCTGGACGACGTGATGGCCACGTAAGCCGGTGGTGCCGACGGCGCTTTGCTCAGCTTGTTGATCAATGCGTCAGGAGGGCTTTTCTGTTCGCACTAAAATGCTAATATTTTAGTGCGGGCGGCGTGGTGTCGGCCCTATCCCCATCGAAAGCGCATATGACCCGTCGACGTTTCCCGGCCACGACCCTGCCGGCGTTCTTGATCACCTGCTGCATCGCGTTGCCGTTCCCGGCGCAGGCCGAGCGCCTGACCTACAACTTCAATTCCGACTGGCGTCTCGCCGTCGCCGATCCGGCCGACGCCGCGCAAGCCGGCTTCGACGACCAGGCGTGGAAGCGCGTCACCTTGCCGCGTGCCTGGAACGAGGACGACGCCTTTGCCAAGGATATCGTCGACCAGTCGACCGGCGTGGCCTGGTACCGCAAGCGTTTCACCTTGCCGGCGTCGGTGCGCGGACAAAAGGTGTTCCTCGAATTCGAGGGCGCGCGCCAGGCCGCCGAGGTGACCGTCAACGGCAAGCGCATGGGGTTGCACGAGAACGGCATCAACGCCTTCGGCTTCGACATCACCGCCGCGCTGGTCGACGGCGAGAACACGGTGGCCGTGCGCACGGATAACAGCTGGGACTACCGCGAGAAGGCCACCGGCCAGCGCTATCAATGGTCGGACAAGAACTTCAACGCCAACTACGGCGGCCTGTCGAAGAACGTGCGCCTGCATGTGACGGACAAGCTGTATCAGACCTTGCCGCTATATTCGAGCCTGGGCACCACCGGCGTCTACGTGTACGCCAGCGACTTCGATATTCCCGCACGCCGGGCGACGGTGATGGCCGAATCGCAGGTGCGCAACGAATACGACCGGCCGCGCACCTTCACCTACGAGGTGCGCATACGCGACCGGGAAGGGCGACAGGTGGCCGCTTTCAGTTCGCCGGCGCAGACGCTGGCGCCGGGTGCGACGACGGTCGTCAAGGCCAGCGCGCCGGTTAAGGATCTGCACTTCTGGAGCTGGGGCTACGGCTATCTGTATGACGTGCAGACCATCCTCAAGGTCGACGGCAAGCCGGTCGACGAGCTGACGACGCGCACCGGTTTCCGCAAGACCGGCTTCGCCGACGGCATGGTCAAGCTGAACGACCGGGTGCTGCAGATGAAGGGATACGCACAGCGCACCTCCAACGAGTGGCCGGCGGTCGGCATGTCGGTGCCCGCCTGGCTAAGCGATTACAGCAACGGCCTGGCGCTGGCCAGCAACGCCAACCTGATACGCTGGATGCATATCACGCCGTGGAAGCAGGATGTCGAATCGCTCGACCGGCTTGGATTGATGCAGGCCATGCCGGCGGGAGATTCGGAGGCCGACGTGACCGGCCGGCGCTGGGAGCAGCGCATTGAAGTGATGCGCGACGCGATCGTCTACAACCGCAATAGCCCGAGCATCATCTTCTACGAGAGCGGCAACCGTGGCGTGAGCGAGGCGCACATGCTGGAGATGAAGGCGCTGCGCGACCAGTTCGACCCGCATGGCGGACGCGCCTCCGGCAGCCGCGAAATGCTGAGCGCGCGCGTGCAGCAGGTGGCCGAATATGGCGGCGAGATGCTGTACGTGAACAAGAGCGCGCGCATCCCGATGTGGGCCATGGAGTATTCCCGCGACGAGGGCGCGCGCAAGTTCTGGGACACTCTGACGCCGCCGTTTCACAAGGATGGCGACGGTCCGCTGCACAAGGGGCAGGACGCCAGCATCTACAACCGCAACCAGGACACCCACGCGATCGAGAACGTCAAGCGCTGGTACGACTACTGGCGCGAACGGCCCGGCACCGGCACGCGGGTGTCGTCGGGCGGCGTGAATATCATTTTCTCCGACAGTAACACCCACCATCGCGGCGCCGAAAACTACCGCCGCAGCGGCGAGGTCGATGCGATGCGCATACCGAAGGACGGCTTCTACGCGCACCAGGTCATGTGGGATGGCTGGGTCGATGTCGAGAAGCCGCGCGCCCACATCGTCGGTCATTGGAACTACCAGCTTGGCGCCAGCAAGGCGGTGACGGTGATTTCCAGCGCCGACAAGGTGGAGCTGCGCTTGAACGGCAAGCCGGTCGGGCAGGGCCGCCAGAGCGAGCGGTTCCTGTTCACCTTCGACGACGTGGCGTGGCAGCCGGGCGAATTGAAAGCGCTCGGCTTCGACGCCGCCGGCAAGCAGGTATGCGAAGCCGTGCTGGCGACGGCGGGCGCGCCGGCCGCGCTCAAGCTCACGCCTATCGTGTCGCCGTCCGGCTGGCAGGCCGACGGCGCCGATCTGGCGCTGGTGCAGGTGGAGGTGTTCGATGCGCAGGGACGCCGCAATCCGGTGGCGCTGGATACCGTCAGCTTCGATCTGCAAGGGCCGGCCGAATGGCGGGGCGGTATTGCGCAGGGGCCCAATAACCACGTGCTGGCCAAGACCTTGCCGGTCGAGGGTGGCGTCAACCGGGTGCTGATACGCAGCGCCACGCAGGCCGGCAAGGTCGTCGTGCGCGCCAGCGCGCCCGGTCTGGTGGGCGCCGAGCTGTCGCTCGCGTCGCTGCCGGCGGCATCGGTGAACGGCTTGTCGCAGCGTATGCCGGGAGCGGACTTGCCGCTGCATCTGGAGCGCGGGCCGACGCCCGCGACACCGTCGTACAAGGTGACGCGGGTGGCGGTGCAACCGGCATCGGCCGAAGCGGCCAGCAACGCGGCCGATGTGGCCAACTCCTACGACGATGACGAAACCACCAAGTGGGTCAGCAAGCCGGGCGAGGGGGCGCCAGCGATCACGTATCGATTGGCGCAGCCGGCCACGTTAAGCGAGGTCGCGCTCAAGCTGTCCGGCTGGCGCGAACGCAGCTACCCGATCAGGATCTCGGTCGATGGCGAGGAGGTCTTCTCCGGCATGACGCCGAAAAGCCTGGGCTACGTGACCCTGCCGCTCAAGCCGCGCCGTGGCAGCGTGGTCAAGGTGGAGCTGAACGGCGTGGCCGAGGAGGGCAACACCGTCAAGATGACCGAGGTGGCGAATCAGGCGATCGTCGACACCGGCGCCAACACCACGCCGAAAGGCGTGCTGTCCATCGTCGAAATCGAGTTTTACCGGGCGCCGTGACGCCGCTCGAGGGGCTGGATACCGATGCTGATATGTTAATATATGAGCCCTTATCACCCGCCAGTCCCCCCTCTATGGCTTTGCAATCGCTGCCAGGCGCTTTTTTGTTGGACCGCACGCGTAACGCCACCGCGCAAGTGTTTGAACATCTGCGCGAGAAGATCGTCACCAATGTGCTGGAGCCGGGCACCGTGCTCGCGCGGCAGCAACTGGCCGATTACTTCAAGCTGTCCATCACGCCGATCCGCGACGCGCTGCTGCGCCTCGAGGAGGAGCGGCTGGTGGATATCTATCCCCAGCACCTGACGCGTGTGAGCGCGATCGACCTGACCTCGGCCAGGCAGGCGCACGTGCTGCGGCTGTCGGTGGAGCTGGAAACGGCGCACCAGTTGTGCGGGCGCCGGCCACCGACGCTGGACGGCGAACTGGCCGACCTGCTGGCGCGCCAGCGCCTGGCCCTTCAGCGCGGCGATCTGGAAAGCTTCGCCCGCGCCGACCTCGAATTCCACCAGACCTTGTACATGGCCGCCGACGTTGCCGACCTGTGGCATCTGGTGCGGCGCCTGAGCGGCAACCTGGATCGGCTGCGCCGCCTGCATCTGCCCCTCAACAGCAAGGCGCAGCGGATCCTGGACGACCATGGACAGATCGCCGGCGCCATCGCCGCCGGCGACTCGGAGCTGGCCCGCAACGAGGTGCGCCGCCATTTGTCCGGCACGCTGTCGGAGCTCGATGCGCTGCGCGAGAAGTATCCCGACTTCGTCTTGCCGCCCGCCCAAGCATAATCATCACAATAACGCCGGCTTGGCGCGTTGTCGGAAAATGGTATATGATGATCGTCATGCCGAATAAGTCCATACCCTCAGCCAAAGCCAAGGCCAAGGCCCCACAAACGCGCGCGACCCAGGCCCGCAAGGAAGTGACGCACGAGCGCATCGTGGGAGTGGCGTCGCGGGTGATACGCCGCAGTGGCTATGACGGCACCGGCGTGGCGGACATCATGAAGGAAGCCGGTCTGACGCACGGCGGCTTCTACGCGCACTTCGACTCGCGCGAAGCGTTGCTGGCCGAAGCGGCGGACCGCGCCCGCGCCGAGGCGCTGGGGTGGACGGCCCAGGTCTTCGAGGCCGCGCCGCAGGGACACGGCGTGCAGGCGCTAACGCAGGCGTATCTGTCGGACGAACATTTGAACGGCGTCGAACAGGGTTGCGCGGTTTCCGCGCTGGGCTCGGAGATGCATCGCCAGGCGCCGGAGGTGCGGCACGTGGCCACCCGCCACATCCGGCAGTTGATCGATATGGTGGCGGGCCAGATGGCGAAAGACGGCGCCGCAGGCGATGGTCGCAGCGCCCACGACGAGGCGATGGTGAGGATCAGCGCGATGGTCGGCACGGTGGTGCTGGCGCGGGCGGTGGACGATCCGGCGCTGGCGACATCGCTGCGGGACGCGGCGCTCAAGTATTTTTCACCGGTGGGCGACTGATATCGTCCGCCAGGCAGCGGCCATGACGGCCGTTTTTTTTAAAGAATAATATGACGATCGTCATATTTTGTACCGGCCGCCAGCAATGGCCACGCAATGAGGGAATCACCATGAACGACAAGATTGCAATCGTTACCGGCGCATCGTCGGGAATCGGCGAGGCGACGGCCGAGTTGCTGGCCCAAGCCGGTTATAAAGTCTATGGCACCAGCCGCAAGGGGACGTCGGCAGCGAAGCGCGGGTTCGAGATGCTGGCGCTGGACGTCACCAGCGATGCATCGGTGGCGGCGCTGGTGGCCGAGGTGATGAGCCGTCACGGGCGCATCGACCTGCTGGTCAACAACGCCGGTTTCGGCGTGGCGCCGGCGGCCGCGCAGGAAAGCAGCATGGAACAGGCGCAGGCCATTTTCGATACCAACTTCTTCGGCCTGGTGCGCATGACGCGCGCGGTGCTGCCGCACATGCGCCGCCAGCGCGAGGGACGCATCCTCAACATCAGTTCCGTGCTCGGGTTGGTGGCGATACCGTATGCGGCGCTGTATTGCGCCACCAAGCATGCGGTCGAAGCCTATTCGGAGTCGCTGGACCAGGAGCTGCGCACCCAGGGAGTGCGCGTGTCGCTGATCGAGCCGGCGTATGTGAATACGCCGTTCGACGCCAACCAGTTGCAGGCCGACGCCCAACTGCCCGAGTACCGCGCACTGCGCGCCTCGCTGGCGGACTTCGTGAAGCAAGCGATGGCGAAGGCCGACCGCCCGGAGCTGGTGGCCGAGACGGTGCTGAAGGCGGCGCGCGACGCGCGTCCGAAAGTGCGCTACACGGCGGGTGCGGTGGCCGCGCGCCTGCGGGCGCTGCGACGGTTCGCACCGGCCGCGCTGGTGGAGGCGGCGATACGCAAGGATATGAAGCTCGATGCGCAGCCGGCGGTGGCCCCTGTCGCCGCCGTGCTGGAATAAAAACGATCATCGGAGAGAGACATGAAGGCATTCATTATTGACCGTTACGGCAAGGCCGATGTGGTGCGCGCCGGCGAAATGCCCGAGCCGGAGCTGGGGGAGGACGACGTGCTGGTGCAGATCCACGCCGCCAGCGTCAACCCGCTGGACCTGAAAATCCGCGATGGCGAATTCAAACTGCTGCTGCCGTATCGCATGCCGCTCATCCTCGGCAACGACATGGCCGGCGTGGTGGTCCGGGTGGGCGCTGGCGTACGGCGCTTCAATGTCGGCGACGAAGTGTATGCGCGGCCCGACGACAACCGCATCGGCACGTTTGCCGAATACATCGCGATCAAGGAGGATGCGCTGGCGCTCAAGCCGAAGACGCTTTCGATGGAACAGGCGGCGGCGATGCCGCTGGTCGCCCTGACCGCGTGGCAGGCGCTGATCGAAAAAGGCCATTTGAAGAAGGGACAGAAGGTGTTGATACACGCCGGCACCGGCGGGGTGGGGACGGTCGCGATCCAGCTGGCCAAGCATGTGGGCGCCACGGTGGCGACGACCGCCAGCGCGGCCAACGCCGCCATGCTCAAACAGCTGGGCGCCGATATCGTCATCGACTACAAGAAGGATGATTTCTCGCTGCGGCTGCGCGACTACGATCTGGTGCTCGATTCGCAGGGCGGCGTGACGCAGAAAAAATCGCTGGGCGTAATCAAGCCGGGTGGGAAAGTCGTCGGCATCGCCGGGCCGCCTGACCCCGACTTCGCCAAGGCGCGCGGCGTGAACCCGCTGGTGGGGCTGGTGATGCGCATGCTCAGTTACGGCATCCGCAGCAAGGCCCGGGCGGCCGGCGTCAGCTATTCCTTCCTGTACATGCGCGCCAGCGGGGAGCAGCTGCGGCAGCTCGCGGAACTGATCGACGCCGGCGCCATCCGCCCGGTGATCGACCGCGTGTTCCCGTTCGCGCAGACCAGGGAAGCGTTGGCATACGTCGAAACAGGCAGGTCGAAGGGGAAGGTCGTCATCAAGGTACGATGACCCGGGATTACTGACGCAACTTCAACGGCTCCGAAATCGTCAGCACCACCAGGAAGGTGAGGCACGATATCGCGGCCATGAAGCCGAACACATAGTCCCAGCCCAGGCTATCGAGCAGCATGCCGACGATCCACGGGGTGGCGGCGCCGCCCAGTTGTCCGCCCATGTTCACCACCGCGTTCGCGGTGGGGAATTTCTCCTTTGAGACGAACGCCATCGGATACACCATGTAGGCGGAGTAGCCTATGCTCAGCAAGATCCCGGTCAGGAACAGCAGGAAGCCATAGGTGACCGGGTCTGCCGGCGCGTTGATCAAGGCGTACATCATGATGGCCGTCGACGCTGCGGAAATCAGCATGCCCGGTTTGCGGCGCTTGTCGAGTACACGGTCGGCGAACAGGCCGCCGAGGATGTTGCCGACCACCGCGCCGACCCAGGGCGCCGCCGCCACAAAGCCCATATTCATCACCGAGAAGTTCTTGACCGTCAGCAGATACGTCGGTATCCATGCCAGCAGCACGCTGGAAATACCCAACTGGCAGCAGTAGCCCAGCGCGCAGCCGATGATGTTCCACGATTTGAGCACGCCGCCGGTGGTGTCCAAGACCTTTTCGTCGCGCACGCGTATCAGTTTGTCGAGCCATGGAATCGGTTTCGACGCCGCGCCCTGGCTGCGGCTATTGCCGCCGACGCCATCGTCGGTGATGCACGCCAGTTCCGCGCTGTTGACGAAGCGGCTCTCCGATGGCTGGTTGGCGACCAAAAAATACCACAGCACCGACAGGAAAACGCCGGGGATGGCGAACAGGATGAACACCTCTTTCCATCCCCATGCGGCGATGATCGCGGCGCCGAGGATGGGCGTAATCACCGGACCGAATTTGACGGATGACAGGAAGATGCCGGTGGCCGTGCCTTTTTCACGCGCCGGGAACCAATTGTTGATGGTGGAGGTGACGCCGATCGGCAGTGGTCCTTCGGCCACGCCCAGCGCGAGGCGGCAGACTTTCAACGCCAGGAGGGAGCCGACCATGCCGGTCAGTCCGGTGGCGATCGACGTCAGTATCATCGAGATCGTGAACACCTTGCGGATACCGAACCGCGACAGTAGCCAGGCCGATGGCAGCTGCGCCAGTCCGTAGGCGATCAGGAACAGGCTGACCAGGCCACCGGCTTCGGTATTGGTCATCGCAAATTCCTTGCGCAGGAAAGGCAGGGCGACGCCAAGGTTGGCGCGGTCGGCGGCGGCGATCGTGTAGATGACGAAGAACAGCGCGGCGACGAACCAGCGGTATTTCGTTGGACGAACGGTGCCCTCCACCGTCATGGATTTGCTATGCATGATGTCTCCTGGTTTGTTGTGTTTTTATGGATCGCTGGGATTAGCGCAAATTCAGGCGCTGCAACGTCTCGGCAAGGTCCAGTAGATCGACGGTCGTGGCGCCGTTTCTGATCCGCTCGCGGTAGGCCGCTTCCTTTGCTTCGCGGGCGCGGCCCGCCGCGAGCACCGCGTCCGCGTCCTTGCGCGCCACGACCACCAGGCCGTCCTGGTCTCCGATGACGATGTCGCCCGGCTGGATTTCCACGTCGCCGATAACGACGGGGACGTTGATGCGGCCCGGCTGGTGCTTGCCGGTGCCCTTGATCGACAGGCCGCGCGCGAACACGGGGAAGCCGGCGGCGATGATGGCGGCGGCGTCGCGCACGGCGCCGTTGATCACCAGTCCCGCAAGGCCCATCTTCAAGGCCTGCTCGGTGAAGACGTCGCCCCAAACACCGGCTTCGAGGAATCCCTTGGCGTCGACCACCAGCACGTCGCCCGGCCTGGCCTTGAGCATGGCGTAGTGCAGCATCAGGTTGTCGGCGGGGCGGGCGTCGACCGTGAAAGCGGGGCCGGCGACGCGCATGGCGGCGTCGATGGGTTTCATGCCGCTGTCGAGCGCACCTTTGCCGCCCTGGGCTTCGTGCACGGTGGCGGCGCCGAGCTCGCGCAAGCCGCGCAGGGTATCGAGACTGATATCGGGACTGATCTGGCTCATGGTGGGTGTCTCCTTTTCGTTGGTTTATGTTTGGGGCTGGCGTTGCAGCGTGTGATAGCCGAAGCGGCGGCGCGCTTCGCAAAGCGGCATGCCGTCCAGCGCGGCGGCGACGATGCGTTGTTCGATCTGCTGCATCGATAGCGCGCGCCCGATTACTTCGCATGCGCGGGCGGCGGGGACGACGACAACCCCATCCTGGTCCGCCACCACCAGATCGCCGGCGACGACGCGGATGTCGCCCAGGGTGACGGCGCCGCCGACGGCGTCGACCTGCACGCGGTCTTTGCCGGTGCGCATGAAGCGGCCGGCCGCGTACAGCGGGTAGCCTGCTTGGTCGGCTTCGGCGGTGTCGCGGCATACGCCATTGACGACGGTGCCGGCGATGCCGCGCCTGGCAGCGATCTGGCTCATGATCCCGCCCCAGACGGTGCAGTCGGTCCGGCCGCCGTTATCGAGCACGGCGACCGCGCCGGCCGGCATGTCGTCGAGGTAGTCGCCCACGGTTCCGGGGACGCTGGTGTCGACCGGCGCGAAGCGCACGGTGAAGGCGATGCCGACGATGTGCTTGGGACCGGCGATGGCGTGGATGCCAGGTGCGCTGCCAGACAATTTGAAGAAATCGAGCGCGTCGGATATTTCGGCGGTCGTCAGGCCGCGCGCCTGCGCCAGCAGTTCGGCGGTGATTGGATGGTTCATTTTTGTCTCCTTGTTGACCATGCAAGGAGTTTTATATAAAGTGATTTAGATATCAAACATCGATTATTGAGTATAGGATCAATAAAAATGAACATAAAGACGATGCGGTACTTCTGCGAAGTGGTGGAGGCGGGTAGTGCGGCCAATGCCGCCGAACGCCTGTTTGTCGCGCCGACCGCCATCAGCATGCAGCTGGCGCAGTTGGAGTCGCAGCTGGGTGGAGAGTTGTTCGACCGCTCGCGGCGGCCGATGGCCCTGACGGACCTTGGGAAGTTCTTCTACCCGCGCGCAAAGGAGCTGCTGCAGCAGATGTCGCGGCTCGATAGCGAGGCGCGCGGCATCGCCAGCGGCAGCGGCGGCTGGCTATCGATCGGATTCACGCGTTCGGCGACTTTCTCGCTGCTGCCCCGAGTGATACGGCGGTTTCGCGCGGCGTATCCGCAGGTGCAGCTCGACCTGGTGGAGGCGCTGTCCGAATACCAACCGGCGCAATTGCGGCAAAACCGAATCGATGTAGGATTGTCGCGTTTCATCGGCGACTTCGAGGCGCCGGACGATCTGACGCACGCGGTCAAGCTGGATGATCCGCTGGTGGCGGCGCTACCGGTCCATCATCCGCTGGCGCGACGCAAATCGCTGACGGCAGCGGCGCTGGCCGAGGTGCCGTTCATCCTGTACCCGAAAGATCCGCTCAGCCCCTTCGGGCAGCAGATCGTGGCGATATTGAAGGCTGCCGGCGGCGCCGAGCCGAAGGTCGCATATGGCGCGGTGGAGATCTACACCGCACTGGCGCTGGTGAGCGCGGGGCTGGGCGCGACCCTGGTGGGGCGTTCGATCGCCGACAACAAGCGCAACGACGTTGCCTTCATCCCGGTGCGCGATATCCATTCCAGCACCACGGTGGTGGCGGTCACGCGCAACGGCGAAAGCAGTAAATTAGTCGCCGCCTTCCTGGACATCGTCCGCCAGAGCGAAAGCCCGTAAACGGTCCGGCTCAATGCTGTCTTCTATGAAGAAATGGCGATGGCCCGCAGGGCATCGGCGTCGAGTAACTCGATGCGGCGTCTGGACTTCCAGCAGGCCGGCCGCGCGGAACTGCGTCAGTTGACGGCTCACGCCTTCCAGCGCGAGACCCAGGTGGGATGCGATGTCGTCGCGCGACATGCGCAGTTCGAACGCCGCCGCCGGCGGCTCCGGCGCCTCGTGGCCGGTCGCCAGGTCCATCAAAAAAGCGGCCAGCCGCTGCGGCGCCTTGGCGTTGCCGAGCAATAGCATATTCTTCTGCTGGCGCGCCAGCTCGGTGCCGAACAGCGCGTGAAAGCGCAGCAGCAGGTCGCTGCGCTGTTGTATCAGGCTGGTGAGCATCGCGTACGAGATCGCGCACACCGTGCTGTCGCACAGCGCGACGGCGTCGCAGCAGTAGGTGTGCGAAGTCTGAAGTCAAAAAAATTGATCTGCGTCAATTCCTCCCGCTTCGCGCACGACTAAATCATGCGCCGCACCAGCAGATCGCGGATGTTGCTGATCGCAGCCGCCGGATTGAGTCCCTTCGGACAAACGTCGGTGCAATTCATGATGGTGCGGCAGCGGAACAGCCGGTATGCGTCGCTCAGATCGTCGATCCGTTCCGACGGAATGCTGTCGCGCGTGTCGGCGATGAAGCGGTAGGCCTGCAGCAGTCCGGCCGGGCCGACGAAACGGTCCGGATTCCACCAGAACGTGGGACAGGCGGTGCTGCAGCAGGCGCACAGGATGCATTCGTACAGGCCGTTTAGTTTGTCGCGGTCTTCGGGCGATTGCAGGCGCTCGCGCTCGGGCGGCGGGTCGTCGTTGACCAGATAGGGCTTGATCGAGTTGTACTGCATCCAGAACTCGCTCAGATCGACGATCAGGTCGCGCACCACCGGCACGCCCGGCAGCGGTCGCAATATGATCGGTTGGCGCGTCTCCGAGATTGGCGCCACGCAAGCCAGGCCGTTCTTGCCGTTGATGTTCATCGCATCCGAGCCGCACACGCCTTCGCGACACGAGCGGCGAAACGACAGGCTGTCGTCGACGTCGCTTTTGATGTGCATCAGCAGGTCGAGCACCATCGTACCCTTGTAGCCAGCCTCCACGGTGTAATCCTGCATGCGGGGCGGCTCTCCGCTGTCGGGGTCGTAGCGGTAGATTTTCAGGTGCACGGGGCCGTTTTGTGGCATGTCTTTTCTCCTGTCTCGATGTGATGATTCTGTCACGGGACATCGGCTGCGGCGTAGGAGTGGCACTTGGGGCCGGGTAGGACACGAAACCAGACGATATTCAGCGTTTTCCGAGCGCTGTAGTCCTTTTTACTCAAAGTTGATGACAGGCCATTAATTTTTTGTCAGAATTCAACTCTTAATTTAGTATCAACCAGCAACTCACCGCTTGTCATCCTTTTGGAGTCGACGATGGAAACTCTGGCCGTACTGTCACGCTCGCGTTGGGCGAAAACCTCCCTCATGTGCGGCCTCGTGCTCACCCTGGCGGCCTGCGGCAAGGGCGATGACGGCGGCCAGCACGGCGGTGGTCCGCCGCCGGTGTCGGTGGCGCCGGTGGTCCAGCGCGAGGTGCAGGAGTTCGACGAATTCACGGCCAGGCTGGAAGCGCCGGACACGGTCGACATCCGTTCGCGCGTGGCCGGCATGCTGACCAAGGTGCATTTCCGCGAGGGGCAGGTGGTCAAGAAGGGCGAGCGCCTGTTCACCATCGACCCGCGCCCGTTCGCCGCCGAGGCGGCGCGGCTGGAGGCGCAGCTGCTGGCCGCGAAAACCCAGGGTGAATTGAACAGGACCGAACTGGCGCGCGCCGAACGACTGGTGTCGGTGCGCGGCGTGAGCCAGCAGGAAATCGATCAGCTGCGCGCGGCGCTGGCGAGCGCCCAGGCCAACGTCAAGGCAGCCGAGGCGGCGCTGGTGCAGGCCAGGCTCAATCTGGAGTTCACCAACATCACCGCGCCCGTCACCGGCCGCACCTCGCGCGCCAATATCACCGAGGGTAACCTGGTGAGCGTCGGCGATCCGGTGCTGACGACGGTGGTGTCGAGCGACCGGGTGTACGCCTACTTCGACGCCAGCGAGGCGATCTACCTTAAATATATGCGCTCGTCGCGCGAAGGCTCGCGCGGCTCGTCGCGCGACACGCCCAACAGCGTGCGCCTCGGCCTGGCCAACGAGGAGGGCTTCCCGCACGAGGGTAAGATGGACTTCGTCGACAACCGCCTCAATCCGGCCACCGCGTCGATGCGCGGGCGGGCCGTGTTCGACAACAAGGATGGCTTGTACACGCCCGGACTGTTCGCGCGCCTTCAGCTGGTCGGCAGCGGCAAGTACTCGGCGACGATGGTGGTGGACCGCGCCATCAGCACCGACCAGACGCGCAAGGTGGTGCTTGTCGTCGGCAAGAACAACATCGTCGATCAGCGCGAGGTCAAGACCGGCGCGCTGATCGGCGGCATGCGCGCCGTCACCGGCGTCAAAGCCGGCGAACTGGTGATCGTCGACGGCCTGTTGCGCGCCATGCCCGGCGCGCCGGTCACGCCGCAGCAGCTCAAGGTCGATGACAAGGGCATGCCGATTCCGGCGCCGCCGCCTGGCGCTCCCGGGGCTCCGGCCGCTCCCGCCGCTGCCAAGAGCTAAGGGGCGCACGCATGGATATCTCACGGTTTTTCATTGATCGTCCGCGCTTCGCCACTGTTCTTTCACTGTTCATTTTCCTGGTCGGCGTGCTGGCCATTTTCCAGCTGCCGATTTCGGAGTATCCGGAAGTGGCGCCGCCGCAAATCGTCGTGCGCGCGCAGTTCCCGGGCGCTAATCCGCGCGTGATCTCGGAGACCGTGGCCGCGCCGCTGGAGGAGCAGATCAACGGCCTGGAAAACATGCTGTACTTCGAAAGCCGCGCCACCGCCGACGGCAGCATGGCGCTGACCGTGACGTTCAAGATCGGCACGGTGCCGGAGCAGGCCGAGACGGCGGTGCAGAACCGCATCAACCGCGCCTTGCCACGGCTGCCGGAGATCGTCCGCACCATCGGCGTGACGACCGAGAAGCAGTCGCCCAACCTGACCATGGTGGTGCACATGGTCAGTCCCGACAACAGCCACGACGCGCTCTATCTGCGCAACTACGCCAACCTGAACGTGCGCGACGACCTGCTGCGCATATCGGGTATGGGGTCGGTGCTGCAGTTCGGCGCCGGCGACTACGCGATGCGCGTGTGGCTCAATCCCCAGCAACTGGCGGCGCGCGGCATGACCGCCGGCGACGTCGTTTCGGCCATCCGCGAGCAGAATGCGCAGGTGGCCGCCGGCGTGGTCGGCTCGCCGCCGGCGCCGGACGACACGGATTTCCAGTTGCAGGTGAACGCGCAGGGCCGTTTGATCACCGAAGAGGATTTTTCCAACATCATCGTGCGCAGCGATCCGGCCAACGGCGCCGTGGTGCGCATCAAGGATGTCGGCCGGGTCGAGATGAGCGCCAGCACCTACTCGCTGCGTAGTCTGCTGAACAACAAGGAGGCTGCGGCGATCGCCATCTTCCAGGCGCCCGGATCGAACGCGCTGCAGCTGTCGGACGACGTGCGGGCCACGATGGCGCGGCTGAAGGAGAACTTCCCCAAGGGTGTCGACTACAGCATCGTCTACGATCCGACGCGCTTCGTGCAGACGTCGATCGAAAAAGTGGTGCACACGCTGATCGAGGCGGTGCTGCTGGTGGTGCTGGTGGTGATCATCTTCCTGCAGACGTGGCGCGCCTCGGTGATTCCGCTGCTGGCGGTGCCGGTGTCGATCGTCGGTACCTTCGCCGTGCTGCTGTTGCTGGGATATTCGATCAACACGCTGACGCTATTCGGGCTGGTGCTGGCGATCGGTATCGTCGTCGATGACGCCATCGTGGTGGTGGAAAACGTCGAGCGCAATATCGCCGACGGCCTGACGCCGCACGACGCCACCGTCAAGGCGATGAACGAGGTCAGTGGACCGATCATCGCCATCGCGCTGGTGCTGTGCGCGGTGTTCATTCCGCTGACCTTCGTGCCCGGCCTGTCCGGCCAGTTCTACAAGCAGTTCGCCGCCACCATCGCCATTTCGACGGTGATCTCGGCATTCAACTCGCTGACATTGTCGCCGGCGTTGGCGGCATTGCTCCTGCGGCCGCACGACGCGCCCAAGGACCGGCTCTCGCGCGGCATGGACAAGTTGTTCGGCCGCTTCTTCCACTGGTTTAACTGCATGTTCCAGCGCCGCAGCGCGGCCTACAGCCGCGGCGTGACCGGCCTGCTGGGGCGCAAGTCGCTGGCGCTGGCGGTGTACGGCGTGCTGCTGCTGCTCACAGGCCTGCTGTTCACACGTATTCCGAGCGGCTTCGTACCGGCGCCGGACAAGCAGTATCTGATCGGCGTGGCGCAGCTGCCGGCCGGCTCCTCGCTGGCGCGCACCGAGAAGGTGATCCGCGACATGAGCGACATCGCGCTCAAGGTGCCCGGCATCACCGATTCGATCGCCTTCCCGGGCTTGTCGATCGCCGGCTTCTCGGCCTCGCCGAACGAGGGCATCGTCTTCTTCGGCCTGGCGCCGTTCGACAAGCGCACTTCCGGCGACCTGTCCAAGGATGCGATTCTCGGCAAGGTCAATGGCGCGATCCAGCAGATCCAGGGCGCGCGCATGTTCGTAGTCCCGCCGCCGGCCGTCGACGGCCTGGGTAACGCCGGCGGCTTCAAGGTGCAGGTACAGGATCGCGGCAGCCAGGGAGAGCAGGCGCTGTACGGCGCTGTCTGGGGCGTGCTCGGTCAGATCTACGGCAATCGGAAGTCCAGCATCGGCACGCCGTATTCGACCTACGACATCAACGTGCCGCAGCTGTTCGCGGACGTCGACCGCACCAAGGCCAAGCAGATGGGCGTGCCTCTGCAGGATATCTACGACACCTTGCAGATCAATCTGGGCTCGTTGTACGTGAACGATTTCACGCGCTTCGGCAAAACCTATCAGGTGGTGGTGCAGGCCGACGCGCCGTTCCGCTCGCGCGCCGACAGCATCACGCGGCTGGAGACGCGCAATTCGGCGGGGCAGATGGTGCCGCTCGGTTCCGTCATGCAGGTCAATCCGACTTTCGGTCCGACGCGTGTGACGCGCTATAACGGCTTCCCGTCGGCAGACATCAACGGCGCGGCCAACCCTGGCTTCTCCAGCGGGCAGTCGGAAGCCGAGATAGAGCGCCTGGTCAAGACCCTGCCGCGCGGGATGTCGTACGAGTGGACCGACCTCGCTTACCAGGACCGGTTGACGCGCTCCGTGACCTTGCCGGGGCTGGACATCAAGATCCCGACGTTGGGCGCGGTGCTGTTCCTGTCGGTGGTGCTGGTGGTGCTGGTGCTGACGGCGCAGTATGAGAGCTGGAGTCTGCCGCTGGCCATCATCATGATCGTGCCGATGTGTATTTTGTCGGCGCTGTTCGGCGTGTGGCTGTCGCACTTTCCGCCGTTTGGCCAGGCGGGGGACTTGAATCTGTTCACACAGGTCGCGCTGGTGGTGCTGGTCGGCCTGGCGTGCAAGAACGCGATTCTGATCGTGGAATTCGCCAAGGAGCTGGAAGAGCAGGGCAAGCCGATGATGGACGCGGTGATCGAGGCCTGCCATCTGCGTCTGCGGCCGATTTTGATGACGTCGATCGCGTTCTGCGCCGGCGTGGTGCCGCTGATCCTGGGCAGCGGCGCGGGCAGCGAGATGCGCCGCGCGATGGGGATCGCGGTTTTCTCCGGCATGGTCGGCGTGACCCTGTTCGGCATCTTCCTGACGCCGGTGTTCTACGCGCTGCTGCGCAAGGGCACCGAGAAACGGCGCGCCCACGCCGAAGAACTGCGGCGTGAAATCGACGCCGCCGCGCATCCGTTCCATGCCGGTGTCGACGACGCCGGCCCGGCCGGTGCTCCGGGTGCACACAAAGCGCCATCCGCCCACGCGCCACGCAAGGAGGACTTATGATCACGTCGCGCCGCATGGCATCCCTGCGTCCGGCCGCAATGGCTGTCGTGGTCGCGGTGGCGCTGTCCGCCTGTTCGAGCGCGCCGGCGGTCAAGCGTTTCGAGCCGGTGCTGGGCGAGGGCTTCGCCAACGCGCCGGCCAACGCCAGGGCGGAGGCGCCGGTCAGCCAGTTCTGGCGGGGCTTCAACGATCCGCTACTTGATAGTCTGGTGGAGAGGGCGCTGTCGGCCAATACCGATGTGCGCTCGGCCGCCGCCAGCCTGCGCGAGGCGCGCGCGCTGAACCGCTTCGCCGACGCCAACCTGCTGCCCAGTATCGGCGTGAACGCGGGTGCCGCGCGCATACGGGGGCCGAACGACCTCGGTGTCGTCAGCACCAACAATAACTACTCCGCCGGTCTGGATGTGAGCTGGGAGGCTGACCTGTTCGGCCGCCTGGGCGACGCCCGTCGGGCGGCCGAGGCCAATGTGCTGGCCGGCGCGGCAGGCGTGCGCGCCGCGCAGGTAAGCGTGGCGGCCGAGGTGGCGCGCAATTACTTCGACCTGCGCGGCTTGCAGGAGCAGCTGCGGGTCGCCGTCTCGTCGCTCGAGACGCAGAACGAGGCGCTCAAGCTGGTCGATGCGCGGCTCGACGTCGGCCGTGGCACGGCGCTCGACAGCGAACGCGCGCGGGCGCTGGTCAAGTCGACGGCCGCCAACATACCGGCGCTGGAATCGGCGCTGATACGCACCCGCTACCGCATCGCGGTGCTGTGCGGGCAGCAGCCGACGGCGCTGGACGCCGAACTGGAACCGGTCAAGCCGTTGCCGGGATTGCAGGCGGTCGAGTTGTCGGCGATCGGATCGCCGGCCGAGCTGCTGCGGCGGCGTCCCGATATTCAATTGGCGGAGGCGCAGGCCAGTGCGGCGGCGGCGCAGGTGGGCGTGGCGCGCAGCGCGCTGTTCCCGCAGATCGTGCTGGGCGGGACGCTGGGACAGAATGCGCAGCATCTGAGCGAATTGACCAAGGGGCCGGCCTATGTCTACAATCTCGGTGCGCAGTTGACGTGGAACTTGCTGGACTTCGGGCGTATCCGCGCGCAAATCGCGGCCGCCGACGCGCGCAACGACGGCGCGATGATCGCCTACGAGCGTGCGGTTCTCACGGCGCTGGAGGAGACCGAGGGGGCGCTGGCGTCTTATACACGCAGCCAGCGGCAGGCGGCGTTGTTGTATGAGGCGGCGCAGTCGTCGGAGCAGGCGGCGCTGATCGCGCGCGAGCGGTTCGCGGTTGGCTCGACCGACTTCCTGACGGTGCTCGACGCCGAGCGCGAGCTGCTGACGGCGCGCGACAGGCTGGCGCAGTCGCAGGCCGGCGCGGCGACCACGCTGGTGGCGGTGTACAAGGCGCTGGCGGGCGGATGGGAAGTGCCAAGCCAATAGAGTGGAGGCGTGATCGTGACGAAATTTCTTATCTCTTTTCCCGCGAGCGCGATGCAGGTTACGGATGAGGACATGGCCGCCGTGTCGGAGGCCTCGCGAGCGGTGATCAGGGAGGCCAAGGCCGCCGGGGTGTATGTCTTCGGCGGCGGGATCAATAGCGAGGTCGGTCCGTCGATGGTGGCAGCCGATGGGGAATGTACGAACCAGACTTACCGGGAGACCAAAGAATTCGATGGCGGCTTTTGTGTACTCGAGTTGCCGTCCAGGGCAGCCGCCGTCGATTGGGCCGCAAAGCTTGCTTCAGCTTGCCGTTGCGCCCAGGAACTTCGCGAGTTTTACTATGACGCCGAGAGCTGAATGCGCACATCTCATGGCGGTCCTAGCCGCGCCAGGAAAATCGTGAGTCCTTCACCGTCGTTTATTCGCCGGGCGCTGCCTGATGACCGTATCGTTATCGCATCGCTGATGCGGCAGCTCGGTTATGACGCCACGCCATCGCAGATTCTCGACAGGCTTGATCGGGTTCGCGACAGTTCCAGTGATGTGGTGCTCGTTGCGACAATGGATGACGTTGTTGTGGGCTGCATTAGTCTCCATCTCCTTCCTCTGTTTCATACCGCAGGATACCTTGGGCGAATTACAAGCCTCGTCATCGACGAACACTATAGACGCCAGCACGTGGGAAGTGCGCTGATCAGCGCTGCCAGCGATTGGTTTGTATCGTCTGGCTGTACGAAGATAGAAGTAACTAGCTCCGACCATCGCTCAGGCGCCCACCGGTTTTACGAGTCGCATGGTTTTTCGAGGGACGGCCAAAGGTTCGCGATGGCCGTGGGTGAAAAATCGGGTTGAGAAGCTTCGGCGATGGTCAACGACCCGTCTGGTAATCCGGCGATCCATCCCCATCTGCCTCATCTCCCGACCATTCCCGAACCGACATGCGAGTTTTTCTGCGCGCTTTCGTGGCCGCCGTCGTCATTATCTTTGGTTACAGCTTGCTGGAGCCGGTCATTGAACGCGCGCTGTATCCGATGCGTCTGGCCGCGATGCCCAAGCCTGAAGCGCTGCCGGTGCCGGTTGAGGGCGTGCGGGCACGTGCACTGCGCGACACCTGGGGTGGGGCGCGCGGGGAAGGTCGCAGGCATGAAGGGATCGACATTTTCGCCAAGCGCGGAACGCCTGTGGTATCGAGTACCGAAGGCCTGATCCTGAAGGTCGGCACCAATCGTCTCGGCGGCTTGGTGGTGTGGGTGATGGGGCCGGGCGGCCAGCGTCATTATTACGCCCATCTGGAGCGTTACGCGAACGTGGAGGCGGGGATGCGCATCGAGGCGGGCAGGGTGCTGGGCTACGTCGGCAACACCGGCAATGCAAAAGGCACGCCGCCGCACCTGCACTACGGCGTGTACGACCTTGGCGGCGCGATTAATCCGTATCCGCTGCTGCGCGCCGAAGCTCTTACGGCTGGGATCGTGTCCGAATGACAGACTTGACCCCGGGGCCGGGGCGTGACTTCCGGCGTTGAGCTCGCTTGTGAGCTAAGCGCTAGGCGCTAATCGGCCCGACGTGCTTCCACGGCTTCACTGCTTTCCAGGTTCGTTCGTACGCGCTGCAATAGCGCCAGTAGCTGCGCGGATTCGTCGTCGCTCATGCCGGTCATCGCCAGATTCGATACCTCCGCGCCCAATGCCTGCATGCCTTGAATCACCGTCAAACCTTCTTCGGTCAGGTGCAGCCGGGCGCTGCGGCGGTCGCTTTCATCCACCTGAGCATCGAGCAATTTCTTGTCGCGCAGACCACGCATCAGGCGCGCCAACTGCGCCTTGTCGCGCCCGGAGTGCGTGACCAGCTCGCTCTGGCTGGCGCCGGGATGCTTGGCGAAAAATCCCAACACCTTGTATTCCATGTGCGTGAGCTCGTGCCCTGTGCCGCGCAGGCTGCGTAGCTGCATCGACCGGTACATGTGCATGAGCGTGTGGATCGCGTCGAAGACGGCTTCGGCCGGACCGCTCCCAAATTGGTTGACAACGTTAACTTGTTTCTGTAGATTGGAGGACATTATCAACTAACTGGTGAATTTCATGAATGATAAACGTATCCAGCGTGTTCGTCACGAACTGAAATCGCGCGAGGTGACTGTCAGCAAGGTGAAACAACTGGCGCAGAATTTCGTTAGCGTAACATTCAAAGGTGAGAGCCTGCATGATTTCGTCTCGATGTCGTTTGACGATCACGTCAAGTTCATCCTGCACGATGCCGCTGGCGAGCGCGTGATGCGCGACTACACGCCGCGCCATGTCGACCGCGAGGCCCGCGAGCTGACCCTGGAATTCGCGCTGCACACCGAAGGTCATATGACCGATTGGGCGCGCAAGGCGCAACCCGGCCAGCAGGCCGTCATCGGCGGTCCGAAGGGCTCGATGATCATCCCGACCGACTACGCGTGGCAAATCCTGGCGGGCGACGCCACCGCCTTGCCGGCCATCCGCCGCCGCCTGGAGGAGCTGCCGGCAAGGGCCGATGTGCTGGTGCTGGTGACCGGCGAGGAAGCGGCCGCGCTGGAATTCGCCAGCGCCGCCCAATTGCGTGTGCAGGTGGTGCCGACACCGGACGACATCGTCGCCGCGTTCCGCGACATGCAGCTGCCCGCAGGCGATGGCTTTGTGTGGTGCGCTGGCGAGGCGCGTATGGCCAAGCAGGTGCGCGATATCCTGTTTGTCGACAAGGGCTTTTCGCGCGAGGCGGCGAGGATTTCCGCGTACTGGAAGCAGGGCGCGTCCGCCCATCACGAGAACCTCGAATAGCCTTGCGCGTCGACGTTACTGCAGCTGGGCGAGCAGGGCATCGGCGCCGTTGCGCACTCCGGCCTTGGAGGCGTCCATCAATCCCAGGCTGGCGCCCAGGTTATACGGACCGGGATACTGCTTGGTGACGTAGGCGTTGAGCAGCTGGTTGGTCGAGGCGTCGTACAGCTCCACCGCGTACATCACCGAGCCGGTGAACGCGCCTTCCTTGCCGCGCACCGCCTGCACCGCGTTATACGGACCTCCGGCCAAGTCGAAGCGCGACGCCGTGCTCAGAAAACGGGTGCTGGACTTGGCCCCCGTCAGCGTCAGCTTCAGACGCAAGGTGTCACGGCCCACATCCCGGGTGAGGTTGAAGCGTCCGCGCAGCTTTGCTTCGAATTCGTTCTGCATGTAGAGCGCCAGCGCCGCCTTGTCGGCCTCCGTCACTTCTTCAAACTGGCTGTCCTGGCCGCGATACACCACCACCGGATCGACAATGATGTTGCGGTAATCGCGCAGGTTGGCCTGCGTCGTGTAGTTATAAGGTATCCGTCCGCTTTGGTCGTTCGGATTCGGACGTAGCTGGCTGGATGAGGCCAAGCCGTTGTAGGCGACAGGCTGGGTACTGGCGCAGCCGGCCAGCGCGAGGCTGACGGCGATTAACAAGGGGACGGTGGAATTGAAGGACATCTGCATGATGGTGCCTTTTTAAAGGGTTTATGATTCAAAAGCGAACCGTTATGTACAGTATTGATGGCTTAGACATGCTGTGTCAAGCGAAAATACGCGGTTTGGCGCTTCGCTGGACCTTCTCACCATTCGAACTTTGCAATAAAATGTACGTTCAGGTTTAGATATGGGATCCTAATGAAGGTACGTACAGAGGCCCGCCGCCAGGCGATCATCGACGCGGCGGCGGAGCTATTCCAGGAGGCCGGCTACGAAGGGGCGTCGATGAACGAGCTGGCCAAGCGCCTGGGCGGCTCGAAGGCGACGCTGTACGGCTATTTCCCCTCGAAAGAGGAGTTGTTCGGCGCCGTGGTGCGGTCGGTCGCCACCGCCCACCTGTTCGACGCCACGCGCGAGCTGCAGACCGACGTGGTCGGGCGCACCGCGCTGGAGATGGCGCTGATTCATTTCGGCGAGCGCATGCTGCACGTGCTGACCAACGATAAAAAGGCGCTGGCGGTGTATCGGATGGTGGTGGCCGAGGCCGGGCGCTCCGATGCGGGGCAGCTATTCCATGACGCCGGGCCGAGCGAATCGACGGCGGTGCTGGCGTCGGTGCTGGAAGCGGCGATGGCGCGCGGCGAGATCCGCCGGGTCGATGCGACGGTGGCGGCCCGCCAGTACACGGCGCTGGTGACGGCCGAGGTGTCGGCGCGGATCTTCCAGCGCGACCCGCCGCCGCTGTCGCTCAAGGAAATCCAGCAGTTGGTGGCGCGGGCGGCCGATTTGTTCTTTGCCGGTATGACGCCACGATGACATGGCGATAGGAAAAAATGATGTGGCAAAAATGCCCAAAGTGAGCAAGCGCACGCACTCAACTGGTGCAACAAGCGCACAATGGCTGTCTTGTTGAAGGAGAACCATCATGTCCAGTAGCCATACCTTTCGTCCCGATCTGGTGTCGTCGGAAATCGTCAGAACCGGCATCGAACTGGCGGATCGGGAAGGGCCGGACAGCGCCACCGCCTATCTGACCGAGCGCGGCGTGCTTGAGCCTGTCATCGCGCGGGTCATCTCCGAGCCGGCGCATCGCCGCAACATGGGGCGCCTGCGCGGCAAGGACGAAAGTCTGCTGGCCGAAGAGGCCTCGCGGTATAAATTTATTCGCTGAGCGGTGGGCGGATCGGCCGTACTGGCTGTTGCGGGTCCGCCACGTTCATGCTGCACCGCCACGGGGCTGCTTTGCAGGGGCCTCTATCGCTTTCGATAGCCACTTGCGTGTTGCGATGCAATATTAATAATCCTTTACAAAATTCTACGTTGCGCTAGAGTTCACTTACCGATGATAACGCTAACTTGGTGCTAGCCGAAACCATCGGATAAATTCCATATTCAGTCGACAGCGCATTCCACAGACGGGGAGCGTAACTCACGGCTTGAATGATAGCGCTACCTTACAGTTGGAGACATGGATGGAGAGTTCCAGCAACCCCCAAGACAGCACCATACGCTGGGTCGTTATGGGAGTGAGCGGTTGCGGCAAGAGCACGGTGGGCCAAGCGCTGGCAAGGGCTGAAGGCGTGGACTTCATCGAGGGCGACAAGTTCCATCCGGCAGCCAACGTCGCCAAGATGTCGGCCGGCCAAGCGCTGACCGACGACGACCGCGCCGACTGGTTGCTGGCATTGCAGGCGAAGGTGGGCGAGGCGCGCAAGTCCGGTGTCGGCCTGGTGCTGTCGTGTTCAGCGCTGAAGCGCCGCTATCGCGACGTGCTGAGGGCGTCCGATCCGGCGCTGCGTTTCGCCCATCTGAGCGGCCCGCGTCAACTGATTGCGGACCGCATGCAGGCGCGGGTCGGGCATTACATGCCGCCGTCGCTGCTGGACAGCCAGTTCAGGGACCTGGAGCCGCTTCAGGCCGACGAGGCCGGAATCACACTCCCCATCACGGCGCCGCCGGCACAACTGGTCGCGCAGATAGTGGCAAGCGAAGGTCGCACTGCGCCTGCGGTCAAGGGACTTAGGTAACAAAAATACGGAGGAAGCACAACGTAGCAAGTGGCAGCAAAAAGCATCACAGCGCAGCGGACCGTCAGCAGTATCGCGCGCAATCAACTACAGACCATAAAAACGGAGACTAACATGACGACCCCTACCCGTAATACCATCATGCGCCTGGCCGTCGCCAGCGCTTGCAGCTGGATCGCGTTATCGGCCCAGGCCCAGGCCCAGGCTCCGGCGCAAACCCCGGCCGGAGCGCAGGCCGAAGCTCAAGCTCAAGCTCCAACCGCGCCAGCTGCCACGCCGCAGGACAGCGCGCCGTTGGCAACCGCTGAAACTCCGGCGGCGGACGCCGCGCCGGTGCAGAACGTGGTCACCGTGTCCGGTTCGCGCATCGCCGCACGCGGTTTCACCCAGCCGACGCCGACGACCACGCTGAGCGCCGACGATCTGGCAAAGGGCGCACAGCCGAACATCTTCAACAGCATCGCCGAACTGCCAGCCCTGCAAGGCAGCACCGGCCGCACAACCAGCACCGGCAGCACCAGTAGCGGCATACAGGGTTTGAGTTCACTGAGCCTGCGCGGCCTAGGCCCGATCCGCACGCTGACCTTGTTGGACGGCCAGCGCGTGGTCGGCGCCAACGTCACCGGCGTGACGGACGTCAGCCAGTTCCCGCAGTTGCTGATCAAGCGTGTCGACGTGGTCACCGGCGGCGCCTCGGCATCGTATGGTTCGGACGCGGTCGGCGGGGTGGTCAACTTCATCACCGATAAGCGCTTCAAAGGCTTCAAGGCCAATGTCCAGGGCGGGCAGACCACCTACCACGACGACAAGAACGGCACCTTGCAGGCCGCGTGGGGCGACTCCTTCATGGACGACCGCCTGCACGTGCAGGTCAGCGGTGAATATGGCCGCCAGAAGGGCATCGACTCGCCGGGCTTCGGCGAAGTCGGTGCCAATGGCCGCACGTGGTACCAGAATCCGGCGTTCCAGATTCGGACGCTGGCGCAGAGCACCGACGGCAAGCCGCAGTACTACTCGGTGCTGCACGCGCAGCAGTACCAGTACGCCAAGTACGGCTTGATCACCAACGGACCGTTGCAGGGCACGGCCTTCGGGGACAACGGCCAGCCGTATAAATTCAACTACGGCTCGAACGGCGTGCCGACCGGCACCGGCTCGGTGACCGGCTGTATCAACCCGCTGTGCATCGGCGGAGACTTGAGCGGCAGCGTCGGCGCCGGCACCAGCCTGGCGATGGACCTGACGCGCCAGGTGGCCTATACGCGCGTCGGCTTCGACATCAATCCCGATCATGAGATCTACATGACGGCCAATTTCGGCAAGGTGAAGTCGGCCTTCTCGCCGAACCCGGGCGCCGCCAAAAACGCCAACCTGACCATCCAGTGCAGCAATCCCTACCTGCCGGCGTCAATCGCCGCCGCGTGCGCGGCCAACAACATCACCAGCTTCCAGTACGGCACCGCCAACGCCATCTTCCCGGAGAATATCAACGTCCACCCGACCCGCCAGATGGAACGCGTAGTGGTGGGCGGCACCGGCAAGTTCCAATTGCTGGGCAAGGAATGGTCGTATGACGCCTACGCCGAACATGGCGCCAACAAGACCGACATCATCGTCAACGACATGACGCTCAACGCGCGCTACAACGCGGCCATCGACGCCGTGCGCGCGCCTGACGGTACGATCGTCTGCCGCAATCCGCTGGCCGCCGGGTCGGGCTGCAAACCACTCAACATCATCGGCAACAACCCGGTCGACGCGGCCACCTGGGCCTACATCGCACCGGAAAACGGTCCGCGTCAGCACACCCGCCAGACGCAGGATGTCGCCAGCGTCAACTTCAGCGGCGAGGCGTTCGAATCGTGGGCCGGTCCGATCGCCGTGGCGACCGGTGCCGAGTATCGCCGCGAACACTACAAGGTCACCGGCGACCCCTATGGCAACGGGATCTTCCCCGATAGCCAGAACAACGCCAGCTATCCGGCCGATCCGCTGCTCAATACCACCGTCGGTAACAACTGGTACGCCGGTAATTATCACAACGCCAGCGGCACCTACAACGTCAAGGAAGCCTACGTCGAGTTGAACGTACCGGTGCTCAAGTCGGCCACCTGGGGCGAGGCCAATATCAACCTGGCCGATCGCCACACCAAGTACAGCACCTCCGGCCACGTCGAGAGCTGGAAGCTGGGCGCCAGCTGGAAGACCGGTATCGACGGCCTGCGCCTGCGCGCGGTGACGTCCAAGGACGTGCGCGCGCCTAACTTGAGCGAGCTGTTTGCGGCACAGGTGGTGACCAACAACGTCGTCGCCTACCAGGGCAATACCATCAGCGTCCAGCAGCGCGCCATCGGGAACACCAACCTGCGTCCGGAGATCGCCCGTAACAATACCGCAGGCATTGTGTTGACACAGCCTACCTGGGCGCCAGGCTTCAGCGCCTCGATCGATTACTTCGATATCAAAGTAAAGGGTGTGATTTCGTCGCTGACGGCGCAGCAGGAAGTCGATCTGTGCGTGGCGGGTAACCAGGAAATCTGTAGCGCGATGGTCCTGAACAGCCCTGTGGCGATCAACAACTACGTGACCGTGCAGGCGTTCAACCTGGCATCGCTGCGCGCCAAGGGTTACGACCTGGAAGGCGCTTATCGCATGAACCTCAAGGGACTGCCAGGCCGCCTGACGCTGCGCGCGCTGGTTACGCGTAATATCAGCTTCCTGACGGATCCTGGCGTGGTTGGCACGATTCCGTCGGAAGGCGCAGGCGCCAACCTGGGCGCGACGCCGAAGTGGAAGGGGCTGGCCTCGCAGTCGTGGGACAACGACAAGTACAGCTTGACGCTTACCGAGCGCTGGATCAGCAAAGGTGTCTACAGCAACGAGTACATCGAATGCCAGACCAATTGCCCGGCATCGACAACGATCCACCCGACCATCTTCGACAACAAGATGAAGGGCGCGTTCTATGTCGATCTGGGTGGCAGCTACAAGTTCGATGACAAGACCACCGCCTATTTCAAGGTCGATAACATCGGCAATGTCGATCCGGCGCCGGCACCGCAAAACAACCTTAGCATCGGCGTTAATCCGCAGCTGTACGATGTCGTGGGTCGCGTGTACCGCGTCGGCGTGCGTTACAACTTCTAACCGCCAAGGCGCTTAATGAACGTTACCAGTCCGCTGGCCGCGCTGTTCGGCGTGACGCCAGCCGTCTGGGGCATGTTGGCCGTCGGTTTGTCCGTCGGCCTGCTGACCCTTTTGATCGCCTGGGGCAAAGTGCAGCCGCTGCTGGCGTTTGTGGTGGCCGCGCTGGCGGCGGCGCTGTTACTCGGCATGCCGCTGGAGAGCATTCCGAAATCGATCGACAAAGGCATCGGCGACCTGCTTGGATCGCTGATCGTCATTGTCTGCCTGGGTGCGGTGTTCGGCAAATTGATCGCCGACAGCGGCGCCGCCCAGCGCATCGCCAGTTATCTGATCGGCGTATTCGGTTCGGAGCGCATGCCGGTGGCGTTGACGCTGACCGGCTTCGTGGCCGGGATTCCGCTGTATTACAACGTCGGCTTCGTGCTGCTGGTGCCGCTGGTGTTCTCGCTGGTGTATCAGAGCGGGCGGCCGGCGGTGGCGCTGGCGATACCGCTGCTGGCCGGGCTGTCGATCGCGCACGGCTTCCTGCCGCCGCATCCGTCGCCAACCGCGCTGGTGGCGCAGTTCCATGCCGATATGGGCCGCACGCTGTTCTACGGATTGATCGTTGCGATACCGACCTTGATCATCGCCGGGCCGATATTCGCGATGACCTTGAAGCGCATCCACAGCGAGCCGGCGCCGATGTTTCGCGCAGGCCTGCTGGAGGAGGCGCAGCTGCCGGGTGTCTTCAACAGCTTCGCCACCGCGCTGCTGCCGGTCTGGCTGCTGGCCGGCGCGACCGCGCTGACCATGGTGCCAACCGACGATGCGGCGCTGAAGGCGTTGATCAACTTCATGGCCAACCCGATGATCGTGATGTTGATCGCGCTGGCCGTGGCGCTGGTGACCTTGGGACTGGCACGCGGCAAAAGCCTGCCGGCGCTGATGTCTGGCGCGCAGGATGCGTTGCGCGACATCGCCCCGATCCTTCTGGTGATCGCCGGGGCGGGCGCACTGAAACAGGTGCTGGTCGATTCCGGCGTCAGCGGGGAACTTGGCCGGCAGCTGGGCGGCCTGCCGGTGCCGCCGTTGGTGCTGGGCTGGCTGGTGGCGACGTTGATCCGTATCTGCCTTGGTTCGGCCACCGTGGCGGGACTGACGGCGGCAGGCATCGTCGCGCCGCTGGTGGAAAGCTCGGGCATCGATCCGAGCCTGATGGTGCTGGCCATCGGCGCCGGCAGTTTGATGTGCAGCCACGTGAACGATTCCGGCTTCTGGATGTTCAAGGAGTACTTCGGCCTGTCGCTGAAGGACACCTTCCGCTCGTGGACGTTGATGGAGACGCTGGTTGGCGTCTTCGGTCTGATTTTCGTGTTGCTCCTATCGATCTTTATCTAAGGACTAAGCAAATGAAATTATCTATAACGCGGTTGCTGATGGCAACCGTGGCGATGCTGGCCGTCCCGTTGGGAGGCGCGCACGCCGCACCATCCGCCCCGGCGTCGGTATCCGTCTACCAGACCATGCCGGACGACGCGCTGGCCGTCAAAGTCCAGGCGACCGGCGACGGCCGCACGGACGATACGGCGGCGATCCAGAAAGCCGTCGACAGCGCCGCCAACAAGGGCGAGGGCGGCGTGGTGTTTCTGCCGTCGGGCCGCTACCGCATCACGCGCAGCATACTGATTCCGCTGGCGGTGCGCGTGTACGGCGTTGGCGCGACACGACCGGTGCTGGTGCTGGGCGAGCGCACGCCAGGCTTCCAGAAAGGCGTCGCCAACATGGTGGTGTTCACCGGCGGCGACCAGTACACGGTCGGCAAGGTGCCGGTGCCCGTGGCAAGTGCCGTGCCGTTCAGCGAGAACGTGCGCGACGCGAATTCTTCGACCTTTTATTCGGCGATGAGCAATGTCGACTTTGAAATCGGCGACGGCAATCCGGCAGCGGCGGCGGTGCGTTTGCGCACGGCGCAGCACTCGAACCTGAGCCACATCGACTTTCATATCGGCTCCGGCCTTGCCGGCATTTACCAGGTCGGCAACGAGGGCTTCAACCTGAAGTTTTACGGTGGACGCTACGGCATTCTGTCGGAGAAGACGTCGCCGGCATGGCAGTTCACGCTGATGGATTCGACCTTCGAAGGTCAGCGTGACGCCGCCATCCGCGAGCACGAAGCCGGCCTGACGATGATCAACGTCTCCATCCGCGATACCAAGGTCGGCATCGAGATCGATCGCGGATACGGCGATTGGCTATGGGGCAAGGATGTGCGCTTCGAGAACGTGTCCAAGGCGGCGGTTATCATCTCGAACGAGGACAACGTCTATACCCAGGTCGGTTTCGACAATGCGGTCGCACGCAATACGCCGGTCTTCGCGCAGTTCCGCGACAGCGGCAAGAAGATCGCCGCTCCCGGTCCAATTTACCGCGTCGGTGAATTCAACTATGGTTTGATGCTGCCGGGTGTGGGCAGCACCGGCAAGTTCGGCACCAATTCCAAAATCTCTCCACTGAGCGCCATGCCGGCCGCGCCCAAGCGCGTGCTGCGCGCGCTGCCGCCGACCAACCAATGGGCCAATGCCCGCGCCCTGGGCGCCAAAGGCGACGGCCAGACCGACGACACGGCGGCGATCCAGAAAGCCATCGACAACAACCGCGTCGTGTACCTGCCGCTGGGCTTTTACATCGTCAACGATACCATCCGCATGAAGCCCGACACGGTGATCGTCGCGCTGCATCCGGGACTGACGCAACTGGTGCTGCCGAACGGCTCTGCGCTATACGCAGGCGTGGACGGACCGAAGGCGCTGCTGGAAAGCGCCAAGGGCGGCGAAGCGATCGTTTCCGGCTTCGGCCTGGCGACCGGCGAAGTCAATCCGCGCGCGGTCGGCTTGCTGTGGAAGGCCGGCGAGCACTCGCTGGTCGACGACATCCGCATCCAGGGCGGCCACGGTACGCGCCTTTACGACGGCGTGCGCCGCGATCCGTATCAAAAGCGCGCCGACTTCGATCCGACCGCGCACTGGGACCGCCAGTATCCGAGCATCTGGGTAACCGACGGTGGTGGCGGCACTTTTGTCTCGGTCTGGTCGCCAAGCACCTTCTCGCAGGCCGGCTTCTATGTCTCCGACACCAAGACGCCGGGCCGTGTTTACGAGCTCTCCGCCGAGCATCACGTGCGCGCCGAGATCGTGCTCGATAACGTGGAAAACTGGGAGTTCCTGGCCCCGCAAACGGAGCAGGAGGTACGTGACGGCATGGACGCGGTGTCGCTGGAGATCCGCAATTCACGCAATATCCTGTTCGCGAACTATCACGCCTATCGCGTCACCCGCTCGATCAAGCCGGCGCTTGCGGCCGTGAAGATGACCAATTCCAGCGATATCCGCTTCCGCAATGTGCACGTCAACGGCGAGAGCGGTTACGCCACCTGCGACGCCAACGGTTGCGACACCTATCTGCGCGCCAGCAAATTCCCGTTCGAGAACGCGCTGGTGGATGTCACGCACAAACTGGAAGTGCGCGAGCGCGAGTTCGCCATGCTCGATATCGTTGCCAAGCCGGTGGCGCCACCGGCAAATCCGATCAAAGTGGAGAAGCTGGAGGAGGGCTTCTACTCGATCGCCGGCGGCGTCGTCGATGCCAAGGGCAAGCTGTATTTCGTCGACCGCCGATTCCAGCGCATCTACAGTTGGTCGAAGGACAAGGGACTGGTGGTGGTGCGCGACGCGCCGCTCGACCCGATCAATCTTGCCATCGACAACAGCGGCGCGCTGATGGTGTTGTCGTCGCACGGCGTCGAGGGAACGGTGTATTCCTTCCATCCGGATCGTCCGGCCGGCGAGGTGACGCTGATCAAACCGACCCCGGTGAAAGCCCACGCCGGCGCGAAGACCGTGGTGCCGGTCAACTTCTGGCAGAACGGTGAATTCCGCGACCAGCTCAATCCCGAGACCTACGAGTTCACCACACTGGCGGAGATGTTCGCGCGCGACGTCGCGCTGCCGAAAAAGCGCGAGTACGTGTCGCCGGACGGCACGCTGGTGCTGCCGGCCTACCGCATGTTCCAGCAGGGGCAGCCCAACCATCTGGGTTGGCGCTTCTCCGATACGCTCGATACCCATGGTCTGGTGTCGGCCGGGCGAAATGGCCGTGTGGTGTTCACCAACGGCTCGGAGAACCGCACCTTCAGCGGTGTGATCGGCGCCGGCGGCGGCATCACCGATCTCAAACTAGTGGCCAATCGCGGCGGCGAGAGCGCGGCCGTCGATGCGGCGGGCAATGTGTATGTGGCCAACGGCCAGATCTTCGTCTACGCACCGGATGGCAAGGAGATCGGCCGCATCGACGTGCCGGAGCGCCCGTTGCAGCTGATCTTCGGCGGCGAGGGAGGACGGACCTTGTTCATCCTGACCCACCGCGCGTTGTACTCGACAGGAGGCTTGAATGGCGCTTAAAAATATCGGACGCGCGCTCTCGGTGCTGTTGCTGGCGGTCTGCGCGCAGGCAGGCGCGCAGCAAACGCACTTGCTGTGGCCGGACGGCGCGCCGGGATCGGAGAAGCGCCATGGCGAGCCGGAGACCGTGCAAAACACATACGTCAGCAATATCCACGATCCATCGCTGACGGTGGTCAAGGCCGACGCGCGCCATGCCAACGGCGCGGCCGTCATCATCGCGCCGGGCGGCGGGCACCGGATGTTGGTGTGGATGAACGAGGGCATGGTGGCGGCGAAGTCGCTGAACCGCGTCGGCGTGACCGCCTTCGTGCTGAAGTACCGGCTGGCGCGCGATCAGGGCTCCACCTACAGCATCGAGAACGACGGCGCGGCCGATTTGCGGCGCGCGGTGCGGTGGGTGAGGGCGCACGCGACGGAATTCGGCGTCGATCCGAACCGGGTGGGTATCATGGGATTCTCGGCCGGTGGAGAGCTGGTGTCGCTGGTGGCGGACAACCCGGCGCCAACGCCGGCGGTTGGCGTGAAGCGTGACGCGGTCGACCAGCAAAGCGGGCGGCCCGACTTCCAAGTGCTGGTATATCCGGGGCCGTTGGGTGTGCCGGCGAAGGCCGCGCAGAATGCGCCGCCGGCTTTCATCGTCGCCGGATCGGCGGATAAATGCTGTGGGCCGCCGGCGGTGGCGCTATATCAGCAGCTGGTGGCGGCCGGCGTGTCGGCGGAACTGCATATGTATGCGGACACCGACCACGCGTTCAACATGGGGCAGCGTTCGGAGCGACTGTCCGATGTCCATTGGCCCGATCGTCTGGCCGATTGGCTCAGCGACAGCGGGTGGCTGGTGCCGCACGGCGGCAAGGCGCCGCAGGGCGTGCCGTCGCCGGCGCAGTAGCCAGCGTTCAGATGGAAAGGCGCCTGCGCACTTCCAGAACGTTGCGTCCTACCTCGCGCACTACTTCAATGAGTTTGGCGGGCGGGACATCGAATTCGTCGGCCCAATAGCGCACCGCCTGCGTGAGGTTGGGATTGATGGTGGTCTGGAAGCGGAAGTCCGCCGGAGGGATGGTGTGCTGTGCGTGCATGATGTTAAATGGTTAGTGCCGGGATTCACAATGGTCGCAGCGATTCGCGCGTCCTACAGTGCATTACCGCACGCAGGACGGTAAATCACGCGCTTGACCAAATTGAAGTTATCCGGTGACGGTAATCATTCATTATGCAAGCCACGTGTGAATCCCGACGCCAGCCAGCACCGCATGTGCTTACCCGCCGGCGCCCCCCGCTTAGGTCGACAGGCGTTTGCGCACTTCGAGCAGGTTGCGGCCCACTTCGCGGACCACTTCGAGCAGCTTCGATGGTGGCACGTCGAACTCGCTCGCCCAATAACGCACGGCCTGCGTCAGGTTGGGATTAATCGTTTGCTGGCAGCGGAAATCCGCTTCGTTGGCGTTTTGATATGCTTGCATGATGTCTCATTTATTGATAGTCGGACGTTGATCAAATGGCACCGATTGCGTTGTCCTGCATTGCTATAACGCATCACTAAGCGATTCGGATGACACGCCGACGCAAAAAAGTGCGATGGATATCGCTGGTTGCGCAGTATTCACTCGGATATGATGGCTGAAGAGATATTTGGACCGGTGTCCCCGCCGTGACGCCACACCTAATGAGAGCCTTCATGCACCGCACGCCGCACGGCACCTGGGTTCTGCTCATGGGCGCGACCTGTCCGTTGACCGCGCTGGCCGCCATATCCGATCACGCAGCCGTCAGCGCGGAGGAGGTGGCGCAGGCCGATGCGCCGTCCGGCCGGGATGTCGTGGTGGTGAGCGCGTCGCGGCAGAACTACCGCGCCCTATCCGCAACCGGCGCCACCAAAACCGATACGCTGCTCAAGGATTTGCCGCAAAGCGTGCGCGTACTGACCGCCGATCTGCTGCGCGATGTCGGCGTCACCGATCTGGCCGGGGCCCTGGATCTGACCAGCGGTGTCGCCCGACAGAGCAATCTTGGCGGCCTGTGGGACAGTTACGCCATGCGCGGCTTCACAGGCGATCCTAATTTCGGCTCGGACTATCTGGTCAACGGCTTCAGCTCCAGTCGCGGCTATAACGGCGTGCGCGAGTCCGCGAATACCGCCAGCGTGGAAGTGCTCAAGGGACCGGCATCGGCGCTGTATGGGCGAGGGGAGCCCGGTGGCACGGTCAATATCACCACCAGGAAGCCCCGTTTCGCGCAGTCGTATGAACTGGATCTCTCCGCAGGCAGTTTCGATACACATCGAGGCGGACTCGATCTGACCGGTCCAATCAACGAGAACGTGGCCTACCGCCTGACCGGCGCCTATACAAAAGGCGGCAGCTATCGCGATACGGTGAAGACCGAGCACGCGTTTTTGTCACCGTCGTTCATCTGGCTGATCGGCGATGTCACCCGCGTTTCGTACGAAATCGAGGCCGGCGAGCAGCGCGTGCCTTTCGACCGTGGCGTTCTGGCGGTCGGCGGCGTGCTCGGACTTGTTCCGAATTCGCGATTTCTCGGCGAGCCATCGGATGGGCCGACCGTCGTGAAATCGCTGGGCCATCAGGTCTTCGTCGAGCATGAATTCAGCGACGCCTGGAAGCTGCAATCCGGCCTGTCCTATCGGGACAGCGAATTGAAAGGTTCGTCGACCGAAGCGGGCGCGCTGCAAGCCGACGGCCGCACGCTTCGTCGACAGCACCGCCACCGCGATTACTCGGCCACCGACTTCTCGGGGCGGGTGGAGGTGGTGGGGAAGTTCGATACCGGAGCGGTGACGCACAACGTGCTGGCCGGAGTCGACGCCTACAAGTTCGACGACCGTCGCGTTCAACTGCGCCGCAATCCGATCGCCGCCTTTCCGTATGCGATCGATATTTACCAGCCGGTCTATGGCGGCGCCGCCGGTGTGATGACGCCATCGATCGACACCAGGGAAAGCCAGCGCGCGCATGCGGTCTATGCGCAGGACCAGATCGACCTGGGCCCGCGCTGGAAGGCGCTGCTAAGTGTGCGGTGGGATAGTTACGACCAGACCGTGACGAACTTTCGCACCGCCGCTTCGAACGCGCAGTCGCTGGCCGCCACGAGCCCGCGCGCTGGCCTGGTCTACCAGCCATCGCGCGTTGTTTCGCTGTATGCGACCGCCGCGAAGGGCTTCCGCCCCAACAGCGGGATCAGTATCGACAACCGGGCGTTCGCGCCGGAGGAGAGCAAGTCGCATGAGGTGGGAACGAAGATGGAATCGGCCGACGGCAAGCTGACCGGAACCCTGGCGGCTTATAAGATATCGAAACAGAACGTACTGACCACCAATCCGCTGAACACCGACTTCTCAATCTCCGCCGGAGAGGTGGGCAGCAAAGGCGTTGAACTGGATGTGTCGGGAGAGATCGCGCGCAGCCTGCGTTTGTCGGCGGCCTACGCGTACACCGACGCCACCGTGACCAAGGGCGACAACACCATCCGTACCGGTAGCCGTTTCCCGAATGTGCCACGCCAGAGCGGCACGATCGTTCTGACGCGGGCATTCGCAATCGGCGGCGGTACGGCGACCGCCGGCGGTGGCTTGAACTACGTGGGCGAGCGTATGGGCGACGTGGCCGTGTCCAGCAATTTCAAGCTACCGGCTTACACCATTGCGAGGCTCATCTCGGCCTGGTCGCCCACCACGAATCTTCGGTTGTCGCTCAATATCGACAACCTGTTCGACAAGCAGTACTACGCAAGTTCGTACAGCCAGTTGTGGGTGTCGCCCGGCGCCGAGCGCACGGCCACGCTGAATCTACACTACAAATTCTAGAGGGCGTGGCCAGGCTTTGCCGGGCTATTTGCCCGGATCCTTTTGGTTCGTGAACTGGTCGAACTCCACGTTGTAGACCTCATTGCCGATCTTTTCCACCTTGCGTACATAAACCGTTTGCACGATATCGCGCGTTTGCGGGTCGATGGCGATCGGGCCGCGCGGGCTATTGAGCTTGATGTTTTTGAGGACTGCCATCGCTTTGTCGCTGTCGATTTTTCCATTCAGCTTGCGGACCACTTCATAGATCGCGGCCATGCCGTCATACGCCGCCACTGCCATGAAGTTGGGACGGCCGGCGGTGGGATTGGCCGCCGCAAAACTCTTCAGGAACGCCGCGTTTTCCGGCGACTTGTGCGCGGCCGAATAGTGGAAGGTGGTGATCACGCCCAGCGTGGCGTCGCCCATCGCCGGCAGCACGTGGTCGTCGGTCAGGTCGCCGGTGGCGATGACCTTGATGCCCGCTTCGGCCAGGCCGCGCTCGCGATAGCCCTTCATGAAGGCGATGCTTTGCTCCCCGGCCGGCACGAAGATGAACACCGCATCCGGCTTGGCATCCTTGATGCGCTGGATGTAGGGCGCGAACTCCGGATTGCGCAGCGGCACGCGGATCGATTCGGTTACCGTGCCGCCGCCCTTGACCAGTTCATTCTTGAACGCGGCTTCGGCATCGATACCGGGACCGTAGTCGGCCACCAGCGTCACCACCTTCTTGATATTGTTCTTCACCGCCCATGTCGCCATCGGCGCGGAGATCTGCGGCAAGGTCATTGAGAAGCGCGTGATGTAATTGGACTTGGTGGTGATGATCGACGTGGCCGCGTTCATGATGATCATCGGCTTCTTGGCTTGTTCCGCGATCGGCGCCACCGCCAGCGCCTCCGGTGTCAGGCCGAAGCCGGCCAGGAAGTCGACCTTGTCGCGCACCACCAGCTCCTGCGCCAGGCGCTTGGCGATTTCCGGCGACGGGCCGGTGGTGTCCTTGATGATGATCTCGATCTTCTTGCCGGCCACGGTGGCGCCGTTCTGCGCCATGTAAGCCTTGATGCCGCCCTCCATCTGTTTGCCATAGTCGGCGAACGGGCCGGAAAACGCCGCGATCACGCCGACCTTGATGGTGTCCTGCGCGCGCGCCAGCGGCATCGCGGCCAGCGTAATGGCCGCAAGTGTCGCAATCTTTACAAATTTTTTCATCGTCATGCCGGTCTCCTGTCTGGTTCTGTTTTTGTCTATGTGGGCAGGTGCCAAGCGTCCACGTCGCGACCATTTTAGTGTCGTTTTGTCGACGCGTTGCTGCTGTTCTGTTTCTTGACAACCTCCCGCGACAATCATAGTATCCAATTTATGTGCGATTAACAACCTATTGTTCGATAATCGCACATCCAATAAAATAACAGGAGACAGTAATGAAAAACAGTATCCGTTGCGCCGTGGCGCTTCTGGCAGGCATGGGCGCGTCCACAGCGATGGCGCAAAGTAGCGTGACCGTGTACGGATTGCTCGACACCGGCCTGGTTCACGTCACCAACGTCAATGCGGCCGGCGATTCCGTGACCAAGATGCCGTCGCTGACGGGTTCCTTCCCATCGCGTATCGGCTTCCGCGGCGTCGAGGATCTGGGCGGCGGACTGCAGGTGGTCTTCACGCTGGAATCGGGACTGGCGCTGGATACCGGCACCAGCCAGCAGGGCAACCGCCTGTTCGGCCGCCAGGCGTCGGTGGGGTTGAAGGGCGCCTTCGGCACCGTGACCTTGGGACGCCAGATCAACATGACCTACATCGCCGGCCAGAAGGCCGACGTGATGGGCCCTAACCTGTTCGCGATCGGCAGTATCGATCCGTACCTGCCGAACGCCCGCAGCGACAACGCCATCGGCTACCTGGGTAACTTCAATAACTTCGTGGTCGGCGCCACCTACAGCACCGGGCGCGATTCGTCGGCCGCCGGCGGTCCCGCTGCGACGGGTTGCGCCGGCGAGGTGCCCGGCAATTCGAAGGCCTGCCGCCAAGTCACCGCGTTGTTCGGCTATGAGTTGCCGGCTTACGGTTTGAATGCGTCTTACGATATCCTGTACGGGAACACCGGCGCGGCCGCTGGCCTGACCAGCAGCGATAACAGCGACAAGCGCATCACCGTCAACGGTTACTTCAAGGTTGGCGAGGGCAAGATCGGCGCCGGCGTGGTTGATCGCACCACGCGCGCGGTGACGGGGCTGACGGAATCGGACCTGTACTTCCTCGGGGTGAGCTATCCGGTCACGCCATTGACCACGCTCGACGCGCAGGTGGCCAAGCGTGATGTGAAGGACAGCAGCGCGGATGCGACCCTGCTGGTGGCGCGGTTGACGTACTACTTCTCGAAGCGGACCGCCGTCTACGGCGGAATTGGCCGCATGAAGAACAGCGGTCTGTCCGCGATTGCGCTGGACGCCGGTGGCACGGTCGGCGTGGGCAAAACGCAGAACGGCGTGATGGCCGGCTTGCGTCACAGCTTCTAAGCCGACACTGGCGGCTGGTGGCGGCTGGTGGCGGATCGCGGCGTTCCGACCGATCCGCCACCACCGGCTGCCGTGCGCACTACGGCAGCAGAATCGCCAACTCCTGCGCGCCGCGCAGCAGCACCGGCAGGAACTCCTTCTCCAGCTGCCTGACGCTGACCCGGGCCGCTTGCGCACCCACGTTCAGCGCCGCCAGCACCTGCCCGGAGGCGCCGCGCACGGGCACCGCGATCGAGCGCAAACCCAGCTCGAGCTCCTCGTCGTTGATGGCGTAACCGTCGCGCCGGACGTCGGCCAGGATCTCGCGCAGGCGCTTCTGGTTGACGACCGTGTTTTCGGTCATCGCGCGCAGCTTGGTCCTGGCCAGGTACTGCTCCAGCTCAGCGGGCGGCAGATGCGCCAGCATCACGCGGCCAAGCGAGGTGCAATAGGCCGGCAAGCGGCTGCCCGTGTTGAGCGCGACCGACATCACGCGGGCGGTCGCCGCGCGCGCGACATACAGCACCTCGCCGTCCTCCAGCACCGCCATCGAACTCGATTCGTTCAAGGTGCGGCTGATGTCGTTCAGGTAAGGCTGGGCCGAGACCGTCAACGGCGTCGACGACAGATAGGAGTAGCCCAGCGTGAGCACCTTGGGACGCAGCGAAAAATTATTCAGTTCGGCGTCCACATAACCGAGTTCGCGCAGTGTGTGCAGGCAGCGGCGCACCGCCGCGCGCGGGATGCCGGTTTTCTGGCTGATGTTGGCGATGGTCTGCGGCTTGCGCGAATCGCTGAAGGCCTGTACCACAGCCAGGCCGCGGGCGAGGGAGGTCATGAAACTGGGATCGGTCATCGCGTCGATCTGTTCGGCGATGGTCGGCTCGCGCTCATCATCCGGCTCGACGGCGCTCATTTCGGTGGTGGTGGCTTTTGACATGGCGTGATTTTAATGCAGACGGTGGATTTAATTGGCGTTTTTTCTTGACCACCGCATGCGCAGGTTCTACACTGGGTGTGCGGTAATCAATCATTAGTTCGATTATCGCACAAAACGACAGGCGGAGCATGACAAGTAAAACAATGACATGCGACGAATCATCAAGGCAGAGATATGATCGATAAAACATTTGAATCACTGGAGCGCGCGGTGGCCGACATCCACGACGGCGCGACCGTCATGATCGGCGGCTTCGGCAACGCGGGCATGCCCTCGGCGCTGATCGACGCGCTGATCGCCCAGGGCGCGCGCGAGCTCACCATCGTCAACAACAACGCCGGCAACGGCGAAACCGGACTGGCCGCGCTGCTCAAGGCAAAACGGGTGCGCAAGATCATTTGCTCGTTCCCGCGCCAGGCCGACTCCCAGCACTTCGACGCGTTGTACCGCGCCGGCGAAATCGAGCTCGAACTGACCCCGCAGGGTAATCTGGCGGAGCGCATCCGCGCCGCCGGCGCCGGCATCGGCGGTTTTTTCACGCCGACCGGCTACGGCACGCTGCTGGCGGAAGGCAAGGAGACGCGCCTGATCGACGGCCGCCACTACGTGCTGGAGTCGCCGATCCACGCCGACTTCGCGCTGATCAAGGCGCTGCAGGGTGATCGCTGGGGTAATCTGGTGTACCGCAAGACCGCGCGCAATTTCGGCCCGATCATGGCGATGGCGGCCAAGGTCGCGATCGCGCAGGTGCGCAAGGTGGTACCGCTCGGCGAACTCGATCCGGAAGTGATCGTCACGCCGGGTATCTTCGTTCAACGCGTGGTGCAGGAGGCGGCGTGAGTATCAACAACCGATATAGCCGCGACCAGATCGCGGCCCGCGTGGCGCAGGACATCCCGGAAGGCGCTTACGTCAACCTCGGCATCGGCTTGCCGACCAAGGTCGCCAATTACCTGCCGGCCGAGCGCGAGGTGTTCCTGCACAGCGAGAATGGTCTGCTGGGCATGGGCCCCGCGCCGGAACCGGGCGAAGAAGATGAAGACTTGATCAACGCCGGCAAGCAGCCGGTGACCTTGCTGACCGGCGGCGCCTATTTCCACCATGGCGATTCATTCGCGATGATGCGCGGCGGCCATCTGGACGTTTGCGTGCTGGGCGCCTTCCAGGTATCCGAGCGCGGCGACCTGGCCAACTGGCACACCGGCGCGCCGGACGCGATACCGGCCGTCGGCGGCGCGATGGACCTGGCGATCGGCGCCAAGCAGGTGTTCGTCATGATGGACCACCTGACCAAGACCGGCGACAGTAAAATCGTCGACCAGTGCACCTATCCGCTGACCGGTGTCGCCTGCGTCAACCGCATCTATACCGACATGGCCGTGCTGGATGTGACGCCGGACGGTCTGGCGGTGCGCGAAATGGCGCCGGGACTGACCTTTGAAGAGCTGCAGGCAGCCACCGGCACCAAGCTGCTGCCGCCGTCCGTCGGCGCCAACCGGATTTAATGAACACAATTTAGTACATAGAATGTAAAGCGAGGACCGAAACATGAACGAAGCTTATATCTGCGACGCGATCCGCACTCCGATCGGCCGCTATGGCGGCGCGCTGAAAGACGTGCGGGCCGATGATCTTGGCGCGGCGCCGCTGCGCGAACTGATGCAGCGCAATCCCGGCGTGCAATGGGACCAGGTGGACGATGTGATCTACGGCTGCGCCAACCAGGCGGGCGAGGATAACCGCAACGTGGCGCGCATGTCGGCGCTGCTGGCTGGGTTGCCGGAGCAGGTGCCGGGCACCACGCTGAACCGCCTGTGCGGCTCCGGCATGGATGCCGTGGGCACGGCGGCGCGAGCGATCCAGGCCGGCGACGCCTGCCTGATGATTGCCGGCGGTGTCGAGTCGATGACGCGCGCGCCTTTCGTCATGGGCAAGGCCGATTCGGCCTTCTCGCGCAGCGCCTCGCTGCAGGACACGACGATGGGCTGGCGTTTCGTCAACAAGAAGATGAAAGAAGCCTACGGCACCGACACGATGCCGGAGACGGCGGAAAACGTCGCCCAGGATTTCGGCGTCAGTCGCGTCGACCAGGATGCTTTTGCGCTGGCGAGCCAGGAAAAGGCCGCGGCCGCCATCGCACAAGGCTTGTTCGATCGCGAGATCGTGCCCGTCGCCATCCCGCAGAAGAAAGGCGATCCGGTTATCTTTGCGCAGGACGAGCATCCGCGCGCGACGACGATGGAGGCGCTGGCGAAACTCAAAGGCGTGGTGCGCCCCGACGGCAGCGTCACGGCCGGTAATGCGTCCGGCATCAACGACGGCGCCTGCGCGCTGTTGATCGCCAGCGGCGACGCCATGCAGAAGCACGGCCTGAAGCCGCTGGCGCGCATCGTCGGCATGGCCACGGCAGGTGTGGCGCCACGCATCATGGGCATAGGCCCGGTGCCGGCGGTGCAAAAGCTGTTGCGCCAGACCGGGTTGACGCTGGAGCAGATGGACCTCATCGAATTGAATGAAGCATTTGCCGCGCAAGGCCTGGCCGTGCTGCGCGAACTCGGTTTGAACGCCGACGATCCTCGTGTGAACCCCTACGGCGGCGCGATCGCGCTGGGCCATCCGCTCGGCATGAGCGGCGCGCGCCTGGTCACCACCGCAACGTACCAGCTGCAACGCACCGGCGGCAGGTATGCGCTATGCACCATGTGCATCGGCGTAGGGCAGGGCATCGCGATGATCATCGAGAGGGTGTAAAGCGGCCGCGATTCAATGTAGTTACAAGTGCAGGAGACAAAATGAACAAGCAAAAAAACGGCGCCCATGAGCACCTTGCATATCGACGGAGGCGGCCATGCTAGGGAATCTTGCAGGCGTGCTGTTTGACGGCATCGCCTATGGCAGCCTTCTTTTTCTCATCAGCGTCGGCCTGTCCGTCACGATGGGGATGATGAACTTTATTAACCTGGCCCACGGCGCCTTCGCGATGCTGGGCGGGTATGTGAGCGTGATGGTGCTGTCGCGCCTTGGCGTGCCGTTCCTGGCGTCGCTGCCGCTGGCGTTCATCGCCTCGGCAGTCGTTGGGCTGGTGCTGGAACGGCTGCTGTATCGCCGCCTGTACAAGGCCAGCCACCTGGATCAGGTGCTGTTCTCCATCGGCCTGACCTTCATGTCGGTGGCCGCAGCCACCTTCTTCTTCGGACCGACGCAGCAGCCGGTCACGTTGCCGGCCTGGTTGCACGGGCAGGTGTCGCTGTTTGGGCTCGATGTTGGCGCATACCGGCTGTTCCTGATCGGCGTCGTGGTGCTGATCACCATCGCGCTTGGACTGCTGATCGAGCGTACCCGCTTCGGCGCGCAGATCCGCGCGTCGGTCGACAATCAAACCGCGTCGGCGGGCCTGGGCATCAACGTCAGCCTGGTGTTCAGCCTGACCTTCGCGCTGGGTTCCGGGCTAGCCGGCCTTGGCGGCGGCCTTGGCATCGATGTGCTGGGCCTGGACCCGACCTTCCCGATCAAATACATGGTCTACTTCCTGCTCGTCGTGGCGGTGGGCGGGGCCGGCACCATCAAGGGCCCGCTGCTGGCCGCGTTGATACTCGGCGTGTTCGACGTCGCCGGCAAATACTATGTGCCTGAAATCGGCGCGTTTGTCATCTACGCGCTGATGGTGGTGCTGCTGATCGTCTTCCCGGCTGGGCTGGTACGGAGGAAAGCATGAACGCCTTTACCGAAACCGCAGCTATTCCCCTCGCAAAGAACGTCATGACGCCTATCCAGAAACGACAACTGAATCTACCGAACGATCGTTGGAAGCCGCTGGAAGTCGTCTTCTGGCTGCTGCCGGTGATCGCCTACTTCGCCTTTCCAGGCTACCTGGTGTTGATCAGCCAGATCATGATCATCGGCCTGTTCGCACTGTCGCTGGATCTGATCCTCGGCTACGCAGGCATCGTCTCGCTCGGACATGCGGCGTTCTTCGGGCTGGGCGCGTACACCGCCGGCCTGCTGGCGGTACATGGTTGGGGCGAGCCGTTGAGCGGCCTGTTGGCCGGCGCGGTGGTGGCTGGCGTGTTCGGCTTCGTCACATCGTTTCTGGTGGTGCGCGGGCAGGATCTGACGCGCCTGATGGTCACCATGGGCATCTGCCTGATGCTGCACGAAGCGGCCAATAAGGCTTCCTTCATCACCGGCGGTGTCGATGGCCTGTCCGGCATGATGGTCGGTAAGCTTTTCGGCGTGTTCGAATTCGACTTGAACGGCACGGTGGCCTTCTGGTACAGCTTTGCCGTGCTGTTCATCCTGTTCGTGGTGCTGCGCCGCGTGGTCAAGTCGCCGTTCGGTTTGAGCCTGATCGGCATCCGCGAAGGCGTGCGCCGCATGCCTTCGCTGGGCGTCAACGTCAACCGCCGCCTGATCGCCATCTTCACGGCCGCTGCGGCCATCGCCGGTGTGGCCGGCGCGCTGCTGGCGCAAACGACGCAGTTCGTCGGACTCGATGCGCTGGGCTTCCCGCGCTCGGCCGAGTTGCTGATCATGCTGGTGCTGGGCGGGACCGGACGTCTTTACGGTGCGCTGATCGGCGCCGCCGTGTTCATGGTGGCACAGGACTATATCGCCGGGCTCAATCCGGCTTACTGGCAGTTCTATATCGGCCTGCTGCTGGTGCTGATCGTGCTGTTCGCGCGCGGCGGCATCCTGGGTGGCCTGGAGAAGATCGCCCAGCGTTTCAAACCATCGCGTAAGGAGCAGGCATGAGCAAGGACACCACACTGCGCACCGAAGGCCTGGGCAAGCGCTGGGGCGGATTCGTCGCCAACAGCGACGTGACCTTGACCTTCAAACCCGGCGCGCGCCACGCGCTGATCGGCCCTAACGGCGCCGGCAAGACCACCTTCATCAATCTGCTGACGGGCGGCTTCATGCCCAGCAGCGGCAAGGTCTATCTGGGCGGCGAGGACATCACCAACCTCCCGCAGCACGAGCGGGTACATCGCGGCATGACGCGCACCTTCCAGCTCAACACCTTGTTCGCGGGGATGACAGTGCTCGAATCGGTGGTGCTGGCCATCAGCGAGCGTCGCGGCTTGCAGTCGGTCTGGTACAAGACGGTGGAGAACCATTCGGAGGTCATCGACGAGGCGATGGAGCTGCTGGCCACCCTGAAGTTGACGGACCAGGCCAACAGCATCACGCGCAGTATGGCTTACGGTAAGCAACGGCTGGTGGAGATCGCGCTGGCGCTGGCGACCAAGCCGCGCATCCTGCTGCTGGACGAACCGGCGGCCGGCATTCCATCGGCAGAAAGCAAGGAGCTTTTCGAAGTGTTGACGCAATTGCCGCGCGACGTGACGGTGCTTTTCATCGAACACGATATGGGGCTGGTGTTCCGCTTCGCCGACCGCATCACCGTGATGGTGGGCGGGAAGGTGCTGACCGAGGGCACGCCGGAGGAAATCGCGGCGGACCCGCGAGTGAAGGAAGTCTACCTGGGGGAGGCCGAACATGCGTGAGTTATTGGCGCTCGATAAAGTCACCGCCGGCTATGGCGAGTCTATCGTGCTGGAAGATGTGTCGTTCACGATGAATGAAGGCGACAGCCTGGCGCTGTTGGGGCGCAATGGCGTCGGCAAAACCAGCCTGCTGGTGACGCTGATGGGATTGACGCGCCTGCACGGCGGCGGCATCCGCTGGGACGGCAACGACATCGCCCGCATGCCGACGCACAAACGGTCGCGCTCCGGGTTGGGCTGGGTGCCGCAGGAACGCCATATGTTCCCGTCGCTGACGGTCGAGGAGCACCTGACCGTGGTTGCGCGTCCCGGTCCGTGGAATCTGCAGAAGGTGTATCAGATCTTCCCGCGCCTGTTCGAACGCCGCGCCAACATGGGCAACCAGCTGTCCGGCGGCGAACAGCAGATGGTGGCGATCGCACGCGCGCTGATGACCAATCCGCGTATCCTGCTGCTGGACGAACCGATGGAGGGCCTGGCGCCGATCATCGTGCAGGAGCTGGTGCGGGTGATCCGCAAGCTGGTGGAGGAGGAGGGCATGTCGGTGATCGTGGTGGAGCAGCATGCGCGCCTGGCGCTGTCGCTGACCAAGCGCGCCATCGTTCTCGATCGCGGCCGCATCGTGCACGACTCGGACAGCGCCAGTCTGCTGGCCGATGGCGACAAGCTCGATAAGCTGGTGTCGGTCGCTTAGGCTTGGCCTTCAAGGCGCGCCATCGTGGCGCGCCTTTTTACGTGCTATTTTTTGTAGATGCCGACGCCGACGGTGTATTTGCCGGCCGCCAGGCGGATGTAGGAGGTCTTCGGTTCCAGCGCCTTGGTCACAGGGTTCACCCATGTGTAATCGACCCAGCCTGGTTTGTTCGACATGGCGACATCGAGCATCTCTTTTGTGAAGCGCTTGCCGTTGGCGTCCTTCAGTTCCGACATGTCCTTGCCGTTCATTTTGGGATTGGCGGAGTGGCAGGTCATCTTCATTTTTTCATCCTGGACGAAGACGTACAACTCGCCCTGAATATAGCCGCCCTTGGGATCGGCGAAGTCCTTGCAGGCTTCTTCGGCGCCCTTTTTCTCGATATTCGCGACCGCCTTGTCGACCAGTGCGATCACTTCGGGCTTGGACGCGTTTTGCGCGAATGCCGGCAGCGCGGCGGCCAGCGCAACGGCCGCCAGCGAAGGGATAAGCGTTGATGATTTCATGTTGACTCCTGTATTGTTATGGATTTTTTCCCGGTGTCCCGGTACAAATCATGTTAGCGCAACAGGTGTTTTCTTGACAGGAGAAATGCCATTAGAGGTCGAGATACAACACTGACGTCAGTGACCGCGAAACGCACGGCATGAAGCAGCCATTGGCCTGCTTCTCCGCGTCGCTCAAAACCGAGTCGAGATGTTCGGGCCGGCCATCCAGTACAACGGTGCGGCAACTGCCGCACACACCGACTTCACACGAGCAGTCAATCGCGTTCGAGCAGTTCCTCATACGCAGGCGTATCCGTCGCCGCGTGGTGCTGGAGACGCCGCACTTCATGTCGATTCCGTTTTTGATTTCCGCCGGTGATTTGGTGGCGACAGTTCCGCGCGCGGTGGGGGAGAGCTTTGCGCAGTTCGCGGCGATCAAGTTGATGGAGCCGCCGATGGAGATACCGCGATTCGATCTGAAGCCGTATTGGCACCGAAAGTTCGCCAAGGATGGTGCCAATGCATGGCTGCGTTCATTGATCGTGGAATTGTTTGCCGACTAGCTGTGACGACGCGCGCAGCAACGCGTGCTGTCCGAAACGGATGGCGCCCGGCGCAAGTTCGCCGGGCGCGACACCGTGTAATTTACTGCCTGTCATGCTCGCCCGCCGGCCACTCCGGGCCTTCAACGTGATAGACCGTCGGCTCGTCAGAAAAATACGCTTGCAGGGCCGTCATGAACACTTGATGGTCTGCACTCGCTTCGAATCCCGGCGTGTGATCCTCAAGCGACCGCCATTTCACGATGAGATTGAACTGCTCAGGGTTTTCGATCCCTTGCGCGAGCAAGTGACCGCCGTATCCCTTTGCGCGGCTTAGCAGCGGGACGACCTCGGCAAATGCACGTTTGAGGGCTGCGGCGTGTTCGCTCCGGACCGGGAGCAGGGCGATCTCGTAAATCATGGCGTTCCTTTCAAGCCGGTTGCGTGGCCGGTGTCGCCACTCGTGGAATCGGCTGGCGGCACCACAGCGATGACGACCTTTCCGCGCAGTCCGTTCTCCGGGTTCTGCAGCAGCGCGTGAGCCTTCGCAACGTCGTCCAGCGAAAACACGGCGCCGACGTGTGGCCGCAGCTGACCGCGCTCCACCAGTGCGCTCAACTCGTCGAGCTTACCGCGATTTTGTCGTGTGAACACAAAGTGATAGCTGGCGTTTTTGCCCCATGCTGCGAGCAGGTTCTGCGGTTGCGCGGTGTCCACGATGGTGACGACGCGACCGAGTTGCGCCAACGCGGCTGAGCTGTCCGACAAGGTGCCGCCGCCGATCGTATCGAACACGACGTCGACCCCGCGTCCGCCCGTTTCGCGCACGATGGCGTCGACATAATTTTCCTTGCGATAGTCGATCAGGACATCGGCGCCGAGACTGCGCACAAATTCATTATTTTCTTCACGGACGGTGGTAAAGACCCGCGCGCCGATCGCTTTGGCGAGCTGGATCGCAACGTGGCCGACACCGCCGGCGCCGCCGTGGATCAAAACACTTTCACCCACGCGCAGCCCGGCACGCACGACCAGTGCTTCCCATGCGGTTCCGCCGACCAGGGTCAGGCTTGCCGCCTCCAGATGGCTCAGCGACGATGGTTTCAGTCCGATGATGCGTTCGTCTGCGACGTGGTACTCGGCGTAGCTTCCGTGTCCGTCGAAAATCTGCGGGGTGTACCAGACTTCGTCTCCTGGCGCGAAGGCGGTCACGCCCGGTCCCACTGCTTCGACAACGCCGGATACGTCGTGTCCGGTGATGGCGGGCAGTCGCACCAGGTCGGCATAGTCGCCGCGACGGACCTGGTAATCCAACGGGTTGATGGACGTTGCGTGCACCCGGACCAACACTTGTCCGGCGTGGGGGACGGGCTTGGCGACGTCGCTGATTTCAAACGCTTCGGGACCGCCAAACGATTTGAGTAGGGCTGCTTTCATTTTATATCCTCGCTTCGGTAAAAAGGGATATCGGGAAATGTCGATATCATGGGTTAAAAAAAGTTACAGTTCTTTGCCGATCAGCTCGGCAAACGCACTGATGGTTGCTTCGTTACGCTTGTAGTACGTCCATTGGCCGATGCGGCGAACTTCGACCAGACCTGCCCTCTGCAATGTGGCAAGATAATCGGACACCGTCGATTGCGACAGGCCGACGCCTTCCTGGATGCTGCTCACGCACACGCCAACCGTATGAACATCCCCTTCATCTTGTGGAGGGAAGTTCTTCGCCGGCTCCTTCAAACCTTTTAAGATTTCAAGTCGCGTACGGTTCGAGAGGGCTTTGAATATTTCGAGCAGGTCCATGAATCCGAGTATATCGACATTTCCCGATATGTCAATAAAAACTTGCGTGGCGTGCACCCGAGCGGTTTCCTTACCTATCTGGACGCCGCGCGATGGCGCTTGGTTAACTAGCGCGCGTCGCGCACTGGCGTTGTCGGGGAGGGCGCCGAAGCGCCGGAGGACGCGGTCAGCGGCGCCCGGCTTTGTTCGTTGTTCTCCTGTACCAGCTTGTTCAGCAGCTCCATGAACTTGAGCTGTTCCTCGCTGGTCAGCGGCGCCAGAAGGCGGCGGCGCAGGCGCTGTGCGCCTGGGATCATATCGTCCAATAGCTGTTGGCCGGCTTCGGTGATGGTCAGTGCGCGCTGGCGGCGGTTGGTCGGGATGACCTTGCGTTCCAGCAGACCCTTTTCCTCCAGCCGGGCGCAGACGGTGGCGCCGGTGGAGGTGTCGATGCCGCTCCTGGCCGACAGCGAAACCTGGTCGATGCCGGGATTGCCGGCCAGGTTGCGCAGCATCGCGTACTGCACCGGGGTCAGCTCGCCACCCATCTCGTCATAAAACATCGAGACCGATATCTGCTGCGCGCGGCGCAGCAAGTGGCCGGGATGCTCGTACAGGTTGGTTAAAGCGCTTTCGGTTTCTGGCATGACGGCTCTCTGCTTGTGCGGCGCAATAAAAAAGAGTTGGACTTCGGTGTTTACTTCCTGATTTTACGGTCTATACTTTACGATATTCAGTACACTGAATGTTAAGCTCAAAACCAATAAGGAGACAAGATGTATCCGAAAAACACCTGGTATGTGGCTTGCACACCCGACGAGATCGACGGCAAGCCGCTGGGACGCCAGATCTGCGGCGAGAAAATCGTGTTCTACCGTGGCGCCGGGGGCAAAGTGGCGGCGGTCGAGGATTTTTGTCCGCATCGCGGCGCGCCGCTGTCGCTGGGGTTCGTGCGCGACGGGCAGCTGGTCTGCGGCTACCACGGGCTGGAGATGGGCTGCGACGGTAAGGTTATCAGCATGCCCGGCCAGCGCGTGCGCGGCTTCCCCTGCATCCGCAGCTATCCGGTCGAGGAGCGCTATGGCTTCATCTGGGTCTGGACCGGCGACAAGGAGCTGGCCGATCCGGCGCTGATCCACCATCTCGAATGGGCGGACAATCCCGAGTGGGCCTACGGCGGCGGCCTGTATCACATTCAATGTGAATACCGCCTGATGATCGACAACCTGATGGACCTGACGCATGAGACCTACGTGCACGCGTCGAGCATCGGCCAGAAGGAGATCGACGAGGCGCCGGTGAACACCCGCGTCGAGGGCGAGGAAGTCGTCACCAGCCGCTATATGGAAAACATCATGGCGCCGCCGTTCTGGCGCGCGGCCCTGCGCGGCAACGGCCTGGCGGACGACGTGCCGGTCGACCGCTGGCAGGTATGCCGCTTCACGCCACCGAGCCATGTGATGATCGAGGTGGGCGTGGCGCACGCGGGCAATGGCGGCTACGACGCCGATCCGAAGTTCAAGGCGTCCAGCATCGTCGTCGACTTCATCACGCCGGAGACGGAGACGTCGCACTGGTACTTCTGGGGCATGGCGCGCAACTTCAAGCCCGAGGACAAGGAATTGACGGCGACCATACGCGAGGGGCAGGGCAAGATCTTCGCCGAAGACCAGCAGATGCTGGAACTGCAGCAGCAAAACATATTGCGCCATCCCGACCGCAAGCTGCTGATGCTGAATATCGACGCCGGCGGTGTGCAATCGCGCCGCCTGCTGGATCAGTGGCTGGAAAAAGAAAACGCGTCACGCAAGCCGGAGCAGGCGGCATGAGCGCCGATCTGCTCAACGTCCGCGTCGAGCGCCGCATCAGCGAAGCGGAGGATATCTGCAGCTATGAGCTGGTGAGCGCGGATGGATCGCCGCTACCCGCCTTCAGCGCCGGATCGCATATCGATGTGCATGTGGGACCGGATCTGGTGCGTCAGTACTCGCTGTGCAATCCGCCGCACGAAACCCACCGCTATCTTATCGGCGTGTTGCGCGATCCCGCCTCACGCGGCGGCTCACAGGGCATGCACGAGAATATCCACGCCGGCGCCGCGCTGACCATCAGCGCGCCTAAAAATCACTTTCCGCTGGTGGAGGCCAAACGCAGCCTGCTGCTGGCAGGTGGCATCGGCGTGACGCCGGTGCTGGCAATGGCGGAGGCGCTGTCGGCCCAGGGTGCGGCATTCGAGATGCACTATTGCGCGCGTTCGCCCGAGCGCACCGCCTTCCGCGAGCGCATCGCCGCTTCGCCGTTCGCCGCGCACGTGCATTTTCACTACGACAGCGGCCCACCGGAGCAAAAACTCGATCTGGCAGCGTTGCTGGCGGGGCTGGACCGCGAGACCCACATCTACTTTTGCGGGCCGGCCGGCTTTATCGATTATGTGAAGGCGACGGCCGCCGCGCACAAGTGGCCGGAGCCGCAGCTGCATCTGGAATACTTCGGCGCCGCCGCCGTCGACACGGGCAGCGACCAGGCCTTCGACGTCGAGCTGTCGTCCACCGGTGCGCGTTACACTGTTCCCGCCGGAGTGACCGTGATGCAGGTGCTGCGAGACGCCGGCGTGTTCGTGGCGGCTTCCTGCGAGCAGGGCGTGTGCGGCACCTGCCTGACGCGCGTCATCGAAGGCGTGCCCGATCACCGCGATTTGTATTTGACCGAAGAAGAACAGGCGGCCAACGACCAGTTCACCCCTTGCTGTTCCCGTTCCAAAAGCCCGACCCTCGTGCTCGACCTATAAAAAACAAGAAGGAGACACCATGTCAGAGAATATCAATACGCATCGCCGCCACATCCTGCTGGGCGCGGCCGCCTTGTCCGCCGGCGTGTTGCCGGCGGTCGCCACCGCCGCCGAGCCGCTGAAGGTGGGCCTGATCGTGCCGATGTCCGGGCCGTTCGCTTCCACCGGTCGCCAGATCGAGGCCGCCGTCAAGCTGTTCATGCAGCAGAACGGCGCCAGCGTCGCCGGACGCCAGGTCGAAATCATCCTCAAGGACGACGGCGGCGTGGCGCCGGATGTTACCAAGCGGCTGGCGCAGGAACTGGTCTCGCGCGACAAGGTACAGGTGCTGGCCGGCTTCGGCCTGACGCCGCTGGCCTTTGCCGCGGCACCGGTGGCCACGCAGGCCAAGGTGCCGATGATCGTGATGGCCGCCGCGACGTCGGTGATACCACAGCGCTCGCCATACATCGTGCGCACCGGCTTTACGCTGGCGCAGGTGACCGCGCCGATGGCGCAATGGGCTGCCAAAAACAAGATGAAGACGGTGGTGACGCTGGTGAGCGACTACGGTCCGGGGCTGGACGCGGAGAAGGTGTTCGTCAAGGACTTCAACGAAGGTGGCGGCGAGGTAGTCGAGAGCCTGCGCGCGCCGTTGCGCAATCCCGATTACGCGCCGTTCCTGGCGAAGGTGAAGGACTTGAAACCGGATGCGCTGTTTGTGTTTGTGCCATCGGGCGAGGGCGCGGCGGTGCTCAAGCAGTTCACCGAGCGCGGTCTGGCCGGCGCCGGCATACGGTTGATCTGCACCGGCGATGTGCTGGACGACGATCTGATGGCAAGCATCGGCCCGGCCGCTGCGGGTGTGGTCAGCAGCCATCATTATTCTGCTGCGCATCCGTCGGCGGAGAACAAGGCCTATGTCGAGGCGTTCGGCAAGGCCAACAAGGGTATGCGGCCCAACTTCCATTCGGTCGGCGCATATGACGGCATGCATTTGCTGTATGCGGCGCTCAAGAAGACCGCTGGCGACAGCAACGGCGACAAGCTGCTGGCCGCGATGAAAGGCATGGAATGGACCAGCGTGCGTGGTCCGGTCAGCATCGATGCCGGCACCCGCGATATCGTCCAGACGGTTTATATCCGCAAGGCCGAAGCCAGCGGCGGCTCGTTCTTCAACGTCGAATTCGACAAGATCGACAAGGTGCGCGATCCGGGCGTGTAATGTTTGATGCGGCCGCGTTCACAGCTCGTTGAGCTGTGCGTGCAGTTCCTATCAGAGCCAGGATCAGGATCGCACGGTGGCCGTCAATTCGGTGACCAAGGCCTGGGTGGTGGGGGCGAATCTGGACGTCGGCCCTGGCACGCTGCTGGCAGGGTACGGACGCAAGTCTCCCGACGGGGTTGTGCCGACCAGGCAGATTGGCGTCGGGTACGAGTACAACCTGTCGACGCGCACGTTCCTGTATGCCGATGCGTCGCAGCGCAAGGCTGCGACAGCGGTCAATTTTTACGGGGTCGGGATACACCACAGATTTTGAGCGTCCCCCTCCCGTCTAGAGCTCCGCGATGAACGAGCGGACCAGCCGGCCGAAGGCCTCCGGCTGCTCGATGTAGCTCAGGTGGGAAGCCTCGCGCAGCACCTCCAGCCTGGCGTTGGGTATGCCGTCGGCAAGCGTTTGCGACATGTCGATCGGCGTTCCCTGATCCAGTTCACCCGCGATCACCAGGGTCGGAGCTTGTATCGATGCCAGGCGCGCGGTCGTGTCGACCGTGCCGACGGCGTTGCAGCAGCCGGTGTAGCCGACGGTGTCGGTCGAGACCACGCGGCTGCGGAAGCGGGCTACCGTCGCCGCATGGTAGGCACGGAAGCCATCGTGGAAGTAGCGGCCCATGACGGCATCGGCGATCGCCTCGATGCCGCTCTCGTTGACCGTGGCTATGCGCTGCTTCCAGGCGTCGCGCGCGGCTTGCGGATAGCCGGACGTGGTATTTGCCAGCACCAGCGCGCGCACCAGCGTCGGATGGCGCAGCGCCAGTTCCTGGCCCGCCATGCCGCCCATCGACAGGCCCACCCATACCACCGGCCCGGTATCGAGCTCGCGCAGCAGCGCGGCCGCGTCGTCGGCCAGATCGGCCATCGTGTAAGGTCCCGCAGGCGACTCCGAACTGCCATGGCCCCGGTGGTCGTAGGCGATCACGCGGCTATCTTCGGCCAGCTGGTTCGCCAGCCCATCCCACATTGTCAGGTCGCAGCCGATGGCGTGGCTCAGCACCACCGTGTGGCGCGGCGCCTTGCCGTTGCGTGGCTCGCGCACGGTGTAGTGCAGCGATGGGCGGGTTTTGTCCCGGCTGTCGCTGCGGCCTTCGCGGCCGACGCCGGGGTGGCTGGCGTCGGCCGGCGCGGCCGGCTCCAGTTCGTAGCCGATTTGCGGGCCGACTTCGCGCAGGATCGCCAGCGCGTGGGTAAAGGCGGTGTTCGCGGCCGGTACACCGGCGTAGATGGCCGATTGGATCAGCACTTCCTTCAATTCGTCCGGTGCCAGGCGGTTGGCCTCGTCGCCCAGCAGCGCGGCGCGCACATGCAGGTCGAACTCCTCCCAGCGGCCCAGGGCGGTGGTGATGGAGAGGACGATGGCACGGCGGGTTTTCTGCTCCAGACCCGGACGTCCCCAGATCTCGTTCCACGCGAAACGCGTGATCAGGTTCTGGAAATCGGCGTTGAAGTTGTTGGCGTTGCCGAGGGACCGGTCCACCCACGCATCGCCCAGGATGGCGCGCCGGTTGTTCAGGCCACGTTCGAAGTCGTGGTCGATGGGATCGTAGCTCATGGTGTGGTCACTTTTGGTTGAGCGAGGCGATATCGCCCCGCAGGCTTTGCAGCTGTCGTTGCGCAAGCCGCTGTGCGGGCGCGGTGGCGGTGGCCGGATCGAACAGCGTGCGCAGATGCGCCGTGTCGACGTGGGCGCGCAGCGTGTGGTCCTGTTTTACCGCTTCCTCCAGCACGTCGGCGAGATGACGCCGGCTGGAAAGCGCATCGCCGGTCATCTTCTCCAGCAGCGCGTGGGACGCCTGCTTGCCGATGGCCGCCGCCAGATACGCCGATGCCGCCTCGGCGAACACTAGTCCTTGCAACGCATCGATATTGCGCAGCATGCGCGCGGTGTCGATTTGCAGGCCGGCGAAGGCGTCGTTCAGCGCTTGCAGGGCGCCGTGGGCGCTCAGGAACAGGTTGGGCCACTCGGCGAGTTCCGCCTGCCAGTTGCCCAGGCCTCGTTCATGCTGCTGCCCCATGCTGGCCAATAGCGCCGCCGCGTGCTGTGGCGTGCGGCCGGCCGCGGCCAGCGCGATCATCGCCGACACCGGATTGCGCTTGTGCGGCATGGCCGACGATCCGCCGCGCCCATTACCCGACGGTTCGGCCAGTTCGGCGATTTCTCCCTGCGCCATCAGGCTCAGGTCCGTGGCCAGTTTGCCCAGGCTTCCGGACAACACCGCCACCTCCAGACCCAGACGCACCCACTCGTCGCGCTGCGTGTGCCAGGCCGCATCGGCCACCTTGAGTTTGAGCGTAGCGGCGACCCGGGCGGCGACCGCCGGACCTTGTTCTCCCATCACCGCCAGCGTGCCGACGGCGCCGCCCAGTTGCAGCTGCAGCGCGCGCGCGGCGCTTTCCCGCAGGCGGAGGCGGGCGCGCACGAGCGGTGCCAGCCAGCCGGTCAGCTTGAAGCCGAAGCTGGTCACCTGGGCCGGCTGCATCAGCGTGCGCGCAAGTACCGGCGTGGCCAGGTGCCGCTCCGCCAGCTCCAGCAGGTGGCCGGTCAGGTCGTGCAGGCCGTCGTCCAGCAGTTGCAGCGCGTCGCGCGTGGCCAGCACCATCGCGGTGTCGATGACGTCCTGGCTTGTGCTGCCCCAATGGACCCTGCCTGCCGCCTCCGCGTCGTACAGCGCCACGGTCTTGGTCAGTTCCTTCACCAGCGGGATGGCAAGGCTGCCCGCGCGCCGGCCAGCGCTGATGATGGCGGGGATGTCATAGAGCTGGGCGTTGCAGACGCCGGCGATGGCACGCGCCGCCGACGGCGTCATCATGCCTTCGTCGGCCTGCGCCTGCGCCAGCGCTTCCTCGAAACGGAACATCGCCTGCACGATGGCCGCGTCGTCGAACACGGCGATCATGTCGGTGGTGGTCAGGAAGCTGTCGAAAATCGATACACTCACTGCTACTCCAGTTCTGGTTCAAACATAGTCGAAGAAGGCGGTTTCCTGTGCGCCCTGCATGTGGATGTTCCAGCGGTACTGGCCATCGGTGGTCTTGACCGCGAGCAGGGTGGGTCGGCGCCCCGCCGGAATTTGTTCAAGTATCGCCGATTGTGCCAGTCCCGCGTCGTCTTCCAGGAAAATGGCGGTGAACTGGTGCTTGACCAGTCCGCGCGCGAACACGGTGATATAGGCCAGCGGCTCTCCCGGCGCCTGCGGGCAGACGGACAGGCGCAAGGTGAACTCGCCCTGGTCGCCGCTCGGCACGCGGCGGAAGCCGGCCAGCGGCTGCGCGGCTTCCGCCTCGGCGGCCGCTGGCTGCCAGGCTTCGATCTGGGCATCGTTGATCGCCACGCCGTCGCCGTCGTAGATGGTGCCGGTGATGGTGACGCCGCCCACTGGCTGGACGGCGTCGCTGAGGTCCACCGCCCATCGCCAGGCCTCGTGCGAAAACGGGCCGATGGTCTGCGAGGTGGTGATCGGTTTTGCTGGATTGGTCATGTCGGTTCCCTTCAGATGCCGGTTGGCGTGGCGTCGCGGCCGCGCAGCACGATGTCGAATTCATAGCCCAGCATCTGGTCGCTGACCGTGCGCTCAAGGCTGAAGCGCGAAATCAGGCGCTGGCGCGCGGCCAGGTCCGGAATGCTCTGGAAGATAGGATCGTAGTCGAACAGCGGATCGCTGGGGAAGTACATCTGCGTGACCAGGCGCTGCGCATACACGTTGCCGAACAGCGAAAAGTGGATGTGCGCGGGACGCCAGGCCTTGTCGTGGTTACCCCAAGGGTAGGGGCCGGGTTTGATGGTGACGAAGCGGTAGCGGCCATCGTCGTCCGTCATCATTTTGCCCCAGCCGTTGAAGTTGGGATCGAGCGGCGCGTTGTGCTGATCGCGCTTGTGACGATAGCGGCCGGCCGCGTTGCACTGCCAGACTTCCAGCAGCGAATTGCGTACCGGTTTGCCGTCTTCATCGAGCACGCGGCCGGTGACGACGATCTTCTCGCCCAGCGGTTCCGCCTCGCCGTGCGCGGTCAGGTCCATATCGTTCGGCAGCAGGATGCGCGGGGACGGCGCGATATTTTGCGTCACCGGGAGCGGCGCGACGATGCGCAGCGCCGGCTGCACCGGGCCGCGTTTGACGGTGGATTTATATTCCGGGTAAATCAGTTCCGGGTAGACGCCCGGCGCGATCGCATCGAATTTCACTGCTGGTCTCCTGATGATAAGGCGGTGATGTTGTGCAGTCGATGTTACGAAAGCCGGATGGCCGTCACAAGTCATCGGCGTCGTGCTATATTCGCTATACGCACATTTTGTGCGCATATCGCCCAAATTCGCATTTTTCTCAGCCATGAGCACCGAAAACGAGATTCCAGCCAAGCGCGACATGATCGCCGGCCTTGAAAAAGGCCTGCAAGTGATCGAAGCATTCGATCAGGAGCGCGGCCGCTTGAGCATCGCCGAAGTGGCCGATCGCACCGGCCTGACACGCGCGGCGGCGCGGCGCTACCTGATCACGCTGACGCATCTTGGCTACATGCGGCACGAGAACAAGCTGTTCTCGCTGACGCCGATGGTGCTGCGCCTCGGCCAGTCCTACCTGCATTCGGCGCGGCTTCCGCGTCTGGCGCAGCCGCTGTTGTACCGTCTCGCGTATTCGGTGGGGGAGGCGGCATCTGCCGGCGTGCTCGATCACGACCAACTGGTGTGCGTGGCGGCGGTCAGCGCCGGCCAGCTGGTGTCGGCGACGCTGCAACCGGGTACGCGGGTGCCGGCGTGGTGCACCGCGAACGGCCGCATGCTGTTGGCCAGCCTGCCGCAGGACCAGCTGGACGCTTTTCTGGCGCGCGTGCGCCCGGAGCAGATCACCGAGCATACGATCGTCAGCAAGGAGCGCCTGGCGCTGGAGATCGCGCGTGCACGGGCGCAGGGTTATGCGCTGGTGGACCAGGAACTGGAGCTCGGGCTGCGCACGATGGCGGTCCCGCTGAAGAATTTTCGCGGCGACGTGGTGGCGGCCATGAATATCAGCGTCCATGCGGCGCGCATGCCGCTCGACCAGATGGTGGAGCGCTGCCTGCCGGCGCTGATCAAGATGCAGGTGGAGCTGAACGCCTTGCTCTAGTCGGTTTTGCGGAAGTCCTTGGGCGTGAGGCCCATGCGTTTCTTGAACAGGCGGCTGAAATAGGCCGGGTCCTGGAACCCCAGTTCATAGGCGATGCTGGCGATGCTGGCCGGGACGTAGGTGAGTTTGCGGCAGGCTTCCAGCATCAGCCGGTCCTGGGTGATGTCGAACGCCGATTTGCCGGACAGCTTGAGGCACAATCGATTCAGGCGCACCGGCGACGCCTTGAGCATCTCTGCATACTGGCCGACCTGCCACTGGTCCTTGAAATGACGTTCCACCTCCGCCCTGAAGCGGCTGAACAGCTCAAAGTCGCCCCGGCCCGACTGGTCGGCGAAGCGGTGATCGGCCTGCACCCGCACCAGCAGCAGCAGGGCGGCGCGCGCCAGCCACTCCAGCATCAGCGTATGCCCGTATTGCGGCCAGGCCGTTTCCGCCAGCAGCTGTTGCAGCAGCGCCTCTAGCCGCGCGCGCACGTCCGGCAGGCCGGCCAGATCGATCGCCAGCGGCTCGACGAACAAGGTGGAGTACAAATCGCCCTGGTTGTCCGCCGCCGAGAAAATCACATTCTGATCCACCGTCAGCACGTAGCCCTGCGCCTCCGGCGAAAAATCGAAACCGTGCACCACCGACGGATGGATGGTCAGCACGGCGGGGCCGCGCCGCTCCCACAGCGCGTCGTTGACGCTGGCGCGCACTTCGCCACCGAATAAAAAAAGTACCTGAAACATGCCTGGATGGGTATGGTTGCCGATATGCCAGTCGTACATGCGGCTGCGCGTCTCAATCAGTTCTATGTGGACGAATTCGGCGTTGTCCGTGCGGGTTTGCTCGCCATACAGCGCAAATTTGGGAATCTCGGCGAGGGGGGCTCTGGCTGGGGAGGGCATGATGTGGAATCCGTTGTTTGTCTAAATAGTACAAGTTTTATGCCGTTTCATCCATTTTTTTTGGCGGGTGGCGGCGCTACGATGCCGTCAGAGCAATCACAAACACATCGGAGACAACCATGCGTACCCAAGTAGCCATCATCGGTGCCGGCCCGGCCGGCCTGCTGTTATCCCATTTGCTGCACCTCGACGGCATCGAGTCCATCGTGATCGAGACCCGCTCGCGCGCGGACATCGAAGCGACCATCCGCGCCGGCGTGCTTGAGCAAGGCACGATGGATATCCTGAACAACTCCGGCGTCGGGGAGCGCATGCGCAGCGAAGGCGCGCTGCACCACGGCTTCGAGCTTGCGTTCGGCGGCAAGCGCCATCGCATCGACCTGACGGGATTGACCGGCAAGGCCATCACCGTCTACCCGCAGCATGAGGTGATCAAGGACCTGGTGGCGGCCCGGCTGGCGGCCGATGGCCAGATACTGTTCGAGGTGAGCGACGTTGCGCTGCATGGCGTCGATACCTTGACGCCTTCCGCGACGTTCGTCCATAAAGGCGAGGCGCACTCGATCGAGGCCGATTTCGTCATCGGTTGCGACGGCTATCATGGCGTCAGCCGCCCGGCGATGCCGGGGCAGGAGCAGCGTAAAAACTTCCAGCGCATTTATCCCTTTGGCTGGTTCGGTATCCTGGTGGAGTCGGCGCCGTCGTCGGAGGAGCTGATCTACGCGCAGCACGATCGTGGCTATGCGCTTGTGAGTACGCGATCGCCCACGGTGCAGCGGCTGTACTTCCAGTGCGATCCGTCGGACAACGTCGACAACTGGTCCGACGATCAAATCTGGGCCGAGCTGCATGCCCGCTTGGAAAACCACGATGGCTGGAAGCTCAACGAAGGCAGGATCTTCCAGAAAAATATCATCGGCATGCGTAGCTTCGTGTCGACGCCGATGCAATCGGGCCGCTTGTTCCTGGCCGGCGATTCGGCGCACATCGTGCCGCCGACGGGCGCCAAGGGCATGAACCTGGCCGTCGCCGACGTCAAACTGCTGGCGCGTGGACTTGAGCAGTTCTATAAAAAAGGCAGCGAGGAGCGGCTTGCAAGCTACACCGACGATGCGCTCAAGCGCATCTGGCGTGCCGAGTACTTCTCGTGGACGATGACGCGGCTGATGCACACCTTCGCCGACGCGACGCCGTTCGAGCGCGAAATGCAGCGCGCGGAGCTGGAAAACATCGTCTCCTCGCGCGCGATGGCGACCGCGCTGGCGGAGAATTATGTCGGGGCATTTTGAAATCCCTTTTAAACCAACCGTGTAAAGGGTAGGAATACAAGAGAGTCAGCGTAGGACTGGGATGACAAAGTGCTATGTTCCCAGCCTACATAAGGCTCCTACGCGCTCCTATGAGCTAGCGCACATAGTGGAGATATAGTGTATCCATCAGGTCGGCAACGGCCTATCGGAATAAAACACACTATAAGAGGCTCGCCATGCAACAAGCTACTCACACCAACGTCTCCGGCAACGCAGTTCTGGCAATGCACGCAGCTACCCCGGTTTCTGCGCCGTCGCCCGCCATCAGCATTATCGGCGCGCAGCAAAACGAACTGCTGCGGGCGCTGTCGCGTGAGGAGCTGGTTAGCCTGTTCGACCACCTTGAACTGGTGCCGCTGACCGCCGGCAAACACTTGTTCGACTTCGGCGACAAGATGGAATATGCCTTCTTCCCAACCAATGCCATCATCTCGCTGCAGTATGTGACCGAAGATGGCGGCGCGACCGAGATCGCCGTGGTTGGCCGCGAAGGCGTGGTTGGTGTGTCGATGTACGAAACCGAACGTGCCAACTGCTCGGCGGTTGTGCAGAGCGCCGGTTACGGCTACCGCATCAAATCGGCCGTGCTGCGCGAAGCCTTCTTCAGCGGCGGCGCCCTGGCGCAGCAGCTGATGCGCCATACCAGCGCGCTGTTCGCCCAGCTGGCGCAGACGGTGGCTGGTGTCCGTCACGGCAGCATCGAGCAGCGCCTGTGCCGCTGGCTGCTGGAACGCCTGGACCGCTCCACCTCCAACGAATTGAAAGTGACGCAGGAGATGATCGCCAATATGCTGGGCGTGCGCCGCGAGAGCATCACCTGCTCGGCCGGTAAGCTGCAGGAAGAGGGCTTGATCGAATACCGTCGCGGCACCGTCACCGTTCTGGATCGCAGCGGCATGGAACGTCGCGCCGGCGGTTGCTACGTCGCCGCATAAGCGCTTCTATATTAGTACGTCTCCGCTTCAAGCCTCTTAATGCAGGTACCTTGGCGCGTGCTGGAGTTGTTCCAGCTCGCGCTGCACCAGGCAATACCACGCCATCGCCCATTTGGACGCCAGCATCGATTCCTCCACCGTCGGCGCGGACATGGTCCGCTGAACTGCCTTCATCTGTCGATGGAGTGCGCGGGCGGCGGGCGTATGTTTGGGGGTGTTTGAAGTATCCATGGGTCTTATTGTGGCCTCAGCACGAAACGCCGGCTGTGCGGTGTACCACGTTGGCGCAAAGCCACTTTCGCTTCGACTTTCTTCTACTTTTCTTCTAAGTAAGCGCGTTTATCTTCCTTTCCCTGTTTTTTACGGGTCTATATACTGTTTACTCATGGTATAGGCTGTTTAAAAAGGAAAAATGATGGGGAAGAGGGAGATTCGGGCTGCGGTGGTGTTGTCGGCTGGCGTCATCGCGGGCGCACATGCGCAGACCGGCGTGCCGGCGCAGGACGCAGATCGTATAGAAAAAGTCGAGGTCACCGCCACGCGTTCCGCCACCGCTGTCGACGTGCAGCAGGTGCCGGCGGCGATCACGGTGCTGAAACCGGACAATCTGACCAAATACGGCTTGGGGAATCTGACCGATATCGCCAGCCTGGTGCCGGCCATGTCGGTGCAAGAGCAGGGCCCCGGCATCAATAACATCACGATGCGCGGGCTGGTCGTGCGTGGCATCGTCCCTTCCGAAGTACAGGATGCGTCGCTGGTCGCCGTCTACATCGACGATATGCCCGTGACGCTGAAATCGTCCAATCCCGATCTCAAGGTGCTCGACCTGGAGCGCATCGAGGTACTCCAAGGGCCGCAGGGCACCTTGTTCGGCGCAGGTGCGATGGCGGGCGCGGTCCGTCAGATCACCCAGAAACCCGATTTGACCGATCTTTTCGGGTCGGTGGAGGCGGTCGGCTCGAGCACCTCCAAATTCGGTGGCGGAAATCACAACCTCCGCGGCATGGTGAACCTGCCGCTGAAAAACGACGTGCTGGGACTTCGCCTGACGGCCTACACGGGTAACGACTCCGGTTACATTCGCAACCAATATAACGGCGCGATCACCAACGCCGTCTCCACCAACCAGGAACGCGCCGCGCTGCGCCTGAAGGCCTCGCGCGACCTGGTGGTCGACGCCAGCGTCACCGTCTCCAACGTCAAGGCAGGCGTCAACGACGCCTATGGCGACCTGGCGCCGTACACCACCTTCGCGCTGATCCCGCAAACCAGCAACGACAAACTGCAGTTGTATAACGTCGGGGTCAACTACGATCTGGGCGGCGCGCAGCTGGTGTCGTCGACTTCTTATCTGCACCGCGACACCTTGTACGTGACTTCGGCCCAGTATCCGGCGACCGCCTTCATCTTCGGCGGGCAAAATCCGCTGATGCAGGCCGCATACACGATCGGTAACAAGGTCGAGGACTTCGCGCAGGAATTCCGCGTCAATTCCAAGGGCCAGGGTCCGTTCAAGTGGACCGCCGGCGCCTTCTTCGAGAAAGGCAAGCGCAATACGCTGCAGGATGAGCCGACCGTCGGTTTCGATGCGCGTTACGCGGCGACTCGCAACTTCCCCGGCTATAGCTCGCTGACCAATGAACTGGCTTTCAATCCGGACGACTTCTTCTCCGGCGCGCAAAACACCAAATCGCGCCAGGCCGCGCTGTTCGCGGAAGCGACGTACACCGTTTGGGAGAAGCTGGACCTGACGGCCGGGGTGCGGCTGTTCCGTGGCACGCAGGACTTCGATCTGCGTTTCAGCGGCTTGTTCGGCAATCTGGTCGGCGCCACGCCGGCCGCCCCGGTTGGACAGCCGACCCTCAGCAACAGCAGCGCGACGTCGAAGGGCGCCAATCCGCGCTTCGTCGCCGCCTATCGCCTTGATCCGGATCACACCTTGTACGCTTCGGCGGGTAAGGGCTTCCGCTACGGCGGGAATAACCAGCCGGTGCCCTTCAACTTCTGCGGCATCAACGCGCCGACCACTTTTGAGCCGGACAGCCTGTGGAACTACGAGGTCGGCTCGAAAAACACGCTGCTCGATCACCGCATGACGTTCAACGCCAGCGCCTATGTGATCGAATGGAAGGACGTGCAGGTCTTTAACCGCCTGCCTTGCACGTACTACTTCACGCAAAACGCCGGCAAGATCCGCAGCGAAGGCCTGGAACTGGAAACGGCCTTCAAGCTGACTCGCCGCGCATCGGTGGGATTGAGCGCGGCCTACAATCACGCCTACGCCACGCGCACCGTGGTGACCGGAATCGCGGCGCAGAACATTCCCGAAGACAGTCGCGTGCCGTATGCGCCGCGCTTGTCGGCGACGGCAACCGCCAGCTACAGCATTCCTGTGCGTGGCACGGACGAAGTGGGCATCTCCGCCAGCTATGCGTATCGCGGCGACGCTTACACCAACTTCGCGCCGGAGCAGGGTAGTTATGCGCGCATTCCGTCGTCGAACACGGTCAACGCCACCCTGACGTACAAGACTGGCGCCTATGAAGTTGGCCTGTTCGGGACCAATCTGACCAATGGCGCCAAGGTGAGCGATGTGGTTCCTAACACGATAGCGATTCAGCCTGGTAATCTGGTGTACATGGCGCGTCCCCGCACCGTGGGGCTGCGCGTTAAAGCGAGATTCTGATGTTGAAGCAGCGGCCATCCGAGTATATCGATGCGCGTCAGCGCGGCGAGGTCGCTGCGGAACGGGGCCGCCTGCTATGGCTCGGCGAATGGCCGACCTGGATGCTGATCGTGGTGATCCACGGCGGCTGGCTGCTGACGCTTGCCTATTGGCGTGAGATCGGATCGGTGGTCGCTACGTTGCTGATGATCTGGTGGTGTGCGTGGTACATGTCGCTTCAGCACGAGCTGATACACGGCCACCCCACCCGCTGGCCGGCGGTGAATCGCTTGTTCGGGTATCTGCCGCTGGCGGTCTGGTATCCCTATGGACTGTACCGCGACAGCCATCTGCGGCACCACAACGATTTTCATTTGACGATGCCTGCGCTGGACACCGAGAGTAATTACGTCGCGCCGGCGCGATGGGCGCACATGAACAAGCCTTTACGCGCACTGCACTGGTTTAATAAGACCTTCTGGGGCCGCATGCTGGTTGGGCCGGCGCTGGGCGTCACCGGCGCCTGGGTCGAGGCGGTGCGCGAGCCCTTACGCGGCGACTGGCGCAATGTGCCGATGTGGCTGACCCATGTCGCCGTGCTTGCGGCGATGTTGTGGTGGGTACGGTCGGCGTTCGGCGTCGAGCCGCTGTATTATCTGCTGGCGATTTCGTATCCGGCGCAATCGCTGGCCATGGTGCGTTCTTACTACGAGCACCGTCCGGCGGCCGATCACAAACAACGCATCGTGCTCAACGAAGCCGGCTTCGTGTGGCGCGTACTGTTCCTGAATAATAATCTGCATCTGGTCCATCACGACCTGCCTTCGGTGCCGTGGTACCTGCTGCCGCGCGTCTACAAGGCCAGGCGAGTGGCTTACAATACGCGCAGTGGCGGTTTTCATGTCGAGGGTTATGGACAGTTGATGCGCCGCTTTGGTTTCGGTGCGATCGACGCGCCGGTTCATCCCCACATGCCGGATTAATCACATGACGTGGACAGCAGCCCTGCCGATGTACAACGTCTCCGAACGGCTAGGGCAAGTGTATGAGGCTTTGCTGTTAGCGGTGGCGCAGGAGGCCGGGCAGAGCGTTGCGCTGGAATCGCCTTCGGACTTGACGTCGTTCTGGCGGCGGCGGGATCTGCTGCTTAGCCAGACGTGCGGCTATCCCTATATGACCCAGCTGCGCGGCGAGGTGACGCTGGTTGCCACGCCTTGTTACGACTTCGCCGGGTGTTCGGGCAGCGATTATTCCAGTGTGATCGTGGCGCGCGAGGATGCGGGTGTCGATGTCCTGGAGGATGCGCTCGGACTGGTCGCGGCGGTCAATGATTTGAATTCCAATAGTGGCATGAATGTGCTGCGCCATGCGGTGGCGCCGCTGGCGCGGGGTGGACGGTTTTTCGGCAAGGTGATTCAGTCGGGGAGCCATGCCGCCAGCGTGCGCATGGTGCGTCAGGGCGCTGCTGATATCGCGGCGGTCGATTGTGTCACCTGGGGATATCTCGCGCAGGAGGACCCCGGAGCGGTGAGGGGATTGAAGGTATTGCGGTATTCGGTCGCGTCGCCGGGGTTGCCGTTCATCGCGGGCGGCGCAGTGGAGGAGGAGCTGGTGCTGCGCTTGCGAGAGGCTTTGCTGCGGCCGACGTCGCGGTTGCGACAGTTGATGGAGGTGCTGAACATTCGCGCCTTCGAGTACCGCGACGACGCGGACTACCAGCGGATACTTCAAATTCAAACCGAAGCCGAGGCGGCGGGTTATTCGGGGATCACGTAGGGCGGATTAGCGTAGCGTAATCCGCCAATGCATGCTCCGCCTGCGGCTCACAGATGGCGGATTACGGCTTCGCCTAATCCGGCCTACGTCTCCCCGTGGGATTTTACTTCGCGCCGCGCCACAACGGTACTGCCGTCGCATCCAGCTTGCGCGGCAGCAGACCCTCACCAAAGAACGCGTCGGCGATGCGCTGCTGTTCGCCCAGCGCATCCTTCTGCACCAGCCGCACGTCGTAGCTGCGCCGGCTGTTGGCCAGTTCCACCGTCTTCGCATCCAGACCCCACGCCGGCGCCAACAACTCGGACGCCTCCTTCGGCGATTGCTTGACCCACTTGCCGGTCTTGCGCAAGGCTTCAAACACCACTGCCAGCACATCCGAACGCGCCTCCGCATAGCTGGTTGCGGCCAGGTAGTAGCGCTGATAGTCCGCGATATTACGGCCGTCTGCGAGGATCTTCACTGACGACTGTCTTTGTACGCCGGCCAGGTAAGGGTCCCACGTCACCCAGGCGGCGACGCTGCCACGCTCAAACGCCGCGCGTCCGTCCGCCGGCGTCAGGTATGCGGGCTCGATGTCCTTGAAGCGCAAGCCGGCTTTGTCCAACGCAGCGATCAGCAGGTAGTGGCTGCCGGCCGCCTTGGTCAGGGCGATCTTCTTTCCCTTCAAATCGGCCACGGTGGTGTAGGGCGCATCAGCGCGCACGACGATCGCTTGCGCCGATGGCGACGGCGCCTCCTGCGCGAAATACGTCAACTGCGCGCCGGCCGCTTGCGCGAACACCGGCACCGTGTCCGCCACATCGGCGCTCAGATCGACGCCTCCGACGTTGAGCGCCTCCAGCAGCGGCAGTCCGCTCGAGAACTCATGCCAACTGACTTTTACGCCCAGCGGCGCAAGATCCTGTTCCAGCTGGCCGCGCACTTTGAGAATGGTCAGCAGTGTGGACGACTTTTGATAGCCGATGCGCAGCGTCGATGGTTTTTGCGCCAGCACCGGCAAGGAGGCCAGTGGCAACAAGGATGTCAGCGCTAACAGGGATAGCACGGTACGGCGGCGCGGCGTGAACATGAGGCTCCGGAAGTTGGTTATCTTTCGATTGTAGGTCGCGTGGCGTCGGTGCCGGAACGAATGGTTTCGCGTTTGGATATAGCGCCATCAGATATCGCTCACGTAAATACATTATTCTCAAATTTCATATTTCCATATGATAAACAATTAGTTTCTACATAATTATCCTCGTCATAAGATCGCTCCGACCTAACCAATTTTGTGGAGCCACTTATGACAGTATCGCGTCGGAACTTCCTCGTGCAGCTTGCTGCGACCAGCGGCTACGCCGCCGCCACCGCCGCAATGACGACCTTGGGATTGGGCGCACCGGCGATCGCGCTCGCCGGCCAAACCGCCGCGCCGCAACTGGCGCCCGGCTCGGGCAAAGGGCTGCGCGTGCTGGTGCTGGGCGCCGGCATCGCCGGGCTGGTGTCCGCTTACGAATTGCGCAAGGCTGGCTATGACGTGCAAGTGGTCGAGGCGCGCGAACGCGTCGGCGGCCGTAACTGGACCATCCGCAACGGCACCCGCATCGAGTACACCGACGGCACCACGCAGACAGCGGAATTCGAACCAGACCATTATTTCAACGCCGGGCCGGCGCGTTTGCCCAGCCATCACCAGACGATCCTCGGTTACTGCCGCGAGTTCGGTGTGGAGCTGGAGGCGGAGGTCAACACCAGCCGCAGTGCTTATTTTTTGCCAGATATGGCCAAGGGAGGACAGCCGATCCAGCTGCGCCGCGCCATTAACGACGCGCGCGGACACATCTCCGAGCTGCTGGCCAAGTCGGTCAATCGCGGCGCGCTCGATCAGGAGCTGAGCGCCGACGACCGCGCGCGGCTGGTTGAATTCCTCAAGCTCTATGGCGACCTGACGCCGAAGGCGGAATTCAAGGGCACCGAGCGTTCCGGCTACAAGGTTTTTCCCGGATCGGCGGAGCAGGTGGGCGAAAGGCAGGAGCCGTTGTCGCTCGAGGCATTGCTGGACCCGGATCTGTGGACCTCTCTCATTTTCGATGAGCTGCTGATCTTCCAGCCGACGATGCTGCAGCCGGTTGGCGGCATGGACCGCATACCCCATGCCTTCCACGAGCGGCTGAAGGACGTGGTTAGGCTAAACACAGAGGTGAAGGCCATCCGCAATAAGCCGACTGGCGTGGATGTGACGGTGCGCGACCGCGCCAGCGGCAAGGAGCAGGTGCTCACGGCGGATTTCGCCATCACGACTTTCCCTTTGCCGGTGCTGGCGCTGGTCGACACCAATTTCTCGCCGGAGGTGAAAGCCGCGATCTCCGGCGTCCACTACGACACGGCCAGCAAGATCGCATGGCAATCGCGCCGCTTCTGGGAGACCGATACGCATATTTACGGCGGCATCTCCATCGTCAAGCACGAGACGGCGCTGATCTGGTATCCCAGCGGCGGCTTTCACAAGGCCACCGGCGTGCTGGTTGGCTGCTACAACATCGGCCAGGCGGCGCGCGACTTCACGGCGACGCCGTTGGCGGCACAGTTCTCGTCCTCGCGCGGCGCCATCGACCGCGTACATCCGGGGCGCGGCGTGGAACTGCAGCGTCCCGTCAGCGTCGCCTGGCACAAGGTCCCGTTCAGCCTTGGGTCGTGGGTGCATTGGGCCACGCCGGCGGAAAAGGAATACACATTGCTGAATAAGCCGGAGGGACGCGTCCACTTCGCCGGCGAGTATCTCAGCCAGATCGGCGCGTGGCAGGAAGGCGCCGCGCTGTCGGCCCACCATGCCATCGCCGCCATCGCACACCGCGTTTCCGCCGGCGCCGCCGTCGCCAAGCGCGCCGCCTGATTTTTTCCACATCGAGAGACCACACCATGAAAATTACCACCAAAGTACTGATCGCAAGCCTGTTGTTGTCCACCGCAGCCGCGCAGGCGCAACAGATCAAGCGCACGCCGATCCCCAATTCCAATTTCCCGATTTCGGTCGCGGTGACGGTGCCTGCCAATGCGGAGACGATCTACTTCAGCGGCGTGCTGCCGGACGTCGCCGACGCCGCCGCGCCAAAGGGAACGCCTGCCGCCTATGGCAGCACCGAGACCCAGACCGCGTCTGTGCTGCGCAAGCTGCAGGCCGCGCTGGCAACCGAAGGCCTGACCTTCGGCGATGTCGTGTCGCTGCGCGTGTTCCTGGTGGGCGATCCGAAGCTGGATAACAAGCTCGATTTCAACGGTCTGAATGCCGCCTTCGGCCAGTCCTTCGGCACCGCCGCGCAGCCAGCCAAGCCGGCCCGCACCGCGTTGCAGGTCGCCGCGCTGCCGCTGCCCGGCGCCCTGGTGGAGATCGACTTGGTCGCCGCCCGCGTCAAGCCATAATTTTTCTATCTTTCAGGAGCTGAACCGCATGAATCAACCATCATCGATCCGACCGAGTCATCGTTTTCCTATTCGTCCCTTAACACTGGCCATCTCGTTGTTGTACGCTGGCGCGTCGCCGGCCATGGCGGCGGAAGCCGAACCCGAAACGTCGGCTTTGGCCGCCGCCATCGTGCAGGATGTCGTGGTCACCGGAACGCGCGACATCCAGCGTTCGGCCGGAGAGAGTCTCAGTCCCATCGATGTGATCAGCGCCAAGGATTTGCAGCGCACCGGCCAGACCGATTTGCGCGATGCGCTGGTCAAGCTGCTGCCTTCGATCAACCGGCTGGCCCAGACCGGCGACGCCGCCAACCTCACCAGCGCGTTGACCTTGCGCGGGCTCAGTCCCAATCACGTTCTGCTGCTGGTCAATGGCAAGCGTCGTCACACGTCCGCCAACATCACGGCGGATGCCGGCTCGCAGCAGGGCGCCACGCCGGTCGACATCGATCTGATACCGGTCAGCGCAGTCGATCATATCGAGGTGCTGCGCGACGGCGCGGCGGCGCAATACGGCTCGGACGCCATCGCCGGTGTGATCAACGTCATACTCAAGTCGTCCAGCCAGGGCGGAAGCCTGACCGCCACCACGGGCGAATACTATAAACATGACGGCTTCACGCTGGGCGGCGCGGCCGATATCGGTCTGCCGCTCGGTGCGGACGGCTTCCTGCATTTAAGCACGGAGTACCGCAGGCACGAACACAGCGTGCGCAGCGGCGCCGACGAGCGCACCGGCACCTTCATCAATAAAACCCTCGGCGATCCGCAGATCCGTCGCGAATCGTTTGGCGCCAATGCCGGCATCGTGGTCAATAAGGATGTCGAGTTGTATGCCTTCGGCACAGCCGCCCATCGCGCGGGCGGCAGCTATCAGAACTACCGGCTGCCATCGCGGCTGCCGCAGGTGCACCCCAACGGTTTCAGCCCCATCGAAACCAGCAACGAGACCGATGCCGCGTTGACCGCCGGCGCCAAGGGCGCGGATCTGGCGGGATGGCGCTGGGACCTGAGCGCCAGCTATGGCGTCGACAACGTCAAGATCAATATGGTCGATTCCGCCAATCCCGATTTGTATGCGGCGACCGGCGCCACGCCCACCAGCTTCCATCTGGCGCAGTACAAGAACATCCAGCAAAGCGCCAACGCCGACCTTGCGCGCTCGCTCGATACCGGTTTTCTGCCTTCGTCCTTGAGCGTGGCGCTGGGCGCAGAGTTCCGACGGGAGACTTATGAGGTGGGGCAGGGCGACGAGGCGTCGTACTTCGGCAGCGGCTCGCAGGCTTTGCCCGGTTTGTCCCCGGTCAGCGCCGGCAAGCACTCGCGCAACATCGGCGCGGCCTATGTCGATTTTTCGACAAAGCTGACCAGCCAGTGGGAGGCCGAACTGGCTGGCCGCTACGAACATTATAGTGACGCCGGCAGCACCCGCAACGCGAAGGTCTCGACCCGTTACGAGTTCAATCCGCGCTTGGCGGTTCGCGGGACGGCCAGCACCGGCTTCCGCGCGCCATCACTGGCGCAGGAAAACTACACCAGCCTTGCGGTTTCGCCCACCACCGCCGGCGGCCAATTGGCCGTCAATTCGGAGGCGGCGCGCAAACTTGGCGCCCTGGCGCTGCGTCCTGAAAAATCGCGCAGTTTCAATCTGGGGCTGGTCGCCGAGCCGATAGAGAACCTGCATGTGACGGTCGACGCCTACCGCATCCTGATACGCGACCGTATCGTCCAGGGCGGAACGTACACCGGCCAGGCGGCCATCGATGCGCTGACGGCGGCCGGGATCAGCCTTCCGAGCGGCTTGTCGTCGGTGAGCGCCAGCTACTATGCCAACGGCGTCGATACCCGCACGCAGGGCCTCGATTTTGTCGCGGGCTATCCGTCCAATTTGGGAAGCCTGGGCCGCATCGACTGGGATTTGAGCGCCAACATCAACACCAGCAAGGTGACCAAGGTCGCCAACGACGGCAACGGCCAGACATTGCTTAACGCCCAGCAGGTTGGTTACCTGACCACGGCCACGCCCAAGAACAAGTTGATACTCGGCGGCGTATGGACCCTGGATGACTGGAGCGTGAGCCTGCACGCGACCCGTTACGGCAAGACCGCCACCGAAGCGACTTTCTATTCGGGGCCGAATATCTACTCGACGACGGTGTTCAACCACATAGAAAACAAGCCGAAGACGCTGACGGATCTCGAGGTGCGCTACGCGGTGACGAAAAAGCTGCAATTGGCCGCCGGCGCGACCAACCTGTTCGACGTCTATCCGACCAAGGTGCCACCCATCAGCCGCTATCTGGGCGTCTACCAGTACGACAATGCGGCCGCGCAGATACCATTCAACGGCGGCTATTACTATGTCAGGGCGGACTACAAGTTCTGATTAGGGGGTAATATGGCGTCTGTTTTGGCCGGGTTTAACTCAATACTTACATGAAAATAGATGACATCAGTGCGTTCGTGGCGGTGGTGCGCAGCCAGTCGGTCAGCGCCGCCGCCGAGACGTTGGGGCTGACGCAGTCGGCGATCACGCGCCGCGTGCAGAACCTGGAGCAGGAGCTGGGCGTGGAACTGCTCGATCGCAGCGTCAAGCCCCCCAAACCTAGCCTGATGGGCAAACAGGTGTTCGAGCAATGCGGCAAGGTGCTGCAGGAAGTCGACCGCCTGCGCGACCTGGTACAGGTGGACCAGGCGCCCACCGGCGTGTTCCGCATCGGCGTGATTCAGACCATCGGCGATGTGGTGCTGCTCGATACGCTGCAAAAGCTGAACCGCACTTTCGATGGATTGCATACCGAGGTGACGTCGGGATGGGGTTCACAATTGGTCGAGCGGGTCGCCAACGCTGAAATCGACGCCGCCGTGGCGCTGTTCCCGGCTACGAAAGTTCTCCCCGAAGGACTGCGTGGCCGCACACTGGGCCGCATCGAGCTGGTGATCGTCGCGCAGAAGGGCGCGATGCCCAAGCGCAGTTACAAACTGCGCGACATTTTCAGCACCGGTTGGGTGCTCAATCCGGACGGCTGCGGCTTCCGCGCCGGGCTGGCGCGGGCGCTGATGGAGCAGGGGCTGTCGTTCAAGATCAATCTGGAGACCTTCGGCACCGACCTGCAACTGGGATTGGCCGCCAGCGGCCTGGGTCTGGGTCTGATGCCGCGCCCCATACTGGAGCGCAGCCGCCACCGCGCGCAGCTCGATATCGTCAACGTGGTGGACTTCAAGCCGGTGCTGGACATCTGGCTGGTGCAGCCTTTGCAGCCAGGCCCGGTGCAGCACGCGATCGATTTCTTCGCGCAGGCGGTGCAGCACGCGTTCGCCGAGGCGCCGTTGAAGGCGGTGCCCAAGGTCGCTGCACGGTAGTTGTTAATTATTCCTGAAAATCATATATCAATAGTCGAAACAATTAGTTTTGACATAATCATTTGCTACCTATACTAGATTTCAACGGCTCGCGAAGCCTTCGAATCCTCAGCATAGGGAAGCAAAGACATGTCGGTTTCAACTCCTGCCTACGGCGGCGCGACAGCACCAGTATCTTCTTCCGTACCGGCTACTGATACGGCGCCCGCCAAAACCAAGCCATCCATTCTTTTGTCCGTATTGCGGCGCGCCGCCAGCCCGCTGGTGCTGCTGGCGCTGTGGGAAGTGGCTTCGCGCACCGGCGTTCTGCCGGAGCGGGTGCTGGCGGCGCCGTCGCAAATCTTCGTCACGCTGGGCGAGTTGATCGCCTCCGGCGAAATGGGCAGCAACGTCTGGGTCTCGCTGCACCGCGTGCTTACCGGCCTGTCGGTGTCGCTCACGCTGGGCACCGCGCTGGCGCTGGTCGCCGGCCTGTCGCGCCAGGGCGAAGTGGCGGTCGACTCGACGATGCAGATGGCGCGCACCTTGCCCTTCCTCGGCCTGGTGCCGCTTTTCATTCTGTGGTTCGGCATCGGCGAGTTCACCAAGATCGCGCTGATCGCCTTTGCCACCACCTTCCCGATGTACCTGACGCTCTACAGCGGCATACGCGGCATCGACTCCAAGCTGGTGGAGGCGGCACGCCTGTTCGGCCTGAGCTACCCGCAGTTGATCGTCCACGTGATCCTGCCGGGCGCCTTGCCTTCCTTCCTGGTCGGCCTGCGATATTCGCTGGGCGTGAGCTGGCTGTCGCTGGTGGCGGTGGAACAGATCAACGCCACGGCGGGTCTGGGCTACCTGATCAACAACGCCCGCGACTTCATGCGCACCGACGTCATTGTCGTCTGCCTGCTGGTCTATAGCCTGCTGGGCCTCGCCACCGATTTGCTGGTGCGCGCCATCGAACACTATGCGCTGGCCTGGCGTCCGACCTTCATCAAGGACTGAGCATGCAAACCATACAACTTGACCTGCCCGGCGCTGGCGCTGGCATCACTGCACGCAACGACGGCGCGTCCAGCTTCCGTCCGGACGCGCCGGTCCCGTCGCGCACTCCGGTCCAAGCCCGCTTGCTGAGCAAGCAATTCGGTCCCAACGTCATTCTCGACCAGCTCAATCTCGACATCCGCGCCGGCGAATTCGTCGCGCTGCTGGGCCGTAGCGGTTCCGGCAAGACCACGCTGCTGCGCGCACTGGCGGGGCTGGACCGCATCACCTCCGGCACCCTGGAGGTGCCGCAAGCCCGCGCCGCCGTGTTCCAGGAGCCGCGCCTGATGCCGTGGAAGCGCGCCTGGCGCAACGTCACACTGGGACTGAAGATCGACCAGCCACGCGAACGGGCACGCAAGGCGTTGGCCGAGGTGGGGCTGGATCACCGCGAGAACGCCTGGCCAGCCACGCTGTCCGGAGGCGAGGCGCAGCGCGTGGCGCTGGCCCGGGCGCTGGTACGCGAGCCGCAGTTGCTGCTGCTCGACGAGCCATTTGCCGCGCTGGACGCGCTGACCCGCATCCGCATGCACCAGCTGATCCTGGCATTGTGGCGTCAGCACCGGCCGTCCGTGCTGCTGGTGACCCACGACGTCGACGAGGCGGTGCTGCTGGCCGACCGCGTGCTGGTGCTGGAGAAGGGCCGTATCGTTTCCGACATCACGATCACCCAGCCGCGTCCCCGCAGCGCCGAGCGGCCCGAGTTCCAGCGGGTCCGCGCGCAGTTGCTGCAATTGCTCGGTGTCGAAACCGATGCCCCGGCTCCCGTGCACGAGCCGGAAATCCTCGCGCCGGTCCACACCCCCTTCAACTTTAGTAACTTCTCGATCTGATCATGACCACATCCGTCCTTCGCCTGCCAGTCATCGATCCCGCTCATTCGCTGGACAGCCCGGAATTCGCCGCGCTGCTGGAGGATCTGAGCGCCGAATTTGCCGCCACCGCCGAACAGCATGATCGGGACGCCAGCTTCCCGCATCAAAACTTCGAGCGCCTGCATGAATTGGGCCTGCTTGGCCTGACCGTGCCGCGCGCCCTTGGTGGACTCGGCGCCAACCTGGCACAGACCACCCGTGTGGTGGCTGCCGTGGCGCGCGGCGAACCTTCCACCGCGCTGGTGCTGACGATGCAGTATCTGCACCACGCGTCGGGCAGGCAGTCGAAGTGGCCGCAGCACCTGCTGCACCGGGTGGTGGAAGAGACCTTGCGCGACGGCGCGCTGATCAACGCATTGCGCGTGGAACCAGAACTGGGCACGCCGGCGCGCGGCGGCCTGCCGGCGACGACCGCGCGGCGCACGCCCGAGGGCTGGCGCATCAGCGGCCGAAAAATCTATTCGACCGGCATACCGCGCCTGACGTGGCTTGGCGTCTGGGCGAAAAGCGACGATGCCGAGCCGCTGGTCGGCAGCTGGCTGGTGCGCCGCGATACGCCCGGCATCACCGTCATTGAAAACTGGGACCACCTGGGCATGCGCGCCACCGGCAGCCACGAGGTGATATTCGACGACGTCCTGGTGCCGCTCGACCATGCGGTGGAAGTGGCGCCGGCCGGCTCCGCGCCGGACCTCGACGCCTCGCTGCTGCTGTGGATGTCGGTGCTGCTGTCGGCCATTTACGACGCCGTGGCCCGCGCGGCCCGCGACTGGCTGGCGAACTGGCTGGAGGAACGCGTGCCGGCCAACCTTGGCGCGCCGCTGTCGTCGCTGCCGCGTTTCCAGGAGGCGTTGGGCCAACTGGATGCCTGGCTGTTCTCCAACCGTGTTCTGATCGACGCCGCCGCCAACGGCGCGGTCCCGGGAGCCGACGCCTTCCGCGTCAAATACCTGGTCACCAACCAGGCGATCCAGGTGGTGGAAAAGGCGATTGAACTGAGCGGAAATCCCGGCCTGTCGCGTACCAACCCATTGCAGCGCCATTACCGCGATGTGCTGTGCAGCCGTATCCACACGCCGCAGAACGATACGATTTTAGTCAACAGCGGCAAGGCGGCCTTCGCCGCCCGCGCCGCAAAAAAAACCTCCTCGTCCGGCGTGGCCGGTATTTCATCCATCACTGCAAAGGAAGCACCATGAGCATCGAATTCATCGGCTTTAGCGCCACCCAGGAAGTATCCGAAACCGTGCTGCCGCAGGGTTCCGTTGTCAACAAGAGCTTCCTGGGGGCGGTTGCCCGCGCCCACGAATACGCTGGGTTCGACCGCGTGCTGGTGGCCCACAGCAGCGCTTCGGTGGACGGCTTCCAGGTGGCCTCCTATATCGCCTCGCAGACGCAAAAGCTGGGCATCCTGCTGGCCCATCGGCCCGGCTTCGTGTCGCCGACGCTGGCGGCGCGCCAGTTCGCCACGCTGGACCACTTCAGCGACGGCCGTCTGGCGGTCCACGTCATCAGCGGCGGCGATGACACCGAACAGCAGCGCGACGGCGACTTCCTCGACCACGATCAGCGCTACCAGCGCACCGACGAATACCTGGACGTGGTCCGCAAGACCTGGACCTCGGAAGGTCCGTTCGACCACGAAGGTCCGATCTACCGCTTCAAGGGTCAAAACGCCGGCGTGCGTCCGCTGCACAACCAGCATATTCCGGTCTACTTCGGCGGCTCGTCCGAGGCCGCCATCGAAGTGGCCGGCAAGCACGCCGACGTGTACGCGCTGTGGGGCGAATCGCTGGCCCAGGTGGCGGACACGATTGCCCGCGTGCGGGCCGCCGCCGCCAAGCATGGCCGCGCCGACAAAATCCGTTTCAGCCTGTCGCTGCGTCCCGTGCTGGCGGCGACCGAGGATCAGGCCTGGGCCAAGGCCGACGCCATTCTGGCCACCGCCACGGAGCGTGTGAAGGGCAACGCCCACTTCAGCCAGCGCCCGCAGCAACCGCAGAACGCCGGCTCCCAGCGCCTGCTCGATACGGCCGCGCAGGGCAGGGTGGTCGACGAGCGCCTGTGGACCGGTATCGCCGCGCTGACCAAGGCGGCCGGTAATTCCACTGGCCTGGTCGGTACGCCGGAGCAGGTACGCGACGCGCTACTGAAATACTGGGAACTGGGCGTGACAACCTTCCTGATTCGCGGCTTCGATCCGATCCAGGACGCGCTGCAGTATGGCCGCGAGTTGATTCCCCTGGTGCGCGCGGCGGTTGCGGAGCGCGAAGCGCTGCAAGCCGACCAGCCTTCGCGCCTGGCCGCCTGATACGGAGTAGTCGATGAGCGAAATCATTAGTCAACCCGCGCGTTTGAGCAAAAGCGACATCATCGTCGCCAGCCAGTTCGACCCCAAAGTCAACGCGCTGCTGGCCAAGCGCACCGGCCTGGCCGTGCGCGATGTGCCACCCGGCCCGCTGACCGCGCTGCCGCCGGGCGCGGACGTGCTGTTCGCGCTGCCCGCGCCGAAGGGCCAGACGCTGTTGCGCACACCCGCACCGGCCGGCTGGGACGCGGTGCGCTGGGTACAATTGGCGTCGGTCGGCATCGACTACTACCCCGACTGGCTTTTCGACGGACCGGTGGTGACCTCGGCGCGCGGCACCGCATCGGTGGCGATTGCCGAATACGTGCTGGCGGCGATCTTCACGGCGGCCAAGCATATTCCGGAGATCTGGCTGCAGCAGGCCAGCGAATGGCGCCGGCTGACGCTTGGTCTGGTGCAGGGCACGACGCTGGGCCTCTACGGATTCGGCTCCATCGGCCAGGCGTTGGCGCAACGGGCGCTCGCGCTGGGCATCAAGGTCATTGCGCTGCGTCGATCGGACACGCCATTCGGTGTCGACGGCGTGGAACGGGTCGACTCGCTCGAGCAGCTGCTGGCACGCTCCGATCACCTGGTGCTGGCGGCGCCGTCCACCGCCGAGACGCGGCACGCCATCAGCCGCGCAGCGCTCGCGCATGCGAAACCCGGTCTGCACCTGATTAATATCGCGCGGGGCAATCTGGTCGACCACCAGGCGCTGCTCGACGCGCTCAACGAAGGCAAGGTGGCGCTGGCGACGCTGGACGTGACCGATCCCGAGCCGCTGCCAGCCGGCCACGCCTTCTACGGCCATCCGCGCGTGCGCCTGTCGCCGCACATTTCGCCGAGTACCGACCAGATCGTGCCGGCGCTGATCGACAAGTTCGTGCTGAACCTGGACCGCTTCCGTAGCGGCCAACCATTGACCGACGTGGTCGACACCGCGCGCGGATACTGAACCTACAAGGAACCATCATGAGCAGCTCATCACCACTTCACTCGGCGCCGCTGTCGCGGCCACACCTTCGCCAGGTCGGAAAAAATACCCCGCGTCCGGCGATTTACGCCGCGCCGCGCGACGCCAACGGCAGCGTCATTTTCGCCGAACCGCCACCGCCGCCCACCATCGAAGGCCAGCGCCAGTACCGCAAGGAGCGCCTTGCCGTCTCATTCCGCCTGTTTGCGCGCTATGGCTACGACATGGGCGGCGCCGGCCATATCACCGCGCGCGACCCGGAATACCCGGATCACTTCTGGGTCAACCCGGCGGGCGTCTACTTCGGTCACATTCGCGTATCGGACCTGATCCTGGTCAGCCACGACGGCAAGGTCGTCGAGGGAGACGGCTTGCTGAACCGCGCCGCGTTCGCGATCCACTCGGAGCTGCACAAGGCGCGGCCGGACGTTATCGCCGCCGCCCATTCGCACGGCTTGTACGGCAAGGCGTTCGCCGCCCAGGGCAGGCTGCTCGACCCGCTGACCCAGGATTCCTGCGCGTTCTACCAGGATCACGCGATCTTCTCGGACTTCAGCGGCGTGGTGCTCGATTCGAGCGAGGGCGAACGCATCGCCGCCACGCTGGGCCAGCGTAAGGCTGTGATCTTGCAGAACCATGGCTTGCTGACGGTCGGCGCGTCGGTGGAGTCGGCGGTGTGGCGCTACATCGCCTTCGAGAACGCGGCTCAGGCGCAGTTGTTGTCCGAGGCGGCCGGGCCGACCAAGCCGATTCCGCACGAGGTGGCGCTGCACACAGCCGGCCAGATCGGCTCGGACGCCGGCGGCTGGTTCAGCTTCCAGCCGCTGTGGGATGTGATCACGCGCGAAGAGCCGGACCTGTTCGACTAATCAAGGAGGATCATCATGTCTAGCGCCACGCTGTCATTGAACGATGCATACCAGGCCGGCCAGGCAGACGCCATTGCCGCAGGTTCCCTCGGGGCCGGACTCGTTACGTCCTATCCGCACGGCGCGACAGAGAGGCCGGCCGGCTGGCTGCGCAGTCCTGGCGCCGCAGGCACGGTGCTGGTGCATGGTGCGGCGCTGCTGGCCATCTGGAGCTTTTCCAGCGCCGTTGTCAAACCATCGGCGCCACCGCCGGTGGTGGAGCTGATCCGGCTGCAGCCGGAACCCAAGAAGGAGCTGGCGCCGCTCAAGCCGGAGCCGGTGAAGGAAAAACCGGTGCAGCTGGCGCCGCCCAAACCGGTGGCCCAGCCTTTGCCGACGCCGAAAACGGTGGAGACCTCCGCCGACAAAGCCGAGACCTACACGCCGCCCGCGCCGCCGGTGCAGGCCGCGCCCATCGGCCCTGTGACCCCGGTGGCGCCGGCTCCGCCGCAGCCGCCCGTGCCGGCGCCGGTGGCCGCCGCGCCCAAGCAGATCAGCACCGAAGGCATCCCCACCGATTATGTGAACCAGGTGTACGCCCGTATCAACAGCAATACCGACTATCCGCGTGAAGCAAAAATGCGCCGCCAGCAGGGCAAGGTCGGCTACCGCCTGACCCTCAATCCGCAGGGCGCGCTGATTTCCTTCGATATCCAGTCGTCCGGCGTGGAAGTGCTGGACGAGGCGGCGCGCGACGCGATTCGGCGCGCGGCGCCATTCCCCCGGTTGCCCGATCTGGGCGGCAGCACCTATCTGCTGGCCGGGAACATCGTCTTCAAAATTAACTAGTCAAGGAAAACGCCATGAGTGCTACCCAAGTTGTCGCCCAGTCTGTTGCTCATCTGTCACCGTTGCAGCTATTCGAGCAAGCCGACATTATCGTTAAATCCATCATGGTGGTGCTGGTGCTGGCGTCGCTCGCCAGCTGGGGCGTCATCATCGACAAGCTGCTGCGCTTCTCGCGCCTGCGCCGCAACGCCATCGCCTGGATAGGCGCGCTGGCCGGACAGCGCTCGCTGACGCGGCTCGCCCAGGAACTCAAGCAAAATACGCAGGACCCTTTCGCCCGTATTTATCACGCCATCGTCGACGAGTGGCACACCAGCCACCGCCTGCATCTGCACATCGATGCGGCGGGGCGCGACAGCCTGAAGGAACGCATCAACCGCGTGGGCCAGATCAGCAGCAACGTCGAAGTGGAGCAGCTTCAAAAAGGCTTGTCGATCCTGGCGACGGTCGGTTCGGTGGCGCCTTTCGTGGGCCTGTTCGGCACCGTCTGGGGCATCATGAATGCGTTCCAGGGCATCGCCGCCAGTAACAGCACCAGCCTGGCCGTGGTGGCGCCGGGGATCGCCGAGGCCTTGTTCGCCACCGCGCTAGGCCTGGTGGCGGCGATTCCCGCCGTCGTCGCGTATAACCGCGCCTCCGGTGATTTGAACAGCTACGCCGCCCGCCTTTCCACGCTGGTCGGACTGGTCGAAGTGCAGCTGTCACGCCAGCTGGAAGCGGGGGAGGGGCTGGTGGAGAATGTCGACACCGCGCCGGCCAAGGCCGACCGCGCAGCGCGCAACGTCACGCCGCTGGCGGCGCAGGGAGCCTGACATGGGCGTTCGTCTCTCCTCAGGCCCGGCCCACCGTCCAGGTCCGGTCAGCGATATCAATGTCACGCCGTTGGTCGATGTCATGCTGGTGCTGCTGATCGTTTTCATGGTCGCGGCGCCGATGATGACTGCCGGAGTCAAGGTCGATCTGCCGACTTCCAGCGCCAAGCCGCTGGAAGAGCCCAAGCCGCCTATCGTCGTCAGCATCGACGCCAGCGGCACGGTGTTCGTCAACCAGACCGCCTCCACGCCGGACACCTTGCTGCCGCTGATGGCGCAGGAAGCCGCCGGCGACAAGGAGCGCCGCATCCATCTGCGCGGCGACCAGGCGCTCGCTTATGGACGCATCGTCAAGACCATGGGAACCCTGAACGACGCCGGCTACGCCCGCATCGCGCTGGTCTCGGAAGCACCCGCGCCCTAAACACCCACACATTATAGAGGCACGAAAAATGGATTCGATCACTTCGAAGGGCGACACTCGCCGTCAATTTCTGCGCCGGAGCGCGCGCCTGGGCGCCGGCGCCGGGCTGGCCGCGCTCTTGGGCGGCTGGAGCAACGCCACCCGTGCGGCGGCGGCCCAGCTGCGCGACACCACGCTGCGCGTCGGCACCTACAAGGGCGGCGACTCGTATTACTTCAACGATGCCGGCGTCGCCGCCACACCTTACAAAACGGCGCTGGCCGAATTCGCGGCCGGGAACCTGATCGTCGAGGCGCTGGCTTCGGGCTCGCTGGATTTCGGCGGTATGAGCGAGATTCCGCCGATCTTCGCCGCCGCCAGCGGCGCGCCGTTGAAGGTGATCGCCGTGCTGCGCGGAGACGTCAACAACCAGGTGGTGCTGGTGCCGAAAAATTCGCCCATCACCGATCCCGCCCAGTTCAAGGGCAAGCGCATCGGCTATGCGCGGTCGACCACCTCGCACTACTTCCTGCTGCAACTGCTGAAGGAGAACGGGCTGGGATTCAAGGATATCGAGGCGGTTGCGCTGCCGCCGCAAGATGCATTCGCGGCGTTCAAGAGCGGACAGCTCGATGCGTGGGTGATCTATGGCCTGGTGGTGGAGCTGGCCAAAAGCCAGGAGGGCGCGCGCGTGCTGCGCACGGCGGACGGCTACTTGTCCGGCAATTACGTCATCAGCGCATCCACCCAGGCGATCGCGGACCCGCTCAAACATGCCGCCATCGGCGACTACCTTCAGCGCGTGGCCAAGGTCTACGACTGGATCAACCGCAATCCGAAGCCCTGGGCGGCCAGGAGCGGACAGATCGCCGGGGTGCCGCCGCAATTCTTCCTGAACCAGGTCATTCAGCGCAGCCAGCCCTACAAGCTGGTGGCGGTGGACGACGCCGCGATCAAGTCGCAGCAGCGGGTGGCGGACGTTTTCTCCGACGCCGGCCTGCTGGCGCGCCGCATCGACGTCAAACCAATCTGGGACCGCAGCTTTTCGAAGTACCTGGCCTGACCAAAAAACATAACGATTGAGGGAATCAACGCATGCAGCAGTATAAAAACAAACAACCAAAACTGAAGGCCCTGCGTCTGGCGCTGCTGGCGACCGGCCTGCTGGGAGGCGTGACGGCGCTGGCGCAGACCAGCGTGGGGCAGGTGCAGGATGTGGTGGTGACTACCGGTGTGCGCGGCGAGGCGCGCACGGTGGCGGATAGCCCGGCGCCGATCGACGTGATCAGCGGCGAGCAGTTGATCCATACCGGCCGCGCCGAGTTGGCCGAGGCGCTCGGACGCCTGCTGCCATCGTTTAACTTCGGCACCAACCAGGCGGGCGTGAACTCCGTTGTGCGGCCGGTCAGCAACCGTGGCCTGGGGCCCGCCTACACGCTGGTACTAGTCAACGGCAAGCGGCGCCACAATTCGGCCCTGCTGACCAATGGTGGCGGCGACACCAGCGGTGTCAACGCGATCGATCTCGATACCATTCCGCTCAGCGCCATCGACCATATCGAGGTGCTCAAGGACAGCGCGGCCGCGCAATACGGATCGGACGCGGTGGCCGGGGTGGTCAACGTCATCCTCAAGGCGGGCAATCACGGCGGCCAGATATCGGCCAGCTACGGAGAATTGAAAAGCGGCGCAGGTGACCTGTCCAACAAGAAGCTGGAGGGCGATGTTGGCTTTGCGCTGGGCGACGACGGTTTCGTCCACATCGCCACCGCGCTGCGCAAACGTGGCCAGTCCTGGAATAACTTCCCGTCGAAGAATCTGGTGGCGTATTCGCCCGCATCGAATCCCAAGAACGCGACCTGGGACCGCGACGGCGCCCACAACGGCGATCCGGGCATCGAAGCCTACGATCTGGCTTTCAACGCCGAGAAGCCGTTCAACAAGGACATCACACTGTATGCCTTCGGCACCGCCGGCACCCGCAATACGGTAGCGGGTAATAACTTCCGCCGTCCTAACGGGCTGGCGACGTTAGCGCAGGTGTACCCGGACGGCTACTTCGCGCTGAATAATATGAGCGCTTTCGACTTCCAGCTGAACGCCGGCGCGCGCGGGCGCACCGCCGGCTGGAACTGGGACATCAGCACCGGCTATGGCAAGAACCGCGCCCGCCAATACAGCAACCTGACCTTGAACCCTTCGCTGGGGCCGACCTCGCCGACCAGCTTCGATAACCTGGCCGTTTATCAGTTCGAACAATGGACCACCAATGAGGACTTCACGCGCGCCTTCGACATCGGCCTGATAAAGCCGTTGCAGTGGTCGTGGGGACTGGAGCAGCGCGTCGAGCGCTTTACCACCTATGCCGGCGATCCGCTGGGTTACATCAACGGCGGCTACATCTTCAAACCTGGCGACCAGGAAGGTAATCCGAATGTCGGCAAGCCGGCGGCCGTCGGCGCGCAGGCGGGCGTGGCGCTGTCGCCCGCCGACGCGACCAGAATCCAACGCACGGTGCTGGCGATCTACAACGATATCGGCTTCTATCCTGTCGAGAATCTGTTTGTCGACGGCGCGGTGCGCGCGGAGCACTACAACGACAGCGCCGGTAACACCGCTAGTGGAAAGATCAATAGCCGTTATGACTTCTCGCCGAAGTTCGCCATACGCGGCACCGTCGGTTCCGGATTCCGGGCGCCTTCATTGACGCAATCGGGTTACTCGCAGACCGACAACCGCACCAACATCAACCCCGTCAGCGGCGTCGTCGAGCCCAGCTTGTCCAAGCTGCTGCGCAACGATTCGGCGCTGGCCCGCCAGTTCGGCGCGCGCGATCTGGATCCCGAGAAGTCGGTCAACTTCGGTCTTGGCCTGGTGCTTAAGCCTGCGGACAACATCAACATCACGCTGGACGGTTACCAGGTCAAGGTCAAGGACCGCATCATCCGCAGCGGCTACATGTTCGGCCCCGCGTTTGCGCCGACCCTGGTCGCCGGAGGACTGACCGGAACCGAATGGGTACAGTACTTTGCCAACGGGGTCGACACCCGAACGCGCGGCGCCGACCTGGTGGCCGACATCACCAGCGACTACGGTACCTATGGCCTGGTGCGCTGGGGCGCGGCGGTCAATTGGAACCGCACCACGATCACCAATATCAAGGCGACGCCGTCGGAAATCACGGGACTGGGCGCCAACCCGGGCGGCAGTTCGGTATGGTTCGGCTACTCGGCCGGTGGCGGCATCGGCGATCTGACTGCCACGCCGAGGACCAAGCTGATTTTGTCGGCGCGCTGGTTCATTGGTCCGGTCGAGGCCAATCTGCAAACCACTCGCTACGACTCGTCGACCTGGCAAACCACCGCCGATCGCGCCAGGGATTATCACTTCGGCGCCAAGTGGCTGACCGATCTCGATGTCAGCTATGCGGTCACCAAGCGCGCCAAGCTGGTACTGGGCGCGGCCAACCTGTTCGACACCAAGCCGGATCGTAACGGCCCTGGCGACGCCAACTCCGGCAGCAGCGGCTTTGTCTACGGACCGGCGCCATTCGCGCCGAGCGGCGCCTATTACTATGGCAAGGTCACTTATGACTTCTGATCCGAATCGCATCCGGCGTTTGCTGGCGATGATGCCGGCTGCGGCGCTGCTTGGCGCCTGCGGCAAAGGCGGCAAAGGCGGCGACGCTGCAAGCACCGGCGCTGCGGCCCCGGTCGACCTGTCCAAGGTGACCGTGGTGCTTGGCGACCAGGTCAAGCTGCTGCGCACCAAGGCCGAAGCGGCCGGCGTGCTCAATGACGTGCCGTACAAGATCCAGTGGGCCAGCTTCCAGGGCGCCGCGCCTCTGTTCGAGGCGGTGGTGTCGGGCGATGTCGATACCGCGATGGCGGCCGATACGCCGGCCCTTGCGGCGGCCGCCGGGGGCGCCCGTGTCAAGGTGGTGGCGGCCAGCGTGTCGTCGCCGACCGGCGTCGCGATACTGGTGCCGGCCGGCTCGCCCATCAAGTCGGTGGCCGATCTCAAAGGCCGCAACGTGATTGTCTCGTCGGCGCGCGGCAGTGTAGCGCATTACCTGTTGTTTGGGGCGCTGCGCGAGGCGGGCCTCAAACCGGACGACGTCACCACCGGCTTCCTGTTGCCGAGCGATGCCGCAGCCGCTTTCTCCAGTGGGAAGATCGAAGCCTGGGCCACTTTCGGCACCTATCAAGCCAATGCGGAGATCCACGGCGCGCGCGTGCTGCGCGACGGCGTGGGCATCAATTCCGGCATCGGCGTGATCGCCGCTTCGGATGCTGCGCTGGCCGATCCGGGCAAGCGCGCCGCCCTGGCCGATGTGCTGCGGCGCCTGGCGCTCTCCAATACCTGGGCCAACGCCCATCCCAAGGAGTATGCCGAAGTGTTCCAGCGCCTGACCGGTTTGCCGGCCGATGTGGTCAAGCTGGTGGTCAATCGCGACCGCCCGCAGCTACGCCCGGTCGATCAGCAGATCGTCACGCAGTTGCAGCAGGTGGCCGATACGTTTTTTGAAGCCAAGCTCTTTCCGCGCCGGGTCGACGCCAGTCGGCTGGTCGACACCACACTTTTCAAGCCGGTCTAACGCCGGGTTCAATTCCTATCAGGAGCATCGCCATGACCACATCGCAAGCAGCGCGCCAACTCAAACTCGGTTTCATTTTGCATGGCGTCGGCCCCGGCTGGGGCGATTGGCGTCATCCGGATGCCGATCCGACCGCCAGCACCAATATCGATTTCTATCTGCGCCAGGCCAAACTGGCGGAGGAGGGCAAGTTCGATTTCCTGTTTGTCGCCGACAGCGTCCACATCACCGAGAAATCCAGCCCGCACTACCTGAACCGCTTCGAGCCGCTGACCATCCTGTCGGCGCTGGCCACCGCAACCAAGAATATCGGTGTGGTGGGAACACTGACGGTCAGCTACAGCGAGCCTTACACGGTCGCCCGCCAGTTCGCATCGCTGGACCATATCAGCAAGGGCCGCGCCGGATGGAATGTGGTCACGTCCTGGCTGTCGGGCAGCGCGGAGAACTACGGCAAGCCGACGCACCCGCCGCACGAAGTGCGCTACCGTATCGCCGCCGAGCATCTGCAAACCGTGCAGGGGCTGTGGGATTCGTGGGAGGACGACGCGCTGGTGCACGACAAGGCCAGCGGCCAGTTCATCGACCCGGACAAGCTGCACACGCTGCACCATCAAGGAGAGTTTTTTTCGGTGCGCGGCCCGTTGAACATCAGCCGCTCGCCGCAAGGGCAGCCGGTCATCTTCCAGGCCGGCGCTTCGGAGGACGGGCGCAATTTCTCGGCGCGCCACGCGGAGGCTTTCTTCACCGAGGGCTCGAGCTTCGAATCGTCCCAGGCCTACTACGCGGACATCAAGAAGCGCGCGGCCGCCTTCGGCCGTCCGGCCGGCAAGCTGGCGGTGCTGCCGGCCCTGCGCGCCATCGTCGGCAAAACCGAGGAGGATGCGCAACGCCTCTACCAGGAAGCTGTCGCGCTGGTGCGCATCGAGGATGCGCTGGTGGCGCTGGCGCGGTCGTTCAACGAACATGACCTGACGCAGTACCCGCTCGACGGGCCATTCCCGGACATCGCCCAATACGGCGCCGAGAGCAATCGCAGCGCCTCCGAGCGCATCATCCGCACCGCCCGTGAAGAAAACCTGACCTTGCGCGAGACCGCGCTGCGCTGCGCCAGCCCGCGCAAGGAGTTTGTCGGCACCGGCGTGCAGGTGGCCAACGCGATCCAGCACTGGTTCGACGGCGGCGCCGCCGACGGGTTTATACTGTTTGAATCGCTGCCGTACCAGCTTGACGCGTTTGTCACCGAGGTGGTGCCGGTGCTGCAGCAGCGCGGCCTGTTCCGCCGGGACTACGAACACGCGACCTTGCGCGGCAACCTCGGGCTGGACGTGCCGGAAAACCGCAACGCCGCCGCGCGCCGGCAGGCCGCCTGATACGGCGACCAAGATGAGGAGACTTAGATGAGTGCATCACTGGGTTTTGAAACGCCCGCCCGCCTGCGGCAATTCGTCGGGGCGCTGGAGGCGTTGCTGGAGCAGGGCGGCGAAAATGGTGGGGAAGGAGCCGAGACGCGCATCGTCGCGCAGGGCTCCGATTTGCTACGCGAGCTGGTCGCCCATGACGACTGGCTGCCGCAGCAGGCCGCGCTGCCGGACCCGCAGTACTACCGCCAATATCTGCTGTACCGCGACCCGGCGGCGCGGTTCTCGGTGGTCAGCTTCGTCTGGGGCCCCGGCCAATCGACGCCGATCCACAACCACACGGTATGGGGCCTGATCGGCCTTCTGCGCGGGGCCGAGATCTCGCAGGACTACCGCCGCCGCGCCGACGGCGTGCTCGAAAAAGTGGGCGAGCCCCAGCGGCTGGAAACCGGCGTGGTGACGGCGGTGTCGCCAACGCTGGGCGACATCCACCAGGTCTTCAACGCCTACGACGACCGCATTTCGATCGGCATCCACGTCTATGGCGCCGACATTGGCGCCGTCGATCGCAGCGTGTTCACGGCGGAAGGCGCGGTCAAGCCTTTCCGCTCCGGCTATGCCAATGCCGCCTGATCGCCACACACAATCCAAGGAATCCGAACGCCATGACTAAAAACCTGCTTCAAACCGGCCTGCTTGGCTTCCCTTACCGCAGCCCGCAGCAAGTGCGCGAAGACCTGCTGGCGCGACGCGAGATCGCGCTGCTCGACGTCCGCGAGGAAGATCCGCATGCGCAGGCGCATCCACTTTTCGCCGCCAACCTGCCATACGGCCGCATCGAGCTCGATGCCTACGCCAAGCTACCGCGCCGCGATGTGCCCATCGTCGTGCTGGATGGCGGCGAGGGCCTGGTCGTATCCGCCGCCAGCCGTCTGCGCCAGTTGGGCTATAGCGATGTCTCGCTGCTCGCTGGTGGCGTCGCCGGCTGGCAGGCCGCCGGTGGTGAATTGTTCCGCGACGTGAATGTGCCCAGCAAAGCCTTCGGTGAACTGGTGGAGGCGAAGCGTCACACGCCATCGCTGTCGGCGCCGGAGGTGAAGGCGCTGATCGACGGCGGCGACGACATCGTGATCCTCGACGCGCGCCGCTTCGACGAGTACCAGACCATGAGCATCCCCGGCAGCTTCAGCGTTCCCGGAGCCGAGCTGGCACTGCGCGCGCGCGAGCTGGCGCCGGACCCGAAGACACAAATTATCGTCAACTGCGCCGGCCGCACCCGCAGCATCATCGGTACCCAGTCGCTGATTAACGCCGGAATTCCCAATCCGGTTGCTGCACTGCGCAACGGCACCATCGGCTGGACGCTGGCGCGCCAAAAGCTCGAGCATGGCCAGTCGCGAAGCTACCCGCCGGCATCCGATGCCAACCGGCTTGCCGCCGCCGATGACGCCAGGGCGCTGGCGGACCGCGCCGGCGTACGCCGCCTCGATCGCGCTGGCCTGGACGAATTACGGACCGACGCCACCCGCACCACATACCTGTTCGACGTGCGCGCACCGGCGGAGTTCGGCGACGGCCGCCTGGCAGGCTTCCGCTCCGCGCCGGGCGGTCAACTGGTGCAGGAAACCGAACAGTTTGCGCCGGTGCGCGGCGCCCGCATCGTGCTGGCCGACAGCGACGGCGTGCGCGCCAACCTGACCGCGCACTGGCTGGCGCAGATGAACCACGAAGTCTACGTGATCGACGGCTTGCAAACGGCCGACTTCAATGTGACGGAGGCGTGGAGCGACGAAGTTCCTGCACATCCCGAAGTACGCGAGATCGACACGGAGACCCTTGCGCAATGGCTCGCCGACGCGACGGAGGAAACGGTGCTGCTGGACTTCACCTCCGGCGTCAATTATCAAAAGCGGCATATTCCCGGCGCGTGGTTCGCGCTGCGCTCCGAATTGCCGGCGGTCGTATCGAAGCTGTCGGCCGGCGCCAAGCGCTTTGTGCTCACCTGCGGCAGCAGCCTGCTGGCGCGTTACGTCGCGGGCGATTTGCGCGCGTTGACCGATCTGCCGATACGCGTGCTCACCGGCGGCACGACGGCGTGGGCCGCCGCCGGCCTGCCGCTGGAAGAGGGGCCGTCGCGCCTGGCGTCGCCGCTGATCGACCGCTATCGCCGCCCATACGAGGGAACCGACAACCAGGAAGAGGCGATGCAGGCGTATCTGGATTGGGAGTTTGGGCTGGTCGAACAGCTCGGACGCGATGGCACGCACGGGTTTGTGGTGATTTAACCATTCTTCCTTGCGATAAGCGCAACGCTTGGCGTCACTTAATGGATGCATGCGTTGCGTTTTGGTTGCGGCGCAACGTAAATTTTCTCATTATTGTCGTATGGCAATAGGGTTCCGGTATACTCGAACTTAGCCGAGCAACAATCGAATCTTTTAACACTTCTATGAGAAAAGTCACCATGACTATTACCAAGCGCTTGATTCTGACCTTGTCATTGGCGCTATTGGCGCTGATCTTCGTCGGCTTTACCGGTCTGAATCAGTTGTCGCGCGCGCAGGCGCGTCTGGATCTGGTGCAAACCCGTCTGGTCCCGAGCATCGCGGGCCTGAACGAGGCCAAAGGCTTCCTCGCGGACAGCCGCCTGGCCGGCTACCGCCTCTCGGTGTTCTCCAACCTGGCCGATAAAACGGCGCTGGACAAGGCCTACAACGACGCCCACACCAAATTCGACACGGTCATCGCGACCTACGAGAAGGAACGCATCTTCGACGACACCGACCGCAAGCTGCTGGAAGCCGACAAGGCCAACATGGCCGCGTATCGCCAGGCGCTGATTCCGTTCCTGGCCGGCGCCCACGCCGGCGACATGGATGCGGTGCGCGCGACGCTGATGCCCGGCACCCCGCTGGCGCTGACGGCCGGCGCGTTGAAGAAAGGCTTCGACGACCACATCGCCTACAACAACAAGCTCAGTGACGACATCCGCACCGAGAGCGGCGCCGCGTACACCTTCGCGTTCCGCCTGATGCTGTCGGTGATCGTGCTTGGCCTGGTGGTGACCGGCGCGCTGGCGTGGCAGCTGTACAGCATCATCAAGAACAGCCTGGAAAGCATTCGCAGCACCCTGGTCAACGTCAGCCAGTCGCTGGACCTGACGCAGAAGATTCCCGTTCAGCGCATGGACGAAATCGGCCACACCGCCGTCGCCTTCAACAAGCTGCTGGAGCAGATCGCCGGCGTGATCGACACCGTGCGCGCCGCCACCAGCGCCGTCGGTACCGCTTCGCAGCAGATCGCATCGGGCACCGGCGACCTGTCGAACCGCACTTCGTCGCAGGCTGCCTCGCTTGAGGAAACCGCAGCCAGCATGGAGCAGTTGACGTCCACCGTCGGCCAGAACGCCGACAACGCACGCCAGGCCAATCAGTTGGCCCGTTCGGCCTCGGACGTGGCGGCGCAGGGCGGCAGCGTGGTCGAGCAAGTCGTCGTGACCATGGGTTCGATCAACGAATCGTCGCGCAAGATCGTCGACATCATCTCCGTCATCGACGGCATCGCGTTCCAGACCAACATCCTGGCGCTGAACGCGGCGGTTGAAGCGGCGCGCGCCGGTGAACAGGGTCGCGGCTTCGCGGTCGTGGCGACCGAGGTGCGTAACCTGGCGCAGCGTTCGGCGGCGGCGGCGAAAGAAATCAAGGCGCTGATCGACGACTCGGTGGAGAAGGTCGGTTCCGGCACCAAACTGGTCGAGCAGGCCGGTTCCACGATGAACGAAGTCGTCTCCAGCATCAAGCAGGTGACCGACATCGTCGGCGAAATCAGCGCCGCCACGCAGGAGCAGAACGACGGCATCGCCCAGGTGCACCAGTCGATCACGCAGATGGACGAGACCACGCAGCAGAATTCGGCGCTGGTGGAGCAGACCGCGGCGGCCGCGCAAACCCTGCGCGATCAGGCGGACGCGCTGGAACGCGTCGTCAGCGCGTTCACGATCGGCGCTCCGCAGGTCGGCTACACGCCGCCGGCCCGTCCGGTCGTGCGCAGCGCCCCGGCGGCGAAGAAGCTGCCTCCGAAGCCGGTGGTGAAGGCTGCCGCCAAGCCGTTGGCATCGCCGGCGCACAAGGCCAAGACCACCGCCGCCGCAACGTCGAGCGGCGAGTGGGAAGAGTTCTGATCCGGTAGGCGTTTAATTTCGCGGACGACGTAATATTGTCGTTTGCGCTACAATCCAGAACCAACGCGCCACCTTGCCGTGGCGCGTTTCACGTTCTGGAGGGTAGCCATGAATCACAATCGTTTGGGAAAATCAGGTTTGCGTGTGCCGGAGCTCAGTTTTGGGACGGCGACCTTTGGAGGAGGCAACGACTTCTTCAAAGCCTGGGGCAGTACCGATGCAGGCGGCGCTTCGCGCCTGATCGATGTATGCCTTGAACACGGCGTGTCGATGTTCGATACCGCCGATGTCTATTCGGACGGCCTGGCCGAAGAAGTGCTGGGCCAAGCCATCAAGGGCAAGCGCAATCGCCTGCTCATCTCCACCAAAGTCACATTCCCCACCGGCGACGGCGCCAATGACTTCGGCTCCTCGCGCCAGCATCTGATCGATGCCGTCGACAAGTGCCTGCAGCGGTTGGGTGTCGAACATATCGATCTGCTGCAGCTGCACGGCCAGGACAACAACACCCCGGTCGAAGAGACGCTGTCGACGCTGGACCAACTGGTCCGCGATGGCAAGGTGCGCTACATCGGCGGGTCCAATTTCTCCGGCTGGCACTTGATGAAATCGTTGGCCGTGTCGGACCGCTACGGCTATCCGCGCCACGTCGCGCACCAGATCTACTACTCGCTGCTGAACCGCGACTACGAATGGGAACTGATGCCGCTGGCCGAAGACCAGGGCGTGGGCGCGATGGTCTGGAGCCCGCTGGGCTGGGGCAAGCTGACCGGGAAGATCCGGCGCGATCAGCCGGCCAAGCCGGGTACCCGCGCACACGATATCGCCGGCACCGGGCCGCACTTCGAGGAGGAGCGGCTGTTCCGCATCGTCGACGCGCTGGACGTGGTGGCCGAGCAAACCGGCAAGACCGTGCCGCAGGTGGCGCTGAACTGGCTGCTGGGTAAGAAGACCATCTCCAGCGTCATCATCGGCGCGCGAGACGAGCAGCAACTGATCGATAACATCGGCGCCACCGGCTGGCGTTTGAGCGCCGAGCAGAACGCGCTGCTGGAAGCGGCCAGCGATGTGTCGCCGGCCTATCCGGTGTGGCACCAGCGCGGTTTCCCGATGCTCAACGAGCGCGCCGGCTGATTAGAAGGTCTTGATCAAGGTCGCTCGTAACGAGCGCGATTCGATGGGGTGGAAGTGGATGTCGGTCACCGGCTCCGCTTCTCCCTTCAATTGCGATGCGTAGTAATAATCGATGGCTGAATCGCGGCGGTTGGTCAGGTTGAACGCCTCCAGTTCCAGCGTCAGGTTCCTGGAAATCTTCCAGCCTATCCGCCCGTTCAGGGTCATGCTCGCATTGGAACGTACGCTGTTGTCTTCGATCAGCGGGCGCGGACCGAAATAGCGCAGCTTCAGAGAGCCTGAAAACGGCCCGCCATCGTCCACCGTCACCGCCAGCTGTCCCGTGCCTTCGATCGCTCCGGCGATGCGGTCGCCATCGGGCGCCCCTCCGCGCGTGCGTGCCCGCGCATAAGCCAGGTCCAGATCGACCGACAGCCATTTCAGCGGCTTGTAATAGTTCGAGAATTCCACGCCGTAGCGGCGGCTCGGCGGGCCCGCCTCGGTGGCGCCGGCGTCGCCCACATAGGTCAACTCGGAATCGAAATCCAGACGATACAACGACAGCGACGATTGCAGGCCAGGCAGCCAGGCGGTGCGCGCACCCAGTTCCAGGCCGCGCGAACGCACCAGCGGCGAGACCTTGTCGGTCGCCAGTCCGGTCTTCGGATCGATGGTGATGGTGGCGCCGCGCGCATCGTTGCTGTGGAAGCCCGTGCCGATATTGGCGTACAACTCCGCCGTCTTCCAGGGGCCATAGATCAGGCTCAGGCTGGGACTGGCCAGATGGTCGCTGGCCTTGCCGGAATTGGCGGCGAGGTCGCTGCGCACGTCGAATCGGTAACCATCGATACGCACGCCCGCCACGGTGCGCCAGGCGTCGCTCCAGCGCGTGCTGTTCTCCACGAATAGCCCGGCGCTGGACTCGACGATGTGGTCCTGGCGCGTAGTGGAAACACGCTGGCGCGCCTGCGTGTTGTACAAGCCGTTGAAGATATTATCGTTCTGCAGTTGCAGGCCGACGGTGGTCTCGCTGGTCCAGCCGTCGCCGTGCTGGTGCCAGCTGTGGCTCGCATTCATGCCGCTGGTGACGCGCTTGTCCGGCTGCGCGAACTGGTCGCCGCGCACCGGATCGTCCAAGAAGTACGTGAAGTTGGAGAACAGGTCCAGCTGGTTGGCGATGATGTACGCATTGACCTTGGACGCGCTGTCCTGCGTCGTGCGGCGCCAGGCGCCCGAGAGGCTGTAGCGGTGCGCCGCGCCGCCGTCCGTCGGATCGACGGCGCCATAGCGGCCGATCTGGCCGCCCCGCACCGCGCGCTGCGGAATCTGGTCGGTGGCGTTCCAGTCCGCGCGGTACGCCATCAGGCTCACATTGAAGCCGTTGTTGGCATAGCCTTCGCTGTAGCGCAGCACCGCGTTGAGCTTTTGATAGTTGTCCGGGTTGTCGTACGGGCCGTCGTTGTGCAGCGCTTCCAGCGCATACAGCAGGCTACCGCGCGGAAGTTCGACGGAGTCCGCGACCAGCGCGCGGCCATAGCCGTTCTGGCCTGCCGATACGCTGCCCAGGCCTTGCGTCAGCCGGTTGGCGTACACCACCGACGCCGTGCCGGCGGAGGCGAAGTCGCCTTCCTCGGCGGAGTAGGGGCCTTTTTTGTAATCGAGCCGCACCGCCAGTTCCGGTATCAGGAAATTCAGATCGGTCCAACCCTGGCCGTGCGCGTGGCTGCGCTGGTTGACCGGCATGTCGTCGACCGTGGTGCGCAGATCGGTGCCGTGGTCCAGATTGAAGCCGCGCAGGTAGAACTGATTGGCCTTGCCTTCGCCGCTATGCTGGCTGACGATCAGGCCGGGCATCGCTTCCAGCAGTTCGCCGGGACGATAGACGGTGCGCGCGGCCAGCTCCTTTTGCGACACGCTGCCCGCGCTGGCGGCATCGGCCAGGCCAAGCTGGTTGGCGCGCGAGCCGTCGATGGTCACTCGTTGCAGCAGATCGTCGGCGTGGGCGGGTGTATGGAGTGCGATCGCCGCCAGCATCAACGGGATAAGCCGCTTAGCGGGCGGTTTGATCGATGCTGTCCTGATCGAAAATGAGGGTTTGAATGGCGCCATCTGTTTGCAGGTTTACCGTGTTCTTTTGCGAAGGCAGGAAGTCTATCAGCAGGGCGTTGTGAATGCGAGTGCCGGCCTTGAGTTTGGTGCCGGCGATCTCCTGGAAAATGACGACGCTGTCGGCATCGGCCTTCACGCCTATCCATTGCAGCGGCAGGCGCTTGTTGTCCGCGCCGGAAAGATGGAACTGCTTTTCGACGTAACGGCGCAGCGGCTGTTCGCTGTCCGGCTGGCCCAGATCGAAGCTGCGGCCATACAGATTGGTGAGCAGCGTGGAGACATCGTGCGACGTATAAGTGTGCACGATCTCCGTGTTGCCGGTGCGGTCGTTGTAGCTGATATCGGCTATGCCCATGTGAAAATTATGGGCGCCGGCCGCCGTGCTGATGCCGGCAAGTGCCAGCACCAGCGCGGCGACGGCCAGCGAGCGTAAGGCGCGCAGCGTCATTCGCCCGCCGCGTCCTTGTTGTCGTCTTCCTTGGCCGACTTGTCGCCTTTGCCTTTGAGCGGCGTATTAAAGTCGCGCATCAGGTTATTGCGGTCACGTTCGGTCTTGAACAACTCGACGCGCGACTGCGTCAGCTTGCGCGGCCAGGCGTTGTTGCTGGTGTCGATATCGGCGGTTTCCCAGTACGGGTCCTGTGTCAGGCCCACCATCGGCTCGTCGGTGACGATCAACTTGGTGATCTTCTTCGGCGAGAAGCGCCATACTTCGGCCGGAACGCGCTCGATGTACTTCTTGCCGCTCTTGAGCTCAATCTCCAGCACCAGCGGCATGACCAGGCCACCGACGTTCGAGAAGTCCACCAGGTACAGGTGTTTGCCTTGATCGAGCAGCTTCTTCTCCCACGGCTCCAGCTTCTCGATCGCCTCGGCGTAGCTGTTGCGGTCCTTGTTGGTGACGGTGAATTCGTCATGCTCGTTGTAGAAGTCCTTCAGCTCCGGATGGCTATCGAGCCGCTTGGGCATCGATTTGTTGAGCTGCTGCGACACCGAAACCGGTTCCGCGTCCCGCTGCGCCTTCTTCCAGGCCTTTTCCTTTTCCGGGTCCTTGGTGCTGACGCCATACTCGCTGATGCCGTCGACGCTGATGTCGACCGCGTCGGTGGTATAGAACCAGCCGCGCCAGAACCAGTCAAGATCGGTGCCGGATGCGTCTTCCATCGTGCGGAAGAAATCGGCCGGGGTGGGGCGTTTGAACTTCCAGCGGCTGGCGTACTCTTTGAAGGCGTAGTCGAACAGTTCGCGTCCGAGGATGGTCTCGCGCAGGATGTTCAGCGCGGTGGCCGGCTTGGCGTAGGCGTTGTTCCCGAACTGGAGCAGCGACTCCGAGTTGGTCATGATCGGCACCTGGTTCTGGCTGCGCATGTAGTCGACGATGTTGCGCGGCTCGCCGCGGCGCGACGGGTAGTCCTGTTCCCACGCCTGCTCGGCCAGATACTGGACGAAGGTGTTCAGGCCTTCATCCATCCAGGTCCACTGGCGCTCGTCGGAGTTGATGATCATCGGGTAGTAGTTGTGACCCACCTCGTGGATGATCACGCCGATCAGGCCATATTTGGTCTGCTGCGACCAGGTCAGCGCGCCGGTTTTCTTGTCCTTGGACGGACGCGGACCGTTGAACGAGATCATAGGGTATTCCATGCCGCCCACCGGACCGTTGACCGAGATCGCCGCAGGGTAGGGGTAGTCGAAGCTGTACTTGTTGTACTGCTCGATGGTATGGATGATGGCCTGGGTGCTGTACTGGCCCCACAGCGGATTGCCTTCCTTCGGATAGTAGGACATCGCCATCACGTTGGTGCCGTCCTTCTTGTAGCCTTGCGCATCCCAGATGAATTTACGGCTCGACGCCCACGCAAAGTCGCGCACGTTGGCGGCCTTGTAGTGCCAGGTCTTGGTGGCGGTGCTGACCGACTTCTCGGCCTTCTCCGCCTCTTCCTGGGTGACGATCAGCACCGGCTTGGTGGCGGTCTTCGCCTTGGCCAGGCGGTCGCGCTGCGCCGCGCTCAGTACCTCGCCCGGATTTTGCAGGTCGCCGGTGGAGGCGACCACGTGGTCCGCGGGAACCGTCAGCTGCACGTCGTAGTCGCCGAATTCCAGCGTGAACTCGCCGGCGCCGAGGAACTGCTTGTGCTGCCAGCCGGTCACGTCGTAATAGGCCGCCATGCGCGGGAACCATTGGGCGATCTCGAACAGGTCGTTCTTGTCTTCCTCGAAGCTCTCGTAGCCCGAGCGGCCGCCGAGCACCTTCTGCTCGTTGATGTTGTAGGACCAGTCGATATTGAAGGCGTAGCTCTGTCCCGGCTTCAAAGGTGTCGGCAGGTCGATGCGCATCATGGTGCGGTTGATGACGTATTTCAGCGGCTGGCCGCCTGCGCTCACGGTCTTGATCTTGAACCCGCCGTCGAAGTCGCGGCCGGCCAGCACGCCGCGCAAACCTTCGAACTTGTAGCCGTCGTCCTGCGTCGGCGGCTTGGCCCATGCCTGGCGCGACGGCTGCGTCATCATCAGGCGCGCGTCGGAGTCTTTTTTGTAGATGTTCTGGTCCAGCTGCACCCACAGGTAGTTCAGCGTATCGGGAGATTTGTTGTGGTAGCGGATTTGCTCGCTGCCGGTGAGCGAGCGCTTGGCTTCGTCCAGCGTGGCGCGGATGGTGTAGTCCGCGCGCTGCTGCCAGTAGGCGGCGCCGGGGGCGCCGGAGGCTGTGCGGTAGGTGTTGGCGCTGGGCAGAACCTCGTCCAGCTGGCGGAACTTGTCATCGAAAGGTTCCGCCGCGAATGCGGACACCGTAAAGCAAATGGCGACGAAGCCGATTGTTTTGCGCATATTCTGTATTCCCGATCTTTGCCAGAAGAAAAGAGAATAGTGTATAGCAAGTTTTCAAAGTATCACCGGCAGATACAATAAAATACAATCGATGATACGGTTTATATTATTTACCAAACCGCTTTCGCCGCCATCCTTTCAGATCACTGTTTTCTCTGCATTTCGGCGTCCTGGAACTGGAAGCGGGCGTCGTCTGTGGCGGTGACGGCGCGCGAGGTCGCGTCCAGGTGCATCAGGCTGGAACCCGCGCCGCTACTGGCTTGCGGCCATTCCGGCAGGCCGGCGCCATTCGGATTGCCGGTCTTGATGAAGTTGGCGAAGTAGCCTTGCATCAGTGTCGACAGCGCGCGGTCCTCATCGGTCCAGGAATAGACTTTATTCAGGTTCAGGTTACCCAGGGCGTATTCGATTTCGGCCGAGTGGGCGGCGCCCGGGTCGCCGGGACGCGGGCGGCTGTAGTAATAACGATACACCGGCTTGCCGCTGGTGCGGGCGTGCGTGTCGATCCACTTCCAGGTGCCATAGACGATGAAGCCGTCGCTGGCCAGGTCCGTCGCCGCCTGTTTCACGTCGCCGGGGTAGGCGGCGCGCGCGGCGGCAGCCCGTTCGCCGTACGTTTTGGCCAACGCCGCGTCGAAGTTTTCAGCGGTCGGCTCGGCGTCGCCCAGCACCTGCTTGTAGTGGCCCTCGTGCGAGTTCCAGCCGGCCAGCAGCGGCACCTTGGCCTGTTCGCCGGCGGCGTAGATGGCGGCCGGCGCGCGTGGCAGCACATAGCCGTCCTGGATTGCGCTGAACCACGGTGTTCCCGGCTGGCCCAGCGTCTCGAGCAGCTGCTGCGCCGGCAGCGCGCGCAGCGCGGCCAGGGTGGGCGCGCCGATTTTTTCGGCGAAGGCGGCGCCGGTCTTTTCCGCGTCGGCCAGCGGCGGCGGTGGTTTCATGCCGAGCAGCGAGCCGCTTTCGCCGATGGCGCCGGCGATCAAACCCTTCGACAGCGGGGTAATCATCTGCGCGCTGACCGACCACGAACCAGCCGATTCGCCGGCGATCGTTACCCGCGACGGATCGCCGCCGAAAGCGGCGATATTCTTCTTCACCCATTTCAGCGCCGCCGCCTGGTCCATCAAACCGTAGTTGCCGGATGCCTTGTTCGGCGATTCCGCGCTCAGTTCCGGATGCGCCAGGAAGCCGAAGACGTTGAGGCGGTAGTTGACGGTCAGCGTGACGATGCCTTTGGCGGCCATGCTCTCGCCGTCGTAGCGCGGTTCGGAGCCGTCGCCGGCGGCAAAGCCGCCTCCATAGAAGTACACCAGCACGGGCAGCTTCTCTTTGGGCGATTTGGCCGGCGTCCAGACGTTCAGATACAGGCAGTCTTCGCTCACGCCGTCGGAGCGGAACGTCATGTCGCTGAATAGTGGCAGCTGCATCGCGCGCGGGCCGAAGTGGTCGGCCTTGCGTACGCCTTTCCATTTCTGCGCGGGCTGCGGCGCCTTCCAGCGCAGATCGCCGACCGGCGGCGCGGCGAACGGTATGCCTTTGTACGATGCCACGCCGGACGCTTCCAGCGTACCTTGCACGACGCCGGTGGCGGTGGTGGCGCGCGGCGCGGCGGCCGCCGTCGCGTAGGCGCTGAAGGAAGAGGCGAAAACCCCGGTGGCGACCAACAGCAATCCGAATTTATTCATGTCATTTTTGGCAAAAAAGGATGGGATGGCAACTATAGCTGGAAGCCCTTCCAATGGCGACAAATTTTCGATATCGCGCCATCGCTCCAAGGTGCGATAGCGAACATACATTGCGTATAGGCATTGTTAGGATGGCTTATCGAACTTATCCGAACTTATCCATAACGAGGCAAACATGGCAAACGCAAAACAAGTACTGGTCGTCGACGACAACATCGATGTGGTGGAATCGCTGTCGGCGCTGCTGCAGTGCCACGGCTACGAGACCTCGGCCGCGCATAACGGCTACGAGGCGTGCGACTCGGTGCGCGACGCCATGCCGAAGGCGATCATCATGGATTTGGGGATGCCGTGGATGGATGGTTTTGGCGCGGTGCGCGCGATCCGGCGCATGCCCGGCACGCAGGCATTGCCGATTATCGCCTTGAGCGGCTCGGCCGACAGCGAGTCGGCGCGCAAGGCCGTCGCCGCCGGTTTTACGCATCACTTTTCGAAGCCGCTCAATTTCGAGCATTTGAATCAGTATCTGGCCAGCTTGAATTAAGCCGGCCGGATTATACTGAATTAACTAGCGCAGGGTCTCGGTCAGCACGCGGCCTTCGGCGCCGGCTGGCGGACGAACGCGCAGGATGTTGGCCAGGGTCGGCGCGATGTCGACCACTTCCGCATACTGGCCGTAATTACCCGGCTTGACCCAGCGCTTGCCCATGATGAGCAACGGCACGTTGGTGTCGTAAGCGTACGGCGAACCGTGCGTGGTGCCGGTATCGCCGTAGCCGAAATACCAGTATGGCTTGGTGATCACCATCAGGTCGCCCGACGAATCGCGATTCCAGGCGCGGCGCATCAACGTGGCGATGCGCGTGCCTTGCACCGCGCCGCTTTCGAACTGCGTGCGCGTGAAGACATCGGCGATGCCCTGTTGCGCCAGCAGGAACTGCGCGGCGGCGTTTTCGACGTCCGTGCGACGCAGGCCGGCCTTGTCGATCTGCGCGTAGTCGAGATGGATGTTAGGCAGCGACCACGCGGTCAGCAGCTTGGCGCCGCCGAATTTATCCGACAGGTGCTTACCCAGATCCTTCATCAACTGGTCGCCCTTGATGCGCTGCGCATCCAGATGACGCGACTGCGAAAATTCGGCCGTGTTGGCGAATCCGTGGTCGGCCGTCAGCACCACCAGCACGTTGTCCATACCCACACGCTTGTCCAGGTAGGAGAAGAACTGCGCCAGCATGCGGTCGACCCGCTGCAGGTGGTCGTGCGACAGCTTGCTCTCCGGGCCGAAGGCGTGGTTCACGTAATCGTGCGCCGACAGGCTCACGCCCAGCAGGTCCGGCACGCCGGCGGGATTGCGGCCGAGGTTTTCGCCTTCGATCGCGGCCTGCGCGAAGTCCAGCGTCAGCTGGTCGAGGAATGGACCGGTTTTCAGGTTGTTGTAATAGCCGGAGTCGATTTGGCCGCTCTCGCTGTAATAAGTGTACGGCAGGCGGTTATGGCCACCCGGCTTGGCCGGGGTCAGCTCCTCGCTGGCGTCGCCGGCATATGCCGCCTCCGGCAGCAGCGGCGCCCACGCCTTGCCGTAGTAGCGGTCTTGCGGCTTGGTCGCCTGGTACGCCTGCACCCACGCAGGGTGCGATTTCATATAAAAGGTGCTGCTGGCAAAATTGCCGGTTTGTTCCATGTACATGTAGGCGGTGCCGGTTTTACCCGCCAGCAGAATCGCGCCACGGTCCTTGCCCGAGATGGCGACGACTTTACTGCGCTCGCCCGTGGCGTAGCGCAGCTGGTCGCCCAAGGTGTCGACCCGCAGTTTGGTCGGCGCGGTGCCGTCGCTCGGATCGGTGTGCTCGCCGATATAGGTGTAGTTGGTGTCCTCGGTGCAGTACACCGATTTTTTGGTGACCGGATCGATCCAGTTGTTACCGATGATGCCGTGGACGTAGGGATAGGCGCCGGTCAGCACGGCGCTGTGGCCGATCGCGGTGACGGTCACGCCGTGCGCCTGGTGCGCATTGCTGAACGACGCGCCCTGGTCCAGCAGACGGCGGAAGCCGCCCTCGCCGAATTGGTCGCGGTAGCGCTGCACCTGCTCATTCGGCAGCCCGTCGACCACCAGCACCACGACCAGCTTGGGCTGGGCGGCGGCGGTGGCCTTGGTGGCCGGCGCGGCGATGGCGCCGGCGTGCAGGGCGAAACAAGTGGTCGCGATCGCGAGTACGGGCAGGGACAGTTTCTTCGTCATGTTGGTTCGTCGTCAGGTGGGGAGGAGTTAGCAAAGCCGCATAGCCTATCATGCGCCCCGATATGCTACCCGATTCTTATGACAATGCTATGACAGCGTGGACGGAGAAGCTGGGGCGCGGCCACTGTCACGCTGGCCGCGCCGAATCTCCGCTAAGCGCCAGCCTTTACGGCTGCGGGTCCCAGCCCGCGCCACCGTTCCAGTCGGCGAACACCAGCGCGCGGTTGGCGAAACCGGCGGCGACGTCAGAGGCGCTTAGCTGGAAACCGCCGACGCGCGCCGCCAGGTTGATCGGATCGCCGCCCAGCGTCGTGCTGCCGTATTCGCGCCAGCCGCTGGCCGCCGTTGGCGTTACCGGGTTGGGCGCCGGTTGGCCGTTGACGCCGGCGCCGGCCCATCCCGCCGCCGCGACGTGGCTATCCATTTTGGTGTTGACGAAAGCGATGTTGTCCCACGTGGCGGTGCCGCCCGGGCTGCGCGCCAGCCAGGTGGCGCCGTCCGGCACGTCGCCGTGCAGCGGGCCCGGACCGGGACCGTGCGTCAGGCTGCTGTTGAGGAAGACGAAGCCCTTGTCGGTGGCGTTGGGCACGCGCGCCTGCAGGATGTAGCCGCCGCCGGTGGCGCTGGTGGTATCGCCGACGGAGCGGATTTCACTTTCCTCGAACAGGGCCGCGCGGCTGCCGCCCCAGATAAAGTCGACGTTGCCGGCCACCAGGCTGCGATAGAACCATGCGTATCCCTTCAGATTCAGCGTATCCTGCTCGCTGTAGAAGGCGGCGTTTTTCGCCACCAGCCGGCCGCTGTCGCTGTTGAAGTAGATCGCCTCCGCCTGCGCCGAGATGGCGCTCGAGCGCAGCGTGGTGTTGCGCAGCGTGAGCTTCTCAAGGGTCAGCATGTCCGCCGCCTCCACCAGCATCACCGAGCGGCCGCCGGATGTCGCCGCGCTGTCGGGCGACTGGCTGCCGCCGGTGCCGCTATTCAGGCTGTCGTAGTTGGTGTACTGGATGACGGCGCCGTCGCGGCTCTCGCCGACGATGGTGACGTTGTTCTTGCCGCGCAGGTAAAGCAGCTCCGTGTAGGCGCCGTTGCGGACAGTGATGGTCAGCGGATCGTTCGCCGCCACGTCCTTCATGGCGTAATTGAGTGCGGCCTGCACGGTGCTGAAGTCGGCGTCGTCGGCCGCGCCCACGGTCACGCTGGCGCGGCCCGGCGCCGGTCCGGCCGCGCGGGTGGTGAACGACCAGTCACCGAGCTTGCCGATGCCGACGAACGGGATGCCGCCCAGCGAGGCGCCGGTGAATACGCCGTTGGAGATGGCGACATAGTACTCGCTGCCATATTCAAGCTTGTTGCTGTGGGGTTTAATGGTCACCGTATTGCCGCTAATGGTGATCGGCGTGGTGTTGACCTTGCGGATCGCCGCCTGGCCGGCGTAGCCCAGAACATCGGTCTCGCCGGAGAGGCGGATGACATCGACCAGCGCGTCGTCGGCCTTGCGGAAGATGCGGACGCTGCCGCCGGCGCCCAGCGTCGGAGGGCCGTCGAAGGTCAGCTTGAGCGCCGCGTCGATGTGGGCCGATGGCGCGGCGGCCACCGGTTGCGTGGCGCCGCCCAGCGGGTAGGTTTGCGAAGGCTGCACGAAGCGGGGGCTGATGGTGGCCGTGATGGTCCGCTGCAGCGTGGGGTCCGAGCCGCTGGTGACGATGATGGCCGCGGTGCCCGGGCCGACCGCCGTGATGGTCAGCGCGCCACCGCCGATGGCGACGGCGGCCACGCCAGGCTTGCTGGAGCTGGCGGTAAAGCTGTCCGCCGTGCCATCCGGCTTGAACGCGTTGACGTTGACCGTCAACGGCGTGTCGCCCACCTCGGCGATGTAGTTCAGCGACGCCGGATTAAGCGTCAACTGCGCCGGCTTGAGCGATGGATCGCCGATGCGCACATCGTCGATCTGGAACGATTTGTTGGTGGTGTAAAGGCCGACCAGGCCGCGCTCCGCGAACGACGCATCGGTAACGGTGCCCAGCGCTTCGCCGTCCAGGTAGACGGTCAGCGAAGTGCCCATCATTTCGAAGCGCACCGTGTAGAACTGCGCGTCCATCAGGATCGGCTTGCGCACCTGTTTGGGCCGCGACAGGGTGGCGTTGAGCATGCGCGCGATCTCCACCTGCGTGGTGGCGCTGCTGTTCTGCACATTGAGCCCGGCGCCATACCAGTTGGTCGCGTCCTTGTAACGCGTGATCAGGTACAGCTGCTTGTTGCCGGTTGTGCTGTTGGTCATCGGCTTGATGCGCGCCTCGACGTAGTAGTCCGCCGATGGCACGGCGTTCAAGGCGGCGGGCTTCAGCAGTGCCAGCACGCCGCCGGTGGAGGCGGCGGTGTACTGCATCACCAGGTTGCTGGCGCCGACGCTTTCGGCCTTGACGCTGAAGCTGCCGTTGGCGCCAGCCACCGGCAGCAGGTTCCAGTTGGCGGTGCCGCCGTTCTGGAAGTCGTCGCAGAAGTAAAGGCCCGACGGCGGGCAGTTCAGGGTGACGGTGGTGTCGGGCGTGACGTCGCCGCTGCCGCTGATGGTGGTGGTGAGCTTGCCGCCGCCGGCCTGCGCCAGCGCGTTGGCCTTGACCAGCGCTAGGGGGCGCGCCGCGTACGCATATGGCGCGGTGAAGGGGACGCCGTTCGGCACCGAGCATCCGGCCAGCGCGGCGCCGTTGAGCGCCGATCCACTGTCCTTGAAGGCGCCGGGCACGGTGCCGCCTATCGGTTCGATGACGTCGTCGCAGCGCACCGCTTTCCCGCCGGCGCCGGCGATGTCGAACACGTTGTTATGCGACAGGATCTGCGACGCGTGGCCCACGCCGATCGAGTATTCGTGCGGGTACACCGGGTTCGCTTTGCTGCCGACGAAGTAGTTGTTGAACATGTGGATCTGGCCATAGCGCACACGCGGCGAACGGCTGACGATGTCGCGGAAAACGTTGTTGCTGAAGCTGACGCGCAGCTTGCCCGTGTCGCCGCTGTCGCCGTCGCTGGAGCCGATCAAGTTGTTCTTGCGGTGCTGGCCGAAGACGTTGTACGACACCGTCACGTAGTCGGACGCCTTGGTGATGTCGACCGAGCCGTCGTGGCATTGCTTGATCTGGCCATTCTCGATCGGCAGCTTATCGTCGGTCATGGCGCCGTCGGTGAAGGTGTTGTGATCGATCCAGACGTGATCCGATGTGGTCACGCCTATGGCGTCGAACGCCGAGTTCCAGTTGCCCAAGGCGCCGTCGTTCGGGTCCCAGATCGGACCGACGTCGCAGGGGTTGACGATGTTCAGGTTGCGCACGATGACCTGCGACACGCCGCTGACGACGATATGGCCGTTGACGATGCCGGCGCCCGCGCCTTCGCCGATCAGCGTGGTGTTGCTGGGCAGGCGTATCAAGCCGCGGCTGGCCTGGTCGCCGGTGTTCGCGAACGGAACGCCTTCGCTCATGTCGATGGTGCCGCGCAGCTTGACGATCTTCGGATTGGCGGCGCCGCGCCGCAATGCCGCCAGCAACTCGGCGCGGCTGGTGGCGGTATAGATTTGCGCCGGGATCGCGGCGGAACCGCCGACGGTGCCGCCGGCCTGGCCCGCGAAGCCGTCGGCCGGCGCGGTGTGCAGCGCGGGATCGATGGCGGCGGCGCTGACGGCGGTGGCGGCCAGCAGGGATAATATTAATACCGCAGGCAGTGAACAGGACAGGCGTAACGCCGCCCTGAAGCGTGTCAGTGTCATATGAAGCTCCTTGTATGGACGGGCGTTGTTAGCGTGGCGCGCTATCGCTGATGGCCTTGCGGCGGCGCGCCAGCATGCCGATACCGGCCAGGCCGGCCATCATCATCCATGCGGTGGCGGGTTCCGGCACCGGCGTCGCCGGACCTTGCAGCGTAATCGCGGTGGTCAGCGCGCTGAAGTCGCCGTTCCACGCCACCCCGGAAAGGTCGATCGAGATGGTGTGGCCGTTGACGATGTTCAGGACCGGCGTGCCGGTGGTGATGCCCGCATCGAGCACGCTGAAACCGACAATGGGCGCGGCCAACGTGGCGCCGAAGTCGAAGCTGGCGCTGTAGGCGCCGGCGGGGAGGGCGGCGTTGTTGTAGATCGTTAGGCGGCCATCGGGCGCGAAGTCGAATCCCAGCAGGTAGTCGCTGGTGAGGAATTCCGTGCCCGGTTCGATCGGATCGAGGCCGCTGACATTGCTGCCCGCTTCATCGGCGAACAGGTGGTCGACGCCCAGCATGCCGCTGGCCTGGCCGTTGTAGCTGGCGCTGATGATGGCGTTGTGCAGCGGATCGGCGTCCGCGTGCGCGGCGCCGGCGGACAGCGCAAAACATGCGGCGGCCACGGCTTTGTGTAGTGAGGTGTGCATTTTGTCTCCAGATATTGAGTTCAACAACGCCGGTCTTTGCCGGTCGCCGGTCGGCACACCTCGCGTGTGCCGTGCCACCGCCAGGAGGACGCAGGAAGCGCCGAGCTCGCGGTTGGTCAAAAATCTGTCGTAAAGGTAGAGCGGGAGGATGATATGACTTTGCTAATTCCCGCAGTCGATTCTACGGTGGTCTGACCAATCCCGCAAGGTGGACTGGCCAATAAAACAACATCGGGCCGCAACCAACAAATTGCCTCATCTGTATAAACTATGGCAATCGAAAACCGATAAGTTTTGTTGATAAGCGAAGCGCTTTTTCGTGCGTTAAATCAACTTTTCGCCCCCGCAGGCCGCTAAAAATGGTGCTTGTTGGTAAATTTCTTGGTAGAATCGTGCTGTGAGGAATCTCCCAACAGGAGTCGATGATGATTATGATTAATGCCATAGGTGGCGCCACCCGGTTTGCAGCAGTTGTTGCAGAGGCGGCGCTCGAGCCGAACAAAAAGCCTGATCCATCGACCGAGGCGCAGAATTTCGAGCTGAACGCTTCAGTGGCCTCGTATCTGTCGCTGCCGGGGTTCAATGCGCCCACGCAAGTCGATTCCAGCGACACCAGCAATACCGTCAGCGCCGCCGAGAAGGCCAGCGCCATGGTCAAGGCCGTGACCGAGTCGGATGACACCGGCTTGAAGGAAGCGCTGAAACAATTCGACGACGGCTTGAAACGCTTGGCGATGCGTCCGGAAACGCAGATTTTCCAGGCCAAGTACGGCTTGGACAATGGCGAACAGACAAACCTGGTGTCGCCTGATCCGTTGCCTGGCGTAAGCGAAGATGGCGTGCTGGGCGTATCGAGCAAGGAACACGCTGCCGCCGACATCAACAACGACGGCAAGATCAGCGAAGACGAACGCCGCCGCTATCAATTGCCGATTACCTATCGCAGCAGCGAGCGCTCGACCGACGCGCTGGCCGACGGCCCATCGGCCTTCTCGCTGACCGAAGCCAATCGCGCTTACGGCGTCGTGGCTGCCGCGCTGGCCTGATCCGAACCGTAGAAATCATAAGAAGGGCTTTGCCATCACGGCAAAGCCTTTTTTTTGCCTCTTGTTTTCGCCTCTTGTTTTCGCCTCTTAATTAGTAGCCGTAGATCAGTTTATAGGCCAGGTCCGGCGAAGTGCGCGTCGCCAGATTCTTGAACTGCGTCACCGCGTACTGGAACAGCTGCACGCGCTGCGCTTTGCCGTTGGCGTCGAGACAGTCGAGCTGCGGCAGCGCGTCCGGCTCCAGCACGACTATCGCCTGACGGTTGCCGAGCGCGGTGGCGAACGCGCGTATCCAATCCTGATAGGCGGCCAGCGAGCCGGCGCCGCCCGCGCTGGACTGCGGGTCGACGTACAGCGTCGAGGCGGCGCTGGCCGCGCCGCTGCCGATGAGCAGCATGAAGGCGAGTGTTGGCTTTGCCGTGCGCACGATGTTTTTCATCATAACTTCCTCCGAATCGACCCTTGAACGCGGCGACGGACTTGTCGGCACTTTGGCAGAATTGTCAAAAAAAAACTATACACCGATGTTTCAATTGCGGCCGTACAACACAGGCCGCACACGTTACAAAAAAGACACCGCAGCCATCAAAAAATGCGAACATGTGGTCAAATGATTATCTGACGATTTTGCGATATTGGGCATAACGGGAGTTTGTTATGGCAAAACAATATAGTGGTCCGTTCTTGCGCGCGGGTGCAAGGGCCGCTTCCTTGGCGGTCCTGGCGGCCGGTTTAAGCGCGTGCGCGCTCGGTCCCGATTTTCAGACGCCGGCGCCGCCGGCGTCGGCCACGGATGGCTACACGCCGACCGCGCTGGCCGCGCGCACGGCGTCCGCGCCGGCGGCCGTGACCGGAGGCGCGGCCCAGCAGTTTGCTATGGGACAGGATATACCGGCCCAGTGGTGGGCGGTGTTCCGCTCGCAGGCGCTGGACCAGTTGATCCGCAACGCGCTGGCGCGCAACCCCAACATGGCGGCGGCCGAAGCGACGTTGCGCCAGGCGCAGGAAAACTACGCGGCGCAGGCGGGCAACCTGGTCTGGCCGGCTGTCAACGGCCAGCTTGGCGTCGCGCGCCAGAAGGCCAACGCCGTTACCACCGGCGGCGCGCCCGGCGTCTTCAATCTCTACAACGCCTCGGTCAACGTGTCGTACACGCCCGACGTTTTCGGCGCCACCCGACGCACCCTGGAGGCGGCGCGGGCGACGGTCGATTACCAGCGCTTCCAGGTCGAGGCGACCTACCTGGCGCTCAGCGCCAACGTGGTGACGACAGCGATCCAGGAGGCCTCGCTGCGCGCGCAGATCAAGGCCACGCGCGAGGTGCTCGATGCGCTCAACAAACAGCTCGGCGTGATCGAGAAGCAGTTCGAGTACGGCGCCATCCCGCGCACCACGGTGCTGAGCCAGCGCAATCAGGTGGCGCAGGTCGCGGCCAACTTGCCGCCGCTGGACAAAGCGCTGGCGCAAAGCCGCCATCAACTGTCGGTGCTGGCGGGCCAGTTGCCCAGCGAGCCTGGCATGCCGGAATTCGCGCTCGATTCCCTGACCTTGCCGGAGACGCTGCCGGTGTCGTTGCCGTCGGCGCTGGTGCGGCAGCGTCCCGACATCCGCGCCAGCGAGGAACTGCTGCACCAGGCCAGCGCCCTGGTCGGCGTGGCGACGGCGGCGCAGTATCCGCAGTTCACGCTGAGCGGCAGCTACGGCGCCTCCAGCCCTGCCTTCGGCAATCTGCTCGACGCCAATAGCGCGGTATGGAGCCTGGCGGCCGGCCTGGCGGGGCCGATCTTCAACGGCGGCGCCTTGAGTGCGCAGCGCCGCGCGGCCGAGGCGGCGTACGACGCGGCGGCCGCGCAGTACCGGGCGACCTTGCTGACGGCGTTCCAGAACGTGGCCGACAGCCTGCGCGCGCTCGACTCGGACGCGCAGGCGCTCAAGGCGCAGGCCGAGGCGGAGGCGCTGGCGGCCGAGTCGCTGGCGCTGGCCACCGAACAATACAAACTCGGGGCGATCAGCTATCTGGCGCTGCTCGACGCGCAGCGCAGCTACCAGCAGGCGCATATCAATCTGGTGCAGGCGCAGGGGGCCCGCTACGCCGATACGGCCGCGCTGTTCCAGGCGCTGGGCGGCGGCTGGTGGAACCGCGCCGACGGTGTGCCAGCCGCCACGCCGGTGTCGGCGGCGCCGTCCATCAGCAAAAGACCTTAACCGCCAGCCGCGCCATTCAAAGAAAACGCAGGAGACTGATTCATGACCAAGCGTATGCTCATCATGGTAGGGTGTGTGATCCTACTGATCGCCGTACTGGCATTCGGAAAGTACCTTCAGATTCAAAAACTTATTGCCAGCGCGCCCAAGCCGGGCGCGCAAGTGGTCACCGCCGTCAAGGTGGGGGCGGTCGAATGGCAGCCGCAACTCACCGCCGTCGGCACGCTGGTGCCGGTGCGCGGCGTCGACGTGACGACCGAAATCGCCGGCCTGGTACGCAAGGTCAATTTCAAATCCGGCGACGAGGTCAAGGCCGGCCAGGTGCTGTTCGAGATGAACGCCGAATCCGACATCGCCCAGCTGCGCTCCCTGCAGGCGTCGGCCGACCTGGCGGAGACGGTGCTCAAGCGCGACAAGCTGCAGCTGGCGGCGCAGGCCATTAGCCAGGCGCAGGTCGACAACGACGAGGCGGAGCTCAAGAGCCGCAGGGCGCTGGTGGCGCAGCAGCAGGCGCAGGTCGACAAGAAAACCATCCGCGCGCCGTTCGCCGGCAAGCTGGGTATCAGCGCCGTCAATCCGGGCCAGTATCTGAATCCCGGCGACGTGCTGGTGACCTTGCAGACCATCGATACGGTGTATGTCGATTTCTTCGTGCCGCAAAAGCAGATCGCCGGCCTGTCGATCGGGCAGAAAATGAACCTGACCAGCGATGCCTGGCCCGGTGTGGCGTTTCCCGCCAAGGTGACGGCCATCAGCCCGAAAGTGGATGCGGCCACGCGCAACGTGCAGGTGCAGGCGACGGTCGCCAACGCCAAGCGGCAGCTGTTGCCGGGCATGTTTGCCAATGTCAGCCTGGATCAGGGCGAGCTGAAAAAATACCTGACCCTGCCGCAGACCGCCATCACCTACAACCCTTACGGTTCGACCGTGTTCGTGCTGGCGCCGGCCAAGGCGGAGCAGGACAAGCAGCCGGCGAAAGACGAGAAGGGTAATCCGCAGCTGGTGGCGCAGGAGGTGTTCGTCACCACCGGACCCACGCGCGGCGACCAGGTGGCCGTCCTCACCGGCATCAAGGAGGGCCAGACCATCGTCACCAGCGGCCAGTTGAAACTGAAGAGCGGTACGCCGGCCGTGATCAACAACACGGTGCAGCCAGCCAACAGCCCGAATCCGACACCGCAGGAACAATGAGGACGGACGCGCCATGAACTTTACCGACATCTTCATCAAACGCCCGGTGCTGGCGAGCGTTATCAGCCTGCTGATCGTGGTGCTGGGCCTGCGCTCGCTGTTCAGCCTTCCGATCAACCAGTATCCGAAGACGCAAAACGCCGTGGTGACGATTTCGACCACCTACTACGGCGCCGATGCGGCCACCGTTGCCGGCTTCATCACGCAGCCGCTGGAATCGGCGATCGCGCAGGCGCAGGGCATCGATTACCTGTCATCGTCGAGCAACAGCGGTGTGTCGACCATGACCGCCACCTTGCTGCTCAATTACGACTCCAACCGCGCGCTGACCGAGATCACCACGCAGGTCAATTCCGTGCGCAACCAGCTGCCGCAACAGGCGCAGCAACCGGTGCTGACGGTGCAGATGGGCCAGACCACGGATGCGATGTACCTGGGCTTTTACAGCGACACGCTGCCGACCAATAACGTCACCGACTTCCTGGCGCGCGTGGTCAAGCCCAAGCTCGATTCGATCCAGGGCGTGCAGACGGCCGAGCTGCTGGGCGCGCGCCAGTTCGCGCTACGCGCCTGGCTCGACGCCGGAAAAATGGCGGCGCACGGCGTGACGGCGGCGGAGGTCAGCGCGGCGCTGGCAGCCAACAACTACCTGTCCGGCCTGGGCTCGACCAAGGGCCAGATGGTCAGCGTGCCGCTGACCGCCGGCACCGACCTGCACACGGTGGAGGAGTTCAAGGCGCTGGCGGTCAAGCAGAGCGGCGGCGCCATCGTGCGGCTGGAGGATGTCGCCAACGTCACGCTGGGATCGGAAAACTACGACTTCAATGTCGCCTTCAGCGGCGTGCGTTCGGTGTTCGTCGGGATCAAGGTCGCGCCGGACGCCAATATCCTGGACGTGGCCAACCGCGTGCGCGACGCCTTCCCGGCGATCCGGGACCAGCTACCCACGGGCCTGACCGGGGAGATCGTCTACGATTCGACGGCGTTCATCAACACCTCCATCCACGAGGTGGTCATGACCCTGGTGGAGGCGCTGGTAATCGTCACGGTGGTGATCTACCTGTTCTTGGGCAGCCTGCGGGCCGTGATCGTGCCGATGATCGCCATGCCGCTGTCGCTGATCGGCACCTTCTTCATGATGCTGATGCTGGGCTACTCGATCAATCTATTGACCCTGCTGGCCATCGTGCTGGCGATCGGCCTGGTGGTGGACGACGCCATTATCGTGGTGGAAAACGTCGACCGTCATATGAAGGCCGGCCTGACGCCGTTCGACGCCGCCATCCTGGCCGCGCGCGAACTCGGTGGGCCGATCCTGGCGATGACGGTGGTGCTGATCGCCGTGTACCTGCCGATCGGCTTCCAGGGCGGCTTGACGGGCGCGCTGTTCACCGAGTTCGCCTTCACGCTGGCCGGGGCGGTGGCGGTATCAGGCATCGTCGCGCTGACGCTGTCGCCGATGATGTGCGCCTACGTGTTTGACCCGAAACAGGACCAGGGCAGGTTCGTCAAGGCCATCGACCGCGTGTTCGAGAGGGTCCATAACGGCTACCTGCGGCTGCTTCACAGCTTGCTCGACACCTGGCTGGTGCTGATCGTGTTGGGCGTGATCGTCAGCGCGCTGCTGGCGGTGATGTTCAAGATGTCGCAATCGGAGTTGGCGCCGGAGGAGGACCAGGGCATCGTGCTGTCGCAGGTGGTCGGCGCACCCACCGCCACGTCGGAGCAGATGCAGGCCTACGCCAAGCAGATCTTCGACATCGCCAGGTCCTTGCCCGAGTACGACCAGATGTTCCAGATCACCGGCGTGCCGACCACCAATGCCGGCATCGGCGGTGTGTTGTTCAAGCCGTGGGACCAGCGCGGGCGCTCGGCCGCCGAGATCCAGAAGGAACTGCAGCAGAAATGGTCGAACGTGGCCGGCGGGCGGGTGGCGGCGTTCCAGTTCCCGGCGTTGCCCGGTAGTTCCGGCTTGCCGGTGCAATTCGTTATCACCACCACCGAGCCGTTCGAAAACCTGAACAATGTCGCGCATGCGGTGCTGGACAAGGCCAACAAGGAGGGCAAATTCTACTTCGCCGACGTCGACCTGAAAATCGACTCGCCGCAGGCCAGGGTGGAGGTCGACCGGGACAAGCTCAGTACCCTGGGTTTGACGCAGCAGGACTTCGGCAACGCCATGGCGGCGGCGCTGGGCGGCGGCTACGTCAACTACTTCTCGATCTCGGGCCGGTCGTACAAGGTGATACCGCAGGTGCGCCAGGTCGACCGTCTCAATCCGTCGGACGTGCTCAATTTTTACATCAAAACGCCCAACGGCGGCATGATCCCGGCCAGCACGGTGGCCAGTATCAAATATAGCGTTCAGCCGGAATCGGTGACCCGCTTCCAGCAGCTCAATTCGGCCACCATCTCCGGCGTCAGCGGCGCTTCTCAGGGCGAGATCCTCGAGTACCTGCGCGATGCGGTGCGCGAGGTCGCGCCGTCCGGCTACTCGATCGATTATTCCGGCTCCTCGCGCCAGTTCATGACCGAGTCCGGCGGCTTCGTCATGACCATGGCGTTCGCCGTGGTCATCGTGTTCCTGGCGCTGGCGGCGCAATTCGAGAGCTTCCGCGATCCGATCGTGATCCTGTTTTCGGTGCCGATGGCGCTGTTCGGCGCGATGGCGTTTATCTTCCTCGGCTTCGCCTCGATCAATATTTATACGCAGGTTGGGCTGGTGACGTTGATGGGACTCATCTCCAGGCATGGTATCCTGATCGTCGAAGTGGCGAACCATCTGCGAGCGGCCGGACACAGCAAGCGAGAAGCGATCGAGGAAGCCGCCGCCACCCGCCTGCGGCCGGTGCTGATGACCACCGCAGCCATGGTGTTCGGTGTGTTGCCGCTGGTGATAGCGTCCGGCGCGGGCGCGGCCGGACGGCACGCGATGGGACTGGTGATTTTCACCGGGCTGTCGATCGGAACGCTGTTTACGTTGTTCGTTGTGCCGGCTGTGTATATGCTGCTGGCGGGGGAACACAAGGCCGTGGCGCCTGCGGCAGAGCGGCCGGCGCCGCCGGGCACGGATGTGTCGCGGCAGGCGCCGGTGTCATAAAAATAGAAAGAAGTTAAGAGACGACTGACCACCTTTATGCCTGAATTAGAAAAGATGTTTGGCGGCCGGCTGGCCTGGGTGTCGGCCCGCCGCAAACGCAGCAAGGAAGAAGTCATCCTCTTGTTGATGTGCTCATTGAGCATACCTAGCATCCTGCCGTTCGGTATCTACCGGCTGTTGCAGCGTAACTGGATCTCCGCCATCGTCGATCTTGCCTTGGTGGCGGCCATGCTGGCGGTGACCGTCCATGTCTGGCGCACCGGCCGATACAAGGCCGCCAGCCTGGGCGTGACGCTGTTTTATTCGGCCGGCATGCTGGCCACCATCCACCTGCGCGGCCTGTCGCTGGTGTACTGGGTCTATCCGACCATGATCGCGGCATATTTCATGCTGCGTCCCGTCGTCGCGCTGGCGATCAACAGCGTATCGATGCTGGTGCTGGTGGCGATCCTGACGCGCGAGCTGGCGCTGCTTAACCTGTTCACGGTGGTGGTGACTATCTCGCTGGTCAATCTGTTCGCCTATATCTTCTCGTATCGCACCGGCTTGCAAAACCAGGAATTGCACACGGAGGTCGAGCGCGACTTCCTGACAGGCGTGGGTAACCGCCGCGCGCTGGACGGCAAGCTGGAAGCCTACGCCGCCGAACGCAGGCCGCATCCGGGATCGTGCCTGCTGCTGCTCGACCTCGACCACTTCAAGCAGGTCAACGACCGGCACGGCCACGCGGCCGGCGACAAGGTGCTGATACGATTGTGCGAATTGATGCGCAACCATACCCGCTCGTCCGATCAGATCTTCCGCTATGGCGGCGAGGAATTCGCCATCATCGCCACCGGCGCGGGCCTGGGCGCCGCCAGCCGGCTGGCCGAGGGCTTGCGCGCGGCGGTGGCCGAGGAGCCGCTGATGGACGGGCATCCGATCACCGTGTCGATCGGGGTGGCGGGCATGGACAAATCCACTACGCCGGAAGAATGGCTGAAGCGCGCCGATAAAATGCTATACGCGGCCAAGCAGTCCGGCCGCAACGCGGTTCGGGTGGACAACCCGGCGGCTCCGATGGAGAATGCGGAACGCGTTTAACGACGGAGGCGGCATGCGGGGCACGATCATGGCTGGGCTGATGGTATTGCAGGCTGCGGGCAGTGCGGCGCACGCGCAGCAGGCGCCGCAGCCCGAGCCGCCCATGCCCGCGGCGTTGGAGGCGGTATCCGGCGCTGAACCTGTCGGCTTGACCGATGCGGTCATCAGGAAAGCCGTGCGCGAAACCGTCGCCGAAGATAAGGATGCGGCACAGGGCAGCCCGGGCATCAACCGCAACGCTGGCGCGCTGAGCGCGGGCAAGACCGAAACCATTATGAGCGCCGCGTTCGACGAGGCCAAGGTGCCCGATTGCCTGCACGGCGACGCGCTTAAAAATCAGCCCGCAAGGATAGGCTTTATCGGCTTCGTTGGTCCGTACGCGATACCGTGGGTGATCGCGGCGGCGGTGCGCGGCAAGTGCTTGTGACGTACTACTTCACCGCGTCCGGCTCGAGCGCCTCGATGACCGCCGCCAGCAGGGCTTGCGGCTGATAGTGCAGCCGCTCCGGCGTCAGTCCCAAGCGCACCAGCACCAGTCCTTTCGACGGAACGATGGCGATGGCCTGGCCATCGTGGCCCAGCATCCAGTAAGTGTCCGCCGGAAGCTTGAACGGCAGGTCGGGATTTTGTCCCGCCGGCGTGGCGCCTTGCGGTCCCTGACGCCATACCTGGCCCTGGCCGTATCTCCCGCCCGACGCCGATGCCGGCTGCCGCATGGCGTCCACGAAGCCGGCCGGCAGCAGACGTTTGCCCTGCCAGACGCCGTCCTGCAACAGGAACTGGCCGAAACGCGCCCAATCATGGGTGCTAGCGAACATATAGCTTGAGCCAACCAGGTTGCCGCGCGCGTCAGCTTCGATCATTGCGCTGCTCATGCCCAAGGGCGAAAACAGCCGGTCGTGCGGCAGCGACAGCACGGCCACCGAGGTCGGACCGTTTTTGTCGGGAAGCGCGCCGGCAGCCTCCACGCGGCCAACGCCGATTTGCCCACTGGTGACCGGGGCTGCATCGGCGCCGGCGTTGGCGCCCGCCGCCGCGCGCTGCCAGATGCGAGACAGCAGCAGCGCCGTGCCGCTCGAATCGTTCCACACCGTGCCCGCCGGCTGCATCAGCGGCTGGGCGGCGGCGTAGGCCGCCATGTCCGGCTGCAGGTAAAGCATGCGTGTGAGGTCGGAGACGCCGCCATGGGTCTCGTCGAACTGCAGGCCGCTGCTCATCGCCATGAGTTGCGACAGCGCGATCTGCGAGCGCGCGTCAGCGCCGGCCGGCCAGAAGCCGCTCTGTTGCGGCGACAGTTTACCCTCGGCGATCTGCATGCCCACCAGGGCGGCGTTGACGGTTTTGGTCAGGGACCAGCCCTGCAGCGGCGTGCGCAGCGCGAAGCCGTCGCCGTAACGCTGCGCGACCAGCCGGCCGTTGTGGATCACGGCGATGCCGCGCATTCCGGGCCCGGACAGCGCGTCCTGGTTCACCAGCGCCTGCACCGCCGGCGCGGTTTCCGCCATCGACCCGGTCGGCCACGGCACGCTGGGCGACGGCGACCAGATCTTGATCGGCACAAAATTATAGAACGACGCGTGCGCCACATCGCCGTCGGGGACCACGGCGCAACCGGTGCCGGGACGGTAGACGGCGAGGCCGCCGCCGATCACGCCGAAAAAATCCGCGCGCACCACCTTGCGCTGCTGGTCGATTCGTACTTCCAGATGTTCGAGCAGCGGATCGCCAGGCGCCTGGACATCGCGCGCCAGCACGCCGGCGCTGTCACGGCCGGCGACAAAGACGTTGGAGCAGACGGTTTTGGCGGCATAGGCGGCGCCGATGCGCAGCAGCTCGGGCGGATTGGCGATCAGCACCCATGCGGCGGCAGCCAGGATGATTCCGATCGCGCCGATGGCAAGCAGCAATCGGAGCCAAAGTCGGGAGAATGCGCGAGACGCCATCTACACCCTTGCCGTCAAGGTCCGGCGAGCGGTGTATCGATCACAATGATCACGGTGATCAGAAATAGGGCAGGACATGTCATCTTCCGCGAAAGGCTTCGTTTCGATTATGCCTACATCGATTGTGTAATACAACCGGCACACACGCATGACCGCGCATTGTGCGGGCGGTGGAAAAAACGGAGGCCGGCGCCGGTGTTGCATCCGGCGCCGGCGCTCATGGTCAGAAGCTGGTCGACAGGCCCGCGTACAGCGTGCGGCGCGCGCCATATTGCGGCGCGCCGACGCCGACGCCGGAGCCGTCGCGCAGCAGGTAGGAGCGGTCGAACAGGTTGATCACCGCCAGCCGTCCCTCGATATTGCCGACGGGGGTGTTCTTCCAGTCGTGGGTCAGCGACAGGTTGGCCGTGACGTAGCCGGGCAGCGCGCTCGAATTCGGTGCCCCGCCGTCCGGCGTCATGCGCAAGCCGCTGCCGTACAGGAAGTCGCCGCTGACTTGCGAGTCGCCGAAGTGGTAATGCGCGCCGCCGGAGACGGTGTAGGTCTGGTCATGGTCGACGAAGATATAGTGGTTCGAGATGTACGCCAGTTCGTCGGGCGCGAACAGCGACTGCCCGGAGGTGATGTTCTGCCCCTTGGCCTTCTGCGTGGTCAGGTTCAGGAAGCCGCCCCAGTCCTTCTGGCTGTAGACGGCCGACAGCTCCAGGCCCTTGGCGTAGCCGCGATCGTAGTTAAACGGCGACAGGATCAGCGCCTGGCCGAACTGGCCCTCGTCGAGCATATTGCGGATCTTCTTGTAATAGGTATCCGCCGTCACCGTCAACTGCTCGCTGAACTTGTGGCTCAGGCCCACGTCGTAGTAGTTGGTCCGTTCGGCCTTGACGTTGTCCGACACCGCCACCTCCGGCGCGTTGGACGTCCCGGCGTACTTGTCGATACTGGCCTGCGCCGCCAGTTCCTGCGGCGGTGGCGTGAAATAGCGCGAATAGCCGGCGTGCAGCGAGGTGTCCTTGTCCAGCTGGTAGGCCAGGTTTGCGCGCGGGCTCCATTGGTGCTCGTTGATGAAGGCCGATACCTTGTCGTAGCGCAGGCCGTAGTTCAGGGTGAGCGGCGCGCTGATATGCCATTCATCCTGCAGGTAGATGCTCGACAGCTTGCCGGTCTGGCTGCTGTTATCGACGATGGTGCGCGGATCGGCGCTGGCCTGCGTGCCGTCGGCGTTCATGTCGAACACGGATACGCTGTTGTCGCTGTGGGTGTTCTGGCGCGAATACGCCAGGCCGGTGCGCACGGTGTGTGCGTCGTTCAGTTTATAGCTGGCGTCGAACTGCGCGCCGCTGGAGGAGTTCGAGCGCAAGGTGTTCGAGCCCACGCCGTTGTAGACCAAATCGCCCACCGGGTCCGGCGTGTAATGCAGCTCGGAGTACTGGTGGAAGGCCGAGACCTGATAATTCAGGTCGCCCAGGCTTTTTTGCAGCGACAGCACCAGGAAGCGGTTGACCTCCCGTTGGCGTTCGTCGAGCTGCGACGACGGCAGGGTGCTGGTGCCGGCGGCGGCGTCGCTTTGGCCGGTGAGTGAAAACGCCGGCGCCTGGTCCGGATTGTTCGGGATCTGGAAGCGGCCGTTATAAGTGCCGAACATCAGGCCCAAACGCGTCTGGTCGTCGAGGAACCACGACAGGCTGCCGAACGACTTGGCCTGCCTGGTTTTGTTGTGAATGGCGTCGCGGGTCGGCAGCGGGTTTTCGATGCCCATGCTGTTGGAGACGTAGCTGCCCGACAGGTAGTAGTTGAACGCGCCCTGGGTGCCGAAGAATTCCGCGCTTGGAGCCACGTAGTCGTTGCTGCCCACCAGCACGCCGACACGTCCGCCGGATTTGACCGTGCCTTCCTTGGTCTGGATATCGACGATGCCGGCGGTGCGCAACCCGAATTGCGCCGGCAGAGCGCCGGTGATGAAATCGGTCTGCTGCACGAAGCGGGTGTCGATCGACTGGCCGAAACCGGTGATACTTTCGGGTAGCTGCACGCCGTTGACGCGGTACTGCACGTTGGCGTGGTCGTCGCGTACGTGGATCGAGCCGGACGCCTTGGAATCCTGGGATACGCCGGGAAGGCGCAACAGCACTTCGTTGAACGGCGTGTTGTCGCCTTGGCCCAGCTGGTCGATCATGTGGCGGTCGATCGAATAGACGGTGGTGCCGACGTTGGGCGACAGGTCGATGCGCGCGCTTTTCAGGTGGGCGACGATGTCCACCTGCTGCATCGGTGCGGCGCTGGCGTCGGCGGTGGCGGCACCGGCGTCCTGCGCGTGGGAATGGGAGGCGTAGAAGGCGGCGGCCAGCAGCAGTGGCAGGGTGCGGAGTTGTGGGGTGCGTTGCATGTTCAATCCTTGAATGTTCAGGCGCGTGCGGCCAGCGGCCCGCAGAAATTTATCGTGCAGGCGCGCGGACGCGTAAAGTCGCGCAAAGTCGCGTAATAAGCGTTACAGGTGACGCGGTAAAGTCAGATCAGGAGAGAACAGCGAAAGGCGGGGCGTGCGAAGGAGGAGTGAGGTACGCGGCGCCGGCGATCCAGGCCTGGCGCGGCAGCGCGGTGACGGCGTAGCTGACCAGGGACGCCACCGGAACCACCGCAGCCGGCGGTGGCGGCGCGCCGAACGGCATGTCGGTGATTTCACATGCCGCGCAATCGCTTTTGTGGTCGTCGGTGTAGGCGTGGGTGTGCGACACCGCGCCGATCAGCTGCAGCGCCAGGAACACCAGCACGAACAGCATCACCACGCGCTGGTAGCGCGTGTTGCGATGTTGTGTTGCCGGTGAAAGGTTCATTGCGTGCATAGCCACGATTTTACAGGGGTTATGCGAAAACCGACAACGCCTATTCGCGTTGCCTGCCGATTGCCCAGGTTAATGCTGGCTATGGATGCTGTCGCCGACCAGTCCCCGGCGCGTGGCCAGCACCACCGCGTGGGTGCGTGCCGTTGCGCCAAGCTTGTCGAAAAGGCCTTTGACGTGGGTCTTGACCGTGCCGACGCCGATTCCCAGTTCGCGGGCGATCGACTTGTTGCACTGGCCCTGGGCGAGCAGCTGCAGCACGTCGGTTTCGCGGCTGGTCAGGCCGATACGGGTAAAGCTGTCGGCCACGCAGCGGCTCAAGTCCGCGCTCAGGTAGCGCATGCCCCGGCTCAGCGAGCGCACCGCCGCCAGCAGCTGGTCGCCCGGGCTGTTTTGCAGCAGGTAGCCGTGCACGCCGGCCATCATCGCCGTGCGCACCTCCCATTCGCGGTCCAGCTGCGTGACGATCAACACTTTGGGCAGCTGGTCGACCTGGCCGTGCACGGCGTCGGCGCGGCGGCGCATGTGTTCCAGCGCGCCCTTGTGGTCGACGATGACGACATCGGCGTCGCAGTGCAGGGCGTCGTCGGCCGCCGGCGAGCTCCGGACCGAGATGTCGGCGCCGGCGCCGAGCAGGGCGGCCAGGCCGGCGCTGACGATGGCGTCCGCGTGCGCCACCAGCACATTGATTTTTTCGCCCTGATGGAGGATGGCGGCCGTCCCATTGCTACCTCCCACGGCCGTCTGCGGCCAGGTTTTGCTATCGAGTCGCATGTCGTTACTCCCAAATGAACGTCTGACTAAAATCGGTTGTGGTCCGCCGGACTGGCCGGCAGCACCAGCCGGCGCCTGCCAAAAAGCCGCGCGTCGGCGGCGTACGCGCCGGGCCCCAACAGCACCAGCGCCGCCGCGGTAAAGGCGCCGACGATGCACGGCGAAGCCTGCGACCATCCGGCCTGGCCGAGGCAAAACAACTGGCAAAGCGCGGCGACGGCGCCCGCCAATGGTGTCAGCATCCCCAGTACCAGCAGCACCGCCAGCAGGATCGACAACAAGACCGGCAGGCCCGCCGGCAGCATTGCCTGCCACCAGGGCGCCAGGTCGGTGAACAGCGTTTCCGCCAGCAGTTGCAACGCCACGGATAGCCGCAATAGCAGCAGGCCGACGCCGGCGCCGCCGCGCGGAAAACTGGTACTGAATCCACGCATGTCTGTCCGCCCTCGCTGGTTTGCATTTCTGGCAGCCAGCTTAAGCTTTTTCCAAGCTTTTGCCACGCCCCGATCCGGGGTGAATGCCCTACCTAGATCGGGGTATGTTCAAACCCCACCGCTTGTGACATTGTTCGGGCAACGTCACCGCCGTCCGCGCGTCCACTGGCACAAAGGCAGGGGCGCGGTGCGCGGTCCAGGGGGTACAGTTCCAGCTTTAAGGAGTCAGCCATGAAGATTTACATCGTCTCGATCGCCACCGGCCTGCTGGTCGGGATCATCTACGGATTTTTGAACGTGCGCTCGCCAGCGCCACCGGTCATCGCGCTGGTCGGCCTGCTGGGCATACTGCTCGGCGAACAGGTGCCGCCGCTGCTGCGCCAACTGTGGCAACCGCCGCAGCCGCAAGCCAAACAAGTGTCGTGGATCGAAGACCACGTCAAGCCGCATTGCTTCGGCCAGCTGCCGGGCGCGCAGGCCGACAATGAACAAAAAAGGAAAGCATGATGACCCAAGCCACCCACTCCGCCCAAACCGCCCACGCCGGTCCCGACCTGATTTTGCACCGGGGCCTGTTCACCACCCTGGACAGATCCAACCCGCACGCGGAAGCCGTGGCCATCAAGGATGGCCGCTTCACCCACGTCGGCCGCGCCAACGAGATCATGGCGCTGGCCGGTCCCGCCACCCGCGTCATTGATCTGCAGGGCAAGCGCGTGCTGCCAGGCCTGATCGACAACCACTGCCACATCATCCGTGGCGGCTTGAATTTCAACCTGGAGCTGCGCTGGGACGGCGTGCGCAGCCTGGCCGACGCGATGGAAATGCTCAAGGCGCAGGTGGCGATCACGCCGGCGCCGCAATGGGTACGCGTGGTGGGCGGCTTCACCGAACATCAATTCGCCGAGAAGCGTCTGCCGACCATCGCCGAATTGAACGCGGTGGCGCCGGACACGCCGGTGTTCATCCTGCACCTGTACGACCGCGCCTTGCTGAACGGCGCCGCGCTGCGCGCCGTCGGCTACGACAAAAACACCCCGGCGCCGCATGGTGGCGAGATCCTGCGCGACGCCGCCGGCAATCCGACCGGTCTGCTGCTGGCCAAACCGAATGCGGCCATCCTGTACCAGACCCTCGCCAAAGGGCCTAAGCTGCCGCTGGAGTACCAGGTCAACTCGACCCGCCACTTCATGCGCGAGCTCAATCGCCTGGGCGTGACCGGCGCCATCGACGCCGGCGGCGGTTTCCAGAACTACCCCGAGGATTACCAGGTGATCCAGCAACTGTCGGACGCCAAGCAGCTGACGATACGCCTGGCCTACAACCTGTTCACGCAAAAGCCGCAGCAGGAAAAGGAGGACTTCCTCAACTGGACGCAAAGCGTGACTTACCAGCAGGGCGACGACTACTTCCGCCACAATGGCGCCGGCGAGATGCTGACCTTCTCGGCGGCCGACTTCGAGGACTTCCGCCAGCCGCGTCCCGACATGCCGGACAATATGGAAGACGACCTGGAAGGCGTGGTGCGGGTGCTGGCGCAGAACCGCTGGCCGTGGCGCATGCACGCCACCTACGACGAAACCATCAGCCGCGCGCTGGACGTGTTCGAGAAGGTCAACCAGGATATTCCGCTGGCTGGCCTGAACTGGTTCTTCGACCACGCCGAGACCATCTCCGACCAATCGATTGACCGCATCGCCGCGCTGGGCGGCGGCGTCGCCGTGCAGCACCGCATGGCCTACCAGGGTGAATACTTCGTCGAGCGTTATGGACACGGCGCGGCCGAGGCTACGCCGCCGGTCAAGAAAATCCTGGAAGCGGGCGTGAAGGTCTCCGCCGGCACCGACGCCACCCGGGTCGCCTCGTACAACCCATGGGTGTCGCTGGCCTGGATGATCACCGGTAAAACCGTGGGCGGCATGCAGCTGTACCCGCGCGCCAATTGCCTGGACCGCGAAACGGCGCTGCGCATGTGGACCGAGAACACCACCTGGTTCTCGAACGAGGTAGGCAAAAAGGGCCGCATCGAAGTAGGGCAGCTGGCCGACCTGATTGTGCCGGACAAGGACTTCTACGCCTGCGCCGAAAGCGAGATCTCCGACATGAGCTCGCGCCTGACCATCGTCGGCGGCAAGATCGTCTACGCGGCCGGCGAGTTCGCCGCCTTCGACGAGGCGCCGCCGCCGGCCATGCCCGACTGGTCGCCGGTGCGCCGCTTCGGCGGTTACGCCGGCTGGGGTGAACAGATCGGCAACAACCGCGCCGCGCTCAAGGAACTGGAGCAGCGCAAGCGCCAGCAGGCGCAATTGCGCGAACAGCAGGCCGCCTGCGGCTGCGCCAAGCAGTGTAACGTGCACGGCCACCAGCATGGCACCGCGTGGGCCAGCAAACTGCCTGTCGCCGACCTGAAAAGCTTCTGGGGCGCGCTGGGCTGCGCCTGCTGGGCGGTGTGACGATGACGCCTTCACACGTCTTCCCACCGTTTTTGCGCGCGCCGTGGGTGCGCTGGTGCGGTTTGCTGCTGCTGTGCTCCGCGTATCTGCAGGGCGGCATCGACAAGCTGGCCGACTTTGGCGGCGCGGTCGCGGAAATGCAGCACTTCGGCGTGTCGCCGCCGGCGCCGATGGCCGCCGTGGTGATCGGCGGCGAGATCGGCGCCTCGCTGATGATACTGGCCGGCTTCTATCGCTGGCTGGGCGCGGGCTATCTGGCGGTGTTCACGCTCATGGCCACCTTCATGGCCAACCGCTTTTGGGAGGTCACCGGGCCGGCGCGCTTCATGGCCGAAAACGGCTTCTTCGAACATTTGGGCTTGACCGGCGCATTCGTGCTGGTGGCCTGGTACGATATTCAGAAAGGTAAGGATGGAACGCGGTGATATCAAACAGGGCGTCACGCTCGGCTTTTTAGCCGGCTACGTCGACACGCTGGGCTTTGTTGGCCTGTTCGGATTGTTCACGGCGCACGTGACGGGTAACTTCGTGCTGATCGGGCGCTCGGTGGTGGAGGCGGCGCCGGAGATCTTCCTCAAGCTGCTGGTGTTCCCGGTATTTATGCTGTTCGTGGCGATCGCGCGGCTGCTGATCCTGCACTGGCAGCGCGCGGGCGCCAAACAGCTGCGCAACAGCTTCCTGACGCAGCTGCTGTTGATGGTGGCGACCGTTGCCTGCGCCTGGGTGGCCGCGCCGATCGTCTCGGCCGACGCGCCGCTGAGCATGGCAACCGGCATGCTGTGCGCCGGCGCGATGGCGGTGCAAAATGCCTACGGCAAGCTGCTGCTGGGTAAATCGGCCGCCACGACCGTCATGACCGGTAACGTCACGCAGCTGGTGATCGATCTGGTCGATTCGGCGCGCGGCGATCCGGACGCGATGGGGCGTTGCAAAAAGCTGGTCTGGCCAGTGCTGGCATTCGCGTTGGGCTGCACGTGCGGCGCGTTGGCCTTTGTCGCGGTTGGTTTCAACGGCTTGCTGTTGCCGTGCGCGTTGTTGCTGTGGCTGGCGATCTCGGCGCAGGACTGATCAACTATCTCGCCGGTATATGGTCTACCGGCCTATAGTTTGTGCCGTCGTAGACGTCGCTTGTCAGGCGACCGTCTTGCTTCCTGATTCGCATGGTGATATTTGTGTATGGCGTCAGCTGCCAATTTGCTCGCATCATTTTTGGTCTTTATCATCGGGCCTCCAGGCAGTCATTTGCTTATTCCGGCCCGAAGCGAAGCGGCGTTAAATCGTAATAATGCCGCGCTTGAGGGCGATCGTCACGGCGTGGGTGCGGTCGTTGGCGGCCAGTTTGGCCAGCACGTTTTTCATGTGCGCCTTGACCGTTTCCTCGGAAATCGACAGGTGCTCGGCGATGCGGCGGTTCGAATTGCCGCCGGCGGCGTGATTGAGCACCTCCATCTCGCGCGGGCTCAGCGGCCCCTGGCCCATGTGCTGGGCCAGTTCCATGGCGATTTCCGGCGGAATGCGGCGCTGACCCATGTGGACGCCGCGTACGGTGTCGAGCAATTCGCGCCGCAGGGTGCTTTTCAGCAGAAAACCGCTGGCGCCGGCTTGCACCGCGCGCAGGATCTGGGCATCGCCCTTGTAGGTGGTCAACATGACGATGCGCGCGCTGCTATGCTCGCGGCGGATATGCTGCAGCGCGGTCACGCCGCACATTTCGGGCATCGCGATGTCCATGATGGTCACGTCCGGACGCAGCGCCTCGTAGCGCTCGACTGCCTCGCGGCCGTTGTTGGCCTCGCCGACCAGACGCATATCGTCCTGGCTTGAAATGGCCTCGCCGAGGCCGGCGCGCAGCATCGGGTGGTCATCGACCACCAGTACGGTGATGGGGCGGGGGGAGTTGTTCAGTTCCATGTCGTAGGGGATGCGATGTTCCAATAAACAGGAATTTATACTAGTTCGGGCGATTGCGCCTAAGCTTGCGGCTGTGGTGTGCAATGCAACACAAAGTATGCACTTTAGCAAAAAATGGCACAATAGCTCATCCGGCAAATGTCTTTTGCAGTTTCTGCAAAACGGCCGTTATAGGGGAATTTGGATGATCGATGCCTTGCATTGCCTGATCGCGGTGGTCGAGCACCGTAGTTTGTCGCGCGCGGCGGTGCAGCTGGAGATGGCCGTATCGTCCGTTTCGCGCAAACTCGACGCGCTGGAGGCGCAGCTGGGCGCCAGGCTGCTGGTGCGCAGCTCGCGTCACGTCGTGCTGACCGACGCCGGCGAGCGGTTCTTGCCGCGCGCCCGCAACATTCTGGCCGAACTGGCAGAGGGGCAGGCGGCCGTGCAGGAGACCGAGAGCGAGCCGCGCGGCCTGTTGACCGTCACCGCGCCAGCGGGTTTCGGCCGGTTGCATGTGGCGCCGGCCATCGCGACGTTCTTACGCCGCTATCCGAAGCTCGAAGTGGATTTGCATGTCAGCGACAGTGTGGTCGATCTGGCGTCGCGCCGGGTCGACGTGGCGGTGCGCGCGGGCGTGCTGCCGGATGGCGACTTGGTGGCGACTCGGCTGGCGCCGCAAAACCGCGTGGTCAGCGCCAGTCCCGGCTACCTGGCGCGGCATGGCTGGCCGGCCTCGCCGGAGGAGCTGCTCAATCACCAGTGCCTGTCGATGGTGGGCAAGTCGCCGCGCGCTTGGTGGCGTTTCGACGGCGTCAATCACAACCAGCCGCTGGACGTGAAAAGCGCGTTTCGCTGCGATGATGTCGACACCTTGATGCAGGCGGCGATCGCCGGCGCGGGGCTGGTGCATCTGGCCAACTGGATGGTCAGCGAGGCGATTGTGGCCGGCAAGCTGGTGCCGGTGTTCCCGATGGCGCCTTTGCGCCGCGATGCGTCGGCGGCCAGGCACGATCCGGCCGAATCGGCGGTGCATGCGGTGCACATGCCGGGTCGCTCCAACCAGGCCAAGTCGCACCTGTTAATTAATCATTTCCGTGAGTATTTCGGCGATCCGCCGTATTGGGATGTGGCGATGGAGGGGGCCGGGGCGGGCGAGCGCCGCGCCCCGGTTTAATGCTTTAACGGTTTAAAGGTTTGATGGGCTAACCCTGGCTTAATTCCACTCGTCGCCACCGCCGCCGCCGCCGGCATCGCCGCCGCCGGAATCATCCCAGCCGCCGCTGACGCCGAAGTCGGTGCCGCCCATGTCGTCGTTCTGGACGATGTTGCTGCGTGCCGGGTCGTCGTAGACGATGTCGTTGCGTCCCTGGTCGTTGGCCGCGTTGCCACCATTCTCATGGCCGCCGGTGAACTGTCGTGCAATCGCTTCGCCGGCCACCAGACCGGCGCCCAGCGCCGCGCCGGTCGCCAGGCCGCCCATGATGCGCGAGCCCATGCCGTTACCCTGCGGCTGCTGGCCATAGCCTGGACCATAACCCTGCTGCGGATAGCCGCCGCCCGGAGGATAGCCCGGTGGCGTAGCGCCCGGATTGAAGCCACCTTGATTGAATCCGCCGCCCGCGCCGCCTTGTTGCTGCTGGCGGCGCGACATGAAGCGCGAGGCAATGAAGATGAAGCCCACCAGCAGGCCGCCCATCAGCAAAACCGTGCCCCATGGGATGCCGCCGCCACCGCTGGAACCCGAGCCCGCGCTGGCGCCGTTGGCGTAGCCGCCGCTGTTATAGGCAGCTTTGTCGGCCGCCGGTTTGTGCTGCGTGTAGTTCTCTTTCGGCTTGGCGTCGCCGGAGGCAATCACCGCGCGCAGTTTGCTCACGGCGGTAGCGTCGATCTTCGGCAGGCCGGGTGACAGGCGCTCGGCGGTGTCCAGCGACTTTTGCGCGGCCGCGAATTTGCCTTGTTTCGCCAGCAGCTCGGCTTCGACAAAGTGGGCTTTGGCGCTGTTCGGATGCTCTTTGAGCACCTGGTCCATCAGCGCCTGCGCCTCGGTGAATTTACCGGCTTCGGCGGCGACGTAGACATCGTGTACGGTGGGAGCAGCCGCAAAGACCGGCGCCGCCAGCGCCATCGCGCCGGCCAGCAAAGTGATGCTTGCTAAGGATTTTGCCTTCATGGTCGATCTCCAGTTAGAACTACTCTAATAATGATGGCAGTTTAGGCCATTTTCAAGGGGACGGCGGTGCGCTGTGACACAGAGCGCAGATTGGCCTCTACAGTTGCGGCAATCATGTCGGCGGTGGCTGCCGACAAGGTCCAGCCCAGATGGCCGTGGCCGGTGTTGTAGAAAACGCAAGGCAGCTTGCCCCGACCGACGCGCGGCATCAGGTTCGGCATCATCGGCCGCAGTCCGGCCCACGGCGTGATATTGCGCGTGGAGACGCCGGGAAAGCGCTGCCGCACCCAGTCCACCAGCGGGGCGATGCGGTCGGCGCGGATGTCGCGGTTAAAGCCGTTGAATTCGGCCGTGCCGGCGACGCGGAAGCGGTCCTCGCCCAAGCGGCTGGTGACCAGTTTAGCCGCGTCGTCTTCCAGGCTGACGGTGGGCGCGGCGGCGCGGCTGGCGTCGTCGTCCAGGTGGACGGTGATGGAGTAGCCCTTGACCGGGTACACGTTGACGCGGTCGCCCAGCATGGCGGCCAGTTCGCGGCTGGCGGTGCCGGCGCAGATCACCACGCCGTCATAGACGCCGATGTCCGGCACGCCGTCCCGCAGCACGGTGACGCAGGCGCCCCGCGCGTCGGCGCTCAGGCCCACCACCTGCTGGCCGAAGCACAGGCGCACGCCGAGCCGCTGCGCAGCCTGCGCCAGCCCGGTGGTGAATTTGTGGATGTCGCCGGAGCTGTCGCTCTCGGTGTAGTGGCCGGCGTAGTAGTCGCCCGCCAGCGTCGGTTCGATCGCGCGCATCTCCGCAGGCGTGACGGTGCGCCGGTGCACGCCGCCCTGCGCCAGCAGCAGCGAGACATCCTCGCCATGTTCGAAGTCGGCGCGGTCACGGTAAATATGCAGGATGCCAGCGCGTTTGAGGTCGAAGTCAATGCGCTCTTCCTCGGCCCAGTTGAACAAATGTTCGCGCGCCGCCACCGCCAGTTTGGCGATCGCGATGGTGTTGTCGCGGTAGTCCGGCATGGCGGAGATGAACTCCGCCAGCCAGGACAGCTTGTGCCAGCTCGGTTTGGGGTTGAGCAGCAGCGGCGCGTCCTTGCGCAGCATCCACTTCAACCCTTTGGCCACCGTGGCGCTGTGGTTCCACACCTCGGCGTTGGAGGCCGACAGCTGGCCGCCGTTGGCGAACGAAGTTTCCATCGCCGGATAGCGGTGGCGCTCGAGCAGCGTCACGCGCAGGCCGCGCCTGGCCAGCGCGTAGGCGGTGGTGACACCGGTGATGCCGCCGCCGATGACTGCGATGGTCTTCATGGCGCGGTCCGGATCAGGCCTTTTTCAGACCCGCGATGTAACGGTCGATCACCGTCGGCAGCACCGTCAGCGGCACGCCGCAGCTCTGCACCAGCGCGTCGTTAAAGCCTGGCAGGTCGAACTTCGGCCCCAGCGCCGCCCTGGCGCGCTCGCGCTGGCGCAGGATCTCGTTGTGGCCCACCTTGTAGCCGCAGGCCTGGCCCGGCGAAACCGTGTAGCGGTCGATTTCGCTGGTCATGGCCTGCTCGCCGCGGCCGGTGCTCTCCACCAGGAAGCGGATCGCCTGTTCGCGCGTCCACTTCATCGCGTGCATGCCCGTATCGACCACCAGGCGGCAGGCGCGGAATTGCTGCGCCTGGAGATAGCCGATCTGGCTGAATGGATCGTTGACGTACAGGCCGAATTCGTCGACCAGCTGTTCCGCGTACAGCGCCCAGCCTTCGATGAAGGCGTTGAAGCCGATCAGCGAGGAGATCAGCGGCAGTTCGTCGTGGTGCTCGGCCAGGTAGGCGCCTTGCCATGCGTGGCCCGGCAGGCCTTCGTGCGCGGTCAGCGTGGCGATCTCGGATTTCGGCCACAAGGTGGTCGATTTCAGGTTGATGTAATAGATCGCCGGGCGCGAGCCGTCCAGCGCGGCGAAGTTCATGTAGCCGAGCGGCGCGCCCGATTCGATATCGACCGGTACGCGCCGCACTTCCAGCGGCGCTTTCAGGTTCATGTTCGAGATCTTCGGCATCAGCGCGCGCACCGCCTCGACCCTGTCGTTGCAATAGGCGATCAGCTCTTCGCGGCCCTTGTCGTTATCGGCGTAGAAGCGTTTCGGGTCTTTCGACAGCGACAGCAGGCGCGCGCCCACGGTGCCTTGCGTAATCCCTTGCGCCTTGAGGATGGCGTCGATGCGCGCCTGCAGCATCTTGTTCTGTTCCAGCCCGACCGCGTGAACCTCGCGCGGACTGAGGTTGGTGGAAGTACCCAGGTGCAGCGCCCACTCGTAATAGGCCGCGCCGTCCGGCAGGCGGTGTACGCCGGCGACATCGGTGGCCTTGGCGGTGGCGCGGGTGAAGGTGGCGATCTGGCGCTCCAGCGCCGGATAGACCTGGCTTTCCACCAGCGCCGTCACGCGCGCGTTCCAGTCGCCGGCGATGCCCAGCTTTTGCGTGCGCTCGGTCAGCGAGGTGACCAGCTTTTGCTGGGCGATCGCGGTTTTGCGGTAGTCCTGCAACTGGCCCAGCGCGGTGCGGGCGATGAAGTTCGGCGGCAAAATGCCGCGCCCGGCCTGATCGGCGATGCGGGCGCTTTCCTGATCCAGCATGCGCGCCATGCCGGTGACGCGGTCCAGATAGGCCTCGGCGTCTGCGGCGTCGGCGATCTGGTGCTGCGAGTGCAGGAATTCGGGGACGCGGGTCACCGCGCCGTCTTGCTGCGTGACGGGGAACGGCGCGGTGCCGCCATTGAAGCCGGCCGCAGCGCCGCCGAAGGAGAAGCGCAAGCCTTCCAGGCCTTCGTTGGCGGCGTAGCGAATGGTGTCGTAGCGCAGTTGGGCGTCGGCGCCCAGCCTGGCGCGGTCGATGGCCGACAGGCGTTTGAGCATCGATTTGACTTGGCCGGCCCAGGCGGCGTCGCCGGCGCGGCTGACGTTTTCCAGTTGCGACTTCAGACCGGCGCGCTCGCCCTTGTCCAGGCCCAGCGAGGTGGCACTGGTTGGCGACAGGCGCAGGATTTCCTCGGCAAAGCTGTCGATCAGCAGGGTGAAGCGGGCGTCGCCCGGCGCCGGGGTAGCGGCAGCGGCCGGCGTGACGGCTTGCGCCCGCGCCATACCCGGCAACAGGGGCAGGGCCCCAACAGCGGTTGCGGAAAGGGCGGACAGCAGCAGGTCGCGGCGGGTGAAATTCTGGGACTTGTTGCTCATGACATCCTTTTGTTGTGTATTGGTAATGCTGGCCAAGTTGCGGGCGTGAGTTTGAAACAACACGCATGGTCCGCAAGCCGGCGCGACGCTGACCATAGCGCGTCCGCCGGAAAATTGTCAATGAGTATTGTGTGCCCGTTAAGGCCGATTTAATACAGGGACGGCGATTGCGGCGGCGGTTTTGACAAGGAATCCGGCATCGGAGGTGGGGGCGCAGGCGACCGGGCGGGCGCTTCCGGATCTGCCGCGAATCCCGGCTGAAAGCGCAGCTGGAAGCGGTCGATCAGCTCGCGCATCACGTCCAGCTCCTGGCGCGGCAGCGCCAGCGCCACATGCATGTCCGGGCGGATCAGGTAGGCGGCGTCTTCCAGCAGGCCGGCCTCGGCTGCGGCTTCGCTCCAGGGCCAGGCGTGCAGCGGCAGGTGCAGCAGCTGCGCCGCCGTGGCGAGCAGCGGATCGGTATTGCCGTAGACGTGCAATTGCCAGTCCAGGCTGCGCAGCGGGGCGAAATTGTCGCCGCCGTCGGCTTGCGGCACCCAGGGCAGGCGGTCGCCGCCGATGATCTCGCCCGCGCGCCCGCCGCTGAGCAGGCTGTCCGGGTAATGGATCTGCACCTGCGACACTGTTTTGAACAAGGTGCGGCGCGCGGCGGTAAAGCCGGTCAGCACCGGGAACACGTGCGGCACCAGCCAGTTGCGCAACAATTGGCCGCCGGCGCCCTGCGACACCACCAGCTGGAAGGCGCGATCGGTGGTCGAGACCAGCTTGCGGGCGAAAGTGAGCCGTTCGGCCTGATAAGTATCGAGCAGTGCGCCGTGAGCGCCGGCCTGCAACACTTGCGCCAGCTTCCAGCTCAGGTTGACGGCGTCGCCGATGCCTGTATTCATGCCCTGTCCGCCGGCCGGGCTGTGGATGTGGGCCGCGTCGCCGGCCAGGAAGCAACGGCCGACGCGGAATTGCGACGCCACACGATGATGCACGCGATAAGTGGAGAACCAGTTGAGCTGTTCGACCTTGATGCCGAGCAAGGGCTCCAGTACCGGGCGCACGTCCTCGAAATCGGGCTCCGGCTGGCCCGGGGCCGGCTCCGGCATGATGCCGATCAGGCGCTGCATGCCGCGCGAACGCACCGGCAACATCAGCGCGAAGGTATTGGCGCCCAGATGGCCGACCAGGTCGACATTGGCCGGGCCGTCGGTTTTGACGTCGGCGACGTAGTACAAATGGTCGTAGGTGCCGCCGCCGAAACCGACCGCGAGCGACTCGCGCACGCGGCTGTGGGCGCCGTCGCAGCCGCACAGAAAGGCCGTGCTGCACGCGATGCGCTGGTCGCCGTGCACCAGCACCGAACGCACGCCCCATTCGTCCTGTGTGAACGATTCAAGTTCGGTGTTCCATTCCACCTCCACACCTTGCGCGCGCAATTGCTCGACCAAAAATTTTTCATGGTCGTCCTGCGGGAAGGCCAGCACGAAGGGGTAGGGGCTGATGCCGGCGCCGACATCCGCGAGCGGCAGCTGGGCGATGTCGTGGCCGTGCTCGCGCAGGTGGATGGCTTCGATGCGGATGCCCAGATCGACGACGGCATCGGCGAAGCCGAGCTGGCGATAGAATTCGAGCGTGCGCGCGTGCACCACCATGGCGCGGGAAGCTTGCCCCGGGCCGCTGTTTTTATCGATGATGCGCACGGCAACGCGCGCCCGCGCCAGCCGCAGGGCGAGTACCAGGCCGGTGGGGCCGGCGCCAACGATGAGAACTTGAGCAACCATCGACCCAGTCTACCTGCGCGTGCGAATGCGGCGCGCGCAATTGACGGTGGCGTGTTGGGTAAATTGGTATTATATTGGTCAATATTGTTATTCCTCGCCAACTCACTTGCGTTCTCTATGACCCATTCCGCTACCCGCCGTACCCTGTTGCTGGCGCTCGCTGCCACACCACTTGCCCGCGCCCACGCCGCCCCGTCCACGACCATGCCGCCGGATATGCGGCTGGTCCGGCTGGAGGCGGCCTCCGGCGGGCGGCTGGGCGTGGCGGCGCTGAACACGGCCGACGGACGCGAGCTGCTGCACCGCTCCGACGAGCGCTTTCCATTTTGCAGCACGTTCAAGATGATGTTGTCGGCGGCGGTGCTGGCGCGCGAGCCGTCGGTGCTGGAGCAGAATATCCGCTACGACAAGGCCGAGCTGGTGGCGCATTCGCCGATCACCGAAAAACATCTGGACGGGGGCATGAGCATCGAGGCGCTGTGCGCGGCCACCATCCAGTACAGCGACAACACGGCGGCTAATTTACTGATCCGCCACCTCGGCGGCCCGGAAGAGGTGACCGCCTACGCCCGTTCGATCGGCGACCGGCAGTTCCGTCTGGACCGCTGGGAAACCGCGCTCAACAGCGCAATCCCCGGCGATCCGCGCGACACCACCACGCCGGCCGCGATGATGGCGTCGCTGCACAAGCTGACCTTGGGCGAGGCGCTGCCGCCGGCCAAGCGCAAGATCATGACGGATTGGCTGATCGGCAACACGACCGGCGCCACCCGCATCCGCGCCGGCGTGCCGTCAAGCTGGCAGGTGGGCGACAAGACCGGCGCCGGCGACTATGGCACCGTCAACGACGTCGCCGTCCTGTGGCCGCCGGGCGGCAAAGCGCCCATCGTGCTGGCCGTTTACCTCACGCAACCGGGCAAGGATGACAAAATACGCCCCGAAATCCTCGGCCAGGCGGCGAAGATTGTCATCGATGCCTTCAAGGTCGGCTAAACTACGGCCCTTAACACTAGTGGGCCACCCATGACGAACAAAAAACAGCCGCCAGCCAAAAATCCCGCCGAGGCGCCGGTGGGCCGCGCGCCCAATCCCTTCCTCAACGCCGAGTTGTATGGGCGCATGCGCGATTACACCGAGCGCGACGCGGCGTTTTCCAAGGAATTGAAGGCGATCGGCGAGAGCGGCGCCGGTAAGCGCAGCACGGACGCGCGCAAGGCGCCGTCGCTGGCGGTTCTGCGTGGTGTGGTCAAAAAGGGTTTGCCGTTGTGGACCATGCTGGATCGCATCGTTGAAGGTGTCGAGAGCGGCTTGTGGGAGCCTTGGCTGACGGCCTACGGTTTTGAGCTGCGCGGCGTCAATTACGCCAAGACGGGCGAGCGCAACGCGCGGCTGGCGCTGGACATCAGCCTGGGCTCGAAGGCCCATACGGCGTTCGCCAACGCCGGCGTCGGCAACTGGCGCAGCCTGGTGGTGGAGGATTGCGCCCAGGTGCAGATCGACAAGCCGACCGAAAAGGCGCCGGCCAAGGCCCACGCCATCTTTTTCCTGGATGCGCCGTCGCCCTAGTGCGGAAGGATTATTTTTCCCACTCGACGTGGACCACCTTGTAGCCCTTGTCCTTCAATAGCCTGAGCAGGTCGGGCAGGGCTTTGACCGTCGGGCCGTTGGCGTCATGCATGAGAATGATGCCGCGGCCGGTCTTGGTCAGGTTCTCGGCCAGTCGCACCATCAGGATCTCGTTGGTATCGTTCGGCAGCCAGTCGTTAATGCCCAGGTCGATCGACATGACCGTGACCTTGGCCGCCTTGAGCGCCGCCAGCATGGTCGGCGTTTCTTCCAGATACGGGAAGCGGTAAGCCGGCGCGGCCACCCCGAACGCGGCCTGGTACGCGGCCTGGTTCTTGCGCAGGTCGTCGAGTTGCTGCTGTGCGCCAAGTTCGGACAGGTGCGCATGCGTGTTGCTGTGCAGGCCGGTCGAGTGACCCTCGGCGGCGACGCGCCGCGCCAGCTCCGGCGAACGTACCAACTTGTCGCCGATCATGAAGAACGTTGCCTTGACGCATTGGCTGGCCAACGCGGCGAGCACGGCAGGCGTGCCCGCCGGTTCGGGACCGTCATCGAACGTCAGCACGACCTCGCCTTGCTCCAGCGGCAGGGCGGCATGCTGCTGCGTGCCGTACAGCGCGCCGTCGCGGGGCAGCTTGATGGTGCGGGTGGTGCCGAGCTTGTCGGCGCCGCATTCGGCGGCCAAGGCGGCGCCGGCCAGCGAAGCCAGCAAGCCGAACGCCAGGAGTTTGACGACTTTTCCTGCGACCGCCATGTTCAGACCGCGCGTTTGCGGCGACGGGCCATGGCCGACACGAGTGCCACGCCGGCCAGCATCATGGCGTAGGTTTCCGGCTCGGGGACGGCGCTGACGGCCAGTTGCGTGCCTTCGATCAGCGCGGCGGGGCTGAACATATTTTCGAGCCCGCCGCTCCACACGCCTGCTTCGGTCGAGACTGCGTAGTTGGCCTGGTTCCCAGTAGTCCAGCTCGCCGATGTGCCGAAGGCGGAACCGGTGAGCCAGTAGGTGCCGGCGCCCAGCGTCCAGTTCAGGTTGGACAGGGTGGCGCCCGCCAGCACGCCGGTCAGGTCGCTCGAATACAGCAGCTTGCCCGACGGCAGCTGTTCGAAATCGTCGGGGATCGGCAAGCCGGTGGAATCCTGCTTGACCGATGCCATGATGCCCAAGGTCAGCTTGCCCTCTCCGCTGGCGTTGTCGATGGCCGTCTTGATCGAGGTGATGTTGGTATCGGCAGTCAGCGTGAAGCGCACCGCATGGCTTTGTTCGTAGTGCGAGCCGTCGGTATTGGTACCGTTGTCAAGACTGTAAGAGAGGAAGTTGAAAGGGCCGTAGCTGTCGAAGACGACGGCTGCCTGGGCCGAGCCGGCCAGCAAACCGAAGACAAGGGTTGGGATGGCTAAAAAGCGTGTTGGTGACATGACAAACTCCGAAATTTCAAACAAGTAGGAAAAGCACAATACCATTATTGCATGCCGACTTGTTAATTGAAATCATGAAAATTTAATTGCTGTAGTGAGATCGTCACGTTGCTATTTAACACATTCACCAATCGCATGGCGTACTGTTGAGTCATTGACCTCGCCGCAGGCACCACGGCGGGGTCGTTACTATTATTTTGATATTAACGGGCCGGCGCGGCCGGGCAGCCGGACCAGTTGCCGTTGGCCGGAATGTGCTCTCCCTTCATGACCAGGGTCAATGCGCCAAGGCGCGCGTTGTCCCCGACCACGGCGCTGTACAGCACCGCGCTGCGCGGTCCCAGATAGACCCGCGAACCGATGACGACTTCGTCGATTTTCATCACCCGGTCCTCGAACAAATGGGTCTGCGGGCAGCTGAACGCATTGAGTTCGCTGTAGTCGCCGATGCGCACGCAGTCGAATTCGGTGATGTCGGTGGTGTCCAGGTAGACGCCTTTGCCGATTTTCGCGCCCATCAGGTTGAACGCCAGCGGCAGCCACGGCGTGCCGCGCAGGTAGCGCATGAAATTGGGGACGGCGATGCCCTCGTACAGATTGGTGACGCCTTCGGACAGCCAGACGAACGGTGTCCACATCGGCGCCGAGCGTTTGCGATAGCGGCCGATCAGTATCCATTTGAGCAGCGCCACGAACACGTAGTTGCCGACGCCGTAGACCAGTCCCGCCAGCGTCAGGTCCCAGATCACCTCCGCCCAGCGGCCGGCGCCGGCCGCCGGCATCACCTCCAGCACCAGCGTGTAGCCGACCGCGATCACCAGCGCGTGCGGCGCGACGATGCGGAATGCCTCGATCAGGCCGCGCCCGAGCCGGCGCATGGCCGACGGGTGGAACGTCAGCGATTCCGGGTAGCCGCTGGTCTGCTCGCGCGCCGGCAAATTGATGGGCGGGGAGCCGAGCCAGGTGTCGCCGCTGTTCATGCTGGCGTTGGCCGGCGCGCGGGTATGCACGCCGATCAGCACTTGTTCGGGCAGCACGGTGCCGTCTGGGATGTAGGCGCCGTTGCCGACGAAGCTGCGGTTGGAGATCACCGTCGGCTGCATCGTCATCCAGCCGCCGTCGATTTCCTCGTCGCCCAGCATGACGGCATCGGCGATGAAGGTCTCGTCGCCGAGGGTCAGCATGTCCGGCACCACGCCCAGCGCGGTGGAGATTTCCGCGTCCTTGCCGACCTTGGCGCCCAGCAGGCGATACCAGTACGGCGCGAACACGGTGGCGTAAATGCCGTGCAGGACCTGCAGGCTCGATTCCTGGATCTGGCTGACCAGCCATTTGGCGCAGTAGGTGTTGCTGTGTACCGCGAAGCGGCCCGGTTTCAGTTTCGGCAGCACGGTCCAGCGGATGCCGGCCGACAGCAGCGCCGTGAGCAGGATCAGCACCGCGCTGGCGGGGAAGGCCAGTACGAAGTAGCGCAGCAGCCGGATGGTCATGCCTTCGCCCTGGATCGCCGGCATCACGCCGATTTCGTCGAACCAGTCGATCAGCACGAAGCTCGGGAACACCGGCATGAAGAACAGCGTGACGATCAGCAGGATGCCGGCGACGAAGAAGATGCCTTCGCCCAGGCTGCGCGCGCGCGGCAGCTGCGGGCGTGGCGGCAGGCGCGCGGGATCGAAGGCGCCGGCGTCGCGCGCCGGCGAGCCGGCCCACATGCGGCCCGCAGGCACGCGGGCGCCATCGCCCAGCGCCGATTGCCCGTCCAGGTGGCCCTGCGCTTCGACGTGGGTGTTCCCTTCGAGGACGGCGAAGGAGCTGACGCAGGCGTCGCGCTCCAGCGTGATGCGGCCCAAACGGAGCACGCCGCGTTCGACGCGGGCGTTTTCGAAGTTGACGGCGTTGCCGATACTGGCGTTGTCGGCGATGGTCAGCAGATCGGGCGCACGCACGCTCATCGAGCCTATCGTGACATCCCGGCCGATCTTCGCTCCCAGCGCGCGCAGCCACCAGGCGTTGAGCGAAGAACCACTTAATAGATACGCGGGCGCCGCCTCGACCAGGCGGTCGGCCAGCCACCAGCGGTAGTAGGTCAGGCCCCACAGCGGATAGTCGCCGGCCTTGATGCGGCCTGCGATCAGCCATTTGCCGCCGATGGCGATGGCGAATTCCATCACCGTCGCCAGCAGGAACACGCCGACCGAGGCGGCGATGGCGCGCTTGACCGAGTCGCCCGGATCGCCGGTGAAGAAGTGGTAGGTGAAGAAGGGCGCCAACCACTGCGCCATGCGCAGCGCCACCAGTGCCGGCATCACGGCCGCCTGGGCCAGGCCGCAGGTCCAGCGTTTGACGGTGGACGGCGGCGTCCATTCGGCTTCACCGGCGCTGGCGCTGTGCGCCTCGCCGAGCACCTGCGCGATTTTGCCGACCTCGCGCTGCTGATAGATGTCGCGCACGGTCACGTGGGCGTAGCGCGGATCGGCGCGCAGGGCCGACGCCAAGCGTGCGGCAAAGAAGGAATGGCCGCCAAGGTCGGAGAAGAAGTCGGCGCGGCGCAGTATCGGCTGGCCGGGGAACAGCTTGCCCAGCGCGGCGAACAGCGCTTCCTCGGCCGGCGTTTCGGGCAGGTCCGAATCCTCGGCGCCGGCGGCCGGCGCGGTGCTCAGCGGCGTGGCCTTCAGCGTCTTGCGGTCGATTTTGCCGGAGGTCAGGCGCGGCATGGCGTCCAGGATTTCGTAGCGTCCCGGGACCATGTAGGGTGGCAGCTTGTCGGCCAGCGCGGCGCGCAGGGCGCGCGGGTCCAGCATTACGTTCGTTTCGGCGACCAGGTAGGCGACCAGTTGATCGATGCCGTCGTCCTTGCGCAGCAGCACCGCCACGGTGCCGACGCCGTCGGTCTGCGCCAGCAGCGCCTCGATTTCGCCCAGTTCCACGCGGAAGCCGCGTATCTTGACCTGATCGTCGGCGCGGCCCAGGCAAACCACTTCGCCGTCGGCGGCAATGCGCGCCAGGTCGCCGGTGCGGTACAGGCGCTCGCCATGCTCGCCGGTGGACCAGGGATTGGCCAGGAATTTTTCCGCCGTCAGATCCGGCCGGCCAAGGTAGCCGGCGGCCAGACCGGGGCCGGTGATGCACAACTCGCCGATCTCGCCGCGCGGCAGCAGGCGCAAAGGCGTTCCGGGGGCGGCGTCGGGATTGGCATCGACCACCAGCAAGCCGTAGTTGGGCAGTGGCGTACCGATGGTGACCGGATGGCCCGGGCGCAGGCGCGCCAGGCTGGCCGATACCGTCGCCTCGGTCGGGCCGTAAGTATTGAACATCTGGCGGCCGTCGCGCGACCAGCGCTCCACCAGCGATTCCGGGCACATTTCGCCACCAAGATTGATCAGACGAAGGCTCGGCACGTCCTGGTTGAACAACGCGAGCAGCGTGGGGACCGCGTGCAGCACCGTCACCTTGTTCTGGTCCAGCATGCGCGGCAGCGTTTCCGGGTCGCCGCTGATTTCCTTGGGGCCGATCCACAAGGTGGCGCCGACCAGATAGGCGATCCAGATCTCCTCGAACGACATGTCGAAGGCCACCGAGAAGCCCTGATACACCTTGTCTGCGGCCGTCACGCCCAGCACCGCGTTTTCGCTGCGCACGAAGTGGCAGATGCTTCGCTGGGTGATCAGGATGCCTTTGGGTTTGCCGGTGGAGCCGGAGGTGTAGATGACGTACGCCGGCAAGTCGGGCGACACGTCACCGCGTCGCGCCAGGGGTGGCTGGGCGGCGTCCAGCAGCGCCTCGGCGGTCCACACCGGGCGCCCGATGCCGGCCAGGCGGGGCGCGAAGGCGGCGCAGGTCAGCACGCCGGCGCCGTCGGCGTCGTCCAGGCACACTTGCAGGCGATCGACCGGCGTGTCCTCGTCGACCGGCAGCCACGCCGCGCCGGCCTTGGCGATGCCCGCCTGCAGCACCAGCAGCTCGATCCCGCGCGGCAGCCATAGTCCGACGATCTGGCCCGGCCGCACGCCGGCCTCGATCAAGCGTCCCGCCACCAGATCGGCCTGCTCGTCGAGCTCGCGATAAGTAAGCTGGCGCTCGCCGGCGATCAGCGCGACCTGATCGGGAAGCCGGCGGGCGGTTGTCTCCAGCAGATCGGCCAGAATCTCTTCGCGCAGCAGTTCGTTGTTCTGCTGACCATAAAGAATGTCGGAATGGGATTGCGGAAGCGTAAGGTGGGGTGTTACTGGCTCGTTCATGCTGACACTTTATTTGGGGCGTGATGTCATTGTACGGTACGCCTCGATCTTACTCGATGGGAAGAATGCAAGTTCTGCTTACAGCCTTTACAATAGGTAATAAGAACCCCTGATTCATTTGTCGTTTCAAAAAGGAGTCACATGTTACCGAACCGTCCCCATATCGCCCCGATGCAATTTGATGACCCGATTGCCGCTTACGAACAGGTTCTGGCCATTTATGACGCCAACATCGCCCATTTGCGCGATGCCATGAAACGCTTTGTCGCCGGTGAGGATCTCGGCGAGCACGTGCGCGCATGCTATCCCTTCGTGCGCGTCCACACGGATACCGTGGCCCGCGCCGATTCGCGGCTGGCCTTCGGCTTTGTCGCCGGTCCCGGCACCTACGAAACCACGCTGACGCGTCCCGATCTGTTCGCGCGCTATTATCAGGAACAGTTCCGGCTGTTACTCAAGAATCACGGTCATCATCAACAGGTGCGGCTCGAGGTGGGCACTAGCGCACAGCCGATCCCGATCCATTTCTCGTTTGCCGAGCACGAGCACATTGAAGGCAGTATGACGGCCGAACGGCGCCTGTTGATGCGCGATGTCTTCGACTTGCCCAATCTTGCCGCGATGGATGACGGCATCGCCAACGGCACCCACGAGCCGCCGCTGGGCGAGGCGCATCCGTTGTCGCTGTTCACGGCGCCGCGCGTCGACTACTCGCTGCAGCGGCTGCGCCACTACACGGGCACCTCGTGCGAGCATTTCCAGAAGTTCGTGCTGTTCACGAATTACCAATTCTACATAGACGAGTTCGTCAAGCTGGGGCACGAATTGATGGCGGCGGCCGGGCCGGAACACGACTATATCGCCTTTGTCGAGCCGGGTAATATCGTCACGCGCCGCGTCGGCGAATCGGTGCAGCCGGTCGACGCGCTTGGCGCCGCGCCGCCGCGCCTGCCGCAAATGCCGGGTTACCACCTGATTCGCGCGGACGGCGCCGGCATCTCGATGGTTAATATCGGCGTCGGCCCGGCCAACGCCAAGACGATCACCGATCACATCGCCGTGCTGCGTCCGCACGCCTGGCTGATGCTGGGCCACTGCGCCGGCCTGCGCAACACGCAGGAGCTGGGCGATTACGTGCTGGCGCACGGCTATGTGCGCGAGGATCACGTGCTCGACGAGGATTTGCCGCTGTGGGTGCCGATCCCGCCGCTGGCCGAAGTGCAGGTGGCGATCGAGGCGGCGGTGGCCGAGGTGACGCAGCTGACCGGGCACGACCTCAAGCGCATCATGCGCACCGGCACGGTGGCCAGCACTGACAATCGCAATTGGGAATTGCTGCCGCAACGCACGCCCGAGCGGCGTTTCAGCCAGAGCAGGGCGATTGCGCTGGACATGGAAAGCGCCACCATCGCCGCCAATGGCTTCCGTTTCCGCGTGCCGTATGGGACCTTGTTGTGCGTCAGCGACAAGCCGATGCATGGCGAGATCAAGCTGCCGGGCATGGCCAACAAGTTCTATCGCGATCGTGTCGACCAGCATCTGCGGATCGGCATCCGCGCTGTGGAAATGCTGCGCGATCTGGGCGTCGACCGGCTGCACAGCCGCAAGCTGCGCAGCTTCACCGAAGTCGCGTTCCAGTAAAAAACCGGCGGTCAGCGCCAGAAAATATTCGTGTATTTGCAAAATCGCATGCTAAGATCGCAGCCGATTTACTAAGCAAAAACACAATAATATTTTTGGAGACCTCATGACTTTGAAGACGCTGACCGCCACCGCCCTGTTCGCCTGCGGTGCCATCCTGTCCACCCACGCGCAAGCCGCTATCGTGGATTTTGAAGACGTGCCTGTTTTTGCCGCCGGGGATTTTTCCTCGAACGGCTTCGATTTCAACCTGGTGGGGGATGGGGCGATGGTCACACCCGACGGCTCCTACTGCGGTCAACAGTGCCCGGACAACGGCAGCCACTATGTCGTCGCGCCGTATGGCCCGGACACGACGTCGCTGACGATGACAAGGAGCGGCGGCGGCCTGTTCGCCTTGTCCAGCTTTGACGGCGCGGGCACCTTCAACTTCGGCGACGGCTCGGCCTTCATCCCGAATCAGATCGACGTCACCGGCGTGCTGGCGGGCGGCGCGACCGTGTATCAGTCGTTCCAGATCGATAAATCGACCGGCGCTAACGGCGGCCTTAATTTCACGTCGTACGCCTTCTCGTCGAGCTTCAACAACCTCGTGTCGGTCCGTTTCAGCAGCAGCGGCAGCGACCTCGATGTTTTCAACGGCTTCTCGGTCGATAACATCAACGCCACCGCCGTCACGGCGGTTCCCGAGGTTGAAACCTACGCGATGCTGCTGGCCGGCCTGGGCATGACAGGCTTCGCCGCGCGTCGTCGCCGCAAGGCCTGAAGCGGCCAAAGCAATGGACGCGGTCGGGGGCCGGCCGCGTTCATCGACAACCGTTCGCTATTCGGATTGCGAACGCGTTGCCAGCGCCACGATCGCGGCGCCGGCTGCGACGACCAGCGCATCCTCAATCAGCCCGCTGCGGGTTTGACCGATACTTGCCATGGCACGTTTGCGGCCCGAAAGCGTCAAGTAGGCGAGGGGCACTGCGGTGGCCACCGCGACCGCCGCACCAGCCTTTTCGCGTCCCTCCGGCGCCAGCGCGGCGCCCGCGATGCCAGCGCTCGCCACCCTTGCCAACAGTCCCAGAAAGACCGTCCGGTCGGGCGCCGTCTTCATTTTATCCCCCAGAAGTTCGCCCACGCCCATGGCGAGCGCGCCGTATTTGAACACGGGACGATCCAGTAAAACCAGCTTTCCCGAGGTGTGACGGTTCGCCAGGCGCGCCGCCGAAATGGTGGCCATCGGGGTCATCGACCGCGCGCTGGCAACGGCGCCGATCAGCGCGGACGAGAGCAGGCTGCTAATTTTCATGTTGTGACTCCTGGTAGGTGTGATTGATCCGGCATTGAGAGTGGAGAAAGTCTAGCACCCGCGCGGGGCCGCACGGCGCGCGGGGAAAACGCCAGCCGCCGCGTTGGGTGCGGTAGCCCACCGTAGGCATCAGGCCGTGTCCGAATGACAGACTTGACCCCGGTATTGAGATTTTCCTTAGTGATACTTTTTTCGGTATCAAAAACCCGAAAAAATTGATTGGTTTGTTTTTTGCTCAGCCCCTAAGATGAAATCCGAAAGCTGCACCTTGCGTGGCAGCTCTCTCATAAAACAGATAACAGACAAACTGGAGACCTATGAACTACCCAGCATCCGGGACTTTCGAGTCCCAGGCGAAGCATCGCCTCGTCCTCAAATCCAGCGTTGCAGTCCTCGCCGCCGCCGGCCTTTTGAGCGCCTTCCCGGTTTTGGCCCAAGATACTTCGGCGGCTCCAGTTGCCACCGCACCCGCTGCCGCCGTTGTCGATACCCCGGCCCCGGCCGCCGACACCACTCCCGCTCCCGCAGCCGTCGTTACCGTGACCGGCGTGCGCCGCGCCGCGCAGACCGCGCAGAAAATCAAGCAGGATTCGGACAACGTCATCGATTCGATCGTCGCCGACGATATCGGCAAATTCCCGGACACGAACGTGGCCCAGACCCTGGCCCGCGTCAGCGGCATCCAGGTGCGCCGCGACGCCGGCGAAGCCAATACGGTGCTGATTCGCGGCTTGCCGGGTATCGCCACCCTGATCAACGGCCGCGAGATGTTCACCACCACCGGCCGCTATATCAAACTGGCGGACATCCCTTCGACCATGCTGCAGCGCGCCGACGTCTACAAGTCGCAGAGCGCCGACCAGGTGGAGGGCGGTATCGCCGGCGTGATCGACGTGCGCACCAACCGCCCGTTCGACTTCAAAGACTTCACCGCCAGCGCGCAGGTCGGCGCCAAGAACAAGGACAAGGCCAAGGCCACCGATCCGGAGTTGTCCGGCATGGTGTCGAACCGCTGGAAAACCGGCATCGGTGAAGTGGGCGCGCTGTTTGGCGTGTCGTCCATCAAGGACCGCTTCCAGGAGGAGCGCGCCTTCCAGACCTTCCCGATCGATAAAAGCTTCGCCGCGCCCAACCTGACCGGTCCCGATCTGGTCGGCCTGCAGGACGTGCATGGCCAGCGCAAGCGCCAGGCCGCGAACTTCGCGCTGCAGTGGAAGCCGAGCGCCGATCTGGAAGTGTATGCGGAGGGTCTGCATTCGGTGCTGAAAAACACCGAGGAGACCGACTTCTTCGTCGGCCTGCCATGGGCGACATCGCCTGACCAGATCAAGGTCACCAAGATCCCCGGCACCAACCAGACCGATACCATCACGTCGACCAATGCGTTCACGATCCTGTCGACGCAGGGCCGCGAGAATACCAGCACCGCGTCGCAGTACGCGGTCGGCGCCAACTGGCGTATTGCGCCGGGCCTGCGCGCGACCACCGAGCTGGCGACCACGCGCAGCAAATTCGATTGGGTCAATCCGATCCTCGACACCAGCCTAAATGTCGACAACGTGTTCGTCAAGACCAACGTTAACGGCGGCGCGTTCGTCCAGTATCAGAGCCCGGCGCTGAACGATCCAAGCAAAATCTTCCTGTCGCAGTTCTTTGACCGCTACGGCAAGGATCGCGGCAAGTCGACCGACTGGCGCGGCGACGTGACCTATTCGCCGGAAGCCGACGGCTTCTTCAAGGAGTTCAGCGGCGGCCTGCGCCTGAACGAGCGCACCGCCAACTCGATCAAGTCGTTCGAGGGCAGCGTGCCGACGCCGGCCGGTATCGCCATGTCCAGCATTCCGGGCCTGGCGTGCAGCACCACGGAGTTTTCCGAAAACTACGGCACGCCGCAGTGGTCCACGCCTTGCGCCGGCTATTTGATCAATAACACCTCGGCGATCCGCGCCGCCGCTACTGGAAACGCCGCGGCCAGGGCGCTCGATCCGGCATCGTTCTTCTCCAACAAGGAGAAGAACTACGCCTTCTACGGCAAAGCAAAGGTCGGCTTCGACCTGGGCCAGTTCCCGGTCGATGGCGTGATTGGCGTACGTGTGACCAAGACCGACTCGGATATCCAGGCCAACGACAGCGTCGATGGTGTCCTGGCGCCGACCAATAAGGATTCGTCCAACACCGAAGTGCTGCCAAGCGCGAACTTCAAGCTGGCGTTGCGCCAGGACTTGCTGGCCCGCTTCGCCTATGCGAAGACGATGACGCGTCCGGACTTCGCCCAGCTCAATCCCGCCACCGCTTACATTAAACCGAACGGCACCACCAACGTGGCGACGGCGAGCGGCGGCAATTCGGACTTGAAGCCGTTCACCGCGCAGAACTTCGATACCTCGCTCGAGTGGTACTTCGCTCCTACCGGTTCCATTAGCGGCACGGTGTTCCGTCATAACTTCGACGGCTACATCATGAACCGCGTGATTTCGGAGACCTTCCAGGGTATTCCTTACAATACGACCCGGCCGTTCAACACGGACAAGGGCCACCTGCAGGGCGTCGAGCTGGCATACCAGCAGTTCTATGACGGCTTGCCTGGTTGGTTGAGCGGTTTCGGTTTGCAGGCCAACGTGACCTACAGCGAAGGCGGCGTGACCGCGTCGGAGAACAAGGACATCGAAGGCAAGCCGTTCGCCGGCATGTCGCGCCTGTCGTACAACATCGTGGCGCTGTACGAGAAAGAGGGCTGGTCGGCGCGCCTGGCGTACAACTGGCGCTCGAAGTTCGTCGACACCTACGCCGATACGCCGGACAGGAACAACCCGAACCTGGTGCCGAAGGATTTGATCGTCAAGCCGATGTCGTCGTTCGATGGTTCCCTGAGCTATAAGGTCAGCGATCATGTCACGGTCAACCTGACCGGCACCAATCTGTTGAACTTCAAGTTCCAGGACTACTGGTCGGATTCGACCATCTTCCCACGCGATACGCGCCGCTATGACCGCACGGTCGGCCTGTCGATGAATCTGAAGTATTAATAGTTGAAATACTGATGTCACCATGTCGTTAAAAACTATCCCGCCTGTGCGGGATAGCTGCATTTTTAAGAGGTTGTGAATGTCGAATCAAAAATTATCGTTAGTGGAAAAAGTGGGCTTTGGCGCCGGTGACATGGCGCTGAACGTGGTGATTTCGTCGATGATGTTGATCATCACGTTCTTCTACACCGATATCTACGGCCTGAAAACCTCCGACCTGGCCTTGCTGTTCCTGGTCGTCAAATTCGTCGGCGCCGTCGGCGACCTGGTGGTGGGCCAGCTCACCGACCGCTATTCGAGCGCGCGCATGGGCCGTTATCGCCCATGGCTGCTGCTGCTTGCCGTCCCTTACGGCATCAGCGTGTTCTTCGTCTTCACCACGCCCGACTGGGGCTACCACGCTAAACTGATCTGGGCCTATTCGACCTACATCATCATGACCATCATGACCTCGGGCGTCGGCGTGGCCTATATCTCGCTGCCGAGCAGCCTGACCAACGATCCGCAGGAGCGCCTGTCGGCCAACGGCTACCGCCTGTTCTTCGCCAAGATCGGCGCCTTCATGGTGACCGTGGTGGTGCCGGTGCTGTCGGAACGCTGGGGCGGCGGCAACGCGGCCACCGGCTACCAGGCGGCGATGGCGGTGATGGCGGCGATGGGCGTGGCGTTGTTCCTGTTCTGCTTCTTCACCACCAAGGAGCGCGTGGTGCACGTGGTGGAGCGCCAGTCGCTGTGGGCGCAGCTCAAGGTGCTGCTGCAAAACGACCAGTGGCTGATCCTGTGCGGCGCCTGCGTGACCGGCACCGTTGGCTATGTGCTGCGCGCCACCGCCGCCATTTACTACGTCAAGTATTACCTGGGCGGCGACACCGCCGCCGTGGCCACCTTCCTGTCGATCGGCGTGGTCGCCGCGATCCTGTCGATGGTCGCCTCGACCTGGATCACCAAGTTCTATTGCAAGGTCAAGCTGTTCCGCTGGAGCCAGATCGCCGTCGGCGTGATCAGCGCGGCGATCTACTTCTTCGTCAAGCCGGGCGACATCATGCTGGCGTTCGTGCTGTACTTCGCGCTGTCTTTCGTGGTGGACCTGCATGCGCCGGTGTTCTGGTCGGCCATCGCCGAGACCATCGACTACGGCCAGGTCAAGAGCGGCAAGCGCGTTTCCGGCTTCGCTTTCGGCGGTATCTCGGTGTGCCAGAAAGCCGGCATGGGCGTGGCCGGCGCGCTGGCCGGAGGCCTGCTGACGTACTTCCAATATCAGCCGAACCACGAGCAGACCGCGTTCGCGCTGCACGGCATCGTGCTGATGATGACCATCATTCCCGGCTTCTTCCATACCCTGACTGGGATCCTGATGTTCAAATACCGGGTCACCGACGCGTATTACACGGAAGTGAAGAAGCAAATGGGAGTCGATTCTTATGTGGCAGTCTAATTTTTTGGAAAACGAAGCAATGGAAAGCAAAGACGTACTGCAGCCGCTGATCGAACAGCGCGCCGATCCTTTTATCATCCGCCACAGCGACGGCTATTATTACTTCACCGCCTCGGTGCCGCAGTACGACCGCATCGAGCTGCGTCGCGCGAAAACCATCGCCGGCCTGGTTGACGCCGAAAAGGTCGACGTCTGGTTCAAGCCGGAGACCGGCATGTACAGCGAACTGGTTTGGGCGCCCGAGATCCATTTCAACCAGGGCGCCTGGTACGTCTACTTCGCCGCCGCGCCGAGCCGCGAGATCAAATATAAGCTGTTCCAGCACCGCATGTACGCGATCCGTAACACCAACGCCAATCCACTGGAAGGCGAGTGGGAGTTCATGGGCCAGATCGACACCGGCATCGACACCTTCTGCCTGGACGCCACCACCTTCACCCACAACGGTCAGCTTTACTACCTGTGGGCGCAGAAGGACGTCGCCATCGAGGGCAACTCCAACCTGTACATCGCGCCGATGAAGACCCCATGGCAGCTGGGCGGCCCGCCGGTCATGCTGAGCAAGCCGGAATTCGACTGGGAGATCCGCGGCTTCTGGGTCAACGAAGGTCCGTCGGTGCTGAAAAAGAACGGCAAGATCTTCATCAGCTACTCGGCCAGCGCCACCGATGAGAACTACGCCATGGGCCTGTTGTGGGCGGACGAAAACGCCGACCTGCTGGACCCGGCCTCGTGGACCAAACTGAAGGAGCCGGTGCTGCAAACCTGCTTCGATCACGGCGTTTATGGGCCGGGACATAACAGTTTCACGATTGGCGATGATGGCGAAACTGTCATGTTGGTTTATCATGCAAGGACCTACACCGAGATTATCGGCGACCCGCTGTGGAATCCGGACCGTCACACCTACGTCAAGCCGCTCAAGTGGGACGCGCAGGGCATGCCGGTCTTCGGAAAGCCTTCGATCGCCTGACCTTGGTCCGTGCGGCCGGTCGCTGGGCGACCGCCAAAGAATAATCGCGGCGGCCGGTGGGTTCATTCCCCCCGGCCGCCGCCTCATTTGAAAGTCATCTTATGCAAGCCTCGATTATGCAAGCCTCGATCACCGAATCGCCGTTCGGCCAAATGGCCGACGGCCGCGACGTCACCCGCTACACGCTGACCAACGCCAACGGCATGATCGTCAAGATCATCAACCTAGGCGGCGCCATCACCGAAATCCATGTGCCCGACCGCAGCGGCACGCTGGCCGATGTCAATTGCGGCTACGACGATGTGGCCGCGTACATGGGCGACTCCCATTACTTCGGCGCGCTGATCGGCCGTTATGGCAATCGCATCGCCAACGCGCGCTTCACGCTCGACGGAGAAACCGTCGCGCTGGACGTCAACAACGGCGTCAATCACCTGCATGGCGGGATCGACGGCTTCCACCGCCGCCTGTGGACCGCGGAAACCTTCACCACCCCGCAGTCGGCCGGCCTGATACTGAGTTATCTGAGCGCCGACGGGGAGCAGGGCTATCCCGGCAACCTGGAAGTGACGGTCATCTATGAGCTGCGCAACGATAACGAATTGCGTATCGCATTCCACGCCATCACCGACAAGGCCACACCGGTCAACCTGACCAACCACGCGTATTTCAACCTGGCCGGCAAGGGCGATATCCTGAGCCATGAGCTGACCATCGTGGCCGACGCCTACACGCCGATCGACGATGTGCAGATCCCGCTCGGCGATTTGCCGCCGGTCGAGGGCACGCCGTTCGACTTCCGCACGCCGCATGCGATCGGCGAGCGTATCGACCAGGATGATGAGCAATTGCGCAACGGCTTTGGCTACGACCATAACTTCGTGCTGAAAAAATCGAAGCCGGGCGCGCTGGAGATGGCGGCCCGCGTGCGCGATCCGGCTTCCGGCCGTGTGCTGGAGGTGTGGAGCCAAGAGCCGGGCATCCAGTTCTACAGCGGGAATTTCATGAATGACAAGATGACCGGAAAAGGGCGGATCTACAGCTATCGCAGCGCGTTCTGCCTCGAACCGCAGCACTTCCCCGATTCGCCGAACCGGCCTGATTTTCCGTCGACAATACTGCGTCCGGGTGAGGAATACTCGACCGTGATGGCTTACCGCTTCAGCACCGACCAATAAACCGTCTCGCGGAGCGCCTTGATACCGATTTTGATATCGAAGTTGATTAATAATTTATTGGAAAGATATCTCAGTCCACTTTAGTATGCTTTATCGATGCGGGGGCATGACATTCACGTCTCCGCACAGGAAAATACTGAGGAGAATTGCATGTCTGACAATGAAAACAAGAAGGTAAAGCTGCGCTCCGCCGAATGGTTCGGCACCCAGGACAAAAACGGTTTCATGTACCGCAGCTGGATGAAAAATCAGGGCATTCCTGATCACGAATTCCAGGGCAAACCAATTATCGGCATCTGCAACACGTGGTCTGAACTGACCCCTTGCAACGCCCACTTCCGCAAACTGGCGGAACACGTCAAACGCGGCATCCTCGAAGCCGGCGGCTTCCCGGTTGAATTCCCAGTCTTCTCCAACGGCGAATCGAATCTCCGTCCCACCGCCATGTTGACCCGTAACCTGGCCAGCATGGACGTCGAAGAATCCATTCGTGGCAATCCAATGGACGGCGTCGTGCTGCTGGTCGGCTGCGACAAGACCACCCCTGCGCTGCTGATGGGCGCCGCCTCGGTCGACATCCCGACCATCGTCGTCACCGGCGGCCCTATGCTGAACGGTAAGCTGAACGGCAAAAATATCGGCTCCGGCACCGCCGTCTGGCAGTTGCACGAACAGGTCAAGGCCGGCGAACTCAGTATGCACGATTTCCTCGCCGCCGAAGCGGGCCACTCCCGCTCCGCCGGCACCTGCAACACCATGGGCACGGCGTCGACGATGGCCTGCATGGCCGAATCGCTGGGCACCTCGCTGCCGCACAACGCCGCCATTCCGGCGGTCGACGCGCGCCGCTACGTGCTGGCCCACATGTCGGGCATGCGCATCGTCGACATGGTCAAGGAAGACCTGAAGCTGTCGAAGATCCTGACCAAGGAGAATTTCGAGAACGCGATCCGCGTCAACGCCGCCATCGGCGGCTCGACCAACGCCGTGATCCACCTGAAAGCCATCGCCGGCCGCATTGGCGTCGATCTGGAACTGGAAGACTGGACCCGCGTCGGCCGCGGCATGCCGACCATCGTCGACCTGCTGCCGTCGGGCCGCTTCCTGATGGAAGAGTTCTATTATGCAGGCGGCCTGCCGGCCGCGATCCGCCGCATGGGCGAGGGCAAGCTGCTGCCCAACCCGGACGCGCTGACCGTCAACGGCAAGACCATCTGGGAAAACTGCCAGGACGCGCCGATCTACGACGACGAAGTGATACGTCCGCTCGAGAAGCCGCTGCTGAAGGATGGCGGCATCTGCATCCTGCGCGGTAACCTGGCGCCGCGCGGCGCCGTGCTGAAACCATCGGCGGCGACGCCTGAACTGATGCAGCATCGCGGCCAGGCCGTGGTGTTCGAGGACTTTGAACACTATAAGAGCCGCATCATCGATCCGGATCTGGTGGTCGACGCGAACTCGGTGCTGGTGATGAAGAACTGCGGCCCGAAAGGTTATCCGGGCATGGCCGAAGTAGGGAACATGGGCCTGCCGCCTAAACTGCTGGCGGCCGGCGTCAAGGACATGGTCCGCATCTCCGACGCCCGCATGAGCGGCACCGCCTACGGCACCGTCGTGCTGCACGTGGCGCCGGAAGCGATGGCCGGCGGCCCGCTGGGCATCGTCAAGGATGGCGACTGGATCACTCTGGATTGCGCAGGCGGTTTGCTGAACCTGGAAATCTCGGACGCCGAAATGGCCGAACGCCAGGCCGCCCGCGTGCCGGGCAGCGCGCCAGGTCCAAAGACCGGCTACCAGCAGCTCTACATCGAACACGTGCTGCAAGCGGATGAAGGTTGCGACTTCGATTTCCTGGTCGGGAATCGTGGCTCGGCTGTTCCTCGCCACTCGCACTAATCAAATCCGGAGATACCATGTTACTCGTACAATTCAAGAACGAACAAGGCGCGCGCCAGATCGGCGTGCTGGAACAAGACACCATCCGCATCATCGACGGCTACAGCACCACTTACGCGCTGGCCCAGGATGCGATCCGCAAATCTACCGGCCTGGCCGCGCTGGTGGACAAATCGGTCGGCAGCGCCACCGCTTCGTTTGGAGCCGTCACCGCCGCCGGCCGCCTGCTGGCGCCACTGGACCACACCGACGACGCGCATACCTACGTCACCGGCACCGGCCTGACGCACCTGGGCAGTGCAGACACCCGCGACGCCATGCACAAGAAAATCGGTGGCGATGTCGAGACCCTGAGCGACTCCATGAAGATGTTCCGCATGGGCGTCGAAGGCGGCAAGCCCGCCGCAGGTGAAGCCGGCGTACAGCCGGAATGGTTCTACAAGGGTGACGGCTCGATCGTGTCCGCCAGCGGCCAGGACCTGAGCATGCCCGACTTCGCGCTCGACGGCGGCGAAGAGCCGGAAGTAGCCGGTTTGTACGTGATCGGCGACGACGGCCAGCCTTACCGCGTCGGCTACGCCATCGGCAACGAGTTTTCGGACCACGTGACCGAACGTCAAAACTATTTGTACCTGGCCCACTCCAAGCTGCGCGCCTGCGGCCTTGGCCCGGCGCTGCTGGTCGGCGAAGCGCCGGCCAATATCCAGGGCACCTCGCGCATCTACGACGTCGACGGCAAGGTACGCTGGGAGAAGGCGTTCGTTAGCGGCGAGCAGAATATGTCGCACACCATCGGCAATCTGGAACACCACCACTTCAAATACCCGCTGTTCAAGCGCGCCGGCGATGTGCATATCCATTTCTTCGGCACCGCCACCCTGAGCGTGGCCGACAACATCGTCGTCAAGCCGGGCGAAACGTTCGAGATCGAGTCGCCACAGTTCGGCCCTGCGCTGCGCAACAAGCTGACCGTGTACAAAACCGAAGTAGCGAAAGTAAAGACCTTATGATCATCACCGGCGATTCGCTGATTGGCGGCCAGGCCGTCAAAGGCACCGGCGCCGCTTTCCGCGCCTACAATCCAGCGCTGCAGCAGTCGATGGACCCGGAGTTCACGACGGCGGACGTCAATCAGATCGACCAGGCTTGCCGCCTGGCAGAAGCGGCCTTCGACACCTTCCGTTCGCTGAGCGACGAGAAGCGCGCCGTGTTCCTGGAAACCGTCGGCGAACAAATCATGGCCCTGGGCGATGTGCTGGTCGAGCGCGTGATGGCTGAAAGCGGCCTGCCGCGCGCACGCGTCGAGGGTGAACGTGGCCGTACCGTCGGCCAGTTGAAATTGTTCGCCAACCTGCTGCGTGAAGGTTCGTGGAACGACGTCCGCATCGACAAGGCGCTTCCTGATCGCGCGCCGCCGCGTCCCGATATCCGCATGCGCATGATCGGACTCGGTCCGGTCGCTGTTTTCTCGGCCAGTAACTTCCCGCTGGCGTTCTCCGTCGCCGGCGGCGACACCGCATCGGCCTTCGCGGCCGGCTGCCCGGTGGTGCTGAAGGCGCACTTTGCCCACCCCGGCACCTCGGAGCTGGTTGGCCGCGCGGTGGTCAAGGCGGTCGAGATTTGCGGCCTGCCGGCCGGCGTATTCTCGCTGGTCACTGGTGTCGGCAACGACATCGGCCAACAGGTGGTGCGTCATCCATCGATCAAGGCGGTTGGTTTCACCGGCTCGCGTGGCGGTGGCCTGGCGCTGATGGCGGTGGCCGCCGCGCGTCCGGTGCCGATTCCGGTGTATGCCGAAATGAGCTCGATCAATCCGGTGTTCCTGCTGCCGAAGGCTCTGGCCAGCCGCGCCGAGGATTTGGCCGCCGGCTTCTCGGCGTCGCTGGTGCTGGGCGTGGGCCAGATGTGCACCAACCCAGGCCTGGTGATCGGTATCGCCGGCCCGGATCTGGAGCGCTTCAAGGCTGCCGCATCCAAGGCGCTCGAAGGCGGCGCGGCCTGCGCCATGCTGTCGCCGGGTATCGCCGGCAGCTACAAGCGCGGCATCTCGCAACTGGCCGACAACGCCGACGTCAACACGCTGGCGCTGGCGCCGCAGTCTGAAGGCAAGGCCGCTCCTGCGCTGTTCGATACGAGCAGCGCGGCATTCCTGGATCAACACGTGCTGTCGGAAGAAGTATTCGGCCCGGCCTCGCTGGTTGTCGCCTGCAAGGATATCGCTGAAATGCGCCAGATCGCCGAAAAACTGGAAGGCCAGCTGACCGCGACCTTGCTGATGGACGATGCGGACCTGGACGCGGCGCAGCAACTGCTGCCGGTGCTGGAACGTAAAGTCGGCCGCATCCTGGCCAACGGCTATCCAACCGGCGTGGAAGTTTGCAGCGCCATGGTCCATGGCGGCCCGTTCCCGTCGACGTCGGACGGCCGCAGCACGTCGGTCGGCACCGGCGCGATCGCGCGCTTCCTGCGTCCGGTCTCGTACCAGAACCTGCCGCAGCCGCTGCTGCCGCAAGTGCTGCGTGACGAAGGCGGCGCGGCATGGCGCCGGCTTGAAGGTGAACTGACCCACAAGTGATCGTGGTGGCTGTACCGGCCCCGCTACGGCGGGGCTTTCGTCTATAAAAATAACGGAGACTGTATGACCCAATTGGCAAAATTCGCCAGCCTGCGCGGCAAGCGCGTGTTCATCACCGGTGGCGGCACCGGCATCGGCGAGGCGATGGTGATTTCATTCGCCGAGCAGGGCGCCAAAGTGGCCTTTGTCGACATCGCCCGCGACGCCAGCCTGGAACTGGTTCGCCGCGTCAAGGAAGCCGGCTACCCCGAGCCGGAGTTCCGCGTTTGCGACATCACCGACATTCCGGCGTTACAGTCCACCATGGCGGAATTGGCCGGCATCATCGGTTCCTTCGACATCCTCGTCAACAACGCCGCCAACGACCAGCGCCACGCAACCAAGGACGTCACCGTCGACTACTGGAACGAGCGTATCGCCATCAACCAGCGCCCGATGTTCTTCACCTGCCAATCCGTGTTCGAAGGCATGAAGGAAAAGGGCGGCGGCTCGATCATCAACGTCGGCTCGATCTCCTGGCAGGTCAAGAACGCCGGATATCCGGTGTATGCCACCTCCAAGGCGGCGACCCATGGCCTGACCCGCGGCCTGGCGCGCGAATTCGGCGCCCACGGCATCCGCATCAACACAGTCACGCCGGGCTGGGTGATGACGCAGCGTCAGATCGACCTGTGGCTGGACGATGCGGGCGAGCAGGATATCAAACGTAACCAGTGCATGCCGACGAAGCTGATGCCGCAGCATATCGCCTCGATGATTTTGTTCCTGGCCGCCGACGACGGCGCCATGTGCACGGCTCAAGAGTTCATCGTCGATGGAGGATGGGTTTAAGTTGTAACGCAGTAGAAGCACCAGCAAAACCGTTCGCCGCCCCGGAGACACCACCCTTAGAGTGGCGGGGCTACATAACCCTAAAAAATTGGTGAGAACATGGTGAATAAATTTATCTCCGCTGTCGCGGTGGGCGCCACAGCCGCGTCGACCGCTTTAGCGGCGTCCCCCGGCGCGTTGACGAGCCCCGACCGTCACATCAGCGTCCAGCTGAACGAGTCACCCGGCAAACCCCTGACCTACACCGTCTCCCGCGACGGCAAGCCGGTGCTACTGGCCTCCGAACTCGGGCTGCAGCTGCAAGGCGCCGACCTGGCCGGCGCGCTGACGATCGCCGCCAGCTCCAAGGTGAGCACCGTCACCGACAAGTATCAGATGGCCACGGGTAAAAAGCGTGACATCACCTACAGCGCCAACGAACAAACCTACTCCGTGCAGAACGCGCAAAAGCAGAAAATGGAGATCGTCTTCCGCGTGTCGAACGACGGCGTCGCCTTCCGCTATATCGTCGCCGAGCCGTCGCTGCCGCGCAAAAAACTGATCCAGGAACGCACCACGTTCGCGCTGCCGACATCGGCCAAGGCCTGGCTGCAGCCGATCGCCGTCGCGCAGACTGGCTGGGGGCGCACCAATCCGTCCTACGAAGAGCACTACCAGATGGACATCCCGGTCGGCACGGTCTCGCCGTCGCCGGCCGGCTGGGTATTCCCGGCACTGTTCAAGGCCGGCGACAACTGGCTGGCGATCTCGGAAGCGGGCATGGATGGCAGCTTCCAGGGATCGCGCCTGGCGCCAGATTCCAAAGGCGGCAAATACAGCATCGGCAATCCGATGAAAGAGGAAGTATTCCCGGACCGTGGCCTGTTGGCCGATGTCGAAGGCACACTGACCTCGCCTTGGCGCCTGATGGCGCTTGGTTCGTTGTCGACCGTGGTCGGTTCGACCCTTGGCACCGACCTGGCCGCGCCGGCGATCGCGTTCGACAAGCAGCTGGTCAAGCCGGGCCACGCCTCGTGGAGCTGGGCGCTGCTGAAGGATGACGCCACCGTCTTCGACGTGCAGAAGAAGTTCATCGACTACGCCGCCGACATGAAGTGGGACTACACGCTGGTGGACGCCGACTGGGACCGCAAGATCGGCTACGAAAAGATGAAGGAACTGGCCGACTACGCCGCCACCAAGAAGGTCGGCGTGCTGGTTTGGTACAACTCGTCCGGTCCATGGAACTCGACCGAGTACTCGCCAAAAGGCAAACTGCTGACGCACGAGCAGCGCGTGGCGGAGTTCAAACGCCTGCGCCAGATGGGCATCAAGGGCGTCAAGATCGACTTCTTCAACGGCGATGCGCAGTCGATGATTGCCTATTACGTCGATATACTGAACGACGCCGCCGCGGCTGGCCTGCTGGTCAACTTCCACGGCGCGACCTTGCCGCGCGGCTGGACCCGCACCTGGCCCAACCTGATGACGATGGAAGCGGTGCGCGGCATGGAGTTCACCACCTTCGAGCAGGCCGACGAGGACAAGATGCCGACCCACGCGGCGATGATGCCGTTCGCTCGCAATCTGTTCGATCCGATGGACTTCACGCCGATGGTGTTCGGCGATATCCCCAAGATCAAGCGCACCAGCAGCAATGGCTTCGAACTGGCGACATCGGTGCTGTACGTTTCGGGCATTCAGCATTTCGCTGAAGTGCCGGAGGGGATGGCGACCGTGCCGGCCTACGTCAAGAGCTTCCTTCAGGAGTTGCCGCGCAGCTGGGACGACAGCCGCCTGGTTGACGGGTACCCGGGTAAGTACGCGGTGGTGGCGCGTCGCGCGGGCGACACCTGGTACATCGCCGGCATCAACGCCACCGAATCCGACAAGGCGCTGACACTGGACTTGTCCTTTGCCGGCGCCAAGCAGGGAACGATCATCGCCGACGGTGAAGGCGAACGTAGTTTTAGCCAACGCGAAATCGCCGGCGGCAAAAAAGCAGCAGTAACCATCAAGCCGCACGGCGGCTTCGTGATAACAATAAAACAGTAATCAGGAGATTTAAAATATGAATCACATCAAACGTGCTGTTCTCACCCTGTGCGTGCTGGCTTCGGGCGCCGCCTTCGCCGCGCCTGTCGGCGTGACGATCGATACCACCAAGCCTGGTCCGGTCATCAACAAAAACATCTATGGGCAGTTCGCCGAGCATCTGGGTACCGGTATCTATGAAGGTATCTGGGTCGGTCCGAAGTCGAAAATCCCGAACGTCAATGGCTGGCGCAAGGACGTCGTCGGCGCGCTCAAAGCCATGCACGTGCCGCTGGTGCGCTGGCCGGGCGGCTGCTTCGCCGACGAATACCACTGGCGCGACGGCATCGGCGCGCGCGAGAAGCGTCCGGTCAAGGTCAACACCAACTGGGGCGGCGTGGAAGAAGACAACGCCGTCGGCACCCACGAATTCTTCGAACTGGCCGAGCAGCTTGGCGCCGAGACCTACGTCAACGGCAACCTGGGCACCGGCAGCGCGCAAGAGATGTCGGAATGGGTCGAGTACATGACCTCCGACAGCAAATCGACCCTGGCGCAACTGCGCCGCAAGAATGGCCGCGACAAGCCGTTCAAAGTCGATTACTTCGCCATCGGTAACGAGGCCTGGGGCTGCGGCGGTAACATGTCGCCGCAACACTACGCGAACCTGTACAAAAACGTCGAGACATTCCTGCGCGCGCCGCCGCAGTATCGCCCGAAGATGATCGCCAGCGGCGGCAACGACAGCGACCTGACGTGGACCGAAACCCTGAGCAAAGAGCTCAAGAAGCAAACCTACGGCATCAGCTTCCACTACTACACCATTCCGACCGGCCAGTGGGAAGTGAAGGGCATGGCGACCGGCTTCAAGGAAGACCAGTGGTTCTCGACCTTGTCCAATACGATCAAGATGGATGGCTTCATCAAGACCAACGCTGCGATCATGGACAAGCACGACCCCGAGAAGAAGTTGGGCTTTCTGGTCGACGAGTGGGGCACCTGGTATGACGTCGAGAAGGGCACCAACGCCGGCTTCCTGTTCCAGCAAAACACGCTGCGCGACGCGGTGGTGGCGGCCCTGAACTTCAACATCTTCCACGACCACGCCGACCGCGTGCGCATGACGAATATCGCGCAGATGGTCAACGTGCTGCAGGCGATGATCATCACCGACAAGGACAAGATGGTGCTGACGCCGACGTACCACGCGTTCCAGATGTATGTGCCGTTCCAGGACGCGACCTCGCTGCCGCTGAAGCTGACGAACAATCCGCAGTATTCGTATAACGGCAGCAGCATTCCGGAGATCAGCGCCTCGGCCGCCCGCGCCAAGGACGGCAAGCTGTATCTGGCCCTGGTCAACACCAACCCGACCAAGGAAGCGGAAATCGCCGTGGACGTGCCGGGTCAGGCCATCAAATCGGTCAACGGCCGCGTGCTGACGTCGGCCGCGATGGATACGCATAACACGTTCCAGTCGCCGGAAGCGATCAAGCCGGCGCCGTTCAGCGCCACCGCAGGCGCGGATGGCAAGCTGACGGTCAAGATTCCGGCCAAGGCCGTGATCGTGGTCGCTGTGGAGTAAGTGGTGTCCCGCGAGGCCGTGCCGGTGGCATGGCCTCGCATCGTTAATCGAGGTTGTGAATGAAGTATATTTTTTCGACGATGGCGCTGGTGTTGGGTGTGGCCGGCCTGTCGGCGTGCACTGCAAAGGAAGTCAGCGTCCATGATCCGGTAATGGCCAAGGAGGGCGATACCTATTACGTCTTCAGCACCGGGCCGGGTATCACTTTCTACAGTTCGACCAATATGAAGGACTGGAAGCTCGAAGGTCCGGTTTTCAAGCAACAGCCGCTGTGGGCCAAGCGCGCCGCGCCAACCTTCGACGGCCATATCTGGGCGCCGGACGTGCAGTTCCATAACGGTAAATACTATTTATATTATTCGGTGTCGGGATTCGGCAAAAATGCATCGGGAATCGGCGTGACGGTCAACAAGACGCTCAATCCGCGCTCGCCGGACTACCGCTGGGAAGACAAGGGTATGGTGCTGCAGTCGGTACCGCTGCGTGACGACTGGAACGCCATCGATGCGAACATCGTCGAAGACGACAAGGGCGTGGCCTGGATGTCGTTCGGCTCCTTCTGGAGCGGCCTGAAACTGGTCAAGCTGAATGATGCCTGGACCGGCTTGGCGGAGCCGCAGGAGTGGCATTCGATCGCCAGCCGAACCGCCAACGTCGACGCCCCGGCCGGCAAGGACGCAGGGCCGGGCGAGATCGAGGCGCCGTTCATCTTCAAGAAGAGCGGCTACTACTATCTGTTCGCATCGTTCGGACTGTGCTGCCGCAAGGGCGATAGCACCTACAACGTCGTCGTCGGCCGCTCGACATCCGTCACCGGACCTTATGTCGACAAAAATGGCGTGGATATGATGAAGGGCGGCGGTTCGCTGCTGATCGCCGGCGACAAGGACTGGAAGGGTTTGGGCCACAACAGCGCTTACACGATGGACGGCAAGGATTATCTCGTGCTGCACGCCTACGAGACCGCCGACAACTACCTGCAAAAGCTGAAGATCATGGAAATGAAATGGGATACCAACGATTGGCCGACGGTTGACCAGGCCGATTTGAACAAATACCGCAGCACGCAGCTGCCCGTCAAATAATGACGGCGGCCACCCACAAGCCGGCGCGCCGCCGTACCTTGCGCTACGCCGCCAGTGCGATGGCGGCAGCGACGGTTCCACCGATGGCCGGCGCGGCGACGCGTACCGATGCCACCGCGCCAACGGACAAAGCGCCGGTGCGCCTGTTTCCGCTGTCGGCGGTGCGCCTGACCGCAAGTCCGTTCCTCGAAGCCCAGCAAACCGACCTGCGTTACATCATGGCGCTGAACCCGGACCGGCTGCTGGCGCCATTCCTGCGCGAAGCTGGTCTGGCGCCTAAGCAGGCCAGCTACGGCAACTGGGAGTCGACAGGGCTGGATGGCCACATGGGCGGCCACTATTTGACCGCGCTGGCGCTGATGTTTGCCGCCACCGGCGATGAGGCGGTCCTCACGCGCCTGAACTACTTTGTGAGCGAACTTAAACGCTGCCAGTCGAGCAATGGCGACGGCTACATCGGCGGCGTGCCAGGCGGCGCCGCCGCGTGGCGCGATATCGCACAAGGAAAACTGCAGGCCGACGGCTTTTCGGTCAACGGCAAGTGGGTCCCTTGGTACAACCTGCACAAGCTGTACGCAGGCCTGCGCGACGCCTACGTCTACGCCGGTAACCAGGACGCGCGCGCGATGCTGATCGCGCTGTGCGACTGGACGGTCGGCCTGATGTCGCACCTGAGCGATGAACAGATGCAGACCATGCTGCGGTGCGAGCATGGCGGCATGAACGAAGTGTTGGCCGATGTCTCCGAGATGACAGGCCAGAAAAAGTACATGGACCTGGCGATCCGATTTTCGCATCAGGCGATCCTGCGTCCGCTGGAGGATGGCAAGGACCAGTTGACCGGTCTGCACGCGAACACGCAAATCCCGAAAGTGATCGGCTTCAAGCGCATTGGCGACATCACCGGCCGGCGCGACTGGCAGAAAGCCGCGCAGTTCTTCTGGCAAACCGTGCACGATTACCGCACCGTCGCCATCGGCGGCAACAGCGTCAAGGAACACTTCCACGACCAGAACGACTTCTCGTCGATGATCGAGGAGGTGGAAGGCCCAGAGACCTGCAATACCTACAATATGCTCAAGCTCACCGGACTGCTGTTCTCCGGCGACGCCAAGGGCAGCTACGCCGATTACTACGAGCGCGCGCTGTACAACCACATTCTGGGATCGCAGCGTCCGCACAGCGGCGGCTTTGTCTACTTCACGCCGATGCGGCCGAATCACTACCGCGTGTATTCGCAGCCGCAGCAGGGCATGTGGTGCTGCGTGGGCTCGGGCCTCGAGAGCCACGCCAAGTACTGCGAGTTCATTTACGCCCATCGCGGCGACAGCCTGTATGTCAACCTGTTCATTCCGTCGACCTTGAACTGGCGCGAGCAGGGCGTCTCCATCCGCCAGTCCAACCGCTTCCCGGATGAAGGCAGCAGCACCATTACCGTCAAGGGCAACAAGACCTTCACGTTGAAGATACGCTATCCCGAATGGGTGGCGCCGGGGGCGCTGCGCGTCGCCGTCAACGGCAAGCCGGTTGCTGCCAGTATCGGCGCCGATCGCTATGTCAGCGTCCGTCGGCAGTGGCGCGACGGCGACAAGGTCGATATCGCCCTGCCAATGAAAACGCGGCTCGAACAGATGCCGGACAAGTCCAATTACTACGCCGTGCTGCACGGCCCCGTGGTGCTGGCGGCAAAGACCAATCCGTTCCCGGACGAGAAACTGAACTACCTGGCCGACGACTCGCGCATGGGGCATATCGCCTCCGGACCGATTAGCCCGCTGGGAGCCGCGCCTGTACTGGTCGATGACAGTCCCGCTTTCGAAGGCCGCTTCAAGCCGGTGACGGGCAGGCCGCTGACGTTTGTCGCCCCTGGACTGGTGGAGGGCAGGGATGGCAAGCAGGCTACCACCTTCGTGCCGTTCTTCCGGGTGCATGACTCGCGCTACATGGTGTATTGGCCGTATTCCACGGCTGCCGATCTGGCGGCCACGCGGGCAAAGGCTGCGGAGGATGAGGCGGCGCGGCTTGCACTGGACGCGCGCACCATCGACCAGGTGGCGCCGGGCGAGCAGCAGCCGGAGTCGGATCACTTCTTCAAGGCCGAAGGCGGCGAATCCGGCCTGGCCAAGGGACGTCACTGGCGCCACGCGACCAGCTGGTTCAGTTACGACCTGACCGACAAAAAGTCGGAGGCCCGTGCCTTGAGCCTTACCTATTCGAAGGGCGACGCCGGCCGCCGGTTCGATATCCTGATCAACGGCCAGTTGCTGGCCGAGGTCAAACTCGATGCCCGGGCGCCGCAAGAACTCTACACAGTGGACTATCCGATTCCGCCGGCGCTGGCTGCGGCGGGCGGCAAACTGGTGGTCAAGTTCGTGGCGCGCGACGGTTCCGTCGCTGGTGGACTATACGGCCTGCGCCTGCTGCGCTGAGCCGGGCCGCCGTCGATCACCTGCTATGTGTATTCCGTGTCGCGGGACGCCTGATGGCGATCGGCGCGACCGAAAAAAATAAGATCAACCTGGAGAGAGCTATGAAAACGAAATTGATGAAAATTGCCGCCATCGCAGCGGCGGGGATGGCCTTTGCCGCGACCAACGCGCAAGCAGCCAACCCGATGTTCCCGAAATTGTTCACCGCCGATCCGTCGGCCTATGTCGACGGCGGAACGGTCTACCTGTACGTGGGCGTCGACAGCGCCTCGGTCAAGGATAAAGACTATGTGATGAAGGAATGGCGCGTCTACAGCAGCTGCGACATGAAGAACTGGACCGACCGCGGCTCGCCGCTCAAGCCGTCCGCCTTCAAATGGGCGATCGGCAAGGTCGACGCCTGGGCCGCCGACGTGACCAAGCGCGATGGCAAGTACTACTTCTATTCGACGGTCGATCACGCGACCATCCCGGGCCGCGCCATCGGCGTTGCCGTCTCCGACAAGCCGGAAGGCCCGTTCGTCGACGCGCGCGATTCGGCGCTGGTGACCAACGACATGACGCTCGAAGCGCCGATCGCTTGGGATGACATTGACCCGGGCGTGTTCGTCGACGACGACGGCCAGGCGTATCTGTACTGGGGTAACACGGTGCTCAAATACGCCAAGCTCAAACCGAACATGATCGAATTCGATGGCCCGATCCATACGGTCGGCATGGACCGCTTCACCGAGGCGCCGTATATGCACAAGCACAAGGGCGTGTACTACCTGTCGTATTCGCGCGACTTCCCCGAGACCACCGCGTACATGATGTCGAACAGCCCGATTGGGCCATGGAAGTTCGGCGGCGTGATCATGGAGAAGAACGCCAAGGTCAAGACCATCCACCAGGCGATCATCGAATTCAACGGCAAAAACTACATCTTCTACCATAACGACAAGCTGCCGACCGGCGGCGAGTACCGTCGTTCGGTGGCGGTGGAGGAGTTCCAGTACAACGCCGACGGCACCATTCCGTTCATCAAGCAAACCAAGGAAGGGCCTGCGGCCAATCCTAGTTCGGCGTGCAAGTGATATTCAAATGATGGGATTTGACCCTAAATCAATACCCATCGTGATATCATTTTCCTATGGATACTAATTCGAACTGGTTCCTGCGCGCGCGCCTCAAAACGCGCCAGCTGCTGCTGCTGATCGCGCTGGACGAACAACGCAACATCCACCGTGCGTCGGAAGATCTGCACATGACGCAGCCGGCCGCGTCGAAACAGCTCAAGGACCTCGAGGAGATGCTCGGCGTGCAGCTGTTCGACCGTCTGCCGCGCGGCATGGAGCCGACCATCTACGGCGAGACGATGATACGCCACGCCCGCATGGCGCTGACCAGCCTCTCGCTGGCGCACGAGGATATCGTCGCCATCAAGGCCGGCCTGACCGGGCAGGTGGACATCGGCACCATCATGACGCCGGGGATCTCGCTGCTGCCGCAGGCGATCACGCGCACCAAGCAGGCGTCGCCCCGTTTGCGCATCGGCGTCGAGATGGAGCAGTCCAACATCCTGCTTGAACAGCTGCAGCGCGGCCGGCTCGATTTCATGATCGGCCGTATTCCCGAGCGTCAGAGCGCGCAAGGGCTGGCGTACGAGGAGTTGGGCGACGAGCCGGCGTGCGCGGTGGTGCGTCCCGGCCATCCGCTGCTCAAGGCGCGCAACCTGCAGCTGCGCGATATCGCCGGGCAGCCGTGGATTTTGCCGCCGCAGGGCAGCATCCTGCGCGCGCGTTGCGAGTTGATGTTCCGCCGCGCGGGCCTGGAAGTGCCGGGCAACGTGGTCGACACCACGGCGGTGCTGCTGATTAAACCGCTGTTGCAGCAGACCGACGCGCTGAACGTGATGCCGATCGCGGTGGCGAAGTATTACGAGTCGCAGGGTGTGCTCAACATCCTGCCGATCGAGCTGCCATGCCGGATGGACGCATTCGGCATCATCACGGTGGACGGCCATTTGATGTCCCCGGGCGCGGCGCTGCTGCTGCGCTATGTGCGGGAAGTGGCGAAAGACATCTACCAGATCGCCTGATCGCCTACCGGTGCTGGCGCACATGGTCGCTCAGGCGGCCATCTGCGCCATCTCGCGGCACGAGTGCTCGCATACCTCGCAGGCCCGCAGGCATTCTTCCATCCCATCGAGTTCGCGGCAGCTCAGGGCGCAGGCGTGGCATACCTCGGCGCACAGCGCGCACAGGCGCTCGGAGAACGGCGAACCGCTCAGCTGCAGATTGGCCGACAGCTCGCACACCGCCGCGCAATCGAACATCAGCCGCAGATGGTCCGGCGCGACGTGGCGCCCGCCCATTTGCAGACAATGGGTCATCGCGGTCTGCAGGCAGGCCTGATGACAGTTGGTGCAGGCATCGATACAGTCCTGCATATTGGGTAGGGCATCCATGGCTTTCCTTTTTTTCGTGTGGTCGAAAACACCATGGTAGGCCGCCGCAGGCAAGATCTCTGTGCGCTGACTCTCTTTATGAATTGCCGATCTGATATCTAACAAACGTCGGTTCGAGATAGTCGATTGCCTGCGGGGTGGATTATCTGGCACTATTGCCGGATTGATCTGATTTCCGGGAATCGTATGCAAAAGAGCAGGCTGACGGTGTGGTCCAGGCGGATCTTGTTGGTGGCGGTGGCGTTGCTGGTATTGGCGCTGCTGGGGGCATGGTTGTATTTGCGCGGCAGCCTTGCGCAACTGGATGGCACGCGGCAGGCGCCGGGCCTGGAGACCACCGCCAGCATCGCGCGCGACGAGCGTGGCGTACCGGTGATCAGCGGCGGCAGCCGGCTCGATGTCGCCTACGCCACCGGTTTCGCTCACGCGCAGGAGCGCTACTTCCAGATGGATTTGCTGCGCCGGGCGGCGGCCGGCGAATTGTCCGAAATGTTTGGCGCGCGCGCGCTGCCGCTGGACAAGGCGCGCCGTTTCCACCGCTTCCGCAGCCGCGCCGATCTGGCGTTCAAATCCCTACCCGCGCCGGACCGCGCGCTGCTGGAGCGCTACGCCGCCGGTGTCAACGCCGGCCTGGGGGCGTTGCGCGCCAAGCCGTTCGAGTATGCGCTGGTGGGCATGCCGCCACGGGCCTGGTCGGCCAGCGATTCGCTGCTGGTGATCTGGGCGATGTATTTTGATTTGCAGGGGAATATGCTGCCGCGCGAGCTGTCGCGTGGCTGGTTCGCCGAGCATGCGTCCGAGCAGCAGCGCGCCTTCCTGGCGCCGGAATCGACGCAGTGGGACGCGCCGCTCGACGCCAACAACGTCGCCGGCGAAGCACCAGCGATTCCTGCGGCGGCGCCGGCGTGGTGGGGCAAACCCGGCACGGCCGGGACGGCGCCGCTGTCGAAAATGGCGTTCGCGCCTTTGCCCGCCGAAATGCTCAACACCGTCGGCAGCAACAACTGGGCGGTGGCGGGCAGTCGCAGCGTCAGCGGCGGCGCCATCGTCTCCGACGATATGCACCTCGGCATCCAGCTGCCCAATACCTGGTACCGCGCCGCCTTGCAGTTCCCCGACGGGAAAGGCGGCCAGCGGCGGGTGGTCGGCGTCACCTTGCCCGGCACGCCGGTGGTGGTGGTCGGTAGTAACGGCCATGTCGCCTGGGGCTTCACCAACAGCTACGGCGATTATCTGGACCTGATCGCGCTCGAAGCGGATCCGGCCAGGCCGGGGCAGGTGCGCACGCAGGCCGGCTGGGAGACCCCGTCGGAGCACCAGGAGACGATATTGGTCAAGGGCGCGCCGGCCGAGACGCTGGTGGTGCGCGAAACGTCGCTCGGCCCGATCCGCGAGGCGATGGGCCGCAGCTACGCGGTGCATTGGACCGCGCACACGCTGGCCGCCGTCAACGTGAATGTGCGGAATCTCGAAACGGCCGATACGCTGGACCAGGCATTGGCGATCGCCCCGACCCTGGGCATCCCGGCGCAGAATTTCGTCGGCGGCGACGACAAGGGCAATATCGGCTGGACCATCGCCGGACCGCTGCCGCGCCGCGCGCCGGCCGGGGTGGAGATCACCTATCCATTGAGCGCCGACGACAAGGCCGGCGTGTGGGATGGCTGGCTGACGCCGGCCGAATATCCTAAGGTGGTCAATCCGGCCAGCGGCCACCTTGCTACCGCCAACAGCCGCCAGTTGGCCGGCGAAGGCGCCGCATTGATCGGCGACGGCGGCTACGATCTGGGCGCGCGCACGCACCAGGTGCGCGAGGATCTGACGGCGCTGGGACCCAGGACCGACGTCGGGAAGGTGTACGCCATCGCGCTGGATGACCGCGCGGTGTTCCTGACGCCGTGGCGCAAGCGCGCCATCATGGCGCTGGACGGCAAGGCGGTGGCCGATCATCCGCGCCGCGCCGAAGCGCTGGAACTGTTGAAAAGCAGCTGGACCGGCCGGGCCAGTGTCGACTCGGTGGGCTACCGCATCACCCGCGCCTATATGTATGCGCTGTACGACATCCTGTTCGAAAACGCCGACCAGCAGATGGCTGCAATCGACTCGAGGGCGAGCATGGCGGCCATCAGCGCGCGCTGGCCGGTGGTGGTGGCGCGCCTGCTGGACGCGCAGCCGCCCGGATGGCTGCCGCCGCAGTTCGCCGACTGGCAGGCCTTGCAACTGGCCGCGCTGGACCGGGTGATCGCCGACCTGACCAAGGACGGCAAGCCCTTGTCGGCGGCCACCTGGGGCCAGCGCAACACCGCCGCCAGCGCCCATCCGATGGCGTCGGCGTTGCCGGTGGTGGGCCGCTTCCTGAAAGTGGCGCCGGACATGCTGTCTGGCGACCAGCACATGCCGCGCGTGGCCGGACCGACGTTCGGGCAATCCGAGCGCATGACGGTGACACCGGGTCGCGAGCAGGAAGGTATATTTAATATGCCGGCCGGCCAAAGCGGCCATCCGTTGTCGCCGAATTTCCTTGGCGGGCGCGAGGATTGGGTCGACGGCCGCGCGTCGCCGCTGTTGCCCGGGCCGGTAAAGCATACGCTGACCTTCGTGAAGTAAAGGCAGAACTAACCCGGCGCCCCGATGCTCTAACCTGCAGGACGCGGCGCGCGGTGCGTTGCGTCCCTGCGGCCTACCACGGCAGCAAATGATTCGTAGGGCGGATTAGGCGGGACGCCGTAATCCGCCAATCCTGGAGCCGCCGATCGCGCATGCAATGGCGGATTACGCTCCGCTAATCCGCCCAACGTCGTTGCGTGGTTTGTTGTCACGCCGTGGCCGCCGCCTGGTACTCGTTTTGAGCGTTCGCGGGGCGGCGACCCAGCCCAAACAAGGGCCGCAGTACCGCGACTCGCCGCACCACCTCGAACACACCGAAGCTGATACAGAACGTCAGCACGACCAATATCAAGCCCTCGGTCACCGGCGCCAGCTTGACCGGCTTGAAGCTATGCGCCATCGTAACGATCAACGTCTGGTGCAAGATATAGACCGGAAACACTGCCTCGGTCAGATACCGTCGCTTGGCGCTGTCGAAGGCCAGATGACGATGGCCGAACCCGCAAACGGTCAGGATCGGCACCCACTGACACAGGCAGTACACCACCCGCATCACCGGCTTCCACTGTGCAATCTCTGGCGACGCCGCCTGCGCCTCGGGAATCGAGTAGTAGCAGACGATCGCCGCCCAACTCGCCAGCCATAAGCCCAGACTGACCCAGCGCAGTTTTTCCACGTTCTGCCAGAATCGGCCTTGGGTCGCCAGCATCGCGCCCAGCATGAACAGGAAGAAATACATCGCATGGTTGTACCAGTCGTCGAACAGCCCATGCGTGGCCGGGAAGCGATCGGCCAAGGCAAAACGGGCAATCGCCAGCCCGATCACGGGCAAAACGATGATCTTCCAGCCGGTCAACAGACGACCCAGTGCGTTCGACCACGTTTGCAGACGCGGGCCAGCCAGCCAGGCGATGCCGCCGATTAGCATCGTATAGAACCACAGGTAGGCGACAAACCACAGGTGGTTCCAGGTGGGCATGTCCAGGCAGTCGTCACCACGACAAAATCCCTTGTAGCTGGTGATGTACAAATGCATGAATTCGCCGTAACCGCCCTTGTAGGCGACCTTCTCGACGACTTCGAAGTACGCTTGCGGCGGCACGATCACCAGCATGCCGAACACCAGCGGCACCAGCAGACGCCAACTGCGTTGCTTGAGCAGCGCGCCGACGCGGATCTTTTTCAACATGAAGGCGCTGGCCACGCCGGAGATCATGAATAGCAATCCCAGCCGCCATGGCGAGGACAGGATCATCAGCGGTTCGATGGCGTGGCTGGCGTCCGGGCTTTTGACATGCCAGTCCCAGGTGACGTAATACATGCCGGTGTGATACAGGATCAGCAGGAAAAACGCGAAAATGCGTATCCAGTCCAGGAAATACAGGCGGCTGTTGTCGGGATTGTGCATGGCTGGCTCTCGTTGTGGGTGCGATGGAGCCAGTTTAGGTAGGGCGCCCCATGTGCGTCCAGCGCGATGGGGCGAAGCGGGCTGCGGCCGGGGCGAACCGGTGCTAGAGACCGGCGTAGGCCTTCTTCAACCCGGCGATATCGAGTTTTTTCATCTGCAGCAGCGCTGTCATGACGCGGTTGCATTTTTCCGGGTCGGAGTCGGTGATCATCGACGGCAGGATGGTTGGCACGACCTGCCACGACAGTCCGAATTTGTCGGCCAGCCAGCCGCAGGCCTGGGCTTCGGGCGCGCCGCCTTCGGAGAGCCGGTCCCAGAAGTAATCGATTTCGTCCTGGCTTTCGCAATTGATCTGGAACGATACCGCAGGGGAGAGTTGGAACTGCGGGCCGCCATTCATCAGGGTGAAGCGCTGGCCATCGAGTTCCACGACAACGGTCATGACCGCGCCCGCTTCGTGTCCGTGATGCTCCTTGCCGGTCTCGGGGTAACGCGCGATTTCGCACAGCTTGGCGTTGCGGAAGATGCCGACGTAGTATTCGGCCGCTTCCTCGGCCCGGTCGTCGAACCAGAGGCATGGGGTGATCTTTTGAAGACTGTGCATGGCTTCGCTCCTGATCGGTGATGGTGGCAGTGATCGTGATCGTTAAAGGCTAGCAGGATGGGAACTGTTCAGGCGCACGGCTGCGGTGAGGTAAGCCTGGTCATCGGACCATGGGCGCCTCTTGGTTCATTGGACGCCATCTTGTAAGCGCGCCATCACTTCTGCGCGGTATTGGCGCGAGCAGGGTACGCGCGCGCCACTGCGCAACAGTAGTTCGCAGTCGCCTTTGTCGAGCGGCTGGATGCTGCGTATCCAGTCCAGTTGGACCGCCGCGCGGCGGTGACAGCGCAGGAAACGCGTCCCCAGCTTTTCCACCAGACCGGCAAGCGTTTGCCGCATCAGCGGATCGCCGTCGGACGTGTGCAGCACCACGTAATTATCGGCTGTCTCTATCCACTGTATCTGTTCGACCTTGACGATGCGCGTGCCGCCCCGTTCCGGCACCAGCAACTGGGTGATGGCGGGCAGCGGTGGCTCCGGTGCGCAGGCCGCCGCCACCGTCGATGCCGTCGGGGCCATACGCTCGCGCACCCGCTGCAAGGCCCGTTGCAGCCGCTGTTGGTCGTAGGGCTTGAGCAGGTAGTCGATGGCGTTGGCGTCGAAAGCGCGGATCGCATACTCGTCATACGCGGTGACGAAGACCACCAGCGGCGCCGGCGAGGGCAGCGAAGCGGCGACATCGAGTCCGCTGATCTCCGGCATCTGGATATCGAGCAGCAGCAGGTCCGGCGCAAAGGAGGATATCCGTTCCAACGCGTCGACGCCGTCGCGCGCCTCGTCGATGGCGCTGATGCCGGGCTCCAGCTCCAGCATCCGACGTAGCTTGTCGCGCGCGGGGCGCTCGTCGTCGACGATCAGGATACGCATGGCACTCTCATTTCCGCCCGCACGCCGGCCGGCGCAAGTTGTATCAGCGTGAACGAAGCGCGCTCGCCGTACAATCCTGCCAGACGTTCGCGCAGGTTGCGTACGCCGATGCCGGATGCGGGTTCGGGCTTCACGTCCGCGTCGGGCAGAACACCGGCGTCATCTTCCAGCCGCACCACAATGCCATCCTGTTCGCGGCCGACGGAGATGGTGATGGCTGTGCGCTGGCGGCGCCGTTCGACGGTGTGCTTGAAGATGTTCTCCAACAGCGGTTGCATGCTCATGACCGGGACCGGGCAGGCCAGCAGCGAGTCGTCGATGTGCCAGGCGATGTGCACGCGGTCCGAAAAACGTTCGGCCATCAGCGACGCGTAGCCGCGCAGCAGCCGCAGCTCCAGTTCCAGCGGCACTTCGTGCTGCTCTCCGACATCGAGCGTGGCGCGCAGCACGTCGGCCAGCTGGATCAGCATGGCGTCGGCCCGCGCGACGTCGCTGTGCATCAGCGACGAGATGGTGTTGAGGGCGTTGAACAGGAAATGCGGTTGCAGCTGCTGCGACAGGCGAAGCAGCTGCGCTTCCCGCAGCGAGGCGTTGACCCTTTCCACCCGCAGCTTTTCGTTCAGCATGGCGTGATACGACAGCACGCCGAATGTGATGGTGGCGAAGATGAAGAAAAACACCGTCATCTTCACATCCTCATATAGAAATACCTGAGGCCATGCGTGGTGCGTGTAGGTTTCGCCGGCCAGGCGGTAAGCCAGGTGACGGATGCCGAAAGCCATCGGCACGAACGCTGCCCAGTAGACCGGCAGCCATACGAGCTGGCGGGCGAACCATCGCAGCGGCGACGATATCAGGTGGTCGTGCCGGCGCGTGAAGTAGCGCTGCAGGATCAGCAGCACAGTGCCGGTGAAGGCCGACGAGGTCTCCCACAATATCGGCTTCCACACGCCGTGATCGTTATCGCGCAGGTATTCCTGCACGGCGGTGGTGGTCATCAGGAGCCAGAACAGTACCCAGGCGATCCCGATGATGGTTTGTGTGCGCGTCGGTCGCATGGCGGGTCTTAGCGGTAGCGTGTTTCCATCAAGTCGATCTCCCGTACCAGCTTGCGCGAGATCGCATCGGAGATGCGGTCGGTGCGCGCCAGGTCGAACACGGTGCGCCGTTCGGCTGCCAGCGCCGCCAGCCGCAGTTCGTTCTCGGCGTGGTCGGTCTTGCGCCATTCCGAGTCGTCATCGCGGTCGACCTCACTGAGTCGGTGTTCGTAGAACGCGATCACGCGCGCGGCGGCCTGCGGGTACACCTCCGGGTCGACGCAGCTCTCCGCGTGCATCAGCGACACCTGCGTTTTCTCGATGGCCTTGATGGCGGCGTTGGCGGCCTCGCGCCGCGCCAGGTCTTCCTCCTGCTGTTCCTCCGGCTCCGCCGGGAAGGTCATGCCGGCCAGGAGCCGGGGCAGCGCGATGCTGGCGGTCAGCAGCGAAATCAGGATCACCGAGCAGGCCAGGAAAATGACCAGCGCGCGCGCCGGGAAGGGGGCGCCGTTCGGCAATGCCAGCGGCAGTGTCAGCACGCCGGCCAGCGTGATGGTGCCGCGCGCGCCTGCCAGGGTGGTCGCCAGCAGCAGGCGCGGATTGATCTTCTGGCGTTCCTGGTTGCGGATTTTCTGCTTGAAGATGTTTAGCCGCAGCGAGGCCCACACCCACGCCATGCGCAGCACCAGCAGGCCGGCGGTGATGGCGAAGGCGTAAATGGCAAGCCACCACGGATTGAGATGGCCGCTTTCTTCGATCGACAGGCTGGCGCCACGGAAGATGTCAGGCAGCTGCTCGCCGAGCAGCACGAACATCACGCCGTTGAGCGCGAACTGCACCGTGTCCCACACGGCCGACCGCTGGATGCGGGTATTGGCCAGCGCGTGGCCGCTCAATTCCACATAGCTCATCGTCACGCCGGCGGCGACGGCGGCCAGGATGCCCGAGCCGTGCAAGCGCTCGGCCACCAGATAGGCGCCGAACGGCAGCAGCAGGTTGACCAGGATCGGAGAGCCGGTCGGCTCGCCGAAGCGGCGCGACAGCCAGCGCTGCGCCCACGTCACGGCCAGGGTGACACCGACACCGGCGCCGATTCCGGCCACCACCAGCCATATAAAGGTGATGGCGGCGGTGCCGATCGAGAAGCTGCCGGTCATCGCGGCGGCGACGGCAAAGCGGAAGCACACCAGGCCACTGGCGTCGTTGAGCAGCGATTCGCCCTCCAGGATGTGCATCAGGCGTTTGGGAATGGGCGTGTTGGAGGCGATCGAGCTGACCGCGATCGGATCGGTCGGTGAGATGATGGCCGCCAGCGCGAAGGCGACCGGCAGCGGCATCGCCGGTATCAACCAGTGGATCAGAAAGCCGGCGCCGACGACGGTGAAGACCACCAGGCCGAGCGCCAGCTCCAGAATGGTGCCCTTGTCGCGCAGCAGGCCGCTCTTGGGAATGCGCCAGCCGTCGAGGAACAGCAGCGGCGGCAGAAAGGCCAGGAAGAACAGCTCCGGCTCCAGGTCCACGCCGTGCGAGGACTTGGCCGCGATCAGCGCGCCCAGCGCGATTTGCACCAGCGGCAGCGGTATCGCCGGCGGCAGCAGCCGCTTGATATAGGCGCTAGCCACCACCGCCAACAACATCGCCAATACAACTTCGATTGAATCCATTCCCGTCCTTTTCCATTGCAGATCGCTATCAAGCTTACACCATCGCCCGTCCTGTAAAAAGTTGGTGGCGAGCACTGGTCAAGCGGACATCTTTCTGTCATAATCTGGCCTCTCCGCGGGAGTAGCTCAGTTGGTAGAGCGCAACCTTGCCAAGGTTGAGGTCGAGAGTTCGAGACTCTTCTCCCGCTCCAGAATTCTTCAAGCTGAAACACACTGCCATGTTCGGCTACCAAAAAGAAACCCTTGAGGTTTCTTTTTTTTATGCCAATGTTTTACCTCCCGGCGACCACCAACCGTTGTAAATCGTGCTTTAAATCAATATCTTGTGGTCCAAAATGTGACGCAGGCGTGTTGCTCCCGCTATACTTGGACAGCAATGGAAGCAAGCCCGCCGTGGGCCATTTCCTCTCAGCGGACCCCAGTGGAGACCAAGTTATGAAATCAGTTCAGCAGGAAGTGGATGAGCGTAGTAATTTAACAAATTCGAACAAGTTCGAACTGCTGCTGTTCCGTTTGGGCGGTGACGCCAACGGCCAACACTCCGAGTTGTTTGGTATTAATGTCTTCAAAATCCGCGAGATCGTCGCGATGCCGGAAGTAACCGCAGTGGCCGGATCCCCGCCACACATGCTGGGCGTCGTCAATCTGCGCGGTCAAATCATTACGGTGCTCGATTTGCCGGGCATCGTGGGCGTGACCCCAAAAACCGGTCTGAATATTATGTTGGTCACCGAATTCGCGCGCACCACGCAGGCGTTCGCGGTCGAATCGGTGGATGAAATCGTGCGTCTGGACTGGAGCCAGGTGTTGACCGCCGAAGGTACGGCCGGCGGCAAGGTCACCAGTATCGCGCGTGTCGACGGCGACGTGCAGAACACCCGCTTGGCGCAGGTGCTCGACGTCGAAACCATTTTGCGTGAGCTGGTCCCGCCGGAAGGCAAGGACGTCGATCCGGAAACCATCGGCCCGAAAGTGCTGCTGAAACCGGGCGCCGTGATCCTGGCCGCCGACGACTCCGTGGTCGCGCGCAACCTGATCGAAAAAGGGCTGGATGCGATGGGCGTCCACTTCATCATGACCAAGTCGGGCAAGGAGGCGTGGGAGCGTCTCCAGCATATCGCCGACGGCGCCAAGGCCGAAGGCGTGGCCATCACCGACCGCGTGGCGATGGTGCTGACCGATCTGGAAATGCCGGAGATGGACGGCTTTACGCTCACGCGCCTGATCAAACAGGACGCGCGCTTCTCCAAGATTCCGGTGGTGATCCACTCGTCGTTGTCGGGCAAGACCAACGAGGATCACGTCAAGGGCGTGGGCGCCGATGCGTATGTCGCCAAGTTCTCGGCCGAGGATCTGGCGGGCACCATCCGCACGGTGATCGCCAAGGCCGCCGGCGCCGCAGCCTAAGCGTCCGCTAACAAATCAGGGTAGTATCGAAGGGCCGTGACGGTGACGTCGCGGCCCTTTGTTTTTACGAGCCTCTTTATAACCCGTTCTCGAAAGGACATACCGTGGCAGCTAAGAAAATCCTGTTTCTGACTGGCGACTTTGCGGAAGACTACGAGACCATGGTGCCGTTCCAGGCGCTGCAGATGGTTGGGCACACCGTGCACGCGGTCTGCCCCGGCAAGCAGTCCGGCGACACCATCAAGACCGCGATTCACGACTTCGAAGGCGACCAGACCTACACCGAAAAGCCGGGCCACCTGTTCGCGCTCAATGCCAGCTTCGACGACGTCGACGTGGCCAACTACGACGCGTTGATGATCGCCGGCGGCCGCGCGCCCGAATACCTGCGCCTCAATCCGCGCGTGATCGCCATCGTGCGGGAGTTCGCGGCCGCAGCCAAGCCGATAGCCGCGGTGTGCCACGGCGCGCAGTTGCTGGCCGCGGCGGAGGTCATTCGCGGCAAAAAAATCTCGTGCTATCCGGCCTGCTCGCCGGAAGTCAAACTAGCCGGCGGCGAGTACGCCGACATCCCGGTCGACCAGGCGGTCACCGACGGCAATTTCGTCACCGCGCCCGCGTGGCCGGCGCACCCGGCGTGGCTCGGCCAGTTCCTGCGGGTGCTCGGGACGGAAATCAAACTGTAGCGAGATTGCGGGCGTGGAAGCGGATGTGGTCTTCCATGAACGTCGAAATGAAGTAGTAGCCATGGTCGTAACCCGCGTGCCGCCGCAGTTCCAGCGGCTGCGCGGCGCTGCGGCAGGCTTCTTCGAACGCCTCCGGATACAGCTGCTCGGCCAGGAATTTATCGCCCAGCCCCTGGTCGATCAAAATGCCGGCCGGGAAGGGCGTCTTGAGATCGGCCATCAACAAACTGGCGTCGTACTGCGCCCATGCGGCGGTATCGTCGCCGAGGTAGCCGCTGAAGGCCTTGTGGCCCCACGGGCACTTCGACGGCGCCGCGATCGGTGCGAACGCCGACACGGAGCGGAATACGTCCGGGCGTTTCAGGGCCATCGTCAGCGCGCCGTGGCCGCCCATCGAATGGCCGAAGATACCCAGGCGCGCGCCGTCGACCGGCAGCTCCTGCACCACCAATTCGCGCAGCTCGTGGATGTAGCTGTACATCCGGTAGTGCCGCGACCACGGCTCCTGTGTGGCGTCCAGATAGAAGCCGGCGCCGACGCCGAAATCCCAACTGTCGGTTTCTCCCGCGACGCCGGCGCCGCGCGGACTGGTGTCCGGCGCTATTAGAATGATTCCCGCCTGCGCGGCCGCACGCTGGGCGCCGGCCTTGATCATAAAGGTCTCTTCGTTGCAGGTCAGCCCCGCGAGATAGAACAGCGCAGGCATGCGAGCCTGGTCACCTTCGGCTCCTGCTGGAATGTAGACCGAAAAGCGCATCGGCAGGCCGATCTCGCGCGAGTCGTGGCGGTAGAAACGCTGGGTGCCGCCGAAGCAGGCGTGCTCACTGATGAGTTCTAGCATGTGGTTTTCCTTTGTTCCCTAGCGAACAGTCGCGGTGCGGATTATCGGCCATAATAATCGAAGTATGGTTTACAGAGGAGAAGTACATGCCGGATATTCAGGTCATCATGGCCGAACTGGGCTGGCCACTGGCGATCGCGCTGGCTTGGCTATCGGGAGAATTCCTGCATCGCTGGACACGCCTGCCGCGCATCAGCGTCTACGGCATCGTCGGTTTTTTGCTGGCGCAGATCTTCCCGGCCGCGTTGAGCAGCGGCGCATCGAGCACCGTCACCACCCTGGCCAACCTGGCCTTCGGACTTATATTGTTTGAATTCGGCTACCGCATCAATCTGCGCTGGCTCAGGATCAATCCGTGGATCGCCGTCAGCGGCCTGGCCGAATCGGCAGCCACGTTCGGCGTCGTTTATCTGATCGCCCATCTCACCGGCATGCCGTCGCTGACGTCCTTGCTACTTGCGTCGCTGGCCATGTCGACATCGCCGGCCGGCGTGCTGCGCGTGATCAATGAGCAAAACAGTTCGGGCCAGGTCACCGAGCGCGTGCTGCATCTGGTGGCGATCAACTGCGTGCTGGCGGTGTTCGTGTTCAAGGTGGTGGTGGGCTTCTGGGTGTTCCAGACCTCCGGCAGCTTGCCGCAGGCGATCTCGCACAGCCTGATCGAACTGGTGGTGTCGGCCGTCATGGGCGCGGTGATGGGCTTTATGGTGCCCGCCTTGCTGCGCCGTCTTGGCGCGCTGGCGCAGGACGGCACCGTCGCCTTCGCGCTTGGCGTGGTGCTGCTGGTGGCCGCCGCTGGCGCGTTCGAAGTATCGCCGGTGCTTGCCACCTTGACCTTCGGCCTGGCCGCTCGCCACAGCCGCGTCGCGTTCAGCCGCACCGAGCGCAATTTCGGCGGCATAGGAGAGCTGCTGACGGTGCTGCTGTTCGTGTTTGCCGTCTCCACCCTGGAGTGGGAACGCGTGGTCGATGGCGCGGGCCTCGGCATCTTGCTGCTGCTGGCGCGCTTTCTGGTCAAGACGCTCAGCGTGGCGGCTTTCGCCAAGGTTGGCGGCATCTCGTGGCGCAAGGGCGTGCTGACCGGCGTGGCGCTGGCGCCGATGTCGGTGTTCGTCACGCTGCTGCTCGAACAAACCAAATACATGGGGATCGTGCTGGTCGACGAACTGGCGGCGCTGGCGGCGATGACGCTGCTGCTGGAAGTGGTCGGACCGATCGTCACGCAACGTGCGCTGATCTGGGCCAACGAAACCCAGATCAAGGAGGAAAAGTAAATGCCATTAGAACCATTCAACACATCCGAACCGCTGACGATGGGCGTGGAGCTCGAGCTTCAGCTGATCAGCCTTTCGGACTACGACCTGACGGCGTCCAGCCCGGACCTGCTGCACCTGTTGGGACGCAAGCCGTTCCCCGGCAACGTCACGCCGGAAATCACCGAGAGCATGATCGAGATTAACAGCGACGTGCACACCAATCACACCGAACTGGTGGCGCAGCTGCAGCTGATCCGCGACACCTTGGTCACGGCCGGCGAACAGCTCAACATCGGCATCTGCGGCGGCGGTACGCACCCGTTCCAGAAATGGTCGGACCGGAAGATCTTCGCCAAGCCGCGCTTCAAGGAGGTGTCGGAGCTGTATGGCTATCTGGCCAAGCAGTTTACGATCTTCGGCCAGCACGTGCACATCGGCTGCGCCAACGGAGACGACGCGCTGTTTCTGCTGCATTCGCTCAGCCGCTACGTGCCGCACTTCATCGCGCTGTCGTCATCGTCGCCGTACGTGCAGGGGAACGACACGCTGTTCAACTCCGCTCGTTTGAATTCGGTGTTCGCGTTTCCGATGAGCGGACGCGCGCCGTTCGTGCAAAGCTGGGCGAGTTTCGAGAACGAGTACTTCGCCAAGATGGAGCACACGGGCGTCATCAAGAGCATGAAGGACTTTTATTGGGATATCCGCCCCAAGCCGGAATTCGGCACCATCGAGCTGCGCGTGTGCGACACGCCGCTGACGGTGGAGCGGGCGGCGGCGCTGGCGGTGTATCTGCAGTCGCTGTGCAGCTATTTGCTGGAGCGCCGGGAAGAGGCGCCGGCCGAGGATGACTATCTGGTGTACAACTACAACCGCTTCCAGGCGTGCCGTTTCGGGCTCGATGGCACGCTGGTGCATCCGAAGAGTTATGAGAGCTTGTCGCTGCGCGAGGACATCCTGACCACGCTGCGCAAGATGGAGCCGTACGGCGCCAAGCTTGGCGCCACCGCTGGCCTGCAGCATCTGATGCAGGTCACGCACGAGGGCAGCGACGCGCATTATCTGCGCCAGCAGTTCGATCGTAGTGGCAGCGCCGAAGGCATGGTCGACGCGGCGATCCATCGATTCCGGGGACGATAACGCGAGTTGAAGGTTGCGGCGGCGACGGCGCAACCAGGGCGATTGCGCCGCGCCGATATTAGAACCGCGTCTCGCGCGCCACGCGCAGGAAATTATCCAAAATCCCCGTGCAGTCGAGCAGTTCCACGCCGCCCGCGCTGTGGAACTCGGGGTGCCACTGCAAGCCCATCACAAACGGCGCCTTGCGATAACGGATCGCCTCCACCATATTATCCGGCACCGACAACGCCTCCACGCTCATGTCGCGGCCCAAGGTCTTGACCGCTTGATGGTGGATCGAATTGACCAGCCCCGTCGAATGCCCCTTGAACAGCTTGCTCAACGACGAACCCGCCGGGAAGCTGATCTCGTGGCGGTTGCGGTCGTAGTCGTCGTTGACGTGCGCCAGCGAATCGGGCACGTCCGAGGCAATGTCCTGGTACAAGGTGCCGCCAAAGGCCACATTGATCAGCTGACAGCCCCGGCAAATACCCAGCACCGGCTTGCCGGCCTCGACGAACTCGTGCAATAACTCCAGCTCGTACATGTCGCGCGCGCGGTCGCCGCCCCATTCGGGCCGGGTCGGCGTTTCCGAATAGCTCTGCGGCGAAACGTCGGCGCCGCCCTGCAGCACCAAACCGTCGAGGTGGCGCGCATAGTCGCGCAGGCGGATATTGGAAGGGTGCAGCAGCCCGTCGGTATTGACGGTCGGAATCATGAACACCAGCACGTCGCGCGACATCACCCACTGCGCGATGGATTCCTCCAGGTACTGCAGATTCTTGCTGCGCAGACCTTTGGCGCCAGCTTCCGGATGGAAAATCCGTGCCGACACGCCGATGTGCAGCGGCCGTTGAATGATGTGTCGCGTGACCGAGGCGGCAACCCGGCGGTAGCGCGCCATGATGACCCGGCCCCAGAGGCTGAAGACGTTGTCGCCCGGATCGAGATAGCGCGGCGTGCCCACTTCGGGACGCGTCGCGCGCCGGTCGTGGTCGCTGGCGCGGCGGTGGGGCGTTTCCTGCACGTGCACGTCTTCTGGCGGTACGTCTATGATGTCCTTATCGTCCGGCCCGGTGCTCATGCTGTCCCTCATTTACTATTGACATGATGCCAGTGTGCCATACCCCAGCGCCGGCGGTCGCCCGCTTCACAAATCCTTACAACTGTCGGACTTCACGAAGTCGAGCAAGGCGTCTGCGAACCCGGCCACCAACGGATCGGCCTCGCGCAAACAGACCAGCCCGACGGACGACAGTAGCTTGCCGTTTGCCAGCGGGACAAAGCGCACGCCGTCGGGCGCCATCAAGCGCATGCATTCCGGCACGATGGCAATCCCCAGGCCGGCGGCGATCAAGCTCAGCTGTGACGATTTGCGCGACAGCGCCCGCGCTGGTGTCGGAAAGAAACCCTGTTCCAGGCACAGGTTGGCGACCAGGTAGCTCAGGCCGCCCCGGTCCTTGTGCGGGATCGAGATGAACGCCTCCTTGCTCAGGTTGGCCAGTTCGACATTGTCGAGCGCGGCCAGCGGCGAGTTGTGCGGGACGGCCACCATCAGCCGCTCGCTCGACACCTCGCGCACGTGGATGTGCGGATATTTGCGCAAGGTCGGCAGGCGGATCAGTCCGATGTCGGCGCGGCCTTCCTCGATATCGAGGGTCTGGTTTTCCGATGGCGCCATCGACACCTCCAGCGTCACGCCGGGGAACCGGTCCAGCAGCCGGCCGATGGCGCCGGTCAGCGCGGGTGTCAGGATCACCGAGCTCGAATGCTGCAACCGGACCACGCCGCGCGCGCCAAGCCCGACCTGGCGCGCCTGCACCACCGTGTCGTCGATATCGTCGAGGATGCGCTTGGCGCGTTCGAAGAACAGCTGGCCGGCCGGCGTCAGCTCGATATGGCGCGAGTCGCGCGTCAGCAGTTCCGTGCGCAGCTCGTCTTCCAGTTCCTTGATCTGCCGGCTCAGCGCCGACTGCGCCACGTACAGCTTTTCGGCGGCACGCGAATAGCTTCCCGCCTCGACGATTTCAACGAAGTATTTGAACTGTTTGAGCGATATCACCGTGTATGCCGTTTCGAGATAGTTGGCCGCCGCATTTGATATTGGCCCGAATGGGGCGGCGCCGTTAAAGTGAAGTCTCTCATCTTCATTTACGGAACCGCCATGTTGGAGCTCATCGGAATCATCGGCATGGTCTTAAGTATTGCAGTAAAACTGATATGCGTCCAGATCGGGTGCGGTACCGGCAAAGACGAACACGAGGATTGAAGTGGCAGCCCATATAATTGGGCATGAATAAAAATACTCTTGTTGTCGCCGTGCGCGTGCTGGCGTCTGTGGCGCTGTCGCTGCTTGCCGTGTGGGGCGCCCTGGCGCTGTGGTTTCAACTGCCGGCGCTGCGGTTGCCGGCGGCGGTGCTATGGAGTGTCGGCGCGGTCGCCACGCTGGTGCTGTGGTGGCGGCGGGGCGACGCGCGTGTCGCCTTGCCCTGGCTGGCGGCGATGATCGCGCTGATGGCCTGGTGGAGCACCTTGCAGCCGACGCATGACAGGGTATGGGCCGACGACGTGTCGCGCATGATGACCGGCACGGTGCAAGGCAGCGTCGTCACGCTGGACCAAGTGCGAAACTTCGACTGGCGTAGCGATACCGACTACACGCAGCGCTGGGAGGCGCGCAGCTATGATCTGGATCAACTGCGCACCGTCGATGTGGCGATGTCCTACTGGATGGGTCCCGCGATCGCCCACACGCTGGTGTCGTTCGGCTTTGCCGATGGACGCTACCTGACGTTCTCCATCGAGATCCGCAAACAGCGCGGCGAGAGCTTCGACGCCCTCGCCGGGTTTTTCAAGGGGTTCGAGACGGTGCTGATCGCTGCCGACGAACGCGATATCCTGCGTGTACGCACCAACGTCCGCGACGAGGATATGTATTTGTACCGTTTGAAGATGCCCCCCGAGGCGATGCGTTCCTTGTTCCTGGCCTACCTGGACGAGGGCGCAAAGCTCAAACGCGAGCCGCGTTTCTACAACACGCTGACCGCCAACTGCACCACCATCATTTTCGAAATGGCGCGACGTATCGATCCGGGCTTGCCGCTGGATTGGCGTTTGCTGGCGTCGGGATATCTGGACCGGTATTTGTTCGATATCGGCGCGCTGGCCGGCGGGCAGGATTTCGACACGCTGCGTCGCAATGCCCACATCACCGAACGTGCACGCGCCGCCGACAAGGCGGAGGATTTCTCGGCCCGTATCCGGACTATTCCCCGATGAGGCGCCGCGCGGCCGGTTAGCGCGCGAAATACAGCTGGTTCACCTGATCGAGGTTGACTTCTTTGGCACGCCGCGACAGAACCACCTTCCCGGTCTGCATCAGATAAACATGATCGGCGATGCCAATCGCCCGTTCCGTATTCTGTTCGACCAGGATGATGGTGCGGCCGCCAGCCTTCAGCCGCGCCAGCGTCTCGAACACTTCATTGACGATCACCGGCGCCAATCCCAGCGACGGCTCGTCGACAATCAACAATCGCGGCTCGGACATCAACGCCCGCGCCATCGCCAGCATCTGCGCTTCGCCACCCGACAGCGAGCCGGCCAACTGCGTCCGTCGCTCCCTTAGCCGAGGAAACATCAGGTAAGCATTCTCCAGCCGTGCTTTGACATGCGCCCGATGCGACGGGTGATAAGCGCCCATGATCAAATTCTCCTCCACGCTCATGTCGCGGAAGGTCAAGCGGTCCTCGGTGATCAGGGCCACGCCATGGTCGGCCATATGCCAGGTCGGCGTGCCGTTCAACCGCCGGCCGTCGAGGCGAATTTCGCCGCCGGTCACCGGCAGCAGCCCCATGATCGTGCGCAGCAGCGTGGTCTTGCCGGCGCCGTTCGGACCGATGATGGCCGTCAGCTCGCCCGCCTGCGCATGCATCGACACATCCCATAACACGTTGATGGCGCCGTAACCGGAACGCACCCGGTCCAGTTCAAGCATTGCTTGCCCCAACTGCTGCCGCACCGGTGTAACTGCGCATCACTTCCGGATCGCGGAAGACGGCGTCCGGCGTGCCATCGGCGATCAACTGGCCGAAGTTCAGCACCACCACCCGCGAGCACAGCGCGCTGATGGTTTCGATATCGTGTTCGATCATGACGATGCCGACGCCGAAGCGCGTATGCATCTCCCTCAACATCTCCATGAAACGGCGTTTGCCGGTGGTTTCCAGCCCGGCCAGCACCTCGTCGAGCAGCAGCAGCTTGGGCGATGTCGCCAGCGCCTTTGCCACCTCCAGCGCTTTCAACTCGGTCAACGACAGCTCCGTGGAGGCGTCGCGCGCGGCCTTGTCGGCCAGACTGGTGAACTCCAGGATCTCGTCGATCCGCTGGGTGTCGATCTTCTCGGCGCCGAAGCGCTGGGCCACGATCAGGTTCTCGCGCACCGTCAACTCATGCATCGGCTGCGGCACCTGGAAGGTGCGGCCGATGCCCAGCCGCGCGCGCCGGTACATGGGCGTACGCAGAACATCATGCCGGTCGAAGCGGATGCTGCCGCCGGTCGTGCGCACCAGTCCCGAGATGGCGTTGAACAGCGTGGTCTTGCCGGCGCCGTTGGGGCCGACCAGTCCGACCACGTCGCCGGCGCCGATGTTGAGGGTGACGTTGTTGACCGCCGTCAGGCCGCCGAAGCGCACCGAGAGGTTGTTCAGTTCAAGCATGGTCGTTCCTTCCTGGCCTGGATGCGGGCTTGCGCGGCGACGGCAGCAGCGGCAGCAAACCGGTGGGACTGAAGAGTATCATCGCGACGAGCAGGCCGCCGAGCACCAGTTGATGTCCGGTCGGGATCAGCGCCTTGAATACCAGTTGGTCGAGCAGGTACACGACCAGCGCGCCGACCACCGGTCCGGCGATGGTGCGATAACCGCCGAAGATGGCGGCGACGATGGGCAGCGTCACCCATACGCCGTTGAAGGCGTAATCCGGTTCGAGGAAATTCAGATAGTGGGCGTTGAACGCGCCCGCCACGCCGGCCATGAAGGCCGACACCATCAGCATCAGCCCTTTGAGCAGCGTGCTGTTGACGCCGACCACGCGGGTGGCATCCTCGCTGTCGTGCATCGCGCGCAGCGCCAGGCCGTAGTGGCTGGCGCGAATGGCACGGTAGGCCAGCGCGAACAGCAGGACGATGGTGAGGATGACCAGATAGGCGCCGGTCTTGCCGCCGATGTCGATGCCGAACAGGTTCGTTGGAATCGCCGGCAGCAGCGGGATATTGCCGATGCCGCCGGAGCCGCCCGTGACCGAAGTCCATTCGGTGGCGACGATGCGGAAGATGTGGGCGTACGCGAGGATCGCCAGCGCGAAGTAGGGGCCGCGCAGGCGCAGCACCGGCAGCATCGCCAGCGACGCGAGCACCGCGCCGACGCCACCGAGCACCATCCCGGCCGGCACCGGCAGCCCCGCCTTGAGCGTGACGATGGCCGACACATAGGCGCCGACGCCGAAGAATGCGCTATGCCCGAAGCTGACCATGCCGCCCAGATTGCCCAGCAAGGCCCACGACAGCGCCACGCAGCCGATCACCAGCGCCGCCACGATCAGGCTCATAATGTATTGATTGGCGCCGAGCAGCAGCGGCACGGCGCCATATCCGGCGGCGAGTATCGCGATAACGGTAACCGGTGCGAGGCCCGGCGGCCGGCCGCTCATCCGCGCCTCCGGCTGGCGCCCAGCAAGCCATTGGGCATCACGAACAGCACCAGCAGGAACAGCATCATGCCGGCCAGCTCCTGCAGGGAGGAACTGGCCAGCGTGACGGTCAGCGCCTCGGCCACGCCAAGCAGCACGGCGCCCAGCAGCACGCCGGGTATCGACCCCACGCCCGCCAGCACGGCGATAATGAAGGCCTTGACGGTCAGCGCGCCGCCGTATGCCGGCTGGATCACGCCGTAGCTGTACAGCGCCACGCCGGCGAAGCCCGCCAGCATGCCGGCAACGATAAAGGACACCAGCTCCGTACGCGCCGGCGGAATGCCCATCAACTTGGCCGCTTCGCGGTTGCTGGAGACGGCGCGCAGCGCGCGGCCATACCAGCTGCGCGACAGCCACCACCACAGGCCGGCCATCAGCAACAGGCTGACGATGAAGAACACCGCCTCGCCGCGCATGCTGTACAGCGGGCCGACGACGAACGCCTCCTGAAGCCAGCTGGAACTGGTCGAGCGCACGTCGGCCTTCCAGATCAGCAGGATCAGATTGGTCATGATCACGCCGATGCCGAAAGTGAGTATCAGCGAATTGATTTCGCGATCCTTGCGGATGCGGCTGACGATGCCGTACACGCCGGCCGAGGCCAGGCTGACGACGACCACCGCGATCGGAATCGCCCACGCGGGATTCAGGCCCAGCCCCGATTCGACCGTGTAGGCGATGTAGGCCGCCAGCAGCACCAGCTCTCCGTGGGCGAGATTAATCACCCGCATGGTGCCGAATACCAGCGCCAGTCCCAGCGCGATCAGCGCGTAGGAGCCGCCCTGGAGCAGGCCCGAATAGAGCGCCTGCAGTATCAGGTCGGTCATGTGCCGCGATCCAGGCTTACCACGGCTTGCCCGGATAGACCATCTTGCCGGTGGCGTTGGATGCCGGCCAGACGATGACGATGTTCTTGCCCTGATGCTGGGCCATGCGGTGGACGAAATTAAGATTGTCGCCGTTGGCGCCGAACTGCACGCGGCCGATCAGCGTTTCGCGGTCGGTCTTGCGCAGCTCCTCGGCCACGCCGCCTTTTTTGATCGTGCCCTTGTCGGCGGCGCGGGCGATGGCCTCGAACAGCAGCATCGATTGGACGTAGCCGAACTGGCCCAGGTAATCCGGCTCCTTCTTATATAGCGCCTTGTAGGCGGCTGCGAAAGCCTTGCCGTCGGCCGTGTCGAAGGTGGCGGGGAAGGGCAGCAGCGCGGTGCCGTAGACATTGGGCATCAGGTCGGGGAATTCGGCCGCCATCTTTGGCGTCGCCAGGGACCACACGCCGACCAGCGCATTAACGGGCGGCTTGAGCACCCGCGCGGCGCGCAGGATGCCGACATAGTCGTTCTCGTAGCCGACCATCAGTATCACTTCCGACTTGTCCTGCAGCCGTATCTTGTTGACGATCGGCTTGAAGTCGGTGATGGCCGGATCGAATGAGTGCGCGGTGGCTTTGACGCCCTTGGCCGTCAGCGCCTTTTGTACCGAATTTGCCAGGTCGGAGGTGGCCTCCTTGGTCGAGAAGACGATGGACACGGACTTCGCGCCCATCTCGGCCAGCGTGCCCAGGACGGCTTTTTCGTAGCCGGCGGTGTTATTGATGCGGAAAAAATTCTTGCGGCCGCTGTTGACCAGGCTATCGTCGACGCCACCGGACGTGATGTAGGGCAGCCCCAGTTTGTTGGCCGCGTCCGAGGCGGGGGAGATGTTATTGGACCCGTAGCCGCCCGTGATGGCGATGGCGCCCTCGCTGGCCAGCTTCTCGACCGCCGCCACCGCCTTGGCCGGCGCCGATTCGTCGTCGATGGTGACGATCTTGATCTTGTGTTTGCCGTTGCCCTTGTTGAAAACGTCGGCGGCGACCATCACCCCTTCCTGCATGCCGGCGCCGACCCGCGCCAGGGTGCCGGTCAGCGGTAGCTGCGCGCCGACGACGAATTCCTCCGCCTGCGCGCGGGACGTGATTGCCGCCATTGCCGTCATCAGTACCGCGATCGACGCGGCCATCGTTATTTTTCTCATGACTGTCTCCACCTTTTTTGGTTATTTTTGTGCCAGTTGCCGCAGCCGTCCTTTCAAGATCTTGCCGGTTGTTGCCGCTGGCAGCGTTTGCATCGCGATGATCTCAGACGGGCATTTGTAAGGCGACAGCCGGCCCGCCAGGTACTGCTGTAATTCTTCCGTCGATATGCGCTGGCGCGGATCGAGTTCGACGAAGGCCACCACCTCCTCGTTGCCGTCGCCGTCGTTCGAGTCGCGGCCGACCACCGCCGATTGCGTCACCGCCGGATGCGCGTTCAGCACCGTCTCCACCTCCAGCGGATAGACGTTGAAGCCGGAGCGGATGATCAGCTCCTTGGTGCGGCCGACGATGAACAGCGCGCCGTCGGCTTCCTGGCGCGCCATGTCGCCGGTGTTGATCCAGCCGCCGGGGCGCATCGCCGCCGCTGTCATTTCCGGCTCGCGGTAGTACCCGAGCATGATGTTCGGACCGCGCACCCATAGCTCGCCGTCGGCGCCCGCCGCCACATCGTCGCCCGCCGTGTCGACAACGCGCACTTCCACCCCGGGAATCGGCATGCCGACCGAGGTATCGCCACGCGGCGCGTCGAGGCGCGTCTGGCTCACGGTGGGCGAGGTCTCCGTTAGGCCATAGCCATTGTGCAGCGCGACGCCCAGCAGATTCTCGACCTGCGTTTTCAGGCTGGGCGCCAGCGGCGAGCCGCCGGCATAGGCGAAGCGCAGGCGGTTCTCGAGCCGGCGCGGTTGGCCGTCGTCGCCGGTTCCGAGCTTTTCCAGCAGGCGCGCATACATCGCCGGCACGCCTTGCAGGATGGTCAGGCCGTCGTCGCGGATCGCCGCGATCAGCGCATCGGGCGCAAAGCGCGGGCACAGATACAGGCATGCGCCCGCGTACAGGGTGCCCAGCATGACGGAGGCCAGGCCATAGACGTGCGTGATCGGCAGCACGCCGTAGGCGCGGTCGTCCTGCGTCAGGCCGCGCAGCGTACTCGAAATGGCGGCGATGAACAAGAGGTTGCGGTGCGTGAGCATCACGCCCTTGGGATTGCCGGTGGTGCCGGTGGTGTAGATCAGCGCGGCGACCTGGCGCCCGGGCGAGGCCTGCGGCGCTTCCGTGTCGGCGCCGGCGTTCAGCGTGCCGATCATCCAGGGATGGTCGTCGAACGGCGGCTGCGCCGGCTCGGCGCCGTGGCGCAGGCCGTGGGCCGCGGTTTCAGGGGAGGCCGGTATCGTTGTGTAGATCACGCGCCGCGCGCCGCTGTGGCCGAGGATCTGGTCTACTTCGCGCGCGGAGAGGCGGCCGTTGACGTGGACGATCCAGGCGTCGATGTCGGCGGCGGCGAAGGTCAGCACCACTTGCGCGGCGCAGTTTTCGCCAACCACCATGAGGCGGTCGCCGGCGCGCACGCCGAGGCGGCGCAGCAGCGCGGATGTCTGGTCGACCGCCGCCGCCAGTTGCGCGTAGGTCCATACCCGCCGGCCGTCGTGCAGCGCCGGTGCGTCGGGCGCGCGCGCCGACCAGCGGCGTGGAATGCCGCTGATGCGGTCCGGCAGCGATGCCAGCACCTGCCCGACGTCGATAACGGCGTTGGCGCTGATGCTGTTCATCCGGCCCGCGCCGGGGTGTTCTGGTCTGTTGTCATGGTCTCCCTCCCGGAAGTCCCCAATGTGCCGATTTGGCCAGACCCTGTCAAGCTTTGATGTCGATCAACGTGCCCAGGTTTTGGTCGGCGGCCTGTATCACTTTGGCCGACAGGTCGAACTGCGCCTTGTACATCAGCGAATTGGTGGTCTCGGTCGCGAAGTCGGTGCCGCTGGCTTCCGACGACTGCATTTGCCGTCCCTGCACCGACAGCGTGACGCCGCCACCGGCGGGCGAGGTTTCCTGGAACGTGGCACGCGCCGGCTCGAAGCCTGCGGTATTCATATTGGAGACCGAATGCGCGCTGTTCGCTAGCGCGCCGGCGCTGGCTTGCAGGCCGGAGGCCGAGGTGTGGAGTGCGGATATCGCCATGATAGTTTCCTGCCCGTTATTGCTCTGTGGAACTGAGTTAAGTGTAGCGCATTTATTGCCTATGCGCACGTTAACTAGAAGGTTAGATAATATATCGGTTTAAAAAGCGCAGGTTTTATGATACTCTGCGCGCCTTAGTTGTTTTTGAGAAATAATCAGGGGAGTAGTAATCATGGCGTTTTTTGATTTTCTGGAGAAGGACCGCACGATAGCGGGGTCCGGCTTCAATCGCTGGCTGGTACCGCCGGCGGCGTTGGCGATCCACCTTTGCATCGGCATGGCCTACGGTTTTTCGGTGTTCTGGCTGCCGCTGTCGCGCGCGGTCGGCGTCACCGAACCGCTGGCCTGCGCGGCCGACATGGATTTGATGGCCCGCATCCTGTCGTCGACCTGCGACTGGCAGATCTCGATGCTGGGCTGGATGTACACGATGTTCTTCGTCTTCCTCGGCCTGTCCGCCTGGCTGTTCGGCGGCTGGCTGGAACACGCCGGTCCGCGTAAAGCGGGCGTGGTGTCGGCGCTGTGCTGGTGTGGCGGGTTGGTGATTTCGGCGCTGGGCGTCTATCACCACCAGATCTGGCTGATGTGGATCGGTTCCGGCGTGATCGGCGGTATCGGTCTGGGCCTCGGCTATATTTCGCCGGTGTCGACCCTGATCAAATGGTTCCCGGACCGTCGCGGCATGGCGACCGGCATGGCCATCATGGGCTTCGGCGGCGGCGCCATGATCGGCGCACCGCTGGCCGACATGCTGATGAAGCACTTCGCCACCGCCGGCTCGGTCGGCGTCTGGCAAACCTTCCTGGCGATGGCGGCGATCTACTTCGTCTTCATGATGGCGGGCGCGCTGTCGTACCGCGTGCCGGCCACCGGCTGGAAACCGGCCGGCTGGACGCCGCCGGCGACCAACGCCAACGCCATGATCACCACCCGCCACGTCCACGCCAGCAAGGTGTGGGGCATTCCGCAATTCTGGCTGGTGTGGCTGGTCCTGTGCCTGAACGTGACCGCCGGTATCGGCATCCTGGGCATGGCCTCGCCGCTGCTGCAGGAGATCTTCGGCGGCCAGCTGCTGGGCGTGACCACGGCGTTCAACGAATTGACCCTGGCGCAGAAGGGGCAGATCGCCGCCATCGCCGCCGGCTTCACGGGCCTGCTGTCGCTGTTTAATATCGGCGGCCGCTTCGTGTGGGCGTCGTGCTCCGACTTCCTGGGTCGTAAAGTCACTTACGGTATCTTCTTCGTGTTGGGCTTCGCGCTGTACGCGTCGATCCCGTCGATGGCGCACGGCGGCCAGCTGGCGCTGTTCGTCGGCTTCTTCTGCATCATCCTGTCGATGTACGGCGGCGGTTTCGCCACCGTGCCGGCCTACCTTGCCGACTTGTTCGGCACCCAGATGGTGGGCGCGATCCACGGTCGCCTGCTGACCGCGTGGGCCGCCGCCGGCGTGTTCGGCCCGATCCTGGTCAACTACGTACGCGAGTACCAGATCGCCAACGGCGTGCCGAAGGCGCAGGCCTACGACTTCACGATGTACGTGCTGGCCGGCCTGCTGCTGGTTGGCCTGGTGTGCAACCTGCTGGTGCGTCCGATCGCCGACAAGCACTTCATGACCGACGCCGAACTGGCGGCCGAAAAGAAGCTGGCGCACGAGCGCGACGCGGCCGCATCGACCGGCGCGGCCGTCGCGGCGGGCGGCACCACCAGCCCGATCGCGGTCGCTTTCGGCTGGCTGGCGGTGGGTATCCCGATGGCCATCGGTATTTCGATCACGGTGCAAAAGGCTTCGGTACTGTTCAAGTAAGCCGATAGCTTCCTCACGGTCGATGGGGCCGGTTCAGCATTGCTGAACCGGCCCTTTTTTTGCGTGGAGCTTGCGGCGTGTCATTGGCCTCTGGCATTGACTCTGATCGAGAGCAAAATTTGAGTGCGCATTTGTCGGGAAGTCGGTTCGGTGCACGTTTGATCTAGATCATACGGCGTGGGGTGGGCTCACGTAGCCTTGTCTCTCGCGCTGCAGACGCGTCGTCGAGACCGGATCGACACCATCGCTACATCTCAAGGCAACCTTTCACTTTCTTTTTTGAGGCATACTCATGTATCCATTTTCCCAGTCAGTCACCCCAGCCGCCAGAACGCATCTGGAAGCGCAGCTGTCGTTCTTTAACGACATGTCGAAATCATTGTTCCGTACGGCTCAGCAATACAGCGATCTGAACATCCAACTGGCGCAAACCATTCTGGAAGAAAGCACGACGAGCGGCCAGAAGTTCATCACCGCGAATCGTCCGACCGAGGCACTGGCCGCAGCGGCGGCGCACGCCCAGCCGACGGCTGAAAAGCTGCGCGCCTACCAGCAGCACCTGTCGCGTATTGCCGCCGACACCCAGGTTGACCTGTCCAAAGTCGCCGAAGAGCACGTCCAGGAAACGACCCGCACCGCCCGCGCCCTGGCCGATGAAGTCGCTCGTGTGACGTCGGAAGAGACGGAAAAAACGCTGCGTAGCCAGCAGGACGCCGTCAGCAAATTTACCGATCCGTTCACGCATCAGCACGACGGCGGACAACAGTCGCGTGGCACCGAAGTACGTGGTAGTCAGTCGCTGCAGAGCGCCGGCCAGAATGGCGCCGACAGCCAGCAGGGCAGCATGCAAGGCGGTCAGGCATCGCAGGCACAAACGGCGGCTCAGTCTGCCGGGCAGGGTAGCAAGCAAGCCGGAGCGCGCAAGGAGACCTGAGCCCGGTTGCACTAAAATAATTTGAAATTTGCCGTGTGCGGGATCGAGAATCGCCGCGCGCGGCATTTTTTTCGCCCATGCTTTATCATGGCCGGCTTATGCTGTCTGGAGATAAGGTATGACAACGTCCACCACCGCGCAGCCGGAATCGCTGCACATCGTTTGTCCACATTGCGACGCCGTCAATCGCGTGCCGGCTGCCAGGCTGTCGGCCGACCCGGTGTGCGGCAAGTGCCAGCGCGCGCTGTTCACCGGCCAGCCGGTCGATTTGTCGAGTGCGCGCTTCACCAAGCATATCGAACGCAGCGACATTCCGGTACTGGTCGATTTCTGGGCGCCGTGGTGCGGTCCATGCCGCACGATGGCGCCGTTTTACACGCAGGCTACCCAGCGGCTGGAGCCGAAGTTTCGTGTCGTCAAGGTGAATACCGAAGAGGCGCAGGATTTGTCGGCGCGCTACGCGATCCGCAGCATTCCAACCTTGGCGTTGTTCAAGGGTGGTCGGGAAATCGCGCGCCAGCCGGGGGCCATGGATGCGACCAACATCGTCGCGTGGGCGACACAGAACAATCGCGGGTGATTATTCGAAACTGCTTGTTCGAGACTGCATATCCGAGACGGTTATTGCTCATTCGGCGGCGCGGTCCAGCCATTTTCGAATACCGTCCAGGGTGCGGAAATCGGCAACCGACCGGGTGTTGATCTGCGGATGGCGCGCCTGCAGCATTTTCGTCAGCGCCGACCCGGGACCCAACTCCAGCGCGAAGGTAATGCCGGCTTCGGCGCAGGCATCCATGCACGCGAGCCAGCGGATTTTTTCCGCCATCTGGCGCGACAACTGATCCACCGCTTGCGGCTTGTCGCAGACCGGGGTTGCACTGATACCGGCCAGCACCGGCGCGGCCATCGGGCCGAAGTGTGCTTGTCGCAGCAGTTCCGCGAACGGCCGCACGGCATCTTGCATGAACGGCGTGTGCGACGCCACTTCGACCGGTAGCCGCGTGCACCGTCCTCCCGCCGCGATGACGGCCGACTCCAGCGCTTGCGCGGTGTGCGCCAAACCGCCGGCAATGCAGGCGTCGTCACCGGTTTCTATGCTCACGTGAAAAGCGTGTGCGGTCGCCAGTTCTGCGAGCCGCTTTGCGCTCAACCCCGACAACGCCAGCAAGGCCTGGCTCGGATGCGCGGACAGGCAGGCGTCCATCAGCTGCGCGCGCGCTGTCGCCAGCCCGGTCGCCGTCGCGGCGGTGAGGGCGCCGGCCACGCCGTACGCCGACAGTTCGCCGATGCTGTAGCCGGCCACCAGTGCGGGTTGCGGTGCAAATTCCCGGATTGCTTCCCACATGCCAAGCGTCGCAGCGACAATCAACGGTTGCGCGCTGCTGTTGGCGTAAATGTCCGCGCCGTCGCCATTCAGCGGCATGGCGGCGGATAGCCCGTCGAGCAGGGCGGCCGCGCTAGGGCTGGTGCGCGCCAGGTCGAACATGCGCGCATGCTGTCCGCCCTGTCCGGGGCAAAGCAGCAGCAGGCGTGCCTGGGCGCCGTACGACATCGCTACCGCCGCTCCGCGTCCAGCGCGGCGATGGACTGCACGAGACAACTGGCGGCCAACAGATCTGCGGCGCCGCCCGGCGATAGTCGCCGCTGGACAAACAGCCGATGGCTGGCCAGCGCCTGGTCGAGCCACTTCGCATTGGCCGTGCCGCCGGCGTCCAGGAAGCTTCGCGCATGCGTGGTCACCGTTTGCGCGCCTTGCGGGCCGGCGCGGTGATACACGTTGCTGTCGCTGATGTGCGCCATCAACGCAAACAGCGCGTCGATGCGGGCCATCGTTATCGTGGCGCCGCGTGCGCGCGCAGTCTGCAACGCCGGCACGCCGATCTCGAACACCGAAGGCAGGCCAAGCGCGCCTTCCTCCCGCGCGCCGCTCGCCGCGTATTGCGCCGCGACGCGCAGACCGTTGCTGGCCGCCGCAGTTGGCGGGGATGGCGCGCTTGCGTGCATCGCCAGTTCCTCTCCCCAGCGTATCAGCATGGTGGCGCGCAGCGCGGCGGGTGTCAGCGGCGTACCCTGCGCCCGCGCTCGCCCGGCCGCCGCGCACAGCAGCCCAAGGCTGAAGATGGCGCCGCGATGCGTGTTGACGCCTCGCGTCGCCTTCGACATCGCCTTTTCCGCCGCGATGCCAAGTTGTTTCAGCTTCGCGAAGGGCGCGTCGTTCAATCCCGCCAGGCAGATATCCTTGAAATAGTGACGCAGCGAGAACAGGCTGCGCATGAAGGTGGCCGCGTTCATGTCGCTATGGCTGCCGGAATCGACCAGCGACACCAGCCCCGGTTTGGGATACAGGCATAGTTCGGTGTACAGGCTGCCGACGGCAAGCCGTGCGATCTCGCGCGCGAAGCTTTTTTGCGCCGACGCGCCGAGCTGTCGTGGCGCCGCATGCGACGGGAGCACGCGTAGCGCCGAAGCATGGGCAAGGCTCGCGGCGCGCATCACGACGGCTCCAGTAACGCCAGCAGCGACGCGGTGTCCGCCAACCGCACCGCGTGCAGCTCCTTGACGATCACCTTGGCCGGGTTGGCGATCGCCATCACCCACTCTTTCCACGATACCGCCGCGCCGCCTGGGAAAACAACCTCGCCGTCGAGCGGCAGCAGCGCCGCATGACGGGACAGGACGGCAATGCCGTTCTCCAGCTGCGGGCGGGTGGTTGGGTAAAACAGGATATCGACATCGGACGTCTCCGACACATACGGAAGCTCGGTGATGGCCTCCATCGCCAGCGAGCCGTAGACCCGCAGAGGCATCCCCACCGCATCGCGTTCGAGCGCCGTCAGTTGCGCGCGCCAGGTGCTTGGCGACGAGCGTAGCACGCTCGCCAGCGCCATTGCGGGTGCCGTTTTTCTGATATGCGACGTATGCGCCCGCAGCGATATGCGGACCTTCTGTCCGCTGTCCTCATCGGGCGGCAAAGGCAGGCCGAGGCAGATTTCGTCCGGCGCCGCGTCGGCGTCCGCGCGCCGCACGATCACCGGCCATGACTGCATTTGCCATAGTCGGAAGACGGCCTTGTGCTGCGGTTCGTCGGTGGCCTGCGCGGCGGTCCAGCCGGCGTCGTCAAGCCAGACCAGCATATGCCGCTGCAGCGCCGCAGCGACTGGTCCCGCATCACCGGTGTTTTCAGGCGGCGTGTACATCGCCGTCCGTCATCACCGCCTCGATCACCGGCTGCGCCAGGCGTCGTCCACCACGTTCCAGACCCAGCGCGCTGCGCCGGTCGCCGGTGCTCGGCTCGGCCAGCGCCGCCTTCAGCTGCGCCGCCAGGTCGCCTTCCCAGATCGCCTGTAGGCCGCCCATGCGCAGATAGTTCTCCGGTCCGGGCGCGAACACGGGATTACTTTGCGCCAGTTCCGTCAGACGTTCTTCCGGCACCTTGGTGATGCGCGCCATCGCCGGCAAGCCCATGACGCGGATGGTGGCGTCGGGCAGGGCGTAGCAGGCGTCGGCCATCAGGCCGCTGGTGATGAAACCACCCGACAAGGCCTGGTCGTAGACCAAGCCGATGATCTTGTGGCCCTTGCGCCGCGCCAGGTCCACGCATTTGCCCAAGTGGGCCATGTAGCTATTGATACCCAACATTTCGTCGCGATGGCGCAGGCGCTGGCCTTGCGTGTCGATCAGCATCAGGATCGGCTTGCCGGGGAATTCACGCACTGTGTGCAGTATCGCGCGCGCCTGCGCCAGTGCGATTTCCACGCCGATGGGCGTGTGGGCCGTGGTGCCGATCACGTTCACCACCTCGCCGTCCACCTGGCCGCTGCCGCACAGGAAATCGTCTTTCTCGACGATCGAGTGACCTTGCGGGAATAGCGCATCCGCCAGTTTTTTCCAGTCCATGTCAGGCTCCCTTGCGGCGCGCTGCGGCCACCGCGATAAAACTGTCCACTTCCAGCATCGGCACATTGGCCGCATCGGGTATCTGCATCGCGGTCCAGATGTCGATCGGATCGGGCAGGGCGCCAAAGCTGGCGATACGCTCGTCGAGCATACGCTGCTCGGCCTCCAGCCCCTCCAGCGACAATTCGGCCGGCTCGTTGGCATACTGCGCGACCGCTTCCTGCGCGGCGGCGCGGAAGGCGGCGATGTCGTCGGCGACGATGCGCTGGCAGTCGCCCATCAGATAACGGTGCTTGCCACCGGTGCTGCGCCAGACCAGCGCGCGGTCGCGCGAATCGAATTCCTCGACGCCGTTGGCGGTTTCGATCACCTCCGGGCCGGACATCGCCAGCCGGCCTTCCTCGGACATTACGACCACATTGGCGCAGCGCGAAACGATGCCCATGCCGCCGAAGGCGCCATTGGAGCCGCCCACCAGCACGATCACCGGCACGCCGGCTGCGCGGGCGTCGAGCAGGGCGCGCATCACTTCGGACACCGCGATCAAGCCGGCGTTGGCCTCGTGCAGGCGCACGCCGCCCGATTCCACCAGCAGCACCACCGCCGCGACCTTGTCGGCGACGGCGCGGCGCAACAGGCCAACCAGTTTGGCGCCATGCACCTCGCCCACCGCGCCGCCCATGAAGCCACCTTCCTGCGCTGCGGTGTAGACCGACACGCCGCCGAGCGAGGCGCGGCCGACAGCCACGCCGTCGTCGAACGCCACCGGCGCGTTGAGTTGACCCAGGTGCGGGCTGATGACGCGTTTGTACGGCGGCAGGAACTCCTCGAAGCTGCCCGGATCGAACAGCTGTTGCAGGCGTTCGCGCGCGGTCGCTTCCTGATAACTGATGGCGCGGACCGGATTCGTGGCGCTGTTCACGGCGCTGCTCATGATGCGTCTCCCACCATCGTTTGGACCGCCTGGTCGAGCCGCAGGCTGACGACAGCCGGCGTCGCGCCCATGTCGTTGATCGATATGCGGGTGTCGGCAAGCAGCCAGCGCGCGTGGAAGTCGTTCATGACGGCTTGCCAGATCGGGCCGAAGCCCACCGCCGCCGTGGTGATCTCGATGGTGCAGGCGCCGTCGAGCGCCGCCGGCTCGATCAGCACTTCCAGATTGCCGGAACCGACCACGCCGACCACCTGCGGGGCGGTCTTGAGGCGGCGGGTGCCATGCTCGTATCGGTAGTTCAGGGTTTCCATAGTTATTCCTTTACCAGTTGCGGAAACGCTTGGGCGGCTGGTACAAACCGCCCGATGCGCGCACCAGGTCTTTCATGTTGCGGGCGGCCAGCAGGTCGCGCGTGGCCAGGCGTTTGTCGACGCCAAGGTCCTCGGCACGCTGGATGATGCCACGATCGCGCAGGTTTTCCACCATACGCGCGTCGCGTCCCAGCCCGACCGGCGTGTAGCCGGCCACGCCGCGTATCGCCTGTTCGCGCTCCTCGTCGGTGCGGCACAGCAGCAGGTTGGCGATGCCTTCCTCGGTCAGGATGTGGGTGACGTCGTCGCCGTAAATCATCACCGGCGGAATCGCCATCTTGGCCTGTTCCATCAATTCCCACGCATCGAGCTTTTCGACAAAGGCCGGCTGCATATGTTCGCGGAAGGTTTCCACCATCTGCACCACCAGCTTCTGGCCGCGCGGGATAGTGTTGCGGCCTTCGCGCGCCTGCTGGCCGGCCTTCAGCCACGCCGGACTGGCATGACGCCGCCCGCGCGCATCCGCGCCCATGTTGGAGGCGCCGCCGAAGCCGGAGATGCGGCCCGCCGTCGCCGTCGACGAGTTGCCCTGCAAATCGATCTGCAAGGTCGAGCCGATGAACATGTCGCAGGCATAGTGGCCGGCGGCCTGGCACATGGCGCGGTTGCTGCGCATGGTGCCGTCCGGGCCGATGGCGAAAACGTCGGGCCGCGCGTGGATATAGTCCTCCATGCCCAGCTCCGAGCCGAACGAATGCACCGATTGCACGAAGCCCGCCTCGATCGCCGGAATCAGCGCCGGGTGCGGATTCAGCGCCCAGTGCTTGCCGATCTTGCCGCGCAGGCCGAGCGACTCGGCGTAGGTCGGCAGCAGCAGTTCGATGGCGGCGGTGTCGAAGCCGATGCCGTGGTTCAGTCGCTGCACGCCGTATTCTGCGTAAATGCCCTTGATGGCCATCATCGCCATCAGCACCTGTATCTCCGAAATCTGCGCCGGATCGCGCGTGAACAGCGGTTCGATGTAGTACGGGCGCGGTGACTGCACGACGAAATCGACCCAGTCGCCCGGCACGTCGACGCGCGGCACGCTGTCGACGATGCGGTTGACCTGGACGATGACGATGCCCTGCTTGAAGGCGGTCGCCTCGACGATGGCCGGCGTATCCTCGGTGTTAGGGCCGGTATATAGATTGCCGTGGCGGTCGGCCGCTTCCGCCGCGATCAGGCAGACACGCGGCGGCAGGTCGATGAAGTAGCGGCTGAACAGCTCCAGATAGGTATGGATCGCGCCGATATTCAGTTTGCCGGCCGACGCCAGCCGCGCCACGCGCGCCGCCTGCGGGCCGGAAAACGAAAAGTCCAGCTTCGAGGCGACGCCACGCTCGAACACATCCAGATGCTCCGGCAAGGCCAGCACCGACTGCAGCATATGCAGGTTGTTGACCCGTTCCGGATTCAGATGCGCGAGCGCGTGGCCGAGGAAATCGGCCTGTTTCTGGTTATTCCCTTCAAGGCAAACGCGGTCGCCGCATTCGATCACCGCATGCAGCAGATCGGCGATGCGCGCGGCCGGCAGGCTTTTGCCCGTCAGGTCGGTGCCCAGCGCCGTGCCGGCGCGCTTGAGCCGTGCGGCGCGGTTAAGCTGCAGGGTGTTCCATGCGGCGACTGTCATTTACTTTGCTCCCATAATCATGTCAGGCAGGCCGGTGGCGATGGACGGGAACACGCATAACAGGATCACCGCCACGAACATCAGCACCAGGAAGGGGAACACGCCCCAGATCACATCCTTGAGCGGTATGTCTGGCGCGATGTTCTTGATAACGAATATATTGAGCCCCACCGGCGGATGAATCAAGCCCATTTCCATCACCACGGTCATCACCACGCCAAACCAGATCAGGTCGAAACCGGCGTCTTTCAACGGCGGCAGGATGATCGGCGCGGTCATCAGGATGATCGATACCGGCGGCAGGAAGAAGCCGAACACCACCACCATCAGCAAAATCACCGTCAACAGCAGCCATTTCGACAGGTGCAGGCTGACCACCCAGTTGGCGGCCGACTGGCTGATGTGCAGGTAGCTCATCACGTAGGAATACAGCAGCGACATCCCGATGATCAGCAATAGCATCGTCGATTCCTTGATCGATGAGCTGAGGATGGGCGACAGGTCTTTCGGCTTCCACACGCCGTAGATCAACGCCAGCAGCACCATCGCCAGCAGCGCGCCCAGGCCCGCCGTTTCCGACGGGGTGGCGAAGCCGCCGTAGAGTGCCACCATGACGCCGATCAGCAGGATGATGAACGGCAGCACGCGCGGCAGCATTTCCACTTTTTGCTTCAACGTGAAATGCTCGTCCTCCAGGTACGGCGACTTTTCGCCGCCGTTCTGGTAGATGGCCAGCGCCATCTTGTATTCCTTCTGCGCGCGATACACGGCGTAGCCGGCAAACAGTGCGACCAGCAGCACGCCGGGGCCGATACCGGCCAGGAACAGGCGGCCCAGCGACTGCTCGGCGGCGACCGCATACAGGATCATCGTGATCGACGGCGGCAGCAGGATGCCCAAGGTGCCGCCGGCGGCGATGATGCCGGCCGCGAACCCGGGCGAGTAGCCACGCTTGCGCATTTCCGGGATGCCCGCCGAGCCGATGGCCGAGCAGGTCGCTGGCGAGGAGCCGGCCATCGCCGCGAACAGCGCGCAGGCGAACACGTTGGCGATACCCAGGCCGCCGGGGACCTTGTGCATCCACGTGTGGATGGCGGAGTACAGGTCCTTGCCGGCCGGTGATTTGCCGATGGCCGCGCCCTTGAGGATGAACAGGGGGATCGACAGCAGGGTGATCGACGCCATCTCCTCGTAGACGTTCTGCGTGATGGTGTCGAGCGACGAAGACGGCATGAAGAAATACATGAAGCTCGTCGCCACCACGCCGAGAGCGAAGGCGATCGGCATCCCGGAGAACATCACCACCAGGGTCACGGCGCCATACAGCGCGCCCAGAGTCAGTTCGCTCATGCCACGCGCTCCAGTGTTGGTTTAGATTTGTTGGTCATCCTGGCGAGCGTTTGCAGCACGATCTGAAGGGTCAGCAGGGTCATGCCGGCCGCCATGAACGAATACGGTATCCACAGCGGCGGCGCGAAGGTGGACGACGTGGTCTGGCCGTCGACCCAGGCTTCGTGGAACAGCGTCCACGATTTCCACGAGAAGAAGGCGCAGAACAGCGCCGATACCACGTCGACGAACAGCAGGCGCGCGGCGTTGACGCCGCGTGGCAGCAACGACGCCACCGCCTCGATGCCGATATGGCCGCGATGCGACTGCACGAAGGCCGTACAGAAGAACGTTACGCCGACCAGCATGAACACCGAGGCCTCGTCCTGCCAGTCGGTGGGCGCGTTGAAGAAGTAACGCGACACCACCGAATAGGTCAGCACGATGGCGGTGAGCACCAGCGCGATCATCGACACGAACAGCAGCGCGCGATTGACACGGTCCAGCAGCGCGGTGGCCGCCGCTATGACGGCGTTGTCGGGTGGCGCCGGGCCTCGGCCCGGCTCCAGCTCGAAGCCGTGACTCATAGCGTTTGCTCCGCCAGTTTCAGCAGTTTGGCGCAGTTATCGTTCTTTTCGCCGTAGTCTTTCCAGGCAGTGGTGCGGGCGATGGCCTGCCATTTTTTCAAGGCAGCCGGATTCAGGTCGGCGACCTTGGCGCCGACCTTCTGGTACACGGCTGCCACCTGGATGTCGTCGGCCTTGGCCGATTTCAGCGCGAACGCTTCCAGCTCGGCGCCGACAGTCATGATCAGCTGCTGCTGGTCCTTCGGCAGCTTGTCGAAGATCGCGCGCGACATCATCAGCGGCTCGAACATGAACCAGTAGGCGCCATTGCGGCCCGTGGTCAGCGCCTTCGACACTTCTTCCAGGCGGAAGGAGATCAGCGAGGTGGAGGAGGTCAGCGCCGCTTCCATCGCGCCGGTCTGCATGGCGGCGTAGATTTCGTTGGACGGCAGCGACACCACGGCGGCGCCGGCCGCCTTGAGGATCAGGTCCATCTCGCGCGAACCGCCGCGTATCTTCATGCCTTTTGCGTCTTCCGGATCGATGACCGGCTTGGTGCGCGAGGCGACGCCGCCGGCCTGCCAGATCCAGCTCACCAGCACGATGCCTTTTTCATACAGGATGCGACTGAGTTCCTTGCCTACTTCGGCGTTCTTCCAGCCGTAGGCTTGTTCGTACGACGTCACCAGGCCTGGCATCAGGCCGATATTCACCTCCGGGACTTCGCCGCCCGCGTACGACAGCGGAACCAGCGACAGATCGAGCGCACCCTTGCGCATGGCCGAGAACTGGGCGTTGGTCTTCATCAGCGACGAACCTGGATAGATCTCGAATTTCAGGCCGCCCTTGGAGCGCTTTTCCACTTCGGCCGCGAACATGCGGGTCATGCGGTCGCGGAAGTCGCCCTCGTTGATGGTCCCGCCGGGGAACTGGTGGGAGATCTTGAGCGTCTTGGTCTGCGCCCAGGCAGGCTGGAACAGTAACGGGCTGGCGGCGATAGCGGCGAGTACGGACCTGCGGGTAAAAGTAGTCATGCATTTCTCCAAGAAAATTGATGTTCAGAAATATTATATTTGTTGCACATTTTATGCAATCTTCTTTTTTATGTATACAAGATCGTCCACGATGGATACATTGTCAAGGTCAAAATCACTCTTATAATGAAGCGTGTATTTCGGAAGGCAGCAAACCCATGACCAACCATTCCGCAACCTTGCGTGAACAAATAGAAGAGATGATCGCGGTCGGAGTGTTCAAGCCCGGCCAGCATCTGGACGAAACCGAACTGGCGACCCGCTTCGGCGTCTCGCGCACGCCGATCCGCGAAACGCTGATCCAGCTGGCGTCAATGGGGCTGGTGGTGATACGGCCCAGGCGCGGCGCCATCGTTGCCGAATTGGGGCCGCAGCAGCTGGTGGAGATGTTCGAGGTGATGTCGGAACTGGAGTCGACCTGCGGCCGGCTGGCCGCGCGGCGCATGACGCCGGACGAGCAAAAGGCTTTGCTGGCGGCCCACGAGGCCTGCCAGGCGGCGATGCTCGCGCACGAGCCGGACGACTACTACTACAAGAACGAAGTGTTCCACGAGGCGATCTACGCCGGCAGTCATAACCAGTTCCTGATCGAGCAGACGCGCAATCTGTACCGGCGTCTGCGGCCATATCGCCGCCTGCAATTGCGCGTGCGCGACCGGCTGGCCAATTCCTATCGCGAGCATGACGGCGTGGTGCGGGCGATCATCGCTGGCGACGGCGAACTGGCGGCGCGGCTGCTGCGCGATCACGTGATGATACAGGGGCAGCGCTTCTCGGACCTGATGGCGTCCCTGCCGCAGCTGACGCAGCAAGCGGCGTGACGTCGATCGCGGCCAAGGCATCTGACTCGGCTTACCGCTTTCAGGTTTGCCCGCGCGCCGGTATCATCCAATCGCAGGGCGGTTGGCCTCCTGCATGAAATCGACAAATGCGCGCAGCTTGCCGGGCATTTGCGAGCGATGCGGGTAATAGATATGGAACGCGTCGTCGGTCGCGCTGTATTGCTCCAGAATACGCACCAGCGACCCCGCAGCCATCTCCTGGCGAGCAAAGTCTTCATAGACGAAGGCAATCCCGGCGCCGCGCACGGCTGCGTCGACCACCGAGTGCATGTCGTCGACGATCAAGCGCCCCTGCACGTCGATGTGCACGGTCTGGCCGTCCACGCCAAATTTCCAGTCAAACAGCCTGCCGCCAAACGAGTAGCGCTGCCGGATGCAGTCGTGCCGCAGCAGGTCTTCAATGCGTTCCGGGCGGGAGCGCTCCCGGAAATAGCCCGGCGCCACCAGCACCACCCGTTGTTGCATCCCGCCCAGCTGCACCGCGACCATGTCGTTCTGAACCTTTCGGCCCAGGCGGATGCCGGCGTCGAAGCCGGCGCCGACGATGTCGCTAAGCTGATTGTCCAGCGATATCTCCAGATTGATCGTCGGGAAGGCGGTAAAAAAGGCATCGACATGCGGCTCGATCAAAATGCGATAGGCGACGTATGACAAGTTAATCCGCAGCAGACCGGATGGCCCGTCCGCGCCGTGGCTGACTTCTGCTAGCGCGCTGCGAATGCTGGCAAGCGCCGGGACGATGGACGCGTTCAAAGCTGCTCCCGCCTCGGTCAGGCCGACGCTGCGCGTGGTGCGGTTGAAAAGCCGCACCTTGAGCTGCCCTTCGAGGATTTTGATCGTACGCGACATCGCTGTCGGCGTAACGCCCAGTTCCGCAGCGGCCCTGGCAAAGTTGAGCAGCCGGGCGGCCGCTTCGAACGCCATGAGCCCCGGCAGGTGGACGGACGCCGGTGCCAACGGGTTGCCCGTCACTGTGGCAATCGATGGAGACTCTACAACTATGCCGTTTTTGTTCATTCTATATCTCTGTTTGTGATGATTTACTTCATTATGAATCATCTTTAAAGTAGGTGCATCGCGGTTTTTCGTGGCCGCTAGTCACTACAAACAGGGAACCAGCATGCTCGAAAACAGCCTACTCACCGATCTCTTCACGCCGAGCAATTTGGGTGCGATATCCATCGCCAATCGCATCGTGATGGCGCCGCTCACCCGCAGCCGTTACGGCGAAGACGGCGTACCGGGGGCGCTGCACGCGACGTATTACGCCCAGCGTGCAAGCGCCGGTTTGATTGTCTCGGAGGCGACCAATATTTCGCCATAGGCGCGCGGTTACGCCGCCACCCCCGGCATCTGGAACGATGCGCAGGTCTCGGGCTGGAAGCAGGTAGCAATCGTCGCACCGACCGGTATGGCGGCACGCTTGAAAACCGTGTGCGGCTGACGCTCGAAGTAACCGAGGCGATCGTGGCCATTTGGGGCGGTGACCGGGTGGGCCATGTTCACCGGCCCCTACATTGGCAACAACGACTACGACCTGGACCTCGCCATGGCTCGGCGCGCGCAAGGGCACATCGACGCGGTGGCGTTCGGCCGCCTTTTCATTGCCAATCCCGACCTGGTGGAACGCCTGCGTCGAGGGACGGCGCTGACCGTCGCACCGCGCGAGTCTTATTACAACGGCGGCGCAAAAGGTTACACGGACTGGCCCGTCGCCAGTCTGTGATGACGTACGCCTGGGCGAGCGCATCGTCGATCACATCTTTAATCCATCACATACAGGAGCAAGACATGAGCAAGAATATCAAAGCGGTACCTACGGCCGATTACAACAGCGTCATCGCGGTCGCCCAACAATACGTTGACGGCCTGCGTACCGGCAGCGTCGAGCAGGTCGCCCAGGCATTTCACGAGAGTGCCGTGATGTATGGCTACACCAACGGGCAGCTGCTTGGCGGACCAATCGACAACCTGTACAAATTCATTGCGCAAAACGGCAAAGCGCCGGAGATCACCACGCGCCTCGACGTGCTGGCGATCACGCCCACGACCGCCGTCGTCCGCGCCGACATGGAAAAGGATGCCATCGGGGCGGACTACAACGACTACCTCACGTTAATCAGGATCGAGGGGGCCTGGAAAGTCATCGCCAAGGTGTACCACCAGTTCGACGCGTGACATGTACTTGGGCGTACAAATTTACGCGCCCAGGTCTTCCATCGGACCGTTTGGATTGACGGGATTTGTTAATGCGAACTAGCTGAAAGCTGCTGGCGGCTCAATCGCCGCTGGCCGCGCCGCGCATGATGCGCACCGGTTTGATGCTGGAGCTGGCGGGATCGGCCGGCAGCATGTCGGCCAGGGTCTGGCCATCGAGCACCGCAAGGAAGGCTTTGGTGGCGTCGTTGAGCGTGTGTTTGAGGCGGCAGTCCGGCGTCAGCGGACAGGTATCGGTGGCGCGGTCGAAGCACTCGGCCATGAAGAAATCCGTCTCGGTGGCCCGCACCAGCGCGCCGATGTTGATGTCCTTCGGCTCTTTGCCGAGACGCAGCCCGCCATTGCGGCCGCGCACCGTCTCGACCAGCCCGGACTGACCCAGCTGATAGACCACTTTCATCAAGTGGTTTTTCGAGATCACGTGCAGGTCGGCGATATCCTGGATGGTGACCAGGCGATCGCGATTCGCGCTGAGGAAGAGCAGCGTGCGCAGCGAATAGTCGGTAAAAGAGGTCAGTCGCATCGATGAGTAGTTAAGACAGTTTAAGGCGCTATTCTAACCGGGGATGTATATTCGTGCGTGGGCGTACCGACGCTTGCATCGTCGTAACGTAGAGTTCAGCAAAATCCAAGGAGGACTTATGGTCAACGAAGAGTCGCGCCGCCAGTTCGTCAACGAGCTATGGCAGCGTTTTGAAGCATTGCAGCAGTGGGCCGAGGAGAATTGGCCCGACAAGGAAAATCCCCTGTCGAGCGCCGATTTCGTCGAGTCGCGCAAGGAGATACTCGGTTTGCGCAATCCGGCCCAGGCGCCGGGCGGCCTGCCGGCGGACCGCGAGCCGGAACAGGGCGGGGCGCAGTATGTGAATGTGAATCCGGCCCCGTGGCCCTGATTGTTTAGTGGGTGACCGGCTTGCCGGTCTGCGCCAGCAACCACGCGATCACGCTGACGACCAGACTGGCAAGCACGCCCCACGCCAGCTTTAACGCGCTGTCGAACAGCAGCGGGGCGACCAGCCCCGAAACCAGCGCAAATAACAGCATCTGGATAAACGACTGCATCGATGACGCCAGCCCGCTGTTGTTCGGGAAGTAGTCCAGCGCGATCATCGACAGCGGCGTCATGGCCAGCGCAAGTCCGAACGAGTAGATAAACAGCGGCATGACCGCCCACGGCACCGCCGCCACATAATAATAGTTGTAGGCGACGTTGATCACGCCAGCGCCGATCATGACGGCAAAGCCCATCCATGCTTGCGTCTTGCGCGCGAATTTGTGCGCGAATTTACCCGACAGCGCCGAGCCCACCACCATGCCGCCGATCAGCGGCACAAACATCCACGCGAACGCCGTCTCCGGCAAATGCAAAATATTCATCACGAAGTAGGCGGCCGAGCCGATATACAGCGCCACGCCCGCAAAGCACATGCCCACCGCGATTGACAGTAACAGGAAGTGATGGTGACCTAACACCTTCCAATAGTTTTTGGCGATCGGTGCGACGTGGAAGGGGTGGCGGTCCTTGACGGCCAGGCTTTCCGGCAGCGCGCGATAGACCGAGACGAACATCAAAAGGCCAAAGGCGGCCAGGAACCAGAACACCGAGCGCCAGCCGAAACCGACCTGCAGCCAGCCGCCCAGCACCGGCGCAATCGCAGGCGCCAGGCCGAACACCATCATGATATGCGCCAGGATCTTTTGCGCCGCGGCGCCGGAAAAGCGGTCCATGACGATGGCGCGGCCCACCACCGAGCCAGCGCCGGCGGCCAGGCCCTGCACCACGCGGCAGGCCAGCAGCACGCCGATCGACGGCGCCATCGCCGCGCCGATCGAGGCGGCGATATACAGCACCAGCGAAATCAGGATGACCGGACGGCGGCCGAAGGAGTCCGATAGGGTGCCGTAGAACAGCATCATGAAGGCAAAGCAGAACAGGAACACGCTCAACGTCTGCTGGATGATCAGCGGACTGGCGTCGAAGGTCTGGGTAATGGCCGGAAAAGAGGGCAGATAGGTGTCGATGGCCAGCGGCCCCACCATGGAGAGCCCCGCCAGCAGCAGTGTCAGCAAAATATTCATGAAAGGCGTATTGTTCGTTAGACCCGGCATTTTACGCGATATGCGATTGCCGCATATCAAAACGCAAATAGCTTCTTTCTTATTTGACGGCGGGGCGGCTATGCTGTCAGATGGCGCATTCCGACCCTGTTGCGCCGCCGTTTTCGTACTTCTATATTTGAGACATCATGACCATCGATACTTTTGACGGCACCGGCGTGAAGCCGTCGCACTGGAACCTGGACACCGTCGTCGAGCAGTTGCGCGTCTCGCGCGAGGCCACGCACAATATCCGCCATCACGGCAAGGTCCGGGAACTGCCGTCGCGGGAGGCGCTGACGATCATCGTCAACGGCCTGTCGGCGGTCCTGTTCCCCACCCATTACGGCCGGCCCAACCTGACCGACGAAAGCATCGACTACTTTGTCGGCGATACGCTCAACACCACCTTGAACCGCCTGACCGAACAGGTCCGGCGCGGGTTGCAGTTTTCGTGCGAGGAGGCGGTCGTCGACGAGGAAAAGCTGACGCGCTGCGCGCATGGCATCACCCGCGAGTTCGCTGCCGGCCTGCCGGCCATCCGCGCGCTGATGGTCTCCGACGTACAGGCTGCGTTTTCCGGCGACCCGGCGGCGACGTCGGTGGCCGAGATCATGCTGTGCTACCCCGGCACCATCGCAATCCTGTACTACCGGCTGGCGCACAGCCTGCACCGCCTCGGATCGCCGTTCCTGGCGCGCCTGATTTCCGATATCGCCCACTCGATGACCGGTATCGACATCCACCCCGGTGCGCAGATCGGCGGCAGCTTCTTCATCGACCACGGCACCGGTGTGGTGATCGGCGAGACCGCCATCATCGGCCAGCGCGTGCGCCTGTACCAGCACGTGACGCTCGGCGCCAAGCGCTTCCCCGCCGACGACAAGGGTGTGTTGATCAAGGGCGTGCCGCGCCATCCGGTGGTGGAGGACGATGTCGTCATCTACGCCGGCGCGACGATCTTGGGCCGCATCACCATCGGCGCCGGCTCCACCATCGGCGGCAATGTGTGGCTCACCCAGAGCGTCCCGGCGGGCAGCAACGTCTCGCAGGCGCAGATGCGCAACGATTAGGCCGCCGATTTCAACGGCGACGCTCCGGCGGCGGCATCGATGCGCACTTGCCGGCCGGCGTGTTGCGGCGCCAGTCGCGGCCCCCGGCCGAACACCTGCTCGCGCAACGTGCCGGCCGTGTATTCCCGGCGATAGCGGCCGCGCCGCTGCAATTCCGGCACGATCAACTCCACCACGTCGCGCATGCTTTCGTGGGCCACCGCGAACGCCAGATTGAAGCCGTCGATTCCCGTCTCGTCCTGCCATGCCTCCAGTTGATCTGCCACCTGCGACGGATCGCCGACCAGCACCGGTCCGCGTCCGCCCAGGCCGATGAATTCCGCCGCCTCGCGCACCGTCCATTTGCGGTCCGGGTCTGCCTGGCTGAACGACGCCAGCGCCGAACGTCCGGCGTCCGAGTCGATGTATTCGATCGTCGCGTCCAGTTCGAAGCGGCTGAAGTCGACGCCGGTCCAGCCGGACAGCAGCGCCAACGCCGCCTCGATATCGATATGCCGGCGATATTCCTCGTGTTTGGCGCGCGCCTGCGCCTCGGTCGGCGCCGTGACGATCAGCGCCTGCGCGTAGATCTTCAGCTCATCGCCGTCGCGCCCCGCAGCCCGCACCGCCGCGCGCAGGTCGTCGGCATACCTTTTTACCACCTGCTTGCTGGGGCCACTGACGAAGGTGCATTCCGCGTGCTTTGCCGCGAACGCCGTGCCGCGCGGCGAAGTGCCGGCCTGGTACAACAGCGGCGTGCGCTGCGGCGACGGTTCGCACAGGTGGAACCCCGGCACCTTGAAGTGCCGGCCCACGTGGTTGATCGGGTGCACACGGGACGGCTCGGCGTACACGCCGCGCTGCTTGTCGTTGACCACCGCGTCGTCGTCCCAGCTTTTCTCCCACAACTTGTAGACGACATCCATATACTCGTCCGCCAGGTCGTAACGCTCGTCGTGGCCCAGTTGCTGGTTCAGGCCCAGGTTGCGCGCCGCGCTATCGAGGTAGCCGGTGACGACATTCCAGCCGATCCGGCCGCGCGTCAGGTGATCGAGCGTGGAGAGGCGGCGTGCGAAGGTGTAAGGGTGTTCGTAGGTCAGCGCGCACGTCACGCCGAAGCCCAGGTGCATGGTGGCTTGCGCCATCAGCGGCACCAGCGCCAGCGGATCGTTCAGCGGCGCCTGCACGCCGTGGCGCAGCGCCGCGTCGGCGCTGCCCTGATACACATCGTACGCGCCCAGCACGTCGGCCAGGAACACCGCATCGAAGCGCCCCTTCTCCAGCAGCCGCGCCAATTCGGTCCAGTGGTCTGGATCGGTGTAGCGGTGCCCGTTGTCGCGCGGATGTGTCCACAGTCCGGGCGACTGGTGGCTCACGGTGTGCATCTGGAAGGCGTTGAAGCGTATCTGCTTGCTCATTATTTTCCTGCGGCGGGCTTGCCGCCGGCTTCCAGCGCCAGTTGGTAGTCGGTCTTGGCGTAGTCGGCGAAGTGCTTGTTGGTCACCTCCAGGAACTCGCGCGAGCGGTAGGCCGCCGCGATATCCTTGGCGAACTGCTTGTCCTTGTCGGCCGTGCGCACCGCCACCAGATTGGCGTAGTTGGGCGAGATTTTCTCGGTCGTCAGCGCATCCTTCAGCTTCAGGCCCGACGCCAGCGCGTAGTTACCGTTGACGAAGGAGTAGTCGGTGTCCTGGAGCGAGCGTGGCAACTGCGCCGCCTCCAGCGGTATCAGCTTGATCTTCTTGATGTTGGCGGCGATGTCCTTTTCCGACGCCCGCACCGGATCGAACCTGTCGCGCAGTTTGATCCAGCCCAGTTGATCGAGCAGCACCAGCGCGCGCGCCTGGTTGGTCGGGTCGTTGGGCAGGGCCACGGTGGTGCCTTCCTTCACATCGTTCAGCGTCTTGTGCTTTTTGCTGTAGATGGCGATGGGGGCGGTGGGCACTTTGACCAACTCGCTCAGTTGCAGCTTGTGCTCGGTCGAGAACTTGGTCAGGTAGATAATATGCTGGAAGATGTTGGCGTCGAGCGAACCTTCGGCCAGCGCGAAATTAGGCTGGATGTAGTCGTTGAACTCCACCAGCTTGACCTTGTAGCCCTGCTTTTCCAGAATAGGCTTGATACCCAGCTTGACCTGGTCGGCGTACGGGCCGGCGCTGGTGCCGATCACCAGTTCCTTCGGGTCCTTGGCGTTGGCGATGGTATTGGCGCCGGCGGCGATGAGCAGTGCTGCCAGCAGCAGTTGACGGCGATTCGGGGTGTTCATATTGTTTTCCTCTAGCGTTTATCGATACGTTTGGCGATGCGGTTGCCGGTGAACTGGATCACTTGCACCATGACGATCAGGATGGCGACGGTGGCGACCATGATGTCGGTCTCGAAGCGGTAGTAGCCGTAGCGGATCGCCAGGTCGCCGATGCCGCCGCCGCCCACCACGCCGGCGACGGCGGAATAGGACAGGAAGCTGATCGACAGCACGGTCAGCGCCAGCACCAGTCCGGAGCGCGCTTCGACCAGCAGTACGCGCAGAACGATTTGCAGTTCCGACGCGCCCATCGCGTGCGCCGCCTCGACGACGCCGCGCGGCACTTCGCGCAGGTTCTGCTCCACCATGCGGGCGAAGTAGGGGATGGCGGCAAACGACAGCGGCACGGCGGCGGCCAATGGGCCGATCGAGGTGCCGGCGATGATGCGGGTGAACGGCACCAGCGCCACCAGCAGGATGATGAAGGGGAAGGAGCGCACGGTGTTGACGAACCAGCCCAGTACCAGCGCGGCGGGACGGTTTTGCAGCGACTGGCCGTCGGCCACCAGGAACAGCAGGATGCCGAGCGGGCCGCCGATCAGCACCGCCGCCGACAGGCCGATGCCCAGCATCGTCAAGGTCTGGCCGAGGGCGGTCCACATTTCGGGCAGCATCGCAATGATGTTGACCGCCGAGACGCTGAGGGAGCTGATGGAATCAAACATGGGCGCTCTCCCGGTTGGCCGCAAAGGCGCGGCCGGCGGCGTCGGCGATGCCCAGCGTGGCCGCGCCATGCTGCGCCAGTTCGCGACCCAACGCGGTTTTGCGCGGGACCGTGAGGCTTGCCGCGTCGTCCAGCGCGAATTGTTCGGCGATGGCGCCGTCTTCGATGACGGCGACCCGGTTGCAGATCTCGCCGATCACCGACAGCTCATGGCTGACGATCACGATGGTGACGCCCAGGCGGTGGTTGATGTCGCGCAGGGTGGCAAGCAGGGCGCGCGTGGTTTCGGCGTCCAGCGCGGAAGTCGGCTCGTCGCATAACAACACGGCCGGTCCGCTGGCCAGCGCGCGGGCGATGGCGACGCGCTGTTTCTGGCCGCCGGAAAGCTGCGCCGGATAGCTGGCCGATTTGCCACCCAATTCGACCAGCTCCAGGCATTCGTTGACGCGGGTGGTGATGCGTTCGGCCGTCAGTCCGCCGTGGATGCGCAACGGGAAGGCGACGTTGTCGAACACGCTGGCGTTTTGCAGTAGATTAAACTGCTGGAAGATCATGCCGATGTTGCGGCGGGCGTCGCGCAGATCGCGTTTGTTGAGGGAGGTCAGCTCGCGGCCATCGACCTCGATCAGGCCCTGGTCGGGCCGCTCGAGCAGGTTGATGAGGCGTAGCAGCGTGGATTTGCCGGCGCCGCTTTTGCCGATCAAGCCGAAGATGTCGCCCTGGTCGACCGACAGCGAGACGTCGCGCACGGCGTGGAACGCGCCGCCAGCGGGCAGCGCGAAGGCTTTGCTCGCGTGGGTAATATTAATCAATGGTGTCGTCATCAGGAATAGGCCGTAGGGTCGGGCACCGTGCCATCGAGGGCATAGCGTCCGAGATCGCGGATTTTGTAATCGACCGGGTCGTGCAGGGTATGTACGCGGACGTTGCGCCAGAATCTGTCGTAGCCATACTTGGCCGACGTCGAGCGCGCACCCGTGAGTTCGAACATCTGGTTGCTGACATCGATGCCGGCGGTATGGGCCAGCACCTTGGCCTCGGCCACGGCCACGGCAAGTTCGCCGCGCTGGCGGGCGGTGACTGCATTCCCAAGCCGGAACAGCCGGTCCAGCTCATGCGCCGCGTGGTCGGCCAGTACTGCGGCGGGCCGCAATTTGAGCCACAACTGGCCAAAGCGGTGCTGGATCAGCGGATCGGCCGCGGCCGACGCCGCGCCGGAGGCGAACCATGGCCGCGCCTCGTTCAACGTGTAGGCCCGCGCCGCCTCGAAGGCGCCTTCGCCAATGCCCAGATACAGATTGGTCATGATCAGCTGCGCGATCTGCGAACGCAAGGTCGCGCGCGCGGTCGGCGTGTGGCCCGGCGCCTGCAGCACCTGCGTGGACGGCAGCGCGACCTGGTTGAAGTGGACATTGCCGCTGTCGGTCTGGCGCTGGCCGAAGGCGTCCCAGTCGGGTTGCACGGTCACGCCTTCCTGGCGCGTCGGCAGCACGCCGATCAAGGCGGTTTCGGTCTCCGCATGCCAGGCCGAGATGGTCAGCCAGTCGGAGCCCACGGAGCCGGACGAGAAACTCTTGACGCCATCGAGTACGAAACCGTAGTCGGCTTCCACAGCCGTGGTGCGGCGGTCCAGTGGATTGAGGGCGTTACCCCAGAACAGATTCTGCTCGACGGTCTGGGTGAGGAAGCGGCGCTGCTGTTGCGGCGTGCCATACAGGTCCACGCCCGCCAATTGCAGGTAATGGAAGCCGAGGACGTGCGCCAGCGCGCTGTCGGCACGGGCCACGATGCGTATCACCTGGTAGACGGTGGGCCAGTCGGCGCCCTGGCCGCCGAAAGCGGTGGGAATCGATAGTGTGAGCAGGCCGGATTCGCGTATCCATTCGCGCTCCTGGGCGGCATGGCCGCCGGCCTGGTCGCGGGCGTTGGCTGTTTCCGCCAGGCGTTTGGCCAGATCGGTGGCGACGCCCAGTGGGTCCGGTGCCGCGTCCTGTGCCGGATGCGCCGCCGTTTTAAGTAAAGCTTTAGACATGGTATGTCCGTTTAAGGGTATCGGTGCCGCCAGTATTGCACCCGCCCCCTTAAGCCGTACACGAAGAAATCCGGCTTTCCTTATGCGGAAAACTAGCTATGGCTGTCGTCAGGAAGTGAGCTGCCCTGGAACCTCCAGTACACGCGGCAAGTGACCGGTGTATTCGAGGAAGCGCTCCAGCGTTTCGTGGGGCATGGAGACCGTGGCCGTGTTACGCAAGGGATGCGCCTGGACGGCGGGTGCTTCCCACACCGCCTTGTCGATCACCGCTTCGACGGCGCCCTCGCTGTCGTTGATCAGCGCCAGGATGCTGACCGAGCCCGGAACGGTGCCCAGGTGCTTCATCAACCGCTCCGGCGAGGCCATGCCGAGTTTTGTCGATGACAGCGCGCGCGCCAGCGCCGCCAGGTCGATGCGCTTATTAAATGGCACGATGATCAGAAAGTGCCTTTTTCCGGCGCCGTCGCGCGCGAAGATATTCTTGGTCATCAGCCCTGGCATCGACGGGGCGGCGGCAAGCGCCTCCTCGATGGTGTGCACCGGTGGGTGCTCGGCCAGATCGTACGGGATATCGGTTTGGTCCAGCCAGTGCAGAAGCGTGCTTTCCATTTCGGGTCCTGAGACTATTGTTTGGAGGGGTAGAAGGAATTCAATTTACCTTATTCGGAAAAATCATGGAACGTTATCCGCATATCAAAGCGTAAAACTATTCGTTTTGATTTCAAGTATGCGGATTTATTCTGGTCGCCACAACATCAATGGGGACCAGAGCATGAGCATTCTTCTTATAGGCGGCAGCCCTGCGGCGACATCGAGCACCGGCCGTTTGCTGGATCATGTCGGCGAAAAACTGGCCCTGCACGGCCATCGCCACAGCAAGGTTCAGGTGCGCGACCTGCCAGCCCAGGCGCTGCTGCACGCCGATACCTCGGACCTGGCCATCAAGCGGGCACTGGCCGCAGTGGCGGCCGCCGATGCGGTGGTGATCGCCACGCCGGTCTATAAAGCCTCGTTCACGGGCATTTTGAAAGCCTTCCTCGACCTGCTGCCGCAGGACGGCCTGGCGGGCAAACTGGTGCTGCCTTTGGCCACCGGTGGCAGCCAGTCGCACATGCTGGCGCTGGATTATGCGCTGCGGCCCGTGCTGCACGCGCTCGACGCGCGCCACGTGCTGACCAGCGTCTACGCCACGTCGCAGCAACTAGTCTGGGTCGAAGGCTCCGGGCTGGCGCTGGACCAGGCGATTTCCTGGCGCGTGGACGCCGGCGTCGAGGCCCTGGCAGCCGGCTTGAATGCGCTCAGCGGCCGTATCGGCGACAGCTATGTGGTGCAGGCCGAACCGGTTCGCCTGGCGAGCTAAGTCAATCTTCAAGGAAGAATTCATGAGTATCGAACAAAAACGCGCCGCCCGCCGCTACACATTGGGTCTGCTGTTTGCCGCCGGCGTGCTGGCGGCAGGCGCTCCGACCCTCGCGGCGGCGCAGGCCAAGCCGGAAGCGCAGATTATCCGCATCGGCTATCAGAAATACGGCACCTTGACGCTTCTAAAAGGGCGCGGCACCTTGGAGCAGCGTCTGGCGACCAAGAACATCACCGTCAAATGGACCGAATTCCCGGCCGGGCCCCAGCTGCTGGAAGGGCTGAACGTCGGCAGCGTCGATTTCGGCACCGTCGGCGAAGCGCCGCCGATCTTTGCGCAGGCCGCCGGCGCAAACCTGGTTTATGTCGGCAACGAGCCGCCTTCGCCCGCCAGCGAGGCGATCGTGGTGCCGAAGGATTCGAAGATACGCAGCCTGGCCGAGTTGAAGGGCAAGAAGGTCGCCTTGAACAAGGGCTCCAACGTGCACTACCTGCTGGTCAAGGCGCTGGAAAAGGCGGGCGTCGGCTACAAGGAAATCGATATCGTCTTCCTGCCGCCGGCCGACGCGCGCGCCGCGTTTGAACGCGGCAGTGTCGATGCGTGGGCGATCTGGGACCCGTTCCTGGCCGCCGCCGAGAAGCAGTTGGGCGCGCGTGTTCTGGCCGACGGCAAAGGCCTGGTCGCCAACCACCAGTTCTATCTGGCCGCGCGTCCGTACGCCGAGAAGAATCAGGAAGTGGTGCGCATCGTGCTAGAGGAAATCGGCAAGGTCGACGAATGGGGCGCCAAGAATCCGAAGGAAGTCGCCACCATCCTGTCCACACAGACCGGGCTCGATACGGAAGTGGTGGCGCTGGCGGCCTCCCGCTATGCCTACGGCGTCAAGCCGATCACCGCCGACGTGCTGCAACAGCAGCAAAAGCTGGCCGACGCTTTCTCCAGTCTCAAACTGATCCCGAAACCTATCGTGGTCAAGGACGCACAACTGCCAGCGAAACAGCTGGCGGCGCAATAAAGGAATCGAGTACATCATGTCTTTGAATATCTTCTGGTTTATCCCGACCCATGGCGACAGCCGCTATCTTGGCACTTCCAAGGGCGCGCGCCCGGTCGATGCCGACTACCTGAAACAGTGTGCGGTTGCCGCCGACACCCTGGGTTACGACGGCGTGCTGCTGCCGACCGGACGCTCGTGCGAGGACGCCTGGGTGGTCGCCTCTTCGCTGATCAGCGTCACGCAAAAGCTCAAGTTCCTGGTCGCCATCCGTCCCGGCCTGACCACGCCCGGCCTGACCGTGCGCATGGCCGCCACCTTCGACCGTTTGTCCAACGGTCGCCTGTTGATCAACGTCGTTACCGGCGGCGACCAGGGCGAACTGGAAGCGGACGGCCTGTACGCCGACCACGCCAAGCGCTATGAAATTTCGGATGAATTCATCCGCGTCTGGCGCGCGTCGCTGGCGGGCGAGGGTGGCGACGCCGGTTACGATTTCGAGGGCAAGCATATCAAGGTCAAGGGCGCCAAGACCTTGTATCCGGCGGTGCAAAAACCGTATCCGCCGCTGTACTTCGGCGGCTCCTCGGAGCCGGCGCACGAACTGGCGGCCGAACAGATGGACGTCTACCTGACCTGGGGTGAACCGCCGGCCGCCGTCGCCGAGAAGATCGCCGACATCCGCGCGCGCGCCGCCAAGCATGGCCGCACCGTGAAGTTCGGCATACGCTTGCACGTGATCGTCCGCGAAACCAACGAAGCCGCATGGCGCGCCGCCGACGAATTGATCAGCCATCTGGACGACGACATCATCGCCAAGGCGCAGGCGGCGTTCGGCAAGATGGATTCGGTCGGGCAGCAGCGCATGGCCGCCTTGCATGGCGGCCGCCGCGACAAGCTCGAAGTCTCGCCCAACTTGTGGGCCGGCGTGGGCCTGGTGCGCGGTGGCGCCGGCACGGCGCTGGTCGGCGACGCCGAAACGGTGGTCGCGCGCATCCAGGAATACGCCGATCTGGGCATCGACACCTTCATCTTCTCGGGCTACCCTCATCTGGAGGAGTCGTACCGCTTCGCCGAGCTGGTATTCCCGTTGCTGGGCAAAGGCAAGGCCGTGGGCGAGCAGTCGCTGAGCGGTCCGTTCGGCGAAGTGATGGCCAGCGATATCGTGCCTAAAAAGGCGGCCTGAGATGGCGGCCGTCTTACCCCAACCGCTGGTCAAGAGCGCCCGTAAAACCGCACGCAAGGGTGCGGCCGGCGCTGGCGGGCGCACGCAAAGCAGTGTGTTCGCGCCGTGGATCCTGCCGGTGCTGCTGATCGCCGGCTGGCAGGCGGCGTCGCAACTGGGCTGGCTGTCGAGCCGCATCCTGCCGGAGCCGTGGGCGGTCGCCAAGGCTTTCTGGACGCTGGCGGCGTCGGGCGAGTTGTGGGTGCACCTTCGCACCAGCCTGTGGCGCGCCATCAGCGGCTTCGCCATCGGCGCCGGACTGGGTCTGGCGCTTGGCCTGTTGACGGGCAGCTCCCGCCGCGCCGAAACGCTGCTCGACACCACGCTGCAAATGGTGCGCAACATCCCGGCGCTGGCACTCATACCGCTGGTGATCCTGTGGTTCGGCATCGACGAAACGGCCAAATTGTTCCTGCTGGCGGTGGGCGTGTTCTTCCCGGTGTATCTGAATACCTTCCACGGCATCCGCTCGGCCGACCAGGGCTTGATCGAGATGGCGCGCAGCTATGGGCTGTCCGGCTGGCCGCTGTACCGCGACGTGATCCTGCCGGCGGCGCTGCCGTCGATACTGGTCGGTGTGCGCTTTTCGCTGGGTCTCGTCTGGGTGCTGCTGATCGTGGCCGAGACGATTTCCGCCCAGGCGGGCATCGGCTACATGACGATGAATGCGCGCGAATTCCTGCAAACGGATGTGGTGCTGGTCGGGATACTGTTATATGCGTTGTTGGGCAAGGCGGCCGACCTGCTGTCGCGTGGTCTGGAAAAGCGCTTCCTGCGCTGGAATCCAGCCTACCGCTGATTTGATGGAGTAGATGAGATGAACATTTCGACCGCATTATTCGATGTCCCGGGCCTGTCCCGGCCGGGCAAGCAAAGCGCATCGATACCGGCGCCCGCGCCGGCCAAGCGCCAGGGCGTGTCGCTGGCGCTGGAAGGCTTGAGCAAATCCTTCGGCGAGCGTGAGGTGTTGAAGAATGTCCGGCTGGAGCTTGAACCGGGCGAGTTTGTCGCCGTGGTGGGGCGCAGCGGTTGCGGCAAGAGTACCTTGCTGCGCGCGATCGCCGGGTTGGAAACGGCCGACGAGGGCAGCATCGCGATCGGCAAAGGCGCCATCGGCGCCAGCATCCGCATCATGTTCCAGGAGGCGCGCCTGCTGCCGTGGAAGACGGTGCTGGAGAATGTGGCGTTAGGCTTGCCGCGCTCCCTGAACGCGGCGGCGGCGACCTTGTCGACGGTGGGGCTGGCCGAACGCGCCGACGATTGGCCGGCGGAGCTGTCCGGCGGCCAGCGGCAGCGCGTGGCGCTGGCGCGGGCCTTGCTGCACGAGCCGCAGTTGCTGCTGCTCGACGAACCGCTCGGCGCACTGGATGCGTTGACGCGCATCGAGATGCAGCAGTTGATCGAGGCGTTGTGGCTGCAGCGCGGCTTCACGGCGGTGCTGGTCACCCACGATGTGCAGGAAGCGCTGGCCTTGGCCGATCGCGTGGTGCTGATCGAGGATGGCCGCATCACGCTGGATTTGAAGGTCGATTTGCCGCGTCCGAGGGCGCGGGGCAATGCCGCGTTCGCGGCGCTCGAGCAGCGTTTGTTGAGTAGTATTCTGCATCATCCGGCGCCGCACGCGGCGGCTGCGTAATTCCAGAGGCACTAGGGCGGTTTAGGCGGAACGCCGTAATCTCCCTCCCCGAAACTCATCAGCCGCATCCTCCCTCCGCCTTTTGGCGGATTCGCCTTCTCCCAAACTCCGCTATGATCGATTTTATCGATAGTAACGCGGTAAATTTTTCGTTTTACAACTTTAGATGTCGCGAGCATAATCGTTCGCACTCGAGAACATTTGCGAGGTGGCAAAACCATCCCCGTCGCGTTCTCATCCGTATGTCAACATTCTGGAGTTCTACAATGAAAAAAATCTTTGCCCTGCTGGTCGCCGCTGGTATCTCGATGTCCGCCGTTGCCGCACCTGAGACGTTCTCGTCCGATGCCAACCACACCTTCTCGAGCTTCTCGTATAGCCATTTCGGCTACTCGTTGCAGACGAGCCGTTTCAACAACACCAGCGCCAAGATCACGATCGACCGCGCCGCCAAGACCGGCTCGGTAGAAGCGACCATCGACACCAAATCGGTCGATACCGGTTCGAAACTGTTCGACCAGCACATCCAGGGCGAGGATTTCCTCGACACCGCCAAGTTCCCGACCATCACCTACAAGTCGACCAAGGTCAACTTCAAGGGCGACGCACCGTCGACTATCGAAGGCAACCTGACCGTCAAGGGCGTCACCAAGCCGGTGACCCTGACCGTGACCGGGTTCAAGTGCGCCGACCACCCGATGATGAAGAAACTGGCTTGCGGCGCGAACGCCACCGCCACCATCAAGCGCACCGAATTTAACGCAGGCAAATACGCACCGAACGTCGGCGACGACGTTACCCTGACCTTCGCGGTCGAAGCCCTCAAGGACTAATCGAACCGGGCTTGCTCGATTCGTTGGCTTCTGAGGTGGGCCGGCGCGGATTCGTTCCGCGTCGGCCCATTATTTTTAGGAGTAGTACATGAAATTGAAGCAGCTTGCTTTGGCAGTCACCTTGATCCACGCCGCCGGCATGTCCACCCTGGCGCAGGCGGCCACGGATCTGATCATCACCAACGGCAAGATCGCCACGATGACGAAGGAGGGCGCCTTCGCCCAGGCGCTCGCCATCAAGGACGGCAAGATCGAAGCCGTCGGCAGCAACGCCAGCATCCTCAAACTCAAATCGGCCAACACGCAGTTGATCGACGCCGGCGGCAAAACCGTCATTCCCGGCCTCAACGATTCCCACCTGCACATCATCCGCGAGGGCTTGAACTACAACGCCGAGCTGCGCTGGGATGGCGTGACGTCGCTGAAAAAGGCGTTGCAAATGCTCAAGGAACAGGCCGCGCGCACGCCGGACGGCGCCTGGGTCAAGGTGGTCGGCGGCTGGAACGAATTCCAGTTCGAGGAAAAGCGCTTGCCGACCCTGGCGGAAATCAACGAGGCGGTGCCGGACAAGCCGGTCTTCATCCTGTATCTGTACGGCCTCGGCTTCGTCAACCAGAAGGGGATCGCCACCCTGGGTTACAACGCCGACACCAAATATCAGGACGGCGTGGTCGAGCTCGGCGCCGATGGCAAGCCGACCGGCCTGCTGATCGCCAAGCCGAACGCGATGATCCTGTACACCACCCTGGCCAAGACCAACGTGTTGCCGCGCGAGCAGCAGATCAATTCCACGCAGCAGTACTACAGCGAACTGAACCGCTTGGGCATCACCAGCGCCATCGATGCCGGCGGCGGCGGGCAGGCGTATCCGGACGATTACGCGGTCAGCCTGGAGCTGGCCAAGAACGGCAAGTTGACGGTGCGCACTTCCTACTATCTGTTCGCGCAGAAACCGGGCAAGGAGCTGGAAGACTACCAGCGCTGGCTGACGCAGACCAAGCCGGACAAGAACGATCACCTGTTCTACGCCAACGGCTACAACACCGAGGGCGGCGGCGAGAACCTGGTGTGGAGCGCGGCCGACTTCGAAAACTTCCTGGAGCCGCGGCCGAACATGCCGGCGCAGATGGAAAGCGAACTCGAGCCGGTGCTGCGCCTGCTGATCAAGAACCGCTGGCCGTTCCGCATCCACGCCACGTATGACGAGAGTATCGACCGCGACCTGTCGGTGATCGAAAAGGTCAACCAGGATACGCCGCTGAACGGCCTGCGTTGGTTCTTCGACCATGCTGAAACCATTAGCGACAAGCAACTGGCGCGCGTGAAAGCGCTGGGCGGTGGTATCGCGGTGCAAAACCGCATGCACTTCCAGGGCGAGCTGTACTGGAAGCAGTACGGCGCGCAAACCCGCCAGATGCCGCCAATCAAGAAGATGCTGGAGATGAAGATTCCGGTCGGTTTGGGCACGGACGGCACGCGCGTCAGCAGCTACGGTCCGTGGCCGTCGATCTACTGGGCGGTGACGGGCAAAACGGCTGGCGGCTTGAGCCTGTGGCAGCCTGGTGACGTACTGAGCCGCTATCAGGCGCTGAAGCTGATGACGCAGGGCAGTGCCTGGATGAGCGGCGAGGAAAAACTCAAGGGCACGCTGGCCAAGGGACAGTACGCGGACGTGGTGATCTTGCCGCAGGATTATTTCTCGATGGATGTCGAGAAGATCAAGAACCTGGAAAGCAGCCTGACCATCGTCAACGGCAAGGTGGTGTACGCCGCGCCCGAGTACCAGCAGTTGGCGCCGGTCGTGCCGGCGGTGCAGCCGGACTGGAGTCCCGTCAAGTATTACGGGGGCTACCAGAACAAGTAGTTGTCATTGGCCGCGCCGGGTTTTTACACCAAGCCGTACCAACCCAGCGCGGCGCCCGCACCCAGCAACCACAGCAAGTGCAGCCGCGTGCGCCAGATGATCACGCCCGCCACCACCGACAACAGCCACAACGGCCAGTCGGTGGTCCAGTTGCTGTTGGCGCTGCCCAGGATAATCCCCACCGACACCATCAATCCCACCACCACCGGCGTCATGCCTTGCTTGAACGCCCGCACGCCCAGCAGTTCGCGGTTGCGATGGCCCCAGCGCGCGGCCAGATACGTCAACGTCGTGCTGGGCAACAGAACGCCGAACATCGTCACCGCCACGCCGGCAAACGCCGCCGTATAGCTACCGGCGTTCAATCCCACGTTCCAGCCCATCAGCGCGACGAACAGCACATTCGGCCCCGGTGCGGCCTGGGCGATGGCGATCGAGTCGTTGAATTGGGATTGCGTCAGCCAATGATGCTCCTCGACCAGAAAGCGGTGCATCTCAGACGTGGTCGAGATCGCACCGCCGATCGACAGCAGCGACAGCAGCATGTAATGGCCGAACAGGTTCAGCCAATCGGCAAAGCTCAGCACGATATGGATGGGCGCGGCAGTCATGGCGACTTCGCTTTCATCGTGCGGTAGGTCAGCGTGACGGCGATGCTGCCGAGGATCAGCAAGGTGTAGGCCAGCGGCAAACGCATGACCACGACAAAGCCAACGCATAGTATGGCGATCAGTCCGGTCAGCCACATCGGCAGCGGATGCTTGCGCAGCGCCGAGGCCAGCTTTACGCCGGTCGCTGCGATCATGCCGGCCGACACTGCCGCCATGCCGCGCAGCGCCCCGGCGACGCCCGGATGGTGGGCGTATTGTGCATGCAGCAGCGCCAGGCACAGCACGACCATCAGTGGCACCGTCAGCATTCCGGCCAGCGCAGTCATGGCGCCACGCAGGCCGTAGTAGCGGCTGCCGATCATCAGGGACAGATTGACAACGTTAGGCCCCGGCATGATCTGGGCGACCGCCCAATCCTCGACAAACTCGTCCTGCGTCAGCCAGCGCTTGCGCTCGACCATCTCGCGCTGCACGACCGCGAGCACGCCGCCGAAGCCCTGCAAGGCCAAAATGGTGAACGACAGGAACAAATCAAACAGTGAAGTAGGGCGGGGGCGCGGCGTCTCGATCATCATCCGGTTATTATCGCCCCGGTTATTGCCCCGTGTCCATTGCGTTCGCTAGAGCAATATTTTAATTTAGGAATGATACGAAGCTGACATTGACTTTGAGGTGCTGTCGCTCATACTCCCGTTGCACGTCACTTTGATCGGGATCAAAATCCCTCAACCTCTTGCTAAGGATCATGATGAACGCACTCCTATCTCCCCGCCTGGAATCCGTTCCCGGAACCGACTTCCATCAGCAGCGACACGATGAGCAAAGCAGCGCCGTCGTCGAACGTGGCATCACCGTGCAAGCGAGCTTCAATACGATTTGTGCGATCGAGTACATGAAATCCCATAACGTCGCCCCAACGGTGATCGAACGTGTATTGCTGAATCCAGAGCAACGCCGCAAGCAGCATCATTGAGCTGGCGAACGAACCGAAATCGTGTTTAGTTATGCACACATCATGTTGACAAGAATTTTTTTGAAATAATTTCGTTTAACAATCGATGATGCCGCAAGTCATTGATTTTTAAGGGGTTTAATTTTGCCTTTTGGATGGGCAGTTTGTCGAAAGCCGCGCCGTTACAGGGCTCCCGCGTTGTCAATGGGGTGTTTTCCACATAGATATCCACAGAGGCTGTGGATATCCCCAAAAGTGCTTTAACAATCCGTCACTTAGGAGGATTTCTTGATCGATTGCAAAACGCTGGCCACGACAATGTAGGGCGTGGCCGGTTCTTCGAGGGCGCTGACGCTCACCCGCAAGCGCACTTCCTGGCCGTCGCGGCGCCACGCGGTCACGACGTCGGTCCAGCTTTCCCCCTCTTTGATCGCCTGCAACGCGTCGGCTAGTTGATCCTGCGGGTAGGGCGGCGGATGCAGCAGGCGCAGGTCGCCGCCGATGACCTCGTCGCGCGCGAACTGGAACACGTTGCCGAACTTGTCGTTGACCGTCGCGATCTTACCGCCCCGGGTCAGCGTCATGATGATGGCATGCTGGTCGACGGCGCACAGCAGGCGATGCGCGTGGTCGAGCTCGGTCTGCAATGCCACCGTTTGCCGGTGCGCCTCTTCCAAACCGTTATAGGCGCGCAGCGACGAGATCACCGTCGTGAACAGCTTGCGCGTGGTCAGGTCGGTTTTGCACCAGAAATCGTTGATGTCGTAATCGAGGATGATGCTGTGTTCCAGCGCCTGTCCCGGCTGGCCGGTACGCAACACGATGCGCACCAGCTGGTTATGCAGCGTGTCGCGGATCTGGCGGGCGACATTCAGGCCGGCGTCGCTGGTCTCCATGATGACGTCCAGCAACACCAGCGCGATGTCCGGCGTGTTGCGCAGTGTGTTGAGCGCTTCCTCGCCGCTGTAGGCGTGCAGGAAGCTGAGTCGACGTCCAAGGAAGCACACATTGCTAAGTGAGAACTTGGTGACCACGTGAACGTCGACGTCGTCGTCCACGATCAGCACGCGCCACGGCGGCGGCGCCGACGGCGTCCCTCCCTGGGGCGCGCCGACTGGCGCAACCTCGTCTTCTATCATCCAATCCGTGTCATCATCATTCTGGTTCATGCATTTAATCCCGAGGCGAGTCTATGAAGGTCATGCGTACCTCCAGAGCCACACTATTCCTCACACGTACTTTTGTCAAAGGATTCCCCTGCGCGGCGTGACATAGTTGTCTCCGTCCCTACTTATGCACAGAAAAATATTTTTCAAGCGACCTCGAAAAGTGCGGGCGTCAAAATTTTTGATCTTGTAAGTGATTGATTTTATTGGGGAAAAAATCTGCCTTCGGATTGGGCATTTTATTAAAACCCCCGTCGTTAAAGGCGTTCTCTGCTGTCAAGTGGGGGTTATTCACAACGTTATCCACAGTTGGTGTGGATATCTGCGAAATCCGCTTTAAATCCGCTGGCTTACCGCTGTTTCTTGAGAAACAGCGTAGGCCGCACCCATCAATACCACCCACACCAGCAAGGCGTGCAACGCCAGGGCGCCGCCGACGACCGCATCGGCCGCGCCGCCGGCCAGGGTCATGTAGGCGAGCAGTGCGATGGCCGGCGGCGTGCTGTAAGTAATCAGGCGCTGGGTGTGGTGGGGCGTGCGCCGCGTCAGCATGCGGACCACCGTCCTGCCGTCCGCCATCATCCAGGCACCCGCGCCGACGGCGAATAGGGCCCACCCCAGCATTTCGCCGCCCAGCATGCCTGCGGCGTAAGCGAGCGCGAGTAGGACACCGCTGAGCGGAAGTGGACGGACCGTTGCGGCGGGCTTTGACTTGTTCATGATGGTACTCGTTTGGGCTGGTGAAGAGTTGACAGCTTACGCCGCCGCACGTCATTGGTAAATTTTATTGTTCCTATGATTTCGATAGCTATTTCATTATCGCGGCAGAGGCCGCCATGTTGGCCGCCGGGAAAATGGCCTATCATGGCGGATTGTTAAATTTTCCCGCTCGGTATGACCCTTATGTTGCTGTCGCTACGTCGCCTGATCGTGTTGTTTGTATTTGCGTCGGCAAACGCGATGGCGCTGGATGGCAAGATCCCGCTCGATGAGCTGCATCACGATATCTGGACCGGCAAGGATGGCGCGCCGGCCCAGGTGTCGTCGATTGCGCAGACCGCCGATGGCTGGTTGTGGATCGGCAGCGTCGACGGTTTCTACCGCTTTGACGGCATGCGCTTCCGGCGCTTCGAGGCATTGAACGGCGAGACCGCACCCAAGCGTCCGGTGACGGCGCTGACGGCGCTGCGCGACGGCGATCTGCTGATCGGCTACCTGTTCGGTGGCCTGAGCCGCCTGCACCGTGGACACATCACCCATTACCCGGATCTGGTCGACGCACAGCCGCTCGGGCCGGTCACCAGCGCCACGACCGATGAACACGGCCAGTTGTGGGTCGCCACCACCAGCGCGCTGCTGCAACTGCGCGGCGGCGCCTGGCGCAACATCGGGACGGAACTGGGCTTGCCGGCCGGCGAAGTGTCGAACGTGGTCGCCGACCAGTACGGACAGATGTGGGTGGCCGTCGGGCACGCGTTGTACGTGATGCCGGCCGGCGCCAAGGCCTTCCGGCAAGTGCAAGCCCAGCATAAGCATACCGTCAACCTGATCGAGTCGCCGGATGGCCGGCTGTGGCAGGATATGCACGACAGGTTGATACCGGTTCCCGACCAGCATCGCGGACCGCGGAAGCCCCGTCCGGCCTGGCTGGCGCAATCGCAGGGCCAGGAAAACGGACTGTTCGACCGCGATGGCAATTTTTGGTCGCTGGCCTGTCCGGTCGGTGTCTGCCGCAGCGAAGGCGTGGGCGCCATGCCCAGCCGCCAGATGGCGCCCAACGCCGCGCCGCGCAGCCGGCTGGATCAGCCCTGGCAGCTCAGCAGTTTGACCGGCAACATCCTGTTCGAGGATCGTGACGGCAGCATCTGGATCGGCACCCAGGCCGGCGTGGAAAGGTTCCGTCACAACCGCCTGGCACCAGTCAAGCTGGCCGGCGGCGAACGGTCCTTCAAGTTGGCGCTGGACGCGACCGGCCACGTGCTGGCGCTCAGCCTGCCGACTGGACAAGTGTGGCGGCTGCGGGCCGACGGCGCCCAGGCCTTCGACGAGCACTTCCCGCGCGACGGTTCGGGCGCCATCGGCAACGCCCGCGACGGCGCCTTGCTGCTGGCCCGGCCCGACGCGCTCGAACGCCGCTACTCCGACCGCTCCGAGCGCATCGCCTATCCGCCGGCCCCGGTCGATACCAGCGAGCCCGTGCGCGTGACGCGCGTGTTCGACGATGGCGCCGGCGTGTGGGTGTCGGTCGCACGGCGGGGAGCTTTCCGGCTGGCGGACGGAAAATGGACCAGCCAGGCGGATCTGGGCTTGCCGCCGGGCTCATTTGTGGGCGAAGCCGGCGTGCGCCCAGGAACGCTGTGGCTCGGCTACGACGATGGATCGATCGTTTATTTCGATCATGGCCGCGTCACACGCTACCGGCCGGCGGCGGACAACGATACCGGCCCGATCACCCATCTGCACGTCGCCGGCGACCAGGTCGTCGTCGGCGGCATTGGCGGCCTGGCGGTGGTGCGCGACGGCGTCTTCCATCGGCTGACGGCCGCCGATCCCGATGTGCTGGCCGGTGTCTCGGGCACCGTCGTTGGCGCCAATGGCGATCGCTGGCTCAACGGCAGCAAGGGCGTCGTCTACGTCAAGGCGGCCGACTGGAGGGCGGCGACCAGCGCGCCTGGCATACCGTTGAAATACACGCTGTACGGCGTGCTGGACGGTTATCCGGGCTTTGCCGACACCAGTACCCGGCGGCCCACCGCCCTGGCCGACGTCGATGGCCAGCTGTGGTTTGTCGGCGCCACCGGCATGACCCGTCTCGACACCACCAAATCCCATGCCCCACCGCATGCGCCGGAGGTGGTCGTCGAAACGCTGGTGGCCAAGGGCAAGCGCTACCTGGACTTTACCAAGGCGGTGCGGCTGGACCCGGGCACAACCTCGTTCCGCATCGAGTTCACCGCGCTGAGCTACAGCATGCCGGAAATGGTGCATTTCCGGTATCAGCTCGAAGGTGTCGATGCCGACTGGCAGGATTCCGGCGGCCGCCGTGCGGTGTCGTACACCAATGTGGGACCAGGCGATTACCGTTTCCGCATTGCCGCCGTCAACCAGCTGGGCCAGTGGAATACGCGCGACACGTCGATTACGCTGACCATCCTGCCGACTTTTAGACAAACGCCGCTGTTCTACGCGCTGTGCGCGCTGGCGCTGGCCGGCGCCTTGTACCTGCTTTACCGGCTGTGGCTGCGGCAGGCGACCATGCGCATCGCCGAGCGCATGGCGGAACGCGAGCGTATCGCCCGCACCTTGCACGATACCTTCCTGCAAAGTGTGCAGGGGCTGGTGCTGGGCTTCCAGAATGCGATGAGCGCCATGCCGGATGATTCGTCCACGCGCGCGCGGCTGGAGCGCATGCTGCTGCTGGCCGACCGCGTGATCGAAGAAGGGCGCGACGAAGTGCAGGATTTGCGTTCGAGCGCGATGAGCGACGGCGATCTCGATCGCGGGTTGGCGATCGTCGGCGAGGTGCTGCAGGAGAGCCACCATAGCGTGTTCAGCCTGCGCAGGGAGGGCGGGGCGCTGCACTTGACGGCCGATGTCAGCTGCGAGGTCTATATCATCGGCCGCGAGGCGCTGATGAACGCCTTCCGCCACGCCGCCGCGAAATCGATCCAGGTCACGCTAAGCTACAGTCCCGACCAATTCGTCATGCAGGTCGACGATGACGGCAACGGCATTCCGGCCGAGATTCTGTCCGATGGCAAACGCGCCGGCCACTGGGGCTTGCAGGGCATGGCCGAGCGTGCCGCGCGGATCGGCGCCACGTTGGCGATCGACAGTCCGGTGATCGGCACGCGGGTGAGGCTGGCGATTCCCGCCGCGCTGGCATATGTCGGCCAGTCGCGGTGGCAGCGGCTGCAGCGTTGGTTGCGGCGCCGCCGGTAAGCGGGCGCCGTACAGCTATGTTAAGCGGCCGGCGCGGCGGCGATCGCGGCCAGCAGTTTGCGCACCGCGCCGTGCGCCATGACCACTTCCGGCGCATCGTGCAACAGGGCGTTGTACTTGGCGCGGAATTCCATGTCGCCTTCTTCCGACGGGCCGATCAGCGCCTCCACCGCGCGGCGGAACACCAGCGCGTCGGCGACGGCGATCGGTTCCGGTTCGTCGAGCCGCTCGTCCATCTGCGCCATCAAGCCGGACAGCTTTTGCAGCCAGGCGAAATGCGGATGGTTGGTCACCAGTTGCAACAGCTCGAGCGGACTGCCGACCGCGCCGAAGTATTGGGTTTCGATGTGCAGCAATTGCTTGTGCAGGTCGCGCAAGCCGCGCGCCAGTGCGTTCAGCTGCGCGCGTTGCGCGGTGTCGTCCGGTGTGGTCATGTCAGGTCCATAGTAGTGATGTTCAGCGGGCAGCTTAGCAGAGTTGCCAGCCCGCCGGAGCCTACATTTAGATAGTGGTGCTGGCCGGGTCCAGCGCCTAACATGGTCGTTCTCCTTTACCCACTATGGAAGCCATCATGATGAATCCAAAACTCGAAGTCCTGACCCCTACCAACTGCCAGCTGATCTTCATCGACCAGCAGCCGCAAATGGCTTTCGGCGTCCAGTCGATGGACCGCCAGACGCTGAAAAACAATACCGTCGCGCTGGCCAAATCGGCCAAGATCTTCAACATTCCGACCATCATCACCACCGTTGAAACCGAATCGTTCTCGGGCCATACGTACCCGGAACTGCTGGATGTCTTCCCAGGCAAGGATATCCTGGAACGCACGTCGATGAACTCGTGGGACGACCAGAAAGTGCGCGACGCGCTGGCCGCCAACGGCAAGAAGAAAGTGATCGTGTCGGGCCTGTGGACCGAGGTGTGCAACAACAGTTTCGCACTGTGCGCGATGCTCGAGGGCGGCTACGAAATCTACATGGTCGCGGACGCATCGGGCGGCACGACCAAGGAAGCGCACGACTTCGCGATGCAGCGCATGATCCAGGCCGGCGTGGTGCCGGTGACCTGGCAGCAAGTCATGCTGGAATGGCAGCGCGACTGGGCGCACCGCGAAACCTACGATGCGGTGATGGCCGTGGTGCGCGAGCATTCGGGCGCGTACGGCATGGGTGTGGACTACGCCTACACGATGGTCCACAAAGCAGCGCCACGCTCCACCAGCGACCACAAAACCCTGGCCCCGATCCCGGCCAAATAACCGGAATCAGCAAGGAACCAAAGTAGATACCGTCTTGATCGTCAAGACAGAATGGCAAAATTTTTATCGTAAGCCCGTCCAGTCTTGACGACACCGAAGCACAAATGTGCGAGCTTGCGCATGGCGGCCCCAATGGCGGACATTTTGGATTTGCCGCGCTCAAGCAAGCGCTCGTAGAGTGCTTTAATGTGTGGATTGCGCTTTACCGCCACGATTGCTGGCATGTACAACAGCTTCCTCAAATGGGCCGGCCCGGCTTTGGACATGTGTGGCGGTACGCGCACTGAGGTTCCGGACTCCCAGCTGACCGGAATCAGGCCAAGGTAAGCAGCAAGTTGCTCCCCACTTTTAAAATCACGCCCGGCGAGCAGGCAAGTCATGTGATTGGAGACCCGTTCCCCCACGCCTGGAATGGAGTTCAACAACTCTTTTTTCCCGCGCATGTCCGGATCGTTATCTATCAGGTCATCGATGCAGTGCTGTAGGCGCTTTAACTCGGCCTCGATGAATTTGATTGACCCTTCCACCGACTCAGTCACCAACTGGGGCGTCTCAGTGGCCTCCAGTTTTTCCTGTCGATTCTTCTCACGCAGCAGATCGTCCGCGACGGCGTCACGTCGTGCCAGCAAGGCTTTGAGGGTGCGGGCCGCAGCAGAAGGCGGCTGCCAGGGTGCGGGCTTTCGCTCGGTGCCAAAGCGAGCCAGGACCTGGCTATCCATCTTATCGGTCTTGGTTCTCACGCCCAGTCCACCAGCATATTCGCGAAGCTGGGCGGGATTAACCAATGAAATAGTAAGGCCAGCATCGACAAAAAAGAAGGCAGCTAACTCGTGATACACACCGGTGGGCTCCATGATGATGTGTGGCGACGGCGCGTCGTTCTTCGTCAACCACTCCAAAAGTTTTTTGAACCCATCAGCTGTGTTTGGGATTACCTTCGTCTTTACTTTGCCGCTGTCAGCGTTGCGCAAGGCGCAGTCTAATTTTACTTTGGAAACATCAATGCCGAGATAGAACATAAACTAAAATATTTTGAAGTTGATCAATCACACCCACTCACCTTGTACATACAGGGTCCTTGCCCTTGGCTACCGTCCAGTGTCAAATAATTGGTGTGGAGGAGAGGTGAAGGGCCTAATCTACGTCACAAGGTCGAGCCTTCAGGGCGGATACAGGATGTCCCTCACCTCAGTTAATGGTAGCTAACCACTAACTCGATCAAGATACAAGGGCGGATTAGGCAACGCCGTAATCCGCCATACACGCGCCACCGGCGGCCTATCCCGCCATCAAAAAACGCTCAAAAGACCCCGCCGCGCCGCCACGGTCGCGGCCTCCGTCCGGCTGGCGACATTCAGCTTCGCCAAGATATTATTAACGTGGAACTTCACCGTCCCCACCTCGATTGCCGCACTGCGCGCGATCATCTTGTTGCTCTTGCCGGTCGCCAGGTGCGCCAATATTTCCAGCTCCCTGGGCGACAACCTGGTCGTCTCGGATCGCTCGGCCAGCTTGACCGCCACCTCCGGCGGCAAAAACTTTTGCCCCACCGCCACCGTCCGTATGCACCGGGCCAATTGTTCCGAACCGCTATCCTTCAACAAATATGCCATGGCGCCCGCGCGCAAGCCGCGAAACACATCCTCATCGCCCTGATAAGTCGTCAGGATCACAATGCGCGCCTCCGCATCGAACGCGCGGATATGCCCGATCGCATCGACACCGTGCATCTCCGGCATGCTCAAATCCATGATGACCACGTCCGGCCGGTGCTGGCGATACAACGCCACCGCCTGCAAGCCGTTGGCGGCCTGCGCCAGCAGCCGGAACTCCGGCATCGAATTGAGCAGGGCGCTAAGCCCGGCGAGGATGAGCGGATGATCGTCGGCGATCAGGATGGAGATGGTGTCCATGTCGTGTTTCCCTTGAGACTGATGTGAAAAGCGGTGCCGTGCGGCTGGCGCGAAGTGCTCCAGATGCGCCCGCCATGCGAGTGGATGATCGTGCGGCAGATCGACAGGCCCAGCCCGGTGCCGCCCGGCTTGGTGGAGAACAGCGGATCGAACAGCCGCTCGGCCAGCTTGGCGGACACGCCAACGCCGTTGTCTTCCACGCTGATGCGCAAGGTGCCGGAAATGTCGGCCAGCGCCGAGCGCAGTTCCAGCTTGCGGGGACGGTCGTGCACGTCCTTCATCGCCTCGATGGCGTTAAGTACCAGATTCATCATCACTTGCTGCAACTGCACCCGGTCGGCGTGCAGCTGGTGCTCGCCCAGCGCCAGGCCGTCGCAGACTTCGATACGGTGTTTATACAGCTCCGCGCGCAGCAGGCGCAGCACTTCGCGCAGCGCGTCGTCGACCGGGAACAATGTGGGAACGGGACTGGTCTTGCTCGACATGCCGCGGATGCTGCGGATGACGTCGCCGGCGCTCGCGCCGATGTGCAGGATCAGTTTCAGGGCGTCGCGCGCCTGCTCGGGCTGCGGCGGCTGTTGCGTCAGGGCGTTGAGGCCGACTTCGGCGTGCAGCACCATCGCCGCCAGCGGCTGGTTGACCTCGTGCGCGATCGATGCGGCGAACTCGCCCATGGAGGTGATGCGGGCCAGCCGTGCCAGTTCTTCCGTGGCGTGCTGCAGCGCTTCCTCCGCTTGCAGCCGGCGCGCCTTTTCCTCCTGCAAGCGGCGGTACAGTTGCTCGTTGTCGAGCGCCAATACCGCCGTGTTATCCATGGGCGTGGGCATTGCTATTTGGCGGGCTGTGTCTGCGCCGCCAGGTGCTCGCCGATGAACCAGCTTTGCAGTTCATTGCTGCGCACCACCTGGCTGACGATCAGGTCGTTGGTGCCGTCGTCGCCGGCCTCGGCTGCCGCGCGCGCCAGCGGACGCGCTTCGACCAGGATGGTTTCGTGCGCATCGAGCAGACGGCTCAGTTGGGCCAGGGCCGACTCGCGGCCGCGCGGGGCGGTGCGCGAGATGGTCGACTCGTCGGCGATGTCCTGTGCCAGCGCGAACGTCACGCCGCCCAGGGTCTGCACGCGCTCGGCGATGGCGTCCATGATCGCGACCTGTTCGGTGTAGTGCTTGTCGAACAGCAGGTGCAGTTGATGGAAGGTGGCGCCCGAGGTTTGCCAGTGCGCTTTCTTGTAGGCGTCGCGCATGGCCATGGTGTGGGCCAGCAGGCGGTTCAGCGCGCGCACGCCTTGCGAGCGCACTTCCGCGCTCAGGCCGATGCGCACGTTGGCCAGCGCGCCGAAGTCTTGCAGGATGTCGGAGGATTTTTCGTTGCTCATGATGTGCTTTCAAATTGTTCCGCGCCGCAATCGGCAAGGGGCACCCGGTACTGTCATTATCCGGCGCGCGGCCGGATAATCCCTTATCCGAAAGAGTGACGTGGAAAGTGCATTGGGGAGGGAAATGGATTACCCGATAGAGGTACCGGCGCGCGGCCGGCACCGCTAGCGTCAGGACTTGAGGAAGTCCAGCAGGTCGGCGTTGAGCTTGTCCTTGTGGGTGGTCGGCAAGCCGTGCGGGGCGCCTTCGTAGATCTTCAGGGTGCCGTTCTTGACCAGCTTGACGGCGGCCTTGGCGGCGGCGTCGATCGGCACGATCTGGTCGTCGCTGCCGTGCACGAACAGGGTCGGCACGTCGATCTTTTTCAGGTCTTCGGTGAAGTCGGTTTCCGAGAATTGCTTGATGCAGTCATAGGCGTTCTTGATGCCGCACTGCATGCCTTGTGCCCAGAAGGTATCGCGCACGCCCTGTGAAACCTTGGCGCCGTCGCGGTTGTAGCCGTAGAACGGCAAGGTCAGGTCCTTGAAGAACTGCGAGCGGTCGGCCAGCACGGCGCTGCGGATGCCGTCGAACACCGACATCGGCAAGCCGTTCGGGTTGCTGTCCGATTTGACCATCTGCGGCGGCACGGCGCCCACCAACACCGCTTTGGCGACGCGGGCGGTGCCGTGGCGGCCGATGTAGCGCGCCACTTCGCCGCCACCGGTGGAGTGGCCCACCAGCGTCGCATCCTTCAGGTCCAGCGCGTTGATCAGCGTGGCCAGATCGTCGGCGTAGGTGTCCATGTCGTTGCCGGTCCATGGCTGGCTCGACAGGCCGTGACCACGACGGTCATGGGCGATGACGCGGTAGCCGTTGCTGGCCAGGAAGATCATCTGGTCTTCCCACGCATCGCCCTGCAGCGGCCAGCCGTGGCTGAAGACCACGGCCGGGCCGGTGCCCCAATCCTTGAAGTGAATGCGGGTGCCGTCTTCGGTGATGACGCTGTCGACTGAAAGTTTGCTGTTAGACATTTGAATCTCCTTGATGTGTTGGTGGATGCTGCCATAGCAGTGTAGTCAGCACATCGCGGTAAAGCTCCTGCCAAAAGTCTAGTCCGGCACTCGGCGTTTGGGTGGGCGTCAACGATTGTTGGTGGCCGGCGCGCCGTCGTAGTTCAGCGGCAGCCACTCGTAGGTGCCGGCGCGCTCGTGGATGTAGCCCAGGCCGGGGAAGGCGATGTGCGCGGCGCCGACGATCATGTGCTTGCTGGCGGCCATCCGCAACAGGCGCACGCGTGTATTGTGCGCATCCTCCTCGCTGCTGTCGTATTTGACGGTCGCTTCCGGGTTCGGCAGTTGAACGGCGGAGACGTGGACGATGTCGCCCCATATCAGCAGTTGCTGATTTTTATCCTGCACCAGATACATCGCATGCCCCGGGGTATGGCCGGGCGCGGGCAACGCCTCGATGCCGGCTTCCAGCTGGCCGAACTTGCCGTAGGGCTTATAACGGCCGGCGGCCTGGTAGGGCGCAACGGCGGCCTGGGCGGCGTCGAAGAAGGTCGACAGGAATTCAGGCGCCTTGGCCTTGTTGGCCGGCGTCAACCAGTAGTCCGCCTCCGCTTGCGACAGCCGCAGCACCGCGTTGGGGAACGCCGCCGCGCCTTGCGCCATGATGCCGCCGGCGTGGTCCTTGTGCAAATGCGTGATCAGCAGCTCGTCGACCTGTTCCGGCTGATAGCCGGCCGCGCGCAGGTTGGTCAGCAGCTTGCCGCAGCAATCGCCGTACAGGGCGCCGGCGCCGGCATCGACCAGTATCAACTTTTTGCCGGTATTGATCAGGAACGCGTTGATCGAACCTTGCACCGGCTGCGCCAGATCGGCGTTGGCGAGATCCTGACTGATCGCAGACGGCTTGATGTGCGTCATCACGGTGTCGATGGGGAAGGCGTGGCTGCCGTCGGAAAGCGCGGTGATTTCGAAGTCGCCCAGCATCATGCGATAGTAGCCCGGCGCCTGGGTGCCGACCAGCAGCGCGGCGGCGTGGCCGGCCGGGGCAAACAATGCGCAGGTTACCGCCAGTGTTGCGGCCAAAAGTGTTTTGCGGTTCATTTGAAAGTGCTCCAGTATCAACGAAGGGTGCGTTGATGCTAGCGGAACACTCGCCCGGCCACACCTGTCTTAGTGCAGGGGGCCGCCTGGCGCGGGACTCGCTGCGGCAGCGTCGAGCATGCCCGTCACCGCGTCGATGATCGCCGCCGCTTGCGGATCCTTTACCTCGACCACTTTGATGTCGCCGAAGGGTTTGCGGGCGGTGCGCAGTTGGCTGGCGCTGGTCTCCAAACTGTCCCACTCGGAAGCGCGCGCACGCCAATAGGCCGGCTTGGCTGCTTGCGCCGCTTGGGCGGCCGCCAGCGCCGGACCGATTTCCCCGTTGAGGCTGGTGGTCGGGTAGGCGCAGGGTGCGTCGGTCTTGCCTTGTTCCGCCGCCGTCAGGCAGGCCAGCGCGCTATCGAGCTGGGCGGTGCGATCGGCCGGCAGCGCGTCTTCGTGCATGGGCTGCACGAGGACCAGGCCGGTGACCGCCGCGCCGCGCGACCGCAGCGCGAAATGTTGCGCCACCATGGCGCCGTAGCCCGCACCCACGACGACAAAGGGTGCCTCGAGACGCGCGTTCTTGATCAGGAAATTCAAATCCTTGCTGGCGTTGGCCACCGTGGACGCGCGGATGATGGGATCGCTGGAACCGAGCCCGGCGCGGTCGTAGACGCAGGCGCGAGTCCGTTTGGCGACCTCCGGCAGCACCGCCGACCAATCCCAGCCGGCACCACCGGCGTCTGCCTCGAACAGCACGGTCGGCGAACCCTTGCCGACACAATACATATTCAGCTTGCGCCCGCCGACATCGACCTTGATCTTGGGGCCGGCGAGGGCGTCCTGACCGGCCGGCGGCGCGGCAAAGCTGCTGGCGCTGGCCAGCAGCAGCGCGGTGGCGACAAAGGCGGGAGATATGGATTTGATCATAACCTTGGATAAATGTAGGCCGCTGTTACAGCTGCTTAGTAGGTGATCTTAGTGAGTGATCGATGCCTGTAGTGCTGCGAGCTGGGTGATGACGTCCGTGCAGTTGGCGACAAAAACGCTGGTCTTCTGCGGATCCGGAACGTGCCCGGGGCGCATGTTGCGGTCGCGCTCGTTTCTTAGCGCGATTATCTCGGCCGCGACCTCCGAAAATTGCCGTTTGATTTCTGGTTCCAGATTGTTCAGCTCCGCGGCTATTCGCGAGATCAACAGCTCGGTGTCGTCTTCCCGGCGTCCAACCTCGGCCTTGGGGTTCAACACGCTCAGTAGGTTAGCGAGTTGCCCGCTGACGCGCCCGTACCTGAAGATATGCTTGCCTATCATGTCGTAGTGTCCAGTGGAGTCCACTTCCTGTCCGTCGGCGTTTGAATCGGTTGCTACCGTGAAAACCGGGCCATGCCAATGGTCATCCGTCATCATCACCGCGTTCTCCTGGCCGTGCCAGCTGGCCTTGATGATGTTCTGCCAGAAGCTGAAGGCCGCCGGATTTGCTTGTATTACCTTGATTTCCCAGCGGCCTGGACGCCCGCTGAGGATAGCCTGCGCCGCGCGCCGGCCGACGCCTTGGCGACGGTACTTTCGCAGCACAAAAAACTCGACAATCGTTGCCGAGTTTTCAGGATTTAAGACTTCGTCATTGACCAGCACGAATCCGGCCCACTTGTCATCCACCTTGATAACAAAAGCGGCAAAGTTGGGATTGATCCAGAAGCAGTCGAGGTCGTAGTAGCCATACTGGCCATGTTCATCCAGGTCGCTGCCATCAAACGCCGAAAAATCGTGCTGATAGAGCTCCATCATGTGGCGGACCACCATACGCTCGGTGGTCCCGGCCAATCTCACCTCGATATCCATTGGTCTCCCGGAAAAATTGACTATTTTATCATGGTTTTGCCGGGCTTCCGCGCCGGGCTTACTGGTCGGTTTCGGCTTCCGCGATGGTCTCGCGCACCTCGTCGGCAAAGCCGAATTGCACCTCGTGGCCGCCGGGGCCGTCCTGGTACATGAAGTGCACCGGGCCGTCCGGGTCGGCGACGATCCAGGCGTCGACTTCGGCGCGTTGGTGCGGATCTGCCAGGCTGGCCACATCGATTTTTTCCCGCATGCCAGGACGCAGTTCCTTGACGACGGCTTTGGTGCGTTCCGTGCTTACCGGAATATATTTTGCCGCGTGACGATCGATCATATTGCCTCCTTGTTGTTGAATAGTCAGTCTACCCGATCACGCCAAATGCACGAGTCCGCGACGCGCGGCCACCATGGCGGCCTCGGTCCGGGTGCAGACGTTGAGCTTGGACATAATGCTTTTGACGTGGAATTTGACGGTACCGACGCCGATGCCGGCCGCGCGCGCGATGACCTTGTTGCTCATGCCGGTGGCCAGATGGCCGAGGATGTCGCGCTCGCGCGGCGTCAGTTGATTGCCGTGGATGCGGCTGGCCAGTTTGAGCGCCAGTTCCGGCATCATGTACTTTTTGCCGGACAGCACGGTGTGGATGCACGCCATCAGGTCGTCGAGCGGGGCGCTTTTGAGCATGTAGGCGCTGGCGCCGGCGCGCATGCCGCGGTCGGCGTCCTCTTCGCGCTCGTGGCCGCTGAGGATGATGATCTTGGCGTCCGGCCGGCGGGCGCTGATGCGGCCGATGGCCTCGAAGCCATCGCAGTCCGGCATGTTCAGGTCGATCAGCAGCAGGTCGGGCTGCAACCGTTCGCACATTTCAACGGCCTGGCTGCCGCTGCTGGCCTGGCCCAACAGTTTGAAGTTGTCCTCCGATTCGATCAGCGACGCCATGCCGGCGCGGATCAGCGGATGAACGTCGGCGATGACGATGGATGCGGATGTGTTCATGTCGAGCTCCTCTGTGTTGTTGATGAGCTCATTTTGCGCAACATTGCCCGGCGCCGATAGTTATACCTTGGTATGGTGCCCGCCAAAAGACCAGGAGGCGGAGTTGGCGCGGCGCGGTAAGATGGCCGCATCTTACGGAGGAACCACCATGGGCAATAGCTGCGCACACCTGAACCTGATCCACACACGCGGCGCCAACACGGCCGGCTGCGAGGAATGCCTGAAAATCGGCGACAGCTGGGTACACCTGCGGGTGTGCATGATCTGCGGCAAGACCGGTTGCTGCGACGACTCGAAAAACAAGCACGCGAGCAAGCACTTCGCGGAGACCGGCCACCCCATCATCCGCTCGAAGGAACCGGGCGAGACGTGGGGCTGGTGCTATGTCGACCGCAAGATGTTTGATCCGATCTGACGCGGCGGCGCTAGGTCAGTTTGGGCACGTTGTCGCGCGCCAGCACCACGCCGGTGGGCATTTGATCGGCCGAGAAGAACAACCAATCGTGGTTGCCCAGGCTGATGCTGACACCGGGCACCATGAAGTGGCTGCCCAGCGTTGGCGTGAAAAACATTTGCGGGCTGTCGTCATAACGGGCGTCGGCCAGCGCCACGAACAGCGACGAGCCGCCGGCGTCGACGGTGAGCGCGGTGTCGGTCAGCGACACGATACGGCCGTGCCCGGTCTGCATCAAGCCACCCAGCGAGCGCGCGTACAGGAAAGAAAGCACCGTGCCGGCGCGCTGCCATTCGTGCAGTGAAGCGAGCGATTCGGCAATACGGCTGAGGGCCGGCGGGGCGGCCAGTTTTAAAGTTGCAACATTCGAGTTCATGGTGTGGAGTCCCTTTACGCGATGACACCATTTTGCGCCAATGGGCCGGGCGCGGTCTACCGGAATCGGCATGACAAGTGCAGTGATACCCACTTGTCGTATTTCTGGCAAAGTAGAGGGTGGAGCGGGCGACCGCGGCACCTATTCACCACCTGACTGGAGATTTTCAATGAGCAACGCAAGCTATCCCGACATCCGCCTTCTCATCGACAACGAATGGCGCGAAGCCGCCGGCGGCAAGACCATTCCGGTGCTGAATCCGGCCACCGGCCAGGCCATCGGCAATGTCGCCCACGCCAGCATCGCCGACCTCGACCACGCACTGGCGGCCGCGCAGCGTGGCTTCGACGCCTGGCGCAGGATACCGGCGTTCGAGCGCGGCGTCATCATGCGCCGCGCCGCCAGCCTGCTGCGCGAGCGCGCCGACGACATCGCCCGGCTGCTGACGCAGGAGCAGGGCAAGCCGCTGGTGCAGGCCCGTGGCGAGGCGCTGGCCGGCGCCGACATCATCGACTGGTTTGCCGCCGAGGGCATGCGCGTGTATGGCCGCATCGTACCGGCGCGCAATCCCGCCGCGCAGCAACTCGTGTTGAAGGAGCCGGTCGGCCCGGTCGCCGCCTTTACGCCGTGGAACTTCCCGATCAACCAGATCGTGCGCAAGCTGGCCGCCGCGCTGACCACCGGCTGTTCCTTCCTGTGCAAGGCGCCGGAAGAGACGCCGGCGTCGCCCGCCGCGCTGATGCAATGCTTCGTCGACGCCGGCGTGCCGCCGGGAACCGTCGGCCTGGTGTTCGGCGATCCGGCCGAGATTTCCGGCTACCTGATCCCGCACCCGACCATCCGCAAGGTCACCTTCACCGGTTCGACCCCGGTCGGCAAACAGCTGGCCGCGCTGGCCGGCGCCCACATGAAGCGCGCGACGATGGAGCTGGGCGGCCACGCCCCGGTCATCGTTGCCGAGGATGCCGATGTCGCGCTGGCCGTGGCCGCCAGCGGCGGCGCCAAGTTCCGCAACGCCGGCCAGGTCTGCATCGCGCCGACGCGTTTCCTCGTCCACAACAGCATCAAGGCCGAATTCACGCGCGCGCTGGCCGCCCACGCCGAGAGCCTGACCCTGGGCGACGGCATGGAGGAGGGCACCACGCTCGGTCCGCTGGCCAATGCGCGCCGCGTGACCGCGATGAGCCAGGTGGTCGAGGATGCGCGCAGCAAGGGCGCCGACGTGGTGACCGGCGGCGCGCGCGTCGGCACCGCCGGCAACTTCTTTGCGCCAACGATCTTGGGCGACGTGCCGCTCAACGCCATGGTGTTCAACGACGAACCGTTCGGACCGATCGCGGCGGTGCGCGGCTTCGATACGCTGGAGGAGGCGATCACCGAATCGAACCGCTTGCCGTTCGGTCTGGCCGGCTATGCGTTCACGCGCTCGATCAAGAACGCGCATTTGCTGATGAACAATGTCGAAGTTGGCATGCTGTGGATCAACCAGCCGGCCACGCCTAGCGCCGAGTTGCCGTTTGGCGGCGTCAAGGATTCCGGCTATGGTTCGGAAGGCGGCCCGGAGGCGCTGGAGTCGTATCTGAACACCAAGGCGGTGTCGATGATCGGCGTGTAAGCCAATCTGCGCGCCCGCTGAGCCGCTGCAAGGTTCAACGTGCGCGCAGGCAAGCTGGCGCTGCCGCTCATCATCCCGTGCGAGGATAAAGTTTTCTTTCATAGCGAGGGCACAGTATGAAAAAGAACCATCTTCGCGTCGTCATCACCGGCGCATCGAGCGGCATCGGCGCAGCCACCGCGATCGCGTTCGCCAGGCAAGGTTGTCAGCTGGTGCTAGGGGCGCGCGGGCGGGAAGGCCTGGACGACATCGCCAGGAAATGCCGCGCCGCCGGCGGTGACGCCTCGGTCGCCACCGTCGATGTCACCGACGCGTCAGCCGTTGCCGCTTTCGCCGCCAATGCGCGCGACGCCCTCGGCGGTATCGACCTGTGGTTCAGCGATGTGGGGACTGGCGCTGTCGGCAAATACGTTGACGTGCCAATCGCCGACCATCAGTGCGTGGTCCAGACCAACCTGGTCGGCCACATGAACGACGCGCACGCGGTGCTGCCGATATTCCAGGCCCAGGGGCACGGCATCTGGGTCAACATGATCTCCGTCGGCGGCTACGTTACGTCGCCGTTCGCGGCCGCCTATGCCGCCAGTAAATTCGGCTTGCGCGGGTTTAGCTCGGCGCTGCGGGCGGAATGGCAGGACTATCCCGACATCCATATCTGCGATGTCTACCCGACCTTTGTCGATACCCCTGCGGTCTTTCACGCGGCAAATTACACCGGCGCCCGGCTCACTTATCCGCCGGGGGCGCTGGCGCCGGAAAAGGTCGCGCGTGCCGTCGTCAAGCTGGCGCGCGCGCCGCGCCCGACGACGGTGATCGGCATGCCTGAGATCATGCTCAAGCTCAGCCAGGTCGCCAATCCGCTGGCTGCCTACTTGATGAACCGGTTCATGACGACCTGGTCGCAGAAAGCTGACCCCGTCGAGAAAACCAGCGGCACGCTGTACGTCCCGCCCAATCGTCCGAGCGGCGTTCGCGGTGGTCAACGCTTGCATCCTCCGCAGGCCAAGACCGTGCTGCTGGTGGGTGCGGTCGCGGTGATTGCAGCGGTGGGCGCGCAGCTGTTGCGACGCCGGTCCTGAGCCGCCGGTCTTGAGTCGAGGTGCCGGTCGGTGCGAGCTCGGGTGTTGGCATTCGCCCCCGCGCAATGTATGCTGCGCCATCCCGCACCGCAACCAAGACGAAAGACTTACATGAACAAGCTGTTTTCCACCTGCGCCATCGGCCTGACCCTGGCACTGACGCTGGCCGCCTGCGACCGTAACAAGCCGGCCCAGCCTGCCACGACCGAGGCGACTCCCAACGCCGCCAACGTCGCGCCGGTCACGCTGCAAAAGATCGATACCGTGACCGGTACCGGCAAGGACGCCGTCGCCGGCGCCACCGCCGTGGTCCACTACACCGGCTGGCTGTACGAGCCGAACTCGCCGCAACAGCATGGCGCCCAGTTCGACTCGTCGAGCGGCCGTTCGCCGTTCAGCTTCCAGCTTGGCGGCGGACAGGTCATCAAGGGGTGGGACGAGGGCGTGCAAGGCATGAAGGTCGGCGGCAAGCGCACCTTGATCATTCCAGCTGCCATGGGTTATGGCGATAGCGGCGCCGGTCCGATTCCGCCCAACGCCAACCTGATCTTCGACGTCGAATTGCTCGACGTGCAGTAATCAAACCGCCCGGCGCGGCCCGCACCTGATATTCAGGAAGGTGTGGCGCCGCCGGCGGGTACGGCCAACAACGCTTGTTCGGCCACCGCTTCCAGCATTTCGCGGCTGAAGCCGGCTTTGGCCTGCACGGCCATGCCGTGCATGACGGCCATCAGGAAGGCCGCCAGCGCCTCCGGGTTGGCGGTCGGCGGCAGGTCGCCCTCGGCCTTCGCCCGTACAAAACGCTCCCTCAACTGCATTTCACCCGCCGCGCGGAAGTCGATCAACGCCTGTCGAACCGGCTCCGACTCGTCCGATCCCGCCACCGAGCCGTTGATGCCGAGACATCCGGCCTGCTCGGGCGAGCGCGTATTCAATTCGACCGAACTGAACAGGATATGCCTTGCCGCCTCGCGTGCGGTCGGCCGCGCCAACGCTTCCGGAATGTGGTTCATGAACCGTTCCTGATAGCGGTCCAGCACGCGGCGAAACAGCGCTTCCTTGTTGCCGAAGGCCGAATACAGCGCAGGGCGCTCCACGCCCGCAGCCTCGGTCAGGTCGGCATAAGACGTGCCCTCATAGCCCTTGCGCCAGAACACGCACAGCGTTGCATCGAGCACTTTTTCCACATCGTATTCGCGATGGCGTCCCATCAGCTCACCTCATATTTAAAATAACGGCCGTTACGAAATAGCTTGACAGCGTTTCGCAAAATTATATACTAATCGTTATCGTAACGATCGTTACTGATAATCTGATGCAACCAATAGGGGTATTTATGTTGAAAACATTGACGGGCAAGGTAGCGCTGGTAACCGGTGGCTCACGCGGACTGGGCGCCGCCACGGCGGAGGCGCTGGCGGACTTGGGTGCGGACGTCGCGATCAGCTACGTGTCGTCGGCCGGCAAGGCCGAGGCCGTGGTCGCCAAACTCAAGGCCAAGGGCGTGCGCGCCATTGCGATCCAGAGCGACCAGGCAGACATGGCAGCCGCCAAGCCGCTGGTCGACCAGGTAATGGCGCAGTTCGGCAAACTCGACATCCTGATCAACAACGCAGCGATCGCGGTGCAGGGCAAGACGGTTGACGATCCCGAACTCGACACGGTCAACCTCGATCGCCAATGGCAGATCAACGTGATGGGCACGGTGGCGACCACGCGGGCGGCGGCGCCGGTGTTGTCGAACGGCGGCCGGATCATCTTCATCGGCTCGCTGCTGGGCACGCGCGTGCCGTTCGCGGGCGCCGCCGACTACTCGGGCACCAAGGCGGCGATCGCCGGCTACGCACGCGGCGTGGCGCGCGACCTCGGCGGTCGCGATATCACCGTCAACGTGGTCCAGCCCGGCGTGATGCCGACCGACATGTCCGCCGAAGTACTGGGCGATGGCGTGCCCGAGGCGCTGATGAACCTGCACCCGATCCGCCGCATCGCCACGTTGGAGGAGGTCTCCGCGCTGGTGTGCTTCCTGGCCGGACCGAGTGGCGGCTACATGACCGGCGGCGTACACGACGTGGCCGGCGGCCTCGGCGTTTAATCGATGCAAACTTTTACACACAATATCAAGGACATGAAATGAGCGGACAGTTTAATGCGAAGTCGACGGCGGACGAGGTACTTGCCGGGGTGGATCTGACAGGGAAGCGGTTTCTGATTACCGGTGTATCGTCGGGGATCGGTCTGGAAACGGCGCGTGCGCTGATCGCGCGCGGCGCCGATGTCGTCGGCGCGGTGCGGTACATTGAAAAAGCCGGGCCAGCGACCCAGCCGCTGCGTGAAGCGGCCGCGCGGGCAGGTGGCAGCCTGGAGCTGGTCGCGCTCGACCTGGCATCGTTGCAGAGCGTGCGCAGCGCTGCCGACCAGTTACTGGCCGATGGCCGCCCGTTCGACGCGATCATCGCCAACGCCGGCGTGATGGCGACCCCATTCGGCCGCACGGTCGACGGTTTCGAAACCCAGTTCGGCACCAACTATGTGGGCCACTTTGCGTTGGTCAACCGGATCGAGTCGCTGCTGGCGGACAATGGACGGCTGGTCGTGCTGTCGTCCCAGGCGCATCGGGTGGCCGATGTCGATCTGGACGACCCGAATTTCGAGCGGCAGGAATATGAGCCCTTCGTCGCCTATGGCCGCTCGAAGACGGCGACGACGCTATTCGCCGTGGAATTCGACCGCCGGCACCGCGAACGCGGCGTGCGCGCGGCCTCGGTAATGCCGGGCAACAGCCTGACCGATCTTCCGCGCAATTTCTCGCAAGAAGAGTTGCAGGGGTTGTTCGCCACCGTGGGCAAGGCGCGCGCCGACGCCGGCTTGCCGCCGGCCGAACTCAAGTCAATTTCCCAGGCCGCCGCCACCTCGGTGTGGGCGGCAGTGGTTGCCGACAAGGACGAGATCGGCGGACGGTATCTGGAGGATTGCGCGGTCGCGGCGGTCAACGACACGCCGAACCCGTTTGCCGACGGCGTCAGGGCGTACGCGCTCGACGCTGACAAGGCTGGGCGGCTGTGGGTTCGGAGTGAAGCATTGATCAGCGCGGCGTCGGTTTGAGGTGACGAAACGGCCCAAGGGATATCGTGACATTTCGTGACTTTTTCGCGCGAACCCTTGGGCTACACTGCTGTCTTTGCCAGCTAATGGATTGATATGATTTCCCCGCGCCGATCGGCTCCGCCGGTATGACGGCTTTCTTGTCGCCGTACCCGATTCCGGACTTGCTGTTCACGTTTTACCTGCTGATTTATTCGCCGCTGAGTAGCCTCTGGCGCAGTCGCCATCCCCGGCCAAAGCTGGACTTGCCACCGCTCCGCAGTTATTGGCGGCAAGGGCGTTACGTGCTTGTGCTTCTCTGCGTGTTCACGCTGGTCAAGTGGTTCGGCGGATACAGCTTGGTCCAGCTTGGACTGGGTATTCCTGTGTCTTCCGGTGCGCTGTGGGGGCTGGCCACCGTCGTTTTACTTCTGGCACTGATGCATCTGCTCGGCAATCGTATGGACCGGAAACGGACGCCCGAAGAGCGCATCAAGCAGGAGGACAAATTGCGGGATTTGCCCTTTCCGATGCCGCGAAGACCAACGGAAACTGTGGCCTATCTGGTCACGACGGTGGTCATGACGTTCACATGGGAGCTTCTTTATCGTGGATATTTACTGCTGATCCTGACGCCTGTGACGGGTTTGCCGCTGGCGGTTGCGCTGGCGGCGATAGCTTATGGCGCCGGCCATGGGTATCAAAATGCCAAGCAATTTATCGGCTCCATCGTGGCTGCGTTCGCCTTCACCATCGGTTATGCGAGCACCGGTAATCTCTGGTGGCTGATCGTGCTACACGCGGCGGTGCCAGTGGCGATGATGTATGCCGCTCGCAAGATTGCGCCACGGGAGTCGGCGGCCGCCTAGGCGCTCAGCGCTTTCAGCTTGTCCAGTTCCTCCAGAAAACGTTCGGCGGCCAGCGGCGGCGCCCAAGGCTCCCACGCCGTGCCACCATAGACCGCGTGCAACGGGTCGTCGTTGAGCGGCGGCACGGTGATTTTCAGTGTATGTAGCACTTCCTTCGCCGACCAGCCGACCACGTGCACGGCTTCGCTGGCGGCGGCGAGCCGATCCGCCAGCTTGTGGGCGGCGTGTTCCTTGTCTGTCCAGTGCGGCAGGCCATAGCGCAGGAACACCGCATTTTCCAGCCGCACCGTCAACGCGCGGAAACCTTCCCCCAGAAACGGCTTCAATGGCGACACGCAGTCGAAGCCCAGCAGGCCTTCCTCGGCGTCGTGCAACAGCTCGCGCATGGCCGCCAGGGGCGCCAACTCGACCCCGATAGCCTTGCACGCGGCCGCCCGCAAATGCATGACGGTGAGCGAGTGCTGCGCCACCGACAGCGGTCGGGGCCACGCCGAATGCCCGCCCCAGCGGTAAGTGCGCGCCAGCCCCAGCGCCAGGTCCGAGTCGTCCCAGTCGAACGGCGTGGGATCGAGCAGGTCCAGCCGCCGTTCCGATGGCATGCGCACCCAGGCGCGGTTCGGGGGATTGCGGTGATCGTCGCGGCCCATCAATTTTCCTTTTTTGTGGCGTAGACGCCATCGTACACCCTGGAAGATGAATTATTTTTGGGCAACATGAGCGGGATTGTCATACACTGGAAAAATGTTCATTTTTTAATATTATTTAAGCTATGGCGACGCGTCCTTCTTATATCTACCAGGGTGGCTCGGTGCTGATGCATTCGCCGCTGCAACTGCAAAACGCCGAGATGTACGGCTACTTTGTGCGGGGCGATCTGGCCAAGCTGCAAGCGACGCTCGACGGCACGCTCAACCAGGTGGCCGGCCGGCGCATGCGCTTCAAGGCGATCTCGCCTTACGTGCTGCTGACGTTCACGCGCGTCAACCACGCCGATTCGGCGGTGGCGGTCGACCAGAACAAGGGCTGGATCAGCGAGATCGACATCGTCACCTGGATCATGGTGGGGGCGATGGACGAGGAGGGCGAACTGGCCCACATCTACTACTACCCGGCGCATATCTTCGTCGACGACGGCATGGCGCTGATCAACGGCCGCGAGCTGTTCGGCTATCCCAAATACCTGTGCGAGTACGAGATTCCCGCCGCCGGCGCCGAGCCGCTGCGCTGCGCCGTCGCGGCGAAGGGCTTCCATCCGTTCTCGCCGCAGACCAAGATCGCCATGCACCCGCTGCTGGAGGTGAACGCGACCCAGAAAACCGGCATCGACACGCCGGTTCACAGCCTGTTCGATTTGATCGAAGAGGCCATCAAGCTGTTTTTGTCGATCCCCGATTTCTTCAACCTCGATGCCGCCGGCTGGGACGACATCATCTCGCTGCTGCGCAATCCGCGCATCGATCAGATCTTCCTCAAGCAGTTCCCGGACAGCGCGGGGCTGAAGGCGGTGTACCAGGCGATTCTGGCGGCACCGGCCACTATCGAGAAGATCCATGGCGGCGGCCTGCTGGGCTACGAATACGAATGTGTGCTGCACGCCTTCGACAGCTTCCCGCTGCACGACACGCTCGGCCTGCAACTGGGGCCGCAGCAGGCGATCCTGCCTTACAGGCTCAATTTCGATTTCACCGCGCAGCCGGGCGAGGAGTTGATCGACAATTCCAGCGTGGCGCCGAAGAAGATCGCCATCCTGGGCGGCGGCGTCGGCTCGATGACGGCGGCCTACTATCTGAGCGACCTGCCCGGGTGGCAGAACAACTACGAGATCACCGTCTATCAGCAAGGCTGGCGCTTGGGCGGAAAGGGCGCCAGCGGCCGCAACGCGCAATACGGCCAGCGCATCGAGGAGCACGGCCTGCATATCTGGTTCGGCTTCTACACCAACGCCTTCAAGATGATCAAGGACGCCTATACCAGCCTGGATCGCTCGCCCGGCGCGCCCCTGGCGACGTGGCGCGACGCCTTCAAGCAGCACGACTACGTGGCCATGTCCGAGAAGGTCGGCGACCGATGGCATAACTGGTCGATCGTGTTCCCTACGCTGCCGGGTGAACCGGGCGAGGGCGATCAGGAAATCTCGATGTGGCAGCTGGCTGTGGCGATGATGGGTTGGATCGAACAATGGATCAACTGTATCGACGAACTGACGGCAACGCTGGACGTGGGCGAGCAGCCGCACCACGAGGGTATGCTCGAGGAGTGGCTGCACCGTCTGGCCGAGGGCGTGGCCAACACGGTCAACGAATTGGCCGACGACCTGACCCTGGCGGCCAGCGCGCTGACCGGAATGGTGGCGAACATGTCGGCCGATACCGGCGTCCATACGGAAGTGGAGCACCACGCGCTGGCGGGCGTGCTGGAAGGCGTGCGTGGCCGGCTGCGCACGCGCTATCGCGGCCTGGCCGACCGCGCCCATGCCGATGGCGATGTGCTCGACGACATCCGCCGGCTGTTCATCTGCCTCGATCTGGGCATCACTGTGATGAAGGGCGTGTTCGACGACGGAGTACTCAAACACGGCTTCGATGTCATCAACGATATCGATTTCCGCGACTGGCTGCGCAAGCATGGCGGCGACGAGGAACTGTGCGTGAACTCGGCGCCGGTGCGCAGCTTCTACGATCTGGTGTTCGCATACGAGGGCGGCGATTTCAAGAAGCCGAACGCCGAGGCGGGAACCTTGTTGCGGTCGATGGCGCGCATCGGCCTTTGCTACAAGGGCGGCATCATGTTCAAGATGCAGGCGGGGATGGGCGATACCGTGTTTACGCCGCTGTACGAGGCGCTGCGCAAGCGCGGCGTCAAGTTCAAGTTCTTCCACAAGGTCGAGGAGCTGGTGCCGGACGGCCGCGAGATCGACGCCATCCGGATGACGCGCCAGGTCGATCTGGCGGATGTTGAATCGGTTGACGAATATCGGCCGCTGGTCGATGTCAAGGACCTGGCATGCTGGCCGAGCCAGCCGAATTACGAGCAGATCGACCCCGAACAGGCGGCGCTGCTGCGCGAGAAGGAGATCAATCTGGAGTCTTACTGGAGCGACTGGCCGCGCGTGTACCAGGAGCGCTTCGACAAGCCGCTGCCGGCGCTCACGCTCAAGCGCGGGGTTGATTTCGACCAGGTGGTGTTCGGCATTTCGGTCGGCTCGCTGCCGGCCCTGTGCCCGCAACTGCTGGCCAAGAGTCCCGCGCTGCTGGCGACCTCCGAGCAGGTGAAGACGGTGGCGACGCAAGCCTACCAGGTCTGGCTGGACAAGGACCTGACGCAAATGGGCTGGGCCATCCAGCCCAATGGGCAGCAACCGGTGCTGAGCGGCTTCACCGAGCCATACGACACGTGGGCGCCGATGGACCAGCTGCTGGCGCGCGAGGATTGGCCGGCCGGTCAGGAGCCGCGCAATACTTCGTACTTCTGCAGCGCGCTGACGGTCGACAGCTATCCGCCAGCCAGCCATACGGAATTCCCCAAACAGATGGCAGAGCTGGCGAAGCGGGGTGCGATCAACCAGCTTGCCCAGGAGATCGCGTCATTGTGGTCGGCTGCGGGGCCTGCAGGGGCGTTTCCGTGGCAATGGCTGACCGACGCGAGCGGCGCCACCGGGGCGCAGCGCTTCGACGCGCAGTACTGGCGGGCGAATGTCGATCCATCGGAGCGCTACGTGATGTCGGTGGTCGGCAGCACCAGATACCGCTTGCAGACCGACCAATCTGGCTTCGACAACCTGTTCCTGACCGGCGACTGGATCAAGACCGGCTTGAACGCCGGTTGCGTCGAGGCGGCGGTCATGGCCGGCATGCAGACCTCGCGCGCGATGAGCGGCCATCCGGCGACGATCGACGGCGAGACCGATTTTATTTGATGTTTTGCGCGGGCGTTGTCCGCGTTCGCCCGCCGGTCACGCCAGCTGTTTGTAGAAAAAGGTGGTGGCGCAGTAGGCGCCGTCGGGCATGAGCGCGTAGTTCGGCACCGTGCCGGCGCTGTGCCAGCCCGCGCGCTGGTACAGCCGCTCGGCGTCGCCACCGGTGACGGTATCGAGCACCAACACGCTTTTGCCGGCATCGCGGGCCGCGTCGTCGATCGCCGCCATCAATAATCCGGCCACGCCGCGCCGGCGCGCGTCGCGGTGCACCAGCATCTTGGCGATGTCCGCGCGGTGCGGCTGGTTGTCCGGCTGCGCCGTGATCAACTGCACCGTGCCGACCACGCGCAGGTTTGTATCCTGCGCCACCAGCAGCACGCGCTCCGCGCGCGCCACGCCGGCCAGCACGCCACGCCAGAATGCCAGTGCTTTTTCACGCGCAAGCGGCAGCATGAAGCTGACCGAGGCGCCACCCTCCACACAATCGATCAACACGTCGGCCAGCGCCTGCGACAGCGCTTCGCCGCGCTCCTTCGCTTCATCGGCGTCGATGCGGCGCACGCTGATTACATCGGCCATCAGTTTCTCCTTGTCGCGGGCTGGGACGTCAGCGCGACCAGATAGCGCGCGCGTTCATCGGTGGGGTTGAAGTAGACGATGTGGCGTTCGAGGCGCATCGCCAGCGTATCGCCCGCGTGCAGCCGCCATTGCTGGTCGCCGACGCCGATGTCCATCGTGCCTTCGATGATCCAGATTTGCTGATGGATGTCGGCGCCATGGGGCGCGCTGTCGTAGGCGACGCGCTGCCCCGGCGGGAAGATGACGTCGACCAGTTGTATCGGAGAGGGTGCGGCGGGCGAGAGGCTGCGCCGGGTGTAGCCGGAGGCCGGGTCGGTCCATACCGCCTGTTCGGCGATGCGCGCCACCGGTGACGGTTGTTCCGCCGTCGCGGCCTTGTCCTCGAACAGGCTCGCAAGGGCGACGCCAAGTGCGCTGGCCAGTTTATCCAGGACTGCGGCGGTGGGGCTGCTTTCGCCACGTTCGATCAGCGAGATCGTCGAGCGGCTGACGTTGCTGCGTGCCGCCAGTGCGTCCAGCGACAAGCTTTGCGCATCGCGCAATTCCCGCACGCGGCGGGCGATCAATAAGTTGATATCCATGGATTTCCATTTTACAGGAAATCCATGTCCAGTAAACTGGAATCGATATCTTTACGCTTGACTAGGGGTTAGCGGTTGTTGTCGCTGCTGTTGTCGCCACGTGCGCCGGCGGCGCGATCGCGGTGCGTGGTTTCAGCCGAGGCGGCTGCCGCATCCTGTTTGCTGTCCTGGTAACTCCGGCTAAGATTGCCTTGGCGTACGCTCTGGTCGGAACGCGCCGGCGCGCGGCCGTGCTGCTCGTTCACGTGCGGCGTGTCGTTGGCCACATGGCCGGCGGCATGCGTGCCACTTTCCGACATGCCTTCCCGCTCGGGATCGTAGCCGTCGTGCGGCATGTTGGCGCCTGGCTTGAAACCTTTTTCGCTCGGTTTGTTCGGTTGGCTCATGATGCTTCTCCTTGGAAAGGGGAGGAACCATTGTCCATCCCCGAGTTCATATCCTAAGCTGCCCCAACGGTTCAGCGAGTAGGAGCACATGCCGAGGCGATGTAGGATTGCACGGAGGGAAACTTGCGTCATGACATCGGCCAGGATGATGATTGCCGGCAAGCAGACGGCGGTTAAAGTTCATGTCGGCTAGGATGTCACCGCAACACGGAACAGATGGACGCGAAAGCGGTCTATCTTTATTCACCTCGAAAGGATCTGACATGGGCATACTCAGCAACATTTTCCACAAGATTTTCCCGGGCTCGCACCCTGCGGCGGCGCAACCCGCGGCAACGCCGGCACCGGCACCGACAGCGGCAGCCGCAGCCGCAGCGCCGGTCGCCGCCCCGGTGGCCGCACCCTCCGCCGCAGCGGCGACAGCGCAGACCGCCGCAGCACCAGCGACGCAGCAGGTCGATGTCGAGGCGATTCTGACCACGATGCAGCAGCAGAACGCGCAGCCGCTGAACTGGCGCACCTCGATTGTCGACCTGCTCAAGTTGCTCAATCTGGACAGCAGCCTGGCTTCCCGCAAGGAGTTGGCCGACGAGCTGCATTTCACCGGCGACAAAAACGATTCGGCGTCGATGAATATCTGGCTGCACAAGCAGGTGATGAACAAATTGGCGGAAAACGGCGGCAAGGTGCCGGCCGAGTTGAAGGACTAAACGTTAAAAAACGCCTAGGCACCGCTGACGTCGGACGTCCTGGCGTTGTCGACAGCGGTGCGCAGGTCGCAGCATGCCTTGTCCAGCGCCGCCTCGACGTCCGGCAGCATGTCGGCCACCTCGACCAGCTGGCCTGCGGTCGCAGCCGATTCCATTTCGCTGCACAGCGTGTGCAGGTGCGTCGAACTCAGATAGCCGGCGCTGCCTTTCAGCGCATGGATGGCTGCCGCCGCCGCGCCGGTGTTGCCGGCGATGACGGCCGCGCGCGCGGTTTCCATGCGCCGTGGCGCTTCCTCCAGGAATGCCTGCGTGAGCCGCTGCATGTGCTTGTGCGACATGCCGGCCAGCGGCATGATCTGCACCGCCTGGTTGTCCGGCCGCGCGCCGCCGGCGGTCGGGCCGGGGCCGGGGTCCACACCGAACTGCTGGTCCAGCGCCTCGTTGCGCGCGGCCGTCACGCGCGTCGTGTCGGTGGCGCGCAGCGGCCGTCCCAGGCTCAGGTGCAGCGCGATGATTTTCTCGATCTGATCGTACAACAGGCGCTCGTCGACCGGCTTGCTGAGGAAGCCGTCCATGCCGACCGCGAGATAGCGAGCGCGGTCGTGGTCGCTGGCGTTGGCCGTCAGGGCGATGATCGGGATGCCCGGATCGAGCACGCGGTAGTCTTCGCTGCCGCCGCTACGGATCAGGCGGGCGGCCTGCTCGCCGTCCATCATCGGCATGCGACCGTCCATCAGCACCAGATCGTAGGCGGCAGTGCTGAGCGCATGCAGCGCCTGCAGGCCGTTTTCGACGATGCGGATGTCGTGGCCCATGTTCTCCAGCAAGGTGCTGACGATGATCTGGTTGGTGCGTACGTCCTCGGCGCACAGCACGCGCAGACGGTAGGCGTGATGCTCCTTGCGCGGCAGACTGAACGGATCGATCGCCGGTTCCGCGCCCAGCGCCAGCGGCAAAGTGACGCTGAAGGTGGAGCCGACGCCGACCCGGCTTTCGGCCGCGATCGAGCCGCCCATCAACTCCACCAGTTCCTTGCAGATGGCCAGGCCGAGGCCGGTGCCGCCGTAGCGGCGCGTGGTCGAATGGTCGGCCTGCTCGAACTTCTGGAACAGGCGCGGCAGCGTATCGGCGGGGATGCCGGGGCCGGTGTCGGTGACGTCGAAGCAGACGGTGGAGTGGCCTTCGGTGGTCATCATCGCCGAGACGTCGAGCCGCACTTCGCCGCGGTCGGTGAACTTGATGGCGTTGCCCAGCAAATTGAGCAGGATCTGTCGCAGCCGGGTCGGATCGCCGCTGACGTAGCGCGGCAGGTCCAGCGCCAGGTCGCTGCGCAGCAGCAGGCTCTTGGCGTCGGCCTGGCCTTGCAGGATGCCGATGGCGTCGTCGATCAGCGCGATCAGGTCGAAATCGACCGTCTCGATCGACAGCCGGCCGGCGTCGATCTTGGAAAAGTCCAGGATGTCGTTGAGAATGGCCAGCAGCGATTCGCTGTTTTGCAGGCCGATGCGCAGGTATTCCTCGGTCCGGCCGCGCACCGACTGGTCGCGCATGGCGAACTTGATCATGCCGATCACGCCGGCCAGCGGGGTGCGGATGTCGTGGCTCATCGCCGACAGGAAATCGATGCGGTGGCGGCTGACCACTTCGGCGTGCTCCTTGGCCTCGGTCAGCTGTGCGGTGCGCTCCTGCACGCGCTGCTCCAGCGTATTGCGCAGCAGGCGGATCTGGTCGGCCAGCGCGAACGCCAGCAACACGCCGTCGAGCGTGCCACCAAGCAATGTGAACAGCTGGGCGTTGGTCACCATCGCCGGAATCAGGCCGACGTTGGCCGGCAGGATCAGCAGTCCGGGCACCATCAGCGCGACAAAGCCGAGCACGAAGAAGCGCGCCGGCTGGTAGCCGCGCCGCCAGACTACGATGCCGCTGGTCAGCGCCAATGTCATCCAGATCGTGATGACGATGGTGGCGATGGTGTGGGCGTAGCTCAGGGCCAGGAAGCAGCTTGGCAGGGTCAGCAGCGGCAGCACGATGTTGACGCGGCTCAGTTTATACAGGCGCGGCGCGTACTCCTTCAGGCGCAGGAAGGTGGTGTAGAACAGCGTGCTGAGCACCGGCAGCAGGAAGAACGGCACATAGTGCCAGTGCAGGTTGTGCCAGTCGAACAGGTCGGCCGACAGGTGGAACGTCATGCCCCAGGCGACCGCGTAGCACAGCACGTACAGCGAGTAGTACAGCGACGAGCGGTCGCGCGTGATCGAATAGATGAAGAAGTTGAACACGGTCAGCGCGAGCAGCGCGCCGATGGAGCCGATGATCAGCACGTTTTCGCGCGCGACCAGCTGCTGGTAGGCGGTGCGCGGCAGTACCGAGAACACCGGCGTACGCGCGTAATACGGGCTGGAGAAGCGGATCAGCACGTGGTAGCGCTTGCCGGGCTGCAGATCGATGTCCTTGCCGTAGTGCAGCAGATAGGAATGCGGCTGGCGGTAGCCGGTCAGCATCTGGCGCACGCTGCCGTCCTCGCCGTAGATCTGGATGTCGACCATGTCGATCAGCGTGTCGTTCGGGTCGATGACCCAGGCCGACTGATGGCTGTCGTTGCGCAATTCGGCCACCAGCCAGTAACTGCCGCCGAGCAGATCGACGTCGCCGGCCGGTTTGAGACCGGCCACCAGCGCCGGCAGTCCGGCCGCCGTGGCAGGGTAGGGCTGGCCTTCGTCCACATAAAGTCGACCGGCCTTCGCCAGGTCGATGCCGCTGCCTTCGACAGCGGCGGTCAGAGCTATCGGCGCGGCCACGGCGGTGGCAGCAATGCAGCGCGTCATGGGCCAGAGACAGAGCAAGCTCAGCAGAAACAGCAACGCGTAGCGCCGGCCATGGCGGGCAGGTGCTGTCAGCGCGTGGTACGTCTTGCTTGCTTTACTCATTGATATTCCGGAATGCTGCCGATCTGGAGCGTATTGTTTTGACCATTTTAAACGAGAACATGTATGTATAAGACAAAAAATGGTCATGGTGCCGGGCAACGTTGTTGGCAATATTGCAGCTGAGATATCAGACGGTTATGATGGTGGCTTTTGCGTCGGGACAACACGCGTGTTAATTACTCCAGAACAATTCTTCGGCTTTCTCAGTGCCGCGCTGCTGATCACCATTTCGCCGGGACCGGACAATCTGATGGTGCTCAGTGTCGGCATGTCGCGCGGGCGCCGGCAAGGCATGGTGTTCGGGCTCGGTTGCGCGCTGGGCTGCCTCAGCCACACGGTGCTGGCGGCGCTTGGTGTCAGCGCGCTGATCAAGGCATCGCCGCTGGCCTTCGGCGCGCTCAAGGTGGTCGGTGGCGCTTATCTGATCTGGCTCGGCATCGGCGCGCTGCGCAGCCGTGGCGGCGCGCGCGTGCAGGGTTCTGCAAGCGGCGTGCCCGATGAAAGCCTGGGTAAGCTGTTCGCCAAGGGACTATTCGCCAACGCCATCAATCCGAAGGTGGTGCTGTTTTTCCTGTCGTTCCTGCCGCAGTTCGTGGTGGCCGAGCGCGGCGACGCCAGCTGGCAGACGGCGCAACTGGGCTTACTGTTCACGGCGCAGGGCGTACTGGTGTTCGGTTTGCTGGGGTATTTTTCGGGCGCGGTGGGCGCGTGGATCAACCGCCATCCCGGCGCCGGCATGTGGATGGACCGGGTGGCCGGCGTGATTTTCGTCGGTCTCGGGCTGCGCCTGATCATCGCCCGGTAAAAAAATCTGTTCGTGGGTCCGGTTGTCATCATGTCGTCATGCGGCGTTGCCATACTGGCCTTGCTCTTTCAAGTCTCTCCCGATTTGAAACCCTTCGGCCCGCGCTCCTTGCTGTGGGCCTTTTTTTTATTTGGCGACCAGGGTAAAGCGCAGCTCCATCTTGTCTTGAACGGCCATGGCGCCGCCCATCACCGAAAACGGGACGAGGCCGAAATCGGTCTGGTTCAGATCGACCGTGCCGCTGACCGTCATGACGCCGTTATCCTCCCGCAGCTCGACCGGGATCGCGTAGTTGCGCGTGACGCCGTGCAGCGTGATCGCCACGCGCAGCGGTTCGCCGGCCGCGCCACGCTCGGCTTGCACCGTCACCACCGGATAGCGCTCGGCGTCCAGCACCTTGGTCAGCATATTGGTCCGCGTGCCGTCAATGGCGTCGGCCGACGGCTGCTTTTCCAGGCCGGCGACGCGGCGCAACTCCGGTTCGTCCACCGTCAGCTGGTCCAGACGGAACCGGAAGTCGGCGCGGTTTTGCGCCGGGGCGACCGTGCCGGTGACCGTGCGGCTGGCCACCACGTGATCGTGGCCCAGCCGCGCCAGCACGCCGCCGCGCCGCACCGTGATGGCGATCAGCGAGCCGGCGCTGTCGATGTGCAGGACGTCGGCCGCGGCCGATGCCGGAGGCTTCGGCGGGGAGGCAGGTACCGTCGGTGACGGGGCGGATGGCGCGCCGGCGGTGTCGCCGGGCGTCCGCATTGGTGAGCAGGCGGCCAGCGCGACCAGCAGCGCAGTGCCGGCCAAGCGGCGGGCAGCGCATGTCGATAAAGTCTTCGGTGCGCGAGGTGTATGCGTCATTTGGCCGTCATATTGTAAGATTATTATGCGTTCGCTGATCCCAGCGTGCTCCAGTTGGTCGCCGCACCCAAGCAGGTGCGGGATTTCACAAAGCATGACTCAGCAGGCTCGCCGGTGGCCTGAAACACCGGCACCATCCTACCTAAGTTTTGCTCGGCTATCCAAACTTAATGAAGTCCTAAGCCTGACTTTGCCGATAGCTGGCAAAGTACTACCCATAGCGCGCGGTTAAGCCGAGCGCCCGGTTGCCGGACCCCTACAGCCCGGCACAGATTTCGTTCAGGCGGCACGATCGCCGCCGGACACCCGGCCATCCCCACGCTTTCGAGCGTTTTACGACCAGTCTCATCTCGCGATGATGCTGGTTTTTTTTTGCGCCTGGCTGTCGAGCAGCTTATCTCTTGTGTTGTAAATTTTCTATCGTTGATGTCTGCACCATCTTTAGAATCGGGCTATTATCTCTTTAGACAGACGACAAACAAAGGCAGAGACAAATGATCGACCTGTACACGGCCGCCACGCCGAATGGCCACAAAATCTCCATCGCGCTTGAAGAGCTGGAGTTGACCTATACGCTGCATGCGCTGGAGCTGTCGACCAACGAGCAAAAGCAGCCATGGTTCCTGGCGATTAATCCCAACGGCCGCATTCCGGCCATCATCGACCGCTCGGAAGATAATTTCGCGGTGTTCGAATCGGGCGCCATCCTGATCTACCTGGCCGAGAAGACCGGCGAATTGATGCCGACCGATTTCAAGGGCCGCTCGAAGGTGCTGCAATGGCTGATGTTCCAGATGGGCGGCGTCGGCCCGATGATGGGGCAGGCGAACGTCTTTTACCGCTACTTCCCGGAGAAGATCCAGCCGGCGATCGACCGTTATCAGGGCGAGAGCAAACGCCTGTTCCGCGTGCTCGATGGCCATCTGGCCAACAACGAATACCTGGCCGGCGATTATTCGATCGCCGATATCGCCAATTTCGCGTGGGTGAATATTCATGACTGGACCGGCATCCCGGTCGACGATCTGCCGAATCTTCAGCGCTGGCTGGCGGCGATCCGCGAGCGCCCGGCCGTCAAACGCGGCTTGATCCTGCCGCCCCGCGTGGAGCGCACCACGCCTGAAGAACTGGAGCAAGTGGCGGTCGAGGCGCGCAAGATGCTGGAGACGGGCCAGTCGCGCACCGGCGGCGTGTGAGCTGAAGTTTTACACCGCCGGGTGCAGCCGCATCCGGCTACGCCACCCGCTTGTACCAGGGCTGGTGCGGGAACACCTGTTTGTACTGGCCCGCCAGCGGTTCGCGCTCGTCGAACGGGCGGTCCAGCACCAGCATGCCCGATTGGGCCAGGCTGTCGTCGAACAGCCGCAACACGCGCTCCCGGAGCTGCGGGCCGAAGTCCGGCAGCGCGCGGTCGGCCACGATCATCTGGAACTCGTTGAACGAGGCGTCGGTCACCAGATTGTATTGCGCCCACGTGATGCGGCTGCGCAGATGCGGCAGCAGCACGGCGCGCGTGCCTTCGGCGTTGACGTCGAAATAGTCGATCAGCCGGCCAACGCCGCCGCTCTTTATATAGTTACCCTGCAGCTCAGCCAAACGCGCCATCGGCAGGCTCGCTTGCAGCGCTTCGTCGAGCAGCGCGTCGCTGGCGACGGTGGCGTAGATTTCGGTGCGTGGGCCCAGCTGCTCCTGCTCAAGCAGGATGGCCAGGGTCCACGCTTGCTGGGCGCCGGCGCAATCGGCCAGCCACACGCGCGGCAAGGCGGCGCCGTGCAGGCAGACACCCAGCGACATGCGCAGCAGCGCGGTCGCCGTTGTGTCGTCGAACATCAGCGCCGGCTCGACGTAGAGCGCCTTGAGCAGGGCGTTGCAGGCGGCCGGGTCGTGCAGCACCTTCGCTTGCAGCGCGGAGATGCTGGTTGTCGACAGTTCGGCCATCAGCTGCCGCACCTTGCCGCGCACCGGGTCGCGCTGATAGCCGCGATAGTCGTAGCCGTGGCACTGGAACAGCGCTTCCAATAGCAACTCCAGTTCCAGCTCCTCGACCGACGACGGCGAGTGGCGCCGCGCCGAAAGCGTCATGTCGACCATCAGTGCAACCACACCCGCATCAGCGACAGCAACTGCGCCACATCCACCGGCTTGGTGATGTAGTCGGAGGCGCCGGCGGCGATACATTTATCGCGGTCGCCCTTCATCGCTTTGGCGGTCAAGGTGATGATCGGCAGCGATTTGAACTTGGGAATGCGCCGGATCGCGCGCATGGTGTCGTAGCCGTCCATCTCCGGCATCATGATGTCCATCAGGACGATCTCGATGGTCGGATCTTTTTCAAGCACCTCGATGCCGTCGCGGCCATTTTCGGCGAACGACACTTGCATCTGCTGGCGCTCGAGCAGCGACGATAGCGCGAAGATGTTGCGCAGGTCGTCGTCGACGATCAGCACTTTGCGGCCGGCCAGGCCGCCGTCGGCCGCGTGGATTTCCTCGAGCATGCGGCGTTGCGCCTCCGGCAGGCTGGCCTGGGAGCGGTGCAGGAACAGCGCCGTCTCGTCGAGCAGGCGTTCCGGCGAGCGCGCATCCTTGATGACGATGGTCTTGGCGTAGCGTTTGAGCTTGGCCACTTCCTTGCGGTTCAAATCCTTGGCAGTGTTGATGACGATCGGCAGGTCGCGCAGCGATTCGTCCTTGCCGATGATGTCGAGCAGGTCGAAGCCGGAAATATCCGGCAAGGTCAAGTCGAGCACCATGCAGTCGAAGCGTTGTTCGCGCAGCGCTTCCAGCGCGGCCTTGCCAGTATCGACGGCGACGATGTGCAGGTCGGCGTCGCCGATCAGCGCGACGATGGAGTCGCGCTGCGCCGGTTCGTCGTCCACCACCAGCAGGCTGCGTTTGCCGCCCAAAAGAAACTTCTGTATCCGCGCAAATTCCTCCTGCAGCGCGGCCTTGTTGACCGGTTTGTTCAGGTAGGAGATCGCGCCGAGGCGCAGCGCGCGTTCGCGTTCGCGCAGGCTGGACATCACATGCACCGGGATGTGGCGGGTGCTCGGGTCGCGTTTGAGGCGGTCGAGCACCGTGAAGCCGTCGATGTCCGGCAGGTCCAGGTCGAGCAGGATCGCCGACGGCAGGTAGTCGCGCGCCAGGCTCAGGGCGGAGTCGCCCTGCATGGTCACCACGCCCTTGAAGTTCTTCTCGCGCGCGAAGCCCAGCACGATCTTGGCGAAGCGCTCGTCGTCCTCGATGATCAGCACCGACGGATCGCCCGGCGCCACCAGTCCGCGGTCGTCGCTGGTGCTGTATTCGCTGATATCGGCATCGAGCTCACCGCCTGCGGCGGCAGCCGCATCATGTTCCGGCATCGACAGTTCGCTGTAGTGCGGCGCCGAGTAGACGATATTCGGCGCCGGCGCGACCGGCATCGGCAGGCGCACCTGCGGCTGGCGGCCCATGTCGTAGTTGATAAATCCGGCGCGGTTGTAAGGCAGGAACAGCGTGAACGTGGAGCCGTTGCCGACCACCGATTCGACGCGGATTTCACCGCCCAGCAGGCGCGCCAGCTCGCGCGAAATCGACAGCCCCAGGCCGGTGCCGCCGTATTTGCGCGCGGTCGAACCGTCGGCCTGCTGGAACGCCTCGAAGATCAGCTGCAGCTTGTCGGAGGCGATGCCGACGCCGGTGTCGCTGACGGCAAAGGCCAGCACCGCGTCGGCGTGGATCAGGTTCGGGTGGTCGTTGGAGAAGCCGCTGTCGACCAGGCTGATGACCAGCGAGACCTGGCCGTGCGTGGTGAACTTGAACGCGTTCGACAGCAGGTTTTTCAGCACCTGCTGCAGGCGCGTGGTGTCGGTCATCATCGCCGTCGGCAGGTTTTCGCGCAGGTCGACCGAGAAGCCCAGGTGCTTGGCCTCGGCCATGTGGCGGAAGGTGCGGTCGACGTAGTTGCGCAAGTTCAGGAAGCGGTATTCGGAGACGTCCAGTGTGACCGTGCCCGACTCGATCTTCGACAGGTCGAGAATGTCGTTAATCAGCGTGAGCAAGTCGGAGCCGGAGCCGTGGATGGTCTTGGCGAATTCCACCTGCTTGCCCGACAGGTTGCCGTCCGGGTTGTCGCCCAGCTGCTGCGCCAGGATCAGCAGCGAATTCAATGGCGTGCGCAGCTCGTGCGACATATTGGCCAGGAATTCGGATTTGTATTTCGACGACAGCGCCAGCTGGGTGGCTTTTTCCTCCAGCGCCAGTTTGGCCTGTTCCACCTCGCGGTTCTTGCGTTCCACCTCGATGTTCTGCTCTGACAGCAGGCGGGCTTTTTCGGCCAGCTCCTGGTTGGTCTGTTGCAGTTCCTGCGCCAGCGATTGCGATTGCGTCAGCAGCGATTCGGTGCGGCTGTTCGCTTCGATGGTGTTGAGCACCACGCCGATCGATTCCATCAGCTGGTCGAGGAAGGACAGGTGGGTTTCGGTGAAGCGGTCCAGCGAGGCGATTTCGATGACTGCCTTGACCTGCTGCTCGAACAGGATCGGCAGCACGACGATGTTGGTCGGCGGCGCGGCGCCCAGCCCGGACGAAACGACGATGTAATCGCGCGGCACGTCGGTCAGCCAGATGCGCACCTTCTCCAGCGCGCACTGGCCGACCAGGCCTTCGCCCGGCAGGAAGGAGGTCGGCAGCTTGCGGCTGGAACGGTAGCCGTAGCTGGCGATCATGCGCAGGCGCGCGTCCGATTCCTGCGAGTCCATCATATAGAACACGCCGTGGTGGGCCGACACCAGTGGCGCCAGCTCGGACAGAATCAGTTTGGTCACGGCCTGCAAGTCGCGCTGCCCCTGCAGCAGACGGGTGAAGCGCGCCAGATTGGTCTTGAGCCAATCCTGCTGCGCGTTTTTGAGCGTCGTATCCTTCAGGTTGCGGATCATCTCGTTGATGTTGTCCTTCAGGTAGGACACCTCGCCGCGCGCCTCCACCTGAATGGAGCGCGACAAGTCGCCGCGCGTCACCGCCGTCGCCACCTCGGCGATCGCGCGCACCTGGTTGGTCAGGTTCGCCGCCAGCTGGTTGACGTTCTCGGTCAAGTCCTTCCACGTGCCGGCCACGCCGGACACGTTGGCCTGGCCGCCCAGCTTACCCTCGGTGCCGACCTCGCGCGCCACCCGCGTCACTTCCGACGCGAACGACGACAATTGGTCCACCATGACGTTGATGGTGTCCTTCAGCTCCAGGATCTCGCCCTTGACGTCCACCGTGATCTTTTTCGACAGGTCGCCGCGCGCCACGGCGGTGGTCACCGCCGCGATGTTACGCACCTGGCCCGTCAGGTTCGACGCCATGAAGTTGACGTTGTCGGTCAAGTCCTTCCAGGTGCCGCCGACGCCCGGCACATAGGCCTGGCCGCCCAGCTTACCCTCGGTGCCGACCTCGCGCGCGACGCGGGTCACCTCGGACGCGAACGAGGACAGTTGGTCCACCATCACGTTGATGGTGTTTTTTAGTTCCAGGATCTCGCCCTTGACGTCCACCGTGATCTTTTTCGACAGATCGCCGTTGGCGACGGCGGTGGTCACGTCGGCGATGTTACGCACCTGTCCCGTAAGGTTACCCGCCATCGAGTTCACGCCGTCGGTCAAATCCTTCCACGTACCGGCGACGCCGGGAACGTTGGCCTGGCCGCCCAGCTTACCCTCGGTGCCGACCTCGCGCGCCACCCGGGTCACCTCGGATGCGAAGGAGTTCAACTGGTCGACCATGACGTTGATGGTGTTCTTCAGTTCCAGGATCTCGCCCTTGACGTCGACCGTGATCTTTTTGGACAAGTCGCCGTTGGCCACGGCGGTGGTCACGTCGGCGATGTTACGCACCTGGCCCGTCAGGTTACCCGCCATCGAGTTGACCGAGTCGGTCAAGTCCTTCCACGTGCCGGCCACGCCTTTCACCTGCGCCTGGCCGCCCAGCTTACCCTCGGTGCCGACCTCGCGCGCCACGCGCGTGACTTCCGACGCGAACGACGATAATTGGTCCACCATAACGTTGATGGTGTTTTTCAGTTCGAGAATCTCGCCCTTGACGTCCACCGTGATCTTTTTCGACAAGTCGCCGTTGGCCACCGCCGTCGTCACCGCAGCGATGTTACGCACCTGGCCCGTCAGGTTCGACGCCATGAAGTTGACGTTGTCGGTCAAGTCCTTCCAGGTGCCGCCGACACCCGGCACGTAGGCCTGGCCGCCCAGCTTACCCTCGGTGCCGACCTCGCGCGCCACGCGCGTGACCTCCGACGCGAAGGAGCGCAGCTGGTCCACCATGACGTTGATGGTGTCCTTCAGTTGCAAAATCTCGCCGCGGACGTCGACCGTGATCTTTTTGGACAAGTCGCCGTTGGCCACGGCGGTGGTCACCTCGGCGATGTTACGCACCTGCGACGTCAGGTTACCCGCCATCGAGTTGACCGAGTCGGTCAAGTCCTTCCAGGTGCCGGCCACGCCTTTGACCTGGGCCTGTCCTCCCAGCTTACCTTCGGTGCCGACCTCGCGCGCCACCCGCGTGACCTCGGAGGAGAACGACGACAGCTGTTCCACCATGGTGTTGGCGGTGGTCGCCGCGCGCAGATACTGGCCCTTGAGCGGATGGCCGTCGACCTCCAGCGCCATGGTCTGCGACAGGTCGCCCTTGGCGACGGCGCCGATGACGCGCGCCATTTCGGTGGTCGGGCGCACCAGATCGTCGATCAGCGCGTTGACCGCGCTGATGATGGTGGCCCAGCCGCCGGCCATGTTGGGCACTTGCGCGCGCTGCGTCAGCCGGCCTTCGCGGCCTACCACGCGGCTGACGTCCGTCACGACGTGGACCATTTTTTCCTTGGTCTCGATAATGTCGTTCAGTGTGTCGGCGATCTTGCCGGACATGCCGGTCCAGTCGGAGGGCATGCGGGCGGAGAAGTCGCCTTTTTTCAGGGCCATCAGCGTCGCCAGCAGGATCTTCAGGTCCAGTTGTTCGCCCAGGTCGGTCATGTTATTCATCGGCTTGATCCTCGTTGTTCAGGAGGGATTTGGTGGTGGATGGAAGGATTGAGAGGGGTTCCAGGGTTGTAACCGGGAAGGGCGCACCCGGCGCGACGTGCCGCAGCACGTCGGCGGCCGGCTGCGGCGGCGCAAAAAGCTCGCCCTGGCAGCTGTCGCAGCGCAGTTCGCGCAGTACTTCAAGTTGCTGGCGCTGGTCCACGCCCAGCGCCACGACGCGCATGGACAGGGCGCGCGCGAGGTGGATCACGGCGGCGACGATGTCGGTGCCGCCTTGTTCGTTGCCGATGGCGTGGATGAACACCGGATCGATCTTCAGGACGTCGAGCTGCCAGCGCTTGCAGGCGGCCAGCGACGAGCGCGCGCTGCCGAAATCGTCCAGCGCGCCGCGCACGCCGGCCTCCTGCAGCTGCGCCAGCACCTGCTCCAACGGGCCGGCGGCGCCTTGCAGCAGTTTTTCATTGAGTTCGACGCCGATGCTGCCCGGCGCCAGGCCGTGCATGCGCATCGCCGGCAGCAGCACTTGCAGCAATTCGCCATGTAGCTGGGGCGTGGCGAGGTTGATCCAGATGCACAACGGCCCCGCAGTCCGGCCGTCGTCCGCAGGCACTGCCCGCTGCCACAGCGCCGACTGCGAACAGGCCTGCGCTATGACCCAGACATCGATCCGGTCCAGCAGCACGCGGTCCTGCACGTGCGGCAGGAATTGCGCCGCTTCCAGCACGCCGCGCAGCGGATGATGCCAGTACAGCCGCGCCTCGGCGGCGACGGTGCGGCCGCTGCGGATGTCGACCTGCGGCTGGTAGCGCAGTTCCAACTCGCCGCCGGCCATGGCCTGGCGCAGCTCCGCCGTCCATTGGGTCCGTTCGCGCTCGCGCACATTCAGCCCCTCATGGAAGAACTGCACCGGCGCGGCCGGATTTTGCTTGGCGTGGTACATCGCGGTGTCGGCATGCTTCATCAGCAGCTGGGCGTCGGCGCCGTCCTGCGGATACAGGGCGATGCCGATGCTGGCCGCCGTTTTGAGGCGGTGGCCGTCGATCTCGAAGGGCAGGGCGCAGGCCATCTCGATCTTGCGCGCCACGCGGGCGGCGTTGGCCGAGGCGGCGCGGCCTTCGATCAGCACGACGAATTCGTCGCCGCCCAGGCGCGCGACGATGTCGGCCACGCGCACCGCCGCCGACAACCGCGCCGACACCTGGCGCAGCAGCTCGTCGCCGGCTTCATGGCCGTAGTTGTCGTTGATCTGCTTGAATTTATCCAGGTCCAGGAACAGCAGCGCGAAGCCGATGCCGTTGCGGTCGGAGACGGCGACGGCGTGTTCCAGATGCTGGATCAGCGCGCGGCGGTTGACCAGATTGGTCAGCACGTCGCGCGTTGAGAGGTCGTGCGCGCGCTGCTCGGCCACCTTGCGCTCTTTGATCTCCAGTTCCAGTTCGCCGTTGATGCGCTGCAGGTCGTGCATCCGCTGTACCCGCAAATCCTGGTTCAGGCGTACCAGTTCCTCGGACTTGCTTTGCAACTCCATGTTCTTGACCGCCATTTCCACAAACACCGCGACCTTGGCCTGCAGGATTTGCGGGATCACCGGCGTGAACAAATAGTCGGCGGCGCCGGCCTGGTAGGCGCGCAGCCGGTTCATTTCGTCGGCGTAGTGGGCGGTGATGAAGATGATCGGCACGCCCGCCGAGCGCGGGTGCGAGTGGATCGCCTCCGCCGTCTCGAAACCGTCCATGCCGGGCATGCTGACGTCGAGCAAAATGACAGCGAATTCATGCAGCAGAACATGGCGCAGCGCCTCCTTGCCCGAGCCGGCGGTCATCAGCTCGTACAGCTGCTGATCGACCGCGTTGGCGAGCAAGCTTTCCAGCGCGTACAAGCTTGCCGGATCGTCGTTGACGAGAAGAACTTTCGGAATCTGCACGGCGGGCTGTATGGTAGTCAGGTTACGGTCCGGTGGATGACGTCTGGAAAGGAAAAGATACTCCTGTGCGTCATGGAGTCAAGCAATATTGTGCACTGCCGCAACATGGCAGTTTCAGTTATTGTAGCGATTTGATAAGCTAGTTGGTAACGTTTTCACGAGGCTAGTAGAGTACAGGAAATATATGTTCCAGCGCGCACGGCTAAGCAGTATTTTACTTAGGTGTTTGTGCGATACAACAGGGCAGAAACTAGCGGCCTGTTTGGTTGATCCAAACAGGTGCGCTCCATAGCATTTTTCCATTGTCCTGCGTCACTCGCGCGTAGTAGAAATGCGCGCCTTTCTGCGGCGTGAACACAATGCTGGCCTTGCGGCTGAGTATGGTCACTTCGCCGTTACGTCCCGGCACGCCGGTATACAGATTATCGGCGGCCGGCCGCTGGCCGCGCTGGCCGGTGTAGCGCACCTGCAGGGTCAGCCTGCCGCGGTTGTCGAAACGTTCGCCCATCATGCGGCCGTTTGCCGTCAAGATCAGCCCGGCGTTTTTGTCCATCGTCGCAAACACGCGGCGGGCCTTGAGCGCGGCCAGCAAGGTGTCGGCGGTCAGCGGGTGGCCGCGCTCGATCAGCACGCCCGTGCGATTTGGCGACGACGCGCCCCAGTTGGCGCAGTGGTTGTCCTGGTTGCTGCTGAAAGCCACGTGGTAGCCAGCCTCGAGCAGCCTGTTGCAACCCGCTTCGAAGTTGCTGTGCTGCGGTTCCGACTCGTCGGTGCTGGTCGAGAACGCGTTGCTGTTCATGACCTCGCACAACACCATGGCGGCGTCGCCGTCCGGCGTCCACGCCAGCGGCTTGCCATCGATGGCAAACTGGCCCTCCCTGGGATGGTTGAACTGGCCGAGCCAGCCGCGCTCGCGCATCAGTGCGTACAGGGCGGCGTAATCGTTTTTCGGTGTGGCGGTGTCGGCCAGCAAGGCGCCGGCGGCGTTGCGCTCCCACCCCAGCAGTTCGCCGCTGTTGAGGATGTTCAAATGGCCGCCGTTGTTGATCACGCCCCATTCCTGGCCGTACATGCCGACAAAGCCGGGGTGGGCCTGGTTCCAGGTGCTGGCCGCGTGGATGCCGCTTTGGTAGAGCGCATGGACGGCCGCCGCGTCGGCGCCGGCGTTGGTGCCGTCGGAGCCGTCGAACATGTGGTTGTGTTCGGACGTCATCAGGAAGTCCAGACCGTGCCGCTGCGCGAAACCGTAGGCCTCGGTCGGGCCGAAGGCAGCGCTTTGCGGCGCCTGCGCGCCAGTGCACCCGGACAGCGCGCCGCCGCCGTCGCTGTGGTTGGTCTGGCTGTGCAGGTTGCCGAGGTAGACCGCGTACGGCGTCGCGCGCGGGCCGGCCAGCGACGGCGCGATGGCGCGAGAGAACGCCGGCGCACTCGCGTTGCCGGGCCGAAGCAGGCCCACGGCCACGTCCCATGTTTGTTCTACATCAATACTGTTGACGAAAGTGTCGCCGCTGCGCCCGTTATTCCCGTCAACACCGGCACGCAGCCGTAGCCGGTAGACGCCGGCAGGCAGGCTGGCCGGGGTCGCGCCCGGCGCGGCGCTGTGCCAACGGATCGCCACCGCGACCGGCGCGGCGGCAAGCGTTTGCCGTCCTGTCCAGCGCCTGAGGACGCGTCCGTCGTCGCGTAATAATTCCAGCCGCCAACGCACTTGTTGCGTTTGCTCACTATCCGGGTAATTAAAATGCAGTGTAATGGTCCGAGTGCCGTTGTTGTCTGCATGAAATGGCGTTTGCAATACCGCCTCGAATTCGCGGTGGTCGGACGTCGAGGCGCTGCTTGGCGCGGGCATGGCGGCGCAGACGCCGCAAAAAACCGTCAAAATAGTGGCGGATGCAACAGATACGGCAGGCATGATGCGCTCCTTCGATGCGTCTTTTGACAAGCTCATCAATTAGAGCGCCCGTTGCGGCATAAGGTTCCGTTGATTTCTCACCAAATCTATCAAATTCTTTCGCTGGTTACTCGACGGCATTAATAGTATGCTGCTGTGATGCAAAAGTATTTGTGGTTTGTTGTCTATCCCGAAAGAATAGAGTGATGGCGCATGCTTAAATCCGCTAACAGCAGAAGGATGGCCATCCGGTCGCGCGCGCTGTTCTGGGCGGCGGGCTGGACCTTGGCGACGGCGCTGGGCGCGACCTTGTACGGGGTCGCGACCCGCATTGTCGAGGCCGATGCCGGCCAGCGTTTCGAGAACCTGGCGCGCAGCACGCAGTACGCGATCTCGGCGCGCATCAAGTCCTATTCCGACCTCACGCGCGGCCTCGTCGCGCTGTTCCAGACCAGCGACAACCTGAGCCGCCAACAGTTCCATCAGTACGTGTCGGGGCTCGATTTGCCGCGCCAGTTTCCGGCCATCGCGATGCTGAGCTGGGCGCCGGTGGTGACCGACGCCGAGCGCGACGCCTTTGTCGCCGCCGTGCGTGCCGACCGCAGCCTGTCGCCCACCGGCTATCCCGATTTCGACATCCGGCCGGCCGGGCGCCGCCCGCATTACGCGCCGCTGACCTACGTCGAGCCGAACAACCTGCTGGACGAAAAACTCGGCCTGGATCTGGCGACCAACCCGGTGATCGACCAATTGAACGGGGCGGCGCGCGACAGCGGCCAGGTCAGCGCCTCCGGCCAGCCGTTCGTCATCGAGCAGCCGCAGCGGCAGATCGCGCTGGGTATGCGCCTGCCGGTGTACCGGCGCAACATGCCGCTGGCCGACGTCACCGAGCGCCGCGCCGCCTATCTGGGGACGGTGGGGCTGGGATTCAGCGTGGCCAAACTGGTGCAGGGAGCGATCGACGAGATGACGGTGCGCCAGGTGCATTTGACCCTGTACGCGGACGGCAGCACCGATGTCGAGCAGCGCCGGCTGGTCATCGAAAAACAGGACCGCCTGCTGTTCAACGACACCGGCGCGACGACGGTGACGCCGCTGTCGGCGGCCGAGCGTGACGATTACCTGGAGTCGGTGCTGCCGATCGACTTTAACGGCAGCCTGTGGAAGGCGCATTTCCAGGTCAAAAAATCGCAGCTGCTGACCGGCTTCGATGTCTACTTCCCCTGGCTGGCGGGGTTGACCGGGTTCGCCGGCACCTTGCTGCTGTATAGCTATCTGGCGGTGCTGTATTCGTCGCGCCGGCGCGCCGTCAAGCACCGGGTGCTGCTCGACACGGTGCTCAATAATGTCGACGCCCACGTCTACATGAAGGATCAGAACCGCCGCTTCATCTATGTCAACGCCCGCATGGCGCACAGCCTGGGCATGCCGGTGCAGGACATCGTCGGCAAACTCGATAGCGAATTGATGCCGGCCGCCGCCGCTGATGCCGCGTGGGCGCTCGAGCAGCCCGTGTTCCAGGAGAACGTCAAGCGCTCCGGCGAGACGCAGTTCGTCGGCGCCGACGGCGAGGTGCAGTACCACTGGACCGTCCGTGCGCCGGTGGAAATCGGCCGCTCGGTGACGGCGGTGATCGGCATGTCGACCGACGTCACCGAGCTCCATCAGCTCAAGGAAAAAGCCGATACCGCCAACCAGGCCAAGAGCGACTTCCTGTCCAACATGAGCCATGAGATCCGAACGCCGATGAACAGCATCATCGGCATGGCCCACCTGGCGCTGAAATCGGTCACGCATCCGAAGCAGCGCGACTATCTGCTGAAGATTTATCATTCGGGCCAGCACCTGCTGGGCATCATCAACGACATCCTGGACTTCTCCAAGATCGAAGCGGGCAAGATGGATCTGGAGATGCTCGACTTCACGCTCGACGCGCTGCTGGCCAACATCACCAGTCAGCTCGGCGAGAGCGCTCGCGCCAAGGGGCTGGAGCTGGTGTACGAGGTCAACCCGGGTCTGTCGCGCCAGTTGCGCGGCGATCCGCTTCGGCTCGAGCAGGTGCTGCTCAACTTCACCAGCAACGCGATCAAATTCTCCGAAAACGGCAAGGTCCATGTGCGCGCGCGTCAGCTCGAGGAGAACGACTGCCACATCCTGGTGCGCTTCGAGGTGGCCGACCGCGGCATTGGCATGACGGCGGAGCAGATGTCGCAGTTGTTCCAGTCGTTCCACCAGGCCGACACCTCGACCACGCGGCGGTATGGCGGCACCGGCCTGGGACTGGTGATCAGCAAGCAGCTGGCGGAGCTGATGGGCGGCGGCGTCGGTGTCGATAGCCAGCCGGGCCAGGGCAGCACGTTCTGGTTCACCGCGCGGCTGGCCAAGGGCACGCAAATGCTGCAGCCAAGCGTGGAGACGGTGCAGCCCGAGGTGCTCGACAGCGTACGCGGCGCGTCCATCCTGCTGGTCGAGGACAATATCTTCAGCCAGCAGGTAGGCCAGGAACTGCTGGAGGACGCCGGCGCCACCGTCTGCGTGGCCAACAACGGCAAGGAGGCGATCGACCTGCTGCTCAAGGAGCGTTTCGATTGCGTGCTGATGGACGTGCAGATGCCGGTAATGGATGGCTACGAGACCACGCGGCTGATCCGCGCGCATCCCAAGCTGTCGGCCACCTTGATCATCGCGATGACGGCCAACGCCGGGCGCGGCGACCAGGAGCGCTGCCTGGAGGCCGGCATGGACGAATTCGTGACCAAACCAATTGCGCCCAAGCTGCTGTTTAATATGCTGTCGAAGTGGATGAGTCAGCGCGCCAGGGGCGCCGGCGGCGTGGCGCGGCCGGTGTCGCCGCCGCCGCCCTCGTATTTCACGATGGCCAACGGCACGGCGTCGGCGGCGATGGCGGCGTCCAACGCGGGCGGTACGCTGGCGCCGGCCCGGCCGGCGCCACGCGAGGCCGAACCGGCATCGGAGCCGCCACCGATGGCGGTCGACGGCGAGTTGTTCGACCTTGCCGCGCTGGCGCAAACCTTCGGCGGCAAGCCTGACAAGATGCGCAAATACGCGCTGTTGTTTGTCGACTCGGCGCGCGACGGCATGCGCGAAGTCGACGCCGCGCTGGCGCAGGGCGACCTGGTGGCGCTGTCGGAACTGGGCCATCGCATCAAATCGTCGGCGCGCGCGGTCGGCGCGATGCAGTTCGGGAATCTGTGCCTGGCGCTGGAGCAGGTGCGCAGCGACCCCGATACGGCCAATGCGCGCCGGCTGGTGGCGCGCATGCATACCATGCTGGTGGTGCTTGACCGGCACATCGCACAGGAGTTGCTGGCCTACGCGCCGGGCTAAGTGGGCTGAATTGGGCGATAATAGGGTTTGGCTGCGGCGTTTTGTCCGCAGTTGGTCCCTGATGAGTCCCCGATTCGCCCGATAAAGAGTCTTATGCAACCCAGCATCACCCCCGGCCTGTTGATTTTGCATGGTAATCAAATGGAGCAGCTGCGCGCGGCTGTGTTCCAGTGGCTGCGCAATCACCCGCTCGGGGCGCTGGAATCGGACATCTTCCTGGTGCAGTCGAACGGCGTGGCCGAGTGGCTGAAGATCGCGCTGGCCGAGGAAATGGGCGTGTGCGCGGCCACCCGCGTGGCGCTGCCGGCGCGCTTTCTGTGGGAGACCTATCGCGGCATGCTGGGGCGCGACCGGGTGCCAGTGCGTTCCGCCTTCGACAAGGGCCCGTTGACCTGGCGCCTGATGCGTTTGTTACCCACCTTGCTGGTCGATCCCGTCTTCACGCCGCTTCGCCACTTCCTTGCCGACGGCGAGGCGGAACGGCGTTTGCAGTTGGCCGAGCGGCTGGCCGACCTGTTCGACCAGTACCAGGTTTACCGCGCCGATTGGCTGGACGACTGGGCGCATGGTCGCGACCAACTGCGCAATGCCCGCAACGAAGCCGTGCCGCTGCCGGACGACCAGCGCTGGCAGGGCCAGTTGTGGCGCGCGGTGATCGCCGACGTCGATCCGCAGGAGCGCGACCTGGGGCGCGCGACGGTGCACACGGAGTTTGTACGCGCCAGCGCCGCCGGCGAGGCGCCGCTGGGCCGACTGCCACGCCGCATCGTGATTTTCGGCGTCTCCGCGCTGCCGTATCAAAGCCTGCAGGCGCTCGCCTCGCTGGCGCGCTATGCGCAGGTGGTGCTGGCCGTTCCCAATCCCTGCCAGTTCTACTGGGGCGACATCATCGAGGGACGTGACCTGCTGCGCTCCGCGCACCGCCGCCAGCAACTGCGCAACGGCCGGGATCTGGGCCAGATCCCGCTCGAGGAACTGCATGCGCACAGCCATCCACTGCTGGCCAGCTGGGGGCGGCAGGGACGGGACTTCGTCCGTATGCTCGACGAATTCGACGAAGCCTCCGCCAGCGCCGCGGCCGTCGCCAGCGAAAGTGGCGACGACCACCACGTGGCGCCGCTACGCATCGATTTGTTCAGCGAAGGCGAAGGCGAGACTTTGTTGTCGCAGGTGCAGGCGGCCGTGCGCGACCTGCTGCCGTTGTCCGAGCATCCGCACGTTCCGCCGCCGGACGACGACCGCTCGATCGAATTCCACATCACGCACAGCGTGCAGCGCGAGGTCGAGGTGCTGCACGACCAGTTATTGAAGATGTTCGCCGGCACAGACGCCGACGCTGCGGACGGTGCGCCGCCCTTGCGCCCGCGCGACGTGGTGGTGATGGTGCCGGACATCGACACCTTCTCGGCCGCGATCCACGCGGTATTCGCGCAGCACCGCCGCAGCGATCCGCGTTACATTCCGTTCGAGATCGGCGACGTCAACGACCGCAGCGTCAATCCGTTGCTGGTGGCGCTCGAGTGGCTGTTGCGATTGCCGCAGCAGCGCTGCCGCCAAAGCGAGATCCGCGACCTGCTCGACGTCCCCGCACTGGCTTCGCGCTTCGGGCTGGGCGAGGAAGACCTGCCGACCCTGGGGCTGTGGATCGAAGGCGCCGGCGTGCGCTGGGGGCTGGACCAGGAGCACCGCAGCGGTCTGGGACTGGGCCCGGCGGGCGAACAAAACGCCTGGATCTTCGGCGTGCGCCGCATGCTGCTCGGTTATGCCAGCGGCGGCGGGGGCGATGCCGGCGCCAGCTTCGCCGGCATCGAGCCGTTTTCCGAAGTCGGCGGGCTCGATGCGGCGCTGGCCGGCTCGCTGGCGCAACTGGTCGAGGCGCTGCTGCACTGGCGCGCGGTGCTGGCGCAGGCCCGCTCGCCGGCCGATTGGGGCGTGCAGGCGCGCGCCTTGCTGGCCGCGTTCTTCAGTGCCGGCGAGGAGGGCGACCGTCTGACCCTGGCGCAGCTGGACGATGCCCTCAACAACTGGCTGTACACCTGCGAAGGCGCGCAGTTCGACGAAGCGGTGCCGCTGGCGGTGCTGCGCGAGGCGTGGCTGGGATTGATGGACGAGCCGACCTTGAACCACCAATTCGTCTCCGGCGGCGTGACCTTCTGCACCTTGATGCCGATGCGCGCCGTGCCGTTCCGCGTGGTGTGCCTTCTCGGCATGAACGACGGCGACTTCCCGCGCCGCGCGCCGAAGGCCGATTTCGATCTGCTGGCGCAACCGGGCATGGCGCGCCCGGGCGACCGCTCGCGCCGCGACGACGACCGTTACCTGATGCTCGAGGCGCTGCTGGCGGCGCGCGACAAGCTGTATATCAGTTGGGTGGGCCGCAATGTGCGCGACAACAGCGAGCAGCCGGCATCGGTGCTGGTGTCGCAGTTGCGCGATTATCTGGTCAGCGGCTGGGGGCTGGATCTGCAGGCGCGCACCACCGAGCACGCGTTGCAGCCGTTCAGCAGGCGCTATTTCGAGGCAGGCGGCCTGCTGACCTACGCCCGCGAATGGCGCGAGGCGCACGGGGAGCAAAGGGAAGGCGAGGCCGCTGCATCGTCCGGGCTGCCGCCGTTTGACATCGACGACAAATTCAGCCTCAAGCTCATTAGCCTGAACAATTTCGTGCGCCAGCCGGTGCGCTTCTTCTTCCGCCAGCGGCTGGGCGTCATGTTTGGTGAATCGGCGCTGGTGGGCGAGGACGAGGAACCGTTTTCGTTGAACGCGCTGGAACGCTATCTGCTCGAAGACACGATGCTCGACGACGGCGCCGACGCCGAGCAGATCGAGGAAGTCTACGACAAGCTGACCGAACGCGCCGAAAGGCTGGCCCGCGAAGGCGTGCTGCCGATCGGGTTGATCGGCCAGCAGTATCAGCGCCAGCTGGTCGAGGCGCTGGTGCCGGTGCGCTGCGCCTGGCTTACCTTGCGCGAGCATTATCCGCAAACCGCGCCGAAGGTGGCATTGAGCCTGGTGCTGGCCGGAGTGCGCATGGACGACTGGATCGACCAGCTGCGCAGCAATGGTCTGGCGACGGTGTGGCTGACGCAGATGTCGTCCAAGGTCACCGACAAACAGGGCAAGCCGCGCGGCGATAAATTGATCGCCATGTGGCTGCGGCAGCTGGCCGCTGCGGCGGCCGGAATGCCGGTCACCGGCTACCTGGTGGCGCGCGACGCCATCGTGACAATGAAGGCGCTGCCGCGCGACGAGGCGCTCGAAGCGCTGCGCGAGCTGGTATGCCTGTGGCGCGACGGCATGAACCGTCCTTTGCCGACCGCTTGCAAAACCGCGCTGGCGCTGGCGCAGGGCGGCGATCCGCGCGCGGTCTACGATGGCGGCTTTGAAATCTCCGGCGAGAACGAGGAGCTATGCCTCGCCCGGCTGTGGCCCGACTTCGCCGCGCTGAGCGCGCAACCGGACTTCGTCGATGTCTCGGAGGCTTTGTATGGCCCGCTGGCGAACTGGCTGGAACACCACATCACGATAGAGGCGATCGACGCCGGGAACCAGGCATGAGCAAGGACGTGGACGACAAGCGACCAAGCAATCAATTGGGTAATCAGCTTACTCCGCTGACCTTTCCGCTGCACGGCTCGCGCCTGATCGAGGCCAGCGCCGGCACCGGCAAGACCTGGACCATCGCCGCGCTGTACGTGCGGCTGGTGCTGGGGCATGGCGGCGAGTACGGCTACCGCCGTCCGCTGCTGCCCGCCGATATCCTGGTGATGACCTTCACCCGCGCCGCCACGCGCGAGTTGTCCAACCGGGTGCGTGAGCGTCTGGTGGAGGCGGCCGCCTACGTGCGCCGTTTCGACGACATGGCCGACGGCGACACGCGCGACGACTACCTGGACGCGATCCTGGAATCGTATCCGGAACACGCCGAGCGGCAGAGAGCCGCGCACCGGTTGATGCTGGCGGCGGAAACGATGGACGAAGCGGCCATTTTCACCATCGACGCCTGGTGCCAGCGCATGCTGCGCGAGCACGCCTTCGACAGTGGCAGTTTGTTCGACGAGGAACTGGTCAGCGACGAGCAGGCGCTGTTCGAGGACGCCGCGCACGACTACTGGCGGCAGCAGGTCTACCCGCTCAACGCCGTGGCGCTGGATGCGCTGCTGTCGTGCTGGGGCGACGTCGGCGCGATGAAGAAATCGATCCGCGAGCTGGTCAAGCGCGCCGACATCATCGGCGACGTCGACGCGACGCAGTCGCTGGGGGCGCTGATCGGCGCGGTCCAGCGCGAGCAGTTGGCGCAACTGGCCGGGCTCAAGGCCGGCTGGTACGAGCGCGCCAACCGCATGGAACAGTGGATTGCCCAGCATCGCGAGCTGTCGCCCAAATGCTTCAACGGTAACAAGATGCGGCCCGATTCGCTGGTCGGCTGGTTCAACGGCTTGCGCACCTGGGCGCAGGACCCCGGCGCCGTCATGCCGGAGATTAGCGACACCGCGTGGAAGCGGCTGACGCCATGGGGGATCGAAGACGCCTTCTCGAAGGGCTTCAGCGCGGCCATCCCGGAGGATTTCGACGCCACCGAGGCGCTGAAGCAGGCGCTCGACGAACTCGAACCGATGGCGCACGCGTTGTACCGCCACGCCGCCGCCCTGGTCGCCAACCGCATGGACGAGCTGAAAAAGCGCAACCGCCAGTTCGGTTTCGCCGACATGCTGGACCGGCTGAATGCCGCCCTCCAGGGCGAGAACGCGGACGCGCTGCGCAAGCGCATCACCGAGCAGTATCCGGTGGCGATGGTCGACGAATTCCAGGACACGGCGCCGAACCAGTATCAGATTTTCAATCTGCTGTACCGCGTGGCGGACAACGATCCCGAGACGGGACTGTTCCTGATCGGCGATCCGAAGCAATCGATTTACGGCTTCCGGGGCGCCGACATCCACAGCTACCTGTCGGCGCGCAGGGCCACCACCGGGCGTCACTACCAGCTGGGCACCAACTACCGCTCCACCAAGCCGGTGGTCGAAGCGGTCAACCACCTGTTCATGATCGCCGAGGGCGAGGCGGGGCAGGGCGGCTTCGGACGCGGCGCATTCCGTTTTCGCGATCCCGGGACGCGCGTCAATCCGCTGCCGTTCGAGGCGGTTGGCGCCAAGGGCCGCAAGGAGCGCATGGTCGATGCCGACGGCGACGTGCCGGCGCTGGTGGTGGGGTGCAGCGCCGCGCAGGACCTGAAAGCCGACAGCTACCGCGAGTTCTTCGCCCATTACTGCGCCGAGGACATCGTCGCAAAGCTGAACGACGAACGCGCGGGCTTCGACGGTCCGGATGGATTCGAGCGTCTGAAGCCGGCCGATATCGCGGTGCTGGTACGCGACCGCAAGGAAGCGGCGGCGATCCGGCGCGCCCTGCAACGGCGTCAGATCGCCAGCGTGTACCTGTCCGACAAGGATTCGGTGACCGACAGCGACGAGGCGGCCGACGTGCTGCGCTGGCTGTCGGCGGTCGCCAATCCGCTGGACGGCGCGCTGGCGCGGGCCGCCTTCGCCACCCGCACCGCCGGCCTGGAACTGGCGGAGCTGGCGCTGATGACATCCGACGAACTGGCATGGGAGGCGCGCGTCGAGCAGTTGAAGGCCCTGCATATCGTCTGGCAGCGCCAGGGCGTGCTGGCCATGCTGCGGCGCTTTATCCATGAATTGCAGCTGCCGGCGGCGCTGCTCGGGCAAGCGGGCGGCGAGCGGCGTTTGACCAATCTGCTGCACTTGGCCGAGCTGCTGCAATCGGCCAGCCGGCAGCTCGATGGCGAACAGGCGCTGATACGCTGGCTCGCCGAGCAGATCGAAGGCGGCGAGGGCGCCGGCGACGAGCGCGTGCTGCGGCTGGAAAGCGACGCCGAACTGGTGAAAGTCGTCACGGTCCACAAATCCAAAGGCCTGGAGTATCCGCTGGTGTATCTGCCGTTCGCGGTCACGGCCCGCAAGGTGGAGCGGCGCAACCGCAGCTTCTTTGAATTCAGCGATGACGAAGGCGTGCGCCGGATCGACATGGCGCTGACGGAAACGGCGATGGAGCTGGTCGAGCGCGCACGCCTGCAGGAGGATTTGCGCCTGCTGTATGTGGCGCTGACGCGCGCGCGCCATTTCCTGTGGCTGGGCGTGACGGCGCTGGCCAGCCGCAAGGCCGGCGACAACACCTTGCACGAATCGGCGCTCGGTTACCTGCTCACCGGCGGCGAGGCGCTGCCTTCCGATCTGGTGATGGAGCGCTGGGAGCATACCTGCAAGGGCTGCGCGGCGATCCATATCACCACCCTGGACATGACGGCGCAAGCGCCGACGCGCTTGAGCCGTGTCGAACAGCGCCCGCCGTTGCTGGAGCCCCTGCATTACACCGGCCGCTTCGAGCGCGATTGGTCGGTGGGCAGTTTCAGCTCGCTGGCGCGGCGCACCGGGCCGACCGGCATGATCGGCTCCGCCGACAATGTGAACGCGGCGCCGGTGCCGCGCGACGGATCGCAGGCCACCTTGCTCGAAGACGGCGATGTGCCGGGCATCGTGCTGCCGGTGCGGGTCGAGGACGCGCCGTGGCATCGGTTCCCGCGCGGTTCGGTGCCGGGTAACTTCCTGCACGAGCAGCTGGAGTGGATGGGCGAGGAGGGATTCGCGATCGTCGAGCAGGAGAATTTCGAGGCGCGCCTGACGCGCCGTGTCGAGCGCGCGGGATGGGGCAACCGGCTTGCCGACACGCTGGCGTGGCTGCGCGAAATCGCCACCACCGAGCTGCCCTATGTGAACGCGCCGCTCAGCCGCATCGAAGCGCCCCTGCCCGAGATGGAGTTCTGGTTCCCGAGCGAGCGGCTCGACACCGGTGCGCTGGATCAGCTGTGCGTCGCGCATCTGCTGGGTGGCGCGGCGCGGCCGTCGCTACCGGAGCGCCAGCTGCACGGTATGCTCAAAGGCTTCGCCGACCTGGTGTTCGAGCATGAGGGCAAATTCTGGGTGCTCGATTACAAGTCGAACGCGTTGGGCGCGGGCGACGCCGCCTATCACGAGCCGGCGGTGATCGCGGCGATCGCCGAGCATCGCTACGATATACAGGGCGCTATTTATATGTTGGCGCTGCACCGGCTGCTGCAAAGCCGCCTGGGAGAACGCTACGATCCGGCCGAGCACCTGGGCGGTGCGGTGTTCCTGTTCCTGCGCGGAATCGCCAACACGCAAACGCGGGGCTGTTACTGGATGGCGCCGGATCCGGCGCTTTTGGATGGGTTGGATCAATTGCTCGGCTATTCCGGTCCGGCGCACGGCGAGGGACAGCATGAGTAGTCAACCAAGAGCGACAGCCGATTTTTCGGGACCATTGTTCGCGCAGATCGACACGCTGACCGAAAGCGGCCACCTGCGCCGGTTGAGCGGCGCGTTTGCGCGCTTTATCGCCTCCGTTGGCAGTAGTTCGCCGCAGTTGATGGTCGCTTGCGTGCTCTTGTCGGAGCTGGAAGGGCGCGGACACAGCTGTTTGATGCTCGATGAGTTGGCGGCAGACCCGGCCGCCTTGCTGGGCTGGACGGGCGACGAGTGGCGCGAACTGCGCGACGCGGCCGGCGCCTGGCCGAAGAACGCCGCCGCATGGCGGGCTCTGCTGGCCGGGTGCGACCAGGTGTGGCCGGTCGGCGATCTCGATTTTCAGCAGCCGCTGGTGCTGGACGGCGAGCGGCTGTATCTGCGCCGTTATTGGCGCGACGAAACGCTGGTCGCCAAGGCGGTGCGCGGCCGCGCGCTCGGCGGCGTCATCGCCATCGATGCCGACAACGAAGTGGCCGGCGTACGGCGCTGGCTCGACATCCTGTTCCCCCACGCGGCGCGCGGCGGCGGTGTCGATTGGCAAAAGGTTGCGTGCGCGGTTGCCATGCGTGGCAAGCTGGGCGTCATCACCGGCGGCCCCGGCACCGGCAAGACCTACACGGTCGCCCGCTTGTTGGCATTGCTGTTCGCTACCAGTGGCGGTCGGCATTCCGACTTGCGTGTCGCCCTGGCGGCGCCGACCGGCAAGGCGGCGGCGCGGCTGAAGCAGTCGATCGATGTCGCGCTGGCCGGTCTGGACCAGCGGGTGCGCGACGTGATGCCTGAGCGCGAGCTGGGTGCGGCCCGCACCTTGCACAGCTTGCTAGGCGCGCGGCCGGATACGCGCGCGTTCCAGCATCACGCGGGCAACCAGCTCGATGTCGATGTGTTGATTGTTGATGAAGCGTCAATGATTCACCTGGAAATGATGGCGGCTTTGCTGGCCGCGCTTCCGCCAAGCGCGACCTTGATACTGTTGGGCGACAAGGATCAGCTCGCGTCGGTGGAGGCCGGCGCGGTGCTTGGCGACCTGTGCCATAACGCCGAAGCAGGCGAGTACGGCGCGGAAACGTTGACCTACATACTGGAAAGTACGGGTCAGGCATTGCCTTCCAGCTTTGCCGGCAACGGCGGCCCGATCGCGCAGCAAACAGTCATGCTGCGCGAAAGCCGTCGCTTTGGCGGTCCGATCGGCGCGTTGGCGCTGGCCGTGAATGCCGGCGACGCCGTCGCTTCGGTCAATGTTCTGCGCGAAAGTGAAGAGGAAAAGGTCGCCTGGATCGATCCGGCGCAACCGGCGGATCTTTTGCAACTCGCCTTGGCGGGCCGTCACGGCGCTGCCGGGGGCTATCAGGATTACCTCAAAATGATCGCAGCGGGTCCGCCGGATGGCGAGGACATCGTACGACTTGCTTGGGTGAAATCTGTACTGAATAGCTTTGAAACGTTCAGGATACTGTGCGCCGTGCGCGAAGGCGAATGGGGCGTAACCGGCTTGAACGATGTCATCGAGAAACGGTTGCAATCGGCTGGCTTACTCAAAAGAACCGGCGAGTGGTACGTCGGACGTCCCGTCATGGTCACGCGCAACGATTATGGCACCGGCGTTTTCAATGGCGACATCGGCCTGACATTGCCCGACCCGGCGCGTCCCGGAGCGCTGCGCGTCTATTTCTCGGAGGGCGAAAACGTCCGCAGTGTACTCGCGACGCGGCTGCGGAATGTCGAAACCGCCTTTGCCATGACCGTGCATAAGTCACAAGGTTCCGAGTTCAAGCATACCGTGTTGGTGCTGCCGAAAGACAGCGGCGGCATGCTCGCTCGCGAGCTGATCTATACCGGCATCACCCGCGCCCGCGACTACTTTACGTTACTCACTCCGAACGGCCAAGTTCTGCTGGACGCCATCGCCCAGCGCACCCAGCGCGCCAGCGGCCTGCGCAACCTCCTGGATAATTAAACTGGTCAAACCAAGCATCGCGCGCCTGTTTTCGCCCTAAGTAAGCCAGAAATCAGCACGAATATGCCAAACTTCAGCGCGCGAAAGCGGGTTGAGGTCGTAGGGGACGCGCAGCCCCGTTCGCAGACGAAAAAAAACCGGACGAAAAGTCCGGTTCTCCATTGCCACAACAACCGAAAAATCACATCGCCCGGCGATTCCGCTTGCTGGCCTTGATGGCTTTTTTCTTGGTCTTTGCCGCAGCCTTTAATACTTTTGGTTGCTCAATCGGACCCGAAATAAACCGGCGGATGTTGAACGCATCCATCAAGCGCGCCGAATTTGCTTTCGCATTCAACAACACCAAAGTGTTATTTTTTCCACCAGACTTGAACCGCATGATCAGGCAGCGACCAGCTTCTTCGGTATAACCGGTTTTGGACAAACCGACATCCCAGCCCTTGGCGCCGACCAGACGGTTGGTGTTGTGATACTCCACCTGGCGACCCTTGATCTTGATGATGTCCTTGGTGTCCGTGGTGATGCGGGCGATCTCGGGATAGGTCGAAGCGGCCTTTGCCATTTTGACCAGATCGGTTGCGGTCGAACGGTTATGCGGCGACAAACCGGTCGGCTCCTCGATCACGGTCTGGGTCAAGCCCAGTGCGCGGATCTTGGCGTTGACCGCCGCCTTGAACGCGGCCGTACCACCCGGATAGGTCCGCGCCAGCGACGCGGCGGCCCGGTTGTCTGACGACATCAGCGCCAACTGCAGCACGTCGCCGCGCGGAATTTCGGCGCCGACCGGCACGCGCGAGGTGCTGTGCTTCAGCATATCGACGTCGGACTGGTCGATGCTGATGGGCGCCAGCATGTCCGGTTTGGAGTCGAGCACCACCATCGCTGTCATCAGCTTGGTCAGCGAGGCGATCGGCACTTGAACAGTGGAATTTTTTTCGAGCAGAACCTTGCCGGTGTCGTCTTCGACAACCAGCACGGACTGCGAGCCGAGCGGCACTGCGAGCGCAGCCGCAGTGAACGTACTCAGCAATACAGCGACAATTTTCTTGAGCATGTTAGGTATTCTTGGGAGTGAGGAGTGAAACGGGCGCCTGCGGAAGGCGCGACGCAAAACTAAGTCTAGCTATGCGGCAATACGAAGGATAGACGATAACATTAAAGTGGTTTCTCGTCTATTGTATGTAACCTACGGATTCTATTATTTTGTATCAAGCAGAAATAAAGCCCCGGGGCGGGGGGAGCGCTCGGGGCTTTATCGGCTTTCCGGCTGCGGCGGCGGCCGGTATTGCAGTTGCTACGGGGTGTTGCAGGTGGACGTCGCCTTAGCTGCTGATCTTGGCGATCGATACTTCGGTCGACTTCACCAGGGCGATTACTTCGCTGCCCACTTTGAGGTCCAGATCGTGGATCGAGCGTGACGTGATCACCGAGGTGACGATGCCGTGCTGGGTTTCCACATCGACTTCCGATACCACCGGCCCAAAGATGATTTCCTTGATCTTGCCGCGGAACTGGTTACGTACATTAATTTCAGAAATGGCCATCGTACATCCTTTGTCTGGTTGGGCAGCTAGCGACTGCGGCTAATTACTACCCATCCAGATTACGGCCATTCGCGGCCTTTGCAAACGAATCGATCCGTATATCCTTATTTGTTCTGGTAGATCTTGTCGAACTCGCCGCCGTCGTCAAAATGCTTCTTCTGGGCCGCTTTCCAGCCGCCGAAGACGTCATCGACCGTGAACATGCTGATTTGACGGAAGTTGGCGCTGTACTTCTTGAACGCCGCCTCCGAGCGCGGACGGAAGTAGTGCTTGGCGATGATGTCCTGCGCCGCCTCGGTGTAGAGGAAGTTCAGGTAGCCGGTGGCCTGCTTGCGCAGCCCGCGACGGTCGACCACTTTGTCGACCACCGCCACCGGCGATTCGGCCAGGATCGAGATCGACGGATAGACCACCTCGAAGTTGTCGCCGAATTCGGCGCGCACCAGGTTCACCTCGTTCTCAAACGTCACCAGCACGTCGCCGATGTCGCGTTGGGTGAAGGTGGTGGTGGCGCCGCGTCCGCCCGCGTCCAGCACCGGCACGTTCTTGAAGATTTTTGTGACCAGGTCGCGCGCTTGCGCCTCGGTCCCGCCTTTTTTCAGCACGGAGCCCCATGCCGCCAGATATGTATAGCGGCCGTTGCCGGCGGTTTTAGGATTCGGGATGACAACCTTGACACCCGGCTTGGCCAGGTCGGCCCAATCCTTGATCTGTTTCGGGTTGCCCTTGCGGACCAGGTATACCATCGTCGAGTAGAACGGCGCTGCGTTGTTGGGGAACTTCTTGGCCCAGTCCTGCACCACCAGGCCGCGATCGGCCAGCATGTCGATGTCATTGGCCTGGTTCATGCTGACAACCGCCGCTTCCATGCCATCGGCGACGGAACGGGCCTGCTTGGACGAGCCGCCATGCGACTGGTTGACGTTGACGGTTTCACCTGTGGTCTTCTTCCAGTCGGCAACGAATACCGGGTTGATGTCCTTGAACAATTCGCGCGCGACATCATACGACGCGTTCAGCAAGACCACTTCGGCGGCGCTGGCCTGCAGGGGCAGGCCCATCAACATAGCCGAGGCGGCCAGGAACGAGGTGATAACGCGGCGGCGAGCAGGATTTTTGTTGGTCATAATAAGCTTTCGTAATATCAGACGCCCATGGTGTAAAATTTCGCCCGGAAAAGATACGAATTTTTTGTAATATGCTTAGACCGTATGAATCGAGCGAAGTTTTGATGAAAAATCGTATAACGATTTTTGAAATCATTCGTGGGCAAAAGCAGGGCCAGCCACTAGGCTGTCATCGTGAAAAGCGGTGTCGAGCGACGCAATTTTGACCCGTCCGCAACGGCTTTGGCAGCTTGGTGTATAGTCGAATCAGGCACTGAGAAGGCGATTTGACGCGACTTCGTTTTGCTATCGGGAATATTTGTGAGCGTACATGAGTCTTGAAATTCGGAGTCTTGAAGTCCGCATTGCTGTTTCGACAGATGCGGACGCGGCGTGCGATGTTTTGCGCCGATCTATCACGGAGTGTTGTGAGCTCGACCATAAGAACGATCCAGCGATCCTGGACGCCTGGTTGGGCAACAAAACTCCGCAAATGGTGGCCAGCTGGTTCAGCTCGCCTACCAATTTTTCGCTGGTCGCCGTCAGCGAAGGCGTTGTGGTCGGCGTCGCCTTGCTGACAGGCGCCGGCAAGCTGGCTTTGTGCTATCTGTTACCGGAAGCGCGCGGGCAGGGCGTCGGCACGGCCTTGCTGGCGCGGGTCGAGGAACAGGCTTGCAGCTGGGGCGTCAAGGCTTTGCAGTTGCATAGCACGGCGACCGGACAGGCGTTTTTCGCGGCGCGCGGCTATGTGGACGCCGGCAAGGTTCGCTCGCCTTACGGCGTGGAGACGGTGTTCTTCTGGAAACAGCTGGACGAGGCCGGCGTGCCGGATGCGGCCAAGCGCAAGCGTTTCTGTAACTGTAATTCAGCGTAATCCGCCGTCGGTGCTCGGCCGACGGCCTTTCAGCAACAAACCGCCAGCTGCCATTCCTCGCGCCTGGCGGGCGCCGCGCCCACTTCCTCACCACCGACAAACAACTTGAGCTCGCCGGGCGCCAGCCTGGTCCACGCTTCGTTCGACGTCAACGGCTGCGTGGCGATCACGGCAATCCGGTCGTCAAGATGGTTGTGCTTGCTGAAATCGATGCTCAGATCGCAATCGATCAGCTTGGCCACCGAAAACGGATACTCCCTCACCACGAAGTGCAAATCGGTACTGCAATGCGCGAACATCAGCTCGCCGTTCGACAAAATGAAGTTGAAGGTGCCGTAGTCGGCGATTTCTCCGGCCAGCGTCTCCAGCGTTCGGTACAGCAGGTGGCGCGGCGGCGCTTGCTCGAAGCGCAGCGCCAGACCCGACAGCAGGTGGCAAAACGCCCGCTCGCTGTCGGTGTCGCCCCAGGGCGCGTACAGGCTGGGGTTGGGATTGAACAGCTTCAAATCGCCATTGTGGGCGAACGACCAGGTCTGTCCCCACAGCTCGCGCGTGAACGGATGGCTGTTTTCCAGCGAGATACGGCCCTGGGTGGCCTTGCGGATATGGGCCACGACGTTTTTCGCCTTGATCGGGTTTTGCTTGAACTGCGCGGCCAGCGGCGAATCGATCGACGGCAGGAAGTCCGTGTAGAGCCGGCAACCGCCGCTGGTGTGCAGCGCGATGCCCCAGCCATCCTTGTGTTCGCCCGTGCGTCCTCCCCGTTCGGCAAAGCCCGCGAACGAAAAATCCACGGCGGCAGGCTTGCTGCTGTTCATAGCGAGTAGTTGGCACATGGGTCTGGGTGTGTGGTTGACGATGTCCCACGATAGCCGCGCCCCCGTGCGAGAGGAAGGAATGTTTTGGCATATCCATAGGTGAAAGCATTCGTTCTGCTTTCTGCGGTGCCCGCATACGCTGTCGACATTGCCTGTATCCGTTGAGGAACCCATGTCATTTCCCGTCCTGCAAAAGTACCTGGCGCGTCTATCCGACGCGACCGGCGCCGCCACCAGCATCTGGCTCGATCACGAGGGCAAGGCGCAGGGGCGGTTTTTCAATTGCACCATGAGCAGCGCCTTCCAGCCGATCCGTCAGCTCGAGACCGGCGCCGTCCACGCCTACGAGGGGCTGGCGCGCAGCGTGTCGGCGCAGGACATGGGCCTGTCGCTGTGGAAGCTGCTCGACCACGCCGCCAGCGACGACGAGTCCATCGAGCTCGACCGCTTGTGCCGCATGCTGCATTCGATTAATTTCTTCCGCCAGGCCGACACGGCGCCCAACGCCGACGCCGATCTGTACCTGAACGTGCACGACCGCTTGCTCAGCGCCGTCAGCAGCAACCACGGTCACGCGTTCCGCCGCATTCTCGACGCGCTGGAGTTGCCGTTGTCGCGCATTGTGCTGCAACTGCCGGCGGCCACGCCGCAGCAGGGCTGGCTGTTGAATTATGTGTCCGACAATTACCGGCGCAACGGTTTCCGCTTCGCCGTCAACGTCGCCAGCGCGCAGGATGGCCTGCAGGTGTTGGACCGTCTGCGGCCGGATGTGTTCAAGATCGACGCGCGCGAACTGCACGACACCGATAATTTACTCACCTTGTTGCGCCGTTCGGCCGCCGCCGACGTGCTGGTGCTGTTCAAGCGCGTGGAAACCCCGCAGACATTGACGGTACTGCGGCAGTTGAGCGACGCCGCCGGTGTGCCGCTGCTGGCGCAAGGCTATCTGCTCGACGAGCCGCGCGCGGCCTTGCTGCAGCCGGAGCCGGTGGCCGCCGCCGCTTGACGCTTGCCGCGTCGCTGACTTGGATTGTTGGTCCGCGCTCGGTGCGCAGCGTTACGCGGCAGCGCAGCCGTGTTTTTCATTTCCCCCTGCTTACGCTATAGTATCCCTATCGAGTTTTACGGAATAGCTATGGCATCGCGCAGAGAGTTTTTACAGCAGGGCTTGGGGTTGACGGCGGCGGGTTTCCTGTCCGTGCCGTTGATAGGGTGTGCATCGGACAACGCGGCGCGCAAAACCGCCGCCAGCGCGGCCGCCAAGCCGGCAACGGCGCGCGTTGCGGTTCCGGCCGTGGTAACGCAGGCGCGGCCGGCCGCCAGCATGGCGTCGGCATCGTCGCAGTCGGCACCATCGGGACTGGGCTCGGGCGAGATCGAACCACCGCCGGACATCTTCGACGCCCAGCTGCTGGACATGGAGTTCTGGCTCAAGCCGCGCACCATCGAGGTGTACCGTCCCGCCAGCAACGAGCGCGCCAAGCTGCTGTACTGGCGCGACGGCGAGATCATCGAATCGGCCTACCAGGACTTGTGCCACCTGCTGCGCGACGTCAACGGCAAGGAAACCGCGCGCATCGACCCCAAACTGTTTGAAACCTTATGGGGCACCCAGGCGTTCGTGCAGCGCTACGGCATCGATACGCCGCTGGAGATCCTGTCGGGCTACCGCACCTCGGCGTCGAACAACAAGCTGCGCGAGGCCGGCGTGCCTGCCGCCCGCCAGTCCCTGCACATCGAGGGCCGCGCCGCCGACATCCGCATCGCCAACCTGAACGCCGAAGTGCTCGGCGGCCTGGTCAAGAGCTTCCGCCAGGGCGGCGTCGGCTTCTACTACCGCGCCGGCCCGCGCGGCGGCTGGATCCACGCCGATACCGGCCTCAAACGCACCTGGAAGGGCTGACGCCTACTCGTAATGGTAGGAATGGTAGGCTGTCGGCTTCAGATTGGCCTGCCGTTCCTCATCGATGGCGCGCGGATTCACCGGGCGCTCCCACCAGATCCGCCAGCCAAGCTCCTGGTCGCGTTTGACCTCGGGATGCTCGCGCATGAAGCCGTTGAGAAACTGGCCGTAGTCGGACACATAGTCTTTGCGGCGGGGGGCGAACAGAGATTTGAATTTCATCGTCAATTCCTCCTATCGAGTAAACTGGCGGCTTGGCCAGTCAATGGGATGAGTATGCAAGATAATAACGAGCCGCCGCGTTTCAAGCCGGTGCCGTGGCAGGGGCTCGAAAGCCCGGCCGATGTCGAACTGTGGATCGAGGAACATAACCTCAGCCTGCAGCAACATATCGGCAAGAACGAAGCCGGTTACGGTGTCTGCTTCACGCTGGCCGAAGGCGGCGAGATTTATATGCAGACCACACAGGACGGCGCGCTGATTTTGGATGTTACGCCGGAAGCCCAATGGGTGGCGCCCCTTATCATGGCGGCGGCGCGCACCGACGAGGCGCCGCAGGGCTCGCTGTGGGTGCTGCCGGACGATAAGCTGGTACAGTTGATGATCGGGCTCAGCGGTTTAATCGCCACCTCGATCCTGGTCGTGGGCCACAATTTCGGCCTGCGTCGTCGTATGGGCGCCTGGTAGCGCCTGCCACTATAAGGAATTCCATGCAGATATCCGGTTTCGGTGTTGTATCCGCCATCCACGCTGGGCGCCGTCCGGCGCTGCGATCGCTGGCCTTGACCTTGTTGTTGACGGCCGGCCTGGCCACGGGATGGGCGCCGGCCACTGCCTCGGCGGCGGACCTGCTGGCCACCGTCAAGGCGCGCGGCACGCTGAAGGTGGCGCTCGAGGGAACCTATCCGCCGTTTAATTACAAGGACCAGAAGACCGGACAGCTGGCCGGTTACGACGTCGACGTCGCGCGCCTGCTGGCGACCAGGCTAGGCTTGAAGGTGGAGTTCGTCAGCAGCGAGTGGGCGAGCATTCTGGCCGGACTGTCAGCCAATAAATACGACGTGATCGTTTCGCAGGTCGGCATCAATCCCAAGCGCGAGCAGGCGTTCGACTTTTCCACGCCGTACATTTATTCGATTCCGCAGCTGATCGTGCGCAAGGACGACAAGGCCGCCTACACGTCGCTGGCCGATCTGAAGGGCAAGAAACTGGGCGTGGGACAGGGCAGCGTCTACGAGCAGCAAGCCCGGGCGGTGCCCGGCATCGACGTGCGCAGCTATGCGGCCGCGCCCGACACCATGTCGGACCTGGCCAGCGGCCGGATCGACGCCGCGCTCAACGACAGTCTGATGTCGGCCTATTTGTTGAAGATCTCCAAGTTGCCGATCAAGGCCGGCGCGCGGGTCGGCGCGGTCGAGCGCATGGGCATTCCCTTCCACAAGGGCAATCCCGAGTTCAAAGCCGCGCTTAACAAGGCGCTTGCCGACGCCGCCGCCGACGGCAGCCTGACGGCGATTTCGGTCAAATGGTTCGGTATTGACGTCAGCAAGGCGCCCTGAGCATGGATTGGCAGGGCGTGCTGGAGCTGAAGGCGCTGCTGGTGGAGGCGGCGCCGGTCATGTTGCGCGGCGCCGGCTACACGGTGATCTTCGCGCTGGCCTCGATGCTGGGCGGCTTGTTGATCGGCTTCCCGGTGGCGGTGATGCGCATCCTGCCGTATCGCTTGCTGCGCTGGCCGGCCACCGTGTATGTCAGCCTGATGCGCGGCACGCCGCTGCTGGTGCAAATGTTCGTCATCTACTACGGGCTGCCCAGCGTCGGCATCGAATTCACCCCGGTGACGGCCGGCATCCTGGCGCTGAGTCTGAACTCGGGAGCGTTCCTGTCCGAAAGCCTGCGCGGCGCCATCGGCGCGGTCAGCAAGGGGCAATGGGCGGCCAGCTACAGTCTCGGGCTCGGTTACTGGACCACCTTGCGCCACGTTGTGTTGCCGCAGGCACTACGAATCGCGGTGCCGGCGATGAGCAACACCTTGATCAGCCTGATCAAGGACACCTCGCTGGTATCGGTCATCACCATGACCGAACTGATGCTCTCGACCAAGGAAGTGATCGCGACGACGTTCCGGCCGCTGCCGCTGTATCTGGCCGCCGCGCTGATCTACTGGGCGCTCAGCCTGCTGTTTGAGGCGCTGCAACGACGCGCGGAACAACGTTTGAACCGTGCACATCGCTAACTTCCCGTGTTTTCTCGACATCCCCACGCGTAAATGCTAGTCTAGTTTCATGCCGCCGTGGGCAGCGCCGATGTCGGCATGCGCTGCGCCGACGTTGCGGCCGGGTCCGCCGTCGTCGTATGAGCCCGTGTAGAAATGGTGGACCCGACCCCGGAGTTGGGGCGATGCAAAGGGAGGGTATGGAGAAGCAAATGTCCAGTACCAAGGCGGCCCCGGTGCCCTATGGGGCCGGGATGGCAACTATCGGCGAGCCCGGCGAGGCCAATCTGGCGGCCGCTGTCGCCGGGACCGGCCAGGCCGTGGCCGAGACGTCCTATTTCAACGATATCTATCTGCTGGCGCCGGTCGGCTATTTCGTGCTCGGCCCCGATACCGCCATCCTGCAACTGAATGTGGTCGGGGCGGACCTGCTGGGCTTGTCCCGGTCCAATGCCGAGCAGACCCCTTTCCGCCAGTTCATCGCGCCGCGCTTTTACGAGGACTTCGACCGCTTTGTGCGGCACGCTCTCGACAGTGTCCAGCCGGAACAGTGCGACCTGCAGATGGTGCGCGCGCGCAACCAGCAGGGTTTTCCGGTGACCTTGCGCGCCAGCGCCGACGCCGGCGGCGCAGCGCTGCGCGTGGTGGTCGAGCCGGCCGAGGGCAAGAGCGCCGCGCTCGAGCGCAGCGAGGAGCGTTTCCGCCGCATCGTCCATTGTGCCGAGGAGGGCATCTGGGAAATCGACGCCAGCGCCCGCACCAGCTTTGTCAATCCTAAAATGGCGCTCATGCTCGGCTACACCATCGAGGAAATGCTGGACCAGCCGCTGGTGGCGTTCATGGACGACGAGGGCCGCGCCATCCTCGAGCGCAATATCGCGCGGCGCCAGCGCGGCGTGGCCGAGCGCCACGAGTTCAAGTTCCTGCGCAAGGACCGCGCCGAGCTGTGGGTGACCCTGGCCACCAACCCCATCTTCGACGGCGACGGCGGCTACCTGGGCGCGCTGGCGCTGGTGAGCGATATCACGGCCACCCGCGCTTCGACCGAACTGATCTGGCAGCAGGCCAACTTCGACAGCTTGACCGCCTTGCCCAACCGCCACATGTTCCATGACCGGCTGCAGCAGGAAGTCAAGAAGGCGCGCCGCGAGGGCGTACTGCTGGGCTTGCTGTTTATCGACCTCGACGGCTTCAAGCTGGTCAACGATACGCTGGGCCACGAGCAGGGCGACGTGCTGCTGGTCGAGGCGGCGCACCGCATCGGCGCCTGCGTGCGCACCTCCGATACGGTGGCGCGGCTGGGCGGCGACGAGTTCACCGTGATCTTGACCGGACTGGAGCAAATCAGCGCCATCGAGCGCATCACGCAGACCATCCTGGCGCGCCTGAACCGGCCGTTCACCCTGGGCATGGCCCACCCGTCGGTGTCGGCCAGCATCGGCATCTCGGTGTTTCCTGCCGACGCCAACACGCCCGAGGCGCTGCTGCGCAACGCCGACCAGGCCATGTACGCGGCCAAGCAGGGCGGGCGCAACCGCTACAGCTATTTCACGCCAGAACTGCAAAAGGCGGCGCAGGCGCGCCAGCAGGTCACCGTCGATTTGCGCTCGGCGCTGTCGGGCCGGCAGTTCGAGTTGCATTATCAGCCCATCGTCAACCTGCGCAGCGGCCGGATCGAGCGCGCCGAGGCGCTGCTGCGCTGGCGCCATCCGCAGCGCGAGCTGCTGGCGCCGGCCGAGTTCCTGCAGTTCGCCGAGTCGGGCGGGCTGATGATGGAGATCGGCGACTGGGTGTTCCGCCAGGCGGCCAAACAGGCCCGCCAGTGGCAGGACGAGCTCGGCGCGGGCTTCCTCGTCGGCATCAACCAGTCGACCGCGCAGTTTCGCGGCGACACCGCGCTGTATGTGGGCTGGCTCGACTACGCGGCCGAGCTGGGACTGTCGCCGCGCAGCCTGATTATCGAGATTACCGAGGGCGTGCTGCTCGACGGCGCGGCCCAGGTCGGCGACCGCCTGCGCGAGCTGCGCGAGATGGGCTTGCAGGTGGCGCTGGACAACTTCGGCACCGGCTATTCGTCGCTGGCCCACCTCAAGCATTTCGGCATCGACCTGCTCAAGCTCGACCACAGCTTCATCCAGCACCTGGCCAGCGACAGCGGCGACCTGGCCATGTGCGAGGCGCTGATACTGATGGCCCACAAACTGGGGCTGCGGGTGGTGGCGGAGGGTGTCGAGACGGTGGCGCAGAGCAATCTGCTGGAGCTGGCCGGCTGCGATTTCGCGCAGGGCTATGTGTACGCGCAACCGATGCCGGCCGACGCGTTCAGCGCGCTGGCGCGGCAGGGCTTGCCGAGGTTGCAGTGAAGGTCAGCGCAAACTGAGCAGCGACACCACGCGCTCGCGGCTGATGCCGGCCAACGCCGACGTGATCGACAGCAACGACTGGTAGCCGGGCTGTTTCGCGGTCTTCACGAAGTTCTGCGCGACCTGCTCCATGCCGTCGGTGGTGCCGGCCGGCACCGTGTTCTTGACCCGCGCGGCGGCCTGGTTGAGCGCCGTCTGCACCGAGGCGATCGAACGTTCGACCTGCGCCAGCGCCTGCAACACTTGCTGCAACGTGGTGCGGATCGATTCCACATCGGCGGTTTGCCAATTGTCCGGATCGACCGCCGGCGCCTGCGCCTCGGCCTTGACGCGGTTCAGCTGGCCGGTGGGGAAGCGCTGGCCGCCGCCTTGCACGGCGATGGTGTCGCGCAGGTTGGCCCATTGCGATTCGGGCACGGTGAATTCGAGCTGGCCGTCCTCGCCCAAGGTTGTGCGCACGCCGCTCGGCGCCAGCGCGGTGTCGAAGCGCTGGGCGATCTGCTGATCGGTCAGGCCCGGTTCCAGCACCACCGAACTGAGGTTCTGTCCGCCCAGCGAGATGGCCAGCACTTCGCGCCCGCCCGGACGCAGGTTGGTCAGGTTCATGCCACGCACGTTGAAGCGCGTGTTGGTGGTCTGGTTGCTGAAGTTGAGCTGGGCGTCGAGCGTGCCGCCGGACGCCTGCGAACGGGTGCGCCAGCTGTTGCTGAACTGGCGCACGCGCGCCTCCAGCGTGCCATCGGCGCGTTGGCGGCTGGCCAGGCGCGCGCTGAGGTCGGCCTTGAGGCTGCGCAACTGTCCGGCGCTCTGTTCGAGGAAGTCGAGGGCTTGCTGGGCGCCGGAGATCTCGCCCTGCAGCGGCTGGTCCATATTGGTCAGGCCGCGACGCAACGGCGCCGCCGAGGTCGGCGTCGGATTGACCGGGGTGGACGTGGCCGCGTTCTCGCCGTTCAGCCCGAGCGCGGTGCCGTCCACCGCGCTGGCATTGCCGGCGCCGCCGGGGACAATGACGGTGGGGGTGGGTTGGGGCGAGATTTGCATACGCTAGCGTGACGACGTGGTTACAGGATGCTGAACAACGACAGGTTGCTCACCTTGGAATACGCCTTGTATGACGCTTCCAGCGATAAATTATACCCTGACAACTCGGTGGCGGCCTCCGCATAGTCGAGTTGCCCCAGGTCCAGGATCGCGGTTTTGTTCGACAGGCTGACGTTGGCGTGGTTGTCGTCGAGCGTGTTCATGATGTTCTGGGCACCGCCCAGTTGGGCGACCTTGCCGGCCAACATGTCGAGCGTCGCGGTGGCGCTGTCCATGTTGTCGGTCAGCGCGGTGCGCACCGTGGCGCTGCCGGCCAACATCGCCGGATCGGACAGCGCGTCGATCGTGGCGCTCAGCTTGGTCAGCAGGTCCTGCAGGCCGTCGACGTTGACATTGACGGTCTGGGTGATGCCGTTGCCGATGACGGTCTTTTGCTGCCCCTGGTTGCCCATGTAGGCGTACGTCACGGGTGGGCCGGGCGTGGCCTGCAGCGGCTCGGTGTTGGTTTCGGTGCCGGAAAAGATGTAACGGCCTTCCTGGTCCTTCTGGTTGGCGGTGTAGAGCAGGCTGTCGCGCAACGCGGTCAGCGAGGTGACGGTCGCCTTCAGGTCGGCCGTCGAGTTGCTGCCGTCCGCAGCCTGCACCAGCAGGTCGTTAAGCGAGGTGATGTCGCGCGTCATGCTGCTCAGATATTCTTCGTTGCTGGCCAGGCGGATCTTGCTGGCGGCGATGTTCTCGCGGTACTGGCCAACGATGGCCTCCTCGCGCGTGAGGCGCGAGATGCGCACGGCGCCGATCGGATCGTCCGACGGCACCATGATGCGGTTGCCGGCGGCCATTTGCTCGGTCAGCCTGGAGACCCAGCTCTGATTTTCCTGCAGGCCACGGTTCATGGTGGCCTGGTATTGACTTGAGGCGATACGCATGACGTTTCCTTAGTTAAACATTTGCAAGGTGGCGTCGAACAGGTTGTTCGCCACCGAAATGACCTTCATATTGGCCTGGTACATGTTCTGGAACTCGATCAGATTGATCGCCTCCTCGTCGCGGTTGACCGCGCTGGTGGATTTCCAGTCGTCTTCGGACTGCTGACGGATGGTGGTGGCGGTCTTGAGCAGCGCCTGGTTTTGCTGGCTTTCGACGGCCAGCTTGCCGACCACCTGGGTGTCGGCGTCGTTGAGCAGCACGCTGCCCAGGCCGGTCAACACGATCGGCTGGCTCTTGATGTCGATCAGCACCTGCAAGTTGCTGCTGTTGCCCGGGGTGCCGTCGTTGGAGAAGGCCAGACCTGCCGCCGTGATGGTCGGATCGATGCCCAGCAGGCCGGTGGCGCTGGAGGGGTTAAACACGAACAGGTCGGTGCCGTTCACGCCGGGCGCGGTAAAGCCGAGTTTTAGCTGGTCGTTGACCATTTTCGACATCTTCTCGGCGATCTCGGAGATCGACAGCTGGAGCGGCTCGAGAGTGTTTTTCAGGAAATCGCCCAGGCCGCCCAGCTGGCCGCCGACTTTGCTGTCGTCGAGCTTGAAAGTGGTGTTGGCGAACGTCAGTTCCAGGTTTTGGGTACCCGACAAGGTGTTGAAACCCAGCTTGGCCGCCATGTCGGTGACCACCAGCGGCTGGCCGGTCTTGAGCGAAACGCTGACACTGCCATCGGGATTGTTGAGCACTTCCACCGCCACCTGCGCCGACAGACCGTCGATCAGCTGTTCGCGCTGGTCGATCAGGCCGGAGGTGCTGGTGCCGGCGGAACCGACCTGGATGATCTGCTTGTTCAGCGCGGCGATGCCGGCCAGCGATTCGTTGATCGAGGGCAGCATCGTGGTGCGCTGCTGGTCGAGCGAGACGCGCTGGGTCGCCGTCAGGTTGTAAATGCTGTTGATCTGTTGCGACATCGAGTCGGCCATCGTGATGACCTGCTGGCGCAGCGGCGTTGAGGTCGGGTCGACGGCGGCGGCGTTGAGCGCCTTGAAGAAGTTGTCGACGCCGTAGCTGATGCTGGACGTCTTGTCGGCCATCACCTTTTCCAGCTGCGTCAGGTAGGGCTGGACCTGCGAGCGCTGGCCCAGGTCCGAATTGGCGCGCCACATCTGCTGCGATTTGTACGAGTCGCTAAAACGCAGCAACGCGCCGACCTGCACGCCGTTGCCGGGGCTGTTGACACCGGGGTCGGAACCGATCGACTGCAACAGCACGCCCTGGCGGGTGTAGCCCTTGGTCTGCGAATTGGCGATGTTCTGGCTGACGGTGTTGATGGCGGCTTGGGCGGCCAGGGCGCCCGACAGTGCGTTGTAAGAGATGCTCATGGTGCGGGGTCTTTCCTGGTGAAGGCCGAAGGAGCGGTCGCTTGCAGCGCTAAGCTACCGCGAGCGCTCCGTTATCAGTACAAGGCGACAGCTAACCGGCCAGGATTAAGCGATGCACGCATAAAATTTCCATCCGGGAAGTTTTCCCGGCTCAGGCCGCAGGCGCCGCGCCCTCCGGCGCGTCTGCGGCGGCCGGGGTGGCCGACCTGGCGGCCGTTTTCGGCGCGGGCGGCGCCACCACCGGGGCTGCTGCCGGCAACAGTTGGCGCAGGATGACGTCGGCCACGCCAAACGCGCGGCGGCCGGCCATCTGGTCGGCCACCAGGTTGTCGGCCATGTCCAGCATGTCCTGGTTGACCTTGTTTTTGAAGACGCTGTCTTCGGCGGACAGCTCGCGCGTGCCCGAGCGCATCTGGTGCAGCATGTGGCTGATAAAGAAACTCTCGAACTTGACGGCGGCCTCGGTCACCTTGGCGCGGTAGGCCGGGTCGACCGTGTCGCCCGGCTGGGCCGCCACCGGCGCCACGTGCACGTCGCTGAGCTTGTCGGCGACGCCGAGCCGCAGCTTGCTGGGATCGAAGGGGGCTGGGATGCTCATGAACGCTCCTTGCATGCGATGAGATGACGGTCAGATAACGACCAGTTCGCCTTCGATGGCGCCGGCGTTGTCGAGCGCCTGCAGGATCGCCATGATGTCGTCGGGCGAGGCGCCCAGGCTGTTGATGACGTCGATGATGCCCTGCAGCTTGGCGCCGGCCGGCCAGTTGAACATGCGGCCCGAGCCCTGGTCGACGCTGACCTGCGATTGCGGCGTGGCCACGGTGTTGCCGGCGGCCAGCGCGTTCGGCTGGCTGACCTTGGTGCTTTCGGAGATCACCACCTTGAGCGAGCCGTGCGTGACGGCGGCCGCGCGCACGCGCAGGCCCTCGGCGATGACCACGGTGCCGGTGCGGGAGTTGAACACCACTTTCGGGGAATCGTCGCCGACGTCGATCGACAGCGCCTCGAGCTTGGCCATGAAGGCGATGCGCTGGGTCGGGTTGGCCGGGGCGACAACGTCGACGCTGGTGGCGTCGCTGGCGGTGGCGATGTCGCCGAAGCGCTTGTTGATCGAATCGACAATATTAATCGCGGTCTGGAAGTGCGGATGGCGCAGAGACAGGCGCACGCTCGGCTTGGTGGCGAAATCGCTGGCGATCTCGCGTTCGATCGCCGCGCCGCTCGGAATGCGGCCCGAGGTCGGGGTGTTGACCGTCACCGACGAGCCGCTCTTGCCCTGGGCGCTGAAGCCGCCGACCACGACGTTGCCCTGGGCCAGTGCGTAGACTTCATTGTCGGCCGCGCGCAGCGGGGTCAGCAGCAGGGCGCCGCCGCGCAGGCTTTTGGCGTCGCCCATCGACGACACCACCACATCGATGTTCTGGCCCTTGCGGTAGCCGGGCGGGAACACCGCCGAGACCATCACGGTGGCGACGTTTTTCGATTTGGCGTCGGTGCCGTCCGGTACCTTGACGCCGAACTGCTTGAGCATGTTGATGACCGACTGGCTGGCGAACTTGACCTGGGTCGAGTCGCCGCTGCCGTTCAGTCCAACCACCAGGCCGTAGCCGACCAGCGGATTGTCACGCATGCCTTCGACGGCGACCAGGTTGCGCAGCACTTGCGCGGCCTGCGCCGGCACCGTCGCGGTCAGCGTGAGGCACAGCGCCAGGGGCAGGGCCAAAAGTCGGTGCAACTTGCGGAAGTTCATGATGTTCAATCCAAAAAATTTTACAACTAAGCAACTTAAAACGGCCGGTATTAAAACGGCATATACGGACCGGTGAAGAAGCGCGACAGCCAGCCGGCCGATTGCGTATCGGCCAGGGTGCCCTGCGCCGAATAGGCGATGCGGGCGTTGGCGATGCGCAGCGACGACACCTGGTTGTTGGCGTCGATGTCGGCCGCGCGCAGGTAGCCGCGCAAGCGGACGAATTCCTCGCCCTGGTTCAGGGTCAGCGTTTTTTCGCCGGAAACGCGCAGCAGGCCGTTCGGCAGCACTTCCTGCACGATCACGGTGATGGCGCCGGTCAAAGCGTTTTGCTGGGTGCTGGTGGCGTCGCCGGCGAAGTTGCTCGACGAGCCCAGGCCGATCGACGCCTTGGGGAACACCTTGCCCAGCAGGCTGGGGGCGTTGATGTTGTTGTCCGAATCCTTGGAATAGCTGGTGCCGGCCTTTTTGCTCGCCTGCGTGGTTTCCTGCAGGCTCACGGTGACGACGTCGCCGACGCGGAAGGCGCGGCTGTCGGAAGTCAGCGACAGGCCCAGGTCGGCGCTGTAGACGCCGCCCGAGCTGCCCTTCGGTCCCATCACGCGGTTGACGGTGGGCGCGTCGTCGGACGGTCCGGGACGCACCGGCGGCGGTTGGATCGCGGCACACCCGGCCAGCAGCGAGGCCGCGACCACCAGTGCCAGGGTGTGCAAAGCGGCTTTCATCAGCGTGCCGCCTGCGCCAGGTATTGCAGCATATTGTCGGCGGCCGACAGCACCTTGGTGTTCATTTCGTAGGTGCGCTGGGCGGCGATCATGTCGACCATTTCCTCGACCACCTGCACGTTCGAGCCTTCCAGGGTGCCTTGCTTGAGCTTGCCCCACTGGGCGGTGCCCGGCGCGCCTTCGGTCGGCGTGCCGCTCGAGGCGGTTTCGGCGAACAGGTTCTCGCCCAGCGCCATCAGGCCGGTCGGGTTGATGAAGCTCGTCAGCGTCAACTGGCCGAGCTGGCTCGGGGTGGCGGTGCCGGCGATGGTGGCCGAGACGGTGCCGTCCTCGCCGATGGTCAGCGCGGTGGCGGTCGGCGGCACGGTGATTTGTGGAATCAGCGGCAGGCCATGGGCGTTGACCAGGATGCCGTTGGCGTCGACCTGCAACTGGCCGGCGCGGGTGTAGGCGGTCTCGCCGTTGGGCTGGCGCACGGCCATGAAACCGTTGCCCATGACGGCGACGTCGAGGTCGCGGCCCGTGGTTTGCAGGCTGCCGTTGGTGAACACCTTCTGGGTGCCGACCATGTGCACGCCGTTACCGAGCTGCACGCCCGACGGCGCCAGCGTGTTGTTGTCGGCCACTTGCGCGCCCGGCTGCTGTTCGATCGAGTAGAACAGGTCTTCGAACACCACGCGGTCGCGCTTGAAGCCGACGGTGTTGGCGTTGGCGAGGTTGTTGGCGATGGCTTGCAGTTTCTGGTCTTGCGCTTGCACGCCGGTCTTGCTGATCCACATTGCTGGATTCATGAATTGCTCCTGATAATGGTATGGGGATCAGCTTAGCCGCTGATCAGGCGGTTACCGGTTTCGGCCATCGAGTCACTGGCCTTGAATAATTTCATCTGGATTTCAAACGTGCGGTTCAGGCTCATGGTGGCCACCATTTCCTCCACCGCCGAGACATTGCTGCCCTCGAGGTGGCCGGCGCGTATCACCACGGTCGCGTCGGTGGCCAGCGGCACGCCGTCGCGGGTGATCAGCAGGCCCGCTTCGTTCTTGGTCAGCTCGGACGCCTCGGCCTTGACCAGGCGCAGCTTGTCGACCGTTTGCATGACCGTCGTGCCCGGATTCTGGATCGAGATGGTGCCGTCGGTGCCGATGTCGATCTTGCTGTACTCGGGCAGGGTGATCGGGCCGCCTTCGCCCAGCACCACGTTGCCGTTGATGCGCAGCGTGCCGTTCTCGTCGAGCGCCATGTTGCCGGCGCGGGTGTAAGCCTCGCCGGTCGGGCCGTCGACGGCCAGGAAGCCGACGCCGGAGACGGCGACGTCGAGCTCGCGGCCGGTGGCCTTGAGCGTGCCCTGGCGGGTCGACACCGAGTTCGCCTGCAACTGCGACATGTGGCGGTCGTCGTAGCCGTAGCCCTGGACGGTTTGCGCCGTGGCCAGTTCCATATTGGCGCGGAAGCCGCCGGTGTCGATGTTGGCCAGGTTGTTGGCCCGCACCTGTTGTCCGCGCAGGGCCCGTTCGGCCCCGCTTACCGCTGTGTAAAGCAACGCGTCCATGGCTCAGTCGTTCCTTAGATCGCTTGCATCAGCGATTGCAGCATCGTGCTCTCGGTCTGGATGACCTTCGAGTTGGCCTGGTAGTTGCGCTGCGAGGTCATCAGACCGACCAGTTCGGACGTGATGTCGACGTTGGACTGCTCCAGCGACGAAGTGTTGATGTTGCCGCCCTGGCCCACGCCCGGGGCATTGACCAGCGGCGTGCCGGAATCGACCGACTCGATCCAGCTGGTGCCGTCGATGGCCTGCAGCGAGCCCTCGTCCGGGAAGGTGGCGATCGCCAGGCGGCCGACGGCTTGCTTCTGGCCGTTGTTGTAGCTGGCGATGACGGAGCCGTCGGTGCCCAGCGCGATGCCGGTGAAGGTGCCGGCCGCGTAGCCGTCGGCGGAGTTGGCGCTGGTGGTGGCCTCGCCGGCGAAGCCGGTGGTGCCCTTGTAATCGAGGTCAATCGAGTTATATTTGCCGCCGTTGTCGGCCGTCAGCGTCGACAAGTTCAGTGCGATGACGCCGGTGGCCGGTGTGGTCAACTGGCCGGTAGTGGTGTCGAACGCCAACGCTCCGGTGCCTACCTCGGTCCCGTCGAGCACATAATGGACGTCAACGCCGCTGGGACTGGCATTGCGGCTGAAATACTGGGTCAACGTATGCTTGCCGCCGAGCGTGTCGTAGAGCACGGACGCCTTGGACATGTTAAAGGTCGACGGGTCTGCCGGGGCGGCCGGGGTGACGCCTGGCGCCGCCGGCCAAGTGCTGGTAGGCGCGGCCCAGTCGGCCGACATGTTGCCGACGTAGTCGATGTTTTTCGATGCCACGGCCGGGATCGAACCGGTCGGGATCGGCACGTCGCCGAGCGCGCCGAGCGTGTTGGTGCCTTGCTTGATCGGGTAGCCCTGCACCTTGCGGCCGGTGGCGTCGACCAGGAAGCCATCTTTGGAGGCGTCGAAAATGCCGACGCGGGTGTATTCGGTCTGGCCCGAGTTCTGGTCCTTGGTGACAAAGAAGCCGCGGCCGTTGATCGAGGCGTCGAGCGCGCGGCCGGTGTTGAGCACGCCGCCCTGTTTGCTGATGCTTTGCGTGGTCGAACCGATCATGACGCCGGTCTGGACGTCGCCCGACACCAGCGACGAGAAGTTGGCGCGCGACGATTTGTAGCCGTAGGTGCCGGCGTTGGCGATGTTCTGGCTGGTGCTGTTCAGCGATTCGTTGATAGCCTGGATGCCAGACAATGCGATATCGAAACTCATGATGGAGTCCTTCCTAAGTAAAGATTATTGAATGGCAGAGGCGGATTTGCCGTTGAAGGCGGTAATCGAGGTCGGCGCGATCTCGCCGATGTTGCTGACGTTGAGCACCACGCCGCCGGCGGCCGACAGGCGCACGCTGTTCAGGCGGCCCTGGACGTCGACCGGCGGGGATTCCTTGGAGCTGGTTTCGACCGACAGCTTGTAGGTGCCCTCTGGAATCTTCATTCCGGCCGTATCGATCGTGAACGGTACCGTGCCGGCCGCTTGCGTGCCCAGCTTGACCGAATATTTGGTACCGTCGTCGGCGGTCAGCACGACGCTGGTCGCGGTGCTCGAGGCCGCCAGCGTGGTCTGGCCCGTGACGGCGGTCTTGCCATCGATCTTGATGCTGCCGGTTTCGGCCATGACGTCCGAGCCGACCTGGGCGCCCAGCGAGATCACTTGCATGCTTTGCAGCACGCTCGAATTGGCGCTGGTGAGCGAGGACAGGTTCTGCAACGCCTCGGTCTGCGACAGCTGGGTCAGCTGCTGGACGAACTGCGACGGATCGGTCGGCGACAGCGGGTCCTGGTTCTGGATCTGCGCCACCAGCAATTTGGTGAACATGTCCGAGGAGGCGCTGGCGGCGTTGCCGGTGACGCTGGTACCGGCATTGCCGGCGCTGGCGCTGCTGTTGTTGAGGAGACTGACTGCCATGGCTTAACCTTCAGCGAGTTTGAGGAGGGATTGCTGCATGCCGCGGATACGGCCCAGGACTTCGACATTGGTTTCGAAGGCGCGCGAGGCCGACATCATGTCGGCCATCTCCGCTACTTCGTTGACGTTGGGGTAGAACACCATGCCCTCGGCGTTGGCCATCGGATGGCCCGGCTCGTAGACCTTGCGCAGCGGCTCGGCCGACTCGACCACGTCGATCACCTGCACCTTGCCGCCGGCCTGCATGTCGCCGTCGAAGCTGTCGCTCATGACGGTCGAGAACACCGGCTTGCGGGCGCGGTAGGTGTCGGCTTCGTTGCCGTTGACCGAATCGGCGTTGGCCAGGTTGCTGGCGATGGTATTGAGGCGCACGCTCTGGGCCGACATGGCCGACCCTGCGATCTCGGAAATATTTTTAAAGGACATGGGTTACTCCGTGGTTGATGCGGGCGAGGTTGCGGTCCACTGCGGCAGCCGTTACGGCGTGCTCACTGGCCATTGATGGCCTTGGCGATGCCGCGCAGGCGCATCGTCACGAACGTCAGGCTGGTCTGGAAGTCTGAGGCGTTTTGCGAAAACGCCGCCTGCTCGACGCCGATCTCGACGGTGTTGCCGTCGCGGGTCGGGTGGTAGGGCACGCGGTACATCGAGGCGGCACCGTCGTCGCCGCCGATGTCGCCGGCCGCCTCGGCCTGGGTGTTGGCCAGGGTCGCGGCAAAATCCATGTCGCGCGCCTGGAAGCCCGGTGTATTCTCGTTGGCCAGGTTGGTGGCCAGGATGCGGGTACGTTCGGCGCGCAGTTGCAGCGCGTCGGCGTGGACCCCTGCCGCTTCCTTGAAGTTGATGCCCATAGTCTTCCCCTGTCCAAAATCAGCCTGCGTTGCTAAAAAACGGTGTTGCATGAGTGCAAAACGTTACTGCCAATGTAAAATGATGGCACAGCGGTTTAACTACCATCGCTCTCCGCATCATAGTAGAGGTATTGCCCATGTTCAACAAAAGTATTGTAACTGGTTTAGGTGGAATGTTGCTGCTTAGCACAACAATTTTTAACACTTTTGCCGCCTCCAGCCCCACAAACGCCGAGCAGGTACCGGTTTTGGTGGAGGCTGCGGCCCGTCAACATGTGTTGCGCTGGGCAGACAGTAGCGGATTGATAGAGCCTAAATTCGAGTTGAATGTGTTGCGCGGCAGCCGGCCGCTGGCCGCGTGCGCGCAGGCCGTCACGGTCGAGGCGGTCGATACCCGCACGCCGGGGCGCATGAAGTTCGCCGCGCTGTGCGCCAGCGGCGCGGGCGCGCCGGGCTGGCGCTACGAGTTCGTGGTGCGCGCCCAGCTGTCGGCGCGCATCGCCGTCGCCGCCAACGACGTGCCGGCCGGCAAAGTGATTGCCGATGAGGACGTGTTGCTTGAGCGCCACGATATTTCCAGTATCACCGATCCGATCTCCGATCCGCAGGACGTGGTGGGCATGAGCGGCAAGCGCGCCTTGCGCGGCGGCGAGGTGCTGCGCATGGCGCTGTTGGCCTCGCCGACCCTGGTCAAGCGCGGGGAGGCGGTGCGCATTGTCGCGCGCAACGAGCAGGTCGAGGTCAGCATGGCCGGCGAGGCGCTCGACGCTGGCGCGCGCGGCTCGCTGGTGCGGGTGCGCAACGCCAACGGCACCGTCATCCGCGCCAAGGTAAGCGGCCCCGGCACCGTGCAACCGGCCGACATGCCGGTGACGATCAAGCCCTAGGTTGGGTCATGTGCTTCAGCTGATCGCGTGTTAAGGCTTGGAATCGAGCGCTGCGCTGGCGCCGCGCTGGACCTGGGCCGCCAGTTTGCTCAGCTTGTCGGCGTAGGCGGGATCGGTGGCGTAGCCGCCACGCGCAAGGCCGGTGGCGAAGGCGCGGGCGTCGTTGCCGGTGTTGAGCGCCGCCTGGTAGCGTGGATTGCTCGAAAGCATATCGGCGTAGTCGCGGAAGGCGCTGGCGGTGTCCGGATAGCTGCGGAAGCGCTCGGTCTTCTTCAGCATCGCGCCTTGCTCGTATTCGGTGGTGGTGGCAGACGCCACCGCGCCTTGCCAGTTGCCGCCGGCCTTGATGCCGAACAGGTTGTTCGTGTCGGCGCCGCCCTTGCGCAGCGGCAGCTGGCCCCAGCCCGATTCCAGCGCGGCATGGGCCGACACCACGTCCGGCGAGACGCCCAACTTGCTGCCGGTCTCTTCGGCCCAGGGCTTGATGGAGGCGAGGAATTGTTTCTGTAGATCGCTGTCGATGCCGCCCGCGTTGACGCCGTCAATGGCGCCGGTAGAGCGCTGCAACGCCATCGCTTGCAAGCTCATCGCCTGGGACGTGGCAGGCGAGGGCGTCTCGTCGCCAAAGCCGCCGCCGCCGTGGCTGATGAAAGTGGCGACATCCTGCTGCACCTGGCGGAAGGCCGAGCCGAAGGTGCCGGAGGATGAAGACGACGCAAAAGCGCCAACAGCCGCGACGGGGCGGCTGGAGGTCATGTTCGATACGGTGGCGGCGGTTGGGGCCGTCGCGGGCATATTGTTAAGCTGGCGCATAAAGTTGGTCCTCGCCATGCAGCACGCGCTGCATGATGCTGTGCTGTTCTAACAGCAAGTCGCTATTGCGCTTGCTGAGACGCTTGCATTCAACCACCATGGTTTCCAGCGTCTTCCAGTCGGACTCTATTTTCTCCCGGGCAGCATTTTTCAGCAAGGCAAATGCCTGAGCCATGTTGGCAGTTGGACCAAGTAAACGTTGCGCAAGCGCAACGCGCTCGGCGCGGCGGTCCTGCAAGGTGTCGACCAGGGCCGAAATGGCATCCGCCACCTGGCCCAGTTGCGCGCCCTGGTGGCGCAACGCGGCCTGGAACTGCTGCTCGAGCAAGTCCTGCAGCGCCGGGTAGGCCCGCAAATCTTCGGCGATGCCGGCCAGCAGCGCGCGCATGGCGTCCTGACGCGGCATGGCGGCGATTTTCCGGGCACCCTCGTTCACCGCAGTATTGACCGCAGTGCTCACCGTAGTGCTCACTTCTCGCTCCCGTGGAAGCGCTGGATCAGGCCGGCAAGCTTGGCCGGGTCGAACGGCAGTTCGCCCTTGGCCAGCGCGTCGCGCAGCATGTCGACCTTTTCCTGGTCGATTTCGGGCATGTCGCGCATCGCCTGCAGCGCCGGCTGCATGACGGCCGACTGCAACGGCGCGGCGGCCGGCGCCGGCGCGGCGGCCTCGCCGGCCTCGACCGGCGCGGCGTCGGCCACGCGCTGGACGGTCATGCCGTCCGGAGTGGAGGTTGTGATTCGCATACGAGTGCCTCTGCTTGGCTTGGTTTCCATACGATGTCTTAAATGTTACCGCTTAATTGTTACCGCTGCGACCCGAATCGTGCTTCGGTGGCGCAGGCTGGCGCGGGGCGCTACCGCCGCCCAGCGAGTTGCGTAGTTTTTCCAGCAGGCTGCGGTCGGGCAGGGCGGTGTTGATGTCCTCGGTCAGCGGCACCGAGTTGTCGGGCATGCCGAACATCGCGGCGATGGTCTTGGCCTGCGCGGTCGTCAGAATCAGCAGTTCGATGCGGCGGTTGACGCCGGCGTCGACGCGCTTGGTGTCGAGCGGCGCGCGGTCGGCCATGCCCACCACCTGCAGCACCGATTCCGGATTCATGCTGCCGGCCAGCAGTTGCGCACGGGCCGACATGGCGCGGTTCGACGACAAGGTCCAGTTCGAGAACGCGGCGTAGCTGGTGTCCGCGTATTGCAGCGAATCGGTGTGGCCGACGATCAGCATCTGGTTTTCCATCTTCTTGAACAGCGGTCCCATCTTGCGTAACAGCGCGCGGAACTTGTCGGTCGGCACCGCGCTGCCGCGCACGAACATGCCCTGGCGGTCGGTGTCGTGCAGCATCACGCGCAAGCCGTAGGGCGTGATGATGGCTTCCAGGTTGGACGTCAGGCCGAACTCGGCGCTCATCTTGGTCAGCGCCTTCGACAGCGCGGCCAGGTCGGCCGGCGACTCGTACTTGACCTTGGCCGGCGTGGTGACCGGTTCCGGGTCCGGCTCGCCCTGGGCGTTCTTTTTCTCGCCCGGGTCGTCGCTGGTGCCGAAGTGCGGCATCGGATAGCGGTCGATCAGGCTGCCGCGCGGGCCGCCCACCTGTTGCGGCATGACGCCCTTGCCCTGGTCGGTCTTGGCGCCGTCGGCCTCGGTCAGGATCTGCTCGAGCGATTCGGTATTGCGGGCGGCCATCAGCCACAGCACCAGGAACAGGCACATCAACGCCAGACAGAAGTCGGCGAACGCTACCTTCCAGGCGCCGCCGTGGTCGTCGTGTTTGTGCTTGCCGCCACCGCGCTTGACGATGGTCTGGTCATGCGCCTTGTCATGCGGCTTTAGCACCACGGCCTCCACGACGTGAGCTGTCATCGGCTGGTTCGCTGTCGCGGCCTTCCAGGTCGTTGATCCAGCGTTCAAGCTGGGCGAAGCTCGGCTTGATGTTGAGCGGCACCAGGCGGCGGCCCGAGTCGATCGCCAGCAGCGCCGGCTTGCCGGCGACGTGCGTCACCAGCACCACCTTGACGGTTTCCTTGTTGGACGCTTCCTGGCTGACGAGCTGTTTCATCATGTTGCACAGCGGGTCGATCAGGCCGTAGCACAGGAAAATACCGATGAAGGTACCGACCATGGCCGCGCCGACGTGCTCGGCGATCTCGCCCGAGGTCGCGCCTTCGCTGACGGTGTTCATGGTGATCACGATGCCCAGCACGGCGGCCAGAATACCGAAGCCCGGCATCGCCTCGCCGATCTTGCCGAGCGACTTGGCCGGCTGTTCGAGCTCGGTGTGCAGCGCTTCCAGCTCCTGGTCCAGCACGCCCTCGAGTTCGTGGGCGTTGATTTTGCCCATGGCCATCAGGCGGAAGTTGTCGACGATGAAGGCGAGCAGCTTGGGTTCGTCGAGCACGCGCGGGTAGCGCTGGAACAGCGGGCTGTCCTTGGGCGCCTCGACGTGGGCGTCGAGCGCCTTGAGGCCGCCGGCGGCCAGTTGCAGCAGCTCGTACATCAGCAACAGCAATTGACGCTGGAATTCCGAGTCGTACTTCTTGCGGGTGATGATTTTTTTAATTTGCGTCATCATCTCCTTGAGCACGTGACCGGGGTTGCCGATCACAAGCGCGCCGAGGCCGGAACCGGCGATAACGATCAGCTCGATCGGCTGCCAGATCTGATGGAACGCGCCGCCCATCATGAAAAAGCCGCCGAAGACGCTGCCTAGAACGATGAGGATGCCGACTAGTTGCTGCATGATGATTCGCCTTTCCGCGTCATATATTTATTCTTTCCGTCCGGCCTGAATGGTTCAGGCTTGCAGTACGGCTTTCATTTTGCCCAGCGCCGCCTTGTTGAGCTGACAGACGCGGGCGTCGGTCAGGTCCAGCACGGCGGCGATTTCTTTGTAGCTGAGCTCGAACTCGTAATACATTTGCACCACCCGCTGCTCGCGCTCGTCCAGGCTGCGCAGCGCCTGCTCCAGGCTGCGACGCACCATTAGCTGGTCCTCCGGGCTGGGCGAGCTTTCGTTGCTCACGCTGTCCTGCAGGATCTCGTCGAAGCTGGCGATCAGCTCGGCGTTCTCGTCGAGCTGGTAGGCCTGGTAGGCCTCGGCCGTCAAGCCCAGGCCGGTCGTGATCTCCTGCTCGCTGGGCTCGCGGCCGAGCTTGCGGGTCAGCGCGCGCACGGCGTCGCGCAGCTTGTGGCTTTGCTGGCGCACCGCGCGCGGGCGCCAGTCCTGGCGCCGCAATTCGTCGAGGATGGCGCCGCGGATGCGCAGGCTGGCGTAGCTGCCGAACCCGCCGTCGGGTTCGCCGTAGCGGCGCAGCGCCTCCAGCAGTCCCATCAGGCCGATCTGCTCCATGTCGTCGCGGTCGATGGCGCCGGCCACCTGCGAATTGAGCTGGCGCACAATGCGTTTGACCAGCGGCGCGTAGGCAAGCAGATACTTTTGCTCGTCGGCCGCACTGTGCATGACCGGCGCCTTGCCGTCCTCACTGTAGCCTTCGGCATAAGTTTCCGCATACTGCTCTGTGTAGGCCATGCCCGCTCCACTCGTGTTCATGCCAGGGTCGGCTTACTCGATGATGAGCTTGCCGATCATGACTTCGGAAAATGGTTTTTCCCGGCCTTCATGTTCATACGTATCGTCGAACGCCTTGTTCAGCTCGTTCGCGAACTGGTCGATCGTCATCACTTGCGCGGTCGCCATCGGCAGGTTCGACAAGGTGCGCACGGCAACGCTGCGCAGCATCGGCAAGTGTTCCTTGGCTTCCTTCTCCTGCTTGGCGTTGGTGGTGATCACCAGGTCGGCCGACATGTAGTGGGCCGCGGTGTCGGTGGGCACCCGCTTGAGCATGATGATGACCTTGTCGACCGTCAGGTATTTCGGCGGCGTTTCATCCTTCTTCTCTTCCTTCTTGGCCTTTTTGGCCTTCGCTTCCTTGCCGTCCTTGCCATCCTTGCCGTCGTGCGCTTCGGTCGCCGCCTCGTCGCCCTTGGACATGTACCATACCGCGCCACCGGCCACGGCCGCGCCGACCACCGCCACCAGGGCGAACGCGACAATCATTTTCATGTTCTTCATCTACTTGTTACTCCTGCTCGGACGTCATGGCAAAGAGGGAGGCGGCGCCGTCCTCGGAGAGCGCGCGGCCCGGGTTGCGGCCATCGTTCTGGTCGCGCTGCTGGCCGTTGCGCCCGCCGCCGTCCTGGGCCTGCGCCTGGGCGCGGCTCGACGACACCGTCACGGCGACATCGCTGAACTGGCGGGTCGACAAGTCCTGGCGCACGCTGTCGCCGATGGTGTTGAGCTGGCGCAGCACTTCGCTGTTGTTGGCCGACAGGTTCACCTGCAGCGACCCGGCGCTGTGTCGGATCGAGATCTCGATGCTGCCCATGTTTGGCGGTTCGAGGCGGATCACCGCGTGGTCGTTGTTGCGTTGCAGATTGACCTGCAGGCGCTCGCCCAGCGCCTGGCGCAGCGGCTGCTGCCATTGTTCCGGCGTGCCGGCCAGCTTGACGGTGGCGGCCGACGCCGGTGTCGCCGGCACGGCGGTGGTCACGCCGGCGGTGGTGGCGGCGGGCGCGGCGGCCGTGGTGCGGCTTTCGTCCTTGGCCACGGTGGCGGTGGCCAGCGGCGCGGCGTCGGCCGGCCGGCTGGCGGCGGTTTCGGCGCCGCGTGGCGGGGTGCGGGTGGCGCTGGCCGTTTGCGGGACGGCGGCGTCGGCGGTCGTTGCCGGCGCCGGCATGGCGGCGTCGGGCGCATCGGTCTTGGTTTGCTGGGCGAGGGCGCCCTGAACGGCGGCGCCGGCGACAGTGTTGGCGTTCTGGACGGTGGCGGCCGACGCTTGCAACTGGGCGGCGGCGGCATCGGCGGCGGCCTGCTGCGGCGCGACGACGTTGACGGCGACGCTGGCGGCGGCCAGGTTCAGGCGGGTGGCCGAGTTGCTCAGCGTGGACACGGCACTGACCGTCTCGCCACGGGCGTTGGCGGCCAGGGCCAGCGTGCCGCCCGGGGCGGCGCCGGCGTTGAGCATCGAAGTGATCATGGCCGGCAGCGTATCGGTACTGGCGCTGGCGACGGCGCCGTCGGTGTTGGCGTCTTTGGTGTTGTTGGCATCTGCGGCGGGCGCGGCGGTAGCGCCGTCGTCGGTGCCGGTGTCGGCGGACGCCAGGTCCGCCAGCGTGAGAATTTGCGCAAACGGCGCCGCCACCGGGGCGTCGGCGCTCGCTTCGTCGGCCGCTTCGGCGCTCTGATCTGTCTTGCCGGACTGCGTGGTCTTAGCCGCTTGCGCGCTTTTGGCCGGGGCCGGGCTGAACACCGATCGGGCCGGCGCGGCCCGGCCGCTGCCGGCGTCCGCCGCCGCCGCGTTGCGGTTGGCTGTCTGCTTTGCGGGAGCGGCGCTGTCGGCGGCGCGTTCCGGCAGGCGGCGATTGGCCGCGACCGGCGTGGTGAAGTCGGCTTTGGCGGCCTGGTCGGCCTTGTCGGCGGCGCTGGCGTGGTTGACGCGGTTCATCGTGATGCTCATGCTTGAATTCCGTTTTCTGCTTGTTCGCTGTCGAGGGCGTAGGCCAGCCACCCCTCCTTGTTTGCCTGCATTTCGTTCAGACGGCGCCCCAGGTCTTCGGTGGCGAGGTCGCAACGGCGCACAGCTTGCTGATGCATTTGGTGCAAAGCGGACAAGGCGGCCCGTTCGGCGCCGCTCCATTTGCCCTGCGCCGCCATTTGCGGCAAGGTCGACGCCACCAGCGTGTTCAACGCCGCCAGCAGCTTCCAGTCCTCGGCGGCGATGGCGGCGCTCATTTTCTTTGCCATCTGCAACAACGTCGCTTGCCTATCCATTTTTGGCCTGTACGCCCAGCCAGCCTTTTTTGATGGTCGTCAGCAAAGTCGTCACCTCGTCGATGATGGCCGGGTCGAGGCTGACGCCGGCGGTGTAGAGCCGCCCGGCGCAGTAGTCGTACAGGCGGCCGAGGTTTTCGACGACCTCGCCGCCGTTGTCGAAGTCGAGCGAGCTCGACAGACCGTTGATGATGTCGGTGCACTTGTTCAGGCTGATGGCCTTGAGCTCGTAACGCTTGCCGGCGATATGGCCGCGCGCGCGCGCCAACTCCTCGAGCAAGCCGTCGGTCAGCACCAGCACCAGCTCGATCGGCGAGGCCCGTGCGACCTGGGCGTCCAGATTGGTGGAGTGGTAACTGCTATAAGCTTCATGGTTCAACATAAGGTTCACCGTACGGGTAAGTATCCGCGGCACGATTGCCGCGGCGATAAGGGTTGTGCTAGTTGCTGCTGTCGGACGAGAACATCGCCGTGAACATGTTCGACGTCGAGGTCATCGACCCCTGCAAGGTCTGCAGCGCGGTAAATTGCGCCAGATACCGTTCGTAGGCATTGGTGAACTGGTTTTCCAGGGTCGCCAGGCGCGCCGTGACGTCGGTTTGCTGCTTGGTCGCCACCTGTTGGCGGGCGCCGATGTAGCCGTTGCTGACGTTGGTCCAGCCGGACACCAGCTTGTTCATCGTGCCCAGCACGCCGGTACCGGTGGCGCCGGCGATGCCGGTCTTGCCGAACAGCGTGTCGAGCGCGGCCGGATTGGCGCCGACGGTCTTGTTCAGGCGGGCGGTGTCGAGCGTGAGCATGCCGTCGCGTCCTGCCGAAATGCCGAAGTTGATCAGCGACTGGCCGCCGGTGGCTGCGCGCAGCGCCGAGCCCAGGCGGTCGCGCAACGACGCCACGCCGGCGTCGCCGTGCAGCGCGGCGTCCGCGCCCTCGGCGCCGTCGGTGCCGGCGCTGGTCACCGTGTTCATCACGGTCAGCAGCGCGTTGTAGGCGGTCACGAACGCCTGGACGTTGGCGGCCGTGCCGCTGCTGTCGGGGGCCACCGTCAAGGTCACCGGCGCGGCATTGGCGGCCTGCGCCTGGGTGACGGTGATGCTGACGTTGTCGATGGCGCTGATGGTGTTGGACGCCTGCTCGATCTTGGTGCCGTTCTGGCCGCCGATCCAGACGATGGCGTTGCTCGCGGCGCTGAGCACGGTTTTGGCCGACAGGTCGCCCTGCAGCGCCGGGTCGCCCAGGCCGCTGACGTCGATCGACGCCACGGCATTGTCGGCGCCGGTCTTGGTCGATGTCAGCACCAGCTTGGAGACGCCGTTGATCGTCATCGTCGAGGCCGAGACGCGCGAATTGTTGGTGGCGGCCACATTGATGGCGGCGGCGATTTCCTTGGCGCTGAGCTTGCCGTCGACGTCGCTGTCGGCGTTGGTCAGCGAGACCTGGAAGGTCGAGCCGTCGGCCAGCGCGATGTTGAGCGAGCCGGCATTGGTGGCGGTGCTGTCGGCAACGTTGTACGACACCTGGCCGGCGGTGGCCAGTTGCTCGACGTAGAACGAATACGTGCCGGACACGGCCTTCGAGTTGGCGCTGGCGCTGGCGACGGCCGGGTTGCTCATCGTCGCCGCGTTGGCCGTCACCGTCTTGGTGCCCGAGGTCAGGCCCGACAGCGCGCCCTGGAACGCGCTCAGCGCCGAGCCGAGCGTCGTCAGCGCGCCCGACGTGGCCTTGGCCAGCGCCGCTTGCGCGTCCAGGATCGCCTTGGTCGGGGCCACATAGGCGTTGGCGAGGTTGGTCGCGGTGGTTTTCGGGTCGTAGGTCGGACTGCTGATGACTGCCATGATCTTGCTCCTGGAAAGGATGAATGAAGTGTACCTTGATACAAGGCGACCCTAATCGTTTCCGTATGAAAATATTTCTAACTTTTTTTTAGGTGTTGCAAATGTGTCGCGACGGGCGTGGAATGTGTCATTAAGCTCATCAATGACGCCGCGACAACAGATTTGGCAAGGCGCTAAGATTACACGGGCGCTTTCTGTCCGCGCAGCCAGGCCTGGGTGGCCAGGTCGTCGTGTTGCTTGCGCTCCTTGGCGTCCTGTTCCTTCAACACCACCTTCTGCTGGGTCACCAGCACCTTGCCCAGCACCTCGCGCTTGGCCCAGGCCGCGTTGAGCGCCTTTTGCGACACCGCCATGTCGGCCTCGTGCATGTGCAGGTCGAGCCGGTGGCTGTCGGCCATCTGCATCACGGCCTGTTTGTAGTCGCCGCAGTTGCCGGCCAGCGCGGGGTGCAGATTGCCGCTGGCGCCGCTGTTGGTGTACAGCCCGGTCAGGCGGTCCAGGTTTTTCTGATAGCGGTCGCGCAAGTTTTGCTTTTCCGCCATCTCGGTCTGCAGACGCTCGACCTCGGTGTTGCGCAGCGCGACCAGCGTGGTCAGGTTGCGGATATTGTGGTGGCTCATGTCATCAGCTTTTCAAGTTCACTTACGCACGGCGCGAACGGCGCTTCTTCCTTGGTACCCTGGCACAGAAAATCTTCCACTTTCGGGTGCAGCATGACCGCCTTGTCGGTGATCGGATCGGCGCCCGGCACGTACGCGCCCAGCGGGATCAGGTCGCGCACGCGGTTGTGGCGGGCCATGCTCGACTTGAGCGCGCGCGCGGCCAGCATGTGTTCCTGCGTGATGACCTGGCTCATGCAGCGGCTGATGGAGGCGCCGATGTCGATCGCCGGATAGTGGCCGCGCTCGGCCAGCTCGCGGGTCAGCACGATGTGGCCGTCCAGCACGGCGCGGGCGGTGTCGACCACCGGGTCCTGCTGGTCGTCGCCCTCGGCCAGCACGGTGTAGATCGCGCTCATCGAGCCGGTCTGGTTTTCGCCGTTGCCGGCCGATTCGACCAGCTGCGGCAGCGCCGAGAACACCGACGGCGGATAGCCCTTGGTGGCCGGCGGCTCGCCCAGCGCCAGCGCCACTTCGCGCATCGCCATCGCGTAGCGCGTCAGCGAATCGACCAGCAGCAGCACGTTCTTGCCCTGGTCGCGGTAGTGGGCGGCGATCGAGTGGCACAGTTCGGTTGCCATGATGCGCATCAGCGGGCTTTCGTCGGCCGGCGCGATCACCAGCACCGCCTTGGCCAGGCCGTCCTTGCCGAGCGACATGTCGACAAATTCGCGCACCTCGCGCGAGCGCTCGCCGATCAGGCCGACGACGACGACGTCGGCCACGGTCTGGCGGGTCATCAGGCCCAGCAGCACGGACTTGCCGACGCCGGAGCCGGCCATCAGGCCGACACGCTGGCCCTTGCCCAGGGTGAGCATGGAATTGATGGCGCGCACGCCGACGTCGAGCGGCTCGGTGACGGGTTTTTTCTTCAGCGGATGGACGCGCGGCGGTTGCGACTCGAGCGGAAAGTCGCCGCTGAGCTTGCCCAGGCCGTCGATCGGTTCGCCCAGGCCGTTGACCATGCGGCCCAGCCAGCTCGAGCCGATCTGCAGGCTGACTTTTTCGGCCGACGGCAGCACGCGGGCGCCGGTGGTCAGGCCGACCGCTTTTTTGAACGGCATCAAAAAGGAAAGCTTGTCGCGGAAGCCAACGACCTGGGCGTCGAGCCATTCGCCGCCGACTGTCTCAATCTGGCAACGCTGGCCGGTGTGCATCGGACAGCCGACCGCCTCGAGCAGCAGCCCGGACGCGCCGACCAGGCGGCCCGTCGGGGTCGCCATGGGCACGGAGCCCAGCTCGAGATTGCGTAACGCGTCAGCGATCACTCTTCGGTCTCCGTATCGTCGCCGCCATCGGCCGCCTGCAATTGATTATCGACCTGTTCCATGACAGCGGCAAGACGTTGATGACATCCGGCATCGACTTCGTTATCGCCAGCCTTGATGCGGCACTCGCCCACTTCCAGGCGGGCGTCGGGGATCAGGTTCCAGCGCTTGGAACGTTTCGGATCGAGTTCGGCGATGCGCTTCAGTTCTTCCGGGTTGAGGAAGACGTCGATCTCCTCGCGCGTCGGTGGCATCGATGCCAACGTTTCCTCGACCAGGGCCATCAGCTGCACCGGCTGCAACGCCAGCTCGGCGCGGATCACCTGGCGCGCCACCTTGGCCACCAGGTCGACCACTTCCTTGCGCTGCGCGGCGCGGTAGTCCGAGCGCAGTTTTTTCAGGCTCTTGAGCATGGCGTCGACCGGGCGCGCCATCTGGTCGTAGGCGACCAGGGTTTCGTGGCGGCCTTCCTCGCGGCCCTGTTCCTGGCCGGCGGTGCGGCCGGCTTCGAAGCCGTCCTCCTGGCCGCGCGCCATGCCGATCTCGTAACCGTCGCGCTGGCCTTGTTCAAACCCTTCGCTGACCGACGCCGCCCACTGGGCGCCGCCGTCGCCGCCCTGGCCGTGGCTCTGCGCCACGGCGCGCTGGTGCGCCATCGAGGTGAACTGGGCCAGCGGCGGAAAGCGGTAGGCGCGGAACTGCTTCATTCGACCACCTGTTCGGCGAACAATTGAATCTCGATCTCGCCGCCGTCGGCCAAGGCCTTGACGGTGGCCATGATCTCCTGGCGGGTCTGCTCGATGCGCGACATCGGCATCGGGCCGGCGCGGCGCATCATGTCCTCGAAGGCCTGGGCCTGGCGTTTCGGCATGGTCTTGAGGATGGCGTCGCGGATCGACACTTCGGCGCCCTTGAGCGCGATCGCCCATTGTTCCAGCGGCACTTCCTCGATGATGCGGGTGATCGCCACTTCGGACTGGTTGCCGAGGATGAAGAAGTCGTACATCGACAGTTCGATCTGGGCCACCACCTCCGGATCATGGGCGCGCAGCAGTTCGACCATCTGCGCGCGGTTGCCCGGCAGGCGGTTGAGGATCTCGGCGGCCTGGCGGATGCCCTCGACGCTGGTGCTTTGCGAGTCGAACGAGCTCAGGCAGCGCACCACCAGCTCGTCGAGCTCCTGCAGCAGGTCGCGGTCGATCTCGTCGAGGCGCGCCAGGTTCAGCAGCACCAGGTCGCGGCCCTCCTGCGGCAGCGCGTCGATGATCTGGCCGGCCAGCGCCGGCGGCAGGAAGGCCAGGAACACCGATTGCATCTGCACGTGTTCGTTGGAGATGTATTCGGCCAGCCACTTCGGCGAGGCCCACTGCAGGCGCGCCATTTTCGGGCGCAGCTCGTCGCCGTAGATGTTGTTGAGCACCGTGTTGGCGAGGTCGCCGCCCAGCGCCAAATCAAGCGAGCGCTTGAGGTAGCTGCGCGAGGCGCCGTGCACGCCGGATTGCTCGCGGTAGTCGTCAAAGAAGGTCTGCATCGCCGCCTTGACGGACTCGACCTTGATGCCGCTCATGCGCGACATCACTTGCGTGACCTCGATCAGCTCCTCGCGGCTCAGGCAGCGCAGCACGGCCGCGGCCGGCTCCTCGCCTATGCTCAGCAAGACGATCGCGGCCTGTTCCACCGGCGACAGCTTGGTGGCGTGGGCGTATTCGGACTCGTCGGAGTCCTGCGGTTTATTGAGTTCGGCCATTTTTCTGCATCCATTGTTTAACGACTTCGGCTACGCGTTCCGGTTCCTTGGCGGCCAGCACCTTGAGGTGGTCGACCATGACATCGACCGCCGAGCCCGGTGGCGGCAGATCGTAGTTCTCCAGCAGCGGCACCACCGGCATGCCCGGCTGCGCCGAACCCGGCAGGGCAGGGGCGCCCGGCGTGCCCGGCGCGGCGCCCGGCAGCGCCGGCAGCACGCCGTCCTTGGCATCCTTGGCTTCCTTGGCCGCGGCCACGGCGGCCGCTTCGGCGGCGCGGCGCTCGGCGGCCACGCGCTGCAATTCTTTCGGATCGGGCGTGAAGCGCACCGTCACCAGGCGCAGCAGCGGACGCAGTATCAACAGGTAGCCCAGCAGCAGGCCGACGCCGTAGATCACGTAGGAGCTGATGTCGACGATGTTGTCGCGCTCTTCCCACCATGGCGTCACGGCCGCTTTCGGCGGGAAGTTCATGGCCGACACCACCAGCTGGTCGCCGCGCTCGGCGTTGATGCCCAGGCCGTTGCGCAGGATTTTGTCGATGTTGGCGATCTCGGCAGCGCTCCAGCCGGTTTTCGGCGTCGGCGCGGCGGCCTGCGCCAGCACCACGGCCACGCTGAGTTTTTGCAGGCGTCCACGGCTGCGCTTGGTCTGGGTGATGCTGCGGTCGTAGGCGTACTGGCGCGTGGTGGCGTTCTTGCGCGCGGTGCCGTCGCCGGCGCTGGCCGGATCGGTGGCCGGCTTGGCGGCGTCGGCCGGATTCGGGTTGGCCGGCGGCGGCCGGTTCGACAAGGTGCCCGGCACGCCCATCGTCATGCGGTTGCGGTCCTGCTCCTCGCGCATCGCCTCGCTGGTCACTTTCGGATCGGCGCCGAATTTCTCCACCGTCTCCTCGATCTTGTCGTTGTCGACGGCGGCCATCACGCTCAGGCGGAAGTTGTCGTCGCCGATCACCGGACCGAGCAGGTTCTTGACGTTGGCCTTGACCTCGTCCTGGATGCGCTTGCCGTTTTCGTTGCTGGCGCTGCCGGCGTCGAAGCCCTCGGTCAGGTCGATGTGCGACGACAGCAGGTTGCCGGTCTGGTCGACCAGGCTCACGCGCTGCGGGTTGAGGCTGGCGACGCTGCCGGCCACCATGTTGACGACGGCGGCGATCGCTTCCGGCTGCAGGGTGCGGCCCGGCTTGAGCGCCACCACCACCGAGGCCGACGATTTGTCGCCGTCGGACGACACGAACGAGGTCGACTTGGCGATCGACAGGTGCACGCGGGCATGCGCGATGGCGTCCATGGTCATGATCGATTGCGCCAGCTCGCCTTCCAGGCCGCGGCGGAAACGCACGTCCTGGACGAACTGCGACACGCCCAGCGGGTCGTTCTTGTCCATCAGTTCCAGGCCGGCCGGCAGCTGGGCGGTGACGCCCTTGGCCGCCAGCAGCATGCGCACCTTGCCCAGCATCGACGCCGGCACCAGCACCTGGCCGCTCTCGGGATGCAGGCGGTAGGGGATGTGGTCGGTGTCGAGCACGGTCATCATGTCGGACGCCGAGACTTTTTCGCGCGCGCCGAAGACCGGCTTGTAGCCGGACTGGTCGTTCCAAAGGTACATCAGCACCAGCGCCGTCACGCCGATCGCCAGCAACAGCAGCGGATACAGGTTCTTGAGCAGGTTCGGGGGCAGCGACATGGCGGCCGGGCTGGTGCGCCAGCGACCAAAGGCGGTCTTGATGGTGTTGATCACGGTAAGGGCTTTCGCGTTGTGGGTGCGCGGTTACTGGGGCGGTGCGGTTACAGCGGCAGCTTGATGAGTTCGTCGACGGCGCCCATGACTTTATTGCGCACTTGCATCAGCATCGAGAACGACAGGCTGGCTTCCTGGCTGGCCAGCATGGCGCCGACCAGGTCGTCGCTCTTGCCGGCGTCGACATCGGCCATTTTCTGGCCGGCGGCGGCGTCGCCGTCGTTGACCTTGCCGATCGCGTCCTTCATCGACTGGGCGAACGAAAAGCCCGGGTTGGCCTCGGCGCCCAACTGGCCGAACTGGCCGGGCTGGCCGCCGAACTGGGCCGCCGGCGCGATGGCGCTGCTGCCCAGCGTCTGGGCGGCGTTGGTCAGCGACGCCAGGTCGGCCTGAATCAGGCTGGAGAATCCATTACTCATGCTTGTTACCTCCTGTTGCGTGCGACCCGGCGGCTTGTGTGCCGCCCCGGTCCCACCTGTCTACCATATCCAGATTGCCCGTATGCAGCAAGCCCGGCGTGATCGAAGCGTTGATTGCCGGGGTGTGCCGCGTGGTCTCTATTGCGTTCGTGCTACACATCCGGTTTGCATGTCACAGTCTTGTATGAAAAACAGCGAGCGCGGTGTCGGAATAGCCCTGGTGCATTGCACTGCGGCAATTGTGTCGGGCGGTGGTGTGCGGCGGGAAAATGTCACGTTTTGATCGTACCCAGATTAAATGTTTGCGTTGCCAATTTCGGATCTCCTGAAAAGTGTTTTCCTGGAGTAAATACCGTTATAAATCATTCACTAAGGGCCGTTTGTTCATGTTTGTTGCATTGCAGCGATTGCTCTATGAGGCTGCGTTCAGCTTACCGGGTAGCAATATTCTTGTAAAGGTTTATTTGCCCTACGTAAACATCATGCGACAAAACTTGTCCCATAGCAATAATGTGAATTTTCATGTAGACTGCGACTAGCGATCCCGTACTACTTTCCGTTATGCTGTTGCACGGGGCCAAATTTTGCGCTGGGAATAGACCAGTTTTTAGCTGGATAGTGCGATGATGGAGCCGTATGAAGAATTATCCGACCTGGCCATAACATGACAACCACAAAACAGAGTGCGCACCATCAGGTACTGGACCCCTGCTTGCTGGGCCGTCCGGTGCACTTGCTGCACATCTTCGCGGCCCAGTTGCGCGACGACCTGACGCAGGCCATGCGGCTCAATATGAACCGCCGCTATTGGGGCGCGTTCCGGGTCGAGGACGTGCAGTTCACCCGCTTCGACGGCGCCCAGCGCGGACGCTGGTTGAGTTTTGCGGCCCCGGCCGGCCAAATTTCCTTTTCGCTCGAGCGTAAAGTGTTGCTCAGCGTACTCAACTTCCGTTATGGAAGTAGCGGCAAGTCCGACAATGCACCGGTTGCCGTCGATGAAAACACGGTGCGCGTGACCGCCACCGAAGAGCGCCTGGCTGTGGTTTTAGGGCAACAACTGGCCGGCACACTGGCCGGGCGCATCGAACTGAATTTGCCGGTGATCGACAAGGCCCCGCCCGCCGACGGCGAGCAGGACGCGGCCGACACCGGCTTCAAGCCGGCCCCCGGCGCGCCGCCGCCCAAGGGCAACTGGACCATCGCCGTCACGCTGGCCGACAACGTCAGCGGCGCCACCGGGCAGTTCTGGTTCGCGCTCGACAAGGCGCTGATGGCCAGCGTGTTGCGCGGCCTGTTGCGCGACCGCGACGGCGCCAAGAAACCGCAGGCCGCGCCGCCGCTGGCGCAGCGCCTGCAGGTGGGGCTGACGGGCCGTTTGGCCAGCAAGGAAGTGATGCTGGGCGTCTTGTACGATTTGCAGGTTGGCGATGTCATCCCCATCAGCCTGAGCAGAGCCGACGTCCTGCTCGAGGATTCCCGGCTGTTCACCGCGGCCGTGACCGAGCACAAGGGCAAACTCTGTCTAACCTCCTTTGAAGATGTTGAATAAACATGATGAACATGAACGTAGCCAATCCAACTGACGCCTTGCTGGAAGACCTGTCCGAGGAAATGATCATCGACCAGGTTGGCACCGAGCTGGCCGAGGTGCCGGCCGCCGCGCCGCGTCGCGACCTGCCGGCGATGATGCGCAAGATTCCGGTGACGTTGACCCTGGAGGTCGGCTCGGCGCGCATCTCGCTGCAGGAACTGATGGCGATCGGCCCGGACAGCGTGGTCGAGCTCGACGTGCTGGCCGGCGAGCCGCTGGTCATCAAGGTCAACGGCACCGCCATCGGCCGCGCCGAAGTGGTGGTGGCCGGCGAAAACTACGGCCTCAAAGTCATCGACCTGGACGGCCTCAATCTCGACATGATGACTTCATGACCCGGAGTGTGACGACGCTGCGGCGCCGGCCCGCCGCCGGGGCCTCGGCCGTGGTGGCGATCGGACTTGGTTTGACGTTGGCGCTGGCCGCGGGCGCCGCCCAGGCGGTCGATTTGCTGGCCAATGTGGTGCCGGGCGCCAAGACCGAATTGACGGTCAAGATGCAAATCCTGATCGTCATGACCTTGCTGGGCCTGCTCCCGGTGATGGTCATGATGATGACCAGCTTTACCCGTTTCGTGATCGTGCTGTCGTTGCTGCGCCAGGCGCTGGGCCTGCAGCAGGGCTTGCCCAACCGCGTGATCACCGGCGTCGCCCTGATCCTGACCCTGCTGGTGATGCGCCCGATCGGCGACCAGATCTGGACCGACGCCTTTGTGCCGTACGACCAGGACAAGATCAGCCTGGAGACGGCGCTGCAGATCGCCGAAAAACCCATTTCCCGTTTCATGCTGGCGCAGACCAGCAAGGCCGCGCTGCAGCAGATCGCCCACCTGGCCGGCGAGGACAAGGTCGCCACGCCGGCCGAGCACGCCTTCACCGTCAAGCTGGCCGCGTTCGTGCTGTCGGAGTTGAAGACCGCGTTCCAGATCGGCTGCATGTTGTTCATTCCGTTCCTGGTGATCGACCTGGTGGTGTCGTCGGTGCTGATGGCGATGGGCATGATGATGCTGTCGCCGCTGGTCATCTCGCTGCCGTTCAAGCTGTTGCTGTTCGTGCTGGTCGACGGCTGGACCCTGACCGTCAACACGCTCGTGACCAGCGTGCAGGCGTATTAGCTGTATTAGATGTATTGAATAGTGGATTGAGATAGGCCAACCCATGCTGACTCCCGAAGTTGCCGTCGACCTGGTGGTCGAATCGCTGCACATCGTCATGCTGCTGGTGATCCTGCTGGTGGTGCCGGGCCTGATCATGGGCCTGCTGGTGGCGCTGGTGCAGGCGGCCACGCAGATCAACGAACAGACGCTCAGTTTCCTGCCCAGGTTGCTGGTCACCCTGCTGGCCATCATTTTGATGGGCCGCTGGATGGCCGGCTACCTGATGGATTTCTGCGTCTCCATTTTCACCCGCGCCGCCACCCTGGTCGGCTAGCGGCGCTCGCCCCGACAACCCCGACATGGAACCGGTCCTGGCCCAGCTGCTGCCGATGCTCACCGCCATCTGGTGGCCGTTTTGCCGCATCCTGGCGATGTTCATCGGCGCCCCGGTGCTGGGCGAGGCGGTCACGCCGGTGACGGTGCGCATCCTGATCGCGCTGGTGCTGTCGGTGCTGATGCTGCCGGCCACCGGCGGCGTCGGCGGCTACAACATCGACCCGTTCTCGATGCACGGCGTGGTCGCCACCATCGAGCAGGCGCTGATCGGCTTCGTGCTCGGGCTGGCGTTCCACTTCGCGATGTCCGTCATCGGCGTGCTCGGCTTCATGGTGTCGTCGCAGATGGGCTTTTCGATGGCGGTCATGAACGACCCGATGAACGGCCAGTCGTCGGACGTGGTCTCGGCGCTGCTGTCGGTGCTGTCGATCATCGTGTTCTTCGCCATCGACGGCCACCTGGTGATCTCCAACATCATCGGCCAGAGCTTCCGCGCCTGGCCGCTGGGGCAGGGCTACTCGCCGATGCTGCTCAACGCGGTGGCCTACAACGTCGCCTGGATCTTCTCGGCGGCGATGCTGCTGGCGATCCCGATCGTGTTTTCCACGCTGGTGGTGCAGCTCGGCTTCGGCTTTTTGAACCGGGTCGCCCCCAGCCTGAACCTGTTCGCGCTGGGCTTTTCGGTGATCACCATCTTCGGGCTGATGATGCTGGCCGAAGTGGTGCGCTTCATTCCCGAGCATTACGTGCGCATGACCAACCAGGTGCTGGAGCTGATCCGCCAGCAGATGCAGGTGGCCGCCAATGGCTGACAATAGCAGCGGCGACAAAACAGAAAAGGCTTCACAACAGAAGCTGAAAAAGTCGCGCGACGAAGGCCAGGTGGTCCGTTCGCGCGACCTGTCGACGGCGATCGGCATCCTGGTGAGCCTGAAGCTTTTTGTCTACCTGTTGCCCACCTATATGGCCGAGTTCCACGAAATCTTCCACCAGAGCTTTGCGCCGTTCGACAGCACCGGGTCGATCGACAACGCGATGTCGACCGTGTTCGGCAGCGCCATGTGGTTGTTCATCAAGATGGTGCTGCCGCTGTTTGTTGTGCCCTTGTTCATCGTGCTGGGCGCGATGGTGCCGGGCGGTTGGGTGATGAGCACCAAGCACTGGGCGCCCAAGCTGAGCCGCATGAGCCCGGCCGCCAACCTGGGCCGGCTGTTCGGCGGCAAACACGCCTTCGAGCTGCTGGTGTCGATCGCCAAGGCCGGCGTGCTGATTTCCGTGCTGATCCACGTTGCCCGCTCGACGGTGAAGGATTACACGCAGCTGCAGCACATGCCGATGGGGCTGGCGATGATGAACGGCTCGAACCTGATGCTCGACAGCCTGATGGCGCTGATCGCCGTGTTCGTCATCTTCGCGCTGATCGACGTGCCGGCGCAGGCCTTTTTCTTTGCCAAGCAGCAGCGCATGAGCAAGCAGGACCAGAAGGAGGAGCACAAGTCGACCGAGGGCCGGCCCGAGGTGAAAGGGCGCATCCGCCAGCTGCAGCGCGCGCTGGCGCGCAACAGCGCCCGCAAGACCGTGCCCAGCGCAGACGTTGTCATCGTCAACCCGGAGCACTATGCGGTCGCGCTCAAGTACGACCACGACCGCGCCGAGGCGCCGTACGTGGTGGCCAAGGGCGTCGACGAGATGGCGCTCTACATCCGCCAGATCGCCACCGAACACAAGATCGAAGTGATGGAGCTGGCGCCATTGGCGCGCGCCATCTACAACACCAGCCAGGTCAACCAGCAGATCCCGGTGCAGCTGTACCAGGCGGTCTCGCAGGTGCTGAACTATGTGCTGCAACTGAAAGCATTCCGTACCGGCCGGCGCCCCGCGCAGCCGGCGTATCCAACTGAAGTCGTCGTACCAACATCCATGAGCGAGGTTAAGCAGTCATGAATTTTTTCCAGCGGTTGATCGCCGAAGCGCGTCGCCACAAGTTCGCCACACCGATATTCCTGTTGGTGATCCTGGCGATGATCATCCTGCCGTTGCCGCCTATCCTGCTGGACGTGATGTTCACGTTCAACATCGTACTGGCCCTGATCGTCATCATGGTCGCCGTCTCGGCCAAGCGGCCGCTGGACTTCTCGGTGTTCCCGACGGTGATCCTGGCCACCACGATGCTGCGGCTGACGTTGAACGTGGCCTCGACCCGGGTGGTGCTGCTGCACGGCCATGAAGGTACGGCCGCGGCCGGCCAGGTGATCGAAGCGTTCGGCGAGGTCGTCATCGGCGGCAACTACGTGGTCGGTATCGTGGTGTTCGTGATCTTGATGATCATTAACTTCATGGTGGTGACCAAGGGCGCCGAGCGGATTTCGGAAGTGTCGGCGCGCTTCACCTTGGACGCCTTGCCGGGCAAGCAGATGGCCATCGACGCCGACCTCAACGCCGGCCTGATCAACCAGGAAAAGGCCCAGGCGCGGCGCAAGGATGTCGCCGCCGAGGCCGACTTCTACGGCGCCATGGACGGCGCCTCCAAGTTCGTGCGCGGCGACGCCGTCGCCAGTATCCTGATTCTGATCATCAACATGGTCGGCGGCGTGGCGATCGGCGCCATCATGCAGGACATGTCGTTCGGCGACGCCTTCAAGCAATACGCGCTGCTGACCATCGGCGACGGCCTGGTGGCGCAGATCCCGGCGCTGCTGCTGTCGGCCGCCTCGGCCATCCTGGTCACCCGCATCTCGGACTCGGGCGACTTCGAGAAGCAGGTCGGCGACCAGGTGCTGACGTCGCCGCAGGTGATGTTCAGCGCGGCCGGCATGATGATCATCCTGGCCGTGGTGCCGGGCATGCCATGGCAAATGTTCACCCCGTTCGCGCTGGTGCTAGCCTATGTGGGCTGGAAGCTGGGGCAGGTGGTCAAGGCGCCCGACACGTCCGGCATCGACGCCATCGAGGCGGCGCTGCGCGACGACCGCGCGCCCGAGCTCGACTGGCACAGCCTGCCGGCGGTGCAGCAGTTGCAGCTCGCGCTGGGCTACAAGCTGGTCGGCCTGATCGACAAGACGCACGGCGAGCCGCTGACCAAGCGGGTGCGCGGCGTGCGCCAGAGCCTGTCCGAATCGATGGGCCTGCTGCTGCCGCCGATCATCGTGCGCGACGACCTCGGCCTCAAACCGACGCAGTACTCGGTGATGCTCTCGGGCAGCGTGGTGGCCCAGGCCGAAGTGTTTGCCGACCGCCTGATGGCGATCCCGTCGCCCAATATTTACGGCCAGATCGATGGCATCCCCGGCATCGAGCCCGCCTACGGCATGCCGGTGACGTGGATCGAGACCAGCGAAAAGGCCAACGCGCTGGGGCTGGGCTACCAGGTGGTCGAGACGCCAAGCGCGATCGCCACCCATTTGTCCAAGCTGATCCGCGAATACCTGCCGGAGCTGTTCCGGCACGAGGACGTGCCGGCGCTGATGGACCGTCTGACGGCGCTGTCGCCCAAGCTGGCCGCGTCGCTGGACAAGGCGCTGACGCACACGCAGATGCTGCGGGTGTTCCGCGTGCTGCTGGCCGAGAACGTCTCGTTGAAGGACATCGTGCCGATCGCCACCACATTGGTCGACAGTTCCGAGACCACCAAGGACCCGATCCTGCTGGCGGCCGAGGTGCGCTGCGCGCTGCGGCGCCAGATCGTCACCGGGCTGTTCGGGCAAAGGACCGAAATGCTGGCGTTCAACCTCGGCGGCGACCTGGAGAACATGCTGCTCGGTTCGTTGAACCAGGCGCGCCAGGGCGGCAAGGTCGTACTCGACAACTACCCGATCGACCCGCACCTGCTGGCGCAGTTGCAGGTCAATATGCCGGTCGCGCGCGAGCAGATGAAGCAGCAGGCCACGCCGCCGCTGCTGCTGGTGCTGCCGCAGATCCGGCCGCTGCTGGCGCGGTACGCGCGCCTGTTCGCGCCGGGCCTGCACGTGCTGTCGTACAACGAGATCCCCGAGAACCGCGAAGTGAGCATCATCGGCACCGTCGGTTGAACGGGGGGGGCAGGTATACCATTTCTACACGGGCTGGTGGGTAACCGCCCATGCGCGCGTCACGGCGGTGTACGCCGGCGAGTTTCAGCTGGCGTGGCAGGCGTCCGCGCGGTAAAAGTAAAAATTCCCCAGCGCGATAAACGGCGTCGCCGCGCCGACCTTGTAGGTCAGCTCGCGGCGCTGCTCGTTGTAGGCCGCCAGCGCGCCGATCTTGCTGCGCAACTGCACCTTGGCGATGTCCGACGGAAAGGGCGCCGTCCCGCCCAGGGTTAAGGTCAGCATTCCAGTCTGCCCGTCCTGGCGCCATGTGCCCGGCTGGTAGAACTGGAAACCACCCTTGAAGGCGACCGTGCCGTCCGATTGCATCACCATGCAGATCGCCGGATATTCCGCCGCCGGACTTTCCCAGACATGCACCGCTTTGGGCGCCGGCGTTTGAAGGGCGCAACCGCCAAGCGCGGCCAGCAGCAGTGCGGGATAAACGTAAGCTTTCATATTCCTCATTTGACGAAAAGCGTCCAGGCCAAGCCGGCCAGTCCGCAGGCTACCACGACCTGGATCACGCCGCGCTTGTAACGGAACAGCGCTGCGCCGGCCGCCAGCCCGATCAGCGCGGACGGCCACTCGAAGGCGCCGCCCCAGCCGGCCGGCCACAGGGTATGCCAGGCGAAAAACAGCGCCAGGTTGACGATGACGCCGACCACGGCGGCGGTGATGCCGGTCAGCGGCGCGGTGAACTTGAGATTGCCGTGGGTCGATTCGATGAACGGTCCGCCCAGCAAAATGAACAGGAACGACGGCAGGAAGGTGAACCAGGTGACCACCGCCGCCGCCACCGCGCCCGACAGCAACAGCGCGCCGCCGCCGAAGATGGCGGTGTTCCAGCCGCCGGCGAATCCGACATACGACACCACCATGATCAGCGGCCCCGGCGTGGTCTCGCCCAGCGCCAGGCCGTCGATCATTTGCGCCGCGCTGAGCCATTGGTAGTGCTCGACCGCGCCCTGGAACACGTACGGCAGCACCGCGTAGGCGCCGCCAAAGGTCAGTAGCGCCGCCTTGGTGAAGAACCAGGCCATGCGCGTGAGCACGGCGTCGGTGCCGAACACGGCGATCAGCGCGCCCATGGCGCCCAACCACAGGGCCAGGTGCGCCAGCAGCACGATGCCGAAACGGCGCCAGCTGAACAGCGCGTGGGCCGGCGTCGGCGTGTGGTCGTCGATCAGCGCCGGGCCGGCCGGCGCGGCTGCTTTGCCGTGGCCGCCAGCGCCGTGGAAGCGCTGCGGCGCGTAGCGTCCGCCCAGGTAGCCGGCCAGGCCGGCGGCCAGCACGATCAGCGGGAACGGGATCGCCAGCACGAAGATCGACAGGAAGGCGGCCGCTGCGATCGCCCACAGCCATCGGTTTTTCAGGGTGCGCGAGCCGATACGCCAGGCCGCATGCAGCACCAGCGCGGTGACTGCCGGTTTGATGCCGTAGAACAGTCCGGACACGGCCGGCGTGTGGCCGTACGCCATATACATCCACGACAGGCCGATCAATATAAACAGCGATGGCAGCACGAACAGCACGCCGGCGGCCATGCCGCCCCGCGTGCGGTGCATCAGCCAGCCGATGTAGATCGCCAGCTGCTGCGCCTCGGGACCGGGCAGCACCATGCAGTAATTCAGCGCGTGCAGAAAGCGCTGTTCCGAGATCCACCGGCGCCGTTCGACCAGCTCCTGGTGCATGATGGCGATCTGGCCGGCCGGTCCGCCAAAGCTGATGAAGCCCAGCTTGAGCCAATACAGGAAAGCGGCGCCGAAGCCGACCGCTTGCGGCGCCGCTTCGACGGGGCGGTGTTCGATGTCTTTTGCGCTCATGCGCGGCAGTCTATCATGCCGTTTCGGCAACGGCGTCCTCCGGCGGCAGCGGCTGCGACAGTATTACCGCCATCTCCGCCATGGCCCGGAACACGGCCGCCGTCAGCGCCGCCGTGTGCGCCCGCGTCGGATAGGGATGTTCGCTGCTGGTCGGCGGCAGTTCGCGCCGCAGGCGGCAGCGCAGGATCGTCAGGCCGCAGCGGCCGACCATGGCCGCCAGCTGCGGCAGGATTTCGCGCATGTGTTGCATGGCCGACGTGTGGGCCGCGCCCACTTCCATGATGACGCCGTTGCCGGCCGCCGGTTCCATCTGGATGACGATGCGGCCCAGGCCGGGCAGCATCAGTTCGAGCCGCAGCGCCACGCGCGCGCGCTTGCGGCGCTGCGGTACGGGCTCCTCGTCGTCGTTGACGACCACGCGCAGCACCAGCCGTTCCGCGCCCCAAGCGAACACGGCAAAGCGCCACGGTTCCATTTCGGTCACCAACGGCAGGCCGGGACGGCCCTCGCGCAGCGCCGACGGCGTGTGGTCGGCCATGAACAGGCTCGACGGGACGTGCTGGCCGGCGGCCTGTTCCAGCCAGGCGGCGCGCTGCTCGCCGTAGGTGCGCACCATGGTTTGCCACGAGCCGGCCATCATGGCCGTGTCGGGCGGCTGCCAGACCATCTGGCGCGACATGAACACCTGGTTGGGGCGCATCGCCGACGGCTCGGACGCGTTCGGCAGATCGGCCAGCGCGGCGGCCAGCGCCTCGAGTCCGGACTGCGGCAGCGGCTGGGCGTCGGGGCCGTCGAACGGCATGCCGACGCTGGCCGGACCGGCCGGCGCGGGCGACAGCGGCGTGACCGGATAATGGGCGTTGCTGTCGCGCGCGTCGATCGGTCCGCGCACGGCCGGGCCCGGCTGTCCGGACTGCCTGTCGGGGATGCTCAAGGGGCGCAACGCTGCGCCGACGCGGTCTACGGCCATCAGGCTCGCTCTTTAATGTAACTGATGCGATTCGGTGAAAAAAAAGCCAACCGAAAACTCCGGTTGGCTCCTTGTTTTTCCGTCCCGCAAGCGGAACGGAAAGGCTACGATTATTGCAGCAAGGACATAACCAGCGACGAGGTGCTGTTCGACTGCTTCAGCATCGCGGTACCGGCTTGCAGCAGCATCTGGCTGGAAGTCATGTTCGACGATTCGGTCGCGAAGTCGGTGTCCATGATACGGCCAGTTGCGGCTTTGGTGTTAGTGGAAACGTTGGCCAGGTTGTTATAGACGTGGTCCAGACGGTTCGAGACGGCGCCCAGCGACGAGCGGACGGTCGAAACGGAGTCGATCGCGGTGGCCAGCGTGTCGATGATGGTGTTGGCGGTGCCCGCGCCAGTCAGCTCGGTACCGGTAACGGCTGGATCGACGCCGTCAGCGGAGAAGTTCTTGGTCGCGTTGCCCAGGGCGGTGTGCATCGATTGCAGGGTGGTGCTGACGTCCAGGGCCAGCTTTTCAGTGGTCGAGCTACCGATCTGGAACGTGATGGCGGCGTTGAACTTCGAGTCGGTTTTGGTGCCGATCAGCGAGTTACCACCGAAACCGGTGTTGCCGACGATGTTGGTCAGTTCTTTGCCCAGCGCGTCGAATTCCGACTGCATGGCGGTCTGGTCGGCGGCGGTCGACGAACCGTCGGCTGCCTGGGTGGCCAGATCCTTCATACGCATCAGGATATTGGTGGTCTCGTCGAGCGCGCCTTCGGCGGTTTGCATCATCGAGATCGAGTTCTGGGTGTTGCGCATTGCAACGGTCATGCCGCTGGTCTGGTATTTCAAACGGGTGGCGATCTGCAGGCCGGCCGCGTCGTCCATTGCCGAGTTGACACGGAAACCGGTGCTCAGACGGGTCTGCGAAGTCGACAGCGACGACTGGGTGCGGGTGATCGAGTTTTGTGCCGACAGAGCAGCGGAATTGGTGTGAAGGCTCAGCATGGAAATACTCCTGGTAGGTGGATTCAGTTCGGAGCGTCGGTATTTTGCGCTCTCCCAAGTACAAGACGACCGTATCCGGGAGGACATTAAATGCTTTGTGGAAATTTCTTCAAATTATTTCTGCGGGCCGATGTCTGTCTGGCGCCACCGGGGCATTTGCCTATGAAATTGTACTGCTGGGTGATGCACGGGCCTAACATTTTCCCGGCGCTGGGGTATGCTGGCTGCCTGGATTCTTCTCTCATTAATAAACGGCACGACAGATGGCGATATCGATTCAACAATCTTCCACGCCTGCGGCGGCGGACGCGCTTGCGGTTGAGGCCGAAGCTTTGTTTACCCGGGGCGTGGCGCTGCACAGCGACGGCGACCTGGCTGCCGCGATGCGCACCTATGAGCAGGCGCTCAAGCTCGTCCCGGAGCATTTCGGTGCGCTGCACTATGTGGGCGTGATTGCTTTCACCATAGGCAACTTCGACATGGCGGCCGGCTTCATGCGTTCCGCGCTGGCGGTCGATCCGGGCAGTGCGGCCGTCCACAGCGATCTGGGCAACGCTTTGCGCGAGCTGGGCCAGCCGGACGATGCACTGCAGAGCTACGACCGCGCGCTCGCGCTCAATGGCGCCGACGCCAACACCCACTACAACCGCGGCGTCGCCCTGCAGGCCTTGCAACGGCCCGCCGACGCGGTGCTGGGCTACGATCAGGCGCTGGCCATCGACGCCGGCGACGATCAAGCCTGGGCCAATCGCGCGGTCGCATTACAGCAGACCGGCCAATCCGTTGAGGCACTGCACAGCGTGGAGCGGGCGCTGGCCGTCAATCGGCACAATGTGGAGGCATACAAGCATCGTGGCGACATCCTGCGGGCGATGGGGCGGCCGGACGAGGCAGGGGACAGTTACCAGCATGCGCTGGCATTGGCGCCGGACTACGCGTCGGCGCACCACGCCCTCGGCTCCCTGTTGTGCGCGCACGGAGCGGTCGACGACGCGCTGCGGTGTTTCGACGCCGCGATCGGCCTCGATCCGGGCTTGACCGAGGCTTATCGCCAGCGCGCGACCATCTTGCGCCAGCTGGACCGGTCCATCGACGCCGTGCAGGACGAGCAAGCCGCGACGCGGCTGGTGCGGCAACAGATCGATGCCTGCCGCCAGCTCGGCACGCAGCTCCAGGAGCTGGATCGTCCGCGCCCGGCCGCACGCCAGTTTGCCGCCGCGTTGGCGCTGGACGACACCGACGCCGGCCTGTGGCAACTGCACGCGCGCATGCTCAACGCCGACCGCCGGCCGGACGAGGCGCTGCAGAGCATCGACCGCGCCCTTGCGCTCCAGCCCGACAGTGGAGACTACCACCTGACCCGGGGCGCGATCCTGCGCGCCGCGTTGCGCTACGACGAGGCGCTGCAGTCTTACCAGACGGCGGTGCGGCTGGCGCCGCGCCATCCAGCCGCGTACACCAATCTGGGCAGCCTGCTGGATCAGCTGGGCGATACCGAGCAGGCCATGGCTAACTACGCGCAAGCCATTGCGCTCGATCCGGATTGCGCGCTGGCGCGCTGGAATCGCTCGCTGGTGTACTTGCGCCGGGGCGATTACCAGCGTGGTTGGCGCGAATACGAGTGGCGCTGGAAGGCGGAGACGCTGGCAGTCTACAAAGGCAAGCGCAGCTTTGCGAAACCGGCGTGGACCGGCCGCGAATCCCTCCACGGCAAAACCATCTTGCTGCACACGGAACAGGGGCTCGGCGATGCCTTGCAATTTTGTCGGTATGCGCCGCTGGTGGCGGCGCGCGGCGCGACCGTGGTCCTGGAAGTGAAGCGGCCGCTGGCCGCCTTGATGACCACGCTGGCGGGCGTGTCCCGGATTGTCGTCCAGGACGAACCGTTACCGGCGTTCGATTACCACATCTCTTTAATGAGTCTGCCGCTGGCGTTTGACACCCGGCTGGACACGGTGCCGGCCGCGCTGCCTTATCTGGACAGCGATGCCACCAAGGTGGCGCAATGGAGCACGCTGCTCGGCCAGCGCACGAGGCCACGCGTGGGCATCGTCTGGCGCGGTGCTCCCGGGCACGCGAACGACCACAATCGCAGCGTGCCGTTGCCGCTGTTTGCCGGCCTGCTGTCGGATCAATACGAGTTCGTCAGTTTGCAAAAGGAAGTGCGGCCGGACGAACAAGCGTTGCTGGATGCCTCGCCGGTGCGGCAGTTCGCAGAGCGTCTGCACGACCTGACCGATACCGCCGCCTTGTGCGCGTTGATGGATGTGGTGATCACGGTCGATACCAGCGTCGCCCATTTGGCCGGCGCGTTGGGCAAACCGGTCTGGCTGTTGTTGCAGGCGCCGTTCGAATGGCGCTGGCTGGAGCAGGGCGCCGATAGTCCGTGGTATCCGGGCGCCACGCTGTATCGGCAGTCCCGGCGCGGCGACTGGGCGCCGGTGATTGCGGCGGTGGCTTCGGACATGCACAAGTTGCGCCGCGGCTGACCGCGTCGCAGCACAATTGAGCGCAGCGAACGCGTGGCCTGCCACACGGCCACGCGCGCCCGATCACATATTCGGATAGTTCGGCCCGCCGCCGCCCTCCGGCGTGACCCAGACGATGTTTTGGGTCGGGTCCTTGATATCGCAGGTTTTGCAGTGGACGCAGTTTTGCGCGTTGATCTGCAGCCGGTCGGCGCCGGCGTCGGTCTTGACGAACTCGTAGACGCCTGCGGGACAGTAGCGCGCCTCCGGCCCGGCGTACTGGGCCAGGTTGACATCGACCGGCACGCTCGGATTCTTCAACGTCAGGTGGATCGGCTGGTCTTCGGCGTGGTTGGTGTTGGAGATGAACACCGACGACAGGCGATCGAAGGTCAGCTTGCCGTCCGGCTTGGGGTAGACGATGGGCGTGAACTGCGAGGCCGGCTTCAGGCATTCGTGGTCGGCGTGCGTGTGGTGCAGGGTCCACGGCGCCTTGCCACGGAAGACGATCTGGTCGATACCCGTCATCAGCGAGCCCAGCACCAGACCCTTGTTGAGCCACGGCTTGACGTTGCGCGCCACATGCAGCTCCTCGTGCAGCCACGATTTCTCGAACGCGGCCGGGAAGGCGGCCAGCTCGTCGTGCTGGCGGCCGGCGCCGAGCGCCTCGAAGGCCGCCTCGGCCGCCTGCATGCCGGTCTTGATGGCCGCGTGGCTGCCCTTGATGCGGCTCATGTTCAGAAAACCGGCGTCGCAGCCGATCAGCGCGCCGCCCGGGAACACCAGTTTCGGCAAGGATTGCAACCCCCCAGCGGTAATGGCGCGGGCGCCGTACGAGATGCGCTTGGCGCCCTCGAAGAACGGTTTGATGGCCGGGTGGGTTTTATAGCGCTGGAATTCCTCGTACGGCGACAGGTAGGGGTTTTCGTAGTTCAGGCCGACGACATAGCCGACCACCACCTGGTTGTTCTCCATGTGGTACAGGAAGGAGCCGCCGTAGGTCTTGTTGTCGAGCGGCCAGCCGGTGGTGTGCACCACCAGCCCGGGCTGGTGCTTGGCCGGGTCGATTTCCCACAGTTCCTTGATGCCGATGCCGTACGACTGCGGGTCCTTGCCCTTGTTCAGGTCGAACTTGGCCATCAGCTGCTTGCCCAGGTGGCCGCGCGAGCCTTCGGCGAACAGGGTGTATTTGCCGTGCAGTTCCATGCCGAGCTGGAAGTCCGAGCCGGCCTCGCCGTCGCGCTTGACGCCCATGTTGCCGGTGGCGACGCCCTTGACGGAACCGTCGTCGTTGTACAGGATCTCGGCGGCGGGGAAGCCGGGGAAGATCTCGACGCCAAGCGCCTCGGCCTGCTGGCCGAGCCAGCGCACCACGTTGCCGAGCGAAATGACGTAGTTGCCGTGGTTTTCAAAGCAGGCCGGCAGCGCAAAGGCGGGCGTCTTGAAGGACTTGGTTTCGGTCAGGAACAGCACGCGGTCTTCGGTGACGGCGGTGTTGAGCGGCGCGCCTTTTTCCTTCCAGTCCGGGATCAGTTCGGTCAGCGCCTTCGGGTCCATCACGGCGCCCGACAGGATGTGTGCGCCCAGCTCGCCGCCTTTTTCCAGCACGACGACCGAGACTTCGCGGCTTTGCTGCGCCGCCAGCTGCTTGATGCGGATCGCCGCCGACAAGCCGGCGGGACCGCCGCCGACGATGACGACGTCGTATTCCATGGCGTCGCGCGGGCCGTACTGTTCTACGAGATTTTGTGGCTGTGTCATGGTCTTTTTATAGTGGTTATGGTGTTTGTAAGCGTCTAAATGCGGACAGGGATGCGTGACGTGGAAAATTTTAGCACGAGTGTGCTTCTTTTTCCGTCCGAATGCAACTTTGGCGCCATTTTGAGGGACATTATTAGACACCGCAATCTAATACTGGCGATTTGTGTAATGATTACGTTTCGACAGCCGGGGTAGACACGCATGGTCGGACCCGGCCATCAGGAATTCGTCACCAATAAATCTAGGAGTAGCTCGTGGGCATAGAAGTCAACTTTGAGGGAAAAATCGCGCTGATCACCGGCGCCTCCAGCGGTCTGGGAGCCCGGTTCGCCAAAGTGCTGGCCCAGGCCGGCGCCCAGGTGGTGCTGGCCTCGCGCCGCACCGAGCGGCTCAAGGAGCTGCGCGCCGAGATCGAGGCCGACGGCGGCGCCGCGCACGTGGTCAGCCTGGACGTGACCGACTTCGCCAGCATCAAGTCGGCCATCGCCCACGCCGAGACGGAAGCCGGGCCGATCGACATCCTGGTCAATAATTCGGGCGTGTCGACCACCCAGCGGCTGGTCGACGTCACGCCCGAGGACTACGCCTTCGTGATGGACACCAATTTGCGCGGCGCCTTTTTTGTCGCGCAGCAGACCGCCAAGCGCATGATCGCGCGCGCCAAGGGCGACCCGACTAAAAAGCACCGCATCATCAACATCGCCTCGGTGGCGGGCCTGCGCGTGCTGCCGCAGATCGGCGTCTATTGCATGAGCAAGGCCGGCGTGGTGCAGATGACCAAGGCGATGGCGGTGGAGTGGGGCAAGTACGGCATCAACACCAACGCGATTTGTCCCGGCTACATCTCGACCGAGATCAACGAGGATTATTTCGCCAGCGAGCAGGGCCAGAAGCTGATCAACATGCTGCCGCGCAAGCGTCCCGGCACGCCGGAGGATCTGGATGGGTTGCTGTTGTTGCTGGCGGGTGAGGATTCGAATTTCATCAACGGCGCCATTATCTCGGCCGACGATGGCATGACCGCGATGTGACGCTTACCGATGCGTCAAAGCTGGATGCCCACCAGCTTGTGCACCAGCTCGGACGAGGTCGACGCCGAGAATTTGCGCATCAGTTTGGCGCGGTGCATTTCCACCGTGCGCGGACTGAGGTCGATCTGGCGGGCGATGCTTTTGCTGGTCTTGCCCTCGACCAGCAGGGCGGCGATTTCCCGTTCGCGCGGCGTCAGCTCGGCGGTGACGGGACGTTTTTCGCTGACGTCCTCGAACGTCCAGATGCCCGGCCCGAGCGGCTCCTGCGACTTCATCGAATGGCCGGTGACGTGGCACCAGAACAGCTCGCCGTTGGCGCGGCGCATGATGCGCTCGTCCGAATAACGGCCCTTGGCGTTCATGATCGGAATGATGCGGTCGCCGGTGCGCAGGAACTCGTCCATCGTCGGATACAGCGCCAGGAACGACAGGCCTTCGAGCTGGGCGCGGGTATAGCCGAACATCGAAGCCAGCGCGTCGTTGCAGCGCTGGATGACGCGACTTTCCGAGATACACATGCCGACCGGCGCGTGCAGGAAAATGGATTCGTAGTCGATGGCGGGGGCGGCGTTCATTGTGAAAGTGGCAGGTAGTTCTACGGTATTGTGCTTTTGGAGAGCGTATTCTATGCTGAGACGCCGCGTGGGTAGCACAGTTAACAACGTTATCAACTGATTTAGCAACAGACGACTTCGATAAATAAGACCAGCATCAACTAAATACAAGAGTTAAGGGACAACATGAACAAAATCTATCCCGACGCCGCCGCAGCCTTGGCGGGCGTCGTTCAAAACGGTCAAACGATCGCCGTTGGCGGTTTCGGCTTGTGCGGCATCCCCGAAGCGCTGATCGGCGCGTTGCGCGATTCCGGCGTGACCGGCTTGACCGCCATCTCCAACAACGCCGGGGTCGACGGGTTCGGCCTGGGCCAGCTGCTGGAAACGCGGCAGATCAAGAAGATGATCGCATCCTACGTCGGCGAAAACAAGGAATTCGCGCGCCAATACCTGGCCGGCGAGCTGGAGCTGGAATTCACGCCGCAAGGCACCTTGGCCGAGAAGCTGCGCGCCGGCGGCGCGGGCATTCCGGCCTTCTTCACCAAGACCGGCGTCGGCACGATCGTCGCCGATGGCAAGGAAATCCGTGAATTCGACGGTGAACAATATGTGATGGAACGCAGCCTGGTGGCCGACGTGGCGCTGGTTAAGGCGTGGAAGGCCGACAAGGCCGGCAACCTGGTGTTCCGCAAGACGGCGCGCAACTTCAATCCGAACGCGGCCATGGCCGGCAAGGTCACCATCGTCGAAGTCGAGCACCTGGTCGAGATCGGCGAGATCGACCCGGACGCCGTGCACCTGCCGAGCATTTTCGTGCACCGCATCGTCGTCAACGCCAGCCCGGAAAAACGCATCGAGCAGCGCACCGTGCGCGCCAACTAAGAACATCGGAGACACTATCATGGCATGGACACGTGACGAAATGGCCGCGCGCGCGGCGAAGGAATTGCAGGACGGTTTTTACGTCAACCTGGGCATCGGCTTGCCCACCCTGGTGGCGAACTATGTGCCGCCCGGTATCGAAGTGTATTTGCAGTCGGAGAACGGCCTGCTGGGCATCGGCCCGTTTCCGACCGAGGACGAGATCGACGCCGATCTGATCAACGCCGGCAAGCAGACCGTCACGGCGCTGCCGGGCGCTGCCTACTTCAGCTCGGCCGATTCGTTCGGCATGATCCGGGGCGGCAAGATCAACCTGGCGATCCTGGGCGCGATGCAGGTGTCGGAGCACGGCGACCTGGCCAACTGGATGATTCCGGGCAAAATGGTCAAGGGCATGGGCGGCGCGATGGATCTGGTGGCCGGCGTCAAGCGGGTGGTGGTGCTGATGGAGCATGTGGCCACCGCCAAGGACGGCACGACGTCGCACAAGCTGCTGGCAAAATGCGACCTGCCGCTGACCGGCGTGGGCGTGGTCGACCTGATCGTGACCGACCTGGGCGTGCTGGAAGTGACCGAGAGCGGCCTGAAGGTCACCGAACTGGCGCCGGGCGTCAGCAAGGAACAGATCCAGGCCGCCACCGGCGTCGAGCTGGACTTGTCGGCGGTGTAACAGGCTTATGTGATCGATCCGGAAAAACGGCAAACGCTGCATGCGTTTGCCGTTTTTTTTTGAGGGCAGGATGGGTCATCTCGGAGCGACGAAAACATTGCGTTATTTTCGTCACCTGGCGGCGCCACACAAGTGCTGCTCGACGCCAATGTATTATTACCACCGTGCCTTTCCGGCTTAATTGCTTGAGAAGAGGTTTCCTGTTGGCGATACCAAAGAAAAAGCCCCGGGCATCGCTGCGCGGGGCTTTTTGCTGAAAGGGTGTCAGCTTAGTGGGCTGGTACGATGATCACCGGTTTCACTTCGGTGTCGGCGGCAACCACGGTCGAGCCTGGGTTGTTCAGTTCCGCGTTCATCTTGGCGACGTCGAGCTCGTTTTCCCATTTCGACACCACCACCGTTGCCACGCCGTTGCCGATGAAATTGGTCAGCGCGCGGCATTCGCTCATGAAGCGGTCGATGCCCAGGATCAGCGCCATGCCGGCCACCGGGATCGTCGGCACCACGGCCAGGGTCGCGGCCAGCGTGATGAAGCCGGCGCCGGTGATGCCGGAAGCGCCCTTGGAGGTCAGCATCGCCACGCCCAGGATGGTCAGTTCCTGCCACAAGGTCAGCTCGGTGTTGGTTGCCTGGGCAACGAACAGCGCAGCCATCGTCATGTAGATATTGGTGCCGTCCAGGTTGAACGAGTAGCCGGTTGGGACCACCAGGCCGACCACCGGTTTGGCGCAGCCGAGGCGTTCCAGTTTGGTCATCAGCGAAGGCAGCGCGCTTTCCGATGAGCTCGTGCCCAGCACGATCAGCAGTTCTTCCTTGATGTACTTGATGAACTTGAAGATCGAGAAGCCGGTGTAACGGGCGATGATGCCCAGCACGACAAACACAAACAGGCCGCAGGTCAGGTAGAACGAACCCATCAGCTTTGCCAGCGGGATCAGCGAGGCCAGGCCGTATTTACCGATGGTGAAGGCCATCGCGCCGAACGCGCCGATCGGGGCGACTTTCATGATGATGTTGACGACGCCGAAGATGGCGTGCGACAGCTCGTCGATCAGCTTGGTGATCGGACGGCCGCGCTCACCGAGCAGCGACAGCGAGAAGCCGAACAGGATGGCGATCAGCAGCACTTGCAGGATGTCGCCCTTGGCGAACGCGTCCACGAAGGTCTTCGGGATGATGTTCATCAGGAAGTCGGTGGTGGTCAGGCCTTCGGCGTGCGTGTATTGCGCGATCGACTTGGCGTCCAGGTGGGCCGGATCGGCGTTGAAGCCGGCGCCCGGTTTGAGCACGTTGGCCACGACCAGGCCGATGGCCAACGCGAAGGTGGACACCACTTCGAAGTAGATCAGCGCCTTGCCGCCGACGCGACCGATTTTCTTGACGTCTTGCATGCCAGCAATGCCGGAGACCACCGTACAGAAGATCACCGGGGCGATGATCATCTTGATCAGCTTGATGAAGCCGTCGCCCAGGGGTTTCATGGCGACCGCGTCGGCAGGCAGGAAGATGCCGAGCAGGATACCGCAGGCGATGGCGAACAACACCTGGATATATAGGATTTTATAGAATGGCTTTTTCACGGGGTCTCCTCGCGTTCATTTGAGGAGTCAATGATGTCCCAACTGGAGAGTTATCACTATTGTGGAAACCCGCAAATCACTGGCTGTGATAACTCTCCCATATGAGGGATAACACGTACCCGAAATTAATTTATTGCGCGACCCAGCCGCCGTCCATGTTCCACGCCACGCCGCGCACTTGCTTGGCGGCATCGCCGCACAGGAAGACGGCCAGCGCGCCCAGTTCCTCCGGGGTGACGAATTCGCCGGACGGCTGCTTGTCGGCCAGCAGCGCCTTCTTCGCCTCGTCGTTGCTGATGCCGTCCTTGGCCGCGCGGGCGTCGACCTGCTTTTGCACCAGCGGCGTGAGCACGAAGCCGGGGCAGATGGCGTTGACCGTCACGCCGGTGGTGGCCGTCTCGAGCGCGCCGGCCTTGGTCAGGCCAATCAGCCCGTGTTTGGCCGCGACATAGGCCGACTTGCCGGCCGACGCCACCAAGCCGTGGGTCGAGGCCAGGTTGATGATGCGGCCCCAGTTGTTGGCGCGCATGCGCGGCAGCACCAGGCGCGACGTGTGGAACGCCGACGTCAGGTTGATGGCAATGATGGCGTCCCACTTCTCGACCGGGAAATCCTCGATGTTGGCCACGTGCTGGATGCCGGCATTGTTGACCAGCACATCGACGCCGCCGAACTTGTCGCCGGCGAAAGCGATCATGCTTTCGATCTCGGCCGGCTTGGACATGTCGGCGTTGTGATAGGCGACCTGGACGCCGAATTCGCTGGCCAGGTCCTGCTGCAATTTGTCGATCTCCGCGGCGTCGCCGAAACCGTTCAGCAGCACGTTGGCGCCCTCGGCCGCCAGGGTGCGCGCGATGCCCAATCCGATGCCGGACGTGGAGCCGGTGACCAATGCTGTTTTGCCGCTCAAAGTCTTGTTTGTCATAGTGTCCTCTGCGGGGTTGGAGATAAAAGGCGGCTGCGCTACACTGCGGTAGGATTTTAAGCGCAACGCCCGGTAAAATGGTATGTCAAAACATCATTACATAAAAATCATCAAGGAAGCCGCATGCTCGAAGCGAAAATAAAGTCCGTTCAATGCCTGTCGCTGGCTGGTTTGCACCAGATGGCCTACAAGGAATGGGGCGACCAGGGCAATCCGAACGTGCTGCTCTGCGTGCACGGCGTGACCCGCGTTTCCGACGATTTCGACAGCATGGCGCGCGCGCTGGCGTCCGACTACCGCGTGATCTGCCCGGACGTTGTCGGCCGCGGCCGCTCCGACTGGCTCAGGAATCCCCAGCTGTACCGCATTCCGCAATACGTCAGCGACATGGTGACCTTGCTGGCACGTGTGTTGGACCAGGGGCCGGCGCAAAAGGTCGATTGGTTCGGCACCTCGATGGGCGGCTTGATCGGCCTGGGCCTGGCCTCGCTGCCGGACAATCCGATCCGCAAGCTGGTGCTCAACGACATCGGCCCGGTGTTGGCGCCGTCGGCACTGCAGCGCATCGGCGACTACATCGGCCAGGACCTGCGTTTCGACACGTTCGAGGATGGCGCCAAGTTCGTCCGCGACGTCTCGTCGTCCTTCGGCCAGCACACCGAGCAGGAATGGCACAAACTGGCCACCGATGTTTTGCGCCAGGATAAGGACGGCAAATGGATACGCCATTATGATATGGGGCTGTCGTTGCCGTTCCGCTCGGCGACGCCCGAGTCGGCCGCCGCCGACGAGGCCATGCTGTGGGCCGCCTACGACGCCATCGCCTGTCCGACCTTGCTGGTGCGCGGCGCCGATTCCGATCTGCTCACGCGCGAGACGGCGGCCATGATGACGCAACGCGGTCCGAAAGCCACTCTGGTGGAAATCCCCAACGTCGGCCACGCGCCGACTTTTACCCACGACGATCAGATTGCGATCGCCCGGAAATTCCTGCTCGGCTGACAAGGCCGGGCGGGACTGAATCACGAGAAAAGTAGAAAAAGTATGGAAATCAAACGACTGCATGTAGGCAAACGATTGTCCGAAGTGGCAATTCACAATGGCACCGTCTATCTGGCGGGCCAGATCGCCGAGGAAACCAGTCTCGATATCAAGGGTCAAACCCGTGAAGTGCTCGGTCATATCGACCGCCTGCTGGCCGAATCGGGCAGCGACAAAACCTGCATCCTCAGCTGCCAGATCTACATCGCCGACCTGGCCGATTTCGACGGCATGAACGAAGAGTACGACGCCTGGGTGCCGAGCGGCCACACGCCGCCGCGCGCCACGGTCGAAGCCAAGCTTGCCAATCCGGAAGTCTTGGTCGAGATCGTCATCGTCGCTGCCCAGCGTTAGGAACATCATGGTTTCAATCACCGCGCTTACCAGCGCCACGTCGGATCAACTGGTGCAGGGGCTCACGCCCGACGACAGCGCGCGCATGCTGTCGGCGCTCGACTTCGCCAGCACCGCGTACGGCGACCTGGTCAGCACCAGCGGCCAGTCGGCGCTGGACTTTTCGATCGGCGTGGCCGGCACCTTGTCGTTCATGCGCACCGACGTCGAAACCCGCATCGCCGGCCTGATGTTCGAGCTGACCTTGCTCGACACGGCGCAGGCGGCGGTGATCGAACCGCGCTTCGGCCAAGAGGTCGGCGATCTGGTGGCCGGCGTCCGCCAGCTGATACGGCTGCGTGAACTGACGCAGGCGCCGGGCGGCCATGGCGGCGTGGCGCCGGTGGCGGTGGGGCGCGGGCGCAACGCCGCGCAGATGGCGGTGGCGCAGGTGGAAACCTTGCGCAAGATGCTGCTGGCGATGGCCTCCGACATGCGCGTGGTGCTGGTGCGCCTCGCCTCATGCGTGACGACCTTGCGCTATTTCGCCGACATCAAGCTGTTCAACGACATGACGTGCGCCTACGGCCGCGAAACGTTGGACTTGTACGCGCCGCTGGCCAACCGGCTGGGGATCTGGCAACTGAAATGGGAGCTGGAGGATTTGTCGTTCCGCTTCATCGAGCCGGAGGCTTACAAGCGCATCGCCAAGATGCTCGAAGAAAAGCGCATGATGCGCGAAGGCTTCGTCACCAACGCCATCGCGCGCCTGCAATCGGAGATGGCGGCCGCCGGCATCAAGGCCGAGGTGTTCGGCCGACCCAAGCACATCTACTCCATTTGGAGCAAGATGAAGGGCAAGGAGCTCGACTTCACCGACCTGTACGACGTGCGCGCCTTCCGCGTGATCGTCTCCGACGTCAAGACCTGCTACACGGTGCTCGGCGTGGTGCACAACATCTGGACCCCGATCCCGAAGGAATTCGACGACTATATCTCCCGTCCGAAGCCGAACGGCTACCAGTCGCTGCACACGGTGGTCACGGCCGAGGACGGTCGACCGCTCGAAGTGCAGATCCGCACGCAAGAAATGCACAGCTTTGCCGAGTACGGCGTGGCGGCGCACTGGCGTTATAAGGAAGAGGGCGGCTCCAACTTCGCCGGGCAGAAGTACGACGAAAAGATCGCCTGGCTGCGCCAGTTGCTGGCGTGGAAAACCGACGTTGCCGACGCGGTCGTCGGACAGGAAGAGCAGCAGCGCGAATGGGTGGAAAAGCTCAAGTCGGCGGCGCTGGACGATCGCATCTTCGTGCTCACGCCGCAGGCGCGGGTGCTGGAGTTGCCGGTCGGCGCCACACCGGTGGACTTCGCCTATCACCTGCACAGCGATGTCGGCCACCGCTGCCGTGGCGCGCGCGTCGACGGCGTCATGGTGCCGCTGAACACACCGCTCAAAAACGGCCAGACTTGCGAAATCATCACCGCCAAGGGCGCGCCGGGCACCGCCGGACCGTCGCGTGACTGGCTCAGCGACGAATACACGGTCGCCACCCGCACGCGCTCGAAGATCCGCGCCTGGTTCCACGCCATCGACATGCAGGAAACCTTGTCGCACGGACGCGCGATGGTGGAAAAATCGCTGCAGCGCGAAGGCAAGACGGCGGTCAATCTCGAAGCGCTGGCCAACAAGCTCGGTTTCGCCAAGGTCGACGACTTGTTCCTGTCGGTGGGCAAGGACGAGTTCAGCCTGCGCCATGTCGAGCACGCGCTGCACGACACGGGCGAGCCGGTCGAGCAGGAAGACGCAGTGGTGCTGGGCAAGAGCAAGGCATCGAGCGTGGATCAGGGCGCCAAATCGGGCGTGCTGGTGGTCGGCACGGACGGCTTGATGACGCAGCTGGCCAAGTGCTGCAAGCCGGCGCCGCCGGACGGCATCGTCGGCTTCGTCACGCGCGGCAAGGGCGTCTCGATCCACCGCGCCACGTGCAAGAACTTCGCCGAAATGCGCGCCAAGGCACCGGAGCGGGTGATCGTCACCGAATGGGGGCGCGCCGTCTCGGACACGGTCTACCCGGTCGACATCTTCATCCTGGCGGGCGACCGGCAGGGGCTGCTGCGCGACATTTCGGAGATCTTCTCGCGTGAAAAGATCAACGTCGTCGGCGTCAACACGCAAAGCGCCAAGGGCTACGCGCGCATGACGTTCACGGCCGAAATCGGCGCCACCGCGCAACTACAGAAAGCGCTCAACGCCATCGCCGAAGTCACCGGCGTCCAGGAAGCCCGCCGCGCCTAAAAGCTGCGGGGTCAAGTCTGTCATTCGGACACGGACGCAACTGTCGCAGCGCATTACTGCTGGCTTCGTGTCCGAATGACAGACTTGACCCCAGCATTGGGAAGTTGCTTTTGCGGGATGCGGGCGGCGTGCGATGTGACCAGCAGCCAGCTGTCGCCATCCCATTGCCAGACGCGGGTGATGCGCTGGCGCTCGGTCCACGGCGCGCCGTTGTGGGTGCCGGTTTCAGCGCTGACGCTGTTGATAAGCTGCGGGGTCAAGTCTGTCATTCGGACACGAACGCAACTGTCGCAGCGCATTACTGCTGGCTTCGTGTCCGAATGACAGACTTGACCCCGGCATTGGGAGGCTGGTTTTGCGGGAGGCGTGCGATGTGACCAGCAGCCAGCTGTCGCCATCCCATTGCCAGACGCGGGTGATGCGCTGGAGCTCGGTCCACGGCGCGCCGTCGCGGGTGCCGGTTTCAGTGCTGACGCTGTTGATGACCGCCGTGTTGCCGTAGAACCGCGTGCTCGACGCTTCGTTGAGGATGGCGTTGCTCAACGTCGGGCGGGCCGCCAGATGCATCAGATAGTCGAGCTTGCTTTGGACCTGGCCATCCGTGTCGATCAGGACGAAATCCTCCGCCATCAGCTGCCCAAGTTGTTCGACCCGCGCTTGCTGGCGCAAAGTGCTCCACGCATCGTCGACGACCGCCAGCGACTCCCGTGGCGGCTCGGCAGACACCGCTGGCAACGATAACCCGAACGTCGCGGCAAGCGACAGCGCAAGCAGGCTGCGCCGCATCAGGTCTTTTCCAGCCCCGCAGGCCGTCATGCCTGGATGATTGCGGCAACGCGCGCGGCAATGGTCTGGGCCAGCAAATGGATGTGGTAGCCGTCCACAAAACCGTGGTGCGCCTGCACCGAGAACGGCACCGTCATCTTGCCGTTGTCGGCGTCGCCGAACTTGCCCCAGGCTAGCGAGGGAATGTCGTAGTCGCCATGGCGGTAGATCGGGTGTTCGATCGAGGTCAGCTTGAACCACGGCATGCAGGTGATGTGGACGTTGTTCTTTTGCTCGCGCTCGGACTGCTCCTTGGCGGAGTTGATCATCTCGGTGCTGGCCTCGGCAATGGCCTTCGCTTCCAGGCTGCGGGCGACGAATTCCTGTAAATCCGACGACATCGCGAAACACGCGAAGTTGAGATTGTTGTCTTTGTTAAGCACGGTGTACGACGCCCAGAATTCGTCAATCTTGATCACTTCGCCGTCGTTGATGCGGTACATGAAGTTGTCGATCTCCTTGATCGAATTCAGTATGCAATACAGGAAGAAGTGGAACGGCGGCAGCTTGTGCGCCTTGCAGTAGGGCCGGAAGTCCGGCAAGGGCATCTCGAAGCTGACGTTGACGAGCGGCTTTTCAAACGCAGCAAACAGGTTGTAGCGGTCGCGGCGCTTTTCAAAATTGTGCATGATGTTCCGAAGACGATGGTTAAAGTGGTGCTTGCGGGCCGACTTCGGCCTGCAATGTGATGTGGTCGATGCCGTGCTTGTCCAGCAGCATGGTCTTGATCGCGTGCAGGATGTCGGGCCAGCGTTCGAGGTCGACGATCTCGACATGGCCGATCAGCGCCGGCTCGCCCGGCGACATGTCCCACACGTGCAGGTCGTGCACCGAGCATACGCCGGCTATCTGTTCCAGGTCGGCGCCTACCTTCAGATAGTCGATCGGCTCGGGCACGCCGCCCATCAGGAAGTGGTAGGACTCGCGCAGCACGCCGACTGTCGATTTTAAAATCAGCAGCGCGACGAAGATCGACAGCAGAGGGTCGATCATCATCCATCCCGTGTAATAGATGACGGCGCCAGCCGCCAGCGCGGCGACCGATCCCAACAAGTCGCCCATGACGTTGACCAGCGCGGCCCGCGTATTCATATTGCTGTCGCCGCGCGACAACATATAAGCCAGCACGATATTAATCACGAGGCCGATGCCGGCGACGATGAACACCGTGGCGCCGTGCACCTGTTCTGGCTGCGCAAAGCGTTGCGCGGCCTCGAATACGATCCAGCCGACCAGTACCAGCAGCACCAGGCTGTTGACGAAGGCGGCCAGCGCTTCGGCGCGGCCGAAGCCGAACGAATGGCGCGCCGAAGGCGGCCGCTTGGCGATCAGCTGCGCCAGCAAGGCCAGGCCCAGCGCGGCGGCGTCGGTGACCATGTGGCCGGCGTCGGAAATGAGCGCCAGCGAGTTGGACATGAAGCCCGTGACCACCTCGACCACAGCAAAACCCAAAGTCAACGCCAGCGACCAGGCAAGCACCGATTGGCTGCGCTGCAGGGTGAAGTGCGCATGCTTGGCGTCGCCGTCTCGATGTTCGTGCAGATGGGCGGAAGGCGAGGGCGGCGCCTCATCGCTAGGGGTGATGCGGGTTTCAGCTTGCATGGGCTTGGTCGACGGCGACGACTTAGTGACGAATAACCACAGTTTAAAGGATGCCGCCCCGCGCGTCTTGCGCTGTCATGGTGCGTTTTGTAAATGTTTCCTATGAATACCCTTGTTTTTCTCCGAATCGCTCTCTATAATGCTGGTCTTCGGGCGGTTAGTTCAGCTGGTTAGAATACTTGGTCGACATCCAAGGGGTCGCAGATTCGAATTCTGCACCGCCCACCAGATTACGTAGTACGGTAGTAAATGCGAGCAGTACGGCGCAGTAAAAAGCGGTAAAATAGAAGTAGAGCAGTACCACGGGCGGTTAGTTCAGCTGGTTAGAATACTTGGTCGACATCCAAGGGGTCGCAGATTCGAATTCTGCACCGCCCACCAGAACATATGTAAGAGCGAGAAAGGCAATCCGGTTATGACACCGCGAACTACTACCAAGCTTTGGGAGTGACGCTAGTCGATCGGGATTCTTTTGCTCAAAAAAAGAGAAAACGCGGCTAGCCCGCGTTTTTTTTCGTCCGCGTTTTTATTATCAAATTCCGCTGTAACTACACCGGCCTCGCGCCAACAGGAGATCACTATGCTTTCAGTCCGCCTTCCAGATGGTTCTGCCCGTGAATTCGACGGCCCAGTCACCGTGGCACAAGTGGCGACCAGCATCGCCACCAGCCTGGGCAAGGCCGCCCTGGCCGGTAAGGTCGACGGCAAAGTGGTGGATACCTCTTTCCTGATCGAGAAAGATTCCGATCTGGCCATCATCACCGACAAAGACCCGGAAGGTCTCGATGTGATCCGTCACTCGACTGCCCACTTGCTGGCCTATGCCGTCAAGGAATTGTTCCCGGATGCGCAAGTGACCATCGGCCCGGTCATCGAAAATGGCTTCTACTATGACTTCTCGTACAAGCGTCCGTTCACGCCCGACGACCTGGTGGCGATCGAAAAGAAGATGACCGAGCTGGCCAAAAAGGACGAGCCGGTCACCCGCAAGGTGCTGCCGCGCGACGAGGCCGTCGCTTACTTCAAGTCGATCGGCGAAGAATATAAAGCAGAGATCATCTCGTCGATTCCGGCCGACCAGGACGTATCGCTGTATTCGGAAGGCAAGTTCACCGACTTGTGCCGTGGCCCGCACGTGCCGTCCACCGGCAAGATCAAGGTCTTCAAGCTGATGAAGCTGGCCGGCGCCTACTGGCGCGGCGACAGCAAGAACGAAATGCTGCAGCGTGTCTACGGCACCGCCTGGACCAAAAAAGAAGATCAAGAACAGTACCTGTTCCAGCTGGAGGAGGCGGAAAAGCGCGACCACCGCAAGCTTGGAAAGCAATTGGACTTCTTCCACTTCCAGGACGAGGCCCCGGGTCTGGTGTTCTGGCATCCGAAGGGCTGGACCATCTGGCAGCAAGTTGAGCAATACATGCGCAACAAGTACCAGGTCAACGGCTACCAGGAAGTCAAGGCGCCACAGATCCTCGATTCCAGCCTGTGGGGCAAGACCGGCCACTGGGATAACTACCGCGAAAACATGTTCGTGACGGAATCGGAAAACCGTTCCTACGCGCTCAAGCCGATGAACTGCCCGGGTCACGTGCAGATCTTCAACAGCAATATGCGCAGCTACCGCGACCTGCCGCTGCGTTACGGCGAGTTCGGCCAGTGCCACCGCAACGAGCCGTCCGGCGCGCTGCACGGCATCATGCGCGTGCGCGGCTTTACGCAGGATGACGGCCACATCTTCTGTACCGAAGAGCAGATCGAGCCGGAAGTGGTGTCGTTCCACACGCAGGCGATGGAAGTCTACAAGGACTTCGATTTCCACAATATCGACGTCAAGCTGGCGCTGCGTCCGGACAACCGCATCGGCACCGATGAAATCTGGGACGAGGCCGAGGACGCGCTGCGTTCGGGCCTGCGCGCCTGCGGCGTGACCTGGACCGAGTTGCCGGGCGAGGGCGCGTTCTACGGTCCGAAGATCGAGTACCATCTGAAGGATTCGCTGGGCCGCCCATGGCAGGTCGGCACGATGCAGGTCGACTTCTTCATGCCCGAGCGTCTGGGCGCGGAATATGTCGCGGCTGACAACAGTCGCCAGGTGCCGGTCATGCTGCACCGGGCCATCGTCGGTTCGATGGAGCGCTTCATCGGCATCCTGATCGAGAACTACGCCGGCGCATTGCCGACGTGGCTTGCGCCTGTGCAAGTATCGGTGCTCAACATCTCCGACGCGCAGGCCGATTATGTTAGCCAGGTCACCGAAAAGCTGCGCCGCAGCGGGTTCCGGGTACAGAGCGATTTGCGCAACGAGAAAATAACCTATAAAATACGTGAACATTCCGTCCAAAAACTGCCTTACATCGTTGTAATTGGTGATAAGGAACGGGATGCCAACACCGTGGCCGTGCGGGCACGGGGCAATGTCGATCTGGGCGTCATGTCCGTCGATGCCCTGATCGAGCGACTCCAGCAAGACGTCGCCAATAAAGCCTGATCGCACTGGCCTTACCATTAGATTTTAAAAGGAATCACCATAGCTACTGACAAGTCGCATCGCATCAACGGCGAAATCACTGCCCCTGAAATGCGTTTAAGTGGGGTCGAGAACGAGCCGCTCGGTATCGTCACTTTGGCCGAAGCCTTCCGCCTGGCGGAAGAGGCCAATGTCGACCTGGTCGAGATCGCGCCAACGGCGGTACCGCCGGTTTGCCGTTTGATGGACTACGGCAAATTCAAGTATTCGGAGCAGAAGAAGGCTCACGAAGCTAAATTGAAACAGAAAATCATCGCCGTGAAGGAAGTCAAATTCCGTCCGGGTACCGATGACGGTGACTACAATATCAAGCTGCGTAACCTCATCAAGTTCCTCGATGAAGGCGACAAAACCAAGATCACGCTGCGTTTCCGCGGCCGTGAGATGGCGCACCAGGATATTGGCTTCCGCATGCTGGAACGTCTGAAAGCCGATCTGGAGCCGTATGGCCAGGTCGAGCAGTTCCCCAAAATGGAAGGGCGCCAGATGATCATGGTGCTGTCTCCCAAGAAGAAGAAATAATCCATCCGGTTTGGATCGACAAGGGGCGCTTTCGGGCGCCCTTTGCAATTTGTGGTGCAGATTTGCCGCAAGTGGTCTATAATTGCCGGCTGTTGTAAATGTAGTGGACTCGCATCTGCTGCAAAAACAAGTGAAAGCAGGCATCTAAGTGTGACGTCGTGTCACCACCTGCAATCCTGTTTGATATGGAGCTACCCTGAGGGTAGATTGCTATGCCAAAAATGAAAACCAAAAGCTCCGCGAAGAAACGTTTTCGCGTGCGTCCAGGTGGTACTGTTAAGAGTGGTCACGCGTTCAAACGCCACATTCTGACCAAGAAAACCACCAAGTCGAAGCGCCAATTGCGCGGTATCACGAATGTCGATGCGGCTGACGTGAAATCCGTCCTGCGCATGATGCCATCCGCTTAATCTCACACTCAATTTAAGGAGTTACTATGCCTAGAGTAAAACGTGGGGTTACAGCTCGTGCCCGTCATAAAAAAGTCTTAAACCTGGCCAAAGGTTACCGTGGTCGTCGCAGCAAGGTTTACCGTGTTGCCAAGCAAGCAGTTATGCGCGCTGGCCAATACGCTTACCGCGACCGTCGTAACAAGAAGCGCGTCTTCCGCCGCCTGTGGATCGCTCGTATCAACGCCGCTTCCCGTGAGCATGGCGTGACGTACAGCGTGTTCATGAACGGTCTGAAAAAAGCTTCGATCGAACTGGACCGTAAGGTTCTGGCCGATATGGCAGTGATGGACAAGCCGGCCTTCGCCGCGATTGTCAACGCTGTGAAAGCAAAAATCGCTGCGTAAGCATTGATTGTTGATCGCTTGCCCCTTACCGGGCAGGTGGTGGGAACGGGGCAAAGGTCTAGACCTGTGCCCCGTTTTTGATTGAGGATAAGAAAAACGCATGGACTCCCTGGAACAACTCGTCGCCTCAGCAGTGCAGGATTTCACGGTCGCGCAAGATGACGCCGCCGCGCTGGAAAATGCCAAAGCCAAATATCTGGGCAAGACCGGCCAGATCACCGAATTGATGAAGGGTCTGGGCAAGCTCGACCCCGAGGCACGCAAGGCGCAGGGCGCCCTGATCAACGCGGCCAAGGGCCAGATCGAAGCGGCCTTGACGGCCCGGCGCGACGCGCTGGCCGACGCCCAGATGCAGACCCGTTTGAACGCCGAGGCCATCGATGTCTCGCTGCCTGGCCGCGGACGCGCCGGCGGCGGTTTGCATCCGGTCATGCGCACCTGGGAGCGTGTGGAGGAAATCTTTCGCTCGATCGGTTTCGACGTGGCCGACGGCCCCGAGATCGAAAACGACTGGACCAACTTTACCGCCTTGAACAGCCCGGAGAACCATCCGGCCCGTTCGATGCAGGATACTTTCTATATCGAAGGCAACGACAGCGAAGGCAAGCCGCTGCTGCTGCGCACGCACACCAGTCCGATGCAGGTGCGCTATGCCCGCAGCCACACGCCGCCGATCAAGGTGATCGCGCCGGGCCGCACCTACCGCGTCGACAGTGACGCCACGCACTCGCCGATGTTCCACCAGGTCGAGGGCCTGTGGATCGCCGAGAACATCAGCTTCGCCGACCTCAAGGGCGTGTACCTGAACTTCGTCAAGGCCTTCTTCGAGACCGACGACTTGCAGGTGCGTTTCCGTCCGTCGTATTTCCCGTTCACCGAACCGTCCGCCGAGATCGATATCGCCTTCGGCTCCGGACCGCTGAAGGGCCGCTGGCTGGAGATTTCCGGCTCGGGCCAGGTCCATCCTTCGGTGGTGCGCAACTTCGGCCTGGATCCGGAAAAGTACATCGGCTTCGCGTTCGGCTCCGGCCTTGAGCGCCTGACGATGCTGCGTTACGGCGTCAGCGACCTGCGCCTGTTCTACGAAGGCGACCTGCGCTTCCTGAAGCAGTTCAACTAACGGTTCAGTACACACACGCGGTCGAGCGCGGCCTTTAAGGCATTGCGCTCCCGCTGGACACTCTTTGAAGGCTTGATTATGCAATTCTCCGAAAACTGGCTCCGTACCATGGTCGATCCGAAGATGACTTCGGACGAACTGGCCCATCTGCTGACGATGTCCGGCCTGGAAGTGGAAGAAGTCGAACCGGTCGCGCCGCCGTTCTCCAACGTCGTCGTCGGTCTGGTGCGCGACATGGCCAAGCATCCGAACGCGGACCGCCTCAACGTTTGCCAGGTCGATGTCGGCACTGGCACCTTGCTCAACATCGTCTGCGGCGCGCCGAACGTGCGCCCGGGCTTGAAGGTCGTGTGCGCCATGGCCGGCGCCGTGCTGCCGCCGGGCGCGGACGGCAAGCCGTTTGAAATCAAGGTTGGCCAGCTGCGCGGCGTTGAGTCGCAGGGCATGTTGTGCTCTGCCAAGGAACTGAAACTGTCGGAAGAGGGCAGCGGCCTGCTGGAACTGCCGGACGACGCGCCTATCGGCAAGAACTTCCGCGACTACTACGCGCTCAACGACCTCAAGTTCACCATCAAGCTGACGCCGAACAAGGCGGACTGCCTGTCGGTGCTGGGCGTGGCGCGCGAAGTGTCGGCGCTGACCGGCGTGGCGCTGCACGCGCCGCAGTTCCGCAACGCAGCCGTCAACAGCGACGAAGTGCTGCCGGTGAAAATCTCGGCGCCGGACCTGTGCGGCCGTTTTTCCGGCCGCGTGATCCGCAACCTGAACGCCAAGGCCGCCACGCCGGACTGGATGAAGCAGCGCCTCGAGCGCAGCGGCCAGCGCTCGGTGTCGGCGCTGGTGGATATCTCCAACTACGTGATGCTGGAGCTGGGCCGTCCAAGCCACGTGTTCGACCTAGCCAAGATCCACGGCGGCCTCGACGTCCGTTGGGGCAAGGCCGGCGAAACCTTGAAGCTGTTGAACGGTAACACCGTCAGCGTCGACGAATGGGTGGGCGTGATCGCCGACGATCAGGAAATCGAATCGCTGGCCGGCATCATGGGCGGCGACGCCACCGCCGTGTCGCTCGAGACCGAGTCGATCTATCTGGAAGGGGCGTTCTGGTGGCCGAACGCCATCCAGGGCCGCGCCCGTAAATACAATTTCTCGACCGACGCGGCGCACCGCTTCGAGCGTGGCGTCGACTACGCCACCACGGTCGAGCACATCGAGCGCATCACCGCGCTGCTGATCGAAATCTGCGGCACGGCGGCGACCAAGGTCGGTCCGGTCGATGACCAGATCGTCAACATTCCGCAACGCGAACCGGTGAAGATGCGCACCGCGCGCGCGCAAAAAGTGATCGGCGTGGCGCTGGACGACCAGACCGTGGCCGACATCTTCAGCCGCCTGGCGCTGCCGTTCACGCTGGACAACGGCGTGTTTTCGGTGACCGCGCCGAGCTATCGTTTCGACATCGAAATCGAGGAAGACCTGATCGAGGAAGTGGCGCGCGTCTACGGCTTCGAGAACATTCCGACGGTGGCCCCGGTGGCCGCCAACACGATGATCATCGCGCCGGAAAACACGCGCTCGCTGTTTGCCGTGCGCCATCAGCTGGCCGACCTGGGTTTCCAGGAAGTGGTCAACATGAGCTTTGTGGAAGCGGCGTGGGAGCAGGATTTCGGCGGCAACGCCAATCCGATCAAGCTGCAAAATCCGATCGCCAGCCAGATGAGCGTGATGCGCTCGACCCTGGTCGGCAGCCTGGTCGCCAACGTGCGTTACAACCTGAACCGCAAGACCAACCGCGTGCGCGTGTTTGAAGTCGGCGCGATCTACCAGCGCGACGACAGCGTGCCGGACGGTCCGCTGACGGTGGCCGGCTACAGGCAGCCGAAACGCGTCGCCGCGATCGCCTACGGTACCGTGGCGGACGAGCAATGGGGCCAGGACAGCCGCGCGGTCGATTTCTTCGACCTGAAGGCCGACCTGGAGCACCTGTTCGCGCCGTTGCCGCTGCGCTTCGTCAAGGCTGAGCACCCGGCGCTGCACCCGGGCCGCTCGGCGCACGTGCTGCTCGACGGTAAGGTGATCGGCTTCATCGGCGAGCTGCATCCGCGCTGGTTGCAGAAGTACGAACTGCCGCAAGCGCCGGTCGTGTTCGAGGTGGATGCGGTTGCATTGCAGCAACGGTCCGTGCCAGAATATGCAGAGATCTCCAAGTTCCCCGGCGCCACGCGCGATCTGGCCGTGGTAGTCAAGCAAGACGTTCCAGCCCAGGATTTGTTGGACGCGTTTCATGCTGCCGTGCAAGCGAGTCCGCAGGGAAAGATCGTGCAAGCCATTGTTTTGTTTGATGAATATCGTGGAAAAGGTTTGGAGCAAGACGAGAAATCGCTTGCTTTCCGCTTTAGCTTGCAAGATACTCAAAACACGCTGCAGGACGATGTTGTCGAAGCCATCATGGCTGCGGCAGGCGACGCGGCCAAGCAAAAACACGGCGCCCGCTTGCGCACCTGATGCGTCCATAGGGCCATCGCCACGCGGTCGCATTTTCTTTTTTTGATCATTCTGGAGTCCGGCACAAGGCCGGACTCAGTCGTTCTTTGATAAGGCAGGGCAGGAAAATTAATAACAACGACGTTGATTCCGCCGTACTCCAATCCGCATTGGCTGCCGATTTGCATCGGGCCATGCAGGTCGCCAAGGTACGCCAGGATGCGGAAAAAGATTTGCCCACGCTGACCAAGGCGGAACTGGCCGAACTGCTGTTCGAACAGGTCGGTCTGAACAAGCGCGAGGCCAAGGACATGGTGGAAACCTTCTTCGACGAGATTCGCAATGCGCTCGAGCGTGGCGAAGCCGTCAAGCTGTCCGGATTCGGCAACTTCCAGTTGCGCGACAAGCCGCAGCGTCCGGGCCGCAATCCCAAGACCGGCGAGGAAATCCCGATCACGGCGCGCCGCGTCGTGACCTTCCATGCCAGTCAAAAACTCAAGGGTATGGTCGAAGAGACCAACCCGATGGCACGCGCCGCCTGAGTGGGAGCTGAGAAGTGATGAACGATCGTCTCGCCAAGTCCGACCTGGTCGTCCTGCCGCCGATACCGGCCAAGCGCTACTTCACCATCGGTGAGGTCAGCGAGCTGTGCGGCGTCAAGCCGCATGTGTTGCGTTACTGGGAGCAGGAATTTACCCAGCTCAAACCGGTCAAACGGCGCGGCAACCGCCGCTATTACCAGCACCACGAGGTGCTGCTGATACGGCGCATTCGCGAGCTGTTGTACGAGCAAGGCTTCACCATCAGCGGTGCGCGCAATAAACTGGACAGCCGTGCTGTCGATGGCGCGGCTGCGGAGTATGATGTCGAAACGGCTCTCAACGGCGACGTGGCGAAGGATTTGCCCGCTCCCTTGGACCGCGAAATGATACGCAGCGAACTGCTTTCCATCCTCAGTCTGCTCCAGCGAGACTAGTGCGCGCACTGCTGCACAGGGCGTGGCAAGAAGCTAATTCCTGATATACTTTCAATATTATTCAATTATCAGCGACGCTGATATACACGGTGGCGTGAAGTCAGGCGTACCCCAGCGGGTGCGGGCCGGACAAGACGAGGGGAAACAATGATACGCGTTGCCATTTGTGACGACCATCAAATAGTAAGAGCAGGATTTAAACAGATTTTTTCGGCGTCGGACGATTTCGACGTGGTCGCGGAAGCCGGTACGGGGCGTGAAGCGCTCGATATCGCTCGCCGTGAGATTTGCGACGTATTGCTGCTCGATATCGCCATGCCCGATCAAAGTGGCATCGATACCTTGCGTACGATACGGCAGGGACAGCCCGATTTGCCGGTGCTGATATTGTCCGGTTATCCGGCTCAGCAGTACGCACTCAACCTGTTTAAAATGGGGGCCAATGGCTACCTGAACAAGGAGTGCGAGGCCGATGAGCTGATCACCGCCGTGCGCACCGTGTACCAGGGACGCCGGTATGTTAGCTCGACCGTCGGTGAATTGCTGGCGCAAAGCTTCGACCGCGATCCAAATACGGCGCTGCACACCGAGCTGTCCGATCGCGAGTTCCAGGTCTTCCTGCGGCTGGCACGGGGCGCCACGGTGTCCGATATCGGCGTGGCCTTGTCGTTGAGTATCAAGACCGTCAGCACCTACCGCACCCGCATCATGGAAAAGATGGGGATGCAGTCGAACAGCGATTTAACATATTACGCAATGAAAAATAACTTGCTTGACTGAAATTTTGTGAGATGGTCCCGTCCTGGGACCACTTGCTCAATGGATACAGTTGCGCACTTTTGAGGTGCGCCGCTGCTGCATCTATTTCCCTAACGGACTATAATTAGTCAGCTTGGCGTGTTGCCGGACTGAATTTAACCCCCCCCGCGAAGGAAGTGGATGTATTTCACCGCCGAAACAGCGCCGCATCATCGGCTGCCGTTGTACAAGACTGTCTTGTGCGTGACCTGCGCCTTGCTGCTGATCGTCAACGGCTTCAGCCTGTTTTACAATTTGCAGGCCCTGCGCGGTGCGCAAGTGCTGCTCGGACAGAGCGCGCGCGTCGCCGACCGTCTGCAATACCTCAATGTGCTGGTGCTGGATGCCGAAAGCAGCATGCGCGGCTATTTCCTGTCCGGCAGCGACGCTTATCTGGGCCCGACCCGGACCGCATTGGTCGACAGCGAACACGAATTCAAGGAACTGCAAAAGCTGCTGGCCGATAATCCGACTCAGCTCAAAAACCTGACCCAATTGCAAACCTTGGTGCGCCGCCGGCTGACCACGGTGAGCCAGGCCATCGACGTCTACCGCGAGGGCGGGCTGGAGGAAATCGTCAAAATCGCGAAGCTTAGCGATGGACGCGGCAGCATGGATGAGATCCGCCTGCAGGTGGTCATCATGGAGCAGGAACAAAATGAGACCATGGCCACGCGCAGCGCCATGTTCTATCAGGAATATCAAAAGGCGGTGTTGCTCGGCATGAGCATCAACGCTGTCGCCATCGTGGTGCTGATCATGTTCTATCAGCTGGTGCGGCGCAGTTTCGCCAACCGCGCCCAGGTCGAGCACGCGCTGCAAGCGGCCAACGAAACCCTGGAAACGCAGGTCGAGCAGCGTACCGAGCAGCTATCCGTGTTGTCGCGCCACCTGATCAGTATCAGCGAGGAGGAAAAAGTCAGGCTGTCACGCGAATTGCACGACGAAATGGGCGCCTTCCTGACCTCGATCAGCATGGACATAGCGGCGGTCACACACCAGTTGAAAAAAGACCAGCCGGAGATGGCGGCCCAGCTCACGCGCGCGCGCGGCACCTTGATGGAGGCGGTGGAGATGAAGCGCCGCATCGTTGAGAATCTGCGGCCTAGCCTGCTGGACAACCTGGGCCTGTGCGCCGCCATCGAAAGTTATTGTGACGAGTTCAGCCGCATGGCCGGCGTGCGCTGCGATTGCGACGTCGCCGCCGACATCGAGGCGCTCGGCCGCGACTCCGGCGACCTGTCGATCGCTCTGTTCCGCATCGTGCAGGAATCGCTGACCAATATCCGTAAGTACGCCAAGGCCAGCCGGGTGACGGTGACGCTGAACCGCAATCAGGAAGCGCTGATGTTGCGCATTATCGATGACGGCATCGGCATCGAAGCCAACAACATCGTCAAGCCAATGTCGCATGGTCTGCTGGGCATGCGCGAGCGTGCCTTGCTGCTGGGCGGGACAATGACGATACGTCGGGGACGTGACGATAAAGGGACCTGCATCGAAGTGGCGATTCCGCTGCGTAAGAGCGATAGCGGCAGTGGGGTGGCGCCGGAAGCGGTGCCGGCGCCGGGACAAGAGCGGCGCGCGCGGCCGCAGACGGCGCAGGCGGTGATGGCGGCGACCATGCAAACGGCAGCGCCGTTACCGCCGCTGCCGACCGCCATTACCGACGTTCTTAACAGCGTCCTACATCAACCAGCAGACGGTCGTACTCAGTCTTCGCAACCTTATAGCACTCACCCGCATAATCCTCCAAGCCTGAGCGATCAAGCACGGTGATGTTGCCGCGACGGTAGGTGATCAAACCTTCTTCCTGCAGTTTGCCGGCGGCGGCCGTGATGCTTTCACGCCGCACGCCCAGCATGATCGAAATCATTTCCTGCGTTACTTTCAATTCGTTCGATGGCGAGCGGTCCAGGCGGTCCAGCAGCCAGCGGCACAGCTTTTGTTCAATCGAGCTGTGGCGGCCGCCAACGGCGTTTTGCGCCATCTGCGCGAACAGCGCGGTGTTATAGCGCATCAGCAGCGCGGGCAGGGCGCCGCCCTGGTTGAAGGCGTCGCGCAGATGCTGGGCCTTCATGCGATAGCCGTAACCGGCAGCCTGCACCACGGCGCTGCACATGGCGCGCTCACCGTCGAACAGCGACACGCCAACCACGCCTTCATGGCCGACCACGGCGATCTCGGTGGTGGCGCCGTCTTCCATCACATACAGCAGCGACACGATGGCGGTGGTCGGGAAATGGACGTAATCCATGGCGCCGCCGAATTCAAACAATTCTTTGCCAAAGGGCAGGGTCACCAGTTCCAGGTGCTCGAACAAGGACTCCAGCACCTCGCGGGGAAGCGCGGCCAGCAGTTCGTTTTGCTGGGTGCCGCTGTAGCTGACAACAGGCCGCGACGCAACCTTAAACTGGCTGGAATCGACCGCCATGGTGCTCGATGCGGTGGATTTTTTGGTTGCGTTGACTTGGGTGTTGTTCATGTTTTCCTCACTAATCTCTGGCGATACACATCACGTCCGGGGCATATGTGACGTGTTGATAGCACTTTAGGGGGAATGTTAGTTTGCGAACATAAGAGGAGTAGACGCACAAATGTAGGCTTGCAACATGGTTGGCTGTAGGTCTGGTCCTACGCGGCAACTATATTTCCCTTTGGCGCAGGTGCATAATGCACAAATCCCAGTCGGAGGGCGCACAACATGCATGTACTTGTAGTGGAAGACGACGCAGTCCTCGCCGACGGCCTGAGCCGCGTGTTGGGCGGCCACGGCATGGTGGTCGAGGTGCTTGGCGACGGCGCCCAGGCCGACGCGCTGCTGCAGCGTGCCGCGCAGGCGGAGGTGATCGTGCTCGACATCGGCCTGCCTGGCATCGACGGCTTCGAAGTGGTGCGCCGGCTGCGCGCGCGCGGCAGTCAGGTGCCGGTGCTGTTGCTCACGGCGCGCGACGCCATCGAGGACCGCGTGCGCGGACTGGAGCTGGGCGCCGACGACTACCTGGTCAAGCCGTTTGCGACCGCCGAGCTGGTCGCGCGGCTGAAGGCGCTGGCGCGGCGCAACGCGCCCAGGCCGACGTTGCTGACTCTGGGCGATCTGGTGCTGGACCTGTCGGCCAAGCGGGCGCGGGTGCGCGACAAGACCGTCGAACTGTCGGTGCGTGAATGGGCGGTGCTTGAATACCTGCTGCAGCACGGCGCGCGCGTGGTGTCCAAGCAGCAAATCATCGAAGCCATTCTGCCGTGGGGCGACGACCTGACCTTGAACGCGGTGGAGGTGTACATCTCGCGGCTGCGGCTGAAGATCGCCGACGCCGGCGTCGCGATCCGCACCATCCGTGGCTTTGGCTACATGCTCGAGGTGGCGCCGGCCCGGAGGACGGATGACTAGCATCCGGCTGCGGCTGCTCAAAACGCTGATCGTACCCATCCTGCTGATCAATCTGGCGGGCGGGGCGTTGGCCTACATGCTCGCCTGGCTGCCGACGCGGATCGCCTTCGTCGAAAGCCAGTCCGACGCGCCGCCGCAGTCGCCGCCGGGCGAACGGAACGCGGTCGCCCAAAGCCCCGACAGGCAGGTGCAGATGCGGCAAGCGGTGGTGCGTGGGCTGGTGTTGCTGGAAGTACTGATCGCGCTGGCCTGCGTCGGTTTGATCTGGTTCTCGGTGAGCAACGCACTGCGGCCGCTGAACCGCCTGCGCGCCGACCTGAATGCGCGCGACGGCGACGACCTCGCGCCGATCGCGGTCGCCGATGTCCCGTACGAACTGGAGCCGGTGGTATCGGCCCTCAATGGCCTGCTCGACAAGATGGGCGACGGCGCCAGGGCGCGGCAGGACTTTCTCGCCAACGTTGCGCACCAGCTGCGCACGCCGCTCGCGGGGCTCAAGACGCAGCTCGAATGGATGGGTGCGCGCCACGCCGAGCCGGACACGGCGCACTCGGTCAAGCTGATGCTGTCGGCCACCGAGCGCATGATACGGCAAACCAACCAGCTGCTGGCGCTGGCCCGCGCCGAACCGAACCACTTCGAAAAAACGCGCTTGGAAGCGGTGGCGCTGAACGTGCTGGTCGAGGACGCGATTCAATCCTTTGTCGACCAGGCCAGCGCGAAAGGAATAGACATCGGTTTCGATTTGCGCCCGGTGGACATCAGCGGCGACCGTTTCCTGCTGCGCGACCTCATCGACAACCTGATCGACAACGCGATCCGCTACACGCCGCCGGGCGGCGCGGTGACGGTGTCCTGCGGGGTGGAAGACGGTGGCGGCGTGCTGAGTGTCGAGGACAGCGGTCCCGGCATTCCGGCGGCCAAGCGCGAGCAAATATTCAGCCGCTACGTCCGGCTCGACGACAAGACCCACGGCAGCGGCCTGGGATTGGCGATTGTGCGCGACATTGCCGTCGTCCACGGCGCCTCATTGCACATCGGCGAGGCCCACAGCGGCCAGGGCGCCCTGTTCACGATCCGTTTCAACCTCCCGGCCACAGCCCCTGGAGATACCCAGGAGACAAGCAGGGCGGATTAGCGCAGCGTAATCCGCCAGCTCCGCCAACAGCGCATGCATTGCGGATCAGAACTTGCCAGCCTCCCGAGCCCTATTGCGCCCCAACTGTTGTTTGTCAGGTGTTTGTCAGCATTTCCTCAGGGTAATGCAAGCTAGCGCGCGTAGACTGGTTCTAGGAAATAACATTGCCGGGAGCCAGTCATGAAGCGACGCTTACAAAACGGATTTACGCTGATCGAGGTCATGGTGACCGTGGCCATTGTCGGCATCCTGCTGGCCGTGGCCGTTCCGGCGTATAGCGATTACGTCGTGCGCGGTCGCTTGAGCGAGGTCTTCACGGCGCTCGGCGGCGCTCAGCCGGCCGCCGAGCAGTATTGGTCTAACAACCGCACCTACGTCGGCTTCAACGCGTCCAACACCTTTCCGGCTAATACCCCTTACTTCACCTATGCCCTGAGCGGCGCGTCGGCCTCGGCCTATACGCTGACCGCGACCGGCACCGGCAAAATGACCGGCTTCGTCTACACCATCGACCAGAACGGCGCACATGCCACCACCGGCAGCCCGAACGGCTGGGGCGTCAACAGCGCCTGCTGGGTCGACCATAAGGGTGGCGCATGCACCAATTGACGCGGTCGTTCCGGCGCGGCCGGCGTCGCCAGCGTGGCGTCACCTTGATCGAACTGCTGGTGACGATCACCATTTTCGGCATCATGCTGGCGATTGGCATCCCCAATGTCAGCCACTGGCTGCTGGCCAACCGCGCGCGCGGCGCCAGCGAGTTCTATGCCGATGGCTTCAGCCTTGCGCGCCGCCAAGCCGTCGTCCACAACGCCTTCAGCCGCATTTCGCTGACGCCCAACGTCAACACCGGCCAGATGGATTGGCAGGTCGATATCTGTTTCGTCAGCCCGGCCGCCCAGTGCAGCGACGCCCAAGGCGCCTGGTCGACCACCGATGCGCCATCGGCGAACGACCCGGAAGGAGAGGCCGGCTGGAAGTCGGTGTTCCGCGCCGCCGACGCGCTGCCGCCGGCCGAGATCCTGCTGCCGACTACGCAACCGGCCGGCACCAGCCAGGTGTATTACACGCCGCTCGGCTGGGTCGATCCGTTGTTTGCCGGCCGCCTCGGCAGCCTTCGCCTTGACCCGTCGACGGCGTTTGCCGGCGACGTGCCGCCGGTGGCGCTGGTGGTGACCTTGGCCGGCATGGCGACCAAGTGCAATCCGGCTTTACCGGAAACCGATAGCAGAGGCTGTCCACCATGAAGACCATGCCTACCCGCCGCCAGGGCGGCATCGCGCTGCTGGAGGCGATGCTGGCCATCGTGATCCTGGGCATCGGGCTGCTGGGCACGGTCGGCCTGCAGGCGCGCGCCTACTCGGCGCTGTCGGACGCCGGCATGCGCGCCGAAGCCACTATCGCCGGCGAGAAGCTGCTGGGTGTGATGACTGCCGATACCGCCAATCTGGCCGCCTACAACCTTGCCGAGGGTGGCACGCCGGGCGCGGCCATCGCGCCTTGGCTTGCCGAGACGCGCGTGCTGATTCCGGGCGCCATCGTTTCGGTCACCGTGACCCGCCAGGTGGTCCAGACCCGGGTCGATATCGCGATCCGCTGGCAGCGCAAGGCCAACACCGAGCAAAACCGGCATTTGCTCACGTCCTATATCGCCAACTGACATGGCCGCCCATCCTTCCCCCGTCCAGGCCGCCCGGCGCCGTCGCGGCTTCTCGCTGGTCGAGCTGTTGGTCAGCCTGGCGATCGGCATGCTGGCGCTGGTGTTTGCCACGCGGCTGGTGGTCAGCGGCGAAAAGAACAAGGATGCCGCCGTCGGCGGTTCCGACTCGATGCAGAACGGCATGCTGGCGCTGTTCTCGCTCAGCGGCGACGCCGCCGACGCCGGCTGGGGCTTGAACGATACAATGCTGGCCGGCTGCGATACCGTGTTTTCCGACGCGAACGGCTATCAGCTGGCGGCTGCGCAGCGCGGCGGCGCCAACATCACGCCGTTGGCGCCGGTGGTGATCCAGTCCAACGGCGCCGACAGCGACGTGGTGTCGTTCTACAGCGGCACCTCGCAGGCTGCGGTCGGCTCGACCAAGCTGGTGACCAACTATGTGCCCGGCGACAGCACGCTGACCGTCGACAGCCCCAATCCCTACGATTTCAATGTCGGCGACGTGCTGGTGGTCGCGCCGATGACCCAGGGCGCGCGACCATGCACGCTGTTCCAGTTGTCCGGCTTTGGCATCGGCATCAATGGCAAACAGTTGCAGGTCGCCAGCGGCACGGATTTCCCGTTCAATCCGCAGGTCGGCCTTACCACGGCGTATCCGCTCAACGTCAGCTATGTCTACAACCTCGGCAGTGCCACGCGGCTGCATTTCCATACCTGGTCGGTCAACAACGGCATCCTGCTGCTGCGCTCGACCGACATGCCCGGCTCGGCACAGCGCGGTGCGTCGGTGATCGACAATGTGGTGTCGCTCAAGGCGCAGTACGGCTTCGACAACCGCGCGCTGCCGGCGTATGACCCCAACACGCCCGGCAACAGCGCAGGGCCGGTGTCGGCCGCCAGCGGCATGCGCATCGGCGTCTGGAGTTCGACCATGATCGACGCCGACAATGACGGCGTGATTGGCGGCGCCGGCGACTTCCAGCGCATCGGCTCGGTCCGGTTAGCGGTGGTCGCGCGCAGCAAAAGCGCCGAGAAGCCTGATCGCAACGGTCAGTGCGATGCCACCACCGTGCAGCCGACCGTGTTCGCCGGCAATGCGCCTGCCACGGTGGCGGCCGCGCCGGTACAGGTGAACGTGGCGGTGGCCGGCGATACGCTCGACTGGAAGTGCTATCGCTACCGGGTGTTCGAGACGATCGTGCCGATCCGTAACGCCCAGTGGAGGCCATGATGACCAAGGTTTTGTCGCCATCATCCCGGCGGCGCCAGCGCGGCCTCGCCTTGCCGGTGATGCTGATCATGCTGACGGTGATGATGGTAAGCAGCATCTACCTGCTCAAGTCGAGCACCTCGACGACGATGACCGCCGCCAACCTAGCCTACGATTCCGCGCTCAGCAAGTCCGCCGACGCCGGCCTGCACGCCGGCTTTGCCTATCTGCGTTCGGTGGTAAACCGTTCCGATCTGCTGGTCAACCAGCCGGCGCAAGGCTATGTCGCGACCTTGACGCCGACCTGGACTGTGAGCAATCCATCCTTCTGGCTCGGCGCCGTCAGCTTGCCGGTCAATCCGGCCACCGGCGACCAGGTCCAGTACGTGATCCACCGCATGTGCACTTTCACCGGGGCTTACAACGCCAGCAACAACCGCTGCCGGACCACGTCGGCGCGGCCCAACAGCCAGGCCCCGCAACCGTTCGGCACGTCGCTGGCGCTGGGTGGCTCCAAATTCCTGCAGCAGCCGCAAATCCATTATGTGGTGACGGCGCGCATCAACGGCGCGCGCGGCGCCAACGTGGTCACGCAAGCCGTGGTCTTGAAGGGACCTTAAATGAACCAGCACCTCTCCCTGCGGGCATTGCTGCTCAGTCTGACCCTGAGTTTGACCCTTGGCTTTGCGCCGTCGTCCGCCGACGCCGCCGCGACCCAGATCGCCCAGGTGCCGCTGCTTAATATCACCGGTACCGGCACCGTCAAGCCCAATCTGATGCTGCTGTTCGATAACTCCGGCTCGATGGAGCAGACTTACACGCCGGATTACGTCAACGACAGCCTGTGCCGCAGCGGCGCCACCTTGCAGGCCGGCACGACCGTCTGCGCGGTCGGCCATCCGCCGTTCATGAGCCCGGATTTCAACAAGCAGTACTACAACCCGGCGATCCGCTACGTGGTGCCGGTCAAGGCGGACGGCAGCTACTATCCCGAGCAGACCCGCGCCAATACCGCCGACTGGACCTCGGTCAGCGGCGACGGTTTCGGCGCCAGCAAGCGCGATCTCGCCGGCGCCACCGTCACCGCCAACCTCAATCTGGTGACCGGCTTCCCGGACCTGCGCTGGTGCTCCGGCGGCACCTGCCGCGCCAATACCTCCAGCTATACCTATCCGGACGCCACCTACCAGACCGCCAGCGCGGTCACCACCGGTCCGTATTACTACACCATAGGCGTGGGCCAGTTCTGCACCGACGAGACGATGAAAGTGTGCCAGTCCACCGCCGTCGGGGCGACCGCGCCGGCCGGCTACCCAGTGCCGGTCAAGGTGCGCTGGTGCAGCGACCGGCTGTTGACGCAGTGCCAGGGCAAGCGGGTCGGCACCTTCGTCTATCCAAGCTATTCGGCGCCGGCGGGGGCGGTGGCCGCGTACGGCACCATCGCCATCGGCGCCTCGGCCACCGCGACCTCGATGACCATCACCGGCGTCACCTTGACCGACGCCGGCGGCGCCCAGACCAGCCTGACCAGCGCCACCATCACCGCCGCCAGCGGCACCAATTCCGCCATCAAACAGCAAGCGGTGGCCAGCGCGCTGGCCGCCAACATCATCGCCACCACCAATCCCGCGCAAAAACAGATGTTCGCCTGCGTGCGCACGCCGACCAGCCAGTCGAACGTGCCTGCTTGCAGCGTGTTCGGCATCACCCTGGCGTCCGATAATATCGTGGCGGTGGTGCCGGTGACCTGTGCCGGCACGCCGAAAACCGTCAGCGGCTGTGTCGTCATCAGCGACGGCAGCCGCGCCGGCTGGGGGCTGACGGTGGCCGCGCCGCAGGTGGTGGTCAGCGCAATGGTGCCGGCCAAGTCGGTGATCACCTTCAGCGGCACGAGCAACACGCCCGGCAACCAGGACGCCATCTTCCGCAACCTGGCGCTGGGCACGACCACGTTGATCGGCGGCAGCAGCGGCGCCAATCCGAGCTACTTCAACATCGGCCGTAATCGGAGCGCGAGCTATGCGGCCAACGCGCTGGTCGGCCGCATCGGCGTGGCGGGCGCCATCCGCGCCTATCTGGGCGGCAGCACGCTGTGCCCCGGCCTGGCCAACACCAGCGTGTGCTTGCTGGACTACGGCGCCACGTCGAACGCCGCTGCCATCAGCAACTTCACCATGGACAACCAGGGCGGCGTGAGCTGGACGCGTGGCGCCACCAGCGGCTACCAGGCGGCCGTCAACGACGGCATTCCCATTTCCACGGCCGCCATCTCCGCCGGGTCGGGCGCGCCCAATCCGTTCGTGCGGGTCGACATCGTCAGCGGCCGGACCTATCCGAAAAGCGCCGACCGCGTCGATTGCACCGGCGCCAGTTGCAGCTACGACGAAGAGATGACCAACTTCGCCAACTGGTATGTGTACTACAAGAGCCGTCTGCAGATGATGAAGACCTCGGTGGGCCTGGCCTTCGCGGCCATCACCGGCAATTACAAGGTCGGCTACGTCAAACTGTCGAACGCGGGCGCCGGCCAGGCGATCGACCAGAAGCCGGCCGATTTCACCGGCACCGCGCGCAGCAACTGGTACAACAACCTTTACACCACCACCACCTCCGGCTCGACGCCGATCCGCACGGCGATGGACAACGTCGGCCGCATGTTCGGCAACCTGGCGCCTTACAACTACGGCGCCGGGCAGGAGGTGGTGCAATATCCCTGCCAGCAAAACTTCCTGATCCTCACCACCGACGGCTACTGGAACGGCAGCACCACCAGCAACGTGGTCAATAACGACAACCTGGAAAATCCGTCGCGCTTCTGCACCCAGGCACGCGGCTGCGTCGATGGCCGGGCGCAGGGGCAGCCGTCGATTGCCGACGTCGCGCTGCACTGGTACAACGGCGGATCGAGCACGACCACGGTGTCGTTGCGCCCGGTGCTGGAGCCGGACATGACGCGCCCCGGGTCGGTGCCGGCCGGTCTCGGCGAGAACACCCACCTGCACATGAACACCTACACGCTGGGCCTGGGCGTGGACGGCGTGATGACCTACGAGCGCAATTACGACACGGCCGCCAAGCCCGGCGGCGATTTCTATAACCTGGTCACCGGCGCCACCACTGGCTGTCCGTGGAACAACAACGGTCCCTATGTGTGGCCAGATCCCGCCACCGGCAGCACGGCCAACACCGTGCAGGAGCGGGTCGACGATCTGTGGCACGCGGCGATCAACGGTCACGGCAAATACTTCAGCGCGCAGGAGCCGAAGGAGGTTATCAGCGGCCTCAGCGAGGCGCTATCGAACATGCAGGTGCGCAGCGGCGCGGCGGCCGCCGCCGCAACGTCGACGCCGAACATCACCCTCACCGACAACGATATCTTCTCGGACACGTTCACCACCGTTAAATGGTATGGCGAGCTGTCCAAGCAAAAAATCGACATCGCCGACGGCAGCGTGCTCCCGACGCCGGTCTGGACGACCAGCAAGACCTTGGGAAAAAGGGTGGCGGCCAGCACCGACACCCGCCGCATTTATATGACCAATCCGGCAGGTGCGCCCGGCGGCGATCTGATCGATTTCCGCTTCGCCAATATGACCGGCATCACCGCCGGCTGGTTCAGCAACAAATGCGCGGCGCTGTCGCAGTGCACCTTGCTGTCGCCCGCCGACCGGGCCATCGTTAACGACGGCAACAACCTGGTCAACTGGCTGCGCGGCCAGCAACAGTATGCCGACGACAACGTGTTCCGTGCCTACACGATGACGCCGGACGACCCGAGCGGCGTGTCGACGCCGATTCCGATCGTGCTTGGCGACATCGCCTCGTCCAAGCCGGCCTTCGTGCGCGCGCCGCTGGGGGAGTACCCAGACGCCGATTACGACGCCTACAAGGACAAGTACGGCAACCCGGATGGTGCGAACTACCGCGCCGGCACGGTCTACACCGCCGCCAACGACGGCATGCTGCACGCGTTCAACGCCGAGGGCGGCGAGGAAGTATGGGCCTACGTGCCGCGCATCACGATGAAAAAGCTGCACGCGCAGGCCGGCACCACGTACGGCACCAACCACCAGTACACCACCGACGGCTCGCCCGAGGTGGCCGATGTCAAGGTCGACACGCCCTCTGGCCGTCAGTGGCGCACCATCCTGGTCGCCGGCCTGAACGGCGGGGGGCGCGGCTACTACGCGCTCGACATCACCGACACCGGCAGCGCGCCCAAGCAGTTGTGGGAATTCTGCGCCGATGCGGCCGTCTGCGCGCTCAACGATCCCGACCTGGGACTGACCTTCGGCAACCCCCAGTTCGGCACCTTGGCAGATGGCCGTTGGGTGGTCTTCGTCACCTCCGGCTACAACAACATCCCCGGCACCGACGGCGTCAACAGCGGAGACGGCAAGGGCTACCTGTACATCCTGGACGCCTACACCGGCCAGTTGCTGAAAAAGGTCGGCACCAATTCGGGCGACACCACCACGCCGTCGGGGCTGGCAAAGATCACCGCCATTTCCGACGATCCCGGCTCCGATTCCAAGGCCACCTTCATCTACGGCGGCGACAACCAGGGCCAGATGTGGCGCTTCGACCTGACGACCGCCAGCGGCGCGGTATCGGTGATTAAGATGGGCGACGCCGGCGTCACCAAGCCGATCACGACCCGGCCCGACGTCACCATGTGCGGCGTGCCGACCACGACCACCACCGGCGGCGTGACCAGCACCAGTGTGCAGGGCGTGCGCGTGGTGTTGTACGGCACCGGGCGCCTGCTGGATATTCCGGACACGTCCAGCACCGCGATCCAGAGCTTGTACCTGATCAAGGATAGCGGAGTTCCCGTCAGCAACGTCCGCGGTGCCACCATGGTGCAGCAGACGCTCAGCCTGCTCGGTTCGAGCAGCAACATCGACCGGTTTGCGATCACCAGCAACCCGGTCGACCTGTCGCAGAAGGACGGCTGGTTCTTCGACTGGTCGCTGGTGCCGGGCGAACGCATGAACCTGGACCCGCAGATCGTCGGCGGGGTGGCCAACGTGGTGACCAACCTGCCGACGTCGTCTTCGTCGTGCTCGGTGGGCGGCTCGAGCAACCTGTATCAGGTCAATGTCTGCAACGGCCATGCGGTTGGCATCAATCCGGCCGGCATCACCTTGTCGAGCACGTCGGCGGCGGTCGGTTTCATCATCGTGCGCCTGCCCAGCGGCCAGCTCAAGCTGATTTCCACGCTGGCCGACGGCCGCAAAGTGGTCAACGAGGGGCAGGAGGAGGTGGCCGCCGAGGCGCATCGGGTGGGCTGGCGGCGCGTCCGGGGGGAATAATCGGCGCCCGGCGGCCGTGAAACAATTCACACGGCACAGCCAAGTGCCGGTAAAATCGAGGGTTTTGCAGAACCGCCTTAGATCGCGAACAAATGGTCAACGATATCGACACCGCAATACCCGACAATAACGACGACGCCGCCCCGGCGGCCAGCGCCAAAACGCCGGCGCTGATCGCGCGCGAAGTGCAGCGCCGCCGCACGTTCGGCATCATTTCCCACCCGGATGCGGGTAAAACCACGCTGACCGAAAAGCTGCTGCTGTTCTCGGGCGCGATCCAGATGGCCGGCACCGTCAAGGCCCGTAAATCGGGCCGCCACGCGACCTCGGACTGGATGGAGATCGAGAAGCAGCGCGGCATTTCGGTGGCTTCGTCGGTGATGCAGTTCGAATTCCGCGACCACGTCGTCAACCTGCTCGATACGCCGGGCCACCAGGACTTCTCGGAAGATACCTACCGCGTGCTGACAGCGGTCGACTCGGCGCTGATGGTGATCGACGCCGCCAAGGGTGTGGAGGCGCAGACCATCAAGCTGCTGGCCGTCTGCCGCATGCGCAACACGCCGATCGTCACCTTCATGAACAAGATGGACCGCGAGACGCGCGATCCGCTGGAACTGCTCGACGAGCTGGAATCGGTGCTCAAGATCCAGTGCGCGCCGGTGACCTGGCCTATCGGCATGGGCAAGAACTTCCGCGGCGTGTACCACCTGCTGAACGACGAGATTATGCTGTTCAAGGCCGGCGAAGAGAAGGCCGACGGCGCCTTTGAAGTCCTCAAGGGTATCGACAATCCGCGCCTGCAGGAGATGTTCCCGCTGGAGATGGACCAGCTGCGCATGGAAGTGGAGTTGGTGCAGGGCGCGTCGCATCCGTTCGACCTGGAGCAGTTTTTGTCGGGCGTGCAGACGCCGGTGTTCTTCGGTTCCGCGATCAACAACTTCGGCGTGCGCGAGATTCTGTCCGCGCTGGTCGACTGGGCCCCGGCGCCGCGCGAGCGCGATGCGACGGTGCGCTCGGTCGATCCGAAGGAGCAGCCGTTCACCGGTTTCGTGTTCAAGATCCAGGCCAATATGGACCCGGCGCACCGCGACCGCATCGCCTTCCTGCGCGTGTGCTCGGGACGTTTCGAGCGCGGCATGAAGGTCAAGCATCTGCGCCTGGGGCGCGAGATCAAGGTCTCGTCGGTGGTGACGTTCATGGCGTCGTCGCGCGAGCAGGTGGAAGAGGCGTACGCCGGCGACATCATCGGCCTGCCGAACCACGGCAACATGCAGATCGGCGACTCCTTCTCCGAGGGCGAGCTGTTGACCTTTACGGGCATTCCGTACTTCGCTCCGGACTTCTTCCGTTCGGTGCGGATTCGTAATCCGCTCAAGATCAAGCAGTTGCACAAGGGTTTGCAGCAGCTGGGCGAGGAGGGCGCGGTGCAGGTCTTCAAGCCGGTGCAGGGCGGCGAGCTGGTATTGGGCGCGGTCGGTGTGCTGCAGTTCGAGGTGGTGGCAAGCCGCTTGTTGAACGAGTACGGCGTCGACGCCGTGTTCGAAGGCACCAGCATCAGCAGCGCGCGCTGGATTTCCAGCGACGACAAGAAGGCGCTGGCCGACTTCGAGAACGCGTTGGGACACAACGTCGCCTACGACGCCGCCGGGAATATGGCCTACCTGGCCACGTCCGGCGTCAATTTGAGGTTGACCGAGGAGCGCTGGCCGAAGCTGAAGTTCCACGCCACGCGCGAGCACTCGGCCAAACTGGTGTAAGCCGCCGGCGGCTCACAGATGGCGGATTACGGCGTTCCGCCTGATCCGCCACCGCGCCGCTCGCGCCGCATCAATGCGCCGCGAGCGCCCGCAACAGCGCCGGGACTTCGCCGCTGATTTCCCGCGCCAGATACCCCAGCGGTCCATGTTGCAGCGACAGCTGCTCGCCGGCCATCGCATGCAGGGCCACGCCCCACGCGGCGGCCTGCTCCAGCGCCGCCCCGCGTGCCGCCAGGCCCGCGATCAACCCTGCCAGCACGTCGCCCGATCCCGAAATCGCCAGGCCCGCATTGCCGCCTTCATGCCGCCACTGATTGCCCGACGGCTCGGCGATGACGGTCACCGCGCCCTTAAGCGCCACGACTGCCCGCCAATTGCCCGCCGCCGCCTGCGCCGCCTCCTCCGGCCGCGCGGCGATGTCCTCCTTTTTATCGCCCGTCAATCCGGCCAGCTCGCCCGCGTGGGGCGTCAGCAGCACCGGACTATCGAAGTGGAAGCCGTCCCGCACCAGGCACATGGCGCCGGCGTCCAGTATCAGCGGCGCGTGCGCGCAATCGGGCAGCAACGTGCGCACCAGCGCCGCGCTGGCCGCCTCGTCCTGCATGCCGGGACCGATCAACACCGCGCTGGCACGCGCACACGCCTTGTGCAAACTCGCGGCGCCATCGGCGACCAGTCCACCGTCGGGCGTCTCCCGCAGGCCGATGACGCGCGCCTCCGGCAGCGCCACGCCAAGCTGCGGCGCCACGCTGGCCGCCGTGGCGATGGTCAGCTTGCCGGCGCCCGCACGCAGCGCGGCGGTCGCCGACAGCAGCAGGGCACCCGGCATCTCGCGCGATCCGGCCACGATCAGCACATGGCCGCGCACCTCCTTGTCAGCGTCCGGCCCCGGCATGGGCAGCTTCCAGTCGCGCAGCGAGCCGGCGGTGATGGCAACCGAATGGGATGTGGTATTCATGATTTGGGGGCGGACGGCATGTCCGGCTGGTGGGTGACGGGCGTGCCGGTGTCTTCCAGCGGCGCGACGAAGTTGGCCTGCACCAGCACCAGCTTGCCGTGCTTGCCGGCCTTGGGATCGTAGCGGTATTCGGTGATGCCGCAATTGGGCACGTCGCCCATGCGGTCGATCGCCAGGATGCCTTCCTCGTCCAACCGCTCGAGCAGGTAGCGGAAGCAGTTGACGATCACCTGGTGGGCGACGATCAACACCCGCTCGCCCCGGTATTCGCGGCTGATCGTATCGAGCGTGCTGCGCAGGCGCAGGATGACGTCGCACCAGCTTTCGCCGCCGGGCGGACGGAAATAGAATTTGCCCACGTGCTGGCGCTGCTCGGCCAGGTCCGGGTATTTGTCGTGGATGCCCAATGGAGTCAGCCGGTCGAGGATGCCGAACTCCTTTTCGCGCAGGCGCTCGTCGGCCACCACGGTGTTCAGACCTTCGCGGCCCAGCTGGTCGAGCACCGCATTGGCGGTGGCGCGGGCGCGCACGTACGGCGAGAACAGCACCACCGTCGGCTGGCCGTCCTGACCGAGCGCGCGGAACCAGCCGCCCAGCGCCTGCGCCTGACGCTCGCCCAGTGGCGACAACGGCACGTCGACGTCACGCTCGGCGATGTCGATCAAGAACTGCGACGCGGCTTCGGCGGCGTCGCGCGCGACGTTGCCGGCGCTCTGGCCGTGCCGCACCAGCCAGATATGGTCGGGCCATTTTTGTTCGCGCTCCATCATTTGCCCCCGTCGCCGTCAAGATCGAGCTCGATCCACACCGGCGCGTGGTCGCTGGGTTTTTCGCGTCCGCGCACGTCGCGGTCGACGTTGGCCGCCTTCAGCGACGGCGCCAGATCGGGGCTGAGCAGCAGGTGGTCGATGCGCAGACCGGCGTTGCGCCCGTAGGCGTTGCGGAAGTAATCCCAGAAGGTGTAGATCGTCTCGTCCGGATGCATGGTGCGCAGCGCGTCGGTCCAGCCCTGGGCCAGCAGGCGGTGGAACGCTTCGCGCACCTCCGGGCGGAACAGCGCATCGTCGCCCCAGCGTTCCGGCTTGTACACATCGCGCTCGGTTGGCATGACGTTGAAGTCGCCCGCGATCACCGTCGGCGTGCCGCTGTCGAGCAGCCGGGCCGAGTGCGTGATCAGCCGCTCGAACCATTTCAATTTGTAGTCGAATTTTGGCCCGGGCGCCGGGTTGCCGTTGGGGAGATACAGGCCGCAGATCAACACGCCGTTGACCACCGCTTCGATATAGCGGCTTTGTTCATCTTCCGGATCGCCCGGCAGGCCGCGACCGACTTCGATCGGCGCCACGCCGCGCGCGAGGATGGCGACGCCGTTCCAGCTTTTCTGGCCGTGCCAGATGGCCTGGTAGCCCGCTTCATTAATGGCCGCTTCGGGGAATTTTTCCTGCGGCGCTTTGAGCTCCTGCAGGCAGACGGCGTCCGGCTGCGTCTCGTGCAGCCATTGGAGCAGGGCGGGCAGGCGGCTGCCGATGCCGTTGACGTTGAAGGTGGCGATGCGCATGGAACTCCTTGTGTACGTTGCTGACGCGCGGCTATTCGTCGGAGACGACGGTGATCATCCCGTTCGCCTCCAAAAACAGGCACTTCATTTTATCTTGCGGGCAGTTGGCTTCGCGCAGCGCCTGATCGACGTCGCCCTTCCCCACATGGTTGCGGCGCATCGCGTCCTGGAACACCTTGCCGTCGCGCCCCAGCAGCACCGCTTCGCCGTCGATGATGGCGGCGATCTTCTCGCTGCGCGACGTGGCCACCGCGATCACCACATTGAGCACGATCAGCGTCAGTGCCAGGATCAACGCGCCGGGGATCGAGTCGTCGCCGCCGGACAGCGATGACGACACCGCCTCACTGAGCAGCATCACGACCAGCAGGTCGAACGGCGTGAACTGTCCCACCGTGCGCTTGCCGGAGAAACGCATCATGATCAGCAAGGCGACGTACACGATGCTGGCGCGCAAGACGAATTCCCACCATGGCAATTCCATGTCGAACATGCTTTTCTCCCGTACGATTTACGCCGATGCCTCCGACCTTTTCATTGCATTATAGTCAGCACATCGGGGGCATGGCGCGCAGGTGCCGAGCAGGATCGCGGCGGCGGTGAGGCAGCGCACATAGCGCGGGCGGCCACGCCGCTAAGCTGTGCACATGCCTGATTGGATTGATCTTATGCAGTGGCCAGCGATGGCGGTGACAGTGCTTGCCGCGTGGCTGGTCGCGTCCACCCGCCATACCCGCCGCAAGCTCGGATTCTGGTGTTTTTTAACCAGCAACGTGCTGTGGGTGATATGGGGCCTGCATGACGACGCCTATGCGCTGATCGCGCTTCAACTGTGCCTGGTCGCCACCAACATCCGCGGCGCCTTCAAGAACGAAGACAAGCCCGCCGAGGAAAAATAGCGTAGCCGCGTGAGGTCCGCAGGGCAGGGCTATGGAGGCACGATGCTGGCTACTTGGCGGCGACCGCCAGCGGCTTGCCCTTGTCGACCACGAACACTCCCACCAGTTTGAGCGTGCCGGCGCCGGCGTTGACGGCGTCGTGGACGGTGCCGGCCGGGATGATGTACGACTCGCCGGCCTTGATGCGGCGCGGGTCCTCGCCGTCGATGACCAGATCCGCTTCGCCTTCCAACACGTAGCCGATTTCATCGCCCGGGTGCGAGTGGCGCCCGGCGGTGGCGCCCTTGTCCAGCTCCACGCGGGCGACGACGGCCTCGCGGCCCGGCACCGAGACGGCGCCTTTCTGGATCACGGTGCGGCGGATCGCCGACGATTGCGCCAGCGCGGTCGCCGTCACGGCGCTGGCGGCCAGCAGCAGTATCGGCAGGGCCAGGCGGATTCTCGGGTAGGGGCTGGGGAGCGGCTGTGGCATGGCGTATCCTTTTCTGTAATGGATCGAACCTGGGAGCGCGAAAGCGCCGCTCGATTCTACGCCTGTCCGCGCCGTCCCAGCCAATAGGCGTCGGCCACCGAGCCCACCCAACATAGCAGGATCACCAGCGAGGCCGCGTTGGTGGCCGGATTGTCAACGCCGGTCGCGTGGATACGCTCGACGATCCGGACCGGATCGATCGCCAGCTTGCCGCTGTTGATTTCATCGACCAGGGTCTGGGCCAACGCCAGCGTGGTGCGCAGCAGGAAGCCGACGGCCAGCAGCGCCGGAACGATGAACAGGCAGCCGCGCAGCGGCCGTTTCAACACCAGATGCCCGAGGCCGGGGAAAATCAGCGCCGACACCAGGGCCGCCTTGGTAGTGGGTTTCATCATGCGTGTGTGGTTCCGTTCGTTGTAGCTGTTGTTTATTGGTAGCGCTGGCGCCAAGTTGAGACATCGCAAGATTGCGTTGGGGTACGAGGCGTAGATTACAGCATGTTACCTGCGGGGGAAAATCATGCGCGCCATCTTCGGAATCGTCACAATGCTCAGCTGCTTGTCTGTCAACGCCATCGCCGAGCCTGGCGAGAAGGATGCCGTCGCGCTGGCCGAGCGCGGGGCGCAGTTCATCAAAACCTACGGCAAAGCGGAAATGATCGCCCGCATCAACCGCAAGGACCCGCTGTTCAACCACGGCGCGCTGTATCTGGCGATGCGCGACATGCACGGCATCACCATCGCCCATCCCACCCACGCGTTGATCGGCAAGGATTTCCTCGACGTGCCGGACGCCGACGGCAAGGCGTTCCGCCACGAGATGGTGGCCGTCGCCCAAGGCAGCGGCAAAGGGTGGGTCGACTACAAATTTCGCAATCCGGCAACCGGCAAGGTCGCACCCAAGAGCACCTATGTGCTGCGGGTGGACGACGTGGCGCTGGAAGCCGGCATCTATAAACACTGACCGGTCAATGTCATGCTGAGCAAACTTCGCATAGGTCCTAAACTGTTGTTGGCGCCCGGTGTGGTGCTGATCCTGCTGATTTGCCTGTCCGCTGCGGCCTACCTCGGCATGGTGCGGCAAAACGCGTCGCTTGAAAACATGGTGCAGCAGCGCGCGGTGCGCCTGAAGGCGACCGCCGACCTGGTGGCCGGCACCAACCGTGCGCACACCGAAATCTATCAACTGCTCACGTGGATCAACGCCAGCTTCGCGCCGGCTCGCATCGATGGGCTGGTGCGCGGCATCCACACCCGCCACGCGGCGCTGGACCGCCAGTTCGCGCAGCTGGAGATGGTGACCCAATCAAGTCCGGCCGAGCGCCGTTTCGTGGTGCAGTCGCAGGCCGCGCATGCCCAGTATGTGAAGGCGGTCGCCGACGTGATCGAGCTGGGGATGGCCGATCATTCAATGGCCGCCAATGCCATGTTCAAGGCCGAGCGGGCGTTCGACGTGGTGTCGCAGCGGCTCGACGAGCTGTCGCGGCTCGAGCAGTCGCTTAGCGAACGCGCCTTTACGGAGGCGGAATCGGAATTCACCAGCGTGTCGGTCTGGATGCCGATCATGGTAGCGATATCAATTGTCTTGTCGTTACTGGTGACGATGGCGGTGCGTAACGCGTTGCTCAGGGAGGTGCGCGAGATTGGCGCGGCGGCGATCGATCTGGCCGAGGGCAACCTGACGGTCAAGACCCGCGTCTACGGCAGGGACGAGATCTCCGAGACCTCGCGCGCGCTCGACACCAGCATTCGCAATCTGAACACCACGCTCAAGACGATACTGGCGTCGGCCGAATCGATGGATACCGCCTCGCGCTCGGTGCTCCAGGGTAGCGTGGACCTGACGCAGCGCGCCGAGCGTCATGCCAGCTCGCTGGGCGAGACCAGCGGCGCGATGCGCGAGCTCAGTTCCACCGTCGCGAAGACGGCCAACAACGCGCAGCTGGCCAATCAGCTGGTGCGCTGCGCCACCAACTTCGCGCTGCGTGGCGGCGGCGTGGTGCAGCGGCTGGTGGTGACGATGGCGTCGATACGCGGCAGTTCGCGCAAGGTGGTGGACATCGTCGGCGTCATCGACGGGCTGGCGTTCCAGACCAACCTGGTGGCCTTGAACGCGGCGGTGGAGGCGGCGCGCGCCGGCGCCCAGGGCGAGGCGTTCGCGCAGGTGGCCAGCGAGGTGCTCAATCTGGCGCAGCGCTCGGCCAAGGCGGCCGGCGACAGCATGGCGGAGATCGTGTCGTCGGTGCAGCAGGTGGGCGACATCATCGGCCAGATCAGCGAAGCCAGCGCCGAGCAGGCCGAGGGCTTGCAGGGCGCGCACATGGCGATCCTGGAAATGGACCAGGTGACGCAGCAGAACCTGGCGCTGGTGCGCCAGGCGGCAGCGGCGTCCACCGGGTTGCAGCGCCAGGCGCTCAATTTGTCGGAGGCGGTGGCGATGTTCAAGCTGGAAGAAGGGCAGGAGCCGACCAGACCCCAGCAACCGGGCTCGCCGCGGGTAGTGCGCCTGCGGCTGGCGTCGATTAGGCATTGAGCACACGCGTGGGGTGTTGCGGATCGTGGGGTCTATCGCGTCTCATGCACCGCGGTGGCGGAGCCAAATATAGTCTGAACCACGTAGAGCGGATTAGCGAAGCGTAATCCGCCATGCATGCGTCGCCACCGCGCCACCTTCAACCCCCGACCGCACCGCGCCAGCGATCACCCGGGCGCTTCACGTAGTTGTCGACGAAATACCCCCACGGCATGGCGATCGGTATCATCACCACCAGCAGGCAGGCGAACACGTTCTCCATCATCGCCTGGTCGAGCGCCCCCGCGCGCCACGCCGGCAGCGCGACAATGGCCAGCCACAGCGTTTTCCACACGAGCTCCCACAGCAGCACGGGCAGCATGCGCAGCGGATAACGCACACCGACCGCGCACAGCAATCCGAAAGCGGCCAGCATGCAGTTGACGAAACCCTGCATCAATTCCCACGGCTTGTCATGATGAATAATCCCCGGCCACACGACCACGCCCAAGCCCACGGCAATGATCAGATAGACGGCCCTCAGCAAATACAGGCGTGGCAAAGATACTGGATGCATCGTTTAGCTCCCGGATATGGAAAATATCTATCTTATAACGAAAAAAGCAGGCGGAACCGCGAGGTTCGCCTGCTTTTTTGGCTCTCGCGGCATGCCGCGCGAGCAGTCGTTACTCGTAGTCGCTCATCGGCGCGCAGCCGCAGAACAGGTTACGGTCGCCGTAGACGTTGTCGGCGCGGCCGACCGGCGGCCAGTACTTCTGCTTGCGCAGCGACGGCACAGGGTAGGCCGCCACTTCGCGGCTGTACTTGCGCTCCCACTTGTCGGCCGTCAGCACCTCGGCGGTGTGCGGCGCGAACTTGAGCGGGTTGTCCAGCTTGTCGAACTCGCCGCTTTCCACTTTGGCGATCTCGCCGCGAATGGCGATCATGGCGTCGATGAAGCGGTCCATCTCGGCCTTCGATTCGCTTTCGGTCGGCTCGATCATCAAGGTGCCCGGCACCGGGAAGCTCATGGTCGGCGCGTGGAAGCCGAAGTCCATCAGGCGCTTGGCGACATCTTCGTTGCTGATGCCGGTCGCGTCCTGCAGCTGGCGCAGGTCGATGATGCACTCGTGCGCCACCAGGCCGTCGTGGCCCGAGTACAGTACCGGGTAGTGCGGCGACAGGCGGCGCGCGATGTAGTTGGCGCTCAGGATCGCGGTTTCGGTGGCGGCGGTCAGGCCTTCGGCGCCCATCATCGCGATGTACATCCACGAAATCGGCAGGATGCTGGCCGAACCATACGGCGCGGCGCTGACCGAGCCGATACCGGCGTTGTCGCGGATATAGCCGTTCGAACGCTGGTTCGGCAGGAACTTGGCCAGGTGCGCGCCAACGCCGATCGGGCCGACGCCAGGACCGCCGCCGCCGTGCGGAATGCAGAAGGTCTTGTGCAGGTTCAGGTGCGAGACGTCGCCGCCGAACGCGCCCGGAGCGGCCACGCCGACCAGCGCGTTCATGTTGGCGCCGTCGATGTAGACCTGGCCGCCGTGGCTATGAACGATCTCGCACAGCTCCTGGATGCCTTCCTCGAACACGCCGTGGGTCGAAGGGTAGGTCACCATGACGGCGGCCAGGTTCTTCGAGTGCAGTTCGGCCTTGGCCTTCAAATCGGCCAGGTCGACGTTGCCGTTGGCGTCGCAGGCGGTGACCACCACCTGCATGCCGACCATGTTGGCCGATGCCGGGTTGGTGCCGTGCGCCGACGATGGAATCAGGCAGATGTTGCGATGGCCTTCGCCACGCGACTGGTGGTAGGCCTGGATCACCAGCAGACCGGCGTACTCGCCCTGCGAGCCGGCGTTGGGCTGCAGCGAGATGGCGGCGTAGCCGGTCACCGCGCACAGCATCTCTTCCAGCTGGCCGATCATTTCGCGGTAGCCGACGGTCTGGCTGTCCGGCGCGAACGGGTGGATGTTGGAGAACTCGGGCCAGGTGACCGGAATCATTTCGCTGGTGGCGTTAAGCTTCATGGTGCACGAACCGAGCGGTATCATGGTGCGGTCCAGCGCCAGGTCCTTGTCCGCCAGGCTGCGCAGGTAGCGCAGCATTTCGGTTTCAGAGTGGTAGCGGTTGAACACCGGGTGCGTCAGGTACTCGCTCGAACGCGCCAGCGATGCCGGGAACGACTCGGCGACGGCCGCTTCGACGGTGTCGAAATCCGGGCCGTGGGCCGGGCCGCCGACCGGGTGGGCGAACACGGTCCACAGCAGCGCGATGTCTTCGCGCGTGGTGGTCTCGTCGAGCGAGACGCCGACGTGCGAGGCGTCGATCACGCGCAGGTTGACGCCGTGCGAGTGGGCCGACGCGTGCAGCTGCTCGGCGTTGGCGGTGGAGATGGTCAGCGTGTCGAAGAAGCTGTCGTTGGTGACGGTGTAGCCGAGCGTCTTCAGGTTAGCAGCGAGCACGCCGGTGTAGCGGTGCACGCGTTGGGCGATCTGCAGCAGGCCTTTAGGACCGTGGTAGACGGCGTACATCGACGCCATCACCGCTAGCAGCACTTGCGCGGTGCAGATGTTGGAGGTGGCTTTTTCGCGGCGGATGTGCTGCTCGCGGGTTTGCAGCGCCAGACGATAGGCCTTGTTGCCCTGGGCGTCGATGGTGACGCCGACCAGGCGGCCGGACATGCTGCGTTTGAATTCGTCGCGGGTCGACAGGTAGCCGGCGTGCGGGCCGCCAAAGCCCAGCGGTACGCCGAAGCGCTGGCTGTTGCCGACGACGACGTCCGCGCCCCATTCGCCAGGTGGCGTGAGCATGGTCAGCGCCAGCAGGTCGGCGGCGACAACCACCATCGTACCCTTGGCCTTGATCGTCTCGACATCGGCCTTGTAGTCGCGCACCACGCCGTTGACGCCGGGGTACTGCAGCAGCACGCCGAAGGCTTCACCGATGCCGGACAATTCGGCCGGGTGGAAGCCCTTGACTTCGATGCCCAGCGGCTTGGCGCGGGTTTCGATCACTTCGCGCGTTTGCGGCAGCACGTCGTCGGCGACGTAGAACACGTTCGACTTCGACTTGCCCACGCGCTGGATCAGGGTCATCGCTTCGGCGGCGGCAGTGCCTTCGTCCAGCATCGACGCGTTGGCGATGCCCATGCCGGTCAGGTCGGTGATGGTTTGCTGGAAGTTCAGGATCGCTTCCAGGCGGCCTTGCGAGATCTCCGGCTGGTACGGCGTGTACGCGGTGTACCAGGCCGGGTTTTCGAAGATATTGCGCAGCACCACGCCCGGAGTCAGCGTGTTGTAGTAGCCCTGGCCGATCATCGACTTCAGGACCTTGTTCTTGCTGGCGATTTTCTTCAGCTTGTTCAGCGCCTCCTGCTCCGGCATCGGCTGCGTGTACGCGCCCAGCGGCAGCGTGGCCTTGTTGCGGATGTTGGCAGGGACGATGGTGTCGATCAGGGCTGCGCGCGAGGCGTAGCCGAGGACATCCAGCATGGCTTGCTGTTCTGCGGCGTCGGGGCCGATGTGGCGTGCGATGAAAGCATCGCGTGCTTCGAGTTGGGTCAGGCTTGAACGGGTCATAATTTACGCTTCAGTGGTCTTGCCATAAGCTGCTGCATCGAGCAGGCCGTCGATCGCGCTGGCGTCGGCCGGCTTGATCTTGAACAACCAGGCGGCGTAGGCGTCGGTGTTGATCGATTCCGGTGCGCTGGCCACGTCTTCGTTGACGGCGATGACTTCACCCGACACCGGCGCGTAGATGTCGCTGGCCGCCTTGACCGATTCCACCACGGCGGCGTCGTCGCCGGCGGCGTAGCTCTTGCCGACCTTTGGCAGCTCGACAAAGACGATATCGCCCAGCGCGTCCTGCGCGTACTCGGTGATGCCGACGGTGACGGTGCCGTCCGACTCAGCGCGTACCCATTCGTGGGATTCGGTGTACTTCAGGTCAGCAGGAATATTCATGTAAGGCTCCAGAGGGGTAGGGTCGGGGTCGGGGTACTAAACGGGGTGCGAACGCAGATACTAAATCAATTAAGCGGCAAGGATTTTACCGTTGCGGACGAAAGGCAGCTTGACCACCGAGGCGGCCAGCTTCTTGTCGCGGATCTCGACGTGCACGGTGTCGCCGACGGCCACGCCGTTGGGCACGCGCGCCAAGGCGATCGCCTGCTGCATGGTCGGGCTGAAGGTGCCGCTGGTGATCTCGCCGACGGCGTCGGTGCCGGCCACGATCACCTTTTGGTGGGCGCGCAGCACGCCGCCTTTTTCGCGCAGGATCAAGCCGACGAACTGGGCGTTCTGGCCCATCGCTTGCAGCGCTGCCTTGCCGATGAAGTCGCGCTCGGACACCAGGTCGATGGTCCAGGCCAGGCCGGCGTCGAGCGGGTTGACGGTTTCGTCCATGTCCTGGCCGTAGAGGTTCATGCCGGCTTCCAGGCGCAGCGTGTCGCGCGCGCCCAAGCCGGCCGGCTTGACGCCGGCGGCGGTCAGCGCATTCCACAGCTTCTCGGCCTGGTCGGCGGCGACGCCGATCTCGAAGCCGTCTTCGCCGGTGTAGCCGGTGCGGGCGATCATCGCCTCGCCAAAGGCGGCGCTGTGCGCGAAGGCGACGTTAAATGGTTTCATCTCGGCGGTGCCGGCCTTCGATTCGGGTATCACTTCCCACACCTTGGCACGGGCGTTCGGGCCCTGCACGGCGATCAGCGCCATGGCATTATCGCCATCCCTGCGCTGGGTGATCGTCACGCCGCTGTTGGTGGCGGAGTTCTGCGCCTGCATCCACGCCACGTCTTTTTCAGCGGTGCCGGCGTTGACGACCAGGCGGAACCAGCTTTCGTCGATGAAGTAGACGATCAGGTCGTCGATGACGAAGCCTTGCGGGTTCAGCATGCACGAGTACAGCGCCTTGCCCGACACCTGCAGCTTGTCGACGTTGTTGGCCAGCAGGCCGCGCAGGAAGGCGCGCACGTTGGCGCCCTTGAGGTCGACCACGCACATGTGGGCGACGTCGAACATGCCGACGTCGGTGCGCACGGCGTTGTGTTCTTCGATCTGCGATCCGTAGTTGACGGGCATGTCCCAACCGCCGAAATCGACCATCTTGGCGCCGGCGGCACGGTGTGCGTTATTGAGTGGGGTGGCTTTGAGCGTCATAATTCCTCGGTCCATATCGAAAAGGGGTTAACAGAACATACAAGGAACGGCTAAAAAGCTGTTTCCACAATGATCGCAGACCCCTCTGTCCTTGGTACCTGAGAGATTACGGGACGAGCCGACCGCTGTCGGACCCCATTCCCGTGCGCCCCTTCGGTGGGTCGCCGGCGTGTGCCGCGACCGCTCTCCAGAGTTGGACCAGTTGGCATCCCGCCGTGATAATGGTATCCACGTCGGCCGCGCCGGTCCCTTGATCGGTCCTTTTGCCTGAGAGTTTTTGGGTAGTGCCCCTTCGGCGGCCGCGTTGGCGTTTCCGCCCGCAACCCTCTCCCGATCAAGACTCGGGAATATATGTCAGAAGGGCCTGAATGTCAATCTTGGGGCCAGGGGCGAATCTGAGGCGCGCACGAATGGAGAACAATAAAAACGCCGTATAAACAACTATTTGCTAGAATAAATGACACTTATTCGAGAGCCCACACATGAGCCAAGATCCAAATTCCTACGAGGGCCACGCGTGGTTCACTTTGTCCGGCGACGTCAACAGTGACATGGTGCGTCGTGTCTTCGACGCCGTTGCCGATATGACCGAGGACCGCATCACCACCGCCCACATCCTGATCCAGTCCAATGGTGGCTATGTCAGCGACGGCATCTGCCTGTACAACTACCTGAGCAAGTTGCCGATTAAAATCATCACCTACAACGCCGGCGCCGTGGCGTCGATCGCGGTGATCCTGTTCCTGTCCGGCGAGGAGCGTTATGCCAGCGACACGGCACGTTTCATGGTGCACAAGTCGCATGCCAGCGCGCCGCACGGCGCCCGGCCGGATGCGCTGCGCATCATCGTCGAAGGCTTGCAGGCCGACGACGCGCGCACCGAGCAGATCCTGCGCGAACACGTACAACTGTCCGAAGAGCATTGGCGCACGCACGCCTATTCCGACCTGCACCTGACTGCTGCCGAGGGGGTGGCGGTGGGGATGGTCAACGCGGTCAAGGATTTCGTGCCGCCGCGCGGACAGCGCGTGGCCAATATCTGACCGCCCGCTGAAAGGCGAGCGGCGCCATGAAGGCGCCGCCGATGCCGCTATCGGGTGCAGCCCGATCAGCGGTTTTTGTTGCCGGACTGCTTGTTGCCGTCGTTTTTGTGGCTCTGGCGGCCGGCTTCAACATGTTGCTCGTGGGTGCCGCCCTGGTTGCCGGAGCGCGAACCGCCCGACGAACCTTTGTCGCCCGATTGCTTGCTGCTGCCCTGGTTGCCGCCTTGCTTGCTGCTGCCGCCTTTTTGATTCGAGTTCATTTTAATTCCTTTGCGAAAGTGAAAGAACGTACTCGCCAAAAAAGCGCCGTGCTGATCGGATCACTGCTGGGCAGCGCGCGCATTTCTGGTGCAGCAATGATGCGTTTTCGTTCAGGCACTTGCTATCGGAACGCGTCTTGGCGGGCTGTAGGACCATGCCTCGCACTTGGCATTAAAACTCTTCCCATTCGACCTCATTGCTGAGCTTGCCGGAGGCTTTGCCCAGCCCGCTTGTGGTGCTTGTGCGCGCGCTCGCGCCGGCCTTGGCACGCGCGGCGGTGCCCGCCTTGGCGTTGGCGGCGGGACTGCTGGCGGGGGCGGTGTTGGCGCTTGGTCGACGCGGCGTGGTAGGGCGCTTTTCCGGCGACGGCAATGCTGGCGGGGTCCGCTCACGGAGGTCGGCGGCGCTTGCGCTGGCGGGCGGCGCTTCGTCGCGGTTCGCGCTATCGGCCGCGCCTGTTCTGCCGACGGCGCCGGACGGCAGCGCCCGGGCGTCCCGGTAACCGCCGTCGTGCATGGCAAACGCGCCGATCGCCTCGTTCAGCTTGCCCGTTTCATCGCGCATCGACGATGCGGCCGCCGCCGCCTGCTCGACCAGCGCGGCGTTCTGCTGGGTCGCCTGATCCATCGCCGCGATCGCCTGGTTGACCTGCTCCAGCCCGGCGGTCTGCTCGGCGCTGGCGTCGGCGATCTCTCCGATCAGCCCGGTAACCCGCTGGACGCTGCCCACCACCTCGTCCATCGTCAGGCGCGCCTGGTCGGCCAGTTGGGTGCCGCGCACGACCTTGTCGACCGAATCGTCGATCAGGCTTTTGATCTCCTTGGCGGCCGCCGCGCTGCGCTGGGCCAGGTTGCGCACCTCGGAGGCGACCACCGCGAAGCCACGGCCTTGCTCGCCGGCGCGGGCCGCTTCGACCGCCGCGTTCAGGGCCAGGATGTTGGTCTGGAAAGCAATGCCGTCGATGACGTCGATGATTTCCGCGATCTTCTTCGAGCTGTCGTTGATCGACGCCATCGTACCGACCACCTGATCGACATCGTTGCCGCCGCGTACCGCGACCGCCGATGCGGAGACGGCCAGCTTATTGGCCTGTACCGCGTGCTCGGCGTTTTGCTTGACGGTGGCCGTCAGCTGTTCCATCGACGAGGCGGTTTCCTCCAGCGACGCGGCCTGTTGCTCGGTGCGACTCGACAGGTCCAGATTGCCGTCGGCGATCTCGGCCGAGGCCTGGCCGATCGCCCGCGCGCCGCTTTGAACCTGGGCGATCATCGTCATCAAACTGTCGTTCATGTGCTGCATCGCTTGCAGCAGCTTGCCGGTTTCATTGATCGAGCGGACCTCGATGCGGGTGCTCAGGTCGCCATCGGCAATGCGCTGCGCCACCAGCATCACCTGCTGCAACGGTGTCGAGATCGAACGCGCCAGCCACATCGCCAGCAGCACGCCGAAGCCGATCGCCGTGCCCAGCATGGCCAGCGTGCCGACACGGGCGACGGCATAGGTCTGGTCGGCGCCGCGCGCGGCCTGCTGGCTGCCTGCCATGTTACTGGACAGCAATTTGTCCAGTTGGCCGTTCGTGGCGTCGAACGCCGGCAGCGAAGAGCCCTTGAGCACCGCGACCGCCTCGTCCTTCTTGCCTTCGTTGGCCAAGGCCATCATTTTGCGGTGCTCGGCCAGATAGGCGGACGCCATGCGTTGTAATTCGACTGCTTCCGCCTTGATATTGGCGTCGTTCACGGTTCTGCCGAGCCGATCCGCATTGTCATGGAAGGTCGACAAAGCGACCGTCAGTTTTTGCTCGGAACCTTCGATGCTGCCCTTGTCGCTGACGACGACGTGCTCCAGCTTGCGTAGTTCCTGCAAATCGTTTTTGAGCGATAGCACGGCCATGGTCTGCGGCAGCCAGCTGCCAGACAATTGCGTTGACGCGTCGTTGATGGCGCCCATGCGCGTGAGCGAACCCAGGCCGAGCAGCGCGGTCAGGATCAGCACGGTGGCAAACGCGATCGACAGCTTGCTGGAAGTTTCCAGGTTGTGCAGGAATTTCATAGGTGTCCTTGGTGGAGGCGTGCAACGGCGGAGCGGGGCGGGCTGACCAGATAATGATGGTAAGCAAAGTCCACACTCGTTCATTGCGCCTCGTCAAGGCACCTGTTGGAATCGGGAAAGCGGGGGAATAATTACTTCACGGTCAGCAGCGCGCCACCCATGCCGATGAACAACGCGCCTGTGGTGCGCTTGGTAAAGCGCGAGCGGGCCGCGCTCTGGCGTACCCGGCGCTTCATCCACGACGCGCACGCCACATAGAAGAAGTGCGACAGCAGGGTGCAAGCGGTGAAGGTCGACGTCAGCAGCAGGAAGCGCATCGGGTCGATGTGGTCCGGCGGCATGAATTGCGGGAACACGGCGGTGAAGAACAGGATCGCCTTGGGATTGCTGACCGCCACCAGCAGCCCCGAGCGGAAAGTGCTCCAGCGGCTGGCCTGCGCGAGCGGCATCGACGCCGCGCTGTCGTCGACCGGCGCCGGGGCCTTCGACGCCTGGCGCCAGGTTTTGATGCCCAGATAGATCAGATAGGCCGCACCGGCCACCTTGAGCGCGCCAAACGCCAGCGCCGATGTCTTGAGCACGAGCCCAAGGCCGGCCACAGCGGTGGTGGCGACGATAAATACGCCCAGCGCATTGCCCAGGGAGCTATACAATGCGCGTCCCGCGCCTTGGGTGGTGGCCGTCGAAATGGCCATTAATACACCCGGTCCCGGGCTGAAGGCGGCAGCGAGGGAGACGGAAAGAAACAGCAGCCAGGTCGAGAGTGTCATAAAGCGTGTCCGATCAAACAACAGTGAGCAGGAGCAACAGTATGCCACGGGTCGTCGGAGGCTGCTGACGGGGCGTTTCCTCTGCCTCCGGCACGCTCTTTGCATGCTTATCTTTTGGCATAGAAGAGTTGGTGCGCAGCAATTGTTCGGTCAAGTACTGCTGGGTGTGTTTTAATGATGGTGCAGTGCAAAAAATTGAAAGGCGGTGATTGGATGATGTGGTGGCATGCTCTAAGCGTAGCGGGTAGTTTGGCGATAACAGGACCGATAGGCATTGCGATCGGCGTTTGGCTACTTGCGGGCAAGTCCTGGCGGCTGTCGTGGATGTGGGCGCTGTTGTTCGGTATCGGCATGGCGCTGGTGGTCGTGACCAAGATGGCTTTCGTTGGCTGGGGTATCGGCGTCGAGTCGGTCGAGTTCGCAGGCTTTAGCGGCCATGCGATGCGTTCCGCAGCGGTGTATCCGGTGGCCGCCTTCCTCGCTTTTCGGAGCTCCAGCAGCCGCGCCAAGTACGCGGCAACCGCCGCCGGTGTCGTCTTCGCCATCCTGATCTCCATCTCGCGCGTGCCGGTGCTGGCACACTCGGTCTCGGAATCGGTCACCGGCAGCATTCTGGGGTTGGTGATCGCCGGCATCTTCATTCGTTACGCCAGCACCGAGCGTCATTGGGCGCTTAGCCGCATGCTGGTCGTGCTGTGCCTGCCGATCGTGCTGATCGCTCCGCGCGTCGAGCCAGTGCCCGCCGAGCAATGGATCACCCAGGCCGCGTTGTCAATCTCCGGCCGCGACCAGCCTTATACCCGCGCCATGTGGGCCCAGTCCAAACATCGCGGACACGAGTAGGGCATAGCCTGGCCGTGGCGCATGCAGACCTGCTTTACACCCTTATTTAATGCGCTAAATGGTATTATTGTGATCTTTTACAGCCCATAGCCCAGATAATCACGTGCGTCTATCTTCCATTAAATTGTCGGGATTCAAGTCTTTCGTTGATCCCACCAATTTCCAGGTGCCGGGCCAGCTGGTTGGCGTGGTGGGACCGAATGGTTGCGGCAAGTCGAATATCATCGATGCCGTGCGTTGGGTGCTGGGTGAATCGAAGGCGTCGGAGCTGCGCGGCGAATCGATGCAGGACGTTATCTTCAACGGCTCGACCCACCGCAAGCCGGCCGGCCGGGCGTCCGTCGAACTGGTCTTCGACAACAATGACGGCAAGGCCGCCGGCCAGTGGGGCCAGTATGCGGAGATCGCCGTCAAGCGCACCTTGACGCGCGACGGCACTTCGACCTACTACATCAACGGCCAGCCGGTACGCCGGCGCGACATCCAGGACATCTTCCTCGGCACCGGTCTCGGTCCGCGCGCCTACGCGATTATCGGCCAGGGCATGATCAGCCGTATCATCGAATCGCGCCCCGAGGAACTGCGCGTGTTCCTGGAGGAGGCGGCGGGCGTGTCCAAGTACAAGGAACGCCGCCGGGAAACCGAAAACCGCCTGCACGACACACGCGAAAACCTGCTGCGCGTGGAAGACATCCTGCGCGAGCTCAATTCGAACCTGGAAAAGCTGGAAGGGCAGGCCGCCGTCGCGACCAAGTTCCACCAGCTGCAGTCGGACCAGGAAGAGAAGCAAAAGCTGCTTTGGCTGTTGCGTAAGATCGAGGCGGAAAACGAGCAGAAAAAATACTTCCGCGAGGTGGAACAGGCGCAGAACGATCTGGAGGAACAGACCGCGAAGCTGCGCAACGTCGAACTGACCCTGGAGCACATGCGCCAGGCACACTTCGCCGCCGGCGACCGCCTGCACACGGCGCAGGGCAGCCTGTATCAGACCAACGCCGAAATCGGCAGCCTGGAAGCGCAGATCAAGTTCGTTATCGAATCGCGCGGGCGCCTGCAATCGCAGTTGGCCGCGCTGACCGCGCAGCGCGACCAGTGGCAACATCAGGCCACCGAGTACAGTGGCCAGATCGAGGAGGCCGAATTCACGCTAGAAGAGTTGTCGGCCAGGGTCGAGCAATCGCAGATGATGGCCGAGCAAAAAGGCGAGTCGCTGCCGATGCTGGAGCAGCAATGGCGCGAGGCGCAGACCAAGAGCACCGAATCGCGCGCCCGCATCATGCAGGCGCAGCAGCAGCTTGAGTTGGAGTCGGCGCACCAGCGCAACGCCAACAACATCCTTAACGGCCTGGCCGTGCGGCGCGAGCGCCTGCAGCAGGAAAAGAGTGGCTTGAGTTTGCCCGACAGCGCGCATCTGACCAATATGCGCATGCAGCTGGAGGAAAAGCAGCAGGCGCTGGAAGAGCAAAGCTTCCTGTTGGAGGAGGCGCTGGAGCAGCAGCCGCGCCTTGAGGAAGAACGCCAGGCCGCGCAGCAGCAGGTCAACACCGAGACCGCCGCCAACGCCCAGCTGGAAGCGCGCCTGAACGCGCTGCGCCAATTGCAGGAGCGCGTGCAAACCCAGGGCAAGGTGACGCCATGGCTGCAAAAGCACGAGCTGGATTCCTTGCCGCGCCTGTGGCAAAAACTGCATATCGAATCTGGCTGGGAGACGGCGCTGGAATCGGTGCTGCGCGAGCGCACCTCGGCGCTGCAAATGTCGAACATCGAATGGGCGAAGGCCTTCTTCGGCGACGCGCCGCCGGCCAAGCTGGCGCTGTTCGCGCCATCGACGGCGGTGCCGCCGGCGCCGCTGGAAGCGGCGGGCCTGAAGCCGCTCCTGAATCTGCTGAAGCTCAACGACCCGTCGCTGCGTGGGTTACTGCAGGATTGGCTGCACAATGCCTACCACGCCGAGGATGCGGCCGAGGCCTTCGCCGAACGCGCCAAACTGCCCGCCGGCGGCTACTTCGTCACCCGCCAGGGTCACGTCGTCACGCAGAACAGCGTGCGTTTCTACGCCGCCGATTCGGAGCAGGACGGCATGCTGGGGCGGCAGCAGGAAATCGAGAACATCACCAAGCAGTTGCGCGCGCAGCAGATGCTGGCCGACGAGGCGCGCGCCCGTTCGGTGCGCGCGGAGGCGGCGCTATCGGAACACACGCGCCGCCTGACCGAGTACCGCGCCAAGCTGCAAAGCCTGCAGCAGTCGGTGCATACCTTGCAGCTCGACGTCGTCAAATTGTCCGAGATCGAGGCGCGCTTCAATCAGCGCAGCAACCAGATCGAAACCGACCTGGCCGAAATCGCCGCGCAGGAAGAAGAACAGACCCAGATCAAGATGGAGTCCGAGGAAAAGTTCGAGCAGCTCGATATGGAGCTCGGCAACCTGCAGGGCGACCACGAGGACGGCCAGACGGTCTTCCTGGAAAAGGAGCAGCGCCTGGCCGACGCCCGCGAAGCCTTGCGCGATCTGGAGCGCGCCGCGCAGGAGGCGCAGTTCGCCGAGAAATCCCAGCGCAACAAGATCGAGGAATTGCGCCGTTCGATCGCCACCGCGACCGCGCAGGTGGCCCAGGTGACGCAAAGCCTGGAAGCGGGCCAGCATGAACTGGCGACGATGGAATCCGGCTCTGCCAACGACGGCCTGCAAGACCTGCTGGACCGCCGCACCGACCAGGAGAAGGCGCTGTCGGACGCTCGTCATGAACTCGACCAGATCACGCAGCAACTGCGCCAGTTCGAGGAAGGGCGCATGTCGACCGAGCGCGCGCTGCAACCGCAACGCGACAGAATCATGGAAATGCAGCTCAAGGAGCAGGCCGCGCGCCTGAACCAGGAGCAGTTCGCCGCGCAGCTGGCCGAAGTGCATGCCGACGAGGCGGCGCTGGCCGAGAAGCTGCATCCGGATATGAAAGCTTCGTATCTGCAGGGCGAGGTGACGCGCCTGACCAATGCGATCTCGCTGCTGGGCGCTGTCAATCTGGCGGCGCTGGACGAGCTGGCGACGGCGTCCGAGCGCAAGAACTTCCTCGATTCGCAAAACGCCGACTTGAACGAGGCGATCAACACGCTGGAAGACGCCATCGCGCGCATCGACAAGGAAACGCGCGATCTGCTGCAAGACACCTTCGATCGCGTCAACGGACACTTCTCGGAGCTGTTCCCGATCCTGTTCGGCGGGGGGCAGGCCAAGTTGATCATGACCGGCGATGAAATCCTCGACTCCGGCGTGCAGGTCATGGCGCAGCCGCCGGGCAAAAAGAACGCCACCATCCACCTGCTGTCCGGCGGCGAAAAAGCGCTGACGGCGACCGCGCTGGTGTTCTCGATGTTCCGGCTCAACCCGGCGCCGTTCTGCCTGCTCGACGAGGTCGACGCGCCGCTGGACGACGCCAATACCGAACGATTCTGCCGGATGGTCAAACGCATGTCCGACCATACCCAATTCCTCTTCATCTCGCACAATAAGATTGCGATGGAGATGGCCAATCAACTAATCGGTGTGACGATGCAGGAGCAGGGCGTATCGCGCATCGTGGCGGTGGATATGCAATCCGCCGCCAATTTCGCTTCAGAGGCACAAGCAGCATGACAGACCTTCAAATGAGTTTGATCGGGATCGCCGGCGTATTCGTCGCCGGTGTATTCACTTACAACAAAATCCAGGAATACAAGGCCAAGAAGAGCGTCGAACGCGCCTTCGGGACCGATCACGACGATGTGCTGATGCGCACCGGCGAGACGCCGGCCGCGCGCCAGGAGCCGCGTCCCGAACCGCGCATCGAACCGCGCGTCGATCCGGTGGGCGGACCGCGTCAGGAGCCGAGCTTCTCGCTGGACGCCGACACCAGCGCGCCGGTCGTGGCGGGTGGCGAAGCTTCCGCCGCTGCGTCGTCGCTGGGTGCTGTCGCCGGCGAATTCACCAGCGATGCCATCGATCGGTCGTCGTCGAACGAGGCCGCCGAAGCGGCGCTGATCGCGCGCGCCAACGCCGCCTCGGCAGCCGCCGCCGAACAGGCCACCGCGCTGGTCGATCCGTTGATCGATTGCCTGCTGCCGCTGGCGCTGGAAGGCGCGGCGCGCGGCGACAAGCTGCTGCCGGTGCTGCAAACCCTGCGCATGGTCGGCAACAAGCCGGTGCACTACATCGGCCTGGCCGTCAGCGGCGACTGGGAACCGATCGTCCATGGCGGCGTGTACACCAAGCTGCAAGGCGGCGTGCAACTGGCCAGCCGCAGCACCGCTCTGAATGAGCTGGAATACTCGGAACTGGTCACGCGCCTGCGCGCGATGGCCGACGAAATCGGCGCCGAGCCGGAAATCCCGGACATGATCGAAGTGATGGCCGAGGCGCGCAATCTGCACCGCTTCGTCGCCGGCCACGACGCGCAGCTGGGCGTCAACCTGCAATCGAACGGTGCGCCGTGGGCGATTTCGACGCTGATCGGCGCGCTGGAAAAGCAGGGCTTCGACGTGCGTCCGGATGGCCGCTTCGTCATGCCCGACGGTGACGGCGGTTTCCTGTTCTCGCTGTCGACCAACGTCACGCTGGCCGAGGAAACCACCTCGCGCCTTACTTTGCTGCTGGACGTGCCATGCGTGGCGCCGGCGCGCGACGGCTTCGGCGCCATGGTCGCCTGCGCCAAGTCGCTGATGGGTCGCCTGGACGGCACCATCGTCGACGACTACAACCAGCCGTTGACCGATGCCGCGCTGGGCGAGATCGCCACGCAGGTACAGGACTTTTACACCGAGATGAACGAGGCCGACATCCCGGCCGGTTCCACCCGCGCACTGCGTTTGTTTAGCTGATTCTGGAAGTAGCAATGACTGAAGTGGATTACAAGGCGCGGATCGAATCGCTGAGCGCTGAGCTGAACCGGCACCTGCACGCCTATCATGTGGAGGACGCGCCCACCATACCGGACGCGGAGTACGACAAGCTGTTTATGGAATTGCAGGCGCTGGAGCTGGAGCATCCGGAGCTGGCGCTTCCCGACTCGCCGACCCAACGAGTGGGCGCGGCGCCGCTGCCGCAGTTCGACCAGGTCACGCACTCGGTGCCGATGCTGTCGTTGAATAACGGCTTCGCCGACGAGGATGTCGAAAACTTCGACCGCCGCGTGCGCGAGGGCCTGGACGCCGCCGGCGCCGTCGAATACGCGGCCGAGGTGAAATACGACGGCCTGGCCATCAACCTGCGCTACGAAAACGGCCTGCTGGTGCAAGCGGCCACGCGTGGCGACGGCTACACCGGCGAGGATGTGACGGCCAATATCCGCACCATCCGCAGCATTCCGCTACGCCTCAAGACACCGAATCCGCCCGCCATCCTCGATGTGCGCGGCGAAGTGCTGATGTTCAAAGCCGATTTCGACGCCATGAATGCACGCCAGCGCGAGGCCGGCCAGAAGGAGTTCGTCAATCCGCGCAACGCGGCGGCGGGCAGCTTGCGCCAGCTCGATTCGCGCATCACTTCCGCGCGCAAGCTCAGTTTCTTCTGCTACGGCGTCGGCCTGCTCGATGGCGCCGAGATGCCGCAGTCGCATTCCGCTTTGCTGGACTGGTACCGCACGCTCGGCCTGCCGGTGGCCAAGGAGGGCAAGGTGGTGCGCGGCTACGAAGGACTGATGGCGTACTACAAACAGATCGGAGAAGCCCGTCCGACCATGCCGTACGAAATCGACGGCGTGGTCTACAAGGCCAATCTGCTGCAGGATCAGCGCACGTTGGGCTTTGTCTCGCGCGCGCCGCGTTTTGCGCTGGCCCACAAGTTCCCGGCCGAGGAGGCGCTGACCACCGTGCAGGCGATCGAGGTGCAGGTCGGCCGCACCGGCGCGATCACGCCGGTGGCGCGTCTGGCATCGGTATTCGTCGGCGGCGTCAACGTCACCAACGCCACTTTGCATAACGAGGACGAAGTGCGCCGCAAGGACGTGCGGGTCGGCGACACGGTGATCGTGCGCCGCGCCGGCGACGTCATCCCGGAAGTGCTGGCGGTGGTGCTGGAGCGGCGTCCGACCCCGGAACCGGCGATCTACGAGCTGCCGAAAACCTGCCCGGTGTGCGGTTCGCACGTTGTGCGCGAAGAGGGCGAGGCGATCGCCCGCTGCTCCGGCGGTTTGTTCTGCTCCGCGCAGCGCAAGGAGGCGATCCGCCACTTCGCCGGCCGCAAGATGATGGACATCGAGGGGCTGGGCGACCGCTACATCGACAGCCTGGTCGAATGGGGCAAGGTGCAGCGCGTGGCCGACCTGTATTCGCTCAAACTCGATGACCTGCTGGAGATGAAGCGGCTGGCCGACGAGCGCGATGGCACCACGCCGGAGACTGTCGCCAAGGGCAAGGTCGCCACCAAGTGGGCCGACAATCTGCTGGAGGCCATCGCCGCCAGCAAGAACCCGCCGCTGGAACGCTTGCTGTTCGCGCTCGGCATCCGCCACGTCGGCGAATCGACCGCCAAAACGCTGGCCGAGTGGCTGGGGCGCTTCGACCTGATACGCCGTGTGCCGGCGGCGCTGTTGCGCGTGCTGCCCGATATCGGCGGCACGGTGGCGTTGTCGATCGCCGAATTCTTCGCCGAGCCGAAAAACCAGGAAGCCATCGACGCTCTGCTGGCCGCCGGCGTGACGCCGAAAGGCGAGCATCCGCCCAGCGCCAAGCTGCGCGAGAAGCTCGACACTGTCAAGCTGATGGCGGCACTGGCGATCCCGAAACTGACCGAACCGCGCAGCAAGCAGCTGGTCGATCAGGGCATGAATTTGAAGGCGATGGCCAACCTGCCGCTCTTCACCGTGTTCGGGCTGCCGGCCGCCGTTGGCGACGCCCTGACCGAGTGGATGGCGGCGCCGGGACACCGTGAACTGGTCGCGTCGCTGCACCAGCTGCGCGAGGACCTGCTGGCGCAACTGCCGGAGGAAGCGGCCGAAGGTCCGTTGACCGGCAAGACGTTTGTGCTGACCGGGACGCTGCCGAATCTGAGCCGCGACGAGGCTGCCGCGATGATCGAAGCGCAGGGCGGCAAGGTCTCCGGTTCGGTGTCGAAGAAGACCCACTACCTCGTGGCGGGCGCCGATGCCGGCAGCAAGCTGGCCAAGGCCCAGGAGCTGGAAGTGACCATCCTCGACGAGGCGGGCCTGCAGGAACTGCTGGCGAAATAACTGAAAAAGGTGGCGAGATGACCGTACGTGAAATCCTCAAAATGGGCGACCCGCGCCTGCTGCGCGTGGCCGAACCGGTGACCGAATTCGACACGCCGGAGATGAAGCAGCTGATCGCCGACATGTTCGACACCATGCACGCGGCTAATGGCGCCGGGCTGGCGGCGCCTCAGATCGGCGTCAACCTGCAGCTGGTGATCTACGGCTTCAAGCAAAATCCGCGTTACCCGGACGCGCCGCAGGTGCCTGAAACGGTGTTGATCAATCCCGTCCTGACGCCGCTGTCGGACGAAAAGGAAGAGGGCTTCGAAGGCTGCCTGTCCGTGCCCGGCCTGCGCGGCAGCGTGCCGCGTTGGACCAAACTGCGCTACGAAGGCGTCGACCAGTTCAACCAGCCGATCTCGCGCGAAGTGGACGGCTTCCACGCGCGCGTGGTGCAGCACGAAGTCGACCATCTGCTGGGCGTGCTGTACCCGATGCGCATCACCGACTTTTCGAAGTTCGGCTTCACCGACGTAATGTTCCCCGACCTCGATCCAAACGACGACGATTGACCGTGGTTTGCCCGGCGTCGCCGCCGCGACGACCGTTAGATGGCGTACGCGAGCGTGGCGCGGCATCGTCTATGATATGAAACTGGATCATCATTCAAATAACTATAAAGCCAATGCCACAATTCACGTTCCAACAAAAAGTGTTCCTGTTCCTGCTGGCGGTGGTCACCATCGCCTTCGGCTGGATACTCGCGCCGTACGGCGGCGCCATCTTCTGGGGTGTCGTGCTGGCGATCCTGTTCGCGCCGATCTACCGCTGGCTGTTGCAACGGACGCGTAACAAGGCCACCCTGGCGTCGATGCTGACGCTGCTATTGATCATCGTAATCGTTATCTTACCGCTCACGCTGATCTCGATCTCGATCGTCAACCAGGCCGCGTCCGTCGTCGAGCTGGTGCGCTCCGGCGAGATTACGGTGGGGATGTTCTTCAACAAGATCATGGCCGCGCTGCCGAACTGGCTGATCTCGCTGCTCGACCGCTTCCATTTGACCAGCCTTGCGTATCTGCAAGAAAAACTCAGCGCAGCCGCGTCGCAAGTCAGCCAGGAAGTGGCCAAGCGGGCTATCAATGCCGGGCTGTATACGTTCGATTTCCTGACCAGCCTGTGTATTTTGCTGTACCTGCTGTTCTTCCTTTTGCGCGATGGCGACAAGCTCTCCCGGCGCATCAAGGAAGCCGTGCCGTTGAGCCCGAAGTACAAGCAGCGCCTGTTCCTGAACTTCACCACCGTGATCCGTGCCACCGTCAAAGGCAATATCCTGGTGGCCATCGCCCAGGGCGCGCTCGGCGGCTTGATTTTCTGGTTCCTGGATGTGCGCGCGCCGGTGCTGTGGGGGGTGCTGATGGCTTTCCTGTCGCTGCTGCCGGCGATCGGCGCGGCCATCGTCTGGGCGCCGGTAGCGATCTATTTCCTGGCGACGGGCGCGGTCTGGCAGGGCGTCACCCTGGCGGCGTTCGGCGTGTTCGTCATCGGCCTGGTCGACAATTTTTTGCGTCCGGTGCTGGTCGGCCAGGACACCAAAATGCCCGATTACGTGGTGTTGCTGTCCACCGTGGGCGGCATGGCTTTGTTTGGCTTGAACGGCTTCGTCATCGGCCCTGTGATCGCGGCGCTGTTCATCGCCGCGTGGGATTTGTTCGCGAACGCCAGCGAGTTTCATACCGAGTAGGGCGACCGCAAGAGAGCGCGTCAAATGGATAAACATCCCGCCACGCCCGACGGCCGCTACTTCATCGTCGCGGGCCGCCTCTGGCGTCTGAGCAATCCCAACCTTGCGCCGGAAGAGCGCCGGCGGCTGGTCGATTGTCTGATGCAGGCGCGCAGGCAGGTCGGGGCGGCGAAGAAGGCCGGCGACGCCGAAGCCGAACGCCGCGCGCGCGCCATCGTCGACGAGACCAAACGTGGCCTGGGTGAACGTGGCCCGGTATGGTGGACCGATGGAGTGCCCGATTTCAACCGGCGCGCTATCGGCAATACCCCTTATGCGGACTGGTACGCGCAAATCACCGCCCAGGTGTGACGATCAGCCTTCCGCACCCAGCAGGTCGCGGGCATTCAGCAGCGCGTAGATAATCTCTGGATGCTGGCCGAAGCAACGGCGTATTGCAGCGGGGATGTTTTCGCGGGTGCGCCGGCACAGGCCGGGCTGCTCGGCCAGCTTGATTTGCAAGCCCATGACGGTGCGCACGCCGTTCGCGCTGGGCGTGATCGTCAGGCGGATGCCCAACAGTTCCTGCATGCGTTGCTCGATGCGGCCCAGCGCCTCGTAGCTGTCGATCGCTTCGATACGGGCAATGAGTGCTTTTTCCTCTTCGCGCGTGAGCCGCAGCACGCGAATGTCGGTCGCGCCGTCGCGTTCCCACGCATCCAGCAATTCGCCGTGCCCGCATTCGCAGGCGCCGGGTGGGCACTCTTTGCGGATGGGAAATGGCAGGGCAGTGGGCATGGGCGCTCTCGCAATAAACGGAGTTAGATTCTACTCCGAAGGGCGGTGTCACGCGAACCCTGTGCTACCTCATGTGTGGCCGATATGTTAATATTTTCCTCGGGTCAATTACCGATTTTCCTATCCGCTAGATACCCGCACAACTGCTTGCATCGTTCCTGTCTTGCGCTGCCCCCGCAGCTGCAGCGGCCGATTGGCATCCGTTTCATTGGTATATGGCCAGCATCGGCGGCGGTCCCGTCGAACGGGCGGCGATGCTGCTGCCGGCCAAAGTCGGCGTACTGGGATTGCGCCCGTTCGGCGACCGCGTGATCACCCTCGACCATCTGTCGGGCCGCTGGAGCCTGTCCGGCGCGGCGGCAAAGCCGTCTTCAACCGGCCTGTAGCCGCTGCTGCAACAGTGCAAGCACGGCCGCTTCCTCGGGGCGCAGCTCGTGCAGGTCTTCCTTCAGCTCTTCCCTGGCGCGCTGGCGCAGCGCGGTCAGCATCGTGCCGTCGAGATAGGACTCGATCACCGCCGGATGCACATAGCATTTGCGGCAAATAGTGGGTGTGTTGCCGAGTTTCTTGGACACCGATTCGATCGCCTGCACGATGTTCTTCTTGGCTTGCGCCTCGGAGTCGTACTTTTCATATTCCAGCAGCGCCACCGCCGCCAGCACGGTGCCCGACCAGGTGCGGAAGTCCTTGGCGGTGTAGTCCTCGCCGGCGATCGATTGCAGATACTCGTTGACGTCGGCCGAGCCCACCGTGTGTGGATTGCCATCGTCGTCGATGTACTGGAACAGCTCCTGGCCCGGCAAGTCCAGCGTGCGGCGGATGGTGTTGGCCAGGCGCCGGTCCTGCACCTGCACAGTATGGTTGACGCCGCTCTTGCCCCGGAAGCGGAACTCGACCTTGCTGCCGTCGAGGCGCACGTGGCGGTCGCGCAGCGTGGTCAGGCCGAACGATTTGTTCTCTCGGGCGTATTCCTCGTTCCCGATCCGCATCATCGTCGCCTCGAGCAGGTAGACGATGGTGGCGAGCACCTTTTCGCGCGGCAGGCCGGGCAGCTTGAGCGCGGCGTCGACGGCCTTGCGGATGGCCGGCAGCGCCTGGCCGAACTTGAGCATGCGCTCGTATTTCGATTCGTCGCGCAGCGAGCGCCAGCGCGGATGGTAGCGGTACTGCTTGCGGCCGCGCGCGTCGCGCCCGGTCGCCTGCAGGTGGCCCAGCGGCTGCTTGCAGATCCAGACGTCGGTCCAGGCGGGCGGGATCACGAGCGATTTGATGCGCGCGAGCGTGTCGGCGTCCTTGACCGGGTGGCCGTCGCCGTCGACATAGTAAAAAGTCTTGCCGCGCTTGCGGCGGGCGATGCCCGGCTGGTGGTCGTGCACGTAGCGCAGGCCGGCGGATTTGGCCGCTGCGGGTGCATCGGCCGCGCCGCCGGGGGCCGCCGGTAGGTCATCACGCTTCATCGCCATCCTCTTTGAGTATCATAGGAAACGATGCTAACCCTAAGCAACGCGGCCGGATGTGCGTGAGCACACGCTCCGAACCGGTCCGGTGCTCTGCGTCGTGTCAATTGCGCAAAGCCACCGGCGCCATGGTGAAGATGCCAATGTTGCAGGTCGCCCTCTGTTACGCTCGCGGTTGCTCGCTCAGCCGCCTGAGCGTACGATGATTGATACGAACGCGTTCGGGATCACTGAACCAGCCCCATTTGTTGAAGTAGCGCAGCGCCGACACGGTGTGATGCCAGAACATGCGCGGCTGGCGGTATGAGCTTCTGGCGTAGTCGTGCACGATCTGCAGGTACGGAAAGTACATGGTGCGCGCCACCTTGCCGATCCGCCGGCTCAGGTCGACATCCTCGAAGTACAGGAAAAACCGCTCGTCGAACAGGCCGACCCGGCGCACGACGTCGGCGCGCATCAGCAGAAAGCAGCCCGACAACACCGGGACCTCCATCGGATGGTCGTAGCCGCTGTGGTGCAGCTCGTACAGCGCCTGGCGACCGCTGCTGCGATGCAGCCTAGGCAGCAAGCGCCGCAATAGCATGTCCGCCGGGTTCGGCAGAAGCTTGCACAGCGGTTGCAGGCGCCCGTCCGGATAGTGTACGCGCGGCGACAACAGGCCGACATCGGGATGGCGCTCCATGAACGCCAGCATCGCGGCGAGGTCGCCGGCGGCGATGTAGATGTCCGGATTGAGCACGAAGTGGTAGGCGCTGCCGCGCGCCAGCGCTTCTCCGATGGCGTGGTTGTGCCCGCCGCCATAGCCGGGGTTGTGCGGCAGGTGGCAGTACTGCGCGCCGTGGCGCCGCGCCACCGGCGCCAACGCCGGGTGCGCAGAATTGTCGACCACATACGGCCGGATCGACGGCAGGCTCGCGGTGACGCTGGCGAGCATCCGGTCCAGCAGTTGCGGCGGGTTGTCATAGCAAACCACCGAACAACTGGCCGGGGGCGGGCGACGTGTCATTTTTTCGGCCCGCGCAGGTGGAAGAAGGCCATGTGCGTGAACCAGGCGTCGTCCGAGCCGTGGCAATTCGGGTGCGTTTCCGGCAGCAGCCTGGCGCGGCCGTCGGCGCGGTGGTCGGGACGGCCGATCGACAGGTCGTGGAACCAGACGTCGACCTCGTGGAACCAGCGGCCGAAGTCGGCCCGCACCGCGTCCAGGTCGGCGCTGCCGAAGGCGGCGTCGCACATGCTGTTGGTGCCCACGGCGTCCCAGCGGTTGTCGAACCATCCCGCTTGCAGGCGGTCGCGGTGGTGGATGTCGACCAGGTAGGCGTCGTTGACCGGCGGCGGCACAGTGCGGCAGAACGGATAGTAGCGCGAGAACATGAACTGCAAGGTCGCGCAGCCGTCCGGCCGCAGGATGCGCACCAGGTCGTGCAGGATCAGCGAGCGCGTCTGGTGCACACAGATGTGGTGCAGCGAGATAGTGCAAAAGCCGAAGTGGTAGGCGTTGGACGGCGCGCCGCCGCAGTCGGTGCCGGACGACAGGTAAATCTGCGCGCCGGGCGTGCGGCGGCGCGCCGCGTCAACCATTTTTTGGGAAATGTCGGCCCCGTCGCACTGGCCCAGCAGCGGCGCCATGCGGCGTATCATGCGGCCCTCGCCGCAGCCGATGTCGAAGCCGCGCGCGCGCGCCGGATCGGCCAGCACCGGCTTGCGCAAGTCGCCATATAAATGCAGCAAATGTGTCTCGTACGGGAAGTTCTGGTGGAAGTCGTAGTTGCCGACGATTTCCTCGGTCTGGTGCGGCATGTCGTCGTAGAACGCCTTTTGCATGCTGGCGTAGCGCAGGATCTCTTGTTGCCGTATTTCGTTGCCCATGATGTGCTCCCGTGTGCGGCGGCGCGGCCTGTTACGGTAAGAGTCGCGCGGCGCGCCAGGGTTGCGCCAATCCGGCGCATGCTTGCGCCAGATCAGCCGTTGTGCGTTTAGCAGGGCGCACAATCGCCGCATGTTTGCATTCATCCATCCCGCTTTGCACGCCACCGGCCGCCGCGTGCTGACCAGTCCGGCCCTGCGCGACCTGCGCGAGGCCGCCGCGCTGCTGCCCGTGATCGCCTATCTTGCCGCCGGCGACCTGCGCTCGCGCTATCGGCGCAGCGTGCTCGGGCCGCTTTGGATGACTTTGGGCACGGCCGCCGGCACTGTCGGGCTGGGGCTGGTCTGGAGCGAACTGTTGCGCATGGAGCGCGCGGTGTTCGTGCCGGCGCTGACCGCCGGACTGATCATGTGGCAGCTGCTCAGCGGCTGCCTGGCCGAGGCCACCACCACCTTTGCCCGCCAGGGCGCCATCGTGCGCAACGTCAACCTCCCGCTGGCCATGCATCCGATCCAGATGCTGGCGCGGCACCTGATCAACTTCGCCCACAACCTGCCGGTGCTGTTGGCGGTGGTGCTGTGGTTCGGCGTGCCGGTCAACCGCTACTGTCTGCTAGTGCTGCCGTGTTTCGTGCTGCTGGCGGCCAATTTGTTCTGGATGACGCTGCTGTTCAGCATTCTCGGCGCGCGTTTCCGCGATCTGGAATACATGGTGGCCGCCGCGCTGCCGGTGCTGATGTTCCTCAGTCCGGTGTTCTACCGGCCCAGCTATCTGCCGTTCAATGGCGAATACCTGTGGTGGAATCCGTTCAGCCACTTAATCGAGTTGATGCGTCATCCGCTGCTGGGCACGGCGCCGCCCGGTTTCGTGGTCGCCGTCAACCTGCTGCTGTGCGCCGGCGGCATGCTGCTGACATGCTGGCTGTTCAATGTCAAACGCGACCGCATCGCGTATTGGGTGTAGGGCGCAATGGCGCGGCTGCTGTTCGACGCGGTGACGGTGCAGTATCCCGTCTACGACCAGCGCGCCACGTCGCTGCGGCGCGAGCTGCTGCGCCTGTCCACCGGCGGGCGCTTCGAGCGCGCCGCCTCCGGCGTGCAGGTGGTGACGGCGCTGCGCGACGCCTCGTTCGTGCTCGAACATGGCGACGCGGTCGGCCTGATCGGCCACAACGGCGCCGGCAAGAGCACCTTGCTGCGCACCATGGCCGGGGTCTACCGGCCGGTGGCCGGGCGCATCGAAAGCGAAGGGCGGGTGGCCACGGTGCTGGAGCTGGGCGCCGGCATGGATCGCGAACTGAGCGGATACGAAAACATCTTCCGCATGGGCTTGCTGCTGGGCCTGACGCGAGACGAGATCCGCGACGGCCTGCCCGACATCGAAACGTTCACGCAACTGGGCCACTTCCTCGACCTGCCGGTGCGCACCTACTCGGCCGGCATGATGACGCGGCTGATGTTTGCCGTGGCCACCGCCAGCCGCCCCGACATCCTGCTGCTCGACGAGGTGTTCGGCGCCGGCGACGCCGAGTTCCAGGTGCAGGCGGCGCGCCGCATGGAGGCGCTGATCGCCTCGGTAGGCATCTTCGTGTTCGCCTCGCACGACGCCGCTGCCGTCAAGCGCCACTGCCGGCGCTTCCTGCGCCTCGAACATGGCCTGCTGCGCGAGGTCGGCGCCGACGCGCTTTGACATCGCCAACGCCGCCGCATCCCATCCGCACGATAGAGGCAGATCAAACAAGCGTCTGATCGCGGGACTATGCTTGTCGGATGAAAAGACTGATTATCGACCTCGATGGCACGCTTGCGTTGCCGGTGGCGGCCACGCCTGCCGCGGCCAACGATTATGCCCACGCCGTGCCGGACGTGGCGCTGCTGGCGCGGCTGCGCCAGTATCGTGCGGACGGCTACCAGATCGTCATCCACACCAGCCGCAACATGCGCACCTACGAGGGCAATATCGGCATGATCAACGTGCATACGCTGCCGCTGATCCTCGCATGGCTGACGCGACACGACGTGCCGTTCGATGAGGTCCATGTCGGCAAGCCGTGGTGCGGCCTGCAGGGCTTCTATGTCGACGACCGCGCGGTACGGCCTTCCGAGTTCGCGCGCTGCACGGTGGCCGAGATCGACGCGCTGCTGTCGGCGGAAAGGGCGGGGCGCTAACATGCTGGTGATACTCTCGGGCGCGTATGTCGACAGCGAACTGGTGGCCGAGTTCGGCAAAGTGCCCCCAGCTTTTCTACCGGTGGGCAACCGCCGGTTGTACGCCCACCAGCTGGCGCGCAGCAGCGGCCAGGGACCCGTGTACCTGACCCTGCCCGGCGGCTTCGCGCTCGACGAGGGCGATCAGCGCGACCTGGCGCGCAGCGCGGTGCGGCTGTACCGCAGCGGCGCCGGCCTGCCGCTCGGGGCCGCGCTGCACGACTTTCTGGCCGACACTGACGTGCGCGGCCAGCTTGACGTGCTGTACGGCGACACGTTGATCAGCGACGCGCCGCCCGAGGGCAGTGACTGGCTGGCGGTGGGCCGCACCGACACGCATTACAACTGGCGCGAGGAGGCGCCCCGGCGCGGCCAGCCCGGCGGCGTGTGGAGCGGCATGTTCTCGTTCTCGGACGCGCGCCTGCTGCGCCAGCGGCTGCGCGAGCTGGGCGACTTCATTGCCGCCGTCGACAGCTATGGCGAGCTCGTGGGCGGCATGCGCCACCACGCAGTGGCGCGCTGGCTCGACTTCGGCCACGTCCATACCTTTTTCGATTCGCGCCGCCAGGTCACCACGGAGCGCCATTTCAATCATCTGGAGGTTGGCGACGGTGTGGTGGCGAAGTCCAGCGACGATGGCGACAAGATGCGCGCGGAGGCCGCCTGGTTCGAGCAGGCGCCGATGCCGGTCAAACCCTTCCTGGCGCCGTACATGGGCCGCTTCGACGGGCCGCCGTGCGGCTACGCCGTCGAGTACCTGCACCTGGCCACGTTGAGCGAGCTGTTTGTCTTCGGCCGGCTGCCCGAACCGGTGTGGCGGCGCATTTTCGCCGCCTGCGACCATTATCTGCGGCGAGCCGGCGACTTGCCGCCCGGTCCGCCATTGGAAGCCGGGCACGCTCGCGATCTGTATCTGGACAAGACGCTGCGCCGGCTCGACGAATACGCCGCGCAAAGCGGCTGCGACCTCGACCTCGGCTGGCGATTCAACGGCCGCGCCACACCATCGCTGCGCGCCATGGCGAGCGAGGCGGCGGCCGCGCTGATGGCGGCGCCGTCGACGCCGTCGTTCATCCACGGCGACTTGTGCTTCAGCAACATCCTGTTCGACTTCCGCGCCGGCAGCGTCAAGCTCATCGACCCGCGCGGCACCGACGCGCAATGCCGGCCCAGCGTGCACGGCGACCGTCGCTACGAGATCGGCAAGCTGGCGCACTCGGTGCTGGGTCTGTACGACCACATCGTGGCGGGCTACTTCGAGCTGGCGATCGACGGCCAGGCGCTGCGGCTGCGCTTGCTGGCAGAGCACAGCATGCCGCTCCAACGGCAGTTTCTGGCCACCCCGTTCGCCGGCCGCCGTCCGGCAGAGTGGGATTGCTACCCGCTGATGGTGACACTGTTCCTGTCGATGTTGCCGCTGCACGCGGACAACCCCTTGCGTCAACAAGCGCTGATGGCCAATGGCATCAGGCTTTATCTGGAATGGAGGCAACATGATCATCCTGCCGATGGCGGGGCGCAGCCGCCGCTTTTATGAGGCCGGCTACAACCGGCCCAAGTACGAGCTGCCGCTGGGCGGGCAGTCGCTGTTTGCCGCCTGTGCGCGTTCATTCGAACACTATTTCGACAGCGAGCGCTTCCTGTTCGTGTGCCGCGACGACGCCGATGCGGTCGGTTTCGTCAACGCCGAATGCGCCCGCCTGGGCATCGCCGATCACCGGGTGGTGCGGCTGCGACGCGAAACCGCCGGTCAGGCCGAAACGGTGCTGCTGGGCTTGCAGGACAGCGGCTGTGGCGCCAACGAGTCGCTGTTGATCTTTAATATCGACACGATACGGCCGCGCTACCGCTTCCCGGCGCAGGCCGAGGCCGCCGACGGCTACCTCGAGGTTTTTCGCGGGCAGGGCACGCACTGGTCGTTTGTGCAACCATCGGCCGCGTTCGGCGCGCGGGTGGCGCAGACCAGTGAAAAAAAACGCATTTCGCCGCTGTGCAGCACCGGTTTGTATTATTTCGCGCGGGCCATCGACTTTGCCGAGGTGTGCGGCAAGGCGGTGCGGCACGCCGACGACTACCGCGAACGCTGGGGCGAGCTGTACGTCGCCCCGCTGTATAACGCCATGCTGGCCCAGGGCCGGCGCGTGGTGTACCACGAGATCGGACGCGAGCTGGTGCACTTTGCCGGCACGCCCGACGAATACCGTGCGCTGCTGGCCGAGCGGCCATGATGGGCATGATCTACATATCGCTCCCGGTCCACACGCAGCCGGCGGTCATCGCCGCGCAATTGCACAACTTCGCCGCCTTTCTGCCGCAGGCGATGGTGGTGTTGCACGTCTCGGCCGAGGCCCGTTTCAGCTTGACCGAGCTGCGCGCGGCGCTACGCCGCGCTGGCTGCCGCAACGTGGTGCTGAACCCGACGCGCGGCTCGACCGGCTGGGGCCGCATCCTGGAGGCGCACCTGGCCAATGTCGCCTTGATTCGCACCCTTCGTGATGCCAGCCGTGTCTGTCTGCACGCGTCCAACGATATGCTGGTGCGGCCGGGCTTGTCGGCCTGGCTGGCGCGGTCGGGCAATCTGTTCCACCAGCGGCCGATCGCGCCCGGCAGCTACTGGCGTTTTGCCGACGCCGCATTGGCCGATCCGGCACTGCGCGCGCTGCGCCGGCGGCTGGGCGGCGCCCCGCTCAATGGTTCGCAGGTCGAGGGCGCCAGCTACCAGGCCGACTGGCTGTTCGAAATCGCCGCCGTGCTGGCCGGGGCGCTCGGCCAGCGTCCGCCGCGTCCTTATCCGCGCGAGGAGGTCTGGTTGTCGACAGTGGCCGAGGCACTGGGCGCGCCGCGTACGGGGACGCCGTATGTGTTTTCCGAGATTCACCGGTTCGACCGCGTGCACTGGCGCTGGCGCCAAAGGCTGGCGCCTTTGATCGAGGGCGGTGGGGCAGCGCGGGCGTTCCTGCGGCGCGTGCTTGAACACCTGCTGATACGCAGCGGCTTCCACCGCATCGACCGCCGCTGGGTAGACCGCGTGGCCCAGGACCGCAGCGAGCTGTTGGCACCCTATGAATGGCTGTCCGACGGCAATAATATGTGGCGTGTGCATGAGCCGCACGGTTTGTTCGGGGTCAAGCGCGTGCCGCGCCGGGTCAATGCGCCGTTGCGTTCGTATATCGATGCGCTGGCGGCCGCCCACGGCGGCGCGCGGCCGCCAACACCGCCGCTGACGGGGTAAAAGATGCGAACTTCCGACCTGACCCTGGTATTCCAGGGCGCTTTCCGCCCCTATGTCACCCGTGACGGCGAGCACGCGCTACGCAATCTGCGCCGCACGCGGCGGGCGCTGCCGGGCGCATGCGTGATACTGTCGACCTGGGAGGATGCCGAGCTGCCGCGCGACCTGCCGGTGGACGTGGTTGTGCGCAGCGCCGATCCGGGTCCCCTGGCGCCGTTGAAGCTGCACGACGGCAAGGTCAACAACGTCAACCGCCAACTGGTGTCGACGCTGGCCGGTATGGCCGCCGTCAGCACGCCGTACGCGGCCAAGTTGCGCACCGACTGCTGGCTGGAACACGCCGGCTTTCTCGACTTCCACGCCGAGCAGCGCGGGCGCGAGCGCGAGCGCGTATTGGCCTGTTCGTTCTTCACGCTCGATCCGACGGTGTTCGAGCGCTTGCCGTTCCACCTGAGCGATTGGTTCCAGTTCGGCCCCATCGATGCGTTGCGCCGTTACTGGTCGGCGCCGCCGATGGACGCGGGGGATGGACGCCATCACGAGCTGCATCCCCACGCGCCGGGCGCAACCTACTTCGAGCGCCAGTTCCGCGCCCGGTTCGCGGTGGAGCAGCACTATTGCCTCCACTATGCGCAAGGGCTCGGCTACGGCGTTCCGGCGTATCTGAATGATGCGAACGAGACGGTATTGGCCGAGTTCCGGCGCTTTCTGGCGAGCGAAGTGATGCTGCTCGACCCGTGGCAGATCGGTCTGGTTTGCCCGCGCTATGGCTGGGTGGGCGGCTCGCTGTTCCAGAGCATGGCCAACCTGATGCATCTGGACTGGCTGGCGCTGAATCCGGACTACCTCGGCACCGGCCCGGAAGCCGACCGCTTACGGGCGGCGATCGCCGCGCGCCAGCGCCGCAAGCGGATCGCCCGGGTTGGCTTCCGCCATACCCGCCCGCTGCACGATTTCCTGTTCGACCCGCGCGGGCGCGGCGCACCGTTGCGGCGCGCGGCCAACCGCGTGCTGCGGATGGTCTGATGGCGACGCCTGGGCACATCGCCGCAGTGGTCGTCACGCGGGACCGGCCGGCCTTGCTCGAGCTGGCGTTGCAGGCGCTGCGCTCGCAGACCCGTCCGCCCGAGCGCGTCATCGTCGTCGACAACGCCAGCGGGGCCGCAACGGTCGATCTGCTCGGCGCGCTGGCGGCCGGCGACGACACACTGGAAGTGCTGCGCTGCGAGCGCAACCTCGGCGGCGCCGGCGGTTTCGCGCTTGGGTTGCAACACGCCTGCGCGGCCGGCTTCGATTGGGTCTGGTTGCAGGACGATGATGCGGTGGCGCGGCCGGACGCCTTGCGCGGGCTGGAACGGGCGCTGCCTGCGCTGGAGCCGGACGCGGGCGCCGTGTGCGGTAAGGTGGTCGAGTTCGGCGAGCCGGCATTGCAGCACCGGCGCCGCTTCGGCGCCTGGACCGGGCTCGAGCGTGCGTTGCCTGCGGCGGTCTACGACGGCGGCCGGGAAGCGATGCGTATCGACACCGCATCGTTTGTCGGCATGCTGGTGGCGGCGCGGGCGGTGGCGCGCGCCGGCCTGCCGGAATCGGCGCTGTTCCTGGCCTACGACGACACCGATTATTCGCTGCGGCTGCGGCGCGCCGGCTTTTCGCTGTGGCTGGCGCCGGCAAGCGTCGTCGATCACCTGCGCCAGCCGGAAGGCCGGCTGCGCGCCGGCGGGTTCGGGCGGCGCCACTATCTCAATGTCCGCAATCGCATCGTGGTGGCGCGCGATCATGCCCGACTGCCGCTGCTGCCGGGACTGGCGGCCGGCGGCGTCGGCCTCGGCATGTTGCTGGTATGCGGCGGCTGGCGCAGCGCTGCTGCCTGGCGCTGGCTGGGTCGGGCTTTGCGCGATGGATATCTGCGTCGATTGGGCGCCGGCCCGGCGGCCTGAGGCGTGCCGCCGGGCGCCGGCACGGTGGCAGGTGCGCCGGCAAGGCAATAGCCGATCAACAAGAACACCAGCAGCGCATAGAACAGGCTGCCCTTGACGGACCAGAAGATGACCTCCGTCAAGCCGAAGCACAGGTAGGATAGCACCAGCAGCAGTCCGGCCAGCGCTGGCGCGCGCACGTTGGGCGCCGCGCTTGCCGTCGTGCCAGGTCGCGCGCGCAGGCGTTCGGCGAAAAACCACAGCGGCGCGGCCATCGTGCCGGCCCAGGCCAGCAGGCCGGCAAAGCCACGGCTGGCCAGCGCTTGCAGCGCATCGTTGTGCAAGTGGGGCGGCGGCGCCAGCGTGAAGACGGCGGGACTGAGCTGGCGCGCAACCACCATCCGCCGCAGCGCTTGCACGTAATCGTCGTCGGACAGTCCGGTCCAGGGATGATCGGCGGCGATGCGCAGCCCGGCGCGCCACAGGTCCAGGCGCAAGCCGAGCGGTGTGGCCGGTTGTCCGGCGAAATACAGGCGCAGGTCGCTTCCGCCCAGCGCCAGGCGTTCCCGCACACCGGTTTGCGGTAACAGCCACAGCGTGCTGGCCACGGCGAGGGTCAGCGCGGCGAGCTTGAGCACCGCGCGCAGCCGGCGGCGATCCTGGTAGCCGATCAATAATTGCACAGGCAGCGCCAACACCAGCACCAGCCAGCTGCCACGGCTGCCGCTGAGCAGCGCGGCCAGTACGCCGGCCGCCGCGCCGCAGATGGTCAGCAAGGTGCCCGGTGAAGTGGCCCGAATGTTGGCTAATAAAGTCGCCGGTGAAGAAACCGGTGAAGAAACCGGTGAAGTGGCCAAGTCTGTCGTCGGCTGTCGGCGCGAGGAGGACGGCGCCGCGCGCGCCGTGCCTGCCCCGATCAGGCATAGCAGCGCCAGGCAGGCCGACAGGTCGCCAAAGGTGATCGGGTTCATCAGGCCGCCCGCGCGCGGCCAGCCGAGCCCCCAGCGCTGCCAGACGGCGAACGCGGCGGCACCTATCGCGCCGACCGCCGCGCCGTGCCACAACGATGCCAGCGGGGGGCGCGCCAGTAACACCAGCGTGGTGGCCGCCGCTGCAAGTAGCATGCGCACTGGTTTCTCGAGTGCGCCGAAGTGGGCATCGGCCCGCGCGGCCAGAAAGCCGGCATGCAGCAGCGCGTTGACCAGGAAAGCCAGCAGGACCCAGTGTGTCGTCCGGTCGGCCCATTGTAGCTGCCATGCTGCGACGGACCTGCGGCCGGCGCAGGCCAACAACGCGATACTTAATAAGCCCCATGCGCCCAAGCCGAAACCTGTGACCAGGCTCGTCGCGGGAAGCAGGAACACCGCAATGCAGGCCGAGACCCGCCAGGCTGCGGAGCAGGGCGATAGGGACGCTATTTGCATCGTCCCAGCTTAGCCAGCGTCCCGTTGGCGAGCTTGCGAAATGTCAAACGGGCGCCCCGCAGGCCGGCGCGCTGTCGCTTTTGCGCTTAGTCCAGCCGCTTCAGGCGCTGTCCATGGATGCCCCATTTAAGGGCTTCGCCGTCGACGGTGCCGCATAGTGCCCAGCCGGTGCCGATCTTTTCGACGCCGATTTCGCACTCCAGCTCCTTGGCCAGCTTCTCGGCCCAGCCGCGTGCGGCGCCCTGGCCTTTGAACAGCTCGTTGCCTTCGTAAATCACGGTGGCGTCGAAGACGGGGGCGGCGAAGATGGTCATGACGGGGCTCTGTTGAAATCTGAAAGCGTGATTGTGCACCAAATTGCGCTGTTCCGGCGCAATCGGCCGTGTACGCGTACTGCGGCTCGTGCAGGGCCGACGGCGTTGCGCTCATCCGTCGTACGTCATTCGACGTATTCCCCGACACCCCGCCGCTGGCTAAAGTTGCAATATTAGTTCAACAATAGTCCAACCAAGGGGAAACACGATGCGTCTGAAACGGGGAAGCCGGCAAGTGCTGCTGGCGGCGGTGGCGGTAGTGGCGGCAGCGGCGGTCAAACCGGCCTGCGCCGGCGCGACGATCAACATGGGCGACGACAAGTCGGTCAGCGTCGGCTTCGGCCTGCGCGAGAGCTTCACCAGCGCGGAAGACGCGGCGCCCAACGGCAGCGGGCGCTCGCAGGACTTCAACCTCGATAGCGGCCGCCTGTACTTCGGCGCCTCGCTCAACAAGAACATCAAGGGCATGTTCAACACCGAATGGGACGGCGACAAGATCCGCGTGCTCGACGCCGCCGGCCAGTTCGCCATCTCGCCGGAGCTTAATATCTGGGCCGGCCGCCTGCTGTCGCCGAGCGACCGCGCCAACATGGCCGGGCCATACTACTCGATGGGCGGCGGCTACTGGGCCGGCGTGGCCTCGCGCTACGGCTACAACGGCGGTATCTTCCGCGGCCGCGACGACGGCGTTGTCGTCTGGGGCAATGTCGCCGACGGCAAGCTCGGTTACTCCTTCGGCGCCTTCGAGGGGCATACCTTCGGCATCGGTTCGCTGACGCAGTCGCAGGCCAAGGCGGCCGGCGTCAAAGCCGACGATTCGCTGATGTACGCGGGCCGCCTGCAGTACGACTTCTGGGACGCGGAGCCGGGCTACTACGGCACCGGCAACTACCTCGGCAACGCCGACATCCTGTCGATCGGCGTGGCGGGCCGCTATCAGAAGGACGGCATCCTGACCGTCGCCAGGAACGGCAAATACAGCTCCTACAACGTCGACTTCCTGATGGAGAAGCGCATCAAGGGCTCCGGCGCGGTGGCGGTGGAAGCGGCCTACTACGACTACGACACCGACAACATCATCCTGGCGGAGCAGGGCAACGCGTATTCGGCCGGCGTGTCCTATATCTTCGACCAGAAGCTCGGCTGGGGCAAGCTGCAGCCGTTCGCGCGCTGGCAGAAATTCGCCGCCGATACCAACATCGATACGAAGCAGATCGACGCCGGCGTGAACTACATCATCGACGGCTACAACGCGCAAATCAGCGCCGTGTACTCGAAGACCAAGGTCACCAGCGTCGCCAGCCAGGACAAGTTCTCGCTCACTTTGCAGCTGCAATACTAATCTCGCCACCCACGGAGCTATCACATGCAAAATCGTCGCAATTTCATCGGCACCATCAGCCGCATCGCCGCCGCTACCTCCCTGCTGGCCGCCGGTGCGACCTTATCCACCTCGGCTTACGCCGCCGACACCATCAAGGTCGGCATCCTGCACTCGCTGTCCGGCACCATGGCCATCTCCGAGACGTCGCTCAAGGACGTCGCCTTGATGACCATCGACGAGATCAACGCCAAGGGCGGCGTGATGGGCAAGAAACTCGAGGCGGTGGTGGTCGATCCGGCCTCCAACTGGCCGCTGTTCGCCGAAAAGGCGCGCGGCCTGATCGCCCAGGACAAGGTGTCGGCCGTCTTCGGTTGCTGGACGTCGGTATCGCGCAAATCGGTGCTGCCGGTGTTCAAAGAGTTAAATAGCCTGTTGTTCTACCCGGTGCAGTACGAGGGCGAGGAACTGGAAAAGAACGTGTTCTACACCGGCGCGGCGCCGAACCAGCAAGCGATTCCCGCAGTCGAATATTTGATGAGCAAGGACGGCGGCGGCGCCAAGCGCTTCGTGCTGCTGGGGACCGACTACGTTTATCCACGCACCACCAACAAGATCCTGCGCGCTTTCCTGAAAAGCAAAGGCGTGAAGGATAGCGACATCGACGAGGTGTACACCCCGTTCGGCCACTCCGACTACCAGACCATCGTCGCCAACATCAAGAAGTTCTCGGCGGGCGGCAAGACGGCCGTGATCTCGACCATCAACGGCGACTCCAACGTGCCGTTCTACAAAGAGCTGGGCAACGCGGGCCTGAAGGCGACCGACGTGCCGGTGGTGGCGTTCTCGGTGGGCGAAGAGGAACTGCGCGGCGTCGACACCAAGCCGTTGCTGGGCCACCTGGCGGCATGGAACTACTTCGAGTCGGTGAAAAATCCGGTCAATACGGACTTCATCAAAAAGTGGAAGGCCTATGCCGTCGCCAAGAAGCTGCCGAACGCGAAAACCGTGGTGACCAACGATCCGATGGAGGCGACCTACGTCGGCATCCACATGTGGGCGCAGGCGGTGGAGAAGGCCAAGTCGACCGACACCGACAAGGTGATCGCGGCGATGGGCGGCCAGACCTTCAAGGCGCCGTCGGGCTTCACCTTGACGATGGACGCGACCAATCACCACCTGCACAAGCCGGTCTTCATCGGCGAGATCCGCGCGGACGGCCAGTTCAACGTCGTGTGGAAAACCCCTGGTCCGGTGCGCGCGCAGCCTTGGAGCCCGTACATCCAGGGTAACGAAAGCAAGCAAAAGCTGTAAGTGGGAGCCGGCCGCCGTCCGGCGGCCGGCCGGCTTCAATTGAGGAACATGTATCTTGAAAAAATTCCTGCTTATCGCCGCTTTGCTGCTCGCCGGCGCGGCACAGGCGGCCATCGATAGCGCCTTGCTGGCGCCATTGACCGGCGACGATGCCGACGCCCGCATCGCGGCGGTCGGCCGGATCGGCGCGTTGGCCAATGACGACGCCACCCGCCTGCTGATGGCGATGAAAAACGGCGATGCCTATGCGACGCCGGAAGGCCAGGTGTTGATCGTCACCGACGACAAGGCCTACAACCCCGCCACCGGCGCCACCGGGCCGCTGCCCGAGGGGATCGATGGCCTGATGATTAACAACCGGCTGCGCGGCGCCATCGACGACGCGCTGTCGGCGCTCAAACTGCTTTCTCCCGACCGCAACGAACGCCTGGCGGCCGTCACCGAACTGCAAAAAAGCGTGACCCTGGCGCAGGCGCCACTGATCGACAAGGCGCTGGCCAAAGAAACCGACGCCGACATCCGCCCCTTGCTGCAACTGGTCGCGGCCACCGCCAACCTGCAATCGCCGAACGCCGCCAAGCGCAAGGCTGCGGTGGAGGCGCTGGCAGACAGCAGCAACGCCAACCTGCGGCCTGCCTTGCAAACCATGCTGACTAAAAATGCGGATGGCACGCCGGTCGAGCCGGATGAGGGCGTGCGTGTCGCCGCCGCGCGCACCCTGGCAGCGATCGACAGCCGCCTGGCGCGCACCGAATTTGTCGGCAACGTTTTCTACGGGATTTCGCTCGGCAGCGTGCTGCTGCTGACGGCTTTGGGCCTCGCCATCACCTTTGGCCTGATGGGCATCATCAATATGGCGCACGGCGAGCTGCTGATGATCGGCGCCTATACCACCTACCTGTGCCAGACGGCCTTCCGCCACTACTTTCCGTCGGCGGTGGACGCCTATCTGATCGCCGCGCTGCCGGCCGCCTTCCTGGTGACGGCTGCGGTGGGCGTGGCGATGGAGCGCACGGTGATCCGCTGGCTGTATGGCCGTCCGCTGGAAACGCTGCTCGCCACCTGGGGTATCAGCCTGATACTGATGCAAGGCGTGCGCACCATTTTCGGCGCGCAAAACGTCGAAGTGGCCAATCCGTCGTGGATGTCCGGCGGCGTGACGGTGCTCGGCAACCTGGTGCTGGCGTACAACCGCATCGCCATCATCGTCTTCGCGATGATCGTGGTGGCGGGCGTTTGGCTGATCCTGAACAAAACGCGACTGGGCTTGTTCGTGCGCGCCGTGATGCAGAACCGCCGCATGGCCGGCTGCGTGGGCGTCTCCACCGCCAAGATCGACATGATGACCTTCGGCCTTGGATCCGGCATCGCCGGCCTGGGAGGCGTGGCGCTGTCGCAGCTCGGTAACGTGGGACCGGACCTGGGCCAGGGCTATATCGTCGATTCGTTCATGGTCGTGGTGCTGGGTGGCGTTGGCCAGCTGGCCGGCACCATCATCGCCGCGATCGGCCTCGGTGAGGCGAATAAATTCCTGGAACCGGTGGCCGGCGCGGTGCTGGCCAAGATCGCCATCCTGATCTTCATCATCATCTTTATCCAGAAGCGGCCGCAGGGTCTGTTCGCCATGAAAGGCAGGAGTGCCGAATGATTCATAACTCTTTATTTTCGCGCAGGGCGTGGAGCGGAATCGTCGCGACCTGCGTGGCGCTGGCGGCGCTGCCGTTGCTTAACCTGGTTTTCCCCGACGGCCACGCGCTGCACGTGCCAAGCTACATGGTCAGCCTGATCGGAAAATTCATGTGCTACGCGCTGGCCGCGCTGGCGCTGGATATGGTGTGGGGCTACGCCGGCATCCTGTCGCTTGGCCATGGCGTGTTCTTCGCGCTGGGCGCCTACGCGCACGGCATGTACCTGATGCGCGCCATCGGCCGGGAAGGCGTGTATCAAAGCGATCTGCCGGACTTCATGGTCTTCCTCGACTGGAAAACCTATCCTTGGTACTGGACCGCGACCGACAGCTTCTGGTATTGCCTTGCGCTGGTGGTGCTGGTCCCCGGCGTGCTGGCCTTCGTGTTCGGCTTCTTCGCTTTCCGTTCGCGCATCAAGGGGGTGTACTTTTCGATCATCACACAGGCGATGACGTATGCCTTCATGCTGCTGTTCTTCCGTAACGACACCGGCTTTGGCGGTAACAACGGCTTCACTGACTTCAAACGCATCCTCGGGTATTCAATCAGCGCGCCCGGCACCAAGGCGACCTTATATCTGGTGACGTTGGCGGTGCTGGCCGGCTCGCTGCTGCTGTGTCGCGCGATCGTGCAATCGAAGCTGGGAAGGGTGCTGCAGGCGGTGCGCGATTCGGAGTCGCGCCTGATGTTCATCGGGTACAACCCGCTGTGGTTCAAATTGTTCGTCTGGACCCTGTCGGCGGTGCTGTGCGGGATAGCCGGCGCCTTGTATGTGCCGCAGGTGGGCATCATCAACCCGTCGGAGATGTCGCCGGCGAATTCGATCGAGATGGTGATCTGGGCTGCCGTCGGCGGGCGCGGAACACTGATCGGTCCTATCATCGGCGCGTTCTCGGTCAATGGGTTGAAAAGCTGGTTCACCGGCGCCTTCCCGGACCTGTGGCTGTTCGCGCTGGGGTTGATATTCATTTTAGTGACGCGCTATCTGCCGCAGGGTATCGCCGGTCTGGCGGCGCGTTGGGGCAAAGGCAAGGAGGAAGCGGCATGAGCGGAAACGAGAGCTATGACCGCGTAGCAGTCGCCGGTCTGGATACGACGCACGGCGCGATCCTGTACCTGGAGGAGATCACGGTGTCGTTCGACGGCTTCCGGGCGTTGAATAAACTGAGCCTGGATATTTCGGTCGGCGAGCTTCGGTGCATCATCGGGCCTAACGGCGCCGGCAAGACCACCATGATGGACGTCATCACCGGCAAGACGCGGCCGACGTCCGGCACCGCCTACTTCGGCCAGACCATGGATTTGAGCCGCATGACGGAATACGAGATCGCCCACGCAGGCATCGGCCGCAAGTTCCAGCGTCCGACCATCTTCGAGCAGCACACGGTGTTCGAGAATCTGGAACTGGCGATGAAGACCGACAAGCGGGTGCGGCCAACCTTGTTCGCGCGGCTGAACTCCGAGCAGCGCGGCAAGATCGACGAGATCCTCAAGTTGATACGCCTGAACGGCAGCGAGGCGCGGCTGGCCGGCCTGCTGTCGCACGGCCAGAAGCAGTGGCTGGAGATCGGCATGCTGCTGATGCAGGAACCGCAGCTGATTTTGCTCGACGAGCCGGTGGCCGGCATGTCGGACGCCGAGACGGCGCGCACGGCGGAACTGCTGAACGAATTGCGCGGCAAGCATTCGATCATGGTGGTCGAGCATGACATGGCGTTCGTGACGGAGATCGCGCAGCAGGGCGTGGTGACGGTGCTGCACGAGGGCTCGGTGCTGGCGCAGGGAACAATGGCGCAGGTGCAGTCCGACGAGCGGGTGATCGAAGTCTATCTGGGACGCTGAAGAATATGCTGCAAGTTGAAAAAATAAATCAATACTACGGGTCCTCGCATACCTTGCGGGGCGTGTCGCTGGAGCTGGAGCGCGGCAAGTGCATGGCGCTGTTGGGCCGCAACGGCGTGGGCAAGACCACGCTGTTGAAGTGCCTGATGGGCGTGTTGCCGGTGTCGGCCGGCAGCGTGAAGCTGGAGGGACGCGACATCACGCGCATGGCGCCACACCAGCGGGCGCGCGCCGGCATCGCCTATGTACCGCAGGGTCGCGAGATTTTCGCGCGCCTGACGGTGGAGGAGAACCTGCTGATGGGGCTTGCCACGCATAGCGGCAAGAAGGCCGGCACCATCAAGGGCGAGGTGTACGAGTTGTTCCCGGTGTTGAAAGACATGCTGCACCGGCGCGGCGGCGATTTGTCGGGCGGTCAGCAGCAGCAGTTGGCGATCGCCCGCGCGTTGTTGGCGGAACCTAAGTTGATCATTCTCGACGAGCCGACGGAAGGCATCCAGCCGTCGATCATCAAGGACATCGGCAACGTGATCCGGCTGCTGCGCCAGCGCGGCGACATGGCGATCCTGCTGTGCGAGCAGTATTTCGATTTCGCGCACGAGCTGGCGGACCAGTTCATGGTGCTGTCGCGCGGCGAGGTTGTGGCTTCCGGCGCACAGGCGACGATGAACGACCCGGAAGTCAAACGCCACCTCGCCGTGTAGAACGGCATTTTCCAGCTATTGGGACAGCAAATACGCGGCCATATCGCGCGCATCCGATTCTGTGACATCCATCGCAGGCATCGCCGTCTGCGGATTGATCTTCTGTGGATCGCGTATCCACTGCGCCAGGTTGGCCGCACTGTTGGGCAGGTGCCCGGCGATGTACTTGCGCGCCGCCAGGTCCTTGAGCGGCGGGCCGACAAAGGTGTCCGGCCCGGTCACGCCGGGAATCACATGGCAGGCGTTGCACGCATACTGACTTAGCGCCAATCGTCCGCGCATGGCGTTCGACACCGCGCGTTCCGGCCGTGGCGCACGCGACTGCTCGCCGGCCTGCTTGGTGATTGCGGCATAGGCCTGCGGCGACAGCTCCGGCAGCGCCACCAGAAAACCCACCACCGCCCACAAATCCTCGTCTGCCAGATGGAACTCCCACGCCGGCATGCCGCTCATCTTGATGCCGTGACGAGTGATCCAATACAGCTCATTCGGACGCCAACGGCGCGAGGCGTCCGCCAGCGGACCTGGCACCGGCTGCATGCTCTTGCCGATGTCGTCCTGCGCGACACCCGGCGCGCCATGGCAAGCCACGCAATTATCGCGATACAGCCCCGCCCCGCGCAGCAGCGCTGGCGACGACGCCACGCCGGTTGCCGGCAGCGCTTTGGCCTGCGCCACATAAGCCGGCGTTTGCACGTCCCGCGCGTAATGACGCACCGATTCGCGCATGCCCTGTTCAAGCACCGTGTGCACCAGCTGGAAGTGCAGCTTGGTCGAGGAGATATCGTAGTAGCCGCCGAAAAAAACCACCGCGCCGACGATGGCGCCCAACGTTCCAAGCGTCGCCAAGGTGGCGGCGACAGTGATCAAAACGAGTCGTCGGCGGTGCATCGTCATCGTTCGAGCCCTTCGCCGAGCGGGCCGACAACGCCGCGCCGGCTGGTGTTCTGTTGAAAATAGCGAAATGATATGTTTCTTGTATTATAGCCATTCGATAGGCTCGAGCAGGTTCCAATCGTGCGCATCCTTCCCCTCTACCTACTGGCCCTGGCGTCATTGTTGGCCGCTTGCGACTCCGGCGAGCAGGCGCGTTCGCCCGTGCCTGGCGGTGACGCGGGGCGCGGCAAGCTGCTGCTGGCACAGTACCAATGCGGGTCGTGCCACCAGATTCCCGACGTGGCGGCCGCACGCGGCACGCTTGGCCCGGCGCTCGAGAGCTATGGCCGGCGCAGTTACATCGCCGGTCAGATTCCCAATCGCCCCGACGCGCTGGCGCGCTGGATCGTCGACCCGGCGTCCATGAAGCCCGGCACCGCGATGCCGGCCATGGGCGTGTCGGCTGCCGACGCCCGCCACATGGCGGCCTACCTCTACGCGCTGCCATGAGTGCAGGCATGAGCGCAAGCATAAGCAAAACCTCGTGGCTGCAATCGGCGCTGCATCCGGCCGGGCCGGATGCCGCCGTCATCGCGCAACTGACCTGGGTGTTGTTCATTGGCGGCACGCTGCTGTTCATCGGTGTGATGGTCCTGTGTGCGATGAGCCTGCGCGGCGCACGTCCGGTGCGCCCGATGGTCTCAATCGTCGGCGGGGGCGTGCTGCTGCCGCTGGTGCTGCTGTCTGCGTTGCTGGTGTTCGGCACCTGGCGCAGCGCCCAATTGAGCAAGCCGACGTCCCAGCATGCGATCAAGATATCGTTGATCGCGCGCATGTGGTGGTGGGAGGTGCGCTACGCCGATCCCGCCGGCGGCCAGGATATCGTGCTTGCCAACGAGATCCGCGTGCCGCTTGGTCAACCGGTGTATCTGGGCCTGAGCAGCGCCGACGTGATACACAGCTTTTGGGTGCCCGCGCTGGCGGGCAAGGTGGATATGGTTCCTGGCCGGGTGCACGGCATGACCTTGCAGGCTGACCGCGCCGGCGTGTATCGCGCGCAGTGCGCCGAATACTGCGGCGAGCAGCACGCGCGCATGGCCTTGCACGTGGTGGCGCAGTCGCCGGCCGAATTCTCGGCCTGGCTGGCGGCGCAGGCGCGGCCGGCGGCAGCTGCGGCGGAGGGCGGCGAGGTCGAACGCGGCCGCCGAGCCTTTGAAGACCAGCGCTGCGCGGCCTGCCATACGATACGTACCGGCGCGAAGGCTGCCGACGGCGGCACCGCATTAGGCCCGGATCTGACGCATATCGGCAGCCGGCTGTATCTGGGAGCGGGCACCTTGCGCAACGGGCAGGGCGCGCTGGCGGCATGGATCGCCGATCCGCACGTTGCCAAGCCGGGCGTGCGCATGCCCGCCAGCGCCGATATGGACGGCGCGACCTTGCGGGCGCTGGCCGCTTACCTGGAGCAGCTCAAATGACGGCGGTACGCGATCTTCCGAGCTCCCTGCCACGTCCGGAGGGAGAACTCGAACAACTCGAACGGGTCTGGCGCACGCCGCGCGGGCCGGCCTTCCTCACATCGGTCAACAACACCAGTATCGGCCTGCTGTACATTGGCACAGCGCTGCTGTTTTTCATCCTGGCCGGCATCCTGGGGCTGATGATCAGGGCCCAGCTGGCGGTGCCGGAGAACGCACTGCTCAGCGCCGGCACCTATAACCAGGTGTTCACCATGCACGGCACGGTGATGATGTTCCTGTTCGCCATTCCCGTGGTCGAGGCGATCGCCGTGTTCCTGTTACCCGGCATGCTGGGCGCGCGCGACTTGCCGTTCCCCCGCTTGTCCGCTTACGCCTTCTGGGCGTACGCGGTGGGCGGCATCGGCTTTTTCTTCAGCCTTTTTTGGGGGCTGGCCCCGGACGGCGGTTGGTTCATGTACCCGCCGCTGACGGGCAAAGAGTATTCGCCGGGCCTGAACGCCGATTTCTGGCTGCTTGGCATAGGCTTCATCGAAATCTCGGCGATCGCCGGCGCCATCGAACTGATTGTCGGTATCCTTTTTACGCGCGCGCCGGGCATGACCCTGGGCCGCATGCCGGTGTATGCCTGGGCCATGCTGGTGGTGGCCGTGATGATCGTCTTCGCCTTCCCGGCGGTGATCGCCGGCACCACCTTGCTGGAACTGGAGCGTGCCTACGACTGGCCTTTCTTCATTCCCGCGCGCGGCGGCGATCCGCTACTGTGGCAGCACCTGTTCTGGTTCTTCGGCCACCCCGAGGTGTATATTATCTTCCTGCCGGCGGCCGGCATGGTGTCGACGATGATCCCGGCGCTGGCCGGCACGCCGCTGGTGGGGCACCGCTCGATCGTCGCCGCGCTGGTGGCGGTGGGCTTCTTCAGTTTCGCGCTGTGGGCGCACCATATGTTCACGGCGGGCCTCGGGCTGCTTGAAACGAGTCTGGTGTCGGCGGCCAGCATGGCGGTGGCGATACCCACCGGCGTGCAGGTGTTCGCGTGGATCGCCACGCTGTGGCGCGGGCAGGTGCGCATCAACGCGCCGACCTTGTTCCTGCTCGGTTTCATGTTCATCTTTGTGCTGGGCGGGCTGACGGGCGTCATGGTGGCGGTGCTGCCGTTCGACTGGCAGGTGCACGACACCTACTTCATCGTCGCCCACCTGCACTATGTGCTGATCGGCGGCCTGGTGTTCCCGATGTTCGCGGCGCTGTATTACTGGATGCCGCTGGTGAACGGCCATCGCATGTCGGAGCCGACCGCGCGCTGGGTGTTCGGGTTGATGTTCGGCGGGATGAACCTGGCGTTCTTCCCGATGCATATCACCGGTTTGCTCGGCATGCCTCGCCGGGTCTACACATACTCGCCCGAGATGGGCTGGGACCTCCTGAACCTTTTATCCAGCATCGGCGCCTTCGCCCTCGCGCTGGGCGTGCTGGTGTTCATCGTCGATGCTGTCCGCACCTTGCGCCTGCCGGAGCGCGAGCATGGCAATCCGTGGCGCGCGTCCACGCTCGAATGGCTGCCAGCGGAGGACTACGCCACTCGCAGCATTCCGCAGGTGGAGTCGCGCGAGCCGTTGTGGGACAGGCCGCAACTGGCGCGGGAGGTGGAAGAGGGCGCGCACTGGCTGCCCGGCACCGCGACCGGGCGGCGCGAGTCCATCGTCACCAGCCCGGTGGCCGCGCGCCCGCTGTATCTGCTGGTGCTCCCGGGTGACAGCTGGTGGCCGTTCGCCGCCGCAGTCGGCACGGCCGGCTTCTTCCTGCTGCTGACGATCAAAATGACCTTGGTCGCGTGGGTCTGCGGCATCGTGGCAGTGGCCTCGGTGCTGGCGTGGATGTGGCAGTCGGACACGCCGCCGGTGCAGCGCACGGCCAAGGTCTCCGACGACGTGTCGTTGCCGGTCGGCGTCACCGGCACGGCCTCGCATTCGTGGTGGGGAACGGTCATCATGCTGGTGGTGAACGGCACCATCTTCGCCGCCTTCCTGTTCGCCCATATCCACATATCGATGCGGCTGGAGGTATGCCCGCCGCCGGGCAGCCGCCTGCCCGAACCGTTTTGGCCGCTGCTGTCGTGTGGTTTGCTGCTGGCCGGGTCGCTGCTGATCGAATGGACCCGGCGCACCTGCGCCGTCGTGCCGGACAAGGCGGGCAAGGCGCCACGCCGGGGACAGGGCTGGCAGCGGCTGGCGATCGCACTGGCATTGGCGTGCATGCTTGGCTCCTTCGGACTCGATCTGCGCGGCCAGGCGCTGGCGGGTCTGGATCCGACCGCCCACGCCTGGGGCGCGACGGTGGCGGCGATGCTGGCCTATCAGGGCCTGCACGCGGTGCTGCTGTTCATCCTGGCGGGTTATCTGTTGGTCCGTTCCTGGACCGGCAGGCTGACGCCGCCCGCCCGCGCGACCCTCGACAACTGTGCGCTGGTGTGGCACTACGCCACGCTGCAAGGCGTCGTCATCGCGGCGGCGGTGCAGTGGCTGCCCAAACTGATGGGATGATCATGCGCACCCAAGACCGGCTTTTGAGCAAAATGACACTGGCGGTGGCGCCGCTGCTGATCTGGGCGGCACACTTCTTTTTTTGCTATGCGTGGACGGCTGCGGCCTGCCAGCGCGGTGCAGATCCAGGCTTGGCGCTGACGGTGGCGTCGGTGCTGGCGCTGGGCGCGGCGGCCCTTCTGCTGGCGCGTGCGGTACGGCCGGCATGCCGCGCGTCGCAGCCTGTGCGCCTGGTCGTCTGGGTCCATTTGGCGTCGGCGGCGCTGGCGCTGGCGGCCATCGTGTGGACGTGCGTGCCCATGCTGATGCTGGAGATGTGCACCGCGCCTTGAGCCTTCCTGGCTGGTTTTTCGGCCGTCGGCGCGGCAACGTTTTGTGACAAAGCGCGCATTTTCGCTGTTAAATATTGTGCTACATTGCTTTGTTTTCTTTTTGAGTGGCGCCCGCGCCGCGTCGTCATATGCAAGTAAAGCATTCGCTGTACGCGTTCTTGTTGTTGATGTTCGCGCTGTTCGCACTGTATTTTTACTCCAGCTTTCCACGGCCTGCGAGAGCGCCGGCGTCGCCGCATCGCCCTGCAGACGCTTGGCTGGCCAATCCGCGCGCCGCGCACCATGCGCCATCGGCCGATACGGCACGTGTCGATCTTCCAGCCGCCGCCACGGGCATGCCGCTGGCGACTCAAATCGATCTTCTAGTCTCCACCGGCGTGCCGGCCGACGCGCTGCGCGCTTACTGGCTGGCGCAGGGCTGCATCGACTTCGCGGAGAAGGGCATAGCACTGACGGAGGATCCACAAAGCCAAACGTTCTTGCGTGGGCTGACCGACGAGGAATATCGGGCGCAAACGGCGCTTTGTGCCGGTCTCACGGAGCGCATCAAGATGTCGCGCCTTGACCATCTGGCGATCGCCGCCAGGGCAGGGGTGAGCGGGGCGGACGACGCGTTTCTGCGTGTCGGTCCGTTCGGCGATCGCAGCGCGCTGAAGACGCGGCCGGACGATCCGTTGGTGAAGGCGTGGCGCTTGGAGGCGGAGCAGTTGTTGACGGCCCACGCGGAGGCGGGCGACATGATAAGCATGTTGACCTTGATGCGGGAGTACAGCTATGGCGGGACGCTGGACGCCGATCCGGCGCTGGCGCTGCGCTATACCTACGCGGTGAGCGATATATTCGATCGGATGCTGGCACGGAGCGACCCGAATTTCCCCAATCCTTACAAGACCCAGGTGGAAATGGCGTTGAAGGGGCCACTATCGACGCAGCAGGTCACCACGGCGATTGCCGCCGGCAAGGACATGGCGGAGAAGGCGGCCGAGCAGCAGGCGAAGAATCGCGCCGCAGCGGGCCAGTGAGCGCCGGTTACTCGACAGGAGCGCAGACCTACGATGGGCAAGCCGAATATCTCCAGTGCCGTCGCCCCCGAGTTGCTGGCGGGTTGGCTTGCCGCACGGTCGGTCGCGCGCGGCTTGCCGCTGCCGGTAGCCGACAGCGGCGGGCTGCGCGTCGACACGGGATCGGACATCGAAGTTCGGCGCTATGTGTTCGCCGGACCGGTGCAGGAAATACGCGAGCTGGCCAAATCGATTACGCAACCGCGCACCTTCATCAAAATGATCGGGCCAGCCGAGCAACTGCTGGAACTCGTGCCGGCCGCATGGCAATTGCAGCCCGGCGCCCACTTCATGGTCCACGATGGCGCACAGGATGCGCGACCCGCCTTGCCTGCAGGGTATCGGCTGGAATTGGTCATGGAAGGCTGCACCACCCTGGCCCGCATTTTCAGCGTCGATGGCGACCTGGCCGCCAGCGGCTATGCGGCCGAATACGGCGGGACATTCATTTTCGACCGCATCATCGTCGAGGAGGCGCATCAGCGACGAGGGTTGGGCAGGGCGATGATGGCGGCGCTGGGTTCCGCGCAACGCTCAGGCGCCACGCGGCGGGTTCTCGTGGCGACCGATGCCGGGCGTGCTCTGTATTCGACGTTAGGCTGGACTGTTATTGCGCCTTATTCCACGGTGGCGACTTAGCACGCTTCATTGCGCCTCCGTGTGCTCATGCAATAGCGCGTCCAGTCCATCGAAACGCTGTTCCCACATCCGCCGGTTGGCGCCGGATTCGCCGCTGAAGAACTCGAACGTGTCCAAGGACGCGTAAAAACGTCGGCCGCCCATCGCCGTCGTGGCGGCGGTGACGATGCGTTGTTGCTGCACGAAGTCAATACTTCACTGATGTGGCATCGGACCGCCTGCCAAGCGCTAGCGGACGTTAGATAAATCTCACGACCTCTCCTGAATACAGTCTGCGAACTGCAAGGCGTATATTTGCTCGGTGGACTTTAGGAAGTGCGTGACATTTCATGAGGGGCGGCTGCGGTTGCATAGAGCCAATCACTTGGACTCAGGCAAATCAACGCATAGCGGTAAAAACACCGTGAACGCACTGCCTTCTCCTGGTCCGTCGCTATGAACCGTCACGTGGCCTTTGTGGGCTTCGACCAAGTTTTTTACGAGCGCCAACCCCAAGCCCAGGCCGCCGCCGGTACGATCCGACGAAAGTTCAGCCTGAACGTAGAGGTCGAATAGGCGCGGAACAAGCTCCGCTGGGATGCCGTTGCCGTTGTCCGTTATCCGCAGCAACGCCATCGGCCCGCATTTTTCCAATGCAATGTCGATGTCCCCTCCATTGTCGGTGTAACGTATAGCGTTGTTGAGGACGTTGCACAGGACCTGGATCAACCTTGTACGGTCGCCGAGCACCAACAGATTTTCGTGGCACAGTTGTATCGTGATACGGTGGCCCTTGGCGTCTGCCGCAAATTGCACTTGTTCGACCGACGCCGCCACAATTTCCGCAATTTCCACAGAAATCTTCTCCATGTGCACTAGACCACGGCTCACCCGCGAGACGTCCAACAGATCCTCGACCATTCTGCTCATATGAGCGACTTGCCGGTTGATCATTTCGCCCATCTGGTTGGCGCGTTCCGAACTCACGCCGGTCGGCCTGAGAAGCGTGGCGGCCATGGCCGTCGCCGACAGGGGACCGCGCAGTTCATGGCTGAGCATAGTCAGGAACGCATCCTTGCTGCGATCTGCCTGCTGCAGGGCGGCAGCCTGGTCATCAAGTGCAAGGTTAAGCGCTTCGATCCTGCGATTTCGATCTTCTAGACGACTTGTTACCGTGAGCAGCTCGTCCTGACGTAGCTGTAGTGCATTGAGGGCATCAGTCAATTCACGGTTCTGGTGACGTACCTCCGATAACGCCGCTTGATTAGGCAGCGCTTCGAGCCGCGAGATAATCGAACGGAAGTCATCGGCTGCCTTGAATACGATTTGTCGCGGAAACGGCTTGCCGACAGTGATTCGCGTGCCTGCTGCGCTGCTGGCGATCTCAAAATGATCCATCAGACGACGGGCCGATAAAATCCCTAGCCCCATTCCTGAAGTTGAACGGTAATTTCCCGACAGGATCAGTTCAACGTCCGCAATTCCCGCTCCCTGGTCTTCGAATGTGATGAGCAATTTTTGGGGAGCCACCCTGCCAACGACGGCGAACGAGACAAATCCAGTGCCCACGTAATTATAAATATTACGCGCCAGCTCCGAAACCACCGTACTGATGCGCGCTTGGTCGAGGTTGCCGAAACCGCAGGCCTCGGCGATCTGGCGTGATCGCTGTCTGAGGAAAATAATGTCAAACTCGCCTCCAATTCCAAGGGTTAGTATATTGTCATCATGGGAATTGGATGTGTGAATCAAGATATGCTTTACCAGGAAGGGCGAACGCCAAATTTAGCGTTTAGAATTGCAATAAATATTTCTTCGGCATTGTACTCCGCCTGCTTCATCATCCGAAGCTATCTGTCCCAGTGAACGCCTGATCCAGGACGACCTAGTCGCACATACGCGGAACAAATTAACGGCCAGGACCAAAGCGGGTCAGGCGGACCGACTTGATGACACGGAGTTGGGATAGGAGTTAACGCCGCGCTAACGCCACGTGTTTCCAGACAAGGTTTGAAGGTTTGCCATGGCGCGGAAGCAGCCGTTGGCCGTTCGGACGTCGTGTCGAGTTTCAAGTAATCGTCCCGAAGTCGTCGGCCCCGCCCACAGCGCTAGCGCTTTGATTAGGAGCGCTCAAGCTCCTCGTTGCGGCCGCCGGCGCGCAGTTTGGTCATGGCCACAGCCGCCGCCGAGGTGCGCGTCTCCACCCCAAGCTTTACGAACACATGCTCCAGGTGCTTGTTGATCGTGCGCGGGCTGGTGCCAAGGATCTCGCCGATATCGCGGTTGGTCTTGCCCTTGATGAGCCAATTCAGCACCTCCGATTCGCGCTGCGTCAGTTTGAACGCGGCCATCAGCTTTTCGATTTGCGCGACGTCGGACTCCTCGCGCAGCACGATCATCCATTGCTCGTCCTCGCTGAACTCCGCCGCCGAGAAGATCAACCTGCGCGCGCCGCGCGCCAGCGTCAAGGGCGGATGCGACTGGCCTTGGCTATGCGCGGCCTGCGTCGCCGCCAGCCACGTGGGTAACTCGGTGTCGACCAGATACCCCTGCATCAAGGTGCGCGCCAAGGGTGTTTGCCAGACGATCTTGCCGTCGCGCGGCGACATCGCGATGACCGCGTTGCCGAAGGCGTCCAGCGCGCTGCGGGCCTGGTCCATCAGGCGCGCCGTCTGCATGTGGGCGGCGATCCTGGCCAGCACCTCGCCGGTGCGCAGCGGCTTGGTGACGTAGTCGTTACCGCCGGCCTCGAAGGCGGCCACCACATGCTCGGCCTCTGTCAGGCCGGTCATGAATACCACCGGAATATGACGCGTGGCCAGATTGGCTTTCAGCCGCCGGCACGCTTCGAAGCCGTCCATGCCGGGCATGATGGCATCGAGCAGGATGATGTCCGGCTGCGCTTCGGCGGCGCGCTGCAACGCCGCCTCGCCGTTGTTCGCCACCAGCACGGTGAACCCCGATTCGTCCAGCGCGTCGTGCAGCACGGCGAGGTTTTCCGGGACGTCGTCGACCACCAGTACCAGGTTGCCGCGCGCGGGTTCAATGTTGAAGTTCATCGCTCTTATTCTTTCGGACAAAGTCGGCCATCGCATCAAGCTGGAAGCGTTTGGCAAAATCGCGCATGGCGTGGGTGAAGCGGGAGTACTGGGCGTCGAGCGCGTCGATCTCATCGAGCTTGGACTGGATGCCGCGTACATAGCCGATGCGTATCAATTCCTCCAGCGCCGCCATCTGCGCGGCCGGGGGCATCGCCATTGCCGCAGCACCCACGGCAGCCGGCATCTCGCTGCTGATCGCCTCCGCGCGCGGCTGCGTGATCCAATCCAGCGCGAGGCGGCGGCCGATCCAGTCCAACAGCTCGCCGACGTTGACCGGTTTGATGATGAAGTCTTCCGCCTTGATGCCGGCTGCGTTCTCCATGCCCTTGTCGAAGGCGTTGGCCGAGACGATGGCGATCGGCGCCTGCGACAACTGGCGGCGGCGCAGGATGTAGCTGGCCTCCCAGCCGTCCATGCCCGGCATGGCGAGGTCCATCAGTATCAGGTCGGGCTTGAACGACGCATGCAAGTCCAGGCATTCGAGGCCCGACGCCGCCTGCGCGATCTCGAACCCCAGCGGCGCGAGGATGTTGAGCAGCAGCTCGCGGTCGACCCGTTCGTTGTCGACGACCAGAATGCGCCGGCGCGGTCCGCGATAACCGGTGCGCTGCTGCGCCGGCGCCTCCAGTTCCCGCAGTGCGTTACCGGTGACGTGCACGCTGGGCAGGAACAGCCGGATGTGGAACAAGCTGCCCTGTTGCGGCGCGCTGCGGATCTTCATTTCGCCGCCCATCAGCTGCGTCAGCATTTTGCTGATCGGCAGACCGAGGCCGGTGCCGCTGGCGTTGGCGTGCGCGCTGGCGCTGCCGCGCGTGAACGGCTCGAAGATGTGATCGAGTTCCTCCTGCAGGATGCCGGGACCGGAGTCCTCGATCTCGAACGCGGCGATTTCGCGTGCATACTTCAGCCGCAGCACGACGCCGCCCTCGCTGGTAAACTTGACTGCGTTACCCAGGATGTTGATGAGGATCTGCCCCAGGCGCTTGCGGTCCGCGCGCACGATGCGCGGCAGCGCGCCGGTCAACTCGTAGCGGAAGGTCAGGCCTTTGTTGGCCGCCTGCAGCTCGAACATGCGCACCAACTGCCCGATGAAGTCGGGGAAGTTGATCTCCTTGGTGTCGAAGGTCAGCTTGCCGCCCTCGATGCGGGCGATATCGAGCGTGCCTTCGATCAGCGACAGCAGGTGCTCGCCGCTGCTGCGGATCACGCGGATGGCCTGCTGGCGGTGCTCGGGGATCGATGGATCGTTGTCGAGTAGCTGGGCGTAGCCGAGTATTGAGTTAAGCGGTGTCCTGATCTCGTGGCTGATGCCGGCGATGTAGCGGCTCTTGGCCTGGTTGGCCAGGTCGGCGGTCTTTTTGGCCTGCTGCAGCTGCGCGTCGGTCTGGCTGTGCAGTTCGATCTCACGCGTCAGCAGGCCGGTTTGGCGGTTCGATTCCTCCTGCGCCACGCGGCGGCTTTCGCTGGTGAGCACCAGCCACCAGGCGACGATGCCGCTGGTGATCAAGAGCGCGGCGAAGATCTTGAAGAACACCAGCCGCAGTTGCGGCAGCAGCGCGGCGTCGCCAGCCGGCAGCACCGATTGCTCGTGGTAGTAGATCAAGCCGAGGAGGGCGCCGAGGAACAGCACCGTGACGATCATCAGCAGCAGGTAGTGTCCGAGACCGCTACTGAGATAGCGCCACAGCGATTTGGGCAGCAGCGCCTGCATCGCCTGCTGCCACTGCGCCGACACTTTCGCGTGCGGCTTGCAGACGTCGTTGCAGCGCGCGTCCAGGCAGCAGCACAGCGAGCAGATCGAACCTTGATAGGCCGGGCAGTGCGCCATGTCCTCGGCCTCGTATTCCTTCTCGCAGATCACGCAGGTCTTTTGCACTACGCCGGGCTGACGCGCGATATAGTATTTACCCTTGGTGGCGATGGCGATCAGCGGCGCCGCCACCAGCGCCGTGAGCAGCGCGATGAAGGCGGAAAAAGCCTGCGCCTGGTGGCCGAACACGCCCATGAAGGCGGCCACCGACAGCGCCGACGCCAGCACCATGGCGCCGACGCCGACCGGATTGATGTCATACAGGTAGGCGCGGCGGAACTCGATGCCCTTGGGGCTCAGGCCGAGCGGCTTGTTGACCACCAGGTCGGCCACCACCGCCGTGATCCACGAGATGGCGATGCACGAGTACAGGCCGAGCACCTGGTCGAGCGCCTGGAACACGTCGAGCTCCATCAGCAGCACGGCGATCAGCGCGTTGAACACCGCCCACACCACGCGGCCCGGATGGCTGTGCGTAAGGCGCGCGAAGAAGTTCGACCACGCCAGCGATCCGGCGTAGGCGTTGGTCATGTTGATCTTCACCTGCGAGATCACCACCAGCAGCGCGGTGGCCAGCAGCGCCCAGCGCGGATCGGCGAACACCTGGCCGTAGCCGGCAAGGTACATATGCGTCGGATTGACGGCCAGGTCGAGCGGCACCGCGCTGCTGATGGCCAGGAAGGCCAGCAGCGCGCCGCCAAGCATCTTGACGATGCCCAGCAAAATCCACCCCGGTCCCGCGATCAGCACGCCCAGGTGCCAGCGCATACGGTTGTCGGCGGTCTTGGGCGGCATGAAGCGCAGGAAGTCGACCTGCTCGCCGATCTGCGTGATCAGCGCCACGCCGACAGCGGTGGCCGCGCCGAACATCAGCACATTGAACTGGCCGTTCTGGCCTGAGCGGCCGGCGTAGTCCATTAACTGCGGCAGCAATTCAGGCTGTTTGTGCAGGATGGCGACGAACGGCAGCGCCATCAGGATCAGCCACACGGGCTGTGTCAGCATCTGGATGCGGCTGATCAGGGTCACGCCGTGCGTCACCAGTGGAATGACGGCCAATGCGCTGACCATGTAGCCGAGATAGAGCGGCAGGCCGAAATACAGTTCCAGCGCGTAGGCCATGATGGCCGCCTCCAGCGCGAACAGGATGAACGTGAACGAGGCGTAGACGAAGGAGGAGATGGTCGAGCCGATGTAGCCGAAGCCGGCGCCGCGCGTGAGCAGGTCCATGTCGACGCCGTATTTGGCGGCATAGTAGCTGATCGGCAGGCCGGTGAGGAAGATGATCAGGCCGACGGCCATGATGGCCCACAGCGCGTTGATGAAGCCGTAGTTGACGGTGATGGTGCCGCCGATCGCTTCCAGCACGAGGAAGGAGATGGCGCCGAAGGCCGTGTTGGAGACGCGGAACACCGACCATTTGCGGAACGAGCGCGGGGTGTACCGCAGCGCGTAGTCCTCGATCGTTTCGTTGGCCACCCAGGTGTTGTAGTCGCGCCGGATCTTGACGATGCGCTGGGGCGGTTCGGTCTCTGCCGCGGTGGTGCTCATGTACTCCCTGTTCTGGCTTATCGTTATCTGCTCCTGACTTACAAGCAAGAGTTATGCCGATAAACTAAGCTGAACCCGGGGCGGTATCGGAATCGATGGCGGTTGCGATGGGCGCGCCGCCCCATCGTGGTGCGGCGAGATGCGAGCGCACCACATTGGTGCTAACGAACTAGCGTTGGCGGTTGGCGTTGAGCTTGTCGAGCAGGCGGGTCAGCTCGTCCCGCATGCCCGGTGACAGATTGGTGAACTGGCAACCGATCTGCACCTGTTCGCCCAGCAGGAAGGAACGGAAGGTGCGCGACAGGCGCACCTCGAGGTCGGCGATCATGACCGAATCCGGACCAAGCTCGAGCCGTACCCGCTGCAGCTTGCGCCCCACGTGCAGGCCGACGCAGTCGCGCGGCGGCGCGCGCATGCCGACGCCGCCGGACGAGAAGTCGTACAGCTGCAATTCGTACGGCTTGCCGTTCAACACGAACGAGGCCATGTAGTAGATGCCCAGCGGTGTTTCGAGCCGGGTCGAGGCGCGCCGGTTCAGCACCAGGCACTTGAGCGGGAAGCCCAGCGGGATCAGGGTCGGCACGCCGGGCTGGCAGGCCCACTCGTCCGAGCTCAGCTTGAACTGGATCTTCGCCGAGCGCAGCCAGGCGACAAAGGTCGCTTCGCCGGGCGGCAGGAATTCGCCCTCGTTCAGTTCAAGCACAAAGCGCGGATTGTCGGGATCGACCGAGCGGATGCGCGCCATCACCACATTGGTGGTGCTGGCCGGGTAGATCGACACCGGGTCGCCGTTGTCGGCGAGCAGGGTCAGCGAGTCGCCGATGTCATGCTCATCAGTCATGTCATGCGGCTTCGAACCCGCCGGTATGGGCTCCACAGCATCTTTTAGGCTGGGCGGGCCCCGGCGAATTTCGTTGGGTATGGGATCGTTCACGACGGCATATCTCTTTGATTGTGACTTCAGCAATGCGAGGTCGGTCCGAACAGTTTACAAGTTATTCGCGCACTTGGCTTGCTAAATAGCAATAAACAGTGAGAATATTTCGTTGACTGTGCGGTTTGGTCCACGCGCACGCCGGGTAGGGCGCGGTCGGCGCTCCTCGGCCGCTGCTTAAAACTGCTCTTCGGGACGCAGGTAGCGCCATTGGCCGACCGGCAGGTCGCCCAGTTTGACCTTGCCGATGCGTACCCTTTTCAAACCGAGCACTTTGAGCCCGACCATGTCGCACATGCGGCGGATCTGGCGCTTCTTGCCTTCCCGCAAAGTAAAGCTGAGCTGGTCGTCGTTTTGCCAGCGCACCTTGGCCGGCAGCAGCGGCTTGCCGTCCATCCACAGGCCATGGTTGAGTTTTTTGAGGTCGCTGTCGGGCAGCTTGCCCGGTTTGGTGTACTCCACGCGCACCAGGTATTCCTTGTCGACGCTGGTGGTCTCGCCGATCAAATGCTTGGCCACGCGGCCGTCCTGGGTCAGCACCAGCAGGCCGACCGAATCGATGTCGAGGCGGCCTGCCGGCACCAGCGAGCGCAGCTGGGTCGGGTGGAACAGCTCGGGCGACGGATCGTCCGGCCAGCGGTTTTCCGGCTTGACCAGCACCACGGCCGGCTGATAGCCGTCCTCGGCCTGGCCGCTGACGTAACCCATCGGCTTGTTGATCAGCACCGTGACGCGCTTGGATTGCTCGGCGGCGGCCTGGCGCTCGACGGTGACTTTCTGGCTAGGGTAGACCTTGCTGCCCAGTTCGGAGATGACCTGGCCATCGACCCGGACCCAGCCGCGCGCTATCCACTCGTCGGCTTCGCGGCGCGAGCACAGGCCCAGTTCGGACATGCGTTTGGACAGGCGTAATAATTCTTCTGACATGATGCTTTTCTATAATGGTGAACGGTGTGGTTTATACCTTGATGGCCTCGAGCAAATCGGTTTCCAGTTGCAGCTGGCTGCGGGCATTGCCCAGCGCCGGCCCGTCGATCAGGAACACGTCCTCGACCCGCTCGCCCAGGGTCATGACCTTGGCCGTATGCAGGTTGAGGCGGTACTTGGCCAGCACGTTGGCGATCGCATACAGCAGGCCGGTGCGGTCGTTGGCCGCGATCGACAGCAGGTAGTACTGCCCGCGCTCGTCCGGGCGCAGGTCCACCGTCGGCTGCATCGGGAAGGTGCGCGACAGCCGCGACAGCCGGCCCTTGCCGGGCGCGCTCAGCGGCTCCGGATGGGTCAGCACGCCGCTCAGCTCGTGCTCGATCAGGTTGATGATGTCGCGGTAGCTCTTGGCGAAGTTCTGCTCGGTCACCAGGAAGGTGTCGAGCGCGTAGCCGTGGCGCGTGGTGTGGATCTTGGCGTCGAGGATGCTGAAATTCTTGCGGTCGAAATAGCTGCAGATGCGCGCGAACAGGTCCGGCTGGTCGCGGATGTAGACGGCGACCTGCAAGCCTTCGCCGATCGGCGCCAGGCGGCACTTGACGATCGGCTTGTCGCTGGTGAATCGGTCGTACAGCGCGCGCGTCTGCCAGGCGATGTCGGAGGCGTCGTGGCGCAGGAAGTAGGCGACGTCGAGCTGGCGCCAGAACGCCTCGTGCGCGTCCGGCCCCAGGCCGTACAGGCGCAAGGTGGCCAAGGCTTCCTGCTGGCGGTTCTTCAGTTCGTGGTCGGCGCTGTGCGGCTCGCCGCCCAGCACGCGCAAGGTGATGCGGTACAGGTCCTCGAGCAGCTTGGCCTTCCAGGCGTTCCACACCTTGGGGCTGGTGCCGCGGATGTCGGCCACCGTCAGCAGGTACAGCGCGGTCAGGTGGCGCTCGTCGCCCACCGTCCTGGCGAAGGCGGCGATGACGTCCGGGTCCGACAGGTCCTGCTTCTGCGCCACCTGCGACATGGCCAGGTGCTGCTCGACCAGGAACACCACCAGTTCGGTGTCCTCGGCGCTCATGCCGTGCTCGCTGCAGAACTGCTGGGCGTCGACGGTGCCCAGTTTGGAGTGGTCGCCGCCGCGCCCCTTGGCGATGTCGTGGAACAGCGCGCCAAGGTACAACAGCCACGGTTGCGCGAAGTTGGCCATCAACTGGCTGCAGAACGGATACTCGTGCGCGTGCTCTGCCATCGTGAAGCGGCGCATGTTGCGCACCACCATCAGGATGTGCTGGTCGACCGTGTAGACGTGGAACAGGTCGTGCTGCATCTGGCCGACGATCTTGCGGAAGTTGGGCAGGTAGCGGCCCAGGATCGACAGGTCGTTCATGCGCCGCAGCGCGTGGATGATGCCCTGCGGCGCCTGCAGGATGCGCAGGAACAGCGCGCGGTTGACCGGATCGGCGCGGAACGCGGTGTCGATCAGGAAGCGCTCGTGCCACAGCGCGCGCATGGTGCGCGAGGTCATGCCTTTGAGCGACGGGCGCTCGGTCATCAGCACGAAAATCTCCAGCATCGCAGACGGCGTCTGCACGAAGGTGTCGTCGTCGCGCATGTCGATCAGGCCGTTCAGATCGTTGAAGCGGGCGTTGATCGGCGCGGCCAGCTCTTCCTGTGGGAACAGCCGTTCCTCGATGTTTTGCAGCAGGATGGTGTTGAGCTGGGTGACGGTCTTGGCGGCCCGGTAGTAGCGCTGCATCAGATATTCGCTGGCGCGCCGCATGCCCGGACCGCTGCCGGTGGCCTGCAAGCCCAGCGACTCGGCGATGGCGGTCTGGATGTCGAACACCAGCCGGTCCTCGCGCCGTCCCGCGTGCAAATGCAGGCGCACGCGGATGTCCTTGAAGGCGCGCTCCTTTTCCATCAGCTGCTTGGCCTCGGTTTGGGTGATCAGGCCGCTGGTGGCCAGGGTGCGCCAGGAGTTGGCCAGGCGCGCGGCCTTGACGAGCCACAGGATCACCTGCAGGTCGCGCAGGCCGCCCGGGCTTTCCTTGCAGTTCGGCTCCAGGCTGAAGGCGGTGTCCTCGTACTTGGCGTGGCGCTGGCGCATCTCCAACAGCTTGGCGTGGTAGAAGGCGCGCGGGTCCATCGCGGCGTCGTAGCGGCGCTGCAGCTGTTCGAACAATTGCTCGTCGCCGCAGATGATGCGCGCCTCGAGCAGGCTGGTTTGTACGGTGATGTCGGCGGCCGATTCGGTCAGGCATTCATCGACGGTGCGGATGCTGTGGCCGATCTCCAGCCCCAGGTCCCACAGCAGTTGCACCAGTTCCTCGAGCTTGGCGGTGGTGGGGGCGTCGGGCGCCTCCTCGAGCAGGATCAGCAGGTCGACGTCGGAGTAGGGGAACAGCTCGCCGCGGCCGTAGCCGCCGACGCCGATCAGCGCCGTGTTGGCGGGCAGGCGCGCTTCGTGCCAGGCCGTCGTCAGCACCGCGTCGACGCTCTGGCGCAGGCTGCGCAGCAGCTTTTCCGGCATGCCGTCGGCCTGGAAGCCGGCGATGACGATCTGGCGATCGGCCTTGAGCTGGCGCTTGAGCTGCTCGCGCAGTTCGTTCTTGATAACGACCGCCGACATGTGCGCTTACGCCGCGACGGCGGCAGCGGCGGCGTTCGTGATGAACGCCGGCGGCGGCGGGCTGCCGGCCGACAAGGTCAGCACTTCATAGCCGGTCTCGGTGACCAGGATGGTGTGTTCCCATTGCGCCGACAGGCTGCGGTCCTTGGTTTTGATGGTCCAGCCGTCGCCCATTTCGCGGATTTCGCGCTTGCCGGCATTGATCATCGGCTCGATGGTGAAGATCATGCCCGGCTTGAGCTCGTCGAGCGTGCCGGGACGGCCGTAGTGCAGCACTTGCGGTTCCTCGTGGAAGATCTTGCCGATGCCGTGGCCGCAGAACTCGCGCACCACGCTGTAGCCGGCTTTTTCCGCGTGTTGCTGGATGGCGTGGCCGATGTCGCCCAGGTGCGCGCCCGGCTTGACCTTGGCGATGCCCAGCCACATGCATTCGTAGGTGATGTCGGACAGGCGCTTGGTCATGATCGACGGTTCGCCGATCAGGAACATGCGGCTGTTGTCGCCGTGGTAACCATCCTTGATGACGGTGATGTCGAGGTTGACCGAGTCGCCGCTCTTGAGCACCTTGTCGCCGGGGATGCCGTGGCAGATGACGTCGTTGACCGAGGTGCAGATCGCCTTCGGGTACGGCGTGTAGCCGGGCGGGCAGTAGTTCAGCGGCGCCGGAATGGTGCCCTGCACGTTGACCATGTATTCGTGGCAGAGGCGATCCAGCTCGCCGGTGGTCACGCCGGCCTTGACGAAGGGGGTGATGTAGTCCAGCACTTCGGAGCCCAGGCGGCCGGCCACACGCATGCCGGCGATATCTTCGGCGGATTTGATGGAGATAGACATAGAGGATCGCAATCAGCAAGGTAAACGGTAAAAACGCAGGCGGCGAGCGGACTTTCGTCCGTCGCGGCGTGCAAATATGCTGAAATTATAAACGACGCCGGGGGCGTCGCGTGCGGCAACGGCCGGGTTGTGGCGGAATCGGTCCCGGCCAGGCACTGGTCGCCCGGCTCCAGCGACCCGACTCAGGCGGTCTTGGCGGCTGCCGCGGCGGCTGCGCGGCGCTTGCGGCGCGCGGCAAAGCCCAGCAGGCCCAGGCCGCTCAACAGCATGGCGTAGGTTTCCGGCTCCGGCACCGGGGTGACAGGCGGCACGCCCGGTGGTGGCGGGACGATCGGACGCACGCTGCCGCCCGGGAAGATCGGTTGGTTGCCCGGCACCGGCCGGTTGACGAAGGGCTGCTCGACCACCCGTTCCTCGACCGGGGCCTGGGCCACCGGCGCTGGCAGGAAGCCGGCGGTGCGCAGGTTGGGCACGTCCTCGACGATGGGCGCGTCGATCAGGCCGAGGTCGGTGTCACCGACGTGCTCGTTCCAGTTCGGCGGCGTGGCGGCGGCTGGCGGCGGCAGTTGCGCCACGGCAGGGCGCGGACGCACGATGCGGCTGACGTTACCGCAGATTTTCGGTACCAAAATGCAATGCTGGTCGACGCAGTAGACGGCGCCCGGCTCGTTGCGGCTGGCGGACCACTTGCTGCGGGTGACGCTGTGGCACACGGAGGCGGCGCCGAAGTGCATGTCGCGGATCGCGGGATCGTAAGCATATTTGCCGGTGATGGCGTCGCGCGTGATGCTGACGGTCTCGTCCGGATTGCCATAATTCAGGCGGTGCTTGAGTTTGACGCGGGTGCGTTCCGGGATGTCTGTATAGCGGTCGATCGCGGCGTCGGCGTTGCCGGTGTACGGATTGGCCCCCGGCCGATCCCATGAGCAGCTGGGTTGAACGGTGGCCGCAGCCGCCAGGGTAATGGCAAAAAGGGTAGACATTAAATACTCTCCGAAACACAACATTGCAATTTTAGCAGACTTTCAAAAAGGCAAGTGTCTTAATGCAGCGGCACTAATCTTTTGCGAATGATATTACAAATTGCTTATGATTCGAGTGATCCAGAACAATTAATTTCCGAATGTTACAATTTAACGTTTCGACCGTTGTATTGCGGTCGCGTTCGCTTTTTTTGTCCAGGGCAAGTTGCCGGGCGCTGCGGGGCACACCGCGCCAGCGGCGCGGACTTGCCTAAGTGGCTGTTTTCAGGGTAGAATCTCGGGTTGCTTGAATTTGACTTTCGGTTCAGGCGATGTGTAGTTAAATTATTGTTTATTCATAAACGCGAATCCGATCGACAAGGGTGCCTCTATGGTGACTGATCGGATTCCAGACCCAACCCTGGAGTTAAATATGTCCGTAACGATGCGCGAAATGCTGGAAGCCGGTGTCCACTTTGGTCACCAAACCCGTTTCTGGAACCCAAAGATGGCACCGTTCATCTTCGGTCACCGCAACAAGATCCATATCATCAACTTGGAAAAGACGATGGGTATGTATCAAGAGGCGATGAAACACGTGAAGCAGGTTGCTTCGAACCGCGGCACCATCCTGATGGTCGGCACCAAGCGTCAAGCCCGCGAAATCATCGCGGCCGAAGCGGCACGCGCAGGCGTTCCATTCGTCGATCAGCGTTGGCTCGGCGGCATGCTGACCAACTTCAAAACCATCAAGACCTCGATCAAGCGCCTGAAAGACATGGAAGCCCAGATCGAAGACGGTTCGGTTGAGAAGCTGTCGAAAAAAGAAGGCCTGATGTTCCAGCGCGAAATGATCAAGCTGCAAAAATCGATCGGCGGTATCAAGGACATGGGCGGCGTTCCTGACGCAATCTTCGTCGTTGACGTCGGCTACCATAAAGGCGCCATCACCGAAGCCGCTAAACTGGGCATCCCGGTCATCGGCGTGGTCGATACCAACCACTCGCCAGAAGGCGTTCAGTACGTCATTCCAGGCAACGACGACTCGTCGAAAGCCATCACGCTGTACGCCCGTGGCGTTGCAGATGCGATCCTGGAAGGCCGTGCAGCCGCCGGTAACGAAGTAGTTGAAATGGTCAAAGCCGCAGCAGGCGACGAATTCGTCGAAGTGAACGAACAGGCTTAATTGTTCCGAACTGGCTGTAAGCTGTAAGGAAAAAGGGGTGGCCAACAGCTCCCCCTTTTTTTTAACGTAAATGGGTAGAGCAGGGCTGACCGGCCGCTCCCCTTCCACCGAATACCGAATACAGGAGAAACACTATGGCAGCGATTACTGCAGCAATGGTAGGCGAACTGCGCGCCAAGACGGACGCGCCAATGATGGAATGCAAAAAAGCACTGACCGAAGCCGAAGGCGACATGGGTCGTGCTGAAGAGATCCTGCGCGTCAAGCTGGGCGGCAAGGCCTCGAAAGCGTCGTCGCGCGTGACCGCCGAAGGCGTGGTCGCCACCTACATCGCCAACGGCGTGGGCGCACTGATCGAAGTGAACTCGGAAACCGACTTCGTCGCCAAGAACGACGACTTCCTGAACCTGGCCAACACCGCCGCCAAGCTGGTCGCCGAAAACAACCCGGCCGACGTCGCCGCGCTGCTGGCCCTGCCAGCTGGCAACGGCCAGACCCTGGACGAAGTGCGCGCAGCCCTGATCGGTAAAATCGGCGAAAACATGTCGATCCGCCGCTTCCAGCGCTTCGAAACGACCGCCAAACTGGCGTCGTACCTGCACGGCACCCGTATCGGCGTGGTCGTCGAGTTCGACGGCGCCGACGAGCAAGTCGGTAAAGACGTGGCCATGCACATCGCCGCGATGAAGCCGGTCTCGCTGTCGGCCGACCAGGTTCCAGCCGAACTGATCGAAAAAGAGCGCTCGGTCGCCCAACTGAAGGCCGACGAAGATGCAGCCACCGCCGCCGCCGCCGGCAAGCCGGCGCAGTCGCCGGAAATCGTCGCCAAGCGCCTCGAAGGTTCGGTCCAGAAGTATCTGAAGGAAGTGTCGCTGCTGAACCAGGCGTTCGTCAAGAACGACAAGCAGTCGATCGAACAGATGCTGAAGGAAAAAGCGACCACCGTGAAATCGTTCACGATGTACGTCGTCGGTGAAGGCATCGAGAAGAAAGTGGATGACTTCGCTGCTGAAGTGGCCGCTCAGATGGCCGCTTCCCAGGGTTAATAGTGAAAACGGGCCGAGAGGCCCGTTTTTTTAGCCCGACAAGATAATCTTGTCCGTAACACCAGTTGTCCCCGGCGGCCGTCGCGCCTATCTCAAGGTATGATAGGCGCCGGCAGCCATCCCTGAATCAACCCCACACACTTTAGGAGCCCCGTCTCATGTCCAAACCAGCCTACAAGCGCGTCCTCCTTAAACTGTCCGGCGAAGCCCTGATGGGCGATGATCCTTACGGCATCAACCGCGGCACGATCGAACGGATGGTCGCCGATGTGGCCGAGGTCGCGAAAATGGGCGTGGAACTGGCGATCGTCATTGGCGGTGGCAACATCTTCCGCGGCGTCGCACCCGGCGCCCAAGGCATGGACCGCGCCACCGCCGACTACATGGGCATGCTGGCCACCGTCATGAACGCGCTGGCCCTGGCCGACGCCATGCGCCATGTCGGCATCACCGCGCGCGTGATGTCGGCCATCGGCATCGAGCAGGTGGTCGAGCCGTACGTGCGCCCGAAGGCACTGCAGTACCTGGAAGAGGGCAAGGTCGTGGTGTTCGCGGCCGGCACCGGCAACCCGTTCTTCACCACCGACACGGCCGCCGCGCTGCGCGGTTCCGAGATCAGCGCCGAGATCGTGCTGAAGGCCACCAAGGTCGACGGCGTGTACACCGCCGATCCGAAGAAGGACCCGAACGCCACGCTGTACCAGACCATCACCTTCGACGAGGCGATCGCCAAGCACCTGCAAGTGATGGACGCGACCGCCTTCGCGCTGTGCCGCGACCAGAAATTGCCGATCAAAGTGTTCTCCATCACCAAGCCGGGCGCGCTCGCACGCGTCATCATGGGCGAGGATGAGGGTACACTGGTCCACGTTTAACGCTGTTATTTAGTTAGCAGTATCACCATATTCAATATCCGATCACAGGAGAGCAGCAATGTCCGTAGCTGACGTTAAAAAGAATGCGCAAGAACGCATGACCAAATCGCTGGAAACCTTGCGCGCCGATCTGGCCAAGGTGCGCACCGGCCGCGCCCACACCGGCATCCTCGACCACGTGATGGTCGAGTACTACGGTTCGCCGACCGCGTTGACCCAGGTGGCCAACGTCACCCTGATGGATGCGCGCACCATCGGCGTGCAGCCGTTCGAAAAGAAAATGGCCTCGACCATCGAAAAAGCCATCCGCGACGCCGACCTGGGCCTGAACCCGTCGTCGCAGGGCGACATGATCCGCGTGCCGACCCCGCCGCTGACCGAAGAGCGCCGCAAGGAGATGGTCAAGCTGGTCAAGAGCGAAGCCGAGGACGCCAAGATCGCCGTGCGCAACATCCGCCGCGATGGCAATGAATCGCTGAAAAAGCTGGTCAAGGACAAGGCAATCTCGGAAGATGACGAGCGCCGCGCCTCCGACGACGTGCAAAAGCTGACCGACAAGTTCATCGCCGACATCGACAAGATGGTTGTCGAAAAAGAAAAAGAAGTGCTGACGGTTTAAGTTCAGCGCGGCCTGACCGCCCGCCGCCCGGCCGCTTCGACGCGTCCGGGCGGCGTCCGCTTTCACGGCGTCTTGTTTTTTCGCGTCACACCTGCAATACTTTATACTTTGGCACCAAAGTTTTCATGAAATATACGAGTTCGACTACCGAGGTTCCGGAAGCCCCGAATGTGCCGCGTCACGTGGCGATCATTATGGATGGCAATGGCCGCTGGGCGACCAAGCGCTTTCTGCCGCGCGTGGCCGGCCACGTCAAGGGCGTCGAGGCGGTGCGCACCGTGGTCGAGGCGTGCGCCCGTCGCGGCGTGGAATACCTGACGCTGTTCGCCTTCAGCTCCGAAAACTGGCGCCGGCCGGAGGAGGAAGTGTCGCTGCTGATGCGCCTGTTCGTGACGGCGCTCGACCGCGAAGTCTCCAAGCTGCACGCCAACAATATCCGCTTGAAAGTCGTCGGCGACCTGAGCCGCTTTGACGCCAAGCTGCAAGGCATGATCGCCAGCGCCGAGCGCAAGACCGCCAACAACACCCGCATGACCGTCACCGTGTGCGCCAACTACGGCGGGCGCTGGGACATCATGCAAGCGGTCGGCAAGATGGTGGCCGCCCATCCGGGCGCCGGCAACTTCACCGAGGAACAACTGGCGCCGCACCTGGCGATGGCGTACGCGCCCGAGCCGGACCTGTTCATCCGCACCGGCGGCGAACAGCGCATTTCCAATTTCTTGCTGTGGCAGCAGGCTTACACCGAACTGTTCTTCACCGACATTTACTGGCCCGATTTCTCCATCGAATGCCTTGACGAGGCGATCGCCTCCTACCAGCACCGCGAGCGCCGTTTCGGCCGCACCGGCGCGCAACTGGCGGAAAAGAAAAACTAATGCTGAAAACACGGATTATTACCGCGGTGCTCTTGCTGGCGGTGTTGCTGCCGGTCCTGTTCTTCAATTATTTCCCCGCCTTTGCCGTGGTCGTCACGTTGTTTGTCGGCGCCGCGATGTGGGAGGGCGCCCGCCTGTTCGGGCTGTCGCCCACGGCCGCCCAGGTCACCGGCGTGGTCAGCTGCGGCCTGTTCGTGCTGCTGATGTACAGCGCCAAGCCGGGCGCCGTCACCGCGCTGTACGGCGTGGCCGCGCTGCTGTGGCTGATTCGTTACGCTCCAACGCTGGGCTTGGGGCTGCCGCCGCTCAAGGGCGCGGCCAACTGGTCGATGGCCATCACCTTCAGTTTTGCCATTTTCGCCTGCTTCTTCGCCATCGTCGGCCTGTACCTGAAGTCGCCGGTGTACCTGCTGTCGGTGCTGGCCCTGGTGTGGATTGCCGACATCGGCGCCTATTTTTCCGGCAAGGCCTTCGGCAAGCGCAAGCTGGCGCCGACCATCTCCCCCGGTAAATCGTGGGAGGGCGCCATCGGCGGCGGCATCGCCGTGCTGGCGATCGCTACGCTGACCATCGTTGTTGCCGGCTCTGCGCCATGGCTGCAGGACACCTTTGCCGTGCGCCTGCAGGCGCGCTTCGGCTGGGCGCTGACCCTGCTCGCGCTGCTGGTCATCGTGGCCGCCTCCGTCATCGGCGACCTGTTCGAATCCCAACTCAAACGCCGCGCCGCCATCAAGGACAGCAGCAACCTGCTGCCGGGCCACGGGGGCGTGCTCGACCGTGTCGACGCGCTGATACCCGTGCTGCCGCTGGCCGCGTTGCTGACCGCCTGGCTCTGAAAGACATCCCTATGCAACGCATCACCATCCTTGGCGCCACCGGTTCGATCGGCGTGTCCACCTTGGACGTGCTGGCCCGCCATCCCGAGCGCTATGCGGTCTACGCGCTGTCGGCGCACAGCCGCGTCGACGAACTGGCCGCGCAGTGCATCCAGTTTCGTCCGGTCCGCGCCGTGGTCGGCACGGCGGACGCCGCCCAACGCCTGACCGCGCTGCTGCGCGCGGCCGGCGTCAACACCGAGGTCGAATATGGCGAGGCGGCATTGTGCGCCATCGCCAGCGCGCCCGAGGTCGACAGTGTCATGGCGGCCATCGTCGGCGCCGCCGGCCTGGCGCCGACCCTGGCCGCCGCCCGCGCCGGCAAGAAAGTGCTGCTGGCGAACAAGGAAGCGCTGGTCATGTCCGGCCAGTTGTTCATCGACGCCGCCGCCGAAGCGGGCGCGGTGCTGCTGCCGATCGACAGCGAGCACAACGCGATATTCCAGTGCCTGCCGTCGTCGTACGGCCGCCGGCCCGGCGGCAGCGGCGTCGCCAAGATCCTGCTGACCGCTTCCGGCGGGCCGTTCCTGACGCGCGCGGTCGAGACGCTCGACGCCGTCACGCCGGAACAGGCCTGCAAGCATCCCAACTGGTCGATGGGCCGCAAGATTTCGGTCGACTCGGCCACGATGATGAACAAGGGCCTGGAAGTGATCGAGGCGCACTGGCTGTTTGGCGCCCCGGCCGACCAGATCGAGGTCGTCATCCATCCGCAGTCGGTGATTCATTCGATGGTGTCGTATGTCGACGGCTCGGTGCTGGCGCAGTTGGGCAATCCGGACATGCGTACGCCGATCGCCCACGCGCTGGCCTACCCGGAGCGCATCGATTCCGGCGTCGCCCAGCTTGACCTGACGCAGATCGCCACGTTGCAGTTCGAGCGTCCCGACTACGCCCGCTTCCCGTGCCTGGCGCTGGCTTTCGACGCCTTGCGCGCCGGCGGCACCGCGCCGGCGCTGCTGAACGCGGCCAACGAGATCGCCGTGCAGGCCTTCCTGGACCTGAAGATCGGCTTCCGCCAGATCGACCGCGTGATCGCGCAGGTGGTGAACGCGCTGCCGCACGGCGCCGCCGACAGCATCGAAGCGGTCATGGCGCAGGACGCGCTGGCGCGCGACGCCGCTGAAACCATCATCGCCGGGCTGGCAAAATGAACTTCCTGCAAACGGTGCTGGCGTTTGTCGTCTGCCTCGGCTCCCTGATCGTCTTCCACGAGTTGGGTCATTATCTGGTGGCGCGCTGGTGCGGCGTCAAGGTGCTGCGTTTCTCGGTCGGCATGGGCAAGGTCGTGTGGTCGCGCCGTTTCGGCCCCGACCAGACCGAATGGGCCGTGTCGGCGCTGCCGCTGGGCGGCTACGTCAAGATGCTCGACGCCCGCGAAGGCGACCTGGCCCACTTGCCCGACGCCGACCTGAAACGCGAGTTCACGCGCCAGAACGTGTGGAAGCGCATCGCCATTGTCGCCGCCGGCCCGCTGGCCAATTTCCTGATCGCGATCGTGCTGTTCGCGGGCCTGTATATGTATGGCGTCGAGGAGCCGGTCAGCAAGATCAGCGTGCACGCCAGCGAGACGGCCGACGTTGTCGCCGACGCGGCGTCGGCATCCGCACCCGCCCCGGCAGCCGGCGCCGCCACGCCGGCCTGGCGCGCCGGCCTGCGCAGCGGCGACCTGGTCACCGCCGTCAACGAGCAGCCGGTGGCCGTGTGGTCCGAGCTGCGCTGGAGCCTGATGCAGTCGGCCATCGACAAGAAAGAAGCGCGCCTGACGGTCGAACGTCCGGGCGAGGGCCGCATGCACTTCGTGCTGCCGGCCGAGGTGCTGGCCGCGCTCGACCTCGAAGGCGACGTGCTGGGCAAACTGGGCCTCGGCGTGGCGCGTCCGGCGCCGGTGGTGCAGCAGGTGCTGCCCGGCGGTCCGGCCGAGCGCGCGGGTTTGCGGGTCGACGACCTGCTGCTGTCGGTCGGCGGCACGCCGGTGGCAGACGGCATCGCCTTCATCGACATCATCCGCGCGTCGGCCGGCAAGACGGTCGATGTGGTGGTACGCCGCGCCGGCCAGCCGGTCACGCTGGCGATGACGCCCCAGGCCGAGCAGGCAAAAAGCGGCAAAGGAACTGTAACAGTCGGTAAGATCAGCGCTTACGTCGCTTTGCAGCCGGATATGATCGTCGTGCCATCGTCCCCGCTCGAGGCGGTAAGCAAGGCGGTCGCCCGCGTCTGGGACACTTGTACGATGACGTTGAAGATGATCGGCAAGATGATCGTCGGCGAGGTCTCGCTCAAGAACGTTACCGGCCCCATCACGATCGCCGACTACGCCGGCCAGACCGCGCGCATGGGCGTGGTCAGTTATTTAAGCTTTATCGCCTTCATCAGCATCAGTTTAGGGGTAATGAATTTGCTACCGATTCCGGTTCTAGATGGGGGGCATTTGCTGTATTATTCGCTGGAAGTTTTAACTGGGCGTCCTGTGCCGGAACGTTTTAATGAGATTGCACAGCGAGTTGGCATCGGTTTGCTGATGACGTTAATGCTGTTGGCGGTATTTAACGACGTCGCCCGGCTTTTATAAAGTAGTTCGTTGATTTAGCCATTGAATAACCCCAATGAAATTATATTCTGACCGTATTACTTCACCTTCTTTACGCCGCAGCCTGATCGGCGCCGCCGTCCTGGCGCTGTGCGCCGGGCGTGCCATGGCGATCGAACCGTTCGTCATCAAGGACATCCGCGTCGAAGGTATTCAGCGTACGGAGGCCGGTACGGTGTTCAGCTACCTGCCGGTGCGGGTGGGCGAGACCTTCAACGACGACAAGAGCGTCACCGCCATCAAGGCGCTGTACGCCACCGGTTTCTTCAAGGACGTCAAGCTGGAAGCCGACGGCCAGGTGCTGGTGGTGCTGGTCGAGGAGCGCCCGGCCATCTCCAAGGTGGAGTTCACCGGCACCAAGGAATTTGAAAAAGACACGCTGGTCAAGGCGCTGAAGGACATCGGCGTCGGCGAGGCCAAGATTTTCGACAAGGCGTCGGTCGACCGCGCCGAGCAGGAATTGAAGCGCCAGTACCTGTCGCACGGCCTGTACGGCGTCAAGATCGTCACCACCGTCACGCCGATCGAGCGTAACCGCGTCAACATCACGTTCGCGGTCGACGAGGGCGATGTCGCCAAGATCAAGCAGATCAACATCGTCGGCAACAAGGTGTTCTCGGATAAAGAGATCAAGGAGCAGCTGGCCCTCAACACCGGCGGCTGGTTCAGCTGGTACACCAAGGCCGACCAGTATTCCAAGACCAAACTGACCGGCGACATCGAGTCGCTCAAGTCCTTCTACCTCGATCGCGGCTACATCGAGATGAACATCGATTCGACGCAGGTGTCGATCACGCCGGACAAGAAGGACATCTACATCACGATCAACATCACCGAAGGCGAGAAGTACACTGTCTCCGGCATCAAGTTCGAGGGCGAGACCTTCGGCCGCGAAGAAGAACTGCGTTCGCTGGTCCTGCTGCGCAACGGCGAAACCTATTCCGGCGCGCGCCTGACCGCGACCAACAAGCTCATTTCCGACCGCCTCGGCACCTTCGGCTACGCTTTCGCCAACGTCAACGCCAATCCGGACATCAACCGCGACAAGCGCGAAGTGGCGTTCACCTTCTTCATCGATCCGGGCAAGCGCGCCTACGTGCGCCACATGAACATCGCCGGCAACACCACCTCGCGCGACGAAGTGATACGCCGCGAGTTCCGCCAGTTCGAATCGTCATGGTACGACGCCAACAAGATCAAGCTGTCGCGCGACCGCGTCGACCGTCTGGGCTACTTCAAGGACGTCACCGTGGACACGCCGGAAGCGCAGGGCACGTCCGACCAGGTCGACGTCAACCTGACCGTGGTCGAAAAGCCGACCGGTAACTTCCAGATCGGCGGCGCGTTCTCGCAGTCGGAGCGGTTCACCTTCCAGGCGGCGATCCAGCAGGCCAACTTCGCCGGCTCGGGCACTACCGTCGGCATGGAACTGAACACGTCCAAGTACAGCCGCACGATCTCGTTCTCGCAGACCGACCCGTATTACACCGACGATGGCGTCTCGCGTTCGTACGAGATTTATCTGCGTACGCAAAAACCGCCGGCGCTCAACACCGGTTACTACACGATTAAACAGCAGGGTGGACGCGTCAGCTACGGCGTGCCGTTCTCCGAAGTCGACACCGTGTTCTTCGGCATCGGCCTGGAACGCTCGAACATCGAGACCGACGCCACTTCGCCGACCCGCTTCCAGCAGTATGTGCGGGACATTACCGGCATCCAGAGCGGCATCGGCAGCGCCAAGACCAACGCCGTACCGCTGACGATGGCGTGGGCGCGCGACAGCCGCGACTCGGCGCTGACGCCGACGGTCGGCCGCTACCAGCGCGCCAACCTGGAACTGGACATCATCGGCCAGCAGAAGTACTACCGCGCGGTCTACGAGCAGCAGTGGTACAAGCCGCTGTTCTCGAAGGTGACCCTGGCGCTGAAGGGCGAGATCGATTACGGCCGCGGCTTGCGCGACAGTTCGTATCCGGTGTTTAAAAACTTCTACGGCGGCGGTATCGGTTCGGTGCGCGGTTACCTGAGCTCCTCGCTGGGCGCGGTCGATCCGCGTTACGGCGATGCGCTGGGCGGCGCCTCGCGCCTGATCGGTAACGCCGAGCTGCAGATGCCGTTCCCGGGTTCGGGGCAGGATCGCAGTTTGCGCTGGTTCGGCTTCGTCGACGGCGGCCAGGTGTACCAGGAAGGCGAGAAGATGCGCCTGCAGCAGCTGCGTTATTCCGCCGGTCTGGGTATCAGCTGGATTTCGCCGGTCGGTCCGCTCAAGTTGAGTTATGCTAAGCCTTTGAACGCCAAGGAAGGCGACCGCCTGGAACGCTTCCAGTTCCAGATGGGTAGCGGCTTCTGATGCGGGCACGTTTGAACGACGTACCGCACCAATATTTACCTCGGAGAAACAAGTTGAAGACTGCATCCGCTAATCTGACCAAATATCTCGCCGTGCTTGCACTGGGCTGGAGTGCATTGGCGCCGGTGCAGGCCCAGACCTCGGCCTCGCGCATCGCGTGGCTCAGCCCCGAGCGTATCTACAACGAGTCCAAGCTGGCCAAGCTGGCCAGCGAGAAGCTGCAGGAAGAGTTCAAGAGCCGCGAAAAAGCCATGCAGGAGATGGCCGGGCGCCTGAAGACGGCGTCCGACAAGCTGGAGAAGGAAGCGCCGGCGCTGTCCGAGGCCGACCGCGTCAAGCGCCAGCGCGACGTGTTCGAACTCGATAAGGAATACCAGCGCCGCCAGCGCGAGTTCCGCGAGGATCTGAGCCAGCGCACCAACGAGGAGCGCCAGGCCATCTCTGACCGCGCCACCAAGATCATCCGCCAGATGGCCAATGTCGAAGGCTTCGACATCGTGCTGCAGGACGCGGTATGGGCGAGCCCCCGCATCGACATCACCGACAAGGTGCTGGCGGCGCTCGATAAAGACAAATAAATCACACAAGATTGGATACACCGATGGGCACTCGACTGGGAGAATTGGTCGAACGCTTCGGCGGTCAGTTGATGGGTGACGCGAACCTGGAAGTGACCGGGATCGCGCCATTGACAGACGCCGGCGTTTCGCACATCAGCTTTCTGAGCAACACCAAACTGCGCGCCCAGGCGCTGCAGACGGCGGCGGCGGCGTTGATCGTCTCGCCCGCCGATGACGAATTCATCGCCGCCGGCTACACCGGCGCGCGCATCGTCACCCCCAACCCGTATGTCTACTTCGCCAAGGCGGCGCAGTATTTCTACTCGCTGACGGCCTTCGTGCCGCCGGCCGGCATCCATCCGACCGCCTTCATCGGCGAGGGCGCGCAAGTCGCCGCTTCGGCCCATATCGGACCGAAGGTGGTGGTGGAGGCTGGCGCCGTGATCGGCGAGAACGCCGTCATCGACGCCGGCTGCTACATCGGGCGCGAAGCGGTGATCGGCGAGGGCACGCACTTCTTCGCCAACGTCACCTTCCACGCCTACTGCCAGATCGGCGCGCGCGGCATCATCCACTCGGGCGCCGTCATCGGAACCGACGGATTCGGCTTCGCCAACGAGAAGGGCGTCTACATCAAGATTCCGCAGACCGGACGCGTGATGATCGGCGACGACGTCGACATCGGCGCCAATACCACGGTCGACCGCGGCGCCTTGGCCGACACGGTAATCGAGGACGGCGTCAAGCTCGATAACCTGATCCAGATCGCCCACAACTGCCACATCGGCGCACATACGGCGATGGCCGGCTGCGTCGGCATGGCCGGCAGCACCACGGTCGGAAAGTACTGCACCTTCGGCGGCGCCGCCATGATCAACGGCCATATCACCATCGCCGACCACGTGAATGTCGGCCCGTCGACGATGATACCGCGCTCGCTCACGGAGCCCGGCACCTACATCGGCTACTACCCGATGTCGCGGCCGGCCGAATGGGAAAAGTCGGCCGTCATCGTGCGCAATCTGTCGGCCATGCGCGACAAGGTGCGCGCGCTGGAAAAAACAATTAAAACACTGACGAATCAAGAAGAGAAATAATTATGACCACCACTCCGGAAACCACCGAATCGTCCTGCACCAAGAAGTGCCTGGATATTCACGCGATCAAACAGTACCTGCCGCATCGTTATCCGATGCTGCTGGTCGACCGCGTGCTGGATTGGGAGGCCAACAAGCGCATCACGGCGATCAAGAACGTCACCGTCAACGAGGAATTCTTCAACGGCCACTTCCCGCACAAGCCGGTCATGCCGGGCGTGCTGATGATCGAGGCGATGGCGCAAACGGCGGCCATCCTGTCGTTCCTGTCGATCGGCGTCAAGCCGGACGAGAACTCGGTGGTGTACTTCGTCGGCATCGACAACGCGCGCTTCAAGCGTCCGGTCGAACCGGGCGACCAGCTGGTGATGAACGTCGAGATCCTGCGCCACGCGCGCGGCATCTGGAAGTACAAGGCCGTAGGCACCGTCGACGGCCAGCTCGCGCTCGAGGCGGAACTGATGTGCACCATCCGCAGCGCCGTCGACGCCAGCCAGCCGATGGGGAAGTAAGCATGTCGAAGATTCACGCCACCGCCATTGTCGACCCGAAAGCGGAACTCGACAGCAGCGTCGAGGTCGGTCCGTACTCGGTCATCGGGCCGAACGTGCAAATCGGTTCGGGGACCGTCGTCGGTCCGCATGTGGTCATCGAAGGTCACACCAGCATCGGTTGCGATAACAAGTTTTTCCAGTTTTCGTCGATCGGCGCCGCCCCGCAGGACAAGAAGTGGTCGGGCGAACCGACCCGGCTGACCATCGGCGACCGCAACACGATCCGCGAGTTCTGTACCTTCAACACCGGCACGGTGCAGGACAAGGGCGTGACTTCGCTCGGCCACGACAACTGGATTTCGGCCTACGTGCACCTGGCGCACGACTGCCAGGTCGGCAGCAACACGATTTTTTCGAACAACGCGCAGATCGCCGGCCACGTAGAAATCGGCGACTGGGTGATCATGAGCGGCTTCGCCAACGTGCACCAGTTCTGCAAGATCGGCGCCCATGCCTTTGTCGGCATGAGCACCTCGCTGACGCAGGATGTGCCGCCATTCGTGCTGTTGAACGGTAACCCGGCGCAGGCGCACGGCGTCAATATCGAGGGTCTGAAGCGGCGCGGTTTCACGCGCGAGCAGATCAACGGTATCCGCACCGCGTATAAGCTGATTTACCGCTCCGGCCTGACGCTTGAAGAAGCCAAGGCCGCGCTGCTGGCAGAGGAGCAGGCGACGCCTGCCGCCGCCGAGCAGATTCGCTCGATGCGCGAATTCCTCGGCATCGCCAGCCGTGGCATCGTCCGCTGATATGAACCTGCCGGAGCGATCGCCCGTGTCGCTGGCGGTCGTCGCCGGCGAGCCTTCGGGCGACGTGCTGGCCGCGCGCCTGCTATCGGGACTGCGTCCGCATCTGCCGGACGCGCGCTTCCACGGCATCGGTGGCGAGCATATGATCGCGCAGGGCTTCGAATCGCATTATTCGATGGACAAGCTGACCGTGCGCGGCCTGCTGGCCGTGATCCCGCGCTATCCGGAAATCAAACGCATCCAGAACGAATTGCGCGACCGCCTGTTGGCCGAGCGGCCGGCCGCCTTTATCGGCGCCGACTACCCTGGCTTTAACCTGGGCCTGGAGATGCAGCTCAAGGATGCGGGTATACCGACCATCCACTACATCGGGCCGCAGATCTGGGCATGGCGCGGTGGCCGCATCAAGAAAATCGTCAAGGCGGTGTCGCACATGCTGGTGGTCTTCCCGTTCGAGGAGGAGATCTACCGCAAGGCGGGGGTGCCGGTCAGCTATGTCGGCCACCCGCTGGCCGAGCTGATACCGATGGCGCCGGACGAAGCGGCCGCGCGCCGCGTCCTCGGCCTGCCGGAAGACGCCAACGTGGTGGCGATCATGCCGGGCAGCCGCATGTCTGAGCTGAAGTACAACACGGCGGCGTTTATCGGCGCGGCCAAACTGCTCAAGCAGCGCGACCGCTCGTTGCGCTTTGTCGCGCCGATGGCGGGCGAGCGCCAACGCCAGTATTTCCTCGAACTGGTGGCGCAGGCCGGCCTGCAGGACGTGGAAGTCCAGCTGCTCGACGGCCAGTCGCATACCGCCATCGCGGCGGCCGACGCGGTGCTGGTGGCGTCGGGGACGGCGTCGCTGGAGGTGGCGCTGTTCAAGAAGCCGATGGTGATCGCGTATAAAATGATGGCGGCCGAGTACCAGATCCTGCGCCACTTCGGCTACCAGCCGTGGATAGGATTGCCGAACATCCTGGCGCGCGAGTTTTTGGTGCCGGAGATGCTGCAAAACGACGCCAGCCCGCAGGGACTGGCCGACGCCATGTGGAAGCAACTGAGCGACGTGCCGCACCGTCTCAAGCTGGTGCAGCGCTTCAGCGACATGCATCACAGCCTGCTGCGCAACAGCGCGGTGGAAAGCGCGGCGGCTGTGCTCAAGGTCATATCAAAGTAGAAGTAGAGAATCAACGTGAAAAATCAACATCCCGGCCTGTTCGACGATCTGCCCGATTCGGCCGACGAGATCATTTGCGGCGTCGATGAAGCCGGCCGTGGCCCGCTGGCCGGGCCGGTGTTCGCGGCCGCCGTCATCCTCGACGTCTCGCGGCCCATCGTCGGCCTGCGCGACTCGAAAAAGCTGACCGAAGCCAAGCGCGATCTGCTGGCGCCTATGATCAAGGCGCAAGCGCTGGCCTGGGCCATCGCCGAAGCGTCGGAAGAGGAAATCGACAAGCTCAATATCCTGCAGGCGTCGATGCTGGCGATGCGGCGCGCGGTGGAAGCGCTGAAGACGGTGCCCACGCTGGCCCTGATCGACGGCAACCGCTGCCCGGTCATGAAAATCCAGAGCATCGCCGTCATCGGCGGCGACGACAAGGTCGATGCCATTTCGGCGGCCTCGATCCTGGCCAAGACCGCGCGCGACGCCGCGCTGGTGGCGCTGCACGAGCGATATCCGCATTACTGCTTCGACCAGCACAAGGGCTACGGTACCGCCTTGCACATGGAGCGCCTGCGCGAGCACGGCGCCTCGCCGGTTCACCGCCGCTCGTTCGCGCCGGTGCGCGAGGTGCTGGAGTTGCACGCGCTGCGCAACGGCGTGGTCGTCGAGACGGTAAAAGTCGTGCAAGCGGCGGTGCAGAACGCGCAAACCATGGACTTGCTGGCCGCCGGAGGCTATGCATGAAGACCATCACCTCGCGCGACAACGCGCAATACAAGGAACTGGTCAAGCTGGCGGGCAGTTCGCAGGCGCGCCGCAAGTCCGGCCGCACCTTGCTGGACGGCGTGCACCTTTGCCAGGCGTACCTGCAATTGCGCGGCCTGCCGGAGCAGTGCATCGTCAGCGAGACAGCGCTGCACAACCCGGAAGTGATGGACATCGTCGGCCAGCTGGAAGCGAAGCACGCGCACGTGCTGGCGCTGCCAGATGCGCTGTACAACGCCGTCAGCCAGGTCGAACACGGTGTCGGCGTGATGTTCTCGGTGCAGACGCCGGAACGCGTCGTCACGGAGCCGCTGGCCGTATCGGCGGTGCTGCTCGATAACGTGCAAGACCCGGGCAACGTCGGTTCGATCCTGCGCAGCGCGGCGGCGGCTGGCATCAAACAAGTCTATTGCAGCGCCGGTACGGCGTTCTGCTGGTCGCCCAAGGTGCTGCGGGCGGCGATGGGCGCGCACTTTGTGCTTGATATTTTCGAGAACGTCGACCTGGCAGCGCTGGTGTCGGCCTCCAAAGTGACGTCGCTTGCCACCAGCGGCTACGCCACGCAGCGCTTGTACGATGTCGATCTGCGGCAGCCGGTCGCGTGGCTGTTCGGCCACGAAGGGCAGGGCGTGGCGGACGATCTGCTATCGATGGCGACCCATCAGGTGGTGATACCGCATCTGGGCCAGGTCGAGTCGCTCAACGTCGCCGCATGCGCGGCAGTATGCTTTTTCGAACAAGTCAGGCAGAATCAGCTCTAGAACGTTTGATCGGAGCCGTCATGGATATCGCGCAGTTGCATTTTCTGGTGGCTGAAGGAGATCAGGTACAACGGCACGCGCTGGCCGATATCCTGGTACACCTGGGTGTCGGCCGGATCACGCAAGCGCCCGACGGCTACACCGCGCTGCGCCACTTCAGCGCCGGCATCACGCCGCCGGTCGATATCGCCATTCTCGATCTGGCGCTGCCCGGCATGGATGCGCTGGAACTGATACGCCGGCTGGGTGAAGCAAAAAGCAGCGCCGGCATCATCATCGTCGGCGCCCAAACCAACGCCGTGCTGTTCTCGGTCGAAACCATGGCTGACGCCTACGGTGTCGACGTGCTGGGCGCGATCGGCAAGCCGGTCATCGGCAGCCGCCTCGAAGCGCTGGTCGCCAATCATCTGCACCGGCCGGTGCCCCACGCCGCCACCGGCAAGGTGCATCCGATGTCGTTTGCCGAAGTGGGCGCGGGCCTGCAGGCGCGCGAATTCGATCCGTTCTTCCAGCCGAAGATAGAGCTGGAGACGGGGCAGGTCAAGGGACTGGAGATGTTCGCGCGCTGGCGTCATCCGCTGCATGGCGTACTGGGGCCGGCGTCGTTCATGCCGGCGCTGGAGCAGAACCGCCGCATCGACTTCCTCGACTGGAGCATGATCGAAAAGTCGGTGGCGGCCTGCCGCGTCTTGCATGATCAAGGCATTCCGATCTCGTTTTCGATCAACGTCGACCAGAGCACGCTGGCGCACCCGCAGTTCATGGAGCAGATCGCGGCGTGCCTGGCGCGGCACAGCATCCTGCCCGACTACATCACCTTCGAGATGACCGAATCGGCGGTGCTGACGACCGACCCGCACTTTCTCGAGCGGCTGCTGCGGCTGCGGATGAAAGGCTTCGGCCTGGCGATCGACGATTACGGCACGGGGCGCAGCAACCTGCAGCTGCTGGCGCGCATACCGTTCTCGGAGTTGAAGATCGACCGCAGCTTTGTCGACGGCGCCTCGAAGAAGCAAGCGATTGGCACGGTGCTGCGCTCATGTTTGGGGCTCGCGCGCAGCCTGGATAGGCGGTCGGTCGCGGTCGGCGTCGAGACCAAGCAGGATTGGGACTTCCTGCAAGGTCTGGGCTGCACTTACGCGCAAGGCTATTACATCGCCAAGCCGATGCCGGTCGAGGAATTTCCCGCCTGGCTCGCCGACTGGCAGCATTTTTTCTAGATGCCCGCGGCGGTTTTTGCTGTCGCCGTGGTCTGTATATCTAGTTCGTGATGGTTTTTGCTGCGTTCAGCATGCCGGTGTAGGCGGGCTTGGGTTTTTGCCGGCGGTCGAACAGCAGTGGCGAATCGTGGCGCCCTTCATACTCGCCGTGGTTGAGCCAGGTGTGGCTGTCCGAGATGCCCCATAGCGTGACGGCGCGCAGTTCCGGATGGGCCAGGAACACCTTCATCAGCGCCGCGTAGCGCTCGCCCTGCAATTGGAGCAGCTTCTCCTCGCTGTCCGACAGCGACTTGGCCTTATATTTGTACAAGCTGACATCGAGCTCGGTGACCTGGTTTTCCAGCCCTAAGCGCGCGAAAGTGGTCAGCGACTCGTCGATGGCTTCCGTCGACGGTCCGAACACCGATACATGCATTTGATGCCCGACCCCGTGCACCGGCACGCCGCGCGCGATCAAGCCCTTGACGACGCGCTCCAGACACTGGCGCTTGGCCGGTTCGTCGGTAGAATAGTCATTGATGTACAGCCGCGCCTTCGGATCGGCGGCGTGGGCGTAGCGGAAGGCTTGCTCGATGTAGTCCTCGCCGGTGGCGGCGAACCATTTGTCCTTGCGCAGGCAGTTGGGCTGCTTCTCGTCGATGACTTCATTGACCACGTCCCAGGCGTACACCGCGCCCTTGTAGCGGCCAACCACCGTTTCGATATGCGACTTCAAGCGCGCCAGCACCAGATCACGCGACGCCGGTTTGCCTTCGCGGTCGGTCCACATCCACTCAGGCGTGCGCAGATGCCACAGCAACGTGTGGCCGCGCATGGCGATGCCGCTCCCCTGGGCATAGGCCACCAGCTTGTCGGCCGGCGCGAAGTTATACGCGCCTTCCTTCGGCTGGATGTCGGCCGGCTTCATGACGTTTTCGGCGACGATGCTGTTGAAGTGCGCTGCCAGTAGAGGCGCCTCGGCCGACGTCAGTTGCGACGGTTCGATGGCGGCGCCTATCTTCAACCGTCCTTCATAGGCTTTCGCCAGGGAGGGCGTCTCCTGCGCGGCCCCGTTTAAGACAACAGCCCCCAACAGCACGGTCAACGCGGCGCGTCGGATCATGTCAGTACTCCCGACGGTTAGGTTTGATCTCCTGAAGGATCGTGGTCGAAATCTCCTCGATTGATTTGGTCGTCGACGACAGCCAGCGGATGCCTTCGCGCTTCATCATCATTTCCGCTTCGTTGACCTCATAGCGGCAGTTTTCGATCGACGCGTACTTGCTGCCTGCGCGGCGCTCGTTGCGGATCTCGGCCAGGCGCTCCGGCGTGATCGTCAGCCCGAAAATCTTCGGCTTGAAGTCGTACAGCGACGACGGCAGCTTGCCGCGCTCGAAATCGTCCGGGATCAGCGGATAGTTTGCCGCCTTGATCCCGTACTGCATGGCCAGATACAAGCTGGTTGGCGTCTTGCCCGAGCGCGAAACGCCGACAAGGATCACGTCGGCCGAGGCCAGGTTCTTGTGCGACTGGCCGTCGTCGTGCGCAAGCGAGAAATTGATCGCTTCGATGCGGTTTTTGTATTCCTCGCTGTCCACGATGTTGTGGGAGCGGCCGATCGTGTGTGTCGATTTGACATTTAATTCTTGTTCCAGCGGGGCAACAAATGTCTGGAACAAGTCCATATACATGCCTTTGCAGGCGCGGATCACGTCCGACAACTGGGTCTGCACCAGCGTTGAAAAGATGATCGGACGTTGACCGTCGGTTGCAAATGCTTCGTTGATCTTGCGTGCCGCGTCGTGCGCCTTGTCCAGCGTATCGATGAAAGGCAGGCGCACCTGGCGAAAGCGCATCTCGAACTGGGTCAGGACCGAGTGACCAAAAGTTTCAGCCGTGATGCCGGTGCCGTCCGAGACGAAGAACACGGTGCGGGCGGACGACGGCAGGGTAGGACGTTGTTCTTGTGTCATGTGATGTAAGCCTGTCAGGATTGTGAATCGTCAATTTGAGCCGCAGCCTGTAGAATGGACGCCATAGGTAAGATTGTGCTGCACGACGCCCAGAATAACAAGAATGAAACAAGTAATGCGAAGGTATAGCGTCGGCGCACCGCCAGAAGATTTCTATCATCAAAAGGTGTCAACATGTCTAACGCAGCATTGAAGGAGCAAAACAACGAAGCGGTTTATGTCGCATCGTTCGAAAATTTGCGCATGACGGATGTCGAATCCGTCGGCGGCAAAAACGCCTCGCTGGGCGAAATGATCAGCCAACTGGCGGAAGCCGGTGTGCGGGTTCCGGGCGGCTTCGCCACCACGGCGCAGGCATTCCGCGACTTCCTGTCGCATAGCATCGACGGCGGCAAACCGCTGGCCGAGCGCATTGCCGACCGCCTCGCCGATTTGAACATCGACGATGTGCGCGCGCTGGCGCAAGCGGGCGCCGAGATCCGTCAATGGATCGTCGAAACCCCGTTCCAGCCACGCTTGCAGCAGGAGATCGAGACGTTCTACGACAAGCTGGTCGCCGATTCGAGCACCGAAATGTCGTTTGCCGTGCGTTCCTCGGCCACCGCCGAGGATTTGCCGGACGCCTCGTTCGCCGGCCAGCAGGAGACCTTCCTCAACGTCGTCGGCATTGAAAACGTGCTGGACGCGATGAAGCACGTCTTCGCCTCGCTGTACAACGACCGCGCGATCTCGTACCGCGTCCACAAAGGGTTCACCCACGCCGAAGTCGCGTTGTCGGCCGGCGTGCAGCGCATGGTCCGTTCGGACCTGGGCGCGGCCGGCGTGATGTTCACCATCGATACCGAATCCGGTTTCAAGGACGTGGTCTTCGTCACCTCCAGCTATGGCCTGGGCGAGACGGTGGTGCAGGGCGCCGTCAATCCGGACGAATTCTACGTCCACAAACCGATGCTGGAAAAAGGCAAATCGCCTGTCATCCGCCGCAACATCGGCTCCAAGCTGCTGAAGATGGAGTTCACCAGCGAAGCCAAGGCTGGCCGCTCGGTCAAGACCGTAGACGTGCCGGTGGAAATGCGCAACCGCTACTCGCTGAACGACACCGAAGTTGTGGAACTGGCCAAGTACGCCGTCATCATCGAAAACCACTACGGCCGTCCGATGGACATCGAGTGGGGCAAGGATGGCCGCGACGGCAAACTGTATATCCTGCAGGCGCGTCCGGAGACCGTCAAATCGCAGCAGAAGGCGACCGACGTGCAGCAGCGCTTCAAGCTGAAATCGAGCGGCACCGTGCTGGCGTCGGGCCGCGCGATCGGCCAGAAGATCGGCGCCGGTCCCGTGCGCGTGATCCACGACGCGGCCGACATGGAACGCGTGCAGCCGGGCGACGTGCTGGTGGCCGACATGACCGACCCTAACTGGGAACCGGTCATGAAGCGCGCCTCGGCGATTGTCACCAACCGCGGCGGCCGCACCTGCCACGCGGCGATCATCGCCCGTGAGCTGGGCGTGCCGGCGGTCGTTGGTTGCGGCGACGCCACCGACATCCTGAAGGACGGCACCTTCGTCACCGTGTCCTGCGCCGAAGGCGACGAGGGCAAGATCTACGACGGCCTGCTGGAGACGGAAGTGTCGGAAGTGGCGCGCGGCGAGCTGCCTAAACTGCCGACCAAGATCATGCTCAACGTCGGCAATCCGCAGCTGGCGTTCGACTTCCAGTCCGTGCCGAATGCCGGCGTCGGTCTGGCGCGTCTGGAATTCATCATCAACAACAACATCGGCGTTCACCCGAAAGCGATTCTGGAATACCCGAACATCGATGCGGACCTGAAAAAAGCGGTGGAGTCGGTCGCGCGCGGCCACGCCTCGCCGAAGGCCTTCTACGTCGACAAGCTGGCCGAGGGTATCGCCACCATCGCCGCCGCCTTCTGGCCGAAACCGGTCATCGTGCGCCTGTCCGACTTCAAGTCGAACGAGTACAAAAAGCTGATCGGCGGTTCGCGCTACGAGCCGGACGAAGAAAACCCGATGCTGGGCTTCCGTGGCGCGGCGCGCTACCTGGCCGATGACTTTGCCGGTGCGTTCGAAATGGAATGCCAGGCGATGAAGCGCGTGCGTAACGACATGGGCCTGACCAACGTCGAGATCATGGTGCCGTTCGTGCGTACGCTCGGCCAGGCCGAGAAGGTCGTCAACCTGCTGGCCAAGAACGGCCTGGTACGCGGCGAAAACGAACTGCGTCTGATCATGATGTGCGAAGTGCCTTCGAACGCGATCCTGGCCGACCAGTTCCTGGAGCACTTCGACGGCTTCTCGATCGGTTCCAACGATCTGACCCAGCTGACCCTGGGCCTGGACCGCGACTCCGGCATGGCGCTGCTGGCGGCCGACTTCGACGAGCGCGATCCGGCCGTCAAGGCGCTGCTGTCGCTGGCGATCAAGGCTTGCCGCGCGCAGGGCAAGTACATCGGCATTTGCGGCCAGGGTCCTTCCGATCATCCGGACTTCGCGGTCTGGCTGATGGAGCAGGGCATCGAGTCGATGTCGCTGAACCCGGACTCGGTGATCGACACGTGGCAGAAGCTGGCCGCGCTGCAAAAGTAATAAAGTATTGACGCGGACTTAAAATGGTATAGACTGGAGTTGTCGAATTTAGTTGCAAAAAACTCTATCAATACTATCTGTCTTGCTGCAAAAACCCTCGTGTCCCACTCCGGGAAGCGGGGGTTTTTGCATTTTTCAACCGTGGTCCAAGGGGAACATCATGACTGACTGGAGTTACTGGCTCGTCGCCGCCGGCGCGGCCGTCATCGTGGAGCTGTTCATCGGCACCTTCTATTTGCTGATGATCGCGATCGGCCTTGCCGCCGGTGCGCTCGCGGCGTTACTGGGCTTCGGCCAGGCGACGCAGACGCTGGTGGCAGCGCTGGTTGGCGTGGGCGCCACCGTCGCGCTGCGACGCAGCCGCTTTGGCAAAACCGGAAGCCAGGTGAAGGCCGAGCGCGATCCCAACGTCAATATGGATATCGGCCAGACGGTCAATGTGCCGGGGTGGCAGGATGGCTCGGCGCGCGTGATGTATCGCGGCGCGCTGTGGGATGTGGAGCTGGAGCGCAGCGTGCCGAATGACGCTGCGCCGGTGCCCGGCCAGTACACGATACGCGAAGTGCGCGGCAGCCGCCTGATCGTGGCTGGCTAAGATTAATTTACTGGAGAGTTTAGATGGATATCAGTTTTGGTAACGTAAGCTTGGTCCTGTTTGTCCTGGCGTTGGTATTTGTGTTCAAGACCATCAACGTGGTGCCGCAACAGCACGCGTGGGTGGTCGAGCGGCTCGGTAAATACCATGCGACCCTGGGGCCCGGCCTCAATATCGTGATCCCGTTCGTCGATCGTATCGCGTACAAGCACGTGCTCAAGGAGATCCCGCTGGACGTGCCGCCGCAGGTCTGCATCACCAAGGACAACACGCAGCTGCAGGTGGACGGCATACTGTATTTCCAGATCACCGACGCCATGCGCGCCTCGTACGGTTCGTCGAACTACATCGCCGCCATCACGCAGCTGGCGCAAACCACTTTGCGCTCGGTGATCGGCCGCATGGAGCTGGACAAGACCTTCGAGGAGCGTGACCACATTAACACCACGGTGGTCAACGCGATCGACGAATCGGCCGCCAACTGGGGCGTGAAGGTGCTGCGCTACGAGATCAAGGATCTGACGCCGCCGAAGGAGATCCTGCACGCCATGCAGGCGCAGATCACCGCCGAGCGCGAAAAGCGCGCGCTGATCGCCGCCTCCGAAGGCCGCAAGCAGGAACAGATCAACATCGCCAACGGCGAGCGCGAAGCCCAGATCGCCCGCTCGGAAGGCGACAAGCAGGCCGCCATCAATCGCGCCGAGGGCCAGGCTGCGGCGATCGTCGCGCTGGCGGAAGCGAATGCGTCGGCGCTGCGCCAGGTCGGCGCGGCGATCCGCGAGCCCGGTGGCGAGGACGCGGTCAATCTGAAGGTGGCGGAGCAGTACGTTGGCGCCTTCAGCCAGCTTGCCAAAACCAATAATTCGATTATCATCCCGGCCAACCTGGGCGAGATGAGCGGCTTGATCGCCACCGCGATGCAAGTGGTGAAGACGCAGAAGGATGCGCCGCTGATCAAACCCGCCAAAGCATAAGGAGCGGATGATGGGTACATGGGCGGTGGACGCGTTCGGCAACGACTACGCGCAGGATTGGGCGCAGGATTTGCAGGAGATTAGTAATCTGGACGCGGTCGAGGACACGCTGAACACGGCGCTCGACACCGGCACTGGCGAGCTGGAAGCGCCGTTCGCGGCGGAGGCGCTGGTGGCCATCGAAGTCCTCGCGCGGCTTCAGGGCAAGGGCGGCGCGGCCAGCGAGGACAGCGCGGCGGTGGACGAATGGGTCGAGGCGCGCAAGCCGAAAGCGCGTCGGCGCGCGGATCTGGAGGACAAGGCCTTGCAGGCCATCGCCCGCATCCTGTCCGACCAATCGGAACTGCGCGAGCTGTGGGCCGAGAGCGAACATTACGAGGCATGGCGCGCCTCGGTCGAAGCCCTGCGTGAACGCATCGTCGCCTGAAATGAAAAAACGCCCGGAAGGGCGTTTTTTGACGGTGAGCCGCGGGAATTAACTGGCGGCCTTGCGGCGGCGCGCTGCGACGCCGACCAGAGCCATGCCCGCCAGCAGCATCGCATAGGTCTCCGGCTCAGGCACGGCGGTGATCAACGACACATTGTCCAGCGACGTGCCCAGGCTGTCGCTGACGCCGATAGCGCTGAAGTTCAGTTTCATCGCCGAACCGTCGCCGATCAGGGAGTAGGTCTGGGTTTGCCAGCCGCCGTTCAGCGAGTTGTTGACTTGGCCGATCAAGCTGCCGCCCCAGTTCACTGAAAGGCCTTGTGACGAAGCGGCTACGCCGGCGCGGTCCTGGAACTGGAAGCTCAACGTGTAGTGCTGGCCGAGCGTGGTCAACACCGTCTGGCTGAAGCTGCTGTTGCGGGTGGTGTCCAGCTCGATGAAGTTGACGCCATCGGCGGCTACGCCTTGGACGTTGTTGCGCAGTTCGATGCCGTACTGCCCGCCGGTCCAACCGCTCAGGTTGGCATAATTGTTCCAGCTGCCTGCCGCCTGGGGTGTGGCTTCAAAGCTGCCGTTCACCAGCAGTTCCACGGGCGCGGCGAAGGCGCTGCCGCCGAACAGCAGGGCGGCGAGCATGGAAGATTTGAACAAAGTCGTGATTTTCATTTTTGTATTTCCCCGTAACATTTATTTTTGGAAACTAGAATTCCTTATAGGATAATTAAATTGTAATCCAGTAATTTATTTTGTGCGAGCTTTTTCGTCGGCGAATGTTGCTGCGACTTAGAACGCGTAGGTCAGCCCGAGGCTCCAGGATTTCGGCGGGTGCACCGGATACCAGACATAACGCCGGCCGTCGTCCTGCACATATTCGCGGGCGATTTGCACCGTCCAGTTACCGAACGGGATGCCGACGCCGAGCCGCGCGTCGATGCGTGACGAGGTCGGGATGCCGGCCCAGTAGCCGCCGCTGATGTTATGCAGCACGCCCATGTGGGCGATCAGATTGAAGCGCGGATGCACCGGGTAGAAGGCGCTGACCTCCGCGTACACCGTCTTCACCGGGAAGCCCAGGTACTTGGGCGAATAATAGATCCGTGTGCTGCCACGCTCGAAGCTCAAGCCTGCGTAGCACTCTGAAAAATCGTTAGCGTGCGCTTGCGTGTAGGTGATGCGGCTGCAGCCGGCCTCCCAGCTGCCGCCCGAGCGCAGACGTTGCGCATAACCGGCGTAACCCTGCAGCTTGTAGCCTTCGGCGTCGCCGATGGTCATCGCGCTGGCGAACCCGCCCAGGTACCATCCCGCCACGCCGTCGATATTGACGGTCACCTGTGGCACCGCCTTGCCCCGGCCCGGATTTTGGCCGCGATACCGGTACTCCGACTGCAGCGCCACGCTACCGCTGATATCCATATCCAGCTGCGCGCGCGCCGGCGGCGCCAGCGCGCAAAGACCGGCGAGGGCGATGACGGCGCCGCGCAATGTCACTGGGCGGCGCCGCGCTGGGTGAGTTTGGCTGGGCAGCCGCAGCTGCAGTGGTCGATGAGTTGGGAAATGGTGGCGCATGCGTCAATATTAACAGCGTTCAACACTTCCGACGGTTGCAGCATGCGCCGCAACTGCGCGGGCGTGGCGCCCGGCTGTAATTCTCCCAGCAACGCCAGCATGCCGGAAACATGCGCGGCCGCATACGAGCTGCCGCTGACGAAGGACCAGCGCGCGCCGGGCGCGGTGGTCGGCACGTCGTTGCCCGGAGCGAATAGCGGGCGTTCGAGGCCGGCGGCCGCCGACGCCTTCACCATCAGCGTGGCCGCGCTGACCGGCGCGAAATTGCCGGACACCTTGACGCTCGGTTGCGAGGACACGGCCAGCACGCCGCGATGGCTGGCGGGGAAGGTCGGCGCGCTGGCCTGCGCGTCCACCGCACCCACCACGCCGATGCCGCGCGCGATTGCGACGTCCAGTAAACGGTCCAACAGCCTGTCGGGCGGACCGGACAGGCTGAGGTTGATGACTTTGGCGCCGTTCAGTATCGCGTAATTGATTGCCTTACTCAGCGTGAAACTGTTACATCGGGTGCTCTGGTTGGGCAGTTGCCAGCAGGCCCGCAAGCCCATCAGCCTGGCCTTGGGCGCGACCCCGAGTATGCCGCCGTTGCCGCTGCGCGCCGCGATGATGCCGGCGACGGCGGTGCCGTGGATCTCCGGCGGCGGCTCGCCGTTGTCGACGAAGTTGGCGTTGACCGCCAGCTGGCCCTGCAGGTCCGGGTGGTTGCCGTCGATGCCGCTGTCGATCACCGCTACCCGTACCTCGCGGCCGGTGGTGTAGCGGTGCAGGTCGGCCACATGCCAGTAGCGGGAGGCCGGTTGCACCGGGTACAGCGGGTCTGACGCTGCGGCGCCGGCCGGCAAGGCGGCAACCGGTACCACCGGATTCGCTGGTGCGGCCGGAACGGTGTGCGGCGCCTGTTCGGCCATGCCGTCGAACCTGGCCACCGGCTGCGCCCATTCCACTTGCGGATCGCGCGATAGCTGCTCGATGATGCTGGTGGCGTCGGCGTTGTCCTGGTAGCGCATCACGTAGCAATCGATGCCGAGCAGCGACATGGCCCAGCCTTCGACCACCGTCATGCCATGCTTCTGCGCCAGCGCTTGAGCGCGGCGCATGCGACCGCTGCTGCCGCTGTCGTCCATATAACGGCCGCCGTACGTGGCGTCGGGCCGGTAGTGGGTGGCCGGCAGGCGCAGCATGACCAGCAACTGGTTGGCACCGGGGTCGTGGGCGCCGTCATCGGCGGGCGGCAGCAAGCGCTCGTCGCCGGCCGGCGGCGCCGCGCTTGCCGCACGAACGGGCGGTGCGGTTTGCGGCTCGGCGGGGCCAGCCAGCGCCTTGCCAGTTAGCGTCAGCGACAGCACGGCGGCGATTACGGCGGCCAGCAAGCCGGCACGCGCGTTCAAGGTGGGCCGCCGTCGTCGAGCGCCTCGGCCAGTTTGACGGCCGGGTCCGCGCGCAGCGCTTGCAGCGCGCGTTCGCGGTTTTCGTCCGGCACGCTGATCAGGTAAGCGTCGGTGACCGTCGGGCCGTCGACCACGCGCGCGCCTTGCGCTTGCAAAATGCGGCGCAGTTCGCGCTCTGTGGTGGTGGGCTGGAACATCACCACCATGTTGCCGACGGCACCGGCGCCGACGCTGTTGCCCAGCACACGATAGGCGGCGGGCGGTTGATCCGGCCGTGCCAGCAGCGCCACCAGACCGACGATCAGCACCCATTGCGCCGCCACCGCCCAGCGCAGCCAGGTGGGCTGGTTCGCGGCGCCGAGAGCCCACCAGCGCCGTGGAACCACCGATGCGCCGGGCGGCTGGACGAACGCTGGCGCGGCGGTCGCCGCCGGAGACGAAGCTGCGCTGGCGCGCACCGGCGGTTCCGTTTGTTCCACGTGCTCGGTCGGGCCCAGCGCCGGCAGCAGCCGCGCCCACGCACGTTCCATATCCACACCCGGCGGCAGGGCGGTGTCCGCGCTCCCTTGGTCCAGCATCTTGCGCTCCCATTGCAAATCCTGACGGCATTGCTCGCAGGTGTGCAGATGCACTTCCACGCGGTGCGCGTCGTCCGGTTCCAGTTGCGATGACGCATACCAGGGCAGCAGTTCCTGCACCGCCTGGTGGGCCGGGACATCCAGTCTGAAGACTTGCCCGTTCATCGACCGCTCTCTCTCTCGTTCCACAACAAATCCTTCAATCTGTGCCGCGCGTGAAACATCCGGGTTTTGACCGTGTTCACCGGGCAATCGACCACTTCAGCGATGTCGCTGTAGGCCATCTCATGATAATAGGTTAGCACCATCACCGCTCGCTGTGCGGCGGGCAATTTGTCCAACGCCTCGGCGACCGTGTTCTGCAACTGCAGGCGGGTGAACGTCTGCTCGGGCTGGTTACCGCTTTCATCCTCGTACAGCGACGCGTCGGACTCCACCGGATCGTCGCTGCCACGCAAACCCTTGAGGGTCTTGCGGTAGGCGATGGCGAAAATCCAGGTCGAAGGCTTGCAACTGCCATCGAAGGTCTCGGCTTTTTGCCACACCACCAACATGGTGTCATTGACAATCTCCTCGATCAACGTGGCATTGCGGGTCATCCGTCCGATGAACCGCGACAGGCGCGGAAAATAGCTGCGGTACAACTGCTCGAAGGCGGCCCTGTCCCCGCCCGCTATCCTGCCTAGCAGGCACGCCTCGTTCGCATCCGGTAATGAGCCCGTCGACAGGCCCTGTGATTGACGCATCCGCCATCCTCCATTGTTTGCCGTAGATGCCGGTCGGCGGGTAAATGGTTCTACTAAACAGCAAATATATATGTGCAACAAGGAGTCAACAAGCAGTCAACAAGCCAGCAACAGGCGACGCCGGGTCAAAACCTGTCCATGACGCATGCTACCACCGGGATTCGGCTACCATGGCATCATGAACCTGAACGCTCAAATCGACCACCTGCAAACCTTTCTACACCAGCATCGGCGCGTGCTGGTCCTGACCGGAGCCGGCCTCAGCACCGACTCCGGCATTCCCGACTACCGCGACAAGGACGGCGTCCGGCGCGGCCGCACGCCGATTCAGGGGCCGGATTTCCGCCGCGACGAAGGCGTGCGCCGCCGTTATTGGGCGCGCAGCATGGTCGGCTGGCCAACGTTGGCGCAAGCGGCGCCAAACGTCGGCCACCGCGCGCTGGCGGCACTGGAGGAGGCCGGCCGCATCGACGGTGTGATCACGCAAAACGTCGACGGCCTGCACCAGCGCGCCGGCAGCCGCAATTTGATCGAGCTGCACGGCAACATCCACGGCGTTGTCTGTCTGGATTGCCGTCGCGTCAGCGCGCGCGCCGCGATCCAGGCCGAGTTGCTTGAAGCGAATCCCGGCTTGTTCGCGGTCGACGCCGAAGTGCGTCCCGACGGCGACGCCGAGGTCGAGCTCGAGGCGTTGCAGCGCTTCCATGTGCCGGTCTGCGCGCATTGCGGCGGCACCTTGCAGCCCGATGTGATCTTCTTCGGCGACAATATCCCGGCCCAGCGCACGGCCGACGCGCTGGCCATGATGGAGCGCGCCGATTCGCTGCTGGTGGTCGGTTCGTCGCTGATGGTGTTTTCAGGATTCCGCTTCTGCAAGCTGGCGGCCGCTGCGGGCAAGCCGATCGCGGCGATCAACCTGGGCAAGACCCGCGCGGACGACCTGATCGGACTGAAGGTGGAGGCGGCGGCGGCCGATGTGCTGCCGCGCCTGGTCTAGCTGGGGGCTGGCTTAGTTCCGCTGCAACATCGAGCGGACGATGGTTTCCTTGGCCAGCACATAGTCCTGCCCCGCCAGCACCAGGTTGGAGTTCGGCTGGATGACCTTGACGTTGATGAACACCATGTCGCTGGTTTCCGCGTACGAACCGACCACGATCGCCTGGGCGTTGTGCGCGGTCGCCACTTCGCCGATTTCGCGGGTGAGCATCAGCTCGCCCTGATTGCGCTTCAGGTAGACGTTGTTGCGCAGTTTCATCTCGATCATGCGCATGCCGCCTTGCGCCAGGCGGGTCGACACTTGCTCCGACACCAGCCGGCCCAGGGTCGTGGTCTGCTCCAGCGCGTCGATGTTGACGATGGTGGCCATGATCAGCGGCTTGTCGGCGGTCAGTTTGCCGCTGAGTTGATGCATCAGCGAATCGGCGGCCTTGTAGTTGGCGTCGATGAACTGGTTGGACGAGATCGTCGAATAGTTGCCTTCGTCCTTGGTGGCGGTGGAGGAGCAGGCCGCAAGTATCAACGGCAGCGCCAGCGCGGCGGCGCGGGCAAGGGATGTCATCAGCATTACATGTCTCCGCGTACTTTGAAGATACGGGTCACTTTGGTGAGGTCGGCGTCCTGCTCGACGATGCCATACAGCTCGCGGTCGGAATCGGCCACATAGTAGGCGGACGTGGTGCGCGCCAGATAGCGATACTGGTCGGACACGGACAAGGTGACGATGATTTCGGTCTTGGGCGTTTGGCCCGGGGCGAACTGGGCGTTGCCGAGGTCGTAAGGGTCCCAGCCGCCGTGGAAGGCTTCTTCGTTCGACAGCGGCGCCGGCGTCAGCTCGACCATCGAGACGCCGCCGGGCAGGGCGGTGCGCTCGCCGACCGGGCGGTATTGCGGACGCCTGGCGGAGAACGTGACGGCCTGGATGTCCAGATCGATCTTGAGCGAACCGGCCGGGGTGCGCGTGACGACATAGCCGTCGTTGACCAGCGAGGTGGTCAGCTGGGTGACCAGTGCGCGCTGGAACGGGTTGGAGTCGGCAGGCTCGTTGATGAACACCGGACGCGGCGGACTTTTCTTGAGCTGGGCCACCAGCCGTTTCTCGATGCTGTTGGACACCACGCCCCAATGGTAGGCGGCTTGCAGCTTGGCCTGCTTGGTGGTGGGGAAGTTCGCGGCCAGTGGCGCCGGCGTATAGCGCGCCGCACATCCTGACAGGACCAGACCGGCTGCCAGAGCCATTGCAGTTTTCAGCGCCATTATTGCCTCATCGTCAAAAGTCTACCGTTATTCGAGTCCGCTTGGTGTATGCGGCGGGCGCGAATGTAAAATCATCCAGCGTCCAGTTTAGCATGGATGTTTCCGTTTAGAAATTCTCAAGGCGATAAAAAACCCGGTTCGGGACCGGGTTGTGTACGGAGCGCGCAACAGTTCGCGTGGTTTTAGCGGCTGTGGGTCTTCATTGCCGCCGCCACCTCGCGTTTGCCGTCGCGATCTTTCTCGGTGGCGCGCTTGTCGTGCATTTTCTTACCCTTGGCCAGGCCGATTTCACATTTGACGCGGCCGCCCTTGTAATGCAGGTTGAGCGGCACCAAAGTATAGCCGGAGCGCTCGACCTTGCTGATCAGCTTGTCCATCTCCTGACGGTGCAGCAACAGTTTGCGGGTGCGCACCGCTTCCGGGCTGATGTGGGTCGAGGCGGTCGGCAGGGCGCTGATGTGGGCGCCGAACAGGAACAGCTCGTCGCCACGGATGGTGACGTAGGCTTCCTTGATCTGCACGCGGGCGTCGCGGATCGCCTTCACTTCCCAGCCTTCGAGCACGATGCCCGCTTCGTAGCGGTCCTCGATGAAGTAGTCAAAAAAGGCTTTTTTGTTATCGGCTATGGTCATGGGGTCGTAAATCAGCTGTATTTGCGTGCGGGTCGGTTAAACTACTGCTTCGCGTCAAAAAACGCGACTAATTCAACATCATAGCAAATGGTTAGCCAATGGCAGTAGTGCACAAATCAGTTTTCCTCGGTTACAGCGCCCAGCAGATGTTCGATCTGGTTGCCAACATCGATGACTATCCCAAATTTCTGCCGTGGTGCAGCGGCGTCGAGATACGCGAACGGCGCGACAACGTCGTCGTGGCCAGCATCGGCATCAATTACCACGGCGTCAAGCAGAGCTTTACGACCTCCAACGAGAACACCGCGCCGACCACCATCAAGATGAAGCTGGTCGATGGACCGTTCAAGTGCCTCGACGGGGTCTGGACGTTCAAGGCGCTGCGCGAGGACGCCTGCAAGATCGAGCTCGACATGCGCTACGAATTCTCCGGCACCCTGCTCGACAAGCTGGTCGGGCCGGTGTTCGGCATGATCGCCAACAGCATGGTCGATTCCTTCTGCAAACGGGCGGAAACCGTGTATGGCGGCTGAGATTATCAACGTGCAGGTGTGCTACGCCAGCGACGCGGTGCAGTTCCTGCGCGAATTGAAAATGCCCGCCGGCAGCACGCTGGAGCAGGCCATTGCCGCCAGCGGCGTGCTGGCCGAAGTGCCGGGCATCGATTTGACGACCATGCAGGTCGGCATCTACGCTAAAAAGAAGACGCTTGACACGGTGCTGCGCGAACACGACCGCGTGGAGATCTACCGTCCCCTGATTGCGGATCCGAAAAACGCCCGCCGCCGGAAAAAACTGGTTCGTTGAATCGGGTAAATGATTTAACCCGTTTTCGCGTCTGCGTAGCGCTCTATGCTGTCGCAATGTGACTTCAATTGAGATAGCTCATAAGCTCCGCCGTTAGCAGGAAGACAATGACGCTTCCTCATGCACGGCGGCCTTATGAACCAACCCCTTCCCTCGTCCTTACCGCCGGTGCGGATCTCCTCCACGAAAAAATTCAAACGCGGCATGGAGTTGTCGTTGAACCGGGAAGAACACCGCGCGCTGTTGCTGGTGTTGGCGCACAACGCAGGATGCGGCAAGCCGGTGGGGGGCTTTGGCGCGGGTGGGTTGCGTGGCCTCGATTTCGCCGGCACCATTATTTACTACAATTTGTCCGCCGATGGCATGCGGATTCACCTGCTAAGCATCGAAAAAGTCGATTGGGACGAACCGCCACTGCCCGCGAACGAACAGCGCCTGCTGCGCGTAGCGCTGTCGGCGGCGACCGCGAGCGCGGTATCGGCAACGGTGCGCAGCGGCTTGAGATGGATATGGAACCTTATTGATTCCTAATCAGTCCAACAACATGATACTCATGACAGGAGGTAGCGATGAACGTACACGCACTAATCGAGGCGGTTGAGGAAATGGGCCGGCACCTTCGTGGCGAGGTCGAACTTGACACCATCGAGTTCATACCCGCGCCGATCAACATGGCCAACCTGCGCGCATCGACCGGCCTGTCGCAGTCCGACTTCGCCAGTCGTTTTGGCCTCAGCCTGCGCAACATTCGGCGCTGGGAATCGGGCGAGGCGCGTCCCAGTTTCAACGAAGAAACACTGTTATGGCATATCGCGCATGATCCCGCCTATGTCGAGCGGGAGTTCGTCGAGTACCGGCGCTCGCGCCCGCAACTCTGGCGCGAAGCCCACAGCAATTAGACGGCTTGCCGCCAGCGGCCGTGCGCGGCCATGGCCAAGCCCGCCATCGCCCATGGCCCGAGCAGTGATGCCTCGGGCGCCTGGGTTGTTTGCGCAGCTTTTGCACATTCGCCGCCCGCCTCGACAACACGGAAATCCTGCTGAACTTCTGCGGGCTGGATTTCGGCACCTATGCCGCGCGGCGACGGGCGCCGCGCATGCATAAGCTACAATATTGGCCGACCGAAAATACAGCGGAGCCAAATTGATCGAAACACAGAGCGCACCACAAATCCTGCACCGGGCCGGCATCGTATTGCTGGCCGTCGGGGCGGTCGATATCGCCTACCTGATCTGGTGCCTGTCCACCGGCGCGAGCTACTCGTACAGCATGACCATTCCCGCCGTGATCGCCGGCGTGCTGTTGATGCGCGGCAGCGTCAGAGCCGCCGTCGCCCTGATCTGGATCGCCGCGATCCTGTTGCCGATGGCCATGGCCAGCGGCGCCATGTCGCTGATGCAGCCGCTCGACCTGACCGTGACGGAATTGCGCCTGGCGCCGGCCACCCGCTTCGGCGCGGCGCTGCCGCTGGTGCTGTTCTGCGGTTTGTTGTACTGGCTTTTGCAGCAATTGGGCCGTCAGCCGGTGCAGGCGGCGATCCAGACCACAGGCCGCAAGAAGCCGGGCATCAACGTTGCGCTGACCATCGGCGTGACGCTGTCGATGCTGGCGCTGACCGGCAAACAGCTCGGGCAAAACAGCGATTTGAAAAACAAGGCGGAGCAGCTTGCGCGGGAAAAGCACGGTGAGCAGTTCCGCTATCACGCGGTGGGCATCAGCCCCCGCGACGATATGGAAGGCACCTTTGTCGAGGCCAAGGTCCGGGCGTGGAATCAGAACAGCGTCGACACCGTCGACGTGTTCTGGAAAGAGAAATGATGGAAGAGTTTTGCGGCACCGCGTGAACCGCGATGCCGCCTGCGGGACCGCTTAGCGTCCGCTGATGTTGAGCGTGCGCGCGTCCAGCTTGACCTTGACGGTGGCGGCCGGCTTGGCGCCCGCCGATTCGGCCAGCGTAACGATGTATTCGCCGGCGGCGATCTTCCAGGTCTTGCTGGCGCTGTCGTAGACGCCCAGCAGACGCGGATCGATCTTCACCTTGGCCTTGCCGCTGGCGCCGGCTTTCACCGCCACCTTGTCCCAGCCGCCGAGGCGCTTCGGCGCTTCCCAGCCGCCGGCCGCAGGCGACACATACACCTGGCCAACCGCCTTGCCATCGCGCTTGCCGGTGTTCTGCACGCTGAAGCTGACGTCGATGCCGGCGCCATCGGCCGACTTGTTCGCGCTCAGGTCCGCAAAGGCGAAGCTGGTGTACGACAGGCCGTAACCGAACGGGAACAGCGGCTTGTGGCCCTTCAGGTCGAACCACTTGTAGCCGACCGCCGCGCCTTCGATGTTGTAGTCGGTGGTGACCTTCTCCATGATGTTTTCATCCTTGGTCACCGCGTCGCCGTCGATCACCGGACGTGGCAGCTGCGCCACCGAGGCCGGGAAGGTGGCGGGCAGGCGGCCCGACGGATTGACTTCGCCGGTCAGCACGCGCGCGATCGCCGCGCCGCCGCTGGTGCCGGGGAACCAGGCTTCGACCACGGCGCCGACGTTGTTCAGCCATGGCATGACGACCGGACCGCCGGTCTGCAGCACCACGATGGTCTTGGCGTTGGCCTTGGCCACGGCCGAAATCAGCGCGTCCTGCTTGTTCGGCAGGTTCAGGTCCGGCGCGTCGAGGGCTTCGGCCATCCACTGGTTGCCGAACACGATGGCAACGTCGCTCGACGCGGCCAGCTTGGCGGCGGCGGCGGCGTCCTTGCCGTCGTTGTACACCACCTTGGCGCCGGTGCGCACGCTCAGTTCATGCATCGGCGACGAGCGGTGGTAGACCATCGGGCCCGGGAAGAAGGCCGGGCCTTCGTTGGCGACCGGCGACAGGCCGACCGGATAAACCTGGGCCGAACCGCCGCCCGACAGCACGCCGGCGTCGGCGTGGCCGCCAATGATGGCGATGGTACGCACGTTGGCGCCCAGCGGCAGCAGGTCGTTGCTGTTTTTGAGCAGAACGATGGCTTCCTCGGCATCCGACTGCGAGATCTTACCGTTGGCGGCGAAGTCGATGCCGGCACCGTCGGTGGTCGGGGTGACGACCGGATGTTCGATCAAACCGTTGGCGAACATCGCGCGCGTGATGCGCTTGACCATGTCGTCCAGGCGCGCCTGCGGCACGTGGCCATTGACCACCGCCTCCTTGAGCGCCTCGTTGAAGTAGGCCGATTTGTCGAACGGATGGCCCGATTGCTGATCCAGTCCGTGCAGCGCGGCCGGAACGGTGGAGTGGGTCGCGCCCCAGTCGGACATAACGTAACCCTTGAAGCCCCAGTCCTGCTTGAGCACCTGGTTCAGCAGATAGTCGCTCTCGCAGGCGTAGGAGCCGTTGACGCGGTTATACGCGCACATGACGGAACCCGGATCGCCGCGTTCCATCGCGATCTGCAACGCCAGCAGGTCCGACATGCGGCCGGCGGTGTCGTCGATCTTGACGTTGACGTGATTGCGGTTGGTTTCCTGGTCGTTGAAGGCGAAGTGCTTGAGCGTCGATACCATGTGGTTCGACTGGATGCCGCGAATCTGTTCGCCGACCATGACGCCCGCCAGCAGCGGATCTTCACCGCCGTATTCGAAGTTGCGGCCGTTGCGCGGCTCGCGCAGCAGATTGACGCCGCCCGCCAGCATGATGTTGAAGCCCGTCTTGCGCGCCTCGCTGCCGATCATCGCGCCGCCGGCGAACGCCAGTTCCGGATTCCACGTGGCGGTGGTTGCCAGACCGGAGGGCAGGGAAGTGCGCTGGTAAGGTTTTTTCGATGCGGCCTGGGTGGCGACGCCGACGCCGGCGTCGGCCTGCCATTGCGGCGGCAGGCCCAGACGCTCGATGCCGGGAATGAAACCGGCCGAATCCTTGCGGCCTTCCTTCGGCGCGACGTGTTTTTTGGACTCGAAATCGGTGGAGAAGTAGCCGAACACGGTCTGGATTTTTTCATCCAGCGTCATCGCCTTGACCAGCTGCTCGGCGCGCGCGTCCGGCGTCAGCTTTTTATCGAGCCATGGACGTTTGGCGTCGGCGGCATGGGCCGCTCCGCTTAACGTGGAAGACAGCATGAGGGGATAAACCAGTGCCAGTGACAGCCAGAGACGCTTCTTCATACGATTGCTATGTCCTTATATTTCGATTTATAGGTCGGCGCGCGGGATCAAAACCTCGAGCGCGTATACTCCACCCGCAACGATACCGGTCACGCGCGGTTCAGGCAATCGTTTTCCGTCCAGCGCGACCTGAATTTCGCCGACGTCGGCGCGGCGGATCGACACCTCGAACGTCGCATAGCGGAACTGGCGCGTGACTTTGATGGCGTCCCAGTGTTTTGGCAACTGGGGATTGACCAGCAAACCGTCCGTATCGCCTTTCAAGCCGCACAGTCCTTCGATGAAGCAGCGGTAGGCCCACGAGACGGTGCCGGTGTTGAACAACTGGCTGGAACGGCCGGCCGTGCGCGGGTACTGGTGATACGCCCCACGGTAGTAATTGGGGATGAACACCGGCAGCTGGCCGCGCTGCAGATAATCGGCCTCGCTCGGGCCGGGGATCATCTGGCGCAGCAGCTTGTAGGCGCGGTCGCCTTCGCCGATGGTGTACAGGCTGTAGATGTAGAAGATCGAGGCGTGGTTGTAGACCGCGCCGTTTTCCGCCGAACCGGGGTGCTTTTGCGTCACGCGGCCGACGTCGTCGCGCATGGCGCTGTACGGCGGCGCGAACATCGCCACGCCGTACGGGGTGTCCAGCTGCTCCTCGACCTGGGCCATCATGGCGGCGCGCTTGCCGGCATCGGCAGCGCCGCCCAGCATCGCCCACGCCTGCGGATTCAGATAGATGCGGCCTTCCTTGTCTTTGCTGATGCCGAAGGTGACGTTGTCGTCGGTGATGCCGCGCGCGTACCAGTCGCCGTCCCACAGGTGCTCGTTGGCCGCGCGGTTGACGGCCACTGCGCCCGCGCGGAAGTGCTTCGCGCTTTCCACCAGCGAGGCGCTGGCGCCGCCGCTTTTTTCACATATCTCGGCCCACAGGTTCAGCGCATAGGCCGTGGCCACCGTCAGCCAGCCCGATACGCCGCGCCCCTTGTAGCCGACCATGTTCATCGGATCGCACCAGTCGCCCTGGGCGATGTAGCTCAAGCCGCGCTGGTCGCGCGCCTGCAGCAGCCAGTCCATGGCGCTGCTCATGCGCTCCGAGACGGTGATGGCCACGCCGCTGTCGTGGCCGACGACGTCCTCGTTGAGGATGTCGTAGTCGCCGGTTTCGTCCAGGTACACCTTCAGCGCCACCGGCAGCCACACGCAATGGTCGGTGTGCGGCACCTGGTTGATGTATTTGAGCTCCGCGCCTTCGGCCAGCAAGATCCCGTCGGGCATCGCGCCGCTGGCCTCCTGCTGCGACAGCGCATGCAGGAAGGCCTTGCGCATCACGCCGGGCTTGATGAAGCTCATGCCCATATTGTCCTGCAGGTAGTTGCGGGTCTGCGGATCGGTGCTGAGGCGATTGACGTCGCCGTGATAGAACACCTGGCGCGGCAGCCAGTTGTTGACGAAGTTATCGAGCTCCTTGTCGGGCGTTTCGATGCGCAGGCATCCGCGCCCGCCGGCGATGTAGTCGGCGTAATCCTTGCGCGCCTGGTCGAAAGCGGCGGCGCCCAGATACTTTTCACGCATGGCGATGATTTCCGCATCGTCGAAGGCGGGGCCGAAAATGAAGCGGTAGTCCTGTGCCTGGCCCTCGGCCAGCGCCAGCCGGTATTGCACCACGGCGGCCGGGGTTTCATAGCGCGCGTCGCCGTTGGCCAGCAACTGCTCCCGGATCGCGCTCGGATAATGCAGGCCGCCTTCGCCCTCGAAGGCCTGCTGCTGCACTTCCCACGCCACCGGCGCCTGCTCGCACAGGAAATAGGTCTTGTCCTTGAAATCCTTTTGCTTGAAGTAGTCGGTGACCTTTTGATACGGCGTCACGCTGCTCGCCACCACGCCGCCCAGATCACCGCGATACTCGCCCGATTGGTTCATCCACGACATGTAACCGATCGGGAAGTAGGGGTAGACGCTTAGCTTGCGCGCGCGGCCGGACAGGTTGGTCACGCGCAGCGACCACAGTTCCACCACGTCGGTGGTTGGAATGCTCAACGTCAGCTCGACGCGCAGGCCCAGATGCTCGATGGTCCATGCGATGTCGCTTTTGCCGACCGAGAAATTGAAACTGTCGACCGGCGTGCGCACCGGCTCATACGGCGCCGAAAACAGCTCGCCGGTCTCTTCGTCCTTGATGTAGAAGAAGCGCCCCGGATGATGGGCGTAGTAGTTCTGCTCCGGCTGCATGAAGGTCTTGGCCTCCAGGTTGGGCGCGTAGGCGTACTTGGCGGGTTCCGGCTGCATGTACTGGGCGACGGCGTAGCCACGGCAGGTCACCTGTATCATCATTTTCTGGTTCCACAGGAAGCCGGCGGCGCGCGGCATGGCCGTGGCGCTGGTCAGTTCGAAGCGGTCGCCATTGTGGGTTGGGCGTAGCATGAGACGGTTCTCCGTATTAAAGCGATATGAGGTGTGAAGTTATGCGGTCTTGGCTTTGCGTTCTTCCAGCTCGGCCTGGATCTGAACCAGTTTGGTGTTGTCGAGGTTATAGAAAAACATGACGGCAACGGCCAGCGCCGCGAACCCCGCCGGGATGAACGACATCAGCCAGACGATGCCGGCTTGCGAGCCGACCGACTGCGCCGCGTTGGCGACATAGCCCAGTTGGGTGAACAGCGAGCCGATGACGGCGACTGCGATCGCGGTGCCGAGCTTTTGCGAGAACGTGGCGGCGGCGAAGGTCATCGCGGTGGCGCGGCGGCCGGTGCTCCATTCGTTGTAGTCGGCCGTGTCGGCGTACATGGAGAAGGCCAGCGGCGACTTCGGTCCCAGCGCCAGGCCCATGCCGATCTGCAGCGCGAACATCAACGTGACCTGGTCCGTGGGCACGAAGAAGAAGGCCGACGACAGCACCGCGGTCACGCTCATCAAAATCATCATCAGTTTCTTTTTGTCGACGAAGCGCGTGAGGAACGGCGTGATCGAGGCGCCGACGGCCGCCGAGATCATATACGCCGGCACGAAGCCTTGCATCAGCTCCGGGCGCCCTACCACATACTTGAAGTAGTAGGCCGCGCTGGTGGTGCGCAGCGTGATGGTGATCATGATGATCAGCGCCAGGAAGAACAGCACCACCCATGGCCGGTTGCGCGACAGGTCGCGAATGTCCTGCGCCACGTTGGACTTTTGCGAGGGCGCCGGCGCGATGCGCTCGCGCGTGTTCAGGAACGTTAGCACGAACAGGCCGGAGGCGAACACGCTCCAGGCCAGCATGGTCAGTTGCCAGCCCAGTTTGTCGTCGCCGGCACCCAGCCAGGAAACCATGGCAGGCGTGGCGGCGGTGACCAGCGTGCCGCCGGCGAAGGCGAAGATGAAGCGCAGGCCGTTGACGGTGGAGCGTTCCTGCGGATCGGCCGACAGCACGCCGGACAGCGCGTTGTAGGGGATGTTGATGCAGGTGTAGCAGACCATCATCAGCAGATAAGTGCCGTAGGCCCAGATGAGCTTGCCGTCGTGGCCCAGGTCCGGCGTGGTGTAGGTGAGGATGGCCGCGCAGGCCAGCGGCACCGGCACCCAGATCAGATAGGGGCGGAATTTGCCGAAGCGGGTGCTGGTGCGGTCGGCCGCCGCGCCGATCATCGGATCGGTGAAGGCGTTGATGAGTTTAATCGTAAACATCATCGACGCCGCCGCGCCGGCCGAAATGCCGAAGACATCGGTGTAGTAGATCAGCAGGAAAGTGGCGATATTGGTCCAATAAAAATTGAAGCCCATATCGGCGATGCCGTAGCTGATCTTTTCACGCCAAGTCAGTTTTTTATTCACAGTCGCCTTGTTTAAACGGTAGCTGACAGTTTAATACCGTCGGTGGTTGCACATGTAAAAAGAGGCAGTGGAGCCGGAACTCCACTGCCCGAACAGGGCGGAACGCTGGAACTGTCCACATGCGCGCATGCACTAGCACAGTCCAGCGTGGCGGGAGACGCCACCCCGAGAGAGCCCGGTGTGCGCGTCAGCCGAAGGCTGGCGGCGCGGATCTGGTAGCGGTAACTGTGAAGGACGTCATGCTGTCTCCTGCTTATAAGTATTTAGGATCTCCCGCACCAGTTCGGACGGATCCTTGCTGATGTCGAGCACGATGCCGGCTTCGTCGGCCTGCAGCGGTTCCAGCGACGCCAGCTGGCTGTCCAGCAGCGAGGTCGGCATATAGTGGCCGGCGCGCGCACCCATGCGCGCGGCGATCAGTTCGCGCGGCCCATTCAGGTGGGCGAAGCGCAGTTGCGGATCGGCGCCGCGCAGCAGATCGCGATAGCGGCGCTTCAATGCCGAGCACGAGAGGACCAGACCGGCGTGGCGGTCGCGCGCCACCGCGATCTCGCCGTGCAGCGCCTGCAGCCAGTCGGCGCGGTCGGCATCGGTCAGCGCCACGCCGGCCGACATTTTGGCGACGTTGGCATACGAGTGATACGTGTCGCCCTCGAGGTAGGGCGCCCCCAGCGCGGTGGCCAGTTGCAGCCCGACCGAGCTTTTGCCGCAGCCGCTCACGCCCATGACGACCCAGCGGATCTGCGTTGTTTGATGACTCATATTGGTAAGTTTATGTTAGCGCTAACAGATTGTTTGTAGTGTAAGCTTTTGCCGCGATTTGTAAACAAGATTCTATGCTGCGCCGCATCAAGCGGCGCCCGTGGCGGCCTGCGTCAGGCGCTCTCCCTGGCCATCAGCGTGAAGCCCAGGTCGATCTGGCGGTTGGGCGGCGCCTCGCCCTTGATCACGGCGCGCAGCAGGGTGGCCGCCTCGAAGCCGATGCGGTAGCGCGGCGTGCCGATGGTGGTCAGTGAAGGATTCATCCATGCCGACGCCGGCAGGTCGTTGAAGCCGCAGATCGCCAGCTGGGTCGGCACCGAGATGCCGCGCCGCTGGCATTGATAGATGGCGCCGTGCGCCAGGTCGTCGTTGCAGCAAAAGATGGCGTCGCAGTCGGGCGCCTGCGCCAGCATGCGTCCCAGCAGTTCGGCGCCCAGCGCGATGGTCGATGGCTCGGCCACCATGACCTCGAGCCGCACGTCGGACAGGCCGGCCTCGTTCATGGCCTGGCGGTAGCCCTCGGCGCGGCGCAGGGTGCGCTCGTCGAGCTGCGCGCCGATGAAACCGATGCGCTTGTGGCCCTTGTCGAGCAGGTAGCGCGTCATCGCCTGGCCGGCCTGGAACTGCGAAAACCCCACCGTCAGCTGGGACGGGTCGGTGGACATGTCCATCATCGACACCACCGGCACCCGCGAGTTGGTCAGGATCTGCTGCACGCGGTCGCTGTGCGTCAGCCCCGACAGCAGCATGCCGTCCGGATTCGACTGCAGATAGGTGCCGATCAGTTTTTCCTCTTCCTGGTCCGAATAGCGGGTGTTGCCGATCAGGATCTGGTAGTCGTCGGCGTCGAGCGCGTCCTGGATGCCGGCCAGCACTTCGGTAAACACGGCGTTCGACAGCGACGGCACCAGCACGGCGATTACCTTCGATTGGGACGAGGCCAGCGCCCGGGCCGCGCGGTTGGGCACGTAGCCCAGGTCGATCACGGCCTTGTCGACGCGGTCGCGCAGCGCCTGCGACACCATGTCCGGCTGGGTGATGGCGCGCGATGCGGTCATCGTCGCCACGCCGGCATGTTTGGCCACCATCGCCAGCGTGATGCGGCCGCTCGCGCGGCTCCTGCTCGCTTGTGATTTCGTCATCGGTAAGACTTATAGGGATATTGATAGCGATATCATACGGCAGCTTAGGGCTAAAGGGAGAGGGGGGAGAGCGCTTATTGGCAGCCAGCCAACACTTTTTGATTCTTTTTACCCAATTCGGCGCGCTCCTGGTCGCTCATGATTGCGCGCTCACCGTTTTTATCGACGTTCATCATGCGCATGCCCTGGTCCAGCGCCCGCTGGTTTTGCCGGGCCGCCTCGCAGTTGGCGGCGCCGTCGGCGTTGCGCTGGGCTTCATCGGCTGCTTTGCGCTCGGCGGCGGCTGCATCGGCGCGGCGCTTGTTGAAGGCGTCGTTGCGCTCCGTCAGCGAGGGCGCGGCCTTGGTGCCGGTATCCGTATTGACGTCGGCGACGGGCGCGGCGGCGCCACCAGGGTCCGGGCTGGTCGCGTTGGGATTGAACGTGGTCTTTCCGGGGGCTTTCAAGATGCGCTTGGCGGGAATCGATGGCGGAGGGGGACGGTCCGACAACTGCTTGATGCCCTTGTCGTCAATCCAGATGTATTGCGCGAGCGCCGTCCGCGGTGCGGCCGGCAGCATCAGCAGCACGGTCAGGCAGACAAGAAGGGGACGGGTGCGTGAGTGATCCATGGTGCGCTCCGATAACAATGGAGCTGATTTCGCCATGATTCGACGTCGGTGTCAACCGACGTCGTGTGAAGCGCCAAGCTTCAAGGTCAGTGGCATCAAAGGGTGCCGACGCCACGCTTCCTTGATAGTGCAGTGTCAGTTACGCTGCCAGAACGGCCTTGGCCTGCTTGCGGCTGTTATGACGCGCGCGCAGTGCCAGCACGGCCAGACCGGCGCCCATCATGGCGAACGGCGGCAGTTCCGGCACCGGGCTTACGGCCGGCGCCGTTTCGATGGACATCGTCAACGAAGTGATGGTCATCGAGCCGTAGGCCGGATTTGGGTCCAGGTTGTAGAACATATACGCGATGAGGCGGTCATAGCTGCCACTGGCATCGCTCGCGTTGGAGTTGAACGACAAAGTGCCGCTCGTCGGCGCGGTGGTCGGACCGCTGCTGGCGCTGCCTTGCGCGTTACCCACCAGTTCCGCATCATATGGTCCGCAATGGTCGCAGTGGGGCGCCAGCATGTCGAAGCTTGCCCGTGCGTAGGCGCTGTAGTCGCCATCGTACAGGTTAGGCGGCGCCGCCAACTGATATTGCACGTCCATGGTGAAGCTCAGTTTGCCCGTCAAGACCTTGCCGTCGTGCGCGGTAAGGTCGAACGCGCTTTTGAACGAGCTGTTGTCCGGAATGCCGTTCCCGACGTACGGGCCGCTGGAGAAGGTGAAGGTGTTGCCGGTGCTTGAAAGCAGATCGAAGCCAGAGAACCACACGTCGACATCGGCGCCGTGGGCGGTGTCTGCGAATGCCGGCGCCGCTGTCGCGGCAACTAGCGCTGCTGCGGAAAGCAACTTCAAAATCGATTTATTCATGTCCACCCTTTTGTGATGATAAGTTTGTCTGCCCCTGATCGATGTCGATAAACCAGGAGTCGCCGGTACTATACGTAGTTTGTGAAGTGCGCAAACTATCACAATGTAACATTGTTAAAATAATTATACGGCCTGCGACCGGCGCCCGGAGAAGTTCCAGACAGAATGGCCCAAACTCTGTATAATCTGCTTTTGCGCCTATAGGAATTGCTATGCGTCTTCTCCAAAAAGCACTCACGTTCGATGACGTGCTTCTCGTCCCAGCGTACTCGAATGTTCTGCCTGCCGATACGTCCCTCAAAACTCGTCTGACCCGTAATATTACGTTGAACATTCCGCTGCTGTCGGCAGCGATGGACACCGTGACCGAAGGCCGTCTGGCGATCGCCATGGCGCAAGAGGGCGGCATCGGCATCATCCACAAGAACCTCAATCCGAAGGACCAGGCGCGCGAAGTGGCCAAGGTCAAACGTTTCGAGGCTGGCGTGCTGCGCGATCCGATCACGATCCCGCCGACGATGAAAATCCGCGACGTCATCAAACTGACCGAGCAGTACGGCATTTCCGGCTTCCCGGTCGTGGAAGGCAAGGAAGTGGTCGGCATCATCACCAACCGCGACCTGCGCTTTGAACAGGAACTCGACGCCGAAGCCCGCGCCAAGATGACTCCGCGCGAAAAGCTGGTGTTCATCAAGGAAAGCGGCGACGGCGCCGACCGCGACGAAGCCAAGCGCCTGATGAACAAGCACCGCCTCGAGCGCGTGCTGGTTGTCAACGACGCCTTCGAGCTGCGCGGCCTGATCACCGTCAAGGATATCCAGAAGTCGACCGAGCACCCCAACGCATCGAAAGACCAGCACGGCAAACTGCTGGTCGGCGCCGCTGTCGGCGTCGGCGCCAAGGATGAAGAACGCATCGAGTTGCTGGTTGCCGCCGGCGTCGACGTGCTGGTGGTCGACACCGCCCACGGCCACTCGCAAGGCATCCTCGACCGCGTGAAATGGATCAAGACCAAGTTCCCGCACGTGGACGTCATCGGCGGCAACATCGCCACGGCCGCCGCCGCCAAGGCGCTGGTTGAATACGGCGCCGACGCGGTCAAGGTCGGTATCGGCCCAGGCTCGATTTGCACCACCCGTATCGTCGCCGGCGTCGGCGTGCCGCAGATCACCGCCATCTCCAACGTGGCCGAGGCGCTGGAAGGCACCGGCGTGCCATGTATCGCCGACGGCGGCATCCGCTTCTCGGGCGACATCTCCAAGGCGCTGGCCGCCGGCGCGTCGACCGTGATGATGGGTTCGATGTTCGCGGGCACCGAAGAAGCGCCGGGCGAAGTGATCCTGTACCAGGGCCGCTCGTACAAGTCGTATCGCGGCATGGGTTCGCTGGGCGCGATGTCGGACGGTTCGGCCGACCGCTACTTCCAGGACGCCACGATGAAGGCCGACAAGTTCGTGCCCGAAGGTATCGAAGGGCGCGTCGCCTACAAAGGCAGCGTGCTGGCGATCATCTTTCAACTGGTCGGCGGCGTGCGTCAATCGATGGGTTACTGCGGCTGCGCCACGATCGACGAACTGCGTAACAAAGCCGAGTTCGTCGAGATCACCTCGGCCGGCATGCGCGAATCGCATGTGCACGACGTGCAAATCACCAAGGAAGCGCCGAACTACCGTTCCGGCGACTAAGCAGTCCTTGCGACGCCGGCTAGTCAGCCGGCGTTTTTCCATTCCAGACCTCTTCTGTAGACATCCATGCATTCTAAAATCCTCATTCTCGATTTCGGCTCCCAAGTCACCCAGTTGATCGCCCGCCGCGTGCGCGACTCCGGCGTGTTCTCGGAAGTGTTCCCGTACGACGTCAGCGACGAGTTCGTGCGCAACTACGGCGCCGCCGGCGTGATCCTGTCGGGCAGCCACAACTCCACGTTGGACGGCGACTCCCCGCGCGCGCCGCAAGCCGTGTTCGAGCTGGGCGTGCCGGTGCTGGGGATCTGCTACGGCATGCAAACGATGGCCGCGCAGCTGGGCGGTAAAGTGGAAAACGGCCTGGTGCGCGAATTCGGTTACGCCGAAGTGCGCGCGCGCAGCCACACCAAGCTGCTCGACGGCATCAACGACTTCGTCACCGACGAAGGCCACGGCATGCTCAAGGTGTGGATGAGCCACGGCGACAAGGTGCTGGAAATGCCGCCGGGCTTCGTCCTGATGGGCAACACGCCTAGCTGCCCGATCGCCGCCATGGCCCACGAGGAGAAGCACTTCTACGGCGTGCAGTGGCATCCGGAAGTGACCCACACGGTGCAGGGCAAGGCCATGCTGGGCCGCTTCGTGCACGAGATCTGCGGCTGCAAATCGGACTGGAACATGCCGGACTACATCTCGGAAGCGGTCGAGAAGATCCGCGCCCAGGTTGGCACCGACGAAGTCATCCTCGGCCTGTCCGGCGGCGTCGACTCGTCCGTGGCCGCCGCGCTGATCCACCGCGCCATCGGCGACCAGCTCACCTGCGTGTTCGTCGACCACGGCCTGCTGCGCCTGGACGAGGGCAAGATGGTCATGGACATGTTCGCCAAGAACCTGGGCGTCAAGGTCATCCGCATCGATGCCGAAGACCAGTTCATGGGTCACCTGGCCGGTGTTGCCGACCCGGAACAGAAGCGCAAGATCATCGGCCGCGAATTCGTCGAAGTGTTCCAGGTCGAGTCGGGCAAGCTGGTCAACGCCAAATGGCTGGCGCAGGGCACCATCTACCCGGACGTGATCGAATCGGCCGGCAAGGGCAAGAAGGGCCAGACCATCAAGAGCCACCACAACGTCGGCGGCTTGCCGGAGACGATGAAGCTCAAGCTGCTTGAGCCATTGCGCGAACTGTTCAAGGACGAGGTGCGCAAGCTGGGCGTGGCGCTGGGCCTGCCGCATGACATGGTCTACCGTCATCCGTTCCCGGGTCCGGGCCTCGGTGTGCGCATTCTGGGTGAGGTCAAGAAGGAGTTCGCCGACCTGCTGCGCCGCGCCGACGCGATCTTCATCGAAGAGCTGCGGAATACGCCGTATGAGTTCATCGCCGGTCAGGCGGTCGATTCGGACAACCTGCCGAAGAACTGGTATGAAGCGACCAGCCAGGCGTTCGCGGTGTTCCTGCCGGTCAAATCGGTGGGCGTGATGGGCGATGGCCGCACCTATGAGTATGTGGTCGCGCTGCGCGCGGTGCAGACGCAGGACTTCATGACGGCGCACTGGGCGCATCTTCCGCACGCGCTGCTGGGCAAAGTGTCGAACCGCATCATCAACGAGGTGCGCGGGATTAACCGCGTGGTGTACGACATCTCGGGCAAGCCGCCTGCGACTATCGAGTGGGAGTGACGAGTCCGCCTGCGTCGTTGGGTTGAAAAGAGCACTTTGAGGTCGTTGACGACGCGTTTTAGATCGTCAGCGGCCTTTAATTTGCGGTAAGCAGGGCAGTCTATTTCCGCCGGCTCGCATTGCGTGAACAGGGTGAACGCCGCAACGGCTGTCCACCCCCCCCCCATTTTTCCTACATGTCGATGTTCGCACTGAGCATGGTCGGCGTGCGCGATGAACCGCCCACGCGCATCTTATAAGATCCGGGTGCTGTATCCCATCTGCGCTGACTGGTATTCCACATCTGTAGGCGCTTCTTCACCACCGTCATCGCCACCTGGCGTGCCTCGCCCGGTTTCAACTCGACCTTCTGCCACGCCACCAGGCGTTGCGGCGGCTGGTCTATCCCCGCTGGCAATGCCGCGTAGACCTGTGCCACTTCCGCTCCCGTGCGCACGCCGTCATTCCTCAGCGTGACCTTGATCACCACATCGCCGTTGGGCTGTTTGCTTGCCTGCAGCCCGGAATAGCTGAACGTCGTGTACGACAAGCCGTGACCGAACGGGAACAGCGGCACGATGTTGTTCGCATCGAACCAGCGATAGCCCATATTCAGCCCTTCGGCGTAGTTCACAGTGGTGTCGGTTTCGGAGATGAGCTGCTGCGGCAAATCCTGCTCGCGCTGCGGGAAGGTCAGCGGCAGCTTACCGGATGGGTTGACGTCGCCGAACAGCACATCGGCGATCGCTTGGCCGCCGCGCACGCCGGGATACCATGCAGCCAATACCGAGGGTACGCCGGACAACCACGGCATGACCACCGCCGTGCCGTGTTCCAGCACCACCACGGTCGACTTATTCCTGGCGGCGACAGCGGCGATCAGCGCGTCCTGGTCGTAGGCCTGGTTGGCGGGATCGGTGTTCTGGTTCGGCAGGTTGAGCGATGGCAGATCCATGTTCTCGCTGGTGAACTGGGTGGCGAACACGATGGCCACATCGGCGTTGGCGGCGGCTTCGGCCGCCGCCGTCGAGTCGCTGCCATCGAAGTAGGTCACGATCGCGCCCGGCGCCTTAGCGCGTATCGCGGCCAGCGGCGACGATTTGAAGAACGGCGCGCAGCGCGGGAAGACGCCGAACGGATCGAAGGCCATGTTGGGCCGGAGGCAGGCGACCGGGTTGCCATCCTGCGGAGCGATCGAGGCCGAGCCGCCCCCGTGCATGACGCCGACATCCGCGTTGCCGCCTACGACCACGATGGACCGTATCGTCTTTGCGATCGGCAGCAGCGGTGCCGTTTTGCGCTCCGGCGTTGCGTTCTTCAGCAGCACCATCGACTGCGCCGCCGCCCGTTGGGCCATCGCCAGGCCGGCCGCCTTGTCCAAGGTGCCGCCCCTGGTTGGCGGCTCGTCCATCACGCCGATCTTGTACAACGTGCGCAGCTTCCTGAACACCATATCGTCCAGGCGCGCTGCGGATACCGTACCGCTTTGCACTGCCGCTTTGAGTTTCTGGTTGAAATGCGTCGGCGGCAGGCCGTTGATGCTGGCGTAGTCGTCCTGCGATCCCGGCTGCTCTTCGTCCAGGCCGGCGTTGGCGCCGCGTACCGTGTCGGTCAGTCCGAAGATCCAATCGGATTGCACGATGCCCTTGTAGCCCCAATCGCCTTTCAGTATGTCGGCGATCAGTTCCTTGCTCTCGCAGGCCTTGACGCCGTTAACCAGGTTGTAAGCACACATGACATTGCCCGGCTGGGCGCCTTCGACGGTCATCTCGAACGGTAGCAGGTATAGCTCCCGCAGCACGCGTTCCGAGATGACGGAGTTCGAAGCGAAGCGATTGGTTTCCTGCTCGTTGCCGGCCAGGTGCTTGGCCGTACCGACTACCTTCAGCGCCTGCGTCGCGCGGGTGCGCGCGGTCAGGATGGCGCCCGCCAGTACCGGGTCTTCCCCCATGTATTCGAAAGTCCGGCCGTTGCGCGGTTCGCGCGCCAGATTAATGCCGGTACCCAGCGAGACGGCGAATCCCAGCGTTCGCAGTTCCTTTGCGATGGTGCCGGCCATGTCGCCGGCCAGCGCGGTGTCCCAGCTGGCCGCCAAGGCCAGCGGGGAGGGGAATGCTGTCGCCCCTGTAATGCCGGCGTTGACGCCGGTCGCCGAGTCGGCCATGTTCAGCGCCGGAATACCGAGGCGGGCGATGCCCGGGATGTAGCCGCCACCGCCCAGCGGCGATGTGCCCAAGCCGGCGCCATGAACCAGCTGGATTTTCTCGTCGAGCGTCATCTTCGCCAGCAACGCCGTGGCGCGTTGGTCCGCCACAGCGTCGGCACTGTCGGCGGCGTGGCCTGCGGTCATGGCCAAAGCTGCAGCCAGCGCGACGGTTAGTCGTCTTTTTTGCATCGAGGTCTCCTTGTTGTAATGTCCGAAAGTATAGGAGCTATGCGCGCCGGCCACGACTCGGCTTTTCCGATACCAGCAATCGCGCAATGCGATACGGCGATGGAATCGGCCCGGTATCGCCGTGCTATCATTTTGGCCATACAAAATAAAAAGACGGAGACAAATATGGCGGACGGCCCACGATGCGTTTTAATCGTCTAGACCTGAACCTGCTGGTGGCGCTCGATATCCTGATGGCCGAGCGCAGCATCACTCGTGCGGCCAACCGATTGAACCTGAGCCAGTCCGCGACCAGCGGCGTGCTGGCGCGGCTGCGCGAGTTTTTCGGCGATGAGTTGCTGGTGCAGGTAGGCCGCGCGATGGTGCTGACGCCCCTGGCTGTCAGCCTGGAGGCGCCGATACGCGATGTGCTGTTGCAGATCCAGTCCACCATCGACATTCGGCCGGCTTTCGTACCGGCCACCTCGGAGCGCCATTTTCGTATCATCAGTTCCGACTACCCGGCGACGGTACTGCTGGCCGAAGTGGGGCGGCGCCTGCATATTTCGGCGCCCCGGATGACGATGGAGATCATGGCGCCGCACGACGGCTTCCTGGAGCAAGTTGACCGCGGCGAGGTCGACATCCTGATCATGCCGGAGAAGTACCTGTCGCCGCAGCATCCGAGTGTGCCGCTGTTCGAAGACAGCTACAGTTGCGTGGTCTGGGCCAGCAATTCCGTTGTGGGCGACACGTTGACGCTCGAGCAGTTCATGGAGCTGGGCCACGTATCGACACTGTTCGGCATCCAGCGGCAGGCGCCCAGTTTCGAGGAATGGTTCATGCAGAGCGCAGGCCTGTCTCGGCGTATCGAGGCCACCACCAACACGTTCAGCGCGATGCCGCATTTCGTCATCGGCACAAACCGCGTCGCCACCATGCACACGCGGTTAGCGTCGCTGTATGCGCATTATTTCCCGCTTCGGCTCATCAAGCCGCCGTTGGACATGCCGCCGGTGATGGAGTGCATGCAGTGGCATAAATTCTCCGACAAGGATCCTGCCCACATCTGGTTCCGCAATGTCTTGAAGGAAGTCGCCGCCAGCAGAGCGCAGCACTTCGAAGGCTATTAAATGCGCGCCGTGCGGGTGGCTTGATAGGCTAGCAGGCGCCATGCGCCATCGTGCTGGCGCCAAACCTGCAACAGCTGGCAATGCACCGTCGCGGCGGCCACGGGCACCGGTGGCTGCACGGTCGTCGAGATGGTGCCGCGCATAATGGCGACCTGGCCGAATAACTGGATCTCCAGCGGCCCGCGCTCCACCGCCAGCGTGAGCGCCGGGCCAAGCGCCTGTGTCAGGTATGACGGCTTGTCGTGGGTTTCTCCCGTCGAATGCGTGTGCACCAGCACCGGATCGAGTATGTCGTCGAGCACCTGTCGATCGCGTTCGACCAGCGCGCGGCATCGCATCGCCTCTCGCTCGAGCAAGTTCTCCCGCATGCTCTCAGATAGTGACATACCGCTCCCTTCCTTTTCGATGGCCGATGCAGCCACATCATACGGAATTGGGACTTGGCGTATATGCGGATTTCTCAATCCGTGGTATCGGAAAAACCGAGCGGTGCCGGTGGCGGACCGGCCTCAGCGGTTTGGCGGTTCGGCCGGCGACGTTGCCGCCCGCGCAAGCCTGGCCATCGCTTCACGTGGACTCATACTGTCTTGATTCCAATATTGGCGTATCACCTCCCAGATCGCTTGCGTGGTGGCATACGGAAGTCCCATGCCGTGCGCAAAGCTGGGCAGCAGCGTGCCGCGCCTGGCGCTGGCGGCAAAGTCGCGGCTGGACTGGCGGGCGCATTCGTCAAAGCCATCGAGCTTGACGTCGCGCCGCACCGGGATCGAACCTTTGGCCAGGTTGAACGCTTGCTGGAAGTCCTTGCCCATGATCGCGCGCGCCAAGTCCTGCTGGGCCGCCTGGTTGGTCTGGCTCACTTTGAACATCGCGAGCGAATCGATGTCGAAGGTGAACGCCGCCGCCGATCCCGGCGCTGCGGTGCATAAGATATCGACGCCAGGCACTTTGCCAGCGGCACGGATCTCGCTCTTGGCCCAGTCGCCCATCAGCTGCATTCCCGCCTCGCCCTTGACCAGAGCGGCCGTCGCAGCCACCCAATCGCGGCTGCGGCCGTGCGGTTCGGTGTAGCGCTTGATGCGTTTGAAGGTCAACAGAACCTGCTCCATTTGCGGGCTATTGAGCGCGGCCGGATCGCGTTGCATGAAGGCGCGCTTGTAGAACTCGGCGCCCGCAATGCCGATCACCACGGTCTCGAAGGTGCCCAGGTCCAGCCACGACTGCCCGGAATAGGCCAGCGGTGCGATACCGGCCTTGCGCATGGCGTCCGCCACCGCAAAGAACTCGTCCCATGTGGTTGGCAGCCTGGCATTGACCTTCCTGAGCGCGGCGGCATTGACCCACAGCCAGTTTACCCGGTGAACATTCAGCGGCGCGGCGACATAGTGGCCGTTGACTTTCATCGTGTCGCTGACGATCTTGGGCAGCAAGTCGTCCCAGCGTTCGGCCTTGGCCACCGCGTCGATATTGGCCAATTTGCCGGCATGCGCCCATTCCTCGATGGTTGCGCCCTTGACCTGCGCCGCCGTTGGCGGATTGCCCGACATGACGCGCGAACTTAACAGCGTCAACGCCAGCCCGCCGCCGCCGTCGGCGACCGCGAAATCCTTCCAGGTATGGTTCCTTGCGCGTATCGAGGTTTTCAATTGCGCCAGCGCCCCGGCTTCGCCTCCGCTGGTCCAGAAATGCAGCACTTCGACCTCGCCTGCGCTGGATTGCAGCGACAGGGACAGCAGCAGCGGCAAGAGCGCCCGGGCAAGCCGGTGCGCGCGCGGGCAGGGCTGTTTCATACCTGTTCTTCCTTGTCTGCCAGCGCCAGTCCGATGACGACGCGCAGGCCGCGCGGCCGCACCTGCTCCAGCGTCACCGTTCCGTCGTGCCGCTCGACGATTTCCTTGACGATCGCGAGTCCCAGGCCGCAGCCGTTGCCGCCGTGGGTGGCGCGCACAAAGCGCTCGAACACCCGCGCATGTTCGGCCTCGGGCAGGCCGGGACCGTTGTCCTCGACGATCAGCAGCGCCGTGCCGCTGCGTTGCTGCACGCGCACAGTGAGCTCGGCGCCGACACCGGCGTACTGGATGGCGTTGTCGATCACATTACTTAATGCCTCACGCAACAGCATGGCGTTGGCACGTACCACGACCGGGGCCTCGGCGCCATCGTCGTCCATGCCCAAGTCCTGACCGGCGCGCAGCGCGCGCGGCACCAGTTGGGCCACCAGTTCGCTGGCGAACTGGCGCAGTTCGAGGCGTTCTCTTCCCGGCATGGCCGCGCCGTTGGGCTCCGCGTGCGCCAGCGCCAGGAGCTGGGACACCAGGTGCGCGCTGCGTGTTGCGCTCTGATGCACCAGCTCCAGACGCTTGCGCTGCTCCGGGTCGGTGGCCGCCTGTAGCGCTAGTTTGGTTTGGCTCTGCAGGCCTGCCAGCGGGGTGCGCAGCTGGTGCGCGGCGTCGCCGATAAAGCGCTTTTGCGCGCCGACCTGGCGCTGCACGGCTGCCAGCAAGTCGTTCAGGGCGGTGGCCAGCGAGCGCAATTCCACCGGCGCCAAATCCAGCTTGAGCGGCGTCAGGTCGTCCGGCGCGCGGCTCTCGACTTCGCGCCGCAAGCGTGCCAACGGCGCCAGTCCGGCGCGGATGCCGTAGCTGACAATGAGGGTCATCAGCAGTACCAGCACGGACAGCGGCAGCAAAGTGTCGGCGAGAATGGCGCGCGCCAGCTCTTCGCGGTTGGTGCTGCTGCGCGCGACCTGCACCAGCATGGTCTGCTTGGGGGCGGCGATATCCCCGAAGGCGACGTACAGGGCCACGATGCGCATCTGTTTTTCCGGGCCACGCGCGCCATCGGCCGGCGCCACCGAGCTGTCGTAGAAGTAGGGCGTATCGAGCTTGCGGGCCTTGATCGGCGGGGGCGGCGGCAGCGTATTGTTACCGAGGATGAAACTGCCGGGCGGGGTGCTGACGGTGTACATCAGCCGATCCTTGGGGTCCGCTTCCAGTACATCCTGGGCGGCGCGCGGGAAGTCGATCAGCAGGCCCTGGTCGATCGGTTTGAGCTGCCGCAGCAGGGCGCGCGAGGCTTGCACCAGGCTCGCATCGATGGCGCGATTGGCATAGTTTGCGGCCAGGCGGTAGGTCGCCAGGCCGCCGGCAAGCCACAGCACCAACTGCGGGAGTAGCAGCCACAGCGTCAGTTTGCGGGACAGGGAGACCATGCCCGCCTATCCGGCCTGAACGCCGGGCTTGCCTGATTCTTCCAGTAGATAACCAAGCCCGCGTACCGTGCGGATGTCGAGGCCCGAGCCTTCCAGGCGCCGGCGCAGACGGTGAATGTAGACCTCGATCGCATTGCCGGCACCGACGCCGCCCCCGTCGTTGGCCCATACCTGCGTGATCTGGTCCTTGGTCACCACATTGTCGCGATGTATCAGCAGCAATTCCAGCAGCGTGTACTCGCGCGGACTCAGTTCGAGCGCCTGGCCGTTGACGGCGGCGCGGCGGTTCTTGGCGTCGAAGATCAGGGCGCCGCAACTGAGGTCGGCGCTGGCGGTGACCGCCTTGGCCCGGCGCAAGAGGGCGCGCAGACGCGCCTCCAGTTCCGGAAAGTCAAACGGTTTGGTGATGTAGTCGTCGGCGCCGGCATTGAGTCCCGCCACCCGGCTATCGAGGCCGTCCTGTGCGGTCAGCACCACCACCGGCATCTGCTCGTTCGCCACGCGCAGCTCGCGCAGCACGGTCAAACCATCCACCATCGGCAGCCCGAGGTCGAGGATGGCCAGGTCGAAGTGGTGTCTTTGCAACAGGTACTGCGCGACCGGACCGTTGGGGGCCAGTTCCACCGCATAGCCGAGGTGGCGCAACTGCGCGCTCAGGGCGTCGGCCAGCATGGTGTCGTCTTCTGCGAGGAGTATTTGCATGGACAAAGTTTAACAATATATGAACCCGCATGCCAGCGACTTCGATCACGAATGTGATTGTATCGAATCGTCGGCATTACCGAGATTTACATTAAATTAATGTGACGCTATATTTTATTAACGATTGTTAATGTTGAAAATTCAGCGATGACGAACGTTGGGGCAGTCATCTCCCCACCCATACAAACAAAAAACTACACCATGGAGACAGAGTTGGAAAAGACACCGTATAAGCAAAAAGCCCTGGTTGCGGCCATCGGCGCCATCCTGGCGGGCACTTCCGTCATCGCAGCCGCCCAGAACGTAGCGCCGGATACCGTTGCCGAGAAGGCGGCGGCGGAAGCCAAACCGGCGCCGGTCGACAATGTCGTCACCGTGACCGGCACCAGCATTCGCGGCGTCGCGCCGGTCGGCGCCGGCTTGACCAAGATGAGCATTGCCGAGATCGCCGCCACCGGCGCCACCACCGGCACCGAGATGCTGCGCGCGCTGCCGCAGTTGAACAACTTCAACACCACCGGCAACAACACGGGCAGCAACCAGGCCAACTTTGTCGACCAGCCGGCGGTGCACGGCATCGGCGTGGGCAACGGCGGCGGCGGCCTGACCTTGCTGCTGCTGGACGGCCACCGCCTGCCGGGCGCCGGCATCAACCAGACCGCGCCGGACGCCGGCGGCATTCCGCTGTCCGCGCTGCAACGCGTCGAAGTGATGGCCGACGGTGGCTCCTCCATCTACGGATCGGACGCCATCGCCGGCGTGGTCAACTTCGTCACCCGCCGCAACTTCAACGGCGCCGAGACGGGCTTGACTAGCGGCACCGGCAACGGCTACCGCACGACGAACTTCAGCCAGCTGCTCGGCAAGACCTGGGACGGCGGCGGCTGGCTGCTGTCTTACGAGCACACGCACAACACGGCGCTGGCCGGTACCAAGCGCGACTATATCGTCAACGACCAGCGCCGCTTCGGCGGTCCCGACAGCCGGTCGACGCTCTGCAACCCGGCTAACATCGCCATGAACGGCGCGGCCTATACATTGAATGCGGGCGGCGCCATTGTGCCCGGCACTACCAACTGCGAGGTGAACCGTGCGACGGACCTGTATCCCGCGCAAACGCGCGACTCCGTGTTCTCGTCGGTGCGCCAGCACGTCACCGAGAATACCGAGCTGTACGGCAGCGTGCTGGCGTCGCACCGCGAGGTCAAGTCGCACGTCGCCGGGGACGGTATCACCAGCGGCGGCACCTCGGTCAACGTGCCTTCGACCAGTCCGTTCTACCGGCCGATCAACGGCTCCACCGCGACCCAATCGGTGACCTACAATCCGTCGGCCGACTTCGGTCCATCGTTTACCAACAACATCAAGACCAAGACGCTGTCGCTGGTGGCGGGCGCCAACGTCGAGCTGTCCGGCGGCTGGAACGCCAAGGTGGAGTTGAACTATGGACTGGAGCGCGACGATGTCCGCAACCACGGCATCAACCAGGCGCTCGCCGCGAGCAGCGCCGAGAACGGTACCTTCAATCCCTACGGCGTCGGCGCGGCCACCGAGCCGGGGCTGCTGGCGCGCATCGGCAACTATGAAACCCGCTACTATGCGCGCCAAACGCTCAAGGAAGGCCAAGCCAAGCTCGACGGCGGAATCTTCAACATTCCGGGCGGCGAGGTCAAGCTGGCGGTGGGTGTGGATGTGCGCCAGGAGGGGTTCGATGGCCTGGTCGTCACCGGGCCGCGCGACGCCGGCAACCCCTACAATGCAGGCGGTACCCGCACCAGCCGCTCGGCGTTTGGCGAGCTGTTCTTCCCGTTGGTGGGCAAGGCCAACGGCGCTCCGGGCATCGAAAAACTCGACCTGTCCCTGGCCGCGCGCTACGACAACTACAGCGACGTCGGCAGCACCACCAATCCCAAGGCGGGTGTGACCTGGACCGTGGTCGAGGGCGCGCAACTGCGCGCCAGCGCCGGCCGCTCGTTCCACGCGCCAAGCCTGGCCGACGCCGGCACCGCCATCGACACGCGCGCCATCCGCTTCCCTTGCATCGCCGGCGGCTACATCGGCTGCGCCGCCGCTGGCGCGTCCGATTACACCGTGGTGCTAGCAGGCGGCAACAGCGGCCTGCAACCGGAGAAGGCGACCACCTACAACTTCGGCTTCGACCTGGGACCATCGCTGCTCAAGGGCTTCAAGTTGAGCATGTCGTATTTCATCATCAACTACGACGATGTGATCACCTTCCCGACCTTCGCCCCGGTCACCAACCCGCTGGCAGCGTATGACAAGTACCGCACCGTGCGCCCGGCCGGCGTCAGCGACGCGCAATGGCTGGCGGTGATCCAGCCCATGCTGAACGGCTTCCGCCACGACGGCCAGGTCTATCCCGACGTCACCGCGCTGCCGACCGCCGTCTATGACCTGCGCCGCCAGAACTTTGCCGACGAGCGCATACATGGCATCGACTTCGATATCGGCTACGGTTTCCGCAACGACCTCGGAAAATGGAACGTGAACCTCGCGGGCACCCGCATGCTGAAGTTCGATCAGATCGTGCCTGGCGTGGCCGAAAAGATCGACCTGCTGGGCACCAATTATGCAATCAAGACCAAGGCGCGCGCGCAACTGGGCTGGTCCAGCGGCGACTTTGCCGCCAGCGTCTTCTACAACTACACCGGCGGCTACCGCAACTCGATCAGCACCGGTGTGCAGCAGGTCGCCTCGTTCAATACGGTCGACACCAACTGGGCCTGGTCGCTGCCCAACACCGACGGCTGGTTGAAAGGCGCGAAGCTCACGCTGAACATCAGCAATCTGTTCGACCGCAATCCACCGGTCTACTACACCAGCGGCAACAACGGCTTGATCGGTTTCGATGCGCAATCCGCTTCAGCCCTGGGCCGCGTGGTTTCGCTCGGTTTCCACAAGGACTGGTAAGCCTGTTGCGGGGCGGCCTGACAACGGCCGCCATCCGCTGTTTCAACATTTTTTTGACGATAGAGAGAGTAAAACGTGATCCCATTTCCAAAGTGGAACGATGATTTAACCGCTGGCATGAGCGAGCCGGAGCTGTTGCTGTACCGCTCCAACTTGCTGGGCTCGGACCTGCGCATTACGAACTACGGCGGCGGCAACACGGCGGCCAAGGTGGAACTGCCCGACCCCGTCACCGGCGAGCCGACGCGGGTTCTGCTGGTAAAGGGTTCCGGCGGCGACTTGGGATCGATGAAGATGGACGGTTTTTCCTCGCTGTACATGGACAAGCTGAACGGTCTGAAGAAGCGGTACCGTGGCGCCGATTTCGAAGACGAGATGGTGGCCTACCTGCCGCACTGTACCTTCAACCTCAATCCGCGCGCGGCCAGCATCGATACGCCGCTACACGCCTATCTGCCGTTCCGCCATACCGATCACATGCACCCCGACGCCCTGATCGCCGTCGCGGCCACCGCCAACAGCGAGCAGCTGACGCGCGAAATCTTCGGCGGCGAATTGGGCTGGATGTCGTGGCGCCGTCCCGGCTATGAACTCGGCTTGCAGCTGGAAGCCTATTGCAAGGCCAATCCGGGCATTCGCGGCCTGATCCTGGCCGGACACGGCCTGTTCACCTGGGGCGACACCGCCCGCAGCTGCTACGACAACACCGTGGCCGTGATTGAAAAAGCCAACGCCTGGCTGGCGGCCAGGGGCGCCGGCCGCAGCGCCTTCGGCGGCGGCAAGTTGAGCAGCCTGGCCGACGCCGACGGTGATGCGATCTTGGGCCGCGTGCTGCCGGTCTTACGCGGGCTGGCCTCGGCCAACGGCGTGTACAAGCTGGCGCACGTGGACCGTAGTGCCGTAGTGCAGGAGTTTGTCAACTCGGTGCAGCTGGAAGAACTGGCCGCGCTGGGCACGTCGTGCCCGGACCACTTCCTGCGCACCAAGATCCGCCCGGCCGTGGTGCCGCCGTCGATCTGGTCGCTGGAGGAGGCAGAACTGCGCCCCGCGCTCGAGACGCTGCTGGCCGCGTACCGCGCCGACTACGCCGCCTACTATGAACGCTGCAAGCGTGAAAACAGCCCGGCGATGCGCGACGCCAATCCAGTGGTGTTCCTGCTGCCGCAAATCGGCATGGTCACGCTGGCCAAGGACAAAGCGACCGCCCGCATCGCCGGCGAATTCTATGTCAATGCCGTCAACGTGATGCGCGATGCCAATCTGGTGGACAAGTACGTCGGGCTGCCGGAACAGGAAGCGTTCGACATCGAATACTGGTTGCTGGAGGAAGCCAAGCTGCAGCGCATGCCCGCGCCGAAAGCGCTTGCGGGCAAGATCGCCGTGGTGACCGGTGCCGCGGGCGGCATCGGCCGCGCCATCGCTGAACGCTATCTGAAGGAGGGCGCATGCGTGGCGCTGCTGGATATCGATGCCGAAGCACTGTCGCAGGTTGGCGGCGAGCTGGCGAAGACCTATAGCCGGGACGTGGTGCACAGCGCGGTCTGCGATGTCACCAAAGAGGAATCGATCCAACTGGCCTTGCGCGGCACCGCGCTGGCCTTCGGCGGCGTCGACCTGCTGGTCTCCAACGCCGGTATCGCCTCTTCCGCGCCGATCGAAGACACCAGCCTGGAATTGTGGAACCGCAATCAGTCCATCCTGGCCACCGGCTACTTCCTGGTCGGCCGCGAAGCCTTCCGCACCATGAAGGCGCAGGGTGTCGGCGGCGCGATGGTGTTCATCGCCAGCAAGAACGGTCTGGTGGCGTCGAACCAGGCGGCCGCCTACTGCGTTGCCAAGGCTGCCGAGATCCAGCTGTCGCGGTGTTTCGCGCTGGAAGGCGCGCCCCTTGGTATCCGCTCGAACGTCGTCAATCCGGATGCGGTGATACGCGGCTCGCGCATCTGGTCGGGTGACTGGAGCAAAGAGCGCGCGCAAGCGAACAAGATCGGGGAGGGCGATCTGGAAGAGTTTTACCGCCAGCGCTCCATGCTCAAGCGCAGCGTGCTGCCGGAGGATATCGCCGAAGGCGCGTACTTCTTCGCCGCCGAACATTTGTCGGGCAAGTCCACTGGCAACATCCTCAACGTCGACGGCGGCAACCTGATGGCATTCACCCGCTAAGGCACCATGATGAACAACACTGTCATTACTTCTTCCGCCGTGGAGGCGGGCAACGCGGCGCTGATCAACGCCGTGCGCCAGGACTACGCGGCGCTCGGCGAACAATTGGCGCGCCGTAACATCGACATCGGCCTGATCAAAGCGCAGGCCGGCACTTTCGCGGTCGCGCTGCCTAGCTGGGGCGTCGGCACCGGCGGCACCCGCTTTGCGCGCTTCGCCGGCGTGGGCGAGCCGCGCAATGTGTTCGACAAAATCCAGGACTGCGGCGTGGTGCACCGGCTCACCCGTGCCACGCCGACGGTCTCGCCCCACCTACCGTGGGACAAGGCGAGCGACTACCGGGAGTTGCGCGAGCATGCCGCCAGCTTCGGCCTGAGCTTTGACTGCGTCAACTCCAACACCTTCCAGGACCAGCCCGGGCAAGCGCTGAGCTACAAGTTCGGCAGCCTGAGCCATGCTGATGCCGCGACCCGCCAGCAGGCGGTCGAGCACAACATCGAGTGCATCGAGATCGGCAAGCAACTCGGCTCCAAGGCGCTGACGGTGTGGGTCGGTGACGGCTCGAACTTCCCCGGCCAGAACAATTTCACCCGCAGCTTCGAGCGCTACCTCGACAGCAACCGCCAGATCTACGCCGCGCTGCCGGACGACTGGAGCATGTTCCTCGAACACAAAATGTTCGAGCCGGCCTTCTACTCGACCGTGCTGCAGGACTGGGGCAGCAGCTACCTGGCCGCCAGCACGCTGGGCGACAAGGCCCGTTGCCTGGTCGACCTCGGCCACCATGCGCCCAATGTCAACATCGAGATGATCGTCGCCCGGTTGGTCCAATTCGGCAAGCTGGCCGGCTTCCATTTCAACGACAGCAAGTACGGCGACGATGACCTCGACAGCGGTTCGGTCAATCCCTATCAGCTGTTTTTGATCTTCAATGAATTGGTTGACGCGGCCACGCGCCACGCCACCAACTTCGAGCCGGCCTACATGCTGGACCAGTCGCACAACGTGACCGATCCGATCGAAAGCCTGATGAACAGCGCGATGGAGGTGCAGCGCGCCTATACACAGGCGCTGCTGATCGATCGGGAAACCCTGACAGGATTCCAGGAGGCGAACGACGCGCTGAGCGCGACCCGCACGCTGAAGCAGGCGTACACCACCGACGTCTCGCCGATCCTGGCCATGCTGCGGCTGGAGCAGGGCGGCGCGATCGATCCGATCGCGGCCTATCGGGCGGAGGGCTATCGCGCCCGCGTTGGCGCCGAGCGGCCAGCCGTGCGCAGCTCCGGCGGGGGCATAGTGTGATGCGGGCGAAGGGTTCGGACGCATGAGTGGGGACGGTAGCGGCGCGGTGTACGTCGTGCTTGATATCGGCAAGACCAACGTCAAGCTGACAGCGCTCGACGATTCGGCGGCGGTGCTGGTCGAAGCGCGGCGCGCCAATCAGCCGTCGACGCGGCCGCCATATCGCCAGCACGACATCGACGGCATCTGGACATGGCTGCTGGCGACGCTGGGCGACTGGGCGGGACGTTTCGATATACGCGCCATCGTGCCCGTCGCCCACGGCGCCACCGCTGCGCTGGTCGATGCCGACGGCCTGGTTCTGCCCGTGCTGGACTACGAGGCGGCGCTGGAACCGGTGCTGTCGCCGGTCTACGAGAAAGTGCGGCCGCCTTTCGCTCAGACTTGCTCGCCGGCGCTGCCGGCCGGCCTGAATCTGGGCAGGCAGCTGCATTGGCAGCAACGCAACCATGGCGGCGCGTTCCGCCGCGCGCGACACATCTTGATGTATCCGCAGTATTGGGCATGGCGTCTGAGCGGGGTGCCCGCCGCTGAAGTGACATCGCTGGGCTGCCATACGGACTTGTGGCAGCCCGGCGCCGGCGCCTATTCGTCGCTGGTGGAGGCAATGGAATGGCGGGAGTTGATGCCGCCACTGCGGCCCGCCGGCGCCGTGCTGGGAGTCCTGCTGCCGGAGCTTGCCGCCCGCACCGGCCTGCGTGCCGATTGCCGCATCGTCTGCGGCATCCACGACAGCAACGCATCGCTGTTGCGTCATCTGGATGGCCATCGCAAGACAGTGCTGTCGACCGGTACTTGGGTGATCGCCGCCGCCTTGGGGGCGCCTGTGCTCGCGCTGGCGGAGGGGCGGGACATGCTGGCCAACGTCAGCGCCGCCGGCGCACCCGTGTCGTGCATGCGCTTCATGGGCGGGCGCGAATTCTCGGAACTGGCCGGCGTCGCGCCGGAGGTATGCAGCGTCGCCGACCTGACCCACCTGATTGCACGCATGACGATCGCGGTTCCGTGTTTTGCGCCCATCGGCGGGCCGTTCAATGGACAGCCGGGCCGCGTACTTGGCCCGCCGGCCGCGACGGCGGCGGAGCGCTATGCGCTGGCCACGCTGTACTGCGCACTGATGACCGATTACTGTCTTGAGTGCCTGGATGGCGATGCGCCCGTCGTGATCGAGGGCAGTTTCAGCGCCAACCCATATTTCGGGCCGCTGCTGGCGGCGTTGCGGCCCGGCCGCATCGTTACCGTCTCGGAGGATGCCAGCGGCACCACTTCCGGCGGCTGGATGCTGGCTACCGGAAAAGCCCTGCCGGCCGGTTCCCCATCCGAACCGGTAACGCCGTTACGTTTGCTGGGGCTCGCTTCCTATGCGCGGCACTGGCGCGCCGTCAGCGCGGCGCAACTGAGTAATTTGTGAGGGAGTATCGATGTCTGTCATAACCTGTGTCGAGGATCTGCGGGTGCTGGCGCAACGCCGCGTTCCCCGCATGTTCTACGACTATGCCGATTCCGGTTCCTGGACCGAATCGACCTACCGCGCCAACAGCGATGATTTTGCTGCGATGAAGCTGCGCCAGCGCGTCGCGGTCAATCTTGAGAACCGGACGCTGGCGACGACGATGGTCGGCCAGGATGTCAGCATGCCGGTGGCGCTGGCGCCGACCGGCCTGACCGGCATGCAGCATGCCGACGGCGAGATCCTGGCCGCCAGGGCGGCCGAAAAGGCCGGCGTGCCTTTCACGCTGTCGACGCTGTCGATCTGCTCGATCGAAGATGTCGCCGCCCATACGGGCAAGCCGTTCTGGATGCAGCTGTACGTCATGCGGGACCGCGACTTCATCCTGCGACTGATCGACCGCGCCAAGGCCGCCAACTGCTCGGCGCTGGTGTTGACGCTGGACCTGCAAATCCTGGGCCAGCGCCACAAGGACATCCGCAATGGCCTGTCGGCGCCGCCCAAGCTCACCCTGTCCAACATTCTGAACCTCATGACCCGGCCGCGCTGGTGCGCCGGCATGTTGGCGACGTCCCGGCGCGGCTTCGGCAACGTGGTCGGCCACGCCAAGGGCGTCTCCGATATGTCGTCGCTGTCGGCTTGGACTTCGCAGCAGTTCGATCCCGCGCTGTCGTGGGACGACGTCCAATGGATCAAGGAGCGTTGGGGCGGCAAGTTGATCATCAAGGGCATCATGGACGCGGAGGATGCGCGGCACGCGGTCGGCAGCGGCGCCGACGCGCTGATCGTCTCCAACCACGGCGGGCGCCAGCTCGATGGCGCGCCTTCCAGCATCGCGGCATTGCCGGCCATCGTCGACGCCGTGGGCGACCGGATCGAGATCCATATGGACGGCGGCATTCGTTCGGGGCAGGACGTCATCAAGGCCGTGGCGCTGGGCGCGCGCGGCGTCTACATCGGCCGCGCGTTCCTGTACGGCCTCGGCGCCGGCGGGGAGCGGGGTGTGACCACATGCCTGGAGCTTATCCGCAAGGAACTGGACCTCACCATGGCGTTTTGCGGCTTGAGCGACATCCGCAAGGTCGACCGTGCGATTTTGATCCCTTTCCCGTGCCGCTAACTAGCGAGACCATTAAAAAAATGGCAGCAAGGAGACAGTTTTGACGCATCAAGAACGACAAAAGCGCGTGCTGAGGCTACTGGCCGAACACGGCGCCGCCACGGTTCCGCAACTGGTCGATTGGCTGGGTGTATCGGTGGCGACGATACGGCGCGACCTGCGCCTGCTCGACGCGGCGCAGCACCTGCGCCGCACGCGCGGTGGCGCGCGGCGCGTGGAGCCGAAAGGCACTCCACGGCTCAGGAGCATGTCCTTCGAGGCCAATATGTCGCACAACCTGGAGCGCAAACGCGCGATCGCCCGCCGCGCGGTTGAACTGTGCGCCGACGGCGACACGGTATTGATCGGCGGCGGCACCACCACTTTTCAGATGGTCGATTTCATGGCCGGCAGGCGCATGCGCGTGATGACCAATTCCTTCGAGTTGGCGCGCCATTCGATCACCACGTCCGACAACGAGGTAATACTGGCCGGTGGCAAAATCTATCCGGAGCAGGGTGTCATCCTGAGCCCTTTCGAGCGCGAGGCCATGCAGTATTGCTACGCCAACCACCTATTCATGGGCATTCATTGCCTGTCGTCGCTGGGCTTGATGGAAGCCGACCCCTTGCTGATCCAGGCGGGGCACCGCCTGATTCCGCAGGCGCAGCAGGTGACGGTGCTGGCCGATTCCTCCAAGTTCGCCAGCAAGGGCGGCATGTTTCTGTGCTCGCTCGACAAGATCGCCCGCGTCATCACCGACACCGGCGCGCCCGATGCCGGCATCCAGATGTTGGAGCGCGCCGGCGTGCAGGTGCAGATTGTCGAAGCCGACGCTGACACCGGCTGCCAGCGCATGCCCCTGATCCCATCCATATACGTTCCCGGTCGCCGGAAACGCCCCTAATGACCAACATAGAGGAGTTCATGAAGCCTAGTCCAGAAGAAATTGCGCGCGCCGTCGCGGCGGAGGAAGCCCGCAGGATAAATTTGCCCGCCGGCGCACCGGTGACGATGTTCCTGAGCACCGCGCAAGCGTTGATCCCACAGCTGATCGAGCGGGACGTGCGCGCCGACGCGCTGGTCGAGGCGCAGCCGAGGCCCGATCTGCCGCTGCGTTTCGTGATGCGCAAGACCGCAGACGGAGCGGCGTTGGACGACCACGTCTGGCATGAGGGGGAAGAGTTCATCGTCGATTTCGGCGAACATTTGACAGGCTACCTGTCGTTCCGCGTCGGCCCTGTCGGTAGCGTGGCGGACAGTCCGATTCGCCTGCGCCTGACCTTCGGCGAGGTGCCGACCGACGTCGCCGAGCCGCTTTACCCTTACCGCGGCTGGGTCAGCGCGGCATGGTTGCCGGACGAAGTGGTCACGATCGACGATCTGCCGTCCGCCTTCCGGATGAGCCGCCGCCATGCCTTCCGCTATGTGAAGGTGGAGGTGCTCGCCGCCTCGCGCCGCTTCGGATTACGCTTCCAGCGCGTGACGGCGCATGCCGTCACATCAGCCACCAGCGCGCCTTCGTCGCTGCCGGATAGCTATCCAGAGTGGGTGAGGCGCGTCGACCTGGTGTCGCAGTTCACGCTGCGCGACTGCCTGCAAACCTGTTTCGAGGATGGACCAAGGCGGGATCGCCGCTTGTGGGTGGGCGACCTGCGCCTGCAGGCGCTGGCCAGCTACGAAACGTTCCGTGCCAACGACGTGGTCAAACGCTGCCTATACCTGTTCGCCGGCCTGCCGCGTTCCGACGGCCTGGTGAACGGCTGCGTCTATGAGCGGCCGGTGCCGACCTACGCGGACACCACAACGCTCGACTACGCGGCGCTGTACTGCGTCACTTTGCAAGAGTATGTGGCCGCGACCGGCGACACCGATTGTGGACGGGAGCTATGGCCGGTCGCACGGCGGCAGATCGATTGCCTGCTGGCCAGGCTCGACGACACGCTGATGTTCCACGATACGGGTGAGACCTGGTGCTTCATCGATTGGGCCTTCGGGCTGGATAAAAGCGCCGCGACCCATGCGGTCATCGTTTTCGCCTTGCGCCGCATGGTGAAGCTGGCGGAAATGCTGGGTGCCTCGGCGGAGATCGGCCACTATGCCGCCATCATCGACGGCATGTGCGCGGCAGCGCGTACGCAGTTGTTTCATGCGGGCCGTGGCGTTTACACCAGCGGGCCGGATCAGCAGGTCTCGTGCGCCACGCAAGCGTGGATGGTGCTCGCGGAGATTCCCGAATCCCCGGCCACCGCGCAGGCGGCGCTGCGTAACGCACTGGCCGATCCAACCGCCGTGCGACCGATTACGCCGTACTCCTACCACTATCTGGCGGAGGCCATGCTGGCCTGCGGCATGCGCGACGAGGCGCTTGAACTGGTGCGTTCGTACTGGGGAGCGATGCTGGACGCCGGCGCGGACACCTTCTGGGAAGCCTTCGATCCTGAGGATCCGTTGACGTCGCCCTATGGTGACATCCACGCCAATAGCTACTGCCATGCGTGGAGCTGTTCGCCGACCTGGCTGTTTCGCGCATGCGGGCTTGGGCTGTCCGGCGAGGAGCCTGCATGAAAGACGTCACCTTCACCGCAACCCGCCTGCGCGAGCTGCCACGCTCGGCCTGGCGGGTCGCCATCCTGGCCGGCATGGCCTCGTACCTCGACGCCGGCGCGATCATCACCAGCGGCGGTGCGCTGGTGCTGTACAAGGAGCATTTCGGCCTGACGCTGTCGCAGATCGGCCAGCTTTCAGCGTTGCTGACGGCGTTATTCGCGATCGGCGCGCTGGTCGGCGGCGGCCTGGGCGACCGTTACGGCCGCCGCAAGGTGTTCACCGTGACGATGGTCGGCCTGGCGATAGGCACCGCGATGCTGGCGTTCGCCCCCGGCGTAGCGATGCTGTACGCCGGCACGGCGGTGGTGGGCTTTTGCATCGGCGCCGACTTGCCGGTGTCGATGGCGATGATCGCCGAAGAGGCGCCACCTGGCTACAAAGGCAGGCTAATCGCCTTTTCCCATGTGCTGTGGATGGCGGCCATCGGCGTCGCGTTCGTGCTGCAGATCGTGGTGGGCGATCTTGGCGCGTTCGGTGGCCGCATCATGTGGGCCCACATCCTGATCGTAACGCTATTGGTGCTTGGGCTTCGGTCGACGCTGCCCGAGTCGCAGGAGTGGGTCAGGGCGCACGCGCGGCGCGGCGAAAAGGATCTCGCGGGCGTGGCCATCGAATCGAGTGGCCTGCGCCAGCTGTTCGGGCGCCGCTACATTGGTCCGTTCGTGGCGCTGGCCTTGTTCTACGGCGTATTTAATCTGGCGGCCAATACGGGCGGCCAGTTCGGCACCTTGCTCTACACCGAGCTGGCGCATACGTCGGTGTCGGTCGCCGGCATGATCAACACCCTCCAGTTGGCCGTGTCCTTCCTGTGCGCGATCATCTTTATGCGCACCGTCGATTTGCCTTCGCGTATGTCGTGGTTCCTGGTGGGCGGCATCCTCGCGGTGGGCGGCCAGGCTATCCCGGTGATATTCGGCGTCAACGTCGTCTCGCTGGCGGCATGGCAGATCTTGCAGGGCATCGGCGGAGCCTTCGCCGGCGAGTCGATGTGGAAGGTGTGGAGCCAGGAGCTGTTTCCGACGCTGTTGCGGTCGACCGCCCAGGGAGCATCCACCTTCTTCACCCGCATGCTGGCGGCGGTATCCGCGCTTGGCACGCCATACCTGATCCAAAGCGGGCCTTCGACGCTGTTCATGACCCTGACGCTGGCGGTGGCCTTCACCACCACGCTAGGCTGGCTGTACATTCGCCGGCTGCCGACATCGGCGGCGCATTAATCTATTCCAACGGAGAGAGACAATGAAGATAAAGAAGAATTTACGCTACGCCGTCGCCATGACACTGGCGGTCGGCGGCCTGGCGCACGCGGCGGGGCAGGACGTGGCGGCGCAGCCGTGGCGCGACGCTAACCAGCCTGCCGAGGTGCGCGCGGCGCAGCTGCTGAAGGCGATGTCGCCGGAGCAGAAGGTCGCGCTGGTCAGCGCTGTCGATCCGGCCGAATTCGCGCCCCTCGCGCCGCTTGGCATACCGGCCATGACCCGCGTCGACGCCTCGTCGGGTTTGCGCGGCGATCGCGGCGTGACGGCGTTCCCGGTGCCGCTGCAGTTGGGCGCCACGTTCAGCGCGGAACTGGCATCCGAGTACGGCAGGGCGATAGCGCTCGAAGCACGTGGCAAAGGCTGGAATATCATTCTCGGACCGACGGTCGATGTCGCGCGCGACGGCCTTACGGGGCGGTTGACGGAATCCTTCGGCGAAGATCCTTTGCTTAACGCCGTCATGGGGACTGCGGTGGCCGCCGCGATGCAGGGCGAGGGCGTGGTGGCGATGGCGAAGCACTATACCGCCTACAACACGGAGCGCGAGCGCCTGACGATGGGCGTCGAGGTATCGCCGCGCGCGCTGCATGAAGTGTACAACCTGCCGTTCTACTATCTGATCGAGAAAGCTAAAATTGGTGCGCTGATGGGCTCATATCCGAAGGTGAACGGCAAGTTCATGCTGGAGAACCAGGCGCTGATTTCGCAGATCAAGCGGCACGGGTTCGATGGCTACATGGCCACGGACTTCATGGGCGGGCAAGATGGGGTAGCCCAGTTCAACGCCGGCATCGATTCCTGGTCGCTGCAGCCATTCCTGCGCAAGCCCGAAGCCCTGCGCGACGGCCGTATCGCGCAGGCCAGGCTGGACGACGCCGTGCGCCGCAACCTGTGGGCCTTGTTCTCGACCGGCGCCTATGACAGGCCGGTGACCGATACCCCTTCCGCCGTGGTCACCACGCCCGCGCACCAAGCCCTGGCGTTGAAGGTGGCGCAGGCGGGCATGGTACTGCTTAAAAACGAAGGCGGTGTGTTGCCGTTAAAACGTAGCGGCCAGATCGCCGTGATCGGCCCTGCGGGCAAGGAGACGGTGACAGGTGTCATGTGGTCCAGCTTTGTCGATCCGGGACAGTTTGCCACACCGGTCGACGCCATCGCCGCAGCCGGCACCGGCGCCAAGGTGGTTTATGCCCAGGGGTCGCTGGGGGATGTTACGCTGCCGACGTTGTCGGCTGACGGCGGCATATTCGCTCCGCCGGCGGCGCTGACGACGCCGGATGGAAAACCGGGCTGGCATGCTCGCTACTACGCAAGCGAGGAGCCCAACGGCGAGCTCGCGCTGCAGGAAACCGTGCTAGGCATCGATGTCAAACCAAGACCGAACGCCGCGCTGCCGGCCAAATGGTCGGCCAGGTGGACTGCCGACTATACGCCGCAGGGGGATGGCCTGGTGCGGCTGGCGGCCTCCGTTAGCGGGACCGTCAAGGTGACCGTGGACGGCAAGGCCGTCATCGAAGGCTTGCGGTCTACCGCCGAAGGCTTCCCCGGGTCCGGCCCATCGACCTATCCGCTCCAGGGAACGGTGCAGCTGTCGGCGGGCCGCAAGGTCCGGATCGAGGTTGAGTATTCGACGCGCGGTGCCTTCACGGGCAGCCGTATGCAGTTGGGATGGCAGCCGGTGTCGCAGATCCCGGAGGCAGTGGCGCTGGCGCGCAAATCGGATGTGGCGGTGGTGTTCGTCAATCAGGTGACGGGCGAAGAGATGGACCGCGACGATTACGCGTTGCCAGCCGACCAGGACGCGCTGGTTGAAGCCGTGGCGGCCGTCAACCCCAATACGGTGGTGGTGCTCAACACCGGGGGCGCCGTCAAGATGCCGTGGCTGTCCAAGGTCAAGGGCGTGGTGCAGATGTGGTACCCCGGCGCTGCGGCGGGCACCGGTATTGCGAGCGTGTTGTTCGGCGACGCCGACCCCGGCGGCCGACTGCCAATTTCGTTCCCGGCGGATGAAAGCCAGGGCGTACGTCCATATCGCGGCGGCGGCACGGTGCGCTATGACGAAGGCATCATGGTAGGCTATCGTTATTTGCAAAAGCACGGCCAGCAGCCCTTGTTTCCGTTCGGCTTCGGGCTGTCGTACTCCACGTATCGTTTGAGCGACCTTCAGGTGCGCAAGCCCGCCGGCAGCGGCGCGGCGGCGACCGTTTCAGTCCGGGTAAAGAATTCCGGCGCCCGCGCCGGCACCACTGTCGTTCAAGTCTACAGCGGCAAGTTGCCGGCGGCGATAGAGACGCCGGTGGCGAAACTGGTCGGATTCGCGCGCGTCGAACTGGGCAAAGGCGAGGAGCGTGTAGTCACGATCCCCATCGAACGGCGCCAGCTGTCGTATTGGGATGAAAAGACGGGCCGGTGGGTGATGCCCAAAGGCCGCGTGACGCTATCGGCCGGCCAAAATTCGGCCGACCTGGCGCTGAGTCAGGAACTGCTGCTGGACTAAATGCTACGACAACGCCGCTTTTATCAGCAGGCCGGCATTGTCGTCGTGGCGGAAGCCGGCCGCCAGCGCGGCCGGCGTATGCAATGGTGGATAGCGGCCGAACAGCGCTTCGATCCGTTCATCCGGCGCGAACGAGACGAGATTCCGGCACTGCTGGCCATAGCGGCTTGCCAGCGCCGCCACGATTTCTTCCATGCCGAGATGCAGAACGGGCAGCTGCCAGGTGCGCGAAGGCGGCGCGCCGGCCGTGTTCATGGTGGCCGCGTGCAGCAGATTGTCCACGCAGCAGGGCAAGGACATCCACCATCCCGTGGCTGTTGCCGAGACCGGACAAACATAGGGCTGGCCTGCGGCTAGCTTGTGCATGACAAGGCTCATAAAGGCGCTGCCGTGGCCCGATTCGCCTGGGGGACGGGCGACGATGCCCGGCAGGCGCAGGCTGACGGCGTCGATGTCGCCGCGCCGGCTCAAGTCCGCCAGCGCGATTTCCGTCATCCATTTGTGCGCGCCGTAGCTGAGGGCCGGTTGCGGCATCTGGTCTTCACGTACGGGCGCCGGGCCCAATGGGCCGTAAACTGCGACCGAACTGGCGAAAACGAAGCGCGGCGCGCTGCCCGTCATGCGCCCTTGGTCCGCCAACCGGTGCGCCAGGGAGAGCGTGGCGTACAGGTTGACCTCGCGGCCCAGTTCGTAGTCGCGCTCCGCCAGCGCACCCGGCACGCTGGCGAGGTGGAATACAATATCGGCTGGCCGATCCAGCGCATGGTCGAGAATCTCCGGCCCGCAAAAGCTGCCTTTGAACTGACGTACGCTGTCGGCTGCCGGCCCATGCTCGAAGCGATGGTCGATCAGCGTCAGCGCATGGCCGCCTTGCGCCAGCAGGCGGCGCACCAGCACGCGGCCGACGAAGCCGTCGGCCCCGGTGACCAGGATATGGCTCATGTCCCCACCTTGACCTGCACCACCTGTTGCTCGATGATGCCGAATGGCCCGGTACCGGCGCCCGGCCAGCGCGCTTCCATGCGCACAATGTCGCCGAACCGCATGAAGCCCGTCTCGGCGCCGCCCTTGTCGATCATCTCGATCACGCGCCGTTCGGCGATGCACGCCGAGCCGGCCGCGCGGCTGACGTTGGAGACCGTGCCGGTGCCGATGATGGTGCCGGCGGTCAGGCGCCGGGTGCGCGCCGCATGGGCGATCAAATCGCCAAAGCTGAAGTTCATCTCGCCACCATGTGGTTGACCGAAGCGCTCACCGTTCCACTTCACTTCGAGGTCCAGATAGACGCGGCCTTCCGTCCATGCGTTGCCCAGTTCATCGGGAGTGACGGCCACCGGCGCGAAACTGGTCGACGGCTTGGCCTGCAGGAAGCCGAAGCCGGTACGCATTTCGCGCGGACCAAAGGTGCGCAGGCTCCAGTCGTTGAGCTGCACCACCAGCAGCACCTGACGCAGCGCCGCTTCCGGCGTGGCGGCCATTGCCACCGCGTCGACGATCACGCCGAATTCGCCCTCGAAGTCGATGCCGTCCGCTTCGCTCGGCAGCGCCACGTCCGCATGCGGACCGAGGAAATCGTCGCTGGCGCCTTGATACATCAGCGGGATGGTCGTCAGGTCGGGTATCGGCGGCGTATCGAACGCTTGCGCCATCAGGTTGGCGTGGTTGAGGAAGGCCGAGCCGTCGCACCACTGCGGGCTGCGCGGCATCGGCGCGGCGCACCGGCGCGGATCGAACGGCTGGCCGGCCTGCGCGTCGCCGTTGAGCGACTCATAGATGCGCATCAGCGGCGCTTCCACCTCCCGCCAGTGCTGCACCGCGTACAGCAGGGTGGGGGCGACGACGCCGGCATCAATGCAGCGCGACAGGTCGCGCGAGACCAGCAACAGGCGGCCATCGGGCGTGTGGTCATCGAGTGTGGCGAATTTCATCGTTGCAGTTCCTTGGCTATGTCGGGGTCATAGACCCCGTCGATCAATACGAAAAGCATCCGGCAAGGATGCCGCGAGCGATTGGCCCACGCGTGATTGGTGCCGCGCTGGACCACCACGCTGCCTGGCTTCAGCCGGACTTCCGACGCGTCCAGTACCAGCGTCAACTCGCCCTCGATGACGATGCCGTAGTCGACCGACTCGGTGCGGTGCATTAACGGATGGGGTGACCCCGGCTTGACGGTCGAGGCATCGGCGTCGCCGATCTGGCTGAAGGCGTCGTGCATGCGGCTTGCGCCGTGCGCCAGCAAGTCTTCGGTATCGGGCGGAATGTCGACAAAGCGCACGCGCGTTCCTTGCGCCGGCGGTGGCAGCACTAGTGGTCCAAGGGTAGGATCGGCGCCGTTGTCGACAGGGGCCGGCGAGCCGGTGGTGCTCCATATTTCATGGAACACGGTCCCGGGAATGGCGCTGACTTCCACCACGGTAGGTGGCGGTCCGTCGGAGACGATCAGGGCGCGGCCTTCGGCATCGTGGCCGGTGACCACGCGATGAATAGCTGGAAATGGCAATGGCATGATGGATTCCTTCGATTCAGGGAAGAACGGGCGCGCGCCGGCGGCCGGCCTGCGCAAAGCAGACCACTGAAATTGTCGCGATGACCACGGCCGCGATGCCAAGAGTGCCGTAGCCGGCGCTCTTGACCAGCGTGCCGCCCAGGATAGGGCCGATCGCTGCGCCGGTCATCAACATGGCCGGCGTGGCCGACAGGGCCCGGCCCGCAGGATCCAGCTGGGCCAGCAGCCCAAAGGCGAAGGTATGGGTAAAGATCATCACCGCGACGAAACAGGCCGTGGCGGCGGCGTAGGGCGGAAACGCGCTGCTTTGCGTAATCACTAGCGCCAGCGCGGCTTGCACCACGGGCCCGGCCAGCACCACCATGCGCGCCGGCAGCCGTTTTTCCAGCAGCGCGGCGATCGGCGCAGGCAGCAGGTTGACCAGGCCAAGCGCGATCAGCACCCCGGTGACGGCGCTGACGGTGTAGCCGCGATCGGCGCCGATGCGTTCGACAAAGCTGAACATCATGGCCTGCACCAGGCCCATGCAACTGATGCCGATCGCGGTGAACCACACCGCGCGGCTCAATGGTGCGTCGGCGCCGCCGGTTGTGGCCAGCAACGATGGTTGCGCGCGCGGGAACGCGGCGATGGACACCAGCGTGGCCACCAGCATCACGCCGCTGAAGGCGTAGAACAACGCCGGTCCACCCTGTGCGGCCACCACGCCGGGCATCGCGCCCAGGAAGACCACGCCGAACACCGCCAGCGCCAGGCCAGCCATTGCGAAGGTGCGGTGCGGGCGGGCGCTGCGGCCGATGGTCCCGTGGGTCATGCTCAAGGCGCTGCCGGCGGCGGCGCCGGCCAGCGCGTGCAGCGCTGCCATCGTCGCGAAGTCGCTGGTGCGCGTCAGGCCGAGGAAGGCCAGCGAGGCGACGCCGAATCCGGCGGCCGCCACGTGTGCGGCCGGCAGGCGGTGGAAGCGCGGCGCGCAGTGCAGGCTGCTGCCGACCGCGCCGAGCAGAAACAGCGTGGCGAGCGTGCCGGCCTGCTGCGGATCGAGGCCATAGCGGGTGATCAAGGTGCCGACCCAGACCGGCAGCGCCACCAGGTCCACCATGCCGGCGCAGTGCGCCACCATCAGCGCGAGGCGGGCCGGCCAGCGCTCTTGCTTGCTATTGTCGTTGCTCATGAGCGGCTCCCGGCGCGTCAGATCGGCGCGGCCAGCGCGATGAGCGTGTCGCGCATGATCTGTGCGTGCTCGGCTTTGTCGCCACCGGTGATTTCGATCTCGCCGAGACGGGCGGAATTCTCCACCACCAGGCGGCAGCGTTCCCAGCGCCGCGCCTCGAACCGCGCCAGCGCCTGCTCGATGCTGGCCGCGTCTTCCAGTTCCTCGGCCAGCACGATCGCGTCTTCGATGCCGATGCACGCGCCGGACGCCATGTGCGGCGTGGTGGCGTGCACGGTGTCGCCGATTAGAACGACGCGGCCGCTATGCCACGGCTGCTGTACCAGCAGCGATTCCAGCGGGCGATAGACGATCAGGTTGTCGCTGGCGGCGGCCTGTTCGATCTGCGCGCGGCATTGTTGCATCAGGGGTGCAGGGAACGGCGCCAGCAACGCCGACAGCATGGGCGCGAACCCGGCGGGATCGATGGCGACGTTGTCGACCCGGTCCTCGGTCACAAACAAATACATCTGGTCGCGCGAGACGGGATTGACGCCGGTCTTGATCTTCGGTCCAAGCCACATCATTGCGCGTTCGACTTCCGGCGGGCGGGGCAGCACGGCGCGCCAGACGCACTGTCCGCTGTAGACGGGCTTGGGCGCATCAGGCAGCACATGGGCGCGGACGTGCGAATACAGGCCGTCGGCGCCGATCACGAGGTCGTAGCTGTGGGTGCTGCCGTCCGTGAAGTCTACCTCGACGCCGTCGGCGTGCTGGCGCAGCGCGGTAAAGGTGCAGCCCAGGCGGATGTTGGCGCCGCTGGCGCGCGTGGCGTCGGCCAGGATGCGCGCCAGTACCGGGCGCATGATGGCGCCGCCGCCCGGCACGTCCGGCCCGGCCAGGCGCGGCGTCGGCAAGATGCCGATATGCTGGCCGTGGGCCAGGAACAGGTCGACACCGTCGCTGGCCGCGCCCTGTTCCAGGAATTGCGGCAGAATGCCGAGCGTCTGGAAGGCGCGCAGCGTGGCGCCGCCAAGGCTGATGCCGGCGCCATAGGAGCGCCAGCCGGGATCGATTTCCACCAAGTCGACGTCCAGCGCCTGCTTGCGCAACTGGATGGCGGCCGCCATGCCGGAAAAGCCGCCGCCGATGATGAGGATTTTTTTTGCGGGCGATACCATGTTGTCTCCTTCTGTATAGGTTTTATTGCAGGCCAGTCTGACGACGGGTCGGGTATTTGTAAAATTGATTGTGTACATACGCAGTATCGGAATCGCCGATACTTGCGCCGTGGTCAGGGCGCGTCCACCAGATAAACCGCACCGTCGTCCGACACTTCCAGGCGCACCGGCGCGAGCGACTGGCCGAGGCATGGTCCCCGTGTACAGAGTCCGCTCTCGATCTCGAACAGCGCGCCGTGCGCCGCGCAGACCAGTTGGCTGCGCTCGGCATTGAGGTAAGCATGGCGGCGCCAGGCCATGGGCGTGTCGCCATAGTGCGGGCACAGGTCGCGGTAGGCGTGCAATCGCTGCCCCTTGCGCACCACCAGCACGCTGTCCTGGCCGGTGCGCTGCGGATCGAAGCCGCGCGCGTCGCCATCCGGCAGGTCGGCCAGATGACAGAGCAGGGTGGCGCCGGCGCGCACGGGCTTAGCGTGCCGGTCCCGGACGGCCTGGCGCCGCGCCAGGTGGCCCGCCAGTTGCGCCTGGTGGCGGACCTCCCGGCGCCCACTTTTCGCGCGACTGGAACAGGAACAACTGCGAAGCGTCTGCGCTCATCGGTGTGGTGCGCGCCTGCCAGTTGGCATCGTGCAAGTCCATGTCGGCGTCGTATTCCACGTGGCAGCCCAGCGGGCTGTTGAAGTACCAGAACCAGTTGGAGCCGAACTTGTGGCGGCCCGGGCCCCAGAACGACTGGTATCCCTTGTTGACGAACCGGGTACCGGCCAACATCAACTCGGTCGGGCCGCCGAGGTGGAAGGTGAAGTGCTCCACACCCTGCATGAATGGCGGCGTCTGGATCAGGAACAGCGTGTGGTGGTCCAGTGTGCCGGCCGGCTGCAGGAAGGGGCCGGCGCCGGCCAGCCGGTCGGTGCAACGAAAGCCGAGGCGCTCGACGTAGAAGGCCTCGGCCCTGGCCACGTCCGGGACAAAGTAGACCACGTGCGAAAGGGTGCGCGGCCGCACCAAGGCCTGCTCGTCGACGGCGACCACGTTCGGTCCGCGCTGGGCCGCAGCCCCCGGCGCATTGACCGTCTCGGCAGCGACAGCAATGGCGCGGCGCACCGTGACCTGGAAGCCCAGCACGAAACCGGCATCGTCGGTGGTTTCGAACGAGCCGTCCGGCAGCAGCCTGACGTCCCGGTCGCGCGACAGGTCGCCGGCCAACGCCTCCAGTGTGGCCTGGTCGGCCACGCCGTAGACGGTCTTGCGCAACATGCTGGCGGTCGGCAGCGGCGCCGGCAGCGCGGCATCGTCCTTGTGGGCGATGACGATGGCGGTGCCGTCCAGCGCTTCGAAGCGGCCGCCGGCGGCGGTGGCGTCCACCGGCGTCAGGCCATAGTCTGTCAGGTATTGGCTGCAGGCGGCGACGTCGTCGACGCCGAAAATCAATGCATCTGGTCCGATAATGTTCATGGGTGATCCTTTTAGATGGAGACGCGGCCGCCGAGCGTTTCGGCGACCCAGTCGGCGATGTAGGCACCGGCGTTGGCGGAGTTGTCGAAGCTGGAGTGCTGCACACCGCCTTCGCGGTCGGTGAAGATCTTCAGTTCGCGTTTAGGGCTGTTGACCAGCTGGTCGTAGGTGCGCTGCGCCCAGTGGAGCGGAATCTGGGAGTCCTTCTCGCCGTGCGTGACCAGGAACGGCACCTTGATACGCTCGACCACACCGTCCAGGTGGACGTTCTCGGCGATGCGCATGAAGTCGTCCATGTCCTTGGCGCCCCACACCCACTGCACGTGCTGCCAGTAGTGCGGCACCGGGAAGCTGCCTTCCTTCTGCAAGCGCTTCTTTTGCACGTCGCGCCAGTCGTGGTTGGCGCCCCAGACCACGCCGCAGGCAAAGCGCGGCTCGAAGGCCACCGCGCGCGGGCAGTAGTAGCCGCCCAGCGACACCCCTTCGCAACCGATGCGCTTGGGGTCGACGTCGGCGCGGGTTTCCAGCCAGTCGACCACTTTGCTGGCCCACAGTTCGGCGTTGTAGACGGCGGTCAGGCCTTGCAGGCGCAGCGCCTCGCCGGTGCCCGGCTGGTCGATGATCAGGGACGACACGCCCCGTTGGGCCAGCCAGCGCGGCAGGCCGACGCGGTACTTCATCTCCTTGGTCGAATCGAGACCGTTGAGCTGCAACAGTATCGGCGCGCGGCCGCTGACGCCCTCGGCGCGCACCAGCAGGCCCGAGATGTGGCTGTCGCCATACGGGATCTCGACGCGCTCGCAGTTCTCGCCGGCCATGCGGATGCCCTTGTTGAATACTTCCTGAAAACGCCGATACAGCGCCACGCGGCCTTCGGCGCCGTGCGCCTGAAGGCGCTCGGCGGTCAGGTAGTAGGTGGCGGCGCGGCCGTACTTGTCGCCGGCGGAAATGAGCCGGCCGCGCGCCTCGTCCTCCGCCGCCAGATCGCACAGCTTGTCGGCCATTCGTACCCACGTGGTGCGAAAGGCTTGCGTACCGGCCGCGTCGGGCTGGTCAGCCGCTTCCCGCAGCGGCGCGCACATCTCCTGGATCTCGCCCATCTTGGCGCCCATTTCGATGGCCAGGTTGATGGAGAGGTCCCAGACGTAGTTGGTGGGGAAATAGCGAAACATTGAAGCTCCTTGGTGGTTAATTCTGTTTTGTCTGTTTGAGCAGGAAGTGCCCCAACGCCGGCACCAGGATTAGCGCGCCCAGCATGTTCCAGATGAACATGAAGGCCAGCAGCAAACCCATATCGGCCTGGAACTTGATCGGGCTGAACACCCAGGTGACGACGCCGATTGCCAGCGTGACGCCGGTCAGCATCACGACCTTGCCGGTGAACATCAGCGCGCGGAAGTAGGCGTCCGACAGGCTGGCGCCCCTGCGCAGCTGCGCCAGCGTGATGCTGAGGATATACAGCGCATAGTCGACGCCAATGCCGACGCCGAGGGCGATCACCGGCAAGGTGGCGACCTTGACGCCCATACCGAACAAGACCATCAAGGCTTCGGCCATGACGGAAGTCAGCATCAGCGGCAGCACCGCCACCACCACCGCGCGCCAGGAGCGGAAGGTGACGAAGCACAGCAACACCACCGCGGCGTACACCAGGACCAGCATGGTGCGCCAGGCGTCGCGCACCACGATGTTGGTGGCCGCCTCGATGCCGGCCGAACCGGCCGCCAGCAAAAACTGCGTGTCCTTGGTGTTGTTCGAGGCTGCGAAGGCTTCGACATGCGACACCACGCGCGCCAGCGTATCGGCCTTGTGGTCGCGCAGGTAGACGTAGACCGTCAGCAGGTTGCAGCTGTCGTTGTAAAGGCCGCGCGGCGCGCCGGCGGTGACGGTGTTGAGCATGTCCTGGTTGGGCAGGAACTCATACCATTTCGGGCTGCCTTCGTTCAGACCGGCCAGAACGCGGCGGTTCAGCAGCGCCAGGCTGTTGGTGTTCTCCACACCGTCAAGCTGGCGCAACTGCCATTCGAGCGCGTCGATCTTGTTCAGCGTGTCGTATTGGGAGCACTGGCCGTCGGCGGTCTTGACCATGATCGCAAGGACGTCGCTGGCGGCGCCATACGCGGCGTTGAGCGCGGCCACGTCACGGTTGTAACGGCTGTCGGCGCGCAGCTCCGGCGCGCCGGGATCGAGGTCGCCGATCTTCAACTGGGTGCTCAAGGCATAGGCCCCGGCCGCCAGCAGCACGCCGGTGACGATCGCGCCGGTAGCCCAGCGGCGTTGCGTGAACCGGTCCAGCAAAGCCCACAAAGCGTGGCGCGACCCGCCGTTGGCTGCCGCTTCCTCGGCGCGCAGGCTGCGTGCTGCGGCCTTCGGGCTGACGCCGATATAGCTGAGCAGGATCGGCAGCAGGATCAGGTTGGTGACGATCAGCATGCCGACGCCGAGCGATGCCGCCACCGCGAGTTCGCGAATGACGGCGATGTCGATGGCCGACAGCACGGCGAAGCCGACGGCGTCCGCCAGCAGCGCGGTCAGCCCGGCGAGGAACAGGCGGCGGAAGGTAAAGCGGGCTGCGACCAGCTTGTGCATGCCGCGGCCGACGTCCTGCATGATGCCGTTCATCTTTTGGGCGCCATGGCTCATGCCGATCGCGAAGACCAGGAAGGGCACCAGGATGGAGTAGGGGTCAAGCGCGTAGCCCAGCATCGGCAGCATGCCGAGCTGCCACACCACGGCCACCAGCGACGCCAGCACCACCAGCGCGGTCGAACGCCAGCAGCCGGTGTACCAGTAAACCATGGCGGTGGCGATGGCGACGGCGATGGCGAAGAACAACAGCACCGCGCGCACGCCGTCGATCAGGTCACCGACCAGTTTTGCGAAACCGGTGATGTGGATGCGTACACCTTGTTGCTCGTACTTGACGCGCAACGCTTCAAGCCGTTGGGCGAAATGGCCGTAGTCAAGCAACTTGCCTTCGGCATCGCGCACCAGGATCGGCACATAGATGATGCTCGACGCGCCGTCGAACGACACCAGTTGGCCGATTTCGCCGGAACGGGCGATGTTGGCCTTGAGCTGCGCCAGGCTGCCAGCGCCGCCGTCGTAGCCGTCCGGGATCACCGGGCCGCCTTCCAGGCCTTCCTCCGTCACGCCGACCCAGCGCGTGCCTGGTGTCCACAGGGACTTCATCTGGTTGCGCGCGACGCCCGGCACCAGGAATACTTCCTCGCTCAACTTGCGCAGCGTGTCGAGGTAAGCGGGATCGTAGATGCTGCCCTCGGGGTTATCCACCGCGATGCGCACCGCATTGCCCAATCCGGTGAGCTCGTTCTGGTAGTGCAGGTAGTTCTGGATGTAGGGATGCTGCGCCGGGATGGTTTTCTCGAAGCTGGCGTTGATGGACAGCTTGCTGGTCTGCCAGCCAAGCAAGATGGTGACCAGTGCGCAGGCGATCACCACCAGTAGACGGTGGTTGAACAGCAGGCGTTCGACGATGGAGCCTGAAGCGCTGTCGAACTGCGACAAGTCGCCGGGCGCCGCTGGGGGAAGCTGGTCGTTCATTTTCATCGCGCCGCTCCCGCGATGATCGGTCCTTGAACGGACAGGGCCAGCAGGCTGCCGTTGTCCGTTTCCAGTACGCCGTTGAGTGGCGCCATCGGCTTTGCCTGAGCAGGGACCAACGTCTGGCCACGCAGCGTCAACAGCATGCCTGCCTGGTTAGCGAAGACCAGCGTGCCGTCGGCGCGTTCGGCCGAGGCGGTGATCGAGACCGGCATCGGGCTGGCCAGTTGGCTCCAGCTGCCGCCGCCGTCGGTCGACCGCCAGGCGTTGCCGCGCAGACCGGCCAGGACCATGCTGCCACCGTTCGATAATTCCGCGGTGAAGAAGCTGCCTTGATAGGGGACGGTCAAGCGCCGGAAGCTGGCGCCACCGTCGCTGGACAGCAGCGCCAGTCCCCGTTCGCCGCCGATCAGGATGGTGTCGCCCTGGCGCCGCACGGTGTTCAGGTGCATTCCCTTGGGGTTGTCGATGCGTTGCATCCACGGCGCCCATGTGCGGCCACCGTCTTCAGTGGCCAGGGCCAGACCGTAGGCGCCGACCACCAGCACGCGGCCGGCGCCGAGCAGGCAGACGTCGAGCAGCGGCTTGTCGGCGCCGTCGGTTACTAGGCGTTCGGCTTCGCGAATGGCGGCATCGTCATTGGTCGCCTTTGCCGCAGCCAGCGCCAGCGCGGCGATGCGCCGGCCGTCCAGCACAGGTTTCCAGCTGGCCCCGGCGTCGGCGGAGGTCAGCACCACGCCGGCATGGCCGACGGCCACGCCGTTGCGGGCATCGGCAAAGCGCACGGACGTCAGCGTGACGCTGGTGGGAACGGCTGCCTGCCGCCAGGTCCAGCCGTTGTCGTCCGAAAACAGAATCACACCGCGCTCGCCGACGGCGACGATGCGTTTGCCCGCTTTGGCTGCACCCAGTAGCACCGATTGCGCGGCGGTGCGGGACAGCACGGCAGGACGTTGCATGGCCGCCGTGACCGCGGCGGGCGCTGGGGCCGGCGACCCGGGAGCGCCTGCCGTAGCGCTGCAGGCCAGCGCCGCCAGCGGCAGCCCAACGGCCAGTAAATTCAATTTCATGGACATCAGCGTGCACCCTCGCCAGCCATTGCGTCCGGCGTGAAGACGCTGTCCTGGTAGCGCGGCTTCAGCGGATATTGCGATGCCTTGGCGTTGTAGAGATTGCCGACAAAACCGGTGCCGGATATCAGGTCGCTAAAGCCGAAGGCGCCGATGACCGTGCCAGGCAGGTCCGGGGCCACGAATGTCTGCGACCACAGTGTCTTCCAAAGTTGACCGTTGGCGTCCCAGCGGTCGCCCAGCACACAGTTCCACGTATCCTCGTCGCAGTAGTAGCGGCTCTTCGGCGCCTGGTGGCGCTGGCCGGCGCGCAGCGTGGCCTCCACCACCCACACGCGATGGCGTTCCCAGCGCACGTGATCGGGATTCAGGTAAGCCTTGCCCAGCACCTCCGCATCGGTCTTTGGCTGCAGCAGCTTGTTGCCGTTGTACGGGATCAGCATCTCCTGCTTGCCGATCAGTTTCCAGTCGAAACGGTCGGTGCGGCCGTTCCAGGTCTCGATCTCGTCAAAGCTCATCACGCCGGCAGTGGACGGCGTCGGCGTATCGCAGCAAGGGTTCGGCAGCTTGCGAACGCGGCGTTGGCCGGTCAGGTAGACCCACGCCGCGTCCTTGGCCGGATCGATATTGGTGCGACCGACGATCGCTTCCCCGGCGCGAATCGGCGGTCCGGAGTTAATCAGGCGCAGCAGCCAGAACTCGTTACCCTTGGCGAATTGCTCCGGCGTGCCGTCCTGGAAGTAGTAGGGCATCTGCTGGTCGCCGGTGCCGCTGGTGGTCAGTACGGCCTTGCCATCGGCCGTCAACTGGTATTGATTGACGTTGAACTGCCACGCCGTGCCGCGCCAACGCAGCATGTGGTTCCACATCACCTCGGCGCCGGTTTTAGGAATCGGGAACGGAATGCCGCCATAGGCGCCGCTGGTAATGTCGCCGGTCATCTTGGCGCGGGTGGCGTTCTTGAAAGTGTTGTCATAGACCCATTGCGGCGCCGCACCGGTGCGGTGGGTCGGATAGACATCGAGCCGGAATTCCGGGTACTTCTTCAGCATGGCCCTGGTGCCGTCGGTCAGCACGGCGGCGTACTGCTCGGCGTTCTTTGCGTTGACGGTGTACAGCGGTTTCTCGTCCTTGAACGGGTCGCCGCGCCTTCCCCCGGCCTTGTCGCCGGGAATGGCGGTGGTATGGCCGCCGGTCCAGGCGGGAATGCTGCCGTCCTTGTTGCCAGCTTTTTCGGCGCCCAGCGGCGTCAATTCGGATTTTAGTTTTGCCGCCTCGTCGGCGCCGACGGCCGCCATGGCTGGAAGGGATACCGCGGCCAGCATCGCCAGCACGGAAGTGATACGTGGGTTCATGGTTGTCTCCTGTTTTTGGTGTGTTAGAAGGTGCGGCGCAGGGACAGCGCCAGGTAGTCGCGGTCGGCCAGCGCGTTGCCGCTGCTGTAGACCGCGTGGCCTCCGGTCAGCAGCGGCTTGTAGTTGACGAAGGGTTCGGCCTTGCCGAGGTATTTGTTGAAGCTGATACTCAGCTGCCACACGCCCTGGTAGGTGCCGTCGAGGCCCAGTGTCGCGGTGCCGCTGTGCTTGGGTCCCCAACCCATGCCGGTCACCGATGAATTGCCATCGACGACGTAGCGCAGACCGACAGGGACGTTCAGGTCCAGGCCCGGCAGCACCTGCCGATAGCTTGGCGAGAACACCACCTGCAAAGCAGTGGCATCGCGCGTGCGCAGCTCATCCAGCGTGTGGTACTGGTCGTCCTTGGACAGCACGCGGTTCCAGGCCAGTTCGCCGATCAGCGTCGCCTCGCGGGCCAGGAAGCTCGGGCCCATGGTTGTCAGCCAGGAGAGGTTGGCGTGCGCGGTGCGGCCGGTGGCGTACATCGGCTCCGGCTGCACGTTCGGGTACACAATGTTGGCGCTCACCAGCGGCATGTTGTCGCGCGCCGAAACCTCCAGCGACACATTGGTGTTGCCGATCGAACGCGTGGCGCTGAAGCCGGCGGTGGTGACGGCGTCCGGGAACACGTAGTACCAGCTGCCCGGTGCCGGGCTGGTGACGTTCAGCCGTGAGTAGAACACGCCGGACTTGTCGTGGTAGCGCGCTGCGTAAAAGCCCAGGTCGGTTTCTTCCAGCCGCCATTTGAGCTGGGCGCCGTATTGGCCGCTGTCCGACGGATGCCGTTCGGCGCCCGGCAGCAAGACGCTGGTGGTGATCACTTCCGGCAGCGGAGAGCCGCCCCAGATGTTGTTGGCCGTGCTGAAGTAGCTGCCGGCTGGCGCCATGCGGTCGGCCTGCCAGCGGAACTGGTAGTAGGCGCCGAGCGTGACGTCCTGGCTCAGGGCGACCTGGCCGGACACCTGCGGCACCGGCCGGATGATTTCCTTGAACTGGGCGTTGGGCGACGACTGCAGCTTCCAGATGTCGATCGGCCCTTGCGCGCGGGCGATTCCGTTATCGCCAAAGAACAGCGTCTCGCCGTACACCAGCGCATGCTGACCCAGGCGCGCGGTCAGCTTGTGGCCCGCGCCGATTTCCCATCCGCCAAAGATGAAGGCGTCCAGCACCTCGGCCTTGCGGCCGGCCAGCTTGCGTGTGCTCGATGGCATGGCATTGTAAGGTGACTGGCCGTTGAGCCGGTCGGCGGCGTCGGTCCTGCCGTCGTAGGCCTGGTCATACCAGCCGGCGCCGCTGACGCGCAGGCCGAAATCCCTGCGGTAGACCGCGTCGAACTCGCTCAGCAGGTCGACCCGCTTGGAGACCCAGCCGCGATTGCGGAAGTTGTCGTTGCCAGCGTTGAAGTTCATCGCTTGCGGGAAGGCCGACGCCGGAACTCCTGGCACCAGCAGGCGCAGGCTGTCGACCAGGGCCGGGTCCGCGTCATGCAGGCGATACAGGGCGGTCGCCTTCAGCGTGTTATCGAAGCGCAGGCTCCAGTCGGGATTGGCGGTTTCCAATTCCACCGCGGCAGTGTGGCCAGCAGCCAGCAGGGCTGCGGCTATGCAGGTCATCCGCAGGCGGCGCTGCCCAATCGAATAGTCCATTTTGTCTCCATCGTGTTTTTGTAGTTGGAGCGCACAGTGTGCCGACGCCGCTTATATGTGTAAAATTGATTGCATGCATTCCTAGTATCGGTTTTGTGGATACATCAAAAAAATAGAGGAGACGTTAGTGCGATTTAACAAGCTTGACCTGAACTTGCTGGTGGCGCTCGATGCGATGTTCACGCTGCGCAGCGTCAGCCGGGCGGCGGAGCAGCTGCACATGAGCCAATCGGCGTTGAGCAGCTCGTTGGGACGGTTGCGCGAATACTTTGGCGACGAATTGCTGGTGCAGGTTGGCCGGCAGATGGAGCTGACGCCGCGCGCCGAGGTGTTGCGGGAAGCGGTGCGCGATGTTCTGGTGCGCGTGAATACGACGATCACGGCGATGCCGCATTTCGATGCAACGCAATCGGACCGCGAATTCCGCATCTTCGTTTCCGATTTCTCGATGGCGGTGCTGATGCCGCATGTCCTTGCGCTGGCGCAGGAACAATCGAGCACGGTGCGCTTCCACCTTCTGCCGCAGACGCGCCAGCCCCAGCGTACGCTGGAGCACGGCGACGCTGACATGCTGGTCATTCCGCACGATTACTGCTCGCAGGAACACCCGATCGAGCCGCTGTTCGATGAAAAGTTCTGCTGCGTGGTGTGGGACCAGAGCCGCCATGCCCGGGATGGCTTGACCGCCGAGCAGTACGCGGCCGCTGGCCACGTCGTCATGCAGCCGCCGGGCATGGACCGCTCGTTCGAGTTCACGTTGGTGCAGGGAACGGGCCTGGCGCGACGGGTGGAGGTGACCTCGTTCAGCTTCCTGGCCGCTCCTTATCTCGTGGTCGGCACCGAGCGTATCGCCACGGTGCATCAGCGGCTGGCGCGTACGGTCAGCGGTGGTCCGCCGGTCGTGATCCTGCCGTTGCCGCTGCCGATGAAGCAGATGACCCAGGCGATGCAGTGGCACAAATACCGCACCCAGGATCCCGGGCTGCTGTGGTTGCGTGCGCTGATGCATCAGGCGGTGCGGAGGATGGATGCCGGTATCGACGCCGTCGATACCTCATATCGATAGAATTCGTTTTACGGCGCGGACATGGCTGCATAGGATGCCGCAACCTATGAAAGGAAATGCCATGAGCCGCCGTTTTGTCGACCTGTCGATCTACCTGGAAAACGAAGTACTCTCCGATCCGCCGATTCTCGCGCCCAAGATCGAATACCAAACCCACAAGGAGACGCTGGGGGAGTTCATGCACATGCTGCCCGGCACGACCGCTGGCGATTTTCCGGACGGAGAAGCGGCCGCCGCCGAGTGGGTGCGTCTGACCACCCATAGCGGCACGCACCTGGATGCGCCGTATCACTTCCACTCCACCATGAACCGCAAGCTTGGCGCGGCGGAGCGGTCGATCACCATCGACGAAGTGCCGCTGGAATGGTGTTTCCAGCCCGGCGTCAAGCTCGACTTCCGACACCTTCCGGACGGCCATGTCGTCACCGCCGCCGAAGTGGAGGCCGAACTGTCCCGCATCGGGCACACACTGCGGCCGCTGGAGATCGTGGTGGTCAACACCCGCGCCGGTTCGCGCTACGGCCAGCCCGACTACGTCAACTGCGGCTGCGGCATGGGCTATGACGCAACAATGTATTTGCTCGAGCGCGGCGTACGCGTGACCGGCACCGACGCCTGGAGCTGGGACGCGCCGTTCAGCTACACCGCTAAAAAAATCCAGGAAACAGGCGATGTGAGCTTGATCTGGGAAGGGCATAAGGCCGGGCGCGACATCGGCTACTGCCATCTGGAGAAGATGCACAACCTGGAATCGCTGCCGTCGTCGGGATTCACAATCAGCTGTTTCCCGCACAAGGTCAGGGCAGCGTCGGCTGGCTGGACGCGCGCGGTGGCAATCTTCGACGAGTGACCTGCTGTTCCTCGTTGCCGAACATCTCGGCCAGGATCGCGCGCAACCAGGCGTTGGCGCCGTCCTTCGCGTACTTGCGGTGCCAGTGTTGTTTAAGGTCGAACGGCGGAACCTCCAGCGGCGGCTCCACCAGTTTGATGGCTGCGAGCTGGGCGAAACTCTCGCCGACCGCCCTCGGCACCGTGGCCACCAGGTCGCTTCCGGCGATCACAAACGGGATCGACATGAAATGAGGTGTCGATAGCACCACCCGCCGCTCGATCCGTTTGCGCGCCAGGAATTGCTCAAACACCTCCTGGCTGCGTCCCTCCGCCTTGATCACCACATGCCCCAACTCCAGGAACTGCGCAAGGCTAAATGTCTTGGCTTGGCACGGATGGTCTGCACTCAGCAGGCAGACGAACGAGTGCGAGAACAGGCGCTGCTGGAAAAAATTCTGGTGTTTCAGGTCAGGGAAATATCCAACAGCCAAGTCGACACTCCCGTCCTCCAGCGCCGCCGCCAGCTGCTCCGGCGGCAGCGTGGTGGAGGTGAGGGTGGCGAGCGGCGCATCGCGCCGTACCCGCTGCAACAAGCGGGGCAGGAACGTCATCTCGCCGATGTCCGACAGCGCTACCGTGAAATTGCGCGTGGTAGTGGCCGGCACGAATTGCTCGCTGGCCAAAATGTCAGTGCGCAGCCGATGCAGAATGTCGCGCGTGGGGTCCATCAGCGCCAGCGCGCGCGGCGTCGGCGCCATGCCCTGCACGGTACGCACGAACAGCGGATCGCCCAGAGCTCGGCGCAGCTTGTTCAGGGCCACGCTCACCGCCGGCTGGCTCATGCCCAACGCGCGCGCGGCGCCGCTCACACTGCGCTGCTCGAAGATCGCCAGGGCCACAGGTAGCAAATTGAGGTCGAAGGCCGACATTGCTTACTCCATCTCGTCGTATTTGATAATCACATACTGGTTATGCATTTTATTCTATTTCAAAATAGCCGTACATCGCTGATCATCGCTCCGAAGCATAAAAATTCACAATAACCGGAGACAAACCATGCAATTTTCCCCAAGGGCGCTGCTGGGCGCCGCCGCCTTCGTTTGTACCGCCACGATCTGCCACGCCGACACTGGCATCATTCGAGTTGGGGTGATCACGTCGCTGAGCGGACCTGCGGCGCAAAGCGGTGAACAGATGAAAGCCGGCATCCAGACGTGGCTGGCGCAACATGGCAATCGTGCCGCCGGCAAGACCATCGAGGTGGTGTACAAGGATGACACCGGTCCGCTGCCCGAAGTGGCCAAGCGCCTGGCGGCCGAATTGGTCGGGCGTGAGAAGGTCGATATCCTGGCCGGTTTCGTCTTTACCCCCAACGCGATCGCGGCGGCCGGCGTGGCCGACCGTGCGAAAATCCCGATGGTTGTGATGAACGCCGCCACATCGTCGATCACGAAGCGTTCGCCGTATCTCACACGCACCTCCTATACGATTGCGCAGTCCGTGCAGCCGCTGGCGCAGTGGGCCTATAAAACCGGCTCCCGCCGCGTGTATTCGATCGTTGCCGACTATGCGCCTGGTCATGACGCCCACGAGTGGTTCGGCAGCGCCTTCAAGGCCGCCGGCGGCACGGTGATCGAGTCGGTCAAAGTACCTTTGGCCACGCTCGACTTCAGCGCCTACCTGCAACGCATCAAGGATGCCAAGCCGGACGCGATCCACGTCTTCCTGCCCAACGGGCAACCGATGATCGCGTTTATGAAGGCGTACCGGGAAAAGGGGCTGGATAAGGCTGGCATCCGTTTTCTGGGCGGCGAGGGCTGGGCTGACGCCGACGTGCTCGGGGCGGCGGGAGATGCCATCGCCGGCATCTATACGGCCGGCTTCTATGCGAATACGCGTCCCGGCGCCGAGAACGCGGCGTTCACCGCTGCCTTCAGTCAGGTAGCGACGCAGCTCAAGTTCCCGCGCCTCAAACCCAATTTCCAGGCCGTGGCGGCCTACGACGGCATGGCCCTGATCGCGGCGACGCTGTCCAAGACGGGCGGCAGGGCCGACGGACCAACCTTCGCAGCCGCGCTGAAGGGCTATCAAGCGGCCAGCCCGCGCGGCAGCGTCACCATCGACCCCGCCACCCGCGACATTGTGCAGACGATCTACATCCGCCGCATCGACAAGCTCGCGGGTGGTGGCTACGGTGCGACCGAAATCGACCGCTATGACAACGTCCGCGATCCCGCCCAATAACCCGTCAACACGAAGGAGACTCTCCATGTTCCCACTCAATCAATGGTATGTCGCAGGCTTTGCCTGGGAGCTCGGCGACAAGCCGTTAGCGCGAAAATTGCTCAATTATCCGATCGTGATGTTCCCAACGGCCGACGGCGGCGTGGCAGCGCTGGAAGACCGCTGCTGCCACCGCGCCGTGCCGCTGTCGTGTGGCACGCTCGAAGACAACGCAATCCGCTGCGGTTACCACGGCCTGAAGTTCGCCCCCAGCGGCCAGTGCATCGAAGTGCCGGGCCAGTTGAAAATCCCCAGCAAAGCCAAGGTGCGCGCCTTTCCGGCAGCGGTGCGCAACCAGGTGATCTGGGTCTGGTTCGGTGTGACCGTCGACAGCGTGCCACCCGGCCCGCCGCCTGAACTGCCGGCTCACGAAAATCCCCAGTACACGTGGAAGGGCGGCGCGTTCCATTACCAGGCGCCGTTCCAGCTCATCCACGACAACCTGCTGGACTTGAGCCACGTGGGCTACCTGCACGGCAAAACCATCGGCGGCAACGCCAAGGTGCACATGGAGGCGCCGACCGAGGTCACCTCCGAAGGCGAACGGGTGCGCGTCGTACGATGGATGAAGCAGTCGCAGCCGCCGGCAACCTACACCGCCGCGTGGCCCTTCAAAGGCGCCATCGATCGCTGGCAAGAAATCGAATTTCATATGACCTATCTGCAAATCTTCACCGGTGCCGTCGACCCTGGCACCTACGCGCTGGACGATCCTGAGCGGGGCGGTTTCCACATGCGCGGCTTCCACGGCATTACGCCGGAAACGGAAACATCCACACACTATTTCTGGACCATGGCCAGCTCGGCGCACCCGGACCAGCCGGACAACGCCGAGATTGTTTATCGCCAGACCGCACAAACGTTCGAGGAAGACCGCGTCCTGATCGAGTTGCAGTATGCGAATATGAAAGGCTACGGCAACGGCCCGATGGTCGATATCCACGTCGACGCGGGCGCTAACCGGGCGCGTCGCATTGTCGCGGCGCAGGTGGCGAGCCAAGCGTCCGATGCGGCGCGGCCACCTGCCGTCGCATCGCAGGCGGGAGGGTGATTGCATGGAGATGGTGATTGCCGCTGTGCGCGACGTTGGCGCCGTGCGCATCCTGGAACTGCGCGCCGTCGACGGCGCAAGCCTACCCGATTACGAGGCCGGCGCCCATGTGGATGTGCATCTGCCGGGAAACCTCGTGCGCCAGTATTCGCTGTGCTGCAGCGCGCCCTCGCGCGACGCCTGGCGCATCGCGGTGAAGCGCGATCCGCACTCGCGTGGTGGCTCGGCGTGGTTGCACGACATGGCTGAGCCTGGCACGTGCCTGCGATTGGGCGCGCCGCGCAACGTGTTCGCGCTCGAGCCTGGCGCCGGCCAGTACTTGCTGTACGCGGGCGGCATCGGTATCACGCCGATCCTGTCGATGGCGTACGCGCTTCTGGCGCGTGGCGCCGCGTTCAAGCTCATTTACTTCGTGCGCGAGGGGAAAGACGTTGCGTTCGGCGACGAGCTGGAAACCGGTCCGCTGGCAGCGTACGCCGAGATTCACGCCGGCCTTGGCAACGAGGCGGTGGCTAGCTTGATTGCCAGTTCGATGAGTGCGGCGCCGCAGGCCGATACCCAAGTATATGTGTGCGGACCCGGTCGCTTTATGGACATGGTCAGGGATCAGGGAGCGACGCGGTTTGGCGATGCGGCGGTCCATCAGGAATCGTTTGGTGCTGTGGCAACGCCGCCGGGAGGCGACACGTGCTTCGTGTTGCGCCTGGCGAGATCGCAGCGCGACGTCGAGGTGCCCGCGAGCGAGTCGGCGCTGGCCTGTTTGCAAGCCGCAGGCATCGATATCGATAGTTCATGCGAGGTGGGTGTGTGCGGCACTTGCCGTACCGCGGTTCTGGAGGGGCAGCCGGACCACCGCGATTCGGTCCTTGACGGGGCAGAGCGGCTAGGCGGGACGGTGTTCATGCCCTGCGTTTCACGTGCGCAGACAGCGGTGTTAGTGGTTGACCTTTGATCTGTCGACATTTAAGCAAAGCGCAGCCAATGGTATTTCTGATGGTGGTTCGGGCGTCGAGTGCGTGAAATCTGTGACGAATCAGGGACTTGGCAGCTCAGATGATACTCGAGTGGGAATGATCAGGCTGAGTGAAAGCCTGAGGATTACCTAGCAGTAGCCTAAGACCAAGCCCCTGACTTCGGGGCTTTTTCATGCCCGTGCACGCGCGTTAGAAGCTGTGCTTGATACCGGTGATGACACCATTCTGGTTCAGGCCGGCCCCAACCGACCCGCCGGCGCTCAACACCACCGCCGACTGGCCGTCGTTGTTCATGCGCGCCACCGCCACGTAGACGGCGGTGCGCTTCGACAGGTTGTAGGTCCCGCGTAGCACCACCTGGGTGGCATCGTTGCTGCTGTCGCGCACATCGAGCTTGGACAACTGGCCATCAATGGTGAACAGCGGCGTGACGTTGTAGGCGGCGCCGATGTACGATAGGCGGCTGCGCGGCGTCGCCGAGCCGTCGTTGTCGCGAGTGATCAGGCCCAGTCCCAATTTCCAGTCGTCGCGCTTGAGGAAAGCGGCGACGTGAAGGCGGCTGTCGGTCTTGTCGCTACTGTTCAGGCCACCGGACGCGTTCGGCCCGCCATAGATGCGGTCGTAGGCGCTGATCAGCGAGTAGCCGTTGCCGTCGTAACGCGCCAGCGCCGACCATTCGCGGCACTGCATGGCGTCGGTGCCACTTTCGCCGGCGCAGTTGGTCGCTGCCGGGCCGCCCGCCGACGACGTGTCCCGGCCCAGGCTGTAGGTGCCACCGAGTGTCAGGCCGCTGAACGTGCCGCGATAGGCGATCGAGTTGTCGGTGCGGCCGTTCGGGATGAAGGCGTCAAGCGAGCCGAGACCGTATTGCGAAGGACCGATGATGTCGACGTCATAGGTCGACACGTTCAGCATGTTGTAGTTGCGGCCGAAGGTCAGCTGGCCCCAATTGCCGGAAAGACCGACCCACGCCTGGCGTCCAAACAAGCGGTTGCCTTGACCCATGGCGCCGGTGTCCGGCGCGAAACCGCTCTCCAATTGGAAAATGGCTTTCAGGCCGTCGCCCAGGTCCTCGGCGCCGCGAAATCCCAGGCGCGAAGGAAACATGCCGCCGCCCAGGCTGGGCATGCGGGTCACGCTATTGCCGGTGGCGTCAGCGTTGCTGTAGCGCTCAACGGCGACATCGAGGATGCCGTACATGGTGACGTTGGATTGCGCGTGTGCTGCGGTCGAGGCGAGCGCGGCCACGGCTGCTGCCGCCAGTGTGATGGTTCTTTTCATGTTCTGTCTCCTTTTGGTTTTGAATAGGCGTGCGGGTGCCGGTCGCCCCCGTTGTGGGGCGCGGCGGCATCCTTCTAGTCGGGCGTGCTTACTTGTCGACGGGCTTGTCCCACGCTGCGCTGGAACCGACCGAATACAGCGCACCGGGCGCGTTGCGGGTTTTCTGGAATTCCTCCAGCGTCTGGCCACGCATGGCCGCATAAATGTGCAGGTTGGATACGCCGGTCACCGCGCCCAATTTCTCCAGCAGGAAGAAGATCACGCCGTAATGAATCATGCCGCGCCAGTCGCGGCGCGTGACGAGGTCGCGCTCCTCATCGGTCAGCAGCGCATCGTCGTAGGTCGCCTGCGGCGCCTCCTTGAAGCGCTGGCGGAACGCCGGGTCCACCAGCTGGTGCAGATACTTGTTAATGCGATAGGCGCGCACACTGGTCTCCAGTGTGAACGGGTACGTGCCTTGCAATTCCTCCGCGCCTTTGGTCTGGTGGGCGATGTGCTCGCGATGCATCGCGATGGTGCGCGCCTTCAGCGCGGGGTCCGGCACGGTCTCGTTTTCGTACAGCGCAACGGCGATTCCGGTCATCGACGGCAAGTAGTATTCGCGGTGCAGGCAGCGGATCTTGCTGGACATGGCGCCGCGCATCGCCATCCACATCACCACTTCGGCGCTTTCCCAACCGCCCAGCTTCGCATACTCGGCATGGGTCATGTTCAGCAGGGTCTCCGGATCGCTTTCGAACAGGTCGAGGAACTGATGGTCCCACGGCGTGTTGTTGAAGCCGGCGCGCTCGCCGTGCACCTGGTGCGACAGCCCCCCGGTGGCGACCAGCACCACGTTCAGGTCTTCCGGGTAGCTTTCGATGGCGCGGCGCAGCCCTTGCCCCAGCTTGTAGCAGCGCCGCGCCGATGGCACCGGGAATTGCAGCACGCCGATCTGCAAGGGCACGATGCTTCCCGGCCAGCCGTTCTGCTGGTCGTGCGGCCACAGAATGGACAGCGGCGAGAAGCAGCCGTGGTCCAGGCCCTTTTGCTGAAAGAATGACATGTCGAATTCGTCGGCCATCAGCGACTGGCCGACGTGCCGCGCCAGGCCGGCATGGCCGGCGATCGGCGGCAGGCTGCGCGCGCCGCCGCCTTCATCGGCGGCGTGGTAGCTGTCGCCGATGCCGAGCGCGAAGGCCGAGTAGTGGTCAAAGAAGAAGGAGGTCACATGGTCGTTGTAGATGACCAGCATGACATCCGGCTTCTTCTCGGCCAACCATTGCTGGACCGGTTCGAACGCCTTGAAGATGGGCGCCCAGGCGGCATCCTGCTGCTTGCCGGCGTCGAGCGCGAAGCCGATGGTCGGCGTGTGGGATGAGGCGATGGCGCCGATGATGTTAGCCATGATGGTTCCTATGCGTTGCGATGGTGCGTTGATTAGACTGTTTTATGCGTGGCTGCGACGGTGCGCTGACCGTATTTGTTCATGAGGATGAAGATCGCCGCCAGCGTCGCCGGACCAGCCAGGATGGCGATCACCGCGCTGAAGCTCCAACCCATCGACAGCAGCACGCCGCCGGCGAACGAGCCGAAGATGCTGCCAAAACGGCCCATGCCCAGCATCCAGCTGACGCCGGTGGCGCGCACCGCGGTAGGGTAGCACTGCGGGGCGTATGCGTTCAGGCCGGTCTGGGCGCCGCTCATGCAAAACCCGGCGAACATCACGAAGGTGGCGAACAGCGTCGATTCCACGCTGCCCGAGGCCAGGCACAGGATGAAGAGGGCGCCACCCATGTAGGCGGCGGAAATCACCTTGGTCGGGGCCACGCGGTCCATGAAGTAACCGACCAGCAGCGCGCCCACGGTGCCGCCCAGCTGGAACAGTGCCGTGATGTTGGCGGCGCGCTCGATCGGCAGACCGGCGTCCTTGATCATGGTCGGCAGCCAGCCGCTCAACAGGTAGATGACCAGCAGACCCATGAAGTAGGTTCCCCATAGCGACAGCGTGGTGCCGCGATAAGCGGAAGACAACAGTACCTTGCCCGGCTGCGAGCCGGTGACCTGCGGTTCACTGATGGTGAACTGGCTGCCTTCGGGAACATTGCCGCCCACCACACGCCGCAGCGTGCGGGCGATGCGTTCGGCCGGAAACTTGCGCACCACCAGGAAACGGACCGACTCGGGGATCAATATCAAGTACAGCGGCAGGCAGGCCAGCGGGATCACGCCCCCAGCGATCAGTACGCCGCGCCAGCCGTACTCCGGCAGGATCGCCGCCGCGCCAAAGCCCACCAGCGCCGAACCGAGGTTAAAGCCGGTGAACATGATGGCGATCAGGGCCGACCGGGAGCGTTCCGGCACGTATTCGGATAACAGCGTGGTGGTGTTGGGCATGGCGGCACCCAGGCCGAGGCCGGTCACGAAGCGCAGCAGCGACAAGGTGGTGACGTCGTGCGCGAAACCGCTGAGCACGGTAAAGATGCCGAACCATGCCACCGACACCATCAGCAGCTTCTTGCGGCCGAAGCGGTCCGACATCGGGCCTACGAGGATGGCGCCGATGGCCAGTCCGATCGGGGCGGCGCTCATGACGAGGCCGAAGGCGGCGCGGGAGATTCCCCACTCCTTGGTGATAGCTGGCGCCAGAAAACCCATGATGGCGACATCCATGCCATCAGTGGCGACGATCAAAAAGCACAGGGCCAGCAACAGCCACTGGCGGGGGCTCATTTTGCGGCCATTGATGTGCGCCCGCACATCCAGAACATGTCCTATATTCATTAAGTCTCCTGTCAAGATTTTGGTTATATGTAAAGCGGTGTAAAGGCCGATGCTTGCGCGAAGGCACTGATAACGCTTTTCAGTGTACGTATCGACAGGAGGTGATGTATTGCTTTTGCTTGCCGGACTGTTTCAATCTGCTTATCGGCCGGGATATTCTCAGTTGCGCCAGTGCGCGCTGATCGTATCGATTTCAGCCAGCAGGGCATAGGCGCCGGGCGACAGATGCGCGCCTTTGCGGGTGGTCACGCCGATGGTGCGCTCCATACCCCGCATCTCGAAAGGCAGCACGGCAAGCTGACCGCTACGCACCTCGTGATAGAGCTGGTGGGCCGACAACACGGTGAGCATGTCGCTGGCCACCAGCAGCCCGCGCAGCAGCGCAAGGTCGCCCGTTTCGACGGCCGGCGAGGGTGGCCGCTCGCCGTTGGAGACAAAGAACTCGACCAGGGATTCGCGTAGTGGCGTGCCGTGACGCGACAACACCCACGGGTAGCCGGCAAGGGCGCCGATGTGCACCTGGTCGCGGCCCGCCAGCGGGTGGCCGCAGCGCGCCACCAGCGCCGCCTTGTCCTCGAACAGCGCCCGCGATTCAAAGGCGTCGCCAGCGCCGGTACGCTGCGCGCCGACGATGAAGTCGATCCGGCCGCTGAGCAAGCTGGCGGTGAGCTCTTCATAGGGGCTTTCCAGCGAACGCACTTGCAGTTGCGGGTGGCGCTTCAGCACCGAGGCGATGGCGGTCGGCAGCAGCTGTGAACGCGCCAGCGGCAGCGCGCCGATGGTGACCACGCCCAGCACCACGCCTTCAAGCGCCGCGATGTCTTCCGGAATGTGGCGCAGTTCGGCCAGCACGCGCTCGAACGACTCGGTCCAGCGCCGACCCGCGTCGGTCGGGACCATGCCGTGCGCGGTGCGCAAGAATAACTGCTGGCCCAGCATGTCTTCCAGGCGCGAGACGGCCTGGCTGACCGCCGACTGCGACACGCCCATGACGTTGGCCACGGTCGGCATGTGGTGTGTCTCGGCCAGCAGTGTGGCCGCTTGCAGGCGACGTTCATTGAGCAGGGCCTCGATGCCGCCGACTTTGGCGCCGTCGCGGTCGCGCTGGCGCAGGGCATCCTCGCGCACGGCATGCAGCTCGGCCTCGATGCGCCCGGCGCGCAGTCGCACCACGTCGCCTGCGGCGGTGAGCAGCATGCCGCGTCCTTTACGCTCGAACAACAGGGTGCCCAGGGCCTGCTCCAACGCCGTTACCGAGCGGGCGATGGCCGAGGAGGCGCGATAGAGACTTTCGGACGAGCGGCGGATGCCGCCGGCGTTGGCGACGGCGTTGAAAGCGTGAAGGTGGCGCAGGCTGACCAGGATCATGGCGCGGAGATGCACTCGGTAGTAACGATAAGCAGATTAGAACAAATCATCAGGCACAACGCAACCATGGAAACGGTGCCGCGATGAATACTTGAGGCCATTCAACCATCCATAAGCAGATCATCATGCGTCATGCCCCCGTTTCCGACCTGCGCGCCATTCCCTGCATGCTCATGCGTGGCGGGACCTCGCGCGGCCCCTTTTTCCTCGAATCGGAGCTGCCAACCGACACCGCCGCCCGTGATCGCGTGCTGCTGGCGGCGCTCGGCTCGCCCGACCCGCGTCAGATCGATGGCCTGGGTGGCGCTCATCCATTGACCAGCAAGGCGGGCATCGTCCGCCCCAGCACCACGCCCGGCATCGACCTCGACTTCCTGTTTGCGCAGCTCCAGCCGAACAACGACACCGTGGATGTCACGCCGAACTGCGGCAACATGCTGGCCGCCGTGCTGCCGTTCGCGCTGGAGCGCGGCCTGTTGCCGATCGGCGACGGCACCACCACGGCGCGCATCTTGACCCTCAACACCGGCATGCGCTGCGACGTCACCGTGCAAACGCCCGGGCGCGCGCTGCGTTATGGGGGCGACGCCCGGATCGACGGCGTGCCGGGCAGCGCCGCGCCGATCAGCATCAACTTCCTCGATACGGCGGGTTCGGTATGTCGGTCGCTACTGCCAAGCGGCCGGGCGCTGGACCGTATCGACGTCGATGGCGTTGAGATCGCCGCCACGTTGATCGACAACGGCATGCCGATGGTGTTGGTACGGGCATCGGACTTCGATATTTCCGGCTACGAAGCCGTGGCCGACCTGGATGCGAACGGCCCATTGAAGGCGCGCCTGGAGGCGCTGCGCCTGCTGGCGGGGCCGCTGATGGGACTCGGCGACGTCGCGGCCAAGAATTATCCGAAGATGTGCCTGATCGCGGCGCCCCGCAACGGCGGCGCCGTGACCACGCGCTGCTTCATTCCACACGTTTGCCACGACGCGATCGGCGTGCTTGCGGCGGTGACCGTGGCCACCGCCTGTGTACTGCCGGGCGCCATCGCCGACGGCATCGCGGTCGTCCCCCTCGATGCTTGCAAGACGCTGTCGATCGAACATCCGACGGGCGAATTCAGCGTCGAGCTGGAGCTCGATCCACACAATCCCGGGCAGGTCGCGCGCGCCGCATTGCTGCGCACCGCCCGGCCCATCATGCGGGGCGAAGTGCTCGTTCCCGCAATTTTCTGACAAGGATCACCATGCGCAAACCCCTGATTATCGATTGTCACGGCCACTACACCACCGCGCCGAAAGCGCTGGAAGCGTGGCGCAACAAACAGATCGCCTACCTCAACACGCCGGAGCTGGGCCCGAAAGTCTCGGAACTGGTCATCAGCGACGACGAGTTGCGCGAATCGATCGAAGCCAACCAGCTGCGCCTGATGAAAGAGCGCGGCTCCGACCTGACCATCTTCTCGCCGCGCGCCAGTTTCATGGCGCACCACATCGGCGATTTCAACACCAGCGCCACCTGGGCTGCGATCTGCAACGAACTGTGCGCTCGCGTGGCGCAGCTGTTCCCGGATCACTTTATCGGCGCGGCGATGCTGCCGCAATCGCCGGGCGTCGATCCGGCCAGTTGTATCCCCGAGCTGGAACGGTGCGTCAAGGAATACGGCATGGTCGGCATCAACCTCAATCCCGATCCGTCCGGCGGCCACTGGACCGCGCCGCCGTTGTCGGACAAATCCTGGTATCCGATCTACGAGAAGATGGTCGAACATGGCATTCCGGCGATGATCCATGTCAGCACCAGCTGCAATCCGTGCTTTCATACCACCGGCGCGCATTATCTGAACGCCGACACCACCGCCTTCATGCAATGCCTGACCAGCGATTTGTTCAAGGACTTCCCGGACCTGAAATTCCTGATCCCGCATGGCGGCGGCGCCGTGCCTTATCACTGGGGCCGTTTCCGCGGCCTGGCCCAGGAAATGAAAAAGCCGCTGCTCGGCGAGCATCTGCTCAACAATATCTTTTTCGACACCTGCGTCTACCACCAGCCGGGCATCGACCTGCTGACCAAGGTCATGCCGGTCAAGAACGTGCTGTTCGCGTCCGAGATGATCGGCGCCGTGCGCGGCATCGATCCCGAAACAGGACACTACTACGACGACACCAAACGTTATATCGAAGCGGCCGACATCGGCGATGCCGATCGTCGCGCCATTTTTGAAGGCAACGCGCGCCATGTGTTCCCGCGCCTGGACGCCGCACTGAAGGAGAAGGGATTATGAGCACGCCACTGATGAACCAACTGGGCGTCGTCAAGCGCCATATCGTGCGCGCCGAACGCGCGCACGTCGATCATCTCGGCCAATTCGGCAGCGCCACCGTGCACGAAGCCATGGGCCGGGTCGGTTTGATGAAGCCGTACATGCGTCCGATCCACAATGGCCAGCTGGCCGCCGGCATCGCCGTCACCGTGCTGCTGCACCCAGGAGACAACTGGATGATGCACGTGGTGGCGGAGCAGATCCAGCCCGGCGACATCGTGGTCGCCGCCATCACGGCCGAATGCACCGACGGCTACTTCGGCGATCTGCTGGCAACCAGTTTCATGGCGCGCGGCGCCAAGGCGCTGATCATCGACGCGGGCGTGCGCGATGTGCGCATCTTGAAGGAGATGGGCTTTCCGGTCTGGAGCAAATGTGTCAGCGCGAAGGGGACCATCAAGTCGACTCTGGGATCGGTCAACATCCCGGTGCTGTGCGCGGGCGCGCTGGTGAACCCAGGCGACGCCATCATCGCCGACGACGACGGCGTGGTGATCGTACCCGCCGCCGATGTGGCGCGCGTGGCCGCCATCGCCCAACAACGCGAGGATGTGGAGGGCGAAAAGCGTGCCAAACTTGCGGCCGGCGTGCTAGGGCTGGACATGTATAACATGCGCGCGCCGCTGGAACAGGCAGGCTTGAAATACATCGACTAATAAGAAGACAGTCGTTAAGAAAAAAGGCATCGCGTGCGATGCCTTTTTTCTTGTTACAGACCTTTCGCCGCAGCCGCTTTCAATGTCTGGGCGATCCAGGCCATGGCTTCAGGCACATCGTAATTGCCAGCGTGCGGTTGATCCCAAGCCAGGCGATAGTTGACGTCCTGGACCTTGGCATCCGCCGCCAGCGCTCGGCTGAGGTTCAGCGACACGGTAAAGGACGTGTCGCGGTCCCGCGTGCCATGCCGCACATACCAGTAGGGCGCAGTGGTGCCGCCGCCACCGAGATAGGCCATCGGGTTGATCAGCTTGACCTGGGCAAGGACGTCGGTGGTCGGCAGCGTGGAATATTGGGACCACGACAAGCCGGTGTCCTTGTAGCCGATGCCATCGCCCGCGACATCGTTGTTATCCCAGCTGTACTCGGTGAAGTTGGAGTAGATTTGCGTGGCCGCGCCGAACATATTGGACTCGCCGGCGGCGCCGGTGATGGTCAGCCCGGTCTGGTCGAAGGCGGGCGTGGCCTTCAGCGCCGCTTGTGTGGCCACGAACTTCAGGTACTTCTCCATATCCAGCGACGTCACTTTTTTGGCGCCGTTGTCCACCGAGATCCAGTCGTTGACATATGTCTTGGTGGAGGCGGCCGGTCCCATGCCGGCGCTATAAGTCATGACTTCGCCCAGCGCGGGGATCTTGCCGCCGGATGCCAGATAGGTTTCGGCAGAGCGTATCACTTCCTGCTTGACCGTTTCCAGCATCGTGGTGGCGGTCAGCGTCACGCCGCTGGCGTTCTTCAGCGCCAGGCCTGCCTGATAGGCGACGAACCTCGCCATCAGCGTCGCGCTGCCCGTCGGATTCGGCTGGCTGCCAACTGTCTGCCGGGTGTTCAGGATGTTGTACATCCACTCGTAGTGGAGATCGGCATTGCCCAGGTCCGTGATTGGACAATAGGCGTTGATCGCCAACACATCGTCACGCAGCATGCTTGCCCCCGCCGATGTGACGCCGGCGGCGCCGATGGCGGCCAGATAGGGCAGGTAGTCGGTACTGTTGCCCGACGCGCCCAGCGCGGCCGACAATCCGCCGCCGCCGCTGGTGCCGTTCACCACGATGTGGTTGGCGTTGCCGGGCATGGCGGCGTCGTTGAGACGCAGGTAGCGCACCGCGGCCTTGGCGTCGACGATCGCCGCCGGCGCCTTGCCGGGATAACTGCCATCGGCGGCGACGATGCCACGGCCGCGCGTGGCGATGTCGATGTAAACGTAGCCGGCCTTGATCGCGGCGCCGACATTGCTGGTGCTGCTGTTGAAGCTGGCGCCGTCGGCGATGCTGGCCTTGATGTAGCTGGCCATCCAGCCGCCGTTGTTGACGGCGAAGTAAATGGCCGCGTCCTGGCTGGCAGCGGCGGTTTCCGGGACAAACACGTTCATGCTCTGGTAGCCGCACTGCGGATTGGCGAGGGTGCTGGCGCCGAACATGCCGGTCTGCGTGGTCGCCATCAGGATCGGCTTGCCGACGTAGCAGACTTCCTTGTACCAGCGTACCGGCGTGTTCACACCGTCGATGGTGACATTGATGGTGGTGTACTTGGTCTTGTCGAACGCCAGGGCGCTGTCGTAAGCGCCGACCGGCGTCGCCGGTGGGGTGGGGGTTGCGGCAACCGCGTCAGCGGGGCCATTGTCCGAGCCGCAGGCGGCCAGCGATAGCAGCAGGCAAGCGCCCATAGTCGTGCGTTTCATCTTAGTGTCTCCAGGCTTGTCTAATCATCGAGTCATTTTTTGGATGCCTGGCCAGGCGGTTACACACCTCGTAGCGAAATGTTGACTCGAGTATAGGCTTGGCGAAATGCGCGACCATTGCTTTTCGCTTCATGCGCTGCGCTTTCTGCTTATCGTTGCGTGGATCCCGGAGCCCAACTAGCCATAGTTTGATATCAGTTGGACCTATGGGTATGATAAAAATATGGGATTAGATTTATGGCTGCAACATCGGCAAAATGGTGTCCTTCAATACAAGGAGCTCCACATGAATACCATTTTCTGGCCTGAAGGCTATGTTCCGGGTTACACCGATAATTTCGCGTCCAATGAAGTCATCGTTGCCGGCCTCAGCGCCGCCGACATCTGGCCGTTGCTCGCCACGCCGGCGCACTGGCCGACCTATTACGCCAATTCGGCAAATGTGCGTTTCTACGACAACCTGGGCCCGGTGCTGCGCGACGGCGACCGTTTCTATTTCGAGACCTTCGGCTTTCCGGTCGAGGCGCAATGCAATGAATTCATGCCGCCTGCTGCCGGGCAGCCGGGCAGGGTCGCATGGCACGGCTGGGCTGGCGACGAGGGCGCCGACGACCGCCTCGACGTGCACCATGCCTGGCTGGTCGAAGATCTTGATGGCGGCCGCGTGCGCATCTTGACGCAGGAAACGCAAAAAGGCAAGCCAGCCGTCCAACTGCACAATGCCAAACCGAATCCCATGATCAATGGGCACCAGGACTGGCTTGATGGCCTGGTAGCCGCAGCACGCATCGCCAAAGTGCAAGCGTAGCGTGGGACGACCAGCGGCAGGCCCTGCTCGCCTGTTGGCCCGGTACCGGCGCGGCTACCGGCGCGTATCAGCGCAATGGGCGAATAACAGTTCGCGCAGCCACCGCTGGGCGGGATCGCGGTGGGTGCGCTCGTGCCAGGCCGCCACCTTGGTGAATCCCTGCACGGCGATCGGCGGTGTGCAGACAGTCAGGCCCGGCATGCCGGCCACCAGGCGGCTGGGCAGAATCGCCACCATGTCGCTGGCGCGCAAGATGTCGGGCACGATCAGGAAGCTCTTGACCGACAAGGTGACTGCGCGCTGCTTGCCCAGCATGGCCAGGGCCTCGTCGGTAACACCCCGGAAGGCGCCGCCGGCATAGGACACCAGCGCATGGTCGAGTTTGCAAAACTGGTCCACCGTCAAGCGCTTGCGGCCCTGCAAGGCTGGATGCCCTTCGCGCAACACGCACACATAATGCTCCTCGAACAGGGTGCGCGCATGCAGGTCTGGCGCGGTGCGCTCGGGCGTCACCAGCGCCAGGTCGATATCGCCCCGTTCGAGTTGCAACTGCACCTGCGCGTCTTCGACCGGCACCAGCGCCACCCGGATGTGCGGCGCCTGCTGTTTAAGCGCGGAAAGGAAGGGCAGGGCAATGGCGCGCAGCGCGTAGTCGGTCGCGGCGATGGTCAACGTGTTGCTGGCGCTGCCCGGATCGAACATGGCAGGCTGCTGCAGCGCCGCGATACCGTCCAGGATCTGCTTGAGCGGCCCGGCCAGTTCCAGCGCTCGCCGGGTAGGCACGATGCCGCGCTGGGCGCGCACGAATAAAGGATCGCCGAAGTTCTCGCGCAGCCGGTTAAGCATGCCGGTCATGGCCGGCTGGGTCACTCCCAGCCGGGTTGCCGCGCGCGTGACATTGCTCTCGTCGAGCAGGACATCGAGCGCTTTGAGCAGGTTGAAGTCGAGCGCCTTGAAATTGTTCATGCGGGTCGGCTCCTCAGGCGTTGCATCAGAAAATCGGTGGTGCGCCGGGTGCTGTTTGCGGAAGCCCGAACCAGGCACGTGTAGCGGTCGTCCAGCACTGCGGCCAACCCCGCGTTATCGGGCCCAAACCGGTGGCGCATCACTGGGCCCGGCGTGGCTGCCTGCAATTTCGGGTCAGCCAGCCACCGTCCGCCGAGTTGGCAGGCGGCGAACCGGCGCCGGGGCCGGCGCTGCAAAAAACTTTTTCCTAGAACTTGTACTGCAGGTTGGCGAACATCGAGCGGCCGCGCGGGTCACCGTAAGTCGGGTCCCAAGTCACTTCGAAGTAGCGCGACTGGTTGGTGAACGGTGGCGCCGTATCGAACATATTGATGACGCCAACGCGCAGCTTGATGTTCTTGGTGAACGCATAGCTGCCCGTCAGGTCCCACAGCGAATACGCCTTCACATCCCGGTCGTTCCAGCCCGCATCCGCCAGGCCCGGAATGTTCTGATCGCGATAGCTTGAGAAGAAAGTGTTACCCAGGCTCAGATTGACCGGACCGCGGGTCCAGTCGATATTGAGCTTGTGGCGCCAGCGCTGCACGGCCTTGTCGTCGCGGAATACGCCCAGGCCATCGGTCATCGGCGAATTCGGATCGGACTGGAATTCATATTTGGTGATCAATGTGCCGTTCAAGCTGGCGCTGAAGCGGCCCAGCGCCGTGGCGTCGCCGCGCCAGTTCAGCGCGATATCGAGTCCGGACGTGTTGAGCTTGCCACGGTTCTCTTTCTTGAACTGCAGGTAGGATACGGCCCCATCTTCGTCGCGCACGACGATATTCGGATCGTTGTAGTAGATCGGATTGTCGAACACGGTTTGCTCGCCGATTTCAGAAATGATGTCGGTTTTGCGAATGATCCAGTAGTCGAGGCTGCCGTTCCAGTTTCTGTTCGGTTCCAGCACCAGGCCAGCGGAAAACTGCTTGGACTTCTCCGGTTTGAGCAGCGGATTGCCGTAGCGGTCGAGATCGAACTGGGCAATTTCGCCGGAGACCGGGTCGTTCACGAAGCTGGCCGTGGTGCCGGAACGCACCGGCAGGAACAATTCGGCAATGGACGGCGCACGGAAACCGGTGCCGTACGAGGCGCGGCCCAGCACTTCCTTGCTTGGACGGTAGCTGACGGCGATTTTCGGATTGGTGGTGCTCAGCGCCGGCGTCGTGATGTTGGAGAGCGGATCGTGCACGCCCTTGTAGCGGTCGTGGCGGATGGCGAACTGGCCTTCCCATTCCTTGCTGAACGGCGCATTGATCTCGGTGTAGACGCCGACAATGTCGCGCGAGTTGGACGAGTCGGCCAGCAGTTCGTCCGAGCTGGCCCGGTCGCCCTGAACGTCGTTGGTGCGCAGCGCGTCGGTGGCGCTGAACTCGGTCTTCTCGCGCCGCAGTTCGACGCCCACGGCCAGCATCGCGTCGCCGCCGCCGAGCGCCATCAGCGCGCGCGTCAGCTTGCCGTCGATGCTGTCGCTGGTGCCTTTGGAAACACGTGCGGCGCCTTGGATCTTGATGGAATTCATGAATTGGCGGCCAGTATCATCGGTGGCCGGCACGAACGGGTTGTAGTTGCCGCTGGCGATGCCCGCCAGCATTCTGCTGCGCGACACCCAGCCGTCGATATCGAGGTCGGTGGCCTTGTTGACGCTGTGGTTGTACGCCGTATCGTATTCCCAGGCGCCGACCTTGCCGGTCGCGCCGACCACGAAGCGCGACGCCTTGCTGGTCACCTCCGAGGTGCGCCGGCCGGCATCGGTCAGGCGGAAGCGGAAGTTGACCGGGGTGGTGATGCCGGTCTGCGTCTGCAAACTGGCCGGTAGGAATATGCCCTCATTGGTGCCATTGATGCTGCCCGAGGTGGCGGGCGAGGCGGCGTAGCTGGTCTCGGCTTTGCTCAGCAGCACTTCCGCAAACAGTTGATGGTCGCCAGGCGTCAGGAAGGTGGCACGGCCGATGAAGCTTTGTTTTTTTGCGTCGGGATAGACTTCCGAATCCCCCATATAATTGTAGGAGCAGCCTTCCGTGCCGCCCGGACCGAGCGGACGCACCACGTTCGGGCTGCCGTTGACGCAAGTACTATTGCCGAAGTTGACCCGTCGTCCCGGCGAGGGCACCCAGGTGCCGCCGGGTCCGGACCCCTTCAGGTAGGCGGAATTGTTGAGTGTCGCCAGTTGGGCGGCAGTCAGGTCGACGTTGGCCGGGAAAGAGTAGCTCGACAACTGTGGCGAAAGGCGGTCGGGCAGGCTGTATTCCTGCATGAATTTGCGCTGCGAGCTGGCAAGGCGGTCGGTTTTCTGCACGTCCAGTGCCCCGAACACATTGAAGCGGTCGGTGCTCAAGGAACCGATGCCGCCGGACAATGAAGCCGATTTTTTACCGGCGCCGCCCTCGTGCGTGCCCAGCGCATAGACGCTGGCCTCGCCCCCCTGGTAGTCCTTGCGGGTGATGAAGTTAATCACGCCGCCCATGGCGTCGGTGCCGTAAATCGCCGACGCACCATCCTTGAGCACTTCGACGCGCTGGATGGCGCCGGCCGGGATGTTGTTCAGATCGACACCGGAACTGTCGCCCGGGCTGGCGAAGTTGGCCATGCGGCGGCCGTTGAGCAGCACCAGCGTGCTGGAGACACCGAGGCCGCGCAGGTTGGCGCCGTTGAAACCGCGCTGGCCGCCCATGACGTCGCTGACGCTGCTACCATCCGTCAGGCCGCCGACATTCGAGGATATCTTCTGCAGCAGTTCGGCGGCAGTGGTCACGCCGGCCTTGTCGATATCTTCGCGCTTGATGATTTCCACTGGCAGCGCCGCTTCGCCTTCGATGCGCTTGATACTGGAGCCGGTGATCTCTACCCGCTGCATGTCTTGTGCATGAGCGGTCAAGCTCATGGCGCCAAGCGCGAGCAATACGGCGTGGGTGCAGCGGGAGCGACGGAACAAGGGTGCCTTGTGGGTGCCAGAAATCTTCATGCGATCAATCCTCGTAGCTGAGTTAGTCGTATTGCTATTGTTGCATGAAAGAAGCTGGTTATCTGTTGCGGACTTTCCACAGTTGGGCCATTCACATCGCAGCCACACTACGAAGGACGGCTCAGCCCTGGCTGAAACGGGCGGCGTGACCGCTGGCCCGGAACCGCTCGACGACATGATCGACGAATACGCGGGTTTTGGCGGGCACCAGCTTGCGGCTGGAATAGTAGACCGTCAGCGGGCGCGTCTCCGCATACCAGTCCGGTAGCAGCCGGACCAGTTGGCCGCTTTCCAGGTATGGCAAGGCGTGCGGCAGCGGCAGCAGGGCGACACCGAATCCACGTGCGGCCGCGCTGGTCATCGCTTCGGGATCGTCGAGCACGGCGACCGGCCGAACGTTGGCAACCAACTCATGCCCGGCTTTGTTCTTCAACGTCCACGGTTGCAGCCTGCCCGTGGCCAGCGAGCGGCGCAGCAGCCCGCCGTGGCGCGCCAGGTCGGTTGGCGTTTCCGGCGCTGCATGACGGGCAAGGTAGGCGGGCGAGGCGGCCAGCACGATGTGCACGCGCGCGAGTTCGCGCGCGATCAACCCTTCGGTCAGCTCGATCCCACCGCCGATGCCCACATCGAATCCTTCCTCGATCAAATCGACCTGTCGGTTGTCGAAGTGCAGGTCCAGGACCACGTCCGGGTAAAGTGCAATAAAGTCGTCCAGCAAGGGCAACAGATAGTTGCGGCCCACCGTGTGAGCCATCGACACCTTCAGCATACCCGCAGGCTTGCCGGCCCCCTGGCGCGAGGCGGTCAAGGCGTCACCGATTTCGCTCCAGGGCAGGCGTACTTGCGCGTACAAACGGTCGCCGTCGGTCGTCAGCGCCAGGCTGCGGGTGCTGCGCTGGAAAAGGCGAACGCCCAATTGACTCTCCAGACGTGCCACGCTTTTGCTGACGGCGGCCGGCGTCAACCCCAGTTTGCGCGCGGCGGCGGAAAAGCTGCCTTCGCTGGCGGAGGCGATAAACGCGTCGAGGTAGCTGCTGAGTTCGGTGAGCATTCGTTTCGATTTGATACCGTTGGTTGAAAGTGTAGCTGCTAATTATAGGCTACACGGAATGAATTGGCGGCGCCATACTTGATCCATCAACTCACCCATCGAAAGGAAATGATCATGAACTCGAATCTGAACGGTAAAGTCGCTTTCATCAACGGCGGTTCGCGCGGCATCGGCGCCGCCACCGCGCGCCGGTTGGCACGCGACGGCGCCCAAGTGGCGATTGGTTACGGTTCCTCGGCGGCCGCCGCCGAAGCGCTGGTGGCCGAGATCGCGGCATCCGGTGGCAGCGCGCTGGCCATCCACGCCGACGCCAACGACGCCGCCGCGTTGACCCATGCCATCGATACGGCGGCAGCGCACTTTGGCCGTCTGGACATCCTGGTCAACAGCGCGGGCGTATTGCGGCTGGGATCGATCGAAGAGTTTTCGCTGGCGGATTTCGACGCCACCGTCGCAGTGAACGTGCGCGCGGTGTTCGTTGCCACCAAGGCGGCCGTGGCGCACATGAAAGAGGGCGGCCGCGTGATCAACATCGGCAGCACCAACGCCCAGCGCATGCCGTTCGTCGGCGGTGCGGCCTACGCCATGAGCAAGTCCGCATTGACCGGTCTGGTCAAAGGGCTGGCGCGCGATCTGGGACCCCGGCAGATCACCGTCAACAACGTCGCACCCGGCCCGATCGACACCGAAATGAACCCGGCCGAGGGGGATTTCGCCGACAGCCTGCACGGCTTGATGGCCATGCCGCGTCACGGCCGTGCCGACGAAGTCGCCGCCATGGTCGCTTATCTGGCCGGACCGGAAGCCGGGTTCGTCACCGGCGCCGACCTGCTGATCGACGGTGGATTTGCCGCCTGATCGCCCGGATGCCGCCGGCGCCGCTCGACGCTAGAGCGATCAGGCGCCGGCGGCTCCGAATCAACTGCACCCGGTTTTAGAACTTGAAGCGCGCTCCCACCGTGAAATAGCGGCCGATGGTGTCGGCGTAGGCCACCGATGGATAGCGCATACCTGGCGAACCCGACCAATAGTGGTTCTGATACAGCTCGCCGGTCGTATTGAACACGTTGCTCACGTTGACGAAGGCGGTAACGGAGCCGCTGCCGACCTTGATGTCATAAGCGAGGTTGACGTCGGTTTGGTGGTACGCCGATACGTACGGATCGGTGTAGACAAAGCCGGTGCCGGCGTCGACGCGCGACTTGGAGATGTAGCGCTGCAGTACGTCGAAGGTGAAGCGATCCTTCTGGTAGGTTGCCGACAAATTGACCTTGTCCTTGGGCGCGTCGATGGTGCCGGCGATGTTGATCGCTTCAATGCCGGGGAACGCGTTGGACGATAGGCGGTTTTGGCGCGACCACAAGGCGCGCAGGGTCACGTCGCCAGCCTTGCCGAGCGCATGGTGGTAACCGACCTCGGCGTCGAAGCCGCGCGAACGCTGCACGGCGGTGTTTTGCAAGCCCGAGTAGATCAGCGTCGGGAAATTGCCGGCGGCCGTGCTGTTATACGAAACCGGGCGCACAATCAGCGCGCAGTACGGCGACGATCCATCCGAGCCCAGGCACAGACGTTGCGCATTCGGGTCGAAGCCGTCGATTCCGGCGATGGCATCGGTGATTTTCATGTTGAATACATCAAACGAGAAACTGAAGTCACGCAGCGCCGCCGGTTGCCACACAATCCCAAGGGTCTGGTTGTGGCCGATTTCCGGACGCAGGTTCGGATTGCCCCCGGAGACCGTGTTGATCGAGCCGGCCACATTGGTCAGCGGATCGATGCGGCCGGCCGCCGACACAAAGCGCGACTGATACAGCTCCCACAAGGTCGGTGCCCTGAAATCTTTCGACGCCGTGCCGCGCAGACGGAAGCCGTTGGTGACGGCCCAGTCGAATCCGATCTTCCACGTTTTGGACGAGAATTTATTCGAGCTGTCGTTGCCGCTGACGCGGTAGTCGGCGACCCGATAGGCCGAGCTCAAGGTCAGATTTTTGATGAACGGCAGGTCCACCAATACCGGCACGTTCAATTCGACGTTCTTTTCGCTGACGTTCGACTTGCCGGACGTCCCCGACGGCACTTCTTTAAAATACGCCAGATTGCTGCCCGGGTAGCTGCCCGGGGCGGCGTTGCCGTCCGGCCCGAGGCGCAGGTATTGCGGGTTGAATGAATTGTCGGCGACGGTCGGCGTCATGCCCAGCGTCTCGTGCCGGAACTCCCAGCCGGCGGCGAACTTGACCGGGCCGGCCCAGCCTTCGAACAAGGTGCCGTTGACGTTGATGGCGGCGTTGCTCATGCCGTTGCTGGCGTGGTAGCCGGTATCGTCGAAGATGTATCCCAGGGCAGCCGCGCTGGCCCGGCCGGCGCCGAGCAGGTTGAGCGGCACGCAGCCCGGGTACGCGCCCGGCGTGGCGATCGACACCCGGCACACGGCCTGGCCCGTCGACGGGTCGAGCACCGCATCGGCTGCCGCGTAGAATTTCATCGCGTTGACGTTGTTGCGGGTGGTGTAATCGTTGGAGTTGGCGCCGCGTGTCAGGTGCGCGTCCCAGCGCCAGTCGCGGTAGCCGACGTCGCCGTTGATGCCGGAGGTGATGGCGCCCGATTTGAGCCGCTGGTCCAGGCCCAGCTGCCGCATCAAATCATTGTCCATGCGGTTCAGCGCGAAAGCGGAGACGTTGGCGCCCGCCAGCGTGGCCCGTTGCGACGGGCTCAGGAAGGCGTTGTCGCGGTAGATCCACAGCGGGTAGCTGCCGCCGGTGTCGGTCGGATTGGCGTTGCTGGCGTTGGAGACGTTGGTGTAGATCTGGTTGGCGCCGAAGTCCGAGTTCTGCGTCAGGCGGCCCTGGATGTAGAAATGCGTGTCGTCGGTGAGGTCGTAGTCGAAGCGCGCGAAGCCCTGCGCGGTGCGGTGCTTGAACAGCAGGTATTGATGGTCCGCGCGGCTGCCGTCGCCGCCCACCGCCAGATTGGTGGTGCCGGTGGACGCGCCGGGATTGAACGGGGCGAGTGAACCGTCGGGAAGGAAACGCTGGCCGGCGAACGGACCGGTCATCGCCAGACCGCCCGACGAGACGTTGCTCTGGTTGACGTTCAACAGCGTGTTAAAAGGCGAGGCGCTGGTGCCTGCCCCGACCACGGTGGCGCCGCTGCGGCCGAAGCCGCGGCTGGCGGTGTCGGACACGGCGGAGCGGTTATAGAATTCGGCGCTGCCGATGAAGTGGCCGCGTTCGCCGAGGTTGGTGCCGACCGCCACGCCGGTCTTGAACGAGCCGGCGTCGCCGTAGTTGGACAAGCCGCCTTGCGCGATCCCTTTGACGCCGTTGAACTTGGTGTCGGTGATGAAGTTGACCACGCCGGCCACGGCGTCCGAGCCGTAGACGGCCGACACGCCGCCGGTTACCACGTCCACGCGCTTCATCAGCATCTGCGGCAACATGTTGGTATCGACGCGGCCGTCGAAGAAGGTCGACGGCACGCGGTTGCCGTCTTGCAGGACCAGCGTGTGGATGGCGCCAAGCCCGCGCAGGTCGAGGAAGTTGCCAGGCTGATTGTAACCGGCGCCGTTGGATGCGATGCTGCTGTTCGGCGTGGCCGAGCTCATGTTGAATGCAGGCAATTTCATCACCGCGTCCTGCACGCTGGTTGGCGTCGTCGCGTTCAACTTTTCCACCGAAACCATGGTCGTCGGCGTCGATTCCATGGCGCCGGTGCGGATGCGCGAGCCGGTCACCACCACCACTGATTCGTCGGGCGGGGGCTCGCTGGCGGGCAAGGTTTGACCCACCCCGGCCGCTGGCGAGGCTTGTGCGTCGGCGGCATAGGCGCCGGTCGTGTACCAGCTTGTGGCGCTCAAGATCGCCAGCGCACTTCCACCCAGCCGGGCGCGTTTGGATACGGGATTCATCTTTGATCTCCTTATGGTGCCACCGGCGCTAGACTGTCCGGCAGCTTTTTTTTTGTCGTCTGGTGTTGGGCTTTGCCCCACCTCTGTGGGGATAGGCTTGCTAAAAAGTCTAACCGGCGCAAGGTTGGGCTATCTACATCGAATTGGTCGGCAGCCATATTAAATTGACATGCCCCCGGGGCAGCCGGTCCAGGCCGGGGACGCTTGCCGGAGTTGAAAGCACGCATACAAATCGGGCATAGCAGCGTTGTCTTTATGCATACCTTGCTGTTGGCCACGTCCATTACGATGAGTAATGCGAGGCCGGTCGCGCGCGCCGGACCGTATCCTGATTTCATTCACTACCAACTATCACTCGAGACGACTGACCATGAAGAGGATTTGCGTTATCGGCGCGGCGCTGGCCGCCGTGTTTTTCCCCACATCGACGGCCTGGGCCGACATGCTGTTGAAAGTGGACGCCAGCGCCGCCACAGCCGCGCCGCTGGAGGGCCATGTCAAACAGGGCACTGCGGTGTCGCCGGCCGGCGTGCGCATCGGCATCAACAGCCGCTACCTGACGCGTGGCGGTCAACCGTGGTATCCGGTGATGGGCGAATTCCACTACACCCGCACGCCGTCGGCGCAATGGGAACTGGAATTGCGCAAGATGAAGGCGGCCGGCATCACCGTGGTGGCGATTTACATTTTCTGGAACCATCACGAGGAGCAGGAGGGCAAATTCGACTGGAGCGGACGACGTGACCTGCGCCATTTCCTCGAGCTGTGCAAGAAGGTCGGGCTGGAGGCGGTGATACGCATCGGTCCGTGGGCCCACGGCGAGGCGCGTTTCGGCGGCGTGCCAGACTGGGTGGTCTACGCCATGCCGACGCGTGGCAACGATCCGCAGTACATGGGTTATGTCGAGCGCCTGTACCGGGAAATCGGCAAGCAGGCCAAGGGCTTGTTGTGGAAGGATGGCGGGCCGGTGGTCGGGGTCCAGCTGGAAAACGAGTACAACCTGCGCGGGCCGGGGCGGGGCGCCGAACACATCAGCGCGCTCAAGAAGCTCGCGCTCAAGGCCGGCCTGGACGTGCCGCTTTATACGGTCACCGGCTGGGATGGCGCGCTGTACCCGCCCGGCGAAGTCACGCCCGTGTTCGGTGGCTACGTCGATGAACCGTGGGCCGTCAGTACGGTCGAGCTGCCGCCGAAGGAGACGCACGCCTTCCGCTTCGATACTCGCGTGAGCGGCGACCTGGGCGCGCAGACGAAAGCCCATGGCGTCGGCACGGCCGACGAAGAGATCGACAAGGTGCCGTTCTTTGGCGCCGAGTACGGGCCGGGCTTGCCGTTCATGTACCGGCGCCGTCCAGTGGTCTCGGCCGACGACATCGCCTCGATGATACCGACCCAGATCGGCTCCGGCGTCAACCTGCTGGGCTATTACATGTTCCACGGCGGGCGCAATCCGGAAGGGCGCGGCTGGCTGCAGGAAAGCACCGGCAGCGGCGCTTACAACGACGTGCCCTTGATTAACTACGATTTCCAGGCGCCGCTCGGGCCGGACGGGCAGCAGCGACCGGTGCTGGCCAGCCTGCGCCCGTTCCACTGGTTCCTGCAGGACTTCGGCGCGCGTCTCGCGCCCATGACCGTGCATCGCCCTGCGGTGGTGCCGAGCGGCCCCGGCGACCTGAAAACGCCGCGCTTTGCCGTGCGCAGCCAGGGCGACAGCGGCTTCGTCTTCGTCAACAATCATGTGCGCCAATATTCGATGCCTAGCCATGAAGGCGTGCGTTTCGAGGTAGCGCTGCCGGACCGCAAGCTGGTGTTTCCGAGCACCCCGGTAACTATCGCCGACGGCGATTACTTCGTCTGGCCGTTCAACCTGGACCTGGACGGCGTGCGGCTGCGCCACGCCACCGTGCAACCGCTGGCGCGCATCGACCAGGGCGCGCAAGGGGTGCTGTATGTGTTTGCCGCGCACCGGCATATTCCGGTCGAACTTGCCTTCGACGCGGCGCTTGCGCCGCGCGTGAAGAGTGCGGGCGCCACCGCCAGCACGCAGGACGGCGCGCTGGTGCTGTCCGGGCTGACCGCAGGCACGGCCGAGGCGGTAACCATCGCGCGGCCGCAAGCCGGGCCGGTGCGCGTGGTGGTGCTCACCGCAGAACAGGCCGGGCAGTTGACGATCGCCGAGGTCGCCGGCAAGCGCCGCCTGTTGCTGAGCGAGCAGCAAGTGGTGACGTCGGCCGGCGAGTTGCAGTTGCGCTCGGTCGGCAAGCCGGGCTTCCGGGTTAGCGTATTTCCGGCGCTGGCCAAGGCGCCGACGGCGGCCGGTGCGCGCGTCGGCGAGTCGACCGACGGCGTGTTCCAGCGTTTCGACGCGACGCTGCCGGGGCGTGTATTGTCGGCCACCATCACTCCTGTGCGCGAGGCCGGCGTGGCGCCTCCGGTGATGAAGGGCGGGTTGGCCAACGCCGCGCTGGAACCGATCCCCGAAGCCTTCAAGGCCGCCGCCGCATGGAAGGTAACGGTGTCACGCGCCCAGTTACAGGGGCTCGACGACGCGCTGCTCGGCATCGATTTCGTCGGCGACATCGGCCGGCTGTATTCGGGCGTGCACATGCTCGACGACTGGTATTACAGCGGCTACGGCTGGCAATTCGGCCTGCGCCAGGTCGAGGCGCGGCTGGACCAGCCACTGACGGTCTCCGTGTTGCCGCTGCGCGCAGACGCGCCGATCTACATCCCCAAGGAGGCACGTCCCGATTTCAAGGGACGCGACCAAGTGGCCGAGTTGCGCCAGGTGACTGTCACGCCGGTGTATTTGCTGCGGCTTAAGCTGCAATAACGTCCGTACGCATCGACGCGCCGCGCGACCTCCGCACCCCATTACGTCCGGGCCACCGGGCGTATTCCACGTGGACCGGTGTGGTCCACTATTTTGACCATCAAGGAGACAAGAAAATGATTATCAAGTCGAGGTCGATCACGCGCGGCGCTGCCGTCTTATGCCTGGCACTGTTGGGCGCCGTCGTACCGGCGCACGCCGCGCCGAAGACGATACAGAACGATGTGTTTTGGAAGGACACCAGCAACAACCCGATATACTCGCAAGGCGGCGGCATTCTCAAGGTCGGCTCGACCTATTACTGGTACGGCGCCAAGTACAACGGCGCCGTCACGTATGCCGCCAACCCGGTGGCCAAAAACGATGACTCCTCCTTCAATGCGGTCACCGTGTATTCGTCGACGGATCTGGCCACGTGGAAGTTCGAGGGCAACGCGCTGACGGCGGCGGCAGGCGGCTTCTTCGATCCGTCGATCTGGCTGGGACGGATGGGAGTGGTCTACAACAGCAACACCAAGAAATATGTGCTCCTGACCCAGTATGGATCACCCACGCTGTCCGGCGTGCTGTTCGCCACCAGCGACACGCCGGTGGGGCCGTTCACCTACCACCACGTGCAGACCTACATCACCAATGTGAGCAGTAACGGCACCGGCGACCAGACCGTCTACACCGACACCGATGGCGCGTCCTATCTTATCTTCAGCAATGCGGGCGGGCGCCAGCGTTCGTACGTCGCGCAGATCCGCGCCTCCGATTCGCTCAACATCGAGCCGGCTACCAATGTGTTCCTCAACAGCGTGGGCCGCGAGGGCAACGCCATGTTCAAGAACAACGGCACCTATTATTTCTGCGCCTCGGACCTGCATGGCTGGAACGCCTCGCAGACCTACTGCCGCTCGGCCAACGCGATCAACGGGCCGTACACGGCCGAATTCGTGCTGGCCGGCTCGCAGGCGGATTTCTCGCACGTCACGCAAAACGGCTTCTTTGTGCAGGTGAACGGCAGCGCCGCGAGCACCGTGCTGTACGCGGGCGACCGCTGGAGCGATTTCGCCGGCAACGGCATCGGCTACAACCAGTGGATGCCGATCAGCTTCAGCGGCACCACGCCCACGCTCAATTCGCTTAGCCAGTTCAGCCTGGACGCCGCCACCGGCACCTGGAGCGTAGGCGCCGGCAACAATTACAGCCTGAACCCGAGCTTCGAGGCCGACCGCGTGTCGCAGACCGCGCTGGCGGGCTGGCTGGACTGGACCAATCTGGCCGACGTCAACCCGAACAGCAATGTGCTGGGCGGGCACACCGGGCGCTGGGCCACGCAGCACAAGCACACGGCCGCCTACAGCGCCAGCCGTTATCAGAACCTGACCGGGCTGCCCAACGGCACCTACACATTGAAGGCGTGGGTCAAGAGCAGCGGCGGCCAGACCACCGCGCAGGTGTATGTGAAGAATTACGGCGGCGCGGAGATCGATTACAGCGTCAATACGCCGATCGCCAACTGGACCCAGATCATCATCCCGAATATCGCGGTGACCAACGGCAAGGCGACCTTGGGCATTTACTCGGTCGCCAACGCCAATAACTGGCTGGTGGCCGACGACTTTAGCTTCGTCAAGAACTAACCGCCGATGTGGCGACCAGCCGCGTCGGCCGCCGGGCGGCGGCGGGCGCGGCTCGGATAGTATTCCACCGCGACTTCGCGCAGCGCCGTCAGCATGGCCGAGGCCACCGGCGAGAGCTGGTGGCCTTTGCGCGTGACAATGCCGTACACGTCCATGCGCAGGCGCAGGTCGATCGGCACGGCCACCAGCAGGCCGACGTCGATATAGCTCTGGACTAATGCCTCCGGCAGCGCTACCACCATGTCGGTGGTCATCAGCAGCGAGGCCACCAGCGGCGGCGACAGCGTTTCCACCGTCTCGATGGGCGGCTCCAGGCCTTCGGACAGGAACAAGGCGGTCAAACGGTCGCGCAGGATGCTGCCCGACGGCGGAACGATCCAGGACTGTTCGGCAAGTTCGGCAAGTCCCAGGTCGGTGCGTTCGGCCAGCGGATGGCCGGCGCGCACGATTAGCCGGTGGTCCTCGTCGGTGATCGGTTCGAAGTCCAGCACGGCGGCGCTCTCGGCGTCGAGGATGCGGCCGACGACCAGGTCGAGCTGGCCGTTGCGGAGGCGTTCGACCATCGATTTGCTGGTGTTCAGGTCGACCGACACGTGGACGCGCGAATAGCGCGACTTGAGCAATTTGATCGCCTTCGGCAGCAGGCCGGTGGCCGGGGTCAGCACGCTGCCAATATCGACCTTGCCGCGCAGGCCAGAGATCAGCTCCGAAATTTCCTGATGGGCGGCGGTCATTTCTGCCAGCGCGATGCCGGCGCGCCGTATCAGTACTTGCCCGTACCACGTGGGGGTGACGCCACGGGCCTGGCGCTCGAACAATTGGATGCCGAGCAGGTGTTCGAGTTCGCCGATCAGCTTGGAGGCGCCGGGCTGGGTCAGATTGGACGCCTGCGCGGCTTGCGCGATCGAGCCGTTACGACCCAGTTCCACCAAAAGCACCATATGCCGCATCTTGAGATGCGCCCGCACGAAACGGTCTGCCTGGAAAGTATTCATGTGATCCTAAAGGCTTATTGCTTAATGATATGTACATAAAGATATCCGGTCAATCTTTATCCCGGCCGACCCGCCGGTGGAGGCGACGCATACGAATTGCGTATGCCGGCGGCCTGCACTGGCATATCGGGCTGGGTGGCGAACCAATATCATTGCTGGACGCGCGCACTGGGCGCGGGGGCGCAATCAGCATCGGGGAGCGCTAAATTGCAGGGATTGGTCATCACTTGTGGAGAGAGCGAGGCGCGCTTGTTTCCACAGTTGGGCGGTGCGCTCGGACACTGGCGCTGGAACGGTGTCGACATCGTCAGGCCGGCGCCGGGCGGCGCCGACATCGCGGCCATGGCCAGTTTCCCGATGCTGCCGTACGCCAACCGATTGGGCAACGCCGAGCTGCCCGGATTCGGCCGCCTGACGCCCAACGCCGCGCCTGAGCGCCATGGCCTGCACGGCATCGGCTGGCAGCGGCCATGGACCGTGACGGCCGCCACGGCCGAGCGTGCCGAATTGACGCTGCGCCACGGCGCCGACGGCTACTGGCCGTTCGACTTCCTCGCCGTCATGCGGTACACGCTAGAGCAAGGCCAACTGATCACCACGTTGACGCTTACCAACCTCGATGCCAGGCCGATGCCGGCCGGCGCCGGCTTCCATCCCTATTTCCCGATCGACGCCCGCACATGTTTCGACAGCGACTGGCGCGGCGTGTGGGAGATCGGCGACGATTTGCTGCCGACGCGGCACCGTCCGGTGATGAAGCCGTCGCCACGGCTGGCGCTCGGCTGGAACGTCAACAATTGTTTCTCCGGATGGGGCGGGGTGGCCAGCCTGGTGTATGCGGACCGCCGCGTCATCGTACGGGCCGATCAGGGATGCGGCTATTTGCAGTGCTACCAGCCCGGCGCGGCGCACCCGTACATCGCCATCGAGCCGGTCAGCCACGCGCCCAACGCGCATCAGATGCTGACGCCGGCCAGCCACGGCTTGCGCCAGTTGGGCACGGGGATGTCGCTCACCATTGCCATGAGCATCAGCGTGGAAGCTATGGCGTAGCCCGGTCGCGCCGTCAACGCGGCGGGGCTGCGGTCGGCGCATCGGCGAACGGCGTGTCGGCCAGCCCGGTGGCGCTCGCCGGCAGGGTGGCGCGCACGCCGCCGCTGACGCCGGAAAGCACGAGCGTATCGAGCGCACCGCCGCCAAAAGCCATGCTGACCGCCGACAGGTGCGGCAGCGCGATGGCGCATAACTGCGTCCCATCCGGGCTGTGTCGCACCAGCGCGCCCTGGGAGCCGGCTGCGCCCTGCGCGATCCAAACGCAGCCTTGCTGGTCGACCAGCGCGTCTTGCACCGTGGCGGCCGGTGCGCACGCGGCAAACGGCCGCAATCCGCCCACGCTCGCCAGTTCGGAGTCGTAGTCCGCCGCGTGCAGGATGCCGCAGGCCGAGTCGGCGAAATACAGCGTCCGGCCGTCCGCGCTGAAACAGATGGCGCTGGCCGCGACGACGGCTGGCAGCGCCAGACGGCGCAAGCCATGTTCCGCCGAATACTGGAAGAAGCTGCCGATCGCACGCTGATCAGCGCCGATATTCCGCGTGCCAAACACGAGGCGACCGCTGCGGTCGGTGCGTGCTTCGGCGATGACCGTGCGAGGCTCGGCAGCATCGACCAGGCATAGTACGGTCGTCTCGGGAGAATGAACCTTGCCGCCCGCGCGGCTCATCGGCCGGGGCAGCATGCACAGTTTCTTGGCAAAGCCCAGCAACAGGGCGCCGCTCGCGCATGGCGCGATCGTGTGCACTGCGTCCGGAAAGCGGTGGCGGACGGGCTGGGTGTCGTCCTCGCGCCAGAAATACAGGCTGTTGGTGTGCGGATGCGTCCACCACCAATTGCCGTGCGCTGCGTCCCAGCGTAGACCCGATCCCTTCAACGGGCAGGCCAAAGCCATCGTCATTGCGGTGCCGTCGTTGCTTTGCTGTGACAAAACCATCCCCCTTGAAAGTCATCTAGCCGAAGATAGCCCGCTTCTCCGGGGGGCTGCAATGCTATTTGCCGGGCTGTCCATATCAAATTGCGATAGGGGCGGGGCCGACCAGCGGTCGCAGTAAAAAATATTTCACGTTTCCACTGACGCTTTTCAAATCTCATTGCACAAGGAAGGTATCACCGACTGCCATGAGGATTTCCCATGTTTCACACTTTTCGAAAAACCGCGCTGACGCTGGCCGTGCTTGCCACGCTCCCATTGGGCGCAAACGCCCAGAATGCTGCGGGCGGCGACTTCCAGTTGTCCACCGCGCCGGCCGCCCGTGCGGCTCCGGTGGCCGCCGCCGCCGTCGTCGCATCTCCGGTGGCGACCGTCACCGTCAGCGGCAATCGCGGCGGCGAGGACGCGGCCGACGAGGACCCGCGCCGCGCCCCCACGTCGCGCTACCGCATCACCGGCGAGCAGTTCGAGCGGCAGAACATTCACTCGCTCGAGGACTTGCAACAGCTGGTGCCCGGCCTGAACGTGCAGAGCACCGACCCGGCCGACATGCAGCTCACCATCCGTGGCGTCGGCGATGGCGGCGGCCAGCCCAGCGGCGAACAGAATATAGGCATGGCCAGCAGCGTGGCCATCTATGTCGATGGCGTCTACCTGGCGCGGCCGGGCATGCTCTCGGGCCTGGGCGACATCGCCTGGGTGGACGTGCTGAGCGGCGCACAAGGCACGATGTTCGGCGCCAACGCCACCGGCGGCGTGCTCGACATCCATACCAAGGAGCCGAGCTTCGTGCCGGAGGCGTCGATTTCGGCGTCGATCGGCCAGCATGGTTACGAGCGGGTGCTGGCGGTGCTGTCCGGCCCGTTGTCGGAAAACTGGGCGGGGCGGCTGAACCTGCTCAGTAGCGGTAGCGACGGCGCCGTCACCAACCGGCGCACGGGCAACAATCTCAACGGCGCCCGCTCGAACGGCGCCCGTGGCCAGTTGCTGTTCCGCGACGGCGAGCACTTCAAGCTGCGCCTGTCGGCCGACTACAGCAACAGCAACAGCGAGCCGACGCCGGTGCTGGTGGCGACGCACACGCTCAACGGCACCGATCCCTATCTGAACCGCTCCAGGACGGTCGGCAACAACGTGGTGTTCGGCCGCAACGTCGACCTCGACGACGAAACCCATACCCACGTGGTGCAGGGCGGCGGCTCCGCGCTGGCCCAGTGGCAGCTGGAGAACGGCTGGAGCGTGCGCTCGGTCACGTCGATGCGCTACTTCCATTCGGCGCCATCGCTGGCGGATTACCAGTCGGTGCGGATCTATTCGGACAGCGGCTTCCAGCAGCACGACCGCAGCTGGTCGCAAGAACTGCGCGTCGATTCGCCCACCGGTGGCGTGGTCGATTATGCGTTCGGCCTGACCTACCTCGGGCAGAAACTGGGCATCGAGGCGCACACGCGCTACGCCGACACCACGCTGCCCGACCTCTGGCTGGGCACCGCCACCGGCGTATCGCGCAAGCTCGACGTCATCCGCCTCGGGCTGTTGCGCGACCGCTCGCTGTCGCCGTTTGTTCAGGGCACCTGGCACGTCAGCGACGACGTCGACATCACCGCTGGCGCGCGCCTGAACCACGACGAGCGCGGCGGCAGTTTCGTGCGTTACAACCGCTCGCCGTTCAATTCCGGCTACCTGACGCAGACCAACAATCTGCCTGCGGGCACCGTGGTCGCCACCTGGCGCGCGGCCCCGGGCCTGAGCACCTACTTGGCGACGTCTTACGGCGAGAAATCCGGCGGCCTGAATATTTCGTCGGGCGCCGCTGCGCAGGCCGGGCTCGATTCGCTGATCATCAAGCCCGAACGCACGGCCAGCGCGGAACTCGGCGTCAAGGCCGATTTCGACAACAACCGCCTGCGCGTCAAGGCCGACCTGTTTGCCACCGAGGTGCGCGATTTCCAGACCCAGGGCTACGATCCGGTCGACCAGCAAGCCTACCTGCTCAACGCCGGCGCCTATATTTCGCGCGGGGCCGAGGCGACCGTGCACTGGGCGCCCAACCGAAGCTGGCAATTCGACGCCGCCGCCGTCTTCAACGACACCTACTACACGGACTACCACAATGCCCGCTGCCCGCCGGAGATCCTGCTGGGCGCGCGACCGCCGAAATCGTGCGACCTTACCGGCCAGCGCGTGTTCAACGCGCCGCGCGTGACGGCCAACGTCGGTGCGCGCTACGAGTGGAACACCGACAATGGCCTCAAGAACTTCGTGTCCGGCCGCTACGCATGGCGCAGCTGGATGTACGGCACGGTCGACGCGTCGCAATTCTCGCGCGTCTCAGGCTACGGGCTGGCGGCGTTCTCGGCGGGCACCTCGGGCAAGGCGGGGCAAGGCGAGTGGAGCGCTTCGCTGTGGCTGAACAATGCCTTCGACAAGACCTACTACAAACGCCTCATCAACAACGAATACGGCTCCGTCACCGGCTACCTGGGCGACGTGCGCACGCTGGGCGTCACGCTCGGTTATCGCTATTAACATTCGAAAGCACCTATGTTACGTAGAGAATTCATCCTCGGCGCGCTGGCGGCCATCGCCGCCGCGCCGGTGTTCGCCGCGCCGGCGGCGGGGGAGCGGCGTCCCAACATCATCTTCATCCTGGCCGATGACATGGGCTATGGCGACGCGTCCATCTACGGCCAACGCAAGATCGCCACGCCCAATATCGACCGTCTGGCCCGCGAGGGCATGCTGTTCACGCAGGGCTACGCCGGCGCGCCTGTGTGCGGGCCGTCGCGTTGCGCGCTGATGACAGGCCTGCATACCGGCCATGCGCGCATCCGCGACAACACCGCCATCGCCGGCGGCAAGCTGGGCACCAAGGGCGGCAGCGCGCAGCTCTGGCGCCGTCCGAACCTGGTGCCGGAAGACCGCACCGTCGCGCAGTATCTGCAGGCGGCCGGTTACCGCACCGGCCTGATGGGCAAGTGGCACCTGGACGGCTTCGAGGCCAGCGCCACGCCGCCGAAATTCGGCTTCGACGAATTCAAGGGCTGGCTGATCCAGTTCGACAAGACGCCCGGCTATTGGCCAACGCAGCGCGTCCATGGCGACAAACTGGTCGACATCCCGGAAAACGCCAACGGCAAGCATGGCCGCTACGAGCCGTTCATGGTCACCGAGGACTCGATCGACTTCATCGAGCGCCACCGCGATGCGCCGTTCTTCCTGTACACGGCCTATAACAGTCCCCATTCGCCGTTCACGGCGCCCGATTTCGGTCCGTACGCCGACCGCGCCGGCTGGGCCGACGACGAGAAAACCTACGCCGCCATGGTCCATTATCTCGACCAGGGCATCGGCCGGCTGCTCGACAAGATCGCCAGCGCCGGGCTGGAACGCGACACGGTGATTTTCTTCGCCTCGGACAATGGACCAAGGTCGGAGCCGACGGCGCAGCAAACCCGTGTCGCCGATTTTTTCGACTCCAACGGCGGTCTGACCGGGTACAAACGCGACATGTACGAAGGCGGCATCCGCGATCCGTGGATCGTGCGCTGGCCCGGCAAGATTCCCGCCGGCGCCGTCAGCGATGTGCCGGTGTATTTCCCCGATTTCCTGCCGACGGCGCTCGATCTGGCCGGCGCGCAGGCGCAAAAGACGGACGGCGTCAGCCTCAAGCCGCTGTTGGTCGATCCGGCGCGCCAGCCGGCCGAGCGGCTGCTGTACTGGGAATATTACGATCCCGAATTCCGCCAGGCGGCGCGCCGGGGAAAATGGAAAGCGGTGCGGCTGACGCGCGATGGCCCGCTCGAACTGTACGACCTGTCGCGCGATCCGAAAGAGAGCAAGAACATCGCCGCCGCGCATCCGGACATCGTCGCCCGGATGGCCGAGGACATGGCGCGCGAGCACGTCGCCTCGGTCGAGTACCCGGACCCGGCGCCCAAAGCCGGCAAAGGCTAGCCGGCAGCGACGGTAGCGGCAGGGTGGGGCAGCGCCCTGGCGCAGCGAAAGCCGATGTTGGACGCCGCGCTGTCCGGCGTGTTGCGCGTGCGCGCGGCCGGCCGGTAGCGGTTGCAATACGAAGCGTGGCACAGGAAAGAGCCGCCCTTCATCACGCGGGCGTCGCCGTGCGCCGGGCCCTGCGGATCGGCGCTGGCGTCGGCATTGAAAGCCGTGCCCCAGAAGTCCAGGCACCACTCCCAGGTGTTGCCGGTCGCCGAATACAGGCCATGGCCGTTCGGCGGAAACGCATCGACCGGGCTGGTGGCGGCGTAACCGTCGGCAGCCGTATTCACGTCCGGGAATTCGCCCTGCCAAGTGTTACACAGGAAGCGTCCCTGCGGCGTGAGCTCGTCGCCCCACGGATACAGCTTCTGTTCCAGGCCGCCGCGCGCGGCATATTCCCACTGCGCCTCGGTCGGCAGCACGCCGCCGCTCCAGGCCGCGTAGGCCATCGCATCGTCCCAGCACACGTGCACCACCGGATGCGTCATGCGCCCGGCGATGGTCGATCCCGGCCCTTCCGGCGACCGCCACGACGCGCCTTCCACCAGACACCACCACGGCGCCGCCGCCAGCGTGTCGATGACCAGTTCGTCGTAGCGGCCAGCCGGGATTTGTCCCTGGAAGACAAAGGAGTTGCCGTAGCGTTCGGACGCGGTGACATAGCCGGTGGCGTCCACGAACTCGGCGAAATCGGCGTTGGTGACAGGATAAGTGTCGATCGCGAACGGCGACAGCGTCACCGGGCGCACCGGGCCTTCGCCGTCGCCGTGGTTGGCGCGCGCGTAATCGGTACCCATCAGGAAGTCGACGGCGGGGAAGGCGATCATGGCGCGCGGCTCGGGCACGGCCACCGGCGCGACGGACTGCGTGGCGCCCGGGAGCGCCGGTGTCGAAGGACTGCCGACGGGCGGACGCGAGGCGGCGCAGCAGGGTTTCATGTCGGCCGCGTCATGCGGCTGGCGGGTGGGCTTGGCGGTGGAAGTCATCTGTGACTATTATCGCACTACAAGTTGAAGACCGTTACCCCGACCCGTTTCAACCCGCCGCTGGCGCGTGCTGCCTCTCCAGCCATTGCAACAGCGCGGCGCTCTCGAGTGGCCGGCTGTACAGATACCCTTGTCCCTTGTCGCAGCCCTGCGCATGGGCCACGTTGGCCTGTTCCACGGTTTCGATGCCTTCGGCCACCGTGGTCATGCCGAGGCTGCGCGCGACGAGCACCGTGGCCTCGATCAGCACCTTGTGGTGCGCGCTGCTGGCCGCCAGGCTGACGAACGAGCGGTCGATCTTGACGGTATCGACCGGCAGCAGGTGCAGGCTCGACAGCGACGAATAGCCGGTGCCGAAATCGTCGAGCGCCAACTTGACGCCCAGTTGTTTTAGCCCGAGCAGTTGCTGCTGGATGTCGGCGCCTTGCGCGGCCAGGCTCTCGGTGATTTCCAGCTGCAGTTGCAGCGCCGGCATGCCGGTGTCGGCGAGGATGGCGGCGACCTTGTCGCACAGGTCGGCTTGCGTCAACTGGGCGCGCGACAGGTTGACCGCCAGCAGGCGCGGCGCGTCTCCGCCCAATTGCCGCTGCCAGGCAACGAAATCGTGGCACGCCGTGGCCAGCACCTGCTCGCCGATCGCATGGATCATGCCGGTCGATTCGGCCACGCCGATGAACTCGATCGGACCGACCAGGCCGCGCGCCGGATGGCGCCAGCGCACCAGCGCTTCCACGCCGGCACTGGGGTCCATGCGGCCGTCGGCCATCAGGCCGACCACCGGCTGGTACACATTGAACAATTCTGCGCGCTCGATGGCCAGGCGCAAATCCGCTTCCAGGCTGCTGCGCAGCAGGGCCTGGTCGCGCATCTCCTGCTGGAACGCGACCATGCGGTTGCCGCCCTGGGACTTGGCCACGGTCATGGCAATCGCGGCGTCGCGCAGCAAGTCGTCGGCGTCGTGCGCCCCGTCGTTGAGCATCACCATGCCCAGGCTGAACGTGAGCGCCAGTTCCTGGTTGCCAACCCGATACGGCTTGCCCAGGCGCTCGAGCAAACGGCCGGCGATGCGCTCGACGATCGCCCGTTCCGGCAAGCCGTCGAGCAGCACGGTGAATTCGTCGCCGCCGACGTGGGTGGCGGTTTCCACGGCCATGCCGCCGCCGGCGGGGCGGCTGCTCGAGCGCACCGTCGCGCGCAGGCGTTCGGCCACCAGCGCGAGCACCTGGTTGCCGACGGCGTTGCCGAGCGTATCGTTGACTTGCTTGAAACGGTCCAGGTTGACCAGCAGCAGCGCGCAATGGTCGCCCGTGGCGGCGCGTTCGCGCGCGGCCATCTTGCGCAACAGGGTCAGCGTGCCGGCCCGGTTGGGCAACTGCGTGAGCGTGTCGACCTGCGCCGCGCTGGCCAGCATGCGCTGCTCGCGCACCACTTCATGGGTGGCGTCCAGCAGCACCGCCATCAGGCGGTTGTCGTCGAGTTTGAGCAGACCGAGCGAGAGTACGGCGGGGCCCTCGGGGTTGCCGTCGGTCGCCTCGATACTGATGCGGCGGCCTTCGCAGATGACGCCCTGCGCGGCGGAAAAGTCGGCGCACAGCTGCGGCAGGTCGGGTGCGTGCCGGCGCAGCACGTGGAAGAAGTTTTCCATCTCGCCGTCGGGCGCGAGCGGCATCAGCAGGCGCGCCGCCATCGGGTTGAGGATTTCGATGGCGCCGTCTTGTTGCAGCTGGATCAGCGCCACCGGCGCCCGATACAGGAACTGGATCAGCGCTTCGTAGGCCAGGTCGGTATCACCGCTCATGCTTGCTCCGTCGCCGGCGGTTCCCAGACCGCCACCTGGTTGCGCCCGCGCCGTTTGGCCGCGTACAGGGCCTCGTCGGCGCGCTTGATCAGGCCGTCGAAGCCCGCCAGCGTGTCGTCCATCACGGCCACGCCGATGCTGATCGAATAGGCGATCGGCTGTTGCTCGTACATTGCCGGCGTCAGTTCCACCTGGGCGCGCAGGCGCTCGGCGATGGCCAGCGCGTCGTCGAGCGCGACCGATGGCAGGATGATGGCGAATTCCTCGCCGCCCACGCGCGCCAGCACATCGACCTGGCGGCACACGCTGCGCATGGTCTGCGCCAGGTGGGCCAGCACGGCGTCGCCGGCCGGATGGCCGTGGCGGTCGTTGATGGCCTTGAAGTGGTCGGCATCGATGGCGATCAGGGAGACCGGGCGCGCGGCTTTCTTGCGGCGCGTCAGCTCCAGGTCGGCCGCCTCGAAGAAGCCGCGCCGGTTCGACAACCCGGTCAGGTGGTCGCTGTACGTGGCCTTGCGCAAGTCTTCGCTGACGTCGCGCTTGTCGGAAATGTCCCGGATGATCATGCAATACGCCGCTTCGTCGTCGGCGGCTGGAAGCAGGGCCTCGGCGCCGGTGCTCGCAGAAGCGGCTTCGTCGCCGCGCAGCGGCAGCGGCGAAATCATCGCGCTGCCCCAGAATTGGCTGCCGTCGGCGCGCAGCCGCAGGCCTTCGTCCAGGGTCCAGCCGTTTTCGTCGGCCTCGCGCAGGCGGTCCAGTTGCTGTGCCTCGGTGGTGGCGCCGTCGGGATAGAAACGGGCGTAGTGCTGACCCTTGATGGCGGCCGCATCGTAGCCGGTCACGCGCTGGATGCTTTCGTTCCACGATTCGACGCGGCCCTGGCGGTCGAGACTGACCAGTGCATAATCGGTAATGTTAGTCATGATGGCATTGAGCCAGGCGTCGGTCTTGCGCAACTGGCGCTCGCGCCGGTCTTGCACCGTGACGTCGGTGAGCACCGCCATCAGGCGATCCGGGCCAAGCTTCAACATGCTGAGCGACATCACCTGGGGCCCGCCGCCCTTGTCGTCTGCATGCAGATACAGGCGGATGGCGTCGCATACCTGGCCTTGCGGCTCGGCGAAGCTGGCGCACTGCTGGCGCAGGTCGGGCGCGACCGGCGCCAGCGCCTCGAACAGGTTGGTCAGGCCGCCGTCGCGGCTGAGCGGCATCAGCAGTTGCGCCGACAGCGGATTGAGCATCTGGATGCCGCCGTCGGCAGCCAGTTGCACCAGGCCGACCGGCGCCATGTACAGGAACTGCAACAGCGACTCGTATTCCTGCGCGTCAGGATGCTCGCCGGCGGCGCTCACGGCCGCAGCACCAGCACGTACGCCAGCGCGGCGCCTGGCTGGTACAACAGCCGCAGCTTGACCTTGGTGGGGCGCATGCGCAAGGTCAGCACGTAGTTGATGATGTCGTCGAGCGGCGCGCCTTCTGCGCGCGCGTCGGCGAAGCGCTGGGCCACCATGAAGTTGTTCATGCACGGCGCGACGGCCAGGAACAGGTCTTGATCCAGTACGCGCTCCGCCCGCAGGCCCGCCGCTTGCGATTCGAAGGCGTTGTAACGCTTGACCTGGCCGCTCTGGTCGAACCCGATCACACCGAAACCCAGGGTGTCCAGCGCGCTGTCGTCGCTGCGCTCCAGCAAAGTAGCCAGATCGGCCTGTTCGAACGATGTTTCGGCATGCAATGTCATTTTTTCTGTTTCCTTGGAAAGCATATGGGTAGGCAAATGAAGGATAACATTTACCCATGGCAATTCGCCAGCCTTATGCGTGCTGTATGTGCGTTATCGAGCCTTCATTTGAGGAACCGCACCGCCGCGTTGCGCGCATCGCACAACTCGATTGCCGCATTGGCGTCGATGCGCATGCTTGATACATTCCAGAAACAATTCTTAAACCGTCAATAACGATAAAACGGCTAAAATTGATTCACTAATGTAGCAATTGGCCGACATGTCGTCGCGCTGTGGCGTCCGCATTCCTGGCTTGCCCGGGAACGCGCGGTGCCACGGCGCGCCGTCATGTCCGGCCGGTTCGTCCTGGGAGTAACTTGTGTTAATCGATATCGTCCGCGTGGCGCTCCGGCGTCCCTATACGTTTGTGGTCATGGCCCTGCTGCTGCTGATCGCCGGTCCGCTGGCGGCGCTGCGCACGCCGACCGACATTTTCCCGGACATCAAAATCCCGGTGATCGCGGTGGCGTGGCAGTACACCGGCCAGCCGCCCGACCAGATGGCCGGGCGCGTGTCGACCTTGTTCCAGCGCGCGCTGACCACCACGGTCAACGACATCGAGCACATCGAGGCCAATACGTACACCGGCGTGAGCATCGTCAAGATCTTCTTCCAGCCCGGCGTCAACGTGGCGGTGGCCAACGCCCAGGTGACGGCGATCTCGCAGGCGCTGCTCAAGCAGATGCCGGCCGGGATCACGCCGCCGCTGATCATCAACTACAACGCCGCCACCGTGCCGATCCTGCAGGTGGCCTTGTCGGGCAAGGGCCTGTCGGAACAGCAGCTGTCGGACCTGGGCACCAACACGGTGCGCACGCCGCTTGTCAGCGTGCCGGGCGCGGCCATTCCGCTGCCGTACGGCGGCAAGCAGCGGCAAGTTCAGATCGACGTCGATCCGGCGCTGCTGCAGGCGCGCGGCCTGTCGGCGCAGGACATCGCCAACGCGCTGGCGGCGCAAAACGTGCTGACGCCGGTCGGCACGCAGAAAATCGATACGCTCGAATACACGATCCAGCTCAACAGCGCGCCGTCGGCCATCGCCGACCTGGCGCGTCTGCCGGTCAAGGTAGTCAACGGCGCCACCATCTACCTGGGCGACATCGCCAACGTCCACGACGGCAACGCGCCGCAGACCAACGTGGTGCACGTCGACGGCAGCCGCTCGGTGCTGATGTCGGTGCTGAAGAACGGTTCGGCGTCGACACTGGCCATCGTCGACGGCGTGCGCTCGAAAATCGATACGCTCAAGGCCGGCTGGCCGGACGCGCTGAAGGTCACGCCGATCAACGACCAGTCGGTGTTCGTGCGCGCCGCCATCAAGGGCGTGGCGTCGGAAGGCGTGATCGCTGCCGCGCTCACGTCGCTGATGATCCTGCTGTTCCTTGGCAGCTGGCGCTCGACCATCATCATTGCGGTGTCGATCCCGCTGTCGATCCTCGGTTCCATCGTGGCGCTGTCGGCCATCGGCGAGTCGCTCAACCTGATGACCCTGGGCGGGCTGGCGCTGGCCGTGGGCATCCTGGTCGACGACGCCACCGTCACCATCGAAAACATCAACTGGCACCTGGAGCAGGGCAAGTCGGTGGAAAACGCCATCCTCGATGGCGCCGCGCAGATCGTCACGCCGGCCTTTGTCTCGCTGCTGTGCATCTGCATCGTGTTCGTGCCGATGTTCTTCCTAGACGGCGTATCGCGCTTCCTGTTCGTGCCGATGGCCGAGGCAGTGATCTTTGCGATGATCTGCTCGTTCATCCTGTCGCGTACCTTGGTGCCGACGATGGCCAACTACCTGCTGACACCGCACGATACCGGCGAGGGCCACGCCCACGCGCACGGCGGCCACGGCGCGCCGCAGCCGTCGGGCAACCCGCTGGTGCGCTTCCAGCGCGGTTTCGAGGCGCGCTTTGAAAAGGTGCGTGCCGACTATATGGACATCCTGCAATCGGCGATCGGCAACCGGCCGCCGTTCGTCATCGGCTTCCTGCTGGTGGTGGCGGCGTCGTTCGTGCTGGTGCCTTTCCTGGGCAGTAACTTCTTCCCGTCGGTCGATTCCGGCCAGGTGCTGATCCACGCGCGCGTGCCGGTCGGCACCCGCATCGAGGAAACCGCCGCGCGCTTCGCCCGCATCGACCAGGCGATCCGCCGCGTGATTCCGGCCAGCGAAATCGTCACCATGACCGACAACATCGGCATGCCGGCCAGCTCGATCAATATGGTCTACAACAACACCGGCATGATGGGCGCGCAGGACGGCGACTTCCAGATCGCGCTGGGGGAGGAGCATGCGCCGACCGCCGAGTATGTGCGCAAGCTGCGCAAGGTGCTGCCGGAGGAGTTCCCAGACACCACCTTCTCGTTCCCGCCGGCCGACATCGTCGGCCAGATTTTGAACTTCGGTTCGCCGGCGCCGATCGACGTGCAGATACGCGGCGGCAAGATCGCCGACAACTACGTCTACGCCGAGAAGCTGCTCAAGCGCATCCGCGCCATTCCCGGCGTGGCCGACGCCCGCATCCAGCAATCGAACAAGGCGCCGGTGTTCAATGTCGATGTCGACCGTGGCCAGGCGCAGCAACTGGGCCTGACCACGCGCGACGTCACCAACAGCATGGTCGTCAACCTGGCCGGCTCGTCGCAGGTGGCGCCGACCTTCTGGCTCAATCCGGCCAACGGCGTCAGCTACCCGATCGTCATGCAGACCCCGCAACCGCAGCTGGATTCGTTGTCGGCGCTGGCCAATCTGCCGGTCGGCAACGGCGCCAGCACCGGCGGCACGACGCTGGGCGGCGTGGCGCGCTTCGAACGCGGCACCGCGTCGGCGCTGGTGAGCCAGTACGATATCGCACCGATGGTGCAGATCTACGCCACCACGCAGGACCGCGACCTCGGCGCCGTCGCCAAGGACATCAACAAGCTGCTGGCCGACACCAAGGCGGAGCTGCCCAAGGGCGCGTCGGCGCAGATGCTGGGCCAGGTCAAGACCATGGACCGGGCGTTCTCCGGACTGCTGTTTGGCCTGCTGGGCGCGGTGGTACTGATTTACTTCCTGATCGTCGTCAACTTCCAGTCGTGGCTCGACCCGGCCGTGATCGTCTCGGCGCTGCCGGCGGCGCTGGCCGGCATTGTCTGGATGCTGTTCGCCACCAACACCACGCTGTCGGTACCGGCGCTGACCGGCGCCATCATGTGCATGGGCGTGGCCACCGCCAACTCGGTGCTGGTGATCTCGTTCGCGCGCGAACGCCTCGACGAACTGGGCGACGCCACCGCCGCCGCGCTGGAGGCGGGCTCGGTGCGCTTCCGTCCGGTGCTGATGACCGCGCTGTCGATGATCATCGGCATGCTGCCGATGGCGCTGGGCCTGGGCGACGGCGGCGAGCAGAACGCGCCGCTGGGCCGCGCCGTCATCGGCGGCCTGATCTTCGCCACCACCGCCACCTTGCTGTTCGTGCCGGTGGTGTTCAGCATCGTGCACAAAAAACACGCGCCCGGGACCAAGGCCTCGCCGACCCCGTCGCCGCATAACGACCAACCTGTTTCCGGAGCACCCGTCCATGCCAACTAACACTCCCCGTAAAGGGCACAAGCCGCTGGTTCTGGGGCTCATCGTGCTGGCCGCCGCGCTGGTCGCGGCCGGCGTCATCAGCCGCCGTTCCGAGGCGCAGCAAGTCAAGGAAGCCAGCGCGCCGCTGGTGCCGGCCGTCAGCATCCTGCCGGCCGGGCAGATGGCGGGCGCCTCGATCGACCTGTCGGCGCGCATCGAGCCGTGGGCGAGGGCGCCGATCTATGCCCGCGTCAGCGGCTACCTGAAAAACTGGAAGGTCGACATCGGCGCGCCGGTCAAGGCCGGCCAGACGCTGGCCGACATCGAAACCCCGGACCTTGATCAGCAACTGCTTCAGGCCAAGGCCGAACTGGCCAGCGCGCGCAGCAACCTGACATTGGCCACCAGCACCGCCAAGCGTTGGCAGGGCCTGCTGGACGCGGACGCCGTCTCGCGCCAGGAAGCCGATGAAAAGGCCGGCGACCTGGCCGCCAAGCAGTCGGCCGTCAACGCCATGCAGGCCAATGTCGACCGGGTGCAGGCGCTGCAGCGCTACACGCGCCTGGTGGCGCCGTTCGATGGCGTGGTCACCGCGCGCAACACCGACGTCGGCGCGCTGATCAATGTCGGCGGCACGCCCGGCAGCGAGCTGTTCGTGGTATCCGACATCAGCCGCCTGCGCGTCTACGTCAACGTGCCGCAGCGCCAGGTGGCCGCGATCAAGGTCGGCGACCAGGCCGAGCTGACCGTGCCCGAGCGCGCCGGCAAGGTCTACACCGCCACCGTGCAGTCGCTGTCGCAGGCCATCAACGCCAACTCCGGCGCCATGCTGGTGCAGCTGACGGTGCGCAACGACAGCCGCGAGCTGCTGCCGGGCGGCTACGCGTCGATCCACTTCGATGCGCCGTTGTCGAGCGGGGCGCTGAGCATTCCGCCGAGCGCGCTGATCTTCAACAAGGCCGGCACCCAGGTGGCGGTGCTGGGCAAGGACAACCACGTGGTGGTCAAGCGCATCACCGTCGGACGCGACCTCGGCAACGCGGTCGAGGTGGCCGCCGGCCTCGACAAAGGAGACCAGGTCATCGCCAATCCGCCGGACGGCGTCGCCACGGGCGACCTGGTGCGTGTCGCGGCCGCCGGCGCAACCCCCAACGCCAAGGCCAAGCCGTGAAGATCCGCTACGCCACCCCCGTGACTCTGGCCGTGACCCTGGCCCTGGCGGCGTGCGCCGACGCGCCGCCGCGCACGCCGCCGGCGGTGCCGATGGCCGCCGGCTTCCGCGACGTGCCGCCCGGCTGGGCCGCCGCCAACGACCAGGCGCCGATGCTGCCGGCCGACTGGTGGACCATGTACGCCGATCCACAGCTCGATCAGCTGGAACGGCAGCTGATCGCCAACAGCCCGGACCTGGCCAGCGCGCTGGCGCGTTACCGCCAGGCGCAGGCCGCCACCGGCGTGCTGCGCGCGGCGCAATCGCCGACATTGGGTGCTTCGCTCAACGGCCAGCGCCTGCGCCAGTCCGATCTCAAACCGCTGCGCGGCGCCACCTCGCCCAGCGAGTACGACAGCGGTACCCTGGAATTCGATCTCGGCTACGAGATCGACCTGTGGGGTCGCATCGACAAGCAGGTCAGCGCGGGCGTAGCGCAGGAGCGCGCCGCCGACGCCGACCTGGGGGCAGCGCGCCTGTCGCTGCAGGTGCAGCTGGCCGACACGCTGCTCGCGCTGCGCGGCGCCGACGCCGACCTCAATCTGCTGCGCGAGACCGAAGCCGCCTACAAGCGCCAGGCGGACCTGATCACCCACCGCCATGACGGCGGCAGCGCCTCCGGGCTGGACCTGGCGCGCGCTGAGACCCAGCTCGAATCGACCCGCTCGCTGCTGCGCCAGCGCCAGGCGCAGCGCAATGTGCAGGAGCACGCGATCGCCGCGCTGGTTGGCGCCAACGCCGCCGACTTCGCGGTGGCCCCGGCCGGCGACGGTTTCATCACGCCGGCGTTGCCTTTGGGCTTGCCGTCGCAGTTGCTGCAGCGCCGGCCGGACCTCGCCGCCGCCGCGTCGCGCGTGGCCGCCGCCAGCGACCAGGTGGGCGTGGCGCGCGCGGCGCTGTTCCCTTCACTGACGTTGAACGCGGCAGGGGGCTTGCAGTCCGGCGACTTCGGCCGCTTCGCGCAGGCGTCCAACCTGTTCTGGGCGGTCGGCCCGACCCTGGCTGTCAGCCTGCTCGACGGCGGCCGGCGCAAGGCGCAGATCGCCAACGCGGAGGCGGTGCTGGACGAAGCGGGCCAGCGCTACCGCTCGGTCGTGTTGACCGCTTTCCAGCAGGTGGAAGACCAGTTGTCCTTGCTGACCAACTACGACGAGGCGGCAAAGTCCGACCATCTGGCGGCGGCAGCCGCCAAGCGCGCGCTGGACCTGGCCAAGAAACGCTACGACCAGGGCGCGGCCAGCTACCTCGATGTCGTGACGGCGCAGACGGCGTATCTGCAGTCGGCCCGCAGCGAACTGGACCTGACTACCCGCTACCGCCAGGCCGGCGTGCAGCTGGTCAAGGCAATCGGCGGCGGCTGGACGGCGGGCTAGCATCGCGACTTGGGTTTCCACTCGACATCGACAGCAACGACGGCTTCGTCTACCAGATCGGGGAGGACTACGACGTCGGCATACGCCTCGACAGCGCGGTGGAAAAAGACATGCTGGCGGTGCGCATGACGCCACCCATCAACCAGTGGCGTGACGGGCCGGCTGGCGATGCAATTGCGCCTCGGGTTATTCCATAAGCATGCCCGAGGGGCGGATTGCGCCGCCAACCGGCAGGTCTTGCGCGTGAACAGCAGAGTACTGTATTCGGTTTCAAGCGGGCGTGATATAGGCGGCCAGCTCGTCTGGCGTACCGTTCGGAAAAGCCTCCCTCAGGTAGCCGAGGAACGCGGACACGCGGGCACTCAGTAGCCGCCTGGAGGGATACAGCACCCACAGCGCGACATCGGGTGCATCGATATCACCCCAAGCCACCAGTGAACCGGCCGCGAGGTCGCCGAGCACCAGCGACAGCGGCAGGCGCGCGGCGCCGGTACCCAGCCGAACTGCGTCGCGCACCATGAAGTGCGATGACAAACGCAGCACCGTCTCGACGGCGACGGTCGACTTCCCCGCCGGCGCCGCCAGGCTCCACACCGTGCTCATATCGCCCGTCCCGCGCGCCACGGCCGGCACGGCGGACTGGTCCGTCGGCCGGTGCAGATCCGGGTGCGCCACCACGACCAGTCGATCGCGCAGAAAGATCCGTCCAACCAGACTGGCATCGGGATCCGGATTAACGCGGATGACCAGGTCGTAGCCTTCCTCGACCATGTCGACCGCGCGGTCGTCCGTGGTGACCTCCAGCCTCACCTGGGGATATTTCAGCGCGAAGCCAGCGGCCAGTTTGCCCATGGCGGCGTGTGAAAACAGCAGCGGCGCGCTGATCCGCAACCTGCCTTGGGGCGTCTCGCCGCCCGACACGATCGCCGCCACCGTCTCGTCGACTTCCGCCAGCAAGGCCCAAGTGCGCTCATGAAGTGCGCGCCCCTCCTCGGTCAGCTTTAGCGAGTTGGCGCCCCGCTCGAGCAGGCGCAGGCCGAGACCGGCCTCCAGTTCCGCGACCCGGCGCGAGAGCGTGGCCTTGGGGCGGCCGGTGGCGCGGGCGGCCCGTCCAAATCCGCCGTGCCGGGCAACGAGGTTGAAATCGGTCAGTGCGAGCAAATCCATGTGTTCCACCAGTGAGACGCCAAGTCTCATTATGCCATCTATCGGACCATGTGCGGTACCGTTACTATGGAACTGTCTTCCAAGCACATCTTCTCAAACACCACTCAGGAGAAATACCATGACTATCCTCGTTACCGGCGCCACCGGCCGTGTTGGCCGCCAAGTTGTCCAGCAACTCGTTACCCGTGGCGCCGACGTGCGCGTCCTCGTTCGCGATCCGTCGAAGGCCGACTTTCCGGCCAGCGTGAAAATCGTCAAAGGCGATCTGCTCGATATCGATTCGCTGCGCAGCGCCTTCAAAGGCGTCAGCACGCTGTTCCTGCTCAACGCGGTGGCCGGTGACGAATTCACCCAGGCGCTGATCACCCTCAACGTCGCCCGCGAATCGGGCGTCGATCGGCTGGTCTACCTGTCGGTGCTTCATGCCGACCGCTTCGTCAACGTGCCGCACTTCGCCGTCAAGCTGGGCGCCGAACGGATGATCGAACAGATGGGCTTTGGCGCCACCATCCTGCGGCCGTCGTACTTCATCGACAACGAGCACATGGTCAAGGACGTCATCTTCCAGCACGGCGTTTATCCGATGCCGGTGGGCGGCAAAGGCGTGGCCATGGTCGACGCCCGGGACATCGCCGAAGTCGCGGCGATCGAGTTGGTCCGCCGCGAGCAGGCACCGGGCAAGCTGCCGAGCGAGACCATCAACCTGGTCGGTCCGGACACGCTCACCGGCGCCGCGGTGGCGTCGATCTGGTCCAAGGTGCTGGGGCGTCCCGTGGTCTATGGCGGCGACGACCCGACCGGGTTCGAGCAGAATCTGGCGACCTTCATGCCGAAGTGGATGGCCTACGAGATGCGCCTGATGGCCGAGCGTTATGTCAGCGACGGCATGATCCCCGCAGCCGGCGACGTCGAGCGTTTGACCACGATACTCGGCCGCCCGCTGCATTCCTATCGCGACTTTGCCCTGGAAATCGCTCCGGCGGCCTGATCCGCCAGTAAAAGCCGGCGGCACGGGTGATCCCGGCCGCCGGTGCGTTGATACATGCCAGAAACAAATAGTAATCTGGTAGTAATGATAAGGCCGCTAAAATCGGTGCATTGATGTCATCCGCCATCGAACCAACGAAAGCCAGACCGACATGCCAACCCCCACGCCCACGCCTCGCCGTGGCTCCCTGATTCTGCTATTACCGATCGCCCTGATCCTTGCCGTCCTCGCCGCGCTGTTCGCGTGGGTCGGCGGCTGGTTCGGCAACCACAATCTGACACCGCAAAAAATGATGGACTTCGCCGAAGGGTCGGGCAAGCAAGCGGCCGGCTTCCGGCGCGCGCACAGCAAGGGCGTTTGCTTCGCCGGGACCTTCGCGCCGACGGCCGAAGCGGCCAAATTGTCCAAGGCGCGCGCATTCTCGCAGCCGTCGATCGCCGTCATCGGCCGCTTTTCCTCGTCGTCGAACAACCCGTACGCGCCCGACGGCGCCTCGCCGGTGCGCGGCATGGCCGTGCAGCTGAAAACCGACGACGGCCAGGAGTGGCGCATCGCGATGAACAGTTTTCCGTTCTTTGCCGCCGCCACCCCTCAGGCATTCCAGGCCATGAACGAGGCCGGCAAGCCCGATCCCGCCACCGGCAAGCCCGACCCGGAGAAGATGAAGGCCGTGCTGGCCGCCAATCCGGAGATCGCCGCGTTCCAGGCGTGGGCCAAATCGGCGCCCAGGTCCGATAGCCTGGGCAGCACCCGTTTCAACGGCGTGAACGCGTTCCGCCTGACGGACGGGCAGGGCGCCGATCGCATGGTGCGCTGGTCGATGCGTCCACGGCTGCCGTTCGTCGCGATGACGCCGGACCAATTGAAGGCCGCCGATCCCGATTTCCTGATTGAAGACCTGAACCGGCGCCTGGCCGCCGGCCCGCTGGTCTGGGACATGGTGGTGCAAATCGCCGCCCCCGGCGATCCGATTACGGATCCGTCCAAGGCCTGGCCCGACACACGGCAGGAGGCTACCCTCGGCACCTTGACGCTGGCCCATGCCGAGCCGCAGGCGACCGGTCCTTGCCGCGACCTCAATTTCGACCCGTTGATACTGCCGGTGGGTATCGCCGCCAGCGATGATCCGGTCCTGCATGCCCGTTCCGCGGCCTACTCGGTGTCGTTCAACCGCCGCGAACGCGAAATCAGCCAGGGCAAAACCACCCAACCTGTCGCCCAGAACGGGAGCGCCCGATGAACCGTCCACGCCACTTCAACCTGCTCGCCCGGGTGCTGCACTGGTCCATGGCACTTGCCATCCTCGCCATGCTGTTTGTCGGCGCCGGCATGGTCGTCTCGCTGCGCTACCGCGACCAGCTGCTGGATCTGCACCGTCCACTGGGCATCGCCATTCTGCTGCTGGCCATCGTGCGACTGGTCAACCGCCTGACCCGGCCGACGCCGGCGCTGCCGGCCGACCTGCCGGCCATCCAGAAATTCGCCGCGCACGCGTCGCACTGGCTGCTATATGGACTGATGCTGGCGATGCCGTTGATCGGCTGGGCCATGCTGTCTGCCGGCGGCTATCCGATCACGATGTTTGGCGGCGTGCACCTGCCGGCAATCCTGCCGCATAGCCCGGGAGTGTACGGTTTCCTGCGCCCGCTGCATGGCGTCCTGGCGTACCTGCTGTTCCTGACCATCCTGGCCCACCTGGGCGCGGCGCTGTATCACGCCTGGGTACGTCGTGACGAGGTCTTCGGGCAGATGGCCAACGGCGAGCAGAGGTAAACTGCCTTGCGCGCCTGGGTGCTTTCAGTGCTCAGGCGCCCGCCCATATAACGCGAACTCGGCGCTGCCCGAGACGGCGATGCGCTGAGGGCGGGCGCATCTTTTTTTGAAATAGTTGTAGACGACTGGTCTAATCGGTGCTAAAGTACCTCCCATGAACACACGAGATGAAGCCCGGTCGATTTCAACCGGGTGGGAGGGGACGGCGATGACCGGCTTTTTTTTACGGTCGGCCTAGACGACTGGTCTACTCCGGCGTGATGTACTTACCTTGCTTCCTAACTTCTTTGGAGAACTAACATGAAAAAAGTACTGATGGTTTTGACTTCCCACGACACGCTGGGCAACACCGGCCGCAAGACCGGCTTCTGGCTGGAAGAATTGGCCGCGCCGTATTACACGTTCAAGGACGCCGGCGTCGAGGTGGTGCTGGCCTCGCCTCTGGGCGGCCAGCCGCCGCTGGATCCGAAAAGCAATGAGCCGTCGTTCCAGACCGCGCAAACGCATCGCTTCGAAGCCGACGCCGCCGCGACCGCCCAACTGGCGGCCACCGTTCGGCTCGATAGTGTCAACCAGGCCGATTTCGACACCGTGTTTTATCCAGGCGGCCACGGCCCGCTGTGGGACCTGGCGGAAGACCGCAACTCGATCGCGCTGATCGAGTCGTTCCTGGCCGCAAACAAGCCGGTGGCGCTGGTCTGCCATGCGCCAGGCGTGCTGCGCCATGTCCAGACGCCGGCCGGCCGCCCGCTGGTCGAAGGCAAACAAGTCACCGGCTTCACCAACACCGAGGAAGAGGGCGTCGGCTTGACCAATGTTGTGCCGTTCCTGGTCGAAGATGAGCTCATCGCCAAGGGCGGCGTGTATTCCAAAGGTCCCGACTGGGGCTCGTACGTGGTCCGCGACGGTTTGCTGATCACCGGCCAGAACCCCGGCTCGTCGGCGGAAGCGGCAGCCCTGTTGCTGACCCAGATCGCCTAAAACCATCGCGGCGCGCCGCCATGCGGCCGCCGCGACAACTATCCGAATCCGATGACCTACCTTCTTTATTTGTTTATTTTTGGAGACTCGCCATGAAAACCGTTACCCGCATCGCCGCTTCACTCGCCCTCGCTTTCGCCGCCGGCACCGGCAGCGCCGCCATGGCCGCGCCGGTCAAAAACATCGTTTTGGTTCACGGCTTCTTCGCCGATGGTTCCGGCTGGCAGGGCGTGGCCGACATCCTGACCAAGGACGGCTACAACGTCGCTGTCGTGCAGCAGCCGGAGACCTCGCTTGCCGACGACGTCAAGGCGACGGCAAGCGCGATCGACGCCATGACTGGCGACAGCATCCTGGTCGGCCACAGCTATGGCGGCATGGTCATCACCGAAGCGGGTAACAATCCGAAAGTGGCGGGGCTGGTGTATGTGGCCGCCTTCGCGCCGGACGCCGGGGAGAGTCTGCTCGACCTGGTCAAGAAAACGCCGCCGGCCAGCGATGCGATCAAGGCCAGCGCGGACGGTCACCTGTATTTCGAGCAATCGCTGTTCCACGCGGACTTTGCCGCCGATCTGCCGGCCGCCACGGCGCGCTTCATGGCGATCTCGCAGGTGATGCCGGCCGTGCAAACGGCAGGTGCGCCGGTCACGCAGGCGGCCTGGAAAACCAGGCCGAGCTGGGCGATCGTGTCGACCGCCGACCGCACCGTCAATCCCGACCTGCAGCGCTACATGGCCAAGCGCGCAGGCAGCACGACCGTCGAGATCAACGGCAGCCACGCGGCCTTCATCGCCCGTCCGGCCGATGTCGCCAAGGTCATCGAGCAGGCCGCCGCCAAGGTTGGCAAGCAGTAATGAATCGCCAAGGGCGCGCCGCCTGTCGCGGTGCGCTCAATACAGCGTGCTGCGCTGGCGGGCCGGCAGCTCCGCGTCGTATTTGTCGCCATCGATGCCGTTTTTACTAAGCGCGGCAAGAATGGCGCCTGGGCTGGGCAGCGCCGTGTCGCGCACCGCCGCCGCATCCCACAGGCGTGAGCGCAAAATCGCGCGGGCGCACTGGAAGAACACCGACTCCACCTTGATCGCCAGCACGCACTTTGGCGCGTTGCCGTCGACCGCGAAGCGCTCCAGCAACGCCGGTGTGACCACGATGCTGGCCCGGCCCTGAACGCGCAACGTTTCACCGTGCCCGGGAATCAAAAACAGCAGCGCCACGCGCGGATCGGCGACCAGGTTACGCAAGCTGTCGATGCGATTGTTCCCGCGCCGCTCCGGCAGCAGCAGCGTCGTCTCGTCTTCCACCACAACGAAACCGGGCGCGTCGCCGCGCGGCGAAGCATCGAGTCCGTCCGGGCCGTTGGTCGCCAGCACCGCGAACGGCGAGGCAGCGATCAAGGTGGCGTAGTGCGGATGGATGAAAGTCGCTTCCTTGGTGATCGACGGGGCCGCCGGCCGGTCGAACAATGCCTCAAGGTCGGCGAGGGTGGCGATGGTGTCACGCTGCGGGGTGGCTGTCATGAGATATCCGGTCCGGTTGGGCGGTCTCCATGGTCTCACAACACGGCCGGCGGCGGCAACTTCGTCAGCGTGCCGGGTGGACCGTTGTACTGAATAATTCGACGACGCTGCGGGGCGCGTCCGGCCCGAAGAAGCGCTGATGGTTCTGCGCTGTCTGCGCCGCGACCGATGCGCTGCGCGGGAACAGGTCTCGTTCGTAGCAGGCGAGTGCCGCCTCGATATCGTCAGGATAGGTGCTGATCGCCTTGCCCAGTTCTGCGCCATCGTAAATCGCCAGGTTGGCGCCTTCGCCCGCGAAGGGCGACATCAAGTGGGCCGCATCGCCCAACAGCGTAATACCGGCAACGCGCGGCCATCGATGGGAGATGGGGAGCGCATATATCGGCCGGACCACCGGCTCGGTCTCGGTGTCGGTGATCAGCGCCCGTAGTGGTGCCGCCCACTCCTTGAACTCGTCGGCGAGGCGCGCTAGCGCCGATGAGGGGACGCTGACGTCAAGCGCATCGATCCAGGCCTCGGGCCGGTTCAGCGCGATATAGGCGTGCAAAGTCCCGTTTGCGTACCGGTGCGCCAGAATGCCTTGTCCGGGCGCTACCGCCATCAGCGTCCCCGGTCCGACTGCGTCCGCGCTGGCTTTGTGCCGGGTGTCGCCGTCGAACAGGCTGGTCTCGATGAAGGTGGTGCCGACATATTCCGGCCGGGCTGCGGAGAGCAACGGGCGCACCCTCGACCACGCGCCGTCGGCGCCGACCAACAGATCGCAAGTCGCCGTCGAGCCATCGGCAAATAGCAGTTCGGTTTGCGCACCGCCCGGACGCGCGGTCCCGGTGAGCTTGCGGCCCCACCGGATGGTACCGGGCGGCAGGGACTCGATGAGCAGTTGGCGCAAAGCGCCCCGGTCCACCTCGGGCCTCGCGAGATTGCCCAACCCGGGCCGGTCCAGCAAGACATCGCCATGTTTATCGACGACGCGCTTGGCATCCTCGCCCGGCAGCACGATATCGAGGAATTTTTCGTACAAACCTGCCGTCCGCAGTCCTTGCTGACCGTTGTATTCGTGGATGTCCAACAGGCCGCCTTGCGTGCGGGCGCGTGGCGACGCCTCGGCTTCATAGATCGTCGCTGCGATACCGTTGATGTGTAGAACCCGTGCGAGCGTCAATCCGCCCAGGCCGGCGCCGACAATGGCGATACTCAGTTTTGAGGTGGATTTTGAGGTGATAACAGGATGATTCACGGCGCGTTCCAATAAATACGGGCAGATCCGGTGGCGGGCCTGTTCGCAATAAGTTCCGACGGATGTCGGGGGAAACGCTGGCCGATCCGGCAGAATTGCCGGTCGGCGTGTGCGCGGCCATCTACACGGTGGCGTGGATGGCCGTTTTTCGCGGTCTTCGATGATGAGTATGGCACAGCTTTGCGCAACGGCCAAGCGGTGCCCGGCGCGTCCCTGGGTTATTGCTGTACCTCATACTGCAATCGGAAAAGCGGGCGCTCCCTGCCCAACGACAGGCGGGTACTTGCGTACACGCCGTCGTCATAACGTTGACCGGTACGACGCGCCGACTGCAGCAGGTTGGCCACCGTGAAGCGCAGCCGGCCGCTTGCCGCCGGCCAGGTTGCATAGGCTTCCAGCTCCCGCACCACGCCGGTCTCCTGGACCAGCGACTGTGCTGTTCGCGCCTGCCAGCCGCCGACAAAACGGAGATTCGCGCCCGCGCCGCGGTTTTGCGGCATGCGCAGATCGAGCCCCAGGTTGGCGGTCAGCGGCGCTTGATTGGCAAGGCGATTGTCCGGACCGGCGAAGCCGTCAACGCGTGACCAGTTGCGGCCCAGATTGGTCCTTAGTTCGATCGTGGTTCCGTTGGCCGATGCCAGCTTGAACGGGACGCGCGCGTCAATCTCCACACCGTGCACACTGGCGACGCCGCCGTTGGACGGGCTGCTGATCCAGACGCCGTTTTCCTGCCAGACCCTGAGCTGCACCACGTCTTGTATCCGCCGCACATAGGCCGACACGCTGACCATGGCATCCTGCGAAAAATAGGATTCGAGGGCGCCATCCAAGCCCCAGGCCAGCTCGGGACGCAGCGATGGATTGCCCTGATAGTCCGGCTGCGTCGGTCCGTTGTCGTTGTTGACGGTGTAGCGGCGCGGCACCAGGTCGCGTGGTTGCGGCGCCTTGTACGTGCGCGCGAGCGCGAGGCGCAGCTGGTCGCGCGTGCTGCCAGGCAGCTTCCAGAGTACTTGGGCCACCGGGCTCCACACGCGAGAGGCGGTCGCGGCGTTGCCCGGGCCCCAGGTGCGCGTCTCCAAACCCTCCCAACGCAAGCCGAGATACGCTTGCAGGCGCGGCGTGACGCTCCATTCGTCCTGCGCGAACATCGCTACCTGCCCGACGCTGGCGTTGTAGTCCTGATCCAGCCTATACATGGGCGCGGCATCCGGCGCCTGTGGGTTTGTGTCACGCTGATGGCGGCTTTCCTCGCGCCGCACATGGGACGCGTCCCAGCCGATCGCAATGTCGTGGCCGGCGGCCAGCGGTGTCACATATTTGCCGCTGGTGGTGGCGCGGCGCTCGCCGGCGCGCGATACGACAGCGCGATCGAGCCAGGGATTGCCGCCGGCGTCGATGCCTTGGAAAAGGTAGTCGCCGTCCCGGTTGTTGAACTCGATGCCCGCCTTGAGCGTCAGACTGCCGGTGTCGAAGCGATGCGTCCAGGCCAGGTTCGCCTTCGCCAGCCAGTTTTTATAGAGCGCTCGCCAGCCGGATTCGGGAGACGCGGTGGGCGCTCCTTGCAGCGTGGTCTCGGCCTGCGCCGCGCGCGCGTCCAGATGCGACAGGTCGAACAGACCTTGCCAGGTCAACGTGTCGCCGCCGTCTAGTTTGAGGTCGGCGCGTGGCGCGGCGCTGAAACGACGGGTACGGCTGCGATTGTCATCGTCCAGGCGGCGCACGTCCGCGAGACCGGCATCGTCGGTTCGTTCGTCGGTGGCCGAGCGGTCGCGCCGGCGCGTCTCGCTGGCGGTTGCGGTCACGCCGTAGCCGAGCGCGCCGCTGCGTCCGGTCCATTGCGTGGTGGCGGCGGGGCTGGTGGCGCCGGCCTGCCGTTCGGCGCTGATCTTCGCCGTGCGCCGCGCCGCGCCAGAGACCTTGCGTAATATGATGTTGAGCGAACCGGCCACCGACTGCGTGCTGGAATCGACTTGCGCGCTGCGCTGGATCTCGACGCGCTCGATCAGCTCGGGCGACAAGGTGGCGATATCAAAGTTGGTCGGCGCCGGCTGGCCGTCGATGAGGATTTGCGTGTACCCGCTGCCAAGACCGCGCATGCGTATCTCGCCGCCGACGATGCTCAGGCCCGGCTGCCGCTTCAGCGCATCCGACAATGTGGTTTCGCCGTAGCGCTGCAGGTCGTCGCGGCCGATCACGATGCGCCCGACGGCATCGTCGCGGCGCAGTTGGCTGCTGGCGGGCCCGCGCACCTCGACCTGCTGTGTCGGCGGTGTGTCGTCGCCGGCCACGGCGGCGAGGCTGAAAGCAAGAAGCGGAATTGGTCGCAAGATGGAAAAACGCATGGGGTAGTCGACTGAAAGTTGGGGAGCGGCCAGCGTAGCGCAAGCACGGTCGCTCCCACACCGGTGTGTGACGAGCACCGCTTGCCGTGGGATGAACGGGGTCAAGGCGGCCGGGGGCGGCTGATATACTTTGCCAACTAAATCAACAATAACTACTCATGTCCGCTACTTTGCGCGCCCTTGTAATTAACTTCGGACTGTGGACGCTGCTGTGCGCCGTGGCGGGCATCAGCACCTACGGCGACGCGACGCTACACGGCGACGCCCGCAGCTACTGGATGATGACGCTGGGCTGGTGGTGCGGTTACGCGGTGATGATGGTACAAAGCTATGTGCTCTACCTGATCTATCGGCGTCATCCCGACTGGCTCGCCACGCGTCGGCGCATCGTTCGCGGTTACCTGCTTTACTTGGCCGTGTGTTGGCCGGTCGCGATGCTTGGCCTGGCCTATCGGCGCTGCTTCAAGGTTGACCTGGCGCCTAACCTGCCGAACGCGTGGAACTACTTGATTTCGATGGGTAAATTCGAGTGGTTCGTGGTGTTCGTGTTGTTGACCCTCGCATTTGGCGTCGTCGTGGCGGGCCTGCTGTGGCAGCAGCGGCAGGCGCAGACGCGCGAACTGGCCGATGTGCGATTGGCGCTGGAGCGGCAGCGCCTGGCCGCGCTGCGCGGACAGCTCGAGCCGCACTTTGTTTTTAATACGCTCAGCGCGATCGGCGCCATGGTGCGGACCGACGACAAGCCGCTGGCGCTGGAAGGCCTGTCGCGCTTTGGCGACTTGCTGCAGTACGCCCTGTTAAGCAGTGAGCGCGACTGGGTCAGCGTAAAACAGGAGCTGCAGTTCGTGCGCGATTACCTGGAGCTGCAACATCTGCGTTTCGGTGGGCGCCTGCGCGTCAGCATCGAGGGCGACGATGTGTTGGACGAGGACGTGGAGTGTCCGCCGATGCTGCTGCAGCCCTTGGTCGAAAACGCGTTGCGGCATGACCTGGAATGCCACGCCGATAGCAGCGATATCAGCGTGACGTTCGTGCGCGACGGCGAATTCCTGCTGGTTCGGGTGAGCAACCCGATCTTCCCCCAGGCAGCGCCGGCTGCGGGACTGGGGATCGGCTTGCGCGGGATCCGGGCCCGGCTGGGACTGGCCTATGGCAAGCTGGCGTCGCTCGATGTGGCGCGCATCGATGGCCGCTTCGTGGCCGGACTGCGGCTTCCATGGCAAGTGATGGATTGACGATGGCTTTTAAAGTACTGATTGTCGACGACGAGGCGCACGCGCGCACCAATCTGCGGATGTCGCTGGCGCCGCTCAGCGAGTGGGTGGTGGCGGGCGAATGCCCCAGTGCGGCCGCCGCGCGCAGCTTCATGCAAACGAACGACGTGGACCTGGTGCTGCTCGACGTCCAGATGCCCCAGGAGTCCGGGGTGGAGATGGCCCGTTCCCTGAGCCGGCTGGAACTGCCGCCGCTCATCGTGTTTGCCACCGCCCACCGGGGCCATGCGCTCGAAGCGTTCGACACCCATGCGCTGGACTACATCGTCAAGCCGGTCGACGAGCGGCGCCTGCACGAGGCCATGTCGCGCGCGCGGGTGCTGCTGGAACAACGCGCCATGTACACCCGGGCTTTGCGCCAGTTCACCGATCCCGCGCCCGGGTTCTGGCGTGAACTGATCGTCAGGTCGGTGGGGCGGATGGATAAAGTGGCCGTGGAGGATGTGCTGTGGATCGAGACGGCGGGGAACTACGTCGAGCTGCATCTGGCCGGGCGTACGCTGTTGCACCGGACCACGTTGACCGAACTGGTGCAATACCTCGACCCGGAGCAGTTCCTGCGTATTCACCGGCGCATACTGGTCAGGCGGGATCAGGTGCTGGGACTACGCCAGGAGCAGGAGGGCGGCTACGTGGTAGCGCTGCGCTGCGGGCCGTCACTGCCTGTCAGCGAGCGCTACTGGACGAGCCTCAAGTCCGGGCTGGAACGGACGATGCTCGCGTCACGGACCACTTCAGTGTCGGATCGCGAGGTTTGAATTACTGCTCGCCCATCGTGGCTCCGTTCTGAGCTCGGTAGACCCGGCGTGGCGGCAGCTGTATCAACGCCAGCGCCGCATACAGCGGCGGACTGAGCACACGTGAGACGGTGCTGGCGACGACCGCGCAGGCCATCAGGCTGAGCACCATGCCATGACCGTCTACCATTTCCATCACGATGATGAATGCGGTGAGCGGCGCTTGCGTGGCGGCGGCCAGGAAGCCGACCATGCCGAGCGCGATGACGGCCGGGGCGTACGGATAGCCGGTAAGCACGGCGACGTCGTGGCCGAGCGCGGCGCCGATGGACAGCGATGGCGCGAAGATGCCCGCCGGCACACCCGACCAGGCCGTCAGCCAGGTGGCGATGAACTTGAATAGCGCGAACCCGACCGGGACGTCGGCATGGCTGTCGAGCAGGGCACGCGTTGCTTCGTTGCCGCTGCCATAGGTGGCGCCACCGGTGACCACGCCGATCAGCGCCACCGCCAGCCCGCAACCGATGGCGAAGCGCACGGGAAAGCGCTGGCGCCAGCGGCTGGGCCGGTCCGGCGAGGTGCCGCGCAGCGACGCCAGCAACAGACGGGCGAACAGGCCGCCCGCCAAGCCGGCGACCAACGTCACCAGCAGGCCCGGGCCGACCAGGGCCAGCCCGATCGGGCCGGGGTGGATGACGCCGAAATGGGTGCCGTTGCCATACACCGAAACGGCGATCAGGCCGGCCAGCACGATGCCTGAAACGATCAGGCCGCTGTTGCGCTGTTCGGGCGTGCGCGACAATTCTTCGATGGCGAACATGACGCCGGCCAGCGGGGTGTTGAATGCCGCCGCGATGCCGGCGGCGCCGCCGGCCACCAGCAGCGAATGGGCGCTGACGCCGCTGCCGCGCGGCAGCCAGCGACGCGCCGCGAGCATCACGCCGGCGGCGATCTGCACCGACGGTCCCTCCCTTCCCAGCGACAGGCCGCCCAGCAGACCGGCCGAGGTCAGACCGATCTTCGCCACGCTCAGGCGCAACGAGACGAGCAGCGGCCGCCTACCGCCGGATAGCTCCGGCGCCAGCGCGGCCATGACCTGCGGAATGCCGGAGCCGCCGGCGCCGCGCGCGTAGCGACGCGTCAGCCAGACGATGACGCCACAACAGGCCGGCGTCCATAGCAGCGGCAGCCACCAGGCGGCGCCGGCCATCTGCACGAACAGCGCCAGGGCGGTGCCGGCCAGCCAGGTGAAACCGACCACCACCAGACCCGCCACGGCGGCCGCGCCCACCACCACGGTGCGCACCATCCACACTTGTGGCGAAGCGAACTCGCGCCGGAAAGCGCTGCGCATGTCATGGGGTGACTTGTCTGGTGGATGCACGGTGCGCACTCCGGAATAAAATTGCTGATCGGTGCACGGAAAGGGCTGGCGTGTCCGAGCCTATTTGGACAGCATTTTCCGCAACCGTTTGCGCATGTCGCGCTCGCTTTGCATCACAACTCCTCAACTCGTGGCAAATTATACCTTAGCAAGTTTGATATTCTTTTCAGCGGTGCGTACCGACGGCGCCGCTCTATTTGCTCGGCGCGCTTATCATGTTCGCCGCGCCGCCGTGACCGGGAACGGCGACACGTCCGCACCCCGGCCGCCGGCGCTTATTTCTTCATCGGATCTTTCGCCATGTCGTCCTTTTTCATGTCGTCTTTCTTCATCTCGTCCTTGGCCATGGCGTCCTTCTTCATGTCATCCTTGGCCATTTTGTCGTGATGCATGGGTTTTTTCATGGTTTCCTTCTTCATGCCGTCTTTGGCCATGGCGTCCTTGGACATGTCGTCCTTCTTCATCGCGTCCTGGGCGTAGCTGGCGCCCGAAATCATCAGGCAGGCGGCAAGCAGGGTGGTCGTCAGTTTGTTCATGGTCATTCCTTGTCAAGTTAAACTACGTGATTGCACGACATCGGCGGCAACAGCAACAAACCGAGCGTGCAACATGAAGTTCGCGACAGCGTGGCGATTGGTTACAGCCGGGCCGAAAGATACGTAAAAATAATTCGCACGCGTAATGTAACCAAAGGCCGGGATGCGACGAATAGAAGAGGTGGACCACCTGCGCTTGACCGAATTACGCCTGCATGCCTTGTTTTTACAGGGCAGGGACGGTGACGCCCTGGCTTATCGCCGGTTTCTGACGGCAACGGCCACCCATTTACGGGCTTTCCTGCGCCGGCGCCTGAGCCGCTGGCCCGACGAGGTGGAGGATCTGGTGCAGGAAGCGCTGCTGGCCATCCACAACCAGCGGCTGAGCTACGACACCGCCGTGCCGCTGACGGCGTGGGTCTATACCATCGCCAGGTACAAGCTGATCGACTGGCTGCGCCGGCATGCCCGGCGCGACAGCCTGCACGACTCGCTCGACGAAGTGGACGAAGGCGAGGGTGCGCTGTTTTCCAGCGCCGAGGCGGAGGCCGGTGACGCGCGCCGCGACCTCGCCAAGATGCTCGGCCTGTTGCCGGCCAAGCAACGCGATGCGATCATCCATACCAAGCTGGACGGTCTATCGACGCGGGAAGCCGCCGCGTTGCTGCAGATGTCGGAGTCGGCCGTCAAGGTGTCGGTGCATCGCGGAATGAAGACATTGGCCACTATCCTGAGAGGTTCGCCATGAAGACAGAGGATTTGATCAACATGTTGTCCAGCGGGCCGGATGTGGCGCTGACCGCGCGGCCGGTGCGCGCCACGGCGCTGCCGTTGCTCGGCGCCCTGGTCGCCAGCGTCTTGCTGATGCTGGCGATATTGGGCGTGCGGCCGGACCTGGGCCTGGCGCTGACAGCGCCGGCGTTCTGGCTGAAGCTGGGTTTTTCGCTGGCGTTGGCCGGGGCGGGCGGCTTGGCGGTCAAACGGCTGGCGGCGCCCGGCGCCGACGTCCAAGTACTGCCGCTGTTGATTGCCGGGCCGGTGCTGGCGCTGTGGGCGGTGGCGGCCGTGGTGCTCTGGCTGGCCGCGCCGGAGTGGCGTTCGGACCTGTTCTGGGGCAGAACCTGGCGCTATTGCCCGCTACTGATCGCGGTGCTGTCGCTGCCATTGTTCGTCGCTGCCCTGCATATCCTTCGGAGACGGGCGCCCACCCGGTTGCGACTGGCGGGAGCGGCGGCGGGATTTTCCGCCGGCGCTGCGGCTGCGGTCGTGTACTGCCTGCACTGTCCGGAAATGAGTCCTGTATTCGTCGGTTCCTGGTATCTGTTGGGCATCCTCATTCCGACCGCCCTGGGCGCGGCGATTGGTCCGCGCGCACTGGCTTGGTGACGCCGCCAGGGACGCGACTGCCCGGTTAGCCCCCTCCAAGTCCCCGGCGCCCGAAGGCACGATCGCCCTCGATAGGGCATGATGTTGGATGGAATGCCAACATCGCCAGGACTCGTTTCCCTATATACCATGCTCCCAAACTATAACCGCGCTTATAACCACGTACTGGGCACCGGCTTGACGCTCGGTTTGATGACGCCGGCCCCGATGCCCTCGTCAACGCCTGCCGATCCCGTCGAGGCACGCCTGACCGCAAGAATCGCCGAAGCGGCCGGATTTGCCGCTTTGTGGACGCGCGACGTGCCGCTGATGATCCCGCAGGAGGGCAATGTCAGCGCGCTGGACGACCCGTTCCTCTGGCTCGCCCATCTGGCCGGCGCCACCGAGCGTATTGCCGTGGGCACCGCCGCCGCCGTGCTGCCGCTGCGTAATCCCTTGCACCTGGCGAAAGCGGCGCTGTCGCTTGATCGCCTCTCAGGCGGAAGATTTATCCTTGGGCTCGGGTCCGGCGACCGGCCGGCGGAGTTTGCCGCATTCGGCAAAGACGTTGCGGAGTCGGCGGCCCTCTACCGCGAGGGCTGGAACATTGTGCGTGCGGCGCTCAACCCGAACGCCGAAGCGCACGCGGCGCTGCTGGGTCACACCGGCGGCTTCGAAATCCTGCCCCGTCCGGCCACGCAGATTCCAATGATCGTGGTCGGTTCGTCGCGCCAGTCGCTGCAATGGACCGCCGCCAACGCGGACGGCTGGGCCTCCTACCACCGGGAAGAAGAACGCCAGCTCGGGCGCATCGGGTTATGGCAGCAAGCGCTGCGAGAGCGGGGCAATGGCATCGACAAGCCGTTTATCCAGTCGCTGAACCTCGAATTGCTGGCCGACCCGCACGCCGCGCCGGAAGCCATTCCGCTTGGCGTGCGCAGCGGCCACGTGGCGCTGACACATTATTTACGGCGGATGGCCGAGGTGGGCGTCTCGCATGTCATCGTCAACGTCAGCGGCCGGACGCGGCCTGTTCACAGCGTATTAAAAGACATTGGCGACCACGTGATTCCGGCGATTGCCTAGCGCACGCCGCAAACTATTAATATATGTCTAAATATTGCAGTCGCGGGAGTTGTACGGCGACGACGCACAACCAGCGCGTATCCTCGGGTATTGCGCTCTTTCCGCAGCGGAGTTGCACTTGCATGACCTCCAGGGTGACGACCGCAAGCGGCTGCCCAAGTATCCTGTGCCGGCTATTCGAGTTGCGCGTCTGGCTGTGACGCAAGAAGCGAAAGGTCGGGGACATGGGCAATTGCTGCTGGCCCATGCCGTCAATGTGGCGCTATCCGTGCGGAAGACATTGGGCGTGCGCGTGCTGGTCGTCGATGCGAAGGATGTCCGGGCGGCCGCGTTCTATGAGGGTTTCGGGTTCCGTCGCACAGCAGGCGAAGCCTTGACGCTGTATTTGCCTATTTGCCGATCTTGATAGACCTCGTATGCCGCCCGATGACAATTGCCATCCTGTCCGATGCTCATTTGGCTATCGCGACGCCATAAAAGGTCATTGGACACGCTGTTTCCATCGATATATCGTGCAAAGCCGACCATGGGATTTGCGGACCGCTTCCGGCGACAAGGAATGCGTCCGTGGTCACCGGCGGATAAAACGATAAAAATATCAATGGAGACAAAACGTGACCACATCCTTCTCGCTATGGGGAGCCGCCGCTGTATTGGCGTCCTCCATGCTGTCCACCCAGGCCGCCGCGCAAGCGCCGACCGTCCCGGTAACCTTCCTCAACGCTTCCGTCCACGATCCCTCGGTGATCAAAACCGATGGTACTTATTATGTGTTCGGCTCGCACCTTGCGTCGGCCAAGAGCAAGGACTTGATGCGCTGGACGCCGATCACCGATTCGGTCAGCGCCACCAATAAGCTGTTCCTGAACGGTTCGAGCAACGTCTATACGGAGTTGGCCGAGACATTCAGCTGGGCGCAATCGAATACGCTGTGGGCGCCGGACGTGATTCGTCTGGCCGACGGCAAGTTCTATATGTACTACAACGCTTGCAAGGGCGATTCGCCGCGGTCGGCGCTGGGCATCGCCGTGGCCGACAAGATCGAAGGCCCGTATGTGAACAAGGGCATCATCCTCAAATCCGGCATGTGGGGCCAGGCCAGCTATGACGGCACGGTCTACGACGCCCTCAAGCATCCGAACACCGTCGACCCGAACGTGTTTTTCGACAACGGCGGCAGGCTGTGGATGATCTACGGTTCCTACTCCGGCGGTATTTTCATCATGCAGATGAATCCGGTCAACGGCACGCCGCTGCCGGGGCAGGGCTACGGCAAGCGACTGATGGGCGGCAACCACAGCCGGATCGAGGGCGCTTACGTGATGTTCAGCCCCGTGACGCAGTACTACTATATGTTCACGTCGTTCGGCGGCCTGGACGCGGCCGGCGGCTACAACATGCGCGTGTCGCGCGCCACCTCGGCGGACGGCCCGTACTTCGACGCGCAGGGCGTCAACATGGCCAACGTCAAGGCCGATCCGACCAAGCCGCTGTTCGACGACGCCTCGATCGCGCCGTACGGCGTGAAAATCATGGGCAATTTCCTGTTCGAGCGCAAGCTTGGCGAGCCGGGTACCGGCATCGGCACCGGCTATGTCTCGGCGGGCCACAATTCGGCGTATTACGACGCTGCCACGGGCAAGCATTTCCTGATTTTCCACACCCGTTTCCCCGAGCGCGGCGAACAGCACCAAATCCGCGTGCACCAGATGTTCATGAACGCCGACGGCTGGCCCGTGGTGGCGCCTTACCGCAACACCAATGAAACCCTGGCGCCGGTCCAGCACGGACACGTGTTTGGCGACTATATGTTCGTCAACCATGCCAAGGATATCTCCGCCACCATTAAGAAGTCGAAGTTGATCACGCTCAATGCGAACGGGACGGTCAGCGGCGCCGCATCGGGCAACTGGGCGCTGGTGGGCGCCAACCAGGCCGAGATCAACCTGGCCGGCTCGCCGCCGTTCAAAGGCGTATTCCTCCAGCAGTGGGATGAAACCTCGCAAAGCTATGTGATGACGTTCTCGGCGACGTCGCGCGACGGTATATCCATCATGGGCAGCCGCCTGACGCCGCGCAGCGACATGCAGACGGTCAATGCCATCGCCGACCAGCTCACGCTGGGCAACACCAACGCGGTCACCGGCGACATGACGCTGCCGACCAGCGGCGCGCGCGACGCGGCGATCACGTGGACGTCGTCGAATCCGGCCGTGTTGAGCAACACGGGGCAGGTCACCAGCCCGGCCAGCGATGTCGCCGTCACGCTGACGGCCACCATCACCAAGGGCCAGGCGCGCGTGGTCAAGTCGTTTGTCGTCACCGTGCGCAAGCTCGGCGGGATGATTGCCCACTACGCCTTCGACGGCAACCTGGGCGATTCGACCGGCGCGTTCGGCGCCGGCGCGGTCATCGGCGCCAAGATCGATGTCGGCGGCGGCAGCCTGGCCTACGAGCCGGGCATGAAGGGCAGCGCGGCGGTCTTTAACGGCGCAACCGGTGTGCGCTTGCCGAATGGGTTGATTTCCAGCAACAACTACACGGTGGCGATGTGGCTCAAGCCGGCCCAGTTGACGGCATTCACCACGACCTTCTTCGGCGCCCGCAACGGCGATTCGTGGGTCAGCCTGCTGCCGAAGGGGCATGATGGCGTCGGCGGGGCCTCCATGCTGTGGTCCGGTACGGCATGGTATGACGCCGGCCTGGGCATGAATATCCCGGTCGGGCAGTGGTCGCACGTGGCGTTCACCGTCAAGAACGGTGCCGTTAATATCTATGTCAACGGCGCCAAGCGGTTCAACGGCGTGAACTTCCCCAACGTGTTCACCACCACCACCGGCGTATTCGCGCTGGGCGTGAACTGGTGGGACGCGCCGTACAAGGGCTCGATGGACGACTTGCGCATCTACGGTGCGGCATTGACCGACGGCGAGATTTCCAGCCTGGCGCGCTGATTCGGGTAGCAACGCGCCGGCCTCCGCATATCGGGCTGGCGCACTTTTTTTGCCGAGAAGGCCGCTCCCGGGCGCCGGACGGTCAGCTCAGCATTTATCATAGGCACAACCGGCATCCGCCGGCCGCCCATTTTTTAACGGACACCTCACCTAAACATGACTATCTCCACCAGACCCGCCAAGATTTTCCTGCTCAGCACCCTGGTCGGCCTCAGCGCCTGCAGCCAAGTGCCATCCCGCGACGACGCCGCGCCAGCGGGCGTGTCGTTGTCGCGCATGCCCTTCGGCACGCTGTCGAACGGCGCCAAGGTCGAGGCCATCGTCCTGAAGAACGCCGGCGGGCTGTCGGCCACGCTGATCTCCTACGGCGCGACGGTGCAGAGCCTGCGCTTCCCGGACAAGCAGGGCAACGCCGCCGATCTGGCGGTCGGCTACGATACGCTGGCCGGCTACGAGGCCACGCCGGGCTTCACCAACGTGACGGTGGGCCGCTACGCCAACCGCATCGCCAACGGCACGTTCGCGCTCGACGGCAAGAAGTTCGCGCTGGCGGTCAACGAGGCGCCCAACACGCTGCACGGCGGCACCATCGGCTGGGACAAGCGCAACTGGGTCGTCAAGAGCGTCGCGCAGACGGCCGACAAGGCGTCGGTGACCTTCACGCTGACGTCGCCGGACGGCGACCAGGGCTTCCCGGGCACCGTGGTGGCCGACGTGACGTACGAGCTCAATAACAAGAACGACCTGACCATCCGCTACGGCGCCAGCACCGACAAGCCGACCGTGGTCAACCTGACCTGGCACAGCATGATCAACCTGTCGGGCATCCCGGCCACGCGCCTGGCCACCGACGCCGACTTGACCATCGAGTCGGATGCGATCCTGCCGGTCAACAAGACCTTGATCCCGACCGGCGAGCCGCTGCCGGTGGCCGGCACGCCGTTCGACTTCCGTACCCCTGGCAATGTGACCGAGCGCGTGCGCATGCAGCATCCGCAGCTGGCGCTGGCCAACGGCGGCATCGACCACAACTACCTTCTGCGCGGCGGCAAGACCGCCACGCCGAAGCCGGCCGTCAAGATCGAGGATCGCCAATCCGGACGTGGCCTGAAGATTTCCACCACCGAACCGGGCATGCAGGTCTACACCGGCAATTTCCTCAAGGGTGAAATCACCGGCAAGGGCGGCCAGAAGCTGACCAAGTACCAGTCGATCAGCTTTGAGGCGCAGGGTTATCCGGACAGCCCGAACCAGTCGGCGTTCCCGACCACCCGCGTCGATCCGGGCCGCGACTATACGCAAACGACCGTGCTGCATTTCTACCAGCTCGAGAAGTAATCCCGCAAGCAGTTCATCCCGCCACATTCGCTGCGGGGCCTCAACGCAGGCCCCGCCGCGACATCTCCCCGCTCAACAACTTGATTATTGCCAATTTTCGGCCGGCGCCCCATAGGAATTCATCGCCGTTCCCGTCATATTGTTATCCGCGCGCCGCAGCCGCGCCATTCCATACCAGATAGTCATTCGAACCGAAGGAGAAGGCATTGTTGAACACGTTGAAATTGCGCCGTGGCGTGGCCGCCGCGCTGCTTGCGGGACTGGCGCCCGTGGCGTTCGAGGTCGCGGCGCAGGACGCGCCGGTCGCGCAGGAAAAGGGCCCGGCGGCCGCCGACGCCATGCTGCATGCGCTGGAAGTGCAATATCCAACCCCGTATCGCGCGATGGACCGCAATGAAGTCAAAGCCGTGCTGGACCGCGTGTTCGACTATCTGGACCGGACCACTCCCGCCGAATTGATCCACAAGACCAGCGGCGCCCCGGTCACCGACCTGACGCAGCCGGACCCGGACGCCGTCCTCAAGCCGGGCGATTTCCGCCTGACCAGCTACGAATGGGGCGTGACCTATCTGGGCATGCTGGCGGCCGGCGCCGCCACCGGCGACCAGCGCTACACCGATTACACGCTCAAGCGCCACCAATTGCTGTCGCAACTGACCAAAACCTATGCGCCGGTCGTGCAGGCCGACCCGAAGAACGCGCTCGCACCGATCAAGAGCTTCCTCAACCCGCACGCGCTCGACGACGCCGGCGCCTTGTGCCACAGCTTCCTCAAGGCCAAGCTGGGCGGCGCCAAGGTCGACTACACGCAGATGGTCGGCATCTGCGGCGACTTCGTGACCAAAAAAGAATACCGGCTCAAGGACGGCACGCTGGCGCGCGGCGGCCCGGACGGCAATGGCGGGCGCAAGATGCGGCCGCTGGCCGACACGCTGTGGCTCGACGATATGTTCATGGGCGTGCCGACGATGGCCTACCTGGGCGCGGTCACCGGCGACCGTCGCCATTTCGACGACGCCGCCCGGCAGGTGCTTCAGTTCTCCAAGCGCATGTTCAATCCGCAGCTGGGCATTTACATGCACGGCTACGTGGAAGGGCTGCGCGACCACCCCGAGATGCACTGGGCGCGCGCCAACGGCTGGGCGGTAATGTCGATGGTCGAGATCCTCGAGGTGCTGCCGAAGGCTCATAAACAGTACCCGGCGGTGCTGGCGCAACTGCGCGCGCATATCAAGGGCCTGGCGTCATACCAGACGCGCGACGGCTTCTGGCGCCAGTTGATCGACCGGCCGGACACGTACCAGGAAACCTCGGCCACTGCGATCTATACCTATGCGATCGCGCGCGCCGTCAACCGTGGCTATGTCGATGCGCAGATGTACGGTCCGATGGCCAACCTGGCGTGGAACGCGGTGGCCAGCAAGGTGACCGCCAACGGCCAGATCGAGGGCATCTGCGTCGGCACGGGCATGGCGTTCGATCCGGCGTTTTACGCTTATCGGCCGACCAGCGTCAAGGCGGCGCATGGCTACGGTCCGACCCTGCTGGCAGGCGCCGAGATCATCGAGATGAACAAGAAGTTCAAGTTCGGACTTAATGACAGCGGCTTGATGTACCAGGGAACCCGGTAGGTACGGCGGACGCCGTAACGGCCAGCCGGATCAAGGAACGAGAAATTGATTCAGTTCGGCCAGCACGTCGTCCGGGCATTCTTCCTGCAGCGTGTGGCCGCAATCGAGTGCGCGCCCGCGCACGTCGGCGGCTTTGTCGCGCCAGGTTTGCAGCACGTCGTACAGCGCGCCAACGGTGCCGCGTCCACCCCACAACGCCAGCACCGGCATCTGTAGCCGGACGTCGGCGTCGGCGGCGTCGTGTTCCAGGTCGATGTCGGCCGCCGCCCGGTAATCCTCGCAGATCGCGTGACGCGTGCGCGGATCGAGATAGCAGCGCAGGTACTCGGCGAAGGCCGCCGGCTCGGTCGCGCCGGGCACCTTGTTTTGACCATCGATGTGGGTGCGCAGGAAGAACTCGGGGTCGGCGTCGATCAGCCGTTCCGGCAGCGGGTAGGGTTGGATCAGGAAAAACCACCAGAAATAGCGGGTCGCGAAGGCCTTGTCGGTGCGCGCGTACATGGTCGCGGTCGGGGCGATGTCGAACACGGCCAGCCGGGTAACGGCGGTTGGATGGTCGAGCGCCAACCGATGCGCGACGCGGCCGCCACGGTCGTGTCCCACGAGCGCAAAGCTTTCCAGCCCCAGCGCCGTCATCAACGCGACCATGTCGGCCGCCATGGCGCGCTTGGAATAGTTGATGTGGCGCTCACCGCCGTCGGGCTTGCCGCTGTCGCCGTAGCCGCGCAGGTCGGGGGCGACCACCGTGTGGCGTTGCGCGAGCGCGGGTGCGACCTTGCGCCACGTGACATGGGTTTGCGGATGGCCGTGCAGCAGCAACAGTGCCGGTCCCGTGCCTGCGGTGGCGAAGCGGATCGTCACGCCCGACGGCGCGACGAAGTCATACAGCGCGTAGCCGTCGAGGAACGCGGAAGGTCCGGCCGGGGTCAAAACTACGGATGTCAAAGCGACCATGGTGAATAGTAGGCTGTTGTGGTGACGCTAGTATCGCATTCCTCGGTGCGCACGTCCCGGCGCTAGTCTTTTTCGAAAAATCCTGATTTGGTCACCATGGTCGAATTTTTTATCTTCATATAAATCAATGGGTTAATGCAAATGGGTCGCTTTTCGATTTTTCAGATTGTATAAAATATCCAAAAGCATTATGATTTGGCTCTCCACCCACCACGTCTATTTGAAGGAAAGCACCATGAGCGACAATATCTTCACCGGCACCATTCCGGCCCTCATGACCCCTTGCACCCCCGAGCGCGCGCCCGATTTCGACGCGCTGGTCAAGAAGGGCCGCGAGCTGGTCGACCTCGGCATGAGCGCGGTGGTGTATTGCGGCTCCATGGGCGACTGGCCCCTGCTGACCGAAGCGCAGCGCCAGGAGGGCGTCGCGCGCCTGGTCGCCGCCGGCGTGCCGACCATCGTCGGTACCGGCGCGGTCAATTCGAAAGAGGCGGTGTCGCACGCAGCGCACGCGGCCAAGGTGGGCGCCAGCGGCCTGATGGTCATTCCGCGCGTGTTGTCGCGCGGCGCCTCGCCGGCCGCGCAGAAGGCGCACTTCGAGGCGGTGCTGTCGGCCGCGCCGAAGCTGCCGAGCGTGATCTACAACAGCCCGTACTACGGCTTCGCCACCCGCGCCGACCTGTTCTTCGAGCTGCGCGCCAAGCATTCGAACCTGATCGGCTTCAAGGAGTTCGGCGGCGCGGTCGATTTGCGCTATGCGGCCGAGCACATCACCAGCCAGGACGAGAACGTCACCTTGATGGCGGGCGTCGACACCCAGGTGTTCCACGGTTTCGTCAACTGCGGCGCCACCGGCGCCATCACCGGCATCGGCAACGCGCTGCCGCGTGAAGTGCTGCAACTGGTCGCGCTGTGCCGCAAGGCCGCCGAGGGCGACGTGACCGCACGCCGCCAGGCACGCGAGCTGGAATCGGCATTGGCGGTGCTGTCGTCGTTCGACGAGGGCACCGATCTGGTACTGTTCTATAAGTATTTGATGGTGCTTAACGGCGACAAGGAATACACCTTGCACTTCAACGAGACCGACGTCCTCAGCGACAGCCAGCGCCGTTACGCCGAGATCCAGTACAAGCTCTTCCAGACCTGGTACGCCGGTTGGTCGAAAGAGGTCGCAGCCTAAGGCGCAGCCGATTTCCTGCGGTGGCGACAATATAATTTATACTGCCGCCTGAAAAGTCCGGGCGCCTGCCCGGACATCTAACAGAAAGCTCGCATGGATTCCACCGCCACCGCCGCCGCCAAGGCCGCCCCGCGCTTCGCGGTGACCACCGTCGCCGAGCAGGCGGCGGACGCCTTGCGCCGCAAGATCATGGCCGGCGAGCTGCCGGAGGGATTCCAGCTGCGTCAGGATGCGCTGGCGGCCGAATTCGGCATCAGCCGGATTCCCGTGCGCGAGGCGCTGGTGCAGCTCGAAGGCGAGGGCCTGGTGCGGATCGTGCCGCACAAGGGCGCGGTGGTGTCGGAATTGTCGATCGCCGAGATCAGCGAGCTGTTCATGTTGCGCGGCTTGCTGGAGCCGCTGCTGCTGAAAAAGTCGGCGCCCAAGCTGACGCCAGCTGACTTCGCGGCAATCGACGCCATCCTGGCCGAATACAAGCAAGAATTACATACGCAACATCCGACCCGCTGGGGCGAGCTCAACACGCGCTTGCACGACTTGCTGATGTCGCGCGCGGAGCAGCCGCGCACGCTGGCCATCGTCGCCGGCCTGCTGCAACAGACCGACCGCTACACGCGCCTGCAATTGTCAATGAGCGCCGAGAGTTGTCGCCGAGCCGAGGAAGAGCACGCGGAACTGGTGCGCTTGTGCAAAGTCGGCGAGGTGAGGGCGGCGGCCAGCCTGCTGAAGCGCCACATCGAGCACGCGGCCGCCGAGCTTGAACGCTTCATCGTCTCGCGGCGACGTCTGTAGGCTACCCACGCTGCTGCCCCGGCACTCGATACGACTGAGAAAGTCATTCTGATGTGGCATGATCCTGACTCCATCACCGGTAAGGATTACGCATGACCATCACCCACCTCATCTCCGACTGCGACGGCGTACTGATCGACAGTGAAGCGATCGCCCTGCAGGCGCTGGCCGACTTTCTGGCGCCAATCGCCGGGGACCGCGAGCGCGTCTTGCCGTTGATCCGTCCCCGGCTGGGACTGAAACTCGAAGCGCTGGTGCTGGGCGTGTGCGCCGAGCTGGGCCTGCCGGAGCCGAGCGCCGCCGAACTGGTCGCCATGCGCGGCGTGGTCGAGGCCGAGTGCGACAGCAAGGCGCAGCCGGTGCCGGGCGTGCAGGAAGCGCTGAACGCGATCAGGCTGCCCAAGGCCGTGGCCAGCAACAGCCGCGCGGTGCGCGTGCAAGGCCTGCTCGAACGCACCGGCCTGATCTCGTTGTTCGACGGCGGCCTGTATACGGCCGATCTCGCCGGCCGGCCGAAGCCCGATCCGGCCGTCTACCTGATGGCGGCGGCCGCCATGGGCGCCGATCCCGCCCACTGCGTCGTCGTCGAGGACAGCATCACCGGCGTGCACGCGGCTGTTGCGGCCGGCGCCGTCGTGCTGGGCTTCACCGGCGGTCCGCACAGCCCGCCCGACCAGGCCGAGCGGCTGCGTCTGGCCGGGGCGCGCATGGTGTTCGGCGCGATGGCGGAACTGCCGGGTTTGGTTGAGGGATTGCGGCAGCCGGCGTGATCGCCACCGGTGCGCTCATCCACCCATGCCCATGCGCTCGCCCGGGGTTACGCCCGTCAACAAGCCCTCGATCGTATGTTCCTGCACGATGGCGTCGAGCGTGTCGACTACGCGACAGGTGATGTGGCGGCGCACCTCTTCGGGCAGGCTGTCGTAGTAGCCGCGTGTCAGTTGCAGATCGTGCTTCTCGGCGTTGCGGGCGTCCGGCGCGTCGACGCCGAGCACGAACACGGGGCGTGATTTGTCGGACTGGTTGGCCGTGCCGCGATGCAAGGTCAGCGCCGAGCGCGCCGAGATGTCGCCCATCTTTGCCAGCTTGCGCTGCGCCAGCGCCTCGTAGCGCGGCCATAGTTCGCGCGCGGGGAACATCGGGTCGCCGCCGGCCAGCGAGTCCCATTGCGTGCCGGGCGCGATCTCGAACGGGCCCATGTCCTCGGTGACGTCCACCGTCGTGATGTTAAAGGCGAGCGAGTTCAGGCGCCGGCCTGTGAGCGTGGCTTCGGGCGTGGGAAAGTCGCGGTGCCACGGCTGGTGCAGGGCCCCCGGGCCGGGGACGTCGAAACCGGCTTCGACCACACGGTAGTCGGGACCGAGTATGGCGCGGCACACCGCCACCACCCACGGGTGGGTGATGATATCGACGAAACCGCTGAGACGCTCCGGGTGAATCTCAACGTAGTAACGGTTCGGCCCCCGCGCCAGCGCGCCGCCCGGCCGGGCCATCGCTTCCTGGAACAGCACGCCAATGTCCGCGCCCAATTGCAGTACCCAGTCGCGGCTGAAGGCGCCTTTGCACGCGATAAAGCCGTCGCCGTACAGGCCGCCCATGATGGCCGCTTCGTTGTATGCGGCCGGCGCCGATGACTGAGGGTTGTGGGGATCCATGGCGGCCTCCTTTTGCGTTATGGTCGCAAATCATTGTAATCAATCGCGACTATCGGCGCGCACGCCTGAATCCCGTCCGCCACTGTGCCGGTACCCTTTGTGCGCTATCGAACGGCGCGCTGGTCGCGACGCTTTTATCATGGAGGACCGACACGTCGAGCTGGGCGATTCTGCGCGGCAAACACAAGTCCCTGGATAGGAGTTATTCCAAGCATGCGTTTTGTTAACAAATTTTTGATTTGGCTTTTGCTGGCGATGGTTGCGCCGCTGGCCAACGCCATTCCCGCCGTCAATCCGTCAGCCAAGCCCGCCGCCGAGGCGCCGGCCGTTCCCGCCGACATGCTCGGCCGCGAGACGCCGCGCTCCATGGTCGCCGGTCTGATCGGCGCGTTGGCCGAACTTGACTACGACCGCGCCGCCCAGTTCTTCGAAATGCCGACGCCGACCAGCAGCCGGCAACAGCGCAGCGCGGCCAACCAGGCGCGCAGTTTTCACGCGCTGCTGGACGACAGCGGATCGCTCAAGCCGTTCGCCGCGCTGTCGCACCTCCCCACGGGCAGGCTGGACGACGATTTACCGGCCGACGAGGAAAACATCGGCGAAGTCACCCTGCAGGGCAAGGAGGTGCCGATACTGCTCAAGCGCGGGCTCGACGGCGACCGCCAGGTGTGGCGCATTTCGAAAGAATCGCTGGCGCTGATGTCGACCGCGATCAAGCTGGCGCCGGTGGCGCCGGCGCCGCAAAAGGACGAATGGTTTGTGGCCGGCGCGCCGATCAAGGATTGGGGCGTGCTGCTGGGGCTGGGCGTGATGGTGTTCGGCGGGGTGTGGCTCGTGTCCTTCATTTGCGTGACCGTCATCCGCCGGATGGTGGCCGATCCGGCCGCTAGCAGCGGTTACCGCTTCGCCGAGGCGGCGCTGCCGCCTTTGAGCCTGCTGATCGCCGTCGCCATCTTCTACAACTGGGCCGACGCGCTGCCGGTGTCGATCGTCGCGCGCCAGACCTTGCTGCGGTACACCGGTGTCATCACGGCGATCGCGGTGGTATGGTTCGGCCTGCGGCTGGTCGACGGCATCGCCGACCTCGCGGTGGCGCGCATGCAGCGCCAGCAGCGCCGCCAGATCGTCTCCGTCATTATTCTGGTGCGCCGTACAGTCAAGTTCCTGCTGCTCGCGTTCGCCGTAATCGGCATTCTCGGCACGTTCGGCATCGATGTCACCACCGGGATCGCGGCGCTGGGTATCGGCGGTATCGCGCTGGCGCTGGGCGCGCAGAAGACCGTGGAAAACCTGGTCGGCAGCGTCACCATCATTGCCGACCGGCCGCTGCAGGTGGGCGACTTTGTCAAGATCAACGACGTGGTCGGCACGGTGGAGGATGTCGGCATCCGCTCGACCCGTATCCGTACGCTCGACCGCACCGTCGTCACCGTGCCCAACGGCGACTTGTCGGCGCGCCAGATCGAGAATTTCGCCGAGCGCGAGCGTTTCCTGTTCAATCCGGTGATCGCCATCGCCTACAACACGACGTCGGCCAAACTGCGCGAGGCCATCACCATCGTCCAGCAAGTGCTGGCCACCCGCGACAAGATGGCGCAGGGCGCCCGCGCCCGGCTGGGCAACATCACCGACCGCGCCTTCAATATCGAAGTGTTCGCCTATATCGACGTGGCGGACTTCGACGTGCAGGTGGTGATCCGGGAAGAGCTGCTGCTGACGATATACGAGCGGCTCGAAGCGGCCGGCATCAGCCTCGCGTTCCCCACCCAAAACATTTTCTACGCGCCGCAGCGCGCGGCGGCAGCGGAACTGCCCACGCCGGTGGGGATCGGCGTTACCGCCTCGCGCAACAGTTTTGCCAAATCGGTGCTGTAGACGGCGCTCAAGCGGGTATGGACGGCGGCATCGCCATCACTTTGTCGATGCGCTTGTCGTCCATGTCCATCACTTCCAGTCGCCAGCCTTCCCACTCGGCATGCTCGCCGGGCGCGGGGATTTTTCCCAGCAGTAGCATCATCAGGCCGCCCAGCGTGTGGTAGCGTGCCTTTTCCTCTTCCGGCACGGTCTTCAGGCCCAGGCGGTCTTTCATCTCGGGAATCGGGATCGATCCGTCCAGCAACCACGATCCATCGTCGCGCAGTACCGCCCATGCGGCGTCGGTGTCGCGCGGCGTGAATTCGCCCGTGACCGCTTCGATCAGGTCGTACAAGGTCACGATGCCCTGGATCTCCCCGTACTCATCGACGACAAAGACCATCTGCGTCTGGTTGCCACGGAACTGGTTCAGCAACTCCATGCCGGTCAGCGTTTCCGGCACATGGATGCCCGGGTGCAGATTGGCCGAGTAATCGGGCGCCAGCCCCATCGCGACGGAGGCGAGCGCCTGCTTGGCGTGGATCACGCCCAGTATGTTGTCCAAACCGCCATCGCAGACGGGGAAGCGGGTATGTTCCGATTCGATCAGCCGGCGCAGATTCTCGTCCGCAGGCAGATTGATGTCGATAAACACCACGTCGGCACGCGGCACCATCAGCGAGCCGAGGCGGCGATCGTCGAGCCGGAAGACGTTGCGCACCATCTCGTGTTCGTGTTGCTCGATGACGCCGGTCTGCGAGCCTTCGTCCAGCATGTCGTGGATTTCCTCTTCCGTCACGCCTGGTTCGGCGTTTTGATTCACGCCCATCAGCCGCAGCACGAAGCGGGTCGATATCGAGAGCAGGGCGACAAACGGGCGCGCCACTATGGCCAAAATGCGCATCGGCCTGGCGACCAACCGCGCGATGGGCTCGGGTGCGATCTGCCCCAGCCGCTTGGGGACCAGTTCGCCGATGACGATGGAGACATACGTCACCACCACGACGACCGCGGCGGTGGCGCCGACGTTGGCCGTGGGGCCGGCGATACCGAGGGAGCGCAGCCAGTTCGCGAGAGGGCCGGCCAGCACAGCTTCGCCGACGATGCCGTTGAGCAGGCCGATCGAGGTGATGCCGATCTGAACGGTCGACATGAAATTGGTGGGGTCGCCGCCCAGTTCGAGGGCGGTCGTGGCGGCGTTGTCGCCTTCGGACGCGAGCTTTTTCAAGCGGGCTTTGCGGGCTGTGACCAAGGCGATCTCCGACATCGCGAACACGCCGTTGAGCACAATGAGACTGATCAGTATGAGGATTTCCATGACTTCTCCCGATTCGAGCATATCAAAAAGGGATGCTCGCCGGAGCCGCCGTGCCGCAAAGCAGGACGCCGTCGGCTACACCAGCACTTGCGCGACCATGAAAACAATGCCTTTGACGATGCCCCAGATGACGCCGGAGACGACCACTGCGGACACCGTGGCCGCCACCACGCCGGTCGCGATCGCGTAGCCGTCGCGCTCGAGCAGGCCGAGCGCCAGCAGGCTGATGGATAGGGCGGGCAGCATGTTCCCCAGCGGAATCGGGAGGACCAGGACCAAGGCCAGCAGCAGGCACACCAGGCCGATCACATATTCGCAGGGCGGCAGCGCCAGGACGCTGATACGCGGACGCAGCAGCTTCTCAGCCCGTTCCAGCCACGGGATCACGCGTCGCATCATGCCGTGGAAGTCCGTGCGGGCCATGGAGCGTCTGCTGATGATCCCCGGCAACCAAGGTCGCATGCCGAAAGTCAGCTGGGCCGCAAGAAACACCAGCGGCGCGCCAAGGATGACGGAGGTTCCCGGCGGCACCGGCAAAATATTGGGAAAGGCGAAAATGAACAGCAGCGCGCCGGTGGCGCGGTCGCCAAGCGCGTGCAGCAGGTCGCCCACGGCGACACGGTCGCGGGTGGTATCGTCGGCCAGTTGACGCAATAGTTGGGAAAGTGCGGGACCGTCGCTTGTGCCGCTCATGTGCTGGTCTTCATTATTCAAAGGTAAGATCGGATGGATTTGTCGCGATTTTGGGTGCCGAAGCTTAAGACCCTGTTAATGACGTGGGAAAGAACGCTGGTGTGGCAAATTCCAGCGGCCTGTACAGAGCGTGGTTGACCCCTCCAGAATTCCTGACTTGCCGATTTTGTTATAAATTTTTCCGAATTTTTACTACTTAACCGGTGTTGTCGATGCTACCATTCTCGCCAGACTAGCGAATGGCGAACGGCGATGAGCACGAGGATGATCAGGATGGGCATGGTGGTGGCCACCAGCGATACCGAAAAGGAAAAGCACCAAAATTTCCTGACCGGTGTGGACGCCGCGCCGACCTCCGATTGCGCCGATTTTTTCTATCGCCACGGCATCTCCACTCCCAGCGTCCTCTTCGACGATTTGCAGGATACGTATTATTTTGCCAAGAACCGCGCCGGCCAGTTCGTCTGGGGCAACCGCCTGTTGCAGGAGCAGCATTCGCTGTCCAGCGTGAAGGACATCGTCGGCAAGTCCGACCATGATTTCTTCCGCCGCGATATCGCCGACCGCATCCGCGCCGACGACCTGCAGGTGATGGAAAGCGGCGTTGCCGTCAAAAACAAGCTGGAAGTCATCGATGGCAACAACGGCGCGCTGACCTGGCTGTTCACCACCAAGGCCCCGGTGCGCGACCGCCACGGCGAAATCGTCGGCGTCGAGGGCTTCAGCCGCGACGCCCAGCGCTCTCAGGAAGCCATCGCGCCGTTCCACGTGTTTAAAAGCTGCATCGAATACCTGCAAGCGCACCTGACCGAGGACATCGGCATCGAGCATCTGGCCAGCCTGTCGTGCATGTCGCTGTCCACTTTCGAGCGCAAGTTCAAGCAGCATTTTTCGCTGACGCCCAAGCAATACATCCTGCGCATGAAGATCCACGAGGCCTGCCGCCTGCTGCCGGGCGCGCACAGCATCGCGCGCGTGGCGGTCGAGACCGGTTTCGGCGGGCAAAGCTATTTCACCAAGATTTTCCGTAGTGTCGTGGGCATCACGCCCAAACAATATCAACTGTCCTTGCTGGCCTCCGGGCGGGCGGGAACGGTCCGAGGGAGTAGTTGAACCAAAGAAGCATTGGAGGAGACATGTTGCATACTGACCGAGAGATCGACGGACGCAGATCCGCTCTCATCAAATTAGCCGGGCTGTGCGGCCTGGCGTTATCCGGCGACGCCCTGGCCGCGCTGGACGCCGCCGACAAGGCGCCGGCCGCGCCGGGTCTATTGTCGGCCGAGGCGCTCGCGTTGACGGCCGTCCTGGCCGAGCACGTCATTCCGGCGACCGATACGCCAGGCGCGCTGGCAGTCGGTGCGCATCGCACCATCGACCATATGTTGCAGGCGTGCGCCACCGCGTCCGAGCAGCAAAGCTTTATCGCCGGCCTGGAGCGGGTGGATGCGCTGGCGCTGGCCGCCGATGGCAAGCGCTTCCGCGCGCTGCCGCCCAAGCGGCGGGTCGCCCTGTTGCAGGCGCTCGATAACGGCACGGCGCCGTTCAATGGCGAGGATCAGCAGTTTTTCCGAAAGTTGAAGTCCTATACCCTGTTCGCCTACTACACCTCGGAGGCCGGCTCGACGCTCGAACTGGCCTATCTGCCGGTGCCCGGCGGCTACAAGGGCAACTTCCCCATTCGTAAAAACACCCGGACCTGGGCGATCTGACATGAGCCAAAATTCGTTTTACATCAAACAAAGCGCCGAACAATTCGACGCCATCGTGGTCGGCTCGGGCATCACCGGCGGCTGGGCGGCAAAGGAACTGTGCGAGCGCGGCCTGAAGACTCTCATGGTCGAGCGCGGCCGTCCGGTCGAGCACCGCAGCGACTACATCGGCGAAGGCGTCGACGAGTGGAAGCTGCCCAACCGCGGCCTGGTCGAGGAAAAATTGGCGGCGGACCAGTTCGCCGAACAGCGCAAATGCTACGCCTTCGACGACCACACCAAGCACTTCTTTAACAACGACCGCGACATGCCTTACAGCACGCCGGAGGGCAAACCTTTCAGCTGGATACGCGGCAACCAGCTGGGCGGCAAATCGTTGATGTGGGCGCGCCAGTCCTACCGCTGGAGCGACCTCGACTTCGGCGCCAACGCCAAGGACGGCCACGGCGTCGACTGGCCGATCCGTTACGCCGACCTGGAATCGTGGTACACCCACGTCGAGCGTCACGTCGGCATCAGCGGCGCGCGCGAAAACCTGGCGGTGCTGCCGGACAGCGAATTCCTGCCGCCGTTCGAATTCAACACGGTCGAAGCGGCAATGAAGAAAAAGTTCGATGCCAGCTTCGCCCCGGCGCGCATGATCATGGGCCGCTGCGCCCACCTGACCAAGCCCAACGAAAAGCATCTGGAAATGGGGCGCGGCAGCTGCATGGCGCGCAGCATGTGCCATCGCGGCTGTTCGTTCGGCGCCTATTTCTCGACCCAGAGCTCGACCTTGCCGGCGGCCGCCGCCACCGGCCGCCTGAGCGTGGCCACCAACGCCATCGTCCACAGCGTGCTGTACGACGCCAAGACCAACCGCGCCACCGGCGTGCGCGTGATCGACGCCGAAACCATGGAAACCCGCGAGTTCCACGCCAAGGTGGTGTTCCTGTGCGCGTCGACCCTGGGCAGCACGCAGGTGCTGCTGAACTCGACCTCCGAGGCGTTCCCGACCGGCCTGGGCAATTCTTCCGGCGTGCTGGGCCATTACCTGATGGACCATCTGTTCGGCGCTGGCGCCTCCGGCCGGGTCGAGGGTTTCGAGAACGACTATTACTCGGGGCGCCGTCCGACCGGACCTTACATCCCGCGCTTCCGCAATGTCGCCGAGCAGCATCCGGGCTTCCTGCGCGGCTATGCGCTGGCGGGCGGCGCGGGGCGCGAAGGCTGGCAGCAGCAGGGCGGCAAGCCCGGCTTCGGCAAGGATTACAAGGCCATGATACGCAAGCCGGGCGGCTGGCACTTCGGCCTGTACGGCCAGGGCGAGATGCTGCCGCGCTACGAAAACATGGTCAGCCTGCATCCGACCAAGAAGGACAAATGGGGCATGCCGCAGCTGCACATCGACTGCACCTATTCGGCCAACGACGACAAGATGCGCGAAGACATGGCCGATACCGCCGCTAACATCCTCGAATCGCTGGGTGTCAAGGACATCAAGAAATCGATCAAGACGACCGAGCAGTGGGCGCCCGGCCTGTCGATCCACGAGATGGGCACGGCGCGCATGGGGCGCGATCCGAAGACGTCGATGCTCAACGGTCACAACCAGGCGCACGACGTGCCGAATCTGTTCGTGACCGATGGCGCGAGCATGTGCTCCAGCGCCTGGCAAAACCCGTCGCTGACGTTCATGGCGCTGACCGCGCGTGCGTGCGCCTACGCGGCTGATCAACTCAAACTTGGCAAACTCTAAGGAAATAACAATGAAAACATACCAACGCAAGGTTTTGGCTTTGTCCCTGACGCTGTGCTTCGCCCTCGGCGCCGGTTCCGCGCAGGCCGCCACCAGCCCTCTGCTGGGCGTGCAATTGTGGTCGGTCAAGGATGAGGTCAAGCAGGACTTCGAGGGCACGCTGGACAAGCTGGCCAAGCTGGGCTTCCAGGGCGTCGAGTTTGCCGGTGAGTTCGGCAAGTACAAGACCGACCCGGCCGGCTTGAAAAACTTCCTGCGCAAAAAAGGCCTGCAGTGCGCCGGCGCCCACATGCATGTCGATCAGCTCAACGCCACCAACTATAAAACCACCACCGACTTCTACAAATCGCTCGGCTGCAATCGCCTGATCATCTCGATGGATGCGCGCGGCGCCAGCAAAGAGGGCTCGGCGGAACTGGCGAAGGAACTGAGCGCGCTGACGGTCAAGCTGGGCGGGCAGGGCATGAAGCTGGGCTATCACAACCATGAGGCGGAAATGTTGGGCGACAAGGGCCAGACCAACTGGGACTTGCTGGCCAAGAACACGCCCAAGGACTTCATCATGCAGCAGGACGTGGGCTGGACCACTTATGCCGGCAAGGACCCGATCGCCTTCGTCAACGAGTATCCGGGCCGCACGGTGACCACGCACTTCAAGGCCAAGTTCGTGAAGGGCACCGACGGCACCAGCATCATCGGCCAGGACAAGACCGACTGGGAAGGCTTGACCAAGGCGGTGCGCAGCGTCGGCGGCACCGAGTGGATCATCATCGAGCAGGAAGAGTATCCAAACGGTATGGGCCAGCTGGAATCGGTGGCGGCATCGATGCGCGGTTTGCAGGCGGTGTTGGCCAAGCTGCCGGCGCGGTAATGATCCGGGAAACTCCATGAGCTTGTCCGTACATTTTCAACACATCGTCAAGGAGTTCGGCCCGGTGCGCGTGCTGCACGGGGTCGACTTCGCGCTCGAGCCGGGCCGCGTCTACGGCCTGCTGGGCGAGAACGGCGCCGGCAAGTCGACCTTGATGAAAATCCTGGCCGGCTATGAGCGGCCCACCGGCGGCCAGTTGCTGATCGACGGTCAGGCGCGCGACTTCGCCGACGCGCGCCAGGCCGAGGCGCTGGGCATCGCGCTGATCCACCAGGAATTCAACCTGGCCGAGCATTTGACGATCGCGCAGAACATTTTCCTCGGCCATGAGAAAACCAGCGGCTGGCTGCTGGACACCAAGGCCATGCGGGCCGGTGCCGCCGCCTGCCTGGAACAGGTCGGGCTGGATGTCAGCCCCGACACCAAAGTGGCCGACCTGATCGTCGCTGAAAAGCAGCTGGTGGAAATCGCCAAGGCGCTCAGCCGCAAGGCGCGTCTGCTGATCATGGATGAACCGACCGCCAGCCTGTCGTCCGGCGAAACGCGCAAGCTGTTCGAACTGATGGCACGCCTGAAGGCCGAGGGCGTGACCATCGTCTACATTTCCCACAAGCTCGACGAGATGGAAGCCAACACCGATGAGGTGGTGGTGATGCGCGACGGCCGTTTCGTCACCCGCGCCGTCACGGCCGACATCGACCGCCACCAGATGGCCAACCTGATGGTGGGCCGCGACGTCTCTGACATGTTCGTTGCCAAGCAATTGCCGGCGGCGGATGCCAAGCCGCTGCTCAAGGTCGAGAACCTGAACGTGCCGGGCTGGGTGCGCGACCTGAGCTTCGAGGTGCGCGCCGGCGAAATCCTCGGCTTCGGCGGGCTGGTCGGCGCCGGGCGCACCGAGGCCTTCGAAGCCTTGCTGGGCCTGCGTCCGCGTTCGTCGGCGCGCATCGAGATCGGCGGCGCTGCCGTCGACATCCGCAGCCCGCGCCAGGCGATGTTGCATGGGCTGACGTACCTGAGCGAAGACCGCAAGGGCAAGGGTCTGCACGTGAACCTGGGCCTGCGCGAAAACCTGACGATGATGACCCTGGAGCGCGACTCCAAGCCGTGGCTGGACCTGAAAGGCGGCCGCGCCGCGCTGGACAAGGCGATCACCGATTTCGGCATCCGCCTGCGCGACATCGACTGCAAGGCCGGTTCGCTGTCCGGCGGCAATCAGCAAAAGCTGGCGCTGGCGAAATATCTGCACAGCGATCCGCGCGTGGTGGTGCTCGACGAGCCCACCCGTGGCGTCGACGTCGGCGCCAAGCGCGATATCTATCAGTTGATTCACCGTCTGGCGGCCGAGGGCAGGGCCGTCATCGTCATCTCGTCCGAGCTGATCGAGCTGATCGGGCTGTGCCACCGCGTGGCGATCCTGCACGGCGGCAAACTGCAAGCAATGCTGGACCACGACCATCTCACCGAAGAAGAATTGATTTCCCATGCAACCGACACCCACCACTAAAGTTCCTTTCGCCCTGCCGGGACTGTCGCGCTTCCGGGGCTACGGCCCGGTCGTGGCGCTGATCCTGCTGTGCATCGCCGGCGGCCTGCTGAACCCGGACTTCGCCACCGTCGAAAACATGATGAACGTGCTCACCCGCACCGCCTTTATCGGCATCATCGCGGTCGGCATGACGTTTGTCATCGTCTCCGGCGGCATCGATTTGTCGGTCGGGTCGATGGCCGCGCTGATCGCCGGCGCCATGATCATGCTGATGAACTCGGCGGCGGGCGCGGCCCAGCCGATGGGCCCGGTGGCCACCGTCATGCTGGGCTGCGCACTGGCATTGCTGATGGGCGGCGTGCTGGGCGGCGCGCACGGTTTGCTGGTCACCCGCGGCCGCATCGAGCCCTTCATCGCCACCCTGGGCACCTTGGGCATCTTCCGCGCCACCTTGACTTACCTGTCGGATGGCGGCGCGCTGACCCTGGACAGCACTGTTTCCGACGTCTACAGCCCGGTCTACTATCAAAGCGTGCTGGGCGTGCCGATTCCGGTGCTGGTGTTCCTGCTGGTGGCCGTCGGCGGCGCCGTCATTTTGAACCGTACCGCTTTCGGCCAGCACGTCCAGGCCATCGGCTCCAATGAACAGGTCGCCAGCTATGCCGCGATCCGCGTCGACAGGATCAAGGTGTTGACCTATCTGCTGCTGGGTGTGTGCGTGGCCATCGCCACCATTCTGTACGTGCCGCGCCTGGGCTCGGCCACGCCGACCACCGGCATCCTGTGGGAGCTGGAGGCGATCGCCGCCGTCGTCGTGGGCGGCACTTCGCTCAAGGGCGGATCGGGACGCATCATGGGCACCGTCATCGGCGCCATCCTGCTGTCGGTCATCGGCAATATCGTCAATCTGACCAGCATCATCAGCGTCCACCTGAACGCCGCCGTGCAGGGCGTCGTCATCATCACCGTCGCCTACATGCAGCGCGGCCGTCGTTAATTTTTAAGATAGGGAACACAATGATCACAATGAAACGCATCGTCGGCGCCTGCCTGTTGGCGGTTACCGCAGGCTCGGCCGCTACTGCCTTCGCGGCCGAGAAAGTCACGCTGGGCGTGGCGATCCCGACCGCGACGCACGGCTTCACCGGCGGTATCGTCTGGTGGGCCAACCAGGCCAAGAAGGAACTGGAAGCGGCCAATCCGACCCTCAAGATCATCATCAAGACGGCCGCCAGCACGCCGGACCAGGCCAACCAGCTGCAGGACATGCTGGTGGTGAACAAAATCAACGCGCTGGTGATCTTTCCGCTGGAATCGGCGTCGCTGACGCAGCCGGTCATGCAACTGAAGAACAAGGGCGTCTACGTCACCGTGGTCGATCGCGGCCTGACCAATCCGGCGGCGCAGAACGCCTATGTGGCTGGCGACAACACCGCCTTCGGCAAGCTGCCGGCCGAATACCTGGCTAAAAAGCTGGGCGGCAAGGGCAACATCGTCGTGCTGCGCGGTATGCCGAGCACCCTGGACAACGAGCGGGTGGAAGCGTTCAACGCCGCGCTCAAGGCCAGCCCCGGGATCAAGGTGCTGGACACCAAGTACGGCAACTGGAACCGCGACGACGCCTTCAAGGTCATGCAGGATTACCTGACCCGCTTCAAACAGATCGACGCCGTCTGGGCGGCCGACGACGACATGGCCATCGGCGTGGTCAAGGCCATCGAGCAAGCCAAGCGCACCGACATCAAGGAAGTGTTCGGCGGCGCCGGCGCCAAGACCGCCGTCAAGAAAATCATCGACGGCGACAAGCTGATCCAGGCGAATGTCTCGTATTCGCCCAAATTCATCTACGACGCCATCAAGATGACCGCCAACGCCCGCCTCAAGGGCGAAGCCTTGCCGGCCAAGACCGTCATCCCATCGGTACTGATCACGCGTGAGAACGCCAAGCAGTTCTATTTCGCCGACTCACCTTATTAATTCGCCGCCCAAGCACCATCACGCAGGAGTTCAGTATGAAAACCATCAAGGGACCGGCCATTTTCCTGGCGCAGTTCATGGGCGATGACGTCCCGTTCGACAGCCTTGAGAACCTGGCCGGCTGGGCCTCGGGCCTTGGCTACAAAGCCATCCAGCTGCCGTGCGATCCGCGCCTGTTCGATCTGGAGCAGGCCGCCGACAGTCAGGCCTATTGCGACGATATCGTCGCGCTGCTGGCCTCGCATGGCTTGCAGATCTCCGAGTTGTCGACGCACTTGCAGGGGCAGCTGGTGGCCGTGCATCCTGCATACGACACGCTGTTCGACGGCTTCGCGCCGGCGCATGTGCGCGGCGACCCGGTGGCGCGCCAGGCATGGGCGGTCGACCAGTTGCTGCGCGCCGCGCGCGCGTCGAAGCGGTTGGGACTGGCGGCGCATGTCAGCTTCTCCGGCGCGCTGGCGTGGCCGTACCTGTATCCGTGGCCGCAGCGCCCGGCCGGATTGGTCGAGGAGGCGTTTGCCGAACTCGGCCGCCGCTGGCTGCCGATCCTGAACGCTTTCGAAGACGCTGGTGTAGACATCTGCTACGAACTGCATCCGGGCGAAGACTTGCACGACGGCGTGACTTTCGAGCGCTTCCTGGAAGCGGTCGGCGGCCACCAGCGCGCCAACATCCTGTACGACCCGAGCCATTTCGTGCTGCAACAACTGGACTACCTGGCGTTCATCGACATCTATCACGAGCGCATCAAGGCCTTCCACGTCAAGGACGCGGAGTTCCGGCCCAACGGACGGCAAGGGGTCTACGGCAGTTACCTGGGTTGGCAGGAGCGGGCAGGGCGTTTCCGTTCGCTCGGTGACGGCCAGATCGACTTCAAGGCCATCTTCTCGAAAATGGCGCAATACAATTACCCTGGCTGGGCGGTGCTGGAATGGGAATGCGCGCTCAAGCATCCCGAGGACGGCGCGCGCGAAGGCGCGGACTTCATCCGTAGCCACATCATCCGTGTGGCGAGCCGTGCGTTTGACGATTTCGCCGGCAGCGGCGCGGACCTGCAGCAGGTCCGCGCATTGATGGGACTGGAGAACTGATATGACCGTGGAACGACGACTTCGACTTGGCATGGTGGGCGGCGGCGACGGCGCCTTCATCGGCGCGGTGCACCGCATCGCCGGTCGCCTGGACGACTGCTACGAACTGGTGGCGGCCAGCCTGTCCAGCAATCCGGAGAAGGCGGCTGCCAGCGCGGCCGGCCTGCGGTTGGGCTCGGCGCGCAGCTATGCGGACTACCGGGAGATGGCGCGCGCCGAGGCGGCGCGGCCGGACGGTATCGACGCGGTCGCCATCGTCACGCCGAACTATCTGCACGCGCCGATGGCGACGGCTTTCCTGGAGGCGGGCATACACGTCATCTGCGACAAGCCGCTGGCGATCTCGCTGGCCGAGGGCGAAGCGCTGGCGGCCCTGGCGCGCGAACGCAACAAGATCTTCGCGCTGACCCACGTCTACGCCGGCTACCCGATGGTGCGGCACGCCCGCGCGATCGTGGCGGCCGGTGAGATCGGCGAGATCCGCCTGGTGCACGTGGAATATCCGCAGGACTGGCTGGCGGAGCCGGCCAATCAAAGCGACGAATACCAGCGTAACAACTGGCACAACGATCCACTGCGCGCCGGTCCGAACGGCTGTCTGGGCGATATCGGCAGCCATGCTTATCACCTGGCGGGCTATGTCAGCGGCATGCTGCCGAACGAAATCCTGGCCGAGCTGCACGCCTTCACGCCAGGGCGCCAGCTAGACGACCACGTGCAGGTGATGCTGCGCTACGCCAACGGCGCACGCGGCATGCTGTGGAGCAGCCAGATGGCGACCGGTTGCGAGAACGGCCTGCGGCTGCGGGTGTACGGCACCAAGGCCAGCCTCAGCTTCGAACAGGAAAATCCGAACGAATTGTGGCTGACGCCGCAGGGCGGTTGCGCCCAGCGCCTGACGCGTGGTCGGGTGCGCAGCGCGGCGGCCGATGCCGCCACCCGTGTACCGTCCGGCCATCCGGAAGGTTATCTGGAAGCGTTCGCGCAGTTGTACCGCGACGCCGCCGCGCAGATCCACGCCATCAATGCCGGCCAAGCCATCCCCGAGTTGACGCTTGGGATGCCTGATGTCACCGACGGCGTCGCCGGACTGAAGTTCATGGACGCGGCGATGGAAAGCAGCCGGCAAGGCTCGCGCTGGGTCGCAATTTCGAAGTAATCATAGCGTCACAGGCTTGCTCAACGCGGTTCGACATCGCCCAATGTAATGAAAACGTATAACTAAGTTCATACATGCGAACGAGATCGCGCCATGGCAAAAGAGGCAGTATTCACGATGAAGCTGGAACCGGAGCTGCGTGCAGACGGCGAGAGCCTGTGGGTGCCAGCATTGGTCCACACCGCGTCATCGACTAGAATTTCACCGAGACGGATTTGCCAGTATAGGTGATGGATTTTGTGGCGCCTGCCGGTTCGATCGCCGTGGCGTTCTTCGGGCCTGCCAGCACGATATTGAGCTTGCGGGTCTTGATCAGGCCCGGGTAGTTGCCTTTCCGGGCGCTCACCGTCAGTGACCTGGCGGCGTCGTTCCAGACCAGGTCATAGGTTGCGTAGCGCCCCTTTTCGTACTCGTAGGTCTCGTTGTCATCCTCGTAGACGGTAAATTTGCCGTCGGCGCCGGGATAGACGCGGATCTCGTACGGCGCATCTGGCTGCTCGGTCGCATATTGCACCACCGGCCCCATCGGCACGATCGCCCCGGCCCGGACATACAGAGGGAAGACGTCGAGCGGCACGTCCTTGGCTACCGTCTTGCCGCCGGCAAAACGCTCATGCGTCCAGAAGTCGTACCAGTCGGTGCCGGCCGGCAGGTAGGTTTGCATGGTGCTGTCAGGTTTGCCGGTGTCCTTGGCGACGCCGGCCAGTTGCGACGGCGTGCGCCACACCAGCCGCAGATTGCGCTCGTTGCTGCCTTGGAAATACTCAAGCGACACCGGCACGCTTTGTCCGCGCTTCAAGGTCACCTTGGTGCCGGCATATCGCTTGCCGCCATTCTTCCAGTCGTCGATCGCGGGTTTGCCGTCGATGAGCAGTCGGAAACCGTCGTCGCCTTCGACGCCAAGTTCGTACTCGCCATCTTCCGGCGCGACGATGGCGCCGTTCCAGCGCGCGGAGAAGTTGTCCAGGCTGGTGAGCCCGCCCGGAATGTCCGCCAGTGGCGGCCCCGGCCATTGGAAGTCGATGGTGGCGTCCAGCGTCTTGCCTTTGGGCGTTTCGAAGCCGGTGCCTTCGAAGTACTGTCCGGCCAGACCCGGCTTGCCGTCCGGTGCGCGCAGCGCGCTGGCCGGGATGGTGTCCGGTGGTGGCGGCTGGAAACGGTACATCTGGCGCGTGACCGGATGGACCAGGAACGACGGCCCGAACTGGAAGGCGTCGTTGATGTTGCGTACGCCCTTGTCATCCGGGAAATCCATCGGCAGCGCGCGCATCATCGTGTAGCCGTCGTGCGTGACTTTCCAGCTCAGGCTGTAAATATATGGCAGCAGCCGGTAGCGCAGGTGCACGGCGTCGCGCAGCGACTTGTACATCTCCGGGTCGGATTGCTTGAACCGGTAAGGTTCGCGCTCGATGTCGGTGCCGTGGATGCGCATCAGCGGATTGAATGCCGCGTATTGCAGCCAACGGGCGTACAGCTCGCGATACGACGCATTCTTTTCACCGCCCGGGAAATCGCCACCGACGAAAAAGCCGCCCGTGTCCTGGGTCCAGTACGGGTTGCCGGTGATGGTGACGTTAACGCCGCCGTTGATTTGTTCGAGCAAGGTTTTCCAGCTGGCCCGCGTGTCGCCGGACCACGAGGTGGCGGCGGTTCGTTGCGCGCCAGCCCAGGCCGAGCGCGTCAAGGTCAACGCGCGGCGGTTGCTGGTGGCGCGTTGTCCCTCGTAGGTGCCCAGCGTGGTCATCAGCGAGTAAGGATTCAGGTAGCGGCTGAAATCGCCCATCGCATTGTTGCCGAGTCCCTTGATGTCGCGCTCGTTATCGGCGGCGCTGTGGGCTGCCGTGCCGACCTCCACCTCGGTGCCGTCCATCCACAGCGCATCGACGCCGACATCGAGCAAGCCTTTCTTGACGTGCTTGAAGTAGATCTGGCGTCCCTCGGGACTGAAGGCGTCGTAGATGCGCGCCTTCTTCGAAATCCAGTGCAGCGGTTCGAAGCGCAAGCCCTTCTGATCGAGTTCCCTTGCCAGCGCCGTGTCGTTGCCGACCGACGGCCAGATCGACACCATCAATTTCAGATGCATATCGTGGATGGCCTTGGTCATGCCCTTTGGATCGGGGAAGCGCTCTGGATCCCAGATCATGCCGCTCCAGGTGCCGTCCTTGTCGCTGCCCCAGTACTGCCAGTCCTGCACGATGTAGTCGAGCGGGAACTGTTCCTTGCGGAAGGTATTCGCCACCTCCAGCAGGCGCGCCTGCGTCTCGTAGCGCTCCTTGCTCATGAACAGTCCGAAGGCTTGCTTCGCGTACATCGGCGCCGCGCCGGTCAGGTCGCGGTAGCCTGCGACAACATCGTCCAATGTGCTGCCGCCCATGAAATAGTAGTCGACGCCGCCGGGCGCGCTTTCCGCCCACAGCGAGGCGCCGTCGGGCGTGTCCTTGAAGCGCATCTTGGAATAGGTGTCCCACAGGATGCCGTAGCGTTCCGACGACATCATGACCGGAATGACGATGCCGATATTCGTCTGCACCAGCAACAGCTCCTTGTTGCGGCGATTCAGCTCGCCTTCGCCAAGGAAGCCGAAACCGTAGATGCCTTCATCGGGCTTGAGTGTGAACGTGTTTTCCGCCTCGTAGGTCGGCGCGCCGGAGATCTCTATCTTCTTCAGCGTCTGCGGCGCGGTCCGGCGTTCCTGCGTGTAGATCTTGCCGGTCGCGTCCTTGAAGGTGAGGGCGCCGCTCGACTTGTCGATGACGATGTGCAGCTGTTTGCTTTCCAGGGTCAGGCTATCGGCGCCGTCGCGGGTTGTGAAGGCGATGGCGGCCGGCTTGCCGGTCACGACGATGCTCGGATGGCGCCAGAAATTGTCGGCCAGCGTGGTGTTGACGCGCACGGTGGCGGGGCCGTAGAAGATGACGTTCTTGACGGCGCCGCCGACGCGGACTTGCACGCCGTGCTCGATCAATGCGTAGGAAAACGCTGAGGACGGCGTCGCGGCGGCCGCGACCGGCAACATATGTCCGTTGGCGTCGAGGCCGGCCGGTGGTTTGGTGTCCGCGCTGGCGTGTGCAGCGACAACGGCCAGCAGCGTACACGCCGTGAAGGCGATAGGTTTTTTCATTTGTCTCCCCAACTCCGTGGATGGCAGGCTCTTGTGATGGCCAGGATAAGGGGTGACGCTAGCAGAGTAAGCCGATCAATACCAATTCCAAATTCGACGCTTTCGATAGCAAAATTGATATCGGTCGGATGCGGAGAGGGATGCGGGACAGGACGGGGCGGCGGCTACCAGTCGCGCCGCACGCGCAGCATGGCGAACGGCTGCGTGCGGGTGAGGTTGTGCTCGACGAAATCGACGCCGCCCGCCAGCCGGTCGCCCGTATAGTGGGTGCGGTCGTAGCTGATGGTGCGGCTGGTGAGGTTGTTCAATTCCAAGGTCACCATCACGTTCGACGCCGGCCGGTAGTTGATGAAGGCGCGCGCCCAGCCGCTGCCGCTGCTGGTGGCGCGGTCGGCGATCTGCCAGCTGTCGTTGCTCCAGCCGTTGTCGACCGAAAAGCCCCAGGCGGTGCGCTGGCGCGGCAAGTCCTGCGAGAATTCGATGCGCCAGGCCAGCGGCTGCTCGCCGGACAGCCGGCGCGACTCCTGCGTGGTCGGATCGGTCACCGACGACGAACGCCAGGTGGTCGACAGTTTCAGCAGCCCCTGCGGCAGGGCCCAGTCGTCGGTCGGCAGGTTCAGCATGCCGGTGACGCTATCGGCGCTGGCGTCGCCGATATTGCCGGCAGCGTCATAGGAGGCGGTGGCCGAGCGCATCGGCATGCGGTCGATGACGTCGCTGATGTGCGATTGCGTGTAGCTCAGCACGGCGGTGCCCCGGTCCCAAAAACGGTATTCCAGCGCGCCTTCGCACAGCCAGGTCTTGGCCGGCACCAGCTCCGGGTAATCTTCCCGCAAGGTCTCGTCGGGAATGCCGAAATAGCCGGCGCCATCGCCAAAGTTGAGCTGGCTGACTTCGCGCTCGAGCCGCAGCCGCAACTGCAACGACGGCGTCGGCGACATCGTCAGCCGCAGCCGTGGTTTTGGGTAAAGACGGGACTTGGCATCGGGATGCCCGGCGCCCACGCTCAGGCTGGCGTGCGACACTTTCAGGCCGGCTTCGGCACTGAGGGAATTGTCGAGTTGCCAGGCGGACGACAACTGACCTTCGACCCGCTCCTCCTGCGCCCAGGCGCTGCCGGTCGGCACGGCGGCGGCGCCGGCGTTGGCCTGGTAGGTGTTGGCGCTGTCGTTGGTGTTGACGGCGCGTTCGATGCCGCCGCGCATCACGATGCCGTTCAAGGTCTGCCAGCTCAGTTGCGCGGCCAGTACGCGCTCGGTGGCATTGGTGCCCGTGACCGCGTACGAGGTGTGGCCGCTCGACGAGAACGACGACTCGGCGTCCGTCTCGGAGGTGCGGTACAGCGCCTTGAGATCGAGGCTGGTGCCGGGCGCCAGGTCGCGCGTATAGGCCAACCCTTGTTCGATGGTGCGTCCGGCGTTGTCGTTGCTATTGAGGGCGCCCGTGTCGGTGTCGAAGCGGGCCTGGGAGTGATAGGTCCAGGGATTGACGGCCCCGTTCCAGGTCAGTTGCCCGTCGAGCAGCTCTTGCCCGTAGTTCCACTTCGCCATCTTGTTGCCGGCCGTGCCGGCGCCGGCCATCGTCACCTCGGCGGCCGGCGTCTGGCCTGCGTACACCGTGGTCTTGCGTCCCTGGCCCTGCGCGGTGTCCGGCGAGCGCGTCCAGCCGAGCGTGAAGTTGATGCTCTTGTCGCCGCGCTTCAGGCTGTAGTTGCCTTCGAGCGAGGGCGTCAGGTCGCCGTCGGCCGTCAGATAGCTCGACGCCGTGGTGCTGGCCGATACCAGATCCATTTGCTTGAGCAGCAGGTTGGCGACCGTGGGGTAGCCCTGCATGTCGATGCCGCCGCCACCGCCGTTGATCACCTCGATGCGTTCGACCGCGGCCGCCGGAATGCGGCCCAGCACGTCGCCGAGCGGCTCGGTCTTCGATGCCGGGCGCTTGCCGTTGATCAGGACGTTGCCGGCGACGCCGCGCGACGGATTGCCGCCATCGAAGACGAAGCCGGGCAGCCGGGTTGCCATGTCCATCGCCGTGGTCGGCTGGAACTGCGAGAAATAGTCGGGCGGGAAGGACTGGGTGGGCGCGCCATCGGCTGCGACGGCCGGACCGGCTGCGGCGATGGCGCAGGCCAGCAGCAGGGCGGGGCGGGTAAATGGCGGACTTATCATTCCGATATTTTACCGCTATCCGCCGTTCCTACCTAGATGAAATCGTCCGCAAACCATGTCGCTTTTGTATGGCCGCTATGCGGCGGGGGAAAGATCCGCCTGGGTGATGTAAAACCACCACATTTTCCAGGCGGGGCGTTCACCGGCGGCGCCGGCGGGCCAGCGCGCCAACCAGGCCGAGTCCGCCGATCATCATCGCCGTGGTCGCCGGTTCCGGCACCGGCGTCACCTGCGCCGACAGTTCGCTTCTGAATTCAAGCGTGCCGTAGGTTTCTTCCGAGCCGGAACGCAACACCACGGACAGCGTGTCATAAACGTCGCCGGCGGCGGTGGAAAGGGAGCTGGTGTACCCGGTCGAGCCGCCGTTCAGATACAGCATTCCGATCGCTGTCAGGTTCGCCGAAGCATTGCCTCCGAGACCGTTCAGTTCGTTCAGGATTCCCCGGACCTCGAAGGTGATCTGCGTGTTCGGGGCGAGGACGAACGCCTCGACAGACGACGCGGCGATATTCGCGGAGCCGTGCCCGACAAAGAGCGTGGCGCTGCCGCTCGTTGGGCTGTAGCCGCCGGTCAGGGAACTGCCGCCGTCGCTGATGGCGAACTCCACCCTGCCGTAGGTGGCGCTGTCGGTGATGGTACTGCGTGGCGTGCCGAGGCCATACGGCGAGTCGTACGTGGATGCCGAGGCATTGATCGAGGAACCGTAAAAACTGATGCCCGGGTCGATGCCGTCGTCCGGCGTGAGGTCGACCAGCGTGTAGTCAAAATTATCGTAATACACCGACACCTGCGACTGCGCGGATGCGGGAGGGGCAAGGCACAATGCGGCGGCGAAGGATGCAGCGGCGGCCATGGTACGGGATAGCTGGATCATGATGAGCTCCAAGGAAAGAAGGCCGGCATCGGACGGCCGGCGCAGCACTCGGACTATAGGCACGGAAGCCGGCCGGACGTTTATCGCGGATCAACCGGATCGATGAGCCTGCAGGCAACCCAACGATGGCGGACATGGGTGTATATTTGCGGCTCAACTTTTTTGTATTTACCAACAGACACGGCACACGCCGGCAGGGAGACTGAATGAAACGGAACTGGATCGTAGGCTCGGCGGCAAGCACCTTGCTCGCATTGATCGTCAACGGCGCGTGGGCGGCCGAGGGCGCGGCCATCCCGGCGCGGGTCGAGGCGCTGCTGCGCCAGATGACGCTGGGCGAAAAGGTCGGCCAACTGAACCAGCTGTCGGACAAGCAATTCATCACCGGGCCGGAATCGGAGCTGCGCCGCAACCTAGAGAGCGATCTGCGCGCCGGCAAGGTCGGCTCGATGCTCAACGTCAAGGGCGCGGCCGATACGCGCGCGGTGCAGGCCATTGCCATGCAGTCGCGCCTGAAGATACCGCTGCTGTTCGGGCTCGACGTCATCCACGGCTACGACACCATCTTCCCGGTGCCGCTGGGCGAAGCGGCGTCATGGGACCTGGAGGCCATCGAGCAGTCGGCCCGCATCGCCGCGCGCGAGGCCTCGGCCGCCGGCATCCACTGGACCTTCGCGCCGATGGTCGACATCGGCCGCGATCCGCGCTGGGGCCGGGTCATGGAGGGCGCCGGCGAGGACGCCTTCCTCGGCAGCCGCATCGCCGAAGCGCGCGTGCGCGGCTTCCAGGGCGCCAAGCTGGGCGGCACCAGTTCGGTGATGGCCACCGCCAAGCATTTCGCCGCGTACGGCGCAGCCATCGCCGGACGCGACTACAACGCCGTCGACATGAGCGACCAATTGCTGTACGAAACCTACCTGCCGCCGTTCAAGGCCGCGCTCGACGCCGGCGCGGCGACGTTCATGAATTCGTTCAATACGCTCAACGGCGTGCCGGCCACCGGCAACGCCTTGCTGCAGCGGGACATCCTCAAAGGCGCCTGGGGCTTCAAGGGCTTTGTCGTCAGCGACTGGAACTCGATCGGCGAGATGGTCCCGCACGGCTACGCCGCCGACCTGACCGACGCCGCCGCCAAGGCGATCACCGCCGGCAGCGACATGGACATGGAGAGCAACGCCTACAGCGGGTCGCTGGCGCAACTGGTCGGCGCGGGCAAGGTCGACGTCAAGCTGGTGGATGACGCCGTGCGTCGCGTGCTGACCAAGAAATTCGAGCTCGGCCTGTTCGACGATCCTTACCGCTTCTCCGATCCGCAGCGTGAAAAGCAGGCCGTCAACGATCCGACGCACCGCGCCGCCGCGCGCTCGACGGCCGCCAAGTCGATTGTGCTACTCAAGAACGACGGCGGGGCGCTGCCGCTCAAACGGGGCGTGAAGTCGATCGCCGTCATCGGGCCATTGGCCGAGGCCCGTCGCGATCTGGAAGGCGGCTGGATCGTCAAGTCGAACGCGGAGCGCGTGGTCAACCTGGTCGACGCCATCCGCGCGCAGGCCGGATCGGGCACGCGCGTGAGCTTTGCCGCCGGTTGCGACATCGCCTGCGCCACCGATGACGGCTTCGCGGCAGCCGTGGCGGCCGCGCGCGACGCCGATGTCGTGGTGCTGGCCGTCGGCGAGTCGTGGGAGATGAGCGGCGAAGCCAAGTCGCGCGCCGATATCGGCCTGCCGGGACGCCAGGGGCAATTGTTCGCCGCGCTGAAGGCGGCCGGCAAGACGCCGGTGGTGGTGATCCTGGCCGGCCGCCCGCTGATCTTCGAGAACGTGGCCGAGCAGGCCAAGGCCATCCTGTACGCGTGGCTGCCGGGCAGCGAGGGCGGCAACGCCATCGCCGACGTGCTGTTTGGCGCCGTCAACCCGTCGGCCAGGCTGCCGATGACCTTCCCGCGCCATCAGGGCCAGATTCCGATCACCTACCAGCAATACCAGACCGGCCGCCCGGTGACCGATCCGCGCGATGTGCTCTACAAGTCCAGCTACATCGATATGCCCAACACCCCGCGCTACGCCTTCGGCCATGGCCTGAGCTACACCACGTTCGCGTACCGCGACGTCAAGCTGAGCCAGAACGCCATCAAGGCCGACGGCAAGCTTACCTTGTCGTTCACCTTGGCGAACACCGGCGCTGTGGCGGGCACCGAGATCGTGCAGCTGTACCTGCGCGATCCGGTCGCGTCCACCGTGCGCCCGGTGCAGGAGCTCAAGGGCTTCCAGAAGGTCGTGCTGGCGCCGGGGCAGCAGCAACAAGTCAGCTTCACGCTGAACCGCGACAGCCTGGCGTTCTTCAACCGCAAGCTGCAATGGGTGGCCGAGCCGGGCAAGTTCGAGCTGATGGTGGGCGCCGGATCGGACGACATCCGCCTGCGCACCACCATTGAGTTGACCGAATGACGCGCATCGCGCGGCGGCTAGCGGCCGCTTGGCGCCGGATCTGGGCTGCGGAAATAGCGCTCGGCTAATTCCTCCGGCGGCATCGGTTTGCCAAGCAGGAAACCTTGGACGATGTCGCAGCCCGCCTCGCGCAGCCAGTCCAGCTGCGCCTGCTCCTCGACGCCTTCGGCCACGACCGACAAGCCGAAGCCGCGCGCCAGCGCCAGGATGGCGTGGACGATGGTTTCACCACGTTTGGGCAGCACTTGCACGAAACTGCGGTCGACCTTGAGCTGGTTGATCGGGAAGCACTGCAAGTACGCCAGCGACGAGTAGCCGGTGCCGAAATCGTCAATCGCCAGCCGCACGCCCAGCGCGCGCACCGCCTGCATGAAGCCGATGGCGCCGTCGACGTCCTCCATCAGCACGCTCTCGGTCAGCTCCAGTTCGAGCCGTTCCGGCGCCAGGCCGCTGCCGGACAGGGCGCGCGTCACATCGTCGATGAAGCACGGCTCGCGCAGCTGGCGGGCCGACATGTTGACCGCCAACGACAACGCCGGCGCGCCGGCGCGCTGCCAAGCGGCGACCTGCTCGCACGCGCGTCGCAGCACCCACCGTCCCAGCGGAACGATCAAGCCGCTGTCCTCGGCGATGGGAATGAATTCGGCCGGCGACACGGCGCCGTGGTCCGGATGGTTCCAGCGCAGCAGCGCCTCGACCCCGACCAGCGCGCCGTCGGCGCAGCCGAATTGCGGCTGGTAGTGCACGCTGAGCCGGTCCTGCTCGATAGCGCGGCGCAGTTCGCGTTCGAGCGCGGCGCGGCGCTGGGTGGCGGCGGTCATGGCCGGCACGAACTCGGCGAGCCGGTTGCGCCCGCCGTGCTTGGCGTGGTACAGCGCGGTGTCGGCGCTGCTCATCAACTCGTCCATCGTGCCCGCGTCGTCCGGATACAGGCAGAAACCCACGCTGGCGGTGGCGAAGAACTCGCCGACCTTGAGCTGGAACGGCGATTGCAGCGCCCGCGTCACGCCGGCGGCCAGCGCCAGCGCGGCGGCGCGGTCGGGTACAGGGCCGGCGATGATGGCGAACTCGTCGCCGCCGATGCGTCCCACCAGGTCGCCCGCGCGCACGGCGCCGGTCAGCGCCTCGGCCACATGCTGCAGCAGTTCGTCGCCGATGGCGTGGCCGGCGGTGTCGTTGACCAGCTTGAAGTTGTCGAGGTCGACCAGCAGCAGCGCCAGTTGCTGCCCGGCCGCGTGCGCGCGCTCGAGGTCGGCGCCAAGGCGGGCGTAGGTGGCGTGGCGGTTGGGCAGGCGCGTGACGTGGTCGGTGTGCGCCATGTAGTCGAGTTTGCGCTCGGCGGCGGCCACGCGGGCCCGGGTCTTGCGGCTCAGCACCGCCACCACCAGCATGGCCAGCAGCGAAGCCACCGCCAGCAGGCCCAGGTAGCGCAGCAGCACCGCGCGCAGCTTGGCGGTGCTGGTGTGCAGCACCGTGCGGCCCAGCGTCGCATCGCGGTGGCGCACGGTGTCGGTCACGGTGATCATGCCGTCCGGTTCGGCGTCGTCAGGCGGTTGTCGCGCCGGCAGGCGGCTGTCGGGATAGGAAAACTCGGCAAACAACCTGCCGTCGCTGTCGTAGACGCCGACGGCGCGCAGGCCGGGCGCGTAACGGAACGCGCGCAACGCATCGCGGGCGGCGTCGCGGTCGCCGAACATCAGCGGCGCGGTCACGCTGTCGGCCACGATCGCCGCCTGCACCCGGGCGCCTTCGATCAGCGACTGGCGCATGTCGAGCAGTTGATAGGCGATCAGCACGGCGCCGGCGACCACCAGCGCGGCGGCGGCCGCGATGATCTGGCCGGTGCCGAGCGCGCTGGAGATCGGCGCCGGGGCGAGGGCGCGCTGGTGCTTCATTTCGCGCTTCATCGGACGTTCCTTGCCAGCCGCAGCAGGCGGGAACTGAACCGCAGGCCGGCGCGCGCCGCTTCCGCGTTATCGATGTCGAAGCGCAGGTGCTGGTCCTCCTCGACCAGCGCGACGGCGCCGGCGTAGCCATTTTTAGGCTCGTCGACAATGGCGAGGGTACCGCCGACGGCGGCCGGGCGGCTGGCGCCGGCGCGCAGCACGGCGACGTCGCACTGTGTTCCCGGTCCCGGTTCGAGCACGTTCAGCTTGCGCTCGCCGACCGGCTTGCCCTGCAGCTTGCGCAGGCTGTCCCACAGCGCATGCGCGCTACTCAGGCACACTGTCAACGGGCGTGTCGTTTCGGCGCCGGGCCAGGTGGTGAACTGGGCGATGTTGTAGACGTATGCCGCCTTGAGCGCGGCGTCGTCGGACTGCGCCCATCCGGCCCGCGCCAGCACCAGCAGCGACAGCGCCGTGCACCACAACAGCAGCAGTTTCATGGCGTGCGGTTCAGAATGCATAACCGATCTTGGCGGTGACGGTGCGCCCCTCGCGGCTGACCGATTCCTGCACGAAGGCCGGGCCGGCCGGGTCCGCATAGGCGCGATTGGCGGCGTTGTAGAAGCTGATCGACCAATCGAGTTCGCCCGGACCCCGGCGCGTCGGCACCAGGGTCAGATTCCAGGTGCAATAGCCGGCGGTGGCGGCCTTCGCGGTCAGGCGGCCCGACATGCACTGGCCCTCGACGCCGAGCCTGGCCGTGTCGTCGGTCCCCGGCAGCGGCCAGGTGGCGTTGAGCTTGGCCAGGTGGCGCGGTGAATTGACCAGCCGGGCGCCGCCGCCGTCGCGCACATGTTGCCAGGCGTAGTTGGCGCGCAGCCGGGTGCCGCCCGCGTACAGGCGCTCGCCGGCCAGCTCGATGCCGTTTGCCGAGGCGCGCTCGGTGTTGTCGAACACCAGCAGGCCGTCCTCGCGCAAGGTTTGGGTGATCAGGCCGGAGATGCGGTAGTGGAACGTCGACAGCGACAATTTGCTGTAGGCGTCCGGACGGCGCTCCCACACCATTTCGTAGGTGGAAATCTCCTCCGCGCGCAGGTTCGGGTTGGCCGCCTGGCCACCTTCGCCCACGCCGACTGCGTAGTACGACTCGTAGGCGTTGGGCGAGCGGTAGGCGGTGCCGTAAATCAGTTTCAGCGTGTCCGCCGCGGTGCCTTGCCAGATCAGCGCCGTGCGCGGGTTGAAACGGGTGCCGGTGATGCTGTCGCGGTCGAAGCGCAGGCCGGCGTTGACGATCACCGTTTGCGTCAGGCGCATCTCGTCTTCGACGTAGGCGCCCAGGCGATTGTCGGCGCGGCGGTCGTCCAGCAGCTGTTGGTACGGATCGGGGTCGAAGTTGAACTGGTCGCGCCGGGCATTGCGCTGGAAGTCCAGGCCTGTGACCAGTTTGTGTCCGCGCAGCCCGGTGTACGTGGCGTTGGCGTTCAGGCCGTACCAGGCGGCGTGGTCGCCGTCGACATTGACGCGCGCGACGCCCTGGTCGTTGGGGTAGCTGCCCACGCCGAGGTAATCGGCGCGGCCCCAGTCGAGCCGCGTCGATACGGCGAGCGTGTCGGTGGGCGCGGCGTTGAAGGAGGCGCTGGCGAAGCTTTGCGCGTCGCGCGTGTAGTTGGGCGTATTGAACACGGCGCCGAAGGAGGCCGTCGGCACGCCCTTGACGCGGGTGATATGGCCGGCGCTGAAGCCCCAGCCGTCGCGGCTGGCCTTGAAGAAGGCGCCCCGCGTGCGCTGGTAGTCCAGTCCTTCGGCCACGCCGTTGTTCTGCTCCGGGGTATCGAATTCGGCGGCGTACAGCGCGCCGCCGCGCCGCGTGGATGCGTTGACCGACACCAGCACGTCGGTGCCGTCCTGGGCGTGATAGCCGTAGCTGGCGCGTCCGCGCCGCTCGCCCTTGCTGCCGGTCGACAGCGTGCCCTGGGGGCCGGCCATGGCGCTGCCGGTCTTGGTGATGACATTGATGACGCCGAACAGCGCGTTCGAGCCATAGACGGCGGCGCCGGGACCTGGCACGTATTCGATGCGCTCGACCAGGTCCATGTCGACCAGGCTGTCGCCGCCGATGGAGGCCTGGTCGTACACGCTGTCGTTGACGCGCACGCCGTCGATCAGCAGCAGGAAGCGGCTGTCGTAGTCGCCCGGCCGCAGAAAGCCGCGTGCGCCGAGGTAGTCGTAGTTGCGGTCGCTGGAGACGTACAGGCCGGGCAGGGTGGCCAGGGCGGCCCCCAGGGTGCGCCAGCCGTGCTCGCGGACGTCCTGCGACGTCAGCACCGAGACCGCCGACGGCGCCTCGCTGACGCGCTGGGCGAAGCGGGAGGCGGAGGTCACCATGGTGACCTCCATCAGGCTCTCCAGCGGAAGGGTGCTCAGTTCGTCGGATGGGGAGATGTCGGTGGCCTGCGCCTGGCTCTGCTGCGGGGCAAAGGCAAGAAACAGCGCAACGCCGATTGAAAACGGTGCACGGCGATCAGATTGGTTCACGATAAAAGCTCGAATATTGATATGTAGAAAGTATGTTACTCCTTGTTACGCAAAAAATCGCGCTTCTTTAACAATTTGAAAACGTTCCTGTGCGCTGTTGCAACAGTGCGCCGCCGAGGGTAGCCCGCACCCCGACAGACGGACGCGACGGAGCCTAGAATCCGGGCGCCGGAACCTCGGGGATTTGATTATGCAAACTGGCGTTGATCACGTTCCAACCACGAATGACCGCGATCGCATAGCTCAGCTCGGCAATCGCGGTGTCGTTGAAATGCTCCTTGAGCAGCCCGAAATCGGCATCGCCGGGCTGTTTATGCGGCAGCGCGTTGACGGCCTCGGCCCAGTTGAGGGCGGCGCGTTCGCTGTCGCTGAAGAACGTCGCGGGCGCCTCGCGCCAGCCGGCGATCGCGTTCAGGTGGCGCGGGTCGGCACCTTGTTTGATCAGGTCGCGCCAGTGCATATCGACGCACACGCCGCAGCCGTTAATTTGCGACACGCGCAGGTTGACCAGTTCGACCAGGCGCACGCCGAGCGAGCTTTTCTTGACCGACGCCGACAGCGCGATCATGGCGTGCAGATTGGCCGGGGCGACCGAGTAAAACGAGGAAATGCGGGCGGTTTGCGTCATGATGATGCCTTTCAGAAGAAGGAGGGCGCACCACTGCGCCGCTCATACCCTGTTAGACGGGCCGCGCCTGGCGGCTGTGACAGCTTTTAGAAAATAGTGTGCGGTATTGCCGCCAGCTTGTCCGGGTTGCGCACCACCATAACTGTCACGATGCGGCCGTCCTCGATCACAAACGACTGTGCCGATTCCAGCTTGCCCTCGACATAGCGCAGCAATCCGGGCTCGCCGTTGACCCTGGCCTGACGGTAGGCGACATGACGCGGATACTGATGTTCCAGCGACCAGAACACGCCCGCCACGCGGCCGGCGCCGCGCAGGATGCGCAGGAACGATTTAATCTTGCCGCCGCCGTCGGACACCAGTTGCACGTCGTCGGCCAGCATGGTCTTCATGGCCGCGCGGTCGCCGGCCTGGGCGGCGGCCATGAAGCGTCCCAGCAGCGCGCGGTGGGTGTCCCTGGGCACGTCGAAGCGCGGGAGTTGCTGGCGCAGGCGCTCCTGGGCGCGGTGCACCATCTGGCGGCAGGCTGCTTCGCTCTTGCCCAGCATGTCGGCGATGTCGGCGTAGTCGTGATCGAATACTTGCCGCATCAGGAAGGCGGCGCGCTCCTCGGGCGAGAGGCGCTCGAGCACCCATAAAAAAGCCATGGAGACCTCGCTGGCCATCTCGGCGCTGCTTTCGGGCGTGCGCTCGTCGAGCTCGACGACCGGCTCGGGCAGCCACCAGCCGACATAGGTGTCGCGCTCGGCCTGGCGCGCGCGCAGCCGGTCGATGGCCAGGCGGGTGGTGAGGGTGACGATCCAGGCCTCGGCCGATCGCACCGCTTGCTGGTCGCTGCCGTGCCAGCGCAGCCAGGCGTCCTGCACCACGTCCTCGGCGTCGGCCCGCACGCCAAGCATGCGGTAGGCGATGGCGAACAGGCGGGGTCTGAGGGTGGTGAAGGCGGCGGCGTCGGTCATGGTGTCGGCAAAAGAGGTGGTCTTGCCTGCTAGACGCGCGGGCTGCGCGGTTTGTGACATCCTACCGTAATTGCCGGCCATGCCGGCCATGCCGGCCGACATGTCCGGGCTTCAGTGATCCGTATGCAGATACGACGGCGTTTTCGGCAGGCGCATGCTGAACAGGAAGGCGACCACCATCATGACGGTGACGTAGATGAAGAACCAGTTCTCGTGGCCGAGGTTCTTGAAACTGAGACCGACGAACTCGGCCGAACCGCCGAAGATGGCGTTGGCGATGGCGTAGGAGAATCCGACACCCAGCGCGCGCACTTCCGGCGGGAACATTTCGGCCTTGACCAGGCCGCCGATGGAGGTGTACAGGCTGATGATCGCCAGCGCCACCGTGATCAGGGCAAAGGCGATGTACGGGCTGGTGTTGCCGCGCAGGATGGCCAGGATCGGGTAGGTCGCCAGCGCGCCCAGCGCGCCGAATAGCATCATCGAATGGCGCCGGCCGATGCGGTCGGCCAGCGTGCCGAACAGCGGTTGCATGCACATGTACAGGAATAGCGCGCCGGTCATCACCACGCTGGCCGTCTTGGCCGGCATGCCGGAGGTGTTGACCAGGTACTTTTGCATGTAGGTGGTGAAGGTGTAGAAGATCAGCGAACCGCCGGCGGTGTAGCCGAGCACGGTGATGAAGGCGGCGCGGTGGTTCTTGAAGATGCCCGCCAGCGTGCCGGCGTCCTTGTTCTTGCTGTCCTCCGGCTTGATGGTCTCGTGCAGGGTGCGGCGCAGCATCAGCGAGACCACGGCGGCGATGGCGCCGATCACGAACGGGATGCGCCAGCCCCAGGCCTTCAGTTCGGCGTCGTTGAGGAACTGCTCCAGCACCACCACCGTGAGCACCGCCAGCAACTGGCCGCCGATCAGGGTCACATATTGGAACGACGAGAAGAAGCCGCGCTGCCCGCGCAGCGCCACTTCGCTCATGTAGGTGGCGGTGGTGCCGTACTCGCCGCCCACCGACAGGCCCTGGAACATGCGGATGATCAGCAGCAGGATCGGCGCGGCCACGCCGATGGTGGCGTAGGTCGGCAGCACCGCGATCGCCAGCGAGCCGCCACACATCATCAGCACGGAAATGACCATCGACTTCTTGCGGCCGACGCGGTCGGCGATGCGGCCGAACATCCAGCCGCCGATCGGGCGCATCAGGAAGCCCACCGCGAAGACCGCAGCCGCCTTCAGGAACTCGGCGGTTGAGTTGCCGCTGGGGAAGAACTGGCTGGCGAAGTAGATCGAGGCGAACGAGTAGACATAAAAGTCGAACCATTCGACCAGATTGCCGGACGAGGCGCTGATGATGGCGAATACCCGCTTGCGTTTTTCTTCGGCGGTGTAGTGGGGTTGGTCAGTGGCGCTCATGGGGTTCCTTGCGAAAATGTTGAATGCTTTATCTGCGGCGCAGTATCGACGAGGCCGCAATATGGTGTGCGATTGTAAAGTATCCGGACTGAATCCGCCGGCACGTTGGCAGGCGCCCGGCCCTGGTGGCTAAGCATGTCCGGTTTCGCGGCGCCAAAGGCACAGGGTGGCGATGTGGGTAACGTCGAGGATTTTGAAGCGGATATCGCAGCGCATGCCGGGCCGCAAGCGCGGCGTGAGGTCTTCGCACACGCGAAAGCGCATGCGCTGCGTGGACAGATCGATGTGCTCGAGTTCGATCGCGTCGAAGTTGAAGTAGCGCCGTACCTCGCCATGCACGGCTTTGAAGAAGCTCTCCTTGGCGGAAAAAAGCAGTGTCAAGGGGACGTTGGCGCCTAGCGTGTCGTCAAACCCGGCCAGATAGCGCAGTTCGCCCTCGTTGGCGACGATGGCGCGCACTTCCTGCGCGCCCTGGCCGCCAAGGATGGTCTCGATATCGATGCCCACGCCGTGATAGCCCAGGGAGACGGGCAGCACCACGGCCGCCGCCATGTCGGCCGCGTGCGTGATGCTGCCGATCAGACCTGCCGGCCAGAGCGGTTCACGCATCGGGCCGGTGCCGATTTGGGGGGGATCCCGACGCAGCGGCGCCATCGCCGATCGCGCGCACAATCGGCCGTAAAAGAACTCCTTCTGCCGCTTGGGCAAGGCGGCGGCGATGTGGGCGGGATAGTCGATACCGGCCGAACGGAAGCTCCCGGCGTCGATAGGCGCCGGCTGGAAGCGGATACACGTGACGGGGACCGCCGTCGCGCTGTCGATGGGCCAATCCACTAAATACAGATGCTCTTGCAATAAAACGCTCATTCGGATGAACCTGCTGGGGGCGGTGCGTGATCTTACCGGATATTGCCGGAGGGCTGGCCGTGCCGGTACGGGGATGGGCATGGTATCGTGTTCGTTTTTACATCACCGCATAACGTCGAAGGAAGTCCCATGTATCGCAACCCTCTCGGAGTACAACCATGACGCTCCGCGTTCGGGCAAGTAGCGCGCTGGCGCCGTTGATGCTGCTGGCGCTGGCCGCGCCGGCCGGCGCCCAGCAGCTGGCGCCGATGCCGGATCCCGATTTGCCATTGTGGGAGGTCGGCCTGTTCGGCGGCGCCGCGTCAACGCCAGCCTATCCCGGCTCCGAAGACCGCTCCACCCGCGCGCTGGTGCTGCCCATGCTGATCTACCGTGGCAAGGTGCTGCGCGCCGACCGTTCCGGCGTGGGCGCGCGCCTGATTAATACCGAACGCGTCGAGTTGGACGTCGGTTTCGCGCTGTCGCTGCCGGCGCGCTCGGACGATGTCGCCGTGCGCGCCGGCATGCCGGATTTGCGTTCGCTGCTCGAATTCGGCCCGCGCCTGAAGGTGTTGCTGGCCGAGCCCACGGCAACCAGCCGCGTGCGCCTGGAGCTGCCGCTGCGGGTGCCCGTCGAGCTCAAAAGCGGGTTCCGTCGCCAGGGGCTGGTGTTCGAGCCGCGCCTGGTGGCCGAGGCCGGCGACGCCACTGGCAAGTGGCAGGCCGACGCCAATGTCGGCGCGGTATTCGGCAGCGCGCGCCTGCATCGGTATTTTTATGAGGTCGAGCCGCAGTACGCGACGGCGACCCGACCGGTCTACCACGCCTCGGGCGGGCTCATGATGACCAGGCTCGGGCTGAGCCTGTCGCGCCGGCTGTCGCCGGATTGGCGCGTGTTCGGTTTCACCCGCTACGACAATTACAGCCACGCGAGCAACCGCGACAGCCCGCTGTTCCTGCGCAACAGCGGGCTGTCAGTCGGCGCCGGCTTCACATGGACCATCCATCGCTCGGCGGCGCGGGCGTGGGAGTAAGCCGCTAACCAACCCGGTAAATCAGTGTCGCGTTTTCTTGTTGCTCGTCAACTTCCCGGTTTAATTGCCTCGCTACAATAGTCTCTCCACCATGGATCACGGCCGGAGGCAAATGTATGGAGCAGGGCAGCAACCTCAGGAAACGGCAGCAAGGCGCCATCGCCATCGTCTTCGGGCTGATGCTCGCCTGCCTGGTGGGATTTGTCGGCATCGGGCTCGATCTCGGACGGGTGTACAACCGCCGCGCGGAGTTGCAGGCGGTGGCCAATGTGGCGGCGCTGACGGCGGCGCGCCAGCTTAACGGCACGCTGGCCGGCGTCAACAATGCCACGGCCCAGGCGCTGGTGGCAATGAATGCGCTCAAGTATCAATACAATCAGCACGCCATTGCTTGGGGCGATCAGGCGCTGTCGTTCAGCGCGTCGCCCAACGGCGGCTGGGTCGACGCCAGCACGGCCCGCAGTGCTCCCAATGGCCTGACCTACGCGCGCGCGGTCACCGGCAATCTGGACGCTGCAATGGGGCATGTCGAGCTGTTTTTCATGCGCGTGCTGTCCGGGTCGTTCTCGGCGATGGACGTTTCCTTGACGGCGGTGGCGGGGCGCTCGACGATCGACGTCGTGCCGCTGGCGGTGTGCGCGCTGTCCAACAGCGAGGCGGCCCCGCGCGCCAATGCGGGACCGCCCGCCAACGTCGAACTGGTGCAGTACGGCTTCCGGCGCGGCGTCGCCTACAACCTGATGCAACTTAATCCCAACGGCACGGCCGCCGAGAACTTCGTCATCGACCCGTTTTCGCCGCCCGGCGTGGCCGGCGCGGCGGCCAACGTCGCGCCGGCCACGGTCGGTCCCTATGTCTGTGCCGGGCAACTGGCGATGCCGCGCGTGACCGGCGGCACCCTCAGGGTCGGCCGTCCGTTCCCGCTGGCGTCGCTGTTCAACCAGCTCAATTCGCGCTTCGACCTCTACCTGGGCGGGCTATGCACCTATGCCACCGCGCCCCCCGACACCAATATCCGGCAGTACACGTTCGGGGCCGCCGCCAGCGGCACGCCCTGGATGAGCGTGGCGCCTGCGGGCCAGGTTGCGCAAGCGAGCACCGCCAGCGGCAAGTTGTGGACCGTTGCCGATCCGCTGCCGCAGCCAGCCGGCACCACCGGCCCGATGTACGGCCCGCTGTGGGCCTACGCCAGGGCGGTGCAATACAGCTCGTATGTCGCGGGGGCGTCCGAGCCCGCCGCAGGCTATACGCCGTTCGTCACCTCCGCCTGGAGTTCGCTGTACGGGCCGTCGGCGCCGACGGCCGCCGCGTCGTACCCGGGCGGCAGCTCGACCCCCTACAAGAACGCGAGCGGCGTCAACCTCCAGGCGCCGCCGCTGGCGCGCAGGGGCGTGGCGGGCCGCCGCGTGTTGAACGTCGCGCTGCTGTCCTGTCCGGTGCCCGCCGGCGCGCTGTCGACGGCCACGGTGCTTGGCATCGGCAAGTTTCTGATGACGGTGCCGGCCACCGCCACCAGCGTCTACGCCGAGTTCGGCGGATTGGTGGCCGAGCAATCGTTGGGCGGTGCGGTGGAGCTCTATCCATGAGGCGCGCCGACCAGGGCGGCGTCCGGCGCCAGCGCGGCATCGCCGCCGTCGAACTGGCCATCGTCCTGCCGGTGCTGGTGCTGCTGTTGGCGTTTCCCCTGTATCTGGGCCGGGTCTTCTGGCACTACACCGCGCTCCAGTACGCGGCGCAGGACGCCGCGCGCTATTTGTCGAAGGCGCCCGTCAGCGAGATGGGCAACCCGACACGGGGGGCGGCGGTGACAGCTGTTGCGGAGGCGATCGTGGCGCAGGAACTGGCCGAGCTGGCGCCGGGTTCCTTCCCCTACGCGCTTGTGATCACCTGCGATGGCACGGCGTGCGTGGGCTTCGCCACGCCGGCGGTGGTGCGGGTCAATATCACCTTGTTCATGGAAGATATCTTCTTCGCCAGCTATACGCAACTAAACCTGCGATTGGTTGCCGATGTTACCCACCCCTACCTGGGGAGATGACGCCATGCCACCAAAACTTTTGCATCCCCGTCGCCGTGCCGGCGCCGTGACAGCCGAGTTCGCCATTGTGATCACCTTGTTTCTGGCCATCGTCTGCGGCGTGGTCGAAGTGGCGCGTATGCTCTACATGTTCAATACGCTGCAAGTGGTCACGCAGCGGGCGGCGGCGGCGGCGGCGAACGCCGACTTCAGCGACCCGGCCGCCATGGCCCTTGTGCGGCGGCGGGCCATCTTCCGCGATTCCGCCGGGGCGCTGTCGCTCGGTGCGCCGGTCACGGACAACCACGTTCGCATCGACTATTTGGCGCTGGCCGGCACCGGCGCGGCAGCCATCACCGAAATACCGACCGCATTGCTGCCGGCGTGCCCGGCCAACAACCGAATCAACTGCATGCAGAATCCCTACGGCCCGAGCTGCATCCGCCTGGTGCGGGCGCGCATCTGCGATCCCGCAACCACCGGACAATGCGCCAGGGTTGCGTATCAGGCCTGGTTTTCCTTCCTTGCCGTACCGCTCAGCTTACCAAGCGCGCCGGCCGTCGTGACGGTCGAGACGTTGGGAGCGCCGCCTGGCGTGGCGCCGTGCCCGTGAGCGGCGGTGGGAGCCGGCCCGGGCCGGATCTTGAACCAGATCGAATACATCGCCGGCAGGAACACCAGCGTCAGCACGGTGCCGGCGAAGGTGCCGCCAATCAGCGTGTAGGCCAGCGTGCCCCAGAACACCGAATGCGTTAGCGGAATGAAGGCCAGGATCGCCGCCAGCGCGGTCAGCACCACCGGCCGGGCGCGCTGCACGGTGGCCTCGACCACCGCCTCGAACGGCGCCAGTCCCGCTGCCTCGTTGTGGTGGATCTGTCCGATCAGGATCAAGGTGTTGCGCATCAGGATGCCCGACAGCGCGATCAGCCCGACCAGCGCGTTGATGCCGAACGGCTGCGCGAACACGAGCAAGGTCGGCACCACGCCGATCAGGCCGAGCGGGCTGGTCAGGAAAACCATGACCATCGCCGAGATCGAGCGCACCTGGAAGATCAGGATCAGCAAGGTGGCCGCCAGCATGATGGGGAACAGCGGCAGCATCGCTTGCATCGCCTTGCCCGACTCCTCGATGGAGCCGGCCTCGTCGATGCGGTAGCCGGCCGGCAGCCGGTCCTTGAGCGGTTGCAGCTGTGCGGTCATGGCGGCCGACACGTCGGGCGGCTGCAGGCCCTCGGCGATGTCGCCGCGCACCGTGATGGTCGGCACGCGGTCGCGCCGGCGCATGACCGGCTCCTCGGCGCGCACGTCCACCGTGCCCACTTGCGACAGCGGAATGCGCTGGCCGTTGGCGCCGGTCAGCGTGAAGTCGGCGATGCGGGCCGGGTCGAGCCGCAGCTCGCCGGCCGAACGCGCCATCACTTGCACGGTGCGGATGTCTTCGCGCACGGCCGTCAGCGGCACACCGCTCAGCAGGAATTGCAGTTGCTGCGCCACCGCGCTCGAACTCAGGCCCACCGCTTGCAAGCGGTCCTGCTGCAACGTGAAGTGCAGAGTCGGCGCGCGGGTGCCCCAGTCGTTGTTCACGGTGCGCATCATCGGGCTGGCGTTCATCACCTGCTGCACCTCGGCGGCGATGCCGCGCAGTTTTTCCGGGTCCGGTCCGCTGACGCGGTAGGCGACAGGGAACGGCGAGTAGGGACCGAAGACCAGCTGGGTGATGCGCACCCGCGCCTCGGGGGCGATGCCGCCGGCGACCACCTCGCGCAGGCGGCGTTTAAGCGCCTCGCGCTGTTCCTGGCTGTCGGTGCGGATGACGATCTTGGCAAACGACGGGTCCGGCAGTTCCGGGCCCATCGCCAGGAAGAAGCGCGGCGCGCCCTGGCCGATGTAGGCGGTGACGATTTTCGCCTCCGGCTGTTTGGCCAGCCAGGCCTCGACCTTGGCGGCGCTGGCGCTGGTCTGCGCGATGGACGTGCCATACGGCATTTGCACCTCGACCAGTACTTCGGGCCGGTCGGAGACCGGGAAGAACTGCTTTTTCACCACGGCCATGCCCGCCACGGACAGCGCGAACAGGCCGACGACGGCGCCGGCGACCAGCCACTTGCGGGCGATCACGCGCGCCAGCACACGGCGGAAGCGGTTGTAGCGGGGCGTGTCGTACAGCGCCTCATGGCCGCCTTCGACCTGTTTGAGTTCCGGCAGCAGCTTGACGCCGAGATAGGGCGTGAACACCACGGCCACGACCCACGAGGCGATCAGCGCGATGCCGACGATCCAGAACATATTGCTGGTGTATTCGCCGGCCGTGGAGCGGGCGAAGCCGTTGGGCATGAAGCCGACCGCCGTCACCAGGGTGCCCGACAGCATCGGCGCGGCGGTGTGGCTCCACGCGTAGGCCGAGGCGGCGACGCGGCTGTAGCCTTCCTCCATCTTGACCACCATCATTTCGATGGCGATGATGGCGTCGTCCACCAGCAGGCCCAGCCCGAGGATCAGCGAGCCGAGCGTGATGCGGTCGAAGTTCTTGCCGGTCGCGGCCATGACGATGAACACCACCGCCAGGGTCAGCGGCACGGCCGCCGCGACGACGATGCCCACGCGCCAGCCCATGCTGACGAAGCACACCACCATCACCACCAGCAGCGCGACGAAGAACTTGACCATGAATTCATCGACCGCCGAGCTGATATTGACGGCCTGGTCGGTGACCTTGGTCAGCGCCATACCCAGCGGCATGTCGGTGTTGATGGCGCCGACTTCCTTGTCGAGCGCCTGACCGAGGTCGAGGCCGTTCCAACCGTCGCGCATGATGATGCCCAGCAGCAGTGCCGGCTCGCCGCCGTTGCGTATCATGAACGTGGCCGGGTCCTCGTAGCCGCGCTTGACGGTGGCGATGTCCGACAATTTCAGCGTGCGGCCCTGGGCCACGACCGGCGTGTCGCGGATTTTTTGCAATTCGTCGAAGGCGCCGTCGAGGCGCAGGAACACCGACGGCCCCTTGGTTTCCACCGAGCCGGCCGGCGTCAGTACGTTCTGGGCGTTGAGCGCTGCAAACACCTCCTGGGGGCTGATGCCCAGGGTCGCCAGACGGTCGTGCGAGAACTCGACAAAGATACGTTCGGGCTGCTCGCCGACGATATTGACCTTTTTCACGCCGGGCACGTGCAGCAGCCGCTGGCGCAGCGTCTCGGCGTCGCGCACCAGCAAGCGCTGCGGCTCGCCCTTGGCCTTGAGCGCGAACAGGGCGAAGGTGACGTCCGCGTACTCGTCGTTGACCATCGGTCCGATCACGCCGGACGGCAGATTGCCCACCTCGTCGCCGACCTTTTTGCGGGCCTGATAGAACTGCTCCTGCACCTCGGACGGCGGCGTGCTGTCGAGCAGTGTCAAGGTGGTGAAGGCCAGGCCGGGGCGGGTATAGGTTTCGGCGCGCTCGTACCAGCGCAGCTCTTGCAGCCGCTTTTCCAGCTTTTCGGCGACCTGGTCCTGCATTTCGCGCGCGGTGGCGCCGGGCCACGCGGTGATGACGGTCATCACCTTGACCGTGAAGGCGGGGTCTTCCGCCCGCCCGAGTTTGAAGAAGGACACGACGCCCGCCAAAGTGATCAGGCAGATCAGGAACAGGGTGACGGAGCGCTCGCGCACGGCAAGCGCCGACAGGTTGAAACGACCTTCGCTCATGGCCGGGCTCCCGCTGCCGTTGTTGGCGAGGCGGCGGCAACGGTGGTAGCCGTTGCGGCTGTTGCGGGCTGGCCGTCCAGGCGCACCGCCTGGCCTTCACGCAGCATGTGCGCGCCCAGCGCGACCACCCTGTCACCTTGCTTGAGCTGGCCGGCGACGCGCACGCTGTCGTCGCCGACGCGCTGCACCGTTACCGGCCGCCAGCCCACCTTGGCCGGCGTGCCCTGGATCACCCAGACGCCCGGTCCCTTGCCCTGATCGAACAGGGCGCCGATCGGCACCGACCAACCCGCTTGCGTGGCCGCGTGGCCGTCCGGGATCTGGATCGCGACGGTCGTGCCCAGCGGCGCGTCGGACAGCTCGCCGTCGAGCACATAGCGCGCTTCGAAAGTGCGGGTCTGGCGGTCGGCGGCGTTGGAGAGCTGCCGCAGCCTGGCGGGAACGGCGGCGCCTTCCTTCCCGTACAGCGTGGCCAGGCCGGTCGAGCCCAGCGCCGGGCGCAGGGTTTCCGGCAGCTGGATGACGGCCTCGCGCTGGCCGGCGCGCGCCAGACGTACGACAACCTGTCCGGCGGCGACGACCTGGCCCGGCTCGACCAGCGTTTCCATGACGACGCCGTCGGCGTCCGCCACCAGCTCGCCGTAGCGGCTGGCGTTACGGGCCACTTCGGCCTGCGATTCGGCCGCGTTGAGCTGGGCCTTTGCGGCGTCCGCCGCCGCCTTGACCTGATCGTAGGCCGACGCCGAGATCGCGCCGGTGCCGCGCAAATCGCGGTAGCGCGCTTCCTCGTCGGTAGCCTGGCGGGCGCGGGCGCGGGCGGCGGCGACCGCCTCCAGCTGGGCGCTGGCGGCCAGCTTCAGGTCGACGGGGTCGATCCGCATCAATGTTTGTCCGCGCTTGACGCTCTGGCCGGCGTCGACCAGCCGCTCCAGCACCTTGCCGGAAACCCGGAAGCCCAGATCGCTTTGTACGCGTGCGGCGACGATGCCGGTGAAGCTGCGCGGGGCGGCGCCAGCCGTCGCTTCGACGGTGGCGGTGCGCACCAGCGGCGCGGCGCTGCGCGGATCGGGCGGCGTCTTGTCGCCGCAGGCGGCAAGTGCCAACGGCAAGGCGGCGAAGATGGTGGAGAGAGCAAAGCGATGGCCAAGCATGGGAATCCCGTAGAGAACTGAACAGGATCTCATTTTGTAACGAGTGACCATATTTGTCAATGGTCACATTCAATCATTGGAGTGTTACGGGGAAAGACTGCGCAGCACCAGGCTGGAGAGGAGGGTGGGCGCCTCGGCCGTGTGTTCCAGGCTGTGCTGCAGGAGCACCGGGTTCAGATACGGACGCATCACCAGATAAATGGCCGCCGCAGCCTCGTCGAGCGGCGTTTTGCGCTCGAAATCCTCGCTCTCGCGACCCTGGCGCAGCACGTCTTGCAGCAAGAGACCGATGCGTTCCTCGTACGCGCGCACGGTCGGCCACTGCTCGGTCGCGGCGGAGGCCGCGATGTCGTACAGCTTGCGATCCTCGAAACACAGGCGCAGGCTCGATTCGACGGCGGTCTTGAACAGACGGCGCAACTTCTCGGGCGGGCGGTCGGTGCCGTCGACGGCGGTCCGGATGTCGCTTTCAATCTCGCGCAGGCAGTTGCCGCAGATCTGCTCGCCGATGGCCTGCTTGGACTCGAAGAACTTATAGATATACGCCTTGGAAAAACCGATGGCTTTGGCCAGGTCGGAGACGGCGGTTTTTTCGTAGCCGTACAGACGGAAATGTTCAGTCGCGGCGACGAGGATCTGGTCGCGCACGTCGTGATCGGCGGGGCCGCGCGCTGAGGAGGAGGGAGTGCTTGGTTTGGTCATGAGGTTGGTCTTATTCGGTGTTTGAAGATTGTACAACGAGTGACGATTAGGTGATATAGTCACTAAATCGTCACTTTCCGTGGAAATTCCCATGCTGCTCAAACGCTCTATCCTGATACTTGCCGCCGCTGGTGTGGCGGGTTGCGCCGTCGGACCGGATTACAGCCGGCCCGCCACACCTCTGCCGGAGCGTTACCTCGGGCAAGCCGCCGTCGAGCAGCGCCAGGCCACCGCCAGCGCCGACCTGATCGCCTGGTGGGACGGCTTCGGCGATGCGCAGCTGACGCGCTACGTCACGCTGGCGCTGGCGCAGAACCTCGACTTGGCCCAGGCATCGGCCCGGGTGGCCCAGGCCCGGGCGGGTGTCGGCGCCGCCGACGCCGCGCTGCTGCCGTCCGGTTCCGTCAGCGCCCAAGGCGCACGCGCCTATCAGTCGGTGGAAACTCCGCTCGGGCGAATCCTGAATTCACAGCCGGATTTCGATCGTTACGGCAATTCTTACGAGGCCAATCTGGGCGTGGGCTGGGAGCTGGATGTGTTCGGCGGCCTGCGGCGCGGGCGCCAAGCGGCGCTGGCCGACTATCACGCCTCGGAGGCCGGCGCGATCGCGACCCGGCTGGCCGTGGCTGCGCAGACCGCCGACATCTATATCGGCATCCGAGGCCTGCAAACCCGCCTCGACATCGCGCGCGGGCAGGTGAAAACGCAACAAGAGCTTTTGTCGACGCTCAATCTGCTTTACGGCAAGGGGCTGGCGGCCGAATTGCAGGTCCGGCAAGTCGAAGGCGCCTTGGCGGAAGTACGCGCCTCGTTGCCGGTGCTGGAGGCGGCACTCGATACCTCCATGAACGCGCTGGACGTGATGCTCGGCACGGCGCCCGGGACCCACCGGGAGGAGCTGGCCGATTCCGGCGCCGGGACGGCGGAGCAGGGGACGAAGCGGCAAACGATACCGGCGCCGCCGCGCATCGAAGCCACGGGATCGCCGGGTGACCTGTTGCGTCGGCGTCCTGATCTGATCGTGGCCGAGAGGCGCCTGGCCGCGTCGAACGCGCGCATCGGCGTGGCCATCGCCGAGTTCTACCCCAAGCTTTCGTTTAGCGGTTTGATCGGCAGTGCGACCTCAGTATCCGGCGGCAATCTGTTCTCCGGCGGCGCCAGCCAGGCGTCGGGTGTGCTGGGCTTGCGCTGGCGCTTGTTCGACTTCGGTCGGATCAATGCGCAGATCGATCTGGCCAAAGGGCAGGAGGCGGAGTCGCTGGCTGCCTATCGCCTTGCCGTGCTGCGCGCCGCCGAGGAGGTGGAAAACGCCTTGTCGGCGCTGGTCAAGCGGGAAGATCAGGCCGGCGTGCTGGCACAGGGCGTTGAGTCGCTTGAGCGGGCCCGGAGCGCGTCGTTCGCGGCATACCAGAAAGGCGTCGTCAGCCTGATCGAGGTGCTGCAAGCCGACGAGAACCTGCTGCGCGCCACCGACATGCGGGCGCAGGCGCAAACCGAATCCGCCCGCGCGGCGGTGGCGGCGTTCAAGGCGCTCGGCGGCGGTTGGCAGCCGGCGCCGGTGGACATGGAAACGGGTGAGCACTCGCGTTGACTTTTCATCCAAAGCGCGAGACTATATTGTGAAAACGTTTTCATAATATAGAGGAGCACTCGTTGAGATCAGCAGCAAACCGCCCCCGTGGCGCACTAAAAATCCTGGCACTCGCCGCATCGCTGGCGTTATTGAGCGCGATGGGACCGGCCGATGCCGCCCCTGCAGCGCTTGCCACCGACCGCGACATCAAGGTCGACCAGGTCGGCTATCTTCCGGGATCGGCCAAGGTGGCGGTGGTCCCCAACGTGGACGCCGCCGCCTTCACCATCGTCAAGGCGGGCAGCGACACGGTCGTGATGCGCGGCACGCTGGGCGCGGCTGCAGCCTACGCGCCGGCGGCCGAGACCGTCCGACTGGCCAACTTCAGCGAGCTGGCGGCGCCGGGGCGTTACCAGCTGCGGGTGGCCGGTCTGCCGGACTCGGCGCCGTTCACGGTCGGCGCCGACGCCTACCAGGCGCTCAACGCGGCGGCGATCAAGGCCTACTACCTCAACCGGGCCGGCATCGCATTGCCGGAAAAGCATGCCGGCATCTTCGCCAGAAAGGCCGGGCATCCGGACACCAACGTTATGGTTCACGAGTCGGCGGCCAGCGCCGCGCGGCCGGCCGGCACCGTGATCTCCAGTCCCAAGGGCTGGTACGACGCCGGCGACTACAACAAATATATCGTCAACTCGGGCATCACCACTTATACCTTGCTGGCATCGTACGAGGATTTCCCCGGCTTCTACAAGGCGCAGAACCTCGACATCCCGGAGAGCGGCAACGGCATCCCCGACATCCTCAACGAGGTGTTGTGGAACCTGGACTGGATGTTCACCATGCAGGACCCGGCAGATGGCGGCGTCTACCACAAGCTGACCGACAAGGTGTTCGACGGCATGGTGATGCCCGACCAGGCCAGGCAACAGCGCTATGTGGTGCAAAAGAGCACCGCCGCCGCGCTCGACTTCGCCGCCGTCATGGCCACCGCGAGCCGTGTGCTGCAGCCGTATGACGGCAAGCTGAACGGGATCTCGGCGCGCGCGCTGGCGGCTTCCAAGGCAGCGTGGCAGTGGGCGCAAAGCCATCCGGCCGTCTATTATCGCCAGCCCAAAGACATTCGCACCGGCGAGTACGGGGACACCAACTTGACCGACGAGTTTGCATGGGCGGCGGCGGAACTGTATATCAGCACGGGCGACGATGCCTACTACAAGGCGATGCGGGCGCCGGCGCTCAAGGCGACCATTCCGTCGTGGAGCGATGTGGGCGGGCTGGCCTGGATGTCGCTGGCGCGCCACCGCAAGCAGCTTACTCCGGCGGCCGACCAGGCGTTGATCGCCGCCAGCATCGACCGCCTGGCAGACAGCCTGGCGAAGGTGTGGCAAGGCTCGGCCTACGGCATCACCATGCAAAGCGGCGACTTTATCTGGGGCAGCAACAGCGTGGTGTTGAACCAGTCGATGATGTTGTTGCAAGGCTACCGGCTGAACGGTAAAGCGGCGTATTTGCAGGCGGCCCAGTCCGGCCTGGATTACGTGCTCGGTCGCAACGCGGTCGGCACCTCGTTCGTCACCGGTTTCGGTGCCAGGTCGGCGCAACACCCGCACCACCGGCCGTCGGTGGCCGATGGCGTCGTCGCGCCGGTGCCCGGCTTCCTGGTCGGCGGGCCGCAGCCTGGCCAGCAGGACAAGGCCGATTGCCGCGCGTCTTATCCTTCGGCGGTGCCGGCCAAACCCTGGCTGGACGACGGTTGCTCCTACGCCAGCAATGAAATCGCCATCAACTGGAACGCGCCGCTGGTGTACGTGACGGCGGCGTTGCAGGCGTTGACCCCGCCGGCCCCGGCGAAGTAAACGCAAATCCGCCGGGCTTTGCGCCCGGCGGCCCCCGGATTTTTGCGGCAGAGGGCGCGCACGAATGGCACGGAATCCGGCATCCCGCGTTTTAGATTACTATGGGTTTGCTTGTTACTGTGTCATTTGACCAAATGAAAATACCCATTACTCCATTTCAGTTTTCCACACTTTTCCTCTGTCTGTTTTTTGCGTCGATCCCTGCGAAAGCCGAGGAAACCCGCTTGTCCATGATGGTGCAAAACGATGTATTTGTCGGCAGCGATGGCGGCGGCTACACCAGCGGTATCACGCTGTCGCACCTGCGCAGCGTAGCGCCCGGCGAGGCGTCCATCGCGCCGCTGCCGGTACTCGGCACGGTGGCGCCGTGGCTTGGCGTGGGCCCGGCAACATTGACACGGTTTTCGCTCAGCCAGATTCTGGTGACGCCGCAGGACATCACCCGCAAGGATCCCGATCCGCTAGACGCTCCCTATGTCGGCGCCCTATGGTTGGGCGCTGGGCAGGTGTCGGTCGACGGCAACGTGGCGGACATGCTCGGCCTGCGCCTCGGTGTGCTGGGTCCCGCTGCCGGCGGTCGCCGTTCGCAAACGCTGATCCACCGCCTGATCGGCTCGGATCGCCCGGAAGGCTGGGATTCGCAAGGTCCAACGCGCTTGCTGCTCGGCGTCGAGCGCTACCGGGCATGGCGCCTGGCTTCGGCGGCGGAGGACGACGGCCGGCCGCGCGCCGACATGATCGTCTCCGGTGGCGCCACGGCGGGTAACCTGCAATCGTCGGTCGGCGCGAGCGTTCTGCTGCGCTACGGCACCGGACTACAGCGCAACTTCCCCAGCGCCATCCATCAGGAAATTCGGGGCGGCGATCCGGTCTTCCTGGGCAATGGCTGGTTTGTGTATGCCGGTCTGATCGGAGACAGGATGTTTACGCACGCGGGCATCGGCAAAAATCACTACCCGGAAAACAACGTCGCCGAATTGCGCCACAACCAGACCGTGGGGCTGGTCGGCATCGCGTACGGATTCAAAAGCGCGTCGGTGTCGTTCTCGCTGCAAAGCGCCAGTCCACTGATCACGTCGAGCTCCAAACGCGAGCCTTACGGTTCGTTGACCTTGACGATACCGTTGTGACGCGCGCGCGCCGCGTCAGGCTGCGGCCTGGCGCAGCATGGCGTGCAGCTCGGCAAGCACCACCGGCTTGAGCAAATGGTGGTCGAAGCCGGCGGCGCGCGACCGGGCGCGGTCCTCGGCGGCGCCCCAGCCGGTCAGCGCGGCCAGCGTGACGTTTTCCAGGCCCGGAAGCGTGCGCATGGCGCGCGCCGTGTCGTAGCCGTCCATGCCGGGCATGCCGATATCGAGCAACGCGACGTCCGGCCGGAACGCTTCGGCGATCGCCAACGCGCCGGCGCCATCGTAGGCAACGCGGGTGACGTGACCGCCCGCTTCCAGCAGATCGCACAGGGTATCGGCGGCGTCGCGGTTGTCGTCGGCGACCAGCACGCGCAGGGCACCTGCCGGGGTGGTCTGGTCGCCGGTATGCGGCGCCAGGGTGGTTGACTGCTGCGCTCCATCGACGGCCGCCAGCGGAAGCCTTATCGAAAACGTGCTGCCCAGGCCGACACCGGGACTGGCCGCCGTGACGGTTCCGTCATGCAGTTCCAGCAACTTGCGCACCAGCGACAACCCGATCCCCAGCCCGCCTTTGGCATGGGCGATGTTGCGCCCTACCTGGGTGAACATCTCGAACACGCCAGCGATCGATTCGGCCGGGATGCCGATGCCGTTGTCGGACACCTCGATCAACAACTCGCCGGCGGCCACCCGCGCCGAGATGGCGATGTGTCCGCCAGGCGGCGTATACTTGGCCGCGTTCGACAACAGGTTGCTCAACACCTGGCTGAGCCGGACCACGTCGACCTCGACGATGGCGGGCGCGTCCGGCAGGGCGAGCGTCAGCTTATGGCCGGCCGCGTCCAGCAGCGGCTGGCTGGTCTCGACCGCCAATGCCACCAGCGTCTTGAGCTCGGCACGTTCCTTTTTTAGAAACAGTTTGCCGCTGGAGACGCGTGCGATATCGAGCAGGTCGTTAATCAGATGCACCATGTGCGACACCTGGCGTTCCATCATCGCGCGCACGTTCGCCATGGCGGCCGGGTCGCCTCCAGCCAGCTTCATCAGTTCCAGACCGTTGCGTATTGGCGCCAGCGGGTTGCGCAGCTCGTGCGCGAGCGTGGCCAGGAACTCGGACTTGTGGCGGTCGGACTCGCGCAGCGCCTCGGTCGAACGGACCCGCTCGATATGCGCCCAGCAGCGTTCCACCACGTCCTCCACCAGCGCCACCTCGTCGGGCGACCACACGCGACGGTGTGCCTGATGCACCGCCATCATCGCCACCAGCTTGCCGCCCTTGACCAGCGGGCAGCAGATGATGGCCTTGATGCCGATCTGGTTGAACATCTCGTAGCCGTCGCCGGCGGCCACCTCGGTGTCGACGTCGTTGATCTGCAGGGTTTTTCCCACGCGCAGGTTGCCGGTGGCGCGGCTGCCGAACAGGTCGAGCGAATAGACGCCGACGGTGCTGAATGCGCCATCGGCGGTCCAGTCGTGGCGGATCGTGAAGCGGTCGTTGTCCGGCTCCAGGTCTGCATAAGCGACGCGCGTGACACCGAGGTGCTGACCCAGCAGGCGGGTAGCCTCGGCCATGATGGTTTTGGCGTCGGCGGCGATACTGGTGGCCTTGCCGATGGTGTCGAGCAGGCGCAGGCGCTCCTCGACGCGCTTTTTGCCGGTCGTTTCCGAGCAGACGCAAAAAACGCCGGCGACCGCGCCGGTCTCGTCGCGCACCGGGCTGACTGAAAACGTCGCGTACATGCGCTCCGGGTAGCCGTGGCGGTGCAGCAGGAACGGCTGGTCCTCGGCGTAGGTGCAGGCGCCGGCCATGGCGCCGTTCAACATGGGACCGACCACGTGCCAGATGTCGCTCCACACTTCGTTGAACGGTTTGCCGAGGATGTGCTCGGGTTGACCGCCAATGCCGCCGAGGATAGGCCGGTAGGCGTCGTTGAACAGGAAATGCAGGCCCGGTCCCCAGGCGATGTACATGGGATGGCTCGAGCCGAGCATGATGCTGACCGTCGTGCGCAGCGCCGGCGGCCAGGTCTCGAGCGAACCGAGCGGGGTTGCCGCCCAGTCGAACGTCCGCAACAGCGCCCCCATGTCGCCGCCGCCGGCGGCAAAGGCGATGTCGTGGGCTGGATGGGACGATGACTGGTGTTGCGGCATGGGCGAACTTTTCCGGTGGCAGTGGCGGGTTGTTTTGGACAAACATCCCCGAAAGCCGAACGATAGCATTTCCTCGCGGCCACCGCCGCGCGTCTCAGGCGCTAAGCGGGCGCTCTCGGATGAACAGCGCCGTCACCGCGCCCACGCCGCATAGCGCCATGACGTAATAGGCCGGCGCCAGCGGCTGGGTTTTGAGCATCAAGGTCACCATGATGGGCGTCAAGCCGCCGAAGATGGCGTATGCCAGATTATAAGAAAACGACAAGCCGGAAAAGCGCACCGGCGCCGGGAAGGCCCTCACCATCGCGCTTGGGACGACGCCGACCACGCCCACGCTCAGCCCGAGCAGCGCGTACAGCGGCAACAACAGGTCGGGGCGCGTTTTGAGGGTGGTGTAGAACACCCAGGTGCAAATGGCCAGCAGCGCCGCGCCGACGATGAGCATGCGGCGCGCACCCAGACGGTCGGCCAGCACGCCGTAAATCACGCAACCGAACGCCAGACACAAGGTCGCGGCCGTATTGGCGGCCAGCGAAGTGCGGGCGTCGAAGCCGTAGACTTTTTGCAGCAGCGCCGGCGTCATCAGGATCACCACCACGATCGCGGCCGACAGCATCCACGTCAGCAGCATCGACAGCGCGACCGCGCGCCGGTGCTGGCGCAGCACCGCCTTGAGCGGCATCTCGGCGGCCAGCGCCTTGCGCTGCTGCAGTTCGAGGAAGACCGGCGTTTCGTGTAGCCAGCGCCGCAGGTACATCGCGCCCAGGCCGAACACGCCGCCCAGCACGAACGGCAGGCGCCAGCCGTAATCGAGCACTTCCTGAGGCGTGAAGACGCTGTTGATGCCGGTCGCCACCAGCGAGCCGAGCAGGATGCCGAAAGTCAGGCCGGCGGTCAGTGTGCCGCAGGCGTAGCCGATGCGGCGCGCCGGCACGTGTTCGGACACGAAGACCCACGCGCCGGGCACTTCGCCGCCGACCGCCGCGCCCTGGCATACGCGCAGCAACAGCAGCAGCAGCGGGGCGGCCAGGCCGATGGTGGCGTAGGTCGGCAGCAGGCCGATCAGCAGGGTCGGCACCGCCATCAGCAGGATCGACAGGTTGAACATCTTCTTGCGCCCCAGCAGGTCGCCGAAGTGGGCCATGACCATGCCGCCCAGCGGGCGCACCACGTAGCCGGCGGCGAAGATGCCGAAGGTCTGGAACAGCCGCAGCCAGTCCGGCATCGTCGGTGGGAAGAACAGCGCGCCGATCGAGGTGGCGAAAAAGACGAAGATGATGAAGTCGTAGAATTCTAGCGCGCCGCCCAGCGCGGCTAGTGAGAGGGTTTTGTAGTCCTGGCGGGTGAGCGGCCGTTCGGGTGCGCTTTGGCCGGATGCGGCCTTGGCGAGCGATGCTTTGTCGTTTTCTTTATTTTGCATAAGGTTTCGCCTCGTTAGAGTGTTCGATAGCCGGCTTTTCTTCACGTCGTGGTAAGCGGCCGAGCAAAAGCATTATACAAAGAGAAAGTTGATCGCCGGGATAGGGCGAATGTCCGAGGCGGCTATTTGCGGGTGTCGGTACACGTTTTTCCAGACCTGCTCCCGGCACCGTTTAAAGGCACAGGCGGCGTAGGTTGGGGAGCATGTCTGGTCATCGCGTTGGCCACCGATGGCTGGTTAGGGTGATGCCCAGCAACTCGCTCGTGATCTCGAGCTTGGTTCAGTCGTCACTGATGACGCGCTTAAGTGAGACCTGATGCTATGTAGGGAAGGAAGTTGTGAATGATTCTATCAAACCTACCCTTTGCTACTGCTGTAACTGACAGATCATCTTTATTGTGTAGCCCTGTTGACGACATTCCAAACAGTGGGAAAAATAATATCCCGGCATACTCCAGTGGGGAATCGATCTTGCGCAGCTTGCTTAATGCCATCGTATCATGAAATATATCAATATCATTGAGCATCAGCTTGATATTTGGGCGAAACGACATTTCCAATATTTTGGATCCGTCCATAGGAAAAATCAGCTCGACTTCGGCATAGACAAATTTAAGTTCATTTTTCCGAGTCTTAGTCCGGCGCATTGGCTCTCCAAATGTCTTTTCACATTCAATCTGTGATGTGAAAAACGACAGGCGCTCTGTCCCGACGTACGGTATAAGAATAACGGTTTTCATTATTTGCTCAGGTGACGTGGGAGGCTGTCGTGCGTATTAAACCATTGGTTATAGAATTTGTAAAATTAGTGGTAACTACGATTTTGAAATTGGAAGCCGATCCGACGAGTGCTAAAAACTTCCGCCAACACCAAGTGTAAGACTTCTACGTCGCCGCGCTGCTCGAACCGAACTAGTTGTTGAACCACCTTTACTTTTGCCAAACTTTATAACTTTCTGATCCCATATTGAATTGTCGATTAGTTGCAATGTGGTTTGCTTCCGAAGCGTCTGTCCTAGCCTACTCTGCAAAACCATTTTTTCGAGCGGTCGAGAACTGCAGACAGCGCGATCACTCAACGAAATTATTTTGCTCAGGATCGTAGATTACTATTCCTTTAATTTCTCGTAGGAAATCCATTAAATAAATTATCTGATTGGTATGGTGCTGCTCGTCATCATTGCCAAAAACCATTCGGATCCTTCGATTAATGATGGAGAGATCTGATGAGTTGAAAGATTTTGTCCGTTCCCGAATTTCTAACGAATCGGCTTCAACCGCATCACCTTCCTCGTAGCTAACTCGAGCAAGCCAATTATCCCATTTCAGGACTAATATCTCAGTTTTTGCAAATGGCAACTTCTCCCGATGCAACAAAAAATTTTCATTTTTGAGATAGTTTTTTAAATCCTTTCCAAGGGATTCAATTGAGACCTCGGGCGCTTCATTGCTTAATAATCCATATAGTGCAAATGTCACAATATTTCCCCAAGGAGAAGCTGCCCGATTTACTACAAATTGATTTTCTGCGAAAAAGAGTGCGTTCTAGTAATTCTAGAGGTGCCATGCTAATGGATTTACCCGTGTCGATAGGGGCCAAGGTCGTGTTGCACTGCCAGCCCAGCTACGTCGGCCGCACCGCCGGGGATCTCCAGCTTAAACAATCTCCAGCTTTAAGTCCATGTCCGCTTTGGCCAAAGCCGCCGGGGCATCTTGCTGTGTTCAGTGTCATAGTTATTGATTAGGAATGCCAGAGCCGCCGTCTGCAAGGCTTATCTGCCACTTTTCCATATCTTTATACTCGAACTCGATTTCATAGTCAAAATCCTTATCTATCGTCAAAAGCAGTAGAGCAGGATTCTTTTCCAACTCCGCCAATAATTCCATAGATATTTTGTTCATCTCATCGAAAAACTCATCTTGCATAAGTGCGCTGACGATAAACACATCGGATGAGGTTGTATAAGAGGAGCAAGATTCATACATTCGTTCTTCAGCATGAAATCTGAAAAAAGCACGCTCGAATTCAGGCTCCAGTTCTTATACCTCCTCGATGAATCGTTTACCAAGAGCGATAATTAAATCTGTTTCACGTTCTTTCATTTTCCTGCCTTTCTTAGCGGAAGGCGCCAAGCATCACGCCAAATCGGTCGAAAACGCGCTTATTCGACTCGCCATTCGAGCATTTCGCGCGCTGATCAGGCTCAGAAAGCTAATTGATCAGCGTTTCCCTAGAATCAGGACAGATTCAAATAGGCATAGCGACGACGCAGTTTAAGATATCATTTCTCCTCTGAGTGATCAATGTTCAGCTCGCGAGGTTCTATATCTGCCATGATTATTTTTCGCAATAACCCCCTTTTCTTTCTTAATGATAGGGTCCGCATTGCAAATATGGGAGAAAACTGCAGATTTTCGATCCTTGTATGATTGATTATGACCGGCGTGTTGAAATAAATATTTTTTGGATCTTTGAGAGAGAGGTTCCATTTTCCATTGAAAGTCTCTCTGACGATTTCCCCAACATACCGTGAAAATGTCACTATCCAACCCTGCTTTTCATCTTCACTGCAATTCTCCGTCTCTTGGAAAAAAAGTTTCTCTAAATTTTCTAAACACTCCATATCGACGGCGAGCGGAATATTTCTTTTTTCAGCCTCTGACTCAACAGCTTCAAGTTGGTCATCCATGATCAAAAGAAAATCATCAAACTTCTCTTTGGCTTCATCTTTGCCAAACATCTTGCACTCCTGGACTGGGATCATAAGCCGGCCCGACTGGCCTTAATTGTGCGCTAACCATATGCGTACTCCGCAGCAGTCAGAACTTCTCCACACTCACTGCCCGCAGATGCAATCAAATCTATTTTTTCTTCCAAATGATCGATCTCGAACGGCCTTGGGCTCGACCTGCGACATCACCGCTCTACGTAACAGACCAGGTTAGCTGATGAATCCAGATCAGGAGACCTGCCCGCCGACATCGATAGGAATGATTTCTATTTCCCCCAGTTGTTCGAGCAACAAGAGATGTTCATGCATCTTGACCTTTACAAGATATTCCAAGCGAGGCATACCACCTATGCACAATGCTGGTTCAAAGCCATACATTTCATCCGCTTTTAATTTCCCAAGCTTTTTTACGGCCTTTTTAAATAAAGGTTTTTCGTTTTCGTCTTCGAAATCGAGACCTTCGGGATCCTGATCGCTAAAAAATGAGGCAATCGCAGAATCCGGTCGAGTTAGTAATCTTTTGTCATCTGGATACGAGTACATGGTGGCGTCCAGTGGGGTTACTGTAATGGTCTGGCCACTTTTTTCACCCCACAGAAATAGTTCACCGAAAGCAGTGCGAGCAACAGTGTGATAGGAATCACGATCTTCTGCTCCTGATCCCGCGAGCCATTCTTCGACAATTGGCTCGAACTCCGCTGGATTAACTATCCAAAACAGCCCGTCCTTATGGCCCCCCCAACCATAATTTTTCCAATATTCCAATAAGCGTGCTGGCAGTTTACCTTGGTACTTCTCAATGTCGCTAGCCTGCGGTTGCTCTGGGTCTTGGACTGCTGCGCCAAAGGTTTTTAAGAAATAATCAAAATCTTCATCCATCCCTAAATCTCCTATTTCCTACATTTCGGTAATTTTGCGTTCATTTTTGTATTGGCTTGTTCAGCTTCGGGGATTTTTGACGTGGCTTCATCCAACTCCTTCACCCGGCTCTTCCATTGGCTACCAATAGATGAGTTCACACTCTTGTCTCCCAGCCTCACGGCTTCATCTTCGCCACCGGCGATCATGTCTGGTTCATGCAAAGCACCAAGCGATTTCATTGTGTTTTTCGCTTCCCTCTGCGCGGCTGCCTTCGCATCGTCCAGCGACATCTTTTTTAAATTTCTGTTTTCGTCGGTCAACTTACTAACCAAAGCCTTCTTATATTTCTCACGAGCTTTTTTCTGCGCCAGGCCTGAGCCAGCGCGACCATTTTTTTTGAAAAAGGCTCTTGCGTCGTTGTACTGTTTAACCGTCAAATTATTTAAGGCTTCTTCTTGACGTTTGAGTTGTTCAGCAAATTCTTTAGACTTGGAAGGATCAAGATTTTTTGAGCTGAAGCAAGTCACACGCTTCTTAGGCATTATCTTCGTTGGCTTCCCACCTTTAGCACAATCCTCGCAGTCTTTGTCTTTAGCCTTTGCGGCCGCCTTTTCTTGCTGCGCAGCGGCCTTTTCCGCGTCTGCTGCGATTTTAGCTTCTTTGGCCGCTAGCTCCGCTGCTTCCTCTTTCTTTTTCAACGCGTTGAGGTAGGCCAATTCCTTGGTCAACAAGGTCGCCTTTTCTTTGAGCGCCAGAACCCGCTTGGCGACACGCGTCGCCTTAATAGGTTTCGCCACCGCGTCACCGAGGTAGGGGATCATACCCACCACGTTCAAGCCGGCGCCGAGGAAGTCGCCGTTGCGTATGGCGATGCCGGCACCGACCGCGTCCGAGATCGGCGTCGGATCGACCATGCCGGCCACGTCCGCAGCAGTGCCGGCCGCTTCCCACGCCATCTCAGCGTTGACGTCGGCCAGCTTTTTGGTGACGGTTTGTATCCGCTCGGTTAGATTAAATCCGCCAGTCATAAGTTCTCGTTTTGCGTAAGTTGTGTCATGCCGGTAGTGCGTGTTGGAACAGCGCTTCGTAGCGTTTTTGCTCGCCGATCTGACGCCAGATCGCATCGGGCAGTTCGTCGATCATTTGGCTCAGTCGCTCTTCGGGCGCTATCTCCTCGTCGCGCAGGTAGCTGCGCACCATCGGATGAGCGTCGAACGACGGCGACACGCGCATCATCAAGCCCGCAAAAAGATGCTGGTCGTCGGCGTTGTGAATGCCGTAACCTGCGCAGCGCGCCACGGCGGCAATAGCTATGTTGCGCAGCATGTCGGCTTCCATTCCCTCGATCGCCTCGGCGCTGTTTTCCTCCCAGTGGGCGATGATGCTGTCGTACAGTGCTTCCTTGTCGTAGTACATCAGTTGCTCGCGCTGGCGCTCGTCGAGACTGATGGGAACGACCGAGAACGCGGCGATTTCGGCGGGGGTGGCCGGCTCCGGATCGATACCGTAGTACGCCTCCCGTCGTGGTTCCCACGCGGTCCAGCTGCTGACTGGCGCGAAGAAGAACTTCTTTTGCGGCCCGGTCAGCGCGGAGGACAGGCCCAGCAGAATGCGTGGGTCGTAGAAACGCAGCACAACATCTTCGTCATCATTGATCCGGCATTGCAGCCGACGTGTCAACATCATGGCCAAGGTGGGCAGGCCGAAGTGACTTTTGATCCAGGTGACGCTCGGACGCGCGCGCTCCTTCTCGATCACCCACATGAAGATGGATTTGTCCTTGGCGGTTGGGTCGAGCGCGATCAGCAGCGGCGCGACAGATTGCAGATGCGCCTCCGGTGTGTCGGCGAACAGCGAGCGCCACTGCGCATCAGGAAAGCGCGTCGTCAGCTGCGCGAAGGCGTCATCGTGCGCGGCGCAATCGATCAACGCATAGGTGTTATCGACTTTCTGGCCCTCGTCGGGCGCGGAGGAATGGCTGTTCATCGTAAGATTTCCGTGCGATTAGGGCGTCAGCGGCGCAAGAAGCTGCTGCCTTGCAGTGCCGCTTTCTTCAAACATTCAAGGCAGATCGTGGTGCTCGCACTAGGCAGGGCAGGTAAGGAGGCTGCACTGCTGCCGCCGCCCTGGAAGATATGCTGTCCACCCTTGACCGTGAAGTTTCCCGGGCAGGCGAACGTGATATTCCCGCCCTCCAGCGTCACCGACGATTGACCGGCCTGCAGCACGATCTTCTGGTTGGCCTTGACTTCGATAACGTCGTTAACCGACACGATCGTGATCGCCTTGTCGGCCAGAATCTCCAATTGATCCGTATGCGCCTGCAGCGACACCGGCCCGTTGGCCGCGATCGCCTGAATGCCGCCGGCGTGCGTGAACAACCCCGTCGCGTTGGCCGACACCGACGCCACTGTGAAGGCGACCGCCATGTGCATGTCGGACTGCGTGGTCCACTGCAATTGTCCACCCGCGAACAGCACCGTGGAAGCGGGCGTGGCCCAGTTGATGCTGGCCGGCGCTTCCATCAGCACCACCGGCTGGCCGAATTTCTCCACCGGCGCACCGCTGTCGAGATCGCGCGCGCCTGCCGTGGCCTTGAGCGGATCATGCCCGCCGACGGCGCCCTCGAATTTCCCTTTTTGCTCCGGATCGATCTGCGTGATGAAGTCGATCTGCGCCTGATTGGCATCCTTGCTGACGAGTGCGTTTTGCTGCGTGGAGGCGTCGGCCAGATTCTTGCTCAGTTCGGAGGCGGCGCGCAGCAGGCCGGTGGCCTCCGCGCTGTCGAGTTGGGTCGAGGTGACGCCGGCGCCTTGCTGCGCGCGCGCGGTGGCCGAGATCAGCATGCCTTCGCCCGAGCGCAGCACGCCCCAGGCACCGGTGCGCAGCTCGAACCCTTGGCCGCGATAGTTGCCGCGCTGCGCCGAGCCTGGCGTCTGCTGCACCAGGTAGCCGAGGTTCAGCTGCGTGGCGGCGCTCGACGTGGCCAGGCGCGTGCGCAGCTGGCCGGGCGTGTCGTCGACCACCCACTGGTTGTAGCCGCCGCCGCCGAAGTTATTGCTGTGCATGCCGGAGATGACGCCGGCGTGGTTGATGTCGGTATCGGCGCCGGCCGAGAAGGGCGGGGTGTCGGCGCCGGTGTAAAGCTGCGCGACCACCAGCGGTCGGTCCATGTCGCCTTCGATGAAGTCGACCAGCACTTCGGTGCCGATGCGCGGCGTGAACTGCGAGCCCCAGTTGGGGCCGGCCAGCGCTTCGGCCACGCGCACCCAGGTACCGGAGCCGTCGTTGCCTGGGGCGTTGCCCTTGTCGTCGGTGTTGTGCGGCAGGCCGCCTGCGTTGGCGCCGGCGCCGCGTTGCCAGGCGAACCGGATGCGCACCTGATGCTCGCGCGTGGTGGTGTTGATGGCATCCGGCAGGCCGACCACCAGCGCCGTCTGCGGTCCCAGCGAGGCGCCGTTGAAGCGTTCGGCAGCCGCGCGCGGGACGATGGCGACTGTGTCGCGCACTCAGGCGAAGCGGTTGCGGTAGGTGCCCGCTTCCAGTTGCGCGCCGGCGAACTTGGCCAAGGTGGCGAGTCCGGCCTTGGCTGCGCCGATCAACTTGCCCAGGCCGCCCAGCGCCGGTTCGACGTTGTTGCGTCCCTCGTGCTCGACCCATAGCGCGGTGAACTTGTTGGCGCCGTCGGCATAGTGCTCGTGCTGGGTCAGCTGGAAGCCGTGGCCGGCCGCGAGGCGGCGTACCGAACCCTGGCCTTCGAACAGTTTGTTGTCAAGCTCCAGCGCTTGTAGCATCAGGCGGCTGTGCGGATCGGCGGCGGCGCTGTCGGCGTGGCGCCGCTCGCTGCCGTCGTAGATCGACAAGGCGGGCAGTTCGCCGATGTCGAGGCTGGTCGTTTGCCCGGCGGCCGGGGCCACCAGTTGCGTCTGGTCCCAGCTGCTGATGATTACCGCGTTGGCCTAGATGCGGCGCAGCGCGTTGAATTCGTCGATGGCGTCGTCGCTGTCGGTGGCGCGCACGCCGTGGAAACGCAATACGCTGCCGCCCACGGTCTCTGGCGCGACGGCTTTGCTGTCGAAGAACACGACCTTGTGCTTGGCCTGCTGTTGGCCGCCTTCCGGTTCGGCGCTGCCTTCTTCGGCGTCTTGGTCGTGTTCGAAGCGCCAGCTCAGGCCTTCGGACGCCAGCACCCGTTGCAGGAATTCGAGGTCGCTCTCGCGGTACTGGGTCCAGATCGGCCGCGCGACGAGGGTTTGCGTGATGTCGAATTCGAAGCGCACCTGCTTGTAATCGGCCAGCAGTTCGGTGATCAAGTCTTGCGCGTTCTTGTCCTGGAAGATGTAGCTGTCGCGGCGCAGGCCCAGCAGGGCCAGGCCAGGCTCGAGCCGCAGCCGGTAGCGCGCCAGGCCGCCGTCGACGCCCAGCCAGGCGGCGTCGGTGCAGATGCCGTGCCAGGCGCGGCGCGTGCCGTCGGCCTGCAGCAGCTTGAGCGTGATTTCCTCGCCGATAAACCGGCCAGCTCGAGGTTGTTCGAGGTGCTGAGCGCGTCGATGTCGAAGCGGAACAGCTCGTTGACGGCCTCGCGCCCCGTGAAGCGCTCGGGCATGAGGGACTCGGGCAGCGTGGAGTCCTGCGCGCTGGCCAGCGTGATCAGGCGCGCATGCTGGCTCAGGCCGGTTCCGAACAGCCCGTCCACCAAGGACGAGCCCGGCAGGTCGGGCAGGCTCATCACGGCAAGGTGATGGTCAGGTTGGCTTGCTTGGGCGCGAGCTTGACCACGTCGTTGTACGCGGCCATGCTGGTTTCGGTGCCATGGCCCAGCGTGCTGCGCAAACCGATGTAGCCAAGCGCGCCGATCAGCGCGAACACCGAGCACAGCACCCTTGCCTGAGCTAAGGCGCTATCGGTATGTACGGGCTGAGCGAATAGTGGTTGAGGTTCGCACGCAGCGGCGAACGTACTCAAGAATAAGTGTACTACGCCAATGCGCGGCCTCATTTGATAGCTAACACCCATCGCACTTCGCGGCCTTGATGCAGCGGAAGCCTTTCGCCTTTAGCTAGAATGACACTTGCTGTCATATCGAATTCGACTAGCCACGTACCACGAATCGGCACTGCTGCTCCGCTCTCGGCCCACATAATTTCTTCGGATACGCCGACGGAGGGGCTTTGCACTTGTACATTTTTAGGCTCATTGAAGCGATAATGCGGTTCTTTTGCTGGGACTGTTCCGTCGCTGTAGCGGTCGTCGCGCCAAAGCAAACGCCATGTGGCATCTTGCTTGACACTGTCATTAGCGGTTGCCACTTTTATTTGCGGTGCCTTTGAGCCACTATGCAGATAGTTCATAGCGCCGATAATTTTAAACGGAGGTTGTGGCTTTGGCGCGCCAGTGAAAATACTCAAGAATGAGGGTTTTGTCGGAGACCTCTCAATTGGCTCCCAAATGCCTGAGGCGGGTGTATATTCGTTTGTGTGAACAAATAGGTTATCACGCGGGTCAGGAACTAATTCCAGTTCATCAGGAAAAGGCAATTTCTTCAGCTCGTTTTTTAGCCAAGTATTATCAAGAATAGGCGCCGGCGCGCCAAGGTAATGCGGTTCCAAAATTGGCATAGCGCATTCTCGCCAAGCCAGGCATGTGAAGGACAGCGTCTCGCAAAACTCCACCCAGAATGGTGTATGAACTTCGTCGATACCATTGTCTCCCAACTCTATCCGGTGAAGCATTTCTGACCAGTGAAGAAGAATGCGCGATGCCATTGCGAATTCACCACTGGCGTCGAATTTGAATACACGTTTATCGCCTTTCCCCAGGCTTAAAACGCCTTCCTCGCAGTGCGCTAAGCCTTTTAAAATGAGCGCATAATCGCTTTGCGGAAGAGAAGTTTTATCGCCCCAACCTCGATCATCGGCATCGCGTACGCTCTTCTCAGTAGCGTCTGCCCAAGATGTATAGAATTCAAAAATACGACGCCATGCCGTTACAGAGCTGACTTTCTGCAGCCAGTAAAAAATCTGACGGCGCTCGATATCTGATGGCACCAGCACAGTGCCGTCTAGGTTTGGTTTGTTCATGGGTATATGGTTACCTCTTTGTTTTCCTTCGATGCCTGCTCTCGGCTGCCGACGCGTGCGGTTTGAGTGGTGGTGGTCCCAGGAGCACTTAGGTTGCCCCATATACCATTCGCGTCGGCCCAGCCAATTTTATAGAAAGTAAATTCGAGTCCTGAGACGGGATCAACGAGCTAGTTCGTCTTTGCACCTGCTGCGAAGTTTTGGCCAACCTCACTCAGGGCCTCTTTGAAGGGTTTTTCCAGATAGAACAGTGCTTGGGTTGCTCCGCCGGGAAGGTATTGTCCTGGAATTTTTTTTCCGAATTGTTCAGAGACCGTACCCACCACCGCTTTTGGGCCCTTTATTTCCAACTATTCGGGCTACTACAAAGAAGCCGTCACCATTGAAACTGTCTAGCACGGGCGCCAGTTCCCTCCATTCTTTAGCGGTCTTTGGGGCAGGTCCTAAGCCCCACCATGCGCCGCCGGCAAATGATTCGCGTACAGTAATACCATGAGTTTTCACTTCCGGCCCAAAGAATCGAAAGATTTGCTCCCCGTCCTTAAGTTGCCGATTAACCATTTTGCCAGAAAACGCTGCTACGTCCGCATATTGACCTGCCGCGTCGACGAAACCAAGCAGGTCTGGATAGCCGTCCTCATGTTTATAAAGCTTAGCGATTTCATCCGGATCAGAAGCCGAAGCAGGATTTTGCTTGAATCCTCCGCGAGAGCTTCTCGCTGGCAAAACCCCGTCTTCAATCATCCGCCGTTCCTCAGCCCGGGTCGCGACCCGCTCGCCAGTGGCAACCTCATGCAATGCCAGGCGGCTGGTGTTTTCACCGCCCGAACGGATGAAGGCCTGAATTTCGCGCAGCTGTTAGTCAAGCTCCTTCACCGCAATCGGGATCATTTCGTTGCCCTTTTGCTGTACGTTCGCAATGCCCGCACGAAGTGATGTTACGTGGTCCTTCAGAGATGGGAACGATGAAATCTTGTCACCGGCTTTTGCTAATATTTTGTCTAGCGTCGTCGTCAATAGCTTTAACTTGCCAAGTATTTCCGCTGTATGATCGCCAATGCGCAGCCCGAGCAGCCACTTCTCGGCATTCTTTACGCCAATACGGTTCAGAAACTCGACAACTTCTTGTGCACCGGCGCGCATGTGCACTATCTTGGCCGCGCCTGTCAAACGAGTCACCTCCTTGGCGACCTTGAGGATAATCCGGCCGACACCTTTGACCACGCCGCCGAATACTGGTATCAACGCGAACAGCAATACAACGAGCAGTACCCACTCCCACTTGGAGTTGCGTTTCTCCTCGCTTGTGGACAGGCCGATGATCACCGCGATCAGGTCACGCACCGCAGTTGCGTCACCAACCAGCGGGATCATGCCAATCACTGTATCGACAACAATTTGAGTGATGCTTGCTTTTCGTTGAAGGCGCCTTGGACGGTTCCCCAGGTCCAGCTTCCAACATCGGCACAGACCGCCTTGAACTTGCTCAGCGTCCAACCGGCTGGAGGATTTTGTATTTCGCTCATTTACACTTGTTCCTTGTCCGGCCCCGGTACGGGACTTGTCGCTGCCGTTTCAGGTTTAAAATATTTGTCGATCAGACTGTCTATTTTTGCATCCGACGGAGCGGGATCGTAATTGGGCATCGGCGTGTTGTCGACACGCTCAAACGCGCCGGGCATCGGGCTAAAACTCACTTGGGCAGAGCCGCCGGGAACATCGGGAATGACCGCACGGCCTTGCGCATCCAGCTTGCCCTTGCGTTCGGTGCCGTCCGCCAGTTTTACGAAATAGTCCGCACCCGCAAGGGGTTGATCGTCGTGATAGCGATGATCGAGATACAGGGTATTGAGAGGCAGGTTACCCTCGGGCAGCAGCGGCATCATGGCTGGGGCACTGGCACCTCCATCGAAGATATGCTGTCCGCCCTTTACCGTGAAATTCCCCGGGCAGGCAAACGTGATGTTTCCACCTTCCAGCGTCACCGACGATTGCCCCGCCTGCAGCACCATCTTCTCTTTGGCCTTGATCTCGATGACGTCGTTGACCGAGATGATCGTAATCGCCTTGTCGGCCAGAATCTCCAATTGGTCCATGTGCGCCTGCAACGACACCGGCCCGTTGGCGGCAATCGCTTGGATACCACCGGCGTGCGTGAACCACCCTGTCGCGTTAGCCGACACCGACGCCACAGTGAATGCGGCCGCCATGTGCATGTCGAACTGCGTGGTCCACTGCAACTGCCCACCGGCGAACAGCACGGTGGAAGCCGGTGTGGCCCAGTTGATGCTGGCTGGCGCTTCCATCAGCGCCACGGGCTGGCCGAATTTCTCCACGGGCGCACCGCTGTCGAGATCGCGTGCGCCGGCCGTGGCCTTCAGCGGATCGTGCCCGCCGACGGCGCCCTCGAATTTCCCTTTTTGCTCCGGATCGATCTGCGTGATGAAGTCGATCTGCGCCTGATTGGCATCCTTGCTGACGAGCGCGCTTTGCTGCGTGGCTGCGTCGGCCAAATTCTTGCTCAGTTCGGAGGCTGCGCGTAGCAGGCCGGTGGCCTCCGCGCTGTCGAGTTGGGTCGAGGTGACGCCGGCGCCTTGCTGCGCGCGCGCGGTGGCCGAGATCAGCATGCCTTCGCCCGAGCGCAGCACGCCCCAGGCATCGGTGCGCAGCTCGAATCCTTGGCCGCGATAGTTGCCGCGCTGGGCCGAGCCCGGCGTCTGCTGCACCAGGTAACCCAGGTTCAGCTGCGTGGCGGCACTCGACGTGGCCAGGCGCGTGCGCAGCTGGCCCGGCGTGTCGTCGACCACCCACTGGTTGTAGCCGCCGCCATCAAAGTTATTGCTGTGCATGCCGGAGATGACGCCGGCGTGGTTGATGTCGGTGTCGACGCCAGCCGAGTAGGGCGGGGTGTCGGCGCCGGTGTAAAGCTGCGCGACCACCAGCGGACGGTCCATGTCGCCTTCGATGAAGTCGACCAGCACTTCGGTGCCGATGCGCGGCGTGAACTGCGAGCCCCAGTTGGGGCCGGCCAGCGCCTCGGCCACGCGCACCCAGGTGCCGGAGCCATCGTTGCCTGGGGCGTTGCCCTTGTCGTCGGTGTTGTGCGGCAGGCCGCCTGCGTTGGCGCCGGCGCCGCGTTGCCAGGCGAACTGGATGCGCACCTGATGCTCGCGCGTGGTGGTGTTGATGGCGTCGGGCAGGCCGACCACCAGCGCCGTTTGCGGTCCCAGCGAGGCGCCGTTGAAGCGCTCGGCGCTGGCGCGGGGCACGATGGCGACCGTGTCGCGCACGCAGGCGAAGCGGTTGCGGTAGGTGCCCGCTTCCAGTTGCGCCCCTGCGAACTTGGCCAGGGTGGCGAGGCCGGCCTTGGCGGCGCCGATCAGCTTGCCCAGGCCGCCCAGCGCAGGTTCGACGTTGTTGCGTCCCTCGTGCTCGACCCACAGCGTGGTGAACTTGTTGGCGCCGTCGGCATAGTGCTCGTGCTGGGTCAGCTGGAAGCCGTGGCCGGCCGCGAGGCGGCGCACCGCGCCCTGGCCTTCGAACAGTTTATTGTCCAGTTCCAGCGCTTGCAGCATCAGCTGGCTGTGCGGATCGGCGGCGGCGCTGTCGGCGTGGCGCCGCTCGGCGCTACCGTCGTAGATCGATAGCGCCGGCAGCTCGCCGATGTCCAGGCTGGTCGTCTGCTCGGCGGCCGGGGCCACCAGTTGCGTCGGGTCCCAGCTGCTGATGGTTACCGCGTTGGCCTGGATGCGGCGCAGCGCGTTGAATTCGTCGATGGCGTCGTCGCTGTCGGTGGCGCGCACGCCGTGGAAGCGCAGCGCGGCGCCGCCCACGGTCTCGGGTGCGGCGGCTTTGCTGTCGAAGAACACGACCTTGTGCTTGGCCTGCTGTTGGCCGCCTTCCGGTTCGGCGCTGCCTTCTTCGGCGTCCTGGTCGTGCTCGAAGCGCCAGCTCAGGCCCTCGGAGGCCAGCACCCGTTGCAGGAATTCGAGGTCGCTTTCGCGGTATTGGGTCCAGATCGGGCGCGCTACCAGGGCTTGCGTGACGTCGAACTCGAACCTCACCTGCTTGTAATCGGCCAGCAGTTCGGTGATCAGGTCTTGCGCGTTCTTGTCCTGGAAAATGTAGCTGTCGCGGCGCAGGCCGAGCAGGGCCAGGCCCGGTTCCAGCCGCAGCCGGTAGCGCGCCAGGCCGCCGTCGGCGCCCAGCCAGGCGGCGTCGGTGCAGATGCCGTGCCAGGCGCGGCGCGTGCCGTCCAGCTGCAGCTTGCTACCCATGCTACTTGCTAAGTGTTCTTATTCGAACATAGCAGGTCCCGATGCTAAAACATTACTGTAACAAAAACTTCCCGTTTTCTATAGTCAAAGTATGATTTTTGTCATCTGGATTAGTCAGCCACCGAAAGTTAATAGCATGCTTTTCCTGATCAATGGAAATGGCTTTTAAAATATCATCGCCGTGGTCCGTATCTAGTGCAATGGATTTGAGGCAGCTTTGTAAAAGGAAGTCATCCCGCAACGCTATTTTTTTTCCGTCAAAATCAAGTAGTACAACGTGGTCTTCGTATCCTGATCCACAGTACCCGGAAGACTGAGGATTCTTTGACGGGATTCTGGCTATTAAGACCAGAGAATGGCTCGAACCCATCATTTGTGAAAATAGAGGTAAAACTTCATCACTTTGCTGTATTATTTTTTTTGTGACTTTGTCGAGTGCACTTGAATTGACGACTAGGCTGCACTTTTCAGTATTTTTGTTTTTTGTTTCGCCTACGCAAATCGTCTCTTTTCTTTCTAGCTCGAATGACAATGGGCGTTCTGCCGCGGTTGCTGAAACTATCTGAAATAACAATATAAGCGTAAGAATGATACGAGATTGAGGCTCACTGACTGTTAACGTGGTCTGCATAACACACTCCTGAGTATTTCCAAAGTCTTTCAGCTTTTGGTGGCGGGCTTTTGTATTCATCTTTATCCCGTTCGTGAAGTTCACTCTCGGTTTTCCCTTTGTTTTCTTCTTTTGTCATATCCCAACCAATATTGCCGGTCTTTGAATCGTCAAGAATATCGGGATCGCGAATCCACACTTTGTTTACCTCGTCCCAAACATGATAATTGCCGCCATTCCAAAGGGACCAAGTCTCTAGTTTTAATTGTTCATCGGTATACGTCCGTTTTTGCTTTGATAAATATTTCTTGGCGATTTCTTGTTTGGACTTGTAGAGGCCGGCGCCACCTTTGATGTTTTCTTTCCAATTCCAAACCTGCTCAAACGTCGGAGCAGGATTTGTCATTTGTGTCATTCCATAACCGCCATCGAAAGCGACGACAGGATAGCCATCTGCGTTAATAAAGTTCTTAAACTTACTCTCTTGCGCCAACAACTTGTCGAACCCTTTGACATCTTCCAAAGTGGCAAGAAATGTTTTCACTCGCACTTCGTCAGGATTTTTCGCGAGAATATATATGGAACGCTTAAAGACATCTGCGCCGACCTTGACCTTGACGGTTAACGTCCCGCCGATTACCTGCCCGAGATCAACTAGCCAAGTCTTGCTATCATTGGAGAAGGTAGCAGTCTTTGTGAAAGTTTTGAGAACTTTTCCGCGTTTTGCCGACTCTTTTAGACCGCTGACATTCGCGGGCCATGATAGTAACCAGGTCCATTCGTATGGACCGGGCTCGATAGTTTCTATTTCAAAGGTGATCGACGGGAACTTGGCGTCTTCATCTATATGAAATTTTTCTCCAGACTTGGGTTGCACCCATTTTCCGATGTCTTCCAGAACAATGGTCTTTACAAGCGAACCCTTCTTTTTATTGGTAGTCGCACCTTTGCCAGTTGCTGTTGGCTTCGGCTGTGGTTTTATCATACTATTTCTCTCCCGCTAGCATCAGAGAATATTTCTATTTCTAGCTCCATCGCTGTTTTTGTGTGAACTCGCTGTGTTAGGCCGTCGGAATCGCTGACTCCCGTCCATTTTTGCCCGTCGGACGAGGTAATCACATAGTTACGGTTTGCCAATGGTGTGACTCCATCAGCGTCCACGAGATGAAACTGCTCATCGAATGACCCGGGCATGTCGATAGACATTGGTGCCAGCATATTCGCAGGCAGTCCAGCGAGATCGGCTGGCTGGCTGGCGCCACCTTGGAAGATATGCTGTCCACCCTTGACCGTGAAGTTGCCAGGGCAAGCGAAGGTAATGTTGCCACCCTCAAGCGTCACCGAAGATTGCCCCGCCTGCAGCACAATCTTCTCTTTGGCCTTGACCTCGATGATGTCGTTGACCGACACGATCGTGATCGCCTTGTCCGCCAATATTTCCAGTTGATCCGTATGCGCCTGCAACGACACCGGCCCGTTGGCCGCTATCGCCTGAATACCACCGGTGTGCGCGAACAACCCTGTCGCGTTGGCCGACACCGACGCCACGGTGAACGCGGCGGCCATGTGCATATCGGACTGCGTGGTCCATTGCAGCTGCCCACCGGCAAACAGCACGGTGGAAGCCGGTGTGGCCCAGTTGATGCTGGCTGGCGCTTCCATCAGCACCACGGGCTGGCCGAATTTCTCCACGGGCGCACCGCTGTCGAGATCGCGCGCTCCTGCCGTGGCCTTCAACGGATCGTGCCCGCCGACGGCGCCCTCAAATTTACCTTTTTGCTCCGGATCGATCTGCGTGATGAAGTCGATCTGCGCCTGATTGGCATCCTTGCTGACGAGCGCGTTTTGCTGCGTGGCGGCGTCGGCCAGATTCTTGCTCAGTTCGGAGGCGGCGCGCAGCAGGCCGGTGGCCTCCGCGCTGTCGAGTTGGGTCGAGGTGACGCCGGCGCCTTGCTGCGCGCGCGCGGTGGCCGAGATCAGCATGCCTTCGCCCGAGCGCAGCACGCCCCAGGCATCGGTGCGCAGCTCGAACCCTTGGCCGCGATAGTTGCCGCGCTGGGCCGAGCCCGGCGTCTGCTGCACCAGGTAGCCGAGGTTCAGCTGCGGGGCGGCACTCGACGTGGCCAGGCGCGTGCGCAGCTGGCCCGGCGTGTCGTCGACCACCCACTGGTTGTAGCCGCCACCGTCGAAGTTATTGCTGTGCATCCCGGAGATGACGCCGGCGTGGTTGATGTCGGTGTCGACGCCGGCCGAGTAGGGCGGAGTGTCGGCGCCGGTGTAAAGTTGCGCGACCACCAGCGGTCGGTCCATGTCGCCTTCGATGAAGTCGACCAGCACTTCGGTGCCGATGCGCGGCGTGAACTGCGAGCCCCAGTTGGGGCCGGCCAGCGCCTCGGCCACGCGCACCCAGGTGCCGGAGCCGTCGTTGCCGGGGGCGTTGCCCTTGTCGTCGGTGTTGTGCGGCAGGCCGCCTGCGTTGGCGCCGGCGCCGCGTTGCCAGGCGAACTGGATGCGCACCTGGTGCTCGCGCGTGGTGGTGTTGATGGCGTCGGGCAGGCCGACCACCAGCGCCGTTTGCGGTCCCAGCGAGGCGCCGTTGAAGCGCTCGGCGCTGGCGCGGGGCACGATGGCGACCGTGTCGCGCACGCAGGCGAAGCGGTTGCGGTAGGTGCCCGCTTCCAGTTGCGCCCCTGCGAACTTGGCCAGGGTGGCGAGGCCGGCCTTGGCGGCGCCGATCAGCTTGCCCAGGCCGCCCAGCGCCGGTTCGACGTTGTTGCGTCCCTCGTGTTCCACCCACAGCGCGGTGAACTTGTTGGCGCCGTCGGCATAGTGCTCGTGCTGGGTCAGCTGGAAGCCGTGGCCGGCCGCGAGGCGGCGCACCGAACCCTGGCCTTCGAACAGTTTGTTGTCGAGCTCGAGCGCTTGCAGCATCAGCTGGCTGTGCGGATCGGCGGCGGCGCTGTCGGCGTGGCGCCGCTCGGCGCTGCCGTCGTAGATCGATAGCGCCGGCAGTTCGCCGATGTCCAGGCTGGTCGTCTGCTCGGCGGCCGGGGCCACCAGTTGCGTCGGGTCCCAGCTGCTGATGGTTACCGCGTTGGCCTGGATGCGGCGCAGCGCGTTGAATTCGTCGATGGCGTCGTCGCTGTCGGTGGCGCGCACGCCGTGGAAACGCAATACGCTGCCGCCCACGGTCTCTGGCGCGACGGCTTTGCTGTCGAAGAACACGACCTTGTGCTTGGCCTGCTGTTGGCCGCCTTCCGGCTCGGCGCTGCCTTCTTCGGCGTCCTGGTCGTGCTCGAAGCGCCAGCTCAGGCCTTCGGAGGCCAGCACCCGTTGCAGGAACTCGAGGTCGCTTTCGCGGTATTGGGTCCAGATCGGCCGCGCCACCAGCGTTTGCGTGACGTCGAACTCGAACCACACCTGCTTGTAATCGGCCAGCAGTTCGGTGATCAGGTCTTGGGCGTTCTTGTTCTGGAAGATGTAGCTGTCGCGGCGCAGGCCGAGCAGGGCCAGGCCGGGTTCGAGCCGCAGCCGGTAGCGCGCCAGGCCGCCGTCGGCGCCCAGCCAGGCGGCGTCGGTGCAGATGCCGTGCCAGGCGCGGCGCGTGCCGTCCAGCTGCAGCTTGCTATCCATGCTACTAGCTAAGTGTTCTTATTCGAACATAGCAGGTCCCGATGCTAAAACATTACTGTAACAAAAACTTCCCGTTTTCTATAGTCAAAGTATGATTTTTGTCATCTGGATTAGTCAGCCACCGAAAGTTAATAGCATGCTTTTCCTGATCAATGGAAATGGCTCTTAAAATATCATCGCCGTGGTCCGTATCTAGTGCAATGGATTTGAGGCAGCTTTGTAAAAGGAAGTCATCCCGCAACGCTATTTTTTTTCCGTCAAAATCAAGTAGTACAACGTGGTCTTCGTATCCTGATCCACAGTACCCGGAAGACTGAGGATTCTTTGACGGGATTCTGGCTATTAAGACCAGAGAATGGCTCGAACCCATCATTTGTGAAAATAGAGGTAAAACTTCATCACTTCGCTGTATTATTTTTTTTGTGGCTTTGTCGAGTGCACTTGAATTGACGACTAGGCTGCACTTTTCGGTATTTTTGTTTTTTGTTTCGCCTACGCAAATCGTCTCTTTTCTTGCTAGCTCGAATGACAATGGGCGTTCTGCTGCAGTTGCTGAAACTATCTGAAATAACAATATAAGCGTAAGAATGATACGAGATTGACGGTTACTGACTGGTAACGTGGTCTGCATAACACACTCCTGAGTATTTCCAAAGTCGCGCCGGGTCCCAGCTCCTGATGGTTACCGCGTTGGCCTGGATGCGGCGCAGCGCGTTGAATTCGTCGCTGTCGGTAGCGCGCACGCCATGGAAACGCACCTCGGCGCCGCCCAACGTTTCCGGCGCTACGGCCTTGCTGTCGAAGAAGACGAGTCGGCCAGCACAAGATCGGTCGAGGTGCTGAGCGCGTCGATGTCGACGCGGAACAGCTCGTTGAGGGCCTCGCGCCCCGTGAGGCGCTCGGGCATCAGCGACTCGGGCAAGGTGGAGTCTTGCGCGCTAGCCAGCGCGATCAGGCGAGCGTGCTGGCTCAGGCCGGTTCCGAACAGCCCGTCCACCAAGGACGAGCCCGGCAGGTCGGGCAGGCTCATCACGGCAAGGTGATGGTCAGGTTGGCTTGCTTGGGCGCGAGCTTGACCACGTCGTTGTACGCGGCCATGCTGGTTTCGCTGCCATGGCCCAGCGTGCTGCGCAGGCCGAACGCAGAAAAGGCTGGCCGAGGGTCGAGAATCAAATAGGGGATCCTTGTAGTCATTGGGTAGTATTCAGGAAGTGATGGCGGCAAGTCCAATTTTAGGCCGCGTTCGTCGGCAAAGTTAGATAGATAAATTCCACCAATACCAAGCTCAATTAATGGCCATAGAAATTTTCCTTATCTGCTGATCACATGATCTCCGCGCTTTATAGCGTTTGCTTCGAGGATTTTTATCATCTCGCGACTTGACTCAGTAGATTTTTTCTGTCTTTCCGTGCTGCCCCAACCCTTCTCGTCACCTTCTTTAAGACTAAGCTGGGTTCGTTGCTCATCTTTTCGCTTTTTGAGAGCAAAATCATCGAACTCCATAAAGAACTTATATGTAGTGCCACGGCTGTCTTCGCTGTAGGCTATTCTGAACGTGGCAAGAACGCCATCGCCTATCCATTGGTATCTCTGCTCTTCTCGCATCATCCGGATCCACTCATCTTTGGTTAGCGTATATCCCGGATCCAATGGGCAACCGGCTATTTGTCCAAGATTTCCCTCGGTGTTCAGCAATGCCGAGCGCCCGGTTACCGCAGGGCAAAGTTCTTCAACATAACGGCGCCATTTCTTGCTATTCATCTCTACGATAACTCTTTCCGCAAATCGCTTTCCCTCTTCGTGCGTCTTATAAGGTTTGCTGGAAAACTGTAAAGTTGCGTTCTCTACGGCCAGATTATTTTGATTATTTTTATCCGCATGCATGGTGAACGCGAATAAAGGGGCTAAACTAATTTCATATCCCGGTTGTTCATAGCGTGCAGTAATGTCTGCCGGAATATCGTTAATGCTATAGGTAATAAAGCCTTGGATGTCTCGCGTGCTGTATTTCGACACACCGGATTTTCTTGCGACTTCAAGGAGATTCTTGTTCAGTTCAAATCTAATTTCACGCACGTCTTCATATCGAACCAAAAGAAAAAATAATAACGCGATCGCTATCAACCCGACGACCGCATGAAAGGTCTTGATAATATTGCTCACGGGCCCAGTCGGTTGCGATTTTAAAGAGTTCTGGATTCATCATTTCGGTATGGGAGGATCAATATAATTTGTATCAACTCTTACGCCTTGCTTGACTAAGTCGGACTCAAGTTTTTCTCTGCGAACTGCAATGTTCTTGATTTCCGCCGGTAGTAAATCCCGCCATTTATCTCTATGGTCAGGGTCCACAAAAGCCATAAAATATTCAAGGTCAGATTTAATCTCATAATTGATTAAATAGGCGGCGGGTTTGTCTAAGTCAAGTTTGCTCGGGTCTCGGTAGAAATTTACCCGCAAGAAAATGTGATTCGCATAAAATTCCCATGATGTTAGATTTTCGATCCTCATCCATTCATCGAGCGTAGGCGCGTAATCTGCATCCAAAGTTGTGCGCCGCTGTGATTTCAGCAAGTAATCAAGCATTAATTTTCCTCTCAGTCGAGGTGCACTAAAAGGAATCGTGCTCTTCCACCCGCGGGTTTTTAGCTGACTAAGCACATTAAGAAAATAATCCCGAGCCTCTTGGTGAGATATGCCATTTGAGCCTGTAATGCCGGAAATGATGCTTAGTTCCGACATTCCAAAATTTCGTAACTCAGCATCTTCCGTGCCGGTAAAACCAAGTACATCGGCAATTTCGATACTATTTATGCCGTGATCAAGTTTAATTTTGCCTTTATCAGGTGGGTTCCACGCAATTTTTGAGAAAGAAAGTCCAGCTGGCTGCTCAGTAACGGTAACCAATGCCGGATACTTTTCTTTAAAATCGCTAGCTGTCTGGCCTACGCTAACCTCGACAAAATTTATAGTTTTTTCCATTTTATTATTGCTGCTCACTCTATTGCAACCAAAAATTAACATTGCCGAGGATGAAATAAACGACATTTTAAGAAGTTTTCGTCTCTTACGGCTGTGTGGGATATTCATAGTCATTGAGAAAAGTTTCTCAGCTGTTTCATTTTTTCTTTTATTTTCTCTACATTAGTCGGCGTATCAGGCATGTCTTTCCATCCGGCCATAACTTGCAACTCTTGCTCCATAAATGGACGTTTTCGCTGCATAAGGTTGTGAAACTGTTTTGCAGCGGTCATGATCCATTTCATGCGACTCTCGAGATTTTCCAGTTCAGTCCCTGGAGGCGCTACCGACTTCAGTTCGGTAGCTTCGTTAGTGCAAGCGTGTGTGAACACCAGCTCAATTGACGGGGTAGCCCAGTTGACATACCAACCCCGCTGGAACTTCACACGCGCTGCAAAGGCTTCATCTTCATAAATCAGAGGTTGCAGGATTACACCCTGTTCGTGATTAGCGATATCAATCAAATGAGCAAGTTGAATGTCAGGTCGCTCATTACGCGGTGCGGTTTCGAATTCGTCGACTTTTTTGAAGCCGGCAATAATTTCTTTTGATACCGCGAAATTATTGATAATCGGCAACGCCTCAGCTTGCCAAGGTAATCGTTTCAGTTGATCTTTGACCGGCCCTACATATTTACTGGCATTTCGTTCCTTGATGCATTTATCAAACGAACTTCCGTACATGTTCCGGTACCAATGCCATCCACTGATGTCGCAAAAGAGCCAGAAGTTACCCTTTCCTAGTCCTTCCCAGACAGTCTTGTCAGCATAAGTCATTGTCGACACTTGCCACGCATCGAATGTACATGCCACAGTCTTACTGGCGAAAGCGCCTAGAGCCATCCAGTAGTATCGACCTTTTCTATCGGGATTGCCACCGTCTTCTAACTCGAGATAAAAACGAGCGTACGTCCCGGCTATCCGCCGAGCGCGCACAGAATAGTCTCTGACGAGCTTACCCTTATGCTCTCCGGTATGGGTGCACAGTCTTACTGTACTGAACTGCTGCGCGAGCGACCACATTGTGTCGCAATTGCAGTTGACATCAACGCATGATTTTGGTGTGGTATTTGTTTGCGCGGTAACTGTCGTGGGATCACTCATTTGCAGGTCCTAATTCATATTCTTGCGTTGCCGAAATTGTCGTCATTATGTTTCCGGCTCCACGGTGAACCATCGCAAGGCAAATTTCAGTTTGTCGCTAGCTACAGTGGAAATCCGATCACTTTGGCCTTCCTCTGCGGTTTTTGCAATGTGCTTGCCGTCTTGACTTTCGATGGTGTACGCCACTGCGTGCATCGGTACGCCATTTGGATCACGCACGACGAAAGCCTCGTCGAATAACTTTACCCTTGTATCCGGTAGTTTTGTTAGTTCTGCTGGGTGCTTTGCACCCTCGTCGAACATGTGCTGCCCGCCCTTGACCGTGAAGTTGCCTGGACAGGCGAAGGTGATATTTCCACCATCCAGTGTCACCGACGATTGCCCGGCTTGCAGCACGATCTTCTGGTTGGCCTTCACTTCGATGACGTCGTTGACCGACACGATCGTGATCGCCTTGTCGGCTAGAATCTCCAATTGATCCGTATGCGCCTGCAGCGACACCGGCCCGTTGGCCGCGATCGCTTGAATGCCGCCGGCGTGCGTGAACAACCCCGTCGCGTTGGCCGACACCGACGCCACCGTGAACCCGGCCGCCATGTGCATATCGGACTGCGTGGTCCACTGCAACTGCCCGCCGGCGAACAGCACCGTCGACGCCGGCGTGGCCCAGTTGATACTGGCCGGGGCCTCCATCAGCACCACCGGCTGGCCGAATTTCTCCACCGGCGCGGCGCTGTCGAGATCGCGCGCGCCTGCCGTGGCCTTGAGCGGATCATGCCCGCCGACGGCTCCATCAAATTTACCTTTTTGCTTCGGATCGATCTGCGTGATGAAGTCGATCTGCGCCTGGTTGGCGTCCTTGCTGACGAGCGCGTTTTGCTGCGCGGCGGCGTCGGCCAGGTTCTTGCTCAGTTCGGAGGCGGCGCGCAGCAGGCCGGTGGCCTCCGCGCTGTCGAGCTGGGTCGAGGTGACGCCGGCGCCTTGTTGCGCGCGCGCGGTGGCCGAGATCAGCATGCCTTCGCCCGAGCGCAGCACGCCCCAGGCGTCGGTGCGCAGCTCGAACCCTTGGCCGCGATAGTTGCCGCGCTGCGCCGAGCCTGGCGTCTGCTGCACCAGGTAACCCAGGTTCAGCTGCGTGGCGGCGCTCGACGTGGCCAGGCGCGTGCGCAGCTGGCCGGGCGTGTCGTCGACCACCCACTGGTTGTAGCCGCCGCCGTCGAAGTTATTGCTGTGCATGCCGGAGATGACGCCGGCGTGGTTGATGTCGGTATCGGCGCCGGCCGAGAAGGGCGGGGTGTCGGCGCCGGTGTAAAGCTGCGCGACCACCAGCGGACGGTCCATGTCGCCTTCGATGAAGTCGACCAGCACTTCGGTGCCGATGCGCGGCGTGAACTGCGAGCCCCAGTTGGGACCGGCCAGCGCCTCGGCCACGCGCACCCAGGTGCCGGAGCCATCGTTGCCGGGGGCGTTGCCCTTGTCGTCGGTGTTGTGCGGCAGGCCGCCTGCGTTGGCGCCGGCGCCGCGTTGCCAGGCGAACTGGATGCGCACCTGATGCTCGCGCGTGGTGGTGTTGATAGCGTCGGGCAGGCCGACCACCAGCGCCGTTTGCGGTCCCAGCGCGGCGCCGTTGAAGCGCTCGGCGCTGGCACGGGGGACGATGGCGACGGTGTCGCGCACGCAGGCGAAGCGGTTGCGGTAGGTTCCCGCTTCCAGTTGCGCGCCGGCGAACTTGGCCAAGGTGGCGAGGCCGGCCTTGGCCGCGCCGATCAGCTTGCCCAGGCCGCCCAACGCCGGTTCGACGTTGTTGCGTCCCTCGTGTTCCACCCACAGCGCCGTGAACTTGTTGGCGCCGTCGGCATAGTGCTCGTGCTGGGTCAGCTGGAAGCCGTGGCCGGCCGCGAGGCGGCGCACCGAACCCTGGCCTTCGAACAGTTTGTTGTCGAGCTCGAGCGCTTGCAGCATCAGCTGGCTGTGCGGATCGGCGGCGGCGCTGTCGGCGTGGCGCCGCTCGGCGCTGCCGTCGTAGATCGATAGCGCCGGCAGTTCGCCGATGTCGAGGCTGGTGGTTTGCTCGGCGGCCGGGGCCACCAGTTGCGTCGGGTCCCAGCTGCTGATGGTCACAGCGTTGGCCTGGATGCGGCGCAGCGCGTTGAATTCGTCGATGGCGTCGTCGCTGTCGGTGGCGCGCACGCCGTGGAAACGCAATGCGCTGCCGCCCACGGTCTCTGGCGCGACGGCTTTGCTGTCGAAGAACACGACCTTGTGCTTGGCCTGCTGTTGGCCGCCTTCCGGTTCGGCGCTGCCTTCTTCGGCGTCTTGGTCGTGCTCGAAGCGCCAGCTCAGGCCTTCGGAGGCCAGCACCCGTTGCAGGAATTCGAGGTCGCTTTCGCGGTATTGGGTCCAGATCGGCCGCGCCACCAGGGTTTGCGTGACGTCGAACTCGAACCTCACCTGCTTGTAATCGGCCAGCAGTTCGGTGATCAGGTCTTGGGCGTTCTTGTCCTGGAAGATGTAGCTGTCGCGGCGCAGGCCGAGCAGGGCCAGGCCCGGTTCGAGCCGTAGCCGGTAGCGCGCCAGGCCGCCGTCGGCGCCAAGCCAGGCGGCGTCGGTGCAGATGCCGTGCCAGGCGCGGCGCGTGCCGTCGGCCTGCAGCAGCTTGAGCGTGATTTCCTCGCCGATGAATTCGGCCAGTTCGAGGTTGGTCGAGGTGCTGAGCGCGTCGATGTCGAAGCGGAACAGCTCGTTGACGGCCTCGCGTCCCGTGAAGCGCTCGGGCATCAGCGACTCCGGCAAGGTGGAGTCCTGCGCGCTGGCCAAGGTGATCAGGCGCGCGTGCTGGCTCAGGCCGGTTCCGAACAGCCCGTCCACCAAGGACGAGCCCGGCAGGTCGGGCAGGCTCATCACGGCAAGGTGATGGTCAGGTTGGCTTGCTTGGGCGCGAGCTTGACCACGTCGTTGTAGGCGGCCATACTGGTTTCGGTGCTATGGCCGAGCATGCTGCGCAGGCCGATGTAGCCAAGCGCGCCGATCAGCGCGAACACCGAGCAAAGCACCCACAGCGGGACGTCGTTGCGCAGCTTGTGGATGATCTGGTCGGGCCGCTCGGCGTGCGGCGCGAAGCCCGATTTCTTTCCCTTCATGTGGGCGATCTCGTCGCCCAGGCGCGCCGTCAGGTAGGCCAGCTTTTCCGAGCCTTCGATGATGTAGCGGCCCTGGAAGCCCAGCAGCAGGCACATGTGGAACACTTCGAGCGCTTGCAGGTGGGCGCTGCCGCGCGCGCGCAGGCTTTCCAGGCGGTTGAAGAAGTTCTCGCCGGCCAGCTGGTCGCCGAACAGCACCAGTTGCAGCGGGCGGCGCTCCCAGGCGTCGCGGATGCCGAATGGCGAGCGCAGGATGATCTCGTCGGTGGCCGCGCAGAAGGCGTACTTGGCGTTGTCGATGTCGTCGGCCGAGGCGCCTTGCTTCTTGGCGCCACGGCTGAAGTCGTCGAGGAATTGCGTCATCTTGGCGATGAAGTCGGCGTTCGCTTGCGGCCCGTTGCCATTCTTGAGCATGAACAGCGCGTAGAAGCCGTCGTACATCAGGTCCATCAGCGTGTGTTCTGTGCCAGGGCCGGCCGCGATGGCGGGCGAAAAGGCCGGCTGGCCGCCGGGGATCAGGGAAGGTGGGGCGCTAGTAGTCATGGATTTGTCTTCAGGAAGTAACGGCGACCAGGTCCAGTTTCAGGTCGCGCATGCCGGACGGAACGTAGATCGAGATCGATTGCGCTTGCAGCATGCGCTCGTACATCTGACCTTTGGCTTCGAGGGCGAAATAATAGGTGTCGGGCCGCACCGGCACGGCCGCCGGCACTTGCGGCGCGTGCGTCAGGCGCACGCCGGGCATGGCCGAGAGGACGAATTTCTCGACGTCGTCCGGCGCGCCGATCTTGAAGCGCAGCGGCACCACGTCAACCATCTCGACGCCGGACAAATCGGCCGACACACCCAGATAGAAGGTGGTCTGGGCGTCGATCTTGCCCGAGTCGAGCATGCCGTGGTGGTACGACGGCTTGACCTCGTTGAGCGCGATGGCGAAGTATTTCGACGAGATGACGGTGTCGAGCAGCTCGCGGATGATGCCGTGCAGGCGGGCGAAGCCGGGACCGGGGTCGAGGTGGTCGTACTGCGGCAGGTCGCTCAGCGAAATACCCTTGGAGAACGTCATCAGCGCACCGGACAGACCCAGCAGTTGCTCGTAGAGCCGCTCCGGGTGCAGGGTCGGGTGGTGGAAGTAGTGGCTCAGCGAGGCGTAGGCCGAGCTGGCCGTGTGCAGCAGCCAGAACGACGACATGTCGCCGGAGCGGAATTCGATCACATGCTTGCTCGGCTCGCGGTGGTGGCCGTACAACGCGTTGACTTTCGCCTGCAGCGCATCGAGCAGGCGGCGCAGTTGCAGGAACAGCAGCGGCGCGCTGCGGATCGACAGGCTCGGCGGGATAAACGACGGGTCTTGCTCGAAGCCGCCGGTCGACAGCCGGCGCAGGCGCAGCAGCGGCAGGCTGACATACGAGTCGCGCGGCTCCGATTCGGACACAAGGCGCAGCGTTTTCTTCAGGTACGTCAGTTGCGCGTGCGCGGCCTGAGTGTACAGGTCGGGCGTGTCGAGGTTGTTCTGGGCGTAGCGGGCGGCGTTGCTGGGCTGGCCCTCCGGGGCGAAGTTGCCGCCGAAATGCTTGAACGCGGGCAGGGCGGCGTAAAACGTCAGCGCCTGCTGCGATTGCGGGATGTTGCTCAGGTCGATCTCGGCCGGCAGCTCGTCGGCGCCGGGCGCGTGGTAAATCTCGCCGTCCTGGAACACCAGCGACAGATCGAGCAGGCGCAGAGTGTTGTTATGCAGAGCGTCGCGATCCAGTTGCAGCTGGCTCACGCCCCAGGCATACGGGTGCAGGGCCTTGACGCTGTCATGCAGCCGCTGCTCGTGGTAGCGGTCTTGCTGCTGAAAATGCTGCGGGCGCAGGAACAGTCCTTCACCCCATAAAAGTTTTCCCGTGATGCTCATCGAATGCCTTATCGCCTCATGCCTGTGGACCGGATAAATTAGTGCCCATTCACAACTGCCAGAACAATAACATTTTCTGGAGCACTGTGAGTGTTTCTTCTGCGTAACGTGCTAAGCTTTATAATCTTGCATTGCGGTAACGCCGTTCTGTTGAGATCGTATTGTACGAGGTAAATAATTAAATTTATGATATTCTGCCGAAAAATGAGAATTTGGCAACAGTTTATAGCAACTGTTCCGGCGATTAACACATTGACTTTTTGAGGAACACATGAGTACATCCATCCACCTTCGCCGCCTGTTGGGCGGTGCCGCCTGCATCCTGGCCCTGAGCGCCTGTACCACCGCGCCGGTGGTCAAAGTGCCCGAAGCGGTGCCGACCATTGCCGAAGTCATGGGCAAGGCCGCCGCCGCCGACAGCGCCGGCCAGAAGGAAGCCGCAGTCGCGCTGTGGAAGCAGGCCGCCGCCGCTTACCCGGCCGACAAAGACCCGTGGACCCGCATGGCGCAGACCAAGTATGAGGCCGGCCAATACGGCGAGGCCATCGTCAACGCCCAGGAAATCCTGGTGCGCGACCCCAACGACCAGCTGGCCAACAGCATCATCGCCATCAGCGGCCTGCGGTTGTCGACCCGCGCGCTGGCCGACTTGAGCCGTCAGAACAATCTGTCCGGTTCGCTGCGCACCGAGTCGCAAGACCTGGCCAAGCTGCTGCGCGAAAGCCTCGGCGAGCAGGTGCTGGTGCCGCCGGCCAAGGTCGTCACGCCGCCGCCGCGCAACACGGCAACGACTAAAAAGGGCGGCAAGCAGCCGGCCCGCGAACAGAAGGCCGACCCCTTTGATGCTCTTAAGTAAAGTGGGTTAAAATTAGCATTTTAGTAATTTAGTAATTCAGTAATTCAGTAATTCCACCCGGTGGCGTCGCCGCGACGCCGCTGTTTATTTTTGAAATGGGGATGTCATGTCGAAAAAAGAGAGTGTTCAGAAGCGCCTGCAGAAGGTGCGTCCGCCACGGGTCCAGATGACCTATGACGTCGAGATTGGCGACGGCATCGAAAATAAAGAGCTGCCGTTCGTGATGGGCGTGGTGGGCGATTTCGGCGGCAACTCCGAAGTCGAAAAGAAGCGCTTGAAAGAGCGCAAGTTCGTCAACATCGACAGCGACAACTTCGACGAGGTGCTCAAGGGCGTCGAGCCGCGCGCCAATTTCCGCGTGGCCAACGAGCTGGGCGAGGGCGGCGGCGAGTTCGCCGTCGACCTGAAGTTCAAGTCGATGGACGATTTCCGTCCCGAGGCAGTGGTGGAACAAGTCGAGCCGCTGCGCAAGCTGCTCGAGGCGCGCACCAAGCTGGCCGACCTGCGCAACAAGCTGGCCGGCAACGACAAGCTCGAAGACATCCTCAACGACGTCCTGCACAGCACCGAGAAGCTGGCCGAACTGGGCCAGCAAACCACCGCCAAGAAAGATTGAGCCATGTCAGTCCAAACTTCCCCATCGTCGGCCGGCGCGGCCACCACCGAGCTGGCCCTGCTCGACCAGATCGTTGAGCAAAGCAAGGTCGCCAAGTCCAGCGTCGAGCACGCCCGCGCCAAGGACATCATTTCCGAGCTGGTCAGCCAAGTCATGGACGGCACCGTCGTGGTGTCGGACAACCTGGCCGCCACCATCGACGCCCGCGTGGCCGAGCTTGACAGCCTGATCTCCCGACAGCTCAGCGCCATCATGCACGCGCCGGAATTCCAGAAGCTCGAATCGAGCTGGACCGGCCTGAACTATCTGGTGCGCAATTCCTCGACCGGCCAGAACCTCAAGATCAAGATGCTCAACGCGACCAAGAAGGAATTGGTCAAAGATTTCCAGAGCGCGCTCGAGTTCGACCAGTCGACCATGTTCAAGAAGGTCTACGAGGAAGAGTTCGGCACGTTCGGCGGTGCGCCGTTCGGCTCGCTGATCGGCGACTTCGAAATCACCCGCCAGCCGGAAGACATGTACTTCATCGAGCAGATGTCGCACGTGGCCGCCGCCTCGCACGCGCCGTTCATCTCGGCCGCCTCGCCGGAACTGTTCGGCCTGGAGACCTACAGCGACCTGGGCAAGCCGCGCGACCTGTCGAAGGTGTTCGACACCGTCGAATACGCCAAGTGGAAATCGTTCCGCGAGTCCGAGGATTCGCGCTATGTCGGCCTGACCTTGCCACGCTTCCTGGGCCGCCAGCCGTTCAACCCGGCCGACGGCACCACCGTCGAGGGCTTCAACTTCGTCGAGGACGTCGACGGCACCGACCATCAGAAATATCTGTGGTGTAACGCCGCCTACGCTTTCGGCACCAAGCTGACCAACGCGTTCGAGGACTACGGCTGGTGCGCCGCCATCCGCGGCGTCGAAGGGGGCGGCCTGGTCGAAGACCTGCCGACCCACACCTTCAAGACCGACGAAGGCGAAGTGGCGCTCAAGTGCCCGACCGAGATCGCCATCACCGACCGCCGCGAGAAAGAGTTGAGCGACCTCGGCTTCATCTCGCTGGTGCATTGCAAGAACACCGACTACGCCGCCTTCTTCGGCGCGCAGTCGACGCAGAAGGCCAAGAAGTACAACACCGACGCGGCCAACGCCAACGCCGTGTTGTCGGCCCAGCTGCAATACATTTTCGCCGTCTCGCGCATCGCCCACTACATGAAGGCGATGATGCGCGACAAGATCGGCAGCTTCGCCGCCGCCTCCAACGTCGAGGACTTCCTCAACCGTTGGTTGACCCAATACGTGCTACTCGACGACAACGCCAGCCAGGAACAGAAAGCCCAGTTCCCGCTGCGCGAAGCGTCGGTGCAAGTATCCGAAGTGCCGGGACGTCCGGGCGTGTACCGCGCCGTGTCGTTCCTGCGTCCGCACTTCCAGCTCGACGAGCTGTCCGTTTCACTCCGTCTGGTCGCGGAGCTGCCTCAATCGACCAAGTCTTAAGTTCTTAACTGTAGTTTTTTAATCCAAAACCGAAAGGAATACCATGGCAATCGACGTATATCTGCAAATCGACGGCATCAAAGGCGAATCCGCCGACAGCACCCACAAAGATTGGATCGAGTGCAAGTCGGTCCATTGGGAAGTGCTGCAACCAAAGTCGGCGACCGCATCGTCGGCCGGCGGCCACACCGCAGAGCGCACCGAGCACAAGGACATCGTGATCGCCAAGCTGGCCGACCTGGCCACGCCGCTGCTGCTGCAGACGTGCTCGTCGGGTAAAACCATTCCGAAGGCGAAGTTCGAGTTCCTGCGCGCTGACGGCCAGGGCGAGCGCATCAAGTACTTCGAAATCGAACTGGAAAACGTCCTGATCAGCAGCGTCGCACCGCAAGTGCAGCCGGGCGACATCCTGTCCGAGAACGTGTCGATCAAGTACTCGAAAGTCAAGTGGAAGTACACCCAGCAGAAGATCGGCGGCGGTTCGGGCGGCAACACCTCGGGTGGTTGGGATCTGTCGGCCAACAAGACGGCCTAAGCACACGCGGTGGACTTCGCGGCGGCGTCGGGGCGCCGCGAAGTTGACGCCGGCGACCGGGACGACGCGCGTGCGCCATGACGCTCGCCGCGCTCCGTTCGCCATCGCGCCAGGTTCCCTTGCGGCGGCTTATGCCGCCGCGAACGGGTAGGGGGCCGGCGCGAAGCTGGATTATTGTGGCAACCGCCGCCGCCCGACGCGGCGGCGGCCGCCATCATTGGGTTTTCACATCTTTATTCAGGATACACATGAAGGGTTTTTCGCCGGGACTGTTCGACCGCCTGATGGACACGCCTGTCCACGGCGCCACCAGCGCCACCGTGTCCAGGCTGACGATCGAGGACTTGAAGGACACCGTCGCCCGCGACCTCGAAGCGCTGCTCAACACGCGCACCGTCATCAGTGAAGAGCTGATCAAAAAATTCCCCGAATGCGGCCGCTCGGTCCTGACCTACGGCCTCAACGATTTTGCCGGCCTCAGCCTGTCGAGCGCCGACGACCGCGCGTATATCTGCACCTGCCTGGAAAAAGCCATCGCCCGTCACGAGCCGCGCCTGCGCAACGTGCGCGCCTCGCTCGAGATCCAGGAAGGCACGATCAACCGCCTCACTTTCGCCATCACCGCGTTGCTGGTGGTGCATGCGGCGCAAGAGCCGGTCAACTTCGACGCCGTCCTGCAGCCGTCGAGCCTGCATTACACCATTAGCAAGGCGCGCCGTCTGGCGTCGCCGGGAGTCTGACTTGGAAGAACTGTTACCGTACTACGAACGGGAGCTGGGATTTCTGCGCCGCTATTCGCGTGAATTCTCCGAGCGCTATCCTAAAATCGCCGGCCGCCTGTTGATGGGCGGCGAGGTCTGCGAAGACCCGCACATCGAACGCATGATCCAGTCGTTCGCGCTGCTCAACTCGCGCATCTCCAAGCGGCTCGACGACGACTACCCCGAATTCACCGAGGCGCTGTTCGAGGTGCTGTATCCGCACTACCTGCGGCCGTTCCCGTCGTGCTCGATCGCGCGCATGGACTACAGCGCCGCCGCCGCGCAGCTGACCACGGCCACCGAGATCGCCCGTGGCACCGAGCTCGACACGCGTCCCGTGAAGGGCGTCGCGTGCACTTTCCGCACCACCTATCCGGTGACGGTGGCGCCGATCGCGCTGTCGCACGCGGCGTTTGCCGCCATTATCGATGCGCCCGAGGCGGTGATGTTGCCGCCGAACGTCACCTCCGGCGTCAGCATCACCATCGAAACCACGGCCGCGCAGGTTGTTCTGTCGCAGCTGGGCATCAAAATGCTGCGCGTGTTCATCGACGGCGAACCGTCGTTCTGCGCCGCGCTGCGCGACGCGCTGTTCCTGCGCACCGTCAAGGCCTGGGTCGAGCCCGACCAAAACGGCCGCTGGACGCCGCTGGCGGCGGTGCCGGTGTGGCCGGCCGGTTTCGACGAGGACGAATCGCTGATCCCGTTCTCGGCCCGCTCGCATCCGGCCTACCGGCTGCTGACCGAGTATTTCTGTTTCCCGGAAAAATTCAATTTCATCGACATCGACCTGTCGGCCATCGGCGTGTCGCTGCCGGCCGGCTGCAAGCGCTTTACGCTGCACCTGGGCATGAGCGGCCTGCGCACCGACTCGAACACCGCGCGCATGCTCGGCACGATGTCGACCAACAACCTGCTGCTGGGCTGCACGCCGGTCGTGAACCTGTTCCGCCAGCGCGGCGAGCCGATCCGCGTGACCCATACCACCGCCAGCTATCCGGTGCTGGCCGACGCCCGCCGCGCCTACGCGTTCGAGGTGCAATCGATCGACTCGGTCAAGCTGGTGCGGCAGACTCCGCAAGGCGAATCGGTCATCGAGTTCCGGCCGTTTTATTCGCTGCGCCATGGCGAAACGCCGGAAAAGAACGGCCACTACTGGGTGATGCGCCGCGACGAGGTCATCGCCCGCAAGAGCCCCGGCTACGAAACGGAAATTGCGATCGTCGACATCGACTTCGATCCGGCCGCCATCGAGACCGACACCTTGAGCCTGGAGCTGACCTGCACCAACCGCGACCTGCCGGCGTCACTCACTTACGGCATGCGCGGCGGCGACCTGTTCCTCGAGGGCGGATCGAGCGTGCGCAGCATCACTTTCCTGCGCCGGCCGACCGACTCCCACCGGTTCGAGCGTGGCCGTGGCGCCCACTGGCGCCTGATCTCGCACCTGTCGCTCAACCATCTGTCGCTGGCCGGCAGCGGCGTCGACGCCTTCCAGGAAATGCTGACGCTGTACGACCTGCCGCGCTCGCCGACGTCGCAGCGCCAGATCCGCGGCATCCACGCGATCGACAGCAAGGCCGCCAACCACTGGCTGCCGGGCAATCCGTTCGCCTGTCTGGTGCGCGGCACCGAGGTCAGCATCACCATCGACGAGGAAGCCTTCGTCGGTAGCGGCATCCACGCCTTCACCCATATCATCGAACGCTTCCTCGGCCTGTATGTGCACGCCAACAGCTTCACTCAACTTGTGGTCGTATCCAGGAAATCAGGGGAGGAGCTGTTGCGATGCACACCACGAAGCGGCGATTTGAACCTAGTGTAATCGAGCGCCTGTTCGAGCAGCCGTACCGCTTCCAGTTCTTCCAGGCGGTGCGGATGCTCGAGCTATGGCTCAAGCGCAACGGCCTGCCGCACGACCAGGCGGTGGCCAGCTTCCTGCGCTTCCAGAATTCGTTGTCGCTGAACTTTCCGGCCAGCCAGCTCGAGGCGATGCAGCCCGAGCCGCGCGAGATCGGCCGCGACAGCGTCGCGCTGGGCGAGGCGCTGCGCAATGGCGAGCTCAAATATATCCGTATCACGCCGGCCTTCATGGGCTTTCTCGGCACGGCAGGCTCCTTGCCTGCGCACTACACCGAGCGGGTGGCCGCCCACGCGCTGTACGAGAAGGACGAAGGCCCGCGCGCTTTCCTGGATACGTTTTCCAATCGGGCGCTGGCGCTGTTTTATGAATCGTGGCGCAAGTACCGGCTGGAACTGAAGTATGAGATCGACGGCAAGGACCGCTTCCTGCCGCTGTTGCTGTCGCTGGCCGGCGTCGGCAACGAGTCGCTCAAGCACCGCCTATCCGATGGCGGCGAAGGCGTGCTCGACGAATCGATCGGCTATTTCGCCGCCGCCATGCGGCATCGGCCGGCGTCGTCGGTGTCGATTGGCCACGTGCTGAGCGAGTACTTCGGCCAGCGCGTGGCGGTGACGCAATTCATCGGTGCCTGGTACGACGTGCCGCCCGGCCAGCAGAGCGCGCTGGGCGGCGCCAACGCCCAGCTGGGCACCAGCGCACTGGTCGGCCAGCGGGTCTGGCAGCGCGACCTGCGCATGCTGCTGACGGTCGGCCCGCTGCCGCGCGCCAGTTTCGACGCCTTCCTGCCCGGCGGCAAGGCCGCCAAGGCACTGGAAAAGATGCTGACCATGCTCACCGGCATGTCCCTCGAATACGAGGTGCAACTGGTGCTGCGCGCTGCCGATGTCGAGGGAGTGACCCTGAGCGACGAGCGCGCCGGCGGCCGCCTGGGCTGGGACAGTTTCCTCATCACCGCCGGCGAGCCGCAAGACCGCGCCGATGTGCGCTATGAAATCCACACGCTGTAATGAATTCCGCCAACCGAACCCATTTAATCGAACAAGGAAAACCGCGCTATGAGCATTAATCTGAAGACGCTGATCGGCAAGCTGAACGAGACCAGCCGTACCGCCGCCACGCGCGCGGCCAGCATTTGCGTGGGCCTGGGCCAATTCGAGGTTGACCTCGAACACCTGTTCCTGGCTTTGCTGGAGCAGCCCAAGAGCGACTTCGTCATCATCGCCCGCAAGAGCGGCATCAGCATCCCGATGCTGGAAGCGGATCTGCAGACCGAAGTGTCGCGCCTCAAGGCCGGCAACACGCGCACGCCGGTGTTTTCCGAGCGCCTGCCGAAGCTGTTTGAACACGCCTGGCTGATCGCCTCGCTCGACATACAGGCCGGACGCCAGAGCACCATCCGCAGCGGACACCTGCTGCAGGCGCTGCTGACCGACAGCGAACTGGCGCAGCTGGCCTATCGCGGCTCCAAGCTGTTTAATAAATTCAATGTCGACGAGATCAAGCACAAGCTCGACTATCTGACCGAGGGCTCGCAGGAAGCGGTGGCGGCCGGCGAGGACGTGCCGACCGGCGAACAGGACGCCGGTGGCGACCCGGTCGGCGAGTTGGCCGGCAAAGCCGCCTCGAAGACGCCCGCGCTGGACCAGTTCACCACCAACCTGACGCAGCGCGCGCGCGACGGCAAGGTCGATCCGGTAATCGGGCGCGACATGGAAATCCGCCAGGCGATCGACATCCTGATGCGCCGCCGCCAGAACAACCCGATCCTCACCGGCGAGGCCGGCGTCGGCAAGACCGCCGTGGTCGAGGGCCTGGCGCTGCGCATTTCGCAGGACGACGTGCCTGATATCCTCAAGGGCGTGGAGATCCACACGCTGGACATGGGCCTGCTGCAAGCGGGCGCCAGCGTCAAAGGCGAGTTCGAGAACCGTTTGAAGAACGTCATCGACGAGGTCAAGAAAAGTCCGCACGCCATCATCCTGTTCATCGACGAGGCGCACACGATGATCGGCGCCGGCGGCACGGCCGGCCAGAACGACGCGGCCAACCTGTTGAAACCGGCGCTGGCGCGCGGCGAGCTGCGCACCATCGCGGCCACCACTTGGGGCGAGTACAAGAAATACTTTGAAAAAGACGCCGCGCTGGCGCGCCGATTCCAAGTCGTCAAGATCGAGGAGCCGAGCGAGGAACTGGCTTGCGCCATGTTGCGCGGCATGGCGCCGCTGATGGAAAAGCACTTCAACGTGCGCGTGTACGACGAGGCGATCACCGAGGCGGTACGCCTGTCGCACCGCTACATCATGGGACGCCAGCTGCCCGACAAGGCCATCAGCGTGCTCGATACCGCCTGCGCGAAAGTGGCGCTGGGCCAGAACGCGACCCCGGCCCTGATCGAGAACCTGGTCAAAAAGCTGGACCGCATCGACGCCGAGATCGCCTCGCTGGCGCGTGAGGAAAGTGGCGGCGGCAGCCACGCGGCGCGCCTGACCGAACTGCGCTCGGAGCGCGCCAAGGCCAGCGACGAGCACGGCACGTTGGCCGCGCGCTGGGAGCTGGAGAAGGGACTGACCGAGAAGATCAAGGCAGCGCGTTTGGAACTGGAGACAGCCGGAGCTGGTGCTGGCGACGGCAAGGCGCCGGCCAAGAACGCGGCGGCCGGTGTGCAGGCGCTGATCAAGGAACTGAAAGCATTGCAGGGCGAGGCGCCGATGGTGCCGGTGCAGGTCGACGGCCACGTGGTGGCCGAGATCGTGGCCGGCTGGACCGGCATCCCGCTGGGCAAGATGGTCAAGGACGAGATCAAGACCGTGCTTAAGCTCAATGAGATGCTGGAAGAGCGCGTGCTGGGTCAACCGCATGCGATCGAAGCGGTGGCGCAGCGCGTGCGCACCTCGCGCGCCAATCTGGACGATCCGAATAAACCGAAGGGCGTGTTCCTGTTTGTTGGCCCATCCGGTATCGGCAAGACCGAAACCGCGCTGGCGCTGGCCGATGTGCTGTACGGCGGCGAGCGTAAGCTGATCACGATCAACATGAGCGAATACCAAGAGGCGCACAGCGTGTCGGGCCTGAAGGGCTCGCCGCCGGGCTATGTGGGCTACGGGGAAGGCGGCGTGCTGACCGAAGCCGTGCGCCGCAATCCGTACAGCGTGGTGCTGCTCGACGAGGTCGAGAAGGCGCATCCGGACGTGATGGAGCTGTTCTTCCAGGTGTTCGACAAAGGTGTGATGGACGACGCCGAGGGCCGCGAGATCGACTTCAAGAACACCATCATCATCTTGACGTCGAACGTGGCGTCGAGCACGATGATGCAGGCCTGCCTGAACAAGGAGCCGAAGGATATGCCAACGCCGGAGCAGCTGGAGCAGACCATCCGTCCGCATCTGATGAAGGTGTTCAAGCCGGCCTTCCTGGGACGCTTGAAGGTGATTCCGTACTATCCGATCGCGGATGACGTGCTGGTCAAGATCATCGAGCTCAAGCTGGGCAAGATCGCGCGTCGCATAGCTGAGAACCACAAGGCGGAGTTGACGTACGACGAGGCGCTGGTGGAAGCGGTGCTGGCGCGTTGCACCGAGGTGGATTCGGGCGCGCGTAATGTCGACAACATCCTGAATGGCAGCTTGTTGCCGGAAGTCGCCGAATCGGTGTTGGCCAAGATGGCGGAGGGCAGCACGATCTCCAAAATCAAGGTCAGCGCGGACAAGAAGGGGCAGTTCAAGTACACCATCAAGTAATGTAAACGGGGCCAAATCGGCCCCGTTTTTCCATGCTTTGATGTTCGGCGCGGCTCCGGTCTGGACGCGCCGACGCGACTTTATTCTGCGGGTTTGACACCCAGTAACTCTTCGATGTGCGCCATCGAACCCGGGTCCTTGACCACCGACTTCAGCCAATCGTGCAGCGACTGCTCGCCGGCATCGGCCGCCTTGTCGGCGAAATACGATACCGGGCTATGCGGCTCCGTGCGGCGGAAGAAGGCCGCCACCGCCCGCAACTGCGCCAGAGCCTGCGCCCGCGTCTGGATCGCACCTGGTGGACCGGACGGCGCGGGAGCGGCCACCTGGCCACCTTCCTGCGTGAAATCGACAGCCGCCGATCCCACATAGCCGTTATTCGCCAATTCCGTCTCCGCCACGCCACCGCCGGCAGCAGGCGCCGGCATCATGCGCTGCAAGGATTGCAGCGCCTCGCGCGCGGTCGAGAAGCCCGGGCTGTCCGGCCCCAGCCGCTCGTCGGCGACCACTTCCAGTTCCTTCAATGCATCCAGACACATTTGCGCATCGGCCGCGAACGCCGTGACAAACTGCGCCGAATTATTTCTGCGCGCCGTTTCCATCTCTGCCAGCTTGGCGCCCGGATTGCCGGACGAGCTGTTGTTATTGGTCGCGGTGGCCAGCTTGCGCGCCGTTTCGAAATCGATCGTCGAGTACGCGTTGCCGCGGCCTTCGGTCAGCGGGATTTCCCGCAGCAGCGCCGGCACCCGTCCCAGTATCCAGCTCAGGTTGCCGATGCGCTGGTCGTGATCGTCGCCGTCGGACTCGGGATACAAACCCTGGTCCCAGAAGTCACGGCACAAGCCGGCCAATACCTTGAAACCTTCGCCCAAACCCCGCAGGCCGACCGTCTTGGCGCCGGCCTCGGTCAACCACACGGCCAGGCGCAAGTCCTTGCTCTTTTCCTGCAACAAGGCGGCGCAGCGGCGCACGACGAAGTCCCAGTCGGCCTCCTTCAACTCGGTTACCCATTCGCCCTGGTCGAGCGACGGATCGTCGAAACGGCGCGCTTGGGCGATGGCGTCCAGGTCCGGCGCGAACGACAGGTCTTGGCCGCTGGGCGCGCCAGGACTGATCGGGGCAAGCAATTGTTCTGCTGAAAACATACGTTACCTTTGAATGTGGTGAGCCATCTTGTAGCCCATTGTTACTGGGCGATGCGGAACTCGATGCGGCGGTTGCGGGCGCGACCGTCCGGCGTGTCGTTGCTGGCGATCGGCCGGTCCGAACCCTGGCCCGATGCGGTCAGCATGTCGCCGTTGAGGCCCTTGCCGGTCAGATAGGTCTTGACCGCTTCGGCGCGCGCCTGGCTCAAGTTCTGGTTGCTGGCCTTCAGGCCCTGGTTGTCGGTGTGGCCGATGATTTCCACCTTGCGCCCTTGCAGCTTTTGCATTGCCGCGCCCATCTGGTCGAGGATGGCCTGGCCGACCGGCGTCAACGTCGCCTTGCCGCTTTCAAATTCGACGATGCGGTTGCCCAGCGTGTTGTCGAGGATGTTCTGCTCGGCGGCCGACACGCGCAGGCCGTTGTTGACCACATAGGTCGGATTGAGGCTGGTGGCGAAGTCGCTGGCGATTTTTTGCCGCTGCGCCTCGTTGGCCACCTCGCCGCGCACGCTGACGGTGCTGCCGTCGATCTTGAGCTGGCCCCGGCTGATCTGCTTGAGGTTGGGCGTGATCAGTTTTTGCACGTAGGCGTTCCAGTTGGCCGGCTGCGCCACCTGGCCGACGGCGATCTGGTCGACCACCTTGTCGGCGCCGTAGACTTCGCGCAGGCGCGCCAGCACGCCGGCCTTGGTGGCTTCGTCGGGCACGGTGCCGCTGGCCAGCACCTGACCGGGCTGGGGCGTGGCGGCCGCCGGCACCGCCTGCGCGGCAGCCATGCCGGAAATCCCGGCCAGGGCGGCGGTGAGACTAATAGATACAGCTGTCCGGATAAAACGCATGATCAGGTTCCGATAAAGGCCGCGCGCACGGAGTCGCAGGCCGATTTGAGTGAAAGGTTGGGCTGGGCCAGATAGGTCGAGACCTTTTTGATCGCGTAGTCGGCGTCGACCTGTTCCTCGACCCAGTCGAGTTCGTCAAAGGCGATGTGGTGTTCGAGGCCGGCCTGCGGGTCCATGATGGCTTGCAGGGTCAGCGCCGAGGCGCCGCTAAAGCCCAGCACCAGCGCCGGACGGCCGCCCAGGCGGGTGGTGAACAGCGACAGCTCGAAGTCGGCGCGCATCAGGAACGGTGTGATCAGGTGCATCCAGAACGCGCCGACCAGGTTGCGGTACATCGGATCGGCCGGCAGCGGCAACACCAGGCTTTTTTCCAGGCGGCTAGAGCTGCTGGCCATGACCGGCTGCAGCAGCAGGCCAAGCGCGAGCAGCACTTGCCGCACCGAACCGGGGAAGCCGGTCTGCGCCAGCATGGCGTCCAGCCCGCCGACCGTTTGCAGGTCGAGGAAGTCGGTGAAGGCCGCCTCGTAGGCGGCGCTGCGCAGGTCCAGCTCGATGATGCTGGCGGCGGCGGCCTGCAGCGCGCCGGCCGGCTCCGGCGCGGCAAGCACGCCGGCGCTGAGCGATTCGAGGCGGTTCCACAGGCGCGACAGCACCAGCGGGCTGTTGGGCACGAAGCCGGACGGGTCTTCCACGTCCATCGTGCTCATCATGAGGAACGGGAAGCGCCGTTTCGACTGGTCGCTGCTGGCAACGATGTGGCCGGCGATGGCGCGACCACGGCGCGGGCCGATGAAGGCAAAATGCAGCGGCGCGAGCGCATCGTAGGTCAGCTTCCAGCGGGTGTCTGCGCTCAGCAAGTCCATCGCCTGGGCCAGCCAGGCGTCAAGGATGTTGATCAGGGCCGGATTCTCGCTGGCCTTGACGAAGTCCCCCCGGCTGGGAATCTTGCCGAAGTAACCGATGGAGATCGGGGTGGCACGGCTCATGGCTGGCTCCTTGGTGCGGCCGGCGCCGCCGCCGGCGCGGCTGCCGCCGGTGCTGCGGCTGGGGCCGGGGCGACAGGTGCTGCGGCTGCGGCGACCGGCGCCGGCGCGGTGATGATTTCCGGCAGGCGCATGCGGCGGAAGCCTGCGGCGGAACCCGGTTGCGGCGCGGGCGCTGGCGCCGGCTGCGTGGTGCCAACGATCTTCAGGTTGGCGCGCACGACGACGTTGCTGTTCTCCCAGCTCAGCTCGAACACGCCGGTATCCTTGCGGGTGCGCTTGGCGGCGTCGATCATCTTCTTCAGGCCGAAGTGGCCCGGCTCGTTAAGCAGCACAACGGTGCGGCCCTCCGGCGTAATGGCGGTGATGCGCGAGCCGGGCGTGCCTTGCGGATTCGGCCACACCATGTGCACGAACGGCTGCGGCTGGCCGCGCCAGCGCAGCGCCTGGCCATCGATCTCGATGGTGAACTCGGTGGCGCCGGTCGCGCCCAGCGCCTGGACGTCGAAGCGCGTCTGCGACTCGGACGCGCCGGCCTGGGCGGCCACGCCGCCGGCCGACAATGGCGCCACCCAGCTTGGGAAGCTGTTGACCACGCCGGGCGCCAGGTTGATGCCCATATTGGCCCAGGTCTTGGCGCTGAGGGTGTCGCCACGGCGCACCACCAACGGTCCGATGGTGGTGTTGAAGTACTTGGCGATGGCGCCGTCCGGCCCGAACATCTGGCCGATCTCGGCGTCGGTCGCTTCCTGCTTCGATTCCGGCGCGAACGGGTACTTGAGCGCCAGGCTGCGGTTGAACGGTTCAAGCACCTGCGCGGTCCAGACCTTGTTGATCTCGGTCTCGGTCGGACGCACGATAACCGCGAAGGTCTGCATCAGCGGACGCACCAGCAGCGGACGGATGGCCTGGCGTTGCTGGTCGGTCATGCCCACCAGCATTTGCTCGTCGACGTATTTGAGCGCTTCGGCCAGCTCGGAGCCGGCGCCGTCCAGCGTCTGCTGCATGAACTGTTTGGCGCCCGGTCCGGTATCGCCCTGGTTCTTGATCTGGTTGAAGCGGCCGCGCAACTTGGACAGCGCGTCCATGTAGCCACCCATCAGCGTCGCGCCCTTGTCCTTGCTGACGACCAGCTTGGCAACGCCGGAGAACTCGCGTCCAACCGGGCCCATCGGGATAGGCGCGGCGCCTGGAGCGGCGCTGGTGTTGATGTTGACGTCGATGCCGGACGGCTTCTGGCGCAGGATGGTTTGCTTGAACCACTCGACCACGCCGCGCTGGGCGCGCTGCAGGCCGGCGTCGATCAGCGACGGGTTGTCCCACGAGGTTTGTTCGTAGACGGTCTTGATCAGCTTGTCGATCGGCGACGCTTGCGGATCGCCCAGGCGGTTCATCGCGCTGGCGGCCTGGTCGAAGCCGTTCAGTTCGCGGATGCTGACGCCCTGGATGAACTTCTGCCATTCCTTGGCGTAGTCGTTTTTGTACAGCTCGACAAGCGCCTTCTGGATCTGTTCCGGGCTGCCTTCCAGGGTCAAATCGTCTTTGGCGGCGGTTTTCAGCACCCAGTCCGAGCTCTGCAGCTCGCGGTTGGCGGCGTCGCGGAAGGCTTCCTGGATGAACTTGTCCCATGCCTCGCGCGTGAACGTACCCGGAATGGCGTAGCTGCCAACCACCAGTTCCTTGTCCTGCTCGCCGACAATGCGGGCCACCGTCATCGACGGGAAGCGGGTGGCGGCGCGCGCCTTGACGTCGGCGTACACGCGTTCGCGCGCCGGCAGGCCGCGCACCACTTTGCGCAGGTTGTCGCGGCTCTGGTCGACCAGGGCCAGCTTCGGTTCGATGGTCGGCCACGACGGGTCGCTCATCTGGCTCAGGTAGAACGAGATCATGCGCTCGGCGCTGCGGATCATTTGCTCGCGCGGCATGGTGCCGCGGTTGCTGTCGAGCCATACGCGCCAGAAGCGGGTCAGCTGGTCGTTCAGGTGGCTGGCCTCGGCGCGGGATTTGTCGGTCAGCATCAGATAGGTCTTGAGTGCGTTGTAGGCGTCCTCGACGTTCGCCGGGTTGGCGTCCTTGAATTGCAGCGCACCGAAATTGACGGCGGCCGCTGGCGACAGCGCGACGGTGCCGGGCAACGCGCCCGGGGCGGCGCCAGGAGCGACGGCAGGCAGGACCGCGCCCGCTGCCGGAGTGGCACCGGCGGCGCCAGCCACCGGCGCGGTGGCGGCGGCGTTGATGGCGCCCGATTGCGGCGGACGCGACATCGGTTCCAGCTTGTCGGCGCCGCTGTTGACTTCGCCCAGGAAGGCTTCGATCGATTGGCCGACCGGTTTCAGCATCACTTCCTTCAGGCCGGAGAAGTATTCCTCCCGCAGCTTGCGCTCCAGGAACTCGCCCTGGTAGAGGCCCAGGCTGAGCGACAGCGGACGGTCGGTCCGATAGGATTCCAGCTGCTCGATGCGGTCTTGCAGGATTTCCAGCGCCTCGAAGCGCGAGGCCAGGTCCAGGCGTTTTTCCTGCACCTTGACCGCTTGCGCCAGATCGGCCTGGACGTTGTTGACCAGCTGGCGGTTGGCCAGGTAGGACCAGCTCCAGCCGCCCAGCGCCAGGCCGACCAGCGCCATGGCGCCGAAGAAGGTGGCGTAGCGCATGCGGGTCTTGGCCGGGCTGGCGTACTGCGCCACCAGATCCTTGTCGGCGAAAATCACCTTGCGGAACAGGTTGAGCAGGAAGTAGCCGTGCTGGTCGTGCACCTCGGACTGCGCCGTCGGCAGCATCTGCAGGTCGAAGCGGTGGGCGACGCGCTCGGACGAAGCCGAAACGGATTCGCCTTCCTGCAACGCGCTGGTGAAGTAGAAGCCGCGGAACACCGGCTTGAACTGGAACGGATTTTCTTCGAACAGTGTGGCGATGAAGGTGCGCAGCGGCCCCTTGATCGAGCTGAATTCCAGCGGGAAGGTGAACACGCCTGGCGGCATGCGTTCGCGCCACTGCAGGGCCATGTTGGCCAGGCTCAGGTCCTTGAGGCCGTCGTACAGCTCGTCGAAGCGCTGGTCGAACTGCTCCAGCACGTCCTGCTTGGAGCTGGTCTGGCTATAGGGCAGGGTGGCGCCCCATACTTTATCGCGCTCGCCGCGTTCGGCGTCCTGGAAGAATTCGTTAAAACCGGTGATCAAGTCGGCCTTGGTGAACACCACGTAGACCGGCGCGTGCACTTCGAGCTTTTCGGTGAGTTCCTGGACGCGCTGGCGCAGGTTCTTGGCCAGGTTGATGGCGAACTCGGGACGGCTGCCGGTCAGCTCGGCAACGCTGACGGCGATGATGATGCCGTTGATCGGCGCGCGCTTGCGGTATTTCTTCAGCAGGCCGAGGAAGCCGAGCCATTCTCCACGGTCCTCTTCACCGACCGAGTAGCGGCCGGCGGTGTCGAGCAGGATGCCGTCGGTGGTGAAGAACCAGTCGCAATTGCGGGTGCCGCCCACGCCCTGGACGATCTTGCTGTCGGCGAAGGGGAACTGCAAGCCCGAACTGGCGATGGCGGTGCTCTTGCCGGCGGCCGGATTGCCGATCACCATGTACCACGGCAGCTCATACAGCGCGGCGTCGCCCGATAGCTGGCCCAGCTTGGAGGTCTTGATGGTGCCGATGGCGTCCATCATGCGCTTGCGCAGCGCCTCGTTCTCTTCGCGCTGGGCGGCGTCCGCCTTGGAGGCGCCGGTTTGCTGCTCGAGCATGCCGCCAAAGGCGGCGCCGGAGCGCTGGCGGCGGTAGCGCTTGAACAGCCAGACGGCGCCGTACAGCAGCAGCGCGGCCAATAGCACGATCAATACCCATTTAAAGGAAATCTCGAACACGGCGGCGGCGATCAGCAGCGCGGCGGCAAAGGCCGCGAAGCCGATCACGGCCAGGCTGAAACGAGCGGTGAGAAAGTGCCAGAATCGTTGCATCATAGTGGGGCTAAAGGGCTAAGGCGTACATGGGTTGAGTAAAAGGGTTCATGCCGTGGTCGTCTCTGTCGGGGCGGCTTGCGCCGTCAGCAGTACGGCGCCACGGTGGAAAGGATCGAGATTGGTCACGCACAGCGCCGGGCCATGGCCGTCCCTGACCTGCTGCTGCGCCAGCACCAGCGCGGCGATGGTCGAGACGGCGCCGGCGTCGCCGCAGCCGGCGGCGACGGACAGCACCTGGCTGCCCAGATCGAGTTCGGGCAGGGTGGCGCTGGCCATGCCGAGCAGTTCTGTCATGCGGCTGACGCGCTGGTCGCTGTCGGCGGTCAGCACGGCGATGTCGGCGGCGTTCACGCCGGCCTTGGCGATCGCCTGCGTCGCCAGCTCTGCCAGCAGGCCGGTGTCGCCGCGCGGCTTGAGGTCGGCCGAGGCGGCGCGCAGCGCGCTGCTGGCGGGATAGAGCAGCGCGGCGTCGGCGGCATCGAACATCGCGCCCTGGGCGGCGTCCGCCAGCAACAGGCCGGCCGCGCCTTCTCCCGGGATGCGTCCTTGTGGATGGTTGCTGCCGAACAGGATAAATTGGTCGGCCCAGTCCTGCACGCTGGCCGTGCCGATGCGCGAGCCGCACGCCAGCACCAGGCACAGCAACGGTTGCTCCTCCTGCCGCGCCTGGGCGCTCAGTTGCCGGATCAACTGCAGCGCCGGCTGGGCGTGGGCGGCCAGCAGCGGCGCCGCCAGACGGGCTTCAGGCCAGCCGTGGCGGGCCACGATGTAGCGCAGCCAACCGGACGCGGCGGCCCGCTCGGCGTCTGACCACTCGGCCGGCAGCAGGGTTATGACATGCAGGGCGGGCAGCGGCGGCAATGGTTTGCCGTCGGCCACCGCGTCCAGGTAGGAAGGCAGGTTCGGGTGGGGGCCGAGTTGGGACGCCAGGTCGATGGCGACGGCGCTGCCAAGTGCCAACGCGCGCCATTGTTCGTCGGTGAAGTTGGTATCCGGATGATGCGCGGCCAGCCAGTCGGCCATGAGGTCTTGCTGGGCGGCGACGTCAACGTCGTCGACCCGGCCGCTGAGGATCGGGTAGCCGCTCTCGTCGACCAGTTCCGGATCGAGGCCAAGGTGGGCCTTGCGCGACAACAGGGCGTCGGCCAGACGTGTGGCGCTGTCGCCATGTGGCATGCGCAGCGCGCCGGCCAGTACGGTCAGCGCGGCGACAGGCGCCGCCACCGGGACGGGTTGCGTCGCGTTCTGCTCGTTGGTGGCGGCAGCGGCGGCACTGGCCGACGCGGCGCCGGCGGCCAGCAGCTTGCGTCCGCCCCACACCAGCAGCAACAGCAGCAGCGGCAACAGCAACAGATAGATCACCAGATCGTCCGTGCCCGGCATGCGCCGCGTCTCGCGCCAATACCACACCGCGCCCAGCCAGCAGGCGGCGAAGGTGGCGGCGACGATCAGGCTACGACTGAGCCAGGGGCGCATCAGCGGCGCCCGTCCATTTGAATACTTTGCATGCGTCTAGACCTGGTCCGTGGTGGCTTGCTGGCTGGCGATCAGGCTGGCGCCGCAACTGGTTTTGTCGCCGTCACGCGCGACCGGCATACCGTCGACAATCATGGTCGAATCGCCGCTGACGATCACGCCGGGCGTGTGGCCGGGAATCGGGCACACCACCATGTCACCCACGCGCGCGATCGGAACGCCGCCGCTGTCGCTTAATAGCGAGGCGCTCACCACCACGCCGCCGTGCGACGTTTTGTCTCCCAACCGTATCACCGGACCAGCCATCTTGTCTCCCTAACCTTTTCGTTTCATCACGCCGGGCACGCGCAACTCGGTGTGCCCGAAGTCCATCATTTTCCAGCGGCCGCCCCACGTCAGGCCGACCGATTCGGCCACCTGGCCGTACAGTTCGTATCCGCGCATCGCCCACGGATCTTTTTCCGAGATCACTAGCTTGCCGTCGCGCAGGAAGGCGCAATCGGCGGCCAGGCCATACTGGTGCCAGCTCTGGAAGGCGGCGGCATTGGTGACGTTGCTGCCCATGCCAGCCAACATATTCTGGCGCTCCGGACTGCGGTAACCCTCCAGGATGGCCATATCATAACCGTGCTGCTCTTTCATGATCTTAAATACCATTAACAAGCGCTGGGTATATTCCTGGTCCATCAGAGTCCAGTTACGGCTGGCCGAGACCAGCATCGGGCGCTCGCGTTCGATTTCAGCCGTGGCAAACACGGTCGGCGGCAGCGCCACCGGCGGCACCAGCTCTTCGCCCTGCAGCAATCCCGCCACCTGAGTGTTGACCTCGCGCGTCGAAACGTCGTAGGCGCCCAACATGTTCTTGCCGCTCGCCAGGAAAGCCAAGGTGGGCGGCAAGCTGAGCAGAGCGAGTCCGGCCAGGCACAGCAGGTAATGACGTTTCGCGAACGCAACCAGGCCCTGGGTCGAGGCCGCGCCGGACTGGCGCAACACCTCGACGCCTGCGGTCTGCCGGCGTTTCATGCCGGCGAAACGCCGCTGCAGCGCCGACTCGGCTTGCGCGGCCCGTAGCAGCACATACGCGCGCCCGGCCGGAAACAGCACCAGCCAGCTGATCAGGCAAGCCAGCAGAAAATAGAGCACCACCGCCAGTAAAAACACGAAAACCTCGACCCTTACAACATTCATCGGCGCCTTGTGGCGGCCACTTTTTGTACTTTCTTTACTGCTAGATTAATTATTGCTTGAGAGTATATCTTACTAGTCTGATAATGGCATGACTATTCGCTTCAATTGTGCGCATGTTACATACCGGTTCAGTTAACGTTCTAACACGCGTCGCATTGTCGTTGAATATAGTAAAGTATTGCAATAACAGACAGGAGTTCGTATTTTGCAACGAAAAGATGAGAGTCCCAAGCCCTCCCGGCCAAGTTTATTGACCCCGGCGCAACAAGAGGAGGCGGACCGCAACCGCATATTGTCCACGCTCGAGTCGGGCAGCAGCGCTGGCAAGCCAGTCGCCAAGCGCGGTCGGTCGCGCCTGATGTGGGTTGGAATGGTCGTGGCCTTGCTTGGGATCGCTGCCGTTGGTGTATTTGTGACGCGCGAGACTGCCAACAACGAGGTAATGACGTCCGTCGCCGCTGCCAGCAAGGATCTGCCGCCTGCGTCAGCGCCCGCTGCGGTGCCTGCGGCTCCCGCCGAAGTGTCGGCCGACGAGGTGCTGGCGTCCGCCGCGCCGGCGGCTGTCATCAATGAGGACCGCGCCGCCCAGCAGGCGCCCGACAAGCAGGAAAGCCTGAGCGAAATGCTCAACGCCGGCGGACAGCCTGCAGCCAAGCCTAGCCACGATGTGCTCAGCAAAGCGCTGGAGACGCCGTCGGCTGCGGCGACGCCCGCCAAGAGCGCGGCCAAGCCGGTTCCGAAACCAAAGCCAAAGCCAGCGGTCAAGGAAGCCAAGAAGGCGCCAAGCGAACCGGCCACAACGCCTGAGCAGGAAAGCGATATCGCTTTGCTGTCGGCACTGGTGGCGCATGCCCAAGCCGCCGACAAAGCCGAGGCGAGCAAGAAACCCAAGCTCAGCGTCAAAGAACAACTGGCCCAGTGCAAAAAATTCGGTAAGACCAAGGCTGCCGAATGCCGCGAGCGCATTTGCGAAGGCCGTACCAAAACCGGCGATTGCAAGGTGGCGCGATGAGTTTTTCGTTGGTGGACCAGATTGTCGGCGCGCTGGCGGAGTTCACCAGCGTCACCCGGCTGTACGAACTCAGCTTCGGCGACGACGGCCCGGCGCTGATGGTCGAGGCGTTCTCCGCCGACGAGGGTCTGCAGGCGATCGGTGCTCGCGACATTATTGCGCTATCGACCGACGCGTTTATCGAACTGGCGCCGCTGTTGGGCAAACCGGCCACGCTGCAAACCAGCCTGGCGGACGGCACCCGAGCGCGCTTCAGCGGCTTGATCAGCGAAGCGGCAATGCTGGGCAGCTTCGGCGGCCTGGCGCGCTACCGCCTACGTCTAACGCCATGGTTGTGGCGCCTGAGCCAGGTGCGTAACAGCCGCGTATGGCAAGACAAGACGATGATAGAAATCGTCGAATCGGTGTTCCAGGAACACGCGCCGCTGGCCGTGTGGCGCTGGAGCGACGAGACGGCGCCGTTCATGGCGGCAGCCGGCGCGCGCAGCTATTGCTGCCAGTACCGCGAATCCGATTTCGACTTCATCACCCGGCTGCTGACCGAAGAGGGCCTGGCGTGGCGCTTCGAGGAAACCGACGACGGCCACACGATGGTGCTGTTCGCCAATAGCGTCGAACAGAGTGCAACGCCCGCGGACGCCAGCAGCGAAGCCGGTGGCGGCATTCGCTTTCACGGCGCGCGCGTGGGCGAATCGTCCGACACCATCCAGTCGCTGCGTGCCCACCGCAGCCTGCGAGCAGCGCTCAGCACGGTTCTCAGCTACGACTACAAGGCCAAGAGCGCCGTCAGCGCCAGCGTACCCACCAATCAGCCGGTCGGTGGCGCCAACGCGCCGATCCTGGAAAGCTACGACACGCCCGGCCAGTATTTCTTCGCCGACGGCGGACAGGCGCAGCGCTATGCGTTACTGCAAATGGAGGCCAACGAAGCGCGCCGCCATCTGTGGGATGGCCGCTCGACGGTGCGCACCTTACGTCCGGGTACCAGATTTACGCTAACGCAGGGGCCGTTGTCGCCGATTGGTGACGCGGACCCGGGTTATGTGGTGCTGCGCGTTGTCAGCGTCGGTGTGAACAACCTGCCGACGCCGGCAAAGCAGGGTCTGGAAGAACTGTTCGGCCCGATACCGGAATTGCTGGAGGAAGCGTTGCGTGAGCAGCCGGAGAACTTCGCCGCCGTCATCGCGCAGGCCGGAGACAGCGGCTACGCGAACCACTTCGAGGCGATCGCCGCCGACACGCCGTGGCGGCCGGTGGTGGGCGAGAACGGCTTGCGCCACCATCCAAAACCGACCGCGCACGGCAGCCAGAGCGCCATCGTGGTCGGCGTCGACGGCGGCAGCAGCGGCAACGGCGCCGACGAGATCTATTGTGACAAGCTGGGCCGGGTACGCATCCGCTACCACTGGCAGCAGGACGCCAGCGCCACCTGCTGGGTGCGCGTGGCGCAACGCTCGGCCGGTGGCGGCATGGGCAGCCAGTTCCTGCCGCGCATCGGCCAGGAAGTGCTGGTGCAATTCCTGGAAAACGACATCGACCGGCCGATCATCGTCGGCGCGCTGTACAACGGCCAAGGCGAGGGCGGACAAGCGCCCACGCCCGGCGGCAAGAGCGACCGCGACAGCGATACCGCAGTGTTTCAATCGGCGCATGACCATGGCGTCTCGGGGCAGGGTAACATCGCCGGCGGCAACAGCCCGCTGTGGCACGGCGCCGCCGCCGACACCGCCGGCCACCGCAACAGCGCCGCGCAATGGGGTATTCGCAGCAAGGAATTCGGCGGCGCCGGCTACAACCAGCTACTGTTCGACGACACCGACAACCAAGGGCGCATCCAGCTCAAGAGCAGCCACGCGGCCAGTGAACTGAACCTCGGCCACCTGATCCATTCGGCCGACAACTATCGCGGCAGCCTGCGCGGCACGGGCGCCGAGTTGCGCACCGACGGCTACGGCGCAGTGCGCGCCGGCGCCGGCTTGTTGGTCTCGAGCTACAAGATCACGCACGCGGCCGACGCGCGCGAGCCGGCCGGCGACAACGTTGCCGGCATGGCGTTGCTCAAGCAGGCCGTCAAGCTGGGTGAGACCTTCAGCGGCGCGGCCAAGACGCACGAGACGGTGGCGTACGCCAGCCATCTGGGCGCGGCCAAGGCCGACACCAGCAAGCTCGACGAGAAGGCCGCGCCGTTGAAGGCGATGCTGACCGCCGCCTCGGGCATGTTGAGCCAGGACAGCATCGAAGCGGCCCAGGCCGACGCGCCGGACAAGCCGATCGCGCCGGCCGACGACAAGCTGCCGCACACGAGCGGCGCCATCATCGCCATCGCCGCCAAGGCGGGACTGGGCGTTCTGGCCGGGCAGAATTTGCAAATGGCCAACGGCGAAACGATCACCTTGATGAGCGGGCAGGACACCCAGTTCGCCACAGGCGGGCAGATGCGCGTGCAAAGCGGCCAGGCCATTGGCATGCTGGGCGGGGCCGTCAAGGCTGGCGAGAACAACATGGGGCTGCAACTGATCGCGGCCAAGGATGCGATCGATTTGCAGGCGCAGGGCGACGTGCTCAACGTGCAGGCACGCGACGGCGTCAACATCGTCAGCGCCAACGCGCACATCGACTGGGCGGCGGCCAAGAGCATTAGTTTGTCGACGGCGGGCGGGGCGAATATCACCATCACTGGCGGCAACATCACGATCCAGTGCCCGGGCAAGATCACGATTCACGCGGCGAAGAAGAGTTTCTCCGGCGGCCAGGAGGTCAACTATAAGTTGCCTATTCTGCCGCAGTCGGTGTGTATCGAATGCCTGGCCAAGCGGGCAGCGCAGCGCACCGCGTTCATTAACAAGGGGTCGTAGGCGTGATCGAGGCATCCAAACGGCTTACCCGGCGCGTGCTATTGGGCGCGGCCGGTTGTCTATTATTGGTGTTCGGCGTCGGAAAGAAGAACGTTTCGGCGGGCGAGGGTGACAGCGTTGCCAAGCCCGCGCCCGCTCCCGCGCCACAGGAGCTGTGCATCGAATGTCTGGCCAAGCGTGCAAAGCAACGCACAGCCTTTATAAATAAGTGGGTGTAAGTATGGAAAAGTTCCAGCATATCGATGCGCTGGTTAAGGTGGCTTCAAATCATCCGCAGTGGAATTGGTACGCCATCGCTGACAGCGCGCAGAATAGTGACTTGCCGGGTGCGCTGACGGCAGCCGGCGGTGAGGTGAAATGTCTGCTAGGCGCTACGCAGGGCAGTCCGCTGGCGGAGAATTCCCCGCACCTAGTGGCCTTGCCGAGTCCCGCGCGTGGCGGAAGCCCGTGGGAGTGGATTGCTCGGATTGGCGTGCGGAAACCTTGTGTGACCGTAGTGGCGAGCCAGTTGGGGTTCGATACTTTATTTGCGCAGTTAAAACAGTTCACCGAAATCCGCTTGCCGGACGATACTGAAATGTTCTTTGCGTTTTGGGATCCTGCGATACTTGGCACCTTGATTGGGCAGAAGGACGACAGCACCCTTTTCGTTAAGGGACCCGTACTCGACGATGAGCAGCGTGCTCTGCTCTACGGAGGCGTGTCTGGATGGTGGTATTGGGACCGTGCTAGCGCGATGCATACCGTCTCGATTGAGGTCGAGATGCCTACGGTGCGACTGAGCAAACCGCTGAAGTTGCGGCAACATCAAGTGGATGAACTAGTTGAAGCAAGCATGCCCGACCATGTTTTGTACTATGTTGATTTGAACCAGCCACATTTGTTGCGCGACATACCGCCCGAGGCGCGCTATGGTCATGTAATGCGCGCGCTGAGCGGCGCGAGAGAGATTGGATTGGAAACCATGAAGGATCTGGTGAATTATGTCAGCGTGTCATTGATTTATGGCACGCGCTGGAATCAGGATAGCGTGATCGCTGGTGTGCTTGCGCGTGTGAAAGCTCGGCAGATAAGGTTCTCTGAAGCGATGGAGCTATTGCCATGAGTTCAGCAACCTTAAATGGCAGGCCGTTTAACCGCCGCGTGTTCATCGCGGCGCTAGGTTCGCTTTTTTTCATTAACGCTTGTGAGGCGAAATCGATGAAAGTTATTTTGAACGTCGTGCTGTTTAGCTATCTGGATCGGCCGATTTTCGCAGTTAAGATAGATGGGAAAGTTGGAGAGACCTCCGATTCCTACCCCAATACGGGGAAGGGTGTAATTGCTGGGGTCGAGTTTACCTTAGGTGAGAAAATAGTTACTTGGAAGCTCGATGGACCCAAAGGCGCGCCGCGCATTGGGGAAATCGTCACTAACAAAAATCATCTCGAACTGAATGAGATCGTTCAGGGTGCGCGCTACCTGGGGGTCCATATTTATCCAGACGACACGGTCGAACTCACGACGAGCGTGGGGCGCCCAGACTTCACTGCGCGCGGCCTGAGTGAGGTTGCCAAAACGGGTAAACATCATGGCGGATGATGCCGTGTTAGAGGCCAAGGCCTCGAACCGCGATGTCGCAGATGAGAAGTGCGGCCCGTTTCAGGACTGCCGCGAAGTGGTGCGACTGTCGGTCTTCTTTGACGGAACCGGTAACAACAGGGAGTTTGACGGCAAGGTCCAAAGTAAAAAAGGTGAAGTGGAACTAAATAAATGGAGCAATGTGGGCCGGCTGTATCAAGCCATGCTGGTTCACAGTAGCAAGCATATTTGGCCCATTTATATTTCCGGCGTTGGCACACCATTCAATGGTAAAGCGGCCAGCTGGATAGATTCAGCATTTATTTGGACAGAAGACGGCCTTCGTGGGATGGGCGCAGGTTCAGGCGGTTCGCGGCGGCTGGAGCTGGGCGATCAACTGGTCAGCGATGCGCTGGCCCAACAGCTGATTCGGAATGCACAGACGCTTGGTGCTGAGACCGCAAAATATGCAGCCAAGGGCACTAGCGAAAGCTTTGAAGAAATCAATGCGGTTTTGGGGAAATATCGGCTGATCAAAATGATCGACATGTCGTTTTTTGGTTTTTCTCGTGGAGCAGCCCTTGCCCGTGCGTTTTCCAACCGCGTTATCTCAAATTGCAAAAAAACCGAAGACGGACTGGTATTTCATGGTTATCCCTTAAGACAGAGTTTTCTTGGAGTTTTTGACACTGTTGCCTCATTTGGCATTCCTTCGAAGAATGCCACGCTTCCTTTCCAAGAACGTGACCTTATTGTATCGCCGCTAGTAGAACGTTGTGTTCACTATGTCGCTGCCCATGAGGTCCGGGTAGCTTTTCCTGTTGATTTGATAAGGAAGAACGGCAAACTCGCAGGCGAGTGGGTCGAGGATGTCTATCCCGGTGTTCACTCTGACGTCGGTGGCGGCTATAGTCCAATCGAGCAAGGCATCGACAACAATTACGCGCGTATCCCTATGCGTAATATGATGCGTGAAGCGATCATTAGTGGCGTGCGACTATTGTCCTATAACGAGATCGAAAAAACTCGTTACGGATTGTTCCAAGAAATGTATGAATGCCGTGAGACCACTGAAGATGCCTACAAGAGCTACATAGCGGCCTGCGGGCCAATGTCGGGTACCGTTGAGACGCAGATGAAGCGTCACTTGCAGGTGTTCTATAGCGCGAACGGAACGATGGCCAGGCGCGGAATAGAAACGCCGGGTGATCGCCGTCGCGATGACGATCCCTACAAAAAGATCGGACCGAAGGGGATGGCGTGGGAAGTGAAGAAATACCGGCTCGCCGCCAAGGTCGGTGGCTGGCTGCGTATTGCAGGGGCGGGAGTCAGAGGCTACGCCCAATACGTGAAGCCGCAAGATTGGCAGCTCAGCGCCTGGGACAAACCGGCCTCTGATGAAGTCGTTAATTTCGTTGCGCATTATATTCATGACTCGAAAGTTGACTTCATCGGTAACCTGATTGAGCCGTTCAGTTACTTTAAACCGCGCGGTGTCGATGAGTCGACTACGAACGTCTGGACCGAATGGGGCACATGGATGGGGGGCAAGCGTGACGCTGTGGTCAAAACCGTCGGTGATACCTACGAAGCCGGCAAGAAAGAGGTCGGAGAAGCCGTCGATACCACCACAAAGGCAGCCACTGACGCCGCCGACGCCGCGAAGCAAAAGGCCGAAGAAGCTGCTGCATATGCAAAGCACAAGGCGGAAGAGGCAGCCGCGTACGCACAGCGTAAAGCTGCCGAGGCAGCAAAGTACGCTTCTCAAAAGGCGGACGAGGCTGCCGCTGCCACCAAGCGTGCTTACGATGCCACTGCCAAGGCAGCGAATGATGCGGCCGAAGCGGCCCAGCACGAGGCCCATGAGGCCGCCGCATACGCGCGACGCAAAGCCCAGGCCGCAGCCGATGCAGTGGAGGGCGCGTATGACGCAACGACCAAGGCGGCTAAGGATGCTGCCGCCTCGGGTGCGAAAAAGATGGACGATATTGAGGATGGGGCGGAGAGGCTATATGACCGCGGTCTTAACTGGATCAAGCGCACCGTAAAAGGACATTGAGGATGCAATCGGTGGACCAGCCGTGGCCAACACAAGTAGGCTCGAATTGATTGTCTCATTTGAAATTCGCAGCCACGGGGACTTCATATTAGCCCAGATGAAACGGTTGAGTACTTGATAAGTATGGAAGCCGGTTTTATCATGCAGAGGGTCAATCGGCCTTAGCGACAGGCGTTACGAACCGCGCCGACCGCATGGCGCAGTACGCCGGACCGCTCGCTGGCGTCGGGCTGCAAGATCGCGCACGTTACCGTCGCACGGGAGTCAACCGGTTAGGCCGTAGCGGCATTTCGTTGCTAAAGCAAATCTAGCCGTGCGATACTTCCAGCGGCGGGGGAAAAAGATCCCTGCAACGGGGTGCATTCCAGCCACTTGGGCGCGACAGAATTCGACGCAACCAGGCTCGATGGCAATGTCGCGCAGTTGAAGGCGATGCTGGCGGGGCAGAACCTGCAGATGGCCAACCGCCGCCAAACCATCACCTTGATGAGCGGCCAGACATGCAGTTCGCCGCCAGGGGCCAGACAGGATGGTTTTGGAGACGGGACTGTTCCGTTAAGTTCCGGGGCTGCGCACGCGACGCTGGCGTTAACGTTATTCGCCAGCAGTTCCGGCTTACGGGATTTTCGCACGAACCATCATACAAAGATCCCGTCGCGCAGGTAACACATTATGCAGTTACCAAAATTGCTGGGTTGGCGAAAATTTCATGATTCTATATTTTTTATTCTTTTTGTTCCTATTTTGTAGTGCCGGGTGCAGCGAGCAGAATAAGGGGAGTGTTATTTTTTCAAAAAATTTGAAAGATATTCACACACATTGTTTTGGACGTCAAGAGTTTGATTTGCCTGCGGATTTTTTTCAAGCCGATGGTTTAACAGCGCTGTTTGCACCGCCTCAATTGACGGATAGCGATGGCGCAGTCAATGTTGAGATCGTTAAAAGCAAAATAACGAAAGAAAAATTTGAACTCCAAGTGCTGGCCCGGCGTGCGAAGATTTTGAGTTCCGCAAGTAGCACCACCGGTGTTCTTAAGAATGAACGCTCTATTGACAAAAATGCCCACCTATTTACTATACAGACTATAGACGATGCATATTCTACAGAGCTGCACTTTATATTGGAAGGATATTACGTAGTTTTGACAACGCCGTCATATGACAATCAGTTTGTGGCTGCGGAGCGTCGCGTGCTTGACCTATTGCGAAATTTCGAAAAAACCGTTTCTGCAAATTTGGGTTCAAGTTATTGTCTAGGCGAACTTTCAGTTCGAGGGAAGTTCGATCAGGAACATGCTGATTTTTCGTACCGTAGCGTTAAACTACCGGATGTGAAAATTTCAGTTGAGACTAACACCTATAGTCCAGATGAACGCCAAAGTTTATTAGAACGGATGGACGGCCCGGGCTCCTTGCTCAAGAAGTTCGACGCAAAGAACAAAGTCATTCGAAAGGGAGAGTTGAATGTAGCATCCATGAAGGCGCAAGAGTGGTTAAGTTGGATCATTCTTGGTGAGGACGATAATAAGAAAAAACGGTATGGTTTTGCTTTGGAAACTAGGCGTGCTGTGCCGAGTCCGTTGCAGCCACAGCTGCATGTTGAGCTTGATACCGCACAACCTGGTGCTGATGGGGCGGTGCATGAGACGACGCTTACAGAGCCGGAAATTATTGGATTATGGGATTTAGCGACCAAGTCTATTCGTATTGCTACGCGACGATAAGCATCTAAGAGTGAAAATGAAAAACGAGCGCTTTATTTCTTTAGTGGCTGGAGCTATTTTGATCGACATTTTGCTAAGCTTAGGATAAGCGCGTCGTGCTGGATTGGCATTTTTTAGTTATTTTGATTGGTTTGACTATCTAACCTTCACTTACATTGCAGACACTATTACTTTGCATGACCGTCCGCGAAATTTACAGATAAAAGACCTCATAGGCAGGTGGGGCTTGCCTTCTCGCCGAGACTTTTTGTGGGTTTCATTAAATCGATTTCCTCGGGAGCCGGTCTCGCCAATGCGCTACCAACCTTGTCCAGCGGCCACGCCAACCACTTCGAGGCGATCGGCGCCGACACGCCATGGCGTCCGGTGGTGGGCGAGAACGGCTTGCGCCACCACCCAAAACCGACCGCGCACGGCAGCCAGAGCGCCATCGTGGTCGGGGTCGACGGCGGGAGCAGCGGCAACGGCGCCGACGAGATCTATTGTGACAAGCTGGGCCGGGTGCGCATCCGCTTCCACTGGCAGCAGGACGCCAGCGCCACCTGCTGGGTGCGCGTCGCGCAACGCTCGGCCGGCGGCGGCATGGGCAGCCAGTTCCTGCCGCGCATCGGCCAGGAAGTGCTGGTGCAATTCCTGGAAAACGACATCGACCGGCCGATCATCGTCGGCGCGCTGTACAACGGCCAAGGCGAGGGCGGACAAGCGCCCACGCCCGGCGGCAAGAGCGACCGCGACAGCGATACCGCAGTGTTTCAATCGGCGCATGACCATGGCGTCTCGGGGCAGGGTAACATCGCCGGCGGCAACAGCCCGCTGTGGCACGGCGCCGCCGCCGACACCGCCGGCCACCGCAACAGCGCCGCGCAATGGGGTATTCGCAGCAAGGAATTCGGCGGCGCCGGCTACAACCAGCTACTGTTCGACGACACCGACAACCAAGGGCGCATCCAGCTCAAGAGCAGCCACGCGGCCAGTGAACTGAACCTCGGCCACCTGATCCATTCGGCCGACAACTATCGCGGCAGCCTGCGCGGGACGGGCGCCGAATTGCGCACCGACGGCTACGGCGCGGTGCGGGCCGGCGCCGGCTTGCTGGTGTCGAGCTACAAGATCACGCACGCGGCCGACGCGCGCGAACCGGCGGGCGACAACGTTGCCGGCATGGCGTTGCTCAAGCAGGCCGTGAAGCTGGGTGAGACCTTCAGCGGCGCGGCAAAGACGCACGAGACGGTGGCGTACGCCAGCCATCTGGGCGCGGCCAAGGCCGACACCAGCAAGCTCGACGAGAAGGCCGCGCCATTGAAGGCGATGCTGACCGCCGCCTCGGGCATGTTGAGCCAGGACAGCATCGAAGCGGCCCAGGCCGACGTGCCGGACAAGCCGATCGCGCCGGCCGACGACAAGCTGCCGCACACGAGCGGCGCCATCATCGCCATCGCCGCCAAGGCGGGACTGGGGGTATTGGCAGGGCAGAATTTGCAGATGGCCAACGGTGAAACGATCACCTTGATGAGCGGACAGGACACGCAGTTCGCCACCGGCGGGCAGATGCGCGTGCACAGCGGCCAGGCCATCGGCATGCTGGGCGGTGCGGTCAAGGCCGGCGAGAACAACATGGGACTGCAACTGATCGCGGCCAAAGATGCGATCGATCTGCAGGCGCAGGGCGACGTGCTCAACGTGCAGGCGCGCGACGACGTCAACATCGTCAGCGCCAACGCGCACATCGACTGGGCGGCGGCCAAGAGCATCAGTTTGTCGACGGCGGGCGGGGCAAACATCACCATCACGGGCGGCAACATCACGATCCAATGCCCGGGCAAGCTCACGATTCATGCGGCGAAGAAGAGTTTCTCCGGCGGCCAGGAGGTCAACTATAAGTTGCCCATTCTGCCGCAGTCGGTGTGTATCGAATGCCTGGCCAAGCGGGCAGCGCAGCGCACCGCGTTCATTAACAAAGGGTCGTAGGCGTGATCGAGGCATCCAAACGGCTTACCCGGCGCGTGCTATTGGGCGCGGCCGGTTGTCTATTATTGGTGTTCGGCGTCGGAAAGAAGAACGTTTCGGCGGGCGAGGGTGACAGCGTTGCCAAGCCGGCGCCCGCGCCCGCGCCACAGGAGCTGTGCATCGAGTGTCTGGCCAAGCGTGCAAAGCAACGCACAGCCTTTATAAATAAGTGGGTGTAGTATGGAAAAGTATCAGCATATCGATGCGCTGGTTACGGTGGCTTCAAATCATCCTCAATGGCACTGGTACGCCATCGCGGACAGTGCGCAGGAAAAGGATTTGCCGGGTGTGCTGACGGCAGTCGGCGGCGAAGTGCGTTGCCTGCTGGGCGCCACACAGGGTAGTCCGCTTGCCGAGAATTCGCCGCATCTTGTGAGCTTGCCCAGCCCGGCGCGCGGAGGAATCGCATGGGAGTGGATCGCCAGAATGGGCGTGCGAAAACCGTGCGTGACCGTAGTGGCCAGCAAATTGGGATTCGGTAGCTTATTTGAACAGTTAAACCAGCTTACCGAGATTCGCTTGCCGGATGACACCGAAATGTTCTTTGCATTTTGGGATCCCGCGATACTCGGCACACTAATCGGTCAACAAGACGATAGTACGCTGTACGTGAAAGGACCCGTATTCGACAGTGAGCAGCTCGCTCTTCTTTACGGCGGCCTGTCTGGATGGTGGTATTGGGACCGTGACGGTGAAATGCATACCGTCGCAATTGCACTCGAGACGCCGACGGTAGGCATGAGTAAACCTCTGAAGTTGCAGCAACATCAAGTCGATGAATTGGTGGATGCCAGCACACTTGACCATGTTTTGTACTATCTAGACTTAAACCAGCCACATTTATTGCGCGACATACGACCCGAGGCGCGCTATGGCTACGTGAGGCGCGCTTTAACTGGTGCAAGGGAGATCGGGCTAGAAACTATGAAGGACCTTGTGAACTATGTGAGCATGACGTTGATTTACGGTAAGCGCTGGAGCGAGGATAGCGTAATCTCGGGTGTGCTGGCGCGTGTGAAAAACGGAGAGATTAGATTTTCCGAAGCAATGGAGTTGCTACCATGAGTCAAGTATCGTCTGAGAATAAGCGCCTTAGCCGTCGCGTCTTCATAACAGCGCTAGGTTCTCTGTTTTTTATAAATGCTTGCGAGGCGAAGTCTATGAAAGTTGTTCTGAATATTATCGTTTTCAGCTATTGGGATCGGCCTATTTTCGAGGTTAACATTGATGGCCAAGGCGATGAGATTTCTGGTGCGTACCCTAATACCGGAAAGGGGGTGACGGGAGGGGTTCCCTTAACTTTGGGCCCGAAGAAGGTCACTTGGAGGCTTGGTGGGCCTGAAGGCTTACCGCGCAATGGAGATACTCTTGTCAACAAGAATAATCTTGAGTTGGTTGACATCCTGCCCGGTGCTAAATATCTGGGAATTCATATTTACCCCGACGAAACAGTCGAGCTCTCGACTAGCGTGGGACGTCCTAGGCCCAGTGCAAAAGGTTTGAGTGAGGTTGCGAAAGGCGGTAGAAATCATGGCTGATGATGCCGTAACTGTGGCATTCCCCCATGAGCACGGACACTTTCGATAGGTATGATGACACTATCGGAGGTATTACATGGCACGTGAACGACGTTTATTTACAGAAGAGTTTAAGCGAGAGGCCGTGAAGCTGGTCAACCAACCTGGTGCGACCAAGGCAGCCATCGCGCGCGACCTTGGCGTAGGGCCCAATCTACTAGGTCGTTGGTGTAGGGATGCTGGCGGCCATGCGCCCAATAGCAGCGGTAACGGCGATAAGATTTCGCCCCAAGAGTATGAACGCATGCGGCGTGAGCTGGCGAAGGTTAAGACGGAGCGCGACATATTAAAAAAGGCGCTCGGCTACTTCGCAGCCGACCTCAAGTGAAGTACGGCTTTATCGCCAAGTATAGAAACGTCTGGCCTACGCGGACAATGTGCAAGGTACTGGGAGTATCTTCCAGCGGCTTCTACGATTGGTTCGAGCGGCCGCCAAGCCAGCGCGAACGCCACAATGCCAAGCTACTCCAGGCTATCAAAGATAGCCATGCTGCCAGCGACGACACCTATGGTTCGCCTCGCGTTGTGCTTGACGTGCTTGACGCCGGTTTAGCATGCAGTGAAAACCGCGTGGCGCGACTGATGAAGAAAGCAGGCATCAACGCACGCCATAAGCGGCGACGTGTCCCTGGCCAGCTCGTTGAACCTGTCCATGCCATTGCACCGAATCTGCTTGACCGCCAATTTGAGGCAACGGGTCCTAACCAAAAATGGGCGGCTGACTTTACTTACGTTTGGACTAGTGAAGGATGGCTGTTCGTGGCTATCGTACTGGACCTGTATTCTCGACGTGTCGTCGGCTGGTCAATGCAGCCAACGATGACGGCCCAGTTAGTGATGGACGCACTTATGATGGCAGTCTTCCGTCGCGGCAGGCCCCATGCAGTGCTGCATCACTCGGACCAAGGTTCTCAATATACGAGCGAGAACTTTCAGCGCTTGCTGTGTTGATTTGCAGCGAAATATGACCCACTTTGCCGCATAATTTGCAAACGAATCTGACCCACGTTTAGGACACAATCCTGCTCATGACATTGAGCGGGGAATTGGAGTGATCGACGTGGCATTACTAGGCATTATTCGACGCTGGCACATTCGCGAGCAGATCCCATTGAGAGAGATAGCCAGGCGGTTGGGCATCTCCAGAAACACCGTCCGGCGCTACCTGCGCTCGGAAACCATAGAGCCAGCCTACGCTGAGCGGCGCTCCACCCGCGCTATCGACAAATACGCATTCCAGCTTTCAGCGCTCCTCAAGACCGAGGCGGCCAAGTCGCGCAAGCAGCGGCGCACGCTCAAACAGATCCATGAGGACCTAAAGGAATTGGGGTTCGAGGGATCTTACGACAGGGTCGCGGCGTTCGCGAGGACCTGGAGGGAGGGTCAATCTGAGAGGGTCAATCCGGCCAGCAAACGAACATCCTGCGATCCCGCAGCGCGCTGTCAGACTCAAATTGCTTAAAGGTCTCCGCGCTCCAAATGTGTTCCGAAAACGCCATCCAAACTTTGCCGCACTTTTCCGGGTTCTCGATGGTTATCACGGACTCAGGAATATTGTGACCCGTGCGTGAGCAAGCAGGTTCAATAGAGAGCGCATGTATGGAAGAAATCGAGATTTGCTTCCAGAGTGTTCCGTTGTCCGTGGAACTGTAGACCTCCCACTTGATCTGCTTCCCCTTTGGATGCTTCTCGTAAAATAAGTACAGGTATCCTTGCCTTAGGGTACGCAGGGCATATTTATGGTGCTGGAGCGATACGTCCGAGACTTTGTTTCCCATAGGAGAAGGCACGGTGGCCTCAACGGCTGCGGGAACCACCGCATACCTTACCGGTAATATGGCTAGACCGGACTTGTTGCAGTTTTGGCAATCTGGATTTTGCGGATTGGAGCAGGCCATGTTTTTAAGCGAAATGTTGCGATAAATAGTTTTTAAATTGGTCCGGCTCGCACGCTAGTGCGTCCTCAAGCGCCACGCCGTAGAATTCTCCGGATTGCGTTAGGGACCAAACTTTTTGCAGCCTGTCGTTTTGATGGAATTCGCTGCCTGCCTCTAGCACATGACGGATGAATAGTTGTCGATTTGAATCATCCAATATGCCGTACTGCGTGGCATGCTCCAGTGCTCTGAACATCGACGCACCTACTTGCAGGTCATCGAAGGATGTTCCCACCTCTGTGTGCAGCAGTACCGAGGCAGCGTGAATATTTGCCAAGTCGGCCACGTAACTCCACTGGCGGGAATCGAGCACCAGTGATCGGGGCGGGGCGGCCAAGCTTGGCGGCATCTCTGTTACCGTCTGTTTGAGCAGAGTCTGCTGACGCCCGATGGAGAATATCGCGGACGTGTTCGCCGCCAAAATAGCTTTCTGGGCAGTAGTCAAGAATGTCCACAGCAATTCACGGACACCTGGGTCGTGAAACCGAAGAAATTTCTGCCTGTTGGCGACGAAATGGAGATGACATCGCCTCGCCCAATGCTCACCGAGCGCTTTGGGATCTCCGTCAATGCCTATCCAGCCGCAAATTGGTTGGCCAGCACGCGACGCCAGGCTCGGCGCACTCCATGCTTCCCAGGCCATTTCCACACTCAGCTTGAATATTCAGCATCACGAAATTTGTCCAGTCGAAGGTCGATCAAGTAGGGACCAAATTTCCGGTCAAATCTTGCATGCTCGATCGGCACCACAATTTTTCGCTTTTCTTCCAATGCCAAATCAGAAAAGGGATCACCCTGTGCGGGGTTGATCCAGATAAGACATCGGCTCTGGTGTTGCTCAAAAAAATACCGATGCAGTGTCTGCAGGTAGTCCTCCCAAGCGCCGGATTGAATGGACTCTAAGAGGACAGCCCGATCTTGCGCGTCATCGAGCATCATAAATTTTGAGCCCCGGCCTGAGTGGCACTTGCTTGCTGTGCAGAGGGTTCGCAACCTTTAATGTCGCCGATGTCGAACTTGGACACGGCACTGCTGCTTGACGGGCCAGCAAGTTCTTTCATTGCCGCTTTGAACTCAATTCTGCCAGGTCCGTGCAGCTCGATGTTTCCCCCTGTTAATTTCAGCGAGGCGCCTTGTGAGACCAACTTGAGATGTTCTTTAGCGGTAGCGAGTACGGATTTCGTCGTGCTCACCACGGTTACCGACTTATCCGCAGTAAGTCTCGTCTCATCCGACTGGCTTTGACTACTGACCTTTCCGCTCGCCGCGTGGAGGCGGATACCGATTTCCTTATTCGGCTTTTCAGCATTGGTTGCCTTGCCATAAGTGAATAGGCCAATGCCGGCTTTCACAGCATAGTAGGTGTTGCCTTGCGCAGCGAAATTGATGTCATGGCCGGCACTCAGATTGCCGGTTTTGCCGGAGGCGAGCACCGCATTGGCCGGCGTCGCCGCCACGATTCCGGTCGGGCTCGAAAGTTGCGCATGGGCCTCGGTGTATGCTGCCGCCTTCAGCGATTCGGATTGGCCGCTGGAGTCGGAGGACGATCCGCCATCCGTTCCACTCAGCACTTCACCTACATGCTTCACCTGTTTGATCGAAGGCAGTTCCGCCGGGGCCGCTTCGTCCTTGAGCTTAGCGTTATGTTTTTGCGCCATCTCGACCAAATCGGTTTGCAGCTGAAAACTCTCTTCCAGCTGCGTGATGGCTTCCTTCGAATCCATCTGGCTGCCGGTGGCGCTTCCGCGCGCGTCGGTCGATAGCAGAACACCTTTGCCAGCCCGCACGGCGATGCTGTGTTCGGTCTTAAGTTCGGCGCCGAAGCCGGCCGCTTTCAGCCGTTGGTTGTCGCTTTGATGCAGCAGGTGGCCGAGGTTCAGTTCTGCCGTGCCCTGGTGCGCGGTGGCGTGGCGCTGCAGACCCAGGCGCGATTGGCCCGGGCTGTCGTCGAACACCAGCTGGTTGTACGCGCCGCTGCCGCCCTGGCTGGACTGGATCGCTTGCGTCTTGATGCCCGACAGTGCCGCCGGATGCGCGTGGCCGCCGGCCTCGCCGGGGAACCAGGCGGGCGCGTTGCCGGTCGCCACGCCGGCGCCGCCGGCCACCTGATTATGTTGGGCGTCGGCCTGGCCGCGACCGTTATAGACGGTTCCCAGCACCACCGGGCGGTCGATGTTCCCCTCCAGGAAATCGATCAGCACTTCCTGCCCGATGCGGGGTAGGGCACTGCTGCCCCAGTTGGCGCCGGCCACCGGCGCCATCGGCGTGGCCACGCGCACCCAGGTGCCGGCCTGGTCGTCACCGGGCGCCCCGGTGTGGCCATCGGGCATTGGATGCTGAAGTCGGCTGTGGCTCTGCGCGCCGCGCTGCCAGTGGAATTGCACTTTGACACGATGGTCGCGGTCGGTGTGAATGGGCGCGCCGGGCGGGCCGACCACGATCGCCGTCTGCTGGCCGTGGATGGTCGGGCGCGGATGCAGCAGTTGCCCGTGGGCGTCGATTCCGCTGGAACGGTAGGGGATGCTGCTGCGGATGGCGTCGATTCGGTTGCGGTACAACGGGCGCTCACCGATGGCCTTGCCGACCGCGTGCAGACTGGTCTTTTCCTCTTCGCCGATCAGCGCAGCGAGCAGACCTTGGCCGAGCCGCTGCATCCGGCTGGAGGTCAGCTCCGCGCTCAGGTTGTTGTGCATCAGGTGGACGGTGCGCACCACCAGGAAGCTGCGTTCGTCGTCGGTGCCCGCCATGTCGAACTGAGCCTGGCCGGTGAGGGCGAACGTGGTGCCCGGCGCGAGCGTGCGCACGGTGCCGGCGCCGACGTGGACTTCCTTGCTGGCCTCAAACGCCTGCAACTGGTTGTCTGCGATGCGCTGGCCTTGTTCGCGCGACTGATAGGCATAGGCGCCGGGTGCATCGCGGCTGACCAGCGGGGCGCTGTCGCCGCCGTCCGCGCTGGCGGCGCCAACCGGACGCGTGTCGAGCGAGCGGTAGTCCCAGCTGCTCAGTTCGATGGCGTTGGTTTGCTGGCGCAGTTCAGTGCGCCAGCGGTCCAGCGTGTCCTGCGCAATGGTCGCGCCGGGCTGGCTGAAGGCGATGCTGGCTTGTGCGTTGGGCTTGAAGCTGCCGTTGTGGTCGGCGATGATCATGGTGTGGCCGCCCAGTCCGGGACTGGCGGCGTCGCCGCTGTGCTCGAAATAATGGAACAGGCCTTCCTCGTGCATCAGTCGCTGCGCGAAGGCGAGGTCGCTTTCCTGGTACTGGGTGCTGATGCTACGCTTGGGGTAGACGGCGCGGTCGAGGATGTCGAAGCGCCAGGCCGGAGCGAGCTTGCCCTGGCCTTGGTAGGCGGCAAAAATGGTGTCGAGGATGTCGAATACCGTCATGTCCTGGAAGATGCGGCTGTCGCGTCCGCGCGCCAGGAACGCTGTCCATGGCTCGACCGTGAGGTTGTAGCGGGCGAAGCCGCCGTTGGCGCCGGCCATCTCGATGGCGGTGATATGGCCATGGAACGGGCGCAGCTGGTCCCGGCCGGCGGCGGTCATCAATTCGAGCAGCACCGGCTGGCCGATGAGTGACTTGAGCGGTATTGCGGCGTCGGTCGACAGCGCGGCGATCTTGAAGCTGAAGCCGGTGCCGATGCCTTCCTCGCCGCGCACGCACTCGGCCAGCAACACGTCGGGGCCGAGCGGCGTGGTCAGTTTAAGGATCCGTGTGCCTTGCGTAAATCCGGAGAGCAATGCGGCGAGAGCGGAAGAGCTGTTTTGGGACGAAACCTGTTCTGACATGAAACTTCTACTCCACATACGCCGCGCTGGCACCTCCAACGCCGGGCTAGATATAATCCAAACAAGATTACACCCTAGAAAGTACTGTTTGACAAGGGCGATTCGATTGAAGGCGCCGAAAGTGCATTAAGGCAACATGGCATTCAGTACTGACAGTTAGCAAAATATCTATGTTTGAGCCGTCCATCAAATCAACGGTGAGCGCTTTATAAAATGACGCCGGGACCGCAACTCCGCCGTGGCTTGCCAACCTTGCAGCAGCGCCGGCAAGAAGTGCCACGCCCTAACATTTCTTTCGTGTTTTCATGTACGATACCGGATTCGTCAAAGCAATCGTCGACGAAAGATGGTAGTGATTGCCGCTCGCCGCAAGGCGGCGCGGAGGGTTGTTAATTTAGGGCAAGAGGATCATTGCACGTGCTTCCTTCATGTCCCGATCTCTTGGAGACGGAATGGGAGCTTCGCGCCCACCTTTACAGCGGGCAGCCAGACTGATCGTTCTGGCATGTATCCTGGCCGTGACCACCTCGGTGGCGGCCGAAGCCTGGCGCTGGTCGCGCGCCGCGCAATCCGGCGGCACCCCTGCCGCCGCCCACCACATTGCCGGGCCGATCGATCCCAGCCTGACCGAACTGTCCCGCGCCATCATTCCTATGCCCAAGGGCGTGCCGTCCGCGCACGCCAGCGCACTGGCCAGCCTGCCCGGCGGCGATCTGATTTCGTTCTGGTGGGCCGGCAGCCGCGAGAGCGGCCCGGACGTGAAAGTCTACGCCTCGCGCTGGTCGAACGGCCGCTGGAGCGACAACTGGGTTGTGGCCAGCCGGGAATCGCTTGGCGCGGTGCTCGGCCACGGCGTGCGCCGCATCGGCAACCCGGTCGCGTGGACCGCCGGCGACGGCACCGTCCACCTGTACGTGGTGACGACCGGCCTCGGCGGCTGGGCCGCTTCGCGCGTCGTGCAGATGGAATCGCGCGACCAGGGCGCCAACTTCACCGTGCGCCGCGTGCTGCCGATGTCGCCGGTCTTCAACACCAGCGTGCTGGTGCGCTCGGCGCCCATCGGACTGGCCGATGGCGGCTGGTGGCTGCCGGCCTATTTTGAAATCGGCAACAAATATCCGATGCTGATGGCGTTCGACGCCAGCGGCGCGCCGCAGCGGCTGACGCGCATCGGCTCGCGCACCCAGTCGCTGCAGCCGACCCTGGTGCCGGTGTCGGCCAACGAAGTGCGCGCGTGGATGCGCGACGCCGGCGAGGGGCGGCGCGTGCAGCAGGCGTCGAGCCGCGACGGTGGCAACAGCTGGCAAGACCTGGACGCAACGCCGCTGTCCAACCATGGCACCGCGCTGGCCGTGCTGCGCCTGAGCAACGGCAGCTTCCTGATGCTGCGCAACGAGGCGGCCGCCGACAACATGGCGCGCAGCACGTTGTCGCTGTCGATCTCGACCGACGCGCTGGCGTGGCGCCCGCTGACCGATATCGTCAGCGGCAAGCCCGGCGACGAGTTCTCATATCCGGCGATGTATCAAGTCGGCGATGAACTGCATATTACTTACACCTATCAGCGGCGGGCGATCGCGCACCACCGCCTGAAGATTCATCCAGGGAAGGACGTCTCATGAGCTTGCCTGATCTCGCGCTGCAGATCATCTATGGCCGCCTGGCCTGGGCGCTGGTGGCCGCCGCGATGCTGCTGGCGATACTGCCGGTGCTGAAACCGGCGCTGCTGTCGACCTGGCTATCCAAACTGTCGCCCAAGCCGCCGTCCGCCGTCGCGGTGCTGCGTCCGCGCCGCTCGATGGCCAATGCCGCCTTCGTGCCCGGCGTGGTCCTGGTCATGCTGGTGTTGATGGCGTTACCCGACGCGGCGTCGCCGGCCTACTGGCTGACGCTGGTGTTCCAGTATCCGAGCGCGCTGCTGGTCGGTTACAGCCTGGTGTCGCTGTTCGCGCGCTGGCAGGGCCGACCGGTCCGGCTGGTCATGGCGCCGGCGCTGGCGCTGCCGCTGGTCTTGGCCGGCCTGGTGCTGTATCTTGACGCCTTTGGCGTGCTGGCGCTGGGGATTTACGCGGGCGGCTTCGGCGCTATCATCGCACCGTTGATCGCTTGCGCGGTCGCCATCGCCTGCGCGGTCGCCATTCTGCGTGGTCGCGCCGTGGCCGGCGCCGCGGCGTTGCTGGTGGCCGTGTTGCTGTTCTCGGTGCTGCGCCTGCCTTCCGGCAACCTGTGGGATGCGTTGCTCGACCCGCTGCTGTGGTCGTGGGCGCTGGGGTCGACGGTGGTGGCCATGGTCCGTCAGCGTGCGGCGCGACGCGCCGATCTGGTCGCGCCGCTGGCCGAACCTGAAGCATCGCCCATCTCGGAACCGGTGCTCGCGCACGCGGCAGGCAACGAACAAATTTAATCAGCAATGGAGTAATGCATGGCAAAGAACAAGTGGTACGTCCACCCGGTGATCGCGGTCGGGGTCCTCATCAACATCTTCGTGATGCTGCTGGCGATCCTGTGGAAGGGAGACCAGACCGCGATCTGGCGCTTGCTGGTGGAGGACGGCATCGTCGAATGGATGCAGTTCCTGAGCTTTACCGTCACCGCCGGCATGCTCGGCTTCCTCGCGGTCGAGCAATGGCAGCGTACGCCGAAGGTGAACCTGCAACTGCTGGCCTTTGTCGGCCTGACGGCGCTGGTGGCGCTTGCCGCGCTGGAGGAAATCAGCTGGTTCCAGCGCATCCTGCACATCGTCACGCCCGAATACTTCCTGACCCATAACCGTCAGTCCGAGACCAATCTGCACAACCTCGCGGTCGGCAACGCCAGCCTGCACAAGGCCGTGCTGCTGAAGGTGATCGCCATCGTCGGCCTGACCCACAACATCATCCTGCCGCTGCTGGCCCGCAAGCGTCCTGGCGTGCGCGAGTTCGTCGAGCGCTTCGGCCTGTACCTGCCGCCATTGTCGGCGTCGGTGATCTACATCGCCCTGGTGGCCGTGTCGCACCTGGTGATCGATCACCCGCGCAAGGGCGAACTGGGCGAGATGTTCGGCGCAGTCCATTACATGACAACGGTGTTCGCCGCCTACTTCATCGGCGTCGGCTACGGCAAGCGCCCGGTGTTTGAGCAGCCTGCAGACAGCCGCCGCGTATCGACCTTGTTCGCGATGGTGGTGGTGTTCCTGCTGTTCACGGCGTGGCTGATGAGCGCCGGTGCGGGCGCTCCCCAGTATATGGCGTCGCATCCGATCGCCGCCGGCGTCAGCGCCGACTGAACCGCCGCACAGGAACTGACATGACACCACGTTCGAATAGCCTGCTGAACCGCTGCGCGGCGAAGCTTGAAAGGTTGACCGCCTGGGCCGGTCCTTTCTCCAGCCTGCTGCAATTGCTTCTGCTCGGGCTGCTCATCCTCTCGCTGTCGCGCGCCGGACTGGTCGCCTGGCAGTGGAGCAGGGTGGCGCCGACCGGCATCCCGCTGCGGATCTTCGTGCAGGGTGTGCGGGCCGACCTGATCCTGCTCGGCTATTTCCTGGCCATCCCCTTGGTGCTGTCGCCATTGCTGGCGCACCGGCGCACGCAGCGCCTGTGGCGTCTGTTTTCGGTCGGCTGGGCCACGTTCGCGCTGATCTTCATCGTGTTCATGGAAGTGTCCACGCCGCAGTTCATCATGCAGTTCGACGTGCGGCCGAACCGCCTGTTCATCGAATACCTGTCGTATCCGCAGGAAGTCATCGCCACGCTGTGGAACGGCTTCCGCATCGCCCTGGTGCTGGGCGTCGTCTGCACCATTTTGTTGGGCGTGGGACTTTACCGGCTGCTCAAGGCCGCCTCGGCCAACATGACCGTTTGGCGTCCGCTGAAACTGCTGCTGGTGTGGCCGCTGCTGGTGGTGCTGGTATTCGTGCAGATCCGTTCGACCACCGCGCACCGTCCGGCCAACCCGGCGCTGTTCGCGCTGACCGGCGATTCGATGGTCAATTCGCTCATCATCAATTCTGCGTGGTCGGTGTTCGACGCACTGAGCTCGATGAGCAAGGAAGCCAATTCCTCCGAAATCTACGGCAAGTACCCGCGCGAGAAGGTCTTCCAGGTTGTCAAGAGCGCGCCGTGGCTCAAGGACGCGCAGTTCACGTCCACCGAGTTCCCGACCTTGCACAAGCAGGTCGCGACCGCCCAGCGCGAGCGCCCGCTCAACCTGGTCATCGTGCTCGAGGAAAGCCTGGGCGCGACGTTTGTCGAATCGCTCGGCGGCGTGCCGGTCACGCCCGAGCTGGAAAAATTGAAGAAGGAAGGCTGGTGGTTCGAGCAGCTGTACGCAACCGGCACGCGCTCGGTGCGCGGCATCGAGGCGGTGGTTGCCGGCTACGGCCCGACCCCGGCGCGCAGCGTGGTCAAGCTGTCGCTGGCGCAGCAGAACTTCTACACCCTGGCGCTGGGCCTGGGCAAGCAGGGCTACCACACCGAATTCGTCTACGGCGGCGAAGCCCACTTCGACAATATGCGTGGTTTCTTCACCGGTAACGGCTTCCAGAAGGTGGTCGACCGGCGCGACATGAAGCCGGTGTTCGAAGGCAGCTGGGGCGCTTCCGACGAGGACTTGTTCGACAAATCGCTGGAGCGCCTGAAGACGCTGCACGCGGCCAACAAGCCGTTCTTCAGTTTGATCTTCACCTCGTCCAACCACGAGCCGTTCCAGTTCCCCGACGGCCGCATCCAGTTGCACGACACCGAGAAGCAGACCGTCAACAACGCCGTCAAGTACGCCGACTACGCGTTGGGCCGCTTCATCGCGCAAGCCAAGAAGGAAGCCTACTGGAAGGACACCGTGTTCCTGATCGTCGCCGACCACGACAACCGGGTCTATGGCGATAGCCTGGTGCCGATCAATAAATTCCATATCCCGGGCTTGATCATGGGTGCGGACATCCAGCCCAAGGTCATCAAGACCATCGCCAGCCAGATCGATCTGGCGCCGACGATGCTCTCGCTGATGGGCATATCGAGCGAGCACCCGATGATTGGCCGCGACTTGGCGCGTGACAGCGACACCCCGGGCAGGGCGTTGATCCAGTTCGATAACTATTTCGCGTGGCTTGAGGGTTCGTCCGCGACGATCCTGCGTCCGGGCCAGGAGCCGTTGCGCGGCCAGTACGACGCCGCCACCAAGACGCTGACCACCAGTTCCACACCGGCCGATCCGCAACTGGTGGACAAGGCCATGTCGCACGTGGTGCTGCCGTCGATCTTGTATCGCGAGCAGCGCTACAAATTGCCAAAGTAAAACCACCGAGTGGGCGCATGTTTGGCAACAGGGAGGGGTTTTCTTTTAAGTAATCATATATTATATGAAAGTATTTAAAATTTAACCCTTCCGACGAGGCTACGCGATGAAAAAACCACTAGGGCTGGCCGTGCTGGCCGCCATGCTTGTAACCGCCTCCGCCCACGCGGCCACGTTCGACTTTTCTTACACCTTCGCCGACAGCACGCAAGTCACCGGCAGGCTCGATGGCACGGCGAACGGCAACCTGGTCACCGGTCTGTCGAACATTTTTGTCAAGATCAATGGTGTCGATTTCGCCGGCAGCGGTTCGCTGCTCGCGGCCCGCTTCGACGGGACGCGTTGGCATAATGATCCGGTGGTTTCTTTTACCGGCCTGCAGAATAATTTCTCGTTCTCGGATGGCCTTTTTCCGGGCAGCTACGATGTCAACTACTTTACCCAGCGTAGCGGGCCCGGAGCCGATTTCAGCTGGCTGGAATCGACACGCGGCTTCAAGAGCAGCGAGATTTATTCCGTCACTGCGGAAGGGACCTTGTCCCGCTGGCGGCTGACCGCCGTCAGCGCCGTTCCCGAGCCTGAGACGTATGCGATGCTGTTTGCCGGTTTGGGCCTGCTTGGCGCGGTGGCGCGTCGGCGCAGACAGGCCTGATTGCCGATCATGCCTGATTTGTTAATGCGCCTGAACGCCAATCCGCTCACAGGCGCGATCGTCAGGGCCATCGGCCTGCCCAACCCGGTGCCGCTGGCGCGGGAGGCGGGGCCGTACGCGGTCCTGCCGTTCGAACGCAAGCGCATTTTGTTATGCCGCACCCCAGGCGGCTACGCAGCCGAGGCCATGGCTGCGGCCTTTGCCCGCGCCGGTGCGGCTGCGCTGGACGCGACCGCTGTTGGTGCTGGAGCGCTCGACATCGTGGCGATGGACGCGACGGGCTGCGAGACGCCACAGGACTACCGGGCGTTGTACGACGGCTTCCATCCGGTCGTGCGGCAGCTGGTTCGCAATGGCCGCGTGCTGATACTGGCGGCCGATCCCGGCGCGGCGACGACGCCTGTCGCCGCTGCCGTCGCGCGTGGCATCGAAGGCTTCGCGCGGTCGCTGGCAAAGGAGACCGGCGCCAAAGGCATCACCGTCAATCTCGGCTATGTGGGCCGCAATGCGCTCGACCGGCTCGACGGCCCGCTGCGCTTCTTCTGCGGCGAACGAACAACCTATGTGACCGGCCAGGCCTTCCATTTGACGGCGGGCGTGGCCGCACCAACCGCCATGCCGTCGACGCAGGTGTTGTCCGGCAAAGTCGCGTTGGTGACCGGTGCGGCCCGTGGCATCGGCCTGGCCGTGGTGGAGCGGCTGGCGCAGGAGGGCGCCACCGTGGTCGCGCTTGACGTGCAGTCCGCGGCCGACGAGTTGCACAAGGCTTGCGAGCGTTTTGCCGCTGCTCCCTTTGTCGCCGATATCGCGGCGCCGGAGACTGCAGAGCGCCTCGCCGCCTTTCTGCTCGAACGTTTCGGCGGTGTCGACATCGTGGTCCACAACGCCGGCATCACGCGCGACCGCACACTGGCCAATATGCAGCAACATTCGTGGGATCTGGTGATGCAGGTGAACCTGGCCGCCGTGATGGCGATCGACCAGCGATTCCTGGAGGGCGGCGTGCTACGCGACGACGGCCGCATTGTCTGCCTGTCGTCCGTCAGCGGCGTGGCGGGCAATTTCGGACAGACCAACTACGCGGCGTCCAAGGCCGCGTTGATCGGCTATGTCGCAGCGCAGGCGCCATTGCTGGCGCCGCGCGGCATTTGCATCAACGCTGTCGCGCCTGGCTTTATCGATACGCCGATGACCGCTGCCATGCCGATGTTCGTGCGCGAGATTGGCCGACGCCTGACTCCGTCAAGCAGAGCGGCCAACCACGCGATGTGGCGGAACTGATCACCTTCCTGGCCACCCCCGCCGCGTTCGGCATCAGCGGCGAGACGCTGCGGGTTTGCGGGCAGGGCCTGATAGGGGCGTGAGCCAGCGCACGGCGAGCACGACGTGGCTTACGGGTTTTTGTCGGCCAGCAGGGCGGCGGTATCCTTCGCCCCCATGGTCTGCGCCAGCGAGATCGCGGTCATGCCCCGGCTGTCGACCGCGTCGACGGCCGCGCCGCGCTCGATCAGCAGCTTGAGGATGTCGGTTCGGTTGAACATGGCGGCCATCATCAGCGGCGTTTTGCCGTCCGGACTGGCGCCTTCGATATCGGCGCCGTGCGCCAGCAGCAGCTCGGCGATGTCCAGGTAGCCTTTGTAGGCGACGCCAGCCAGCGGCGTTTGTCCCTGATCGTTGGGTACGTTCGGATCGGCGCCGGCTTCGAGCAGCACGCGTGCCGTGTCCAGGTGGCCGTGATAGCTGGCGAGCATGATCAGGCTGTCGCCCTTTTCATTGCGGAAACTGACCGGCAAGCCCTTGGCCACCATGCCGGCCAGACGTTCGGCGTCGCCTTCGCGTACCAAAGTGAACACGCCGCGGATGAATTCCAGTGTTTCCGCATCCATCACCGGGGCTGGCGCCGCCGCTTTTTCATTCTCTGCCATGTCGAGCTTTCATAAAAATTGTTCTGAGACGTAAATATGACTAGATTCAATTTTAAGCGATGTACGCTGTCGCACGCGCAAGCCAGAGTCGTCATGCAAATGTCTATATTGCCAGTTCGCCGGCGAAATCGGCCAGCACCCGCACCAGCCGTCCCTCCGCCAGGTGGCCCGCGACGGTGCTGTCGATCGCGCTCGCCTGGCCAACGCCGGCCAGTGCGGCGTCCACCATCAATTCCGGCGTGCCCAGGATCATGGAGCCGGACACCTGCGCCGTCAGCGGCCGTCCTTCCTTTTCAAATTCCCAGCGGCACAAGTTGCCGCTGGCGATCTCGCGGTAGCCGATGCAATTGTGTCCGGTCAATTGGTGTGGCGTGAGCGGTGCCGCGTGGCGCGCCAGGTAGGCCGGCGAGGCGACGATGGCCAGCCGCAGATCTGGCGTCACGCGCACCGCACTCATGTCCTGCTCCACGCTCTCGCCCAGGCGGATGCCGGCGTCGTAGCCGTCGCGCGCGATGTCGACGAAACCGTCGTTGATCGCCACCTCAAGCGTAATGTCGGGGTAGGCCGCCGCCAACCCGCCCAGATGCGACGCCAGCGCCATCTTCGCACCCAGCAGCGAGGAATTGAGGCGCACCGTGCCCTGCGGCCAGTCGCGGAAGCTGTTGACGTCCTCGATTGCGCTGGTGATGCGCGAGAATGCCGGCGCCACCTGCGCCAGCAGGGCCTGGCCGGTCTCGGTCACGGAGACGGAGCGGGTGGTGCGGTTGAGCAGCCGCACGCCGAGCCGTTGCTCCAGGGTGCGCAGCGAGTGGCTCAGCGTGGGCAGAATGTACTGGTCGACGGCGGCTACACCATCACCGCCATGCCCTAGGCGGGCGACGCGGGGATGGTCATGCCGGATTTTTTCAGGTAAGCTTGGCGCCGTTGTGGCCAAAAGCCACCGCCGTATCGGGAGAGACTGTTCCAGGCATGCCTGCAGAACAGCGCCGAAGGAGCAACCGCCCCGGAAACTCTCAGGCAAAAGGACCGATACAGCACTTTAAACTCTGAAGAGCGGCAGGACTTGGACGTCGTCCACCCGCACCGAAGGAGCAAGCGCTGCCGCCATCGCGGCGCGGCGTGAATCTCTCAGGTCCAGAACAGAGGGGGTGTCTTTGCGCATGTGCGCCGAGACCATCCCCTTTGACGGTCTGGAGTCCTGCATGAAAACCATAGCAATCATCGGCGGCGGCATCACCGGCGTCAGCACCGCGTACGCACTCGCCAAACGCGGCTTTTCCGTCACCCTGCTGGAGCGCCATCGCTACGCGGCGATGGAGACCTCGTTTGCCAACGGCGGCCAGCTGTCCGCGTCCAACGCGGAAGTCTGGAACCATCGCTCCACCATCGCCAAAGGCCTGAAGTGGATGCTGAAGAACGACGCGCCGTTGCTGGTCAATCCCAAACCGAGTTGGCACAAGCTGTCGTGGTTCGCCGAATTCATCGCCGCCATGCCGCACTACCGCGACAACACCGTCGCGACCGCGCAGCTGGCGCTGGCTGCGCGCGAGCACCTGTTCCAGTGGGCCAGGGACGAGGGCATCGAGTTCGACCTCAAGCGCGAAGGCATCCTGCACATCTACCGCGACCGCGCGGGATTCGAACACGCCGCCGGAGTGTCCAAGCTGTTAATGGAAGGCGGCCTGTCGCGCCGCGCCGTCACGCCCGAGGAGATGCGCGCCATCGAGCCGGCGCTGCGCGGCGACTACTACGGCGGCCACTACACCGTCAGCGACAGCACCGGAGACATCCACAAGTTCACCACCGGGCTGGCGCGGGCGGCGCAGCGGCTGGGCGCCGAACTGCGCTTCGGCCAGCACGTGACGGCCATGCGGGCGGACGCCGGCGGCGTGAGCATCACGGTCGAGGAGGACGGTTTCAGCGACACCACGCGCTACGACGCGGTGGTGGTGTGCGCCGGCACCGCCAGCCGCGCGATGGCGGCCATGCTGGGCGACCGCGTCAACGTTTATCCGGTCAAGGGTTATTCGATCACCGTCCACCTGAACGACGCCGCCAGCCAGGCCGCCGCGCCCACCGTCAGCCTGCTCGACGATGAGACCAAACTGGTGACCAGCCGGCTGGGCGACGACCGCTTCCGCGTGGCCGGTACGGCCGAATTCAACGGTTTCAATCGCGATATCCGCGCCGACCGCATCGCGCCGTTGGTGAAGTGGGTGCAGCAGTGCTTCCCCGGAGTGAGCACGCGCAGCGTGACGCCGTGGGCCGGACTGCGGCCGATGATGCCCAACCTGATGCCGCGCGTCGGTCGCGGCAAGGCGCCGACGGTGTTCTACAACACCGGCCACGGGCACCTGGGCTGGACCTTGTCGGCGGCGACCGCCGATATCATCGCCGATACAATTTTGAGCGCTTCCGAAAGCGCAGCGGGGCGGCCGTCGCCGGTGGCGCTGGCGCGCGTGGCGTAGCGAAGGTCACATCCGGTAGCCGGGCAGCAGGCTCGCCTGGCTGACCCATTCGGCAAATTGCGCTTCGTCGAGCGGCTCGTCCTCGCGGATGTCGAGATGGCGCACGCCGGGGGTCTTGGAGGCGCCCGGCGGCAGCGGATCGAGAAAGCCGCCGTTGAAGAAGGTCACCTTGAGGTACTTGTTATAGCAGTGAAAACCGAGGAACCAGCCCTGGTCCGCCATGCCGTACAGCGGCGTGTTCCATTTGACGGCCTTGTTGACGGCGGGGACGGTACGGCCGATGATGTCGTCGAGCCGGCGACCCAGATCGCTTTTCCAGGCCGGCATGGCGGCGATATAGGCTTGCACCGGCGCGTCGCCGTAGCCTTTGGGGATTTGCGGGTTGCCGCCCGATAGCCGGACCGGCGTCGTGTGACTGGCAGTGGACGGCGCGGTTTCCAAGGCCTTGGCGGCTGGTTTGCTGGCCATGACGTTATCTCCATTGACGGCTTGTTTGTCGGTCAAGGATACGTTATTTTTGTGCGCGCGCCGACGAAATAGGCATTGACGCCTGTCAGGAGGTCAGCGCGTCCCGCAACGCAGGCGAAGCGTTGGCGATGACGACCCGGTTGCGCCCATTGTGCTTGGCCTGGTACAGCGCGCGGTCGGCGGCCTGGAACAGCGCCGTGGCGTCGACGCCGTGAGCCGGGTATCCCGCCGCGCCGAACGACGCCGTGGTATGAACGGTCTGGCCGCCGTGGGACACTTGCAGCGCCTCGATCTGGCCGCGCACGATGCCGGCGCGTTCGGCCGCCAGCTCGACGGCGCAATCGGGCAGCAGGATCACCATCTCTTCGCCGCCAAAGCGGCACACCACGTCGCATTCGCGCACGTTGGCCAACAACACTTGCGCCACCCGCTTGAGGACGGCGTCGCCGCCGTCGTGGCCGTAAGTATCGTTGGTGCGCTTGAAGTGGTCCAAGTCGAGCACGATGATCGATAGCGGCTTGCCGCTGCGCTGCGCGCGTATCAGCTCGCGGCGCAGCGTCTCGTCCATGTAGCGGCGGTTGTAGAGTTCGGTCAGCGGATCGATGATCGATTGCAGGCGCAGCGTCTCGCGCAGCTTGATGTTACTGAGCGACATGGAGATTTCTTCGCTGAGCGTAGCCAGCAGTTCGCGCTGGCGCTCGAAGATGTCATGCTGTTCGGGCGCGGCATGCAAGGTCAGGCATCCGAGCACGGCATCCTGGGTGACCAGCGGCAGGCACACGCGCGGGCCTGCGCCGCTGTGGCCGGCGCTGCCGTGCTGGCAGCGCAGATCGCCGTCGCCGCCGTAAAAGTGGACCGCGCCGCGCCGCACCGCCCAGCATTGCGACGGCTCCATGGCGTCCGCATCGTCGGCCAGCTCGCCCCACTGGGCCTTGCGCTCGAGGATGTCGCGCGAATTGCGGTACAAATACAGGCTGCCCGATACGCCCGGCACCAGCTTGCGGCAGAAGGTCGAGACGATCAGCGAGGCTTCCTCGACGGTGGCGACGCACTCGAGCGCGTGCAGCATCTCGGCGCTCATCGCCAACTGCTCGTTGCGCAGCGCCGATGCGGCGGCTGCGCGGCGCAACGCCTCGGTGTTTTCCGCCGCCAGCGTTTGCGCCTGGTCGCGCGCGCGCAGCGAGCGCAGGCCCACCAGCAGCGCCACGCCGAGCAGTATCATCTCGGCGATATTGACCGCGGCGCTGATGTACATGGCGTTACGCGCTTCCCGGGTCAGTTTGTCGCGCAACGCGTTGCGGTGGACCGACAGCGACGACAGCCGGTCGCCGATGAGGTTGCGCAGCATTTCCATCTGCGTGCGGCCGGCGCCGGTCGCGACCACCTTTTCTGCGGCGGCGAATCCCTGCTCGCGACGCAGCTGGATGGTTTCGGCCAGCAGGGCGAGTTTGCGGTCCATCGTCACCTTGATCTTGGCGAGCGCCTCGCGCTCACCCGGGTCGGTGCTTTCTTCCGACAGGTTGGCCCGCAGCGGCTCGATCATGCCCACCGCCGCATGGTACGGGTGCAAAAATTCCTCCTTGCCCGTCAGGATGAAGCCGCGCTGCCCCGTCTCGGCGTCCACCAACAGCGCCAGTATCGATTGATAGTGGCTCTCTTTGGCCGAGGTGGCTTTCAGCTGTGTCATGGTGTGCTGGACGCTGCGGTTGGTCAGGAACGGGAGCGTGCCGACGCCGCCCATGAAGACGAGTAGAACGAAAGCTAGCCACTTGATACGGGTTTCATTAGAAATCATGTCGTTGCCGTCTGGTTTGCATGCCCCATGATGGAGCGAAAATATTGTGTCGCAAAGCAAGTTCGTCCATGGTTCGATCCTACGGCCCTATTCGTCGTGCCGCCGCCACACCACGGCCGCAAAAGTCGGTGGATTTGCTGATGAGCTCGCATGCCTTTTATCAAGAAAGTCCGCTAAGATATTGGCATTTCGTTCATCAGGAGCCGTTATGCCCCGCCAGTCAGTCCCCTTAGCCGCCTTGTTGCTGGTTTTTACCGCATTCAATTGCAGCGCCAGCGAGTCGGCCAATGGCAGTTTCACCGCCACCAAGAGCTGCGAGGCATTCTCGTCCTTCGCCAAACAAAGCAATCCGGGCGCGCAGAAGATCGTGCCCGGCACCGAGTACACGGTGCGCGAAATCAACAAGGTCGATTACGACTGGATCCGGGTCGAGGTACCGGGCGCCACGCCCGCATTGCGTTGGGTGCGCAAGGAATGTGGCACGCCGGAGTTGAGCGACAAGCCGAGCAAGGCGCAGCGCGGGCGCGAAAGTGCGGCAGCCGCCGCCTCCGGCGCCTCGTGCAACGTCGCCAACAAGCAGGACAGCTATCTGCTGGCGATCACCTGGCAGCCGGGTTTTTGCGAACACGTTAAGTACAACGGCAAAAAGCCGGAATGCGACGCCATGAACGGCGGCAAGCTGGAGGCCAAGAACCTGAACCTGCATGGCCTATGGCCGAACCGGAAGGAGTGCGGCACCAACTACGGCAGCTGCCAGGGCGAGCAGTTTTCGCTGAAGCAGGAAACCATCGACAAGATCGCACCGTGGATGCCCAACTTCTTCTACGAGCGCACCTTCGGTGCCTACGAGTGGAACAAGCATGGCAAATGCCAGGCGCTGTCGCCGGACGACTATTTCATCAAGGCCGTATCGGCAGTGAAGGTGGTGAACGATTCGGAAGTAGGCAAGATCGTGTTGGGCAGTGTGGGCAAGTCGTTCCGCGTCAACGATTTCTTCGAACGGGTCAAGGCAAGTTATGGCGCCCAGGTGGCCGACAGCATCACGCTGATTTGCACGCAGCGTAAATATCTGCAGGAGATCCGCGTGACGTTGCCGCTCGAATTCCGCACCGACGGTGAGCTGAAGCAAATGGTCGGTAGCGCCGCGCGGGCAGGCACCCGCGCGGTGGGCTGCGGCGACGAGGTGTATGTGGAAGACGCCGGCCGGGATTGACCGGACGCCCGGCTTCAGTCGATGGTGACGGCGCGCGCCTTTTTGCGCTGCGCCTTGCACTTGTACATGGCATCGTCGGCGAGCGCGATCAAGCCGTCGGCGGTGCTGGCCGACTGCGGATACATGGCCACGCCGATGCTGGCGGCGGCCAGCAGTTCATGCCCGTCTATCGCGTAGGGCATGGCCAGGCGGTGCGAGAGTTTTTCGACGACGCCGGCCGCGTCGTCCTCGCCGCTGGCGACCAGCACCACCGCGAATTCGTCGCCCCCCAGCCGTGCCGCCATGTCGGATTTACGCAGTTCGGCGCGCAGGCGGCCGGCGGCGTCTTTCAATAGCTCGTCGCCGGCGCCGTGGCCGTAGGTGTCGTTGATGAATTTGAAGTTGTCCAGATCCAGATACAGCACCGCCATCGATTCCTGATTGCGCTCGCTGAGATTCAGCTGGCGCGCCAGGAACTCGGTGAACATGGCGCGGTTGGCCAGGCCGGTCAGCGGGTCGTGCGTGGCCTGGTGCTTGGCCAGCGCGTGCATTCTGGAGGCCTTGACCAGCGCCTGTCCGACCTCGTTCGCCTCGCGCAGGCCGTAGGTGGCCGGCTCGATGCTGTCGCCGGCGCCCAGCGCGAGCGCCGGCGCCACCAGGTCGCGGATCGAGCGGCTGATGCGGTTGCCGATGTGCCAGGCGAACAGCAGGCCACCGCCCAGCAGGAGGACGGTCGACAGCACAAGCGTCCACAGTTTGCTGAGCAGCTGGGCATTCAACACCTCGATGGGGATACCGATGGCCACTGTCCATTGCGAATTGCTGGCTTTGGCCAGCACGGCCAAGATAGGCTTGCCGTCAAGTGTTTTGGTTTCGAAAACGCCTTCCGCCTGCTCCTGCAGCCGTTCCAGCACCTCGGGAATCGCTTGCTGTCCGACGTAGCGCTGCATGTCGCTGGTGCGCGCGACCACCGTGCCCGCGTTATCGAGGATGGTGGTGATCCAGTGTTCGGGATATTGCTGCTGTTTGAGGATGGTGCCGAAGCGCTCCACCGTCACCACCGCGCTGAGCGCGTGGAAGCCGGTGGTTTTTCTGGTGACCGGGATGCCCACCGAGACGATATAACGCTTGGAGACGGGGCCCATGAACACGCGCGAAATAGCGGTGGTGTCGTTGTCCTGCATATAGGTGAACAAGCGGTCGATGCTGGCGCTGGGCAGCGCGCTGCCATAGGGCTTGAAGGTGTTGATCAGTTGCTGCCCCGTGCCGTCTTCGAGCACGATGGTGAAAATATCCTGGTTGGCGCAAATGGCGCGCGCCTGCTCGTAAAATGGTTTGAGGTCGTCGCCGATCAGGCTGGGGGAGGTGGCGAGTGCCTTCAGCGTCGATTCGATGACGGCAAATTCCTTATCGATCGACATCGCGTTGGCGTGGGCGGCCGTCATGGCGCTGCGGATGAAGGCGGCGCGCGCAAGCTCGTAGTCGGAGGCGATCATCCTGACGACCATCAGCGACGCCGGAACGATGCACGCAACCACCAGCCAGATCAGCCTGGTTCGAATAGAAGGCGCATGAGCTAATTTCATGATTGATGCTACCTCGCTGTCATTATTTTTAGTGAGGCGCGATTTCCCTCTTTTCGTAATATTGCAATATGGAAAGTGCATCGGTAAGCCAGTCTATCCCTTTGTTTTTATTTTCTGTACGAAAATGTTTAGATGGCAGGGAAGGGCCTTGGAGGGCTTGAGATTTATCGTCTATCATGTTGACCAGTCTCAAACCAAGCCATTATTTCGGAGCCTCAATGCAACTCGTCAGCTGTACCGAAGAGCGCCATGCGCCCGCCATTCTCGCCATCTTCAACGACGCGATCGCCAACTCGACCGCGCTCTACGAGTATCATCCGCGCACGATGGAAACCATGAAGAACTGGTTCGCGGCCAAGCGTGCCGGCGGCTATCCGGTCATCGGGCTGGAGGATGCGGCCGGCGAGCTGCTGGGATTCGCCAGCTACGGCGCGTTTCGCGGCTTTCCGGCAAATAAATACTCGGTCGAGCATTCGATCTACGTGCGGGGCGACCAGCGCGGCAAGGGGCTGGGACGCACGTTGCTAAGCGCCATCGTCGACGCCGCCCGCGAGGCGGACCTGCACATCCTGGTCGGCGGTATCGACGCCGCCAACGCCGCCAGCATCGCCTTGCACGAGCAGCTAGGATTCGTGCACGCAGGCACTATTCGCCATGCAGCGTTCAAGTTCGACCGCTGGCTGGACCTGGCGTTTTATCAGCTAATGCTGAGCACTCCGGCGCATCCGGTCGACGGCTGATGCCTGCGTCGCTTTGGCGGCCAGCCGCGCACGATGGCATGATCGTCTTGCAATTCCGCAGTCGCAGACCTATACTGCGCCGGTAGTCAGCTTCTGGTATCTGCAAATGATCGTTTGCAGATTTAAATGGGAAGCCGGTGCGTCGTTCCACGGGAACGGCAATGCCGGCGCTGCCCCCGCAACGGTAAGCGAGGTCAAGGATTTGTACGATGCCACTGTGCGATTGCATGGGAAGGCGCAAATCCAGGCGTGTCCGCACGGACGCCCACTCGCCAGCCCGGAAACCAGCCAGTAGCGGTAAACACGTTTGTATTGCGGAGGGCGATACGGGTGGAGAACTGTCATGGTTTGATCCGCGCATCTTTCGTTCCGGTTCTTCCCTGGCGCCGCATTCGTCTCTCCCCTGGTTCATCTCCCGATACGAGCTTCCCGACCCCGTGGTCGTCGCTGCTTTTCGGAGAAACCAATATGTCCATCAACACCCATTACGCCGGCCGGATCGATGCGCATGCCCGTCCCGTCGCCCTGAAAGACAGGCTGGTTGCCGCTTTGATGGCTGCGAGCCTTGGCGCCGTGCTGCTGTTCGGCGCCGGTTTCGCATCGATGGAAGCGCTGCACAACGCCGCCCACGACAGCCGCCATTCGGCGGGCTTCCCGTGTCATTGAGCCGTACCGGGGCCGGCGCGGGCACCGGCATGTTCAATCGCATAGTGCGCACGGCGGCGGCAGCCGGCCTGCTGGCCGGGTTGATGCTGACCGGCGTGCAGCACTTGCAGGTGACGCGCATTATCGCGCAGGCCGAGGTGCTGGAATCGGCGGGCGAGGCGGCGCCGGAGGTGCATGCGCATGCCGACGGCGCGCAGCACCCGCACGAAGCCGCGCATGATGGACCCCATGAACATGGCGGCTGGCAGCCGGCGGATGGCGCCGAGCGGACGCTTTACACGGCGTTGGCCGACGTCAGCATGGCGGTCGGCTATGGCTTGCTGCTGGCGGCTGCCATCGGGCTGCGTGGACGGCTGGTCGATTGGCGATCGGGCCTGTTGTGGGGCGCCGCCGGTTACGCGGTGTTCTTCCTGGCGCCGTCGATTGGATTGCCGCCGGAGCTGCCCGGCACGGCCGCCGCGCCGGTCGCCGCCCGCCAGGGCTGGTGGATCGCCACCGCGATGTCGACCGCCACCGCGCTGGCGCTGCTGGCCTTCGGCCGCCATTGGGCGCTCAAGTTGGCGGCCATCGCGCTGCTGGTGCTGCCGCATTTAGTGGGCGCGCCACAGCCGCTGGTCCATGCCAGCGTCGCTCCCGAGCATTTGCAGCGTTCCTTCGTCTATGCCACCGCGCTCGCCAATGGCGTGTTCTGGGTGGCGCTTGGCGCGCTGACAGGCTTCTTCCATCAGCGCTTCGCTAATCGATGAGAACCCATCACCGTCATATTTTCATGTGCGTCGGTCCGCGTTGCGCTCCCGTCGAGGGACGCGCGCAGGCCGTGTTCGAGCGCATGGGCGAAATGATCGATGCCCATCCGGAGCTTGCCGTCAAGCGCACGCGCACCCATTGCATGGTGGCCTGCCGCTACGAAGGGCCGGTGATGGTGGTCTATCCGGAAGGCGTCTGGTACCAGCGCGTGAACGAAGCCAACGCGGAACGCATCGTCAGCGAGCACCTGATCGGCGGTCGCGAAGTGGCCGACCTGATATTCCACCGCCTTGGCGAAGGCGACACCTGCGCACCGGAACCAAAAGATGATTGAACCGACATCCGGCCCGGCGCTTCTGGCACTGCTGACGCATGCTTCCAACGATTTGACGGTGCTGCACCAGGCCCGCGCGCAACTGCCTGCGGGCTTCGGCGGCGTGGCAGGCGTGAACCTTCAGTCGCTCGATGCCGAGACCTCGATGACGGCGTTGCTGGAGCGGGACTTGCGCTCGGCTCGGGTGATTATCGTGCGCGTGCTTGGCCGGCTTGGCGGCGTGCCGGGATTTACGGAGCTGGTGGATTACGCACGTCGCCATGGTCGGCATTTGATCGTGGTCAGCGGCACCGGCGAGCCCGATCCGGAGCTGGCCGCCGTGTCGGCGGTGTCGGCGGACGTGCTGCAGATGACATTGAAGTACTTCCAGGCCGGCGGTAGCGCAAATCTGGCGCAGTTGCTGCGCTATTTGTCGGATCACTTGTTATTGACGGGCTTCGGCTTCGAGTCGGCGCACCCGCTGCCGGAACACGGCATTTATCACCCCGACCTGGCGCCCGGCGCTGGCCTGGCGGATTGGCTGGCGCTGCGCGATCCGGCGCGCCCAAGCGCGGGCATCGTGTTTTACCGCGCCCACTGGATGAGCGGGAACACGCGCTTCGTCGATGCGATGCTGACCGCGCTGGAGGCGCGCGGCATGAATGTGCTGCCGGTGTTTACTTCTTCCCTGCGCGCCGGAGCCGGCGACGATGGCGGCTTGCCCAGCGCTCTGCGCTACCTGGCCGATGCCACGGGCGCGCACGTCGATGTGCTGATCAACACCACCTCGTTCGCGATGGGCGAGATCACGCCGGGCGGCCCTACACCCGCCGGATGGTCGGTCGGCGTGCTGGAGAAGCTCGACGTGCCGGTGCTGCAGGCTATCACCAGCGGCATGACGCTGGAACAGTGGAGCCAGTCGGCGCGCGGCCTCAATCCGCTCGATACGGCGATGAACGTGGTATTGCCGGAGTTCGATGGCCGCATCATCACGGTGCCGCTGTCGTTCAAGGCGCGTGCTGCGGGTTTGCCGAACGAGGCGGTCGAATATGACCCGCTGCCTGACCGGGTGGCGCGTATTGCCGGCATCGCCGCGCGTTTCGCGCGTCTGAAACGGCTGCCGAACGCCGAGAAACGCGTCGCCTTCATGTTCACCAATTCGAGCAGCAAGGCCTCGCAGATCGGTAACGCGGTCGGGCTGGATGCGCCGGCGTCGCTGATACGAATCCTGGAGGCGATGCGGGCCGACGGCTACGATGCGGGTCAATCCACCGGTGACGGCACCGCGCTGATTCATGACCTGATCGAGCGCTGCTCCTACGATAATATCTATGTGACCGCCGAGCAGATGCAAAACGCAGCCGGCCGGGTGCCGGCGCAGCGGTATGCGCAATGGTTCGCGGAGCTGCCCGCATCGATGCGCGAGAAAATGACCGCGCAATGGGGCGAGGCGCCCGGCGAGGCGTATGTCCACGATGGTCATTTGTCGCTCGCGGGCATCGAGATGGGTAATGTGTTCGTGGCGTTGCAGCCGCCGCGCGGCTATGGAATGGACCCGGACGCGATCTATCATCAGCCGGACCTGCCGCCCACGCATCACTACTATGCGCTGTATCGCTGGCTGCGGGACGAGTGGCGCGCCGATGCCATCGTCCATGTGGGCAAACACGGCACCATGGAATGGCTGCCAGGGAAGGGCGTAGGCTTGTCCGAGGAGTGCTTCCCGGATGCGTTGCTGGGCGACCTGCCGCTGTTTTATCCGTTCATCATCAACGATCCGGGCGAGGGTTCGCAGGCCAAACGGCGCGGTCACGCGGTCGTTGTCGATCACCTGACCCCGCCGATGACCACCGCCGACACCTACGGCGCGCTGGCGCAATTGACGCAGCTGGTCGACGAGTACTATCAGGTCGAAGTGCTGGACCCCGCCAAGCTGCCGCTGTTGCAGCAGCAGATCTGGGAACTGGTCAAACAGACCAATCTGAATTCGGATTTGCAGATGCGGTTGCTGCATCATGATCATGACCATGATCATGACCACGGCCATGCGCACCATCATCACGACCACGATCACGATCATAGTCACGATCATGGCGATGGCCTGCCGGCGGCGCTATCGGCAATGGGCGGCTCGGATGTCGCCCACCTGATCGAAGACCTTGACGGCTACCTGTGCGAACTGGGTTCGGCCCAGATACGCGATGGCCTGCACATCCTGGGCCGCTGCCCGGACGACGAGCAAATGCCGGACATGCTGGTGTCGCTTACCCGTCTGCCCAACCTCGATATTCCCGGTCTTCAATCGGAGGTGGCGCGCTTGTTCGGCTTAACCATGGACATGCTGCTGGACCAGCAAACCCGCCGTCTGAACGTGGTGCCGGCGCTGGCCCGGTTGGCGGACCGTCCCGTCGTCTCGCGCGCCAATGCCCTCGATGCTGTGGACGTCCTTTGCCGGCGTTTGTATGATGAACTGGGCGCCTGGCGGTACGATCCGGCGCGCATCGATGCGGTGATCGATCGGGTATTCGGCGCGCTCGATGCGGCCGATGCGGCAATGCCTCTGCTGCAACCGGCGTTGCGCGCCAAGGTCAATGTGCTGTCGCAGATGGGGAAACCGCGCGCCAAACCGGCGGAGCCGCGACCACAGTCACACGCTCCCGTTGTCGCGAACGGGCCCGCGCGCTTCGACGCGATCCGCCGCATCCTGGGTTTCGCCTGCCGTGAGCTGGTGCCGAATCTGGCCCGCGCGACCGACGAAATCGACAACCTGCTCAATGGTCTCTCGGGCCGTTACGTGCCGGCCGGTCCTAGTGGATCGCCGACGCGCGGTATGGCGCAGATTCTGCCGACCGGCCGCAATTTTTATTCCGTCGATCCGCGCAGTGTGCCGTCGCAGTCGGCATGGCGGGTCGGCCAGCAGCTCGCACGCGAGGTGCTGGAGCGCTACCAGCGCGAGAGTGGCGATTATCCGGAGAGCGTCGCTATCAGCATCTGGGGCACCAGTGCGATGCGGACGCACGGCGACGACGTGGCGCAGATCCTGGCGTTGCTGGGCGTGCGGCCTGTCTGGCGGGCCGAGAGCCGACAGGTCAGCGGTGTGGAGATCATCGCGCTGGATGAACTGAAACGACCGCGTATCGACGTCACCACCCGCATCAGCGGCTTTTTCCGCGACGCCTTCCCGCAGCTGATCGATTTGATAGACGACGCCGTCAACCAGGTCATCGCGCTGGACGAGCCGCTGACGCACAATTTCGTGCGCAAGCACTATCTGGCCGAGCTGGCGGACTGGCTGGGGCAGGGTGTCGATCAGGATGAGGCAAAGCGCCGCGCCGGTTATCGCATCTTCGGCGCCAAGCCGGGCGCGTATGGCGCCGGGGTGCTGCCGCTGATCCAGCACCGCAACTGGGATGCGGATGCCGATTTTGCCGAAGCCTATGTCAACTGGGGTGGCTATGCCTATGCGCGCGGCACGCAGGGCACGGACCAGCGCGACGCTTTCCGCATGCGCCTTGGCGGCGTGCAGATCGCGTTGCACAACCAGGACAACCGTGAGCACGATATTTTCGACAGCGACGATTACCTGCAATTCCATGGCGGGATGATCGCCACGATTCGCGCGCTGAGCGGTCAACAGCCGCGCCACTATTTTGGCGATAGCCACGATCCGTCGCGCGCGCAGGTGCGCGACCTGAAGGAGGAAACGCTGCGCGTGTTCCGATCGCGCGTCGTCAATCCCAAGTGGCTCGCCAGCATACAGCGGCACGGTTACAAGGGAGGCCTGGAGCTGACCGCGACGGTGGACTATTTGTTTGGCTACGACGCCACCGCACAGGTCATGGACGACTGGATGTACGAGGACGTCGCGCAATCCTATGCCTTCGATCCGGCGATGCAGCAGTTCCTGCGTGACGCCAATCCCTGGGCGCAGAACGCCATCGCGGAACGGTTGCTGGAAGCCGCGAGCCGGGGCATGTGGGCCGAGCCGCGCGCGGAGACGCTGGAACAACTGCGCGAGCTGTATCTGCGCAGCGAAGAACTGCTTGAGGAGCGCGGCGAAACCCCGCGCCACGGATAGGATGCGCCATATGAATTTTCCTTTCACCGCCATCGTCGGTCAGTCGACATTGCGCACCGCGCTGATGTTGTGCGCGGTGGACCCGAGTATCGGCGGCGTATTGATACGTGGCGACAAAGGCACCGCCAAAAGCACCGCCGCGCGTGCGCTGGCCGATGTTTTGCCGCGCATCGAGCGCGTACCCGGCTGCGCGTTCAATTGTGCTGCCGGCGCGCCGTGCGAGCATTGCGATGTGTGCGGCGACCGTGCGCCGGAACTGTCCACCGTTCCTTTCGTCACGCTGCCGCTGGGGGCGACCGAGGACCGCGTTCTGGGCAGCCTCGATATCTCGCGCGCGCTGCAGGACGGTCAACGTGCTTTTCAACCGGGCTTGCTGGCGTCGGCGCATCGCGGCCTGCTGTATATCGACGAAGTCAACCTGTTGGCGGACCATCTGGTCGACGTGCTGCTGGACGTGGCGGCCATGGGTGTCAACAGTGTGCAGCGCGATGGCCTGTCGATCCGTCACGCGGCGCGCTTTACCCTGGTTGGCACGATGAATCTGGAAGAGGGCGACTTGCGCCCGCAACTGCTGGACCGTTTCGGCCTGATGGTAGAGGTGACCGCGCCGCGCGAGAAAACGGAAAGGTCGGAGGTAGTACGGCGCCGTATCGCGTTCGAGGCCGATCCGGCCGGTTATGTCGAGCAATGGCGCGATCAGCAGGACGCGCTGCAAATCCGGCTGGCGATGGCGCAGGCATTACTGCCGACGGTCGTGCTGGACGAGGCCATGCTCGACTTGATCAGCCACTTGTGCTGCGAGTTTGAAGTGGCGAGCCTGCGCGCCGATATCGTCATGCACAAGACCGCGCGGGCGCTTGCCGCGCTGGAGGGCAGGGCGGTGGTCGGCCTGGCCGATATACGAGGTGCGGCCGAGCTGGTGCTGCCGCATCGCCGCCGGCGGAAACCGTTCGAGCAACCGGGGTTGGACCAGCAGCGCCTCGATGACTTGATGCCACCGCCCCCCAGCGAACCGCATTCGCAGGAGTATTCGTCCGAAAACCAGGACGCCGATGCGCGGGAAGATACGCAACCCGGCCAGGGAAACGATGAACAGGTTTTTGGCGCCTCCACAAGTGGCGCCGCGCCGCGCATTACGGTGGAGTCGGCGATGGAGTGCGTCCATACGCAAGGGCGCCGTAGCGCTGCCGACAACACGGCGCGAGGGCAGATGCTGCGTGCGGTGCCGAATGAACAGCCGACCAGCATCGCCATCGGTGCCACCTTGCGGAGTGCGGCGTTGCGCGATCCTGCGAACATGCGCGTGATCCGCTCCGACCTGCATCAGCAGGTCAAGGCTGGCACCAGCGGCAACCTGATTATATTCGTGGTGGACGCCTCCGGTTCGATGGCGGCGCAGCGCCGCATGGAGGCGCTCAAGGGAGCGGTGCTCAATTTGCTCACCGACGCCTATCAGCAGCGCGACGAAGTGGCCGTGGTGGCGTTTCGCGGTCAGGAGGCCCAACTGCTACTGGCGCCCACCCGCAGCGTCGATCTGGCCGAGCGGAACCTGAGGGAACTGCCGACCGGCGGCCGTACGCCGCTGCCGCACGCGCTGCAAATGGCGCTGGACGTGGTGGAGCGGGCGAAAATAGCCGCCGTTAGCGGGGCGCCTTTGTTGGTGCTGATGACCGACGGTAAAGCCAACGTGGCGCTGGCGGACAGTGGCGACGCCTGGCGCGAATCGCTGGATCTGGCGGAAGTGCTGGCCGAGCGCCGGATTCCATCGCTGGTGATCGATACCGAGAGCGGTTACACCCGCTTCGGCCGCGCCGCGCGTCTGGCGGAGGCGCTGAGATCGGAGTGCCTGACGATGGAAGACCTGTCGGCCGATAACCTCGCGCTGACAGTACGCGTCCGGCTGGCCGGTGCATGACGTGATAAAGAGATAACCTGGGAGCGGTTGGTATGATTATTTGTATAGGTGCGGGGCCGGGCGATATCGGCTATCTGACGCAACGCGGCGCGCAGTTGATACGCGAGGCGGACGTCGTCGCCGGCTTCGAGGCGGTGCTGAACGTCGTGCGCAGCCTGATACCGGAGACGTCGAAAGTGGTCAGCATGGGTTATCGCGACCAGGTCGAACAGCTGGACAAGGTCGCGGTGGACCATCACGCCGGCAAGCGTTGCGTGGTCGTCTTCATGGGTGACATCCATTTCAGCGGCTTCCAGTATCTGGAGCGCGTCGAACGCGCCTGCGGCCATCCGGTCGAATCGCTGCCCGGCATATCGTCGGCACAGATACTCGCCTCGCGCGCCAAGGTGTGCTTCGACGAGACCACGTTTATTACCTTCCACCGCCGTGGCGATCTGGAGCCGTTCAAGCGCCATCTGGTGCATGTACTGCAGGATCAGCGCAACGCCATCGTCATTCCATGTCCGTGGGATGCCGCGCGCTCGTTCATGCCTTGGCATATTGCCGCCTATCTGATCGAGCAGGGTATTCCGCCGTCGCATCCGACCGAAGTATGGGAAAACCTGACTCGGGGCGAGGCTGAATGGCATGGCACGCTGGCCGAATGCGCCGACCATCAATGCTCCGACATGAGCATCATGTTGATCCGTACGCTGGCGCCGATGGACAGCCAGATCGAAGCGGCGCCGCAAAAATGACGGCAAGCGAGAAATTTGGCATCGTGATTGCCGGCCATGGCAGCCGCGATCCGGACGCGGTGCGCGAGTTCGAAGCGCTGGTGGAACTTGTGCGGGAGCGCGCACCTGAGGACGCGGTCAGTCACGGTTATCTGGAATTCGCCAGCCCGACCATTGCCGAGGCGGTGGCGGACAATCTGGCCGCCGGCGCGCGGCAAGTGGCGGTGGTGCCGGGCGTTCTGCTGGCAGCACGCCACGCCAAGAACGACATGCCGGCCGAGATGCAAGCCGTGGCGCGTGACCATCCCGAGATCGACTTCCATTTCGGCGCGCCGATGAGCCTTGATCCCAAGCTGCTGCAGCTGGCGCAGGAGCGCATCGTCGCCGCCGAAGCGACATCGCCGCAGACGATCAGGCGTTCCGACACGTGCCTGGTGGTGGTGGGGCGCGGCACGACCGATCCGGACGCGAACGGCGAAGTGGCCAAGCTGGCGCGCATGCTGGAGGAAGGCATGGGCTTCGGCACGGCCTTCGTATGCTATTCGGGCACGGCGCAGCCATTGGTTGCGGATGGACTTCGCAGCGCGGCGAAGCTGGGCTACGCGCGGATCGTCGTGCTGCCGTTCTTTTTGTTCGACGGGGTGCTGGTGAAGCGCATCTATGCGGCGGCGGACGACTTGCGCGAGCGCGAACCCGGGCTGGAGGTGCTCAAGGCCGGTTACTTCGGCGTCCACCCCCTGGTTGCCGACGTGATGATCGAGCGCGCGCGAGAGGCGGTCGCCGGTCGGGCGGCGATGAACTGCTCGCTGTGCAAATACCGGGTGCAGATCGTCGGTTTCGAGCAGCAGGTGGGCGAGCCGCAGCGTGCGCATCATCTTGCGGTGCGCGGGTTGTTGGCGCAGACCGATGCGGCGGGCGGACAGCCGGCCAGCGCGGAACCTGTCTACAAAACTTACGTTCCGCATCCGATCGAGGCGGAGAGCTTCCGCATCATCGCGGCGGGGCGTGACTGGACGGCTTTTCCGCCGGACCAGCTGACGGTGCTGCAACGCCTGGTCCACACGAGCGGCGATTTCGACGCCGTCAATGACATTTACTTCTCGCCGGGCGCCGTCGATAGCGGTATCCGCGCGCTGTTGCGCTGCAAGCGCGTTCTGACCGACGTGACGATGGTGCAGACCGGTCTTAAACGCGCGCTGCTGGAGGAATTGGACATCGACACCTGGTGCGGCGTGCATGACCGCGAGACGCACCTGATGGCCGAACAATATGGCATCACGCGGTCGGCCGCCGGCATCCGGCGTGGCTGGGAGAAGTTCGGCAACGACGTGGTGGTGGCGATCGGCGACGCGCCGACGGCGATCTTCGAAGCGGTGCGGCTGATTCGCGACCATGGCTGGCGTCCGCAGCTCATGATCGCGCTGCCGGTCGGCTTCGTGGGCACGCGCGAGAGCAAGGACGCCTTGCGGCGCTGCCTGCAAGTGCCGCGCATCACCAATAGCGGCACGCGCGGCGGTTCGCCGTGGGCGGCCAGCGTCGTCAACGGATTGTTGATCGACGCGCTCAACCAGCTGGCGGGCTATGGCGCCGGAGATGACGCTGGCTGAGCGCCAGCCTTTCGATCTGAGCGTGCCGGCCATGAATGGCCTGCGGCGCGGCCGCACAACGGGCAGCTGCGCCACGGCAGCGGTCAAGTCGGCATTGAGGCTGATGCTGCACGGCGAGCGTGACACGCAGGTCGATGTCAGCCTGCCCGATGGCGTGCACTTTTTGACGGTGCCGATACAGCATGTGGACTGGCTGGATGAACAAGCGGTGAGGGCGGAAGTGCTGAAGGACGGCGGCGACGATCCGGACAACACGCACGGCGCCACGATCTACGCCGAGGTGCGCCGCAACGCCGCCGGCGAGGTAAGGTTCTTCGCCGGTCGCGGAGTCGGCATCGCCACCGCGCCGGGTTTGCGGGTGGCGGTCGGCGAGCCGGCCATCAACCCGGTGCCGCGCCAGATGATGCGACGCGCGGTGGCCGAGGTGCTCGCGGATGCAATGGCGGAACCGGCCAATGCCGGTTTCGATTTGACGATAGGCTGCGAGGGCGGCGAGATCATCGCCAAAAAGACCTTCAATCCGAGGCTGGGCATCGTGGGTGGTATCTCGATCCTGGGCACCTCCGGCATCGTCGAACCGATGTCGCTGTCGACGTGGATAGCCTCGGTCGAGGTGTATGTGCGGGTGGCGTTGGCGGGCGGCCAGCAATGCGTGGCTTACCTTCCGGGCAAGATCGGCAGGGAGTTTGCGCGCGACGTGCTGCGGCTGCCGGAACAGCGCACCGTGCAGATCGCGAATTTTCTGGGCGATGCGCTCGACTTTACGCAGTCGGTGCTGACCGAGGACGACCGCGCGCTGGATGTCCTGTGGCTGGCCGGCCATCCAGGCAAACTGGCCAAGGTGCTGGACGGCGCCTGGGATACGCATTCCAGCAAGAGCAACATGGCCATGGGCGGCGTGGCGCGCGTCGCCGCGCAGTGGGGCTACGGCCCGGAAGTGGTAAACGATATTGAAACAGCAAATACAGTGGAAGCGGCAATGGAAAGATTAAAGCGGGAACCCGGCGCGCCGGCATTTTGGCGTGAGATTGAGCGCCGCATCGGCGAATTGGCGCACGCGCGCGTGCCGTCGGTCAAACGACTGGAGGTACGACTGTTCGACCTGGCCGGCAATCTGCTTGGGGAGCGGGCATGAGCGGCGTGGGCACCCTGTGGGGTATCGGCGTCGGCCCTGGTCCGGCCGGCTACCTGCCGCTGGCGGCGCTGGAAGCGTTGCGCCAGGCGGATCTGGTGTACGCACCGCGCGCGCGCGGCGCGGCCGATTCGGTGGCGCTGCAATGCCTGGCCGGCACGGGGTTCGAGCCGGATGCGGCCAAGCTGCGTGAAATCGAATTCAATATGGACCCGGACCGCGCGGTGCTCAGCGAGCATTACGCCCAGCTGGCGGACATGATCGCGGCCGAATTGCGCTCCGGCCGCAATGTGGCCTACCTGACCATCGGCGACACGCTGACCTATTCGACTTACGGATATGTGCTGGCGGCGCTGCGCGAGCGTATCCCCGGACTGCCGCATCGGACCTTCCCCGGCGTGACCAGTTACGCGGCTGCGGCATCGGCGCTGGCATGGCCGCTGGGAGAAGGCAAGGAGCGCGTGCTGATATTGCCGTGTCCCGAGACGCCGGAGGAGCTGCGGCGCGATATCGAAAGCCACGATATCGTCGTCTTGATGAAAGTGGGCGCTCGTCTGGTGTGGGTACTCGATTTGCTGCGCGAGATGGACATCGCCCAGCATTGCGCGTTCGCCCGACGTATCGGCTTGCCGGGCGAGCTGCTCGCTTCCGGTGTCGGCGATCTGGTGGCCGACGAGGCGATGGGCTATCTCGCCACCTTGCTGGTCCGTCAAAAACCGCGAAAGGAACGTTGACATGAAAGTTTATTTTGTAGGCGCCGGCCCGGGCGCGGCCGATCTGATCACAATGCGCGGCGCGCGCTTGCTGGGCAGCGTCAACATGGTGCTGTACGCCGGTTCGCTGGTGCCGACCGAGATGCTGAACCACTGCGTGCCGGGCACCGAGTTGATCGACACCGCCGAACTGGATCTGGAACAGCAGCAGGCATGCTACCTTCGCGCGCAGGCGGCGGGAACCGACGTGGTGCGGCTGCATTCGGGCGATCCGGCGATTTATGGCGCCACGGCGGAGCAGATGCGGCGGCTGGACGCGCTGGGTATCGAGTACGAGATCGTGCCGGGCGTGTCGTCGTTCACGGCGGCCGCCGCCGTGATCCAATCCGAGTTGACCAAGCCTGAAGTGTCGCAGAGCGTGATATTGACGCGCGTCTCCGGCCGCGCCTCGGCGGTGCCGGAACTGGAATCGATCGCGCGGCTGGCGGAACATCGCGCCACCATGTGCATCTTCCTCTCCGGCCCGCACCTGAAAAAGATCGTGGCCGACCTCTCATTGCACTATCCGCTCGATACGCCGGTCAGCCTGGTCTACCGCGCTACCTGGCCGCAGCAGAAAATCTACCAGGGCACCTTGGGCACGGTACTTCAGGACACCAAGCGCGGCGCCTGGAACCTGACGACCATGATGTTGATTGGCGCGGCGCTGGACAAGAACATCGCCGCCGAATCCAGCCTGTATTCGAAGGACTTCACGCATCTGTTCCGGGTGGTGAAGAAGAAGGACGCGGCGTGACAGGGACCTTGGGCATATGGCTGGTGCGTGCGGAAGGCGAGAAGCTGGCGAGTACGCTACAAGCACGCCTGGGCGGCGAGATATACCGTCCGTGGCTGCTGTCCGACACCAGCCAGAAGGCGCAATTCGCCGCCAGCTACCGGCGCCATACGCAATGGATCATGGTGGCGGCCAGCGGCATCGCGGTGCGCTTTCTGGACGGTCTTCCGGTTGACAAGCACACCGACCCGGCGGTCGTCGTGCTGGACGAGGCGGCGCGCTTCGCCGTCGCACTGCTGGCCGGTCACGAAGGCGGCGCCAACGCGCTGGCCTACCGGGTAGCACGCTCTGTTGGCGCGGTCCCCGTGGTGACGACGGCCACCGAGGCGCTCAAGCCGCTGACGGTGGGCATAGGCTGCCGCAAGGGCGTCGCTGCAGACCGCATCGAGGCGGCGGTGCTGCAAGCGTTGAAGGCGGGCGGCGACTACGGCATCGGCGACGTGCGCGAGATGGCGACCGTCGACTTGAAGGCGGAAGAACCCGGCCTGCTGGAATTTTGCGCCCGCTACGATGTTCCACTCCGCGTGTTCGCGCGGGCGGATCTGGCGGCGCGGCCGTGGGTCGGCAAGCCGTCCGACTGGGTGCGGCAAAACGTGGGACTGGACGGTGTATGCGAGCCGTGCGCCCTGGTGGCCAGCGCGCGCGGCGCGCTGCTGGTGCCGAAAACAAGCCTGGACGGCGTCGCCGTCGCAGTGGTACTGGATAAATGGATGGAAATCGTATGAGTGGTGTTTTGAATTTGGTGTCGGTGGGACCGGGCTTCGACGATTTGATCGTGCCGCGCGCCATCGCGGCTTTGCGCGATAGCGATGTCATCGTGGCCTACGAATTGTATCTGCGCTGGATCGCGCCGCATATCGAGGGCAAGGAGATCCACACGCCGCCGCTGACGCAGGAGCGCGAGCGCGCCATGCTGGCGATCGAGCACGCGCGTGCCGGCGCCAAGGTCGCCTTGATTTCCAGCGGCGATATCGGGATTTACGCGATGGCCGCGCTGGCGTTCGAGGAAATGCGCGAGGACGACACTTACGAAGTGAATGTGGTGCCGGGAATTACCTCCGCCAATGCGTGCGCGTCGTTGCTGGGCTCTCCGCTGTCGCACGATTTCGCCACGCTCAGCCTCTCCGACCTGCTTTGTCCCTGGGAGTGGATCGAGCACCGCGCCCGTCATATCGCCCAAGCGGATCTGGCCTGCGTGATGTACAACGTGCAAAGCGCCAGCCGGCAGCAGGGCGTCTACCGCGTACTGCAGCTGATGCTGGAATCGAAGGCCCCGCACACGCTGTGCGGTGTCGTCAAGAATGCCTACCGTCCGGGCCAGGAAGTGGCGATTTACCGGCTCGACGAGCTGCCGTCGCTGCAGTTCGACATGCTGACCACCATCGTGATCGGCAACCGTTTTACGATGCGCAAGCGTGGCAGCATCTTCACGCCGCGCGGCTACAACGACTGGGCGCAGCCGGAAGCGAAGGACATATCGCAGGAAACCGAGCTGCCGGAGGGCGCCGTGTGGGTATTCTCCGGCACCAGCGACGGCAATGCGCTGGCCGCGCAGTTGGCGGACGGACAAGACAGGAAAGTGGTGGTATCGGCGGCCAGCGATCATGGCGGCGACATGGCGCGCCAGGATTGTCCCGGTGTCAGCGTGTGGTCGGGCCGGCAAGGCGTGGAAGCGCGCCGCCGGGTGCTGACGCAAAAGAACGCCCGCGTGCTGCTCGATGCCACGCACCCCTACGCCAGCGGCATGTCGGAACAGCTGATTGGCTTGTCGAAGGAGCTGGGCATCCCTTATCTGCGTTATGAGCGTCCCAGCGAGTACCAGCCGCAGGACGGTGAGCTGTGCGCCTCCATGGAGCAGGCGGCCGAGCGCGCAGCGGCGCAGGGACTGCGTATTTTCCTGGCGACGGGGTCGAAGGATCTGGCGACGTTCATGCGCACTCCCGGCGCCGGCGGCAAGCAATGGTTCGTGCGTCAGACCGCCGAGCCGGAACTGATCGAACGCGCGCTGGCCCTCGGTATTCCGCGTGAACGCATCTGCGCGATGCAGGGACCGTTTTCCGCTGAATTCAACACCGCGCTGTGGCGCGACTGGGCTATCGATTGCGTGGTGACCAAGGATTCCGGTGGCGCGGGCGGCTATCAGGCCAAGGTGCGGGCGGCCAGGGCACTGGGGATTCCCTTGCTGGTGGTGGCGCGTCCCAAGCTGGAATACCCCGCGCTGGTGGCCGATGTCGCCGACGCGATCAGGGAATGCGCGGCCTTATGAAGCAGCTGATCCCCGTCACCATCGTCACCGGCTTCCTCGGCGCCGGCAAGACGACCTTGTTGCGCGGCCTGGTCCAGCGGCGGCAGACGCGCCGCCTGGCCCTGCTGATCAACGAGTTCGGCGAGATCTCGGTGGACGGCACGCTGGTGCGCGAGAGCGTCGGCGACGATGCGCAGGTCTGTATCCAGGACTTCCCCCACGGCTTGATTGCGTACGGCGACGACGTTTTGTTCGTGCCGGCCATGCGGGCGATTGCCGCGCGGCGCGCGCAAATCGACCATGTGCTGATCGAGACATCGGGCCTGGCCTTGCCCACGGCGGTGATGGAGCTGCTGCAAAGCGCGGAGCTGGCCGACGACTTTATCCTCGACGCGACCCTGGCGGTGGTCGATACGCCGCTGCTGCTGTCCGACCGTTTCGAGCATGGACCGCAAGAAGGTGAAAGCGCCGCGGCGACGATGTTCGACCAGCAGCTCGAATATGCCGACGTGGTCGTGCTGAACAAAATCGATGAGCTGGACGAGACGGCGCTGCTGCTGGCCGAGACGAGCGTGCGTCGGCGCGCGCCCAAGGTTCGCTTTCTCGAGCTGGCGTATAAGGCGCAACTCGATATTCGCCTGGCGCTCGGCCTGCGCCTGCATCAGCCGACCCGCACCGAGCATACTCACGTCTTCACACCGCTGGCGACGATGCCCGGCGCGCAGGCCGCGCCGCTGGCGGGCCAGAACCGGCTGAACGGCCATGCGCATTCCGGCCTGGGCGCGCACAGCCACGGCCTGGCCACCCACAAGCATTTTCACGAACAGGACCCCGGCTGGCTGTCGTTCGTGTTGCGCAGCGATGCGCCGCAGGATGAGGAACAACTGAAATCCGCGCTGCTCGAAGCTGCGCGCGCCGAACCTATCCTGCGCAGCAAAGGCTATATCCGCCTGCGCGACACAGACAACGCGGTGCTGGTGCAGGGAGTGCGCGCCCGCTTGACGCTGCAGACGGATGCCGCCCGCCTCGCGGCGCCGCGTTCGCAGCTGGTCTTTATCGGCTATCACATTAACCGCGTCAAGGTTGCCGCGCTGCTGACGGAGCGCACCGGTACCGCATGGCGTTGAACTCGAATTTATTATCCACTTGAAGGAGTAACGATGAAATCCAAATTGATCTTGACCTTGCTGGCGCTGACCTATGGCGGCGCCGCGCTGGCCCATCCCGGCCATTCGGAGGGCGCGATGGCTGGCCTGATGCATCCGTTGACCGGCATCGACCATATTCTGGCGATGCTGGCCGTCGGCCTGTGGGGCGCGCAGTTGGGCGGGCGTGCGCAGTGGCTGCTGCCTGCCACCTTCGTCGCATTCCTGGCCTTGGGCGGTGCGCTGGGCATCAGTGGCGCCGCGCTGCCGATGGTCGAAGCGGGCATCGTCACCTCGGTGCTGCTGCTTGGTTTGTTGATCGGCTTCGCCGTCAAGTTGAAGACCGTGCCGGCTGCATCGATCGTCGGCGTCTTCGCCGTCTTCCACGGTTTTGCGCACGGCACCGAGATGCCGGACATGAGCAACGCCTGGCTCTATGGCCTTGGCTTCGTGGCCGCCAGCGCCGCGTTGCACGCCGCCGGGCTGGGACTTGGGCGTGCGGTGCGTCGCCACAGCGGTTGGCTGCGGACCGGCGGCGGCTTCATCGCGCTCGCCGGCATGTGGCTCGGCATGGCCGCTTAATTGTTTCGATTGTGACCAAGTGGCGTAAAATATTAGCTATAAATTATTTTTTACGTGCGCTGCATCCAAAAGCAGTGGCTGCGGGTAGTGTGTGGGTGCGCTCCTCGTCATTACGGCCTGGCGGCACGTTCACTCACTTTTAAAAGAAGAGACAAACCATGCCACTGCCTTTCACCAAACTGTTGTTGGTTACCGCCGTCGCCGCCTCGCTGTCCGCCTGTGGGTTCACCGAGGATATCGACAAGGATGACGACAAACCGCCGCAAACCAGTGACACCGGCGACGTAACTGTATTGACCGCTAGCAACAAGCTGCTGTCGTTCGATCGCGCCACCCCGGCCACCATCCGCACCACCGCCACAGTCACCGGCTTGCAGGCCGGCGAAAATCTGCTTGGTATCGATTATCGTCCGGCCGACGGGCAGTTGTATGGCGTGGGCAGCACGGGCCGGATTTATACCCTGAACAGCGCGACCGGCGCCGCCACGCTCAAGTCCACGCTGGCGGCGGATAGCGCGGACACCAGCGCTCCGTTCACGGCACTTGCCGGCACCGAATTCGGCATCGATTTCAATCCGGCGGCCGACCGGTTGCGCATCGTCGGTAACACGGGCCAGAGCTTGCGCGTGAATGTCGATACCGGTGCGACCACCACCGATGGATCGATCAACGGCGGCGCGGCCAATACCGCCGTTACCGCCGCTGCCTACACCAACAGCTTTGCCGGCACCGCCAACACCACGCTGTTCGTTGTTGATGCGGTCAACCGCACCTTATATACGCAGAACCCGCCCAATAACGGCACCCTTGCCGCACCCTTGTCACTGGGCGTGGCCGCCACCAGCGTGGCCGGTTTCGACATCGATGCGCGCACCAACACCGGCTACGCCGTCATGACCGTCGGCGGCGCGCGCAATCTGTACACGATCAATTTAGGTGCGACCGCCAACGCCGCCACGCTGGTCGCCGCCATCGGCACCAGCGAGGATCTGCGCGGTGTCGCCGTTCGCACTCCGGTTGCGCCGGTCGTCTACGGACTGACTTCCGACGGCCGCATCGTTTCCTTCAAAGCGACGACGCCGAACACCCTCGACACCAACGTCGCAATCACCGGCCTGACGGGCAGCGAGCGGTTGCTGGGCTTCGATATTCGTCCCAAGGATGGCCTGCTGTATGGCCTGACCTCGACCGGCCGCATCGTCACCATCGAACCGGCGACCGGCGCCGTCACCGCCAAGGCCACACTGATCGCCGACACGGCCGACAGTTCGTCGCCGTACTCCAATCTGATCGGCACCGGCTTCGCGGTCGACTTCAATCCGGTCGCCGACCGCCTGCGGGTAATCAGCGATTCCGGTCAAAACCTGCGCATCAATGCCGATACCGGCGCCACCACGACCGATGGTCCCATCAACAGCGCCGGCGTGACGGCGGCGGCTTACACCAATAGCTACGCCGGGGCCACGTCGACCGTGCTTTACGATATCAACACCGCTGGCGGCAATCTGGTAACGCAGAATCCACCGAATGACGGCATCCTGGTCAACGTCGGCTCGCTGGGCGCCAACGCCGTGGGCGACGTCGCGATGGACATCGCAGGCGGCGCCAATGGACTGGCATTGGCTGCGTTGCGCAGTTCGTTCAACGGCGCGAGCCTGCTGTATCGACTGGACCTGGCGACCGGCGTGGCGACACCGATCAATGGCACCGGGACGATCGCTAATTCGGCGATCGGCAATGGACAGGTGGGGCTGATCGATTTGGCGATCTCGCTGAAGTAAGGCTAGCTTCTGCCGGCGATATACAGCAAGGTCTTGACGTCGTTTTCGCTCGCGATGGTCCGTCGCAGAACGTCTTGCCGATAGATCGTCTTGTCAGGATTTGGCCGGTAATACGTCATCAGTGCTATCTCTCCGAACGGAGGATAAACGGGAGCACCGGGCGCCATCCGGCCCAGGAGCGAGGACGTTCCGCCATGCCCCCAGGACCAGCGGATGCCAAACGCGCTGGTGAGGAAGGCATGGCCGATTTCGTGCGCCGCCGTCATCGCGAACATGGCGTCGGCGTCGCTTCCGTGCTGCGCTTCGTAGTAGAGGTTTCCGCGCAAAAGCGGGTACGGATTGCTGGACCTGCTGCTCATTGGACCAAGCAGTGGACTGCCGGTGTGGGCCAGGATCAGCGGAAGGCCTCTCCGGGACTGGCAGGCCGAGACGCTCACCGCATAGTCGGCGTCGTTCAATGTGATGGTGCGGCTCCAATACCGGCTTAACCCGGTGTCCACCAGTTGCGCGTAGCGGTGGAAACGATCTTCCGCGACGCGTCTGGACTGGCCGAGAACACGGGCCGCAAGCGATGGCGTACGGTACTTCATCGTCACTTCGATTTCGATGACGCGTGTTTGATGGTCGATCGACGCCGTCGCATAGCGCACCGGTTTGGCGCGGCCTGACAGCAGTTGCGCGCATTCGAGCGCGGTGACCGGGTGTGAAGGGGAAGCTGTACGGCGGATATCGCGGGTAGACTGCGCCATCGCTTGAATCTTAAAGTTGATCGGCATAGTTCGTGAAGTGTACATGGCAACAGCCCGAGGGCGGGAATACCGCCTTCAGGCCGTTGCAACATCGTACTACGCCGCCATTGGCGGCGCCGGGACCGATCAGCGAGCCGGAGGAGTCGACTCAGGCGTGGTGGTTGCCGGTGGGGTAGTTGCGTCGGTCGGCGCGGTGCCAGCGGCCGGTGGGGTGGTCGCGTCCGGCGTCGCAGCTGGCGCAGCAGGAGAAGCGCTAGGGGCCGGCGTCGGGGCGGACGTTGCTTCCGGGGTGACTGGATCGGCTTCCTGCTTTTTGCAACCAGTAACAGCTGCGGCAGTCAGGATCATTGCAAAGGCAAACTTGGCTGGTACATTCAGATGTTTCATGGTGACCTCCTTGGTGTAGTGTTGATATGTATCTTAGCTACGCTTGAGTTCGGGCGGTATAGGCGTTCTTGCGGCCTGTGTGTAGGACTAGTCTTAAATCGTGTCGTCAGAAAAAGTCTAGTTCACAGTGGATAAGCACATGCCGGTAACTCATGGTAGTCTGAAGAAAATTATTCTTTTTACCGCCCATGACCATTCCCATCAATAAGGTTCGAATTGCCGACACTTTTCTCGCCGCCGAAAGCGGTAGCGAGATGGCGCGTCTCATCGGCTCACTGGACTGGTCGCTGACCCCGCTCGGGCCGATCACCGAATGGCCGCACAGCTTGCGCACGACAGTGAGCCTGTGCCTCGCATCTAACTTTCCAATCAATATCATCTGGGGCCCCGAACACATTCAGATTTACAACGACGGCTATCGAATAGTTTGCGGTGACAAGCATCCGCTGGCGCTTGGGATGGATTACCGCGAGTGCTGGAAGTCGGCGTGGCCGGCGATCGGTCAGCCGTTCGAGAGGGCGGTGGCGGGGGAGACCTCGTTTCTTGAGAACCAACGGATGTTTTTGCAACGCAATGGCTATCTGGAAGAGACATTCTTCACGTTCTCGCTTAGTCCGATTCGCGGCAGTGACGGCGAGGTCTGTGGCCTGTTCCACCCGGTCACCGAGACCACGCGCACCATGCTCGGCGAACGGCGCACGCGTGCGCTGCGCGATCTGACGTCGAGCCTGGCGGATGCTGAATCGGCCGACGACGTTGCGCGCCTGAGCGTCGCCGCGCTGGCGAAGTTCGAGTTCGATATTCCGTTTGTGCTTCTGTACGCGTTCGACAAGGCGTTTGGCGGCTATGCGCTGGTCGGTCACCACGGCGTGGCGCCGGCGAGCGCTATCAGTCCTGCATTGTTGTCGGCCGGCTCCGGCGCATGCTGGCAGGTGGATCAACTGTCGCAGGGCCAGTCCGCGAGGGAGATCTCGGGTTTGCGCGCGCTGTTGGCCGGCGACGCCTGTGGCCCGTATGATGAGGCGCCGGATTGTGCGCTCGCCAGCCCGACACGCCAGCGCCAGGAGGGTCAGCCGCGCATGCTGATGATGTTGGGCGCTAGCGCCCGATTGCCGTGGGACGCGACGTATCGGGAATTCCAGCAGCTGCTGTTCGCGGCGATTAACGCCGCGATGGACCGAATCGCGACCCAGGAGCAGGAAAAAGCGCGGGCCGTGGCGCTGGCCGCGGCCGACCGCGCCAAGACCTTGTTCTTCGCGAATGTTAGCCATGAGTTTCGCACGCCGTTGACGTTGATGCTGGGGCCTCTAAGCGACGCGCTGGCGGAACCCATGGGCGAGACCCAACGCGAACGCCTGCAAATTGCCGACCGAAATGCTCACCGCTTGCTGCGGCTGGTCAATTCGCTGCTTGATTTCTCGCGCATCGAGGCGGGGCGCGCCCAGGCCACCTTCAGCGCCACCGATCTGACGTCGCTGACGGCCGAACTGGCGAGCCACTTCCAGTCGGCCTGCGCGCAGGCCGGGCTGGAGCTGGTCGTCGATTGCGAAGCACTGCCCGAGCCGGTGTATGTCGACCGGGCGATGTGGGAAAAGATCGTCCTCAACCTGTTGTCGAACGCGTTCAAGTTCACGCTGGAGGGCGGCATCAAAGTCACGCTCAAGAAGCGCGGCGATGGCGTCGAATTGAAGGTGGCCGACAGCGGCGTCGGTATTCCCCAATCCGATGCGGCGCTGGTGTTCGACCGCTTCCACCGGGTCGAGGGGCAGCGAGGCCGCTCGATGGAGGGCAGCGGCATCGGCTTGTCGCTGGTCAAGGAGATGGTCGCGCTGCACGGCGGCGCGGTGCGCGTGCGCAGTACAGACGGCAAAGGCTCCGTCTTCAGCGTACGGTTCAAATTCGGCGTCGCGCACCTGCCGCCGGACCAGATCGTCGAGCAGCCGGCGCAGGCCGGGCGCTGGGCCGGCGCCGCCAATTATCTGGAGGAGGCGGTAGGCTGGCTCGATCGAAGCGGCGCGGCGCCGGAAACGGCGCTAGCGCCGGCGACAGCGGGCGCCATCAGCGCACGCATTCTGCTGGCCGACGATAACGCCGACATGCGCGCCTACGTCCAGCGTATTCTGGAGAAGAACGGCCACCAGGTCACTTTGGTCAAGAACGGCCGCGAGGCGCTCGAAGCCATCGCCGCCGGGCAACTGCCCGATCTGGTATTGACCGATGTGATGATGCCCGATATCGATGGCTTCACGCTACTGAAGACGCTACGCGACGGCGAGGCCACGCGCGACCTGGTCGTCATTCTGCTGTCGGCGCGCGCCGGCGCCGAGGCGCGCGTGGAAGGCCTGGCCGCCGGCGCGGACGATTATATGGTCAAGCCCTTCGACGCGCGGGAGCTGGTCGCGCGCATCGACGGCGCGATCAATTTGTCGCACCAGCGGCGCACGTCGGCCGCGCGCGAGGCGGCGCTGCAGGCGGAGATGAGGGCTGAGGAGCGCGTGCGCGAACTGGCCGCGCGGCTGCAGTTCACGCTGAACGCAGCGCAAATCGGCGACTGGGATTTGAACCTGCTGGACGACACCTCGCAGCGTTCGCTGCGCCACGATCAGTGCTTCGGTTATACCGAACCGCTGGCCCGCTGGGGCATGGCCGATTTTATCGCGCACGTGCACCCTGATGACCGCACCGGCGTCAGGGCCACGGTCGACGCGGCGATCGCCACGCACACCGGCTGGGACATCGAGTGCCGCGTGGTCTGGCCCGATGGCAGCGTTCACTGGATCGCGGTACACGGCAGCTTTTATCATGTGGACCAGGTGCCCACGCGGGCAGTCGGCGTGATCCTCGACATCACGGCCCATAAACAGGCGGAGGAGGAATTGCGCGAGGCGGGCCGGCGCAAGGATGAATTCCTGGCCATGCTGGCGCACGAATTGCGAAATCCGCTGGCGCCGATCAGTGCCGCCGCACAGATGATCGGCATGGCCAGGCTCTCGGACGAGCGACTCCAGCACACCAGCGGCGTGATCGCCCGCCAGGTCAGTCATATGACTGCGCTAATCGATGATCTGCTGGACGTGTCGCGGGTTACGCGCGGGCTGGTCGACATCGAGCGCACGCCGCAGGATGTGCGCAACGTCGTATTCCACGCGATCGAACAGGTGCGGCCTCTGATCGAAAGCAAGCGTCACCGGCTGGTGACCGATCTGGCGCCGGATGTCGGGTCGGTGATGGGCGATCAGAAACGGCTGGTGCAAATCCTCAGCAACCTGTTGAACAATTCGGCCAAGTACACACCCGACGGCGGCCGCATCACCGTGCGCACCGAGCTGGTTGGCGATGACGTCGAACTGGTGGTTGAGGACAACGGCGCCGGTATCGCGCCGGCATTGCAACCGGCCGTGTTCGAGCTGTTCTCGCAGGCCGAGCGCACGCCGGACCGAACGCAGGGCGGGCTTGGTTTGGGACTGGCGCTGGTCAAGAACCTGGTGGAGCTGCACGGGGGGACGGTGAGCTGTTACAGCGCCGGCGTTGGAATGGGGAGCCGCTTCACGGTCACGCTGCCGCGCACCAGCGCCCGTGGCGAGGCGGCCGAACCGTTGAAGGTCCGACCGAGCGCGGGGAAAGAGGGCGGCTTGAAGATCATGGTGGTGGACGACAATGTCGATGCGGCGGAGATGCTGGAGATTATGCTCGACGCGGTAGGCCACCAGGTGATCGCGGAGCACAACGCGACCAATGCCATCCTTCGCGCGCACGAGAGCGGGGAACTCGACGTCGCCATCCTCGATATCGGATTGCCGGATCTGGATGGCTATGAACTGGCTAGGAGGCTGCGGGCCGACAGCCGCAGCGCCGGCATGGTGCTGGTGGCGCTGACCGGATATGGGCAGGCGTCGGATCGCGCCAAGGGAATCGCGGCGGGATTCGACCATTATCTGGTGAAGCCGGTGGCGCCGTCCACATTGATCAACTTGATGAGTGAAATAGCCTAGGGCGGCCTGGCGCACGCGATCCGCATGCGCGCGCCGCCGACAGCTTCACCTCGCGTTGCGCTTGACGATCCTGGCCGGGGGCCGCATGCGCGGCGCGGCGTCCGACTGGCGCCGTATCAAGGCGTAGTCCATCAGCGCATGTTCCGGCGCCTGCGGCATGCCGTTATGACGGGCGCGGACCTGCTGCACCAAGGACCTCAGCGCCGCTTCCGCCATGCCGGTGATGGGCTGGCGAACGGTGGTCAGCTCGGGCCAGATGGTCGTCGCCAGCGCGGTGTCGTCGAAACCGGCGACGGTCAGGTCGCCCGGCACGTCGAGTCCCAGCCGGTGGGCGATCGCCACCACGGCGGCGGCCATGTCGTCGTTGCTGGCGAAGATGGCGGTCGGGCGCGGCTCCTGGGACAGCAGGATCTCGGCCGCATCCAGGCCCGAACGATAGGTGAACATGCCCGGCACGATCAGGTCCGCGTCCGCGTGCGCGTGGTGTTCGGCGACGGCGGCCTTGAAGCCGGCCAGCCGGCGCGCGCTCGCGCTCTGGTTCGGATGTCCGGCCACAAAGCCGATTCGCTGGTGTCCCAGCGCGATCAAATGACAGGCCATCGCATGGGCCGCCGCATAGTCGTCGATGCTTACGCCGCTGATGCGCAGGTCCGGCTGGCCGCAGGCGACCGTCACGGCCGGGGTGCCGGCGTCGGTGATCAAATCGATCAGCTGTTTCGAGTCGCACAGCGGCGGCGGCAGGATGATGCCGTCGACGCCATTGGCGATCAGGCGGCGCGCCTGGTCGACGCCGTGTTCGTCGGCCTCGCACTTTTCCACCACCAGCTGGACGTTGTTCGGGCCGGCCTGATTGAGCAGACCGACCAGAAATTCGCTCAAATAGCCCGCGCTTGGATTACTGTACAAGAAGCCGATGCGGATCGAGCGCGAACCGGCGAGGCGGCGCGCAGCCTGATTGGGCACGTAGCTCAGGGCGGTGACGGCGTCGGCCACGCGGTTGCGGGTCTTCTCGCTCACTTTGGCGTCGCCGTTCATCACGCGCGAGACGGTCATCGGCGACACGCCGGCCAGCTTGGCGACATCGGTCATCGTCGGTGCCTGGGCCGGCGGATCTTGGGGGCCTTGCTCTCTACTTGTCATCTTCACTCCAGGGTCAGGTCCACCATGCTACACGAGCCGAGCTTTTGGATGCGATTTTAGCAAATGATTTTACCTGTCATCCCCGGCCTGGCGCGTACGGGAAGTGGATGGCCTTGTAGTAGTCCAGCGGTTTCGGCGGGGCCTGCACGCCCGGCGGCAGCGGCAAGCCGTTCACCGACTGGAAGTAGGCGATGCAGGCATTGCGCCACAATTCGGCGTTGGCCACCTGGCGCTGCAGGCGCTGCGCTACCTCCGCGTGGCGGCGCGCGTCGATCAGCGGCCGCAGCGCCATCCAGCGCGATTGCAGCTCGCGCGCGCCGCGTACGCCGGTGTCGTAGCGGTTTATCAGTTCGGCCCACAGGGTGCGCCCGGACGGCATCGCGTAGTCCCATGGCAGATGATGGAACCACAGCAGCAATTGCGCCGGCGTGGTACGCGGGTCGGCGTACTGACGCGCGATCTCCGGCGCATACTGTGCCAGCGCATTGGTGCCGCTGGCGGTGCGGTCGAAGCCGATCCCGTCGCGGGCGGCTCGGTGGTAATAGGTGGGATTCCAGTCCGGCCGTTCCAGATTGTCGATCCATGGCGCGGGACCGTGGTGGTGCGAGGTGCCCATCATGTGGTGCAGCCCCAGTGGCGTCATGTAATCGACCACGGTTTCGCGCGACATCATCAGGATGTCGACCACCGGCGCGCTCACGCGAGGATCGGGACTGAACGTCTGGGCGGCCCATTCGACGGCGATGTCGCGCGCCGATGCCTGCGGGTTCCACGCCAGACGGCCGAACGCGTACCAGTTGGCTTGGTCGAAATGGTGGCCGGTCCAGTTGCGGTCCGTGCCGATATTGGCCACGCCGGCCATGCCGGTCAGCGCCGGGCGCCCTGGCGACGCCGCAGGCAGGGCTTTGCCTTCGATGACCTGCGCCACGGTCAGACCTTGCGGCGCACGTTTGGTGTCCGCATGCAGCGTTTCTTCGAACATCGTGCCGAGGTAAGCCAGGTCGGTCGAGAAGCCGAGATACTCCTTGGTGATCTGGAATTCCATCAGCAGCGGGGTCTTGGGCATGCCGCCAAACAGCGGGTGGAACGGCTCGCGCGGCTGGAAGTCGATGGCGCCGTTTTTTACCTGCACCAGGACGTTGGGTGCGAATTTGCCGTCGAGCGGCGTAAATTCGTCGTAGGCCTGCTTGGCGCGGTCGGTGGCCTTGTCGTCTCCGTGGGCGTAGACGAAGGCGCGCCACATGACGATGCCCTGGTGCGGCGCCAAGGCGGCTGCCAGCATGTTGGCGCCGTCGACGTGCGTGCGGTGATAGTCCTGTGGGCCCGGCTGGCCCTCCGAGTTGGCCTTGACCAGGAAACCGCCGAAGTCCGGTATCGCACGATAGATCTCGTCTGCCTTGTTGCGCCACCATGCCTGCACTGCCGGCGAGAGCGGATCGGCGGTGTCGGTTTCATGCAGTTCCAGCGGTGTCGAGAAGCGCGCGGACAGATACACCTTGATGCCGTAGGGACGCAGGATGTCGGCGACGGCGGCCGCCTTGGCGATGAAGGCGGCGGTCAGCACCTCCGGTTTGGAGTTGACGTTATTAAGTACGGTGCCGTTGATGCCCAGCGACGCGTTGACGCGCGCGTAGTCGGTGTAGCGGCGGTCGGCGATGTCCGGCAGCGCCCACCAGTCCCAGATCGAGAATCCCGCGTAACCGCGTTCCACCGTGCGGTCCAGATTATCCCAGTGGTTCAGCATCCGCAGTTGCAGCTTGGGCGCCGAACTGGCTTCCGGCGCCGTGCCGGTGGCGGCCGCGCGCAGCCAGGCGAAGGAACCGTAGAGCAGGCCCACGTCGCTGTTGGCGGCGATCAGCGTCACGTTGTGGCCTTGTACGCGGGTTTTGCGCAGCAGGTAGCCTTCCTGGCCGAGCGTCGCCAGTTCCGCACGCAGCGGCGAGGAGGGCTGGGCCAGCTCCGGCAGCGATGCCGGCGTCGCCAGCACCAGCGCTCCGTCGCGTATCGCCGCCGATGTGGCCGGGGCGCTTCCCAGCATGCCTTGCAGCCCGCGTTGCAGCTCGCTCAAGGCGGCCTGCGAAGTCGGGGTTGGCTTGCCGGCCAGAACCAGCGTGCGTGCTTGCGGTTGCAGCTTCGCCTGCGCCGCGCGCTCCAGTGGGCGGTAGCGCAGCCACAGGTCGTAGCCGTCTTCGTCGGCGGCGCATGCCGGCGCCGCCGCAGCCAACGACAACAATACAGTCGCCATCAGCTTGATAAATATGTTTGCCATCTTGTCTCCGTTTGTATTTTTTTAGCGGGCGCGCGGGCTTTCCGGCGGCCCGAGGTAGCTGTCGCGCTGTCCGCCGGTGTCGACCACCAGTTTTTGCAGCACCAGGGCAGGGTCGATCACCCAGAATTTCAATGTGTGCTTGCCTGCGGTGTCGATGACGTGCCGGGAAGTCATCACGGTGGCGCCATCGGAGACGCTGCGCTCCCACGCTTTTTCGGAGCTGTCCGCATGCAGGTTGACGATCTGCGGTGCTTCGTCGTCGAACGAAATCGCGTAGCGCAGGCCTGGTCCCGGCTGGATCTTTTGGGTCGGCGCCAGCGTCGCGTGCACGGCGACCTTGCCCTTCGTGGTGAGCTGCATCTGATACTCCAGCCGCATTTGCGGCACGTTGTCGGCTGGCGCATCGACCGGCAGCGCGGTCATGCCGGACAGCGTACGGCCATGGTCGGGAATGCGCAGCCACTCGCGCTTTTCGGGCGCCACCGCGCGGGTGTAGTGTTCCGCCTCCATCGACACCACGCCGGCGGTTTCGATAAAGTCGCCTTTGGCGTCATTGGACATGCCGGTTGCGCGGCGCAGCGGCACGGCGACTGTGGTTTTTGCGCCGTTCGGGCCTGATATGGTCAACGTCGCGCGGTCGACGCCAGCGGGAATGTCGGCCCAGCGTACGTCGATCCCAACACGCTGCTCGCGTTCCACCCGGCCAGCGGGTTTATCGAGCACGATCCAGGGCGCGCTGGCGGTCACCTTATAGTCGAAAGGCTGCTGCCCGCGATTGAAGATTTCGATGTGGCGCTGCCGGCCCTCGTACTGGTCGAGTGCAGGCAACGCCAGCGTGTCGCCGGCTGGGCCCGGCCATACGTTGGCATTGCCTTCGACTGCCACGCCCATGTCGCCGTCTTTGGGAACCTGCACCTCGGTTACCGGTGGCATCACGTTGCGTGGAGGCTGATTCCAGTAGGTATAGCCTAGGTGGGTCTGCGACATCATCTGATTCCATTTGCCGCCGCTGATGTCCTCGTGATAGCGCCGCACCAGCTCCGCATCCTGCTGGAATAGCTGGCGCGTGCGCGCCGCCAGATCGTTGGTGGACGTGCGTCCCTGAAGGCCGTAAAGACGGTTCATGCCTGCGGTGACATACAGCTCGTTGACCACGGCGCTCGCCTGGACCGGATAGAGCACCAGCTGGAAGAAGGCGTCGCGCTTGGCGGCCGGCAGCGCGGCCGAAATGCGCTCGGCGCGTGCGGCGATGTCACGATACTCGTCGACGATGCGCGACGCTTCGCCGTAGTTGACCAGGCTGTAGGTGGTCGGTTCCAGTTGCTCCGGCTTGCGGCGGCCATTGTACTTCGCGTATTTGGCGACGATGTCGGCGATGTCGTCGGCGTGTTCCGGGCCGAACTCGCGCGTGGCCCACAGTTTCAGATAGTCCGGCAGGCGCTGCGCAGGCCAGGCGGCGGGGTTCCACGCATAGGTCAGGAAGAACTCGATCGGCACTTCCATCGGTTTGAGGTCGCCGACGTTGACGATCCACATGCGGTTGGCCTGGTACTGCCACGCCAGATGCATCTGCTCCCAAATTTTGGGCAGCGGCGTGACGTTGATCCACTTATAGGAACGCGGACCGCCGACGTAATCGAAGTGATAGTAGATACCGGCGCCACCGGCGCGCTTGCGCTCTTCCTGGGTGGGAAGGCGGCGTATATTGCCCCAGTTATCGTCGCACCAGAGCAGCATGACGTCGTCCGGAATGCGCATGCCTTTCTCGTAGTATTCCTGGACTTCCTTATACAGCGCCCAGGCTTGTGGCACCTTGGTGACATCCGGGTTGATTTCCCTGGCGATGGTCTCGCGCTGCCGGCTGACGATGCGCTCCAGCAGCGACACGTTGGATTCCTCCGACATCGGTTCGTCGCCATCGCCACGCATGCCGATGGTGATCATCTTTTCGTAGTCGCGGGTGTTGCGCAGGCCTTTGCTCCAGAAGTCATCCAGTACGCGGGCGTTTTTGTTGTAGTCCCACGGGCCTTTACCCTGGCGTTTCCATTCCTGCTGCGCGCGCATCATCGGCTCGTGGTGGGATGTGCCCATGACGATGCCGTATTCGTCGGCCAGCTTGCCGTTCAATTTGTCGTCGTCATAGAAGGCCGAGTTCCACATCGCCGGCCACAGGTAATTGGCGCGCAGGCGCAGCAACAGCTCGAAGACCTTGGTGTAAAACTCGTGGTTGTAGCCGCCGTAGCGCTGTTTGACCCAACCGGTCAGCGCCGGTTGTTCGTCGTTGAGGAAGATGCCACGGTATTGCACCACCGGGGCGTCGCTGACGGCGGCGGGGGCGGAGACGTAGATGCTGGCGTGGCTTGGCGCCGGCACATCGGCCCACCACTGCCACGGCGACACACCGATCTGTTCGGAGATTTCGTAGATGCCGTAAATGGCGCCGCGCTTGTCGCTGCCGGCGATCACCAGGGCGCGCTCGACGCCCGGCAGCGGATTGCGCAGCGTTTGCACTTGCCAGCCTTCCCATTTGCCTCTGATGGCGGTGACGTTTAGTTTACCGGCCTTTATCAGCTGGTCGATCAACGCGCTTTTGCCGATGGTGCCGATGATGATGACGTCCGCGCCTGTGGGTTTTCCGGTTTGCTCCAGCGCGGGACGGGCGGTGCTGACGCGGGCGATGTCCTCTTGCAGGTCGCGCGCGGCGCGCAGCACGCCAGCGTGGTCTGCCTTGTCGATGTAGATGGTGGCGGCGCGGCCGGCGCTGGCGAGAGTGACCGCGTCCGGGGCCGGGGCGTCGAATGTGGTCAGGCGTTTCTGGCCCAGCGCCTGGGCGGGGAGGGCGCAGCTTAATAACGCCAGCAGGAGGGCGCCTGCAAGGTGGAGTTGTCTCATTTTTTAATGGTTATCCATTTATTTTGTTTGTGGGCCTTTGTATGGCCTCTGGCGGTGCTTGGCGGATTACGCTTCGCTCATCCGCCCTACGTGTTGCTAAGGCTTTCCTATTTGTTGGGCGTGCATTTTTTTCGAAGCAGGTCGAGCGGGACAGCGTCGGCTAGTGCGCGGTAGCCTGTCAGTGATGGGTGCAGGTGGTCGCCGGAGTCCAGTGGCTTGCTGATTCTTTGCTGGTCTGCGGGGTCGCGCAGGGCGGCGTCGAAGTCGACCACGGCGTCGAACACGCCGGATTTGCGTATCCATTCGTTCATCTCCTGACGATCGGCTTCGTTTTCAGGCTCCGGGTGGTAGTAGTCGCTGCCGACATATGGCGTGATGGTTGCGCCAATCATACAGATGCCGCGCGCCTTGGCGCGTTCGGCCAGTTGGCGATGCGCGAGACGCAGATCGGCTAGTAGCTTTTTGCGGTCGGCAGGGAGATCCGGCGTGTTGCGGTGCTGGACGCCCAGGTCGTTTACGCCGATGAACACCAGCGCGTGCGTGACGCCGGCGCGCGACAGCACGTCGCGGTCGAAGCGTGACGCCAGGTTTGGCCCCAAACCGTCGCGCAGCACCCGGCCACCGCCGATGCCGGTGTTGACGATGCCCACCTGCTGGCCGTCCTGGCGCAGACGTGCGGCCAGCAGATCGGGCCAACGGTTGTTGCCGTCCGTGGTGACGCCGTAGCCGTCGGTGATGGAATCGCCAACCGCGACGAGGGCGCCCGTGCCGCGCGGCGCCTGTACGTCGACATCGCTCACCACGAACCAGCGCCCGATGGTGCCGGCACCGTCCCATTCGGCGTCCATAATGCGATTACCCTTGGTGAAAAAGCTGGTCGCGCGCGAGCCGGAATGGCTGGTCTGGCGTGGCGGCGCTTCCTTGAAGTACAGCGAGACGGCGAGGTCGCTGGCTGGTTTGACCTCCAGCGCGACGGGGTCACTATAATATTCGGCGCCGGCCGGGATCATCACCGAGGGGTTGCCATCGAAGGTGAGCGCGCGCGTAGAGGCGCCATCGATCTGCGCTTTGCCCGGCGCCAGCGCAAGGGCGACGCTGGCGCCTTCCACCGTCAAGGGCGCGGTCCCGTGCACATTGCTTAGTCGTACCCGCAGACGGCTGCCGCCCAGCGAGAGATGCACCGTCTGGCGCAAGCTGCCGTCGCGCCAATTCGCGGCCGGCAGTTCGTTGGCGGCGTCGGGTATCTGCTGCGCCGTACCCCACGAGGCGACCCAGTGGCTACCCTGCGACGGGACATCCCCGCCCGGGGAGGGGGCGTTCAGCGAAGCGCAGGCCGTCAGCGCCACAGCGGGTAAGATCGCCGCTATGGCGGTGACCAACAAGCCGCCGAAGCGGACGTATGACGCGTGTTGACTTGGTCGCATAAATCCTTCACACTGGTTAAATGTTAGCGCTTATCATTTTAGGGTAAAGGCATGGTACAGGCAACAAATTTAGACAAGTCGGCAGCACCGGTGATCACCGAAATGCGCGTCATCCCGGTGGCCGGCCACGACAGCATGCTGCTCAATTTGTGCGGCGCGCATGCGCCATACTTCACCCGCAATCTGGTCCTGCTAAAAGATAGCGCCGGCCATACCGGCATGGGCGAGGTGCCCGGCGGGGCGGGCATACTGCGCGCGCTGGAAAACGCTGTCCCGCTGGTGGTCGGCACGCAGATCGGCCGCTACAACCGCACGCTGAACGGGATCCGCGACGCCATCGCCAACAAGGATGTCAGCGGCCAGCAGTACCAGGTGACGTCGGAGGCGGAGGCGCAAGTGCTGAAGCAGCCGCACGAGATCAACCTGCGGCTGGAGAACGTGGTCACGGCCGTCGAGGCGGCGTTGCTCGATCTCCTCGGCCAGCATCTCGGCGTGCCGGTTTGTGAGCTGCTGGGCGCCGGCCAGCAGCGAGACCGCGTGCCGATGCTGGCCTACCTGTTCTACATCGGCGACCGCAATCGCACCGACCTGGATTATCTGGCCGGCCAGGGCGCCGCCAGCGACTGGTATCACATGCGCCATCAGGAGGCGATGACGCCTGCGGCTATCGCCAGGCTGGCCGAAGCGACGGTTGAAAAATACGGCTTCCGCGATTTCAAGCTCAAAGGTGGCGTGATGCACGGCGCAGAGGAGATGGACGCGGTGGCGGCGATCAAGGCCCGCTTCCCCGACGCCCGCGTGACCCTGGACCCGAACGGCGCATGGTCGCTGCGCGAGGCGATCGAAATCTGTCGCGGCAAGGGTCATTTGCTGGCTTACGCCGAAGACCCGTGCGGCCCCGAGAACGGCTATTCCGGCCGCGAGATCATGGCCGAATTCCGCCGCGCGACCGGCATCGCGACAGCTACCAACATGGTAGCCACCGACTGGCGCCAGATGGCCCACTCGCATTTACTCGGCGCTGTCGACATTCCGTTGGCCGATCCGCATTTCTGGACCATGCAAGGCTCCGTGCGACTGGCGCAGCTTTGCCACGAATGGGGACTCACCTGGGGTTCGCACTCGAATAACCACTTCGACGTTTCGCTGGCGATGTTCACGCATGCGGCGGCCGCCGCGCCGGGTAAAATCACCGCTATCGATACGCACTGGATCTGGCAGGAAGGTCAGGAACGGCTGACGCGCGAACCGCTGCAAATCGTCGGCGGCGAGGTTGAGGTGCCGCAGGCGCCGGGTCTTGGCGTCGAGCCGGACATGGAGCGCATCGAGGCGGCGCACCAACTGTACAAGAAGGTCGCATCCACCGCGCGCGACGACGCGATGGCGATGCGGTATCTGGTGCCCGAATGGACGTATTACCCTAACAAACCGAGTCTGGGAAGAACATGAAAAATCAACTGAAGCATGCGCCAACTGCAGTGTATTTGCCGGCCGACCTGCCGGCGGCGCTGCTGGTGGGTCGCGTGTGGCGCGACGATGTCAATGGCCCGTGCGTGGTGGTCGTGCGCGACGGCGAAGTATTCGATATCACTGCCCGCAGCGCCACTGTAGCAGACCTGCTGGACAGGGAAGATCCGGCCGGCTTCGCGCGTGGCGCGCAGGGCGAGTCGCTGGGCCGCGTTGAGGCGCTGATCGAAGGCGCGCTGGGCGCGGATGCCGCCACACGCAGCCCTCGCCTGCTGGCGCCATGCGACGTGCAGGCGGTCAAGGCCTGCGGAGTGACCTTCGCCGTCAGCCTGCTCGAACGCGTGATCGAAGAGCAGGCCGGCGGCGACGCCGCGCGCGCCGATGCGCTGCGCAGCACGCTGCTTAAGGATATCGGAGCCGACCTGTCGGCCATCAAACCCGGTTCGCCGGAAGCCGAAAGGCTCAAGCAGCAGTTCATCGAGCGCGGCGCCTGGTCGCAGTACATGGAAGTGGGTATCGGGCCGTACGCGGAGGTGTTCTCCAAGGCGCAGCCGATGTCCGCGGTCGGCTTTGGCGCCGATGTCGGCCTGCATCCGGATTCGAAGTGGAACAATCCCGAGCCGGAAATCGTGCTGGCCGTGAACAGCCGCGCACAGGCGGTGGGCGCCACGCTAGGCAACGACGTCAATCTGCGCGACATCGAAGGCCGCAGCGCGCTTTTGCTGGGCAAGGCCAAGGATAACAACGGCTCGTGCGGCATGGGGCCATTCATTCGTCTGTTCGACGATTCCTTCACCATCGATACGGTGCGCAACGCCGAGCTGCGGCTGCTGATCGAAGGCGCGGACGACGGGTTCCGCCTCGACGGCGAGAGCCGCATGCGCGAAATCAGCCGCGATCCGCTGGACCTGGTGGCGCAAACCGCCGGCGCGCATCACCAATATCCGGACGGTTTCATGCTTTTCCTCGGCACGATGTTCTCGCCCATCAAAGACCGTGGCGCGCCGGGAGCGGGCTTCACCCACAAGCTGGGGGACCGCGTCAGCATCGCCAGCCCTTCTCTCGGAACCCTGGTCAACCACGTTCAGCGCAGCGACGCCATCGCGCCCTGGACCTTCGGCGTGCGCGCGCTGTACCGCAATCTGGCGCAACGCGGGTTGTTGGGCGGGTAGCCCAGTGGCTGTATAGCAGGACCCGATCAAACCAATACAACAAAATGGAGATGAACAAGATGGTCCAAACAACTTCCGTAGAGAAGAAGATGGTATGAGTGCATTCCAAATTCAACCAGAATGCATCTGGGCGCTCGGCGCGACCCTGGGCGAAGGCCCGGTGTGGCATGCGGAGAACAATGCCCTGTATTTCGTCGATATCAAGGAGCGCAAGGTACATCGCTGCGGCGAGGACGGCGGCCTGCGCCAGAGCTGGAGCTTGCCCGATGAAGTAGGCTTTGCGCTGCCGATGCGCGGTGGCGATTTTGTCTGCGGCCTGCCGGGCCAGTTGATGCGTTTCTCGTTCCTCAGCGGCGCCTTGGACCTGCTGCATGAAGTGGAGACGGATTTGCCGGGCAACCGCTTGAACGACGGGTATATCGATCGTCACGGCGCATTGTGGTTTGGCTCCATGGACAACGCCGAGGTGCAAGCCAGCGGCTCGCTGTACCGCGTGCAGCGCAAGGGCCAGCCGCGCCGCAAGGACAAGGGCTACGTCATCACCAACGGACCGTCCTGCAGCCCGGATGGCCGCACCTTCTATCACACCGACACGCTGGAGAAGACCGTCTATGCCTTCGACATCGACGATGCCGGCCATTTGACCAACAAGCGCGTATTCGTGCGGATCGCCGGGGAAGGCTACCCGGACGGCACCACCGTCGATTCCGATGGCGCCGTGTGGATCGCGTTGTTCGCCGGCGCGCGCATCGAGCGTTATTCGCCGCAGGGTGAATTGATCGACACCGTGCCGATGCCTTGTTCGAACATCACCAAGATCGCGTTCGGCGGCCATGACCTGCGCACGGTGTTCGTCACCACGGCGCGCAAAGGATTGTCGGAGGAGGCGTTGGCCGCCGAGCCGCTCGCCGGTGGTGTGTTCCGCTTCCGCGTACCGACACCGGGCCAGATTCAGCACCAGTTCTAAAGTAGGGTTTTTGCACCCCTGAAATCGTTTTCATATTATAGTAAGTCGGTAGTCCAGTAAAACCAACTAAAACATTCGGAGATGTAGCACATGAAAAGTAACCGCAGGCAGTTCCTGTCCTCGATGACCGGCGTGGCCGGCCTGTCCGTGATGTCGGCGCCGATGGCGCTGGCGGCGGCCGCGCAGGCGCCGTACAAAAATCCGTCGCTGCCGCTGGAAAAGCGCGTGGACGATCTGCTGGGCCGCATGACGCTGGACGAAAAAATCGCGCAGCTCCAATGTATCTGGCAGAAGAAGACCGAGATGCAGGATGCCGCCGGCGAGTTCTCCGCCGAAAAGGCCAAGAAGAACTACCCGAACGGCATGGGCATGCTGGGTCGTCCTTCGGACCGTCAGCTCGGCCAGGCCGCCGGCGCTGGCGATACCGGCGAGAAGGCCAATCGCAACGCGCTGGAGACGGCGAACTACGTCAACGCGGCGCAAAAATGGGCGGTCGAACAGACCCGTCTTGGCATTCCGATGCTGACGCACGAGGAAGCGCTGCACGGCTACGTGGCGCGCGACGCCACCAGCTTCCCGCAGGCGATCGGTCTGGCTTCGTCGTTCGACCCGGAATTGGTCGAGAAGGTTTTCAGTGTGGCGGCGCGCGAGATGCGCGTGCGCGGGGCAAACCTGGCGCTGGCCCCTGTGGTCGACGTGGCGCGCGAACCGCGCTGGGGACGCATCGAAGAGACCTATGGCGAAGATCCGTATCTGTGCGGCGAGATGGGCAAGGCGGCGGTGATCGGGTTCGCCGGCAAGGACAAAACGCTGGCCAAGGACAAGGTCTTCGTCACGCTCAAGCACATGACGGGCCACGGCCAGCCCGAGAGCGGCACCAACATCGGCCCGGCCGAAATCAGCGAGCGCACGCTGCGCGAGGACTTCTTCCCGCCGTTCGAAAAACTGATCAGGGAAACCAACGTCGGCGCGGTCATGCCGTCGTATAACGAGATCGGCGGCATCCCGTCGCACGCCAATCACTGGCTGCTGCACAAAGTGTTGCGCGAGGAGTGGGGCTTCAAGGGCCTGACCGTGTCCGACTACTTCGGCATCAAGGAACTGGTCACGCGCCACAAGCTTGCTGTTGACGCGAAAGAGGCGGGCCTGCTCGCATTCAAGGCCGGCGTCGATGTCGAAACCCCGGACGGCGAGGGCTATCTGGCCCTGGCTGCGCTGGTGAAGGAAAAGCGCATCAGCGAAAAAGAGATCGATGTCGTGGTGCGCCGTGTGCTGACCCTGAAGTTCCAGGCGGGCCTGTTCGAACAGCCCTACGTCGACGCCAAGGTCGCCGACAGCCTCACCGCCACGCCGGATGCCATCGCCCTGGCGCGGCTGTCGGCCACGCGCACGCCGGTATTGCTGAAAAATGACAAGGGTGTGCTGCCGCTGAACGGGAAAAAAGTCGGCAAGGTGCTGCTGGTCGGAACCCACGCGAAGGACACGCCGATCGGCGGGTATTCGGATATACCGCGCCACGTGGTGTCGATCTACGACGGCCTGCTGGCCGAGAGCAAGGCGCAGGGCTTCGAGCTGGCGTATTCGGAAGGCGTGCGCATCACCGAGGAGCGTATCTGGGGCAAGGACGAGATCAAGTTCGTCAAACCGGAAGTCAATGCGAAGTTGATCGAAGAGGCGGTGAAGGCGGCGAAATCGGCCGACACCATCATCCTGGTCCTCGGCGACAACGAGCAGACCAGCCGCGAGGCGTGGGCCGACGAGCACTTGGGCGATCGCGCAAGCCTGGATTTGATGGGACAGCAAAACGATCTGGCGGCGGCGATCTTCGCGCTGGGTAAGCCGACGGTGGTGTTCCTGCTGAACGGCCGTCCGTTGTCGGTCAACCTGCTGGCCGAGAAGGCCGATGCGCTGATCGAGGGCTGGTATATGGGGCAGGAGACGGGCAATGCTGCTGCCGATTTGCTGTTCGGCCGCGCCAACCCTGGCGGCAAACTGCCGGTGTCGATTGCGCGTAACGTCGGTCAGCTACCGGTGTTCTACAACCACAAGCCTTCGGCCCGCCGTGGTTATATCGATGGCAGCACCAAGCCGTTGTATCCGTTCGGGTTCGGACTGAGTTACACGACGTTCGACATCTCGGCGCCGCGCCTGACGAAGGAGTCGATCGGCATTGCGGGCACGACCTCGGTGCAGGTCGATGTGACCAATACCGGCAAGCTGGCGGGTGACGAGGTTGTGCAGATCTATATTCGGGATGACGTCAGTTCGGCGACGCGCCCGGTTCTGGAATTGAAGGCGTTCAAGCGCGTGACGTTGCAGCCGGGTGAGAAACGCACGCTGACGTTCGATATCAAACCGTCGGATTTGTGGTTCTTCAATGCGCAGATGAAGCGGGTGGTGGAGCCGGGTAGTTTTACCATACACGCCGGTCCCGATAGCGTGAAGTTGAAGTCCGTGAAGCTGATGGTGGGGTAAGAGGTCGTTTGATGACGGGATGCGCTCGAAGCGCTTCCCGCCATCTTCATTTTACCGGTAGCGGTACAACTTCACCTTCTGCATCGTGAAATCACCGGTCACCAGCATGATTTGACGGCCCTGGTGAATCTCGTCGCCATTGAGCCAGCGTCCATCCTTCCATTTGCCGTTTTCGTACGTCCCTTCGTTCACCTTCTCCAGCCCGACCATATCCCCGGCCCCGGTGGCATCGGTGAACTTCACCGTCAGTCCTTTGCCTGCCAGCAGAAACTCGTCGTCCGACAGCTTGATGATCAAGCCTCCGCAGCCCTCCAGATCCTTGTTGTCCGTTTTGGCCCAGGGATTGCTGAAGCTGACCTGTAAGTTATAGCCGCCCATCGTCACCTGCTGCGGCGACGCGTCGACCACGCCGTCATAAGACACCTTGGCTTTAAAGCCGCGCATATTGCCGCTGCCTTGCACCTGGTTGATCAGAGGCGTCAACTGGCGCAGCAGTCGATAGGCCTTCGGCAGCGGATCGGTCGGTTCGCTGTCCTCCACGCCAAACGGCGAGAAGCCAAACGCATCGAACTCGCCGATCGCATAAAAAGCCTTGGCCGCCGCATCATGCCGGCCGGCGTTATCGGCTTCCGGGATGAACAGCGGATTGTCGGGCCGCTTGAACTGCGGCGCCCAGTCGGTGAAGTTGGGGAAGTAGGTATCGATCGCCAGTACATCGATCGACGGGGCGCCGGCCTTCCAGATATCGAACAGGTGCGGCAGCGGTCCTGCGCTCGGATATTCGCCCGGCTTCTTGCCTGGCCGGTTGAGCGCCGCGTTGACGTACATCGGCAGCGGATACGCCGCCTTGCCGGCCGCCGTCATGGTCTCCACGAAGCTAGCGTAGCCCCAGGCCTGGAAAATCTCTTCCGCGCCGACAGATGTGCCGAATACCTCGGCCCAGGTGCCGCTGGTGCGATGGCCGTTGGCGGCCCACAGCGCCTGCACCGACGGATGCAACCTGGCGCGGTTGGCGACGAGGTAGTCCGTCAAGACCTTTGGCACCTGGCCGGCGATGGCGGCGTTGGCCAGCGGGCCGTAGTCGCGTACATCCGGCAGCATGCCGATCTCGTTCTCCACCTGCACCATGACCACGGTGCGTTCGCTGTCGGCCTGTTTGAGGTGCGCCAGCAGCGCGCGGTAGGCTGCCGTGTCGGCGGCCAGCGTCTTCTGACTGAATGGCGTCAGCACCTCCTGCGGCGCGCCGTTGCGGGCGAGCGCGCGCGGGAAGCGCTGGGCGTCGCGCTTGACCCAAGGCGGCACGTAGGTCGACATCGAATTCTTCCAGGCGCCAAACCAGAGCAGAATCAGCTTCTTGTCGTTGGCGCGCGCCTGTTTGAGCATGCCATCGAGGACGGTGAAATCGAAGCGGCCTTCGACCGGCTCGATCTGGTCCCACTGTACCGGCGCCAGCACGGTGTTCAGTTCCGCGCCTTTAAGCGCAGGCCATAGTTTGTTCAGGTACGGCAGGTGCGATGCGGATGAATTATGCAGTTCGCCGCCAAGGACGAGGAAGGGCTGGTCGTTGACCATCAATTGCGTTGCCGTGCCTTGTTTGCGCAGGTATGGCACTGAATTGGCCGCCAGCGCGGCGCCACCCTCCAGCAAGAACAGCGCGAAGGCGCAGGTGAGTGCGGCGCGTCGTGTCGGTGCGAGCATGGTGCTCCTAAAAATCCAGTTAAAAAAACACCGTCGCAGTGATGCGACGGTGTACAAACTGCCCCGGGGAGGGGCAGGAGAGCTAGAACCCGGTCCAGAAAAACGCGCTGCGATCATCGTGGTGAGTGCGAATGATTGCGCGACCATTTCAGTGTAGGTTCGACCCCCGGCCCTTGTCAACAGAAAGTTGTCAGAAAATGTTAACCGCAAACATTTGGTGTCGTAGCGTGGGTTATTTGACGAAATTGTCCTTGATCATATCGACCACGTCGCTGCCACGTCCGCTGAGGACGGCCTTGACCGAATACAGCGCCGTGCCTAGCACCTGGGAAGCCTGTATGTTCGGCGGCATCACCAGTTCGAAGCGGTCGGTGGTGACATCGAGCAGCGCGGGGCCAGGATGCGCCAGCCAAGCCTGCACCTCAGATTCCAGTTCCGTCGCCGATTCCACGCGGCGGCCGTAGATGCCGATCGCCTCGGCGACGGCGGCGAAATTCGGATTCTTCAACTCGGTATAGGCGTCCAGCAGGCCTTCGACCTTTTGTTCCAGCTCGACGAAGCCCAGCGAACCGTTGTTGTAGACGGCGACCTTGATGGCGATGTTTTCCTGTACCGCCGTGATCAAGTCGCCCATCATCATCGTCAGGCCGCCGTCGCCGGACAGCGAGATGACCTGGCGCTGCGGGAAGGCTTTCTTGGCGCCCAGCGCCTGCGGCATCGCGTTGGCCATGGTCCCGTGGGTCAGGCTGACCAGCGTGCGGCGTTTGCCGGTGGCGCGAGTATGGCGCAGCACCCAGACCATCGGCGAGCCGCCGTCGGCGGTGAAGATGGCGTCGTCGTCGGCGTGCTTGTCGATCAAAGCGGTGAGGTATTGCGGTCGTATCGTGCTGCCGTCGCCCAGCGTGGCACGCTCGTTGAGGTGGGCGGTGGCCTTTTGGTGGCGCTCGACGCAGTGGTCGAGGAATTGGCGCTCGCCGCGCGCCTGCACGCGCGGAAGCAGCGCGGCCAGCGTGGTGGCGATGTCGCCGACGGCGCCCACTTCGATCGGGTGGCGCCGTCCGAGGTGGGTAGGATCGATGTCGATCTGGATGATGCGGGCGTGCGCCGGATAGTACTGGCGCCAGGCGAAGTCGCAGCCCAGCAAAAGCAGGGTGTCGCATTCGGTTACGGCATGGTAGCCGGAGTCGATGCCGAAGATGCCGGTCATGCCGACGTTGTAGGGATTGTCGTACTCGACAAAATCCTTGGCGCGCGACGTGTGCGCGATCGGCGCCTTGATACGCTCGGCCAGCGCCATCAGCTGACCGTGCGCGCCTTCGCAACCCGAGCCGGCGTAGATCGCGACCTTTTTACCGTCGTTGATGATTTCGGCGATGCGGTTCATTTCCGTTTCGGACGGCCGGGTTTGCGGCTGCGGCAGATGGACGGAGAAATGCGGTTCGTCGACCGCCGATTCCTTCGACAGGTCGACCGGCAGGATGATCACCGCGACGCCGCCCTTGGTGATTGCCGCCTGCGCCGCCATGGCGGTGATGCGCTTGGCGTGTGCCGGCGTGCGGATCTCCTGGCAAAAAACGCTGCAATGGTCGTAAATCGGTTTGTAGTCGACTTCCTGCGGGAAGTCGGTGCCCAACTCGTCGCGGGTGATCTGGCTGGCGATCAGCACCACCGGCGAGCGGTTGCGGTGCGCCTCGAACAAGCCGTTGATGAAGTGCAGGCTGCCCGGCCCGCACGAGCCGGCGCACAGCGTCAGGCGCTTGGCGACGATGGCTTCGGCGCCGGCGGCGAAACCGCCGGCTTCCTCGTGACGCACATGCACCCATTCGATCTCGCTGCGGCGGATCGCGTCGGTGATGTAATTGAGCGAATCGCCGGGAATGCCCCAGCAATGTTTGGCCCCTGCCTGCTGCAGGGTTTCGATAACGACTTCTGCGACTGTCTTGGCCATGATTGAATTCCTGTTCAATGATTGGATGAACCTAGTTTATCGATAGATACGGTTGGGCAGCGCACGCGTCTCTAGGCGTACGTTGCCGTACATACTATTTTTGGCGATTGGATGATGCTTAAACAAAATTGTTATAGGAATGATTTATGGCCAAGCACCGTCCCTCAGCCCCGGACGAACAAGCCCGCCCCGTGATCGAGACGGGAGCCTCGGGCTACGTCCGTGTGCGCGGCGCGCGCGAGCACAATCTTCAAAACGTCGATGTCGACATCCCGCGCAACGCGCTGGTGGTGTTCACTGGCGTATCCGGCTCCGGTAAATCCTCGCTGGCTTTCGGCACCTTGTACGCGGAGGCGCAACGGCGCTATCTGGAATCGGTGTCGCCGTACGCGCGGCGTTTGTTCCACCAGATGGCGGTGCCCGAGGTGGACGCCATCGACGGCCTGCCGCCGGCGGTGGCGTTGCAGCAGCAGCGCGGCGCGCCGACCACCCGGTCGTCCGTCGGTAGTGTCAGCACCTTGTCCAATTCACTGCGCATGCTGTACTCGCGCGCCGGCGATTATCCACCCGGTCAGGAACTGCTGTACGCGGAATCGTTCTCTCCCAATACGCCGCAGGGCGCGTGTCCGCAGTGTCATGGGCTGGGCAGGGTGTACGAGGCCACCGAGCGTTCGATGGTCCCGGATGACAGCCTGACGATACGCGAGCGCGCGGTGGCGGCGTGGCCGACCGCCTGGCACGGACAGAATTTGCGCGATATCCTGGTGACGCTCGGTTACGACGTCGACACCCCATGGCGCGACCTGCCCAAGAAGCAGCGCGACTGGATCCTGTTCACGGATGAGCAGCCCACCGTGCCGGTGTACGCGGGCCTGACGCCGGCCGAGGCGCGGCGCGCGCACAAGCGCAACGAGACACCGAGCTACCAGGGCACCTTCACCGGTGCGCGCAAATACGTGCTGCAGACGTTCGCGGGTACCGAAAGCGCGATCATGAAGAAGCGCGTGTCGCAGTATTTGGTCGGCATGGATTGCCCGACCTGCGACGGCAAGCGGTTGCGGACCGAATCGCTGTCGGTGACGTTCTGCGGCCACGATATCACCGAGATCGGCCGCCTGCCTTTGCAGCGGCTGGCGCAGATGCTCGAGCCTTATGCCCACGGCAAACCGCCGGCCGCGAAAACCAAGGCCAAGGCGAAGGACGCCGAGCGTCATCCTGAAAAAGCCATCGTCACCCAGCGCATCGCGCAGGATCTGGTGGCGCGTCTCGCCGTGCTGCTGGACCTTGGTCTCGGATATCTGAGTCTTGAGCGCGGTACGCCGACGCTATCGCCCGGCGAACTTCAACGGCTCCGGCTTGCCACGCAGGTGCGTTCCAGTTTATTCGGCGTGGTCTACGTGCTGGATGAACCGTCGGCGGGCCTGCATCCCGTCGATACCGAGGCGCTATTGCGGGCTCTGGACCGGCTCAAGGCGGCGGGCAACTCGCTGTTCGTCGTCGAACATGCGCTGGATGTCATCAGACATGCCGACTGGATCGTCGACGTCGGCCCGAAAGCCGGTCAACAGGGCGGCCGCATTCTGTACAGCGGCGCGCCGGAGGGCCTGGCCGACGTGGATGAATCACGCACCGCGCGCTATTTGTTCGAGCGTGTCGAGCGCTCGTCGCGCACGGCACGGGCGCCGGCCGACTGGTTAAGCCTGCGCGGCGTCGAGCGCAATAACCTGCATGGCGTGGATGCCGATTTTCCGCTCGGGGTATTGACCAGCGTGAGCGGCGTTTCCGGCTCCGGAAAATCCAGCCTTGTGAGTCAGGCACTGGTTCAGCTGGTGCTGGCGCAGCTGGGACAGAGCGCGCCCGCGGCCGAAATGGAAACCGATTTGGTCGAAGCGGCGCTTGACGACACGGGCAGCGGCGATGTGCGCGGCCGCATCGTCGCCGGTATGAAGGGCGTGCGCCGCCTGGTGCAGGTAGACCAGCGGCCGATCGGACGCACGCCGCGCTCCAATCTCGCAACCTACACCGGTTTGTTCGACCACGTGCGCAAGCTGTTTGCGGCCACCAGGTCGGCGCGCGCGCGCCACTACGACGCCGGACGGTTCTCGTTCAATGTCGCCAAAGGCCGCTGCCCGAACTGCGCTGGCGAAGGCTTTGTGATGGTCGAACTGCTGTTCCTGCCCAGCGTCTACGCCCCATGCCCGGAATGCGAGGGCGCCCGCTACAATCCGGACACGCTGGCCGTGCGCTACCGCGACCGCAATATCGCCGAGGTGCTTCAGATGACGGTGGACGCGGCCTGGGAATTCTTCGCCGAGGAAGCGCCGCTGCGGCACGCGCTCGACGTGTTGCGGGCGGTGGGACTGGGCTATCTGCGCCTGGGCCAACCGGCGACGGAGTTGTCCGGTGGCGAAGCGCAGCGCATCAAGCTGGCGACCGAACTACAGCGCGCCAGTCGCGGCGATACCTTGTATGTGCTCGACGAGCCGACCACGGGGCTGCACCCGTCCGATATCGAGCTGCTGATGACGCAGCTGCACGGTTTGGTGGACGCAGGCAACACCGTGGTGGTGGTCGAGCACAACATGCAGGTGCTGGCCGACAGCGATTGGGTCATCGATGTCGGCCCGGGCGCGGGCGAGCAGGGCGGCGCAATCGTCGCGGCCGGGCCACCGGCTGAGCTGGCGAAAAACAAGCACAGCCGCACGGCGCCCTATCTCGACCGGGCGATCAAGTCATCCACCTGATTGGCCACGAGAACTTCACTCGCAGCCGAAGCTGGCGGCATCCTCGATATTGCCGCTGCCTTTGTACTTGGCCGCCTTCGGATAAGGGCAAAGTGGGCGGGTGCGGTTGGCCGACCAGCTCGCCGGCACATCCGCATTCACGCCACCGGCATTGCCGGCGCCGCGCACGCTGGCGATGACGCTGTCCGGCGCCTGCCCGCGTTCAACCCAGTTGACTAGCGGCGTCAGCATGTCGAACTGCTCCGCCGACGGTCCGCCTGCGCAGTGGTTCATGCCAGGCACGCGGAAAAAGCGCGCGAAGGTCGACGCGTCGCCACCGTTGGCCGCGCGCAAGCCGTCGTACCATGCGGTGGTGTCATCGCTGGAAAAGATCGGATCGGCCGTGCCGTGGTACACCATCATCTTGCCGCCGCGATTCTTCATCGTGGCCAGATTGGTGGGGTTGGGCGGCAGCATGAACGACAGCGCGCTTTCCGTATAGACAGAGGTGGTGGCGCCGACGCGAGCCAGCATGCTGTCCACATTGCCGGTCAGCGCAAACTGCGGTCCGTTGAAGGTCGCCAGGTTTTCCGGCGGCGCTTGCCAGATCAATCCGACGGCGCCCGAATCGCGCGTCAGCGGGCTGTTGAACTTCCAGTCCGCCCAGCCGCCCGTCGAGATACCGGCGTCGTACGGCCAGCTGGAATAGAACTTCGTGCCGGCGCTGGTCTTCGCGCCCGCGAACAGGCCACCAATGGTGGTTTTCTGCGCCGCGCTCAGGCAGCTGCCGTCCCGAGCGCCGGTGCAGGTTGGCACGTCGCGATTGAGGTCGAATGCCGCCTGACACGCTTGCGTGTTCTGGATCAAGCCATCGGTGGCGCCGTCGAGCGCGTCGCATTTCGCCAGCACTGCGTTCTCGACGGTGGTGCGTTCCGCCTTGGTGAAGCCGGTCGACAGGTCGCCGGGCGTGGTGGCGAGTGTGTTGTAGGCCTGTCCGCCGGCAATATTGGCGATCGCCGCCAGCGGCAAGCGGAAGCCGGGATTGCCGACCAGGAAGCCGTCGTACTGATCGGCAAAGCGCGCGGCGGCCACCATCGTGTGACGCCCGCCGTTGGAGCAGCCGCCGAAGTAGGAGCGCTCCGGTGCCTTGCCGTAGGCGATCTGGATCAGGTTCTTGGCCATCGGCGTCAGTTTGCCGGCCGCCTGGTAGCCGTAGTCGAGCCGTGCCTGCGGATCGATGCCGAAGGCGGGATTGGGCGCGCCATGGCCGGCGTCGGAACTGATGACGGCGAATCCCATATTGAGCGCGCTGTCGAGCGGACCGCCGCCGCCGACCTGACCGGTGGCGGGAACGAGCGAGCCGTCCAGTCCGCCGTTGCCTTGATAGAAGAAGCGGCCGTTCCAGTTCAGCGGCAGCCGCATTTCAAAGCCGATCGCGTAACGGGCGCCATCGACGGTGCTGACGCGGTCGAACATGCGGCCGATGACCTGGCAATGGGCTGGCACTGGCTTGCCGGCAACTTGCAACGTGCCGGCCGCAATGCTGTTGGCGGCGGTGATCGTGGTGTTGGCGAGCTGCACCTTGGTGACCAGGTCGGTGCACGATGGCAACGCTGCGCCGGTAGCGGCCGCCAGACGGGGCAGGCCCGTGCTGTCGACATTGTCGCCGCCGCCTGCGCAGGCGCTCAGCAGCAATGCCGCAGCGATGGCGGTGGCGAGTGGAATCATCGGGGGCGTGGATGGGTGGGTGTCGCGGCTTTTCATGCGAGTTGTCTCCTCTGTTCTTGCAAAGCGATGGACGTACGGGCCCAGCGCAGCGTTCTGAAGGCTGCGTCCGGGCCTGCTGGGATTACTGCGGGGTAAAGCTGGCGTTAGTTAGGCATCACGTCTTTGAGCGTGCTGATCGGCTGGTTAACCAGCTTGCCGTTGACCTTCTTGACTTCGCGCACGTACATGTTCTGCACGATATCGCGGGAGGTCGGATCGATGCTGATCGGGCCGCGCGGGCTGTCCAGCTTCATGCCCGACAACACCTTCATGGCGGCGTCGCCAGTGACCTTGCCATTCAGCTTGCGGATGGTTTCATACAGCATCGCCATCGTGTCGTACGCGGCCACGGTGACGAAGGTCGGCGGACGCGCGTTCGGCAGGGCGGCGGCATAGGCTGTCAGGAAGGATTTGTTGGTCGCGTTGTCGAGCGCCGTCGAATAGTTCAGCACCGTGATGGCGCCCAGCGCGCGGTCGCCCAGCGCTTCCAGGGTCGGATGGTCGCTGGTCATGTCGCCCACGCCCAGGAACTTGATGCCCGCCTTGTCCAAACCCTTGTCGCTGAAGGCCTTGAGCAGGGCGGTGCCGTCTTCGGCGCCGGGGGCGAAGAAGAACAGCGCGTCCGGCTTCTCGTCCTTGATGCGCTGGATGAACGGCGAGTAGTCCGGATTGGCCAGCGGTGCCCGCGACGCGCCAACCAGCTTGCCGCCGCCGGCGGTGAAACCTTTGCCGAAGCGCGCCTCGGCGTCGATGCCGGTGCTGTAGTCGCTCACCAGCGTGTACACCTTGCCGATTTTATTCTGCGCGGTCCAGGTGCCGAAAGGCTCGGTCATCTGCTGCATGGTCATACTGGTGCGCAGCATGTAAGGCGACCTGGCCGTGATGCCGGTGGTGACCGCGTTCATGACGATCATCGGAATCTTGGCCTGGGTGGCGATCGGCGCCACCGCCAGCGCGCTAGGCGTCAGCGAAAAACCGATCAGGAAGCTGACCTTGTCGCGCGAGATCAGCTCCTGGGCGGCGCGCTTGGACATGTCGGCGTTGGTGCCGCCGTCGTCGCGGTAGATGATTTCGATCTTCTTGCCGGCCACGGTGGCGCCGTACTGCTGCATATAAGTCTTGATGCCATCCTCGAACGGCTTGCCGGTGTTGGCGAAAGGCCCGGTCAGCGCGGCGATGACGCCGACCTTGATGGTGTCCTGCGCCTGCGCGACGCCCGTGCCGACCAGGGCCACGCTGACGATCACGCCGATGTTGGCCAGTTTTTTAAGTTTCATTGCTTGTCTCCGTATTTTTTTGGTTTATGCCGCGATGATTACTTGTGGATGGCTGCCTTCATACAGTGCCTCGACGATGGCTGCCCGCCGTGTCAACACCGCCGCCTGGTTGATCGAACCCTTGTCGGTCATCTCGCGATGATCGATGGACGGCGGTTCGTGTAACAGCAGCAGGCGGTCGATGCGCATCGACGAGCCGCTGGCGTCCTGGTTCAATGACTTGAGAAGGCGTTCGAACCAGGCGCGCACCGGTGGGCTGGCCAGTACGTCGTCCGCACTGGCGTCGGGCCCCAGTTCCGACAACACATGGCAATGCTCCATGCGCGGGAACAGCATCAGGCCGACGGCGTGGCGGTCGATACCGGTGACCACCGCATCGAGCACGTACGGCGCGGCAGCGCTGATGACCTTGGCGCGCAGCGGGCCGACGCTGACGAAAGTGCCGGTACTAAGTTTGAAGTCCTCGGCGATGCGGCCATCGAACATGAAGCCCAACTCCGGCTTTTCGGGATCGACAAAGCGCAAGGCGTCGCCGGTGCAGTAGTAGCCGTCCTCGTCGAAGACGGCGGCGTTCAGGTCCGGCGCGCGCCAGTATCCCGGCATCACGTGCGGGCCGCTGAAGCGCGCTTCGAGCTTGTCGCCGCAGGGCACCAGCTTGACCTTGCAGCCGGGCGCCGGCACGCCCACGTAACCAGCCTTGATGATGGAGCCGGTGCCGAAGGTGCACGACGGCGAAGTCTCCGTCATGCCCAGGCCCGTGATGATGCGCACCGATTCGCCGGTTGCGGCGATGGCGGCGTTGTCCAGCCTATCCCAAGCGGCCTGCGACAGCCCGGCGCCGGCGCACAGGAACAGCTTGACCCGCGAGAAGAAGTTGGCGCTCAATTGCGCGTCGGTCTTCATCGCGTCGGTCAGCATCTCGAACCCTTTCGGGATATTGAAATACATCGTCGGCGCGATCTCGCGCAGGTTCCTGAGTGTGGCCGGGAAGTCGCGCGCCGTCGGCTTGCCGTCGTCCAGATACAGGGTGCCGCCGTTGTACAGCGCGATGCCGACATTGTGGCTGCCGCCGAAGGTGTGATTCCATGGCAGCCAGTCCACCAGCACCGGCGGTTCGTCGCCCATGAACGGGAAGGTTTGCAGCAGCATCTGCTGGTTGCTGCACAACATACCGTGCGTGGTGGTGACGGCTTTCGGCTTCTTGATCGAGCCGGACGTGAACAGGAACTTGGCCACGGTGTCGACGCCGACGGCGGCATGCGCCGCTTCGACGCTCGACGGCGCCACATCAAGCAGGGACTGGAAGCTGGTGGACTTCTGGCCCGCGACTTCGCCATCGGCCAGTATCAGTTCGGCGTCCGCCGGCATCACCGCGCTGATGGCGCGGCTGTAGGCAGCGCCGTCGCAGGCGAACAAGGCGCCCGGCGTGAGCTTGGCCAGCATCTCGGACAGCTTGGTGAAGTCCGTCGCCACCAGCGAGTACGAAGGCGACACCGGTGCGTACGGAATGCCGGCGTACATGGCGCCCAGCGCGAGCTGGAAGTGTTCCAGGTCGTTACCGGACAGGATCACCAGCGGACGCTCGGCCGACAGCCCGCGATCGAGCAGCGCCTGGCCGATGCTGCGCGCGCGGCGCAGCACCTCGGCATACGACAGCCGTATCCACTCGCCGTCGCCGCCTGGCGCGCGGCGCGCGACCAGGGTGCGCTCCGGGTGGGCGGCGGCGCCCGATTCCAGGCGGTCGGTAAAGCGCGAAGGGAAGGCCTCCAGCGGCGTAACGGCGTCCACGTGCCACAGACCGTCGGCCTGATAGGCCGCGATCTCCGGGTTGCCCAGTTTGACCGGGCGTCGCTTTGCCGTACCGCTGGACTGCTCCGCGATCATCGATTGATTCATGCGGAGCTCCTGTCAGATCGGGTAGTGGCGCGAGGTCGTCTGGATCGTGATCCAACGCAGCTCCGTGAACTCGGCGATGGCCGCCTTGCCGCCGAAGCGCCCATAGCCGCTGCCCTTGACGCCGCCGAACGGCATCTGCGCCTCATCGTGCACGGTCGGGCCGTTGATGTGGCAGATGCCGGATTCGATGCGCCGAGCGACGGCCATCGCACGGCCGATGTCGCGGCTGAAGACCGCCGACGACAGGCCGTATTCGCTGTCGTTGGCCAGCGCGATGGCTTCCTCGTCGGTGTTAAAGCGCAGGATCGAGACGATGGGGCCGAACGATTCTTCCTGGTAGACCTTCATTTCAGGCGTCACACCATCGACGATGGCCGGCTGCATGATATTGCCGACGACTTCGGCCGAGCTTTGGGTGACCTTGGCGCCGCGATCGCGTGCATCCTGCAGCATGGCGGCCACGCGCGTGGTGGCCGACGGATCGATCATGCCGGACAGCGGGGCGTCGCTTTGCGCCGCCTTCAGGGTGGCGGTTTTGGCGGCCAGCTTCTCGAGGAAGGCCGGCGCCACTTTGTTGTCGACCAAAATGCGGTCGGCCGACATGCAGATCTGGCCCTGGTTGAAGAAGGCGCTGAACGCGGCCGCTTCGACGGCTTCGTCGAGGTCCGCATCGTCCAAAATCAGCAGCGGGTTTTTGCCGCCCAATTCCAGCAACACGGGTTTCAGGTGGCGGGCGCAATGCTGGGCGATGATGCGACCCACATTGGTCGAACCGGTGAAATTGACGCGGCGGACGGCCGGCGCGGCGATCAGGCGCTCCACGACTTGCGGCGCATCCTGCGGCGCGTTGGTGATGACGTTGACGACGCCTGGCGCGAAGCCGGCTTCCTCGAACACGGTGCCGATGAGGCGGTGCAGCGCCGGACACAATTCCGAAGCCTTCAGGATCACGGTATTGCCGCAGGAGAGCGGCATCGCGATGGCGCGGGTGCCCAGGATGATCGGGGCGTTCCACGGCGCCAGGCCGACCACCACGCCGCACGCCTGGCGCAGGCCCATTGCCATCGAGCCGGGAACGTCGGAGGGAATGACCTCGCCGCTAATCTGGGTGGTCATCGATGCCGCCTCGCGCAGCATGTTGGACGCCAGCGTGACATTAAACTGATACCACATCGGGCTGCCGCCCGCTTCGGCAACGCCGCGCGCGACGAATTCGGCGCGGTACTTTTCCATGGTGTCGGCAGCCTTGAGCAGCAGGGTGCGGCGGGCGCCGGGCGCCATCGCCGACCACGCGGGGAAGGCATCCCGCGCGGCCTTCACGGCCTGGTCGACATCGGCCAGTTGCGCGGCGGCGGCGCGGGTGACCACCTCGCCGGTGGCCGGGCTGCGTCGCTCGAAGGTGATGTTGTCCTGTGCGGCGGCGCCGTGGCCGCCAATCAGCAGATCGGTGTCAAACATGGTTGTCTCCTTTTATTTTTATAGTAGAGTTTAGCCGCGTTTGAACGTCTGCAGACCTGGCTTGATCGTCTTATCGTCCAGGAACTGCTTGAGGCCCTGGGCGCGTCCTTTTTCCGGATCGCGGTAGTTGGACTGATCGACCTTGGCGTACAGGTAGTCTTCGTTCTGATCCCAATTGAGCTCGCGGCAGCGCTTGAAGCCATTCTTGGCGATGCGCAGTACCGTCGGCGCCTTGGCCAGCAGCTTTTCCGCCAGCGCGACGACTTCGTCGCGCAGCTGGGCGCGCGGCACGCTCTTGTTGATCAGGCCCATGGCGGCCGCTTCCTGGCCGGTGAAGGTGTCGCCGGTCATGATGTAGTGCAGCGCCTGACGGTGGCCCATGGTGTCGGCGACGGCTTTGCTGACCAGGTTACCGGGCGGGATGCCCCAGTTGATTTCGGAGAGGCCGAACACCGCTTCGTCGGCGGCGATGGCGAGATCGCAGGCCACCAAGGGCGAGAACGCGCCACCGAAGCACCAGCCGTTGACCATGGCGATGGTCGGTTTGCTGTACATGCGCAGCAGCTTCCATTGCCACTGCGAGCAATCGCGACGCAGGCGCTCCTGGAAGATCTCCGGCTTGCCGTCGTTCTCGCGGAAGTACTCTTTCAGGTCCATGCCGGCGGTCCAGGCATCGCCGGCGCCGGTCAGCACGATCACTTGCGCTTCCTCGTCCAGCTCCAGCGTTTCCAGAACGTCGATCATCTCGCGGTTCAGGGTCGGGCTCATGGCGTTGCGCTTGTCGGGACGGTTCAGCGTGATCCAGCCGATACCTTTTTCAACATCGACCTTGACGGTTTCCCAGCGGGCTTCATATTTGGACATACAATGTGTCTCCTTTTAGTAAGCTAATGTTTGGTTTTAAGTATCAGGCTACCTGATATGTGGCTTATACTATACCCACCTCTTTTGTTTTACAAGAAAATTTTATGGTCAAAGCAGATTTTTCCGATAGCACTAAACCGTTGGGTCTGGCCTACCTGGTGGGGCGACTGGATCACGTGTTGAACAAGCGCCTGCGCGATTGCTGCGCTCCGGCCGGCGTGACGGTGCCGCAGTACACCGCGTTGTCGGTGTTCCGGGCGCAGGGCGCGCTATCGAATGCGCAATTGGCGGTGCGGACGATGGTGTCGCCGCAGTCGGCCAACGAGATGGTGAAGTCGATCGAAGCGAAAGGCTGGATCGAGCGCACGCCCGATCCGTCGCACGGCCGCATCATCCAGATCCAGCTGACCGAGGCCGGGCACGCGATTCTGGCGCAGTGCGACGGCAAGGTGAGGGAAGTGGAGATGCAGATGTTCCCCGACATGGATCACGAGGAACGCGTGCGCCTGCATGGCTTGCTGCGCGGCGCGGTGCGCGCCCTCAGCCTGGAAGGCATCTGACCCGGACCGTCATTGGCGCCGGGGCCACACGGTTTCCATCAACGGCTTCACACTGAGGCCATGGACCACGATCGACAGCATGATGACGAACAGCGAGATGTGCGTCAGCTGCTGCGCCAGATCCGGCTCCAGACCTTGTTCGATCGCATACATCAGGTAGTAGATCGAGCCGATGCCGCGCACGCCGAACCACGCGGTCATCGAGCGTAGCCGCATGCTGGTGTCGCTGCCGGCCAAACCGAGGAACACGCTGACCGGCCGCGCGATGAAGAACAGGAAGGCGGCCATCCAGATGGCGTCCAGGTCCATGTCGTGCAGCGAGATCATGCCGCCCAGGAGCAGCACCAATGTCAGCTCCGACAGCCGCTCCAGGTGCTCCTTGAAGACCAGCGACTCGGTGCTGACCGTCATCGGGACTTCGTGCGTCTCGCTGGTTTTGGCGGCCGCCGATTTCGCCACATCCTGTTCCAGCAAGCCTTGCCGGTCCTTGGGCGCGCCCGCCAGCACCAACTCGGTCTGGCGCAGCGCCACGGCCGCGAAGAACACTGCCAGGAAGCCCCACGCGTGTATCAGGCTGGAGACGCCGTAGACCACGGCGATCAGACCCAATCCCACCAGGTCGTCCATGATCTCGTGCTGCGGCTTGATGATGCGCAGGCGCCAGCCCAGGCGCGCGGTCAGCGCCCCGCCCAGGTAACCCACGGCGACCGCCGCGCCCGAGGCCCAGACCACATCGACCAGGAACCAGCGCCAGTGCCAGGCACCGGTGTCGTCGCCCATGCCCAGCATGGCCAGGCCGAGGAACACGAACGGAAAGGCGCTGCCGTCGTTCATGCCGGCTTCGCAGGTGAGGGTGAAACGCAGTTGGTCCTTGTCACCCGCGTGGCGGACCTGGACGTCGGTCGCCAGCACCGGATCGGTGGGCGCCAGTATCCCGCCCAACAGAATGCCCGCGCCCAGCGGCAGGCCGAGGACAAAGAAGCTGAAGGCCGCCACCAGCGCCACCGTCAGCGTCATCGACACCCAGGCCAGCCGCAATGGCGCGTCCCAGTGGCGCAGCTTGAACGGCACCGGCATTTTGATCCCCGCCGAGAACAGCGAGATCAGGATGGCGATTTCGGTCAGCACCTCCAACAGGTCCGATTGCAGCATCGGGTCGAAATCGAGGATATTGAACACCGTGGGCCCGAGCAGGATGCCGAAGCCAAGATACACCATCGCCGACGTGAACGGCGAGCGCGAGATGGTGGTGGCGGCCATGCCGCGCGCCAGCATCAGCAGGCCGACCAGCAGGAACCAATGGTTGGTGTTCAAGCGGTCTCCTTGGTGTCGGTGTGACTATCCGGTAGGTTCACCGGTTCTGGTTGGGGAACTGGCGCAGGGTGGAGTAACTTCCAATAGTATGTCCAATACTATGAATTTTTCGGCGGATCGTCTGTGGGCTAGGGCACATGTAGGAGAACTACAGCGCCGGTGGCGCGCTTTTCTCGCCCCACCATTTGCGGTAGTTCTGGGCGTAGGCGCCGGTCTTGACGTAATCGGTGACGAAACCGTTGACGAACTTGAGCAGCTCCGGGTCGCCCTTCGCGACCGCGATGCCGATCGGGGTCTGGCCGTATATGCCCGGCAGGACATCCAGTTCTGTGCTCTTGCTGGCCAGGTAGTCGAGCAGCGACGAATCCTCTATCCCGGCGTCGACGCGCTTTTGCTTGAGCAGCAGCACACCGTCCGGCGCAAAATTGTCGGTGTAGACGAAGGTCGCCTGCGGCGCCGATTGTTTCAGGAATGCGTCCGCCGTGGTGCCGCGTCCCACCACCACGCGCTTGCCCTTGAGATCCGCCAGCGTCTTGATGCCGGCGCTTTTCTGCACGATCACACGCAATCCGGCCATGTTGTAGGGCTTGGAAAAGTCGACCACGCGCGCGCGTTGCGGCGTGATCGATACATTGGCCACCACCAGATCGAGTTGTTGCGACATCAGCATCGAGATGCGCGCGTCCGCCGAGACGTCCGAGAACCTTACCGGCACGCCCAGCCTGGCCGCCAGCTGTATGGCGACATCGACGTCGTAACCGACCGGTTCATTCTTCCCGTTGCGGAATCCGACCGGTTCGCCCCCGAGCGAGACGCCGATACGCACGTAACCGCGCGCCTTGATCTCCTCGATGCGGCCGGCGACGGCGGAACCGGCCAGCATGGTCAGCACTGCGATGACGGCGATGCGTTTAAATGGTTGCATGTCGATTTCCTCTCTTGGTTATGCGGCGCTGGCGACGCGGAGTTCCGGCGCGGCCATGCGTTCGTCCCAGTACCAGTAACGTATCTCTTCGTCGCAGCGGAAGCTGACGACCTTGTGATTGCCCGCCGCGTCCATGGCGTGGATGACGACGCCGGCCAGGAAGCCGGTTTTCAACTCGCCCAATTCCTCCACCGCCAGCTTGACCGCATCGTCGAGCGAGTGCCCGAGCCGCAAGGCCAGCACGATGCTGCGCGAGGTCCCGCAGCGCATCGTCATCTCGCCGGTGTGGGTGCAGGCGGCGGCGCCGTATCGACTATCGGCATAGAACCCGGCGCCGACGATCGGTGAATCGCCCAGCCGGCCCGGATACTTCCACGCCCAGCCGGAGGTCGACGTGACCACACCCAGCCCCTGCGCGGCGTCGCGGGCGAGGAACACGGTGGTGTCGCGCACCCGTTCCGGGTCGGTGAAGGTGTTGCTGAGCGGGGCGAGCGGGATATCCGGGAAAGCCGCCAGCTGCTCCGGCGTCATCTCCTTTTGCAGCCGTTCCCACCATACGCGCTTGCTGTCCGGGTGCAGCGTGTCGTCAAGCGCGAATCCGCGTTCGGTGGCGAAGCGGCGTGCGCCGGCGCCGGTCAGCATCACGTGCGGCAGGTGCTTTATCACTTCATGCGCCAGCGCGGACACCGGCAACGTCGCCGGTACCGCGCCGACCGCGCCGACGTCGCGCGTGGTGCCGTCCATGACGCCGGCGTCGAACTCCATCTCGCCGAGCATATTTGGCCAGCCGCCGTAGCCGACGCTGCGCACCTTGGCCTCGCGTTCGACCTTGGCGATGCCGGCGATCATGGCGTCGATGCCGGCGCCGTCCTGTTTGAGCAGATCGACGGTGGTGTCGAAGCCGGGCCAGGCCTCGGCGTTGGCAAGCAGCATTTTCATCAATGGTCTTTCTTCATTTTTGAGAGGAATTGGGCGATGCGCGGGTGCGCCAGTCCGCCGTCTGTCGCGAAGAACCGCGCCGTCGGCAGGTCGGCCAGCAGGCGGCCCTGTTCAAGGAAGACGATGCGGCTGGAGATCTGCCGCGCGAACTCGATTTCGTGGGTCACGAACAGCATCGTCGTGCCGGCCGCCGCCAGTTTCGCGAGTATATCCAGCACCTCGGCCGTCATCTCTGGGTCGAGCGCGCTGGTGACTTCATCGAGCAGAAGGTAGCGCGGCTTCATGGCGAGCGCCCGGCAAATGCCCACACGCTGACGCTGGCCGCCGGACAATTGCGCGGGATAGGCATCGGCGCGGTCGGACAGGCCGACGGAGGCCAGCAGCTCCCGCGCGGCGTCTTCGGCTTCGCGCCGTGGCACTTTGAGCACCTCGATCGGCGCCAGTGTGATGTTTTGCAGCGCCGTCATGTGCGGGTAGAGGTGGAACAGCTGGAATACGGTGCCGGAGCACAGGCGCGCTTGTTGCAGCTGTTTGGGATCGTCGACGCGGAAACCGTCGATGGAGATGCTGCCCTTGTCCAGTTTCTCCAGCCCGTTGATGCAGCGGATCAGCGTGGACTTGCCGGAGCCGCTGGCGCCGAGTATCGACACCACCTCGCCCGGCGCCACGCGCAGGTCGACCCCGTCCAGCACCCTGGTCTGGCCGAAGCTTTTGCCGACGCCTTCGATCTGAATCATGCTACAGGCCTTTCCATTGGCTGTGCGCGCGCAGGCGGCTTTCAAGGCGCGCGCAGGTGGTGGCGATCAACTTGGCTATCAGGTAGTACACCAAGCCGACCACCGTCCAGACGATAAACGGCTTGAGCGTGCGCAGGTTCAGGATCGCGCCTACCTTGGTCAGGTCCATCACGCCGATCACGGAGATCAGCGACGTAACCTGCAACTGGTTGACAAGCAGACCGGTTAGCGGTCCAAGGCCGAAGGCGGCGGCTTGCGGTGCGACGATCTTGCGCAGGATTTGCCAGCGGCTCAAGCCGAACACGCGCGCGGTTTCCAGCTGTTCGCGGCCTATCGATTCGATTGCGGAGACGGCAATCACGTAGATGAATGCCGCCGTATTGCCCGACAAGGTGACGACCGCTGCCTGCACCGGCGTGATGTCGGTCGCCAGCAGCACCGGCAGGCCGAAGAAGACAAGGAACAGCTGCACCAGTACCGGTGAATTCTTGAGCAGTTCGGCCACGGCGGCGAAGCAGGGCGCCAGCAGCGGCGTGCGGTAATAGCGCAGCACCGCCCAGGCCAGCCCGATCACCAGACCGATGGCGGTCGTGGCGGCGAACAGCGCGACCGAGACGCCGGCGCCTTGCAGCAGCAACAAAATGTCGTGGACCGTGAACTCGGTGTAGCGCATCAGTTGGCACCCAGCGCGCGTTCGCGGTTCAGGCGGCGGTGCAGGGCGCCGGCCGATAGCGAGACCAGATAGGTGAGCGTGACGTAGGCCACCAGCAGCAGGGCGTAGACTTCGAACGGCGCGAAGGTGTCGGCGGCGACGATCTTGGCGGCGCCGGTCAATTCGTTCAGCGTGATGGCCGACAGGATGGACGACGTCAGGATCAGGTTGACGAAGACGGAGCCCAGCGGCCGCACCGACGTGCGCAAGGCGATCGGCAGCACGATCTTCTGGTAGATCACGCGGCGTGACAGGCCGCTGACCTGGGCCGCTTCGATCACGCCCGGATCGATGGCGAGGATGCCTGACCGGATCACGTCCGATGTAAAGGCGCCACCGGCCAACGACAGCGCCAGCACGCCGGTACTGAAGGCGTCCAGTTCAATGCCGAGTTCCGGCAGGCCGTAGAACAGGAAGAACAGCTGGACGATGAAGGGGACGTTGCGGAAGATGTCGACGTAGATGTCGGCCAGCCGTCGGGCAAGTGGGGCCGCCGACGTCCGCAGCAGGGCTACCACCACACCAAGCGCCAGACCCCCGGCCAGGGCAAGCGCACAGGCGAGCGCCGTGAGGCGTGCGCCGGCCGCGAGGTCGGGGAGATAGGGCGCGAGGAGCGTGAAGTCGAACGTCAAACAGTGTGCTCCAACCTGAAAAGCGTAACCAGTTTCACATCAATAGCCACGAGTGTCACACAAACCGGAACGTGTTTCAAGCGGAGCGGTTCGCGGCGAAAGCACATTATTTGGAGTGCAGCGCGGCTTTCATGGCAGACACGCGCGCCGCGCTGGTTTGCCGCCGCGCGCCGGTGTCGAAGCCGAATGCCAGCACCGGCGGCGCGCTGGCCGCCACCGCCACCGAACAGGAGGCATGCACCTCGCGCACCGGCAGCTTGTCCAGCAGCCTGCCCACATTGTCCGCGCTGATGCCGGCGCCGGGCATGATCGTGATGCGGTCGCCGGCCGCATCGAAGCAGCGTTGCAAACCGGCCAGGCCCTCCAATGCGCGAGGCGCGCCGCCGGAGGTCAGAATGCGCGCGAAACCCAGGTCGATGGCCAGCCGGGTCGCCACCGCGAGGTCGGGACACAAATCGATGGCCCGGTGCAGCGTGCTTTCCAGCCCATGGTCGCGCGCGCGCCGCAGCAGCCGTTCCAGCGTCCGGTGATCCAGCTCGCCGTTGCGCAGCGAGGCGCCGAGCACCACGCCTTGCAGGCCGATGGCGGCCACCGCATCGATTTCGTTGAGCATCAGCTGGATCTCGACGTCGTCGAAACAAAAATCTCCGCCACGCGGGCGTATCATCGCCACCACCGGCAGCGGACTGGCCGCCGCCACGCGCAGCAGGCCGGAAGTGGGCGTCAGGCCGCCGACTTCCAAAGCCCCGCATAGCTCGATGCGGTCCGCGCCGCCCGCGATGGCGGCCGACAATCCCTCGACGTTGTCGACGCAGACTTCCAGCGTCACCGGGGCGGGGGCGGGATCAGTCACGGCGCTTCTCCGATTCCGCGAGCCCGAGCCAGGCGGCGCCGATCAGTCCCGGCTCGGCGCCGGACTGGCCTTGCACGATGATGGCGGCGGCGGTTTTACGCAGGATGCGCGCACGCACCGCGTGATCGAGCATGTCGATCAGCGCCGCGCTGTTGGCCAGGCCGCCGCCGACCGGCAGCACGGACGCGCCGATGGTGTTGACCAGCATCGCCAGCGGGCCGGCCAGGATGTCGACGAAACAGTCGATGGTGCGCGCGGCGGCGGCGTCGCCGTCCTCCCAGGCGCTGATGATTTGCCGGCTGTCGAGCGCCGTGCCGGGATGGAGCGAGGCATGCAGGCGTTCGATGCCGCGCGCGCCGCCGATGGCGTCCAGGCAGCCGGTCTGGCCGCAACCGCAGGCGAAGCGGGGGATCTCTTGCGGTGGCGTGCCGGCGAAGTGGGCGGCGACCGGGCCATGCCCCCATTCGCCGGCGAAGCCGCCAGGGCCGCCGATCAGCCGGCCGTCGATGACCAGACCTCCACCGACGCCCGTTCCTAATATCAGGCCGAAGACGTTGGCGTGGCCGCGACCCGCGCCGGCGTGGGCCTCGGCCAGCGCGAAACAGTCGGCGTCGTTGGCGATCCAGACCGGCAGATCCAGTTCGGCTGCCAAGTCGGCAGCCAGCGTGCGGCCGTCGATGCAGGGGATGTTGGCGCACTTGATGCGGCCATCGGAGGGGTCGACGACGCCGGCGATGGAGATCGCCACGCCGCGCGACGGACCGCCTGCGGCGATCCCTTCTTTCATGGCGGCGCAGAAGGCGGCAAAGTCATGCGCGGGCGTGGGAACCCGGCGCAGCTCGCCGATCTGGCCGTCGGCGGTGGCGCCTGCGGACTTGATGGCGCTGCCGCCGATGTCAAAGCATGTGATCATGGTTGATGTGATTGGTCTAATGTGCCTTCAGGATGCACGTTCTGTTGGCGTTTGACAATAGCCATTAAACCACCGACACAATGAAATGGATCACTACACCCACCAGTCCGCCGACCAGGGTGCCGTTGATGCGAATAAACTGCAAGTCGCGCCCGATGGATAGCTCGATCCGGTTGCTCATTTCCTCCTTGGTCCACGTGGCCAGTTGCGCCTCGATGAACAGGCCGACCTCGCCGCGATACTTTTTCACCAGTTGCGCGCTGCCGGCCTCGATGGCGCGATTCAGGCTCTCGCCCACGGCCGGATTGTCCGTCAGCAGCTTGCCGGCGTTCTCCACCAGCCGCCGGGCGCTGGCGGGAATGCTCGGCGTCTCGCTGCGCAGGTCGGCCAGCAGGCGCTCGCGCAGGGTGTCCCAGATGCCGTCGAACAGGTGCTGCACCGTGTCGCTGGTCAGCGCCTGCTGCTGATAGCGGCCGATCGCCTCTTGCCAGGCCGGATCGCCCTTGAGGCGCAGTGCGCTGTTGGCGATCCACGCGCCCAGCCGCTGGCGCAGCTCGTGCGAGCGGTCGAGCCGCATCTCGGCCACTTTTTCGGTGGACGAACGAATAATCCGGGGCATCGCCTTGCGCAGCGCATATTTCAGCACCGAGCTTTCCGTGTTCACGGCGCTTTGGACCATCGTCTCGATGGTCGGGTGGTTGGCCGGATCGGACAGGTAGACGACAAACTGGTCGAGTGCGGCGTCCACCAGCTGCTGCGGCTGGTCTTCGGCCACCAGCGCCTCGACACAGTCGCCAGCCAGTCCGGACAGGTCGATGCGGGCCAGTTCGCGCGTCGCGACGTCGCGCAGCATGCGGCGGATCTTGTCGTGGTCGGCCATTTGCAGCAGCTTTTCCAGCGCCGGCCCGACCCAGGCGCTCAGTTGCGCGGCGTTGGTCTGCATGTAGCGGCCGGCGCGGCCGGCGATATCCACCTGGCGGATGCGCTGGGCGATGCCTTCCTCGGTGATGAAATGGTTCTCGACAAAGTTGCCGAGGCTTTTGCCGATGCTGTCCTTGCTGTTGGGGATGATGGCGGTGTGCCACAGCGGAATGCCGAGCGGGTGGCGGAACAGCGCCGTGACGGCAAACCAGTCTGCGATCGCGCCCACCATGGCCGCTTCGGAGAACGCTTCAAGATAGCCCCACGCCGGATGACCACCGTGTTGCGAGCGCGCCAGCGCGAACAGCAAGGCGGCCAGCACCAGCAAACCCAGCGCGACGGCCTGCATCGTGCGCAGCCGGGCGCGTTTGATGGCGTCCTCGGTGTCGTCCAGTTGGCGGATGATGTCGATATCACGTTTCATGCGTTCGCTTCTGATAAAATACCGGCCAGTCGAAAATGAGCTAACCGGTTGGTACACTGGTAAGTGCCCGAGGGCATGCTCCCGCCGCCCATGCGCGCGGACCCACGGCGCTGATCTTAACTGTTTTCAACGGTTGGGGGATGCGTTATGGTTTTCGTGCGCCATCCGTCTCCCTTCCACACTCAGAAGGCTTCTGGCTGATGGTACATAACAACTCTACGATTTCCGGCGTGACGCTCGACAGGACGGAACTTGAACAGCACTTGTCGCAATCGGTGCGCCACTTCGACGGCTGCACCTTTGACGAGGCCGATTTGTCGCGGCTCGATCTGCAGGGTTGCGCCTTCGAACGCTGCACCTTCCTCGATACGATCCTGTTCGCTTGCAAGCTGGCGCGCACCACCTGGCAGCGTTGCCGCGCCGGCGGCGCCGATTTCGAATCGGCCGACGGCGTCGACGCGCGTTTCGAAGGCTGCGATCTCAACAACACCAAGTGGCGGCGCGCCAAGCTGGCGTCGGCATCGTATCGCGGCTGCAAGCTGACCGGCGCCTCGTTCGAGGAGGTGCAACATCTAGGCATACATTTCGAGGAGAGCCTGCTGGTCGGCGCCGACATGCGCGGCTTTTCGTTCCGCAAGGCGACGTTGAAGGAGCTGGATCTGTCCGACGCCTATCTGGCCGGCTGCGATTTTCGCGACGCCGTCTTTGAAGGCGGCAGTTTGCGCAACGCGGTGCTCAAGTTAGCCAAATTCCAGGGCGCCGATCTGCGCGGGACCGACATCGAAGGCGTGAAGCTGGCGGACGCGGCAATGTTCAAGGGCGCTGCGATCTCGCACGCCCAGGCGGCGAACTTCCTGCGGGAGCTGGGATTTATTGTCAGCTAAGCGCCGAGCCCGGTGGCGAATTGCACCGTGAAAGGCGGAGTTCGCAAAAAAACAACTGCTGGAAAACTTGACTTGTCATACCCCTTGCGATTGCGATATGCTTTCTTCAAGGAAATCTTTAGTCCTATCAAAGACCGCAAGAGCTTCCCCCAGCGCCCCAATACCCTCGGGGTGCGTCCCTAAGCCTTTAATAATCAGAGGCTTATCACGGCGGCGCCACTTTTCTCCCGGGCGCAGTACTGCAACACCGAAAATCGATTTATACGCGTTCGACAGCTAAGGCTGGTCATACGATATCGCACGACTATTCAAATAATCAAGCGCTTGATTATTTTAATGGCGCAGGTATCGGCCGACCCATGCTGCTAATCTACTTTTCATTCTGACATCTTTGTCAATGCGTTACGAATGAATATAAGCGACCTATTAAAGGTCCTATACCCGACCAATAAGGACACACCCATGGCACCGAAATATTCACTGATATGCGCCGCGTTAGCGGCAATTTGCTCGACCGGCGCGCTGGCCGCCGACGCCACCTTCGACAAGGCACCGACCACCGGCTGGGCCGGCACCAACGGTGGCACCACCGGCGGTGCGGCCGCGCCGGCGACCGCGATCTACAAGGTCAGCTCGGCCGCGCAACTGATGGCTGCGATCAGCGCGCAGGGCGACAATCCGAAAATCATCAAACTGTACGGCACCATCGATCCGACCGCTGCCGACAACGGCGGGCCGTTCAAAAGCGTGGCCGATCAAAAGGCGAGGCTGGAGATCAAGCTGGGAAGTAACACCACGCTGATCGGCGCGGGTGGCGACGCCAAGCTGGTCAATGCCAATCTGGTCATCAACGGCAAAAAGAACGTCATCATCCGCAACCTGAACATCAACCTGCCGTGCGATCTGTTCCCGGTGTGGGACCCGAATGATGGCACCGGCAACTGGAACTCGGAGTACGACGGCATCACCATCCTGGCGTCGACCAACGTCTGGGTCGACCACAACGTGTTCACCGACGCGCCCAAGACCGATGACAAGTCGCCCATCGAGAATGGCAAGATCAAGCAGTGCCACGACGGCGCGCTTGACGTCAAAAACGCCTCGGACTTTGTCAGCGTGTCGAACAACCGTTTCGAGCTGCACGAGAAGAACAACCTGATCGGTTCCAGCGATGACCGGACCGCCGACGATGGCCACCTGACGGTGACCTTCAATAACAACCACTATCTGAACGTCGGCGAGCGGGCGCCACGTGTGCGCTTCGGGAAGGTACACATCTATAACAACTACTTCGAGGGCTCGAAGACCCATCCGGTCTACCGGCATCAGTACAGCCTCGGTGTGGCGTACAAAGCCAAGATCATCTCGAGCAACAACGCGTTCGAGATCGCCGGCGCCAGCAGCTGCCCGGACATCGTCAAGAATCCCGGCTCGTCGAGCAAGCCGGGCGCCATCACCGATACCGGCTCGCTGGTCAATGGCAATCCGCTGAATCTGGCGGGCGGGTGCAGCCAGAGTAACGCGGTCGGCTGGACTGTGCCTTACACGGTATCGCCGCTGGCGGCTTCGGCGGTCAAGGCCTCGGTGCTGGGCAACGCGGGCACCGGCAAGCTGACGGTCGACTAACACCATTGAAGCTATCCACGCCCCGCCAGGACAGGGGGCGTTCCTTTTAGCCTGTCCCCCAGGCTACCACGGTGGCGCCAAGATTCCTCCCCGGGCGCGGTTCTGTTGCAGCAGTTCATCCAAGTGGCCTGTTTGAAGGCCCGTAACTAACCCGTTAGGAGACGAATCATGGCACCAAAATATTCCGTAATGTGCGCGGCGCTGGCTGCGCTGTTTTCCATCAGCGCGACTGCCGCCGATTGGCCGGGCGGCTTTTCCAAGTGCGCCGACGAAGGCGGTACTTGCAAGGCAGGCGCCAGCAACCGGCAAGTTTCGTTCGGACTGAAGGACAAGTGGGTCATCAAAACCTTGTCGGGCGACATCGCGTGCACCACGGCGACCTTCGGCGCGGATCCAAATGCTGGCGTCAATGAAAAGTGCGCGGTCGGTCCGCTGTCGTCGACGCCGACGCCGACTCCGACTCCAACGCCTACCCCGACGCCCACTCCGACCCCGACACCAACTCCGACGCCGACACCAACGCCAACGCCAACGCCGACACCGGGCGACGCCACGTACCAGTCGGCGCCTGCATCGGGCTGGGCCGGCACCAACGGCGGCACCACCGGCGGCGCGGCCGCGCCATCGACCGCGATCTACAAGGTCAGCTCCGCCTCGCAGCTGATGGCGGCGATCAAGGCCCAGGGCGACAATCCGAAGATCATCAAACTGTACGGCACCATCGACCCGACCGCGTCGGACAACGGCGGCCCGTACACCAGCAAGGACGACCAGGCCGCGCGTCTGCAGATCAAGCTCGGCAGCAACACGACCTTGATCGGCGTCGGCGGCGATGCCAAGCTGGTCAATGCCAATCTGGTGATCAACGGCAAAAAGAACGTCATCGTGCGCAACCTGAATATCAGTTTGCCATGCGATAAGTATCCGCTGTGGGACCCGGAAGACGGCGCCAACGGCAACTGGAACTCGGAGTATGACGGCATCACCATTCTGGCGTCGACCAATGTCTGGGTCGACCACAACGTCTTTACCGACGCGCCCAAGACGGACGACCAGGCGCCGATCGAGAACGGCATGCTCAAGCAGTGCCACGATGGCGCGCTGGACGTCAAAAACGCGTCGGACTATGTGACGGTGTCGAACAACCGCTTCGAACTGCACGCCAAGAACAACCTGGTTGGCTCATCCGATAGCCGGACCACGGACGATGGCCATTTGACCGTCACGTTCAACAACAACCACTACCTGAACATCAGCGACCGCGCGCCGCGTGTGCGTTTCGGGAAGGTTCACGTCTACAACAACTACTTCGAAGGCTCGCGCAGCCATCCGGTGTACAAGCACCAGTACAGCATCGGCGTGGCCTACCTGGCCAAGGTGATTTCCACCAACAACGCTTTTGAAATCGCCGGCGCCAGCAGTTGCCCGGACATCGTCAAGAATCCCGGCTCGTCGAGCAAGACCGGGGCGATTGTCGATACGGGATCGTTGTTGAACGGAAGCGCGTTGAATGTGGCTGGCGCGTGCAGCTTCAGCAACGCCGTCGGCTGGACCGTGCCTTATTCGTATTCGCCGCTGGGGGCTTCGGCGGTGAAGGCGTCGGTGCTGGGTAATGCGGGAACGGGGAAACTGACCGTGAACTAAGCGGAAAGTAGATGTAAAAAAATCCGGCGCGTCCAAGTGGGCGCGCCGGATTTTTTTGGTCAAACGCTAACGCGCTTAATTCATCGCCGAATGCTTGCGGGCGTAACCGAAGTAGATGACCAGGCCGATCGCCATCCAGATGATGAAGGCGACCCAGGTGTGCCAGCTCAGGTAAGTCATCAGCATGACGCAGAAGATCACCGCCAGCGCGGGAATCACCGGCACGCCGGGGCAGCGGAAGGCGCGCTTGAGGTCGGGACGCTTTTTGCGCAGGATCACCACCGCAATCGCCACCAGGCTGAACGCAGCCAGGGTGCCGATATTGATCAGCTCGGTAAGGATGTTCAGCGGAACAACGGCGGCGATCAGGCCAAACACGATACCCACCAGCCACGTCGCGAAGAACGGCGTATGGAAGCGTGGATGCACAGTGGACAGACGCTTCGGCAGCAAGCCGTCGCGCGACATGGCGTAGATCACGCGGGTCTGGCCGTACGCCATCACCAGTATCACCGTGGTCATGCCGAGGATGGCGCCGAGGTCGACGAAGCCGGCGACCCAGTTTTCACCGGCATATTTGAGCGCCAGCGAGACCGGATGATCGATGCCGAGGAATTGCTGGTAGGGCACGATGCCGGTCATTATCGCCGACACCACCACGTACAGGATCGTGCACGCCGCCAGCGAGCCGATGATGCCGATCGGCAGGTCGCGCTCGGGACGCTTGACTTCCTCGGCGGCCGACGTCACCGCGTCGAATCCGATGAAGGCAAAGAACACCAGCGCGGCCGCGCTCAGCATGCCGTTGTAGCCGTAAGGCATGAAGGGCTGCCAGTTGGCCGGCTGCACGTGGCGCGCGCCGACAACGATGAACAGCAACACCACGCCGACCTTGATGGCGACCATGACGTTGTTCAGGCGGGCCGATTCGCGCACGCCCCAGCTCAGCATGGCCGTCAGCACCAGCATGATGATCAGCGCCGGCAGGTTGATCCATGTGGTGACGCCGGGCAGCGCGCCGGGCGCGGCGGTGAGCACCGTCGGCAGGTGCAGGCCGAAGCCGGCGATCAGCGACTGGAAGTAGCCCGACCAGCCGACCGAGACGGCCGATGTCGCCAGCCCGTATTCGAGCAGCAAGTCCCAGCCGATCATCCAGGCGGCCAGTTCGCCCAGCGTGGCATAGGTGTAGGTGTAGATCGAGCCGGCGACCGGCACGGTGGAGGCGAACTCGGCATAACACAGCGCGGCGAAGCCGCAGGCGACGGCGGCGACGATGAACGACAGGGTCAGGGCGGGGCCGGCGGTGACGGCGCCGGTGCCGGTCAGCACGAAAATGCCGGTACCGACGATGGCGCCTATGCCCATCAATATCAGGTCGAAGGGACCAAGCACCTTGGCCAAGCCGCCGGGTTTGCGGGCGTTGGCGATCATCTCATCCAGATTCTTCGTTCTAAAAAGGCTCAAAATTGGGCTCCATTTATTTTTGTGTTTGTCTGTCTCTGTGGTGTGGGGGGCTACCCCTCGCGCCGGATCGCGGCGCCGCCAAATGATACAGGAACTTGCTATGAAATATTGCCTTGCTGTAGTGTAATAATGCATCTGATTGATGAGGCCGTGTCCGAATGACAGACTTGACCCCGGGGGTTATTTGTCTGTGAGCAGCGCGGAGGCGTACAGCAGGAAGCGGTCTTCCAGCCGCCCTAGGTCGAGGCCGGTGATCTCGCCGATGCGGCGCAGCCGGTAGTCCAACGTGTTGCGGTGTATGTGCAGCGCTCCGGCTGTCGCCGCCGGGTGGCCGTCGTGCGTGAACCAGGCTTCTAGCGTGCGCTGCAGCAGTTCCTTGCTTTTGTCCTGCGCCTTCAGGCGGGCGATCGGCAGCTTTAATTGCTCCGCCTGCCAGCCTGAGCCAAGGCCGGACAGTAGCACCGGCAGCGCCTGCTCGTAATAGCTGAAGCGGTTGCCCCGCGGCTGGCGCGCGCGGCCGATGCGCGCAGCGGCGCGCGCGCTTTGGTAGGAAATGGCGACGCCCTCGATGCCGGTCAGGGCGATGCCCATCGCCAAGGTATGGGCGTCGCCGCCTTCTTCCTTCAGCAGCGCCGACAGCGATCGCAGCCGCTTTTGCGCCCGCGCCTGGATGTCCGGGGCCGGCCCGGCCGCCTGGCTTTTGGCGGTGTCGTAAAAGTCGAGAATGACCATTTCGTGCGAGCTGGCCGCCGCTGTCAGCGCGGACGGTTGGCGCGTCATCATGCGCATTTGCAGACGCTGGATTTCGGTCAGCGCTTCGACCGTGCCGGCCGCCTTGTCGTCCACCTCGAGGACGAAGACCAGGTGGGGACGGTCGAAATCGACGCCCAGCCGCCGCGCCCACGCGTCCAGTCCCGCATGGTCTGTGTTGTCATCATTGATGAGTTTGAGGACAAATGCTTCCCGATAGCGGCTATCGCGCTGCAATTCGCCAGTTAGTTGCGCCTGTTCGAGGATCATTTCGGCCGTCAGGCGCACCAGCTCGCCAAATTGACGTACCTCGTCGGGTGCGCCGCTCAGGCCCACCGCGCCGCACAGCTGGCCATTCACCGTCAGCGGCAGGTTGATGCCGGGCTGCGCACCATGCATGTTGCGGGCGCCGGCTTCGTCGATTTCGACGCCGAGCTTCTTGGCCAACGCCAGCATGGCGCCCGTGTGCAGCTCTCCGATCCGCGCGGGATTGCCGCTGGCGATGATGCTGCCGCTGACATCCATGACGTTGACGTTGTACGGGATGATTTTCATCGTGCGGGTGACGATGTCTTGCGCCAGCTGGGTGCTTAGTATGCTCATGGTGTTTTTTATTGGGATATTTTTCCAACTATTCGGGTGATTCTACTCTTTTATTGGGGAAATATTTGTGCAAACGCCCTATAAATTGCCTTGCTACCCGCGATTAATCGTGCGTTTGGCCGATGTTTTTTTGCGTACGATTCCAGATAATCAGCTCCACTATAAAAATCTTAGGAGACCTGGAATGAGCAATCCGTCCATCGCCGCGCAATCGCCTGCGACATCCGTCCTCGAGGGGGCGTACAAGAAGGCGACGTGGCACCTGATACCGTTTATCTTCGTCTGCTACTTTTTTAACTACCTCGACCGCGTCAACGTCGGCTTTGCCAAGCTGGAGATGCTTGACGCGCTCAAGCTGAGCAATACGGTGTACGGCCTGGGCGCCGGCATCTTCTTCATCGGCTACGTGCTGAGCGGCGTGCCGAGCAACCTCATCCTTCATAAACTGGGCGCGCGGCGCTGGATCGCAGTGATGATGGTCGCGTGGGGCGCCTTGTCCGCCTGCATGCTGTTCGTGAGCACGCCGCTGTCGTTCTATGTGCTGCGCTTCTTTACCGGCGTTGCCGAGGCCGGCTTCTTCCCGGGCATGGTGTTGTACTTCACGCATTGGTTCCCTTCGCAGAAACGCGGCCAGGTGATGGCGCTGTTCATGTCGGCGATTCCGATCTCCGGCCTGATCGGCGGCCCGCTGTCGGGCTGGATGCTGGCGCACTTTTCGGCCGGGCAGGGCGGCATGATGGGATGGCAGTGGCTGTTCCTGCTGCAGGGCGTGCCGACCGTGCTGCTGGGCATTGCCGTCTATTTTTATCTCAACGACGGTATTTCGCAGGCCAAATGGCTCAACGCCGACGAAAAGCGCGCGATGGAGGATGCGCTGGCGGCCGATGAAAAACAGCGGCAGTCCACCAGCACGGTCGGCCAGTCGTTTGGCGACGTGGTACGCAACGGTAACGTGTGGATGCTGGGCGTGATCTACTTCTGTATCCAGATGGGGGTGTACGCGATCAATTTCTGGCTGCCATCGATTATCAAGTCGCTCGGCTATCAGAGCGCCGTCACGGTCGGCTGGTTGAGCGCGGTGCCGTATCTGTTTGCCGCCGTGTTCATGATCTGGGCCGGGCGCTCGGCAGACCGCCACGGCGAGCGCCGCTGGCACGTGACCGTGCCAATGCTGATGGGACTGGTAGGCCTGACCCTGGCCGCCAATTTCTCCAGCAATCCGGTGATCGTCATCGCCGGTCTGAGCATGGCGACCATGGGCGCGCTGGCGGCACTGTCGATGTTCTGGGCGTTGCCGGCGGCCTTCCTGGGCAGCGCGGCGGCCGCAGGCGGGCTTGCGCTGATCAATTCGCTTGGCCAGATCGCCGGTTTCGTCAGCCCTTTCCTGGTCGGTTGGATCAAGGATGCGACCCAGAGCACCGACGTGGCGCTGTATATTCTGTCGAGCGTGATGCTGCTGGGTGCGATACTGGTGCTGCGTGTGCCGGCCAGGCTGGTCAACCGATAATGGGAGTAGCGATGAAAATCGTCATAGCGCCTGATTCGTATAAAGAAAGCCTGTCGGCGATGGCCGTGGCCACCGAGATCGAGGCCGGCTTCCGCGAGATATTCCCCGATGCCGAGTATCTCAAGCTGCCGGTGGCCGACGGCGGCGAGGGCACCGTGCAGGCGATGATCGACGCCAGCGGCGGGCGCCTGGTCGAACTGCGCGTGCGCGGTCCGCTTGGCGAGCCGGTATCGGCGTTCTACGGCATGATGGGTGACGGCGAGACGGCGGTGATCGAGATGGCCGCCGCCAGCGGGCTGGAACTGGTGCCGGTAGCGCTGCGCGATCCGATGCGCACCACCAGTTACGGCACCGGTGAACTGATACGCGATGCGCTCGATGCCGGCGCCCGGCGCTTCGTGCTGGGCGTGGGCGGCAGCGCGACCAACGACGGCGGCGCCGGCATGCTGCAAGCGCTGGGCGGGCGCCTGCTGGACAGCGCCGGCAACGATCTGGCGCCGGGCGGCGGCGCGCTGGCGACGCTCGACAGGATCGACCTGTCGGGACTCGACGCCCGTATCGCCGATTGCGTGTTCGATGTCGCCTGCGATGTCAGTAATCCGCTGGTGGGACCGCAGGGCGCCTCGCACATCTTCGGGCCGCAAAAAGGCGCGACGCCGGACATGATCGAACTGCTGGACGCCGGCTTGCGCCACTACGCCGACATCATCGCCCGCGATCTGCAACGGCCGGTGGCCGACGTGCCGGGCGCCGGCGCGGGCGGCGGCATCGGCGCGGCCATGCTGGTGTTTCTGGGCGGCCGTCTGCGTCCAGGCAGCGAGATCGTGACCGCCGCCGTGGGCCTCGACGCCGCCGTGGCGGACGCCGATCTGGTCATCACCGGCGAAGGCCGCATCGACAGCCAGACCATCCACGGCAAAACGCCGGTGGGCGTGGCGCGGGTGGCGCGGCGCCACGGCAAACCGGTGATCGCGATCGCCGGCTGCCTGGCGCCGGGCGCGGCGGCGGTGCACGAGCACGGGATAGACGCCGTGTTCGGCGCCGTCAGCCGTCCTTGCACGGTCGAGCAGGCGCTGGCGGACGCGGCGCGCAATGTGCGCGTGTCGGCGCGCAACATCGCCGCCGTGTTGCGCTTGGGTAGCACGCTGGTGTTGTGATAAAGTTTCTTCCTGTGTAAGACACCGGTCAGGAAGGACCTTTTATGGCGCAGGACCGTGGGAACCCGAGTTACGTGGCCACGTTGCCAACCATCAGATCGCAGATATATAGTCTGGTTTGGGCCTGCGCATTACCGGCCATCATCGGGTTTGCGCTACTGACCGATAATTTCTACGAACGGGAGCGCACCCAGATTCGCCAGGACACGCTGATCACCGCGCGCGCGTTGATCCAGGCGGTGGACCGCGATCTGAACACCGGCAGCACCGTGGCGCTGGCGCTGGCGAACTCGCCCAGCCTCGATAGCGGCGACATCGCCGGCTTCTACAAGCAGGCCGCCAAGGTGCTGCGTCCCGAATTCCCCGGCTTTAATTTCGTCCTGAGCGACCGCAATTCGGTACAGCTGATGAACACCGTGCGGCCTTATGGCCCGCTGTTGCCCGATCCGGGCAGCGCGGCGCGTATCGAGAAGGTGTTCGAAACAGGCAAACCGGTGATTTCCGACCTGTTCATCGGCGGCGCGTTGAAACGGCCGCTGGTGGCGGTGCACGTGCCGGTGATCCGCGATGACCAAGTCATTTACGTCATCTCCACCGCGTATGTGCCTGAGCGCCTGGGCAAGGTGCTCAACGAACAGCGCTTGCCGCCGGACCGCGTGATCGCCATTCTCGATTCGCGCGGCGTGATTGTCGCGCGCACCCACGAAGCGGCCAGGTTTGTCGGCCACAAAGCGTCGCCGTCGCTGCTGGCCAAGCTGCCGTTGAAGCTGGAGGACGCGATCGAAGCCATCACCCTCGAGGGCATTCCCGTGTATTCGATGTTCAGCCGCTCGGTGACCAGCAATTGGGCCGTCGTCATCGGCGTGCCGCGTAGCGTGGTGCTGTCGGAGATGCTGGAGTCGATCAAGTGGATCGGTCTTTTCCTGCTTCTGCTGGTGGCCGCCGGCTTCGGCGTGGCGTGGTACTTCGCGCGCAGTATCTCCAATTCCGTCAGCGCTTTGTCGTCGGCCGTGGTCAGGCTCGCAGGCAATGGTGGCACTGCCACCACGATTGCGCCGCCACAGCGTTTGAGCTTTCGCGAGGCCGACGACGCCATCGTGACATTGCGTACGGTCGAAGCGGAACTGCTGCGCTATCGCCATCACCTGGAAAACCTGATCGAACAACGCACGCTGCAACTGCAATCGGCGGTCAGGCAGGCGCAGACCGCCAACGCGGCCAAGGACGTTTTTGTCGCCAATATGAGCCATGAGCTGCGCACGCCGATGAACGCGGTGCTGGGCATGGCCCACTTGTTGGGCACCACCGGGCTGTCGCCCGAGCAGGCGCGCTATCTGGACATGATACGGGCGTCCGGCCAGTCGCTGCTGGGCATCCTCAACGACATTCTCGACTACTCGAAGATGCAGGCCGGGAAGGTGCAAATGCATCCGGTGCGCTTCAAGCTGGACGAAGTGCTGCACGCGCTGGCGACCATCATGAGCGTCAGCGCTGGCGACAAGGATCTGGAATTGTGTATCGGCGTCGAGCCGGACGTGCCGCGCGTGCTGGTGGGCGACGCCTTGCGCTTGCAGCAGGTGCTGGTCAACCTTGCCGGCAACGCGATCAAGTTCACCGAACGCGGGGAAGTGTCGGTGCTGGTCGAACTGGTGACACGCCTGCCGCTCACTTTGGGCTTTACCGTGCGCGACACCGGCATCGGCATGAGCGAGGACCAGCTGGCGCGCTTGTTCTCGCCGTTTACGCAGGGCGATCTGTCGACCACGCGGCGCTTTGGCGGCACCGGACTGGGTCTGACCATTTCCAAGGGACTGGTGGAGCTGCTGGGCGGCGACATCGAGGTCCGCAGCATCCCCGGCGCCGGCAGCGAGTTTCGCTTCACGTTGCCGATGATGGAGGCCGATGCGTCGGCGGACGATCCGGCGCCCGCGGCGCGGGCGACGGCTGCCGGCTTGCGCCTGCTGGTGGTGGACGACAATCACACCAGCCGTTCTTTCATCTGCAAGACCATCGAGGCGTGGAACTGGCGGTGCGACAGCGTGGCCTCCGGGCCGGAAGCGCTTGCCCGCCTGGGCGGCGGGACCGTCTACGACGTGGTGCTGGTCGATTGGCATATGCCCGGCATGGACGGCGTCGAGACGATCAAGGCGATCCAGTCGCAGATGGCCGATGCCAGCGTTCCGGTGGTTTGCATGGTCAACGCCTATGGACGCGGCAAATTGATGGAGGATCTGGCGGACGCGCCCACTTCAGCCTATCTGATGAAACCGGTGACGTCTTCCAGTCTGTTCGACGCGGTGCAGACGGCGCTGGCGCAGCGCGAATCAGGTGTGGCCGGCGTCGCCGAGGCGCCGTCCTTGCCGCAGCTGAACGGTATTCGCGTGCTGCTGGTCGAGGACAATCCGATCAATCAGAACGTCGCCAAGGGTATCCTCGAACAGGCCGGGGCGGTGGTGGCGGTGGCCGAAAACGGCGCTGTCGCGGTGGCGCTGCTGCGCGCGGAGCGCTATGACCTGGTGCTGATGGACGTGCAGATGCCTGTGATGGACGGCTTTACCGCCACCCGCCTGATACGCCAGGAACTGCGCCTTCAACTGCCGGTGATCGCCATGACGGCGGGGGTGATGGCGTCCGAGCGCGAACAGTGCATCGCCGCCGGCATGGATGACTTCATCGCCAAGCCGATCGATGTGGAGCAAATGTTCGCGACGATCCAGCGTCGGCTGATTTCCGAATAAGCTAGAGCGGAATTGTTCGTTTTATTACGCAAGCCGCCCGTTTATATTGGCGGCCATGAGTACCGTTTCCTACGCTTCCGCCGCGCGCGACACTTTCCTGGGCAGTGAATTCCGCCGCAGCTACGGCTGGCTGACCGCCAGCATGCAGCGGCTGGTCGGCTCGCGCAACGATGCCGAGGACCTGGCCGCATCGGCATTCACGGAGTTGGCGGGACTCGATGACGTGAGCCATATTCGCCAGCCACGCGCGCTGTTGACGACCATCGCCCGGCGCCTGACCTATGAGTTCTGGCGCCGGCGCGACCTGGAACGGGATTATCTGGCGGAGCTGGCGCTGGTCCCCGAGCAGTTCGATGCCTCGCCCGAGGAGATATGCGTGGCGGTCGATGAGCTGCTGCGCATCGACGCCGCGCTCGAACGCGTGAGTGCCAAGGCGCGCGAAGCCTTTATTCTCAGCCAGTTCGAGGAGCTTGGGTATGCCGAGATCGCGCAGCGCCTCGGTGTTTCCGTGAGCATGGTTCGCAAATATGTCGCGCAGGCCTTGATGGCTTGCTGCGAGTGCGCGTGATGGCGTCGGCGGCGTCGCCGCAACGACAGGCGGTCATGTGGGAGGTGCGCCTGCGAGAGGGCGGCGCCGAGGACGGCGAGCTGCGCGCATTCGAGCGCTGGCTAGGCGCCACTGCGGACAATGCGCGGGCCTGGGACGCATTGCAGGAACGGCTGGCGCACATGGGCGGCGGCGGAACGCGCGCGTCCGCGGCAATGGCGCATGCGCTGCGGGCGCCATCGGTGGAGCGGCGGCAGGCATTGCGCGCCGCTTTCGGATTGCTGGTGCTGGGCGTCGGCGGCTGGGGCCTGCGCGAAGCTACGCATGGACTTGGGCTGGACGCCGACTGGCGCAGCGCCGTCGGTGAACGCGGCGCCGGCGTGCTGGCCGACGGCACGGCGTTGGCCTACGATGCGGACAGCCGCATCTACCTGGCCGGCAAAGTCGGCACGCCTGTGCTGGATCTGCGGCAGGGGCAACTGCTACTCAAGGCCGCGCCGCGATCGTCCGGCATCCATACCGTCAGCACCGCGCACGGCGCCGTTGTCGCCAGCGGCGCGGTATTCCATGTCGGCCGCCTGCGCGAGCGCAGCGTGGTGTCGGTGGGCGCGGGCAGCGTGCTGCTGCGAGCTGCGGGACGCGCCGCCGTGCCCATCGAGGCCGGCCAAACCGTCTATTTCGACCGCCACGGTGTACAGGCCAGCGAATTGTCGTTCGCCGCCGCCAGCGCCTGGACGCGCGGCGTGTTTGTCGCCGACCGCCTTCCGCTGACGGAGCTGATGGAGGTCTTTGGCCGCTATCGCGCCGGACTGCTGCGCGCCACCGGAAAAGCGGCGACGCGGCAAATCAGCGGCGTATTCCGGCTCGACGATATCGATGGTGCGCTGGCGCAGGTGGCCGCCGCGCTGCCCGTCAAGGTCACGCGTTACGGCCGCTACGTCGCGGTTCTGAGCTGATCGCCGGGTTTCGATAAAAATATTTTGCAACCTGCTGACGCTTTTGGATTCTCGCCGCACATGTGTTGTGAAGCGCCTCGGTTGAGGTGCGTAACCACTCTCGTGAGGCACGTCTTGAAGAAACCACACCACATGCTGGCCATCCTGGCCGCCACCCAATTGCTCGCGTTGCCGGCCGCGTTGGCGCAGGACGCCACGCGTCAGCCATATCAACTGGCCGGCGCGCCGCTCGATAAAACGCTGCTGCGCATCGCCGCCGAAAGCGGCGTGGCGCTGGCCTACGATCCTAAGCTGCTGGAGGCGGCGCGCTCGGCGCCCGTCAGCGGCAATTTCAGCGCCACCGAGGCGATCACGCGGGCGCTGGAAGGCACTGGCTTCGAGCTGGCCACCAGCGGCCGCACGCTGACGATCCGCCGGGCGCCGGCACCTGTGGCGCCTGTGCGCCAGGCCACGCCGGTCCAGGCCCCAATCGTGCAGACATCGCTGCGCCAGCCCGCTGCAGCCGTCGCCGCGGCGCCGACGCCGACGACCGAGGTGCTGGCGCGGGTCACGGTCAAAGGCGCCCGCCGCAATGGCGCCGACCAGGAGACCGACAACATCCAGCGCGCGCCGACATCGTCGTATCGCGTCACCGGCGAGGAGGCCGAGCGGCAGAACTTGACGACGCTCGAGGATTTGCAGCAGCTGATACCGGGCCTGGTCATACAAAGCACCGATCCGTCGGACACGCAGATCACCATCCGTGGCGTTGGCGACGGCGGCGGCCAGGCCAGCGGCGACTCCAATATCGGCATGCCGAGCAGCGTGGCGATTTACGTCGACAACGTGTACCTTGCGCGCGCCGGCATGCTGGGAAATGGCCTGGGCGACATCGCCTATGCCGAGGTGCTGAGCGGCGCGCAGGGCGCGGCCTTCGGCGCCAACGCCACCGGCGGCGTACTGAATATCCATACGCAGGAGCCCTCGTACACGCCGGAGGCGTCGACCTCGGTGTCGGTCGGGCAGAATGGCTATGCGCGCGGCCGGGCGATGGTATCCGGACCGTTGTCCGACAATTGGGCGGGGCGCCTGAATCTGGTCTACAGCAATAACGATGGCGCGGTTACCAACGTCCGCAACGGCCATCATCTGAACGGCTCGTCCAGCACGGGAGCGCGCGGACAGCTGCTGTACAAGCAGGGCGACGCATTTCGGCTGCGTTTGAGCGCGGACTATAGCAACACCAACAGCAAACCGACGCCGGTGCTGCTGGTCACCAATGTGTTCAGCGGTACGGACGGCTACGTGGCGAAGTCCAAGACCATCGGCAATCACATCGTGTTCGGCCCGCAGGTCGATCTGGACGATGAAAACCGGGTCCACGTAGTGCAGGGTGGCGCGTCGGCCGTCGCGGATTGGCAACTCGATAGCGGCTACAAGGTGCGGTCCGTAACGTCCGTCCGCTACTTCCGTACCGATCCCACCACGGCCGACGGCTTTAGCGTCAACATCTACAACAACACCGGCACCCAGGTGCGCGATCACACGTGGTCGCAGGAGCTGCGGCTTGAATCGCCGGTCGGCGAGGATTACGACTATGCCGTCGGCCTGAACTATCTGGGCCAGAACCTGGATACGGAGGCGCATACGCGCTATGCGGCCGGCACGCTGGCCGGGGTGTACTACGCTTCGGCGTCCTACAACAACCTTGACGTGATACGGTTTGGGACACTGCGCGACCACATGCTGTCGCCGTACGCGCAGGGCACCTGGCATATCGCGCCGCGCTGGGATTTGAACGGGGGCCTGCGCTTTAACTATGAAGAAAAGAGCGGCCAGTTCGTGCGTTTGAACCGTGTCGCCTTCAATTCGGGCAATCTGAAGGAATACCATCAGCTGCCATCGGCGACCTTGGTGCTGAAGTACCAGATTGCGCCTGAATGGAGCAGCTATCTGGCCGGCTCGTACGGCGAGAAGTCCGGTGGCCTCAACGTCTCGGCCGGCGCGGCGCGGCAGGCCGGCAACGATTCGCTTTACATCAAACCCGAGAAGACCAGGACCGCCGAATTGGGTGTGAAAGGTTCGCTGTGGGATGACAAAGTGACGGTGAAGGCCGATGTATTCCTGACCGAGATCAGCGACTTCCAGACGCAGGGCTACAATCCTGACGACCAGCAGACCTACCTGATGAACGCAGGCAGCTTCCGCTCGCGCGGCGCCGAAACCAGCATCCGTGCGGCGCTCACGCGCAACCTGGACGTCGATTTTGCCGCCGTCTACAACGACGCGACCTATACCGATTACGACAATGCGCGTTGCGCGCCGGAGGTGACGTTGTCGCCCAAGCCGCCGCCATCGTGCAACCTGACCGGCCAGCGCGTGTTCAACGCGCCGAAGGTGACGTGGAACGCCAGCGCGCGCTATAGCTGGCGCACTGAAAATGGCCTGAACAACTTCGTCGGCGCACGCTATTCCTATCGCGGCTGGATGTACGGAACAGTGGACAATTCTTCGCTCACGCGCGTGAGTAGTTACGGCCTGGCCTCGTTTTCGGCAGGCACCGGTGGTAAGCTCCAACGCGGCGACTGGAGCGCCTCGCTCTGGGTCAACAACGCCTTCAACAAGACCTATTACCGCCGCCTCTCCAGCGGCGACTATGGAACGGTCTGGGGCTGGCTGGGCGAGTCGCGCACCATCGGTGCGACCCTGGGCTACAAATACTAAGTACGGAGCGGCGGCAAATGAGCGATTCACTGGAACGGCGTCAATTTCTTAAACTGGCGTCCTTGCTGACGGGCGGCGTCGCCGTGCTGGCCGACGTCTTGCCAGGCCAGGCGTTTGCAGCGGAGGCCGCGGGTGCCGGCGCGGCCGTCCCGCAGTCCGACGGCGAGACGGCGCTCCATTGGCTCGACGGTGCGCCCGCCAGCTTTGGCGGCGCCACCTGGGGTGTGCCATGGCCGCAGGGCAGGGTGCCGAAAGATGCCGCGTTCGAGTTGCGCACTGCCGGAAAAGGTCTCGTGACGGCGGTGCAATCCTGGCCGCTGGCCTACTGGCCGGACGGCACGCTCAAATGGTCGGCGCACGCGCTGCCGCCGGATGCCGGCGGCGGCAAACCGGACCCAGGCTACATGTTGCATCCCCTGATCGGCGCCGAAGCGTCCACGGTTGCCGCCTCCGGCGCATTGCTGGCCAAGGACGGTGCCGGCGGCATCGACATCGATACCGGCGTGCTGCAATGCGCACTGCCTCGCTCGGGCAGTGTTCTGGTGACGGCGATGAAGCGATCGGGCAAAGCGTTGCTGCGCGACGGCCGGCTGATGCTGCTGGTGGACGACGCCATCGATGATGAATCGGCGGGCGCCAGACGCCGCTTGTACGAAGGCGCCATCGACAAGGTGACGCTGGAGCAGAACGGGCCGCTGCGCGCGGTGGTCCGAGTCGAAGGAAGCCACCGGCACGCGGATGGCGCCAAACTGCTGCCGTTCGTGGTTCGTCTCTACTTCTACAAGAATTCGGACACGGTTCGCCTGGTCCACACGTTGGTGTACGACGCCGATCCGGCCAAAGCTTATATTCGCGGCGTCGGTCTGCGCTTCGGCGTGCCGCTGGCCAACCCTCTGCACGATCGCCATATCCGCTTTGTCGGCGATAACGGCGGCGTGTTTGGCGAGGCGGTGCGAGGCCTGACCGGTTTGCGCCGCGACGCCGGCCAGGCGGTCTACGACGCCCAGTTGTCCGGCCGCGAGGTGCCGTTGAAGGATATGTCGGCGGCGGTGACCAAGGGACTGCCTTATATTCCGGCGTTCGGCCACTACACGCTGCTGCAATCGCATCCCGACGGTTTCTCGATCAGCAAGCGCACCAAGGCTGGCCAGGGCTGGATACACGCCGCCACCGGGGCGCGCGCGACGGGCACCGGCTACGTCGGCACGCCGGACGGCGGCGTCGCTTTCGGCGTGCGCAATTTCTGGCAAAGCTATCCGGGCCAGATCGACATCAGCGGCGCGGAAACCTCGCTTGCCACCGTCACCATGTGGCTGTGGGCGCCCAAGGCGTCGGCGATGGACTTGCGCTTCTACCATGACGGCATGGGCGAGGACACGTTCGAGAAGCAGCGCGCCGCGCTTGACATCACGTACGAAGACTACGAACCGGAATTCGGCACGCCTTATGGCGTCGCCCGCACCAGCGAACTGGAATGGCAGCTGCTGCCGGCGACGCCGTCCGCCGATGCGCTGGTGGATATCAGCCGCCGCATCCAGTCTCCGCCCCAGTTGCTGGCGACGCCCGCGCGCCTGTATCGGGCGGGCGTGTTCAGCGAATACTGGAGTCCAGCGCAGGAGCGCCCGTCGGCGGAGGCGGCCAAGCTGGAAAAACAACTGGCGTGGAGTTTCGACTTTTACCGCAACCAGGTCGAGTACCGCAAATGGTATGGCTTCTGGGATTACGGCGATGTGATGCACACCTACGACGAGCAGCGTCACGTTTGGCGCTACGACGTTGGCGGCTTCGCCTGGGACAACTCGGAGCTGAGCACCGATATCTGGCTGTGGCACTACTTCCTGCACAGCGGCCGCGCCGACGTGTTCCGCATGGCCGAGGCGATGACGCGCCACACCGGCGAGGTCGATGTCCACCATATCGGCCCGTTCGCGCCGCTCGGGTCGCGCCACAGCGTTCAGCACTGGGGCGACAGCGCCAAGCAGTTGCGCATTTCGACCGCGATCAACCGCCGCTTCATGTATTACCTGACGGCCGACGAACGGATCGGCGATTTGCTGACCGAGCAAGTCGACGCCGTTGAGCGCCTGCGCACAGTCATCCCCGGCCGCAAGATCGGCCAGGTCGCGCCGAAGGACGATCCGAAGAATTTTGCCAGCGTCGCCTTCGGTACCGACTGGGGCGCGGTGGCCGCTGCCTGGTTCACCGAGTGGGAGCGCAGCGGCAAGCCGCAGTACCGCGACAAGCTGTTGGCCAGCATGGCGAGTATCGCCGCGCAGCCGCTCGGCTTCCTGGCCGGCGGCGGCGTGATGGACCTGCGCACGGGCGCCTATGTCGTCGATCGCGACAAGAAGATCAGCGTGTCGCATCTAAGCGCGGTCTTCGGCTTGCCGGAGATTTGCAGCGAATTGATACGCACCGTGCCCCAACCGGGGTTCCGGGATGCTTGGCTGCGCTACTGCCGCCTGTATAACGCCAGCGACAAGGAACAAAAGGCGGAACTTGGCCAGGATCTTGGCAAGCTAAATCTGGGGCAGGGCCACGCGCGCCTGCTGGCTTATGCGGCGGTGGAGTGGCAGGACCGGGCGATGCTCAAGCGGGCCTGGGCCCAGTTCTACGAGGGTAGGGCGGGCCTGTTGGAAAAGGATCTGGTATCGCGGCGCGTGAAGCCACCCGTGGTGCTGACGGAAGTGGAAGAAGCGCCAAGGATTTCTACCAACGCCATCGCGCAATGGGGACTTGGCGCGATGGCCATGATGGCGCTCGATTCGGCCAGCGCGACCGTGTACAAGGACGACTTCCAGCGCTTCGATCCGCAGGCATGGGCGGTGGAAGCGGAGGCCGGCGACGCCGGCAAGGCCGCGCAGGCGGTTTCGCGCGCGCTGGTGCTGGACGCGAGCCGTGGTTTGACGGTCTGGCTGCGCAGGCAGTTGATCGGCCACTATGAAATCAGTTTTACGCGGACCGTCCTGGCCGAGGGCAAACCGCACGAGCGCTTGTCGGATCTGAACTTCTTCTGGGAGGCGCAACTGGCAGGCGGTGCGGCGCCAGAGCCGTTCCGCCGGTCGGGCAAGCTGGAAGACTACGACAAGGTGCCGATGTTTTATGCCGGCATAGGCGGCAATACGAATACGACGTCGCGCTTCCGCTATTACGACGGCAGCGGCGACCGCAAGCTGCTGCAGGAGTATCTGACGCCGGAATATCTGCTCAAGTCCAATCACCCGTACCGTATTCGCATCGTGGTCGACGCCAGAGGAACGCGTTTGTATGTCGACGACCGCGAGTTCTTCACGGCGGACGGTCCGCACGCCGGCGGCGGCTACTTCGGGTTCCGTACCACGCAGTCGCGCCAGAAGATCGAGAACTTCCAGGTGCGGCGCGTGGGTTGAGCGGTCAGAGGATCAGGATGCCCTGTAGCGATGAGATCTTGTGTGGATCGGACCAGCTGGCGAGCAGCTTTCCGGCCGCGCTGAACTCCAGCAGCTGGCGGCCTTTGTGGCCGTTCTCGGGTCCGTGGCCCTGCCAATTGGCGACCAGGACGCGGCCGTCGTCGAGCACCTGGAAGGTCGCGTAGAAAAACGGCGACACGTCCTCCGGCATGGCGTTGGTGCCGCCGAACGTGGATATCAGGTTGCCGCGCCGGTCGAAGCGCGCCATGAAGCCGCCATAGCCGGCCGACACCAGCGTAGCGCCATCGGCCATGCGCTCGGCCTTCCACGCGTGCTCGAAGCCGGGCGCGCGCATCGCGTTCAGCGCGATTAGCGTGGTGTCGGTTTCCAGAATGTGGTCGTTCATGCAGAACAGGTAGGTGCCAAGATCGGTGGTGCGCATCAGGCGCACGTAGTCGCCGTCACGGCGTGTGCTGGAGACCTGGCGGTACTCGCGATCGAGGGTGAGCACATTGATGCCGCCGGCGCCGTCGAGATTCTGACCGGTGACCAGGGTGGCGCCATTGACCATGCGGCGGGCTGCGGTGACGTTGGTCCAGCGGTCGCAGGCGGCGAGGACTTCGCCGGAGGAGATCGAGAGTTCGAAGAACCCGCGATCGAAGCCGATCAGGGCGCGGTTTGGGCCGATGCGCTGCATATCGCGGGCGGCGGGAAAGTCGGCCAGGCTGCGCGTCCAGCCGTAGCGGGGATTGGTGGTGTCGATCAGCGAGAGCTTCTGATGGCCCTCGTCGATGGCCAGAAATTGGTGCTTCATCCGTCTCCCTCGTGGCTTTTTTCAGATCGTATCATGGCGGGGGATTGTGAACAAATGGAGGTCATCCCGGGCAATCCACTCCAATTCGCCGGATAAACCCCGGCCGTGACGTAACGATGAAAACTCGACCACGGCCAATCCTGCACCCTTTCGACCAATCCGTGTTTGACTGGATTCCGATGTAAATAATCGAGATGACACGCAAAATCGTGCTCGTCGCGGACCACGTGTGCCGAATAGCCTTGTTGCCAGAGCCGCTGTCCGCGTCCCGCGTAACGGGTCATGTGGGTTTTGATCAGGCGCCATCGCAATGAGAAGTCGTTGTCGTTGTGAGGAAGGCGGCACAGCGCATGCAAGTGATCGGGGAGGACGACCATACCTACGATCTCGAACGGATGCCGTTGGCGCACCTTTTGTATCGCGGTGCGTAGCATCAGCCGGGTCTCCGGCGCGTAGAATATCGGTGCGCGTCGCGCCGTGACGAGGGTAAGGAAGTGTGTTTCGCCCCCGGCATATTTAGGTTTGCGGTCGGCCACGTTAGTCTCCTTGGAGAGTCACGTTAGCCTAGCCCGTTGTCGAAAAACGCAGTTGTGGAATCGCAAACGGTGAAGCGTCCCGAGTGTTTTCGTGGTGTCTCTTGGCCGTTAGCCGAAGGTCGACGGGTTGCGTTGCCAGACGCTGTAACACAAGGCCGTGGCGTAGCTGACCCACAGGATATATGGCACCAGCAGCAGCCCGGCGATTCTGTCGCGCCGGCCGAACGCGCGTATCGTCGCGGCGATCAGCAGCCATAGCACCAGTATTTCCACAAACGCCCAGGCGCCCTGGCGCCAGGCGAAAAATAGCCACGTCCATAAGGCGTTAAACGCCAGTTGAACCACGTACAGCGTCATCTCCGATCGCACGCTCGCCTCGCTGTCGGTGCGCTGTACCCGCCATGCGGCGATGCCCATCAACAGATACAGCACGCTCCACGCGGGGCCGAACAGCCACGCCGGCGGCGCCCACGACGGCCGCTCCAGCTGCAAGTAGAATCCCCCGGCCTGCGCCGATGCGAAGGCGCCGATCGCTGCGAAGGCGAACGTCAGCAGCAACCATCCGGCAAGCGCCGGTAGTCGGAGTGGTTTGGCGTGGCTTACGGCGTCCGGCGTCATGGCTTTCTCTGTTGTTATCTTGTTGACGACAGTGTAGCCCAACGCCGCTCAAACGTCCGTTCGAGATCGACCTTTTTGCCGCCTTCTGCGCCACGCCACGATCACGCCGCCCGACAGGCAAAGCACGCTGGCCGCCAGGACGTAGGTCGCGGTGACCGATTGCGGCCTCTTTTCCTTCGGCGCCAGCGGATTTTTCATCGACGCCGGAAACTCGCGCGGTCCCACCGGGATGATCTTCCAGTCGGCGCGGTCGGCCGGCGCCCGCTTTTCGTATTCACTGAGCGACAGTACCGGTTCGTAGCCGAACGCGCGCGAGGAGGGGAACTGCGGAATACGCACGAACACGATCGCCTCGAGATCATCCGCCAGCTGCGTCTCGATCGCGCTGCGCGCGCCTTCTTTCCCGGTCAGCCGATTCAATAAATCCTCGCCGATGGTGTTGAAGGCGACAAAAGGCAGCAACTCGGTGCGCTCGGTCTTGAGGTAGTCGTAGGCGCTTTGGCCGCTGGCCAGGCTGACCTCCTTGAGCGCCATGTACGGCAGCGCCACGGCCGCCTTGAACGGACTTTCGCCGCCCACGCGCGGTATTCCCCAACCTAAGGTGCGCAGCGTGTCGACGTTGATGCCAGCGCAGTTGGTGCCCGCATGGCGGTAGTGGAAGTCCTGGCTGTAGAAGTGGTTGAAGACGCGGCCGATCGCTTCCTGATAAAGCGCGGGCACGCGCTGGTCCTTCATGACCGCGACCAGCATGTACGAGGGCCGATACCAGGATTGGCCGCTATTTAAGTCTGCCATGTAGGCGTCCATCGGCAGCGTCGACGCGATAATGCCTTTTTCGCTGACCGATCCCAGGTTGTAGAAGTTGTTGACCAACCAGTTGTCCCAGCCGCCTTGCTGGTCGAAGCGGCCGGTGGCCACCGCGAAGTGGCCGCCATAGGCTTCATCGTCGTCGCCCTGCGCGCCGCTGAGGATAAAGGCGAGTGCCGGTTTACCGGTTAGCGAAACCACTTCCGCGCCGCCGTCGCGCCGCCACAAGGTGCGTGCGGAGAACGGCGCTCGCGCGCCGCCGTTATCGAGGCGCACGAGGCTTTCGATGGATTCGCCGTTTGTCAGTGGCGTCGCGACGGGCAGGGTGGCGATGGCGTAGTCCTTCGGCCACAAGGTGCGCGCGTGGAAGGTGCCATCCCTGAACACACCGCGCGCCTTGATCTGGCGCCCGGCGAAGTAAGCCTGGCTGCTGGCGTCGAAGTAGGCGCGATTGCTGGCGAGTCGGGCGGTCAGCGCCACCGCCAGCGCCGATTCGCCAGCGGCGAGACGCAGCGATGTCGCGTCGGCCGCCAGGCGGCCTTCCGCGACCTGCGGAGAACCGATCCACAGTAGTGGCGGCGGCTTGTCCTGGGCGGTGGCGGCGGTGGCGGCCAGCCAGGCGCGCACGTCGTCCTGGGCCCGCAAATGCGGTGTCGAACCCACCGCGTCTTTGCGGGCGACGGCGACTACGTCATCGCCGAAGTACCACAGGGCTTGCGGGGAAGTGGCGCAGTCCTTGCAGTCGGCTTTGGTGATGCGGAAATCGGTCGCCGGATAGAGGCCGATAAGATTTTCGGCCAATGCGTCGCGGGGCTGGCCGGCCGCAGGTTCCGTCTGCGCGGCAGGCGCTGTCGAGATGAGGTAGAACGCGGTGGCGCCCATGGTCAGCGTGCGACGTGCGGAATGTGGTGGAAGGCGGAATGGTGGCATGTAGCGCTCCGTAGCGGTAGACGCGCGATTGCCGCTGCTGGTCGGCCGGCATCGCGTATCCCCACTGTACGGTAGTTGGCACTAAGCATTCTTAACATCCATCAACAGTCAATGCCGGCCCATGATGCCATATTTAGACGGCGACGGGGTTGGGCGTCTTTCATACGATTCCAACCGGAATTGAACGTCGCGTCGGCGGCAGGATTGGTAGCATGGACTCGATCTGACGGTGACGCCGTCTCTTTCATACGCGGGGGAGTTGCATGAGTTCAACTGAGCGTCTGTTTGAGTATCCACGCCCACAACTGGTGCGCGACGAGTGGCAATCGCTGAACGGGGAGTGGGAATTCGCCTTCGGCGGCGACCGCCGGCATGGCATGGCCGGCGACGGCGTCGAGTGGACGCATCGCATCAACGTGCCGTTCGCTCCGGAGTCCGTCGCGAGCGGGATCGACGACCAATCCTTCCATTTCGCTTGCTGGTATCGGCGCCGTTTCGAGCTGGCCCAGCGGGCGCCGCGCACGATGCTGCATTTCGGCGCGGTCGACTACCATGCCCGGGTGTGGGTCAACGGCATGCTGGTGGCCGACCACGAGGGCGGCCACACGCCGTTTTCCGCCGACATCACCGACGTGCTGGTTGACGGGCCGGAGCAGACCATCGTGGTGCTGGCCGAGGACGACCCGGCCGATCTGGCCAAGCCGCGCGGCAAACAGGATTGGCAGCTGGCGCCCCATTCGATCTGGTATCCGCGCACCACCGGCATCTGGCAGAGCGTCTGGCTCGAGCCGCTGCCGGCGACCTACATCCGGTCGCTGCGCTGGACCCCGGTGTTCGACGGTTTCGAGATCGGCTGCGAGGTGCTGGCTGGCGGCGATTCGTGCGCCGGCATGTCGGTGGAGGTGCGCGTGACGCACGACGACACGCTGCTGGCGGCCGACCGCTACCTGATGGTCGGCATGGAGGCCAGCCGCAAGATCGTATTGTCGGACCCCGGCATCGACGATTCGCGCAACGACCTGCTGTGGAGCCCGGAAAGCCCGACGCTGCTCGATGCCGAGTTGACGTTGTACCATGGCGATCAGGTCATCGACCGCGTCCGCTCGTACACGGCGATGCGTTCGGTGGCGGTCAACCGCGACCGCTTCATGCTCAACGGCCGCCCGTATCCGCTGCGGCTGGTGCTCGACCAGGGGTACTGGCCCGATACGCTGATGACGGCGCCATCGGACGCGGCGCTGCGCCGCGATGTCGAGCTGGCCAAGGAAATGGGCTTCAACGGCGTGCGCAAGCACCAGAAGATCGAGGACCCGCGCTATCTGTACTGGGCCGACCGCCTCGGCCTGCTGGTGTGGGGCGAGATGCCGTCCGGCTACGCCTTCAGCGCGCGGGCGATCACCCGGCTGCTCAAGGAGTGGACCGAGGCGATCCAGCGCGACTACAGCCACCCGTGCGTGATCGTGTGGGTGCCGTTCAACGAGTCGTGGGGCGTGCCCAACCTGACGTCGATGCAGGCGCACCGCAACGCGGTCGAGGCCTTGTACCACCTGACGCGCATGCTCGATTCGACGCGGCCGGTGATCGGCAACGACGGCTGGGAGGCGTCGGCCACCGACATCCTGGGCATCCACGACTACGACGCCGATCCGGAGCGGCTGCGCCAGCGCTACGCGGTGAGCGACCCGGTGCGCACGCTGTTCGACCAGCGCCGCCCGGGCGGGCGCATCCTGACGCTGGACGGTTTCCCGCACCGGGGCCAGCCCATCGTGCTGACCGAGTTCGGCGGCATCGCCTACAACACCCGGGCCACCGGCGCCCGCAACTGGGGCTACTCGCGCGCCACCGACGCCGACTCCTTCCTGGCGCAGTACACGGAGTTGCTCAAGGCCGTGGCCGAGACGACGATGTTCAGCGGCTTTTGCTACACGCAGTTCACCGATACCTTCCAGGAGGCCAACGGGCTACTGAACGCCGACCGCAGTCCCAAGGTGTCGCTCGAGAAGATCTGCGAGGCCACCCGGCACGGCGCCGACCTGTTTCCACTACCCGGGGTGTGAATGAGCGATAAGCCACCAGGAAGAAGCGCGCCGGCCATCATCGGCACCAACTACGATGACCGTCCACAGGAGCTGCCGCCGCTGGCGCGGCAGTTGCTCGATCTGCGCGAGCATTTGATGGGCAATTGGACGGCGGCCATCCTTGCCGATATCCAGCGCGCCAACCAGTTGTCGCCGCCCATACTGATCAATACCTTGCCGACGTTTTACGACAACCTGGTGCAGGCGCTGGCGCCCGATTATCCGCGCCGTAACGCCGTCGAGGGCACCTCGATCGCCACCGCGCACGGCGACGAGCGAGCCCGCATGACCAATTACCAGCCGCACGAGCTCATCGCCGAGTACCAGATCTTCAAACGCGTTTTCCTGCGCATGGTCGAGCGCGAGGGCGTGCCGCTGACGCCGGTGCAACTGATGCAGGTGCACGAATCGGTCGATGTCGCCGTGCTCGATGCGATTGCCGCCTACACGTCAACCCAGGAGCGGCTGCGCCAGGACTACGTGGCCACATTGGCGCACGACCTGCGCACGCCGCTCAGCACGATCGGCATGGCGGCGACGCTGCTGGCCAGGGGTGTCGAGCCGCGGCAAACGGCGGACCTGGCCGTGCGCATCCAGTCCAACGTCGAGCACATCGACGCCATGGTGCGCGAGCTGCTCGACACGGCCGCGCTAAACAGCGCCCAGAAGCTGCCGCTCGACATCGAGTGTTTCGGTCTGCGCGAGCTGGCCGGGGAGGTGCTGCACGACGCGCCGCAGCGGCCGGGGCCTTACGAGCTGGAAGGCGACGCACCGCCCGGCCAATGGAGCCGGCGCCTGCTTAAACGGGCGCTGGAGAACCTGCTGCGCAATGCGTGCAAATACGGCGACCCGGAGCGGCCGGTGCGGATCGCCATCTCGACCGCGCCGGGGCGCGCCAGCATCGCCGTCAGTAATAGCGGCGAGCCGATACCGGCAGACCGGATCTCGGACGTGTTCCTGATGTTCCACCGCCACGCGCGCAACGGCGTGCAGGGCTGGGGCCTGGGACTGCCGTTCGTGCGGCACGTGGCCGAATCGCACGGCGGGAGCGTGCTGATCGATAGCTCGGCCGAGCGCGGCACCACGGTGACGATCGATTTGCCGGCCGATGCGCGGCCGTTTTCGACCCAGCAACAAGATAGTCAGCAAGGGCAGCAGAATGGTTCGCAAGCGGGCTAGGATCAGTCCCACGCGGGGGCGGCGTGAGAGCCGATAGTAGCGAAGTCTCAGGCTTCGGATAATCACTCGACCGGCCAGCCGGCCGGCTTTTTCCAAGAAGGGGGATGCAATGAATCTGATAATCTGGATCGTCATAGGCGGCATTCTGGGCTGGCTTGCCAGTCTGGTCATGAAGACGGACGCGCAACAAGGTATGTTATTGAACGTGGTGGTGGGCATTGTCGGCGCCTTGCTCGGCGGCTGGTTGCTGGCGCCGATGTTCGGGACCGGCACCATCAATTCGGACGACTTCAGCCTGGCGTCGCTGGGCGTGTCGTTCCTTGGCGCGCTGATCCTGTTGGCGATCGTCAATCTGGTGCGGCGCGGTCGGGTGCGCTGAAAAAATACCGCCGCCTAGCGCATGGCGGAGCGTTGGCAGCGACCGAGGGCTCCGCAAGGGAGCCCTTTCTGGTTCTGGTCGCCGGGGGCTGCCCCCGGTGCGCGGCGCCTAGTGTGGAGGCGTGATTTTCGCGCCGGTCATTCCGGTCATGCCATTGGCGCCATTGCCGTTGGCGCCATTGGCGCCGTCGATGTTCTGGCCGGCGCCCATGCCCAGCTCGGCGCCGGTCAGCGGTTCGGCCTGTGGATCGGACATCGTGCGCAGCGCCATCTGGTCGAGCAGCGCGCGCTCTTCGTTGGTGACCTGCACGGTCGCCAGCCCGTCGCCGCCGTCGACCCCCATTTGCTGCTCGCGGTCGCTAACGACGGTCCAGTCGCCGCCCTGGTTCCATGGTCCTCGCACCTCCGGTCCGCCCTGCGACATGTTGAAGTAGACGTTGGTGTAGGGGGCCAGCCCCGGTAGTTTGCCAGGCGGGAAGTTCGGCTGGATCGAGTACAGCGCTTTTTCAAACGACTTCTGGTGGGCGATCTCGCGCGTCATCAGAAAGCCCAGCGCTTCCTTGACGCCCGGATCCTCGGTCAGGTTGATCAGGCGCTCGTAGACGATCTTGGCGCGCGCCTCGGCGGCGATGTTCGAGCGCAAATCGGCCGTCGGCTCGCCGATGGTGTCGATATAGGCCGCCGTCCATGGCACGCCGCCGGAGTTGATGAGCGGGGCGCCGGCGCCGTACAGCACCTGCGTCACGTGGCTATCGTTCCCGGCGCCGTTGATCTTGCGATACAGCTCGCCGGCCTGGTCGACGCCCTCGGCCAGCTCGCCCTTGGCGCCCTTGTTGAGCATGACGACGATATTGCCGATGACTTCCAGGTGGCTCAGCTCTTCGGTGGCGATATCGTAGAGCATATCGCGGCGGCCTGGATCGTCCTCGGCGACTGCCTGGGTAAAGTAGCGCATCGCGGCGGCCAGCTCGCCTTGCGGACCGCCGAATTGTTCCAGCATCAGATTGGCCAGGCCGGGATTGGTTTCACCGACGCGCACCGTGTATTGCAGCCTTTTGTTGTGTGCAAACATGTAGGTCACTCCTCATTGATTTGGTTAAACATGAGGCGGCGCAGCCCTCCGCGACGCCTGTCTGGAGATGGTGCGCGTTCGGGAAATTCGGTGACATAGGAATACCGCGTAGCGGCATGTAGGAGAGCTGGCCGACCGCGCGCCGCGCGACCGGCCAGCAGCGGCGTCAGCGCGCGACGGCCCGGCGTTGACGCAACCAGTAGCCGGCGCTGAGCGCGACCAGCCACACGGGGATCAGATATACCGACAAACGCAGGTCCGGCGTCAGGTACATGACCACCAGGATGCCGGCCAGGAAGGCCAGGCACAGGTAATTGGTCAGCGGGTAGCCCAGGCTGCGGAACAAGGTCGTCTTGCCTTCGGCTTTCTTGCGCGCGCGGAAACGCAGGTGTATCCAGCTGATCATGGCCCAGTTGATGATCAGCGCGGACACTACCAGGCCCATCAGGAAGCCGAAAGCCTTGCCCGGCATGAAGTAATTGACGGCCACGCAGATGCCGGTCGCCAGCGCCGACACGCCCAGCGCCGCCAGCGGCACGCCACGGCGGTTCACGGTCAGCAGCAGGCGCGGCGCGTTGCCCTGTTTAGCCAGGCCGTACAGCATGCGCGTGTTGGCGTAGACGCAGCTGTTGTAGACCGACAGCGCGGCTGTCAGCACCACCGCGTTGAGCACGTGCGCCACCATATTGCTGTTGAGCGCCTGGAAGATCAGCACGAACGGGCTGCCGCCGGTGACCACCTTTTGCCAAGGGTACAGCGACAGCAGGATGCCCAGCGCGCCGATGTAGAAAATCAGGATGCGGTAGATGGCCTGGTTGGTGGCCTTGGGAATGGTGCGGGTCGGGTCGTCGGCCTCGGCGGCGGTGATGCCGATCAGTTCCAGGCCGCCGAACGAGAACATGATGACGGCCATCGCCATCACCAGGCCGCCGAAACCGTTGGGGAAGAAGCCGCCATGCCGCCACAAGTTGGCGACGCTCGCCTGCGGGCCGGCATCGCCCGACAGCAGCAGGTAGCCGCCGAAGCCGATCATGCCGACGATGGCCACCACCTTGATGATGGCGAACCAGAACTCCATCTCGCCGAAGGCCTTGACGTTGGCCAGGCTGATGCCGTTGATGATGGCGAAGAAGGCCAGCGCCGAGACCCAGGTGGGGATGCCCGGCCACCAGTACTGGACGTAGATGCCGACCGCCGACAGCTCGGCCATGCTGACCAGCACATACAGCACCCAGTAGTTCCAGCCCGACAGGAAGCCGGCCATGTTGCCGCAGTATTTGTCGGCGAAGTGGCTGAACGAGCCCGCCACCGGTTCGTCGACCACCATCTCGCCGAGCTGGCGCATGATGAAGAAGGCGATGATGCCGGCGACGCCGTAGCCCAGCAGCACCGACGGCCCGGCCATCTGGATCGTCTGCGCGATGCCGAGGAAAAGTCCGGTGCCGATGGCGCCGCCGAGCGCGATGAGTTGAATATGACGGCTTTTCAGGCCACGTTTGAGTTCATTCTGTTGGCGTTCATTCTTATTGTAGGCCACTTGATCCCCGGTCGCTTGATGGAAAGATAGAGGTGAAACTGCGTGATTCTGGCACAACCGCGCCGCTGCGGGCATCTGGACAGTGCCCGCGCCGGCTTGCCGCTATGGTAGTCTATGGCTGATAGATCAGACAAGATTGATAATTGTAGCGCTACAAGTTCAAGGAATACGGTATGTCGATTTTTGTTCGCGCGGCGCGCCGCGTCGGCCTGGGGGTATTGATCGCGCTGGCGGTGGCGCCGTGGGGCGCTTCGGCGCTGGCCGCCGACGCGGCGCCGGCGGCCAAGCCGGTGCAAACCGGCCCGGGAGTTCCGAAAGGGTCGCTGGTCATCGCCGGCGGCGCCGTGCGCGGGGATAACGCCGCCATCTGGCAGCGCGTGGTGCAACTGGCCGGAGGTCCCGGCGCCCGCATCGCCGTGCTACCCAGCGCCTCGGCCAATCCGGTGCGCTCGGGCGCCTATCTGGTGGCGGGATTGAAGCAGTACGGCGCCGAAGGCTTTGTCGTGCCACTCTCCGTGCGCATGAAAGACCGCGATTACAAACGCGACGCCGAGGACGAAACCCTGGCCCGCTCGATCCGCGAGGCGGGCGGCGTCTATTTCTCGGGCGGCGACCAGGCGCTGATCACGCAGGCGCTGGTGCGTCCGGACGGCACCCGTACCGCGGTGCTGCAGGCGATCTGGGATGTCTATGAGCGCGGCGGCGTCATCGCCGGCACCAGCGCCGGCGCGGCCATCATGAGCAGCACCATGTTCTACGACGCCAAGACCGTGTTCGGCACCTTGAGCGAGGGCGTCAACGGCCGCGAACTGACCGCCGGCCTGGGGTTTATCGGCGACGAGATCTTCGTCGACCAGCACCTGCTGGCGCGCGGGCGCTTCGCCCGCATGCTGCCGGCGATGCTCAAGAAAGGCTACAAACTGGGCATCGGCATCGATGAGAACTCCGCCGTCATCATCACCGGCCGGCGCCAGGTGGAGGTGGTCGGTTACCAGGGCGCGCTGCTGGTCGATCTGACCCAGGCCAAGGTCGACAAGAACGTCAAGGACTTCAACCTGTCCAATGCGCGGCTCAGCTACCTGGACCGCGACGACCGCTACGACCTGGCCACCAGCCGCTACACCCCGTCGGCCGACAAGATCGACGGCAAGGTCGATCCGCAAAAGCCGTATCTGAAGGAGCCGGTGTATTCGACCGAGGTGCTGGGCCACAACACGATCCTGATCCTGATGTCCAGACTGGTCGACAACAGCGAGACGCAGGCGATCGGTATCGCCGTCGCCGGTCCGCTGGACCCGCGCCAGGACCTCGGCTTCGAGTTCAAGCTGACGCGCGACGCCGGCACCACCGGGTACAGCTCCGCCACCATGGACGCCTACACGGTGTTGAACATGCGGCTCGACGTCAGGCCGTTGCAGATCACCCGGCCCTGGTACAAATAGCGCAGCCCCCGGTCGCCACGGCTTGTTTAGCGCATTTACTAAACAGCGGTGCACCTGCGGCGATTTTGTTGACCGGCGGTCACTCTGGCGCTATAAAGTTGGTTTGTCCCCTCCCACGAAGCCAGGAAGCTGAATGAACGCGACTACTTTACTGCCGGCCGCCGCGCTGGTGATGTCTCTGTTGATCCCTTCGACGTCGGTGGCGCAGACCGCGCCCGGCACGCCCGCCGCAGCGGTGAATGTGTTCATCGGCACGGGCGGCGACGGCCACACCTTCCCCGGCGCGGCGCGCCCGTTCGGCATGATACAACTGAGTCCGGACACGCAGGTGCGGCCGTTCCGCCAGAGCTATCCCTGGGCCGCCGGCTACCGCTACGAGGACGACAGCATCCTCGGCTTCTCGCACACGCACTTTTCCGGCAGCGGCCATTCGGACCTGGGCGACGTGCTGCTGATGCCTTACAGCGGCGAAACCAAACTGGAGCCGGGCTATCCGGAGCGTCCCTTCAGCGGCTACCGTTCGCGTTTCAGCCACAAGGACGAACGCGCGGAGCCGGGCTATTACGCCGTCAAGCTGCTCGATAACGAGGTCGACGTCGAATTGACGGCCAGCGAGCGCGTGGGCCTGCACCGCTACCGTTACGCCGCCGGCGCCTCGGCCAAAGTGATACTCGACCTGCGCAGCAGCATCTACGATTACAAGGCCAAGAACCTGTGGTCGCGCCTGCGCGTGCGCGACAACAAGCTCATTACCGGCATGCGCGAGACGCGCGGCTGGGCGGCCGGCCGCCAGCTGTATTTCGCCATCGCCTTTTCGCAGCCGCTGACGGCGCGGGCGCTGCGCAATATGGAGACCGATATCGAATACAAGGGCTTCGCCAGTCCCGGCAGCGGTCCCGGTGACGACCCGAACCTCAAGCCTTTCGTCGAAGGCAAGGCGCTGGTCGGCGCGCTGGAATTCGGCGTGCCGGCGGACGGCAAGCTGCTGGTGAAGGTGGCCATTTCCGCCGTCAGCGAGGAGGGCGCGATTGCCAACCTGGCCGAGATGCCGGGCTGGGACTTCGACGCCGAGCGCGCCAACGGCTCGGCCGCGTGGAACCAGGCGCTGGGCGCGGTGGAGATCGAGGCGGCAGCGCCGATGAAAACCATGGTCTACACGGCGCTGTACCACAGCATGCTGGCGCCCGGCCTGTTCATGGACCGCGACGGCCGCTATCGCGGGCCGGACAACGAGGTCCACCAGGCCGACGGCTTCCGCTTCCATTCCACCTTCTCGCTGTGGGACACCTACCGCGCGCTGCATCCGCTGCTGACATTGATCCAGCCGGAGCAGCGCAACGTCGACTTCGTGCGCTCGCTGATTGCGTCGCAGAAGGCCAGCCCGTACGGCATTTTGCCGGTTTGGCAGTACCACGGGCTCGAGACGTGGTGCATGATCGGCTACCATGCGGTGCCGGTGATCGCCGACGCCTACATGAAGGGAATGAAGGGCTTCGACGCCGAGGAGGCGCTCAAGGCCATGACCAGCAGCGCCGAATATGGTCCCTACGGCGGCCTCCAACACTATATGAAACTGGGCTACGTGCCGATCGACCTGGAGCCGGAGGCGGCGTCGAAGACGGTCGAATACGCGTTCGACGACTGGACCATCGCGCGCATGGCCGAGAAGATGGGCAAGAAGGATGTCGCCGCGCGCTACTACAAGCGGGCGCTGAACTACCGCAATTCGTTCGACACCAAGACCGGCTTCCTGCGCGCGAAGAAGTCTGACGGCAAGTTCCGCGAGCCGTTCGATTCGGTGCGCTCGAACTTCGGCAGCGACTACACCGAGGGCAGCGCCTGGCAATATTCGTGGTATTCGCCGCATGACAACGCCGGCCTGATCAAGATGCTGGGTGGCGATGTCGGCCTGCAAAACAAGATAGACATGATGTTCGACGCCAAAGTCGACGACAACGTCTATGCGCACATGGAGGATATTTCCGGCCTGATCGGCCACTACGCGCACGGCAACGAACCGTCGCATCACGTGGCCTATCTGTACAACTTCGCCGGCGCGCCGTGGAAGACCCAGCAGCGGCTGACGCAGGTGGTGGCGTCGCAGTACAACGCCACGCCGCAAGGCTTGTCTGGCAACGACGACCTGGGGCAGATGTCGGCGTGGCTGGCGTTTACGGCGCTGGGTTTCTATCCGGTGGCGCCGGGCAGCAACGAGTACGTGATCGGCCGTCCTTTCCTCGACAAGGCGGTGATGAATCTGCCCAACGGCAAGACTTTCACCATCCGCGCGGTCGGCCTGAGCGCGGACAACGCCTATGTCGACGGCGTGACCCTGAACGGCCAGCCGCTCGCGCAAACCTTCCTGCGCCACGAGCAAATCATGGCCGGCGGCGAACTGGTGTTTACGATGTCGAAGCAGCCGAACAAGGCATGGGGCAAGGGTGCGGCGGTGCGGCCGTACACGCAAACGGCGTACTGATTCTTCGACCAACGGCTACGAATTTCGGTCCGATCGGGCGCCACGTCAGTGGCGCCCTTGTCGCATTCGGGAGTAATACTGGCGTGGTTGCCGGGAACTAAGCGCGGCGTTTGCGCAGCGCCACGCCGAGCGCGCCGAGGCCGGCAAGCATCATCATGGCCGACTCCGGCTCAGGAACGGCGGAGACCTGGACCCGTTCGATGGAGGTCAGCGTGCCCCAGAACGACAGGCTGTAATCGTCGCTTTGACGGTACCAGCCGGCGCCGATGGTCGACACCAGACCCTTGTACGCGATGTCGAGTGCCGAGGGCAGCGCCGTCGAATTGAGGTATTTGCCGCTGGCGTCGTTGAAGCCCAGCCCGGCGCCACCGCTCAGATCGGGCTGCTCGCCGAAGCCGTAGTTGGTATTTTCCAGCGAGATCGAATCGCTGGCCTCCCCGTTCGTCACGGTCACCGCGCCCGAGTTGGCGCTGGCATAGTTATTCAGGCCGGACTTGAAGCTGTATTCCATGCTGAACGTTGGCAGCGTGCTCAGGCTGTAGCTGCCGTAGTCGAAGAAGGAGGCCGGATTGGCAATGTCAAAGCTGATGCGTCCGGTTAGTTGGTCGTTCACCCCCACGTGATGGCCCGCCAGATCGGCGCTGTCGACAAAGCCGCCCTGGCCTTTCGACAGAGCGAGCACTTGATCGACCACGGCAGTGAAAGTGTAGGTCACGGTCTCCGCACGCGCCGGGCTGGCGGCAAACAGCAACGCGAGCGTCGCCGCGCCGACGCCTGCGTTCATCTTGGTTGTCCAGGTCATAGCCATTCCAATCTCTGTTGTGAAGTAGGGAACTTATTATATTAATTGCACTCAGGAATTGTAAATATAAAATTGCAAGTGTGTCGCGCGACAGATCGCCGCCCAAGGCAATTTCAGCACAATGAGGAGAATAGTGGCGCGGGCGTGGTGGAATTGCCGTCAGGCGGGGGCGGGGTCGAGGACGGGGCGTCAAAAAGAGCGCGAGGCGCGCCTGCGCAACATCGCCGGCGGCTATCTGGGCGGCGAAATTGACCTGCGCTTCACGTTCGACAAATGGAAATACGCGTTCGCGGTCACGCAGCCGGGCAAGGACGGCGCCGTCTCGCGCAGCCTGCAATTCTTCGACGCCAGCGGCAACGCCGTGCACAAGCTGTACCTCAAGAACGACGCCGGCGTACCGGTGTTCGACCAGCTGGTGGCCGACTTCCGCGCGCCATCGCAAAGCGCCGACCTGAGGGTGGCCGCGCAACCGGCCAAGGCCAAGGAAAAGCCGGACAGCGAGATTGACGTCAAGGAATTCCAGCTGGCCTGGAACGAAATCAACGACGTGCACCAGTTCAACCGCCTGCTGACGGAATTCGGCGTCTCGCGCCAGCAAGCGATGCGCCTCGCCCCGGCCGGCGCCGCCACGCGTATCACGCCGCAAGCGGTGCGCCAGCTGCTCGAAGAAACGGCCAGGCAAAAGATCGACATCATGGTTTTTTTAGGCAATGGCTCGACGATCCAGATCTTCAGTGGCAAGGTCGGCAAGGTCGCCGCCTCGCCGGGCTGGTTCAACGTGCTCGATCCGGAATTCAATTTGCACCTGCGTGACAGCGCCTTCGCCAGCGGCTGGGTGGTCAAGCGCGCCGGCATCACCTCGGTCGAGTTCTACGACAACAACGGCGACCAGGTGGTCAGCTTCTTCGGCGTACGCGAGCCGAAAAAACCGCAACCAGCGAGCTGGATCGACATGACAGCCGGCTTACCGAAAGCCGACGACACCTCGCGCCAGGCCAGCCGCTAATCCGTTCCACCCCCCCGGGGTCAAGTCTGTCATTCGGACACGGACTCTACGCTACGATGGCTGTACGGATGAGTTAGTGTCCGAATGACAGACTTGACCCCGGAGTGGCTTTTAGGCGCCGACGGCGGCGCGGCCTAGCGCCGGGTCGTCGGTGAAGAAGCCGTCCAAGCCAACGGCGATATAGCGCTTCATCTCGGCGATCGAGCCGGCCTCGTTGCGCGCCTGCAAACTGCCGCCGTCGCGGAAGTCGGCCGCCAGGAACTGGTTCTCCGGCCGGAACGTCCACGGTTCCACGCGCAGGCCTGCTTTGTGCGCATCGTCAACAAAGGAGCTTGGCGCGTCCAGGCTGCCGTCCTTCTTCAACGGAATGATCGAGCGCGTTGGCGGCGCCACCACGTCGGCATATTGCGCGATGTCGCGCATGCCGGCCGGCGTGCACATCTGAGCGAAGGTCAGCTTGCCGCCGGCGGCCGCCACGTCCATCGGCCACAGGCGTGGGGCCCCGGATCGCCGGCGCAGCGATCAGGCGCCGCGATTAGGCTTGATTTCGGGTGGTTTTTTTGCGCGTTTCCGGCGCATGGCCACGCCGACGGCGCCGAGTCCGGCGAGCATCAACAGGGCGGATTCCGGCTCCGGCACTGGCGACACGGTGACCTGCTGGATGGAGGTGAGGGTGCCCCAGAAAAAGATCCCCGTCTCGTCGCTGGTGCGGTACCAGCTGCCGCCGATCCTGGAATGCAGCCCCGGGCGGTGGATGTCGATCGATTCCGGCAGCGCGGTCGATGTCAGGTAGGTGCCGCTGCCATCTTCGAAAGCCAGCCCGGCGCCGCCGATCAGACCCGGTGGCGTGCCGCCGTAGTAGTTGGTGTTGTCCAACGCTACAGAGTCGCCATCGGGCATGTCGATCACCCTCGCCGATCCGGTATAGGTGCTGGCATAGTCGTTCAGGCCGGATTTGAAGCTGTATTCCAGGCTGAACTTCGGAAGGGTAGCCAGGCTGTAGTCGCCATAGTCGAAGAACCACGACGGTTCGGCGGAGTCGAAGCTGATACGGCCGCTCAGATGGTCGTTCACCGCCATGCGATGTCCATCCAGCTCGGCGCCGTCGACGTAGCCGCCCTGAAAATATTGTAGTGAAAGCACACTGTCGACGACCGCCGTAAAGGTATATGTCACGGTCTCGGCCTGTGCTGTGCCGGTGGCCGATAACAACGCCAGCGCCAGCGTGCCCGCGCCTATCTTGCTTATCGAGCTCATAGCCATTCCATTTCATGTCAATGATCGGGTTTTAATTATAATAACTATATTAACGATTTGTAAATTCAAAATGTTAAATGTGCGGACGGTGACTGCAATATCGATCTGATCAGAATGCGTGTGCATTGGCCGGGTAAGCTGAACTGGCTGCCCCCTCAGGCAGGGAAGTTCTTGCTGTCACCATGGTTAGCGTTTGGTGGCCGCTCAACCCGCATGGAGGTAATCATGGATGAGATTATTGACGATTTGCTGCTCAAGAGCTCGCAGGGTTACCGGCCTGCGGCCCGTGCCCATCGAGGGGCTGCTCTTAAGCATCGGCATGGCGCCGTTACCGCTGAACGCGCTGTTCAACGGCGCGGATGCCCACCGCAGGCTGTTCCTGTGGCTGGAACGCTGTCGGTGCCACTGCTGACAGGCGCTGTGGCCGTGCCGCTGGCGGGCTTCGGCCTGGGCACTACGGCCGGGGCCGTTGGCTTTGTGCTCAGCGCGACCGACCAGGCGCGTCCGTTTCGCCTGCTGTTCTACCCGCTGGATGGCCAGGATATCGCCGGTGGCCTGCTATGGCGGGCGGGGCAATTTGGCGAGCGCGTCTTCAGCTTCCTTGGCACCCAGCTGCCGTTCGGCTTGCAGGTGGAAGCGGCACCGCAGGCCGAATCGGCCTGACTACGGGCTGACTTCGGCCTCTTCCGCCGCCACAAAGGTCAGGCGGTTGCCGAAGGGATCCTTGATCGACATTTCACGCCCGCCCCATGGCACTTCTTCGATTGCCGGGCGGGCGTATTGGTATTGCTTGTCGGTCAGCGCGGCGTGTAAGGCGTCCAGGTCGGTGGTGACGATGCGCAGCGCGGCGCCGGGGCTGCAGTCGCCGTGGTGCTCGCTCAGGTGCAGCGCGCACCCGTCGCGCGACACCTGCATATACAGCGGCAGGCCCGGCTCGAAACGGTGCTCCCAGTCGACCGAAAAGCCCAGGTAGTCTATGTAGAACTCGCGCGCCTTGGCTTCGTCGAAGCTGCGCAGTATCGGTGTGATGGTTCCAAGTGTCATGCTCGCTCCCGGGGTATGCTGGCGGACGCGGCCCCGACGGCCCAGCCCGAGCCGCTAGTATATCTCCGGCACGATGATTTCGGACGGCACCGGCCGGCGCACATAGTCGTCGTGGTATTCGCGCTGCGGCAGCTGGATCGCCGGATGCTCGACCTCGACGTAGGGCATCTGCCCCAGCAGATGGTGGATGCAGTTGAGGCGGGCCTTCTTCTTGTCCACCCCTTGCACCACCCACCACGGCGCCTCCGGGATATGGGTGCGCTCCAGCATGATTTCCTTGGCCCTGGTGTATTCCTCCCAGCGGCGGCGCGATTCCAGGTCCATCGGGCTCAGCTTCCATTGCTTGAGCGGATCGTGGATGCGGCCCAGGAAGCGGGCGTTCTGCTCCTCGTCCGAGATCGAGAACCAGTACTTGATCAGCTGGATGCCCGAGCGCGCCAGCATGCGCTCGAACTCAGGCACCGTCTGGAAGAATTCCTCGTATTGCTCGTCGCTGCAAAAACCCATCACGCGTTCGACGCCGGCGCGGTTGTACCAGCTGCGATCGAAGAGCACGATCTCACCGGCGGCCGGCAGGTGCGACGTGTAGCGCTGGAAGTACCATTGCGTGCGTTCGCGGTTGTTGGGCGCGGGCAGGGCGGCCACGCGGCACACGCGCGGGTTGAGGCGCTGTACGATGCGCTTGATGACGCCGCCTTTGCCGGCCGCGTCCCGCCCCTCGAACAGGATCACCACCTTGTGGCCGGTGTGCACCACCCAGTCCTGCAGCTTGACCAGCTCGGCCTGCAAGCGGAACAGTTCACGGAAGTAATGGCGGCGCGCGGCCTTGGCCGCTTCGCTGCGTTCCGTTTCGATGACCAGCTTGGTGACCGGATCGATCTCGCGGTCCTCCAGTTCCATCTCCAGTTCCTCGTCGTAGCTGTCGGTGAGCTCGCGGTGTACGCGCTCCAGCAATTCTTGTTCGTTCAATTTCACGCAGCGCTCCTCGGTATGGTCCGCGCACAGCTTATCCGCGCAATGTGACCTGGCGATGACGGATCAATATTGCGCAGTTGCGGCGCCGCTCATGGGGCGGAGCGCCCGGCTGGTTACGCCCAAATCCCCGTGCGTTCGAGAGGCCTGCTATGCGCGGTGACTTACCGATGGAGGTTGGGATGGAAGTGTGACGCCTCACGCGACGTGGGCGGCGGCGGCGGACGGAGACGCCTGATAGCGTCCCCGGCGTCCGATTTTGTCAGCGTTTAGTGAGGATAAAGGCCATGCACGCGTCCGAACAGCCGGGTCAGGCCCAGCAGCGCGTCGATGTGGGGCGTCGGCACGTGCAGCCGCTGGCCGATTTCGCGCACGGCGCCGACCAGCGCGTCGAGCTCCAGCACCCGGCCGGCGTCGGCGTCCTGCAGCATCGAACTCTTGAAGGCTCCGAGCTTGCGCGTGACCTCGTGCCGCTGTTCCGGCGTTTCTTCGATGTGGCAGCCAATGCGGTCGCCGATCAGCGCGGCCTCGCGCATCGCCGCGCGGCAAAACTCGGCTACCAGCGGATCGTCGAGGATGCGGTCGGCCGTGGCGCCGGTGATGGCCGACACCGGGTTCATGGTCATGTTGCCCCACAGCTTGTACCAGATGTCGTAGCGGATGTTGTCGGAGACGGTGACGTCGAAGCCGGCGCCGCCCAGCAGCGTGCCGAGCTGGCGCGCACGCGCCGAATCGCCGCCGCCGGGCTCGCCAATGATCAGGCCGTTGCCCATTTTGTGCGCCACCAGCCCCGGTTCCGGCGATGAGGTGCTGGCATGCACCACGCAGCCGAGCACCTGGCTGTAGGGCAAGGCGGCTGTGACCGTGCCTTCCGGATCGACGCTGGCCAACGGCTGGTCGCCGATGGCGGCCACGCCCTGGCCGAACCACCATGGCACGCCATTCATGGCCGGCAGGATCACGGTGTCCGGCCCGATCAGCGGGCCGATCTCGCGCGCCACGGCGGTCAAGCCCTGGCCCTTGACAGCGACGATGACGACGTCCTGGCGCCCTAGTTGCGCGGCGTCGTCGCTGGCGCGGGCCGGCGCGGTGGTCAGTACGTCGCCCTGGCGCAGGCGCCAGCCATGTTCTTGCAATGAAACGAGTGCCGCGCGGCGCGCCAGCACACTTAAATCACACGCGGCCGCAGCGGCCAGACGGGTGCCGATGAAGCCGCCAATGGCGCCGGCGCCGACGATACATACTTTCATGTTGTCTCCTCTGAAAGAAAAGGGGCCGCGATTGCGGCCCCGCCTCCTGAAGCAGGTCTAGTGCATATTATTATTAGTTACGACGATCAATTCGTTGCGACGATCAGTTACGGATATCGAGCCTGCGGTTCAGGCTCAGCGCGGCCAGCGAGGCCACGGCGCCCGACAGCAGATACAGGCCGACATAGGCCAGACCGAAGTGCGCCGACACGCCCAGCGCCACCAGCGGCGCGAAACCGGCGCCGACCAGCCACGCCAGATCGGACGTCAACGCCGCGCCGGTGTAGCGGAAGCGCTGCTCGAAGTTGGCGGTGACGGCACCGGCGGCCTGACCGTAGGACAGACCCAGCAGCGAGAAGCCCAGCAGGATGAAGATGTCCTGGCCGGTTTCGCCCTGGTCGATCAGATACGGCACGACCGCGCTGAAGATGGCGATCATGATGGCGAGCGTGCCCAGGGTGCGGCGGCGGCCGTAGCGGTCGGCGACGATGCCCGAAATAATGATGCCGATCGTCATCAATACCACGCCGACCATCTGCACTTGCAGGAAGCCGGAGACGGCGCGCGGCGAGTACAGGCTGATCCAGGACAGCGGGAACACCGTCACCAGGTGGAACAGCGCGTAGCTGCCCAGCGCGGCCAGCGCGCCGATGACGACGTTGCGGCCCTGTTTGCTGATCAATTCGACAACGCTGACCGGCTCCAACTGACGCTCGTCGAGCAGGTGCGAGTATTCATGCGTGGTCACCAGGCGCAGGCGGGCGAACAGCGCGACCACGTTGATGGCGAAGGCCACATAGAACGGATAGCGCCAGCCCCAGTCGAGGAAATCGAGCGAGCTGAGCGTTGCCATCATGTAGGCGAACAGTCCGGCGGCGATGATGAAGCCGATCGGCGCGCCCAGCTGGCCCAGCATCGCGTACCAGCCGCGCTTGTTTTCGGGCGCGTTCAGTGCCAGCAGCGACGGCAGACCGTCCCACGAACCGCCCTGGGCGATGCCCTGGCCGATGCGCAGCAGCGACAGGATCACGATCGACGTGGTGCCCAGCGACGCGTAGTCCGGCAGGAAGGCGATGCCGGCGGTGGACACGCCCATCACCATCAGCGCAAGCATCAGCTTGGTCTCACGGGTGAACCGGTGTTGTACGGCCATAAATGCCACAGTGCCTATCGGCCGGGCAATAAATGCTAGCGAGAAAATCGCGAAAGCGTATAGTGTTCCGTCAAGGCGGCTCTCGTACGGGAAGAACACCGACGGGAACACCAGCGCCGAGGCGATGGCGTAGACGAAGAAGTCGAAGTATTCGGAGGCGCGGCCGATGACCACGCCGATGGCGATTTCGCCGGGTGAAATATCCCCATCCCGGGCATTGATGTTGCGCGCGCCTTGGCTGGTTTGATGCTCAGGGACGCCAGCTGTGACGCCCGTTAATGTAGTCGTGTTGGCCATGGTCTCGTCTCGTATATGAAAAAATTTTTATCACGATCATGTCCCCGGGCCACTAGGACAATGTGTCCAATGGCAAGAACATTCCGTAATAGGTACAGTAGCATGTTATCTAATTCCTGTGACGTAAATTACCGCATGATTCCTCCTATCGCTCGTCGTGGGCTATTCCTCGCACCGTTGTTGTGGCTTGCTGGCTGCAACACGGTCGTGTTGAACCCGTCCGGAGATATCGCCGCTCAGCAAGGAAACCTTGTCATTGTTTCCACATTGCTGATGCTGTTGATTATCGTACCCGTTATGATTTTGATCTGTCTGTTCGCTTGGCGCTACAGGAAGGCAAATACTTCCGCCAAATACGAACCGAACTGGGATCACTCGACCAAGCTCGAACTGATGATCTGGGGCGCTCCGCTGCTGATCATCATCGTCTTGGGCGCGATCACCTGGATCTACACCCACTTGCTGGACCCGTACCGTCCGCTGAGCCGCATCGACCAGCACCGTCCGGTCGCCGCCGGCGTCAAGCCGCTGGAGATCCAGGTCGTGGCGATGGACTGGAAGTGGATGTTCATCTATCCAGAGCAGGGCATCGCCACCGTCAACGAGCTGGTGACCCCGATCGACGTGCCGGTGCGCTTCAAGCTGACCTCGTCGACCGTGATGAACGCGTTCTACGTTCCCGCGCTGGCCGGCATGATCTACACCATGCCGGGCATGGAGACGCAGCTGAACGCGGTAATGAACAAGGTGGGCGTGTATGACGGCTTCTCGTCGAACTACAGCGGCGCCGGCTTCTCGCAGATGCGCTTCAAGTACCACGGCGTGAGCCAGGGCGACTTCGACGCCTGGGTTGAAAAGACCCGCGGCGCGACCGGCGCGCTGACCCGTGCCGAGTTCGTGGCGCTGGACAAGCCGACCATCAAGCACCCGATCATGCATTTCAGCAATGTCGACAAGGGTTTGTACGACCTCGTGCTGAACCGTTGCGTGGTCGAAGGGTCGGTCTGCATGAACACCTTGATGCACCAGGACGCCACACGCATCAAGGCGGCGGCCGCAGTCAAAGCGCTGGACAAAGACGTCTGTGAGACCGACGTTGCCGCCACCGCCCAACCTATCCGTAAAGAATGACCATGTCTGAACATACCTTGACACCCAACCACCCGATCCTGGGTCGCCTGTCGTGGGAATCGATCCCGCTGCATGAGCCCATTCTGATCGGCACCTTCGCCATGGTGGCGATCGGAGGCCTGGCCTTCCTCGCCGTCATGTTCAAATTCCGCCTGTGGGGCCCGCTGTGGAAGAACTGGATCACCAGTATCGACCACAAGCGCATCGGTATCATGTACATGATCCTCGGTATCATCATGCTGCTGCGCGGCTTCGCCGACGCGCTGATGATGCGCGCCCAGCAAGCGATGGCCTTCGGCGACAACGCCGGTTTCCTGCCGCCGCACCACTACGACCAGGTCTTCACGGCCCACGGCACGATCATGATTTTCTTCGTGGCAATGCCACTGGTCACCGGCCTGATGAACTACGTGGTGCCGCTGCAGATCGGCGCGCGCGACGTCTCGTTCCCGTTCCTGAACAACTTCTCGTTCTGGATGACCACCTTCGGCGCGATGCTGACGATGGTGTCGCTGTTCGTCGGCGAATTCGCCAAGACCGGCTGGCTGGCGTTCCCGCCGCTGTCGGGCATCATGGCCAGTCCGGACGTGGGGGTCGACTACTATATCTGGTCATTGCAGATTGCCGGGGTAGGGACGACCTTGTCTGGCGTCAACCTGATCGCCACCATCGTCAAGATGCGCGCGCCGGGCATGGACCTGATGAAGATGCCTGTCTTCACTTGGACCGCGCTGTGCACCAACGCCCTGATCGTCGCGTCGTTCCCGGTCCTGACCGTGACCCTGGCGATGCTGTCGCTCGACCGCATGGTCGGCACCAACTTCTTCACCAACGACCTCGGCGGCAACCCGATGTTGTACGTCAACCTGATCTGGATCTGGGGCCACCCCGAGGTGTACATTCTGATCCTGCCGGTGTTCGGCGTGTTCTCGGAAATCGTCTCGACCTTCAGCGCCAAGCGCCTGTTCGGCTACACCTCGATGGTGTACGCGACCGTCGTGATCACCATCCTGTCGTACCTGGTATGGCTGCACCACTTCTTCACCATGGGTTCGGGCGCCAGCGTCAACTCGTTCTTCGGCATCACCACGATGATCATCTCGATCCCGACCGGCGCCAAGATCTTCAACTGGCTGTTTACCATGTACAAGGGCCGCATCACCTTCGACGTGCCGATGCTGTGGACCGTGGGCTTCATGCTGACCTTCGTCATCGGCGGCATGACCGGCGTGATGCTGGCCGTGCCACCGGCCGACTTCGTGCTGCACAACTCGCTGTTCCTGATCGCCCACTTCCACAACGTCATCATCGGCGGCGTGGTGTTCGGCCTGTTCGCCGGCATGAACTACTGGTTCCCGAAAGCGTTCGGCTTCCGCCTGGACGAGTTCTGGGGCAAGGTCTGCTTCTGGTGCTGGCTGGTCGGCTTCTGGGTTGCGTTCACGCCGCTGTACGTGATGGGCTTCATGGGCGTCACCCGCCGCATGAACCACTTCGACGATCCGTCGCTGCAAATCTGGTTCGTCATCGCCGCCATCGGCGCGCTGATCATCGCCGGCGGTATCGGCGCGTTCCTGATGCAGATCTATGTCAGCTGGCGCGACCGCGAGAAGCTGCGCGACGTCACCGGCGACCCATGGGGCGGCCGTACGCTGGAGTGGGCGACCTCGTCGCCACCGCCGGACTACAACTTCGCGTTCACGCCGGTGGTGCATGACAGCGACAGCTGGGCCGACATGAAGGCGCACAACTACAAGCGTCCGACCAAGGGCTTCGTCGACATCCACATGCCGAAGAACACGGGCGCCGGCTTCATCATCTCGGCACTGTCGTTCGTGATGGGCTTTGCCCTGGTTTGGCAGATGTGGCCGCTCGCGATCATTGGCTTTGTCGCCATGATGGCCGCCATCATCACGCACACCTTTAACTACAAGCGCGATTTCTACATCAAGGCGGAAGAAGTTGTCCGTACCGAAGAAGCGCACACTCGTTTGCTGGAAAGCCATGTCTGATATTACCGCTAACGCCGCCCTGAGCGACGACCCAAGCGCGCGCTACTATGTAGCCGACCACCATCCGGAGAACGGCACCTTGCTGGGCTTCTGGTTGTACCTGATGAGCGACTGCCTGCTGTTTGGCGCGCTGTTCGCCGCCTACGCCGTGCTCGGCCGCAGCTATGCGGGCGGCCCGTCGGGCGCCGAGCTGTTCGAACTGGGCACCATCGCCCTGAACACCGCGTTCCTGCTGCTGTCGTCGATCACCTACGGCTTTGCCATGATCGCCACCCAGCGCAAGAGCCTGAAGTTCGCCATGATCTGGCTGGGCATCACCGGCCTGTTCGGCCTGGCGTTCCTGTTCCTGGAGATCGAAGAGTTCCTGCACCTGATCCACATCGGCGCCGGTCCGCAGCGCAGCGCGTTCCTGACCTCGTTCTTCGCGCTGGTCGGCACCCACGGTCTGCACGTGACCTTCGGTACGATCTGGCTGGTCACGTTGATCTTCCAGCTGAAAAAGCACGGCCTGACGGTCGAGAACAAGCGTCGCATGATGTGCCTGTCGATGTTCTGGCACTTCCTGGACGTGATCTGGATCGGTGTATTTACCTTTGTTTACCTGATGGGAGTTCTGCCATGAGCGCGCCAAATAACCACGGCCACGACCACGGCCACGGTCATGACGACCACGGTCACGGCGAAGAGGGCAGCGCCCACGGCAGCCTGCGCGATTACGCCATCGGCTTCGTGCTGTCGGTCATCCTGACGGCCATTCCGTTCTGGCTGGTGATGGCCAAGGTGTTCGACAAGTCCAGCACCACGGCCGCCGTGATCCTGGCCTTCGCCGGCGTCCAGATGGTGGTGCACATGGTCTACTTCCTGCACATGAACGGCAAGAACGAAGGCGGCTGGTCGATGCTGGCGCTGATGTTCACGCTGGTGTTGCTGGTGATCGTGTTGGCCGGTTCGATCTGGGTCATGTACCATATGAACCTGAACATGATGCCTTCGATGGGCTCGGATGTGCACAGCATGCACGACATGAAATGACGACTGGCGCACTGCGCCAACGTTCCCGCGCCCTGCGCGTCATCCTGGCCCTCGTGGCCGGGGTGATGTTCGCAGGGTTTTTTGCTTTGGGAACGTGGCAAATATTCAGGTTGCAATGGAAACTGGCGTTGATCGACAGGGTCGGGCAGCGCGTGCACGCGGCGCCGACGCCGGCGCCGGGCATTGCCGAATGGCAGCGCGTCAACGCCGAGAACGACGAGTACCGCCCCGTGCGCATCAGCGGCGCCTACCTGACGGCGTCGAGCACGTGGACCCGGGCGTCGCTCGAGCGCGGCACTGGCTACTGGGTGCTGACGCCGCTGTGCACGGCCGACGGCGGCATCGTCATGATCAATCGCGGCTTTGTGCCGACGGGAACGGGCGGCTGGAGTCCGCGCCCGGCGCCGGCTCTTGCGCCCGCCAACGCCTGCGCGGCGGTCGCCGGCGGGCCTGCGGTGACCGTCACCGGCCTGTTGCGCGTCAGCGAGAAGCCCAGCTCGCTGCGCGCGAACGAACCCGAACGCAACGACTGGTACACGCGCGATTTACCGGCCATCGCCCGGGCGCGCGGCTTGCCGGCGGTGGCGCCGTATTTCGTCGACGCCGATGCCGCCTCCGCGCAGGTGGCGCTTCCCGGCGAAAGCGTGCGCCCGGTTGGCGGGTTGACGGTGATCTCCTTCGTCAACAACCACCTTGTCTACGCCATCACCTGGTTCGGGCTGGCGCTGATGGTGGCAGGCGCCACATGGTGGGTTACAAGGGATGCACGCAAGGAGCGTTGATCACGTAAAATAATAGGGATGGCGACCAAATACCCCAACCCTTTCGACCGCGGTCGTCCCAACGCCCCCGTGGTTGAACCGCTGGCCGCCGTGAAAGCGTCGGCCAACACCATCACGCACGCGGCCGGCCACAAGAACATGCAGCAGCTGATCCAGCTGCGCTGGATCGCCGTGATCGGCCAGATCACCACCATCGCCGCCGCCTCGCAGCTGCTGAACGTGCAGCTGCCGATGCCGGCCATGCTCAACGTGCTGGCCTGCCTGATCGCCTTCAACATCGCCAGCACCCTGCGCTGGCAGGAAAACCAGGTCGTCTCCAACAACGAACTGCTGCTGGCGCTGACGGTGGACGTCGCCAGCCTGACCGCCCAGCTCTACCTCAGCGGCGGCGCCACCAATCCCTTCGTGTTTCTTTACCTGCTGCACGTGATCCTGGGTGCGGTGCTGCTCGAGGCATGGTCGACCTGGACCATCGTGGCCGTCACCGGCGCCTGTATCGCCTGGCTGGCGCTGTTCTCCGAACCGTTGCGGCTGCCTCAAGACCACGAGCGCGGCATCCTCAGCCTGTATGTGCAGGGCATGCTGGTCTGCTTTATCCTCGACGCGGCGCTGCTGGTGGTGTTTATCAGTCGTATTACACGCAATATGCGCACCACGGCCGCCAGGCTGGCGGCGCTGCACCAGCGCGCGGCCGAGGAAGAGCACATCATCCGCATGGGCCTGCTGGCCTCCGGCGCCGCGCACGAACTGGGCACGCCGCTGGCCACGCTGGCCGTCATCCTTGGCGACTGGAAACACATGCCCGAGTTCAAGGGCAACCCGGTGTTGCTCGAGGAGATAGCCGAGATGCAGACGCAGCTCAAGCGCTGCAAGTCCATCGTCAGCGGCATCCTGCTGTCGGCCGGCGAGGCGCGCGGCGAATCGTCGGCCGCGACCACCATCAACACCTTCCTCGACGAGGTGGTGGCCGAGTGGCGCATCGGCCGTCCCGTGGTGGCGTTCGAATTCGAAAACCGCATCGATCCCGACCTGCCGGTGGTGTCCGATTCGACGCTCAAGCAGATGATCTGCAATGTGCTGGATAATGCGCTGGAGGCCTCGCCGCAGTGGTTGCGCATGGAGGCCAGCCGCGAGGAAGACGCGCTGGTGCTACAGGTGACCGACGCCGGTCCGGGCTTCGCCGAGGCGATGCTGGCGCAATTCGGCAAGCCGTACAACTCCAGCAAGGGACGACCGGGCGGCGGGCTGGGGCTGTTTCTGGTGGTGAACGTGGCGCGCACCCTGGGTGGCGCCGTCACCGCCAGTAATCTGGAGCAGGGTGGGGCGATGGTGCGGTTGACCTTGCCGTTGTCGGCCATCGAAATCAAATCGGAACAAGCTCAACATGACTACTGAAGAACAACGTTTGCTATTGCTGGTCGAAGACGATGCGGCGTTCGCCCGCACCCTGAGCCGTTCGTTCGAGCGGCGCGGCTACAAGGTGCTGCTGGCCGAGAACGTCGACGAGACCAGCGCGGTGCTGGTGGAGCACTCGCCCGGCTACGCGGTGGTCGATTTGAAATTGAAGGGAAACTCGTCCGGACTGGCCTGCGTGCAGATGCTGCACCAGCACGACCCGGAGATGCTGATCGTGGTGCTGACGGGCTTCGCCAGCATCAACACGGCGGTCGAGGCGATCAAGCTGGGCGCCTGCCAGTACCTGGCCAAGCCGTCCAACACCGACGATATCGAGGCCGCGTTCGAGCACGTGGCCGGCGCGGCAGAGCTGGAACTGACCAACCGTTCGACGTCGATCAAGACGCTGGAGTGGGAGCATATCCACACGGTGCTGGCGGAAACCGACTTCAATATCTCCGAAGCCGCACGCCGGCTCGGCATGCACCGGCGCACACTGGCGCGCAAGCTGGAAAAGCAGCGGGTGAAATAATGGCACAAGCCGCTGGCGCCTCCGCAGGCGCTTCGTTTCAGGGCGCTGGACCTGAGCCGGAACCGCCACCGGCACTCACGGACCGGCTATTTTTCGCGGTCGTGCCGGATGCCGCCGCGATTGCCGAAATCAAGCTGCTGACGGCGTCATTGAGAACCCGTCACGGCTTGCGCGGCCGGCCGCTCGCCGACGCCAAACTGCACGCGACCTTGTGCTTCCTTGGCGGCTTTCCCGGCGTGCCGGCCGGTTTGATCGCTCGGGCCGGGCAGGCGGCGGCTTTGGTGGCGGCTGCCACGCAGGAGTTCGAGGTCGCCTTCGACGCGGCGCAGTCGTTCGTCAACCGCGCACGCCACCGGCCGTTCGTCCTGACCGGCGGTGATGGCGCGGCCCACCTGAAGGCCCTCTACAAAAATCTGGCGCAAGCGCTGCTCGAGGTCGGCATCGCGAGCGGCTCGCGCACCTACACACCGCACATTACCCTGCTATACGACGACTTCGCTGTCGTCCCGGAGCCCGTGCCGGCGATCCGCTGGACCGTGCGGGAATTGGTGCTGCTGCACAGTCGGATCGGCCAAAACCAGCCATGCTACTCGGAGCTGGCGCGATGGCGGCTCTCAATAAAGTAGATTCTCCGCAAATTATGCGGTACATATCTAGAGCGTGCGGTGAATGCGGCCCACGGCCCTGCGCGACGTCACCGATTTGGTCATGCGCGGCGTTCTGCGTAAAATGGATGCAGGAGGACGCAATACAGCTTACGCGTTGACCGAAATCGCACCATAATCGCCGAAGGTGAGACCACCATGTTGATCAGACGTTGCGCCGTGCTGTTTGTCGAACCCCGCGAGGATCTCGATATCGATTGGTCCTCGCTGTTCGCGGGTGAGAGCGCGCTGGGCGCGACGGTGCGCTGGATCGCGCTGGCGCCGCACCTGGGTACGGAGATCGAGATCGGCACCGACGAGATGCTGGCACTGGGTGCCATCAGCCTGACGTTGTGGCAGGATCGCGCCGTCTGCGAGCAGCGGTCGTCGCCAGACGTCATTGCACGGTTGCTGGAACTTGGGCTGCTGCTCTGCGATGCGCCGGAAGGCGCGGCGATGCGCGAACGCGACGAAGTGCTGCGTTCGCAGCACTGGCGCCCCTTGTCGGCGACCGCGCACATGTTCAGCCGCTGGGGCGATATGCGGGTCGACAAGGGCATGCAGTTTCCCAGCTTCGAAGAGCTGGTGGAGTCGTATGGCACGCCGCCCGGACCGGCGGTGGAGCGCGGCGTCGGCGCCGCCGATGAGCTGCCGCTGCCGGCGCCGGAGCGCGCCGGCTTGGACGAGACGCTTTTCAAACGCTACACCGGTCGTAACTTCGACGCGGTCGCCACGCTGCCGCTGGCCACCGCATCGCGGCTGCTGCAGCGCGCCTTCGGCTCGCAGGGGCAGCGCGAGATGGCGCCCGATGCCTTTGTGTTGAAAAAACTGAGCCCCTCCGCCGGCGGACTGCATCCGACCGAAGCTTATGTGCTGGCGCAGCGCGTGGAGGGCGTGGCGCCGGGGCTCTACCACTACCACCCGGTGCGGCATGCGCTGGAGCCGCTGGCGGCGATGGATACCACGCAAACGGCGGAACTGGCGATGCGCATGGTGGCCGATCAGGATTGGTTTGTCGATGCGCCGATGATGGTGGTGCTGGCCGCGCGCGTGGAGCGCAATTTTTGGAAGTACCGCAATCATGCCAAGGCATATCGGGCGCTGTTGCTGGATGCCGGACACCTGTCGCAGACGTTTTATCTGCTGGCGACGGAGGCGGGGCTGCCGGCCTTTGTGACGGCGGCGGTCAATGAGGTCGATATCGAGCGGGCTTTGGGACTCGATCCGCTGAAGGATATGGTGGTGGCGGTTTGTGGGTGCGGCGCGGCGTCGGGCGCGCAGGATACGGTGGAGATGCGGTACGAGCCTTGAGCCGCCGGTGTCGCCGCCATCGCGGATTACGCTTCGCTAATCCGCGCTACGTGTTTATGATGTCTGGATCGCGACTATTTTCCTGACTATGAAAACACTCTTTTTGATGCCGATCGTTTTGTTCGCCGGATGCGCGTTTGCCGACGCACCGTCAGCCACTTGGGACAAGCAGGCCAGCGGTGTCGCCGCCCGGCTGCGCGGCGTGAGCGCCGTCGACGACAGCGTGGCATGGGCCAGCGGGTCGGGTAACGCCGTGCTGCGCACCGCCGATGGTGGCGCCACCTGGCGCAGTCTCACGCCGCCGGTCGACGCGCAGGCGACGCCGCTGGATTTCCGCGATATCGACGCCGTCGACGCCCGCACCGCCTACCTGTTGAGCATTGGGCCTGCGGCCGCGTCACGCATCTTCAAGACCACCGATGCCGGCGTCACGTGGACGCAGCAGTATGTCAATCCGGACCCCAAGGGGTTTCTCGATGCGATGACGTTTTGGGATGCCGACAACGGCCTGGTGATCGGCGATGCGATCGATGGCCGCCTGCAGATTCTGCGCACCGCCGACGGCGGCGCCACATGGACCAAGATTCCGGCCACTGCGCTGCCGCCGGCGCTGCCGAACGAGGGCGCGTTCTCCGCCAGCGGTTCCAACATCGCCATGGCCGGCCGCGACGACGCCTGGATCGCCACCGGCAGCCGGGTGCTGCACACGGGCGATCGCGGCAAAACCTGGAGCGTGGTGCAGGCGCCGCTCGATAGCAGCGAGTCGGCCGGCATCTTCTCGATCACCTTCCGCGATGCGCTGCATGGCGTGATCGTCGGCGGAGACTACAAGCAGGAGGGCGCAGCCGTCAACAGTGCCGCCGTCACCAGCGATGGCGGCAAAAGCTGGTCGCTGGTGCGCGAAAAAGGATTGTCCGGTTACCGCTCGGCGGTGAAGTATCTGCCCGGCGGCGGAAAGTCGCTGGTGGCGGTCGGCCCGTCGGGCGCCGATCTGTCGAGCGATGATGGCCGGACGTGGACGCCGCTGGCCTATCCGGCCTCGGTCGGCGGCTTCGACGCGATCAGCTTTGCCGCTGGCCGCAAGACGGCTTGGGCCAGCGGCAACAAGGGAGCGCTCGCGCGGGTGACATTCGACTGAGGCACGGCTGCGCGGTCAACGCTGGCCGGACAGGAAGAACGGAATCGCGCCGGCGGCGTTTTCGAGTTTGCCTTTGATCGCATGGCGATTGGCGGCGAGGACTTTCTTCGACGGCAGGCTGCGCACGGCCGGAATCCGGGCGGCGTCAATGCGGATGCCCAAGCCGCCGAGCGCCGTGTGCGGATCGTTCAGGAAGCTTTGGCGGAAGACGTCATCGCCGGCGAGTTTGGACAGCAGCAGGTCGAGATCTTGTGGGGAATGCGAGGCCATGTGATCACCTTTCGTGTGAGAGGGCAGGTTGAAGCGTATCAATACGCAAGTTCATGCTAGGCCAAAGCATGAGCCACCTCAAGAAATTTCAACATAGCAAAATGCAAGTCGGATGGGGCGCTACTTGCCGCCGGCGAGGATGGCGCCGGTTGTTTGCTTAGCGACTTCTTCATGCGCGCTGTGCATCACAATGTCGAATGCCTGCTCGAAATCGCTCAACAACCGGGGCAACGCGGGTTCGCGCTCCCTGAGATGCTCCTCCAGCGCGGTTGCCGTGGCAAAAAGGTCGGGCGCGGAAATGTTTCCTGCCGCACCACGGATCTTGTGCACGAGATCGGCCGCCCGTGCCGGATCGCCGGCGTCGATTGCATCATGAATGTGTTGCAAAGTGGCCGCGAAATCCTGTGCGAACAGGCTTAACAGCCGCGTCAGCAGGGCGCTGTGGCCGCCCAGCCGTTCCAGCGCCGCCTCCATGTCGATGCCCGGACGCGCGTGCGGGGACGCAGCCCTCGTCGCCGGCGCCAGGCCTGCGTCGCGCGGCGACTCGCGATCGTCCGGCGGCGCGCGTCCCGCGTCGTGCGGCACCCAGGTGGCCAGCACCGCGTACAGCGTGTCGGGGTCGATCGGCTTGGTGACGTAGTCGTTCATGTCCATGCTCAGGCACCGCTCGCGGTAGCCGGCCACCGCGTGCGCCGTCATGGCGATGATCGGCAGCGCGGCGTGGCGCTCGTCGGCGCGTATCAGCGCCGTGGCCTGGTAGCCGTCCATGTCGGGCATCTGTATGTCCATCAGCACCGCGTCGTAGCGGCGCGCCTGGACCATGCGCGCCGCTTCCTCGCCGCTGCCGGCCAGGTCGACGCGGACGCCGGCGCGCTGCAGGATTTCGCTTGCCACCTGCTGGTTGATGCTGTTGTCGTCGACCACCAGCACCTGCGCGCCGCGTATGCGCTGCACCGCGAACGACGGCGGCGCTGACAGCTTGACGGCGGGCTGTCCGGCGTCCAGGCCGAGCGCAGTCATGATCGCGCTGCGCAGCAAATAGGGATTGGCCGGCTTGTCGATGAAGGGCATGCGGCGGGTCTGCTCGGCGACCTCGATATCGTGATCGCGCGCATAGGCGGTGACCATGAGGATGGCCGGCACGCCGGAAATGGCTGGATCGTCGCCGATGCCGCGCAGCGTGGCGATGCCGTCCATGTCCGGCATGTCGGCGTCGATCAGCAGCACGTCGCAAGGGGCCAGCCGCAGCGCGGCGATGGCCGCCGCGCCGGAGGCCACGGCGCGTGCCCGCAGGCCCAATGCGCCCAGCTGTATCGTCAACATGTGGCGCGCCGCTTCGCAATCGTCGACCACCAGCACGCGCTTGCCCAGCACCTGCGCCGGTACCGGAGGCAGGCGCGGGGTCTGGTCGGCGGCCGGTTGCAGCTGCACCGTGAAACTGAAGCTGCTGCCGACGCCAGGCTCGCTGTCGACGGCGATGACACCGCCCATCTTGCGCACCAGCTGCTGCGAGATCGCCAGTCCCAGTCCGGTGCCGCCGTACAGGCGCGTGGTGCTGGCGTCGGCCTGGGCGAAAGCCTGGAACAAACGCGCCTGCTGTTCGCCGCTGATACCGAGGCCGCTGTCTTCGACGGTGAAGCGCAGCGCCAGCGCGCCCGCGGCCATGTCGGTGGCGGCGACGTTCGGGTCCAGCTCCACCCGCAGTTCGATGTGGCCGCGCGCAGTGAACTTGAGCGCGTTGCCGACCAGGTTGACCAAGATCTGGCTCAGACGCAGCGGATCGCCCAGCAGGTTGGCCGGCACCTCCGGGGCCGACCAGATCACCAGTTCGAGCCCGCGCTCGGCGGCACGCCACGAGAACAGGTCGGCCAGCTGGTTGAGCGTGTCGGGCAGGTCGAAGGGCAGCGCCTCCAGTTCCAGCTTGCCCGATTCGATCTTCGAGAAGTCCAGCACATCGTTGATGATCTCGAGCAGGCTTTGGCCGGCGCGGCCGATCTTGCGGAAGTAGTCCAGCGGCTGCGGCGGCAGGTCGAGGTGGGTGCCCAGGCCGGCGAAGCCGAGGATGGCGTTCATCGGCGTGCGGATCTCGTGGCTGATGTTGGCCAGGAATTCGCTCTTGGCGCGGGTCGCCGCTTCGGCGTTGGCGCGCGCCTGTTCGATCATGCGCAGCGCCCGCGCCTTCTGGTAGGCCGATACGAAGGGCTCCTTCAGCGCCTTGAGCAGATCGAGGTCGCTCGCCTCGAATCTGGTCGGGTACTGGTAGTTCTCGAAAATCAGATAACCCTCGACCTGGCCGTCGATCACCACGCGCACCGCCAGCATCGCGCAGACGTCGCCCGGCAGCGGATTGCGATGGTGGATTTCGAAGATGTCCGGCGCGATCATGGCGTCGGGCGGGGCGTAGCGCAGCTCGGCCTGGCGCAGGTCGACGCTATAGGCGTCGGCGGCGGCGTCGATGCGGCCCCAGGCCGCGTGCAGCGTCAGCGTCTCGGTGCCGGCTTCGCGCACCAGCGCCAGGGCCGAGTCGATGCCCTTGATGACGGTTGATTCCTGCAGGATGGTCTGCAGCAGCGCGTCGAAGTCCAGCTGCTCGTTGATCGATTTGACGATGGCGTTGAGCTTTTCCAGATGCCTGGTGCGCGAGTAGACCAGCGCCTGCAGGGCCTCGCCCTTGTTGTGCAGCTGCCGGACGCGCCAGCGCATCAGCGCCCACGCCAGCAGGCACGCGGCCAGCAGGTAGCCGGACCTGGCCCACCAGGTTTGGTGCCAGGCCGGCAGCACCACCACCCGCAGCGACAGCTCGTCGACATTCCACAGGCCCTCGCGGTTGCTGCCGCGCAGGCGCAAACGGTAGGTGCCCGGCGGCAGGCTGTTGTAGCCGGCCACGCGGCGGCTTGCGTCGGCCTCGGTCCAGCGCCGGTCGAAGCCTTCGAGCAGGTAGGCGTAGCGGTTGCGCTGGGGCGCGGAGTAGTCCAGCGCCGCCAGTTCGACCTCGAAGTTGCGCGAGTCCGGCGTCAAGGTGAGGGTCGGACCTTCGGGCGCGCTAAGCTGGTCCGGCGTCAGCGCGCGCTGGTCGACCCGCACGGCGCTGATGACCAGCGGCGGGCGGTAACTCCAGTCGTTCAGGCGGCCGGAATACACCACCGCCATGCCGGAGGTGGCGCCGAACAGCAAATCGCGCTGGTCGGTGACGGTGCTGGCGCCGATGAAGAAGGTGCGGAACGCCAGGCCGTCGGGGCGGGCCAGCGCGCGCGCCTTGAGCGTGGTGACGTCGACCACGGCGATGCTGTCCGAGGTGGCGGCCCAGATGCGGCCGGCGGCGTCCGGCCGCAGCGCCATGATGGTGCCGGTCGATAGTCCCTCGGCGACGCCGACGCGTTCGAATATAGGCGTGCCCCGAGCGTCGCGTCCCGTCATCACGCAGATGCCGCCGCCGTAGGTGCCCACCCACAGCCTGCCGCGGCCATCGATCGCCAGGGAACTGATGACGGCCTCGGAGAGCGCGGTGGGAACGGCCGGCGCGGCGGTGATCTGCTCCACCTTGCCGCTGGCCGGATCGAGGCGATTGAGGCCATTGCGGGTGGCGATCCACAGCGTGCCGTCGCCGTCGGGCACCACGGCGTGGATGCGGTTGTCGGTCAGGCCGCCGCTCTCCGCCGGCCCCTGGATGTAGCGTTTGATGGTGCCGGCGGCGACATCGTAGCGCAGCAGGCCCTCGAAAGTGCCGAGCCACAGTTGGCCGTCGCGCCGCAGGATGGTACCGATGCGCGGATATTGAAGCTCCTGCGGCAGCGCGACGCGCTTGACGGACCGCCCGGCGCCGCTGGTGCGGTACAAACCGAGTTGGGTGCCGATCCACGCTTCGCCCGGCTCGGCCTCGGCCAGCGCCAGCACCACGCGGTTGGGCAGCGCTGTTTCGGGCTGGTGCGAGTCGGGACGCAGCGCCGCGCGCCGCGCGCCGTCGGTCGCCACCACGTCGACGCCCTGGTCGGCCAGCGCGATCCACACCTCGCCGCGGCTGTCGGTCATCAGCGCGGTGACCGCCGCCTCCAGCTTGCCCTCGCCGCCGAACACCGAGTCGATGCTCTCGCTGTGCGGATCGTGGATGTCGACCCCGCGCTCGGTGCTGACCCAGATCATGCCGCTGCGGTCGCGCAGCAGCGCGGCGGTACGGTCGTTACTAAGGCTAGGCGGAACCGCCGGCTGGTGCAGTATGCGGTTGCTGCGGCCCGTGGCAGCGTGATATTCGACCACGCCGCCGCCGTAGGTGCCGGCCCACCAGGTGCCCGGCGTGCTCTCGACGACCGACAGCACCATGTTCGATTCCATGTCCGTGACGCCCTTGAGCGCGATCAGGCGGCCGCTGTCGGCCAGCGGATCGACGGTGCCGATGCCGCTTTTGAGCGTGCCGAAGCCGATCTGTCCCCGGCTGTTTTCGCCCAGCGCCAGGACCGTGTCGCTCCAGCCGCCGTGGCCGGGGGCGCCGACCGGGATGGTGGCGATGGCGCCGCCGGGCTTCATCCGCGCCAGGCCGGCGCCGGTGCCGATCCACAGGTTGCCCGCGCGGTCCACCAGCAGCGCGCGGATCTGGTTGTCGCGCAGGCCCGGCGCCGTCTCGCGCGTGTGGTTTTGCACGGTGCCGGCGATGGCGTCGTAGAATTTGAGACCGGTGGGCGTGCCGATCCAGAGATTGCCCTTGGCGTCGCTGGCGATCGCGCTGACCAGTCCCTGGTTCAACTCCTCGTTGACGCGGACGAAGTGTTCCTTGCGATTGTCATACATTGCCAGGCCGGCTGCGGCGGTGCCGACCCAGAGGCGGCCGCGCGGGTCGACGTGCAGGGTTTGAATGAAATCGCCTGGAAGGCTGGTGGGGTCGGTGCCGCTGTGGTGGAAGCTGCGCACGCGATAGCCATCCCAGCGCGCAAGTCCGCTCTGGGTGCCGATCCAGATATAGCCGTCGCCATCCTGCGCCAGCGCCATGCTGACCGGATGCGGCAAGCCTTGTTCGAGTCCGAGATGCTCGAACAATGGTGTCGCCAGCCTGTCCCACCGCTCGGGGCCTGCGTTCGCGGGTGCGAACCACAGCGCGCCGGCGACGAACCACAAGCAGGCAGCCGGCGCGAAGGCGGCGCGGCACAGCGGGACGCGGCGGCATAGCCGGCGCAGAGCGGCAAAACAGGCATGCAGCGATAGGGCATGGACGTTCAAATCAGGGCACTTTCCCGGCGAGTGATTATCAGCATACGGAATAGCCGGCCGAAAGTCCATGCTTGCGGCGCGAATTCGCCGCCCCTTGTACAATCGCTCGAGCATCGCCTTACAAGGAACCCGCAAGATGAAACCTCAACTCCTGGTGCTGGCCGCCAGCCCCTCCGCCGCCGTCATGGAACAACTGGACACGCACTTTCAATGCCACCACGCTTGGCGTCAGCCGCGCGAGGCGCAGCCCGATTACATACGCGGCGTGGCCGCCGGTGTGCGCGGGCTGCTCACCACCGGCGCGATCGGCGTCGGTCCGGCGCTGCTGGAGCAGTTGCCGGCGCTGGAAATCGTCGCCGTCAACGGCATTGGTACCGACGCGGTGGCGCTGGAGGCCACGCGTGCGCGCGGCATCGCCGTCACCAACACCCCCGGCGTGCTGACCGACGACGTGGCCGATCTGGCGCTGACGTTGTTGTTGGCGGCGGCGCGGCGTCTGCCGGCGCTGGATCGCTACGTGCGCAGCGGCGCCTGGGAGGCGGGGCAGCCGCTGGCGCCCACGCGCGCCCTGCGCGGCAAGGTCTGCGGCGTGTTCGGCTTCGGCCGCATCGGCCAGGCGGTGGCCGCGCGGGCCGAGGCCTTTGGCATGCGAACGCTGTACTTCCAGCCGCGGGCGATCGCCGGCGTGCCCCAGGAACGCAGCGCCTCGCTGCTGGACCTGGCGCGGGCCAGCGACTATCTGGTGGTGTGCGCTCCTGGCGGCGCGGCCACCCGGCACGCGATCGACGCCCCGGTGCTGGCGGCGCTGGGGCCGGAGGGCACGCTGGTCAACGTCGCGCGCGGCTCGCTGGTGGACCAGCAGGCGCTGATCGCCGCGCTGCGCGACGGCGTGCTGGGTATGGCGGCGCTGGACGTGTTTGACGACGAGCCGCGCGTGCCGTCCGCGCTGCGCGAACTCGATAACGTGGTGCTGGCGCCGCACGTGGGCAGCCTGACGGTGGAGACCCGCCACGCGATGGGCCAACTGGTCGTGGACAATCTGGTGGCGCACTTCGATGGGCGGCCGCTGTTGACACCCGTGGTATAGATTGCCTTGCGGTAATTAAGGTGTCATATTCGCGGGGTATAGTGATTAATGTCGATGTTATAACATTAATTACTTGGAAGAACTTCCGCGATGAAATTCCCTCAATTGAAGACCGGCGCGCGGGTGCTGGCATCGTTCGCCGTGCTGTTGTTGGCGATGGCCTGCATGTCGGCCGTATCGCTATGGCGTCTGCAATCGGCCAACGACACCGCAACGTCGCTGGTCGATGAAAAGCTGGCCAGGCAGCAGTTGACGTCGGAGCTGCTCGGCGTGGCCGAGCTCAATGGTTTGCGGGCGATGTCGATCGCCCGCAGCGACAGCCTGGAGGTTGCTGACATCTTCCAGGCGCAGTTGGTCGCCGGCGAAAAGGTGGCGGCGGCGATGGAGCGCCAATTGGCCGCGCTGCCCGCCGACGCCGCAGAACAAGCATTGCTGCTTGCCGTCGGCGCCAGGCGCGCGGCATACCTGTCCTTGCGCGCCGATTTGTTCAAATTGAAGGACGGCGGACGGATACAGGAAGTGTCCGACCTGCTCGACACCCGCTTTGCCGTCGCCTTTAACGCTTATACCGGCACGCTGCAAAATCTTCTGGCGTATCAAACGCAGCAAGCGAGGACGATGGCGGCGCTGTCGGCCAGCCAGTATCGCGCCAGCCGCGCGCTGTTGATCGGCCTTGGCCTGGCGACGCTGGCGCTGGGCGCGTTGCTGGCGTGGATGCTGACGCGCAGTATCGTGCGTCCGCTGACCCGGGCGGTGGCGCTGGCCGAACAGGTGGCGGACGGCCAACTGCATGTCGTGATAGCGCACGGACGGGGCGACGAGATCGGCCAGTTGTTCGACGCGTTGAGCCACATGACCGGGCGCCTGGCGCAGACGGTCGGCCGCGTACGCGATGGCGCGCTGGCGATCGACGCGGCGTCGCGCGAAATCGCCACCGGTAATATGGATCTGTCGCGCCGCACCGAGCATCAGGCCGGGGCGCTGCAGGAGACCGCGTCGGCGATGGTGGAACTGACGTCGGCGGTACGCGAAAACAGCGGCAACGCGCGGCAGGCCAACGCACTGGCCTTGTCGGCGTCGGAGGTGGCGGGCAAGGGTGGCAAGGTGGTGTCGGAGGTGGTGCGGACGATGGCCGGTATTAACGACTACGCACGCAAGATCGTCGACATCACCGGTGTGATCGACAGCATCGCCTTCCAGACCAATATCCTGGCGTTGAACGCCGCCGTCGAAGCGGCGCGCGCGGGCGAGCAGGGGCGCGGCTTCGCGGTGGTGGCTTCCGAGGTGCGCAGTCTGGCGCAGCGCTCGGCGGCGGCTGCCAGGGAGATCAAAAAACTGATCAACGACTCGGCCGGGCAAATCGCCAGCGGCAGCGCGCTGGCCGAACACGCCGGCGAGACGATGGACGAAATCGTGCAGAGCGTGCGCAAGGTCACCGCCATCATGGCCTCGATCAGCAGCGCCAGCGCCGAGCAGGAACACGGCATCGGGCAGGTCACGGCCGCCATCGGCGAGATGGACGGCGTCACGCAGCAGAACGCCGCGCTGGTCGAGGAAGCGGCAGCGGCGGCCGCCGCGATGCAAGCGCAGGCAAAGGCGTTGGCGCAGCTGGTCGGCTCCTTCAAAACCGACGCCACCGGTCCCGAAGCACCGATGGCCGGTAAATCGACCATACCCCGGATCGGCGTAGGACGGATCAGCATGGCGTAATCCGCCATGCATGCGTCGCGGCGGCCCCTGCGTTGGAGGATATTGCTGTAAGCTAACAGGTTAAGCCCACCTTAACCTCGACGCCCCGCCCATGTCCGCTCCCAAATCCGCCTCCGGCACCCCGCCCATGTTCAACCTGGCATGGCCGCTGCTGGTCGAACTGGGATTGGCGATAGGCGCCGGCGTGGTCGGCACCGCGCTGGCCTCGCGCATCTCGGACGCCGCAGGCGGCGCCTTCGCGATCGCCAGCCAGGTATCGGCCACGTTGTTCATCCTGTTCCGCATCATCGGCGCCGGCGTCAGCGTGGTGGTGACGCAAAATCTCGGCGGCGGCCAGCGTGACGCCGCCGACAAGGTGGCCCGCGCGGTGGTCGGCGCCAGCACCTGGGTCGGCGCGGTCGCCTCGCTGGCCGCGCTGTTGGGCGCCGGCGGCCTGCTACATCTGCTCAACGCGCCGCCGGAGGTCTTCCCGCTGGCCGCGCCGCTGTTGATGGCGCTGGCGCCGTCGCTGCTGTTCGACGCCTGGAACGCCTCGATGGCCAGCGTGATGCGGGCCCACTTGCGCACGCGCGACACGCTGCTCGTGCTGATCGCCATGCACGCCAGCCATCTGGCGCTGGCCATCCCGTTGATGTACGGCTGGGGACCGCTGCCCGCCATGGGGCTGCCCGGGTTCGCGGCGGCGCTGGCGGTAAGCCGCGCCATCGGCCTGTCGCTGCATCTGTGGCTGTGGCGCATCCACCTCGGCGTGACCATGGTGGCCAGCGACTGGTGGCGCCTGCCGCGCCGCGAACTGGCGGCGGTGCTGCATATCGGCCTGCCCGGCGCGGCCGAGAACATCGCTTACCGACTCGCGTTCATGTTCAGTGTCGCGACGGCGGCGCAACTGGGCGCCACCTCGCTCGCCACCCAGGCCTACGTTCTGCAGTTGATGGGGGGCGTGATGATGTTCAGCATCGCCACCGGGCTGGCGGTGGAAATCGTGGTTGGATACCTGATCGGCGCGGGCGACCTGCGCGAGGCGCACGCCGTGGTGCGGCGCGCGCTCAAAATCGGGCTGGTGGCGTGCGTGGCGATCGCCGCGGCCGCCGCGCTGGCCGGCCGCTGGTTGCTCGGCTGGTTCACGCAGGACCAGCACATCATCGACGCCGGCATCACGCTGTTGTGGATCACGGTGCTGCTCGAACCGGGCCGCACTTTCAACCTGGTGGTGATCAACGCCTTGCGCGCGGCCGGCGATGCCCGTTTTCCGGTGATGGCAGGGGCCTTGTCGATGCTGCTGGTACTGGCCGGCGGCAGCTGGGTGCTGGGCGTGGTGATGGGCTGGGGGCTGGTAGGCGTGTGGATCGCCTATGTCGCCGATGAATGGATACGCGGCTTGATCATGTGGCGCCGTTGGCAAACCCACGCCTGGGTGCCGCACGCGCGGGCCTCGCGCAAACGGTTGCGGCCAATGATCGTGGTCGAAGGATGAAAAAACGCCCGGAGATCGGTTCGATCGGCGGGCGTCTGGGCCGGACCTTGTTTTGTGCACCTTGTTCGGCGCACCGTTTTACTGCACGGTGAGGATCACCTTCACGGTGTCGTCCACTTGCGACTTCTCGATGTAGCCGATGGCGGCGGGGTCCGACGCCACGGCCTTTTTCACCTCGGCGCTGGAGGCATATTCCTTGGGCGCGCTGGCCTTGCCGGTGAAGACCAGCTTCGACCAGATGGCCTTGACCTGCGTCGCATCCTTGTCCAGCACCTTTTTATAGAACTCGTTGCGCAGCGCGCCGTCGGTGTGTTCGACAGGCGTGAACAGGCTCGATTTACCGAGGAAGAACTGGCCCGCCTGCTCGCTGAACATGCGCGTGGCCGGGTTCTTCGGATTGACGATCACCACGATCTCCGCCGCGAAGGACGGCGCGGCGAAAGCACAAATGCCCGCCGCCAGCAGCAACTTGCCGATAGTCGTTTTCATATGGTTCTCCTCAGAAGACGAAATCGATGGCGGCCGCATAGACATTCACCGTGCTGCCCGCAAAGCCAGGCTTGGGGTTGACGAAGTAGCCGTCGCCGTCACGCGTCTTGACGCGATCCATCTGCACCTTGAACGCCGCCGATTTGTAGAAGTCCCAGCGCAGGCCGATCGCGGTGCTCGATTGCAGACCCGCCTTGAGCGCACTGTTGGCGCCAGCCGTCAGCGGTGCCAACGGACCGGTGGTCGGCAGCGTCGAGAAGCTGCGTATGCTGTCCTGTTTCACGTCGCCGTGCATCACGAACGGCACGAATTTGTCCCAGCGGTAGCCCAGCATCACATACCAGGACGTGGTGTCGTGCACCAGACGGGTGTCGGTTTTGCGCTTCGCGAATTCGGCCATACCGATGATGTTGCGGTAGTCCATGCTGATGCCGGCGGAGTTGAACGTGCCGGTGACGTCGCGCGACGGAATCTGCGCCAGGATGCCGCCCATGTTCAGCGCCGTGAATGCGGTGTTGAGCGTCCGGACGTTGGGGCTGTCGTTGATGGTCAGCTTGGTGCGCGAGTGGCCGAGGCGGTAGGTGAAGGGGCCGTTCTCCAGTAGCACCTGCGCCGCCATGGCCGGTTTGAAGTCGACCCCCACGCCATCCTCCAGCCGCACTTTGGCCCTGCCGATGCCGAATTGCGCGGTGATGGTGCTGTCGCCGAACGCGTGCTGGTAGGTGATGTCGCCGCCGTCGGCGCTGTCGAACGGTACCTGGCGATAGACTTCCGTCGGCGGGCGCAGCATGGTGTTGGCGTAGCCGACGTTGCGCACGTCCGAGATCATATAAACCGGCAGGCCGACGCGCCCCAGGCGCACGGAGAAATCGTCGTTGACCTTGAACTTGGCGAAGGCCCAGGTCAGCTCGGCGCCGTAGCTGTCCTCGTCGCCGTACTTGCGCACCAGTCCTTGCGCGGTGAACGAAATAGTCTCGCTTAATTTTCCAGTGACTTGCAATCCCAGGTTGGAATCGACGCCGGTGCGCCAGTGCTTCGCGGCGCCGCTGGCCTGGTTCAGGCGCGAAAACTCGGCTTGGTCGGTGTCTGTCCGGGTCAACGCGCCGGTGCCGAAACCGCTGACGGTGATCGGCAAGGTGTCCTGCGCGTAGGCCGTGGCGCAGAAAGCGCCAAGGATCGCCAGTGCCATCAGCGACTGGATCGCGGGCGTGAATGCCGGGTTGGCGGCTAAGGTGCGGTTTGCGAGCTTGGTTCGATTCATTGTGTACCCTCCGGTGGTTGCGCCTGGACGTATTGGTCGTCCCTGTCGTCTTTTTTAGTGTGGCCCGGAAGGCATTGATGTGGGGCAGATTTGTACGAAAATGTCACAAATACGTTGTTCACAGGCAACGACTAGCGATATGGGATCGTGATCCTGTGACGGAAACGGCAAGCTTTCCTACGCCATGTCCGCGATTTTTCATGTAGTTCGCCGGGCTGGCCGGCGGCCGCGCAAGACACATATTTGGCCGCCATGCCGGGGAATGTCAGCGATCGCCGTCGTGCGGCTGCGCGGGCAAGTGGCGCTGGATCGCGCGCAGCATTTCTTCGACGTCGATCGGCTTGGCGATGAAGTCGTTCATGCCCGACGCGATGCACTGCTCGCGCTCCGAAGCCATCACGCCGGCCGTCATCGCCAGCACCGGGAGCGTGAGCTTCAGTTCCGAGCGAATCAGGCCGGTCGCCTCGAAGCCGTCCATCTCGGGCATCTGCACGTCCATCAGCACCAGATCGTAGCGCTGCGATTCGGTGCGCAGCAGATCGACGGCGGCACGGCCGTTGTCGACTGTGTCGATGGTAGCGCCGGCATAATCGAGCATGCTTTTGGCGACCAGCTGATTGATCGGATTGTCCTCCACTAGCAGAATACGCGCGCCGTCGATGCGCAGGCCGGGCGCCGGCGCCGTGGCGGCAGAGGGCGCCGTCGTCGCTGCCGATTCGGTGGATGGCGCGGAACCCGGCGCCGCCGTCGCACCTGCATCCCCCCGGTCCGTCGCCGATGCCTGGCGGGCCGCGCGCGCCAGCCGCACGGTATCGTGCAGGCGCTGGCCGGTGACGGGTTTAAGCAGCACCGCGTCGGCGCTTTGCGCGCCGTCGGTGTGCAGCAGCTTGCCCTGGCCGAAGGCGCTGACCATCAGGACAATGGGCGGCGCGTCAGTGGATGCCGCGCGTATCGCCTCCATCGCTGTCAGGCCATCCATGCCTGGCATGTTCCAGTTCAGCAGAACGGCGTCATAGCGGCCCTGCGACCCGCGCAGCAATGTCAGCGCCTGCTCGCCCGAGCCGGCGCAGTCGCAGCGCCAGCCTTGCGCGCGGATCGTCTTGCACAGATAGCGGGCGCTGAGCGGGTGATCGTCGACCACCAGCAGATGCGGCGCCCGCGCGCCGACCGCTTCGTCGGGCGTGGACGCGTCGGCGCGCAGCATCGGCACCGTCAGCACGAACTCGCTGCCGACGCCCGGCGTGCTGCGCACCTCGATCGCGCCGCCCATCAACGCGGCAATGCGGCGCGAGATCGCCAGTCCCAGTCCGGTGCCGCCGAAGCGGCGCGTCATCGAGGCGTCGGCCTGGGAAAAAGGCGCGAACAATTGCGCCAGGCTGTCGGCCTGGATGCCGATGCCGCTGTCGCTGACAGTGAAGCGCAGCATGGCTGAGGATCCCGCCGGTGTGCCGTTGGCGACGGGCGCCAGCTCCACCAGCAATGCCACCGAACCCTTCTCGGTGAACTTGATGGCGTTGCCGACCAGGTTGACGAGGACCTGCTGCAGCCGGTGGCCGTCGCCGACCAGCGCCTGCGGCACGCCGGGCTCGATGCCGATTGCCAGCTCCAGGTCCTTCTCGCCGCCGTTGACGGTCATGATGTTGGCCAGCGCCTCCAGCACGGCGCCCAGTTGGAACGGCGCCGGCGACAGCTCCATGCGGCCCGCTTCGATCTTGGAGAAGTCCAGCACGTCGTTGAGAATGCCGAGCAGCGAGTTGCCCGAGCTGCGTATCATCTCGAGGTACCTTTGCTGTTCGGGCGTGAGCGGCGTATTGTTCAATAAATGCGTCATCCCCAGCACGGCGTTGAGCGGGGTGCGGATCTCGTGGCTCATGTTGGCCACAAACTCGGTCTTCGCGCGGCTGGCCGCTTCGGCCAGGTCGCGCGCTGCGATCAGCGAGCTTTCCGACTCGCGCAGCGCGCCGGTCATTTGCCGCGCCAGCGCGGTGGCGTAGACGTGGCGCGCCGTCAGCGCCCGCACCACGCCGAAGAACAACAGGCTGATGATGACGCCGGCCAGCAGCACGATATGCGATTTCTGGCGATCGATGGAGCGTTCGAAGGCAGGCAGCGATGTGAAACGCAGCGTCCAGCGGTGCTGCAGCAGCTCGAGCGGCAACTCGCGGATGAAGGGATTGGGGTAATGCCGCCGGTCGTTTTCGGTGCGGTCGGCGGCGCTGGCGTAAAGCCTGGCCCTGGAGTCGACTTCGTCGCCGTCGAAGATCTCCAGCCGGATAGCGTGCGTGTCGGCGTGGTTGTCCGGGCGGTTGTCCGACCCGGGGCCGAGCAGATTGTGCATCAGTTCCTCGGCCAGGATTGGACTGTAGGCGTACCCTTGCAGCGCCGCCATGCGCTGCTCCGGCGTCGCGTCCGGGGATAATCGGGCCTGTTGGCGGTAGACCGGGAAGTACATCAGAAAACCCGGCTTGTGACCTTCGCGCGCGCTCTGCACCAGTTCCACCTTGGCGCTCAGCGCCGGCATGCCCGAGCGCGCGGCGTTGCGCAGCGCGGCCTTGCGGATCGGTTCCGAGTACATATCGTAACCGAAGGCGCGGCGATTGCGCTCGTCGAAAGGCTCGAGGTAGTACACCGGCGCGGTCGCCGGCGGCGGCTGCGCGGCGTCGGCGGGATTAAGCGACCAGATACGAAACTCCGGATAGCCCTCCTGGCGCACTTGCCGCTCCAATGCGGCGCGCTGGTCGTGACGCAGGAACACGGCGTAGCCCAGCCCCATCACGCCAGGGAAGTTGTTTGCCAGGTCAAGGCCGGCGGCGAAGTCGCGCCACTGCGCGCGCGTGGGTTCCTGCTGGGCCTTGAACAGCGCCTGGGCGCCGCGCAGTCCCGACTCGTAAAGATTCATGCGCTGGACGATGTTCTGGGCGATTTCGTCAGCCTCGGCGTTGAACCGTTCTCGCGCGCGCCGCTCGGTGTCGACCGCCACCAGATGCCACACCAGCACCGTCAGGCCCACCCCCACCAGCAGCGTCGCCCATTGCGTGGCGCTGTGCTCCTGGACGGTCGTCCGCAGCCGTTGCCGTTCGCTGGCGTCGGCGCTCAGCACCAGTCCAATCAGGCAGCACAACACGATAAAGCTGTCGAGCGAGATCAGCGCGTCGTTGAGGGTGCCGGAGGCGAACGGACCGAGGCCGTTGACGGTGCCCAGCACCGCGCCGGCGGCGGCGCACATGTAGACGGCGCTGGCGCCGCGCAGGCCATAGCGATAGGCCGCCCAGGCCACGCACAGGACGAAGAGATAGGGCAGCCAGCCGAGATGGTCGCCCGGCGAGTAGGCGCGGAAAAAGACAATGGCGATCAGCGCAAGCACCGCCGTCAGCGACAGCACCAGCTCCGGCGCGGCGCGCCAACCCAACGGCCTCGATCGATCGACCAGCCAAACAATGATGGCCGGCGTCACCAGCAGCACGCCGGCGGTGTCGCCGACCCACCAGGTCAGCATGACGGTGGCGTAGGCGTTGGCGCTGGTCAGACCGAAAAGCAGCAGGGTGGTGGTGCCGATGCCGGCGCTCACCAGGCACATGATCATCGCGATCAGCGCGAACTTGTACACGTTCTGCAGCTGCCCTATCGGCTGGGTGACGTCGGCGTAGCGGCTTATCAGCCAGGCGCCAGCCAGCGCCTCGAGGGTATTACCGGCGGCGATGGCGCCCGAGGCCAGCGCCAGGGTGCCACTCAGGGCCAGGCCGTTGGCGTGGAAGGTGGCGAGGTTGGCGGCGAAGGCTCCCAGCATGATAGCCGGCCATGCACGATACCCGATCAACAGGATGGCGGCAAAGGCGATGCCGGATGGCGGCCAGACGGGGGTGGCGTTGGTGTTCGCGAATGCCAGCAGCAGGCTGGCGCGGGCCACCAGCGCGTAACAAAGTGCCAGCAACCCCAGCCCAAGCAGCCGTTTCGGGGTGTTCGGCGTTCCCTCCTCCCCGGTCCAGGCGGAGAACAGGGAGCGCTCGGATGCGGCAGGGGAATCCTTATCGTGACCTACGCGCATGGCGGCATGTGGTGAATTATCAGTGGCACCCGGTCACTATATCGTATTGCGACCGGTTTGCGCCGGGTTTCAACATTTCGCGCCGTTGGCACGCATTTCGCGCCGCGATCGTGCTGTTCGTCGCAGCGGCGCCCGACGCCGATCGCGTCTGGCTACAGTGGAGTCCTCACCACCTGCCATTCCATAGCCAACGGAGCCCGATATGACATGCCACACCGCGACAGCCTTTCTCGCCTTCCTGTTTTCTGCCAGCGCCGCCTGCGCCGCCGACCTCACCATCGCTGTCGATGGTGTCGCCAACGCCGAGGGACAGGTGATGGTAGCCCTGTACAACACCGCCGACACCTTCCGCGCCAAGCCCTATCGTGCGGTGATGGCTCCCGCGACGGCGGGCACGGTCAAGCTGGAGATCAAAGAGCTGCCGGCCGGCGAGTACGCGTTCGCGATCTATCACGATGCAAACAACAACGGCAAAATGGATGTCAACGCGGTCGGCATACCGGTCGAGGACTACGCCTTCAGCAACAACGCCATGGGCAAGCGCAGCGCGCCCAGCTTCCAGGACGCGCGCTTCGAACTGCCCGCCGGCGGCGTCACCGTTGGCGTCAACCTGCGCTGATGGGGGACACGATGAACCAACGCCGTCAATTCCTTTCCCGTGGCGCGGCCCTGGCCGCACTTGGTCTGTCCGCCGGCGCCTCGCGCGCAGACAGCGAGACCTCCCGCCGCTTCCACCAGGCGCTGGAGCGCGATCCGCGCCTGTCGTTTTACGCCGATGCCAGTGGCGAGCTGGCCGGCGAGGCGGTGGTGCGGGGCAGCATGCCGACGGACCTGAACGGGGTGTTCTTCCGTAACGGGCCGGGACGTTTCGAGTTGGGCGGCGAACGCTATCACCATTGGTTCGACGGCGACGGCTTTGCGCAGCGCTGGCAGATCGACGGCGGCAAGGTCGCTCACTGTGGCCGTTTCGTGTTGACCAAAAAATTCGACGAGGAGGCCAGGGCGGGACGCTTTCTGTATCCGGCATTTGGCACCCATATCGACCGGCGGGCAGTGAAAAACAATGACAGCGTCAACGTCGCCAACACCAATCTGCTGCCGTTCAACGGCGCCGTGTACGCATTGTGGGAGGGCGGCTCGGCGATCGAGCTCGATCCGCAGACGCTGGCCACCCGCGGCGTCAAGACCTGGCGCGCCGATCTGAAGGCGATGCCTTTCTCCGCCCATCCGAAAATCGATCCTGACGGCGGGCTTTGGAACTTCGGCAACGCGCCGGGCGCCGACCGGCTGGTCATCTATCGCCTGAATGCCGGCGGCGAGGTGACGCGCACCGCCATCGTGCCGGTGCCGCAATTGAACATGGTGCATGACTTCGTCGTCAGCGGCCGCCATTTGATTTTCCTGGTGCCGCCGTACGCGATGGACGCCGATGCCGGTCTCAGTCTGGCCGAGCGCCTGCGCTGGGACGGCGCCGATCGGCCGCTGCGCGCGGTCGTCATCGACAAGAACACGCTGGAACTGCGCCAGGTGTTCGAGCTGCCCGCCCGTTCCATTTTCCATCTCGGGAACGCGTTTGAGGACGGTGCCTGCACCCGGCTGGACGCAGTGCTGCACGAAGGCGATATCCTGCCCGATCCGGCCTTGCCGATGGGCGGAGAAATGCGCGAATACCGCGAGGACCGCAGCGCCACGGTGCACATCACCCTGGACTATGCCAGCGGCCAGGCGCGCGAGGCGCGCTTGTTCGGTGTGAGCGAATTCCCGCGCGTGGCGCCGCAGGTGGTGTCCACGCGCCACCGCAAGCTGGCGGTGCTCGGCGCCGACGGCGTCGGCAAGGATCTGATCCTGAATACCGTCAATCTGATCGACACCGACAGCGGCAAGGCCGATAGCTATGCCTTCGGCGCCGGATGGCACCTTGAGGAGCATGTGCTGGTGCCCCGGCGCGGGGCGCGTTCGGAGACCGACGGCTATCTGGTCGGGGTGGCGCAGGACACACGGCGCGGCCAGACCGTGCTGACGGTGTTCGATGCGCACAACATCAAAGCAGGTCCAAGGGCGCTGGCGCGATTGTCTTATCGCGCGCCGGTTTGCTTTCATGGTAACTTTCTGGCGACATGAATACACCACACGACACCACCACCGGCCGCAGGCCGCCACCGATCGCGCATCCGCTCGAAGTCATTCCGGTTTTCCGGCGCTGGCCATCCTCGGTGCCCCGCAATGCGCTCTACACGATCATCTTCAGCTGCCTGGTGGCGCTGGCGCTGACGGCGGTCGACAAGGCCGGCGGCGCGAGCGATGCAGCGTTGCGCAGTGAATTTCCCGGCACGCTGGTCATCTCGAACCTGATCGGTGCGATGGTCTACGGCGGCATGCTGGTGCTCAATCGCTTGCTTGATGGCTGGGTGGCCCGCCTGCGCGGCCCACGGCGCATGCTGTTCTATGTGGCGCTGATGTCGGCCAGCGTGCCGCTCGGTATAGGCCTGGGCAATGTGCTGCTGAACGGGACCAATCCCCTGCTGGTGTGGGCGCAACGCGGCGTGTGGTTGTATTCGCTGGCGACGGCGGTATTTGTCGCATGCTTCATGTATCTGGTTCATCGGAGCGGGGAGATACGATTGCAGCAGGCGATGGCGACGGCGCGCAACAATGAGTTGATCGCCTCCAGCCAGCGGCTGCTGGCCGAAGCGCGCCTGCGTGCCTTGCAGGCGCAGATCGAGCCGCACTTCCTGTACAACACGCTGGCCAATGTGGTTGGCCTGATCGGCACGCAGCCGTCACGCGCGCAGCATATGCTGGAGCGCTTCATCGACTACCTGCGCGCCAGCCTTGCGGCCAGCCGGGGCGACCACGCGACGCTGGCCAGCGAGGCGGCCCTGCTGGCGGCGTATCTGGATGTGCTGGCGGTGCGCATGGGCGAGCGGCTGCGCTACCGCATCGACCTGCCGGATGCGCTGCGCGGCTTCGTGATCGCGCCGATGCTGCTGCAGCCGGTGGTGGAGAACGCGATCAGTCACGGGCTGGAGCCGAAAGTGGAGGGCGGCGAGATTGTCATCGGCGCGCGCGCCGTTGGGGATCGCGTGTGCGTGGAGATCAGCGATACCGGCGTTGGCCTGGCCGGTGCGGCGACAGGGTCGCGCAAGCCCGGCGGCGGCGTTGGCCTGAGCAACCTGCGCGAGCGGCTGGCTAGTTTGTACGGCGGCGCGGCTCGGGTAGAATTACTGGAAAATCAACCTTGCGGCATGACGGTGCGCCTGATGCTGCCTTTGAATGCGAGTCCGACATCGATACCTTCCACGCCCTGATAGCAGACGACGAGGCGCACCTGCGCGATTATCTGGAGGGACAACTCAACACCGTTTGGCCCGAACTGCGGGTGGTGGCCAAAGCTGCCAACGGACTCGATGCGCTGCGCCTGATCGACGAGCAGGCACCCGATGTGGTGTTCCTGGATATCCGCATGCCGGGCATGACCGGGCTTGATGTGGCGGCGCGGTTGGTGGAGGGGCGCAAGCCGCCGCACATCGTGTTCGTCACCGCTTTCGACCAGTATGCGGTGGAGGCTTTCGAGCATTCGGCGGTGGACTATTTGTTGAAGCCGGCCAGCCTGGATCGGCTGACGAAAACGGTGGCGAAGCTGAAGGCTGCGTTGCAGGCCAGGCGCGAGACGCCGGCCGCCGGCGGCGTGACGGCGGCCGCTTTGCAGGCGTTGCTGGCCCAGTTGGGTGGCGCGGCGCAGGTGGCCGCTCCCGTGGTGGCGGCCGAGCCGCTGCAATGGATACGCGCTTCGCAGGGCGATCAAACGCGCTTGATCTCGATCGACGAGGTCATCTACTTTCAGAGCAATGACAAGTACACCAGCGTGATGCTGGCCGATGGCGAGAGCCTGATACGCACGCCGATCAGCAAATTGCGCGAGCAGCTCGACGAACGGCAGTTCTGGCAGATACACCGCAGCGTGATCGTCGCGGCACGCCATGTGGCAGGCACGCGGCAGGATTTTCGGGGACGGTTGATGGTGCAGCTAAAGGGGCGTGACGAACAACTGGTGGTCAGCCGGAATTACGTGGATTTGTTCAGGCAGATGTAACCGGCGTCTGAAACACGTTGGGCGGATCAACGTAGTGTAATCCGCCCAACGTATTTACTTGGCGATTACCGGCTTTACCTTTGCCGCAGCTTCCTTGGCGCGCGCGCGGGCCGTGTCAACGTCGTCCGCCGTCGCCAGCGCCACGCCCATGCGGCGGCGTGCGAACGATTCCGGCTTGCCGAACAGGCGGATGTCGCTGCCCGGGACGCGCAACGCTTCGGCCACGCCCTCGAACGCGATGCCGGCCGCTTCGTGCTGCCCGTAGATCACGGCCGAGGCGCCCGGCGCCTTGAGCGCGACATTGACCGGCAGTCCGAGGATCGCCTTGGCGTGCAGTTCGAATTCGCTTTGCACCTGGGTCGCCATGGTGACCATGCCGGTGTCGTGCGGGCGCGGGCTCACTTCCGAGAACCACACCATATCGTCCTTGACGAACAGCTCGACGCCGAACAGGCCAAGGCCGCCCAAATCACCCGTCACCTTGCCGGCGATGTCGCGCGCGCGTTCCAGCGCCACCGGGTCCATGCGGCACGGCTGCCACGATTCGACGTAATCGCCTTGCACCTGCACGTGGCCGATCGGATCGCAGAACTGCGTTTCCACCTGGCCGTCGGCGCCGATCGAGCGCACCGTCAGCAGCGTGATCTCGTAGTCGAAGTCGATGAAGCCCTCGACGATGACGCGGCCGGAGTCGACCCGGCTGCCGGCGGCGGCATAGTCCCACGCGGCCTTGACTTCGGCGGCGCTGTCGATTTTCGACTGGCCTTTGCCGGACGACGACATGACCGGTTTGATCACGCAAGGGAAGCCGATGGCGGCGGTGGCCGCCTCCAGTTCCGCCAGGCTGCTGGCGAAGCGGTACGGCGACGTCGCCAGGCCGAGCGTCTCGGCGGCCAGGCAGCGAATGCCTTCGCGGTTCATCGTCAGCTGCGCCGCGCGCGCGGTCGGGATGCAGGTGATTTTACCGGCTTGCTCCAGCGCGGCCAGCGTGTCGGTGGCGATGGCTTCGATCTCCGGCACGATCAGGTCCGGCTTTTCCTGCTCGATCAGCGCGGCCAGCGCGGCGCCGTCGGTCATGTTGATGACGTGGGCGCGGTGCGCGACCTGGTGGCCTGGCGCGTTCGGATAGCGGTCGACCGCGATCACTTCCACGCCCAGTCGCTGCAGCGCGATGATGACTTCCTTGCCTAGTTCGCCCGAGCCGAGCAGCATGACTTTGGTGGCGGAGGGGGACAGCGGCGTGCCGAGGATGCGTGGAGTGTTCATGGTTGGTTCAGAAAATAGAAGAATAAAGGCGTCAGAAAGAGTAGACCAGCGTCACGGAGGTCTGCGTGTCGGTGTTCTTTTTATCGTCCGGCACGTTGGTGTCGCTGCGGACGCTGAACGCGGCCTTCAATTGCATGGTGTTGTTGATTTTGGTGCGCAGCGAGGTTTCCGCTTCCGAGTGGGTGTTCGAGGTGCCGCGTTCGACCATCAGCGTTTGCTGGAACAGGGCGTTTTCGCTCAGGCGCCATCTGAAGTTGCCGGCGCCACGGATGGTCATGCCGTTTTCGGTTTCGCCGGTGTCGCGTGCGCCGCGGAAGTAACCCGGACCGATTTCCACGTCCAGCGTCTTGGTCTCGGACTGATAGATCTGGGTGCCGTAACCGACGCCGATCGTCGAGTAGCGGATGTAGGCGCCGAACCTGTCGTCGACGTGCGTGGCCAGCGCGAACAGCCGGTCGCGGTCCTGCATCAGCTTATACGCCGCCTTGGCCGACAGCGAATAACGCTGCGCCGAGCGCTCGCGCACTTTTTCGCCGTCGGCATTGGTGATCTGCTCGTCCTTGAAATAGCCGGTTGCGACGTACTCGTTGCTCCAGTCGGGAAGTTCCTGCTTGGAATCTATCTTGCCGGTAACAGAAGTGCCGACCGTGTTACCGGAGGTGGAAATCGCGCCCAATTCGGCGGAGGTGCTCCAGCCGTAAGGCGGGTCCAGATCGACTGCGGCGGCATGACCGCAGGTGAGGGAGAGCGCTAGCGCGGGTACAAACAGCAATGGTTTCATAGGCATGGGAGGGCGTTGCCGGGCGTTGCCGGCGGTGCGTCGTCGTGTACTGAAGAAGGCGCTATTGTACCCGACACCAATTGCGTGTGGTTCCGTACAGAACGGGGCGGTGCAACGGAGGATCATTCGTCCATTCGCTGAACGGGGTTACCATCATGAAGACATCGCTGAAATTGACAAAAATGCTGCTGTGCGCCGGCCTGTTCGCCGCCACCGCATCCGCCACCTCGTTCGCAACCGCCGGCATCAACCGCTGTGTCGATCCGCAAGGCGCCGTGTTGCTGACCGATGCCGATTGCCCGCAGGGTAGCCGCGTTGCCAACGACGACGCCGCCGTCAGCGACACCGGCGCCGATGGCATCATCATCAACAGTGGTGTCGAGCGGGTCGTCCCCGTCGTCCAGAGCGGCGCCAATCTGCCGCGCAGCCGCTGGGCCGATCTGCCACGCCCGATCATGCGCAAGACCGGGGGCACCGATGCCGTGACCTTGCAGGCGGCCCGCAGCACGCTGCAGATGCAAGACGAATTGCGCCGCCAGGGTCGCATGGCGTCCCGCTGAAGTCTGTCAGCTAACAGCGATCAGCTGTCGGTGGCGTAGCTGAGCAAACCGTCCGACAGCGCCGCGAACGCGGTGGCGCAGGCGGGATTGGCGCGCAGGTTTCCATGCATCGCCAGCCAGGTGTCGAGCTTTATACTCAAAAGCTCAGGCAGCACGCGCACCAGCGCGGGATCGCGCAGCGCCAGCCGCACCTGGCAAATGCCGATGCCCAGACCCGCGCGGATCGCCGCCAGGTGCACCAGGTCGCTGTCGCTGCGCAGCGCGTAGTCGCTGGCGTCCAGCTCCGACAGGTTGGGGCGAAGCTTGCGCGTGAAGGCGTTCTCCGTAGCGACGCCGATCAATGCGTGGCGATCCAGCTCCTTCCAGTCGCGCGGCGTCCCGTGCCGTTCAATATAATCCCGCCTTGCGTGGAATCCCACCTCGATATCGCCGATGCGCCGGGCGATCAGCACATCCTGTTGCGGACGCTGCATGCGCACCGCGATGTCGGCGTCACCTTTGAGTAAATCTTCGACGCGGTTGGAGATCGACAGTTCGATCCCGATGCCCGGATGATCGGCCCTCAAACGCGCCAGTATCGGCGGCAGTACCTCCACACCTATCACTTCGCTGGCGGTGACGCGAACCGTTCCGTGGATTTCGCCGTCGTCGCGCCCCAGAGCGGAGGCGGCACGCAGCAGCGCCGTGGAGGCCGAGGCCAGCGTCTCCGCGTGCGGCCGCAGCGCGCGAGCGTCGTCGGTGGCGATCAGGCCCGCCTGCGAACGGGTGAACAGCGATAGGCCCAGCGCCTGCTCCAGCGTCTCGATATGCCTGCCCACGGTGGGCTGGGTCAAACCGAGTTCGCGCGCGGCGCCGGACAAGGAGCCTTCACGCATCACGGCAAGGAAGGAGCGGTACAAATCCCAATTCGGTTCGCTTGTAGTCATACGAAATTGTATAGCGACTATTCAAGTTTCGGTAATTTTCTTTTAGCGCGATCCGGTCCACACTGACTCCATCGACAATCAATTGGGAGAACGGCATGGAACAAACGAAAACCGCGTTGGTACTGGGCGCCACGGGCGGCATCGGCGGCGAAGTGGCCCGCCTGCTGGTGGCGCAAGGCTGGAAGGTAAAGGCGTTGCACCGCGCGCCGGAACGGGTGGCGGCCAGCGGCGACGGCATCGAATGGCTGTCCGGCGACGCGATGGAACGCGACGATGTCGTTGGCGCCGCACAGGGAGCGTCGCTGATTGTGCACGCGGTCAATCCACCGGGCTACCGCAACTGGGGCTCGCTGGTGCTGCCGATGATAGACAACACCATCGCCGCCGCCCGTGCGTGCGGCGCACGCATCCTGCTGCCGGGGACCGTATACAACTATGGCCCCGACGCCTTTCCCGATGTGCGCGAGGACTCGCCGCAGCATCCCGTCACCCGCAAAGGCGCGATCCGCGTCGCGCTGGAGCAGCGCCTGCGGGACGCAGCCGCCGATGGCGTGCGCACCCTGATCGTCCGCGCCGGCGACTTCTTTGGGCCGAAAGCGGGAAACAGCTGGCTGGCGCAAGGCCTGATCAAGCCGGGCAAACCGGTGACCGCGATCAGCAATCCGTCCAGCCCCGGCGTCGGCCATCAATGGGCGTATCTGCCCGACGTCGCCGAGACTATGGTACGGCTGGTGGAGAAGGGCGACGCGCTGCCTGCCTTCGCGACCTATCACATGCAAGGCCACTGGGACCCGGACGGCACGCAAATGGTGGCGGCCATCGCGCGCGCAGCCGGCAAGCCGGAACTGAAAGTGAGCGCCGTTCCTTGGTGGCTGCTAACCCTGGCATCACCGTTCGTGCCGGTGCTGCGCGAATTGCGGGAGATGCGCTATCTGTGGCGGCAGCCGGTGCGGATGTCGAATGCGCGGCTGCGTGCGGTGCTGGGCAGCGAGCCGCATACGCCGCTCGATACGGCGATGCGCGCCACGCTGATTGGACTGGGTTGCCTGGAAAACCAGGAAGAGGGTGGCGCGACGGCGGATCGCGGTCAGGCCGCCTCGCGCCGGTCGGCAGCCATGACGTAACGGTTTTTGCCGGCATGCTTGGCCGCGTACAGCGCCCGGTCGGCATGGTGGTAGCTGACCGAGAGGTCGGCCTGCTTGTCGAATTCGGCGATGCCGATGCTGATCGTTCGCGCGGGCACGCAGGCCGCCCGCACTTCGTCCAGCAGCCGCCCGGCGAACACGCATGCTTCGGCCGCGTCGCCGTGGAAGACGACGCCGAACTCTTCGCCGCCGAGCCGTCCGCACAGGTGGTCGGCCGAGAGCCGGCCGATGACGGCGGCGGTTCGTTTCAGCACTTCGTCGCCCGCGTCGTGGCCGAGCGTGTCGTTGATCTTCTTGAAGTCGTCGATGTCGATCATCAGGAAGTGCAGCGGACCGTCGCTTTGCTGGGCGGCGCGGGCGTCCAGGGTGAACTTGCGCCGGTTGTTCAAGCCGGTGACGCTATCCTTGAAGGCCAGCACCGTTAGCTCCTCGCGGGCGCGGTAATTGCCAACCCGCAAAGTCAGAAAATAGACGTTGAGATAGACACCGATGCACAGGCTGCCGCCGATGGCCACCAGCGCCAGGTTGAAGTCGAGCTGGCCGAGTTGGCCCGGGAAATGGCCGGCGCCGAGCACCAGCCAGATGGCGACGACCGTGGCGACGTAGTTCATCAGCCCGCTAAACACGGGCGCCGAGGCCAGCGCCATGGCGATGCCGATCGGCAGCACCCAGAATACCGGGTGCTCGGTCCGGTCCACGAATAGCCGGAACGCGATGGCGGTGGTCACGGCGCCAAGCACGCCGCTGAAGATCAATTGTCGCAGCGACCGGGCGCGGAAGGTCAGGAGCAGACTGGCCAGCATACCGGGCGTGCCCAGTAGTACGTTCAGATGGCCGTCGCCGTTCGAGCCGAATAGCAGGGCAATCGCGCACAGCCAGGCGATTAGTCCGAAGGCCTGGGTCAGTATGACGACCGGACGGCCCTCGACAAAAAATTGTCGTTGCTGTTCCGGCTCGCCGATGAAGTAGGTAAAGGCAAAAAGTTTTCGCATGAGATACGCATTAATTTCCCAAGAGTATAAATCTTGTAGCCGGGAAAAAATAGTGATTCTCGTGTAAATGTCAGCAAAATAAAGGAACTTGCAAAAACTTATCAACAATTACCAAAATGCAACTTAGCTAAAAACGGACTCATGGCGCGACCGAATACGTGCGCTTCAGGCAGCGCAGCACGAAGGTCGAACGGCTGTGGCGCAACCCCGGCAGCTTGTACAGTTTCCGGCGCAGGAACTCTTCATAGCCAGCCGTCCCGGCCACCGCCACCTTGATCAGGTAGTCGTACTCGCCGGTCAGCAGATACGCCTCCATCACCTCGGGCAGTTCGGCCAGCGCCTGGCCGAACTTGTCGAAGATGTCGTCGTCGTGGCGGTCCAGCGTGACCTCGATGATGACGGTGTCCGGGTAGCCCAGCGCGGTCTGGCTCAGCAGCGCCGTGTAGCCCTCGATCATGCCGCTTTCCTCCAGCGCCCGGACGCGGTTCCAGCATGGCGTGGTGGACAGGCCGACCTTTTCGGCCAGTTTGGTGTTGCTCAGGCGACCGTCCTGGCGCAGTTCGCGCAGGATGCGTCGGTCGAGTTCGTCGATTTCCATGGGTCGCTCCGGAGAAGATGAATATCCCAAGGATACTACACAGGACAGGACAATCTTCTTCAAAATAGGTCAATCCCTGACAATTCAGGAAGCCTATTTTGTGCAACCCGGGATATTCTGATGGTATGAATACTGCACAGAAAAACTACCGTTTTAGCATCGAACCGGATGCGCCCATCGCCACGCTGGAGGCGGCGCTAGCCGTGGTCCGCCGGCTCGGCATCGAGTTGCGCGGACTGCGCACGACGACCGGCGTGCACGGTCTGGAAGTGCATCTGCGCCTGGCCGCGCCGGAAGAGGATCCGCTGGTGCTATGCCGCATGCGCCTGCACAACGTGATCGGCGTCCAGGCCGTACGCGAGCTGCCGTTGCCGACCCCTACGTCAAGCTGTATTTGATCAGGAACACGATGGCGATGACCCAGACCACCGGCTTGACCTGGCGCGCCTGGCCGGTGAGCAGCTTGAGGCCGGCGTAGGTGATGAAGCCGAAGGCGATGCCATGGGCGATCGAGTACGTGAACGGGATCACCAGCGCAGTGATCGCCGCCGGCACGCTTTCAGTGGTGTCGCTCCAGTCGACGTCGACCAGGTCGCGCAGCATTAGGCAGGCGACGAACAGCAGCGCCGGCGCGGTGGCGTAGGCCGGCACCACGCCGGCGATCGGGGCGAAGAACAGCGCCGCCAGGAACAGCAGCGCAACCACCAGCGCGGTGAGGCCGGTGCGCCCGCCGGCCTGCACGCCGGCCGCGCTTTCCAGGTAGGCAGTGGTGCTGGAGGTGCCCAGCACCGAGCCGGCCACGATGGCGCAGCTGTCGGCCAGCAGCGCCTTGTTGAGGCGTTCCATTTTGCCGTTGACCAGCAGGCCGGCGCGGCTGGCCACGCCCATCAGGGTGCCGGTGGCGTCGAACAGCTCGACCAGGAAGAACACCAGCACCACGTTGAACAATCCCATCGAGATGGCGCCGGCAAGGTCGAAGTGGAACAGCGTCGGCGCGATCGACGGCGGCAGCGACATGAAGCCCTTGAACGTATTCCCGCCGAAGAAAAAGCTCAGCACCGTGACGGCGACGATGCCGATCAACAGCGCGCCCGGCACGCGCAGACGGTCCAGCGTGACGATCAGCAGGAAGCCGAAGATGGCCATTAGCGTATGCGGATTGTGCATGTCGCCGACGGTGACCAGCGTTTCCGGATTGGCCACCACCAGGCCGGCGCTTTTCATGGCGATCAGCGCCAGGAACAAACCAAGGCCGACGGTGATAGCCACCCGCAGCGACTGCGGAATACCGTTGACGATATGTTCGCGCACCTTGAACACGCTGACGATGATGAACAGGCAGCCGGAGATGAACACCGCGCCCAGCGCGGTCTGCCACGGCACGCCCATGCCGAGCACCACGGCGTAGGCGAAGTAGGCGTTCAAGCCCATGCCCGGCGCCATGCCGATCGGGTAGTTGGCGTACAGACCCATGATCAGCGTGCCCAGCGCGGCCGCCAGGCAGGTGGCGACGAACACCGCGTCTTTCGGCAGTCCGGCGTCGCCCAGGATGGCGGGATTGACGAAGATAATATAAGCCATCGTCAGGAAGGTGGTGACGCCGGCGACCACCTCGGTGCGGATGTTGGTGCCGTGTTCGGCAAGCTTGAAGAAGTGGTTAAGTGACATGGCGAATGGGGGTAGCGCGGAGAGGGCGAAGAATAGCACGGAGCCGCCCCGCGCCGGGTATCGCAGGCGGTCGTAATGCTGTTACAAATGCGCGTTGCCAAAATACATTGCATTATGTACACAGAAGTGTCAAAATGCAAAATCTGCTGCCTGTTTGATACGACTGGTTGCTTCAATGTCACGGCGGCGTCGCTGAATCTGCCTTTCACAGGGCGTCTTACCTGCACGGGACCATCCCACCACCATGGAATTCGCTTCATGAAAGCCCGCATCTGGGGCGCGCGCGGCTCGCTGCCGGTGGCGCTGAACCACAAGCACATCCGCGCCAAGCTGGTCTCGGCGCTGGAGGGGGCGATCGGCCGCGATCTCGATACGCCCGGAAAGGTGGCGGCGTACGTCGACAACGAACTTGATTTCGACGTGCGCGGCACCTATGGCGGCAATTCGAGCTGCGTCGAAGTCGAGGCCTGGGACCCGGCGGCCACCAGCGACCATATCATCCTGGATCTGGGCTCCGGCGCGCGGCCGCTGGCCGGCGCCAAGCTGGCGCGCTACGGCCCGGCCAAGCCGCAGACCTACCATGTGTTCATGTCCCATCTCCATTGGGATCACATCATGGGCTTCCCGTTTTTTACGCCGGCGTATATTCCCGGTAACCGCATCATTATCTACGGCTGCCACGCCGAGCTGGAGGCGGCCTTCCGCCGCCAGCAGGACCCGATCAGCTTCCCGGTCGGCTTCGACCAGCTGGCGGCCAGCATCGAATTCGTGCGCATGGAGCCGGGCGTGCCGGTGTTGGTAAAGGATGTCATGGTGACGGCCAAGCGCCAGCTGCATCACGGCGACTCGTACGGCTACCGGCTCGAGCGCGACGGGCTGGCCATGGTCTATAGCACCGATTCCGAGCACAAGCTCGACGACGCCGCCGGCCGCGCGGCCTTTGTGGAGTTCTTCCGCGACGCCGATCTCGTGATCTTCGATGCCATGTATTCGCTGGCGGAGTGCGTCTCGGCCAAGGCCGATTGGGGACATTCGAGCGGCTCGGTGGGCGTGGAGTTGTGCCGGCTGGCCGGCGTGCGCACCTTATGCCTGTTCCACCACGAGCCGGTGTACGACGACGCGCGCATCTCCGGCGTGCTGGCCGAAACCCGACGGTACGCCGCCGCCACCGGCGAGACGCCGCTGGAGGTGGTGTCGGCCTACGACGGCATGGAAATCGACCTGTAACGTGCCGATGACGGTTTAGTCGGCGATCGCGTAGCCGTCGCGGCCGTTGCGCTTGGCGGCGTACAGCGCGCTGTCGGCGCGCGCCACCAGTTCGGCGGCCGATTCGCCTTCGCCCTGGTGCAGCGCCAGGCCGATGCTGGTGGTGACCGCGATGTGCGTGTCCGCCACGGCGAACGGTTGGCGGATCGCCTCGACGATCTTGAGCGCCAGCCGCGCCGCCTCCTCGATGTGCGCCACCTGTTCGAAGATGATGATGAATTCGTCGCCGGCGACGCGGGCGACGGTGTCCGAGGCGCGCACGTTGGCCGCCAGGCGGGCCGCGAACTCCTTGAGCACGTCGTCCCCGGCGCCGTGGCCGCGCGTATCGTTGATGGCCTTGAAGTGGTCGATGTCGAGGTAGGCCAGCGCCAGCGGCACGCGGTTGCGCCGGGCGCGCACGATCGCCAACTGCAGTATCTCTTCGAACATGCGGCGGTTGGCGATGCCGGTCAGCGTGTCGATGCGCGCCAGCTGCGTCAGGCGTTGCTCGATCTCCTTCATGCGGGTGGTGTCGTGGGTCAGCGAGTAGATGCCGACGACGGCGCCGTCGCCATTCAGCTCCGGCACGAACGTGGTCTCGAGCGCGTGTTCGCCGCCCTCGATCCTGGCGGTGTGCTCGTAGGTGGCGTTGTGGCCCGCGTAGGCGCGGTCCAGGTGCGGTTGCGCCAGCGCGTACTGGGTGTTGCCGACCGCTTCGACCAGATGGCGGCCGATCATCTTGACCGGATCGATGCCGAACCAGTGCAGGAAGGTGGCGTTGAGGAACTGGAAGGTGCGGGCGTGGTCCAGGTAGGAGATCAGCACAGGCAGGTTGTCGGCCAGCGTGCGCAGGCGCTTTTCGCTGGCGGCGATCTTGCGCTCGTAGGCCACCCGCTCGGTGACATCGTGCAGGAAGGCGGTGGCGTAGTAGGCGCCGTCGTGGCGCAGCGCGCCGAGCGACAGCTCCACCGGCACCTCGCTGCCGTCCTTGTGCAGGGCCGCCACCCGGACGCGCGAATTCATCAGCGCTCCGGCATGGCCATCGGCGAAGCTGCGCATGCCGGCGCCGTGCTTGCCGCGCAGCGCCGGCGGGACGATCAGTTCGGCGATGTCGCGGCCGATCGCCTCGTCGCGCGTCCAGCCGAAACTGCGCTCGGCGGCGGCGTTCCACTTGGTGATGATGCCGTTGGCCTGGCAGCTGACAAAGGCGTCCGGCGCGCGTTCGAGGATGCTGCTGATGAGCGATTCGCTGTCGCGTATCGCCGTTTGCGCGGCCTCGCGTTCGGCCATCAGTTCGTGGAAGGCCACGCTCAGCGCGCCGATTTCGTCGGCGCGTCCGCGCTGCAGCACGCCGATGCCGGCGCGGCCGCCGCGAATGTCGTCGATGTGCCCGCGCAGGCGGCCCAGTGGCCGCAGCATCCACTGCACCGATAGCCACGCCATCAATCCCGCCAGCGCGGCAAACACGGCGGCGCCGAGCATGGCCTTTTTGCGCATGGCGATCATCGGCGCGAACGCTTCCTCGATCGGGAAGCGGGCGCCGATGATCCAGTCGGTGGCGCGCAGCCGCTTGAAGGAGTAGATGCCTGGCCTGCCTTCGCGGCCGACCGTTTCTTTCCAGCCCTCGAAACCGGTCAGCGCCAGCTCGGTGGCTTCGCTGTGGCCGGGGCGCTGGTCGTTGCGCTTGAGCACGAGATCCGGCTTGGGGTGGTGCAGCACCACGCCGTCTGCGGTCATCATATAGGTGTAGCCGGTCTTGCCCGGCTTCTGAGCGGCCACCTGCTCGGCAAACGAAGGGCTGCTCAGGTCGATGCTGCCGCACAGCAGCATCAGCGGGCGGCCGTCGGCGTCTGGCACAGGATGGGCGATCATTATCGCCGGACGGCCCGTCAGTATGCTCTTGAAAGGCGGCGACACCGCCGGCTTGCCGGCCGCCAGCGTGCGCTCGAACCAGGCCTGCGCGGCCTGGCCCGGGTCCAGCGCGGAGACGCCGCCGTCGCCCTCGGTGTTGAGCAGCACGCCGCGCCGGTTATAGATATGCAGGTTGAGGAAGCGCCCGCGCGCCACCGGATGGCGGGCGACGAACGCCCGCATGGCGGCCGGGCTGGCGCTGTCGCTCTCGGCCAGCGTATCGGCCAGGCTGGCAAGCAATACTTTGCGGGCCGTGAATTGAGCGTCGACCTGGGCGGCGGCCGACGACAGCAGCGCGTATTGCTGGTCGCCGATGACGCTTTTCATGTCGCGCTCGGCGAGCACCAGCGCGACCCATGCCACGGTCATCGTGGCGGCCAACACCAGCATCACGACCACCCCGGTCATGCGGAATTTGAGGCTGCGCGGAAGTCGTCCAAAAACGGTCATGTCGCTCCTAAGTGCGTTTGGGCAAGTATTGCATACCCCGACAGGCAAGGCCAGCGGGTACAATCGCCGCTGCCGCAGGCCATCGGTCGGCCGTTCGCCGGCCTTTACAAGGGATGCGGAGTATGCTTCAAGCAATTTTGTGGGACAACGACGGTGTGCTGGTCGATACCGAGAGGCTGTTTTACGAAGCCAACCGAGAGTTGTTCAGGCCGCTTGGCCTGGAGCTCAGCGAGCAGCACTTCTTCGACTGGTATCTGGCCGACAACTGCGGCGCCTGGCATTTGCTGGAGCCGGCCATGAGCGAGTCGCAGCAGGATGCATGGCGCGCGCAGCGCAACGCCCGCTACGCGCTGCGGCTGGCGTCGGAGCACATTCCCGCCATCGACGGCGTCGCCGAGGTGCTGGCGAGCCTGGCGCCGCGCGTGCGCATGGGCGTCGTCACCAGTTCGATCCGCGAGCATTTCGATATCATCCACGCGCGTTTGCCGCTGCGGCGGCACTTCGAATTCGTGCTGACGCATGAATCCTATGCCAACAGCAAGCCGGCGCCGGACCCTTATCTGCTGGGGCTGGAGCGCCTGGGCGTGGCGGCGGCCGACGCCTTGGTGGTCGAGGATTCGCCGCGCGGCCTGCAGGCGGCGATGGCGGCCGGCATCCGCTGCGTCATCCTGCGCAACGCGCTCACGCGCGGCCACCATTTTTCCGGGGCGTACCGGGTGGTCGACACGATGGCCGAGTTACACAAGGAAATCGAACTGCTGTTGTCGGCGGAAGGCTGACAAGCGAAACAGCAATCGCGGCGTAGCAGGCGTGCGACATCGCCGACGGCCTTTCAGTAGCATGGTCCGCGTAGGTACTGAACATGTTCTGAAGAAAGGAGTCCATCATGCCCCGAGGAGCAAGCCCCAAGCGCGAGCACGAATACAAGGAGCTGGAACATCAATTCGAACAGGAAGGACGCTACCCCGGCCGCGAGGAAGAGGTGGCGGCGCGGATCGTCAACCAGCAGCGTGCCGAGACCGGCGAAACCAAGCAACCGCCCGGCCGCACCGGAACCGGCCACCGCCGGCGCAACACCACGCGCCGCAACAAGGCGTCCTGACCGCGTACATTTGCGTTGTCATATTTTCACCCAATGCGGCGAAAACAATGTAAAATGACAACCAGTGTTACAGTAATTGAAATATAAAACCGAGCCTCTGGTAGGGTGGATGTTTTGGAAAGGGTCGAATCCTGACGGGTTCGGCCCTTTTTCTTTGGGCCGCGCTCGGCTAGAATGCCGCCTCCAAAATCCTCCCCTGGGGAAATATGAATTTGTTGCAACGAAGCGCGGCCGCGACGGCCATCGCTTGCGGCCTGATCGCCACGTCGGGCCTGTTTTCCAATGCGCAGGCCAGCGCGTCCCATTCCCCCCGCACCCAATGTCCGGTCCATTATGTCGACGGTCGCTTGCCGCAGATCGGCAACCCCAAGATGGGCGCCTCCACCACCGAGCTGTGCTACGACGTGTTTGGCGTGATGCATTCGGCAATCACGCGCACGCCGCTGTGGTCGGCCGAGCACCTGACCGCCGACAACATCGCCGCCGCCAAGCAGTTGTCGCGCGAGGACAGCTTCCACGCGGAACCGCGTTTGCCGCCCGGCGCCCGGGCCGAACTCGACGACTACGCCCGCAGCGGCTACGACCGCGGCCACATGGCACCGAACGGCGACATGCCGGACCGGCGCGCCCAGCACGATAGCTTCACGCTGGCCAACATGGTGCCGCAGGACGCCGAGAACAATCGTCATCTGTGGGCCGGTATCGAGGCCGTGGTGCGCAAGCTGGCGCAGAAGGAGGGCGATCTGTATGTGATCACCGGTCCGGCCTTCATCGGCCGCGACCTGCGCAAGATCGGCAACGTGCTGGTGCCGACGCACTTGTATAAACTGGTCTACAGCCCGCGCCAGCGCGCCGGCGCCGCTTTCTTTGTCGAAAACCGCGCCGACGCCGAGTACGAGACGCTCAGCGTGGCCGAACTGGAAAGCAGGATCGGCATCGATCTGTTACCGTCGCTGTCGGCGCAGCGCAAGCGCGAACTGCTGCAGCTGCCCAATGTGCGGCAGCGCAAAGGCAAGGAGAGGAGCCGGCAATGGGCAAACTAAACAATCAATTCATTCCGTATGCGAACGAGTCGGACGTGTTGCACATCGGCCGGCTGACGATCGAGAACCGGGTCGACCGAATCACCCTCAGCGGCGACGTCGACCTGACCGCCGACCAGGCAGGGCTGGCCGAGGCGCGGGCGCTGCACCAGCTGCTGGGCGACATCGTCGGGCGGCTGGAGGGCATGGCGTTGCCGGCCACGTTGCCGGCACCGCAGCGACAGATTGTGCGCAACCCGTTTGAATGACCCAGTGCGACGGCCCATGGCGGCGTAGTCGTCGCCATGGGTTTATTTGCAACATTCAACCATTCTTCGCGGCGCGACAGGCGCCGGCGCCGGTACCATGTGTTACCATAAGGCAACCCTAACTACGCTTGCACATATATGGCTTCCACCACGGGATTGAATGCGATCGACGCGTTGTTACATAGCAGCTGGGCCAGCTCCCCTGGCACCGCCGTGGCGCTGACCTACAGTTTTCTGACCGCTGCGCCCGTCAACGCAAGCACCGATGACGCCAACGGCTTCAAACCGATGACCGCCACTCAGCAGGCGGCGGTCAAGGTCGCGCTGGGGACTTGGGCCGCCGTGGCGAACGTCACGTTCACGCAAGTGGCCTCCGGCGGCGACATCCAGGTCGGCACCAACGACCAGGGCGACGACAGCGGCGCCTACGCCTACCTGCCGGGCGGTTGGGGGCCGACTTATATGTACACCAACAACCATGCAAGCTATAACTCCAGCTTTGCCGAGGGCGACTACGGCCCCGCAGTGTTGATCCACGAATTCGGTCATACACTGGGATTGAAGCACCCCGGCGATTACGATTCGACCGGCAGCGACGTTGACGGCCCTTTCCTGCCCGCCGACACCGACAACCTCGATTACACGCAGATGTCGTATAACACAGGCGACGGCTTTCAGCTGAACGGCAACTATGGTGTCACGCCGATGATGTACGACATCCTGGCGATCCAATATATGTACGGCGCCAACATGACGTATCACACCGGTGCCGATACGTACCGCTTTACCACCGACTCCGCGCTGCAATGCATCTGGGACGCGGGGGGCAACGATACGCTCGATTTTTCGGCCTGCAGCCGCGCCACCGTCATTAATCTGAACCAGTTCGGTTTCAGCTCGACAGCGCCGGGCTATTACAATGTCTCGATCGCCCTGAACGTTACGATCGAAGCTGCGATCGCCGGCAACGGCGGCTCCACCATTTTCGGCAACGACGCAGGCAATACGATCACTGGCGGCCTTGGCAGCGACACGGTCTACCTGGGCAAGGGCAGCGACACCGTCAACGGTGGCGGCGGCTCGGACAAGGTTGTCTTCGACAAGGCGTTCGGTGATTACGCGGTCTCCGGCATTAAATCCGCGTTGACGGTGGCCGGAGAGGGGAATGACATTCTGAACCGGATTTCGACGATCGAGTTCAGTGACCGCACGATCCAGTTGTCCAACTACGGAACCGTGCACGGCGCTACCGGCGGCGCCGACGCGTTCACCGCCGGCGCCGGCAGCGAGCTGTTCTCCGGCGGCGCGGGCATCGACACCATCGCCTACAACGGCGTGCGCGGCAGTTTTTCCATCGCCGGCAGTACCGGCGGCGGCTCCTTTACCGTGGCCGATAAAACCGGCGTCGGCGGCGTCGATCTGGTTGGCGGGGTCGAACGCTTGCTGTTTTCCGATGGTAGCGGGGTCGCGCTCGATGTCGGCGGCCACGCCGGCCAGACCTACCGGCTGTATCAAGCCGCCTTTGATCGCGCGCCCGATTTGCCGGGCATGGGTTTCTGGCTCAATCACCTCGACGGCGGCATGAGCCTGCAGGCGATGTCGCAGAACTTCCTGCAAAGCGTGGAAGGCGTGGCCGCCTACGGTTCGCTCACCGATGCGCAGTTTGTCACGTCCCTGTATTCCAACGTGCTGCACCGCGCGCCGGATGCCGCCGGTTTCGAGTTCCATCTGGGGAATCTCGCCTCAGGCATCAATACCAGGGCGGTTGTGTTGATGGGGTTTTCGGAGTCGGCCGAGAACCGGGCCGCGCTTGTCGGTGTCACCAGCAATGGCATCGAGTTTACCGTCGTTTAAGCACTTCGGTGATGGCGTCAGCCAAGTCGCCGTCCGCCGCAGGCAGGCTGATGCGGTTGCGGCCCATGTGCTTGGCCCGGTACAGCGCTGAGTCGGCCGCCGCCACCAGCTGGCTGGAATCGTTGTCCGGCGCCGCCAGCGCGGTGGCCGCGCCGATGCTCACCGTCACCACGTGGCCCTGGGTGCCCAGGTTGGGCATGTGCAGCTGTTCGACGCGGCAGCGGATGCGCTCGGCCACGATGGCTGCGCCCTTGAGCGACTGGTTGGGCAGGATCACGGCAAACTCCTCGCCGCCGTAGCGCGCCACCAGGTCGTTGGTGCGCATCTCGCTGGCGACCGCCTTGGCGATGCGCTGCAGGCATTCGTCGCCGCCCAGGTGGCCGCAGGCGTCGTTGTACTGCTTGAAATTGTCGACATCGACCATCAGCAGCGACAGCGGCTGTTGCTGGCGCAGCGCGCGCTGCCACTCGGCGTACAGCGTGTTGTCGAAGCAGCGGCGGTTGGCCAGGCCGGTCAGGCCGTCGCGGGTGGCCAGTTGTTCCAGCGCCACCTGCGCGCATTTTTCGTCCGTCACGTCGCGCAGCGTCTCGACCACCGCCAGCAGCTTGCCCTCGTTGTCGACGATCGGGCTGGCGTCGGCGGCCAGGTAGCGGCGCCGGCCGATGCGCGGCATGTCGCACCAGTTTTCCGCCCGCAGGTTGCCGTCGGGGCCGGCGCGCCGCTGGCCGGACGGGTCGGCGCCCCGGTGGCGCAGGACCAGATCGGCCAGCGTGGTGCGCTGTTCATGGTAAAAGCCGCGCCACTGATCGGTGGTGCCCAGCACCTCCCAGGCTTCGACCGCCGTCAGGCGTTCGCACGCGCGATTCCAGATGATGACTTTGCCGTGGGCGTCGAGCACGAAGGTTGGAATGACCAGCAATTCCATCATCTGGAGCGCGATGCCGTGCGGCTGCTCCGACTGCGGGTATTCCATCACATGTTCGATCTTGGACTTGCGGTTCATGAGGGCGGCCTTTGGCGGGGAATAGGGATGCGGGGTACGGGGCGGGCGCTGGGGCAGGGCGGGCGTTATGACAGCGGGAACGACATCGTCAGCGCGGTGCCGCTACCGGGCGCGGAGGCGACGTCGAAGCGTCCACCGGCCTCGGCGACCCGTTCCGCCATGCCGCGCAGTCCGTTGCCGCGCCGGACCGTGGTGGCGCCGTCGGCGGCGATGCCGACGCCGTTGTCGCGCACGGTCAGGCTCAGCCGGTCTTGCGCGCGGCTGACGCCGACCGAGACCTGCGAGGCGCGGGCGTGGCGGGCGATATTGCTGAGCGACTCCTGCAAGATGCGGTAGATGACTTTGTCCATGCCGCCGTCGACGCGGCCGTCGGCGGCGATGGCCTCGGCGTCGAGCTGGCAGGCGATGCCGCTCAGGCGCGAGAATTGCGCCACCTGCGCCTCGACGGCGCCGCGCAATCCGTCGCGCAGGCCCTCCGGCTGCAAATCGCGTACGATGGAGCGCATCGAGCGCAGCGTCGACGCGACACGCTCGTCGACTTGCTGCAGCGCTTCGGCCAGCTCGGGATGCCGCGCGGCCAGCGCGCCCAGTTCAAAGCTCATCGCCAGCAGATGTTGGCCCAGGTCGTCGTGCAGGTCGCGGGCGATGCGGCGGCGGTCGGCGTCGCGCAGCGCTTGCTGGCTCCGGCTCAGGTGGCAGACCTGGCGGCGGGTGTCGGTCAGCGCCTGTTCGGCCAGCGCGCGGTTGCCGCGCTCGTGCGACAGCCGGTCCTGCAGGCGCGCTTCGGCGCGGGCGAACGCGCTGCGCTGGCGCTGCTGCCGCCAGAGCATCAGCAGGGCGAGCCAGACCAGCGCGCACACGCCGCTGACGATGATATCGATCTGGATGACTTGCGGCGCGTAGTGCATGGTGGTCCCCTGTGGCCCGGCGCCGTTTCGATGCATCGGGTGGGATGCTTGAAAGCCGGTCGCGACCCTATGAAAGTACAGTAGTTGCCGCCAGGCAGCATTGTGCAACGTCAATATGGGCGGGAAACCACTGGAAACTGTCGAAAAGTGTCGCGTGGGATATAATTGAGGGTTGTCCAATCGGGAACTATCGTGACTTACAGCATCAAAGAGATTTTTTACACCCTGCAGGGCGAGGGCGCGCATGCCGGCCGTCCGGCGGTTTTCTGCCGTTTTTCCGGCTGTAACCTGTGGACCGGCCGCGAGAGCGACCGCGCCAGCGCTGTGTGCCAGTTCTGCGACACCGATTTCGTCGGCACCGACGGCGAGGGTGGCGGCAAGTTCAAGACGCCGCAAGAATTGGCGGCGACCATCGCCGCGCTGTGGCCGGCGACTTATCCAGCCAGCAAGTACGTGGTGTTCACCGGCGGCGAACCGCTGTTGCAGTTGGATACCGCGCTGATCGACGCGATGCACGCGGTCGGTTTCACGATCGCGATTGAAACCAACGGCACCTTGCCGGTGCCGGCAGGCGTCGACTGGATTTGCGTCAGCCCCAAGATGGGCTCCACCCTGGTGGTGACCAAGGGCAGCGAGATCAAGGTCGTGATACCGCAGACCGGGCAAGACCTGGCGGCCTACGAACAGCTGGACTTCGAGAACTTCTATGTGCAGGCGATGGACGGTCCATTGGCCGAGTTCAACACCAAACTGGCGATCGAGACCTGCAAGCGCAATCCGAAATGGAAGCTGAGCCTGCAAACCCATAAACTTTTACAAATACCCTAAGAAAAGATGTCATGCTGACTATTACCCGCAAGCTGGAATTCGACGCCGGCCACCGCATTCCCGACCACAAGAGCCAGTGCCGCAACCTGCACGGCCACCGCTACACGCTGGAAATTACCCTGACCGGCAACATCATCACCGCCGAAGGCAATTCCGACAACGGCATGATCATGGATTTCTCCGACATCAAGGCGTTGGCGAAAGAGCATCTGGTCGATGTCTGGGACCACGCCTTCATCGTCTACGAGAAGGACGCGGCGGTGCGCGATTTCCTGGCAACCTTGCCGGGTCATAAGACGGTCGTGATCGACCGCATCCCGACCGTGGAAAACCTGGCCCATGTCGCCTTCGCCATCCTCAAGGCGGCCTACAAGGACCGTTACGGCACGGGTTTGCACCTGCATAAGCTGGTGCTGCACGAGACCCCGAACTGCTGGGCAGAGATCACCGATGCCTGAGGCGACGTCCGAGGTGACGGCGGATGATTTTATGCGGCTGGCGCTGGAACAGGCGCAGCACGCGTGGGATCTGGGCGAGGTGCCGGTCGGCGCCGTCGTTGTCAAGGACGGCGTGGTTATCGCGCGCGGCTACAACCAGCCGATCGGCAAGCACGACCCGACCGCGCACGCCGAAATCGTCGCTTTGCGCGCGGCCGCCGAGGTGCTGGGCAATTACCGCCTGCCCGGCTGCGAGTTGTACGTAACGCTGGAGCCGTGCGTGATGTGTTCCGGCGCCATGATGCATGCGCGCCTGGCCAAGGTGATCTACGGCGCCACGGACCCGAAAACCGGCGCCTGCGGCTCCGTGGTCGATCTGTTCGGGCAGGAGCAACTGAACCACCATACCGAAGTCAGCGGGGGCGTCATGGCCGACGCGTGCGGCGCAATGCTCAAGAGTTTCTTCGCCGCACGCCGGGCCGCCGCAGCCGCCGCCCGGCGCGACGCCCGGGTATCAGACTTTTAATTCGAACACTTTCAACACGATCCCCGGCGCGCGTTTCCAGACGCGGGCAAAAATGGTATGCTCAAGCCACGATGCGCGGCGCATCGTCGGCATCGCCGCCAGCCCCTTCCCGGAGACCGCTTTGGCTACCGCAAAAGCAAACGGCATTACGCTCACCTACGAAGCCAGCGGCAACCCGCAGGACACCCCCTTGTTGCTCATCATGGGCCTTGGCATGCAACTGATCGCCTGGCCGCAGGACCTGGTCGACGGCCTGGTCGAGCAGGGGTATTACGTGATTCGCTACGACAACCGCGACATCGGCCTGTCGAGCAAGTTCGACCATTTCAAAAAACCCAACCTGATGCTGGCCTACCTGAAGTCGCTGGTCGGCTGGCGGCAGTCGCCCGCGTACACGCTGAACGACATGGCCGACGACGCGCTCGGCCTGCTCGACGCGCTCGGCATCGCCCGCGCGCACGTGGTCGGCGCCTCGATGGGCGGTATGATTGGGCAGATCTTCGCGTCGCGCTTTGGCGAGCGCACGCTGAGCCTGACGTCCATCATGTCGAGCAGCGGCCGGCGTGGCCTGCCCGGGCCGACCTCGGCCGCGCGCGCGGCGCTGATGCGCGGTCCCGCCAACGCCGGCGACCGCAAGGAAGTGATCGACCACGCCGTCGGCGTGTTCCGCACCATCGGCAGCCCGTCGTTTCCAACGCCGGAACGCCAGCTGCGCGCCAATATCGAACGCGCGCTCAACCGTAACGTCAATCCGGCCGGCGTCGCCCGGCAGATGGTAGCGGTGGTGGCCTCGGGCGACCGCACGCCGCTATTGCGCAAGATTTCCTGCCCGACGCTGGTGATCCACGGCGCGGCCGATCCGCTGGTGCCGGTGGCCTGCGGCGTCGATACGGCCGAAGCCATTCCCGGCGCCAAGCTGCAGGTGATCGAAGGCATGGGCCACGATTTGCCGCCGCAATTGATCGAGCGCTTGCTCGCCTTGCTCGACAACCATCTGCGCGGTAACATGGCGCCCGACATGCCGGTGGTGATCACCCGTCGCGCCGGCAGCGACACTCCTCAACAATAAAGCTTGCAACTGACTTGAATACTACAAGAATCGGCATCGCCATTGTCGCGCCCGGCGGCGCCGCGCCCAACGCCGCCGCGCTGTACGCCGGCATCGCCCGGCTGGAACAGCAGGGATTCCTGGTCCATAATTATTACGACGACAACCAGCGCCACCTGCGTTTCGGCGGCACCGACGCCGGCCGCCTGGCGCAACTGAACGCCGCCGCCGCCGATCCGGAGGTGCAGATCGTCATCGCGCTGCGCGGCTCGTACGGCATGAGCCGGCTGCTGCCGATGATCGACTTCGGGGCGATGGCCGACAGCGGCAAGTTGTTTGTCGGCTACAGCGACTTCACGGCATTCCAGATGCCGCTGATGAAGCAGACCGGACGTATCAGCTTTGCCGGGCCGATGATCTGCGACGACTTCGTCCGCGAGGAAACGGAAGCCTACACGATGGCGCAGTTCTGGGATTGCCTGCGCGGTCCCGTGCACAGCGTGCGCGGCGAGGTGGCCGACGGCCGCGCCGATAATCCGGTGGTCGAGGTTGGCGGCCGGCTGTGGGGCGGCAACCTGGCTATGATGGTCAGCCTGCTGGGCACGCCGTATTTCCACGCGCTCGACGACGGCATTGTGTTCATCGAGGATATCGCCGAGCATCCGTACCGGATCGAACGCATGGTGCTGCAACTGCTGTACGCCGGCGCGCTGGACGGCCAGCGGGCGCTGGTGCTGGGCGACTTTTCCGGCTACAAATTGGGCGCGCTGGAAAACGGCTACGACTTCGAGACCATGCTGGCCTATCTGCGCCAGCGCTTGCCGGTGCCGGTGCTGACCGGTTTGCCGTTCGGCCATATCAAGCGGCGCGCCACCTTGCCCTACGGCGGGATGGCGCGGCTGGTGTCGGATGCGCGCGGCTTCGAACTGACGATCCGCGACTATCCGACCTTGCAGGGCTGGTAGGGCTTACTGCACCCGGCGCACGCGCGGGGGCTGCTTGGCGCCGTCGACTTCGAAGAAAATCGTGCCGATGGCGTTGCGGCTCAGGATCACCTTGGGGTTGGTGCGTTCCATAAACCATTCAGAGCTGCCATCCACTACGCGCCAGACCTGTCCGTTGGCCAGTTTGAATTGCGTGGTGGGACCCCAGCCCTCGATCTTGCCGACCACGGTGCTTTCGATGGACTTGAGGTCGGCGGTTCTATCCTTGGCGATGGTGTCCAGTCCGAATCCGGCTTCGGTGTTGGCTGCCGGCGCTTGCGGGGTGGCCGCAGGCGCCGGTTTCGCCGCCAGAGCCGGTGCTGCCACTGCAGGGCTCGCAGCGCTCGGCTTGGCGGCGGGCGCCACCGGGATCGCGTCGTAGCACGCCACGCGCGCGGCCACGTCGTTGATGGTGCGGCAGCGGAGCAGGGCGCCGTCGTCCGCCAGCGCGGAACCGGATATTGCCAGCAATATAACTAAAGCCTTCATCGATTACCTTCCAGTTTGAGATGTACTGATTATATCGATACGTCAACAAACTCCGGGAAGAAAAAAAAAGCCCGGGCGCGTGGGCGGCCGGGCTGTCGAAGAGAGGAGGGAGACAGCCTCCTCTTGGTGCTGGGTACGCGTTAGTTCCTGAAATTCATCCCGACCATGATGCGGCGGCCGGCGTAGGACGTGTCGAGCAGGTTGGGCGTGCCGTCGGCGAAGGCGGCGTACTGGGCCTGGCTGTTGGTGGTCGAGCTCAGGTTCAGGTTGCGGCCCTCGGCGAAGATCTCCATGTTTTTGTTGATGCGGTAGGCGATTTTGGCGTCGACGTAACGGGTAGCGTTCTTGAAGTTCGGCGAGCCCGGATTGTACGGCGTGATCGTGGTGCGCCCGCCGGCCGCGTTCGGGTAGTTGTTGACCGACGTGGCGCCACAGGCGGCGATGCAACTGAATTTCTGGCCAACCGCCTGCAGCGAGACCCGCATCGACAACGCGCCGTCGTCGTACCACAGCGAGGCGTTGTAGGTGTATTTCGATTCGCCGACCGGCGGCAGCGCCTCGCCGGTCAGCAGGTCGACCACGCGCTGGTCGGTGTTCTTCGAGCGCAGCTTGGTGTAGTTCAGGTCGACTCCGGTGTAGCGCAGCAGCCACGGCAGGAAGGTGAAGGCGGTCTTGCTGCCGTATTCCAGGCCGGTGCGGGTGATGTTGGCGCCGTTCTCGTAGGTGCGGTAGTCGAAGCCCAGGTTGTCGAGCGAGCGGCCCGTTTGCGGATCGACCAGCCCGGTGCCGCTGAACAGGCTGGCGGCGCTCTTGCCGACCACGTTGCTGCCGCCGACGATGCCGACCTGGCGGAACGCCCCCACCGAGAACGACGTGTCGTCGTTCGGATACCATTCCAGCGCCAGGTTCTGGTTCTGGTTGGTCTGGGCCCTCAGCGCCGGATTGCCGATGGTGCCCGAGCAAGATTGTTCCTCGTCATCCCTGCGGCGCTCGTCATAGGTGCAGGTGCCGGACGGGATCAGCGCGCTGACCGGTGGCCGCGCCACTTGCTTGGCGCGGTTGTAGCGCAACACCACCTCGTTGGGCACCATCCACAGCGACAGGTTCAGGATCGGCAGGTAATCGGTGGTGTTGGCGTCGAGCGCGGTCAGTTTGCTGGCGGTGGCGCTGATGGTGCCACCGGCGGCGGTCGGGGTGAGCGGGTCGTAAGAGGGCGATTTGATAATGGAGGTGAAGCTCATCACCCCGGTGGCGTGCACCTTGGTGCGCACCACGCGGTAGCCAAAGTTACCATCCAGTTCCATGCCGAACGGCAGGCGCCGGTTGGTGAACGGGATTTCATCGAGGCCGAAGTCGGTCATCAGGTAGGCCGCCGTGGTGCGTTCCTTGAAGGTGCTGACCGGCTGCTGATAGACCTTGCCGTCGCTGGCCGTGCATTCCTTGACGCAGTCGAAGTTGACGTTGGGCGAGTTGACCAGACTGAACACTTTTTCGACGTCGATCTGGTTCCAGCCGTTGATCAGCCCGGCGGGACGGTCCGGCATGCCGTTGAAGAAGCGCGTGTTCGGTTGCGTCATCGATTGCGCGATGATGTCGAGGAACTGCTGTTGCGACATGTACGTGTTGCCCGAGCGCGCGGAGGCCGGGTCGGTGTTGGGCACGTAGCCGGCCGCGCACGGTTTGCCGCCCGGTCCCAGCGAGCCCGGCGTGTCGGTGCAGCCGGAGAAGAAGCTGCGCACGTTGGCACTTGGCAGTATTACGGCCGGCACGTAGCCGGCCTTGCCGAATTCGCCGACGGCCGTTTGCACGGTCGAACCGCCGCCGCCCCAGCTGCTGCCGGAGGTCTGGCGGAAGTTAAAGCCGCTCTTGACGCGTTTGAAGAACGGCACTTTCTCGCTCAGCGCGTAGCTGAAGTCGGCCTTGGCGGTGCGCTCCTCGGTCTCGGCCATCTTGGGCGAGAAGGTGATTTGCGGCGCCTGCGTGCTCAGCGGTTGCTGGTTGATCGTGTACGCCGGCACGGCGGGGTTCTTCGGCCCGGCCTCGATTGCCTTGGTGTCGGTCCCGGCAGGGCGCACCTGTGCGTAGATGGTCGGATCGGCCTGGTTAAAGCTGCTGCCGGCCGGCTGTTCGTAAGTCCACAGGCCGTTGGGCAGCACCCGCATCGTGGTCGGACCGTAGTCGTAACTCCAGTTGGTGCGCTTGTCGCCGCGCTGCCAGGTGGAACGGGCGTCGCCGGCGAAGAATTCAGCCGCGAAACCGCCGTTCTTGTACACGCCACCGGTCTGGAAGTAGCGGTCCGTGGTCTTCATGACGTTGTGGATCTGGTCGGTGTTGACGTTGGCGTCACTGATTGTGTATTGCGTCACGTGGTGGTTGGCGTCCACCACCACCGAGCGCGGGTCGACGTTGGCGACGACGCCGGTGGCCGGATACAGGTTGGCGCGGTAACTGGCGCCGTCGTACAGGTAGTAGCCGGAACCGGGCACGGCGCTGCGCACGCCGCCTGCCGTGTCGGTGAAGGTCGGGCCCTGGTAGGTCGGACTGTAGGACGTCGTCGGATTGGTGTTCAGCCCGCCCAGTCCGTAAGTTTGGTTGTTGTCGTCGACTTCCCGTCGGGCGTAGTTGACCTTGCCGTACACGGTCAACTGGTTGTTGACCTTGAAGTCGAAGCGCAGATCGACGGTGCCGCGCTTGTCCTCCTGACGTTTTTCAAGGAAGCGCACCAGCGAAGGGGTGTAGTCGTTCCATTGGTTCAGGCAACTGAGCAATTCGTTGCCGCGGGCGTTGATGGCGGCGTTGCGCGCGGTGTTGCCGTTGATCGCGTTGGCCTGCGCCGTGGTGAGCGCCGGGAAGGCCGCGTAGCAGGCGGCCTTGGTCTGGGCCGCTGCCGATTTGGTCAGGATGTCGGCCGGTGACGCGTGGTCGAAGAAGCCGCCGGCCGTCAGCGGCGAGCGCAAGGTCGGCGCGGTGCTGGCCGGGTCGTTGGGCGACAAGGTACCTGGCTGGTAGGTGAAGGTCTTGTTGGGCGAGTTGTCGAAATCGACGTTGCGCGCGTAGCCCGCGCTGCGGCTGGTGGCGATTTCCGACGAGTGGGCCTCGTTGACCGCGCGCGAGGTCGAGGCGTTGAGCATGACGCCGAAGCGGTTGTCGAAGAATTTACGGGTCAGGATCAGGTTGGTGTCGGGCGTCCAATCCTTGTTCAGCGAGCCTTGCGTTGCGGCCACGCGCAGCGAGTAGAACGGGTCCTTGAAGTCCAGGCTGGTGCGGGTCTTGATGATGATGCCGCCGCCCAGCGAGCCTTCGGTCATGTCGGCGGTGGCGCCCTTGACGACGTCGACGCTTTTGATCAGGTCGGCCGACAGCGAACGGAACTCGACGCCACGGCCGCTGCCGCCGCCGTTCATGTCGGTGCCGCCGGCCGATTGCACGCCCTGGCCGTCGATTTCGACGCGGGTCAGGTCGGCGCTGTTGCCGCGGATGGCCACGCTGACGCCTTCGCCGAAGTCGCCGCGGTCGAGCGCGACACCGGCGATGCGGGAAATGGCCTCGCCGATGTTACGGTCGGGGAAGGCGCCGACGTCGTCGGCGACGATCGAGTCCATCGCCGTGGCGGCGTTCTTCTTGCGCTCGATGCCCGATTGCTGGGCCGCGCGCTGGCCCTGGACGACGACGGTCTTGATCTCGGTGGCAGCCGCCGGAGCGGGCGCCGGCGTCGGTGCCTGGGCCTGGGCTTCCGGCTTGGTGTCCTGGGCGCTGGCGTGACCGGCGACGATGGACGCCAGCGCGATCGAGACCGCGTAAGCGATCGGTGTGAGGCTCAATGGTTTGGCGCGCGCGCCGTGGGTGTGTCCGTGCATGCTGTCTCTCTCCCTGACTGGCCTTTGCGGCCATTTTTAGAGCCGGTCGTGTTCGCCGGGCTAATATATTAGCGGCTAGTCTAGTGTCGAAAACAGGCGCGCGGATTGTTAATAAGAAAAGAATCACCCGGTTGAGCGGGATACTGATTTGCATGAAAAAGGCCGCTTCGCCGGGTGCTTTGGTTATCGCCCGGCGTCGCCCGGCGGCGTCCTTTGCCCGGCTGCCGCACAAAAATGTTAAAATGCCCGGTTAATCGGTATCGTTATCGCTGCCATCGCCTTATCACTATTTTCTTCACCGCTTTAAGGGTTTCTTCGTGCTATCTACAGCCAACATCACCATGCAATTCGGCGCCAAGCCGCTGTTTGAAAACATCTCCGTCAAGTTCGGCGATGGCAATCGCTACGGCCTGATCGGCGCCAACGGTTGCGGCAAGTCCACGTTCATGAAGATCCTGGGCGGCGATCTGGAGCCGTCGGGCGGCAACGTGATGCTGGACACGAACGAGCGCCTGGGCAAGCTGCGCCAGGACCAGTTCGCCTTTGAAGAGATGCGCGTGCTCGACGTCGTCATGATGGGCCACACCGAGATGTGGGCCGCGATGCAGGAACGCGACGCCATCTACGCCAATCCGGAAGCGACCGACGACGATTACATGAAGGCCGCCGAGCTCGAAGGCAAAGTGTCCGAGTATGACGGCTACACGGCCGAGTCGCGGGCCGGCGAACTGCTGCTGGGCGCAGGCGTGGACATCGAGCTGCACAAGGGACCGATGAGCAATGTGTCGCCGGGCTGGAAGCTGCGCGTGCTGCTGGCTCAGGCGCTGTTCTCGAATCCGGACATCCTGCTGCTCGACGAGCCGACCAACAATCTGGACATCAACACCATCCGCTGGCTGGAGGACGTGCTCAACGACCGCAACTCCACCATGATCATCATTTCCCACGATCGCCACTTCCTCAACCAGGTGTGCACCCACGTGGCCGACATGGATTACGGCACGTTGAAGATCTATCCGGGCAACTACGACGAGTACATGTTCGCCTCGACCCAGGCGCGCAACCAGCAACTGGCCAACAACGCCAAGGCCAAGGACAAGGTCGCCGAACTGCAGGACTTCGTGCGCCGCTTCGCCGCCAACAAGTCCAAGGCCCGCCAGGCAACGTCGCGCGCCAAGCAGATCGAGAAGATCAAGGTCGACGACATCAAGCCGTCGTCGCGCGCCTATCCGTTCGTGCGCTTCGACGGCGAGAAAAAGCTGCACCGTCTGGCTGTCGAGGTCGACAGCATCGCCAAGAAGTACGACCGTCAGCTGTTCAATAACTTCAGCATCATGGTCGAGGCGGGCGAGCGCATCGCCATCATCGGCGCCAACGGCGCCGGCAAGACCACCTTGCTGCGCTGCATCGGCGGCGACGACATCGCCGGCCTGCACGCCGACCACGGCACCGTCAAGTGGGCCGAGAACGCCAACGTCGGCTACATGCCGCAGGATCCAACCGAAGAGTTCGCCAAGGACACGACGTTGACCGACTGGATGGGTGACTGGACCCAGGAAGGCGACGACGACCAGGCCGTGCGCTCGATCCTGGGCCGGTTGCTGTTCGGCGGCGACGAGGTCAAGAAGTCGGTCAAGGTGCTGTCCGGTGGCGAGAAGGGCCGCATGATGTACGGCAAGCTGATGCTGGGCCGCCACAACGTGCTGCTGCTCGATGAACCGACCAACCACATGGACATGGAATCGATCGAATCGCTCAACATCGCGCTGGAGAAATACGCCGGCACCTTGATCTTCGTGTCGCACGACCGCGAGTTCGTGTCGTCGCTGGCCAACCGCATCATCGAGATCAAGGCAAACGAAGTGGTCGATTTCCGCGGCAACTACGAGGATTACCTGACCAGCCAGGGTATCGATTAACTTCACGTTTTCATTCACGTCGTTACGGAACCATGCAAACCATAGAGATCAAATCCGTCGAGTACGATCATCCTCAAGACGGAGCCAGCTGCACCGCCCACGCCTGGGCGCGCACGCCAGCGACACCATCGGCCGAACAGCGCACCGCGCTCAAGGCGCGCATCAAGCAATTGCTGGTCGAGAAGGAGGCGGTGCTCGTCTCGCACTACTACGTCGACGCCGACCTGCAGGACCTGGCCGAGGAAACCGGCGGCTGCGTCTCCGATTCGCTGGAGATGGCGCGCTTCGGACGCGACCATCCGGCCAAGACCCTGGTCGTGGCCGGCGTGCGCTTCATGGGCGAGACCGCCAAGATTCTGAGCCCGGAAAAGCGCATCCTGATGCCGGACCTGGACGCGACCTGTTCGCTCGACCTGGGTTGCCCGGTCGACGAGTTCACCGCCTTCTGCGACGCCCATCCGGACCGCACGGTGGTGGTGTACGCCAACACCAGCGCGGCCGTCAAGGCGCGCGCCGACTGGATGGTGACGTCGTCGATCGGCCTCGACATCGTGGCCCACCTGCACGCGCAGGGCAAAAAGATCCTGTGGGCGCCGGACCGCCACCTCGGCTCGTACATCCAGAAGCAGACCGGCGCCGACATGTTGCTGTGGCAGGGCTCGTGCCTGGTGCACGACGAGTTCAAAGGCGTCGAGCTCGAGCTGCTGAAGGCGCAATATCCCGAAGCCAAGGTGCTGGTGCATCCGGAGTCGCCCGCCAACGTGGTGGCGCTGGCCGACGTGGTCGGCTCGACCACGCAGATCATCAACGCCGCCGTCGAATCGGACGCCGACACCTTTATCGTCGCCACCGACAACGGCATCCTGCACAAGATGCGCGCGGCCGCGCCCGGCAAGCGCTTCATCGAGGCGCCGACCGCCGGCAACAGCGCGACCTGCAAGAGCTGCGCGCATTGCCCGTGGATGGCGATGAACGGCCTGCAAAACCTGGCCGACGTGCTGGAGAACATGGAAACCAGCACCACCAACGAGGTCCACGTCGATCCGGAGATCGGCCGCCAGGCGGTGGTGTCGATCAACCGCATGCTCGATTTCGCGGCGGCCAAGAAGGCGCGCGTCCAGCCCGGCGCCGACCTGGCGAAAGAAGCACAACTGTTTTCAGGAATTGGTCCCGCATGATGAGTACTCTGTCGAACAAATATGCGCCCTTCGATGACGCGCTGAAGGCGGCCTTCGAAGCCAATCTGCTGACGGCATTGCTGGAAGACGTCGGCAGCGGCGACCTGACCGGGCTGCTGGTGCCGGAAGGCGGCCGCGCGACCGCGCGCGTGATCGTGCGCGAGGATGCGGTGCTGTGCGGCGCGCCATGGTTCGAGGGCGTGATGAACTGCATGCAGGCCGGCATCGAGATCGACTGGCAATACGCCGAGGGCGACCTGATGAAGGCCGACAGCGTGGTCTGCACGATCCAGGGGCCGGCGCGCGCGCTGTTGACGGCGGAACGGGCCGCGCTGAACTTCCTGCAACTGCTGTCCGGCGTGGCGACTGCCACCCGCAAGTATGTCGATGTTATCGCCGGCACCAATGCGGCCATCCTCGACACCCGCAAGACGTTGCCGGGTCTGCGCCTGGCGCAGAAGTACGCGGTGCGCGTGGGTGGCGGACAAAACCAGCGCCTGGCGCTGTACGACGGCATCCTGATCAAGGAAAACCATATCGCGGCGGCCGGCGGCGTCACCCACGCGGTGCTGACGGCCAAGCGTCTCGACAAGGGCGTGTCGATCCAGGTCGAGGTCGAGAATCTGGATCAGCTGGACGAAGCGCTGGCGGCCGGTGCGCTCTCGATCCTGCTGGACAACTTCAGCAACGACATGATGCGCGAGGCGGTCAGGATCAATGCCGGCAGGGCGCTGCTCGAAGCGTCCGGCGGCATCAACTTCGATACCGTGCGGGCCATCGCTGAAACCGGCGTCAACCGCATCTCGATCGGCAGTTTGACGAAGGACATCCGCGCCACAGACTATTCTTTGCGAATTGTCAACTAAATTATTTAAAAAATATGTAAATAATACAATTGTTAAAGATGACTTAAAGCTAATATAATCTCCCTTGTTTTTTTACCACTATCAACCAGGGAGCGTATTAGATGAAATTGAAACATGTCGTAGGAATGATGGCGCTGGTGGGTTTGACCGGTCTGGCGCAGGCCGACACCTTTGCCAATGGCGGCTTCGAGAGCGGCACCACCAGTGGCTGGACCACCGGCGGCGGTGATCGCAGCGGTTACTACAACTCGGGCATCACGCCGGCCGATTTCCTGCCTGGCGGCAAGCTGTACAGCGACGACGGCAGCCGCGGCGCCATCATCGACAAAAACTATGTCGATAGCAACGTGGGCGCCAAGATCGGTTCCGTCGTACTCGATGGTAACTATTCGTACCGCGCGGAAGACACCACCTACGGCGGCTTCGGCACCGTTATCAGCCAGCAAGTCAAGAACTACACCGACACCGATATCTATTTCGGCTGGAAGGCCGTGCTGGAAAACGGCGGCCACGCCGAAGATGAATCGGCGGCGATGATCCTGACCCTGACCGACAACACCACCGGCCAACTTGTCCTGAGCCGCACTTACAACGCCGGCAATGGCGGCGGCGGCGTCGATTCCCGTTTCCTGACCGAGGGCGAATTCTTCTACACGCCGTCCTGGCAGCTCGAACGCCTGACCATCGACCAATCCTTGTCCGGCCACGACTTCACGTTGTCGCTGCTGGCGGCCGACTGCCAGCCTACCGGTCACACCGGTTACGCTTACATCGACGGCTTCGGTTCGTATGTTCCGCCTGTTCCGGAAGCCGAAACCTACGCCATGATGCTGGCCGGACTGGGCATGATGGGCGTGATCGCTCGCCGCAAGAAAGCCGCCAAGGCCTAAGTAGCGTGACGCCGGCCTGAGCCGGTCGACAAATGCGGCATCGCGCTCGGCGCTTTGCCGCATTTTGCATTGCGGCTCTGAATTCGAGCGGAGGGCGCCTGGTCAGCGCGCCGCGATGGCCTTGCGCATGCGGGTCAATGGCACTTGCACCGGACCGGGTAGGGTGATCTCGAAAGTATCGATGGCGCTGAAACCACAGGCCAGGTACAGCGGCACGCCGGGCATGGTTGCCGCCAGTTCCAGCGTGCGGAAGCCGGCTTCGGCAGCGGCGTCGGTGCAGTGTTGCAGCAGCAACCGGCCCAATCCCTGCCGGGCGGCGGACGGCTCGACAAAGAAGGCGCGAATGCGGGCCGCCTCGGTCGTCGGGTCGAGCAGGGCGTCGACGCCCTGTTTGGTGCGGTCGGCGCCGAACAGCGTGCTGCGCTTGCTCCAGCCGCCGCAGGCCACCAGCTTGCCGTGCTGTTCGATGAGGAAATACGTGCGGTCGGCCACCAGTTGGGTGTCGACGCCGAAGACATGTTGCGTAACCGCTTGCGCCTGCTCGTCGGTGTAAAACCCTGTGCTCAATTCGATGCCGGAGCGCTTGATCAGCGCTTCCATGGCAGGGATGTCGGCCGCTGCGGCGGCGCGCACGATGACCGTCATGATGCGGCCTTAATTGCGGCGCGGCGGCATTAGGATGCTCGGCAAGGCCTTCGGCAATGTTTCCGGGTAGTCGCGGCTAAAGTGCAGGCCCCGGCTTTCGCGGCGTTGCAGCGCGCTGTTGACGATCAGGTTGGCAACATCGACCAGGTTGCGCAGCTCCAGCAGGTCGTGCGTGATGCGGAAGTTGCGGTAATACTCGTCGATTTCTTCCTTCAGCAACGCAATGCGGTGCTGCGCGCGCTCCAGTCGCTTGGTGGTGCGCACGATGCCGACGTAGTTCCACATGAAGCGGCGCAACTCGTCCCAATTGTGGGAAATCACCACTTCCTCGTCGGCGTCGGTGACCCGGCTTTCATCCCAATCCGGCAAGTAGGGCACTTCGCCTTTTTCCTTGGAGGCGATGTCGCGCGCGCAGGCGCTGCCGATGACCACGCATTCGAGCAGCGAGTTGCTGGCCAGGCGGTTGGCGCCGTGCAGGCCGGTGCAGGCGGTTTCGCCCACGGCGTACAGGCCGGGCAGGTCGGTGCGGCCGAACAGGTCGGTCACCACGCCGCCGCAGGTGTAGTGCGCGGCCGGCACGATCGGGATCGGCTGCTTGGTGATGTCGATGCCCAGCTCCAGGCAGCGCGCGTAAATGGTCGGGAAGTGTTCGATCAGGAATTCGGCCGGCTTGTGGCTGATGTCCAGGTGAACGTAATCGAGGCCGCGTTTTTTGATCTCGAAGTCGATCGCCCGGGCCACCACGTCGCGCGGAGCCAGCTCGGCGCGCTCGTCGTGGGCCAGCATGAAGCGCGTGCCGGCGGCGGCGCCCGCTTCCGGCGGCAGCTTGAGCAGGCCGCCTTCGCCACGGATCGCCTCGGTGATCAGGAAGGACTTGGCGTACGGGTGGTACAGACAGGTCGGGTGGAACTGGATGAATTCCATGTTCGAGATGCGGCAGCCGGCGCGCCAGGCCATGGCGATGCCGTCACCGCTGGCGGTGTCCGGATTGGTGGTGTACAGGTACACTTTACCGGCGCCGCCGGTGGCCATCACCGTGTGTTCGGCCGCGAAGGTCAAGACCTGGCCGGATTTCTCGTCCTGGACATACAAGCCGTAGCATTTCGGCTGGGAATGGCCCTTCTTGACCGGATGCAGCTTTTCCGAGGTGATCAGGTCGATCGCGCAGTGGTGCTCGAACAAGGTGATGTTCGGATGGGCGCGCACTTTTTCCTCCAGCGTGACTTGCACGGCGTGGCCGGTGGCGTCGGCCGCGTGGATGATGCGGCGCTGGCTGTGGCCGCCTTCGCGGGTCAGGTGGAAGCCCATTTCGGCCGACGAGTCGCGCGTGAACGGCACCCCTTGCGCGATCAGCCACTCGATCGCTTCGCGGCCGTGCTCGACGATGTAGCGCGTGGCGCTTTCGTCGCACAGGCCGCCGCCGGCGATCAGCGTGTCGTCGATGTGCTGGGTGTGGCTGTCGCCCGAATCGAGCACGGCGGCGATGCCGCCCTGGGCCCAGTTGCTGGCGCCGTCTTTGAGCGCGCGTTTGGAGATAATCGCGACTGTGCGCGTTTCGGCCAGGTGCAGGGCGACCGAGAGGCCGGCCAGTCCGCTGCCGACGATTGCAACATCAAATTTCATGATCACATGTGAAATGCTGTAAGGAAGCATGACTATAGACTATTTGTCACACCTTCGTCATATTCGCGGCTTTTTTGCCGGCCCTATCGCTTTTTCCGAGCCTGGTTTGCGCTAGCGCTGTTTTGCGGTTGTGGGCGCTCAAGGCCGGCAGTCGCGGTTGTCTCCATCATGAAAGCTCCGCCGGTCAGAGCGGCAGGGAGCTTATTGTGATCAGAATATTTCATCATTACGTATCGAAAATGGCCTTCATGCTGCTGATGCTGGAGCTGCTGTTATTGTTGACGGCCGCCGTGGCCAGCGCGCCGCTGTGGCGGCAAGCCGGGCCGGTGCCGGACAGCTTGTATCCGCCGGCGCTGGCGTTCGCGCTGGTGCTCGTTTTCAGCATGGGCGCCCTTGGTATGTATCAACACAACCAGTCGCGCGAGGACATCAAAAGTACGTTCGTGCGCATCCTGCCGTCGTTCGTGCTGGGGTTTGTGCTGTTTAGCCTGCTGGCGCAGCTGCTGCCGGGCACCCAGTTCGTGCGGCTCGGCAGCATGGTGTTCGTCGTCGGCGGGGCGGCGGTGCTGCTGGCGCGGCTGCTGGTGTTCACGTCGGCGCAATCCAGCATGCTCGAGAAGCGCCTGATCATCATCGGCGACGGCGCCACCGCGCGCGAATGCATGGACCTGGCGACCACCGGCGTCGGCTTCCACCAGTTCCGGGTGGTCGGCTGCGTGCCGGTCGAGGGCGAGCCGCGCTGCGTGCCGTTGACGATGTTGCTGCCGCCGGAGCTGTCGCTGCTGGCGCTGGCGCGGCGCCATGCGGCCGACGAGATCATCGTCTCGGTGGGCGACCGCCGCAACGGCGCGTTCCCGGTGCGCCAGCTGCTCGAGTGCGCGCTGGGTGGCGTGCGCGTGACCGACGCCGCCAGCTTCTTCGAGCGCGAGGCGTGCCAGATCCGGGTCGATTCGCTGCAGCCGAGCTATTTGATCTTCGGCGGTGGTTTCGACCAGAGCCCGTTGCGGGCGGCAGTCAAACGCGCTTTCGATCTGGTGGCCAGCGGCGCGATCTGCGTGGCCGCGTTGCCGGTGATGCTGTTGACGGCGCTGGCCATCAAACTGGAGGATGGCGGGCCGGTGTTCTACCAGCAGGAGCGGGTTGGGCGCGACAACCGGCCGTTCAAGGTGCTCAAGTTCCGCAGCATGCGGGTCGACGCGGAGCTCGACGGCAAGCCGAAATGGGCGGCGCGGGACGATCCGCGCGTGACGGCGGTAGGGCGCTGGATCCGCAAGCTGCGCATCGACGAGCTGCCGCAGATGCTCAATGTGTTCAAGGGCGAGATGAGTTTTGTCGGTCCGCGCCCGGAGCGCGCCTATTTCGTCGAGCAGCTTTGCCAGGAGATCGCTTACTACAACGTGCGTCACGGCATCAAGCCGGGCATCACCGGCCTGGCCCAGGTCCGCCACGGCTACGGCGCCTCGGTCGATGACGCGGTGCGCAATCTGCTGGCGGCGCTGACCGACAAGCCGGCTGCCGTCAACCAGGTCTACAACGTCGCGCTCAACGCGCGTACCAGTTTGAACGAGCTGTATTTGATACTGCACGGGCTGCTGGTCGAACGCTATCCGCATCTGCGCGACCACCAGCCCGCGTACGGCCAATTCCGCGCCGGCGACGTGCGCCATTCACAGGCCGATATTTCGAAGGCGGCCATTCTGCTGGGTTATGTGCCAACGCACGACCTGCGCCGTGGCCTCGACCACGCGCTGCGCTGGTACATCGCGCAGCTCGATAACAACGCACGTTGAACCATGCCTGCTTCACTAGACCGGCTGGGTGATCGTCAATGTGCGTGCGATACCGCGAAAATCCGGTCGATGATGGACGCACGACATCGGAATGCGTCTTCAGCGCCTCAAGATACAGCGTATGCGGAAGGAAATCGGCCTTGCGCAGCAGACGTGCGTGCCAGTACGAGGCCGAGCCCTCATTCATGATCGCAGCCGAAATGCGCCTGCCGGCGGCCGGCGGCGCGGGCGAAAAAAAACCGCCGCACCGAAAGGTGCCGCGGTTTGATGTCCGGGACGACGGAAAATCAGTGCGGTGCGTAGTTGGCGCTGGTCGCTTCCTTGATCACGCGGCCGGCGGTGCGCGCCGCGTTGGCGGCGCCGGCGCCACCCATGCCGTCGCCGGCTTCATTGGCCATGCCGACCAGCCCGTCTGCCGCGCGGGCATCGCCTGCGCTGGCGGCGCGTTCGAACAGGGCAATGGCCTCGCTGCGCTTGGCCGGATTGGACAAATAGCGCAGCGCCAATTCGCGCTGGGCCACTGCGGAACCCTGGTCTGCCCACTCCTGTAAGCGACGCTCCGCCGCCGGTTGGCCTTGCGGACCGATTTGCATCGCGGCGGCTTCAATCACGGTCGAGGCGGGTACGGTACCTTCTTGTGCCTGGCAGGCGATCAACGCGCCGACCAGAACCAGAACCGACGATACCAACACACCTGACTTGTTGAATAAATCCATATTTTAGTTGCCCTTGGAAATCGCCATTTAAGACGCATTGCACCATTATACTTGCATTTCGGCAAATTGCCTATTCCGCAATACTACGCAGAAGCCAAAATTGCGTGCGGAAGCTTACGATATCGTAGCAATCCATGTCGCACGTCCGGCACAGCAACGTTGTCGCTCGTGTGCCGTTCGAATGGTGGCGATAGTAACATGAACACTTTGCCACGCTGAATTGCAAGCGGCGATTCAACGTAACAATTGTAACGATTCGTTAAGCCGGCCGGAAAGGGCACAAATGATGATACCAGTGTGCAGTGCAGCATGAGCGTTCGTTACAATAGATGAACGATATCGGAGGGCGTATTCGCAGAACAGGGCGGGACGACGCAGACAGGAGGCGCCGCAGCAACCCCGGGGGGTGATGGGCTTATGGCGTCACGTCGGGAGCGTTGTGCAGCAGCCAATCGTGCGCTTGCCGCAAAACCAGTTGATATTCGGATTTCAGTTCCGTGAAGAACGGGGCGATTCGTGCCAGATCCCGTTCGGCCAGCGCCTGCTCGAGCTTGAGCGAAGACGCCACCAGGCGCTTGGCTCCCAGCGTGCCGACGGAACCGCGCAGGCTATGGAAGATCCTGCCTGCATCGATCAGCCGCTCTTCCTGGATCGCCGCGCGGGCCTGATCGAATGGGGCCATGCCGGGCGCGCAGGCGTCGCGCACGATTTTGGAGACGATCGCCAGCGCCTTGTCGTCGTTGCCCATATATTTGAGCAGCGTGGCGACCGAGAATACGTTCTCTTCGGGGGCTGGCGGACTGGCTTCGGACATGCGGTGCTCCAAGACGACACTAATTGACTAATAATACACTGGCGCTCGATGTTGCCGTAGAGATTGTTCGGACTTGCTCGCACTTACTTGCATTTAATCAGTCCAACTTTACGCGAGATCAAAGCCCCTATTGCTGACTGTTGTTAAATTGCTGCGCCAGCGTCTGCAACGGTGGCGCAGCTGCGGCCGATGCGGCACCGGCCGGCGGCGCCACGCGGACCGGCTTGCCCCCGGTTTTGGTTGCGTGTAATACATTGCCGGTGGCTTCCGGCGCCGCATTCCACACCGGGTTGTCGAGGCCCTCGAATACGCGCTTGAGCTGGTCGCCCCAGGTGTTGCGGATCATCTGGAAATACTGGTTGCGCTCGTCGATGGTGACGAAGTGCGTCACCGCCAGCGCGTCGGTCTTATAGACCAGCAAATCGAGCGGCAGGCCGACCGAGACGTTCGAGCGTAGGGTCGAATCCATCGAAATGAGCGCGCACTTGGCGGCATCGTCGAGGCTGGTGGCCGGCGTGACCACGCGGTCGATGATCGGTTTGCCGTACTTGGCCTCGCCAATCTGGAAGTAGGTGTTTTCGTCGTGCGATTCGATGAAATTGCCGGCCGAGTAGATCTGGAACAAGCGGCAGCGCTCGCCCTTGACCTGCCCGCCGAAAATAATGCTGACGTTGAAGTCGATGCCGAACCCGGCCAGCGATTGGGCGTCGCGCTCATGGACCCGGCGCACCGCGTCGCCGAGGATGCGCGCGGCCTCGTACATATTCGGCGCGTCCCACAGGCTGTGGCCGCCGGCGGACGCCGGTTCGGACACCAGCTGACGTATCGATTGAGAAATCGACAAGTTCCCGGACGTCATCATCACCATCGCGCGCTCGCCGGGCACCTCGAACACGCTCATTTTACGGAACGTGCCGACCTGGTCCACGCCGGCGTTGGTGCGCGAGTCCGATAAAAACACCAGCCCGGCATCGAGGCGCATGCCCACACAATAAGTCATCGTCGTAAAGTATTGAATATAAGTACGACTATTTTACACCTGGAAATTACTTGGCGCCGATTTTGACATCGACTTCCATCGATTCCTGGCCGCCGCCGCGCCGCACGCCGCGCACCGGCGCTGCGGCGTCGTAATCGCGCCCGATGGCCAGGCGGCAATAAGCGTCGGTCATCAGGCGCGCATGGGTGACGTCGATGCTGATCCAGCCGACGTAATCCTTGTCCTCGGTCCAGGCGTCGACCCAGGCATGGCTGGCCGCGTGGCCGGTGTCCTCGGGATCGATGTAACCCGACACATAGCGCGCCGGAATGCCGCGCGCATGGCAGCAGGCCAGGAACAGGTGCGCATGATCCTGGCACACACCCTGACCGAGCGCGAGCGCATCGCTGGCGGTGCTGGTGACCACGGTCGCACCGCTTTGATACCGGACCGCACCAAATATGTGCTCGGCAAGCGACAGCAGATCATTGCTTTGCGCGCGGCCGTCCGGCAGATTGGCCGCGGCCATCTCCACGATAGGGGGCGTGGCCTCGGTCAAGCGCGTTGGCACCGTGAAAATCAGCGGCGACAAGGTGTCGCCGTTGGGCACGCGACCTTTGAGCGGGGCGACGGTTTCGATCACGCCGCCGGCGACGATGGTCAGGCCCTCGTGCGGCGTATCCATCGTCATCATGTGCGACTGGTTGCCGTAGGCGTCGGTGTAGGCATGCACATGGCCGGGCAGGGCGATATTCCACGACAACACATGCTGCTGCGGCTCCTTGCGCGGCGTCAGGTGCAATTGCTGGATGGTGTAGGCCAGCGGCGTGGTGTAGGTGTAGCGCGTTTCATGCCGGATAGTCAGCTGCATCGAATAGCCTCTCGTTCACGCCGCCAGCGGCACCAGGAAATCGCGGCTGACGCGGTTGCCCAGTTGGTTGATGTCGGCCAGGAAGCGGGTCAGCGTCTCATGCAGGCCGGCCTCCAGGATGTCGTCGATATTGCTGAACTGCAGCGCCGCGCGCAAGCGGCCAGCCAGCCGCTCGGTATCGGCCGACACGTCATTGCGCACTTCCGCCAGGTTTTGCACCACCTCGTCCATACACGCCAGCAACGAGCGCGGCATGTCCCCGCGCAGCATCAGCAACTCGGCGATACGCGCCGGGGTGATGACGTCGCGGTACACCTTGCGGTAGATCTCGAACCCCGACACCGAGCGCAGCAGCGCGCCCCAGTAGTAAAAGTCGTGCTGGCTCATCGCCTCGCTGCGGGTGGCCTCGGCGCCGCCGCCATGGAACTTGACGTCCAGGATGCGCGCGGTATTGTCGGCGCGCTCGAGGAAGGTGCCCAGGCGGATGAAGTGCACGGCCTCGTCGCGCAACATGGTGCCCACGGTCACGCCGCGCGACAGATGCGAGCGGAACTTGACCCATTCGAAGAACTTGCTGGGGTCGTCCTCCAGCAGATCGCTATCGAGGCGCTTTTGCATGTCGAGCCAGGTCTGGTTCTGGATTTCCCACACCTCGGTGGTCAGCGTGCCGCGCACGGCGCGGGCGTTCTCCCGCGCTTCGGTCAGGCAGGCCACGATCGACGACGAATTGTCCGGGTCGCGCACCATGAAATCGATGACCTCGCGCGCCTCCAGGGTCTGGTGTTTGGCGTCGTAGGCTGCTTGCAGCTCGGAAATGCCAAGCATGGCGCGCCAACCGTTGGCGTTGTTTTCGTCGGATTGCGGCAGCATCGACGTCTGCACGTTGACGTCGAGCATGCGGGCGGTGTTTTCGGCGCGCTCGGTGTAGCGCGCCATCCAGAACAGGTGATCTGCGGTTCGGCTTAACATGGTGTCTCCTTAGCGTTCCAGTATCCAGGTGTCTTTGGTGCCGCCGCCTTGCGACGAGTTCACCACCAGCGAGCCTTCCTGCAACGCCACCCGGGTCAAGCCGCCGGGCACCATCGAAATGGTCTTACCCGACAGCACGAACGGACGCAGGTCGATATGGCGCGGCGCGATGCCGTTCTCGACATAGGTGGGGCAGGCCGACAACGCCAGCGTCGGCTGGGCGATGTAGCCGTCCGGCTTGGCCAGCAGGCGCTGGCGGAAGTCCTCGATCTGCGCCTTGGTCGATGCCGGGCCCACCAGCATGCCGTAGCCGCCGGCGCCGTGCACCTCCTTGACCACCAGCTCGCCCAGATTGGCCAGGGTATAAGCCAAATCTTCCTTTTTGCGGCACTGGTAGGTCGGCACGTTGTTCAGCACCGGCTCCTCGGACAGGTAAAACTTGATCATCTCCGGCACGAACGGATAGATGGACTTGTCGTCCGCCACGCCGGTGCCGATGGCGTTTGCCAGGGTTACGCGGCCGGCGCGGTAGACCGACAGCAGGCCCGGCACGCCGAGCGAGGAATCCGGACGGAATGCCAGCGGATCGAGGAAATCGTCGTCCAGGCGGCGATAAATCACATCGACGCGCTTCGGCCCGCGCGTCGTGCGCATGAATACGGTGTTGTCGCTGACGAACAAATCCTTGCCCTCGACCAGTTCCACGCCCATTTGCTGGGCCAGGAATGCGTGCTCGAAATAGGCCGAGTTGTACATGCCCGGCGTCATCACAACCACCGTTGGATCGTTGATGCCCATCGGCGCGACCGAGCGAAGGTTGTCGAGCAGCATGTCCGGATAATGGTCGACCGGGGCGACTTTATTGCGTGCGAACAGTTCCGGGAACAGCCGCATCATCATTTTGCGGTCTTCCAGCATGTAGGAAACACCCGACGGCACGCGCAGATTGTCTTCCAACACGTAAAACTCGCCTTCGCCGGCGCGCACGATGTCGACCCCGGCAATGTGGGCATAAATATCGGAGGCGACGTTGATGCCTTGCATCTCGGGCCGGTATTGGGCGTTTTTGTAGATCTGCTCGGCGGGAATCAGGCCGGCTTTGATGATGTTTTGATCATGATAAATATCATGAATGAACATGTTGAGCGCTTTAACCCGCTGAACCAGGCCGGCTTCCATCTTTTTCCACTCGGCGGCGGGGATGATGCGCGGGATCGTATCGAAGGGGATGAGCCGCTCGGTGCCGGCGTCGTCGCCGTACACGGCGAACGTGATACCGACGCGGCGGAAGGTCAAATCGGCCTCCGCCCGCTTGCGCTCAATGGTTTCGGCCGACTGGCGCTGAAGCCAGCCGCAAAACTCGCGGTAGTGTTCGCGTACCTCTGCGCTGGCGTGGTGGGCCAGGCCGTCAGCGGTCATTTCATTGAAAAATTTTGCCATATCGAACGTTCCTCTGTGAGTGCCTTGATCTTCTATCAAGAAGTGTGCCAGAGGAAATGCCCGATATTGGTGCGTTTACACTATTGGGATAGATACACAACTGATGATCACGACGCAAAACGCCAAGGCACGCTACGAAGCATACCTTGGCGCAGGGAATTGTGTTGGACAGAATGCAATCGTGCTGTCCCCTCAACAATTACAGGTTGCCGCTGCCCGAGCCGGTGCTGCCATAGCCGGAGCCGGCCTGGCTGCCATAGCCGGGATCGCTCTGCAGGCTGGCGCTGCCGGTGCCCATTACGCTGCCGCTGGCGGTGCGGGTGCCGGGGGCGGCTTGCTGGGTGCCGTAGAAATTGTGCAGCTGGGTGCTGAACTCGGCGCTTGCCATGTCTGGCCAGTTATCCTTGTCGAAGCCGGGAGCGTTCTTCAGGTGGTCTTTCGACACGTCCAGCAGGAAGCGCTTGTTGACGGTGTCCAGTTGCAGCGCTTCCCAAGGCACGGCGAACAGCTTGTCGCCCATGCCCAGCCAGCCGCCGAACGACAGCACGGCGTAGGCGACTTTGCCTTGGCGCATGTCGAGCATGATTTCCTTGATATCGCCCAGGTCTTCTTCCTGGCGGTTGTAGACATCTTCGCCGATCAGCGTGTCTGCGCCCATCAGGCGTGGGCCAGGGCCGCTGTTGACGTCGAGTTCATTGTCGCGGTCGGTGTAAATGCCATAGGTGTCGCGGTCTAAGTAGCTCATGATGGTCTCCAGGTGGTTTAACAAATCCCGTCATTCATACCGCGGGAACAAGGCTCATCATGCGTCCAACGCGACAGTAGAGATATAGGTGCGCGTGCGGTGTCGATGTAGGACGGGGATGAGTTACTGGAGAACATAGCTAGCGGGAAGTCAGTCGCAAGCCATCTAGCGCGAACGGGGCCGGATCGCCGCGCAGCGCGCCGGCCAGCAGCTTGGCCGTGCCGCAGGCAAAGGTGAAGCCGAGCGCACCGTGGCCCACGTTGAGCCACAGGTTGCCGTAGCGCGTGGCGCCGATGATGGGCGCGCCGCCCGGTGTGGCTGGTCGCAGGCCGGCCCATGTTTCAACGCTGTCGTAGTCGGCCGCGCAAGGCATGGCTTCCTTTGCCAGCCGCATCAGGCCCCGTACCCGCCGCTGATCGATGTCCAGCCTGGCGCCGACGAGGTCGACCATGGCGGCGACCCGCAGGCGGCCGCCGATGCGGGCGTACAGCACTTTGCGCTCGAAGTCGGTCACGCTAATTTCCGGCGCCAGGTCGACCGCGCGTATCGGCGCCGTCAGGCTGTAGCCCTTCAGCGGATACAGCGGCAAATAGATGCCGGCGCGGCCGGCCAGGTCACGGCTGTCGATGCCGGCCGCCAGCACATAGTGGTCGCCGGCTATGCGTCCGGTGGACGTGTCGAGCCCGCTAATGCGGCCGTTGTCGACCAGCAGCGCGTGCACGTCGGCATGCGTGACACCAAGAAAATTCGGATGCGCACGCAGGCGCAGCTCGAGCGCCAGGCAAAAGGCGTGGCAGTCGGCCACCGCCTCGCCGGGGTTGAAGATGCCGCCCGCCAGCACATCGTGCATGGCCGCCAGGGACGGCTCACGGGCAAGCGTGGCAGCCGGCGACAAAATTTCGGCGTCGGCGGCCGCCAGCGCGGCCGCGCGGTCGAACAACGCGCGGCTGCGATACACGATTAGCTTGCCCGCGTCGCGCCAGGCGAACGCGGACGGCGGCAGCAGCGGCGACAATTCGGCCATCGCATTGCGGCTCAGTTCGCCAAGTTGCAGCAAGGTGGCCGTGGTGCGGCGGTTGATGTCGGCATTGCAATGGCCCAGGAACTGCAGGAACCAGCGCCATTGGCGCAAGTCCGCCTCCGGACGCAGTCGCAGCGGCCCGTCCCGCTCGAATAGCCATTGCAGCGCCTTGAGCGGCACGCCGGCGTCGGCCAGCGGGGATACATAGCGATAGCTGAGCTGGCCGCCGTTGCGGTAACTGGCCATGCTGCCGACTTGTGGTTCGCGCTCGACCAGGCGCACCTGGAAGCCGGCTTCGGCCAGCCACCAGGCCGACGCCAGCCCGACCACGCCGCCGCCGACGACGACGATCTCGCTCATCGTTTGTCTCCCGATGACAACAACATTGTTTTGATGGCCGGCGTACAGCAAAGACGATAAATAGCCGATGCAGCACAGCATACTGTGGCCCGCGCAGCGCTGCCAATGAATAGCGGCGTTGGCGCCATAACCTTTAGGAATGCGCGCACGGCAACCTTTCATGCCTCAAGCACGTGTTTGGCGATTACACTGGCAGCATCGAACCCATCGAGGCATGACGATGCTCAGAACCGAAATTCCCAGCCTGGAACATGCCGGCCTGGACCAGTATCCGGTGCCCGACCTGGTTGAGACGCTGATCGCCGACCAGTTCAACGCGCTGGCGGCGGTGCGTCGGGCGGCCGCGCAGATCTGCGTCGTCGTCGAGGCGGCCGTGCCCCGCATCGCCGCCGGCGGACGCCTGATTTATGTCGGCGCCGGCACCTCGGGCCGGCTTGGCGTGCTAGACGGCGTCGAGCTCCACCCCACCTTTTCCTGGCCGCACGAGCGCGCATTGTCCCTGCTGGCCGGCGGCAAGGGCGCCATGTTCCAGGCGGTCGAGGGCGCCGAGGACGACGCCGGCCAGGGCGCCGCCGACCTCGCCGCGCTGGGCCCCGGCCCGAACGACGTGGTCCTGCTGCTGGCCGCCTCGGGCGCCACGCCCTACGTGCTGGGCGCGCTCGACGCCGCCCGCGAGAGCGAGGCGCTGACCGTCGGCATCGCCAACAATGCCGGCGCGCCATTGGTGCTGCGGGCCGCGATCGGCATCACGCTCGACACCGGCCCCGAAGTGATCTCCGGCAGCACCCGGCTCAAGGCCGGCACCTCGCAGAAGATCGTGCTCAACACGATTTCCAGCGCCATCATGGTTCGGCTAAACAAGGTCTACGGCAATTTGATGGTGGACATGAAGCCAAGCAACGCCAAGCTGGTGCAACGCGCCGTCGCGCTGACGATGCACGCCACCGGCGCCGACGAGGCCGGCGCCCGCGCAGCCCTGGAACAGTGCGGCTTTCACGTGAAAGTCGCCATCGTCGCCTTGCTCAAGCAGCGATCGATACCGCAGGCCCAGGCCTTGCTCGACCGCAGCGCGGGCAGTGTGCGCGCCGCACTCCTGCTACAGTAGCGCGAAGACGCGTTATTGAAAGAGGAAACATGCGGTTACGGCATATAGAAGTATTCCACGCGATCATGCAGGTTGGCACCATCAGCGGCGCAGCGCAGGTGCTGCACATTTCCCAGCCAGCCGTCACCAAAGTGCTACAGCATTGCGAACTGCAACTGGGCATGCCGCTGTTCGAGCGGGTACGCGGCAAGCTGTATCCCAAGCCCGAGGCGCACCGTCTGTTTGCCGAGACCGAAAAGCTGCACCATGAGCTGCAGGGCATCCGCCGGCTTGCCGCCAGCCTCAAAAGCCGCACCGTGGAAACCATCCGCCTGGTGGCCACGCCGACCATTGCCGTCAGCGTGTTGCCGCAGGCGATGAGCGCCTGGCGCCGCGCCTTCGCGGAGACCCGCTGCGAACTGGCGACCCACCACACCAGCGAGATCATCAACACGCTGCGGCTCGGCGAGGCCGATCTCGGCCTGTCGCTGCAGGACCCGCGCCATCCCGGCATCATTGCCGAGCCTATCGCGCAAGGGGTCATGACGGTGATCGCGCCGCCGGGCAGCTGGTCGGCGGCAGAAGAGGGCGAACCGTTGTCGGCCGCAGGTCTGAAAGGCGAGCTGATCGGCTTTACCGACAACGATCCGCTGGGAGCCCAGGTGGATGCCGCCTTCGAAGCGCAGGGCATCGCGCCCTCCATCCATACCGTGGTGCAAACCTATCAGATCGCCCGATCGCTGGTGGAGGCGGGCGCCGGCATGGCCGTGGTCGATCCTTTCACCGCCGCTTCGGGACGCGGGCGGCTGCAGAGCCGACCCTGGGCGCCGGTGATTTCCATCCCGCTGTATCTCTTGACGCCGGCGCACGCACCGTTATCGCACGGCGCCCGCCAACTGGCCGTCAGCATCGAGGCTGCCGCGCGGGCGTTGCTCGAATAGACTTTATTATTTACTTCGTGGCAAAAATGATACAAGTGCCATTCCACAAATTCAGCTCGGCTGTCATCCTCCTCCTGCGCCGCTCACTTTATGACTAAAAGTTATAACCTCAAAAGCTATTTTCATTGGATGGCGACAAAGTCGAGCGGCTAATCTGGGTTGGCGGGACAGCGCGGCGCAACGACGCCGGCGACCGCCACACTCGATGGAATCGCAGCTACATCAAAGGGAGAGGCCGTGAAGGTTAAGAAACTGGCGCACATGATTGCGCTGATAGGTGTTGTGGCGCCGGCGTCGGGACCGGTGTGGGCGCAAAGCGGCGAACCGGGCATGCAACGGGTCGAAATCACCGGCAGCAGCATCAAGCGCGTCGCCAAGGAGGGCGCGTTGCCTGTGCAGGTGATCAACTACGACACCATCGAAAAGCAAGGCATCACCAGCACCGAACAGTTGATCCGCACCTTGTCGGCCAACGGCACCGGCGCCGACAATATGACCTCCGGTAACAACGTGTTCGGCGCGGACGCCGACCGCGTCAGCGGCGGCGCCTCGTACGCGTCGTTGCGCGGACTCGGCCCCAACAGCACGCTGGTGCTGCTCAACGGCCGCCGCATCGCCACCTACGGCGCCAGCGGCAAGTCGGTCGACCTGAACGCGATTCCGCTCGGCGCCATCGCCCGCGTCGAGATCCTCAAGGATGGCGCCTCGGCCATCTACGGCACCGACGCCATCGGCGGCGTCATCAACTTCATCCTGCGCACCGACTATCGCGGCCTGGAAGCGTCCTACACCGGCAACTTCACCGAAGAGGGCGGCGGCGCCAAGCGCCGGCTGTCGCTGCTCGGCGGCACAGGCTCGCTGCAAACCGACGGCTACAACGTGATGGGCAGCGTTACCTACGACAACGACGAGAAGCTGAGCTCGCGCGAGCGTTCGTTCGCCAACGGCTTCCAGCCGGCGCGCGGCTTGTCGCCGGACACCACCGGCACGCCGTTCGCCAACCAGTTGAACGGCCCGGGCACCGCGCTTGGCGCCGGCTTCAAGATGCCAGGCGACAGCACCACCTATCTGCAGGCCAATCCGCTCAGCTTCCAGGGCAAGTGCGACACCATCCCCGGCATGTCGCAGTACCAGACGGCGCTGTGGAAAGACGTCACCGCAGCCAGTCGCAGCACCTATTCGTGCGCCTACGATTACGGCGCCGACTACATCATCAGCTTCCCGGTCGAGCGCCTGAACGCGGTCTCGCGCGGCACCTTGCAGATCAGCCCGGACCACAAGGTCTTCGTCGAGGCCTTGTACGGCCACACCAAGGCCAACTCGGAGCTGACGCCGGTGCAGATATCGGCCACCGTGGCCAACGGCGGCGTTTATCCGGTCGGCGGCGCCTATTATCAGGATCTGTCGGCGTTCATCCCTACCTTCGACAAGACCAAGCCGATCTCGTACAAATGGCGGGCCAACGACTGGGGCTACCGCAAACAGGAGAACGTCACCGACAACACGCGCCTGCTGCTTGGCGCGGAAGGCGTGCTGCTGGGCAAATGGGACTACCGCGCCGGCCTGTCCCATGGCGAGAGCAAGACCAAGACGCGCCTGCTGGACGGCTACGGCTACACCAGCAAGATCTATGCTGCGCTGGCAACCGGCCTGATTAATCCGTGGCTGGCGCCCGGCCAGACGCAGACCGCCGAAGCGATCTCGCTGATCGATTCGACCCGCTATCGCGGCCCGCTGCAGCACGGCAAAACCAAACTGACGCAGATCGACGGCAACCTCTCCGGCGAAGTGTTGCAGCTGCCGGCCGGGGCGATGTCGATGGCGGTCGGCTTCGACCTGCGGCGCGAAGGCTACAGCTTCGCGCAGGATGTCGACGCCACGCAAATCCTGCTCGCGCCCGGCAACGGGTCACTGAACGAGGCCACGCGCGACATCAAGGCTTTTTACACGGAGCTACTGGTGCCCGTGACCAGGGAACTGGAAGTGCAACTGGCCGTGCGGCGCGACCACTACAGCGTTTTCGGCGACACCACGAACCCCAAGGTCTCGTTCCGCTACCAGCCCAACAGTTCGGTGCTGTTCCGTGGCTCGGCCAACAAGGGCTTCCTGGCGCCGAGCTTTACACAATTGTATTCCGGCAGTCTGCTGCAGGAGCTGCCGAACGGGATCATCGACCCGATCGGCTGTCCTGCCCATCCCGGCGACCCGGCCTACTGCGCCATTCCGCGCCTGGAATATCTGACCGGCGGCAATACACGGTTGAAGCCGGAAACTTCCAAACAGGGCAGCCTTGGGGTGGTATTCGAGCCGGTCAAGGGCTATTCGGCGTCGCTGGACTATTGGGCCATCAACACGCTCAACCGCATTCTGAACCGCACGCCGCAGGTGGTGCTGGCCAACGCGGCGGCATTGTCCGAGAACATCGTCCGCAATCCAGACGGGACCATCGCCTATGTGCAGGCCGGCTGGATCAACGCGGCCGGCGCCAAGACGCGCGGCGCCGACCTGAGCCTGCGCGGCGAAGGCAAGATCAGCAACTACAACTGGAACTTCAGCCTCGACGGGACCTACACCAACAGCTTCAAGTTCGCCGAGTTCGAGGGACAGGAGTACAAGGAGTTTGTGGGCAACTTCTACACCCGTGACTTGTATCTGCGCTGGAAGCACAACGCCAGCATCAGCCTGTCCAAGGGCGACTGGAGCGCCATGCTGATTCAAAACTACAGCACCGGCTACAAGGACCAGTTGCCGAACGGCGGCAAGTCGGCGCCGCCGCCGGGCTTCAATCCGAACGTCAAGGCTTACACCAAATACGACCTGTCGGCCACCTACAGCGGCATCCGCAATACCACGATCACGGTCGGCATCCAGAACATCCTCGACACCGATCCGCCGTTCACGGCGCACAATGTCGACGAAGTGGTGGGCGCCGGCTGGGACCCGCGTGTCGCCGATCCGCGCGGGCGCTCGCTCAGCGTTTTGCTCAAGTACAAGTTCTTGTAATGCCGGCAGGATTCAGCCGGCGACACTTTGGCAACCTGCTGGCCGCCGCCGCGCTGGGTACGAGCGCGGCGGTCCAGGCGGCCGCGCCGTCGTCCAGCCGGAGGAAAACCATGCGTCTGATCAAACCCGCCAGATTGCAGCCGGGCGACCTGGTCGGCATCATTGCGCCAAGCGGGCATACCAGCGACGAAGCGCTGGCGAAAGCGGTCGAGAATATCGAATCGCTGGGCTTGCGCGCGCGGCTGGGCAACAATGTCCACTATGTCTACGGCAACTACGCGGGTACGGTCCAGCAACGGCTGGACGATCTGCACGGCATGTTTCTCGATCCCGAGATCAAGGCGGTGTGGGCCATACGCGGCGGTTCCGGTTGTATCTCGCTGCTTGAGCACATCGACTATCGGCTGATACGCGCCCATCCGAAGGTGCTGATCGGCTACTCGGACATTACCTGCTTGCACCTGGCCTTCCTCAAGCATGCCGGGCTGGTGACGTTTCACGGACCCGTGGCCTCGTCCACGTTCTCGGAGTATGCCGTGACCCACCTGCGCAACGTGCTGATGACGCCGCACGACAACTACACGATCGCCATGTCGGCGGAAAACGCCGTGGCGGGCGAGGAACATGCCAACTACAAGATACGGACGATTCATGCGGGCGTGGCCACCGGCCGGCTAATTGGCGGCAATCTATCACTGTTCAGCGCGCTGACCGGGACGCCGTACGCGGCCGACTTCAGCAACGCCATCCTGTATCTGGAAGACGTCAACGAGGAGCCATACCGCATCGACCGGATGATGACGCAGTTGCAGCTGAGCCAAGGCTACCGAAACGCCGCCGCCGTAATGTTGGGCATCTTCGAACATTGCGAAGGGATAGACGGCGAAAACGCGCTGTCGCTGGACGAAACGGTCGACCAGCACCTGCTGCCGCTGACACGTCCGGCCGTTGCCGGCTATTCCTTCGGCCATATTCGTCATCAGTTCACGCTGCCGGTCGGCGTTCGCGCCCGGCTCGACACGGCGCAGCAGACGCTGACGTTGCTGGAGCCGGGCGTCGTCTAGCCGAGGCGGAATGGTACACTGCCGCCTTTCTCCCAAGCACCACTAGACAGTATGGAATCATCCCCAAGCAAGCAATCCGCCCCGACCGAACTGCGCGCCTACGCGCTGCGTTGCCTGCTGGAGGGCGACCCGACCAAAAAGGTCGCTGCGGTCGCCGCGATGGCCGCCGCTTGCGCCGCCGGTCTGTGCGCGCCGGATCCCGCCGCCGTTCTGCAGGCCACGGCCGCCATTCCCGGCCGTCCGCAAAAGCCCGATCTGGTGCCGCCGCGCGAAGTGGGGCGCCGCTCGATGAACACGCTCGAGGGCCGCGCCATGCTGATCCACGCGCTGGCGCACATCGAATTCAATGCCATCAACCTCGCGCTCGATGCGCTGTGGCGTTTTCCGGACTTGCCGATGGGCTACTACACCGACTGGTTGCGCGTTGCCGACGAGGAAGCGTTGCATTTTTCGTTGCTGGTTGCTCACTTGGGTGCGCTGGGTCACACATACGGTGATTTCGCCGCGCACGACAGCCTGTGGGAGATGGTCGAGAGGACCACCGGCGACGTTCTGGCCCGCATGGCGCTGGTGCCCAGAACCCTGGAAGCACGCGGGCTGGACGCCAATCCGCCGCTGCGCGCCAAGCTCGCCCAGGCCGGCGATATGGCTGCCGCGCACATCCTCGATATCATCCTGCGCGACGAGATCGGCCACGTTGAAATCGGCAACCGCTGGTACCGGTATTTGTGCGACAAAGACGGCCTCGAGCCGGGTGCTGCCTATGCCGATCTGGCCCAGCGTTACCGGGCGCCAGCGCTGCGCGGACCCTTCAATATCGCGGCCCGTTTGCAGGCCGGATTTACCGAGGAAGAAGTGCGCGCACTGTAGGTTCAACCGTGCGAATGTCCGCTGGTTAATGCGTTTACTATTGGAATGACCTCATCAGGGCCACGAGCCACTGGTGAGCCCAATCCAAATCCAGCCAACAGGACGTGAACACAATGGACGACCTTAGCCAAGTAAAAATATCCCGGCGCGACGTGCTGATCGCAGGCGCCTTGACGGCAACCTCAGCGGCCGTACCCTCGGTCTCAACCGCGCAAAACACGGCAGGCGCGGCCACCAGCAACGCCGCGCCGCCGGTGTTGGCCAAAGTCTCGCTTCAGGTCAATGGTGAAGTGCGCAAGCTCGAAGTCGATACCCGCACCACCTTGCTCGACGTGCTGCGCGAAAACCTGCATCTGACCGGCACCAAAAAAGGGTGCGACCACGGCCAGTGCGGCGCCTGCACGGTGATCGTCGACGGCCGCCGTATCAATTCCTGCCTGACACTTGCCGTAATGCATGAAGGCGCCAAGGTCACCACGATCGAGGGACTGGGCACGCCCGGCAAGCTGCATCCGATGCAGGCCGCGTTCGTCAAACATGATGGTTATCAGTGCGGCTACTGTACTCCGGGACAAATCTGTTCGGCCGTGTCCGCGATCGAGGAGATCAAGCAAGGCATTCCGAGCCACGTCAGCCCGGACCTGACCGCGCGACCGCTGCTCAACGCCACCGAGCTGCGCGAACGCATGAGCGGCAACATTTGCCGCTGCGGCGCCTATTCCAACATCATCGACGCGATCAGTGAAGTCGCCGGGAGCGCTGCATGAGAGCCTTTACTTATCAGCGCGCGCAGTCGCCGGCCGAAGCGGCCGCCATCGCCGCGCGCACACCGAACGCCAAGTTCATCGCCGGCGGCACCAATCTGCTGGACCTGATGAAGCTGGAAATTGAAACGCCGGCCCACCTGATCGACGTCAACGGCGTCGGCCTCGACAAGATCGAGGGCACGCCGCAGGGTGGCGTCCGCATCGGCGCCATGGTCCGCAACACCGATCTGGCCGCCGACGAGCGCATTCGCCGCGACTACGGTGTGCTGTCGCGCGCCTTGCTGTCCGGCGCCTCGGCGCAGTTGCGCAACAAGGCCACCACAGCCGGTAACTTGCTGCAGCGTACGCGTTGCCCATACTTCTACGATACCAACCAGCCATGCAACAAGCGCACGCCGGGCAGCGGCTGTTCGGCCATCGCCGGCCATAGCCGCAACCACGCCATTGTCGGCGTCAGCGACGAGTGCATCGCCACGCATCCGAGCGATATGGCTGTCGCCATGCAATTGCTGGACGCGGTGGTCGAGACCGTCCGTCCCGATGGCTCGACCCGCGCCATTCCCATGGCCGAGTTCCACCGCTTGCCGGGCAAGACCCCGCATATCGAGACCACGCTGCTACCGGGCGAGATGATCACCGCCGTGACCTTGCCCAAGCCGCTGGGCGGCAAACACTATTACCGCAAGGTACGCGACCGTTCGTCGTACGCCTTCGCGCTGATTTCCGTGGCGGCCGTGGTGCTGCCGGACGGCACCGGCAGGGTTGCGCTGGGCGGCGTCGCCCACAAGCCCTGGCGCATGCCCGGCGCCGACGACAGCCTGCCGCGCGGCGGCAAGGCCGTGGCCGCCCAGTTGCTGGCCGGCGCCAAGACCACCCAAGAGAACGCCTTTAAGATCACCCTGGTTCAGCGCACGATAGAGTCTGTGCTGGCGGAAGCGAAGAAAGCCTGACGCCATGAAATTCACCACTCCAGCCACCACCAATCCGATCGACCAGCTTAAAGTCATCGGCAAGCCTCTCGATCGTATCGACGGCCCGCTCAAGACCACCGGCACCGCGCCTTACGCCTACGAACAGCACGAGGTCGCGCCCAACGCCGCCTATGGCTACGTGGTCGGCGCAGCCATCGCGAAGGGACGCATCGTCTCGATGGACCTGGCGGCCGCCAAACGCGCGCCCGGCGTCATCGCCATCGTCACGGCCGACAACGCCGGCAAACTGGGCAAAGGCAAGATGAACACCGCCAAATTGCTCGGCGGACCGGAAATCCAGCACTATCACCAAGCGGTCGCGCTGGTGGTTGCGGACACCTTCGAACAGGCCCGCGCCGCCGCGCAACTGGTGCAGGTCAAGTACGCCGCCGCCAAGGGCGCCTACGACCTGGCCAAGGAAAAGGACAAGGGCGTGCCGCACAAGGACAAGGAGAACGCCGATTCCAAGGTTGGCGACTTCGCCAGCGCCTTCGCCTCGGCGCCGGTGCGTCTCGACGCCACCTACACCACGCCCGACCAGTCGCACGCGATGATGGAGCCGCACGCGTCCATCGCAAAATGGGACGGCGACAAGGTCACCGTCTGGACCTCGAACCAGATGATCGCCTGGGGCCAGGGCGACGTCGCCAAGACGCTCGGCATCCCCAAGGAAAAAGTGCGGCTGGTGTCGCCGTACATCGGTGGCGGCTTCGGCGGCAAGTTGTTCGTGCGCGCCGAGGCGGTTCTTGCCGCACTGGGGGCCAAGGCGGCCAACCGTCCGGTCAAGGTCACCCTGCAGCGGCCGCTGATGATGAACAACACGACGCACCGGCCGGCGACGATCCAGCGCATCCGTATCGGCGCCAGCAGGGAGGGCAAGATCACTGCGATCGGTCACGAAAGCTGGTCCGGCGACCTGCCGGAAGGCCAACCGGAAACAGCGGTCAACCAGACCAAGCTGCTGTACGCTGGCGCCAACCGCATGACCAAGATGCGCCTGTCGATTCTCGACCTGCCAGAGGGCAACGCGATGCGTGCGCCAGGCGAGGCGCCGGGCTTGATGGCGCTGGAAATCGCCGTCGACGAGCTGGCGGAAAAGCTGAAGATGGACCCGGTGACGTTCCGCATCATCAACGACATCACCCACGATCCAGCCCAGCGGGACCGCAAGTTTTCGCAACGGCGGCTGGTTGAATGCCTGCGCAGCGGCGCCGAGAAGTTCGGCTGGAGCGCGCGTAGCGTTGAGCCGGGCAAGGTGCGCGACGGCCGCTGGCTGGTCGGCATGGGCGTCGCCGCAGCTTTCCGTAACAACATCGTGATGAAGTCGGGCGCGCGGGTGCGCCTCGACAGCAAAGGCATCGTCACCGTCGAGACCGACATGACCGATATCGGCACCGGCACTTACACCATCATCGCCCAGACCGCCGCCGAAATGATGGGTCTGTCCATCGACAAGGTGGTGGTCAAGCTGGGCGACTCCGATTTTCCGGTCTCGGCCGGCTCGGGCGGGCAGTGGGGCGCCAACAGCTCGACGGCTGGCGTCTACGCCGCCTGCGTCAAGTTGCGCGAGGCGATCGCGCAGAAAGCCGGCCTGAACGCGGCCGAGGCCGAATTCACCGGTGGCTCGGTGCGTGCCGGCGGCAAGTCGGTGACCTTGCAGCAAGCCGCGCAGGATGGCGAAATCGTTGCCGAGGACACCATGGAATATGGCGATCTGGACAAGAAGTTCCAGCAATCGACGTTCGGCGCGCACTTCGTCGAAGTGGCTGTGGACGCCTACACCGGCGAAACACGCATCCGCCGCATGCTGGCGGTGTGCGCGGCGGGACGCATCCTCAATCCCAAGTCGGCGCGCAGCCAGGTGATCGGCGCGATGACGATGGGCGCCGGCGCGGCGTTGATGGAGCACTTGGTGGTCGATAAGCGCGGCGGCTTCTTCGTCAACCACGATCTGGCCGGGTACGAGGTGCCGGTGCATGCTGACATTCCGCATCAGGAAGTGGTTTTCCTGGAGGAGACCGATCCGATCTCCTCGCCGATGAAGGCCAAGGGCGTCGGGGAGCTGGGTATTTGCGGCGTCGGCGCGGCCATTGCGAATGCCGTGTACAACGCCACCGGCGTGCGCGTGCGCGACTATCCGATCACGCTCGACAAGCTGATCGAGAAGCTGCCGCTCACCGCGTAACGTGTCCGCAAGACAATAGATCGGGGCCGTACCGCAAGGATACGGCTCCGATATCGATTACAATGGACGCTTCTCAACACTGAAAGCAGCGCATGGAATGGCTATTCGACCCGAACATTTGGGTCGGTCTGTTTGCATTAATCGTTCTCGAAATCGTACTTGGCGTCGACAATCTCATCTTCATCGCGATCCTCGCCGATAAACTGGCGCCGGAGCAGCGCGACAAAGCGAGGCTGGTCGGCCTGAGCCTGGCGATGCTGATGCGCCTGGGATTGCTGAGCGTAATGTCCTGGCTGGTCACCCTGACCGAACCGCTGTTCTCGATTGCCTCGCTAAGCTTCTCCGGACGGGACCTGATCCTGCTACTGGGCGGCTTCTTCCTGCTGTTCAAAGCCACGATCGAGCTCCATGAGCGGGTTGAAGGTAAAGTGCACGCGCAGGGCGACTCGAAGGTCTACGCCGGCTTTGGCGCGGTCGTCGCCCAAATCATCGTTCTGGACGCCGTGTTCTCGCTCGACGCCGTCATCACCGCCGTCGGCATGGTCGACGAGCTCGGCGTGATGATGGCTGCCGTCGTCATCTCGATGGGCGTCATGCTGCTCGCGTCCAAGCCGCTGACGCGCTTCGTCAACGCCCATCCGACCGTGGTCGTGCTGTGCCTGAGTTTCCTGCTGATGATCGGCCTGAGCCTGATCGCCGAAGGCTTCGGCTTCCACATCCCCAAGGGTTATCTGTATGCCGCCATCGGCTTCTCGGTGGTGATCGAGGCGCTGAACCAGTTGGCCCGCCGCAACTTTGTCCGTAGCGAATCACGCGCTCCGTTGCGCGACCGCACGGCCGATGCCGTGTTGCGTCTGCTGGGCAGCAAAAAACGCTTTGCTTCGGGCAGCGACGAGGAAGAAAACACGAGCACGGAATTGCCGGAAGCGTTCGAGCAGGAAGAGCGCAACATGGTCAGCGGCGTGCTCAGCCTTTCCCAGCGCTCGGTACGCTCAATCATGACGGTGCGCTCCAACATCTCGTGGATCGACCTGGACGCCGACACGGCCACGATCCAGGGCCAGATACTGGAAACGCCACACAGTTTCTTCCCGGTCAGCCGGGGGCAGTTGGACAACATTATCGGCGTCGTGCGCGCCAAGGAGCTGATGGCCAACCTGGCGCGCGGCGTCGCGATTCCGCCCGAACATATCCGTCCGCCGATCATCATGCCGGAAGCGAGCGGTGTGTTGAAGGTGATGGAAACGCTGAAGCGTTCGCGCGGCCAGCTGGTGCTGATCGCCGATGAGTACGGCACCATCCAGGGCGTCGTGACGCCGATCGATATTCTGGAAGCGATCGCCGGCGAGTTCCCCGACGAGGACGAGCAGCCGGACGTGCAGGAACAAAGCCCGGGTTGCTGGCGTGTCGCCGGCACGGCCGATCTGCACTATCTGGAACAGGTGCTGGAGACGGACGAACTGATCAGCGAAAAGGACGATTACACGTCGCTTGCCGGCTTCATGTTGGAACGTATCGGCAATTTGCCGACGGTGGGCGAGGCGGTCGAGCTGGACGGCTTGCGGTTCGAAGTCATCGAGGTAGTGGAACGCCGTATCGCGACGGTGTTGGTGACGCGCATCGAACAGCCGGCGCCGGACACCGAATAGGACGTTGCCGTAGAATGCGGAGCGACCGCTCAGCGATGGGGTGACGCGCCGTAGTAACGCAGCGCGCCATCGGGCACGATATCGACACGGTCCAGGATGAAACCCGGGTCCATCGCGTACAACCGCAGCCGATGCTTGCCCGGCGTGAACTGCCGAGGCGGCAGCCACCGCACCGCCGTGTTGCTCAGCACGTTGCGCTTCCACTCGTCGCTGCGGCCTTGCGTGCGGTAGTCGAGTATCGCCACCGGGCCGTCATCGATGCTGTAACCCAGCCTGAGCTGATTTTCCGACGTTAGCGGATGGGTGGGAAGGGCGACGACGTCCACGCCGACCGGACCTGCGGCATCGGTGTCGAACTCGATGACCAACGGTTCCACCGCCGCAACCTGACCCGCCTGGACGGAGGCCATGGCCAGCGACGTGCGCAGCACCGAACCCATGCTGCCCAGCTCATCTATTTTTTGCCAGTGCGAATGCGGCGCGGCGCTGGACGCGGCGATCGACACAGTGTGTGGCCGTGACGCTAGCCCCGCAGCCGTGGACGCAGCAGCCGAATCAGGCGCCGGCGTGACAGACCAGACCGGCTCGGCGAACACTGGCAGCCTGCGCGGCGCCATATCCATCATGTGCTTCCACTTACCGTTTGCCAATCCATTGTACTCGGCGGTGTCGGCGATGATGGCTTGGTGCGCCGCCTTCGCTTCCGCTACATACGTTTCGGCGCCGGCCTGCTCACGTAATCCGGCCAACTCCAGCTTCAAGATGCGCGCGTTCAGGTTGGCGCTTGCCCGAACCGGATAGAGCACCAATTCATAGAACGCATCGCGGCGGTCGGGCGACATCGCCTCTGCCAGCGCCTTGGCCCGCCTGGTGATGGCCGCGTACCGGTCCAGACGCCGCCGCGCCTCGTCGCCGCCCGATCGCAGGTACGAGGTCGGGCGGTTCGGCGTGGTCGGCTCGGTCTGGCCGAAGCCCATGAACTCTGGGCGCCGCTCCCAGGCCAGCGCGTAATACTCCATCATGATGTCGGTGATCTCTTGCGCGCGGGCGGTGCCGAATTGCCGCCCCATCCAATCACGCATATGCTTGCTCGGCGCCTGTTCCAGCAGGCTGTTGTCGAAGGCCACATCGAGGAAGTACTGGCTCAGGTATTCAAGCGGCTTGATATCGCCGACGTTGGCCACCCACAGCTTGTGGGCGCCGGTGTGGCTGGCGCGTTGCAGCTGCTCGCGCACCAGCGAAGGATGCGTCGTACCCAGCCACAAATAATCGTGCGGACGACCCCAATACGACAAATGATAGTAGACGCCGGCGCCGCCGGCCCGCCGCGCCTCGGCGGGGGTGCTGAGCTGGCTGATGTAGCCGTAATTGTCGTCCGGCCAGATCAAGCTGATGTCATCCGGCACCTTCAGCCCGGCCTTGTAAATGTCCAGCACTTCCTTGTACAAGGTTAGTACCTGCGGAATCCGCTGCGGCGGCCGGCCCTGCGCTTTTGACAACAGACTACGCTGGATATCGATGACCTGCTCGACGCCGTCGCGCGCCTCCGGTATGGTCCTGGCACCTTCCATCGCGCTGTCGTGCACGCCGCGCAGGCCGACCGACATCAACGTTTCGTCGCCTTTGACCTGCTGCACACGTTCGTCCCAGTAAGCGATCATGCGTTCGCGGTTGGTGAAGAAATTGAACGGGCCGTTGGTTTTGAGGTTCCACTCGCGCACGTTGTTGCGCATCATCGGCTCGGCGTGCGAGGTGCCGACCACGATGGCATAGTCGCGCGCCATCTCCGGATTTCCGTCGATCTGGTAGAACGGTTTGGTCGAATCGTGCATTGCCGGCCATAGCGTGTTGGCCTTCAAGCGCCACATCAGCTCGTAGATCCGCGCGTAGGTGGCCGGGCCGATGTCGCCGGTTTTCCGATCGTAGGTCTTTGCCGCCCATGGTTGCAGGCCCCAATCCTCGTCGTTGAGGAAAATGCCCCGATACTGTACCGATGGCGCGGGCGGGAACACGGCGGCGTCGTCGATCGTCACGCGGGGCTGGCGGCGCGGTGTCACGTCCGCCCACCATTCCCAAGCGGAGATGCCGAGCTCGCGCGTCAGGTCCACCACGCCGTAAATGGCGCCGCGCGTGTCCGACCCGGCGATCAATACATAGTTCTGTTTTTTGGAGCGGACGACCAGTCGCTTATGCCGCTCCCACTCGCCGCGCAGGGCGGACAGGTTCAGGCGGTCACGTTTGGCCAGTTGGCGCAGCAGCGGCGTGTCGTACGCGCCGATGATCACGCAGGTTTTGCCGCAGTCCTGCAATCGGGATGAGATGCGCGGCGCTTGGCCGCTCAGCGCCCGCAGGTCGCGGCCCAGCAGTTGCGCCGCCAGCGCATAGGTCTTTTGATCCTCGTGGATGATGGCAGCGGACGGGCCGCCTTGCTCGTACAAGGTCAGCTCGCCGGCTGCGGCCGGCATTACGACGGCAAACAACGCCCAGCACGCAAAACGGCCGCCGAATTTCATCGCTGGGCGCTGGCAGCGGCAGGAGCCGACCCAGGCATGATCTCCAGCGGCACGCCTCCGCGCACGGTGCGCAGGTTGACCAGCTTGACCGGCTCCAGTGCGTTGCCCGGCTTGCCGTCGGTCGTCACCACCAGCGCGATGGTGTTGGCGCCGTTTGGATTAAGGATGCCCGGCGGAATCACGAACGTGCGCTGTGGGCCGATATGGGCGATGAACTGGCCCATGTTCCAGCCGTTGACGAAGATCAGCACGCGGTTTTCGCGCTCCGAGCGCGGCCTGGTGGTATCGCCGAACGCCAGGCCAAGCTGGATGTCGTGGCCTTTCGGCAAATCGAGATCGAACGACGTCCGCAGCCAGTAGGTGCCCGGCGCCGGCGGCGCGTCGCCGGTTTTGGCCCTGCTCCAGCCGGCATCGGACGCCTTGCCGCCGGCGGACGGCAGGTACCAGCCCTGGCGTTCACCGTACAGGCCGCCGTTGTTCATCGGCCCGCGCACCACGTCGACGATGTTCTCGCCACCCTGCGTGCCCTGGATGCGCCATGCGATCGGAACGGCGTAGCGCTGCCCGCCGCGCGACGTCAGCGACGCCGAAATCAAGCCGCGCGCCTCGCGGTGGTAGTCGTCCGCCATCAGGTTCCAGTTGTGCGAGTTGTTGCGCACCATGACAGCGATCACGTGTGGACCTGTCGCCAGCTTGTCGCCCAACGAGAACTTGACGCTGTCGGTGGTCTCCGGGAACGAGCGTCCGACATCGAGCTCGTGCTGGCCGACGAATTTGCCGTCGACCCACACCTGTAGCATGCCGGCGCCACCGGCGCCATAGAACAGCTCCAGTTGATTGCTCTTGGCATCGGCCAGATCGACGCGGCCACGATACCAGACGTCGCCGTGGTGGAAGCCATAGTCGCTCATTGCCAGGGTCGGCTGACCGCGCTCCGGCATGGTCCAGGTCTGCGCCGCCGACGCGCGGTTATCCGCCTTGATCCAGGCCGAGTCGTCGAATTTCGGCTGCGCCTCCGGACTGTCCATGCGCCGCGTCCAGGCCAGCTTGCCGAGTTCGGGCAGCTTCACCGGATCCGGTCCCTTGAGCGCGCCGGTGCGCAGACTGCCGTCAGGCTGGACGGTCACGGAAACGTCTTCGCCGTTGAAGCTGACCGCCGATACCGCCGGACCCCAAATCTGCAATTCACTGGCGGCTGCCGTATCGCCCGTGAGCGCCAGTTTGCCGCCGGCCAGGCTGGCCGAGCGCACCATCGCCTCGCTGAGCTGGAGCACCTGTCCCGCCGGCGTTTTCTGGGGCCAGAAGGCCAGGCTGTTCTTCTCGTCGGCCAGCAATAGCAGCAGCGGCGTGCGGCCGCCACCCGAAATGCGCACGCGCGCCAGGCCTTCGTGGACGTAATCGAGCTTGAGCACGCCATTGTCGTAGCGGGACGAGACCTTGCCCTCGATGACCTCCACTTTGGGCGCGCTGGCATAACGCAGCAGCGTCTCGCCCGGCTCGCCGGTACGGCCGTGCAGCAGCGCGATGTCGCGTTCGCCGTTGGCGAAGTGGGTCTGGATTTCCGACGTTGAATACACCAGGTGATGTCGTTCCAGCTTGTAGTCGGCCAACAGCATCTTGGCGTCCTGGCCGTTCAGGCGCAGCGGCACCTTGTAGCTGCCATCCTTGGTCGTTAGGTCGAACGTGAAGCTGTCGTTGGTCAGCAGGTCGGAAGGGCTGTGGACCGCGAACAGGATGTGCGTGTCCAGATCCGGATTGACGTTGTGGTAGACCTTGACCTTGTCCGACGAAGTCTTGATCTCCGGTCCCTTGTCCATCTTGGCCAGCGCCTGCTCGGCCGCCTGCACAAACATGCCTTGCTGCTTCAGGGAATAGGCTTTGGCCCGCAAGCCCCGGTCTTCTGAAATCGGCGCACCGTAATCGTAGGAGGTGTACACCACCGGCCCGGCCAGCCAGCCCCACGAGGTGCCGCCAAAGGTCATGTAGATGTTGTGTATGGTGATGCGGTTGATCAGATTGGTGCCGTAGAACACCCGTTGATAGCCTGTGCCCTGGCGCTCGCCGGTGCAATTGTAGGTACCGTTCGAACCCCAGTAGTCGAACCAGCCGCCACCCAGTTCCGCAGCGAATCCCGGCGTCTTCGGCGACGACAGCGCGCCGATCTTCGGCGAATTCTTGCCGTAGATTCCCCAGTCCGGCGCCTTGTTCGGGCCGGCCGGGTCGGCATGCACGTTGCAGGTGCCGCCTGGATAGCCGTCGAACGCGTACATGTCGGTCGGGCCGGGATTGGCCCACGGCGCGGTCGAATCTTTCGGCGTCCAGTCCGGCAACCGGCCGGCGGCGTTGTGGAAGAACGGCACGCTGATGCCGTCCGCGCGCGCCTTCTTTGCCAGATGTTCCATGTGGCGCACGTGCTTCGGCTCGACCTTGCCCAGCTCGTTTTCAAGCTGGTAGGCGATGACGTTGCCGCCGCCGGTGGTGATCTGGTGGCGTCCGATAATGGCATTGATCTGCGTCATCCACTCGTCGACGGCGGCCAGGTAGACCGGATCGTCGGTGCGCGCCTCGGCGCGGTTGCGGAACATCCAACCGGGATAGCCGCCGCCGGTCAGCTCCGCGTTCACGTAGGGGCCGGTGCGGGCGATGACGTACATGCCTTCCTCTTCTGCGATCTCCAGTGCGCGCTCGACGTTGCGCACGTGCGAGAAATCGTAGGCGCCGGGCGCGCTGGAGTGATAGCCCCAGTCGAAATAGAAGGCCACGCCGTTGAAGCCGAGCGCCTTCATCTTCTGGATAACGTCGCGCCACAGCGAAGGATTGGGCAAGCGGAACGGGTGGATTTCGCCGGACCAGACGACCACGCGCTTACCGTCGATCAGCATCGAGTGCTCATCCCAGCTGACTTTTTTTGGCTGCCCCTTAGGCTTGGTGACTTGCGCCAACGCCTTGCGGTCCTCGACCAGCACAGAGGCTTGCTTGACGATGCCGGACACGCCACCCAGTTGCCGGGACGCGCTCCAGGTGCGCAAGCCATCCTGGCTGTCGGAATACCAGCGGCGGCCGGGCGCGGCGTCGCCAAAATACAGACGCCATTGCCCGCCGGGCAGCTTGACCAGCGAGTGGGCGCCGCTGGTGGCGCCCCAGTTGGCCCAGTCGCCTTGCTTGTCGACCCTCCACGGGCCTTGCAGCGATGTGGCGCTGGCCATTTCGATCAGGCCGGTGGCGCTGTTGCGGGCAAGGGCGGTGTAGCCGGAATCGGTGACCGCGACTATCGTATCGACATAGTTGTCCGGTAAACCCTGCAATGGTTGCGGCGCCGACCAGGCGCTGAGGTCGGCGTTTGGTGTTACGACGTAGCTGCCGCCGCTGGCGCGCGAGACGATGGCCTTCAACGCGCCGTCTTTGTCGCGCAACCATTCCGGCGCGACGGCTTGGGCGTTGCCCGGCAATGCCAGCGGCACGTTGCGGACGAACTCCCAGTGTTTCAGGTCCTTTGAGCGGGTCAGTCCGAGCTCGGCGCTGTCGGCGCCGGTAGCGTACAACACATAATAGTAGCCGTCGCGATGGCGAACGATCGCCGGATCGCGTATCAGCCCGGCCGGCGGCCGGTACGCATCGGAAGCGAGCGACGTGAAGGTGACGCCGTCCGTCGACGAGAATAAACTCAGCCAATTGTCCGACGTGCTGTTGAAACTGGCCATCAGGAAAGCCGCGTTGTCCGCCACGCCGCCGCGCGCCGCGCTGGTTTGCCGGTCGGCGTCGGATGCCTGCGGAATGCCCAGTTCCTGGGCGGCGCAGCCAAGCGCCAAGGCCGCGCCGCCGATGCCGGCGATGGTTTTTCTAGCGATGCGTGGAAGGTTCAGCATGGACTTGTTTCAGTGAGGTAAGAACCCCACATCATAAATCCATATGCCAGGACGGCGACGTGTCCGTCAATCAAGAAGTTGAGTGATTCGTGATCGACGCCCGTCGCCGCCTCGCCGGCGTTACAGCGACTTCAGGAACGCCAGCACGGCGTCGCGGTCGGCCTTCGACAGCGCCTCGAAGCGCTGCCGCGAACGGTCCGCCTCGCCGCCGTGCCACAGCACGGCCTCGGTCAGCGATCGGGCGCGGCCGTCGTGCAGATAGCCGGCCTGGCCGCCGCCGCCCATCACCTTGTCGGTATAGCCGATGCCCCACAGCGGCGCGGTGCGCCACATCGCGCCCTTGGCCTGGCCCTCGGTAAACCTATCGGCCAGCCCCGCGCCCATGTCGTGCAGCAGCAAGTCGGTGTAGGGGCGGATGGTCTGGTTGCGCAGCTCGGCGAACAGATGGCCGGAACCGGTCTTGATCTCGGCCGTGTGGCAGGCCACGCAGCGCATGCCCTGGAACAGCCTGGCTCCAGCCGCGACCTGTTGCGCATCGACGCGATGCTCGTCCAGCGGCGCGACGCCTTTCGGGAAGCCGCTGGCGACGCTGCGCTGGGCCGGCACCGCCACCAGCGACAGATAGTTGGAGATCGATTGCAGATCGGCCTCGGTGATGCCGGCCTGGGCGGCACCGGCGCGGCAGGCGACCGGGCCGTTGATGCAGTCGCGGCTGCGGTAGACCGGCGAGGTCACCGCCATGTCGAGCAGCAGCGCTTCGGCGGACTGCTGGCGCAAGCTCGCCTTGGCCGCCTTCCAGCCGAAGCGGCCGACGCGCACGGCGCCGCTTTCCGGGTCGAAGACGTAGTTGACCACGCCTTTGACGCCGTCGGCATCCGGCGCCGAACGGGCCAGCGCCAGGATGGTCGCCTCCGGGATCGCTTCAAGCAAGCCTGCGCCGATCATCGGCTGGGCCGCGCGCAGCGAGAAGATGTCCGGCGTCGCGCCTTCGAACGCCAGCGTCGGCTTGCGCAGTTCAACCGTGGCGCCATCGGCCAGCTTGACCGAACGGGTCTCGAAGCCGGCCACCCGCACGCCGTTGCCCCAGTTCTGCGGCTTGCCGGTCGACGACATCGCGTTCATCTGGACCGCGGTGCCGTATTGCGGATGCGGCACTTGCTGGCCGCTGCTGTTGGTGGTGGCGACGCGGATCGACATGCTGTCGAGCCGCTGGTTGATCGCTGCCGGCGCCGGGCTGCGACCGTTGTTGACGTGGCAGGCGATGCAGACGGACTGGTTGAAGCGCGTGCCCTGGAGGCCCACGGCCTGCGCGTAGCGGTCGTTGCCCGGTTCGTTGTGGTCGCCGGTGGTGAAGTTGGTGTGCACCAGGCGGCGACCTTCGACGAAGCGCTGCATGTTCTGCATGCCGACGTTGTTGTGCGGCTGCTGGAACATGAACAAGCCGTTGTCCGAGTAATTATAGGAGACCGAACCGGCGCCGCCGGACAGCGTCTCCTCAGGCAAGGGAATCGTGTTCAGGCGCGGCTGTACGCCGTACCACGGCTTGAGGCCGGCGCCGACCACATAGGCCCATTCATACGAGTAGTAGCGCACGCCGCCGTTGTCACCCTTGGCGGCCATCGCCTCGGCCGTGCTGAACATCGACGGCGACACTTCGATGACATCGCCGGCCACCAGCGGGCGGCCTTTGACGGTGGTGCCGTTGGGCAGGCCGTCGGCGCCGAGACCGGCGTGGCCGGGATAGTTGTCGACCCGGATGGTGCAGCCGTTGTTGATGCCGTTGGCGTTGGTCAGCTTGCCGTTGAGCGGGTAGGCCACCGGCTTGCAGATGGCGACATTGTCGTCCACCAGCTGGCCCGGCGCCATCCAGCCGTAGCCGGTCACGCCGGGACGGTCGAAGCCACGGAAGAAAGCCACGCCGCCTTTCAGGAAGTCGACCGTGGTGTACTGGTTCACGGTCAGCGTCGGCTTGGTGACGCCGGCCACGCGGCTGTTGTCGATGATCTCCACGCCCCAGGTGCGGTTCTTGAAGTACTGCGGCACGAAGGTCAGGTAGTTCCCCGGCCCCTTGTCGAGCGGCAGGCCGGTAACCGGATCGACCGTCTCGTTGGGGCCGTAGCCAATCTCGTTCCATTCCTCGCCGCGCTCGCGGCCGTGGCGGGCCAGGCCGCGCGCGCCGAAGCGGGTGACCAGGGTGCCGTCGGCCAGCGTGAATTGCAGCGTTTCGAGGGGCTGGTCCGACGAGGGCAGGGGAGCCCAACCGGCGCCGCTGGCGGGGAAGTTCAGCGGCGACGTGGCGACGCCGGCAAGCGTGTTGTCGCTGCCCGGCGTCTTGAATTCCACTTCGTACAGCGAGTAGCCATACTGGCTGGCTCGAGCCACGCCCTGCAGGCGCACATAGCGGGCGTCGATGCTGAGATTGAAGAATTCCTCGGTGCCGCCCTGGCCGTTGGCGACCGCGCGACGCAAGGTCCAGTTCTGGCCGTCGTCGGAAACCAGCAGGTTGTATTGCTTGCCGTAGGAGTTCTCCCAAAGCAGCTTCATGTAGCCGATCGGCGTTTTCGCACCGAAGTCGAACTGGATCCAGGCGCCGTCCTCGAACGCGCTGGCCCAGCGCGTGTTGGTCTTGCCGTCGACGGCCATGGCGGCCGTCAGCCCGGGATTCTCCAGCTTGGACGAGGTGGCCGCGACCGGCTTGACGTTTACGCCAGGCTGGGTTGGGTCGTAAGGCAGCGGGGTGGTCGGGGCGGGATCGGTCGGCGCCGTCCCCGGCGTGCCAGAGAACGCCTGCACCTCGATGATCGAATAGCCGTACTGCGTGGACCGTTTGACGCCCTTGATCCGCAGATAACGCCCTTGGCCGTTCAGTCCGGTCAAATCCTCGGTGCCGCCCTGGCTGTCGTCGATGCTTTTGATCGTGCGCCAGGTGGCGTTGTCGTCGGACACTTGCAGTAGATATTGCGCGGCGTGGGCGTTCTCCCAATCGATGCGCACGCGGGTGATGACTTCGGTCTTGCCGAAGTCCAAGGTCAGGTACTGGTCGTCGGTAAAGCCGCTGCCCCAACGGGTGCCGTTGTTGTGATCGATCGCGCCGGCGGCGGACAGGTCGCCGCGTTCGGCGGAGCTGGCGCTGGCGTTGACCGGCGTCAGCGCCACTTCCGCCGAGACCGCGGCGCCTTGCATCTTCATGGCGCTCAAGGTGCGTGGGCCGGACTGGGCGGTATCTTCGCCGCCTCCGCCGCCGCAAGCGGTCAGCACTGCGGTGAGCAATGCAGTCAAGGCCAGCGGCAGTGCTTGGGTGGGGAGGCTGCGCAAGGCTCGCAGGTTGGGTTGGTGGCGACGCGGCGAGCGATACATTGCAGTCCCTTTTGTATGGTTGGCCGTGATAACGATCCAGCACATGGAAACGTTTCCATCAGCAGTGGCTAAAGGCCTGATCCCGGTGCGATTGCAGGCCCTGTCGCAACGTGCCGGATGGCGGCTCGTCACAACTAGTTGGTTACAAAAATTTCGATTGAGCAACGTTGCTGAAGATATCTTGTGTCGACCGGTGTGTCAAGGCGTGTCATAAAAATGTCATGAAAGCCGGGTGGGGGCGAACTAACACCCCCATGCCGGCGTCCGGGCTTAATTCAAATCAATTTGCAAGATTAATTTGCCTCGGCCATCGCCACTGCATCGGCGCCGGCGGGGAAGCGCCGGGGCGACGACGCATCGTTGGCCGCCCGCCATACCGCTTCGGCCACATCCACCGCCCGCGTCACTGCGGTTTGCTCCTCCCATGCGGCGAACACGCCCTGCGCCATGTCGGCATAGGCTTCGGGAATGGCGCCTTCCATGTGTGCCCGGGCATTTTCGCCAAAACTGGTCTCCGGTGCGCGGCCCGGCAGCACCAGGTTCACGCGCACATTGAACTGCTCAAGTTCCAGCGCCAGCGATTCGGTAAAGGCGTTGACCGCCGCCTTGCTGGCCGTGTACACCTGCAGCAAGGGCAGCGGCAGCAACGTGACGGCGGACGTGACGTTGACGACCACGCCGGCCTTGCGCTGCCTGAACTGCGGCAGCACCGCCTGTGTCATCGCGATGGTGCCAAGCGTGTTGGTCTCGAAGATCAGGCGCGCGCTGGCCATCGACGTGCCCTCCAGCGCACCCAACAAACCTAAGCCGGCGTTGTTGACCAGTACGTCGATCGGTCCCGCCGCCTCGATCGCTAGACGGATGCTGTCGGCGTCGGTCACATCGAGCGCGATCACACGCAGCCGGTCGGAGTGCGGCAGCAGATCGGGCGTCGGGGTGCGCATGGTAGCGACGACGTTCCAGTCGCGCTCGAGGAAATAGCGGGCGGTTTCGAGGCCGAAGCCGGACGAGCAACCGGTAATCAGAACGGTTTTCATGAATAACTCCTGTGGTCGGTGATGGGAAGTGAACTATAGGCTGTCGTGGCCGGACTTGCTATAATCGATAGTCCGCTTTCCATTCGCAGGAGTCCAAACATGATTGATCCCTTGGCGGAAGTCGTTTCGCTGCTCCAACCGCAGGCGCGTTTTTCAAAGGTGGTCGACGCGGCCGGGCCCTGGCGCGTGCGCCGTGTCGAGTCCGGGCAGCCTTTCTATTGCGTGGTGATGGAAGGCGCCTGCCAGCTCACCGTCGGCGAGCAGCAGCCGATCGAGCTGCTGCGGGGCGATTTTGTGCTGATCCCGTCCGCGCATAGCTTCACGATGTCCAGCCGCGAGCCGGTGACGCCGGCGGACGCCGACACCGAACCGGTGCCGCAGCCGCATGGCGGGTTCCGGCATGGCCGGCAGGATGGTCCTGCGGACGTGCAGTTGCTGATCGGCCACTGCGCCTTCGATTCCCCGGACGCCGCGTTGCTGGTGTCGCTGTTGCCGCAACTGGTGCATGTGCGCGGCGACCGGCGTCTGGCCACCCTCGTCGAACTGGTCGGCGACGAATCGCGGGCCCGACGGCCCGCGCGCGACGTCGTCCTGGCCCGCTTGCTGGAAGTGCTGATGATCGAAGCGTTGCGCTCGTCGGCGCAGACCGGCGCCTCGCCGGGCCTGCTGCGCGGACTGGCCGATGAACGCTTGGCCGTCGCGATCCGCCAGATGCACGAGAGCATGACGCGGCCGTGGACGGTGGCGCAGCTGGCCAAGGAATCGGCGATGTCGCGTTCGGCGTTTTTCGAGCGTTTCAGCCGCGCGGTCGGCGTCGCGCCGATGGAATATTTGCTGGCCTGGCGCATGGCATGGGCCAAGCACCTGCTGCGGCGTCAGGAGGGCGGCGTCGCCGATGTCGCGCGGCGGGTCGGCTACGGCTCGGCCAGCGCGTTCAGCGTCGCCTTTGCGCGCCACGTCGGCTTGCCGCCGATGCGCTACGCGCGCGAACTACCCGACTGAGCACGATGTAAATCAAAGACACGGCCGCCTTTTGCGCTAACGTCAACCCTTGTGACCATGATCAAGGAGCGACATGATGGCGGCGCAAGTCAACAGTGGTTTCCAGGCCCGCGTCAATCTGATGCGGCTGCTGGCGGCGGGCATGGCGGTGATTTACCACGTGCGCTTCCTGCTGTTCGCCGGCTATCCTGAGGTGCCGGAAAAGAGCTTGGTGCTGACATTGTTTTACTTCGTCACCAGCCTGGGCCACGAAGCGTTCGTTATGTACATGGTCATCAGCGGCGTGGCGCTGGGCGGGCTGTCGATCCACCGCTGGAATAGCGGCATCGACCCGGAGGCCGATCTGTTGCGCCGCGCGACCTGGTTTTATTGCCTGCTGACGCCGGCCTTGCTACTCGGCGCCATGTTAGACTTTCTTGGCACCCGCGCGCTGGCGCTGCCCGAGGTCTACGCCTATTTCACCATGTTCTCGCCCAGCCTCGACCTTGGGGCTTTCGCCGGAAACATGCTGATGCTCCAGCGCTTCGTGGTCCCCGGCCTGGGCAGCAACACGATGTTGTATCTGTTGGCCTACGAATGCTGGGCCTACTTCGCGTTGACCGCGCTGTTCGTGTTCGGCAAACGCAGCTGGACGCTGGGCTGGGTCGCCGCCATCGCAGTGGCCTGTGCTGGATGTGTGCTGGCGCCGGAGTTCCTCGGCTACTTGCTGTTGTGGATCATGGGGACCGGTGTCGGCTGGCTGGGCCACAATACCCGGGTGCGCTTCCGGCGCCGCTATGGCATGCCGATCTTCGTCATCGGCATGCTGGTGTCACGCTGGGGTGGCGCGCACGTCGAGCAAGTGCCGGCGGCGTTGATACCGTGGGCCCGCATGGCGCTCGACTTGCTGTTCGGCGCCAGTTTCGCGCTGCTGACCGTGTCCTGGCTGATGGCGGGCGCGAAGCAGGCGCCGATCTTGTGGTTGCGCTGGAGCGCGTGGCGCCTCAACCGCTGGTTCAGCGGCGCCAGCTTTGTGTTATTCACGACGCATTTTCCATTCATGATGTTCGTCGTCGCGGTCGCCTCGGCGGAGTTTCACGTGCCGATCGGTGGCCAGCCTGGCGCCGCCGCGTTCGCGATGTTTTGCGCGACGGTGGTGGCAATTTACCTGTACGCGTATGCGTTCTCGGCCATTGCGTCGCGCCTGGCAAGAAGGGTACGGCGAGGAATGCGCGACCGCAGGCTGGCGAAAGTGACCGCGCCAATTTAACCCCGGCCGCGCGGCGGCGACGCCCCCGTACTATTGAGCCGGTTGGGCGTAAACGCGACAACTTGCATGTCGGAGCGCAAATACGGCCACGGATAGATGCCGCGCGCGTGTCCGTCATCGAAGATCAACTGCACGCCGTAGTTGCCGACAAGGTGCAGCTGCTCCACCCGCGCTAGTCCGGTGGACGGCGCGGGCGCGAGGTCGAGCAAGCGGCGCGATTCGCATTGCGTGCATTTGCAGCGCGCCCGCAGCAGCGCGTGCGGCCATTGCTGCCGGACGCCGTCCTGCCACACGATCGTCAGCATTCTTTCGGTGCGGTCGTTGCTGATTTCGCTCGGGTAGTCCATCAATGTCTCCGCGTGGCGGCGTGGATCTGTTCCAGCGCCAGCCGCGCGGCCTTGCGCACTTCGGGATCGGGATCGGCCGCAACCGGCTCAAGCGCCGGCAGCGCCGCGGCGTCGCCCAGTTCACCCAATGCCAGCGCCGCTTCCTTGCGCAGGTTGCTGATCGCGTGGGTCAGCACCGGCAGCAGCGCCGGCAGCGCGCCCGCGTACTTCAAGCGCCCGAGGCTGCGCGCGGCGCGCAGCCTGATCTGCCAGTAGCTGTCGTCCAGCGCTTCCATCAACGCGGCGCCGACCGCCGACAGCGTGTCGGCGTCAGCGCCATCCCGCAGCCCGGACAGCTTGCCCAGGGTCGTCGCCGCTTCCTCGCGCACTTGCCACACCGGATCGCGCAGGGCCGCCAGCAAGGCTGCGGCGGTCGCCGTACCTGCGCCGTAGCCGGCCGCGCCCACCGCCGCGCGGCGCACTTCCGGGTCGACGTCGCCGCCGATCAGCGCGGTCAGCGCGGGAAGGGCGTCGGCTTGTTTCAGATAGCCCAGCACGGCCACGGCTTCGCGCCGAACCGCCGCGTCGTTATCGGCCAGCGCCGCCAGCGCCGGTGCGTAGCTGTGCGGCGAGCGCAGTTCGCGCACCGCGCGCAGTATCGCGGTCTTCACAAACGCGTCGGCGTGTTCGAGGTGGGGCAGCAGCACCCGCGCGCTATCCGGCTGTTTTACTTCGCTCAGGCTTTGGGCTGCGGCTTGCCGCACGCCGGGTTCCGGATCGCCAAGCAGCAGGGCGAGGCCGGCCACGCCGTCCGGGCTTTCGAAGCCTTCCAGCGCGCGTGCGGCTTCGGCGCGCACGGCGGCGTCGGTGTCGCGCAGCGCTTCGATGAACAGGTCGGCGTGTTCGTCGCCGGCCCAGTCGGCCAGGTCCAGCAGGGCGATGCGGCGGACGGTGGCGTCGGGGTCGGTCAGGCGTTCGCGCAATGCGAGGTCGTTGTCGGTGGTAGTCATGTTGTCCGTTTTGATTGGAGCATCGGTTATATGGCAAATTGCAGGTGGCGCATGGTCGGGGCGCCCAGCGGCGTCAGGCGTTCCAGTGGCAGCTCGGTATTGGCCGGATGCAGTAGTTGCAGGCAGCGGCGCTTCAGCGCGGTGAACTCCGGCGAGGTCACCAGCGAGGCGTCGCGCGGACGCGGGAAGGGCACCGCGATCTGCTCGATGATGCGGCCCGGACGCGGACTCATCACGAGCACGCGGTCGGCCAGGAACAGCGCCTCGTCGATGTCGTGCGTGATGAAGACGATGGTGGTGCGGATGCGCGCCCATAAATCCAGCAGCAGTTGCTGCATCATCAGCCGGGTTTGCGCGTCGAGCGCGCCGAACGGCTCGTCCATCAGCATCACGCGCGGATGGTTGATCAGCACGCGGGCGATTTCCACGCGCTGCTTCATGCCGCCGGACAGCTGCGCCGGGTAGTGCTCCGCAAACGCCTCCAGTCCCACCATGGCCAGCAGCTCCAGCGCGCGGCGGCGGCGCTCGGCGCGCGCCACGCCTTGCATCTTCAGGCCGAAGGCGACGTTGTCGACCACTTTGCGCCACGGGAACAGCGTGTGGTGCTGGAAGACCAGCCCGCGTTCGGCATGCGGGCCGTCGATGGCGCGGCCGTCGACGGTGATGGCGCCACGGCTCGGCCGCAGGTGGCCGGCCAGCGCGCCGAGCAAGGTCGATTTGCCGCAGCCGGACGGGCCCAGCAGGCAGACGAACTCGCCCGGCTGCATCGTCAGGCTGACGTCCTGCACCGCCTCGAACGCCTGGGCGCCGTGGCCCACGCGCAGATGCAGTTTGTCGATGGTGATCTGTCCGACGCTCATGGCTTGCCCTCCGTTTGGTGCCAGGGCATCAGGACCTGGCCGATGGTTTTGACCAAGGCGCTGCTGCCCATACCCAGCAGTCCGATGACCAGCATGCCGACGACGATGTCGGCGTAGTTCTGGATCGTGTACGACGCCCAGGTGTAGTAGCCGATGCCGAACTGGCCGGAGATCATCTCGGCCGTGACCAGGCAGAACCACGCGGTGCCCATGCCGATCGACAGGCCGGTGACGATGCTGGGCGCGGCGCCCGGCAACACCACTTCGGTAAAGATGGCGCGCCGGCCGCCGCCCAGGCTGCGGGCCGAGGCGACCAGGCGCGGATCGATGTTCTCGACGCCGTGCACGGTGTTGAGCAGGATAGGGAACAGCGCGCCGGTGAAGGTGATGAACACCATCGACAGCTCCGACGACGGGAACATCAGGATCGCCAGCGGTATCCAGGCCACGGCCGGAATGGGGCGCAGCATTTCCAGCGGCGGCATCAGCCAGTTCTCCAGACGGCGCGAGCGGCCGATGGCCAGGCCAAGCAGGATGCCGACCAGCGCGGCGACCAGAAAACCACTGAACACGCGCGCCACGCTGGCCTTCAGGTGGCCCAGCAACTGCGGCGATTGCAGCAAGGACCAGCCGGCCTGCGCGACCTCGGTCGGCGGCGGTACGTTTTGAAACGTTACCAGGCCCAGGTTCAGGTGGCTGGCCGAGGCCCATTGCCAGGCCAGCAGACACATCACCAGCGAGGTGGCGCCGGCGGCCCAGCGGGCGGCGCCCGCGCTCAATCCGGCACCCAATCTGGTACCGGCGCCTGGGCCCGATGTCATGCCGAGCGCGAGGCCGCCGCCCGGGGCTTGCTGTGTGCTGTCCATCGGCGTGCTCCTATTTTGCCGCGAGCGCGGGCGTGTTGCCGCGCGCGGCGGCGAAGTCGAGCACGGAGCCGCCGTTGCGCGCGGCCCAGGCATCGGCCGACGCGCGGGTCAGGAAGGCGCTGGTATCGCCTTTGGCGGTGACGAACCAGGCGTCGCGGGCAAACAGCTTCAGGCCGCTGTCGCGGTCGTGGGCGTAGACCACGCGCACCTTCTTGCCGTCCTTTTCGAGCTTGCGCAGCGCGATGAAGGCGGCGTCGGCGCTGGTGTAGTGGCGCACCAGCGGCTCGCCGTCCACCCAAACCTGCACCAGGCGCGAAAAGTCGGTGATCGGCTTGCCGGTGGCGGCGTCCTTGGCCACCAGCGGCAGGCGATCGTAGTTCTTCAAGCGGGCGTCGTAGTCGAGCCCGGCCTGCTTGAAGGCGGCGCGGATGTAGCGGTCGTCGATGAAGGTGTTGACGTCGAGGTCGTTGTCGGTGCGCTTCATCAAGCGCAGCGTCTCGATCGAGGTCTTGACCGCCTGGCGGTATTCCGGTTTCCAGCTGAAGTCGCGCGTCTGCAAGCCCAGCGGGCCGTGGAACAGGTAATCGACCTCGGCCTCGATGCCGGTGACCTTGGCGATCAGCTCGCTGTACTTCTCCGGCTCGGCGGCGATCAGGCGGTCGGCCTCGATGGCGGCACGCAGGAAGGCGGTGACGATCTCGGGATACTTGGCGGCGTACGAGGCATCGACCAGGCTGCCGTGCAGGGTGGGGGACTTGGCCTGCGAGCCGTCGAAGATCTTGCGGGCGTAGCCACGGTGCGGGAACAGTTCGGCGAACGGCACAAAATCGGCGTGGGCGTCGATCTTGTTGCTTTGGAGCGCAGAGCCGGCCACTTCCGGCGCCTGGGTGACGACGGTGATGTCCTTGTCCAGTTCCCAGCCCTGCGCCTTGATGGCGCGCAGCAGCATGCCGTGCGCGGTGGAGGCGAACGGCACCGAGATGGTTTTCCCCTTGAGCTCCGCCAGCGACTGTACCGTCGACGCCTTGGGCACGACAATGCCGTTGCCGCTGCCTTGCACGCTGGCCGAGAGCACGGTGATGAACAGGCTCTTCTTGCCCGCCTTCTCGAACGCGGCGCCGTTGAAGGAGCCGGGGAAGTCGGCCATCGAGCCGATATCGAGCTTGCCGGCGACCATCTCGTTGGTCAGCGGCGCGCCGGAGGTGAAGTTTTTCCAGACGATCTCGTATTGCGCGTCCTTGTATTTGCCGTCGCGTGGCAGGAATTTCTCCAGCAGCTTCAGTTCGCGGATCAGCAGGCCGCCGGTGGCGCAGTTGATGGTCGTGTCCTGGGTGCCGATGGCGATGCGGATGGTTTCGGCGTGGACGGCGCCGGAGCCCAGGGCGGCCAGCAGGACGGCAGGTAGAAGGCGATGCAAACTCATGTCAATCTCCAGTAAGGTCAGCGCAACAGGTAGGGGATATCGACCGTGACGGCGCCGGTCGGGCAATCTTTTTCGCATGGCATGCAGTACCAGCATTCGTCGAACTTCATGAATGCCTTGCCTTTGGTGAAGTCGATCGCCAGCACGTCGAGCGGGCAGACATCGACGCACACGGTGCAGCCCTTGTCGGCGATGCACAACTCTTCGTTGACACGGACCGGCACGCTGCTTGGGTTCAATGCGATGGGCATGGTGTTCTCCTTAAACGGCAAGCGCTTCGGCTTGCGGGACGGCGTGCGCGATGATGCTGTCCTTACCAATCCGAAGTCGTTGATAAGCCTGCTTTTCCTGCTCGTCGAGGGCGACGATGTACGGCTCCAGCGGACGCTTGAAGCAGGTCATCTCGCCGTCCACCTTCTTCACTTGAACGTGACACAGCCAGTCGGCGTCGTTGCGTTCGGGATGGTCGACGCGGTTGTGATACAAGCCCCAGCGGCTCTCGGTGCGGAACAGCGAGGCGCGCGCCGCCATCTCGGCGCAATCGCGGATCGCGTGCACCTCCAGCGCGCGCATCAGCTCGTGCGGGCCGGCGGCCGACAAGCGGTCCAGATCGGCGCGAATGGCCTCGAAGCGGGTCAGGCCGATCTCCATCTTGCGCGTCACCTTCGGCGGTTGCAGGTAGTCGTTGACCATGCGGCGCAGCTTGTATTCCACCTGCGCCGGCGGCAAGCCGTCGACGCGGTCCAGCGGCGCCCACACCCGCGCCCGCTCGGCCTCGACCTGGGCCTCGTCGAGCGGCGCCAGTTCGATGTCGGCGCAACGGCGCGCCGCGCTCTCGCCGGCCAGCTTGCCGTACACGAAGGCGCCCAGCATGTAGTTGTGCGGCACGCAGGCCAGGTCGCCGGCCGCGTACAAGCCGGCCACGGTCGTCTCGGCATGCTCGTTAACCCAGACCCCGGACGCCGAGTGTCCGCTGCACAGGCCGATCTCGGAAATATGCATCTCCACCATGTGCTCGCGGTAGTCGGTGCCGCGTCCGGCGTGGAAGCGGCCACGGCTCGGCCGCTCGTTGGTGTGCAAAATCGTCTCGATGGTGCTGATGGTTTCCTCGGCCAGGTGGTCGAGCTTGAGGAATACCGGGCCGTTACCGCCTTGCAGTTCGTTGTAGAACTCCTGCATCATCTGGCCGCTCCAGTAATCGCATTCGATGAAGCGTTCGCCTTTGTTGTTGGTGGTGAAGCCGCCGAACGGGCCGGTCACATAGGCGCATGCGGGGCCGTTGTAGTCCTTGATCAGCGGATTGATCTGGAAGCATTCGATGCCCGACAACTCCGCCCCGGCGTGGTAGGCCATGCTGTAGCCGTCGCCGGCGTTGGTCGGGTTTTCGTAGGTGCCGAACAGGTAGCCGGAGGCCGGCAGCCCCAGGCGCCCGGCGGCGCCGGTGGCTAGCACCACGGCCTTGGCGCGGATCACGTGGAAGTCGCCGGTGCGGCAATCGAAGGACATGGCGCCGGCGATGCTGCCGTCGGCCGCCGTCAGCAGCCGCGTGGCCACCAGGCGGTTGCTGATCTCCACGCGCTGGCGCTTCAGGCGACGGTACAGCACCTTCTTGATGTCGTGACCCTCGGGCATCGGCAACACATACGTGCCCATGTGGTGCACCTTGCGCATCGCGTAGTCGCCGGTCTCGTCCTTTTCGAACTTGACGCCCCAGCGGTCCAGTTCCTCGATCATCGGGTAGCTGTTTTCGGCGTAGGCCATCACCGTGCGCTGGTTGACGATGCCGTCGTTGGCGGTGGTGATCTCCTTCACATATTGCTCTGGTGTGGCGAAGCCCGGCACGACTGCATTGTTCAGCCCGTCCATGCCCATCGAGATGGCGCCGCTGCGTTTGACGTGGGCCTTTTCGAGCAGCAGCACGCGCAACTGCGGGTTGGCTTCCTTGGCTTTGACGGCGGCCATCGGGCCGGCGGTGCCGCCGCCGATCACCAGCACGTCGACGGTTTCGATGATGGTTTGCATAGTGGTGTGCTCCATGTGAACAGGGACAAGGGTGGCTGAGGCGCTCAGCCTCGGCGCGCGATCTGCAGGCGATACTGGAAGGCGTCGCCACGGAAATACAGGTATTCGAAGTCGAGCGGCGTGCCGTCGGCCGCGTGGGTCAGGCGCTCGATGCGCAGCAGCGCCGTGCCCGCCTCGATGCGCAGCGCGTGCGCCAGCGTGTCGTCGGCCAGCATGGCGTCGATCTGCAGGTCGGCCCGGCCCAGCGCGATGCCGTAGTCGTTTTCCAGGATCAGGAAGATGTCGCGCCCGGCCAGGTCTTCGCGGCGCAGGCGCTCGCCGATCTCCGCCGGCAGGTAAGTCACCTCCAGCGACACCGGTTCGCGGTTGAGGTGGCGCACGCGCTTGATCTCGGCGACGTCGGCGCCGGCGGCCAAGCCCAGGCGCTGCGCCACGTGGGCCGGCGCGGCGATGGTCTTGTGGCTGGTGACCTGGTTGTAGATCTCGTAGCCCATGCGGCCCATGGCTTCGCCAAAGCCTTCCAGCTGGGTCAGTTGCTGGAACGCCTTGGGCTTGGACACGAAGGTACCCTTGCCGGGGATCTTGAAGATCACGCCTTCCTTTTGCAGGTCGTTGAGCGCCTGGCGCACGGTGATGCGGCTGACGCCGAAGATCGTGCTCAGCTCGCTCTCGGCGGGCAGCTTGGCGTGCGCGGGGTAACTGCCGTCGAGGATGCGCTCGCGCAGGTTTTCCTTCACCTGCGTGTACAGCGGGACGGGGGACAGCTCAACAGTACGGAAATTGGTCATCGGTTCACCTGGGCGGCATAACCTGTCATAACAGGTTATAACTATCGAAAGAGCTTGCAGTCTATCGAGGCCGTTTCGGTGTGTGAACGAATGATTGTGTGTTTGCTTATGCAAAAACTTTTGCGTCGGGGCGGGGGAGGCTTCCGCCCGCCGGCAAGTATGGCCCGCTAGCCGCGCGTAGCGAGATGAAGCATCGGATGGTGTTCGTAGTGGCCGACGCCGTTCCTCACGATGGGATCGGCAGCCGTCAACAGGGCAATATCCTGCTTGTCGTCGATCCGGTACAGCGATAGTCCGTAGCCGCCGGCCGGGTCCATCACCGGGCCGTGGGCGACGATCAGGCCTTGCTCAAGCAACAGATTCAGATAGTTGCCGTGTTCCGCCATCCATTGCTTCTCGTCGGCCGACATCGTCGACAGGAAGTCGGCGCGCGGCGGAATATATTTGCACAGGTAGTATTTCATGGTCGTTTCCGGGTTATTGAAGGGACGGACTCATGCCGCCGTTTGCACGCTTTTGAGGATCGATCCCTCGAACATCTTGGGTGCGTACTGTTGAAGGAAGAGGATCATGCCGGTCATTTTGCCGACCGGATTGCTGAATTTCGGCTCCCGGGTGCCGATCAGGCGCGTTATCGTGTTGACCACGGCATCCGGCGATTCCGCCTCGTCGATGCCCTTTTTCGTCGCCGCCTTCACCTGGCGCCGGTAGCCGTCGTAGTCCGCGATACCCCTGTTGCTGGCTGCGACGGCGTTGTGACCGAGATTAGTTTTGAACCACACCGGTTCAACCATGCTGACCTTGATGTTGAAAGCGTTGAGCTCGAAGCGCAGCGATTTGAAGTAGCCCTGCACGGCATGTTTGGACGCGGTGTAGTAAGCCAGATTTGGCGGCCCGATCAAGCCGACGATCGAGCTCACCGTGATGATTTGTCCCTTTTTCTGCGCGCGGAACCGGGGCAGCAACGCGTTTGTAAGCTTGACCGTGCCCCAAAAATTGGTCTCGAACTGCTGGCGGCCCAACTCGATCGGGGTTTCCTCGGCGATGCCGGTGACCATGTAGCCGGCGTTGTTAACCAGTACGTCGAGATTCGGGGCGAAGTCGAACAGCTCGCTGGTGAACGCCGCGATCGATTTGTCGTCGTCGATATTCAAGCGCAGCAGTTTGAACGGCAGTTTGCCGGCGTATTTTTCCGGTTCGCGGCTGGTGCCAATGACGGTGTGGCCCTGCTGGTGCAGGTTGTTGGCGAGCAGCAGACCAAAGCCGGACGAGGCGCCGGTGACTAAAATTGTTTTTTTCACTTGATGACCCTATTGGAAAGATTGAGCGATCCCAGGCAAAGCATGGCTGGTGATGGGATAGCGGTACTTTGCCCGCGAAATGCATCCGGCGCACTCGCCGAGCGCGCCAATCTGAATGCAGAATGCGCCAAAGCCTGCGCCGGACATTCGGCTATGCCTGCACCAGCGAGGCGCGCTCGGCTATTGTCGTGGCGTGATCGGCGAGCTAGACTAGGCTGATGAATTCGGTAAACAAACCTCCCCGCGCGACAACGCTCGACTACGCCGTCTGGCCCGGCTGGCGCGTGCTGATGCAGGATGCCGGGCTGGCAACGGCGCCGGTGCTGCGCCGCGCGCAGCTGCCCGGTGACCTGTTCGCGCGGCAGAATGTTCGTCTGGACCCGGAAAGCTTCTTCAGACTGTGGCACGCCATCGACGCCGAGGCCGCATCGCTCGACGCCGACCTGCCGGCCCCGCTCAGAATCGCCCGCGTGATGTCGTCCGACTGGTTCGATCCGGAGCTGTTCGCCGCCTTGTGCAGCGCCAACCTGGCGGACGCGCTGGAGCGCATCGCCAAGTATGTGCGACTGATCGCGCCGATGTCGATCAAAGTCGAACGCGGCGCCGTGGAGACAGCCGTCAGCATCGCCTTTCTTGGCGATGGACGATCGCCGCCTGCGGTGTTCCTGGCGTTTAAGCTGGTTTTCTTCTTGCAACTCGGACGCTTGGCCACCCGCAGCGCGATCAAGCCGTTGCGGGTCGGATGGCCGTCCGCGCCGCCGGCAGGGCTTGAGGCCTCGGCCTACGCGGCGTTTTTCGGCGTGCCGGTGGACGCCGCGCCGTCGGCCACGCTGGTGCTCGCCACGGCCGACGCCGAACGTCCCTTCCTGACCGAGAACCACAAAATGTGGCTGTTCTTCGAGCCGTCGCTGCGCCAGCGGCTGGCCGATCTGGATCGCACGGCCGGCATGGCCGAGCGGGTGCGTGGCACTTTGCTTGAGACCTTGCCGGCCGGCGAATCGTCGATGCAGGCGGTCTGCCGGCGGCTCGGGGTCAGCACCCGAACCTTGCAGCGGCGTTTGCAGGAGGAGGGTACCACCTTCCAGCAGACGCTCGACGCGCTGCGCGATTCGCTGGCCCATCACTATCTGCGCAACACGGCGTTGTCGGGCGCCGAGATCTCGTTCCTGCTGGGCTTTGAGGATGCCAACTCGTTCGCGCGGGCGTTCCAGATATGGACCGGCAAGACGCCGCAAACCGTCAGGCTCGACGCGGCGTAGCAGGCCGGCGCGTCAGGATTTCCCTACGGTCGAGCCGTCCTGGCCCTATACCGCTATCAGGAAGGCCCGATGGTTTCGTGTTGGCATTGCTGGCATGCTGCGCCTTGCGCCAGTCGAGCAGATTCCGGACGAGGAGATAAAAATGATCATTGCAGCCACGCCCCGGCCCCGCGCCGACCGGCAAGGATTGTTGTAGCAATGGAACAAGAAAACGTGGCTCCCTTGTTGTCTGGTAGCATGATCGCCACGACTAATGCGTTTTTTCCCGGAGAGCCGTTCCCTACCATGATAAGAATCCTGATCGCCGACGACCACGCGATCGTGCGCGGCGGCCTGTTGCAGCTGTTCGCCCTGGCCGGGGACGTGACGGTGGTGGCGCAGGCCACCAATGGCGGGCAGGTGATCGAGAGCTTGCGCGGCGTGCCGTGCGACCTGGTGCTGCTGGACATGTCGATGCCCGGCATCAGCGGCATCGAGCTGATCGGTCGCATCCGCGCCCACGCGCCGACCTTGCCGATTCTTGTGCTGAGCATGCACAACGAGGCGCTGGTGGTGCGGCGCGCGCTCAAGGCCGGCGCCAACGGTTATATGACCAAGGACGGCGATCCCGAGACCTTGCTGCTGGCCGTGCGCAAGGTCGCCGGCGGCGGGCGCTATATCGATCCCGGCCTGGCCGAGCAGATGGTGTTCGAGGGCGAGGCCGGGCAGTCCGAGCGGCCGCATGAGCAATTGTCCAACCGCGAGCTGAGCATCTTCCGGCTGTTCGTCGGCGGCAAGAGCGTCAACCAGATCGCCGAGGAGCTGGCCATCAGCAACAAAACCGTCAGCACGCACAAGGCGCGCCTGATGCAGAAGATGGGATTCCAGAGCAACGCCGACATGCTGCGCTATGGCATCGACCACGCGCTCGGCCAGTAGGCCCGGCTCCCGCTCCTCCCGATGAGACACCAGTATGCCGGTTGACCTGCGCGAACGCACCATCCTGATCGTTGACGACACGCCCGCCAACCTGACCCTGGCCGTGGCCATGTTGCAACGGCACGGCCTGCGCCTGGCGGTCGCGCACAGCGGTGGCGAGGCGCTGCGCCGCGTCGCCTTCGCGCCACCCGACCTGATCCTGCTGGACGTGATGCTGCCGGACCTCGACGGCTTCGAGGTCTGCCGCACGCTCAAGGCCGGCGACGGGCCGGGCGCGGCGGTGCCGGTGATCTTCATGACCGCGCTTACCGGCACCGCCGAGAAGGTAGCGGGCTTCGCGGCCGGCGCGGTCGATTACGTGACCAAGCCGCTGCAGGCCGAGGAAGTGCTGGCGCGCGTGACGACCCATCTGCGGCTGGCCGCGATGCGCGCCAAACTGGTGGAGCAGAACGCCCAGCTTGAGGACGAGAACCGCGAGCGTCGCGCGGCTGAACAGGTGCTGCGCGAATACCGCGACAGCCTGGAGCAGCAGGTGGCCGAGCGCACCGCCGAGCTGCGCGAGCTTAGCGCGCACCGCGAAAGCGCGCGCGAGTGCGAGCGCAAGCATATCGCCCGCGAGCTGCACGACGAACTGGGCCAGTCGCTGACGGCGCTGCGCATGCAGGCCGCGCTGTTGCGGGTGCGCTTCGGCGCCGAGATCCCCGGACTGACCGACCAGGTGCGCGCAATGACCGAGCTGGTCGACCGTACCATCGGCGTGGTGCGCAACGTCGCCACCACTTTGCGGCCGACCGTGCTCGACCTGGGAATCGGCTCGGCGCTGGAGTGGCTGGTCGACGAGTTCCGCCGCAACAGCGGGCTCGATTGCAGCCTCAACCTGGAGGTCGGCGACGGCCAGCTCAGCGAGCGCCAGGCTGTCGCAGTGTTCCGCATCGTGCAGGAGTCGCTGACCAACGTCGCCCGCCACGCCGACGCCAGCGAGTCGGCTGTCTCGCTGCGCCTGAACGGGCAAGGATGCGAACTGGCGATCGAGGACGACGGACGCGGCTTCGATCCGGCGCGCACCCGGCCGCACTCGTTCGGCCTGCTCGGCATCCGCGAGCGGGTATTGAGTCTGGGCGGCCAGCTGACCATCGCCAGCGGGCCGGGCGGACGCACCCGCATCGTTGTCCGCCTGCCGGTGGACCCGGCATGAAACCGCTGCGCCGCCGCAGCGGCGCCCGCCGGTCGCTGGCGCGCGCGCTGCTGGCAGGCGCGGCGCTGGCGACATGCACGCCGCCGTTGCTCGCGTCCGCCATTGTCCAGGCGCCACAGCGGCCGGTGTCCGCAGCGGCCGCCGTGGCCGCGCCGTCGCCCTGGTCGGAGCTAACGCTGCCGATGTTCCAGGCTGTCGGCGCGCCGCAGGGGCTGGGCAACGTGCTGGTGCTCGCCATCGAGCAGGACCCGCACGGTTTTCTGTGGGTGGCCACCGCCGGTGGGCTGTCGCGCTGGGACGGCTACCGCTTCCACAACTACAGCAACGTCCCCGAAGATCCGCGCTCGCTGCCCGACAATTATGTGATCTCGCTGCACACCGACCGCAAGGGTCGGCTGTGGGTGGGCACCTCCAGCGGCGGCCTGGCGCGTTATGTGCCGGAGGAGGACGCCTTCGTCACCTACAACGCCAAAGCGGCGGGACTGGCCGCCGGCGGCGTGCGCGCGATCGCTGGCGACGGCGGCGACGGCCTGTGGCTGGCCACCACCAACGGACTGGTCCACCTGGACCATCCCGACGACCTCGCCCGCGTGCGCGCCACCCGCTACCGTCACGACAAGGGCGACGCGGCCAGCCTGCCGGCCGATCTGGTCGGCTCGCTGGCGGTTGGCGCCGACGGCACGGTCTGGGCCGGCACCGACGACGGCCTGGCGCGGCGCGCGCCCGGCGCCGCCGGCTTCACCAAGGTGGCCTTGCCGGGCGCCCCGGCCAAAGGCGTGGCCGTGGTGGCGTTGTTTGTCGACCATGCCGGCATGCTATGGATCGGCACCAACGGCGCCGGCGTGTTCGTGCTCGATCCGCGCAGCGGCCGCATCGGCCCGCATGCGCCCGGCGCCGAGGCCGCCGCGCTGATGAAACACGTCAACGTCACCGCCTTTGCCGAGCCGGTGCCCGGCGAGGTGTGGGTCAGCTCCTATTCGTACGGCGTGGACGTGATCGATCGCGCTACCGGCCGCGTACGCCACCTGGCCTACGAGGCGCTGGTGCCGGGTGGGTTGTCGAGCGGCGTGGTGCGGGCTTTGTTCGCCGACCGCGCAGGCGCGCTGTGGGTCGGCACCGACAACGGGCTGAACCAGCGGGCGCCGGCGCAGGCGGCGCTGTCGCTGGCGCCGCGCCAGAATGCGCGTCCCGGCCTGCGCGACGGCGACGCCATCACCATGGCCGAGGCGCCCGACCGCAGCCTGTGGGTCGGCATGCTGCGCCAGGGAGCCGATGTGGTCGACCCGCAACGGCGCCGGATCGGGCATTGGCCGCCGGGCCCGGAACGCCGGGAGGCGCTTGGTTCGCCGACCAACGTCACCGCCTTGTACGCCGACCACAGCGGCAAGATTCTGCTGGCGACCGAGTCCGGACTGTTCCGCGCCGATCCGGACGGCGGCGCGCGGGGACCGGTCGACGCGCCCTGGCTCGACCACCGCTTGCACGTGCGCGTGCTCAACGAGGTCGGCGGCAGCCTGTGGATCGGCACCGCGGCCGGTGGCCTGCTGCAGGCGCGCTTCGATGACCGCGGCGGCTTGTCCAAGGTTCGCGAGATCGACGGCCTGAGCGGCATGGAAATCACCGACCTGCAGCCCGGGCCGGGCGGTTCGCTGTGGGCCGCGACCACCACCGGCTTGAGCCGGATCGACCCGGCCAACGGCGCCGTGCTGGAATCGATAGGCGCCGACCGCGCCGATCCGGCGTCGCTGTCGCATCCCACTATCAGCAGCTTGCTGACCGACCGGCGCGGCAGGTTGTGGGTGGGCGGCAACGGCGGGATCGATGTGCTCGAGGCGCCGAGGGGCGGCGCACGCCGCTTCCGCCGGATCGGCAAGCCGCAAGGTCTGCCCAACACCAACATCGCCCGTCTGCTCGAGGACGCACAGGGACGCATCTGGGCCAGCACCGACGACGGCATCGCCGTCATCGATCCGGACACTTTCGCGATAGGCGTGCTGGGCGCGGCCGAGGGCGCCCGCTACTCGCCTTATTGGGGCGGCTCGGGCGTCGTCAGCGCCAGCGGCGAGTTGCTGTTCGGCGGCTCGGGCGGGGTCACCATCCTGCGCCCGGAGCGCTACCGGCCGTGGCGATTGGCGGCGCCGCTGGCTGTCACCGAGGTGCGCCTGGGCGGCAAGACGGTGCCGCCGGGCCGCTACGACCGGACCGGCGCCGACCCGGGGACGCTGGAGGTGCCAGCCGAGGCCAACAGCTTCGCGGTGGCCTTCGCCTCGCTCGATTTCACCGCGCCCGAACTCAACCGCTACGCCTACCGTCTCGACGGTTTCGACCAGGAATGGACCTACGCCGACGCCGCGCACCGGCTGGCGTCTTACACCAATTTACCGCCCGGCGCGTACCGGCTGCTGATCCGGGGCACCAACCGGGCCGGGGTCTGGAGCGGACGCGAGCTGGCGCTGCCGGTGCGGGTCTTGCCGTGGTGGTGGCAAACCTGGTGGTTCCGCCTCGCCGCCGCGCTGCTGGCCCTGGCGGCGCTGTACGGCGCCCACCGGCTGCGGGTCTGGCGCCTGGCGGCCCAGCGCGGCGCGCTCGAACGCGAGGTGGCCGCGCGCACGGCCGAAGTGCTGCGGCAAAAGGCGCTGGCCGACCAACAGCGCGGCGAGGCCGAGCGCCAGCATCACCAGGCCAGCGAGCGCAACGCCGAGCTGGCGGCGGTCAACGCGGTGGCGCAGATATTGGCCGGAAAACTGGAGCTCGACCAATTGATCGCGCTGGTCGGCGAGCAGGTACGGCGCCAGTTCCACGCCGGGCGCACCTGCATCACGCTGCTCGACGACACGGACGGCGCACTGCGGCTGGCGTACGCCCACGGCCACGGTCACGACCAGGCCGACGCGCACGACGCCGCGCTGGACCGGGTGGTCGCAAGCGGGCAGGGCGAGTTGATCGGGCACGAGCCGGGCGAAATGTCGTGCCTGTGCGTGCCCATCATAGCCAATGGTGTGGTCAGGGGCGCGGTGTCGGTGCGACGCGGCATCGGCGCCGGCGGGCCGTACCAGGGCAGCGACCAGCGCCTGCTCGACACCATCGCCGCCCATCTGGGTGCGGCACTACAAAATGCCCGCTTGTTCCAGCAGGCCGAGGCGGCCCGCGCCAGGGCCGAAGAGGCCACGCAGGCCAAATCCATGTTCCTGGCCAACATGAGCCATGAAATCCGCACGCCGATGAACGCGGTGATCGGCCTGTCGCACCTGGCGCTGGGCACGGGCTCGCCGTCGCGTCAGCGCGACTATCTGCAAAAGATCCACAACGCCGGCAATTCGCTGGTGGGCATCATCAACGACATCCTCGACTTTTCCAAGATCGAGGCGGGCAAGCTCGAACTCGAGAGCGCCGATTTCGACCTCGACGAACTGCTGGCCCACGTGGCCGCGATCGCCGGCGGCGTGCGCGGCGCCGGACTCGAGTGCAACTTCGACGTGCCGGCGACCGTGCCCAGGCGCCTGCGCGGCGACGCCCAGCGCCTCGGTCAGGTGCTCATCAACCTGCTCAACAACGCGCTCAAGTTCACCGCCGACGGCGAGGTGGCGCTGGCGGTGCGCGCGCTTGACGCGCAGGCCGAACGGTTGCGGCTGGAGTTTAGCGTGCGCGACAGCGGCATCGGCATGTCGGCGCCGCAGATCGGCAAGCTGTTCCAGGCCTTCACCCAGGCCGACGGCTCGTCGACGCGGCGCTTCGGTGGCACCGGCCTCGGCCTGAGCATCTGCAAGAATCTGGTCGACCTGATGGGCGGCACGATAGCCGTCGACAGCGCGCCCGGCGTGGGCAGCCGGTTTGTCGTCACGCTATGGCTCGACTGTGCTTCGGACGCGCTGACGCCGGCGCCGGGCCTGCCTGCGGCGCTGGGCGGCCTGCGGGTGCTGGTCGTCGACGACAACGCCACCGCGCGCGCCGCGCTGCTGGGCACGCTGGCCGCGCTGGGGCTGGAGGCCGAAGCGGTCGACGGCATGCCTGAAGCGTCGCGCCTGATGGCTGGTGATACGCGCTACGACTTGTTGCTGGTCGACGCCGGCTTGACGTTCATGGGTACCGGCGTTGACGCGGACGGCAGCAACGCTGCGGCGGACACGAGTTCGCCAGCGCTGGCGTCGCTGCTGGGCGCCGCCGCGCACCACGGTGTAACGCCCAAGCTGGCGCTACTGGCCAGTGCGGCCGGCGATGAGCCCGACGTGCCGCCGCGCGTTGGCGGCATCGAAGCCTGCCTGGTCAAGCCGGTGACGCGGGCCGCCATGGCCGACGTGCTGCTGCGACTGTTCGCGCGCGGACAAGGCCACGGCACGTCGGGCCGGCGCCTGCAACCGCCGCGGTTCGACGGCGCGCGCGTGCTGCTGGTCGAAGATAACGCGATCAATCAGGAAATCGCCGTCGGCCTGCTGAAGGCCTGCGGGATCGATGTCGAACTGGCCAACAACGGCCGCGAGGCGCTCGACAGGCTGGACGCGGTCGATGCGGCAGGCCGCTATCAACTGGTATTCATGGACCTGCATATGCCCGAGCTCGACGGACACGCCGCCACCGTGCGGCTGCGGCGCGACGCCCGGTACGACAGGTTGCCCATCATCGCGATGACCGCCAACGCGATGCCTGCCGAGCGCCAGCGTTGCCGCGATGAGGGCTTCGACGACCATCTCGGCAAACCGTTGATTCCGGCCGAACTGTACCGGTTGTTGGGCGAGCACCTGGTGGCCGGCACGCCCGCCGGCTGGCGCGGACAACGCCAGGCGGCGCCGTTGCTGGAAGGAGGTGTCCCCGGCCTCGACCTGGCGGCCGCGCTCGCCGGCGTCGACGGTGACGAGGCCTTGCTGCTGAAAGTGCTGCGCATGTTTTGCCGCGACGAACGTGACCGCGCCGAACGGATCCGCGACGCGTTGTGCGGGGGCGACCTTGCGGGCGCCGAGCGCCACGCCCACTCGCTGCGCGGACTGGCAGAGAGCATCGGCGCGGCACGGGTGGCGGAACTGGCAGGCGTCCTGGAGCGGTCCGCACGACGCGGTTCTGGGCTTGACGGGGCGCCGACCGCCAGTTTGACCGACATGCACAAAACGCTCGACGCGCTCGACGTCGAGCTGGGCTCCTTGTGTGGGCGCCTCGACCTGCGGTTGCCAGCGGAGGCCGTGGCCGCCATCAGCGCCGCGCGCCCGCCGACGGCCTGGCTCGGCGATTTGCGCCGGCTGGCCGCGCTGATGCAGGCAGGCGATGACGCGGCGGTCGGCTTGTTCTCCGCCGACGCCGCCGACTTCGCGGCCAGCTTCGGCCACTGGGACGCCGAGGCGATCCAGCGAAGCCTGGACGACCGCGATTTCGACGGCGCCCACGCGGCGCTGCGCTGGGTCGCCCACAAGTACGAGCTGACGCTGTGAAGGCGGCGGCCGCCATGAGCGCTGCTGCCACTGTTTTCCCTACACGAAGTTAGGGAAATCCCTACCCAGCTATCCGACCCGCCTGATAGTGCAGAGCTCCGGAATGATGCATTGTCACGGCATCGAAGGAGGATTTCAATGATCACGGCGCCGCTATACGAACATTATGAACAATATGTCAGGGAATACCGCTCGGTCTTGCATCTGATCGATCAGATGCTGGAGGACCGCGACATGAACACGGCCGAGGTTGTCGAAGCGCGCCGCCAGATGCTGGGCGAGGCGGCGGTGGCGACCTTCATCCATATCACCGAGCACATGCAGACGGAGGTAGCGCAGGGCCGGCTGGAGGTCGATGTCGTGCTGGCGGCGCTGGTGTATGAGTGTTGCGATAAGCTGACGCTGCTGGGCGAGGGCGGAGACGCCGGAGACGCTGCCGGCTTCGGCGCCGCACGGCGTCCGGAACACCTGCTTTCGCCGGCCCGGCGCCTGTTTCACGGGGCGTGCCAACGCTTGCTGAATAGAAGTATCTGACGGCCCGCTGCCGACCAGGGATCGGCCCGATTGCCGGATACTTCAATGCCGAGCTGATCCTGAATAAAAATACTATCATGCAGAATTGCTAACTGTATTAAGCTCGCGTTGCGTCAATTGGCGCGGTCGAAAATACAGGAGGCAATATGCGTAGATTGTTGATTGTTATGTGCATTTCGCTAGCCAGTTTGTTTGGCGGCGCGGCGCACGCGTTCCAGTACAACTATGTCAGCCAGGTGATCCCGGTCGAACACACCTCGTATCGGAGCGATTTCACCTTCACCCATTACAGCGTGATCACGGTGCAGATCTTCACGCCGACGCTGCTGACGGCCGGCTCTGCGTGGTCGCCCGACACGGTCATCTACATGAACCGGTATTCGAACGATGAGCCGACCCACCCGCAGTCGCTGCTCTATCCGAATACCGACGCCGACCCGACCCGGCCGCCCGGCTCGGTGTGGAATCCCAACTGGACGGTGAATATGAGCATCGGCGCGGTCGACGCCAACGGCCTGCCGACAGTGTGGGACATCGGTCTGCTGCGTCAACTGCACACGCCGGAGGGCAGGGAAGACATCAGCAGCATTTCCACCTCCAACACCGGCGACAGCGTGGTGGGCGGCACCGAGAGCTACTATTACTTCCAGGGCTCGATCACCACGCCGGGCACCTGGACCATGGGCGTGACGGCGGTCCCCGAGCCGGAAACCTACGCGATGATGCTGGCGGGCCTGGGTCTGGTCGGCGCCATGGCGCGGCGCCGCGCGGCACGAGGCACGGGATTGTCGAGAGCCGTCAAGAAGCTTGATGCCAAAGATAAGATCGCGGTGGATAAGGCTGTGAAAGCTGTCGCGAAGGACGCCGCAATGGGATCCAAGCCCCGTTTAGCAACCCGGACGCTAAACTGATTGTAAAAAACAGCCTCGATCAAAAGTCACATCATTTGCTTCCATATAATAAAAACAGGGGCTTCCCCTCAATAACAATACTGGAGAGCATGGATGAAAAAATATATCAAGCAGCTGTTGGTCGCTTCTGCGATCGTGTTGGCGTCGGCGGGCCAGGCCTGGTCGCAGACGCCGAATTGTTCGAGCGCGGCGTCCGATCCGGACGGCGACGGCTGGGGCTGGGAAAACAACCAGTCCTGCAAGGTCGCGCCGAAGTGCGCGAACGCGTCATCGGACCCGGACGGCGACGGCTGGGGCTGGGAAAACGGCCAGTCGTGCATGGTCGTGTCCAGCGTGGCGAAGGGCTTCACGGTGTCCGGCAGCGTGCTGAAGGACGCCAACGGCAACGCCTTCATCGCCCGTGGCGTCAACAATCCGCATGCGTGGTTCGACACCCAGGCCTACAATGTGCTGGGCAATCTGGCGGCGCGCAAGACCAACCTGATCCGCGTGGTCTGGACGATGAACGGCGCCGCCTCGCGCCTGGACCAAATCCTGACCGCCATCGAAGCGCAGCAGATGGTGTCCATCGTCGAGTTGCATGACGGGACAGGCAGCAATAGCACCACGCTGTTGCAGGACATGGCCAATTATTGGGCACGCAGCGATGTCGCCGCCGTCCTCAAAAAACACGAGCGCAGCACCATGATCAACATCGCCAACGAGTGGGGCGACAACGATTTGACACCGCTGCAGTGGCGCAACGCCTACAAGCAGCCGATCACAACCTTGCGCAACGCCGGCTTTACGACCACCATCGTGATCGACAGTCCCGCATGGGGCCAGGACGCCAGCGCCGGCCTGTTGTACGGCCCGGAGTTGCTCAACCACGATCCAAGGCACAACCTGCTGTTCTCGGTGCACGCTTACGTCAGATTCAACAACCCGAACGATATCTACAACATGATGAACAACTACAAGAGCAACAACTTGCCCTTGTTGATCGGTGAATTCGGCTACAACTACAACAACGGCAACAACAACCTGGGCTCCAAAGTCGATGCGCCCCTGCTGATGCGGTACGCACAGGAGTTCGGTGTCGGCTACGTCGCCTGGTCGACGCAAGGCAATGACGGCGCCAACGCCTGGCTCGACCTGATGAGCAACTGGTCGACCACCACCAGCTGGGGCAACACGGTGTGGTACGACCAGTACGGCATCAGCAACACCGCGAAAAAGGCCTCGATCTACTGACGGCAGCGCTGGCTGCGACTTCTGCGGTCGGGCTATTTCCTGCGCGGTAGCCAAACGCTGAAAAGCGCACCGCCTTGCGGCTGGTTCGCCACTTCGATCTTTCCGCCGGCGGCGCGCAGGATGGCCTGGCACAGGGCCAGTCCCAGGCCGACACCGTCGATACCGTCCGCGCGCGCGCCATCGCCTCGGAAGAAACGATCGAACAGGAACGGCAGCTCGTCATCGCCGATGCCAGGCCCCTGGTCGGCCACCGTCAATACCATTCCGTGGGCGCCGTCGGCGAGGCGCACGTCGATGCGGCCGCCCGGTGGCGAGAACTTGACGGCGTTGTCGAGGACGTTGCGCAACACCAGTCCCAGTGGCGCACCGTCGACGTCCAGGGCCTGCGGCAAGTCGTCGCTCAGCGTGATGGCGATGCCGCGCGCACGCGCCTGCGGCGTCAGGCGCTCGATGATGTCGCGCGCCAGCGCCGCCAACGACACCGGCGCGGCCGATCCGCGTTCCTGGCCGGCGTCGATCCGGGCCAGCATCAGAAGTTCCTCCACCAGCGTGGTCAGGCGTTCAACTTCCTCCAGACAGGAACGCAGCGCGGTGACGTAGTCGCCGCGGTCGCGCGGACGCCGGAGCGTGATCTCGATCTCGGCGCGCAGCCGTGACAATGGCGAGCGCAACTCGTGCGAAGCGTCGGCCGTGAAGCGCCGCTGCGTGTCGAAGGCCTGCTCGATGCGTTCCAGCATCGCGTTCAGGGTCTGGACCAACTGGCCGATCTCGCCGTCGTCGCCCGGATGCGGCAGGCGCCGGTGCAGGTTGCCGTCCTCGATCTCGCGCGCTTGGTCGACGATGTTTTCGATGGCGACGAACAGCTTGCTGGACAGGCGGGCGCCCGCCCAGCCCAGGGCTGCGAGCAAAGCGGCTGCCATCAAGGCGAACAGCATGGCGGCCGAGCGCAGGATCTGGTTCACGTCGTCCAGCGAGCCGGCCACCTGCACGGCGAAGCGCTGGCCGCGCACCTGCGTCGGCAACGAAACCATGCGCAGCGGTTCCTCGCTGGTGTCGGGCAGCGTTTCGAACACGGTCTTGCCGGCCGCAAGCCGCTCCAGCACAGGGGGAAGGACGGGCAGGGTCTCCGAGCCCAGATTGGCGCTGCGCGCCACCACGCGGCCCTGGCCGTCGATGATCTGGATCAGGCGGTCGAGCCGCGTCAGCGACGGCGGGGCGCTGCCGACCGGTGCTTCGTGGACCCGGATAGGCAACCTGCCGCCGTCGCTGTCGGCCAACATGGCCACTTCGGCTTCGGCCAGGGCCAGCAGCGCGCTGTCCAGTTGACGGTTGACGGAGCGCGACATCATCCACCAGCCGGCGCCCGCCGTGACGCCGACGGCAACCAGGATCGCCAGCATGTGCAACAGCACCAGCCTCCGGCGCGTGCTAAGCATCGCTGCCGTCCGGCGAGTCGGGCGCCGCCAGGCGGAAGCCACGGCCGCGCACCGTTTCGATCAGTGCCGGCAGTTCGGGCGGGTCGACTTTGCGGCGCAGGTTCTTCATGTGCACGTCGATCAGATTGTCGATGGCGATCAGGTCGGCATGCCAGACATGCTCCGCCAGTTGCAGCCGGCTGATGATGGAGCTGGGACGCCGCATCAGCAGTTCCAGGATGGCGTACTCCTTGGGCGTGAGGTCGAAACCGGCGGCGGCGCGGCCGGCGGCGCGGGTGCCGGGGTCGAGCCAGAGATCGGCCACCCGCAAGGTGGCCGGCTGCGCGCGCTCGGTACGCCGCAGCAGCGCCCGCACGCGGGCCAGCAGCTCGTCGAAGACAAAGGGCTTGGTCAGGTAGTCGTCCGCGCCCGTATTGAGGCCGGTGATCCGGTCGGCCACAGCGTCGCGGGCAGTCAGCATCAATACCGGCAACAGGTGTCCGGCTTGGCGCCATTCGGCGCACAGGGCGACGCCGTCTTTACCCGGCATCATCCAGTCGAGGATAGCCATGTCGAACCGCGCCAGCGGTTGGGCGGCCGCCTGCTGCGCCGAATGCGCGACCACGACCTGGAAACCTTCTTCCTCCAGGCCGCGCGCCAGCAGCCGGGCCGCTTTGTGATCGTCTTCCACCAACAGAATATGCATGAAACGTCCCTCGACAAGAGCCGGAGTATAGCAGCGTCGACGCGGGCATTTCCTGAAGAAGAATTCAGGATGCGGTGCAGCAAAATTTCGTACCATCCCGGCCCAAGGGAGAATCACATGAAACAAATATCACAGCACAAAGCAATCCTGCCCGGCCTTGTGGGCCTGGCCGCATTCGGACTGACCGGCTGGGGGTTGTTTGGCCTGCACGCCAGGGAGGCGTCGCCGGAAGCGGCCACGCCGGTCCTCGTACATGACGGCGATGCCCTGCTGATACCGGAAAAATCCCCACTGAGAAAATCGCTGCTGGTGGCTGCGGTGGTGGAGCAAAGCGTGGCGGTGCCGTTCACGCTCCCCGCCGTGGTGGAAGCCGATCCGGCGCGCCTGGTCAAGGTGATGACGCCGCTGGCGGGCCGTATCGTCCGTGCTTACAAACAGCTGGGAGACCAGGTCAAGGCCGGCGACGTGCTGTTCACGATCGATTCGCCCGATTTCGCCCAAGTCATCGCCGACGCGGGCAAGGCGCGCGCCGCGTTGACAATGGCCTCGCATAGCCTGGAGCGACAGCGTGAACTCGACAAATCGGACCTTGCGGTGCGCCGAGACCTGGAGCAAGCGCTGAGCGATTTCGCCCAGGCGACCAGCGAAGCGGCGCGTGCCGAGGCCCGCCTGCGGCAGACCGGTGCCCGTGCCGGCGCTGCAGCCGACGGCAAGCTGGCGGTGCGCTCGCCCATCGCCGGCCGCGTGGTGGACCTGGCGGCTGCCGAAGGCGCCTACTGGAACGACGCCACCGCGCCGCTGATGACGGTGGCGGACCTGTCCCGCGTCTTCGTCAGCGCCAACGCGCAGGAAAAGGACCTGGCGCGGCTCTACGCGGGCCAGCAGGCCAGCGTCAAGCTGGACGCCTATGCGGCGCCGCTGGCGGGTCAGGTACGCTACGTCGGCGAACTGCTGGATGCGGATACCCGCACGGTCAAAGTGCGGCTGCCGTTCGAGAATCGCGACGGCCGCCTCAAACCCGGCATGTTCGCCGAGGCCACGCTGTCGTCGCGGCCGCACCAGGCCATCCTGGTGCCGATGGCTGCGGTGATCCAGGGCGGCTTCTCCAGCCGCGCCTTCGTCGAAGTGGCGCCATGGCGCTTCGCCCCGCGCGACGTCAAGCTGGGCGCGCAGATCGGCCAGCAGATCGAGGTGGTGGCCGGCTTGAAAACGGGCGAGCGCATCGTGGTCAAAGATGGAGTGCTGCTCAATGATTGATCGCATCGTCACCCTGTGCTTTAACCGGCGCGGCATCGTCGCGCTGATCTTCCTGCTGGTGACGCTGTACGGCGGCTATTGCTGGACCCAGTTGCCACTGGAAGCCTATCCCGACATCGCCGACACCACCTCGCAAGTGGTCACCCAGGTCAACGGCCTGGCAGCCGAGGAGGTGGAGCAGCAGATCACCATTCCGCTCGAACGCGAGATCATGGGCACGCCCGGCATGCATGTGATGCGCTCGAAGTCGACCTTCGGTCTGTCGCTGATCACGGTCGTGTTCGAGGACGGCGCGGAGGATTACTGGTCGCGCCAGCGCCTGCAGGAGCGCATCGCCGCCGTCAGCCTTCCGTATGGCGCGCAGCCGGGGCTTGACGCCCTGACGTCGCCGATCGGCGAAATCTACCGCTACACGCTCGAATCGAAGACGCGCGGCCTGCGCGAATTGTCCGAGCTGCAGCGCTGGAAGGTGATCCCGCGCCTGAAGCAGGCGTCCGGCGTGGTCGACGTCACCAACTTCGGTGGCCTGAGCACGCAGTTTCTGCTGGAGTTCGACCCGCTCAAGCTGTCCAAATACCACCTGTCGCTGACGCAGATCACGCAGGCCATCGCCGCCAACAACGCCAACGCCGGCGGCAGCGTGATGACACGCGGCGAACAAGGCCTGGTCGTGCGCGGGGTGGGGCTGATCCACAGCCTGGACGACCTGGGTAACATCGTCGTCGCGCAGAAGAACGGGGTGCCGGTGCTGGTCAAGGACCTGGGCAACGTCACGCTGGGTAATCAGGAGCGGCACGGGGTGCTGGGCAAGGACCATGTGCCGGACACGGTGTCCGGCATCGTACTGCTGCTGAAGAACGAGAATCCGTCGCGCGTGATCGCCGGCGTCCACGAAGCGGTGCGCGAGTTGAACGACCATCTGCTGCCCAAGGACGTCAAGGTGGTCGCGTACATGGACCGCAGCACCTTGGTGGAAGCCACCGTGCACACGGTCGGCAAGACCCTGATCGAAGGCGTGGTGCTGGTGACGCTGGTGCTCGCGCTGTTCCTGGGCAGCGTGCGCGCGGCGCTGATCGCGGCGGCCGCCATTCCGGTGTCGCTGATGGTCGCTTTCGTCCTGATGCACCACTTTAAGATTCCGGCCAACCTGCTGTCGCTGGGCGCGATCGACTTCGGCATTATCGTCGATGGCGCCATTTTCGTGCTGGAGGCGGTGCTGCGCCGCCGCGAGGAACAGCCCGAGGGCGTCATGAGCGAGGAGGACGCGACCGGAGCGGCTTTGCAGGTGATGAAGCCGACCTGTTTCGGCATGCTGGTCATCATGGTGGCCTATCTGCCGCTGTTCGCGTTCCAGCGCATCGAGTACAAGCTGTTTTCGCCGATGGCGTTCGCGGTGGGCTTCGCGTTGCTGGGCGCCTTGCTGATGACGATGACGCTCATACCCGGCATGGCCTACCAGGCCTTCCGCAAGCCGCGCAAGATCTTCCATAATCCGGTGCTGGCGTGGCTCTTGCCGCGCTACGAAGGGCTGTTGCACCGGCTGGTCGGTGAGACCCGGCTGGTGTTGGCCATGGCGGCGGCGACGCTGGCGGCGGTGATTGTACTGGGCGGCGCGACCGGCCGCGACTTCCTGCCGACGCTCGACGAAGGCTCGATCTGGCTGCAGGTGACGCTGCCGCCCGGAATTTCGCTGGCCAAGGCGACGCAGATGGCGGACGCGCTGCGCGAGGCCACGCTGAAGGAACCGCAGGTGGCGCACGTGGTCACGCAACTGGGCCGCAACGACGAGGGCACCGACCCTTTCACGCCGTCGCACATCGAATGCGCGGTGACACTGCATCCCTACAGCGAATGGCCGTCGGGCATGGTCAAGCAGGACCTCGTCGACAGGCTGTCGGCGCGCTTCCGCGAGCTGCCGCGCACCGAAATCGGATTCTCCCAGCCGATGATCGACGGTGTGCTCGACAAGCTGGCCGGCGCGCACAGCGATCTGGTGGTGAAGGTCTACGGCGAGGACTTCCGCGAGACCCGCAAGCTGGCAGGCGCCGTCGAGCATCTGCTGCGCGGCGTGCCGGGCGCGCAGGACGTCATCATCGACCAGGAACCGCCACTGCCTCAGGTGCGCATCGACGTCGACCGGGCCGCCGCCGCACGGCTCGGCATCAACGTGGCCGACATCATGGCGCTGATCCAGACCGGCATCGGCGGCAGCCCGGTGACGCAGGTCTACGTGGACGACCGCAGCTACGATGTCGCCGCCCGCTTCGGGGGCGCCACGCGCAACGACCCGCAGGCCATCGGCGACCTGATGCTGACCGCCGCCGGCGGCGCACAGGTGGCGCTGGCGCAGGTCGCGCACATCGGCCTGGCCGAAGGTGAAACCACCATCACGCGCGAGATGAACCGCCGCCACCTGACCGTGCGCACCAATCTGCGCGGCCGCGACCTGTCGACCTTCCTGGCCGACGCTCAAGGCCGGATCGCGCGTGAGATACCGTACGACCACGCGCACTACCAGATCACGTGGGGAGGCCAGTTCGAGAACCAGCAGCGCGCCCAGGCGCGTCTGGCGGTGATCGTGCCGGCGGTGCTTGCGCTGATGTTCGTGATGCTGTTCTCAGCCTTCGGCAATCTGCGCCAGCCCGGGTTGATCCTGCTGGCGGTGCCCTTGTCGCTGTTGGGTGGGCTGGTGGCGCTGCAACTGCGCGGCATGACCTTGAACGTGTCGTCGGCGGTCGGATTCATCGCGTTGTTCGGCGTGTCGGTGCTGAACGCGGTGGTCATGCTGTCGAACCTGAACCGCTGGCGCGCGCTGCTGCCAGATGATCTGCGTTCGGCGGTCATCAACGGCGCGCGCGAGCGGGTACGCCCGGTGCTGACCACCGCCACGGTGGCGGCGCTTGGCCTGGTGCCGGCCGCGCTGGCCCATGGCTTGGGCAGCGACGTCCAGCGCCCACTGGCGACGGTGGTCGTCGGCGGGTTGGTGACCGCCACGGTGCTGACGCTGGTCCTGCTGCCCGCGCTGTACTATTTAATAGAGCAATATGCCTCGCGGCGCCTGCCCCGGGCAGCCAATGCGGCCGTGGACGTGGTCGAAGGAGAAGGCGCATGAAGAAAACCTTACCAGCACAAATTGCCGCCATGTTGTCGGCGGCCCTGGTGGCCGGCTGCGCTGCCGGCCCCGATTATGTGCGCCCGGCCGCACCGGCGGCGCAGCGCTACACCGCCAAGCCGCTGGCGCCGGAAACCGCCGCCACGGAGGTTGGCGGCGGCGCGGCCCAGCGTTTCGTGGAGGGACAGGAGATGCCGGAGCAATGGTGGACCACGTTCGGCTCCGACGACTTGAACCATCTGGTCGACGCGGCGCTGGCCGCCAGTCCGGACTTGGCGGCGGCCGAAGCGGCGCTGCGCGCGGCACAGGAAACCGCCGCCGCCCAACGCGGCGCCTACTTTCCCGGCATCGACCTGCATCTGATGCCGACCCGCCAGCGGATCGCCGATCCGCTCTCAAGCCCGACCGCGTCTGGCGTCAATCTGTACACCCTGCATACGGCGCAGCTGAGCGTCGGCTACGCACCCGATGTTTTCGGCGGCGTGCGGCGGCAGGTCGAGGCGGCGGATGCGCAGACCGACGTGGCGCGCTTTCAGCGCGAGGCGGCGCGCTCGGCGCTGATTGCCAATCTGGTGGCCGCTGTTATCGGCGAGGCTGCCGTGCGCTCCCAGCTCGACGCGACGCGCGAGCTGGTGGACATGGCGCGCGCGCAGCTCGACGCGGTGCGCAAGCAGCAACGCGCCGGCCAGTTGGGCGCGGCCGACGTCGCGGCGCAGGAGGCGATGGTGGCCCAAATCGAAGGCGGCCTGCCGCCGCTGGAAAAACAGTTGGCCCAGCAAGGCGACCTGCTGGCAGTGCTTGTCGGGCGCATGCCCAGCGACGGCATCGTCCAGCGCATCGCGTTCGACAGTCTGGCGCTGACCGAGCCCTTGCCATTGAGCTTGCCCGCCCGGTTGGTCGAACGGCGGCCGGATATCCGCGCCGCCGAAGCCCAGCTGCGCGCCGCCAGCGCCCAGATCGGTATCGCGCAAGCGGCCCGGCTACCGAACATCTCGTTGACGGCCACCCTGGGCAGCTCGGCGCTCGATGCCGGCACGCTGTTCAAGGCCGGCGCCGGTTTCTGGAGCATCGGCGCGGATCTGTTGCAACCGGTGTTCCGGGCAGGGACGCTGATGCATCAGCAACGCGCCGCCGAGGCCACCTACGAACAAGTCGCCGCCCAATATCGCTCGGTGGTGCTATTGGCGTTCCAGAACGTCGCCGCCGCGCTGCACGCGGTCGAGGCCGACGCCCAAACCCTGCAAGCGGCATCGGCCAGCGAACGCGCCGCGCGCAGGAGCCTGACGATCGCGCAGCGTCAATGGCAGCTGGGCGCGATCGCCTATCCGGCCGTGCTGCAGGCACAACAGGCATATCAACAGGCGGCAATTGCGCTGATACCGGCCCGCGCCGCGCGCTACACCGACACCGTCGCCTTGTTCCAGTCCCTGGGCGGATAAGCCTATACCGGTGGCGTGCCGGCGGCCAGGAAGATGGCCTTGATGTCGTCCAGTTGTTCGTCGATGGAGTAGGGCAGCGCCTTGGCCAGCAGGTCGAGCACGATGAGGGCGTTGATGGCGCCGTCATCGTCGACCGCGTGCCGCAGCCGTCTGGCCATGGCGCCGTTGACGGTCTGGAGCGCCAGGTAGCGCGCCTTCAAGCCATCGAGCTCCCAGTCCGGCGTGCCGCCTTGCCTGGCCAGCAGATACTGTCCCAGCAGATAGGTCGAGGCCGCCCTGTAGATGGTTTCTTCCTCCGAGGCGAACGGCAGATGGAAATGCGCCATCGGCCGTAGAAAGGCCGCGTGCGGGCAGGCGCTGCCGGCCGCAAGCAAGCCCATCAGTGCGCCGACGCCGCGCTGCACCGTGGTGACCTTGCCGACCTTGCGCTCCCGCGTTTGCACCCGCACCTCGACCTGCTCATACGAGCGTAGCTTGCCGATCATGTCGATCAGGGGGATGAAGCGTACCGCCATCGGACAGCGCGGTGTGGTGGCAGGGACCAGCGGGCAGTTGGGACACTGCTCGAACTCCAGCGCGGTCCAGGCCGGGAGGTCGGCGGTCTGCGCCTCGCCACCGTCGGAGACCGCGCAACTGGCCGTGACCCCGTCTGGGAAGCGAAAGTGATACAGCACATTTTGCATGGCCGCTCCTTGGCGGGACATCGAGGCATCATTGCATTCTGCCACGACATCCCGCCGGGAGGGCGTTTAATGCTTACTCAGCGGCCCATGAAAGGAATCACACCGAAGACCAGCGCGGCGACCAGCATCACCAGCGAGGCGGAGATGGCCCACATCAAGGTATAGCGCTGATGGTCGCCGAACTCGATCTTGGCCATGCCGACCAGCAGGTAGGTCGACGCCACCAGCGGGCTGAGCAAGTGAACCGGCTGGCCGATGATCGAGGCGCGGCCGATTTCGGCGCCGGTGATGCCATACACGGCGGCCGCCTTCGCCAGGATCGGCACCACGCCGAAGTAGAACGCGTCGTTCGAGATAAAGAACGTGAACGGGATGCTCAGCACGCCGGTGACGATGGCCAGGTAAGGTCCCATCCAGGTCGGAATGGCGGTGATCACGCTGGCGGCGATGGCGTCGACCATCTTGGTGCCTTGCAGGATGCCGACGAAAATGCCTGCGGCGAAGATCAGCGAGACGACCGGCAGCACGTTGGCGGCATGGGCGGTCAGGCGTTCCTTCTGATCCTCCAGCTTCGGATAGTTGATCATGATGGCGATCGCGAAGGCGATCATGAACAGCACCGGCAGCGGCAGCGCGCCCTTGATCAGCATCGCCATCAGCGCCAAGGTCAGCGCCAGGTTGATCCAGATCAGCTTTGGCCGCGCGGTTTGCGGGTCGGTCAGCTTGATGTCGCCGCCGGAACCGTCTTCGCCGCTGTTCGGCGCCCCGTGAAGGTGGACCACCTTGGCGAACGCGGCGCTCTGGTCGGCATTGACGTTGACCTGGCGGGGGCGACCGGCGTTGCCGATCTGGCCAGAGCCGCCCATCGCGCCGTGCATGCCCATGGCCGCGTTCACTTGCTGCAGCTGGGCGACACCGGTGTAAGCGGGTTGCACGCCGACCGCGTCGACTTCCGCCGCAACCGCCTTGGTGGCCTTGGCTGGCAGCAGCTCGACCACGCCGAGACGGTTGCGCTCCTTGCGGCCCAGCACGTAAGCCACGAACAGCACCCAGCACACGCCGGCGATCATGGCCGGTATCATCGGCACGAAGATGTCGCTGACGTCCACGGCCAGCGCGCTGGCGGCGCGGGCGGTCGGGCCGCCCCACGGCAGGATGTTGAAGACGCCGCCGGCCAGCATGATCACGCACGCCATGACCAGACGGCTGATGCCGAGCCGCTGATACAGCGGCAGCATGGCCGAGACGGTGATCATATAGGTGGTGGCGCCGTCGCCGTCGAGCGAGACGATCATCGTCAGCACGGCGGTGCCGACCACGATCTTCATCGGGTCGCCTTTGACCAGCTTGAGGATCAGGCGCACGACCGGGTCGAACAGGCCGGCGTCGATCATGACGCCGAAGTACAGGATGGCGAACATCAGCATCACGCCGGTGGGGGCAAGCTGCTTGATGCCGGCGAGCATCATCGGGCCCAGCTCCGCGCCGAAACCGCCGATCAGGCCGAAGCCGATCGGCACCAGGATCAGCGCGACCATCGCCGGCAGGCGTTTGGTCATGATCAAGAACATAAAGACTACGACCATGGAATAGGCGAGTACGGTCAACATTTAATTCTCCTCAGGGGTCGCCTCAGAAAACGGAAAATAAAGCACGCTAAGCCGGTTGCAGCGGTCGTAGCGGCCTGAACTTGCCCGCGCCGATCTTGGCGCTGCTGCGCCAGAGGTAATCGCCGGTGAGGTTGATGTGCTCCCAACCGAGCGGCGACAGGTACTGCAACAGCGCGTCATCAACGGCATGGCCGTTGCCACGCAGCGCGTGCGCAGCCCGTTCCAGATAGACCGTGTTCCACAACACGACGGCAGCCGTTACCAGATTGAGGCCGCTAGCCCGGTAGCGCTGCTGCTCGAAACTGCGGTCGCGGATTTCACCCAGGCGGTTGAAAAACACTGCCCTGGCCAGCGCATTGCGCGCCTCGCCCTTGTTCAGGCCGGCATGCACGCGGCGGCGCAGTTCCACGCTTTGCAGCCAGTCCAGGATGAACAGCGTGCGCTCGATGCGGCCCAGCTCGCGGAGCGCCACGGCCAGGCCGTTCTGGCGTGGGTAGCTGCCGAGCTTTCGGAGCATCAGGGAGGCCGTCACCGTGCCCTGCTTGATCGAGGTGGCCAGCCGCAGGATTTCGTCCCAATGGGCGCGGACGTGCTTGATGTTGAGCGTGCCGCCGATCATGGGTTTCAGCGCGTCATAGGCGGCGTCGCCCTTCGGGATGTAGAGCTTGGTGTCGCCCAGGTCGCGGATGCGCGGCGCGAAGCGGAAGCCCAGGAGGTGCATCAGGGCGAAGACGTGATCGGTGAAGCCCGCCGTGTCGGTGTAATGCTCCTCGATCCGCAAGTCGGACTCGTGGTACAGCAGGCCGTCGAGCACGTAGGTCGAATCGCGCACGCCGACGTTCACGACCTTGGTGTGAAATGGCGCGTACTGGTCAGAAATGTGGGTGTAGAACGTCCGCCCTGGGCTGCTCCCGTATTTCGGGTTGATGTGGCCGGTGCTCTCGGCCTTGCTGCCGGTGCGGAAGTTCTGGCCGTCCGACGATGAGGTGGTGCCGTCGCCCCAGTGCTCGGCGAAGGGATGGCGGAACTGTGCGTTGACCAGATCGGCCAGCGCCGCCCCGTAGGTTTCGTCGCGGATGTGCCAGGCTTGCAGCCAAGCCAGCTTGGCGTAGGTCGTGCCGGGGCAAGACTCCGCCATCTTGGTCAGGCCCAGGTTGATCGCGTCGGCGAGGATCGTGGTCAGCAACAGGTTCTTGTCTTTGGCCGGGTCGCCCGATTTCAGATGCGCGAAATGCCGAGTGAAGCCCGTCCATTCGTCCACCTCCAGCAGCAGTTCGGTGATCTTGACGTGCGGCAGGATCATTGCCGTCTGGTCGATCAGCGCTTGGGCGGTGTCGGGTACCGCCGCGTCGAGCGGCGTGATCTTCAAGCCTGACTCGGTGATGATGGCGTCCGGCAGCTCGTTGGCCGTCGCCATACGGTTGACGGTGGCAAGCTGTGTTTCCAGCAGCGTCAGCCGGTCGTTCAGGTACCGGTTGCAGTCGGTGGCCACGGCCAGCGGCAATTCGCTGGCCTGCTTGAGGCTGGCGAATTTCGCGGGCGGCACCAGGTAGTCCTCGAAGTCCTTGAACTGGCGCGACCCCTGCACCCAGATGTCGCCGGAACGCAACGCGTTCTTCATCTCCGACAGCGCGCACAGTTCGTAGTAGCGCCGGTCGATGCCGGTGTCGGTCATGACCAGCTTCTGCCAGCGCGGCTTGATGAACTCGGTCGGCGCGTCGGCGGGCACCTTGCGGGCGTTGTCGCTGTTCATGCCGCGCAGCACCTCGATGGCGTCGAGCACGTCCTTCGCGGCGGGAGCGGCCCGCAGCTTGAGCACGGCAAGGAATTCCGGCGCGTAGCGGCGCAGCGTGGCGTAGCTTTCGCCGATGCGGTGCAGGAAATCGAAGTCCTCGGGCTGCGCAAGCTTCTGCGCTTCGGTGACGCTCTCGGCGAAGGCATCCCAGGACATGACGGCCTCGATGGCGGCGAACGGATCGCGGCCCGCCTGCTTGGCCTCGATCAGCGCCTGGCCGATGCGGCCGAACAGCCGCACCTTGGCGTTGATCGCCTTGCCGGACGCCTGGAATTGCTGCTGATGCTTGTTCTTGGCGGCGTTGAACAGCTTGCCCAGGATGCGGTCGTGCAGGTCGATGATTTCGTCGGTGACGGTGGCCATGCCCTCGATGGCAAGCGCCACCAGGGTGGCATAGCGTCGCTGCGCCTCGAACTTGGCCAGGTCGGCGGGCGTCATCTGGCCACCCTCACGGGCGATCTTGAGCAGGCGGTTCTGGTGCACCGACCGCTCGATGCCAGAAGGCAGGTCGAGCGCCTGCCACGCTTTGAGGCGTTCGATGTGTTCCAGCATGTGCCGCGAATTCGGTTTGACGGGCGATTGGCGCAGCCAGGCCAGCCAGGTCGTTTTGCCGTTGTCCCGACGCTTGAGCAGATCGTCGAGGCGGCGGCGATGCGCGTCCGACAGCGGTTCGGCCAAGGCATCGTAGATGCGCCGGTTGGCGCGGGTGATTGCTTCGGCGCTCGCCCGCTCGACGGCGTTGAGGGCAGGCAGAATGACCGACTGCTGCCGCAGGTGCTCGATCAAGGTGCTGGCCAGCACGATGCCCTTGTCGGTCTGCAAGGCCATCTCGGTCAGCAACTGGACGGCCTGCCGGTAGTGGCCCATGGTAAAGGGCTGGAAGCCGAACACCGTTTGCAGTTCGACCAGGTGCTCGCGCCGGGTCTGCTCCCGCTGCCCGTATTCGTCCCAGCTTTCGACGCTGACCTTGAGCTGGTCGGCGACCAGTTTCAACAAGGGCGGAAACGGCGGCTCATCGACGCCCAGGATGACACCAGGAAAGCGCAGGTAACAGAGCTGCACGGCGAAGCCCAGCCGGTTGGCCGGGCCGCGCCGCTGCCGGATGATGGAGAGGTCGGTTTCGCTGAACGTGTAGTGACGGATCAACTCATCCTTGGTGTCCGGCAACGCCAGCAGGCTTTCGCGCTCGGCGGCGGACAGGATTGAACGACGTGGCATATTTACTGATCCGTTCTCAAGTATTGATACAGGGTTTCGCGACTGATTCCGAATTCACGAGCCAGCTTGGTCTTTTGCTCGCCAGCCTCGACACGTTGGCGCAGTTCGGCAATACGCTCAGACGACAGGGATTTCTTCCTGCCACGGTAGGCCCCGCGCTGCTTGGCGAGCGCGATGCCCTCGCGCTGCCGCTCGCGGATCAAGGCGCGTTCGAACTCGGCGAACGCGCCCATTACCGACAGCATCAGGTTCGCCATCGGCGAGTCCTCGCCGGTGAAGGTCAAATGCTCCTTAAGGAACTCGATGCGTACGCCGCGCTGGGTGAGGCCCTGCACCAGGCGGCGCAGGTCGTCGAGGTTGCGCGCCAGACGATCCATGCTGTGCACCACGACCGTGTCGCCTTCGCGCACGAAGGCGAGCAGCCGTTCCAGTTCGGGCCGCCGTGTGTCCTTGCCCGACGCCTTGTCGGTGAACACTTTATCCACCTGGATCTGTTCGAGCTGCCGTTCTGGGTTCTGGTCGAAGCTGCTGACGCGGACGTAACCGATGCGCTGACCGTGCAAGGTATCCTCCTGAGGGAAATGTGTCAGGAAGAAATCTATGACCCTTGACGGCGTATGTCAATCAATTCGGAAGGCAACTCTATTCTGACGATTTAGCGCCGGATGGTCTGACGCCAAGTTAGGGTATGCCTCAATCTGACGGTAGCGAGTCGCAGGCGTTCGGATCGGCATCGGTTTCGTTCCCTGTCTTGGCACGCGCTTCGAAGCGTTGATAACACTCCAACCCGCAGAAGTGCTCGACGTATTCCGCGCCTTCCGGGGTGAAGGCGGCATCGAGCGGGATTTCCTTGCAGCACACGCAGCAACTGGTGGTGGTCGAGTCACTTGCATTCATGGTGGCACCCCTCCATTGACTGACGAAGACGGCGAATGCCGCCGCCGGCATTGGCTTCGCGAACAGGAAGCCTTGTCCTGTGTCGCAGTCCGCTTGTCGCAATAGATCAAGACTCGCCGATGTTTCCACGCCTTCAGCCACCACATCCATGCCCAGCCCGTGCGCAAGCTGAATCACGGTGTGCACGATGGTTTGGTCGCGGCGGTCGTTGGCGAGCCCGGCGACAAACGATTGGTCGATCTTGAGCGTGCTGATTGGGCAGCACTTCAGATGTTGCAGACAGGAATACCCCGTCCCGAAGTCATCGGCGGCGAAGCGCACACCGATCTGCCGCAAGGCGTCCAGGGCGGGGAAGATCGCCGGATCACCAAACGCGACCGATTCGGTCAGCTCGATTTCGAGATACTCGGCGGGCAACTCGGCATCAGCCAGCACGCCCTTTACCCACCCGTCGAAGTCCGGTCCCACTTGGCTCGCCGAAACATTGACGGCCAGCCGGAACGGTCGCCATGCCAGCATTCGCCAGTCACGCATCTGGCGGCAGGCTTCGCCCAGCACCCAAGCGCCGATTTCAGGCATCAGGCCGGACGATTCGACCACGGGCAGGAACTGGCCCGGTGGCAATAGTCCAAGCGTCGGATGACGCCAGCGCAACAGGGCTTCCGCGCCGACAATCCCACCACTGCGCAGATCGACGACGGGCTGGTAGTGCAGTTCAAGCTGCCCGCGCTCGACCGCTTGGGCCAGTTCCGGCGTCGTCCATCCATCCGGCCGGAAAGCGCTCATTCTCTTTCCCTGAATGCCCGCAACGCCCGCGACAGGGACAGAAGGAACAGGCCGGTCAAACCGAGCGCCGCGATGACCCAATGCTCGCCGAGGAAAGCACCGGCGGTTGTGCCGGCCAGCACGACAGCGAGGATGGGCAGGTGGCAGGGGCAAGTCAGCACAGCCAGTCCGCCCCACAGGTAGCCGGTGATCGGTTTGTGCGTCTCGGACGGCAAGCGCTCGGGGTTGTTCATGGCAGACTCTCCGCGTGCTGTGCCGGCTCGGTCGGCAGGGTGGCCAACTGCACTTCCAGATCGGCCAACGCTTCGCGCCGACGCTCGACGAACTGACGCAGCAGGGCAAGCTGCGCGGCCGCTTCGTCGCCGTCCGCCGCATCCAGCGCCCGGCACAGCCGCGCCAGCGCGTCGAGGCCGATGCCCGCCTCGAAGGCCGCCCGCACGAAGCACAGCCGTTGCAAGGCGGCGTCATCGAACAAGCCGTAGCCGCCTGGTGTGCACGCCACCGGGCGCAGCAATCCGCGCAGCAGGTAGTCGCGCACGATATGCACGCTCACCCCGGCATCAAGAGCCAGCCGGGACACCGTGTAGGCGTTCATTGAACACCTCCTTTTTCTCACCCGGCGCAGCAGGAAAGCTGCTTCACATCCTTGTTGAAGGTCTGCGCCGCGAGCTTCAACCCCTCGACCATCGTCAGGTAGGGGAACAACTGGTCGGCCAGTTCCTGCACCGTCATGCGGTTGCGAATGGCCAGAGCCGCCGTCTGGATCAGTTCACCCGCTTCCGGCGCGACCGCCTGTACGCCGATCAGCCGATGGCTGCCTTCCTCGATAACCAACTTGATGAAGCCGCGTGTGTCGAAGTTGGCGAGCGCACGCGGCACGTTGTCCAAGGTCAAGGTGCGGCTGTCGGTCTCGATCCCGTCGTGGTGGGCTTCCGCCTCGCTGTAGCCCACGGTCGCCACTTGCGGATCGGTGAACACCACGGCCGGCATTGCGGTCAGGTCGAGCGCCGCATCGCCGCCGGTCATGTTGATCGCGGCACGGGTGCCGGCCGCTGCCGCCACATAGACGAACTGCGGCTGGTCGGTGCAGTCGCCGGCCGCGTAGATGTTCGGGTTGCTCGTGCGCATGCCTTGGTCGATGACGATGGCACCTTGCGCATTGACAGTGACCCCCGCTGCGTCCAGCGCGAGGCTGCGCGTGTTCGGTGTCCGACCGGTGGCAACCAGCAGTTTGTCGGCGCGCAATTCACCGTGCGTGGTGGTCAGCACGAATTCACCGTCCATATGGGCGACCTGGCTGGCTTGCGTGTGCTCCAGCACCTCGATGCCCTCGGCACGGAAAGCGGCTGTCACCGCCTCGCCGATGGCCGGGTCTTCACGGAAGAACAAGGTATTGCGCGCCAGGACCGTGACCTTGCTGCCCAGCCGGGCAAAGGCTTGCGCCAGCTCCAGCGCCACCACCGACGAGCCGATTACGGCAAGGCGTTCGGGAATGGTGTCGCTCGCCAGGGCCTCGGTGGAAGTCCAGTAGGGTGACTCTTTCAAGCCCGGAATCGGCGGGACCGCCGGGCTGGCACCCGTGGCGACCAGGCAGCGGTCGAACATCACGACGCGCTCGCCACCCTCGTTCAAACGGACGGTAAGGCTCTGGTCGTCCTTGAAGCGCGCCTCACCGTGCACAACGGTGATGGCCGGATTACCGCCCAGGATGCCTTCGTACTTGGCGTGCCGCAGTTCGTCGACGCGGGCCTGCTGCTGGGCCAGCAGCTTACTGCGGTCAATCGTAGGCACAGTTGCCGCAATACCGCCATCGAACGGGCTTTCCCGGCGCAGATGGGCGATGTGGGCGGCGCGGATCATGATCTTGGACGGCACACAGCCGACATTGACGCAGGTGCCGCCGATGGTGCCGCGCTCGATCAGCGTGACCTGCGCGCCTTGCTCGACGGCCTTCAGCGCCGCCGCCATCGCGGCTCCACCGCTGCCAATGACCGCTACCTGCACCGGGGGCTCGTTGCCACTGTGCTTTTCGGCGGCGGCCATCCATCCCCGCACCTTGTCGAGCAGTCCGACGCGGTTGTCCGCCAGTGGCGCATCGGCTAGCGTTGCCTTGTAGCCCAGTCCGGCCACGGCGGCAGTCAGCGCGTCCGGCGATGTGCCCGGCACGATGGCGAGTTGCGCTGTGCCCTTCGGATAGGACACCAGCGCCGACTGCACGCCTGGCACTTTTTCCAGCGCTTCCTTGACGTGCGCCGCGCACGAGTCGCAAGTCATGCCGGTGATTTTTAGATGGGTCATGCAACAGATCCTTTATCGTTTGTGGCGCCAGACAATGACGTCCGTTGTGCTGCGGTGCCGTTTTCAGTGACTCACTGCTTGACGCTGGACGGATAGCCCGCGTCTGCGGTTGCCTTGGTCAGCTTCTGCACGCTGGTCTTGGCATCGTCGAAGGTGACGACCGCTTGGCGTGTCTCGAAAGTCACGTCAACTTTGCTGACGCCTTCGACCTTGGAAATCGCCTTCTTGACAGTGATCGGGCAGGCGGAGCAGGTCATGCCCGGTACGGACAGCGTGACGGTCTGGGTGGCGGCCCAGACGGGGGCAACAACGGCGGCGAGGGCGAGGGAGGCAAACAGTTTCTTCATGGTGAACTCCGATCAGTAGAAAAATGGCATGACGTAGGGAAATCCGAGCGCGACCAGAACCAGCGCGGCCACGATCCAGAAAATGAGCTTGTAAGTAGCTCGCACTTGGGGAATCGCGCAGACCTCACCCGGTTTGCAGGCCGCTGCCTGCCGGTAGATGCGCCGCCAGGCGAAGAACAACGCCACCAGCGCCACGCCGATAAAGATGGGGCGATAGGGTTCCAACACCGCCAAGTTGCCGATCCAAGCGCCGCTGAACCCCAAGGCGATCAGAACCAACGGCCCGAGGCAGCAAGCCGAGGCGAGGATGGCGGCAAGCCCTCCAGTGAAGAGCGCGCCGCGCCCGGTTTTTGGTTCAGACATGCGCTTGTCCTTTCGAATTGAAATTGGATAGCGTAACCTTACTTCCGTACTCATGTACGGAGTCAAGCGATATGGAAAACAATTTGGAGAACCTGACCATTGGCGTTTTCGCCAAGGCGGCCGGGGTCAATGTGGAGACCATCCGTTTCTATCAGCGCAAGGGCTTGTTGCTGGAGCCTGACAAGCCCTATGGCAGCATCCGCCGCTATGGCGAGGCGGATGTAACGCGGGTGCGCTTCGTGAAATCAGCCCAGCGGCTGGGCTTCAGCCTGGATGAGATCGCCGAGCTGCTGCGGCTGGAGGATGGCACCCATTGCGAGGAAGCCAGCAGTCTGGCCGAGCACAAGCTCAAGGACGTGCGCGAGAAAATGGCTGACCTGGCGCGCATGGAGGCCGTGCTGTCTGAGTTGGTGTGCGCCTGCCATGCGCGAAGGGGGAACGTTTCCTGCCCGCTGATCGCGTCACTACAGGGTGGAGCAAGCTTGGCAGGTTCGGCTATGCCTTAGCGTGCTTTATTTTCCGTTTTCTGAGACGACCCCTTGGGTGTTCATCGGACTTTCTCCGGTAGTTGACCTGGGCGAAATGCCCGGCCTTCAAGTGCTATATTAGGGCAAAATGTCCTAATCGTCAAGCACTTTAGCTAAACGTTTTAGCCGCTAAACCTTGCCCTTTCCCTTGGCGTGCATTACAATGTAATTCACGAACCCAACCGGAGAACCAATCATGGCTGCAAACCAGCTCGTACAAACGCGCATCGACGGCGCGATCAAGGAAGAAGCGGCGGCCGTCCTGGCCGCGATGGGCCTTACCGTGTCCGACGCGGTGCGGCTGCTGCTCACGAAGGTGGCCCAGGACAAGGCGCTGCCCTTCGAGCCGCTGATTCCGAACGCCACCACCATCGAGGCGATGAAGGAAGCCCGCAAGGGCAAGCTGCCGCGCTTCGCCACCGTCAACGATCTGATGGCCGATCTGCATGCGGCAGATTGAGCGCACCGGCCAGTTCAAGCGCGACTACAAGCGCGAGGCGAAAGGGCAGCACCGGGCCACGCTCGACGCCGACCTGGTGCCCGTCCTGGTCGCGCTCGCCGACGACCAGCCGCTGGAACCTCGGCACCGCGACCACGCGCTGACCGGGGACTGGAAGGATCACCGGGATTGCCACGTCAAGCCCGACCTGGTGCTGATCTACCAGAAGCCCGACGCCGACACGCTGCGCCTGGTGCGCCTCGGCTCTCACTCCGAACTCGGCTTGTGATCGGCGCGGGCCTGGCCCCGCGTCTCACGTTTCATTGACACTTGAGGGGCGCTTTCCGCGCCACCGGCCGAGCTGGCCGACCCCCTTCCTTGGCGTAAAACCTGCGGCGGTGGAGCTGCTGCGATGCTTGAGGATCGCGCGGCCGGTCGAACCGCGGCGACCTGGTTGGGGAGTGTGAGGGGGCTTTGCCCCCTCGCAAGCTCTCGAACTTACTGCCTTCCGCCAGGCGCTTGCGCCTGGCTCTCCTAAGCCGTAGCGCCGAAGGCGCTCCATTGTGGGGTGAGGCCGCAAGGCGGCCGAGGGGCGTAGCCCCTGGGGGGATGGGAGGCCGCTTGCGGCCGGGTGGGATCGAGAAGGGGGGTTTCCCCCCTTCGGCGGCCGGTCATGCTGCGCGGTAGCTTGGGCCGTGTTGCCGTTTTTTTCGCCAGCCTCTGGTTAAAACTACCTGGTTATATAAAAAGGTTATAAAGACGGTTAAAAACCTGGTTAGCATGACCGAAAAACGCGCGTAAACCGTTGTCACGCCAAGGAAAAGCGCGAAGAGGCCGCCCCTCAAGTGTCAATGGATAAGCCCCCCATGTGTCAATACGCTGCCCCTCAAGTGTCAAGAACCGCGCCCCTCAAGTGTCAGTAGGGCCGCCCCTCAAGTGTCAATACCGGGGCAGGGTTCCTAACAGGGTTATCCACAACTTCGGTGGATAACTCCATGCCGATCAGGCACTTAGGCCGCCTCGGCGGCCGCCTGGACGGCTCGACCAGGCCGAAATCGGCCGCTGCCCCCCAAGTGTCAACATCGCGCCGGCCCCGCTGCCCCTCAAGTGTCAACGTCAGGGCTGCGCCGGCCGGCCTCGGCCGACTTGTCCCGAAACTGTCCACAACGGCCGCGCCGGTGGGGCAGGGCAGGGAAGGCCCCGGAAACGGGCCAGGAAGGCCCGTCAGGGCCGCAAAGCCCAGCGGCGAGGGCCACCGGCCCGGTGAGGGGTCTCCTCGTTTTCAGTGCAATAAGTGACGGTACGAAAAGCTAGCACTGGCGCGGAGGTGGTGTTGGTAGATCGTTGATTTCATTGACTTTCCTGTTCACTTTCAAATCTGCGATTCGTGGCGTCAAACCGTGGTCGGTTTCATCCATTGGTGCCAGTTATCGATGCATTTGGCCGCGAAGGCAGGATTTGGTCAGCATAGCGGTCAACCGGGAAGCGAAACACACCCCGCAAGTTGATGCTCTCCAGCCTGGTGGGCGCAATCTTCCCGATCAGTTCCGGTGGAATGACCTGGCGGCGGTTCGACCAGCGATCCAGGACCGCCTGCATCTGTGAGGTATTCCACGCCATCACGATGTTGGCCATCAGGCTCAACGCATCGGCCACAGCCTGCATTTCATCGACACGTTTGGCCTGCGCCGGGCTGATCCGGCCGGTATAAATGGCGCGCTTGAGGGCGTTAACAGCCTCGCCCCGATTGAGCACCCGGCGCAACTCGTTCCTGAAAGCGTCCTTGACAAAGTAGTCAGCCAAAAACGCCGTACGCAGCAACCGCCCCAATTGCACGCCAGCCTCATAGATTGGATCGCCCTGGGCGGCAGAACCGAACCGCGCAAGAGCTGCCACCGCACTGGCATGTCCGCTCATGACCGAGGCTGCCAGGTGCACCAGACTATCCCAATGCTTTTCGATCAAAGCGACGTCGACATTGGCTTCGCACACCGCAGCGATTTCTGCGGGCACTTTGGTGCCGCGTGGCACAAAGAGGTGGCGCTGTTTGAGTTCCTTCAACCGCGGGCAAAGATGCTGGCCGACGAAGCCCTGTACGCCGCCAAGCGCGGAGGACGCAACCGCGTGGCACATGCCGGCAACGACCTGCATGTGCAGCCAGGCTGAGCGGGCGGGCGCCGACCGCGGCACGGAGCAGTCGCCGGCCTGGCGCGTGCTGGTGGCCGACCACGACCTGCAGGTGCATGCAGCGGCCCGTGCTGCCGTGCAGGGACTGGTACTGTTCGGGCGGCCCGTGGTCGTGCTGCATGCACAGGATGCGGCACGGGCCCGCCACCTGTTGCTGCAGGAGGACGATCTCGCGGTGCTGCTGCTGGACGCCTTGCTGGGCGGCGCCGCGTCCGGCGGCCTGGCCGGCTTCGCGCGACAGCAGGCCGGCCGCGTGAACATGCGCATCGTGCTGCGCACCGAGGCCCGCTCGCTCGCGCTGCCGATGCTGGCCCGCCACGACATCGGCGACCACCGCCGCAAGGCGGAGCTGTCGCCGCAGCGTCTGCGCGCGGTGCTGGCCGGCGCGGTGCGTGCCTACGTGCAGCACTGCCGCATCGATGCGAACCGGCGCAGCCTGGCGCGCATCGTGCAATCGGGCGCGGCGCTGATGGAGCAGACCGACCTGCGCGGCTTCGCGGCGGCCGTGATCACCCAGCTGGCCGGCCTGCTGGGCGTGGCGCCGCAGGGCCTGGTCTGCGTGCGCGAGACGGGCGCCGCCAGCGGCTGCCGTGTTCTGGCCGCGACCGGCGACTTCGCCGCGCGTCGGCGCCGCCTGCAGACCTCCAACGCCGCCTTGCTGCTGCACCGCGCGCTGGTGCAAGGCCTGCCCGCCCACGGTGGTGCGTCGGGCGGTCTGGCCCTGCCCATGGGGCAGCACGCCGGCCAGGCCATGGCGGTCTACGTGCACGCGCCCGCGCTGCGCGAGGCGCCGGAGCCGCGCCTGCTGGAGGTGTTCTGCGCCCACCTGCGCACGCTGCGGCACAACCGCAGCCTGCTCGAGCGCCTGCACCAGTCCGCCTACCACGACGCGCTGGTGTCCCTGCCCAACCGCGCGCACTTCACCGAGCAGGTGGACGCATGCGCGCGCCGCGGCGCGCGCGACCACATCCTGGCCCTGCTGGACATCGACGACTTCAGCGCCACCAACGACGTGATGGGCCACCGCTTCGGCGACCGGCTGCTGCGCGCGGTGGCGCAGCAACTGGCCCAGGCCCTGCCGCCGGGCGTGCTGCTGGCGCGCGTGGGGTCGGACACCTTCGGCGTGCTGGGCAGCCGCGCGCAGGTGCTGCCCCAGCGCCTGCTGGCCTGTGTGCGCCAGCCGCTGCTGCTGGACGGCGTGCCGCACAAGGTCTCGCTGACCTGCGGCTACGTGCTGCTGGCCGACGCGGGCCAGACCGGTGTGGACCTGTTCAAGGACGCGACCATCGCGCTGCAGCGCGCCAAGCGCGAGCACCGTGGCCAGGAGCTGCGCTACGCCGAGCAGATGGGGGCCGAGGCGCGCGAGCGCGCGCTGCTGCTGTCCGAGCTGCGCGCGGCCATCGACCAGGCACGCCTGTACCTGGTCTACCAGCCGCAGCGCGACCTGCGCACGCAGGCGCTCGTGGGCCTGGAAGCGCTGCTGCGCTGGCGCACCGCCGACGGACGGCTGGTGCCGCCGGACCGTTTCATCCCGGTGGCCGAACACTCCGGCCTGATCGTGCCGCTGGGCCAGTGGGTGCTGGCCACGGCCTGCGCCACCATGCGCGCCATGCTGGACCAGGGCTGCGCGCCGCGGCGCATGGCGGTCAACGTGGCCGTGGCCCAGCTGCGCGACCCGGCCTTCCTCGCGACCGTGCGCGGCGCGCTGGCCGAGCACGGCCTGCAGGGCCGGCACCTGGAGCTGGAGATCACCGAGTCGGCCGCCGTGCTGCCCACGCAGCTGCTGGAGTCCACGCTGACGGCGCTGCGTGCCGAGGGCATCAGCATCGCGGTCGACGACTTCGGCACCGGCTACTCCTCGCTGAGCTACCTGGAGCGGCTGCCGCTGGACCGCATCAAGATCGACCGTGGCTTCGTGCGCCAGCTGCGCCAGGCCCGCAGCGCCCGCATCGCCGAGACGGTGGCCCAGCTGGGCCGCCGGCTGGGCCTGCAGGTGCTGGCCGAGGGCATCGAGGATGCGGACACGCTGCAGGCCCTGGTGGACATGGGTTGCCACGAGGGCCAGGGCTACCACATCGCGCAGCCGATGGAGCGCGAGGCTTTGCAGGCGTGGTTGTTGCGCGAGGCCGTGGCGCAAGCGGGTGCGGCGCACGCCGTAGCGGCGTAGGACGGCGCCGCAGCAATCCCCTGCGGCGTGCGCGCCTGCAGGCCCTGGCGCCGTGGCCGGTGCTGTAATGGTCCGATGAACACGACCGCATTCGGCACACCCGACACACCCGGCGCCCGCGTTCTGGTCGTGGGCGGCGGCATCGCCGGCCTGGAGATCGCCACGTCGCTGGGCCGGCGCTGGCGTGCCCGGCCGGGCGCGCCCACGGTCACGCTGCTGGACCGCGATGCCGCCCATGTCTGGAAGCCGATGTTGCACACCATCGCGGCCGGCACGCGCGACATCGCCCAGCAGCAGACCACCTTCGTGGCCCAGGCGCGCGACGCGGGCTTCGTCTACCAGCCCGGTGCGCTGAGTGGCCTGGACCGGCCGCAGCGCCTGGTCCAGGTCGCGCCGCTGCATGCCGAGGACGGCCGCCTGCTCGTGCCTGCGCGCAGGCTGCCCTACGACGTTCTGGTGCTGGCCCTGGGCAGCCAGGCCAACGACTTCGGCACGCCGGGCGTGGCGGAGCACTGCCATGCCATCGATTCGCGGCTGCAGGCCGATGCCTTCAGCCGCGAAGTGCGGCTGCGCATGCTGCAGTGCGTGGCCATGGGGCAGCCGCTGTCCATCGCCATCGTCGGCGGTGGCGCCACGGGCGTGGAGCTGGCGGCCGAACTCGTGCAGCTGACCGAGACCGCCGAGGCCTATGGCGCCACGGGTCTCGGCGAGCGGCTCACGATCACACTGGTGGAGGCCGGGCCGCGGCTGCTGGCCTCGTTCCCGCAGGACATCTCCGAGGCCGCGCTGCGGCGTCTGCGCGCGCTCGGGGTGCGCGTGCGCACGGACACGCAGGTCAAAGCGGCGCTGGCCGAGGGCTTCGAGCTGGCCGACGGCAGCCTGCTGCGGGCCTCGCTCAAGGTCTGGGCCGCCGGCGTGAAGGCGCCGGCGGTGCTGGCCGACCTGGACGGCCTGGAGACCAACCGCAACCACCAGCTGCTGGTGCATCCTTCGCTGCAGACCACGCGCGACGCTTCCATCTACGCCGTCGGCGACTGCGCCAGCCTGACGCTGCCCGGCAGCGAGCGGCCCTTGCCGCCCACGGCCCAGGTGGCCCACCAGCAGGCCCAGCACCTGGTGCGCCACCTGCCGCAGGTGCTGGCGGCCGGGGCCACGGTACCGCCGTTCCGCTTTCGCGACTTCGGCGCGCTGGTGTCGCTGGCCGACTACGATGCGTTCGGATCGCTGGGCCAGTTCGGCTTCTTCGACGGCGGCATCATCCGCGGGCGCCTGGCGCAGCTGAGCCATGCCATGCTGTACCGCAGCCACCAGGCACGGCTGCACGGCTTCTGGCGCGGCGGCCTGTTGTGGCTGGCCGACCGCATCCAGGCGCGCGTGCGGCCACCGATCCGGCTGGATTGAGTTGCCCTAGATTCGGCAGTTGACCGCTCGCCACCTTCAGAAACACCGCATGGACACTGAAGCGAGCGTCTTCGATGGCTCTCACCTTCGAGGTGAGGACGCTATGCACCCGCCGGCACCGCGCTCGCCGCGCCATGCCGCGTTGCTCCTCCTTGCGCACAGAAGTGCGCCGCGTCGTCGCGCCTTGCCTGGCACGCCGATCACGGCGCCATCGGGCGCATCCAACTGCCGAATCTAGGGTTACAGCAGCCAGTCGATCGGCAACCAGGACAGCAGGCGCAGGCCCAGCCGCAGCCACAGCGGCGCGCCGGGTTCGCGTTCCAGCAGCTGCGGCGGCTCGCTGCGGCCGTCGCGCCATTGCAGTCGGCCATGCGGGCTCAACTGCAGCTGGTAGCCGCGCGCGCTGGCCTTCTCGCGCAGCTGGGTGTCCAGCTGCGCGGCCAGCGCCGGGCTGTCGATGACGAAGCCCAGTTCGGTGTTGAGCCGGGCCGAGCGCGGATCGAAGTTGAACGATCCCACGAACAACTGGCGCTGGTCGACCACGAAGGTCTTGGCGTGCAGGCTCTCTGCCGAACTGCTGCCCAGGCGCAGCTTGGCGTCCGGCGCCTGCGTGTCGGCTTCGCGCCGCATCTCGTACAGCTGCACACCGGCGCGCAGCAGCGGCACGCGCCAAGGCATGTAGCCGGCGTGCACCACGGCCACGTCCGTGGCCTCCAGCGCATTGGTGAGGATGGCCACGTCCACGCCGCGGGCCGCCAGCTTCTCGAACAGCGCCGTGCCGCGCGCCGTGGGCACGAAGTAGGGCGATACCAGCTTCAGGCTGTGCGCAGGCGTGTCGACCAGCCGGGCCGTGCGCGCGAACATCAGGTCGGCATCGTCCGCCTGTCCGAGTCCCTTGGCCGGATCGTCGCTGACGAATTCGACCGGCGCCCAGTGCAGCGGCAGCCGCCCTGCCAGCAGCTCGGCCACGAAGGACGAGCGCGCCACGGCGTCCAGGTACTGGCGCGTGCGGTCGGGCAGGTTCTGCAGGTCCTTGGGCGGCGGCGGCGTGGCGTCGGCCGCGTCCAGCAGCAAGGCCAGCGGATAGGACGAGCCGCTCGCCCAGTAGCGGTCGAAATCCTCGGAGACGGCCTGCACCACGGGCCCGATGGCCAGCACGTCCAGGTCCACGAACAGCGTGTCGACCTCGGCGCCGAAGTATTCGTCGCCCACGTTGCGGCCGCCGACCACGGTGGCCTGGTTGTCGGCCGTGAACGACTTGTTGTGCATGCGCCGGTTGGCGCGCCCGAAGTCGGTCACGAAGCCCAGCGGCTTGAAGCGCCGCTGGACGAAGGGGTTGAACAGCCGCACCTCGATGCGCGGGTGGGCGTCGAGGTCGGCCAAGGTGGCGTCCAGGCCCGCGCTGCCCAGGTCGTCGAGCAACAGGCGCACGCGCACGCCGCGGTCGGCTGCGCGGCGCAGCGCCTCGAACAGCAGCCGGCCCGACATGTCGTCGCGCCAGATGTAGTACTGCACGTCCAGCGTGCGTTCGGCCGCTTCGGCCAGCAAGACGCGCGTGGCGAAGGCGTCGCGGCCCTGGTCGAGCAGGAACATGCCCGAGTGCCCGAGTGCCCGGGCGACTGCAGCGCAGCGGCCTGGCGCACGGCGCGGCCCAGCCGCGTGGCCGCGGTGTCCGGGTCGAGCCGGCTCGCGCTGCGACCCTCCAGCGAAGGCAGTTGCGCGCAGCCGGCCAGCAGCGCCAGCACTGCGGCGAACAAGGCGATGCAGCAACGGCGCAGCGGCATGGACATCCCGATGGTTCTCATCCCAGGGCCAGCACCTCCTGCGCATGGCGCGCCGCCACCCACTCTTCGTTGGTCGGCTCCACGCCCACACGCACGCGGCTGGCGGCGGCCGAGATGACGCTGGCGTTGCGGGCATTGGCATCCTCGTCCAGCGCCACGCCCAGCCAGTCGAGCGCCGCGCAGATGCGCTGGCGCAGCACCACGCTGTGCTCGCCCACGCCGGCCGTGAAGACCAGCAGGTCCAGCCCGCCCAGCACCGCTGCCAGCGCGCCCACCTCGCGCACGATGCGGCGCACGTACAGCGCCAGCGCTAGCGCGGCGCGCGGCGCGTCGGCCTCGCGCTCCAGCAGCACGCGCGGGTCGGACGAGATGCCCGAGACGCCCAGCAGGCCCGACTCGTGGTACAGCACACGGCCCACCTGCTGCAGCGAAAGCTTCTCGATCTCCATGAGGTAGAGCACGGCCCCGGGGTCCAGCGCGCCCGTGCGCGTGCCCATCATGAGGCCGTCCAGCGCCGAGAAGCCCATGGTGGTGGCCACGCTCTGCAGCGCCTGCATGGCGCACAGGCTGGCGCCGCTGCCCAGGTGGGCGACCACGGTGCGGCCGCGTGCCAGCGCGCCGTGGCGTTCCTGCAGCGCCACGGCCATGTACTCGTACGACAGGCCGTGGAAGCCGTAGCGGCGCAGGCCGCGCTCGAAGGCCGCGTAGGGCAGGGGCAGGACCTGCTCGACCAGCGGCAGGCTGCGGTGGAAGGCCGTGTCGAAGCAGGCCACCTGCGGCAGCCCGGGCTGCTCGCGCAGCAGGATCTCCATCGCCTCCAGCGCGAAGGGCTGGTGCAGCGGCGCCAGCGGCACCAGGGCCTTGAGTTCGGCCAGCACCTGGGCGTCCACGCGCTGCGGCGCCAGGTAGCGGGCGCCGCCGTGCACCACGCGGTGTGCCACCGCCGCCACGGAGCGGCCGTCGAGCCAGCGCACGATCTCCTCGCGGATGGTCTGCAGCGCCCGCGTGTAGGGCTGCTCGCTGCCCAGGTCGACCGGCCGCACCGGCACCGTGGTGGCACCGAAGTCGGGCGCCGGGCCGCCGATGCCCTGGACCTTGCCGTTCCAGGCGGGGTGGCGGTCCGTGCCGGTGGCGTCGAACAGCGCGAACTTGATGCTCGACGAGCCGCAGTTCAGCACGACGATGAAGGAAGTCATAGGGGCTTGCTCCGATGAAGGTAGGCCAGCAGCAGGGCCGCGGCGCAGGATGCGTTGCGCCATCGCGCGGCCGTCGGCGCGGCTGGTCGGCACGGCGGGGATTGTCGCGCCCAGGTGCTGGTGTGGGATTGGTCGGCGCGCGTGCCTTCGGGCCTGCACCGGCCGATCCCGCCTCTCGCGTGGCCGCGAGGGCCCGGTGCACAGCTTCTCACACGGCCCCGCTGAGCAGCACCACGCCCAGCACCACCAGCACGCAGCCCGCGGCGCGGCCCGGGCCCACCCGCTCGCGCAGCACCAGCATGCCGAACAGCGCGCCGACCATCATCGACATCTCGCGCGTGGGCGCGACCACGCTGACCGGCGCGCCCATCTCCAGCGCAGCCAGCACCAGGATGTAGGACAGCGGCGAGAGCAGGCCCACGGCCACGGCCAGCCACCAGTGCCCGCGCATGGCCGCCACCGTGGCTGCGCGGTTGCGCAGCATCCAGGGCGCGAGCACGCACAGCCGCACCAGGTTGGAGAACCAGTCCAGCACCACCGGTCCGACGCCCAGCACCTTCACGCCCCAGGCGTCGACCACGGTGTAGCCGGCGATGAGGGCCCCCGTGGCGCCGCCCCAGCGCACGCCGGCCAGGGCGCCGGGCTTGCGGAACATGGCCAGGTGGCCGTCGGTGCAGATCAGCCCGATGCCCAGCACGATGGCGGCCAGGCCCAGCAGGCCGTGCAGCGAGGGCACCTCGCCCAGCAGCACGAAGGCGCCGACCGAGGACAGCAGCGGTCCGGTTCCGCGGGCCACCGGATACACGACCGACAGATCGGCCACGCGGTAGCCCTTCTGCAGGCACATGCTGTAGACCAGGTGCAGCAGGCCGCTGGCCACGATGCAGGCCACGACCGGCGCGTTGATGGGCATGCCGCCATGCATGAGCTGCCACACCACCCAGGGCAGGTAGGCGACGCAGGCCACCACGGTGCTGGCGCCGACGAAGGCCGTGCCCGCATGGGCGGCACGCTTGGCCAGCAGGTTCCAGGTGGCGTGGATCAGTGCCGCCAGCACCACCATCGACAGGCTCAGCACCGTCATGGCACGGCCCCTGGGATGGAGGCGGACGGGGTGCGGACCAAGCAGGGCGCCATCCAGGGCCGAATGTCCGGCGGCGCATGCACTGGTTCGCAGGGCAACGGAAGCAGGCGGTGTTGTATTGCGGGCATGGTCTGCTCGGCTGCATTGTCCACGACGGATAGGAAATTCAACCGCATGAGGCCAAGTATGGCACGAACGGATAGGAAATTCAACCGCATGAGGCCAAGTATGGCACGAGTTTTGGGCCTCGAAACACGTTCGGCCAAGGAAGGTTGAGCGCTCGCTTGCCGCTCAATGGCAAGAGCTTGGGAGGCAGTATGCATTTGGGCCTGGCGCGCGCGCAGCTGCTTCCCCGCAGCGATGGATACCGCCGCTTCACTGGGTCACCAATTGACGCGCTGGTCTACCTCGTCGGGTTGAGCTGCCAGATCCCAATCCGGCTCGCCTTGCGCACCATCATCCACCGGCGCGTCGCAGCCCTCCCACAGCGGTGGCCCGCGTGCCGGGGTGATGTGCGGGGGGGCAGACTCCACCCCGATGTGGTTCAGGATGTGGCGGATTTCGGCGCTGTGGGTGATGAAGGCAATGATGCGCATCTGCCCACCGCACATGGGGCACAGCAGCGGAAATGCCTCGTAGATGCGGGCAATCAGCACCGCCCACAAGTAATGCGCCGCTCGCTTCGGGCGTGCTTCAGGTTCGGGTGTGGGTGTGGCCGCGTTGCCCGGCGCCGCCACCCCAGGTACGCCCGCGCCAGGTTGTGCAGTCTCCACCGTGGCTGGTTGCGACGCAGCAGGCTGAGCCAGCGCCGTTACCGCCGCTCTCAGCGGCGAGTTTGGTGCCAGCACACCAAAGTAGCGGTGCCGGTGGGTGCGTGGCGGTGGCACCAGCGCGGCGATGCGGTCGATCAGTTCCAGCGGTGTGAGGTGCAGCTCATCTGCCTTGGCACCACGCTTGTCACTGGTGGGCTCGCTGCGCTGTTTGGCACAGCGGTACACCAGTTTGCTTCCCTCTTTGCGTAGGCGCTCCATGGAAAACGGTGGACGCGCGCAATAGCGCAGCAGCCGCTCCAGCGCAGCGCGGTCGTGGGCTTCGATGCAGACACCGGCGTCCACCGAGAAGCCGCTGTGTTTGTAGCCCAGCATGTCTTTGGCGTCACAGTTCTCCAGCAGGCCCCGAGCAACGAAGGCGCGCAGGATGCGTTTTTGCAGTGTGGTCTGCACTGGGGCCACGGTAGCCGCATCGATGCCGGTGGCCGCGTGAAAGATGACACCCGGCGATGAGATTCGAGGGGTCGCATCAGCATCGCCCTCGCCCTCCACTTCCTCAAACACCCCGTCCACCACACAAACGTGGAAGTGGACGTGTTCATTGAGGCTGGAGCCGAATCGGTGAATGAAGGCGATGGCACCGATGTGCAGGCCTGCCTTGTCCATATGGGCCGCACCGGGGCTGTGGGTCTGCAGAGTTTGTGCGATCACCCGCAGAAAGATGCGCAGCACCATGCTCAGCACCGCTCCGTCGCGTTGCATGAAGTACCGCAACCTCTTGGGCACGGAGAGCACCCACTGGCGCACCGGCAGGCGGGGGAAAAAGCGTATAAGATTCAGTCGACAGTTGACGATATTATCGATCAGTTGATAGAATTGGAAGCTGATAGAAAAACAACGCTGGTAGGAATTGGCGGCGGTGTGATCACAGATATTGCTGGTTATGTTGCGGCGGTTTATATGCGCGGATTAAAGTTTGGATTTATTCCGACTTCATTGCTGGCACTGGTGGATGCATCTGTTGGCGGTAAGAATGGTATTGACGTGGGGCTGTATAAGAACATGGTTGGTGTGATCCGTCAGCCATCATTTATCCTGCATGATATTAGTTTATTGAAGAGTCTTCCGCACAAGGAATGGGTGAACGGATTTGCCGAGATCATAAAACATGCTTGTATAAAGGATGCTGCCATGTTCCGTGAACTGGAAGCGAACAATCTTGCGGTATATCAGAAAAAGCCAAAGCTGATTGCAGTGCTTCTTCAGCGTAATGCTCAGTTAAAAGCGAAGGTTGTTCAGGAGGATGAGTTCGAAAAGTCGGTAAGGCGTTTGTTGAACTTTGGTCATACATTGGGGCATGCCATCGAAAATGAATATGCGTTGATGCATGGCCATGCGGTTGCTATAGGAATGACATACGCGTGTCATATTTCTGAGCAATTGTCTGGATTCAAACAAACAAATCGCGTGGTAGAAGTGTTGGAACAATATGGGTTACCGACTTATATGGCATTCGATAGGGAAAAGGCTTTTAATCTGTTGAAAATGGACAAGAAGCGTGAAAAAAAGGAAATGAACTATGTGTTGCTGGAAAAAGTAGGGAAGGGAGTGGTGAAGAGTATTCCACTGGTTCAATTAGAAAAAATCATTCAAGCATTACCAAAGTGAAAGTAACAATACAGCCCGGAGATCTGACTGGAATTATCCAGTCACCCGCTTCAAAAAGTTCGATGCAGCGAGCTTGTGCTGCTGCACTGGTTGCAAAAGGAATAAGTGAGATCATTAATCCCGGTCATAGCAATGATGATAAAGCTGCCAGGGATATTGTAAGCCGGCTTGGTGCCAGGCTTGAAGATCAGCCTGATGGTTCTTTGCAGATAACAAGTGAAGGCGTAAAACCTGTCGCTCCTTTTATTGACTGCGGTGAATCTGGTTTAAGTATCCGGATGTTTACTCCGATTGTTGCGTTGAGTAAAGAAGAGGTGACGATCAAAGGATCTGGAAGCCTTGTTACAAGACCAATGGATTTCTTTGATGAAATTCTTCCGCATCTCGGTGTAAAAGTTAAATCTAACCAGGGTAAATTGCCTCTCGTTATACAGGGGCCATTGAAACCAGCAGACGTTACGGTTGATGGGTCCTTAAGCTCTCAGTTCCTTACAGGTTTGTTGCTTGCATATGCGGCCGCAGATGCAAGCGATGTTGCGATAAAAGTAACGAATCTCAAAAGCCGTCCGTATATCGATCTTACACTGGATGTGATGAAGCGGTTTGGTTTGAAGACTCCCGAGAATCGAAACTATGAAGAGTTTTATTTCAAAGCCGGGAATGTATATGATGAAACGAAAATGCAACGATACACCGTAGAAGGCGACTGGAGCGGTGGTGCTTTTTTACTGGTAGCGGGGGCTATTGCCGGGCCGATCACGGTAAGAGGTTTGGATATAGCTTCGACGCAGGCTGATAAAGCGATCGTTCAGGCTTTGATGAGTGCGAACGCAGGTATTGCGATTGATGCAAAAGAGATCAAACTTCATCCTGCTGATCTCAATGCATTTGAATTTGATGCTACTGATTGCCCGGATCTTTTTCCGCCATTGGTTGCTTTGGCGTCTTATTGCAAAGGAGAAACAAAGATCAAAGGCGTAAGCAGGCTGGCGCATAAAGAAAGTGACAGAGGATTGACGCTGCAGGACGAGTTCGGGAAAATGGGTGTTGAAATCCACCTTGAGGGAGATCTGATGCGCGTGATCGGAGGGAAAGGCGTAAAAGGAGCTGAAGTTAGTTCAAGGCACGATCATCGCATTGCGATGGCTTGCGCGGTGGCTGCTTTAAAAGCTGTGGGTGAAACAACCATCGAACATGCAGAAGCGGTGAATAAATCCTACCCGGATTTTTACAGCGATCTTAAACAACTTGGCGGTGTTGTATCTTTAAACCATCAATTTAATTTCTCATGAATAGCTTCGGCCGCATCTTCAGGGTGCATATTTTTGGCGAATCACATGGTGAATCAGTAGGCATCGTTATTGATGGTTGTCCTGCTGGTCTGTCATTGTCCGAAGAAGATCTTTTACCGGACCTGGAAAGGCGTAAAGGCGGAAAACAGAAGGGGACAACGCCGCGGCAGGAAGCTGATTATCCCTTTTTTAAGAGTGGCGTGTTCAATGGAAAAACCACCGGGGCACCGATCACGATTCTTTTTGAAAATAATAATACCCGAAGCGGCGATTATGAAAAGCAACGCAGCTTTCCGCGTCCTGGTCATGCAGATATGGTGGCGCATCAAAAATATGGCGGTAATGAAGACTATCGTGGTGGTGGGCACTTCAGTGCTCGTTTGACCACGGGGCTTGTTGCCGCAGGAGCGATTGCTAAAAAGCTGATGCCGGGAGTGGTAATAGAAGCCGCTGTAAAAGAGATAGGAGGTGAGGCTGATCACGGATAGGAAATTCAACCGCATGAGGCCAAGTATGGCACGAGTTTTGGGCCTCGAAACACGTTCGGCCAAGGAAGGTTGAGCGCTCGCTTGCCGCTCAATGGCAAGAGCTTGGGAGGCAGTATGCATTTGGGCCTGGCGCGCGCGCAGCTGCTTCCCCGCAGCGATGGATACCGCCGCTTCACTGGGTCACCAATTGACGCGCTGGTCTACCTCGTCGGGTTGAGCTGCCAGATCCCAATCCGGCTCGCCTTGCGCACCATCATCCACCGGCGCGTCGCAGCCCTCCCACAGCGGTGGCCCGCGTGCCGGGGTGATGTGCGGGGGGGCAGACTCCACCCCGATGTGGTTCAGGATGTGGCGGATTTCGGCGCTGTGGGTGATGAAGGCAATGATGCGCATCTGCCCACCGCACATGGGGCACAGCAGCGGAAATGCCTCGTAGATGCGGGCAATCAGCACCGCCCACAAGTAATGCGCCGCTCGCTTCGGGCGTGCTTCAGGTTCGGGTGTGGGTGTGGCCGCGTTGCCCGGCGCCGCCACCCCAGGTACGCCCGCGCCAGGTTGTGCAGTCTCCACCGTGGCTGGTTGCGACGCAGCAGGCTGAGCCAGCGCCGTTACCGCCGCTCTCAGCGGCGAGTTTGGTGCCAGCACACCAAAGTAGCGGTGCCGGTGGGTGCGTGGCGGTGGCACCAGCGCGGCGATGCGGTCGATCAGTTCCAGCGGTGTGAGGTGCAGCTCATCTGCCTTGGCACCACGCTTGTCACTGGTGGGCTCGCTGCGCTGTTTGGCACAGCGGTACACCAGTTTGCTTCCCTCTTTGCGTAGGCGCTCCATGGAAAACGGTGGACGCGCGCAATAGCGCAGCAGCCGCTCCAGCGCAGCGCGGTCGTGGGCTTCGATGCAGACACCGGCGTCCACCGAGAAGCCGCTGTGTTTGTAGCCCAGCATGTCTTTGGCGTCACAGTTCTCCAGCAGGCCCCGAGCAACGAAGGCGCGCAGGATGCGTTTTTGCAGTGTGGTCTGCACTGGGGCCACGGTAGCCGCATCGATGCCGGTGGCCGCGTGAAAGATGACACCCGGCGATGAGATTCGAGGGGTCGCATCAGCATCGCCCTCGCCCTCCACTTCCTCAAACACCCCGTCCACCACACAAACGTGGAAGTGGACGTGTTCATTGAGGCTGGAGCCGAATCGGTGAATGAAGGCGATGGCACCGATGTGCAGGCCTGCCTTGTCCATATGGGCCGCACCGGGGCTGTGGGTCTGCAGAGTTTGTGCGATCACCCGCAGAAAGATGCGCAGCACCATGCTCAGCACCGCTCCGTCGCGTTGCATGAAGTACCGCAACCTCTTGGGCACGGAGAGCACCCACTGGCGCACCGGCAGGCGGGGGAAAACGTGGTCGCTCAGGTGTGCCGCCGTCTCCACCATCCGCCGCGTGGTGCACGAGGGGCAGACTCCCCGGCCTTTGCAGGAGAAGGCTACAAAGTAGTCGTGCCCACAGTCGCCGCAGCGAGCGCGGGCAAAGCCATGGGCAAAGATGCCGCACTCAAGATACTTGGCAAACGCTTTGCGCACGAAGGGCTTGGGGGTGTGGTGGTCGCCCTGGCCGTCGAACTGACCCGCGCTGGCCAACTCTAGCCAGGTCTCGTAGTGCTCGGCTACCATTTGGTAGAGCAGCGTGCGTTCGGGGTGGCGTGGGTTGTAGAGCTTGGGCTTGGAAGTGGCTGACATGAATACTGTACAAATGCACAGTATTCTGCGGCGATTGTTTGGGTACGCAAAGCACAAGGCCCGAACCGTCGCCAGTTCGGGCCTTGTCAGGGTAGCTTGGCTGCGGACTTACTTGCGCGCAGGCGGCACATCCGTGCAGCTGCCATGCGCCACTTCCGCCGCCATGCCGATGCTCTCGCCCAGCGTCGGATGCGGGTGGATGGTCTTGCCGATGTCGACAGCGTCCGCACCCATCTCGATGGCCAGGGCGATCTCGCCGATCATGTCGCCCGCATGCGTGCCGACCATGCCGCCGCCCAGGATCTTGCCGTGGCCCCGGCCAGCATGGCCGTCTCCTGATCCTGCTTCGGGGCTGTCGTCGAACAGCAGCTTGGTGACGCCTTCGTCGCGGCCGTTGGCAATGGCGCGGCCCGAGGCCGCCCAGGGGAACAGGCCCTTCTTGACCTTGATGCCCTGCTGCTTGGCCTGGTCTTCGGTCAGGCCCACCCAGGCCACTTCGGGGTCGGTGTAGGCCACGCTGGGGATCACGCGGGCGTTGAAGGCGGCGCTGGCCAGTTCCTTGTTGCCCTGCAATTCGCCGGCGATCACTTCCGCCGCCACATGCGCCTCGTGCACCGCCTTGTGCGCCAGCATGGGCTGGCCCACGATGTCGCCGATGGCGAAGATGTGCGGCACATTGGTGCGCATCTGGATGTCCACGTTGGGGTCTCCTCGTTTTCAGTGCAATAAGTGACGGTACGAAAAGCTAGCACTGGCGCGGAGGTGGTGTTGGTAGATCGTTGATTTCATTGACTTTCCTGTTCACTTTCAAATCTGCGATTCGTGGCGTCAAACCGTGGTCGGTTTCATCCATTGGTGCCAGTTATCGATGCATTTGGCCGCGAAGGCAGGATTTGGTCAGCATAGCGGTCAACCGGGAAGCGAAACACACCCCGCAAGTTGATGCTCTCCAGCCTGGTGGGCGCAATCTTCCCGATCAGTTCCGGTGGAATGACCTGGCGGCGGTTCGACCAGCGATCCAGGACCGCCTGCATCTGTGAGGTATTCCACGCCATCACGATGTTGGCCATCAGGCTCAACGCATCGGCCACAGCCTGCATTTCATCGACACGTTTGGCCTGCGCCGGGCTGATCCGGCCGGTATAAATGGCGCGCTTGAGGGCGTTAACAGCCTCGCCCCGATTGAGCACCCGGCGCAACTCGTTCCTGAAAGCGTCCTTGACAAAGTAGTCAGCCAAAAACGCCGTACGCAGCAACCGCCCCAATTGCACGCCAGCCTCATAGATTGGATCGCCCTGGGCGGCAGAACCGAACCGCGCAAGAGCTGCCACCGCACTGGCATGTCCGCTCATGACCGAGGCTGCCAGGTGCACCAGACTATCCCAATGCTTTTCGATCAAAGCGACGTCGACATTGGCTTCGCACACCGCAGCGATTTCTGCGGGCACTTTGGTGCCGCGTGGCACAAAGAGGTGGCGCTGTTTGAGTTCCTTCAACCGCGGGCAAAGATCAAAACCAAGCAAACGGGCATGTGACATGGCAAAGTCGGTGTAGCCATGGGTATCCACAGCAAGCTGGCTGGTCTCCAGCTTTTCTTGGCGGATGACACCTTCAATGGCCACGCCCGCCTGGCGCTCATTGAGCACAAAGGGCTGCGCATGGAAGATGCCCCACCGGTCTTTTACATGGGAGTAGATTCCAATGGAAGGTGTGTTGCGCCGAGGATCAAGCCGGGCTTGCCACACCCGTTTGGTGGTCTCCATGCTCATCATGTCAGAAGATGCCAAATCGGACCGCCCCCAGGTGGCGGCAATCGGGTGTCGCTGCATGAATTCCAGCACAGCCTGGCAGGCCTGGCTCAGACGCCGTTCGTCCCGCGCCCAGCGCATGGCCTGGCGAATGCTGGTGGCAGACAATTGCGGAATCATGCGCGCGCATTCGACCGCAGTCAGACTGGTGCCGTGGGCCATGATGCCGGCATAGACCATCAGCAGCTCGTCGGTAGAGCGCGGCTCACGTCCGAGCATGATCCAGCTAAAGCGCACCTGGGCGTCAACGGCCAGAATCACTTCCGGCAATTGAACCTCACCGATGCGGTGATCCAAAGCCGCGCGCAGCTTGGTCACTTCTGGGTCTTCGTCCTCTGCGGGCAATGGCGACAAATGGAGTTCATCATCCACGCGCAGTACGCCACTGCGGGCTGCAGCGGCCACCGCATCGACACCGGCAGTTACTCTGGCCAGCAAAGGCTTCAAGAAAGTGGCAGCCTTGCTGGGTAACGATAGACGGGCATAGTGTTTCTTGGACTCTGCCTGCCAACGCTCGTCCGTGAAGAACAAGCGCGCACGACCCCGAAAGCTCAGGCTGTGCTCAATCCAGACCGAGCCATTGCGCACCGCGCGGCGCAGGGCAAACAGGGTGGCCACCTCCAACGCCTGAAACGCCCGTTCCCGGTCTGGGCTGGAGATCGAAACCTGCCAGATCATTCCCAGACTTGGTGCCACCACTTCAACTGGCAGCTTTCTGGATCCTTTGAGATATAAAGCTTGCAGCTTGGCAAGGTACTCGATGGCAGGATGCTCGCCGGTGGCCTGCCAGGGCAGCTTTGCAATGGCGACGAGCAACGACCGCACGGGGCGAATTCCATCAATCAATCCCTCGCGGACCAGGGAGGCCCTGCTCGGTGGTTTGCGTTTCTGGGTTTCGGTGATCAAGGCTTCAAGACGGGCACGCAACTCAGCATCTGGCACCGCACCTTGCGCGCTCAAGGCAACAAGTTCGCCGAGCAGCGTTTTGTACATTGCGGCCCAATTGACGGTAGCGGGGACATCGGCGGCAGCCTGACGCCACAGATCGGCGATCCGGCGCTGCACCATAAGGATCAACTGGTCTGTGGTGGTGAACAGGCAATACCGAAGAAAGCATGCGACCTCCACGGTGCGCGCTGGCTCTTTGATCTTGGCTCCGGCTGAGGGCGGCCTGGAGACAAGTCGGCGCGCGTAGCGGCGCAAGATGAGATCGGGGATGTCTGCCAGGTGCTTATGAACGTCCAGCGTGTAAAGCAGGTCGATGCGCTCCAGTACCTCGCTGATTTGGCGGGTTGAGTGTTTCGCCGGTGCAGCCCATAGCCAACTCTGCTGGGTTTGTCCATCTGGGCGCAGCTCTGAAACTGAGGCTCGCCAGCGATCAAGTGTTGCTGGATCAACGCTGGCGGCGATGGCGGTGCCTGTTTCAACTTCAAGCTGGGCAAGTGCCGCCGCAATCAGTGTCCGAATTGCCCGCTCGTGCACGATCACCAGCTTGTTCTTGTACAGCCATTGACGCGCCCGCACGAGTAGCTGATCGCGGTCGGCGCAGCGCGCCACTTCGTCGCGCAGTTCACGTACCAGTGAGCGGCGCTGGTGCTCGCTCATCCACTGGAATCCAAGGACCGTGCAGGCTACTTGTTGGTGATCGAATAGCGTGCGCCCGCGTTCATACATGGCTCTCAGCGAGGCGACTTCTGGTGCTGCAATGCCAAGCTCGTTGCCAAGGTGGCGCCACAAGGCTACTGGAATTACCCGAAAGGCACCGAGCAAACGCCCACTCATGCGCAGGAAACCAATATGGAGCGCCAGACCAAGCTTGTGGGAATCACCTCGGCGTGCATTGATTGCGTCGCGCTCGGCACCATCGAAGGTGAAAAATGCCTTCATCTCGAAGTCGCTGATATCGCGGGGGAGCCCACGCATCCCCAAAAACGTTGTGTGCCAACCCTGCATCGTGAACCTCAAAAGTGGGAGGCCACCATACCCGTTTACAAAGCGAACAGGAAAGTCAATGAAATCAACGGTCTACCCAGACCACCCCCGCGCCAGTGCTAGCTTTGCGTACCGTCACTTATTGCACTGAAAACGAGGAGACCCCTAATCGGGCAGCACTTCAGGTGTTGCAGGCAGGAATAGCCGGTGCCGAAGTCATCGGCGGCGAAGCGCACACCGATCTGTCGCAAGGCTTCCAGGGCGGGGAAGATCGCCGGATTACCGAATGCGACCGATTCGGTCAGCTCGATTTCAAGAGACTCGGCGGGCAACTCGGCATCAGCCAGCATGTCCTTTACCCACCCGTCGAAACCCGGTCTCACTTGGCTCGCCGAAACATTGACGGCCAGCCGGAACGGTTGCCACGCCAGCTTCCGCCACTCGCGCATCTGGCGGCAGGCTGCGCCCAGCACCCAGGCACCGATTTCCGGCATCAGGCCGGACGATTCGACCACAGGCAGGAACTGGCCGGGCGGCAGCAGCCCGAGCGTCGGATGACGCCAGCGCAACAGGGCTTCCGCGCCGACAATCCCACCACTGCGCAGATCGACGACGGGCTGGTAGTGCAGTTCAAGCTGCCCGCGCTCGACCGCTTGGGCCAGTTCCGGCGTCGTCCATCCATCCGGCCGGAAAGCGCTCATTCTCTTTCCCTGAATGCCCGCAACGCCCGCGACAGGGACAGAAGGAACAGGCCGGTCAAACCGAGCGCCGCGATGACCCAATGCTCGCCGAGGAAAGCACCGGCGGTTGTGCCGGCCAGCACGACAGCGAGGATGGGCAGGTGGCAGGGGCAAGTCAGCACAGCCAGTCCGCCCCACAGGTAGCCGGTGATCGGTTTGTGCGTCTCGGACGGCAAGCGCTCGGGGTTGTTCATGGCAGACTCTCCGCGTGCTGTGCCGGCTCGGTCGGCAGGGTGGCCAACTGCACTTCCAGATCGGCCAACGCTTCGCGCCGACGCTCGACGAACTGACGCAGCAGGGCAAGCTGCGCGGCCGCTTCGTCGCCGTCCGCCGCATCCAGCGCCCGGCACAGCCGCGCCAGCGCGTCGAGGCCGATGCCCGCCTCGAAGGCCGCCCGCACGAAGCACAGCCGTTGCAAGGCGGCGTCATCGAACAAGCCGTAGCCGCCTGGTGTGCACGCCACCGGGCGCAGCAATCCGCGCAGCAGGTAGTCGCGCACGATATGCACGCTCACCCCGGCATCAAGAGCCAGCCGGGACACCGTGTAGGCGTTCATTGAACACCTCCTTTTTCTCACCCGGCGCAGCAGGAAAGCTGCTTCACATCCTTGTTGAAGGTCTGCGCCGCGAGCTTCAACCCCTCGACCATCGTCAGGTAGGGGAACAACTGGTCGGCCAGTTCCTGCACCGTCATGCGGTTGCGAATGGCCAGAGCCGCCGTCTGGATCAGTTCACCCGCTTCCGGCGCGACCGCCTGTACGCCGATCAGCCGATGGCTGCCTTCCTCGATAACCAACTTGATGAAGCCGCGTGTGTCGAAGTTGGCGAGCGCACGCGGCACGTTGTCCAAGGTCAAGGTGCGGCTGTCGGTCTCGATCCCGTCGTGGTGGGCTTCCGCCTCGCTGTAGCCCACGGTCGCCACTTGCGGATCGGTGAACACCACGGCCGGCATTGCGGTCAGGTCGAGCGCCGCATCGCCGCCGGTCATGTTGATCGCGGCACGGGTGCCGGCCGCTGCCGCCACATAGACGAACTGCGGCTGGTCGGTGCAGTCGCCGGCCGCGTAGATGTTCGGGTTGCTCGTGCGCATGCCTTGGTCGATGGCGATGGCACCTTGCGCATTGACAGTGACCCCCGCTGCGTCCAGCGCGAGGCTGCGCGTGTTCGGTGTCCGACCGGTGGCAACCAGCAGTTTGTCGGCGCGCAATTCACCGTGCGTGGTGGTCAGCACGAATTCACCGTCCATATGGGCGACCTGGCTGGCTTGCGTGTGCTCCAGCACCTCGATGCCCTCGGCACGGAAAGCGGCTGTCACCGCCTCGCCGATGGCCGGGTCTTCACGGAAGAACAAGGTATTGCGCGCCAGGACCGTGACCTTGCTGCCCAGCCGGGCAAAGGCTTGCGCCAGCTCCAGCGCCACCACCGACGAGCCGATTACGGCAAGGCGTTCGGGAATGGTGTCGCTCGCCAGGGCCTCGGTGGAAGTCCAGTAGGGTGACTCTTTCAAGCCCGGAATCGGCGGGACCGCCGGGCTGGCACCCGTGGCGACCAGGCAGCGGTCGAACATCACGACGCGCTCGCCACCCTCGTTCAAACGGACGGTAAGGCTCTGGTCGTCCTTGAAGCGCGCCTCACCGTGCACAACGGTGATGGCCGGATTACCGCCCAGGATGCCTTCGTACTTGGCGTGCCGCAGTTCGTCGACGCGGGCCTGCTGCTGGGCCAGCAGCTTACTGCGGTCAATCGTAGGCACAGTTGCCGCAATACCGCCATCGAACGGGCTTTCCCGGCGCAGATGGGCGATGTGGGCGGCGCGGATCATGATCTTGGACGGCACACAGCCGACATTGACGCAGGTGCCGCCGATGGTGCCGCGCTCGATCAGCGTGACCTGCGCGCCTTGCTCGACGGCTTTCAGCGCCGCCGCCATCGCGGCTCCACCGCTGCCAATGACCGCTACCTGCACCGGGGGCTCGTTGCCACTGTGCTTTTCGGCGGCGGCCATCCATCCCCGCACCTTGTCGAGCAGTCCGACGCGGTTGTCCGCCAGTGGCGCATCGGCTAGCGTTGCCTTGTAGCCCAGTCCGGCCACGGCGGCAGTCAGCGCGTCCGGCGATGTGCCCGGCACGATGGCGAGTTGCGCTGTGCCCTTCGGATAGGACACCAGCGCCGACTGCACGCCTGGCACTTTTTCCAGCGCTTCCTTGACGTGCGCCGCGCACGAGTCGCAAGTCATGCCGGTGATTTTTAGATGGGTCATGCAACAGATCCTTTATCGTTTGTGGCGCCAGACAATGACGTCCGTTGTGCTGCGGTGCCGTTTTCAGTGACTCACTGCTTGACGCTGGACGGATAGCCCGCGTCTGCGGTTGCCTTGGTCAGCTTCTGCACGCTGGTCTTGGCATCGTCGAAGGTGACGACCGCTTGGCGTGTCTCGAAAGTCACGTCAACTTTGCTGACGCCTTCGACCTTGGAAATCGCCTTCTTGACAGTGATCGGGCAGGCGGAGCAGGTCATGCCCGGTACGGACAGCGTGACGGTCTGGGTGGCGGCCCAGACGGGGGCAACAACGGCGGCGAGGGCGAGGGAGGCAAACAGTTTCTTCATGGTGAACTCCGATCAGTAGAAAAATGGCATGACGTAGGGAAATCCGAGCGCGACCAGAACCAGCGCGGCCACGATCCAGAAAATGAGCTTGTAAGTAGCTCGCACTTGGGGAATCGCGCAGACCTCACCCGGTTTGCAGGCCGCTGCCTGCCGGTAGATGCGCCGCCAGGCGAAGAACAACGCCACCAGCGCCACGCCGATAAAGATGGGGCGATAGGGTTCCAACACCGCCAAGTTGCCGATCCAAGCGCCGCTGAACCCCAAGGCGATCAGAACCAACGGCCCGAGGCAGCAAGCCGAGGCGAGGATGGCGGCAAGCCCTCCAGTGAAGAGCGCGCCGCGCCCGGTTTTTGGTTCAGACATGCGCTTGTCCTTTCGAATTGAAATTGGATAGCGTAACCTTACTTCCGTACTCATGTACGGAGTCAAGCGATATGGAAAACAATTTGGAGAACCTGACCATTGGCGTTTTCGCCAAGGCGGCCGGGGTCAATGTGGAGACCATCCGTTTCTATCAGCGCAAGGGCTTGTTGCTGGAGCCTGACAAGCCCTATGGCAGCATCCGCCGCTATGGCGAGGCGGATGTAACGCGGGTGCGCTTCGTGAAATCAGCCCAGCGGCTGGGCTTCAGCCTGGATGAGATCGCCGAGCTGCTGCGGCTGGAGGATGGCACCCATTGCGAGGAAGCCAGCAGTCTGGCCGAGCACAAGCTCAAGGACGTGCGCGAGAAAATGGCTGACCTGGCGCGCATGGAGGCCGTGCTGTCTGAGTTGGTGTGCGCCTGCCATGCGCGAAGGGGGAACGTTTCCTGCCCGCTGATCGCGTCACTACAGGGTGGAGCAAGCTTGGCAGGTTCGGCTATGCCTTAGCGTGCTTTATTTTCCGTTTTCTGAGACGACCCCTCCTCAGTGTCACTCCGCCGGCGTGATTGCTTGTCGGCGTTATAGGCTTTATGCATAAGCTGCATAAGTAGTGCGAATACTATAAATGCCCCAAGCTTTCAATTGACTTTCAGTGCGCGCGATCCTCCTATGAAACCGGCCTAAAATTTGAGTAGCTCTGCGGCAATTTTGTTTAGCGCGGCGATGCCCCGGACCCGCCCGGCATTGCTTAAAAGTCCATGCTCAGGCATATTGCTTGCATGAACGTATCGCCCAACACCTTCATCCTGTTCTCGCTCGGCACGGACCTGATCCTGTGCGCGGTGCTGGTGTTCCTGTGGTGGCGGCACAGCGACGAAAAGCAGGCGATCGCCTGGGCGGTCGGTCAACTGGCGCTCACCGCCGGCGCCGCGTTCTGGTACCTGGGACCAGCGGACTGGCCTCGGCACGCGCTCGCGGCCGCCACCGTTACCGTCAGCGTGGCCGGATTCTGGGTGGGCACCGAATTTTTCCTCGGTAACCTCAAGCGCCGCCATGTGCGGGTCGCCGTGCTGTCATTCGTGCTGCTCGGCTGCGTTCTTTACGCGGCCTGGACGCTGCTGGGACAATCGGTCGAGACCGTCACCGCGTTCGTCTATGCGCTGACCTTCCTCTGGGTCGGCTGGCGCCTTGCGGCCAACCGCAACCATTACCGTTTGCTGGGCCTGATATTGATCGCGCGCGGCGTGCTCAACCTTGCGAACGGCCTGAGCCTGGTGCCGCCGGCCTACGAAGCCTGGTTCATCTGGTCGCTCCTGGTCAAGGCAAGCTCGATGTTGTGCCTGATTCATGCCGTGCAGGAGAAAATCCAGAAGCGCTACACGCGCGCCATCGACAGTTTGAGCAAGGGTTTCCTGGTGTACGACCGCGACGGCCTGATCCGCTCGGCCAACGAAAGCAGCGCCCGCCTGCTTGGCGCGCCTGGCGTCAAACAGCTGCTCGGTAGCCATATCGCCGATTGGGTGCCGGCCATCGGGCGCCGGAAAGTTGCCGAACATTTCCAGCGTTTCGCTGCGGCCGCGCGCTATCCGTACGTCGAGACGGTGGTGCTCGACGGCGGCGACGGGCGCGAACTGCCGCTCGAGTTGATCGCCTCGCCGCACTATGAGCGCGGCCAGCTGCATTGCATGATGCTGGCGATGGACATCACCGAGCGCAAGAAGAACGACGACCTGTTGCACCGCGCCGCCAACTTCGACAGCGTCACCGGCTTGCTGAACCGAAACGGCCTGTCGCCGCGCTTGGCCGCCGCGTTGGCGCGCGCGGGCGCGGACGACAAGGCCTGCGCGGTGCTGTTCATCGACATCGACAAGTTCAAACGGGTCAACGACAGCTTCGGCCATGCGGCAGGCGACCAATTGCTGACGCAAATGGCGCAATTGCTGCGCGGCGTCGCCAGCGAGGCCGACTTGCTGGCGCGCTTCGGCGGCGACGAGTTCATCGGTGTGTTGACGGACCTGCCCAAGGCCGACGTCGGCGGCGCGGCGGCGGCGTGCGGGCAACAGATCCTGCGCGCGCTGGACGCCGGCTTCCAGCTGTCGCCGCAATTGATCACCGTCTCGGCCAGCATCGGCCTGGCCTGTTATCCCGCCGACGGCGACGACGCCGACACGCTGACCCGCAACGCCGACATCGCCATGCACGACGTCAAAAAGACGGGCAGGGGCGAGCTACGCTTCTTCGATGCGGCCATGAGCGCGTACGCGCGCGACGCGCTGGTGATCGACGGCGCGCTGCGCGGCGCCATCGTCGCAGGCGAGCTCAGCCTTGCGTACCAGCCGATCACCAACGCCGCCAGCGGCAGCATGGACAAGGTCGAAGCGCTGCTGCGCTGGCACAGCGCGTCGCTGGGCACGGTCGGCCCGGACCGGTTCATCCCGGTGGCCGAGGACAGCGGCCTGATCATCGAACTGGGCGCCTGGGTGCTCGACGCGGCCTGTCGTCAATTGGCGGCCTGGCGCGACAGCCTGCCCGGGCTGATCGTCAGCATCAACGTCTCCGCGCGTCAGCTGCTCGATCCCGGGTTCATCGCACTGGTGGAGCGGGCGTTGGCGGACAACGGCCTGGCGCCGGCCCGGCTCGAACTCGAGCTCACCGAGCGCGTGCTCATCGGCGACGGCGCGCAGGTGCGGGTCGCGCTGGGCAGGCTCAGGGAACTCGGTGTCAGCCTATCGCTGGACGATTTCGGCACGGGCTACTCCTCGCTCAGTTACCTGACCCAGTTCCAGATCAACACGCTCAAGATCGACCGCGGCTTCGTCACCGACATGGTCGACAGCCCGCGCAGCAACGCGCTGGTGGCCACCATCATCGCCATGGGCCACAGCCTGGGTTTGCAACTGGTGGCCGAAGGCGTGGAAACGGCCGGGCAGGCCAGCGCACTGAAGGCCATGGGCTGTCACTACTTACAGGGATACCACATCTCGAGGCCGGTCGGTGCCGCCGCGCTGCTGTCATTCGCCGCCGCGCCCGTCCAGCCCGCGTAGAGTTGTATCGGCGTTTTGGAAGGCGGCGGCATCGCCGGCGAACATTTCTTCCAGCTCCAGACGGCCTTTGCGCGTGAGCGAGACCACCTCGTCCTGGTCTTGCTGGTGCGGATAGACTTCCATCAGCATCTTGAGGTTGTGCGTGCGGAAGGTGCGCGCGGCGTGCTCGGCGCAATCGGCGGCAAAGCCGAGCTGCTGCAGCACCTTGGTGCCCAGCTGCAGCGACGCTTCGAAGGTTTCGCGTTCGATCAGCGTCACACCCCGGTCCAGCAGTTCATAGTAGTGGGTCACGTTGCGCGCCCGCGCGAGGATCGTCAGCGATGGATAGCGCTCGCGCACAGCGTCGACCAGCGTCAGGCTGTCGTCGACGGCGTCGATCGCGATCACCAGCGTGGTGGCCTTGCCGATGCCGGCCGCCTCGAGCAGGTCGATGCGGGTGGCGTCGCCGTAGAACACCTCATAGCCGAATTTGCGCAGCAGCTCGATCTGGTCCGGGTCGTGGTCGAGCACCGTGACGCCGATGCGGTTGGCCGCCAGCAGACGGCCGATGATCTGGCCGAAGCGGCCGAAACCGGCGATGATGACCGGATGCTCGACGGTGATCTTGTCCGCTTCGCGCTTCTTTTTTGCCGTGCGCAGACGCGGCGCGGCCAATTTGTCGTAAAGGAGTAGCAACAGCGGCGTGGCCACCATCGACAGCGTGACCACCATCACCAGCATGGCCGAGGTTTCCGGCGCCAGCACCCTGGCCTCGACCGCAGTGCCGAACACGACAAACGCGAATTCGCCGCCCTGTGACATCAGCAGCGCGAAGAACAGGCGCTGGCCGCGCGGAATATCGAACCAGAAAGACATGCCGTACAGCAGGCCGCCCTTGAGCAGCAGCAGGCCGCAGGTCAATCCCACCACGAGCAGCGGATGGGCAAGCAGCACGCCAAAGTCGGCCGACATGCCCACCGCCATGAAGAACAGGCCCAGCAGCAGTCCCTTGAATGGTTCCAGGTCGCTAACCAGTTGATGGCGGTATTCGGAATCGGCCAACAGCACGCCGGCCGTGAACGTGCCCAGCGCCAGCGACAACCCGACCGATTCCATCAGCAGGCAGATGCCGATCACCAGCAGCAGCGCGAAGGCGGTGAACAGTTCGCGCAGGCCGGTACGGGCCAGGAAGCGCATCACCGGGTTGACCATGCAGCGGCCGAAGGCGACCAAGGTCAGCAGAACGGCCACCAGCTTGACCGCGCGCATCCATCCGCCGCTCGCATGCTCGGCGGCCACGCCGGCCAGCAGCGGCACCAGCGCGATCATCGGGATCGCGGCGATATCCTGAAACAATAAAATGGAAAAACTGGCAGAGCCGGCCGGGCTGGGCATCAGTTTGCGTTCGCCCAGCGTGGCCAGCACGATGGCGGTCGACGACAGCGACATGCCGAGGCCGGCGACGAGGGCAATCTTCCAGTCGACGCCGAACGCGATGGCAGCCGCCGTCAGCGCGGCGGCCACGAGGACCACCTGCACGCCGCCCCAGCCAAAGATCGGCCGTCGTAGCGACCACAGCTTCTTCGGTTCCAGCTCCAGGCCGATCAGGAACAGCATCAGCACGACGCCGAACTCGGAGACGCTGAGCACGTCTTCGACATTGCCGATCAGCGAAAGCCCCCACGGGCCGATGAGGGCGCCAGCGGCCAGATAGCCGAGCACCGCGCCCATGCCGGCCCGTTTGGCCAGCGGCACCAGCACGACGGCCGCCACCAGATAAAACACCATGTGTAAGAGAAATCCGTGTGCCATATTGTTCCGTCGTGCGCGCTGATGCCGTCGCTGATTGTTCAGCGTGCAAGTATCTCATCCGGTGGACCTTGCCGTCCACCATCGAAATGGAGAGGGCAGGGCGTAAAAAAATGCCAAGTTTCTTGAACTATTCCCAACTCGGCTGGAATGTACGGTAGGCAGCCAACCGGCGCCTCCCACAACGATAAGGATGACGATATGAAAAAGCTGTTACACAAGACATTGGCGCTTGCCGCCCTGGCCCTGGCCGCCCACGCTCCGGCCTACGCGGTCAGCGACGTCGCAGGCGATTTCCTGGCGGGCTATACCGGCAGCCGCGACGCCGCTTTCGACGTGCTGTCGGCCGACGTCAGCTTCAACGCCGCCACCAATGAGTTCGTGTTCAGTACGACGGCGGCGGGCGCAATCGCCGGCGTCAACGGCGCGGCCTATGTTTTCGGCCTTGACGCCGGCGGCACGACCGTCGCGCCATTCACCTCGGTCGGGCTGCCGGGCGCGGTGTTCAACCGCACGGTGACCTTGCGCGCCAATGGCACCGCTGGTGTCGGCGCGACGCCGATCACCGAGCAAATTGTCGGCAACCGGATCTTCACCACGGTGTCGGCATCGCTGCTGCCATCGAACGGCCTTGCGTTCAAGGATTACACCTGGACCGTGTGGTCGATCGATACCAACGTCGCTGGGCTCGGCCGCCTGGCCGACTTCGCGCCCGATGCCAACATCAACGTCACGGCGGTGCCGGAGCCGGCGACCTACGGCATGCTGCTGGCCGGATTGGGCATGCTGGGCATGGTGGCGCGTCGCCGGAGCGCCCGCGCGGCGGACTGATCCACACGCATTTGTAAGAAACGTTTGATTTTCGCGCGGCGGATTTGGCGGATGTTTGTGCCGTGGCATTCCCGGATGTGGTACCGTAATTGCCGTGGGAACCTATTTCTCGATCAGAAATATGTCCAGGTTCCTGCGGCGATCGGCCGAGAACCCGCTGAACGGAAACCACCGCATGACATCACGCAAGTCCAGCTTGGGCCCGGCCGGCGGTGCAGCGCAGTCCGGTGCCCCAGCCTCCATCGTTGACAGGCGGCCGGCCGGCAACCTGCCAGCTACCTTGCTGCGCAACGCCGACGACAGCGATAACGGCATTGCCTTGCTCGACGCCGGCAACATCTTCCTTTACCACAACCAAGCCTACGCCCGGATGTTCGGCTTTCCCGGCGATAGTATGGTCGGCAAGCACTACGACGACATGATGATCTGGGCCTACACCCAGCGCTGCGGCCCGCTCATCGAAGCGGCAAGCATCGATGAGTGGTTGTGCCATGTGCATACCCGCCAGCGCAGCGCCCGCTTTCGCAGTTTCGAAGTGGACCTGATCGACGGCCGCTGGCTGCTGATCACCGAGCAGGTGAGCGCGATCGGCGAAATGGTGGTGATGTGCACCGATATCACCCGTCTGAAAAAGACCGAGTTTGAACTGAAACGCGCGCAGGCAGAGCTGCGTCGGCTGGCGCTGACCGACGAGCTGACCGGCATCCCTAACCGACGCCATTTCTTTCCCCAATTCGAGAGCGAACTGGCGCGGGCCGACCGTTACGGCTATCCGCTCTGCCTGGCGATACTTGACCTTGACCACTTCAAGCACGTCAACGATCGCTACGGTCATGCGGCCGGTGACGCCGTGCTGCGCCACTTCGCCGATTTTATTGGCCAGCGACTGCGCGCGGCTGACATCGTCGGCCGGCTGGGTGGCGAGGAGTTCGCAGTGCTGTTGCCGGAAACCGGTATCGAAGAGGCAATGTTTGTATTACGCCGTGTGGTGGATCAACTAGCCCGCGAAACCGTTGACGCGGTCGCGCCCGGCTTTACCTATGCGTTTTCGGCCGGCGTGGCAGCCGCCGCAGACGTTCGACCGCCGAGCTCGCAGCGCTTGATGGCTTGCGCGGATCGCGCGTTATACCAAGCAAAAAGCGCCGGTCGCAGCCGTGTTATCCCATATGTCGCGGACGACGACGAGGCGGACATCAAATGAGTGGCGCAGCAAGTAGAAGTGGTACATAATACGTGGTATGTAATACAGTACGATATGATAACGGGGAAAAGAATGGCGAGAGTGGGGCTTGAGAAGTCTGAGGTAAGGAAGGCAAGGGACAGCCTGGTCGCCCAATCCCAGTATCCATCGGTGGATGCGGTGCGTATCGCGCTTGGCAATACCGGGTCCAAGACCACGATCCATAAATACCTGAAGGAGCTGGACGAGGAGGACGGCGGCGCGCGCGCCCGAGACCAGAAAGCGCCAATCAGCGAAGCGTTGCACGACCTGGTCGCACGTCTTGCGGCGCGCCTTGCGGAAGAAGCCGACGTTCGGGTTGAGCTAGCGACACAGGAATTCAGCGCCAGGGAACTGGCTCATGCGCAGGCGCTCCAGAAACTGGAAAACGACCTGCTTGCCGCCCGCGAGGCCTCCCGTGAACTGGAAGGGCGCCTCCAAGCCGAAACGGCGGGCCACGCCAAGACGCGCGCGGCATTGCAGGCCGAGACCGCCGCACGCCATACAGCCGCGCAGCAGGCGACCGATTTGAAGGATCGTCTCGAGCAGACGAAGATAGAGCTGCGGCAGCAACAACTTACCGTGCGGGGCAAGCAGGACGAGATCACCAAACTCAACCAGGAGAGCGCACGCCGGGTGCTGGAGTTGTCGCATACCAAGCAGTCGCTCTACGAGCAATTGACCAATGGCCGCAAGCTGGAGCAGAAGATCGAGCAGCTTCAGACCGCCCACCGGCACAGCGGCGATCTTGAGCGCCAGCTGGTCAGCAAGATCGCTGAAGCCGAAGTGCTGAGCGAGCAGCTGAAGGCCGCCGTGGCACAAATCGAACCGGCCAGAGCACGGGCGCGCGAATTGGAATTGCTGCTGGCTCAGGCCAACGCCAAGGCGGAGGCGCAAGACCACATCGGCGAGCAACTGCAAGCCTATCTCGACAAAATGTCCGCAGGTTCGAAGAGAGACAGCAAATAGCCGGAAGGCAGCGCGGCGGCCGGTGGCGTATCTCAACAACAACAGCAGAACAATTTTGTTAAGTTTTGTAAGGTTTTGCCGCATAGCGTAGCGGGGCGGCAGGCGGCGACAGCGCGTTTCGCCCGTGGCGCGGTACGGCAGGTAAGGAAGTGTAATACCAATCTAACCGGATTTTGATACGTTTCGTTTTAAATCAACGACTTACCCAGCATACGCGATGCAATGTCTCGGCTGCTAGAATCGTTTTACGGTATTGGCCAGATGGCCGCTACCGTCCTTGTTTGCGCGGCGCCGCAACGTGCGCAAACAAGGAATCGCATCGCTCCCCCAAGTGATGTGCTCTCCCTTTGCCGGCGCCCCGCCGGGCGCCGGCTTTTTCTTTCCGCTACCTTATGTTTATACTAGTTGCCAGTGACTAGTGGTTTGAATTCATCGGACAGGAACTGCATGCGAAAGATATTGATCGCCGAGGATGACCTGAAGGCGGGCACTCTTCTCAAGACCTATCTGGAAAAACACCAATATGAGGTATTGCTGGCGCAAGATGGCGTAACGTTTCAGGCCAAGTTTTCCCGCCTTGCCGACCAGCTGTCGCTGGTCATCCTCGATGTGATGCTGCCCGATACCGACGGCTTCGCGCTGTGCAAGCTTGTGCGGCGCCGCTGCGATGTACCGATCATCATGCTGACCGCCAGCTCGGACGAGGCCGACCGCATCGTCGGCCTGGAACTGGGCGCGGACGATTACATCGCCAAACCTTACAGCCCGCGCGAGCTGCTGGCGCGAATCAAGGCCATCTTGCGACGCGCCGGCTTCGACAACCAGAGCGCGCCGCGCTATTACCGGTTTGTCGGCTTCACGCTCGATCTGCTGGAGCGCGTCGTCACCGACAGCGCCGGCACGCCGGTGCCGCTGACCGGCATGGACTATCAACTGCTGAAATACTTCGTCGAGCACCCGGGCGATATCCTCGACCGCAGCGTCTTGTGCGAACAAACCCGTGGCCGCGACGCCGGCCCGCTCGATCGCTCGTTGGACGTCCAGATCAGCAAGCTGCGGCTGCGCCTCAATGACGACGGCAAGCAGCCCTCGCTGATCAAGACTGTGCGCGGCGCCGGCTATGTGTTCTCGGCCGATGTCGCGGCTTCGCCGGCGTAACGATGCTGACGGTGGCTTGATCGCCACCATTTTCCCGCCAAGCGCCATTAATTCGTAATGATTTGTGAGCCGGCATCACGGCCATGCACGCTTTCTTGCGGGGTGCGGGCCGCTTGTGTAAGGAAGCGTAAGCGCCAGCCTCGCGTTTCGATTGATTAGCCATTTAAATCAAACACTTACGGCTTCGCGCCGGCGGCGTTGCGGGCGTGCGGGAGCCATGCTAGTGTCCTGCTTATTCTGATAAAAAGAACATCGCCCATGCCTGTCGTCCGCCCCGTACTACCGCGCCAACGCATCATCGCCATCGATGCGCTGCGCGGCTTGACCTTCTTCGTCATGTTGTTCGTGAACTGCCTGGCCGGCGCCAACGGCATCCCCTATGGAATTCATCACATGGCGGCATCGGTCGACGGTATGAGCCTGGCCGATGTGGTGTTTCCAGCGTTTCTGTTCGTGGTCGGCACCTCCATTCCTTTGAGCCTGAATCACCGGCTGGCGGTGCAGAACGGGACGCGCCAAACCTTATGGCAGATCGTCACGCGGGCCTTCGGCTTGATCGTCATCGGCGTCTTCATGGTGAACACGGAGGAGGGCTATAACGAAGCGGCAATGGGCATCTCGATCCAGCTATGGGCCTTGCTGTTCTACGCGGCGGCCCTGCTGGTATGGGGAACCCGCAGCAACCGGCCAATGCGCTGGCTGGGCGCGTCGGTGATCGTGGCGCTGGCGCTGGTCTATCGCGCAGGCCCTGATGGACACGAATGGATGCAGACATCGTGGTGGGGCATTCTCGGTTGCATAGGCTGGGCGTACCTGGTCGCCAGCATCGTCTATCTGGCCGGGCGCGGACGACTGGTCGTGCTGGCACTGGCGACGGCGGCGTGCGTTGCATGGTTCATGGTCAGCGGCGCGGTGAACGGAAATGGCGTCATCGCCATGCATGCGACCCACACGTCCCTCGTGCTGTGCGGCGCGATGTGCGTGTTGCTGCTGTTCGACGGCGCGCGTGGCGCGCCCGGATCGCGGCGCCTGTTGGCCGGCGGCGTCTTGGCGGCGCTGCTGGCGGCGGCGGCCTGGCTGCTGCACCACATCTACCCAATCTCCAAAATCGGCGCGACGCCGCCATGGGCGTTGTATTGCGCGGCGCTTTGCAGCGCTTTGTTCGTGCTGCTGTATTGGTTGATCGAGATGCGTCGGATCACCCGCTGGACCGCGCTGGTGCAGCCCGCCGCCGCCAATCCACTGGTGACCTATCTGCTGCCGATGATACTGGTCACGCTGATGGGCTATCTGCATCTGCGGTGGTGGCCGGCCCTGATGCACGGCACCGTGGCCATCGCCTTCGCGCTGCTGTTCTCCGCTGTCGTTGTCGCGGTGGTGGCAGTCCTGAACACTTATAACTTTAAACTGAAACTCTGAGATGCCCAATTCCGCTTCCCCACGCTACCTTGCACTGGATGTCTTTCGCGGCCTGACGCTGGCGCTGATGATCATTGTGAATACGCCCGGTGGCCCGACCAGCTATGGGCCGCTGGAACACGCGGTCTGGCACGGCTTTACGTTGACCGATCTGGTGTTCCCGTCTTTCCTGTTCGTGGTCGGCGCCGCTGTTAGCCTGAGCATGCAAAAGTTCAGCGGCCATGACGAGGCATACTTCCTCAAACGCGTGGTCAAACGCGGCGTACTTATTTTCCTGGTCGGCTATCTGCTGTACTGGTTCCCGTTCTTCACGCCGGAGTTCACGCTTTCGCCAATCGAGAACACCCGCGTCATGGGCGTATTGCAGCGCATCGGCCTGTGCTACCTGTTCGCCGCGCTGATCGTGCGCTACGGCGGCATGCGCGGCGCCCTGGCGTTCAGCGTGGCCGCCTTGATTGGCTACTGGTGGATGCTGGCGTCCTTCGGCGACTACACGCTGGCCGGCAACGCCGCGCTGAAAGTCGACCTGGCGGTGCTTGGCGAGTCGCATATGTATCGCGGCGAGGGCGTACCGTTCGACCCGGAAGGAATACTCAGCACCTTGCCTTCGATCGTGAATGTGCTGGCCGGTTACGCGGCGGCTGTGTGGCTGAAGCGCAAAGGCCCCGGCCTGGCTACCGTGGCGACACTGGCTGGGGCGGGGGCGGTATGTCTGGTGCTGGCGTACGGCTGGGATGTACTGCTACCGATTAACAAGAAGCTTTGGACCAGCAGCTTCGTCGCCTGCACAGTGGGCTGGGACTTGATCATCCTCGCCGTACTGGTGGCCGTGATCGATATGGCGGGCGCGCGCACCGGCACCTACTTCTTCGAGGTGTTCGGCAAGAACACGCTGTTCATCTACGTGCTGGCCGATGTGGCGGTCATTGTGCTGGCGCGGCTGCAGGTGGGCGGCGACACGCTATACCGCTGGCTGTACGAAACGCTGTTCGCGTCATGGGCATCGCCGCTCAACGCATCGCTGATGTTCGCGGTGGCGTTCATGCTGGCGTGCTGGCTGGTGGCTTATGTGATGGACCGCCGAAAAATCTACATCAAACTCTGAGGACACATGCGCACACGTTTATCTTGCATGGCCATGGCGGCCGCCTTGTTCGCAGGCGGCGCCTACGCGGCCGAAGTGGGCTCCTATTACACCAGCTGGAGCATGGGAAAGGGCTTCCGGCTCAAGCAACTGGAGCAATCGAGTAGCGCGGCGGGCTTCACCTATCTGGTGTACGCCTTTGAAAATGTCTACAAAATGCCCGACGGCGGCGTGCGTTGTGACAGCGGCCGCGATATCGACCATGTCGCCAACGGCATGAACGCCACGCTCGATTACGCGCGCCGCTTTACGGCCGACGAATCGGTCGACGGCAGCGCCGACAAGGCCGGCCAGCCGCTGGCGGGCAACTTCAATCAGCTGGCGCAACTCAAAAAACGCCATCCAAAGTTGAAGGTGCTGGTGGCGCTGGGCGGCGGCGAGTGGTCGCACCAGTTCCCGGCCGGAGCGGCTACGCCAGCGCTGCGCACCGCGCTGGTATCGTCGTGCATCGACCTTTACCTGCGCGGTAATCTGCCCAAGCTGGATGGGCACGGTGGCGCCGGCGCTGCGGCCGGCGTATTCGACGGCATCGATCTGGATTGGGAGCATCCGGGTCCGAACGACAAGACCAATTTCACGCTGCTGCTGGAAGAGTTCCGCCGCCAGCTCGACGCGCTGGGCAAATCCAACGGCAAGCATTATGTGCTGACCGCGGCCGTCAACAGCACCGACGAAAAGATGCGCCACACCGATCCGGCTGCCTACAGCCGCTCGCTGGACTGGATCAACCTCATGACCTACGACTTCCACGGCGCCTGGAGCAAGCAGGGGCCGACCGGCTTCCAGTCCAATTTGTTCAGCGATCCGGCCAGCGGCGACGTTAGCCCGCGCAGCGTGGAAGCCGGCGTGAAACGCTTTACCGCAGCCGGCGTGCCGGCGTCCAAGATCGTCGTCGGCGTGCCTTTCTACGCGCGCGGCTGGAGCGGCGTTGGTCCGGCCAACAACGGCCTGTATCAACCGGCGACCGGTCCCGCGCAGGGCTTCGAGGAGGGCGCGGAACAGTATTCGACCATCGCGGCGCGCGGTTTGACCACCTTCTATCACCCGCTCACCAAGCAGCTTTGGACCTACGACAAAGGCACTTTCTGGACTTACGACGACCCGCGCGTGATCCGGGAAAAGGCCGACTATGTGCGTGCGCAGGGATTGCGCGGCCTGATGTCCTGGTCGTTGGACCAGGACGACGCGGACTTCTCGCTGTCGCGCGCGATGCAGTCCGTGCGTCAGTAATCGGCGGGCTACGAAGTCGCGCTCTCGGCTTCCATGTTGCAAGCGCGGCACAGAATCTCTGTAATGAATTGTAAGGTTTTGCATGGATTTTTTAGCTTCGCGGGCGATCGATGGCGCGGCGCCGAGCAGTGCGTAAAGAAGTGTAATCGCAGCCTCCGCAGATTTAATTAATATTCAATTGATTCAAATACTTACGATCTTTTTTTTGGTTTTTGACCCGTGTTTGCGCGGGCCGGGACGCGGGTGTTAGTGTTAAAACACGGCTGCAAACGAACACGCAAAGAACCGCCAGGCCGTAGCGAAGCACATCACTGAGCGCCCATAAACAAGCGGTTGGGATTTCAATCGAGATGACGGCACGTCCGTCACGCCAAAAAGAGGATAGAGCATGTTTGATTTGAATCGCAGGAAGACCTTGATCAGCTCCGCAGTCACCGGCGCCCTGGCGGTACTGGCGGTACCGGCACTGGGCCAGGAGGCGGCCACGCCGGCCAAGTCCTCGGACACTATTCAGGAGGTGATGGTCACCGCCACGCGCTACAGCACCTCGCTGCTGAAAACTCCCGTCGCCGTGACCGCAGTCACGCAGGAGGATTTGACCCGCCAGGGCGCGGTCAACGTCAAGTCGCTGTCCGGCGAAGTGCCCAACCTGCAGCTGGGCGGCTCGGTCGATGGCAGCTCCGGCGTGCAGATTGCGATACGCGGCGTATCCAATTCCGACTTCACCGAGATCGGCAACCCGGCGGTCGGCCTGCACGTCGCCGGCATCTATTCGCCGCGCCCACAGGGTGCGCTGGCTTTGCTGTTCGACCTTGACCGGCTCGAGATCCTACGCGGCCCGCAAGGCACGCTGTTCGGCCGTAATTCGACCGGCGGCAGCATCAACGTCATCCCGAACAAGCCTGTCATCGGCAGCAAGGAAGGCAGCGTCGAACTGGATATCGGCAATTACAACCAACGCCAGCTCAACGTGGTGCAGAACATCCCCGTGTCCGACGATATCGCGCTGCGCTTTACCGCGATGGGCGTCAAGCGCGATGGCTGGGTTAATCAGACGCAGGACACTTATGACGTCAACATGCCGTCGAAGGGCTTCCCGGCCGACGGCATTCCGGACACCGACCAGCGCCGCAACCATCCGGTGTCCAAAAGCGATTACTACACCAACCGCAATCAGTGGGCGGCCCGCCTGTCCGGTCTGTGGAAGGTCAACAAGGACCTGCAATGGCTGGTCTCCTACGAGAACTACCAGAACAACGACGCCGGCGACCTGGCGCTGAAGGATTGCGCGCAAGCGGCCGGTACGCCTTACGCCTGCAAGGGCGGCAAGTACGACGTGTCGATCAACGTGCCGGGCGTCACCGACATGTCGATTCGCACGCTGCGCTCCAACATCGTGTGGAACCTTAACAAGCAGACGGACATCGAGTACAGCTACGCGCACGCCGTGCAGCGCCGCTTCCAGCAGCAGGACACCGACGCCGGCTACCAGAACATCGAGGCCGATGTCGACGCCACGCCAGCGACCGGCGGCGATCATTGGCCGGTGGTGGACGCCGCGACCTACACGATGGGATCGAAGTTCGCCTCCGACGTCCACGAGCTGCAGCTGCGCCAGAACTTTGGCACGCTGCGCTACGTGGCGGGCCTGTTCTATATGAAGGAGAAGAACAACATCGACTTCGGCCAGGATTACCTGAACCAGGGGCCGAGCGGCTACCCGTACTCGAACTTTTACCACCAGCCGGACCGCCAATCCGAATCGAAAGCGGCGTTCGCGCAGGCGGACTGGCAGTTCGCGCCGACCTGGAACTTCACCGCCGGCGTACGCATGAGCAAGGACAAACGCGCCGACAAGGACGGCCAGTTCTGGGAATCGTACGGCAAGGACTACTTCAACGGCATGCTCGATCCGGGTGGCCCCGGTACGCCCGGCTACACCGGCGTCAATTCGAGTTTGCTCAAGCCGGGCATGGGCGCCTACTACGGCAGCAGTGTTTTCCCTGCGGCGTCGTCGATCAGCAACCACGAGGAATCGTGGAGCAAAACCACCGGCCGCCTGGGCCTGACCTGGCAGCTCGATCCACGCAATATGGTCTACACGTCGCTGTCGACCGGTTACAAGGCGGGTGGCTTCAACGACCGCTTCAACCTTTGCGGCAACGAGCTTGACGCCACCGGCAAACCTTACGATTGCTTCTCCGGACCACCCGGCCCGCAGTACTCGTTCCTGCCATACCGTCCGGAGACCGTCACCAATCTGGAACTCGGCTACAAGGGCAAGCTGCTCGAGGACCGTCTGACCCTGTCGGCGACGGTGTTCTATAGCCGGTACAAGGATATGCAGGCGACCGGCCAGCATACCGTTGGCCGCAGCAAGCGCACCTGCGACGCCGATCATCCGGCCTGCGATGCGGTCATCAGCTGGTATTCGACCCAGAACATCGGCCGCGCCGACATCAAGGGTCTGGAACTGGAAGGACAGTACCGCCCGTGGCGCGACGCCCGCATCAGCTATTCGGCATCGCTGCTGAGCGCAAAGATCGCCGACTATCCGACCTACAGCGACGATATCGGCTGCGATGCGCGGGCCAAGCAAGGCGTTACGCCGTGCCCGGACTACTATAGCGGCACCGATCCATCGCTGGCGCAGCTGCGTCCCTACAACGTGGTCGGCAACCATCTGCCTTATTCGCCGCCGAAGACGATGGCGCTGAGTTTTTCGCAGGACTTCTACTTCAACGACGGCTGGTCGCTGTCGCCGTGGGTGCAATGGCGCTGGCAGGACAAGATGTACTTCTCGCTGCGTAACCTCGATACGCCGCACCTGTCCGACGGCCAAAACGCCTACAGCCAGGTCGACGCCTCGCTGCGCCTGAGCGCCCCGAGTGGTTCGAAGTATCCATGGCACGCCGAGCTTTACGTCCGCAATGTGGGCGACGTGCGCGCCAAGACCTGGGGCGGCATCGGCGGCCCGCAATCGACGTTCACGCTGGCGTCCTACAACGATCCGCGCATGTTCGGGGTCCGGGTGGGCACCGAATGGTAAGGCCGCCATGCGTTCGATGATCTTGCTTTCGCTGTTGGCGGCCATGGGCTGGGCCGCGCCTTCCGGCGCGGAGGATCTTTTCGTCGCCACGCCGTTGACGGCGGAACGCGCTTTTACTGCCGGCATCGAAGGGCCGGCGGTGGACGCCGCCGGGAACATCTACGCCGTCAATTTCGGTCGCCAGCAGGCGATCGGTATCGTCACCCCGCAGGGCGAGGCGCGCGAGTTCGCGCTGCTGCCCGGCGCCTCGGTCCCGAACGGGCTGCGGTTCGGGCGCGATGGCACCCTGTTTATCGCGGACTACGTGGGCCACAATATTTTCCGCATCGCGCCGGGCGCCACCACACCGGAACTCCATGCGCACGACGCCAGAATGTCGCAGCCGAACGACATCGCGATCACCGCGGATGGAGTGCTGTACGCCAGCGATCCGGATTGGGAACATGGCACGGGCCGCGTATGGCGCGTGGACAGTGACGGCAAGGTGTCGCTCGCGGCCGACGGCATGGGCACTGCCAACGGCATCGACGTGAGTCCCGACGGGCGTACCTTGTATGTGAACGAGAGCGTACAACGAAAAATCTGGGCTTTCGCCATCGCCGCCGACGGCACGCTGTCTAAGAAACGCCTGCTGCACAGCTTCGACGATTACGGCATGGATGGCATGCGCGTGGATGTCGATGGTAATCTGTACGTCAGCCGATTCGGCAAGGGGTCGGTTGTCAAGCTGGCGCCTGACGGTAGATTGCTGCGCGAGGTCAGGCTGCCGGGCGACCGGCCCAGCAATCTGTGTTTCGGCGGCGCGGATGGCCGTACGGTGTACGTGACGGAAGTCGAACATCAGCAACTGCTGCAATTCCGTGTTGATCGCCCCGGACTGGAATGGCAGCGCATACAGGCACGCCGGTGACGGGACAGTGTCGATGCGGCCACCAGACTGCCTTCGCACGTTTATCGATTCAAAGGCCGCGTGGGAGCGCGGCCGCAACGTTGCAGCTGCGGCGCCGCAAGGATAGCCGGACCTGCGTCTTAATTCTTCGTTTGAGGTAAGTATGCGTTTACAAGTTGTGGCATCTTGTTTGTTAGGTTTGATGGGGGCCGCGCAGGCGCAGGAGATCGTGCCGCTGCCCGCGCAGCTGCAGCGTAACGCCGGCGAGTTCGCGCTGACGTCCGCCACGCGCATCGTCGCCGACGGGGGCGCGCTGGCCGAGGCGCTGACGCTGCGCGACTATCTGCGTCCGGCCACCGGCTTCGAGCTGCCGGTCGGCTCCCGCGACGGCGCCAACGCCATCCGCCTCAAACTGGACAAGAAACAGCCCGCGCTGGGCAAGGAGGGCTACCGTTTGGTGAGTGACGCGCGCGGCGTGACCATCACCGCCACCGATCCGGCGGGCTTGTTCTACGGTGTGCAGACCTTGCGCCAGATGCTGCCGGCCGATATCTACCGTAACGCACAGGTGCGGCGCGACTGGAAGCTGCCGGCGGTGCGCATCGAAGACCAGCCCCGCTTCGGATGGCGCGGCAGCCACCTGGACACGGCGCGTCATTTCATGCCGAAGAATTTCGTGCTCAAGCACCTTGAACTGCTGGCGCAGAACAAGATGAACGTATTCCACTGGCACCTGACCGACGACCAGGGCTGGCGGATCGAAATCAAACGCTTCCCGCTGCTAACGCGCGTGGGCGCCTGGCGCAGCGAAACCCAGTTGACGCCGCGTGCCGGCGATCCGCCCGGCCTGCGCTACGACGGCCAACCGCACGGTGGCTACTACACGCAGGAGGATATCCGCGAAGTGGTGGCTTACGCGGCGGCGCGCCACATCACGGTGGTGCCGGAGATCGAGATGCCGGGCCACGCGCTGGCGGCCATCGCCGCCTATCCGGAGCTGGGCAACCAGCCTGACAAAAAACTGCCGGTCGGCCGTGAATGGGGCGTGATCACGCAAGTGTTCAGCCCAGAGGAGAACACCGTACGCTTCCTGCAGCAGGTCATGGACGAAGTGCTGACACTGTTCCCGAGCCAGTACATCCACGTCGGCGGCGACGAGTGCCCGAAAACCGAGTGGGCGCATTCGCCGGCGGCCCTTGCGCGCATGAAGGCGCTCAAGCTGGTGCCGGCCGGGACGACATTGGAAGACATCCAGAACTACAAGGACGCGCAGGGCAAGCCCGCCGAGCATCCGGCGCTGCACCAGCTGCAAAGCTGGTTTATCGGTGAGATGGATACCTATCTGGCCAAGCAAGGCCGCCGCCTGATCGGCTGGGACGAAATACTCGAGGGCGGTCTGGCGCAAGGCGCCACGGTCATGAGCTGGCGCGGCGAGGAGGGCGGCCTGAAAGCGGCCAGCGCAGGCCACGACGTGGTGATGACGCCGGAACGCGACACCTACCTCGATTACGCCCAGATCCCTGCGAACACGCCCGGCTACCGGGAGCCGGTTGGAGCGCGCGCGGTCAACACCCTCGACCACGTGTACGCCTACGAACCGCTGCCGGCCAGCATGCCGCCCGCGCTGGCCAAACACGTACTGGGTAGCCAGGCGCAGTTGTGGACCGAGTACATGAAGGGACCGCGCGAGGTGGAATACATGGCCTGGCCGCGACTGCTGGCGATGGCCGAGGTACTATGGACGCCGAAACCGCTCAAGGACTACGCAAAATTCCAGCAACGGCTGCCGTCATCCCTGCAGCGCCTGGATGCGCAGGACGTCAACTATCGCACCGCCGACGGCCCGCGTTGGCCGCGCTGAGGGGAGAACCATGTCTTCGCAAAAAAACTATCAGATGTTCCTGGCGGTGGTCAGCGGCCTCGCGGGGCTGCTGTACGGGATCGACATCGGCATCATCGATCCGGCGCTGCCCTACCTGAACCGCTCCACCAGCCTGTCCGAAAGCCAGCTGTCGATGGTGGTGGCGGCGGTGCTGGCCGGCTCCGTATTGGGATCGGTGGTGGCCGGCGCGCTGGCCGACTGGCTGGGGCGCAAGCCGATGATGGTGATCAGCGCGCTGATGTTCGTCGGTAGCGTGGCGTTGATCTACCTGTCGCAGTCGTTCATGCCGCTGATGCTGGGCCGCCTGCTGCAAGGTACGAGCGGCGGCGTGATCGCCGTCGTGGTGCCGCTGTACCTGGCCGAATGCCTGCCCGCCGCACAGCGCGGGCGCGGCGTCGCCGTATTCCAGTTCATGCTGACCGTCGGGATTGTGCTGGCGGCTTTCGTCGGCAACCACTACCTGGGCAACGCGGAGCTGGAGATACAGGCCGCCGGCGCCGACCAGCAGCGCATCGTGGCAGCCGCCGACCACGCGTGGCGCAGCATGTTCCTCACCGTTCTGTATCCCGGCCTGCTGTTCTTCGCTGGCTGCTGCCTGCTGTCGGAATCGCCGCGCTGGCTGGTACGGCGCGACCGGCCCGACCAGGCCCGCGCCGCGCTGGGGCGTCTGCTGCCGCCGGCCGAACGCGAGGTGGAGTTAAACGAGATCAGCGCCGCGCTGGCGGCCGAACGCGCGCGTCCGAAAACGTCGGCGTTGACGGCGGCCACCGAGATGCTGACGGAGCGCCGCTACGTGGTGCCATTCATCCTCGCTTGCATCATCCTCGGTTGTAACCAGGCCACCGGCATCAACTCGGTGCTGCAATTCATGTCGACCATTTTGCAGAAGGCCGGCCTCGATCCGGTGGCCGCTGCCGGCTATGGCACGGTCATCAAAATCCTCAACTCGGTGATGACGGTGGTGGCGATCGTGCTGGTCGAACGCAAGGGCAGGGTATTCCTGCTCAAGCTGGGCACGGGCGGGATTATCGTGTCGCTTTGTCTTTTGGCGCTGCTGTTCCATCGCTTCGAATCGCAACGCGTCGATGTGCGCGCGGAGGTGGCGGCGCTGGTCAAGGATAACCGTCTCGATTTCAATCTGGCCGACGCCTCGTGGGGCGCGCAAGGCGCTGTGCAGCTGAGTATCTTGTACCAGTATGGCGACCGTCAGCAAGTGGCCGAGGCCTACACGCCTACCGAGGCGTCGCAGGCTGTGCTCAGGCGCGCGGCCGACGTGATTCAAACACTGCCGGCAGCGCAGCGGGCGCTGTTGGAACAAGCGAAGCTGGCCTGGAGCGGACGCGCACCTGCCGCTGCCGCGGAACCGGCGCAACAATTGATCGCGACTTTGCCTAAAGCGTCGCGCGACGCGCTGGATGCCGCCCGTCGCGTGGTCGTCGCCCAGCACGTGCAGGTGCGTGCGCTGGACACGGAGACCGCCGGCGCGCCGTTACAAATCCTGCGGGCCAGCGTTGGACCGACGCCGAGCCGCGAGACCGGGCTGCTGGCCGCCCTGTGCATTGCCGGTTTTATCACCTTCTTCTCGATCGGGCCGGGGGTGTGCGTTTGGCTGGCGCTGTCGGAGCTGATGCCGACGCGGATACGTTCCGTGGGCATGGGCGTTGCGCTGCTGATCAATCAGGGCACCGGCACGCTGATCGCAGGCGCCTTCCTGCCGATCGTGGGAAACTACGGCTTCCACGTGATGTTCCTGTTCTGGACCGCCTGCACGCTGGTGTACTTCGTCACTTCCGCCTTCTTCCTGCCCGAAACCAAGGGCAAGTCGCTGGAGGAGATCGAGCAGTTGTTCGCCCGGCAGAAAGCGTAAGCCGTGAGCCGGCGGGCTGGAACCAACTGCCCACGCCCGCCGGCGGCCCGGTACCCGTACCCGGGCGTTAAGGCTTGGCCCAGCGTCCGGACATGCTGATCATGCCCAGCATCTTGAGCGTGTTGCCGTAGTAGTCGTTGTCCTTCAAGGTCTGGCTTTGCACGTCCTTCCAGATGGCGTTGAGCCAGACCTGGTTATTGGCGTCGACCATCGCCGATACGCCCAGCGCGGAGACAAACGGCAGTTGGTTGTAGTCGGCCTCCGAGACTTTGCCATTGAGATTGTAACCGGCGGCGAAGCGGGTCGGGTCGTTCTTCGTGACGGTGCGCGCCCAGCTATTGAGCGGCTTGAGCACCGTCAGCGCACGGCTGTCGCCATAGATCAGGTAATCCATCGCCACCCGCCACGGGAAGCGCGACGCGTTCCACGAATAATTGCCGTCGTTTTCGCCTTCGAAGAAGTCGGCGGCGGCCGGCGCCGGGGTGCCATTGAGTTTGTAGACGAAGTCGGGCACCAGGCCGGTGGTCTTGCTGAAGTTACGCTGCATAAGGTCGACGATGGCGTAGCTACGGTCCTGGACCGCCTGCCAGCGCGGATCGCCGCTGCTCAGCGCGAAAGCCTTCAGATGCTGCAGCATGAAGTCCGACGTGCGCGTGGTGTGCTCATAGGTGCGGTCGTCGTCGATACGGGCCCAATCGCCTACCAGCAGGTGCTTGCCGGTCGGATGCACTTCATACGTCATGATGGCGCTCATCACGCGCTGCGCCTCTGCCATGTAGTTAATCGCGCCGGCGCTGCCCCATTTACGGTCGGCAAGCAGCAGCGCATAGGCGATGTCGAGGTCACCATCGGTGGCGCTGATCTGTCCGCGCTTGTCGCCGCCGGCGTTGCCGCAGCCCTTGATCTGGTTCCACGCCATCAGGCCGGGGCCGGAACTGGCCGGATGATCATGGAAGTAGTGGACCATGCCGTCGAACACGGTGCGGGCGTCGCTGTCCTCGTCGGCCATCAACACACTGATTAACATGCCGTAGCCGTGTGCTTCGGACACGGTGATTGTCGCGTCGGCCGTGCCGCCGCCGACCACCTTGCCGTCGGCATTGACCTTGACGAAATAGCGGCCGGTCCCGCACTCCTGCGCCACGTACAGTTTTTTCCATTGGGCGTAGAAGTCGACGCGCTGTTGCGCCAGTACGGCGTCGCTGACATGGTTGGGGCGGATGGTGCCGGCGGTGTACGGCAACGGCGTCGACACCGCCTTGAGCGTGGCAGCCTTGGCGCCGGAAGCGCCGGTGACAGTAGCGTTAGCCGGGGCGGCGACGACGGTGAGCGCCGCGGCCGTGCTGTTCGACGGGGTGTCGGCCGTGCCGCCACCGCAGGCGGTCAGCAGCGCCGCCAGCATGGCTGCCGACAGGGAGGACGTGAATGGGACGGGACGAAGGGCGGATCGTACGGGCATGGGACATTCTCCAGAGAGACCCGTCGCAGGGGTTGCGAGGGCTGCTGGCAGTCTAGTTGCGTCAGGCTGCGAACGTTGTCACAGGCTGTAACGGGCACCGCGACCGCTGCGTATCAGGCCCGGCGACGCGGCAGGATGACGCTGAAGCGGGCTCCGCCCAACGGACTGCGCCCGACGCTCACCTCGCCGTGCTGCCAGTGCAGCGCGCGCCGCACCAATGCCAGGCCAAGGCCGACGCTGCCGCCGTGGCCGTCCTCGCCGCCGGCGCCGTCGTGCACGCCCAGGCGCACGAACGGCTCAAAGATGCGTTCGTAGTCCTCGGGGGCGATGCCGGGGCCGTCATCATGCACTTCCAGCAGCACATGCGCCGGACCGTGGTCGCGCGCCGCCAGCCGCACCTGGGCGTGCGCGTGGCGGGCGGCGTTGTCCAGCAGGTTGCGCAGCACGAGGTGTAACAGCGCCCGGTCGCCCCATAGCTCGTCTGCGGTTCCCTCGACGTCCAGCGCGACTGCGCAGCGACCGTCCTCCAGCGCAGACAGCTCGCCCTCCAGCCAGGCACGCAGGGCGATGCGTTCGTTGCCGACGACGGCCGGCGCATCTGCCAGCCGGGCGAAGGTCAGGCTTGCGCGCACCAACGCCTCCAGCTCGCCGACATCGCGCAGCAACCGCTCCTGCAGGCGTGCGCGGGTAGTCTCGTCGGCGCCGCGCTCGAGCAGCGCCAGCGCGAAACGCATGCGCGCCAGCGGCGTGCGCAGTTCGTGCGAAACCGCCTGCGACACCTCCTTGTGTCGATCGGCCATCGCGCCGATCTGGCGGGCATGCTCCTGCAGCGCCACCATCAGCGGCGACCATTCCGCCCCAACGGCCGGCAACACCGCCGCCGGTGCGCGCACCAACTGGCCGAGCAGGTCGACCAGCGACGTCATGGACCGTGCGCGGCGCCGCCGACGCTGCCACGCGGCCAGCGACAGTACCAGCAGCGGCGCAAAGCAGGCGGCGCCGGCCAGCCAGAACACCGGCTGGCCCGACACGTCGCCCAGCGAGGCGCTGCCCCACATCGGCCCCATCTGGATCAAAGTCTGTTTGTCGAGCGCGAAGTAGGCGATTTCCTCGGTGCTGCCTTGCACCACTTGGCCGTGCCCCAGCATGACGTCCGCCTCGGGTGCCAGCTCGACATCCTCACGCGCGACAAGCGACAGCGGAAACTGGAAGTGCCGCTGCAACGTCCGCAGCCCGGCGGCCCGCTCGGACGGCGGCAGTGTGCGCAAATGCTCGGCCACCAGATAACCAGGGCCGCTGAGCAGGCGTCGGAAGCTGTACTCGCTGACCTGGATCGCGCCCAGGGCCGACAGCCACAGCAGCCACATGGTCAACGCCGCCCAGCCGGCGCACAGCGCCACCAGCAGCGGGCGGCCAAGCTTAAACAGCGGCGGCATCGTCGGCGACGGCCAGCAGATAGCCCTGCGCCGTGATGGTATGGATGGTGACAGGGCATTGCATCGTCTGCATTTTCTTGCGCAGGCGCGAGACGCGCATGTCGATGGAGCGGTTTAGTCCGTCGTATTCGAGGCCGCGCAGGTTTTGCAGCAGCACTTCGCGCCCAAGCGGCACGCCGGCGTGCCGCACGAAAATCGACAGCAGTTCGAATTCGGCGGTGGAGAAGGGCAGTGGTATGCCGTCCAAGGTGGCGCGCTGGGTCGTCAGATCGATGGCCAGCGGGCCGCACGCCAGCAGCCCGCGCTGCGATTGCGATGCCTGCGGGAGACGCCGCAGCATCGCGCGCAGCCGGGCCAGCAGCACTTGCGGATCGACCGGCTTGACCACGAAGTCGTCGGCGCCGGCGGCAAAGCCGGTCAATTGATCGGCGGATTCATCGAGCGCGGTCAGCATCAGGATCAGGCCGGCATAGTCGGCGCGGATTTGCCGGCACACGGCATAACCGTCCATGCCAGGCAGCATGACGTCCAGCACGATCAGCGCTGGTTGCAGCGCACGGACCAGCGCGGCGACGCCATCGCCACGGTGGGCCACCGTCAGGTGGTAGCCTTCCGCGCGCAGGAACTCGGCGGTCAGCGCGGCCAGGGCCAGGTCGTCTTCGATCAGTAGTAGGCTTTCCGGCATGCGGCGTCGCGGTCGATAAAAATTCTACTATACAACACCGTGACGGCCGCCCTCATTCAATCCGGTCCGCTGGATTGAACGTAAGGGCCGATGATCACGCCCACAAAGCCCTTGGCTTTTTGCGTGGACAGGAATGTGACATCGACGTCTTGCTTGAGCGCCTTGAGTTCGCCTCCGCTGCGGTAGCTGTAGGAGGAACGGCCGCCGCGCATCTCCATGACCAGCTCGACACGCTTGTCGGTGGCAGGTGCGGATTCCAGCAAGGTTTCCTTCCCATCCTCTATTTTGTACAGCGCAATCATTCGGCGTCCTGCGGTTTGCGTCACGCCCATGAACAGATAGTTCGCATCGTTTTGGATGGCGAGCAGGCCGGCGCGGTCGCCATCGCGCTGTGGCGCGTAATCGACCACGGTCGACACGGTCGCGTCGTGGTGTTGCTGGCGCCGGCCGATAAACCCCGGCACGCCGTCAAGCTTGCCCAGCGGCTGGCCGGATTGCAGCACCAGCGCGCCCTTGTCGATCTTGTACAGCTGGCCGCGTGGCGCGCGCAGCCCGGTCCAGGCCTTGGACAGCGGTTTGTCGAATTCGTCGACGTAGGCGAAGTCGCCGTTCATCGGAAGCTCGGGCGCCGGTTGGGCCGGCAACCTGGGCTTGGCCAAAGTGTACGGCACTGGTTTGCCTTGTTCGAGGATCGTCGGCCAGCCGTCTTTCCACGTGACCGGCAGCAGGAAGGTCTCGCGGCCGATATTGTAGAAATTGCCGGGGTAGGGGCGGGTCGCCAGGAACACCGCCCACCAGTCGCCCTGCTGCGTCTGAACCAGCTTGGCGTGGCCGGTGGTCGTGACGGGATTCAGGCGTTTGGGGTCCAGATCGCGCTGGGTCAGGATCGGATTGGCGGGACCGGGAACATACGGGCCCATGACGTCCTTCGAACGCAGGATCACCTCGGAGTGATTGTCCCCGGTGCCGCCTTCCGCGCACATCAAATAATAGTAGCCGTCCTTTTTCAGCAGATGCGGGCCTTCGATCCAGATTGGATTTTTGGCCGGCACCACGCCGCCGTCAACCAGCACCTTCGGCGTGCCGATGCGCTGGAAGGTCGTCGGGTCCAGTTCCGTGATCCAGATGGCGCGGTGACCGTCGTAGCGCGGCGTGCCGACCGGGGCGTCGTTGTGGACGACGTAGGCCTTGTCGCCATCCCAAAGTATCGATGGATCGATACCGTTCAAGCCTTTGATGGTGACCGGTTTGGACCACGGGCCGGACGGATGTTCGGCCGTGATGATGAAGTTGCCCATGCCGCCGGGGCAGCTGGAACAGGTGGTGATGATGTAATAGCGCCCGTTGTGGAACGAGATGTCCGGCGCGTAAATACCCTGCGAACCGCGCACGCCGGTAAAGTCCACCTGTTCGGGGCGGTCAAGCGCGTTGCCGATCTGCGTCCACGTGACCATATCGCGCGAATGCATGACCGGCAGGCCGGGGAAATTGGTGAAGGACGAATTGACGATGTAATAGTCGTCGTCAACACGAAGGATCGACGGGTCGGGAAAATAGCCCGACAGGATGGGATTGAGGAATTCGCCGGCGCGCGGCTTGGCCTGCTCCTGCGTTTTACCCGCGTAGCTGAAACGCTCGAAGCGCGCGCTCGCGGCGGTGTCGGCGGCGTGCGCCTGCACCGCGCACAGTGCCGCGACAAGTAAGATCTTTTGATTCATCGATCAACCCTAAAAGTGCGGCACCGGCTGCGTTAGAACTTCATACGCAGACCAACGGCGAAGGTACGGCCCGGATCATACTCGGACATCGTGGCGTTCGGGAACTGGAAGTAACCGCGACGTTTGGCCTTGTTCAGGTTGACGATGTCGAAGGTGATCATCGGCAGTCCCTCGCGGTCGAACACCTGATCGAGCTCGATGCTCGACGAGAAGTCCCACTGCTTATAGGTGTCGCTGAACAGCGCCGCCTGGGTGATGCCGCTCTGGTTTGCCGTCGCTACCTGGCTGCCCTGCGAGTAGGTGTGCATGAAGCGCGCCATGTAGCCGTGGTTCTCGTAGTAGACGCCGAAGTTGTTGGTCTTCTTCGGCACGCCCAGTGCGATGAAACCGTTCGAGCCTTCGCCGCTGGCCTTCTGGTTGATCAGCGTCAGCGTTTCGTTGAAGCCGAAGCCTTTGATCGGCAGCAGCTTGTCGAGCGGCTGTACCCAGCCCACTTCCAGGCCGCGGATGCGCAGGATGCCCTCGGCGTTGCGCGGACGGGTCATCACGACGGTGGCCACATCCGGGCCGCCGCGCGAATCGATCGCCAGCTGCTGGGTCGGAATCAGGGTGCCGTAGTTGATGCCGTACTGCGCCAGCGCGGAGAAGGGCAGCGTCACGTTCTCGTCGATGGTGAAGCCGTTGACGCGCTTCTGGAAGCCGGTCACGGATACATAACCTTCGCGGCCGGTGTACCAGTCGATGCCCAGGTCGATGTTATCCGACAGGTAGGGCTTCAGGTTCGGATTGCCCTGGGTGCCGGTATCCGCCGAGACGCCGGAGAAATTGACGCCCGGACGCAGCGAGTTTGGATTCACGCGCGTCATGCTGCGCGACAGGGCGGCGCGGACGACGACGTCCTTCATCACATCGACCGCCAAGGTGCCGGACGGCAGCGTGTTGCTGTACTCCGAATCCTGATATACCCACGAATCGATGTTTGGATATTTGCTGCCGTTGAGCGGCAAGCTGGCGTTGCGCGGATCGCTGAACGAATTGCGCGAACCGACCTGCTGTTGGGTGCGGACGTAACGCACGCCGACGTTCCAGCGGGTGTTGAAGCCGGCCGGCGACAACTCACCGCTCGCCTCGACATAGACGGCCTTCGACTTCTCGCGGATGTAGCCGGCGCTGGCGCCGGTCGACGACGCGCCGGTGTCGGGCGCGGTGCTGTTGTAGAAGTCGTACTGGGAATCCTTGCGGAAGCGATCCCAATCCAGTGCCAGGTTGCCGTACGGGCCGGGCGTCAGATAGCTTGGCAGCGCGGCGTTGGTGATCAGCGAACCCTGATAGTTGAGGGGAGCGGTCTGGCCGGCCGTGTAGCCGGTGCCGTAGCCTGGATACAGGCCGGCGGCGCTGGCGCCCGGCGTGCTGGCGCCGTTGCATGGCGGCGCGCCGTTGGGGCCTTGCAGGAACACGGTCGGATTGTTGCCGCAGACGGCAGCCTGCCATGCGGCGGAATTGTCCTGGCCGCGAATGGTGCGGTCGACATCATCCCAGGCGAAGCCGCCCTTGATCAGCAGTTTTTTGTCGCCCCATGCCAGGTTGGTGTGGAAGCCCTTGGTCTCGGTCTCGCGCAACTCGTTCTGGACGTTGACGCGGCCGCCGATCCACTGGTAATTGGCCGGGTTGTTCAGGTCCATGTTCGACACGATGGACGGCACGCCGCCATTGTTCGAGTAGGTGATCGTGTTGCCGCTGTTCGGCGCGGTGATCGGCATGATCGTCGGCGCTTCGTGGGTGAAGCGGCTGCGGTTCCAGTTACCGGCGACATCGAGCGACAGCGTCGGTGTGATCTTCCACTCCATGCCCGGATTGATGCCCAGCAGGTCCACCTTGTCGCGGCGCGGACCGAACTCGATGAAATTAAGCGCGTTGGCGTAGGTGCCGGAGGTGACCGTGCAACCGTTCGCGCAATCGGTCTTATCGACCTGCATATTCAGCGGAATGGCGCCGTTGTTACGCACGGCCCACGTGTAGCCGTTGCGCTGCATATCGTCGTCCTTCTTGCTGTACATGGTGTCCAGGTAGAAGTGCAGGTCTTGCGTCGGACGGTATTCGGCCGCCAGCACGCCGGAGATCTTGTCCTTGGTGCCGTAGTACTCCATGGTGCGGCCGAGACGCGGAATGATTGCGTTGTCAATCTGGCCGATGCTGAGGCCCGGGTTGTTCGCCAGCAGGAATGCCTCGTTGATCGGCGTGCCCGCCACCAGGCCGTTGCCGGCGCCTGCCGGCACGGTAGCCGGGATGGTCCAGTTGCCGCCGCCGGTGTTGTTGCGGGTCGGCGAGCTGCTTTGCGAAGCGGTCAGGTTGGGATTGGTCCAGCCGACGGTCTCGAAGCCGGTGGTGCGGGCCTGCTGGCGCGAGAACGAGATGCCGCCCAACAGACCGAACTTGCCGTCCCAGGTGTTGCTGCCGATGATATTGCCGCGCATGCCGGCCTTGTCGGCGATCTGCTGCTTGGTGCCGGTCAGGCCCATGGAGAGCTGCTTGCCTTCCTTGTCGAACGGGCGCGCGCTGCGCAGATTGACGACGCCGGCGGCGCCGCCTTCGATCTGGCCGGCGGTCGGGCTCTTGCTGACGGTCAGCTTGGTGAACAGGTCGGTCGGCAGCAGGTCGAGGTCGACTTCGCGGTTAGTGTTAGCGCCATCAATCGGACCGGACGAGGCCACGGCGATCGGCGAATTATTCAGCAAAATCTTGGTGAACGACGAGCCCAGGCCACGGATCTGGATGGTCATGCCCTCGCCGGTGACGTCGCGGGAGACGCCGACGCCTGGAACACGGCTGAGCGACTCGGCCAGGTTCTTGTCGGGGAATTTACCGAAATCCTCGGCGTTGATCGAATCCTGGAAGCCCACGGCCTCCTTCTTGTCGCGTGCGGAAGACAGCAAGCTGTTCCGGTAGCCGGTGACCTGGACGCTGGTGATCGGCGCCTCGGCGGTGGTGGCCGGGGCCGGATCGGCGGCCGGTGCGGGGGCGGTTTGCTGGGCGTAAGCCTGGGCGATCATGCTGGCCATGACGGTCAGCCCAAGCGCCGCGCGACGGCTGGCGGTCGTTCGTTGATTCATTGCTGGTCTCCTGTTTTTTATCGGTACTAACGTGCTTTTCCTGTTTTTTTTCAGCACGACAACGGCAAGTCTAGGAGGCGGACAGAGCAAAGTCAACAACTTCAAACAAAATTTGATAAGCGCAACCATTTTGAGCAACACGAGCGTTGGCGGGCTAGGCGTCTTTATCGCCCACCAGAGGAGTGGAGTGTGAAGGGCTGGGTGATAAGCGTAACCATTCATCGCCATAACCTCCGGGGTCAAGTCTGTCTTTCGGACAGGAGCTGGACACTGGAGGTGCTTGACGGCTCAGCCTGTGTCCGAATGACAGACTTGACCCCGATTGTTGTTCAGCCTGTGTCCGAATGACAGACTTGACCCCGATTGTTTAGACTTGATCCCGATTGTTTTGATTGGCAAGAAATATCGTTCGTCGCATCGGCGGATTTGATAATTGTGTTTTCTCACTTTCTGAATCACAATCTTCGGCTCCGAGCCAGCCGTCTATTTCAGGAGAGACACGATGCGATTACTTCCGCCGCCTGCCTTGTTGGCGGTATTGCTGGCCTGCGCGCCCTCCGTTGGCCTCGCCGAACCAAAACAGCGCCTGATTGTCCTCAGCGATATCGAGGCCGATCCCGATGACAGCCAATCGCTCGTGCGCTTGCTTCTGTACGCGAACCAGATCGATATCGAAGGCATCGTCGCCACGACCTCCACGCATCAGAAATCGCGTATCGCCCCGGCGTCCGTGCATGCGATCATCGATGCCTATGGACAAGTACAACCCAATCTGTCGAAGCACGAACCGGGTTTTCCGAAAGCGCAGGCGCTGAAAGCCGTGGTGCGCTCCGGCTCGCAGCTCTACGGCATGCAAGGTGTGGGCGAGGGCAAGGACTCGCCGGGGTCGGACGCCATCATCAAGTCCCTGGAGAAAAACGACACGCGGCCGCTATGGGTTTCGGTCTGGGGCGGCGCCAATACGCTGGCGCAAGCGCTGTATCGGATTGGCCACGACCGGACGCCGGAGCAGGCGGCGCGCCTGGTGAACAAATTGCGCGTCTACACGATCTCCGATCAGGACGATTCAGGCATCTGGATACGCGCCACGTTTCCCGAGCTGTTTTACATCGTCAGCCCCGGCGGGTATGGCAACGGAACCTGGACTGGCATGCACTCGACCGAGCAGGGTTTCGACAGCACGGAAATCAGCAACAACTGGATCGCCGCGCATATCCAGCAAGGCCATGGACCGCTGGGCGCGGTGTATCCGGATGTATCTTTTGGCGTTGAGGGCGATACGCCAGCCTTCCTGTCACTGATACCGAACGGCCTGAACGCGCCGGACCATCCGGACTGGGGCGGCTGGGGAGGGCGCTACGAGTTGTACACGCCGGCGCTGGAGCGCACCGACCCGCGAGGCTTCACCGGCAACGTACCAGTAGTGCAAGAGCCGCGTGCCATCTGGACCAACGCCGTCGATAGTTACAGGCCGATGATCCAGCAGGATTATGGCTGCAGCGTGAAACCCCACGACAAGGCGTCGACCGGATATCGGACCACGATCTGGCGCTGGCGCAAAGACTTCCAGAACGATTTCGCGGCGCGAATGGATTGGACGACCAAGCCCTACAACGGGGCGAATCATCCGCCAGTGGTGAAGTTATACCCCGGCGGCAGCGTCACCATCAAGTCCGGCGAAACCTTCATGATGAGCGCGGCCGGCAGCTCGGACCCCGATGGAGACAGCTTGAGCTACCTGTGGCTCCAGTATCCTGAAGCTGGCAGCTACAAGGAGCCGATCAAGCTGGGGTATGCGGAAAATCACCATACCGTTACCGGGCAGGCGCCAATGGTGACCAAGCAGGAGAGCGCCCACTTCATCGTCAAGGTGACCGACAAGGGAAGCCCGGCGCTGACGCGCTACGGACGTGTGATCGTCACGATCATGCCGCCGGTTCCCTGAGCCACCATCAAGTCCGATGCTGGACGCTGCACGCGAGCGGGCTCAGGTCGTGGCGCGGGGGCGCTGGCGGTGAAAGACCAGCGGGCTGTACGGGATGTTGGACGGCGGAGCCGATTTGAGGATGTTCGGCTTCATGGCGCCAACCACGTGCATCTCGCAAGGTTTGCAGTCGAACCGCAAGGTGTAGGTATGGTCGCCACTGACCAGCGTCATCGGCTCGGCACGGACCTGGCCCTGCACGCCTTGCACGCCCTTGGCCTGCTTGGGGCACAGGTTGAACGAGAAGCGCAGGCAGTGCTTGGTGATCATCAGCGGCACTTCGCCGGGTTCCTCGTGCGATTCGTAGGCTGCGGCGACCAGCTTCACGCCGTGCTTGTGATAGAACGCGCGCGCCTTCTCGTTGTACACGTTGGCGAGGTAACTGAGCTGGGTATCGGGATAGATCGCCGGCGGTTCGGCACGGGGCTTGCGCGTCGGACGATCCCACGCGGCCAGGCGCGCGGCCTCATGCGCCTCGATCGCGTCGCGGCGCAGGGCATTGATGGCGGACGACGGCACGAACCAAGGCTTCGACAGGTTCAGATGCACGCTCGCGGCCGAGAACATCGTGGCGCCCAGCTTGCCCAGACTGGACCGCAGCGAGGCGTCCGCCTGCTCGGCTTGCTGTGCGGGCTGGTATCCGATCGTCGCATCGGTCACGCTGACGATGCCGTCCTCGTCACGCAAGGTCAGGCGCAGTCCCTGCTCGTTCCCACTCGCGCACTCGCTCAAGGTCAGGTGTAGATCGACTTTGCGCTCGGAGGACTTCTTGGTCAGCGTTCCTTCCCAATGGTGGTCGCGATTGCGCATGATGGCGGCGCCGACCTTGAAGCCGGGCAGGGTGGTGAGCAATTCGTTCGGGAACACGCGCCACTGTTCGCCATCCGCCGACTCGCCCAGTTTTTTGACCGTATTGGCCTGGATACCGAACGATTCGCGCTTGTACATGTAATTGAGGCCGTCACCGTTGGCCATGGGAGCATTGGTGGTGATGTCGAAATGATCGGTGGCGATGCGCGTGACCGTTCCCAGCTCCACGCCGACGTATTTCGGGCTGTCGAAGGCGCCGATGTCTCCTTCCTCGCGGCCATGGGCGAAGTAATCCGTATGGCCCCGGTGGAAGGTCTTGTCCACGTCTGGCGTGAACAGGATATCGGTGCGGCCGCTGGCCGCGCGCGTGAACTCGGTGCGGCGCTCCAGAATCTCGTCGAGCAGCAGGTGGTAGTGGGCCGTGATGTTCTTCACGTAGCCCATGTCCTTGTAGCGGCCCTCGATTTTGAACGAGCGGATGCCGGCGTCGATCAGCGCTTCCAGATTGCGGCTTTGGTCGTTGTCCTTCATCGACAGCAGGTGTTTTTCGTACGCCACGACGCGGCCTTTGGTGTCGCTCAGCGTGTACGGCAGGCGGCAGGCCTGCGAGCAGTCGCCGCGATTGGCGCTGCGGCCGGTGTCCGCGTGCGAGATGTAGCATTGGCCGGAATAGGCCACGCACAGCGCGCCGTGGATGAAGTATTCCAGCGGGGTGTCGACCTCTGCGCGGATCTTGCGAATTTGTTCGATGGTCAACTCGCGCGCCAGCACCAGCTGCGAGAAGCCGACATCGCCGAGGAACCTGGCCTTTTCCATCGTGCGGATGTCGCACTGCGTGCTGGCGTGCAGCTGAATCGGCGGCAAATCCATCTCCAGCAGGCCCATGTCCTGCACGATCAGCGCGTCCACGCCGGCTTCGTACAACTGCCAGATCTGCGCGCGGGCGGCGTCCAGTTCGGCATCGTGCAAGATGGTGTTGAGGGTGACGAAGATGCGCGACCGGTAGCGGTGCGCAAACTCCACCAGCCTGGAAATTTCCTCGATCGAGTTGCTGGCATTGTGGCGGGCACCGAAGGCCGGGCCGCCGATGTAGACGGCGTCGGCGCCATGCAGAATGGCTTCGCGGCCGATCTCAGCGGTTTTGGCGGGCGACAGCAATTCGAGCTGGTGGGCTAGCAAAGTCATGGCGTGATCCGGTGCGATGAAAACAGCGATTATAGCGGGATCATAGTATTCATCAACCGACTTCCTTGAGGACAGTCCCTCGTGAGCTGACCGGCCAAACGACGCGCCAGCTAACGAAGAGGGCGCTTAAAGCGAAAATATCGCCTGTAATCTGTTGGTAATGATCGCGTCATGTTCCTGTCAAGTTGCGTCTTGCATACTCGTCACATCGAGCAAGAAGCCGATTGTTTCCTATCCACTTACGAACAGGACGATATTATGAAACTGAGCATTCTCACGACTGCCGCCGCGCTGTTGGTGTCGAGCGCAAGCTTTGCACAGACGAAACCCATCCAAAAAGCCAGCATCGAGTCCAACAATGTGGTGCTGGTACATGGCTTGTATGCGGACGCGTCCAGCTGGTCGGAGGTGATTCCGCTCCTTCAGAAAGCCGGGCTGCACGTGACTGCGGTACAGAATCCGCTGACCTCATTGGCTGACGACGCTGAAGCAACCCGCCGCGTTCTCGCCCTGCAAGACGGGCCGACGGTGCTGGTCGCCCACTCGTACGGCGGCATGGTGATCAGCCAGGCCGGAATCGACCCGAAGGTTTCCGCACTGGTGTACGTGGCCGCACGCGGCCCGGATGCTGGTGAGGATTACGGCGCGCTGGCCGGCCGCTATCCAGCTGCGCCCGCTAGTGCTGATTGATTAAATCCGCAGATGGGTACGCGCAGCTGAGCGAGGCTGCGTTCTTGAAAGATTTCGCGGGTGATGTCGACCCGGCAAGGGCAAAAATCCTTTACGCTGTCCAGGGTCAGGCGTCCCAGTCGATATTCTCGGCGCGCACCACCCAAGCGGCCTGGCGCGTTAAACCGAGCTGGTATGCGGTATCCAGTCAGGACCGTACGATCAATCCATCCCTCCAGCGCTTCATGGCTAACCGCATGAACGCACAGACCATCGAGGTGGCTGGCAGTCACCTTGCGCTAATTTCGCATCCGCAGGAAATCGCTGAGCTTATCCTGAAGGCTGCGGGAAAGTGATAGCGCCGACGGTGTCGGACATTTCTGGACGAGCTCGGCGCTGGTACAGCTGGTGCGGAGCATGACCAGCGATCCGGATTTGCAGAAGCTGCTGTTCAAGCAGATCTTCGACCTGCAACGTACGATCCAGTTGATGGAGCAGCAGATCGCGCAGATAGAGGCCGCCGAGCAGCAAAAGGCAGCCGTCCGCGAGCGCGAGAAACACCAACCGGCGGACGACGAAAAGGCGCACTAATAAACACGACGCTGGACCAGGAAAAAAGACGCTATCGAAAGCGTTTTTTTATTCAGGCTGGCGCTGATCGGTTGCGCTCAGCAGTCGCGAGGGCGGCGGAAGACACGGGATTACACGGGATCTTCGACGGCAGTCGTCATCGATCCTAAATGATACGCCCGGCCACATAATTCATTTGACATAATATAAATTATGCGAAATTGAGGAGGTGGTTACGGGCTAACGTTTCGGCAGTATTTACAAGGTTTAAACGGATGTTTGTACCTCGTACACTGGGACCGGCAGCAAGCTAACAAATCCAGTACCTCACGCTTTGATACGCCTGCTAACAACAGGCGTTTTTTTTCGGCTGCAACCAAACGATACCGCTTGCGATTCCTGGCACTGTCCCATGCACGGCTGTTCCTCAAGTACCAATAATGATTCCGAATCCGCCGGTACACCGCCCGTAATTCTTCCTCCCCAATAACTTCAAACGGAAACAGTTCTAATTGCATGGCGACAATATAGCCGCTAGAGCAACCCTGAGCAAACGTGCGAGCTATCCCTTTCGCGAGAAACAGCTAGTCGAGTGCGCCCCCACATCCAACCCAGCAGGAACCTCAATCTTATCGGCCTCCAGCCGTTCATATCGCAGCCCGGCATACCGTTCAGCAGCATCCTCCGGGGTCATCCGAAACGACTCTTTTTCGGCGTTTTGCTACCCGCTGGCGTGTATCTAAAAAAATAAAGCTTATGTGCTGTACTGGTCATAACAGCCTCTTATGCTGTATAAAAATACAGTATGAAGTACCTCGACAGCACTGTCAAAAGGAGCATACAACCCGACAACTAAAACAAGAGGCTGCCAGCGCAACCTTACAACGGAACAATGATTGTTCTCATCAAAGTCTTGATGTGCCGTTCGAACGCAGTGAATTCTGTCTGAATATGTTGATAGTGCGTCATCAGACCGAGCTGGTACTCTCGCTTCACAGAAAGCAACGTTTGTTTCGCTTCTGCCATTTGCGGTAGTAGTTCCCGTGCCAGAGTCACCGACTCGGCGCTGGTCATTTTCTGATAGGCGTCGAACTGAACTTGCATTTTATCGACTTCAAGAGTCGCGTCTCGAACGGGCTTGGAGGTACTCAACATCCCAACAACAAAATTGTGATGCGCAGTGTAAAACTGAAAAATGCGAGCCTCAAGCTCTGGAAAATACAATCCTCCGGTAACGAGAACTTTATTAATCGGACTGGTATCAACGTCGATCTCTTCTATGTCCACGATCGCCATCTTCCCGGCCCAATCGCGCACTTCATACACCCCAAGCAGCAGCCCCTCCAGCTTATCTCTACGTAAGGTTTTGAACTCGCGAGAAGTCCAGTCGTGATGATTTAAGGCGAGCTGTATCTCAGTTGTCGCGGACGTAGATTTGCGCAACTGCTCAAGCACGTTATCAAAATTGCGCTGTATCGCTTGGAATTTACCAGCATCAGTAGCGTAACCCCGTAGCCAGCTTCCCAAAAACGCAGCCAGTCCAATTAGTGCCAGCCAGAGTAAATAAAACCAAAGATTTTGATGCACCTGTTCTTGAGCGATCTTCTGAGCAAGCTCGGCAATCATTGCTGGCGTCATGTTTCCTCCGAGCTAAATTATCGAGCATAACCACCGAACAATGTTGTGTCCAGCGGAAATGGACCCATTATTAGAAAGGACACTCGACCGGCGACGGAACTCCGGGCGCTGTAGCGAGATACACGACGCCTAACGCATTGTTACACCACGTTATCAGCCCTTCCATAGTGTGCCCCTCGACAGCCCTGAATGCGGCGTGGACGGCATCAAGCATGCTGGTGCAGTTCGGCAAACGCCAGTACACCACCTCAGGCACCACGATTCCCCTGGACCTAAAATAGCGCTTCTGGTCAAGCTCGCGACAGTCCATTTGCTTGCCGCAGTATTTGGCGATGTACGCCGCAAGCCGGTGCGCACCCTTGACACCGAAACCAAACGAGTTAGGGTCGCGTACGTTGACCTGACCCATCTGCTGACCGTCAGGACCAAGGCCAAGCACGCTTTGCCAGATCGAGCGCAACAAGGCGTACATCTGGCGCCCACGGACGGCCACGTGGAAGTGCAAAGCGCCCCGCTCTTGCTCCTCAATCACGGCAACGTAGTGAAACTGTTTGTGCTTGCCCATCTTGCGGCAAAAGGCCTTCCAATGCTTAAGCGCGGTTTCGCGGTCGACCATGTTTTCGCGGTACGTAAGTGTCACCATGCGATCAGCAGAAATAGCCTTGCAGCACTCCGACACTTTTTGCTTAGCGCGACGACCGGCGATTTCTTCGCTGGCCTCCCGATTCTCAGACTCACCGCGCTTAGCCTTCACGCGAGTCTGTGCAGGGCCTACAAAGAAGCGATCCTTCGTAACGGTAACAACACACTGGCCGTCGTCAAAAACGCGCTTACGGGCCGTATACGTGTCCTGCCACGTTCCCTTGACGCCATCGTCGGTCCAGTAATCTGGACGCTTCGAATCTGGATCACGCTCAATTGGAGCGAATTCAATTGACGACAAAGCATTTTCATAATCTAATTCGGTCATTGGTATTTCCTGTAACGGCAGGTTTATCAACGGCCCCGGACAGTTCTAGCTGTTACGGGGCTTTTTATTTGGTGCTTCGAAAATCCTTACTTTCCCTATGGCAAACACGTGCTTTAGGTGTCTGTGTTCTTAAGTGTTCCTAATACAAGTTTAGGCGGCGCTAGCGCGCCGCCCCGCCCGCTGCGCGCACGTGGCGTCACGCTAGCTGACCGCCCTGTGTCGGCCTCAATACCGCCTACAGGACGCTGAAACAGAAAACCTGTCTTCAGGGTGGTGCCGGTGGCCGACGTGCGCCAGCGAGGCGCTAAACAAGCCAGCGGACTACCCGCTAAAACTTTGGAGACTTGTCGCTCCTCGCTCCGACACCAACAGGCCCCAGATGGAATTACTTCAAGATCAAACACCGACGCCAGCAAGCCCCCAAAGATTTTGCCTACGGCCGCTTGTGCAATCACCGCAAACCTGATCACTTCAGCGTTTCCTCAACAACGTACCGCGCAAAATACGGTCGACCACATCGCCCTTGGTCACATCCTTAAACCTCACAAACGCATCGAGGGCGGCGATCACATCGAGTTTCACCTCCACGGTGAGCATGCCCTTCCCTTCCGTAGCCAACCGATCACGACGCAACTTTTGCCGGTCGGCGGCGGACATAGCTTTACCGGTAGGCGGACGGCCCACCGGGCGCTTAAAACCATCAAGCAGATCACCGGTAGCCTTGTCCTCAGCCTGCTTCATACAGCCTCCAATTAACGTGACAAGTAACGAAATTCCGGACCACGATCAAGGACGCGGCAGCACTTTCGCGCTTAGCACCAAGACCAGATCGGTTTGCGAGGATGAATCAGACTTCGCCGGCCAAAACGGAAGGAAGGCGAGCGCATTGGAAGTGCCGGCTGACTGCTGATCATTCAGACCACCAATGAGGAGCACATCGCCATCACCAACAGTGACCTTTGTTTTGACCTGGCGTTTTATAAGAGTAGGCGACGCAGTGACGCCGGTAGCGGTAGCCTTAAAACTGCTGATCTGGCCGTCAACAAGCAACTGAATACGCCCATTACCAAGCACCTTAGGCAGGACATCAACGATGACACCAGAAGGCCGATAGACGACGTTCTGAACCGAGTTACCGGAATTATCACGGCCAGTACTGGCGATAGTAGGCGTCTCGTCGCCAACGGTCAGAACAAGCTTCTCATAATCATCACCGACGACACGGCTATTGGACACCTGCTTAAACCGTCCATCCGTATTGAGCGCATCAATGACCACTTCAAAGTTAGCGCTCTTCACGCTGATAGCAGAGGCACCACCAACCGCACCGAGAGACATGCCAAGCTTGGCACCCAACACATTAGCCATCAGCGAGAGACCGCGACCAGTAGCGCTATTACTAGTAACCTCAACCCACGACACGGACACATCGACAAGTTTAGGCAACGAGTCCACGGACTCTAGAAGCTTCCGCATTTTCTTCAAGCGGGAGTCAGACCCTGTGATCATTACATCAGACCCAGCAACAGTCACCGACTTTTCACCGAACGCCGAACCGACAACGGCGGCAAGAAAATCACTGGACCGGTTTAAAGGCGAGTACAACTCGGACTCATCGTCATCCTTGCGCGGGATGCCAGACGCCGATTCAACGACGGACGACAAGGAGCTGGAAACTGCCTCAACGACAGAAGCAGAAGACGGCGCGGGCAAGGACACTGCCGGTACGGATGCAGCGTCACTACGAACAGCCGGGACCAAGTAGTAAACACCACGACGATTTTCAACAGCTATCCCCTGCTGACGCAAAATCCCTTCGACAAATTCAAACACTTTCGACTGCTCCACATCAGCAACGCTCAATGTTATTTTTCTGTCCATCGCCAACACGTCAGGCGAGATTACGTAATCGACGTGCAGCAAATTCTTCAAAGTTGTTTGGCTAAAAGCCAACAGCGATACCTCGCTAAAATTGAACGAAACAGGAGCGGCGAGCGCAAACAGCGGAAACGCCATAAACAGTATAAATAGTTTTTTCATTGTCCACCCCGAACCCATTCACCAGCAGCAATTTCAGCTTGATATGCTCCACCCGCACCAACAATCATGTTCAGGGGCTGGACACTACGACCATCGGACAAATTTAGATACACGCGTCCAACGGAATCACGAACATACCCAACGCCGTGCACCTTGTCAGAGAACACTCTCTGAGACACAACCGAGCCACCACCGGACACGACCTTAGGCGCGAACCACATGGAGCCAAAAGCGCCGATAGCGGCACCGATGCACATAGCAATCACGAGAAATTTAGTCATATGCTTACTTACTTTTTTAGGCGGCAAAGCACGAGGGGTTAGAAGCTGCAACCCTAGGGGACCGGGCAAAACGGGACCAACGAAATCAGCGGGAAGGCCGACCGTAGCCGACAAGTGCCAAGCAGAGAGCAAGCAATGTGTCGAGTGAGGATAGGTATCCGAAAACACCTGCGTAGTGTTGTACGCATCGTTAAGATCGTCGCCGCGAAAAACCCACCGGTCGGCAACAAGACCATCAGGATTGGCGCCGAGCCGAACGACACCGATATGGACACGCGGCAGATTGCCGGATGCCGCACCGGCGGTCAGAACTTTCAGCAACCCGCTCACGACAGGCACTTTCATGCGATCAAGCCGATTCAATCGAACGACATATTCCAACAAGCTATCGCGCAACTGCTTATCGACCTGGGATATGTTCTGCATGATGAAAAAGATGTCCCAGCCATATTTGCGCGCATGGATAGCCCACTCCAGCATTTCCGCCCTGCCCTTATCTTGAAAGTTCCGAGTATTGAGCCACGATCCACACTCATCGAGCACTAGCGCCCCATTGTGCGATTCATCAAAACCGGGCAACAACCGAGGAGCAGGCGCGACAGCATCAAACCCATTTTTGCCAGACGACAGGAGTGGCTCAAAATCTACGAACCGATTGCCGCTACCTATCATGTAAAGATCGACAGCAGCAGGCTTGTCAGGAACTCGAAGGACGGTTGCGCGATTCCGAAGCGGCATCAAATGCTCAAGAAAAACATCACAGTTTGTCGCGACTCGCTTCCCAGCACTCAGGTAACGCCGGATCTGATCGATGCCCGCCTTACCCTTACCGCTACCCAACTTACCCGTGATCGCGTAGACGGCCATTTCTCTCTTCCTTCATTTGCTTTAAACGGTCGTTGGACTTGGTCAAAAAGTTATCTGGCAGATCGGCGACGATCACCTTGAGGATCACCACAACAACAGTGACAAACGTTCCAAGCAAAATAACTACCTCAATAATTGAGCCGGTCATATCGTGCGAGTCCATATAGAAATTATGTTGACCTTCCACTTATACAGTTCGACCAACGACCAGAAGGTAACGTAACTGGAAATAAGCGAGGCAGTATGAGGAGAGATAACCATGGCGACACCAGCGCCGAACATGGGGTGGAACGACGCCACAACACTCAGGCCAGCGTTGATAAGTGTGTTGAGGGCTGCGTAGAGACCAACAAACAGCGCGGTAACAATAGTGATCAAAGCGACCGCAACGGAAATCTTTTGTGTGAGATATTTAGCGAGCCACGTGGCGACACCGGTAAATAGACTTAGGAGAAAATTGGCGAAAATTGGCATAAGTGAATCCGGTTATGCAACAGGCTTTTGAGTGGCACGAGAAACCAAGGACATGACCGCGACAGCAAAAGCGAACACCCAAAATCCGTCAAACGCAACAGCAGCCATCGCAATGTACTTACAGATTTCTATCGTCCATACGCGACCAGAGAATGGTTCAGTGACGGTAGGATTTGAACACTCAGCGCGCGGAATGCTCATAGCGAAATTAGCGACATCAGTATTCTTGCCGTCGTTGGATTTAGCATCGTCGATCCCGGTTTGACGACCCTCACCGAGACCGTCCACAAGCTTCATCAGACCGTCCATTAAACCGCCGATACCTGTAGGGGTATTGCCCTCACTGATCGCACAAGCGGGCTGACCCGGAGCGCCACAATGAGCCTGAGTGTCACCAGTGCCGCCGCCACCGGGCGTAGTACCCCCACCACCAGGTGTAGTGCCGCCACCACCATCGCCAGGAGTAGTGCCGCCACCACCAGGAGTCGTACCACCGCCACCGGGAGTCGTACCACCGCCATCACCAGGTGTAGCACCTCCGCCATCCCCAGGTGTAGTACCACCACCACCACCACCACCACCGCCCGCCCCACCGGTATAAGCGGGAACAGAACTATCAATCGATGCATCTGCGCCAGTTTCGCCACCGGTCTCCGCAAAATAAACGGTACACTCCTTTAAGGCTGGCTGATTGGCCGTATACATGATGCACCCGCCTACTTCAGTAGCAGCGATCTCGCATCCACCCTGACTACCTTTAAGCGTCATCGGATCACGAATAACCTGCAACACTTTATCGATATTATCTTTGTCGACGTAAGCCAGAGGAACGGTAACAGGCCCAGCGACTCGACCTTTCAGACAATCGCCAGAAATCCTTTGCACACCGATAGACATGGTGTAACCATCTTGCTTCCGACGAACCGTAAACGACGAGCCGTTAATCACGGAAGCAGATAATTCGGCTTCATTACACAAAACGTCGGCGGCATCAGCGACAAAACCGTCTACCTTCAAACCAACAGAAATCGGCAGGCATGTAATGGGATCAAGAGGGTAAGAGCGAGAGCCGTTCATGTAAAAGCTAAACGAAAATTTCCGAGCCGCCGACGCCTGACCACAGAGCAGCAATAAACAGCACAGCGCGAAGAAATAACGTCTCATAATTCACCTTACGACGAACAACTCAAAAAAAAAGGGGCGCACTAGTCGCCCCGAAAAATAGATCAGACAGCGACGATTACGCCGCGGCCGAGAACGCTTTTTTCATGAAGCGGATGCCCCAGAAGCCGCCAGCAACGACCACAGCGACGCCGAAAGCTGCCGTGATGTACAGCGTTGCGGTGGCGCTCAGGCCGGTGATGGCGTCAACACCCGGATCGGCAGCGAAGGCGGCACCGGAACCCATTACAGCAACCGCAGCAGCGGCGATTTTTTTGATGTTCATACAATTTCCCTAGAAATGAGCCAACATAAAAGGAAGGTTCGGCAAGCCATCCAGTACAACGAAAAAATTAATCAAGAATCTCGATAGCGCGTCTTGCGATACGCTGCAAAGAACCGCCCATGTACCCAAGACCGAAGGCCGTAAAACACAACGCTATGATCTGCACTGCGGACAACGAACTCATCTACATCCCCTTAAAACGCCGCACGATAAATGCAACGAAGTGAACGGCTCCCACGAACACCGCCAGCAGGAACAACACAGGCAGCACCGATAAAAACAACTGCTTCATCGTTGTGCCCCAGCGATCCAGCCCAACACGAAGATGCACACCAACGCAGCACCCACAAAAATATCAGCGGTAACATTCACCGTGGAACCCCCTGTTGATGACGCCGGTTTGTTCTCAAGCGTCGTAATGCGCGCAGTCAGCGATTGAAACTCAGCACCTGATAAAGCCACGGCAGCGCAGTTTGCCAAGTCGGTTGTAGTAGTGTCAGGCACCAACACAGTCGCTCTAGCACCGGTAGTCCCACCAGTAGCAGTAGACGACAACACGACAAACCTAAATGACGAGTCAGGAGAAATAGAAAACAAACTCCACGACTTGAGACACGCGGGCATGATTACGCAGCAGCCTTACCGGCAGCAGAAGCTACTGGAGGCACGGAGGGCTTGACTTGAGGCGAAATAGCCTTTGCAGAATGCTGCAACTGCATGCTCGCGACGCGGCCACCAATCCGTTTGTCCTGGCTAATCAAGAGCTGAAATTCGACGTCGTAAGTACCCGGCTTGATATCCTTGTACGCTTCAGGCACCAGCAATTCACCGACCAGCATGGACACGTCACCGGTCTCGCGGTCCACCTTGTGGACGATGCAATCAGCAAGGCGCATGTCGTAATCTTTGAGAGCCTTTTTGGAGAAGCCGGACAAAGGCGTTACGCCGAGAACTTCAACGGTTACCTTGCGCGGTGCCGTGTCAACAGCGGTGGCATCCCATGCGCGGATGTCGGCGACTTCAGAGACGATGCGCCCATTCTGACCAACGGCAGCGTCAAACTCGACGTGATAGACGCCCTTTGGCAAATCCTTGTAGCGTGCGGGAAGCGACAGCACACCGATGCGTGGCTTGACCTCGCCGGTTTCAGGATCAGCATCACGTACGACGCATTGCGCGTTGCGAATGTCGTAGTCATTGCCGGTCTTACGGGACGTACCTGCTACCTGTACGACGTGGACAATCTCGATCTTAGCTTTCATGGAATTCTCCGAAGTTACCGCCCTCTAGAGCGGGTATTAAAAAAGCGTCTCAACGACGCAACGAATTAGTGTGACAAGTCACGAAATCTTTTGGAGCAACAACCGGGCGGCGTCAGCTTGCCAGCGCCATATCTCCCAACGTTTAGAGTCAGCTACCGAGGCGTCAAGGCACTCGATTTGCAAGGGCAACCACATGCGCAACATGGCGTCCTCAGCGACCGTCAAAGACACATCCCGGATGCGCACATCGTCAGCGACAACGGCAAGCACAGACTCATCAGCACAAGCACCAACCAGCACAGCCTGATACACGATGCCGTCAGCAACCTCATTGAGTTCCCTAACCAGCTGAGCAGACCACTCCGACGGGAAAAGCTCGGAGTGCTCAGTGCTATCTACCCACTGAGCCTCGCCAACCAAACGCAACTGAATGCGATACCGGTCACCGGGCAAATGCATGCTTTGGACGTTCATTTTTTGGCACCGAACAGTTTGTCGAGTTGACGGAAAATGAAATAAAGAATTCCTGTATGCAATACAATCGCGAGGAGTACTTTCAAAAAAATCACGAGATCAAAATCCATGCCGCCCACCAATCAAAAAGAAATATTTAACCTATTCATCAACCTGTTCCTCACATACGCCGTACCCGGTCTAGCGCTCTGTGCAGTCCTGACCTACATCGGCTTCCGGGCTGAGCGGCGGCGACGAGAGAAGAACCGGTCAAAGTGATAATTGGATAGATTTCATAGCGTTAACTGGTTGACTGAGCACCGGTTTACCCCTACGATCCTTACTACATTACAGGCGTAAGCATTACAGGTGTAACGATAGATTACAGGTGTAATGCATGTCAAGGAGAAATATATGAAAAGCGTGAAATACTTGTTGGATTTGCAGAACAAGACCGGCACCAACGATGCCGGGATTGCCAAATTGCTGGACCTGAGCGGACCAGCTGTCAGCCACTACAAAACAGGTCGGCGCGTAATGGACGATGAGACGTGTCTAAAAATTGCAATGCAGCTCAACATCGACCCTCTACACGTGGTGGGCGCAGCATGCATAGACCGTGCGGAAAAGGAAGGCAAGCCGACGCTTTGGTCGGTTTTTATGGAAAGGGCCGCAGCGACGGCCGCAACCGTCGTGGTCGTGATGAGTGTCAATTTATTTTTGACACCGGGGGACGCGAACGCCGCAAACATGCGGGTCGCAGAGCAGGCGACTACAGGGAATATAAATTATGCGAAATTTTAGTCAGACCCGGCAATGGTGCCGACGGATCCCAACCCGACGCTGACCACGCGGAAACGCATTATGGATCAGCCAGAATTACCCTCGTGGTAAAGTCCTCATTTGTTTAGCTAACCCTTATGCCCCATGAGCGACCCATTGAGTCAAGTTGTCCGGCTCCTACAGCCGTATGGAGTCTTCGCGAATCCAATCAGCGGCAAGGGAAAATGGGCCATTCGCTATTCCTCGTACGGCAAGCCCAGCTTCTGTATCATATTGGAAGGAAGCTGTCTGCTGGCCGTCGACGGCCACGACCCCATAACGATCAGCGCCGGCGACTTCGTGTTATTGCCCGCAACCCCGCCATTTACTATTTCAAGCATCGATCCCGGACCCTGCATACATGCCGATCCTCACACGATGACCGAAGGCGCCGATGAGCGCCGTTACGGCGACCAAGACGGTCAACCCGAGATGCGCTCACTTGGCGGCGCTTTTTTGTTCGACAACGCAGATCCGAAGCTGCTGATCTCGTTGTTGCCAGGCGTCGTACACGTCCAAAACTCAAGACGACTTACACAACTTGTCCATATGCTGGGCGAGGAATACGCCGATCAGCAGCCCGGTACCGAGTTCATGCTGTCTCGATTGATCGGGATGATGCTGGTCGAAGCCATGCGCTCGACGACCGCTGGCAGCGCGCCGCCGGGTTTGCTGCGCGGCCTGGGCGATGAGCGGCTTGCACCGGCTTTGAAGCAAATGCACGCCCAAGTAGATCGTGCGTGGACCGTGGGCGAACTTGCGCGCACAGCCGCCCTTTCCCGGTCCGCATTCTTCAATCGGTTCACGCGAACGGTCGGCGTGCCGCCTATGGAATACCTGCTTTCCTGGCGCACCGAGATCGCAAAAGACCTTCTGCGCCGGGAAGGCTTGTCCGTGTCCGAAGTTGCCGAGCGCGTCGGCTACGGGTCCATCAGCACATTCAGCGTTGCCTTCACCCGGCACGTGGGCCAATCGCCCAGCCGATACGCGTCGTCCCGCTCTCTTTAAGCCCCCTGCTTTCGATCAGCCTGCGCGTTCGCCAGCGCGACAGCATCCGCGCCTGCGGCGAAATGCAGTTGCTCAGAGGTGTCGTTCGCTGCTTTCCACACCATCTCGGCGACGTCCTGCGCCGTCGTGACCAGCGCCGGATTCGCGAATGCGGCAAAGACCGGCTCGGCGAACGGTATGTAAGCAGGCGGGATGAGGCCTTGCATGCGTGCGCCCCCGTTCTCGGCAAAGCGTGTACCCGGCCCGTAGCCTGGTTCCACCAGTTTGATACGGATGTTGAAGGCGGCAAGCTCGTGGGCTACCGACCCGGTCAGGCCGTCCAGCGCTGTCTTGGTGGCCGTGTAAGCGCCAGCAAGCGGGAATGACGCGAGCGTGGTGCTCGAAGTCACGTTGACAATCACGCCTGCCCGGCGCTCGCGGAACTGCGGAATGACCGCCTGCATCATCGCCATGGCGCCGAAGATGTTGGTCTCGAACAGTTCGCGAATCAACGACATCGGCGTCGCTTCGAAAGCGCCCACGGCGCCGATGCCGGCGTTATTCACCAGCACGTCGATCGGGCCGGCCGCATTGATAGCGGCGGTAACGCTTTCTGGATTGGTCACGTCGAGCGCAACGAGGCGCATGCGTTCGGATCGCGGCAGGATGTCCGCATTCGGTGTGCGCATGGTGGCGATGACGGTCCAGCCTTTGTCGTGGAAGTGCAGCGCGGTTTGCAGGCCGTAGCCCGACGAGCAGCCGGTGATGAGGACGGTTTTCATGTTTGCTCCAGTGAAGTGGTTGAGAGGGTTCACTATATCCAACGGGAGGAGGACTTTCTACGTCCGAAAGTCCGCAAAATTTCGTCGAGAGTCCAATTCAACCTCAATCGACGTTCCCAGGGCCAAAAATTTTGTTTGGCAAAAGCCTATGTTTCGATAGGAATATTGCGCGTAACGCAATACAATTTAGCGGCATTGGCAATTAAGACGAAACCCCCAATTACTTCGGAGACACCACCACATGCAAGATCACGCCCGCGCCGCCACCCTGATCGCGATGACCACGCTACTTGCCGCGACGGCCTCCGCCAACGCGGAAACGATCACCGTCAAATCGCCCAACGGCAGCAACGAGGTAACCGTCGACAGCGACAAGCTGACCTATTCCGTCAGCCGCAACGGCAAGACCATCATCGAACCTTCGCCACTCGGATTGAGCATGGACATTGGCGCCATCGGCGCCGGCGCCAAGCTGACCGGCCGCACCGGTGGTACCGTCAACGAAACCTACGACATCGTGCTGGGCAAAGCGCGCAGCGCGCCAGACCACTACAACCACGCCGACCTGGCGTTCGCCGCCGCCGGCAAACCGCTCAGCTTCCACCTGCTGGTGCGGGCCTACGACAACGGCGTCGCCTTCCGTTACGCGCTGCCGGAACAAGCCGGCGTGAGCAAAATCAACGTCAAGAACGAGGCCACGCAGTTCAACTTTGCCAAGGACTTCGACTGCTGGGGCGCCAACATGGGCCGCTTCGACACCAGCTTCGAGGCCGAGTACGACCAGACCAAGTCGTCCAAGATCCGCAACTTCCACCATTACATCTCGCCATTGGTGTGCAAGACCGGTGCGGGCCAGACGACCTTCGCCATCGCCGAATCGGACGTCAAAGATTATCCCGGTTTCTTCCTGTCCGGCCGTGGCGATGCGGGATTGGGCGTGGCGGTCACGCTGCCGCCGCGCTTCGACAACGACCGCAACTTCCGCTCCCGCAAATCCGTCTCGGCAACTGTGCAGCTGAAGGGACAAGGCTTCCAGACGCCGTGGCGCGTGGTGATGCTGGCCGATGCGCCGGGCGACCTGGCCGCGTCCTCGTTGATCCCGACGCTGGCTGCGCCGTCGAAAATCAAGGACACCAGCTGGATCAAACCGGCCAAGACCTCCTGGGATTGGTGGAATGATTGGGCGGTCGATGTACCTAATGCCGGCGTCAACACCGCCACGTATAAAGCGTTTGTCGATTTTTCCAAGCGCATGAAGCTGGAGGACATTCTGATCGATGAAGGCTGGTCGGTCGGCAGCGACATCGAGCCGAATCCGGATGCGGACGTCACGCGCGGCAAGCCGGAGATGGATATGCCCGCCCTGCTCCAATACGCCAAGTCGCAAGGCGTGGGCGTGTGGCTGTGGGTGCAGTGGCAGCAGCTGGACGCGCAGATGGATGCGGCCTTCAAGCAGTACGAAGCGTGGGGCATCAAGGGCGTCAAGGTGGACTTCATGAACCGCAACGACCAGGAAATGGTCGACTGGTACCACAAGGTGCTGGAGAAAGCGGCCGCGCACCACCTGATGGTCAACCTGCACGGCGCCTATCCTCCGACCGGCCTGAATCGCACCTGGCCGAACTACATCACGCAAGAAGGCGTGCTGGGAGCTGAGAACAACAAGTGGAGCGCGCGCATCACGGCCACGCACAACGTGACCTTGCCGTTCACGCGCATGATCCTCGGACCGATGGATTACACGCCGGGCGGCTTCCGCAACGTTACGCCGGCCGAGTTCAAACATCGCAACCACGAGCCGATGGTGATGACCACGCGCGGCCAGGCGCTCGCGATGTACGTGGTCTACGACAGTCCGTTCCAGATGGTGGCGGACGCCCCGGCCGCCTACGCCAACGCCGACGGCGCGGAATTCATCCAGACGGTGCCGACCGCGTGGGATGAGACCCGCATCCTGGCCGGCGATATCGGCCAGTACATCGTCTCGGCCCGGCGCAAGGGCGACACCTGGTACATCGGCGCGATGACCAACGAGGCGGCGCGGACGGTGAAAGTGCCGTTGTCCTTCCTCGGCCAAGGTGCGCACAACGCGCACGTGCTGCAGGATGGCGCCGCCCCCACGCATCTGAAGGCCAGCGACAGCAAAGTCACCGCCTCCGGCAGCATCACCCTGAAGCTGGCGCCGTCCGGCGGCGCGGTGGCGGTGATCAAACCGTAAGCCCCGGCGCGGCGCTTACGTGGGATGGACGGGAGTGGCCGCAGGGTCACCCCGCCGCCTTGGCCCTTGCGACGTGCAATTTCTTGTAGCTGTCGATCAGGCGCGCATGCCTGTCGAGACCTTCAAGCTTCATGCTGGTTGGCGTCAGGCCGTAGAAGCGCACGCTGCCGTCAACCGTTCCCAGCACCGCGTCCATCCGCTCGTCGCCAAACATGCGGCGGAAATTGACCACGTAGTCGTCCATCTCCAGGTCGTCGTCCAGCAGCACTTCCAGCACCACGTTCACGGCCTGATAAAACAGTCCGCGCTCGAGGGTATTGTCGTTGTACTGGAGGAAGGCTTCCACCAGCTCCTTGGCTTCCTCGAAATCCTGCAAGGCGAGGTTGATCAGCAGCTTCAGCTCCAGGGTGGTCAGCTGGCCCCACGGCGTGTTCTCGTCGAATTCGATGCCGATCAACGTCGCGATGTCGCCGTATTCGTCCAGCTCACTGTTGTCCAGACGTTCCAGCAGCGCTTCCAGGCTGTCGTCGTCCAGGCGGTGCAAGTTGAGGATATCGGAACGGAACAGCAGCGATTTGTTGGTGTTGTCCCAGATCAGATCTTCCACCGGATAGACTTCCGAATAGCCCGGCACCAGTATCCGGCAGGCGGTCGCGCCCAACTGGTCGTACACGGCCGTGTACACCTCTTTTCCCATGCCTTCGAGGATACCGAACAAGGTGGCGGCTTCCTCGGCGTTGGAGTTTTCGCCCTGGCCCGAAAAGTCCCACTCGACGAAATCGTGATCCGCCCTGGCGCTGAAAAAGCGCCATGAAACGATCCCGCTGGAATCGATGAAGTGTTCGACAAAGTTATTCGGCTCGGTGACGGCGTTGCTGACAAACGTTGGTCGCGGCAAATCGTTCAGGCCTTCAAAGCTGCGGCCTTGCAGCAGTTCCGTCAGGCTGCGCTCGAGCGCCACTTCCAGGCTTGGGTGCGCGCCGAACGAGGCGAACACGCCGCCGGTCCGGGGATTCATCAACGTCACGCACATCACGGGATAAGTGCCGCCGAGCGATGCATCCTTGACCAGCACCGGGAAACCCTGCTCTTCCAGGCCCTTGATGCCGGCGACGATGCCCGGATACTTGGCCAGCACTTCTTGCGGCACATCGGGCAAGGCGATCTCGCCTTCCAGAATTTCGCGCTTGACCGCCCTTTCGAAAATCTCAGACAGGCATTGAACCTGCGCTTCGGCGAGGGTGTTACCGGCGCTCATGCCGTTGCTGACGTAAAGGTTTTCAACCAGATTGGACGGGAAATAGACTACCTCGCCGTCCGACTTGCGGACAAATGGCAGTGAGCAGATGCCACGCTCGGTGTTGCCCGAGTTGGTGTCGTACAGATGCGAGGCGCGCAGCTCGCGATCGGCGTCATAGATTTCCAGGCAATACTCGTCGAGGATGTCGGCCGGCAGCGCATCCTTGCGGCCGGGCTTGAACCAGCGCTCGTTCGGATAATGCACAAACGGTGCGTTGGCGATGTCTTCGCCCCAATAGCTGCCCGCGTAGAAGTGGTTGCAGTTCAGTCGCTCGATGTATTCGCCCAAGGCCGACGCCAGCGCGCTTTCCTTGGTCGCGCCCTTGCCGTTGGTGAAGCACATCGGCGAGTGCGCGTCGCGGATGTGCAGCGACCAGACGTTGGGAACGATGTTGCGCCAAGAGGCGATCTCGATCTTGATGCCCAGCCCCGCCAGAATGCCGGACATGTTGGCGATGGTCTGCTCCAGCGGCAAATCCTTGCCGGCGATATAGGTGCTGGCATCGCCAGAGGGATTCAGGGTCAGCAGCGCCTGGGCGTCCGCGTCCAGATTCTCGACCTCTTCGATCACGAACTCGGGCCCGGCCTGCACCACCTTTTTCACGGTGCAGCGGTCGATCGAGCGCAAGATGCCCTGGCGGTCCTTGTCGGAGATATCCGCCGGCAGTTCCACTTGAATCTTGAAAATCTGCTGGTAGCGGTTTTCCGGATCGACGATATTGTTCTGCGACAGGCGGATGTTTTCGGTTGGAATATTGCGAGTTACGCAATACAACTTGACGAAGTAAGCGGCGCACAGTGCCGACGAAGCCAGGAAATAGTCGAACGGACCTGGCGCGGAGCCATCGCCCTTGTAGCGGATCGGTTGATCGGCGATGACGGTGAAATCGTCGAACTTGGCTTCAAGACGTAGCTTATCGAGGAAGTTGACCTTAATTTCCATGGGAATTCCAATCTGGTGCGCAAAATGAGTTGGCCGCCATTATCCGTTGTTTTGGCCTTGGGGCAAAGACTGGTGATCGCCCATGTCACTTGCGGTGCGTCGGATCAAATCCGCTTGGCGGCCGCGTCGATCAATTTCATGTGCCGTTCGTTGCGCTCGCTGTAGCGGTCCGTCGGATAGTGTGTGCGGCCACGCAGCAACAGCGTCATCTTGAACAGCTCCTCCATGACATCGACCACCCGGTCGTAATAGGCCGACGCCCGCATGCGCCCCGCGTCATCAAATTCTTTGTAGGCCATCGGCACCGACGACTGGTTGGGAATGGTGAACATGCGCATCCAGCGCCCGAGCAGGCGCAACGTATTGACCACGTTGAATGACTGCGAGCCGCCACACACCTGCATGACTGCCAGCGTGCGGCCCTGGCTGGGACGGACCGCGCCCATCTCCAGCGGAATCCAGTCGATCTGGTTCTTCATCACGGCAGTGACGGCGCCATGGCGCTCCGGGCTGCACCACACCTGGCCCTCGGACCACAGGCACAGTTCGCGCAGCTCCACAACTTTCGGATGATCGTCGTCCACGCTGCCGGCCATCGGCAACGTCATCGGATCGAAAATTTTCACCTCGGCGCCGAAGTGCTCCAGGATGCGGGCCGCCTCTTCTGTCAGGAAGCGGCTGAACGAGCGCTCCCGCAGCGAGCCGTATAGCATCAGGATGCGCGGCGGATGATTCAGGTCGCCGGTTTGGGCCAGCTTGTCGGGCGTCGGCAAATCGATCTGGTCTGGATTGATGTTGGGCAGGTCGGTGATCTTTTCCATGTTGAGTCCAGGTTGGTTCATGCGTTTTCAGGCTAGCCGCAACGCCAGTGCCGCCAGCGTGATCAACAGCACCGGCAGGGTCAGCACGATGCCGACGCGGAAATAATAGCCCCAGGAGATCTTTATGTCCTTGCTCGACAGGACATGTAGCCACAGCAACGTGGCGAGGCTGCCGATCGGCGTGATTTTAGGGCCGAGGTCGCTGCCGATAACGTTGGCATAGATCATGGCCTCGCGCACCGCGCCTTGGGCGGTGGTCGCGTCGATCGACAGCGCGCCAATCAGAACGGTCGGCATATTGTTCATGATTGACGACAGCAACGCCGTGATCAGCCCGGTTCCGAGCGCCGCTCCCCACACGCCATAGGCGGCGCATTCGTCGAGTACGCCGGTCAGGTAAACGGTGAGACCGGCGTTGCGCAAGCCGTAGACCACCAGATACATGCCCAGTGAGAAAATCACGATTTGCCACGGCGCGTCACGGACCACGGCGCGTGTCGAGATACGATGGCCGCGCGCGGCGACCCCCAGCAGCAAGACGGCGCCGGCCGCCGCGACAGCGCAGATCGGCACGCCCAATGGATCGAGCCAGAAGCACCCTGCCAGCAGCAGGACCAGCACCCACCAGCCGGTGATGAAGGTGGCGCGGTCGTGGACCGCCTCGTGCGGCGCTCTCAGCTGGGCCAGCGCGTAGTTGGCCGGGATGTCCTTGCGGAAGAACCACAACAGTGCGCCCAGCGTCGCAGCCACGGAGACCAGATTGACGGGCGCCATGACGGCGGCGTAGCGGGCGAAGCCGATATCGAAATAGTCGGCCGATACGATATTGACCAGGTTGGACACCACCAGCGGCAGGCTGGCCGTATCGGCGATAAAGCCCGCCGCCATGACAAAGGCAAGCGTGGCCTTGGCGCTAAAGCGCAGCGCGCGCAATATGGCGATGACGATCGGCGTCAGGATCAGCGCCGCGCCATCGTTGGCGAACAGCGCGGCCACGGCGGCGCCCAGCAGGACCAGCAATACGAACAAGCGTTTGCCGCTACCCTGCCCCCAGCGCGCCACGTGAAGCGCGGCCCACTCGAACAGGCCCGCCTTATCCAATAACAGACTGATGATGATCACCGCGACGAACGTGCCGGTGGCGTTCCACACAATATGCCACACCACGGGGATGTCGGCGACATGGATCACGCCGGCGAGCAGTGCCACGACGGCCCCGGCGGCGGCGCTCCAACCGATGCCTAGCCCGCGTGGCTGCCAGATCACAAGAATTAATGTGGTAAGAAAAATCAAAAACGCAGCAACCATGGCCAGACCTTGGATTTAGGTGGTGATGTGGCCGATTTTATCGAGCTCGACTTTCAGCGCTGACTGGTCGTTGGCCAGCTCGGCGAGTGGCAGCGCGAGGAACGCCTCGACGCGCGCGCGGATGATGCGGTAGGTTGCTTCGAACGCGGCGTCGATTTCCTCTTCCGTGCCGATGACGTGGCCCGGGTCGTCGACGCCCCAGTGGGTACGGGTCACCGGCCCAAGATAGGCCGGACACGTTTCGCCGGCGGCGCTGCCGCACACCGTGACGACGATGTCCGGTCTGACCGGCAGATTATTCCACGACTTGCTGAAATAGCCTGCGGTCGGGATGCCCTTGCTCGCCAGCAGCGAAACCGCGCGCGGATGCAATTTGCCCACAGGCTGGCTGCCGGCACTGATCGCCTTCAATCCGGGCGGCGCCAGATGATTGAAGGTGGCTTCGGAGATGACGGAACGGCAGGAGTTGCCGGTACAAAGGAAGAGAACGTTACGGGCTATTTCTGGCATGGCGTTTTCCTGGTCAGATGGACGGGCAATTTGTGGCGCAGCCGGCCGGGCCGCAGGGAACGCCGCCGCAGCAGTTTTCGGTCAGGTACCCGATCAGGCCGTTCATGACGCCAACGTCAGCCGAATAGATGACGAACCGGCCTTCATTGCGTGAAGTGATCAGCTTGGCGTGCGAGAGCTCTTTCATGTGGAACGAAAGCGACGACGGGGCGATGTTTAATTGCTCGGCGATCCTGGTGGCGGCCATGCCGGCCGGTCCGACCTGCACCAGCAGGCGGAATACGGCCAGCCTGCTCTCCTGCGCGATCGCGGCCAGCGCCTTGAGTACGTCGTTGGTGTCCATGAAGTGCTTCCATAATTCCATAATTGTTGAAGTATCATAGCGTAACAGCTCCGGCGGTGCAATTAATATCGGAGTACGCCGGGCTGCCCACGCCATTGCAGCCCTGACGCTCAAGCTGGCTTGCAACTTGGGATGCGACATAACATAAATCCAAGATTGCATATTTCTTTCTTCAGGATTAGTATTCCTTCATCGACGTCGATACGCGCCCTCCAGGGTTCGCCGGCGCCGGATCTTTGACCTGCGCGAACTCGGCCCACCGCCCTCCTCGCAACGGCGACAGGTACGCAAGGTGCCTGTTTCAGCCATCGCTGTCCGGATGCTGAATGTTTGTCCGTACCCACCCAGTTGGAAAATGTCCGTCGCGATCCGCGTGGCCAACCGTCACCGCCTCCGGCGGACATTGTTGTCGATTTTCAGATCGAAAATTGATTTCGCATTGCGTCAGGCAAGGCGTCCCCACGCGGGTACGGACCGTAGCGCGAGCAGAAAATGAAGCGTTCACCAAAGAACGCACGCCGCACGTTACTTCCACATTGGAGACACGCATGAAATACACTGTTCTTGTTGCCAGCATCCTGGTGGCCACTTCGGCGCAAGCCGCCATCGACGCCGCCATCCTGGTCGGCGCCAGCACGCCGTTGCAAACCGCCCAGTACGGGGTGCGCAATTACTCGGCCCCAGCGCTGGTGAACGGCCAGCACGATCCCGCCAGCTACATGGCTGCGCCCAAGCTGCCGACCTGGCAGTTCGCCTCGGCCGATCCGACCGGTGGCGTGCTCACCTTCGAGCGCCAGAGCGCGCCCGCAGCCGGCTGGCACGCGTGGTCGCGCAAAGGCAACGTGGTGGTGACGGGCGGTGCTTCGGCAACCGCCAACCGCGTCTATACCGTCTACAACGGCCAGCAGTTGATCGCCGCCATCCAGCAGGCCGGCAACGAACCGAAGATCATCCGCGTGATCGGCCATATCGATCTGCGCTGGAGCCAGAACAACACCGTCTTCCGCGAGTACACCAGCTACTCGGACCAGAAGTTCGGCGGCTCGATCAGCCTGCCGTCCAACACCACGCTGGTGGGGATCAACGATGCGCAGGGTCGGCCGGCGCGCATCACCGGCACCTCGCTGCTGATCGGCGGCGAGCTGGCGCTGGCGCCCGGCGGCGATCCGGAGTCGGACTTCAAAAAGTGGATCGCCGACGGCAAGGATGGCGACGACTATCCAACCTGGACCCGCAACGTCATCGTCCGCAATCTGGCGCTCGACGCGCCGTGGGATGTGAATCCCGAGGATACGGCCAACGCCTACGCAGACGGCATCACGTTGGGACGGGCGCAGAATATCTACATCGACCACCTCACCGTCAGCGATGGCGACACGCCGGATTCGAGCGCGACCGGCAGCTACAAGACGCGGCACGACGGCGCGCTCGACGTGGTGCGCGGCAGCGATTTCGTCACCATTGCCAACAGCTTGTTCGCCAATCACCACAAGACCACCCTGGTGGGTAACGGCGATTCCGGCCGTGCCTGGAGCGACGCCGGCCGCCTGCACGTGACGTTCTCGGGCAACTGGTGGAACGGCGCGACCACGCGATTGCCGCTGAACCGCTTTGGTCAGGTGCACATGTTCAACAACGTTGTGACAGGAAGTACCACGACCAAGAATCCGGACATCAAGTTCGAAGGCGGCAGCGATGCGCGCTACCAGTCGAACATGCTGCTACAGAATAACTACTACACGATCGAGGGCTTGAAGCTCGAGGATTTCTGCGGCAAGGTAATCAAGGGCAAGAGCTTCATTGGTTTCCGCTCGTCGGGACATATATTCAGCAGCGACCGCTCGGGGAGCAACTCGATTGACGGCCAGTGCGGGTTTGCGCCGCCAAGCGCGGCGAACTTGTGGACGCCGCCGTATGCGTACACATTGCAGACTGCGGCTGCGGCGCAGACAACCGTGCCAGCCAAGGCTGGTGCGGGTAAGCTGAACTGAGCCTGCTTCGTCGTCCTCCGCTTCGGTGACGGCGCATACAGGGCGGATTACGCCTTCGGCTGATCCGTCCTGCGTATTTCAGATATTTTTATGGCCTCGCGGCTTTTTGACATTTCCCCGCTGGCCTGGGTGATGACCTGGCGCGCGGCACTTAGGGCTAGGCAGCCCATCACCAGCGCCACGCCGATGTCGGGCCAGCCGCTTTGTGTGCCGAACACGCCCAGCGCCGCCAGCATGACGGCCACGTTGCCGATCGCGTCGTTGCGCGTGCACAACCACACCGAGCGCATATTGGCGTCGCCGTCGCGATAGGCGTACAGCAGCAACGCGACCGAGCCGTTGGCAACCAGCGCGGCAAGGCCGATGCCTCCCATCACGGCCGCCTCGGGCACAGGGCCGGACACCATGTGCCACGCGGCCTTGCCGAGCACGAAAACGCCATATGCCCCCATCGTCACGCCCTTGAACAGCGCCGTGCGCGCGCGCCACGTCAGCGTTGAACCCAGCACCAGCAGGGACAGCGCGTAATTGCCGGCATCGCCCAGAAAATCGACGGCGTCGGCCAGCAAGGCGACCGAATTGCCGACCAGGCCGCCGGCCAGTTCGACGCCGAACATGAGCGTATTGACCAGCAGCGCGATCCATAAAATGCGGCGATAGCGCGGATCGACCACCGGTTTCGTCGGTGCACAACCTCCAGAGCAGCAGTCGGACATGCGTTTTCCTTTCCCTGTATAGTCGCCATTAGAAACCCTGAAGTCACTACAAGGTCAAGCCATGCGACAGGATCAACTGCGAATCGGTGAATTGGCCGCCCGGACCGGCTATACGGTGGAGGCGATCCGCTACTACGAGCAGCAGGGCTTGCTGCCCGCGCCGGCGCGCTCCGGCGGCAACTACCGGCTCTATCGCGGCGCCCATCTGGAGCGGTTGCAGTTCATCCGGCACTGCCGCTCGCTGGACATGGCCCTGGACGAGATCCGCAGCCTGCTGACTTTCCGCGACGAGCCCGAACAAAGCTGCGGCGCCGTGAACGCGCTGCTCGACAAGCATATCGTCGAGGTGGCCGACCGCATCGCCCAACTGCGCAGCCTTGAACAGCAACTGCGCGGTCTGCGCGGACAGTGTCTGGAAGTACAGGCGGCAAAAGATTGCGCGATCCTGCAATGTCTGGGAAAAAACAGTTGCAAATAAATACATCGTTTGTGCTATCGTGTTGGGAAAATTTTACCTGAGACAAACATGCACAATGCAATTCGTGCCGGAGCGCTTGCGGCGCTCGGCATCCTCTCGATGTCCCACGCCGCCGCCCAACAAAGCGGGGCGCCCCAGCCAACGCAAAGTGTTACCATCGCCAATTACAAAAAAGCGTCGCCATGGTTCCGCGCCGAGAGCCAGCACTTCGTCGTGTACGCCGATACCAAGCGCGAAGCGGCAACCGAGCTGCTGAATAATCTGGAGCGTCTCGATTTCCTGCTGCGCAGTTACACCAAGCCCTACCGCAAGGCCAACAGTTCCGAGCAGAAGCTGACCTTTTACTACCAGGACCGGGTCGCCGGCCTGAGCGGCATCGACGCCGCGCTGCCGGCAGATGCCATCGGCCTGTACAGCAGCTGCGCCGCCGGGGTGCAGGGCTTCGGTTTCCATCTGGGCGAAACGCCACAGAACGAAGGGCTTTCCTACATCTTCGAGGCCTACACGCGCCACTTCGTTTATCGTCACACGGATATCCGTGCGCCGGCCGCGTTCATCGACGGATTCGCCCAGTACTTCGCCAGCGTGCGCTTCACCGACGCGCAGATGATCGTCGGTAAAACGCCGCCGAATATCGCGCAATACCTCGACTTCCTCGACGAGGGTCACCGCTACAGCCTCGACTACACCGACGTGCTCACGCAAAATACCGGCAACGCCAAAAACTACGCTGGCGTTGCAGGTGTGCGCCTCGAGTTCGCCGCCAAGTCCTGGCTGCTGATGCATTACATGCTGGGTTCCGAAGACAACCGCAGCCGCCTCACCAAATACCTGAACTCGGTCTACCAGGGCGAGGACCCGGTGGCGTCGTTCGAGGGCGCGTTCGATTTGAAAGCGTCCCAGTTGGGGACCGAGATGTGGCGCTACCGTCGCACGTCGGTCAAGGTGCTGCAAGTGGACGTGCCGTATCTGCCTGCGGCCACGGTCAACTTCACCGCGTTGCCGGAAGCGGCCAGCGATTTCGTCATGCTCGACGCTGCCGTCAAATCCTGCCCGGCCAAGCCGGCGGGCCAAGCGCTGCTCGGCAAGATCGCGAGCGAGGCCGGTAAATACCCCAAGAATGATTTCGCGCAGATGACGTTGAGCCGGGCGCGTATCGCTTTTGGCGATCCGAAGGAAGCGCTACCTTGGCTGACGCAGGCCATCGCAAGAAATGCGCGCAATTTCGATGCGGTGTATCTGTCGGGTCTGGCGAACTTGACGTTGGCCGAGCAAAACAAGGACGCCGCGGCGCAGGCTTATCTTCGGACGGCCCAGCAACAGCTGCTCAACGCCCGCGAACTGAATCCGGAGTCGGCCGACGCCGCCCACGCCTACTTCCGTGCCGAATTGCTGGGACGATCCGAGCTCAGCGAAACCGCGCTGGAGAGCGCCCTCACCGCCTGGCACAGCGCTCGGGAAGTTGGCGTGTTCGCCAGATCGGCGGCGTTGACGCACGCCTACCTGGGCAATACCTCGCAAGCGAAAATCCTGATGAAGACGCTGGCGCTCAACACGCTCGATCCCCAGACCGCGACCTGGGCGACCACCTGGCAGCAAAAGCTGGCAGAGAGCGCAAGCCGTGACGACATTGTCGCGGAAATGCGCGCCGTGCAGCCCGCGTTGGCGTCCGCCCCGGCATTCAAGGAGTGGACCATCGACACCAGCAGCGTCATGGCGACGGTACGCTACAACGCCGGACTCGATGCCGCGCAGAACTACCTATATAACCAGACCATCAATACCGGAAGCCCGGAAAAAGTGCTGACATCGCCCCCGGTAAAACGTTAGCAGGCAGACGCGCATGGCAGTTTAGATAACTGTTATGCGCGTGAACGCACGGTAATTTAGTTTCCTGAGCGGTATGGTGCTCCAATAATAAAGGAGCACGATATGATCTTATTTTTCTTCTTCGTGATAGTGATCGGCGTTCCCGCCATCATCCTCGCCACACCGTCGCTGCGCCGCAGCCTGGTCACCCCGCATATCTTCGCGCTGTTCAAGCGCATCCTGCCTGCCATGTCCGACACCGAGCGCGACGCGCTTGAAGCCGGCACCACCTGGTGGGACGCCGACCTGTTCTCGGGCCGACCCGACTGGAACAAGTTCATGAAGCTGCCGCGTCCCACGCTGACGGCGGAGGAACAATCGTTCCTCGACAACGAAGTGCGCCATCTGTGCGAACTGGTCGACGACTGGGAAGCGACGCAAGTCTGGCAAGGCCTGCCGGCACCGGCCTGGCAATACGCCCGCGACAAGGGCTTCCTCGGCATGATCATCCCGAAGGAATATGGCGGCAAGGCGTTTTCCGCCTACATGCATTCGCAAGTGGTAATGCAGCTGTCGACGCGCTGCTCGGCGCTGGCGGTGCAGGTCATGGTGCCCAATTCGCTTGGCCCGGCCGAACTGCTGCTGCACTATGGCACCGACGAACAGAAGAACTACTATCTGCCGCGCCTGGCCGCCGGCACCGAAATCCCCTGCTTCGCGCTGACCAGTCCCTACGCCGGCTCGGACGCCGCCGCGATTCCTGATACGGGCGTGGTGTGCATGGGCCAGTTCGAGGGCCGCGAGACGCTGGGCCTGCGCATCACCTGGAACAAGCGTTACATCACGCTGGGGCCGATCGCCACCTTGCTGGGCCTGGCTTTCCGCGTCGTCGATCCGGATGGCCTGCTGCCGGCCGGGACCAGCACCGGCATCACCTGCGCGCTGATCCCGACCACCCATCCCGGCGTGGTGATCGGCCGCCGCCACTGGCCGCTGAACGCCGTGTTCCAGAACGGTCCGACCAGCGGCGACAACGTCTTCATCCCGATGGAATGGATCATCGGCGGCCCGGGCCAGATCGGCAAGGGCTGGCGCATGCTGATGGAATGCCTGGCGGCCGGACGGGCGATTTCGCTGCCTTCTGCCAGCGTCGGCACGGCCAAGCTGGCGGTGCGCGGCACCAGCGCCTACTGCGCGATCCGCCGGCAGTTCAAAACCTCTATCGGCAAATTCGAAGGCGTGCAGGAAGCGCTGGCCCGCATGGGCGGCAATCTGTACATGATGGACGCGACCCGCAAGCTGTCGGCGTTGGCCGTCGATCTGGGCGAGAAGCCGGCCGTGATCTCGGCCATCGCCAAGTACCATGTCACCGAGCGTGGCCGCGCCGTGGTCAACGACGGCATGGATATCCTGGGCGGCAAAGGCATCTGCATGGGACCGAGTAATTTCCTCGCCCGCGCCTACCAGCAGATCCCGATCGCCATCACCGTCGAAGGCGCCAACATTCTCACGCGCTGCCTGATCATTTTCGGCCAGGGCGCGATCCGCTCGCATCCCTACGTGCTGAAGGAAATGCAGGCCACGGCCGACAGCGACCACCGCAAGGCGCTGCACGATTTCGATGCGGCCTTCTTCGGCCATATGCGCTTCGTTTGCGCCAACGCGGCGCGCGGCCTGTGGTACGGGCTGACAGGCGGCGGCACTGCGCCGGTGCCGGAGCAGGCGGCTGCGGAAATGGCCGGCTACTACCGCGCCATCGGCCGCATGTCCACCGCGTTCGCGCTGATGACCGATGTGTCGATGTTCGTGCTGGGAGGGGAATTGAAACGCCGCGAACGCATTTCCGGCCGACTTGGCGACGCGCTGTCGCAGATGTACCTCGCCAGCGCCACGTTGAAGCGCTACGAGGACGATGGCCGGCAGATAGCCGACGCGCCCTACGTCCACTGGTCGGTGCAGGACGCGCTGCACAAGGCGCAGCTGGCATTGGACGGCGTGCTGGAAAACTTCCCCAACCGCCCCGCCGCCGTCCTGGCGCGCCTGCTGACGTTCCCGTTCGGGCTTCCGTACGCGCCGCCGTCCGATGCATTGGGTAGCGCCGTGGCGAACGCCATGCAGACCGCCGGTGCAAGCCGCGAACGATTGCTGGCCGATGGCTTCCTGGCCGACGATCTGCGCGATCCGGTGGCATGCGGCGAACTGGCCTTCGCCCTGCTGCCACAGGTGGAAGCGGTTGAACACCGTCTCAAGCCGGCGGTGCGCTCCGGCCAGCTCGATGGCATGCCACAGAGCCTGCCGGAGATGGAGCAATGGGTCACCCGGGCAGCCGCCAAAGGTCTGGTGACGCCGGAGGAACGCCGCGCATTATCGGACTTCGCGCGCTTTACCGACCTGTCGGTGCATGTGGACGATTTCCCTCAAGACCTCAACGCCGCCGCCGACGCCGACAAGCGCTGGCGCATGTCGGCGACGGAAATCGCCGTCGAGGCCTGACCCGGGTTCTTGATTTATTTAGCGGCGTTGATGATACCGGTGACGACATCGGGATACGCCTGGGTGCCGTTCGCGCGGTTGAACAGTCCCGAGGCGTGGTTGCCGGTGTAGCCGCTGTCCCAGTACATCGGCACTATGCCGCGCTTGAAGGCCGCCTGGGTGATGTACTGATTCCACAGCTTGCGGTACTTGCCGGTCGGGTCGACATTGCTGCGCAAGTTGGCCGAATACTCGCCCAGGATCACCGGCACACCCTTGTCGATGAAATTCGTCTTCATCTTCTGGAACTGCCCGTCGGTGAACGACTCGTTGGCCCAGGTCTCGGTGGCCGCCGGATTGGTGGCGCTGGCGCCCCACTGCCAGATATTGTCGCTCTCGCTCAGCGTGAAGTTGTACGGATCGTAGTAGTGCACCTCCATCATCAAACGGCTGGCCACCGAATCGGTCGGCATCGTCGCGTTGCACCCCACCGTGTAATCGATATTGGTCAGATATCCCTGCACCACCAGATGCCGCTGGGCGTTGTTACCGCCAGTGGCGCGAACCGCGTTGACGAAGGTCTGGTTAAAACTCTTCTGCACGGTGCAGTTCTCCGCTGTCGGCGCGCTGAACACCCCCTCGATATTGGTCTCGTTGGTGCCGGCGAACAGCAGATAGTCGTCGTAGGTTTTAAAGTTGTTGCCGATCTGCGTCCAGAATTTGTTCAGGCGCGAGTTCACCGCCGCCTGCTGGGCAAACGAAGGCTGCATCCAGCCGCCATCCCAATGAACGTTGATGATCACATAGAGGCCGGCGCTGCGGGCGTAATCGACCACCTGCTTCACACGCGCCATCCAGCTGGCGCTGATGTTGTAGTTGGCGTCGGCGTATTGGCTCCACGACACCGGAATGCGCACGCTCTTGAAGCCCGCCGCCTTGACGCCGTTGAATAGCGCCTGGTTGGCTTGCGGATTGCCCCAGGCGGTCTCGCCGCCAATGGCCTCCAGCGAGTTACCCAGGTTCCAGCCGGGCGACATCTGCGCCGCCAGCTGGAGGCTGGTCAGGTTGCGCACCGCGCCGGAACGCAGCGCCGTGGCCGCGCCGGAATTGTAGGTGCCGCCGCTGGTGGTGAACTTGATCCAGTACCAATACGGCGTGCCCTGCGCCGGCGTGGTGTCGGTGTAGGTGGTGGCCGATACGGCCAGCATCGCCAACCGGCTGCGGCCGGCCGTATCGCTGTCGGTGTCGCGGTAGACCTGGATGCCGGTCACGGCGCCGCTGACCGTCCAGGTCAACTTGATATTATCCGGCGAGCCGGTTGCGGTCAGGCAGACGGTCGCGCCGCCACCACTGCCGCAATTCTGCGCCTGCGCGAGCGGCCCCGCGCCCAGCGCTAGGAGGAAAAGCATCATCGATAAAAAGGGTTTCATCATGTGACCTTTCGTGGTTACGTGGTTAGGACTTCCGGCGCGCTGCGGCAAAACCCGTCATCAGCAATCCCGCCGCCAGCAGGACCAGGGCGCCCGGCTCCGGCACAGGGCTCGGAACCGGGCCGATGGCGGACATCGACAGGTCGTCCATCACGAACCAACCCTTGTCGCGCGTGATCGTCAACCGGGATACGTTGGTGAAGCCGGCTTGCACCCAGCTATAGCTGCCATTGATGGCGATATTGCCGGTGCTGCCTATCAGCTGGTTCGCCGCATCGTAGGCGGTAATGTTGATCCACGTGGCTTTCGACCCGTTGGTGGCGGGTGTGGCGAACCATGCGCCGTCCAGATTGAACGCCGTCGCGCTGCTGATGCCCAGATTATTCACGCCGAATCCGTTGGAGACGAACTGCGTGCCCGAATGCGCGCCATTGCTGTAGCCATTGACGGCGGTGTCGCCCAGGAACCAGCTGTTGGTCCAGGTCAGATCCTCGTAAGGATTGTATTTGGAGAGTGTCGACAGCTTGCCGCCGGCGCTGACGTCATCGAAGTCCACAACAGTGGCGTGGACAGGCGATGCGAGTGCGAGCACGGCGCCGGCCAAGAAACCAGTCAGTAATTTTTTCATGATGTTTGTCTCTCGTTATTTGCAAGCGTCGCCGGTGACGACGGGAATAGCCTCGCCGCTGACCGTGATCCCGAATTCGGCGGTGTCGCCGGGCTGAATGTTCGTGTTCCAGCTTTGGTTCGGCATGGCCGTGTAGGTCGGCGGCGCGCCGGTGACCTCGGCGTTCCAGAACCCCTGGACGCTGGAATTGTCGGTGTAGGTCCAGCTGACCGCCCAGCCATTGACGGCGGTCGAACGGTTGTTCTTGATGCGGACGGCCGCGTTATAGCCACCCGACCAGGATGCGGTGACGACGTAGCTGCATTCGTTGACCGGTTGCGGCGTCACCACGGGCGGGCCTGCGGTCACCGGCGTCACCAGCACCTCGCCAGCGGTCGCCGGCGTGCCGTAGGCGATGCCCCTTCCGGCGGTGCTCATGTACACCCGGCCGTAGACGTTCATGTCTCCGGCAACCATGCCGCCGTTGGCCAACCCGCCGTATTGGTGGGCGGCGTCGTTGACGCGCACCCAGGTGGCGCCGGCGTCGGTCGAGCGCATCATGCCGTGGACGCTGCCGACGGTGCCGTGAAGGTAGACGGTTGGATAGCCGGCCTGCGGCGCGGTTTTGCCGAAACCGACAGCGTCGCACTGGTTCACCGTTGCGATCTTGCTGAACGTTGCGCCGGAGTCGGTGGAGCGCGACAAACCACTGCCATTCAGGCAAACCCACAGGTCGCCCTCGCGTCCGGGCGCAGGGCGAATCAGTTTCGAACCGCCCGAGGCGAGCGTACTTTTGACGGCGAACGAGGCGCCGCCGTCGACGCTGGCCAGCAGCCTGCCGTTGTCGTAGGCGTAGAACTTCGTCGGGTTGACCGGATCGGCAACTGGGCGCGCATTGCTTGCCGTGAGCCCGGAGATGGCCGCCCAGCTGGCGCCGAAGTTGGTCGAGCGATAGCTGATGGCCGAATCGGCGGGGCTATGCAGCAGGGCGAAACCGTCGGCCGACAGCGCGATGTAGCCCTTGGCGCCGTTCAGCACCGGCGACTTGGTCCAGCTCGAGCCGCTGTTGGTGGTGTAGTACATATCGTTGCCGACGCGCGCCATGATGCGCGGGTCCTGCGCTGCGATGGCCAGCCCTGTCGTAGTGCCGGTTTGCGGCGTATGGCGCACGCCGTACTGGGACGGATCGCTGTTGATGAAGCCATCGAAATCGCCGATCACCGACACCAACGGTCCGTTCGGAATGCTCTGGAAATCGAACGGCACGGTTTCCTCCAGCCCGGCCACGTCGAAGTTCCAGGTAGTGGTGTTGGCGTCGATGTCGTTTGTCTTGAACAAGCCGTTACCGGATACCACCCACACCTTCTTGCCATCGAACGGATCGATTTCGACCGAGCCGGCCCAGTGGATCGAGGTGTCGGTGATCCAGTTGGCGCCCTTGGCGTCGATCGCGAAGCCGCGCGCCACAACGTCGGTCCAGGTGCGGCCGGCATCCCTCGACGTGAAAATGCGGTCGCCGTACTGGTTGGCGCCCTGCTGCATCCAGGTGTTGATGGTCGATACCACCAGGTGTTTGGGATCGTTGCGGTCAAGGCTGATACCGCCGAACGGACGCGCGAAGCCGGCCGGCGTGATGTTGGTCCAGTTGCCGCCGACGGCGTCGTACTCCCATACCTGGCCGTTGTCCATTGGTTCGTCGCTGCCCGGGTGCGGACCGGCGCCGTTGGCGTAGGTGATGTACAGCAGTCCCTCGGCGGACAGCACCGCGCGCTGTGGCATCAGCCCGGCGGGACCGCCTTCGACCGGCACGAAGGTTTCGCCCGCGTCATAGCTGAAGTACAGGTTGGGCCCCGCCGAATCGAAGCGCGACACGCCGACGAACATGCGCTGCGCCAGGCCGCCGTCGACGCTGGTCGGGTCGAGCAGTACGAAGCTGACGCCATTGTCGTTCGGCGTGCTGGTGACGTCGAAGCCCGGCATGCGGTTCCAGGTCGCGCCGGCGTCGGCGCTCTTGAACAAGCCGTCGCGGCGCGTGCCCGCATAAAGCACATTGCCGGAACCGGGATCGACCTGCAGCTTCTCGCCATTCTGACGTCCCATACCGTTACCGTGGGATTTGAATTGGCTACTGACGTCGGTGACGGTGAAGGTTTTGCCGTAGTCGCTGGAGCGCAGCACGGCGGTCTTGCCGCCGCTGAAATAGCTGGTGCCGGCCAGCATATAGACGTTGGCCGCGTTGTGCGGATCGACCGCGAGCGACTCGATGCCAAGCAGGCCAACATCGCTCTGCCCTATCCAGTCGGTCATCGAGGCCCAGCGCGACTTGCCGGCATCCCAGCGATAGGCGCCGCCGACGTCCGTGCGGACGTAGACGACATCGCGTTCACTCTTGCTAGGGACTACCCCGGTGACGAAGCCTCCGCCGCCGATGGCGACCGAGTCCCAGTGGTAGTTTTCCGCCGTGGAGACGAGCGGGATCGACAACGCTGCCGCAAGCAGCGCCACAACGGGCTTGATTTTCATTTTTTGTCTCTCTTGGATTTATAGTTATCGCGTCTATGATGCGCGTTCGACCATTCTGCGATGTCGTCAAGGCCGCCGCAATTACGAAAATCACCAGAGCGCACAACGAAATTTGGCTTACGAACTATTACTAGCTTCAGTCATAAATTTGATTAGATCGCGTCCGCCGTTGACACTATCAATTCGATTATCGATACTCATCGCAGCCGAAAAGCAGAACATTACGGAGACGACGGCGGTCGGCATGACGGTTTCATTCGTGCTTTGCCGAATATGCAAGATGCGGTACAGTCTCGGAAATACCCGCTTCCATAACGTCGTCACTAACATTGGTAAATACATGAACCTTCGCCACATCCTGTTCGTACCTACCGCACTGGCCGCAGCCGGCGCCGGCTTCGCCGCCGACCGTTTGACCGTCACCGTCACGCACAATCTGGACGCGGCACGTCCGTCGGAGACCATCACCGTCCCTTGGTCCGAAGTCAATCGCGTGCTGCCTGGCGCCCTGCTGCAGCATATCGAAGTGAAAGACGCCGCCGGCCGCGTGCTGCCGTACCAGGTCACCAATGTCGCCCCGCAGGCCAAGGACCCGAAGAACGTCGGCATCGCGTACGGCGACCTGATTTTCCAGCATAACTTCGCCGCCGGCGAAAAGAAGGCCACCTTCACGGTCGAGAAGATCGAGGCGATGGCGCCGCCCTTCCCGAGCAAGGTCTCGGCCCGCTACATCCAGGAACGCCTGGACGATTTCGCGTGGGAGAACGACAAGGTGGCGCACCGCACCTACGGTCCCGCGCTGTCCGCGCCGGCGCCGGAAGGCAGCGGCAAGGAAGTGCTGGTCACCAGCGGCATGGATATATGGCACAAGCGCGTCGCCTATCCGATCGTCGACCGCTGGTACAACAAGGGCCACGACCATTATCACCATGATGAAGGCGAAGGCATGGACATGTACAACGTCGGCAAATCGCGCGGCGCGGGCGGCACCGGCATTTGGGACGGCAGCGCCTTGTTCACCAGCGTGAATTACGCGACATGGAAAGTCATCGCCAACGGTCCGGTGCGCGCCATCTTCGAATTGAACTACGACGGCTGGGATGCCGCCGGCACCAAGGTTTCGGAAGTCAAACGCTTCACCGTCGATGCCGGTCACTATTTCGACCAGATCGACAGCACCTTCACCTTCGCCGGTCCGCAGCAGCTGACCGCCGCCGTGGGGCTGAACAAAACGCCTGCCGACAAAGGCCAGGAAGCCGTCGTCAAGCCATCGACCGTTCCGGCCGATCGCTCGATGCTGCAGTGGGTGGAGCAAAAATCGAACGGCGCCTTCGGTACCGCCGTCATCTTGCCGACCGCCGACGAGAAGGGCTACGCCGAAGACAAACTCAATCAGCTGATGCTGGCCAAAGTCGTATCTGGCCAGCCGCTGCGCTACTACGTGGGTTCCGGCTGGACCCGTGGCGGCGACTTCGCGACCTTTGCAGACTGGCAGAAGTATGTGGCGGCGCATGCTGCGCGCGTGCGCGCGCCAGTCAGCGTTACGCTGGGCGCGAGCAAATAAAATCAGCTTGAATCAGGCAGCTTAAATTAGGTAAATTAAGCAATGCTGTTTAAACCGGGCACTCCTTCCCTGCCAGTGGCAAGCCGTTTCTCCTCGGCGCGGCTGTTGGCAGGGTTTTCTATTATGGCGTTGGCAGCATGCGGTCCTGCCCAGGCGGCGGCAAGCACCGATTCGTGGCGACTGGCCTTCGGCGGTGGCAAGCCGCCTGCGGGCTACACTGCCGTGCAACCAGGTATGGACTACGACGAAAAGCGCGGCTTCGGCTTCGAGCCGGGCGCCGTTGTGCGCAATGTCGCGGCGGGTTCCGGCCACCTCGCCGCCGACAAGCCGTTCTTCTTTTCCGTCGATCTGCCCGAAGGCAATTACAACGTCACCATCACCTTCGGCGGCGGCGAGACGGCGTCCAATACCACGGTGAAATCGGAATTGCGCCGGCTGATGCTGGAGAGTATATCGACCGCGCCGGGCGCCACGCTCAAACGTAGCTTCACAGTCAATGTCCGTTCGCCCCGCATACCGGCGGTAGCAAGCATCGCCGCCGGCAGCGTCAAGCTGAAGGCGCCACGCGAAACGGTGGAAGAAGCCTGGAACTGGGACAAGCGCCTGACGTTGGAAATCAACGGCACGAATCCGGCGATCAGCGCTATCGAAATCGTCCCGATCAATGCGCCGACGCTGTTCCTGCTCGGCGACTCCACCGTCTGCGACCAGCCGGGCGAGCCTTATAGCAGCTGGGGACAAATGCTGCCGCGGTTTCTCAAGCCCGGCATCGCCGTCGCCAACCATGCGGAATCCGGCGAAACCTATCGCGACTCTTTGGCGCGCAGGCGGTTGGACAAGGTCGTCAGCGCGATGCGCCCCGGCGACACGGTCTTAATGCAGTTCGGGCACAACGACCAAAAACAGATCAAGGACAACAAGGGCGGGCCTTTCACCACCTACAAGGACGAGATACGCGCCCATGTCGACGCCATCCGCGCGCACGGCGGTGTTCCCGTGATCGTGTCTTCGATGGAACGCCGTAATTTCGACGCCGCCGGCAAGGTTGTGCCATCGCTGCGGGACTACGCCGACGCAGCCCGCGAATCGGCGAAGGAATTGGGCGTGGCCTTTATCGACCTGAATGCGATGAGTAAACCGTTCTACGAAGCGCTGGGCCCGGAGCTATCGAAGAAAGCCTTCGCCGAACCGCAACCCGGACGCATCGACAACACGCACCACAACAACTACGGTGGTTACGAACTGGCGCAGGCGGTATTGACGGGTATACGGCAGAACGGCCTGCCGGTTGCCGCTTTCATCGCCGAAGACTACGGCAATTTCGATCCCTCACATCCCGACCCCGTGACCGCATTCTTGCTCCCGGCCAGTCCCACCTTCACCAATCAACGCCCGTTGGGCGACGAGGCAAACCAATAATATGAAGATCACGCGGCAGTTGGCCGCTGGCTTAACGCTGGCGATCGTCAGCTTCGTGTCGCAGGCCGCCGACGCCTACGTCTTCGCCTACTTTACCGGCAACGGTGAAGATGGCCTGCATTTCGCCGGCAGCGCCGACGGCTACAAATGGGACAAGGTGGGCGAAGGCCGCAGCTTTCTGACGCCGAAGGTGGGGAACTCGAAATTGATGCGCGATCCGTGCATCGTGCGCGGCCCGGACGGCACCTATCACATGGTCTGGACCTCGGGCTGGAACGAGAACAACATCGGCTATGCGTCTTCCAAAGATCTGGTCAACTGGTCGCCGCAGCAGCAGGTGCCGGTGATGGCGCACGAACCGGGTTCGCTGAACGCCTGGGCGCCGGAGATCGTCTACGACGACAAACGCGGGGAGTTCCTGATCTTCTGGGCGTCGACGATACCTGGGCGTTTCGCCGCCACGGACGGCTCGTCGGAGGAAAAATACAACCACCGCATGTACTACACGACCACCCGCGACTTCGTGACCTACGCGCCGACGAAACTGTACTACGATCCAGGCTTCAGCGTGATCGACGCCAGCTTCGTACGCGCCAACGGCAAGAACTACCTGATGGTCAAGGATGAAACGCGCAACCCGCCGAAGAAGTATTTGCAGATCGCTGCGGCGCCGGACTTGCAAGGACCATTCGGCAAACTCGGCGCGCCCATCACGCTACCCGGCCTGTGGGTGGAAGGTCCGACAGCGCTGCAAATCGGCCAGGACGTCATCCTGTACTACGACGCTTACACGACCAAGCATTACGGCGCCATGCGCTCGAGCGACATGGTGAACTGGGAGGATGTGACGGCGAAGATGCGCTTCCCGGATGAAGGTACGCCACTGCGCCTGCGCCACGGCACGGTGTTTGCCGTACCTGAAGAAGTGCTTGGGACGTTAAACAAGCGCCAACCGCAGTAATAAGCGTGCAGCACTGGCGGACAAGCGGCGTGGATCAATCCCGTCTCATATAAGCCGCCAATGGACTGCCCGGCAAGGCCTTGAACGCGTCGACCACGCGCGCGGCATTGAACCGCGCTCCGGCTTCATTGGTATGGGTGCGGGCATCGGAAAAGAAACCGTCGACAGTACTGGCGCCAACCTTGCGGTATGCGTCGCTGACGACCATCGTCAGATCCACGAATTGTGCCCCGCCCTCGCGCGCCACTTCCTCGTCCCACTGCGCATAACTGGCGAAGTCGCGCCCCTGCTCCCACACGTCTCGGTGCGGAACCGGCGACAAGAGGATAACGGTGGCGCCTTTGGCCCTCGCATCGGCCACATAGCGCGCCATGTACCAGCCGAAGGTGTGGACCTGCTCCTTGCTGCCGTCCGGCCGGGTGTCTTCGACCGTCTCAGGCCCGGTTCCCGGACCGGAACCGCGATTTTTCCCGGCCGGATCGCCAATGCGCGCGCCGTCGTTGTGACCGAACTGGATCGCGACGAAGTCCCCGGCCTTTACCTGCGCCAGTACCTTGTCCCAACGTCCTTCGGTAAAGAAGGTGCGGCTGCTGCGGCCACCGATCGCATGGTTGACGACATTGATCTTGTCCGTGTCGAAGTGCGTCGCAATACGCTCGCCCCACCCTATCGCGCCGTTCGTGCCGCCGCTTTTGACGGTCGAGTCGCCCACCAGGAAAAGACTGGGCAACGATGGATCGCGGGGCTGCACTCCGGCGACCTTGCCGGCATCGACCACCGGCCGGTCATCCTCGGCGGCGGGGATGGCCAAGCCGGCTGCGTTCAATGCGGTCATGACGGCCGGCGTGCGCAAGGACTTGAGGCCGGCGACCACGGCACGGGCATTGAGTTCGGCGCCGGCCAGATTGGTGTGCGTCTGCTCGTCCGGCGTCACCAGCGGGAACATCTTCATTACCTCATCGCGGCCCATGGCGTCGTACTGACGCGCGATCATGCCATTCAGATCGATGAAGCCGACCTTCTGCTGGCGCGCCACCTGCTCGGCCCAGCCGGCGTAACCATCCTGGCTTCGGCGTATTTTTCCATCGTCTCCCCAGCTTTTTCGCGGTATCGGCGAACAGATAACCGCCGTGGCGCCGCGCGCCTTGATGTCCGCCACAAAGGTGCGCAAATACCAGCCGTAGGTGTGCACCACTTCGCGCTCTCCGGTCATCAGATTGTCGATTTCCTCCACCTCGTCGCCGATGCCTTTGATGGTGCCGCGCGCGCGGACGTTGTCGTTGACCGGTCCGGCGTCGTTGTGGCCGAACTGAATCAGCACCACGTCTCCCGCCTTGACGAATGCCAGGCTGCGCTGCCAATGCCTGGTGGTCAGATAGGTGCGGCTGCTCAGTCCACCGATGGCGCGATTGACCACATTGATCTTCGCTGGATCGAACATCGCGGCCAGCGGATGGCCCCATCCCCATTGACCGGCGGCGCCTTTACCCTGGCCGTCGTCCTTGCCGTTGCGAACCGTCGAATCGCCGATCAAAATGAGCGAAGGCAGGTCCCGATTCGCCGGCTCCGGCAGCACCACCTGCGCGTTGCGCGGATCGGTGTTGACGGCCGCCGGCGGGGTTTGCGACCAAGCCGTCGGCGCAGTTACTACTGCTGCGACGCAGCACAGTTTGAGGACGAAAGCGAAGTATCTGTTCATGGGGCCAATTCTATGCGAGGATTTTTCGGGGCTTGTACGGTGAGCCTAAAGAATCAGAAAAATGAGCAGTGTCAGCAGCAGTATGAGCAGACAATCGTAACCTTCCAAACCCATTTGAGCCATCGATGATTACCAAGATCCTGATTTGCGCGGCCCTGATCCTCTCCAGCAGCGCGCACGCGCAGATCGGCAAGCGCTTCCCGTCCGAGCGCAAGGTGGTCAAGGATCCGGTCACCGGGACCATGCTGACCTTCCTGACAAGCCAGCCAAACGGCGATTCCAAGATCTACCCGACGCACCCGCAGTGGACCTCCGACGGCAAGTGGCTTGTGTTCCGCTCCGCGCGGGTCAAGGGCGAGGCCATGGCGGTCAACGAGGAAACCGGCGAACTGGTACAGGTCACCGAGGGTGGATACGTCGGCATGTTGAACCTGGCCCGCAAGTCGATGAAGCTCTACTTCATGCGCAAGGACAGCGATGCCAAACGCCTGCAGTTCGTCGAAGTGGATCTGGCGGCGCTGCTGGCCGACAGCAGGGCCGGCAAACTCAAATCCGCCGACGCCTACCAGCGCATTTGCGGCACCACAGCGCCGGATCTGGAAGCCGGCGGCGACATGGCGCTGGACGCCGACGAGGAATGGGCATACTTCCGCACCGGTCCGACCGAGGCGGCAAAACATCTGGCGCCGGGCGTGAAAATCGAACCGGCGTTCGGGCCGCGCCGCATGGGTGCGGGACCGAACGGGATCTCGCGCATGAATGTGCGCACTGGCGAAGTCAAACACGTGGTGTCCGTCCCTTTCCAGATCGGTCATATCCAGGCGAATCTGTGGAATCCGGGCGAGATTGTCTTTTGCTGGGAGACCGGCGGCAAGTCGCCTCAGCGTACCTGGACCGTGAAGGCCGACGGCACCGGCCTGCGGCCGCTCTACCCGGAAGCGCCATACGAATGGGTCACACACGAAGCGGTGATCTCGAAGGATGAAGTGGCGATGGCGATCATGGGGCATCGTCCGATCGCAGAGGGTGGCGGCGGGGTTGGCGCGCCGGCGACCGGCGTTCAAGGTGCGAATCCCGGCCAGGACGAGGGCTGGGGCATCACCGGCACCCGCGAGAAGCCGAGCGGCCTGGCGATCGTCAATCTGCGCACCCGCGAGATGACGATTGCCGGCCAAACGCCGTCCGGCAGCGGTTTGTGGCATGTACACGGATCGTCCGACGGACGCTGGGCGGTGGGCGATGACTTCAGCCGCAGCGTTTATCTGATCGACCGCAAAACACGCGAGATGATCATGCTGACAACCGGGCACAAACCCACGGCCGCCGATCACCCCCACCCGACCTTCAATGCCGACGGCACGCGCATACAGATTCAGTCGGCGATGTTATCGGAGGATGGACGCAGCATGAACATCTGCATCGTCCCGGTGCCGGAGGCGTGGCTCAAGCGCTAGTCGCAAATCAATCCAGCTCGGTTAGCTCCACGCGCCGCAGCTCATACGGCGCCCCCTCGAGCTGGAAACCGATCCGCCCGGTCGCCGGCTCGCTGCGCGTAACGCTATTTTGATGAACGCCATTGATCGAAACCTCAACCTTGCCGTCGCGGCTGACGATATCGCAGACGTTCCACTCACCGACCGCCAGCTCGCTGTCCGGCGACGTGCGGGCTTTGATGCGCGGTTCGGCGCCAGCAGCGGACGTCAATGGCTCGGCAAAACCGGCGCCCGCCATCGGCAGCAGATCGCCGGCGTTGCCGCGCTTGGTCTGCACCTGGAGACTGCGCGGCCAGACGCGGTCCATCGGGCCATCGCTGATATGCAGCAGGATTCCGCCATTGCCCGGCTTCCCGCTCCAGCGCCATTCCACATGCAGTTCATAGTTGCGATAGTTGTTCAGCGTCGCCAGGAAGCCCGAAGGCTGCCCGGTCGAGGCGACGACACCATCAGGCAGCATGCGAAACACGCTGTCCACGGTGGCCGACGGCGACGTCTTCAACTCCCAGCCGCTGAAATCGCGGCCGTTGAACAAATCCACCGCGCCCGCCGTGTGCGTGGATAAAATCAGCAACGCGGCGCATGCCATTCGATTCATCATCTGATACTCTCTTCACTATGAAAAAAACCCTGATTACCCTGATCCTCGGCCTTAGCGCCGGCCTGGCCGGCGCCGCCCCCACCGTCATCCAGCTCTGGCCCGAGGGCGTGCCCGGAATCAAAACGGACATCGGCCCCGAGAAAATCGGTAGCGGCTACAACTCCAACGTCAGCGAAGCGACGCTGACCATGATCGGTCCCGCCGTCGACCGTCCCAACGGCACCGCCGTCATCATCTGCCCCGGTGGCGGCTATGTACGCATGTCCACGGCGCGCGAAGGCGATCAATACGCCAACTGGCTTAGCACCCTGGGCGTCACCAGCTTTGTGCTCAAGTATCGCATGCAGGAGTACGGCCATCCCGCCCCGCTGCAGGACGTGCTGCGCGCGGTGCGCATGGTGCGCTCGCGCGCCGCCGAATTTAACATCAACCCGGCGCGTATAGGCGTCATGGGCAGCTCCGCCGGCGGCCACCTGGCGGCAAGCGCCGGCACGCTGTTCGATAATCCCGCCGGCCGTACCGGGGCCGCCATGGACGCCGTCAGCGCCCGTCCGGACTTCCTGATGCTGATGTACCCTGTGATATCGATGCAGGAGCCGGCCGTCCACGCGGGCTCGCGCAAGGCCTTGCTGGGCGACGCGCCATCGGCCGAAACGCTGCAGCTGATGTCCCTGGAAAATCAGGTCACTGCCGCCACACCGCCAACGCTGCTGATTCACACCCAGGAAGATCAAGCCGTCCCGGTGGAAAACAGCATCCTGTTCTACCAGGCGCTGACCAAGGCCAAGGTGCCGGCCGAAATGTACCTGTTCGAGCATGGTGGTCATGGCATGGGCATGCGCGACGGACTGGGTACCTCGTCGCTGTGGCCACGCCGCGCGGAAGAATGGATGCGCGATCGCGGCCTGCTCACTCAGGCGAAGTAGAACATCGGCTGCAGCGGCCATTCGCGGGGCCGGTTGCCCGGCTCCACCTCCATCAGGTCCGCCATGTAGTCCCACCAGCGCTTCATCACCGGCTGGCCCGGCAAGGCCTCGATCTTGTTATCCGGCGCCAGCTTCAGGACCGCGAACAGGTGCAGCGTTTCCTCGTCGAGGAAGATGGAGTAGTCGTAGATGCCCGCTTCCTTGAGCGCCGCCGCAAGGTCGGGCCACAGCACATCGTGGCGGCGCTTGTATTCATCCACCGTGCCGGGTTTAAGCTTCATGCGGAACGCGCGGGTGATCATTTTTTGCCTCCGTTGGCCATCTTTTTCAGTTCGGCGGCGGCCAGCAGGTAGCCGCCAACGCCATAATTAAAGCTGGACGCGGGCCGGTAGAACGCCGGCTCCGCGCCGGTTTGCTGGATGCCGCCAAGGCGCCCGTCAGCATAAATGTTTTTAAGGATGCCGGCCCAGGCGCGTTCGATTACTGGGCGGTAGACTTTGGCGTCCAGGTATCCTTTGTTGACGCCATATGCCATGCCGTACACGAACAACGCCGAACCGGAGATCTCCGGCAGCGGATAACTGGCAGGATCGAGCAGGCCCGCGTGCCAAAGGCCGTCCTCCCCCTGCAAGCTGGCGATACGGGCGGACATTTCACGCAACTGCTGTACGTAGAACGGCTTTTGCGGGTCGTTCTCGGGGATGTAATCCAGCGTGCGCGCCAGACCGCCAAGTACCCAGCCCTCGCCGCGTGACCAGAAAATCTTCTTGCCGTTGGTCTCGCGTTTGGTGATGTAGCTGGCGTCGCGCGCATACAAATGATCTTCCTTGTCGTACAGCAGATCGTAGGTCTTGCGCCATTGATCGTGCACGTAGTCGAGGTATTTGCGCTCGCCGGCGGCCTTGTACATCTTCACCCATACCGGCGGCGCCATGAACAGCGCATCGCACCACCACCAAGGTAGCCGGTCGTCGCCCGGCTTGAGCGTTTTCAGGTTGATCAGGGTATCGAGCTCGGTCCTGGTCGGGCCGAGGCGTGCTGACGATGGATCGCGCTCATACAGTTCCAGATAGGTCTGCGCCACGCTGATATCGTCGGCATTGGGATACGGCGTGCGCAGCTTCCATTCGAACTGGTTCGCCATGGCCAGCATGGCATCGCGATATTTGGGGTCTCCGGTCGCATCGGATGCTGCCATAAACCCACTGTATAGCACACTGGAGGTCCAGATCCGGTCCAGGTGCGGCAATGTACGCGCCAGCTGCCAGTCGGCCACCTTGCGCAGCGCCTTGTCGATCGCTGCAGCTTGCAGCGCTGGTGAAAGATCGGTGGCCAGCGGCCCGCCATCAGCCGGTGCGTCGCCGAAGTGGCGGCTGGTGTCCTTGTCGACGATGGCCTGCATGGCCGGCGTCGGCAGCGGATATTGCTGTGTGTTCGTGGTGCCGCAGCCGCTGACAAGGCCCAGCGCCGCAAGGAGAAAATAGGATGTCTTCATCAAGTCTTGTCCTGTTCTTCGAAACTCTTCTTGGTTGGATCTTCCTTCGGCGGCGCCGGTTTGACGACAACGCTGCCGGCAGGCAGGCCTTGTACCGCCGTCGCGTCCTCAATGGCGACCGGCGTTTTCAGGCGCAGCTTCGCATCGGTGAATTGCCAGGCCTTGGCGTCGTAGATATGGCCGCCCTTCTCCGCTTCGATATCCAGATTGGCGAGGCTGAAGCGATCCAGCGGCACTTCCTTGTAGCCGTCGACCTCGAAAGCGGTGGTGGCGCCGGTGGCCTTGATATTCCAGATGCGTACATCGTGGAAGTGCGCGATTCCCTTCTCCCTCGGCACGGGCGTGGCCAGCACCTTCCAGTAGGCGGGATAGTCCTTGATCTCCTTGGGGATCTCGGCGTAGCTGTAGCTCGGATTCCAGTTCATCGTGATGCGGATGACGACCGGTGTGCCTTTCATCGTAAAGTCGTGCAGGCGCAGATTTTCACCGAATCCGCCGCGCGTGTGCGCCGATTTGAACAGGATACCGACAGGGACTTTGTCCAGCACGGTGATATTGTAGGCCTCGACATTACGGAATCCGCCCGCCGTCTCGCTGCCGAAGGTGACGCCTGCGGCGCCGTCTCGCACAATGGAGTCGCGGATGATCACGTCCTCGGTTGGCCGGGCAACACGCTGGCCGTCGGAATCGCGCCCGGCCTTCAGGCACAATGCGTCGTCGTTGACGGCGATATCGGCGTTTTGCACGAGGATCTTCTTCGACGAATCGATATCGATACCGTCGGTCGACGGCCCACGTCCACCCTCGTTGTTTCGAATGACTACGCCATCGACGGTGATATCGGTCGAGTAGCAGATGTGTAGCGTCCAGAAACCCGAGCGGCGCAACAGCAGGCCGCCCCCCACTTTGACTTGCGACGAGTTGAATACCTGAACCAGGCGCGGACGCCGGGCATCGTAGTCGGAGGCCCACCGCAAGCCGCGCGGCTCATAGGCTTTGCGCAAGGTCCAGTAGCTGTCCCAAAAGATCTTGCCATCGCCGTCGATGGTTCCCTGACCGGTGATCGCCGCGTTTTTCTGTTCGTAGACGTTGACCAGCGCAGCAGGCCAGCTCATTTCGATACCGGCGATCCGTGTAGGCATGACCGGATAATCCTCGATCCGCTGCGAGCCGAGGATGGTGACGCCTTTGTCAACCTGCAGCGTGACACCGGTTTTGACGAAGATCGATCCGCTCAGGTAGGTGCCGGGGCTGAGCACCACTGTGCCGCCATCCTTGGCGGCGGCGTCGATGGCCGCCTGGATCGCCTTGGTGTCGAGCGTGACGCCGTCGCCCCTGGCGCCGTAGGTGGAAGCGTTATAGGTTTTGGCGCCTGCGGTTGCCATGCCCAGCGCGAGGACGACGGTTGCGGCCAGGCGCATCCACTTGGTTATCTTCATGGTGGTTCTCATTGTTTGGGTTGCGTCAGCAGTCGCACGGGGCCCAGCATGCCGGATGGCGTAGCGACGATCAAATGCGTATCCTGCGGCACGAAGCGCTGGCCATAGCGTGCCGAGAGCAGCCGGTAGTCCGGACGCTCCTGACCCGCCAGCGCGTTAAGCGACAGATTGGCGACTTTGACCTCGATCTTGTTGACCCCCACCCGCAGCTGACTGGTGACGTCCAGCTCATAAGGCGGATGCCATACCGAACCCGCGCGCTGTCCGTTGACGAAGACCTCCGCCGCCTCGCGTATCGGGCCATCGATCATCGCGCGCATACCGGCAGGGACCTTGGGCGTGGTGTCCAATGGCGTGCCTTTGCCGAAATCCAGGCGGATGACCGCGCCCTTCAGCTGTAAGGCGCCAAGCTCCACGTCCTTGCTGTAGACGGCGATGCCGGAGAAAAATCGCGTGGATGTATCGTCGGTCCACGAGCGCAGTTGCGGCATCGATTGCGGTTGCGTGCCAGGGAACCGCACCTGCCAGTCACGACTCAGATCCAATAGAACAGCCGATGTTTTCGGAACCGCGGCCGGACCTGCGGCCTCGCGGTCGCTCAGAACCAGTATCCGCGACTCGTATGGTGCAAGAACCAGCTCCAGCAGCGGCGTCACCTGGGCGGCGCTGGTGGTGCCATCGTGCGGATTCCACCACGATGCGGATTTGCGGGTAGCTCTCAGCTTTGCAGTGGTCCGAACTTCGTGGTTGCCGGTGTTGGCAATGAAGTAGATATCGCCATCGGCCAGCTTGCGGTGGATAAAACCGACATCTGCAGACTGCGACGCCAGCTTCAGATCCGGCGTCAGCGCCTTGGCGAGCGCCGCGCCGACCGCCGCGTCATCCGCCACCAGCGTTACGCCGGCCTTGGCGTGCAAAGCCCCGGAAGCCAGCACCACTTGCGACGTGATGCGCTGCGCGTCCGCATAACCAGGCGCCATCGATGGCAAACCACCGACGACGATGATTTTGCCGCCGTCACGTACGTAGTTCGCCAGCTTGGCCATCACTTCCGGGGACAGCCGCGTCACATGCGGCATGACCAGCACCGGATGACTGATGCCTAGCGCGAGTATCGATTCGGCGTCGACATAATCGAGATTGTGACCGGCATCGAGGATCTGCTCCGTCAATTCCGGGGTGACGTGTTTGTGCATCTCGGCCGACAGCGAGACTTTACCCGGTGACATTGACGCATACACGTCGTCATTCGGCAGCAGCACGGCGACATCGTTCGCCGGACGTCCCTGTCGCAGCAGATAGCTGGTACGGGTCAGGTACGCCGTCACGTCCGGCATGACGTTCCACCAGGGCTGGTGATCGTTGAACACGGCCGCCGCGTAGAAGGAGTAACCGGGTTCCGGCGCCCCAGGCGGTGTGTAAGGCCAGCCATGACCGACAAACAGGTTCACACCCTGAAGCAGCATGCGGTCGGCTTCGGCCTTCATATCCAGCGGCGTCGCGCTGAACGCCGGCGAGTGCAGCCAGGTCCACGTCTCGGCCGAGATCACCGGCTTGTTATATAGGTGCCCCGCCGATGTCGCCAGCCGGGTGAACGAGAAGGTGCGGAATTGCGGCCCTTCGCCCTCCGGCAGCGCGACCAGGCGGTTGCTGGACATGGAGACCGCCGGCTCGCCATAAGTCTGGGAGCGGAACTGCGTCTTGTGCGCCTTTGCCCAATCGTTGACCGGCGTCAGATAACGCTCGTTGACCAATTCCGTCTGCGTTTGCACCCAGTCGTGGCGCAACGCACCCGCATCCGGCCCGGTGCCGCTGTAGATCGCCGGCAGGTGCGGCTTGAGGTCATAGCCGCGCCGGTGCTGGAACTCGTCGAGAAAGTCGTCGGTCCAGTCGGTGCCGTAGACTTCCAGACTGTCCGAGAACACCGCGTAAGGCGGCTGGTCGCCAAATGCCTTGAGCAGCGGCTCGGCGACGGTGTTCAGATGATGATCGATAGCCTTGCGGCTCAGATGGTCCAGCACAAAACCTTCAGCGCCCAGCGCCGCGCGCTTGACCTGCTGGCCGGTGCGGCTGGCGATGTAGAACACCATCACGCGCGCATCGGCCACGGGCGCCACCACCGCGCGTCCGGGGGCTGCAGCGTCGGGCAGCTGCGTCAGCTTGAGCGCGGCGGCGTCATACTGTTTGGCGTTGCCCGCGCCGACGAAGGCCGCCAGAAGTTTTTCCCCGCTCATGATGGCCGGTAGTGCGACACTGCCAGCGCCGGGCGCCACTTCCGCGACGGCGACCCGCAAACGTCCGGCCGATTCCGTGACCGGAACATTGGGGCCGCCATACGGCCAACCGCTGGCCAACGTCATATCGACGCGCATGCCTTCGGCGCGCGCCTTGCGATTGACGAAGCTGACCGAATCGAGGAATTCCGCCGACAGATAGGGAACGTTGCGAATGCCGCGCGCCGGGTCGTCGAGTTCCATCGGATACACCGGCTGAATCTCGACACCGCCAAAGCCGCCGGCCTTCATCGCCAGCAGTTCGCGCTCCAGCTCCGACTGCACGACCGCCGGGCCGAACCACCACCACCGCACCATGGGACGGGCGTCCGCCGGTGGATTGGCCAGGCGTGCAGCGACGTCGGCGAGACGGTCGGACAGCACCGGCCCAGGCGTCCCGCCCTGCGCTGCGGCCACGCCAACGCCGGCGTACAGCAACGTCGACAAACATGCCGCAGTGATGGCACGTGTAGTCGGGCGGCGCTGATCGCGCGGCCCCTTGATTGTCGGGGCCACCGCTTAGACGATACCGCTGCTGCTGGCACCCGCCTTGGCCGGCCGGCGTTCCGCCGCCTGGCTGCGATATCCGCTGGACCGATAGAACGCCACCGGATCGATCGCGCCACCCGAACGCAGACGCGCCATGGCCAGAATCGCACTGACGTCGGTGCGGTATGCGTGCTTGAGCGTTTGCGCCGACTGCAGTGCGTCGTTGGCTTCCTGGTACTGGCGCAGGGCCGCACGGTCCACCAGATTGGCCTGGACGAAAGCGCGCTGCACCTCGACCGCGCTGTTCATCAGGCTTTCAATCGGATCGGTCACGTTGTGCGACTGGTCCAGCATGTAGGCCGGCGCGAACGAGGCGCCTTCGCGTTCGGCCGCATCGGCCAGCTCGTTGAAGACCAGGAACAGCTGGAATGGATTGATGCTGCCCGAATCCAGATCGTCGTCGCCGTACTTACTGTCGTTGAAGTGGAAGCCACCCAGCTTGCCGAACTGCGCTAGCCGCGCGACGATCATCTCGATGTTGGTGTTTGGCGCATGGTGGCCCAGGTCGACCAGGCATTTGGCCTTCTCGCCCAGGGTTTGTGCGCAAGCGAAGCTGGTGCCCCAGTCGGCGATGGTGGTGGCGTAAAACGCCGGTTCGAACAACTTATGCTCGATGAACATGTTCCAGTCGGCCGGCAGCGCGGCGTAGATGCCGCGCGCGCTGTCCAGATAACGCTCCAGCGCACCGCGCAGATTGTGCTGGCCCGGGAAGTTGGCGCCATCGCCCACCCACACCGTCAACGCCTTCGATCCCAGCGCCCGGCCCAATTCGATACATTCGATATTGTGTTCGACCGCCTGGGCGCGCGTGGCGGCGCTGTGCGCCGTCATGCTGCCGTATTTATAGGTGTGCTCCTGACCCACCTGGTCCTGGAAGGTGTTGGAGTTGACGGCGTCGAAGTACAGGCCATGGCTCTCGGCCTGCTGGCGAAGCGCCGACGGGTCCGAGGTTTTATCCCACGGGAAGTGCAGCGACACGCCGGGGGTGGCGCAAGTCAGTTGATGAATGACCGCGCAATCCTCGAGCTTTTCGACCACGTTGCGCGGCTCGCCTTTGCCCGGAAAACGGGCAAAGCGCGTGCCGCCGGTGCCGGCGCCCCAACTTGGCAAGGCCACTGCAAACTTCTGCGCCTGCGCGGTCAGTTTTTCGATGTCCTGGCCACGGCGGGCCAGCATGCCGCCCAGCGCCGCATAGTCCTCGTCCAGATTGGCGCGCAGCTTGGCGTTATGTTCGGCCACGCGGCCGCTGTCGATGATCGTACTTGCTGTGGAAGTCATTAGGTCTCCTTCGTTATTTTTATAGTGACTGCTTAGCGCGTGAATGCGCCAGCGTTGCCGGCATCGACGTTGAGGATATTACCGGTGCTCTTGCCAGCCTTGTCGCTCGCCAGGAAGTACACCGCTTCGGCGATGTCTTCCGGCAGAACGCTCAGTTTCAGCATGCTGCGGTCACGGTAGAACTTCTCGACGTCGTCGGCCTCGATTTTATTCGACTGGGCGCGTTCCTGCTTCCACTTTCCGTCCCAGATGCGCGAGCCGCGGATGACGGCGTCCGGATTGACGACGTTGACGCGGATGCCATGCGGCGCGCCTTCCAGCGCGATGCAGCGCGCGAGGTGGATTTCCGCCGCCTTGGCTGTGCAGTAAGCCGACGCGCCGGCCGATGCCACCAGGCCGTTTTTGCTGGCGACGAAGACCATGCTGCCGCCCAGCCCCTGCTGCTTCATGATGCGGAAGGCGGCGCGGCTGGCCAGGAAGTAGCCGGTCACCAGGATGTCCTGGTTGCGCTGCCAGATTTCCAGCGTGGTGTCTTCCAGCGGCGCCGACGAGGCGATGCCTGCGTTGGAGATCAGCAGATCGACGCCGCCGAAACGCAGCGCCGCCGCCTGCAGCACGCTTTCCACCGCTTCTTCGCTGGTGATGTTGGCGACGATGCTGCCGACGCTGTCCTTACCGGCCGACTTCACCAGATCCGCGTGCGCCTGCGACAGCGCCTCCGGATCGATATCCGTCAACATCACGCAAGCGCCTTCCTGCAGCAGCTGTTTGGCGACCGCCTGGCCGATGCCGCCGGCGCCGCCGGTGACCAGCGCGATGCGGCCGGCCAGGCTTTTCGGCTTGGGCATGCGCTGCAGCTTCGCTTCTTCCAGCAGCCAGTATTCGATGTCGAAGGCTTCCTGCTCCGGCAGGCCGACATAGGTGTCCACACCGTTCGCGCCGCGCATCACGTTGATTGCGTTGACATAGAACTCGCCGGCGATGCGCGCGGTGGCCTTGTCCTTGGCGAACGACAGCATGCCGACGCCGGGAATCAAGTAGATGATCGGGTTGGCGTCGCGCACGGCCGGGCTGTTATCGTGCTTGCAGCGCTCGTAGTAGGCCACATAGCCGGCGCGGTATTCTTCCAGTGCCTGATCGAGACCGGCAACCAGCTTGTCGAAGTCCGGCTTGAGCGGATCGAAGTCGATCACGAACGGACGGATTTTGGTACGCAGGAAGTGGTCCGGGCACGAGGTGCCGAGGGCGGCCAGCGGCTGCAGGTCGCGGCTGCAGACGAATTCCAGCACGGCCGCGCTGTCGTCGAAGTGACCGAGTTTGTATTCGTCGCGGCTGATTTTACCGCGCAGCAGCGGCATCAATTTGGCCGCCAGGGCGCTGCGCTGCTCGGACGGCAGTGGCTCGATCGCCTGGCCGCCGAACGATGGCTGCTTCGAGTTCGCGGCCAGCCATTCCTCTGCGCGTTTGATGATCGCCAGCGTGGTCTCGTAGCAGGACTTGGCGGTGTCGCCCCAGGTGAACAGGCCGTGGCCTTCGAGGATGATGCCCTTCAGGTTGGGCTGCGCCTTCGATACTTCCTCCAGCTTCAGGCCAAGGTCATAGCCTGGACGCTGCCATGGCAGCCATCCCAGTTCGCCCTCGAAGATTTTTTGCGTGAGCGCCTGGCTGCCGGCGCAGGCGGCGATGGCGATCACCGCGTCCGGGTGCATATGGTCGACGTGCTTGCGGGCGATGTACGCGTGCAGCGGCGTGTCGATGCTTGCTGCGCGCGGGTTCAGATTAAACGTGCAATGCGGCAGATAGGCGACCATCTCGTCTTCCAGCGCCAGGCCGCGATAGCGCCCTTTCAAGGCGTTGAGCTTATCCATGTACAGCGTCGAAAAACCGTCAAGCTTGATGCTGCCAAGGTCGCCGCCGGAGCCCTTCACCCACAGCACCTCCACCTGCTCGCCGCTCAGCGGATCGGCCATCATCACCTTGGCCGACGTATTGCCGCCGCCGAAATTCGTGATACGCAGGTCCGAACCGAGCAGGTTCGAACGGTATAGCAACAGCTCCGGCTCGCTCATGGCTGCCGCAGCTTTGTCGTCCCACAAAGAAGTGATCGGGGCTTGCTGCTGGGTTACATTCATTTACTGATCTCCGTTATTTGATTGTGCGTTTCGTCTTTGCGTTTCATACATTCCATGCCGCTTTTGGCAACTGTAACCAGTAGAAATCAGCGGCGCATGGGTGTCAATGCGCAAGCGCTCAAGTTGGTGACCAAGTAGGAAATAATCATATCGATGATCAATAGGTGATTGGATCGCGAAATCGGTATCGAAACAATCAAAGATTTGATCGACTAATGATTGACGGACGATTTTGAAATGTTTAGTCTTAGTAATTAATAAAGTCACACACCGGATCGGTCCCCCAGAAAACTGTGGCAGCGACGGTAGTAGTGACGAATAAAAGGAGACAGGAATGGTAAATCACAAGCGCCGTAAACGTTTGCTGAAGTTGCTCGCCGAACATAATACGGCCAGCGTGCCGCAATTGGTCGACTGGCTCAGCGCCTCCCCAGCGACGGTCCGCCGCGATATCAGCTGGCTCGCCGCTCGAAGTCTGCTCACCCGCACCCGTGGCGGCGCCGCGAACCTGGAGCAGAAAAAACGCAGTTTCACCCTCACCAGCGAGACCTTCCAGCACAATATCCAGTGCTACGCCGAGCGCAAACGCGCCATCGCCCGCCATGCCGCCGGCATGTGCACCGAAGGCGAAACGATCATCATCAACGGCGGCACGACCACCTTCATGATGGCCGAATTCCTGGTCGACCAGCACCTCAAGATCCTCACCAATTCCTTCCTGATGGCCGAACGCCTGCTGGTATCGAGCGAGAACGAGATCATTGTCCCCGGCGGCAAAGTCTATCGCGAGCAGAACGTCATCCTCAGCCCCTTCGATAACGACATCACCCAGCACCACTACGCCGCCAAGATGTTCATGAGCGTCTACGGCCTCTCGCTGCTTGGCCTGATGGAAGCCGACCCGCTGCTGATCCAGGCCGAGAAGCGCCTGATCTCGCAAGCCGAGGAACTGATCGTTTTGGTCGACAGCTCCAAGTTCGCCAAGAAGGCGGGCCTGATCCTGTGCGGCTTGAATCGCGTATCAACCGTCATCACCGACACCTACGCCTCCGATTCGGCGGTGCAGCTGCTCGAGCAGTCCGGCGTGCGCGTGGTGACCGTGGAACCGGAAGCGATCCCCGCCCAGCACAATGCCAGCCAGTTCAATCCACCGTTCGACTACCAGTCGGCCGCGATGTATCAATCGGAGGTATCGCATTGAAGCGCAGGAAGATCGTATTGGCGGCCGTTGCCGCCGGCCTGCTCACGGCCATCGCCGGCTGCGGCGAGAAAAAAAATGAGAACATGCGCATCGCCATGGTCGTCAAAAGCCTGGGCAACGGCTTCTTCGACGCCGCCCACACCGGCGCCAAGGATGCGGCCAAAGAGCTGAAAAACGTGGAGATCATCTACACCGGCCCGACCACGCCTAGCGCCGAGGGCCAGATCGAAATCATCAACTCGCTGATCAGCCAGAAGGTCGACGCCATCGTTATCTCGGCCAACGATCCGAACGCGCTGGTGCCGATCACCAAAAAGGCCATGGCGCGCGGGATCAAGGTCATTTCCTTCGACAGCGGTCTGGCGCCGGAAGGCCGCTTGATGCAGCTCAATCCTTCAAACGCGGATTTGATCGGCTTGAAGCAGATCCAGATGGCGTCCGATGCCATCGGCGGCAAAGGCGAGATCGCGATCCTGTCGGCGTCGGCGCAGGCGACCAACCAGAATATCTGGATAGGCGTGATGAAGAAGACGCTGCAGAAGCCAGAGTTCAGCAACATGAAACTGGTTGCCACCGTCTACGGCGACGACCAGTCGGACAAGAGCTACCGCGAGGCGATCGGCCTGTTGCGCAGCAATCCAAACCTGAAGGCGATCATCGCTCCGACCACGGTTGGCATCAACGCCGCCAGCAAGGCGGTGGTCGATGAAAACCTGGTCGGCAAGGTGTTCGTCACCGGCTTAGGATTGCCGTCCGAGATGGCGGGCCATGTCAAGAGCGGCGCGGTGCGCGAGTTCGCGATCTGGAACCCGATCGACCTCGGTTACGCCGCCACTTACGCCGCGTACGACTTCGTGAAAGGCCAGCCAACCGCCAAACCGGGAGGCAGCGTATCGGCCGGCCGCATGGGCAGTATCGCATTGGACGCCAACGGTGAAGGCGCGATGGCGCCGCCATTCACCTACGACAAAGGGAACGTCGACAAGTTCTCCAAGATCTTCTGAGCTGGAGTCCTATGAATATCAATACAACCCCGGTCCTGCAATTGACCGGGATCTGCAAGCGCTTTGCCGGCATCGTCGCGTTGAACAACGTGGCGCTGTCGGTGCGCGCGGGTGAAGTCATGGCGCTGATCGGAGAGAATGGCGCCGGCAAATCGACGTTGGTCAAAACCCTGACCGGTATCTATCGTCCGGACGAAGGCTCGATCGAGCTGGCCGGCCAACCGATCAAGTTCGCCAACGCGCAGGATGCCATGCGCGCGGGCGTCACGGCCGTGCACCAGGAAACCGTGATGTTCGACGAGCTGACCGTGGCGGAGAATATCTATGTCGGCCGCCAGCCTTGCAAGGGCGCCTCCGGGCGCATCGACTGGCGGACAATCGAGGCCGAGGCGGAAAAGCTGTTTGCGCGGCTCGAGGTGAACCTGCCGGTGCGCGCGCGCGTCAAGGACTTGAGCGTGGCCCAGCGCCACTTCGTCGAAATCGCCCGCGCGCTGTCGCAGGACGCCCGGGTGGTGATCCTGGACGAGCCGACGGCCTCGCTGTCGCAGCGTGAGATCCACGAGCTGTATCGCATCATCGGCCAGCTGCGCGCGGCCGGCACGGCGATCATCTTCATCACCCACAAATTCGACGAGATCTTCGCGGTCGCCGACCGCTACACGGTGCTGCGCGACGGCCAGTTCATCGCCGAGGGCGCGATTGCAGACGTCACCGAAGCGGAGCTGGTTGCCTTGATGGTCGGCCGCACCGTGAAGCAAGCCTACCCGAAAGCGGATGTGACGCCGGGCGAGGTGCTGCTGGAGGTGAAAAACCTCTGCCATCCGACCGAATTCGACGATGTCAGCTTCTCGTTGCGGCGCGGTGAAATCCTCGGCTTCTATGGCCTGGTTGGCGCCGGGCGCTCGGAAGTCATGCACGCCATCTTTGGCCTGAGCACCGCCGCGCGTGGCACCATCAGGCTGGATGGCAAGGAGATCTGCGTGGGTTGCGCGGCCGACGCCATCAAACATGGCATCGCCTATGTGCCGGAAGACCGACAACATCAGGGCGCGCATCTGTCGCTACCCATCATGCAAAACATCACGCTGCCGATATTGTCCAGGGTCGGCTTCTTCCTACGTGGACGCCGGGCACAGGAAACCGCCATCGCGCGACACTACGCCGAGCAGCTGGAATTGAAGGCGGCGCACCTGACGCAAAACGTCTCCGAGCTCTCGGGCGGGAATCAACAGAAGGTCGTGTTGGGAAAATGGCTGGCGACCAATCCAAAAGTGATCATCCTGGACGAACCGACCAAGGGCATCGACATCGGCTCCAAGGCCGCCGTGCACCGCTTCATCGGCGAGTTGGTGAGCAAGGGCCTGTCGGTAATACTGGTGTCGTCGGAACTGCCGGAGGTCATGGGGCTGGCCGACCGCATCGTCGTGATGCATCAAGGCCGTATCGAGCATACTTATAACCGCGCGGACGCCACGCCGGAAAATATCGTGGCCGCGGCCTCGGGCTGCGCGCTGCCAGTGGAGGAATGCGTATGAAGGCGCTGCTGAAAATGCGCGAAGTTCAACTCGCGCTGTGCACCGTCGCACTGATTATATTGGTGGGCACGCGCGCACCGGTGTTTGTCACCGGTTCGAGCCTGGCCAATCTGCTCACCGACAGCACCTTGCTGATCATGCTGGCGTTGACGCAGATGCTGGTGATCGTCACGCGCGGGGTCGATCTGTCGGTTGCCTCCAGCCTGGCGCTGGCGGGGATGATGTCGGCGCTGCTGGCGTCGCGCTTCCCCGAGCTGCCGCTGCCGCTGGTGATGCTGGCCGCAGTGGCCATCGGGCTGCTGCTTGGTTTGATCAACGGTTACCTGATCGGCTACCTGGATTTGGCGCCCATCGTCGTCACGCTGGGCACCATGAGCGTCTATCGTGGCCTGGTGTTCGTGCTCTCCGGCGGCGCCTGGGTGTCGTCGCACCAGATGCCTGCCGACTTTGTCGCCTTCCCGCTGGCGCGCCTGTTCGGTGTGACGCATCTGGTGTGGATTGCCGCGTTGACGGTGCTGGCCGCGTGGTATGTCGCAAAGCACAGCCGCTTCGGCCGTGATCTTTACGCCATCGGCAACGAGCCGTTCTCCGCGCGCTATGTCGGCATCCCCATTGCCAGCCGTTTGATGTGGACCTACGGCCTGTCCGGCGCCATGGCCGGCTTGTGCGGCTACCTTTGGGTGGCGCGCTACGCCGTCGCCTACACCGAGATCGCATACGGCTTTGAATTTACCGTCATCGCGGCGTGCGTCATCGGCGGCATCAGCATTGCCGGCGGCAGCGGCAGCGTGGCCGGCGCGGTACTGGGCGGCTTGTTCCTCGCCGTGATCGGCAACGCACTGCCGGTGGTGAAGGTGTCGCCCTTCTGGCAAAGCGCGCTGACCGGCGTCGTGATCCTGACGGCGGTGCTGATCAACGCCCGTGGCGGCAGACCTATCGGCCGGCAGATCCTGCCGCTGCACCTGAATAAATCCAACGCAACCGGGAGCGCTGCGTGAATACGAGTACCGTGATGTCCAATTCCGCCACCGCTCCTGAAACGGCCGGCTCCTCGCGCTACATCATCGCAGACCGTCCCGGCTTCCGCTTGGGCGCTCTGCTTGGCCGCTGGGAAAGCCTGCTTGCGCTGCTGCTGGTGGCCGCCTTCGCGGCCAACGCCATCATGCTGCCGCACTTCCTCGACCTGTACAACCTGGCCGACGGCACCTTCAACTTCAGCGAAAAAGCGCTGATCGCGCTGCCGATGGCATTGTTGATCATCTGCCGTGAGATCGACATCTCTGTTTCCGGCATCCTCGCGCTGTCGTCGGTCGCCATCGGCCTGGCGCACGCCAACGGTGTGGCGCCGGAACTGCTGCTGCCGATCGCACTTGCCGCCGGCACAGCCTGCGGCTGGCTCAATGGCATCATGGTCACGCGCTTTCGCCTGCCGTCTATCGTCGTCACCATCGGCACCGTGTCGCTGTTCCGGGGCCTGGCCAGCGTGGTGCTGGGCGATAAGGCGTTCACCGGTTATCCGCAGGTGATGGCCGATTGGGGCCAGGGCTACTTCTTCGGATTCATTCCGCGCGAGTTCGTGATCCTGCTGCTGTTCGCGGCGCTTTTCGCTTTCGTGCTGCACGCGACGACCTGGGGCCGGCGCATCTACGCCATCGGTAACAATCCGGTCGCGGCGCGCTTCTCCGGTATCGCCGTCGACCGCTATCGGCTGGTGTTGTTCATGCTGACCGGCGCCATGGCCGGACTGGCCGCCTACCTGCTGACGGGACGTATCGGCAGCACCCGTCCGAACATCGCCATGGGCTGGGAGCTGGAAGTGATCACGATGGTGATCCTGGGCGGCGTCAGCATCGCGGGCGGCGCCGGCACCATCGGCGGCGTGATGCTCGCGGTTCTGACGCTGGGCACCGTCACTTACGGTCTGTCGCTGGCCAATATTCCAGGCATCTACATGACCATCGTGGTCGGCATTCTGCTGCTTGCGACCATCGCCCTGCCACGGCTGCTGCGCGGTCGCAGGACCGCCAAATGACCTCGCCGCGCGAAGCGACCATCGTCCTCGATATCGGCAAGACCAACGTCAAGCTGGTGCTGATCGATGTCGATGGTGCGGTGCTGGCGGAGCGCCGCAGTCCGAATACCATACGCAAAGGCGCGCCGTATCCGCACCATGATACGGATCGCATCTGGGCCTGGATGCTGGACGGGATGCAGCAATTTTCCGCGCTGGCGCGGGTCGGCGCGATCGTCAGCGTAACCCACGGGGCCACGGCGGCGCTGGTCGATGACGATGGGCTGGTGCTTCCGGTTCTGGACTACGAGTTCGAGATGCCCGCCGGGCAGGATGCGCACTATGCGGGCCAGCGCCCGCCCTATTCCACGACGTATTCGCCCGAACTGCCGGCCGGCCTGAATCTCGGCAGGCAACTGGCGTGGCAGGCGCAGACCTTCCCTGAGGAATTCTGCCGCGCCCGACACATCCTCATGTATCCGCAGTATTGGGCATGGCGTTTGAGCGGTGTGGCGGCAAGCGAGGTCACATCGCTCGGTTGTCACACCGATTTGTGGCAGCCCGCCAGCCAGCAGTATTCATCGCTGGTCGAGCGCATGGGATGGAGCGACCTGTTTCCGCCGCTGCAGCCGGCTTGGGCGCCGCTTGGTTTTATAAAAGCGGAACTGGCGCGGCAGACCGGTTTGCCGGCCGGGTGCAGGGTTTTGTGCGGCATCCACGACAGCAATGCGTCGCTGCTGCGGCATTTCGAGCGTGCGGATGACGGCCAAGGCGATACGCCGGCAGTGCTGTCCACCGGTACCTGGGTGATCGCCGCCGCGCCGGGCAAGCCGCTGGATGGGCTGTGCGAGGGGGACGACATGCTCGCCAACAGCAACGCGATGGGTCAGGCCGTGGCGTGCATGCGGTTCATGGGAGGTCGCGAGTTCGGGGAACTGGCCGGCGCGGATCTGGAGGTGTGCGGCGTTGAGGATTTGCGCTTGCTGATCGAACGGCAAACGATGGCGCTGCCGTGCTATTCGCAGGCGGGTGGTCCGTTCGCGGGACGCACCGGGCAGATTATCGGGTTGGCGCCGCAGGACAACAGGCAGCGTTACGCGCTCGCCACGCTGTATTGCGTTTTGATGAGCGACTACTGTCTGCAGCAATTGGGTGTGGACGGCGCGGTGGTCGTCGAGGGCAGCTATACCGGCAATCCCTGGTTCGCGCCGTTGTTGGCGGCTTTGCGTCCGAACCAGCAGATCACCAGCACGGACGACACCAGCGGCACCACGTGCGGAGGATGGATGCTGCACCACTGGGGCAGCGCGCCGCCGGTTCGGAGTGCGACGGCGGAGGCGCTGCGGATCGATGGGTGGGGCGAATACCGCCGGCGGTGGTTATCCGTCGTGGCGGCGGCCGCATAACGTCGTATTTACCTCGTCAATTACGCTGATCGGCTACCGGCACGCCGAAATCGGGACTGCCGTCCGCGTTCCAGTGCAGAACCTGCGCGCGCGTGTGGCGGTTTGGATCGTTCAGCGGATCGCCGACGATGTCGCGGTAGTTACGCGCGTGGTAGACCAGGATATCGGTCTTGCCATCGGGCGTAGTCGTAAACGAGTTGTGGCCCGGCCCATACTGTCCATTCGCTTCGCTGCTGACAAACACCGGCTTGGCCGATTTGCTCCACGTGCCTGGCTTGAGTAGATCGCCTCCCACCGGCGCCGTCAACAAACCCAAGGCGTAATTGGCATCGGTCGCGCTGGCCGAGTAGCTGACAAACACCCGGCCGTTTTTCACCAGCGCCGCGGGCGCCTCGTTGACCGCGTACTTGACCTTCTCCCAGTCATACTCGGGTTTCGTCAACAGCACCGCCGGGCCTTTGATCGATGATGGTGTATCCATCGCGGCGATGTAGATATTGGTGGCATGCGCCTTCGATTCCTGAGCAACCTGCGTCCACAGCAAGTAGCGCTTGCCGTCCAGCGCGAACGTGGTGGCGTCCAGCGAGAACGACTCCCAGCCAGTTTTGAGCTGCCCCAGCTCTTTCCATTCGCCTTCCAGCGGATTGGGCGAGCTATTTTCCAGCACGTAGAGACGAATATCCCAAATCTTGTCGGCGGCGCCGGCCGTGAAGTAGATATACCACTTGCCGTCGATGTAGTGCATCTCCGGCGCCCAGATGTGCGCGCCCATGATGCCGCTGGCGTGCTTGCGCCACACCACCTTGGTCTCTGCAGCGCCAAGCTCGTTGAGCGAGCGCGCGCGCCGCAGTTCGATGCGGTCGTATTCGGGCGCCGTGGCCGTGAAGTAGTAATAGCCGTCGCTGTGCAGCGCTACCTGTGGGTCGGCCCGCTGTTTGACGAGCGGGTTGTTGAATACCGGTTCCGCCGCCGATGCGACGAGCACGAACGAAAAAACAGCGGCCATGCAGGCCGCCGTTTTCAGTCCGCGCGCAATAAACGCTTGCGCCATGGATGCCCTTAATTTTTAAACGACACACTGACAAAGTAACGACGTCCAGACCATGCCAACTCGTTCACGCGGAACGTATCGCCGGCGTCGGTGGTCTGCGCCTGGTCCGTCAAGTTCTTACCTTCGATGGAGAAGGTGATGTTGTCATTGTAGCGATATTGGAACTTGGCGTCGAGGAAACCGGTCTTCTCCTGGAAGTTCGGGTTGCCCGAAACGTCGTTACTGCCGGTGTAAAAACGGTCGCGATAGTTGTAGGCGAGACGGGCGTTGACCTTGCCCAGGTCATACCACAGGGCGACGTTGTAGCTATTTTTCGACAGTCCCGCATACGGCAGCACGGTGCCATCCAGGATGTTCAGGCGCTCCGTCCCCGGCGCGTATTTGTATGTCATGCGGGTGTAGTTGGCGTCGCCGCCGAAGCCACCCAACCAGCCGGGCAGGAAGGTGAAGGCTGTGCGTGCCGTCAATTCGACGCCCTTGGTGGTAGCACCCTTGCCGTTGATCGCTTGCGTGACGTCGAACCGTTCACCGTCCTTAAACAGGTCCACGCCTTTGACGATCTGCTTCTCCAGGATATAGCTGTCGATGTCCTTCTTGAACAAACCCACGCTGACCTGGCTGTCGGCGCTTGGATAGTATTCGAAGCTCAAATCAGTGTTCTTGGCTCGGAATGGCTTCAGATCTGGATTACCTGCAGTGCAATCATCGTCGCCGTCGCCGCCGAAGACCGCCAGGCCGCTGTTACGGATGCAGCGGGCATTCGGCACCAGCAGGTCGACACTTGGTCGCGACATCACCTTGGACAATCCGAATCGCACCATGAACTTGTCCGGAACCACCCAGCCCATGACGTTCAGGCTAGGCAGATAGTCGTGATACGTATTCTCGACCGAGGCGATGCTGGTGCCGTATAGGTAGTCGGAATAGCCGCTTCCGCTGCTTGGGTTAGCGAGGCGCACACCGTAGGTCTGCGAGCCGGTGGACTTGTCGCGCGTGCCGGTATAGCGCACGCCGACGTTCCCCCAGATCTGGTGGTCATACAGTTCGGTGTCGAAGTCGACGCGCAGATAGGCCGACTTGATACGCTCTTCGACCCGATATACCGGCACTTGCGGGTGCATGTTGCCGTCGGTACCCAAGCCGTTGTAAATGGTATCGAAGTTGAACCCGGCGGGGTTGAAGAACTGCGTCGCCTGGCTGTAGACCGGCGCGAGCCACCCACTCGGGATATTGCTAACCTTGTCGTAGCCACCGAAGAACGTACCTGGAGAGCGACCGCGCACGGCGTCGACCAACTGCGCCATCTGGGCGGCGCTCAGGTAGCCGCTTGAAGTGGGCGCGTTGACGGGACTGAAGATATCGGGAGGGCGAATCACGCCCGTCTTGTTGTTCGGATCGTAGGTCAGCGTCTGATTCGCATTGGCCCCGCCGACATTGATGTCGTCCGCCGTGCTAACCAGATCGGCGCCGCTACTGAGCTTATAGGGGTCGCCTTTGTACTGTTGCGCCGAGGCCTTGCGCGCCTGGACGCCGAACCATACCTTGCTGAAGAATGGCGTCGACAGACGGTACTTTAAATCCAGCTTGGCCTGGTCTTCGTCGTTTTTGGTTTCGTAGGGCCGGTATTGCAGCTCGGCGCGTACATAGGAGCTGCTGTCGTCGGGCGAATAACCTTGCGGGAAGGTGAAGTGCGGCATGCCCTGGTTGTCGAGCGAGACCTTCAGGCCTGGCGCGTTCTGGGTCAACACAATGCTGTTGGTCTCGTTGTGGTAGTTCGAGCGGGACGTGCCGCCCAAGCCCTCGACCTCCAATGGTCCGTTCTTGTAGGTGAAGCCCGTGCTCACGTAGCGCGAATCGATCTTCAGGTCGAAGTCGCGCGCCGAGGTGCTGAAGGCGCCCTGCGCGCCGCTTCCAGCCACGTAGGTGCAATTGCCGACGGTGTAGTCGGTGACATAGTGGTTGGTGACGGTCATCCCTGCCGGCGTGGCATTGGTCGGCGCGGCGACGCAACTGCCCCCGGAGGGCACACCCGAGGCGTTGTAGGTCGGCGCGACGCCAGCGTTGGCCAAGCGGTTGACCGCCGCGAAATCGGTGCCGAAGTTGCGATCGTTGAGGCGTTGGTCCTGCTTGTTGCCCTGGTAGGTCACGTAAGCTTTCAGCTCGTTGCTGAATTTGTACTGCGCCGTCAGTTCGGCCGACGATCGCTTATGGTCGCGGGTCCAGATGCCGTAACGCGGCACGCCCGGCGAATAGTCGTACCACTGCGAGCTGCAGGCGGTGCGCTGGGCCGGCGTCAAGGCGGTCGACGCGCAGCCGGACGCTTCCGATATGCCGGCCACCGTCGGATCAAGCGAAGTGACGGTCTTCTCGGGCGAAAAGTCCCAGTCGCGCAGGAAGCGCCAGCTGGTGTTGCGCGTGTAGTCGTTGCGTGTGCGGACGTCGTCGTACACCACGTTGGCCATCACCCCGAGTCGGCCGTCGAGGAACTGGTCGGCGATCAGCAGGCTGGCGCGCGGCTGCACGCCGCCACGGCTGGACGACTGCTCGCCCGACAAGGTGCTGGCGATGGTGAACTTCTTGAAATCGAGCGGCTTGCGGGTGGTGATCACTACGGTGCCGCCGACGCCACCCTCGGTCAGGTCGGCGGTGCTGCCCTTGTATACGTCGATCGAGGAGATCAATTCGGAGGCCAATTCGCGCAGCTCGGCGCCACGACCGGCGCCTCCGTTGGTGCCCAGCACCGACATGCCGTTGACCTCGACCCGGTTCAGGTTTGGCTCCACGCCGCGAATCGAGATCTGCGAGCCTTCGCCGAAGTCGCGCGTGAGCTGCACGCCGGTGATGCGCGACAGCGCCTCGCCGACGTTCTTGTCCGGGAACTGGTTGATGTCCTCGGCCACAAGGGAGTCGGAGACGGTCGAGTTGCGGATCTTGCGGTCGATCGCCGACGCCACCGACTTGCGGGTGCCGACCACGGTGACGACGGCGGGCGCGGCGTCGTCCGGCGCGCGCGGCACGGCCGCCGGCTGCGAGGTGGAAGCGGCCGGCTCGTTCGACTGCGCCAGCGCCGCGTTACTGGCCAGGAGGGAGGCGACCGCCGACGCCACCGCCGCTACGATGACACGCTGGGTGGTACGGCTGCCGGCCTGCTTCGAATGTTTGTTTGCTGCTTTCACTACCGCGTTCATTACTGTGCTCACTTTGGTCTCCCGTCGTCTCGGCCTTGTATCCGGCCGGTGTTTTTGATCAGCTTGTGAGCGCATTCTAGTAGTCGCTTGCGCATAAAAATCATCGCCCGCTCAAAGAATCACAATGATGATCACCGACCGCTCTACCTTTAGAATCTGGCAGTGCAGCATTTATTCGCGTTAGACTGTGACCATGACGACCTACGACACCTTTAAATCGCGCGCCGGCCAGGCGCTTCCCAAACTCGACGCCTCCGAGATCCGTCGCATCGAGCGCTTCGGCGCGCGCGCCTGCTACCGCGACGGCGAGATGCTGTTCGAGGCCGGCCGCAGCACCTTCGGCATGTTCGTTTTATTGAACGGGAAAATCCGCATCAGCCGCTATGACGGACTGGGAAATACCTCGGTGATCACCGAACATCTGCCGGGCGAATTCGCCGGCGAGATGAGCCAGCTCTCGAACGCGCCGTCGCTGGTCAACGGCCACGCGATCGGCGCCGTCGAAGTGCTGGTGCTGACCACGCAGTCGCTGCGCGCGCTGCTGGTGGCGGAGGCGGAGCTGGGCGAGAAAATCGTGCGCGCCTTCATATTGCGGCGCGTCGAACTGATGGACAACGGCGCCAGCGGCGTGGTACTGATCGCAACAGCCGGCCATCCGCGCGTGCACGCGCTACAGGGCTGGTTGAACAGCAATGGCATACCCAACAAGCTGCTCGACCCGCAGGCCGACGAACAGGCGCGCGCGCTGTGCGAACATTATCACCCGCTGCCGGAGGACATGCCGATGGTGGTGTGCCCGGACGGCAGCGTGCGGAAAAACCCGACGACGGTCGAACTTGGGCGCTGTCTGGGCACGCTGCCGGAGTTGAACTCCAACCAGGTGTGGGACGTGATCGTGGTCGGCGCCGGACCGGCCGGGCTGGCGACGGCTGTGTATGCGGCCTCCGAGGGCTTGTCCGTGCTGGCGCTGGAAACGCGCGCTTACGGTGGCCAGGCCGCGGCCAGCGCGCGCATTGAAAATTACCTGGGCTTCCCGACCGGGATTTCAGGCCGCGCGCTGGCCGGCCGCGCCTACGTACAGTCGCGCAAATTCGGCGTCGAACTGGCGATACCGGCGCCGGCCGGACGGCTGGTGTGCGACGCCTATCCGCTGCAGGTGGAAATGTGCGGCAGCCTGCAACGGCTGCAGGCGCGCACAGTGGTGCTGTCGTGCGGGGCGCGCTACCGCCGCCCTTCCCTGGCCAACCTGACGCAGTTCGAGGGCAAAGGCGTCTACTACTGGGCCTCGCCGCTGGAGGCCAAGCTGTGCGCCAGCGAGGAAGTCATCCTCGTCGGCGGCGGCAATTCGGCCGGCCAGGCGGCGGTGTTCCTGTCCGGTTTCGCGTCGCGGGTGCATATGTTGATACGTAGGGACAGCCTGGCGGCGACGATGTCGAGCTATCTGATCGAACGCATCGAGGCGACGCCCAACATCGTGCTGCACACGCATTCGGAGATCGTCGCCCTGGAAGGCGGCGGCGAGGATGGATTGCGCCAGGTACGGGTGCGCGACAATCGCGACGAGGTCGAAACCGACTATGACGTACGTCGCCTGTTCCTGTTCATCGGCGCAGATCCCAACACCGGCTGGCTGGGCGACTGCGGCGTGGAGGTCGACGCCAAGGGCTTTATCCTGACAGGCTACGACGCGCCGGGATGCTCGCTCGACAGCAGGCAGGCCAGCCTGGAGACCAGCGTGCCGGGCGTGTTCGCGATCGGCGACGTGCGCGCCAACTCGACCAAGCGGGTGGCCGCCGCCGTCGGCGAAGGCGCCGCCGTGGTGTCGCAGATCCATGCGTTTCTGGCCCGGCAGGAACTTGAGCAGTCGGTCAAGTGAACGCCGGCGTGTGACGGACTATCACTAATTCCTTTCGGCCAACGCAACTGTTTCTTCGCCGCGATGACGAGGGCTCCTCGCTCACATCAATCAACACTTATATAGGTTGAACTTAACTGATGAGCCTTGTCTAACCCCTGACTAAAACTTACAGTCAAGGAGTCAGCGATGACATCGCCATATTCATTCTGGACCTGGTCGCCACAATTTTACTTCCCCTGGAGCGGAGGAGTAATGCAACAGATCGACCCCGATCTGACGTGGTTCTCACACTGGATTACCCCCGGTGCAGGCAACGCGGCAATTGAAGAGAAAGCCTTTAGCGACGTTGCGTCGTACGGCAAACAGCTCGGTTTGATCACCGAGGTGTTGCTGGCGATCGTGGAGGAAACATCACTGACCGCCGAGCCCAAGGCGGTGGACGATTTGCGGCAAATACGCAACCGCATTGAGATGCTTAAAACCGTCGAGTACACGCTGGCGAACGACCAGATCGTCGCGCAGGTGAACAAGATCCGCGAGCGCGGCGGGTCGGATCTCAACGAGCTGACCATGCAGCTGTTGCCGCTGCTAACGGACCAACGGCAACCTGGGTTGAAAAATCTGTCCAGCTAGCGAGCCGGCAACTTAGCGGCGTAAACCGTACCAAGCGCAAGCGACGGTCGGTACCCCAAGTGCGACGGCGGATACGTAATCCCACACGCCGTCGCCTAGCAACGCCGAGATCAAACCGATCGCCGTCAGTATCGCCAGCATGATCGGCGCTCCCCACATGTGCACGAAAGGACGACGGACACGCCGGGCTTGACGATTGGCCGCGCCGCTCATCGCGCATCCCCTTCGGTCGCGTAGGCAGGCGCCTGCCGGTCCGCGCCGACATCCTGGTCGTTGCGGGCCGGTGCCTTGGCCTGCACCCCACGCTTCAACCACAGATACACACCGCTGCCGAGCACAAAGATGGTGGCGATATCGAGCATCGCCCACAGGAACTGCATCCACGCGCCACCGTAGTCGCCGAAGTGCAACGGCTGCGACACCAGCAGCGCCGTCAGATACCAAGGCAGTTTGCGGCGATCGGTAATCTCGCTGGTTTGCGCATCGATCAGCACCGGTTTGTAAAGGCGCGACGTCAGCGCCTCATTGCCATGCATGAAGATGCCGTAGTGATGCGGGCTCGAGAACGCGGTGCCCGGGAACGCCACAAAGGCCACTTGCATGCCCGGTTCGGCGGCGACGGCGTTGTCCATCGCTTTCTGCATCGAACCCAGCTTGCTCGGCAACGCCAGATTCTTGTAGGGCGCGGTCATCTCGGCCATTTCGGTAGATTGCCAGTACTTGACCAGCAGATCGGCCCAAGTGTTGATCATGCCGGTGGCGCCCACCACCAGCGCCCACGTCAGCGTGACGATGCCCAGCATATTGTGCAGGTCGAGCCATTTGACGCGCGGGCCGCGCTGGCGCCGCACCTCGCCGAATTCCAGTTTGCGCATGAACGGCGCGTACAGCACGACGCCGGAAATGAGCGCCACCACCAGCAACAACCCCATGAAGCCGAGGAACAATTTGCCCCACAGGCCGGCGTACAGATCGACGTGCAGGTGGAACATCACGCCCAGGAAGGTGCCTTCGAAACTCGGCTCGGCCAGCACCTTGGCGGTGCGGGCATCGACGGCGACCGACTTGAAGGCTTCGTCGGTCGGATGGTCGCCCATCGTCAGATACCAGATCTCGCGCTCGTCGGCCTCCTGCGACATATACATCACCAGCTTGTTCGGATAGCGCGCCTTGCCGGCGGCGATGACGGCATCCAGATCTGCCTTGGGCGTATCCGGCGCCATCTTCGGCGCCTCGATGGCATTGCCCAGCAGGTGGTCGATTTCGTGGTGATAGATCAGCGGCAAGCCGGTCAGGCACAGCAGCAGCATGAACACGGTGCAGACCAGGCTGCTCCATTTATGAATCCAGGCCCAGCGGCGAACGGTAACAGGTGTCATTTGAAGTAAGTCGGCAAACCGGAAATTGCAATGATAATGCAAATCACTCTCATTTAGTAGCAAAACAGGAGTCTCCGGCGGTATAATTGAGAATCGCTCTCATTTACTTACCAAAAATAAAACATGCACACTCCACATCTCAAGCTTTCCCCGCTCGCATTGGCCGCAATGCTGATGATCAGCGCCGCCGCCGCCAACGCGCAAACCCAGGCCCCAGCGGTCGACAGCGCTGACGGCAAGATGCCGACCGTCGTCGTCAGCGCGTCGGCGGACGCTTCGGCCGACGGCCTGACCAAAGACTACGCCGGCGGCCAGATCGCGCGCGGCGGCCGTCTGGGTTTGCTGGGTAATGTGGACATGATGGATACGCCGTTTAATACGCTGAACTTCACGCAAGCCGTGATCCAGGACCAGCAGGCGCGCAGCGTGGCCGACGTGCTGCAGAACGATCCGTCGGTGCGCGTGGCGCGCGGCTTCGGCAACTACCAGGAGCTGTACGTGATTCGCGGCTTCCCGGTCAACTCGGACGATCTGGCCTACAACGGCTTATTCGGGCTGCTGCCGCGCCAATTCGTCGCTTCCGAGCTGCTCGAGCGGGTGGAAGTGCTGCGCGGCGCGAATTCCTTCATCAACGGCGCGGCGCCCGGCGGCGGCGGTGTCGGCGGCTCGATTAACCTGCTGCCCAAACGCGCCAGCAACAACGCGCTGACGCAGTTGACGGTCGGCGTGGACAGCGGCGGCCAGGGTTACGGCGCAATCGATATCGGCCGCCGCTTCGGCGAGAACGGCAACACCGGCATCCGCGTCAACGCGGTGCGCCGCGACGGCGACACGCCGATCGACGGCGAGAAGCGCGAGCTGTCGGTGGCCTCGGTCGGTGTCGACTTCCAGGGACGCGGGTTCCGCCTGTCGGCCGATGTCGGCTATCAGAACCACAATCTGGAAGACGCGCGTCCGAGCGTGACCGTCAACCAGGGCATCGCCCTGCCCTCCGCGCCGGACTCCGACAGCAACTGGGCGCAGAAGTGGACCCACTCGAAGGAGCGCGACACCTTCGGCACCTTGCGCGGCGAAGTCGATCTGGCCAAGGACACGGTGGCGTGGGCCGCCTTGGGCGCGCGCAGCGGCGACGAGTCCAACATCATCGCCGAACCGACCGTCAGCAGCACCGGCGGCGCGGCCAGCGCCTACCGCTTCGACAACGTGCGCCACGACAGCGTGCGCACCGGCGAGGTCGGCGTGCGCACCAAGCTGCGCACCGGCGCCATCGGCCATAGCCTGAGCGCGACGGCGTCCGGCTTCTGGCAGGAGTCGCGCAACGCCTACGCGTTCAGTAACTTCGCCGGCTTCGCGACCAACATCTTCAATCCGGTCGCTGTCAGCGCGCCCGTCCCCGACTACTTCGTGGGCGGCGACATGAGTAACCCGAGACTGACCTCGAAGTCCATCCTGTCGAGCTACGCGCTGGCGGACACGTTGTCGATGCTGGACGATAAGGTGCTGTTGACGGTCGGTGTGCGCCGCCAGAACATCAAGGCCGACAGCTACGACTACAATTCCGGCGTCTCGATTTCACATTACGACCAGAGCAAAAACACGCCGATGGCGGGCATCGTTTACCGTCCTGTGAAAGCGGTGTCGCTGTACGCGAATTACACCGAGGGTCTGCAGCAAGGGCCGGTGGCATCCGGTGATGTCGACAATATCGGACAGGCGTTCGCGCCTTACGTATCGAAGCAGAAGGAAATCGGCGTGAAGTACGATGTCGGCACGGTGGGCGCCAGCGCGGCGGTCTTCAGCACCAAGCAGCCATCGGCGTATGTGCAGGACAGGATCTTCGGCGTCTTCGGCGAGCAGCGCAACCGTGGCCTGGAGATGACCGTGTTCGGCGTGCCGACGCGCGGCCTGCGTGTGTTGGGTGGCTTGACTTTGCTCGACGCGGAACAGCGCGTCACGGCAGGCGGCGTCAATCAAGGCAACGACGTGATCGGCGTGCCGAAGACGCAGCTAAACATCGGCGCAGAGTGGGATGTGCCGGGCGTGCGTGGTTTGAATCTGAATGCGCGCGCGTTGTACACGTCATCGCAATACGCGGATGGCGCCAATACGCAGGAGCTGCCGTCGTGGACCCGTTTAGACATCGGTGCGAGTTATGTCGCCACCATCGCGGATCGCAAAGTCACCTTCCGCGCGCGCATCGACAACGTCGCCGACAAAAACTACTGGGCGTCGGCAGGCGGCTATCCGGGATCGGGCTATCTGGTGCTTGGTTCGCCGCGCACGGCGGTGTTGTCGGCGACGGTGGATTTTTGATGTGATCGCTATCTCTCAAACGTACTACTCGGCGCCAGCTCCTCTCACGTAAGGGCTACCGATTCAAACGTGACTGGTGGCGAAGCTTGGCGGATTGCGCATCGCTAATCCGCCCTACCTAGTTTAGATTGACGCGGAAGCCTCCAGCCCCATCACGCGAGGCTCAGTATATCTCGCGGCGCAGGCGCTGCATTTGCATGTCGTGACGCTCGACCCAGCGTCGCGCCTCGTCCAGCTGCCACTCCAAACGGCGAATAAAGTCGATCAGCTCGCGCCGCTCCTGCTCGCGGCGGCGGTCCTGTTTCTTGGACTCGTCATTGACCTGGCGGTCCTTGGCATCTTGCGCGCCACGTATATCGCGCTCCAGGCGTCCGAGCCGCCGGTTGGCGTCGTACAATCGACTTTCCAGATCGCTGACGTCGCTGAGCGCCTGCGCGCGCTTCATCGACGCCACTTCGAAATCCTGGCCGCTGACGTAGGCGCGCTTTAACTGGTTGCGCAACTCGCCGCGACATACTTCCACCGCCATGCCGGTGTTGGCGCGACCGCGTTCGAAGGCATTGTCCGGCACGCAGTATTTGGCGTTCTGCTCTTCCCACGCCTTCGTGTACATGTCGCGCGTCGATGGAATGACAAACACGCCGTCGCGCGATGCGCTGGCCATGCGCTCCTCGAGCATGAACGGTTTTCCGTAGCCGTCCTCAAGGCCCGCCTGGCGCCAATGGCTGTCCAGACGATTTTCCCAAGCCTTGCGGTATTCGGACTCGAACACCTTCAAACCCCTTTGACGGGCCTCCTTGCCGCGCGTGCCGAACTCCTTGCCGCTGACGGCATCCTGCGCGCCGAGGTTGCGCCAGTAGTTGACGATTTCCGCGTTCCACGCCATGCGATACACTTCCTCCTGCACCTGCACCCCGGCGTCGCGCGCGGCCGTAGCGCGGTCGCGGAAGTGGCTGTCCGGCGTGCCGTTGCGGGCGTCGGTGAAACCTGCGTCCTGCCAGAAGGCGCGGTTGCCGGCGTGCCAGCCGTTGGTATATGCCGCTTCGTCGAAGCGCAGTTGCGCGCTTGCGGCGCGTGCGCGGCTGTCGTCCTTCTTCGTCAGCGGCAGGCCTTCGGTGCCTTCGCGCTTGCCGATATCTTCCCAATACTGCGAGTTCCCCCGCAACCAGCCTTCGTCGTAGGCTGCCTGGTTCAATGGCGTCTTGCGCTTGCGGACTTCCTCACCGGCCGCGCGCACCGCGTACTGCGACTGCTGCAAACCCTTGGCGCCGTCGATGGCGCCCACGGCCGACCACATCTCCCGGTTGCCCTGCTCCCAACCAGCCGTGTAGCGCGCGCCGGCATCGGCGGTGGCGGGCTTTTTCTCGTCGCCGTGATCGTCGCAGAAGTCCTTGCGGTCGGCGAACGTGGGCGGTGCACCGTCAAGGCCGTCGGTCCTGCCGATCTGGTTCCAATCTCCGGTCTTGCAAGCTTCGATGCGCTGCTTCATCGAAGCGCCACAACCTCCCAGCACCAGGGGCAAAACAAGCATCAGCGGCAGCAGGCGGGCGATAGAGATCATGAGGTACACAAAAAAGTTTTAGCCGCGAGATTATAAATCCAAAAGTTACACGGATGATAATCTTCAATCCACGTGCGGACCGACCGTGGCTTGCGCATCACGATTTGACGAGGTTTCCGATAGAGGGCGTGGAGATGATTGAGATGTGCTGGCGCGCCGTGCCGGCCGCACCGCATTTGGACGTCGACACGCATGCGCACATCGCCAGTGCCAGGGCGGCGGTGTAAGTCATTAGATTGAAACGGTTCATGATGCTCCCCTTGTTGAGTATGGAACAATCATTTTGCTCTGGTGGAATGTTTTACTTCTAATCCAGATCAAGCGGAAAGCAATCATTCGCTATAATCCTGCGTACTCAACAACAATGAAGAAAGCTTCGGATGATCAAGCGTTTGCGTAATTCCATCGCGGCCGGCGTGCTGCTGCCGTTGTTGGCTTGCCTGTCGGGAGCGGCTGCGGCCGACACCTTCGAGACCATCGAGTCGGCGCCGCTGAAGGAAGTGTGGCTAAATGGCGGTTTCTATTCGTATCACTTCGACCGCGACAGGGATCTGAACGACAGCAATCCGGGCCTGGGGGCGGAGTACCGGTTTTCGACTGTGGCGTCGGCCACCGCCGGGCGGTTTTATAACAGCGACCGCGCTTATTCGAACTACATCGGCGTGTATTATCAACCGTTCAAGGTCGGGCCGGTGCGGCTGGGCGCGGTGGTGGGCGGGTTTAACGGCTATCCGAAGATGCGCGACGGCGGCTGGTTTCCGGCGGTGATACCGACCGCCAGTTTCGAATATAAAAGCGTGGGGGTGAACGTCGCCTTTGTGCCGAAGTACAAAGACCGGTTGTATGGCGCGCTGTCGATCCAGCTCAAATTGAAGGTATTCGACTAAAAAAACCGCGGTAGTCCGCCATCGATGACGGACTGCCGCGCTTGTCAAATCAATGCCGCGACTTCGACGACACGGCGATCTGGTCGAGGATGTGCTTGGGCACGGCCGCGTAATGCTTGAACTCCATCGTGTACGTGGCGCGCCCCTGCGTGAGCGAACGTAACGTCGTCGAGTAGCCAAACATTTCCGCCAGCGGCACCAGCGCGCGGATGATCTTGCCGCCGCCGCCGGGAATCTCGTCCATGCCCTGCACCATGCCGCGCCGCGCCGTCAGGTCGCCCATGGCGTTGCCCATGAACTCTTCCGGCGTCTCTACCTCGACCTGCATCATCGGCTCCAGCAGCACCGGGTCGGCCCGCTTCATGCCATCCTTGAACGCCATCGAGCCGGCCATGCGGAAGGCGTTTTCGTTCGAGTCGACGTCGTGGTACGAACCGAAGGTCAACGTCACCTTGACGTCCACCACCGGATAGCCGGCCAGCACGCCGCTGCGCAAGGTTTCCTGCACGCCCTTGTCGACGGCGGGAATGTACTCGCGCGGCACCACGCCGCCCTTGATGGCGTCGACGAACTCGTAGCCCTTGCCCGGCTCCATCGGCTCCAGGGTCAGCACCACGTGGCCATATTGCCCCCGTCCGCCGGACTGCTTGACGAACTTGCCTTCGACATCGCTGGCGGCCTTCTGGATGGTCTCGCGGTAAGCCACCTGCGGCTTGCCCACCGTTGCCTCGACGCTGAACTCGCGCCGCATTCGGTCGACCAGAATCTCCAGGTGCAGCTCGCCCATGCCGGACATGATGGTCTGGCCCGATTCCTCGTCCGTGTGCACGCGGAAGGACGGATCCTCCTGCGCCAGCCGGTTGAGCGCGATGCCCATCTTTTCCTGATCGGCCTTGGTCTTTGGTTCGACCGCCTGCGAGATCACCGGTTCCGGGAAAATCATCTTTTCCAGCACGATCACATGGTCGGGCGAACTCAGCGTGTCGCCGGTCGTCACGCCTTTCAAGCCGACGGCGGCGGCGATGTCGCCCGCGTACACTTCCTTGATCTCTTTGCGCTCGTTGGCGTGCATCTGCAGGATGCGGCCCAGGCGCTCCTTCTGGCTCTTGGTCGGGTTGTAGACCGTGTCGCCGGAATTGACCACGCCCGAATACACGCGGAAGAACGTCAGCTGGCCGACAAACGGATCGGTCATGATCTTGAAGGCCAGCGCCGAGAACGGATCGGTGTCGCTCGGATGCCGCTCGATCGGATTGTCGTCCTCGTCGGTGCCGGCGATCGCCGGCACGTCCAGCGGCGACGGCAGGTATTCGACGACCGCGTCCAGCATCGCTTGCACGCCGCGATTCTTGAACGCGCTACCGGCGAGCATCGGCACGATCTCGTTGCGGATGGTGCGCAGGCGCAGCCCGGTCTTGATCTCTTCCTCGGTCAGCACCCCGCCGTCCAGGTACTTCTCCAGCAGCTCGGGCGTGCCTTCGGCGGCGGCTTCGACCATCTTGTCGTGCCACTCCTGGGCCAGCGCCTGCAAGTCGGCGGGAATGTCCTCGTACGTGAACTTGACGCCCAGGCTCTCGTCGTCCCAGTTGATGGCGCGCATTTTCACCAGATCGACGACGCCATGGAAGTTATCCTCGGCGCCGAGCGGAATCTGGATCGGCACGGCCACGCCCTTGAGGCGGTTGGCGACCTGCTCGCGCACGCGGAAGAAGTCCGCGCCGACGCGGTCCATCTTGTTGACGAAGGCGATGCGCGGCACTTTGTACTTGTTGGCCTGGCGCCATACGGTTTCCGATTGCGGCTGCACGCCGCCGACCGCGTCATACACCATGACGGCGCCGTCGAGCACGCGCATCGAGCGCTCGACTTCAATCGTGAAGTCGACGTGGCCCGGCGTGTCGATGATGTTGATGCGGTGCTCGGCGAAATTGCCGGCCATGCCTTTCCAGAAGGCGGTGGTGGCGGCCGAGGTGATGGTGATCCCGCGTTCCTGCTCCTGCTCCATCCAGTCCATCGTCGCGGCGCCATTGTGCACCTCGCCGATCTTGTGATTGACGCCGGTATAAAACAGGATGCGCTCCGTCGTGGTGGTCTTGCCAGCGTCGATGTGCGCGCTGATACCAATGTTGCGGTAACGCTCGATGGGGGTCTTGCGGGTCATCACAAATCTCCTTGAACACGATGTGTCTTTAAGCCTTGGTAGTCTCAAGTGCGGCGATAGTTGCCGAAATCAAGTCCTTAAAATTTTCCTAATGTGCGACATACCTAGCGGCAAGTAATGTAGTCTCTGTACTAAACTGCAAGCTTACATCTCACCTGGAATAAATGCATGATCTTCCGACGTAAAACCACCCTCTTCCTCTCCTTAGGCATGGGGCCGGCTCTCGCTTTAGCCCAGGCCGCGCCGCCCCCGAGCGCCGATCTCGAATTGCGCGTCGAACGTTGCTCGGTGCTGGGTGACGCCAGCGCCCGCCTGGCCTGTTACGACGGCCTGGCGCGCACCACGCCGACCAAGCAGGCAGCCGGCGGCGCGGCCGTCGGCGTGCCCGATCCGGGCAACGACCTGCTGGCCGGCAAGGCGACGGCGCCGGCCAGCACGCAGCCCGCCGAGCCTCCTGCCGCACCGGCCGACGCGGCGATCCCCGCCAAGGTCGCCGAGCTGACCACCATCCCACCGCAGGACAAGGTCTCGCGCATGGTCCAATGGTGGGAACTGGACCGCTCGGCCAAGCGCGGCGTGTTCAACTTCCGCCCGCACCGCGACAACTATTTGTTATTGGCGAATTACAGCACCAGTAACAACGATACGCCGTTCCAGGAATTTTCGCCCGACGGACTCAAGTCCAAGCACGTCGAGTTGATGTACCAGCTTAGCTTCAAGATGAAAATGATCGAGCAAGCCTTCGGCTGGCCGGTCGATCTGTGGTTCGGCTACACGCAGGAGAGCTTCTGGCAGGCGTATAACCGCTCGGAATCGAGCCCGTTCCGCGAAACCAACTACCAGCCCGAGCTGATGCTGACCACGCCGCTGGCGCTGAACCTGGGCGGCGTCGACGTGCGCTTCCTGACCATGGGCCTGGTGCACCAGTCGAACGGCCAGACCTCGACCCTGTCGCGCAGCTGGAACCGCGTGTACGCGCAGGTCGGCGCCGAAAAAGGCAATTTCGCCGTCAATTTCCGCCTGTGGCACCGGCTGGACAATGCCCGCTCGGACAACGACAACATCGACATCACCGACTACCTCGGCCATGGCGATTTGAACGCTTCCTATCGTTTCGACGGCCATGAATTGTCGGTCACCGCGCGGCGCAATTTCCACACCAACCACGGCGGTCTGCAGGCCGGCTGGGCGTTCCCGGTGTCGGCCAACCTGAAGGGCTACGTGCAGGTCTTCACCGGTTACGGCCAAAGTTTGATCGACTATAACTACGCGCAAAAATCCATCGGCGGCGGCTTCAAGGTCGATTTCTAAAGGTATTTCACCTCCAGGCCCTATCAGCGGCCTGGCGAGCCGCGCAGGATGCGCGCCGGTAGCAGCACCACGGCGCGCAGCAATTCGAACACCCCCTCCACGCCTATCCCGATCAGCCTGAACGGCAATGTCAGCAGCCAGAACACCGGATACAGCAGCAGCGCCAGCAACGCCAGCGGCCAGCAAAGAAACAGCAGAACCAGCCACAGCACAAAACTCAGCATGAGACGCCCTCCGATCCAGTGATGCAATTGTCAATGCTGTCACTGTAGAACGGGGTGGCGAGGCGGGCAATTCCCTTGCGACCAACTGCGTTTAAACGCGATCAATCGCCGGAATTCGGGGATAAACGGTCGACAAAAGGGAGAGAAAACGGCGATCTACTGGCCCAGGCAGATGATCTTGGTCACGTACTCGTGGGCGTTGGGTTTCTTCTTGCCGGCCCAGGCGATCGCCTCGTTGGCCTGCTCGATCGTGAGGATCGAGGCTTTTTCCTTGGACTTGATGAAGGATACGCCCTCGAAGGCGCCTTCTTTGCTGCGCATGACTTTGGCAAACACGGGAGGTTTGCTCTCGCCGTCGGCGATCTTGTTTTGCTGGATGAGGTAGCGCTGGTCGTTCTGTTCCATATTTCTGAATCTCTTTCGGTAAAAGACGAAATATACGCTGCAGAACGACCTTCGTGTAGCCTTTTTAAGCGTAGGCCGGGATCGCCGCGGCCGGCTGAGTGACGGCATCGTGCAGGATATCGGCGCGTATCGCCGCCTGCAGCGACGGGATCGAGCCGCCCGCGCGGTACTGGAAGCTCACCTGCAGCACGTCGCCCTGTTTAGCGTTGACAGGCGTCGCCAGCGGCAACGTCATGTAATGGTTCAGCCAGTCGATGGTGGTCGAGCGCTCGGCCACCACGGCCAGCACGTTTTTGGTCACGAAGCGCAAGGCGCTGATCTCGCCCGCTTTTTCGATGACGAACTTGCCCTGCCATGCATAGGCCAGCTCGTTGGGCTGGTTGAAGTCGATGATGCTGTAGACGGCCGGCTGCGCCGCCTCCACCGTGCCAGGATAAACCACATTGGTCTCCTGAAACTGGACGATCGGGGCATAAAAGCCCTCGAAGTCATATTCCTGCTGCACCGGCTGCACGGCCATGATCACCGCTTCCGGCAGGAACACCGGCAGCGGGCCGCCGAAGCGCTCCAGGTAGCGGCGCTTGAACGATTCGATCACCTCGACCTGCTTTTCGCGCAGCATGGCGACGTGGATCATTTCGCAAATGACGACATCGACCGGCTCCGGCGGCAGATACTCGAACGCATCCGCATGCACGACTTCGACCTTCTCGCCGTTGGGATTGAGCGCGAGCATCTTGCGCGCCTCTTTCACCATGTCCGGATTAAACTCGACGCAATAGACTTTCTCAGCCTTGGCCGCCGCGAACCAGGACAGCACGCCGGTGCCGCCGCCCAGTTCGAGCACCTTGGCGCCGGGCTTGACCGCGTAATCGATGGCCGACTTGAAACCGTGCATACGGTTCTGGTCCATCAACATATTGTGATGGTAGTGGACTGGAATGAATTGCCCCAGATAGCAGCTTTCGATTTCGCGTTCGTTCAGCATGGTTGTCCTTGGTTGTTGCGCATTGTGCTTTGGTGCAATACGGTGAACCCATTATCGTTAGAATTGTTCGCTTGCAAAGTGGCGAGCTAAATAGGAAACCCCTGCCAGTTCTGGTTTTCCGCGAAAAAAGTTATCATAACTCGTATTCAATTTAATTATAGCGACACTCAACGGGAAAGTTAGCCATGTCCATTCAAGGACGCAACAACGTTCATTGCCACGGCGACGGACGCTACACACTGATGCTGGTACACGGTTATGGCTGCGACCAGACGATGTGGCGATTTTTGTATCCCGCCTTTGCCGAGCGCTATCAAGTGATCCTGGTCGACCTGGTCGGCAGCGGCGGCTCGGACCTGTCTGCCTACGACCGCGACAAATACTGCACCTTGCACGGCCACGCCGCCGACATGCTAGAGATAATCGATGAATTCGCGGTCGGACCGGTGGTCTTTGTCGGTCACTCGGTGAGTGCCATGATCGGCATGCTGGCGACCATCGAGGCCCCGGAAAAATTTGCCGCCCAGGTCATGATCGGGCCCTCGCCGAGCTTCATCAACGACGACGACTACGTGGGCGGTTACAACCGCGAGGAGATCGGCGACTTGCTGAAAATGATGGACGACAATTACCTGGAGTGGACCAGGACGATGGCGCCGGCCATCATGGGCGCGCCGGCGCAACCGGCGCTGGCCAGGGAACTACTGGGGCGTCTGCAATCGAACAACCGCGAGATCGCCAAGCACTTCGGACGGGTGACCTTCACCGCCGACCACCGCGCCGACGTTGAGAAGTCGACCGTGCCCGCGCTGATCCTGCAATGCAGCGACGACCTGATCGCCCCGCGCGAGGTGGGTGAATATCTGCACAAACACCTGGCGCACAGTACGCTCAGGGCGATCGACAATATCGGCCACTGTCCACATTTGAGCGCGCCGTCGGCCAGCGGGGAAGTCATCACCCGCTACCTTGACCGCGTATTACAACACAGGCCATCTGGCGCCTAGGGCAACCACCCTCAAACGCTGGGTCTACGACCCTCGGCTCTTTCCCTGATACAGCGAAACGCTAGCGTTTGCCCTTGGCCGCCAAAAAGGCGTCGATGGTCTTGGCGATCCAAGGCTTGTCCGCCTTGGTGGCAAACTCGGAGGCGGTAAGCTTGAAGCCGCGATCTCTCAGCGTGGCGTCCGCGCCCTGCTTTAACAGTAATTCCACCACCTCTTCCTTGCCTTCGCGCGCGGCCATCATCAGCGGTGTCATGCCGGATGGCGATTCGGCGTCGATGTAAGCATGTTGCTCCAGCAGGATATTGGTGATCTCGACGCTGCCTGCGGTGGCCGCGTAATGCAGTGCCGTCCAGCCCTTTTGATTGACGTGCGCGCCGCGCTTGATCATATCCAGCACCACGGCCTTGTTCTGGCGGAACGCCGCCATCATCAACGCGGTGTTGCCGTTGGGCGCCTTCGCTTCCAGGTCGATGCCTGGCTGATCCATAAGCAAGGTGGCGACCTTGATCGCTTCGTGGCGCATCGCCAGAATCAGCCCGGTCTCGCCGCTGGGGTCGCGCACGTTGGGGTTGAGACCACGCGCCAACACCTTCTTCACGCCGGCCACGTAGTCCACCTGAACGGCGCGGAAAAAATCGACCTCGTCGTCGGACTGTTGGTCGGCGAAGGCCGGCGACACCAACGCGAAGGCGGCCAGGGCAAGCAAAAGACGGCGCCGGGAAAGCGATAGAATCGACATTAAGTCCTCACGCTACCACGTTGAATAGTTTGAAGAAGTTGGCGGACGTCTGCTCCGCCACCTGCTCGACCGGGATGCCTTTCAGCTTGGCGATATATTCGCCCACGTGGGCGACAAAACCGGGCTCGTTCATCTTGCCACGGTGCGGCATCGGCGCCAGATACGGCGAATCGGTCTCGATCAGGATACGCTCCAGCGGCAGCTCCAGCGCGACGGCCTGCAAGTCCTTGGCACTTTTGAAGGTGACGATGCCCGAGAACGAAATGTAGAAGCCCATGTCGATCGCCGCTCGCGCCACTTCCAGCGATTCGGTGAAGCAGTGCATAACGCCGGCAACGCCGCCCGCCTCGGTGCCTGCGCCCTCTTCGCGCATGATGCGGATAGTGTCCTCGCTGGCCGCTCGGGTGTGAATAATCAATGGCTTACGCGTGACTCTTGAAGCTTTGATGTGAGTGCGAAAGCGCTCGCGCTGCCATTCCAGGTCGCCCTGCAGACGGAAATAATCCAGGCCCGCCTCGCCGATGGCGATGATCTTCGGGTGGTCGGACAGCTCGACCAGCTGTTCGACACTGGGCTCGGGCGTATCCTCGTAATCGGGGTGCACGCCGACCGACGCGTAGATATGCGGGTATTCCTTGGCCAGCGCCAACACTTGGGGGAAATCCGGCAAGTCGACCGACACGCACAGCGCGTGGGTCACCTTGTTGTCGGCCATCTTGGCCAGGATCTCGGGCATGCGAGCGGCCAGCTCGGGGAAATTGATATGGCAATGGGAGTCGATAAACATGCCGATATTGTACCCCGGACGGGGCCAGCCCACTGCGTCAGGGACGCGCAACGCCGCTGAAAACGAAACTTACAAGGTATGCGTGGCGCGCGACGACCGCAAGGCGGCGCCGAGGATTTCCTCGATCCGCAGCCGGGCGCGCTGTCCGCTTTCGTCGTCGGGAAAATGCACGCCGATGCCCTGCGCCTTGTTGTTGTGCGCGCCAGGCGGCGTGATCCAGGCCACCTTGCCGGCGATCGGATACTTGTTGGGGTCGTCCATCAGGGCAAGGATCAAGTAGATCTCGTCGCCCAGCTTGTACGGCTTGGAGGTCGGCACGAACATGCCGCCGTTCTTGAGGAATGGCATGTAGGCGGCATACAGCGCCGCCTTTTCCTTGATTGCCAGCGACAACACCGTCGGCCGCGCAATGGGCGCGGTGTTCGGGTCGACGGGGCCGGCAGCGGACATGGATTACCTTTCAGGCAACGCAGGAGGTATAGTCAAGCAACATATCCTCCAAAAACAGCTTGGGCGATAGCGGATGGTCAGACGTCGCGCGGCGCTCGTTGGCGCCCTTGATCGCCGCCAGCAGCTTGCTGACATGGACCTTGTCCGCCAGCCCCGCCAGCTCTTTCTGGTAGCGCGGATAGTAACGGATGTTACCTGCCAGTTTGTAGGAAAACAAATCATAAAGCCAGCGTTGCAGCCAAGACACCTGCGCGCTCAGCGGGACTTTTTGAAGTTTATCGGCCACTTTCAATGCGCCTTCCACGCTCGGCCTTGCCAGCAGTTGCAGCAGCGTTTCCAGATCGTCGCGGTTACCCGTCTCGGCCTGCGCCATCGCCGCTAGCGGCGCGCCGCCCTGCTCGCGCAGCCAGCTGTCGGCGTCGGCCACGCCTTGGGCCTTGAGCCAGGCCAACGCCTCGGCGTGGCTCGGCATTGGCAGCGCGAACTTGCGGCAACGCGACAGGATCGTCGGCAGCAGGCGGTCGAGGCTGTTTGAGGCGAGCAGGAACACCGTGCCCGGAGGCGGCTCTTCCAGCGTCTTCAGCAAGGCGTTCGAGGCCGGCATATTGAGCGCCTCGGCCGGATACAGCACCACCACCCGCAGCCCCTGGCGGTGGGTCGAGATATTCATGAAATCGGCCAGATTGCGGATTTGCTCGATCTTGATTTCCTTGGACGGCGCCTTGGTCGACTTGGCGGACTTCTTGGTGTCGGCCTCGCCTTCCTCGCCACCTTCGGCGGACGGTTCATCCTCCAGCGCCTCCGGCCGCACGCGGCGGTAGTCCGGATGATTTTGCTGGGCGAACCAGCCGCACGAGGCGCACTGGCCACAGGCATGGCCGTCGGGCAGCACCGCTTCGCACAGCAGGCCTTGGGCGAAGCTCTCGATGAAGTCGGACTTGCCGATGCCGGCGGCGCCGTGGAACAGAATGGCGTGCGGCATACGTTCGCGCAGCTGTTGCAGCTGGGTCCACGACGATTCTTGCCACGGGTAGATGGTATTACTCATTAGTCTTTAGATACAGATACTTAGGTGTTACGTTTAAAGTAGATCATCAAGTATTGCGCCGATCTGCAACTGAATCTCGGCGATCGATTGCGTCGAATCGATGACACGGAAGCGCTCCGGGAACTCGGTCGCGCGACGCAGATACTCGTTGCGCGTGGCGGCAAAGAAATCGGCCTTCTCCTGCTCGAACTTGTCGAGCGACCGGGTGGCGTCGAGCCGGGCGCGCGCCACCTCCAGCGGCACGTCGAACAGCAACGTCAGGTCCGGTTGCAGATGCGGATGCACCCATTGCTCCAGCGCCTCCAGCTTGGCCAGATCCATGCCGCGCCCGCCGCCCTGGTAGGCAAAGCTGGCGTCGGTGAAACGGTCGGAAATCACCCAGGCGCCCTCGGCCAGCGCCGGCGCGATGACCTGCGCGATATGCTCGCGGCGGCTGGCGAACATCAGCAACGCCTCGGTTTCCAGATGCATTTTTTCATGCAGCACCAGCTCGCGCAACGTTTCGCCCAGCGGCGTGCCACCCGGCTCGCGCGAGCTGACCAGCGGAATGCCGCGCGACTTGATGTACTCCCCGACGAACGCGATGTGGGTCGACTTGCCGGCCCCGTCTATGCCCTCGAAGGTGATGAATTTGCCGCTGTGCTGCGTGGCGCTGTGTTGAGTCATGTGGTTCTTAACGTTGATACTGATTCACTGCCCGGTTGTGGTCGGTCAGATTATCGGAAAATTTGCTGGTGCCGTTGCCGCGGGCGACGAAGTACAGCGCCTGGGACTTGGCCGGCGCCAGCGCGGCCGCCAGCGACTGCACGCCCGGCAAGGCGATCGGCGTCGGCGGCAGGCCGTTGCGCGTATAGGTATTGTACGGGGTGTCCGTCTCCAGATCCTTTTTACGGATGTTGCCCTCGAACTTGGCGCCCATGCCGTAGATGACGGTCGGATCGGTCTGCAGCATCATGCCGATCCGCAGCCGGTTGACGAACACGGCGGCGATCATGTTGCGCTCGGACTTTTGCCCGGTCTCCTTCTCGACGATGGACGCCATCGTCAGCGCCTCGTACGGGTTCTTGTAGGGCAGCGCCGGATCGCGCTTTTCCCACGCCGAGGCCAGGCGGTTGAGCATCATCGTGTGGGCCTGGCGGTAGATCTGCAAGTCGCTGGCGCCCTTGGCGAATAAATACGTGTCCGGGAAGAACAATCCCTCGGGCTGCTTGTATTCGGAGGCGATGGCGTTCATCACTTCCTGATCGCTCAGCGCGGAGGTGTCGTGCTTGAGGCCGCGATGGGCGGCGATCGCCGCGCGCATCTGGCGGAAGGTCCAGCCTTCGATGATGGTCAGCTGCTCCTGCGCGAACTCGCCGCGCACCAGCTGGTCGATCAGCTTGAGCGGCGTGGTGCCGGGCTTGAGCTCGTAGGAACCGGCCTTCAGGCGGCCGCTTTTGTTGGTCACGCGCGCCAGCAGGTTGAACAGCAAGGGCCCCATCGGAATGCCGGCGTCGGAGATCTGCTCGCCGGCCGCGTGGGCGCCGCTGCCCGGAATGATGGTGAACGGTATCGGTTCGACGTCGCCGACGATGATCGGCGCCTGCGACCAGTACATGAAGTAGCCGCCGCCGGCGATTGCCAGGAGAACGCAAAGTGTAATTATTTTTTTGATAAATGCCATTGTTCGAGCCGGATTGTAGAGTCAACTGAAAACGGGTACAGCTTGCCACTTCTCGGACCAGACCGCCAGCACCGCGTTTTGCACGGCATCCGACGCGATCTTCGGGACATCACTATAATGAGCCCGTAATGATAATGCTTTAATCGTCAAACTATTGGAAATTATGTCTTCTTGGAATGAACTTTTAGCACAGCCGGCCGCCCCGCTGACGCCCACCGCTCTGGCGGTCGGCTTTGTCGCGCCCATCACGGACCAGGGCTTGATCGCGCTGGACGGGGAAGAAGCGGCCAGTTTCCTGCACAACCAACTCACCAATGACGTCGAGCATCTCGGCCTCGGCGAAGCGCGTCTGGCGGGTTACTGCTCGCCGAAGGGCCGTTTATTGGCCTCGTTCCTGATGTGGCGCAACGATACGACTATCTTCCTGCAATTATCGCGCGACATTCAGGTCGCTGTGCAGAAACGGCTGTCGATGTTCGTTTTGCGCGCCAAAGCCAAACTCAGCGACGCCACCGGCGCGCCCGCCAACGAGGTCGTCCTCGGCCTGGGCGGCGGCCTGGCCGAAGCCGTGCTGCAAACGTGGTTCGACACGCTGCCCGCCAAACCGTTCGCCAAAGTCGATCATCCGCTGGGCACACTGATCCGCGTGGCCGACGCCTTTGGCGCCGCGCGCTACCAGTGGCTGCTGTCGGCCGAGGTCGCGCAAACGGTCGCGGCGGAACTGGCCGGGCGCCTGACCGTCGGTGGCAACCAGGCCTGGCACCTGTCGGAAATCCACGCCGGCATCCCGCAGATCGCCAAAGCCACACAGGAGCAGTTCGTCCCGCAGATGGTCAATCTGGAGCTGCTGGGCGGCGTCAACTTTAAAAAAGGTTGCTACCCGGGGCAGGAAATTGTCGCCCGCAGCCAGTACCTCGGCAAGCTCAAGCGCCGTACCACGCTGGTCAGCATCCCCGATCCAAGCGCCGCCGCCGGCGCCGAAGTGTTCGCCACGGCCGACCCCGAGCAGCCATGCGGCATGATCGTCAACGCCGCGGCCAACGGCAGTGGTGGCGTCGATGCGCTGGTGGAAATGAAGCTGGCCGCGATCGAAGCGGCCTCGGTCCGCCTCGGCTCGGCGCAGGGCCCGGCCCTGGCCTTCCTCGACATGCCGTACGTGCTGGACCCGCTCGACCTCTAGCATGGATCTCTATATTTATTACCAGGTCAAGGACGCCGACGCGGCTTCCTTGCAGGGGGCGGTCGTCTCGATGCAGGCAGAACTGTCGCGTCGGCACGGCGTCGCCTGCCAGCTCAAGCGCCGGCCCGAAGCGAGGGACGGCTTGCAGACGTGGATGGAAGTTTACGCCGCCACGCCGGCCGGCTTCGCGGACACATTGCTGAACGCGGTCGAACAAGCCGGCTTGTCCGCGTGGACCAGCGGCGCGCGCCACACCGAAGTTTTTACGGATTTAGTCCCATGTGTTTGATTGTATTTGCCTGGCGGGTCATTCCGGCGGTCCCGCTGGTGGCTGCGGCCAACCGCGATGAGTTTTATCAGCGCGCCACCGCGCCGGCGGCCCCGTGGCCGGAGCATCCGCAAATTTACGCCGGCCGCGACCTGCAGGCCGGTGGCAGCTGGATGGGCATCACGCAGCCGACCGAATGCGGCGGCGCGGCCCGCTTCGCCGCCATCACCAATATCCGCGCGCCGTCCGAGCACCGCGACGACGCGCCCTCGCGCGGACGCCTGGTGGCCGATTTCCTGGCCGGCTGCATGACGCCGCAGGAATATGTCGACGCCATCCGCGAAGGCGCCGGCGCCTACAACGGCTTTAACCTGGTGCTGGGCGACCGCGACACCCTGATCTGGTTCTCCAACCGGGGCGACGACGACCCGCGCAACGGCAAGCCGCTCGAGCCAGGCGTCTATGGGCTCTCGAACGCGCTGCTCGACGCGCCGTGGCCGAAGGTGGTCAAGACCAAAGCGCAATTCGCCAGTTTGCTGTGCCTGGGCGCACCGGACGATGCGTTTTTCGAAATGCTGGCCGACACCGCGCCGGCGCCGGACCAGCGCCTGCCGGAAACAGGCGTACCCCTGGACCTCGAGCGCATGCTGTCGGCGGTACGCATCGAGAGCCCCAGCTATGGCACGCGCACCTCGACCGTCGTCAAGCTATACGCCGACGATCAAGCCACCTTGCACGAAATGTTGATTCAGTAGTTCAGGTTGTACATTCCCCAGGCTGTGCTAGAGTTAGCAGAAACCTAAGGACAGGGGAACTCCATGAAACGTGTTACCGGCATCGGCGGCATCTTCTTCCACGCAAAGGACCCGGCTGCACTGCGCGACTGGTACCGGCGGCACCTGGGCATCGACGTCCAAGCCTGGGGCGGCGCCTCGTTCAACTGGGCAGACGGCGCGGACGCGCCGGCCAACGGCTCCACCATCTGGTCGATCGGCGCGGCCGGCGACAACAACTTCGCTCCGAGCGCCTCGTCCTTCATGATCAACTACCGGGTCGATGACCTGGCCGCGCTGCTCCAGGCGCTGCGCGACGAAGGTTGCCATGTACTGGAAAACACCGATGACTCGGAATATGGCAAATTCGGCTGGGTTGTCGACCCGGAGGGCAACAAAGTCGAACTCTGGCAACCCCCGGCCGGACAATAACGAATTATTTGATATTGGGCGCCAGCTTCTGCACCAAAGACAGTTGCGCGACCTTGTCATGTTGCGCCAACGCGCTCAACGCGTCGGGCGGCAGGCAGGCGAACAGCACCCTGCGCCCGGTATCCGCGTCCGCGCAGCCCAGCTGCTGAAAAGCGCCCACCTCGTCGTCCGTCAGGGGCGACCGCAGCCGCACCGAGACGTCGACATTGCCCTGTGGTGGCCGCACCAGCGCCAGGCTGAGGGCGGCGTCGAACTTGTTACCGTTCATGATCTACACCTTGACCAGGCCATAGCCCCACTTTATATCATGGGCGCCGGCAGCCGCATCGGGCACGGCCGAATTCTTTTTCAGCCACGCCTTCGCTTGCGCCGGCGTCGCCTTCGGGTTTGATTCCAGGAACAGCGCCAGCAAACCCGTCACCACAGGCGAGGCCATGCTGGTGCCCGCCATCACGCGGTAGCCCTGGGCGATCACATCGTTTTTCTCGACGCTCGACGCCGACGACAGGCACGACGCGATCATGGCGCCGGGCGCTGTCACGTCCGGCTTCAGGGCGCCGCCGCGCAGCGGACCCGGGCTGCTGAATTCGGAGACCGTGTCCGGCGCCAGACCCACCGATTGCGGCGCGCCGGAGATGTCGACCCACTGGTTGCGCGAAGTATAGGACGCGACCGTGACGACTTCCTGGCCGGAACCCGGCGAGCCGATCAGCGTATCGAATACCGGCGCGACCAGCTCGGCCGAGCCATAGCGTTCCTGATCACTGAGCAACCAGACATCGACGTCGGTCGCCGCGCCGGACTTGCGCCGCACCTCCACCTTCCAAGCGCCGCCCTGCACCGCGCCCTGCCCGGACACCTCCACCAGAAATTGCCGATCGCCGCCCGGCGCGGGGGAGTCGGGCGTGGAAACCACTACCTGATCGGTGCCCAGCATGGTGGTCTTTGCGGCCGGATCGGTATCGAGCAAACCCTGCCACGGAGTCGCCGCACCGGTCGAGCTGATGACCCGGACCTCGCATTTGGTTTTTCCCGAGTACCAGCCGTTGATCAGGAACCACGGCGCCGACTGCGCGGACCGCTTGGGCTGCACTTTGATCTCGAAGCGCACGGCCTGCGCGGACTTGACGGTCTGCCGCGCGTGGATCGCATCGCCGCCCTCGTTGCCGGCCGCCGCCACCACCAGCCGGCCCGGGCCGCATTCATCGCTGATGCCGACGCTGGTGTCGTCCTCGCCGTCGTGGCCGTCGAAGTGCCCGCCCAAACTGAGGTTGACGACACACGGACGCCCAAGCTTCCTGGCCTCGTCGAAGATCCAGCGCACGCCTTCGACGATGGCGCTGTTCTGGAAATTGGTCTTGACGATGATCAGCTCGGCGCCGCCGGCGATGCCGCTGTACGGCGCGATCGCCCCGCTGGCGATGCCCACCACATGGGTTCCGTGACCATGCATATCGGCGCTGGCATCCATCGTGGCGCCGGTCAGCACGCGGCCGAGCTTGCTATAGCCGGTGCCCGGCCCCTCACCGGCGATTTCCTGGTCCCATATCTTCAACACACGGCCGGCAAACGCCGGATGCTTGACATCGATGCCGGTATCGACCACGCCGACGATCACGTCCTTGCCGGAGACGTTGTTCTCGGTACTATATTGCGGGGCGCCGACCAGCGGTCCGGCGATGTCCATCAGCGGGCGCAGCCGCCTTGGCGCCGACACGCGTATCACCTTCTCATCCAGCGCAAACTCCATCAACTTGGACGCCGGCACCAACGCCGTCATCACCTCGCCAGAGCCTTTCGACAGCTTGATGCCGGCAATCGATTTGACCTGCGGATCGCTGCAACGCACCAGCACATGGTAGACCGGCGACAGGTTCGGCACACCTTTTGTGACCGGCAGCAACGTCCGCGCGCCCGCGACCTGGCCGGCGTCGCTGGATGCCAGTAACACGGCCAGACCAGCCGACATCTTGGTTTTGCCGCCGACCGCGGCCTTCGATTTGCTCGCCATGTTTCGCCCTGTCTTCAATATGTTAAAGATAGGACATACTGTACAACATAGCCGGATTAAGCATCGATCGCGTGCCGGTTCATCAGGTCGTACAGTGTGGGCCGGCTGACCCCCAGCAATTCGGCGGTGCGCAGGATATTGTTCTCGCAACGCACCAGCGCGCGCACGATGGCTTCACGCTCGGCGCGGTCGCGCACCTGGCGCAGGTTGAAGTCGTCGGCCGCCTCGCCGGGCGCCTCCAGCCCCAGATCCTCGGCGACGATCTGCGGCCCGTCGGCCATGATAACGGCGCGCTTGATGCAGTTTTCCATCTCGCGCACATTGCCCGGCCATTGCCAGGCCTCGACCGCCGCCAGCGCCTGCTGGCTGAACTCGATGCGGCTGCGGCCCTCCTGCGCACAAAACAGGTTGCGGAAATGATAAGCCAACAAAGTGGCGTCACCGCTACGCTCGCGCAGCGGCGGAATCGGAATCACGATCTCGGACAAGCGGTAATATAAATCCTCGCGGAAGCGGCCCTGCGCGATCAGCTGCTTCAGATCCTGGTGTGTCGCGCACACCACCCGCACATCGACGGCGATCTCCTCGTGCCCGCCGACCCGCTCGATGACGCGCTGCTGCAGGAAGCGCAGCAGTTTGGCCTGCAAAGCCATCGGCAGATCGCCGATTTCGTCGAGGAAGAAAGTGCCGCCCTGCGCCATCTCGACCTTGCCCTTGGTCTGCTTGGCGGCGCCGGTAAAGGCGCCCTTCTCGTAGCCGAACAACTCGCTCTCGAGCAGGTGTTCCGGTATTGCCGCGCAGTTGATGGCCATGAAACGCTGGTTGGCGCGCGGGCTCAGTTGATGCAGGCCGCGCGCCAGCACTTCCTTGCCGGTGCCGCTTTCGCCCAGCAGCATCACGGTGGCCGACGTTGGCGCCACTTTCTCGATATTGCGGCAGACCTTTTGCATTCCCGGCGCGCGGCTGATGACGGTACTGAGCGCCGAGGTGGTTTGCACCTCGCGCATGCGCACGTTTTCCTGCTGCAGGCCGTGCAGATAAAAAGCGCGCTGCAACACCAGGCCGAGCACGCCCGGATCGACCGGCTTCTGGTGGAAATCGTAGGCGCCGGCGGCGATCGCGCTCAGCGCGTGGGCGTGATCCTGGTTGCCTGTCAGGACGATGACCTTGGTGTCCGGCGCCAGCGCCAGGATCTCACGCAACGTTGCCAGTCCTTCCGTGGCGCCGTCCGGATCGGGCGGCAGGCCGAGGTCCATCGTCACCACGGCCGGCTCGTGCCGTCGCAGCTGCGCCAGCGCGCTGGACCGGTTGTCCGCCAGCGCGATGTCGTAGTGATCGAGGCTCCAGCGCAGCTGCTTTTGCAGCCCGACGTCGTCCTCGATGATCAATAATTTGGCTTTGTTGGCCATGTACTACCTCTCTGGCGTTCAGGCCGCTTGGATTACGGGAATATCGGCCGCGCGCCAGCCGGGCAGCACCACGCGGAAGGTGGTGCCGCGCCGCAGTTCGCTGTGCACCTCCAGCCGGCCGCCCAGTTCGGCGACATATTCGCGGCTCTCGAAGGCGCCGATGCCCATGCCCGCCGCCTTGGTCGACTCGAATGGCTTGAACAGGCGTTCGCGGACGAACTCGGGCGTCATGCCCTGCCCGGTGTCGCTGATCTCGATAAGCACGTCGTCACCTTCGCGGCGCAGACGCAGCGCCACCTGGCCGTCGTGCGGCGTGGCCTCGACGGCGTTTTGCAGCAGATGGCCGAGCACCCGTTCCAGGCGCCCGTGCGCCGCCATCACGCAAAGGTCTGGCTCGTCACAGCGCAACACCGGCTTGGGCAAGGCGCTGCCGCGCAAGGCCACCATTTGCGCGAGCAGCGGAGCCAGCTCTATCGGGCTCGCCGCTTCCGGCGCGTCGCTGCGTTGCAGTTTTTGCAGCATCAGCTTCATTTTCTGCACGCCGTGTTCGACCGTGTCGAGCATGTCCTGCTGAAATTCCGGATTGTCCAGATGCAGTTTGGCGTTGGGGATCATCAGCGACAGTTGCGCTACCAGGTTTTTCAGGTCGTGCACGATGAAGGTCGACATGCGGTGGAACGACTCGAACTGGCGTGCGGTCATTAACGCGGTGGTGGTTTCCTGCAGCGCCAGATAGCTGGCGACCTGGCTGGCGGCCACTTTCAGCAAGTCGATCACCTCCCAGTTCAGGCGCAACGCGCTGCGCGGCTGCTGAAGCAGCAACACGCCGAACAAACGGTCCTGCAACATCAACGGCACCACCAGCCGGGCGCGCGGCAAGCCGGCCAGCCACGCCGGCACCGATGCCCGCTGCAACGGCTCGCCCAGATCGATCACCCACTGGTTGCGCTCGACCGACTGGCAGAAGGCGGCATCCTCGTCTTGCGCACCGCCGCCCGCCGCTGCCGCCGGCACGGTCATCTGGCGGTGCGCGGACAAGGCGAAACGCTCGCCGTCGCGCCAGATCCACAGCGCGCCGCCGGGACTTTCCACCAGCTGCGCCACCGCTTCGATGGCGCGTTCGGCCGGCCCCGGGGTCTGCTGCGACAGCTTGCGCGTAAAGCCCAGCCATTCCTCGCGGTAGTCGTAGTCGTAGCGGTAGAAATGCTTGCTGATAAAAACCTTGAGGCGCGAGCGGAAGGTGCCGGAAAACAGCACGCCGGCCAGCAGCAGCATGGCGCCGAACAGGAAGCCGACCTGTATCAAACCGCCCCAGTTGCCGCCGACATAACGCAAATAATAGCCAACGCCGCCCATCGCCAGCACGTAGGCGGCCGATCCCAGCAGCGCGGCGGAATGGAACATCGCCTGGCGCGACAGCAGCATGCCGCTCGGCCACGAGGCGCTGCGGGCCACCGCCACCGCGATCAGCGGCACCGTCAGCGCGTTGACCACGCCGCGCGCGGCCCAGATGTCGGCGCTGACGCGGCGCACCAGCATCGCATCGCAGTACAGGTAAAAATCGTAGGCGAAGATGCCGCCGATGCCCAGGCAGGCGTACTTGACGGCCCACTGGCTTTGCGCGTCCTTCTGGCGATACAGCTGTTCGACCAGCACCATGCCGGCCACCGCCATGACGGTACGGGTAGCCAGCAGCGTCGCCAGCGCCAGCCCTTCCGCCTCTGCCAGCCGCCATCCCGGCAGCAGCGCCAGCAGCAGTGCGGCGCCATAGCCGACGCAATAAGCGACCCAGCGCCAACGGGCGTCGGCACGCGGGTAGCCAAGCAGGCGCAGCATGAAAAAACTGCAGGCGGCGTCGCGCGCCACTTCCATGACATCGATCCAGCGCCCGGCAAGCGACAGCCCGGCCGCGTCGGCGGCGATCAGCGCGGCCCAGGCGCTGCAGCACAGGCACGCCAACAGCAGCGCGCCGGCGTGGCGGCGCAGGCTCCAGCCGCCCAACAACAATCCCGCCAGCGCCAGGAACGCGAGCGCCGCCAATCCGTAACTGAGGCTGTCTATGCGACCGTGCATCACGCCCCCATCAGGCACCTAGCGGCCGCCGCCGAACAGCACCACTTTCAGGGTGTCGATCAGCACCAGAACATCCAGGAACAGGCTGTTGTTTTTCACGTAGTACAGGTCGTACTGCAGCTTTTGGATCGCGTCCGCCACCGAGGCGCCATAGCCGTAGCGTACCTGGGCCCAGCCGGTGATGCCGGGCTTGATGCTGTGGCGCAGCTGGTAAAAGCGCAGCTGCGCGTTGAGCTGGTCGACAAAGTAAGGCCGCTCCGGACGCGGGCCGACAAAACTCATTTCGCCTTTGAAGACGTTGAGCAGCTGCGGCAACTCGTCGATGCGGCATTTGCGGATGATATTGCCGATGCGCGTCACGCGCGGATCGCGCACCATCGCCCATTGCGGCTCGCCGGCCTGCTCGGCGTTGATGCCCATGCTGCGGAACTTGAGGATGAAGAAGCGGCGCCCGTTCTTGCCCACCCGTTCCTGCTGATAGAACACCGGACCGCCGTCCTCGAGACGGATGGCGAGCGCCGCCAGCAGCATCACCGGCAGCGCCAGCGCCAGGATGACGGCGCTGACCACCAGGTCGAACACCCGCTTCATGACGATGCGCACCGGACTTTGGTCGAAGCCGCCGCCAAACACCAGCCAGCTCGGTTGCAGCGAGTCGACCCGGATCTGGCCGCTCTCGCGTTCGAAGAACGTGGTGGCGTCGATCACCTTGACACCGTGCAGCTTGCACTCGAGCAGATCCTTGATCGGCAAGGCGCCGCCGCGCCGCTCCTGCACCGTGACGACGATCTCGCGCGCCTTGTAGCGGCGCGCCAGGTCGACCAGCGAGTCGCCCAATTCCATGCCGAGCAAGGCGCCGGTGTTGACGCAGCAGGCCTCGTTCGGCGTGGCGACGTAACCGGCGATCTGGTATTTCTGGTAGCTGCCCGTATTGGCCGCCAGCTCGCCGCATTCCTTGGCGACCGCGCCGTGGCCCAGGAAGATCAGGCGCGAGGTCAGCATCTTGGACTGCGAGCCGCTGACGAACATGGCCCGCACCAGCATCACGCCGGCCAGCGCGATGCCCAGCACCAGCAGCAGCACCCCACGCCCGACGTACAGGCCGGGCGCCAGATAGAACACCACCGCCAGGATGCCGACCGCCATCGCGAACGCCGGCAGCAGCTGCAGGAACAGGCGCGGACGGAAGCCCTGCGCCAGGTCCTGGTGATACAAGCCGAAGGTGCTCATGCTGAACACGATCGCCAGCGCGAACGTCAAGGCGGAGGCCATCAGATTATGCAGCGGCGGCGCGCCGGCGCCGACCGGCAGCAGCAGGATCGCGGCCCCTGCGTGGAAGGCCGCGATTAACATCATTATCTCGATCAACAGCAGACTCGCCGCCACCTTCGACACGTAGTGATTTGAAATTTTCAGCATACCGTATCCCCACCAACATGGACTGCACGATGAGAGCTATCAGCGCCTTGCCTCCGGCGCTGCGGCCCTTCTTGTCTCTTTTACTGCTTACTCAAACTGTCGACATACCAATCCATCGCCACCGCCAGGCCTTCATCGATGCGGTGGGTGGGCGCGTAACCGAGTCGCTTGCGGGCCTTGTCGATGTCGGCCTGCGAGTGCCGCACGTCGCCCGGGCGGAAGTCGGTGTACTCGGGCGTGTGCTCGCGCAGCCGCGGAAAGCGCGGCGCCAGCAGCGCGCACATCATCGCGTGCAGCTGCTTGAGCGAGGTGCGTTCGTTGAGCGCGACGTTGTAGACCTGGTTTGCCGCATCCGGATCGGTGCTGCACGCCGCCAGCAGGTTGGCCTGGATCACATTGTCGATGTAGCAGAAGTCGCGGCTGGTCTCGCCGTCGCCGTTGATGCGCACCGGCGCGTCGGCGATCAGCGCGGCGACCCACTGCGGAATCACGGCGGCGTAGGCGCCGTTGGGGTCCTGGCGCGGGCCGAACACGTTGAAATAGCGCAGGCCGATCGAATCCATGCCGTAGCAGCGCGCAAAGACCTCGGCGTACAACTCGTTGACGTATTTGGTGACCGCGTATGGCGACAGCGGCCGGCCGATCTGTTCCTCGATCTTGGGCAGCGCCGGATGGTCGCCATACGTCGAGCTGGAGGCGGCGTAGACGAAACGCCGCACCTTGGCGTCGCGCGCGGCGGTGAGCATATTCAGGAAGCCGCCGACATTGGTGGCGTTGGTGGCCGCCGGATCCTCGATCGAGCGCGCCACCGAGCCGAGCGCCGCCTGGTGCAGCACGTAGTCAACGCCCTCGCAGGCGCGGGCGCAATCGCCGGGCACGCGGATGTCGCCAAGCGCGAAATCGAAGTTGGCCCATGCTGACTCGCCGACCAGCGCGCGCACCTGGTCGAGGTTGTGCTGGTGGCCGGTGGCGAAGTTGTCCATGCCGGTGACGCGCTGGCCCAGCCGCAGCAGCGCTTCGACCAGGTTGGAGCCGATGAAACCGGCGGCGCCGGTCACCAGCCAGCGTATTGGATTGGCGCGCAGTTCATGCAGCAGCGCGGCGTACGCCGACGCGCCTCGGGTATGGTCGTCCATGATCACAAGCGCCAGACGCAGTGTCCCGCTTGGGCGAGTTTGGCGGTGTCGAATGCCGATTTGATGTCGATGAAGCAGCCGCGCGGCGTCAACTTCGCCTGCAGCTCGCCCATCGGCATGGCTAGCAGTTCGCGGTGCGGCACGGCGGCGACGATGGCGTCGGCGCGCGGCAGGTGGTCCCAGCCTTCAAGCTCGATGCCGTATTCATGATAGGCCTCGGCGTCGGCGGCGACCGGATCGTGCACGTGCACTTCGACGCCGTAGGATTTGAGCTCGGCGACGATGTCGGCCACTTTGGAGTTGCGCAGGTCCGGGCAGTTTTCCTTGAACGTCAGGCCCAGCACATTGACGCGCGCGCCTTTGACGTAGCAGCCGGCGGCGATCATGCTCTTGACGGTTTTCTCGGCCACGAACTTGGCCATGCCGTCGTTGATGCGCCGTCCGGCCAGGATCACTTCGGGGTGGTAGCCCAGCGTCGCCGCCTTGTGGGTCAGGTAGTAGGGATCGACGCCGATGCAGTGGCCGCCGACCAGGCCCGGACGGAACGGCAGGAAGTTCCATTTGGTGCCGGCCGCTTCGAGCACTTCGAGCGTGTCGATGCCGATGCGGTCGAACAGGATGGCCAGCTCGTTCATCAGTGCGATATTGAGGTCGCGCTGGGTGTTTTCGATGACCTTGGCCGCCTCGGCCACCTTGATGCTGGACGCGCGGTAGACGCCGGCCGTGACGATCGATTCGTACAGCGCCGCGACCTTTTCCAAGGTGTCGGCGTCGTCGCCGGAGACGACCTTGAGGATGGTGGTCAGCGTGTGTTCCTTGTCGCCCGGGTTGATGCGCTCAGGGGAGAAGCCGACGTGGAAGTCCTCGCGCCATTTCAGGCCCGAGTGCTTCTCCAGCAGCGGGATGCAGACCTCTTCGGTGGCGCCCGGATAGACGGTCGATTCGAACACCACGATGGCGCCCTTCTTCATGTGGCGGCCCACCGTTTCGCTGGCGCCGGCCAGCGCCGTGAAGTCCGGATTGTGAGCGTTATCAACCGGGGTCGGCACCGCCACCACGAAGTAGTCGGCCTCTGCCAGCTCGGCAGGATCGCCGGTAAAGCGCAGCCGCTCGGCGGCGCGCAATTGTGTCTCGCTCACTTCGCCGGTCGGGTCGACGAAGTCGCGGTAATGCTGGATCTTCTTCGCCGACAGGTCGAAACCAACCGTGTTGCGCCGCTTTCCAAACTCGACCGCCAACGGCAGGCCCACATAGCCCAAACCAATCACGGCTACCACATTCGTGTTTTCCATTGCAGAACCCCAGTAATGACGCACTACCTATTTTGCTTGCCGGACAATTTGACAAATAATTATTAAAACGTCAGGAAAGATATATTTTTTACATTGCTACATGATAGGCCCAATAGTTATCGAACCGACAAAAAAATGCAAGCGATAAAAAAAGCTTTTGTGTCTTTTTTTTGGCCGGATACGTCCGCCTACTATGGCGACCTCGGCCGTACCATTTCAGCCACATGGGCGGGAATACAACGCCGGCGTGCCCGGTTTGCGACAGAGGATTGCGGATAGGAATTTGCTGCGGCGCGGCCGGCGGACGGCGCACCGGCCGCCGTCAACCCGCGCGCAAACCGCTCGCCAGCAACTCCTTCCACGCCGCCGGATGGAACGGCCGCAGCCGTATCCAGCGCGCGGCGCAGCGCAGCGCGGCACTGTAGCGCCGGCGGCCGCGATAGAAATAACAATGGTCCTGCATCACCATGTCGAGGCGCCCGATCAGCAGCGCGCGGTAGGCGCGCCAGGCCGGCATGTTCATCAACATCAGCAGCATGTTGTCCTCCAGCAGGAAGCGCGGCGCGTCGCCGTGGGTCAGGCTGGCCGGATGGATGCGGTAATAGGCCACCTCCTCCGTCACCATCCACAGGTCGTTGTCGAGCGCGCAGCGGAACCACAGGTGGTAGTCCTCGGCGCGCCGCAGGCGCTCGTCGAACAGGCCCTTGGCCACCAGCAGGCGCTGGCGGATCAGCGTGGTGGTCGGGATCACGATGCAGTCGCGCGCCAATTCGGCGACCGGCCGCCGCAACCTTTGCACGGCCGCCGGCGCCGGCGACCCCGGACAGGCGGCGCTCAGTTCGGCCAGTGGCGCGAAGCCGTCCGTGCCCGGACGCAGCAGACTGATTTTGCCGGCGATCCAGTGCGCCTCGGGGTGCTGGCGCTGCACCTGCCAGCGCTGCGCCAGCGAGTGGGGAAACCAGACGTCATCGGCGTCGAGGAAAGCGATCCATTCGCCGCGCGCGGCTTCGATGCCGGTGTTGCGCGCGCCCGCCGCCCCTTTCGAGTGGTGATTACGCAACACCGAAACCGAGGACCAGCCGCCCACCTCGTCCAGCACGGCGCGGGTGGCCGGATCGGTGCTGCGATCGTCCACCACCACCACTTCGAACACCGGCAGCGAGTGGCCGTCGAGAGGCTGCTGCCCCAGCACCGACAACACCGCCTCGCGCAAAAAAACGCCGGCGTTGTACACCGGGATGACGACCGATACGGCAGGTTGCGACATCGCTGCTCCTGGATAGTGTAATCAAATCAACATCAAGCTTGACTCCCTCATATGCATACGAGAGAATCATGATAATAGCTTATTAATAAGCAAAAATGACAACTGTTTATTCGGACAAACACGTTGCCGCAGCCATATCCAACCGGGGTCCCGCGCCGCATGACGCACATTAACGAACGCATGGCCACCGGCATTGTCTGGATGATCACCGCACGCCTGGTCGATCGCGGCATCGGCATGGTGAGCACCTTGCTGCTGGCGCGCCTGCTGGCGCCGGACGACTTCGGCCTGGTGGCGATGGCCACCGCCATCGGCGGCCTGCTCGACGTGCTCGGCGCGTTCAGCTTCGACCTGGCGCTGATCCAGAAAAAAAACGCCGAGCGCCGCCACTACGACACCGTCTGGACGCTGAACGTGATCTTCGGCCTGTTCTGCGCCGCCGCGCTGGTGGCGCTGGCGCACCCGGCGGCCCGTTTCTACGACGAGCCGCGCCTGGTGAGCGTCATGCTGGTGCTGTCGCTGATGTACCTGATCAACGCCTTCGGCAACGTCGGCGTGGTCAACTTCCGCAAGGAGCTCGACTTCCGCCAGGAGTTCAACTTCATCATGGTGCGCAGGCTCGGCACCTTCGTCGTCACCATCGGCGCCGCGCTGATGCTGCATTCCTACTGGGCGCTGTTGCTGGGCATGTGCCTCGGGCGCACCATCACCGTGGTGATGAGCTACGCGATGAACGACTACCGGCCACGCTTCGGCCTGGGCGCCATGCGCGAGCTGTTCCATTTTTCCAAATGGATGCTGCTTAACAACGCGCTCGGTTTTCTGCGCCACGACGGCTGCACCTTCATCATCGGCCGCTACTTCGGCGCGTCCGGGCTGGGCGTGTACACGGTGTCGTACGAAATCTCCAACCTGCCATCGACCGAGCTGGTGGCGCCGATCAACCGGGTCACCTTTCCCGGCTTTTCCAAGATGGCCGACACGGCGCAGATCTCGGCATCGTATTTCCGGCTGCTGGGCATGATCACCTTGTTGATACTGCCGGTCGGCATCGGCATCGCCTGCGTCGCCGAGCCGCTGGTGCAAGCCATGCTGGGCGACAAATGGCACCAGGCCGTGCCGCTGATTGCCATCCTCGCCATCAGCGGCGCCATCACGGCCACCCAGACCAACAATGCGTCGGTGTGGCTGGCGCTGGGGCGTCCGCACGAGGTCGCCATCGTGCAAACCTGCTATCTGCTGATCCTGTTTCCGGCGCTGTTCTTCTTCATGCGGCGCTACGGCATTGTCGGCGCCGGCTACGCCTACCTGACCGCGCAACTGCTCGACGTGGTGCTCGAGATGAGCGCGACAAAACGGCTGCTCAAATTCGACTGGAGCGAGGTGGTGCGCACCGTCTGGCGCCCGGTGGCCGGCGTGACCGTGATGGCGATGGCGGTGGCCCCGCTCGACGCCCGCATGGCCGGCCTCAACCCATGGCTGCGGCTGCTGGCCGATTCCGGCAGCGGCGCGCTGGTCTACGTCTCGACCGTATTCGTGCTGTGGTTCGTCAGCGCCCGTCCGCAAGGCGCCGAGCGCTTCTGCCTGCGGCGCCTGAAGGTGCTGCCGGCATGAAGCACGGCGCGCTCATGGAAGCCGTGCGGTCGCCCGCGACCGCGCCGGGCAAGCCGCAGGTGACGGTGATCGTGCCGACCACGGCCCAGCTGTCGCGCCGCATGGAGATAGAACGCTGCCTCGATTCGATCCGGGCCTCGTCGTCGCAGCCGGTGCAAATCATCGTCGTGGTCAATGGCCAGCGCTATGACGAGGGCGTGTGCGACTGGCTGCGCGCCCAGCCGGACGTGCGCTACGCCTACGTCGAGTTGCCCTCCGCGCCCAACGCCGTCTGGGAAGGTCGGCGCATGGTCGACACGCCCTACTTTTCGATGGTCGACGACGACGACGAATACCTGCCGGGCGCCACCGACCTGAAGCTGGCCGCGCTGCACGCGCAGCCGCAGGCCGACCTGGTCGTCACCAACGCCTACCGCCGCTTCGAAGGCGTCGACGCGCTGCTGTACAACCACCTGGCGCAGGTGCGGCACGAACCGCTGGCGATGCTGTTCGAGGCCAACTGGCTGACCAATGGCAACGCCTTGTACCGCACCGACAGCGTCGGCCCCGGCTACTTCGCCGACTACCAGCCGTATGCCGAGTGGACCTGGCTGGCGTTCAAGCTCAGTCTCGACGGCAAGCAGGTCGCCACCATCGAGCAGCCGACCTTCCGCGTCCATGTGACGGGCGGTTCGCTGTCGCAATCGGACGCCTATTTCGAATTCTATCTGTCGCTGTACCAGCAGATGCTGGCGGCCGGACCGCCGCCGGCGATCGAGCGGCGCATCCGGCGACACCTGTCCGGCGCCCAGCACGACCACTCGGTGCGTGCGCTCGGGCGCGGCCGCTGGCGCGAAGCGCTGGACTGGCACTGGCGCAGCCTGCGCCAGCCGGGCGGCCTGCAATACCTGAGCTACAGCCGCCATTTCCTGCTGCATTTCCTGCGCCTGCCGCCGCGCACACCAAGGACGCCATGAATGCCGACACCGAACTGAAGGCGACCGTGCTGGTCGACCACTACCGCGCCACCGCCGCCAGCGAAAAGAGCCACGTGGCCTACCAGGGCTTGCCGATCCACGCGCTGCCCGGCCTGCATGAATATGCGTTCGAACAGTTCAGCCGCCACAACCCGCCCGGCGCCAGCGTGCTGGAGCTGGCCGCCGGCAGCGGCGCCATGAGCCGCCGGCTGGCCGACGCCGGTTACCGCGTCACGGCCACCGACTACGTGCGCGAGAATTTCCGCCTGCACGGCGCGATCCCTTTCTTCACCTGCGACCTGAACCAGAATTTTTCGGAGGGCCGCGCCGCCAGCGAGGACCACATCTGCGCGCTGGAGATCATCGAACACCTGGAGAACCCGCGCCACTTCGCGCGTCAATGCTTCCAGGTGCTCAAGCCGGGCGGCACCTTGTTGCTGTCGACACCCAACCTCGACACGGCCGCGTCGATCGCCATGTTCATGCGCGACCTGTCGTTCCAGTGGTTCGCCGAGGACGACTACGCCCGCGACGGCCACATCACGCCGCTGAGCCAGTGGCAATTGCACAAGTGTTTCACCGAGGCCGGCTTCGCGCCGGTCTGGGAAGGCTCGGTCGGCGACCCGTGGGGCCGCGTGCGCGGCTCGCCGCGCCTGCTGTACCTGTCAAAGGCGATCGACTTGTTGATGCGCAGGCCGGCGCCGCTACGCAACCAGATCTACGTCGCGCTGCTGCGCAAACCCGCCGCCTGAAGCCATGATGAACGTGTGCGTGGTCATTCCCGCGTACAACGCCGCCGGCTATGTGACCGAGGCGCTCGACAGCGTGGCCGGCCAGAGTGCGCCGCCGGATCAGGTGGTGGTGGTCGACGACGGCTCGCGCGACGATACTGCGCGCGTGGTGCGCGACTGGATCGCCGCCCATCCGGCGTGCGACACGCGGCTGGTCGAACAGGCCAACGGCGGCATTCCGGTGGCCCGCAACGCCGGCATCCGCGCCGGCAGCGGCGACTGGATCGCGCTGCTCGATGCCGACGACGTCTGGGAACCGGACCATTTGGCGGCCCTTCACACGGCGCTGGCGGCAGCGCCCGACGCGGTGGCAGCCTACGGCGCCGGCCGGCTGCTGGTCGACGGCGAAGTGCAGCCGCGCCTGTATGACGATTTCTGGGACAACCCCTCGCGCCACCACGGCCGCGCGATCGACGGCTCGGACTGTTTGAGGATCGATGGCGGCGCGTTGGCCCGTCTGATCCACGGCAACTTCATCAAGCCGTCGAGCCTGTGCTTTTCGCGGGCGGCGGCACTGGCCGTTGGCTTGTTCGACGAAGGATTGCGGGTCAGCGAGGACCGCGAATTCCTGATCCGTTTGCTGCTGAGTGGCGACTTCGTCTACACGCCGACGCCGATCACGCGTTACCGATGGCACGACGACAACGCCTCGAGCCACAAAAACAGCCGCCGCAACATGGAATATGCGCTGCGCGCGCTGCACCGCATCAATGACAGCAGCAGTGCTTTCGATCCGTCACAACGTAACGCCTTTCGTCATGAAACCCGGGTCGCCATCCGCGACTACCTCTACACCTGCGCGCGCGACGGGTGGCATGCCTACACCGACGGACTTCGGCTGGTCGGCACGCTGTATGGCGCACCGCGGGCGGCTTTCGGCTTCAATCCAAAACACTTGGCACGCTCGCTGTGGCCGGTGGCCTGAACCGGGAATTTCCGCGCGGCTTGTTCCCTGAAAGCGTTTTCGTATATACTCCAAATGCAAATACGCAATACCGCTGGAATTCGGACTATGCTTCATTGCAATCAGCGCACGCGCGGCACGACAAATGCGCTGCACTGCAGCATGGGCGTTGGCTGAAACCGGATGTGTTAGTGAGCAACATGGTTTAATGCCGTTTGTAAATTTGTGTCACACCGAAACCGCCGAAGCGGTTCGTCAATATCTACACGCCTGCGTGCTGGACGGGTTCCCCTTCTACGCCGCCGGCTGGCGCCTGGTCAGCGCACCGTACAGCAGCCTGTTTGCTGCGCGGGATATCAATCTCAGGCACGTCGTCCGCTGTTTTTGCGGGCGATGCGTTAAAAATTCCCAATGGAAATTGCACGCACGATAGCTATCAGCTTGAAAGCTGATTAAACCGAACACGGCTATTATGTCGCCCGTTGCAATATGTTAAATCAGTCGAACGCGGATTTCACGTTTGACGCGGAATATGGGAAGTATCGATGACCAATAGCCCGGTAGCCATCCGACCACCTTGTGCCACCCCGGAGTACTATGGCCCCGCCATCGTGCCCGACGTCCTGGCCAAACTGCCACCCAACTGGAAAACCTCCGGACCGCTGACCTCATTCGGCATCCATCTGGCCAACACCGACGCGGGACGCCGCTCCGCCGCCATGCTGGTCAACAAAATGTACCGCTGGCGCGGCTATGGCGACCAGCACGCAGTCGAAGCGCACCCGCACCACGTGACCCTGACGGCGGTCGAACCCGAACAACTGCTGGGCACGGTGACCTTGCGCACCGACTCGGCCAACGGCATGCTGGCCGACGCCACCTTCAAGGAAGTGATCGACACCTACCGCCGCGCCGGGGCCAGGGTCTGCGAGGTGACCAAACTGGCCATCGATCCGCTGGCCCACCCCAAGCTGGCGCTGGCCACGCTGGTGCACATCATCTACCTGTATGCGTACAAGATTTATGCCTGCACCGACATGTTCATCGAGGTCAATCCGCGCCATAAGCGCTTCTACGAGGAAATGCTGGGGTTCGAGCCGGCGGCCGAGATGAGGAATAACGAGCGCGTCAACGCGCCGGCGCACCTGCTGCGCATCAGCCTGGATTTCATGGGCGCGCAGATCGCCAGGATGGGCGGCACCGCTGCGGCCGCCAGCAGCGACGCGCGACGCTCGCTGTACCCGTATTTTTTCTGCCGCAACGCCGAGGCCGGCATTCTGTCGCTGGTGAACTCGCTGTCCGAGCCGCCCGCTGAGAGCGCTTACGGGCGGCGCTGGGCCGCTTGAGTGTGGCCGCAGCGCTGCTGACGATGGCTTAGAGCTGCTTGAGCAGCGCCCGCGCGTCGTCGACCTCGGGGAAGCGCGGGTCGCGCGCCAACAGCTCCTCCAGCATTTTTTTGGCCCCCGGCTTGTCGCCTGCGCGCGACAGGCCGTGTGCCAGATGGTAGTTGACGACGCTGGACGGCGCCAACGTGGCCGCCTTGCGCAGCAGCGGCAGCCCGCGCACGGTGTCGCCGCGCTCGACCAGCAGCCAGCCGGCGGTGTCGAGGACGGCCGGATTTTCCGGCGCCAGCGCCAGCGCCTGCTCGGCGGTGGGCAAGGCGCGCGTGTCGTTGAGCTGCTGGTAGACGTACGCCAGGTTGTTCGACGCTTCCGCCAGCACGGCGGAGCTCGGCGCCTCCGGCTTGCCGCGCGCGGCCAGCACGGCCTCCAGTTGCGCGGCCGCCTGCGCATAGCGCCCGCCGGCAATGGTCAGCTGCGCCAGATACATCCGCAGGGGCACCGTTCCCGGCGCCGCCGGCGCTTCCTTGATCCAGCGCGCCAGGCGCTGCTCCACCTCTGCGCCCTTGCCCGCCAGCGACAGCGTGTAGGCCAGCTTGATCTTGATCGCCGCGTCCGGCGCCAGCGTCAGCGCCCGCTCGAAGGCGGCGATGGCCGGCGCCAGCTTTTTCTGTTTGACCAGCAGATCGGCCTCGAGCAGCAGCCCGGCCGGCGACTTGGGCCGCAGGCGCTGGATGTCGCGCGCCAGCGTGAACGCCAACGGCATGTCGTCGGCGCGCTGCGCCAGGCCGGCCAGCGCGAGTTTGGCTTCCACGTAGTCGGGCTCGATCTGCAGTGCTTTTTTCAACGACGCCATGGCGTCGTCGGCCTTGCCGGCCTGCGCCTGCGCACCAGCCAGCAGGTAGCGCGCCCGCGCCGACTGCGGCGCGAGCTTGATGCTTTGGCTGTACGTCTCGACCGCGTCGACCGGTTTGCCGGAGACCAGTTGGGCCTGGCCAAGGACATCGAGCGCGTCGATATTGCCCGGGTGGGCGGCGCTGGTCTTGCGCGCCAGGGTCAGGCCGCGCTCGTACTGGCGCCGGTTCAGGTGGTCGGTCGCCAGGCGCAGGGCCGGATAGACGGCGTCGGGATTGGCGGCCACCGATTTTTCCAGCCAGGACGTGGCCTCGGCCGCATCGCCGCGCGTGGCCGCCAGCGCCGACAGCGCGGTCATCGCGTCCATATTCTTTTTATCCTGCTCGAGGAAGGCGACCAGGCGCGCGCGCGCCGCGTCCGGTTTGCCTTCCTCGGTGTCGAGCACCGCCAGGGCGGCCACCGGCACATAGTAGCCCGGCCGCTGCCGTTGCGACCGCTCAAAACTGGCACGGGCCGCGACCGGGTCGCGTTTGCCCATCTGGGCCGAGCCGATCAGATAGGTGACGTCGGCGTTGTCGGGATGGGCCTGCGCCAGCTTCCGCGCGGCATCCAGCGCCACGTCGTAGCGCTTGAGGCCGAGCGCGGTGCGGACCAGCGCCAGGCCGGCGGGCAGGTAGCCGGCGTCGAGCGCGCTGGCGCGCTCGAACTCGGCCATGGCACGTTGCTGGTCTCCGGCGCCGAGCAAGCTCAAGCCGAGCGAGGTGCGCAACGCCGCCTTGTCCGGCGCCAGCGCGTTGGCGCGCTCGTAATAGGTGCCGGCCTTGGCGAAGTCGTTGCTCTGCATGGCCGCTTCCGCCGCCAGCGCCAGCACATAGGCGTCCGGCGCGGGATCTTTCAACGCCGGCGCCAGCGCCACCATCGCGTCTTGCGGGCGCTTGGCCTGCAACAAGGTCGATACCAGCAGCTTGCGCGCGCCCAGATTGTCCGGGTCGTGCTCGAGGTATTTGGCAAGATGCAGCTCGGCCTGGGCGATCGCCCCCAGCTTGAACTGGACCGCGCCGGCCAGCAGCAGCGCCGGCATGTGGTCCGGCGCCACCTTCAACACTTGCTGCAGCGGTTCGAGCGCGGCAGCCGCATCGCCCCGCTTGTAGGCCAGCAGTGCCTGCGTGTAGGGCAGCAGCAAGCTGCCTTTGGCCACTTTCTTGTACTGCTCCAGTTCGCGCGCGGCCTCGTCGAACTTGTTCGCGTCGATGTACAGATAGGTCTTTTGCAGGTGGACGTCGGCATCGGCGGGATCGATCCGCTGGGCGCTGTCGTACGACCGTTCCGCATCCTCGACGCGGCCCTGCACGCGTTCGAGACTGCCCTTGACCTTCCACGCGTCCATGTCGCGCGGGTTGTCGGCCACGGCTTGCGCGGCGTAGCGGTCCGCCCCCTCCATGTCGCGCGCTAGCGCTGCCGCCTGGGCCAGGCCGGTCGTGGCGCCGGCGTCCTTGGGCCGGGCCCGCAACGCGGCCTCGAACCGCTGGCGCGCCGCCGGCAGCTGGCCCAGACCCAGATGGGCCCGCCCCTGGTAGATCAGCAGGTCGGGGCCGGGCGCGTCGGCCGTTGCCGTCTCCTTCAGCACGTCGGCATATTTTCCTTGTCGCAGCAGCGCCTCGGCGAGCACCGGCATCGCCTTTTGCGCGGCCAGTCCCAGGCTGAGCGCCTTGCGCACCTCTTTTTCGGCCGACACCGGGTCGCCCGCATCGTTGTAAGCGCCGGCCAGCAGCAGGCGCGCTTCGGCGTTGCCGGCGTTTAGCTGCAGCGCGTTTTTCAGCTGGATGATGGCGCCGTTGTGGTCGCGCTTTTGTTGCATCTGGCGCGCTTCGGCGATCAGCTCGTCCGCGCTGGGTTGCCGGGCGCAGCCGGCAAACGCGGCAAGCAGCACGCAGGCGCCGGCGACTGCGCCGGTTCGACGGTTTTTCCGGGCCAAGATAGACATACGCACTTCCCTCGCGAATTCGATGTAAAAAAGATAGCATCGAGACTATACCGCTGAACTCGCGTGGAAAGTTAAAATAAATGCATCAAACGTGGTGGAAATGGTCACAGTCGGGGCGGACCACGATTGTGTGAACCGGTTTGTCGCGGCGCATATATTGTCCAGTTCGCTAGATTGGCATATGATGATCAATATTATAACGAATGCCCCGGAGAGCGGCCTGTGCCGCCAACTATGGCGGGCGTCCACTACAGGAGGAGCACATGACTTCGTCCCAAAACGACGGCAACGCCGCCGTGCTGTCCCAGGGTATGGCCGACATTTCGGACGAGGTGCCCAGCAATGCGGTGGAACTGCTGATCGACGAAAAAGTGTTCGGCTTGCGTATGGTGGACACGCCCGAAGGCCGCAACAAGGCCAGCGTCCTGATCAACAAAATGTACACGTGGCGCGGGTACGGCACGCACACGCTGTCGGACGACCCCAACCGCGTGACGCTGACGTCCACCCACAAGGGCGAGGTGGTCGGCACGCTCACGCTGGGACTCGATTCGCCGATGGGCATCCTGGCCGACCAGATCTTCAAGGACGAAATCGACGCCTTCCGCGCACGCGGTTCCAAGGTGTGCGAACTGACCAAGCTGGCCTTCGATCCGACCGTGCAATCGCAAGCGCTGATGGCGTCGTTGTTCAACCTCGGCATCATGTACGGCCGCGACGTACACGGCTGCTCCGATTTGTTCATCGAAGTGAATCCGCGCCACCGCCGCTTCTACCAGCAAATGCTCGGCTTCAAGCAACTGGGCGAACCGAAAAGCAATCCCCGCGTGGACGCGCCGGCTTGTTTGCTATGGGTGAGCTTCGCCTACATGAGCGAACAGACCGAACTCTGGGGCGGCAAGGGCAAGGAGGCCACACCAGGCGAGCGCTCGCTGTATCCATTGTTTTTCTCGCCGCGTGAGGAAGCTGGTATCGTCAATCGTCTGCGCGACATCAACTAAGGTCGAGAAAAGTGTCGATTTTCTTTACAGTTTTGATTTCCGTCAAACGCTCTGTGCATGCAACTCATTGATTTCAAACAAGGTATTTGTGAACTAAAGTACTGGCCCGAATCATGCTTATCTGACACTAGACCGGATCTCACGGTTACGTGCAACAACGAGGCAATTCAATCAGGGGAGCATCAATGAAAAACTTAAACTTTAGCAAAAGCCTGTCGCTGCTCGCTGCGGGCATCGCGCTGACACTTGGCATGGCGTCGGCCCAGGCATCGCCGGAATTCAGTATCAATCCGGCGGCCTTGGGGCTCAACGGCCCGGTCGGACCGATCAAGGCCGATTCCTTGAACGGCGTGTCGTCGCAACTGCTGCATACGATCGGCAACACCCACGAGGCGGTTGGCTACATCAGCTACAGCGGCTTTGGGTACAACGGCGCCAACCTCGGTGCGAACATCACCGGGCTGAACTTCAACTACGGCATCTATCTGGAGTTCTCGCTGAAAGACGTCACCACGTCCGGCGTCATCAACCAGGCCAACAGCATCAACACGCTGACGGAACTGAACTTTACGATGTACGCCGATCCGGGCAACACCAACGTCTTCCATCAGGCTACGCTCGGCAGCGAATACTCGATCGACGGCAAGGTGGGCGACATCCCGCTCGCCTCGGGCTCGCTGGTGACTGGCATCTCGTCGTTCAACTCGCTGCTCGGCGCCGCGCTGAACGGCAACACCACGTTCAACCTGACGCCACAGGGCGCGCTGTTCTTCGTCGATCCAATGCCGTTCTATGATTTGATGTTCAACGCCTTCAACAACACCACCCAGGCTCCGGTGTTCGGACCGAACGGTCTGGTCGCCATCAACTCGAACGGTATCAGCGACTTCAACCGGGTTCCGGAACCAGGTTCGCTGGCACTGCTGGGCTTGGCGCTGCTTGGCGTGCACGTCGTCAACCGCCGTCGTCAGGCGTGATGTACCCGGCGGTGGCGCCTGGCGCGCCGCCGCATTAACCAGGCGGCCCGGTCCGCCGCATCCCTTGGAGCCCAGCCCCTCAGATGAGTGTCAACAACCAAGTGATCGAATGCCTGCTGGAGGCGGCCCGCTGGGCGGCCTCTGCGGACAACATGCAACCCTGGCGCTTCCGCTGGGACGGCGCGACGTTGCGCCTTTTTTTCGTGGAGCATGACAACGAGGGCACGTTTGGCATCGACAGTCCCGCCACCTTGCTGGCCTTCGGCGGCGTCATCGAGAATGTGACGCGGATGGCCGAGGCCACCGGCTGCCAGCTGTACCAGGCCGCCCTGTTCCCTCCGGACGACGACAAGGATTGCGTGTTCCGCTGTCGCATCGACGCCGCCGTGCCGAGCACCGCACCCGCCGACTGGCGCGCCCACCCGCTATTCCAGCGCCACACCAACCGCCTGCCGTATGCGGACCAGCCTCTTCCAGATGAAATTGTCGCGAACATGGCCGCGCTGGCGCAGGGCGAGGCGCGCTGCCGCTTGCTGGTCGATCCGCCGTCGATTCAGCGCTGGGCCGGCCTTGTGCGCGAGGGATCGTCCTTGCGCTTCCGCAACCGGCTTGCGCATATTGCGCTCGACGCCAGCCTCAGGATGACCGAGGCCGAGGCGGCGCGCGGCGACGGCCTCGATGTCGCCACCTTTTTCCTGCCGCCCGGCGCCAAGTCGATGCTGTCCTATACGCGCAGCTGGCCACGCATGGCCATGCTCAACCGTATTGGCATTTACAAGGTATTCGCCTCGATCGAGGCCGACCTGGTGCGCAAGGGCCCGGGACTGCTGCTGGTCACCGGCGCCGATGGTCGCCAGGGCGCGCTCGACGCCGGCCAACTGCTGATGCGGGCGTGGACCCGGCTCAACGCGGCCGGCTTGGCGGTACAACCCTATTATGTGGTGCCCGACCAGATTTTCCGGCTGAAGGATGGCACCGTCCCGGACAATGTACGCGCCGAGGCCATGGCGCTGGAAAGCGCGACCCGGGCCGAGCTCGCGCCGGGAGTGACGCTGTATATGGTGTTGCGTGTGGGATATCCGAAGAAACCGGCGGTGCGCTCGCGACGGCTGGGGCTCGCCGAGGTGTCGGTGGTCAGCGGCTAGCGACCGACGCCCTGCCGCAGCACGCTGGCTTGCGTCCCGGCTGGGGTTGCTCTAGCCCGGTTGCTTGGCGCCGGACGCCAGCAGTCCCGGGTTGCCGAGTTCGATTTCCTGGCCTTGTCGCCCCGGCACCCTGCCGGGCGACAGCGCGCCATGCGCCGCTACGGCTGGAAGCCCGGCAGGCGTGACGGCCAGCGCCGCCAACACCGGACCGATGGCGCTGGCATGCAGAATCGAATCGACCCCCACCTGACGGATCGCGTTGGCCGGCATGTCGGGACACAGCGCGTCGGCAGGCTCCTGCGCGATCGCCGTACCGCCTGCGGCCTTGATTGCGCGCAGTCCTTCGGTGCCGTCGTCCAGGAAACCCGACAACACCGTGCCGACCACCCGTTCGCCGAATTCGGTGGCCGCTGTCGTAAACAGGGGATTGATTGCGGGCGCCATCAGATTGGGATTGGCGCTGTCGGTCAATTTGACGCGCACCTTGCCATGGTCGTTGACGATGGTGAGATTGCGCCCCGGCGCGGCGACCAGAATGACGCCGGCATCGGCATATTGACCGTCGATGGCGTACGATACCGGCAGACGGCAGCGTTTAGCCAGGACTTCGAGGAGTTCATTGCCTTGGTGGCCGACGTGCATGACGATGAGCATGGGCGCGGCAAAATCCGAAGGCAGCTCCGCGCATATCGCCTCCAGTGCCGGAATACCCCCTGCGGAGGCGCCGACCACCACTACCCGTTCCATCATCGTTCTCCTTGGCCAGCGGTTGACGGCACAAAAAGCGCTCGGAAATTGCCGTAACTCAATGAAATTATACCAAAAAGTCGTTCAAATGGCCTAAGTCATCAGTGTGGGTGGGAACGGGGTTTTTTTCTGTACGCTGTCCCTCTTATGCTGGCGAAGAGCCGGCGGTTTGCGCCCGCCGCGCCAGATTCATCGCCAAGCGCAACTGAAAACGCGGCGCGCCCAGATCCCAGGGCGTAAAACGCGGCAGCTGGTACAGGTCGCAGACGCGGCCACCCCAGGCGGTCGAGACAGCGCCCTCGAAACCCAGTTCGCGCACAATGCCGACATGTTCGGCGTGATAATCGACATTTGGCTTGCCGTTCGGATAGGCGAACAGCGGCACCGGCGCCCCGACCAGCGTCTCCAGCCGCTGCTTGCCGGCCGCGATCTCGTCGCCGGCCAAGCGCGCAGGAACCGCAGTCAGGATCGGATGATTGACGGTGTGCGCGCCGATGCCCATGCCGGCCGCGTGCAGTTGGCGCACCTGCCCGCCGGTCATCATCAGATCCCGGGCCAAGGCGTAGTCCGCCTCGCCGGCCAGGCGCTCGACCATGGCCAGCCGCTGCTCCATTGGCAGGTACTTAAGGTGGCCGATCAGGGTGCCGATGGCGCCCCGCCGCGCTGCGATGCCGTCCAGCGATAGCTGTCCCAGTCCCGCCGTGCGGGCGTCGAACAGCGCCCCGGGCGCCTTGCGCACCAGCTCGATCACCGTATCGTTCCACATGCGGCCGCCGTCGAGAAAGCCGGTGGCGACGAAGAACGTCGCCGGCAGGCCGAATCGCTGCAGGATGGGCAGCGCTTCCACCGCGTTGTCGGCGTAGCCATCGTCGAAGGTGATGCAGGCCGCGCGCGGCGGCAATTGGCCGGCCCGCATCAGGCGCACGGCGTCCTCCAGCGCAAGCACATTGAACGACGACTTGAGCAAGGCCAGCTGTGCACCGAACGCCGCGCGGTCTATCTCGCCCGGGAACAAGGGATCGGGCGCGGCCAGCACCCGGTGATAAATCATGATGCTCAGGCCACGCCGGCCGCCGGGCGACAGCAGGCGCAACAACGGCCTCGTCGGCCAGACGCTGCGCGCGGACGGCGGCGACTGCACGGCGATGTCGACGCTCGCGCTCATGTGTGCGCCACGCCGGCGTCTACGTCGGCGTTCCGTTCCGCAGGCTGCGCCGCCGCCCGGCGCTGTGGAGTGGCCTGGCGCGCCACCAGTATCCGGGTCGCCACCATGGCGGTCATGATCAGGTAGGGCACGTCGAAATAAGCCAGGCTGAGGAACGCCCCGCCGACGGCAAAACCCACCAGGCTCACCTGCAGCATCGTGGCCAGCCGGATCGTCCACTCGAGCTCCGGTACGCCCCTGGCCTGGCGCACGATGGCGCTGCCGGTGCGCCAGATCATCACGCCCAGCGCCAGATACAGCGCCAGCCCCACCCAGCCATGCTCGCCCAGCACCTGGAAATAGATGCTGTGGGCCGCATGTACGTCCGTCGGAATCGGCGCGTAGCGGGCAAACACCTGGCCGTCGTAGATCTCGAAGCCGCCGCCCAGCAGACGGTCGCTGGCGAGGTTGAACGCCATGCGCCAGGCGTTGATGCGCCCCATGGCCGAGGTATCCTCCTCATAGGTGTTGATGGTGTCGATGCGCTCGTGCCATTGCGACGGCATCAGCAACACCAGGAACGGCACGGCCATCGCCAGCAACACGCCCAGCGGCACCTTGTTCTGGCTTTTCAGCCACAGCACGGTGGTCATCGCCGCGATCGCCAGCGCGGCGCCGCGCGAATACGAACCCAGCGACGCCAGCGCGCACAACAGCATCGAAGCGACCAGCGCGCCTTTGGCCCAGCGTTTCGGCACGTTGCCGATCAGGTAATACATGAGCGGAATGACAACCACCAGGGCCAGCGCCACCTCGTTATTGCCGTCGATGAAAGTGCCCTCCGGCCCCCACACGCGGAAATTGCCGCCGTTGCGAAGCGTGAAAATACCGCCCTTGACGCCGTAGAATCCCAGCGACACCACCACTGTCCACACCAGCCATTCGATCTCCTGGCGCGTGCGCACCAGCATCATCACCACCGCCGTCATGCCGAAGATCTTGTACACCTTGATCCATTGCGTGGTGACGACATCGACGCCGTGGATCGAGAACAGCGACGTCACGCTCATCCAGCCCATAAAGGCCAGGAACACCACGGTGATCGGATGGGCCGGCAGCCGGTATTTATCCTTATGCAGCACCATGCCGGCAACGATGGCGGCCGCGATCACCGCCGCGAACGGGAACGTGCGGGCGAAACCCCAGCCTTGTGAATGGGGATTCATGACACTGATCCAGACCCACATGACAACGCCGAACGGCGGCCGCTTGAAAATGAACGGCAGCGACCCGAACACCAGCAAGGTGACCAGCAAATCCCTCATGGCGTCCCGGCTCCATAGTTGCGCGCGGCGTCGACCTTGCTGACCACGTAGCGGAATTTGCCGGAGGCTTCCGGCGCGATGGCGTCCACCCGCTCGACACTCACCTCGACCTGGGCGCCGAGCCGCGCCCGAACGCCGCGCGTGATGTGCGCGGTCAACGCGGCGTCGAGCGGGGTGTCGAGCGCCACCTGCACGCGCGTTGACAACAGCGACTCCTGGATGATCTTGAAGGCCTTCATGCCTTCGATGTCGCGCAGGATGTACACCAGCGCCAGGCCGTGCATGACGGTGCCGTCGGCCGCCACCAGGAAATCGGTGCTGCGTCCTTGTATCTCCTCGAGCAGCGGCAGGCTGCGCCCACAACTGCACGGGCGGGTCGACAGCGCGCCGACGTCGCCGGTGCGGTAGCGGATAAACGGAAAATCGCCGCTGGCGAGGTGGGTGACGACGATCTCGCCGGTGGCGCCGGCCGGCAGCGGCCGGCCATCGGCATCGACGATTTCGACGATGATATCCTCGGCCGTGATATGCATCCCGCCGTGCGGGCACTGGTGGGCGATGAAGCCGGCGTCGCGCCCGCCGTAGCCGTTGGCCACCGCGCAGCCGAAGATGCGCGAGATCTGCTCGCGCTGCTCTTCGTAGAGCCGCTCGGAAGTAACAAAGGCGACACGGATGCCCAAATCGTCCATGCGCTGGCCGCGCCGCTCGGCGTGGCGGGCGATGTGCGACAGCGCCGACGGATAGCCGAACAGCATGCGCGGGCGCCGCGCGCGGATGCGCGCGACAAAGGCGTCCAGGTTCGCCTCCGACATCTCGAACGCCGGCAACAGCATGGTGCGCATCACGCGGTCGCGCATGGCGCGGGCGCGATCCTGCGCGCCCAATTCGATCGGCGAGCCCCAGACCACGATCTCCGGGTCGCCGATATCCACGTCCCACCAGCGGGTGGCGCGCCATTTCGCGGCGACGTCATGGCTGACACGCTCTTTGCCGATATAGAAGATCAACGGCTCGCCGCTGGAGCCGCCGGTGTTGAAGCGCGCCAGGTCGCCCGCGTCGGCTGCGCGCAGGTCGGCGCTGTGGCGGCGTATCAAAGCCTTGTCCAGCAGCGGCAGCCGCGCCAGCGCCTCGAGCGAGCCGACATCCCGGCGGGCGTCGAAGCCTATTTCGGAAAACAAGGCGCGGTAATACGGCACCTGCGTCTGCGCCCGCAGCAGCAGGCGCCGCAGACGTTCCAGGCGCAGTTTCTCCAAGCGCTCGAGCGCCCAATACTCGGTAGCGTCCATGCGGCGGCGCACGCTCACCGTGGTGTGGCGCTTGAATTGCTCCTGCAGCGGAAACAACACCCGCGAAACGACCGCCGTGTAAAGACTGCGCGGCGCCAGCGGCACGCCGGTATCCTGTTTGGTATCAGTGTCAAGGACAGTGTTCATGCTTTGCTCCCGCCGCCAGCGTTATTGGCTTTTTCGATCACCGAGCGATAGACCTGCAACAGGCGCGGACGCACCTGCGCCCACGTGTACTGGTCGGCCAGCTGCAGGCCGGCCTGGCGCAGGCGTTCCTTCAGATCCGGCTCGCCGAGCAGCAGGAACATGGCCTCGGCCATCGCCTGCGGGTTTTGCGGCGGCACCAGCAAGGCGCTGCGGCGATGCTCGACCAGATACGGCACGCCGCCGACGTCGGTGCTGACCACCGCCACGCCACCGGCCAGCGCCTCCAGCACCGAGTTGGGCATGTTGTCGACCAGGCTGGGATTGAGCATGATGTCGGCGTCCCGGTACAGCGCCGCCATCGCCGAGTTGTCGATCCGGCCGGTGAAGCGCACCGCCTGCGCGATGCCCAGATGGTCCGCCAGCGCGGCCAGCATGTCGGCCTCCGGCCCGCTGCCGGCGATCACCAGCTGCGCCGCCGGATAGCGCGCCGCCAGCAGCGCGAAAGCGCGCAACGCGGTCTGGTTGTCGTAGATCGGTTCCAGGTGGCGCGCCACCAGCACCGACGGCGCCCTGCCGCCCGCAGACGTGGCGCGGGCTTGCGCGGCGCCGAAGCGTTCCAGGTTGATCACATTGGGCACCACCGTGCTGCCGAAGCCATGCCGCTGGAACACCGCCTCGAGAAAACCGGATGGCACCAGCAAGGCGGCGGTCCGGCGAAGGCTGGGGCGGACCCAATCGACCGCCCGCTGAAGGAAGGCGTCGGCCTCGCCGCCCCGGTAGTTGACCACCACCGGGCAGCCGCGCAGGCGCGCGATCCAGATCGCGGGCGCTGCGAACAGATGCCACGACCAGCCGGAATTGGCCATCACGTGCAGCAGCTGTACCTTGCCGGCCACACGCCACAACCGCCATAAATACGGCAGCAGCCGCACGCCGGCGCGCAACACCGGAATGCGGCCGGCCCACGCCGGGCTGTATGGGGCGTTCATCTGCACCAGCTCGACCCGGTGGCCGTCGCGCAGCAGCAGCTCGTTCAGCTGCAAGGTCTGATTGGCCATACCGCCGGGCGGTGGCGGCAAAGGGCCGATCAGGCCAATGTGGACGGGGGACTCGATCACGCCGCACGCTCCGCGTTGACACTCTGGTAGACCGCCCGGTAACGCGCCACGCTGGCGGCCCAATTGCGTTCCTGTTCGACGAAGCGGCGTCCGGCCGCGCGCAGCGCATCCCAGCGCTGCGGTTCCGCCAGCAAGGCCAGCACCTGGTCGGTCAAGGCCTGCGGGTCGCCGGCCGCGAACAGCACGCCGGTCTCGCCGTCTTCGATCAGCTCGCGGTGGCCGCCGACATCCGAGGCCACCAGCAAACGTCCCTGCGCCATCGCCTCCAGCGGTTTGAGCGGCGTCACCAGGTCGGTCAGGCGCATTTTCACGCGCGGATACACCAGCACGTCCGTCAGATCGTAGTAGCGCTGCACTTGTTCGTGCGGCACGCGTCCGGTGAAGACCACTTGCGCGGCCACGCCGAGCGCCTGCGCCTGGCTGCGCAGCGCTGCTTCCTGGACCCCGCCACCGACCAGCAGCAAACGGATATCCGGCCGCACCGCGATGATGCCGGGCAGCGCTTCCAGAAGAATGTGCAGGCCTTCGTAGGCGTAGAACGAGCCGATGAAGCCCAACACCACCTTGCCGTCGAGCCCCAGTTGCGCGGCCAGCGCCTCGTCGCGGGCGCCGCCGACGCTGAAGTCGGCGATATTCACCGCGTTCGGGATCACCGTCACTTTATGCGGTGCGATGCCGCGCGCGGCGATGTCGGCTCGTAGCCCTTCGCAGATGGTGGTGGCGGCGGCGACCCGCCGCAGCGCGTAGGTTTCCATCGCCCGCGTGGCGCGGTAGCGCAGGCCGCCCTCGCTGCTGGAGCCGTGATCGACTGCGGCGTCCTCCCAGAAAGCGCGGATCTCGTACACCACTGGAATGCCGAGGCGGCGGCCCACCCGCAGCGCCGCGATGGCGTTGAGCGCCGGTGAATGCGCATGCAAAATGTCAGGCCGCAGCTCGCGCGCCACTTCCAGCAGACGCGCCTCGATAGCGTCGATCACCGCGAGCTGGCGCAGCGCCGGCAAAGCGGCTTTGAAGCCGGCTGCCGGCGGCGTGCGATAGAAGTCCAGACCGTCGATCTGCTCCGTTGCCGCGTCGCTGACGCCCTGTTTCGGGCCGGTGAGCTGGAAGGTTTGCCAGCCCAGAGCGCGCTGTTGGCGCAAAATGGCGCGGGTGCGGAAAGTGTAGCCGCTGTGCAGCGGAATCGAATGATCGAGTACGTGCAGGATGCGCAGCGGCGCCGTCGCCGCATCGGGTGCCAACCCGGCGCCAGCGTATAAAGTGGCGGTGCTCATGCGCGCAGCTCCTTGCGCAGGAACGCTTCGAACATCAGCAGCGACCAGATCGGCGCGCTGTAGTCGCGCAGCCCGGCCTGGTGGTGTTCATGCAGATGGCGCAGATAGTCGGCATTGAACATGCCGCTGTCGCCCAGCAGTGGCCCCAGCAATGCATCTTGCACGCGCTGTTTGAGCGGGCCACGGAACCAGGCCGCCAGCGGCACCGAAAAGCCCATCTTCTTGCGGTACAGGATGTCGTGCGGCAGGTGCGATTCCAGGCTTTTCTTGAAGATGTACTTGCCCTCCCCGCCCTGCAGCTTGAGCGATGGCGGCAGGCCGGAAATCCATTCGACCAACTGGTGGTCCAGCAGCGGCACCCGCACCTCCAGCGCGTGGGCCATGCTCGCGCGGTCGACCTTGGTCAGGATGTCACCCGGCAGATAAGTCTTGATATCCAGGTACTGCAGCAGCGACAGCGGTTCGTCGGTCGGCGCGGCGTCGGCGTGGCCGCGCATGACTTCAATGGCGCGGTAGCCCTGCAAGCCGGTCTTGAAACGGTCCGAGAACAAGTCGGCGCGCATGGCGTCGCTCATCAGGGTCACGCCGTGGAAGTAGCCCTCGACCAGGTCGCGCGACAGCGCCTCGAACGTGGTTTTGGCGCGGAACACACGCGGTGCCCAGTCGGCCTTCGGATACCAGCGGCCCAGCAAACCGAACACCGGCTTGCGCAGGCCCGCCGGAATGCGGCCACGTACACGATGTTCGTTCATGGCGTAGCGGTAGCGGCGGTAACCTGCGAGGTTCTCGTCGCCGCCATCGCCGGACAGCGCCACCGTCACCCGCTGGCGCGCCAGCTGACAGACGCGGTAGGTCGGAATCGCCGAGCTGTCGGCGAACGGTTCGTCGTACAGGCCGGCCAAGGTGTCGAGCAGCGCGTAGTCGTCGGTGCCGACGTTGCCGGTGTAGTGGTCGGTGCCATGCTGCGCCGCCACCTGGGCCGCGTAGTCGGATTCGTCGAAGGCTTTGTCCTCGAAACCGATGGTGCAGGTGTTGACCGGCTTGTCGCTCATGCCGGCCATCATCGCCACCACGGCGCTCGAGTCGACGCCGCCGGACAGGAAAGCGCCCAGCGGCACGTCGGCAACCAGTCGGATGCGCACGGCCTCGCGCAACCGTTCGATCAATTCATGTTCGACATCGGCGCTGGCCATCGCCGCGTGCGGTGCGAACGGCACGTCCCAGAATTTGACCGGCGTGGCCAGCGGCGCGCCGACTTTTTGGGTCAAGGTGTGGCCGGGCGCCAGCTTCAGCGCGCCCTGGTAGATCGTGCGCGGCTCGGGGATGTAGCCGTAGGCGAAATAGTCCTCCACCGCGCGCGGATCGATGCGGCGCTCAAGCTCCGGCAGCGACGCCAGCGCCTTCAATTCCGAGCTGAAGGCCAGGAAGCCGTCGCCCGTCAGGCAGTAATACAGCGGCTTGACGCCCAGCCGGTCGCGTCCGATGAACATGGTTTGCTGGTTGCGGTCCCACAGGCCGAAGGCGAACATGCCACGGAAGCGGTGCACGCACGCCTCGCCCCACTCTTCCCAGGCGTGGACGATGACCTCGGTGTCGCAACGGGTACGGAACACGTGGCCCAGCGCCTTCAGTTCCACCGTCAGCTCGCGGAAGTTGTAGATCTCGCCGTTGAAGCAGACCATCACCGAGCCATCTTCGTTGCCCAGCGGTTGCAGGCCGGCGGCGATGTCGATCACCGACAGGCGCCGGTGGCCGAAGCCGATGCCCGGTTCCAGGTACAGGTCGGCCTCGTCCGGGCCGCGGTGATGCTGGGTCTCGTTCATGCGCTGCAGCACGGCGCGATCGATGTCGCGCTTGCCGCTTATGTCCATGATGCCAACTATTCCGCACATGATGCCACCCGCCTTCTCAGTTTAAGTTTTCGTTCGCACAATTCGTCGTACAGCGCCTGGTAGGCGGCCACCATCGCCGGCATGCCGTAATGCTGGATCACGCGCAGGCGCGCGGCCAGGCCGTGTTCGTGGACCAGCGCGGGATGGCTGGCGTAGCGTTCCAGCGCCGCGCACAGTGCGTCGCTGTCGCCCGGCGGCACCAGCGCGCCGGTGGCGCCGTCGGCCACCACTTCCGGCACGCCGCCGACGTCGCTGCCGATCACCGGCACGCCGCTGGCCATCGCTTCCAGCGCGGCGCCGGGTGTGCCCTCGGCAATCGATGGCAGCGCGAACACGGTCAGCCCGCGCAGGATCGCGGCAACGTCGTCGCGCTTGCCGGGTAGCCAAACGACGTCGTTCAGGCCGGCGGCGTCGACTTGTGCGCGCAGCGCCGGCAGCAACGGGCCGGCGCCGATGATCGCGAGGCGCAACCGCGCAGCCAGGTCGGGACGGCGCGCGCGCAAGGCGGCAAAGGCGCTCAGCAGCAGCGCGTGATTCTTGACCGGCTCGATGCGGCCGACGCTGCCGATCACCAGGCAGCCGGCACCGAAATGGCGATCGAGCGGGCCATGGGTTTCGCCGGGCGCCGGCGGCCGGTAGCGGTCGATGTCGATGCCGTTGGGCAGGAGACGGCTCTTGCGCGCCGGAACGCCGATGATCTCGCGGTTCCAGGCCAGCATCTCGGCCGAATTGGCGTAGCAGTGGTCGTAGAAGGGAATCATCAGGCGGCGCAGCAGCCGGTGCTTGCGGTTGAGGCCCTTGGGATCGGCGGCGTCGCGGCCATGGGCGCCATTGATGCGCACCGGTACGCCGGCCAGCAGCGCGGCCGGGGCGTATTCGATGGCCGACAAGTTGTACGTGTGCAGGATGTCCGGGCGCAGTTGCCGCAGCAGGCGCCACAGCGCCGCGTGGGTCGCCAGCGCCAGGCCGGGCGGCTTGTCGAGCGCATACAAGGCGACATCGCTGCGGGTGATGCGCTCGGCGAAGGCGGTATAGCCGGTCAGCGCGATCACCGCGTGCCGGTAATGCCCGGCCGGCATGCGGTTGATGCGCTCGACCATCAGGTTTTCCATGCCGCCGAAATCGAGCCGGTAGATCAGATGCACGACCAGTGGCGGCGTCATCGCTTCGCTCCCGGCTGCGCGCGTACCCGCGCCAACGTGGCGTCGATGGCGCTGAGATTGTCGGCGAGGAAGGCGCGCATGGCGGCGCGGGCGCTGTCCGGATGGTCGCCGAGCGGCGCGAACAGCATGACGGCCGCGCCGTCGTCGCTGCCGCTGAGCACACGTTGCTTGATTTGCAGCAGCTTGCCCATCGTATCGCTGGTGGTGGCGCGGCCGTCGATCCAGTACCAGTGCCAGACCAGTAGCGCGCCGTCTTTGCTGTGTAACAGCGATTCGCGCACCGCCAGCGTGCGGTCGCCAACGGTCTCGTTGCGCGGCGCGCCGCCGGTGAGGTTCCAGGGTGAATTCACCATCGGCGTCAGCCGGTTCATCGACGTGATCAGTTTGCTCGACTCGGTTTGGTGGCGGTAATACAACAGCGACAATCCCACCTGCTCATTTTGCTGCGTGTAGTAGCGTCGCAGCGACACCGCCGGCGAGCCATGGGCCGGTTGCCAGTCGGTGAAGGCGGCGGTCTGGGGCGCCTTGGCCGGGAAACTGTCGAGGCCGATCGGCGGCGCGGTATCGCCGGCGCTTTGCAGATAAGCCGCGTAGGCCGGCCAAACGCCCAAGGCCACGACAACACCGATCGCCATCGCGGCAATGCGCGTCGTTGGCGTGCGTTGCGACGAGCGCTCCGGCGTCGCGGTCTGGGCCGGCGGCAAGCGGTCGCGCCAGCGTGCGCCCAGCAGGAACAGCGCGAAAATGACGATGCCAAAGAACAGCCAGCCGTACAACAGGTGATCGACACCGACGGCAAGCGTCATGCCGCTCAGGTGGCCGAGCATGACGATCATGTACGCACGCAAGCCGTTGGCCAGGATCGGCAGCAAGGCGGCGACCAGCACGAACAACAGGCGCTTCCACAAACGGGTGTAGGTCATGTAGGCGTACAGCACGCCGGCGGTCACCGAGGCGATCAGATAACGCAGGCCGCTGCACGCCTCCACTACGGACCAGCCGCCCGACGGCAGGACGAAGTTGTTGCCTTCGTGCAGAACCGGTATGCCAGTCATGCGCAGCGCCGCCACGGTGAAATTGGCGGTGACGGTCATCAGCGGCTCGATCAGGCTGTCGCCCACCGGCACGGCCAGGAACAGGAACAGCAACGGGAAAGCGATTACCCTCGCCATGCGCCAACCCAGCACGGCCAGCGCCGTCAGCGGAAACATCGCGACAAACGCGTACTGGCGTATCACCTGCACCTCGCCCAAGTCCGCCAGCAGCCACAGCATGCCGCAGCCGGCCAGCGGTAGCAACGCCGGCCAGAATGGCGCCGGCGTCATCGACCGTAGCCGCTCGCGGCGTTGCCAGCCCAACCACAGGCTAATCGGCACGATCAGGTAGCCATGCGCAAAGGTTTCCGAGCGCGACCAGATCTGCACGATGGAGACGGCCGTGCTCCAGTAGGCGACCAGCGGCAGCAAGGTCAGCAGCAGCGCCCAGACAACGGTCGTGGTCGATGGGCTGCGGCGTACGGAGCCGCTGATGCCGGTCCGGGCCTCGCTGGCGCGCGCAGCGGTTGGGATGGCGCTCATGTCACGCGCTCCGTGGCCATGGCTGGGCCAGCGGCTGTTCGAGCAAGGCGGACACGGGCGCCAGGTTGCTTTCCCAGCCGTACATACGTTCGACCTTCGCGCGCGCGGCCGCGCCGATGGCGGGATCGGGCGCATTCAGATAGTCGAGCGCGGCGCGAGCGTAACCGGCGGCATCGTCGGCCAGCAGCAATTCGCGGCCCGGCACGGCGTCGATGCCTTCCAAAGCTTGCGGCGACACCAGCACCGGGCGGCCCATCGCCATGGCCTCGAGCACCTTGTTCTGGATGCCGCGCGCGATGCGCATCGGCGCCACGCACAGCGTCGCGTGGCCGACGTAGGAACGGACATCGGGCACCGTGCCGGTCACCAGCACGCCGGGCAGTTCGGCCAGGCGCTGCACGGCAGGCGCGGGCCGCGATCCGATGATGCAAAACAGCACGTCGGGAGCGGCGGCGCGGATGGCGGGCAGCACCTGGCGCGCAAACCAGTCCACCGCGTCGACATTCGGCCAGTAGTCCATGGCGCCGGTGAATGCCAGCACGCGCGCTCCCGCCGGATAAGGCGACACGCCAGCGTTGGCCGGTGAAAAGAATTCGGTATCGACGCCGTTGCTGTAGTGGCCGATGTTGGCGGCGCTTTCCGGCGCGAGCGTACGGAACAGCGCCGCCTCGGGCGCCGACACAAACAAGGCCGCATCGCTGGCGCGCGCCACCGCGCGCTCGTAGTCGAGCAGCAGGCGCGCCTCCCGCTGGTAGACCTGGCGCATCGGCCAGCGCTTGCCGTCCGCATACTGGCGCCACTTGTCGGAATCGACATCGACAAAATCCATCACCCGCCGGGCCGACGGATGGGCTTGCGCGTACTGCGCCATCGGCGAGGAGTAACAGACGATGCGGCTGATGCCCTCGCGTTGTACCGTGTCATCGACCCAGCGCCGCATGTTGCCATCACTGTAATAGTCATACGACAGCGCCCGCCCGCCTGCCAGCGCCGCCAGGCTGCGCAGCCGCCCGCGCAGCGGATGGAGCGCGGCGAAATGGCTGCCGGCGCACATCGCTTGCAGATGCGGCACGTGCTGCCAATCGTCGGCGTCGTCGACGAACGTGCCCAGATAGACTTGATAGCGAGCACGCAGATGCCGCAGCAAATGGTACGACCGTATCTTGTCGCCCTTGTTGGGCGGATACGGAATACGGTGCACCAGGAGCAGCAGTTTTTCCACGTGTCAGCCCAGGTTCTTGACGATGTGCGGCCCAAGCACGTTCGCCACCGGCAACGGCAGCCGCTGCCACACCTGAATGAACAGGCGGTACTTCGGATTCAACGGATTGTTTTCCGGCACCGCCGTCGCCTTGATCAGCTTGACCTCGTAGTCCAGCGGCTCCGGCTCGAAACCCCAGTTCTTTTTGAAGTCGAAGGCGCCGGTGCCCAGCTTGCTGCGGCCGAAGTCGAACGAGCGCAGGCCGCGCGCGGCGGACGCCTGCATCAAGTTCCAGTACATGAAGTCGTTGCCGGCCAGCGCGCGGGCGTTGTCCAGTCCGCCGCCGTAGTAAGGCAGCACCTGGTCACGGAAGAAGAAGCTGAGCACGCCGGCCACCAGTTCGCCGTTTTGGGTAATCACACGCACCTCGCAATCGTCGCCAAAGGTTTCCTTGAGCAGGGCGAAATAACGGCGCGAAAACACCGGCGTGCCGAGGCGATGCACGCTGCGCGCGTAGGCGGCGTAAAAGCGTTCCACATCCTGGTCGACTTCGCCTTGCAGGCCGAATTTGATGCCCTTCCTGACCATGGCCCGCTGTTTGCGCGGAATGGCGTTCATATTTTGCTCGTCGTCGGCGACGATGGCCTTGCGGAAAGTCACATACAAGGGTTTGACTACCCAACCCGGGTCGCCCGGGTGGCTGCGGGCGATGTTGCGGTATTCGAGGTGGCCGACGCCCAGTTCACGCGCCAGCGCCTGCGCCGCCTGGTCGAGCATGGCGTGCGCCTCGTCCGAGCTGGCGGCGATGCCGCCATAGACGCAGAACGGCAATGATCCCAGCCAATGGCCGAACACGCGGCTGCGCACCTCGCCCAGCGGCAAGATGCCTTCTATGACGCCGTTGCGCTCGACATAATAAAACCAGGTGCGGTGGCCGAATGCCTGGTGCAGCACGCGCTGCCATCCAGAACGGTGGAAGAACGTCGCCTGTGGGCATTGGTCGACGTAGCCGTCCCAGCGCTGGCTGTCTTGTTCTTCCATCAAGTGCAGGCGTAGCTGGCCGGCGACCGGAGCCTGCCCTTGTGCTTGCGTTGCGCCGAGATGCACGGATTCGGCCAGCGCGCTCATGCGGCCCCCAGGAACAGCCGGTCCATGCGGTCCCAGGCGAAGTCGCGGGTCAGCGCGCGGATGCGGCCGTCCATGCGGTCGAGATTAACGTAGTGGCGGAAACGGGTTTTCCATTCCAGGCCCTGCTGGCGCGGCTGGCCGGGATCGAGCTCCCACGGATGGAAGTAGAAGATGGCAGGCTGGCGGTCTTGCTGGTTCACCTGGCGCATCATCCAGCGCGACATCGCATACGGCATCAGACGGAAATAACCGCCGCCACCGGCCGGCAGGTTGCGTTTCATCAAACGCACGGTGGTGATCGGCACTTCCAGCAGACCCTGGTCACCGTTCGGGTAAAAGGCGAAGCGCGGCGCGTCCGGCATGCCGTAGTGGTCGTGAACGATAGGATAGATGCTGGAACTGTAGCGGTAACCCGCCTGTTGCAGCGCGTCCAGCGCCCACAGGTTGGCCGGGCCGATCGAAAAACTCGGTGCGCGGTAGCCGTGCACCGCCTGGCCACCGATGTCTTCCAGAATTTTCTTGCTTGAGGTGATGTCTTCCGAGAACGCGGTATGGCTCTGGTCCGAGGCCCGCAGGTGGCCGTAGCCGTGGCTGGCCAGCTCGTGGCCGCCGTCGACTATGCGGCGCACCAGTTGCGGGTAGCGCTCGGCGATCCAGCCCAGCGTGAAGAACGTGGCGACCACGGCGCCGTCGTCGAGGATGCCCAGGATGCGGTCGACATTGGCCTCGACCCGGCATTCGCGGTCGGCCCAGCTGTCGCGGGCGATGTGCGGGGCGAACGCCGATACCTGGAAGTAATCCTCCACGTCGATCGTCATGGCGTTGCGCACCGGCTGGATGGCTGTCATTGCGCGGTCCCTTCCCGCTCGGCCAGCCAGCGCTGCATGATCTGTACAATGCGGCGCGCGGCCTGGCCGTCCCAGTAACGCGGCACACGGCCGGTCTTGCCGCCGCCGCTGAGCACCTTGTTGTACTCTGCCAGGATGCGGCCCGGGTCCTGGCCGACGATTGTGTTGGTGCCCTGCTCGACCGTGATCGGCCGCTCGGTGTTGTTGCGCAGCGTCAAGCACGGGACGCCCAGCGCCGTGGTTTCCTCCTGCATGCCGCCGGAATCGGTCAGCACCACGCGGGCGCCACGCATCAGGCCCAGCATTTCGAGGTAGCCCATCGGCGGCAGCGGCAACATGCCCGGCTGGTCCAGCAAATGGTCCAGGCCGGCCTTTTCGATCATCGAACGGGTGCGCGGATGCATTGGGAACATCACCGGCGTGCGGCGCGAGACGATCAGGGCCGTTTCCAGCAGGCTGCGCAGCACTTCCGGCCGGTCGACATTCGATGGCCGGTGCAAGGTCAGCACCGCGTAGCCGTCCTCGCCGTCGGCGAAGCCGGCACGCCCCGCAGCCGCCGCGATGCTGGCGGCAGGCACCGCGCGCGGCAGGTTCGACAACAAGGTGTCGATCATGACGTTGCCGGTGAAATGGATGCGCTGCTCCTCGATGCCTTCGCGCAGCAGGTTGTCGCGGCCGCTGCACTCGGTCGTGAACAGCAGATCCGACAACTGGTCGGTCAGGACGCGGTTGATCTCTTCCGGCATGGCGCGGTCGCCGCTGCGCAGGCCCGCTTCAACGTGGAATACGGGAACGCCGCGCTTGTTGGCCACCAGCGCGCACGCCAGCGTGGAGTTGACGTCGCCAACCACCAGCACGCCGTCCGGCGCCACCTCGTCCATGGCCGGCTCGAACTTGCGCATGACTTCGGCCGTCTGCTGGGCGTGGCTGCCGGAGCCGACCTCCAGGTTGATGTCCGGATCCGGGATGCCCAGCGCTGAAAAGATCTGGTGGTTCATGGCGACGTCGTAATGCTGGCCGGTGTGCAGCAGCCGCGCCTCGAAGCGCGCGCTCGGTTCGGCCAGCGCGGTCATGATCGGCGCCATTTTCATGAAGTTGGGGCGCGCGCCGACCACGCACAGGATGCGGAATTTGCGCGCGGGCGTGTCTACGTCGGTATGGCTCATTCGATGTTGTCCATCTGTGGCAGGTTGGCGGGAGTGGCGACAAGTTTTCTGAGCACGTGCAGCAGCGATACCATCGAGCGTTCGACGCGCACCAGGCGCTCGTCGATCGTCCCTTGGGAAACCATGCCGCCGCTGGGCGGCCACTCTCCAGGCGGCTCCATCGCCGGTAGCGGCCCCAAGCCGTCCGGCCCGTCCGGCACGGCCGTTTCGTCGCGGATGTCCCGTAGCACCGTGGCCACCTCGGCCTCGGTGAAGGTGTCGAGCTCCTCCAGGAAGCCCATCAGCAGCAGCCGGTCGCACACGTGATTGGTGGTGCGCGGAATGCCGCCGGTGTAGGCATGGATCGCATCCAGCGCGCCGTCGGTGAAGCACGGATTGCCGCGCCAGTTGACCGTTTGCAGACGATGGAAGATGTAGGCGCGCGTTTCGTCGCTGTTCATCGGTCCCAGATGGTAGGTGGCGATGACGCGCTGGCGCAGCTGGCGCAATTCCGGGCTGTTGAGCGTGGTGCGGAACTCGGGCTGCCCCAGCAGGAAGGTTTGCAGCAGCGAGCGCTCGTCGGACTGGAAGTTCGACAACATGCGCAACTCCTCGACGGTGCGGGCGGTGAGGTTTTGCGCCTCGTCGACCACCAGCAGCGCGCGCTTGCCTTGCTTGTCGCAGTTGCGCAGGAACTGTTCCAGCCGCACCAGCAGCATGCTCTTGCTGCCCTCCTCGGCCGGCAGGCCGAACGCGGCCAGCACCATGCGCAGGGTGTCCTCGGTGTTCAGGTAGGTGTTGGTGATCTGCGCGGCGACGATTTCATTGGCCGGCAAACCGTTGAACATGTTGCGCATCAACGTGGTCTTGCCGGCGCCGACCTCGCCCGTGATGACGATGAAGCCTTCGCGCTGCGACAGGCCGTATTCCAGATAGGCCATGGCGCGCTTGTGGCCCTGGCTGCCGAAAAAGAAGTGGGGATCGGGGCGCAGCTGGAACGGCTTGGCGCTGAGCCCATAATAGTTCTCATACATCGCGGGCCTGGCTCCTCAGAAGCGTTGGTTAAGATGAAACACGATGGCGTTCTCGTGATAGCCACCAAGGGCGCCGGCGACGCTGCCGGTCTGGCGGCGCAGTTCGAGGTCGCCGGTCAGTTGGCGGCCGAGCTGGCGGGACAGCGCCACGCGGAAGGCGCGGTTGATGCTGCTGGCGTTCTGGACCAGCGAGTCGGCCTTGTTGACACTGGCCGACAGGTTCACCGAACTGCGCGGCGACAGCCGGTAGTTGAACGTCGCGCTGCCGCCCTGCTGGTGGCTGTTGTCGTTCAGGCTGCCGAGGCGGCTGCCCAGCAAGGTGCTGTCCGACTGCACCGACGACAAGGCGTTGCGCCGCTCATCGGTCAGGCTCAGCACCAGCACGCTGTGCGCCAGGGTCCAGGCCAGCGACACCTGGAACTGCTTTTGCAGGATGTAGCGGTTGCTCAGATAGTTGACGCTGTCGGTGAGCGTGCGCGGCAGGCCGTTGGCGCGGATGAAGGCGTCGACCGCCTGGCGCCGCAGCGTGGGATCGGGAATGGCGCCGGCATACATGCGGTCGAGCAGATCCGAGGTCGACACCGATGCCGGCAGCAGGAACTGATCGCGCGAGGTGGTGACGTCGGTCGAGTAGCGCACGCTCCAGGCGGTGGCGCGGGTGCGGTGCACGGCATCGAGGTGGTAGCTGTCGCCGAAGAAGCGCTTGCCGAAGCTGGCGCTGACGCTGGTGCGGCTCGACGGCGTCCAGCCGAAGCCGAGCGACCACGATTTGCCGGTCGGCGTATCGCCCACCTGCGATTCGTATTTGTACTGGTCGCGGCCGATGCTGGCGGTCAGGCGCAGCGGCGCGGCGATCAGGTAGGAGCCGTTCAGGCCGGTGTTGCCGCTGATCGTCGTCGGGCCGACGCCGTCCTCCAGCCGCTGACGGTAGTATTGCAGGCCCCAGCCGATGCGTGGGCCGACGCTGCCGCCCAGCGAGGCTTGCACGCTATCGGAGTTGCTGTGGTTGAAACCGACGCTGTCGGCGCTGACCACATCGTGCGTGTAGCGCAGGTCGCCCGTCATCAGGCGGCTGAAACTGTGCGTGATGTACGGACTGACACTGTAGCTCTTGACGTTGGTGCGGTTCTCGGTCAGGTAGGCGTCGCTGCCGTTCTGGGCGACCGGCGCGCCGAAAGCCGACACGGCCTGCTGGCGGTAGGCGCCGGCGGCGTCCAGATACAACAGGCCGGCAACGGCCTCGGCGTGCAGCTTGCCGTTGAAGTTATGCGACAGGCTCTGATTGGCCGCCGGGTCGTCGCGCGAATAGGCGTACAGGCGCGCTTCGTACGCCGCCAGCAATTGCAGGCGCGGACTGTCGTCGCGCACGGTCAGCCCCGGCGTCAGTTCGCTGATCCACAGGCTGCGGGCCTGGTCCGGCGGCGCCAGGCTGACGTTGTCGGTATAGGTTTGCTGGAACTGCGCGGACGGCTCGACTCTCAGCTCCGCGCGGCAAGCAGGCGCGAACAGCAACGCCACCGCCGCCGCCGTCACGGTCGGCATCGGTAGCAAAACGCCGGCGCCCAGCCCGTAACGGCGCTTAGGACTGGCCATTATGATAACTATAATTATATTGGTAGTCATACGCCGCAGTCCCCGGGAACTCGCGGGTCTTGTTGTACACCAGGTTGACGTTGTGCAGGCCCTCAAGCTGGCGCAGCGATTCCTGCACCGCGTGCTGGCTGGTCTTCTCGGCCTCGACCACCACGACGATCTGGCCCATGTGCGCGGCCAGCACGTGCGCTTCGGTGGTCAGCAGCAGCGGCGGCGAATCGAAGATGATGATGCGGTCCGGATAGCGACCGGCCATTTCCTGCAACAGGTTGGCCATGGCCTGGCTGGCCAGCAGCTCGGTGGCGCGGGCGTTGGCGGCGCCGGCCGGCAGCAGCGTCAGGCCGTCGATATTGGTATGCAGCAGCAGTTCGGACATGTCCGCTTGCTCGTCGAGTAGCAGTTCCATCAGGCCGCGCTGGCCGGGCAGGCCCAGGGTGCGCAGCACCGACGGCCGGGCGACGTCGGCGTCGACCAGCAGCACGGTGTGGTCGAGCTCCATGGCGATGCTCATGGCCAGGTTGATGGCGCAAAAGGTTTTGCCCTCGCCCGGCAGCGAGCTGGTGATCATGATCAGGTTGCCAGGCTTGTCGCCACGGTTCTTGGCGGAGAAGGCGCGCGTGATCAGCGGACGCTTGATCACCCTGACCTCTTCCATCAGCGGCGTGCGGTTGCCGGCGGTGATGAAGCCCATGTCCTGCATGCGCACCGCGTCCAGTTCGATGTTCTTGCCGTTGCCCCGGTTGCGCAGCACGGCGGCCGGCGACGCCGACGGCGGCAAGCCACGGGTCGGCGAGGCCGACTGCGATGGCGCGGAAGCGGCCGATGCGCTGGCGGCCAGCGCCGCGGCGACGGCCTCGTCGGCGTGGTGTTGGGCCTGGCCCGGGCCTTGGCCTCGGGCCTGACCATCGGCCAGCCCTTGCCGCGCCGCCGCGTCCTGGTGCATGCGGCTGGTGGCTCGTTCGATTATGCTCACGGAGACTCCTTGTTGCGCTGATGAAGCTGGCCGACTGGGCGGGTGAAGACGATGGACGTCCGTCGGGCCGATTAATGAGGTGGAACTAGCGCTGCATCCACAGTACCGATGCCATGACGCCGCCGTAGCCGCCGAAGAACAGCGACACCGCCAATCCGAACGCATACAGGCGGCGTCGCCGCTTGAGGCGTTGGGTGTCGGTCCAGTTCATCGAAATGCTTCCAAGGATGGGAATGCCGGTGGCCTCGCGCAGCGCGCGCTGGCTGATGAAGGTCGGCCGTATCTGGCTCAGCAACAACGCCGAACCCAGGCCGGCCAGCAAGGCGCCGGCAAACACGATCGAACACAGCCGCGCGCGGTTGGGGCCGACCGGCATCACCGGGGCGCTCGGCGGATCGATGACGCGGATGGTCATCATGTCCGACGCCGAGCTCAAGTCGCCCGACAGGCGGGCCGATTCGCGCCGCTCGACCAGCTTGGCGTAGTTTTCCTTGTTAATCGCGTAGTCGCGGTTAAGCTGCGACAGTTCGGCCTCGACCTCGGGTGCGGCCGTGCTCATGGCGCGCAGCGCGGCCACACGGCTGCTGTATTCGCGCACACGGGTCTGCAGCGCAGCCAGCCGCGCCTCTTCAACCGACAGCGCGACATTCATCTGCTGCACCATCGGACTGAAATTGGCGCCGGTGGTGCGCACCTTCTTGGAGGCCTCTTCGCGCTTGCGGGCCTTCAACTGGTCGATCAGGCGCTTGGTGCCGGCGATGTCCGGATGCTCGTCGGTATATTGCATGCGCAGCTGGTCGAGGCTTTTTTCGAGCGCCTGGATGCGGCCGTCCAGCTCGGGATTGGCGTCCTCGCTGGGCGCCGCGCCCAGTACCGGGGCCGGTTCTTCGCCGACGATCTGCCGCTTGATGGCGTTGCGCGACTGCTCGACCTCGGCCGCCTCCAGGCGCGCCTGGTTGAGCAGCTCGGTGGTCTCGGCCAGCTTGCTGGCGTAGTCGCCGCCCTGGCGCGACATCAGCCCCATGTGGCGAATCTTGAAGTCTTTGAGCGCGTTCTCGCCGGCCGCCAGCTTTTCCTCGTAGCTTTTGATCTGTTCGGCGATGAAGGATATCGCCTTGTCGGAATCCTGCTTCTTGCCGCCGACGCTGCCCTCGACGAAGATGGTCAGCAGCGACTGCACCACGTCCTTGCCCAGCCTGGGATCGGGGTTGGTGTAGGCGATGGTATAGATGTCGTCGTTGCCGGTGCCGGTGATGCTGATCTGCGAGGTCAGCTGGTCGATCAGGCGTTCCTTGTCGTTGACGCTGCGGGTTTTGATGTCGAGGTCGACCATGCGGATGACGCGCTCGACGTTCGGCCGGCTGATCAGCGTGCGGCGCATGAACATCACCTGCTCCTCGATGTTGGGCATGGTGGTCATGCCGGCCATCAGGGGCTTGAGGATGCTCTGGGTGTCGACGTAGACGCGCGCCGTCGATTGATATTCGTCCGGCATGCGGTAGACCACGGCCCAACCGATCAGTCCGACCACCCACGCCACCGCCACCGCATACCAGCGATACTTGCCGAGCGCCTTCAGAAACGTCAGCAGCAATGCACTCAATTCCGCCATCTCTTGCCTCGCCAAGTGCGCGCCAAGTCCTGTCTGGAAGGCCGGCGCGTCGATTATCAAAACAACATTTCTATGAATCATAGTACAACGGAACAGATCATTGTTATTATTTTTTACACACTCGACTACAACGTTGCAAGAAAAGGACAAGCGGCCAAAAAGCGAAGATTTGTTGCAAAAATTATCAGATGGTGTAGATTGCGGGCATGATCATAATCGCCACATTTTTCAGCACCGGGATGCGCGCCGCCGGGCTGTCCGCCTGGCTGGGAGCCGCAGCCGTAGCCGTTTTGCCGGCCGCGCGGGCGGCCGAGCTGAAGGAGACGGTGGCCGCCGTCAAGCGCTCGGTGGTGGCGATCGGCAGCTTCCAGCCGACTCGTTCGCCGCCCATCGTCTACAGCGGCACCGGCTGGATTACCGGTGACGGTCTGAGCGTCGTCACCAACGCCCACGTGGTGCCGGAGGCGCCGGATCTGGCGCGCCAGGAAAGCTGGGGCGTGGTGGTGGCCGACGGCGAGAATGTGCGCTTTCGCGCAACCACCCTGGTCGCGCGCGACATCGAACACGACCTGGTGCATCTGCGCCTGACGGGCACGCCGCTGCCGGCGCTCAAACTGGCGGATTCCGACGCCGCAGCCGAGGGCCAGGACCTGGCCTTCACCGGTTTCCCGCTGGGCATGGTGCTGGGCTTGCACCCGGCCACGCACCGCGCCGTGCTGGCGGCGATCACGCCGATGACGAATCCGGCAAAGACCTCGCGCCAGCTTGACGCGCGCGCCCTCAAGCAGTTGCGGCGGCCGCCCGTGACCGTGTTCCAGCTGGACGCCATCGCCTATCCCGGCAACAGCGGCAGCCCGTTGTACGACCCGTCAACCGGCGCCGTTTATGGCGTGCTGAACATGGTGTACGTCAAGGGCAGCAAGGAGAACGCGATCAGCACGCCGAGCGGCATCGGTTACGCCGTGCCGTCGAACTACGTGCGCGACCTGCTGCGTACAACGTCACCATAACTTTACAACGACGCCAGAATAACTTTCTTGCCATGATCAAAAAGGCATGTCAAAATGAAAAGATCGGCGTTACTTGCGCCGTGCCAGTTTTCTCCATCGCACTCCACTAAAGGACGACCGTGAACGCGCACTCTTCCCCCAATTTTTATCGGCGCGCGCTGCGCTGCGTCCTGGCGTTGACCTGTGGTTTGGCGATCGCGGCACTGGCCGGCTGCGCGACGCAGCGCCCGCTGGCAGCGCCCGCCGAGAGCTCGCCGGATATCGATTACCTGATCGGCCCGGGCGACAGCATCAGCATCAACGTCTGGCGCAATCCCGAGGTATCGCAGACGGTGCCGGTGCGTCCGGACGGCAAGATCACGGCGCCGCTGGTGGAGGACCTGCCGGCCAGCGGCAAGACCCCGAGCCAGCTGGCCCGCGATATCGAAAAAGCCCTGGCGCGCTACATCCAGCAACCGGCGGTGAGCGTGGTGGTCAACGGCTTTGTCGGCACCTACGACCAGCAGATCCGCGTGATCGGCCAGGCCGCCAAGCCGCAGTCGATGCCGTACCGGCGCGACATGTCGCTGATGGACGTGCTGATCGCCGTCGGCGGCGTGACCGAGTTCGCAGCGGGCAACCGTGCCAGCATCGTGCGCAAAGTCGACGGCAAGCAAGAGAAGCTGCCGGTGCGCTTGAGCGACCTGATCAAGGACGGCGATATCTCCGCCAATGTGCGCATGTGGCCGGGCGACATCCTGATCATCCCCGAGAGTTTCTTCTAAGATAGTGTCGAGATTCTTTACAGTCGCCGGCGCCGCGTTTGCGGCGTGATCGCTGATAGCAAAAAATTCGACGTAAGTACTTGATTTTAATCGAACTCAAATTTGGATTCGGTGTCGGGAATGAAACTTGCATTAGATTGCACAGACAAGTAAAACTCAGGGGATGGCAGACGTGGCTAAGCAAACGCATCAAGATAATCCAGGCGATGCGCCGGTGCCGGCGCAGATGGTGGACGCCGATGCCCCATCGCGGCCGTCCCGTCGACGTCTGGCCGGTGCCGGCATCGCCAGCGGCGTCATCCTCACACTGAAAAGTCCGTCCGCGATGGGCGCGGCGATGTGCAAGGCGCCGTCGGGCGCCATGTCGGGCGGTTTGAGTAGCCGCAAGCCGACCCAGGCGCCCACTTGCAAAGGCCGCCTGCCGACGTGGTGGGCGGAGCAAAGCTGCCCAATGCCGAAGAACTGCACCGCGTTCAGCCACGTCTTCACCTGCAGCTCGCGCACGCTGACCTACGCCAGCCAGCCGGTGATGAAGGTTCTCAAGGCCCAGAACTACGACCGCGACCAGGTCGGCATGTACCTGATGGCAGCCTACTTCAACGCTTACACGGGTCGCACGTCATTCCTCAAGGTGCCGGCCGTGATCGCCATCTGGAACGAGTGGCAAGCGTCCGGCGCCAACCTCGGCGGAACCTACACGCCGATCGCCGGCGGCCGTAAATGGGGCTCGCGCGAAATCGTCGGCTACCTCAAAAGCACAATGGAATGAGCATGGGTGTTTCCTGGCGCCTCTGTCCGGGCCAGCAACTACGGCGCCGACAGTGGGACGGCGAATGCGTGCTGTACAACGATCTGTCAGGCGATACCCATCTGATGGGCGCCGATGCGCTGGAGTTGCTGCTGGCGCTGCACGCCGGGCCAGCCGGCGCCGACGCTCTGGGTCGCCGCCTGCTGGCGGCCGGCATGGCCGCCGCCGACGATGCCGAGGTGACAAGCATGCTGGAAGATCTGGAACGCCTTGCCCTGGTCGAGGCCATATGCTGACTGTGGCGCAGCTGCCGGCCGGACAACTGGCCTCGCGCTTGGCCGGCGCCGGCCTGTACCTGCAAACCGGCGCCTTCGTCACCCGTCTGCAAAGCACGATACCGAGCGTGGTGCGCGGCGTGGGAATGATGTACGCGGACTACCCGCTCGGTCCCGACGACGGCTACGCCGACTTCCACCTGCGCATGGTGCGTCCGCTCAATTGGCGGCGCTGGTTGCGCCCGCAGGTGCAGCTGCTGGCCGACGGCCTGGCGCCGTTCAAACCGCTGCCGCTGGCGCAGGCTTATCCAATGTTCGAATGGGGGCTGAACTGGTGCATCTCCAGCCGCGCCCATAGTTATCTGATGCTGCACGCGGCGGTGGTGGAAAAGCACGGCCGCGCGGCCATCCTGCCGGCGCCGCCGGGCTCCGGCAAAAGCACCTTATGCGCGGCGCTGGTGCACCACGGCTGGCGCCTGCTGTCCGACGAGCTGACCATGGTCCGGCTCGAGGACGGCCTGATCGTGCCGATGCCGCGTCCGATCAGCCTGAAGAACGGCTCGATCGATCTGATGCGCGCGGCGCTGCCGAGCGCCCTGTTTTCGCCGCCCGTCACCGACACCAACAAAGGCACGGTGGCCCACCTGCGCGCGCCGGCCGATAGCGTCGGGCGCCTGGCCGAACCGGCGCGCCCGGCCTGGATCGTTTTCCCCCGCTACGAAGCCGGCGCGGCCGCAGAGTTGCAGCCGGTCGCCAAGGCGCGCGCGCATCTGCGCACCGCCGAAAATGCCTTCAACTACAGCGTCCTCGCGGCGCGAGGCTTCGACGCCATGGCCGACCTGATCGACCAGTCGGACTGTTACGACTTCCGCTACAGCAGCTTGGAAGACGGCATCGCCACGTTCGAACGTCTGGTGGCGCCGCCATGACGCCGCTGCTGATCGAAGCGCTGCGCACGCCGGCCGCGCTGGCCGCGTTCACGCCGGCCCAGTGCGACCTGGTGTTGCGCCAGGCCGAGCGCGCGCAATTGTTGCCCAGCCTGCACGCGCGGGCGCGCGACGCAGGCGTGCTGGAGCGCCTGCCGGCGCCGGCGCGGCGGCAACTGGACTGGGCCCGCCAGCAGGGCGAGCGCCATCTGCAGGCAGTACGTTGGGAAGTGCGCCAGATCCGCCAGGCGATGGCAGGCCTTGGTGTACCGCTGATATTGCTCAAGGGCGGCGCGTACGCGATGGCCGGGCTGGCCGCCGCCGAGGGCCGGATCTTTTCCGACATCGACATCCTGGTGCCACGCTCGGCGCTGGCCGACGTCGAATCTGCGCTGATGTTGCACGGCTGGGCCGGTGTTGGTCACGACGATTACGACCAGCATTACTACCGGCGCTGGATGCACGAACTGCCGCCGATGCAACATGTGTGGCGCGAGACCGTGATCGACGTCCATCACGCCATACTGCCCAGCACGGCCGCGGCGCATCCTGACGCCATGCTGCTGCGCGCGGCGGCCGAGCCCCTGCCCGGCTACCCCGCCAGCGGCAGCCTGCCGGCGGTGTACACGCTGGGTCCGGTGGACATGATTCTGCACAGCGCCACGCACCTGCTGTACGAAAGCGAGTTCGACCACGGGCTGCGCAATCTGGTCGACATCGACCGCTTGTTGCACGAGTTTTCCTCGCTGCCGGGTTTCTGGGTGCGTTTGACGGATCGGGCCGCCGCGCTGCAACTGCAGCGGCCGCTGTTTTACGCGTTACGCCACGCCGCCCGGCTGCTGCACACGCCGGTGCCGGCTGCGCTGTTGGAAGGCAACGACGTGGCGCGACCGGGGCCGGTGGTGCTGGCGCTGATGGACGCGTTGCTGGACCGGGCCCTGCTACCCGAGCACGAAAGCTGCGACGGACCGCTGAGCAAGCTGGCGCGGCAGATGCTCTACCTGCGCGGCAACTGGCTGCGCATGCCGCCGTGGCTGCTGGCGCGCCACCTGTTCCACAAGGCCCTGCTGACGCCGCTGCAAGCGGCGCGCACGCGCGATGTCTGACGGGCTAATTCACCCCTTCGCCAGCATTTTTCCGTACATCCGTTTGCCGACGCCGATGGCGAGCCGCTGCAACGGGTTGCTGCTGCCACCGGGCCGGTAAGTGTGCACCAGCTTGTTGCGATAGGCGTCGAAATGCAGCCCGTGCGGCGCGGCCAACACCTTTCCCCTCCCGAGCATCACCTTCAGCGCAACCGTGGCCGAAATGCCGGCGCATAGATTGCACGCCATGATGGTCGATGGCCCGCGCCGCTCCTTCAGATTCATCGCCGACGGCACCACCAGATATCCTCGATGCAGGCCCGCCGGCGCCAGCCCGACGATAAAGCGGATCGCTTTATCCAGTTCGGGCAGATCGCCCCATTGGAAATACTGTTCGAACGTGGTCTGGCCGGGAAGGAAAGTCAGGCTGGCCCCGCCCATGCCGAGCGGCGCGCAGGTTGTCGATGGAATACCGAGCTCGGCGCACTTGGCAAAGGTCTGCTGACGGGCGTCGAAAGCAAAGAAATCCAGGCCGTCGACATAAAAATCCACGTCGCGCAGGAACTCGTTCAGGTTGTCGGTCGTCACGCCCTCGGGAAACACACGGATGTCGGCTTCTGGATTAATGTCGAGGATCATGCGGCGGATCACTTCCGACTTCGGCTGGCCAAGCGTGCTCATTGTCGCGCCCAGCTGCCGGTTGAAGTTGACGATGTCGTAGGTGTCGAAGTCGGCGATGACGAACTTGCCGAAGCCGAGCCGGGCGAAAGTGTTGGCGTAGAACGAACCGACCGCGCCGGCGCCCCCGATCGCCACGCGTTTGGTGCGCAATACCGCTTGCTCTGCTTCGGTCACCCAACCGATATTGCGTGAGAATGCCTTTTCGTAATTAAAAGCTTGATCCATGACAGCTACCTTTCTGGTGATCCTGGTCATACCGGTATCGTGGCCATTTCCCCAACGCCATCGTGCCATCCAGGATATTCGGTGAGTCTTTAAATGGTGGTCGACTTCCCGCGCTCGCGCTGCAACGCGATGCCGACCGCCAGCGGCAAGGCGTAGATGAAGGTCTGCGGATCGACCTTGCAATGCCGTCCCAACAGCGACGGCGACACTTCCTGCCGGTGCAGCACGCGGTGCAGCAGATCGGCGACAAAACTGCGGCGCAACCGGCGCACGCTGGCGAGGTTGGCCTGCCGCTGCGGCGCCGACAGCTCGAACAGCCGCGACAACGCGCGCTGGAACTTCATTTCGTGGTGCAGACGCAACAGCGATGTTTTGCTGCCCCATCCGGAGCCGGAAAAAATATTCACACCGGGACCATAGACGCATTCGCAGCGCGCCGAAAACGCGATGCGGCTGGTGCATTGGCTCAGTTCCAGCCAGAATAGATAGTCTTCCCCAGCGTACACGAATTCCTCGCGAAAACGTAGCGTCGACAGCGGTGCGTGGCGGTACACCACGGTGGAAGTGCCGATGATGTTCCCGCTCAGGATCTGATCGAACATGTCGCCGCGGTAGGCGTACAACTCGTCGGCGCCGGCCAGCGCCGGGTGTTGCGCCAGGTCGATGCGGCCGGCGCGGCGGAACGCGCTGACGGTCTGGTTCAACTGGTAGTGGTCGGAAAAATAAAAATCGTTGCCCTGCCCGAGCGCCGTCAATGCGCGTTCCAGGTGCTCCGGTATCCATTCGTCGTCGGAGTCGAGAAAGGCAACGAAGTCTGTGTCGGCCGGCAACGCGCGCAGACCGGTGTTGCGGGCGGCGGCAGGACCGGCGTTGGGGCGCTCGATGATGACGATGCGCTCCGCTTCGTCCGCCGGCAATCCGGCCAGCTCGGCACGCGCGGGCACCGGCGAGGCGTCGTCGACCACGATGATGACGAGCCGATGTGCGCCGCGCTGGGCCAGTGCGGACGCCACCGCCTTGCCGAGGATGCCCTGCTGCCGCTGGTAGTAGGGAATGATCACGGCCACCACGGGAACTTTGCCGGCAACTGTGTCTTCGTCAACTGTGGTGTTCATGTCTTTCTCCGTTGCGGAATGCGCAGCGTGGGCAGCAGCCGCCGCGCGGTCAGCCACAGGTCGCTCAGCAAGGGCATCGGATCGCGCCAGCTGTGGACGAAATAGCGGGTGCCGGGCCGGACGAAGTCGAACAGATAGCCGGCCACCTCGGCCAGCGCGCCGGCCGGCGGCACGTAACCGTCGCTGGGCTTGCGGGTCAGGACGCGCCACAGCCGCTTGGTTTCGGGCACCATGAAGCGGGCGCGCAGGCCGGCCACATACGGCGCTTGCGACACCGGCTGGTTCAAGCCCAGCAATTGATACGCGTACCATGGAAACGCCGCGCCGGCCTGGCACGCCAACGGCAGGCTGCCCCAGAAGCGGCCGTTGATCTCCATCAGCGCCGCGCGTCCGGTGGCCGGGTCGTAGCGGTATTCGACCATCGCCACGCCCTCCCAGTCGAGCGCACGCAGCAGCGCGACCGATTGCTGCATCAACGACGCGTGTTCGCCCGGCGGCAACGACTCGCACAGCGTCGAGATGCCGCCTTCCGGCGGCCACTCGTGGACGCGGCGGTGCTGGAACAGGCAGTGCGCCTGGCCGTCGCGCATCAGCACGAACTGGCCGAGGCCATAACCAGCGCAAAATTCCTGCACCATCGGATAGATGCCGACCGCTTCGTAGCGGCGCAGTCCGGCCATGAGCTCTTCGGCATCGGCGCAATAACGTAGCTTGTCAAGCGACAGGCCGGCGCGCCGCAGCGGCTGCATGGCGCCGTTCGGATCGGCCCACTTGAGGATGACCGGGTAGCGCAGCCCTGGCGCCGCAGCGGCGGCCTCGTCCAGCGAGACCGGATGTAAGGTGCGCGGCACGTGGATGCCCACCGATGCCGCCGCAGCGTAGGTTTGGTCCTTGTGCAGCACCCGCTCCATGCGCGTCGTGTCGGCGAACATCAGACGGTAGCCGTCCAGTTGCGCACGCTCCAGGTTGAGCGCGCTGATGTCGGTCTCGGAAATCGCGAACAGGCACGCGGGGCCGATTTCAGCGGACAGTTGCCGCAACTGCTGCAACAGGCCGGCGGCGCCACCGCCGGGACGTATCAGGCCCCGGGTTAGATATCGCGACCGCAGGCCGAGCCCGGAAGCGCTGTGCGCGATGCCGATCACCGGCACGCCGCGCCGGCCCAGGTCGCGGATGATGGCGAGACCGATCGGTGTGTCGATGCCCAGCACCACAGCCGGTATCAGGGTCTCAGCCATGGGGCACTCCCGCGACAGGCACCTGCCTGCCCGGTCTCTCGAACACCAGGGCCAGCAGTTTGCGGATCGCATGACGCCAATGGTGGCGCTGCTGCTCGGTCAGGCTGCCGAGCACCGCGATGGTTGCGAACGTTGCCAGCATGGTGGCGGCATAAAACCATGGCCGGCCCGGGTCGCCATCGATCAGTGCGGCGAAAAACTGCATCAATGGCTGATGCAGAATATAGGCGCTGAAGGTGTAAGCGGCCAGCGGACGTATGACCGGTTCGATCATGCGCAACGGGCGTGCTGCGACGTCGGCAAGCGCGCGCATGCCTGCAAAGTTGGCCAGCACGATCAGCGCAAGAAGGTAATCGGTGATGAAGAACTTGGAAAACGCCATTTGATGATGCAGATTGGCGCCGACCAGCCGCAACAACAATTGCGAGCCTGCTTCGGTCATGCCGTAGTGGTGGAATAGCCAGTACGCCGGCCAGGACGCTGTAAACAATAGCGCCCCGGGCAGCGGCTTGAGCGTGCGCAGCCATTGCCAGCGGAACAGCACCACGCCCGCCACCCATACCGGCGCGAGCACCAAGATCTTGGGCCCGAGCAGCAGCATGACGGCGCCGGCCAGCAACACGCGGGTGCGGCCGGCCGTGAAGGTGACGATCGCGAACAGCACGTAATACCAGAACTCGTAGCACAGCGACCAGTACGGCACGTTGGAGAACGACATGATCGATACCAGCCACACCTCGTTCAGGAAGGTCAGGCTGGTCAGGATGCGCAACCACGCCAGGCCGTAGGTGGTGGTGCCGCCGGTATAGAACTGCGGCGCCATGGCTTCGCCTGCCATGTCGAACAGCGGCGTCAGCAGTACCACGGGCAGCGCCAGCGAGTAAAAACGTGACAGGCGGCTGGACCAGTAGGACAGCGGCGTGTTCTCGCGCTCGGACGTAATGTAGGCGATCACATAGCCGGACAGCACGAAGAAGACGATCACCGCCGCGTGGCCGTGGTTGCTGAACGGTAGCTTCTCGGTCGTCAGCAGGCGGAAATTCGAGTGATAGATGATCACCGCCAGCGCAGCCAGCACGCGCACCAGGTCGAGATAGATGGAAAAGCCGCGGTTCATGCAACCCTCCCGCCGCGTTCGGATGCGCTGGTGGTCTCACGCCGTGTCAACTGCGGCACGGAGCGCTGAAGGCCGCGCACCGCTTGTCGAACTCGGGAGAAACACTGGTCGAAATACGCGTCGCTCAGTGTGAACGGGTCGTGCAGATGCGGCATCGGTCCGGTGCACCACAGGCCCAGCAGCACCACTTCGACATCGGTGCGCGGCCCGAGACGACGGCGCAGCTCGCGCGCCTGGCGCACTTCCATCACCAGGAACAGGTCGCCAGGCTGGACGTCGAAATCGGTCAGATCGGTGGCGCGGTGGGCGCTCATGTCGTAGCCGTGGCGGCGCGCCGCACGCAGCGCGCTGTCCGGGGAGGCCGAGCCGGAATGGGTCGACAGGCCGGCCGAGGCCACCGTCATGTCCAGCCGCGCTGCCACCTGTTCGGCGAAGGCGCTGCGGCAGATGTTGCCCAGGCAAATGAATACGGCGCGGCGCACTTTGTGCGGATGGCGCAGGCGGAAGCCCGACAAGCGCCCGGCGGCCAGCTCGATCCGGGCCAGCCATGCGCGTACGAGGCCGCGCCAGGTGCCGTGGCGGCGGTCGATGGTCTCCGCCAACGCGTCGAACGGACGGCGCCAGCTCATGCCGCCCCCGCGCTTGCCCGGGACAACGCCCAGTGCCCGTAGCGGTCGTATAACACCTGGGTTGCCATACGGCACACGCTTTGCCATGGCGCCCCGCTCAGCAATTGATTTTCCGCGCCGCATGGCGCGAGCGGCATGCTGGCGGCCGCCGCCAGGCCACTGGCTTGATACAGGTCGGTATTCGCCGCCAGGTAGCCGCACAGCCGTTCCAGCCGCTCCTGATTGACGCCGTGGCGGCGCAGGGTTCGGTAATCGGCGCCACGGCTTTGCACATATTCGAAAGGATGGGTCAGGATCACCACCAGCTCCATGCCGGCCTGTCGCGCACGTTCCAGCAAGGTTCGGGTTTCTGCGAAGCTGGTGCCGGAAATCGACAGCGTCTTCAGATGCGGACGCCGCAGGCGCCAATCGGTGAACGTGAGCACCGGGCACTCCAGCACGCCGTGGCGCAGATGGCGCCCACCGTACAGGCGGTAGCTCGGATCGCCGCTGTCATAGATCGCCAGTCCGATGTTGGAGCTGTAGGGAATGCCGGCGGCGGCCATCGCGCGGTACAGCCCGGCATCGTGCTGCAAGCTGGCGCTGCGGAACACCTGCGGCGGCGCCAGGCCCCATTCGCGGAATGTTTCCTGGCCCTGGCGCAGCAGTTCCAAGGTCGATGCCTCGTCGCGGCCGGCGAAATCGTCCTGGCGCGGCTCGCGTCGCACGCGTTCGGACCAGTCGTCGTGCTGGAACACGGCCCAGCACGGATGGGCGTGCAGTTGGAGCTCATGGCCGGCGGCGGCGATGCGCTGCGCGAGCGGCCGCATTGGATCATCGCGGAAATAGTGACGCTGTAAGGTCTCGATGAAAAACGTCGCGGTGATGTCGTTGCGGGCGAAGCAGTCGAGCATGAAGTCCAAGCCCTGCGAGCGCCCGTCGACATCGCAACGCACCATCTGTGCGCCGACCGGGCGCAGCGCTGGATCGGCAAAGGCGCCGGCGATGCTGAACTCGGTATCGATGGTCAAACAGACGCGCATGGCCTCAGTCCCGCGCATGTTGAGTTTGCTGATGTTGCTGATACCACTGTTCCAGCATCATCAACACCCACACCATGGTGCCGTGGTAGCCGGCGTGCTCGCGCACGTGATGGCCGAGCAATTTGTCGATGAACTCGCCGCGTACCACGCCGCGCCGGCGCAGCGATTGCAGGCTGTCGCCGGCCAGCGCGTGCAGGCGTGGATACTGTTGCATCCAGACGCCGAACGGCAGCCCGAAGCCATGCTTTTCCTTGTGGATGATTTCCTGCGGCAGGAAATCGCCCAGCGCCTGCTTGAAAAAATAGCGCAATTGGCTGCCGTTGAGCTTTTGACGCGGCGTCAGGCGGGACGAAAACGCGACCATCGATTCACTCAAGAACGGAAACGCGGCTTCGACTCCGGCCAGCGCGCAGGCGCCGCGCACCTTCGGCAGGTCGTTGTCGGCCAGCGTGATTTTCAGGTCCAGCGCCAGCATGCGATTGATCAGGCTGCCGGCGTCGCTCTGGCCGTAGGACGCAGCCAGTTCGTCCAGCGGACGGTCCGTGCTGGCGCCCGCCAGCAGACCCGGCTCGAACACCTCGGCGGCGCCATAGCGGTTGAGCAAATTGTAGGTTTCCAGCCGGGCCGGCATCGGCACCGACGCCTGTGCAACGTAGCTGCGCGCCTTGCGCAACAATGCCACGCGGTCGGCGCCGGGAAAATGGTTGAGCGCCGGCTCCAGCAGCCCTTCACGCAGCAGCGCAGGCACTTTTTGGTACAGCGCGAACACTTGCTGGCGCGCGTAGCGCTCGTTACCGCCGAACAGCTCGTCGCCGCCGTCGCCGCCGATCATCCGCGTAACGCCGTCGGCCGCCGCCATGCGCGCGCAGTAATATGCGGGCACGGCAGAGGCGTTGCCGAACGGCTGGTCGAAGGCCTTTGCCATGCGCGGGATGATGTCGACGACGTCGTCGGCCGTTACATAGTATTCGTGGTGGTCGGTGCCGAAATGGCGCGACGCCAGGCGGGCGTAAGACATTTCGTCGTAGCCGTCGGCCGAGAAGCCGATCGAGTACGTTTGCGCCGGACCGCCGCCGGTTTCGCACAGGATGCCGGCCAGCGTGGAACTGTCGGTTCCGCCGCTGAGGAAGGCGCCGACCTTGCCGTTGCCGGTTCCCATACTCTCCCGCACGCTATCGCGCAGCACCTGACGGAATTCCTCCTTCAGTTGCGGGAACGGTGTATCGATCCGCTCATCGAAGCGCATGCGCCAATAAGTGTGCGACTCGATGCGTCCCTGGCGGTAATGCAGGCAGCTCCCCGGCAGCAGGTGCTGCTGGTACCGGTAGATGCCGCCCGGGGCCGGGATCATGTGGAAGAACACGTAGTTGTACAAGCCCTGCGGATCGATCTCGGCCGGCGTCAACGGGTGCCGGCGCAGCGCCTGGGCCGAGCTAGCAAATACCAGCGTCTCGCCCTGCTGCTGATACAGCAGCGGGAAGCTGCCCATGTGATCGGTGGCCAGCAAGGCTTCGCCGGCACGCTCGTCAATCACCGCCAGGGCGAAGGCGCCGGTGAGTGCTTCGCATAACGCCAGCGCACCCTGTCCGCGCCACAGTTCGGTCCAGAGCGGGCCAGGGATCGTGTCGACGCTGCCGCGCAAGCGAGCCTCGCCCCACAGCATGAAGCGCACGCCGTCGGCTTCGTAGCATTGCACGCCCACGCCTGCCATCGCGCTGGCCGCGCCCGACATGATTTGGGGAGGACGCGCGTCGACGCCCGTCAGCGGCGCGGCCATCGTCTCGGCCAACTCACGGTTGGCGCCGGCGTCGCGGCCCTGCCCTATCCACCCACAGATTCCACTCATGAAGCCGCTCCGTCGCGATCTTGTTGTCCGACCAGTACTTCCAGCGCCGCCGGATGGCTGAGGAAGCCGCCGGGACTTGCGCTCAATCCGTAGGCGCCCGATTGCAGCACGGCCACCAGGTCGCCCGGGCCGGCGGTGGCCAGCTCCATGCGGTCGGCCAGCAAGTCCAGCGGCGTACACAGCGGTCCGACCACGGATACCGTCTCGCGCGATGCGCCATGCACCCGGTTGCCGATCACCACCGGATAATTCTTGCGGATCACCTGGCCAAAGTTGCCCGACGCCGACAGGTGATGGTGGAGGCCGCCATCGGTGACCAGAAACACTTGCCCACGCGAGAGCTTGCGCTCGATCACGCGGCTGACATAGACGCCGGCCTCACCGACCAGATAGCGGCCCAGCTCGATAACGATCTGCGCCTCGGGCAGCGCGCGGCCCACGTCCGGCAGCAACAGCGCCAGGTTGGCACCGACGGCAGCCACGTCCAGGCGCTGTTCGCCGGGGAAATACGGGATGCCAAAGCCGCCACCGATGTTAAGCAGCCGCATCGGACGCGGCGCGAACTCGGCCAGTCGCATCGCCAATGCCAAGGTCTGCTGATGGGCTTCCTGCAACGCCGCCGCCTTGAGATTCTGTGAGCCGCTGAAGATATGCAGGCCATGCCAGTCCACCGGCATCGATGCCAGCCGTTGCAGCAAGGCCGGCACCAGCTCGGCGTCGATGCCGAACTGGCGGGCGCCGCCGCCCATACGCATGCCGGACGACTTCAGTTCGAAATCGGGATTGACGCGCAGCGCCACCTGCGGGCGAATGTCAAGCCGCAGGCCGATGGCGGCGATTCGATCGAGCTCGGCTTCCGACTCGACGTTGATGATCACGCCCGCCGCAACCGCGCACGAGAGTTCGCCGTCGCCCTTGCCGGGTCCGGCGAAGCTGATATCGGTTGGCGCCACGCCGGTGTCGAGCGCGACGCGCAGTTCGTTGCCAGAGGCGACGTCGATGCCGTCGACCAGACCGGCCAGGTGCTGCACCACGGCCGGCATCGGATTGGCCTTCATCGCGTAGTGCAACTGCACGCCGGGCGGCAATGCCGCGCGCAGCTCGGCGACGCGACGCGTGATCGCATGGCGGTCGTAGGCGTAAAACGGGGTCTGCCCCAGTTGCGCGGCCAGCCGCGTCAGCGGGACGCCGCCGACTTGCAGGCAGTCGTCACGCACAGGGAATTGTTCCAGCGGCGCGTGAACTGGGGCGTGGCTGGCCGCTTGGTTCAACACCGCACTCATGCCGGCGCTACCGTGAAGCTGGCCAGATATTGCGTGCTGAGCAGCTTGCGGTCGATCTTGCCATTGGCGTTGCGCGGCAGGCTGGCGTCGGCCAGGATGATTTTATGCGGCAGCATGTAGTTCGGCAGGTGCGGCTTGAGCGCGGCCAGCAGTCGGGCTTCGTCAAGCACACGTCCCTCGCGCACGGCCACCACCACCACGATCGCCTGGCCGAGCACGGGATGCGGTACGCCCAGCGCGGCAGCCTCTGCCACCTCGCCTTGCGCGTACAGCACCGCCTCCACTTCGCCCGGACTGACGCGGTAGCCGGAGGTCTTGATCATCTCGTCGGCGCGGCTGATGAAATACAGGAAGCCTTCCTCGTCGCGGCGCACTGTGTCGCCCGACCACACGGCCATTTCCGGCAGCATCAGACCCGTCAGCGGCGAGCGGTAGGGTTTGAAGCGCTCGGCGGTGCGCGCGGCGTCGTTCCAGTAGCCAAGCGAGACCAGCGGTCCCCGATGCACCAGCTCCCCAGGTTCGTTGGGCGCGCATTCGCTGCCGTCGGCCCGCAACACCAGCACCTCGGCGTTGGGAATGGCCTTGCCCATCGAGTCGGGACGCTTGTCCAGCTCGGCCGGCGGCAGGAAGGTCGAGCGGAACGCTTCGGTAAGCCCGTACATCAAATAGGGTTTTGCGGCAGGCAGCCTTGCGCGCAGCTGGTCGAGCGTGGCGCGCGGCATGGCGCCGCCGGAATTGGTCAGGTAGCGCAAGGTGCACACGGTAGGCCAGTCGAGCGCGGCCAGCTGTATCCACAGCGGCGGCACGCCGGCCAGGCCGGTGATGCGCTCTGCGATCACGGCGGTGAGCACGTCGCGCGGCAGCAAGTGGTTGATCAGCACGACGCAAGCGCCGCTGAGGAAGGCGGTGGTCAACTGGCTCAGGCCGTAGTCAAAGCTGAGCGGCAGCACGGCCAGGATGCGGTCCTCTGCGGTGTTGCCCAGATAGCTGGCGACGCTGGCCGCGCCGGCCACCAAATTGCGGTGCGACAGCACGACGCCCTTGGGCTGGCCGGTGCTGCCCGAGGTGTACAGGATGGCGGCGACGTCGGAATCGGTGATGCGGCGGGCGGGCAACCCGGCGTTGTGCACGTTGGCCTCGGCGGCGTCGCCATCGGCCAGCGCCGCCTCCCAGTCGAGCACCTTGATCTGGCCGATATCGGCGACGGCGGTCGCGGCGCGCGCCGCGCCCAGCGCCAGCACCGTGTGCAGGCTGTCGCAGCCGCCCAGGCTCGGCGCCAGCTGGCGCAACCGGTCGGCGCTGGTGACCAGCACCCGCACGTCGCAGTCGCGCAGGATATAGGCGACCTGCTCGGGTTTTAACAAGGGATTGACGGGGACGAACACCATGCCGGCCGCAGCGGCGCCGAACAGCGCGGCGACGTGCTCGATATTCTTTTCCATATAGACCGCAACGCGTTCGCCGCGTCGCGCGCCGCGCGACCGCAACGCCGCGCAAGCGCGCCTGGTCAAGGTGGCCAGTTGAGCGTAGGAGAGGCGCCGGGCGCCATCGACCAGCGCTTCGGCAGCGGGTGCGCGCTCAGCCGTGGAGAAAATAAAATCGTGCACCAGGTAGCTCGTCGCACAGCCCATATCACCCTCTTTTGCAGGTATTTAGTGGAAAGGCCGGCCCCGGCCAACAGGTCGAACGATGATATCAGAATGGCACTGAGATTAGCATTTTAATATTCAATTACAACGAAAACAACACTATTTGACATCCTTCGTTATTAATAGTGCATCGAACTAACAGGAGCGCTATACTCGAAAAATGTCTAAATGGTAACGGAGAGGCGAACGCAGAGTCGCCTCCAATCTTACCGGCCGGGGAGTAGCTGAGCATGTTGAATGTCAATCAGGATGTCGGTTTCCAGCCGGCCGTTGGCGGCGCGCAAGCGGCGTCCGCACCACCGCCGGCCTCGCCGATTCCGCTCGCGCCCGTGTTGTCCGCCGCGTCCTTTCTGCATCGAGGGCATCCCGCCGTGCGCTCGATCGTCGATGCCGGGCCGGCGCGGCTGGTCACCAGCGGCCGTGTCGCCATCGCGCTGGCGCTGCGGGAAATGGCGGTTGGCGCCGGCGACGAAGTGCTCGTGCCGGCCTACCACTGCGCGTCGATGATCGAACCGGTGATCTGGTCGGGCGCGCAGCCGGTGTTTTACCGCATCCTGCGCAACACCGAGATCGACCTCGACGATCTGGCGCGCCGGGTCACGCCGCGCACCAAGGTATTAATGGCGACTAATTACTTCGGCTTTCCCCAACCGCTGGACAAGCTGCGCGCGTTTTGCGACGGGCACGGCATCAAACTGCTGGAGGATTGCGCGCATTCCTTCCTGGGCGAGTACCAGGGCAAGCCGCTGGGCTCGTTCGGCGACTACGCCATCGCCAGCAGCATGAAATTCCTGCCCATCTATGAAGGCGGCTGCCTGGTGTCGGCGCGCCATGCGCTCGGCGGCGTGCGGCTGCGCTCGGCCGGCATCGGTTTCGAGGCCAAGGTGGCCATCAATGCGCTGGAGGAAGGCTGCCAATATCGACGACTCGGTGTGCTGCGTCACCTGCTGGCGTTGCCGATGGCGCTCAAGAACGCGTTGTGGCAGCGCATGAAGGCCCGCAATCCGGCGCGCGCGCAACCGCTGTCGCCGGGCTCGTCGGAAGGCGGTTTCAGCTTCGATCCGGCCTGGCTGGACAAGCGCTCGTCGGTGTATTCGCGGCTGATGCTGCGGCTGGTGTCGCGGCGGCGCATGGGCGCGCTGCGCCGGCGCCACTATATAAGGCTGCACGCGGCGCTGGCCGACCTGCCCGGCTGCCGGCCCCTGTTCCCGGCGCTCCCGGACCATGTCTATCCGTGGGTGTTTCCGTTGTGGGTGGAGCAGCCACGGCAAGTGTTCGCGGCGCTCAAACGCGGCGCGGTTCCTGTCCTGCGCTTCGGCGAATTCCTGTGGCCGGATGCCGGCGCCGCCGTGTGCGACGCCAGCGTCGAACTGTCGCGACACGTGATGCAGTTTCCCTGTCACCAGGAGTTGCGCGACGATGAGCTGGAATGGATGATCGTCCAGATCCGCGCGGCGTTAACGGCGGGAGCGCAAGCATGAGCTGGTCGCTGGTGCCGGCGGCCCGCTTCGCCGACCATGCAAGCGCCTGGGCCGCCCTGAACATTGCCGGCCCCGCAGCGCCGCTGCTTTCGCCCGAGTTCGTGCAACCGCTGCTCAAGGAGTTCGGCAGCGGCAACGAATGGCTGGCCATGTGGCGCGAGGATAACGAGGTGCTGGTCATGACCATCGTCTGCCCGCGCCGTGCCGGCGTCTGGGAAACGTTTCAACCGTCGCAGGCGCCCGTCACCTTATGGCTGGAGCGGCCGGGCGCGCTGGCGCCAGAGGAGTTGCCGCGCCTGCTCGACGCACTGATCCGCACCCTGCCCGGCGGCGCGCTGCTGCTGGGCATGACCCAGTGCGACCCGGCCGTCACGCCCCAGCCCGAGGACAGCGACCGCATCACCGTGCTGCCCTATCTGGACACCGCCCGCGTGGCATTGCAGGGCGAGTTCGCCGATTACTGGAACGGGCGCGGCAAGAACCTGCGCGCCAATATGAAGAAGCAACGCGCCAAGTTGCTCAAGGAAGGCATCGCCACGCGCATGGAAGTCACCCGCGAGGCCGAGGGCATGGCCGCCGCCGTGGCCGATTTCGGCCGGCTCGAAAGCGCCGGCTGGAAGTCGAAGGAAGGCACCTCGGTGCACCTCGACAACGCGCAGGGCCGTTTCTACCGCGCCATGCTCGAAGGCATGGCCAATCGCGGCAATGCCGCCGTCTACCGCTACTGGTTCGACGACCGGCTGGTCGCCGTGAACTTGTGCGTCGAAGGCGGCGACAGCGTCATCATCCTCAAAACCACGTACGACGAGTCGCTCGGCAGCCAATACAGTCCGGCTTTTCTGCTGCTGGAAGAGCTTTGTCAGCATTTGTTTGCGCTACGTCGTTTCAAGGGACTTGAATTCTATGGCAAGGTAATGGAGTGGCATCGTCGGTGGAGCGACGAAGTGCGCACGCTGTACCACGTCAACAGTTACCGCTGGTCGGGACTGCGCCGCCTGCATCTGGCATGGCAACGTCGCGCCGAACACCGCAACCTGGCTGCAGCCCCGGCCGCCGCCACCGCAGCAACCGCCGAACAACCAATGGAGTAGCGTTACATGCAACTGGAATCCGTCAAAACCATCCTCGGCGACGTACTGAGCCTGGGTCCGTCCGCACAGACGCTTACGCGCGACTCGGCCCTGCTGGGCAGCATCCCCGAGCTCGACTCAATGGCGGTGGTGCAGCTGCTGGCCGCGCTGGAAGAGCATTACGGCTTCAGCATCGAGGACGACGACATCAGCGCCCATACTTTCGCCACCGTCGGCAGCCTGACCGACTTCGTCACCGACAAGATGGCCGCATGAACCACGTGGCGCCCGAAGCGTTCTTTTTACCGGCCGACAACGACATTGGCGACGGGCAGCGCTATTGCCTGTACCAGCCGGCGGTCGGCGAGTGCCGAGGCGCCTTGGTCTACGTGCCGCCGTTCGCAGAAGAAATGAACAAATCGCGGCGCATGGCCGCTTTGCTGGCGCTGGAGCTGGCGCGGCACGGCATCGCCAGCTTGCGCGTCGACCTGCACGGCTGCGGCGACAGCAGCGGCGATTTCGCCGACGCCCGCTGGGAAAGCTGGCGCGACGATGTCGGTCTGGCCAGCGCCTGGCTGGAACGGCGCAGCGGCCACCGGCCCGCGCTGCTCGGGCTGCGTCTGGGCGCGCTGTTGGCGATGGATTACGCCGCCAACATCGAGCCGGACCGGGCGCCGCGTCAACTCATATTGTGGCAACCCGTACTGGACGGCGCCACCGCGCTGACGCAATTCCTGCGCCTGCGCATGGCCGGCGCGATGATGAGCGCAACAGGCGCGGCCGAGAACTCAACCGCCGCGCTGCGGACGATGCTGGCGGCCGGGCAATCGCTCGAGGTCTCCGGCTACGACCTGTCGCCGCAACTCGCGCTTGCCATCGATGGCCTGAAACTGGCGCCGCTGGGCAGGGCTGGCTGCGCGCTGCACTGGTTCGACATCGGCCAGCCGGAACGCGCGACGTCACCGGCCAGCGACAAGGCGCTGGCGGGGCTGCGCGGGCGCGGCGTCGAGGTGGAGCTGACCCGTATTGACGGTCCCGCCTTTTGGGGCGCCCAGGAAATCGCGACCTGCCCGGCGCTGCTGGAAGCGACCGCCTCGCTGGCTCCCTGGTTGGCAATGGAGAGCGCCGATGCGCTATGAAGATCAAGCCGTGGCCTTCCGCTGCGCCGGCGAACAACTGTACGGCGTGCTGAGCCTGCCTGAGCAACCATCGCCGCGCGGCGTGCTGATCATTGTCGGGGGACCACAATACCGCGCCGGCAGCCATCGCCAGTTCACATTGCTGGCGCGCACGCTGGCCGCGCGCGGCATTCCGGTGCAGCGCTTCGACTATCGCGGCATGGGTGACAGCGACGGCGCGCAGCGCGATTTCAGCGATGTCGAGCTCGACGTGCGCGCTGCCGTCGATCATTTCATGGCGGCTGTTCCGGGCATGCGCGAAGTGGTGCTGTGGGGACTATGCGACGGCGCCTCGGCGGCGCTGTTTTACGCCAGCCAGGACGCCCGCGTACGCGGCCTGGTGCTGCTTAACCCGTGGGTGCGCACCGAAGCTGGCGCCGCGCGTGCCACGCTCAAGCATTATTACCGGGGCCGCCTGTTGCAGGGCGAGCTGTGGCGCAAACTGTTCAGCGGGCAGTTCGACGCCGGCGCCGCATGGCGTTCGCTGCGCCAACTGCTGGCCGCGAGCAGCGCCGGCGCCAAGCCAGCGGTTGCCGCCGACAATCCTCCGGCCGACCTGCCCTCGCGCATGTTGGCGAGCTGGTCGCGCTTCAAGGGACCGGTATTGCTGATTTTGAGCGGCGCCGACCTGACGGCCAGGGAATTCACCGACCTGGCCGACGCCTCGCCCGCCTGGCAGCAGCTGCTGGCGCGCAGCGGCACCACACGACACGAACTCGACGAAGCCGACCACACTTTTTCCCGCCGCGTCTGGCGCGACCAGGTCGCCGACTGGACTGCAAACTGGGTGTACAAATGGTAGAGACGGCAACGTCCAAAACAGTGCTGATGATCGCCTTCCACTATCCGCCGATGCGCGGCAGCAGCGGCATACAACGCACGCTGAAATTCTCGCAATACCTGCCGGAATGGGGCTGGCAGCCGGTGATCCTGTCGGCGCATCCGCGCGCCTACAGCAATCCCGGCGACGACCAGATGGGCGAAATCCCGGCTGACGTGCCGGTATGCCGCGCGTTCGCGCTCGACACCGCGCGCCACCTGTCGCTGCGCGGGCGTTACTCCGGCCTGATGGCGCTGCCCGACCGCTGGGTCTCATGGCTGCTGGGCGCGGTGCCGGCGGGACTGCGGCTGATCCGTCAGCACCGGCCGCAAGTGCTGTGGTCGACCTATCCGATCGCCACCGCCCACCTGATCGCCTACGTACTGCAGCGCCTGTCCGGCCTGCCCTGGGTGGCCGACTTGCGCGACCCGATGACCGATGTCGGTTATCCGGAAAATCCGCTGACGCGCAAGGTCTACCTGTGGATAGAGCGCCGCACGATCGAGCGCTGCACGGTGGCCGTGTGCACGACGCCGGGCGCGATCCAGACGTATCGGCAACGCTTCCCCCACCTGCCCGCCGATCGCTTCCGCCTGGTTGAAAACGGCTACGACGAGGAGAATTTCCTCGACGCCCAGCGCACTGGCGCTGCGGGCACCGTCGCGACGCCGTCCGCCGGCCGTCCGCTGGTGTTGCTGCACAGCGGCGTCATCTATCCGTCAGAGCGCGATCCGGCGCCTTTGTTCGCCGCCATGGCCGCGCTGCGCCGACAAGGCCTGATCGGCCCCGATACGCTCAAACTGGTGCTGCGCGCCACCGGTCACGACGCTTTCCTGGCCGGATTGCTGGCGAACTATGGACTGGAAGACATGGTGACCATCGCGCCGCACCAGCCCTACCGCGCCGCGCTGACGGAAATGCTCACCGTCGACGCGCTGCTGATCTTGCAGGCGTCGAACTGCAATCATCAGATTCCCGCCAAACTCTATGAATATCTGCGTGCCAGCCGGCCGATCCTGGCGTTGACCGACGCCGCCGGCGACACCGCCGCCACCCTGCGTGCATCCGGGATCGACACGATCGCCGCGCTCGATTCCGAGGAGGACATCATGCAAACACTGCCGCGTTTCCTGTCGCTGGTGCGCGAAGGCAAGGCGCCCTTGCCGCCGGCCGCCGTGGTCGCCGCCCATTCGCGCCACGCCCGCAGCGCCGTGCTGGCGCAGTTGCTCGACGATGTGGCCGGCGCCCCGGTGGCGTTCAAGGCCGGTGCGGCGGCGGCATGAGGCGCGCACCTTCGTCACTGGCGCCGCTGCTGGTCGCGGCGCTGCTGCTGGCCGGCGCGACGGGCGACTCCCAGGCCGCGCCAAAGAAGTTGTGCGGTTACATCGCCAACTCTTTCGGCCCGTTCGACTACAACGACCCGGGCAATGTACAGAATATCGCCATGGTCGAGCCGCACCACTTTCCCGAAGAGGTGGAGCTTGGCATACGCGGCGCCACCGGCCCGCTCGGCAGCGACATCGACTACACCTTGCGCGCCATTCCCAACCATCCGCGCGCGCTGGCGACGATGGCGCGCGTGGGCGTGCGCGACAAGGTCACGCAACTGCCTGGCGCCCAGTTCCCGGTCGAGTGTTATTTCGTGCGGGCGATGGAATTCCAGCCGGCCGATCCTGCCGTACGCGCCACCTACGCCACCTATCTGATGGCGCTCGGCAAGCTCGACATGGCCCGCGATCAGCTGCGCGAGGCGGTGGCGCTGGCGCCGGAAGACCCCACTTATAACTACAACCTCGGCCTGGTGTACTACAAGACCAAGCAATTCAAGGAAGCCAATGAATACGCGCACAAGGCCTATGCGCTCGGCTTTCCGCTGCCAGGCCTCAAGCAGCTACTCGTAACGGCCGGAAAATGGCAGGAACCAACGCCATGAACGAATCCGCCGCCGGCCACATTGTCGGCGGAGCGGCCGCCCATATGGCCGGCGACTTTGCGCGCCAGCCAACGGTCGGCGCCGCGCGCGTCGTGCTGTGGCGCTTGCTAGCGTTGATCCCGCTAGCGCTGCTGGCGATGCTCTTGCCGCACTATCCGTTCTGGCCGCTGGCGGCAACGCTGGTTGTGGCGGCCTACGCGGCACTGCTCTGGTGGCGCCCGGCGCTGTGGCTGCTGTTGGTGCCGGCCGCGCTGCCGTGGCTGGACTTCAGCACCTGGACCGGATGGTTGTTTGTCGATGAGCTCGACCTGATGCTGCTGGCAACGGCGGCGGTCGGCTACTGGCGGCTGGCGCCATGCCACCGCACCGGTAAACTTCCCACCATCGCCAAGCTGTTGCTGGCTGCCGTGACCGCCACCACCGCCGTCGCGGCAGTGCGAGGGCTACTGCCGGCGGAAGCGCTGGACTTGAACGCCTTCGCCAGCTACAACACCCACTACAACAGCTTGCGCGTGGCCAAGGGGCTCGCCTGGGCGCTGGTGCTGTTGCCGCTGCTGACCCGCAGCGTGGGTCCCGAACTGTCCCGGCTGCGCACGCTGCTGGTGCCCGGCATGTTGCTCGGTTTGCTCTGCACGGCGCTGATCCAGGGCTGGGAACGCCGTCTGTTTCCGGGCCTGCTCAACTTTTCCAGCGACTACCGGCCGACCGCGTCGTTCTCGGCCATGCACACCGGCGGCGCCGCGCTCGACGCCTTTCTGGCGCTGAGCTTTCCGTTCGTCGCGTGCTGGTTGCTGGGCAAAGCCAAGCCCTGGCAACTCGGCGCCGCGCTGGCGCTGCTGCTCGTGGGCCTGTTCACCGGCTTCACCACCTTCTCGCGCGACGTCTGGCTTGCATACGCCGGCTCCGGCGTCGTGATCGGCTGTCTGGTCTGCGGTCCGCAAGTTGTAGCCGGCAAGGTGCGGCCGGGAGTCTTGCTGGCAGTGGCGGTGTTGCTCGCAGTGATCAGCGTGCTGCTGATGCGATCGTTTTCCACCGGCGGCTACCGCACGCTCGGCGCCTTGCTCATTTTGCTGGGCGCCACCTTGCTGACGGGCGGGCTGCCGCGCGCGGCCGGCCGCGTCTTGCAGCCGCGCTATTTGTTATGGGTCGGCGCGGCCATCGCCGCCCTGCTCCTACTGGACCTGACGCTGTTCATCGCGCTGCGCAAACTCCCCGTGCCGGGCTGGGCGAAGGCGCCCTACCTGTCGCTGGCGGCCGCCGGGTTTGCCGCAGGGCTGGCGGGCGTCGCCGCGCTGGCCGGCCCGCACGCCTGGCGGCAGCACGCCACGGCGTTGACGCTTGGCACCTACCCGGTCCTCGCACTCGCCTGCTTGCTGGTGGCTCGTCATTGGGGCGGCATGCCTGCCGCGCTGGACGCGGCCTGGGTGGTTGGGCTGTGCGGCGTGATCTGCGCCGTGAGCCTGCTGTTCCACCAGCCGCTTTGGCACATCGGCCGCGCCAGCGTGACGTTCGGCGCGGGCGCGGCGGCGCTGCTGGCGATGGCTATTCCGGTGCTCGGCAGCTCCTACATGGGCGAGCGCTTGAGCACGGTGCAACAGGATTGGGAACTGCGCACCCGCCACTGGGAGGAAGCCTTGCACATGATGCCGGACGACTTGCCGACCACCTTGTTCGGCGCCGGGCTCGGCAGCTATCCGCGCACTTACTACTGGGGCAACACGCTGGGCATCCGCCCGGGCAGTTTCCGCTACGAGACTGACCTGATCGGCAACAATTTCCTGCGTCTTGCCGCGCCCGTCCACCCGCTCGGCTACGGCGAAGTGCTGCGTCACCTGCAACACGTGCGTCTGGAGCCGAATACCAACTATCGCATATCGCTGGACGTCAAACGCAGCGATCCCAAGGCTGTCGTGTGGATGGCCGTGTGCGAGCGCTGGCTGCTTTATCCGCAGACGTGCGTATCGCCCGTGGTCAAGCTCGTCTCGGCTGACGACCGCTGGCAACACTTCGAGTTGGACTTTTACAGCGCGGGCATGGGCCAACGCCACGGCTTGCTGTCGCGGATACCGGGCGCGCAGGCGCCGGTGCAACTGGAACTGGCCAGCGGCGACCAGGGCGGCGTAATCGACATCGACAACGTCAGCGTGCGCGCGCGCGACGGCGGGCCCGAACTGCTGCGCAATGGCGACTTCACGGCCGGCCAGGCGGGCTGGTTCTTCACCAGCGACCGCGATCACTTGCCGTGGCATATCAAGAACTTTTACATTCACACGTACTTCGAACAGGGCTGGGTGGGTTCGGTGGCGATGGCCTTGCTGCTGCTGTACGCGGCCGGCCGCATGACGGGCAGCGCCTGGCATGGCCGGGTCGATGCGGCGGTGTTCCTGGCGGCGCTGACCGGAGCGTTACTGGTCGGTGGCTTCGACAGCCTGTTCGATGTGCCCAAGGTGCAGTTGCTCTTTTTCCTCGTGCTGGCGGCGGGCTTGACGCGGCCGCGCCGACGGGTCGCGGCAGGCGTTAAGCGAACTGGTAGCGCATATTGATGTGGGCGATGCCCGCTTCGAAGAACTCACCGCCTTCGACGGTAAAGCCGTGGCGCTGGTAGAAAGGCGCCGCGTGCGTCTGCGAACTGAGCACGACTTCCCGGTCGCCGCGCGCCATGGCCTGCGCCATCAGCGTTTGCAGCAACGCGCCGCCGACACCCGTGCCGCGCGCGCCCTTGCGCACCGCCATGCGGCCGATGTGGCCGTCTGGCAGCAGCCGGCCGGTGCCGATCGGCATTCCGGCGGCATCGTACGCCACGGCATGCAGGCAGACGGCGTCCATGTCGTCCATTTCCAGCTCGGCGGGGACTTTTTGTTCTTCGACGAAGACTTCAAAACGGATGGTTTTGGCATCCCTGTTCAGGACGCTCCAGTCTCCGCAACGGATATCGTAGTATGGGTGGTCGGTCATTCGCGTGGCATCTGATTGATTGGTCCAGGATTGTCGCACGCGAGATGCTGTTCGAGGAAGTCCACGAACACGCGCACCTTGGCCGAACTCGCCAGCCGCTGCGGATACACCGCCCAGACATTGGCCTCTTGCGTGTACGCCGGCAAAATTTGCACCAGTTGTCCCCGATCCAGATACGCCTGCGCATCCCAGCGCGAGCGCAGCACGATACCGGCGCCGGCCACCGCCCATTGCAACGCGATCTCGCCATGGTTGGTCGACAGCGGGCCGGTCACTTTGACCACGCCCTCTTCGTCCGCGCTGCGCAGGCGCCAGACGCCGAACGGCAAATCGCGCTCCTTGATCGGCAGGCAATCGTGGGCCTCCAGCTCGCGCAGGGTTTGCGGCGTGCCGCGCCGCGTCAGATAGGCTGGCGAGGCGCACAGGATGCGGTAATTGGTCATCAGCCGGCGCGCGATCAGCTGCGGCGCGATCTCGTCGCCGATGCGCACGTCGATGTCGAAGCCTTCGCTGACGATGTCGACCAGGCGGTCGAACACCTCCAGCCGCACCTGTAGCGACGGATGCCCGGCCGCCAATGCGGCGATCGCCGGGGCGACGACGTTGCGTCCGAAACCGAAACTGCTGCTGACGCGCAGTTGCCCACGTGGCACGCCCTGCCGCTCGGCGACCTCGTCGAACAGGCTGTCCAGACTGGCGAGTATCGTCAGCGCCCTTGCGTAGACCTGCTCGCCATCATCGCTGACGACAACCCGCCGCGTGGTGCGGTGGAACAGGCGCACGCCCAGCGCTTCCTCCAGCAGGCCGATCCGCTTGCTGACATAGGCCGGCGACATGCCCAGCTCCTCGGCAGCCGCGACAAAACTGGCCTTGCGCACGACGGTGGCGAACACCCGCAAGTCGTTGTTCTCGATATTTTTATTCATGGACACTGTTCACGCTACGTGTTTTATGAGATCACAATTGGACACATTTTAAACGAGACCGGGCGCGTTATGCTGTCACCCATCGAACAACACAGGGGAAGCCTCATGAAAACGCACAAAATCGCGGTCATCGCCGGCGACGGCATCGGCAAGGAAGTCATGCCCGAGGGCATACGGGTGGTCGAGGCGGCGGCGAAGCGCTTCGACATCGGCATCGAATGGACCACCTTCGAATGGGCCAGTTGCGATTATTACGTCAAGCACGGAAAGATGATGCCGGACGACTGGTTCGAGCAGCTCAAGGGCTTCGACGCGATCTTTTTTGGCGCGGTGGGCTGGCCGGACACGGTGCCCGACCATATTTCGCTGTGGGGATCGTTGCTGAAGTTCCGCCGCCAGTTCGACCAGTACGTGAACCTGCGGCCGGTGCGGCTGATGCCGGGCGTGCCATGTCCTTTGGCGAACAAGCAGCCGGGCGATATCGATTTCTATATTGTTCGCGAAAATACCGAGGGCGAGTATTCCTCAGTCGGCGGCAAGATGTTCGAGGGCACCGACCGCGAATTCGTGTTGCAGGAGTCGGTATTTACGCGCACCGGCGTCGACCGCGTGCTGAAGTATGCTTTCGAGCTGGCGCAAAGCCGGCCGAAGAAACATCTGACGTCGGCCACCAAGTCGAACGGTATTTCGATCAGCATGCCTTACTGGGACGAACGCTTTGCCGTCATGGGCGAGGCGTACCCGGAGATCCGCCGCGACCAGTACCACATCGATATTTTGTGCGCGCGTTTCGTGCTGTCGCCGGAACGCTTCGATGTGGTGGTGGCGTCGAATCTATTTGGCGATATCTTGTCGGATCTGGGACCGGCGTGCACCGGGACGATCGGCATCGCGCCGTCGGCGAATTTGAACCCGGAGCGGACCTGGCCGTCGTTGTTCGAGCCTGTGCATGGATCGGCGCCGGATATTTACGGCAAGAATATCGCCAATCCGGTGGCCATGATCTGGTCCGGCGCGATGATGCTGGACTTTTTGGGCGGTGGCGAGGGCAAATACCGCGCGGCGCATGACGCGATTGTCGCGGCCATCGAGTCGAGTATCCAGGATGGCGCCCGCACGCCCGATTTGGGCGGGACCGCGGATACGACCGCAGCGGGCGAAGCCATAGCGGCGGCGTTGGGGTGAAACTGGCGTGGCCGGTTGGCGAAGCTCGCCGACCGGCCCGCGTGACTTCAACTGATTATTTGGCCGCGATTACGCCGCAGGCCAGTCGCGCGCCGGAATTGCCGGTCGGTTGCGTGACCATGTCGTCCGGCGCCGCGTGGACGATCACCGAGCGGCCGATGGCGTTGGCCGGGTTGCCTTCGGTCAGGTTGATCTGGGTCAGCGGCACCTTCACATCCAGCTCGGCCACGCCCTTGTCGTTCGCATTCAGGTTGCCGAAGTCGCCGCCGTGGTGGGCCGCTTTCGCCGGATCGCCGTGCTGGGTCGTCGACGGGTTGAAGTGTCCGCCGGCGCTGGTGCCGTCCGGCGCGGAGCAGTCGCCCTTTTCATGGATGTGGAAGCCGTGCAGGCCTGGCGTCAGTCCTTCGATGCGCGCCTTGACGCGCAAGCTGTCCTTGTCCTGTTCGAAACTCACCGTGCCGGTGACCTTGTTGCCGGCGGTCGCCTTCAGCGGTGCCTCGGCGGTCGTGCTCGCGGCGAAGGCGGTCGATGCCGCCAGCAGGGACAAACTCATCATGCAGCGCACTAGGGTGATCTTCTTCATATATTTCCTATCTTCAAGAGAGTATTTCGATGCGTACAGCAGAGCGTAGGCTACGCCGGTTTGGTCGCTTCGACAACACTCGTAATGTAGAGTGTGTGACACAATTCACTCATCAGACCAGCTTGACGAGTTGCTTGCCGAAATTCCGTCCCGCCATCAGGCCGATGAAGGCCTCCGGCGCCGACGCCAGTCCCTGCGCCACCGATTCCCGATACTTGAGCTTGCCATCGGCGACCAACCCGCCCAGTTCCTGCAAGCCCTGCCCCCAGAACTCCATGTGCTCGGTGATGATGAAGCCGCGCAATGTCAGACGGTTGATCAGCAGCTGACGCGAGTTCTTGATCGACAGGTCGGCGCCGGCGAAACCGGCGATGATGCCGCACAGCGCGATGCGCGCGAAGGCGTTGGTGCGCGCCAGCGACGCGTCCAGCACGGCGCCGCCGACGTTCTCGAAGATGCCGTCAACGCCGTCCGGCGTGGCCGCTTCCAGATCCTGTTCCAGGTTGCCGGCCTTGTAGTCGATACAGGCGTCGAATCCAAGTTCATCGACGACATAAGCGCATTTGTCCGCGCCGCCGGCAATGCCGACCGCGCGGCAGCCGCGCAACTTCGCCAATTGTCCGACCACGCTGCCCACCGTACCGCTGGCGGCCGACACGACAATCGTCTCGCCCGGTTTGGACGCCATGATCTGGTTGAAACCGTACCACGCCGCCATGCCCGGCATGCCGACCGCGCCCAGATACGCCGACAGCGGAATCTTAGAAGCAACTGACGGGTCGAGCTTGCGCAGCATGGCGCCGTCGGACACGCCCATTTCGCTCCAGCCCAGCACGCCGCCGACAAAATCGCCAGGTTGATAACGGGGGTTGCGCGACGCCAGCACTTGGCCGACCGTGCCGCCGATCATGGTTTCATCGAGCGCCTGGCAGTCGGCGTAGCTTTTCGACGCGCTCATGCGCCCGCGCATGTACGGGTCCAGCGACAGATAGTGATTGCGTATCAAAACCTCGCCGTCGGCCAATTCCGGCACCGGCACTGTTTCTAGACGGAAGTTTTCTGGTAGCACAGCTCCGCGCGGACGCGAAGCGAGGACGATGCGCTGGTAGCTCGATGGGATATCCATTCAGACCTCGTAATCCATGCATTGGCGCTGGTCGCGCACGGCGCCGAAGAACGGCTTGATCGCCACGTGGTCAGGGTGCTCCTGATAGGCGTCGAGCGCGGCCTTGTCCGTGAACTCGGAATACAAAATCACATCGTAGGTCGCTTCCAGGCCCGGCTGCGCCAGTGCCGCTTCAAACTTCAGGATGCCCGGCACCAGACTGGCGCAGCCGTCCAGCATCGCCTTCATCCTGGCGGCATTGGTGAGACGGTCGCCGCCCTCGGCGTGTTCTTTCAGTTTCCACATTACGATGTGTTTCAGCATTTCTATTCCTTGTTAAAACCACGCGTCCTGCATATCGAGCGTGGTGGTGTCCACGCTGGCCAGCAGCTCCAGCTGCTGCGCCACCTTCGGCAGCTCCCAGCGGAAGAAGAAACGGCAAGCCTGCAGCTTGCCGCGATAAAAGTCGACATCCTGCGCACCGGCCTCCGGCAGCGCGCGCGCCGCCAGCAACGCCTGCTGAAGCCAGATCCACGCCAGCACGACGTGGCCGACCGCTTCCAGATACGCGCTGGCGTTGGCCAGCGTTTTGTTCATGTCGCCGACAGCATACAGGCTCTGCGTTACTTGTTCCACTGCCTGCCATGCCGTATCGAGCGCGTCGGCGTGGGCCAGCAGTTCGGTGGCGATGTCATTGGCCGCTTCGGCCGATAGCTGCGCTGTGGCGGCGCCGACCGTGCCCGGCGCGACCACGCCGCCACGCACCTTGCGCACCGTGCGCCGCAATTCGGCGCCGAAGGCCTTGAACAGCGCGCCGTCCTGCGTCGCCACTTTGCGGCCCAACAAGTCGAGCCCGTGGATGCCATGCGTGCCCTCGTGGATGGCATTGAGGCGGTTGTCGCGGTAGAACTGTTCGACGTTGTACTCGCGCGTGTAGCCGTAGCCGCCGTGCACCTGTATCGCCAGGCTGTTGGCCTCGACACACCACTGCGACGGCCACGACTTGGTGATCGGTGTCAGGAAATCGAGCAAGCGACCGGCATGCTCGCGCGCTTCCGGCGTCTCGGCGGTGCGCTGCTCGTCGACCAGGCGCGAGCAATACAGCACCAGTCCCAGCGCGCCTTCGACATACGCCTTCTGCGCCAGCAACATGCGGCGCACGTCGGTGTGCTCGATGATCGTCAGTTGCGGCTGCGCGGGGTCCTTCTGCGCCGGATGTCGGCCTTGCGGACGGTTGCGCGCATAGTCGAGCGCGTGCAGATAGCCGGTATAACCGAGCACCGCCGCACCGAGGCCGACGCAGATACGCGCGTCGTTCATCATATGGAACATGTTGGCCAGCCCCTGGTGCGCGGTGCCGACCAGGTAACCGATCGCCCCGCCCTTGCCCAGCGGCTTGAACTTGCCCTCGCCGAAGTTGAGCAGGCAATTGGTGGCGCCGCGATTGCCCATCTTGTGGTTCAGGCCGGCCAGCACGACGTCGTTGCGCTCGCCGGCGCTGCCGTCCTCGTTGACCAGGAACTTGGGCACGATAAACAGCGAGATGCCCTTGACGCCTGGGATCAGCTTGCCATCCGGGCCGGGAATCTTTGCCAACACCAGATGGACGATGTTGTCCGACAGTTCGTGCTCGCCGGCGGTGATCCACATCTTGTTGCCGCTGAGGCGGTACTGGCGTTCGCCGTCCACGCCGTCCACCGGATCGGGCTCGGCGCGGGTGGTAATGTCCGACAGGCTGGAACCGGCCTGCGGCTCGGACAGGCACATGGTGCCGAAATAGCGCCCGGCGAACATCGGATCGGCGTAGCGCCGCACCTGCTCCGGCGTGCCGCACTTGAGCAAGGTGCCGGCGTTGCTGGTGGTCAGGAAGGTGTACGACGTGGTGCTGACGTTGGCGGCGGTGAAGTAGCACGCCAGCGTTTTTTCCACCACGCACGGCAGCTGCATGCCGCCGCGCTCGTAATCCTGTCCCGACGCCATCAGGCCTGCCGCCGAATAGGCGTCCAGGGCCACCTTCACCTCGGGAATCATGCTGACGTTCAGGCAGTGCTCGCCGGGAACCGCGTGCGGCTCGTGGCTGTCGCTTTTCTTGTTATGCGGTTCGAACAGATCGGCGGCCAGCTGCGCGGCCGTGTCGATCGCGGCGTCGAAGGTTTCGCGGTTGTGGTCCTGGAACCGCGCTCGGCTGGTCAGCGATTCCACGTCCAGCCATTCGTACAACATGAAGTCGATGTCGCGGCGCGACAGCAGTTTCGATTGCATGGCCTCAGACCACTTCAAACAGGCCGGCCGCGCCCTGGCCGCCGCCGATGCACATGGTCACCACCACGTATTTGACGCCGCGCCGCTTGCCTTCCAGCAGCGCGTGGCCGGTCAGTCGCGCGCCGGAGACGCCGTAAGGATGGCCGACGGCGATCGCGCCGCCGTTGACGTTGAGGCGGTCCATCGGAATGCCCAGCTTGTCCGCGCAATACAGCACCTGCACGGCAAAGGCTTCGTTCAGTTCCCACAGGCCAATGTCCTCGACCTTGAGGCCGGCCTTCTTGAGCAGCTTGGGAATCGCGAACACCGGGCCGATGCCCATCTCGTCCGGTTCGCAGCCGGCCACGGCGAAGCCACGGAAGATGCCGAGCGGCGCCAGCCCCTTGGCGGCGGCCGTCTGCGCGCTCATGACGATGGCCATCGAGCCGCCGTCGGAGAACTGGCTGGCATTGCCAGCGCTGATCACGCCACCGGGCACGGCGCTGCGAATCTTTGCCACGCCGTCGTAGGTGGTGTCGGCGCGGATGCCTTCGTCGGCCGAGATTGTCACCTCACGGCTCAGCAACATGCCCGATTCCTTGTCGGCCACGCCCATGATCGTGGTCATGGGCACGATTTCAGCGTCGAACAGTCCGGCGGCCTGGGCGGCGGCGGCGCGCTGCTGGCTTTGCACGCCGTAGTGATCCTGGCGCTCGCGGCTGATGTTGTAGCGCCTGGCGACCGTTTCGGCCGTCTGCAGCATCGGCCAATACAGCTCCGGCTTGTGCTCGGACAGCCACACTTCCTTGTACATATGGGTGTTCATTTCCTGCTGCACGCACGAGATCGACTCGACGCCGCCGGCGGCGTAGATGTCGCCCTCGCCGGCGATGATGCGTTGCGCGGCGGTGGCGATGGTTTGCAAGCCGGACGAGCAGAAACGGTTGATGGTCATGCCGGCGGTGGTGACCGGGCAACCGCCGCGCAGCGCGATCTGGCGCGCGATATTTCCGCCGGTGGCGCCTTCCGGATTGGCGCAGCCGACCAGCACATCCTCGACCTCGCCGGGCTCGATGCCGGCGCGCGCGATTACCGCCTGCAGCACGTGGCCGCCCAGAGTGGCGCCATGGGTCATGTTGAACGCGCCCTTCCATGATTTGGCAAGCCCGGTGCGGGCGGTCGAAACGATGACGGCATCAATCATGAACATCTCCTGTAAATTATTTTAGTCGGGCCAGAATAGCATATTTAGTACGACCGTTCTTAATTCTATTTGTCAGTTTCGCGTAAGTTTGAAGCAAGCATGACGTAAGGTTCGACGGCCACACTGCGTTCAGGCTGACGGAGTCATAACTATCGCGGCTAGTGAAGTTCAAATAATTACAGGAGACATATATGGCAACCCCAACAGGCACTGCAGACCTGCGCAATCCGCCCAAATCGACGGTGATCACACCGGAAGAACGCAAGGTGATTTTCGCCTCGTCGCTGGGCACGGTCTTTGAATGGTACGATTTCTATCTGTACGGCGCGCTGGCGTCGATCATCGCCAAGCAGTTCTTCATCGGCGACCCCACCACCACCTTTATTTTCGCGCTGCTGGCGTTTGCCGCCGGCTTCATCGTGCGTCCGTTCGGCGCGCTCGTGTTCGGCCGCCTGGGCGACATGATCGGCCGTAAGTACACCTTCCTGATCACCATCCTGATCATGGGCGCGTCCACCTTCATCGTCGGCCTGTTGCCGGGCTACGCGGCGATCGGCATCGCCGCGCCGATCATCCTGGTCGCCCTGCGTATTTTGCAGGGCCTGGCGCTGGGCGGCGAGTATGGCGGCGCTGCCACCTACGTTGCCGAGCACGCCCCTAACGGCAAGCGCGGCTCGTTCACCGCCTGGATTCAAACCACCGCGACCCTGGGCCTGTTCCTGTCGCTGCTGGTGATCCTGGGCACCCGCACCGCCATCGGCGAAGAAGCGTTCAACGCCTGGGGCTGGCGCGTGCCGTTCCTGGTGTCGGTGCTGCTGCTGGGCGTCTCGGTGTGGATTCGCCTGTCGATGAACGAATCGCCGGCATTCGCCAAAATGAAGGCCGAAGGCAAAACCTCGAAGGCGCCGCTGAGCGAAGCCTTCGGTCAGTGGAAAAACCTGAAGATCGTCATCCTGGCGCTGATCGGCCTGACGATGGGCCAGGCCGTGGTCTGGTACACCGGTCAGTTCTACGCGCTGTTCTTCATGACGCAAACGCTGAAGATCGATAGCGCGACCGCCAACATCATGACCGCGATCTCGCTGGCCCTGGCCACGCCGTTCTTCATCATCTTCGGCATGCTGTCGGACAAGATCGGCCGCAAATGGATCATCCTGGGCGGTTGCCTGATCGCTGCCGCGACCTACTTCCCGCTGTTTGGCGCGCTGACCCACTACGGCAACCCTGCGCTGGAAACCGCGTTGAAGAATTCGCCAGTTGTGGTGGTCGCCGATCCAGCATCGTGCCACTTCCAGTTCAACCCGACCGGCACCAGCAAGTTCCCATCGTCGTGCGACATCGCCACCGGTATCCTGTCGAACGCCTCGGTCGCCTATACCAAGGAAGCGGCGCCTGCCGGCACCGTTGCCAAGATCAAGATCGGCGACAAGGAAGTGCCAGCGTTCAACGCTGTTATGACGCCTGACGGCCTGAACTTCGACGCCGACAGCAAGAAGGCCGAAGCGGCGCTGAAGAAAGATGTCGCCGCTGCGGTCAAAGTCGCCGGCTACCCAGCCAAGGCCGACGAGTCGCAGATGAACAAGCCTATGATGATCGCCATTCTGTTCATCCTGGTGCTGTATGTGACGATGGTGTACGGCCCGATCGCCGCGATGCTGGTTGAAATGTTCCCGACCCGCATCCGTTACACCTCGATGTCCCTGCCTTACCACATCGGTAACGGCTGGTTCGGCGGTCTGCTGCCGACGATCTCGTTCGCGCTGGTCGCGTTCAAGGGCGACATCTATTACGGCCTGTGGTATCCGATCATCATCGCCCTGATCACCGTTGTGATCGGCGCGCTGTTCGTCCGTGAAACCAAGGACAACAACATCTACGCCAACGACTAAGGCTGGCGCGCCAAGGCGCACAAAGGCCGGGTTCCGCTGAGCGGGCCCGGCTTTTTTTACGTCTGCTCATGCTTCCCGAGTTCGAGCGGGTGGTTAATCTCATCTTTTCGTCGCATCAATTATGACGTCGGCGCCTCATATCGCGCTCAGGGCTGCCAGCAGTTCAATCTTGTTGCACACGCCCAGCCCGCCATAGGCGTTTTTCAGATAGCTGCGCACTGTCGCCGGCGTCAGGCCCATCAATCTCGCGATTTCCTTGTACGAGTGGCCGCGCGCGTACAGCATCGCCGCACTCAGCTCGCGTGGCGAGACCTGCAACGCGCGCGTCGCGCCGTCCACCAGCGACAGCATTGCCAACGGTCCGCTCCGCTCCAGCAGCAACCGGCCTCCGGCCAGCGCGATGCTGCATGGCGCCTGTGACAGCCCGTCGATCATCCTCGGCGGCAGCATGGTCCCCTGCCAATTGGCGTATGCGCTCCCCAGCAGCCGGCCGACACCGCCACCCAGGAACGACAGCCGTCCGTGCATGTCCGAGATCGCCAGCGAGGCCAGCGACGTTGCCTTGCTCGTCGCGCGCAGATCCGCCAAGCGGTATCCCCAGTGTTGCAGCAAGTGCCGGCTGAACGCATGGAACAGCGTGCTCTCAAGATCACTGAACGGCGAACGCGGACAGTTGCGGTAAAGGCAGACGAAAAACAGCAAGCCGCTGCCCGGCAATTCCTCGGTGATCGCCATGATGGTGCGCAGTCCGTGCCGCTCGACGAACGCCGCCATGTCCTGCGCGTCGTCCGGACACTCGCCGCCGTCCTCGCGCATCACCACGCCCAGGCCCTCCATCGACGCGCGGGCGAAGCCGTCGGACGCGGCCACCGTCCGATTCCATTCCTGCGCGAAGTCGCCGCTCAGGCCTATGCTTGCGTGCATCAGGTTGCGCGGCGCCCGTGCGGCCGTGCCGGGACACACCTCGCCCCACCAGGCGGAATCGAAGCCGATGCAGCGCCGTAGTATCAACAGGGACTCGCGCAGAAAATCCTCCGGCCCGACGTTGCGCGCCAGCTCGCCCAGCGCCAGCAGCGCGCCGCTGAACGCCAGGTACGCCGGACGCGGCACTGCGGCAACCGCCCCGCAGCCCGTCTTGATCGATGGATGTTGGTCCCGCACACGCCCTCCCCGTATCGCCGCGCCCTAATCCCCCCGCATCTGCGGAGGGCCGCGCCGGCGCACCAGCTTGTAGTATCGATGATATCAGGCCACCTGATAAATATCATCCAATAACGATAAAAGGAGACTCAACATGGCAATCATTCACAGCACGGTCGCACGGGCCGGCGCACTGGCGCTCGCCTGCGGCGCGGCACTATCGACCGCAATGCTCGGCGGCTGCGGCGACAACAACGCCCACGCGGCCAACGTAGCCGGATTCAAGGAAGTGTCGCTCGGCACTTCCTTTTGGGATGTCACTGCGGCGCCGCCCGCCGGCGCGGCCGCCGGTGACATCCTGCAGGCCCAATTGCGCACCGACGCACCGCCCGGCGTCAAGGCCTGGGACGTGGTCTATGTCTCGGAGATTCAACCGGGCAAACTGGCCTATGTATCGGGGGAAATTTACATCCCCAGCGGGTCGGCGGGCGGCCAGCGTGACGTGGTGCTGTGGAACCATGAGACCGCCGGCCTGGCCGACGCCTGCGCGCCATCGCGGCGCAGCCGGGTCGAAGCCGGACACGAGCGTGCACCCGCGCTCGAGGCGCTGCTGGCCAAAGGCTATGTGGTGGTCATGAGCGACTACCCGGGACTCGGCCTGCCGGGCCCCGCCTTCTACATGGCCGGCCAGCCGAACGCCCGCGCCTCGCTCGACATGTTGCGCGTGGCGCAGAAGTTCAGCGAAGCTAACGCCTCGCGCCGCTACGTGATGTATGGCTGGTCGCAAGGCGGCCAGACCACGATGTGGGCGGAGAATATCGCCGCCACTTACGCGCCGGAATTCACCGGCCTGGGCGCGGCGCTGATGGCGCCTGCCGTGCGCATCAAGGACCTGACCCTGAACTCGATGACCACCACGGAAAACGCCGGCTACGTGATCTCGACCCTGCCGGGCATCCAGGCTTACTTCCCGACGCTGAAATACCGCGATTTCCTGACGCCGGAAGCGATGGAACAGTTGCCCGTGCTGGCGGCGGGCTGCTTCGACGTCTGGAGCGCCGCCGCAGGCGTCAAGGATGCCTATGTGCCGGGCGCCTTGTCCACCGGCACGCCATGGTGGACGGCGATGACGGCGGTCGACAACTTCACCCCACGCGGTTCGATGCCGTTCAAGATCTATCAGGGATCGGCCGACACCACCACTCCGGTCTCCTTGACCAAGCGCGAACGCGCGGCCCTGTGCAGCGCCGGGTCGGCGGTCGATTACCAGGAGTTCCCTGGACTTGACCATGGCGCGGTGGTCGGGGAAGCGGCCAAGGTGTTGCCGGCCTGGTTCGAGGAACGCTTCAGCGGACGCGCCGCCGCCAGCAATTGCGGCGCGCCATAACCGGCAACGCCGCCGCCGGACCCCAAAAAAAAGCCGCCATCGCTGGCGGCTTTAAGGCTGAACCCACTTGTAGTTATACGGTGCCTGTTAGGCCTTGCGGCGACGCGCGATGGCGCCGACCAGTGCCAGGCCGCCCAACATCATGGCGTAGGTTTCCGGCTCCGGTACCGGGGTGACGGTGCTGTCGGTAAATTCGACGCGCAGGCCGGTCGGGTTGCCGCTGTTTTGCGCCCAGTTGGTCACCACGAAGTCCAATTTATTGACGCCGTCGATGAAGCCGCCGTTCGAAGTGAACGCGCTCCAGCCCGTGAAGCCGCTGGCGCTGGAAATCAATTGATTGTTCAGCAGCACCACCACCGAGTTGTCGGCGGCCATGCGGGCGCTGAAGCTGGCGCTGTCGGCCTTGAAGCCGGTCAGGTCGAACGACAGCGAATACGTATAGGTGCCGGCGCTCCAGGCGTCGAAACTTTGCCCTTGGTTGCCGGTCGGCGTGATCCATTTGGAAGTGGCGTCGTTGGCCATCCATGGATTGATCGGCCACTGGTTGTCGAAGGTGATGACCGGGGCGGTGTTGGAAATCGTGGTGTCGCTGCTGGCCGCGCTCAGCGTGTAGTGGGAATCTGCGGTGCCGTTGGCGCCGAAGCCGGTGTTAATCAGACCGTTGATGCTGGCCGCTTGGGCGGTCGAGAATGCGCTGATGGCGAGTACTGCGGAAATGATGATGCGTTTCATAGATGCCTCAAAAAAAGAAAAAGTTGGGTGGTCACGTGGGCATCGATCGGGATGCCGTTTTGCTCACGTTGCGACTCGAACCGTTTTTTAGGGCTCAGATGAAAGTTGTGCTTTCGAGAATTATACTTAAGTTTCAAAGAAAATGCTCACATGCTATGAAATTTTCCTCATGGCATGTGTGCATCTGACAACATCAGCGTTATTCAGCGGGCGCTTAGCCGTTAAATCCCTTGCCCTCGGCGGCCAGCCGCACCAGCAGCGGCGCCGGCTGCCAGGCCTCGCCGTGGTGACCCTGCGCATACTTGTTGATGGCCGCCAGCACATTCGGCAGCCCGACGGTGTCGGCGTAGAACATCGGCCCGCCACGGAACAGCGGGAAGCCATAACCGGTCAGATACACCATGTCGATATCGGAGGCGCGCAGGGCGATGCCCTCCTCCAGGATGTTGGCGGCCTCGTTCACCAGCGCGTACACCAGCCGCTCGACGATCTCCTGGTCGGAGATCTTGCGCCGGGTGATGCCGAGCTCGGCCGAATGGGCGACGATCATCGCGTCGACCTCGGCGTTCGGGTAGGCCTTGCGGTCGCCGGCCTTGTAGTCGTACCAGCCGCCGCCGGTTTTCTGGCCGTAGCGGCCCATCTCGCACAGCAGGTCGGCGGTTTTCGAATAACTGATCTCGGGCTTCTCGACATAGCGGCGTTTGCGGATGGCCCAGCCGATATCGTTGCCGGCCAGGTCGGCCATGCGGAAGGGTCCCATGGCCCAGCCGAACTTCTCGGCGGCCTTGTCGACCTGTTCGGGCAGCGCGCCCTCTTCCAGCAGGAGGCCGGCCTGGCGGCTGTACTGCTCGATCATGCGGTTGCCGATGAAACCGTCGCAGACACCGGAGACGACGCCGGTTTTCTTGAGCTTTTTCGACAGGGCCAGCGCGGTGGCCAGCACGTCCTTGCCGGTCTGCGCGCCGCGCACGATCTCCAGCAGCTTCATCACGTTGGCCGGGCTGAAGAAGTGTGTGCCGACGACGTCCTGCGGACGCTGGGTGAAGCTTGCGATCCGGTCGACATCCAGCGTGGAGGTATTGGTGGCCAGGATCGCGCCCGGCTTCATCACCTCGTCGAGCCTGCGGAACACCGCCTCCTTGACGCCCATTTCCTCGAACACGGCCTCGACGACGATATCGGCGTCGGCGATGTCCTCGTAAGCCAGCGTGCCGCTGACCAGGGCCATGCGCTGTTCGAATTTCTCCTGCGTCAGCTTGCCCTTCTTCATCGTGCTTTCGTAATTCTTGCGGATCGTGGCCAGGCCCTTGTCCAGCGCTTCCTGTTTGGTCTCAAGCAGCTTGACCGGGATGCCGGCGTTGAGGAAGTTCATGGCGATGCCGCCGCCCATCATGCCGGCGCCGATCACGGCCGCCTGTTTGATCGTGCGCACCGGCGTATCGGCAGGCACGTCCGGCACCTTGCTGGCGACACGCTCGGCAAAGAAGGCGTGGCGCAGCGCCTTGGACTCGGTGGTCTGGATCAGGTACATGAAGCGCTCGCGCTCGAACTTGATGCCGTCCTCGAATTTCATCGTCACCGAAGCGGCCACCGTCTCAACGCACTCGAGCGGCGCCGGGAACGGGCCGGCCATGGCTTTGACCGTGTTGCGCGAGAACTGCAGGAACGCTTCGTGGTTCGGGTAGTCGACCTTGCGCTCGCGCACCTTCGGCAGCGGCCGCACATCGGCGATCTTTTCGGCGAAGGCGATCGCCGAGGCCAGCAAGTCGGCGTCGGCCGCGAATACCGCGTCGAACAGCGCGGTGCCGGCCAGCTTGTCGGACGCGACCGGCGTGCCGGACACGATCATGTTGAGCGCCATCTCCAGACCCAGCACGCGCGGCAGCCGTTGTGTGCCGCCGGCGCCCGGCAGCAGGCCGAGCTTGACTTCCGGCAGGGCGATCTGCGCGCCCGGCATGGCGACCCGGTAGTGGCAGCCGAGCGAAAGCTCCAGGCCGCCACCCATGCATACCGTGTGGATGGCCGCCACCACCGGTTTGGTCGAGCTTTCCGCCGTGGCGATCAACGTGTGCAGGCTCGGTTCGGCCAGCGCCTTGGGTGAATTGAATTCCTTGATGTCGGCGCCGCCCGAGAACGCCTTGCCCGCGCCGGTGATGACGATCGCCTTGACCGCGTCGTCCGCCAGCGCTTGCTGGATGCCTTTGACGGCGGCGGTGCGGGTAGCCAGGCCCAGTCCGTTGACTGGCGGATTGTTGAGGGTGACGACGGCAACGGCGCCGTGGACGTGATATTCAGCGGTCATGTCTCTTCCTTATTGTTGTGTTAAACGGAACAAACCCACTATACCGTAAAAAAGAACGATCGTACCGAAAAATCGCGCCTACGCGCGCAGGCTTTTGAAAGCGGCGACGGCGCTTCTAAACGCGGAGAAAGTATCGCAGCAAGTGGAAAATAAGGTACACCGCAAGGCATGAATTGATGGCTCAGCTTGTTTTCTAACTTGATTAGGAGAAATAATATAACGCGGCGGCTGCGATCCACTCAGCGCACAACATTATCTACCCATTATTATTATCTTATATATAGGATTTCTATGGACGCGCATACTCAGGCAATTCAATCGGGAGACCGGGATTTGCAAGCGATTAATACCGCGCTGAACCGGGTACAGGCGCTGATCGAGTTCGATCTCGACGGCATTATCCTGCATGCGAACGAGAATTTCCTGGCCACCGTTGGCTACACGCTGGCAGAAGTCCAGGGCCGCCACCATGCGATGTTCTGCGATCCCGACTATGTCAAGACCGCCGAGTACAAGGACTTCTGGGCCCGCCTGGGCCGCGGCGAATACGACCGCGGCGACTACAAGCGCGTTGGCAAAGGCGGCCGCGAAGTGTGGATCAATGCGTCCTACAACCCTATTATCGATGCCGACGGCAAGGCCTACAAGGTCATCAAGTTCGCCACCGTGATCACCGACAGCAAGAACCAGAATGCCGAGTACGAGGGCAAGGTCGCCGCCATGTCCAAGGCGCAGGCGGTGATTGAATTCGACATGACCGGGCACGTGCTGTGCGCCAACGATAACTTCCTGCAAACGATGGGTTATACCCTCGATGATATTCGCGGCGAGCATCACCGCATGTTTTGCGAACCGGAATACGCCACCGGCTCAGAATATAAACGTTTCTGGCAAAAGCTCAATCGCGGCGAATTCGATGGCGGCCGGTATAAGCGCATCGGAAATAATGGCAAAACAATATGGATACAGGCCACTTATAATCCCATCCTCGATTTAAATGGCAAACCATACAAGGTGGTTAAATTCGCCAGCGATATTACCGCGCAGGTGAATCTGGAAACTTCCGTGGCTGACAAGGCCGCCTCCGACGGCGCCAAGATCAAGCGCCTGCTCGAATCGGTGGAGCGGGCGGCCTCCGGCGACCTAACCAGCGCCATCGTTATCGACGGCGACGAGCCGCTCGACCACCTGGCCGAGGGCATCAGCAAAATGATCGCCGACCTGCGCAAAGTGATCGGCGAGGTGGTGGCGTCGGCCAACGGTTTCGCCGAGGCCTCGACCACCATCGCCGAGCGCTCGGGCAGCGTTGCGCTCGGCACCCAGGCGCTGGGCGCGACCGTCGAGGAGATGAACGCGTCGATCGACGGCCTGACCAACTCGATCGACATCATCGCCGGCAACACCTCCAACGCCGACACGCTGGCCAAGGATACCCAGCACGAAGCCGAGGTCGGCGCCAAAGCGGTGGCCAAGTCGATCGAGGCGATGGACCTGATCAATCGCTCGTCGGAAGACATCGGCGAGATCGTCAAGGTCATCAGCGAGATCGCCAACCAGACCAATATGCTGGCCTTCAACGCCGCTATCGAGGCCGCGCGCGCCGGCGAGCACGGCCTGGGCTTCTCGGTGGTGGCCGACGAGGTGCGCAAGCTGGCCGAGCGCTCCTCGCAGGCGACCAAGGAGATTTCCAAGTTGATCAACGAATCGGTCAAGCGCGTCTCGGCCGGCAGCGAGATTTCGCGCCAGGCCAGCGACGCCTTCGACAAGATCGTCGCCGGCGTGGCGAAGACCACTATGGCCATCTCGGACATCTCCAAGGCCACCAACGAGCAGCTGCTGACCGCGCGCGAAGTGAGCACGGCGGTGCAGTACATCGCCGAGGAAGCCGAAAAGTCCGCCGCCGCATGCGACAGCATCGCCCGCTCCACCGAAGGGTTGAACGTGCGCGCCGGCGACTTGAACAAAACCGTTTCCGGCTTCGTGGTCTAAGGTAGACAACCAGGTGGAAATCAGCGGAGGCATCCAACCGTCGACCTTGTCGGCCTTGATCGCGCTGGTGCGCGAGCATACCGGCATCGCCATGAGCGACCGCAAGAGCTCGCTGCTGGAGCGGCGCCTGCGGCCGCGGATGCAGGCGCTCGACATCGGCAGCTTCCAGGGTTATGTGCAACGAGTACGCGACGACAGCGCCGAAGTGCCGCATTTTATCGACCTGGTCACCACCAACGACACGCTGTTTTTCCGCACCCAGCACGTGTGGGACTACGTCGAGCGCGAGTTCTTGCCGCGCTGGTGGCGCGAGCATCCCGGCCAGACGCTGTCGGTGTGGTCGGCGGCGGCCTCCAGCGGCGAGGAGCTGTACTCGATCGCCATGCTGTGCGACCAGTTCGCGGCGCTGGCGCCCGGCTTTAGCTATCGCATCCTCGGCACCGATATTTCGAATCAAATCCTGGCGCAGGCACGTGGCGGTCAATACGCCGGCCGCTCGGTCGAGCGGCTGATGGCCTCGCACCCGGATTGGGTCAACCAGTATTTCACGGCGCGCGGCGACGGCCTGCAGGTGGTCGACGCGCTCAAACGGCACGTCACGCTGGCCCAGCATAACCTGCTCAAGCCGCTGCGGCCGCCGGCGCCGTTCAAGCAACAAAAGTTCGACCTCGTGTTCCTGCGTAACGTCTTGTTTTATTTTGACGAGGAACACCAACAGGCCGTGCTCCAGCAAGTCCGCCACAGTATGGCGCCCCACACCAGGTTGATCCTGGGCGAATCCGAATCGATCACAGGCCTCGATACCGCCTGGCAGTTCGAGCGGCCATTGATTTATACGCTCGGTAGCCTGACACCATGATCTCACACCCCACCCTTAGCAACGCAGCGGTACTGCCCACCCTGCCATGGACCGCGCAAGACGACGCGGCCGGACGGCTCGCCGGCCCGTTCCGCCACGTCGGCATTGGCGAACTGCAAATCGGCGGCCGCACCGAGCAACTGAAAGCGCTGCTGGGTTCCTGCGTGGGCATCGCTTTCCTGTGGAAAAAACGCGGCCGCTGCGGCCTGGCCCACTGCCTGCTGCCCGAGGGCACCTCGCTGCAATCGGAACCGGGCGCGCGTTACGTCAGCCAGGCCGTGCCATCGCTGTTGCGCCTGATCGGTGCGAGCACCGCCGACTACGCCGACATTTTGGTGGTGGTGGCCGGTGGCGGCATGATGCTCGACGCCTGCTCGTCGCGCTTCCAGGTCGGCCAGCAGAACGCAGACGCCGCCCGCAAATACCTCGGCCTGTACGGCCTCAACGTGCTCGAATGCCGCGTCGGCGGCAAGACCGGCCGCACGCTGGCCGTCGATTGCGCCACATGTACTTATCAGATCGCAGAGATCGCCGCCCAGCCCCGGGAACGCCGCCATGCACATGCTTGAACAGAAAACGCCCGCCGTCGCCGGCCCCACCGAACTGTTCGGCTCGTTCGTGCTGGGCCCGGATGAGTTCGCCCTACCCGCGCTGTGTATCCGCGAAGTGGTCAATTTTCCCGACAAGATGACCGCGCTGCCGTTGTCGCCGCCGTTTTTGGAAGGGATGTTCACGTTGCGCGGCAGCGTCATCCCGGTGGTCAACCTGGGCCGGGTGTTCAACCCGGCCGCACCGGCCGCCGAGCGTACGCACAAGATCGCCATCCTCGACTACGACGGTGTGCTGGTCGGCATCCTGTTCCATGCCACCGGCGAGATCCTGCGCGTGCGTCCCGAACAACGCAGCACGCTAAGCTACGCGTCCGGCGAAAGCCACGGCGTGGTGGCCGGCACCATTTTGCTCGAGGACGGCGCGCGACTGCTGCAGGTGCTCGACCCGGCCGCGCTGGCGCGCATTGAGAACGTACCGCAAGTGCTGGCGCTGCAAGGCGCCGGCCGCCAGGCGGCGCGGCGGCACCAGGGCGAGCGGCGTCAGTGCGTCAGCTTCCGCGTTGGCAGTTCGTCGTTCGCGCTGGAAATGGGCGCGATCCAGGAAATCATCCGCGTGCCGGAGATCCAGGCATCCGTGCTGAACAGTGCCCTGTGCCTGGGCCGCATCAACTTCCGTGGCAGCCCGGTCGGCGTGGTCTGCTTTTACACGCTGCTGACGCCGGGCGCCGCCAGCGCCCCGCCGCCAAGCGAACGCGTGTTCCACCCAGACCAGCGAGTTGTCATTGCCCGCATCGACGACACAACGATCGGCTTTTTGGTCGACTCGGTCGACAACATCGTCAACTTCTTCAGCGAAGAGATCATGCCGATCCCGATGCTGGGCAAGTCGCGCTCGGGCATGTTCGCCGGCTGCATCTCCAAACCGGACCTGGGCGACATCATCCTGCTCGAGCACCGCCAGATCCTGTCGAGCGCCGAAATCGTAGCGATGCGCACCGGCCACGCCAGCCTGTATCCGAAGGACGAAGCGGCCGCCGCAGCCCAGGAAAGCGGCCAGGCCCGCCGCAACCAGCGCCATGTCTACATCACGTTCTCGCTGGAGAACACCTATGCGGTCGAAATCAAGCAGGTGCGCGAAATCATCGATTATTCGGATGACGTTACGCATGCGCCAGGTATGCCGTCGTTCATGCGCGGCATGCTCAACCTGCGCCAGCAAATGATCAGCGTGATCGATCTGCGCAGCCTGTACCAGATGGCGCCGGCGCCGGAAAGCGGCCAGGCCAAGATCCTGGTGATCGAGCGCGGGCAGGACCGCTACGGGCTGCTGGTCGACGCGGTCGAGAACATCATGACCGTCAACGACAACCGCCGCTTCACCGCGCCGAAGATGATGCGCAACCACAGCGTCAACGACGGCCCGCGCGGCGAGATGGAGGAAGTGATCGACATCGAGGGCGAAGGCGACAGCCACAAGACGCTCAGCGTATTCGAATGCGACCGCCTGCTGCAGCGTCTGGCGCGTGAAATGCCGGCACTGGCGTCGTAGCCGCAAGATAACTGTCCGCAGCGGTCCACAGCGGGCCGGGTTGGGTATGACGGGCGGCCTACGGACCGCCCTTTTTTTTCGCCCGGGCCGACGTCAGGCGCCGATGGCAAGTTGCCGGCCGCGCGGGGCGGCACGTGGCGCGGCGCCCTGCCCGGCCGCTTCATCGAGCTGGAAGGTGCTGACCATCTGTTCCAGCGCGGCGGCCTGTTCCTGCATCGAACCGGCGGCTGCGGCGGCCTCCTCGACCAACGCGGCGTTTTGCTGCGTCACCTCGTCCATCTGCAAGATCGATTGGTTGATCTGATTGATGCCCTCGCTTTGCTCTTCGCCGGCGACCATGATCTCGTTCATGATGCCGGTGACGCGCTGCACGCTACTGACAATGTCGTTCATGGTGGCGCCGGCGCGGTCCACCAGCTGCGAGCCGGCGTCGACCTGCTCGACCGAGGCGGTGATCAGCTCCTTGATTTCCTTGGCTGCGGCCGCCGAACGCTGGGCCAGGTTGCGCACCTCGGTGGCCACCACCGCGAAGCCGCGTCCCTGTTCGCCGGCGCGGGCCGCTTCAACCGCCGCGTTCAGCGCCAGGATGTTGGTCTGGAAGGCGATGCCGTCGATCACGCCGATAATATCGGCGATCTTGCGCGACGAGCCGTTGATGGTGCTCATCGTGTCCACCACCTGCGATACGAGCGCGCCGCCGCGACCGGCGACATCGGACGCGGTCAGCGCGAGCTGATTGGCCTGCCGCGCGTTGTCGGCATTCTGGCGCACGGTCGAGGTCAATTCCTCCAGCGACGACGCGGTTTCTTCCAGTGCCGCCGCCTGCGCCTCGGTACGGCGCGACAAGTCCATATTACCGTCCGAGATTTCCTTGCTGGCGATGGCAATGGCGTTGCTGCCGCCACGCACGCTGTGCACGGTGGCGGCCAGTTGTTGCTGCATCTTGACCAGGCCCTGCATCAAACGGCCCATTTCATCCTGACGGCCAATGTCGATGCGGTTAGCCAGGTTACCGGCGGCAATAGCGTCGAAGTGGCCGAGCGCAGCCGACAGCGGGCGCATGATGGCGCGCAACAGCGTGGTGCTTGAAAACACGATCACGGCCAGCACGACCAGCAAGCCGATCACGAACCCTTTCTGGAAGGTCGCGTAAAACGCCTGGCTCTCCACATAGTATTCTTCGGCGGATTTCAACTGGTATTCCTCCAGCTTGGCGGAGGCCGCGTCGAAGATGCCGAACTGGGCGGACAGCTTTTTCATCGCCAGCTCGTCGATCTGTGTCGCGTCCTGGGCGCGCAGCGCCGCCATCAGCGCGCGCAGCCCATCATTGATGTACTGCGTGCGCTTGGTGTCGAGGTCCGCAGCCAGTTCCTTCTCGCCCGGACCCAGCGGCAGGGCCAGGTAACCCTTCCAGGCCTTGTCGGAGTCGGCGATGAAGCCCTCGGCGCGGTCCAGCGTTTTGGGCAAATCGGCGGCTTCCGGATGGAACACGCCGCGGTCGATGGCGAAGCGCGAGCGGTTCAGGAAGTTTTTGGCATTGCCCAGCGCGATGGCCGATGCCAACTGGTTCGAATACACGTCCTTGAGTGCGAAGTTGACTCTGCTGATACCGAAAGCACTGACGCCGGCCAGCGCCAGGATCAGCACGCCGAGCACGCACATCGTGGCGATCAGTCTGAGTCGAATGGAAAGATGGGCCATGAAGTTGTCCTGGTTGTCGTGGGCGGGCATGGTATTCGGCAATAAAATACCAACAGGCAACTATTTAAACCCAAATTTATTACACCGTCAAACCTTTTATGAATGAATTGAAAGCACTGTTTAGATAAATTACACGCCCGGACCTTGGTTTCTGGCGGCTTGAGACAGCGTCGGGTAAAGTAGTGGCGTGCCGGCAACCGCCGCTGCTCTTTTATCGAGGTCAACATGCCCGTCGCTACTCCCCTTCGCGCCATCGCGCTGCTTCCGCTTGGGCTGATCGCCGCCAGCGCCTTCGCCCTCTCGCTCTCCGACCTCAGCAACAAGGACGCCACCGGCGGCCTTAAGGCGGCGCTGGAGCAAGGCTCGAATCTGGCGATATCCAAGCTGGGCGCCGAGAACGGCTTCCTGAACAACGAGAAGGTGCGCATCCAGCTGCCGAAGATCCTGGAACAGGCGCGGCCGCTGTTGCAAATGACCGGCAAGGGCAAAAAGCTGGACGATCTGGTGATCCAGATGAATCACGCCGCCGAGGCCGCCGTGCCGATGGCCAAGCCGTTGCTGATGGATGCAGTCAAGTCGATGAGCGTGACGGATGCCAAGAACATCCTCACCGGCGGCGAGACGTCGGTGACCGATTTCTTCCGCGACAAGACTTCGGCCAAGCTGGCGGTGCAGTTTCTGCCGATTGTGAAAAAAGTCACCGACCGCTCAAAACTGTCGACGCAATACAACTCCACGATGGCGATGGCGCCGACCATGGGGTTGGTGTCGGACGATCAGCGCACGGTTGAAGGTTACGTGACCAAGCGCGCGCTCGACGGCCTGTACACGATGATCGGCGAGGAAGAAAAAGCCATTCGGGCCGATCCGCTGGGCGCCGGCAGCAAGCTGATCGGCAAGGTGTTCGGCGCGATCAAATAGGAAGTTTATCTTGCTTGAATAGCATGGCGCCCGACGATATCCATTAAAGGAAGGCCAGGTCCATACCGAGCATCCTAATAACGACGAAGGTGACTAGCGCCAGTCCCACAACCGCTGACACGAAGAATGCGGCCACCTTGCCGCTTGTGCGCAGCACCGCGCGCGTATCCTTGCCCTTCTTGCCTTGGTCGTAATGCCACTTGATGGCGTAGAACATCCCCGTGCCGAGCACGATAAACTTGAATATCACGAAAATTACAGGGATCCAATCCACCATTTTGAATACTTCCAGGCTATTACTTGACACTATCGTGAGGCATCACCCTCTAAACGTTGCTTGCGCAACTACTTTTATTCGAACCATCGAAGCCAAGTGCCTTAGCACCTCGCTCATTAACATCGGTTGGCATGAGATGCATACTACTGGAAAGCAATTTCCATACATTGAGACATAATGTCCCAGGTGAAACCCATACTAGATGATCAATCGCCAATCTGGTTGCCACGTTTGGCCGTGCACGGCGGACCACGTTTTTTGCAGATTGCCGATGCGTTGCAGGCGGCGGTCGTAGACGGCACGCTGCAACCGGGTGACCGCCTGCCACCGCAGCGCCAGTTGGCGGCACAGCTGAATGTCGACCTGACGACGGTCACGCGCGCATACGACGAAGCCAGACGCCGCAACTTGCTGGAAGGACGTGGCGCTCGCGGCACATATGTCGCGGCGGCGAAAGTCGAATTAACATCGATCCTCGACCTGAGCATGAATACCGCGCCGCCACCAGCCGGCGTGGACTTCGACGACATGTTGAAGCAGGGTTTGTCCCAGGTGCTGATGAGGGCGGATACCGAATTGCTGATGACTTACCATCTGGCCGGGGGAAGCGATTCCGACCGTATCGCTGGCGCCAAGTGGCTCGAACCGATGTTCGGACCGCTGGATTCCCGGCAAGTCGTTGTCTGTCCGGGGGCGCAAGCAGCCATCGCCGCGTTGATCCTTGCGCTGACGGCACTTGGCGATGTGATCCTGGCAGAGCCGACGACGTATCCGGGTTTGCTTGCCGCGGCAACCCAATTCGGCCGCCGTATCATCGCGGTGGAAGCGGACCAGCACGGCATGATGCCCGAGCTGCTTGAGCAGGCGTGCCGCCAGCACAAGCCGGCGCTGATCTACCTCAATCCGACATTACAGAATCCGACCGCCATCACCATTCCGCAACACCGACGCAAGGAACTCGCCAGCATTGCGCAGCGCTGCAATGTACGCATCGTCGAGGACGATCCCTACTGGCTGCTGGCCAATGCGCCGCCACCACCGATTGCCACGTTCGCCCCGCAACACGTGGTGTACATCTCGACCCTGTCGAAGTGTCTGACGCCCGGCCTGCGGGTCGCTTTCGTGCTCATTCGCGACCCGCAGGAACGCGAACGCTTCCTGGCCGCGCTAAGGTCATTTGCGTTGATGGTCGCGCCGCTCACGGCAGCACTTGCCACCCAGTGGATACTCGACGGTTCGGCCGACAGATTGATGGAAGGCATACGCATCGAGGCGCGTCTGCGCCACCGGATGGCGCGCGATATTCTGGCGGGGCGCTACAGCGGCGCCGGAGACGGCCTGCATGTATGGCTCGAGTTGCCCGGGTATTGGAACTGCGCGCAGCTAGCGGTCGCAGCCGAGAGCGAGGGCATTGCAGTCACGCCGGCCGGAGCGTTCGCGACAGGCAACGCATCCGTAAACGCTATCCGAATTTCTTTGGGCAGCATCAAGGACCGTGGACGCCTGCAGGCCGGTCTTCAACGGCTGTCTCAGCTGCTTGCGCGGCGGCCCAATTCGCCCACCCCTGCTACGTAAGCAGCCTGCCTTGTTCACGCCGTCGGTAATTTGTAATCCTTGTACTGTTCACGCAATTTGTTTTTCTGAATCTTGCCGGTGCCGCCCACCGGCAAGGCGTCCGCGAAGACTACATCATCCGGCAACCACCACTTGGCAACCTTGCCGGTGAAATGCGCCAGCAGCTCGTCGCGACCCACCTGCTGTCCCGGCTTGAGCACCACCACCAGCAAGGGCCGCTCGTCCCACTTCGGATGCGCCACGCCGATGCAGGCCGCCTGCATCACGGCCGGATGCGCCATGGCGACGTTTTCCAGGTCGATGGTGCCGATCCACTCCCCGCCGGACTTGATGACGTCCTTGCTGCGGTCGGTAATCTGCATGAAGCCGTCGATGTCGATCGTCGCCACGTCCCCGGTCGGGAACCAGCCATCCTCCAGCACATCGCCACCCTCATGTTTGAAGTAGCTCGCTACCACCCACGGCCCTTTGACCAGCAAATGCCCATAACTGACGCCATCCCATGGCAATTCCTTGCCATCGTCGTCGACAATCTTCATGTCAACGCCGAAGATCGCATGGCCCTGCTTTTGCAGGATGGCGCGCTGCTGCGCCTTGGGTAGCTCCATGTGCTTGCTCAGCAAGCCGCCGGTGGTGCCAAGTGGCGACATTTCCGTCATGCCCCAGCCGTGGATGACCTCGACGCCAAAGTCGTCGATCAAGGTGTTCATCATCGCCGGCGGACAGGCCGAGCCGCCGATCACGGTGCGGCGGAAGGTCGAGAACTTGAGCTTGTTCTGCAGCGCGTAGTTGATCAACCCCAGCCAGACCGTCGGCACGCCGGCCGAGAACGTCACGCGTTCGCTTTCGAACAGCTCGTAGACCGATTTGCCGTCCAGTGCGGCGCCCGGGAACACCATCTTGGCACCCGACAGCGGCACCGAATACGGCAGTCCCCAGGCGTTGACGTGAAACATGGGCACCACCGGCATGACCACGTCGCGCGAGGACACATTGAGCACGTTCGGCAAGGCCGACGCGTAAGCGTGCAGCACCGTCGAGCGGTGCGAATACAGCGCGCCCTTCGGATTGCCGGTCGTGCCGGAGGTGTAGCACAGGGTCGCGGCCGTGTTCTCATCGAACTGCGGCCAGACATACTCGTCCGAGTGCGCGTCGATCAAGTCTTCGTAGCACAGCAGATTGGGGATACTGGTTTCCACCGGCATGCGATCGGCGTCGCCCATCAACACGAACCCCTTGACCGTCTTGCAATGAGGCGCGATGGCCTCAACTAGGGGCAGGAAACAAAAATCGAACAGCAGGTACTGGTCTTCGGCATGATTACAAATGTAGGCCAGTTGTTCGGGATGCAGTCGAGGGTTGATCGTATGCAAGACTGCGCCGGAACCGGATACGCCGTAGTACGCTTCCAGGTGCCGGTAGCCGTTCCACGCCAGGGTTGCGACCCGCTCGCCGGGGTTCACGCCGAGGCTGTGCAGTGCGTTCGCCAGCCGCTTGGCGCGCTGGTGGCATTCGCGGAACGTGTAGCGGTGCAGGTCGCCTTCAACGCGCCGCGAGACGATCTCACTACCACCGTAGTGCCGGGCGGCGAATTCGATAATGCTGGAGATCAGTAAGGGCTGGCTCATCATTTGGCCCATTATTGAGCCGATGTTCTGGCTCCCTGCACTCGCTGGCACCGACGTATTCCCAGAACTCTTGGATTGCATGTCACGCTCCGCAACATAGTTATTTATGCAAACAAGTGTGGATGGCCGGCACGAGCACAGTCAACGGTTTTCGATGCTGCAATGCAGCACCTGGAGCCTGCGGTAAAATCACCATAATTCTCGGCGGCAGCCCCGCCGAGCCTACTTGAATGGACACTACTATTACTGCTTCCAACCTGCCGCTGGACAATTCGTTTGCGTCCTTGCCGCCCGCTTTCTATACCCGGCTCATGCCTACACCGTTGCCGGCGCCCTATCTGGTCGCCGTCAGCGAGCCGGCCGCTGCGCTGATCGGCCTGACACCTGAACAGGTGGCCGACAGCGTCGATATCCTCATCGGCAATGCCGTCCCTGATCGATCCCTGCCGCTGGCCGCCGTTTATTCCGGCCACCAGTTCGGCGTCTGGGCCGGCCAGCTCGGCGATGGCCGCGCAATCTTGTTTGGCGAGGTCGCCACGCCGCAAGGCCCGATGGAACTGCAATGGAAAGGCGCCGGCATGACGCCCTATTCCCGCATGGGCGACGGCCGCGCGGTGCTGCGCTCGTCGATCCGTGAGTTCCTGTGCTCGGAAGCGATGCACGCGCTGGGCATTCCCACTTCGCGTGCGCTGTCTGTGGCCGGTTCGGACCAGGGCGTGATGCGCGAAACCGTCGAAACGTCGGCCGTCGTGGTGCGCATGGCGCCCAGCTTCGTGCGCTTCGGCTCGTTCGAGCACTGGTTCTACCGCAACAAGGCGGACGAGCTGAAAATCCTGGCCGACTATGTCATCGACCGTTCGTACCCGGAGCTGCGCAGCGAGGACAACCCCTATGTCGGCCTGCTGCGCGAAGTCACCCGCCGCACGGCGCAGATGATCGCGCACTGGCAGGCGGTCGGCTTCATGCATGGCGTGATGAACACCGATAATATGTCGATTCTGGGCCTGACGATCGATTACGGCCCGTTCGGTTTCATGGAAGCCTTCGATCCCGATCACATTTGCAACCACACCGATCAACAGGGCCGCTACTCGTATAGCAACCAGCCGCAGGTCGGCCATTGGAACTGCTACGCGCTGGGCCAGGCGTTGATGCCGCTGATCGGCGAGGTCGACGCCGCGCAGGCGGCACTGGATGTGTACCAGTCGGCGTTCGCCGAAAAGCTGGATGAGCTGCTGCACGCCAAGCTGGGGCTGACCCATCTGGAGCAGCACGCGGAGGCTGACCGCGCGCTGTTTGACGGCATGTTCGCCCTACTCCACGCTAATGGCGTCGATTTCACGCTCTTCTTCCGCCGCCTTGGTGGATTGAAGGCGGCCGACGCCAGCGGGGACGAGCCTCTGCGCGACTTGTTCATCGACCGGCCCGCGTTCGACGCCTGGGCGATCCGGTATCGGGAGCGCCTGCAGGCCGAAGGCAGCGACGATGCCCAACGCCAGCTTGCGATGAACAAAATCAACCCCAAATATGTGCTGCGTAACTATCTGGCGCAAGTTGCCATTGAAAAAGCGCAAAACAAGGACTTTTCGGAGGTGGCGCGCCTGCTGGCGGTATTGCAGCGCCCGTACGACGAACAGCCCGAGCACGAACACTACGCCGCTTTGCCGCCGGACTGGGCAAGCCATCTCGAAGTCAGCTGTTCTTCTTAAGCGAGCACGTATCCATGACCAATAAAGTGACCAAATCCGACGCCGAATGGCGCAACATGCTGGACCCGATGGAGTATCAAGTGACGCGGCATGCCGCCACCGAGCGTGCGTTTACGGGCAAATTCTGGGATCATCACGAACACGGCATCTACACCTGCGTGTGCTGCGACACGCCGCTGTTCCGTTCCGACGCCAAGTTCGATTCCGGCTGCGGCTGGCCGAGCTATTTCGAAGCGCTGGACCCAGCCAACGTGATCGAGAAAACCGACCGAACCCATGGTATGCTGCGCACCGAAATCATTTGCGCGGTATGCGATGCCCACCTGGGCCACGTATTCCCGGACGGCCCGCCGCCGACCGGCCTGCGCTATTGCATCAATTCGGCTTCCTTGCGATTTGATCCACAAGACTAATAACGCCCTAAGACACCATGAAATTTCTGTTCGACTTTTTGCCGGTCCTGCTGTTCTTCGGCGCCTACAAGCTCTCCGGCGCCCACGCGGAGGCTTCGCAGCACTTCATTAACACTTATCTGAGCGGCATCATTTCGGGCGGTTCGGTCACGGCGGACCAGTCGCCGATCGTGCTGGCCACCCTGGTCGGCATCATCGGCACCATCGCCCAGATCGCCTATCTGAAGCTGCGCGGACAGAAAGTCGAATTCCTCATGTGGTTCTCGCTGGGCATGTTTGTGTTCTTCGGCGGCCTGACGGTTTACTTGCACGATGAAGTATTCATCAAATGGAAACTGAGTATCGTCTATTGGTTCTTTGCCGTCGGTTTGCTGGTGAGCGAATTCGTCTTTAAAAAGAACCTGATGCGCAAATCGATGGGCGAAATCATCGAGTTGCCGGATGTGATCTGGTCGCGCCTCAATCTGGCGTGGATCGGTTTCTTCACCGCCATGGGCATCCTCAATTGGTATGTCGCCTTCGTCCTTTATAAAGGCGATACCAGCGCCTGGGTCAGTTTCAAGGCGTTCGGTTCGACCGCCATCATGTTCGTGTTTATCGTTGCGCAGACGATTTATTTGTCGCGCCACATGAAGGACCCGACATGAGCGATACCCGCATGGACCGCATGCGCAGCCGCTTCCAGGCCGCGCTATCGCCGGTGGAACTGGTGCTGGAAGACGACTCCGCAATGCACGCCGGCCATGCCGGCGCTGCCTCCGGCGGCGGTCACTACAATGTCAGAATCGTTTCGTTACAATTCGAGGGCCTGAAACTCGTCACAAGACATCGACTCGTGTATGATTCCGTGCACGATATGATGCATAGTGAAATACATGCATTGGCCATTACCGCATTGGCTCCGTCCGAAGTATGATGTAGCGCCCGGCTAGGAGCGGTCCTATCGGTTTCAAGAATAATTGAACACAAAGACAGATAGCTGACCAAACTCCTTCCAGGCAATTTCGCTAAAACTTTCCCCTTACAGGAATTAATAATGACTTTCAAGCCAGCCAGTTTGCTGATCGCACTTCTCGTTGTCGCCGTGCCTGCACTTGCACAGAACGTTGCCGTTGTTAATGGCAAAGCCATCCCAACCTCGCGCGTCGAAGCCGTCGTCAAGCAGGTCGTCGCCCAAGGCCAGCAGCCGGACTCGCCGCAGCTGCGCGACCTGATCAAGAAAGACCTGATCGGCCGTGAAGTAATGATGCAGGAAGCCGAAAAACAAGGCTTCGGCAAGGATGCCGCCGTCAAAGCGCAGATCGACAACGCCCGCCAGGCCATCATCATCAACGCGATGATCGCCGACTACATCAAGAAGAACCCGATCGCCGACGCCGACGTCAAGGCCGAGTACGACCGCTTCACCAAGCAGGCCGGCGACAAGGAATACCACGTGCGCCACATCCTGCTGGCGACCGAAGCCGAAGCCAACGACGTGATCGCCAAGCTCAAAGGCGGCGCCAAGTTTGAAGACCTGGCCAAGACGTCGAAAGACACCGGTTCGGCTGCCAACGGCGGCGATCTGGACTGGGCCTCGCCTTCGTCGTTCCCACCAGCATTCTCGGCCGCCTTCGTGGCCCTGCAAAAAGGTGGCGTGACCGAGAAGCCGGTGCAAACCCCGAACGGTTTCCACGTCATCAAGGTTGACGACATCCGTCCAGCCAAGCTGCCGACGCTGGAAGAAGTCAAGCCGCAAATCTCCGAAGCGCTGGCACAGAAGAAGCTGCAAGCGTACCAGGAAGAACTGGTCAAGAAAGCAAAAGTGCAGTAATGTTATAGAAGGCGGCGCCCTGCGGGGCGCCGTTTTTGATTGTGCGTTGGTACAATGCACCGCCGAGTGCGATTTCTTGTTTTTTTATAGGATTTAATAATGATGTTGAAGCCAGCCCGTCTGTTGTTAGCACTGATCGCTGTCGTTGCAGCCCCGGTTTTCGCGCAAAACGTCGCGACCGTCAATGGAAAGGCTATTCCTGCCGCTAAGGTAGACCAGATGGTCAAGCAAGTGGTCGCCCAAGGCCAGCAACCTGACAGTCCGCAGCTGCGCGAAATGGTCAAGAAAGAACTGATCGGCCGCGAAGTGCTGCTTCAGGAAGCCAGCAAGCAGGGCTATGGCGCCAAGCCGGAAGTGAAGTCGGCCATCGACAACGCCGCGCAGAGCATCACCATCAACGCCATGCTGGCGGACTACGTCAAGAAGAACCCGGTCAAGGATGCTGAAATCCAGGCCGAATACGACAAGTACAAGGCCGCCGTCGGGGACAAGGAATACCATTCACGTCACATCCTGGTCGCAACCGAGCAGGAAGCCAAGGACATCATCACCAAGCTGAAAGCCGGCGGCAAGTTCGAAGAACTGGCCAAGGTATCGAAAGATGGTTCGGCCAACAACGGCGGCGATCTGGGCTGGATGACTCCCGCCAAGCTGGTCAAGCCTTTCGCTGACGCTATGATTGCGCTGAAACCAGGCGCGATCACCGAAACCCCGGTCAAGACCGAGTTCGGCTACCACGTCATCAAGCTGGAAGAGTCGCGCGCGACCAAGCTGCCGGGGCTGGCTGAAGTCAAGGGTCAGGTTGCCGAGGCACTGCAACAGAAGAAGATCGCCGCCTACCGCGACGAACTGATCAAGAAAGCCAAGGTCCAGTAATACTGGCCGGTAAGCGCGGCGCGGACCGCCGCCCCGCTCCCATGGAACGCCCGATGAAGTTTATCGGGCGTTTTGCTTTTCAAGCCTTGGCGCCCCGGCGCCATTCGAACAGCCCCATGCCAGCAAGCATGGCCAGCACGAACAGCAGCGTCTTGGGCTCCAGCATGCCCACGCCCACCAGCGCCGGGCCGGGGCAAAAGCCGGCGATGCCCCAGCCTATGCCGAACAGCAGCGCGCCGATGACCAGGGGACGGTCGATCTGGCGCGTCGTTGGCAGCTTGATCGGCTCGCCGGATGGCGTCACTTTGCGCCGGGCGGCCGCCGCGAAGCCGACCAAACCAACGCCGATCGCGCCGCCCATGACGAATATCAGGGAGGGATCCCAGGCGCCGGCCAGGTCGAGAAAGCCCAGTACCTTGGCGGGATTGGCCATTCCGGACAGTATCAGGCCGAGGCCGAAAATCAGTCCGGACAGTAAGGCGGTGAATATCGGCATATGCCCTACTCTAGTTGATTAAATGACGGACCACGTAGGTGGCGGCGAAGCCTGCTGCCATAAAAGTTATTGTCGCCACCAGAGAACGTGGCGATAGCCGCGATAAACCGCACACGCCATGACCGCTCGTGCAGCCGGAACCGTAGCGTGTTCCTACGCCCACGATCAGGCCTGCGGCGATCAGAATGCCGTAACTCGCGTCGATTTGAATGGCGGGTAGTTCGGTGAATAAACGGTAAATTAACGGTGCGCCAAACAGGCCGACGATGAACGCCACGCGCCAGCTGATATCGCCCTTTTGCGGCTGGAATAAGCCGCCGATGATGCCGCTAATGCCGGCTATTCTCCCGTTGAATATAATGAGCAGGCTGGCTGCGGCGCCGATTAATATGCCCCCCGCCAGCGAAGCCCACGGGGTGAAGGATTGCCAGTCGATTGACATTGTTGTCCCTTTTTCGATCGTACCGTGGATTGGCCGTTGGTTGATTCCCACTATATCACTGTGATCGGTAATTGTTCGGGCTACTCGCGGGTCTTGACGGATTACGCTGCGCTAATCCGTCCAACGTGGTTTGGAAGAATGCCCGAGCGCGTTGTCGATGGCACTTTGTACCAGAATTTGGCTGTTACGTGCTAATATTTGGCGCAAACTAACGACTTATGCCCGTGGCCGCCAATGACGCCCGATATAACAGCTATTGTTGCCTCCCTTCAGGGCGTTGCGGACCCAACCCGTCGCGCGCCCATGGCCGCTTATATGCGCGATCAGTTTGAGTTTCTTGGCATCGGAACGCCAGCGCGCCGCGCGGCAACCAAGGCGTTATATCAAGGTATGAAGGCGCGTAGCGCGCATGAATTGCTAGCAGTGTCGCGGACATTGTGGGATTACCCTCAGCGGGAATATCAATACGCGGCGATCGATTTACTTGCGATGCACATCAATAAAATCGAGGCCGATCATTTGCCTGCTTTGATCCAGCTGGTGCAATCGAAATCATGGTGGGATACGGTCGATGCGATTGCATCCATCGTCGGCAAGGTTTTGCAATACCGGCATGACGATATGGATCAGGCCATCGTTCACCAAAATATGTGGGTGAGGCGGGTCGCGATATTACATCAGTTGGGCTGGCGGGATAAAACCGATGAGGTTCTGCTTTTTTCTTATTCGCTGCAATGCGCGCACGAAAAAGAGTTCTTTATACAGAAAGCCATCGGCTGGGCATTGAGGGATTACGCGCGCCACAACCCGCAGGCCGTGCGGGAATTCACCGCAAGGGAAAAAGCCAGGCTTTCTCCGCTCAGTTATCGGGAAGCGAATAAGCATCTCGCGGCCGACGATTAAACCGGATGATCTTAACGTAATCGAGGCAGCGGGGATTTCTCCCGGCTGCCTCGATATCCAACCCCGCAATTACGCCAAGGTTTTAACCCACGAATTTACGGGCGTTGCGGAACATGCGCATCCAAGGCGAATCCTCGCCCCACGCTTCCGGATGCCAGGATTGCTGCACCGAGCGGAACACGCGCTCGGCATGCGGCATCATCACGGTGAAGCGGCCATCGGCCGTGGTCACCGACGTCAGGCCCTGCGGCGAGCCGTTCGGGTTGAACGGATAGGCCTCGGTGGCCGCGCCGCGCTGGTCGACGAAGCGCATCGCCGCCACGGCTTGGGCAATGTTGCCAGTCTGGCTAAAGTCCGCGTAGCCTTCGCCGTGGGCGATGGCGATCGGCGTCTGCGTTCCGGCCATGCCGTTGAAGAAGATCGACGGCGAATCGAGCACTTCCACCATCGCGAAGCGCGCTTCGAATTTCTCCGATTTGTTGGTGGTGAACTTCGGCCACGCATGCGCGCCCGGGATCATGGACTTCAGGTTGCTCATCATCTGGCAGCCATTGCAGACGCCCAGGCCGAAGCTGTCGGTGCGCGCGAAGAAGCGGGCGAACTGCTCGGACAGCGCGGCATTGAACAGGATCGTCTTGGCCCAGCCCTCGCCGGCGCCCAGCACGTCGCCGTACGAGAAGCCGCCAACAGCGATGATGCCTTGGAAGTCGTCCAGCTTGACGCGGCCGGCAATCAGATCGCTCATGTGCACGTCCACGGCGTTAAAGCCCGCCTGGTGCATCACATAGGCGGTCTCGATATGCGAGTTGACGCCCTGCTCGCGCAGGATCGCCACGCGCGGACGCACACCGGTCGCGATGAATGGCGCGGCCACGTTTTCGGTCAGGTCGAAGGTGATCTTCGGCGTCATGCCCGGCTCGGATTCGTCCAGGATGCGGTCATATTCGGCGTCGGCGCAGGCTGGATTGTCGCGCAGGCGGGCGATGCGCCAGCTGGTTTCGCTCCACAGGCGGTGCAGCGCGGAACGCGGCTGGTTGTAGACGATCTTGGCGTCGCGGGTGAATTCGATCACGCCACGGTCGTTCGGCTTGCCGATGATATGGCTGCACGCGCCCAGGTTGAAGGAGCGCAGCACGTCCATGACCAGCGACTTCTCGTCCGCGCGCACCTGGATCACCGCGCCCAGCTCTTCGGAGAACAGCGCGCGCAGGGTTTGCTCGTTGCGGCGTTCGGCGATCTGCCCGGTCCAGTTCTTGGCGTCGCCCTGGTCGGCGCCGTGACCCTCTTCCAGGGTCAGGATGTCGAGGTTGATCGACAGGCCCGCGCGACCGGCGAAGGCCATCTCGGTCAAGGTGCCATACAGGCCACCGTCGGAGCGGTCGTGGTAGGCCAGCAGCTTGCCGTCGGCGTTCAACTGCTGGATGGCGGCGAAGAAGGCTTTCAGGTCTTGCGGATTGTCGACGTCCGGCGTCTCGTTGCCCAGCTGGCCCATGACCATCGACAGCGCCGAGGCGCCCAGGCGGTTCTTGCCGCGACCCAGATCGATCAGGATGATGGCAGTGTCGCCGGCGTCGGTCTTGATCTGTGGCGTCAGCGATTTGCGCACGTCGTACACCGGCGCGAAGGCCGAGACGATCAGCGATACCGGCGAAGTGACGGCTTTCGACTCTCCGTCATCCTTCCAGGTGGTGCGCATCGACAGCGAATCCTTGCCGACCGGGATGCTGATACCCAGCGCCGGGCACAGTTCCATGCCGACCGCCTTGACGGTGTCGAACAGCGCCGCGTCCTGGCCCGGCTGGCCGCAGGCGGCCATCCAGTTGGCCGACAGTTTGATGTCGGAGATATCCTTGATCGGCGCGGCGGCGATGTTGGTGATCGATTCGGCGACGGCCATGCGGCCCGACGCGGCGGCGTTGATGACGGCCAGCGGCGTGCGCTCGCCCATCGCCATCGCCTCGCCGAGATAACCTTCAAAGCTCATCGCGGTGACGGCGCAATCTGCCACCGGCACCTGCCATGGACCGACCATCTGGTCGCGCACGGACATGCCGCCAACAGTGCGGTCGCCGATGGTGATCAGGAAGGACTTGTCGCCCACGGTTGGCAGCAGCAGCACGCGTTTGGCCGCTTCTTCCAGTTCGATGCCGGTCAGGTCGATGGCCGGGAATTCATTTTGCACATGATGCGCATCGCGCTGCATTTTCGGCGGTTTGCCCAGCAGGACGTCCATCGGCATGTCGACCGGCTCGTTGCCCAGTTCCGGATCGATCAGCTTCAGTTGGCGTTCTTCGGTGGCGGTGCCGACGACAGCAAACAGGCAGCGCTCACGCTCGCACAGCGCCTGGAACAGCGGCAGGCTTTCCGGCGCGATGGCCAGCACATAGCGTTCCTGCGATTCGTTGGACCAGATCTCTTTCGGCGCCATGCCGCTTTCTTCCAGCGGGATCTTGCGCAGGTCGAAGATCGCGCCGCGCTTGGCGTCGTTGGTGATCTCCGGGAAGGCGTTCGACAAGCCGCCGGCGCCGACATCGTGGATCGAGATGATCGGATTCTTGGCGCCGAGCTGCCAGCAGCCGTTGATCACTTCCTGGGCGCGGCGTTCCATTTCCGGATTGCCGCGCTGGACCGAGTCGAAGTCCAGGTCGGCCGTGTTGGTGCCGGTCGCCATCGACGACGCGGCCGAGCCGCCCATGCCGATGCGCATGCCGGGACCGCCCAGCTGCACCAGCAGGCTGCCGACCGGGATATCGTTCTTGTGCGTATGCTGGCCGGAGATGTTGCCGATGCCGCCGGCGATCATGATCGGCTTGTGGTAGCCGAACACGGTGTCCTGCGCGCCGGCGAACTGCTTGCCGATATTCTGTTCGTAGGTACGGAAGTAACCGCCCAGCACAGGACGGCCGAATTCGTTGCTGAACGCGGCGCCGCCAAGCGGACCTTCGATCATGATCTGCAGCGCCGAGGCGATGCGATCAGGCTTGCCGTAGGCCTTGGCGGACGCGCTATCGCGGTATCCCGAAACCGGGGCGGTCACGTCGTGGTCGTTTTCCCAGGCCTGCACGGCGGCCGGCAGCAGCAGGTTCGAGACCGTGAAGCCGGCCAGGCCGGCCTTCGGCTTGGCGCCGCGGCCGGTCGCGCCTTCGTCGCGGATCTCGCCGCCTGCGCCGGTGGACGCGCCCGGGAACGGGGAGATGGCGGTCGGGTGGTTGTGGGTTTCCACCTTCATCAGCGTGTGCGTTAACTCGGTCATCGGCGCGTACTGCTGCGCCTCGCCCTGCGGGAAGAAACGCATCACTTCGGCGCCTTCCATGATCGACGAGTTGTCGCTGTAGGCGACGATGGTGCCCTTCGGCTGCAGCTGGTGGGTGTTCTTGATCATGCCGAACAGCGACTTCGGTTGCGCCACGCCGTCGATGGTCCAGTCGGCGTTGAAGATCTTGTGGCGGCAATGTTCGCTGTTGGCCTGCGCGAACATCATCAGTTCGACATCCGTCGGATTGCGGCCGGCCTTGGTGAAGGCGGCGTCCAGGTATTCGATCTCGTCGTCCGACATCGCCAGGCCGAGGTCCGTGTTGGCCTTCTCCAGCGCGTTCTTGCCCATGCCGATCACGTCGACCGATTCCAGCGGCTTGGCGTCCAGCGTGCGGAACAGGCCTGCCGCCTCTTCCGACGAGCGCAGCACCGATTCGGTCATGCGGTCGTGCAGCAAGGCCGCGACGGTTTGCACTTCCGCGTCCGACAGCTTCTTCGGCGCGCCGATGCTGCTGCCCAGGATGCCCGTCTTCAGGTTGATGCGGAACGCGATGCCGCGCTCGACGCGCTTGACGTGCGCCATGCCGCAGTTGTGGACGATGTCGGTGGCCTTGGAGGCCCAAGGCGAGATCGTGCCGAAACGCGGGATCACGAAGAATTCTTCCACCGCGCCTTCGGTGTTGTCGGCGTGGGCCGGCTCGCCGTAGGTCAGCAGCGCGCCAAGGCGGCTGGTGTCGTCGGCAGACAGCGGCTGGGCGGCATCGATGAAGTGGACATAGCGCGCCTGGACGGCGGCGACGGACGGCAGCGCGGCTTGCAATTGGGTCAACAGGCGTTGGCTACGGAATGCGGACAGGGCGTTGGAGCCCGGCAGAATCAACATATTTGGAGGATGGTTGATGCAGCAAGGCTGCGGATTAAAGGGCGATGAGGCATGAGGCTAATTCTTGCAGTGTTCCTTTGCGCGCATTATACCCTTTAGCACGCCCTCCATACAGCGGCATTTCCACCCAAAAACTGCCATCGAAGCAACAAATTCCGACGGTTTCGAACCCAAAACCGTTTGTTTCGGTGCTAAACGGCGGGTTTCTGTAACGTTTTTACTTGCCTTGGAGTATGCTAGACCGAATATAAGCAGGGGTTTGCGTCCATGGCAGAATATAGCGACTTGTCGGTGCTCATCGTCGACCCGAACCCGGGTATGCGCGGCAGCCTGCACAATATGCTCAACCAATCGTCGATCACCAAGATCGAATACGCGGTCAGTTCCGGCACCGCCATCCGGCAGTTGTCAAAAAAACCCTACGACATCGTGCTGTGCGAATACGACCTTGGCAACGGCAGCGGCGAAAACAATGGCCAGGACGGCCAGCAATTGCTCGAAGACCTGCGACACCACAAGCTGATCGCGCAGTGGACCATCTTCATCATGCTCACCTCGGAGGGCGTCTACAGCAAAGTGATCGGCGCGGTCGAACTGGCGCCGACCGACTACATCCTTAAACCGTTCACCGTCGATTCGCTGCTGCAGCGCATCGGCCGCGCCGTCGACCGGCGCGACGTGTTCTGGCCGGTGTACCAGCAACTGGCCGCCGGCAGCATCCGCAAGGCCATCACCAGTTGCAAGGAAGGCGAAGACAAGCATCCCCGCTACGCCAACGATTACGCCCGGCTGCGCGCCGAACTGCTGGTCTCCATCGACGACCTGGTGGAGGCCGAATTCGTCTATCAAACCATCCTGATGACCCGCCCCACCGCCTGGGCCCACCTGGGCATGGCGCGCTGCCAGTTCGGGTTGCAGAAGTTTGTCGAGGCGCAGCAAACGCTGGTCAACCTGCTGGAGGACCATCCGAAGTTCATGGCGGCCTACGATCTGCTGGCGCGCACCCATGAGGCGCTCGGCCAGCAAGAGTCGGCCAAGAAGGTGCTCGAGGACGCGGTCGGCATCTCGCCCAACATGGTGCGACGGCTGCGCCACTTGGGCGAAGTGGCGCTGGAAACTGGCGACGTCGGCGTCGCGGAGAAAGCCTTCAAGCAGGTGGTCGCCAAGGCCAAGTACTCGGAATTCCGCGATCCCGAGGACCACGTCAAACTGGTCAAGACCCTGGTCAAGAAAGGCGACGCCAACCAGGCCAGCGGCGTAATCCGCGACATGGAGCGCTCCTTACGCGGCAACGCCAACACCGAGGCCTGCCGCGCCATCGCCGCCGGGCTGGTGCAGGAGATGGCCGGCAACCTGGTCGCCGCCGCCACCGAGCTGACCACGGCCGTCAACGCCATCGAGAACGCGCGCGGCCTGTCGACCGGCCTGAAGATCGGTCTGGTGCACAGTTGCCTGAACATTAAGCTCGACCAGCAAGCGTCGAACGTCATGCTCAACCTGATGAACGACACCGACAGCGGTGTGACCATGGACGACGCCGTGCAAGTGTTTGAAAAAGCCGGCCGCCACGACCTGGCCGAAGGCATGGGCGAGCAGATCAAGATGCAGGTGGGCGAGCTGCTGGCCGACGCGGCCACGATGCGCGGCCAGGGCGATTTGCGGGGCGCGCTCGATACGCTCAACGCCGGCTTGCGCAAGGCGCCGGCGAACATGTCGCTGCTGCCGGCGGCGGCATCGGCGATGCTGAAGCAGTTGGACGATCTGGGTTGGGAAATGCCGCTGGCCGAGCAGTGCGCCTATTTATTGGAGCGCATGCGCAAGATCGATCCGGCCCATCCGTCGCTGGAAGCGCTACAGGCGCAGTATAGTCACACCCAGCGCAAGTACGGTATCGCCACCACGGCGTAAGTTGGCGACAAGCAGGCTAGCGGTAGAAAATCGTCGACGCCGGAAAATCCGACCAGTGCGTGATCAGATACCACGACACGAAATATAGCCCACATAAGATGAAGGCGGAAACGACTGCCGAGTTGGGGGTTCCGTGTCCGCGCAGGAGTCTGAAAAGCGTACGCATGGTTGTCTCGTCGTTGGACAAAAGCCAACTCTACTGAGCGACAAACTTTTCAACAAGCGCCGAATGAACGGTATCGTTTGGCACACCCCCAGGTATCGCCGCAATGTCCCCGCGCCGAGCCGCCGGCGCCCGCCTCATCGCGGACGGCTACGCCTTCGGGCGCTCGAGCACCTGGCGGACTTTGCGCGCAAGCGCCTGGCGCGTGTAAGGTTTGCCCAGCAAATCGAGGCCCGCATCGAGCCGTCCGTCGTGGACGATGGCGTTTTCGGCATAGCCGGAAGTGAACAGCACGGCCAGCCCGGGCAATTTGGTGCGCGCCCGGCGCGCCAGCTCGGGACTGCGCAGCGGCCCGGGCATGATGACGTCGGTGAACAGCAGATCGACCGCCACGCCGCTGTCGACGATGGCCATCGCAGTGACCGCGTCGTGGGCCTTCAGCACCTTGTAGCCCAGTTCGCTCAGCATCTCGACGGCGATGTCGCGCACCGCGTCGTTGTCCTCGACCACCAGCACGGTCTCGGTGCCGCCGACCACCGCCTGGTCGCCCTCGCCCGCCGCCGGCGCGTCCTGATCCTCGTGGCAGCGCGGCAGGTATAGCCGAACCGTGGTGCCGGCGCCGACCTCGGTGGCGATGCTGACATGGCCGCCCGACTGCTTGACGAAGCCGAACACCATCGACAACCCCAGCCCGGTGCCCTTGCCCTCCGCCTTGGTCGAAAAGAACGGATCGAACGCGCGTTGCAGCACTTCCGGCGGCATGCCGCTGCCGGTGTCGCTAACGGCGATCATCACATAGTCGCCCGGGGTGACCTCGATGTGTGCGCGCGCGTAGTCGTCGTCGAGCACCGCGTTGTCGATGACGATGGTCAGCTTGCCGCTGCCGTCCATCGCGTCGCGGGCGTTGATGCACAGATTGAGCACCGCGTTTTCCAGCTGCCCGGTGTCGACAAATGTGTGCCACAGGCCGTGGCCGATGCGCGTTTCGATGTCGACCTGGCCGTCGAGCGTGCGGCGCAGCATGTCGTCCATGGCGCCGAGCAGGCCGTCGATGCTGACCACTTTCGGGTCCAGCGCCTGACGCCGGCTGAACGCCAGCAGATAGCTGGCCAGCTTGGCGCCGCGCGTGACGCCGGCCAGCGCCCGCTCGACGTAACGCAGCGCGACGTGCTCGGCGCCCAGCACAGCCGACAGCAACTGCAGATTGCCGGAGATGATTTGCAGCAGATTATTGAAATCGTGCGCGACGCCGCCGGTGAGCTTGCCGATCGCCTCCATCTTTTGCGCGTGCTGCAAGGCGGCCTCGGTGCGCTTGAGCGCGGCGGCGGCCTCGCGCTCGGCGGTGCTGTCGCGGCCGATGGCGAGCAGATAATTGCCGTTGAGGGCGCTGGTCCAGACGATGTACACGAAATGGCCGTCCTTGTGGCACAGCTGGCTCTCCAGCCGCAACGCGGCGGACCCCACGCGTATCATGGCCAGGCTGGCCCGAACCTGGTCGCGCTCGGCCGGATGCACCAGCTCGATGAACGGGCGCCCCGGCAGCTCGTCCTCGTTCCAGCCCAGCGTTGCGCTGAACGCCGGATTGACCGCCGCCACGGCATCGTCGGCGTCGAGCAGCAGCATCAGATCGCTCGACAGCTGCCAGATGCGGTCACGGTCCTGCGTCAGCGCGGTCAGTTCGTTTTTGAGCGCGACGGAAAAGCGCGCCGCCTCGCGCATCGCCAACACTTTTTCGGTGGTTTCGATGACGGTATCGAGCATGCCGACGATGCGGCCATGCTCGTCGAAAACGGGACTGTAGCAGAACGTGAAGTAGGCCTGCTCGCCGACCCCGTTGCGATTGACGACCAGCGGGTAGTCTTCGATGAAGGTCGATTGGCCGTCCCTGGTCAACGCCCAGATCGGGTCCAGGCTGTCCCAGGCCTCCGCCCACACCTGCTGGAACGATTGCCCGAGCGCATCCGGCTTCTGGCCCAGGATCGGACAGAAGGCGTCGTTGTAGATCATGGTCTTGTGCTCGCCCCACACCAGGCACGAAGGAAAATTCGACGCCAGCACCAGGTTGGCAGTGATGCGCAAGGCCGGCGGCCAGCCGGCGATCGGCCCCAGCGGGGTGGCATCCCAGTCGTGCGCCGCCACGCGCGCGGCCATCGCGCCGCCGGGCGACCGCACCGGTTGCCGCTCGCCCGCGCTACTCAACCGTGTCACCGTAGCCGCCGCCGCCCGGCGTTTCGATGACGAACACGTCGCCCGGTTGCATGTCGACCTTGCCGATGTGGCCCAGTTGCTCGACCCGGCCGTCGGCGCGCAGCACGGTGTTGCGCCCGAGCGCGCCCGGTTCGCCGCCGGCCATGCCGAACGGCGCGTGGATGCGATTGTTCGACAGGATCGCCGCCGTCATCGGCTCGAGGAAGCGCACCTTGCGCACGCCGCCGTCGCCGCCGCGCCACTTGCCGGCGCCGCCGCTGCCGTGGCGGATCTCGTAGCTGTCCAGCCGCACCGGGAAGCGGAACTCAAGTATCTCGGGATCGGTCAGGCGCGAGTTGGTCATATTGGTCTGCACCACGCTGGTGCCGTCGAAACCCGGCCCGGCGCCGGAACCGCCGCTGATCGTTTCGTAGTACTGGTATTTGGCGTTGCCGAACGTGAAGTTGTTCATCGTGCCCTGCGCCGCGGCCATCACGCCCAAAGCGCCGTACAGGGCGTTGGTGATGCAGGTCGAGGTTTCCACATTGCCGGAAACGACAGACGCCGGATAGTGCGGATTGAGCATGGAACCGGGCGGTATGATTACCTTCAGCGGCTTCAGGCAGCCGGCGTTGAGCGGAATCTCGTCGTTGACCAAAGTGCGGAACACGTACAGGACCGCCGCCATGCACACCGCCGACGGCGCGTTGAAGTTGTTGTCGAGCTGTGGCGAGGTGCCGGTGAAATCGATCTCGGCGCTGCGATTGGCTTGGTCGACCCGCACCGCGACCTGGATCTGCGCGCCGTTATCGAGCGGCAGCGTGTAGACGCCGTCCTTGAGCGAGCCGATCACCCGCCGCACCGCCTCCTCGGCGTTGTCCTGCACGTGGCCCATGTAGGCCTGCACCACGTCCAGGCCGAAGTGCGCGACCATTTTGCGCAGCTCGTCGACGCCCTTCTGATTGGCGGCGACCTGCGCGCGCAGATCGGCCATGTTCTGGTCCGGATTGCGGGCCGGATAGCGGGCGCCGGCCAGCAAGGCGCGCGTTTCGGCGTCGCGCAGGCGACCGCCGTCCGCGCCGTCGACCAGCTTGAAGTTGTTGATCAACACGCCCTCTTCCTCGATGACGCGCGAGTCCGGCGGCATCGAGCCGGGCGTGGTGCCGCCGATGTCGGCGTGGTGGCCGCGCGAGCCGACGTAGAACAGGAGTTGCGCGCCGGCCTCGTCGAACACCGGCGAGATCACGGTGACGTCCGGCAGGTGCGTGCCACCGTTGTAGGGATCGTTGAGCATGTAGACGTCGCCGGAGCGCATCCTGCCGGCGTTCTCGCGCATGACCGCTTTGATGCTCTCACCCATCGAGCCCAGGTGCACCGGCATGTGCGGCGCGTTGGCGATCAGGTTGCCGTCGGCGTCGAAGATGGCGCAACTGAAGTCGAGCCGCTCCTTGATGTTGACGGAATATGCCGTGTTCTGCAGCCGCAGCCCCATCTGCTCGGCGATCGACATGAACAGGTTGTTGAAGATCTCCAGCATCACCGGATCGGCGCTGGTGCCGATGGCGCGCCGCTCGGGCAGCGCGGCCACGCGCCGCAGCACCAGGTGGTCGTGCGGCGACACCTCGGCCTGCCAGCCCGGTTCGACGATGGTGGTGGCGTTGGCCTCGGCGATGATGGCCGGGCCTTTGATGATGTCGCCGATGCGCGTGGACGTGCGTTGGTACAGGCCGGTCTGGCGCCAGCGGCCGCCGGCGTACATCGGCACCACCGCGTGCGGCGCCAGCCCGGAGACGCGGCGCGGCGCGGGATCGACGTGTTCGGCCGGGGCGTCGGATTTGCCGACCGCCTCCACCGACACCGCCTCGACGATCAGCGCCTTGCCCTCCATCAGGAAGGAATAGCGTTTGCGGTAGGCCGCCTCGAATTGGGACTGCATGCTGTCGTTGGTATCGAACAGCACGATCAGCGCCGAATCGGTGCCTTCGTAGCGCAGATGCACCCGCCGTATCAGCGCGATGCGCGCGTCGGTCACGCCCTGACGGTGCAGCTCGGCGCGGGCCTGTTCACCCAGCGCGTCGAGCCGGTCAATCAGGTCCGATTGCAGCTGCTCGATCAGGCGCGCCTCGACGGCGGCCTCGCGCATCGCGGTCTGGTCGGCCAAGCCCATGCCGTAGGCCGACATCACACCGGCCAGCGAGTGGACGAACACCGTCTTCATGCCCAGCGCGTCGGCCACCAGGCAGGCGTGCTGGCCGCCGGCCCCGCCGAAGCTGGTGAGCGTGTAGTCGGTCACGTCGTGGCCGCGCTGCACCGAGATCTGCTTGATCGCGTTGGCCATGTTGCCCACTGCGATGTCCAGGTAGCCCTCGGCGACCTGCTCGGCGGTGGTTTCCAGGCCGGTGGTGGCGGAGATCTGCGCCGCCAGCTCGGCAAATTTATCGCGCACGGTGTCGGCGTCGAGCGGCTGGCGGCCGTCGCCGCCGAACAGCTGCGGGAAATGCTGCGGCTGGATCTTGCCGAGCATGACGTTGCAGTCGGTGACCGCCAGCGGCCCGCCGCGCCGGTAGCTGGCCGGACCGGGATTGGCGCCGGCGCTGTCCGGGCCGACGCGGTAACGGCTGCCGTCGAAATGCAGGATCGAGCCGCCGCCGGCGGCCACCGTGTGGATACTCATCATCGGCGCGCGCATGCGCACGCCGGCGACCTGGGTTTCGAACACCCGCTCGAACTGGCCGGAATAATGCGACACGTCGGTCGAGGTGCCGCCCATGTCGAAGCCGATCACCTTGTCGAAGCCAGCCAGCTTGCTGGCGCGCACCATGCCGACAATGCCGCCGGCCGGGCCGCTCAGGATGCTGTCCTTGCCCTGGAACGCGCGCGCGTCGGTCAGGCCGCCGCTCGACTGCATGAATTGCAGGTTCACGCCCGGCATCTCGCCGGCCACCTGGTCGACGTAGCGGCGCAGGATCGGCGACAGATAGGCGTCGACGACGGTGGTGTCGCCGCGCGCGACCAGCTTCATCATCGGGCTGGCCTGGTGCGACACCGACACCTGCGTAAAGCCGATGGCGCGGGCGGCCTCGGCCACCTGGTTTTCGTGCTCGTGGTAGCGGTAGCCGTGCATGAAGACGATCGCCAGCGAGCGCACGCCCTGGTCGTAGGCGGCCTGCAGGCCGGCGCGGGCGGCGTCGAGATCGAGCGCGGTGACGATGTCGCCGTGGGCGCCGACGCGCTCGTCGATTTCAATCACATGTTGATACAACAGCTCGGGCAGCACGATGTGGCGATCGAACAGCCGTGGGCGGTTTTGGTAGGCGATGCGCAGCGCGTCGCGGAAACCGCGCGTGATGGCCAGCGCGGTCGGCTCGCCCTTGCGCTCGAGCAGCGCGTTGGTGGCCACCGTGGTGCCCATCTTGACGGCGCCGATCTGCGCCACGGGAATCGGCTTGCCCGAGGCCACGCCCATCATCTGGCGGATGCCGGCGATGGCGGCGTCGGCGTAGTGTTCCGGATTTTCGGACAACAGTTTCAAGGTGCGCAAGCGGCCATCGGGCGGACGCGCCACGATGTCGGTGAACGTGCCGCCGCGGTCGATCCAGAATTGCCAATCCATGCATGCCTCAAAACGCCAAGTGAAGCGTCTATTGTAGTGGGTCGGGCGCGCGCGTGGAAGCGGCGTTCCTGCCGTGCCGTGACAAATTTTGATGCTAAGATGTCACCATGAACAGACTCTACTCCGTCGCCGAAATCCGCGCCATCGAACACGCCGCCGCAGCGGTACTCCCGGACGGCGCGCTGATGCAGCGCGCGGGCCAGTCCGGCGCCAACGCGGCGCTCGACATGCTGCCGTTCTCCACCAACCATGCCAGGGTCCTCGTGCTCGCCGGTCCCGGCAACAACGGCGGCGACGCGCTGGAGGCGGCCGCGCATCTGGCCTACGCCGGTGCCAACGTCACGATCCTGCACTACCCGCCGACCGCAGAACCCTCGGCCGAGCGCGAGACGGCGCTGCAGCGTGCCAGCGTCAGCGACGCGCGCTTTGCCGACATCGACGACACCGTCGATGGCGCCGGGTCGCTGGTGGCCGGCACCGACTGGAGTTTGGTGGTCGACGGCCTGTTCGGCATCGGCCTGAAACGCCCGCTGAGCGGCGCGATGCGGGCGCTGGTGGAGGCGGTCAACAACCAGCTGACGTGCCAGGTATTGGCGCTGGACGTTCCCAGCGGCCTGGACGCCGACACCGGCGCCATCGTCGGGCCGGAAGGCGTGGCCGTGCGCGCCACCCATACGATCACCTTCATCGGCAACAAGCCGGGCCTGCATACGTGCGAGGGCCGCGATTACGCCGGGCTGGTGGACGTGTCGCGGCTGGAGATCGACGCGGCCCTGTTCCCGGCGGCGAGCATGGATGTGAACGACGTCAAACTGTTCGCGCGGCATCTGCGTCCGCGCCAGCACAGTTCGCACAAGGGCAGCTACGGCAACGTGGCGGTGATCGGCGGTGCGCCCGGGATGGCCGGGGCGCCATTGCTGGCCTCGCGCGCCGCGCTGCATGGCGGCGCCGGCCGCGTCTACGCGCTGTTTGTCGGCGAGCCGCTGCCGTACGACGCCGGCCAGCCGGAACTGATGTGTCGCGCCGCCGGTGATTTCGACCTGGAGACGGCCACCCTGGTGGTCGGGCCGGGGCTGGGGGCGTCAGCGGCCGCGGCCGGGCTGCTGGCGCGCGCCATCGCCTGCGACGGGGCTTTGCTGGCCGATGCCGACGCGCTCAATCTGATCGCGGCAACGCCGTCGCTGCGCGAGGCGCTGGCGGGCCGCAAGCATCCGGCTGTGCTGACGCCGCATCCGCTTGAGGCGGCACGCTTGCTGGAGTGTTCGGTAGGCGAGGTGCAGGCGGACCGGGTGCTGGCGGCGCGCAAACTGGCGGCGTCGTTGAACGCGGTGGTGGTGCTGAAGGGTTCCGGGACGGTGATCGCCGCGCCGACCGGCGGGGTTGTCATCAACACCACCGGCAATCCGGCGTTGGCGACGGCCGGGACAGGCGATGTGCTGGCCGGCCTATGCGGCGGTTTGATGGCGCAGGGTTGGCCGCAGTGGGAGGCGGCGCTGGGGGCGGTTTGGCTGCACGGCATGGCGGCCGATGTGCTGGTGGCCGATGGCGCCGGACCGATCGGCTTGACCGCCGGCGAGTTGATACCGGCGATCCGGGTGGCGTTCAACCGGATGGTGCAGCATCACGGCAGGTAATGTTCCGGCCGCCCGGAAGCCTGTTAAACCAGGCGGCCGGCGGCGATCGTGATGGTGCGGCCGCAACGCGCCGCCATCGATTGGTCGTGCGTGACCAACACCAGCGTCGAGCCATGCTGGCGGTTCAATTCGAACATCAGTTTGATGACCGATTCGCCGGTGGCGGCGTCCAGGCTGCCGGTTGGCTCGTCGGCAAACAGCAGCGGCGGCTCGGTGACAAATGCGCGCGCCAGCGCTACCCGCTGCTGCTCGCCGCCGGACAGATACTTGGGATAGTGCTTCAACCGGCTCGACAGCCCTACCCGATCCAGCATGGCCTCGGCCTTTTCGCGGGCATGCGTGGCGCCGCTCAATTCCAATGGCAACATGACATTTTCAACCGCCGTCAAATGCGCCAGCAACTGGAACGACTGGAACACGAAGCCCAGCTTTTCCTTGCGCAGCGCGGCGCGACCGTCCTCGTCGAGGGCGTAGATGTCGACGCCATCGAGCACCACCTTGCCGGCGCTTGGCGTGTCCAGACCGGCCAGCAAACCGAGCAAAGTGGACTTGCCCGATCCGGAAGCGCCTACAATGGCAAGCGTCTCGGCTTTTTGCACGGTAAAATCGACCTCGTGCAAAATCGTCAGTTCGCCACTGGCATCGGCGACCCGCTTGGCCAGGCCGCTGACGGCGATGGCGGGGCTGTGCACTTGGGAGACCGTCTGCGCGGCAGCGGCCGTGCTATAACCGCCGGGACCATCGGGAACAAAATTGGAAGACGCTTTAGGGAAATCGGGCATGCGAAATGTATTGAGTAAGTTGGTAACAGATTTATCGAAGAAACTAAGTGTACACGCACTGGCCGCCCTGCTCTTGTTGTCGGCAGCGGCGAGCGCCTATTCTGCACCAAAAACCGTGCTTGTGCTGGGGGACAGCCTGTCTGCCGAATACGGCCTGGCGCGCGGCGCCGGCTGGGTCGCGCTGGCCGAGAAAAAACTCAAGGACGAGAAAATCGACGCAGTGCTCATCAACGCCAGCGTCAGCGGCGAGACCACCAGCGGCGGCCGCACCCGCCTGCCGGCATTGCTCGCGAAGTACAACCCGGCGCTGGTCGTCATCGAACTGGGCGCCAACGACGGCCTGCGCGGGCTGCCGGTCAAGGCCGCCGAGGCCAATCTGCGCGCCATGAACGAGGCGGCCACCAAGGCCGGCGCGAAAGTGATGCTGGTCGGCATGCGGATTCCGCCCAACTATGGGCGCGATTACTCGGACAAATTCTTCGCCATGTATGGCGCGCTGAGCAAGGAATTCAACGCGCCACTGGTGCCGTTCATGCTTGAAGGCGTCGCCGACAAGACCCAGCTGTTCCAGGCCGACCGCCTGCATCCGCTGGCAGAGGCCCATCCGACCATCCTGGCCCATATCTGGCCAGTCCTGCAAAAAACCATCAAGGCAAAATGAAGTATCCGGAAATTCTCGGCATCGACGACGTGCTGCAGCAGCTGGGCAGTTTCGACGCCATCATCGACGCGCGCAGCCCGTCAGAATATGCGCTTGACCATTTGCCCGGCGCCATCAACGCGCCGGTACTGGACGACGAGCAACGTATCCGCGTCGGCACCATGTATAAGCAGATCAATTCGTTCGAGGCGAAAAAAGTTGGCGCGGTACTGGTGGCGAACAATATCGCCAGGCATCTGGAGCAGCTGTGGCTGGACAAGCCGCGCGAATGGCGCCCGCTGATCTATTGCTGGCGCGGCGGCAACCGTAGCGGCTCGATGGCGCATATCCTGGCCAAGGTCGGCTGGCCGGTGGTGCAGCTCGACGGCGGCTACAAGGCGTTCCGCGCGCACGTCAGCGCCGCGCTGGAAGTGGCGCCGCCGCTGCGTTTCAAAGTCGTGTGCGGCACAACCGGCAGCGGCAAGAGCCGTCTGCTGGAAGTGCTGGACGCGCGCGGCGCGCAGGTTCTGGACCTGGAACAACTGGCCGCGCACCGCGGGTCGGTGCTGGGCAATCTGCCGAGCCAGCCGCAGCCCAGCCAGAAGGCCTTCGAGACGGCCATCTGGGACCGGCTGCAGCGCTTCGACCCGGCGCTGCCCGTGTTCGTCGAATCCGAGAGCAAGAAAGTCGGTAATCTGCGCGTGCCGGCCGCATTGATGGAAACGATGCGGGCATCGGACTGCATTTCGCTGACCTTGTCGCGCGCCAACCGGGTGCGTCTGTTAATGGAGGATTACCAGCATTTCCTGGTCAGCCCGGCGTCGTTGAACGAGCAGCTGGAACATCTGACGGCATTGCACGGGCGCGAGACCATCAGCCGCTGGCAGTCGATGTCCGACGGCGGGCAGATGGCGCCGCTGGTCGAGGAATTGCTGGAGCGGCATTACGATCCGGCATATCTGCGCTCGATCGACCGCAACTTCGTGAAGTTCGGCCAGGCCACGGTGCTCGAGCTTGACGATATCGACACAACCGCCTTCGACAAGGCAGCGACGCGTTTGATCGCAGCCGCGCAGTAAACGCCGCACCATCCCAAAACAGTGCATCCGCAAGCGGCGCTTGTAACAACTTTGTTACAAAGCGTCTGATGCGGATTTCTGCACAAAAAAATCCGCTCCCGGGCAGCCGCCCCTTCCAGTTCGCTAAAGTATTTACATAGCTTTCAGTTTGCTATCTTGGCACACATCTTGCGATAAGGTAATTGTCCCTTACGCCAGTTTCATGCCGGCGTGCCTTTAACCACGAACCCAAAAGAAAACCCCGCGACGGGGTATGGGGACACTTGCGCCTAATTTTTTAAACCAGAAGGAGCGGCACCAATGAAGCATCCGATGCACACGAAAAAACGCCTGTTGACCCAAGCCGTATTGCTGGCACTGACCGCCGGCGCGGCGGCACACGTCATGGCCGCCGACGCCTCATCCGCTGCCGACGACGCCGCAGCGGCCGCAACACCGGCGCCCGCCGCCGCCGTTGGTGACAATATCTCGGCCGTCATCGTCACCGGCACGCGCCGGGGCGGCCTGAAAGCCGTCGACAGCGCTTCGCCGATCCAGGTGCTCGATTCCGGCTCGCTCGAACGCACCGGCCAGCCCGACCTGATCCAGGCGCTGGCGCAAAACCTGCCCTCTTTCACTGCCCAGGCGTTCGGCGGCGACACCGCCAACATGACACTCTCGGCCCGGTTGCGCGGCCTGAGCCCGAACAACACGCTGGTGCTCGTCAACGGCAAACGCCGCCACACCACCGCCAACCTGGCCGTGCTGGCCGGCCCGTTCCAGGGCGGCGCCGCGACCGACCTCAACTTCATCCCGGTGGCCGCCATCGACCATATCGAAGTGCTGCAGGACGGCGCCGCGGCCCAGTACGGCACCGACGCAATCGCCGGCGTGATCAATATCATCCTCAAAAAAGATAGCTCGGGCGGTTCGCTGACCGGCACCGGCGGACGCTACTTCGACGAAGGCGGCAAGACCGGCGACGCCGCCTTCAACATCGGCTTCGAACCGAGCGCCAACAGCTACCTGAACCTGACCGGCGAAACCAAATACCACGGTCACAGCATGCGCTCGGACATCGACCCGCGCGTGACCAACCCGGCCAACCTGGCCGCCATGCCGACCCTGACCCAGGCAGACGGCTATCCGTACGCCAACAAGATTTCCGGCGACGCCGCGTATCACCTGAACCTGATCTCGTTGAACGGCGGCATCGACCTCGGTGGCACCGAGCTGTACACCATCGACACCTACGGCAAAAAGAAGGCCGACTCGTTCCAGAATTACCGCGTGCCGAACCGCATTCCGCGCATGTACCCGAACGGCTTCAACCCCAAGCAGACGCTGGACGAGACCGACTACGGCTTCACCGGCGGCGCCAAGGGCGAGCTGGCAGGCTGGAACTGGGACCTGAGCAGCACCTACGGCAAGGACGAGGCCGAAATCGGCGTCAAAAACTCGGGCAACATCTCGCTGTTCAACGACACCGGATCGTCGCCGACCTTGTTCCACGCCGGCACGTTCACCGCCATCCAGTGGACCACGTCGCTGGAAGTGAACCGCGAGTTCGCCATCGGCTGGGCGTCGCCGCTGTCGGTGGCCGGCGGTATCGAGTACCGCCGCGACGGCTACGAGATCGGCGCCGGCGATCCCGCTTCGCGCTACAAGGAAGGCTCGCAATCGTATCCCGGCTTCTCGTTGACCGACGCCGGCAAGCACGACCGCAACAACAAATCGGTCTATCTCGACGTGGCCGGCTCGCCCGTCGCCAACCTGAAACTCGACGTCGCCGCCCGCTTCGAGGACTACAGCGACTTCGGCAGCGCACGCGTGGGCAAATTCACCGGCCGCTACGACTTCACACCGGCGTTCGCGCTGCGCGGCACGGTCAGCAACGGTTTCCGCGCGCCGACCATGGCCGAGCAGTACTACTCGGCCACCAACGTCTCGCCGACGCAGGCGTCGGTCCAACTGGCGCCGAACTCGCCGGCCGCCGCGCTGGTCGGCATCAACGGGCTCAAACCTGAAAAATCACAGAACTACAGCCTGGGCATGGTGTTCCATCCGGTGCCGAAAGCAACCGTCACGGTCGACGCCTACAGCATCAGCATCCACGACCGCATCGTCGGCAGCGGCACCTTGTTCGGGTCCGGCAACACCGTCAATTCGCCGGCGGTGGTTGCGGCCATCCGCGCCAACGGCAACATCCTGGACCCGACCGTCACCCGTACCGGCATCAGCGTGTTCTCGAACGCGGCCAACACGCGCAACAGAGGAATCGAGGCGGTGCTGTCGTACGGGAGTAATTTTGGCGAGCTGGGCCGGGTGGACTGGTCGGCCGCCGCCAACTACAACAAGGTGACGGTGACCAAGGTCAACCAGGCGCCGGCGCAGTTGCTGCCGCAGCGTCTGCTGGACCAGTCGGCCATCGCCTCGCTGGAGAATTCGTCGCCGAAGGTGCGCGTGAATCTGGGCGGCTTGTGGAAGAACGGAGACTGGACGGTCAATCTGCGGGAATCGATTTATGGGCCGTCGTCGGGTTACAGCTCGCTCAACAACGTCACCTACTTCGAGACCAAAATCGACACCTTGTTCACCACGGATCTGGAGGTGTCGTACCGGGTCACCAAGGCAGTGACGGTGTCGGCCGGCGCCAACAACCTGTTCAACAAGTATCCGGGCAAGGTGAACCAGGACTACGTGGCGGCGGCGCGCGCGGCGCTGAACACGGCGGCCGTGACCCAGTACCCGTCGTTCTCGCCGATCGGGATCAATGGCGGGTATTACTACGCGCGGGTCGGTTACACCTTCTGATAGAACCTGGTCCGTCCGTTGCATAAAAAAGCCCCGAACGCTGTCGACGTTCGGGGCTTTTCTTGGTCTTGCTGTGCTGCTTATTTGACTTCGGTCACCGCTGCGGTCTGGATCGGCTTGAGGATCTTGACCTTGGCGCGCTGCTTGAGCACCTGGATGTATTCATACATCTCTTGCTGCGCGACGATGGAGTTGATCTGCTCGGCTTCCGACTTGCGGCGCTCGGCATCCTGCTCGGCAGGCTGCTGCACCTTGCCGATGCGGTAGACGCCATAACCCATGCCAGGCACGTCCACGCCGACATACGCCGGCAGCTTGGTGGTGTCCGCTTTCATCACTTCCTGCATGGCCAGACCGTTGATGCCTTCGGCCTTGGCGCGCGATACCAGCTTGACCGCGCCAAAGCCGGTGGCGTCGCCGGATTTCTTGACCGCGGCCAGCTTTTCGGCACCCGCCTTGGTGGCCAGCTTGCCGGCTTCTTCCATGGTCACGCGCTGGCGGATCGCCGCATCGACTTCGGCCAGCGGACGCTTGGCAGCAGGCTTGAATTCGACGATACGGCCGGCGATCAGCGTGCTCGGCGCGGCTTCGACCGCTTCCGTGTTGCGCTTGCTGGTGATCGAATCGTTCGAGAACAGCGCGGCCAGGAACTTGGCGTTGTTGTACGGCGCCGGGCCGGCCATCGGCGATGGATTGCGCGAGACGTTGGCGGCGGTTTCGATCTTCAGGCCCAGCTTGTCGGCAACCGGCTTCAGGCTATCGGACTGCTCGTAGACGGTGTTGGTGAAAGCTTCGGCCATTTCGGAATACTTCTTGGTGGCTTTCTGCTTTTTCAGCGCGTCGGCGACCTCGGTCTTGACCGCGTCCAGCGGCTTGACGACGGCCGGGGTCAGCGCGCTGACGGTCAGCACGTGGAAACCGTACTCCGATTGCACAGCATCGCTGATCTCGCCCTGCTTGAGCTTCATGACCGCTGCCTCGACCGGAGCCGGCAGCACGCCTTTGGTGACGATGTCCAGATCGCCGCCCTGCTCGGCCGATACCGGATCTTCCGACTTGGCCTTGGCAACCTTGGCGAAATCGGCAGGGTTCTTGCGCAGCTCGGCAACGATGGCGTCGGCCTTGGCCTTGGCGGCGGCGGTCTCGGCGGCGTTGGCGCCCTTTTTCAGCGCGACCAGCACGTGTGCGGCACGGCGCGTTTCCGGCGTCGTGAACGCGGCCTGGTTGGCGTTGTAGTAGGTGGCGACTTCAGCGTCGGTGACGGCGATCTGGCTCAGCACGGCGTCGCTGTTGAGGACGACGTATTCGATCTTGGCCTGCTCCGGCACTTCGAAGAACTTGCCGTTCTTGTCGTAGTAAGCCTTGACCATCGCATCGGTAACTTTAACCTGCGGCACGAAATCGGCGATCGGCAGCAGCAGTTCCTGTACTTCGCGTTCCTGCGCGCCGATGTCCGACAGCGTCTTGGCGACGGTGCGCGGCGCGAAACCGGTGCTCTGCACCGAGCCGGCCAACTGTTGCAAGGCCATGTCGCGGCGCATGCGGGCATCGTTCATGGCCGGGGTCAAGCCCTGCGCGGCCAGGATCTGCTTGTAGCGCTCCATGTCGAAGGTGCCAGGGCCGCCGAACAGTTCGGTGATGGCTTTTTGCAGCTGCACGTCGCTCACGCTCAGGTTGGCGCGGGTGACTTCGGCCGCGATCGCGCGTTCGGCGATCAGCTGGTCGAGCAGGTTTTGCTTGAATTCGGGCGTGTCGAACATTTTCTGGTCGAACTGCGCGCCCATGCGCTGGCGATAGCTGTCGAGCTGGTTGCGCAGCGCGTTGTCGAACTCTTGCTGGCTCACCGGTTGACCGGCAACCTTGGCGATCGTGGTGGCGTCCTCGCCGAAGCCTTTGTAGCCCTCGAGACCGACTAACGCGAACGAAGGGACGATGATGATCGCCAGGAGAATCTGCATCAAGCGTTGATGGGTACGAATAAATTCAAACATGGTCTGCCAATTCGGATTGAGTGGAACTTGCACATACAAAAAAGGCGAACTCGCGTTCGCCAATTCCGGTTCGCGGATTTTACAGTGAGGCACCCTCTATAGCAAGGGTAAATCATGACAGAACGGCACCTCCGAAGCCCACCGCAACAGCCGCGCCGCGCCGGGTTGCCGAAGCCGCAGCGCCGGCATGAGCATATTCACCACAAAGTTAATATATTCCCACGACACCGCTAATATATAGCCGGCCTGGCGATATTCAATTTCAAGCACGGCGATATACGCGGCGCACAAAAGAAAAACCCCGCAGCTCATTATAAGCTGCGGGGTATCTTGTTCTTGGCGGAGCGGACGGGACTCGAACCCGCGACCCCCGGCGTGACAGGCCGGTATTCTAACCAACTGAACTACCGCTCCTTTGGGTCAATCTCATTACTAGGTTTTGTTGGCGGAGCGGACGGGACTCGAACCCGCGACCCCCGGCGTGACAGGCCGGTATTCTAACCAACTGAACTACCGCTCCAACAAAACACTGGGTACTACTTTTGCTACAAGCGTAAAACTGGTGGGCGGTGAGAGGCTCGAACTCCCGACCTAAGCCTTGTAAGGGCTCCGCTCTACCAACTGAGCTAACCGCCCGTTTTGCCGCTTTTTTCTCAAGTGAGCCGTTCATTTACATGAGCTGCTCACCGAAGTCCGTTAGTTTACAGCATCTTTCAAAGCTTTACCAGCTTTAAATTTAGGAACTTTAGCTGCTTCGATGGTGATCTCTTCCTTGGTGCGTGGGTTGCGGCCGGTGCGGGCAGCGCGCTCGCTCACGGAGAAGGTACCAAAGCCGACCAGGGTCACGCTGTCGTTGTTTTGCAGGGTCGTGGTCACGCCGTCGATCACCGCGTCCAGCGCGCGCGCAGCGGCAGCTTTCGAGATGTCAGCGGAAGTGGCAATATGGTCGATCAATTCAGTCTTATTCAAAGCAATTCCCCGTCACAAAGGTTATATCGTTTAGCCGCTAAACTCCGGTATTTAAAACCGCAGTCCTGGCCGAGAAAAATCTCAGGCCGTATTAAACAAGCCAGCCCTGTGTCGTGTCAAGCGTTGTACTGTAGAAAAGTGGGCCAAAATAAAAAACAGGCGCCATAAAAGCGCCTGTTTTTGCAATACCAGATACTAATGCCGAACAAAAGTTAGTGTTTTACCACTTCTGTTTGGCCGTCGGTTTTGGTGGCAGCTGCAGCCACCGCCTCCACCGGCGCGGTTTCCGTCAACGGATCCGGCAGGCGTTCCAGCGCGATTTCCAACACTTTGTCGATCCAACGCACCGGCACGATTTCCAGTTTGTTTTTGACATTGTCCGGGATGTCGGCCAGGTCCTTGACGTTCTGCTCGGGGATCAGCACGGTCTTGATGCCACCGCGCTGGGCCGCCAGCAGTTTTTCTTTCAAGCCACCGATCGGCAACACTTCGCCGCGCAGGGTGATCTCGCCCGTCATGGCCACGTCGGCGCGGACCGGAATGCCCGTAAATACCGACACCATCGCCACCGTCATCGCCGCGCCGGCCGAAGGACCGTCTTTCGGCGTTGCGCCTTCTGGCACGTGGATGTGGATGTCGCTCTTCTCGAACACTTCGTTCTTGATGCCGAGGCGGTTGGCACGGCTGCGCACCACGGTGCGGGCCGCTTCGATCGACTCCTTCATTACGTCGCCCAGCGTGCCGGTACGGATCACACCGCCCTTGCCCGGCATTTGTACGGCTTCGATGGTCAGCAGATCGCCGCCCACCTCGGTCCATGCCAGACCGACGACCTGGCCGATCTGGTTTTCTTTCTCGGCCACACCGAAGTCGTAGCGGCGCACGCCCAGGAACTTGTCCAGGTTTTTCGGCGTGACGGCGACTTTCTTCTCCGACTTCTTCAGCAGCAGCATCTTGACGACCTTGCGGCAGATCTTCGACACTTCGCGTTCCAGCGACCGCACGCCCGCTTCACGGGTGTAGTAACGGATGATGTCGCGCAACGCGGCTTCGCTGACGGCGATTTCCTCTTCCTTCAGACCGTTGTTCTTGATCTGTTTAGGCAGCAGGTAACGCTGGGCGATGCTGGTCTTTTCGTCCTCCGTGTAACCGGACAGGCGGATCACTTCCATACGGTCCAGCAGCGCCGGCGGGATGTTGTACGAGTTCGACGTCGCTACGAACATCACGTCGGACAGATCGAAGTCGACTTCGATGTAATGATCCGAGAACGTGTGGTTCTGTTCAGGGTCCAGCACCTCGAGCAGGGCCGACGACGGATCGCCGCGGAAGTCCGCGCCCATCTTGTCGATCTCATCGAGCAGGAACAGCGGATTGCGCACGCCGACTTTCGCCAGCGACTGCAGCACCTTGCCCGGCATCGAGCCGATGTAGGTACGGCGGTGGCCGCGGATCTCGGCCTCGTCACGCACGCCACCGAGCGCCATGCGCACGAACTTGCGGTTCGTGGCGCGGGCGATCGACTGGCCCAGCGAGGTTTTACCCACGCCCGGAGGACCGACGAAGCACAAGATCGGCGCTTTCAGCTTGTCGACGCGTTGTTGGACTGCAAGATATTCCAGGATGCGTTCTTTAACCTTGTCCAGCCCGTAGTGATCGCCCTCGAGCACTTTTTCAGCGTTCGCCAGGTCGTTGTTGACCTTGGACTTCTTCTTCCACGGCAGGCCGACCAACGTGTCGATGTAGTTGCGCACGACCGTTGCTTCGGCCGACATCGGCGACATCAGTTTCAGTTTTTTCAGCTCGGCGGTGGCCTTGTCCAGTGCCTCTTTCGGCATCTTGGCCAGCGCGACCTTTTTCTCCAGCTCGTCCAGATCGGCGCCGTCTTCGCCCTCGCCCAGTTCCTTCTGGATGGCTTTGACCTGCTCGTTCAGGTAGTACTCGCGCTGCGATTTTTCCATCTGGCGCTTGACGCGACCACGGATGCGCTTTTCGACCTGCAGAATGTCGAGTTCGCCTTCCAGCTGGCCCAGCAGATGTTCCAGACGCTTGGCAACACTGAAGATTTCCAGGATCACCTGTTTCTGCTCGAGCTTGAGCGGCAGGTGCGCGGCGACGGTGTCGGCCAGGCGGCCGGCGTCGTCGATGCCCGACAGCGAGGCGAGGATTTCAGGCGGGATCTTTTTGTTCAGCTTGACGTACTGGTCGAACTGCTGAACGATTGCGCGGCGCATGGCTTCGATTTCCGAATCGTCGCCCAGCTCGGAATCGAGCGGCGTCAGGTCGGCCACGAAGTGCGTCGGCGTGTCGGTGATGCGGTTGATGCGCGCGCGCTGCGAACCTTCGACCAGCACCTTCACGGTACCGTCCGGCAGTTTCAGCATTTGCAGAATATTGGCCACGCAGCCGATTTCATAAATATCGGAGGCAGAAGGTTCGTCCTTGGCGGCCGCTTTTTGCGCGGCAAGCATGATGCTCTTGCCCTGCTCCATTGCGGCTTCCAGCGCCTTGATCGACTTGGGGCGACCCACGAACAGCGGTATCACCATATGCGGGAAGACTACAACATCCCGCAGGGGCAATAACGGCAGCTGAGTTTGCTCTGTTAATTTGGAAGTTGTCATGGCGTACCTTATGTGAAAGCGTGATTATGATGTGGGCGCTGATATGCCGAATCACAAGACCAGACTACAAGAAATAATTCCCTTAAAAAAGAGTCTTTTCAAAGCAGCCAGACCATTCTAAAAGAAACCAATCCAATAAAAAAGCCACGCGCGACAGCGGCTGTCACGTGTGGCTTTTCGAATGAAGCCTGCTCTTTTATTGATTTAAATTGTACCGCCTTGCCCCACGGATGCGAAATGAATTTTGCGTCGGCGTGCGGCAAGTGTGCACAAGTTATTTAATTCTCACCAGACGCTTTAGCCTGGTCTTGGTATATCAATAAAGGTTTCGCGCCACTGGTGATCGTATTTTCATCGATAACCACTTTGGTGACATTGGTTTCATTTGGCAGTTCATACATCGTGTCCAGCAAAGCATGTTCCAGGATCGAACGCAGGCCGCGCGCGCCGGTCTTGCGGGCCAGCGCCTTCTTGGCGATCGCGTGCAGCGCGGCCGGACGAATCTCCAGCTCGGCGCCTTCCATGTCCAGCAGCTTGGCGTACTGTTTGACCAGTGCGTTCTTCGGCTCGATCAGGATCTGGATCAGCGCCTCTTCGGTCAGTTCCGACAAGGTGGCGACCACTGGCAGACGGCCGACCAGCTCGGGAATCAGGCCGAACTTGATCAGATCTTCCGGTTCCGCTTCCAGCAGCACTTCGCTGGCGTTGCGCTCCTTCTTGCTCTTGACGCTGGCCGAGAAGCCGATGCCCGATTTTTCCGAACGGTTGGCGATGACCTTGGCCAGACCATCGAACGCGCCGCCGCAGATGAACATGATGTTGGTGGTGTCGATCTGCACGAAGTCCTGGTTAGGATGCTTGCGCCCGCCTTGTGGCGGCACCGATGCCATCGTGCCTTCGATCAGTTTCAACAACGCCTGCTGCACGCCCTCGCCCGACACGTCGCGCGTGATGGACGGGTTGTCGGACTTGCGCGAAATCTTGTCGATCTCATCGATGTAGACGATGCCGCGCTGCGCTTTCTCAACGTCGTAGTTGCAGCTCTGCAACAGTTTCTGGATGATATTCTCGACGTCCTCGCCCACATAGCCCGCTTCGGTCAACGTGGTGGCGTCGGCGATGACGAACGGCACGTTCAACATGCGCGCCAAGGTCTGCGCCAGCAAGGTCTTGCCCGAGCCGGTCGGACCGACCAGCAAAATGTTGCTCTTGGCCAGTTCGATGTCGTCTTTCTTGCCCAGGTGCTTCAAGCGCTTGTAGTGGTTGTACACGGCCACCGACAGGATGCGCTTGGCGGTTTGCTGGCCGATGACGTACTGGTCCAGCAAGTCCTTGATTTCATGCGGGGTAGGCAGGTCCGACTTGGCGCCGGCGACGGACTCGATGGCCGAGGTTTCGTCGCGGATGATGTCGTTGCACAGGTCAATACACTCGTCGCAGATGAACACCGACGGGCCGGCGATGAGTTTCTTTACCTCGTGCTGGCTCTTGCCGCAAAACGAGCAGTACAGTAATTTTTCGCCGCTGGAGGATTTTTTGTCTGACATGGGGCAGTTTTCTTTGAGTTACAGAATGGCTTTGCTGTTGCAGCGTATGTGGCGGCCCGGAAAAGTCCGTCTACCACTACATGCTACCCGAAATAAAAACGAAACGCCCGAACGATTGATCGCCCGGGCGTTACTCAGCAATGCTGCGCAGCAATGCTGCGATGAAAGCATCAAGCCCGGTTGGACAACATTTTGTCGATCAATCCGTACTCTACAGCCTCTTCCGCCGACATGAAACGGTCACGATCGGTGTCTTTGGCGATCTGCTCGACGGTTTGGCCGGTGCGTTCGGCCATGATCGCGTTCAAACGATGACGCAGATACAAGATTTCCTTGGCCTGGATCTCGATGTCGGACGCCATGCCTTGCGAACCGCCCGACGGCTGGTGAATCATGATGCGCGAGTTCGGCAGCGAGAAACGCTTGCCCTTGGCGCCGGCGGCCAGCAGGAAGGCGCCCATCGAGGCGGCCATGCCGGTACACAGCGTCGATACGTCAGGTTTGATGAACTGCATCGTATCGAAGATCGCCAGACCGGCCGAGACCGAGCCGCCAGGCGAATTGATGTACAGCGAGATATCCTTGTCCGGATTTTCGCTTTCCAGGAACAGCAGCTGCGCGACCACCAGGTTCGCCATCTGGTCGTTGACGGGACCGACCATGAAGATGATGCGTTCCTTGAGCAGGCGCGAGTAAATATCGTACGAACGCTCGCCGCGACCGCTTTGTTCGACCACCATCGGCACCAGGCCGAGCATTTCAGTGTCCAGCGCCGGATTACGGTTAAAACCAGTCATTCTATTTCCTTGTGAAGCAGCTAGGCCGGAAAGGCAATATTACACCAAATTGTTACATCCAACTTGGTGCATAGTGCCCGCTCCGGCCGGTGCTGAATTACGCTTGAGCGTTGCTTCCCATCAGTTCGTCAAAAGCCACAACCTTGGACGACGTTTTCGACAGGCCCAGGACGTAGTTGACGACGTTTTCTTCCAATACAAGAGCTTCCACCTCGGCCAGACGGCGACGATCGCTGTAGTAGTACTTCAGCACTTCGCGCGGGTCTTCGTAGCTCTGGGCGAAGTCTTCGACTTGCGCCTTGACCTGCTCAGGCTGGGCTTGCAGGTTGTTCTCGCCGACCAGTTGCGACAGGATCAGGCCCAGGCGTACGCGACGCTCGGCTTTTTCAGCGAACAGTTCTTGCGGGAATGGCACGTCCTTGACGTTCATGCCGCGCTGTTCCATGTCCTGACGGGTCATTTCGGCCAGGCGCTCGCTGTCTTGGGCGATCAGCGACTGTGGCACGTCCAGGGTGGCGGTTTTCACCAGCGCATCCATGACGGCTTCCTTGTTGCGGGCTTTGACACGGCCGGCGACTTCGCGTTCCAGGTTGACTTTGATGTCTTCGCGCATTTTAGCGACGTCGCCATCGGCCACGCCCAGCGATTTGGCGAATTCAGCATCGACTTCCGGCAGGTGCGCCCATTCCAGCTTTTTCAGCGTGATGGTGAACGACGCGGTTTTGCCGGCAACGTCTTTACCATGGTAGTCCTCTGGGAAAGCCAGCGGGAAGGTCTTGGCTTCGCCAACCTTCAGGCCGACGGTGGCTGCTTCGAATTCCGGCAGCATGCGGCCTTCGCCGAGCACGAACGGGTAGTCTTCAGCTTTGCCGCCTGGGAACTCAACGCCGTCGATCGAACCGACGAAGTCAACGGTGACGCGGTCGCCGTTGGCGGCGACTGGCTCGCCGCCGTCGCCGTGTTCGCCGGCTTCGCCCTTGGTGTGGAAGTGCACGCGCTGTTTGCGCAGGATTTCAATGGTCTTGTCGATTTCCGCCTCCGAGACGTCGGCCTTGACGGTTTCGATTTCCACCGTGGTCAGGTCGCCAACGACGACTTCCGGGTAGACTTCGAACGTCGCGTCGAAGGTCAGCACGCCTTCTGGCGAGTCTTCCTTAGGCTGGATGTTCGGGTAGCCAGCTACGCGCAGCTGGGCTTCGTTTGCGGCGTCGTTGAAAGCGCGGCCAACTTTGTCGTTCAACACTTCGGTCTCGATCTGATAACCGTATTGTGCTGCGACCATTTTCAGAGGAACTTTACCCGGACGGAAGCCTGGTGCCTTAGCCGTTTTGGCTTGCACTTTCAGGCGCTTCTCAACTTCGCTGCGTACTTCGGTCAGCGGGAAGGAGATCGTGATACGACGTTCGAGTTTGCCCAAGGTTTCGACTGCAGTTGCCATGTAAAAATCGTCCAAAAAAATAGTAATACAGTTGGTGCGAGGAGGGGGACTCGAACCCCCACACCATTGCTGGCGTCAGGACCTAAACCTGGTGCGTCTACCAATTTCGCCATCCTCGCGGCATGTTTGCACAAAAGCAAAGGGCGACTCGTAAGTGAAAACGGTCGCCCCGGCCCCACTATTTTCCGTGGGAGCTTTCAACTTCAACGCGGTATTCTAACGGGTTTTTTAGCGAAATGTGGTGATTTTTAAACTAACCCCAGCATTCCGCCGTTTTTCGCTTATTTTTGCGTGAATTTCCCGTGTAACTGCTTATTTAACCGGCTTTTTCACCCGGAACCACGCCGCATACAGCGCTGGCAGGAACAATAAAGTCAGCGCGGTCGCCACGATCAGTCCGCCCATGATCGCCACCGCCATCGGACCCCAGAATACCGAGCGCGACAACGGTATCATCGCCAGCGCCGCAGCGGCCGCCGTCAGGATGATCGGACGGCACCGGCGCACCGCCGACTCGACGATTGCCGTCCACGGATCGTGGCCGGCCTTGATGTCCTGCTCGATCTGGTCGACCAGGATCACCGAGTTACGGATGATCATGCCGAACAGCGCGATGATGCCCAGGTTGGCGACAAAGCCCAGCGGACGGCCCAGCAACAGCAGCGCCATCGCCGCGCCCGCCACGCCCAGCGGGCCGGTCAGGAACACCAGCAGCGCCCGCGAGAAGCTATGCAGCTGCAACATCAGCAAGGTGAAGATGATGAAGATCGCCAGCGGCAGGTTGGCGGCGATGGACGCCTCGGCCGAGCCGCTGTCCGCGGCCGCGCCCTTGACCGTGATCTTGTAGCCGGCCGGCAGCGCGTCGCGCAGCGCCTTCAGGCTCGGCTCGATCTGGCCGGACACGGTCGGACCCTGGATGTGGTCGCCCACGTCGGCCTGCACGGTGATCGCCCACTCGCGCCCTTCCCGCCAGACCACGCCCGGCTCCCACACGAAATGCGCGCGCGCCAGTTGGCTGATCGTTACGAACTTGCCGCTTGCGGTCGGAATATTCGTGTCGTTGAGGACCGAGATCGTGTTGCGCTCGTCGATCGGCTGGCGGATCTGGATGTCGACCAGCTTGATGTCCTCGCGGAACTGGCCGACTGTCGTGCCAGACAGAATCGTGTTGGCAGCACGCATGACCGTTTGCGAAGTCACGCCAACGGCGCGCATCTTGTCCTGATCCAGGTCCAAACGCAGCACTTTGATCGATTCATTCCAGTTGTCATTAACGCCCAGGGTATTTGGATTGGCGCGCATGATGTCCTTGACCTGGTCGGCGATGGCGCGCACTTTGGCTACCTCGGTACCCGTCACGCGGAACTGCACCGGATACGGCACCGGCGGACCGTTCGGCAACAGCTTGACGCGTCCACGTACTTCAGGGAAATCGACCTTGAAGACGTCGACGATCTTCTGGCGCAATTCGGCGCGCGCCTTCAGATCCTTGGGTAGCACGACGATCTGCGAGACGTTGGTCTGCGGGAAAATCTGGTCCAGCGGCAGATAGAAACGCGGGCTGCCGGTGCCGACATAACTGGTCACGCTGACCACGCCAGGCTGCTTGCGGATGAAGGCCTCGAATTTCTTCACTTGCGCCTCGTTGGCCGCAAAAGTCGTACCTTCCGGCGTCCACATCTCGACCATCAGTTCGGGCCGGCTGGAATCCGGAAAGAACTGTTTCTCGATGAAGTTAAAGCCGTACACGCCCAGCGCGAACACCGCCAGCGACAGCACAATCGTCGTCTTGCGATACTCGACGCACCAGTTGACCACGGCGCGGAAGCGGCGGAAACCCGGCGTGTCGAACAAGTCGTGCTCGCTTGCGCCGTCCGCGTGCGGCTTGACCTTCAGCAAAATGAAACCGAGGTAAGGCGTGAACGTGACCGCCACCACCCACGAAATAATCAACGCCAACGCGTTGACCGAGAACAGCGAGAACGTGTATTCGCCAGCGGCCGACTTGGCCAGGCCGATCGGCAGGAAGCCGGCGACGGTAATCAATGTGCCGGTCAGCATCGGAATCGCGGTCGACGTGTACGCGAAGGTGGCGGCGTCGAAGCGCGACATGCCCTCCTCCATCTTGCGCACCATCATTTCGACAGCGATGATGGCGTCGTCCACCAGCAGGCCCAACGCAATGATCAGCGCGCCCAGCGATATCTTGTGCAGATCGATGTCGAGCACGCGCATGAACAGGAAGGTCACTGCCAGCACCAGCGGGATGCTCAGCGCCACCACCAGGCCCGGACGAATGTCGAGGCGGAACGGTTTGGTGTGCAGACCCAACGCGACGAAACTGACGGCCAGCACGATCAGCACCGCCTCGATCAGCGTATGCACGAACTCGCCCACGGACGCCTTGACCGCCTCGGGCTGGTCGGACACGCGCTCGAGCTCGATACCGACGGGCAGCTTGGCCTTCATCTCGGCCACGGTTTTCTCCATGTGCTTGCCGAGCTCGATGATATTGCCGCCCTTTTCCATCGAAACGCCCAAGCCGATCACTTCCTTGCCGTTGAAGCGCATCTTGTCGCCCGGCGGGTCCTGATACTGGCGTTTGATGGTGGCGAAGTCGCCCAGGCGGAACGTCGTGTCGTTGGCGCGCAGCTCCAGTTCTTCCAGGTCCTTAACGGTTTTCAATGCCCCGGTCACGCGCACCTGCAGGTTGTCGGTTGGCGTGACCAGCACGCCGGTCGATTCAACGCTGTTTTGCGTCGCGATCTGGTTGGCGATGGTCTCGATCGGGATGCCCAGCTGGGCAAACTTCTTGTGCGAGAACTCGATGTTGATCTTCTCGTCCTGCACACCGAACAGCTCGACCTTGGACACCATCTTCACGCCCAGCAACTGCTGGCGCACGAAATCGGCGTAGTCCTTCATCTCGGCATAGGTGAAACCGTCACCGGACAGCGCGAAGATCGACCCGTAGGTGTCGCCGAACTCGTCGTTGAAGAACGGCCCCTGCACACCCGGCGGCAAGGTGCCGCGTATGTCGCCGATCTTCTTGCGCACCTGATACCACGCTTGCGCGACGTCTTTCGGCGGCGTCGATTCGAGCAACTTGAGGATGATCAGCGTCTCGCCCGGCTTGGAATAGCTGCTGATCTCATCGATGCCCGGGGTTTCCTGCAGCTTCTTTTCCAGCTTGTCGGTGACTTGCTCGGCCACCTGCAACGAAGTCGCGCCCGGCCAGTTGGCGCGCACCACCATCGCCCGGAAGGTGAACGGCGGGTCCTCGTCCTGGCCCAGGTTGCTATAACTGAGGGCGCCGCCGATCAGCAACACCGCAATCAGATAGCGGGTCAGCGGAATATGTTCAAGCGCCCAGCGTGAGAGGTTAAATCCCTTCATTTGGCGGCCCCGGCTGCTGGCGCGGCCATGCTGGCTGGTGCGGCCGGCGCTGCGGCAGGCACGTCGTTACCGAGGATCTTGACCTTCTGCCCCGGCTTGAGCAGATGCACGCCCGCCGTGACGATGGTCTGGCCGGGCTTGACGCCGCTGCCCAGGATCAAGTCGTTGCCGGCCGCGCCGGTGACGGTGACCGGCACCAGCTTGGCGACGCCGCCCTCCACCACCCAGACCGACGTGACCGATTTCTCGTTAAACAATGCCGTCAACGGTACCTTGATCTGCGGCGTGGCCGTTTTCGATGCGAATTGCACCACAGCTGTCATGCCCAGCTTGGCTTCGGCCAAGCTGTCCGGAATGGTGACCTTGGCGGTATAGGTGCGCGTCGCGGGATCGGCCACCGGCGAAATCTCGCGGATCTTGCCGACCACCGATTTGCTCGGATCGGCCCACAAACGCACATGCACGTCCGAAATCTTTCGCAACAGATCGACTTTATCCTCCGGCAAACCGATGACGATTTCCTTCTCGCCAGCCTTGGCCACGCGCACCACCTCGGCGCCGGGTTGCACCACCTGCCCCGCCTCGGCGGACACCGCCGTGACCACGCCATCGACATCGGACACCAGCGCAGCGTAGCCCGCCTGGTTCGATTGCCCGCGATAAGCCGCCTGGGACGCCTCGACGTTGGACTGCGCCGACTTGAAGGTTGACTCCTTCTCGTCCAGCACGGCCTGGCTGACGAAGTTCTTGCTGCGCAACTCCTGATAGCGCTTCAACTCGGCCTTGGCCAGATCGCGGCTGGTTTCAGCCGAACGAAGCGCAGCCAGCGACTGGGCCTGCGATAATTGCAAATCCTGGGGATCGAGCTGCATCAGCACCTGCCCCTTCTTGACCAGCGCGCCGACGTCGACCTTGCGGCTGACGATTTTGCCGGCCACGCGGAAGCCCAGGCGCGATTCGACCCGCGCCCTGACTTCTCCGGAGAACTCGGCGTTGACATCGACGTCGCTGCTGCTGAGCACGATGGCCCGCACCGGACGGATGTCCTCGGTTTTCTCGGGCGGCTTGGAGCAAGCCGCCAAGGTGGCGGCCAGCAGCGAGGCCATTATCAGGGAGGGAATTTGACGCGGGATTTTTGGGGCGACCACAGTACTTTCCTTTTTCTTGCTCTGGAGTGTAGTTGGCACTACTATTACGGGTCGGAAATAAATGACTTTCCGTTAATTAATTATAAGCCGAGCAAATTCGTTTGCAAATGACTTTTGCGTCATTAATCTAAAAATATTGCTTTAGGCTGGGTGTGTATGTCAGTTGATCACTACGAGAACTTCCCTGTTGCTTCTATTTTGTTACCAAGTCGTCTACGTCCGGCGGTCGAAGCGATCTACGCTTTCGCCCGCAGCGCCGACGATATCGCCGACGAAGGCGACGCCACCCCGGAGCAGCGGCTGGCCTCCCTGAGCGCGTACGAGGCCGCGCTGGACCGTATCGCCGCCGGCGACAGCGGCCACGCGCCGATGTTCGAGCGGCTGGCGCAGGTGGTGCGCGAGTTCGAACTGCCGCTCAAGCCGATGTATGACTTGCTGTCGGCCTTCAAGCAGGATGTGGTGGTCAACCGCTACCAGACTTATGAGGCGGTGCTGGACTATTGTTCCCGGTCGGCCAATCCTGTCGGGCACCTGATGTTGCATCTGTACGGTGCGGCCGACGAGCAGAACCTGCGGGACTCGGACGCGATCTGCAGCGCGCTTCAATTGATCAATTTTTTGCAGGACGTAGCGATCGACCTGCAAAAAGAGCGCATCTATATACCGCTGGAGGATCTGAACCGCTACGCCATCCTGCCCGGCGCGCTGGACCAGGCCAGCGCCCGCCCCCGCTGGCGCTCGATGATGAAGTTCGAAGTCGAACGAGCGCGAGCGCTGATGCTGAGCGGCGCACCGCTGGCGCTGAGGCTGAAGGGCCGGATCGGCTTCGAGCTGAGGATGATGGTGCAAGGCGGCCTGCGCATCCTCGACGCCATCGAAGAGGCCGAATACGATGTGTTCCTGCATCGGCCGAAGCTCACCAAGCGTGATTGGGTCAGCGTCCTTTGGGCGTCGGTGCGCATGAAACGGCAGTTGAAGCGGGTGTTGAGCGCAGCTTGAACATTGGAATGCGCTTCGCGGCGATGAGCATGAATTCGAGGCAGCCTGGAGTCTCTAGTAGGCAGGCGGTGGCAGGCGACAAGCTGCCGGCCGCTTTGCGTATCGCTCAGTAATTGAATCACTACGGAATTTGGAAAGACGAGCTACTGTGGACCTGTGTCTTCGCAAGTTCCCAGGAGAGCACCTTTTAGACAGTTTGATGATAGAGATAGACTGCTTAACTCTGTAGGCGAAGGGGCGTGTGTGCGTAAGGGCTTGGGCGCTTGAAGACCCTGAAGGTGTACTAGATAAGGCATTGAAATCTCACCGTTGACTCTACAAAACATGTTCGTTTACGTCTTAGCCATTACGTGTATAGCACTCGCAGCATTGTTCATTATTGGGGTCTCGTTCGCTATCGCAGGCAAGGGCAATCGTACGCTGTGGTTACCAATAATGGTAACGGAGATAACCGTTTGGTGTGTCATCACGTGCACCGCATGGTCCGCCGTCACTGCAAATTCTCGCGCGTACCTTGCACTGATATTTTGGTTGCTGAGTTTTCCGGCGGTATTGTGGCTTAGCGCGCGCTATTTTAAGCAGTGGCGAGAGTAAGTTTTTGACCCAAACCGGCTGCGGAAGCTGTCGGTCGTCGCAATCCAACCGTCAGGTCAGCTGCACGAATGACCTATCCTTCCCTCCCCGTACACTCACGTCGTAGCTCAGCAGTAATCTGCAAGCCGCGCACAATTATCTCGTTGCCACTGCACAATAACCACTTCTCGTGTTATGTTCGCAGAAAATTACGAGGTGTCATCATGTTGTCACACAACCCCTACTTCGGCATGGCAATGGGCCAGTCGCAGCGTCCAGATACTGAAACGTCCAAGATCGTGGAGCTGGGCGTGCGTCTGCAGCAGAGCCACGGCAAGGCATTCGCGTCGGAATTCCTGGTGCGCCGCGCGATTCCGGTCAACGTCATCGTCCGTGTGCTGTCCGATCCGCCGGGCCGCCGTCGCGCTAACCGGATGCCGGCGGGCCTTTAAGCTCCACCACATTTCCCTCGGGGTCGGTCAGATAGATCGACGGCCCCTCCCCTTCGGCGCCGTAGCGCGATTCGACCGGGCCGCCAGCGAAGCAATGCGCTTCCAGATGCTCGCGGATCGCTGTCTCGTCGAACGGTTCGATCCGCAGGCAAAAATGGTCCAGATTGCGGCCGCCCACGCCCGGCGCCGCGCCGCCCATCCTTTCCAACTTGCCGTCCACCAGCACCAGGTCGATCATTGAAGCGCCCGCGCGCAGTTGCACGAGGCCGATCTCGTCCTGGCGTCTTTCCACCGGGCAGCCCAGCACGGTGCTGTAAAAATGCAGCATCGGGTCGAGTTTGTCGACCCGCAACACGATATGGTCGATTTCCCGAATATGTATCATCCCACCCCTCCGTCACTTCGAAATTGGTGAATATAACCCGGCCCCCATCGAGGCACCGAACACTATAGAATAGCGACTTCGATAGTCTATCTTGCTTTTTTATTCATGTCTCCCGACGACTACTGCCAGCAAAAGACCGCCCAGAGCGGCTCCAGTTTTTACTACAGCTTTCTGTTCCTGCCGCCGGAGCGTCGCCGTGCCATCACCGCCCTGTATGCCTTTTGCCGCGAGGTCGACGACACTGTCGACGAATGCACCGACGAATCGGTAGCGCGCATCAAGCTGGCGTGGTGGCGCAAGGAAATCGCCAACATGTACGAAGGCAAGCAAAGTCATCCTGTCACGCAAGCGCTGCAGCCGCACCTGGCCATCTACAAGCTGGAACAGCAGCACCTGCAAGCCATCATCGACGGCATGGAGATGGACCTCAACCAGACACGCTACCTCGACTATCCGGCCCTGACCACGTATTGCTGGCACGTGGCCTCGGTGGTCGGCATCCTGTCGGCCAGCATCTTTGGCGCGACCCGGCCGGAGACGCTGAAGTACGCTGAAAAACTCGGCCACGCTTTTCAGCTGACTAACATCATCCGCGACGTTGGCGAGGATGCGCGCAAGGGCCGCATTTATCTGCCGATCAACGAGCTGCAACAGTTCAACGTGACAGCCGCCGATCTGCTGAACGCCCGCCACAGCGAGAACTTCGAGAAGTTAATGGCCTTCCAGGTCGCCCGCGCCCAGCGGGCCTACGACGACGCCTTCGCGCTGCTGCCCAAGGAAGACCGGCGCGCCCAGCGGCCGGGCCTGATGATGGCCGCCATCTACCGCACCCTGCTGACCGAGGTGCAGGACGACGGCTACCACGTGCTCACCCAGCGCATTTCGCTGACGCCGATCCGCAAGCTGTGGCTCGCCTGGAAGACCTATATTCGTGGCTAACGACGACGCCCTGACCGGGTCGCCGGAGGAAAAACGCTCGGCTGCGAAGGCCGACTCCTCCCCATCGCGTTCGGTCGCCGTCATTGGCAGCGGCTGGGCCGGTTGCAGCGCGGCTGTCGAACTGGCGCGCGCCGGCTTCAAGGTGACGTTGTTCGAGGCGGCCCGCACCTTGGGCGGACGCGCGCGCCGCGTCGAGATCGACGGCAAGCTGCTCGACAACGGCCAGCACATCCTGCTGGGCGCCTACAGCGAAACCTTGCGCCTGATGAAACTGGTCGGCGTCGATCGCGAGCAGACCCTGCTGTCGTTGCCGCTGCAAATGCGCTATCCGCCGGGCAGCGGCGGCATGGACTTTGTCGCCCCGCGCCTGCCGGCTCCGTTGCACTTGGCGATCGCGCTGCTGCGCAGCAAAGGCCTGGACCGCGCCGACAAGATGAGCCTGGCCCGGTTCTCGAGCACGGCGCGCTGGATGGGTTGGCAGCTCAACGACGATTGCACCGTCACCGAACTGCTGGCGCGCTTCGAGCAGACGCCGCGCCTGATCCAGCTGATGTGGCGCCCGCTGTGCCTGGCGGCGCTGAACACGCCGCCGGAGCGCGCCTCGGCCCGGATTTTCCTGAACGTGCTGCGCGACAGCCTCGGCGCCAAGCGCGCCGCGTCGGACATGCTGCTGCCGCGCGCCGACCTGTCGGCGCTGTTCCCGGATGCGGCCTCGGCCTTCCTGCGCGCGCATGGCGGCGCGGTGCGCACCGGCGCCAAGGTGCAGGCGATGCGCTCGATCGAGGGCCGCCTGTGGCAGGTCGATATCAGCGGCGCGGCAGTGGGCGGCACCTGGAGCACGTATTTCAACGGTGTGGTGCTGGCTACCGGCGCCGCCCAGGCCGCCGCGCTGCTGCATGCGGTGCCCGACTGCGACACCACCGAGGTTTGCGCCCGGTTGACGGCCTTCGAGTCCGAAGCGATCACCACCATTTATCTGCAATACGACGCCACCGTGCGGCTGGCGTTGCCGTTCTTCGCGCTGCTGGAAGACCCGGACAACTACCAGTGGAGTCAGTTTGTGTTCGACCGCGGCCAACTCGGTGACGGACAGGCAGGTTTGCTGGCGGTAGTCATCAGCGCCTCGGCCGACGTGGCCGCGCAGGAACAGGATTTGCTGGCCGAAGCGGTCGCCGTGCAGCTGGCGGCAGCCTTCCAGCGGCCCGAGCTGGGCCGGCCAAGCTGGTTCAAGGTGATCACGGAAAAGCGCGCCACCTACGCGAGCTCGCCTGGTTTGGTGCGTCCGCGCAACGCCAGCGGCCTGCCCGGGCTGGTTCTGGCGGGCGATTACACGGCCGGCGACTACCCGGCCACGCTGGAAATGGCGGTGCGCAGCGGCGTGGCGGCGGCGGCCCATTTAAAGGGCGTCACCTAGCCCGTCCCGTCCGGTGCGCCGTTTCTGTCGCCTGCCCCGCGTTTTGTGCAGCCTGTCACATGGCGTTGGCGTGTGGACGCCGATCTGCGTACAGTCGCACCATCGACAAAAAGGTTATTGGAACACATCATGAGTAAGCAGCAATACCTCGATGCGCTCAAGCAGGCGATGCAGGGCCTGCCGCCGGAAACGGTGGCCAAGACCCTGGCCTACTACGAGCAGCGCTTTATCGACGGCCTGGTCGCCGGCAAAAGCGAAGCCGAGGTCTACAAGGAGCTCGATGAACCGCGCAAGATCGCCATGACCTTGCTTGCGTCGGCCCATTTAAATTCTTTTGAGCAAAAAAAGACGCCGACCAACCTGGTCCGTGTGATGATCTCGTTCATCGGCCTGGCGATCTTCAACCTGTTCATGGTGATTCCGGCACTGGTGTACGCGGCCATGTTGATGGCCGTGTATGTGTCGGCCTTCGCTTTCTACATCGGCGGCGTGGCGCTGACCGCCAGCGGGCTGTCCGGCCAGAACGAGCTCTCGCTCGAAGGCCCGCTGCACCACGTCATGGCGCTGACCCACTCGCGTTTCGACACCCAGGAAGAGGAAGCCGAGGCCAAGAGCTGGCGTATCGCCATCAACGACATGGGCATTCAGGTCAGGAAGGCGCCAGACAGCGAAGACGAAGCCGGCGCCGACACCGTGCAGGGGACCAGCCGTGCCAGCCGCCTGTTCGACCGCGCCGAGGCCGTGGCCACGGGCGATGTCCACATCACCACCGATTTCGACAGCGGCGCCCGCACCACGCAGACCTTCATCGGTTTCGGCATGATTTTGGCGGGCATCGGCCTGTGCCTGATCAGCATCGTGCTGACGCGCTACACCGTGGTCGGCTTGAGGCGCTATGCGGCGATGAACATGTCGCTGCTGCGCGGACGCTAAGGAGCCTGAAATGCGTGCATTGCTAAAAATTGGAGTCGGCCTGTTGCTGCTGTCGGTCTTGCTGATCGGCGTGACGTACAGCATGCTCAAGGCATATGGGACCACCAGTCCGACCAGCGCGGCCGGCCGCACGCTGAGCGGGGAAACCCGCAAGGTCGATGCGATGGCGGTGAACGTGGTGCTGGAAGGGCCGATCGACCTGATACTGACCCAGGGGCCGACGGCGTCGATGCAGGTGCGCGGCGAGCAGCGGTCGCTGGCCAATATCGAGACCATTCAGGATGGGCGCGATCTGCATATCGGCACCAAGGGGATGCTGCTCAACCCCAAACACCGCTTGCAGGTGGAACTGGTGCTGCCGATGCTGGAGGAGCTGATGGTGCGCAGCAGCGGCGACACCAAAGTCTCCGGTTTCAGCGGCGACAAGCTGGAACTGCGGTTGCACGGTTCGGGCAATGTGAATTTTTCGGGACGCTATCGTAACCTGAGCGCCGGGGCGCACGGCAGCGGCAACCTGCACCTGAACGCCGGCAGCAGCGAGCATGTGGAACTGGAGTTGGTCGGTTCGGGCGAGATCAAGTCGTCGGGCAGCTGCAAGACGCTGGACGCGCAATTGACCGGCTCCGGCGACCTGGATGCGCGCCATCTGGCGGCGGACAAGGTGACGGTCGACTTGAAGGGTTCGGGCACCAGCCATGTCTTCGCAAAGCAATCGGCCGATCTGACCTTGCGCGGCAGCGGCGATATCCGGGTGCTGGGTAACCCGGATCAGCGTAACGTCAACCGCAGTGGTTCGGGTGATGTGAGCTGGGAGTAGGACTGCGCAGCCAGGCCAGGACATCGCGCCCAGCCGCGATTCCGCTCGCAAGGCACGCTGTCAGCAAATACCCGCCGGTCGGCGCCTCCCAGTCGATCATCTCACCGGCCACGAACACGCCCGGCGCAGCGTTGAGCATCGTGCCCTCCAGCGCATCCCAGCGCACCCCGCCCGCGCTGCTGATCGCCTCGTCGATCGGGCGTGGCCGCAGTAGCCGCACCGGCAACCGCTTGATCGCCCGCGCCAGCACATCGGCGTCGCCATATTCGTCCTTGCTCAGACATTCGCGCAACAGGCCAGCCTTCACGCCCTTGATGCCCAGGCGGCTTTGCAAATGACTGGCCAGCGATCGCGCCCCGCGCGGCCGCGCGACTTCGTCCGCCACCCGCTGCGCCGATAGATCCGGCAGCAAATCCAGGTAGATCGTCGCGCTGCCATTGGCGACTATCTGATCGCGCAAAGCCGCCGACAGCGCATAAATCAAACTGCCCTCGACGCCACCGGCGGTGACAACGAACTGGCCCTGCTTGCGGAATTCCGCGCCATCCGCGCCGGTCGAGATGATCGCGACGGTGGTCAGCGGCTCCCCCGCGAAACGCCCGCTGAAATGCTCGCTCCAGTCGACATCGAAACCGCAATTGGCAGGCGCCAGCGGCGCCACATCGACCCCGCGCGCCGCTAGCAGCGGCACCCAGGCGCCGTCCGAACCCAGTCGCGCCCAGCTGCCGCCTCCCAACGCCAGCACCACCGCGTCCGCACGCACCGGCAGTTCGCCGTCGGCCGTTTGCAGCAGCAAGGCGCCGTCGCGCCAACCCAGCCAGCGATGCCGCATATGGAACCGCACGCCGCTCTCCCGCAACCGGTGTAGCCAGGCGCGCAGCAAGGGAGCCGCCTTCATATCGGTCGGAAAAACGCGGCCCGACGTGCCGACAAACGTCTCCACGCCCAGACCGTGCACCCAATCGCGCACCGCCTGCGGACCGAAAACGTCGAGCATCGGCCGCAACGCGGCGGCGGCGCCGGCGTAGCGCGGGACGAAGTCCGCATAAGGCTCGGCGTGGGTGATGTTCATGCCGCCCCGTCCGGCCAGCAGGAACTTGCGGCCGACCGAGGCCATCGCGTCATACACGTCCACCTGGGCCCCGCCCTGCGACAGCGTTTGCGCGGCCATCAGGCCGGCGGGTCCGCCACCGATGACGGCGACGCGAAAAGGTGTCAAACTAGACTGCATGCATTCGGTCCGATACGATCGATATGAAGAACAATATTAATGGAGACAAGATGGGTGCGACTTTTTGGATTAAACGCTATTTGCTGGCCGCCGTGCCGTTGTTTGCGATACTGGCCGCCGTTGAATGGTTCAAGGGCTCGACCTCGCACAACGACTATCTGAGCGCCGCGGCCTGGGCGTTGTTGGCGGCGGCGGTGTTCACCTGGAGCGCGTGGCGCCGCTATCGCGAAGCCGAGGCACGCGCGTCCGCCGCACAAACGCCGCCCGCCCGCACTACCCGCAAATAATCCTGGCGGTGGCCCGGCCACCACTTGGCCGCCAATTTACCCGCCGGTCACCGGCGGGAAGAACGCTACTTCGGCGCCATCGGCGATGGCGCTGTCCGCCCCGCACATGATCTGGTTGCAGGCCATCCGCAAGGCCGGACTGCCCAACGCGGTGCTCCAGCCGTCGCCGCGCGCGGCCAGATGCGCGCGCAACTGTCCGACCGTCGTCACGGACGCCGGCAGTTCCAGCGTTTCCGACGCGGCGCCAACGGCCTCGCGCACGCTGGCGAAAAATTTTACGGTAACAGCCATTAGTACATTAACTCGCTAAACGGAATAAACCGGACCATGTCTCCGGCGGAGATGGTGGTGCCGGGAGGGTTGTCGATCACGCCATCGCCCCAGACGGTCGATGTCAGCACGCCGGAGCTCTGGTTGTTGAACAGTTCCAGCCCGCCGGCGCTGTTGATGCGCGCGCGCAGGAATTCGTTGCGCTTGTCGGCTTTCGGCAGGTCGAAGTCGGCGCGCATCTGGAATGCGCGCGGGGTGATCGTGCCGGACACGCCCTGCAAACGCAGGATGAACGGCCGCACAAACATCAGGAAGGTGATGAAGCTGGCCACCGGATTGCCCGGCAGGCCAAGGAAGAAGGCGTCCTTGACCTCGCCGAACGCCAGCGGCTTGCCCGGCTTGACGGCGATCAGCCACATATTCAGCTTTCCTTCCGCCTCGACCGCCGGCTTGATATGGTCTTCCTCGCCGACGGAAACGCCGCCGGAGGTGATGATCAAATCATGGGCCTGGGCGCTTTCGCGCAGCACCGAACGCGTGGCCTCGAGCGAATCGGGCACGATGCCGAAGTCGGTGATCTCGCAGCCCAGATTCTCCAGCAGCGCGCGCAAGGTGAAGCGGTTGGAATTGTAGATCGCACCCGGCGCCAGCGGCTCGCCCGGCATGGTCAGTTCGTCGCCGGTGAAGAAGACGGCCACGCGCAGCTTGCGCTTGACCGGCAATTCGGCCAGGCCCACCGAGGCGGCCAGTCCCAGCTCCTGGCTGCGCAGGCGCGCGCCCGCCGGCAGGATCACGCTGCCGTTGGTGATGTCCTCGCCGGCGCGGCGTATCCACTCGCCGGACTTGGGTACATGCTTGATGGTGACCAGGTTGCCCAGCAACTCGCATTGCTCCTGCATGACGACGGCGTCCGCGCCTTCGGGAATGTGCGCGCCGGTGAAGATGCGCGCGGCGGTCCCCGGTAGCAAAGGCTGGCCGACATGGCCGGCCGGTATCCGCTGCGACACCGTCAACACCGCGTCCCCACCGGCGCAATCGGCCGCGCGCACCGCATAGCCATCCATCTGGGTGTTGTCCATGCCCGGCACGTTCATGCCGGAGACCTGCGCGTGCGCCAGGATGCGGCCATTGGCGTCCAGGGTCGGCACCGTTTCGGTGTCGGCCACGGGACGCGCGGCTTCCAGCATCAAGGCCAACGCCTCGGCCACGGCCAGCATCGGCCTTGGTTGCGGTTTTGACGGCGGCTGCGGTGCGCTCATGTTCACAGACCGGTGTTGGCGGCGATGTAAGCCTTCATCTTCTCGACATCCGGCTGCATGACCACGAATTTCTGCGGCAGGTCTTCGATGTTCTCGAAGCCTTCCGGACGCTCGGCGTCTTCGCCCAGCGCATCGAGAATGGTCTCGTTGAACTTGGCCGCCAGCGCGGTCTCCAGCACGATCATCGTCACGCCGGGTTCCAGGTTTTCGCGCGCGACCTTGATGCCGTCGGCAGTGTGCGTGTCGATGACGATGCCGTAGTCGTCGGCGACGTCGCGGATGGTGTCGAGGCGGTCGTCATGGGTCGACTTGCCGGACTTGAAGCCGTACTTGGACACCAGCTTGAATTCGTCGCCATCGCTGCCAGGCTTGCCCGACAGGTCGAAGCCGCCCTGCGTCTCCACCTTGTGGAACAGCGCGCGGGTGCGCTCGCCGTCGCGGCCAACCAGGTCATAGATGAAGCGCTCGAAATTGGACGCCTTGGAGATGTCCATCGACGGGCTGCTGGTGTGATAGGTCTCGGCCGACTTGCGCACGCGGTACACGCCGGTGCGGAAAAATTCGTCGAGCACGTCGTTTTCGTTGGTGGCGGCGATCAGCTTGTCGATCGGAAGACCCATCATGCGGGCGATGTGGCCAGCGCAGATGTTGCCGAAGTTCCCCGACGGGACGGTGAACGAGACCTTCTGGTCGTTCGACGTGGTGGCCGACAGGTAGCCGCGGAAGTAGTACACCACCTGCGCCACGACACGCGCCCAGTTGATCGAATTGACGGTGCCGATTTTTTGTTTGGTCTTGAACGGCAGGTCGTTGGAAACCGCCTTGACCATGTCCTGGGCGTCGTCGAACACGCCTTCGATGGCGATGTTGAAGATGTTCGGGTCCTGGAGGCTGAACATCTGCGCGGTCTGGAAGGCGCTCATCTTCTGGTGCGGCGACAGCATGAAGACGCGGATGCCCTTCTTGCCGCGCATCGCGTATTCGGCGGCGCTGCCGGTGTCGCCGGAGGTCGCGCCGAAAATATTCAGTTCCGCGTTCTGCTTGGCCAGCGTGTACTCGAACAGATTACCCAGCAATTGCATCGCCATGTCCTTGAAGGCCAGGGTCGGCCCGTTCGACAGCGCCTGCAGCACCAGTTTGGTGCCGTTGTCGCCCTCTTCCAGCACCCGCAGTGGCGTGATCTGGCTGGCTTTTTCGCCTGGGCGGGCGTTGCGATAGACTTCCTTGGTGTAGGTCTTGGCGGTCAGCGCGCGCAGGTCCGCTTCCGGTATGTCGGTCGCAAACTTCTTCAGGATCTCGAAAGCCAGGTCGGCATACGACAGCTGGCGCCACGCGTCCAGCTCGGCCCCGGTCACCTGCGGATAGGCCGAAGGCAGGAACAGACCGCCGTCGGCGGCCAGGCCGCCCAGCAGAATGTCCGAAAATTGTTGGGGAGACGACGAAGCGGCCGATGCGGCGGCGCGGGTAGACACGTATTGCATAGATTAGAAAAGTCCGGTTGGGCTGACAAGGTTGACAGGCAGCTATTGGCAGAACGTTACAAAGCGAGCGGATATTATAGTGCGCCTCGCCGTTTCCGGTGCGATTGCCGTTGTTTTATGGTTATGCGCGGCCCCGGACGGGCGCGTTCGGTTGGAGCGCGCTGGTCTGTCTGTCAGTCCGGCAATATACTGAAGAGACCACTCCTGACAGCCGTTTCCATTCTCAGCCGCCGTAATCGATGATGACGAAGTCCCCCGTACCCCGCAAACCCGCCCGTTTCGCCAGCATGCTGTGGGCCTGCTTTAGCGCGCTGTTCGTTGTCACCATCGCCTTCCTGCTGTACGTGTGGACCGAAAAACGCGTCGACCAGGCCAACGAACTGCGTTATGTGTCGCGCAGCCTGGTGGCGGAGCTGCGCCAGTCGTCCGACGACATGACCCGCATGGCGCGCACCTATGTGGCCACCGGCGATCCGAAATACCGAAAATCTTATCAAGAGATTATTGATATCCGCGATGGTCGCCGTCCGCGCCCGCAGCACTATGACAATGTGTACTGGGATCTGGTGGTCGGGCAGCAGCGCCCCCGGGGCGACGGCAAACCGGTGGCGTTGATGGAACTGATCCAGAACACCTCGTTCACGCCGGCCGAGTTGTCCCTGCTGACCCGCGCCAAGGACGAATCGGACCGTCTGACGGCGATTGAAAACAAGGCGCTGGCGATGCGCGACTTCGGCGGCGACGATCCGCAGGCCGTCGCCGCCGCGCTATCCCTGCTCTACGACGACATCTATCATCATGCCAAGGCCGCGATCATGGCGCCGATCGCGCAGGTGAACGACAGCGTCGAGCAGCGCACCACGGAGGCAGTGCGTTCGGCCGCGGCCCAAGCCAACCTGGCGCGGGCCGGCTTCACGCTGGTCGCGCTCATTTTGCTGGCGCTGCTGTGGCGCGCCAAGCGCAATCTGGATTCGGCGCTTGGCTGCTCGGTCGAAAAACTACAGACGGCCATCGGTCGGCTCGGCCGGGGCGATATCAGCGAGCCGCTGCCGGTGCGGGATGGCGACAGCGACAGCGTCTGGACCTGGCTGGCCGGCATGCAGCGCAACCTGGCAAGGATCGACGGCGAGCGGGAACTGGCGCTCGAACGTTCGCAGCGCGTCGGACGGCTGTACGCTGCCCTGAGCCAGTGCAACCAGTCCATCGTGCGCAGCACCAGCGAGCAGGAACTGTTCAACGACATCTGCGGCGCGGTGGTGACCTATGGCGGCATGTCGATGGCGTGGATTGGCATGATCGATGCCGGCGCCGACGGCCAGGTGGCAACGGTGTCGCCGGTCGCCAGCGCCGGCGACGGTACCGAGTACCTGAACAATCTGGGGATCTCGCTGGACGAACAACTGCCGGAAGGACGGGGGCCGATAGCGGTCTGCTACCGCACCGGAGAGCCATACTGGTGCGAGGACTTCCTGCAAGCGCCCGAGACCGCGCCGTGGCACGCGCGCGCCGCTCGCTACGGCTGGGCGGCGCTGGCATCGCTGCCGCTACGGCGCAAAGGCCGCATCGTCGGTTTTTTCCTGGCCTACTCCACCACCACCGACGTGTTCGACGCGGAAGTGCGCGACCTGTTCGTCGAGATGGCGCTCGACATCGAGTTCGCGCTGAAAAACTTCGACCATGACCGGCAACGCGCGCTGACCGAGGCGTCGCTGCGCAAAAGCGAGCAGCATCTGCGCACCATCATCGAGACCGAACCGGAATGCATCAAGGTGGTCGACGCCCACGGCCGGCTGCTGGAGATGAACGCGGCGGGACTGAAGATCCTCGAGGCCGAGTCGCTAGAGGAACTGCAAAAACACGCGTTGACGGACCTGATCATGCCGGAGTACCGCGATGCCTTTATCGCGCTGCACCAGCGCGTGATCGGCGGCGAGAACGGCCATCTGGAATTCCGGGTGCAGGGCCTCAAAGGCGGCCAGCGCTGGCTGGAGACGCACGCCGCGCCGATGAACGGCGCCGACGGCGAACAGCGCATGCTGCTCGGTATCACGCGCGACATCACCGACCGCAAGCTGGCGGACGAGCGGATACAGTATCTGGCGCATTTCGACCCGCTCACCGGTCTGCCGAACCGCGCGCAACTGCAGGAACACACGCTGCACTCGCTGGCGCTGGCGCGCCGCAACCGCGAATCGATGGCGCTGATGATGCTCGATCTGGACCACTTCAAGGACATCAACGACTCGCTCGGCCACAGCGTCGGCGACGGCCTGCTGTGCGAACTGGCCAAACGCCTACGCCAGGGCCTGCGCGAGGAGGACATCGTGGCGCGCCTGGGCGGCGACGAATTCATTTTCGTGTTGCAGAAGGCGGAGTCCAAGGATGCCGCCGAAGTGGCGCGCAAGCTGATGGATCTGATCGCCCAGCCCTTCCGCGTCGGCACCCACGACCTGAAGGTGACGGCCTCGATCGGCATCGCCCTCTATCCGGCCGACGGCATCGACATGGAAACGCTGCTGCAACGTGCCGACGCCGCCATGTATCAGGTCAAACAAGCGGGGCGCCACGATTTCCGCTTCTTCACCGCCGCCATGCAGCAGCGCGCGGCGCGTCATCTGCAATTGGTCAACGCGCTGCGCTATGCGCTGGAACGGGACCAGATGCAGGTGGTGTATCAGCCGCAGGTGTCGCTGCCGGACCAGCGCATCATCGGCGCGGAGGCGCTGCTGCGCTGGTCGACACCGGAACTTGGCGTGGTATCGCCTGCGGAATTCATTCCTGCCGCGGAGGAAAGCGGCTTGATACTGCCGATCGGCGCGTGGGTGCTGCGCCAGGCGGTGCGCCAGGCGCGCGCCTGGCTGGATGACGGCCTGCCGCCGCTGGTCATGGCGGTCAACTTGTCCGCCACGCAGTTCCGCAATACCGATCTGCCGGAACTGATCACGCAAATACTGCAGGAGGAAGGTTTGCCGCCCGAGTATCTGGAACTGGAGCTGACCGAAGGGGTGGCGCTGAACGACCCGCAAGGCGCGATCGCCATGATGAACAACCTGCACGAGCGCGGGGTACGAATGTCGATCGACGATTTCGGCACCGGCTATTCGTCGCTCAGTCACTTGAAGAAGTTCAAGGTGTACAAACTAAAGATCGACAAGTCGTTCGTGCGCGATATCAGTACCGACGCCGAGGACAAGGCGATCGTCAGCGCCATCATCAACATGGCTCGCAGCCTGGGACTGAAGACGATCGCGGAAGGCGTGGAGACCGCCGAGCAGCTGGAGTTCCTCCAGCAGCAGGACTGCAACGAGATGCAGGGATATTATTTCAGCAAGCCAGTGCCGGAGCAGGCGTTCCGGCAGCTGATGCTGGAAGTGGTGGCGTAACTTCCCGCGTCAGCAGGCCGCGTGGTTGACGGTGATGACGTGGATCGCCAGGCCGCCCAGCGAGGTTTCCTTGTACTTGGCCTGCATGTCGGCGCCGGTCTGGCGCATCGTTTCGATCACTTCATCGAGGCTGACAAAATGGGTGCCGTCGCCCTTCAACGCCAGCGACGCCGCCGTAATCGCCTTCACCGCGCCCATGCCATTACGCTCGATGCATGGAATCTGCACCAAACCGCCGATCGGATCGCACGTCATGCCGAGATGATGCTCGATGCCGATTTCGGCCGCGTTCTCGATCTGGTTGTTCGAGCCGCCCAGCGCCGCCACCAGCCCGGCGGCCGCCATCGCGCAGGCCACGCCCACCTCGCCCTGGCAACCGATTTCCGCACCGGAGATCGACGCGTTACGCTTGCACAGCATGCCGATGGCCGCAGCCGTCAGCATGAAGTCGCGGATACCGGTGACCGGGTCGCTCGGCTTGCAGTCCTCCGCATAGTAGCGCAGCACTGCGGGGATGATGCCGGCAGCGCCGTTGGTCGGCGCCGTGACCACGCGGCCACCTGCCGCGTTTTCCTCGTTGACGGCCATCGCGTACAGACTGACCTGATGCAGCGCGTCGTGCGGTAACTGGTTCGCCTGGCTGGCGCTGGACTGCGATTGCGTCCACAAGTTGGCCGCGCGCCGCTTGACGTTCAAGCCGCCCGGCAGTTTGCCAGCCGTTTCCAGGCCATGGGTGATGCAGTCGCGCATGACCTGCCAGATCTTGTCGATGCCGGCGTTGAGTTCATCCTCGCTGCGCTTCACGCGTTCGTTCGCGCGCAGCATCTGCGGGATCGTCAGTCCGCTCGTTTCACCGTGGGCCAGCAACTGATCCATGGTGTCGAAAGGGTAAGGGATTGCTGGAGCGGGCGACGTGTCGTCGGCCGATGCGGGCATTTGCGGCGCCTCGCCCTCTTCCTTGATGAAACCACCACCGACCGAATAATAGACTTTGCTGACGGTGGTACCGTCGGCGCGGGTCAGCGTGAAGCGCATGCCGTTCGGGTGTTCGGCCAGCGACTCGGCCATGTGGAAGAACAGATTTTTGCCGCGCTTGAACGGCACCGCGTGGGTGCCCAGCAGCTTGAGTTCACCGGCCGCTTCGGCTTCGGACAACTGGGCGTCGACACGGGTCGGCACCACGTCCTGCGGCGTCTCGCCCATCAGGCCGAGGATCACCGCCTTGTCGGTCGCGTGGCCGATGCCGGTGAGCGCCAGCGAGCCATACAGCTCGGCGCTCACCGCGGTGACATCGTCGAGCGGAGCGCAATCGAGCAGAAAACGGCGGGCCGCCACCATCGGTCCCACCGTGTGGGAACTCGACGGCCCGATGCCGATCTTGAACAAATCGAATACGCTCATGTCCATCAGTTGTCTCTCTATTTATAGTGTTATCGTGCGCAGCGCGTTACGCCGCTTTATTCAGGCGGACATCGACGTTGGCCAGCATGTCGGTCACCATTTCCTCGATACCGATACGGGCCTTCCAGCCCCAATCGGCCGTCGCTGTGGCGTCGTCCAGGCTTTGCGGCCATGTGTCGGCGATGGCCTGGCGGCTATCGGGCTTGTAGGCGATCTTGAAGTCCGGCACGGCGCGCGTGATGGCGGCGGCCAGCTGTTCGGGATTGAAAGACACACCTGCAACGTTGTAAGCCGAGCGCACCTTCACCTGATCGGCCGGCGCTTCCATCAATTCGATGGTGGCGCGGATCGCATCGGGCATGTAGATCATCGGCAGCGTGGTCTGCGGGCCGAGGAAGCACTCATAGCGCTCGCCGCGCAGTGCCGAATGGAAGATGGCGATCGCGTAATCGGTGGTGCCGCCGCCCGGTGGCGATTTGTAGCTGATGATGCCAGGGTAGCGGATGCTGCGCACATCGACGCCGTACTTGATGAAGTAGTACTCGCACAAACGCTCGCCAGCCAGTTTGCTGATGCCGTAGATCGTGGTCGGGTCCATCACCGTGGTTTGCGGCGTATTCACGGCGGGCGTGTTCGGGCCGAAGGCGGCGATCGACGACGGCCAAAACACCTTCAGTGGCTTGCCGATGATGCCGCGCTCGCGCGCCACTTCCAGAATATTCAGCAACCCATCCATGTTCAGTGTCCAGGCCTTGAGCGGCGCCGCTTCGCCGGTGGCCGACAGCATCGCCGCCAATTGATAGACCTGCGTGATCCCCTGCTCCGTCACCAATGCGGACAGCGCGTCCTTGTCCAGCACATTGAGCGGCGTGTAGCGCGCCGCGTGATACAGATTGGTCGGGCTGATGTCGCTGGCGATGACGTTTTGCGCGCCGTGTTTGGCGGCCAGCGCCTCCACCAGTTCACTGCCGATTTGGCCGTTGGCGCCGATGACGAGGATGCGTTGTTGTTCCATTTTGATTCCTGACTGTTTTATTTTTTAAGCAGGCCAAGCTCGGTGCCCGCCTGTTCGAATGCTTTGAGCACGGTGTCGAGCTGTTCGCGGGTATGCGCGGCAGACAGTTGGACACGCACGCGCGCCTGGCCCATCGGGACCACCGGGTAGAAGAAGCCGCTGAGCAGAACGCCCAGCTCATACATTCGTGCCGCGAATTTCTGCGCGACGGGCGCATCGAACAACATGACAGGAACCACCGGGTGCGTACCCGGCTTGATGGTGAAGCCGATCCGCTCGATCTCTTTGCGGAAGTAGGCGGTGTTTTCGTGCAGGCGGTCGCGCAGTTCGGTCGATGTCGACAGACGCTCCAGCACCGCCAGCGAAGCGCCGGCGATCGATGGCGCCAGCGTGTTGGAGAACAGGTAGGGACGGGACTTCTGGCGCAGCATATCGATCACTTCCTTGCGCGCCGAGGTAAAGCCGCCCATGGCGCCGCCGAGGGCCTTGCCCAGCGTGCCGGTGATGATGTCTACACGGCCCATGACGTTGTGGTGCTCGTGGGTGCCGCGACCGGTCGCGCCCATGAAGCCGGAGGCGTGGCATTCGTCGATCATCACCAGCGCGCCGTATTTGTCGGCCAGGTCGCAGATCTTGTCCAGCTGGGCGATGGTGCCGTCCATCGAGAACACGCCGTCGGTGACGATGACTTTATGGCGTTTGCCGGCGGCGGCTTGCAGCTGCGCTTCCAGGTCGGCCATGTCGTTGTGGGCGTAGCGGAAGCGCGCGGCCTTGCACAGGCGGATGCCGTCGATGATGGAGGCGTGGTTCAGCGCATCGGAGATAATGGCGTCGTTCTCGTCGAACAGCGGCTCGAACACGCCGCCGTTGGCGTCGAAGGCGGCCGCGTACAGGATCGTGTCCTCGGTGCCGAGGAATTTGGAGATGGCCTGCTCCAGCTGCTTGTGCACCGTCTGGGTGCCGCAGATGAAACGCACCGACGACAGGCCGTAGCCGTATTTTTCGGTGGCGTCGATCGACGCCTTGGCCACCCACTCCTCGCCGGATAGGCCGAGGTAGTTGTTGGCGCACATATTGATCAGCGTACTGCCATCCTGCGCGACCACTTCGGACCCCTGGCGCGAAGCGAGCACGCGTTCCGGCTTGTACAGGCCCTGATCGCGCAATTGATCCAGGTTTTGCTGCAGGCCGCTGAAGAAGGTGCTTTTTGCTTGGTCGCTCATGATGGTCCTTGTATGTGGTACGATTTCAGCAGATTTTCACTGCGTTATGAGAAATCCGTTATGTCGAACTCAAATTCAATATATCGAATCTTACAGAGAACCAGTGAACTGCGCAAGACGGAAGCATGCGGTTCTGACCGCGTTTTTCCGACAGATTTACTTAGAATTTAGCCCATCCGCCGAATAAAACAATGAAAACACCTGTTTCGACGAACGCACCACCCGAGGTCGGCGCAGCGCTGCAACGCTTGCGCCTTGCGCGCGGCCTCACGCTGGAAGACCTGTCGCGCATTGCCGGGGTCTCCAAATCGATGCTGTCGCAGATCGAACGCGAGAAGGCCAATCCGACCATCGCGATCACCTGGCGGCTATCGAACGCGCTGGGGGTGCAGATCGGCGAACTGCTGGCGACGGCGGAGAAGGAAGCCGAAACCATTCGCGTGCTGGACGCCCACGAAACCCCCACCCTGCCCGGCAACCACGCCGGCTACGTGCTGCGCATCCTCGGGCCGATGGAGCTGGCAGGTAAGTATGAATGGTATGAGCTAACCTTGTCGCCCGGTGGCGAGCTGGCGTCGCAGGGACACGATCCGGGGGCGCAGGAGCATGTCACGCTGCTGCATGGATCGGTCGAGGTGGAAGTGGGGAATACCAAGAAGAAGGTGAAGCTGGGCGGCACGGCGCGCTACCCGGGCGACCAGCAGCACACGATACGCAACGTCGGCAAGACCGAGGCGAAGGCGCTGCTGGTGGTGATACACCGCTGACCCGGGCGGGCTAGCGGTGTAAGGCCGTTACCAGTTGGATTCCCGCTCCGGCGTGGAGCTGATGCGGTGAATGGCAAGATCGGCGCCCTGGAACTCGTCTTCGGGGTCGAGGCGCAGGCCCATCGTCGCCTTCAACACCCCGTAGATGGCGAAGCCGCCAGCCAACGCGATCGCCACGCCCAGCACCGTCCCGGCCAGCTGCGCGGCAAACGATACCCCGCCCATGCCGCCGAGCGCTTTCAATCCGAAGATGCCGGCCGCGATTCCGCCCCAGGCGCCGCACAGGCCATGCAACGGCCAGACGCCCAGCACATCGTCGATCTTCCACTTGTTCTGCGCCAGCGTGAACATCCACACAAAAATGGCGCCGGCGATGCCACCGGTGACCAGCGCGCCCATCGGATGCATCAGATCCGATCCCGCGCATACCGCCACCAGCCCCGCCAAAGGCCCGTTGTAAGCGAAGCCCGGATCGTTTTTACCCAGCAGCAGCGCAACCAGCGTGCCGCCGACCATCGCCATCAACGAGTTGACCGCCACCAAGCCATTCATCTTGTCGAGCGATTGCGCGCTCATGACGTTGAAGCCGAACCAGCCCACCGTCAATATCCACGCGCCCAGTGCCAGGAACGGAATCGACGATGGCGGGTGCGCGGCAATGGCACCGTTTTTCATATAGCGCCCGCGCCGCGCGCCAAGTAAGAGCACCGCCGGCAGCGCGATCCAGCCGCCCACCGCGTGCACCACCACCGAGCCGGCGAAGTCGTGGAACTCGGCGCCGAACGCCTGCAGCAGCCACTCCTGAATCCCGAAACGGCGATTCCAGACTATCCCCTCGAAGAACGGATACACAAAGCCGACCAGCAGCGCGGTGGCGATCAGTTGCGGATGGAAGCGCGCCCGCTCGGCGATGCCGCCCGAGATGATGGCCGGGATGGCCGCCGCGAACGTCAGCAGGAAGAAGAACTTGACCAGCTCATAGCCGTTTTTGGCCGCCAGCACATCGGCCGAGGAGAAGAAATTGACGCCATAGGCGATACTGTAGCCGACGAAGAAGTAGGCGATGGTCGATACCGCGAAGTCCACCAGAATCTTGACCAGCGCATTGACTTGGTTCTTCTTGCGCACGGTGCCCAGCTCGAGGAACGCGAAGCCGGCGTGCATCGCCAAAATCATGATGGCGCCTAGCAAAATGAACAATGCATCGGCGCCGTCTTTATGTAAACCCATCAAAATCACTCCCCAAAATAATGCACGCGTTGAAAACCAATACGCTTATAAGCAATATTTGTTCCAGATTGGTGCAAATTTTAAGTCTATGATTTAACTGTATTTTGTTTTGAGGTCGATGTGCGCACTAAGAGCGTGCGCACCGCAAAATGGCATCATTTTGGTGCGCGCGCGGTTTCGATGTCGTCGCGCCTCAGATAGGTGCTCCCGGTGGAACCGGCGGCGGAGAGCGCAATTTGACACTGCGCGGGTCCTTCAGGTAAGCGGTGATCAATTCGGCGGCCTCCTTGCGACTGGTCGCCGTCACACCCATGCCCGGATTTATTTGCAGCCACTGCGCAAACTCACGCGCCGATTGCCTCACCTCGGCCGCGACGTTCGGATGCAGCTTGCCGCCATCCAGCAGATTGAGCACGCCGTCGACCAGCACCCAATTTGCCGCCAACTGGACCGCCTCGCCGCCAACCACCGATGCGGGCACCGGCTCGCGCTTCCACGTCTTTTGAAGCAGCAGCGAGAGCACGTCCTGCACGCCGGGCTGCTGGCCGTCGCGCGCATGCTGCCACGCGAGGCGATTCATGCGTTCCGGGTCGAGCAGGAAACCGGCCGATTGCGCGGCGCCCGCCTCGGCGATCGAGAAGGCATCGAACACGGACCCCATGCGGGTGGCGAAGTATTCGCGGCCGCGCTCATGTCCCATCGCCGGCGGTGTGAGGACATCGAGCACGCTGGCGGGTAGCGCCAGATACTCGGCCCGCAGACTGTCCGCCAGCCGGTTCAGCGCCTGGCGCTGCACCGCCGCCGGCGTGATCCTGACACCGGCCTTGCCATTGCCGGCTTTGACGTCGCCGCTGGTGGTGTAATCGAAATCGCCGCCGCCAATCAGGCGCGCCACCGCTTCGCCCTGGTAGCGCTGCAGCAGATACACCGGCACCAGGCGCGCTTCAAGCTCGCCGATCTGGCGCGCGTCCGGCAAAACGTCCGCCGAGAAGGTTTGCAGCGCGCGCCGGCGCACGTCGCCCAGCTGGTCCCAGGTCTTGATCGAGTCCGGGCCGAAGTCCCACAGCAGCCCGTCCGGGTGGCTGGCGCCCGGCGTGCGGTCGTCCTGGTCGCTGGAATACACCATTCCTGCAGCCCTGGCGTCGGCGCGCAGCCTGGCCAGTGCCGCCTGCTCCTGCGCGCCAGCGCCCAAATCGCCGTAGATGTATTTAACGATGTAGTCGTCCCACGGACCGACACCAACGCCATAGGCATCGGCCAGATCGACCTCCCCCTGCGCGTTGAGCTTCAAAATCGGATGCGGATAATCCATCACCGAGCCGTTGCCATTGCCAGTGCGGCTGGCGGCGAAGTTGTGCGCGAAACCGAGCGTGTGGCCGACTTCGTGCGCCGACAACTGGCGCAGGCGCGCCAATGCCATTTCCTCGGCCAGCTTGTGCTTGTCCGCCGGTGCGTTTTTGCCGTACGGCGCAAGCAGGCTTTCGGCGATCAGGATGTCCTGCCGCACGCGCTGCGATCCAAGGGTGACAGCGCCGCGAATGATCTCGCCGGTGCGTGGATCGGCCAGCGCGCTCCCGTACGACCAGCCACGCGTGGCGCGGTGCACCCAGTGGATCACGTTGTAGCGGATGTCCATGGCGTCGACGCCTTCCGGCAGCAGCTCGACACGGTAGGCGTCCTTGAAGCCGGCCTTTTCGAAAGCGCTGGCCCACCAAGAGGCACCTTGCAGCAGCGCGCTGCGCACCGGTTCCGGCGCGCCCCGGTCGACGTAGTACACGATCGGCTTTTTGACGGTGCTGACCGCCGCCGATGGATCGGTCTTTTCGAGCCGGTGCCGCACCTGCCAGTGCACGTCGATGCTGCTGGCGAGCGGCGTGGCGAAGTCGAAGTAGTTGACGTCGAAGCCGCCGGAGAACGGATGATAGGTGCGCGGCCGCCATCCCGTCTGGTCGTCGATACGCGGCAGGCGCACCATGCTGATACGCTGGCGCATCGACAGGCTGGCCGGGTCGGCGGCGACTTGTCGCACGTAGTCGGCCTGTCCCGGTCCGGCAAAGGTCAGCAGCGCTTCAAGTTCCACATTGTCCGGGAATGCCTTGGCCTGTTCGGCCAGCACCGCGCTGCGCGCAGGGTCGACCTGATAGGCGCCTTGTTTGGCGGCCGCCAGCCGCGTGGCGATGCCATGGCGGTCGGCCAGCAGGAAGCTGGAAAAGTCGACCAGGTGTGCGCCGCTTTCGCTGGCCAGGATGTCGCCCGACCACAGCACGGCGTTGGCGAACGACTCCTTGACGGCGGCCCGTTCGTCCTTGTCCGCCGAGGCCGCGATGTAGGCGGTATTGTCCTGCACGAGGAACAGCTTGGCCCCGTGCTTTTCGAAATGGACCATGCGCATGTCGCCGGGCTGGCCGCGATCGAGACCGACGTCGTTCGAGCCCAGTGCGTATGGCAGGGAACTCAGTAACAGGAACGGCTGCTCCAGCGACACCACCGACAGCAGCACCCTGCCCTTGGCATTGTCACGCCAGACGTCGATGAAGCCGGGTTGCGCCTGCAGGCCGCGCGTGGCATCCGCCAAGGATTTGGCGGATGCCTGCGCGGCAGCGGCGTTGTTCGATTGCGCCAGCACCGGCGCCACCGGCGCCGCGCCCAACATCAGGAGAGCGAGCAGCAGCGGCCCGGCGGCTGGCGCGGCCCTCATTGCGGACCCGCCGCCTTGTGTGCCGCCGCCGCCGGAGCCGGCGACGCGGTGGTTTGCACGGTCGGCGTCGCGCCGTCCATGTGCAGCGCGCGGCTCAGGAAGCCCCAGCGATCGGCCACCTCCTCGATCTGCTTGGTGGTCGGCTTGCCGGCGCCGTGGCCGGCCTTGGTGTCGATACGGATCAAAATGGGCGCGGCGCCCGCCTGGTCGGCCTGCGCGGTGGCGGCGAACTTGAAGCTGTGCGCCGGCACTACGCGGTCGTCATGGTCGGCCGTGGTGATCATCGTCGCCGGATAGCAGGTGCCTTTTTTCAGGTTGTGCAGCGGCGAGTACTTGACCAGCGCCTTGAACTCTTCGGCGTTGTCGGACGAGCCGTAGTCCGAAGTCCACGCCCAGCCGATGGTGAATTTATGGAAGCGCAGCATATCGAGCACGCCCACCTGCGGGATCGCGGCCGCGAACAATTCCGGCCGCTGCGTCATCGCCGCGCCGACCAGCAGGCCGCCGTTGCTGCCGCCGCCGATGGCCAGCTTGGCCGGCGAGGTGACCTTGTGCGCGATCAGCCATTCGGCGGCGCCGATGAAGTCGTCGAACACATTCTGCTTTTGCAGCTTGGTGCCCGCTTCGTGCCACGATTCGCCGTATTCGCCACCGCCGCGCAAATTGGCCATGACATAGACGCCGCCCATCTCCAGCCACGCCAGGTTGGCCACCGAAAACGCCGGCGTCAGCGACACGTTGAAACCGCCGTACCCATACAGGTAGGTCGGATTGGCGCCATCCAGCTTCAGGCCCTTCCTGGCGACGATGAACATCGGCACCTTGGTGCCGTCACGGCTGGTGAAGAATTCCTGGCGGGTCTCGAAGCCCGCCGGATCGAAGTCCACCTTCGGCTGGCGGTACACGCTGCTCTTATTGGCTTTCAGGTCATAGCGATAAATCGTGGTCGGCGTGGTGAAGCTGGTGTACGAGTAGAAGGTCTCGGTATCGGCACGTTTGCCGCTGAAGCCACCGGCGGTGCCGAGGCCGGGCAGCTCGATATCGTGGAGCGGTTTGCCTTTCAGATCGAACACCTTGACCAGGCTATGCGCATCGCTCAGGTAGTCCACCAGCAGTTGATTGTTGACGACGGACGCCGACACCAGCGTGTTGGAGCTTTCCGGTACGATCTGCTTCCAGTTCAGCACCGCCGGCTTGCGCGTGTCGATGCTGACGATGCGCCCGCGCGGCGCGTTGCGCTCCGTGTGGAACCAGAACACCGGTCCGTCGTTGCCGACGAAGTTGTAGACGGCGTCGAAGTCCTCGAGCAAGCCGACGACCTTGGAATCCTTGCGGCTCAAGTCCTTGTAGAACACGCGGTTCTTGTTCTCGGTGCCCTGCGAAGCGGTGATGATCAGGAAGCGGCCATCCTGCGTCACGTCGGCGCTGAAGCCCCAGTCCTTGTGGTCCGGACGGTCGTAGACCAGTGCGTCCGCGCTTTGCGGCGTGCCCAGTTTGTGGAAGTACAGCTTCTGGAAGTAGTTGACGTCGGCCAGTTTGGTCGCTTCCTTCGGCTCGTCGTAGCGGCTGTAGAAGAAGCCGGAGCCGTCGTGCAGCCACGCGGTATTGGAGAACTTGACCCACTTGATATGGTCTTCGACATCCTTGCCGCTGTCGATGTCGCGCACCTTGATCTCGTTCCAGTCGGAGCCCGATGCGGCGGTGCTGTAGGCGAGGTATTTGCCGTTGGGGCTCACCGCCAATCCCGCCAGCGCCACGGTGCCATCGGCGGCCAGCGTGTTCGGGTCGAGCAGCATGCGCGGCACGTCGGCCAGCGTCTTCATCGTGTAAAGCACCGACTGGTTTTGCAGGCCGTCGTTACGGCTGTAAAAATAGCGCCCGCCTTCCTTGAACGGCACGCTGAAACGCTCGAAGTTCCACAGCTTGGTCAGGCGTGTCTTGATCGCCTCGCGACCTGGGATCTGCGACAGATAGCCTTGCGTAAGCTTGTTCTGGGCGTCGACCCAGTCCTTGGTGTCGGCGCTGTTGGCGTCCTCCAGCCAGCGGTATGGATCGGCCACTTTGACGCCGTGGTAATCGTCGGTCTGGTCGACCGTGCGGGTGGTTGGGTAGGTCAGGCCGGCGCCGACGTTGGCGCAGGTTTGCGCCATGGCGCCTTGTGCCAGCAGGACGGTGGCCGCCAGTGCGGCGCGTTTCAATTGCTTCATGCGTGGTTCCGTGGGTCGTGATTGATTTGGAACGGCGGGCACGCGACCTTCGGGCCACGGCGCCGCCGGAGTTCAATGGCGCCCGTTCCACGACGGGCCACCGTACCGATGATAGCGTGCTTTGTGACAAATAAGCAACGTTAGCCGAGCGATCTCATCGTGTTTTATTCGGCGCGCAGCACGCGGTCCGTTGGGACGATGCGCACGTCGTGCATTTGATCGAGGTAGGCTTCGAGATAAGCTTTATGGGACGCGCCGACCACCACCAGCATGCGCACACCGGGGCGCGCGCTCATCGCGTCGCGAATGTTGGAGGCCATGCGCAGGTTGCGCGTTTCCCAGTAAGCGACGTAGCCGCGCCCGTAGCGCGGCAGCGATGGCTCCTCGAGCGCCGCGCCGAAATCACTGCGGAAGGCCTGCTCCGGATAGCCGGCGTCATTGTAGGCGCGGTACATGGCCAGCACATCGCCGGGCGCATTGAGCCGGCCTTCCAGATCCTTCGACTGCCGTGCGCGCGCAGCCGTGTAAGGGTTATCCCAAGCCTTGGAAATCGCCTCGCCGGCGGCTTTTTCATCTTCGTCGGGACCATCGGCCGTGTGGTCGTCCATTGCATAGACGCGCTCGAGGCCACTGCGCGCGGCCACCACGGCGGCGATCCGGTAGCTCTCATCGCGGCGCTGCGTCAAGCCATTCAACAGCGTCGCCAGGCTGTCCGGCAGGCCGTCGCCGGCGCGCCGTTCTTCGCCGGGCAACCGCAACCACTGCACCAGCGCCGACGCGCGCTCGCCACCGGCCAGCAACAAGGCCGCCAGCTTGCGCCGCTGCGCCGGCGATGGCGCCGCCGGCCACGCCGCCAGCATGCGTTCGGCTTGGGCATTCGCTTCCGCCACACTCAGGCCGGTTGCGGCGGTGGCAGGAGCAGGATCCCAGCAATAGGTCTTCACCGAGTCCGCATAGCGCTGCGGATAGCTGCGTAGATAAGCGCACTGCATGCCGGACAGCGATTCGATGGCGACGGCTTGCGGCTTCCACTCCGTGAGCCGGTCGGTCAACAAGCCAAACCTGGCCAGCTCGATGGACTTGTCCATCTGTGACAGATGGGGAGACCCAAGCACCATCACCTCGTTGGGCTGACCGGTTTTCAGCTTGTGCGCAGCCGGCGAAAACGAAGGCGTGGACTCCGCGGCAAACACCGTCGCGTGGCAGGCGACGGCGATTAAAGCGGTCGTAAATAGACGGTGCATACAGGCTCCTGAAGTGGGGTTCGGGCAGTGTATGCGACAGCCGGCGCCGCAAGGGAGGCGCTTGCGACGTACGGTAAAAACGCTTGTCTGAAATGCAAATAACGGCGATAGAACGGCGTTGCGTTCAGATGAAAACGGGGTTGGGCGCCACCGACGCGGCCGGAGCCTGCCACTTTTCCAGGAATGCGATCATCTGGTCCCCGGGGATCGGGCGGCTCATGAAATAGCCCTGCCCCTGGTCGCAACCCAGGTCGGCCAGCAGGCGCCAGACGGCCTCGCTCTCGATGCCTTCGGCCACCACGCGCAGGCCCATGTTGTGACCCAGGTCGATGGTCGAGCGGACGATTTTGGTGTCGCCTTCATCGTGCTCCATATTGAGCACGAAGGATTTGTCGATCTTCAGTTCATTGACCGGCAGCCGTTTCAGATACGCCAGCGACGAATAACCGGTGCCGAAATCGTCGATCGACAAATCGAAGCCCATGGCGCTGAGGCGCTCCAGCGTGGTTTGCGCGCGCACCGGATCGTCCATGATGGCGCTCTCGGTGATCTCCAGGCAGAACGATCCGGGAGACAGCTTGTGTCGCACCAGCAGATCGGCAAATTTGGCCGGCAGGTCCTGGTCCAGCAGGTCGCGCGTCGACAGGTTGACCGACACTTTCAATTGATGGCCCCGGGCTGCCAGTTCCTGGCACAGCTCCGCCGAGCGCTCCATCACCCAGCGCGTGAGCACGCGGATAAACCCTGTCTGCTCGGCGAACGGAATGAATTCGTCCGGGAAGACGTTGCCGCGCTCCGGATGCACCCAGCGCACCAGCGACTCCATGCCGACCACCTTGCCGGTATCGAGCATGATCTTCGGCTGCACGTGCAGGCGGAACTCGTTGCGTTCGATGGCGTTGCGCAGCTCCGTCAGCAGCGACAGGCTTTTTTCGCTGGATTTGTCCATCGCCGCGTCGTAGACCACGGCGCCGTCGTTGCGCTGCTTGGCCGCGTACATCGCCACCTCGGCCATGCTGAGCAGCGCTTCGCCGTCGCTGCCGTGGATCGGATAGCCGGCGATCCCCAGGCCGGCGCCGATATCGACCGTGTGCTCCTCGAGCGACAGCGGCATCTCCAGCGCCTGCAGGATGTCGGCCGCCACGCGCTGGGCCGCCTCGATGTCGGACGCCGGCAGCAGCACCGCGAATTCGTCGCCGCCCAGCCGCGCCACCTGCGCCGACGATTGCCGGCGGTTCGCCAGCAGCAGCTGCAGGCGCCCCGCCACCTGGCGCAGCAGCGCGTCGCCGAAGCTGTGGCCCATCACGTCGTTGACATGCTTGAAGCGGTCAAGGTCCATCATCAGCACGAACACCGCTTCCTCGCGCTTGCGGGCGTCCTCCATCGCGTCATTCAACAGCAGCAGGAACTGGGCGCGGTTGGGCAGATTGGTCAGCGTGTCCCAGTACGCGAGGCGGCGAATTTCCTGTTCGCGCTTGGCGATCCCCTCGCGCATCGAATCGAAGGCCTGGGCCAGCGCGCCGATTTCGTCTTCGCGGCTGGTGTCGATCTGGCCCTTGTAATCGCCCTGCTCCAGGCGCTTGGCGGTGTCGGCCAGCTCGCTGATCGGCTGGGCGATGCGCTTGGCGGTAAAGATGATGGCCAGCGCGGAGATGGCGATGCCGCCGACGGTGAGGAAGATCAGCCAGCGCTCCAGGCGCGCGTATTCGGCGGTGGCCTCGTCGATCGAGCGCGCCAGCAGCACGCTGGCGGTCTGACCGTTATCCTGGCCGATCGACATCAGGCGCGCGCTATAGCGGCCGGTTTCGACTTCGATGTCGAACGGCCCGGTGGGCGCCGCCGGCAAGGCCTGCAACTGGTCGACCACCGCCTGCGCGGAGCCGCCGACGTATGTGGAACCGGCCGACGTCCATTTGCCCCGCAAGTCGCGAGTCAGCACGGTCGCGTGCAGCGAGCTCACTTCGCGCATTTCGTTGGCCAACTGGCGGTCGATCGGGAAGGTCATCACAATCCAGCCGATGGTCACCGGCGCCTTGATCGGCATGACCACGATCTGGTACGGGCGACGCTCGATGATGGCGATGCCGTTGGCGCCGCCGGCCGCTTCGGCCGCGTCGAGCATGCTGACGGCCATTTTCTCCAGGCCGGCGGCCTGGCTGGTATTGGTGGACACGCCGATCTTGCGTTCGGCGCTGATCAACATCGTCAGCGAGGCCTTGATGCGGCGCCCGCTGTTGGCAAGCGCCGATTCGATGGTGGCGCGATCGCCTTCGTCGTTGTTGCCGATGGCGGCCAGGAACGCGGTGTCGCGCGCCAGCAGGCGCGCGCCGAAGCGCAGGTTCTGGGCATTCTGATCGAGCAGGCGGCGGAATACCTTGGTGCCGTTATTGAGTTCACCGGCGATGGACAACCGCGCGTTGTTGTCGATGCCGCGCTGGATCACCACCAGACCAACCAGTTGGACGGCGACGATCAGGACCAGGAAAAGGGTGACGATCCGGCTTTCCAGGCTGCGAAAACGCATACGCATACTCAGGGCGATCCTTTAATTGAGCGCCGACGTCGCGTCGGTCGCCGCAGGCTTCATCGGCAGCTTGAAGACGGCCGTCGACAGCGCGTCGCCCGCCTTCACCGTCAGCACCTGTTCGGGCGTGGCGCCGCCGACGGTGTTGTAGTGCCAGGCCTTGACCACATACTTGCCGCCGGCCGGCAGCACGATGCGCGCGGCGCCGGCGCCGTCGGTTTTGGCGAAGTACGGCGTGTCGACGATCTTGACGTAGGCGAGCATTTTGTCGTGGATATTGCAGCCCAGGACCACGGTGCCGGCCTTGTCGAACACCTGGGGCTCGGCCGATTCGCCCGAGTACAGCTTTTGGTCGAACTTGTGGGCTGCAGAGAACGAATAGATGTGGTGGCGCACCTTGTCGTTATTCGGAAAGTAAACTTTGCTGCCGGTCTGCACCACCGTGACCAATGGCATGAACTTCAAACTCTTCTGCTCGATCTCCGCCTTGGCGGGCGACTTAGCACCGGTTGCGGCAATGTCGGATTCCACGTAGATGACCGTATCGGCTAGCGGATTGCCAGCCGCGTCCTGTACTTGCACGGCGACGCCGGTCGCGCCAACCGAGGTGGCGCTTGACAACATCAAACAGGAAACGAGGCGACGGCGGTTGAAGCAGATCATGGTGGGCCCAGGAAACACGTGGTCTGGCTATTGTAGCGCGACAACAATGTGACATGGAAATACTTATTGCGTCACAGGACCAATTTCATCGTGTCGTCACAAATTCTTCATAGAATCGTACAGTTAAACCCACATTTCGCAAGCGATTATCGTGAAAACCGCCGCCCAAACGCTGCACCGTAGCAACGCCACACCCGCCGCGGTGACCTACATCGGGCCCGGACCCGAGGACGAGGAGGCAGTCTTGCGCGCCCATTTGGTCGACATTGTGGCGCGCCGCCAACTCAGCGCGCTGTTCCAACCGATCGTCAACATGCAGAACGGCGACATCATCGCCTACGAAGGTTTGATAAGGGGGCCGTCCGACAGCCCCCTGCACGCGCCGATGAACCTGTTCAAGGTGGCGCGCGCCAGCGGGCTGACGGTGCAGGTCGAGCACCTGTGCCGCCAGGTGATACTGGAACGCTTCGCCGAACTGGAACTGCCAGGCAAGCTGTTTCTTAACGTTAGCCCCGAGTGCCTGCTGCAGCGCGGTGCGCGCCACGGCGGGACGTTGGAGTACATTCATCACGCCGGCATCCACCCGGACCGCGTGATCATCGAGCTGACCGAGAACCAGCCCACTTATGACTATGAACTGATGCGCGAGGCGGTGCGGCACTATCGCGCCATGGGCTTCCAGATCGCCATCGACGATCTGGGCGAAGGCTTCTCCAGCCTGCGGCTGTGGTCCGAGCTTCGGCCGGAATATGTCAAGATCGACATGCATTTTATCCAGGGTATCAATAACGACCCGGTGAAGTTGCAGTTCGTCCGCTCGATCCAGGAGATCGCCGAGAAATCGAACACGCTGGTCATCGCCGAAGGCATCGAAACCCAGGCCGAACTGCTGGTGATACGCGACGTTGGCGTCGCCAACGGCCAGGGTTACCATCTGGGCCGGCCACACCCGCAGCCGGCGCGCACGGCCCCGGCGGAAGTGGTCAAGGCGCTGGCGCGCACCGGCGTTGCCGTGTATCCGCAGCGCGGCGCGGAAAAGAACGCCGCCACCGTGCTCAAACTACTCAACGAAGTGCAGACCGTGCCTTCGTCAATGAGCAACAACGACGTCTACGAGATCTTTCTGAAGGAGCCCAAGCTGCTGATCATTCCGGTGGTGGACGGCGACCAGCCGCTGGGACTGATCAGCCGCTTCGAGATGATCGACCACTTCGCCCGGCCCTACCAGCGCGAGTTGTACGGCAAAAAGTCGTGCAGGCAGTTTATGGACGCGAAGCCCTTGATCGCCGAACAGGACACCAGTTTGCAAGCGCTGAGCTTTCGCATGGTGCAGGCCGACGCCCACCACCTGTTCAACGGCTTCATCATCACCGACCAGGGACGCTATCTGGGCCTGGGCACCGGCCACGATTTGATGCGCGAGATCACGCAGATGCAGATCAACGCGGCGCGCTACGCCAATCCGCTGACCCAGCTGCCCGGCAATGTGCCGATCAACGAGCACATCGACCGGCTGCTGGAAAGCGGCACGCGCTTCTGGGCCTGCTACGTGGACCTGGACCATTTCAAACCGTTCAACGACGTCTATGGTTACCGCCGGGGCGACGACGTGATCCAATTGACCGGCAATATGCTGAGCGAACGCTGCGACGCCAACCGCGATTTTGTCGGCCACATCGGCGGCGACGATTTTATGGTGTTGTTCCAGAGCGAGGATTGGGAAACGCGCTGCGAAGGCATCCTGGCCGATTTCGAACAAAACGTGCAGGAGTTTTACAGCATCGAAGACCGCGAACGCGGCGGTTACCTGAGCGAGGACCGCCAGGGGAAGAAAGTGTTCTATTCGTTGATGAGCCTGTCAATCGGCGTGATCCGCGTCGATCCGCGCCAGTATTACACCCACCACCAGATTGCCACGGCGGCCGCCGAATCCAAGCGCCAGGCCAAGAAAATCCACGGCAACAGCCTGTTCCTCGACCGTCGCCAGCAACCGCAAGGTTAGCTGGAGCAATTACATCACCGCGGTCGCTCGCGTATCGGCACGGCCCTGCGATGCTGCGCGCGCCAGCGGCGCACCAGTTCCTGCGCCTCGGCAATCGCATCCGGCGTCATGTCGAGCGCCACCTTTTTGCGGTTGCTGACCGCAGCGACATCGCCGGCGTCCGCCGCCAGGGTCAACCACATGAACGAGCGCAAGGCGTCTCGCCTGACACCGCGCCCGCTGCCGAACATTCCACCAAGATTGAATTGCGCCAGCGCGTGGCCCTGCTCGGCCGCCTTGCCGTACCATTTGACCGCCTGCAGATCGTCCTGCGCCACGCCAAAGCCGTTGGCGTACATCACGCCGAGGTTGTTTTGCGCGCTGGCGTCGCCCTGCTCGGCGGCGCTGCGGTACCAGGCCACGGCGCGCGCCTCGTCCTTGACCACGCCATGCCCATTGGCGTACATGACGCCGACATTGAACTGCGCGTTCGGCGCGCCCTGCTCGGCCGCCATCCGGTACCACTCGAGCGCGCGCTGCTCGTCGCGGCCGACGCCACGCCCGCGCGCATACATGCCGCCCAGGTTGTATTGGGCCAGCACATGGCCGGATTCGGCCGCGCGGCGATACCACGAAAACGCCAACTCGTCGTCGCGGTCCACGCCCTTGCCGTTTGCCAGCATGATGCCAAGGTTAAACTGCGCGTCGGCGTCCTCCTGCTCGGCCGCGCGCGACAACCAGGCATAGGCCCGCAGCTGATCGGCCGCCACGCCCAAACCCTCCGAATAGGCGACGCCCACCATACGCTGCGCCACGGCGTCGCCCTGCGCGGCGGCCTGCCGGAACCACGCAAGCGCCTGCGTATCGCTGCGCGCGACGCCGTGGCCGTGTTTATACATCATTCCGAGATTGAGCTGGGCATTGGGGTCGTTTTGCAGCGCGGCCTTGCGGAACCACGCCAGCGCCAACGGATAGTTGCGGCGCACGCCGGTGCCATGCACATAGGCCTCGCCCAGCAAGGTTTGCGCGCTGGCGACGCCTTGCTCGGAAGCGCGGTAGAACCAGGACAGCGCTATCTCGTCGCTGCGCGCGACGCCGCGTCCCTTTTTATACATCTGCCCGAGATTTTGCTGGGCCGAGGCATCGCCCTGCTGGGCGGCGGCGCGAAACCAGCGCACCGCCTCCTTGTCGTTGTTGGCGACACCGCGGCCGTTGTAGTACATCGCCCCCAGATGGTTCTGCGCGAACGCCAGGCCCTGATCCGCGGCCTTGACCATCCAGTGGAAAGCCCGGGTATCGTCCCGCGCCACGCCCTGGCCTTTTTTATAGACCATGGCAAGGTTGAATTGCGCGTAGGGATTTCCCCGCTCGGCGGCGTCCTTGTACCAAACATAACTGTCGTAGCCATCTCTGGCGGAGCTATGGTTTTTCATCGCGCACCCCTTGCCAACACTGCAACTATGTTGACTAAAGTGTAAGCCTCGTAGTGACTTCAGATTTGACCGTCATCAAACGAGCCATGATGAAATACTATCGTTTAAACCTAAACTTACTGGGGCGATTGTTTTTGCAGGTATTGGTGCACTTTGGCAGCCGCCAGCTTGTTGACCGATACGAGCAGAGCGGGATCGACAACGCCGATGCCATAGGTCGAACCGATGTGCTTACCGATATGTATCAGCACTTCGGCGGCCACCTCGGCGTCGGACTCGGCCCGGTGGGCCGCGCTTTTAAACCGGATGCCCAACTGCCCGGACAGATTGCCCAGCTTGTAGCTGGCCAGGTTCGGGAACACCCGGCGCGACAGCTTGAGCGAGCACACCAGTGCCTGATGGCCCGGCGTCAGGTTCAGCCGAGCGGCCTCGGCGCGCAGGAATTTCTCATCGAAACTGGCGTTGTGGGCCGACAGCGCATCGCCGCCGATGAAATCGAGCAGGTCGGGCACCACGCGCGAGACCGGCGGCGCGTTGTCGACCATCGCCTGGGTGATGCCGGTCAGTCCGGTGATAAACGAGGGAATGCGCACATTGCAGTTGATCAGGGAGACGTAGCGCTCGACGATGCGCCCGCCGACGATGCGCAACGCCGCCACCTCGGTGATGCGGTCGCCCATGGCGGGCGACAGGCCGGTGGTCTCGAAGTCGAGCATGACGATGGATTTGTCGAGCATTTGCGTGCCTGTCTATATGAGTTGGATTGCCGATCAGATCGCCAAATTAGCCGAATTTGCGCACCGCGTCGAGCGCCAGGCCGGCGCCGATGCTGCCGAACAGGTCGCCTTCGACCTTGCGCGCGGCCGGCACCAGCGCGCCGATGCGTTCGCGCAACATGCGCACGCCGCTCGAACCGCCGGTGAAAAACACCGTATCGACATCGGCCGGCCCGACGCCGGCGTCGCGCAGCAGGCTCAGCACGGTATTCTCGACCGAGCCGACCAGATGGTCGATCGACGCGTCGAACTGCGCGCGGTCGAGCTCCAGGGTGACCGCCGGCGCCAGACGGTCCAGCTCCAGCCGCACCTTGACGTCGTCGGACAGGGCGATCTTGCCCTCCTCCACCTTCATCGCCAGCCAGTGGCCCGCGCGCTCGTCGATCAGGCGCTGCAGACGGCCCAGCTTTTCCTGCTCGGCCGAATCGCGCAGCAGGTCCGACAGCTGGGTCCACATCTTTTTGGTGTAGGCCTGGTTGATGGTGTGCCACGTCGCCAGGTTGAAGAAGTAGCTCGACGGCACTTCGCTGTTGTTGCGCAAGCGGCTGCCGTAGCCCAGCAACGGCATCACCGAGGACAGGCTCAGGTATTTATCGAAGTCGGTACCGCCGATGTGCACACCGCCGTTGGCCAGGATGTCGTCGCGCCGCTCGGTCTTTTTGGCGCGCTCGGGCGACAGGCGCACCAGCGAAAAGTCCGACGTGCCGCCGCCGATGTCGGCAATCAGCACCAGTTCCTCGCGGTCGATCTGCGACTCGTAGTCGAACGCGGCCGCGATCGGCTCGAACTGGAAGGCGATGTCCTTGAAGCCGACCGAGCGGGCGACTTCGGCCAGCGTATCCTCGGCCAGCTGGTCGTTCGCTTTGCTGTCGTCGATGAAATGCACCGGCCGGCCGAACACCGCCGACGTAAATTCGCGCCCGGCAGACTGCTCGGCCCGGTTCTTGACTTCGCCGATGAACTGCGCCAGCAACATACGGAACGGCAGCGCGCGGCCGCCCACCTCGGTCTGACCGTCGATCAGACTGGTCCCGAGCAAACTCTTGAGCGAGCGCATCAAGCGCCCCTCGTAGCCGGCCAGATATTCGGCCAGCGCCGCACGTCCAAAGGTGACCTGCTCGTCTTCCGCGTTGAAGAAGACGACCGACGGCAAGGTGGTCTTGCCGTCCTCAAGTCCCAACATCACGGCCTGGCCGGGACGCACCCAGCCGACCGTGGAATTTGACGTGCCGAAATCGACGCCGCAAGCATTGGCCATGTCGACCCTTCACACGTGATAAAGGGGCGTTATGCTATCAGAAAAACGCCCTCATCAGGGAAAATTGCTGTGCCACCACAGTGCGTACGTAATTTCCACAGGGAAGCACGATAGTTATTTCCTAAAGGCAATACTTTGATTATCCTCGACATGACTGCTATCGGCAAGCAATAGCGATGCCGGAACCTGGGCGACACCAGCGGTCACCACGACGATAACGAGATAATGACCAAATCCAAGCCGACAGTTGAGATCAGCGCTACTGAACACAAAGCCACCATCGCCCGCGAAGCGCGCCGCGTCACCTCTTATGATGTGGCGCAGGTGGCCGGGGTCTCGCAATCCGCCGTCTCGCGCTGCTTCAAGCCGGGCGCCAGCGTCTCCAAGGCGACCCACGCCCGGGTGATGAAAGCGGCCTCATTGCTCGATTACATCCCCAACGCGGCCGCCCGCAGCCTGATCACGCGCCGCTCCAACATGGTCGCGGTGATCATCACCAACCAGGCCAACCTGTACTATCCGGAGCTGCTCGCCGAGCTCAGCCAGCAGATCACCGCGCGCGGCAAGCGCGTGTTGCTGTTCACCCTGGCGCGCGAAACCGATGTCGACCGTGTGCTGACCGACGTCTGGCAGTTCCAGGTCGATGGCGTGATCGCCGCCGCCCGCCTCAGCGACGGGCACATCGCCGAATTCGAACGCCGCCACATGCCGCTGGTGCTGTTCAACCGCACCTTGCGCGAGCGCGTCGTCAACACCGTCACCTGCGATCACCTGGAGGCCGGCCGCATGCTGGTGTCGCGCCTGGCCGCCGCCGGCCACCGCCGCTTTGGCATCATCGCCGGCACCGAGGACTCGTCGGTGGCCAACGAACGCCGGCGCGGCGCCTGCGAACGGCTGGCCGAACTGGGACTGCCGCCGCCGGTGGTGGTGCCCGGCCAGTCCGACTACCGAAGCGGCGGCGCCGGCCTCAAAGCCATCATCGCGCAAATGGGCGAAGTGCCGGACGCGATCATCTGCGGCAGCGACGTGATGGCCATCGGCTGCCTCGATTGCGCCCGCCATGAGCTGGGCATCGACGTGCCGGGACAATTGTCGGTGGCCGGCTTCGACGCCGTCGAACCGTCCAACTGGTTGAGTTACAACCTCACCACGCTGCGCCAGCCGATGCCGAAAATGGCCACGGCGGCGGCCGACCTGCTGTGCGCCGTCATCGACAGTCAGGACTGCAGCCCGGATGCCCGGCCGGAGCGGCGCGTCTTCAGCGCCCAGTTCATCGAGGGCGCGACGGCCAGACTGACGCCGGCGCCGGCGCCGTGCGCCGCACCGGCTGCCGCCATGCGGACGCCGGTCGCTATAATGTAGCGGATGAACGCTGCCCAACCTCCAAATCCCATCCGTTTCACCCCGCAAGGCCTGATCCCGACGCCGGAACAGACGGCCATCCAGCTATCCCAGAGCAAGGTGGTGCTGGTCGACGCCAACGCCGGCGCGGCCAAGACCACCACCCTGGCGATCCGCATCGGCGAGGCGCTGGCCCGCAAGCTCCCTCCGGAACAGATCCTGGCGCTGACCTTCACGCCCGAGGCGCGCGATGTGATGCGCCAGCGCCTGATCGATGTCGGCGTACCGCAGGCGCTGGTGGCCCGCCTGGCCGTGATGACGTTCGAGGATTTCGCCGCGTGGCGGCTGGACGCCATCGATGGCGACAACCTGCGCCGCTGCACGGAAGCGCGCCAGCTCAAGGAATACGCGCTGGCCGCCGTCGACCGCGTCGGCGCGCGCTACGCCGGACGGCTGGAGGGCCTGGAACTGCACACCCACAGCATCGCGCTAAGCCAGTTCCTCGACGCCCAGCTGGGACTGAAAGCGACGATGGCGCTGGCCGCCGACGTCGACTTCATGGGACTGGAGGACATCGCCGAGCTGCTCGGCGTGCCGCTGGCCGACTACCTGACCACGGTCGAATACGAAACCTTGCGCCTGGACGGCGGCGCCGGCGCGGTGTTCCGCGGCCCGTTCGACGCCACCTACGACCTGGCCTGCAACCTGGACGCCGGCGCGCGCCTGGCCGAGCACTTTCCCGACTACCGGCTGGTGCTGTGCGACGAATTGCACGATCTGAACGAAGCGGCCTTCCGCATCCTCGACGCCCTGATCGGCCGCCCGCAGTGCTTTTTTGTCGGCGCCGGCGACAAGGACCAGGTGATCCACGCCAAACTGGGCGCCAGCGAACAATATCTGAACCGCCGCTTCGCCGAGCGCCATCCCAAGCTGGTGCGCTATCCGCTGACCTACAGCTATCGCCACGGCCCGCACCTGGCCTACGCGATGGCCGAATTCAAACATAAAACGGTCGAATCGAGCCTGCCGCTGCACACGCAGATCCGCCAGGCGCATTACGCCACGCCGGCCGAATGCGCGCAGGCGGCGATCGGCGCGATCCGCCAGTGGAAGGCCGACGGCCACGCGTACGACGGCTGTGCGATCCTGATCCGCGACCGCCACCAGTCGATGGCGATCGAGAACGCGCTGATCGAGGCGGACATCGACTACCGCACCCCGGCCATGGCCGGCTACCTGCAACGCGACGAGATCCTGTTCTTGCGCGGCATGCTGGCCATCGCCCTGAAGGACTTTGCCGCCGTCAAATCCGACCAGGTGCGCGCGGCCATTGTCGACGCCATGACGGCCTTCAGCGAAATGAAGTTCTCGGCGCGGCGCATGGACAACTTCAAGGCGCAGATCATCAAGGACCCGGCGCTGCTTGGCGAATTGTTCATGATCGAGGACGACCACCGCGACGGCGAGCAAATCAGCTACCGCGACGTGGCCAGCCAGGCCACCAAGAAGGCCGTCATCGACGCCATCGCCTGGCTGTCCGCGCTCGATCCGGCCACGCCGGCGGCGGCCGTGCTGACGGAGCTGTGCGAGCGGGTCAAACTGGTGGCGACCGCGCGCCGCATCTTCGTGCGTCCGTACGAGGCCGGCGTGGTCAATAAATCGGTGGCCGGCCTGCTGGAATCGGCGGCGGCGTCCGGCCAGAGCCTGCGCGAGTTCTGGACCGCCATGAACGCCCGCGAAGCCTTCATCCGCCGCAAGCGCGAACGCAAGGCGGTGTTGATCGAATGCGTGGCCAACGCCAAGGGCAAGGAGTTCGAACACGTGATCCTGCCGTTTTTGCAGGCCGACGAGTTTCCGCATCCGATGCAGCTCCGGCGCGACGAGGAAAACCTGTTTTACGTCGGCGTCACCCGCGCGCGCGCCCGCCTGACCTTGCTATCGCCGGCCGACCCGGCGCTGCGCAGCGTGTTCATCGCCGAGATGCGCCTGCAGCAATCGGCCGCTGCCGCCGAGGCGGCCATGGCCCGCAACCAGGCTCAGCCGGCCGCAACGCCGGGACGTCACTATCTGACCGCAACCTTCCACGAGAAGGATGAGGTCAAGGCGCTGGGAGCACAATTCGACATCGCGCGGCGCGCCTGGTACGTGGAATCTTCGCGAGATATGTCACTTTTCTCACGTTGGCTTAAAAAATAATGCATTGCGCCAATTAATAATAGAGAAATGCTTATATAATGTCGCTCGCGGCTGGCTGAACAGCCTCACTACACCAATGTGTCAATAACAAAATACAATTCGGGAGTATTTCCATGAACGTAAAAATCAACACCCTGCTGGCAGCCTGCACCGTAGCCCTGCTGAGCGCTTGCTCGACCCCTGCTCCAGCCCCAGCACCGGCACCAGCCCCTGCCCCTGCGCCAGCGGCGGCCCCAGCTCCAGCAGCAGCGCCAGTCGCCGCTCCGGCAGCAGCCACCCTGCCAGCGTACCTGGACCCAAACAGCTCGATCTACAAAAACCGTAGCGTCTACTTCGACTTCGACAAGTACACCGTCAAGCCAGAGTTCGACGCCGTAGTCGCCGACCACGGTAAATTCCTGGCCGCGAACCCGAACGTGTCGATCAAAGTCGAAGGCAACACCGATGACCAGGGCAGCGCCGAGTACAACCTGGCCCTGGGCCAGAAGCGCGCGCAAGCCGTCATCACCGCCCTGAAAACCCAAGGCGTGCAAGACAGCCAGATGGAAGCCGTCAGCTTCGGTAAAGAAAAGCCAAAAGCATCCGGCACCGACGAGGCGTCGCGCGCCCAGAACCGTCGCGCCGACCTGGCCTACCCAAGCAAGTAATTTGCTTGCAGTACCAGTAGCGTGATCAAAGCCCGGTTTTTTAGCCGGGCTTTTTTGCGTTTGACTCTCCCGAAAGAGAGCTGCGCGGAGGCAACGCGTTGGTTATGCTGGAAGTTTCCGTTCAACGCACACTGAAGGACTTCCATGAAAAACCTCACCACGGCCGCCGGCGCGCCGGTCGTCGACAACCAGAACACCCAGACCGCCGGCCCGCAAGGCCCGGTGCTGCTGCAGGATGTCTGGCACCTCGAAAAGCTGGCCCACTTCGCGCGCGAGGTGATACCCGAGCGCCGCATGCACGCCAAGGGTTCCGGCGCCTTCGGCACCTTCACCGTCACTCACGACATCAGCAAGTACACGCGCGCGGCGCTGTTCTCCGAGATCGGCAAGAAGACCGAGATCTTCATGCGCTTTTCCACCGTCGCCGGCGAGCGTGGCGCGGCCGATGCCGAACGCGATATCCGCGGTTTCGCCGTCAAGTTCTACACCGAGCAAGGCAACTGGGACGTGGTCGGCAACAACACGCCGGTGTTCTTCTTCCGCGACCCGCTCAAGTTCCCGGACCTGAACCACGTCGTCAAGCGCGACCCCAAGACCAACTTGCGCAGCGCCGAAAACAACTGGGACTTCTGGACCCTGCTGCCGGAGGCGCTGCACCAGATCACCATCGTCATGAGCGATCGCGGCATCCCCAAGGGCTACCGCCACATGCACGGTTTTGGCAGCCACACCTTCAGCTTCATCAGCCCGACCAATGAACGCTTCTGGGTCAAGTTCCACTTCGTTTGCCAGCAGGGCATCGCCAACTTCAGCGACGCCGAGGCGGCGGCGGTTGTCGCCAACGACCGCGAAAGCTCGCAGCGCGACCTGTTCGACGCCATCGAAAACGGCGACTTCCCGCGCTGGAAGCTGGCGGTGCAGATCATGCCGGAGAACGAGGCGTCCAAGGTGCCCTACAACCCGTTCGACCTGACCAAGGTCTGGCCGCACAAGGACTATCCGCTGATCGATGTCGGCGTGCTGGAATTGAACCGCAACGCCGAGAATTACTTCGCGGACGTCGAACAGTCGGCCTTCTCGCCGGCCAACGTGGTCCCGGGCGTGAGCTTCTCGCCGGACAAAATGCTGCAATCGCGCCTGTTCTCGTATGGCGACGCCGCACGCTATCGCCTGGGCGTGAACCACCACGCGATCCCAGTCAACGCGCCCAAATGCCCGTTCCACAGCTACCACCGCGACGGCGCCATGCGCACCGACGGCAACCACGGCGCCGGCACCTCGTATGAACCGAACAGCCGTGGCGAATGGCTGCAGCAGCCACAGTTCGCCGAACCGCCGCTGTCGCTCGAGGGCGCGGCCGCGCATTGGGACCATCGGGTCGACACCGACTACTACTCCCAGCCCGGCAACCTGTTCCGGCTGCTGACGGACGAGAAGAAGCAGCTGCTGTTCGAGAACACCGCGCGCGCCATCCATGGCGTATCGAAGCCGGTGCAAGAGCGCCACATCTTCAACTGTACGCAGGCCGATCCGGCCTACGGCGCGGGGGTGATGGCTGCGATCGCGGCACTCGAAGCGAAGTAGCAAATCAGGCAACAGCTGTGTAAAATGGCGTTTTCTGCAACTTGAAGACGCCGGTGAGACGTTTCACGCTTTCCCTGTTCCTGTCACTCACCGCATTGCTGTTGCACGCCGGCGCCGCCCAGGGCGCGCCGACCATCGCCTGGCTATGGGACGAGGCGCGGCTGCCCGCGTGGTCCGCTGCCGAAGCGGCCGTCCTGCAACGCCATATCCTGCTCTCCGGCGCCACCGCCCTCACCCGCCCGCGCCAGCGCTGGCCCGCGATGCCCGCGTCGACACGCATCACGCCCGTGGTCCACGTTGAAGTCAGCACCGTAAATCCACCGATCGACATCGAATCGCGCCGTGCGATGATCGTGCGCGCGATGCTTGAAGCGGCCGACGCCACGACGTCCGGCTGGGTGCAGCTCGACATGGAAGCCAAACCGTCGCAACGCGACTTTTACCGCTCGCTGGTGCGCCAACTGCGCGGGCAGTTGCCCGTCAACGTCAAGTTGAGCGTGACCGCGCTGGCGTGGTGGTGTCGCTCGCCCGCGTGGCTCGACGATCTGGCCGCCGACGAGGTGGTGCCGATGTTCTTCCGCATGGGCAGGGACAAGGTCCGCCTGCGCGCGATCATCGAACAGTCGCCAGGCACGCTGCACGCCAGTTGCCGCGCCGGCAGCGCAGGCTTCTCGCCGCAGGAGCCGTTCGCGCCGCAGGTGCATGAACGCTATCGTAAAACCTACTGGTTCGACCGCCACGCGTGGAAGCGCGATGCGGCGGCCAGCTCTCCACAGCCCAAGACCACACCATGACATTTCGCTCGCGACCGCATTGCATTTCACCTGCCATTTTCGCCACCGCCGCGCTGCTGACCGCTTCCGCGGCCATGGCCAGCAGCGATGCCCCCTGGGACGGCTATGTCGACCGCACCGGCACCGACATCGCCCCGCACCGCTACCAAAATGGCAAGCTGGGGGTGGTACTGCCCTCCTACGAACGCGCCTACCTTTACACCGCATGGCGCGACGTCGCCCTCGGCCCGGCAGGGTTGAAAACAGCGCCTAATCCGGAAGGCGGCCTGCCCAACCTGCTCAAACTGCGAAAGGGCGGCTGGTCGGGCAGCGAGCCGGGTCGGGAACTCTACACCGCATGGCGCGACGCCGTGGCCGTGGCCCTCAAGCGCGAAATGTCGCCACCACGGAACAAGGATCTGGTGCTCGATAGTTATCTGAACTGCCCGGCCGCCAGCTACACCTTCGCCACCAGCACGCTCACCGCGCTCGCCAAGCGCCCGGATGCGACGCCCGCCCGTCTGGCCGACTGGGTGTCGGCGCAACGTCAAGTCTTCAAGGCTTGCGGAGACGATCCGGACGCCCAGCGCGCTGGTTACGGCCAGCCCAAGCCGGCTGTCGCCGCACCGGCCACGCTACCGGCGACCGAAGCGCTGTACTGGCGCCAGATACGTGACTACCAGCTGGCATCGGCCGCGTTCTATAGCCAGGACTACGCCCGGAGCGGCGCCTTGTTCGCCAGGATCGGCGCCACCGACAATCATCCGCTGCGCCCATGGGGCGCGTATCTGAGCCTGCGCTCGCAGGCGCGCGCCGCGTTGTTTGTGCCCGGCACGGACGAGGAGCGCTGGAAAGCGCAACAGGCGGCCGGCGCCGAAGGTCCGGCCGCCGCCGCGCAGCGCCTGGCCTCGGAGCAGAGGAAAATGGCGGACATCCAGGCCAGCATCGACCGCATCGTCGCCGACCCTGCGCTCAAGGAGCGTCATGAGGATAGCCGCGTGATCGGCCGCACGATGCGTGCGCGCCTGACGCCGGAACCCCACTTCGCCCATTTAAGCAAACTGCTGGACGATCCGCGCGCCGATCCGTATGTCGACGATCATCTGGGCGACTGGGCGGTACTGGCGGACCAACTGCTGGCGTCACACGCGCCGGGCGGCATCGACAAGCGCAAGACGCTGCGCGAGAACGCGAGCTTCGTCGACTGGATACAAAGCGTGCAATGCCAGGATGCCGGCGCCACGTCCAATTGCGCCGCCGAGCGCGCGCACGCCGCCGATTTATGGTCGCGGCATCTCAAAACGGGCAATGCGCCACAGGCGCGCGTGTGGTTGATGGCGACGGCGATGCTGTCCACGACGCTGACACCGGAGCTGGAAAAGGCGATGGCGCAGGTCGCGCCGGAAGCACCGGAATACGCCACGCTGCGGCTGGCGCTGGCACGCCACTACCGTCTGAGCCAGCAGCCCGACAAAGCGCGCGCGGTCGGCGAGGCCGCGCTGGCGAACCGCGATTCGAACAGCGCGCGCAACCTGTTCCTGCAGGAGCGCTTCGCGATCGCCGCCACGCCGGCGGAGGCCGCCGCCTACCTGATGCGCAGGCAGAACGGCGATTTCGACGCCGACACCGGCGAGCAGGCCAAGGCCGCGCCACAAAGCCCGGAGACCTTGGCCGCCGACGGCCAGCGCTGGCTCAATTCCGGATTGGCCGCGGCCGACCTGTACGCGCTCGGCGCCGACACCCGCCTGCCGCAAACGGTGCGCGCGCGCATCGGCGTCGCCGCGTGGATGCGTTTCGACTTGCTCGGACAAGGGGATGAGGCGCTCAAGGCTGCGCAGCAGGTCGAGCAGAATTCGACGATACTGGCGCCGGTGATGCGCAAGTACCGCGCGCTGCCGGACGCGCAGGAACGGCGCCACTGGATGATGCTCAACGCCGCCCGATACAATCTGACGCCGATGGCTGGCGCTTATGCACCGGCGGAAATTTCGTTGCAGCCGGCCGATGAAACCACGGCCGCCATGTGGTGCAAAATGCCGGCCAGGGCCGGCGCGGAATACTCGGAGGACGTCCAGCTGGAGAGAGCGCCGGCCATGCCGCAGACCGGCAACGTCGCGCTGCGCGACAAGGAGTTGGCGCAATTGGCCGCTTTAAAAACCGCCACCGGCTTTCTCGGCGACCATGTGCTGCAGCGGGCGGTCAAGGCGCCCAACGATCCCGACCTGCCATGGCTATTGCATGTGGTGGTGCAATCGACGCGCGGCGGTTGCCTCGACGATGACGCCAAGTCGCTGTCCAAGCGCGCCTTCACACTTCTGCACAAGCGCTACGCCAAGAGCGAGTGGGCGAACAAGACGCCCTACTTCTACTGATTCAAGCAGTGATCACCACGCCGGCGCGGTGCAGCAGCGTTTCGCACCGCTTCGACAGGTGCTGGACTTCCAGCGCCTTGCCGGCCTTGATGTAACGCTCGTGCAGCGTCGCCACCGCCACCACCGCCGAATGGTCGGCGAGGCGCAGATAACGGCAATCGAGCACCACGTTTTGAGGATCGCCCTGCGGATCGAACAAATCGTTGAAGTGCGCGATGGACGCAAAAAACAGCGTGCCGTGCGGCGTATAGTATTTGACGCCGTCGGCGCCCTGCGCCACGTCCGCGCGGATCTCGCGGGCATGGCGCCAGGCGAAGCTGAGCGCGGCGATCACGATCCCGCACAGCACCGCCACCGCCAGATCGGTCGCCACGGTGATGCAGGTGACAACCACGATCAACAGCGCATCATGCCTGGGCACCTTGCCCAGCACGCGCAGCGAACCCCAGGCGAAGGTCTGCTGCGCCACCACGAACATCACCCCTACCAGCGCCGCCAGCGGAATGCGCTCGATCAGCGGCGACAAAAACAGTATAAACAATAAGATCATGATGCCGCTGACGGCGCCGGAGACGCGCGTGCGGCCGCCCGAACTCAGATTGATCATGGTCTGGCCGATCATCGCGCAGCCGCCCATGCCGCCGAACAGGCCAGAGGTGACGTTCGCGGCGCCCAGCGCCACGCACTCGCGGTTCGGCAAGCCGCGTGTTTCGGTGATTTCGTCGGTCAGATTAAAGGTCAGCAGCGTCTCGAGCAGGCCGACCACCGCCATCAGCAAGGCGTAAGGGAGCACGATTTGCAGCGTCTCCACCGTCATCGGTAACTCCGGGATGTGGAATATCGGCAGGCCGCCAGCGATTTGCGCCATGTCGCCCAAGGTGCGCGCGGGCAGATGCAAGCCCTCGGACAACAGGCCGACGCCGACAATCGCGACCAACGCGGGCGGCACGGCCTTGGTCAGGCGTGGAAGCACATAAACGATCGTCATGGTCAGCGCCACCAGCGCGCACATCCAAACTAGCGAGGTGCCCTGGAGCCATTGGCCGTCGGCCTTGAAGTGTTGCAGTTGCGACCACGCGATGACGATCGCCAAACCGTTGACGAAGCCGAGCATGACCGGATGCGGAACCATGCTGACCAGTTTCCCCATCCTCAACACGCCGAACAGCAGCATGATCACTCCGCTAAGCACCACCGTCGCCAGGAAATACTGCAAGCCGTGCTGGGCGACCAGGGCAATAATCACCACCGCCATGGAGCCGGCGGCACCGGAAATCATGCCGGGACGGCCGCCGAAAATGGCCGTCAGCGTGCAAATGAAGAAAGCACCGTACAGCCCGGTCAGTGGATTGAGGTGGGCAACGAGCGCAAAAGCGATGCATTCGGGAACTAAAGCGAAGGACGTGGTCAGGCCTGCAAGTGCATTTTTAGAAAAATTTGATGACCACATAGGAGAGAGAAAGAGGTGAAAACGCGCCAAAAGAGTGCAGGAACGCCGCCGCAGGCGACGCTAAAACGCAACAGTCCGCGCATTTTACACGGCGGCATTCGTTTACTCATCGTTATGGGTGAAATGGCGCACATTCAAAAACCGCTGAGCGCGGCAGAATTACCTTGCGAACTTCTTAACCACTTGCCCGTACGACATATCGCCATGACTACTCTGACATCCGCCACCCGTGCCCTGAACCGCCAGAAAATCGCTGTGGAGCGCACGATGTATGCGCGTTCGGCCGAGGAATCTCAACTTGCGGCACGTTGGGCAAGCGCCTGGCATAAATTGGTTCAACGTAAGTTGGACAACCTTGCACCGCGCCCTGCTGCGCGGGCGGAGTTCAGCGGCTTCCTGGTGATGCCGCCTGCCTCCCGCGTCCTGCACTAATTCCTTCTAATATCACGCTGCGCGCTGTTCGACCTGGGCCGCCTTGCGGCTAGCTTGGTAGCAGCTGCCCGCACGGCGTTCCATCGCTGCACGATCCAGTACCGTCACGCAACCCCGGCGGTAGGTGATCAAACCTTCCTCAGCGAGCTTGCCCGCCGCGCCGGTGACGCTTTCGCGGCGCACGCCCAGCATGTTGGCGATCATTTCTTGCGTCACTTTCAGTTCGCTGGTCATCGAACGGTCCAGACGCTCCAGCAACCAGCGGCACAGTTTCTGCTCGATGCTGGTGTGACGGCTACCGGCAACGCTTTGCGCCAACTGGGCAAACATTGCGCTGGTGTAACGCATCAGTTGCTGGGCCAGGGGGCCGCCGGCGTAAAACGCTTCACGCAGCACTTCGGTGCGCAGGCGATAGCCGTAGCCATCAGCCTCGACCACTGCCGAATAGCTGGCGCGCTCGGTTGGGTACAAGGCGACACCAACGACGCCTTCGCGGCCGACGACGGCGATCTCGGTGGTCGCGCCATCTTCCATCACATATTGCAGCGATACGATCGCGTTGGTCGGGAAGTAGGTGTATTCCACCTTGTCGCCGTAGTCGAACAGATGCTTACCTGCCGGCAATGCGACCAGCTCCAGATCGCTGAACAAGGCCAGCAGATCATCACGCGACAAGGCGCGCAGCAAATCGTTCTGTTGCGCGCCAATCAAACTGATTGGTTGTGCTGCGGCGCCAACGTTGATCGAGCGAGTTGCGGAGGTGGTATCGAAAGCGTTCATGGTGTCAGCCTTTAGTGTCTTGTTGATCCTTCGAATGATGTCGTGTGGATCGCGGTGGCATGTTTGCCTCACCGTTGATGACACTATAGCTAGAGGGCTAACTCGTCGGTATAGGACCACCTTGTAGTCCTATGTAGGTTATGAACATTGCAAAATGTCATCTTTGTCCTACGCAAAGCGGTTCAGCGCACACCCGGGTCAAAAAAAAGATGTGAAACCTCCGCAGTTGCTTTAGTACGTGGCGCGCAGCTGCAGATATGCCGTGCGCGGGGCGCCGACCATGCGGCCGGCGTTGCCGTCGACGTTGCGCGTGTAGTAACGCTTGTCCGACAGGTTGTTGATGCCCGCCATGATTTCGTAACCTGGCTTGCCAGCCAGCTTCCAGCCCAGCTGCGCGTTCCACAGGCGGAAGCCGGGGATCTGCCCCACGCCGCCATTGGCCGATTCGGCCACCGTGTTGGCCGCGTCGGAATATTGCTTGCCCTGATGCGTGCTGGACAAATTGGCGGTGAAGGCGCCGACGCGGTAGCGCGCGCCCACCGTGTCCGTGTTGCGTGAATAGAACGGCACGTCCATGCCCGACGTTGCGCCCGATTCCTGGATCGCTTTGGTGTGCGTGTAGTTGGCGTAGACGTTCAGGCCGGCCAGTGCGCTGGCGTCGCTGAACGTGTAGTCGGCCGCCGTTTCGATGCCTTCGTGATCGGTCGCGCCAATATTCTGGAACGTCGCCGGCGTGATGCCCGGCACCTGGATGATCTGGTTGTCGAACTTGAGCTTGAACGCGGTCAGCTCGGCGCCGACGGCGCCGCCCTTCCAGCGCGCGCCCACTTCGGCCGTCTTCGCCAGCTCGGGCTTGAGCGGATTGGACGGCGTCTGCGAATTGAGCTGCGTGTTTTGCACCGGCCCGAACGAGGTGGTGTAGTTGGCGAACACCGTCAGCGCCTTGTTCACCAGATAGGCGACATTCAGCGAAGGCAGCGCCTTGTTGTTGTTCGATTCGAAGGTGTTGTTGCCGGCGATGTCGTCACGCTCCGAACGGATGCGCTCGTAGCGCACGCCCGGCGTGACGCGCCACGCACCCAGCGCGATGCGGTCGTCGATATACACAGCGTGCGCGTCGGTGCTGTTGACGAAGGTCGCGGTCGCGCCGTTGACGCCGGTGGCGACGTTTTGCACATAGTTGTTGTCGTCGCCCCGCTCGCGCAGGAAGCGGTAGCCGACCGTGACGTCGTGCGTCATGCCGGACGCGGCGAACCGCTGCGTGTAGCGCGGCTCGATGCCAAGCACCTGATAGTTGCGCGGCTGGTAGGTCAGTTGCGTGCGGGCGGCGTTGATCAGTGCGCTCTGGCGGAAACTCTCGTTGTAATAGGCCTTGATCTCGAATTCCTGCGTGGCCGACAGCGTGTTCAGGTAGCCAACGTCGGCGCCCTTGCGGTCGCCGCTCCAGAAATCGGTCGGCCGCGTGTTCTGGAACGGATTGGCGTTGTACTGCGCCACCGACAACCCGCCCGGCGTGCGCGAGTTGACGTCGAAGTACGTCAGCTTGCCGTACACCTCGCTTTGCGGATCGATTTTATACCGGAACTTGAGCGCGACGTCGTTGACCTTTTCATCGCTGCCCACGCGCCAACCGGAGCCGTCCATGCCGGAATACATCAGCGCGAGGCCCAGGCCGTTATCGAGCGTGCTGCCGACGAAGGCGCTGTACTGGCGGCTGTGGCCGGTCTCGGTGAAGTCGTTGTAACGCACCGACACGTCGCCGCTGACGCCCGGACCGTCGGGAATGGCGCGACTGCGGAAGTTGATGATGCCGCCGACGTTCTGCGGGCCGTAGCGCACCGCGCCGCCGCCGCGCACGACGTCGATCGATTCGATGTTGTTCAGGCTCACCGGCGCGAACGACAGCTGCGGCTGACCGTAAGGCGCCACCGCCAGCGGAATGCCGTCGAGCAGGATGGTCGAGCGCGGCGAATAGCGGCCGGTCAGCCCGCGCACGCCGATATTGAGCGAAATGGCGCTGCCGGCCGTGCCCGAGTTGTCGGTGGCCTGCACGCCGGGAATGCGGCGCAGCACGTCGCCGATGTCAAGGGCGCCCGAGTTCTCGATCTCTTCCTTGCCGACGACCGTGCGTGCGCCGGGGAAGTTCTTCACGCTGTTCTGCAAGCCCGAGCCAAGCCAACTGCCCGTCACCTGGATCGATTCGATGGGCGCGGTCGCCCCGCCCTCCTGCGCACGTGCCACGGACGACGCCAGCAGCAGGGAGATGGCCGCGGCCATCGCGGTCAGGGGGAAATGCGCGCCGGAGCGCGGTGCGGACAAGGCGGAATCGGACATGGACGTGTTGGGCTTGGTGTTAAAGCGCAAGATGATAACAGTTCTCATTCTCATCGGCCAGTTGCCGTTGAGACAAAATGACCCAAGCGCGTTAAACATGTATACGCTATACTTCTTTACACACCATTTCCAAACGACGAAAGACCATCATGCTGAGCGCAGAACAAAAAACCATCATCACCGCCACCGTACCCATTCTGGAACAGGGCGGCGAAACGTTGACGCGCCATTTCTATCTGACGCTGTTCCGCGACTTCCCGCATGTGAAGCCGTTTTTCAACCAAGCCAACCAGCAGGACGGCAACCAGCAGCGCGCGCTGGCCAACGCGGTGCTGATGTACGCGAAGAATATCGACCGTCTGGAACAACTGGGGCCGCTGGTGTCGACCATCGTCAACAAGCACGTCTCGTTGCAGATACAGCGCGAACACTATCCGCTGGTGGGCGCCTCGCTGCTCAAGGCGATTCGCGAGGTGCTCGGCGCCGACACCGCAACCGACGCCGTGATCGACGCCTGGGCGGCCGCCTATGGTCAACTGGCCGACATCCTGGCCGGCGCCGAACAAACCGTCTACGAAGACAACGCCCGTGCGCCGGGCGGCTGGAGCGGCGCGCGCCAATTCAAGGTTGCCTCCAAAAAGGCCGAAAGCGAAGAGATAACGTCCTTTGTGCTGGAGCCGGCCGACGGCCGCGCCGTCGTCGCCCACAAACCGGGCCAGTACATTGGCATCTCCGTCAGCATCGAAGGTGAAGAGGCGCGCCGCCAGTACTCGCTGTCGGCGGCGGCCAATGGCGCCAACTACCGCATCAGCGTCAAGCGCGAAGCGGGTGGCGCGGTGTCGAACTTCCTGCACGACCAGGTCAAAGTCGGCGACAGCATCCAGCTGTTCCCGCCGTCGGGTGAATTCGTGCTGAAAGATGGCGACAAGCCGCTGGTGCTGATCAGCGGCGGCGTCGGCATCACGCCTACGCTGGCAATGCTGACTGTCGCCCTGTCGACCGGCCGCGCCGTCCACTTCATCCACGCGGCGCGCCACGCCGGGGTGCATGCCTTCCGCGACCAGATCGACGCGTTGGCGCTTGAGCGTCCGCAGCTTCAGCGCTTCTATTGCTACGAGACAGCCGGCGATACCGGCCCGCAGCCGCACGCCACCGGTTACCTGAATCAAGCGCGCCTCCGGGAATGGTTGCCGGCCACGCGCGACGTGGACGCTTACTTCCTCGGACCGACGTCCTTCATGAAGGCCATCAAGTCGCATCTGCTGGAATTGGGTGTGCCCGAGGCGCAGACGCACTACGAGTTCTTCGGCCCGGCCGAAGCGCTGGCCTGATGCGTTTTTCGGATATGTAAAGCCGGATATCTTCGTGTACGACGGAAGGCGCCGATGCAATACTGCTCGCATCTCGCCTATCCGAAGGAAAACATGAAGCGCAGGACTGTATTGAAACTGGCGGCCAACGGGGCCGCGCTGGCCGCACTTGGCGGCGCCTCTCCCGTGGTCTTCGGCGCCGCGCCGCTGAAGGAACTGCGGCTGGACTACGCCTACTATTCGCCGGCCAGTCTGGTGCTGCGCCGCTTCGGCTGGCTCGAAGAGGAATTCAAGGCCGACGGCACCAGCGTGCGCTGGGTGCTCAGCGCTGGTAGCAACCGCGCGCTCGAATATCTGAACGCGAACAGCATCGACATCGGTTCCAGCGCCGGCCTGGCCGCTTTGCTGGCCAAGGCCAACGGCAATCCGATCAAAACGCCTTATATATTCTCGCGTCCTGAGTGGACGGCGCTGGTGGTGCGCAAGGACTCGAACCTGCGCACCTTGGCCGATTTAAAGGGCAAAAAGATCGCCGCCACCAAAGGTACCGATCCCTACTTGTTCCTGCTGCGCTCCTTGCAGACGGTCGGACTGAAACGCAGCGATATCGAACACGTCGGCCTGCAACACGCCGACGGCCGCGCGGCGCTGGAACAGGGCAAGGTCGATGCGTGGGCGGGGCTGGACCCGCACATGGCGGCCAGCGAACTGGAAAGCGGTTCGCGCCTGATTTACCGCAACGTCGCCTTCAATACCTACGGCTTCCTCAACGTGCGGGAAGACTTTCTGGCCGCGCATCCGGCGGAGCTGGGTCGCGTGATCAAAGCCTACGAGAAGGCGCGCGCGTGGATACGCGCCAATCCGTCGGAAGCGGCCAAGATTTTGTCGGAGGAAGCCAAGGTATCGCTGCCCGTGGCACTGCTGCAAATCAAACTGCGGACAGATTTCAACAATCCGCAGCCCGGTAGTGAGCATGTGAAGGCCTTGCAAGTAGCCGCGCCCATTCTGCTCGACGAAGGCCTCGTCAAAAGCGGCACGGACCTGAACCGCACGATACTCGATCTGGTCGACACGCGCTTCGCCCAGCCTTTCATCGCCCGCGTCTAGGAGCGGTACGGATATGAGCAGTCAACTGGCGGCGAATGCGCGCACCGATTTCGATGGTGCACCGGCGGCGGCCACGCTACCACCAACTGCGGCGCCCTACCCGCGCGAGCAAAAGCCGCGGCACGTTTCGCGCGGTTTGCTTGGCCTGCTGCTGCCATCGACGGTGCTGATCGGCGCGGAAATCGGCGCCCGCGCCGGCTGGATTCCCTCCAATCTTCTCCCGGCGCCGACGCAGATACTGGAGACACTGGCCGATCTCGGCACGCGCGGACTGCTTGGCCACATCGGCGCCAGCACTTTGCGCGTGGCGGCCGGCTTCAGTATCGGCGGCGCGCTGGCGGTGCTGCTGGGCGCGGCCGTCGGCCTGAATCGACGCGCCGAATCGATACTTGATCCAACCTTCCAGGCCCTGCGCGCCATTCCTTCGCTGGCCTGGGTGCCGCTGCTGCTGCTTTGGCTTGGCATCGACGAGGCGCCCAAGCTGGTGCTGATCGCCATCGGCGCCTTCTTCCCGGTCTACATGGGCGTGTCGTCCGGCATACGCGGCGTGGACCGCAAGCTGATCGAAGTGGCGCGCCTGTACCGGCTGGGCGGCGTGGCGCTGACGCGACGCGTTCTGCTGCCGGCGGCCATGCCATCCATCCTCACGGGCCTGCGCAATGGATTGAGTCTGGCGTGGATGTTCATGGTGGCGGCGGAACTGATCGCCGCGAGCCAGGGCCTGGGCTACCTGCTGTCGGAAGGACGCGAAACCAGCCGCGCCGACATCGTGCTGGCCGCGATCGTGCTGCTGGCCATACTGGGAAAAGTCAGCGACAGCCTGATGGCAGCCATCGAAAAGCGCGGCCTGGCATGGCGCGACAGCTTTTCCTCGACGGGCGGCGCATGAAGCATCTCGATTCCGCGCTCGATATCCACATCGCCGAAAAGCGCTACGGCGCCCGCACAGTGCTGCGCGACGTCGGCATCGATCTGCGGCAGGGGGAAGTGGTCAGCCTGATCGGCGCCAGCGGTTGCGGTAAAAGCAGCCTGCTGTCGATCGCCTCGGGACTGGATCGCGACTTTCAAGGCGCGATCAAGCTGCATGGTCAGGCGCTCGACGGCGTGCACCGCGATATCGGCTTCATTTTCCAGGAACCGCGCCTGTTTCCCTGGCTGACCGTGGCGCAAAACGTCGCTTTTGATAGCAACAACGACGCCGCCGCCCAAAAGCTGTCCACCCGCCTGCTGGCGGAAGTGGGCTTGCACGAACACGCGCAGGCGCTGCCCAAGCAGCTCTCCGGCGGCCAGGCGCAACGGGCAGCGATCGCACGCGGGTTATTCAGCCATCCAAGGGTGCTGCTGCTCGACGAGCCGTTTTCCGCCGTTGATGCCTTCACGCGCATGAAATTGCAGGATCTGCTGCTGAAGGTGGCGCGCCAGCGCGAACTGACCGTGCTGCTGGTGACGCACGATATCGACGAGGCGCTGTATCTGAGCGACCGCATTATCCTGCTCGACGGCGTCGGCACGCCTGCGGTGACGGAGTTCCAGCCGCCGCCGCGGCCGCGCGGCCGTGGCGATGTCGCGCTGGCGGCATTGAAGTCGGCGATTATCGACAGATTGCACGCGGTGCACGCCATCTGATCGAAAAGTCCACTTTTGCCGGATATGCGACGCGCTGGCAGAACTGGTAAAATCGCGTCCATGATGCAAACCTCCACCACAGACCAGGCAGAAACGCTGATACGCGCCACCGGCGCGCGCGTCACGCGGCAGCGTGTGACGGTGCTCGACTTCTTGCTGGGCCAGGGGAAATCGCTGACTCACCACGAAATCCAGCACCACCTGTCGGACGAGGCGCTCGATTCGGTCACGCTGTACCGGGTGCTCGAATGGCTGACTGAAAATGAACTCGTGCACCGCATCGCCGGCGCCGACCAGGTCTGGCGCTTCAGCGCCGGCGCCGGTCACCACTCGCACGAACACGCGCACTTCCAGTGCACCAAATGCGAGGAAGTGACCTGCTTTACCGATGTCGCCCTGCCCCGCAAAATCAAGCTGCCGGATGGCTTTCAAAGCCAGGAAATCGACTTCCTCATCAAGGGCACCTGCCCGCACTGCGCCCCGAAAAAATAAGCAAACCGGCAACCTCACGCCAAAATAGTTAATGCAACATGGTTGCATTAACTTTAGAACGGACTTATTATGCAACTCAATTGCATTAGCAGTTGTGCCAATAATCCTGCGCGTCCGCGCTTTTTCAGTGAGTTGTTCCCATGCCTATCGCTTCGCATCGTCCCACCCATCCGGATTACCGGCTTCCCGTCACTGTGCTTTCCGGCTTCCTGGGCGCCGGCAAAACCACGCTGCTCAATCATGTCCTGGCCAACCGGGAAGGCCTGCGCGTGGCGGTGATCGTCAACGACATGAGCGAGGTCAATATCGATGGCTCGCTGCTGCGCAAGGGCGCTGAAAACGCCGGCGCCGCATTGTCCCGCACCGAGGAGAAAATGGTCGAGATGAGCAATGGCTGCATCTGCTGCACCTTGCGTGAGGACTTGCTGCTGGAGGTGCGCAAGCTGGCTGCCGAAAACCGCTTCGACTATCTGCTGATCGAGTCGACCGGCGTCGGCGAACCGATGCCGGTGGCGGCCACCTTCGACTTTGAGGATGAAAATGGCGACTCGCTGAACCACGTCTCGCGCATCGATACGATGGTCACCGTCGTTGATGCGCTCAACCTGCTGAAGGATTATCACGGCACCGACTTCCTGGCCCAGCGCGGCGAGACCGCCGGCGAAGGCGACGACCGCACGCTGGCAGCGCTGCTGTCCGAGCAAATCGAATTCGCCAACGTCATCGTCGTCAGCAAATCCGATCTGGTCAGCCCGGCGCATCTGGACGAAGTGCGCGCCGTCATCAAGGCGCTCAATCCGACGGCCGCCATCGTCCATGCCGGGAAAGGCAACGTGCCATTGCATACGATACTGGGCACCGGAAAATTCAACCTGGAGCAGGCCAGCCAGATGGCCGGCTGGGCGCGCGAGCTGGCCGGCGAACACTTATCCGAGACCGAGGAATATGGCATCGACAGTTTTGTGCTCCGCAGCCGCAAGCCGCTGCACCCGGACCGTTTCAACAGCTTCCTCGACGAGGCGCTGCCTGGCCTGATCCGCGCCAAGGGCTACATCTGGCTTGCCAGCCGTCCCGATTGGGCGGTGGCGTACTCGCGCGCCGGCCGGATCGCCGCCGTGGAGCCGGTGGGGCAATGGTGGGCCGCCAGCGACAAGGCGCACTGGCCTGCCCCGGGCGATCCGGACCGCCAGGCGATCGAGGCGATCTGGGAGGAGCCGTACGGCGACCGCCTCAACGAGCTGGTATTCATCGGCCGTGGCATGAGCCGCGAGGCGATCGAAGCGGCTTTTAACGCATGCGTGTTGAACGACGTCGAATTCGCGGCCGGCCTGCTGACGTGGCGCGGCTACACCGATCCCTTCCCGGACTGGAGCCGCGAAGACGAAGAAGCAGCAGAAACCGCGCACGCCTGATTTCTTTTTACTTTCCCTGACAATGAAACCAACAACACGACCGCTGGCGGCGGCGATCTCGCTCGCCCTAGCCGCCTGCCCAAACGCCTTTGCCGGCAACATCGTCGACGCAGCCATGCAAACGGTAACCATCAACAGCACCCGCGGCACGCTCGATCCCGACCTGCCCACCACCAGCGTCACCAAGACCCAGGAGGAGCTGCGACAGCAGCAAAACATCTTCAATCCGGAGGACGCGCTGCGCAATCTGCCCAGCATGACCATCCGCAAGCGTTATAGCGGCGACCGCAACGCGCTGGTCGGCGGCCGCAGCTTCTCCACCACGCAGGCGCCACGCGCGCTGGTGACGATGGACGGTTACCTGCTGTCGAACTTCCTCGGCCGCTTCGATGCGCCACGCTGGAACATGATCGCGCCGGAGGAAATGAAGCGCGTCGATGTGCTGTACGGTCCCTTCTCGGCGCTCTATCCCGGCAACTCCATCGGCACCACCATCGCCATCACCACCAGCCGCCCGACTAAATTCGAAGGCTCGGTGCGGGTGGCGATGCAGGACCAGTCCTTCGACCAATACGGACTTAAAGACCACTACCGCAACTACCAAGGGTCGGCGCTGATCGGCGACAAGCTGGCGTCGGGACTATGGTACAAACTGATGGTCAACCATCAGGATTCGACCAGCCAGCCGATGGGCTACTACACCGCTACGGCCAACGCCGCCGGCGTCTTCGCTGCGCCGGCGGGCGCCGGCGCGGTAACCCCGGTCACCGGCATTCGCTACGACAACGGCCCGTTCGGCACGACGCGGGCGATTTTCGGCGCCAATACCGGCGCCATCGACCATACGAAGCAGAACACCGTCAAGGCTACCTTCGGCTACGACTTCAATCGCAGCGTGAGCGCGGAGGGCTTCGTCGCCTGGTGGAGCAATGAGAGCGTGACGCGCAATCAAAGCTTCCTGCGCGATGCCGCCGGCAATACCGTCTGGTCCGGGCGGGTCGGCGATGGCGCCAATGTCTTCGTCATCCCCGTCGCAGCCTTCGCGCCGTACACTCGGGACGAACGCCACGCGCAGACCGGCCTGACCGTCAAGACCCGCTACAGCGAAGGCTGGAGCGCCCGCGTATCGGCCAGCGCCTACCGCATCCTCGAAGACGTGCAGCGCAACGCCGGCAGCGCCGATCCGTTTGCGGCGGGCGGCGGCGCGGGCAACGCCGTGCTGCGCGACGGCAGCGGCTTCAATTCGCTCGACGTGCAAACCACCTACTCGCCCTCCCCCGGCGACTGGACCGGCGGCGCCCACGCGCTGACATTCGGCCTGCACGCGGACGACTACAAGCTCAAACAATCCACCGTGGCCACGGCCGATTGGCGTAACGCCCACGGCCCGCAGACGCAGTTCATCGGTGGCGAAACGCGTATCGTGGCAATGTATGGACAGGACGCGTGGCGCTTTGCGCCGCAATGGCAGGCCAACCTGGGACTGCGGGCGGAGTCATGGCAAGCCAGGAACGGCGCGCAGCGCATCCCTGGCGCCACACAAAACTACCCAAGCCGCAGCGCCCAGGCCTGGTCGCCCAAGCTGTCCCTGGGCTGGGACGCCACAGCCGATACCACCTTGCGCCTGTCGGCAGGCCGTGGAACGCGCTTTGCCACCGTCGCGGAGCTGTTCCAGGGTACCGCGGTGGGCAGCGCCATTGTCGTCAACGATCCCGATCTGAAGCCGGAGCGCTCCAACGCGCTTGAACTGATGGCGGAACAGAGGGCGTCCTTCGGCACGCTGCGCGCATCGCTGTTCCAGGACGATGTGCGCGACGCCATCTGGAGTCAGCTCAATCTGAACGTCTTCCCCAATGTGACCAATGTGACCAACGTCGGCAGGGTGCGCACGCGCGGGCTGGAGCTGGTGGCGCAGATCGATCAGTTGGGCGTGCGGGGGCTCAGCGCGGATGCCAACATCGCATTCAGCAAATCGACGATACTGGAAAACGCCAACTACCAGCCGTCCGTCGGCAAGAACTGGACTCGCGTGCCGCGCGTGCGCGGCGCCACCACCCTGACCTACGCCCCGGGCACCAAGTGGAGCGCATCGGCCACCTACCGCTATTCCGGCGCACAGTACAACGAGATGAACAACGCCGACTACAACACCGATGTCTACGGCGCCATCTCGCGCGTCAGCCAAGTGGATATGCGGCTGTTGTTCAAGCCTGTTGTCGGCACTGAACTGGCCGTCGGCATCGACAACCTGAATAACAATCGTGCCTACCAGATGCATCCCTACCCGGGCCGGACACTGTTCGCGGAGATGCGCTACGTTTTTTAGGATACAGGAGAGAGCACGAATGATACATATAGAGAAACTGAGCAAAAGCTACGAAGGCAGGACGGTGGTCGACGGCCTGGATCTGCATGTGCAAGCGGGCGAGATTTACGCGCTGCTGGGTCCCAACGGCGCCGGCAAATCCACCACCATCGGCTGCCTGCTGGGATTTGTCGACGCCGACGCCGGTAGCATCCGGCTGGCCGGTTCCAACCTTCCGCCGGCACGCGCGGCGGTCAGGCATGCCGCCTACATCGCGGAAAACGTGGCGCTGTATGAACGTCTGACCGGCGTGGAAAATGTCGAATTCTTCATGCGTCTGTTGGGCGGCAAGCCGCGCCGGCAGCAGATCGAGGCGCTGCTGGAACGCGCCGGCCTGCCGGAGCACGCGTGGCACCGCATGGCCTCCGGCTACTCGAAAGGCATGCGGCAAAAAGTCGGCATCGTCATGGCGCTGGCCAAGGGCGCCCAGGTCCTGGTGCTCGACGAGCCGACCTCCGGCCTCGATCCGGAGGCCAGCGTGACCTTCGGTGAACTGGTGCGGGCGTTGGCCGACGACGGCGCCGCCGTCCTGATGGCGACGCACGATCTGTTTCGCGCGCAGGAACTGGCAGACCGCTGCGGCATGTTGGTGGGCGGCCGTCTGGCCGGTGAATGGAAACTGGGAGAACTGAATGCAGGTGAACTTGAACGCAACTACCTTGGCATCCTCGCCGGCCGCGCCTGACATGCAGTCGATGGATGATCAATCAAACCGGCAGCGGTGGCGGAAGTGGCTGCGGGCGCTGCACGGCGCCTGGCAGGCCGACTGGCGCGAGCGCCGGCGCGACTGGCGCGTGTGGCTGGTGGCCGGCGTCGGCCTGGCGCTGGCCGTGTGCGCGGCGCTGCTATCATCGATGGAGCTGCGTGCCACGCTTGAAGGTCGCGCAATCGCGCAACAAGCGGAGCAACAACGCTGGTCGCAGCAAGGCAAAAAGTATCCGCATTCGGCGGCCCATTACGGCGTCTATGTCTTCAAACCGCTGTCCGCGCTGGCGGCGCTCGATCCCGGCGTGGAACACTACGTCGGCGCCAGCGTGTGGCTGGAGGCGCACAAGCAGAATGAACTTGTTTACCGCCCCGCCAACGACGAACCGGGCGTCACGCGCCAGTTCCGGCTCAACCCCGCCTTTGTTCTGCAGGTGCTGGCGCCGATGGCGATGATCTTCCTCGGCTTCGGCATGTTCGCGGCGGAGCGCGAACGCGGCACACTGGCAGCGCTGCGCATCAACGCCGCGCCATTGGGCGCACTGGCGCTGGCGCGCGGTGCGGTGCTGCTTTGCCTCGCCATGGTACTGGTGCTGCCGGCCTGTATCGCAGTCGGCGTGCTGGATTGGACGCTGCAGGCGCGCAATCCATTTAGCGACGGCTTTGTGCGCGTGCTGCTGTTCGGCGCCGGGTATCTGGTCTACCTGTGCACCTGGGCTGCCTTGATCGCCGCCGTGTCGGCGCGCGCGTCCACGCTGCGCGCCAGCCTGGCGGTGTTGATCGGATTGTGGGCAGCGACCACGCTGGTGGTCCCGCGCGCGGCGGTGGAATTGTCGCGGATGGCGGCGCCGCTGCCGACGATGCAGCAGTTCCGCGCCAGCATGGACGCGGCGCTCGGCATGCCCGACGATCCCGAACAGGCGGAACGCGACAAGCAGCAACTGCTGCGTGAATATGGCGTCAAGGACGTCAAGGACCTGCCGGTCAATTGGGCGGGCATCAGCCTGCAACGCGGAGAACAGCACGGCGACCGCATTTTCGACGAACATTACGGCCGCCTGTTCGACGCGATGCGGAGGCAAAGCGACGCTGCGGCGCTGGCCGGGTGGCTGTCGCCGGCGGTCGCGATGGCCGGGCTGTCCAGCGCGGCGGCGGGCAGCGACACCAACCACCACCTGCAATTTGTCGATGGCGCCGAGCGGCAAAGACGCCGCATGCAGGAAGTGTTGAACCAGGCGATCACTGAACATCCTGAGGAAAACGGCGTGCGACACGACGGCGACCAGGCGCTGTGGGACAAGATACCGCCGTTCACATTCACTTTCGAGGCGCTCGACCTGAAAGCGCTGGCGCTGCGTCAGGGCCTGCCCCTGATCGCACTTTTCACTGCAAGCCTGCTGCTGTGCGGCGCCGGCTTGCGCCATCTACGTAGCGGAAACTTACGATGAAACAGATGTTGACATTGATCGCTTACGACTTGCGCAGCCAGTTGCGCGAGCGCGGCACCATCGCCCTGGTGCTGGTCGGTCTGGCGCTGGCCGGCTTCGGCCTGTTCGAAGGGGCGCGTTTCGAACGCGACCAGCGGCGTGCGGTGGCCGGCGCGGCAGCGCAGGAGCTCACCGCCCGCGCTGAAGCCAAGGCGCTGGCAAAGCGCTACTTCGCCAACCCGGCGGCGCCCGAATTCAGCGCGCTGCAATGGTACAAGACGCCCATCGATGTGCGCGGCTACGCCTTCCGCGCACATGTCGGCTTCGCGGGAAAACCAGAGGTCCCCGGCGCCGCGCTGGCGATCGGCCAGGCCGATCTTCTGCCGTCCTACGTCCGCGTGCGCGCGGAATCGATGGAAACGGCGCGTACCGCGCTGGAAATCGAACACCCGGGCCGCCTGGCCGTCGGCCGCTTCGACCTGATGTTCTTCGTGGTCTATCTGTGGCCATTGATGCTGCTCGCGCTATGCACCTCCGTGCTGACGCAGGACCGTGAAAGCCATCGCCTGCGCGCCTTGCGGCTGCAAGGCGTGCGCCTCGGCCGCATGCTGGCGGCGCAGGTCACGGCGCGCGCGATGTCGGCCAGCCTCGTGCTGGTGCTGGCCGTGACCATCACCGCGCTCGCCGCCGGCATCATACCGGTTGATGGCGCCGGCATTGCGGCGTTGGCGTCGTGGGCCGCCGTGGTTCTGTTGTATTCGATGTTCTGGGCGGCCGTCACCATCGTCATCTGCGCGGTATGCGGCAACCGCATGACCGCCGCATTCGCCGGCTTCGGCGCATGGCTGATGCTGGCGGTGCTGCTGCCGGGCGCGATGACGGCCGCCATCCAGATCGGGGCGCCGGTGCCGGTGCGGGAACGCTACGTCCAGGCGCTGCGCGACGCCGGTGATCAGGTCAACGCCGATAAACTCGGCAGCCTGGCGCGCTTCTACGACAGCCATCCGGAATGGAAGCCGTCGGTCACGCCGCTTTCCAAGGTCTCGTCGAGCGTGTCGCGGTTGCAGCGTGCGCAGGAACTGGAACGCGTCATGGCTGGTGTCGACCGCCAGTTCGAACAGGCAAGGATGCGCCAGCAAGCGCTGTTCGAGCAGGCGATCGTATTCAGTCCGGTGACGCTTGTCTATCAAACCTTGTCGGACATCGCCGGCAACGACGGTGAGCGCCATCGGCGATTCATGGCGGAGGTGCAGGACCACCAGCTGCGCCTGCGCGACTACTTTCAGCGCGTGATCCAGCTGGCGGCGCTGGGCGACGAACGCAAGCCCTGCCCCGCCGCCTGTCTTGGTGGTTACGGCTTCCGCGACTTCGACCAAGTGCCGCGCTTTAACGCCTCCGCCGAGCTGGCGCGGGCGCCGGACGGTCCGGCGCAGCTGGCGGCGCTGCCGGTGTGGATCGCCGCGCTGCTGGCGCTTGCGGCGGGCCTGATGCTGCGTATTCGCGGAGGCTAGCGCCGGCTCCGTTATACTGCTGCCTTTGCTGATTACGACAAGAGAACATGAAGGCTCACCACTCATCCCGCCGGTCCATCCTTCCCCTCGCCGGCGCACTATCGCTGCTTCTGGCGCTGGGCGGCTGCGCCCAGCTGCCGACGGCCAAAACCACGCCCGATACCGTCTCGTCGATGCGCTTCATCGGCGAGCAGCGGTTGCCGTGGCGCGTGCAGTTCCATGACACGATGGTCGGCGGCCTGTCCGGCATCGACTACGACGCGTCGCGTGGCGACTGGGTGATGGTGTCGGACGACCGTTCCGAGCACAATCCGGCGCGCTACTATCGCGGCCGGCTTGTGTACGATGAAAAATCGTTTAAATCCGTCGAACTGACCAGCGTCACCACGCTGCTGCAGCCGGACGGCAAAGCCTACCCGTCCAAGGAGAACTTCAAGCGGCACGGCGGCGTGGTGCCCGACCTGGAATCGATGCGCGTCGATCCGCGCGACGGTAGCATCTGGTACACCAGCGAAGGCGATGTTCCCGCCGGCCTGCCGCCGTTCGTGCGTCACGCCAAAGCCGATGGCGCCTTTCTGTCGGAGCTGCCGTTACCGGCGATGTTCGACGTTCCCTCGGACGGCAAGTCCGGACCACGCAACAACCAGAGTTTCGAAGGCTTGAGCTTTGCGCCGGACGGCAACTCGCTGTGGGTGTCGATGGAAGGCCCGATGGTCCAGGATGGCCCGCTGCCTGACCCACTTACCGGCGCGGTCAATCGCATCACCCGCTTCGGCCGTGATGGCAAGGTGCTCGGGCAGTTCGCCTACCCGCTCGATGCGATTCCCGCGTCGCCGGGCAAGGGCAAGTTCGCCGACAACGGCATCTCGGAGATCCTCGCCCTCAGCGACACCCGCGTGCTGGTCATGGAACGCTCGGGCGTCCAGGCCAGCGATGGCACGTTCCAGGATTTCGTGCGCATCTACGAAATCACCACCGATGGCGCCAGCGATATCCAGGGCTTGGCGAGCCTCAACGGCGCCAAATACACGTTGTTGAAAAAACGCCTGGTGCTGGACGTGAACGAGCTTCAGCTGCCACGGGTGGACAACCTGGAAGGCATCTCACTGGGCCCGGTGCTGGCGAACGGCCACGCCAGCCTGGTGCTGATCTCGGACGACAATTTCGGCAAGGACCAGGTTACGCAACTGCTGCTGTTTGAGCTGATCCCATAGCGTTCACCTGCGCCGACAACGCGGGTGGCGGCGCTGCCGGCGCCGGGTCGGCGTCTGCCGCCAGCAGTGGCCCGCTCTCCTGGATCGACGGCGGCGACAGGCAGTTGTCGCATTTGCAGCAGCGCGCGAAGCCCGGCGACAGGTCGCCGAAGTAATCCAGCAGCAGCTTCCAGCGGCAATAGCCGCTCTGCGCATAACCCACCATTTGTTCCAGACCTTCGCGGTCGCGCTCATGCTTGTCCACGTAGACTTGCGCCATGCGCTCGAACTCCGCCATTTTCGGGGGTCCCTTCGGCTGCTTCGCCGGCAGGTAGGCCAGTTTGCTATTGCGCTTCAGCAGCTTGCCGTCCTTGAGCATTTTCAGGCAGATTTTCAGCTGGCTCGCGGGGAGCTGCTCCAGACGCGGTTTCAGATCGGCCTCGGTAAAGGTGGGCTGTTCGCAGGCCACGGCCGCGTCATATACCGCCCTCAGTTCGTCAGCGGACGGATAGTGTTTGATCAGGAAGAACTGCTGCAGGCGCTTGTCCGCATGGTAGTACAACAGCGTGCACTCGGCGTCGAGGCCATCGCGCCCGGCGCGGCCGGACTCCTGGTAGTAGGCCTCCAGGTTGGCGGGCACCTGCAGATGAATGACGAAGCGCGTGTCGGATTTGTCGATGCCCATGCCGAAGGCGTTGGTCGCCACCATCACGCGGCGCTCACCGCTCATGAACAGATTCTGGTTCTCGCTGCGCTCATGCGCCTTCAATTTGCCGTGGTAAAGCGTTACGCTCTCGCCGGCGGTGCGCAGCATCTCGTACATTTCCTCGGCCGCCTTGACGGTGGCGGCGTAGATGATGCCGACGCCGGGGTTCTCGCGCACCAGTTGCAGCGCCTGGGCGTCCTTCTCGCCGGGATTGGTCACCTGGCGCACGCGGTAATGCAGATTGGGGCGGTAGATGCCCGTGTTGATGACCGCCATGCGCGGCCTGCCCAATTGCGCCCGGATGTCGGCGATCACGCCGTCGGTGGCGGTGGCGGTCAGCGCCAGCACCGGCGGACGGCCCAGCGCGTCGAGCGCGGCGCCAATCTCCAGATAGGCCGGACGGAAATCGTGGCCCCATTGCGAGATGCAATGCGCCTCGTCGATGACCATCAGCGCGATCTCGCTATTTTTCAGCAGCGTCAAAAACTCCGGTGTCACCAGCCGCTCCGGCGTGCAGAAGACGATATCCTTGTCAGCGCTTTCGATGCCTTCGAGCGCGGCCAGTTCGTCGCCGCGCGACAGGCTGCTGTTGATCTGCGCGGCGCTGGCGATGCCCGCCTCCTCCAGCTTCTCCGCCTGGTCCTTCATCAGCGAAATCAGCGGCGAGACCACCACCGTCACGCCCTTCAACAGGCGCGCCGGCAACTGGTAGCACAACGACTTGCCGCTGCCGGTCGGCATGACGGCCAGCGTATCCTGGCCGGCCAGCACGCTGTCGATGACATTGCGCTGGCCATCGCGTAGCGCTTCGATACCGAAAACCTTGCGCAGAAGGTCGTTGATTTGCTTGTTTTTGGGGGCTGCCATGACACTCTTTCTATTAACCGGGACTGCGGAAAGAGTAGACAAGGACGCCATTCCGGTATGTACGCCAGCACACCGCCCGAGCGTGTTGGGCCGGGCCGCATGCTGGCGACTGTCGCCTTGGTCACCAGCCTATATCCCTGAGCAATGGATAGGTCAGGTCACGCGGCGGTTTGACCTCGTGCGGCAGGTCCTGGTTGATGGATGGCTCCATCAGCTGGTTGGGGATGGCGCTGATGTCGTAGTGCGATACGGACGACCCCGGCTGATTGGGATCGGTCGCATACATCAACACCCTGCCCGCCAGATCGGTGCCCGCACGTACCGCCAGATTGAGGCCGAGGTTGGCGAACAGGCCCGAGCCGGTGCGCGAGCGCGTGGCCAGCACAGCCTTCAGCGCCGTGCCATCCTCCAGCGAAATCCGCACCGCCGGAATGACGATGGTCGCATCGCTGCCGCCCAGGTCCGGCGGCGGCGAGCCCGCCATGTTGTCGACAATGATGGCCCCGATGGCGCTGGCGTCCTGCACGTTCTTGACCTTCTCGACGAACGTGCACACGCCACGATCGATCAGCGCGATCTTGCCCCGGACAGCGCGGGCGTTAGCGGGCGACAACGGCGTGCACGCCAGGCCCGTATTGGGCGGCGTGTCGACCACCGGGACAACTTCGCCGGTCACGCCCGGACTGCTGAGCGGCGGGCCGAATTGCGCGACCCCGACGCGCTGGATACCGGCCACCCGCGACGGCGACAGTATCGTCAGCAACGGCGAGCCAGGCCGCAATACGATGCGCGCCGCCTCGGTGACGATCGGGCCGCTCCACACCAGGCGGCCGGAGCGCCGGGCCGAAGCCGCCCGCTCGGCGTCGCTCATATCCTTCCACAGCTTGTTGGTAGCATTGTCCAGAAGGAAATAATCCCAGATGCTGGGGATGTCGGCCAGCAGCTCGCCGGTGGCGTCGTCGGTGTAGGTCTGGAAGCCCAGCCCGTGCGCGAACTCGTGCAGCAGCACGCTCACCAGATCGATCAGCGGGCCATGGTTGTTGTCCAGCCCCAGGTAGAACGGCGAGCCGGTGAAGCAGCCCGGCTCACCCAGATTGACATTGAAGCGGGCGCGGATCTCGGGCTGCTCGGGATCGGTGTCGAACCCGACCAGCTTGTTGGTCTCGGCTTCGCTGTACCAGGCGTTGGGCTGCGGCGCGCCGGGGAAGTCGGCGAACACCTGCAAGGCGCCGGCAGACCCGAGCACGGCGCCGGTGTCGCTGCAGGGCAAGGCCTCCCACGTCGCCAGCACGCGGATCGGCACGCTGCTCTCGAGCGTCGCGCCCCAGATGCTGGCCGCCGCCTGGAAGGCGTTGATGCGCTGCGCGCCCCGGGTGGTGCCGGTGTTGCCGCCGACCGGCGCAACCGGAGTCGGGTCGTTGAAGCCGACACCGGCCGGATCGCCGTTGACGATGGTGATGGTGGCGGCGGCCCCGCTGCCCGCCGAGCACAGCATGGCCAGCGCGGCGCATACGGCGATAAGTTTATTTTTCATCATGTTCTCCCAGCTTGCCGTCCGCTTCGCACATCTCGGTGACCTTGCCGTCGCTGTCCTTGTGCGCCAGCGCATAGCGCTCGTGGCGTTCCTCGAGCTTCATGGCGACGCCGCCGTGCTTGGGACGTGTCAGTGCCGGCCTTGCGGGGGTGCCGGCGGTGGCCGGGCCTTTGGGTGGCGCGGTCAGCGCGGCCGCCTGCTGCGGTGTCGGGGCCGTCAACTGTCCGGTGGCCGGGTCCTTGTAGCCCATCATGCCGGGCTGCGGCGGCGCCGCTCGTCCGTGCTCGGGCGTCGGCTGCGCGACAACACTTACGTTGGGAAATTCCATGACGCCGTTGGCGGCGGGCGGCGAGGCGGTGGCGCTGCAACTGGCGGCCACGCCAAGCAGTCCCGCCAGAAGTTTAATCAGGTTCATATCAAGCCCTTTGGTAAGAACAGTCAGAACATCGAATCGAACAAAAACCAGGATATGGTTCAACTTGCCTCTGTTAGACGAGGCGCGGTTCGACTTTGTTCCGCTTCAGGCGTGATGGTTCGCTGATCCAGCTCAAGACGGGGTCGGGCGGCGTCAGGCGACGCTGGTATCGATGCGCAGGCCGCTTTTCAACGTCAGCGTCACCGGGGTCTTTTCGGCGATTTCCGCCAGGCGGGCGGTTTGACCGGCGTCGAGCGCGCCGTGGAAGGTCAGCACGCGCTTGATCTGCAACGCGCCGTCGGCGGCGGGCGCCAGGTGCAGCGCCACGTCGACCGCTTCCATCGGCCACTGCTTGCGGTCGGCGTACATGCGCAAGGTGATCGCCGTGCACGAGCCGAGCCCGGCCAGGATGAAATCGTACGGCGCCGGCCCCGCGTTGGCGCCGCCGTTGCGCGGCGGCTCGTCGCCGGTCAGCGCGTGGCCGCCGACCTCGATCGATGTCTTATAAATATCCCTGCCGATGCGTGCGACGCCTTGTGCCATGATCATTCTCCCTGGCGACATTTTATCGCGCCGGCCATACGGCGGTGGCACAATTCGGCTATGCCGAAAGACAGAGCGGATCTGTTTTAACTCGGAGAAACAACGCTTTGTTTGTTTCTGCTAGGTACACGTTGGTAAAGATTTGTAAATGGCAATAATCGGCACCGGCCTTCTGTAAAATAGCAGGCTTCCACTATTGAATAAGACGGCGCCGCCCGGCGGCCCGCCACCTCATGCAAAAGAAGCAAAAGAAACTCCTGTCCCATTGCCTGACCGGCGGCTCGCTCGGCGTGCTGTTGGCCGCGCCGCTGATCGCCCAGGCGCAAACCGCCGCTGAAAAACCCGCTGCCAAGCCGGCTGCAACGACGGCCACGGCCACCACCGCCACACCGGCGAAAGACACGGCGGTCGTGCCGTCCGTCACCGTCGCCGGCGAGCGCCCGACCAACCGCATCGACCGCCAGGTATACGACGTCAAATCCGACGTTTCCAGCACCAACGGCACCGCCGCCGACGCGCTCAACAACGTGCCGTCGGTGGCCGTCGATCCGGACGGCACCGTGACCTTGCGCGGCAGCAGCAATGTGCAGATCCTGGTCGACGGCAAACCATCGGCCATGTTGCAAGGCGAGAATCGCGGCGCCGCGTTGCAGGCGATGGGGGCAGACGATATCGAGTCCGTCGAGGTCATCAACAACCCCGGCGCGCAATTCGGCAACGAGGGCGGCGGCGGCCCCATCCTTAATCTGGTGATGCGCCGCAACCGCAAGCCGGGCGGGTTCGGCACCGTCAACGCCAACGCCGGCAAGGACGGGCGCTACAACAGCTCTGTCAACGGCAGCTACAACGAAGGCGCCTGGGGCTTCCAGGGCGGCCTCAACGTGCGCCACGACGGCCGCGATTCCACCGCCGAGGTCAGCCGCGACCGCCTCGACCCGGCCACCGGGCAGTTCGTCCACAGCAGCCAGTCGTCGGTCGGCAAAGGCCTCAACGACATGGTGGGCGCCAACGGCACCGTCAGCTACAACCTGAACCAGACCGACACGCTGACCGGCAGCGCCTCCTACAACGGCCGCACCAACGACCAGCGCGGCACCGATCGCTACAGCAACGGCGCCACATCGTTCAGTCCGGCCAGTGAGTACGTGCGCACCACCGCGCGAGAAGGCGACAGCAAGAACTACAGCTGGGGCGGCCGCTACGACCACAAGGGCGAGCTGCCGGGCGAAACGCTCAAGATCGACCTGCGCGTGTCGTCGTCGGACAACGACAACGACAGCAACTACGCCAACGACTACGCCACCCCGGGCTTGATCGACACGCGCGCCTTCCAGCACAGCGACACCACCATCAAGGTGGTCGACTTCACCGGCGACTACGAGCGTCCGCTGTGGGGCGGCTCGGCCAAGGCCGGCTACAAGGCGGCCAGCACCAAAAGCACGTTCGACACCCTGTACACCGATTTCGATCCACTGACATCGGTCGCCATCGTCAACCCGGCGCGCACCAACCGCTTCGAGGTCGACGAGAAGGTATTGGCGTTGTACGCGTCCTACCAAATGCGCCTGAGCGAGAACTGGGGCGCGCTGGCCGGCCTGCGTACCGAGTACACCGATATGGACATCCGCCAGATCACCAGCGGCAGCGAGGACAAGAACAGCTACGTCAATTTCATTCCGAGCCTGTTCGCCACCTACAAGGTCAACGACACGGCCAATATGCGCTTCGCCTACGCGCGCCGGATCCGCCGTCCAGGCGCCAACGACCTCAATCCTTACCAGATCTACCGCGATGAATTCAACGTCTCGGCCGGCAATCCGCAGCTGATGCCGACCAAGACCGATTCGTTCGAGGTGGGCTACGAGACCAAGGTGGCCGGTTTGGAGACCAACCTGCGTGCCTACTATCGCGAGGATTCGGACGCCATCGTCGACTACCGCTACTTCATCGCCAACAACGTGCTGCTGACGACCAAGCAAAACGGCGAAGGCAGTCATGCGAGCGGGCTGGAATTCACCGTCAGCGGCAAGCTGCTGCCCAATCTGACGATCAACACCAGCGGCAACCTGGCGCGCAGCCAGCAGCGCACGCAGGACGACACGGGCGTCTACAGCACCCGCACCGCCAACTCGCTGAGCGGCCGTTTGCGATTGAACTATCAGTACAGCGCCGCCACGACGATGCAGATGGCGCTCCAGATGATGGGCAAGACCTTGTCGGGCCAGGGCTACCGCTCGCCGAACCGCACGCTCAATTTGAGCGCGCGCCACGCGCTGACGCCGCAACTGAGCCTGGTGGCCAACGTCACCGACGTGCTGGATAAGAACAAGATGGAGACCATCATCAACAGCAGCACCTTGCGCGAGACCAGCACCAGGCGCTTCGACGGCCGCGTGTTTTATGTGGGATTGTCGTACCGCTTCGGCGGCGCCGGCAACGCCTCGTCGGAGCGCGAAGGCGGCGGTTTTGGTCCGCGCGGTCCTGGTGGTCCCGGCGGTCCGGGACCGGGCGGCGGCCCACCGGGCGCGTAAGGCTCGGCGGCGCCTGCCTTTTCCATTATGTGTCGCCTAAATCGATCGGCGACACATGCTGCTACTTCACAACCGCCAGCTTCTGGCGCGTGGCGTTCTTGAAGGTGTAGATCGTCAGCACGCCATCCTTGACGTCACCGCGCGCATCGAACGCGATATTGCCGGTCACGCCCTTGTATTGGATCTTCGCCAGCTCCGGCAGATACTTGGCCGGATCGGGCGAGCCGGCTTTGCGCATCGCCGCCACCATCGTCATCAGGGCGTCGTAGGTGTACGGCGCATAGGTCTGCACGTCGATCCCATAACGCTTTTTGTACGCCACGCGGAAATCGGCCATGCCCTTTTCCTGCGACGGCTCGACCCCACCCGCCTCCGCGCAAATCACCTGCCCGTCGCTCATGGCGTTGCCCGCCAAACGCGGCACCGAATCCGAACACATGCCGTCGCCGCCCATGAATTTGATCGGGATCGCCAGCTGCTTCATCTGGCGCAGCATCGGGCCGGCCACGGCGTCCATGCCGCCGAAGAAAATCATATCCGGCTTGGTCGCCTTGACCGCCGTCAGGATGGCGCTGAAGTCGGTCGCCTTGTCGTTGGTGAACTGGGTCGACACGATGCTCGATCCGGTCGCCGCGCCGCCGCGCTTGACGTTCTTGATGAATTCATCGGCCAGACCTTTACCGTAGGCGGTGCGGTCGTCGATGACGGCGATGCGCTTGGCCTTCACCTGCTGCATCGCGTAACGCGCGAGCGCCGCGCCCAATTGCTCGTCGTTGGCGACATTGCGGAACGTGGTGTTGTAGCGCTGGCGCGTGTATTGCGGATTGCTGGCCGACGGCGATATCTGCGGAATGCCGGCGTCGTAATAAATCCGCGACGCCGGAATCGAGGTGCCGGACGTCTCGTGCCCGATCACGCCCTGCACTTTTGCGTCCACCAGCTTCTGCGCGGCGGCCGTGGCCTGCTTCGGATCGGCGGCGTCGTCTTCCGCCTGCAGCACGACCGTGTATTTTTTGCCGCCGATGACCAGACCCTTGGCGTTGAGCTCTTCGACCGCCATGCGGGCGCCGTTTTCGTTGTCCTTGCCCAGGTGGGCGATCGGACCCGACGTGGCGGCGACATGGCCGATCTTGATCGTGTCCTGCGCCTGCGCCTGCGCCTGCGCGGCCGGCGCGCCGGCGCCCAATGCCAGCGCCATCGCAGCGGCGATTGTTGTCGGCTTTACCACACTTGCTTTTGTTGGGTACTTCATACAATCCTCATAGGTTAACTTGGCAAGGATACCACCCGGCACAAGTGTCTGCATTCCGTGCGTTGCGACTGGTATAACTGAAGTAGAATAATTTATCGAAACATTTGCCTCAGGGTATCAATATGGAAATTTCCCAACGCATCGCGCGTTCCAGGCCCTTGGCGACCACGGCGATGCACGGCCGGGTCGACGCCATGAAGGCGCGCAGCGAGGACGTGATCGATTTTTCCATCGCGATTTCGCATTTCCCGGCGCCCGGCGCGGTGCTCGAAGCGACCCGCGCGGGTCTGCGCCAGCCGTCGCTGGCCTACACCGCCGTCGCCGGCGACGCCGAAGTGCGCGCCCGGCTGGCCGCCAAAGTGGTCAGCGAAAACGGCATCGACGCCACGGCGGCCGATATCCTGGTCACCAACGGCGCCAAGCAGGCGCTTTACCAGGCGCTGTATGTGATGGCCGATCCGGGCGACCGCGTGATCATCTTCAAGCCGCACTGGCCGGCCTACGTGGCGACCAGCAAGCTGCTTGGATTGGTGCCGGTGCTGGTCGACCTGCCCGAGGTGATCACCGACGAGCTGCTCGACAGTCTGCCGCCGGCCAAGATCATGATCATCAACAATCCGCACAACCCAACCGGCGCCGTGCTGACCAAGGCGGAAATCGACCGCCTCGGCGCCTGGCTCGAACGCACCGGCACCCACGCCATCGTCGACGAGAGCTACGAGAATCTGATCTTCGACGGCGTGCATATCAGCCTGGCCTCGCGCCCGGACTGGCGCCAGATCGGCGTCGTCACGCTGTTTTCGGCCTCGCAAAGCTATGCCATGATGGGCTGGCGCGCCGGCTTCGCGGTGGCGCCGGCCAATCTGGTGTCGGCCATGGAAACGCTGCAAGGCCCCATCACCGCCGCCGTGCCGATGCTGATGCAGCTGGCGCTGGCCGCCGCGTTCGAATCCGGCGAGCAGCGCGCGATGCTGGCCGACTACCGGGCGCGCCGCGATCTGGTACTGGCCATGACCGCCGGCCTGCCCTGGCTGACGATGTACCGTCCGGACTCCGGACCCTATCTGTGGGCCGACGTCTCGCCGCTGGCCACGGACACCGTTGCCCTGGCCGAGCGGCTGCTGACCGAGCGCGCGGTGGCGGTGATGCCGGGCGAGGCGCTCGGCGTGCCTGGCTACATCCGTATCGGCTATATCTCCGACGACGAGGCGACGTTGCGGCGCGGCGTCAAGGCGATTGTCGATTTCGGCAACGCGCTGTACCGCTCGCGCTGATCCGCCGTGGCCTTCCTCCTCTTCCAACTCAACAGCTTGCGCAGCCGGCTGATTTTGCTGGTGGCGCTGGCCATCACGCCGATCGCGGTGATGACCGTCGTCAGCGGGGTGCGCGAGCGCCAGCATGCGATCCGCGTGGCTGAGGAAAACCTGCAACAGCTGACCAACCTGGCCGCCGCCAACGAGGCGCAATCGATCGAAAGCGCGCGCCAGATCCTGCGCGACCTGTCCAGCGTGCCCGATCTGATGGGCGACCAGGCCCATTGCAGCCGCCTGCTGGCCAACGTTCACAGGCAGAATCCGGACTACGCCAACCTTGGACTGATTCAGCTGAACGGCGACGTCACCTGCAGCTCCATTCCGTCGAAGAACAAGGTCAACCTGGGCGACCGCACGCATTTCCGCCGCGCCGTCCATTTACGCCGCTTCGTCGCCGGCGGCTACGTCTTCGGCCGCGTGATCCAGAAGCACACCGTCAACCTCACGTATCCGCTGCTCGACGAGGGCCAGCAGGTGCTGGCCGTGGTGTTCGCCGCGCTCGACCTGACCAAACTCGATCGCTTCGTCGCCGACATCCAGCTGCCGCCCGGCTCCCTGCTGATGACCGCCGATTCCAGCGGTTACATCATCGCCCGCAAGCCCCATCCGGAGCAGTGGTACGGCAAACAGGTGTGGCCCGAGATGCGCGCGGCGATGGCCGGCGAACCGGGCAAGCCGGTGCTGCTGACAGGTCCGGACGGCGTCGAACGGCTGCACCGCTTCGCCCGGGTCGGCAACAATGGCTTGTCCGACTACACGGTCACCATCGGCATCCCGGCCGACGCCATCACGGCGGCCGCCCGCCGCGACCAGAAGCTCGATCTGCTGGCGCTGGGCGCCACGGTGATCCTGGCGCTGCTGGCGGCGTGGTTCGTCGGCGACGTGCTGGTGCTGCGCCGGGTCAAGCGGCTGGCCACCACCGCCAACAGCATCGCCTCGGGCACCTTGGGCGCGCGCAGCGGCATCACCTACGGCAACGAGGAAATCAGCGAACTGGCGCGCGCGCTCGACGCCATGGCCGCAGCGCTGCAGGAAAAGGAGCGGCAACACCTGCTGGCCGAGACCCAGCTGCGCCAGGCCGACCAGCGCAAGGACGAATTCCTGGCGATGCTGGCGCACGAACTGCGTAATCCGCTGGCGCCCATCAGCGCCGGCGCCCAGCTGCTCCAGAGCGGCAACGCCAGCCCGCAGGCGGTCGAACGCACCGCCGGCATCATTGTCCGCCAGGTCACGCACATGACACGGCTGGTCGACGACCTGCTCGACGTCTCGCGCGTCACGCGCGGCCTGGTGACCTTGACGCGGGTGCCCCTGAACGTGGCCGATATCGTCGCCGACGCCATTGAACAAGCCGAACCGATGATGCGCGCCAAGCAGCACCGCTTCGACCTGGCGCTGCCGGAGACGCCATTGCAGGTGATGGGCGACCATAAACGGCTGGTGCAGGTGCTCGTCAATGTGCTCAACAACGCCGCCAAATACACGCCCGCCGGCGGCGCCATCCGGCTGCTGGTGCGCGCCGAGGCGGGCGAAGTCAAGATGGTCGTCAGCGACAACGGCATCGGCATTTCCGACGAATTGCGCGGCCGCGTGTTCGAATTGTTCGCGCAGGCCGACCGCAATCCGGACCGCTCGCAGGGTGGCCTGGGATTGGGGCTGGCGCTGGTCAAGACGCTGATCGAACTGCACGGCGGCACGGTGGCGGTGGAAAGCGGCGGCGATCAGAAAGGCAGCACCTTCACCATCAAGCTGCCGGCGACCGTCGGCGCGTCGGCGCCGGCGCCGGCCAAACCGGCGGCCTTGACGCACACCAGGCTGCGCGTGCTGGTGGTCGACGATAACATCGACGCAGCGCAAACCTTGCAGCTGCTGCTGGAAACCGTTGGACACGAGGTTTTCGTCGCCCACACCGCGCATGCGGGGCTGGAGCTGGCGCAGGCGAATGCGCCGCAATTGTGCCTGCTCGACATCGGCCTGCCCGACCTCAGTGGCAACGACCTGGCGCGCGGCCTGCGCAAGTTGCCGCAGACGGCCGGCGCCACACTGGTGGCGGTGACCGGCTACGGGCGGCGCGAAGACAAGGAGCTGGCCAAAGACGCCGGTTTCGACCACTATTTCGTCAAGCCGCTCGATGTCGACGGTTTGCTGGCGGTGATTGCCACGCTCAAATAAACCTACAGGAACCTCATGCGCCGCATTCCCCGCAACGTTTGCACCATTCTGGCTATCGGTTTTTCAGTCGTTCCGGCCCTGGCCGTGGCCCAGGACGAGCAAACGACCATGGCGCGCATTGCCGCGCAGCCGGCGGTGAAACGCGCGCTCGCGTACATTGAAAAGAACGAGCCGACGACCACAGCAAACACGCTGGCGATCAACGCGATCCCGGCGCCGACGTTCGCCGAGTCGGCGCGGGCGACAGACTACGCGGCGCGCATGAAGGCGGCGGGCCTGCACGACGTGCACCTGGACGAAGCGGGCAATGTACTGGGCACCTATCGCGGCGCCGGCAAAGGGCCCACCATCGTACTGGCCGCGCACCTCGACACCGTCTACCCGGCCGGCACCGACCTGACCGTGCGCGAAAAGGATGGCCGCTTCTACTCGCCCGGCATCGCCGACAACGCCCGCTCGCTGGCGGCGATGCTGGTGATCGTCAGCGCCATGCGCGACGCAGGCGTCGCGCCGGTGGGCGACATTCTGGTGGTGGCCAACGTCGGCGAGGAAGGCCTGGGCGACCTGAAAGGCGTCAAGCACCTGTTCAGCCAGCGCAAGGACATCAAGGCCTTCGTCGGCCTCGAACCGGCGCTGGGTGCGGACGGCGATCCGGTAACCCACATCGGCACCGGCAGCCGCCGTTTCAAGGTGACCGTGCGCGGCCCTGGAGGACATAGCTACGAAGGCTTCGGCCTGCCGTCGGCGGTGCACGCGGCCGGCCGTGCGATCGCCCGCATCGACGATCTGCGCGTGCCGTCCGAACCGAAGGTCACCTTCAACGTCGGCGTGATCCAGGGCGGACAATCGGTCAACAGCATCGCCGCCGAAACGAGCATGCTGGTCGACATCCGCTCGGCCGACGCGCCGCTGCTGGCGGAGACGGAACGGCGCATCAAGGCCGCGATCCAGCAAGGCGTGGACGAGACCAACCAGCGCTGGAACAGCAAGGCGATCACCGCCGACATCGCGTTGATCGGCGACCGCCCGGCCGGCCAGATGGCCAAGGACGCCAAGATCGTCAAGCTGGCGCTGGCCGCGGCAAGCGCGCAGGGCCGGCCCGCGCTGCTCGACGGCCCGCATTCGACCGACGCCAACCTGCCGATGAGCCTTGGCATCCCGGCCATCACGATGCCGGCCGGCGGCAGCTCCGGCGGCTACCACTCGGAGAAAAACGAATGGTGGGCGCCGACCAAGGCATACGCGGCGCCCCAAAACGTCATTCTGACCATCCTCGGCCTGGCGGGCGTCAAGGACACCGCGCCGCCGGCTATCCCTTAAGTAAGACTGTACAGTGCGGGGCGTGGCAGTGATAATGGGAATCATTCCCATTCATCTTCATTCATTGTCAGCCCCATGCCCCTCGTCCTCAAGACCACGACCGTCTGCGTACTCTCCGCCCTGTCCTCCTTCGCTCTCGCCCCGTGCGCGCGGGCCCAAACCGACACCGAACTTCAAACAGTCGTCATCAGCGCCAGCGCCGACGCCTCGGCCGCCGGCCTGTCGAAGGCCTTCGCCGGCGGCCAGGTCGCCAAGGGCGGTCGGATCGGCATGCTCGGCAACATGGACAACATGGACACGCCGTTCAACAGCACCAACTACACGCAGCAGTTCATCGCGGACCAGCAGGCGCGCAGCGTGGCCGATGTGCTGCAAAGCGATCCGTCGGTGCGCGTGGCGCGCGGTTTCGGCAACTACCAGGAGCTGTACGTCATTCGCGGCTTCCCGGTGCCGTCGGACGACCTGGCCTACAACGGCTTGAACGGCGTGCTGCCGCGCCAGTACATCGCGGCCGAGCTGCTGGAGCGTGTGGAAGTCTTCCGGGGAGCGAACACCTTCCTCAACGGCGCGTCACCGAGCGGCGGCGGCATCGGCGGCGCCATCAACCTGCTGCCCAAGCGCGCGCCCAACCAGCCGCTGACAGACATCAGCGTTGGCCTGCAATCGGGCCGCCTAACCCACCTCGCGGCCGACATCGCGCGCCGCTTCGGCGACGAGAACCGGGTCGGCCTGCGTTTCAACGCCGTGCAGCGCAAGGGCGGCACCGCCATCGACGACGAATACCGCGAGCTGCGGCTGGCCGCGCTGGGCGCCGATTATCGCGGACGGGGATTCCGGCTGTCGGCGGATCTGGGCTGGCAGGACAGCAAGTTAAGCAACGCCCGACCGGCGGTCAACGTGGCCGCCGGCCTGCCGGTGCCGGCGGCGCCCGACGGCGGCGCCAACTTCGGCCAGCCATGGGACTACTCCAGCGAGCGCGATGTATTCGGCACGCTGCGCGGCGAGTGGGATGTCGCAAAGGACGTGGTGGCGTGGGCCTCGTTCGGCGGACGGCGCGGCCATGAACTCAATCGTCTGGCCAGCACCCTGAACCTGACATCGAGCTCGGGGGCCGGCAACATCCGCCGCTTCGACAACGCCCGTGAAGACCATATCCAGACCGGCGAGCTGGGGCTGCGGGCGGCGCTGCGCACCGGTCCTGTGAGCCATAAGCTGGCGGTGACGACAACCGCCTTCGATCTCGACTCGCGCAACGCCTACGCGACATCGGCCTACCAGCCAACGTCGCTATATAACCCGCCGTCGATGGACCTGCCGCTGCTGACCACCTTCGGCAACGCGCTGTCTGATCCGCAGACCACCAACAAAGTAAAACTGGTCAGCGGCGCGGTGGCCGACAGCATGGGCTTCTTCGACGACAGCGTGCTGTTGACCGTCGGCGTGCGTCACCAGAGAATCACGCAGACCGGCTACGCCTACAACACCGGCAAGCAGAACGCCGACTACAACGAAAGCGCCAACACGCCAATCGCGGCGGTGGTGTACAAGGCTACCAAGCGAGTGTCGCTGTATGCAAACTATATGGAAAACCTGCAGCAAGGCGCGGTGGCCGGCACCACCGCCGTCAACGTCGGCGAGATTTTCGCGCCTTACAAATCGCGCCAGAAAGAAGTCGGCGCCAAATACGACGGCGGCCGGGTAGGCGCCAATGTCGCGCTGTTCACCACCACCCAGCCGCAGGGCGTGTTGAACCCGGCCAGCAAGGTGTTCGGCATCGACGGCGAGCAGCGCAACCGTGGCGTGGAATTCTCGGCGTTCGGCGAACCGCTGCGCGGCCTGCGTGTGCTGGGCGGCGTGACTTTGCTCGATGCGACACAGGAACGCACGGCCGGCGGTGTCACCGACGGCAAGGACGTCATCGGCGTACCCAAGTCGCAAGTAAATATCGGCGTCGATTGGGATGTGCCGGGGATGCCGGGACTGAGCCTGTCGGCGCGCGCGCTGCACACGGCGTCGCAAGCGGTGAACGCGGCCAACACCCAGCAACTGCCGTCGTGGAATCGGCTCGATGTCGGCGGGCGCTTCCAGTTCGATCTGGATGGGCGCAGCTACTCTCTGCGCGTGCGTGTCGACAACCTGACCGACAAGAGCTACTGGGCGTCGGCCGGCGGCTCGCAGGGCACCGGTTATCTGGTGCTGGGCGCGCCGCGCAGCTTTGCGCTCACGGCAAGCACGGAGTTTTAGCCAGGACCTTGGCGGCCAGCGCCAGGCCGCTCAACCAGGCGTCCTCCACCCGGCCGCCACCGAGCCAATCGCCGCACAGGCCAACCCGCACCGCCGGCAGCCACACCGCCTGCCGCGACGACGCCGCGCCGGCCTTGGCGTAACGCCAGCGGTGCGCGGTGACGGCTTCCGGCTGCGGGCCGCCAAGCTTGGCGAAGGCGTCGAGCAGCAGCACCTTCACAAGCGTCTCGTCATCTTCGATGTGGGCCGCGCTCCATTCTGCGCTGGCCTGCAATACCCACATCTCGCTACCGGTACGGCCGGGTTTCGAACTGTCGCGCGCAATCCAGCGCAGCGGGCCGTCGTTGATGAAGGCGGCGTCGTAGCCCGGCGTGTATGGCTGCGCGAAACGCAGCATCAGCGTCCAGCTGGGGAGCATCGCGACAGCGTTCGATTGCATCGCCGTCAGCGGCAATAGCGGCTCCAGCAGCGCGGCGGCCTGCGGCGCCGGCACCGCGAGCACCAGCGCGTCATAATACTCGGGGTGCAGTCCGTGCTCCTTCGAATGCAGGCGCCATCCTTCCGCATCGTGCCGCATATCGTCGATGGTGACGCCGCTGTGCACCGTCAGGCCGGCGGCCAGCCACGCCGCCGGGGAACTCATGCGCGGCACGCCGACGAAGCGGACAACGCTGTCCGGCTCCGCCCTGTCGCCGCCGAAGACCTTGATCTTCGGTTCCCACGGCGCGGCCACGCCGCACGCCTCCCAGCGCGCAACTTCCTCGCGGAAGGCGTTGTCCCGCACCGTGAAATACTGGGCCCCGTGGTCGCATTGCCAGCCGTCGGCACGCCGTGTGCTCATGCGGCCGCCGGGGCCGCGGGCCTTCTCGAAGACGGTGACGCGAGACCCCGCATTCTGCAAATGCCGTCCGCATGACAGGCCGGCGAGCCCGGCGCCAATCACCGCCACATTGAGACGTGTATCAGGCATCGCGATGATCCTCTTCAAAATAAAGTGCAAAGTATAAAGAGAAGCCGGTGTGGGCAGAAGGGTTTACGCGCCTTCGCCGGTTCAATTTCGGTTCATAACACGCGATGAACCGCAAACTGCTAGAATACCCGGAACAGACGAAAAAGGAGCGACATGTCTAAAGCCGAACAACAACCAGAATCGAAGCCCACCGGTTATCGCAGCGGCGTGGCCGCGCGCCTCGCTGGCCTGCCGGTGGAAACGCTGCGTGTGTGGGAACGCCGTTATGGCGTGTCAGACGTCGACCGCTCGCCGCATGGGCAACGCCTGTACTCGGCCGACCAGGTCCGCCGGCTTGGCCTGCTCAAGCGCGTGGTCGACCAGGGGCACGCCATCGGCACCGTGGCGCGCCTGGCGGCCGATGAGTTGATCGCGCTGGCCGGCGCCGCGCCGTCGCCGGCCGTCCCCGGCGCGGTCGCGCAGACGCTCAAGATCGCCGTGGCCGGCGCCGCGCTGGCGCGCCGCCTCGGCGCTATCCATACTTCGCCGGAACTCGATATCGTCGCCAGTTGCTTCCAGCTCGAAGGCGCGGCCGAGGCGATGGCGGGCGTATCGGCCGACGTTTTGCTGATCGAATCGTCCGAGATGAGCGCCGACGCGCTGCCGCAAATCCAGGCCGCGCGCCGCGCCATGCAGGTGCGCACGGTGGTGGTGCTGTACCGCTTCTGCGATAGCGCCACCGTGCGCCGTCTGCGCGAACATGGCTGCCTGGTGGCGCGCGCGCCGTCCGACGCCGCCGAAGTAGCGGTTTTATGCAGCACGGCGCTGACCGGCGCGGCGCGGCCGCCGCCTGGTCCGACCACCGCGCCGTCCCCGCGTCGCCTCGACGACCAGGCATTGGCGGCGCTGGCGGCGGCCTCCTCCAGCATCAATTGTGAGTGCCCGCGGCATCTGGCGGATATACTGATGATGCTGGCCAGTTTCGAGCGCTATAGCTTCCAGTGCCAAAACCGCAACGCCAGCGACGCGGCGCTGCACGAGGACCTGGGCCGCAGCGCCGGGCACGCGCGCGTGATGATGGAGCAGGCGCTGGAACGGTTGGCCTTTGCCGAGGGGCTGCCGTTGCCGTATAAGCAGTGAAGGCCGTCGCACACTTAGTCGTATCCGCAACTGAACACGCAGTTGTACTCACTATTCGAATTTCTGATTGGACCACCGCATGACCACCGAGCAGCTTCCGGCATATCGCCCTGCCACCACCGCAACCACCGCCACCACCGTCTCCGAGCGCATCCGCGCGCGCCTGGTCGCCAGCAAAACACGCTTTCATGCCAACGACAATATCGCCGCGTTCATCGAACCCGGTGAATTCGATCAGTTGCTGGATGAAGTCACCGGCCATATGCAAAAGGTGCTCGAGAGCCTGGTCATCGACACCGTCAGCGACCACAACACGCAGGATACGGCGCGCCGCGTCGCCAAGATGTATATGAACGAAGTGTTCGGCGGCCGCTACGTCGACATGCCGCCGGTGACCGAGTTCCCGAACGCCGCCAACCTGAACGAGTTGATGATCATCGGTCCGATCACGGTGCGCAGCGCCTGCTCGCATCATCTGTGCCCGGTGATCGGTAAGGTATGGATCGGCGTGATGCCGAACCAGCACTCGAACCTGATCGGCCTGTCCAAGTACGCACGCCTGGCCAGCTGGATCATGAGCCGGCCGCAAATCCAGGAGGAGGCGGTGGTACAGCTGGCCGATCTGCTTCAAGAGAAAATGCAGCCGGACGGCTTGGCCATTATCATGGAGGCAGACCACTTCTGCATGCAGTGGCGCGGCGTCAAGGACATGGATGCGCGCATGATCAATAGCGTCATGCATGGCTCCTTCCTCAAAGACCCGGCCCTGCGGCGCGAGTTCCTGTCGCTGATCAAACGCTGATATCACTGGAGAATACGAATGCTCGTCCGACTTTTGTACGCAAGCCGCGCTGCCATTGATACCCAAACGGGCGCGTTCACGGCCATCATGCAGCAATCGCATGCTTATAACCCCAAGCATGGCATTACCGGCGTGCTGTGCCATAGCGACCGCGCCTACCTGCAGGTGATCGAGGGTGGGCGCGATCAGGTCAACCGCCTGTACGGCAAGATCCTGCGCGATACGCGACATACCGACGTGGTGCTGCTGCACTACGAGGAAATCTGCGAACGCCGTTATTCCGGCTGGACCATGGGGCAAACCAATTTAAACAAGCTCAATCCGGGCACCTTGCTGCGCTACTCGGCGACTGCGGATTTCGACCCGCATTCGCTGTCGGGCAAAAGCTCGCTGGCGTTGATTGACGAGTTGATGGCGGCGGCAGCGGTGCTCGGTCGCGCCTGACGCCCTTAATTTAATGCCAGCCCTGTCGCCAGTTGGCGGCATCCGACAGTTCGCGCCACGGCATCGTTTGCCGGCGGCGCGAATGCACCGCTTCCAGCACGATCTCCACAATGGCCCCGCCCTCCTGCGCCGGTTCAACCAGCTCCACCACCATGAAGTGCTTTTCCTTGTTGCTCGGCGTGACTGCCGTCCACTTGCTCAGCCTGAGTTTCTGAGGACTCAGCCGAGGCGCTGGTTTGCTATTGGTTTCCATCGTCGCCGCAACTCCATGTGATTCGTTGAACCGCCATTGAACCATTTTTGCGCGCAGTTCGCAATGTACGCACTGGACGACCCGGTGGTCTTCCTCTAAGGTGGCTCGCACCATGCCATCCCCGTCAAACACCCTGCTCTACTGGTTCCGCAATGACTTGCGCCTGTCCGATAATCCAGCATTCCGGCATGCCTGCGCGCAGGCCACGCGCTTGCTGCCCGTGTTCTGCATGCCGCCTTCGGGAAGCTCGCCCTGGGGCTTCGAGCGCGTCGGGCCGCACCGGCGCAAGATGCTCGCCTCTGCGTTGCGCGAATTGCGCCAATCGCTGTCCAATGCCGGCAGCGGACTACTGATACTCGACGAGCCGCCCTCGACGGCCCTTCCCCGCCTGATGCACGATATCGGCGCCACCGGCATCGTGTGCGAAGACATCGCCGCACCCGATGAATTGGCCGCCGTGGCGGCGCTGCGCCAGTCTGGCATCGCCGTCCAAACGCACTGGCAATCGACGATGCTCGACCCTGCGGGCTTGCCGTTCACGCCTGGCGATATGCCAAATCAGTTCACGGAATTTCGCCGCGCGGTCGAAAAGGCACCGACGCCGCCGGTTGCCCCATTGCCGGCTCCAGCCTTCATCCCGCCGCTACCGGAACATGCACCTGCGGGCGTCGCGCTGGATGACGACACTGCCGGCGGCGGCGAGGCCTCCCCGACCGCGCACCTCGCCCGCTACTTCAGCGGCAGCCTGCCTCACACTTACAAGTCGACCCGGGACCAACTCCAGGGCGCCGATTTCTCCACCGGCTTTTCGCGTTGGCTCTGGAGCGGCGCCATATCGGCACGCACCATAGACGCCGCATTGCGGTTGTACGAGGAACAGCACGGCGCGACCGAGAGCAGCTACTGGATACGCTTCGAACTGCTATGGCGCGATCACTTCCGCTTCCTGCACCTCAAGCATGGATCGGCGCTGTACCGCAAGCGCGGTCTGCTCGCAGCGACGCCGTCGTCGCCGCCGCACGATTCCGACAAAATGCTGCGCTGGCGCGAAGGCCGCACAGGCCAGCCTCTGGTGGACGCGGGCATGCGCGAACTCGCGGCCACGGGTTTCCTGTCCAACCGCATGCGACAGATCGTCGCCAGTTACCTGATCAACGAACTGGCATGCGACTGGCGCGCCGGCGCGGCCTGGTTCGAAGCGCAGCTGATCGACTACGATGTCTACTCCAATCAGGGCAACTGGCTGTACATCGCAGGCCGTGGCACCGACCCGCGCGGCGGCCGGCGTTTCGACCCTGAGCGCCAGGCGCGCATCCATGACCCGGACGGCGCCTACCAGCGACTGTGGAGCGGACAATGACAGCGCAAAACCAACCGACGCTCAAGCTCATCCTCGGCGATCAACTCAATTGCAGGCATAGCTGGTACTCGCAGCCAAACGACGACGTGATCTTCGTGATGATGGAAGTACGTCAGGAAACCGACTACGTGCTGCATCACGCGCAAAAGATCATCGCCATCTTTGCCGCCATGCGCGATCTGGCGCGGCGACTGCAGCAAGACGGCCACCGCGTGCACTATCTGGCGATCGACGATCCAGACAACCGTCAGTCGATGCCCGCCAACCTCGATCACCTGATCTCGCACTATGACGCGAGAGCCTTGCGCTGGCAGGCGCCCGACGAGTACCGGCTGGACCGCCAACTGGCCGACTACGCCGCCGGCCTGTCGATTCCGGCGACGATGGACGACACCGAGCATTTCTACACCGGCCGCGACGAGGCGGCTACGCTGTTCGAAGGCCAGGAAAACTGGTTGATGGAGCGTTTTTACCGCTACATGCGCCTGCGTCACAAAGTACTGGTGTCGGAAACCGGCAAGCCGGCCGGCGGTCAGTGGAACTTCGACCACGACAACCGCGAATCCTGGAAAGGCATGCCGTGGGAGCCGGCGGACCTGCGCGGTCGGCACGACCACAGCGAACTATGGAAGACCATACAGGCGGCGGGCGCCCGCAGCTTCGGCAAGCCCAGCGCCGACGATTTCGCCTGGCCGCTGAACCGCGACGAGGCGCTAGAGCAGCTGGAGCGCTTCGTCAAACACGCGCTGCCGCATTTCGGCCAGTTTCAGGACGCGATGAGCTTCAAGGCATGGCGACTATTCCATTCGCTGCTGTCGTTCGCGATGAACAGCAAAATGCTCGATCCGCGCACGGTGATCGAGCGCGTCGAGGCGGCGTGGCGGGAAGGCGCCGTGCCGCTGGCGTCGGCCGAGGGCTACATCCGCCAAATACTGGGCTGGCGCGAATACGTGCGCGGCGTCTACTGGCATCGCATGCCGGGGTACGACCAGCTCAACGCCTTCAACCACGCGGCGCCGTTACCGCACTGGTTCTGGTCGGGCGAAACGCGCATGCGCTGCATGGCCACCGCCATCGGCCAGTCGCTGGAGCACGCGCACAGCCACCACATCAGCCGGCTGATGGTGATCGGGAATTTCTCGTTGCTGGCCGGGCTGTCGCCTTATCAGCTGCATCAGTGGTATCTGGGCGTGTACATCGACGCTTTCGAATGGGTCGAGCTGCCGAATACACTGGGCATGAGTCAGTATGCCGATGGCGGTTTGCTGGCCACCAAGCCGTATGTATCGAGCGCCGCCTATATCGATCGCATGAGCGACTATTGCAAGGGCTGCCACTACGACAAGAAGGCGAGGATCGGCGAGAAGGCTTGCCCATACAATGCGATGTACTGGGATTTTTTCGATCGCAATCGCGAATCGTTGGGCAGGAACCATCGTCTCGGCATGGTGTATCAGCAGATCAAACGCATGGACGGACCGACGCTCGACGCGATACGCGCGCAAGCCGCGCACACGCGCGCGACGCTGGACGATTTGTGAGGAGCCACGTAGGGCGGATTAGGCGGAACGCCGTAATCCGCCATCTTTGAGCCGCCGACGGCGCATGCATGGCGGATTTCGCTTCGCTAATCCGCCCTGCTAGTTCAGGCAATTTGATTCGCTGATTAGCGGCGCGCGGTGAGCCACTGCGCGGCCGGCAGCGCTGCCGCCGCCACCCGCACCTCGCCGATGTTGCCAAAGAAGCCGTCGGCGCGTGCGCCATCCCACGAGCCGCCGCCCACCACCCATTGCGACGTCGCCGACAACGTCGCCAGTCCGACCACATTGCTGCTGTTGCGCAGCACCGGCGCGCCTTCCACATACATCACCGTGTCGTGCGTGACCGGGTCGTTGACGATGGCGATGTGTACCCACGTGCCGGCGATGATCTCGCCCGACCAACTCGCCAGCCCGCCACGCTCGCCCACAACGTCCGGCACCACTTCCCATTGCACTTCGCGCAGGCTGGAGATGGCGAACAGCAGCGGCGGCGATTCCGGGTCGCCGCCGTCGAAGCCAGCCAGGTCGCCACGCTTGCCGTCGCGCGTCATGATGTTCATCCACGCGTGTTTGGTCTTGTCCCACGCCTGGTTGATTTTGACGAATGCTTCGATGGTGTAGCCGGTCTTGGCGAAGGTCTGGGCGTTGATCGCGGCCGAAGGGTCGGTGACGAAATAGCTCAGGCGCGGCGTGTTCTTGTCGGTGTTGATGAAGCTGACGGAGCCAGGCGCCGATGACAGCCGGTGGCGATCGCTGCTCCAGACGATATCGCCCGCTTCGGCGCCAACGATGCCGCCTCTGTTAAGGGCGTCGCGCGTGAGCGGATTGGCGCCCGTGACATCGGCGATGCGGGTACCGGGCGCCACCACCGCGCCATCGGCGCCGCCGTAGAAGCGCCAGTGCGCCACGGTCGACGCCACTTTCGGATAGTCGTCGGCGTCCTTCGGCGCGACCGGCACCACCACCGCCGGCTCCGTATAACCCTTGAGCACCAGGGCCTTGGCCTGGTCCACCAGCGACGATGACACGGTCGCCTTGCCGATGCCGAAACCGGCGTTGAAGCGCGCGAAGCGTTTGGCGAAGTTGATGTTGATGGTGAACGCCTCGTTCGGCTCGGTCAGCACGGCGCGGTCGAAGGCGTTGCGCGTGTCGGCCGGCTTCATCGGCACCCACGGCGAGAACGACAGCGCTTTGATCTGGTTGTTGGTCAGGTCGAACTCGTACAGCCGCATCAAGCCATTGCCGCCCTGGTAGTCCATCTGGTAGTCGACCACCATTTCCTCGACAGCGTTGCCGAAGTTGTTGGTCTTGGTCAGGCGTGCGGCGCCATGATGGTGGCCGTTCAACGTCATGAAGATCTGGTCGTTATCGCGGATCAGTTTTTCCCACAGCATCTTGCCGTAATCGGTTTCCAGCGGGCTGAGAGCGTCGGCCGCGATGTTGAGCAGCTGGTGATTGACCAGAATCACCGGCAGGGTCGGATTGTCGGCCATCACCTTGCGCGCCCAGGCGATGCCGGCGTCGGAGATGCGCCACGACAGCGACAACACCATGAACTTCTGCTCTTGCGCCGTGAAAATATGGTACTCGTGGAAACCGGTGCTGTCGCGCCCGCCGAAGGTGGCCTGGCGCTGCGCGCGGCGCGTGCCGAACCATTGCAGATACGGCTCGTTGGCCAGCACGCGCTGGCTGTCAGTGCCCTTCGTCTGGTCGCCGGTGTAGTCCAGATCGTTCACGACGTCGTGGTTGCCGGCCAAAATCGAGTACGGCACCTTGTTCACTTCCAGCACCTGCATGGCGCTGTCGGCCACCTTCCACTGCTCCGGCTTGCCGACCTGGTCGACCACGTCGCCCAGGTGGATCAGAAACGGGATATTCAATGCGGCGGCGTTGCGCGCCACCCAGTTGGTCTGCGCGGCGAACGGTTCGTTGCCGTAGTGCCGCTGGTATTGGTTGCTTTCCGACGAAGTCGCGTAGCGCGAGTAGAACTGCGTATCCGGCTAAACAGCCAGCGCGAAGCTGGAAATCTGCGTGGTCGGCGGGATGATCACAGGCGCGGTGCCACCGCCAGCACCGGTATTGCCGATATCGCTGTTGCCGCCGCCGCAGCCCGCCAGCAAGCCGCCAACGGACAAACCGGATGCCGAGGCCAGACCCATTTTCAGCAAAGTGCGGCGCTGTGGGCGTGGCGTGGTGGTCAGTGTGGTTTTGCTTTGCCTTGTTCGCTCATGTGACTCGTGCTCAAGAATAGTGGAGCGCCAAGTCTATTTCTGTACCGTGACGTGTTCATGACAACATGCAAGTCGCACCGTCATCCAGTCAAGAGATTGAGCAATTGCACGCCTTTTCCGCTGATATATTAGAACATCAGACCATAATAATCCAGGAGACGATATGAAATCAGAAACACATCCGGCGCGGTTACCGTTGCTAAAACCAATCGCGCAAGCCATTGCCATGGCCGCGTTCGGGGCCTGCTCGAGCCTGCCGGCGCTTGCACAGACACCTGCGGCGCAAGCCGAAGCGGGACTGCAAAGCGTCGTGGTCACCGCCCAGAAGCGGCCGCAATCGATGCAGGATGTGCCGGTGGCGGTCAATACGGTCGACGCCCGCGCCATCGAAAACCAGCAGATCGTCGACTTCAGCGACCTGACCCGCGTGGCGCCGTCGATGACCATCAACCAGAATCCAAACAACAGCACCATCGCCCTGCGCGGCATCGGCACCTTTGCCTACAGCATCGGCATCGAGTCGGCGGTCTCGGTTATCGTCGACGACGTGCCGGTCATCCAGCAGGCGCAGGCGTTCTCCAACCTGAGCGACATCGAACGCATCGAAGTGCTGCGCGGTCCGCAAGGCACGTTGTTCGGCAAGAACTCGTCGGCGGGCATCATCAACGTCATCACCAAACCGTCGGCCGACATACTGGAGGGGCACGGGCAGATCGCCATCACCAGCGACCACGAACGGCGCCTCGACGCCGGCGTCTCCGGACCGCTCGGCGAGCATCTCGGCTTCCGCCTGAACGCCTACACGGCGCAGCGCGATGGCGAAATCCACAACCTGACCTACGGCACCGACCTTAACGGCGACCGCGCCAAGGGCCTGCGCGCGCGGCTCGACTTTAAAGGAAGCGACGGCCTGGAGGGCAAGCTCATCGCCGACTACAACACGCGCTGGGTCGAGGGTCCGGTGACCACGTTGCGCGCGGCGCCGCCGGGCGCCAGCCAGCAGAGCGTGGCGCCGCTGGCGCCGGCCCTTTCCGGCGTCACGCCAGGGCCGGAGAATCGCGACGTGCGCATGGACGATCCCGGCTACGCGGACAACCGCAACGCCAGCGTCAGCGGCACGCTCAGCTGGAAGCGCGATCTGCACACGTTGACCTCGGTGACGACCTGGCAGGACTGGAAATATGAATTCCTCGCCGACTACGACGGCAGCGAAACCGATCTGGTCGGCGCCCTGACGCGCGGCGCCAGCCACGGCGGCGTCACGCAAGGCGGGCCTTATCGCTCGAAGATGCTGACGCAGGAGCTGCGCCTCACGTCCAACGGCGACGGACGTTTCAACTATCTCGGCGGCTTGTACTTCTCCAATTCAGACAACGAGCGCGCCTTCACCCGCGCGCCGACCTTGTCGCCGGCGCGCTGGGAGGCCACCGCCGGCAACCGCACCCTGGCCGCCTTCACGCAGGCCGACTACAAGCTGACGCCGGCCACGCGGCTCAACGCCGGCTTGCGTTACAACCGCGAAACGATCGATGTCGACTTCACCAACCGCATACCTGCCACGCCGACGCGCTTTAGCGGCAAGAACACCGACAGCGTCGTCACCGGCAAGCTGGCGCTGCAACATGACGTGGCCAAAAACGTGATGGTGTACGGTTCCTACGCCACCGGCTACAAGGGCGCGGGCTATGACATCTCCACCGGCTTCGACCAGTCGCGGGTGCGCCTGCCGGTCGCGCCGGAGACGTCGAAAGCCTATGAGCTTGGCCTCAAAAGCCGGTTCCTGCAGAACCGCCTGCAAGTCAACGCCACCGCTTTCCACACCGACTATGATGATTTCCAGGCGCAGTCCAACCGCATCGATCCGGTCACCAACCTGACGCAAAACGCCGTCATGAACGTCGGCGCGCTGCGCACGCGCGGCGTGGAGCTGGAAGTGGCCGGCAAGCCGGTCAACACGCTGCTGCTGGAGGGTTCGCTTGCGTGGGTCGACGCCATCGTCAAGGAATTTCCGCTGGCGAACTGCTATCCGGGTCAGACGCTGGCCGAGGGTTGCCGGCAAGTGGGAACGGCCTCGGTACAGGACCTTGCCGGCAAGCGCCTGGCCAACGCCCCCAAACTCAAGATAGGCCTGGGCGCGACCTACAACTTCCCGCTGTTCGACAGCTACAACGGCATCGCCAACCTGAACTACCAGCACCAATCGGCGGTCAACTTCGACCTGGGCAACAATCCGCTGACAGTGCAGAAAGGCTATGGCGTGGTCAACGGCAGCATCGCCTTGAATGACACGGCGCGCGGCTTCAAGGTCACCTTGTACGTCAACAACCTGTTCGACAAAAGCTACACCACCTTCATCGGCGACAACTTCAACTTTTACCGGGGCGCGCACGTGATGACGCAAACGCTGCCGCGCAACTCGCAGCGCTACGTCGGGTTGCGGGTGAAATACGAATTTTAAGGTTGTGCGGTCGGGGCGGTTAGAATCACTCTACCTCCCCTACCGGATACAACCATGACCGAGACGTTGACCCGCCGATCCTTCCTGCACGGTTCCGCCATCGCGGCGCTCGCCGCCGCCCAAGACTTGCGCGCGCAAACGCCAACGCCCGCTCCCGACGATGAAGCCTATTGGAGCAAGATCGCGGCCCACTACGAGGTCAGCGGCGACTTCATCAATCTCGAAAACGCTTACTACGGCATCATGAGCAAGCAGGTGTCGGATGACTTCAAACGCAACATCGACCTTCTCAACCGCGACAACTCGCGGCTGCTGCGGCAAAGTTTCGACGGCGACGGTACCGAAGCGATCCGCCTGCAACTGGCGCGCCACCTCGGGGTGCCGGTCGACGAAATCGCCCTCACGCGCGGCGCCACGGAATCGCTGCAAAACCTCATCTCCAACTACAAACTGCTGCGCAAAGGCGACACCATCCTGTACGGCGACCTCGATTACGACGCCATGCAGTACGCTATGAACGACCTGGCGGAACGGCGTGGAGCGCGTGCCCCCGTCGTCCGCGTACCCGAGCCCGCCACACGCCAAGCGGTGCTGGACGCGTATGAAGCCGCGCTGCGCGCCAATCCGCGCGCCAAACTCCTGCTGCTGACGCATATCAGTCACCGGACCGGGCTGGTGTTTCCGGTGGCCGACATTACACGCATGGCCAAGCGGCGCGGCGTGGACGTCATTGTCGACGTCGCGCAATCGTGGGGGCAGCTGGATTACCGGCTGCCCGATCTGCAGGCGGACTTCATCGGCGGCAACCTGCACAAATGGGTAGGTGCGCCGCTGGGGCTGGGTTTTATCCACATTCGGAAAGCACGGCTGGCCGACATTGGCGTGCACATGGGAGACCGCGACTACGATACCAACGACATCCGCTCGCGTGTCCACTCCGGCACGCTGAACTCCGCGACCATCATGACGATACCGTCGGCGCTGCGGGCGCACGAAGAGATCGGCACGGCGGCCAAGGGTGCGCGCCTGCGTTATCTGCGCGATTACTGGGTCAGCCGTGTGAGGCCCCTGAGTAATGTCGAGGTCCTGACGCCGGACACGGACGGCATGTCGGGCGCGGTGACATCGTTCCGGCTGCGTGGACAAGGCACGCGCGAGCAGAACATCGCGCTGGCGCGGCGACTGATGGACCAGTTCGGCATCTTCACGGTGGTGCGCCACGGAGCGGTGGGCGGCAGCTGCGTGCGCGTGACGCCGGGAGTGTTCACGCCGTTGGCGCACCTGGATAAGCTGGCGGCGGCCGTCGGGCAAGTGGCGGCCAGCTAGCTGCGGGGCCCGAGATGCTGCGCGAGGAAATCGACAAAGCTGCGCACCCGCAGCGATAGATGGCGCGCGTGCGGATACAGCAGGATGAACGGCCGCGACGTGCCGCCGTGCTGCGGTAACAGCTCGAGCAATGTGCCATCGGCCAGGTCGCGTTCGACGATGTAGCGGTAGGTCTGCACGACGCCGGCGCCGCTGCGCGCCAGGGTGACAATGCCGAGCACGTCCCCTGCGCAGGTGTAGCCGCCCGTCGTCACCACCTCGATCCGTTCGCCATCGACCATGAACGGCCACGGTATCTTGCGCCCCGTGCTCGGCAGGTCGAACTGGATGCATTCGTGCGCTTGCAGCGCCTCGATGGACGCGGGCGTGCCCTTGCGCTTGAGATACGACGGCGCCGCGACCAGCACCAGTTCCGCATCCTCCAGCTTGCGGGCGATGAGCGACGAGTCGGCGGGATCGCGCCCGCGTATCGCCATGTCGAAACTCTCCTCGGCGAAATCGACATTACGGTTGCTGAGATGGACCTCCACCTTGACGTCCGGGTACAACGTGCGGAAGCGTGGCAGCAGCGGCAGCAATCGGTAATGTCCGTAAGGCGTGGGCACGCTGATGCGCAGCGATCCGGCCGGCGCGATTTGCTCGCCGGTCACCTCGCGCTCGGCTTCGAGCAGCTGCGACAACGCTTCGCGGCATTGCTTGTAATAGCGCTGGCCGCCCTCGGTCAGACGAATCTGCCGTGTGGTGCGGACAAACAGGCGCACGCCCAGACGTTCTTCCAGCCGCGCGATCGACCGGCTCACCGCCGCCGGCGTGACACCGGCCGCGTTTGCCGCCGCCGTAAAACTGCTCAACTCGGCCGCTTGGCAGAACAGGTCGATGCTGCCCAGCTGCATGTCGTCAAAATCGCGTTTCATCTCAGATATCCCCGATCAGTATCCAAGCGAACATATTACATCATGTATCAAGTAATCTTCTTGCAGAGCCATTTATGACACCGACGAGAATAAGTATATTGGTTACATGCCGCAACAGAACACCGTCGGCCGGCACAACCTCTACTACTTAAGGAGCAACACCATGAAATCGAACAAGACTGCCATCATCACCGGCGCATCGAGCGGCATCGGCTTCGCACTGGCTGAAGCGTATCTGGAACTCGGCTATAACGTGGTGGGCAACGCGCGCACCATCGAACGCCTGCAAAGCGCCGCCGACAAACTGGGCAATCCGGACAATTTCCTGCTGGTCGCCGGCGACATCGCGCTGCCCGCGACCGCCACCGCGCTGTTCGATGAGGCCATCGCCGCCTTCGGCAAGGTCGATGTCCTGGTCAACAACGCCGGCATCTTCCTGGCCAAGCCGGTAGTCGACTACACCGAGGCCGACGTCAACGCGATCGTCAGCACCAATCTGAACGGCTTCTTCTACCCATCGCAAGCCGCAGCCAGCCACATGAGCGCGAACCGCGACGGCCATATCATCACCATCACGGCAAGCATCGCCATGCAGCCGAACGTGAAGGTTCCAGCGCTGTTGCCAGTGCTGATCAAAGGCGGCCTGAACCACGCCACCCGTGGCCTGGCGATCGAGCTGGCCGCGTCGAACGTGCGGGTGAACGCGGTTGCTCCCGGCAGCATCGATACGCCACTGCACAGCAAGGATGCGGGCACGCAGGCCTTCCTCAAAACGCTGGCGCCAAACGGCGCGATCGGGACCACGCGCGATGTGGTCGATGCCGTGCTCTACCTGACCAACTCGTCCTTCACCACCGGCACGGTGATGGTGGTGGACGGCGGCGGCGCCGCCGGTACCTGGTAACTTGCCGATCAACCCTCACAAAAGGACCTTGCTATGCCATACGTAAATATCCGCATCACCAAAGAAGGCACGACACCGGCGCAGAAACTGGCGTTGATCGAAGGCGCCACCGACCTGCTCTCGCGCGTTCTGGACAAAGATCCGGCGACGACCTTCGTCATCATCGACGAGATCGACACCGACAGCTGGGGCCTGAACCGCGAGAACATCACCACCCGGCGCCTGCGAGAGCGGGCGGAGGGAGACGGCAGCGAAACGAGTGTTCCGGGCTAACGCCCCGCCGCCCGCTCGGACTTGAACACCGGCGCCCCAGCCGTTGCGCAACGCCCTCAGGCCAGCTTGAACGGCATATCGCGCACCGGCTTGCCGGTCAGGCGGGCGATGGCGTTGGCGAACGCGGGGGCCAGTGGCGGCAGGCCCGGTTCGCCGATGCCGGTGGGCGCTTCCGCGCTCGGCACGATGTGCACGTCAACGGCCGGCATGCCGGTCATCCGGGGCACGGCGAAATCGCCGAAGTTGCTTTGCTCGACCACGCCGTCCTTGAGTGTGATCGCCGCGCCGGGCACGCACATCGACAATCCCATGACCGCCCCGCCCTGCACCTGCGCCTCGATGCTGCGCGGGTTGACCGCAAGGTTGCAGTGCACGCCGGCGGTGACGCGGTGCAGCACCGGCTCCCCCTCCTTGACCGACGCCTCGACCACATACGCCACCACGCTGTCGAACGACTCGTGCACCGCCACGCCCCACGCGCGCCCGGCCGCCAAGCGGCGCTTGCCGTAGCCGCTCTTGTCGACGGCCAGTTGCAGCGCCGCGCGGTGGCGCGCCTGCTTCGGGCTAAGAAGGCGCATGCGGTAGGCCACCGGGTCCTGCCTGGTCATGCGCGCGATCTCGTCGACCAGCGTCTCCATGACAAAGGCCGTGTGGTTGGAGCCCACGCTGCGCCACCACAGGACCGGCACGTTCTGCTTCGGATGGTGCACGGTCAGGCGCATCGGAAATGGGTAGGGATCGCGCATGCCTTCGGTGGCGGTGCCGTCGATTCCGTTCTTCACCTGGAACGGCTCGAACGGCGAGCCGGCCGTGATCGACTGGCCAACGATCGCGTGGTCCCACGCCAGCACGTTGCCGCTGGCGTCGAAGCCGATGTGGGCGCGGTGCACATGCATTGGGCGGTAGTAGCCGCCACGGATGTCGTCTTCGCGGCTCCAGACGGTGCGGATCGGCGCCATCACGCCGGCCGCGCGGGCGGCCTTGGCGATCTGGCACGCCTCCACCACGAAGTCGTTGGTTGGCACCGCCCGGCGGCCGAACCCGCCGCCGGCCACCGCCACGTTCATCTTGACCTTGTCCTGCTTGAGACCCAGCACGCGCGCGGCGGCGGCGGCGTCAAGGCCCGGCATCTGGGTGCCGGTCCACAATTCGGCGGCGCCGTCGTCGAGCTTGACGGTGCAGTTCAGCGGCTCCATCGGCGCATGCGCCAGGTACGGGAACACGAAGTCCGCCTTGATGCTCAGCGGGGCTCCCGCCAGCGGCGCCATGTCGGCGTCGAACTTGCGGTTGCCGGGCTGGCCGGCCAGCTCGCGGTACTGGGCCAGCTGCTTTTCGCTGTCGACCTTTTCGACGCCGTCGGTGTTCCACTCCAGTTTCAGGGCGTCGCGCCCGCGCTTGGCGTTCCAGTAGCCGTCCGCCACCACTGCCACGCCTTCCGCGCCACGGTCGAGCGGCACGCGCAGCACGGCGCGCACGCCCTTGATGGCGCGCGCGGCGCTGTCGTCCACCGACTTGATTCTGGCGCCGAACACCGGCGGCCGCGCGACCACGGCCGTCAGCTGGCCTTCAAGATGGGTATCGATGCCGAACGCCTGCTTGCCGCTGCTCTTGGCCTTGGCATCGATGCGGCCGGTGGCGCGGCCGATGATGCGGAAGTCCTTGGGATCCTTCAACACCACGTTCTGCGGCACCGGCAGCGCGGCGGCGGCCTGCGCCAGCTCGCCGTAACCCAACTGGCGTCCGCCCGGCCCCAGCACCTTGCCGGCCCGGGTTCGCAGGGTCGCCACGTCGACGTTCCAGCGCTGGGCGGCGGCCGTCAGCAGCATGGCGCGGGCGCGCGCGCCCAGCTCGCGGTACTGGGTATAACTGTGCTTGATCGCGCCGGAGCCGCCGGTCATGTGCATGCCGAACACCGGATCGATATACGCCGGATCGTCCGTGCCCATCCGCGCGGTGACGAGCGACCAGTCGGCGTCCAGTTCCTCGGCGAGGATCATCGGCAGCCCGGTCTGCACGCCCTGGCCGAATTCGAGCCGGTTGATGGTCACCGTGACAACGCCGTCCGGTGCGATCCGGACGAAAGCCAGCGGCTGCTCGGTCGGTTTCAGGCCGGTGGCCTCCTGCGCCATCGCCATGCCCGGGAACGTCCCCAGCGCCAGGCCGGACAAGCCCACGATTTTAAGGAAGGCGCGGCGCGGCGGACTGGCCGTTGCCGTACCCTCCTCGCGCTCGATCATGTTTTGCAGCGCGCGCGGCAATTCCTTGGGATTGAAGTTGGTCAGCATGATGATTCCTTTAAGCGAGGGTGCGGGCGGCGTCGGCGACGGCGGCGCGGATGCGGGCGTAGGTGCCGCAACGGCAAATATTGCCGGCCATCGCGGACTCGATCTCGGCGACGGTCGGCTGCTTACCGCGCGGCAGCGTTTTGAGGAAGGCGATGGCGCTCATGATCTGGCCGCTCTGGCAGTAGCCGCATTGGGCGACGTCGTGTTTGACCCATGCCGCGTGCACGGCCTTGCCGACGCGGTCGCTGCCGTCGGTGGCCGCTTCGATGGTGGTGATCTTCTTGCCTTCGGCAGCGGAGACCGGCGTGACGCACGAGCGGACCGCCTGGCCGTCGAGGTGCACGGTGCAGGCGCCGCACAGCGCCGCGCCGCAGCCGAACTTGGTGCCCGTCAGCCCGAGCGTGTCGCGCAGCGCCCACAGGATGGGCGTTTCGGCGTCGACATCGATGGCGCGCGGGCTGCCGTTGACATTGAGTGTGGTCATGGTAAGCGTATCTCCAGTGAAATTTTATCCACTGGAAGTATGACTTCGACCGGCCTGAAACCGGTTGCCGAATCCGACCGATATCTTGCCTAAACCGATGGTTTTCCATCCGCCTCGGAAGCGAAGGCGCGCAGCGCCGCGATGTCGAGTATCCGGATCGAGCCATAGCTGGCTTGCAGCAGTTGCGCGTCCTCCAGCCGGCGCAGCGCGCGGTTCACCAGCTGGCGCGACACCCCGGCCAGCAAAGCGATTTCTTCCTGCGAAATCCGCAACATCGTCGCCGTGCCCGGATACAGCTCGGCATTGAACAACTCGGCCAGGCAGTGCGCGACATGCCGTTCCGGCCCGGATGACCGGAAGTGCTCAACGCGTATGACAAACTGCGCAAGGCGAGCGTTCAACTGCTCGATCAAAAACCGGTTGAACGGCAGGCTGCACCCCAGCAGCCAGTGGAAGGTGGCGGCCGGCACCTGGGCCAGATGGCTCGCACGTAGCGCCACCACATCGTAGGGACGATTCTCGTTCTTCAGCACCGAGCCTTCGCCGAACCAGCCGCCGGCGGGGATACCGATCAGCGAGGTAGGCCGCCCCTCCCTCGTGACATTGGAAACCTTCACCAGCCCTTCAACCACGCCATACCAATATTCGGCGCGCACGCCGCGATGGCAGACGGTCTGCCCGCCCTCGGCCAGCAACTCCGACGTGTCGGCGAGTACCCGCCGCAACTGCTGCGCAGTCAAGTTACGGCCCCACAAGGAAGATGCTATGAATGCTTCGATCTGCTCACTCGCCATTGTCTACAATTCAGGGGTTTGTTCACGGCGACTGCAATGGAGCGGGAATGACGCTGACACCTTGCGCAGTGGCGGCGGCGATCTCCGCAGCACGGGCTCGGCCGTACCCATCCCGCTGCTGTAATCTCCGCCAATAATACCGTACCGATTCCGGAAACTCCGGCTCCAACCCCAGATAGTCAGCCAGCAGCAGCGCGTAGCCGACCGATATGTCGGCCATCGTGAAGCGGCCGGCGCAGAGCCAGTCCTGTGCCGCCAGCAGCGGCTCCAAGGTCCTCAGCCTGCCGAGGAACCAGCGGCGGTAATCGGCGACGGCCTGCGGCAGGCGGCGCCCGGCCGCTTCCAGCCGCTCGTAACGTAGCACTATCGTTTGCGGAAACGTCAGCGTCGCTTCGCCGAAATGCAGCCAGTTCAGGAACGGCCCGTAATCGTTCTCCTCCGGCCCGACGATCAGGTGCGAGGGACCGTACTTTACGCCAAGATAGTGGCAGATGGCGGCCGATTCCGTCATGCGCAGGTCGCCGTCGCACAGCAACGGCACCGTGCCGAGCGGGTTTAGCTGAAGATAGCTTCTGTCGGTGAACCGGGGCGGAAAGGCGAGCATCTTCAACTTATAGCGCAGCGCGAGCTCTTCCAACGCCCACAGGGGCCTGAACGAGCGCGCCGCGACGCAGTGGTATAAGCCGATCATGCCGCAGCGAGCCCGAGGTCGCCGGCGACCTGTTCGCGCAGCACAAATTTTTGTATCTTTCCGGTCACCGTCATCGGGAAGGCGTTGACGAACACGATGTAGCGCGGCACTTTGTAGTAGGCGATCTCCCCCTGGCAGAAGGCGCGGATTTCGTCGGCGTCGGCCTGCATGCCAGGGCGCAGGATGACGCAGGCGCACAGCTCCTCGCCGTATTTCTTGTCCGGCACGCCGACGCATTGCACGTCCTGGATCTTGGGATGCCGGTACAGGAACTCCTCGACCTCGCGCGGATAAATGTTCTCGCCGCCGCGAATGACCATGTCCTTGGAGCGGCCGACGATGGTGGCATAGCCCTGCTCGTCGATGACGGCCAGGTCGCCGGTATGCATCCAGCGCGCCGCGTCGATGGTCTCGCGGGTCTTCTCGTCGTCGCCCCAGTAACCGAGCATGACCGAGTAGCCGCGCGTGAGCAGCTCGCCCTTGACGCCGCGCGGCACGATGCGCCCGGACCCGTCGACGATTTTCACCTCGAGATGCGGATGCACGCGGCCGATCGTCGCCACGCGCAGCGCGACCGGGTCGTCAACCGAACTTTGGAAGCTGACCGGCGACGTCTCCGTCATGCCGTACGCGATCGTGATCTGATTCATGTGCATGGTGCCGATGACCCGGCTCATCACCTCTTCCGGGCATGGCGAGCCGGCCATGATGCCGGTACGCAAGGTCGACAGGTCATAGTTGCCGAACTCCGGATGGTCGAGGATGGCGATAAACATCGTCGGCACGCCGTGCAGGGCCGTGCAGCGTTCGGACTGCACCGTCTCCAGCACCGCCTTGGGCTCGAACCCCTCGCCTGGAAACACCATGGCGGCGCCGTGCGTGACGCAGGCCAGGTTGCCCAGCACCATGCCGAAGCAGTGGTACAGCGGCACTGGAATGCAGAGCCGGTCGTTGGCATCCAGCCGCATCGCCTCGCCGATGAAGAAGCCGTTGTTGAGGATGTTGTGGTGCGTCAAGGTCGCGCCCTTGGGGGCGCCGGTGGTGCCGGAAGTGAACTGGATGTTGACCGGATCGTCGAACTGCAGCCCCTCTTCCACCCGCGCCAGGTCCGCGAGCTGCTCATCCGTCGGCTGCGCCAGCAACTCGCTGAAGTTGAACATGCCGTCGGTGCGTTCGTCGCCAAGCCGGATCACATGGCGCAGATGCGGCAGCCGTTCGGAGTGCAAGGCGCCCGGCCGGGCGTGGTGAATGGCCGGCACGACGTCGCGCACGATGGCGATGTAGTCGCTCGACTTGAACGCCGGCGCCAGGATTAGCGCGCTGCATTGCACTTTGTCGAGCACGTACTCGAGCTCGGAACGCCGGTAGGATGGATTGATGTTCACCATGATCAGGCCGGCCCTGGCGGTGGCGAACTGCACCAGCACCCACTCGGCGCAGTTCTGCGACCAGATGCCGACCCGGTCGCCCGGCCGCAGGCCGAGCCGGAGCAGGCCGGCGGCGACGCGGGTGACCCGTTCGTCGAACTCGCGGTAGGTCCAGCGCACGTTTTGATGCGGCACCACGACCGCGTCGCTGTCGCCGTGGCGCGCGGCCACCGAGGCCAGATACGGGCCGATCGTCACGCCGATGAGCGGCACGTCGTGGGCGCCGTGTACGTAGCTCAAATTTTCCTGCATAAAATCTCCTTGTGGCTAGCGCCACTCGCTGTCTCGACTATTTTTTCACCAGCGGGCAACCCGACTGCGCCAGCGGGCGAAACGCCTCGTTGCCGGGGATGACGTCCACCACCTTGTAATAGTCCCAGGGCGATTTGGACTCGGCCGGCTTTTTCACTTGCAACAGTAGCATGTCGTGCACCATTCGGCCGTCAGCACGCAAGGTGCCCTTCGGAATAATGACGTCGTTGACGGGCAGCTCCCGCATCTTCTTCATGACGGCGGCCGTGTCGTCGGTGCCGGCCGCCTTGACCGCCTTCAGATAATGGGTCACGGCCGAGTACATGCCAGCCTGCGCCATCGTCGGCATTTTCTTCTGGATCGCGAAGAAGCGCTTGGACCAGGCGCGCGTGCCGTCGTTATAGTCCCAGTAAAAGCCCTCGGTCAGGTACATGTCCTGCGCATATTTGAGGCCGATGGCGTGGACGTCGCTGATGAACATCAACAGCGGCGCCACCACCATGCCCTTGGCGGCGATGCCGAACTCGCCGGCCTGCTTGACGGCGTTGACGGCGTCGCCGCCGGCGTTGGCCAGGCCGACGACCTTGGCCTTCGACGCCTGCGCCTGCATCAGGTACGAGGAAAAATCGTTGCTGTTCAACGGATGCCTGGCCGCGCCGAGCACCTTGCCGCCGCCGGCGGTGACCACGTCGGAGACGTCCTTCTCCAGCGACTTGCCGAACGCGTAATCGGCGGTGAGGAAAAACCAGCTGTCGCCGCCGCGCTTGAGCAGTGCCTTGCCGGTGCCGACCGAGCTGGAATAGGTGTCGTACATCCAGTGCACGCTGGTGCTGGTGCATTTTTCGTTGGAGATGACGCTCGAGGCCGAGCCGACCACGATGGCGAGCTTGTTCTTTTGCTGGGCGATGTCCATGACGGCCAGCGCCGCGTTGGTCGGCACCAGGTCCATCAGCACGTCGACGTTTTGCTGGTCGATCCATTCGCGCGCCTTGTTGGCGGCGACGTCGGCCTTGTTGTGGCTGTCGGCAGAGATCAATTCGACCGGCTTGCCGAGCACGGTTTTGCCGAAGTCCTCGATCGCCATGCGCGCCGCGACGATCGAGCCCTGCCCCGACAAGTCCGAGTACAGGCCGGACAGGTCGGTGAGCACGCCGATTTTCACGGTGTCGTTGCTGACCTGTGCGGTGGCGCCGGCCGTGACGGCGGTCAGCATGGCGGCGGCCAGCGACATTTGCGTAAGCTTCATGGTTTGTCTCCGTTTTGTTCTGTTTTTTTACGCTTACGTAAACGTAAGTCAACAATCAGCGTAGCACCGATGTTTTTGCCGAATTGTCCGTGCGGCGACAATTGGGCGGTTTTTTATGAGTTGTTTTAGTGCAACGTTTTGACGCTGCGCAGGCTAATTGTCGATGCCGTTACATTTTCGGGCCAAAGGACGGACTACGATGGGGATGCGCAGAAACAGACTGGACGGCGCGGGGCACCAAGACCATAAGACTATCTTTCAAGGAGACGAGAATGAAACAACTGCTGAAGTCGATGTCCGTCGCGGCCTGCGTGCTGGCCTTCCACATTCCGGTGTTCGCGGCCGACGACCGCGGCACCGCCGCCGAGGCCACCGCGCTGGTCCAGCGCGCCGCCGAGTATCTGAAGGCGAACGGCCCGGCCAAATCGTACGCGGCATTCAACGACCCGGCAGCCCAGTTCAAGGACCGCGACCTGTACGTATTCGTCATGGACATGAACGGCAAGATGCTGGCGCACGGCGCCAACGCCAAACTGATCGGCAAAGACCTGACCGCCCTGAAGGATTCGGACGACAAACTCTTCATCAAGATGATGCTCGACGTCGCCAAGGCCAAAGGCAAAGGCTGGGTCGACTACAAATGGCCGCATCCGGTCACCAAGGCGATCGAACCGAAATCGACCTATGTCGAGAAGGTGGACGATCTGGTCATCGGTTGCGGCATCTATAAACAATAACGCGAACAATAAAGCGGGCCGTCACGACTCCTGCAGGCGCCGGATGTCCCTGAGCGGCGGCGCGCCGAACAGGCGCGTGTACTCGCGGCTGAACTGGGAGGCGCTCTCGTAGCCCACCCGCATGGCGGCGCTGCCGGCGTCGATGTCCTCGTTGAGCATCAATTGCCGGGCGTCCTGCAGACGCAGCTGCTTCAGGTATTGCAGCGGGCTCATGCCAGCCACCTCGCGGAAATGCTGGCGGAAAGTAGACGGGCTCATGTGCGCCTGCGCGGCCAGGTCGTCCATCGGAAAATTCTTCGTGAAGTTCTGTTTCAGCCAGCCGATCACCTTGGCGATCTGCTGGCTTGGCGAGCCGGCCATGACGAGGCGGCGCAACGTCGGCCCGTGTTCACCCGCGAGAAGGCGAACGGCGATCTCCTGCCGCACCAGCGGTCCCACCAGCGGGACCAGCGCCGGCTCCCGCAGCAGGCGCAGCAGTTGGATCAACGCGCGCCGCAGGCCGGCATCCGGCGTGGCGACGGTCATCCCCAGGGACGGGCCGGTCGTCGCCGGCGTGGGGAAATCCATGGTGGCGGCCACCTGCCCGATGATGCGGGCGTCGAGTTGCAGCCACAGGCCCAAATACGGCTTGGCCGGGCTCGCGCGCGTCACATAGGCGACCACCGGCAGGTCGACCGACGTCACCAGGGTTTGCCCCGGCATGAAGTCGTGGATGTCGCTGCCCAGGGTCACGCGCTTTTCACCCTGCACCGTCATGCCCAGTCCCATGCCGTATATGCAAGGCATGGGGTCGGTCGCGGCGCTACGCCGGTACAGCATCAACTCGGGAACCGGAGTCGCGTACTCGCCATCGGTTTGGGCAATCTCACTGATCAAATCAGCCAAATCGTCTTCCGCCGCCGATGGCGTTTCCACTCCAACATTCATCGCATCCTCGCGTCCAAGCCAATAGCCCAGAGCGTAGCACGGCTTGCCGGGCGGTTTTCGGCCCGGCGCGACGACTCGTCAAATTAGGCAAAAAGCCCATCGGATCCGGCAACCGGTTTCGACCAGGGTGGCGGCACAATGTCGGCACTCAGCAACAATTAGCCGCCACGGCTATCACCAGGATCAACGATGAAAAAAGTACTTATTATTAATGCGCACCAGTTCTACGAAGGCTTCGCCACCGGTAAGTTGAACCACAAGATGGCTGGCGTCATCAAGGAGGAACTGTCGCAACGGGGTTACCAAGTACTGGAAACGTCGATACAAGAAGGCTACGATATCGCCACTGAAGTGCAAAAACACGTGGAGGCCGACCTGATCGTCCTGCAAACGCCTGTGTACTGGTTCGGCACACCGTGGATCTACAAGAAATATGTCGACGAGGTGTTCACTGCAGGTCTCGTGCAGCAGAGATTACTGACCGACGATGGGCGCACCCGCGACGATCCGAGCAAGCAATACGGCAGCGGCGGCAAGATGCAGGGCAAGAAATACATGCTGTCGCTGACGTGGAACGCGCCCGCAGCGGCCTTCGGCGAGCCTCGGCAATCGCTGTTCGACGGCAAGACCGTCGACGATGTGTTCGTGGCCAACACGGCCAACTACAAGTTCTGCGGTGCGGAGATCCTGCCCGCCTTCTCCTGCCATGACGTGGTAAAGCAGCCCGACGTCGAGGGTGATGTCGTCCGGCTGCGCAAACATCTCGCCGTGCTAGGGCTGGACTAGGATCGACGCGTCATCGCCGCTACCAAGGCTTTACAGAGTGCCGCCGTGCCACGCAATTCGTCACGCCGCAATATCCAGCAGCGCCGGCGTGACGGCATAGGCCGTACACTGGCGTCGCGCATTCCACTCCAGGTCGGCGCCGTTATCGCGCTTTAGGCGGGATTGTCAACGTGAAGAGCGACCGCTGGAGAAACCCCGTCCCTTGACCGATGCGCGCGGTGGATGGCGTACAGCGCCAAGCCCGACAGGGTACAGATGCCAGCCATCAGCATGAAGAAGCCTTGCGGCGTAACCCGCTCCCACAACGCGCCGGCGAAGCCGGACAGCAGGTTGCCGGTGAACGAACAGAAGAACCAGGCGGCGATGGTGGTGGCGGCGAAGCGCTTCGGCGCCAGGCTGGCGAACAGGCCTAGCCCCACGGGCAAAATGTACAACTCGGCCAACGTGAAGATGGCGAAGAAGGCAACCAGCCACAGCCAGCTGATGGAGTAGCCGCCGGCGCCGCTGACCACGATCAACGCCGCCAGCAAGGCGTAGGCGGCGCCGACGCCGATCGCGCCCTTGCTCATGCGTTCGAGCGCCGGCGTCGCCATGCCCCTGGCGGCGCGGCCGTTCCAGACGCGCACCAGTATCGGACTGAGCAGGAAGACGAACATCGGATTGAGCGACTGGAACCAGGTGACGGGGATCGTCAGCCCGAACGCCTGGCGTGCCACCGAAGCGTCGGCCCATACGGCAAAGGTGTTGCCGGTCTGTTCGTAGGCGACGCGGAACAACATGACGGCCAGCGCGACGGCGACCAGCATGCGGATGTTGCCGCCACCGTCGCCATCGGCCACCGGCGCGTGCCGTTCGCCGCCCCTGGACGCTTCGGCGGGCAGATGCTTGCCGCCCAAAATATAGATCGCCAAACCGAGGCACATGCCGATGCCGGCCGCGCCGAAGCCGTAATGCCAGCCGTACACCTCGCCAAGCGTGCCGCAGATCAGCGGAGCCAGGAAGGCGCCAAGGTTGATGCCGACATAATAGACATTGAAGGCGGCGCCGGCGCGTGGATCGCCCTTGGGATACAACAGCGGCACCTGGCTCGGTAGATTGGGCAGGAACAAGCCGTTGCCGACCGCGATGACGACCATCGCCGGGAAAAACAACGATTCGAACGCCATCATGAAGTGACCGGCAGCCATCAGCGCACCGCCTGCGATAACGGCCTTCCTGCGGCCCAGCCAGCGGTCGGCGATCAGGCCGCCGAAGATCGGCGTCAGATAAACGCCTGCCGCGTAGGCGCCGAACACCACCGAGGAAAACGCCTGCGTGTAGTGCAGCTCCTTGGTCATGTAATAGATTTGCAGCGCGCGCATGCCGAAGAACGAGAACTTTTCCCACATCTCGGTCAGGAACAGTATCGTCAAGCCCTTGGGCTGGCCGAACCAGGTGTCGTTGTCACGCATGAGCGTCGTCCGCAGGCAAGTTGGGCATGGCGGCGCGCGTCAGCATGCGAAACGCGCCGGACTGATACGGGCGGGGTCGAAGCCGGGCAAAGCCGGCAGCGCTCCGGCGCCTTCGCCTAATAATACCGATGCATAGTAGCGCCCAGCGCCGGGCGCCGACTGGATGCCGTAGCCGCCCTGCCCCGCCGCCCAGAAAAAGTCCGGAACCTTGGGGTCGTAGCCGCCCACCAGTTCGCCATCGGCGACAAAGCTGCGCAGGCCGGCCCACACATGCGACGGGCGCCGTATGCGCAAGGTCGTCATCCGTTCGATGTTGTCGATCGCGATGGCGATGTCGAGTTCCTCCGCCTGGACGTCGTGCGGCGCGACGGGGTCGGCGTTGCATGGCGAGCCCAGCAGCATTCCGGCGTCCGGCTTGATGTAGAACGATTCCTGTACATCGAGGAACAACGGCCAGTGCGACGACGCGACGCCCTCCGGCGGCGTGAACAGAAACGCGGAGCGGCGCTTGGGCACCAGTCCGACCGGGTCGGCGCCGGCGAGCCGCGCGACCGCGTCGGCCCAGGCGCCGGCGGCGTTGACGATCACCGGGGCGCGGTAGACGCCGCGCGCGGTGGAGACGGTCCATTGTCCGTCGGCGCGCTGCAAACCGGTGACGGCCGCGTCGTACTCCGTGCGCCCGCCATGCTGGCGCGTGCCGCGCAAGAAGCCCTGCAACAGCGCGTCGACATCGATGTCGGAGGCATCCTGCTCCAGCACACCGCCGATGACATGATCCGGCCGCAGCACCGGCAGAAACGCCAGCGCCTCGCGCGCGTCCAGGCGCCGCGCCGCCGACGACGTGGCGCGTACCGAGGCTTCATGGGCGTCGAGCGCGGCCTCCTGGCCGGGACCGGCGAACACGAAGGCGCCACGTGGCGACAGCAGCGCGTGTTCGCAAAAGCCGGCCGGCGGATTTTTGAAGAAGTCGATGCCGGCGCGGCTCAGCGCACGCACCTGGTCCGGTCCGTAGCTTTCCATGAACAGCGCAGCCGAGCGCCCGGTGCTGTGATAACCCGGCTGGGTTTCAGCCTCCAGCACGATCACGCGCGCCTGGCGCGACAACCAGTAAGCGACCGAGGCGCCGCCGATGCCGGCGCCGATAACGATGAAGTCCGCGATGTCCTGACTCATGCGATTCCCTATATTTTTCGAAATAAGAAAATTTTCTGTATACGAAAGATAGGTGAGTCCGAGAAGGCACGCAAGCGTTTTTTGATATTTCCGCGTGCGCCGTACGTACCGCGAGCGCAACGGAGCAAACGCAGGCCGGCCAGGGCCGGACCAGCTGCTTTCAAGATCGGAAAATACGCGCGCAAATGCGACGCTGGCAGACGCGATTACTTTTTGGCTTTTTTCACCACCGGCGGCTGATCCGCTGGCGCTTCCATCAACGCGGTGTAGATGGCTTCGTGATTGGGCTCGTCCGAGGTGCAGACCGACAGCACCCGGCAGCATCCGTCGCCAACGGCGATGTACGCGTGCGCCATGCCACTGTCGAAGTAGATCGAGTCGCCCGTCTCAAGCCGCGCCGGCGCGTACAGGTCGGTGTAGAGATCGACAGTACCTTCGAGGACCATGGCGAACTCCTCGCCCGGATGGCTGATCATCTCGCCGAACTCGGCCAGAGAACGCGTATGGATCTCGGCGATGATCGGCACGGCGCGCTTGTTGAGCAGGTCCGCCGCCGGGTACAAGTGCGAATAATTCGGCGTGTTGATGGCGTAGCCGGTACCGCGCCGGTTGATGCTGCGGCGCCCGCTGGCGGCAGGCGCCGCCGGTTTGCCGACGGCGGCCGCGCCGCTGAACAGCTGCGAAATATCGACTTCCAGCGCCTTGCAAATGCGCAGCAGTTTGTCGTAGCTGAGCGACATCTTGTTGTTTTCGATCTTGGAGATCGTCGACATCGGCATGCCGCTCCTGGCGCCCGCCTCGATCAAGGTCATCCCGCGCTCCTTGCGGATGCGCCTGAGCGATTCGCCCAGATCGCCGTCCCGTTCCGTGCCGTGCGTGCTCGCGCGTTTAGTGGCCATGCGTCATCCCTGTAAGAGCACTTATTATAGACGCCCTTGCCCGGATTGAAAACTCGGCGGGCCGCTTTTCCAGGACGCTAAATTCCTGCCGCGCCATGCGGGTTCGCCACGCGGGGCCAGTAATCAGGCGGGAACAGTTGGTATGGGATGGCCGCGAAGTCGACATTCATCGCCCCGGGCGTGCTGACGTAGATCACCTTGCGCGCCAGCGGCGCGAAATCGGCGTAAAAATGCTGCGTCGACTTGACCACGACGATGGCCTTATCGGCCAGGCTGATGCCGATGCCTGTGAAGGCGTCGGTGCCGTAGGTTTGGGTGCGTATCGACGACAGCAACAGATGCAGGCCGTTGTCCGCCTCGACCCAGACGCAGTCGCCCAGCCGCTCGCGCGCACCCAGCGCGCCCTGGCTGTGATTGGGGACGACCGCGCGCACAGTAACGCGCAGGTCCACCGGCTGGCCCGACTGCGGCCCGCACTTGCCGCCGACACGCAATGCCAGTTGCGCGCCGACCCCGGCGCTGCGGCAAATATGCACCGCGCCCAGATCCCAGATCGCACCGAGGGCCACGTTGCCGACGCCGCGCTCGATCAGCCTGCGCAGGATGAAGGTACTGTCGCCGGCCGCGCCGCCGCCGGGGTTGTCGGCGATATCGGCCAGCACAACCGGGCCGGGTCCGGCCGCATCGCCGAGCGCATCGTCAAGCGCCTGGTCGATGCCGACCACCTGCGGCCCGGTCAGTTCGCGCAGGGACCAGAATTCGCGCGCCAATCGTTCAGCCACCGACCGCGCCAACGCCGGGTCGTTGTCGGTGACCACCCACAACTTGGCACCCGCCTCCGGCACGTCGCCCCAAGGAAAACCGTGACCGAGAGACACCGACAACACGCCAGGCTCGCGCTCGGCCTCGACCATTCGCGCGACAAAACCGCGCATCGGCTCGCGCGTGGTGTGCCACAAGCCCATCATCTTGCAGTCGAACACGGCGGTGACCGGGCGCACGCGGCGCGCAACCGTGTCCGACAGCAGCCGATAGAGCTCAAGGCCGCGTTCCTCTGTGTCGGTGTGGGGATATTCCTTGAACGCGATGATCACGTCGGCCGCCGCCTGCATTTGCCGGGTGAAATGGCAATGCAGGTCGAGCTCGATGCCGACAGCAACGTCCGGACCGACGATGTCGCGGATGCGCGCAACCAGGTCGCCTTCGCAATCGTCGTAGCCCTCGGCGGCCATGGCGCCGTGCAGCAGCAATTGCACGGCGTCGACCGGCAACGCCGCCCGCAAATCGGCGAGGATCTCGTCGCGCAACGTCTCGTACACGTGGCGTACCGTGCGCCCGCCTGGCTGGGCCAGTGTGCACAGGCTTTCAACCACCTCGCCGCCGTCGGCCTCGACCAGCCCGCGCAGGTAGCGCAGAAACGAACCCGTGCCTTCCGGGTCACGACTGCTGGCGTCGCCGTGGAAGATGCCGATCTCCTCGAAGTCGCCCAGCCCGGTCGGCGCGGCAGCGAAGGTATTGGTCTCGGTGGCGAAATGCGCGATAAAGAATTTCATGTGGTGCTCCGATGCGCGTCGTTATTCAATAATTCAGGTTCCACGTCATCAACTGGCCAACCACGCCTATCCACACCACGCCCAGCAAGGCCAGCGCCACCAGCACGGCCCAGGCGCGCGACAGCCCGCTGGCGCCGGCGCGCCACATGCGCCACACCACCCACACGCCGACACCCGCCGCAGCCACAGCCAGCAGGCCGCTCAGCTCAAGCGCGCCTACCACCCAGTCGATTGCCGTGCGGTAGACGCCAACGTCGGTGCTCAGCAAGGGCATGATCAGCAAGAACCACGCGCCCAGATACAGCAAGGCCACGACCACGGCGCCGCGTTGCAGACGGCGCAGCCTGCGGACCTCCGGCGTGGCGCCGCTGGTGGCGCGGTCGGCCCGGCGCAACAGTGCGCCCAGCGGCCATGCCAGCAGCGCGCACAGCAGCGCTAGCACGGAAAACACCAGCACGCCCAGATTGAGCGCCGCCGAGCGCAGCACCGTTCCCTCCTGCAGCACCGATACCGGGTTGTCGCTGTCGATGACCGTCTTGACGCCGTCCACCTCGGTCAGCATCAGCGTTTGCTGTCCGCCGACCTTGCGCCAGCGCTGCGGGCCGATCTCGCGGTAGGTGGCGATACCGCCGGTCGCCTCGGGTGCGCTGATGGTGCCATCGGGATGCGCGGTGATGGTGCTTTGTTGCAGCAGATACAGCAGACTCAGGAAGCCGTGTTCGACCCGGCGCGAACTTTGATAGCTGCCGGCGATGCGCTGTGCATCGGCCACGGCCGACGCCAGCGCGGGCGGCGTGACGCCAGGCGCCGCAGGGAAATAGCGGTCCATGAAGCCGTCGAACAGTTCCTTGCGCGCACCGTACACGGCGTCGTCCTTGCCACGGCTGTTGAACGTGAAGAAGATGCCGACGCCCTCGCCCGGCAGCAAATTCATCTCGGTGTGATAGACAATGGTGTCGCCGCCATGGCCGATGACGTCGCGACCGTTTTGCGTACCACGGAAAAAACCGTGCGCCATCACGTTGAAGCCGGCCGGACCCGCTTCGCTGGGACTGTGCATGCGGGCCGTTGTGGCCGCATCGAGGATGCGGGCGCCGTTTACCGCGCCCTGGCCCAGGTGGGCCAGCATGAAGCGCGACATGTCAGCGGCGGTGGTCGTCAGCGCCCCGGCCGGCGCGGTGATCACCAGTTCGAATTCCGACGGCGCATCGGCCGTGGTGCGGTAGCCCTTCGATAGCCGGCCCGGGAACCCCTTGGGCAACGGTTGCACGAAGGTCGAATGCAGCATGCCCAGCGGGCGGAAGATGTGGCGCTCGACATAGGTCTCGAACGGCTCGCCCGAGACGCGCTGGACGATGTAGCCGGCCAGTGCGACGCCGTAGTTGGAATACGCGGGCACCGCGCCCGGCGCGAACAACATCGGACGCGGATGCTCCTTGAGATAGCGTTCGGTCGTCTGCGCTTGCGCCGGGTCGAAGCCGAGCAAGTCCTTGATGCCCTCCTCGAAGCCGGCGCGGTGGTTCATCAGGTGACGCATCGTCACCGGTTTGCCGAAGCGCTCGTCGATCTTGAAGTCCAGGTAGTCGTTGACGCTGCGGTCGAGGTCTATCTTACCCTGGGCCACCAGCTGCATCACCGCCGTCCACGTGAACAGCTTGGATGTCGAGCCGGGCCGCACCAGCGACGTGGCCGGGTCCATCGGCGCGGCGGCGGCGATGTCGGCCAGGCCGTAACCTTTTTCCAGCAGCACCTTGCCGTCCTTGACCACGCTGATGACCAGGCCTGCGATCTCCCCGCTTTTGAGCGCATACGGCACCCTGCCGTCGAGCCAGGCCGACAGGTCGGTGGCGTCGAGCGCCCGACCGGCAACCGCGTCCCGCCCGGGACCGCCCGGCGCGGACGCTTGCGGCGTCGGCGGCACTTGCGGATCGATCGGCGGCACTTGCGCCGCCGCATCCAGCATCAGGCAAAGCATGGCGGCGGCCGAGAACATGCTGCGTAATTTCATGTAACGCTCCTTCAGCGGATCGGTGGATCAGTAGTGGGGGTTAAAGCTCAACAGATGGTGATACCAGCCGATCGCCACCAAAACCGCGAACGACAGCACCCACAGGACGGCCAGCACCCGTGCCGACCTGCCGCCGCTGGCGAAAACAATGCGTGCATGCCACAGCGCCGCCAACAGGCCGCCGACGAAGGCCACGAAGGTGCAGGCCTGCGCCAGCGTGAGCAACGTGCTTGGGTCCAACTCTTCGGTCATGGCGACGGTGGCCGTCCACAGCGCGATGGCAACCAGCACCAGGCAAGCGGCCAGCCGCACCCAAAGCGCCGGCCGCGCCGGGGACGCAGCGCCGTGGCGCCGCCTCACCAGTGCGGCGACCGGCCACGCGAGAACGGTGACAACGACCACGCCGAGCGCGCCCAGCAGCAGCACCAGCGCACCGGTGCCGGCCAAGAAAGGCACGGGTTCGAACACGAAGGCGAACGCGTACGGCTCCAGTCCCCACCGCACAACCTTGCCATCCTTGACGATCGCCTGCAGGCGCCGCTTGCCGTGCTCCTCCTGCCACAGGAACGGGCGCACCTCGCGGAAAACGCCCCGGCTGCCGCCGATCTGGATCGCCACGCGGCCCTGTTCCACAGCCTCCACCCGCAACGGGCTGAGCAACTGCAACAGCGACAGGAAAGTCGAATCTTCACGCCGCGTGGTGCGGTAGGCGCCGGCCAGCATGGCGGCGTGCGCCTCGGCCGTAGCGAGGTCGACGCCGGGTCCGGCCGGCGGTCGCGTATCGGGCAGGTAGCGGTCCGCAAACTCGCGGTACAGGTGCTCGCGCAGCCATTTGCCCTGATCGTGGCGGCCGGGCGAATTGACCGACACGTACAGTCCAAGGCCGTCGTCCGGCAACAGGATCAGGTCCGAATGGAACATATTGGTGTCGCCGCCATGCCCAACCGCGCGATGGCCGTTCATGTCCTGCTGGTAGAAGCCCAGGCCGATGCCGTTGAGGTCCGGCATGGCGCGCGTGATGGTGGTCTGCATCAGGCTTACCGTCTCCGGCCGCAGGATGCGCTTGCCGTCGAGCTCGCCCTGGCCCAGGTAGGCCAGCATGAAGCGTCCCATGTCGGCGCCGGTGGCTGCCAGGCTGCCGGCTGGCGGCATGTTGACCACCTCAAATCCTTTCGCCTCCTCGTCGGCGCTGGGATAGCCGCGCGACATCAGGCTTTGCAGCCGGGCCGGCAACGGCTGGCGGAACGTCGCCTGGCGCATCGCCAGCGGCCCGAAGATGTGCTGTTCGATGTAGTCGTCGAAGGCCTCGCCCGAGACGCGCTGGACGATGTAGCCGGCCAGCGACGTGGCCCAGTTCGAGTATCCGGCGGTCGTGCCCGGCTCATACAGATATGGCGGAATGTAGTCCTTGAGCACTTTGCCGGTGTCGGGCGTGGGCGCGTCGTAGACGATCAGCGCGCGGCCGGCCTCTTCCAGGCCGGTGGTGTGGGTCATCACATGGCGCAGCGTCAGCGCCTTGCCGTCGCGTGAGGGCACCTTGAAGTCGAGGTAGCGGTTGAGGTCGACATCGAGGTCGAGCTTGCCCTGCTCCACCAGTTGCATCACCGCCGTCCACGTGAACAGCTTGGAGATCGAGCCCGGCCGGAACAGCGTGGCGGCGGGGTCGACCGGCACCGATTTGGCGAGGTCCGCATAGCCGTAGCCTTTTTGCAGCAGCGGTTTGCCATCCTTGACCAGCACCACCACCGCACCGGGCACGCCGGCAATACGCAGAGCGGTCGGCATCATGCCGTCCAGCCAGCTTTCGGCATCGGCGGCGGTCAGCGACCGCGCGGGCGCAGGCGTCGGCATTGGCGCTGCGGCTGCCGGTACGGGCGGCGCCACCGTCCTTGCTGGCGCGGTGGGCGGTGTTTGCGCGGACGCCGCCATGCAGCAGACGACCAGTGCCAGTGTGGCAAGCATTTTCACCACCGACGGGCGCGCCATCAGAAGGCCCTCGACAGGTTCATGCCGAACGTGCGCGGCTGTACCGGGATCGCGCGCAGCGGCCCGCCGAACGACGTCAACGCGGTGTCGGCGCCGCTCAGAGCGCGCCTGTCGCCCAGGTTGCGGACATAGGCGCCAAGCTCCCAGCCATCGAGCTCAACGCCGGCCTGCAGGTCGACCAGCGTGTAGCCGGCCATGCGGAAATTCGGTATCGACGTGGTGGGCGAATCGAAGCCGGCATTGCGCTGGCCGACCTGACGCAAGTTCAGACCTACATAGGCTGGCTTGCCTGCGGGAGCAAAGCTGTAACGCCCGCCCAGCACCGTCGACAATCTGGCCGAGTTCGGCAGTCGCGCACCGGATGCGCCCAGCGCCGGGGCGTCTTCCTTCAGCTTGGCGTCGGTGTAGGCCAGGCTGCCGTCGATGCTGAAACGCTCGTTCAGCTTGTAGCGCAGCGCAAGTTCCAGCCCGCGCGACTCGGCCTTGCCGGCGTTGCCGGTAAGCGTGGTGGCGCCGACGGCGATCGGCTGCTGCAGCTTGTTCCAGCGGATATCGAACAGCGCCAGCTCGACGGAGAGCCGCTTGTCGAGCAGATCAGCTTTGTAGCCCAGCTCGTAGCTCCACAAGGTGTCGGCCGCGAACGACAGCGGCGCGCCCGGCACCACGGTGCCATTCTGGTCGATCGCTGGCGGATTCGGCCCGCCGGGGCGGTAGCCGCTGGCGGCGCGCGCGTACACGCTGCTGACCTTGTCGAGCGAATAGCGCGCGGTGGCCAGATAGGTCTTGGAGCTGTCCTTGCCGGGCGACTCGAAATCTTTAATGCCGTTGGTCACGGTGCCGTAGACCTGGCGGTTGCGGGCGGCGCGCGCACCCACCGTGAACGACCAGGCCGGCGTGGGATTCCATGTCAAGTCGCCATAGACGGCGTTCTCGATGAAGTTCGACGGCTGGCCCGACGTCACCAGCGTCGCCTCGGAATTGTCTTCCATTTGCGCCCACAGCCGTTGCTCGCGGTTGCCTGTTTCCTTGTTGTGGTAGTAGCCCAGCAGCCACTCCAGCGGCCCACGCGCCGAAGTCAGCCGCACTTCGGCGGTGCGCTTGCGCAGTTCGATGGTATTGTCGAGCGCGCCGAAGTTCAGGCCCTCGCCGCCGAGGATCTCGGTGGCGTCAAGCGCGGTGGCGCCCTTGAAGCGCTGGTGCGATCCGATCACATTGAGCCTGGCCCAGCCGAGGTCGTACTCGATGTCGCCGGAGAACAAGCCGGTCTTGATGGTGTAGGGTTCCGGCCGGTAAAGCCGGTGCGTCAGGTCGCCGTACAGCGGCTGTCCGGTGCCGGCGTCATACTGGACCACGTTGGTGCCATTGCGTTCGATATTTTGCTGCGTGGCGGTCAGGCGCACCCGCAGTGCGCGGCTCGGATCGAATTGCAGCGATGCGCGCGCGCCGCGCGTGGTGCCGTCATTGACGTGTTCGCCCGTGACGCGGCCGGTCGCGCGGACGTAGCCGCCGTCGCGCTGGTTGAAGGCCGCCACGCGCAGCGCGGCCACACCTTCGCTCAGCGGGATGTTAAGCACGGCGTTTTCCGTGTGACCAAGGCCGCCGCCCCGGCTTTCGCGCAGCGCCAGGCCGGCCTTGCCGGAAAATCCGGTGGCGTCCGGGTCGTTGGTCACGTACTTGAGCAGGCCGCCCATGGCCCCTGCTCCGTACAAGGTGCCTTGCGGGCCGCGCAGCAATTCGACATGGTGCAGGTCCAGCAGCGACAGGTCCAGCGCCGATACGGCCTCGCCGACGAAGCTGGTGCTCGAACCGAAGGCCACCTCGTCGACGTACACGCCCACTGTGGGTGAGCCCATGCTGCCGACCGACACGCCGCGAATGTTGACCTGTCCGCGCCCGGGTCCGCCGTCGCTGGCGACGTGCACGCCTGGCAGCGAGCCGACATAGTCAGTCAGCGAGGCGGCGCCGGAGCGCTCCAGCGTCTCCGCGCCCAGCGTTTCGACGCGCAGCGGCACGTCGCGCACGGGCTCGCGGCGACGCGTGGCGCTCACGGTGACCACTTCCATCCCGGCGCCGGTGGCGGCAGGTGCTTCCTCGGCGACATTGGCCTGCGCCAACGCCTGCGCGCAACCTATCGACAGGACCGAGGCCACGGCCAGGGAAAGGGCGTGGCGGCGCGGCAAGCCGCCAGGCCATGCATTCCTTTGCGCAACGTCGTGTGGGGTGGACTTCGACAGCTTCGTTACGCTTGGGTACATGATGCACTCCTGGAGATGGGACCGCGGCCAATCCGTTTTCCAAATATTACATTATTTTCCATAATTTGAACAAATGGAAAATACGAATATTTTTTTCTATTGTGGAAAATAGACACGCGATCCCGCGCCAGACCCCACCGCACCGGAGCATGATAGCTAGCCGGCGGGCGCCTCGCCGCCGAAGAACCTCCAGTAATCCAGGTTAAACAGCGGCGCCCGATACTTCCCCTTGAAGACGAAGAACACGTCATGCACGCCCGTGGCACGGCCGATGGCGGTCTCGACGGTGCGCCAGTTCTGCCAGCCGCCGGTGTTCGGCACAGTCAAGGTGCCCAGCAACGGGCCTTGTACGTTGCCGAGGCGAATCTCGATCTGTCCACCCCTGCCGCCGCTGGCCACGCTGGCGGCGAAGCGCGCGGGCCCGGTTGCGCCGAAATCGACGCCCGCCACCTTGATATAGGTGCGGTCGACGATGTCGGCCACGTGCATGCCGGTGCCCGGCCCCTTTGCGGTGCGCACGCCGGGAGCCCAGTCGAACGGACGGTCCACGTCTTGTTTGATACGCGAGGTCCAGGCGATGGTCTCCGCCTCGACCCGGCGGTAAGGATCGAGATGTCCGAGCTGCTCGACGCCGTCCCGGTGCCACCACGGCAGCGCCGGGATGGTGCCATCGGCGTTGTAGCTGAACTTGGCGACCGTGACCGAGCGCCGCTCCCGATGCACCGGCCCCTGGGCGAAATTCAACTCGTAGTGAAAGCCGAAGACGTAGGAATTACCCTTGTAATCGATGATGCCGGGATGGTTGCCGGTCGACGCGGCGTTCGCGGCCATGATCGGCCCCTTGTACTGCCATGGCCCGGTCGGCGACGAGGCCATCGCGTAACCAATGCCCTCCGGGCAGCAGGTCGATGCGTAGGCCATGTAGTAGTGCTTGCCCCGCTTGTAGAACCAAGGCCCCTCCTGGTAGTCGGCCGGCTTGCTGTCGCTTTTGACGATGGGGCCGGAGTACGACACCATGTCCTCGTTGAGCTTGACGTACCACAGGTGCGGATTGCCCCAGTACAGATAGGCCTGGCCGTCGTCGTCGATGGCGACCGTCGGATCGAAAAAGCCTTCGGCCTTGTCGATCAGCGGCTTGCCCAGCACGTCCTTGAACGGGCCGGCCGGGTTGTCCGCCACCGCCACGGCGATGACATTCTTGGGCCAGCCGGCCACGCTGACCGGGGCGTACAGGTAGAACTTGCCGTTGCGCGCGATTACTTGCGGCGCCCAGGCGTCGTTGTCCTGCACCGCCCACGGGAACGTGGCCAGCGAGGCGACCGCACCGTGGTCGGTCCAATTGACCATGTCGGTGGACGAGTACAGCAGCCAGTCGCGCATCTTGAAGTCGCTGGCGTCGTCTTCGTCGTGGCTGGTGTACAGGTAGACCACGCCGTCGTGCACCAACGGCGCCGGGTCGGCTGTGAAGCGCGTCTGGATGATGGGGTTGGCGGCCGTGGCGGGCGGCGTCGCCATGGCGAGCGCCATGAGCAACGCCGCCCGCCAGGGTTGCAGGATCGGGCGCGTAGAGAACTTTCGATCCATCTTAGAACGCCATCCGCACGCCGGCGCGGTAGGTACGGCCCACCACGTCATAGATGGCCGGGTTGATGCCGTAGCTCAGGTTGGTCTGCGGCAGCAGCACCGGGGCGCGGTCGGCCAGGTTGTCGATCTTGCCGTAGACGGTGATTTGCGGCGAGAACTTGTAGGTCGCGCCGAAATCCACATAGACCGCACCGGGGATATGGTTGTCGTAGATGGTCGGGTGCGCCGCCGTCGGCAGCGGGCAGTTGGTTTGGCACTCGATGTACTCGTTGTTGTACACGCCGGCGCTGATCCAGCGCTGCGACAACGTCACGCCCAGCTTGCCGTAGTCCCACGACTGCTGCAACAGCGCTTTCCACTTCGGCGTGCTGCCGAACATGTTGCCGGCGCCCTCGCTCGGTATCGTGCCAGGCAGGCCCGGGTCCGAGACCGAGTGGATCATGCGGCTGGCCAGTCCCCGCAAGGTCAACGTGCCCGGCAGGCCGTAGTCGCTCAGGTTGGCGCGATAGGCGGCTTCGAAGTCGATGCCGCGCGTGTGCAGCGAGGCAAAGTTGAACGCTTGAGCCAACACGAAGTTGGTGCCTGCCGGACCGTTGATCGACACGGCCGAGCACACTTGCTGGAAGCCGGCGTAGCACAGGTCGACTTCCTGTTGCGGCCCCAGCGAGTTGATCACATTCTTGACCTTGATGTCGTAGTAATCGATCGACAGGTTGAAGTTACGCGCCCAGCTCGGTTGGCTGAGGACCACGCCAAACGAATTGTTGCGGGCGCTCTCAGGCTTCAGGTCCGGGTTGCCGACGTTGCGCTGCTGGACCTGGATCGATTGGCCTTGGTTGTTGTTGACCGCCTGGTTGGTGACCGTGGTGGCGGCGAACAGCTCGCTCAGGTTGGGCGCCCGCACGTCGGCCGAACTGACCGCCCGCAAACGCAGGCCGTCGATCGGCGTCTGCCACGTGGCGCCCAGTTTCCAGGCGCGAGCCTTGCCGGCCGTGCTGTACTTCTCCTCACGGTCGGCCAGGTTGAGGTTGGCCTCACCCCAGGTCGCCGATTTCAGGAACGGAATGTTGAACTCGACATACGCCTCCTTGACGTTGAACGAGCCCTTGCCGTTGTGATAGTTACCGGCGAACCAGTTATCGCCGGTGGCCGACAAGGTCGGGTCCTGCGGATAGCTGCCGCTGTACGGCGATTCGTAGGCCACGCCCGCGCCGTAAGGATCGCCGTAAACCGAGTATTTCTCGCGCCGCCACTCGGCGCCGAACGCCAGCGAAATCGGCCCGGCCCAGCCCTCGGCCACCGTACCGTTGATGTTAGCGCTAACAACATTCTGACTCGAATCGGTGTGCTGGCGCGGCCCGTTTTCCGGAGCGATGTAATTCCAGGTCGTGGCGTCAATCGGGTTGTTACCGAAGATGTTGATCGGCAAGCAGCCGGCCGCGCGCGCCGCCGCGCTACGGCAGACGATCTGGCCGGTGGCAGCGTCGCGCACGCCGTCGATGGCGAAGTTGTAGCGCGGATTGAGCGTGATGTCGTGCACCTGCAGCACGGTGGTGTTCTCACCGTGCTCGGCGTAGGCGTCGTACGACCACTCCTTGCCGAACAGGCCGAACTTGCCGTTGGCACCCACCACGACCCGGTGCTGGGTGCGGGTCGGATGGACGTTGATGAGCTCGGGGAACTGCGCATTGGCGGTGCCGACCGGCATGGTCCCGCCCGGATAGCCGGCGGCGCAACCGGCCGCCACCGAGGCCGGCAGGAAGGCGTTGTCGCACTTGATGGCCAGGTTGCCCTGCTTGGCAGCGCCCGGGCTCGGCGAGAATACCGACGTCACCTCGGCCCAGTTGCCGGTGACATAGATCTCGTTGTCCGCGTCCAGGTCCCACGACACGCGCGTGTAGGCCACCTTGCGCTTGAAGTTCATCGCCAGGTTGGTGCCGGCGCCGACGCTGCCGGACAGGTCGCCGCCGACGCAGAAGTTGCCGACGCAGTTGGTACCGTACTGGAACGGATAAGGCGAACCGTTGGCCGCGAATGCCGTCCCGCGCAGCGCGCCGCCGGTGATCAGGCCGTATTTAGCGTACTGCACCTGCTGCGCGTGCAGGATGCTGGTGTAGCGCGGCAGGCCGGCTGCCTGCATATCCTTGGTGGACTCCTGCAGCGCCGGATTCTTGTACCAGTCACGGCCGTTCGGGCCGACCTCGCCGAAGCCGGGCGAATCGATGCCGCCCTGCTTGGTGAACTCGCCGCTGACGGTTACGTGCAGGCGGTCGTCGGCAAAGGCTTTGCCCCAGGCGGCCTGCACAGTGCCGTTCTTGTCGTCGCCGTAGGTGGTCATGCCGCCGCCGACGTGGGCCTTGAAGCCATTAAATTTTTTGTCGGTGATGAAGTTGACCACGCCGCCGATGGCGTCCGAGCCGTAGGACGCCGAGGCGCCGCCGGTGACCACGTCCACGCGCTTGACCAGCAACTGCGGGAACTGGCTGACGTCGGTCACACCGGTAACGTTGGCGCCGACCACGCGCTGACCGTCGAGCAGCGTCAGCGTGCGGTTGGTGCCGAGGCCGCGCAGCGACAGCGACGACAGACCCTGCAGGCCGCTCGAGGTGCTAAAGGTGTTGACGGTGCGGCCGGTGCTGCCTTGCAGCGCCGGCAGCTCGGTCAGCGTCTCGAACAGATTGGGCTTGGCGGCCTTGTCGAGGTCGGCGCTGGTCAGGCTGGTTGTCGGGGTCGGCTGGTTGAACCCGCGCGCGGCGATGCGCGAGCCGGAGACCACCACGGTGTTTTCCGGCGTCGCGGCGTTGGTCGCGGTTGTGGCTGGTACGGTTGTGGCTGGTACGGCTGTTGCGGTCTGCGCTTCGGGACGGTTGCCGTCATTGGAGCTGGTAGCGCTAACAGGAGCGTCCGGCGCGGTCGGCGTCTGCTGGGCGTGGCCCGGCATGGCAAACATCGCACAGGCCCCGGCGACGGCGAGATGCATCAAGCTGCGTTGACATGGTATTTTCATTTGGTCTCCATCTGTTTTTTATAGTGTGTTGTGCTGTCGGCGGTCGATCTGGCCGCCCCGCTTCCGAACTGCCGGTGTCGTTGTGGTCACCTCCGTTTAGCGAATAACAATTTGAATGTAGCTACCTGATTGTCGAATAACCAATAACTTTTTTTCCGCTTGCGATATCCAAAATGATATGCCTGACTTGCGCTGTCATAGAACGTTATCGATAAAATGACAAGCGCTAACATCGCCCGACCGCGACTTCGGAGCGTGGCCGATTGTGGTCAGGCGGCCACGCGCAGCCGTTGTTAAAGCGGCTTGAGGTAACCATGCATCCCCAGCCAGCGGGTGAAACCGTCGAACCATCCGGTGCTGGTGGTGGTCTTCTGGTACATGCCGAATCCATGGCCGCCCTGCTCATACAGGTGGAACTCCACGGGCCGCTTGGCGCCGCGCCAGCTCTCGATCAGGCCGAAACCGGCGTTGCCGAAAAATGGATCGTCGGCAGCCAGCGCGACGAACAGCGGCGGCGCATCCGCCGGCACCGCCACCGTCGACAAGGGTCCGTAGATGTTGGCGATAAAGGCCGGCTTCGCATCCTGCCCATGCAGCGCGGTCGCCATGGTCAGCATCGCGCCGGCGGAAAAGCCGAGCATGCCGACGCGGTCGGCGTCCACATGCCATTGCCTGGCGCGCGCGCGCACCAGCGCGAACGCGGCGCGGGCGTCGGCGATCTGCGGCGCATAGGCCGCTGCCGGATCCTGCGGGGCCGGCGGCCGCTTTGCCGTGGCCGAAAACATCTCCGCCATTGAACGCTCGAAGCCGGCCATGTCCGCTGGCGTCTGGTTCAGCCGGTACTTCAGCACGAACGCCGCAACGCCCTTGTCGGCCAGCGCCCGGGCCACCGCCCAACCTTCGTTATCCATCGACAGCGTTCGGAAACCGCCACCGGGTGCGACGATGACGGCGGCGCCGGTCGCCTTCGCCGCAGTAGGCAGAACCGGCGTCAGCGTGGCGACCGTGACGTTGCGGGCGAACACACTGCCGTATTGGCGGTGCCAGCTTTCCGGTGCGGTCGCGCCGGGCAGCGCGCCCGTATCCAGGGTGATCGCGTCGGGCTGGGCAGGCGCCGGGATCGGCGTCATGACGTCTTCTCCCGCCCACGCCGCGCCGGCCAATGTGCAGGCCAGGAGTGCCGCCACAGCAGTGCTGCCAGCCGCCTCTGCCCGCGTTTTCAGGGGTGTTGCCAAGGTCATTTTTTCGTCTCCATATGGTTTTCCGGACAGGCTGATCCGTCATCCGGGAAATATTGTTGGACTTCGTTTGACTCCACAGTTACCATAAAAGCACGCCAATGTTAGCGCATATCATTTCGTGTTAGGGAATGATTGCGATAGCGGTGCGAGAAAAAAATAGTGGAGACGACAATGCAGAACGAAGGAAAAGTGTGCCCGCGACGAAGCCGGGCATGGATGGCGCTCTGTGCAGGATCTGTTGCGCTGGCGGCCGCCGTGCATGCCGCGCCGGGCGCGCCAGCTGGTTCGAACCCCATCATCCGCGACAAATTCACCGCCGATCCCGCGCCGCTGGTGGTCGGCGATACCCTGTATTTGTACGTCGGACATGACGAGGCGCAGCGCGACGAGATGTTCAACATGCGCGAATGGCTGGTCTACTCGACCAAGGACATGCGCACTTGGACCAGCCACGCGCCCATCATGAACGTGAAGGATTTCAAGTGGGCCAAAGCAGATGCCTGGGCTTCGCAAACCATCGAGAAAAACGGCAAGTTCTATTTCTACGCCGCTGTCGAGCATGATGCCACCAATCCCGGCAAGGCGATCGCGGTGGCGGTATCGGACCAGCCGACCGGCCCTTTCGTGGACGCGCGCGGCTCGGCGCTCGTGACGAACAAGATGACGCCCAAGGGCACCCATAGCTGGGAAGACATCGATCCCACCGTGTTCACCGATGATGACGGCACCAGCTGGCTCGCATGGGGCAACCGCCAGTGCTACATCGCCAGGCTCAAGCCCAACATGGTCGAGCTCGATGGACCGATACAGGAGATCACCCCGCCCCACTTCGAGGAAGGCCCCTGGCTGCACAAGCGCGGCGCGCTGTATTACCTGACTTATGCATCGCTCGACCGCACCACGCAGCGCGACGAGCATGTGTCGTATTCGACCGCGCCTTCGATCACCGGCCCCTGGACCTATCGCGGCCTGCTGACCGGTTCCGGGAAATACAGTTTCACCATTCACCCCGGCATCGTTCAGTTCAAGGATAACTGGTATCTGTTCCTGCACAACGCCACCCTGGCGATCGGCGACATGAACGGAGCGATCGGACGCCGCGCCGTCACTGTCGAGCATTTGCAGTACAACGCCGACGGCACCATGAAGCCCGTGGTGCAGACCGACGCGGGCGTGAGCGCACCACCTCCGGCGCGTTGAGCCCAGTCCTAAAGCAGCCTGTCCACTCTACCCATTCCCCGTTGATTTTGGTCAGGCACGGCTCACAGAGACGTGCTTGACCCATGTCCAACCTGCCCACCGTCGCGCGCTATAGTTTTTAGTGCTCTTCCGGCATTCCGCGCGGCTGCGGCGATGCGGACGGAACCTTTTACGATCTGGTGGATCAAACACGCAGACAGCTGGAGACTTGGAAATGAATAGCCAACCGTTGCCAGAGAAACGAAAAATCGATCCGAAGCCTGGCGAAGTTGCGGGTGGAGGCGAGCCGCCCTATGATGGGGGAATGGAGACGCGCGTCGAAAAACTCGAAGCCAACATTACCGCCATCAAAATTGATGTCGCCGTTATTATTGCGAACGGTGCAACCAAGGCCGATATCGTAGAATCAAGAGCCGCGTTCAAAGCGGATCTTGCAGAGTTAAGGTACGCCACCCATGCTGATATTGCTGCGTTAAGGGTTGCCACTCAAGCCGATATTGCAGAATTAAGGGCTGCCACCGAGGCAGATATTGCAGAATTGGGTGCCACTACCAAGGCTGATATTGCTGCATTAGGCGCTACTACCAAGGCTGATATTGCTGCATTAGGTGCTACTACCAAGGCAGATATTGCTGCATTAGGCGCCGCCAACAGGGCGGATATTGCCGCACTCAGCGCCACCACTAAAGCCGATATTGCGGAAGCAAGAGCCGACACTAGGGCCGGGATTGCGGAATCAAGAGCCGATACTAAGGCCGAGATTGCGGAATCAAGCGCCGATACTAAGGCCGAGATTGCAGAAGCAAGAGCTGCCAATCAAGCAGATATTGCGGCAGCAAGATCCGCAACAAAGGCCGAGATTGTGGAATTACGATCTCTCACTCAGGCCGACATCGCCGAAGCCAGGGCAGCGACAAAGACGGACATTGCAGAAGCGAAGACCTCGATCATCGTTTGGGTAGTCGGCGCGATCTTCCTCTCCCAGTTGCTCCCCTCCCTCCTCAGAATGTTTTCCGCCTAACCCCCCACGCACTCGCAGGCTGGACAAGCAAATCCGTCGCCGCAGAAACGACCGCCCGAGAACGGTTGCTAAAACCGCACAACTCAAGTTATAGTGAGAATAATTCTCATTAAGCTTTGAAGCGTCCCCTTCGCCGAATGGAAACCCATCATGTCCAACGTTGATGCGCATCGACAAATAGGCGCACTTTATACCGAGCATCACGGCTGGCTGGCTTCGTGGCTGGGTCACAAGCTCAACTGCAGAAACCTCGGAGCCGACTTGGCCCATGACACCTTTCTGCGGATACTGAGCGCCCGCTTGCCGCACGATCTGCGCGAGCCGCGCGCGTATCTGACGGCGGTGGCCAAGGGCTTGCTCAACAGCCACCTGCGCCGCCGGCAACTCGAACAGGCCTATCTCGACGCGCTGGCCGCGCTACCCGAGCCGGTCCAGCCGTCGCCAGAGGACCGGTTGGCCGTGCTGGAGACGCTGACCGAGATAGACGGCATCCTCGACAGGTTGCCGAGCACGGCGCGGCAAGTGTTCCTGCTGGCCCAGCTTGACGGCCTGTGCTACGCCGACATCTGCGCGTTGCTGAACCTATCGCTGAGCACGGTCAAGCGGCACATGGTCCTGGCGTTCCGCCGCTGCCTGGTGGCGCTGTAGTGCTGCGAACCGTGGCGCAAGCAGAGGAGCGTACGGGGCCGGATAGCGCGGCCATCTCGCCGCAGGTGCTGACCGAGGCCGCCACCTGGCTGATGGAATTGCACGACGGTCCGCTGAGTCCGCATCAGCGCGAGCAACTGGCGGCCTGGCGCCAGCGCAGCGAAGAACATGAACGGGCGTGGCAAAAAGCCGCCTCCCTGCTACAAAAATTCGACGGCCTGCCGGCGTCGGGCGCAACCGCACTCAAGAACATGCCCGCGCCTGAACGGCGCACCGCCGTCAAGCTGCTCGCGGCGCTGCTGGTGGCGGCGCCGATCGGTTGGCTTACCTACCGCTACACCCCTTGGCCGCAAACCGGGGACCACCGCACCGCCATCGGCGAACGCCGCGACATCCTGCTCGACGACGGCACCCAGGTCACCTTGAACACCGACACACGCATCGACGTCGAATTCGACCGCGACCGCCGCACCATCCATCTGCGGCGCGGCGAAATCCTGGTCACCACCGCCAGCGACGCCGCCCAGCCACCCCGCCCGTTTCTGGTCACCGTCGGCGAAGGCGCCGTCCGCGCGCTCGGCACGCGCTTCACTGTGCGCCAGCTCGACGACCGTAGCCGTGTGGCCGTGTTCGCGGGCGCCGTGGAGGTCAGCCCGCGCGACACGGCGTCGGCCCGGGCGATCGTCACCGCCGGCCGGCAAACAGCCTTTTCGCGCTCGCAGATCGACGCCACCGCTGCCGCCGACGAGATCGACACCGCCTGGAAGCAAGGCATGCTGGTCGCCGACCGCATGCCGATGGCGCAATTCCTGGCCGAACTGAACCGCTACCGGCGCGGCACGCTGCAGTGCGACCCGGCCGTCGCCCGGCTGCCGGTGTCGGGCGCATTTCCATTAGCCGACACCGCCTTGACGCTGTCGATGCTGGAGCAAACCCTGCCGGTGGAGACCCGATATTTCACCCGTTATTGGGCGCGGGTCGGACCCACTTCAAAATAAATCAAAAAAGATGAGCCTTTTTAAACTCTCGTTCGACATATCAGATAAGAGCGGCACATTTGATGAACGAAAGGCTTTGAATGAATTATCAGCAGCAAAACCCGGGGACTGCGCTAGCGTCCGGCGGGCGTCATCCGGGCGCGACCGCCCGCCAGCGCGCGGCGTTCGCCATGGCGCTCCACTGCGCGTCAGCGATGCTGGCCGCGGTCGCGTTGTCGCCGCTGGCGCAGGCACAGGCCGCAACGGATGCCGCCGTGTATCGCGACATTCCCGCCGGCCCGCTGGGCCAGGCGCTGTCCAGGTTTGCCGCCGACGCCGGCGTGGCGCTGTCGTACGACAGCCAGCGATTGGAAGGTAAAACCAGCAAGGGATTGCGCGGCACAGTGTCCGTCGTCCACGGTTTCGCCCGGTTGCTGCAAGGTAGCGGCCTGCAGGCGCAACGGCTGGCCAACGGCGGCTACACGCTCAAGGCCGCGCCGCTGGCAACCGCCGACGGCGTGCCAGGCGCCAGCACTGGCACCGACGCCCGCAGCGAGCGTCCGCTGGTGGAATTGCCGGCGGTCGAGGTGACCGCGCAGCGCACCAACAGCACCATGATCCGGCCAACCCGGCAAAGCACCGTGATCGAGCGCGACGAGTTCAACGAGCTGCGCCAGGCCTCCGACAGCCTGGCCACCGTGCTGAGCAAAGCCGTGCCGGGCATGGCAGATTCCAGCCGCACCATCACCGACTACGGCCAGACGCTGCGCGGACGCAACACGCTGGTGCTGGTCGACGGCATTCCGCTCAACACCAACCGCGACTCCGCGCGCAATATGGCGGCGCTGAACCTGGCCAGCATCGACAAGGTCGAAGTGCTGCGCGGCAGCAGCGCCATCTACGGCGCCGGCGCCAGCGGCGGCATCATCGCAATCACCACGCGGCCGGCCGGCGGCGCGCCGCACGCGGAAAGCACCTTGTCGCTGCGCTCGCCGCTGTCGCGCATCGGCAGCGACGGCCTGGGCGGCGAAGCCAGCCACTACATGTCCGGCGCCAACGGTGCGCTCGACTACGCATTCAACGTCGGCCTGCAGCATATCGGCGCCTCGTACGACGGCAAAGGCAAGCGCATCGCTCCCGAGCCCAGCCAGGGCGACCTGTTCGACAGCGACAACTACACCGTCGGCGGCAAGATCGGCTTGCGCATCGACCGCGACCAGCGCGTGCAGTTCGCCGCCAGCCGCTATGTCGCCGAGCAGGACAGCGACTACGGCTCCGATCCGTCGGTGACCCGCTTGCCGGCCGGCGCAGCGGTCGCGCGACCGCTCAAAGGGCTGCGCCTGGAGGACCAGAACCAGCTGCGCAACACGCTGCTGAGCGCGAGCTACCAGCACAGCGGCATCGCCGGCAGTTCGCTGTCGACCCAGTTGTACTACCGCGATTATTTCACCCGTTTCACGCCGTTCGACGCCCGCGCGGTGTCGACGCGTGGCAACAACGTCGACCAGGTGATGCAAAACTCCACCGTCTGGGGCGGCCGCGCCACGGTCGATTCGCCGCTAACGAACCAGCTCAAAATGTTGTGGGGTCTGGACTTCAACCAGGAGCGCAGCGACATGCCCGACGACTTCTTCAGCGCCGCAGCGTACGACGCCAGCGGCGGCGTCGCCTTCGAGCTGAGCAGGACGATGCTGTACATGCCGCCGCTGACCACGCGCAGCATCGGCGGCTTTGGCCAGCTGCAGTACAAGCTGAACGCGCAGTGGGCGCTCGAAGGCGGCCTGCGCTACGAGCACGCGCGCGCGCGGTTCGACGATTTCGTGCCGCTGTCGCAGATCCGCGCCGCCACGCCGCGCCAGGTGCGCGGCGGCGCGCTGGCGTTCGACGCCTGGATGTCCAATGTCGGCGCGGTGTTCAAACCGGTCCGGGGGCAGGAGCTGTACGCCTCGTTCAGCCAGGGCTTCCAGCTGCCCGACATGGGCCTGCAGATCCGCAACGCCACGCCCGCGTTCGACCTCGCCTCGTCGGCGCTGCAACCGGTCAAGACCAACAACTACGAGTTGGGCTGGCGCGGTGGCGTGGGCGAGCTGCTGGGCACGCTGGCGCTGTTCCGCACCACCTCCAAACTGGGCGACGTACAAAGCTTTAACAACGGCCTGATCCTGACCCGCACCGCCGAAAAGGTGCGCGGCCTGGAAGCGACCCTCGACTATCTGCCGCAAGCCAGCGCGTGGGGTTATGGCGGCACGCTGACGATGATGTCGGGCCGAGAAACGCCGCAAGGCAGCGAGCGCGACCAGGTCATGACGGGCTACCGCATTCCACCGACCAAAGTGACCGCCTACGTACAGCTCAAGCCCGGCGCCAGCTGGAGCAGCCGTTTGCAGGCGACTCATTATGGCGCCCGCGACTCGCGCCTGAACGGCGTGACCGGCTTCGGCCGCCGCGAGGTCACCAGCTACACCACGTTGGACCTGATCAGCCGCTATCAGTTCACGCAGCGCGACGCTGTCGCTATCGGCATCGAAAACCTGCTGGACCGCTACTACCTGCCCGCCTACAGCCAGCTCATGCGCAACAGCAACAACAGCAGCCGCTTGCCGGCACCGGGCGCCGTGTTGAGCGTCGCCTACAACCGCCGCTGGTAAGCAGGCGCCGCGACGTTTGTCAGCCCTTTCGTGGCCATAGCCGGGCAGCGATATATTGCAGGACTCTTGATACCGTTCCGTTCTGCGGCTCGCGGTGATACTCCGGGCCGGACATCACGCGCAAGGCGGTGCTGCGGTCCACGCCCGCTTTCGCCATGTGGTCGATAGCGGGCCCAACACCGTCGACGGCGGCGATCACGACACCTTCGTCGATCACCTCCACCGGACCATCGACCCGCCGGTCGGCCCCGCCATCGTGAGCATCTTTCCCGTCTTTGCCAGTCATCGTTAATACCCTCCACCAGGAGAGTTTCCATCCTGGCTCGGCAGCGCACTGTTCGATAGCTCACATGTGGACGATAGTGTCGGGTATCCTGCGCGGGCGTCAGAAAACCCCAGTCGCGGCTCAGTCTACCCGCTCTTATCTTGAATTCAGGCAGCTGCAAACAGCGACAGGAAATTGGGCTGGCCGTTGGACGCGTTCAGGCCATCCACCGGGACAATCGCACCGTTGATAAATTGGGCATCGTCGCTGGCCAGGAACGCGATCACACCGGCAATTTCGGCTGGCGTGGCGGCGCGGCCGGCGGGCATGCGGTCGCGGAAAGCGGCCAGGAGCGCCTCGTTTTTCCCGAACTCGGCGGCAGTCGGGCGTGGTGGTCTGCTCGAACGGGCCGAAGATGGCCATGCCGGCGTTGTTGACCAGAACATCGAGCTTGCCGAATCGCGCCACCGTGTCCGCCACCATCTGGTTCACGTAAGACTCGTCGGAGACGTCGCCCGGGTGGATCAGCGCCCGGGCTGGATCGAAGCCGACCAGCGTCTCGCGCAGCTTGTGCTCGCGCCGACCGTTCAACGTGACCAGCGCGCCCTCCTGCAGAAAGCGCTGCGCCGTCGCTGCGCCGATGCCCGATCCGGCGCCCGTGACAATCACGACTTTGCCTTCAAAACGAAAGGTCGATCTCGTGCTGTCGGACGCCATCCGCGATATGGAAGTCGAAAGATCAACCGGTTTGGTCTGTGGCCGCACAGCCGATTAATCTCGAAGTAATAGAATCGATGAGGTGAATTTCGCTTACAGCGTACATCCGTCAAACACGCTCCGACGTGTAGCGATTCAGCAAAGCGTCGTTCGCCAACGCAATCTGATTGCGTGCCTTGGAGATGACATCCATTACTCGTCCAATCGAAACCGGCTTGGGGAGATGATAATCAAATCCCTCGCTGGCAATTCGCGCAGTTGTGATCGGATCGCTGCGCGCGGTGAATGCGACCAGAACAGCTCCACGGAACAATTCGGATTCGCGAAGCGTTTTCGCAACCGCAAAGCCATCCATGACCGGCATGGTCAAGTCCAGCAAGATGATTTCAGGCCTGAATCGCTCTGCCAGAGAAATGCCGTCTGCGCCGCTATACGCAGCAACTGCCGTATGCCCGCAGAGCGTTAATAATTCGACCATGAGGTCGGCGGCCTCGCGGTTATCGTCAACAACGAGAATGGAACGTTCTACTGCAGGATGTGTCATGGTAGGCCGATATTGGCAGAATGCGATCGGCGAAGCTAGGGCCGACGAAGGCAATCTGCTGCGGCTCGGGGCATCAAATTGCAATTGTATAGCCACTATCTTAGTGTAGAACCCCTGGAACAAACAATCGCAAATCTGCTGGATCTGACATTTACAACACAATTCATGCTTGTGGGCACATCTGTCGGCAAATCTGGCCTGAAACGGCGGAGTTGAGGCCCGTTGCCAGGAGCGTCGCACGGCGTCCGGGAGCGGCTGTTAGCACCCGCACATCAAATCACCAAATCACCATGCTGGTTCTCGCAGGCAGACTTGCGGAATCTCGATTTCCCACTTACACTGTATATCCATACAGTATTAAGTTGATAACGGTCTCTTTCGAGTCTACACATTGCCATGCTTTGCGCCACGCTCCAACAACAGCACGCCCCAGCGAACGCCACCAATCCGGCGCTGTTCGCGGACGTCTGGCGCGCCAGCGAGCTGGCGGTCTCCCGCGCTGCGACCGCCTCAACAGGCCACGCGGCGCTCGACCTGGAATTGCCCAACCGTGGCTGGCCGCGATCATCGCTGGTGGAGCTCATGCTGCAACAATCAGGCATCGGTGAACTGCAGCTGCTAAAACCGTTGCTGGCCAACCTTGCGAAGAAACAACGTATCGCGCTTGTGCAGCCGCCTTACATCCCGCACGCGCAAGCGTTCAAGACGTGGGGTATCGACACCAGCCGTTTGCTGTGGATACGCTCCTCGAACACCGGCGACGCCTTGTGGACGACGGAACAGATCCTTAAAAACGGTAGTTGCGGCGCCGTCGTCTTCTGGCAAAACCATATCCGTTCGGAATCCCTGCGCCGCCTGAATCTGGCGGCGCAAGGCTCGGAGATCTGGTTCTGGCTGATGCGACCGATGGCGTGCGCCAGCGAGGCCTCCCCTGCCCCGTTGCGGCTCGGCCTGCGGCCGGCGTTGGGCGGCGTCGCCGTCGACGTGTTAAAGCGCCGTGGCCCGGCGTCCGACAAAACCCTGTTTATTCCGCTTCCCGATATGCCTGCCGGCCGTCATCCCCTGCATCATGAAAACGCCCCTGCTGTTAAGTTTGTACCTGCCGTTGTTACCGCTCGAAACGCTGCGCCCGTCCTGGTCTGAACCTGGGCCTTACGCCGTGATGGATAGTGAACAGGTGCTGGTCGCCTCGAAGCAAGCGATGCAAGCCGGCGTGCGTTCCGGCATGCGCTGCGGCGGCGTGGCGACGATCGCACCCGGCACCATCATGCTCGACCGCGAGCCCGAGAAAGAGGCGCGCGCGCTGGACGCCATCGCCCTGGCGATGTTGCAGTTCACGCCCGACGTGGCATTCACGGAAAACTTCACCGTGCTGCTCGATGTGGGACCAAGCCTGCGCCTTTTCGGCGGGCCGCTGGCGCTGTGCCACCTGGTCCGCAGCAGCATACGACGGCTCGGCTTCACCGCATCCCTCGGCGCGGCGCCGACGGCACAAGGCGCATGGCTGCTCGCGCACGCGACACATCAACGCAGGCCGCCCCACCGGCGTTGCTTGCAACTGGCGACGATGGCGCCCCGCCTGGATCGTCTACCGTGCGGGATCCTGCCAGCGGCCCAGCCCTTCCTCGGCTGGTTCGACGGTATCGGCGCGGTCGACTTGGGCGCTCTGCGACGGCTCCCGCGTACCGGCCTGCTGCGGCGAACGAGCAAGCAGCTGATACGTGTGCTCGATCACGCCTACGGTGATGTGGACGAGATGCAACGATGGATGGCGGTGCCCGAGCACTTCTCCGCGCATGTCGAAACGTTCGACCGCATCGAGCATGCAGAGGCGCTGATGCATGGCGCGACGACCTTGATCCTGCAACTGACCGGATGGCTGAACGCGCGACAGCTCGCGGTGGGCAGCTTCACGTTGCTGATGGAGCACGAACGTGGCCGCGCTGCGGTGGCGCCGACGCCGCTTGAGATCACCTTGGCCGAACCGGCATGGAAAGAGCCGCACTTGCTGCGACTATTGAAGGAGCGCCTGGCGAAGATCGAGTTGACCGCGCCAGTGATCGGATTGCGGCTGGAAGCTGGACAGCTCCAGCCGATGCAGGTGCCGACGGATCAACTGTTCCCGGAACCGGGTGGCTCTCCCGCCGACTTTGCACGACTGCTTGAATTGCTGTCGGCCAGACTCGGACCCGAAAACGTGCTCACGCCGGTCATCTCTCCTGATCATCGTCCGGAGCAGTGCAACACCTGGGGGCCCGCCACCGCCAATGTCCGGAAATTAGCGGACGACGAGGAACCGCTTGAACGACCATCCCTCGTGCTGCCGAAACCGATACCGCTGCTGATGCGGCAGGAGCGCCCATTCTACGGTAGCCCGCTCAAGTTGATACGTGGGCCGGAGCGCCTGGAGGCCGGTTGGTGGGACGACCAAACCGTGGCGCGCGACTACTACGTCGCACAGGGCAAGGACGCCACCTGTTATTGGATTTATCTGGAACGCACGCAGAACGCGCGCTGGTTTCTGCACGGGCTATACGCCTGACCTCCGGCTGTCATGAGCGCCTCCATGCTTCCCTCGTACGCCGAGCTGCAATGCGTCAGCCACTACACGTTCCTGCATGGCTCCTCTGCGCCGGAGCAGCTGGTGCAGCGCGCCACTAGCCTCGGTTATCACGCGCTGGCGATCGCCGACGAATGCACCGTGGCCGGCGTCGTCAAAGCGCATGTGGCGGCCAAGGAAGCGGGTTTGAAACTGATCGTCGGCAGCCAGATGCTGATCACACCGGAAGACGGCACGCCGGCCTTCTCGTTGTTGATCCTGGCGATGAACAAAAACGGCTACGGCAATTTGTGCGAGTTGATCACCGTCGCGCGCAGGCGGGCGAAGAAAGGCGAATATCTGGTTCGTCCGCGCGACATCGCGGCCCCGCCCCCTGACCTAGTTGCGCTGCGCGGAATGCCCGATTGTCAGCTGATCCTGCTGCCGCGCTACGGCGTGGCAGTCGATGTACTGGAACGCCAGGCGGCGTGGCTGCTGCAGTGCGCGGCTGGTCGCGCGCGTATCGCATTGACGCTGCACTTCCGCTCGCGCGACGAACAGCATCGCAACGCTGTCATCTCGGTCGCCGCGCAATTCGATCTGCCGGTGGTGGCGACTGGCGACGTGGTCATGCACGTACGCTCGGCCAAACCACTCCAGGACACCATGACCGCCATACGCCACGGCGTGCCAGTGGCGCGTTGCGGCTACCGGCTCGCCTCCAACGCGGAGCAGCACCTGCGCTCGCGCGTCAGGCTAGGCAATCTGTACTCGCGCGCCGCGCTCGATGAAACGGTGCGCGTCGCTGACCTGTGCACCTTCTCACTGGACGAGCTGCGTTACGAATACCCGGTGGAGATCGTCCCGGAGGGAATGACGCCTTCTGACTACCTTCGCCAGGAAGCCTACCTCGGCGCCCACTGGCGCTATCCCGCCGGCATCCCGGCCAAGGTGCAGGAAGTGATCGAAAAGGAGCTGGAACTGATCGCCGAGATGTCCTACGAAAGCTACTTCCTGACGGTGTACGACATCGTCCGATTCGCGCGCGCCAACAAGATCCTCTGCCAGGGGCGCGGGTCCGCGGCAAACAGCGCCGTGTGCTACTGCCTTGGCGTGACCGAAGTCGATCCCTCGCGCGGCACGCTGCTGTTCGAACGATTCATTTCGAAAGAGCGCAATGAACCGCCCGACATCGATGTCGATTTCGAGCACCAGCGGCGCGAGGAAGTCATCCAGTACATCTACCGCAAATACGGCCGCACTCGCGCGGCATTGACCGCCGTGGTTATCAGCTACCGGCCCAAGAGCGTGCTGCGCGATGTCGGCACCGCGCTGGGCGTGGACCTCTCGATTGTCGACAAGGTGGCAAAGGCCAATCACGGCTGGGGCGGACGCGCCGAACTGGCCGAGCGTATGCACAGCTGCGGCCTCGATCCGGAGTCCGACGTCGCGCACAAGTGGGCCTTCCTGGCCGAGCACATGATGCGCTTCCCGCGTCACATGTCGCAGCACCCCGGCGGTTTCGTCATCTCGCACAGCAAGCTGTCTCGCCTCGTCCCGGTGGAAAACGCCAGCATGGAAGACCGCACGATCGTCCAGTGGGACAAGGACGACCTGGACGCGGTGGGTCTGCTCAAAATCGACATCCTGGCGCTGGGCATGCTGAGCGCCATGCGGCGCACGCTGGATCTGGTCTCAGAACAGCGGGGCGAACGCTTCGAACTGGCGGACATCCCGAAGGAAGACACGGCGACCTATGACATGATCTGCCGGGCCGACACCGTCGGCGTTTTCCAGATCGAGAGCCGGGCGCAGATGTCGATGCTTCCGCGTCTCAAACCTCGGGTATTCTACGATCTGGTGATCGAGGTGGCGATCATCCGTCCGGGTCCGATCCAGGGCGGAATGATCCATCCGTATCTGCGCCGGCGGGAGGGCGCTGACCCGGTCAGCTACCCCAGTCCGGACATGGAGGCGGTGTTATCGCGAACGCTTGGCATCCCGATTTTTCAGGAGCAGGTCATGCAGATCGCAATGGTGGCCGCTGGCTTCACCGCCGGCGAAGCGGACCAGCTGCGCCGCGCAATGGCGGCCTGGAAGCGCAAAGGCGGCTTGGAACAATTCGAGGACAAACTCAAACTGGGCATGGCCGCCCGTGGCTACAGCGATGATTTCGCCACCGGCATCATCGGACAGATACGCGGATTCGCGGAATACGGTTTCCCCGAATCGCACGCAGCCAGCTTCGCCCTGCTCGCCTATGCGTCTAGCTGGATGAAATGCCATGAGCCGGCCGCCTTCCTTGCCGCGCTGCTCAATAGCCAGCCGATGGGATTTTACAGCCCGTCGCAACTTGTGCAGGACGCCGTCCGGCACGGCGTCGAGGTCCGAGGCCTTGACATCAACATCAGCCAGTGGGAGGCGACGCTGGAACCGTCTTCGGGCGCGCAGCCGGCGGTACGTCTCGGGCTTAACATCATCCGTGGCATGGAGCGCGACGCGGCGTGGCGTATTGAGGAAGCCCGCGCCGTGCGCCCGTTCAGCGGGCTGCACGACCTTGGCGTACGGGCAGATATCGACGCCGCGCAGCTCAAGTTACTGGCGAGCGCCAACGCCTTGGCTGGGATCAGCGGCAACCGCCGCCAGGCGATGTGGAACGCGGCTGGCAGCACGCCTGACAAGGATCTGCTGCGGCAGGCGCATATCGTCGAGGAGGAACTGATACTCGAGGCGCCCTCCGAGGGCCAGGAACTGGTGGCGGACTATCGCCATATGGGTCTGACGCTGGGCCGCCATCCGCTGACACTACTGCGGGAACGATTGCATGCCATGCGCTTCATGACTGCTGAAGTGCTGAACCTGTATGACGACGCAAGGCTGGCGCGCGGCTGCGGCCTCGTGACGGTGCGACAGCGTCCCGAGACGGCCAAGGGCGTCGTCTTCCTGACCATCGAAGACGAGACGGGCAACGTCAACGTCATCGTCTGGCCGAGCCTGCTGGAGCAGCAACGTCGCGAAGTGATGAGCGCACGCCTGCTGGGCGTCTATGGACAATGGCAGTGCGCGAACAACGTGCGGCACCTGGTGGCGAAGCGGCTGGTTGACCTGTCGCACCTGCTGGGAGAGCTCGACACGCGTAGCCGCAACTTCCACTAACGGAACCAAACCCAGAGTAAACTAGCGCTTCGAACCATCCACTCCAAGGAAATCGTATGTGCGTGAACTACATCACCGTCAGCCGCCAACTGGCCTTCGATTGGTTCCGTACGCCGATAGAAGCTGGCGATGACTGGCGGGATGAAATTTACCGCGACCACAGTGCCCCGTTTATCGTCCACGATGACCAAGGCAGACGAAAAGGCTTGGTCGGCACATATGGCTTCGTGCCTCAAAACCATCGTCCGCTCAAGAAGCTCAACGACGAGGAACGAGACAAGTACCTGCGCGCGGTAGACAAGGCCAAGGCGCAGGGTAAAGAACCGCCTGCGCCGCCGCGCATCCCGATGGATACGATGAATGCGCGTTTTGAGGAAGTCACCGGCAAGATAAATTATAAGCGCTTCTGGCTGCAACAACAGCTATGCATCGTGCCGGCGACTACCGTCTATGAGCCTAACTGGGAGACCGGAAAACATGAAAGATGGGCCATAGAGCTGGCCAGCGGTGAGCCGTTCGGATTGCCTGGCATGTGGCGCACATGGGAAGAGACGGATGGCACCGTCAAGCACACATTCACCCATTTCACGCTGAACGCAAACGAACACCCACTGCTGCGTCGGTTCCACTCGGACAAAGAAAAACGTGGCGTCGCCATTTTGCGCCCCGAAGACTACGACGACTGGCTCGGTTCGACGAATCCGGAATTTGCAAGAGCACTCGTCCAGCTGCACCCTACCGACTTGCTACGAGCGCGCCCGGCCCCCAAATCGCCGACGAAAAAGGATATGCCAAATGAAACGGAATCCAATCTGACGGAGATAATCCAACCAAGCTTGTTTTGATTGAACAATTCAATGCGGGATGTGCCCACGAATGACGACATGCTCATTTTAATGGCGATATCTTGATGAGTTTTCCATTCTCTTGAGCGGGTAGCACGTCTTGCAACGCGTCATAGCTGGCACGGGCCTCGCGAATCTCCGGCCAGTGATCGCGGATCCAAGTTGTAAAGCCTTCCAGCGCGGGAAGCATGCTAGCGCCCATGGCTGTCAGCTCGTACTCCACGCGCGGCGGAACCTCGGGAAAATAATGCCGCAGCAGAAGGCCATCGCGTTCAAGGTTGCGGACGGTGAGCGTGAGCATCCTCTGCGTTATGCCTTCGATACCTTTCTTGAGTGTCGAAAAACGCAGCCGGTGACCAGGCGCCACCGCAAGATGAGAAATCACAAGGATCGTCCATTTATCGCCCAGCCGGGCCAGCACACCGTTCGGTACGCAAGGTTTGAAGCGTGGCCCGGCGTCGGTTTCTTCGTAAGGACGACCGTGTATGAGTTTATCCATGGGTATCAACTTTGTGCCTGAGGGTGAAAAATGTGCCGTCTTGTAACGTGTTTCTTGCGAGTATATATTCGTAACCTTCATTGTTCAAAGAGGGTTTGTAAATGTCTGACAATAAACGTTTGATCCTGGTGTTCGGGGCCACTGGCCAGCAAGGCGGCTCGGTCGCCGATGCACTATTGAAAGCTGGCTGGTCTGTCCGCGCGCTGGTGCGCGATCTCGCCTCGCCAAAGTCGACCGCGCTGCGTGACGCCGGCGTGGACACCGTCCAGGGCGATTTCAACGATGCCGCGTCACTGCGCGCCGCGATGGTCGGTGTACACGGCGTGTTCAGCGTCCAGCCCAGTTCTCCTGGCGGAACAGTCACCGATGACGACGAGATCCGGTTCGGCATCGCCATTGCCGACCTGGCGCAGGCGTGCGGCGTTGCACACCTCGTCTACAGTTCCGTTGCCAGTGTCGAGGCTGGCGTGGGACTGGGCCATTTCGAGAGCAAGGCCAGGATCGAAGCACACATCGCCACGCTGGGGTTGAATGCGACGGTGATCCGGCCGGCCACCTTCATGGAAATGCTGGTCATGCCCGGCTTCGGTCTCGACAGCGGCCACTTCAGTTTTTTTATGCGACCGGACCAGCCGATGGGCGTACTTGCCGTGCGGGACATCGGCCTATGCGTTGCTGCCATTTTTGCCGATCCGGAGCGTTTTGCCGGCGCCACGCTGGAACTCGCCGGCGACATGGTCACGGGACAGGATCTCGCGACATTGTTCAGCGATGCGGCTGGCCGCACCATTACCTACGCGCGCTTTCCCGACGAGGTGCTCGCTGCAAATCCATTCCTGAGCAAATTGACCACCATGCTGGACCGGGCGCAGCCTGTAGATGAAGCCGCGCTGCAGGAACTGCGGCGCATCAACTCGGAAATGCAATCGATGCGCGCGTGGCTTTCCGGTGATGGCCAAGAGCCGTTCAGGGCAGCGCTGGGTTCAGGCGGCACCTGGGCCTACAACCAGACAAAATAGGGCCAACACACGTCCAGCGGTTGACCTTGGCGATAGGATGGATTCACTAGATTTGACGGAATACCTCGGCCAAGGCTGTCCAGTTGTGCGCGACTGTTTCCCGTACTTATTCGGAACTTTTCCATCAAACATGAAAAAAGGGCCTACGATTTCTCGTAAGCCCTTGATCTACAACGAATTCTTGGTGGGAAGTGCAAGTTTCGAACTTGCGACCCCTGCAGTGTGAATGCAGTGCTCTACCCCTGAGCTAACCTCCCGAAGCGGGGCGAATTATCGCATATATCCCCGCCAAAATGGAAGGGCCCGAGCGAAAATTTTGCATCCACCACCGATCCGCCCGATCAGGCCGCCGACGCCAGCGTCGCCGTCCAGATGCACTGTCCCTTGACAGCCTTGTCCAACCCGGCCAAGGTGGCCTGATGCGCGGCGATTTCCTCATCCGACGCCGGCAGGAAGATGATGTCGGCCAGCGGCACAGGTTCAAGCAAGGCGCCGCCCAAAACGACCTCTTCTTCCACATCCATGCCCAGGCTGTTCTGTCCGCGCGTCATCGATAGGTAGACGTCGGCCAGCAGCTCCGCATCGAGCAAAGCGCCGTGCAGCTTGCGGTGCGAGTTCGACACGCCATAGCGGTCGCACAGCGCGTCGAGCGAGTTGCGCTTGCCCGGATGGAGTTCCTTGGCGTGCACCAGCGTGTCGATGACGCCGCCGATGTGGGTCGAGAAATCCGGCAGCTTCAACAAGCGGAACTCGTGGTTCAAAAAACCCAGGTCGAACGGCGCGTTGTGGATGATGACTTCGGCGCCCTGGATGTATTCGCGCAATTGGTCGACGATCTCGTGGAACCTCGGCTTGTCGCGCAAGAACTCGGTGGTCAGGCCGTGGACGTTCAGCGCGCCCTCCTCCGATTCGCGGTCCGGATTGATGTAGACGTGGAAGTTATTCCCGGTCAGCATGCGGTTGTGCAGTTCGACGCAACCGATCTCGATGATGCGGTTGCCCAGCTTGGGGTTGATACCGGTGGTTTCGGTATCGAGAACGATTTGGCGCATAAGTACTCTGTGGTTGCTACGGTCAAGCGGAGAAGTATAACAGGCAGCTCATCAGCCCTGCGGCTGGGGCAATGGGTGGCTTAGCGGCCCCGCGCCAACTCGACGCCGCGGTTGGCCAGCATGTCGGCGCGCTCGTTGCCCGGATGGCCGTTGTGGCCGCGCACCCAGCGCCATTCGACCGTGTGCATGTGCTGGGCCGCGTCCAGCGCTTTCCACAAGTCCTCGTTCTTGACCGGTTCCTTGGCGGCGGTTTTCCAGCCGCGCGCTTTCCAGCCGTGGATCCATTCGCTAATGCCTTTTTGAACATACTGGCTGTCGGTGTGCAGCACTACCGTGCACGGGCGCTTGAGCGCGCTCAACGCTTCGATCACCGCCTGCAATTCCATGCGGTTGTTGGTCGTGTCGCGCGCGCCGCCGCAGATTTCCTTCTCGGCGCCGTCGGCCACCAGGAACGCCCCCCAGCCGCCCAGGCCGGGGTTGCCCTTGCATGCGCCGTCGGTAAAAATTTCCACCTTATCCATACTGCTATTCCCGCCTTTTATTTGTTGCAGGGACGACCACTGGGGACGTCGCCGATTTTTTGGTCCAAGCCGGACCGATCAGATGCATGCCTTTGACCCGCTTGATCGCTTGCACGATATAGACGCCGCCGAAGAACGGCCACCAGCGCGGCCCGGCATTATCCATGAATGCGTAACGGTTCAACCATTTTTCTGTGCGGCAGGCCGGCGCGTAACAGCCGAAATGACTTTGGCTGGCGCTCATGTTTAATAATTTTAACCAGTCTTTCATGCGCGGCATAGTGATCAGCTCCTCGGTGCGCGGCAGGAACGAGGTGCCGCCGACGCGCCGCATCACATGGCGCGCGCCCCACAGGCTGGCCGGGTTGAAGCCGCAGATGATGACCTGCCCTTCCGGTATCAGCACGCGCTCGACTTCGCGCAGCACCTGGTGCGGGTCGGCGGAAAATTCCAGCACGTGCGGCAGCACCACGAGGTCCATGCTTTGCGACGCGAATGGCAACTCGGTGTAGTCGAGCGTGAGCGCCACCGGACGCGGCGGCGGCGCCTGCGGCAATTCGATCACCGCAGCGCCTTGCGCCGGCGCCACAGCAACAGGCGTTGGCGCCAACGGCGCCCGCACCTTGCGGTCGGCCAACCATTTGTACGGCATGCGATTGGCCGAGAGCGCATCGATTTGAGGCATGCCGATCTGCACCGCGTTGAAGCCGAAGATATCGGCTGTTAAATTATCGAGACAGGTTTGTTCCCACGCACGCAAGTACACACCTGCGGGCGTCTGCATCCAGCCTTCCAGCGCTATAATGGATTGATCCGATCCCGCCTTATCCATGTCTAGCCTTTTGTGATCCAATGACCATATCTTCTAACCAAGCTCTCTGTGTTCTGACGGTTCCAGCATTCCACGACAACTACCTGTGGCTGATACATGATGGTGTACATGCCGCCGTAGTCGATCCGGGCGACGCCAAGCCGATTCTGGCGGCGCTCAAAGCAAACGGACTCAAGCTCACCGCCATTCTACTCACCCATCACCACGCTGACCACATTGGTGGCGTTCCCGAATTATTACAGCATTATCAGGTTCCCGTTTTCGGCCCGCGCAACGAGACCATTGCCGCCGTCACCCTGCCGGTCGGCGAAGGCAAGCAGTTCGACGTGCCGGGCCTGGCGCTGCGCCTGTCCGTGCTGGACGTGCCCGGCCATACGATGGGCCACATCGCCTACGTGCGCGAGCGTTCCGCCGACGAGCCGACCTGGCTGTTCTGCGGCGACACGCTGTTCGCGGGCGGCTGCGGACGCCTGTTCGAGGGCACGCCGGCGCAGATGATCAGCTCACTGGGCAAACTTGCCGCGCTACCGGATGATACCAAGGTGTATTGCGCCCACGAATATACGCTGTCCAACCTGCGCTTCGCGCGCGTGGTGGAACCGGACAATGTGGCGCTGCAGGAGCGTGTGAAAGTGGAGACCGACAAGCGCGAGCACAACCTGCCGACTGTGCCGAGCACGATCGGCGTCGAGAAGGCGACCAATCCCTTCCTGCGCTACCGGGAACCGGCCATCGCGCAGCATTTGGTCAAGGCCGGACGGCTCGATCGCATCGACACCTCGCTGGCCACCTTCACCGCGCTGCGCTTGTGGAAGAATGATTTTTGATGCGAAGACCGGCGGATAAATTTCATCCGTCGGCCTTGTTGCTGAATCTAACGCATTCAGTTTATAGCATTAAATCTCTTCATACAGCGGCAAGGTCAGGAACTCGGCGAACTCGCTCGAGGTCGACATCTGTTCGAAGATCTGGCCCGCGCGCACATAGGTCGGGCCGTCGCCGCCCGGCGCGTCGCGCTGCACCTTGGCCAGCTCCTCCGGGATCATCGCGCGCACCATGTCGGCCGTCACCTTGCGGCCGTCGTCGAGCACGCCCTTGTCCGAACGGATCCACTGCCACACCTGCGAGCGGCTGATTTCCGCCGTGGCCGCATCTTCCATCAGGTTATGGATCGGCACGCAGCCGTTGCCGGCCAGCCAGCTCCCCAGATAATGGATGCCGACGTTGATGTTGTAACGCAGGCCGGCCTCGGTGATCGGCGCTTCCGGCTTGAAGTCCAGCAGCTGTGCGGCGGACACGTCGATGTCCGGACGCTGCTTGTCGATCTGGTTCGGCTTGTCGCCCAGCACCTTGGTGAACTCGGTCATCGCCAACTCGACCAGGCCCGGGTGCGCGACCCAGCCGCCGTCGTAGCCGTCGGTGGCGTCGCGCGCCTTGTCGTTACGCACGCCGCCCATCGCCACATCGTTCTTTTCCGGATCGTTCTTGATCGGGATCAGCGCGGCCATGCCGCCGATGGCCGGCGCGTTGCGTTTGTGGCAGGTCTTGAGCAGCAGCAGCGCGTACGCACGCATGAACGGCGCCGTCATCGTCACCTTGGCGCGGTCGGCCAGGCAGAAATCCTTGTCCAGCTTGAACTTCTTGATGCACGAGAAGATGTAATCCCAACGGCCGGCGTTCAGGCCCGAGCTGTGCTCGCGCAGTTCGTACAGGATCTCATCCATCTCGAAAGCCGCCAGAATGGTTTCGATCAGCACGGTCGCCTTGACCGTGCCCTGCGGCAGACCCAGCTCGTTCTGCGTCATCACAAAGATGTCGTTCCACAGGCGCGCTTCCAGATGCGATTCCATCTTCGGCAGATAGAAGTACGGGCCGGCGCCGCGCGCCAGCTGCTCCTTGGCGTTGTGGAACATGAACAGCGCGAAGTCGAAGATGCCGCCGGAAATACGTTTGCCGTCGACCAGCACGTGTTTCTCATCCAGGTGCCAGCCTCGCGGCCGCACGACCAGGGTGGCGATCTTGTCGTTGAGCTTGTAGGACTTGCCGTTCTGCTCGAGCGCGATGGTGCGGCGCACGGCGTCGAACATATTGATCTGACCGGTGATCTGGTTGTCCCAGTTCGGCGTGTTCGAATCCTCGAAGTCGGTCATGTAGCTGTCGGCGCCCGAATTGAACGCGTTGATGACCATTTTGCGCTCGACCGGGCCGGTGATCTCGACGCGACGGCATTCCAGCGCTTTGGGAATCGGCGCGATTTTCCAGTCGCCGGCGCGGATATGCGCGGTCTCGGGCAGGAAGTCCGGACGCTCGCCCGCGTCAAGCCGCTTGGCGCGCTCGACACGCACAGCCAGCAGCTGCTGACGACGCGCCTCGAACTCGCGCGTCAGCTTGACCACCAGCGACAACGCATCGGCAGTGAGGATGTTTTCGTAGCCGGGCTTGATGTCGCCGGTGATTTGCATGCCTGCTGGCAAGGTGATGGTGGACTGCGTCATGATCGATCTCCGTAAGAAAACATTAACTTCCATACCAAATTATAAGCACTGGTGCTGCCCCCGCGCGCCTGAATCTTTTAGTGTGGCTGCTCGGTTACGCGGCGTTCTGTTTTACAGTATATTCACTCATAAGTTATGCAAACGAGACTAAAAATCACTTCATCTATGCGTTTTTATCACAAGTGAGAGGCAATGCCGCCGATGGGCCAGTTCAGACAGATATCCACCTTCGTTGAAGTCGTCGCCAAGGGCAGCCTGTCTGCCGCGGCCCGGGCCGAAGGCATCGCCCCGGCCATGATCGGCCGCCGCCTGGACGCGCTCGAGAGCCGCCTGGGCGTCAAACTCTTGCAGCGGACCACGCGCAAGCTGGCGCTGACGGACGAAGGCGCGGCCTTCCTGGAGGATTGCCAGCGCATCCTGGCGGAACTGGAGGAAGCCGAATCGGCGGTGGCCGAGCGCAGCGCCCATGCCACCGGGCATTTGATGATCTCGGCGCCGGCCGGTTTCGGCCGCCAGCATGTGGCGCCGCTGCTGCCATCGTTCCTCAGCGAGCACCGCGACGTCACAGCCACCCTGAACATGAGCGACCGCGTGGTCGACATCGTCGGCGAAGGCATCGACGTTGCGATCCGCATCGCCAGCCTGGCCGATTCCAACCTGGTCAGCGTCAAACTGGCCGACAACGAACGCGTGGTGGTGGCGGCACCCTCCTACCTCAAACGCTACGGCGAGCCGAAGACCCTGGCCGACCTGGCCAAACATAATTGCCTGGCCATCAGCAGCGAGGGCAGCCAGCGCGGCTGGACCTTCCGCGACAACGGCAAGAACGTGGTGTTGAAAGTGAACGGCAACATGGGATGCAACGACGGCCAAGTGCTGCACGATTGGGCGCTGGCCGGCAAGGGCCTGGCGTGGCGCTCAATGTGGGAGGTGGGCAGCGAAATCGAATCAGGCAAGCTGCAGACGGTGCTCGACCAGCACGCGGCGCCGGGCAACGATATCTACGCGGTGTTTGCGCAGCGCCGCCATTTGCCATTGCGCATACGCGCGTTTGTGGACTTTCTCCGGCACACTTACGCGCAGCAAGACTATTGGCGCAAATCGGGAAAGCAATAACTCTTATAAACTAGCAACCACAAAACTGTAGACGAAAAAAAATCCTCGGATACCGAGGATTTCTTTATTTCGTTTGATTCAGCGTATTACAGAGGCTGAATGTTCGAAGCTTGCTTGCCCTTAGGACCAGCGGTCACTTCAAAAGAAACACGTTGGTTCTCTTGCAGCGACTTGAAGCCTGCCGACTGAATCGCCGAGAAGTGAGCGAACAGATCTTCGCCGCCTTCGTCAGGGGTGATAAAGCCGAAGCCCTTCGAATCATTGAACCATTTTACGATACCAGTTGCCATTACAATTCCTATTTCAGTTAAGTTGGGCTTGCGCCCGTGATATCGTTTGAGGCAAGAAAGAAATGACAGCTTAACTGCACTACTCTTGAATCTAAACGATCCCGCATTATACCCATTTACGAGAGAAAAGCACGCGTTCACGAAAATAAATGCAAACCGCCGCTTTTTTTGGTAGAAAAACCGAGTTCATCGGGGTTCCCAACCGGTACTTCTGCTCTCGTTAGTGAGTGGTGTAACTGTCACTATAGACAAGTAAATGATAACTGGTTTGATATACATCAAGCGCACGCCTCAATCAAAAACTGTTGCATTCGCGTCACGGGCGGCCCAACGCAGCAGTTTTTCCACCTCCGGCACCACCGCATCCCAGCCTGAACCGGACGCCATCGCCTCGCGCAACATGTGTTCGATACGGCGCGCCTCCTGACCCAACGTACCGAAGCCGAAGGTGCCGGCCGAACCGGCCACGCCGTGCAGCAGCTCGTGGAGCTGGCGCATCGCCGCGTCGGTCGGCGTGCGCCCGTCAGCGCCTTCAGCGACACACACCGCCAGCGCCGACGTGATCTTTTCCATCGTCGCCGGCACGGTCGCGGCGAATTTTGCGTTGAGCGCCGCCAGGCGCGCGCGGTAATCGGGATCGACTGGAGTGGCCATGTGGTGCCTTATTTGGTACCGAAAATGCGGTCGCCGGCATCGCCCAGGCCAGGCACGATGTACGCGTGGTCGTCGAGGTGCGAATCGAGCGAGGCGCAGTAGATTTTCACGCCCGGATGCGACTTCTGGAACACCTCGACGCCTTCCGGCGCCGCCACCAGCGCCAGGAAGATGATTTGTTCGTCGGTGACGCCGCGCGACTTCAGCACGTCCACCGCATGCACCGCCGAATTACCGGTGGCGACCATTGGATCGCACAGGATGAACGTGCGCTCGGCCAGATCCGGCAGGCGTACCAGATACTCCACCGGCTTGTGGGTCTCGGGGTCGCGGAACACGCCGATATGGCCGACCCGCGCAGATGGCACGAGGTTCAGCAGGCCGTCGCTCATGCCGATGCCGGCGCGCAGAATCGGCACGATGGCCAGTTTTTTACCGGCGATGACGGGTGCGTCGATCGTCATCAGCGGGGTTTCGATGGTGCGGGTGGTCAGCGGCAGGTCGCGCGTGATCTCGTAACCCATCAACAGTGTGATTTCCTTGAGCAGTTCACGGAAGGTACGGGTCGACGTATCCTTTTCGCGCATGTGACTCAGTTTGTGTTGGATCAGTGGGTGGTCGGTGATGAAGAGATTGGGGAAGCGCGGATCTTGTTTCATTGTTTGCTCTTTTTAGACGGTTTATCGTGTCATGATCGCGCCATTATACTAGGCCGGCAGCAGCGCCCGATCAAGAATCGCCCCGCAATCCACGCCCGCCGGCAGCCGTCCGAAGGCCCCTCCGGGTTCGCGCGCCAGCCGCGAGGCGACGAACGCCGACGACACATACAAGGGCGCGTGGCGCAGCAGCAGGCCGGCCTGCACCGCCAGCACCACGCGTTCGGCCAGCAGCCGCGCGCCGAATTCGTCGGCCTGCGGCTGGGCCAGATCCGCCAGCAATGCCTGCGTATAGCGCACATAGTCGCCATGGCCCGGGATTTCGCCGGCGCCCTCTCCCACGCACGCCAGCTCGAGTTCCGCCGCCAGCGCTTCGCGCGCGGCCGGGGTTTTGCCGAAGGCCCGCAGCAGGTCGAGGCACATCACGTTGCCAGAGCCCTCCCATATGGAATTGACGGGCAGTTCGCGGTACAGGCGCGCCAGCGGCCCGTCCTCCACATAACCGCTGCCGCCGATGACCTCCATCGCCTCGGCGCCGAAGGCCGGACCGCGCTTGCAGATCCAGTACTTGCCGGCCGGGGTCAGAATACGCGCCAGCTGCTGCTGCGCCGGATCGCCGCCCTTGTCGAAGCAGCGCGCCAGCCGCATCGCGAACGCGGTGGCGGCCTCCGATTCCAGCGCCAGGTCGGCCAGCACGTTACGCATCAACGGCTGTTCGGCCAGCGGCTTGCCGAACGCCGAGCGCCCGCGCGCGTGGTGCAGCGCGTGCGTCAGCGCCGCCCGCATCGCGCCGGCGCTACCGAGCACGCAATCGAGCCGCGTGTGGCCGCCCATCTCCAATATCGTCGGAATGCCGCGTCCCGGCTTGCCGATCAACCAGCCGTGGGCGCCGGTGAACTCGACCTCCGACGAGGCGTTCGAGCGGTTGCCCACCTTGTCCTTCAGCCGCTGCACCCGGATCTGGTTGCGGCTACCGTCCGGCAGAAAGCGCGGCAGGAAGAAGCACGACAGCCCCGCGCTGCCGCCGTCGTCGGTCTGCGCCAGGATCAGGTGCGCATCGCTTTGCGGCGCCGAGAAAAACCATTTGTGGCCGACGATGCGATAGACGTCGACGCCGTCGTCGCCAAACCTGGCCCTGGCATCGGCCGGCAGCAGCGGCTCGGCGCGGGTGGTGTTGGAGCGGACGTCGGAACCGCCCTGCTTTTCCGTCATGCCCATGCCGATGATGGCGCCGCGCTTTTGCTCGATTGGCAACGAGCGCGGATCGTATTCCATGGACAGGATCTTGGGCAGCCATTTGGCGGCGATCGCCGGTGCCTGGCGCAGCGCGGCCACGCAGGCATAAGTCATCGTCACCGGGCATTGCGAGCCGTTTTCCACCTGGCCGAACATCAGATACTTCGCCGCCCGCGCCACCTGCGCGCCCTCGCCGCCCAGCCACGGCGAGGCGTGCGCGCCGTTCTCTATCAGTAGCGTCATCAGCTTATGCCAGGCAGGATGGAATTCCACCTCGTCGATGCGATGGCCGGCGCGGTCGAAGTTGTGCAGCGTCGGCGGATACTGGTTGGCCAGGCGCGCCAGGTCCAGCGTCTCGGCGCGGCCCAGTTGCTCGCCCAACGTGCGCAACGCCCCGGCCTGGGCGCCACCGCCCTCGCGCAGCAGTGCCTCGCACAACGCCGGGTCCGCAGTAAACAAGTTTAAATTTTCCAGCGGCGCGACGGTGTTACGCACCTGATGGGTGTCGAAAGGGTTGTCGAAAGCGTTCACGGTGGGTCTCCTCCGCGCGGTGTTGGGTTGAATTGACGAACCAGACTAGCGCAAACAAAAGTGCCAGGCAAGCCCGGTAATGGGCATTGGCGGAGGTCGCGCGGCGGCGACGAAAAGCGCTGGCGGCGTGCGATCCCTACCCACTTACCGCAGGTTTTTAGAGGTTTCTCAATAGAAATGAGTGAAACTCGACGGAATGTTGTCCGTTTTCATGTATATCCGAACTCATCAATGATACATTTCGTTCTGGTTTTGCAAGATAAAAGCAACCCAATTGTTACATGGACAACTTGAAAGTGTAGATTCACGCGATGCACCCCTCTCATCCATCACTGCCCGAGCGCGACCCGCGCAACCAGTCGGACCACTTCGTGGACCACCTCATGGAGGAAGCTGGCGATGTGGTTTTCCGTCTCGATCCGCTCGGCGCGATCGCCTTCGCCAGCCGCCGCGCGACCGCGCTGCTGGCACGCCCGGACGCGCTCACCGGCGGCACGCTGACCAGATTGATATGCGAAGCCGACCAGGCGCCGCTGGCGGCCGCCCTGACCGGGGTCGCCGAATCGCGCACCGCGCGCCTGATTGAGGTACGCCTCAAAACCCCGGACGCCGAGGTCTGGCACGAGCTGCGCATCTCCTGCCACCTCGACCAGCTACACGCCGTCGCGGGGCTGCTGGTGGTCGGGCGCGACATGTCGATCCAGCACGCCACCGAGGAACGCCTGCGCCACATGGCCACGCATGACGCGTTGACCGAGCTGCCCAACCGCCTGCTGCTGTCGGACCGCATGCGCATGGTCATCGCCAACGCGCGCCGCTCCGGCCAGGGCTTCGCCGTCGCCACCATCGGCCTCGATGGCTTCAAGAAGGTCAACGACGGCCTCGGACACCCGATCGGCGACGCGCTGCTGCGCACGGCCGCCGCGCGCCTGCGCAAAACCCTGCGCGACAGCGACACCCTGGCCCGCGTCGGCGGCGACGAATTCGTCGCCATCCTGCCCGGCACCGCCACCGAGGCGCAAATCAAACTGGTCACCGGCCGCCTGATCGCCACCTTGCAGTCGCCCTTCGAAATCGACGGCCATACCATCTATGTCGGCGCCTCGGTCGGCGTCGCCGTCTATCCGACCCACGCCGAGGACGAGGTACGTCTGGTCGCACTGGCCGATGCCGCCATGTCGCGCGCCAAGGAAACCGGCAAGGCGCGCTGCGTGGTCTACAGCCCGGCCGAAGCCGGCCCGCCGGCGCACGACATTTCGCTCGAGGCGGCGATGTTCCAGGCCGTGCGCGAGGGCGAATTCCTGCTGTATTACCAACCGATCGTGAACGCCAAGACGCGCGAGATTCAAGGCTTCGAAACACTGATGCGCTGGAAGCATCCGACGCTGGGCATGGTGCCGCCGGCCCGCTTCATTCCGATCGCCGAGACCAACGGCTTGATCAATCTGCTGGGCGCCTGGGCCCTCAAGGCCGCGTGCGTGCAGCTAAAACAGTTCCAGGAGGTGGCGAAACGCCCCCTGTACATCTCTGTTAATATTAGCCCCCGGCAATTCCGAAATGATAAGTTTCTTGACGTGCTCGACGACGCCATCGCGTTCTCGGGCCTACTTGGTGAGCAATTGGTGTTAGAAATCACAGAAGGCACATTGATGGTCGATCCGGTCCACGCCGAAGCTATCTTGTCCAAAATGGCGGAGCGCAACGCCCGCATCGCCATCGACGATTTCGGCACCGGTTACTCGTCGCTCGCCTATCTCAAACGCTTCCCGATTTCGGTGCTCAAGATCGACCGCGCCTTCATCCGCGACCTGCCCGACTCGCAAAAGGACGGCGCCATCTGCAACGCCGTACTCGATCTGGCCAAACACCTGGACTTGTCCGTGGTGGCCGAGGGCGTCGAAACGGAAGAACAACTGCATTTCCTCCAGCAGCGCGGCTGCCAGTACATCCAGGGCTACCTGACCGGCAAGCCGATGGCGGCCAACGTGGCGCTGGCCGCGCTCAGGGAAAGCATCCACGTCAAGGTCGTGCCGCCCGAACTGCGTCAGGTGGGACAATGACGGACGCCTTCAAAGCCAGCACGCCGCTGGGCGACCAAACGCTGGCCCAGCTCTGGGACTGCACCCGCCGGCGCGGCGACATGCCCGGCTTCGCCAAGGCCATCACCGCCATCCTTGGCGCCATGCGCGGCGAGGACGAGCAGGAATTCAACATGACGCGCACCGTGCTGTCGGACCCGGTGCTGACGCAAAAGGTGCTGCGGCTGGCCAACAGCGGCATGTACTCGGCGTTCGGCCAGCACGTCAACACGGTCTCGAAAGCGGTGCTGGTGCTGGGCACCGAGGCGATCGGCCACCTGGCGCTCGGGCTCAAACTGATCGAAGAGCTGGCCGTCGGCTCCGGCGACGCCACCATCGCCCATATCGAAATGGAAAAGGCGGTGCTGGCCGGGATCGTCGCCCAGCAAATCGCCTACACGGCCGAAAGCCAGCATGGCGAGGCCGCCGTGGTGTGCTCGATGCTGCATACGCTGGGCCGCATGATGATGACCTTTTATATGCCGGAACGCTGGCACGAGCTGCAGCGCCTGGCGGACCATGACGGCCGTGCCATCGACGACGTCGCACCCGAAATGCTGGGGCTTAGCCTGGAGGAGGTCGGCCACGCCGCCGCCCTGCACTGGGGGCTGCCGGCCAGCCTGGTCAAGGGCATGCGCAAGCTGGCGCCGGCCGACGAAGGCGCCGACGTCAGCGCCGCCGACTGGATCGCCGGCCTGTCGACCATGTCGGCCATGTGCGCCGAATCGCTGTGGCACGACGACCCGGCCGGCGCGGCCATCGTCAAGCAGCTGACCGAGAGCTACGCGGTGATGCTGGGCGTCGAGCCGGCCAATCTGATGCACGCCATCGAACAGGCCAAGGTGGTGGCGGCCAACGACCTCACGATCGCCCCGCTGTCGCGTCCCGCCGAGCGACGCGCCAAGGCGCTGGCCAAGACGCGCCAGCGCGCGGCCGGCAACAAGATCCTGCTCAGCGGCCTGGCCGACATGCGCGACATGCTCGACACGGCCAGCCCGGGCCAGATGGTGCAGATCGCGCTGGAGACCGTCTACAAGGGGCTGGATTTCTCGCGCGCGGTGGCGTTTGTCCGCAACCGCAAGGACAACCACTACGCGGCCAAGATCTCCTTCGGCGAAGGCACCAAGGAACTGCTGGCGGCGCTGACGTTCGACGACGCCTACGAACCGAACGTGTTCCACGCCGCGCTCAATAGCGACCGTGTGATCTTCATCGAGAACGCGCGCGACGCCAAGTTCGCAGCCAAGCTGCCGCTATGGTGGAAAAGTTCGCTGGCCGAGGCGCGCAGCTTCGTTATCCTGCCGTTGTCGGCCAACGGCCAGCCGGCCGGTTTCCTGTACGGCGACTGGGACGACTCGTTCCCGCCGATCCAGCTAAGCCAGACCGAATTCTCGCTGCTCAACGACATGCGCCTGCTGGTGGTGCGCGCGGTGGAGCGGCGCCATGCGCAGGAAATCGTCGGCAACCGGGTCTAAGCCCGGATAAATCAAACAGCGTCGCGCCGGCGCTGCCACCTGAACGACAGCACGGCCGCCACGCCGGACGCCAGCGACAGCACCGACGCCACGTAGTACACCGACTGCGGCCCCACCCGCTGCCACCACTGCGCCAGAAACAGCCCACCCAGCGAGCCGCCGATGCCGTACGAAATGCTCATATACAGCGCCTGCCCGCGCGCCTGCAGCGGCCCGGAAAACCAGCGCTGCAACGTCATCACCGACGACGAGTGATGCAGCGCGAATGTGGCCGCGTGCAGCACCTGCGCCACGATCAACAGCCAAAGCAAATCCGAGCCGACGCCGATCATCACGAAGCGCACCACCGCCACGCCCAGCGCCAGGTACATCATCCGCATCGCGCCCCAGCGCTTCAACAGCGGCGACTGGAAGTAAAACAGCAGCACCTCGGCCGTCACCCCCAGCGACCACATGGCCCCGATCACGGTCTTGCTGTAGCCGTGCCGTTCGAGATACAGCGAATAAAAGGTGTACAGCGAGGTATGCGCGGCCACCATCAGCGCGGTCGATGTGAAGAAGGCCAGCACCTCGCGCCGCCGCAGTAGCGTCATCAGCGGCAGCGGCGCCTCCTTGTGGGTCCGGCGCGGCACATCGCGCAAGCGGAAAGCGGCGGCGATGGTGAGCACCAGCAGCGCGGCCGCCACCCACGGCAAGGTGGTGATGCCGTAGTGCTCGAGCGCGTACGAGGCCAGGGTGACCGCGACGATGAAGCCGATCGAGCCCCACATCCGTATGCGGCCGTAAAAGGTCAGGTCGCCGCGCATCTCCGACAGCATCAGCGCCTCGCAGATCGGCGCCTGGCCGCTGGTGAACAGATTCAGGAGGATCATCGCCAGCAGGAAGTGGGCGAAGGTGCTGCCGACCAGGAAGCCGGAAAACGCCACCAGCGCGGCGAAGCCGGCCAGCCGCAGCACCAGCACGCGGCGGTCGTAATGGTCGGCGACGTAGCCCCACACATTGGGGCCGACGATGCGCAGTACCTGGATCATCGACATCAGCACGCCGATCTGCGCGACCGTCATGCCCTGATCGGCGAAATACAGAGTCGCGTAGGTGCTCCAGGTACCCGCGTGCGCGTAGTAACAGAACAGGAATAAGGCGAAGCCGAGCGCCTGCGCCGGCACCGCTTACAGCGTGATGTCGGGGGTGGACACCTTGACGTCGCCGCATTGGGCGCGGTGCATCAGCGCGTGGTCGATCAGCACCAGGGCCAGCATGGCCTCGGCGATCGGCGTGGCGCGGATGCCGACGCAAGGATCGTGGCGCCCGAACGTCTCGACCACGACCGGCTTGCCGTCCTTGTCGATCGAGTCGCGCGGCGAGCGGATGGACGAGGTCGGCTTGATCGCGATCGATACCGTGATGTCCTGGCCGGTCGAAATGCCGCCCAGCACGCCGCCGGCGTTGTTGCCGATGAAGCCTTGCGGCGTCAGCGAATCGCCGTGCTCGGTGCCCTTTTGCACCACCGACTTGAAGCCGGCGCCGATTTCCACGCCCTTGACGGCGTTAATGCCCATCATCGCGTAGGCGATGTCGGCGTCGAGCTTGTCGTAGATCGGCTGGCCCAGGCCCACCGGCACGTTGCGCGCAATGACGTCGATGCGCGCGCCGACGGAGTCGCCGGCCTTGCGCAGCTCGTCCATCGCCGCCTCCATGCGGGCGATCAGGCCGGCGTCGCCGCTGGCGGCGAAGAATGGGTTGTCGTGCACGTGCGACCAGTCCTGGAACGGCACCGGGATGTCGCCCAGTTGACTCATGCAACCGAGGAATTCGGTGCCGTATTGCTGTTTCAGCCATTTCTTGGCCACGGCCGCCGCGCCCACCACCGGCGCGGTCAGGCGCGCCGACGAGCGGCCGCCACCGCGCGGATCGCGCACGCCGTATTTATGCCAGTAGGTATAGTCGGCGTGGCCGGGACGGAAACTGTCGACGATGTTGCCGTAGTCCTTGCTGCGCTGGTCTTCGTTGCGGATCAGCAGCGCGATCGGCGTGCCGGTCGTCACGCCCTGGTAGACGCCGGACAGGATCTCGACCGTGTCCGGCTCCTTGCGCTGGGTGACGTGGCGCGACGTGCCCGGCTTGCGGCGGTCCAGTTCAGGCTGGATATCCGCCTCCGACAACGGCAAACCCGGCGGACAACCATCGATCACGCAGCCGATCGCGGGACCGTGCGACTCGCCAAAAGTAGTAACAGAAAACAATTTGCCAAATGTATTGCCGGACATAGGAAGAGAATCTTCGGAAAAAGGTGAAAAGTTCCTCATTCTACCAGCCAGCCGCCGCTCGGGGCCGGTCGCGGCGATAATTTGCATATTGACAAGTGTATCTTGGTAAAATGCTATCTAGTTGTTACAACTAACCGACAACTATGTAGCAAGTTGCACTAGAGCATGCATGGTTGCGCCCAAAGCCGGGGAAATCCCGCATTCTTTCCGACAATCCGCTATATACTTGATCACAAGAACACCGAGACAGCCTGGAGAAGCTACACATGCCCCCACCGATCACGCCACTTGAGCCGTCAGCGCCCAAGGATGATCAAGACGATCTGGTATTCTTGGAAGAACACCCGGCCGCACCCGATACGCCGGGCGCGCGCAACGTATGGCGCGTCATGATCATCGATGATGACGAGGACGTCCATTCGACCACGACCTTCGCGCTTGGCAACCTCGACATGCAGCACCGGCCGCTTGAATTCGTGCACGCGTATTCGGCCGGCCAAGCCCGCGAAATGCTCGAACACGAGCGCGAAATCGCCGTCATCCTGCTCGACGTGGTGATGGAGCAGGACGACGCCGGACTGCACCTGGTGCGCTACATCCGCGAAACGCTCAAGCTGGCCGACGTGCGCATCATCCTGCGCACCGGGCAGCCCGGCTACGCCCCCGAGATCGACGCCATCCGCGATTTCGACATCAACGACTACAAGACCAAGTCCGAACTCACGCGCATCAAGCTGTTCACGACGGTGACCTCGGCGATCCGCTCCTACGAGCAGATCCGCAAGATCAACGACAGCCGGCGCGGCCTGAACCAGATCGTCCACGGCAGCACGGAGCTGATGAGCTTGCATGGCGTGAAAAATTTCGCCGCCGGCGTGCTGGCGCAGATCGGCGCGCTGCTGTGCCAGGACAACAGCGGCGTGATGTGCGTCAAGGAATGCCCGGACGACAACTGCCACGAACTGGTGGTGATGGCCACGTCGGGCGCCTACGGCCACCTCGACAACGCCATCCTGACGGCGGACCAGGACGCGCGCGCCTACGAGGCCATGGAACTGGCGCTGCAAGAACGCCGCAACATCTACCGTCCCGATTCGATCACCCTGTACTTCGCCGGCAAGGCCAGCCGCGACTTCGTCGCCCACGTCGACGTATGCGGCCAGCCCGGCGAGATCGACGAGCGGCTGCTGGATGTCTTCTGCAGCAACGTCGCCGTCGGCCTCGACAACGTCGAACTGGTCTCGCACCTGCACAACGCCGCTTTCTACGACCAGCTGTCCAAACTGCCCAACCGCACCCGCCTGGTCGAGATGCTCGACGCCACCCTCGCCGGCCCGTCGCGCGACCAGGCCACGCTGGCGCTGGTCGACCTCGACCACTTCGCCGAGACCAACGACGCGCTGGGCCACCAGTTCGGCGATCTGCTGCTGGTCGCCGTCGCCGGCCGGCTGCAGTTCGAGCTGGGCGGCCAGTTGACGGTGGCGCGCATCGGCGGCGACATCTTTTGCCTGGTGGGCAACTCGGAGCAAGTCAACCCGGGCAACATCCTGGGCTTGTTCCAACGCCCGTTCAGCATCGACGGCCAGGACGTGCAGCTGACGGCGACGCTGGGCCTGGTGCGGCTGTCCGAGCACGAAGGCAGCGGCGCCGACGCGTTGAAGGACGCCGACATCGCCCTCAAGCGCGCCAAGTCGCAGCAGCGCGCCGGCCACTTCTACTTCTCGCGCAGCATGGGCGTCGAGATCCGCGAGCGGGTGCGCATGATGCACGCGCTGCGCACCGCCTTCGGCCAGAACCAGCTGTTTGTCGTCTACCAGCCGCAGATCGATCTGACCACGCGCCGGCCGGTGGGCGCCGAGGCGCTGCTGCGCTGGCAGACGCCGGACGGCAAATTCATCTCGCCGGACCGCTTTATCCCGATCGCCGAGTATTCGGGCCTAATCATCGACCTGGGCGAATGGGTCATGCGCACCGCCTGCCGCGAACTGGTCGCGCTGCGCAAGGCCGGACACCACGACTTCATGATGTCGATCAACGTCTCGCAGGTGCAGTTCCGCCATCCGCACTTCCTCGAAATGCTGCGCAAGGCGCTGGAGGACACGCAGGCGCCGCCGCAGTACATCGAACTGGAGATCACCGAATCGATGGCGATGGAGGAACCGGACATGCTGATCAAGATGCTCGGCCAGATCAAGCAAACGGGCGTCAGCATCGCCATCGACGATTTCGGCACCGGCTTCTCGTCGCTGTCGTATTTGCAGCGCCTGCAGATCGACCGGCTGAAGATCGACCGCGCCTTTGTCACCGAAATCACCGGCTCGGCGCGCGGCAGCAGCATCGCCGAGATGGTGATCCAGCTTGGCCGCAACCTGGGGTTGTCGGTGATCGCCGAAGGCGTCGAGGACGAGCGCCAGGCGCAGATCCTGCAAGCGCTGGGCTGTCCGCTGGCGCAAGGCTTCCTGTTCGCCCGTCCGATGACGGCGGCCGCCCTCGACGGCTGGCTTAGCAACGACGCGCTGCAGGGCGCCGCCTAGCAGAGGTTGAAATAAAAAAAACGCCATGGGCGCGAGGCCGATGGCGTTTTTTTGTGTCTTGTCGCGATTTAGTCCGGGTGCTGATCCGCCGTTTCGGCCGGCCAGTCGCGGATATACGCCTTGAGCATGCGGTTCTCGAAGCTTTGCGCCTCCAGCACCGCGCGCGCGACGTCGTAGAACGAGATCACGCCGAGGATGGTTTTGGCGTTCATCACCGGCAGATAGCGCGCGTGCTTTTCGAGCATGATGCGGCGCACTTCGTTGACCTCGGTGTCCGGAGTGACCGTGATCGGATGGTCGTCCATGTGCTTGCGCACGGTGCCGGCGCCGACCGTGCCGGCGTTATCGTGCAGTGCCCGCAGCACTTCGCGGAACGTCAACATGCCGACCAGATCGCCGAATTCCATGACGACCAGCGACCCGATGTCCTTTTCAGCCATCGTGTTGGCGGCGTCCGCCAAAGGCTGGTCAGGAGAGATGGTATAAAGGATGCTGCCTTTTACCTGAAGAATTTCGGAGACTTTCATTTTGGCCGTCCTGTCCGCTGAGATATAGGCTGTGTGAATGGGAGTTGTAGTTGTTCTCGCCTTATAGCGAATGTAGCCTATGCCCGGCAAAAAATCCAGCGCTGCGGATAAGCAAATCACAACATAATTGGCCTTATGTTGCCTGGGCGTGGTTCAGCGGCAGTCCAGCGGCCCGAAATGCTCGGCCAGGGTTTTACCCAGCCCGGTTTCGACGGCGTTTTCCACCTCGCGCGCCAGGCTGGCCGCCTCGCGCGCGGCTTGCAGATCGCGCGCATCGTCGCTGTCGGCTACCACGCCGGCGTTGACCGCCATGCCGCCGAACACGAACAGGCGGTAGACCTCGGCCAATGTGAGTTTCTCGACATTGGCCAGCAGCACCCAATGGTCGGTGCCGTCGCTGACGCGCTTGCCCCATTGGACCCGGGGCGGCGCTTCCACCTTGACCCGCCCCACCCAGCCCTCGGCCATCATTTTTTCCAGCAGATTGTCCATCTCGTCGAAACCGAGCCGGGTGCGCAGGCGGATCGCGCCGGCGCCGACCAGCGCCGTATCGCCGCACTTACACGCGACATACAGCACCTTGATGATCGCCATGGCGTCGACAAACTCACCGCCCGGCTGGGCCTCGTGCCACCAGCGCTCGTACTTCACCACCGGCAGCGCGGCCACCAGCAAGGCGCCGACCAGCGTGATCACCCACGATACGTAGACCCACAGCAGGAACAGCGGCAGCGCCGCCAGCGCGCCGTAGATCTTCGAATACGTCGGGAACTGCGTGATGAAGATGGCGAAGCCGCGCTTGGCCAGTTCGAACGCCAGGCCGGCCACCAGGCCACCCCAGGCCGCGTCCTGCCAGTCGACGTCCCGGTTGGGCACCGCCAGGTACAGCAAGGTGAAACCGGCCGTGGTCAGCGCCAGCGACAGCGCCGTGTAGATGATCGCGCCCACCACCGGCACCCGTCCGAACAGGTCCACGGTGGCCATGAACACCTGCGACGACAACGTCAGCGACACGCCGATCAGCAGCGGGCCAAGCGTGATGATGGCCCAGTAGACCAGGATGCGGCGTGTCCAGCTGCGCTCCCCGCGCACCCGCCAGATGCGGTTGAACACGCGTTCGATCAGGTTCATCATCGCGATCGACGTCATGATCAGCGCCACCGCGCCCACCGCCGACAGCCGCGTGGCCTTGGAGGCGAACATCGTCAGATAATTGAGGATCGTGGTCGATATCGACTTCGGCATCACGCTTTGGACGAAATACGCCTCCAGCGACATGCGGAAGGTATTAAATAGCGGGAAGGTGGTGAAGATCGCCAGCGCGATGGTCAGCAGCGGCACCAGCGCGAACACGGTGGTGAAAGTGAGGCTGCCGGCCACTTGCGGCAGGCTCTCCTCGCGCAAGCGGCGGTGCGCGAACAGCACCAGGTCGCGCACTTCGGGCCAGGATAGCGAGCGCATGGTCGCAATGCCGCCGCGGCAGCTGCGAAACACATAAAGAAGAATCGGGTGTATATATTTTGCGTACATGAGCGATAATCGGATTACAAGACTGGCAGTGTTGCCTCCAGTGAAAGCGCCCTATAATACCGCCGATGAACCAACCTAATCTGATTATTCTTGTATTGTTCTATTCCCGCCATGGCGCCACCCGCAAACTGGCGGAGTTGATCGCCCAGGGCGTCGAGAGCGTGGCCGGTTGCGACGCCCGGTTGCGCACCGTGCCGGCCGTCTCGACGGTGGCCGAGGCCACCGAGGCGGACGTGCCGGCCGAGGGCGCGCCCTACGTCGAGCTGGACGACCTGCGGGAATGCGCGGGTCTGGCGGTGGGCTCCCCCACCCGCTTTGGCAACATGGCTGCGGCAATGAAGTATTTTTGGGACGGCACCGCCACCGAGTGGCTGGCCGGGACGTTGTCCGGCAAGCCGGCGTGCGTGTTCACCTCCACCGGGAGCCTGCACGGCGGCCAGGAATCGACTTTGCTGTCGATGATGATACCCTTGTTCCACCACGGCCTGATGGTGATGGGCCTGCCCTACACCAATCCGGAACTGATGACCACCGCGAGCGGCGGCACGCCCTACGGCGCCAGCCACTGGTCCGGCCTCGATGGCAAAAAGACCATCACCGATGATGAAAAGCGCCTGGCGCTGGCAATGGGCCGGCGCCTGGCCGAAACGGCGATGAAGCTGCGCGCAGGCGCATAATTGGATAAGCTGTAAGCTGAAAAGCTTTAAGCCGAAAAAAAGCTTTAAGCCGATATCATAAGCCGCAAACGGGGATGCAAAATGCAAAACGCGATGCATAAGTACTTTCACTGGGGCGCCATCGGCAGCCTCGGTCTGCTGATCGTCTGGTGCGTGCTGTGGGAGATGGTGCTGGCGCCGCTCAAGCCCGGCGGCTCATGGCTGGTGCTCAAGGCCGCGCCGCTGCTGCTGCCGCTGTACGGCGTGTGGAAGCGCGACATTTACACCCTGCAGTGGACGTCGATGATGATACTGCTGTACTTCACCGAGGGCGTGGTGCGCGGCTGGAGCGACAAGGACGAACTGTCGTCATGGCTCGCCTGGGGCGAGGCGGTGATCGTCTGCGTCTACTTCGTCTGCGCGCTGATGTATCTTCGGCCGTATAAAAGAGCGGCCAAAAAGCTGTCCAAGGAACTGCTCGACAAGGTGAAGGGCACCACGGTCAAATGACGCAGTTGCAGACGGAATTTTTGCCGCATTGCCGCGCGCTGCTGGGCGAGGCCTATGTGCTCGACACCGACGCCGACATGGCGCCTTTCCTCACCGACTGGCGCGGGCGCTTCACCGGCAAGGCGGCCGCCGTGCTGCGTCCCGGCTCGGTGGAACAGGTGGCCGCGCTGGTGAAGGCGTGCGCGCGCTGGCGCGTGCCGCTGGTGCCGCAGGGCGGCAACACCGGCCTGGTATTGGGCAGCATCCCCGACGCCAGCGGCACCGCCGTGGTGCTGTCGCTGGCGCGGCTCAACACCATCCGCCAGATCGACACCGTCAACCGCACCATGACCGTCGATGCCGGTTGCATCCTTCAACAGGCGCAGGAAGCGGCGGCCGCCGAAGGCTGCCTGTTCCCGCTGTCGCTGGCGGCCGAGGGCAGCTGCACCATCGGCGGCAACCTGTCCACCAACGCCGGCGGCACCGCCGTTCTCCGCTACGGCAACGCGCGCGAACTGTGTCTTGGCCTGGAAGTGGTCACGCCGCAAGGCGAGATCTGGAGCGGCCTGCGCGGCCTGCGCAAGGATAATACCGGCTACGATCTGCGCGACCTGTTCATCGGCGCCGAGGGCACGCTGGGCGTCATCACCGGCGCCGTGCTCAAACTGTACCCGCAGCCCAAAGCCAGCATCACCGCGCTGGCGGCGCTGCCCTCGCCCGCGCACGCGCTGCGCTTGCTGATGCTGATGCAGGACCTTTGCGGCGCCAGCCTGACCGGGTTCGAACTGATGTCGCGCTACTGCCTGGAGCTGGTGGCGCAGCAGTTCCCGCAACTGCCCAAGCCCTTCGCCGACGCCCATCCGCAGTACGTGCTGCTGGAACTGTCGAGCAGCGAATCGGCGCAGCACGCGATCGAGCTGCTGGAGCGCGCGATCGGCGCCGCGCTCGAACGCGCCGTCGTCAGCGACGCCGTGGTGGCCACATCGACAGCGCAATCGGCCGGCCTGTGGCAACTGCGCGAGCATATCCCGCTGGCGCAGGCCAAGGCCGGCAAGAACATCAAACACGACATCTCGCTGCCGGTGTCGCGCATCGCCGACTTCATCGACGTCACCGCGCCGCAGTTGCAGACGGCCTTCCCCGGCAGCCAGCTGGTGTGCTTCGGGCACTTGGGCGACGGCAACCTGCATTTCAACGTCGCGCCGCCGGAGGGCATTTCCAACGAGGATTTCCTGGCCAACCAGGACAAAGTCAACCGCGTGGTGCACGACAGCGTGGTCGGTTTCGGCGGTTCGATTTCCGCCGAGCATGGCATCGGCGCGCTGAAACGCGACGAGCTGGCGCATTACAAATCGGCGGTGGAACTCGACATGATGCGGGCCATCAAAGCGGCGCTGGACCCGCTGGGTATCATGAATCCCGGGAAAATTCTATGAACGGGACCGTCATGAACCATCATTTACGCACGCCATGCGCCGCCGTATTGTGCCTGGCCGCGCTGGCGGGCGACAGCGCGGCCGCGCAAAACGTCTACAAATGCACCGTCGACGGCAAGATCAGCTACAGCGACATGCCCTGCCCTCCGGGCACCACGTCGTCCTCGACGCTGGCCGTGCCGACTGCGGCCGCCGACGCGCCCGTCGCTGGCGCCGACCTGCAGCGGATGCAAAAAGAATCGGCGGCGCTTCAAAAGTCGCGCCAGAAAATCGAGGAGCGTGAAGCCCGCGAGTCCGAGCGCGCCGCGCGCACCACGGCGACCCAGCGCAAGCGCTGCGCCAAACTCGCGCTGACCAGGCAGTGGGCCGACGAGGACGCGCGCCGCGCGACGCCTGCCAATGCCGACAAGGCCAGGCTGCGCGCCAAGCGCGCCGGGGAATCGCATTCGCTGGAGTGCGGCCACTGATGTCCGATCCGGTTCGCACGGCAGGCGGCAGGGACGGCATCGCATCCGAACGCGAGGCGGCGTCGATGCGCCGTTTGTCGCGCTGGCTGCTGCTGGGCGAGTGGCGCGCGCACCCTATGCGGGCGCTGGTGGCGATCGCCGCCATCGCGGTCGGCATTTCGCTCGGCTTCGCGATCCATCTGATCAACGCCGCCGCGTTCAACGAGTTCTCGTCGGCGATCAAGGGCCTGTCCGGCGTGGCCGACGTGCAGGTGCGCGGCACCGAGCCAGCGTTCGATGAGGCGATCTATCCAATCCTGGCCCGGCGCGACGGCGTCACCGTGGCCTCGCCGGTGCTGGAGTTCGACGCATCGGTGCCCGGCGAGCGCACCGCGTTGAAGATCATCGGTATCGACGTTTTCCGCGCCAACTTCGTGGCGCCGGACCTGATCGGCGTGCCGGCCAACGGTGATCCGAGCGACACGCTCGCCGACGACACGATTTTCCTGTCGCCCGCCGCGCAGCAGTGGCTCAAGCCCGCAGCGAATCGGATAAACCTGCAAGTGGGCGTCGACAAGCTACAACTGCGCGTGGCGGGATCGCTGCAAAGCGCGCGCGCCGGCCAGCGCATCGGCGTGATGGACCTGGGCGCGGCGCAATGGCGCTTCGACAAACTGGGCCAGCTGTCGCGCGTTGACCTGAAACTGCGCGACGGCGTCAATCGCGACGCCTTCAAGGCACAACTGGAACAGGACCTGCAACGAGAATATCCGGGCCGCTTCCGCGTCAACCAGCCCAACGACCAGGAACAGAACAGCCGCAACGAAGGCATGAGCCGCGCCTACCGCGTCAACCTCACGGTGCTGGCGCTGGTGGCGCTGTTCACCGGCGCCTTCCTGGTGTTTTCCACGCAGGCGCTGTCGGTCATACGCCGCCGCAGCCAGTTCGCGCTGCTGCGCGTGCTGGGCATGGACCGCCGCCACCTGCTGCGCCAGATCCTGGTCGAGGGCCTGAGCCTCGGCATCGCCGGATCGGCCATCGGCATCGCCGCCGGCTACGGCCTGGCCGCGGCCGCACTGCACTTCATGGGCGCGGACCTGGGCGCGGGCTTCTTCTCCGGCGTCCAGCCGACGGTGCATTTCACACCGGTGGCCGCAGCCGTCTACTTCGCGCTGGGCGTCGGTGTCTCGCTGCTCGGCTGCGCCGCGCCGGCGTTCGACGCCGCCCGCGCCAAACCGGCGGTCGCGCTCAAATCCGGCACCGAGGAAGCGGCCATGTCGCGCCTGGCGATGGCCTGGCCGGCGCTGGCCTGCATCGCGCTGGCCGCGCTGCTGTCGCAGGCGCCGCCCGTATTCGAACTGCCGATCTTCGGCTACCTGTCGATCGCCATGCTGCTGATCGGGGTGATCGCGCTGATGCCGCGCCTGGCCGCCATCGTGTTCCGCTTCGCGCACCAGCGCTGGAGCGCCGCCAGCGCCAACCGTCCCGGCGCCTCGCCCGTCCTGACGCTGACGTTATCGCGCCTGGCCAACGCATCGAGCCAGGCCGGCATCGCGCTCGGCGGCGTGCTGTCGAGCTTTAGCCTGATGGTGGCCATGGCCATCATGGTCGCCAGCTTCCGGGTCTCGCTGGACGACTGGCTGCGCCAGGTCCTGCCGGCCGATGTCTACGTCAGCACCGTCGGCGCGGGCACCACGGCGGGTTTGCGGCCGCAGGAGCAAGCCGCCATCGCCGCCCTGCCCGGCGTACAATCGGCCAATTTCCTGCGCGTGCGCGGCATTTCGCTGGCGCCGGGCCGTCCGCCGGTGGCGCTGTTGGCGAGCGACGTGAACGCCCAGGATCCGGCAAAGTCATTGGCCATCGTCGGCGAGACCAGGCTGCCGGCGCCGGGCGGCCCGCCGCCGGTCTGGGTCTCGGAGGCGATGGTCGATTTGTACGACATGGCCCTGGGCCGCCGGGTGCAGATACCGCTCAACGGCAAGCTGCATACGTTCGAGGTGGCCGGCGTCTGGCGCGACTACGCGCGCCCGACCGGTTCTATCCAGATGAGAATAAGCGACTACCGCGCCATCACCGGCGACCAGCAGGCCAGCAACGCGGCACTGTGGCTCAAGCCCGGCGCCAAGCCCGATGACACGGTGCAGGCGTTGAAGCGGCTACCGTTTGCCGCCGCGCTGGAAACCAGCGCGCCGTCGGAGATCCGCGACATGAGCATGAAGGTGTTCGACCGTAGCTTCGCCATTACCTATTTGCTGGAGGCGATCGCCATCGTCATCGGCCTGTTCGGCGTCGCCGCGACGTTCTCGGCACAGACGCTGGCGCGCTCCAAGGAGTTCGGCATGCTGCGCCACGTCGGCGTCACGCGCGGCCAGATCCTGTCGATACTGGCCATCGAGGGCGGCGCGCTGACGGGCCTGGGCATCGCCACCGGCTTCGTGCTGGGCTGGGTCATCAGCCTGATACTGGTATTTGTCGTCAATCCGCAGTCGTTCCACTGGACCATGCAGCTGCATTTGCCCTGGGGTTTGCTGGCGGCCGTCGCCGGGCTGCTGCTTGCCGCGTCCGCGCTGACTGCCCTGCTGGCCGGACGGCAGTCGCTGTCCGGCGGTCCGATACGCGCAGTCAGGGAGGACTGGTGATGCACTTGATACGTTGCTGCGTGGTGTTTTTAATGCTGTTGGGCGGCCTGTCCTCACAGGCGGCGGCGCCCGGATTTGCGTCCGTCACGCCGCTGCCGGCCGGCGCCGCGCTGAACTTCCCTGCCGACTACGGCGCCCATCCGGACTATAAAATCGAATGGTGGTACGTCACCGGCTGGCTCAATACGACCGATGGCAAGCCGCTGGGCTTCCAGGTCACCTTCTTCCGCAGCGCGACCGACCATGACCGGGCCAACCCCAGCAAATTCGCGCCGACGCAGCTGATCATCGGCCACGCCGCCGTCTCCGATCCGGCCAATGGAAAGCTGCTGCACGACCAGCGCAGCGCGCGCCAGGGCTTCGGCATCGCCTCGGCCAAGGTCGGCGACGCCGACTTAAAACTTGACGACTGGCGCATGACGCGCAACGCCGACGGCAGCTACGCGGTCCGCGTGGACGCCGCCAACTTCACGCTGAACCTGAAACTGGCGCCGTCGCAACCGGTGCTGCTGCAGGGCCAACGCGGCTACTCGCGCAAAGGTCCGCGCCCCGAGCAGGCCAGTTATTACTACAGCGAGCCGCAACTGACCACCACCGGCACCGTGACGCGCGGCGGCAAGGCATCGGCCGTCACCGGCGCCAGCTGGCTCGATCACGAATGGTCCAGCGATATCATGGGCCGCGACTCGGGCGCCGTGGGCTGGGAGTGGATAGGCGCCAACCTCGACGACGGCGGCGCGCTGATGGCATTCCAACTCCGCGACAAGACAGGTGCTAAACTATGGTCGCAGGCGACATGGCGCGACGCATCCGGTAAGATCACGCAGTTCGGACCCGAGCAGGTCGGTTTTGCCGCGCAGCGGCGCTGGCGCTCGCCCCGCACCAATGCCGAGTATCCGGTCGAGAGCCGGCTCACCACCGGCAATGTTGAGTGGCGCATCGTGCCGTTACAGGACGATCAGGAGCTCGATTCGCGCCGCTCGACCGGTGCCGTGTACTGGGAGGGCGCGGTGACGCTGAGCCGGGACGGCAAGCAGGCCGGCCGCGCCTACCTGGAACTGACCGGGTATGTCAGCCCGATGAAACTGTAGAAGAATATGAGAACAACCCAAAGTATGTTTACCGAAACCGCAGCCACACGATGACCAACAGCACCACCGCCAGCACCCCATCCGCAGTCGCGCCCAACGTCAACCGGGAACAAAAGAAAGGCAGCCTGTCCACCCTGCGAGGCTTGCTGCCGTTCCTGGCGCCGTACAAGCGCCAATTCGTCATGGCCGGCATCGCGCTGGTGGTCGCCGCCTGCGCCACGCTGGCCATTCCGGCGGCGTTCAAGCAAATGATCGATCTCGGTTTCGGCGGCACCGGCGACAAGAGCATCAAGCATGTCGATTTGGTGTTCCTGGCGCTGTTCGGCGTCGCCACCGTGCTGGCCCTGGCCACCGCCGCGCGTTTTTACACTGTCTCCTGGCTGGGCGAACGGGTCACCGCCGACATCCGCAGCGCCGTCTACCGGCACGTCGTCACCCAAAGCCCCGAGTTTTTCGAAACCACGCAGACCGGCGAAGTCCTGTCGCGCATCACCACCGACACCACGCTGATACAAGCGGTGGTCGGCACCAGCATCTCGATGGCGCTGCGTAACGTGCTGCTGTTCATCGGCGGCCTGGTGATGCTGTTCGTGACCAGCGTCAAACTGTCGGCCATTATCATCGGCCTGCTGGTGCTGACGGTGCTGCCGATCGTGATGTTCGGCCGCCGCGTGCGCGAGCTGTCGCGCGACTCGCAGGACCGCGTGGCCGACGCCTCGGCCATGGCCGGCGAAATCCTCAACGCCATGCCCACCGTGCAGGCCTTCACCCACGAGACGATCGAATCGAACCGCTTCGGCGCCTCGGTCGAAGGCGCGTTCAAGACGGCGATGCGGCGCATCCGCGCCCGCGCGCTGCTGACCATGATCGCCATCGTGCTGGTGTTCGGCACCATCGTCTTCGTGCTGTGGCTGGGCGCGCACGCGGTGCTGTCGGGTGACATGACCGGCGGCGACCTCGGTCAGTTCATCCTGTACGCCTCCATCGTGGCAGGCGCCATCGGCGCGCTGTCCGAAGTGATGGGCGAGGCGCAGCGCGCCGCCGGCGCCACCGAGCGCCTGCTCGAACTGATGGCCGTCAAATCGAACATCCAGTCGCCGGCCAAGCCGCTGGCACTGCCGCCGCGCGCCGCCAACGGCGCCGCCCTGAGCCTGAACGACGTCACCTTCTCGTATCCGTCGCGGCCCGAAACGGCTGCGCTGGGCCATCTGTCGCTCGACATCCAGCCGGGTGAGACGGTGGCCGTCGTTGGTCCGTCCGGCGCCGGCAAGACCACGTTGTTCCAATTGTTCCTGCGCTTTTACGATCCGCAAAGCGGCAGCATCAAGCTCGATGGCGTCGACATCACGCAGCTCGATCTGCACACGCTGCGCGACGCCATCGGCATCGTGCCGCAGGATACGGTGATCTTCTCGGCCGACGCGATGGAAAATATCCGCTACGGCCGCGCCGGCGCCACCGACGAGGAAGTGATCCAGGCCGCCAAGCTGGCCGCCGCGCACGAATTCATCGAACGTCTGCCGCAGGGGTATAAATCGTTCCTGGGCGAGCGCGGTGTGCGCCTGTCGGGTGGCCAGCGTCAGCGCATCGCCATCGCGCGCGCACTGCTGAAAAACCCGCCGCTGCTGCTGCTTGACGAAGCCACCAGCGCGCTGGACGCCGAATCCGAGCGGCTGGTGCAAAAGGCGCTGGAAGCGGCAATGGTCGGCCGCACCACGGTCATCATCGCCCACCGCCTGGCGACCGTGCAGCGCGCGGACCGCATCATCGTCATGGAAGACGGCAAAATCGTCGAAACCGGCACCCACACGTCGCTGGTGGCGCTGGGTGGCATCTACGCCAACCTTGCCGCACTCCAGTTCCACAACGTCCACACCGCGCATTGATCGGGGTATCATTCGTTCTTTCAGGAGAATGAATTGACCGATGCCGAATTGCGCCTGCGCTGCCAGACCCACCTTCCAGGCCATCGCCAACCCTCGCCCGCACAGCTGTTCGCGGCGATGGCGGCGTGGTGCGAAGCGAACGGCGCGGAGCACGACACCTACGGCAACGGCGCCCTGATACAGGATTTCGAGCAAAAAGTCGCAAAACTGCTGGGCTTCGAGGCGGCACTGTTCTGCATCACCGGCACCATGACGCAGGCCACCGCGCTGCGCATCGCCTGCGAGGAGCGCGGCAGCAAGCTGGTGGCGTTGCACCCGACGTCGCACATCCTGCGGCATGAACGCGGCAACCACCAGCTGTTCGACCACTTCCACGCATTACAGATCGGCGACCAAAACCGTCCATGGACGCTCGAGGAACTCCAGGGCGTCCCCGACAAACTCGGCGCGGCCACGCTGGAATTGCCGATGCGCGAGATCGGCGGCCAATGCCCGGAATGGGAAGATCTCACGGCAATCAAGACCTACTGCCGCGAGCAGGCCATCCATTTGCACCTGGACGGCGCGCGCCTGTGGGAAACCGCCGCCGCTTACGGACGGACTGCCGGCGAGATCGCCGCCGGCTTCGACACGGTCTACGTATCGCTATACAAAGGCATCGGCGGTATGGGCGGCGCCATGCTGCTGGGTTCCTCCTCGTTTGTCGCCAAGGCGCAGGAGTGGTACCGCCGCCAGGGCGGCAATGTCTACCAGCGCACACCGTATGTGGTGGCCGCCGCGATGCAGTTCGATGCGCGGCTGGCGGCGATGCCGGATTACTTCCGCCGCACGCTGTGGCTTTACGAGACGCTGCGCGACTATCCGCTGCTGACGCCCAATCCGGCGCGCCCGCAGGCCAGCATGCTGCATCTGCATCTGCCGGTCAGCCGCGACCGGGCGCTGAACATCCGCAACCTGATCGCCGAGCGGCACAGCGTATGGCTGTTCAATGGCGCCAGCCACGGCGCGCTGCAGGACCGCAGCTCGGTGGAACTGTACATTGGCGACAATCTGCTCAACATGCCGGACAAACGCGTGCGCGAGATCCTGTCGCTGTGGTCCGCCGCGCTGGCCAACTAATTTCGCACAAGCCGGGACAACCGGCTACACTGCGCCCTCTTTTCGTTTTACTGCACATACAATGACCTTCCAAGCACTCGGCCTGATCGATCCAATCCAGCGCACACTGGACACCCTGGGCTACAAACAGCCGACGCCCGTCCAGAAACAAGCCATCCCCGTCGTCCTGGAGGGTCGCGACCTGATGGCCGCCGCGCAAACGGGCACCGGCAAGACGGCCGGCTTCGCGCTGCCGATCCTTCAGCGCCTGACCATGGAAGGTGCGACCGCGCCGAAAGCGGTGCGCTGCCTGGTGCTGGTGCCAACGCGCGAACTGGCCGAACAGGTCTACGAAAGCTTCCGCACCTACGGCGGCAATCTGCCGTTGCGTTCCGCCGTGGCTTACGGCGGCGTGCCGATCGAGCCGCAGATCACCAAGCTGCGCAAGGGTCTGGACGTGCTGGTGGCGACGCCCGGACGCTTGAAAGACCTGCACGACCAGGGCGCGATCAGCTTCACGCTGCTGCAAACGCTGGTGCTGGACGAGGCGGACCGGATGCTCGACCTGGGTTTCGAGCGCGATCTGGACATTCTGTTGGCGGCCCTGCCGAAGAAGCGCCAGACCTTGCTGTTCTCGGCGACGTTCTCCGACGAGATCCGCAAACTGGCCAAAGGCATGTTGAAGGACCCGGTATCGATCCAGGTCAGCGCCAGTAACACGGCCACCAAAAGCGTCAAGCAATGGCTGATCCCCACCGACAAGCGCCGCAAGCCGGAGCTGCTGCTGCATCTGCTGAAAAAACTCCAGTGGGGCCAGGTGCTGGTGTTCGTCAAGACGCGCAAAGGCGTGGAAACGCTGGTCAAGACGTTGCAGGAACAGGGCATCTCGGCCGACTCCATCCACGGCGACAAAACCCAGCCGGCGCGCCTGAAGGCATTGGCGCGCTTTAAAAAAGCCGAGGTGCAGCTGCTGGTGGCGACCGACGTCGCCGCGCGCGGTCTGGATATCGAAGCGCTGCCGCAGGTGGTCAACTTCGACTTGCCGACCGTGGCCGAGGACTACATCCACCGCATCGGCCGCACCGGCCGCGCGGGCATGGAGGGCGAAGCGGTATCGCTGGTCTGCGCCGACGAAGTTGAGATTCTGAAGGCAATCGAAACGCTGACCGGCCAAGTAATCCGCCGCGAAGAGGAACCGGGCTTCGAGGCCGATCACCGCGTGCCGGAAACCGGCCCGAAAGGCGTGGCGGCGGCACTGGCGAAGAAAGCGGCGGCCGAAGCGCCGACCAAGAAGAAGCGGCCGTTCACCGGCCCGGCCGGCGGATCGGCCGCAGGTAAGGCGCCAACAGGGACGGCGACCGGCAAGGCAACCGCACGCCCGGCTGGCGGCGACGCCTCGCTCGGCACGTGGACACCACCCGTCCCGAGCGCCGGCAAAGGGGCTGGCGGTGCGCGCTCCGCCGGCGGCAAAGCCGGCACGGGCCGGATGTATGGCGGTGGCGGCAAACCGGCGGCGCCCAAAGGCGCTGTCGTTGTCACCGGCGGGCGTGGCGCCAAATCGCTGGCCCGTGCGGCCGGCAAAGTCAGCGCGCAGCCGGGCGGGCGCAAGCCCAAATCGGGCAGCCGCTAAGACGCCAGGACCAGCATGGGCAAACAGATAACCCGTCGCCAGGCGATCACGCGAACATCTACGATACTCGGCGGCGCGTTGCTGGGTAGTCTGGGCGTGGCGCTGGCCGCACCAAGCGGCGCAAAGTCCGCGCAACGTCCGAATATCCTGCTGCTGGTCGCCGACGGCTGGAGTTGGCAAGGCTCGGAGGCGGTCGACAGGCTTGGCATGCGGATGCCGACGTTCGCCCGCCTCCAGCGCGACGGCACCCACTTTGAAAACGCGTTTATCGCATCGCCCGGCGCCGAGCTGCCTTACGTCGCCCTGCTGGAAAAGAGTGGATACGCCACGGTTAGCGATTTCGAAGCATTGCTCGGTAAGCGGCGCGGCGGCAAGCCTCGGTTGTTCTGCCTCGAATCGAAAAGCTCGTACCGCCGGTCTGCGGCGCCTGTCGATACCGCAAACCTGATCGTGCCGCCCTTCCTGCCCGATGCGCCGGCCGTGCGTGGCGATATCGCCGGCTACCGTTCGGAGATCGAGCGTTTCGATCACGAGGCGGGCTTGCTGATGTCCCGGCTGGAACGCGCCGGCCAGCTTTTTAATACCGTAGTTGTCATGACCGGCAAAGGCGGCTGGCCGTTCCCGCGCGGCGCAGGGACGCTGTATGACGCCGGCACCCACGTACCCCTCGTCATCATGTACCCCGGCAGGACCGGCGACAGCCGCGTATCGAAAGCCTTTGTCAGCAGCGTCGATCTGGTCGCGACCTTGCTCGACGTCGGCGTCACTAAAAAAACTGCGAGAGCCAACCCACAGGCGTTGGTGCTGACAAGCGGTGTAAACTATCCTGCGCGCGCGATAAGAACCTCGCAATACCTCTACATCCGTAATGCCTTTCCGGACCGCTGGCCGGCCGGCGCGCCTGCGCAACAAGCCGTCACGCCCGCAAAGCTGGACAACGACATCAACGCGGCCTTCGCCGGCATCGCCCCGAGCCCAAGCAAGACGGCGATGATCGTCGGCCGTGGCGATCCCGCGATGGACCGGCTGCTGGACATTGCTACCGCCAAGCGTCCGCCGGCTGAACTCTACGACGTCCGCGCCGACCCGTATCAGCTGAACAATCTGGCCGGCGATACCGCAATGAAGGCGACGGTCACAGACCTGGACCATCAGCTGATGAGCCGCCACGCAACCTCTGTCCCCGGCCGGTCCTGATAAAATAGCCGACTTTAGAGCCGCAGCGCTCACGTTGGAGAATTTATGCAGCAATACCAGGAACTGATCCAGACGGTGCTCGACACCGGCAGCTGGCAAGATAACCGCACCGGCATCCGCACCCTGAGCGTGCCGGGCGCAATGATGCGTTTCGACTTACTGAGCGACGGCTTCCCAGCCGTCACGACCAAGCGACTGGCCTTCAAATCCGTGGTCGGGGAACTGTGCGCATTCCTGCGCGCCTCCCGCAGCGCCGCCGACTTCCGCGCGCTCGGCTGCAAGGTGTGGGACCAGAACGCCAACGAAAACAAGCAATGGCTGGACAATCCTTATCGCCTCGGTGAAGACGACCTTGGCCCGGTCTACGGCGTGCAATGGCGCCAATGGCCCGGCTTTAAGCTGATCGAACTCGATCAACCGGCGCAGATCGCCGACGCGCAAAAGAACGGCTTCCGCCTGATCTCCCAGTTCGACGACAACGGCGTTCCCAAGGTCCTGCTGCACAAATCGATCGATCAGCTGCGCGAGTGCCTGGACACCATCGTCAATAACCCTGGCAGCCGCCGCATCCTGTTCCACGGCTGGAATCCAGCGGTGTTGGACGCCGTCGCCCTGCCGGCTTGCCACCTGCTGTACCAGTTCATCCCCAATCCCACCACGCGCGAGTTGTCGATGTGTCTCTACGTGCGCTCGAACGATCTGGGTCTGGGCACGCCGTTCAACCTGGCGGAAGGCGCGGCGCTGATGCATCTGGTCGGCCGCCTGACCGGCTACACGCCGCGCTGGTTCAGCTACTTCATCGGCGATGCGCACATCTACGAAAACCACATGGACATGGTCAAGGAGCAGTTAACGCGCACGCCGTTCGCCGCGCCGCAATTGCGTATCTCCGACCGCGTACCGGACTTCGCCAAGACCGGCAAGTACGAGCCGGAATGGCTGGAGAGGATCGAACCGTCGGACTTTTCGCTGGAAGGCTATCAGCACCACGCGCCGATCACGGCGCCGATGGCGGTATGACGCGACTGGACTTCATTCCCGGCACATTGTGCGACGAGCGGATGTGGTCCCGACTGACGCCGCTGCTGGGTGACGCGTTCGATTTCAATTTCGTCCCTTTGCACGAGGCGCGCACGCGCCAGGAGATGCGCGACCTGATCGCCACGCACAGCGCGCCGAAGGCTAATTTGGTGGCGTTTTCGCTTGGCGCTTACCTGGCGATCGAGCACGCGGTGGCACATCCGGAACGGGTGAAGTCGTTGATTTTGATCGCCAATTCGGCCAAGGGGCTGAAACCGGCGGAGGTGCTCGCGCGCGAGCGGATCGTCGCTATGCTGGAGCGGAACGCGTATGCGGGGATGTCGCGGCAGCGCTTGCGCGAGTTGCTGCATCCTGCGCATCTGGACGACGAAGCGATTGTCGGTCCGATCCAGCAAATGGCCCTCGATCTTGGTAAAGAGGTGCTGTTGACGCAATTCGCCACGACCATCGACCGGCCGGATTTGATGGAGCGGTTGGCGGAGTTGAGTTTTCCAGTACTGATCGTCGGCGCGGAGGAGGACAATCTGGTGCCGCCAGAGGATCTGCAGCAGATGTCAGAGCGCTTCCCGAATGCCAGTTTGCGCATGCTGACGGGGGATACCGGGCATATGATTCCGCTGGAGGCGCCGCAGCCGCTGGCGGAGCACATGCTTGCTTTCCACCAGAGCAGCGGCCTCGGAAGCTGAAATCATCCACACCACGTAGGGCGGATTACGGCGTTCCGCCTAATCCGCCCTACGTATTTTAGATGTACTCCACCGCTCTACGCGGCGCTGGCCAATTCGACCAGATCCACCGTCTTCAATCCTGACAAGTCCTGCGACAGGTCGCCGACGAACGCGGCGCGGCTGGCCTGTCCATCCTTGATCCACGTGCGCACCGCCGAACGGATATCGTCGAGCGTGCAATTGAGCACACCTGAACGGAACTGCTGACGCAACTCCTCGCTGATCCCGCGACGGTACAAACTCCACGCGTGCGTGACCTGTTCGTGCGGCGAATTCGGCTTGTCCAGTCCCTTGATCACGCAGATGATCGCCTCTTCAAGCTCCTCCTGCGAGAAGTCGTTCGCCAGCAGCTGGTCGATGGCCACGTCGAAATCGGCATAGGTCTCCGCGAGACGCGGATCGCGATAGGACGCCATCACGAAGGTACCGCTGCCGCCGCCGTATCCGGCGCTGCCACCATAAGCGCCGCCCTTTTCGCGCAAGGCCGCGTGCAGCAGCTGATTGGTCATCAGCTCCGCAGCGACGGCCAGCGCCGCCGCACCGGCTTCGTGCACCATCGGCGCGCGCCAGGCCACCACGCAGTGATTGATCTGGCTGACCGCGTGCAGCGCAGCTTCCGCCAACGGCAAACTCTCCGGCGCCGCCGAGATACCCGGGGCCTCGGCCTGCGACGCCGGCAGTTTGACCATGCGTGCCAGATCGGCGCTGTCGTCACCGGAACCGGCCGACAGTACGATCGGCGTCACGCCGGTCACGCGGGTATGCAGAGCGCTTAAGCGTCTGGCAATGGTGGCGATGCCTTCCTGCGTCTTGCTCTGCTCAAGCAATTTCGCATAGAACGGCAGCGACGCCGCGCCGCCAACCACATCGTCGAAACGACGCAGCGGCGACAACGGCGCAGTCGCCGCCAGCATCGCATAACGGTTACCCGCCTGCGCCAGGCCGGTCAGGCGATCCTGCGCTTCGCTGTCGATCAGGAAGGCCAAACGTTCATATTCGTCGAAGCGCGTCTCCGACAAAGTGCGTGAAATCAGTTCGGCGATGCCTTCGTGATCCTCACGCAAGCCGCTGGCGCCAAACCACAGTTCAATGTTTAGCGCGCCGCCAGGCTGCTGGGTCGCGTCCAGGCCGACGTCGAACGATGGCGCCATCAGCTGGCGCCAGGCGTCGGCATCCTCGTAATCCATGTCGCCGACACCGATCTCGGTGACCACGTCCGCATACAGACGCAGCCAGGGCCAGTCGGCGGCGTCGAAATGCGAAACGTCGTAGTTCACGCGCGCATACGACAAGCCGTTGGAGGCGATGGTGAACGGCAGCACGCGCGCGCCTTGCGCGTCCAGCGGCGCCGGCAACGGCAGCGCCGGCGCCGGGTGGATGCTGACATCGGACGGACGGATGCGCGGCAATACCTCCGAATTGGACGGCAGCTGCTGGTGCTTGTCCAGGGCCGCCGTTTCGGCTTCGATGCTGGCACGTTCCTCGTCGGTCAGCGCGGCCTCGCGCGCGGCCAGTTGCTCCGCTTCGAGCGTATCGCGCCCCGTGAAGTAGGTAGCGTCCGGAACCACGCTGGTGGTCAGGCGCGTCGGGCTGTCGAGCAGCGAGCGCACCAGCGATTTGAAGTAGTCCGGGTCCTGGATCGCTTCTTCCAGCTTGGCCAGGTGGGCTTCGCCATCGAGCGCGTCGAACACGTCGCCGCCGCGCATGGCCACCGGCAGCGCGTGCAGCAGGCGGCTCAAGGCGTTCGGCATGTGGGAGTTGGCGGTGTCGCGCTGGCTGTAGCGGATGTCGCGCAATGCGGCCTGCAGCGCGTCGGTAGGCACGCCCTGCTTCGCGGCGCGCTCCAGCGCCGACCAGATGCGCACGCGCGCTTTTTCGATCTGCGGTTCGGTCAAGCCTTCCATGCCGACGTGGAAAATCAGCTGGCGCGGGCCGTCGTCATGGCCGTTCAGGCGTGATGGGCGACCGTAGCCGGCAGATTCCATGGCCTTCATCAGCGGAGACGAGGCGTCGCCCAGCAGGCCGGCGTCGAGCAGGTAGGCATTGTAATACGCCATAGGATCGGTGGATTCGCCCAGCAGCCACGAAAACTGCAAACCGTATTCGTCGGCCTTGGCCTGCTGCGACGGGATGCGCACCTCGTTGACGCGCGGCGCGGTCCAATATTCGGCCAGTTGCGGCAGCATGCGTTCCTGCGCGGCGGCCGGCAATTTGGACAGCACGCGCAGCTTGATCTGCTCCTGGATTTCCTCGGCGCTGATGTCGCCAGCCGTCATGAACACCGCTTGCGACGGATGGTAGTGACTCGCGTGGAATTCCTTGAGCATTTCGTGCGTCAGCTCCGGGATCACCAGAGGATCGCCGCCGGATTCGACTTCATAGGTGGTCCCTTTGAGCAGCGTGCCCTCGATGCCGCTGTACAGCGCGCGCATCGGATCGTTGAAGGCGCCCTTCATTTCGTTAAACACCACGCCCTGGTAGGCCAGCTTGCCATCCTTGATGACGTGGCGCCAGCCCTCCTGGCGGAAGTTCAGGTAGTCCAGATTCGGGAAAAAGGTCGCGTCCAGATACACGTCGAGCAGGTTGAAGAAGTCCTTGCGGTCGGTGCTGGCGAACGGGTAGACGGTGCGGTCGGCGTACGTGAACGCGTTCATGAAGGTCGCGGTGGAGCGGCGCAGCATCGAGAAAAACGGATCGCGCACGGGATAACGCTCGGAGCCGCACAGCGACAAGTGCTCCAGAATGTGGGCGCGCCCGTCGCTGACGTCCGGCACCGTCGGGAAGGCGACCAGGAAGACCAGTTCCTGCTGGTCGCTGGCCAGATGGATGTGGCGCGCGCCGCTGCGCGGCTCGATGTATTCTTCAACGGTCGCTTGCAAGGACGGGATGGAACGGCTGCCGGTTTTTTCGAAATTCGTCATAGGTACTCGGTATGGCCATACGGCCGGATTCATAGGGTGTTCGCGCCAGGCAAACTCACACTAGTTACTCTGGCAAATTACTCAACGGTCATGGAAGCGGACCGCAATTTCAACGATAATACCAGCCACCGGGAATTCTTACCCAACCTTACCGAGTATCCATGAGCACACTGACCATCATCGTCGCCACCGACCAGCAAGGCGGCATCGGCATCAACAACACCTTGCCGTGGAAATTGCCGGAAGATCTGGCCCATTTCAAGCGCCTGACCACCGGCCATCCGATCATCATGGGCCGCAAAACCTTCGATTCGATCGGCCGTCCGCTGCCCAACCGCCGCAACATCGTCATCACCCGCAACGCCGACTGGCGCCACGACGGCGTCGAGGCGGTGGATTCGGTCGATGCGGCCATCTCGCTGCTCGACGGCGCCGAAGGCTATGTCATCGGCGGCGCCGAGATCTACAAGCAGTCGATGGCCGTGACCGACCGCCTGATCGTTACCGAAATCGGCCAAGCCTTCGACTGCGACGCTTTCTTCCCTGCAATCGACCTCGCGGTGTGGGAGGAAACCGCCCGCGAGCAGCACACCTCCGAAACAGCCGGTTTGCCGTACGCGTTTGTCACTTACCGTCGTAAAGTCTAACTTCTCATCAAGGATAAAACACCAATGTCAGGCCAAGGTTTTCACGTACACGGACCGCACGATCACGCGGTGGAACATGCAGCCCACGGAAACGATGGCTTCTCAAACAATATTGCTGTCATGACGGCGATCCTGGCGACCGTCGGCGCCACTTTCGGCTATCTGGGCGGGGCCACGCAGAACGACGCGGCCATGTTCAAGAACAACGCCGCGATCGACAAGACGCAAGCGTCCAACAGCTGGAATTACTACCAAGCCAAGTCCAGCAAGCAAAACCTGGCCGAACTGGCGATGACCTTGCCAGGCGTGGACCCAAAGAAATATGAGGCCGATGTCGCCCGCTACAAGGCCGAAAAGGACGATATCCGCAAGGAAGCGGAGAAATGGGAAGAATCGTCCAAGGAATGGAATCACAAGTCGGACGAGGCCATGCACCACCATCATCAGTGGGCGCTGGCGACCACCGCCGAGCAAATCGCCATCTCGCTGGCGGCGATCACCCTGCTGACGCGCAAGAAATGGATGATGGGCCTGGCGTATGGCGTGGCCGCCGTCGGCATCGGGCTCGGCGTCATCGCCTGGCTACATTAAGGTCGGGCCGGCTGTAATACGCCGGTCACACCGCTGAGGCACTCTACTGCGCGGTTTGGTCATTTTTTCTATATGATCTTTTTTTCCCGCAGCGGGCGCATTTCTGCGAGAATCCCGTTCTTATTTTTTTTCTGCGACCGCTAGCCAATCGTGTCGCGCCCTGTCCGCCCCTTCACATTTGTAAGGGGCGGCTTGCTTTTTTGGAGACATGCATGAAATTTCGTTTCCCCATCGTCATTATTGACGAGGATTTCCGTTCCGAGAACACGTCCGGCCTGGGCATTCGCGCCCTCGCCGATGCAATGGAAAAAGAAGGCATGGAAGTGGTGGGCGTGACCAGCTACGGCGACCTGTCCCAGTTCGCCCAGCAGCAATCGCGCGCGTCGGCTTTCGTGCTGTCGATCGACGACGAGGAATTCGGCGCCGGCTCCGTCGAGGAAACCGACACCGCGCTCAAATCGCTGCGCGCCTTTGTCGAGGAAATCCGCTACAAGAACGCCGACATCCCGATCTACCTGTACGGCGAAACCCGCACCTCGCGCCACATCCCCAACGATATCCTGCGCGAGCTGCATGGCTTCATCCACATGTTCGAGGACACGCCGGAATTCGTCGCCCGCCACATCATCCGCGAAGCCAAATCCTACCTGGACGGGCTGTCGCCGCCGTTCTTCCGCGCGCTGGTGCACTACGCCAACGACGGTTCGTACTCGTGGCACTGCCCCGGCCACTCGGGCGGCGTGGCTTTCCTGAAGTCGCCAATCGGCCAGATGTTCCACCAGTTCTTCGGCGAGAACATGCTGCGCGCCGACGTCTGCAACGCCGTCGAGGAACTCGGCCAGCTGCTTGACCACACCGGCCCGGTGGCCGCGTCCGAGCGCAACGCCGCGCGCATCTTCAACGCCGACCACTGCTACTTCGTGACCAACGGCACCTCGACGTCGAACAAGATGGTCTGGCACTCGACCGTGGCGCCGGGCGACATCGTCGTCGTCGACCGCAACTGCCACAAGTCGATTCTGCACTCGATCATCATGTGCGGCGCGATTCCCGTGTTCCTGATGCCGACGCGTAACCACCTGGGCATCATCGGGCCGATTCCGCTCGAAGAGTTCACGATGGAGAGCATCCAGCGCAAGATCGATGCCAATCCGTTCGCGCGTGAAGCCAAGAACAAGAAGCCGCGCATCCTGACGATCACGCAGTCGACCTACGACGGCGTGGTCTACAACGTCGAGACCTTGCGCGAAATGTTGGACGGCAAGATCGACACGCTGCACTTCGACGAAGCGTGGCTGCCGCACGCCACCTTCCACGACTTCTACAAGGACATGCACGCGATCGGCAAGGACCGTCCGCGCGCCAAGGAGTCGATGATCTTCTCGACCCAGTCGACCCACAAGCTGCTCGCCGGCCTGTCGCAGGCCTCGCAGGTGCTGGTGCGCGAATCGGAAACGGTCAAGCTGGACCGCGACGCCTTCAACGAAGCCTACCTGATGCACACGTCGACCTCGCCGCAGTACTCGATCATCGCCTCGTGCGACGTCGCCGCCGCCATGATGGAAGCGCCGGGCGGCACCGCGCTGGTCGAGGAATCGATCCTGGAAGCGCTGGACTTCCGCCGCGCGATGCAGAAGATCGATCAGGAATGGGGCAAGGACTGGTGGTTCCAGGTGTGGGGCCCGCAGAACTTCGCCGAAGAAGGCATCGGTTCGCGTGAAGACTGGGTCATCCGCGCCGAGGACGACTGGCACGGCTTCGGCAACCTGGCGCCGAACTTCAACATGCTCGACCCGATCAAGGCGACCATCGTCAATCCGGGCCTGTCGCTTGACGGCCAGTTTGCCGACAGCGGCATTCCGGCGTCGATCGTCACCAAGTACCTGGCCGAGCACGGCGTGATCATCGAGAAGTGCGGGCTGTACTCGTTCTTCATCATGTTCACCATCGGCATCACCAAGGGCCGCTGGAACACCTTGCTGACCGCGTTGCAGCAGTTCAAGGACGATTACGACAAGAACCAGCCGATGTGGCGCATCCTGCCGGAATTCGCGGCCGCCAACCCGACCTACGAAAAAATGGGCCTGCGCGACTTGTGCCAGCAGATCCACGATTTCTACAAGGCCTACGACGTCGCGCGCCTGACGACCGAGATGTATCTGTCGGACATGATCCCGGCGATGAAGCCGTCGGACGCCTTCGCCAAGATGGCGCACCGCGAAATCGAGCGCGTCGCGATCGAGGAGTTGGAAGGCCGTATCACGTCGATCCTGCTGACGCCTTATCCACCGGGCATTCCGCTGCTGATTCCTGGCGAGCGCTTCAACAAGACGATCGTCGACTACCTGCGCTTCGCGCGCGACTTCAACGAGCGCTTCCCGGGCTTCGAGACGGACGTGCACGGCCTGGTCAAGCGCGAGGTCGATGGCAAGCGCGGTTACTTCGTCGATTGCGTCAAGCTGGACGATTGATGGATTGGCCGGGATGATCCGGCCGATATGGTAAATTTCGGATTGGGGCGTGCCGCCGGCACGCCCCCGTCGTCATCAGATAGAGAGACAACACCTACATGCGCCTGCTTATTGCCCTGATTCTTCCGTGGCTGACCTTCTTTACGATCGGCCGCCCTTTCGCCGGCATCATCTGCCTGATTTTGCAAATCACCCTGATCGGCTGGCTGCCCGCCGCGATCTGGGCCGTGTATGCGCTGAGCCAGTACAAAACCGACCAGAAGATCCGCGACGCCATGGGCGGCCGCTAACGGCCGCTTTGTTCGGACTTAACCGGACACACCCACCGTCAACGTCGCCACGTAACCATCGGTGGCATTCCCCGTCACCGTGGTCATTTGCAGCGAATAGCCATCACTGAACACGTTGTCGGTCGCCAGGCTGATCGCGGCCATATTGCGTACGCTGGCGCTGTAGCCGGCCGTGGCGTACACCTCGTTGCAGGTCGCCACCGGGAAGGTGAATTGCGACGTCTTGATGCGGTTCGACGCGCTGGTCGCCGCCGACAGCGTTCGATATACCTCGAAGTGCACATGCGGCACGCGGCCTGAATAGCAGCCCGGGAAAATCGACGTGAACGACACGTTGCCGCTGCTATCCGTCGCCTGCACTCCGCGCAGATAATTCTGCGTCGTCACGCCGCTCGAATACAGCGAGTAGTTGCCGTCGCGATCGCAATGCCACAGGTAGATCGCGTAGCCGTCCAGCGCCGCGCAACTGCCGTTCACATTCACCACCTGCAGTTTGATCGTCAGCGGCACGCCTGCCGCCACACCCGTCGCGCCGTTGAAACTGCTGCGGATATCACTGCGCACGACGCCCGATTGCGTCAGCACGTTGACCACGCCGCTGGAAGTGCTGTTGGTGCCGTCGGCCGGATACGGGCCGCCGGTTTCCTCCGGTATCACCGAGCATGAGCCGGCGGTGGTCGTGGTGGTTGGGGTGGTGGTGGCTGGCGTCGTGACCGTCGCGGTCGCGGTCGTGCTGGTGCTATCGCTGGCGCTGTCCGAACCGCCGCCGCAACCCATCATCGGCAGCGCCGAGGCGCCCGCCAACAGCCAGCGCAACGTCTGGCGACGGTCGCTGTTCAGATTGAGCATCGCGGTCAGATCGGCCGCCAGGCTGTGTTCGTTATCGTCATGATGTTCCATGCTTGCTCCCCTTATATTAGTTGAACCGCCGCCCCGCGATGGCCGGGGTGGCCGGTTGGCGCCCCTGGTTAAGGCTACTGACGCGAACGGCGTGGTTTGTCCCTGCCCTCCTTGTCGCCGTCCAGTTTTTTACGCTGTTCCGGTGTCAACAGGGCCAACAGTTTTTGTTCGGTGCGCACGCGCTGCAACGAGATGTTGGCCATGGCTGTCGCCGCCGCCTGCGCCAGGGATGCCGCCTTGGCGTCGTCGTACTTGTCGGCGCCGGCCATATCGCGCAGCGCCTCCTGCGCCTTGGCGGCGGCTTTGCCCTGCTCGCGCAGATACGGCTTCTCTTCGTGCAGGATCGCGAACACCTTGTCGTCCTGGGCTTCGCTCAATACGACCGAGCGCAGGAACAGCGGACGCCCCACCCCGCCAACCATACCCGGCGGGCCGAAGGGTGGCATACCGCCCTGCCCGCGCGGCCCGTCGTCCGGACCGTCGCGGTCCGGGCCGCCATGCTGCATGGCCGGGTGGTGGTCTTCCATTTCGTTGGCGCCGACAGCGCCGGCGCATAACGGCAGCGCCATGGCCATCGCAAGCAACAGCTTGGTTAAGTACAGTTTATTAGTTTTCATGCAATTCCATCCTTTTCTCAACTGGAAGACGCCATTCTCTAGTTGCCGTTTGTTAAGTAGCGTAAGGACAACGTAAATCGGCGTAAAACAGCGGTCTTGGGCAGAGTTTCTCGTCGGCAAGGCGTTGTAAATCGGGGTAAATGGTGGCTGACCGAACCTGTGCGGCTGGTATGATTAACGATCCTTATAGAAAGAATTGCGCAGCAAATGAAGAGCAAAGTACTGTTGATCGACGACGACATCGAGCTGGTGGGCATGTTCAAGGAGTACCTGGAGCAGGAAGGCTTCGACGTTAAAGCCGTGCACGACGGCGAAGCCGGCACGGCCGAAGCGGCCACCGGTACTTACGCCATCGCCATCCTCGACGTGATGATGCCGCGCATGAACGGCCTGGAGACGTTGCGCCGCATCCGCACCAACAGCCAGTTGCCCATCCTGATGCTCACCGGCCGCGGCGACGACACCGACCGCATCGTCGGCCTCGAACTGGGCGCCGACGACTACGTCACCAAGCCCTGCACGCCGCGCGAACTGACGGCCCGCATCCGCGCCATCCTGCGGCGGGCGCAAAGCGCGCCGACCGACAACGGCACGCCGGCCGCCCTCAACGTCGGCCAGCTGACCATGTGGCCGGAGCAGCGCCGCGCCGCCTGGGCCGGCGCCAAGCTGGAACTGACCAGCACCGAATTCAATCTGCTCGAGGTCTTGGCGCGCAACGCCGGACGCCCGGTCAGCAAGAACACCTTGTCCGAACAGGGCCTGGGCCGCCCGCTGGCGCGCTTCGACCGCAATATCGACGTTCACCTGAGCAGCTTGCGGCATAAACTCGGCACCATCGCCGACGGCCGCTCTTGCCTGCAAACGGTCTACCGCCTTGGCTATCAGCTGATCAAGGAGTAGCCTGTGGGCCGTCTGTTCTGGAAGTTCTTCGTGTGCATACTACTGGCACAGATGACGGCGACCGTGGGTATCCTCGGCGGCATCTGGCTCAAGGACCGCAGCCAGCAAAGCGCCACCCCGGCCGATATCGATACCAGCCCGCCGGCGGAAATGGCCATCAACGCGGCCGCCGCCACGCTGGAATATGGCGGCACCAACGCCCTGCGTCGCATGCTTGAAAATATGGACAGACGGCGCGTCTACGCAGTCGACGACGAAGGCCGCGAAATGCTGGGCCGTATCGTCAGCCCGGCCATGCTGCGCGAGTCGCGCGCCCTGCTCAAGGACGACGGCAAGCGTCGCGTGGTGCGCCAGGTGTACGACCCGCAGGGCAATCGCTATATGCTTTTCCTGCCTTGGGCGGAGCACCAGCGCGGCTTCGACAGCGAGTCGCGGCAGCTGCTCGCCGGCCTGAAAAGCCAGCAGATGTTGTTTGAGGACCGGCGCATGGGCGGCAATTTCGACGGCCGGTTCGATCCCAATCGGCCCGGCGGTCCAGACGGTCCACCGCCCAACGGCGGCTCGCCCGGCGGTTCTTCCGCAGGCCAGGCGCAAGGTGGCAATGGCGCTAGTGGCGGTCCAGGCATGCAGGGCCCGCGCGGACCGATGGGCCCACGATTCCAGCCGCTGACGCCATGGGTGCCGATCGTCGCTGCGGTTTTCGCCAGCTTGCTGTTCTCGGTGCTTCTGGCCTGGTACTTCTCGCGACCGATCCGCGCCTTGCGGGCGGCTTTCGACGCAGCGGCCGGCGGCGACCTGGCGCCGCGCTTCGTCAGCGCATCCGGCAAAAGCCTCACGGAACTGAACGACCTCGGTCGCGACTTCGACCGCATGACCGCGCGCCTGCGCAATCTGATCGACGGCCAGACACGCCTGCTGCACGACGTCTCGCACGAACTGCGCTCGCCGCTGGCGCGGCTGCAGGCCGCCATCGGCCTGGCGCACCAGCAGCCGGACAAGATCGACGCCTCGATGGAGCGCATCGAACGCGAAAGCGTCCGCATGGACAAACTGGTGGGCGAGCTGCTGACGTTGGCCCGTCTGGAGGCCGGTGCGATCAGGGCCAGCCAGGAGGAAATCAGCATGGCCGACCTGCTGGAGCAAATCGCCGACGACGCCAGTTACGAGGCGGCCAGCCAGCACCGCACGGTGGTGCGCGAGGGCGACGCCGATGTGCTGGTGCTCGGCCAGGCGGATTTGCTGGGACGCGCGATCGAGAACGTGGTGCGCAACGCCATCAAGCACAGTAACGAAGGCGGCGAGGTGCAACTGCAAGTGCGGTCCCTGCCCGACGCGCGCCAGCTCTGCATCCGTGTGCTCGATCGGGGACCTGGCGTGGCGCCGGCCGATCTGGAAACCATCTTCCAGCCCTTCTTCCGGTCCGCCAATGCCGGCACCGAAGGCCACGGCCTGGGGCTGGCGATCGCCCAGCACGTGATCGAAGCGCATGGCGGAAGTATAAAAGCCACCAACCGTGCGGGTGGTGGCTTGTGTGTGGAGATGATCCTGCCGGTAAAGCTGTAACGGCCTATCCGTTGCGCCGGTATTCCAGATGCTGGCTGCTCACGCCCTGGGTCACGAAGTCCGCGTCGTCCGGAACCTGCACGTTGAAGAAATCCAGCTTGAATAGCGGCAGCCGATTGAATTTCTTCGAACGGAAGATGCCGCGATTTCGTTTGAGTTCGCTGTAACGGTCGCCCTTGAACTCCCGGTTCACTGCGGTGAATGGAAGCATATGCTCGGCCATGTCCGGGAAATGCAGCGTAGGATTTCTCCGCTTGAAGTCCTCGAAAATCTCAAACTGATCGCGGCAGATCACCTGGATTGCCGTTTCCGGAAAATTGTTATGCTGGGTCCACAGCACGTGCCAGCCGCTGCGGGTCTGGTCGATGAAATCGCGCAGCCGTGGGCTCAAGACATACGCATCCGACTCGATATGAATGATTTTATCGACGCCCAGCTCGCGGGCCACCTCCACCGAATGCAGAAAGCTGCGCCACCAACCGGGATAGTCCTTGATACTCTGGCGCCCCAGGTTATCGTCGAAGCGAATGATCAGATTCTTGTCTTCTTCCGACGCCAGAGGGGCGGTATTGGAAACCGTTTTGATGATTTCGGCTGGCGGCAGATACGGCGACCCGTCATCGATCATGAGTCTTTTGACCACATCCAGCGGGAAATCCTGATAATAATCGAGCCAGCGCTGATATCGGGTCTCCCAGGCTGCGGCGTCTCTGATATAGCTCGTGCAGAAGATTATTGATTTCATTACGTATTCGCGCGCCCTTAAGCTTTCGGCAAGGTGACGCCGCGCTGGCCCTGATATTTACCGTTACGATCCTTGTACGACACTTCGCACACTTCATCGCTCTCGAAGAACAGCACCTGTGCGCAGCCCTCGCCGGCGTAGATCTTCGCTGGCAGCGGCGTGGTATTCGAGAATTCCAGGGTCACGTACCCTTCCCATTCCGGCTCGAACGGCGTGACGTTCACGATAATGCCGCAACGCGCATACGTAGACTTACCCAGGCAGACCGTCAGCACGCTGCGCGGAATACGGAAGTACTCCATGGTGCGGGCAAGCGCGAAGGAGTTCGGCGGGATGATGCACACATCGCTTTTGACGTCGACAAACGAATTCGAATCGAAGTTCTTCGGATCGACGATGGTGCTGTTGATGTTCGTGAAGATCTTGAATTCGTCGGCGCAGCGGATATCGTAGCCGTACGACGAGGTACCGTAAGAGATGACTTTGCGGCCATCCTGCTCACGCACCTGGTCCGGGAAGAACGGCTCGATCATCCCGTGCTGCTCCGCCATCTGGCGTATCCATTTATCGCTTTTAATCGTCATCGCACATTCCTAAAATTGCCGAGGGCTCTATCGCCCCGAATGGACGAGATTTTACGCGAAAGCCCCGTGTTTAAGAACCTTTTTAGCGCCGCCGGGAGCGGATTGGTCGTCCAGCAGACCGGCGATCATCTCGGCGGTAGCGTCGGCCGCCGCCACCGGCGTCTCCATCGGAAACAGATGGCCGCCCGGGATCAACCGGAAATGGCGGCCCACCAGCGCTTGCGTGTGATCATGGCCGGACTGGCTGGTTTCCCATGAATCGGTACCGCCGATGAAGCCGATCGGCACCGGGAACGGCCCGCGCACGATTTTAGGCAGATGGTGCGGCAAAGTGGCGTAGACCGCCGTCTCCACCTCCCGCGTGTAGCGCAGCTGGACGCCTTCCGGATGCGGTTTAAGGCCGTTGTCGATGTAATCGGTCAGCACACCCGGCCCCCAGGCGGCGAAAATATCCTTGCTGGCGAAGTGCTCATAGGCGGCGGCGGCGCTCGGCCACACATTGCGGCGGCGTTTGGAGAATTTAGCCGGCGGCACGTCATACTGCTTGCCAACCAGCTTGATGGTGCGCCAGACCAGCGCGCGCCAGCCGGCGACCACCGGCGCGTCGAGCATGACGACGCAGCGCACCAGATCCGGTCGCGCGTGGGCGACCAGTAAACTCAGCATGCCGCCCAGCGAATGGCCGACCAGGATCACTGGCTCCGTATAGCGCGCTGTCAGTTCGGCGATGTATTCGTCGACGAGGCGCGGCCAGCAATCGGTTACCGGGTAATTGGGGTTATGCGCGTGCATATCGAGCGCCTGGATGTCGAATTGGTCGTTCAGGCGCTCGAAGAACTGGCGGTACACGCCCGCCGGGTAGCTGTTGGCGTGGGCGAAATGCAGCTTGGGCTTGCTCACAAGCGGTCTCCGTATGGTTATTATCAGCCAATTGTAACGGCAGATCCGGCCAGCGGCTGGTGGGAAGGCTCTAATTCAACGGCCGTACCAGTAGCGTGCATGCGATTCACGGTAGCTGGCCATGTCTATCGTCTCACCGAAATCGAAGGTCAATGCGCCCGATTGGTCGGTCCGCAGGCGTTGGATGTGCAGCGCGCCGTAACGGTCGTAGACTTCTTTTTTGGGATGCTGGTAGCGGTTGCGGTAGCCGACCTGGAACACGGCGGTCTGCGGGCTTACCGCTTCCAGGAACTCCGGCGTCGAACTGGTGCCGCTGCCATGATGGGGAACCAGCAGGACGTCGGCCCGCAGCCGCTCATGGTCGCGCGACACCAGTTGCGATTCTTGCAAGGCCTCGATGTCCCCGGCGAGCAGCATGGATTTGCCGCCGGCGGTGATTTTCAGCGTACAGCCCCGCGCATTGGGTTTCAGCGTGTTGTCGGCGTAGCTGGCTGCCAGCGGATGCAGTATCTCGAAGCGCACGCCGTCCCAGGTCCACGCCTGGCCTGCGGCGCACTGCACCTGCCGCCGGGCCGCCGCCATGATCGGATGACTGGGCTGCAGCGATCCGAGTACCCAATCGACCGGCAAGCCGTCCAGCACCGACAAGGCGCCGCCTGAATGATCGACGTCGCTGTGGCTCACAATCATGGCGTCGAGCGAGGGGATGCCGCGCGCCCGCAGATATGGCAATATGACGCGGTTGCCGGCGTTGATTTCGGGACCGTAGCTTGGGCCGGTATCGTACAGCAGCCGATGATGGCTGGTCTCTATCAACAACGCCATGCCCTGCCCCACATCGAAAGCGGTCACCGTCATGCGGCCCGGTTCCGGGTGCGACGGCTCGGCCGCCAGCAGCGGTATCCACGTCGCCAGGCCAAGCCAGCGAACCGGCCACCCGCGCGGCGCGAGCAGCCACACGGTGCCGGACATCGCCCAACAAAACAGCCACAAAGGCGGTGTCGGCGCGCGCCAGACCGCGTAACGCAGACCGCTGAACCATTGCAGGCAAATAGTGAGCCACTCGACGATCGAATGGGCCAAACTGAGGACGAAGCTGGCCAATGTCAGCGGCAGCATGCTGCCGACCAGCGCCAGCGGCGTGACGACTAGACTAATCAGCGGTATCGCCACCGCGTTCGCCAATGGGCTGATGACGGATACCTGCGCGAACAGCAGCATGGTCAGCGGCACCAGTCCAAGCGTGACGGCGTACTGCGTATGCGCGCCGACGCGCATGGCCGCCCAGCACCGCGCAGCCGCCGTCTGCCCGGGATGTGCGTCATGCGAAGTATCCTCGGCGCCCTGAACTCGGCGCGCTGAACGCAGCGTGGTACGGCCAACTGTGGAATACAAAATGACGGCCACCGCGCCGAACGACAACCAAAATCCCGGCCACAGCACAGCCCATGGATCAAGCAGCACCACGACGCCCAGCGCGGTGCACAACACATGCGACACACTGGCGATCCGGTTCAGCCACAGCGCGGCGGCGACTACGATCAACATGTACAGGGTACGCTGCGCCGGCACCCCGAAGCCGGCCAGCAGCACATAGAACAATGCCACGGCAGCGCCGACCAGCGCCGCGACTTTTTGCGCTGGCAGTAGCAACGGCAATTGCGCGCGTGTGAAGAACGAATGTCGCCACAACGTAAAGGCGATCAGCGCAAACAAACCCGCCACCATCGTGATGTGCAATCCGCTGATGCTGACCAGATGACCGATACCGGTATTGGTGAATACCTTCCAGTCGGATTGATCGATCCCGCGCTGGTCACCCACCACCAAGGCGACAATCACGCCCGCGTAGGGTTTGTCGGGAAGCGCCGCCATAATCCGTGCGCGCAGCGCGGCGCGGCAATGCTCGACGAGGTTGTGGACGCTGAAGACAAAGCTGTCCAGGCGCCCGTTGCCGTGATTTGGCCGCACGTAACCGGTCGCCCGAACGCCCTGCTCCAGCAACCACGCTTCGTAATCGAAACCGTATTCGTTGGCGTTGCCGTGAGGGCGTTGCAGACGGACGGTGAGCTGCCAGCGTTCGCCCGGTTGCACGTTTCCCACTTCGGTCACCTGGTCGCGAAAGCCGGCATACCACGACAACGCGATACGGGGAGGAACCGGCGCCGGACCGGGCATCGTATGCAGCGCCCCGCCGGGGCCGTCCACTACACGCTCCACGGCAAAGTTAAAACGCACGCCCTGCGCAAACCGATAAGGCAAGTTGTCGACGGTGCCTACGACCGTAAAATCCCGTCCCTCGTCCGCGCTGGCTAATTGCGATGACAACGCCACATGCGCCAGCCAGGCCGCCCAGTAAAAGCCGACTACCGCGCCAACCAATAAAGCGTGCGCCGCGCGTAAAATTCGCTGCCACAGCGTCCCATCCGTGGGCAAAATGCGCTTAACTGCGATTTGCCCTAGCGCCAACCAGACTGGCGAAGAACACGCAAGCCAGGCCAAGACAGGGACGCCAGGTAGCGCCGACCGCGTTTGCAAGAACGCCGCCCCCGCCGCAAAGCCAATGATCGCCATCCGCATAGCCACCTCGCCGGTGCACCACTGGTGCAATTGAGCAATCGGCCATGCCTTAAGGCCGTCAGAGCGATACTATGCAAGCGTGTCGGGAGCAAACATGGCATCGATGCCGCCTTTGATCCTGATCAATGCGAGCGTTTCCATGGGGTCGCACGGCACAGTTGATACATATAGGTTTTGCGGCCCAGCGCGGCCGGATAAGCCTTGCAGCTGTCCATATCCATGGAAATGCCATGCCGCTGCAAATGGTCCGCCGCCGCAGCGGCGATGACACGATTCGGTGTCACCAGATCCACCTCGCGATGCTGCGGCGGCAGCTCAAAGGTGCAACCACCCGATGGTAATCGGCGCAATTCCACCTGCAGCCGAACCACGCGCCCCAGCCAGTCCAGCTTTGTGCAGCCAGCGGCGTCCTCGGTCAAGCCCAGCCATTGCGCCGCAGCCAGCTTGTTGCGCATGGTATCGAGCTTCTCATTCTTCACAGCCCCTAACATGACGTAGTGCGGGCCGCTGCGTTCGGCCACCGCCTCGCGCATACGTTGTCGCCATGCCGGCGACTCCGGAAAGCCGGTATCGACGCCAATGAACTTTATCTGAGCCGGGAACATCGTCACCATCCACCCCATCGGCGGCTCCGGGTTCGCGAAAAAAATGACGGTCTGCGCGGGCTGGGTGAACACCGGCATCTCGGCGCTATAGGCCTGCTTGCCCCACTGCGCGTTGCCCCACTGCGGCGTCGGCATTGCGCAGAGCAGCAACACTACCAATGTGACCGCAGTCAGACGTTGGGCGGCCCGCGCACTGCTGGCGATGCCGCGCCATAACAGCCAGACCGCCAGCGGCATGAGCAGTTCCAGAGCAATCAGATAACGGTAAATGCTGAACATGCGCATCCAGACCAGATAGGCCAGAGCGAAAAACAGCAAGAAAAAGCGCGCACGTGCGCTGGTGACAGGGGCGCCAGCGCCGCGCAGACGGCGCAACAACGCCATCAAACCGAATGCCGCAAACAGCAAATAGGTCACAGGCCACATGATCAGGCTGTGCGCCACCTCCGTCACGCGTCGGTAATCGGCTGCAAAGATGAACGGCCAAGACAGATACTCCAACAGGGTCTTCGGCAAAAACGACGTATCGATAACACCGGTCTCGGCCGCCCAAGGGCTGTGGAAGATGTTATTGAATTGCGGGAACAGCGGGTTGGCGAACATGTGCCACATCTTCACGAACCACCAGCCGCCCATGAGCGCCATGCCTGCGAGCACTCCGATACCGAACAGAAAAGCGAGTCCGAAACGTCGGGCATACGGCAAAGGCAAGGCTAACAAGGCCAGGCACAGCGCAACCGCATAGGCAACGTTGGTTAACTTTAATCCGGTGGCCGCGCCCATCAACAAACCGGCACACAGCACCACCATTGCGGCCTTCGCAACCGGCTCCAGCACCGCATCCCAGCGGGACAAGACCAGATACAGCGCCCCCAGCAGAAACAGCGCGGTCGTGTTGTCCCCCATTGTGTTGCCCAGCTCGCCACGGAAACCAGGGCCCAGCATGGCGACAGCGGCTAACAGAAGCGGTATACGCCAATCGGCGGACACGCCGCTCAGCTGGCGCGCGATCGCCAGCAGAAGAACGAAATTCAGGCCTTGTAAGGCACCCATGACGAAGCCGACCGCATGCGGCGACAACCAGCGGTTCAAACCATAATAAAGCAGGTCCAGCGTGGGGTTGAAATAGGTCTGAAAGCGCGCAGGCGCCAGGTCGAAGCCTATGCGGTCGTTCAGCAACGCGTGCACGTTGTACACGTGATAGTTGCGCAGATCCCAATTGGCATCCTGGCCGATCACCACCGACATTAAGCCAAACAGTATCGGAATCAGTAATGCGGCCACCCTTGGCGCGCGCGGATGGGCGAGAAATGCAGTGCGGCGAACGAACCATGCGTCGAGCGCCGTCAAAAAACGGTGCCGCCTGTTCACGCCGGCACTTCGTGATAACAGGGCAGCAAATTAGCAACGCGGGAGTGGGTGAGCGTGGTCATGTTGGCACCATAGAAATCAAAGGCCAGTATTATAGTTCCAACAAACTATTTGCTGCGCGACAGTCGGCGAGCCATTCCGGCCGACACAGCGATACTATGCAAGGTCGCGGAGGCGATACACGGAGTCGATGCGGCCTTTGATCCGGATCAACCTAAGCTTTTCTGCAAACAAACAAGAACGCCGGCAGGATAACCCTGCCGGCGTTCGTTGCGTGCCAAAGAAACTGTTGCGCTTACTGGCTGACGAGCATGCCCGTCTTGGCTGCGCGCCGCCGCAACGAGAACGCCAACAAGGCGAAGCCGGCGCCGAGCATGGTGTAAGTTTCCGGTTCGGGTACTGCGGAGGGAACGGCAGGCGTGGGGACCAGCGTGACTGTGTTCAAATTACCCAGCACGCGCGAGTATGAGTCACTGGCGAGATCGTGGTAATAAAGAGAGAACTGTGACAAAAGATTGTTTTCGAGCGTTAACATCGATAACGGGATGCTGCCGTCTACAATCACGCTTTGGCCCAACGGCGCGGCGAAAAGCACTGAATTCCATTGCTCAACGCGGCCATCATTGCTCGCGCTATCTATATACCAGTTGTCCGGAACATCAGGCGACGCTCCGGTGCTCAAGTGGCCCGACGCCGATGCGGCAGACGGGCCCGCAACTGTGCCATCGGCGAGCGTGGCGCTGACGCCGGTCCTGGCGCCGGGCACCGTGTAGCGGCATGAGCGCCCTTCTGAGCCATCGCAGGATAGCGGCTGTGCGGTGTCGATCCAGAACTGGCCGTGGACCTCGCCGTTCTCGCTGATCGTGTAGCCGGGCAAGCTGGTGCTCGATACCCATGACCAGTCTTCGCTGTTGCCTTCCATAATACCGAAAACCGTACCGGTGAAGCTGTAGGTCAAAATTTCCGCACTAGCGGAGCCGGCCAGCAGCAAACCGCTCAACGCGCAAGCCAACAGTTTTTTCATTTTCCATCCCTGTGTGGGCAAACCATGCAAAAGAAACTGCCGCGCTTATTTTGGCGAGACGTCGGTGGCCTTGACCGCGATACGCTCATTGATGTTTTTTGCGGCGATGGTCTCGGTCAGGAAAGACGTCGACTTCACCAGCAGGTCGCGCGCCACCTCTTCCAGCGGCGAGCCGCTGATGCTGGCGTGATTGCCACCCAGCCCGGTGCCGCCGCCCCAGCCCATCGCCGAAACGCCGAAGCCGGTCTTCTCGTTATTGGCCTGGAAGGTCTTGGAGGCGATGATCTTGGCGCGCTTGACGTCCACCACGCGGATGTCCATGTTCATGTGGACCTTGGATTTCTTGTAATCGACCGCGCCGGCCAGCATGCCCAGCGGGCCCTTGAGGAAGCTCAGGCCGCCCAGGCCGGTGGAGCTCTGTTCGAAGCCCAGCGACGTGATCGAGCCGGTGATCATGTAGTCGGCCGCTTCGGCCTCGACTTTTTTGCCGATCAGCGCCAGCTCCTTGTTAATCTCCTCCATTTCGGCGCGCTCCTGCACGTCGAAGCAGCCGGTCTGCGTCAGCGCGGTGGCCAGCATCTCGGTCATGCCGGTGCCCACGCCGGTGTAGCTTGGTTGCGCCACGGTGCCCGAACGCTCCCACCAGCGGTACTGGCGCGGGTCCTGCTGGCCGGCGCCGGACGAGCAATCGGCGGACTTGCATTTGAATTCGGTGAAGACGACTTTGGCCGCAGGAGTTTTGCATTTGGGAACGTCGATTTGGCGCTCCGACACCTCGCTGGTATCGGCGAAGCACATGACAGGAACGAACAGGAGGGCGGCGGCAAGGCGAACGTCTGGTTTCATATGGATTCCGTGAGTTTTGACAGGCAAATATTGGCGATTATGCACTGTGGACTCATCAATAATTCTATCCAAATGTAACAACCAGTGGTCAATTACACAAAATTTGAGGCATCGCAACACGCAAGGCGCGATTCTGTGCCTTTAACCGTCTCTAGATGCGTGTAAGTGATTGTCTGGCGTTGGCGGTGGTCGCCGACGCCACCTCCTCGACGCTGATGCCGCGCAGTTCGGCGAGGACAGCGCCGATACGGGGAATTTGATCGGGACTGTTACGCCCCGGATGTATCCAGCTGGGTGAGATGTCCGGCGCGTCCGTTTCCAGCACGATCGCCTCCAGCGGCAGCTCGGCGGCCATGCGGCGTATCTGCAGCGCGCGGGTAAAGGTCATGGCGCCACCGAAACCCAGCTTGAATCCCAGGTCGATGTAGCCCTGCGCCTGCTGAAAGCTGCCATTGAACGCATGCGCGATGCCGCCGGCCGGCCGGATCTGGCGCACATGCTTGAGCACCACGTCCTGCGAGCGGCGCACATGCATCAACACCGGCAGATCGAAATCGCGGGCGATCTTGAGCTGCTCGCGGAAGAAGAAGATCTGCTTCTCGCGCATCGCCGGATCGGTCAACATGGGGATGAAGAAGTCCAGGCCGATCTCGCCCAGGGCCACGAAGCGCGGATCCGACAGTGCCGCCTCGACCTGCTCGCGCAGCACGCGCAAATCGTCTTCCTTCGCGTTCGGGACATAGATGGGGTGGATGCCGAGCGCATAACAGCCGTTATCGACGCTGGCCGCCAACTGCGCGACGATGGAGAAATTGGCCGTCTCTACCGCCGGGATGACGATCATGCCGACACCCTGCTCCTTAGCCTTGCGCGCCTGTTCGGCCGATTCGTCGCCGAATTCGTGCGCATCGAGGTGGCAGTGGGTGTCGATCCACATGATATTAGTCCTGGTAGGGTTTCAAACCTTCGTCGGTCAGGCGAAGAACGCGATCGCAGCGGCGCGCCAGTTCGATATCGTGGGTGACGATGACGAAGGCCGTGCCCAGGGTGCGCGACAGCTCCAGCATCAAATCGAAAATCTGCTGCGCGGTGGCGTGATCGAGGTTGCCGGTCGGTTCGTCGGCCAGCACGCAGGCGGGCTGCGTGACCAGTGCGCGCGCGAGGGCCACGCGCTGACGTTCGCCACCGGACAACTCGCCCGGCACGTGGGTGACGCGCTTGGCCAGATTCACGCGGGCCAGGATTTGTTCCGCTGCGCTGGTCGCGTCGCTGCGCTTGACGCGGCGTATCATCAGCGGCATGCCGACGTTGTCCAGCGCGGAGAACTCCGGTAGCAGGTGATGGAACTGGTAGACAAAGCCCAGCGACGCGTTGCGCAGATCGCCGCGCGCCGTTTCGCTCAGGTTGGCGAAGTCCTTGCCCAGCAGGGTCACGCTGCCGGTGCTTGGCGTATCGAGACCGCCCAGCAGATGCAGCAGCGTCGATTTACCGGAGCCGGAGGCGCCGACGATGGCCACGCGTTCGCCGCGCCGTACATCGATATCGATCCCGGCCAGCACTTTGACCGAGTAGCTGCCCTGCGTGAAGGTCTTGCCCAGGTTGCGGCAGGACAGGACCACCGGTTCCAGGTTGTTCGTCGGATTACTCATAGCGCAATGCCTCCGCAGGTTTGACGCGGGCGGCCCACCAGCTTGGGTAGATCGTGGCGACAAAGGCCAGCACCACGGCCACGCCGCCGATCTTGAAAACGTCCGGCCAGCGCAGGTCCGACGGCACGGCGCTGATGTAGTAAATATCCTTGGACAAGAACTGCACTCCTAATAAATGTTCGATAAACGGCACGATGATGTCGATATTGAGCGCCACCAGCACGCCGCCGGCCACGCCCAGTACGGTGCCGAGGATGCCGACCAGCGCGCCCTGGATCATGAAAATCTTCATGACCGAGCGCGGCGAGGCGCCCAGTGTACGCAAAATGGCGATATCGGCCTGCTTGTCGGTCACCGTCATCACCAGCGTGGACACCAGGTTGAAGGCGGCGACCGCGATGATCAACGTCAGGATGATAAACATCATGCGCTTTTCGGTCTGCACGGCGGCGAACCAGTTGGCGTTCAGTTTGGACCAGTCGCGCATGACCAGGTGACCGGGCATCGTGCGCTCGAGATCCACCGCCACTTGCGGCGCGCGGTTCATGTCGGACAGGCGCAGACGCAGGCCGGCCGGCGCGTCCAAACGCAGCAGCTTTTCAGCGTCGGTCAGGTGTACGAAGGCCAGCGCGGAGTCGAACTCGTTGTGGCCGGCCTCGAAAATGCCGACCACATTGAACGAGCGCATGCGCGGCAGCATGCCGGCAGGCGTGGCCTGTCCCTGCGCCAGCGCCAGCGTGACCTTCTCGCCGAGGTTGACGCGCAGCGCGCGCGCCAGCTCGATTCCCAGCACGATGTTGTAGGCGCCAGGCTGCAGCGCGCTGAAACTGCCGCGGCGGGTCTGTTTGGCGACGTCGGAGACGTCCGGCTCCTGCTCCGGCAGCACGCCACGGACGATGGCCGGGCGCAGGATATCGTCGCGCACCAGCATGCCCTGGGTTTCGGCGAACGGCGCGGTGCCGATCACCTCCGGATTCTTGCGCGCCTCGGCGGCGGCGGCCTGCCAGTTCGGCATCGAGCCGCGCGGGTCGAATACCTCCACGTGCGCCAGCACCGACAGCATGCGGCCGGTCACTTCCTTCTGGAAGCCGTTCATCACCGACAGCACGACGATCAGCGCGGCGACGCCCAGGCCGATGCCCGCCATCGAAATCAGGGAGATAAAGGAGATAAAACTGTTACGCCCGCTGCGCTTGCCGGCGCGCGTGTAGCGCAAGCCGACCAGCCATTCAAACGGTAGATTCTTAATGATACTCATGTGTTCCAGCGGACAAAATCGGCGAAGTCAGCAGTTTGCCATATAAATAGCGTTCCATGCGTGCGGCGCAGCACGGAGCCCGGAGCAGCGCGCCTCACTCGTAGCGCAGCGCCTGCGCCGGCTTGACGCGGGCGCCGCGCCAGCTTGGATAAATCGTCGCCACGAAGGCCAGCAACACCGAAACGATACCAATGCGCGTGACATCGGACAGGCGCAGGTCGGAAGGCACCGAACTGATCAGGTAAATATCCTTGGACAGGAAATGCATCCCGAACAAGCCTTCGATAAACGGTACGATGATGTGGATGTTGACCGCCAGCAGCGACCCCAGCGCGACGCCGAAGACGGTTCCCAGCACGCCGGTCAGCGCGCCCTGGATCATGAATATCTTCATGATCGACGCCGGCGAAGCGCCCAAGGTACGCAAAATGGCGATATCGGCCTGCTTGTCTGTCACGGTCATCACCAGCGTCGCGACCAGGTTGAAGGCCGCGACCGCGATAATCATGGTCAGGATGATGAACATCATGTTCTTCTGGCTTTTCACCGCGGCAAACCAGGTCGAATTGGCGCTGGTCCAGTCGCGCATGAACAAATCTCCCGGCATCGACTGCTTCAACTGCCGCGCCACCTCGGGCGCGCGCTGCATGTTGGCCAGGCGCAGACGCAGGCCGGACGGCGCGCTCAGCCCGGCCAGTTCCTCGGCATCGCTGATATTGATGAGCGCCAGGCCGGAGTCGAACTGATTGTGGCCGACCTCGAAAATCCCCGTCACCGTCAGCGAACGCACGCGCGGCTGCATCGCGTTGCCGGCGCCCGGCCCTTGCGCGCGGGCCAGGGTCACCGTCTGGCCGAGCTCGACCTTGAGCGCCCGGGCCAGCTCCGCACCCAGCACGATATTGAATTGACCGGCTTTGAGCGTGTCGAGGCTGCCCGAACGCATGTGCTCACCGACCTCGGAAACGTTCTTCTCGGCGGACGGCAATACGCCGCGCACGACCGATGGGCGCAGGATATCGTCGCGGATCAGCATGCCCTCGGTCTCGACGAAGGGTGCGGCGGCGCGCACCTCGGGGTTGGCGGACGCTACGCGGGCGCGTTGCTCCCAGTTCGGCATGCTGCCGCGCAGGTCGAACACCTCGACGTGTGCCAGCACCGATAGCATGCGGGTGGTCACTTCTTTCTCGAAGCCATTCATCACGGATAGCACCACGATCAGCGCGGCCGTGCCGAGGCCGATGCCGGCCATGGAAATGAGGGAAATGAAGGAGATAAAACTGTTGCGGCCGCTACGCTTGCCGGCGCGCGTGTAGCGCAGGCCGACCAGCCATTCAAACGGCAAATTCTTGACTATACTCATGGGCTACCGGGGCGATCAACTGAAGTGAGCCCGAAGTTTGCCATATAAATAGCATTCCATGGGTGAAACGCCCCACTGCGGCGAGAAATCGTCGCACCGCCAGGGGAGCGGCGGCGCGACGGTCAAGCTATCAGGCGAACTTTTCGTCCTGACCCGACTTGCGGCGACCCATGAAGCCGATCAGGCCCAGACCCAGGCCAAGCATGGCCCAGGTGCTCGCTTCCGGCACCGGTGCGGCCATCGCCACGCCCAGCAATTGCTGCGACGCCTGGCCGTTCGAACCGATGCCGGTGAAGCTGGTGTAGGTGTAGATATTGCTCAGCACCGTGTGCTTCGAGGCCAGGTCCAGCATCTGGAATGCCGCGTCGGCGCTGCTATTGCCGCCGCTGACGAAGTATTGCTTGCCGCTGTCTGCGTAGATATTGCCGTCGTCAGCCACCAATTCCCACAGCGCCATCTGAAACGCCTTCTGGCTGACGCTGTCATGCATGGCAGTGGTGTACGAGGTTTCGTACAGCGCCTTGACGCTGTTCTTCACGTCGGCCTGGCTAGCGGTGTAGACGGCATTGCCTTGCAGGCCGACGGTTGGCTCGACGCAGAAGGCCAGGAAACTGTTCTGCGCGCTGAGGCTACTGTTCAGTTCGATCACCGGAATGCCGACGGCGATGGAGTCGACGAAGTTCTTGCCGCCCAGGTTGATTACCAGGCTGTCGTCATCGGCGGTAACGGTCGTGGTGTAGGTCTGGCTGGCGAATGCGGCGCCGGACAGTGCCAGGGATGCGGAAAGGATGGCTGCTTTGATGGCGGTGAATTTGATTTGCATGATATTTTTTCTTCTATAAAAGTAAATGTCGTTATACGGCTTAGGGAGAAACTGATACAAACTTAGGCGAACGCTGGCTCGCACTGCTGGTTTTGGCCCACCAGTTGAACTTGGTGCGCGCTGTCGGCCATCAGATCGGCCATGGTCGGCAGGGTCACGCCGGCGGCGACAGCGTCGGACGCGGCAACGTTGAAGTAGACGTCGGTCATGTCGGCGGTCTTGCCGTTGCTCATCGTGACGCTGCTACGCTCCAGGTGCAGATTGTTGTTGGCGTCGAGGAAAGGCAGCTCGGTGTAACCGACGTTCAGCCCGGTCACCCCGGCGGCCGCCAGCGAAATGAGCTCGCCCGCGTCGGTTTTTCCGTTGCTGTTGGCGTCTTGCCAGATCAACAGACTGGCAAAGTGCGCATCCGAGGCGTTGACCACGGCGTCGGCGTTGCTGTCGTAGCTGGCCAGCTTGGCGAAGCCCGAACCCTTGCCGGTGCCGCCGAACAGTTCGCTGATGTTGTCGATGCTGCCATTGCCATTGCTGTCGATCGCCAGGAAACCGTCGGCCTTGGACAGCCAGCCCGACTGGATCGCCTTGCCGGTGCCCAGCAGGTCGAAGCTGCCGTGCATGTCGCCACGGGCGATGGTGTGGATGCCGTCGCCGTTCAGATCGATCGCGATCGGCGTGATGCCGGCGTCCCAGCTCATATCGTTCTCGCCCGAGCTCAGGTTGATGGTGTCGGTCTTGGTGACGTTGACCTTGGAAATCATGTCGCCGTTGACGTCCGAATCGATGGCGTCGTTACTGCCGGTGTTCTTCACGCCCCACTTCCAGTCGTTCATGTTGTAGTTCTTGAACAGCACGTTGGACTTGTCGAACACCAGGTAGTAATTGCCTGGCGTCAAATCGGCAAATTTGTAGTTGCCGTTGGTGTCGGTCTTGACCGTACCCAGCTTGTTGTTGGCGGTGTCGTACAGCGACACGGTGATGCCGCCGATGCCTTCCTCGCCACTGTCCTGCACGCCGTTGTGGTTGCCGTCGCGCCAGACCTTGTCGCCGATACTGCCCTTGCGGTAGATGCCGACGTCGACCGAGCGCATCTGCTCACCGGCGGCCAGGCTGATCGCGTCGGTGCGACCGGTGTTACCGGCAACGCTGGTCACATCCGAATCGGTGGCGTAGTCGCCGACGTCGGCCTTGGTGAAGAACCAGCCGTTGGCCTTGACCACTTCGACCTTGTAGTTGCCGGCCGACAGGCCGCCAAACAGATATTGGCCGCCGTCGTGGGTGACGGTGGTGCCCTTGAGCACGTTGTTGCCGTCGTACAGCTTGACGGTGACGCCATCGACGCCCTGCTCGCCCTTGTCCTGCACGCCGTTGTAGTTGCTGTCTTCCCAGATGGTGTCGCCGATGCTGGAGACCTTGACCAGGCCGGCGTCATGGGTCTTGTCGTTGACGCCGGAGGCCAGCGTGATCTGCGCGCTCTTGCCGGTGCTGTCGACGTCCGAGTCCAGGCTGTCGCTGCCGCCCTGGTTCTGCTTGGTGAACAGATAACCGTCGACCGCCGCGAACTTGACCGAATACTTGCCCGGACCGAGGTCGCCGAACGAATACAGGCCGCTGGCGTCGGTGGTGGTGGTGCCGACGACCACGTTTTTCTCGTTCAGCAAGGTCACGCCCACGCCCTTGGCGCCGGCTTCGCCGCTTTGCTGGATGCCGTCGCCGTTGGTGTCGAACCAGACCTTGTCGCCGATGCTGCCCTTCTGATAGATACCCGCGTCCATGGTGGTGACGTTCTGGCCGGCGGTGACGGTCACGCTGCCGAGGTTGCCGCTGGCGTCGGCATCGCTGTCGGTGGCGTTGTTGCTGCCGATCTTTTGCGTGGTGACGGTGTAGCCGGTCGGAGTCTTGATGGCGACCGAATAGGTGCCGGCCTCGACGCTGAACTTGTAGTTGCCGCTGTTGTCGGTGGTGGTGGTCTTGAGCACCTTGCCGCCGTTGTCGCGCAATTCGACGGTGACGCCGGCCTTGCCCGCTTCGCCGCTGTCCTGCAGACCGTTGCCGTTATTGTCGATCCAGACGCGGTCGCCGATGGTGGCGGCCGCCAATACGCCGGCGTCGACGGTCTTGTCGACCTGGCCGGAAGTCAACGTGAAGGTGTGCGACTGGCCGGCGGCGTTGACGTCGGAGTCGACGGCGTCGTTGGCGCCCTGGTTGGCGCTGGTGAAGGCCATGCCTTCCGGCAGGCTTGCCTTGTCGAACACGACGCTGTAGTTGCCCGGCTTGAGGTTGCTGAACTGATAATTGCCGCTGGCGTCGGTGGTGACGCTGGCGCCGACCTGCTTGCCGTCGGCGTCGAACAGGCTGACCTTGACGTTGCACACGCCCGCTTCGCCGCTGTCTTGCACGCCGTTCTTGTTGGTGTCGAGCCAGACGCGGTCGCCCACGCTGGCGTTTTTGTACAGGCCGGCATCGACGGTGTTGTTGACGTCGCCCGCGTTCAGCGTGATCGCGTCGGTCTGGCCGGTGGCGCCGACATCGCTGTCCCTGGCGTCGTCCGCGCCGGCGTCCTTGCCGGTGAAGATGTAGCCGGCCGGGGCCTTGACCGACACGGTGTAGCTGCCAGGATCGGCGGTAAAGTTGTAGCGGCCGGCCGCGTCGGTGCTGGTGGTTTGCACCACTTTGCCGCTGGCGTCCTTGAGCTCGACGGTCACGTTGCCGATGCCCGCCTCGCCGCTGTCCTGCACGCCGTTGGCGTTCTTGTCTTCCCAGACGGTATCGCCCAGCTTGGCCTGGACCACGACCACGCCGGCGTCGAGATCGACGTTGTTGGCGCCGGAAACCAGCGTGACTTGCGCGCTGGCGCCGGTGGCGGCGTTGGCGTCGGAGTCGGTGGCGTCGTTGCCGCCCTGGTCGGCGGCCGTGAAGGTATGGCCGGCTGGCAAGGTGGCCTTGTCGAACTGCACGCTGTAGGTGCCCGGCTTGAGGTTGGTGAAGCTGTAGCCGCCGTTGGCGTCGGTGGTGGCGCTGGCGCCGACCGGATTGCCGCTGCCATCGAGCAAGGTGACCTTGACGCCGGCCACGCCCGCTTCGCCGGCATCCTGCACGCCGTTGCGGTTGGCGTCGAGCCAGACGCGGTCGCCCAGCGACGCGGCGCGGTACAGGCCGGCGTCAACGGTGTTGTCGACCTGGCCCGGAGTCAGGGTGACCAGGCCGCTCAGGCCGGAAGCATCGATATCGCTGTCGGCGGCCGTGTTGGCGCCGGCGTTCTGGCCGGTGACGGTCATGCCGGCTGGCGCGGTGACGGCGATCTTGTACTGGCCGGCATCGACGGTGAAGCTGTAGTTGCCGTCGGCGCCGGTGGTGGTGGTGGCGACCACGTTGCCGCTGGCGTCGCGCAACTCGACGTTGACGCCAACCAGGCCGGCTTCGCCCGCGTCCTGCACGCCGTTGCCGTTGCTGTCTTCCCACACGCGGTCGCCCAGGGTGGCGCGCTCGGCGACGATGCCGGCGTCCAGGGTCTGGTTGCTGTCGCCCGAGACCAAAGTCACTTGCGCGGTCTGGCCGGTGGTGGTGTCGGCGTTCGAATCGAGGGCGGCGTCGCTGCCCTGGCCCTGGGCGGTGAACAGATGGTGCGCCGGCAGGCTGGTCTTGTCGAACTGAACGCTGTAAGTGCCCGGTTTGAGGTCGTTGAACTGGTAGTGGCCGTTGGCGTCCGTGGTGACGGCGGCGCCGACAGGGTTGCCGCTGGCGTCGAGCAAGGTGACGCGCACGCCCGCCACGCCCGCTTCGCCGGCGTCCTGGCTGCCGTTGCGGTTGGTGTCGTACCAGACGGTGTCGCCCAGCGATGCCGCGCGGTACAGGCCGGCGTCGGCCTTGTTGTTGGTCTCCCCCGGGGTCAGCGCGATAGCGCCGGTGCTGCCGGCGGCGTCGATGTCGCTGTCGGTGGCGTCGTTGCCGCCCTGGTCCTGGCCGACCGGCTTGAAGCCGGCCGGCGCCTTGACCGACACCGAATAGGTGCCGGCGTCGACGTCGAAGTGGTATTGGCCGGAGGCGTCCGTGGTGGTGCTGGCGACGACTTTACCGGCGCCGTCCTTGAGCTCGACGACGACATTGCCGATGCCGGCCTCGCCTGCGTCCTGCACGCCGTTACCGTTGCCGTCTTCCCATACGAAATCGCCCAGATGCGCTTGCGGCACCTTGAAGGTCAGGTAGTTTGGCGTGGCGCTGGTGTCGGCAGCGCCGCAGCCGACCAGACCGCCCGCGTCGCGAACCTTGAAGCCGATGTCGAAACTGCCCGACGTGCTCTGGCTCGGCTCGAAGGCAAGCTTGCCGGCGGCGATGTCGGCGGCCGACACCTCGGTGTTGGCGGCGATGGCCACGCCATTGAGCAGCAATTTGCCGGCGGTCGGCAACGAGGTGACGATGACGGACTGGAAGGCGTCGTGCTCGACCGCGTCAACGAAACCGAAGTCGCCCTGCGACAGCACCACGGCGTTGCCGTTGTCCAGATTAAAGGTCTTGTTGGCGGCGGTGGGCGCGTCGTTGACCGGATCGACGATCACTTGCAGCGTCATCGTCACGGTATTGCCGCCGCCCTGGTCGACCACGAATTCGATGGTGGTGAACTTGCCGTTGTAGTCGGCATGCCACTGGCCCGGACGGATATAAATGGTGTCGGCATCAACCTTGCCGAACAAAGGGGTGTTCTTGGTCGACGTGGTGCCGTCCGGCAGCATCACGTACATGGCGCTCACGTTCAGCGAGGACGTGGCCGCGTAACCGGCTGCGGACAAAATGTCGCGTACATCGAAATTACCTTCGGTATCTTCGCAAATGTGAATAGTGGTAGCAAGGTTAATCGAACTCATGTCGTAGTGCCTTCTAATTCTTTTAGGAGTTGAGTAGCTGAGCGGCTGCTATCACGTGGTCTAGGTGATCGGCGGCGCTGCTCGCGGAGGCATACACGGACGTTAAGTGATGCCTGCAAATCATTTAAGTTGCTCATATTACATATCAATTTTGCTTTAGACAATTGATTTTTGTCCACTACAGTGATTTTATTTTCAATATCTTCTTGGAATGTTGTATTTAATTCTTGACAACCTGATGGATATTTTGGTCGAAAGATTTTTTCGTCCTCCGCCGCAATGCCCTACAATCTCGGGATGACTGAAATCACCCTTGTTCTGCCTTACGCGCTACCCCCTGCGGAGATGGCGCGCGACCTGATCCGCGCCCTGCAAACTCCCGCCCTGGCGGCATTGTTGTCGCGCCACAGCGATGCCAATACCGCCATTTTCGACAACAACAGCCGCGTGCTGCCGCATGAGGCATGGCTGAGCCATGCGCTCGGCCTGGCGCCCGCGCCCGATCGCCCCGATACCGGCGCCCCGGTGGCCACCGCCGCCATGCGCGGCTGCGGCCCGGAGCTGGCCACGGCGGCTGCGAGCGGCCACTGGTTCGTGGTGCAGCCGGCGAATATCCAGATCTCACGAACCCACTCGCTGCTGTCGGACCCGCGCGCGCTGCAGCTGACCGAGGACGAATCGCGCAGCCTGTACGACATCGCCCGCCCCTACTTCGAGGAACTGGGCAAGCCGCTGCTGTACGCGACGCCGGGGTTGTGGTTCACGCGCGCCGACGACTGGTCCGGCCTGCGCACCGCCTCGCCGGACGCAGCCACCACTCAATACATTAGCGACTGGGTGCCGGAGGGCGAGCGCGCGCGCGATTACCGCAAGCTGCAAAACGAGATCCAGATGCTGTGGCACGAGCACCCGGTCAACGAAGCGCGTCACGAACGCGGCCTGCAACAGGTCAATTCGTTCTGGCTGTGGGGCGGCTCCGCGCCCGTTACCCCGGCGGCGACGCCGCTGTGGGTGGCCAGCGCCGGCGCGCCGTCCTGGATGCAGGCGCTGGCCGCGCCCGAGCGGCGCGCGCCGGAGGCCGCGCGGCTGATTGCCGATGCCGCCAACGGCGCCGCCGTCACCGCCGTGCTGGCGGAGCTGATTCCGTCGGCGCAAACCGGCGACTGGGCCGACTGGCTGGCCCGCATGCAGCGCCTGGAGCAGGAGTGGTTCGCGCCGCTGCTGGCCGCGCTCAAAGAGGGCCGCGTCGGCCGCGTCACCCTGGTGCTCAGCCACCGTCACAACTGGATGACGGTAGCGAGCACCAAACTCGCCCAGCGTAAGTTCTGGCGCAAGCAAAACCTGAACACTTTATTGAGCACCGTCCGCACATGACCCGTATCGCCACCCGTCCCTACCCTTACCGCGAATCCGAAATGCTGCGCCAGGGAGGCATCCACCCGGTGCTGGCGCGCCTGTACGCGGCGCGCGGCCTGACCGACATCAAGGATTTGTCGAGCGAGCTGACGGCGATGATTCCGCCTTCGGGCCTGCTGCACATCGGCGCCGCCGCCGTGTTCCTGGCCGACGCCATCGCCGCCGGCAAACGCATGGTCATCGTGGCCGACTACGACTGCGACGGCGCCACCGCCTGCGCGGTCGCGCTGCGCGGCCTGCGCGCCATGGGCGCCAACATCGACTTCATCGTCCCCAACCGCTTCGAGTACGGCTACGGCCTGACGCCGGAAATCGTGGAACTGACGGCGCGCGAGAAGCAGCCCGACATCATCATCACCGTCGATAACGGCATCGCCAGCATCGACGGCGTGGCGGAAGCGAACCGGCGCGGCATCGAAGTGGTCGTCACCGACCACCACCTGCCGGCGGATACCCTTCCGGCCGCGCGTGTGATCATCAATCCGAACCAGCCCGAATGCGGCTTCCCGAGCAAGCATATCGCCGGCGTCGGCGTGGTGTTCTACGTGCTGCTGGCGTTGCGCGCCGAATTCCGCAAACGCGGCGCCTACGAAACGCAGCCGCAGCCAAAGCTGGATAACCTGCTCGACCTGGTGGCGCTGGGCACCGTCGCCGACGTGGTGCGGCTGGACCCGAACAACCGCATCCTGGTGGCGCAAGGGCTCAAGCGCATGCGCGCCGGCCGCATGCACGCCGGCGTCGCCGCGCTGTTCCGCGTCGCCGGTCGCGAACCGCGCACCGCCAGCCCGTTCGACCTCGGTTTCGCGCTAGGTCCGCGTCTGAACGCGGCCGGGCGCCTGGAGGACATGTCGCTCGGGATCGAATGCCTGATCACCGACGACGAGGGCCGCGCCTGGGAACTGGCGCAGCGGCTCAATGAAATCAACCTCAAACGGCGCGAGATCGAAGCCGAAATGCAGGACACCGCGCTGCTGCACCTGGACGCCTTCGAGCCTGCCAACAGCAGCACCATCTGCGTATTCGACGACTCCTGGCACCAGGGCGTGATCGGCATCGTCGCCTCGCGGCTCAAGGAAAAGTTCTTCCGGCCGACGATCACCTTCGCGCCAGGCGCCGACGGCTGGATCAAGGGGTCGGGCCGGTCCATCCCCGGCTTTCACCTGCGCGACGCGCTCGACCTGGTCTACAAGAAGGCGCCGAGCCTGATCGACAAGTTCGGCGGCCACGCGATGGCGGCCGGACTGACCCTGCGCGCGGACGCCTTCGACGCCTTTGCCGCCGCCTTCGAGGAGGTCGGCCAGGCGTGGCTGAGCAAACAGCAGCTCGAGCGCATCATCGAAACCGACGGTCCGCTGGAGGACGCCTACTACACCACCTCCTTCATCGACCTGATGGCCGGCCAGGTGTGGGGCCAGGGCTTCGCGCCGCCGGTGTTCTGCGACGAATTCCGCGTTGTCAGCCAGCGGATATTAAAAGAGCGCCACCTTAAACTGCTGCTGGAAAAGAACGGCGCCCGCTACGATGCGATCTGGTTCGGCCATGTCGATTCACTGGGCGAGCGCGCCAAAGTCGCTTTCCGGCTGGACGCCAACGAATACAATGGCGTAACAAAAGTGCAACTTCTAGTGGAGCACGCCGAGCCGGCGTGAACGGAGCGGAAACGTGGGGCGGATTAGCGCAGAGCGCGTAATTCGCCACGAGCCGCCAACAACGCTAGCGAAACACACTCCCCGATTGCAATCCATCCGAAAAAGGAGTATAAGTACTCCATTACCGGAGGATCTATGAATCTGACCTATGCTTACCCTCGCAGCCGCTTCGAGCCAACCGTTCTGGTGGACCTGAACGCCAAGGCCGAGCGCGAGCGCTTGTCCAAGTCGGCCCTCAAAGGCTTTTTCAAACTCGTCGGCACGTGGCACGTGCGCGACGAGGACGCCCGCCAGCTGTTGGGCGGGCTGTCGAGCAGTGCCCTGTACGAATGGAAAAAGAACCCGGAGCGCACGCTGGAGGTGGACTGCATCACCCGCATCTCCTACCTGCTGGGTATCTACAAGGCGCTGCACATCATCTACGGCGACAAGCTCGCCGACGAATGGGTCAACCTGCCCAACAACAACCAGATTTTTGAAGGCCGCACGCCGCTGGCATACATGCTGGGCGGCGGCCTGCTGGCGATGCAAACCGTGCGTCAATTATTAGATGCGCGCCGTGGAGGACTGTAAGTGCCGGTCAGCCTGATTCCACCCCTTACCACGCTGCGCCAGTTCGACACTTGCCGTTTGCTGCCATCCCGGTTCGCCGACCTGGAGGATTCCGTGCTCTCGCCGCTGGCCGACAGCGACGACATGCTGCGCGACCTGTTCGACCTCGATAACGCCACCAATGCGCGCCTGCGCACGCAAAACGGCGGCTCGGCCGGCATCAACGTCGATGAACTGGTGTTCGGCGTGCCGAACTTCCGCATCGTGAACGCCGCCTTCACCTACGCGCACCCGCAGGGCAGCCGCTTCAACGACGGCCGGCGCGGTGCATGGTACTGCGCTTTCGACGTCGAGACGGCGCTGGCGGAAATCAGCTTTCACAAGGCGGTGGAATACGCGGAGATCAACCGCTTCGACGACAGCGTGCAGTATCAATGCATGCTGGCCGACTTCACCGCCACCTTCCACGATCTGCGCGGCCAGCCGCGCTACGACGCCTGCCTGTCGCCGGCCAGCTACATCGAATCGCAGACACTGGCCGAACGCCTGCTCGACGGCGGCTCGCTCGGCATCATCTACCCGAGCGTGCGGCGCCCGGGCGGCACCAACCTGGCCTGCTTCCGCCCCGCGCTGGTGGGCAACGTGCGCAAAGGCGCCGCCTATCGCCTGACATGGCAAGGCAGCCCGGAACCGACCATCGAGATTATCTGACTCATTTTTACCATGCAAACCAAACCCGAAAACGATACTGAACTGCGCCTCAAAGTCAACCGCGAGACCGCCCGCCTGCCGTGGACCGAACTGCTCAAGCATTTCGCCGCCGGCAACGTGGTGTGGATCGCCAACTCGCTCGACCTGGTCGATGTGGCCGTGCGCATCTCGCACGACGACAAGGCCAACATCAGCCAATGGATGAACGCCGGCCTGCTCGCGCGCGTCAGCGACGAGCAGGCGCAGGACTGGCTGGAAGCCAACGCCGAACTATGGGCGGTCGTCGTCAGCCCGTTCATCCTCGTGCAGCAGGAAAAAGCGGTACCGGCCAGCGTGCATTAAAACCGCCTAAAACCTGAAGCTTCCTCCATCGAGTGTCAGCGAACCGCCGCAGGCCGGCGTGGTCGCCTCGCGATTGCCGCTGGCGCTGGACTGGTTGCTCTCCCATACGGTGCTCACGCCGTACTTCATGAACTTGTACTGGATGGCGGTCGCCGGCGGCAGCTGGAAGGTACGCGACCATGGCACGTTGGCGCCGCTGCCTTCGATGGTCAGCTGGTTGCCGGCGCCCTGCACCCAGTTGCCCAGCTCCGCGCGGTTGCCGACCACATAAACGTTCTGCCCGACCACCGTGTTGGCGTTCTCCACGCGGAAGGTCACCGGCACCGTGGTGCAGCTGCCGCCACCACCGCCGCCGCCAACTCTCTGGTTGATGTGCAGCGCCACCGCCGGCACGACCGAACCGCCGTTGCCAGGAATGCTCACGCTGATCACGCCATTGCCGCCGACGGTCACGCTGTCGCTGGTGCAGGCGGTGCCCGCCGCGTTCAGCTGTCCATGCACTACGTTGCAATAGGTCCCGGCAGGCAGCTGCGTTTGTAGCGATGCGTTCCACGCCGCGCCATCGTTATTGATCGCGACGTAGCCTTTGGCGCCACGGCCGAAGGCGATCTGGTTGCCGGTGCCGTTGGTGAAGTTGTCCACGCCCTGCCCGGACGTCACCGCGCGGAAGGCGACCATGTTGGAGATGTCGCTCCAGCGGTGGATAAAGTCCCACTGCTGGTTGATCAGCGGCGCGCCGGCCGCGTCGAACGGGCTGGCGCTCGGTGGCCCCTGATCGTAGCTGGTGAAGCGGAAGCCCGAATGCAGCTGCGCCGCGCCATACGGCCACGCCAGCATGAAGATATTGGCCAGGTCGTAGCGTTTGGTGCCCTGCGTGTCGTTGGGCGAACCGGTGACGTAATTGCTGGCCACCAGGGAGCTGTTGTTACGCTCCGTGTCCCAGTTATTGACGAACACCGTCGCCTTTTCGCTCGGGATGAAGCCCCACGTACCGCCCCAATTGCCCGGCGTGCCCATGATGGTGCGGATCTGCGACAGGCTGGCGCCGTTCTCATTGCGGAACACGGCCTTGATCGCGTACGTGTATTGGAACTCGTTGAGCGTACCGCCGGCGAAGTAGCTCGATCTCACCACGTTGCTGTCCGGGATAACCTCCTGCGTCACCCACAGCGGCTCGCCGGAGGTGGTGGTCTGCGTCACGCCGCTCATGATGGCCTGGATATCGGAAGGCTGCATATGCTTGGCCGCATCGAAGCGCAAGCCGTCCACGCCCATCGACACCAGCTTATTCAGATAGGTTTTCACCTGGCCTTGCACGTACGCGCTTTCCGTCTTCAGATCCGGCAGGCCGCTCAGGCGGCAGAACATCACATTGTTGCGATTACCCGGCGAACCGTAGTCGCCACCGGCGATATCGCAGGCCGGGTGGAAGTCGCTGCCGCTGAAGAAGGGATAGGTCAGCGACGTCGAATTCCAAGTCGAGCCGTCGGTCGCGGTGCCAGCGCCGGCCGCAACGTGGTTCACCACCACATCGGCGTAGATACGCACCTTGGCCGCATGGCAGGTGTTGACCATGGCCTGGAACTCGGCCTCGGTACCCATACCGCTCTTGAGCGAATTGAAGTTGACCGGCTGGTAGACATCCCACCAGGTTCCCAGGCTGGCGGCAGCCGTCGGCGGCGATACCTGCACCGCGCCGTAACCCTGTGGACCCAGCCAGTTGGTGCACTCCTTGGCGATGTCGTTCCACTTCCAGCGGAACATTTGCACCGAGGTATCGGGTGCGTTCAGTGCCGCATGCGCCGGAACGGCCATCAGACCGCTCAGCAAGCCGGCGGCGCATAGGGATTTCATCAGACTGCGTTGTGTCGAATCGATCATCATGTGTCCTTATCGTTATGTTTGGGGAAATGCTGTCTCCCGAACAAAATGTAGCAGAACTACAGTAAACATCAACTGAAACTTTAAGAATTTTCTCCAATGGCGCCGTGCTAATTGTAAGTCGACTACATATATATTTGTAGTCGCGATACAGATAGGAATATCAACCATGCGAAAAAAGTCATTAGACGGGCGCTGGTCTGTGGCACAGCATGAGGTGGCTGTACACACCAATAAAAACGGAGACAAACATGAGCAAATTCACGCACCTGAAAAAGTGGGCGGCGGTCGGCTGCCTCGCGCTGGCCTCGTCCTTGAACGCCGGCGCCGCCACATGGACGCTTACCGGCGCGGTCGTCACCCACGATCCGAGCGTCTACAAGGAAGGCAACACCTGGTGGATCACGGAGACCAGCGACACCGGCATCGGCGTTAAGTACTCGCCGGATGGCCGCGCATGGACGCAAGGCGTCAGCATCTTCGGCGGCGGTCTGTCGTGGTGGGGCCAATACAACGGCAACAGCAAAACCGTATGGGCGCCGGACATCCACGTCTGGAACGGCAAGGCGATCATGTACTACGCCGTATCCACCTTCGGCAACCAGAAATCGGCGATCGGCCTGGCGACGGCAAGCAGCATCGCGCAAGGTAACTGGGTGGACAAGGGAGTCGTCATCACGTCCGCGCCGGGCGACAATTTCAACGCGATCGATCCCAACTTCGTGGTCGACAAATCGGGGCAGCCCTGGTTAAGCTACGGTTCCTTCTGGGACGGGATATTCCTGACGCGGGTCGACGCCAACACGCTCAAACCGATCGGCACCAAATACCGCCTGGCCGACGACGCCGCCGGCATCGAAAACCCGTTCATCATCGCCAACGGCTCGTACTACTACCTGTTCGTCTCCAAAGGCAGCTGCTGCGCGGGCGCCAACAGCACCTATCACATCTCCTACGGCCGCTCCACCAGCATCACCGGGCCGTATGTCGACAAGAATGGCGTCGATATGCGCAACGGCGGCGGCACCGTGCTCGATTCGGGCGGCGCGCGCTTCATCGCACCGGGCGGCGAATCGATCAGCAACGGCGCGATGGTGCGACACCGTCTCGATAGCCAGAACAACTACAACGGCGTGCTGTTCATCAGCGACCTGTTCTTCACCAACGGCTGGCCGACTTTCTAATGACGGACCAGGCGCGGAAAAAGCGCTGGCCGGTGATGCTGGCGGCTGCGGCCGGCGGCATCCTCGGCGCGACGGCGCTGATGTGGGCGCGGTGGCCGGACCAGGCACCCGCTGCCGCTGCCATGCCGCCGCAGGCGATGGCGGCGCCTGTGATTGCGAACGCCACATCGCCTGCGCCGGCCTTGCGCACGCCCGGTGATTTATCGTCGGATATCGCGCTGACCGATAATCAGGAACTGATCGCCGACAGCGCACTGCATAAAGTGATGGATTCCTATCTGCTCGCGAGGAGTGACAACGGCGGCCTTCAGGCACTGCTGGCCTATCTGAATCGGCACCTGCCGGCCAGCGCGGCGCGCGAGGCCGGACAGCTTGCGAGCAGCTACAACGCGTATTTAAGCGCACATGACGAACTGCTGGCGGCGCAAAATTTCGCTGCTACGCCGGACCTCAATCGCCTGATCGGCTGGCAACGGCAGCGGGAGCAACTGCGCAACCGCATGCTGGGAGACAGGGTCACGCTCGAGTGGTTCGGCAACGAGGAGGCCTACTTCACGCAAGCGCTGGAAGAACTGGGCCAGCGCCGCGACGGCGCCGCGCCACCATCAAACAGCGCCGACGAAGACCAGATGAAGCACGACCAACATATGCAGCAAGTCTTACGGGACGCGATTCACTCCTTGCGTGCCTCCGCAAACAAATAACCACAGCCCTGGTCCGAAGGATCGCGCGCCAATATCCGGTCATACAACCCTGCATTCTCCGCAAGCGTCCGCGCCACATCCTCGGGCAGCAGCAACCCCGCCGCCACCTGTCGTTCCGCCGCAGCCCGGACGGCCGCGACGAAATCATCCCGGGTCGGATACCGCGCCTCCAGACTAGGCCGAGGATCGCCAGCCGCGACCCGCTCCGCCTCCGTCCTGGCGAACGGCACGAAACTGCCATCGAAACGGGACGTCGCCCAAGCGAACCCCGTCTCCGGCGCGCGCAGGTTCCACCCCGTATGCGTCCCCAGAGGAGCCTGCAACTCCACCAGCCGCACGCCGCCCCTGTCATTGCCGTCCGCATCCGGTGTCGGCACGCGGGTCTCGAATTCCTCGCCACGCTTGACCGGCGCCCCGCTGCCGATCAACCTCGGCTCGCGTAGATTCTGCTCCGGCGGCGTCAGGCCGAAACCCTTGGGGAAGATAGCGCGGTAATCCGCAACCGTGGTCAGCGAACCGTCGGCAAGTTGCGGATAGGCGCTGTCCGGCGGCCGTTTTCCGTCGACCACCCAATCCTCCAGCCCCACGATCAACGCCCGCATGGGCAAGTAGTGGTTACTGGTGGAGACGCAAGCCGTGAAAGGCGCGCGCACGCGCGAGCGGCCGACGTAGTGCTGCGCGCCCATGAAACCATAGACACGCGCATTGTCCGCTGGCGCCACATCGCGCGCGCCATCCGTCGTGGTGGTGATCAGCGAGGCGCCGCGATTCCAATATTCCGTCGAAGTATTCGCATAAATCAGTTTCGGCAAATTACCCTGCTTGTCCCGCGCCAGATCCAGCGTGGACGCTGTCTTGCCGGTGACAGCGTCGCGCGAGGGCGCAGTGGTGAACGGGAAGGCATCCGCCGGATACTCATGCTCCTCCATCATCGACGGGTGGCGCGTCGGCTGCACGAAGCGACCGTTGAATCCCGCCGAACCGCCGGCGCCAGGCACCTGCAGATAGGCGCCGCTGAAGGCCAGCCGCCCGGATTCATCCACATTCAGGCCGTCGTGCAGCATGCGGCCGATTACGCGACCGGACTGGCTGATGCCGAACATAAGCACCGCCTTTGGCACCGGCGCGCCTTCGAATGGCATATCGCGGAAGTAGGCCAGCAGATCGCGTATGCCAGCCAACCCGGCGCCGGTGACGTAAGGGTCTTTCGCGACGTAGGTCAATTCATAGATCGTATCTGGCTTGAAGCCGCCGTCCAACTGCACGCGGCCAGGCCCACCCTTCTGCTCCGCCGCGACGAAACGCCAGCTGCTGCGCGGAATAGGCTTGCGCTGATCGGCCGGCCGGGCGCGCTGGGTCAACTGCGCTTTCGGGTCGCCTGTCTTGGCCGGCTCGTAGGTCAGGCCACGCTGACCGGCGTAGACAGCGATATCGACCGGCGCGCTGACGGTGAACTCATTCTGCACCTTGCCTTTGATACCCTTGGCAACCGGCGGCGCAAACACCAGCGGCCGGGCGCCGGGCGCCTGCGGCGCCACATCCCACGTCCACGCGGAAAACAGCAGCGAGAAGCCATGGCGCATCAGGAAACCATCGCCCGCGTCGGCGGCGGTGGTCGGATCGTTGTTGACCGGGCTGCGGCCGTTGACCTGCCCCATGATCGCAATGCCGCCACGGTTGTTGACGTCATAGATCAAACTGGAGGACTTCGAGCCGACTGGCCGCAGCAGGACGAATTCGCTGGAGAAAACAACGCGGCCGCGCGCGTCGCGAGGCGCGTGCTTCAGATCGACGATGACTGCGTTGGACTTCAACTTGGGATCCAGCGCGTAATAAGCGACACCGCGTATCTTTTCATACGCACCGGCGTCGCCAAAGGTCATGCCCGCCGCAAACGGCGTGCGCTCGATCACTTCGATACGCTCCACACCCGCCTGCGCCGGTACGCAGAGTGCCGCCAACGCGGTCGTGGTGGCCAGCAGTGCCAACCGATGCTTGTAGATCATCCTGCACCTCTATTCGTTTGCGAAGCGTCTATCCTAGCAGAGGTGGCACACCGGCGAGGCTGCGGTTATGTCGGCGTATCGACGTCGTCCCAATCGCGGTCCTCGAACCGCACCAACCAGTTCAATGCGTGATGTCGCTCCTGCAGCACACCGTCATTCAACCCTGCCGGCGCCGGGTACTTCTTCAACAGCGCCTGGCGGGTGGCCCAATGCTGGCGGTAGTGCAGATCAAGGGCGTCCAGGATCTCCGTCGCCGACCGCATTGCCGGCTGCTTGCGCAAGCCTTCGGTTCCCCGCTCGATGGCGGTGCGCGAAATCGACGACACGTCACAGATCGTATCGGCGAACGGCAGTGCGTCCTGCAGCCCCAAAGTCCACTGCAGCACAAGGATCGCCTCATAGCGCCACAGGTGCTGCGTGATTTCCTGCTGCGTGGGCGTTTCCTGCGCCAGGAAGGCGCGCTCCGCGTCGGTCAGCCCGGCAAACGCCGGCGGGAAGCGTTGTTGAAGGTCTGCGGCCGTAATCGGCGTCTCACCGGTCAGGGACTCGGCGCGTATCGCCACCACGAACAAGGCCAGCATCCTTCGCAGCACATCCTCGGGGGCGCGCAACCGCAGTTCCGGCTCCGACACCAGCGGCGGCAAATCCGCCGGCACGGTGACCTTGCGGGCCGCGAGCAGCTCGTCGCTGCGGGCTTTGCGCTGCCAGGCCTGCGGCGGGTACGGCACCGCAGCCTGCGGGTCGCCATCATCGCTGGAAGCGGGTAGAAGAATGCGTCCCTGCGGGTCGCGCACGCTGCCATCCGCCATGAACACGATAGCGTTGGCCGCCTTCGCCCACTCGGAGAAGCTATCCATCGCGCCCTCCTCCACGGCCAGGCTGACGTGTTGGCGCACGCGCTGGAGGTGGCGGATCACGTGATAGCGCACGCGCGTCATGTTGCCCCGGCCGGCGTCCGCCACGAAATTCATGAAACCATTGAGATGCGGCTGCAGTTCAGGATCAGACAGGTCGCGGCGCGCGTTCAACACATGTGCGAAGTCGGGCTTCGGCGCGTCGGCCACCGTGCAGTAGGCATTGAGCAGGATGTGGTTACTGATGTCTTTCGCAGCAAAGAATTGTTTGATTCGGTTTAGCATAAGTGATTCGTCATTTAACGCATATCCAGCGCACGCCGACGGCGCGGCGGTGGAAACGCTCGGTCCAGCGCCGCCAGGTCTTCCGCAGAGAGACGAATATCGGCGGCAGCGCGATTAGCGCGCAAGTGTACAGGATCGACGGCCTTGGGGATGGCGATCACGCCTTCCTGATGCAGCACCCACGCCAAGGCCACCTGTGCGGGCGTGACGCCATGCGCCTCGGCGACGGCAAGCAGGCCAGGATTGCCAAGCAGCGCGGCCTGTTCGCGGCCGGTCGATTCCAGCGGCGAGTAAGCCATCACCGGCATGCGCTGCTGACGACACCACGGCAGCAGATCGAACTCGATCCCGCGCTTCATCAGGTTGTAGAGTACCTGGTCGGTGGCCACGGCGCCGCAATCGACGGCGTCCTGCATGCCTTCCAGGTCGAAGTTACTGACGCCGTACTCGTTGATCTTGCCGGCCTTCTTCAGCGCCTCGAAGGCGTCGAAGGTCTCGTCCAGCGCGAAGCATCCGGGCCAGTGCAGCAGATAGAGATCGATGCAATCGACCTTCAGGCGTTTGAGGCTGCGCTCGCAGGCCGCTTGCGTGCCTTCCAGGTTGGCGTTGTGCGGATAGACTTTGGTGACCAGGTAGACCTCGGACCGGCGGCTGGCAATCGCGTCGCCGACAACCAGTTCCGCCCCGCCCTCGCCGTACATTTCGGCGGTGTCGATCAATGTCATGCCAAGATCGAGGCCCATTTGCAGCGCGCGGACCTCATCCTGCTTGCGGGACGGGTCCTCGCCCATGTTCCAGGTGCCCTGCCCGAGCGTGGGCACCGCGCGGCCGGACGCAAAGCTGACTGTTTTCATTGCGGAACTCCCTAAAAACCGTATCCCGCAAATGATACCGCACCCAGTTCCGCCGTCCGATTGATTCGCTAGTGGCCACCGCCGAGGTAGGCTGCGATCACCTTCGGATCGGTCTTCAGGCTCTCGGCCGGGCCGTGGACGGAGATGCTGCCGTTCTCCAGCACGTAGCCGTAGTCGGCGACGTTCAGCGCGGCGGCGGCGAACTGCTCGACCAGCAGCATCGTCACGCCCTCCGACTTCAGGCGCATGATGATGCGGAACACTTCCTCGACCAGAATCGGCGCCAGCCCCATCGACGGCTCGTCAAGCAGCACCACGTCCGGGTTGAGCATGATGGCGCGCGCCATCGCCAGCATTTGCTGTTCGCCGCCGGATAAGGTGCCGGCCAGCTGCCCCTGCCGCTCCTTCAGACGTGGGAACAGCTCCAGCGCTTTTTCCAGGTCGTGGTTGATGTCGCCCTTGGGCCGCGCGCGCGTAAAGCGCGGGAAGGCGCCGAGCAGCAGGTTGTCCGTCACCGTCATCGAAGCGAACACCCGCCGCCCCTCCGGCGAATGCGCCAGGCCAGCGCGGGCGATCCGGTGCGAATCGAAGCCGGTGATGTCCTTGCCGTCCAGCGTGACCTTGCCGTCCTTCGGCTTGATCATGCCGGAGATGGCGCGCATGGTGGTGGTTTTTCCGGCGCCGTTGGAACCGATCAGGGTCACCAGCTTTCCCTTGGGGACGTCCAGCGAAATGCCGTGCAGGACTTCGACTTTGCCGTAGGCGGCGTGCAGATTGGAGATCGATAGCATGTCTGTCCTTGTTAGTGTGCGATCGGCGCCGGCGGCGCAACCGAAGCCATTGTGCCGCCGTGTTCTTCGCTGCTGCCGCCAAGGTATGCCTCGATCACCTTCGGATCGCTTTGCACCGCCGCCGGCGCGCCCTCTGCGATCTTCTGGCCGAAGTCCAGCACCGTGACCGTGTCGGACAAGGCCATCACCACGTCCATGTGGTGCTCGATCAGGATGATGGTGATGCCGTGGTCGCGGATCTTGCGAATGATCGCCATCAGCTCCTTGATGTCCGGCGCAGTCAGGCCGGCCGCCGGTTCGTCCAGCAGCAGCAGGCGCGGACTGAGTCCTAGCGCGCGGCCAATCTCCAGCAGCCGCTGTTTGCCGTACGGGAGATTGCGCGCTTCCTCGTTGGCCATCGCCGTCAGGCCGACGAACTCCAGGATGCTGGCGGCGCGGTCGCGGGCGGCCCGCTCCTCACGTTTGTAGCGCGGGGTTTGCAGCATCACGTCCAGCACATTCGACTTGAAGGTGTTGTGCAATCCGACCAGCACGTTCTCGGTGGCCGTCATCTCGCCGAACAGCTGCACGTTCTGGAAGGTGCGGGCGACGCCGCCCAACGCGATTTCCGACGGCGTACGGCCCGAAATCACCGCACCAGAAAACTTGACTTGGCCGGCGGTCGGTTTGTAGATCCCCGTCAGCACGTTCATCATCGTGCTTTTGCCCGAGCCATTGGGACCGATCAAGCCATGCACCGAGCCCTGGATCACGTGCATGTCGACCTGGTTGAGCGCCTTCAGGCCACCGAACTGCATCAGGATCTGGTTCACGTCGAGCAGTGTTTCGCCGGCGTTGCCGCCCTTGGCGCGCGCGAACGCTTCGGCGCCGCTGGCGTCAACCGCCTTGGCGTGCACAGCTCCCCTGCCAAGCAAGCCTTTGAGGAAGCCGACGATGCCGTCTTGCAGATAGTAGACGACGAACAGCGTCATTAGACCGAAGATGGTCAGGCGCCAATCGACGATGTTCTCCAGTTTGAACGAAAACGCGGCCATGCCGATCGTCGCCACCAGCGGCACCAGCACGCCGCGCAGGGTGGCGCGCTTCTTCGCCAGCATCACGGCGGAACCGACGACGCCCAGCACGGCGGCGATGACGGCGATCTTGCGGAACAATTCGATGTCAGCCAAAAAGCTGGGCAGCATGACCACGATCAGCGCGCCGATCAGCGCGCCGGAGCGCGTCTTGCGCCCACCCATGATCACCGCCAGCAGGAACAGGATGGTGAGTTCGAAGTTGTAGGTGTTGGGCGAGATGTACTCCTCCGAATACGCGTACAAGCTGCCTGCCAGTCCGGCGAAACCGGCGCTGATGATGAAGGCGTACACCTTGTAGCGGTAGACCGAGACGCCCATGCAGTCGGAGGCGATCGGGCTGTCGCGCAGCGCTTCGAAGGCGCGGCCGAGGTTCGACTTGAGTATCCGGTGCACGACGATCAAGGAGACCACCATCAGCGCGGCGCACATATAGTAGTACTCGACCTCGTCGAGCTTATGGCCGAAAATCTCCGGCTTGGACAGCTTGAGCCCCATCGGCCCTTCGGTCAGGAAGGTCATCTCGTTAATCAGGATCTGGATGATGGTGCCGAAGGCCAGCGTCACCATCGCCAGATACGGTCCGGTCACGCGCAGCGCCGGCAGCGCCAGCAGGGCGCCGAACAGCGCAGCCCCCAGCACACTGGCGGGAATCGCAAGCCAAAACGGTGCGCCCAGTTTGAACACCAGCACCCCGGTGACATAGGAGCCGATGCCAAACAGGCCGGCGTGGCCCAGCGACACCTGCCCGGTGTAGCCGACCACGATATCGAGTCCGAACAGCAGGATCGCGTAAATCAGTATGGTTTCGAACAGGTGGATGTAATACGGATTGGGGATCAGCACCGGATACAGCGCCAGCACCGCCAACCCCAACACGCTTGCCGCGACGATCGTCTTGTTCATGGGTCAGACCTTTTTGATGGCGGCTTTACCGAACAGGCCGGACGGCTTGATCGCGAGTACCAGCAGCAGAAGCAGCAAGCCCGGTACGTCTTTGTAACCGGTCGAGATGTAGTAGCCGGCCGCCGTCTCGGTGATGCCCAAAATAAGACCGCCGACGATGGCGCCGACGCCGGACGTCAGGCCGCCGATGATGGCGACGGCGAAGGCCTTGAGGCCGAGCGAGGCGCCCATGGTGGCGCCGGTCAGCGTCAGCGGCGCCACCAGCACGCCGGCGAAGGCCGCGGTGGCCGACGACAGCGCGTACGAGAAGGTGATCACCATGCTGGTATTGATGCCCATCAGCCCCGCCGCGTCGCGGTCGTTGGACGTGGCGACGACGGCTTTGCCGTAGATCGATTTGCGGTTGAAGATTTCAACCGCGGCCATGATGGCGAGCGCGCCGACGATCACGGCAACCTGCATCGGCTGAACATTGGCGCCGAAGATCTGGAACGGCGTGGAGCTGAGCGGCGACGGGAACGTGAGGTCGTCCTTGCCCCAGATATTCTCGGCGACGTTCTTGAAGATGATCGCCAGCGCGATGGTCGACATGATCCAGCCGAACTCCGACTTGATCTTGATCGCCGGCCGCACGCCTATCCATTCGACGAACATGCCTTGCAGCGCGCCGAAGACGATCACCAGCGGGATCATTAACAAATAACTCATATACGGGCCGCCGTGGATGGTGCCCACCAGGCTAAGGCCGACCAGCGCGCCGAGCATCAGCGATTCGCCCTGGCCGAAGTTGAGCGTGCCGGAGGTGGCGAACGTGAGCTGGTAGCCGAACGCGATGACGGCGTAGATCATGCCGAGCGCGATGCCGCTGAAGATCAGTTGTAACAGGATTTCCATGATGTCCACCACGGTGAGGAACACGAGAAAAAGGCCAGGCTTGAACGCTCAAGACTGGCCGGTGACGATGCGTCGCCTTACCTTACTTGACCGGAACGACTTTGCCGTCCTTGACTTCACCGAAGACGGTAATGTCGGCGGTGATGGCCTCGTGGTTATCCTTGCTGAATGGTTTGCTGTACGAGGTGACGACGCCGTCGATCTTCTCGTTGAGGTTTTCCAGCGCGGCCTTGATCTTCGGCCCTTCCGTGGAATTAGCCTGCTTGATGGCAGCGGCCAGCAGGTAGATCGAATCGTAGCCCTGGGCCGCCGACACCGGCGACGGCATGCGCCCGGCCGGCGGATTGTAGGCTTTCACGTAGGCGTCGATGAACGCTTTGCGTTTGGGCGTGGTGGCCTCTTGGATGAAGGTCTGCGGCATGCGCGTGCCGTTGCCGTTCTTGCCGGCGTTGTCGATGAAATTCCCCATCGACAGCGTCCAGCTGCCGATCATCGGCACCTTCCAGTTCAGCTTTTCCATGCCGTTGGCGATCTGCGCCAGCTCCGGACCGATGCCGTAGGTGAGCACCACTTCTGCGCCGGCCTGCTTGGCCTTCAGCAGTTGGGCCGTCATGTCGACATCCTTGATATTATATTTTTCGATGGCGACCGCCTTCATACCCTTTTTATCGAGCGCCTTCTCCAGATCCTCGCGGCCCAGCTGACCGTAGTTGGTGGAGTCGGCCAGGATGGCGACCTTTTTGAACTTGCGGCTGTCGACCGCCTCCTGGATGATCATCTGCGACTGGATCTGATCGTTGGCGGCGTTGCGGAAAATGTAGTTCTCCGGCTTGTCGGCGAACTGCTTGGTGATGATCGAGCCGGTGGCGACGTTGTTCATGACCGGGATCTTCGCTTCCTGGTAGAAGCGCTGCGACGCCAGCGCGACGCCGGTGTTGATGTAGCCGACGGTGGCGACCACCTTCTCCTTGTTGATCAATTCCTGGGCGATCTGCACGCCGCGTTCCGGTTTGGCCTCGTCGTCACGCTCGACGATCTGCAACTGGCGGCCCAGCACTCCGCCCTTGGCGTTGATGTCGGCCACGGCCAGCTTGACGCCGTCGCGCATGGAGACGCCCATCGGCGCCGAGCCGCCGGTGAACGGACCGGCCACGCCGATCTTGATGGGGTCCGCCGCCATGGCGGAAGAAGAGAAACCGAGTACCAATGCAGCGGCCAGCAAATTCAGTTTGAAATCCATTTGTCATCTCCTGTTACAACGTTTTTATAGTAGTCGTACGCTGGAAAACGGGCTGGAAAGTTGCCCCCATCGATGAGGCATTGTAGGGGAGACAACGGGGACCAGCAACAGATACATGTGCGGCATTGCAGCACGTGCGGCGGGATGCGCGTGGCCCGCCGCGTGTAAGCAAGCCGTAAGGATGGATGGGGAGAAGTGACCGCTAAACAAGGCGCGCGGCGCCGCCGGATGCTACATGCCGCCGGCGGGCTTCTGCTTCAGGGCGCGGTTGGCAAAGCGCATCTGGGTCTCGGCCAGCGCCTCGTTACGCTCGAAACCCATGGAGCCGTCGCGCAGGCCGATGGCCATCGCCATCACCGCGTCCGGGTACTCAAGGTCGGCGGCCTTTTCGATCAGCCGGCGGGCTGCCTGCTCGTCGCGCTTGACGCCATCGCCACTCAGATACAGGTTCGCCAGCGCGAACATCGCCGCCGGCATCTGGCGGTTGGCGGCAAACTGCAGCCATTGCGCGGCAGCCCTGGCGTCGCGCGGCACCGACATGCCGTTCTGGTACATCATGCCCAGATAATAAGCCGCCTGGGGATCGCCGGCCTTGGCCGCGCCCGAGAGCAGGGAGAACGCCTTCGGCAGGTCGACCCTGACGCCCTGGCCGCCGCGCAGGTACAAACGCGCTTCGTCCACCGGCGCCGCACACGCCGGAGCCGGGGCAATGCCCGCCCCCGTCCCCGCCGCCAGCAACGTCAGAACCGCACAGATTTTTCGCATGACAGGCATCATCGGGCCTCCACTCACTTCGACAAGTCGATGGCGTACAGGGCGAAGCCCTTGCCGCCGCCATCATCCGGTTTGATCTGCGAGACCGACGCCAGGCCCGCCTCGCTGGCCAGACCGATCATGTTCGGCGGCGCGTGAAACATCACCGCCCCCCTGGTCGCAACCGGCACGAAGCGCCAGCTGCGCGTCGAACCGTTGCGCGCACGGGTCAAGGTCCTGACCTGCTTGATATATGCGATCAGCACATCGCGGCTGCTGTCCGGCGCCTCGAGCACCGTCTTGCGGCCATCGAGGCCGGGGAAATTGCCGCCGCCGCTGGCGCGGTAGTTATTGGTCACGACCAGGAATTCCTGCGACGGTGCGATGGGTGCACCTTTATAGTGCAACGCGGCGATGCGCTGGCCGGCCGGCTTGGTCACGTCGATCCGGTAACTGACATCGGCGCTGGTCAGCATGTCGAAGTTAAAGCTGGAGAAGGACGAATTGACCAGCTCCTGCTGCGCGCCGCTGGCCGGATCGATGCGGTTGAAGCGCTCGGCCGACTTTTCCAGCCAGGCTTTGAGCCCTGCGCCGTCCAGCTTCACCGCATGCAGCGCGTTGGGATACAGATACAGGTCGGCGGCGTTATTGAGCGCCACGCCGCCGGCCTTGACGTCGGTGTAGTCGCCCACACCCGCCGCGCCGGCCTTGAACGGCGACGCCATCGACAGCACCGGCAGGGCCGCGTAATTCGGCATGGCGGCCTTGACGTACTTCACCACATAATCGGTTTGCGCCTGGTTCACCAGCTCGATGGCGCTGACGTCGCCGACATCGGCGAAATAGGACGACATGCGGAAGTCGCTGGTGCCGATCGGCGCCCGTACATAACGGATGGTCGCTTCGTGCTCGGCGGCGATCAGCGCGCCGACGGCCGGATCGGCGGCGACGTACGTGTGGTCGGGATTCCGCGTGCCGCGCGCTTCGACCGTGGTGCGGCTTTTGTCGACGATCCAGGCCTTGCCGTCGTACTTCAGGCGCAGGCCGATCACGCCCAGGTGCTTGCCCCACAGGCTGGCCATCACCGCCGGCACGCCTTGTACCGTGCCCGCAGCCTTGTCGACGCCCGGCAGATCGAACGAATCGACGGTGCTGGCGGCGTTCGGGAACTGCTGGTGCGCATGGCCGATCAGCATCGCGTCCACACCCGGCACCTGCGCCAGATAGTAATTGGCGTTTTCCATCTGCGGCGTGTACGGCCCGCCATCGAGCCCGCCGTGCGAGATCGCCACCACCAGGTCGGCGCCTTTCGCACGCATTTGCGGGATGTACTTCAGCGCCGTTTCGCGCACGCCCTCGGCGTAGACTTTACCGTCCAGCCAGTGCTTGTCCCACGACAGGACGCCCGGCGGCGCGAAGCCGATGATGCCCACCTTGATGGTGGCCATGAGCGGCCTGCCATCCGGGCCGGTGGCGGCGATCCGGCGGGTGAGGATCTTATATGGCGCGAACAGCGGCTCCCTGGTCCGGGCGCTGTAGATATTCGCCAGCACGATCGGGAACGCGGGACCGGCGCAGCGCGGCGCGTCGGCGGCGACGCCGTCGACATCGAAATGGCTGCCGGTGACCTGGTTCAGATACGCCAGGCCGTAATTGAATTCGTGGTTGCCGATGCCCGCGCCGTCGACGCCCAGCAGATTCATGGCCTTGTAGATCGCCGGCGGCTGGTCGCAGCCGACCGGCGCGACCATCGCCTGATAGTCGGCCAGCGCCGTGCCTTGCAACGCGTCGCCATTATCGAGCAGCAGATTGTTGGGGAATTCGGCACGCGCCTGCTTGATCAGCGTGGCGGTGCGTTCCAGCCCGATCGACGGATCGGCTTTGAGCTTGTAATAGTCGTATCCAAGCACGTTGGCGTGCAGGTCGGTCGTCTCCAGCAGCGCCAAGGTGGCCTCGCTGCCGGCCGGCGGCATTGAGCCGGGCTGCGGCAGGCTGCCGCAACCGATCAGCAAAATGGGCAGGACGAAGAACAGGCGCATGGATATCAACAGGGAGTGGCAGTGTTTTGGGCCGGTGACCAGGGTGCGGCACGGTGACGCCCGCGATATTTCTTTGCATCAATATACGTCACCGAATGGGTGCATATTTTATACCGGTCGTGACTGAATTGTCAGTATTTTACAACTTGGCGTTGACTGTCGGTATGCAAGAGCCATGCCCGCCAGGCAATCCGGCGCGTACTTTTGCCCTGCGTGGACAGACAAGCGCCCGGCCACACCCCTCATCCGGTATAATCCAAGGTTTGATTTCAGCCTAGAGAAGAAGAAAACATGGAAGCCGAACGCATCAACGCCCTCTCCGCCCTGCTCGCCGATCTGACCACGCGCGAAGCCGAACTACGGAGGTATCTTTGACTTCGATAAAAAGTCAGAGAAACTCGAACAAGTAAACGAAGAACTGGAAGACCCGACGGTCTGGAACGACCCGAAAAAGGCCCAAGACCTCGGTAAAGAGAAAAAATCGCTGGAGGCGATCGTCAGCGCGCTGACCAAGGCCGACACCGACCTCAAAGACATGAGCGACCTGTTCGCCATGGCCAAGGAAGAAGGCGACGACGACACGCTCGAAGCGCTGATCGCCGACGCCGAGGAAGTGCGCAAGGTCATCGAAGGCATGGAATTCCGCCGGATGTTCAACAATCCGATGGACCCGAACAACTGCTTCATCGACATCCAGGCCGGCGCCGGCGGCACCGAAGCCCAGGACTGGGCCTCGATGCTGCTGCGCCAGTACCTGCGCTACTCCGAACGCAAAGGCTTCAAGGTCGAGATCATGGAGCAGTCCGACGGCGAGGTGGCCGGCATCAAGACCGCCACCATCAAGGTCGAAGGCGATTACGCCTATGGCTTCCTGCGCACCGAGACCGGCGTGCACCGCCTGGTGCGCAAGTCGCCGTTCGACTCGGCCAACGGCCGCCACACGTCGTTCACGTCGCTGTTCGTCTATCCGGAAGTCGATGACTCGATCGATATCGAGATCAATCCGGCCGACCTGCGCATCGATACCTACCGCGCGTCCGGCGCCGGTGGACAGCACATTAACAAGACCGATTCCGCCGTGCGCCTGACCCACGGCCCGTCCGGTATCGTGGTGCAGTGCCAGAACGACCGCTCGCAGCACCGCAACAAGGCCGAGGCGATGGAAATGCTGAAGGCGAAGCTGTACGAGATGGAGCTGCGCAAGCGCATGAGCGAGCAGCAGAAACTGGAAGACTCCAAGACCGACGTCGGCTGGGGCCACCAGATCCGCTCCTACGTGCTCGATCAGTCGCGCATCAAGGATTTGCGCACCAACTTCGAGACCGGCAACACCAAGGGTGTGCTGGACGGCGACCTGGACGACTTCATCTCCGCTTCGCTCAAACAAGGCGTGTAAACAATGGCAAATACAGTGACATCCTCCTCGCAGCGCGCGTTCATCTTCGACATGGACGGTACCATCGTCGACAACATGGCCTTCCACACCAAGTCGTGGCTGGCCTTTTTCGAACGCCGTGGCCAGACGCTGGACCCGGACGCGTTCTTCCGCGACACGGCCGGGCGCCAGGGCCATGAGATCATGCGCACTTACCTGGGCGACCACCTGACCAGGGAAGAAAGCGCGGCGCTCGACTTCGAGAAGGAATCGCTGTACCGCGAGCTGTACGCCCCGCACCTGGCGGTGACGACGGGCTTCGACCGGTTCATCGCCGCCGCCAAAAACGCCGGCATCAAGCTGGCCGTGGCCACCGCCGCGCCCAACGAGAACATCGCCTTCACGCTCGACGGCCTTGACCTGCGCAAGCAGTTCGACGCCATCGCCGGCGCCGCCGATGTGGCGCGCGGCAAGCCGAATCCGGACGTGTTCCTGCTGGCGGCCGAACGCGCCGGCGCGCTGCCCGCCAACAGCATCGTCTTCGAAGACGCGCCGCTGGGCGTGGAGGCGGCCCGCCGCGCCGGCATGCGCGCGGTGGTGCTGACCACCACCCTGCCGGCCGAGGCTTTTGCCGAATACGACAACGTCATCGCCGTCGCGCGCGACTTCAGCGAGCTCGATATCGAGGCGCTGTTCGCCTCCGAGCCGGATGTCGAACCATCCGTCGACGCCACGGCAACCAACTAATCATCACCTCAACCTAGAAACAGACCATGACTACGGATCTTCAAGAACAAGCAGGATCGGCCACCCCGCCCGACGAAAACAAGATCATCGCCGAGCGCCGCGTCAAGCTGGCCGCGCTGCGCGAACAGGGCATCGCCTTCCCGAACGACTTCAAACCCGAGCACAAGGCGGCCGACCTGCACGCGCAGTACGGCGAGAAGTCGCGCGAAGAGCTGGAAGCCAATCCGGTCACCGTGGTGCTGGCCGGCCGCATGATGTTGAAGCGCGAAGCCGGCAAGAAGGCCGCTTTCGCCACCTTGCAGGATTCGTCCGGCGCCAAGGCCGATGGCCGCATCCAGATCTATGCCACGCTCGACCTGACCGGCGAAGCGGCGATGGCCGCGCTGCACCACTACGACCTGGGCGACATCCTGGGCGTGGTCGGCACGCTGTTCAAGACCAAGACCGACGAACTGACCATCAAGGTCAGCCAACTGCGTCTGATCACGAAGTCGCTGCGCCCGCTGCCGGACAAATTCCACGGCCTGGCCGACCAGGAAACCAAGTACCGCCAGCGCTACGTCGATCTGATCATGAACGAGGAAACGCGCCGCACCTTCAAGGCGCGTACCGCCGCGATTTCGTCGATGCGCCGCTTCATGGAAAAAAACGAATTCATGGAAGTGGAAACGCCGATGCTGCACGCCATTCCGGGCGGCGCCGCGGCCAAGCCTTTCATCACCCACCACAACGCGCTGGACATGCAGATGTTCCTGCGTATCGCGCCGGAGCTGTATCTGAAGCGCCTGGTGGTGGGCGGCTTCGACCGCGTGTTCGAGATCAACCGCAACTTCCGCAACGAAGGCGTATCGATCCGTCACAATCCTGAATTCACAATGATGGAGTTCTACGCGGCCTACACCGACTACAAGTGGATCATGAACTTCACCGAGGAGATCATCCGCCAGGCCGCCATCGACGCCCACGGCACCGCCACCCTGACCTACGGTGGTAAGGAACTGGATCTGGCCAAGGCCTTCCACCGCCTGACCATCGTCGAGGCGATCAACAAGTACGCGCCGGGCTACACGCCGGAGCAGCTCAAGGACGCGGAGTTCATCAAGCAGGAACTGCTGAAGTTCGGCGTCAAACCGTTCGCCACGGCCGGCCTGGGCGCGCTGCAACTGGCACTGTTCGAAGAAACCGCCGAAGCGCAGTTGTGGGAACCGACCTTCATCATCGACTACCCGGCCGAAGTGTCGCCGCTGGCGCGCGCCTCCGATACGGAAGCGGGCATCACCGAGCGTTTCGAGCTGTTCATGGTCGGCCGCGAGATCGCCAACGGCTTCTCGGAGTTGAACGACGCCGAAGACCAGTCGGCACGCTTCCTGGCCCAGGTGGCCGCCAAGGACGCCGGCGACGAGGAGGCGATGTTCTACGACGCCGACTACATCCGCGCGCTGGAATACGGCATGCCGCCGGCCGGCGGTTGCGGCATCGGTATCGATCGCCTGATGATGATCATCACCGACTCGCCGAACATTCGCGACGTGCTGCTGTTCCCGCACTTGCGCCGCGAAGAGTAAGCCAGCAAAAAGCCGCTCGACATTCACTCCGAGCGGCTTTTTTTTACTGTTTTATCTGCTGCGCCGACAGCAAGTTCTCGCCGCCGTGTTCCTTCAGGCCCGCGTCCAGCGCGTTTTCGTAATCGGGCTGCGCGCGGTCGAGGCGCGCGCGCCCTTCCTTGGTGATGACGGTGTAGACCCCGCGTTTATCCGCCGGGCACAGGTCGCGGATCGTCAGGCCATCGCGTTCCAGCCGCTCGACCAGGCGCGACACCGAGCTTTGGTTCAGGCGCAGGTGCGAGGCCAGCTCCTGCATGCGCAGCTCGGCGTTCGGCGACCGGGCCAGCACTTCCAGCGCGCGATACTCTGACAATCCGATACCGTGGCGGGCTTGCAGAACCAGGCCCAGGGCGGATTCGACATTGGCGACAACTTGAATCAGGTTGAACCATGTATCACTTCTCTTTGACATAACCCAATCCATAGTTTCCAACGAAAAACCGCTGGAATGTATCATAAATGATCAGGATACAGGTAAACCGGATGTCGTTGGCGGCGCGCCCCCATGAACCGGCTAGCGCAGGCGCGCACGGAATGCCTGGAACGGCTGCATGCCCTCCTCCACCTCGAGCTTGCCAGCCGTCAGCGCGCTCCACTGGCGCGGGTCGCTCTTGAACAGCGCATACGTGCGGCGGTAGTCGAATCCTTGCGCGGCCGCTTCGTCGCGGTCGACGGCAAACAGCACCTGGGAAATGCCCGCGTACAGCGCCGTCAGATAGCACATCGCGCAGGGCTCGCCCGAGGCCAGCAACGTCATGCCGTGCAGCGAGGGGCTGCCCACGCTGCGGCAGGCATCCCGGATCGCTTCCACTTCCGCATGGGCCAGCGGATCGTGGTGTTCGCGAACCCGATTGACGCCACAGCCGACCACCCGGAACTCGCCATCGACGACAAACGCCGTGAACGGAATACCGCCGTTGTGCACGTGCTCCGTCGAATAGGCGACCGCCGATTTCATGAGCCGCGTGAACTCGCCATGCGGCTCCGCGGCGGCCGCCGTGGCCGCCGTGGCCGCCGGGGAGCGATGTTCCGCAGAAGCCTTCATGAGTTTCTCACCCGCTTGCCGGCGTCGGAGCGTACGTTGGCATACGTAGGTGCGGGCACGCTGCGCGCTTGCAGTTTTGCACTGTCGGCCAGCTTCAGCCAGACCACGCCGGCGATGATCACCGCCAGCCAGAAGACCTGAATCGGCGCCAGCGTCTGGTCGAACAGAACGCTGCCGAAAATGGCCGCGCCGACCGCGCCGATGCCCGCCCACACGGCGTAGCCGATGCCGACATCGATGGTTTTCAGGGCGGCGCTGAGCGCGTACAGCGTCAGCAGGAAGAATACGCCGGCCGAGATCGACCAGTTCAACAACGTAAAAGCTTTGCTGCCGCCCACGCTCAGCGCGTAGCCGATCTCAAACACACCGGCCAGCAGTAGCATAATCCATGCGCGCGTATTGCCTTCGCGATTGCCGTCAGTTGGGGTCATGATGGTTTCCTTTAATGGGTGTTGCGTTGAGAAAATGAAGGGATGGGGCGGTCGGCCGGGTCGGCCTTTATGCACCGCTAAGTTGAAGGCCGACCACGCCGCCGATCACCAGGGCGATGCCGAAGATCTTCTTCAGATTGAGCCGCTGCCCGAAAAACATCGCGCCGAGGATTACGATGCCGACGCCGGCGACAGAGGTCCAGATCGCATAGCCGACGCCGACCGGGAACGTCAGCAGTGCCAGACTGAGGAAATAGGTGCCGATGGCGCCGGTAACCAGGGTCGAGACGCTCCACCAGAAATGCGTGAAGCCCTTCGCGTTGCCGGCCGATATGGCGACCGCGATTTCAAAGATCACAGCGATTCCAAGATATAACCAGTTCATACGATGTCCTTTTAAGGGTTGGGAAGTTTGATGCGGAGCGGGCCTTGCCTGCCGCCGGTGCGCTCACGAGCCGGCGACGAGTTGGTCGAGCGCCAGTTGCAGCGCCCTCAGCGGCGGCGTGCCCCGGAACACCTGCTTGCCGACGACGATGGTGGGCACCGCGGTAATTGCCATGTCCTCGCGGGCATGGCGCAGCGCGCGGCGATGGCGCTCGGCAAACGCGCCGCTGTCGAGCGCCTGCCGGGTTTCTTCAGGATCGAGCCCGGCGTCGGCGGCCAGTTCGATCAGCACTTCGGGCTGGCCGATGTCGCGGTCCTCCTGGAAGAAGGCGCGCATGACGCGCATCGAGTAGGCGTGGTCGAGGCCCTTGTCCTGCGCCAAGGCCAGGATCTCGAACGCCTTGTCGCTGCGCGGCTGCGGCGAGACCGACGGCAGCTTGATCGGAATACCCAGCCGCTGCGCGGTGGGATAGACCGCGTCGCGCCAGACCGCCGGCAGATACGGGTCCTCCGGCCGCAGCGTCGGCACCGGCGCGGGCCGGAGCTCGAACGGGCGCCACGCGATGCGGATGTCACGCCCGCCAATGGCGGCGGACACGACCTGCTCGGCCAGCATGCAGTAGGGACAAACATAGTCCGCGTAAATAGTGAGGGTAGTCACTTGGTCTCCATTTTTATTTGCATGTGCATGCATTTTAATTGTTTCGCTGCGCATGTCAACCGCCGATTGCGGTGGCTCATCCATTCCGTCGGTTGAGCTTGAACAGCCGGCCGTAACCAGCGATATCGGCCGAAACGCCGCTCAGCCTCAACGCGTTCCAGAACAGCACCTGGTTTGCCGTCAGCATCGCCACGCCGGTATCGCGCTCGATCGCGGCAATGACGCCCACCGCCCGCTGGCCGTTGCCGCCGACGAACACCGCGCTTGGGCGCGACTTCGCGATCACGCTGATGATCCAGTCGTACATGGCCTGCGGCGTCACATACTTCTGGCCGCTGGGCAGGCCGCACGGCGCGTGGTGCACCACCGAGTAGCCGGCCTGGGTGAAGTAGTCGGCGCCCTGCCCGTCGATGTCGGCGTCGAACCACGATGGATTGACCAACGCCATCTTCCTGACATCGAGCGCCTGCAGCGCGCGCTCGGCGGCCAGGCAGGTCGACACCACCGGGATCGCGCGGGTGCGGGGCTCGAGCCGCTTGATCAACGCCCTTTCGGCGTGCGGCCCGTGCACATAAGCCGAGCTGGTGAACGCCAGCCCGATCGCATGCAGCGGCGAAGTCGCCAGCGACTCGACCGTGTCGTCGATATACGGCGGCGCCGTGAACGACTCGATCGGCGCGTGCGGCAGCTTTTCGTCCATCTCGCCGCCGGCGCGCATCGCGAAAAAATTCAGCCGGGCGCCGTGGATCGACACCGTCCCTTGCGCCATGGCGCCAAACTCGGCTTCCGGGCCGACGTCGGCGTGCGGCACCACGATGCCGATGCGCCCCCGTGCGCTCCAGCCGTCCGGACGCCAACGCGAATGTTCTTCCATTAATTCACCTCCAGATGGTTGATGATTGTGCGGTTGGCGCCGAACGCCGACTTCTTGGGCACCATGCGATCGGCAGTAATCATGCGCGGATGGTGCGCTTCGATGAACGCCAGCAGCTCGTCGTGGCCGGGATCGGCGAAGCGCACCGGCTGGCCCAGGTACTCCATGAACACGTCGCCGCCGTAATGCTGGTCGACCGCGTGCGACTCGCCATCGAAGTCCAGCGGCCGCATGCCGAACAGCTTGCACATCTGCTTGTTGAAGGTCGGCGACACCTTGAGCCACACGTTGTCGACCCTGACTTCCGCAAACCAATGCAGAAACTCCTGGCCCCCCACGAGCGCGCTCAACTCGTTGGTCGTCACGTGGTTTTTCACCTTGTCGGCCAGCAGACGCGCCGACAGGCCCGCCGCCCGGCAAACGGTCACGAAGCAAATCGCCTTGTGCAGGCAAAATCCGCGCTTGCCGGCGATGATGGCGCTGGCGGCCAGGCCTTCGCGGCTAATGTCGGTGTCGAACACCTCGTAAAAGATATCGTCGCGCACCGCGTGGTAGAGCGCGACCGCCTTGGCCTTGTCGCCGAGCGCTTCCGCGCCATCCACGCCCAACACACGGACGACATAGTCCCGCACCGTCGGATGCTGGTGGTCGAACATCGCGCTGGGCGGAAACTCGTGCGGGGCTGCGGCGCGCACCGGCTTTTCCCTGACCTTGGCGCCGACACCGAGCATGGCGGCGATCCGGCCGCGCTGGATATCGTTGGTGCCGGAATAGACCGCGCTGGCCAGCGAGTCGCACACGGCCGAGCCGAAGCCGTTTTCGGCAATATATCCCCGTCCGCCGTGCACGTGCAGCGCGTCGATCGCGGTACTGATCGAACTTTCGCTGATGAACACCTTGGAAATCGCGATCTCGCTGGTGACATCCTTGTTGGCGCCCACGCGCTCGGCCACCTGGTACAACCAGCTGCGGCCGAGTTCATAACGGATCTTCATGTCGGCGATCTTGTTCGACACCGCCTGGAACGTGCCGATGTGCTGGCCGAACTGCTTACGCGAGCGCGCGTAACGCACGCACTCGCCCAGGCGCCGCTTCATTTCGCCGAGGTTGATGACGAACGAGTACAGGATTTCCCGCTGCATGACCTGGGTCAGCACGAAAAAGCCGGCGCCCTTCTCCCCGATCATGTGCGCGGCCGGCACCCGGCACTCGTCTAGCCGCAGCTCGCACAGCGGCGAGTTTTTCAGGCCCACCTTGGTGAGCTCGGCCCCCATGGTCACGCCGGCGGTGCTGGTTTCCACCAGAAAAGCGGACACGCAGTCCGCCGTGGCGGCGGCGGAGGTCTTGGCGTACACCACCACCACGTCGGCGATCGGACCGTTGGTGACGAATGCCTTGTAGCCATTGAGCACATAGCAGTCGCCGTCGAGCCGGGCGGTGGTCGTCATGCTCAGCGCGTCCGAGCCGGCCTCGGGCTCGCTGATGGCATGGGCGCCGATCAGGTCGCCCTTGACCAGTCCCGGAAAGTAGCGCGCCTTGAGCTCCGGGGAGCCGAACTGGTCCAGCGCGGTGATGGTGCTGGCCAGGTGGGTCGCGACCGAAAAATTAAAGCCCGAGTCTGCACAGGTCTCACCAATGCGCTCCAGCGCCAGCATGGTGTCGACCACCCGGTCGCGCTTGCTGCGACCTTGTTCCACCGCTGCCGAAAACAGCCCGGTGGCGGCCAGCTTGCGCCACTTGTCGTGGCAAAAAGCCGGGGACACGTTCTGCGGCTTGCTTTGATTGTTATTCAGCGCTTCCATGTCGTGCCCTCATCAATATTGGGAGAATCCGCTTCCGTCGAGCTTGTGGACCTCGTCGCCCGTCAGCGGTGGATTGAACACGCTGATCAGTTCCAGATCCTCGTCCTCGCTGGCGACCAGGAAGTGCGCATCGTGCTGGTTCAACGCGTAGATCGTGCCCGGCTCGATGTGGAAGGTCTCGCTGCCGTCGGCGGTTTTGACGTGGCCGCTGCCGCCGATGCAATAGCACGCTTCCAGATGGTTACGGTACTGCAGCTTCGATTCGGTACCGGCCTTGACGACGGTGTGGCACACGGTAAACCCCATGTCGTCGTGCTTGGTGAGCAGGCGATGGCTGCTGCCGTTGCCCCAGTTGACGCCGTTGACTTCGGATCGTTTGCGGATAAACATGTTTTCTCCTTGGGTTGGTTAAGCGATTAAGCCAGCGCCAGACGCGACGCGTTGTTGATGAAGCGGTTGATCTTTTCGATGGAGCCGAAATCGGCCGGCGATATATTCATGTCGCCCAGTGACAGTTGAAATTCCGATTCGATCCACGCCACGAGCCGCACCAGCGCCAGGCTGTCGACCAGGCCGGAGGTGATGATTTCGTAGTCGAGCGGAATATCCTCGATCCCCGAATCAGGGGCGAGTTCATTGGCGATGAAAGACCTGATTTTTTGCGTGTGCGGCATGGTGATGCTCCGTTTCTGTTGTAGTGGTTAAACTAGATTTCCAAACTGACTGCCACTTTTTTCCGGTCCGGCTTCCCTGTCGACGTGGTCGGCAAGGGGCGGTCCACAATCTGAAACCGGGTCGGAATAGAGGTTCTGGGGAGGTTTTCTGCACAGTAGGTCCGCAACCTGAACACGTCGATCGGCAGGCTGTCCTCGGTCTCGATCACCGCGACCAGCACACTTCCATACATCTCATGCGGTTTGCCGAGGACGATGGCATTCCTGACATGCGGGTAATCGAGGATGACGCGCTCGATGTCCTGCAGGTTGGTTCTGACGCCGCGCACTTTGACGACAAAATCGTCGCGCCCCCGCAGATACAGGCTTCCATCCGCTTCGCGCCGCACCCGGTCGCCCGTGACGTAGTAGCGCAAGCTGCCGTGCTGGTCGGCCCGCCGGTAGAACACCCCGTCATTCAGCGCGGACCGGGTGTAGCCGTGCGATAGAAACGGCGTCGATACATGCAGCAAGCCCTCGCCCGCGCCGGCCAGGTCGAGGCCATCCGCGCCCACCACGCGATAAGCCGTGCCATCGATCGGAAAGCCGATCGGCAGCGTGTCGATCGACGCCACCTCCGCCGCGCTGCAGGTATAGGCAAAGCTGTCATTGGTCTCAGTGCAGCCGTAGATGTTGTGGAAGCACGCGTCCGGGTACGCGGCCGCCAGCTCTTTTCTGGTGTGCAGCGGCACGCTATCGCCGGTCAAGATAATGTCGGCGGGCGCGAACGGCGGCACAGCGCTCTGCCGCGACGCCCGTCCCAGGCTCAGCAAGCCGAAAAACATCGGCACCGCTTGGACGATGTGCGGTTGCGCGCTATCGATCAGGGCTGCCAGATAGTGGGCATCGGCGGTCTTGTTCGGGTTGCAGACGATCGCGCATCCACCGACGGCAAGCGGCGTCCACACTTCCAGCAAGGTCAGGTCGAAGTTGAGCGGCGAATAGTTCAATACCCTGGTCCGGTCGCCGATGCTGAAATAGCGCGACGACCAGTCGATGAAGGCGTCGATGCCGGCAGCCGACAAGGCGACGACTTTTGGAATGCCGGTCGACCCCGACGTGGTCAACATCAGCGGGCAATCCTGGGCCGGCTGGACGCCGGGCTCGGCCAGGAAGGCGCCATTGGCATACGGCGCGCGCTCCACCAGCGCGCGGTCGTCCGACAGCCCTGCGCCGAGTTCGCAGAAGATGGCGTTCTCGTCGTACAGGATTTTGCGCAGGTCCGCGCCCATGCCGGGCGAGATCGCCAGGACGGTGTGGCCGTGCTTTCCCAGCGCCAGCATCAGCGCGATGGTTTCCGCGCTATTGCGGGCCACGGCCGCCACCCGGCACCCAGGGGGCAAGTCCTGGAGCGCGATGTGGCGGCCGAAGTCCTCCGCCAGCGCCACCAGCTCACGATAGGACCACACGCGGTCGCGATCCAGGATCGCTGGCGACGCACTGTGCGCTCTTGCTTCCACGGCTGCTAATAAACGAGGTAGTTTCATGGGTTCCGGGCCAAGTAAATGTAGGTACATGCAAATACTAGCACGCAATATCATTTCACTAACGTTAATAAATATATATTTATTAAAAGATTGTTTGATTTATCGCAACTTCCCAGCGGCGATTTGCGGCTAGTCGCTGAGCGCGACCCAGCCGCATTTGTCGTGCAGCGTACGGTCGGCGCGTTATGAATTGAAAGGCTCCCAGCGGAAATTCCGTTGCAGACCTAGAATAGGACTATTCCATCGCAAGGAGTCCCGTCATGCACCTATCGCTGCAAAATCAGACCGCCATCGTCACCGGCGCCAACTCAGGACTCGGTCGCGGCATTGCGCTGGCCTTCGCCAAGGCCGGCGCCAACGTCGTGGTCAACTACCACAGCCACCCGGACCAGGCGGACGAAGTAGTCGCGCTGATTGCCGCCGACGGCGGACAGGCCATCGCGGTCCAGGCCGACGTCGGCGAAGAGCCGGACGTGCTGGCCCTGTTCGACGCGGCCGTCAGGCGCTTCGGCGCCGTCGACATCGTCATGGCCAACTCCGGCCGCCAGGACGACGCCCCCAGCGCCGACATGACCCTGGCCCAGTGGGAAGGCGTGCTGAAAACCAATTTGACCGGCCAGTTCCTGTGCATGCGCGAAGCCGTGCGCCTGTTCCGCAAACAGGGCCAACGCGACGTCTCGCGCGCGCTCGGCAAAATCATCTGCATGAGCTCAGTCCATCAGCGCATTCCGTGGGCCGGCCATGTCAATTACGCGGCGTCCAAGGGCGGCGTGCACCTGCTGATGGAAACCATGGCGCAGGAAGTCGCGCCCGAGAAGATCCGTATCAACGCCATCGCGCCGGGCGCCATCAAGACCCCGATCAACGCCGAAGCGACCGGCGACGGCGGCACCCCCGAGCTGCTTAAACTGATCCCGTATGGCCGAGTGGGCAAGCCGGAGGATGTCGCCAACGCGGCGCTGTTCCTGGCGTCCGACCTGGCGGACTACGTGGTCGGCAGCACGCTGTTCATCGACGGCGGCATGTCGCTGTATCCGGGCTTCGAGGACAACGGCTGATGGCCGCCGCCGTCAAGGCCAGGACCACCGCCAAAACCCCAACCAGGCAAAAAGCGCCCGTGAAAGACGCGGAGCGCGCGGAACGCGACATCGCCGACCATGGCGTGATCGGCAACCTCGCCACCATAGCGCTGGTGGCGTGCGACGGCGCCATCGACTATATGTGCTGGCCCAATCTCGACAGCCCGAGCATCTTCGCCGGTTTGCTGGACGCGGCCAAGGGCGGCGTATTCGAGCTGTCGCCGCAAATCGACGATCCCCGCGTCGTGCAGATGTATATGCCCGACACCAACGTGCTGCTGACACGCTGGATGGGCAGCGACGCCAGCGCCGAAATCACCGACCTGATGATCGATACCGACGATGCCGGCGAGTCCCCTGCCCGGCTGGTGCGGCGCGTGACGGTCACCCGTGGCAAGGCGACGATCAGCCTGCGCTGCGCGCCGCGCTACGACTACGCGCGGGTGGTGCCTGCCGTCGCGATCAAGAAAGGCAGCGCGATCTTTTCCGGCAAAGGCAATCCCTCGCTGCGCCTGAGCGGCGACGCCGATTTCGTCAAGGGCGAAGGCGAAGTGACCGCCAGCGTCACGCTGCGCGCGGGCCAGAGCGTGACCTTCATGCTCGACGAGCCGCACGAAGAACTGGTCGACGCCCACACCATTGGCCAGCAGATCGACGCCACCATCGCCCGCTGGCGCGCCTGGGCCGGGCAATCCACCTACAAGGGCCGCTGGCGCGACGCGGTCACCCGCTCCGCGCTGGTGCTCAAGCTGCTGACTTCGCGCCGGCACGGCTCGATCGCCGCGGCCGGGACCTTCGCCCTGCCCGAGGCGCGTGGTGGCATCCGCAACTGGGACTACCGCGCGGCGTGGATACGCGACTCGTCGTTCTCGATCTACGCGCTGATGCGGCTTGGCTATCACAACGAGGCCAAGGACTTCTACCGCTGGCTTGGGGACCGCGCGCTGCACTCCAGCCAGGGCGGCAAGATGCAGGTGATGTATGCGCTCGACGGCGGCGCGATTTCGCCCGAGACCACGCTGGAGCACCTGGGCGGCTACGGCGGCGCGGCGCCGGTCCGCATCGGCAACGACGCCGTCACGCAGCTGCAGCTCGACATCTACGGCGAGTTGATGGACTCGATCTACCTGAGTAACAAGTACGGCGAGGCGATCTCGCACGACCGCTGGGTGGGCGTGTGCCGGGTTATCGACTACGTGTGCCGGCACTGGAACGAGGCCGACGCGGGAATTTGGGAGGTGCGCGGCCCGCCAAGTCATCACCTGCATTCACGCTTGATGTGCTGGGTGGCGATCGACCGGGCGATCCGGCTCGCCAGCAAACGCTCGCTGGCCGCGCCGTTCACGCGCTGGATCAAGGTGCGCAACGCCATCCACGACGATATCTGGGCCAATTTCTGGAACGAGAAGCTGGGACATTTCGTCGAGGAGCGCGGCGGCAAGGAGCTCGACGCGTCGCTGCTATTGATGCCGCTGGTGCGCTTTGTCGGCGCCACCGATCCACGCTGGCTGGCCACCCTGGACGCCATCGGCACCCGGCTCACCGACGACGGCATGGTGTTCCGCTACAAGCGTGACGACGGCTTGCCGGGCAAGGAAGGCGCGTTCTCGGCGTGTTCGTTCTGGTATGTGGAGTGCCTGGCGCGCGCCGGACGGATGGACGAAGCGCGGATGATCTTCGAAAAGCTGCTGCGGTATTCGAACCACTTGCAGTTGTACGCGGAGGAGTTCGACGAACGTGCGAAGTTGATCGGCAACTTCCCGCAAGGGTTCACGCATCTGGCCCTGGTCAGCGCAGCTTTTTACATCGATCGCGAGATGGAAGGACGCGGCCAGCGGGACTGGCCGGCCTAATCGTTGGCCGGGACAAATCCCGGAGGCACGTAGGGCGGATTAGCGCAAAGCGCGTAATCCGCCACAAGCCGCCTGGGGCGCATGCATGGCGTAGTCGAAGGTTACTGGATCACCCGATAGCAAGGCGTGTACGCCTTGCCCGCCAACTTCATCCTGCTCTGCTCGACGAACGACGCCAGCAGCGCATCCATCGGCCCCATGATCTCCTTGTCGCCGTGGATCTCGAAGTGGCCGAACTTTTCGATAGCGCGGATGCCCTCGTCCTTGACGTTACCCGCCACCACACCGGAAAACGCCCGGCGCAGGTTCGCCGCCAGCAAATGCACTTCCTGGTTCTTGTGCAGACTCAAATTGCGCATGTTCTCGTGCGTCGGCGCGAACGGCTTCTGGAACTCGCGGTCGATCTTCAGGCCCCAGTTGTAGTAATAAGCATCGCTGCGGCTCTTGCGGAACTCGCGCACCTGCTTGATCCCAGCCTGCATCTCGCGCGCCACCAGTTCCGGATCGTCGATGATGATCTTGTAGCGCTGCTGCGCTTCCGGCCCCAAGGTGTCGAGGATGAACTGGTTGATCTGCACGAAGTACTCGCGCGACGTCTCCGGCCCGGTGAACACCAGCGGGAACGGAATCTCCGCGTTATCCGGATGCAGCAAGATACCCAGGATGTAGAGGATCTCCTCGGCGGTGCCGGCGCCGCCAGGGAACACCACGATGCCATGACCGGTGCGCACGAACGCTTCCAGCCGCTTTTCGATATCCGGCATGATCACCAGTTCGTTGACGATCGGGTTCGGCGATTCGGCGGCGATGATGCCCGGCTCCGTGATGCCCAGGTAGCGGCCATGGGCCAGACGCTGTTTGGCGTGGCCGATGGTGGCGCCCTTCATCGGCCCTTTCATCGCGCCAGGGCCGCAGCCGGTGCAGATGTCCAGACCGCGCAGGCCCATTTGGTAGCCCACTTCCTTCGAGTAGTTATACTCGGCGCGGTTGATCGAGTGTCCGCCCCAGCACACCACCAGGTTCGGATTGAGCATCGACTTGAGCACGCCGGCGTTGCGCAGGATATGGAAGACCGCGTCGGTGATGTCCTCTGTGCGGCTCATGTCGAACTTCTGCGTATCGGTGACCTCTTTGCTGACGAAGACGATATCGCGCAGCACCGCGAACAGGTGTTCGTGGATGCCCTTGATCATTTTGCCGTCGACGAAAGCGATCGCCGGGGCGCCCTTGATATCGAGCTTGATGCCGCGCTCGCGCTGCACGATGCTGATCGAGAAGGACTCGTAACGCTCGAGCAGCTCCTTGCCGTCGTCGATGGTGCTGCCGCAGTTGAGCACAGCGAGTGCGCAATTGCGAAAGACGTTATATAGGCCGCCCTGGCTGGTGTCGAGCAGCTTGTTCACTTCCGCCTTCGAGAGAATCTCCAGCTGTCCCTCGGGCGAAATCAATGTATCGATAACGTCATGTTCCATGTTGCGTAAATCCTTATTCAGATTCGATGTCACGTAGTAGGCCTGCAATGCCAATATACGACAACTCGGCGCACTTTGGGTCCGGAGATTGTGCGCTGCAATTTTTCTGCGCCGATTCCGGTTTTATTATCACAAATGACACAATCTTGCAGCGATTGCTCCAAAAAGTGCGTCACGTCGCATTTGTAGATTAAAATGGCGCCCAATTTGGCCCCCCACGAGGGAGCTGGAGACACTTTTCGTCGATCATAAATTAGGAGAAGCCGCATGAGCGGTGCTACCACCACCAACCAGGAAGTCGCTATTCCCGAGTTCAAACAGATCATGGGCCACCCCGCCCCGCTCTGGATGTTGTTCATGACCGAATTCTGGGAGCGTTTCGCTTTCTACGGCATCCGTTGGGCGCTCGTGCTCTACGTCGTCGCACAATTCTATAACGGCGATTCGTCCGGCGAATCGGCCGCCAATCTGGTCTACGGCTCCTACCTCGCGCTGGTCTACGCGGCCGCGCTGTTCGGCGGCTATGTCGCCGACCGGGTGCTGGGATACCAGCGATCGATCCTGGTCGGCGCAGCCTTCATGGCGGCCGGCCTGTTCATGATCGCCTTCCCCGACCAGACGGTGTTCAAGCTTGGCCTGGCCACCATCATCGTCGGTAACGGCATGTTCAAGCCGAACATCTCGACCATGGTCGGCAAGCTGTACTCCACCGGCGACAGCCGCCGCGATTCTGGCTTCACGATTTTCTACATGGGTATCAATTCCGGCGCGATGGTCGCCCCGGTGCTCACCGAGTGGCTGGCCACCGCGATCTTCGGCACCAACGGCATGCCCGCTTACAAAGTGGTGTTCATGTCGGCCGGCGTCGGCATGTTGATTAGCCTGGTGTGGTTCTTCATCGGCCGCCGCAACCTGCAGGGCATCGGCGCCCCGGATGCGCAAACCGGCGATCCGAAACGCCTGCTGTACGTGATCGTCGGCTCGCTGTGCGTGATCCCGGTGGTCTACCTGCTGCTCGCCGCCGGCGCCAAAAGCCTGCAGGCGGTGCTGTCGGTGCTGTTCATCCTGCTGGCGGTGATGCTGCTGATCGAAGGGATCAAGAACGGCAAGGTTGCGCGCGACCGCGTCATCGCCATGCTGCTGATCTTCTTCTTCAATATCATGTTCTGGATGTTCTTCGAGCAGGCTGGCAGCTCGTTCACCTTCCTGGCCGAGAAAATCGTCGACCGCGAAATGTTCAACTGGATCTTCCCGGTGGCGTGGTTCCAGACCGTGAACTCGCTGGCGATCATCACCTTCGCGCCGCTGATCGCCTTTATCTGGGTCGCGATGCGCAACAAGAATCCATCGATTCCGCGCAAGTTCGGACTGGGCCTGCTGTTCAACGGCGCCGCCTTCGGCCTGCTGATGTACGCGCTGTCGATGCTGGTCGATATCGACAACAAGATCCCTTTCTGGACCCTGTTCATGGTCTACGTGCTGCAATCGATCGGTGAACTGTGCCTGTCGCCGATCGGCCTGTCGATGGTGACCAAGCTGGCGCCTACGCGCCTGGTCGGCTTGGGCATGGGCGGCTGGTTCCTGTCGACCGGCATCGGCAACAACCTGTCGGGCATCTTCGCGTCGGCGGTGTCCGGCGAGAGCGGCATGTCGGTGACGTCGGCGCTGTCTGGCTACACCTTCGGCTTCTATTCGCTGATGGCCGGCGGTGTGCTGCTGTTCCTCATCGCGCCACTGATTCAAAAGCTGATGCACGGCGTGAAATAAGCCGTCCGCCGCGCACGCAGCACGCATGCAGATGCCGCCCGGGTAACACCGGGCGGCATTTTTTTTTGTCTTGAGCGTTTTCACCACGTTATTGCAGCGCGTCATGCTTTCCTCGACTAACGGTGCTACATTCGATTACCGAGCGCTTGCTTTGTTTTCGATCCAGGCGCCGGCGACTTCCCAGCTTCTCATTTCCTAAAAAATAACTAACGGAGACAAAATGAAGAATCGCTTCTGGAAATATGTTGCAGGCACGCTCATCGCCATCACCGCCCTGCCCTTGCCGTCCTGGGCGGCCGGTTACACCCAAACCAAGTACCCGATCGTCATGGTGCACGGCTTTTTGGGCTTCGAAAGCATCGGGCCGCTTGAGTACTTCTACGGCATCACCTCCGGCCTTCGCAGCGGTGGCGCCAAGGTGTACGTGACGACCGTATCGGCGGCCAACAGCACCGAAGTGCGTGGTGAACAGATGCTCACCCAGGTCAAGCAAATTCTGGCGGTAACCGGCGCGGCCAAGGTCAACCTGATCGGCCATAGCCACGGCGGCCCGACCGCGCGCTATGTCGCCTCGGTCAGGCCGGATTTGGTGGCCTCGGTCACCAGCGTGGGCGGCGTGAACAAGGGTTCGAAAGTGGCCGATATCTTGATGGACAACGCCCCCGGCGCCAGCACCGTGGTGCTGGGTGCGGTCGCAAATCTGATGAGCATCGTATCGGGCAACACCGGCCGGCCGCAGGACGCCAGGGAGGCCATGATGTCGCTCACCACCGCAGGGTCGCTGGCGTTCAACAGCCGCCATCCGGAGGGCGTGCCACTGTCGGCCTGCGGCGAAGGCGCCTACCAGGCGCGCGGCGTCTACTACTTCTCCTGGAGCGGCGGCAAGCAGATCACCAATGTGCTCGACCCGCTCGACGCGCCGCTCGCGCTGACGGCGCTGGCGTTCAACGGCGAGAAGAACGATGGCCTGGTCGGCAGCTGCTCCAGCCATCTTGGCCGCGTGATCCGCGACGACTACGCGATGAACCATCTCGACGAGGTCAATCAGACGGCCGGCCTTGTCAGCCTGTTTGAAACCAGCCCGGTGACGGTGTTCCGCCAGCAGGCCAACCGCCTGCAGGGACTGGGCCTCTAGGAGCGCGGCATGCATGCGAACGTGAAGAGGGCCGGAGTCGCCGCGCTGCTGCTGGCCGGCTGCGCGCTGTATTTCAGCCGGGACGAGCCGCCGTCTCCACCGGCGCAGGTTCGCGAGCCGGGTTCCGGTCTCTTCGCGTTCGTGCCGTCGATGCAAGGCACGCGCCCGGACGGCGACATCAAAACGCTGGAAGGCGACCAGCTGGTGGTCGACGCGGAGCTCGGGCATTTGTTCGACTACTACCTGGCCGGGCTGGGCGAGAAGGATCTGGACGCGATCCGGACGGAGATCGAACGGGAGCTCGATCGGCGCCTCAAGCCGGGACCGGCGCGGCAGGCCAAACAGCTGCTGTCAAGTTACCTGGCCTATAAACAGGCGCTGGCGGGCGTCGACTCGCAGCTGGCGCCGTCCGGCGACGTCGCGCAGTCGGCGCGCGCGCGGCTGCTGGCGATGCGCGCCTTGCGTTCGACGTATTTCACGCCGGCGCAAAGCGCGGGCCTGTTCGGCGCCACCGATATGGCGGACGACGACGCGGTGGCGCGGCTCGAGGTGGACAACGACAAGACCTTGAGCGCGGAGCAGAAACGGGCAAAGGTGGCGGAGCTGGACCGGCGCATGCCTGCGGCGCTACGCGAGGAGCGCGAGGCCCCGGCCAAAATCATCCGGCTGGAGGAATCGGTGGCGCGGCTGCGGGCCGGCGGCGCCGGCGACAATGAAGTCTACAGCCTGCGCGCGGCGACGTTCTCGCCCGAGGCGGCGGCCCGCCTGGCCGACGTCGACCGCGACGAGGCGGCGTGGAAAGCGCGCATCGGCGCCTACCTGAACCAGCGCGCGACATTGATGGCGCAACCCGCACAACAGAAAGACGCCGCACTACAACAGCTGCGCGACAGCAGTTTCACGCCAGAGGAGCAACGCCGACTAGGCGCCTACGAATAAGCGAGCGTTCATGCGGATCAGGTACGCTGCATCGGATTGGCGTTCAACCAGGCCTGCAACCTGTCGGCGGTATCCGCCGGCAGATGCAAACCAAGCTTGGAGCGCCGCCAGAGAATATCCTGCGCGGTGCGCGCCCACTCATAGCGGCGCAGATATTCCACCTCCGTCGCAAACAACCCCGGCGCGATCTGCTCGCCCATGTCCTCCACATCGGTGCGATCGCACAGCAGCGTATGAATCCGCGTGCCATACGCCCGCGCATAGCGCAGCACCAGCAGCGGCGGCAGCCACGCGTAGCGCGCCTGCATGGTGCGCACCCACGCGTCGAACTGCAGCACCGATTTGTTCTGCGGCTCGGCGCCGTATATATCCCCGCCCGGCAGGCAGGCATTGTGCGTCCATGCGCCGTGGCGGTTGTCCAGCGACTTGCCGATCAGATCGACCGCCTCCTCGGCCAGCTTGCGGAAGGTGGTGATCTTACCGCCGAAAACACTGAGCATGGGCGGGCCGTCGCTGTCGACCTCCAGCCGGTAATCGCGCGTCACGGCCTTGGCGTCGGCGCCATCCTCGACCAGCGGCCGCACGCCCGAATAGGTCCACACCACATCCGCCGGCACGATAGGCTGGACGAAATACTGGCTCGCCAACTGGCAAAGGTAGGCGATTTCGTCCTCGCCGATGGCGACCTGGTTGGCGTCGCCCTGGTAATCGAGGTCGGTGGTGCCGATCAGCGTGAAATCGCGCTCGTACGGAATGGCGAAGACGATGCGCCCGTCCGGGTGCTGGAAAATATAGGCGTTGTCATGCTCGAAGATGCGCTTGACGACGATATGGCTGCCCTTGATCAGGCGCAGGTGGCCGCCGCCCTCCTTGGGCAGCGCCGCGTGCAGCAAATCGGCGGTCCAGGGGCCGGCGGCGTTGACCACGTAGCGGGCGTTGACGCGGATATTGCCGCAACTGGGCTTGTACAGGGTCGCTTCCCAGCCGGCCGCCTTGCGTACCAGCGCATTGCAGACCGCCTGCGTCAGGATGGTGGCGCCCTTCTCGCCGGCGTCGATGGCGTTCAGCACCACCAGCCGGGCGTCGTCGACCCAGCCGTCCGAGTAGATAAAGCCGCGCTGGAACTCCGGTTTGAGCGGCTTGCCGGCCGCGTGGCAGCGCAGGTTGACGCCGGACGACGCGGGCAGCAGCTCGCGCTTGGCCAGCAGATCGTAGAGCATCAAGCCGGCCCGGATCAGCAGCGCGGGGCGCTGCCCTTTCGCGTGCGGCATCACGAAGCGCATCGGCCACATGATGTGCGGCGCGGCGCGCAGCAGCGTTTCGCGCTCGATCAGCGCCTTGCGTACCAGGTTGAATTCGTAGTATTCCAGATAACGCAGGCCACCGTGTATCAGCTTGGTGGACGCCGACGACGTATGCGACGCCAGGTCGTCCTTCTCGCACAAGACCACCGACAGCCCGCGCCCCGCCGCGTCGCGCGCGATGCCGGCGCCATTGATGCCGCCGCCCACTATCAGGACATCGCAATCGAGTGTGTGCTGCGGTTCCGCCATGTCTTCCCCGGCTGTATAGCCAAAATAACCAGATTACTGTACAAGTTACTCTACGTTACGTGAAATTTGCCTTTCCTCATAGGGGCCGGCACCCAATCCGCCCCAAAAAGCCACGTTCCGTTTAAGAGAGCGCAAATTTTGATGGTCTATAATCGGCCCAACCGTTACCACCATGAGATCGAGCTTTGACCGCTTCCCCTATCGCACTACCCAAATGGATGAACCGCCGTAACGCCATTCGCGGCTTTATCGTGACCGGCGTCGTCGCGCTTGTCGCCGGCGGCCTGCTGCTGGCCTACCTGCTGCTGTTCGTCGCCCCGAAACTGCCCGCGCTCGACGCCGTGACCGACTACCGGCCCAAGATCCCGCTGCGCGTCTACACCGCCGACAATGCCCTGATCGGCGAATTCGGCGAGGAACACCGCGACTTCGTGCCGATCAAGGAAGTGCCGGAGCTGATGAAGAAAGCGGTGCTGGCCATCGAGGACAAGCGTTTTTATGAACATAATGGCATCGACTGGCGCCGCGCGCTGGGCGCCGCGCGCGCCAACCTGGGCGGCGGATCGCGCCGCCAGGGCGGCTCCACCATCACCATGCAGGTGGCGCGCAATTTCTTCCTGACCCGCGATAAATTCTACGGCCGCAAGCTCAATGAAGTCATGCTGGCCATGAAAATCGAGGCGGCGCTGAGCAAGGACGAGATTCTGGAGCTGTACATGAACCAGATCTATCTGGGTCAGCGCTCGTTTGGCTTCGGCAGCGCGGCGCAGACCTACTTCGGCAAGTCGCTCAAGGAGCTCGATGTCGCCGAAATGGCAATGCTGGCCGGCCTGCCGCAAAATCCGGCCCGCCACAACCCGGCGGTCAATCCAAAACGCGCCAAACAACGCCAGCGCGTGGTGCTCAAGTCGATGCGCGACCTCGATTACATCACCGAAGACCAGTATCAGAAGGCGCTGCACCAGACTTTGCGCGTGAGCAGTCGCGGCCAGCAGTTCGACACCCACGCCGAGTACGTGGCCGAACTGGCGCGCCAGACCGTCTACGCCCAATTCAAGGAGGATTCTTACACCAAGGGCATCAGCGTCTACACCACCATCCTCAAGGCGGACCAGGACGCGGCCTACGAATCGGTGCGCCGCAATGTGCTCAATTACGACCAGCGCCATGGCTATCGCGGCCCGGAGGCCTTCATCACGCTGCCGGCGGACGAGGAAGAGCGCGACGACGCCATCGAGGAAGCGCTGCAGAAGCGCCCGAGCAGCGATCGCCTGATTCCGGCCGTGGTGCTGGAAGCCGGTCCGAAGGCGGTCAAGGTGCAGAACCCCGCAGGCGAAGAGATCACCATCACCGGCGACGGCCTGCGCCTGGCCGCCGGCGCCCTGACCGACAAGGCCAAGGACGCCGTGCGTCTGCGTCCCGGCGCGGTGATCCGCATCATGCAGGGCAATAAGGAAGCCTGGTCGATCTCGCAGGTGCCGCTGGTGGCGGCGGCCTTCGTGTCCATCGACGCCGTCAGCGGCGGCTACCACGCGCTGGTCGGCGGCTTCGATTACAACTTGCAGAAGTTCAACCACGTCACTCAAGCCTGGCGCCAGCCTGGTTCCGCGATCAAGCCTTTCGTCTATTCGGCCTCGCTGGAAAAAGGCTTCTCGCCGGCGACGCTGCTCAACGACGCGCCGCTCGACCTGACCAGCGCCGAAACGGGCAATGAGCCATGGAGCCCGCGCAACGACGACGGCAAGTTCGACGGTCCAATCACCATGCGCTACGCGCTGGCCGAATCCAAGAACGTGGTGTCGGTGCGCATCCTGCGTTCGATCACCGTGCCTTACGCGCACAACTACTTGGGCAAGTTCGGTTTCGACCTGGCCAAGCATCCGAAGAATCTGACCATGGCGCTGGGCACCGGCTCGGTCACGCCGGCGCAGATGGCCGGCGCCTACTCGGTGTTCGCCAACGGCGGCTACACGGTGGAGCCGTATCTGATCGCCAAAATAGTAGATGGCGAGGGCAAGATCATCAGCGAGACCAAGCCGCGCACCACGCTGCCCGACGAGGCCCGCGTGATCGATCCGCGCAACGCCTTCGTCACCGACAGCATGATGCGCGAAGTGACACGCACCGGCACCGGCGGCGCTGTGGCGCGCCTGGGCCGCCACGACATGGCCGGCAAGACCGGCACCTCGAGCGAGGCGGTCGACGGCTGGTTTGCCGGTTACGGCGGCGGCATCGTGGCGGTGTCTTGGATGGGTTACGACGATTCGAAATCGTTGGGCGGCAAGGAGTTTGGCGCTACCGTCGCGCTGCCGATCTGGATCGACTACATGAAGGTGGCGATGAAGGGCCGTCCGCCGCAGGACCGCCCGGTGCCGGCGGGTATGACGCAGGTCGGCGGCGAGTGGCTGTACGATGAGTTCACCGGCGACGCGGCCCGCACCACGCTCGATATCGAGGAAACCGCGCCGGGCGCCGAGAACATCGTGCCAATGTCGACCGGCGCGGAAAACATCGCGCCGGTGCCGCCGCCGCGCGGCCAATAAGCTAGCCAACTAGCTGGCCAATTAGCTGGCGGCAGGGACGGTCAGGCCGACAGATAGCCGCGCATCATCCGCACGGCGCTGTCGGCGAACATGTCGGGCGTGACATTGGCGGCGCGGTACTTCCAGCGCTTGACGTACCAGTCCTGGAAGGTGGCCATGATGTGGGCGGCGAGCAGGTCCGCGCTGCCCTGCGGGCGGTCCGGAATTTGCGCGATGACGTCGGCGAACAGCGATTGCACGTACAGCTCCGACGCCTTGGCCGTGTGCCGGTGCTGCGCCTGCAGCACCCGCGAGTCCATGAAGACGAAATAAAACCAGGGTTGCAGAATTTCGGACACGTAGATCGACGCCCGTATCAGCGCCTCGAGCTTGTCGAGCGGCTCGGTGAGGTCGTCGAACAGGCGCGGCATCTCGTGGGTGGCGTGGCGCACCACGTCCTCGATCATCTCCGCCAGCTGGTCCTTGTTACTGATGTAGCCATACAGGCCGCCCATCGACAGTCCCGTCTCGTGGCACAGGTCGCGCAAATTCATCGCGCGGAAACCGACCTCGTTGGCCAGCTTGAAGGTGGCGTTGAAGATGCGCTCGAGGTTTTCCAGTGCCGGCTTGCGGCGTTTTACCGTGATGCGCTCAGCATTGCGGTCCAGCAGATAAGACCAGATATTGACGCCGTCGAGCGGCGTCATGCTCTGGAATTGTTCCAAGTCGAATTGTGCCCGCAAGATAGTCTCTGATATGGTTTTATTAATAACGTATCCGATCATCTTAGCACAGGCCTCCCACGCGCCCGCCCCAAAAACTGTGGCTTTACTTCACATTTCGCTTGTCTTCCGGACACAATAGAAGCAAAATTCGCCTTTCATTCCATCCGACCATCCGGCTCCCTTGCACCTGCTCCGATCGTTTCCTGTCCGGCGCCTCCTGATCTCGGTCATGGCGGCGGTGCTGCCCCAGTTACCGGGCGCCACGCAGGCGCAGACCACCGGCAATATCGACGAGCTGGCCGACCTGGTGCTCGGCATCGTCCAATACACCCGTTGGCCGGGCGCGCCCGAGCCGATCATGCTGTGCCTGAGCGACAGCGACGCCGGCGCCGCCGCGCTGGCCGCGTCCTTCGCCGCCATGTCGCCGGCGCCGCCGCTCAAGGTCGCCATGCGCCGCATGGAGCCGGCGATGGCCGCCGAACTGCTCGGCTGTCAGGCGGTGTTGTTCCCGGACATGCCGGTCGCCACCCAGCAAGGACTGCTGTTGAGATTGAATAAACACCCCATCCTGACCCTTGGCCGGGGCGAGAACTTCTGCTCCTACTCCGGCCAGATCTGCCTGATTGAAGGCGCGAAGGGACTGCGCTTTCGCGTCAACCTCGACGCCATCGCCTTCAGCGGTTTGCGCCTGAATCCGCGCATGCTGCAGCTCGGTGTGCGCGGCGGAGCGGCCCGATGACGCCGGCGCCGCAAAGCATCGCCGCGCTGGTGCGGCGCGGCCAATGGCGCAGCGTGCTGGTGGCACTCGGCTGCGCGACCGCGCTGATGGGCGGCGCAGCGATGTACAGCCTTCAGCAGCAGGCCACGCACGCGTTGTCGCTGGCGGCGCGCTCGCTGGCCTACGCCGGCGAGCCGGCGTTACGCTTCAAGGACACCGAGGCCCTGATGGAACTGGTCAAGCCGCTGGCCGACAGCGAACAACTGGCAACCGTCGAGGTGCTGGACCGGCGTGGCGCGGTGCTGCTGCACTACCGCCGTCCGCCGGCCGGCCGCCACGACGCGCTGGCACGCCGCGTCGCCGCATGGCTGCTGCCGATGTCGGTGTCGGCCCCGGTGGCGGCCGGCGCGCGGCAGCTGGGCGAGGTGCGCCTCAGTTCCGACGGCCGCGTCCTGCTCGACTCCCTGGCCGGCTTGCTGGCCGCAGTGCTGTCGTCGCTGGCCCTGAGCGCGGTGGCGGCGTGGTGGTGGTCGCACCGGCTGGCGCGGCTGATCGTCGAACCGGTGTCCGCGCTGGTGCGCCTGACCAAGGAGTTGCGCGAACACCGCCGCTTCGACGCGCGGGCCGACGTCGGCACGGTATTGGAGATCAACACGCTGGCCGAGGACTTCAACCACCTGCTAACGGAGCTGCAATCGTACCAGCACGAAATCGCCGAGCGCCATGAGGAACTCAGTAGCGCCAACCTGCGCCTGCGCCATACCAGCCTGCATGACGGCCTGACCGGCCTGCCCAACCGACGCTATCTGGTCGAGCACCTGCGCGAGGTGCTGGCGCGCTGCCGCCGTCTGGACGAACGTGCCGCGGTGTTGTTCATCGACATGGACCGCTTCAAGCAGGTCAACGATTCGATGGGCCACGCGGTCGGCGACGTGCTGCTCGAAACGCTGGCGCTGCGCCTGCGCGCCTCGGTGCGCGAAACGGACTTCGTGGCGCGCCAGGGCGGCGACGAATTCGTCGTGCTACTGCACCCGATCGGCGACTCGGACGACGTGCTGTCGTCCATTTCGCGCATCCGCCAATCGTTGCGCCAGCCGCTGCGCCTGGAAGACGGCCAGTTACTGCCGCTGGGCGTGACTATCGGCGGCGCCATCTATCCGGACCACGGCGACAGCATCGACGCCCTGGTCAGCTCGGCGGACTCCGCCATGTACGTGGCCAAAAGCCGCGCGCGCGGCACCGACGCCCTTTTTCAACCACAAGCTATAGATCAATCGACACCATGACCGCATTTCACCGCCGCGCTTCGACAGCCCTGTTCAACCTCGTCGCCGTGGCGCTGGCCGCCGGCCTGCTGACCGCTTGCGCCGCCCCCAAACCGGCCGAGCCGGCCGCACCCGTGATCACGGCGCGCCAGGCGGCGTTGCAGTCGCTGGGCTTCAAGCCGACCACGCGCGGCTGGGAAAAGAGCCTGAGCACCGACGGCGGCGGCGAGGTCGGCGGACGCGTCACCTTCGGCTTCGACAGCGACAGGCTGACCGACGAGGGCGCCAAGGACATCGCCGCCACAGCCGCCGTGCTGTTGTCGGTCGGCGTCAGCGAACTCGGTATCGAGGGCCACACCGACAACCGGGGCGCGGCAACCTACAACCAGGCACTGTCGGAGCGGCGCGCGGCGGCCGCCGCGCAGGTCTTCGTGACGGCCGGCTTCAAGGAAAGTAACATCCGCCGCGTCGGCTACGGCGACGCGCGGCCGATCGACGACAATACCACCGAAGCCGGGCGCGCCCAAAATCGCCGCGTGACGATCATCGTCAGCGCGGTGTGACCGCGGTTCAATGGACGTAGCGGGCGATGAAGTAAACGCCCGTCATGAGCAGTGAGGCGAAGCCGTACAGCTTCCACATGTGGGAAATCTGCATGTTATACAAAGTGATGCGCTGTTCCACCAGCGCATCCTTGAACTCGTCGCGCTGGTTGGCCAGAGCGTCCTTGAATTCCTCGCGTTGAGCGGACAGGGCCGCGAAGAAGTCCTCGCGCTGTTTGGCCAGCGCGTCCTTGAATTCCTCGCGCTGTTTGGCCAGCGCATTATTGAACTCCAGCTTATGCTCGTGCAGCAGCCCGATAATTCGCTCGGTGGACGCGTGAATCTCATTGCGCAGCGACTGCACATCTTCCTTGGTCGCAAAGCTGGTTCGTATCACCGCCACATCCACCTCCACCGCCGACATGCGTTTCTCGACCACTGCGAGACGTACTTCGACACGTCCATCATATGCGCCACGAGACGCGTTTTCAACCGGATTTTCTTCGTTGTTGGCAGGCATGATCGCTCCTCGGGGCACGGCGGAATGACCAAGTTAACACACGCTACCCACGCTTCGATTGAGGCGTATCAGACAAAAAAAAGCAGCCACGGGGGCTGCTTCACTGTACCGCTACGCCACAAGGTGGCTTGCTTATTGTTCGAATCACACACAATATGCGGGTCGGCGGATTTCACGTCAACAGTTATCGCACACAGTGTGGCGCGCCGGGGACAATCGCCACCTGCGCATCAGCGTGACAATTTAACCGGCGGTCACGCGATTGCGCCCGGCCCGCTTGGCCTCGTACAAGGCTGCGTCGCCGGCCGAGATCCGCCGGATCAGGTCGTAGCCATGCTGATCCGAGCAAGCCACGCCAAGGCTGGCGGTGAAGCGCACCGCCACATCGCCGGTCGACACCACGGTCAGCTCGATGCCCGCCCGCAAACGTTCGGCCAGCCGCAGCGCGTCGGCCAGGTTCAAATCATCGAGCACCAGCACGAACTCCTCGCCGCCGAAGCGCGCCAGCACATCATGTGGCCGCAACTCCATCCTCAGCAAGGCCGACAAATGGCGCAACACCTCGTCGCCGACCAGGTGGCCGTGGCTATCGTTGATCGCCTTGAAATGATCGGCATCGATCATCACCACCGCCAGGCTGCGCCCGCCGCGCTGGGCGCGCAGCGCCACCCGCTTGCCCTACAGCTCCAGGCCGGCGCGGTTGAGCGTGCCGGTCAGGGTATCGAGCGTCGACAGCCGGCGCAGGCGCTCGGCGTAACGCCGCATCACCATCACGATCAGCCCGAACGAGATGCAGATTTGCGCCAGCGGGATCACCAAGGCCGTCACACCCATCATCAGCGCGTTGGTCGGATCGGACAAATCGGTATCCAGCAGCGTGTGCGTACCGCGCAGCAGCAGCGCACAGCCGAGCGCGACAAAGCCGGTCACGCCGATGCAATCGACACGCCAGCCGCCATGGCGCGCGATGGCGGCGGCGCACCACAAATTGAGCAGGCCGAAATAGAAGCCGCTGAACACCAGCCGCGCGCAACGGCTGGGTTCGACCAAGGTGTAGTAACCAGGAACCAGCAGCGCCAGGCCGGTGATGAGCGCGATCATCGGCCACGACAAGGTGGCCGCGCCGTACACGCGCAGGCCGCGCAGCACCAACGCCAGCCCGAAAGCGATGATGCCGTAGCCGGCCACGCTGGTGAGCAGCGCCGGCAACGTCTCCAGCAGCGTCACGACCACGCCCGCCGACACGCAGACATTGCCCGCCGCCACAGCGCAACTCGGGCGGGCTGTCCGCGTAGTTGGCGGACGCGGCAACCAACGCCGTGGTCAGCAGGGTTACGCACAAATGGACCAGTAACAGGGTTTCGAGATGAAGCACGCCGGACGTCCGCGATGAGCAAGGGTTGGTCGAAAACAGCGCAGTATAGAACCAATCGACAGTTGCCGCGATGAAATTTCTGATATGCCCGCCGTTGTCCGTGTGAATCGGGTAGAGTGGCACTTCTAGCAACCCGGCACAGCAACCTGCGCACTGCAACCATGGCTTACCCAATTGAGCACAAACTGGTCATCGGCATCGCTTCCAGCGCGCTGTTCGACCTCACCGAATCCCACAAGATCTACCTGGAGGGCGGCGCCGAGGAATACCGAAAGTATCAGGAGCAGCATATAGACGTAATACTGGGCAAGGGTGTGGCTTTTCCGTTCATCCGGCGCTTTCTCGGCATCAACAAACACTATGCGCAATCGTCGCCTGTCGAGGTCGTCCTGCTGTCGCGCAACTCGCCCGAGACCGGCCTGCGCGTGATGAATTCGATCGCCCACTACAACCTCGACATCTCGCGCGCCTGCTTCGTTACCGGCAAATCGCCGTACACCTACCTGCCCGCCTTCAACACCTCGCTGTTTCTCAGCGCCAACGAGGAAGACGTGCGCAACGCGCTTGAGGCCAATTATCCGGCCGGGCTGGTGCTACCCTCGCGCACCGAGGACGACGATCACGACACCGAGCTGCGCGTGGCCTTCGACTTCGACGGCGTGATCGCCGACGACGAATCCGAAACCGTCTTCAAGCGCAACAACGACGTCGACGAGTTCCACGCCCACGAGCGCGAGCGGGTGGCGATCCCGCACCAGCCGGGGCCGCTGGCCGACCTGTTCCAGAAGCTGTCGCTGATGCAGCGGCTGGAGGAACGGGCGCAGCGGCGCGATCCCGGCTATAAAAAGATCCTGCGCATCGCCATCATCACGGCGCGCAGCGCGCCCTCGCACGAGCGCGTCGTCACCACGCTCAAAAGCTGGGGCGTATCGGCCAACGAGACGTTTTTCCTCGGCGGCATGGAGAAATCGCGGGTGCTGGCCATCTTCAAGCCGCACATCTTCTTCGACGACCAGCTGAGTCATTTGAAGTCGGTCGGCGGCAACATCCCGATGGTGCACGTGCCGTTCGGCGTGGCCAACCGGCCGCCCAAGCTGGCCATCTGATTGGCCGTCCGACACCGGGTCAGACCGGACCACGGCGCTGGCGGGCATCGTCTATAATGTCGGCATCGGCGCTGCCATTGCGGCGCCGCCTGACCGTTGACTAACCACCCGTAACCGTTAAATCTGCGTCGCCCTTATTGTGCCCTTAGTCTTAGCCAAATCGATTCCCAAACCAGGTAACCGCTTCGCCCTGCCCACCTTGCATGGCTCGTCGGATGCTTACGCGCTCGCGCTCACCGCGCTCGAACTGAAATCGCAGGGCCAGATGCTGGCCGTGATCGTCGCCAACGCCAGCGACGCCCAACGCCTGCTCGACGAGATTCCATGGTTCGGCGGCGACAAGCTGCGCTGCCATTTGCTGCCGGATTGGGAAACGCTGCCCTACGACGCCTTCTCGCCGCACCAGGACCTGGTGTCCGAACGCCTGGCCACTTTGCACGAGATCTCCAGCGGCCAGTGCGACGTGATGCTGGTGCCGGCCACGACGGCACTGGTGCGCATGGCGCCGCCGTCGTTCCTGGCGGCCTACACGTTCTTCTTCAAAAAAGGCGAATCGCTCGACGAGGCGCGCCTGAAGTCGCAACTGACGCTGGCCGGCTACACCCACGTGACGCAGGTGATGTCGCCCGGCGAATACTCGGTGCGCGGCGGCCTGATCGACCTGTTCCCGATGGGTTCCGCCCTGCCCTACCGGCTCGACCTGTTCGGCGACACCATCGAAACCATCCGCACCTTCGACGCCGACACCCAGCGCTCGCTGTACCCGGTCAACGAGGTGCGCCTGCTGCCGGGCCGCGAATTCCCGATGGACGAAGCGGCGCGCACCACCTTCCGCAGCCGCTGGCGCGAGCAGTTCGAAGGCGATCCTTCGCGCTCGGTGGTGTACAAGGACATCAGCAGCGGCATCGCCTCGGCTGGTATCGAATACTACCTGCCGCTGTTTTTCGAAGACACGGCCACGCTGTTCGACTATCTGCCGCAAGGCGCCGCGCTGGCCCTGGTGGGCGACATCGACGCCGCCATCAAACGCTTCTGGACAGACACCGGCTCGCGCTACCGTTTTCTTAAGGCCGACCGCGAACGCCCGATCCTGTCGCCGGAAGCGCTGTTCCTGTCGGACGAGCAGTTCTTCACTTTGGCCAAGCCTTACGCACGGTTGGCGATTTCGAAAGATGCGGACAGTGGCGCCTCCGAGTTGTCGGCGCCCGTGCCCAACATCGCCGTCAACCGCCACAGCGAAGACCCGCTGACCAACCTGCGCGCCTATCTGCTGCAAGCCGGCCGCCGCGTGATGATCTGCGCCGAATCGAACGGCCGCCGCGAAACGCTGCAGCAGTACTTCGCCGAATACGACCTGGCGCTGACGCCGGTCGAGGGCTTCGAAGGCTTTGCCACCTCGAGCGCCAAACTGGCGCTGGGCGTGGCGCCGCTGCACGCCGGTTTCGAGCTGTCGACGCCCAACGAAAACCTGATCTTCATCACCGAGACCGAGCTTTATGCGGGTTCGGGACGCCGCGTCGGCAAGAAGAAGCAGGAAGCCGTCACCCAGGTCGAGTCGATGGTGCGCGACCTGTCGGAGCTGAAGATCGGCGATCCGGTGGTGCACATCAACCACGGCATCGGGCGCTACATGGGCCTGACCAGCATGGACCTGGGCGAAGGCGAAACCGAATTCCTACACCTGGAATACGCCAAGGACACCAAGCTGTATGTGCCGGTGTCGCAGCTGCATGTGATCTCGCGCTACTCCGGCGCCTCGCCGGAAGACGCGCCGCTGCATTCGCTCGGCTCGGGCCAGTGGGAGAAAGCCAAGCGCAGGGCCGCCGAACAGGTACGCGACACCGCCGCCGAGCTATTGAACCTGTACGCCCGCCGCGCGCTGCGCGAAGGCCACGCGTTCGAATATTCCGCGCACGACTACGAACGCTTCGCCGACAGCTTCGGCTTCGACGAAACGCCGGACCAGCAGGAAGCGATCAACAACGTCATCAAGGATATGACGTCGGGCAAACCGATGGACCGGCTGGTGTGCGGCGACGTCGGCTTCGGCAAGACCGAGGTGGCGCTGCGCGCGGCATTCATCGCCGTCATGGGCGGCCGGCAGGTAGCCATCCTGGCGCCGACCACGCTGCTGGCCGAGCAGCACGCGCAGACCTTCGCCGACCGCTTTGCCGACTGGCCCGTGCGCATCGCCGAGATGTCGCGTTTCCGCACCGGCAAGGAGATCAACCAGGCGATCAAGGGCATGGCCGACGGCACGCTGGACATCGTCATCGGCACCCACAAGCTGCTGTCGGACGACGTCAAGTTCACCCGACTGGGCCTGGTCATCATCGACGAGGAGCACCGCTTCGGCGTGCGCCAGAAGGAGGCGCTCAAGTCGCTACGCGCCGAGGTCGACGTGCTGACCCTGACCGCCACGCCGATTCCACGCACCCTGGGCATGGCGCTCGAAGGCCTGCGCGACTTCTCCGTCATCGCCACGGCGCCGCAAAAGCGCCTGGCGATCAAGACTTTCGTGCGCAGCGAGGGCGAATCGATCATCCGCGAGGCCTGTCTGCGCGAATTGAAGCGCGGCGGCCAGGTGTACTTCCTGCACAACGAGGTCGAGACCATCCAGAACCGCATGGCCATGCTCACCGAGCTGCTGCCGGAGGCGCGCATCGCCGTCGCGCACGGCCAGATGCACGAGCGCGACCTGGAAAAGGTGATGCGCGACTTCGTGGCGCAGCGCTTCAACATCCTGCTGTGCACCACGATTATCGAAACTGGTATCGACGTGCCGACCGCGAACACCATCATCATGCACCGCGCCGACAAGTTCGGCCTGGCGCAGCTGCACCAGCTGCGCGGGCGCGTGGGCCGCTCGCACCACCAGGCCTACGCCTACCTGCTGGTGACGGACGTGCAGTCGCTGACCAAACAGGCGCAGCGCCGCCTCGACGCCATCCAGCAGATGGAAGAACTGGGCAGCGGCTTCTATCTAGCGATGCACGACCTGGAAATCCGCGGCGCCGGCGAGGTGCTCGGCGACAGCCAGTCCGGCGAGATGACCGAAATCGGCTTCCAGCTGTATTCGGACATGCTCAACGAAGCGGTGCGCTCGCTCAAGGCGGGCAAGGAGCCCGACCTGGCCGCGCCGCTGGCCACCACCACCGAGATCAACCTGCACGTGCCGGCGCTGCTGCCGGCCGACTTCTGCGGCGATGTGCACGAGCGGCTATCCATCTACAAGCGTATGGCCAACTGCAACGCCCAGGACAAGATCGACGACATGCAGGAAGAGATGATCGACCGCTTCGGCAAGCTGCCGGACGCCGTCAAGGCGCTGATCGAAACCCACCGCCTGCGCATCTCCGCCAAGACGGTGGGCATCGTCAAGATCGACGCCCACGGCGAAGCGGCCACCTTGCAGTTCATGGCCAAACCGCCGATCGACCCGATGCGCATCATCGAGCTGATACAAAAAAACCGCCAAATCAAGCTCAATGGCCAGGACAAACTGAAGATAACCGCCAATATGCCGGATCTGGCAGCGCGTGTCGCCCAGATCAAAGGCGCCATCAAACAGTTGACCGCTTGAGGCTGGCGTCGTACCTTGATGCCATAGCCCAAACAACGCTAATTCTATGAAAACCGCAAAAGACACCATGAACCTGGTTTTACAGGGGCTCGACGATTGTAGGGCCCGACTCGAACGCATCGCCGCCCTCACCGCACCGAAGTCCGTCATCTGGATCAACGAGCGCGCGCTGCGCTGCGAAGGCATCACCTTCTCGCCGGCGCTGCGCCAGACTATCGAAGTGGCCGCCCACGCGGCGCAACTCGACGCCACGTACTCGATCGGCATGCACAAGATGAGCGAGTTCAAACTCGTCGCCATGGATATGGATTCGACGTTGATCACCATCGAGTGCATCGACGAAATCGCCGACATGCAGGGTTTGAAACCACAGGTGTCCGAGATTACCGAGGCGGCCATGCGCGGCGAACTCGATTTCGCCGAAAGCCTCAAGCGCCGCGTCGCGCTGCTCGAAGGTCTGGACGCGTCTGCGCTGGAACGCGTCTACGACGAGCGCCTGCAATTGTCGCCGGGCGCGGAGACCATGCTCAAGGCGGTGCAACAGGCCGGCCTGAAAACGCTGCTGGTGTCGGGCGGCTTCACCTTCTTCACCGAACGCCTGAAAAAGCGCCTGGACCTGGACTACACCAACGCCAACGAACTGGAAGTGGTCGACGGCAGGTTGACGGGCAAGGTGATCGGCACCATCGTCGACGCCGAGGAAAAGAAGCGCACCGTGGAACGCGTCTGCGCGGAGCTGGGCATCGAACCATCGCAGGCGATCGTCATGGGCGACGGCGCCAACGACCTGAAAATGATGGGCATCTCGGGCATGTCGGTGGCCTTCCGCGCCAAGCCGGTGGTGCGTGAACAAGCCAACGTCGCGCTGAACTTTGTCGGCCTGGACGGCATCCTGCCGCTGCTAACCTGACGTGGCGCGGGCCATCCCCGCGCCGGACGCGTCGACCGGCGCACGCCAATGCGGCGGCAGGTTCGCGTGGATATTGGTGGCCGCCACGGCACCCTGCCCCATCGCCACGCTGATCTGGTTCAACCCCTTCACAACGTCGCCCACCGCGTACAGCCCCGCCACGCTGGTGCGCTGATATTCATCGACCAGCAGCTCGCCGCACGCCGCTTCGGTTTGCGCGCCCAGCGCCGCCGCCAGTTCCGAGCGGGCGCTCTCGCCCAGCATCGGATACAGCACATCGGCATGGTACTCGGCGCCGTCGGCGGTGTGCAGCACCGGGGTCATCCGGACCGTCATGCCCACGCCCTTGACCGGCGCCTGCACATAACGCACGCCCGCCTGCTGCAGGCGAATGCGCTGCTCCGCGTCCAGCGGTACGGAGTCGTCGCGCTCGAACAGCGTCACGTCGGCTGAAAAGGTCCGCATGAACACCGCGTGGCCCACCGGGTTGGCGGGCGACGTGATCACCGCGATTTTCTTGTCCAACACGTCGCAGCCATCGCAAACCGGACATAGACGCACTGCGCCGCAGCGCACGGCATCGTGCCAGTTCTCGATGGGAAGACCGGCGTCGGCCACGCCGGTCGCCAGAATGACCATCCGCGCGAGCACCTGCGTCTCGTTGAAATCGGCGACAAAGCCTTCATTATCTTCCACCAGCCGAGTGACCTCGCCCGCAGTGACGTGGGTATCGTAGCGCGAAAGCTGATCGCGCAAGCGCTGCTGCAACTGATGCCCAGGTATCCCGTCCGGGAAGCCGCCGTAGTTGTGCGTCACCGGGATCAGCGACAGCCGGCTGTGGCCCTTATCGACGATCATCACGCTGCGCTGAAAACGGCGCAGGTAAATCGCCGCTTCAAGCCCGCCAGGGCCGCCGCCTATGATCAATACATCGCAGGAAAATGGGCCACTTGGGCTGATCGCATTCATTGGTCCAGTATCCGACGGACCGGTTCGACGTCCCATCGGCGCACGGCCCACGCCGGCGTGAGATTTTGCCGACACCCCGGCGGCGCTGTGCTATTTCGTCCGCAAGAACGCGATCAAACCGTCCGAAGCGTCCTCGATATAGTCGAGCACCAGATCGAACCCGCGCCCGCCTACATAGTAGGGATCGGGCACGACGTCGGACCAGCACATGATCGAAGGCCTCGAAGTCGGCGGCCGCCACCTTTCGGGAGCGCTGGGCCGTGGAATGCCATCACGTTGCTATAATTACCAGATGACCAACACTCCCCATCCCTCGCCGCGCGCCGAATACACGCGGCGCATGAACCGCGTACTGAACTATATCGACCAGCACCTGGATCAGCCGCTGGACCTGCGGCAGCTGGCCGAAGTCGCCAATTTTTCGCCCTTCCATTTCCACCGCGTGTTCGCCGCGTGGATGGGTGAAACGCTGGGCGACTATGCGCGGCGTCGGCGGCTGGAGAAGGCCGCATTTCGGCTCAGCTGCAAGCCGGCGGTATCGGTGCTGGAGACGGCGCTGGCGACCGGCTTTGGCTCAGGCGAAGCGTTCTCGCGCGCCTTTAAACTCAAGTTCGGCTGCACGCCGACCCAATGGCGCCGGGACACGCGCGAGCGCCTCGCGTCGCAGGCGCTGCAGCCAGGCCGCGGGAACTTGCTTGACGCCGACAGCAATCTGGATCAGGTACTGGGCAAGTTCGATCAGACACCGCAACGCGGCTTCGGCGACGATGACATCTCCAACAACGACCAAGGAGATTTCCACATGAACGTCAACGTCATCGAGCTGCCCGCAGAACGCGTGGCCTATCATCGCTACATCGGGCCTTACGGTCCCGGCATCGGCACCTTTTGGCGCGCGACGGTTGCGCCATGGATCCAGTCGCATGGCCTGGGCCAGCAAGGCTGCTACGGCGTCGGCCTCGACGATCCCAGCATCACGCCGCCCGACAAGTGCCGCTACGACGCCTGCGTCGCGGTCCCCGACGGCTTCGACAGCGCTGGCTCGGCCGACATCGCCACCTTGCCCGGCGGGCGTTACGCCGTCGCCCGCTTCGAAGGCCCGCCCGCCGGCATCGCCGACGCCTGGACTTGGCTCACGCGCAACTGGCTGCCGGAGAGCGGCATGCAGTGCGACGACCGGCCATGCTTCGAAATGTTTGGGCAGGACACGGTGACCAACCCGCAAAACGGCCAGATGGTCTGCGACCTCTGCATCCCGGTCAGGCCGCTGTGACAACAGGTCGGCCTGTGTGCGGCGACGCACGCATGCCGGCCATCGCAGGGACCTCCGCGCAATTTGCACCCCAAAACTGAAACCGGATTGCTATACTCTTAACCAAGACCATCAACATTAAAGGAAATACCATGTCGCAGGAATTGGTTCTGGATAGCCGGGTCGGCTCAGCTAAGACCACCGCATGGTGGCTGTACATCGTCCATGGCGTCAGCTTTGTGTTCTCCCTTGGCTTGTTTTCGGTGATCCCGCTGATCATCAACTATGTGCAACGTCCGGGCACCGAAGGCACGTTTGTCCACAGTCACCACACGTGGATGATCCGCTCGTTCTGGTGGTATGTGGTGTGGATGGCGCTCGGCGGGCTGCTGGCGATCACCATCATCGGCATTCCGGTCGCCTGGCTGGTGTGGGCAGGCGCCTGGATCTGGAAAGCCTACCGTCTGATCGCCGGCTTTATCCGCCTGAACGACAACTCGGCGGCGGCGATCTAACCGCCCAGCAAGCGCTTCGCCTCGCGCAGGCCTTCGACGATCACCTCGTAGGCCTGGCGCCGCGTCGCCTCGTCCGGCGCGCGCAACACATACGACGGGTGATACACCGTGACCACCCAGCGGCCGTCGTGCTGCACCGGCGCTCCCATCACCGATTTCATGGTCACGCTGCCGTCCTTCATAACCGATTTCAGCGCGGTGCTCCCCAGCGCCACCACGACTTCCGGGCGCACGCGCGCCAGTTCTTCTTCCAGCCACAAATGGCAGGCCGCGATCTCCTTTTGTGCAGGCGTTTTGTGCAGCCGGCGTTTGCCGCGCGGCTCCCACTTGAAGTGCTTGACCGCGTTGGTGAGGTAGATGCTGTCGCGCTCCATCCCTGCTTCCCCCATCGCCTTTTCCAGCATCGCGCCGGCCGGGCCGACGAACGGCAGGCCCTGCAAATCCTCCTGGTCGCCCGGCTGCTCGCCAACGAGCATGATGCGCGCCCGTTTGGGGCCAACGCCGGGCACCGCCTGCGTGGCGTTCTCCCACAGGTCGCAGCGGCGGCATTGGTCGAGCGTGGTCGGCTGCTCACGCTCGGGCTGCGCGCGTTCGGCCGCGATCGGGATCGTGGTCGCGCCCCCGCGCCGGCCCACGGTGCTGGTCTGGCCGGTGCGACGCTCGCCATTGGCGGCGGCGCTGACCATCGCCGGCACGATCGCCCCTTCCGGCAGATTCTTCCAGAAACGCGAAGGGATATGGCTGCGCAGCAGATCTGCGTTCAGGCGCGCGGGGTTGAAGATGCTGCGGTAGTAGGTCAGCCACAAAGCCTCGCCGGCGTCCTCGATGTCGGCCGCGCTGCGCATCAACGACGGCGCATCGTGCAGGTGCTCGCCGTCCCACAGCACGGCGGCGGCCGGCGTGGCGATCATCCATGTGACGTTGCCCATGCGGCGGGCGAAATGCCGCGCCACCTGCGGCAGCACTTCGTGGGTCGGTTCGAACCACGCGACGAAACGCGGCGCGCCGTCTTCCTCCTTGCGCTCGCGGAAACGTACATACGCATGCATGTCATGCTCCTCCCGATGAACAGCTTTGACCATCCCGTGCAGCCGCGCGCCATTCGCATCGGCCGGCGAAATCACATCGTGCTCGCCCAGATGCCAGCGCCAGACCACCTTGTACAGAAAGGACCAGCGGTCCGGGGCGCTGAAACAGGCGGCGCTGACGAGTAGTTCCATCAACTGGCGCGGCAGCCGCAGGGTTGTCGACGTTGGCACCGGACCGGAAATCGCGTCGGGCGCCGCCCCGGTTTGCTCATCAGGCGCGACCGAAAACAAATCGCCGTCCTCCGGCTGTGACAACCATTCTACGAATTCGGGCGCGACGTGGCGCGCGATTAGCTCTCGTGCCGCGTCGCGCCATTCGTCGAACGACTGAACCACCCGCCGCATCATGCCGCCTGCAGCTCCGGCCATAAATTCATCTGCTGGGGAGCATCGGCCATCGCACGTCGCAAATGTTCGGACGGGCCGGCGTCGTTGGAGGGGAAATAATCGGCCGTGATGATAAAGGGCGAAATCTTCTTCATACTGCAGCGCAGCCGTGACAGATCGGCGTAACGGATTTGCCGCAACCGCCGCAGATCGATCAGCCGCTGCGCGTTGCGCAAACCGATGCCCGGGATGCGCGCGATCATATGCGGCTCCGCGCGGTTCAAGTCCATCGGAAAATGCTCGCGGTGCTCGAGCGCCCACGCCAGCTTGGGATCGATGTCGAGCGCCAGATTGCCGGTCGCCGGCAGCAGCTCCTTGACCTGGAAGCCATAACTGCGCAGCAGGAAATCGGCCTGGTACAAACGGTGCTCGCGCAGCATCGGCGGCGGCGCCAACGGCACGCTTTTCGGGCTTTGCGGAATCGGGCTGAAGGCCGAGTAGTAAACGCGTTTGAGCTTGTAGCTGCCGTACAGCGTCTCGGCCGTGGTCAATATCTGCTGGTCGTCGCTGGCGTCGGCGCCGACGATCATCTGCGTGCTTTGCCCGGCCGGCGCGAAGCGCGGCGACTTGGGCTCCTCGGCCTTTTCATCGAGCTTACGGCGGATGGAACCCATCGCCAGCTTGATCGTGTGGACGCTTTTTTCCGGCGCCAGCTTCTGCACGCTATCTTGCGTCGGCAGCTCGATATTGACGCTCAACCGGTCCGCATAACGGCCGGCGGCGGCGATCAGCGCCGGATCGGCATCGGGAATCGTCTTCAGATGGATATAGCCGCGAAACTGGTGCACCTCGCGCAGTTCGCGCGCCACCTGTACCAACTGTTCCATCGTGTAATCGGCCGACTGGATGATGCCGGAACTGAGAAACAGCCCGTCGATGTAATTGCGAAGGTAGAAATCGGTGGTAAGTTTGACCACCTCGGCGACCGTGAAACGGGCACGCGGCACGTTCGAGGTGCGGCGGTTGACGCAGTACTGGCAGTCGTACAGACAGTAATTGGTCAGCAGAACCTTCAGCAGCGACACGCAGCGACCGTCCGGCGTGTAGCTGTGGCAGATGCCCATGCCGGTGGTCGCGCCGAAACCGTCCTTGCCGATGGAGTTGCGCTTCGGCGCCCCGCTGCTGGCGCAGGAGGCGTCGTACTTGGCCGCATCGGCCAGGATCTCCAGCTTATCCGTCAACTCCATGCTTGCCCCGATGTTGTGATACTGTATAAAAACACAGTATAGCAACCTTTGGCCAGCGGGGGCGACTATTGATCGCCGCTATGCGGTTCAAACACGGGACAAGGCCGATCGAGCTCCCGTCCCTATTACAGCGTGTCGACCATTTTCTGGGCAAGGTAGTGCGCCGCCTTACGCCACTCCTTCTCGATTCGCTTGGGATCGTCATGCAGTTGCTGCCAGGTCGTGGGATCGATGGGACTGGCGATGGAAGGGAACATGCGCTCGGTATCGCTCCAGAGCACTTTGCCCGCGCTGTCGGTCAACTCCCCCTTGATTTGCATTACCGGCACGACGTTCGAGCTCGTGAGGTACGTCACGCCAAACCCGTACTGGGGTAGCGAGACCTTCAATACAGGCAAGGTGTCGTTGCCCGGTGCGCCGACGGTCACTTTGCCGGAGGCCCGCAACACCTTTACGAACTCGTCGTGCACGATGGCGTCGACCGATACGGCGTGAGCTTGCAAAAAGTTGTCAAACGCCGTTCGATCGCTTGCGGAGGTTGATCCAATAGCGGCGCCGATGATGCCGAACATCGTGCCAATCTTGACGCTGCTGGGAGCAAGTAGAAACAGGTCGCCCTTTTGGACGGCACTGCCCACGGAGACGGTCCTGACACTGGCGCGGTCCGACTCACTCAACCTTTGCGTCGACGCGCAGCCGCCGAGCGTCAGCGCCATGGTCAGGATAGCGACCATCTTAAATTTTTGCATCATTTATCCCAGAGATATCAAACTAACAAAATAAATTCCCATCGGCATTACATCAGCTTAGTTTACGATGGTCAACAAATTAATTATTTCGTATTGTTTCTGAAACTAGGTCAATTGATACAATAGGAATACAAGTTTTTTAGAGGGTTTGGCCAGTCCCTCCGGGGAGGTCAGCGGACGATCTGCTTCAGCGCGTCGACCAGCGCGGCGCATTCCTCGTCGGTACCGATCGAGATGCGCAGGAACTGGTCGATGCGCGGCTGTTTGAAATGCCGCACCAGGATGGCCCGCTCGCGCAGCGCCGCCGCGATGGCCGCGCCATCGTGTCCCCGATGGCGGGCGAATATGAAGTTGGCACGCGACGGCAGCACTTCGAACCCCAGCTCCACCATGCGCGCCGTCAGCCAGGCGCGCGTGGCGATGATGGCTTGCGACGTCTGCTCCATATACGCCGCGTCCTCGATCGCCGCCAACGCGCCGGCCTGCGCCACCTGCCCCAGCGGATAACAGTTAAAACTGTTCTTCACCCGCTCAAGCCCGGCGATCAGGTCCGGATGGCCGACCGCGAAGCCGACCCGCAGCCCCGCCAGCGAACGGGATTTGGACAAGGTCTGCACCACCAGCAGATTGTCGTAGCGGTCCAGCAGTGCGACCGCGCTGTCGGCGCCGAAGTCCACATAGGCTTCGTCGATCACGACCACCTGGTCCGGATGCGCGGCCAGCAGCGTCTCGATCCGCTCCAGCGGCAGCGCGATGCCGGTCGGCGCGTTCGGATTGGCGATGATGATCGCGCCGCACGGCTGCGTGTAGTCGGCGACGTCGATCTGGAATTGCGCGTTCAGCGGCACCTGGCGCGCTTCGATGCCATACAGGCTGCAATAGGTCGGATAAAAACTGTAGCTGATATCCGGACAAAGCAGCGGCTTGTCGTGCTTGAGCAGCGCGTGGAAGGTATGCGCCAGCACCTCGTCCGAGCTGTTGCCGACGAAGACCTGCGCACGCGTCAGGCCGAAGCGCTTGGCCACGGCATCCTTGACCGCCGTGCTGGCAGGATCGGAGTACAGCCGCAGCGAGTCGCCCACGGCTGCCTGCATCGCCGCCACCGCCTTCGGCGACGGGCCGTAGGGATTCTCGTTGGTGTTCAATTTAATCAGGTTGGACATGCGAACCTGCTCGCCCGGCGTGTACGGCGTCAGTTCATGAACGATGTCACTCCAAAAACGGCTCACAGCATTGCTCCCATCGCGCGTTCAATATCCGCGATTAAATCGTTGACGTCTTCGAGGCCGACGTTGAAGCGCACAAGAATACCCCGGTCGTTCCAATCCTTGCGCATGTGTTGTATCCGATACGGCATCACCAGGCTGTTGGCGCCGCCCCAGCTGTAGCCGATCTTGAACAGTTCCAGCGCATCGACGAAGCGGTCGGTCTGTTCTTCCGTGAAGCGAGGATCGAACAACACCGAGAACAAGCCGCCCGCTCCGCTGAAATCGCGCTTCCAGATGTCATGGCCGGGACAATCGGCAAAGGCAGGATGCAGCACCTTGGTGATCTCGGGACGGGCCTGCAGCCACGCGGCCAGCCTGCGCGCGGCCGCGTCGTGGGCGTCGAAGCGCAGGCGCATCGTCGGCAGGCCGCGTAGCACGAGATAGGCGTCGTCCGCGCCAACGCCCATGCCGAGCCGCATGTGCGCCAGGCTCAAACGCTCGTTGAGCGCGGCGTCGCGCGTGATGACGGCGCCCATCAGCACATCCGAGCCGCCGGACTGGTACTTGGTCAGCGCCTGCATGATGATGTCGACGCCCAGGTCGAAGCCACGCAGCGCCAGACCGGCCGACCAGGTGTTATCCAGCGCGACCAGCACGCCGCGCGCATGCGCTGCCGCGCAGATGGCCGGCAGGTCGGGCACTTCCATCGACACCGATCCGGGCGCCTCTGTCCAAATCAGCTTTGTATTGGGCTGGATCAGCGCGGCGATGCCGGCGCCGATCAGCGGATCGTAATAGCGCGCGGTGATGCCGAAATCGGCCGACAGCCATCGTCCCAGCTCGCGGTTGGGGTTATAGACGTTATCGGGCAGCAGCACATCGTCGCCAGCCTTGAGCAGCGCGAAATCGACCATCGCGATCGCCGCCAGGCCGCTTGGCGCCAGCAGGCAATGCGTGCCGTCCTCGATCTCGGCCAGCCGCGCCTCGAGGGTGAAGGTGGTCGGCGTTCCGTGCAGGCCGTAGGTATAGGCGTTCTTCTCTTTCCAGTCGCCCGAGCGCATGGCGGCGACGTTCTTGAACAGCACCGTCGAGGCGTGATGGATCGCGTTGGGGAAGGCTGCGAAACCTTCGGGCGCTTGGTAATCGGAGTGGATCAGTGCCGTCTGCGGGGATTTTTTGATGGTCATATCTACATCATATACATAAGCCAGATGAAAAAAAGGCGGACCACAGCGGGTCCGCCTTCATGCTGATTACTGAGCCTCGCCCCACAGGTCGTGGGCGTCGGAGGTGGTGATCCTGACGTCGACGAACTGGCCGACCACCAACTTCTTGTGCGGCTCGTACGGCGGCTTGACATACACCACGCCGTCGATTTCCGGCGCGTCGGCGCTGGAACGGCCGATGCCGCCGCTGCGATTGACTTCATCGATCAAGACGCGCACGGTCTTGCCGACTTTGGCCTTCAGGCGATTCTTCGAAATTTCTTCCTGCAGCAGCATCACGCGGCCGCGGCGCTCTTCGCGCAGCTCTTCCGGCACCGGATTGGCCAGTTCGTTGGCGGTGGCGCCTTCGACCGGCGAGTAGGCAAAGCAACCCAGGCGATCGATCTGAGCTTCCTTCAGGAAGTCCAGAAGGTATTCGAATTCCGCGTCGGTCTCGCCCGGAAAGCCGGCGATGAAGGTCGAGCGGATCGTCAGGTCCGGATTCATCTGGCGCCAGGCCTGGATGCGGTCGAGGTTTTTCTCGCCGCTGGCCGGGCGCTTCATACGCTTCAATACGTCGGGATGCGCGTGCTGCATCGGGATATCCAGGTACGGCAGGATATGGCCGTCGCCCATCATCGGGATGATCTGGTCGACGTGCGGGTACGGATAAACATAGTGCAGACGCACCCAGGCGCCGTACGACTTGGCCAGCTCGCCCAGCGCTTCGGTCAGTTGCGTCATGTGCGTCTTGATCGGACGTCCGTTCCAGAAACCGGTGCGGAACTTGACGTCGACGCCATAGGCCGAGGTGTCCTGCGAGATCACCAGCACTTCCTTGACGCCCGATTTGAACAGGTTTTCCGCTTCCAGCATCAGGTCCGCGATGGGACGCGACACCAGGTCGCCGCGCATCGATGGGATGATGCAGAAGCTGCAGCGGTGGTTGCAGCCTTCGGAGATTTTCAGATAGGCGTAGTGCTTAGGCGTCAGCTTGATGCCCTGCGCCGGCACCAGGTCGATGAACGGCTCGTGCGGCTTTGGCAGGTGGAAGTGGACCGAGTCCATCACCTCGGTCAGCGCGTGCGGGCCGGTCACGGCCAGCACCTTCGGGTGCACCTTCATGATGATGTCGTCGCCGGCGGCGTCTTTTTTCGCGCCCAGGCAGCCGGTCACGATCACCCTGCCGTTTTCGGCCAGCGCTTCGCCGATGGCGTCGAGCGATTCCTGCACGGCGGCGTCGATGAAGCCGCAGGTGTTGACGATCACCAGATCGGCGCCATCATACGACTTGGCCGTTTCGTAGCCTTCGGCACGCAGCTGGGTCAGGATCTGTTCGGAGTCGACCAGCGCCTTGGGGCAGCCGAGCGAGACGAAGCCGACCTTCGGTGCGGCACCCGTGACGGAGGTGCTGGCGGCGGCGGGCTTGGTGATACGGGAGAGTGGTTGCGATTGCATGATAGGTTGCCTGGGGTTGCGAAAAGCGCCATGAAAATTACGAGCAATCGACGATTATACCCTATTCTCATAGGGAGATCATGCTAGGATAGCGCTTCACCAATATAGATAGACTAAGCTCGGGAGAACGTGTGGCAACGCTGAAAGACGTCGCAATGCTGGCCGGTGTGGGCATGTCGACGGCATCGCGCGCCATCTCGGGCGCCGGCCCCGTGTCCGCCGAGTCGATGAAGAAGGTCCAGGCGGCGATCGAACAGCTCAATTTCCGCCCCTCGTCCATCGGCCGCTCGTTGTCGGCGCAATCGCTGGGCATCATCGGCATCTACGTGCCCTCGTTCTTCGGCGCCTACTACGGCACCATCCTCAAACAGACCGACATCGAACTGCGCGCCATGCGCCGCCACGTGGTGGTGGCCACCGGCTGCGGCGACGGCACGCCGCGCGACGAGGCCATCGAAGCGGTCAAGTTCCTGATCGGGCGCGATTGCGACGGCATCGTCGTGCTGGGCCACGACCTGCACGACGAAGACATGCTGGCGCTGCGCAAAATGCATCCGAAGCTGGCCTTCCTCAATCGCCACTGCGCGCAGCTGGAAGAAGCCTCGTTCTGCCCCGACCACCGCCACGGCGGCGCGCTGGCTGCGCGCACCCTGCTCGACGCGGGACACCGCCAACTGGCCGTCATCTCCGGCCCGGCCGCCACCTCGGACAACCAGGCGCGCATGGAAGGCTTTTTCGCGGAGCTGGAGGGCCATGGCATCGGTCGTTTTGCGGTGCAGCTGATCGAATCGGACTTTTCGCGCGAAGGCGGTTTCGGCGCCACCCAGCGATTGATCGAAGCGCGCCGCGTCGTCGAAGAGGGCCAACGGTTCACCGGCCTTTTCTGCGCCAACGATGAAATGGCGGTCGGCGCGATGGCGGCCTTCCACCGCGCCGGCATCAACGTGCCGGACGAAGTGTCCGTCGTCGGCTACGACGACGACTATTCGGCCGAATTTTCCTCGCCAGGCCTGACGTCGGTGCATATACCGATGCAGCAGCTGACCCAGAACGCCGTGCGCTGGCTGCTCAATCAATGCTATGGCACCGAGCATGCCATCTCGCGCGATTTTCCAGTCACGGTCTCGAAGCGCGGGTCGGTCGCCACCCGCGTCTGAGCCGCTGCGCTCTCCACATAGAAAATATTTGTAAGAAAGACTAATTTTTTGCGGCGTCGGTGCGTCTCTTCTATAGTTTCCACCACCATAGACCCGTTTCAATACGGCGCGCCGCGCACACTGGCGATGACGGCCAGCTACCGCTGGTAAGGTGACACCACGCCATAAAAAAAGGCCGGCATCGCTGCCGGCCTAAAACCACGGAGACTCCCCTGTGTTGGATACCCTGCTTTAGAACTTCATCGACACCCGCGCGCCTATCGTGCGCGGGTTGTTGTAGTACGCCGCCCAGATTTGCTCGGTGGGCTGGCACGGCGCGCCAACCTGCGTGCACACTTCCACCGCGTCATATTTCACGTCCTTGTCGGTGGCATTGTTGACGAACAGCTCGGCCGTGTAAGCCTTGTTGCGCGGCTCGAAGCGCAGGCTCAAATCCAGTGTGGTGTAAGCCCGCTGCTGCTTGACACCGGGATGACCCGGCACATCGTTGTTGAAGGCGCCAGAACCGACGAACGACTCGGTCTCGTAGTGGGCCGACACGCGCGGTGTGAGGCGTCCCTTGCCGATGTCGAAATCGCGCTCGTACATCAGCGTGGTGGCGAAGGTCGGCGCGTGTTTCAGCACACTGCCGCCGACGTTGACGGTCGGCGCGGTGGTCCCGCAGGACTGTCCGTTGGCGCGCGCGGCGTCGACGTCGCACGACAGGAAGTCGTCATAGCGCGCTTTGAGCCAGGTGGCGTTTCCGCTGAAGCGATCGACGCTGGTCGGGCGGAAGTTCCACTCCGCTTCGATGCCCTTGACCGACGCCCCGGCCGCGTTGAAGTTCTGCAGCGTGTTATTAACCACCTGTGATTCCAGCTTGTCCTTGTAGGTCATCCAGAACGCGTCCAGATTCAGCGTCAGCTTGCGGTCGAACAGGTCGGACTTGAAGCCGATCTCGTAGCTGGTCAGCTTTTCAGGCTTGGTGGTGGCGCCGCCGTCGCCGATGGCCGGCGAATGGAAGCCGGTCGTCACCGACGCGAAGGTCAGGATATCCTTGGTGACCTTGTATTCCACACGACCCAGCCAGGTCGCCTGACCGTACGCCAGGTCGGCGGTGTTGTCGCCATAGGTATTCCCGCAGGTGGCTTGATTCACAACCCCGCCCGGACCGATGTTGTGGGTGTTGATGGTGCCGGTGCCGGGCGTGACCAGCTGCGCGATCTGGCCCGGCGTCAGGTTGACGGTGCCGCGCGGCGGATTGTCAGGCCAGTTCGGGCAGGCCCAATTCTGGCCGCCCACATCGTACTTGTGGTCCTTGGTGTAACGCGCGCCGGCGGTGAGCTTCCACAGCGGATCGATGTCGTAGCTGGCCTGCGCGAAGACGGCCTTGGAATGCAGCTGCCGGTCGCCCTGGATGAAGGACATGGCCGACGCGTACTGGCCCACGGTCGGCTGCACGAAGATCACGTTGCCGTTGGCGATATCCTGCTCAAGCATCGCCTGCGAGATCTGGCTGCGGTCGATGTCGAAGCGAACCTTGTTCTTCTCCTTGAAGAAGAACAGGCCGCCCACCCATTGCAGCGCCGATTCCGAATCGGAGCGCACCTGCAGCTCGTTCGACAGGCTGTCGAACTGGCCCCATTCGGTGCGGTTCTCGGCCTTGAAGCCGGGATAGAGGCCGGCGTCGGCATCGCTGGCATTGGTGCGTTTCAAACGGCTCCAGGAACCCAGGTACTGCGTCTCGATGCCGTCGAACGGCCGCCATTGCACCTTGGCCTTGCCGGTGATGATCGATTGATCGAGCGCGCCGGGCGTATCGATCAGCGCCGAACGCAGGTCCTGCCCCGGCGCCGGTTCCGCCGCCAGGTAGATGTTGCCGGCGCCGGTGTCGCTGTAATAGTCGGCGATGAAGGTCGCCTTCAGGTCCGGCGTGAAGCGCCACAGCAGCGACGCGCGTGCGCCCTTCTGGTCTCCCGCGCCATATTTGCGCGTGCCCGGCGCCACATTGGAGCCCTTGCGGAAATCGACATAGCCGTCGCGCCGATCCTGGATGGCGGCGATACGCAGCGCGATATCGTCGCTGAGCGGAATATTGATCATGCCCTGGGTCTGGATGCGGTGATAGTCGCCTACCGTGATGCTGGCCGAGCCGAACATCTTGGTCGGATTGGGCGCGCCGGAGACCAGGTTGACCGCGCCGGCGGTCGAATTGCGGCCATTGAGCGTGCCTTGCGGACCGCGCGCCACCTCGACGTGGCTCAGGTCATACATCAGCGCCGTCGCGCCTTGCGGACGCGCGACGTAGATCCCATCGACGTAGAACGCCACCGCGGGATCGCCCAGCTCCGTATGGTTGGCCGAGCCGACGCCGCGCATGTACACGTGCACGCCGCCCGAATCGCTGTGCGGTTCGACGACGAGACTAGGCACCATTGCCGTCATCGACGCCAGGTCCTTGACCTGGTTGTTGGCCAGCGTGTCCTGCGTGTACGCGGTGATCGCCAGCGGCGTGTCCTGCACCAGGGTGTCGCGGCGGGTCGCGGTGACGATGATTTTTTCCATGTCGCCGCCGTTGGTCTGGGCGGCGGCCGTGGCTTGCTGCGCCATCGCCGCGCCGCCCGTCAGCGCCAGTTGCGCTATTTGCGCGATGCTCAGCGCCAGGATCGTTTTCTTCATTTTGTCTTCCTCACTTCTTCCATCGGTTGTGGGGTCGTGCATCGCTCTGACGGCGAATACGCACGAGTGGAACCGGTACCACCGCAGGACGCAGGGATGCGACGGGCCATGCCGTGGCGGCCCGGCCCGAATGACTACGCTACGCGGCCAGTGCCGTCTTAGAGCCGCTGTTCGCTGGCTCCGTCAAACAGGGAAAGTCGTTTGGTGCGGATTGAGAAGCTGATGTCCTTGTCGCTGTCGATCTTTTGCTGGTCCTGCACGATGCCGGCGATCTGCGTGCCGTGGAAGTCCAGCCACAACACGCGATGCGCGCCCATGGCCTCCACCAGCGAGACGGTAGCGCCCACGATGCCCTCGGCGCCGTCGGTGTTGCCGATGTCGACGTCCTCCGGCCGCACGCCAAGCACGCATTCGCGCGTACCGACCGGCGGCTGGCTAAATGGATAGTGCGTCACGTCGACGGCCAGGTACTCGTTGCTAAACAACGTACGACCGCCATGCTGCTCCAGCCGGCCCCGGAACAGGTTCATGCCGGGCGAACCGAGGAAGGTGGCGACGAACAGATTGGCCGGCTCGTTGTAGATATTGGCTGGCGTGTCGAATTGCTGCACCACCCCGCCCTTCATCACCGCCATGCGCTGCGCCAGGGTCATCGCCTCGACCTGATCGTGGGTCACGTAGATCATCGTCGCGCCCAGCTGCTTGTGCAGCTGTTTGAGCTCGCGCCGCAGCTCCGTGCGCAGTTTGGCGTCGAGATTGGACAAAGGCTCGTCGAACAGCATCACATCGGCCTCGCGCACGATGGCGCGGCCGATTGCCACGCGCTGCCGCTGGCCGCCGGACAGATTGGCGGGCTTGCGCTTAAGCAGAGGCCCGAGCTGCAGCATGTCGGAGGCGCGTGACACGCGCCGCGCGATTTCCGCCTTGGGCGTGCCGCTGATACGCAGCCCGAAAGACATATTGTTCTCGACGTTCATCGTCGGATACAGCGCGTACGACTGGAACACCAGCGCGATGCCGCGATCCTTGGGATCGGCCCATGTCATGTCCTTGCCGCCGATTTCGATCTGGCCGGAGGTGGTGTCGATCAGGCCCGCGATGCTGTGCAACAGCGTCGACTTGCCGCAACCGGAAGGCCCCAGCAGCACCACGAACTCGCCGGCCTTGACGTCGAGGTTGAGTGATTCGATAACCTTGGTGCCGCCCAGTTCAATTTGCAGATTGCGTATCGCTACATTAGACATGATGATAGACCTTTAACCTTTGACCGCGCCGGAAGCGATACCGCGCACAAACCAGCGGCCCGAAATAAAATACAGCGCCAGCGGCACGACCGAAGTCAGTATCGTGGCCGCCATGTTGACGTTGTAAAGCCGCTCGCCGGTGGTGGTATTGATGATGTTATTCAGTTGAACCGTCATCGGCAGATGCTCCGAGCCGGCGAACACCAGTCCAAGCAGGAAGTCGTTCCAGATGCCGGTGACCTGCATAATGACGGCCACCACGATCACCGGCGTCGACATCGGCAGCATCAGTTGCAGGAAAATGCGCCAAAAGCCACCGCCATCGATGCGCGCCGCCTTGAACAGCTCCATCGGCAGCGCCGCGTAGTAGTTACGGAAAAGTAGCGTCATGACCGGCATGCCGAAGATCGTGTGGATCAAGACGATGCCGGGCAAAGAACTGAACAAATCGACCGCCGCCAGCACCCGCACCAGCGGATACACCATCACCTGCACCGGGATAAAGGCGCCCATCATCAGGATCGCGAACAACACGCCGGCGCCGCGCGGCCGCCAGAACGACAGCGCGTAACCATTGACGGCGCCGATCGCGATCGACAGGATGGTGCTCGGCACAACGATGGCGACCGAGTTCCAGAAGCCGCCGCGTATGCCCTCGCATTCCAGGCCGGTGCAGGCGGACTGCCAGGCCTGCACCCAAGGCTGCAGCGTGAGCTTGACCGGCAGCGCGAACAGCGTGCCGAGTCGTATCTCCTCCATCGGCTTGACCGACGTAACCAGCATCACGTACAGCGGCAGCAGGAAGAACAGCGCCGCCACGATCAAAAACGCGTAGACGCCGGCGCGCGCGGGAGTCCATGCCAGCTTCCTGCGCCGCAGCGCCGCCCCGGACGCCGCTGCCGGTCCGGTGCCGACGCCGCTGTCATTGGCGGCAACGTGGGAAGCCTCGGCCACCGCGATGACGTTCTTCTCCTGTTTCACGACATATCCCATCACATCCCCTTGTCGGCGCGGCGGCTGCGCACGTAATACAACGGCGCGACGATGGCCAGCACGGTGGCCAGCAGCACGATCGATGCGGCGGAGGCCAGGCCGATATTGGCGCGGCCGAACAGATAATCCATGATGAACTTGGCCGGCACCTCGCTGGCCGTGCCCGGACCGCCCTGCGTCATCGCCACCACCGAGTCGAACACCTTCACCACCATCACGAACAGCAGCACGAACGCGGTCGACACCGATGGACCAAGCATCGGCAGCACGATGCTCGCATACACGCGCCAGCGCGGAATGCCGTCGATGCGTGCGGCCTTCCACAATTCCTCGTCGATGCCGCGCAGGCCGGACAGCATCAACGCCATCACCAGGCCGGACGCCTGCCACACGGTGGCGATGACGATGGTGTAGATCGCCATGTCCTGATCGACGATCCAGTCGAACTTCGCCTCCGTGAAGCCAAGCTTGCGCAGCACCTCCTGGATGCCCAGCTCCGGGTTGAGTATCCATTGCCAGATCAAACCCGTCGCCACAAACGACATCGCGTACGGATACAGGAAGATGGTACGCAGCGCGCCTTCCGCCATCACCTTCTGGTCGATGAACACGGCCAGCAGGAAGCCGATGATCAGGCAGGCGGCGATAAACAGCACCCCGTAGACGGCGACGTTTTGCAGCGACAGCAGCCAGCGCTCGTTGTTGAACAGGCGGATATACTGCGAGGCGCCGACGAAATCGCTGTTGGGGAAGGTGCGCGAGCTGCTGACCGAGACGCGCGCGGTCCACAACATCGTGCCCAGATAGGCCAGCAGCACGGTCAACGCCATCGGAATCAGCGCAATGTAGGCGGCGACCGAGACGCTTTGGCGTTTCTTCACAGGGGCGACGGTCATGGATTATTCATCCTTCAGCGCGCGTGCGAAGGCTTTCTGCGCGTCGTCCGCCGACTGGTTCTTGTTCCAGTAATTGGTCAGCACGTCCTGCAGCGCGCCGGTGGTATCGGGCGTGGCCAGCATCTCGGAATTCGGCAGCTGGCGGCTCTTGTCGCGGATAATGGCCAGGCCCTGGCGCGCACAGATGTCCAGCGACGATTCGTCAACGTCGCCACGTATCGGAATCGCGCCCTTGCGCGAGTTGAAGGCCACCTGCGCGGCCGGCGAAGTGACCACCGTGGCCAGCAGCTTTTGCGCCTTGATGGTGGTCGCGTTGCTGGTCTTGGGGAAGACGAAGGCGTCGCCGGCGACGATGTACGGCGCCTTGGGGCCGAATCCGGGGAAGCAGCCGAAGTCCTTGCCGGCGACCTGTTTGGCGGACGAGAACTCGCCTTTGGCCCAGTCGCCCATGATTTGCACGCCGGCCTTGCCGCTGACGACCATCGCGGTGGCGTCGTTCCAGTTGCGGCCCGGAGAGCCGGCGTCGACGAAGGCTTTGAGCTTTTTGAAATCGACCAGCACCTGCTTGAAGGCCGGCGACATCACCGCCTTCTGGTCGCGGTCGCGGTACACCTTCAGATACAGGTCGGCGCCGCCGACCATCGCGAAGATGGCGTCGAAGGTGATCTTCTCCTGCCACACCTGGCCGCCGAAGGCCAGCGGCACCAGGCCGGCGGCCTTCAGCTTGGCCAGTTGCGCCAGGAATTCGTCGTAGGTTTGCGGCTCGGCCGAGATGCCTGCCTTTTTATACGCGGCCTTGGAATAGAAGAACCAGGCCGGCATGTGGATGTCCACCGGCGCCGCATAGAAATGGCCGTTGATCTTGATCGCCGCGAGGATGGAGGCCGGCATGACCTGGTCCCACTTGCCGGCGATGGCAACGTCATCGACATTGTTCAGCAAGCCCTGCTCGACAAAGTCGCGGAACTGCTTGGACGTGTTGAACTGCGCGGCCGTCGGCGCGTTGCCGCCGACAATGCGGTTGATGGTGGTGGCGCGCGACTGGTCGGCGCCGGCGACCGCCTGGTCGATCCACTGGCCGCCGGCCTTGTTGTAGGCGTCGGCGAACTGCTTGACGGCCTGCGATTCGCCGCCGGAGGTCCACCAGTGGATCACGGTCGCCTTGAGCGGAGCGCCCGCCGCCGCAGGTGCGCCCTGCGCGAACGCGCCGCCGCCCGCCAGGGCCAGCGCGCAGGCGCCGGCCATTTTTATCGCCTTCTTCATTCTGTCTCCTGTGGGCGTCATGCGCCCATTTTTTTGGATGGCTAAAAGCTAGGCGGCTGTCGTCGCCCTCTTGGCCAGGAACTGCGCCACCAGCTTCGCGCTGCGCTTCAGCGTGCGTTGCTGCGTGGCGTAATCCACGTGGATGATACCGAATCGGCGCTCATAACCGAAGGCCCATTCAAAATTGTCCATCAAAGACCAGATAAAGTAACCACGGATATCGACGCCCGCCTTCACCGCCTGATCCACCGCCGCCAGATGGCGGTTCAGGAAAGAGATGCGGCTGCGGTCATCGACTTCGCCGTCGACCACCTTGTCGTCCGAGGCCATGCCGTTCTCGGTGATGTAAATCGGCGGCAGGTTCGGATAGTCGCGGTGGAAGCCGACCAGCAGGTGGCGCAGGCCGTCCGGATGCACCTCCCAGCCCATCTGCGTGCGCTCGACGCCCTCGAGGTCCACTTCCGTGTAGCCGTTTTTGCCGTCGCTGACGACGTTGGTGCGGAAGTAGTAATTAATACCCAGAAAATCGAGCGGCGTGCCGATGATGTCCATGTCGCCGTCCAGCACCAGCGGCTCGGCGCCCGGCCACAGCTGCCACAGCGCCGACGGATAGGATTTCTTCAGCAGCGGATCGAGGATCCAGTTGTTATGCTGTAGTTCGAACAGCCAAGCGGCGCGCTGGTCGGCCGCGCCGCTGCCCGTGGTCGTACCGCGTCCGACGTTGGCGACGATGCCCACTTGCGCCGCCGGATCGTTGGCCCGTAGGTGCGCCGCCGCCAGCCCGTGGCCGAGCAGCAGGTGGTGCATCGCCTGCGTGGCGAACACCACGTCGGTTTTGCCGGGCGCGTGGTGGCCCGTGCCGTAGCCGTGCATCGCCGAACACCATGGCTCGTTGAGCGTGGCCCAGGCGTCGACCAGGCCGGCCAGCTCGCGGCTGATCATGTCGGCGTATTCGGCAAAGCGGTAGGCGGTGTCGCGGTCTACCCAGCCGCCCTTGTCTTCCAGGTGCTGCGGCAGGTCCCAGTGGTACAGCGTGACCCAGGTTTTCAGACCCTTGGCGCGCAACGCCGTCAGCAGGTTGCGGTAGAAGGCGATGCCTTTCTGGTTGGGTTGGCCGTCCTGCGTCATGACGCGCGGCCAGGAGATCGACAGCCGATAGGCGCCCACATTCAGGCTGGCGAGCAGCTCGACGTCCGATTGCCATCGGTGGTAATGGTCGCAGGCGACGTCGCCCGTGTCGCCTGCCAGCGTTTTGCCGGGCGTGGCGGAGAAGGTGTCCCAGATCGAGGGAATGCGGCCGTCTTCGGCGATCGCGCCTTCGATCTGATAGGCGGCGGTGGCGGCTCCCAGCAAGAATTCCGGACGCCAGAGGACCGAGTCAGGCGGTGGGGAAAAACTCTCTTCCAGTGTAACGGATGCATCTAGGACCACAGCGACTCCTTTGTTTTGATTATCAGTGGAAGCGCTTCCACAATATGTTGTCGATAGTACTACCGATGAAATTCGGGTGTCAACGGGAATATGGGATTTTTTGTAGCTTTGCTACAGTGAGCAGTGGGAGCCGGTGGTGGAGCCTGGCGGATTAGCCGGAACGGCGCAACCCGCCAAGCGCCAAGCGCCGCCAACGTCGCCCATCGAGGGCGACGTCAGCGAATTACTTTTTGTCCGTCGGCGGAACGCCTGGAACGAAGGGGAACGTACCAAAGATATTCTTGCTCTGGTTTTGCATCTGCTCCTGCATCTGCACGAACAAGCTCTTGCTCTGGTCGATGTAGTTGTTCATCATGCCCTGCATCATCGGGCCCTGGACATTCATGAACTGGGTCCACATCTCCGGGCTGAACGGTTTGCCTTCAAGGCCGCCGACCGTGGTGCCGGTGAATTTGCGCTGGATGTCGGTGAACGCCTGGACGTTCTTCTCCAGGTACGAACCCATCATGCCCTGCATGGCATGGCCGTAGAAGCGGATGATCTGCGCCAGCACGTCGCTGGAGAACATCGGCGCCCCACTCGCCTCTTCTTCCAGAATAATCTGCAGCAGAATGCTGCGGCTCAAGTCCTCGTTGCTCTTGGCATCGACGACCGTGAATTCCTCATTGTCCAGCACCAGTTGCTTGACGTCCGTCAAGGTGATGTAGGAACTGGTCTGCGTGTCATACAGACGGCGATTCGGGTACTTCTTGATCAGACGTTCAGCATTTTTTTTCGCACTACTCATCACAAGTCCGTTTATTGCGCCGCAGCGCGTCCTCTAACAATTCGAAAAAAAAGCGAACTTCCGGTCCGCTTTCCCACTAAGCTACCGCACCTATTATAGAGGGGAAAAAGCATATCCTGCACTAACTGATATAACTTTTGGCTTTTATTGCAACGCAACTAATTTTAGAAGCCGGAAAGCAAGCCTTTCCCCTCTACACTCACCCCTTGACCTTGACGTAACGTCCCGGCGCCGCCTCGATCGCCTTGTACGTGGCGTTGCCCGGCTTGGCCTTGGGCTTGATGTCTTTGCCGCCGTGCTCGGCCAGGAAGCCGGCCCACTCCGGCCACCAGCTGCCGGGCGTCTCGGTCGCGCCGGCCATCCACGCCTCCGGATCGTGCGGCTTGGCGGCGGCGCGGCCGGCCGGCTTGTCGTTGACCCAGTAGCTGCGCTTGTTCTTGACCGGCGAATTGATCACGCCGGCGATGTGGCCCGAGGCGCCCAGCACGAAGCGGTTGGCCTTGGGTTTGCCCGGGTTGAGCAAATTCATCGAGCCGAACGCCGAAGTCCACGGCACGATGTGGTCCTCGCGCGAACCGTAGACGAACACCGGGGCGTCGATCACCGACAGATCGACCGAGGCGCCGCCGACTTGCAGCTTGCCCGGCTCGCGTAGGCGGTTCTCCAGGTACATATTGCGCAGGTAGTAGCAAAACATCGGCCCCGGCAGATTGGTGCTGTCGGAGTTCCAGTACAGCAGGTCGAACGGCGGCGGCTCGTTGCCCTTCAGATAGTTCGACTGCACGTAATTCCACACCAGGTCGTTCGGACGCAGGCTGGAGAAGGTACTAGCCAGGTCGCGCCCCAACATCAGGCCACCCTCCTTGATTTGCTGCTCGCGCATCGACACCTGGGTCTCGTCGATGAACACATCAAGCACGCCGGTGTCGCTGAAGTCCAGCAGCGACGTCAGCAGGGTCAGGCTGGCGGCCGGGTTGTCGCCCCGCGTGGCCAGCACCGACAGCGCGGTCGACACCAGGGTGCCGCCGATGCAGAAACCGAACAGGTTCAGCTTGTCCTGCCCGCTGATTTCGCGCGTCACGCGGATCGCTTCGATCACACCCTTCTCGATGTAATCGTCCCAGGTGGTGGCTTCGAGCGATTTGTCGGCGTTGACCCACGAGATCATGAACACGGTATTGCCCTGCTCGACCGCGTAACGCACCAGCGAATTTTCCGGCTGCAGGTCGAGGATGTAAAACTTGTTGATGCACGGCGGCACCATCAGCAGCGGCCGTTGATGGACGGTGGCGGTGGTCGGCGTGTATTGGATCAGCTGGAACAGCGGGTTCTCGTAGATCACCGTGCCGGGCGTCGTCGCCAGGTTACGGCCGACCTCGAATGCGCTTTCGTCGGACAGCGAAATATGCCCCTTGTTCATATCGGCCAGCATGTTCGCCAGGCCCTTGGTCAGGCTCTCGCCCTTGGTTTCAATCAGCTTTTCCTGCGCTTCCGGATTGGTGGCGAGGAAGTTGGCCGGCGACATGGCGTCAACGATCTGCTGCACGGCAAATCGGATCTTTTGTTTTTGATGGCGGTTGGTCTCGACGGTATCGACCATCGCGGTCAGGAATTTGGCGTTGAGCAGGTATGATGCCGCATTAAACGACGACATCGGATTGCCCTGCCAGGCCGGCGAGCTGAAGCGGCGGTCTTGCAGCGCCGGCGTTTTGCCGGCTAAAAAATCTTGCCACAACACGCCGAAGTCTGCGAGATATTGGTTCTTCAGCTGTTCCATTGCCTGCGGTTGCACGGTGGCGCCAACGTCCTGCATGATGGCGGCCAGCGGATTGGCGTCCGGCGCGGGAAGTTTGCTGAACCAGGATTGCCACTGGGCTGGGTCGCTCATCTGCGACATCCAGGCGTTGGCAATGGCTTGAGGATCGGGCACATTCATGTTTGATTCCCTAAAAATAGTTTAAATATCTTTACCTGGACTGCTCTATGCTGAACTCTCTATGCTGATCGTTGCGGTTGCCTGGATTTACGTGGTGGGACTGATGGCGCTCACCGAACCCAGCGTCGTTGCGGGAATTGTAACGTTTTTGTTCTATTGCGTGCTGCCGCTGGGCACGCTGATGTATATCGCCGGCACCGGCAAGCGCAAAGCGCGACGCCGCGCCGAAGAGCAGGCGGCCCGTGACGCGCGCGCCGCCCAGGACAACGCCGCGGCCGACGACACCGGCGCCGTCCAACCCACCAAGGGCGAAGACTAAGCCGGCGCCGCGTCGCTTCATTTGAGCCAGATCAAGGAAGCCTGGCGGCCGGTGATGCCGTCGCGCCGGTACGAATAAAACCGCCCCGAGTTGGAGACAGTGCAATACTCGCCGCCATGCACCTGGGCCACGCCGGCCCGGTGCAGCAGGTAGCGCGCCAACGCATAAATGTCTGCCAGATGCTTGCCCGGCTTGCCCTCGATCGGCGAAAACGCCGCTGTCACGTGGCGCACGCCGGACTCGTCCAGCGCGCCGGTGAGGAAGGCTTGCATCACGTCCGGTCCGACCTCAAACTGGTAAGGACCGATCGCCGGCCCCAGCCACGCCATCAATTCGCCGGCGCCTGCCGCCCGCATCGATTCGACCGTATTCTCCAGCACGCCCGAAGCCAGGCCGCGCCAGCCGCCGTGGGCGGCGCCGACGGTCTTGCCTGCGGTGTCGCACAGCAGCACCGGCAGGCAGTCGGCCGTCATGATCGCGCACACCTTGCCGGGCGCATTGGTGACGCTGGCATCGGCGTCCGGTACCTGTTGCGGCGGCAATTCCGACAGGTCGACCACGGCCGTACCATGCACCTGGTTCAGCCACGCCGGGTCGCACGGCAACATCGCGCGGAGCAGGGCACGGTTGTGCGCGACGTTGTGCGGCTGGTCGCCGACGTGGGTGCCCAGATTCAGGCCGCCCTGCCCCATGCCGTCGTCGTACGGCGCGGGACTGACGCCCCCGCGCCGGGTGGTCGACAAGGTGCCGACATTGGCGGGCAGGCCCGGCCATTTCGGCATCAACCACTGCTGATGGATCGCGTTCAAACTTGTTCCGGTTCCTCGATGCCGGCCTTGGCGATCAGCTCGGCAAAATCCTCGGCAAGCGGCACCAGCCACTCACACTGCTCGCCCGTGGCCGGGTGTACCAGTCCCAGCCGGCGGGCCTGCAAGGCCTGACGCGGGAAGACACTGGCCAGATGCTGCTTGCCATACATCACATCGCCAACCAGCGAAAAGCCGATCGACATCATGTGGACGCGAATCTGGTGCGTGCGGCCCGTTTCCAGACGACATTGCACCAGGCTGACGGGACGACGCTCCAGATCGCCGCTGGCCAGCAACTCGTAATGCGTGATGGCCGGCTTGGCGGAGAAATTGTTCGAGACCGCCATCTTGATGCGGTCTTTCGGATGGCGTCCCATCGATGCGTCAATAGTACCGCTAACGCGCGGCGTTCCCCACACCAAAGCGAAATACTCGCGCTTGACGGTACGCGCGGCCAGCTGGCGCACCAGATCGGTCTGCGCCGGCAGGTTCTTGCCGACGACCATCAGGCCGCTCGTATCCTTGTCGAGGCGGTGGACGATGCCCGCGCGCGGCACGCCCGACAGCTGCGGGCAGTGGTGCAGCAGGCCGTTGAGCAAGGTGCCGGACCAGTTGCCGGCGCCCGGATGGACCACCAGGCCGGCCGGTTTGTTGATGACGATCAGGTGCTCGTCTTCATAAACGATGTTAAGTTCCATCGCTTCCGGCTTAAAAGCCTCGTCTTCCGGCGCCGGTTGGGGCAGAATGACGATCTTCTCGTCGCCGTAGACCGTGTCCTTGTTGCTTTTGGCCACTTTACCGTCGACCGTGACGAAGCCGTCGTCGATCCACATTTGCAGGCGGCCGCGCGAAAACTGCGGCACCAGCTTGGAAATGACTTTGTCCAGGCGCTGGCCGCACGCTTCCGGGGTCAGTTCCAGTTCGATCGGAGCCAGGCCGTCATCGTCGTCGCCGTAGTCGCCATCCTGGACTTCGAGCTCTGCGGGCAGGTCGGCGTCGGATTCATGATCGGAGGAGGATTCGGCCAAATTCGGCTTTGGAGTTAATATCACGGCATTCCCATCGGCTATAATCAGCCTATTGTAAAACTTTGGTTAAACAGCTTCTTGCAAAACATATGCAAAAAAAATTATCGGTAGTCGCAGCAACGTTGGTTCTGCTTAGTTTGTCCGCTTGCGGCATTTTCTCGGAGAAAGCCGACGAGACGAAAGGTTGGACAGCTTCGAAATTATACTCGGAGGCGACTGAAGAACTCGACGGAGCCCACTACGAGCGCGCAATTCAGCTGTACGAGCGCCTGGAATCGAGCTATCCGTTCGGTACCTACGCCCAGCAGGCGCAGATGCAGATCGCCTACGCCTATTACAAGGCGCAGGACCAGGCCCAGGCGCTGGCGGCCGTGGAGCGCTTCATCAAGCTGCACCCGAACCACAACAACGTCGACTACATGTACTACCTGCGCGGGCTGATCAACTTCAACGACCAGATCGGCTTCCTGAACTTCATCTACGCCCAGGACACGACCGAGCGCGACCCGAAGGCCACGCGCGAAGCCTATGCGGCGTTCAAGCAGCTGGTGGATAAGTTCCCGAACAGCAAGTATACCCCGGACGCGCTGGACCGCATGCGGTATCTGACCAACGCCATGGCGTCGTACGAGGTGCACGTGGCGCGTTACTACTACCGTCGCGGCGCCTACCTGGCCGCGGCCAACCGCGCCATGGGCATCATGAGCGACTACCGCGACTCGCCGGCGATCGAAGAGGCGCTGTTCATCATGATCCGCAGCTACGACAAGCTGGGCATGACCGAGTTGCGCGACGACACCATGCGCGTGTTCAAGCTGAACTACCCGAGCAGCAAGTTCCTCGACGAAGGCAAAAAGGCCGAACGTCACTGGTGGAAACTCTGGAATTAACAAAAAACCGGGACGCGATCCCGGTTTTTTATTGACCGCCGGGGTCTTTACCTGGTTTTACGCGGCGATTTTGCGGCGGAAAATCCAGGTGCTGTCGGTCGAATCATTCTTGTCGAACGCGTAACCGTCGACATCGAACTTTTTCAGCTTCTGTGGATCGGTGATGCCTTTGACGGCGGCGTAGCGCGCCATCAGCCCGCGCGCCCGTTTGGCGTAGAAGGAAATGATTTTATACTTGCCGTTTTTCCAGTCCTCGAACTGCGGCGTGATCACCGGCACATCGAGCAGCTTGGGCTTGACCGATTTGAAGTATTCCTCCGACGCCAGGTTGACCAGGGTGTCGGCGCCCTGCTCTCCGGCGGTTTTGTTCAGCGCCCCGGTGATGGTGTCGCCCCAAAAGTCGTACAAATTATTGCCGCGCGAATTGCTCAACCGCGTGCCCATCTCGAGCCGGTGCGGATGGATCAGGTCCAGCGGACGCAGCATGCCGTACAGCCCGGACAGAATGCGGATGCGCGCCTGCGCGTAATCTAGCTGTTTGGGCGTCAAGGTGCGCGCCGCCAGCCCGCCGTAGACGTCGCCGTTGAAGGCCATCACGGCCTGACGGCCCTCGGCGGTGTCATGCGTCCACGATGCGTATCGGGCAACATTGAGGGCCGACAGGTTGTCGGACAGGTCCATCAGCTCGCCGATCTGCACCGGCGAAAACTCGCGCAGGCGCTCGATCAGTTGCGCCGAGTGGTCGAGGAAAGCGGGTTGGGAGTGCAGCTTGGTGGTCGGTGGCGTCTCGAGGTCGAGACTTTTTGCGGGCGAAAGCACTATCAGCATGAGATTTCAACTAAGTCCAAAGAATTTCAAATAAGCACATTTATACGACTACCGACATGATACCTGTTCCAACAAAACCCGCACCGGCCCGCATCGTCATCGACACCAATGTCTGCCTCGACCTGTTCGTGTTCCACGATCCGCGCTGGGCCGACCTGCTGGCCGCGCTGGAAAGTGGCGCCGTCGAAGCCGTCACCCGCGCCGACTGCCGCGACGAATACAATATCGTGCTGCACTATGCGCACCTGCCGCTCGACGAGGCCAGCCGGCCGCTGGCGGCGGCGCGCTTCGACGCGCTGATCAAGGTGGTCGCCCCGGCCGAATCGGGCATACGCCTGCCCGTCTGCACCGACAAGGACGATCAAAAATTCCTGGAGGTGGCGCGCGACGCCGGCGCCGAGGTGCTCATCACCAAGGACAAGGCGCTGCTCAAACTGGCGCGCCGGCTGGCCAAGGCGGGCATGTTCAAGGTCGTGGTGCCGGAGGCGTGGCGCCTCGAACGATAGATTTTTTACGCAACACCAAAGCGTGCTCGCTGAGCTAGAATAGATTATCCGTTCACTCTACAGCCGCCATGAATAGCCGCAACGAACCTCCAAACGACCCGCACCACGATCTTCCGTCGACGCCGTTGCTGACCAGCCGCCTGCCGGCCGTCGGCACCACCGTTTTCACGCGCATGTCGACCCTGGCCGCGCAGTCCGGCGCCGTCAACCTGGGCCAGGGTTTCCCCGATTTTTCGTGCGAGCGCAGCCTGCTGCAGGCCGTCACCGACGCCATGCAGGCCGACTTCAACCAGTACCCGATGATGAGCGGCGCGCCGGTGTTGCGCAACGCCATCGTCGCCAAGATCGCCGCGCTGTACGGCCACGAGTACGACGTCAATACCGACATCACCGTCACCGCCGGCGCCACGCAGGCGCTGACCACGGCCATTCTGTGCTGCGTGCATCCGGGCGACGAGGTGATCGTCATCGAGCCGGTGTACGACAGCTATGTGCCGGCCATTAACCTTGCCGGCGGCGTGGCCATCGGCGTGCAGATGGAGATGAGCACGGGCGGACTCGGCTACACGGTGCCGTGGGCCAGGGTGGCCGCCGCCGTCACCGCCAAAACGCGGCTGATCGTCATCAACACGCCGCACAACCCGACCGGCAGCGTGCTGCGCGGCGTCGACATGCACGCGCTGGCCGACATCGTGCGCGGTACCAACATCCTGATCCTCTCGGACGAAGTCTACGAACACATGGTCTACGATGGCCAGCGCCACGAATCGGTGTGCCGTTACCCGGAGCTGGCCGCGCGCGCCTTTGTCGTCTCCAGCTTTGGCAAAACCTACCACGTGACCGGCTGGAAGCTCGGTTACGTGGCCGCGCCGCCCGCCCTGACGGCCGAGTTCCGCAAGGTGCACCAGTACAACGTGTTTAGCGTCAACACACCGATGCAGCATGGCGTCGCCAGCTACATGGCCGATCCAGCGCCGTATCTGAACCTGCCGGCGTTCTACCAGCGCAAGCGCGACCTGTTCCGCGACGGTCTGGCCAACACCCGCTTCGAACTGTTGCCGGCCGACGGCACCTATTTCCAGTGCGTGCGCTACGACAAGATCTCAACGCAAACCGAGGCCGAGTTCGCCGAATGGCTGACCACGGAAATCAAGGTCGCCGCGATCCCGGTGTCGGCGTTTTACCAGCAAGGCAAGGAGTCGGGCATCGTGCGCTTTTGCTTTGCCAAACGGGACGAGACCCTGGCGCTGGCGCTGGAGCGGCTGGCGAAAGTTTAAATCGGGGAGCTCGATCATGGCCGATACCAAACAACTGGACCCGCCGTTCGCCGCCACGCCGACGTTGGCGGACAACCCGCCGCCGTCGGTGCTGCACCAGCTCAACGTGTCGAACCGGCGGCTGGAGCGGCTGCTGCAAAACCTGCGCAACGAACACGACGCAGAAAGCGAGTTGCGCGACATCGCACGCGAGGTGGTGCGCGCGGTCGATCTCAATCCGGACATCGCGCTCGCCTGCATCTTCCTGTGCCAGATCGCCGGCAGCTACGCGGTGCGCCACTGCATCGAGACGGCGGTGGTCATGGTCGTCATGTCGCGCAGCCTGGGCAAGACCGAGGCCGACCTGCTCACCGTGACGGCCGCCGCGCTGACGATGAACGTCGGCATGCTGCGCCACCACGAGAGCTTCCAGAACAAGCATAGCCTGAGCAAGGAAGAGATGGCCATCGTGCGCCGCCATCCGGCCGACAGCGTCGACCTGCTCAAGTGCGCCGGCATCGAGGACGAGGAATGGATTTCGTGCGTGCTGCTGCACCACGAAAACGATGAAGGCAGCGGCTACCCGGCCGGCGTCGCCAGTCCGCAGGTGACGTTCAACGCCAAGCTGCTCAGCCTGGCGGACCGCTATTGCGCGCAGGTATCCGCGCGCAACTACCGGCGCTCGGTGCTGCCGGATCGGGCGCTGCGCAATCTGATGGAGGACCAGGGCTCGCCGGTCGATCCGGCGCTTGCGCTGCATTTCCAGCGCGAACTCGGGGACTTCCCGCCCGGCTGCCTGGTGCGGCTGGCCACCGGCGAGATCGGCGTCGTCAGCCACCGGCTGGCGGGCGGCGACGCCTTGCACGTGCATTGCCTGCGCGATGCGGCCGGCACGGCGCTGCCGCCGGCCGAGCAACACCGCGCAGCCGGCGAGCGCCCCGTCATTGCCGAGGCGCTCAGCGAGGACCAGGCCGCGATCCGCTTCAGCATGAAGCAGATCTGGGGCCCGCAGGCCAGCCTGTAACGGCCGGCCCCGGGCGCTCGATGCAAAGAGCTTAAGCGTGGAACTTAAGCGCGCGCGGCGGCCGACTTGCGGCGGCGCGCCACGATCACCAGCCCGCTCAGGCCGATCATCATCATCATCCAGCTCGACTCTTCCGGAACAGCCGACACGCCGGACACGCCTGTCGGCGTGCCAATGCTGCCGAGCACGCCGCCGCCCAACACGTAGTTGAACGCATAACCGTATGCCGCACCGGCAAGCGACGAGCGCACCACGATGTCCTGCGCGCCTGCGCCGAACAAGCCCAGGTCCAGCACCTTGTCGGTGAAGAACAGGTTGGCGTCGCTCAGCGACGTGAACGACTGGCTGAACAGCAGAGTGCCGTGGTTGCTGATCGACAGGTCGAGCGAGTCGAAGCCGGTGCCGCCCGCGCCCAGGAAAGCGATCAGCAAATGCTGGTCGACCGCCGACACGAACTGGAGCTCCGAACTGGTGGCGCCCAGCGCCGAAACAGACTGCTCGGCATCGACGCCGCCCGAGCCGCCGTGCATGCCGGCGCCGTACAGTTCCGACAGCGCGGCGCTGGCGCTCGCGCTCAGGCCGAGGGCGGCGCGATCGGCCGGAGCCGCGCTGGCATACGCATACAGCTGGTTGTCGCCGGCCGCGCCATTACCGGTTTTCAACGCGAAGCTGGCCGCGTCGAAGCGGTTCGAGGCCACGGCCGAGCCCTGCGCGAAGTCGCCGGCCGCAGTGGCGACGAAACCGACCCGGGCACCCTTGGCGCCGATGGCGTTCGCGGTGGCGACCGCTTCCATCTGCTCGCCGCTGGCGCGGGCGCTGGCGTTGCTCACGCCGCCCGCCAACGACGTTTCCGCCGTGGCGCGCGCCGAGGACAGGCGCGGACTCAGGATGTAGTTGTTGCCGCTGAGGGCCTGCGCCGCGACGGTGACGACGCCACTGCCGGAGGCGCCATACGCGTTGGCGGTGGCCTTGCCATAGCCGTTCTGGCCCTGCATCGGCGCGAAAGTGCTATTGGCGGTCGCGTTCAATGTGACCGAGTGGGCGCCGCTGGTGACGCCACGGGCGGTGGCCTCGGAGTTGCCGCTTTCGGTGTACATGTACTCGAACACGCCGCCTTGCGCCTGCGCGGTGCCGACGATGTTGCCGCCGGTGTATATCAGCAGGTTGGCTTGCGCATTCTGGCTGCCGCCGCTGCCGAACGCATAGGCGCCGGCCGTCACGGCGGCGCGCCCGCCGGTGGTGCCCGCGTTGACCACGGTGCTCGCTTTGGCGTCGCCCTGGTGGCCGCGCGGCGCGGATGCGTCGCCCAGGCCGGCGATCGCCCTGGACTCGACGTTGACCGCGCGCGCACCGGTGGTGGTCACGTTGACGCTGCTGTTGGCGTTGCCGCCGCGCGCATAACTTGCGCCGTTGGCGCCGGCGCCGACCAGTTCCAGCGTCGCGCTGGCGTCGCCGTCCTGATAAGCCCAGCTGTGGTCCGAGCCGCCCTGCTGGCCGCCCAGCGCACGCGCGCTGCCCGTCGCCAGGCCGCCCGCGTTGATGGTCAACAGACTGGTGGCGCTGGCGGCGACCGGCCCGCCGTATTGCCCGCCGAAGGACTCGGCCGTTCCCGTCACCGCCGCCTTGCCGGTGAGGCTGGCGATCGCTGTGGCGCTGCCGGCGGCGCCACCCATGCCGAAGCCATAACTGCTGGCGTCGCCACCAGTGGCCGTCACGCTGCCGTCGACATTGGCGCCGCCCCGGGTCGAGGTCAGATACAGCTCGGCCCGGCCGTTGCCGGCGGCCGGCTTAGCGGTATCGGTGGATCCGCCGGCGTCGCCGCCTTTGGCGGTGACGGTGCCCTTGAGCGCACTGGCCTGGCTGTCGCTGAGTCGTAGCACCGATCCGGCATTGCCGCCGACGTTGTTGACAGGCAGGTCAGAAGTACCGCCGCCGCCAACAGCGATTTCGCCGCCCTTGCCGCCTATCGCATGCTGCAACAGCGACAGAACGCCACGGGTCGCGCCCGCCACCATGTTTTCCAGATAAACGGCCGCCCCGGCGCCGGCCGGCGCGTAGTGGTTGTTGGCACTGCCGCCATTACCGCCGGTCGCCTGCGCCAGCACCGTCACATTGCCGGTGCCGGAATACGCCGACGCCCGGGCCGTGGCCTTGCCGCCGTCGCCGCCCCGGCCGGCAAACATGACGTCCGTGTTGCCGCCATTGCCACCGGTCGCGTACGCCTTGGCCGACACCGCACCGGACAAGGCCGTGCTATTGGCAACGCTCGAGGCATTGCCGCCGGCGCCACCGTTGCTGAGCGCGGGGTCCATATCGAAGGAGAGAGTTTCCCCCGCCCCAACATGGCCGCCATTGCCGCCAAACACATTAGACTCCGCGCCGGCGCCGCCGGTCACCGAGACCGCGTTCACGCGCCCGGTCGCAGACGCGCCCGCCCCGCCGTTGCCGCCGATGCCGCTTGGTCCGTACTGGCAAACGCCGTAATCGCGGCAGGCTTCGCTGTCCGGATCGAGCACGGGGCCACGCAGGCCCGTCCCGCCAATGCCGCCGCTGCCGCCGGTCAAGGTCAAGCGGTTGAAGGCGCCGACGGTGAGCGACGCGTCGGTGAGATCGGGCGCGGCGCCCCCGGTGCCGCCGTTGGGCGCGGCCGCAGTGCCGGGCGCGCCGGTCGCGCCGTCGGCGCCGGTGACCGTGCGGTCGGCCGCGAAGGCCTGGCTGACCAACAGCGACAACAGCAGCGGCGCAATGCCGGCGATGTAGCGCGACGATGTGGCTAGGGATGTCCGTGACTTCGATGTATTCATTAAGCTGACCCCAAAATAGTGTTCTAAGAGATGCGGGCGGATCTGGCCGCCCGCTTGAAAGCCTTGTCAAGAACACCATCTTAGCTTATTTTAATTATAATATTTGTAACGTTACAAATTATGTTGTTACAGGGCGGCGACGCGTCGCTCGCCCCCCACACCGTGGCACCGGCTACGTTTATTTTTAGCTTGGTCCTGCGCAATCAGATGTGCCACCGGCGATTGCTCGTCGACCGCCTCGAACAGCAGAATCTTTTCCACCGGGATCAATTGCTCAGGTTTCCGGTCGTGCGATTGGGGACCAATTAGCGCCCCAGCTGCTCCAGCTTGCGGTCGATGAAAGCCATCAGTTCCGGCGTCATGCCGGTCGCGGCCCGCGCCCGCGTATAGGCGTCGCGCGCCTCGGGAAGGTGCTGGTCGGCCTGTAGCGAAATCGCCAGCCCCATCCACCACACGCCGTTGCCCGGCGCCAGCTGCAGCGCGTCGCGATAGTAGCGGACCGCCTCGGCGTGGCGCTGCTCGCGTTGCAGCACGCCCGCCAGGAAGGCGAGGTAATCGGCATTGTTGCCGGCGTATGGCAGGGTCGCCATCAGCGTTGCGAGCGCCGGCCCGCCGCGTTCCAGTTGCAGCCGCGCCAACACCATCGCCAGGCCCGGCTGGCGAGGGTCGATGCCAAGCGCCAGGCGCAGCTGGCGGACCGCTTCATCGGTCCGCTTGTTTTCCAGCAGCAGGCTGACGTAGGTTTGGCGCGCCGCCTCGTTGCGCGGATCGATGTCCAGCGCGCGCTCCAGATCGGCCATCGCCACGCTCAAGCGGCCGTCCTGCAACCCCACCAGCGCGCGACGGTAGGCGCCGTCCGATTCAAGCTTGGGCGTCAGTTCGCGCCGGCTGACACCTTCCGCCTGGGCCGGCTTGCGCTCGGGACGGTGCGCTTCAGTATCGGGAACCGGGCTGCGCGGCCTGGACACAACGGCGTCGTCGCTGGCGGCCACAGCTCTGGAAGCCGCCGTGGCCGTCACTTTGGCCGGGACCGGTTTCGCCGGCCGGTCGTCGACTTGCGCCAGCTCCAAAGGCTTCGATACCGGCTCGGTGGGCGCTGCGGCGATCGGTACGGGAATCGGCGCCGATGGCGGCGTTGCGCGCACGACGCCGGGCGGTAGCTGATTGAGCACCACTTTCGGCACCGGCGCCGGCGGCGCGCGATGGCTCTGCCACGCCTGCCAACCGTACCAGCCGCCGGCGGCCAGCACGGCCGCCGCCGCGACACCGGCGCCAGCCAGCATCAATGGCCGGCGATCGCGCTCCGGCGCCGGCACCGCTTTCAGTTCCTGGGATTGGACCGCGCCGTCGCCGGCTCCGCCGCGCTTGTCCAGGTCCTGCAGCATTTTATTGATCAGGCTCATTTTGTCAGCGCCCACGTCAGCCCGCACGCGGCGACCAGCACACTGACGCCGGCGGCCAGCCACGGCCAGCGTACGCCCGCCCGCGCGGCGACCACGTCGTTGGTGTCGCGCGCCGCCAGGCCGACATCGCGGCGCGTGACCTGTTGCCGGCCCTCGCCAAAGCACAGCATCAGCGACTTGTTGGCCATGATGTTGACCAGTCGCGGAATGCCGCCGCTGGCGCGGAACAGTTTGCCGATCGCGCCGCGACTGAACAGGCGCCCGCCCGTGTAGCCGGCCACGCGCAAGCGGTGGGCCAGATAGTATTCGATGTCGTCCCGGCTCAACGGGCCCAGGTGGTAGTGGAACGTGATCCGCTGCGCCAGCTGGCGGATCGAATTAGCCTGCAAATGCTGGTTCAGCTCGGGCTGGCCGAACAGCACGATCTGCAGCAGCTTGCGCTTTTCCGTCTCCAGGTTGCTCAGCAGGCGCAACGCCTCCAGGCTCTCGACCGGGATCGCCTGCGCCTCGTCGAGCAGCAACATCACCTGCTTGCCCGCATGCGCCAGTTCGATCAGACGATAAGTGATCGACTTGAGCATCTGGTGCTGGTCGACATCGCGCGCCAGGGTCACCTCGAGCTCGTCGGCCAGCGCAAGCATCAACGTGCGCGGCTCCAGGAACGGGTTGGGAATGTAGGCGGTGACGAACTCCGGTCCGACCGTGGCGATGAACTTACGGCACAGCAGCGTCTTTCCGGTGCCGACCTCGCCGGTGATCTTGATAAAGCCCTCGCCGCTCTTGGCGGCCACCAGCAAGGTGTTGAGCGCCTCCTGCGAGTGCGGACTGGTGAAGAAATAGCTGGTATCCGGCGTGATGCTGAACGGCGCCTCGCGCAGGCCGAAGTGTTTGCTATACATGATTAGTTGCGCTCCCTGGCGCGGCGCGGATCGAGTTCCTTGATGCGGCGTCCGCTCTCAAGCAAATCCTGGTTCCAGTCGGCGCTCGATTCGACGATGGTCGGCTTGATCAGCACCACCAGCTCGCGCTTCTGGATCACCTCGCCGGCGGTGCGGAACAAGGCGCCCACTACGGGAATGTCGCTCGCGCCCGGCACGCCGGAACGGTCCGACGTCGTCGCCTGGCGCATCAGGCCGCCGATGGCGACCACCTGACCGTCCTGGCCGCGCACCATGCTGTCCATCTCCGAGGTCGACGACGCAGCCAATGGCAGGCTGAAGTTACCCAAGGCGCCCAGATTGACACCCTTGTTGACGGTCGAGACCTGGCTCACCGATGGGTGCACATGCAAGATGATGTTACCGTGGTCGTCGATCTGTGGGGTCACGTCCAGCACAACGCCGGAGAAGAACGGTTGCAAGGTCAACGTCGGCGTCGTGATGCCGGTGCCGGTGCCGCTGGTCGTCGTCGTGGTGCTGATGCCGGTCACGAAAAACTCGTCGGTGCCGATCTTGAGCAGCGCCTTCTGATTGTTCAGTGTCGCGATACGCGGGCTCGACAGTACGTGCACGGTACCCTGCCCTTCCAGGAAGGAAATCAGCGCCGCGAAATTACTGGTCTGGAACGCCAGGCCGAACAGCGAGCCGACGGCGTCCGACACGGCGCCGATCGACGCGCCCGGCACGGCCACCGCGCCGGCCGCGCCGCCGCTGGTCAGCGAACCGCTGGCGCTGAGGCCGAGCGGCGTCAGCGACGTGCCCGGCTGCACCAGCCCGGCCGAGATGCGGCTGTTGGTGCTCAGCTTGCCAAACGCGGCCCAGTTAATGCCGCTCTGGAAGTTGCTGTTCAACTCCACTTCAAGGATCTTTGCTTCCAGGATCACCTGGCGTTCGACCGACAACTGGGTCGCGCGCAGATACTGGTCGACATTGCGCAGCTCGTCGGGCATGGCGCGGATCACGATCACGCCCGACTGCGGGCTGATCGTCACGCTGCGGCCGTCCTTGCCGGTTTCGATGAGCGCTTCGAGCGCCGTCTTGAGCTCCAGCCAGAAGTCGCTGGAGGACGTGGTTTGCACGTTGGCCGCGTCGCGCGATCCCTGGTTGCCGCCGGAATTGTTGCCGTTGTTACCGTTATTGCCGTTGTTGCCCGAGTTGTCGCTGTTATTGTTATTGTTCGAGTTATTGTTGCCGCCCGAATTGTTTTGCGAGCCGCTGTTGCTGGTGCCGGCGCTGGCCACCGATGTCGACGACACGCGCAGGCTCGACACGCCTTTGCGGATACCCGTCAGGTAATTGACCTTGAACATCTTAGTCTGCATCGTCAGCGGACGAATGTAAATGCGGGTGCCCTCGATCTTGTAGTCGTAACCGTACAGCTCGCGCACCGCGTCCAGCGCCTCGACCAGGGTCACATCCTTCAGGTTGGCGGTGATGGTGCCCGTCACTTCCGGATTGATCAACATGTTGTAGCGCGTGCCGGCCACGATCGAGTTGAAGAACTGCTGCACCGGCACGTTGTTGAACGACACGTTGAAGCGCTCCTCGAGCACCGCGCGCGCCTTGGGCAGCTGCTCGGTCAGCTGCGACACCGGCGGCAGCAAGGCGCTCGCCACCGCGTCCGCCTGCGCCGCCGCCGGCGGCTTGGCCTTGAGCGCGGCATCCACCTCGGCGTTGATCTTGTTGTAGGTATCGCGCTGGGGCGGCGTCGAGCAGCCGTTCAGCAGCAGCGTCGTCAGGATGGCGATGGTCAGTATTTTTTGCATATGCATTCGTTTAACGTTGATGAACGGGCGTCTTGCCGCCCGTCCCGGTGTCGGGGAACAGGGTCAACACCTGTTGCGCCCGTCCGTGTTGCAACACCACTTGATTCTTGCGGATCTGAACCAGCACCGCGCCATTGATCTTGTCGCCCTTGCGCAGGGTCTGGCCGTCGATCACCGCCACCTCGCGTCCGCGCGTGCCGATCAGAATCGATTGCAGTTGCGGGCCGGTGCTTGCCGCCGGCGCATCTGAGGCGCCTGGCATCAGCAGGCGCGACTCCGGTGGCGGCTGGGTCGGATCGGCCAAGGTCTGCGCCGACGCCGGCAGCGCGGCCAGCAACAGCGCAGAAAAAGCGCCGGCCCACCACGCCCGACTTACGGCGGCGCTCATAGCTTCATCCATTTCTGATCCAGGCTCAGCGTGTAAAGCGTTAAGGTCAAGCGCGAGTTCGGGTACTGCTGCGCATCGAGGCTGGCCTTGCCCCAGAACAGTTGTACCGGCAATGCTTCCAATGCGGACATGTAACTGACCATGTCCAAATAGCTGCCCTGCAAGACGATTTCCACGCCGTGCCGGTACAGCAGCTCGCGCGGCTTGTGCGTGCTGGCGGCAGGCTGGGCTGACTGGGCTGACTGGGTTGGCGCGGCAACCGGCGTCGCGCTGGCCACCACTGGCGGCGTGGATTCAACGAAGGTCTCGTTCATGCCTGTCACCGGCAACGTCTTCATCGCCATCAAGCGCAACTTTCCATGGCCGCCGAGCAGATTTTCCAGCAACGGCGCGATCCTCTCCGGCGCCACCAAGCCCTTTTGCACGGCTAGCAGGCCGGCGCTGATACGGTCGATCTCGGCGCGCGCCGTCTGCAACCTGGCGCGCTCCTGGGCGTCCGGGTCGAGACTGAAGCCTTGCGCCTTGGCCGTGATTTCCATGTCGATACCGGCGATCTGATTTTGCTGCTGCTTGATTTGTGTCAGCAGCAGCGTTTGCTTAGCGAGCATCGGCTCGACCGCCATCGTGTAAAGCAGGAACAGGATCGCCGCCGTCACGGCCACGAACACCATCGTCCGCTCGCGCAAGGTCATCGCGTCCAGCTTGGTGCTCAGCTTGAGCCATTGCTGTTGCAATTGCTGCTTCATTGTGCGGTCCTCGCCACTGGGGTCGATTGCAGGCTGAACTGCACGAACGGCGCCGTGACAGCAACCGGAGCAGCCGGTGCGGGCGCGGCGGTCGGCGCGGCGGCCGGCACCGGCTGCGCGTCCGGCCGCGAAATATCGAGGCTGGCGAAACTCTTGCCGTGCATAATCCGCTCCGACTTCAAGCGTGCGATGTAAGCCGGTATCAGCGTCGGCTGCATCGCCCGTCCCTGCACGCCGATATCATTGCCGGCGCCGACGATGGACACGCCGGTCAACCACAGGCCGCTGACGTTCTGGCGCGAAAACGCCCGGAAATACTCCGCATAGCCGGCCGCGTTGCCCAACGAACCGTTACGCAGCACCGATTCCACTTGTTGCAGCGACCGCAACTCCGCCTCCGCCTCGGCGACTTCGGTCGCGATGGTGGCGCTTTTCTGGCGCGGCGCGAACTGCTTGTTGGCTTCCACCAGGCGGCGCTCGCGGTCGGCCAGCAAGGTCTTGCCCGATGCCGCCGAATGTTCCAGGTCCGCCACGCGCTGGCCGGCGTACCACGTCAGCAGCAGCGCGCCGGCGACGATCACGCCCAGCGCCTCGGCCATCGGCAAGGCCGTGAACACCTTCTTCTGCTTCAGGAAGATGGGATTGAAAAGATTGATCTGCTGGCTCACAGGACCACCTCCTCGTGCCGCAGGGCCGCGCCCAACGTCAGGAAGAAACGCTGCTGCTGCTCGACGTCCAGCAGCGCCGGCGCCTTGCTCAGATCAAATACATCCTCCAGCCCCATGGCTTCGACCGGCATGTACAGATTGGCCGCCAGATACTCGTGCAAGCCCTGCGCGCCGGTCGGCGCCAGCAACAGCTTGATCACGTTGACGTAGTTGAACTGGCGGTCGAAGTGATCGAGCGAGCGCTGGAGTTCCAGCGTGATTTTGTCGAAGCAGGCCTGCTGCTTGTCGGTATCCGGTTCCAGCAACTGCTGCAACGTCACGTCGATGCGGCGCGACAGGTACAGCTCGCCTTTGAAAGTAATCGTCAGCAGCCCGCCGTCGCCGTCGAACGACAGCATCGCCAGTCCCCGGCCTTCGGTTTCGAGCAAGACCGAGATGTTCCGCTGCGCCATTTCCGGAATATCGATGACGTTCAATTCGATCTTGGCCTCGGCGAACAGGCCCTGACGCGACTGGATCAGCGCGTTGCGGGCAGCGATGGCAAACATCGAATGCGCGCGCGACGGCGCGTTCGGATCGACCGGAATATCGAGCACGTCGATGGTGGCGTCGTCGACATGGAAATCGAGCATATCCTTCAAGCGCCAGCGCACCGCCGTTTTCAATTCATCCTGCGGCACGTTGGGCGCGTCGACGGTCAGCATCTGGTATTCGCCACCGCTCAGCATCGTGCCGAAGAGGAAATTGGCGGCCTTCAAATCCTTGCTCACTTTTTCCAGCGACTCGGTCGAAACGCTCGCGGCAAACGGATAAAACGACGACAGCTCGACCAGCGGCTTGGCGTCGCGCATGCGTTGCACGCGGCCAGCGCAGATGCCGTCGCGCTGGAACGAGACGGTCAGCCAGCCATCCTTCTTTTTGCTTCGTTTGAGGAATCCCATGCCAGCGACCTAGATGATTACCAGCACACGAGGTTTACGCGCTAGTTGGTTGATTATATTCACGTTACACCGTCTGTTTGCCACTAATTAATATTAATGCCACAAAAATATTTACATTGTCCCGTGGCTTGTTTCTTTATAGCTGCGCCTCGACAACGCGCTGCACATAATCAGGACCCGGCGCGCCGTTGGGGCAGGCATTGTTTACAGGCTGGTTGCAGGCCGTGACCGAGATCCGGACACCGTTGGCGGTCAAATCGGGCTGCCCGTTTGGCGGGTTGCCATATCCCGTAGCAGGGCCGGTGCAAGTGACCGTGACGGTGAAGGCCGACAATGTTGGCGCCCGCAAGCCGAACGAAATCGCATTTGCCGGGGTTAGCGCACATCCAAGGGGGTTCTGGGTCAATCCCCCGCCAGTTTGCAAGCTGGTGTATATCGCCCATTCCATACCGGCACGTGCTGCCTGATATGCGCGGGCACTTTGCTCGTCCTGCGTGGACGCGCTCTGCTGGGAGGTCGTCAGCGATACGACGGCGACCGCCAATCCGGACAGCACTACCAGCAGGAAGATGGCCGTCACCAGCGCGACGCCAGCCGATTTGCGTCTCATCGGTAGCTTCATGGCGTGTTGTCCACATGGATTTGATGGGTCAAGGTGACGGTCTCCACGGCATTGCCGCCATTTATGTCAGGGCGACCCAATGCGATACTCAACCCTATCAGCGCACTCTGTTGAGTGGCGGCGGTCCCAATGGAGAAATTACACGCCACCACATTGTTCGCCAACAGCGCGCCGGCGGCGGCCGTTGGGGTGGGCTGGTCGGCCAGAAAGTTGGCAGCCACGGAGCGGGTCAACGTGCCCTTGCCGTTTGCCAGCCCCTGGCAGCGGAAAGTCACCGGCTCGGTCACCACCTGGAAACGCTGGCCGGGCGAGGAGTTCGGATTGGCCTGTCCCGCAAACGGGTTTATGCCGTTGCCGGCCGCGTCGCCGTCCAGATATCGTTCATAAGAAATGGCGGTGCCGTTGACGCCCGTAATCCGCGCGAGATTCGAGCGCGCATAAGCGTCCGCCCCCAAAAAGCCAACGCCCAGGTTATAGATCACAAGGTAATTATTCGGCCCCGTCGGCGAGAACGTAGGCAGGGGCTTCGGCATCGGCCCAACCACGCTGAATGGCATCGCGACAGCGTTGGTGAAGCTCAGCGGACTGCCTGTGGGCGCTCCGTTTTCGACAGCCAGATATTGGCCGCCCGCGATAGTCGGAATGAACTCCAGCCACCAAACACCATTGTTCACCGTCAGGCGCACACTGTTGGGCAATGCGCCGCGCAGTTCACGGGCCATGCGGCGCAACGCCAGATCGGCCGCGTCGCTCAGGTCCGCGCGGGCTGCGGCATCGGTGTAGTTCTGCACGGGGCGGCGGATGAACAGCACCATGGTGCCAGCGAGGATGCCGGTGACCACCATGACCACCACCGCCTCCACCAAGGTGAAGCCGCGCTGGCGGGGCAGTGTAAGCCGCAGAAGTCGGAAGCGTGTTGTCATGGTCGCTCAGTTATTCGGCGCGTACCGCGTCCGATAGCCGTCCAGCTGAATAAAATCGTTGGCGCCGTTGCCATATCTGGTGATGATGGTGATGCGCACCGCCACGAGATTATTCGCGGCCGATTCGATCGCGCGGCCGTTAGGTCCGAGCTCGGCGGGCCCGACCAGATTCAACGTCACCGTCGTCGTGATACCGTCAAGTGAAGCGTTACCCATCGTATTGAGATTCTGATCCTGTCCCAGCGCGCGGCCGTTCACGTCACGGTCCACACCGCCGACAGCGAAAGTGCGTTGTGGCGTATTCAATATCGTTGCGTACTCGGCGACGTTGGTATACGGACGTGACGCACCTGCCGCCCTCGTTCCGACCTCGGCCGGGGTGGCGCAGTCGCTGCGCATCGTGGCGGTCCCGACTGCGGGATCACCGGATGTGCAAATAGTAAAGGGCGCTAATTGCACCTCTTCCATATAACCTTCAGCGATCAGCATCGCCTGCTTGCGGCGCAGCGGATCGGCATTGGATTTCGCGCTCAAATTCAGCACGCCGATAATGCCGGCTGCGGCAACGCCCATGATGACCATGAACATCACCAGCTCAATGATGGTGAGACCGCGCTGGCGATTAATAGACATAACCGGTCTGGGCCGCTACTGTGAATTGGTAAACACTGGTGCCGCTGGTGAAGGTCAACGTCATTGGCACAGCGAAGCTCGGACTGCCCATGCGGTCGAAAGAGAAAACATTGCCGGGTGCTACCCCAGCCACCGCCACACCAGCCGGCGTGCCTTCGCACAGCCAGCTGGCAACGTAGTTACCATTGAGCGTGCAGACGGCCCGGGTTGCCGTGCTGCCGCTGTTGCTGCTTCCCGGCGCGAGCGCCAGGTCGGCGGCGCTGTTGCAGTTAGGATTGAAACAGACAGCAAATCTTGCCGGCGTCGCCAGCACGAAGACCGGACGGTTCTGTGCAATGGCGAGCTTCTGGGCGTAGCGGATCACCGACTTGGCTTGGTCGGCGTAAGCGCGGCCTTCATAGGCGGAATTATCGAAAAATCGGGAAACACCCGCTGCACCTAAGATGCCAATCAAGACAATCACCGTCACCAGTTCGACCATCGTGAACCCTCCCACCTGCAGAAAGCCAACGGAGCCCCGCAGGCGCCGAGGGAGGGATGCACGTTTCAAGGTCGCACCGCAGAGCAATCTCAAGCTGCTTAGTTGCAGTTAGCGGTAGTGCCGCTCACGGTCACCACTGGTGGCGTCGTAGTGTTGGCAGCCTGGGTATAGGTCAAAAAGCACGTGATTCCGGTGGCGTTGGCTGCGACGGAGATCGGCTGGGCTACAAAACTATTGGCTGGGATGGCCGGCAAGTTACCTGAAGCCGACTGAGCCGTGGAGCCGGAGTTCACCGTCACCGTGTAGTCATTCGTGGTCAAACCTGCGGCGATCGCGGTATTTGCGTTCGCAGCTGCATAACCATTCACGATATTGATCTGGGTGCCTTCATAAGTGACCGTCGTCGCCGTCGGATTGATCAAAGCCTGCCCGTGCACCATAGCCGTCGTCGATGTCAACGCGCCCCGGGCAGCGTTCAATGTCGCCACGCGCGCATCGCCACTCAAGCTGGAAAAACGTGGCAACGCGGTTGCCGCCAGAATGCCGAGGATAACAATCACGACGATCAGTTCGATCAGCGTGAAGCCCGACTGGGCTGCTGGTTTACGGAATGCGCTCATCGCTGCCTTGTTCATTTCACTTCTCCAAGTCGTCCATTTAGTTGAAGAAAGACCGCGCGAATTGCGTCAGTCTTTCACTTGCTCAAAGGCCACACCGAGGGGTCCTGGTGCGCCTGACGGCTTGGCGGGGCGATGGGGCAAGCGAAGTAATTTTACCTTGAATTTCAAACGTTTCATTGAGGCATCTAAAATTCCGGTGCGATTATTTAACAAATAAACCACCGACTTATCGGTCCGGTCAAAGCACCAGTTCCCCGCGCTGATGTCGGCGTCGCTTGGGGAAAAGTATTCGCCGACGTAATTGAGCGGCTTATCTTTCAACCAATCAAACGGATTTTGTTCGGTCAAGATCGTTAAATCTACCGTTCCACCGGGCAATTTCCCATGAACAACCTTTATTTCTAAGGACGTCCGCAGGTTGGCCACTGTCGCCCGCATCGCCGCCAGCTCCGCCTCGATTTGATAAAGCGAAATCCGATGCAGCAAAACCGTGGTCAATATGCCCACGATCACGACGAGCAACGCAAATTCCAGCAAGCTGGCGCCGCGTTGTTTCTGCGTCACAAATGTTGATAATAAATACACCGAACGCCCCGTTTTCGGCATCACTTATGCAAGGCGGCCTTGCCCAGATCCCAAATCGGCAAGAAGATGCCCAGCGCCAGTACCAAAACCATCATGCCAAGGAAGACGATCAGAATCGGCTCGATCTGCGCCGACAAGGTCTTGAGCTCGTAATCGACCTCGCGTTCGTACATCTGCGCGATCTCGTCCATCAAATCGTCGATCGAACCGCTCTCCTCGCCCACCGCGATCATTTGCAGCACCACCGGGGTGAACACGCCGGCCGCCGCCGCAGTCCGCAATATGCTGTCACCGCGCTCGACGCCGTCGCGCATCTGCTCGACGCGGGCGCACAAATATGCGTTGTCCACCGTCTGCGACACCACCGTCAACCCCTGCACGATCGGCACGCCGCTGCGGTTGGCGAGCGCGAAGCTGCGGGCGAAGCGCGCCATCGTGGCCTTTAAAATGATCTTGCCGGCGACCGGAATCTTCAGCTTGAACTTATCCCACTGATACAAGCCGCGCTGCGTTACCACCCAGGCGCGGAAACCCCACACGCCGGCCACGGCGGCCACCGCCATCACCGGCCAGTAACGCACGGTGAAGCCGGAAGTTCCGATGAGTATCCTCGTCATTAACGGCAACTCGGCGTGCAGCGATTTGAACACGCCGACAAACGCGGGGATCACAAACATATTGACCACGACCATCGCCGCCACCATGGCCATCAACACAAAACTCGGATAGCGGGTCGCCGTCTTGACGCGCTCGCGCATGTCGCGGTCGAACTCCAGGTGGTCGAACAAGCGCAGGAAGACCTCCTCGAGCCGCCCGGTCATCTCGCCTACCCGCACCATCGACAGGTAAAACGGCGAGAACACGTCCGGATGGCGCCGCATGGCGGCAGACAGCTCGCGGCCCGAGTCGAGGGACTCGCGCAAATCCTTGATGACCTTGCCAAAAGACTTGCTGACCGCAGACTCCTGCAGCCCCGCCAGCCCGCGCATGATGGGCACGCCGGACTTGAGCAAGGTGTACAACTGGCGGCTGAACAACTGCACGTCCATCGACGTGACCTTCTTCTCCAGCAGCCGCGACAGCCAGCTTTCGCCGTTGGTGGCGACAGCTTTTTGCGTGACAGTGATTTCGATCGGCGTCACGCCCGTATTGAACAGTTGATCGGCAACCGCCCCGCTGTCCGGGCCCTCCAGCACGCCTTGCATCAGTTCGCCGCGCGCGTTGCGGGCTTTGTAGGCGAAGAACGGCACGTCAATCCTCGGTCTGGTTACTGATGCGCATCGCTTCGGACACCGTCGTGCGGCCCTGCACCACCAGCTGCACCGCGTGCCGGCGCAGGGTTTCGCCGGCCATCTGCGTCGCGGCGACCTTCAGGAAGTGCGCCGGATCGGGATCGTTGGCGGCATCGACCACCGCACGCGTCATCTCCAGCAGCTCATAGACGCCAGTACGGCCGCGATAGCCCATGCCGTTGCAATGCGAGCATCCCTTGCCGTGGAAATAGCGTGCCTTGTCGACCTTGTCGTTCAGTTCCATGCTCAGCCACTCGCGCTCGGTCGGCGTCGGATCGTACGGCGTGGTGCAGGCTTCGCAGATGATGCGCACCAGCCGCTGCGCCAGCACCGCTTGCAGCGAACTGCCGACCATGTAGCGCGGCACGCCCATGTCCATCAGTCGCAGCGGCGTGCTCATCGCGTCATTGGTGTGCAAAGTCGACAACACCAAGTGACCGGTCATGGCCGCGCGCAGGCCGATTTGCGCGGTTTCCTGATCGCGCATCTCGCCGACGAGCACGATGTCCGGGTCTTGCCGCAGCGCCGAGCGCAGCACGCGCGCGAAGTTCAGGTCGATTTTGTCGTTGACCTGCACCTGGTTAATGCCGGCCAGCCGGTACTCGACCGGGTCCTCGACGGTGATCAGTTTCTTCTCGACGGAGTTCAGTTCCGACAGCGCGCAGTACAACGTCGTCGTCTTGCCGCTACCGGTCGGCCCGGTCACCAGCACCAGGCCGTTCGGACGCTGGATGATGGCGCGAAATTTCTCCACCAGCCCGCGCGGCATGCCGATGGCGTCGAGCCGCAGCTGCGCGCCGCCCTGGCTCAGCAGACGCATGACGACCGACTCGCCGTACTGGGTAGGCATGGTCGAGATACGCACGTCGATGCGCTGGTTGCGCACGCGCACGGCAAAGCGTCCGTCCTGCGGCAGCCGCTTTTCCGAGATGTCCAGGTCGGACATCAGCTTCAGGCGCAGCGCCAGCGATGGTGCGATCTTGATATCGGTTTCGGTCTGCAGGTGCAGCACGCCGTCGATGCGGAAGCGGATCTGCAGCCGCCCTTCCTGCGGTTCGATGTGGATGTCGGAAGCGCGCACCTGGGCGGCATCGTCGAACACCGACTGCAGCAGCTTGACGATGGGCGCCTCTTCCAGATTCGGATTGGCGGCCGCCAGCGCGCCGAAGTCGACCGAAACGTCGCCGAGATCCTGCTCCAGCTCGCGCGCCAGGTCGGAGATATCCTCGGTGCGCCGATAGATGCGGTCGATGACGGCCAGCACCTCGGTCTCGTTGACGACAGCCAGCTCGATATTCTGTTTGACGATGCGGGCGATCTCGTCATACGCGAACAGGTCGGTCGGGTCGGACATGCCCACCAGCAGCACGCCGCGCCGGTCTTCCAGCACCAGCGCGCGGAAGCGGCGCGCCTGCGTCTCCGGCAGCATGCGGACGATCTCGGGATTGACGTTGAAAAACTTCAGGTTCAGATACGGGATGCTGAGCTGGCGCGCTAGCGCGCCGGCGATCTGCTCCTCGGTGACGTAGCCGTTCTCGATGAACACGCGGCCAAGCTTGCGCCCGCTGCGCTTTTGCTCGGCCAGCGACAGCCCCAGTTGTTCTTCCGACAGCAGCTTTTGCTGCACCAGAATTTCCCCCAGCCTGACTTTCTCCGGCCTCGCCATGCTTGCTCCCCAATCTCAACGCCAAATGATCGATTTAATGCCTTGCGACAACTTGCGGCCATTCTAGTGCAGATTACCCCACTTACCCAATGCCAAGCTTGCCTATCTGCAGAGGATGTCGCTTTCTTCGCACGAATGCGCTACAGTTGTGGTTCGTTTCCTGTCGCCACTATTCCCTTTCATGACCGTACCCGCCCTGCGCTTGCAACAAGTGGTTCAACGCTATGGCCAAACCACCGTCCTGCGCGGCGTGGATCTGGAACTCCGCGCGGGTGAATGCTTCGGCCTGGTGGGCGTCAACGGCGCCGGCAAGACCAGCTTGATCAAATGCGTGCTCGATTTTTGCGCGCTGGGCGGCGGCAGCATCGACATCTTCGGCCAGCCGCATCACCGCCCCGCCAGCCGCCAGCCGCTCGGCTTTTTGCCCGAACGCTTCACGCCGCCGTACTATCTGACCGGCGCCGACTTCATCCGTTACTTGCTGACCTTGCAAGGCTTGCGCTATGACGCCGACGCGGTCGATGCGATGATGCGCGCGCTCGACCTCGACCCGGACGCGCTCAAGCGCACGGTGCGCGGCTATTCCAAAGGCATGACGCAAAAACTGGGACTGGCCGCCTGCCTGCTCGCGCGCAAGCCGTTGTATATCCTCGACGAGCCGATGAGCGGCCTCGACCCGAAGGCGCGCGCGCTGTTGAAAGAACAACTGCGCAGCCTGCACCACGCCGGCAGCACCTTGTTCCTGACCTCGCACGCGTTGGCCGATGTGGACGAGCTGTGCGACCGCATGGCCATCCTGCACGACGGCCAGATCCGCTTTGCCGGCACACCGGCCGAATGCCGCGACCACTATGGCGCGGACAGCCTGGAGCAGGCGTTCCTGGCCTGTATCGCGTGAGCAGCATGTACCAATCCCATTTCCAGCTGCGCGAATCGCCGTTCGGCATCACGCCGAACCCGGCCTTTTTCTATTCCGGCAATACGCGCGGCGAAATCCTCGAAGCTTTGCTGTATGCGGTCTGCCACGGCGAAGGCATCATCAAGGTGACCGGCGAGGTCGGCGCCGGCAAGACCATGTTGTGCCGCATGTTGGAGAGCCAGCTGCCGCCGCACATCGAGGTCATCTACCTGGTCAACCCGAATCTGAACCCGGTCGAAGTGCAGTTCGCGATCGCCGCCGAGCTGGGCCTGCCGACGCGCGGCTTCCGCGTCGACGAGGTCCAGCGCGGGTTGCACGCCCATTTGATCGAGCGACACGGCCAGGACCGGCAGGTGGTGCTGCTGGTCGAGGAAGCGCAAGCGATGCCGCTCGAGACGCTGGAAGCGATCCGCCTGCTGACCAATCTGGAAACGGCGCGCAGCAAGCTGCTGCAAATCGTGCTGTTCGGCCAGCCGGAACTGGACCAGCACCTGGAACTGTCGACCATGCGCCAGCTGCGCGAGCGCATCACCCACAGTTTCCACGTGCCGGCCATGGAGCCAGCGCTGGTGGCCGAGTTCCTCGACTTCCGGCTGCGCGCGGCCGGTCGCGACGGCCCGTCGGTCTTCAGCACGGCCGCCGCCAAAATGATCGGCGACAGTTCCGAAGGCATCGTCCGCCGCATCAACATCCTGGCCGACAAGGCGCTGCTGGCCGCGTTTGCCGACGACGCCGACGTGGTCGACAAGCGCCACGTGCGCGCGGCGATCCGCGAATCGCCGTTCGGCCGCGACCGCGCCGGCACATTGTTAAATCGGCGCCCGGGCGGCCGGTTGAACCGCAGTGTTGCAATCGGGTGTTTGCTGGGGCTTTTAATTGGCGCAATATGGTTGAGCGTCCTTGCGGTGGCACCGAATTTGTAAGATCATGCTAGCTGTATTGCATATGCACAACATCCTGCGTTCCCCCCCGGGCCGGAAGAAACAATGAATAAACTAGCCTTGACCATCGTCCCCGTGGCTTGCAGTGTGTTACTTGGCGCCTGCGCCACGCGGACCCTGCCGACCTCGCCGGCCCATATCAGCGAAGCGCCACGTCCGGCCGGGTCGATCCCCGAGCCGGTGCGGCAAAGCGCGGTGCTGCCGCCGCCCAAGCCAACCGCCAAGGTGGAAACCTATAGCGTCACCGTGCACAAGGTGCCGGTGCAGTCGCTGCTGTTCGCGCTGGCGCGCGACGCCGGCCTCAACGTGGACGTCCATCCCGGCATCGAGGGCATGGTCACGCTCAACGCCTTGGACCAGACCCTGCCACAGCTGCTGAGCCGCATCCAGCGCCAGGTCGACATGCGTTATGAGATCAACAATGGCACCTTGACGGTGCTGCCTGACACGCCGGAGTGGCGCAACTACAAGATCGACTACGTCAACATTGCGCGCAGCACCAGCAGCAGCGTCAGCATCGCAACGCAGATTTCCACCACCGGCGGCGGCGGCGGTTCCAGCGCGTCCAATCCGGTCGGCGCGACCGCGTCGGCCAGCGGTTCGAGCACCAGCGGCAGCACCGGCAGCGGCAACCAGTCATCGAACAGCAACAGCGGCAGCAGCACCGGCAGCAACAACTCGACGACCGTGGTCAACAACCGCTCGGACAACAACTTCTGGTTCACGCTGGAAAAGAACATCCGCGACATGCTGCGCAACACCAATCTGAGCGACAACCCGGTCGATCCGCTGGCCGGCGTGGCCCAAAATACCCAAAATGCACCAAACGCACAGGGCGGCGCGCAAGGCGGACAGGCCCAGCAGGCGCCGGCCGCGTTCGATACCGGCGCCTTCGGCCAATCGCGCAACAATAGCAACCGCCCCAACTCGGTCATCGTCAATGCCGAGGGCGGCCTGATCGCCGTGCGCGCCACCAGCCGCCAGCACGAAAAAATCCGCGAGTTCGTCGATATCGTGCTGGGCGCGGCCAAGCGCCAGGTGCTGATCGAGGCGACCGTGATCGAGGTTCGCCTCAACAACAATTATCAGCAGGGCATCAACTGGTCGACGTTGTCGCGCTCGGGCCGCCTGGGCATGACGCAAGGCCAGGTCGGCACCGTCAACCTGCCCAGCGCGGTCAATCCCGGCACCAGCCCCGGCATTTTCCTGCTGAAGTACAACAACCCGCTCAGCGGCCTGGGCAATATCGCCGCGACCATCGAGCTGCTGGAGTCGTTCGGCAAGGTCAAAGTGCTGTCGAGCCCGAAAATCAGCGTGATGAACAACCAGACCGCGCTGCTCAAGGTGGTTGACAACAACGTCTTCTTCTCGATCAAGGTCACACCGGCCGTGCTGGGCATCAACGGCACGCCGACCTCGCCGGCCACCTACGAATCGAAGCTGGAAACGGTGCCGGTCGGCTTCGTCATGAGCGTCACGCCGCAAATTGCCGACAACGACGACGTCACCGTCAACGTGCGTCCGACCATCACCCGGATCGTCGGCACCGTGCTGGACCCGAACCCGGCGCTGGCCGACGCCAAGGTGCAAAGCTTCGTGCCGGTAATCCAGGCGCGCGAGCTCGAATCGCTGATGAAGATCCCGAGCGGCCAGATCGCCGTCATGGGCGGCCTGATGCAGGACTCGGTCGACAACGCCAAGGACTCGGTGCCGTTCCTGGGCAGCGTGCCGGTGATCGGCGACCTGTTCTCCTACCGTAACGAGAAAAGCACCAAGACCGAGCTGGTCATCTTCATGCGCCCGATCGTCGTCAAGGATGCCAGCGTCAACGGCGACTACAAGGATTACCGCTATCTGCTGCCGGGGGAAAAGCCGGACAACGAGCCCTACCCTGTCCCGCAATCGCCCCCTGCCCCCACCAACAACGGGAACGGATCATGAGCTTACTGATGCAGGCGCTAAAGAAGGCCGAGCGCGCCAAACAAAGCTCGGCGGTCGAGGACGAGGCGGACCGGCCGTCGGAGGAGTTTGACGCGGTGCTGGCGCTCACGCCCGAGCCGCCGCCCGCGCCGCACGCCGCCGTGCCGCCCGCCAGGCGCGAGCTCAGTCTCGACCTCGAACCGATGGCCGAATTCAGCCTGGAACCGCTGGCGCCGGAAGCGCCGGCCGCCAGCCTGACCCCGCGACCATCGCCTAGCCCGTTGCCGCCGCCGAGCGACCATCTGGACGCCGGCCTGACGTTCGACCTGACACCGGATCCGTCGGCGCCGGTGGCGCCAGCGCCAGCGGTGGCGCCGCCACGGCCCGCACAACCGCAAGCGCCGCTGTCGGCGGCTGCCCCCACAGCGGCCGCCAGCGCGGCAGCAGCAACAACAACAGCGGCAGCAGCAGCGCAGACCCACGCCCAAAACCTCCACGGCGCTGCCAGGCCAACGGCAGGCGCCAAAGCGTCGGCCTCCGCCAAACCGCAGGCCGGCGACAAAACCGCCGCCAAGCCGCGCGGCGCCGCCCGCGCTCGTGCGGCGTCCGCCAGCGCGAATGAACCGGTCGGCATGGACCCGGAACGCCTGCGCCTGATCGGGCTGCTCTCGATACTGGCGCTGATCGTCGCCGGCTTCGGCTATTACTACTGGCAGGCCGTGGTCGCGCCGGGTGCCGGCTCGCGCCTGCCGCCGGTGCCGATGCCGCCGCCGGGCGCCACCGGCGCCACGCCGGTGCAGGTGATCGGCGCCGCCCCGGGCGCCGCCGCTCAACCCGGCCAGCCCGCCGCCGCCGGCTTCGTCGATCCGATGGCCGTCGATGCCAGCGGCAGCGCCATGCTGGCGCCTTCCGTCAGCCGTGGCGGCCGCGACGACCTCGAGCGTCGCCTGGCCCGCACCGAGCAGGAATTGGCCGCCGCCCAGCAGGCCATCCAGAGCCAGCTGGCCAACTCGGCGCCGCGCGCGGAACGACTGCCGCCCGTGGCCGCACCGGACAACAATGCCGAGATCCGTGTGGCGCGCGCCGTGCAAGCTCCCAAGATCGCCCCGGCCGTGGAAACCGCCTACCAGTCGTTCACCAGCGGCGACCTGCCGAACGCGCAAAAGCAATACGAAGCCGCGCTGCGCCAGGAACCGACCAGCCGCGACGCGCTGCTGGGCCTGGCCACCTTGCATACCCGTCAGAACCAGGGCGCACAGGCTGCATCTTATTACCTGCGCATGCTGGAACTCGATCCGAACGACTCCACCGCCGTCGCCGGCCTGGTGAGCATGCGCTCGGGCGACGCCGCCCAGAACGAAGGCCGCCTCAAGGCGATCCTGGCCACCAATCCCGAGGCCGGTCCCGCGCTGTTTGCGCTGGGCAACCTGTACGCGCAGCAGAACCGCTGGTCGGACGCACAGCAGACCTTCTTCCGCGCCTACAGCGCCTCGCCGGACAATCCGGACTACGCCTACAACCTGGCCATCGGCCTGGACCGCCTGAACCAGGGCCGGCTCGCGCTGACCTATTATCAGCGCGCGCTGGTGCTGTCGCAGGACAAGGCGGCCGCGTTCGACCGCAACGCCTTGCGCATTCGCATGCACGAGCTGGGCGCGCCCGCCGCCCAATAAGAACAGACTATCGATGGCAGAACACGCAAAACTCCCGCTCGGCAAACTGCTGATCCAGAAAGGCGTCATCAGCGAAGACCAGCTGCGCATCGCGCTGATCGAGCAAAAACGCAGCAACGAACCGTTGGGAAAACTGTTAATCACGCTGGGCTTCGTCACCGAAGCCACGGTGCGGATGGCGTTGTCGGAAAACCTGAACCAGCAAAGCGCCGACCTGACCAGTTTGGTGGTCGACGCCATCGCGCTGAAGCTGATCCCCAAGGAAGTGGCCAAGCGCTACCGCGTGTTCCCGATCGTCTACGAGCGCCAGACCGACAACCTGATCCTGGCGATGTCCGACACCAGCAACATCGTCGCGCTCGACCAGATCAGCGCGATGCTGGTCAAGGGCATCACCATCAGCCCGCTGCTGGTGAACGAGTCGGACATCTCGCGCGCGATCGACCAATACTATGGCTTCGAGCTGTCGATCGACGGCATCCTGCACGAGATTGAAACGGGCGAGGTCAACTACGCCAGCCTGGGCACCACGTCCGACGAGTACAGCCAGCCGATGGTGCGGCTGATGGACGCGATCCTGGCCGACGCCGTGCAAAACAGCGCCTCGGACATCCACTTCGAGCCGGAGCAATCGTTCCTGCGTATCCGCTACCGCATCGACGGCATCCTGCGCCAGATCCGCAGCCTGCACAAATCGTACTGGCCGGCAATGGCCGTGCGCCTGAAAGTGATGTCGAACATGAACATCGCCGAGACGCGCGCGCCGCAGGACGGCCGCATCTCGATCAAGTTCTCGGGCCGGCAGATCGATTTCCGCGCCTCGGCGCAGCCGACCACGCACGGCGAGAACTTCGTGCTGCGCGTGCTCGACCGTCAAAAAGGCCTGGTGCCGCTCGACGGCCTGGGCCTGGGCGAGGCCGAGCTCAATCTGCTGAAGCTGATGATCGCCCGCCCCGACGGCGTGATCCTGGTGACCGGCCCGACCGGCTCCGGCAAGACCACCACGCTGTATTCGATCCTGAACCACATCAACACCGAAAGCGTCAACATCATGACGCTGGAAGACCCGGTCGAATACCCGATGAACATGATCCGCCAAACGTCGGTCAACGAGTCGGCCAAGATGGGCTTTGCCGAGGGCATCCGCTCGATGATGCGGCAAGACCCGGACATCATCCTGGTCGGCGAGATCCGCGACAAGGAAACCGCCGAGATGGCCTTCTCGGCCGCGATGACGGGCCACCAGGTGTATTCGACCTTGCACACCAACTCGGCGATCGGCTCGATTCCGCGCCTGCTCGACATAGGCGTGGTGCCCGACATCATGGCCGGCAACATCATCGGCATCATCGCCCAGCGGCTGGTGCGCAAGCTGTGCACCGCCTGTCGCGAGCCGCACATCGCCGACGACGTCGAGCGCCGTCTGCTCGGCCTGCCGGAGACGGCCGGTCCGCAAACCTTGTACCGCGCGGTCGGCTGCGACCACTGCGCGCACCAGGGTTACAAGGGCCGCATTGCCATCATCGAGTTGCTGAAGATGACGCCGGCGCTTGACGAGATGGTGGCGCGCCGCGCCTCGTCGCGCGAGCTCAAGACCGCCGCCGCCAACTCCGGCTTCCACAGCCTGATCGACGACGGCGTGCGCCGCGTGCTCGAAGGCGTGACCACGCTGGAAGAAGTCGGCCGCGTCGTCGATTTGACCGAGCGGCTCACCGAAAGGCTGGCCACCTGATGCCCCAATACTTCTACCGCGCGATGGATGCCGGCGGCCAGATCGCGCCGGGCAACATGGACGCCGCCAACGAGCCGGATCTGGAGCTGCGCCTGCACCGCATGGGCCTGGACCTGATCGATTGCCGCGTCTCGCGCGCCAAGGTGGTGGCGCTCAAACGCGTCATCACCCGCCGCGACCTGATCAACTTCTGCTTCCACATGGAACAGTTGACCGGCGCCGGCGTGCCCATCCTCGAAGGCTTGAACGACCTGCGCGAGAGCATCGACCACCCGCGCTTCCGCGAGATGATCACCGGCCTGATCGAGAACATCGAGGGCGGCCAGCAATTGTCGGCCGCGCTGGCCGCGTATCCGGAGGTGTTCGACCTGACCTTCACCAGCCTGATCACGGCCGGCGAGCAAAGCGGCAAGCTGGCCGAAGTGTTCAAGAACCTGTCGGAAAGCCTGAAGTGGCAGGACGAACTGGCCTCGCAAACCAAGAAAATCGTCATGTACCCGGCCGCCGTCGGCGTGTTCGTCACCGCTGTCACCTTTTTCCTGATGATCTATCTGGTGCCGCAGCTGACGTCGTTCGTCAAGAACATGGGCAACACGCTGCCGCTGCACACCAAGGCGCTGATTTTCGTCTCCAACATCTTCATCAATTACTGGTATGTGCTGGTCGCGGTGCCGCTGATCGCCTTTTTCGTCGGCCGCACCTGGCTGGCGCGCAGCGAGCAGGCGCGCTATACCGCCGACGGCTTCAAGCTGCGCATCTGGATGATCGGCCCGGTGCTGCACAAGATCATCCTGGCCCGCTTCGCCACCTTCTTCGCGATGATGTACGGCTCGGGCATCACCATCCTCGAATGCATCCGCCTGTCCGAGGGCATCGTCGGCAACCGCGTGATCGCGGCCGGCCTGCGCCGCGCCGGGCAGCTGATTTCCGAAGGACAGGGCATCACGGCGGCGTTCCAGAACACCGGCATCTTCCCGCCGCTGGTGATCCGCATGCTAAAGGTCGGCGAAACCACCGGCGCGCTCGACGGCGCGCTGCGCAACGTCAGCTACTTCTACAACCGCGAAGTCAAGGAGATGATCGAGAAGGTGCAAGCGATGATAGAACCGGCGATGACCGTGATCCTGGGCGTAATGGTCGGCTGGATCATGCTGTCGGTGATGGGTCCGATTTACGACACGATCAGCAAGATCAGAACCTGAGGCTGCCGTGACGAGCAAACACCTACTCTATCTCAGCAGCGAACAACTGCACGCCTACCAGTGGCGCAACGGCCGTTTGACGGGCGGCGTGCGCTTCAACAACGACCGCGCCGGCGTCGACGATTTCATGGACTATATCGACCACGGCAGCCACGCGCCGGTCTATTTGTTGGCCGACCTGATCGAGGAAGACTTCCAGCGCGTCCACGTGCCGCACGTCGGCGGTCGCTCCGGCGCCAAGCTGATGCAGCGGCGCCTGCTGCAGCAATATCGCGAAACGCCGTTCCGCCACCACGAGGTGCAGGGCCGCGAGGCGCTGGGCCGCCGCGACGACATCGTGCTGCTGTCGGCGCTGACTAATCCGTCGTCGGTGCAGCCGTGGGCCGAGGCGCTCGAGCAATTGAAGATACCGCTGGCCGGCCTGTACTCGACCACCCTGCTGAGCGAGGCGCTGGTGCGCAAGCTGGCCATGCGCGACGAGCACCTGCTGCTGGTGACGCAGCAGTCCGCCGGCTGGCGTCAGAGCTACTTCCAGAACGGCCAGTTGAAATTCTCGCGGTTGACGCCGGCCATCGACCGCGATGGCGACGCCGTCAACATCGGCACCGAGACCGGCAAGACCCAGCAATTTCTGACCAGCGTGCGGCTGATGGCGCGCGGCAATGTGCTCGAGACGGCGGTGATCGCCCCCGCCGCCGCGCTGCCGGCGCTGGAAGCGCAATGCGAGGAAGGCGCCGAGACCGCGTTCCGCTTCATTCCGCTGGAGGGTCTGACCGACCGCCTCGGCATCAAGACCGGCGATGGCAACGTCGCCGACCTGGCGGGACGGCTGACCGATCCGCTGATGCTGGCCTTCCTGGCGCGCACGCATCCACCCAGCCACTACACCCTGGGGCCGTTGCAGCGTTACTTCAGGCTGTGGCGCGCGCGCGTCAACCTGTATCTGTTCAGCGGCGTGCTGGCCGCCGGTTGCGTGGTGCTGGCCGGTATCAACCTGTGGCAGTTGGGCGACGCCCGCAGCGACGCCGCGCGGCTGGCCGCCGAAGCGACCTCGTACGACCAACGCTACAGCGCGGTCATGGCCGCGATGCCGCCGCGCGTGACCACCACCGCCAATATGCGGGCCGCCGTCAACGTCGAGCGCATGCTGGTGACGCAGGGACCGGGACCGCAGCAATTGATGAGTATTGTCAGCGGCGCACTGGAACAGTCGCCGCAGATCCGCTTGCTGCAACTGGACTGGAAGGTCAACCTGCCGGCCGCGCAAATCAGCGGCCAGGGCGGCGCGGCCGATATGGGCGGCGCCGGCCAGGTGGCGCCGATGTCGTCGCTGCTGGCCGGCATCCCGGGGCGGCCGCCGCAGGCGCTGTTGCTCGAGGCGGAAATCATGACCGACCAGGACGACTACCGCAACGCCGTCAATACGATGAACGTCTTCGCGCAACAACTGGCCAGCCATCCGCGCCTGATCGTCGAGGTCGACAAGCCGCCGCTGGACACCCGCTCCTCCGTCAAGCTCAACGGCAAGGCCGGCGTGCAGGCGGTCGAGACGCGCGCCAAATTCTCCCTGAACCTAGTGTGGCAGCCATGAGCACCAATCCCGTCACCGGCAAAAAGCCGGCGCGCGCCAGTGTCGCGCTGCCCTATTGGATCAACGAGTTCGCGCTGATCCGCACGGCCGTGCTGACAGCCGTCGCCGCCGTGACGATCGGCATGACGTGCGTGCTCGTCACCAATTGGCGCCAGCAGGACGCCGACCAGGAGCTGCAACGGGTGCAGCGCGTGCGCGACGCCGCCTATTCGCGCTACGCGCATGTCGACAATGAAAAACGCGATATCCGCAATTTCCAGCAACGCTATATCGAGTTGCGCGAGCGCGGGCTGATCGGCGAGGAAAAGCGCCTGGAGTGGGTCGACGCGATCCGGCAGACGCAGGAGCAGCGCAAGTTGCTGCCGCTGAGCTATGAAATCGATCCGCAGCAGCCGGTGCGGCTGGAGTCGGCGCTCGATCTGGGCGAGTACCAGCTGCAGGGAAGCCGCATGCGCTTGCATATGGAGTTGTTGCACGAGATGGATTTGTTCGATTTCCTGGGCGATTTGCGCGAGCGCAGTTTCTTTGCGGTGCAGGATTGTTCGATCAAACGGCTGGGCGTGGCGGCCGGGGCGCCAGGCGCCGCGGCCGGGCCGACCTTGGGCGCGGATTGCACCTTGAACTGGATTACGATGGCGCCGGTGCCCAAGGCGACGCCGGTGGTTGAGCGCAAGAAAGGCAAAGCATGAGCCGCCGTGAGTACGTGTCGAGGTGGCATTCGGCTGTCGCGGGCGTGTTATTGTCGACCGCCTGTCACTTCGCTTACGCCGATCCGGGTCTGGGTCGCCTGTTTAATACACCGGCCGAGCGCTCGGCGCTGGATGCCAATCGCGGCAAAGTGGCTGCCGCCGTCAACGGACCGCAGGTTCCGCAACCTGGGGCGCAGGCGGAGTATTCGCTGCCGCCTGGTGTTCCCGGCAATATGCCGCCGCCGGCGGCGCAGGGAGCGCAGCCCGGCATGATGCAACCCGGCACAGCGGCTATGCCAGGCATGGAAACCGGGACACTGCCCCCACCGCCGCCTGAGCAGCTCGAGATGAACGGTCTGGTCCGCAGTAGCAGCGGGCGCAACACCGTGTGGCTCAACAACGTGCCACAGAGCGGTCCGCAGAACAAGTTTAGCAACCGTAACAAAAAAGCGCTGACCGTCACCCTGCCCTCCGGCAAGAAAATCGTGCTGCGGCCGGGCCAGCGCTACGACCTGGCCGATGGCCGCGTCAAGGACATCAATGAGCCGTGAACGCCTTCAGTCATTGCAGCGGCGCCGTCCGGCCTTGCCGCGACGCCAGCGCGGCGCCGCCCTGCTGCTGTTGCTGGTGGTGCTGGGCCTGGGGGCGTCGTCGTTGTTGATGAGCTTGTTCAGTCCGCCGTCCGGCGAATTGCGCCCGCAGGCGCTCACGCGCGAATCGCTGGCGCAAGCCCGCGAGGCGCTGCTGGGCTACGCCATCCTGCACCGGCGCCTGCCGCGTCCGGCGCTGTCGGCCACCGACGGCCGCGAAAATCCGCGCCCGTGCGCCAGCGACGCCGATTGCACGGGCTTTTTGCCGTGGATATCGCTGGGCCTGGTGCCGGGCGACGGCTGGAACAAGTTGCTGCGCTATAGCGTGTCGCGCGAGTTCGCCAACGGCACGCTGGACGATCCGGTCGAGGCCGACAAAACCATCTTCGACCGCAACGACGATGGCAGCGTGTTTTACCGTGTCGGCTCGGCCAACTGCCGCGTCGACGACCGCTGCACGCCAGCGGTAATCTATTCCAGCGGCAAGCACCTGGGCGTCAGCGTCGACGGCATCCCGCAACTGAGCGGCGTGGCGGACAATCTCGACGAGCAGGCCAACGAGGTCGCCGTGCGCGATTTCATGGCCCGCGCCGCCACCAGCGAGCCGCGCAGCATCGGCGGCAGCTTCAGCAACGTGGTCAGCTGGGTGCCGCTGCCGATGATACGCAACCGCGTGCGCGCCTCGGCGCCCAAGCGCTGAGCACCGCGCAGACCGGTTTCAACCACCATGACTTCTTACCCCTACATGCCTTCACGTCAACGACAAGCCGGCTTCACCATCGTCGAGATCGCCATCGTCCTGCTGGTCGTCGGCCTGATGATCGGCGGCCTGGTCGCGCCGCTGTCGTCGCAGCTGGAACAGCGACGCGTGAGCGAAACCGTGCGCGTCATGGACGAGGCCAAGGAAGCGCTGATGGGCTTTGCCTTGCGCAACGGCTATCTGCCCTGCCCTGCCATCTCGGCCGCCGACGGCCGCGAAGACCGCGCCGGCGCATCCTGCAACAAGCGCTTCGGCTACCTGCCGTGGGCCACCCTGGGCGTGGGCCGGCTCGACGGCTGGGGCCGGGTGTTGGCGTACAGCGTCACGCCGGCGTTCGCCGACAGCACCGCCTTCTTCTCGCTCTCGACCAAGCGTGACATCACCATCGCCACGCGCGGCGCCGGCGGCGAGCTGGTGCCATCGACCGATGTCGAGGATATTCCGGCGGCCATCATGTCGTTCGGCCGCAACGGCTACGGCGGCACCAGCGACCAGAACACCCGCATCCTCGACGCCGGCAACAACAACGTCGACGAGAAAACCAATCTGCAAAGCGGCGGCGTGGCGCTGATCAGCCGCCCTGCCAGCACCGACCCGCGCGGCGCCGGCGGCGAGTTCGACGACATCGTCATCTGGATCTCGCCCAATATCCTGTACAACCGCATGGTGGCGGCGCAGAAGCTGCCGTGATGTCCCGCTTAACGTCTAATTTAATGACCGCTCCGTGATCCTGGCCGCCCTCACCATCGCCCGTTACACCCTGCTCGAAGCGCTGCGCAACCGGCTGCTGTGGCTGCTGCTGGTCGTCGCGCTGGGCGCGGTCGGGCTCAGTGGCTTTCTGAACGAACTGGCGCTGACCGAAAGCCGGCAACTGCAAGCGGCGCTGCTGGGCGCGCTACTGCGGGTGGCGGCGGTGTTTCTGATCGCCACCTTCGTCATCACCAGCATGGTGCGCGAAGCCAACGACAAGGGCCTGGAACTGCTGATGGCGCTGCCGCTGCCGCGCGCCGTCTACCTGCTGGGCAAGCTGGCGGGGTTCGCCGCGCTGGCTGTGCTGCCGGCCGTGCTGTTCGGCGCGCTGGCGCTGTTTTTCGCACCGCCATCGCAGGCGGCGCTGTGGGCCGTGTCGCTGCTGTGCGAATGCTGGATCGTCGCCGCTTTCAGCCTGTTGTGCATGTTGACCCTGAGCCAGGTGCTGCCGGCGCTGGCCGCCGCCTTCGCCTTTTATGTGCTGGCGCGCGCGATCGGCACGCTCCAATTGCTCGGCCACGGCGCCAGTACCGCGCACAGCGCTGGCCAGCAGGTGCTCGGCACAGCGATCGATGGCCTGGCGCTGCTGCTGCCGCACCTGGACCGTTTCGCCCGCAGCGACTGGCTGGTCTACCACGACGGCTCGGCCGCCGACCTGCTGGCCATCGCCGCGCAAACGGCTATTTATGTGGCGCTGATGGCGGCCGCCGGCTTGTTCGATTTGTACCGCAAGCAGATATGAGCATGCGAGCAGACGTCAAACCGATCGGCGCCGTGCCGCGCGCGGTGCTGGCGCTGCTGGCGCTGACCCTGGTGCTGCAACTGCTGTGGCAGGCCAACGCGGCGCCGCCACGCGCCCGGGCGCGCGATTTGCCGCCGGCGCCGTCGCTGGCGGCGCTGCGGCTGGCGGCGCTGGGCGAGCCGGTGGCGCTGTCGAAGCTGACCATGCTGTACGTGCAGGGTTTCGACGAGCAGGCAGGCGTCAGCATCGCTTGGCGCGATCTCGACTACGCCAAGGTCGCCTTGTGGTTGCAGCGCGTGCTGGAGCTCGATCCGCGCGGCCAGTATCCGCTGCTCGCGGCCAGCGAGGTGTACGGCGCGGTGGCCGATCCGGCGCGCGCGCGCGTCATGCTTGAGTTCGTCCATGCCCGCTTTGCCGAGGACCCGAACCGGCGCTGGCCGTGGCTGGCGCACGCGGCGCTCGTGGCGCGGCACCGGCTGCACGATTTGCCGCTGGCGCGCCGCTACGCGCAGGCGATCCGGCTGCGCGCGACCGGCCCGCAAGTGCCGGCGTGGGCGCGCGAAATGGAAGTATTCATGCTGGAAGACATGAATGAACTCGACAGCGCCCGCGCGCTGATCGGCGGCCTGCTGCGCGACGGTCTGATCACCGATCCGCACGAGCTGAAGTTTTTATCGGACCGGCTCGATCGGCTGGATCAATCGAACGGTGCGAACCGGCAAGACAGCGGTCCCAAGCCATAAACCTTGCTGTAATATGGCATCAACACAGAGCAGTACTAAAGAAAGGAATCACCCCATGCGTACGCCCCCTCCGACCTCACTGCGCCAACGCGGCTTTACCCTGGTTGAAATCGCCATCGTGCTCGTCATCATCGGCCTGCTGCTCGGTGGCGTGCTCAAGGGACAGGGCCTGATCGACAGCGCCCGCGTCAAGAATATCATCCAGCAATCGACGTCGCTGACGGCCGCCGCCAACGCCTACCAGGACAAGTTCCGCGCGCTGCCGGGCGACGACGTGCAGGGCACCACCCATGCGCCCGGCGCCACCGGCAACGGCAACGGCGACGGCCAGATCGCCGAATACCAGCTGGCGCCGCAGCATTTGGCGCTGTCGGGCTTTATCACCGGCTCGTTCAACGGCACCACCGACTTCATGACCAGCGCCCAGGGCGGCGCCGTGTACATTTACAACGATGTGGTCGGCGGACGCGGCGGCAACGGCGTGCGGCTCGACAACCTGCCGGACTCGTTCGCCGAGCAGGTCGACAGCAAGCTCGATGACGGCAAGTTCAACACCGGCTCGGTGCGCGCGACCGCGCCGTACTCCAACAATGGCAGCGTGATCCAGCGGACGGCGTTGTTCTTCTAGGCGGCCAGGCTGATGGCGCATCCCGGATACCGGCCGGTCCAGGACAAAACCCTTTCTGAAACGGCCGGGCTCAGCTAATATCCTCCTGCCAACTGAACCAACCGGTTACCGGGAGCCCTCCACGTGCCAGCGCCAGTGCCACACAAACCGACCTCCCCGCTGCCATCGATACGCTCGCAGATCGCGCTGCTGGTACTGGCATGCGCGTTGCCGGCGGCGGTGGGCTTCGGCGCCGTGGTCCGGCAGTTTTACGGCCGCGAACGCGCCACCTTGATGGAAGACACGCGCCAGGCGGCGCGCATGGTGGCCGCCGCCATCGACCGCGACCTGATCCAGAGCGAGGGCGCGGCCATGGCGCTGGCGACCTCGCCCAGCATGCGCGAAACCGACAAAACCGGCTTGCGGGTCCAGGCCGGCGGCCTGCTGGGGCCGCAATTTCCCGCGTCGCAATTGTTATTGAGCGATGAAACCGGCGGCGTGGCCATGCACGTCGGCGCCCCGCTGCCGGAAACTTTCAACCAGGTCAACAACAGCAAACGGCTGATGCCGCTGTTCCAGACGGCGCGCCCCCAGCTGTCGATCATCTACGTGGCCGGCAGCGCGCTGCTGGCCGTGGACGTGCCGGTGTTCATCGACACCCACGTGGCCTACGCGATCACTGTCCTGATCAAGCCAAACCGGCTGACGGCCATCCTGTCCGACGAGAAGATCAAGCCGCACCAGTCGATGACGCTGTACGATGGCGACGGCACCGTCGTGGCGCAGGCGGGCGGCCCGCGCCAGGCGCTGGGGCAGCCGGCCGACGCCACCTTGCGCGCCCGGCTGCTGCAGGCGTCCGACGCGCTGCTGGTGACCGAGGACACCGAGGGCACCCCGATCTATCTGGGCTATAGCCGCTCGCCGGTGAGCGGCGTGACGGTCGCCATCGCCACGCCGCAGGCCAAGGCGTTGGAGGAACTGTTGCGCGCGGTCACCAGCATCTCGCTGATCATGGGGCTGGTGCTGCTGGCCGGGTTTTCGCTGGCATGGATGGTCGGCGGGCGCATCGCGCGCTCGGTGCGCGACCTGGTCGGGCCGGCCGAGGCGCTTGCCAGCGGCGCGCCGTTCACGCTGCAACCGATGAGTTTTCGCGAGGCGCAGGCTGTGGCGGACGCCTTCCACGCGCTTGAAGGCGACCTGCGTGCCCACCGTCACGAACTGGAAAAACTGGTCGACGAGCGCACCGCGCAACTGGAAAAGTCGCGCGCCCAGCTTGAAACCCTGTACGCCACCGCTCCGGTGGGCCTGAGCTACGTCGACAGCGAATTGCGGGTGATTCGCATCAACGACTACATGGCCGGGCTGAACGGGCAAAAAGTGGTGGCCCACCTCGGCCGCCATCTCGGCGACATGATTGCCGACCCCAACGTGCGCCAGGGCGTGCTGGCCGATTACCGCAAAGTGCTCGACACGGGCCGGCCACTGACCGGCATCGAGCGCTCCGGCTACACCGCCGCCGACCCGGACCGGCTGTCGCATTGGGTGTTGAGCTACTACCCGCAGTTCGATCCGGACGGCAAGGTCAGCGCTATCACCAGCCTGCTGCTCGATGTGACCGACCAGAAGCGCGTAGCGGCCGAGCTGCTGCAATCGCGTCAACTGTTCAGCTCGGTCGTCGAGCACATGCCGGCAATGATCTTCCTCAAGCGCGCGTCGGACCTGCGCTACGCGATGTTCAACCGCTACGGCGCGCTGCTCATGGGGCGCAGCAGCGGCGATGAGATGATCGGCAAGAACGACGACGAATTCGTGCCGACCGAGCAGGCAGAACTGTACGCCCTGGGCGACCGTGGCGTGCTGGCCTCCAACCCCGGCGAGATCACCGAGATCGCCGAGGAGCCGATCACCAACGCCAGCGGCCAGACGCGCTACCTGACCACGCGCAAGGTGGCGCTGCGCGACGAGCACGGCGTGGCCACCCACGTGCTGGGCATCGCGCTCGACATCACCGAGCGCAAGCAGGCCAAGGAAGCGCTGCGCGCCACCGTCGAGCGCCTCGCAGAAAGCGAACAGTTCGTGCGCACCGTGACCGACAACCTGCCCGGCATGGTGGCCTACTGGGACGCCGGCCTGTGCTGCCGTTTCGCCAACCGCTATTTCCTTGAGTGGCACCAGCGCAGCGCGGAGCAAATAATGGGCGCGCGCATGGCCGACGTGCTCGGCGAGCGGCAATACGCCGACAACGCGCCCTATGTGCAGGCCGCGCTCCATGGCGAGCCGCAGGGCTTCGCCAGCGAGCTGCGCTGGCCTTCCGGGCAACTCAGCTATACCTGGGTCAACTACATCCCCGACATTGGCCAGTACGGCGAGGTGCGCGGCTTCTTCGTGCTGGTGTCGGACGTAACCGAACTGAAGGAGACCGAACTGCATCTGCAGGAGCTCAACGTCGAGCTGGTGCTCGCGCGCGACCGCGCCGAGGCCGCCAGTCGCGCCAAGAGCGAATTCCTGGCCAACATGAGCCACGAGATCCGCACGCCGATGAACGCCATCACCGGCCTGGCGCTGCTGCTGCAGGAGGCCGGGCTGGGGCCGCGCGAGCGCGGCTACCTGGACAAGATCCAGCTGGCCACGCAGTCGCTGCTGAGCCTGGTGAACGATGTGCTCGATTTCTCACGGGTCGAAGCCGGCCAGCTCGAACTCGAGCATGCGAGCTTCCAGCTGGAACACATTTTGAATAGCATCAGCGTCCTCATCAGCGGTAGCACTTCCGACAAGGGCATCGAACTGGTGTTCGACATCGACCCGAGCCTGCCCAACGAGCTGGCCGGCGACCCGATGCGGCTGCAGCAGGTGCTGCTCAACCTGCTGAGCAACGCGGTCAAGTTCACCGCCCAGGGCGAGGTGGTGCTGTCGGTGCGGCGCGCCGCCACCGCCCGCCCGGACGAGCGCGCGCTGCTGATCGAGTTCCGCGTGCGCGACACCGGCGTCGGCATTCCGGCAGAACAGCAGGCCCACATCTTCGACGCCTTCTCGCAGGCCGACAGCAGCACCAGCCGCAAGTTCGGCGGTGTCGGGCTGGGGCTGGCCATTTGCCGCCAGCTGGCCGACATGATGGGCGGCGCCATCGAGGTCAGCAGCGAGCCCGGCCAGGGCGCCGAGTTCCTGTTCGCCTGTCCGTTCGAATGCCTGGCCGCGCCTGCGGCGCCGGCCATCCCGGCGGCGGCGGAGGCGCTCTCGCTGCTGATCGTCGACGACAGCGCCAGCGTGCGCGGCGCATTGCAAGAGGCCTGCGGCCACCTGGGCTGGAGCGCCGCCGTCGCCGCCGACGCCCAAACGGCGCTGGCGATGCTGCAGGAGAGCCACCAGGCGAGCCGTCCCTACGGCCTGTTGCTGCTCGACCGCGACATGCCCGGCATGGATGGCCCGGCGCTGCTGGCGGACATCCACGCCAGCATGGCGCTGCCATTGCCGCCGGTGTTGATGATGGTCACCGAGCACCTGGCGGCGGCCGAGGCGCAGCACGCCGGCAGCCTGGGGCTGGCGGGCATCCTGTCCAAGCCGGTCACGCCGGCGCGGCTGCTCGGGCGCGTCGCCGCGCTGATGGACGGCGACGCCGCCGACGGCGGCCACGGCCAGGACAGCGCCGTCGCGGTGTCGCCGCTGCACGGCCGGCTCGCCGGCATGCGCATCCTGCTGGTCGAGGACAACGAGATCAACCAGGAAGTGGCGCAATACATCCTGCTGCACGCCGGCGCCACCGTCGATGTGCGCGGCAACGGCCAACTGGCGGTGGACTTGCTGACGGCCGAACCCGACCGCTACGACGTGGTGCTGATGGATGTGCAAATGCCGGTGCTCAACGGTTACGACGCGACGGCGGCGCTGCGTGCGGCCGGCCTGACGCTGCCGGTGGTGGCGATGACCGCCAACGTCATGGAGGACGACCGCCGCCGCGCCCGGAGCGCCGGCATGAATGCCCATGTCGCCAAACCGATCGATGTCGAGGACCTGATCGGCGTGCTGACCGGGCTGACATCGTCCTCGCCGCCGGCTGGCGTGGCAACGGCGCCGCCCGCCGCGACGCCAGCCTCCCCTATGCCGGCCGCCCCGGTGGCCTCGGCGGCGGCACCGGCCACCCGTCCCGCTGGCGCGTCCGCCACCGGCAGCGCCCTGCCCGGCATCGACCTCGACGCCGCGCTGGCGCGTCTGGGCGGCGACCGCGCGGCGCTGATGGCGCTGCTGCGCCGCTTCGAGCAATCGCAGGGCGGCACCGTCGACGAGGTGCGCGCGCTGCTGGCCGATGACCAGCGTCAGCAGGCCGCACAAGCGCTGCACCGGCTGCGCGGGGTAGCTTCGAACCTCGGCGCCGGCGAGGTCGCACGGCTCTGTGCGCTGGCCGAAAGCGCCCTGCACCAGCAGGACGCGGCCGTTGGCGCCGGGCTGGACATGGCGCTCGACCGCCTCGCCGCCGCGCTCGGCGTGGTCGCCCACACCGTGCGCGGCATGTCGATGGTGGAAATGGATATGCCAGAGGGCAACACAATAGCGTCCGATTTACCGCAAAGGCTGGCGCAGCTGCAAGCTTTGCTTCAGAATAACAACCTGAAGGCCCTTGAACAGTTCCGGGAGCTGCGGCCCGCGCTCGTAGCGACGGACCAAGCGGGCGCCCTGGCCGACGCAGTCGAAACGCTCGATTTCATCACAGCGGCTAAACTGGTGGACATTATGTTGCAGCGAAAGGAAAGTGCATGAGTTGGACCGACCTGGCCAGGAATGGACGCATCCTCGTGGTGGACGACGCCATGGAGAACATCCAGATCCTGCACCACGCGCTGCGCGACGAGCAGGAAGTGCTGTTCGCGCTGGACGGCGAAAAGGCGCTCGACATCGCGCTGGCCCAGCTACCGGACCTGATCCTGCTCGACGCCGTCATGCCCGGCATGGATGGCTACGCCGTGTGCGGCGCGCTGCGCGCCTCGCCCCGGCTGCAAGATATCCCGATTATCTTTGTCACCGCCCTCAGCCAGCCCGAGGACGAGACCCGCGCGCTCGAGGCCGGCGCGGTCGATTTCATCAGCAAACCGTTCAACATCGCCGTGGTGCGCGCGCGCGTGCGCAGCCAGCTGACCATCAAGCGCCAGGCAGACGCCATGCGCGAACTGAGCCTGACCGACGGCCTGACCGGCGTGGCCAACCGCCGCCACTTCAACGACACCATCGACGCCGAATGGCGCCGCTGCGCGCGCGCCGGCCTGCCGCTGTCGGTGATCATGATTGACATCGACCACTTCAAGCTCTACAACGACCATTACGGCCACCAGGCCGGCGACGCCTGCCTGCAGCAGATCAGCGCCACGATGAAGGGCTGCGCCTCGCGCCCGCAGGACATGCTGGCCCGCTACGGCGGCGAGGAATTCATCCTGCTGCTGCCGCAGGAAGGTCCGGAGGGCACCGAAGTCGTCGCCCGGCGCATCCTCGACGAGGTGCGCAAGCTGAACCTGGCGCACGCGGCCTCGCCGACGGCGCCCTACGTGTCGATCAGCATGGGCCTGGCGACGGCGATGCCGCCGCTCGACAGCCAGGACGCCATCGCCGTGGTGCGCGCGGCCGACGCCCGCCTGTACTGCGCCAAGCAAGCCGGCCGCAACCGCTACTTCGCCGACTGAGCCTACGTCGCCGCACCGTAGGATCGATGCATTGATCTTACTGCAATTTCCCCCTAGAATCGGACTAATCATTCATTCTTGACAAGGGATACACGTGCGCACGCCTCGACTTCTCGCCTTCGCCATGGTTGCCGGCATTGCCGCCCTCTCACCGGTCGCGCAGGCGCAAATGCCGGCGCAGGACACGGTCAAGGGCGCCAAGGACCACCCGCTACTGTCCCGTTTTGACGGCTCCAGGCTGGTCGGCTACGACATCAAGGAATTCGACGAAGTGATGCTGCCCGCAGGCAAGCGCGTCGCCAACAAGGACGGCAAGGCGGCGTTCGAGAACGCGCTGCAGCTTGAAGGCAAATACACCCGCATCGCTTACAACTATCCCAAAGAACGGTCCTCGCTGGAAGTCATGCGCAACTACCAGGCCGCGCTGGACAAGGCCGGCCTGAAAGTGCTGTTCAGCTGCGCGAAGGAAACGTGTGGCGGCAACTTCGGCGAGTTCTTCCTCGACAAACGCGTGGGCGACCACTTCATCAAGGGCCCGGAAGCGAGCTGGGCGCCATTCAATTACGGCCGCAACGATAACCGCTACCTGGTGGCTAAGGGTACGCGCCCCGACGGCGCGCTGGTGCATGTGGGCGTGTACGTGGTCTCGCCGGTGCAGGACAAGATCGGCGGCGTGTATCTCGAGGTGGTGGAGGCCAAAGCCATGGAGGGCGGCAAGGTCTCCGCCAGCCTGAACGCGGCCGACATGGCAAAAGGCATTGCAGCTGAAGGCAAAGTCGCCGTGTATGGCGTCTATTTCGACACCGACAAGGCCGAAGTCAAGCCGGATTCAAAGGCGGCGCTGGGCGAGATGGCGAAGCTGCTGCAGCAGGATCCAAAGTTGAAGGTGTACGTTGTCGGCCACACCGACAACCAGGGCGGGCTAGCGCATAACATCGAACTATCGCAAAAGCGGGCGGAATCGGTGGTCAAAGCGCTGGCTGCGGACTACAAAATCGACGCCAAGCGGCTCAGCGCCAAAGGGGTGGCGTCGTACTCGCCGGTGGCCTCGAACGATGCCGACGCCGGCCGCGAGAAGAACCGCCGGGTCGAGCTGGTGAAGCAATAAGCCAGCGGCAGGTAATCGGCGTGAGGCACCCGAGCCAGTTCGGCGCGGTGAGCAAATTCAGCCGCAGCCAGCCACCCGCCGGGTATGCCACCCCAGCATAGGCGAATGAAAATCAGTGGACAAATGACGAAGACGTACAACCACGCTGTCTTGACCCACGGCTTGTGCGTGGTGGACAAACTGCCGGCTGCTTCGATTCGGTCAATGGAAGATTGAAAGGGATCGTTGGGACGATAGATGTGGTCGATTTTCATTCCTCACCGATAGGGTGGACAAATGCTGGCGTCGCTGGGCCAGGCACGAACCGCTGCCTTGTCGAGGGACTAGTAGGGGCTGGCCGCAGGCCGACCGGCAAAGTCAATCCATATGTCATCCGGCAGCGACCGATCTCGCACACACACGCGGTCATGCTCCGGATAGGTAATGCGATCGACAGGCGCCCGCGTTCCAACGACCAGGCACCGCGTCTCCGAAGAACTCCGATTCTCCAGATAGTGCCCCACCTCGACTCCAGCGCGGAACGTGGCGACGCATCCGGCTGGCATCCGTGTCTCTGCACCGCCCTCGACGACAGTGATTTCGCCTGCAAGGACATAGACCATCTCGTCCTCCGCGCTGTGCCAATGCTTGATCGAGGATCTGCAGCCGGGCTGCAGGACCTCGATGAACGCGCCAAACTGCGTCAGCGCTCCGGCCTCACTGATCCAGAGCGTCTGATTCGGTTCGTTGGAACCCTCCACCGGATTGATCTCACTGATTAATTGGTCGGGCCTGAAAATAGGCATCGATAAGCTCCGTTCTCAATGTATGTGGATTCCTGCGGAGGCCCGCCCCGCCCGCCGCCCTACTCCGATTTTCGCGAGAACCGCTTGGCTGTCCGCGAAGGCATCTGCTCATTCAAAAACGCCACCGTCACATCCACGGTCGGCTGCAGCCACGGGTCGAACAACCAGAACGAATGCGGCGTATCCGGCAGCAGCACCACCTTGCTTGGCACGCGCAGTTGCGTCATCTTCTCGACCATTTCGTCCCGACCGACGGCGAAGCGCGGCTGCGCGCTGCCGATGAAAAGCACCGGCGACATACTCGAATTGACATACTGGATTGGCGAAGCCTCACGCCATAACGCCGCCCTTTCGGCATACCGTCCGCCGAACCAGTACCCTGCCGCCGATACCGGCTTTTTGGGATCGTCCTCATTCACCCGCGCCGCCTCCGACGTAAAATCGGACAAGCCATCGATGTTGACGATCGCCTGCACTGCGCTGGAGACATCGCTTGTGGCCGCGCCAGGGTCGAACTGGTTCATATGTCCGGTCACCCCGGCCAGGCTGGCGATCTGCCCACCGGCCGAACCGCCCGCCAACGCAATGCGCCGAGGATCGAGTCCGTACTCGCCCGCATGTTCGCGCACCCAGCGTACCGCCGCGCGCACGTCGTGCACCGCCGCCGGGTACATCGCCTCTCCCGCCAGCCGATAACTGATGGTGACCGATGCATAGCCGTTGCGCGCCATCCGCAGCGCCATCGGCACGAACTCCGAACGGAAACCGGAACGCCATCCGCCGCCATGCACAAACACCACCACCGGCAAATCCTGCTTGGCCTCCGCCGGCAGATACATGTCCAGCTTCAGGCAATGCGTGCCATATTGAACATACGTCTTGTCGGCCACCACCCGCACGTCGGCCGGCACCGACGCGCTGGAGATGCGGATCGCCGGATACTTGGGCGCCAGTTTCTCGTACGTGTGCTGCGCGTCGTAGGTGTTGGTGGGATCCGGCGTCGGCTCGATGCAGTCCTCGGCGGCGTGGACGGCGCCATGCATCAGCAGCGCGGCGCCAGCGGCGGCGAACATGGGAACAACCAGGCGAAGGGCGCGCATCATGAGTGCTGCCCGAAACCGCGCTGCGCGATAAACCGTTCCAGGTGGTGATCGACATCGCCCAGGGTAGCCTCGATCGTCGTCAAACGCTTGAAGTGATGGGCCGCCGGCAGTTCGTCGGTGACGCCCATGCCGCCGTGCAGCTGCACCGATTGCTGGCCGATGAATTTGGCCGCGTGGCCGATGCGCACCTTGGCCGCCGACACCACGCGGCGCCGCTCCTCGATATCGCCGCAGGACATGCGCGCCGCAGCCAGCATCGCCATCGAGCGCGCCTGCTCCAGATGGATGTACATGTCGGCCATGCGGTGCTGCACCGCCTGGAAGCTGCCGATCGGCGTGCCGAACTGCTTGCGCGTCTTCATATACTCCAAGGTGGCGGCGAACAGCGCGTCCATCACGCCAAGCGCCTCGGCGCACAGCAAGGTGGTGCCGTAGTCGGCCGCCTCGTCGAGCATCTCGCAACCGCCGCCCAATTTGCTCAACAGCGCCGTCGCCGGCACTGCCACATGGCTGAACTGGACGGTGGCCGCGCGCAGGCCGTCGATGGTGCGATAGTCGCGCACCGTCACGCCGGGCGTGTCGGTGCGCACCACGAACAGGCTGATACCGTTGGCGTCGCGCTGGGCGCCGGCGCTGCGGGCCGAAACAATCAACGCGTCGGCCTGGCCGCCATGGATCACCACCGTCTTGGTGCCGTCGATGCGGTAACCTTCGCCATTGATGCCGGCGATGGTCTTGATGTCGGCCAGGTCGTGGCGCGATTGTTTTTCGCCCAGCGCGCAGGCCAGTTTCAGTTCGCCCTTGGCGACATCCTCCAGCAGCCGATGCTGGTTGCCGGCCAGCGCCAGGAAGCGCGCGCCCCACACGGTGGCGAAGTACGGCTCGACCACCAGGCCGCGACCCAGCTCCTGCATCACCACCAGCATGTCGACGGCGTTGCCATCGAAGCCGCCCTGCGCCTCCGGCACGGGCAAGGCCAGCATGCCCAATTCGGTCAGCGTATTCCAGGCAACGTCCGAGACGCCGGTCGCCGAATGCACGATACGCTTGCGCACGTCGAAACCGTAATCCTTATCGATCCAGCGACGCAGGGCATCGGCAAACTGCAACTGCTCTTCTTTAAAATTGAAATCCATGCCGTTCCCTCACAGTCCCAGGATCATCTGGGTGATGATGTTCTTCTGTATCTCGTTGCTGCCGCCGTAGATCGACGTCTTGCGGAAGTTGAAGTAGTAGGCGGCCAGCGGCGCGGCGGCGTCGTCGCCGGTGACGGCATGGTCGGACCGGCCCTCCAGATAATCGGTGTCGAAGGCAAAGGCGTCCGGCCCCAGCGCCTCGACCATCAACTCGGTCAGCATCTGCTGGATCTCGGTGCCGCGCACCTTCAGCAGCGAAGCCTCCGGCCCCGGCGTGTGCGACTCGCGCGTGATCACGCGCAGCACCGTCGTCTCCAGCGCCATCAGCTCGATCTCCAGATTGGCCACTTTGGCGGCGAACACCGGGTCTTGCAGCAGCGGCTTGCCGTGCTTGAAATGCTCGGACGCGATTTTCTTCAGGAACAGCAGCTCGCGCTTGGAACGGCCCACCGCAGCGATGCCGGTGCGCTCGTGTCCCAGCAAATACTTGGCGTAGGTCCAGCCCTTGTTCTCCTGGCCGATCAGGTTCTGCACCGGCACCTTGACGTTGTCGAAGAAGACTTCGTTCACCTCGTGGTCCTCGTCGAGCATGATGATCGGACGCACGGTGATGCCCGGCGAGTCCATGTCGATCAGCAGGAACGAGATGCCTTCCTGTTTGCGCACCGTGCTGTCGGTGCGCACCAGGCAGAAGATCATGTCGGCGTGCTGCGCCAGGGTGGTCCAGGTCTTCTGGCCATTGACGATGTAATGGTCGCCCACTCGCTCGGCGGTGGTCTTCAGCGACGCCAGGTCGGAGCCGGAACCGGGCTCGGAATAACCCTGGCACCACCAGTCCTCGCAATTGAGGATGCGCGGCAGGTAGTAGGCTTTTTGCGCGTCGTTACCGAAGGCCATGATCACCGGCGCCACCATGTTGACGCCGAACGGCAGGATCGGCGGCGTACCTGCGCGGCCGCACTCTTCTTCCCAGATGTGGCGCTGCGTCTGCGTCCAGCCCGGACCGCCGTACTCCACCGGCCACGATGGCGCGGCCCAGCCCTGGTTGGCGACGATCTGGTGCCAGCGAACGTAATCGCGGCGACCCAGGCGGAGGTGGTTGCGCACCTTCTTTTGCAAGTCGGCCGGGAGGTTGGCGTCGAGGAATGCCCGCACCGTGTCGCGGAACGCCAGGTCCTCCGCCGTGTAATTCAGATCCATGCTGTCTCCATGTGGTTCGCCGCTGAAAAGCACGACCGTTCAAATAATTCTACCGCAAGACGCCACGCCGCAGGTGCGCATTTACATAGGGCGACAAATTCGGCGGCTTTATTCACTTTACCGTGATTTTCTTCACCAGCGTATCGGCGGGTTTTAACGCGTGCCCGGCCAGATCGTGCGGCAACATGGGCGCGACCGCTTTGCCGCTGGCCTTGTCGACCAGCATCGAATGCGGCTCGCCGCTGGCGAACAGATGCTGCTCGCCCCACTGGCGCAGCGCCACCACCACCGGAAACAGGCTTTCACCCTTGGGCGTGAGCACGTATTGCTGGTAGGAGGTGCCATCGGACGCCGGCTGGACCGTCAACACGCCCTCCTCGACCAGCGCACTTAGCCGGTCCGACAGGATGTTCTTTGCCACGCCCAGGTTGCGCTGGAAATCGCTGAAGCGGCAGATGCCGTCGAAGGCGTCGCGCACGATCAGCATCGACCAGCGGTCGCCGACCAAGTCGAGCGAGCGGGCCACCGGACAGGCGTCATCGTGCATCGACTTACGTTTTGCCATGGGCGTGTCCTCGAATTCTTTGGTTGCATTTTAAAACCAGAATGACTAGACTTCAACTAGTTTTGATTTGCAACCAGTTTAGAGGCAATTATGCATTCTCATTCGGTACATTCCTCCATGTCCCGCCCCCTGGTCGCCTTGTTCGCCTGCGCCAGCGGACTCAGCGTGGCCAACGTCTACTACGCACAGCCGCTGCTGGACGCGCTGGCTGTCGATTTTGCCATTGGCCGTGCCGCTATCGGCGGCGTCATCACCGTCACGCAAGTCGGCAGCGTGCTCGCGCTGTTATTGCTGGTGCCGCTGGGCGACCTGCTGCCGCGCCGGCGCCTGATGCTGGCGCAATTGGCGGCGTTGACGGTCGCCCTCGCCGGCGTCAGCCTGGCGCCGAGCGCAGTGGCGCTGATGCTCGGCATGCTGGCCGTCGGCATGCTGGGCACGGCCATGACGCAAGGGCTGATCGCCTACGCCGCCAGCGCCTCGGCCGAGTCGGAGCGCGGGCGCGTGGTCGGCGCCGCGCAAGGCGGTGTGGTGGCCGGCCTGCTGCTGGCGCGCGCCCTGGCCGGACTGATCGCCGACATCGCCGGCTGGCGCGCCGTCTACGCCAGCTCGGCGCTGGCCATGATCGCGATGGCGCTGCTGCTGTGGCGCACGCTGCCTGTGCTGCCGACAGCCACGCGAACGCTGTCCTATCCGCAGCTGATCGGCTCGATGCTCACCCTGCTGCGGCGCGACCGCGTGCTGCAGGTGCGCGGCACGATCGCCATGCTGATGTTCGCCGCGTTCGGCATGCTGTGGAGCGCGCTGGTGCTGCCGCTCGGCGCGCCGCCTTACAACTACTCGCATACAGCCATCGGCGCTTTCGGGTTGGTGGGTGTGGCAGGCACGCTGGCCGCATCGCGCGCCGGACAATGGGCCGATCGCGGCTGGGCGCAAAGGACCAGCGGCGGCGCGCTGCTGTTGATATTGCTGGCGTGGCTGCCGCTTGGCCTGTTCGGCGCCAGTAGCGGCCCGCTGGCGCTGGCGGCGCTGATCGTCGGCATTCTGGCGCTCGATCTTGGCGTGCAGGCGCTGCAGGTGACCAATCAGAGTCTGATTTTCCGCGCGAGTTCGGCGTCGCACAGCCGGCTGGTGGGCTGCTACATGCTGTTCTATGCCGTGGGTAGCGGAAGCGGCGCGATCGCGGCGACGTCGATGTATGCCGCCACCGGCTGGACCGGCGTGTGCTTGCTGGGCGGCGCCGTCAGCGCGGCGGCGCTGTTGTTCTGGGCCGCCACGCTGGAGAAACGACCGCCACCAGCGTGACGGCCGCAAGACGACGTGCTTACTTCATCGTGTACGTCTGCGGCGCCGTGTCGACCGCGTAGTTGTTGGCCGTATCCCAATACGTGAAGCTGTAGCGGACCACGTCGCCGATTTTCAGACCACTAGCAGTATAGCTGTTGACACCACCGCTCTGTGTCATCCGCACGTTCATCTGGCCACCACCGTTGACCGTGTAATGCACATCCGCCCAGGCGGACGAATTCCACGCGAACTTCAACATCGTCGCGCTGGTCTGGCTGACGGCCGGCGTTGGCGTTGGCGTTGGCGTTGGCGTTGGGGTTGGGGTTGGCGTCGGTGTCGGTGTCGGAGTTGGCGTCGGCGTCGGCGTTGGCGTCGGCGTCGGCGTCGGCACGCCGGTGTCCCAAATGATGTCGTCGATCGCCATCTGGAACGCGGCCGTCGGCAAGGCCGTGCTGTCGCTGGCGATCTGGAACACGTCCGCCACCGATTGCAGCGCGACCAGCGGGCCGGCCAGGTCGGCCACCGGGATGGTGGCGGTGCCCCAATCGCCATTGCGCACCAGGCCGTACGTGGTGGCGTTGGCCGGGAACTTAACCGAGTGCTGGTTGGTGTAAGTATCGCCGATGCCGATCGTGAAGGCGACATTGGCCGGAATCTTGATCTTCAGCTTGACGGTGCCGTTGCGGAAGTTGCTCAAGTCGCGCACGGCACGCGATTGCACGCTGCCGCCGAACCACTGGCCGGGCGTGTTGTAGCTCCACGACATCGAGTTGCTCCCCTCATACGGCGGCAAGTTGCCGGCGGAGACAGAGGCGTTGTTCCACACGAAGATGTCGGAGGTGGTGCCGGCCACCAGCTTGTTGTTGACCACGGTGTTGTCGGTGAACACACCGAACTTGCCCACTTCCGGCACGGTCTGGTTGCCGAGCTTGACCGAGCCCTTGCCGTCGAGCTGGTAGACGCGCACATAGTCGACATACATGGTGCCCGGCAGCGGCGCGGTCACCTGCGCCGGCGTGGCCGCATCGGTAAAATTGCCGCCGACGGCCAGGTTGAACAGCAGGTAGAACGGTGCTTGCAGCGCGGTCGAATTGACCGGCAACGGCCCGTTGTACATATCGTGCTCGACGCCGTTGTCGACCACGGTGAAGCGCATCTGCGACTCGGTCCAGTAGAAGCGGTAGATGACGAAACGGTTGGCCAGCGACTGGCCCGGCGTGTACCAGCTCTTGGTCTGCCACGCGGTGGACGCGGCGCAGCTTTCGTTGCCCGTCACGCAGGCGGCCTGCTGCCAGGTGATCACGTTGGAGGCGGTGAAATTGTCGATGCCCGGCGTCGGCGAGGCGGCGGCCCGGCTGCTGGCCTTGTGGCCCATTTCCATGATGTCGATCTCGCCCTTGCGCGGCCACGCTTGCGGGCTGGTGCCCAGCATCCACGCGGCCGGCCACAAGCCGATGCCCAGAGGCGGCGTGGCGATGCGCGTTTCGATCATGCCGTATTGCACCTGCACCTTGTTGGCCGAGTCGATCTTGCCGGAGGTGAAGACGTTGCTGCCGATGGTCTGGTTCTGCGCCTTGATCGCCAGCGCCCGCGTGGCCGACTCGAACGGCACGTTGACGATGGAGAGATTATTCGGGCTGTAGTATTCCAGCTCTTGGTTGCCGTAGCCGCACAGGCCGATCTGGCAGCCATTGCCGTCGTACGTGTTCCACAAGGCCGTGTTCAGCGCCGCGCCATTGAATTCCTCGGACCACAGCAACGTGCCGATGACGGGACTGGTGACGCTGGCCGACACCGGCGCGCCGTAAGCTAGCACGATGCTGGCGGCGACGGCGGACAGAACGAATTTCTGTTTATTCACAATGACTCCTCGTATCGATACTTCCTCAAATTCGAACCGGACAATGGTCCGGTCCGCTCCATGCCGGCACGATCGGCGCCGGCGCATGCGTTGTGGCGAGAGGAAAAGGACGCGGCGCCGTCTTCAAAAAAAACGGACGCACGGGCGCCTGCGCTACGAGGCGTTTTGCTAGTCACTACGGTCCCCTTGCCGGTCCGGATCACTGTCCGGACACTATTTCTGGATAACTTTGGAAACGATTCCAATCCTTGAGGAAAATATATTCCGATAAACTTTTTTTGTCAACGCCAAAGCGCAAACGTGCGGCCGATGACGCGCGTCAAACGCGTCCGGGCCGCACGCCCTTATGCTGGCCGCTGAAATCAATTTGACAAGCGCGCAGCCACAAGGAGAATGTGATGTCCGACTTTTACCGTTATTTCAAAGAGAACATGGAGGCCCTCGGTCTGCCCGCGCCGGACAGTTTGTTCGGCACACTGCAGAGCAGCCTGACCACGGTCTCGGTCCTGCTGGCGAGCATCGACAAATTCGGCAAGACGACCACCATCGCCGATCTGATCGGCGCCGGTACGCGGCTGGAAAAACTGGGGATGTTCGGCACGTTGTCGGCCGCGTTTTACGCCGGCGCGTGCATCGGCAGCCTGGCCGTGGCGACGGGAAGATCGATGTCGGGCGGCGCCGGCGTCGCCGACGTTTTGCTGTATGCGCGCACGCATCATCTGCACCGTCCGTGGCTGGCGGCGGAACTTTATCGCGCACCGGGGATCTATCGTCCGACGGTCGCCGGCAAGAAGACGTACAAGCACGCGGCGATGCAGCGGTGAGCGACGACATGAGAGACGATCTATTAATGATATTGACCGCGCTGTTGTGCGCAGGGCTTGCCTGGGCGTTCTGGCACTATCTGGGCGAGCAAGCGCTGGGCGCGCTAACGGTGATCGCGCTGATCGCGCTAGCGGCGGACAACTACCGCCTTCGACGACGCTTGCGCCGCAACGGAAATATGTAGGGCGGATTGGCCGAAGCGCGTAATCCGCCATGTATGGTCGTCACTCAATCGTGATCGCCAGATCGCGCCCTTTTACCGCGGCATTGCCGGCATAATCCTCCGCGGTGATGCGCAAGGTGTAATTGCCCGGAGCGAGCGCGCCGACCTTCCACGCGCCCGGCGTCAGCTTGCCGTGCATGAGCGAGTTGTTGATGGCGTACGCAAACCGCGTCTCTGCATTGCCGTGCACCGTGATACCGCTGCCCGCCATATACGCCAGCTTGACCGCCTCCCGGTTACGCGGAATCCTGTCGTACAACTGCGTAATCACCGGCTGCTCCATACCCGGAATCACCGCCCCTTCCGCTTTCAGCAACTGATACCCCAGCTTGAACAAGCCCAACCGCCGCCGCGCCTGCCCGCCGTTCATCTGGTCGAAAGCGTCCACGACAATCTGCACCTCGCCCAGGCTGCGCCGCACCAGCAACCGCCCGGCAGCCATTTCCTTGAGCTGCTTGCCAACCGCGTCGCTTAACGTAACGTTCTGGATTTTCGGCGCGATGGTGTCCTCCAGACCGATAAACGGCAAGCTCAGCGGATTGAGCGCATCGCCATTGGGAATGTAATCGAGATGCACATGCGCCATCCGGTTGACGGTGCCGAGCCGCTCGCCAACGACGAACCGCGTGCCGCGCTTGACCCGCACCGCGTCCGGCGCGCCCTTCTCGTTCTTCAACACCTGAAAGCGCGGATCGATCACCTTGTCGCGCCCGTCGCGGCCGACGCGCATGTGGATGTATTGCAGGCCGTTGAACGCGATGCCTTCCGACAGCTCGCCATACCCCCATGTCGCGCGCGGATCGGTGACCTTGCCCGCCGTGACCGCCAGCACCGGCGTGCCGATGGCCGCCTGTACATCCAGCCCCGAATGGAAATGGTGGCGGCTCTCGCCGTGGAAATCGCCGCGCACCTCGCCCATCAGTCCGACCACCTCGTGCGCCTTGTCCTGGGGCTTGACCGGCCACAGCATCGTCGCGCCGTGCGGCGGTGGGGCCGGCGGCGGCTCGTTAGGTGGCGCCGGCTGGCCCGCCACGGCCAAAACGACATGGTGCAAACGATACGTGGCGCCATCGGTCACGAACAGCGAACCGTCCCCGGCCACCGCGATGCCGCGCGGCGCGTACAGGCGCACGCTGCCATCGGGACCGTAGCCCGGCTCGGCCACCTGATCGACATCGACCAGGTGCAGCACCTCGCCGGACGGCGTGATCTGCGCCACACGGCCGTGCAAATTACTGCCCAAATAGAGATAACCATCCGCGGTCAACGCCAGCGCCACCGGCGAAAACAATAGCGACGCCCGCTCGCCCTCCTGAGCCTGGACGAAAGTGACAACCACGCCGTCCTTGCCCAGCTTGCGGATCGCGTGGTTGCCGGTATCGGCGATGTACAGATCGCCGTTGGCCGCCACCGCCACACCGGTCGGCAGGTCGAACAAGGCCTGCGCCGCCGGACCGTCGGCCTGGCCTGCGCGGCCGCCGCCGGCGATGGTGGTGACGTCGCCGTTGGGAGCGATGCGGCGGATGCGGTCGTTATAAGTGTCGGTCACATACACCACGCCCTTATTGTCGACCGCGACGCCGATCGGACCGTTGAAGCGCGCCGCAGCGCCAGCGCCATCCCTGCTGCCCGCCATCCCGTCGCCGGCCAGGGTGGATACCTTGCCGTCCGGCGTGATCTTGCGGATCGCGTTGTTGCCGGTATCAGCCACATACAGGTTGCCGGCGCCGTCGATCGCCAGGCCGGAAGGCGTGTTGAAGGAGGCCGCAATGCCGAGTCCATCGGCGTATCCCTCGACCGCCCCGGCAAAGGTGGTGCTGACGCCGTCCGGACCGATCTTGCGGATGCTGTTGTTGTCGCCGCCATCGGCCACGTACAGATTGCCGGCCTTGTCCACCACCACGCCGAACGGGTCGGCAAAGCGCGTGCTGCGTCCGCCGCCATTGCTCATGCCGGGCGAGCCATCGCCGGCAATGGTGGTGACGCGTGTGCTCCACTGGCGCTGCGTGCCTTGCGCGGCAGCCACTGCCGCTATGCGCTTGTCGATCGACGGTTGCGCCAGCTTGAAGGCGATGCCGCCGCCGATAGCCACGGCGCCGAGCGTCAGCGCCGCCAGAATAATTTTCAATTTGGTTGTAGACACGTTGCCTGGCCTATAGTTGATACGATAAAGTCCATATGTTTGCTTGATGCACGCTCTGGTTGCCTGTTCACTTTTTGCGCAAGCGCTTCAATGTCAGGGGCAGCAGGTTGAACAATCGAACCAGCGCCTGCATCTGCCACGGGAAGACATACCGTTCGGCGCGGCGCGCGATGGCGGCCGCGATGCGTTGTACGGCCTCGTCTTCGGACATCAGGAATGGTTTGCCGCTGGCGTCACCGCCGTTCAACTCGCGCAGGCGCGCGGTGTCGACATAGCCGGGAACGATGACCGTCACCGCGATGGAGCACGGCGCCAGCGCCTTGCGATAAGCGTCGCAGATGGCGATCGCGGCCCGCTTGCTGGCACTGTAGACGGAGCCGCCGGGATAATCCCGCTGTAATCCCGCGATCGAGGCGACGGCGACCAGATGGCCCGCCCCCCGCGCCATCATCGCCCCGGCACCCGCGCTGAAGGCGTGCTCCAATCCGCCGACATTGACACGCAACACCGGCAGACCGGCCCCGGGGTCGCGTGCAATCGCCGCCGCGTCGGTGTACTGCCCGGCGGTGACGATCAGCAGATCCAGGCCGCCCGCCGCAAATTCGTTCACCACCGTTGCCACCTGGTCGCGGTCGGCGATATCGCAGGCATGCGCGGTGACGCGGCCATCGCGCATCAGCGGCAGACCGGCGACCTTCTCCGGGTGGCGGCCGCAGACGGCCACGCGCGCGCCCAGCGCCGCATAGTGGCGCGCCAATCCGAGGCCGATGCCGCTGGTGCCGCCAATAATCATCACGTGTTGGACAGTCATCGCGCAGCCTCGTTGAGCCTGCTGCTGTTGCGCATCGGTGGACGACGGCCTTGCGCCGCCAAGGTGTACGCTTCCCGCGCACGCTCGTAGCCGTATTGCCACAACGCGTCGACATCAGCCACATACCGCTCGTAGCTGGACGGCGCGACCAGCCTGACACGGTTGTGCAGCCAGTCCACCTGCTTGCGTACGCCGCAACCCCGCAAGACGCGGCGGACGTCGGACGTATCGACCCACACATCGACCGGCTGCGCATGCACGTGGCGCAGCCGGCGGTTGCCGTCGAAACCGAAGACCGATCGCAGCGCCGGCGTCGCCAGCAGTTCGTCGTAGGCCTCCTTCATTTCCATGGTGACGTGCCGCGCCAGCCCGCGCGCCAGCTCGACCGGGAACAGATCGATCACGCCGCCGGTGTAGTCGGCGCCGCGCGCCGCCTGGCAACGAAAGTACACCATATCGGCGATGGAGATGCGCGCCGCGTCGGCCACCGACATGGCGGTATCGACCAGTAAATCCGACGTCACGGCGTCGGTCCAGCCGTCCGCGCCTATCGCAGACGGCAAGCCATCGGCCAGCGCGGCGGTGCGGCCATCGCAAAACAGCGTGACACTGTAAATCGCGCGCCCGCCACGCAGCCGCCCTGCTTCGTGCGGCCCGAACAACAGTTTGCCGCCGATGATGGCCAAAGCCGGCCCGTCCGCGCCGCCGGGCCGCGGTAGCGGCAACGCCGTCGGAAGTTCGAACAGATAGTCGTTGAACAGATCCGGCAGACGCACTGCGCGACCGCCGCCCAGACGCCGCCGCGCCACATCGAACAAGGCCCTGGCGGGCGTGGCGCGCGCGCTCGAGCGCATGTCGCCGAGGAATTCATACATTGGCCGCGATCGCAGCCACGCCTTGCGCGACTCGGTATCGGGGAGACCGGCAATGATGGCGCCCGCGACGGCGCCGCCGCACGTGGCCAGCAGCAAATCAGGCTCCCGGCCCGCATCGATCGCCGCCGCGTGCATGCCCAGGTAATAGCCGAAGCGGAAACCGCCACCGGCCAGCACCATGCAACGTTCATATTTTGGATATCGCTCAGCTTGCGTCATGCGTGACATAATGCATCAATTACATAGTTAATAACAAGGACGCTTCAGCAATGTATCGCCAGCCAGCCACCGGTACGTGCGAGCGCGACCTGCCGATCGGCGCCCATACGGCCGATCAAGCCGACATGGCAGCCGCCGCGCGCTGGATACCGCTGGGACTGAACGCACTGCTGTTTGCCGTCTGCTATCCTGCATCGAACTACCTCGGCCAGCTCAGACAGGAACAATCAGCGGTTGACAGCGTGGTCATGGCATGGGAAAGAGCCCTGCCATTCTTGCCGTGGATGGTGGTGCCCTATATGACATCGGGCCTGCTGTTCGCACTGAGCTTCCTGCTGGTGCGCGGGCGCGGCGAGCTGTCCGCGTTGAGCCGCCGCGCAGCCTTCGCTACCATCGTCGCCTGCCTGATCTTTGCCGCCTTTCCGTTGCGCTTCGAGCTGACCAGGCCAGCCGTCGATGCCGCCCTGCCCGCCTGGCTGTTCGCGCAGCTTTCGCTGGTGGACCGGCCGTACAACCAGCTACCGTCGCTGCACGTGGCGTACTGCGTGATCTTCTGGCCCGCCCTGCGTACCGTCGCGCGCGCCGCATGGCAACGTGCGGCATTGGCCGGCTGGCTGCTGCTGGTGGCCATCAGCACCGTGTTCAGCTATCAGCACCATGTGCTCGACGTGCTGGGCGGCGCGCTGCTTGGCATTCTGGCGATACGGCTGATGCCGGCGCCTACCGCCGACGCCCCGGTTCGCAAGCCCGTCAGCTTCGTCTACGCCGTGCTCGCAGCCGTGTCGCTGCTGGCCTGGCTCGCGCTTGGCGGCTGGTGGTGGGTGTACTTGGGCGCCAGCCTGATGCTGGTGGCGCGCGCCTACCACTTGCCCGCCGCCGACTTCCTGCGCAAGCGAGATGGCCGCTATCCGCTGTGGATCTGGTGCTTGTACGCGCCCTATCTGGCGGGCTATCTGCTGACCTGGCAACTGGTGCGGCTGCGTGAGCGCCACCGTCCACCTTTTGTCCACCTTGGCGGGGTCTTGTGGGTCGGACGCCGCCTGACCAACGACGAGGCCGCGAAGCTGCCAGCGGACTGCGTCGTCATCGACCTTGCCAACGAACTGAGCGAAACACCGGCGCTGCGCCAACACGCCTACCGCCACTTCCCGTTGCTGGACCTGGACACGCCGACGATGCAATCCGCCAGCCACATCATCGACGCCATTGCCGCGTATGCGCGCGATGCCCGCCCCATTTATCTGCACTGCGCCATGGGCTACAGGCGCAGCCGCGAAATCGCCCGACTTTATCAGGAGCAATGCCAGTAATGAGTTTTTCGATCTACCAGTTGAAGCCACAGTTCCAGCGTCTGCTGCAACCGCTGATGCGCACATTGGTGCGCGCCCGAGTCTCGCCCAACCAGATCACCGTGGCGACGATGCTGCTGTCGGTCGGCTACGGCGCGGCGCTGGCCTGGCAGCCGCAACGCGCGGGGTTATGGCTGGGATTGCCTGTCTTTTTATTGCTGCGCATGGCGCTCAACGCCATCGATGGCATGCTCGCCAACGCCACCGGGCAAAAAACACGCCTCGGTACGCTGCTCAACGAACTGTGCGACCAGGTGTCCGATGTGGCGCTGTACCTGCCGTTCGTCCTCGCGGCCGGCGTGGCGCCGGTGCTGGTGTTATTGGCCGTCATCGGCGGCTTGCTGGCAGAATTCGCCGGCGTGATCGCGCTTGCCGTCGGCGCCGCGCGCCGCTTCGACGGGCCGATGGGAAAAAGCGACCGCGCCTTCTGGTTTGGCCTGCTCGGCCTATTGATCGGGCTCGACAGCGCCGCACCGCTCATCCACGCGGTGCCCGCGCTGGTCGCGGTGCTGTCGGTATGGACCGTCGTCAACCGGCTGCGACGGGCGCTGCAGGCTTCCGCGCCAGCGACACCGTAAAGATTCCTTCCAAGCCAATACTGGTGGCGAGCTTGCGGCAACCGGCAGCGGCCACCAAACCATCCATTTCCGCCTGGGGACGCGGCCGCATCTGCCACGGCGTGCCGCGATGGCTGGTCAGCGTCAGCGCGATCATGTCCAGTTGTGGATGCCAAGGCTGGCCGGTGTAGATCAGGTAGCCGTCATCGCGCAGCACGCTGACGATGCCTTGCAGCGATGCGGCCACCGGGGCGTTGTCGCTGAACAGCTCGTACAAGCCGGAGACCACGACGATATCGTAGCGTCCCTCCACGGCGCGGTAGCTGTCCGCGCTGAAGGCGTCGCGCAGTTGGCAATCGACCTTGGCGCTCAATTGCAACTGCTCGGCCAGCGCGCGCGCCTGGTCGAGATTGTGCTGGGTGAAGTCGCGCAAGGTCACTTCGATGTTTTTGTCCTGAAAACGCTTCACGCTTTCAAGAACATAACGACCCGAGCCGGCGGCGACATCGAGGATGCGCAGCGGCCCATCGCCCTGGTGGGCGGCGATGCGCTGCTCCAGCATCCGCTGCAACTGGCGCTTGCGCTGGCGTATGCCGCGCCAACCGACCGCGTCGAGATAGCCGCGATCCATGATCTTGCCGAAGACAAACCGGCCACCCTCCTGATTCCGGTACACGTAATCGAGCGAGGCGCCGGAATCGAAACCGTGCCGCAGGCCGATCTTCATGCCGTTGCTGACCGGTCCCATCATTCCAAGCATGACGCGCTGCAGGCCGAACCAGGCCTTGGTCAGCGCGCCGCAACTTTGGCCGGCCTTGAGCGCGGCGTAACGGCGTGCGCTGTGGCTGTCACGGTCGGCGCTCAGATAGTGCGAGGCGGCGGCCGGCGCGCGCGCGAAACATTCGTCGACGAAGCGGCGGCTCTGGTCCAGGGCGACCGCGGTGTCCTGCTCATAGAACAAGGCGTGGAACGCTTCCGGCAGGCGCACGTAGCGTTTCAAAGGCGAGCTCAAGCGCTCATAGAAACGCTGCTGCGGCGCCTCCTTCACCACGAAGTCCTTGCCGGCGGCGAGCATCAATATCGGCGTGTCGATGGCGGCAGCGTCCTCGACGATGCGTTTCGCCGTATCCGCCAGGCCAAGCAGCACGCACGCCGAGATCGCCTTGGCGATCAGCGGATCGGCGGCATAGGCCGCCGCCTCCTGCGCCGAATGCGTCAGCATGCCGGGGCGGATATAGCTGGTGACGAACAATTCTGGTTTGAAACGCCGCGCAAAGCGCAGTGCCGGCTTGGCCAACGGCACATACAGTTTGATCTCGAAGGCAGCCGCCGCCATGATGACGCCGCGCACGCGTGGCGCGTAGTCGTGCAGCCAGGTCGCCGCGATGACAGCGCCAACGCTGTTGGCCACCACCAGGATATTCTCGATGGCGATGCCGTGGGTGGCGACAATATGGCGGATGAAGTCGTCGAAATCACTGACCAGGGTCTCGAAGCTCGGCGCGTCGCCGCGCTCGCCGGGCGAATAGCCGTGGCCGCGCGCATCCCACGCGAACGCCCAATCCTGCGTGAAGCCAAACTGCTCGACCAGCGGCTGGATACGGCCGGAGTGCTCGTGGCCGCGGTGCAGAAACACCAGCGCACGCTGCGGCCCATCCTGGCGCGGCGACGCCGGATGCCATGTCCGATAGAACAACCGGGTGCCGTCATCGCAGGCGAAGGCGGACTCGCTTGTGTTCCATGCCAATGAGCGTTCAGCTTTCATGGGGTGCTTTCGTAGAAGTGGGTGATAAGGAAATACAGCAAGGGCGCAGTGACCACGAGACTGTCCACGCGGTCGAGGATGCCGCCGTGGCCGGGTATCAGTTGCGAAAAATCCTTGACGCCGTAGGTGCGCTTGGCGGCGGAGAACATCATGTCGCCGCAAAAACCGCCGACCGACAGCAGCACGGCGAACACCGCCAGATGGGGCGCGTCGGCCAGATGCAGGTAACGTCCCAGCAGCAACGACAGCAGCGAAGTGACGGCCACGCCACCGGCCAGCCCTTGCCACGTCTTGTTCGGACTGATGCCGGGGGCGATACGGTGCCGGCCGAAGACGGTGCCGCTGATAAATTGGGCGACGTCGTTCAGCGCGGTCAGCGCATACAGGTAAAACAGCCACGCCAGACGGTGGTGCGCCTCCAGCGGCAAGCTGTCGTAGCGGATCAGAAAGCTGCAGCTATAGCACAGCGTCAGCCACAGCAGCCAGGCCAGCATTGCCGGCGCGCGGCGGCGCCAAACCAGCAGCAACTGGATCGCCAGCAAGGCCGGCATGAACACATCGAAAGCGCGCGGGATCAGATAGGTGGCCATGATCACGGCGGCCAGGGCGACTACGGCCAGCGAAGCGAAGCGCGGCCCGCCGAACGGCGTCAGCTCGCGCAGGCCCAGCACGGCGATGACCAGGACAAGCAGCACGGTGCCGGCCGGATGCAACAGCAGGCTAACGGTCAATACGGGAAAGATCAGCCACCAGGAATTAACCTGGAGCCGAAGCCGGCTTTGCGGTCTGGCGCGTGAAGTCCAGCCGACGCTCAGCGTGGCCATGCCCAGCAGCAGGTATAACATTCCCAGGGAGATCAGGATCTCCATGCCAAGCGAGGCCATAATAAATTGCATAAAAACCTCAGTTAATGAGTTTGCAATTATATGCCCAAAAAAAAGCCCGCTACGAGAGCGGGCTAAATCTATTTCCTTGGAGGGAGAATAGAGGAGACAGAAGAATGATGCCTGAGGGTCCGATATATATCCAATTTATCTTCATAATGGTGGATATTCACCAAAGGCATAACATGTATCCTTGCGGCAATACGCTGCGAATTACTTGAGGTCGGCGGCGTAAGGCAGCACGCGCGATGCCATGCGCGTATCGGTCTTGAGCAGGCCCACCTCGTCGGACAGAATGTGCACCGCTTCGTTCAGCAGCACATCCTTGGCCGCCTTGGCCGCCTTTTCCGCTTCCAGCTCGGCCGCCAGCGAACGCTCGGCGCCTTGCAGACCGTCGTCGCTGCGCAGCGCGCCCTTGACCGACGCCACTTTCGGCACCGGCGCCGCCTTGCCGCTGGCCGGCTTGGCCGCGATGGCCTTGTTCAGCGCGTCCTTCGGATCGGGCACCAGGATCGGATCGTCCGCGCCCGGAGTGTTGGCCAGCAGACGCGCCTCGCGCAGCTTGGCGCGGGCCTCTTGCTGCTCGCGCTCCTTGCGGCGCACGGTTTCGTTCAGCGAGATCGAGTTTTCCTTGCGCTGCTTCTTGACCAGGGCGATGTCCTCGGCCAGGTACTGGAAGTCCTTGTCCTTGGCGACGCGCGCGTCATGACGCTTGTCCAGCATCGGCACGATTTCCTTCAGCTCGCCGGCCGGAATGTAGACCGCCGGCTTGATCGAGGTCCACGGCAAGGCGTTGTCGTAGCTCGATTCGCCAAACGAATCGGCGTCCGACATGGTCGGCAGCTTGATGTCCGGCGTGACGCCGCGCAACTGCGTGGTGCCGCCGTTGATACGGAAGAACTGCGCCACGGTGAACTTCAACTCGCCGTACTTGACCTTCTCGCTCTGCGAGAAACGGTCCAGGCCGAACAGGGTTTGCACCGTGCCCTTGCCGAAGCTCGGCTCGCCGATGATGATGCCACGGCCGTAATCCTGGATCGCCGCCGCGAAAATCTCAGACGCCGAGGCCGAGCCGCGATTGATCAGCACGCCCATCGGGCCGTCCCACGCCATGCCGGCGTTGGTGTCGCTTTCCACTTCGACCTTGTTGTCGGCGGTGCGCTGCTGCACCACCGGTCCCTTGTCGATGAACAGGCCGGTCAGTTCGACCGCCTCGTTGAGCGAACCGCCGCCGTTGTTGCGCAGGTCGATCAGCACGTTGTCGACCTTGTCCTTCTTCAGCTCGGCCAGCAGGCGGGCAACGTCGCGCGTGGCGGACTTGAAGTCCTTTTCGTTCTTACGGCGGGCTTCGAAGTCCTGGTAGAACGTTGGCAGCGAGATCACGCCGACGCGGCGTTTCGCGGTGCCATCCTTGACTTCATAGATGGTTTTCTTGGCCGACTGCTCTTCCATGCTGATCTTCTGGCGCACCAGCGAGACGAAGGCATGCTTGCCGTCCGGGCCGACGTCGGCCGGGATGATCTCCAGCTTGACGGTGGAATCCTTGGGACCGCGGATCAGCGCGACGACGTCGTCCAGGCGCCAGCCCATGACCTCGGTCAGCGGGGTTTTCTCGTCCTTGGCGACCGCGACGATCTTGTCGCCGACCTTGATCTTGCCCGACAGGCCGGCCGGGCTGCCCGGCACCACTTCGCGCACGACGGTGTAGTCGTCGCGGCTTTGCAGCACGCAGCCGATGCCCTCGAGCGACAGGCGCATGGCGATGTCGAAGTTCTCGGCCGCGCGCGGGCCGAGGTAGTTGGTGTGCGGCTCGATCGACATCGCGTAGGCGTTCATGAAGATCTGGAACACGTCCTCGTTGGTCGGCTTGCGCGACGGGATCAGGTAGTTCTCATAGCGCTTGTCGAGCGTTTCGCGGATGCTCTTGTCATCCTTGCCGGCCAGCTTCAGACGCAGCCACTCGTTCTTGACGCGCTTGCGCCACAGGTCCTTGACCTCGGCGTCGCTCTTGGTCCATTCGGCCTTTTCGCGGTCGTACTGATAACTCTCGTCGGAGTTGAATTCGAACTTGCCGGTCTTGACCAGCTCGCGTGCATAGGCGATGCGCTCGGTCAGCCGCTGCTGGTACAGGTTGAAGATGGCAAACGGCACGCTGAGGTTTTCGCCGTTGATGGCGTCGTCAAGACGGGTGCGCACGATGGCGTACTGGTCGACGTCGGCCTGCGTGAAGAACAGCTTTTCGGAGTCGAGCGACTTGAAGTAGCGGTCGAAGATCTTTTCGGACATCGCGTCGTCAAGCGGCACGGCCTTGTAATGTAACTTGCCCAGCACCCGGGACGCCCACACGGCCGCCTGGGTTTGACCCGCCTGGGGCTTGAGTGGGGTATCTGCCGCTTTTTCCGGCGCGGCTGCGCCGGCCTGGACTGACAGGGCCGACATTATGGCCACCAACAGCATTTGCTTCTTCATCGGCTTTACTCCGGAACGTAATAATCCATTTATCGGTAATGCAATTCGGTCGCGCGGTCGTGCGGCGCGATTCCGCGGCACGATTTTATTCTACAGGATAGCAGCCGCGTCACGGCATCGTGAAGCCAGAGTTTCCCTGTACAAGCTTAAGAGTAACTGAAAATCGTTTTCTGTCCAGCAATTGGACCGGGATTCAGCACCGCTATTCCCTCTACGCTTTCAAACATTTGGTTTAAGTTACTGTTTTAAAAAAGGAAAACTCTTCAATTTCCACAGAAATATATTGCCTTGCAGCAAAATTATGCTATCATCCTGTCTAGTACATTAATTCCCGGCCTGCCAGGCAATGATTCGGCAGTGCCCGCACGCCTCCACTGGTGAGGCGCTTGAAGTTCGTAGCCGCCTTACCCAGTCGCTCCCAGGAGCGCGCTCGTCTACGAGCATCCCAAACAGCAAGACTTTTTCTCTGAAGAGATCCATGAGCACATTTTCTATGAATACCCGTAACTGGGGCGTCGGCACCAAAATTACTGTTTTCACCTTCGCGCTGATCAGCGTGATCATCGCTGTTCTGCTGACCCTTATTAATATGAGCACCTCGTCCATGCTCAAGGAACGCGCCAAGTCGAACGTGGCCAACTCCCTTAACGGCATCAGCAATACCGTCGAGGTGTTCAACACCGCGATGACCAATGAGGCGTCCAGCTTCGCCCGCCTGTTCGCCGCCGGTTTCGGCAGCGGCAAGTTCACGCTCGACGCGGCCACCAAGGTCGAGATCGCCGGCAAGCAGACCCCGACCCTGCTGCACAATGGCAAACCGCTTAATATGGACTTCACCATTCCGGACAAGTTCACCAACGACACCGGCGTCATCGCCACCATCTTTGCCGCCGATGGCGAAGAGTTCGTCCGTGTGAGCACCTCGCTGAAAAAGGAAAACGGCGACCGCGCCGTCGGCACCCAGCTCGACCACGCCCACCTGAGCTACGCGCCGCTGCGCGCCGGCAACAGCTACATCGGCCTGGCCACCCTGTTCGGCAAGCAATACATCACCCAGTACGACCCGATCAAGGACGATGGAGGCAAGATCATCGGCGTACTGTTCATCGGCCTCGACATCTCGAAAAACATGACGATGCTCAAGGAAAAAATCAAGGCCATCACCATCGGCGACACCGGCTATATCTACGTGCTCAACGCGGCGCCGGGCAAAGACCAGGGCAAGATGCTGATCCACCGTTCGCGCGAAGGCGAGAACCTGTTCGAGCGCAAGAGCGCCGACGGCCGCCTGTTCATCCAGGAAATGCTAACCGCCAAGCAAGGCAGCATGACCTACGACTGGCCCGACGCCGACGGCAAGGAGCCGCGCGAAAAAATGGTCGAATTCAAGACCTTCAAGGATTGGAACTGGCTCATCGTCGGTGGCACCTACACCGAAGAAATCACCAGCGAGGCGGCCACGCTGCGCAACACCTACGCCGCGCTCGGCCTGATCGCGCTGGTCATCTTCGCCGGCGTGCTGTTCCTGCTGGTGCGCTCGGTGGTGTCGCGTCCGCTGGCCCGCGCCGAAGAAGCGGCCACACGCATCGCCCAGGGCGACCTGGACGTGCATCTGGAAATCGATAACAAGGATGAAATCGGCCTGGTGTTGCGTGCCCTCAACGGCATCAGCAGCAACCTGTCGAACGTGGTCGGGCAGGTGCGCACCGGCGCCGAGCAGATCACCAGCGCCTCGAGCGAAATCGCCAGCGGCAACCTCGACCTGTCGTCGCGCACCGAGGAACAGGCGTCGAGCCTGGAAGAGACCGCCGCGTCGATGGAGCAGCTCAGCAGCGCCGTCAAGCAGAACGCCGACAACGCCGCCCAGGCCAACCAGATGGCGCTGGCCGCCTCCGGCATCGCCGCCAAAGGTGGCGAAGTGGTCGCGCAGGTGGTCGACACGATGGGCTCGATCAATCAATCGTCGCGCAAGATCGTCGACATCATTTCCGTCATCGACGGCATCGCCTTCCAGACCAACATTCTGGCGCTGAACGCGGCGGTCGAAGCGGCACGTGCCGGCGAACAGGGCCGCGGCTTTGCGGTCGTCGCCTCCGAGGTGCGCAATCTGGCGCAGCGCTCGGCTACCGCCGCCAAGGAAATCAAGGCGCTGATCGACGACTCCGTCAGCAAGGTCGACATCGGCAGCCGCCAGGTCGAACAGGCCGGCACCACGATGCAGGAAGTGGTCGACAGCGTGCGCCGCGTGACCGACATCATGGCCGAGATCAGCAGCGCCAGCGAAGAGCAGCGCTCCGGCATTGGCCAGGTGCACGAAGCGATCGCCCAGATGGACCAGGTCACGCAGCAGAACGCCGCGCTGGTGGAAGAAGCGGCCGCCGCCGCCCATGCGCTGCAGGACCAGGCGCACGAGCTGGAACAGGTGGTGCGCATCTTCAACCTCGGCAGCCACAAAGGCGCGCCGGCCCTGGGCTACGACAAGCGGGAATATCTGGCGCTGAAGTAATTTCGCAGCGCCGCCGCGAAAAAGCCGCCACCGTGAAAAACGGTGGCGGCTTTTTTTGCGTTCGCCCGCTGGCTGCCCGATACACCCGGCTGCGACCGGAGCGATCAGCACCGTATCGCCCGTTCTTTTATTAGCCGTAAAGCGCTTGACCAAATGCGACATATGTCACATTATTGCTATATTAGTCGCACGACACCTGATCATGTCCAGCCAAATTCGATTCGCCCTCTGCATTTTCATTGCACTCCCCGCCTCCACCCACGCGCAGGAAGAGCAGCAAGCGCCAGCGGGATCAACGGTCACGATCACGGCAAAAAGGGACGCGGTCGTCAAAAAACTCGACAAGACGGTCTACGACGCGTCCGGCATGCCAAGGGTGGCGAACGGCACCGCGCAGGATGTCCTGCAATCGACTCCCGAGGTATCGGTGTCGGCCGACGGCCAGATTTCTGTCAAGGGAAATGCCCGGGTCACGGTGCTGATCGACGGCAAGCCGACGGCGATGATGTCCGGATCGGCCGAAGAGCGGGCGGCGGCGCTGCAAACCATGAGCGGCGCCGATGTCGCCAGCGTCGAAGTGATCACCAATCCATCCGCAGCCTACAACGCCAATGGCGGCGCCATCCTCAATATCGTATTGAAGCGCAACCGCACGCCCGGCGCCCACGCACAGCTACAGGGCGGCACGGCAGACCATGGCTTGTGGAATGTCGGCGCGTCCGGCGACGTGACCAACAAGGACATCAGCGTGCACGGCACCCTGGCGCTGCGCCAGGACGGCACGGACAAAATTCGCGCGTCGACGGTGGATTGGACCAATCCCTTCAATGGCGAAATCAGGCAGACACGGCAGACGTCGGAAGTCTTTGTCCGCCGCACGGTCCAAAGCGCGGCCCTCGGCGCAGACTACACGCTCAGCGATACGGATAGGTTCAGCCTGTCGACCAAATACACCGAGCGCCGCTCGCGTCCCCTGTTCGACGTGCTCAACGAGAACCGTGCAGGTGGCGACGAGACGATCTACCGTCGCATCTCGATCGGACCCAACGAGCAGTCCGACGCCAGCGCCAGCCTCAGCTACAACCACCAGAATGGCGGCACGGCGCTCAAGGCGATGCTCCAGCACAGCGATACGAAGGGCTTGATCGACAAGTCCTACCGCGACGTGTTCGTCTCGCTGGCCAGCGCCACGGATTACAGTCGCGGCGCCACCCGGTTGACGCGCCGCCTCGACCAGGCCACCGTGGACTGGAGCCGTCCATCGGACTACGGCAAGCTGGGCACGGGTCTGGACATCCAGGAAAAGGCGGACAACATTCGGAACTACCAGGCGTTCGTCGAGCCCGCGACCGGCGCCGAAACTGCAGATCCCGCCACCACCAACGGCTACGCGGTGACCACGACCGTGGCTGCCGTCTACCTGACCGACCAGATCACGCACGGAAAATGGGAAGCGCTGCTGGGCGGACGGGCCGAACGCATGGCGCTACGCGTGAGTCCGGCCGAAGCGAGCACGCGCACGCGGCACTGGCAGGCGTTCAATCCCAGCCTGCACCTGCGATATGCCCTGAGCGAGCAGGCCGACCTGACGCTCAGCTACCGCCGCAGCGTGCAGACGCCCGATCCGCGTGACCTGAACCCGTTCACCACCTACATCGACGCGCAAAACCTGAGCCGTGGCAATCCGGCATTAAAACCGCAGCAACTGACGTCCTGGGAAGTCGGCACGGATGCGGGCGGGAAGCAACTCAACGGCAGTCTGAAGGCGTTTTATCGCACCAGCAGCAATACGGTGACCGATGCGCGCAGTTTCGCCGACGATGTGATCGTGACCTCAAAGCAGAACGGCGGCCAGGCCAGTTCGACCGGCCTCACCAGCTCGATCACCTGGACACCGGATGCGAAGCTGCAATTGGGCATGGATGGCGGCGCCTACCGCGTCACGCTACGGACACCGGACCTGTCCGGCATCGTGCGCCAGAACGACATCTCCGGCTATGTCAACCTGCGTGCCGCCTACACCCTGGGGCCGGATACCCTGTCGCTCGACGCGCACGGCCAGTCGGCAGGCATCACGCCGCTCGGCCGCTTCGGCGCGACCAGCAATGGCAACCTGACCTGGAAGTACGCGCTGTCGAAAACGCTCAGCCTGACCGTCAACGCCAACGATATTTTCGATGGCAGCCGCCGCAGCTACACCACCGACACCAGCACGTTCCGCCAGGCCGGCTTCGATCATTTCGTCGCGCGGCGTATCACGGTAGGGCTGGTAAAAAAGATCGAGTGATTGCCGGTAGCTGGGCGTCAGCCCGTTTTCACCTATAATTAGCACATGGGTAACCTCTTTACACACCGGCGCCGAACCAGCCTGATCGTCTGCATCGCGATCTTGCTGAACTTGTTGACGCCGGCGCTAGGCCAAGCGATGTCGACGCTGCTGCGCGATCCGCTCACGCTCGACATTTGCAGCGCCACGCCCGCCAAGCGCTCGCAGGACATGCCCGCAGCGGGCATGCAGCACTGCGTGTTTTGCGCCACCCACGCGACCCCGACCGCGCCGCCGCCAGCCATCCCGGCGCTGGTCGCGCTGCTCGACGGTCACGACGCCTATCCATCCCTGAGCTATCTGTCGCCCTCGCCGCTGGCCGCCTGGTCCGGTGCCAAGCCGCGCGGCCCGCCGTCGCAATCCTGACCCTCGCTTGAAGCGCACGAAACGCCGCCCCGAGATCGGGTGCCGCGCCTGCGCACGCCTTTTCATCATCGACAGGATATCTATGCAACGAAGGTATTTCATCTCCACACTTGCGACGCTCGGCATGCTGGTGGCCGCGACGCCCGCCATGGCGGCGCCCGCCTACAACGCCATCGACGTGACCGGCGCCGCCATCGGGCCGGACTACCAGCTGTTCTACGCCGACGGCAAACCGGCCTCGCTGCGCGACTTCAAAGGCAAATACGTGCTGCTGTTCTTCGGCTTCACGCAGTGTCCGGACGTGTGCCCGACGGCGCTGTCGCGCGCCGTCGAAATCAAACGCCTGCTGGGCGCAGACGGCAACAAGCTGCAAATCGTTTTCGCCACCGTCGACCCCGAGCGCGACACCGGACCGCTGCTGAACGAATACATGCGCGCCTTCGATCCGACCTTCGTCGCGGTGCGTGGCAACCTGGCGAAAACCGCCAAGGCCGCCGCCGACTTCAAAATCTTCTATCGCAAGGTTCCCAGCGGCAGTTCGTACTCGATGGACCACACCGCCATCACCTACGTGTTCGACGCCGACAGCAAGATCCGGCTCGCGTTCAAACATGACCAATCCGCCCAGCAATGCGCCGACGACTTGCGCAAGCTGATGGCCCCCGCACGACCAACAAGCTTCCTGAAAGGACTATTCCAATGAAAAAACTGCTCTCCCTGCTGCTGCTCGCCGCCCTTCCCGCCCTGGCCCAAGTGACCGTCGGCGAACCGTGGGTGCGCGCCACCGTAGCCGCGCAAAAAGCCACCGGCGCCTTCATGACGCTGACCTCGACGCAAGGCGCCAAGCTGGTCGGCGTCAGTTCGCCGGCGGCCGGCGTGGTCGAAGTGCATGAAATGAAAATGGTCGACGACGTGATGCGCATGCGCGAAGTCACCGCGCTGGATCTGCCGGCCGGCAAGCCGGTCAAGCTCAGCCCCGGCGGCTACCACCTGATGCTGCTGGAACTGAAGCAACCGCTGAAGGAAGGCGCCACCGTGCCGCTGACGCTGGAAGTGGAAGACGCGCAGAAAGTCCGCACCAAGGTGCAGGTGGACGCGCCGGTTCGGGCGCTGAACAGCACCCCGATGAAACACTAGGCGTCGCTTGAGGGATGGCCGCCGCGCAGCCGGCCATCCCGATCGTCCGGCCACACTTAACTCACCAGAACCACCGCCCACAACAGTCCGGCGACGCATGCGTACATCAGCCCCGACAGCGCGCCCATCCGGAAATCGATGTGCGACGGGATGCACGAGAACAGGCACACCGCGACGATATAGCCCGATAGCACCCAGCTCAGATAATGCCCGGCGTCGAATGCCGGACCGGTCCAGTGCCTGAAGGCGAACCAACCAACCCACGCGAGCAACAATGGCGCAAAGGCCACGGGCGCCGAATTCCAGATGTTGAGGTTTCTGAAACTGACCGAGCCGAGCACCCAGCAGTCCCGCTGCCTTCTCGGCACGATCGAGAACGACGAGGGTTTGGCGCGACACACCCAGCCGACGATTGCGTGCAAGGCTTCATGGCTGATCGTGCCAACCAGCGTCAATATCGCGATCCCCCAGCCCGTATGGCGCACGCTGCGCAACGCGCACCACCAGGTCAACACCAGCAATCCCGAGGGCACGATGGCTGCGACAGCGTTGAGGTTGGCGGAGGTAATCATCATGCGCCATCCTCGCACGGCACGCCGTGCGCGTCAATTTTAGCGCCGGATGCCGACCTTTCAGGCGGTCTGCCCCGCCGCCGCGCCAAATACCTTTTCACAGTAGGCGCGCAGCAGGTCGGGTTTGTCGCCCGGGCCACGGAAGGCGATATGGCCGTCCGGCCGCACCAGGATCAATGCGGGCGTGCCCTCGACACCATACGCGGCATGCGCCACGCCATCCAGATCGGACAGCACCGTCGCCTCGCCCGGCTGCGGGACCGCCGCGCCAAGCACCAGCCTTGGCCGTACCAACTCCCATCCGGACACGCCGGCCAGCGCGATCCGCAAGCGGGGCAAGGCCTGTGACTGTTGCCCGTCGAACGCCAGCAAGGTCCAGCCCCAGCTGAACCCGTCCGGGTTGTACAGATGCGCGAACAGGCTCGACGACGAACCATCGGCGGCGATAACGTCGGCGTCCGGCGCCCGCTCGCCGGGATGCGGCGCGCGCCGATGCAGCAGTTCGCGCAGGCCGCCCAGATGGTCCTCGTTCAGCGGACTGTCCGGGTAAGCGACCGAGAGCTGCTGAAGATCGTCGGTGCCCTGTATCAGCGCGCCGATGTTGGGCAGGAAATTGGCCGCCACGCCCATCGCCGCGTCCTTGACCGCGCCGCGATAGACGCTGTTGCGAAAGCCCTGTTCCTGTTGCGCGTCAAGGCGGCGGTGCTCTCCCCCGCGCTCGGCGTCGTAGGACTCCAGCACGACCGGTTGCGCCTTGCCGCCCAATATCATGGCCAGCCGCCAGGCGACGCCGACCGCGTCGTGCAGCCCCGCGTTCATGCCCTGTCCGCCCGCCGGCAGCGTCATATGGCCGGCATCGCCCACGAGCAGCACGCGATCCCTCGCATATCCTTTCGCCACGCCATGTTGGAAGCGGCTGTGAGTCAACCAGATCGGATCGGTCAGCGTCAGCGTCTCGTCCTGGGTCACCTCGCGGGCGTCGGCTTGCATTTCTTCCAGCGTTGGATCGCGCTCGGGCAAACCGGCGTCATCCGACAAAAAGAACAGACGGTGATAACCTTCCCACACCGGCAGCACGCCGCAAAAGCCGCGCGGGTAATAGAAGAACCAGAGATGATCGAAGTCGGTCGAACGCCGCCAGCTCAGCTTGGCATCGACCTGGCGGTTCATACAGTCCGGCAGTTTTTCCGGCTCAAACGCCAAGTCGAGGTGGTTACGCACAAAGCCTTCCCCGCCATCGGCGCCGATCAGATAGCGGCAGCGCAATTGCTCGGCCGGCGCTCCAGTCGTCTCACCGTCGTCCCCCACCTCGGCCAGCGTCACCGTCACGCCCTCCGCATCCTGCTCGAACCCGATCACTTTGCGCCCGCGCTCGAGCGTGCCGCCCTTGATGCCGATTTGCTCGGTCAGGACTTGCTCGATGACGTCCTGGCCACTGTAGAGAACTTGCGGATATGGACTTGCGACCCCGGCGATCTGGATCGGATCGACCGTTTTCCCGTTGAGCATTGTGTTCACCTGCGTGATCCGGTACGACTTTTCCGCCAGCGCGTCGCGGATGCCGATGCTGGCCAGCAGCTCCTGCGGCCGCGCCCACAGATTGTTCGCCCGCGAATTCGGCTTGGGCTCTCGGCGTTGTTCGACGATGCGAAAGTCGACGCCGTGATGCGCCAGCGCGCAGGCGGTGGTCAGGCCAACCGGGCCCCCGCCGATAATGATGACGTCGGTGTCAAAGCCGTTCTCGGGCGAAAAAGTAGTCATGGCAGGTCCTTGGGTTGTGATGCCGTTGTGTGCGAGGCAGTCGCCGGTTCGTCAAGCGCGTAGGCCAGCCCCTCTCTGAGCTCATTCAATACCGAGATAGCGATCTCGACCCGCTCGGCCCCGATGCGGTCGATGACGAGCCGGTCCAGCGGCGCCACGGCCACCTCGGCCGCCCGCAACGCGGCGCTGCCGGCGGGCGTCAGCACCACCAGCTTTGCACGTTGGTGGTGCGGGTTGGCTTCCAGGCTGACAAAGCCCCGCTCCGCCAATAACTCCACCACGCGCTGCACGGCCTGCCGGGTCAAACCCATGTTGCGTGCGATATGGGCCACCGGCAGCGGCACCGGCGAATAGCCCAGCGCGCCGAGCACTTGCCACCAGGCGGTGGTCAAACCGATGGGGCGCACGAGCGCGTTACCCGCTTCCACCAGACGGCCGTTGGTGCCAAACAGCGTGATAACCAACTCACGTATCAGTAATGGATCGTCTTTTTTCGTCATGCAGCATCTAACCATCTTGACAGCATGTTGTCAATCGTGCGCGGATGCGCTCTGCATATTCGTGCCATCTTCAAGTTGCTCCGACCATCTACGACTACCAGTCGTCATACAACCTCAGCCGGTAAGAGAAATGAAGGAAAACGTTTAACCTATTGATTTTACGAGCTTATTGTTTTTCAACGCGCGCCGCCGCCGAGTAAAAAAATAGTCAGATATCCTGTTGTATGATGTCTGATATCTGGGCTATGATTGGCGCAATAAAACTGGTAAGGAGATAGCATGGCCCCTCAACACGAAAAGGCGACCAAGGTTCGCTGGCTCATTCTGGCAATATTGTTCGCAGTCACCACCATCAACTACGCCGACCGCGCCACCATCGCCATCGCCGGCCCCGAGCTGAAAAAGCTGCTCGGGCTGTCGCCGGTGCAAATGGGCTATGTGTTCTCGGCTTTCGCCTGGTCTTATGTGCTGGCGCAATTACCGGGCGGCTGGCTGCTCGACCGCTTCGGCACCAAGATCACCTATTTCTTCAGTATCTTCATGTGGTCGCTGTTCACCCTGCTGATGGGCACGGTGGGTTTCCTGACCGGCGCCGCCGCGCTGACCACGCTGTTCTGCCTGCGATTGGCCGTCGGCGCAGCCGAAGCGCCGTCTTTCCCCGGTAACAGCCGTCTGGCCTCTTCGTGGTTCCCGACCGCCGAGCGCGGCACGGCCGCCGCCATCTTCAACTCGGCGCAATACTTCGCCACGGTGCTGTTCGGGCCACTGATGGGCTGGCTGGTCCACACCCACGGCTGGGAAAGCGTGTTCTACGTCATGGGCGGACTGGGGATTTTGATGTCCTTCATCTGGCTCAAGATGGTGTACGGACCGAAAGACCATCCGCGCATCAACGCGGCCGAGCTGGCCTACATCAAGGCGGGCGGCGCGCTGATCGACTTGGAAAGCAAGGATAAAGCGATCGCGACGACCAAGCTGGACACCGGCTCGGCGATCCGCCAACTGCTGGGCAACCGCATGCTGCTGGGCGTCTACATCGGCCAGTACTGCATCAACACGCTGACCTATTTCTTCCTGACCTGGTTCCCTGTCTATCTGGTCACCGAGCGTCACATGACGATTCTGAAGGCCGGCTTTGTCGCCGCGCTGCCCGCGGTGGCCGGCTTCCTCGGCGGCGTGCTGGGCGGCGTGATCTCGGACCGTCTGATCAAGCGCGGCTTCTCGCTGTCGGTGGCCCGTAAAACGCCGATCGTCTGCGGCCTGCTACTGGCGATGTCCATGATCATCTGCAATTACGTCGAAACCGACTGGCTGGTCATCACCGTGATGTCGCTGGCGTTCTTCGGCAAAGGGATCGGCGCGCTGGGCTGGGCGGTGGTGGCGGATACGTCGCCGAAGGAAGCAGGCGGCCTGAGCGGCGCGCTGTTCAACACCTTCGGCAACACGGCGGGTATCACCACGCCGATCGTCATCGGTTACATCCTGCAGCAGACCGGTTCGTTTGCCGGCGCGCTGGTATTCGTTGGCGCCAACGCCGCCGTCGCCATCCTTTGCTATGTGCTGATGGTGGGCGAGATCAAGCGTTTCGAGTTCAAGAAGCCGGTGATGATCAAGCTGCCGCTGGCGGCGTAAGCCCGAGGAAATGCGTAGTGCGGATTAGGCGGAACGCCGAAATCCGCCATCGACGGGCCGCCGCGTCGCGTGCATGGCGGATTACTCTACGCTAATCCGCCATGTGCTAAAGATACTTCACCCACCCCATTGTGGTGCGGCGCTTGAACTGGCCGAACACTTTGCACGGCCGGTACAGCAGCGGTATCAACGCGGCCGACATCAGCCACACCGCCCAATAGCTGTCGAACTCATAGCGCCCGCCATAGTTGGCGCCGAACAGCGCCAGCGCGGCTTCCTGCAGCAACAGCAGCGTGAACAAATGTAGCAGATAGTAGAACATCGGTACGCCGCCAAACACGGCTGCCACGCGCAAAAATCCATTGTCGCGCCCTTCAAGCCACGCCAGCACCAGGCACCCTCCTCCCACCGTGATCAGCAAGAACGCCAGCGAAGGCGGATATTTGGTCACGTTCAGGAACGACATTACCGTCCTTACCGCCGTCTCGCCCTGCACCCAGTCGAGCGTCTCGCCATAGATGTTCAAGCCACGCAGCACCAGCAGCAACGCCATCGACACGCATCCGGCGATCAGCAAGATCCTGCGGCGATGCGCAGGCTGCTCCGATCTGGCGTACCACGGACCTGCAGCGTAACCGAGCAAAATCACGCCGATCCACGGCAGCAGCGGATAGCTGATCTTGATCTTCATCGCCCCTTCCGCCACCAGGAAGCCGCGATCGTGCAAGATCGTCCAGGGGACGAAACCCCAGCTACCCGGGGCGAACGAAATCGGCGTCAGCAGGTTATGTCCGAACACGATGATCAATCCCAGCGCCACCAGCACCTTGCGCGGCAGCCGATGCAGCAGCGCCAGCGCGATCATCGACAATCCGATCGCCCAGATCACCTGCAGATAAATGGTCGGCGGTGGAAAGCGGCCGCTCCATGAGACATTGATGACGAAGATTTCCAGCAGCACCAGGAACAAGCCGCGCTTGAGCAGAAAGCCGGTGGCCGAACGCGGCCCGCTGGCGGGGTGCGCATACAGCCACGCCGACAAGCCGGTGAGGAACACAAAGATCGGCGCGCAAAAATGCGCCGCGAACCGGCCGAAGAACTGCGCCGGTTCGATGGTGGCGATATCCATCGGATCGGGCACGGGCCAGCGCAGGAAGAAGCGCTCGCGCACGTGATCGAGCAGCATCACCATCATCACCAGGCCGCGCATCACGTCGATCGACGCCACGCGGGTGCCGCGCGCGGGCTGCACGGTCATGCCATTTACAGTCGCAGTCACGCTCATATCACTCGCTGAACTCATACTTTAGAATTTGTACTGCGCCTTCAACGTGACGCGGCGCTCTTCGCCCGCAGCCACCCAGGTTTGCTGGTAGGAGCTCGGGTAGTAGGTCTTGTCGAACAGATTGTCGACGTCCAGCGACAAGCGCAATTTGCTGGTCGGCGAGTAGGACGATACCAGCTTTGCGGTGGTATAGGATGGCAGCTTGAAAGTGCTGGTGATCGCCACGTCGCCATTGCGCTCGCCGACGTACGTCAGACCGCCGCCCAGCGATGCGCGCGCGCCGCCGACGGCAAATTCGCGCACCAGCAGCAGATTCGCGCTTTGTTTCGGCACATTGGGCAGCGCGCCGCCGACCGCCAGCACGTTGTCGTGCAATACCTTCGCGTCGGTGTACGCGTAGGAGAACGACAACTGCAGCTTGCGCGCCAGCTCCCCCGACACATCGAGCTCCACGCCCTTGCTTCCCACCTCGCCGGCGGCCAGCGAGAAGTTGGTGTCCAACGGATTCAGGGTCAGCACGTTCTTTTTGCGGATCGAATACAGCGCCAGTGTGCTGCTCAACTTACCGTCGGCGGTGTCGAACTTGATGCCGGTTTCGTAGGCGTGGCTGGTCTCGGCCGGGAACGATTCGTTGTTGATGCCGATGCCGCTGTTCGGACGGAACGACTTGCCTGCCGACGCGTACAGCGATATCTGACCGTTCGGCTGGTACACCAGGCCGATACGCGGGCTGGTGGCGTCGAGCGTCTGATGATTCTGTAACCCGTTGCGATTGGCGTTGATGATGGTCTGGCGGTAGGCGTCGCGCCGCACGCCCAGCAGCGCCTTCCACTGCGTGGTCAGGTCGATCTGATCCTGCGCGTAGAACGCGGTGGACCATTGCTGCTCCCTGGTGTTGATCGATGGTCCGAGTGTGGTCGGCTGCGCGCCACCGTACACCGGCTGATAAATATCGATGGCGTAAGGCGCCGCCGCGTTGGGATTCTTGCGCAACTGAAGCCGGTCGTCGACAAAGCGGTAGCCGTCCACACCGAACAGCAGGTTATGCCGCAAGGCGCCGGTGCTCACCTTGCCCAGCAACTCGACCCGGCCGGACCAGTCCTGCGCAGAAAAATCGCGGAAGCGGCGCTGGCGCCACAAGGTGCGGCCGTCCGCCTGCAGGGCCGATGCCTCGGTCGAAAAGCCTTTCATCGAGCTGCTGCGATAGGCCACGCCGCTTTGCAGCGACCAGCCATCCCTGAAATCATGCTGCACGAAGACCTGGTGGCCGAGCGACTTCACCTCGGTCGGTCCGTCGGCCGCCTCGCCAAGGAAGCGCGAGTTCGGAATCAATCCGAGAACGCCCTTGACCGCGACCACGCCGCGATCGAAGTAGGCCTGCTGCTCGAACTGCTCCAGCTCATAGGACACGGTGGTGTCGTCCGTCACGCGCCAGATCAACGACGGCGACAGCATGTGCCGCTTCGACGACAGCGTGTCGCGGAAGCTGTCACCCTTTTCGTAGGCCGCGTTCAGGCGGTAGGCGACGGTCTCGCCCAGAGGTCCGGTCAGGTCGGCGGCGGTGCGGTAAGTGTCATGGCTGCCGATCGATTGCTCCAACATGTACGACGGCTGGAACAAGGGCTTCTTGGTGGCGATGTTGACGATGCCGCCCGGCTCCCCGCGTCCATACAAGGCGGCCGCCGGCCCCTTCAAAATCTCGATGCTATTGACGTTGGCGCTGTCGCGCAAGCCGTTATATCCCCGGCTGGAGCTGAAGCCGTTGACCAGGAAATCGGACCCGTAGTTAGGATCGCCGGTGAAGCCGCGCACCGCGTAGCTGTCCCACACGCCGCCGAAGTTGTTCTGTCGCGAGATGCCGCTACCCAGTTCCAGCGCATCGGCGAAACGGCTCACACCAGCGTCGCGCAGCATGTCGGCGGTCAGCACGCGCGCGCTTTGCGGCAAATCCTTCAAGTCCGTCTCGGTCTTGGTGGCGGCGGTCGCCGACAGACTGCGATAAGGCTGGCGAACGCCGGTGACCTCGACGACTTCCGGTTCGTCGGCCGCGGCCGACGCAAACAAGGGAAAAGCGGCAGCCAGGCATATCGCCAGGCGGGTGTGACGCACCATCAGCATAGAGACTCCAAAAAAATTCCAAACGCAATAGACTTGCATTATACATGCCGATGCAATCGAGTTGCGTTAAAAATCCTGGAGATGCGTGCCGACCGGTATGGCTTGCGATCAGTCGCGGCTTATTCGGAGTAGAAGCACCGTCCGCAGGCCTGGCGATAACTCTCGTTTCCGCCGATGCTGATTTGCTCGCCCTCTTTCATGCGCTTGCCGTTCTGGTCGACGCGGATGTTCATCGTCGCCTTCTTGCCGCAGCTGCAGATGTTCTTGAGTTCCTCGATATCGTCGGCCAGCGCCAGCAGATAGGCGGAACCGGGGAAAGGCTCGCCACGGAAATCGGTGCGCAGCCCGTAGGTGATCACGGGGATGCCGCGCACCTGCGCCAACTGATGCAGCTGCTGCACCTGGGCCGTCGACAGGAACTGCGCCTCGTCGATCAGCAGACAGGCGATCTTCTGGTCGATCTTGGCAAGGAAATCGGTGTCGGCGTCGAACACCTCGGTCTGGCGCTGCGGTCCCAGCCGCGAGGTCACCTGCCCCACGCCATAACGGTTGTCGATGGCGGCCGTGAACAGGCGCACCTGCTGGCCCTGCTCTTCATAGTTGTGCGCCACTTGCAGCATTGCCGTGGACTTGCCCGCGTTCATCGCAGAGTATCGAAAATAGAGTTTTGCCACTGCCGCCTGCCTTCAAAATGTACTGTATTAAGGTCGCGATTATAAACCCTGGAAATGCCCCATTGGGCACAGCTATCAGCCCGATAGGTATTATTAGCTAGCTATTATATCGCGCACTATGTATAGTTCACTCACTGGCAAACAAATGACCAAGCAAGGCAAGCGAAGAGTAGTAAGCGATCTAATTGCTAGCGATTACTGACCGTCAAATGTACGCCGCAACAACCATACAAACTTTATATATCAGGAGCCACACCATGAAAAACGCAGCCATCGCCCTCTCCCTCGCAGCTTTGTTCGCTTCCGCAGCAGTATCTGCCCAGGAAACCAGTCAGGTCACCCGCGCCCAGGTCATCGCCGAATACAAGGCCGCCGTCGCCGCCGGCAACGCGCCAGTCTCCGGTGAGCAGTATGGCAACGACAACGGCAGCTTCATCTCGACCAAAACCCGCGCCGAAGTCCGTGCGGAACTGCTGGCTGCGCAGCAACGCGGCGAAGTGACCTCCGGCGAGCAGTACCAGAACCAGGTGCCAAGCGCCGCCCCGCAAGGCAAAACCCGCGCCCAGGTCCGCGCCGAACTGGCCGCCTACCGCGAAGCCTACCCGGAGCTGTACAACGCGCCGAGCCTTTAATGGCTGAAGCCGCCGCGTCTGCATCGCGCAGGCGCGGTAGCGGTATCTACAAGACGCACCCAACGACGTAAAAAAGCGCATACTTGCCTGAAAAGCAGCAAGGAGACCTCATGCGCACACCCGCACTATTTACATTGATTGGCAACACGCCACTGATCGAGATTACCCGTCTCGACACCGGTCCCTGCCAACTGTTCCTCAAACTGGAATCGCAAAACCCCGGCGGCTCGATCAAGGACCGCATCGGCATGTCGATGATCGAAGCGGCGGAAGCGGACGGTCGCCTCCAGCCCGGCGGCACCATCATCGAAGCGACCGCCGGCAACACCGGCCTCGGTCTGGCGCTGGTCGGACGGCTCAAGGGCTATCGCGTGCTGCTGGTCGTGCCGGACAAAATGTCGACCGAAAAAGTGCTGCACCTCAAGGCGCTCGGCGCCGAGGTGCGCACCACCCGCTCCGATGTCGGCAAGGGCCATCCCGAGTACTACCAGGACTTCGCCGCGCGGCTGGCCGCCGAAACGCCGGGCGCTTGGTTCGCCGACCAGTTCAACAACCCGGCCAATCCGCTGGCGCACGAAACCACCACCGGGCCGGAAATCTGGGAGCAGACCGGCCATGACGTCGACGCCATCGTCGTCGGTGTCGGCTCCTCGGGCACCTTGACGGGACTGACCCGCTACTTCCGCCGCGTGGCGCCGCATGTGGAATTCGTGCTGGCCGACCCGCAAGGCTCGATCCTGACCGAGTACATCGAAACCGGCCGCGTCGCCGACACCAGCGGATCGTGGGCGGTCGAAGGCATCGGCGAGGACTTCATCCCCGCCATCGCCGACATGACCGGCGTGCGCAAGGCCTACACCATCACCGACCAGCAAAGCTTCGACAGCGCCCGCACCCTGCTGCGCGAGGAAGGCATACCGGGAGGCTCGTCAACCGGCACGCTGCTGGCCGCCGCACTCAAATACTGCCGCGAGCAGACCTCGCCCAAACGGGTGGTCAGCTTCGTCTGCGATACCGGCACCCGCTACCTGTCCAAGGTCTACAACGACGGCTGGATGCAGGACCAGGGTTTGCTCAGGCGCCCGCAGGAGCGCGACCTGCGCGACCTGATCGGACGCCGTTACGACGCCGGCCAGGTGGTCAGCGTCTCGCCGGAGGACTCGCTGCTGATCGCCTTCAACCGGATGCGCGCCGCCGATCTGGCGCAGCTGCCGGTAATCTCCGCCGGCCGGCTGGTCGGCATCATCGACGAATCGGACCTGCTGCTGACGGTGGACACGCTGCCGGAGCGCTTCGCCAACCCGGTCGGCGCGACGATGACGCGGCGCCTCGAAACACTGCACCCGTCGGCCGACCTGCATGCGCTGCGCACGGTACTCGATCGCGGCCTGACTGCGGTGGTGGCCGACGGCGACATCTTCTACGGCTTGATTACCAGATTCGACCTGCTCAACCATCTCCGAAGGACATTATCTTGACTAAAAAAGCCGCTCAAGCGCTGTCGACGCGCGTGATCCACGCCGGGCAGTCGCCCGATCCGTCGACCGGCGCCATCATGCCGCCGATTTACGCCACCTCCACCTACGTGCAGGAGAGCCCCGGCGTACACAAGGGCCTGGATTACGGTCGCTCGCACAATCCCACCCGCTGGGCGCTCGAGCGCTGCGTCGCCGACCTGGAAAGCGGCGCGCAAGCCTTTGCCTTCGCCTCGGGCCTGGCGGCGATATCGACGGTGCTGGAGCTGGCCGACGCCGGCTCGCACATCATCGCCGGCGACGACATGTACGGCGGCACCTACCGCCTGTTCGAACGGGTGCGCCGCCGCAGCGCCGGCCATGACTTCACCTACGTCGATCTGACCAATCCTAAAAACCTGCTGGCGGCGATCAGGCCGGAAACAAAAATGGTCTGGGTGGAGACGCCGACCAACCCGATGCTCAAGCTGGCGGACCTGGAAGCCATCGCCGCCATCTGCCGTGAGCGCGGCATCATCGCCGTGGCCGACAACACGTTCGCCAGCCCGCTGGTGCAACGTCCGCTGGAACACGGCTTCGACATCGTCGTGCATTCGGCCACCAAGTACCTGAACGGCCACTCGGACGTCATCGGCGGCATCGCCATCGTCGGTGCCGAGCCGCACCAGCAGGCCTGGTGCGAACAATTGGGATTTTTGCAAAACTCGGTCGGCGCCATCGCCGGGCCGTTCGACAGCTTCCTCACGCTGCGCGGCGTCAAAACGCTGGCGATCCGCATGGAGCGACACTGCCGCAGCGCGCTGGAGCTGGCGCGCTGGCTGGAACAGCAGCCGGAAATCCGCCGCGTCTATTATCCCGGCCTCGAATCGCATCCGCAGCACGCGCTGGCAAAACGCCAGATGGAAGGCTTCGGCGGCATCATCTCGATCGATTTGAACACCGACCTGGCCGGCGCCCGGCGCTTCCTCGAGCATTGCGAGGTTTTCGCGCTGGCTGAGAGCCTGGGCGGTGTCGAGAGCCTGATCGAGCACCCGGCGCTTATGACCCACGCCACCATCCCGCCGGCGCAGCGCGCGGCGTTGGGAATTGGCGACGGTCTGATACGGCTGTCGGTCGGAATCGAAGATATAGAGGATTTAAGGGCCGATATTCGGGGCTCGCTCGACGCCATTTAGCTGCTAGTATCCACAGCGTGAACAATCATGCCTGAAACCAGACCGTAATCAAGATGGAATTCGTCGTCATCCTCATCGCCGTCGTCGTCGTCGCCTGTGTCTACTCGATAGGCGTCGCCAGCGCGCGGCCCATCCCGGGAAGCGGCTTTTACAAAGTCTCCAGGGATGGCCGCGTAATGGTCGCCGGGGGCACCAAAGTCAATGTGCTGCGCCCGGTGATCTACCCCGAAGGCCTGAAAGTCAAACTACGCGGGGGCAATCGCGTGGGCGAGTTCTGGGTGCACGAGCTGGTGGCCGAGGCCTACCTGCCCAACCCGGAACGGCTCACCGGCGTGCGCCACAAGGACGGCAATGTCCGCAACAACACCATCGCCAACCTGGAATGGGTCAGGCTGGAACAGGCGATCGTCAACTAGCCGCGTTCCGCGGGCTACTCCGCCCCAAAATCGATCACCGCACCATCGAGCGGATATTCGCGTGTACGGGACTCCCATTTGCCATCGCCGACCCGCATGCGGAAGCGGTCGATCAGGTAAGGCAAGCCCTCGCCATCCAGGATATCCGTCCCGTTGGTGACCTGAAAATGCAAATGCGGCACCCGCGCGTCGCCCGAATTGCCGATGCGCCCCACCAGCTGCCCTTTGCGCACCTTGTCGCCAGCCTTGACCCGCACGCTGCCCGGCTGCATATGCGCATACTGCGCATACTGGCCATTCCCCAGATCGATGAAAACGAAATTGCCGGCCAGGTTATCCATTGTCATCGGCACGGCGGGCGTGAAGCCATCCTTAGTGCGCGGGATATTATCCGGCATGTCGTTTCTGGCGCCGATCACCATGCCGTCGGCGACGGCCAGCACGTCCAGGCCATACGAATAATAGGCGTGGACGTCGCGCGCATCACCGCCATACATCTGCCCATCCCGATACTTCTTCCAGTCGACAGCATAGCGGCGCGCGTTCTGCGCCAGACCGCCGGCGACTATCACCCCTTGCCGGTGATGCGAGTGCAGGCTCGGCCCGTTATCGGCCGTCCAATCCGATCCGGACAACGGGCGGCCCAACACCTGCAATTTGGTCGCGCGGGTGGAAACCGCCGGACCGTCGGCAAAAGCCGCACCATCGAGCAGCACGCGGTGGCGCAACTTCAGCGGCGCCGCCGTTTTTTCGAAGACCAGGCACAGCGAAACGATCGCGCCCTGCCCCGCGCCCAAACGTATTTTTTCGCCACCGGCGTCGCCGCCCACCATGCGCAGGCGCTGCTTCAATTGCGGCTCGCTCAACACGCCAACGACGCGCATCGCGCCATCGTCGGCGTCGAGAATCTCGACGCCGCGCACCGGCATGGCGTCATCGGAGAAGTTACTCAAGTAGAGCTCATAGAGAAGATAGTCGCGCCCTGCGGCTGGATACAGCGTTGGCGGCACCGGTGTCCGGACTTCGAGCTGCGTCGGCGGAAAAACCGCCGGGCGCGCCTCGGCAACCGCAACACCGCGCCCCTTGGCGATCACCTGACAACCTTCCGGCGGTGCCAGATCGAGCGCTGTCTGCGCCAGCACCGACATCGACACCAACGTCCCCAAAACCGCCATCACCATCGCGCGAGTTAGCATCTTCATCTTAATAAGTAAAAGACCAGATACTAAACCACTAACGAGCGTAGACGACATCAATATATATTGCGGTCCAAAAAACAAACCGACTGTCACTACCTTGTCATCGTTCTGTCATGGCGACGTCATAAAGGCTAGCTATCATGCGCTTGCCATTTTAACCATGTCACTACAGGACAAGCCACCCAATGAACAAGCCAAACGATCTGGTCCGCACTTCCCTCAACGCGGATGATATCGAGAGCCACGCCTCGCCAAGCGAGCACTTCAACACGATCCTGGCCGCACGCATGAGCCGCCGCAACATGCTGCGCGGCGGTGCTGTGACGGCAGCCACGGCGATCATGGGATCGATGGGTCTGAGCGCCTGCGGCGGCAGCGACAACATCGCGCCGGCAGTCACGCCAACGCCTACCCCAACCCCGGCACCGACCGAAAAACTGCTGGCCTTCGCCGCCGTGCCGAAAAGCCTGGCCGACCAAGTATCGGTTCCTGCCGGTTACACCGCCACCCCGATCTACGCGCTGGGCGACTCGCTGCGCGCCGCCACCCCGGCCTACAAGAACGACGGCACCGACACCGACTTCGAAAACCGCGCCGGCGACCACCACGACGGCATGGAGTACTTCGGCCTGTCCGCAGCGGGCGCACCGCTGGCATCGGGCGTCGAGCGCGGCGTGCTGGCGATGAACCACGAAGCGACCACCGACGAAAAACTGGCCTCGCACTTCCTGCACGTGAACGGCGGCACCACCTCGCTGCCGCGTCCCGCCGCTGAAGTGGACAAGGAAATCGCTGTCCACGGCTTGAGCGTCATCGAAGTGAAAAAGACCGGCGCGACCTGGGCCACCGTGAACGACTCGGCCTTCAACCGGCGCGTCACCCCGCTGAGCGACATCGAGATCTCCGGTCCGGTGCGCGGCAACGCGCTGGTGGTGACCAAGTACTCGCCGACCGGCACCAAGACGCGCGGCACGCTGAATAACTGCGGCACCGGCAAATCGCCATGGGGCACCTACCTGAGCGGCGAAGAAAACTGGGCCAACTACTTCGCCCGCAGCGCCACCGACGATGCCGCCCGTGGCGACAAATCGGTCGTCGCGCTGAAGCGCTATGGCCGCAACCAGGGCGCCACTTCGCGCCACGGCTGGGAAACCGCCGGCACCGACGACAAATACGCGCGCTGGGACATCAGCAAAAAAGGCGCGTCGGTCGACGGCAGCGACGACTATCGCAACGACATGAACGGCATGGGCTACATCGTCGAGATGGACGCCTACGACAAGACCAAGGTAATCCGCAAGCGCACGGCCCTGGGCCGCTACGCGCACGAAAGCGCCGCCTTCAGCGTGCCCGCCGTCGGCCAGCAGCTGGCCGTCTACATGGGCGACGACTCGCGCAACGAATACATCTACAAGTTCGTCTCCAACGCCACCTGGCTGGCGGCGGACGCCAATCCGACCGACCGCATGGCGACCGGCGACAAATACCTCGACTCCGGCAAACTGTATGTGGCCAAGCTGGCCGCCGACGGCACCGGCCAGTGGATCGAGCTGTCGATGTCGAACCCGCAGATCCAGGCTTACAGCGCCTATAAATTCGCCGACCTGGCTGACATCATGGTCAACACCCGCCTGGCGGCTGACGCAGTCGGCGCCACCAAGATGGATCGCCCGGAATGGTGCTCGGTCAACCCGGCCAACGGCGAGATCTACTACACGCTGACGAACAACTCGAACCGCACCGTCAATCCTACCGGTTCGTCGCAACTGGCCCCGGACAGCGCCAATCCGCGCGCCTACACCGACATGAAAGGGACCACCGCGCAAAACGGCAACCCGAACGGCCATATCATCCGCTTCAAGGAAGGCACCGGCGCGGCGGCTGCCACCAGCTTCACGTGGGACGTGTACCTGTTCGGCGCCGAGAGCGGCGCCGACAGCAGCAAGATCAACCTGTCGAGCCTCACCGCAGACCAGGACTTCTCCAGCCCGGACGGCCTGGCGTTCAGCCCATACACCGGCATCTGCTGGATCCAGACCGATGATGGCGCCTATACCGATGTCACCAACTGCATGATGCTGGCGGCAATACCGGGCAAGGTCGGCGACGGCGCCAAGTCGACGCTGAACTACACCACCACCGCCGGCGGCACCCTGGCCGTGGACACCTTCATCGGCAAGAAACCGACCGCCGATACGCTTAAGCGTTTCCTGGTCGGCCCTGCGGGTTCGGAAATCACCGGCATCACCGAAACGCCCGACGGCAAGGCGATGTTCATCAATATCCAGCATCCGGGTGAAACCACCTCGCTGGCGAACATCAACGACCCGACCAAATACACCAGCCAGTGGCCGTCGAACGCCGGTTACGGCGCCGGCAAGCGTCCACGCTCGGCCACCATCGTCATCACCAAAAACGATGGCGGTCGTATCGGCAGCTGATCCAGCAATAGATTGAATGGAAAACGGCCCGGTCGCGCAATCGACCGGGCCGTTTTTTTGCTTCCGAGATTCTGGCTACGAGCCTGGGTGGTATCGGCGCTCGAGATATTTTTCGACGTCACGTTTGTAGAACAGTACTTCCTTGAGTTCCCCGCGCACGTACATCCCGGCCTGGTCGGAGAAATGCGGCGACGCCGGATCGCCGCTCTGGCCGCCGGCCAGCACGCTGCGCGCCGTGATGCGCGGCCCGAACTCCACCGCGGCCACGAAGCTGTTGCCACGTTCTCCGTAGATCTTCTTTGTCGTCTGCTTGGACGTCATGCCGTACGCCGCCAGCGATCCCCAATTGGCCGACGCGAACGCCACCGGCAAACTCGGCTTGCTGTCGTCGAACGGCTGCACGATGTCGCCCGTCAGGCGCTGGAAGCGATTGATCTCGCCCCACGGCGTTTGCCATGTGCCGAAATCGGCGGTCAGCTTGGCCGACGCGCGCTCCAACGCCTCCAGCCGCTGACGCGGCGTCAGCGCGGCCTGGATGTAATCGAGCACCAGCACTTCTTTCGTCTTGGCTTCCGGGCCGTACGTGGCCGTCAAGTCCTGCGCCCAGTAGATCGCCAGCGATGTCGGCGTCGACGTCAGCGAATAGCGCATGTCCCAGCCGCGCAGCGCGGCGATCTGCGGCGCCAGCGCCACCTTGAGCGCATCGCTGGCCGGCAGTTCGTCATAGGCCGCGAACAACTGCGGCAACAGCGGCTCGAAGGCCGGCAGCTGCGTGTCGTAGGCGGCATCGAGCAAGCTGGCGATGGTGAAGTCTTTTTTGTTTTCCAGCACCCGCACCGCGTGGATGCCGCGCGGGTTCTCCGGATTCATCGACATGTACGCCGGGTAGTCGTTGGCCTTCGGGCTATCGGGACCCGCCGCCGTGTAAGGCCAGTTGTTGGTGTTCTGTATCCAGCCGTTCTTGGGGTTGAACAGCGAGATGGTCTCCTTGACCGTGTGCAGTCCCCGCCATTCGGTTGCCGGATCGCTGCCGTCGACCGGATGCTTCCAGTCGAATTTCGGATCGCGCCTCGGAATGAAGTTACCGTGGAAGTAGGCGATATTGCCGTCTGCGTCCGCATACACCGTGTTGTTCGAAGAATTGGTACGCAGCTCCATCGACTTGTAAAAGTCCTTGTAATTGCGCGCCTTGGTGCGGATGAACGATTGCGTGAGGGCCTTGAGCGGCTCGTTCATCAATCTCACCGAAACCCATTTGCCCTCCTTGGCGCGCACGATCGGCCCATGGTGGCTGTAATACACCTTGACCACTTTGCTGGCCATGCCGTCCTTGGTCTTGTAAGGCAGCGTGATAACCACCGCTTTCAGCGCGCGCTGTTCGGTGCCGTACTGGTAATAATAGCGGCCATCTTTCTCGACGATGGTTTCCAGGTACTCGTCGATCACGTCGCCGCCGCCGGACGTGTGCATCCAGCCCACCCGGTCGTTGAAGCCCTGATAGACAAAAAACTGGCCCCACGTGACCGCGCCGTAGGCATTGAGCCCCTGCTGGCTTTGCATCTGCACTTCGGGACGGAAGTAAAACGACGTGTGCGGATTAATCAGCAGCAGCGCGCGGCCGTTTTTGGTCAGCGCCGGCGCGATGGCGAAACCGTTCGATCCGCCTGGCTCCTTATCCAGATCGCTACCCTGCTCCATCGGGGCCGAGGACAATAGCACCGGCGGCGACAGCGGATACTTCGCGCCGTTTGCATACAAGGCCTCCAGCTGTTTCAGATCGATGGTTTCGATGTCGCCACCGATGCTGCCCTCGCTGAAACTGAGCGCCATCCACGGCTCGAAGCGCGTGATCAGCGCCGGTTTGACGTCCGGATGCGTGGCCAGGTAGTAGTTCAAACCGTCCGCAAAGGCCATCATCAGCTTTTTCAGCCACGCCGGGCTTTGCTTGTACTGCGCTTGCAGATCGGCCGGGTCGATGAAAAGCTTCATGCGCAGGTCGCGATACAGCTCGGCTTCGCCCTCCACCTCCGCCAGGCGGCCCATGGCGTTGATGTAATTGCGTTCGACACGGCGGAAATCATCCTCCGCCTGAGCGTACATCAAGCCGAACACCGCGTCGGCATCGGTTTTCCCGTAGACGTGCGGGATGCCCCATTTGTCGCGCAGGATGGTGACACGCTGCGCCAGCGCCTTTAGGCGCTTGATCTCCACCGCCGGCATCTCACGCGCCGGCAAAGACTGCGGCGCTGGCGCCGCCACCGCCCCCATCGAAACAAAACCGATCAACGGCAGCATGGAACGCATACTTGGCATGAACTGGACTCCGGGCGGTGGAAAGTGGTTACAACATCAGCTGGCGTCGACCAACTCCGAAATACGCAGTTGCAGCGCGGTGATCTCGGCCCGCAGCGCGGCGTTTTTCTCCTTGAGCGACGCGTTCTCGGCGCGCAGTTCCTCCACCTCGGTCAGCGGACGCCCGTAGTCGCCGCCTTCCCTGGCCTCCTTCGGCTCCTTGGCGGGACGCGAGGCGGCACGCAATTCGCGCACTTCCTTGGCCGCCTTCTGCAATTCCTTCTTGCCGCCGGCGACAGCCGCCACCTGATCGGCCTCCGGCAGCGAGGCCACCGTGGCGGCGGCGTTGATCGAGATCGTGCCCGAGCGGACCGCTTCCACCAGTTCCGGGGTCGCCGTCTTCTGGATCTTTTCGATCTGGCTGATGGTCGCGCTGCTCAAACGGGCCGCGCGGGCGATGTCCTCGCGCGACGTCAGCGGCATGGCGGCCGGCTTGGCCTTGGCCGCATCGCCTTCGGGCGGCGCGATCAGCGCATCCTCGGCCGCAGCTTCCGCCATCAGGTCGGCCACGCGGGCGGCGACGATCTCCTTCTTGCGCAGCGCCAGAACGCCGCGCTGATAGTCGGAGATGCTGCGGCGGCCGAGATTATTATCGATCATCCACAGCTTGACGTCGTCCAGGTTCTGGAAGCTGGTGTTCTCCGTGACCTTGAACGGAATGCCGTGCTGCTGGCATATTTGATAACGGTTATGGCCGTCGACCAGCACGTCCTGCCACAACACCAGCGCGTCGCGGCAGCCCTCGACCAGGATGCTGCGTTCCAGCGCCGTGTACTCGCTCTCGGTGAGCGGTTCGATGTAAGCGCGCAGCACTTCATTAATTTTGATTTGCATATCTATCCTCGAATACCGGCGGGCGGGGGCCACTGCACCCTGCCAAATCGCCGTCCGACATGCTACACCATCCGGCCACCGAGCCAAAGCTCCGGCTCTCTTGATGAAACTAAGTTAATTTTAAGTTTTCTTCACTATTCTTCTGTTCAGTCAAATGCTTTCTCCGGTAATTGACCAAAAGCCCCGACAAGTTTGCTGCTTGCTCGGGGCTTTGCTTTGTCCGCAGGCTGGTCAAAACGTTTGTCAAAAAAACAGTCAACGGGCGGTTTTTATGCCATGATTCCCCACCAATTTTGAGGATTAGACATGGTCAATTACATTATTCGCGTCGCCTTCGATGACCCGGACAGCCAAACCTACCACCGCCTGGCGGTCGAACTGGCCAAGTACAACATCGCCGGCGCCATCAAAGCCGACGACGGCAAGGGCTACTACCTGCCGCCGGGCGAATTTTGCTACAGCGGCGTCGAGCCAATCAACGAGGTGCGCGACGCCATCCACCGCTTCGCCCAAACCATCAGCGCCGGTTCATCCGTGCTGGTGACCGAAGCGACCACCGTCTCGTGGAGCGGCCTCAATCCGGTCGAAGAGCAAAAAGCCACCGAGGGCTGATGGCCCAGGGTGGCTTGTCGAACCACGGCTGCCGCCGAGGTAAGTCTTACTTGGCCGCGAGTTCCGGCATCACCGACGAATGGTGGCTCATGATCTTCCACGTGCCGTCGACCTTCTTGTACACGAAGCTGTAACGTGCCTGCACATCTTCCACCTTGCCGTCCTTGGTCAGCTTGAAGGTATAGACCCCGCTATCGACCGCCGAATCGGCACCCAGCATGCGGATGTGGCGATAATTGATCGTGCCCACCGGATGCGATTTCAGGAACTTGTCGAAGTAGTTCTTGATCGAGGCCGGGGTATCGCGCACTTCGTTCGACACGGTGGGTTTCAGCACGCCGTCGACCGCATACAAGCTGGCCACCTTGGCGGAGTCGCCGGTCGCCAGCGTGGCGTTCCACTTGTCGAACAGGCTGGCGATTTCCGCTTCCTGCGCGTTGGTCGGCGCAGCTGCGACGTCGCGGTAGACCTTCGGTGCGCCATCGGCGTAAGCGACGGTGCTTGCTGCGGCCAGTGCCAGGGAAATCAGAATCTTTTTCATCGTATGCTCCATCGTTGTTTAGGAAGTTGGCGGGCTGTTTCCTGCCAATGAAGCCAGTATCGGCTTGGCGGACGATTCAAAAATCTGCTGGTCGGGGGTATTCGCGTATGCCGAGTGGCATATAATCGGCACTTATTCGACTATGCCGCCACCCAAAATGACCAACATCACCCACCTGCCCCCCGCCGGCGACAGCGCGCGCACGGTTCGAAACCGTTACCGCCAGATCGAAGGCAGTGCCGCCCGCTGGCGCCTGCTGACCGACGCCGCCAGCGCGCTGGCCAGCGAGGGACTGTGCGCGTCGGCGCTATCGACGGCCTTGTCGAAGGCGCTGGCCTTCCTTTCGCTGGAGGATGGCGCGGTGATGGTGCTCAAGGACGACGCCTTGCAGGTCTTGGCCAGCCAAGGGCAGGTGCCGCCTGTCGGCGCCCGCCTGGCGTATGCGGCCGCCCTGCAGGCGGTGCTGCAACCGGGTCCGCGTCCGCCGCTGGTGCGACACGACATCGCCAGCGGACTGCGGATCGGCCGTGAACAACAGGTCGGACTCGAAGTGCTGGTGCCGCTGTGCCTCGACGGGAAAAACCGCGGCATGCTCGCTTTGCTCAGCACCCAGGCCGCGCCGCCACCGACACCGGACGACCTGCTTACGTTGCAGGCGCTGGCGACGATGCTGGCGGCAGTGCTGGCGGCGCCGCAGAACGCGCCGCGCGTGGCCGCGCCGGAAGCGGCCGAGATGCTCAAGGTGCTGACGCCGCGCGAGCTGCAGGTGTTCGCGCTGCTGCCCAGCGGCTGGACCAACGCCGCCATGGGCGAGCATCTGGGCATCGCCGCCGGCACCGTGAAGGTCCACGTCGAGCGCATCCTGCACAAGCTCGATCTGAACGACCGCACGCAGGCGGCGGTGCGCGCCGCCGATCTGGGGCTGGGCGCATGACAGGCGCTTCGGGCGAGCGCGCGGGCGCGTTCCATCCCCGCCACTGGTCGCTCGGCTTCAAGGGGGGCGTCATTATCGCCGCCTCGCTCGCGCTGCTGCTTGGTTCCGCCGCCACCAGTTATACGCTGGAGCGCAAAACCGCGGCTGCCACCGCCGACATGCTGCGCGCCATGCAGGCGCAGGCCGATATCCAGCGCCTGCACACGCAGATCGCCGAGGCGGCCACCGGTGTGCGCGGCTATCTGCTGACTGGCCGCGACGACTTCCTCACGCCGTATGGCGTCGCCGTCACCCAGCTTCCCGCCACCCTGGCCAGCCTGCAGGCCAAGGTCCGCGACACCGAACAAGTGGCCAGCCTGCGGCGCATCACGCCTTTGCTGAACGATAAACTGGCCAGTCTGGAGATCATGCGCGGCCAGCGCAACGCCAGCCCGGCCGCGCTGCAAGAACATCTGCGCAGCAGCAAAGGAATCCTCGATCAGCTGCGCGCCGAAATCGGCGCCATGAGCCTGCGCGAATCGGCGCTGGTGGAGGAACGCGCGGTGGCGCTGCAGCAGGCTTCCAACCGCAACCTGTGGATGACGATCGCCGTCGCCGCCGCCGGCCTGGCCGGCGCGATGGCGACGCTGACGTTCACCGTCGGCCTGGTGCGGCGGGTACGCCTGGCGGCGGAAAACGCCGAGCGCCTGAACAGCGACCTGCCTCTGATACCGGCGCCGGACACCCGCGATGAACTGGGCCAGTTGGCTGAACGCTTGCACCAGGCGAGCGTGCTGCTGGCCGGGCGCGCGTCGGCGGCGCAGGCGGCCAGCCAGGCCAAAACCCAGTTCCTGGCCCGCACCAGTCACGAACTGCGCACGCCTTTAAATGCCATTCTCGGCTACGCACAACTGCTGGAAGCAGGTCTAAAGGCGCCGCGCGAGCGCGAGCATGCAGAGCATATCCGCCAGGCCGGCCAGCATCTGCTGTCGCTGATCGACGAGGTGCTCGACATCGGCCGCATCGAAGCCGGCAAATTGACCCTGGAATGCGAACCGGTGGCGCTGGCGCCACTGATCGACGAGGCGGTGATGCTGATGGCGCCGATGGCGCAGAAACGCGCGGTGCGGCTGCGCCACGACAGCACCGCCCTTTTCGGCGCCGTCATGGCCGACCGTCAGCGCCTGCTGCAAGTGATGCTTAACCTGCTGTCGAACGCCATCAAGTACGGCGAGCAAGGTGGCGACGTCGATATCGGCTTCGGCAGCGATCCGGCCACCGGCATCGTCAGCATCCATATCGACGACGCCGGCCCGGGCATCACGCCGGCGCTGCGTACACGCCTGTTCGCGCCATTCGACCGCCTGGGCGCCGAAAGCGGCAAGACCGAGGGCGCGGGCCTGGGTCTTGCCGTATCCAAGGCGCTGATGCAAGCCATGCAAGGCGATGTACGGCTCGACGACAAAGCCGGCAGGGGCAGCCGTTTCACGCTGACCCTGCCCGCCGCCGACGCCGGCGCCGTGGCCAGCGCGCCCGCCGATGTCGCCATCGGCCAAGCCGCGCCGGTGACGCCCACCCCGGCACCGGCGGCCACCACGCACAGCATGATCTGCATCGACGCCGACGCCGGCACCCGCGCGCTGATCGCCACGCTGATGCAGCGGCGCCCGAACTGGCGCATCACCGGGGCGGCCGACAAGGCGGGCGGCATCGCACTGGCGCGGCAATCGCCGCCCGACCTGCTCTTGGTCGCCTGCGACCTGGCCGACGATGTGGTGCGCGCGCTGCCTGGAGAGCTGGTGGTGCTTGGTGGCGCCGGCGACGAGGCCGCAGGCGGCGCTCCCCGCCATTTGGCCAAGCCACTCAAGATCCCCGAATTCTTCGCCTTACTCGACACCACGGAGCAAAAACCATGATGGAAAACGAAGTCCTGGCCTCCCGCATCCTGATCATCGACGATCAACCGGCCAATCTGCGGCTGCTGGAGGACATGTTCATCGGCGAGGGGCTCACCCACGTCGTCGGCACCACCGACGCCAGGACCGCGCTCGATCTATACACCGCCTTCGACCCGGACCTGATCGTGCTGGATCTGATGATGCCGGACCTCGACGGCTACGCGGTACTTGAGCGTCTCAAGCGACGCGGCGACCCATACGACTTCCGTCCAGTGCTGGTCATCACCGCCGACGCCACCGCGGAAGCCAAACGTCGTTCGCTGGCACTGGGCGCCAAGGACTTCCTCACCAAACCGTTCGACACGCTCGAAGCGATGCTGCGCGTCTGGAACCTGCTTGAAACGCGCGTGCTGTACAAACGCCTGCAAGCCCTGGCGCCGAAAGAGGACCTTGCGCCGCAGAGCTACCGTAGCCGCGCCTCCTGACCGCGCCAGGCTGGCGCCGACAAGCCGAATAACTCATGCGCAATCAGATCGGCATAGGATTCGCGGCGGCGTATTAATTGATGCCGATCGCCGTCGACCATGACCTCGGCCGGCCTGCCGCGCGAGTTATATTGGCTGGCCATGCTCATGCCATAGGCGCCGCAGGAGAAGATCGCCAGCAGGTCGCCGCCGTTCAGTGCCGGCATGGCGCGCCCCAGCGCGAAGTAATCGCCCGTCTCGCAAATCGGGCCGACGATGTCGATAGCGTCGAAGCCTTCGGCATCACCGCCCTGCCCTCCCTGGCCCGGCAAATCGCTCCAGTGGCCGTCAAAACCGCCGTAACTCGCCGGCCAGATCACGTGGCTGGCGCCGTACAAGGTTGGGCGCAGCAGCACGTTCATGCCCGCGTCGACGATGGCGATCTTGCGCTCCCAGCCCTGCTTGATGTACTCGACGGAGGTCAGCAGGATGCCGGCGTTGGCGCTGATCGAGCGACCCGGCTCGATGATGAAGTGTTTGCCGCGCCGTTTGAGCCCCTGCAAACGGTCGCAGATCGCCGCGCCCATTTGCGCCAGCGGGCATGATGCGTGAACATCGTCGGCGCGGTATTGCGCGGGAAAGCCGCCGCCAATATTAATCAGTTCAATCGGGCTGCCACTGGCCTCGATCGCGTCGACCAGCCTTTCCACCTTGTCAATCGCCGCCAGGTAGGTGGCGGTAGCGGCGATCGGCGAACCTAAATGCACATGGATGCCGACCACGTCGACCTGGCGGTACAGGTTACGCTCGAACAGCGCCTGGGCGCGCAGCAGGGGCACGCCGAACTTGGTCTGGCGCCCGCCGGTGGATGTTTTTTCAGGCGTACCGGCGTCGGCGACATCGGGATTGACGCGCACCGCCGCCTTGACCCGTTTGCCGCCCACGCGCGCCACTTCGTCGATGCGCGCCAGTTCGCCCTCGGACTCGACATTGAACAGGAAAACGCCGGCGTCGATCGCATAGGTCAGCTCATCGCGCGACTTGCCCACACCGGCGAAGACGATTTTTTCGGGCGCGCAACCGGCCTGCAAGGCACGGTACAACTCACCGCCGCTGACCACATCCAGCCCGCAGCCTTGTTCCACCATCAGCTTGAGCACAGCGATGTTGCTACAGCTTTTGACCGAAAAGCAGATCAGCGGCGCGATGCCTGAAAAGGCGTCCCGCAGCACCGCACAGTGATGCCTGAAGGTCCGCGCGCTGTACACATATGTCGGGCTGCCATGGGCCTCGGCGATCGCGCTTGCCGGTACGCCTTCGATATGCAGCTCGCCGCCCAGATAATGAAAGTGGTCCATCGCGTTCCTTGAGAGTTGAGTGCCAACGAGTATGGAAGATCCGGGCGCAAAAATATAATATCAATATCTTCACACCTTATTCATTGCTGATATAGTGTGCGGATCTGAATTCAAGCAGGCATGTCATGGGCTTTACTTCTCGCCACGTTGAGGTTTTCTGGGCGGTGATGACGTCGGGTAGCACCACAGGCGCCGCCGAGATGCTGCACACATCGCAGCCGACCATCAGCCGGGAATTGAGCCGGTTCGAGAAGCTCTCGCAGCTCACGCTGTTCAAGCGGACCGGCGGCAAGCTGGCGCCGACCGAGCATGGCCTGATGTTGTTCGACGAGGTCCAGCGCAGCTATCTGGGGCTGGAGCGCATCGGTAACGCGATCGAGGCGCTGCGCCATTTCCGCCACGGGCAGATCGCCGTGGCCTGCCTGCCGGCTTTTTCCAGTACGCTGCTGCCGCGCGCCAGCCAGCATTTCTGCGGCCAGTTCCCGGGCGTGAGCCTGAACGTGACGCCGCTGCAGAGCCCCGCCTTGCAGGAGTCCCTGACCAGCCAGCGCTATCATCTTGGGTTGACCGAGGAACCGGGCATTCCGCCGGGGACCAAAATGGAAACGCTGTTGACAATGGACGTGGTATGCGTGCTGCCGCCGCGTCATCGGCTGTGTAAAAAGCGCACGCTGACGCCGCAGGATTTTTCGGGCCTCGACTTTGTGTATCTGGCGGCCGGCGACCCGTATCGCAAGCTGGTCGACAACACCTTCCGCGAGCATGGCGTCGAGCGCAGGATGGTGGTCGAGACGCACAGCGCGGCTGCGGTGTGCGCCACGGTGAGTCTGGGCGTCGGCGTCGCCATCGTCAATCCGCTGACGGCGCTGGAGTATGCAAAGACGGGGTTACAGATACGGCGGTTTTCGCATCCTGTGCCGTATTCGGTGAATCTGGTGACGCCGCTGTTCCGGCCCGATTCGGAAAGCGTGAACCGCTTCATCGACGCGCTGCATCACAGCTGCGGGCAAATCGGCGCGGAGCTCGCGGCGATTACCGCGAGCTGACGCCCGGCACCTCACCGACATCAGGCTTCCTGCAGCTTTTTCATCCGGTACGACAGCTGCGGGCGCGTGAGACCCAGCATGCGCGCGGCGGCCGACAGGTTGCCGTCTGCGCGCTTGACCGCCGCCAGTATCAGCGTGCTTTCCAGTGCGTCCAGCGACCACTCCTGCGCCGTGCCGTTGACGGCCTCCCCCAACATCCCCGGCAGCACATCCAGCAGCTCCGAACTGACCGTCGCCGCAGGAGCGGGTGTCCCGGGACTGGTCAACCTGCCCGTCTGCGCCAGCGAAAAATACGACGCCTGCGACTCCTCGCCGCTGGTGAACAGATGCGGCAAATCGATCGGTCCATCCTCGTTGGCGTAGATCACCCCGCGCTCGACCAGATTTTGCAGCTCCCGTATATTCCCCGGAAAATGATAGGTGAGCAGCGCGTCGACCGCGCGGGCCGTAAACCCCGTCAGCCGCCGCTGATGCTTTTGTCCATAGTGCCGCATGAAGTATCCCATCAACAGCGGAATGTCGTCGCGGCGGTCGCGCAGGGGCGGCAGGTGGATCGGGAAGACGTTCAGCCGGAAGAACAAATCCTCGCGAAAGCGCCCCTGGCGGATTTCCTCGCGCAAGTCGACGTTGGTCGCCGCCACCACCCGCACGTCGACCTTGATGCTGCGCACACCGCCGACACGCTCGATCTCCCCTTCCTGCAACGCGCGCAGCAGCTTGCCCTGCGCGACCAGGCTCAAAGTCGCGATCTCGTCGAGGAACAGCGTGCCGCCGCTGGCGCGCTCGAAACGCCCGGGACGCGACTGCGTGGCCCCGGTGAAGGCGCCGCGCTCAACGCCGAACAGCTCCGATTCGATCAGCGTCTCGGGGATCGCCGCGCAGTTGACGGCGACAAAAGCCTGCTCCTTGCGCTTGCCGATCTGGTGCAGCATGTACGCGAACAGCTCCTTGCCGACGCCCGATTCGCCGGTGAACAGCACCGTGGCCGCCGTCGGCGCGACCCGCTTGAGCATGTGGCAGGCCGCGTTGAATGCCGACGACACGCCCACCATCTCCTTGTCGGCGTATGGCCGCTCGTCGTCGCCCTTCAGTATCGCGGCCTTCTGGTGCGCGTACGGTTCGCTGTAGGCCGTGGTGCTGACGAAGGCCTCCGCGTTCAGGAAGCGCAGATCTTCTTCGACGTTGTCCCACTCGTCGGCCGGCTTGCCGATCAGGCGGCAGTGCTTATGCCCCATCGACATGCATTCGATCTCGCGATAAATCGTCAGGCGGCCGATCATCGCGCTGGTGTAGCCGATCGCATAGCCGGTCTGCATCCAGCATGCCGGCTCCGTGCCGATGCCGAAATCGGCGGTATGCACCTCGTCCTCGCCTGAGTGATGCCAAAGGAATTCGCCGCGATAGGTGCCCAGTTCCACGTCGAATTCGAAGTGCAGCGCCTCGACCTTGACCGCGCCTTCGAGCGAGTGCATGCGTGGACCGGCCGAAAACAGCGCCGCCGGATCGGCGTCCGGCCAGCGCTCGCGCAGCAGCTGGGCGTCGCGCGCGCCGGCCGAATAGCCGACACGCGTGAGCAGACCGCGCGTGCGCTCGGGACCTATGCTCTCGAGCAGTTCGCGCCGCAACGAACCAAGTGACGTCATGTGCACCAGCTGCATGCGCTGGCCGTTCAACCATATGCGTCCATCGCCCGGCGAAAAATGCAGGCTCTGGGTGATGTCCTCCAGGGTCGGCGCGGCGCCCTCGTTCAAATGCGCGCTGTCGCCCCGGTTCAGCATCTTGCCGGTGGCATGCGATACCTCCGCCAGCGAAACGCGTTCACGCTTGCTCATGTCTCCGCCTTCTTCATTTTTTATCAAATCATACATCGGTAGTTCTCCTTGTTGATCATTTGATCAAGCGGCCGGGCCGCCGGATATTTGTTGCGTCGCGCAACCGCACATCGCCAATACGTCCGCCAGCCCGGCGTACTGGCATGGTGCGTCGCACTAAACCAAAACCACACTTCGCTGGCACGCAACTTGTAATAGCTAAGGAAAGAGCGGCAAGCGGACCTTATGCAACTAGCGTGCTAACCAGCGCAAAGGCCGACCTGCCCCGTCCAATCAACCAAGGAGACAGACATGACCGACATCCCCGGCGCCGGCGGCGCCTTCCTCAGCCCTGCCATCTGGCGCGACCGCATCTTCAACGGCGAATGGATCGCCTCCCAGGGCGGCAGCCACACTTTCACGGAACCGGCCACCGGCGAACAGCTGGGTCGCATCGGCCTTGCCAACGGCGCCGACGTGCTGGCCGCAGGGGTCCAGGCGCGCGCCGCGCAAAAAGCCTGGGCCAAATCGGATTACAAGGATCGCGCCGCGATCTTTCGTAGCGCCGCCGCGCTGATCGCACAACACCACGACGAGCTGTCGACGTGGATTGTGCGCGAGACGGGCGCCATACGACCCAAGGCGGATCTCGAACTGCGCGAGGCGACCGCACACCTGCAAGAAGCGGCGGCGATGCTGACGCAGCCCAAGGGTCAGCTGCTGGCCTCCGCCACCGGCACCATGAGCATCGCGCGGCGCGTGCCGCATGGCGTGGTTGGCGTCATCTCGCCATTCAATTTCCCGCTGATCCTGTCGATCCGTTCGATCGCGCCGGCGCTCGCCACCGGCAATGCCGTGGTCCACAAGCCGGACCTGCAAACCCCGATCACCGGCGGTGTGCTGATCGCCCGTATCTTCGAGGCGGCTGGCCTGCCCAAAGGCCTGCTGCATGTGCTGCCTGGCGGCGCCGACGCCGGCCAGGCCATGTGCTCCCATCCGGACATCGGCATGATCGCCTTTACCGGATCGACGACGGCGGGCCACAGCGTCGGCGAGCTGGCAGGCCGCCATCTGAAAAAGATGTCGCTGGAACTGGGCGGCAAAAACTCGCTGATCATCCTTGACGACGCCGATCCGGACATCGCCGCCTCCAACGCGGCATGGGCGACCTTCCTGCACCAGGGCCAGATCTGCATGTGCGCCGGCCGCGTGCTGCTCCAGCGCGGCATCGCCGACGCGGTGATCGAGCGCCTGGTCCACAAAGCGCGCCACCTGCCGGTCGGCGATCCGATGGGCGGCGACGTCGCGCTTGGACCGCTGATCAGCGCGCGCCAGGTCCAGCGCCTGCATTCGATCGTCGAGGACAGCATCGCCGACGGCGCCACGCTGCTGGCCGGCGGTACTTTCGAGCGGCAGTTCTACAAGCCTACCGTGCTTACCGGCGTGCGCGCCGGCATGCGCTGCTTCGAGGAGGAGCTGTTCGGTCCCGTGGCGTCGATCACCGTGTTCGACACCGACGAAGAAGCCATCGCCCTCGCCTCGGCCACCAGCGGATGCCTGGCGCTGGGCGTGATCACGCCCGGCCTGACCCGCGCGATGCGCATCGCCGACAGCGTGCCGTCCGGCCACGTGCATATCAACGACCAGACCGTGCTGGCGGAGGCGCACGCACCGTTCGGCGGCGGCGGCACCTCGGGCAACGGCGGGCGGCATGGCGGCACCGTCGATTGGGACGAATTCACGCAACTGCAATGGCTCACCATCAAAACCGAAGCACCGCGCTATCCGTTCTGACAACCACAATAATCACAAAGGAGACAGCATGAAGTTACGTAACAAGACCGTCGTCGTCACCGGCGCCGCGTCGGGCATCGGCGCCGAAGTCGCCCGACTGGCGCGCTTCGAAGGGGCCACCGTCATCGGCATGGACCGCAACGATCCGGGACTCACGCTGGACGATTTCGTCGCCGTGGACCTGAGTAGCACCGGCAGCATCGACGACGCCATCGCCAAGCTTCCGCCGCACGTGGACGCGTTGTGCAATATCGCCGGCGTGCCGGGCACCGCCAATCCGGCGCTGCTGGTCAAGGTCAATTACCTCGGCCTGCGCTACCTGACCACCGGGCTGCTACCGCGCATGCGGGCCGGCGCCGCCATCGTCAACGTCGCCTCCATCCTCGGCGCCGAATGGCCGACACGCCTCGATCTGCACAAGCAACTGGCGGCCACCGAGGGCTTCGCGGCCGGCCAGGCGTGGCTGGACCAGCATCCGGTGCCTGACGAGACGTGCTACCAGTATTTCAAGGAGGCGCTGATCGTCTGGACCTACGCGCAATCGCAGAAATGGTTCATGGAGCACTCGGTGCGCATGAACAGCGTGGCGCCGGGACCGGTGTTCACCCCGATCCTCGGCGACTTCGTCTCCATGCTGGGCGAGGAGCGCGTGCAGCGCGACGCCCACCGCATGAAGCGTCCGGCCTATGCCGACGAAGTGGCGTCCGTCGTCAGCTTCCTTTGCAGCGACGAGTCGCGCTGGATCAGTGGCGTGAACATCCCTGTCGACGGAGGGCTGGCCTCGACCTTTATCTAAGCTCCAAAGCCACTGCGCCTACAACTACATATAACTAAAACCAGGAGACAGCAATGCAAACCAAAAAAAGCCTGAGCCGGAGCATACTGGCAATGGCGGTGACGGCAACCCTTCCCGCCGCCCACGCCTACGATTTCGAAACCGCCAATCCGGAACTGAAGATCAGCTGGAACAACACCTTCAAATACAGCGGCGCCTATCGCCTCAACGACGCCGATTCGCGCCTGCTGGCAGGCGGCTATGCGCCTGCCGGTCCCGGCGACTTCACCGGCTATAACCTGGACGACGGCAACCAGAACTTCCGCAACAAGGGCATCGTCTCAAGCCGGATCGACTGGCTCTCCGAATTCGACATCGGCACCCGCACCATGGGCATGCGCGTCAGCGCCGCCGGCTGGTACGACGACGCCTATATGGGCACCAACGACAACGGCTCCTCCGCCAGCAACGCGGTCACCCTGAATGGGCAAAACGCGAACCGCTTCGCCAAAGGCACCAGGGTGCTACACGGCCGCAACGCCGAACTGCTGGACGCCTTCGTGTTCGCCAAGGGTACGCTGGGCGAGCTGCCCGGCACCATCCGCGTCGGCCGCCACACGCTGCAATACGGCGAAAGCCTGTTCTTCGGCGCCAACGGCATCGCCAACGCACAGGGGCCGGTCGACCTGGTCAAGCTGCTCAGCGTACCGGGCGCACAATTCAAGGAGATCCTGCGCCCGGTGAACCAGGTCTCGGGCCAGCTGCAAGTGGCGCCCACCGTCTCCATCGGCGGCTACTACCAGTTCGAATGGCGTCCGACGCAGATTCCGGGCGCGGGCAGCTACCTCAGTTCCTACGACGCCGCCGGCGCCGGCGCCACCGCTTTCCTGGTCGCGCCGACCAACAGCGGCGCGCCGGCCTTTATCACGCAGCCGGATATGAAGGCGAAGAACTCCGGCCAGGGTGGCGTGCAGCTCAAGTGGGCACCATCGGGATCCGACGTGGAATATGGTTTCTACGCGGCCCGCTACCACGACAAGTCGCCCTACTTCTACCTCGGTTTCGCGCCATCCTTTCCGCCGGGCGCGCCGTCCACCGTGCAAGCGGTGTACGCCGAAAACATCCGCACCTTCGGCGTCAGCGCCAGCACCGTGCTGTTTGGGGCCAACGTCGCCGCCGAGGCCTCGATCCGCCGCAACACACCGCTGGTCAGCGACCCGACGCCCAATTTCCTGTCCCGTAACGGCATCGGCTCGATCGCCAACAACAGCGGCAATCCGGCCTACGCGGTCGGCAACACAGCGCACGTCAATCTGTCGGCGATCTACGTGATGCCGACCAACCCGTTCTTCGAAGGCGCGTCGCTGCTGGGAGAAATCGCATGGAACCGCGCCACCAGCGTCGATTTCCAGGGATCGCTCGACCCGAACACCACGCGCGACGCCACCGCCGCACGCGTCATCTTCGAACCGGCCTATTTCCAGGTCCTCGATGGGCTGGACATCACGATCCCTATCGGTATCGGCTACAACATCGATGGCCGCTCGCGCGCCATCTTCAACTTCAACGGCGGCGCCGAACATGGCGGCGACTTCAATATCGGCATCAACGCCACCTACCACCAGGACTGGAAGTTCGGCATCAGCTACGTCAAGTTCCTCGGCGGGACCGGCACTTTTTTGAAGAACAACCCGGCCACCAACACACCGATCCTGAGCTACGCCCAGTCATTGAAGGACCGCGACTACATCTCCTTCAACATCAAACGCTCTTTCTAAGGACATAATTAAAATGAAAACAAGCCTGAAAATCGTCGCCGCCGCGCTGACCATCACCGCCGCACTGCCGATGCACGCCGGCGCCGCCGTCACCGCCGACGAAGCGGCCAAGCTGCAAACCACCCTGACGCCGCTGGGCGCCGAAAAGGCTGGCAACAAGGACGGCTCGATTCCGGCCTGGGACGGCGCCTACACCAAGGTGCCGGCGGGCTTCAAGCCGGGCGACTTCCGCGCCGATCCGTTCGCGGCGGAAAAGCCGGTGCTGGCCATCACCGGCAAGAACGTCGACCAGTACACGGCCAGGCTGTCCGCCGCCACGGTGGCGATGCTGAAGAAGTACCCGAACTACCGGCTCGACATCTATCCGACCCACCGCACCGGCGGTGCCCCGGCCTGGGTCTACGAGAACACGTTCAAGAACGCCACACGCGCCAAGTCGGTCGATGGCGGCTACGGCGCCGACGGCACCTATGGCGGCATCCCGTTCCCGATCCCCAAGACCGGCTACGAGGCGATCATGAACCACCGCCTGGCCTGGACGGGCGAGGCGGCGATCATGCCGCTGCGGACCGTCATCGTCACCCCGGACGGCAAGCGCGCCACCGCCACCGAGGCCGAACAGACCTTCATGCGGCCCTACTACTTCAAGGACGGCAGCCTGGATAAATTCGACGGCATCTATCAGTTCGGCCGCCTGATCACGCGTGCGCCCGCCTCCAAGGCGGGTGAAGGCATCCTGGTCCACGACGGCATCAACGAAGCCAAGCCGCGCGCCATCTGGCAATACCTGGTTGGCCAGCGCCGCGTGCGCCGCGCACCGTCGGTATCGTACGACACGCCCGATTCGGTCACCTCCGGCATCGGCTTGTTCGATGAGGCGTTCATGCTGTTCGGGCCTATCGACCACCACGAGCTGAAACTGGTGGGCAAAAAGGAAATGTACATCCCGTATAACAATAACCGCGCCGGCAGCGCCAAGATCGCCGATCTGGTCGGCCCGCAGTTCCTCAATCCGGACCTGGTGCGCTGGGAGCTACACCGGGTCTGGGAAGTGGAAGCGACCCTCATCCCCGGCAAGCGCCACGTGGTGGCCAAGCGCCGCTACTACCTCGACGAGGACACCTGGCAGATCATCATGGTCGACGGCTATGACGCCCAGGGCCAGATCTGGCGCGGCAACTACACACTGACCCTGCTGGCGCCGGACATCCCGGCGGTACTGGGCAACGTCATGTGGGGCACCTACAACGTGCAGACCGGCGCCTATCTGCTGAACGAGGCGTCGAACGAAATGCCGACGCAGTACAAAGTCATCCCGCGCCTGCCGGCCAGCTACTTCGGCCCTGAAGAGTTGGCGAATCAAGGTTCACGCTAAGGTCCCGGCTCACTGAAAGGAAAAATGATGGTCAGATCGAATCCACTCTTCACGCGCTTGCGCATGGCGCCGCTGGCGGCGGCATTGATACTGGCGCCAGGGGCCGGCGGCGTCCACGCTAACAACGTCGCAAAGGCGGCGGCGCCGGTGGCCCTCGGGCAGCCGGCATTGGTCACGCCCAAGGCGCTACATGGAGCGATGCTGGCGGTCGGCGCGGCCGGCACGCGGCTGGTGGCCGCCGGCGAGCGTGGGATCATCCTGTACTCCGACGACGCCGGCAAGTCGTGGCGCCAGGCGGCGGTGCCGGTCAGCGTAAGCCTGACGGCGCTGCAGTTCGTCGACAGCAAAAACGGATGGGCGGTCGGTCATCAGGGCGTGGTGCTGCGAACCACAGACGGCGGCGCCACCTGGCAAAAGCAGCTCGACGGCATACAGGCCGCCGCGCTGGTGCTGCGCGATGCCGACGCCGCCTTCGGACCGGATCGCGACAAGGCGGTGGCCGACGCCAGGCGACTCGTCGACGACGGTCCGGACAAACCTTTCCTCGATCTGCACTTCGACAGTCCCACCAGCGGCTACGTGCTGGGCGCGTACAACATGATGTTCCGCACCGTCGATGGCGGCGCCACATGGCAGCCGTGGCAAAGCCGCGTCGCCAATCCGAAGGGCCTGCACCTGTATGGCATGCGCGGTACCGCCAGCGCCATCTACCTCGCCGGGGAACAAGGGCTGCTGCTGCGTTCCACCGACAACGGAGACAGTTTCAAAGCGCTGCCCACGCCTTACAAGGGCAGTTATTTCGGGCTGCTCGCCGCGCGCGGAGGCGTGTTGCTGACCTACGGCTTGCGTGGCAATGCGTTCCGTTCCGCCGACCAGGGCGCGACCTGGAGCCAGGTCGCTACCGGGGTCCAGGCCTCGCTGTCCGCCGGCACCGTCATGAGCGACGGCACCGTGGTGCTGGTCAGCCAGGGCGGCGACGTGCTGGTAAGCCGCGACGACGGCCGCACTTTCGTCGCGCAGCCCGGTACCGCGCTGCCGCTGGCCGCCGTCGCGCAGGCGGGCGACGGCGCGCTGGTGGTGGCCGGATTGCGCGGAGTGCGCAGGATTCCGTAGCCGCAGCCGTTGGCGAAATAGTGACCGGACAACGTATCCGGACTACGCCCTTACTCATACGAACATGGTTGGAGCATCATGAACACAGATAACGACTTGGAACAACAGCCGGTCACACGGCGACTCGAAGACTTCGACACCGCTTCCGGCAACCTGGGCGAGCGCGCGCTATTCAACTATCGGCCACTGGTCATTTTCCTCTGCCTGCTGGCGACGATCGTGCTCGGTTTCCAGGCCACGCGGATCAAGCTCAATGCCAGCTTCGAAAAGATGATCCCCAGCGCCCACCCGTATGTGGTGAACTACCTGACCAACAAGAGCGATCTCAATGGCCTGGGTAATTCGGTGCGTATCGCTGTGGAAGCGAAGAACGGCACCATCTACGACCGCGCCTACCTCGACACCCTGCAACGCCTCAACGACGAATTGTTCCTGCTGCCCGGGGTCGACCGGCCATTTATGAAATCGCTGTGGACTCCGAGCACGCGCTGGGCCGCCGTGACCGAGGATGGACTCGACGGCGGCACCGTCATCCCGGACGGCTACGATGGTTCCACCGCGAGCCTGGAGCAGTTGCGCGCCAACGTCGCCCGTTCCGGCGAAATTGGCCAGCTGGTCGCGGCCAACTTCAAATCCAGCATCGTCTTCGTTCCGTTGATGGACAAGATACCGCAGACCGGCGAGCCGCTGGACTACCGCGTTCTGTCGGAACGCCTGGAGAAAATCCGTGCCAAATACGAAAAGGAAGGCGTCGCTATCCACATCACCGGATTCGCCAAGATCGTCGGCGACCTGATAGAAGGCCTGCAGCAGGTACTGCTGTTCTTCGTGCTGGCGATCGCCATCTGCGGCGGTGTGCTGTTCTGGTACACGCGCTGCTGGCGCAGCACCACGCTGGTCGTGGTGTGCTCGCTGGTGGCGGTGTTGTGGCAGTGCGGCCTGCTCGCCACCTTGCACTACGAGCTCGATCCGTACTCCATCCTGGTGCCGTTCCTGGTGTTCGCCATCGGCATGAGCCACGGCGCGCAGAAAATGAACGGCATCATGCAGGACGTGGGACGCGGCACGCACCGGGTGGTCGCCGCCCGCTACACGTTCCGCCGCCTGTTCGCCGCCGGCCTGACGGCGCTGCTGTGCGATGCGGTCGGCTTCCTGGTACTGGTCAGCATCCAGATCAAGGTGATCCAGGATCTCGCCGTCATCGCCAGTATCGGCGTGGCGGTGCTGATCTTCACCAACCTGGTCTTGCTGCCGGTGCTGCTGTCGTACACCGGCGTCAGCGCAAAGGCCGCGCAACGCAGCCTGCAGGCGGATAGCGGCAGCGGCAAGAAACAGCCATGGCTGTGGACCTTCCTCGACCGCTTCACCCAACGCCGCTGGGCGGCGGCTACCGTGGCAGCCAGCGTGCTGCTGGGCGTCCTTGGTTTCGCCTATAGTCTCAATCTCAAGGTCGGCGATCTGGATCCGGGCGCGCCGGAGCTGCGTGCGGACTCGCGTTACAACCGCGATAACGGCTACCTGGTCTCCAACTACGCAGCCAGCTCCGACATCTTCGTCGTGATGATCAAAACGCCACCCGACCAGTGCACCCAATACGGCACGCTGTCCAAGGTGGACGAACTGGCGTGGCAGCTGGAACAGCTTCCCGGTGTCGACTCGACCAACTCAATGGCCGCGCTGAGCAAACTGGCCACCACCGGCTACAACGAGGGCAACTTCAAATGGTTCGACCTGATCCCCAACGCCGGCGCGCTGGGCGCCGTGCAAACCCGCGCACCGCGTGAGCTCTTTAACCAAAGCTGCTCGCTGCTGTCGCTTTATGTTTATCTGAAGGATCACAAGGCGGAAACCCTGACCCGCGTGGTGAACGCCGTCGAAGCCTTCGCCACCGCCAACAACACGCCGGAGGTGCAGTTCCAGCTGGCGGCCGGCAGCGCAGGCATCGAAGCGGCCACCAATATCGTCGTCAAGAAGGCCATGCGCGACATGCTGTTCTGGGTCTATGGCGCGGTCATCCTGCTGTGCTACGCCACCTTCCGCTCCTGGCGCGCGGTGCTGGTGGCGGTGCTGCCGCTGGTGCTAACGTCGATCCTGTGCGAGGTGCTGATGGTGGTGCTGGGCATGGGCGTCAAGGTAGCCACCTTGCCGGTGATCGCACTGGGCGTCGGCATCGGCGTCGACTACGCGCTATATGTGCTCAGCGTGATGTTGAGCCGCATGCGCGCCGGCGACAGCCTGTCGGCCGCCTATCTGCACGCGCTGCAGTTCACCGGCCGCGTGGTCATCCTGACCGGCGTGACACTGGCGGTCGCGGTGGCGACCTGGCTGTTCTCGTCGATCAAATTCCAGGCCGACATGGGCATCCTGCTGGCCTTCATGTTCTTGTGGAATATGGTGGGCGCCCTGGTTCTGGTTCCCGCGCTGGCGCACTTCCTGATGCCGGGGAAGGCGCAACACAAGTCGCCCCCGGGCGCCAAAGCCGATCCCGCGCATCCGGCGACGCCCGCCCCCGAGTCGCTGCGCCACACCGAGACGGGCGCCATGATCGGCCGCGAAGATTTGCATGGCACGCACGCCTGGCTCGGCGTGCCGTATGCGCAGCCGCCGGTCGGGCCGCTGCGCTGGAAGGCGCCCCGCCCCGCGCTGCCGTGGGACGGCGTGCGCCAGGCGACCGCCTGCGGACCAGCGGCCATGCAGCCGGGCGGCGTCACGCTGGAGTTGCCGCCGGAACGATGGGGCCTGCCGGCAGGCTCCGAGGACTGCCTGTCGCTCAACATCTTCGCGCCGAGACGGGTCGCCGAGGCCTTGCCGGTGATGTTCTGGATCCATGGCGGCGCCAACTCCTCGGGCACCGCCGCCACCTACACCACGCTGCGCAACCTGGCGGGACACGACCAGGTGATCGTGGTGTCGGCCAACTACCGCCTCGGTATTTTCGGCTGGTTCAATCTCGAGGAGCTGGCGCACGGGGACGACACGCCGGCCGACCGCTCCGGCAATTTCGGTACCCTGGACCTGATCGCGGCGCTGAAATGGGTGCAGCGGAATATCGCGTCGTTCGGCGGCGACCCGCGCAACGTCACCATCTTCGGCGAATCGGCCGGCGGCCTGAATGTCTTCACGCTGCTTGCCAGTCCGCTGGCCGCTGGCCTGTTCCACAAGGCGATCGCACAATCGCCGATAACGGCCAGTTACACGGTCGCTCAGGCGCGCAACTACATCGATGACGCGCAACCGGGCCACGCCGTCAGCTCCCGCGAGCTGCTATGCGAATGGCTGCAACGGGATGGCCGGGCCGCCGACCGCGCCGCCGCCAAGGCGCTGATCGCGTCGATGACGGCGGACGACATCGAAGCATTTGTACGCGGGTTGTCGCCGCAAGCCTTGCTGGCGCCGGTCAAGCAAGGCGCGCTCAATTTTTACGACTCGCCCACTGTCGTGCAGGATGGCCATGTGCTGCCGGCCATGCCGCTGGCCGACGTGTTCTCGGACCGCAGCCGATACAACGCGGTGCCATTCATCGTCGGCACAAACCGCGACGAATACAAGACCTTCATGTCGAATAATCCCGACTACGTGCGCATGCTGTTCGGGAAGCTGCCGGTGATGCGCAACCGCGCCCGCTACCAGCGCCACGCGGCCTATATGTCCGACCTGTGGCAAACCACCTGCGCGCTCGAACCGGCGAGCGCGATGATCGCCTCGGGCCATCAAGACGTCTGGGTCTATCGCTTCGACTGGGACGAGCAGCCGGCGATACCGCTGATCCAGCCGCAAATTCTGCTGGGCGCGGCCCACGTGCTTGAGGTGGCGTTTGTGCTTCGCGATCTGGATGGCGAGTTCGATCCATTCCGCTCCTTCACGCCAGCCAATCTGCCGGGACGCAAGGAGGTGTCGGACGCGATGGCCGGCTACTGGACGCATTTCGCCCGGCATGGTGAGCCTGGCGGTGCGGCGCTACCGGAGTGGCGCCGCTGGAGCGCCAACACGTCGCACCCGCGCCTGATGGTGTTCGACACGCGCAAGGATGGCGGCACGCGGATGGTGACGCACGATGGCAGCGTCGCCGCGCTGAAAACCCTGCTGGCGCAGGACGCGTCGATGCAAAACGATCCGCGCGAACGCAGCGAACTGTATGGGCGCATGTTCGTGTGGTCGATCTTCGGGGACCGCGAGGCGGCGCCGGTGCTGGCCGCCTTCGCCCGCAAACACGGCTACACCGGGCAGCCGGAAATGTTGAAGCCGACCTATTGGCCCTGACCAGCATGCGCCCGCACAGCCAATGCTGCGGTGCAATATTATTTTTGCAGTGATGTCATGTCCCGATTGAATAACAACGCTTCCTTATGCTACTCTTTCAGCACATATCCGGGCAAAGCAGCGTGAAATCCGGGCTCTGGCAGCGTATAACGCAGACGCAACGTGTCTTGTGCAGCGCGACAAACAGGCTGAAAACCAGTGGTTCTTTGAAGCGAGAGTCTAGATGGCTGAGTCAAATTCATTCGCACGCGATGGCCACTACATAGTCTGTACGCCGGTCAAATCCGACGATGGCAAGTACCGGCCACGTTTCCGCATATATCGCGGCACCACGTCGGCCTGCGAGATGGTGCATGAGCAAACCTGCCTGTCGGAGGAATTCGGCTCGCCGCCAGACGCCAATCGCTACGCGGCCCAACTGGCCACCTACTGGCTCGATCAATGGCCGATCAAGGGTTCGTACATCCGCGCCACCGACGGACGGACGTTTTCATATCTCGGAACGTATAGCGTCGGCCATGGCGCCGACTGGAATGCGCGCGTCTATTGCGACGGCGATTTGAAGGGAACGCCGAGCGGCGTCTTCGTCTACAATTTTTTCCGCCACGAGAACATCACGCACGCGGCGGAAAACATGATCGTCGAATCGATCAACCATGGCATCGGCATCGTCGATTGATGCCGATGCCGTCAACCACAACTGTTTAGAACTTCGCGCGCACGCCGAAGACCACGTTACGGCCCGGCAGCGGCGAGATATCCTTCAACACCGACGTCGATACGCGAATCTCGTCGTTGGTCAGGTTTTTCGCCAGCAGGAACCACGTCAAATCGTAAGCGCCGACCTTCTGCGTGTACGACACATTGGCGTTGACCTGGTTATAGCTCGGCGTAACGCTGCTTTCGAAGGACGCCAGCCGGTCCTGCGACTGCGCGTGCACCAGCGACAGGCCGGCGCGCCATTGCCCCATTTTGTAGCCGGCGCTGGCGCCGACGCGGGTAGCCGGTTGCAGCGGCAGGCTGCCGCCCTGATCCAGCTTGCCGCGCGTGGTATCGGCAAATACGCGGCCCGACCAGCCGGCGCCGTGCGGGTTGTACTCCAGCTCCGCCTCGGCGCCCTGGATGGTGGCATCGGCCTGACGGAAGATACGCTGACGCAGTTCGTCGCCCGGGTTGCCCTCTTCGTCCACCAGCTGACCGGTGATCTGGCCGTAAATGAAATCGCTGACCTTGTTGCGGAACAGGTTCGCCTTCCAGCGCACCAGGCCCGTGGTCTTCTGCAGCGACAGCTCGATATTGCGCGAGGTCTCCTTGTTGAAATCGGCGTCACCGATATCGAACGTGACGGTGGCGTCGTGCGGACCGGCCGAATACAGTTCCTCGGTGGCCGGCGCGCGCTGCGCGTACGACAAGGTCGCGCCGAGGCCATAGCCCGGCACGAATGGCCACATGCCGCCGACCGACGCCGATTTCAGGTTGAACGAGCGATCGATGCCGGTGACCGGCTTGCGCTTGACTTGTTCAACCCGCGCGCCGGCGTTCACGCGCACCACGCCGACGTCGGTCTCCTCCACCAGGAAGGCTGCGTTGGACGTCGAATGCGTGACGGGCACCGTATCGGCGCCGCCTTCCGCGCTCAGTGCCGAGAAGTGCGTATTCTCCGTCTGCACGCCGAAAGTGCCGTGCCAGCCGGCGACCGGTTTGTGCGTCAGTTCCGCGCGCGTTTCCAGCGAGCGGTTTTTAAAGATCACTTCCGGCAGGTTCTCGTCGTTGAGCTCCGCGTGCTGGTAGTCGGTATAGCCGGCCTTGAACTTGAACGATTCGAAGCCCGGCAGCGGTGCTTTCACCAGGCTGTCGAAGTCGTAGCGGGTCTGCTTTTGATCGATCTTCGAACCTTCATCGCTAGGGATGCCATACAGATTGGTGAGGTGCGACACCGAGACGCCGGCGAAGCCCCAGCTGTCGACATACGACGAGCCGACACCGGCGCTGCGCTGGCGCGTCTCCGAATGCGGCAGGCGGCCGGACGTCGAGTCGGGATCGTTCAGCACTCGGTTGCCCGGAATTTTGTAGTCGTCGGTGTTGCGCGCGTTGCCGTCCACGTGCCAGGCCATCTTGCCCACCGAGCCGTCCAGCGTACCGGAAGCATTGCGGCCGTCGTCAACCGTGCTGCCGCGCGCCTCCAGTTGACCGGTGAGCTTCGGTTCCAGCACAGTGGGGATGCGTTCATTGACGACGTTCACCAGTCCACCGATGGCGCCAGAGCCGTACAGCAGCGCCGCTGGGCCGCGCAGGATTTCGATCTGCTGCGCCACCGCGCCTTCGCCGGCCACCGCGTGGTCGTTCGACAGACCCGATACGTCGGAAACGGCCATGCCGTTCTCCAGCATCTTGACGCGCGCGCCTTCCAGACCGCGAATGATCGGACGCGAGGCGCCGGCGCCGAAGGCCGAAGCCGACACGCCCAGCTCCTGCGACAGCGTCTCGCCGAGCGAGCTGCCCACCTTGTCGCGCAACTCGTCACCCGCCAGCACCTTGGCCGGGGTCAGAATCTGGTCGCTATCGGAATCACCGAAAGGCGTGGCGGTGACGATGACGCGCGGTACGGCGGCGTCGGTGGACTTGGCGGCGGTGGATTGCGCGTGCGCCAGGGTGGACAAGGCGGACAGGATCGCGCTGGCCAGCAGCGTGCGTGGGATATTCATGGGTAAACCTCTAGCTAAAAAACATGACAGGTCGCACCGTGGATGGACGAAGCCGGACCACGATGACGCAAAATTCAGGACGGATTTCGGGTGTCAGGCCAGAGGGGGAGCGCGGGACTGGAAGACGCAAACGGTGCGTTCGCAGGCGGTAAGGGTGGCCGGCGTGGCGACCACGCCGCTGCCGATGGCGACGATGGCGATGGCCACCGGCGGCGAGGTCAACGCCGCCGCCAACTGGGCGACGGTGACGCATTCTGCGCAGACCTTGTGCACCGCGATGCGCTTGCGGTGTTCGGCCTGTTCTTCGCTACTGAATTCCGCGCCGGACTGCGTGGACTGCGTTATGCCGATCCAGTGCGAATAGACGTGCGTCGCCCCGATCTGCTGCGTGAACAGCAGCAGGAACGCGAGAAACACATGAATAATTGGACGGCGATGCATCGGTCGGAGTTGGCCGGTGAGGGAACGAAGGCATTATTCTAACCGCAACGCACAAAAAAGGGGTGTGCTTTGGAGCAAGGAGGATCAGTCCTACATGCAAGCCGCTTGCACGCCGACAGCGGTCGAGCTCATCAGTAGATACGATGGGGCACACCCATCGATAAGGAGAACATGATGAAAAAGCTCACCGCACCGGCAAAATTCGCCTTGGCAATGATCCTTGCCGCAGCCGCCGTCAGTGGCTGCAAGAAGCAGGATGTCGATCCGGTCACGCCGGAAACAAAGATAGGCGCCGCATCCGACGCCGGCAACATCACCCCGCCGGTGCCAGGCAATGAATTGCCACCTCCGGCAACGCGCGCCCCGGCGCCTATGCCTATGCCGGAAGCGAACACCCCCGCATCGCATTGAACGACGCGGTAGCACCCGGGGCCGCCTAGGATTTAAGCGGCCTCGGCCTGCGTCAGTCCGACCGCATCAACCACGGCGTCCCGCTTCCTGCGCGAAAAATTGCTGCGCTGGTTCTCCGGCGCGGCGCTCAGCACCTTGTACACGATATGCCGCGGCACGCCATGGCTCATGGCGTACTCTGCTGCGGGCTGCAAACCTTCTTGCGGAAGCAGTTCCAGCGCTTCCTCGATGATGGCGGCGGTAGCGGTGGGTTTTCGGCGGTCTGATAAAGGCATTTTTCAATTCCACTAAAAATATTTAACAGAATTAAGTGTACGCCTGCAATGCTCATCCGTATGTTCGCCAGCTCACCCCGCCGCTTGTGAAAGGCTGATCCGTATGGCGATCGACTTTGCCGCCGGCACCATGCTCTCCAGTGCGTGATGCTCCAACGCCATTAAAGGATTGCACTCAGGGAAATATCCAGCCACGCATCCAGTCGGCACGTTGTACGCTACCAGCCGCAACCCTGGCACCTTACGCGCGATATTGTCACCGGTGACCGCGCTGGCATCGACCAGGTCGCCCTCCTTCAGCCCCAGCCGCGCGATATCCGCCGCATTGATCAGCAGCACCCGCCTGCCGCCTTGAATGCCGCGAAAACTGTCGTTCTCGTTATAGATCGTAGTGTTGAACTGACTGTCGCTGCGCACCGTGAACAACCGCAGCACGTCGCCGCCCGGCAGCAACTGGTCGGGATCGGCATCGAGCACCGTCGGCGCGATGAAGTTGGCGCGGCCATTCGGCGTCTTCCATTTGCGCTCGGCGGCGGGCAGCGGTCGGCGGAATCCGCCGGGCGTCCACATGCGCGCGTTGAAATCATGGAAAATCTCCGGATACGTCTCGGCGATGGCGTCGCGGATGGTCGCATAGTCGGCCACCCAGGCATCCCAGTCGATGGCGGGATACGCTGGCAGGGTCGCCTTCGCCAACCCGGCGATGATCGCCGGCTCCGAGCGTAACAGTTCACCGGCCGGCTCCGCCCTGCCCTTCGAGCCGTGCATGTGGCCGGTGCTGTCCTCGACTGCCACCGACTGCTCGCCGCCGGCCTGCCGGTCGATCTCCAGCCGCCCCAGACACGGCAGGATGTACGAGACCGCGCCATGTACCAGATGGCTGCGGTTGAGCTTGGTCGCGACCTGCACGGTCAGCCGCAGCCGCGACCAGGCCGCTTCCACGCGCTCGGTGTCGGGCACGGCGCGCACGAAGTTGCCTCCCAGAGCGATGAACGCCTGCACCGACCCATCGAGCACGCCCTCGCAGGTCTCGACGGTATTGAGGCCCTTGTCGCGCGGGGGCTCGAAACCATACTGTTTCGCCAGCTGGTCGAGTGGCGCCAGTTCCGGCTTCTCGGTGATGCCGACGGTGCGCTGGCCCTGCACGTTGGAATGGCCGCGCACAGGACAGATCCCCGCGCCCGGCTTGCCGATATTGCCGCGCAAGAGCAGCAGGTTAGACAGCATCTCCACATTCTGTACGCCCAGCCGGTGCTGGGTCAGGCCCATGCCGAACACGCCGATCACTTTGCTCGCGCTGGCATAGACGGCCGCCACCTCCTCCAGGTCGCAGCGCGCCAGGCCAGAGTGCCGCTCAATCTCGCTCCAGCTTTCGGTGCGTGCGCGTTCGACCAGCGCATCCAGCCCGGAGGTATGCTCGGCGATGAAGCCTGTATCCAGCACGCGTGGCGCGCCAGCGGCGAGCGCCGCGTCGTCGGCCGCGATCAAGGCCTTGCACAAGCCAAGTATCGCCGCGCTGTCACCGCCGGCCCGCACCTGTAAATAGTGGGTGCTGATGGTGGTCTCGGCGGGGGTCAGCATTTCGGCCGGCGACTGCGGATTGGCGAAGTGCAGCAGGCCGGTCTCGCGCAGCGGATTGAAGGTGATGATCGGGATGCCCCTGCGGCGCGCCTCCTGCAACTGGTGCAGCATCCTGGGGCTGTTGGTGCCGACGTTCTGGCCGAAGAACAGGATGCAGTCGGTGTGCTCGAAGTCCTCAAGCGACACGGTGCCGATCGGTACACCGATGGTCTTGGGCAGCGCCACGGAGGTGCTCTCGTGGCACATATTGGAGCTGTCCGGCAGGTTATTGCAACCATAGAGCCGCGCCAGCAGCTGGTACATATATGACGACTCCAGCGAGGCGCGACCGGAGCAATAGAAAACCGTGGAGCGCGGCGCCAGCGCCTTCAGTTCGCGGCCGATTTCTGCGAACGCGCTGTCCCAGTCGACCGGCACATAGCGGTCGCTTGCCGCGTCCCAGCGCAATGGGGTGGTCAAACGCCCCACCGATTCCAGTTGATGGTCGCTCCAGCCTAGCAGCTCGCCGACCGTGTGCTTTTCGAAGAAGGCGGTGTCGCAGCGCTTACCCGTGACTTCCCACGCGGTGGCCTTGGCGCCGCTCTCGCAAAACTCGAATGGATGCGGATTGGCCGGCTTGGCCCACGCGCAGCTGACGCAGGCCACGCCATCGGTCTTATTCAAGTGGATCAGCAGCTTGCTGCCCTCGAACGGCACATGCTCGGTCAGCAGCGCGGTGGCGACCTTCTTCACCGAACCCCATCCGCCTGCGGGATGGGGATAGGGTTCTGGCGTGGTGGATTTCATGGACCGTCCTTGGTAAGAATATCGGTCCATTCTAGGGGGCGGGACCGCCAGCCTCTGTATGTCAGCGCACTAAGCGGATGACATGGAGGCCGGCGTTTGCGGGTCAACTTAGAACATATACGTGAGACTGAACCGCAAAGTGCGTCCAAACAGCGGCCTGGCCACGCCACGATTGCGCGAACCGTCCGGCGACAGCAAGTCGTTGAACAGCGGGTCGCCTTCGGTGAACGACAACTGGTTGGTCAGGTTGGCCACGTGCAGGTGCGCGCTCAGACGCTCCGTGATCTGGTATTGCGCGCCCGCGTTGATGATGTGATACGACGGGAACAGGGTCACGTTGGTGTCGGACGCCTCGGAGAACCGCGAACCGTAATGCTGGTACTGCGCGTACACGCTCACCGGGATGTCGGTCAACGGCTTGAGATCGAACGACGGCATGAAGTTGAACATCACCTTCGGCAAACGGCGCGGACGACGACCGTCCTCGCTGACCTGCACGTAGTGATAACCGGTGATGACGCCCTGCGCGTCCTTGTCCTCCTGGGTGGTCGTATAGCTGGCGCCTTTGACTTTCGGATTCTGCATCACCATATTGCCCTTCAATTCCAGCCCCTGGACAGCGGCCGGACGCCACGACAACTCGACTTCCGCGCCGACGTTCTGGATACCGCGCTGATACAGCTGCGCCACATCCGGGCAGGAATTGATCTGCGTGACACCGCCGGCGCTGGTGCATTGCGATGACTGGATATCCTTGTAGATGTTGACAGCGCTGCGCGGCGAGAACTTGTTATAAAACGCCGCGACCGAGGCGCCAAAACCACGCGTCAGGTAGCGGAAGCCCATCTCGTACTGGCGGATATGCTCCACGGCGCTGACTTCCACCGTCCGGCCATTGACGACGGTCGCCGTCGCCGTGGTCAGGTTGTTGATATCCTCCAGGCTAGGCAGCCGGAAGGAGTCGGACGCCAGGCCATACACGGCAAACGCCTTGCTGAAGCTGTAGTTACCGCCCAGCGACCAGCCAAAGCCGTGATACGTCTTGTTCAAGGTCTGCGGAGCGCCCGGCAGGCTCACCTCATTGTCGGCCGTCGTGTCCTGGGTCGAACCGACAACCACATTGGCTGGCGTCAGATCGGTGATGACGTTGCGGTCGCGCCGCACCCCGTCCGCTTTGAGGTTCTGCCAACGCACGCCGGCATCGATCTTCAGCTTGTTGCCCATGGTTTCCCAGTGGTCGAGCAGATAAGCGGCGTTGCCGTCGCCCCGGATGTCGCTGACAAAACCACCCCATCCCGGCAGGATCGCTCCGCCCTGGGTCAGGCTTGGACCGACCTGGTTGCCTTGCGCGTCCACCGCGATCAGATCGACCGGGCGCGATTGATTGGAGACGTCGCTGACCAACAGCGCCTGCTGGAAGTTCGGCTTGTAGCTGTAGCGGCTCTTGTACACGCCGACCGTCAGATCATGCGCGCCTTTCAGTTCGAAGGACTTTTGCGTCTTCAGGTCCAGCGAGGTGCTGGAGGCGTCGACGTCGGCGACAAACGGGATCATGAAGTTCAGATTCGCCGATGCCGGTACCGGCGTGCCGTCGTTCAGATAGCGTCCGGCCACGCCGGTCGCCTTGGCGTAGCGACGGATGAAATCTTCGCGGCTGATGTTGGCCAATGCGCCGCAACCCTCTCTGCTCGGCACATTGAAGAAGCCGACCAGTTTGGGATTATTCAGGTTGCACGCCAGCGCAGCGCCGTGTGCGGGCGAGATCACGTCGTTCTGATAGCGCGCATTGAGGAAGTTGGTCGACGTCGCGGTGTCGTTACCGGTGAAGACGGCGTTAAAGCCATTGGTGCCGGTGGTGTGACGCAAGCCGGCGGAGAGCTTCCAGCCATCCTTTAACTCGTGCGAACCGCTCAACGTGAAGAGCTTGAAATCCGGATGGATGCCGTCGGCCTGGTCGATCGTCCGGGTGCCGTACTCGCCGATCATATTGAACTTGCGGTTGTACGGCGACGCGGTGGTGCCGTGCGCGAAGTCTATCCCCAGCGGTTCGATCGTGTCCTGGTTGATCTTGGTCGGATTGGCCGGCGTGCCCGGGTTGACGAAACGCGGCACGGAAATCGGCAGGTTCTGGTAGAACGCGGTGCGGTCGTTGATCACCAGCGCGTCGCCGCGCAAGGTGGTCTTGCGATCGTTGCTGGTGTAGACAAGATTGCCGCGTACCTGGCCGCCCCGGTCGGCCGTGTAGCCGGTGTCGCGCACGCCGTCGCTGCGGCGATAGAAGCCGCCGACGGCGCCGGTCAGGTTGGGTGTCAACGGGCCGGAGACAAAAGCGTCCTGCCGGATGAAGCCATAGTCGGCGTACTCGATCTTGTAGCCGCCCGCGAGATGGTCGCCGCCGGTACGGGTGACGTGGTTGACGGTCGCGCCCAGGCCATTCGAATACAGGATGCCGCCCGGACCACCCTTGACCAGCTCCACGCTCTCGGTCATCAGGTCGTCGCGGATGAAGACGTCGTTGTTCATGAACGGCGCCTCCGGCTCCTCGAAGGCTGGCAAGCCGTCGATCAGTTGCGGCGCGAAGCGATAGCCGCCCGTGACAGGCAAGCCGCGCACCGTGATGTTGTTACTGGCCTCGCCGGCGGCGCCGCCCTCCGAGTAAATGCCCGGGAAGTTGGCCAGCATATCGGCGGTGCTCATCGGCGCGAGGCGCTGGATCTCCTCCGCCGTCAGGGTATTGATCGAGAACGTCGCGTTTTTCTTGGTCGTTGATTTGGTCACGCCGGTGACGATGACGACGGCCGACGGATCGGCGCCGGTGGCGTCGGCGGTTTGCTGGCCACTGACTGCGGCGGCGGCAGGGGCGGCGATGCTGTTCTGCTGCGCGAACACCAGCGCCGGCGCCAGGCAGATCGCCAGTGCCGCCGAACGGATGATGTAACGGTTGTATCGATTGATAGGGTAAGTCATTTTGCATCTCCTTTTATGATTATCAGCCGCGCTGCGACGGCTTGTGCAAGTTTTGGTTGTCCAACGTTGTCATGAGGGTTACAAGGGTTTATCGGCAGTCGCGCACCTCCTCCAGTCGCGGCATGTCGGCGCCGCGCCGGGAACAGGTAATGGCGGCGGCGCGGCCGGCGAAGGCCAGCGCCGCTTGCAATGTCGGTGCGTCCAGGTTCCGCACCGCGGCGCGGGTCAACAAGTCTTGTTCGTCCAGGTGCGCCAGCAAGGCCGCCTGGAAGGTATCGCCGGCACCGACGGTATCGACTACGCCGATCGTCAGGGCCGGCAGTTCCAGCGCCAGCGTCGCGGTCGCGGCGAGCACACCATCGCCACCGCGTGTGACCACCACGAGCGCCACGCCGGCATCCAGCGCCATGTCGATGAAGGCGCGCGGCGACAGGCTGGGATACAGATGGCCGATATCCTCGTCGCTGATCTTCAGCAGGTCCGTCTTCGGCAGCATCCACGCGATGGCGTCGGTCCAGACTTTGCGGTCAGGCTGAATCGTCAGCCGCACGTTGGGATCGAAAGCGATCAGGCTTCGGCCATGCTGGCGCGTGACCAGGGTACGCAGGGTCGACGCGACCGGTTCCACAGCCATGCAATAGGAGCCTACATGCACCGCCGCCGCATCCAGCGGCACTTGTTCCAGGTGCGCGGTGGTCACGGAACGTTCGGCGGTCTGGCTTCCGTACAAGGTGTAGGCCGGCACGCCGTGCGCGTCCACATCGATGGTCACCAGCGCCGTTGACGCATCCGGCCGTGGCGCGCAGGAGATGTCCACGCCTTCACGCGACAACGTACCGGCCAGCTTGCGGCCAAACAGATCCGCCGACAGCCCGCCGAAGAACGTGGGCCGCCGGCCCAGCCGCGCCAGGCCGATCGCCAGATTGAAGGGGGAGCCACCCACCCGCGCCGACAACGCGAAACCGGTGTCGGTATCGCCGTCGGAAAACACATCGAACAAAGCCTCGCCACATACAATGATCATGCCGCCTCCGCTGCGCCGGCAACGCCGGCCGCCCTGTTGTTTACATTCCCTGGCTCGATCCGCAAGCCAGCTCCGTCGAAAACGTGCACCCTGCCGGCCATGGGACTGACGCGCCACGCGGCGTTGGCGGCAGGCGGCTCGCCCTTGACGACCACCATCAACGGCTTGGCCAGGCCGGGGACGGCGAGGTGCACATAGGATTCCGCGCCCAGTCTTTCGACCAGGATTACCTCGCCCTGTATCGCGCCTTGCGGGTCCGCCACCAGATGCTCCGGGCGGATGCCGACGGTGACGGTGCCCGCCTGCGCTAGGGCCGGCGCCGGCCAGTCCAGCCCTGCGGCGCCGATCCGCAAGCGGCTGTCCGCGCCAAGGGAACCGGGGGCCAGATTCATCTTCGGGCTGCCGATAAAGCCGGCGACGAACACATTGGCCGGATGGTCGTACAGATGCATCGGCGCGCCGATCTGCTGCACGCCGGCGGGTCCCAGCACGACGATGCGGTCGGCCAGGGTCATCGCCTCGACCTGATCGTGCGTCACGTAGACCATGGTGGCGCCGAGTTGCTTGTGCAGGCGGGCGATCTCCACGCGCATATCGGCACGCAGCGCGGCATCCAGATTGGACAGCGGCTCGTCGAACAGGAACGCGCGCGGCTTGCGCACGATGGCGCGGCCGATGGCGACACGCTGCCGCTGCCCGCCGGACAGCTGCGGCGGACGACGATCGAGCAGGTGTTCCATTTGCAGCATCTTCGCCACCGCATGCACGGCGACCTTGATTTCCGCCTTGGGCACCCGCGCCAGCCGCAGGCCAAAGGCGATGTTCTCGAATACGCTCATGTGCGCATACAAGGCATAGCTCTGGAATACCATCGACAACCCGCGCTTGGCGGGTGGCGTGTCGTTCACCGTCACGCCATCGATGCGGATTTCGCCGGCGCTGATTTCCTCCAGCCCCGCGATCATCCGCAGCAGCGTCGATTTTCCGCAGCCAGAAGGACCGACCAACACCACGAACTCGCCATCTTCAATCGTGAAGTCGACGCCCCGCAGAATGTATTGCGACTCTTTACCCGGATAGGTTTTCCCTACCCCTTGCAATGCGATTGTGGCCATCTCAGTTTCCTTTCACTGTGGCGCCCATCGTCCACACCTTGAGCGCGACGATGCGGTCGCCGGGCGCCGCCAGCAGCGCCAGCCCGTCGGCGTCGGCACGGGTTGGGTAGGCGCGGCTGGTTAGGCTCTTACGCTCATTGACATAAGCCTCCACCATCGAGCGGTCCAGGAAGACGCGCAGACGCAGGTTCTGCGATCCCAGGTCGAAGGTGCCGCCCTGCACGCCGTAAGATTTCCCTTCGGTCGAACGCATGCGGTCGATTTCCAGACGACGCGCGGCGCCGTCGACGTACAAATCGGTCGCCTCGGCACGGCCGGGAGCCACCCGCACACTCAAACCGCGCCGGGCAACCTGGGAGGAAGGCGCCAGCTCAAGTTCGATCTCGAGTCCATCGCCGTGCAGCTCTGCCAGCGCCTTGGCGGCATCGGCCACGCCGACGTCGCGCAGATCCAGCAATTGGCGGCGGCGCAGGCTGGCCAGTTCGGAGATAGGCGCGAGCCGCAGATCGCCGTCCGACCCAAGCGATAGTGCGATGGGCAAGCCGCCGTTGTGCGCCCAGCCGGCATCCCACTCGTCGCGCAGTGAACGTTCGCCCTGCGCGATCGAAAACACGATCGAACGGCCGGTTTTGGGATCGATAAACCCGCTCGGGCCAGAGAAGTGCCCCTGTCCGACATCGAACACGCGCGGAGCTTCGCTATCGGGTTTGAAGCGCGCACTGGCGGCGTCGAACACGCCGATCCAGTAATAGGCCTGGCCGCGCACGTCGTTCAGGAACACGTGCCGCTCGCGGCCATCCGCACCTTTCCCAATCGGCAGCAGCACCGGCAGCTCCCAGGTTTTTTCAAAGTCGGGGTAAGGCTTGGCATCGATTGAAAACAGCGGGCCGCGCGGCTTCCAGTTGATCAAATCCGCCGATTCGTAGACCAGCGCAGTGCCACTGCGTCCCGGCAGCGCCGAACCGACCAGCTGGAACCAGCGCTGGCGGTCGCCATCACGGAACACGAACGGATCGCGGAACTCGCCGAAGCGGCCCATGCCCTCCTTCTGCAAGGTGACTGGCGTTGGATGCTTCTTCCAGCAGGTCAGGTCAGGGTCGCCGACATTACAAGGCGTCGCCATGCCGGTGCGCTGGTTTGGCCGCGCCTTGTCGTTACCTGCGGTGAAGAACAACACGGGCGTTCCATCGGCGGCGTAGGTGGCGCTGCCGGACCAAATACCGTCGGTCGCCAGGCCGTCATCTTCGGGCGCCAACGCGATGGGCAGTTCGCGCCAATGGACCATATCCGGACTAGCCCAATGCCCCCAATGGATCTGATGCCAGAACGGGCCAAATGGATTCTTTTGGAAGAACAGATGGTATTGGCCCTGATAGTAGAACGGCGCATGCGGCTCGTTCATCCAGCCCGCGTCGGGCATCACGTGGTACTGCGGGCGGTGGCGATCGCCGTCGAAGGTACTCGCCGGGATGTTCACATCGGCGGCAGACAGCTTGGGCGCCTTGCCCGCGTGCGGCGCCAGATCTGCGGCGACGATTGCTGCAAGCGCTGCGGCATCGGATGGACCGGCGCCGATACGCACCTCGTCCATCAGTCCGAGGAAGGTATTCAGTTTGAAAACGCCGCCGATCTGCTCCGGCTGCGAGTGGCGGCCAATGGTCAGCGGGCGTTCCGGCATGGCGAACGATCCCCCGGAAGGCAGCACCTTGTCGGCGACCGGTTCACCGTTCAAAAACAGCGCCACTCGCCGCGCCACCGGATCGTAGCTCGCGGCCACGTGCGACCAGGTATCGCGCGGCAGCTTGCGATCGTCGACCCGCACATCGGTGACTGCGCCACCGACGCCCACCTTGATGCCCCAGGTGCCGAAACGGTAGACGCCAAACGAAAAACCCTGCTTGGCGCCCGCGTCGAACTGGCTGACGAAGGCGGAATAATGCCCGCCGTCGCCCCATTCGAAAGCGTGCGGCGCCACCCATGCGCTCAAGGTGAAGCCGCCCCGCAGTTGTGCGCTGGTCAGCGCGGGCGCTGTCACGTCGGTGGAATAGCCGTCAAACAGCAGGCAGCCTTGATGGATGCAGCTTGCCGCCGGCCGCCACAAAGGCGCCGAGTCGGGCTTGAAGCGCGCACGGTTGAACACATAGTTCACCTGGTCGCTGCGTCCGGACAGCTGTTCGACGGTCTGGTTGCCGCGCTGTTCGTCCAGTCCCCAGCGTGCCAGCGGCGGTGCGTCAGCGGCAGCCATGGCCTGCGTGGCGGCCATCGAAGCCGCAAACAGCAGGCCGGCGATGGCGTGGTGATAATTCATATTGTCTCCTCCAGCATTCTATTTTTATATACGACTGTCTATCGTTGTCATTTCAGCGCCGGAGAATCGTCGATCGCGTACAGGCCGTTCTCCATGCGCAGCGGGATCGGATCGCAGATCTGGCCGACGAACTGTCCGTCCGCGCCGGTGTCCTCGAACGCCATCAGGCTGTCGTTGCCGGTCAGCGGATCGCGCAGTATCTTCCCGGCGTAGCGGCGGCATGGGATTTCGCCATCAAGGAAACCGGGCGCCGGCTGCCAAGGTCCGAGCGGATTGTCCGCCACCAGATAATGGGTGCCGGAGACGCCGCCATTGTGCTGCGCGCGCATCTCTTCGGTCCAATGGGCGGCGACGTTACAGAACACGCAGTACCAGCGGCCGTCGCGCTCGAACACCTGCGGCACTTCCAGCTGGCCATAGTGACCGCCTGCATAAACGGGCGCCGTCGCGGTCCAGGTCACGAGATCCGGCGACACCGCATGGCCGATAACGCCGCGAGCATAAAGCGGACCGTCGTTGCGGCGCGCGGTATAGAACATGTGATATTGGCCGTCGATTTTCTCCGCCAGCACCCAGGGGTCGCGCAAGGCACGGTCGTGCCAGCGGCCTTGTTCGTGTTCTTCGTAATAGCGCTCGTCCAGATCCAGCGCCAGACCAGTGCCGACGCGTTCCCACGGGCCGTCCAGGCTATCGGACGTGGCATGGCCGATACGCTGACGCATGCCGTTTTCGGCGCGGCAGGTGCCCGTGTAAAACAGGTGATAGCGCCCTTCGGCCTTGATCACGGAGCCGGTCCAGGTGGTGAAATCGTCCCACGCCGGCGACGCCGATGGGCCGAACGCGGTGCCGAGCGAAGTCCAGTTGCGCAGGTCCTGCGAAACCGCGTGGCCGATCGAGACGTTCCAGTGGCGCAGGTCCGGGTTACCGATGGAGCGGTTGGCCTGCAGGAAGAACAGGTGCTGCTCGCCCGCCTCCTCGAAGTGCCAGAAATCCCAGATGAATTTGTCGTTCAGTTTAAGTGTCATGTGTAGTCCAAAGTTAGCCCTGTTAGCCCTTGATGCCTGTGCCGGCGACCGATGCGACGAACTGCCGCTGGAACGCCAGGAACACCGCGAGCACGGGTAGAGTAATCACCGATGCGTAGGCCATGATCTGCCCCCACGAATTGGTGCGTCCGAAGAATTGCTGTATGCCCGGCTGCACCGGGCGGAACGCCTCGCCCTGTATCACCATGATCGGCCACAGGTACTGGTTCCACGCTGAGATGAACAGCACAATGGCGGCGGTGGCTATCACCGGACCGCTGTTGGGCATGATGATTCGCGCGTACACGGTCCACGGACCGGCGCCGTCCATTTTCGCCGCCTCGTCCAGCTCCGGCGGGATATCGCGGAAGAACTGATAGAACAGGAACACGCAGAAGGCATTCGCCAGGAACGGGATCACCTGCACATGCAGGCTGTTGAACCAGCCCGTGTGCATCACCAATTGGCCATGTTCGATGGCCGGCCACGGAAGCTTGGCAACCAGCGACAGCAGCGGAATGGCGATGACCTCGAACGGCACGATCACCATCGCGACCACCAGCGCCAGCACGAGATTGCGTCCGCGCCAGCGCATGCGCGCGATCGAGAACGCCAGCATGCTGTTGATGATGATGCCACCGACGACGATCAGCGCCGCGATCAGCGTGGAGTTGAGCAGGAAGGACGGCAAGTCGCTCTTCTCGAACACCGCTCTATAGTTTTGCATCGACCATGTCGCCGACGGCAGATACGCCGACCAGCTGTTCAAATTGGCGAATATCGCATTGTCGCCCTTGAAGGACGACACGAACATGAACAACAGCGGCGCGATAAATACGATGCCGATGGCGCTCATGCCGATGAACAGCGCGATATCGCGCAGGGTGCGGCTCGTTTTCACATTCATTTCGCGTCTCCCTTCGAGACCAGCATCCGCTGCAACGCCGACAGCGCCAGCACGATGACAAAGAACACCAGCGTGATCGTCGAGCCGTAGCCCACGTCCTGCTCCTTGAAGCCGCTGCGCACCGCGTGGTACACCACCGTCGTCGTCGAATCGAGCGGGCCGCCGGAGGTCATTACATCCACCTGCGTGAACAGGCCGAACGCCAGCAAAGTGGTCGACACCAGCACGAAGATGATGGTGTTGCGCAGACCCGGCAAAGTCACGTGCACGAAACGCTGCCAGGCATTGGCGCCCATCAGGGTGGCAGCTTCGTACAACTCGTGCGAGATCGATTGCAGGCCCGCCAGGAACACCAGCATCTGGAAGCCGGCGCCCTGCCATGCGGACATCAACGCAATGGCGGGCAATGCATAGCGGCTGTCGCCCAGCCAGTCCGGCCCCGCGTCGGGATCGTGCAGCAAACCACGCAGCAGTTCATTGAGCATGCCGCGATCGGTATTGAGCATGAACGCCCAGACGATGGAAGCGACCACCATCGACGTCACCACGGGCGCGAAGTACACGGTGCGGAAAAATACCCGTCCACAAATTTTCTGGTTGACCAGGATCGCCAGGCCGAGCGCCGCCCCGCACTGCAACGGCAGCACCAATGCCGCGAACAGGAAGGTATTGATCAATGACCGGTAGAACAAAGGATCGGTGGCCGCCAGCACGATGCGCGATTCGCCGATATCGATCTGGAAGGCGGGACGATAGCCTTCCAGCGCCGGCTTTTCTTTGCGGATCTGACGCCAGGTTGGATAGCGCACGCCCTCCTCGTCCCGCACGGCGTTGCCCTGCGCGTCGCGCAGCGGATCGACGACGGCGACATTCAGCGCCAGCAGGCGCCGATAATTATCCAATCCCACATACCTGGTCGGCTCGGGCGACATCAATCGATGATTGGTCATGGTGGCGCCGGCGGCCAGCAACATCGGCAGCACGACGAACAGCGCGAACAGCAGCAGCGCCGGCGAGGCGAAGGCCGCCACCGCAAGCGGATTTTCCCTGCCAAGTTTGGATTTCATCAGCCGCCTCCCGTTTTACGCGCGGCGAAACCGTAGCCGTTGTTGCGCGAGATATTGTGTTCCATCGCCTCGACCGCCTCATCGAATGCCTCGGTGGCGTCCTTGCCGCTGCGGATATCGGCCATCGCTTTTTCAAACGCCGACGACATCGCCGGATAGGCCGGAGTGGCGGGCCGCGACACCGCATAGCGCTTGGCAAACTCGAAGTAGATGCGCCAGTCGCCGCCCGGACGATAATGTTCGGTCAACGCCGCCCCTTCGGCGCTCACCGGCACGAGACCAGTATCGCGCGACGCGGCGGCGATTTCCGCCGGTGATATCAAGTGCGCCAGGAAGGCCGCCGCGCCTTCGGGCTGGCGGCAGCTGCGCGTGATGCCCCACTGCCAGGAAGCCGCGCCGATCTTGGGGCCACGGCCGAAATCCGGCGGCGGCATCACCACCAGGTCGGCGCCGAATTGTTCGCTATACTCGCGCGCCTTCCACGAGCCGGTGTAGTGAAACAGGGAGCGTCCCTGTTCGAAAGCCTTGTCGTCGGCGGGAATGCGCTCGACCAGCTTGTCCTTGAACAGGCGGCCGTAATAGCGGCCCATGGCCACCGCCGCATCGCTATTGAGCACTCCATCAACGCGCACGTAGCCGTCACGGTCTATCAGGTCGGTGCCTGCGCTTTGCAGCCAGGGCGAGAACGCGTAGCTGTACCACTCGCCCTTGAAGCGGCCATTCAGATCCAGCGGAAAGCGATAACGGCCACTCTTCTTGACTTTGGCGAGCACGTCATGGAACTCGGCCGCCGTATAAGGCTGCTCCATTGTCGCCACGCGCACGCCAAGTTCATTCAGCTGCGAGCGACGCGAAAACAGCGCCAGCGCCACATCGAACTGCCCCACGCTATACAACTGGCCCTTGTAGGTTCCACGGCCGCCCTCCAGCAGCTTGGCGACTGCATCGGCTGGCAGCAACGCGTCGAGCGCGCGCACATGGCCGGCCCAGGCGAAGTTAGGCACGGTCGGCTGGTCCATGGCGATGATACACGGCAGCTGCCCAACCAACGACGCCGCAGTGATCGACTCGGTATAGGAACCTTGCGGAATCGCCTCGACCACCACTTTCCAGTTCTGCTGCGCGCGATTGAACCGCTCCACGGCCGCCCTGCCCGAGGCCATTTCGGCGTCGCCGGTATCGTGGCGCCATAGTTTGATTTGCACGGGCGCGGCCAGCACCGGCAGCGCGGCCGAGACCAGCAGGGCCGCCATCGAAACGCGCCTCATCGCTTGGCCTTCATCGCCTGCAGCGCCTTGACCGCGCTGGCCGACGGCGCGGCGACGGTGCCGCGCATGACCGGCACACACGGCACGCGAATGGTGGTGGCCGACGCCGACGATTGTTCCAGCACAAAACGGCCGGACAGCTCGCCGATTTCGCGATACGGCAGCGCGACGGTGGTCAGGCCAGGGTCCAGCGCCTCGGAGATCAGCCGGAAGTCGTCGAAGCCGACGATCGACACGTCGGCCGGCACGCGCAAGCCGCGCCGCTGCAAAATGAAGATGACGCGCATGGCCATCTTGTCGTTACCGCACAGGATGGCGGTGGGCCGGTGGTCGTCGGCGAAGAGACGGTCGACAGCGTCGGTCAGGTGCGAGAACTCGTCCGCGTCGCCCGCCTCGGCGCCGTGGATCAGCCAATCCGGATTCGGGGTGACACCATGCTCGCGCATCGCGCGCTCGAAACCGCGCAGGCGCAACCCGGTCGCCACCATGCCGGGTATCAGCTGCAGAAAGGCGATCTCGCGGTGCCCTCGCTGCAGCACGATCTGCGCCGCCGCGTGGCCACCGCCCTCGTCGTCGGGCACCACCTGCGTGTAGCGTCCCGGCGCCTCGAAGCAGTTGGCCAGCGCGGTCGGTGTACTACCCAGCAGCGGCTCGACGGTGACCTCGCGATGGAACGGCGTGGCGAACAGGATCGCCTCGACACGCCGCTCGCGCATGTCGGCCACCAGCCGGTTGGCGACATCGGCATGGCCGCCGGTCTCGCCGATCAGCATCACCTTGCCCAATTGTTCGCACACGAGCTGGATGCCTTTGATGATCTCGGACGAATCGGGCGTCGTGGTCAGCTTCTCGGCGATGACGGCAACCAGCCCGGTCGGACGGCCCCGCAGCATGCGCGCGGCCGCCGACGGCGTAAATTCCAGGCTGCGCATGGCTTGCTCGATACGGGTGCGGGTTTTCTCCGACACCTCGGTCCCGCCGTTGAGTACGCGCGAGACGGTTTTGATGGATACGCCCGCCTTCTCCGCCACATCGTGAATCGTTGCCACACAGTCTCCTTAATCATTTGCAACACCCTCTGGACATTGCTGTCTTCCGCAAAATGTCCAACGTTGTCATTTGTTTTGCAAATGATATGGATTCCGGGGATTGCCGTCAACAAAAATATCGAATAGTGCTTTTTCTTTAACGTAATGGGCTAAGTAGCCGAAGTGAGCTCGGATAGAATCCGCCGATGTCAATCAGGAGGTAACATGGCTAACACTATTGCTTCTTTTCTGAACACTCCCTGGGCCAGGTGGGGCTTCGTGCTTGGCTTCGCCCTTGGCGGATTTTTCGATGGCATCTTGCTGCATCAGGTGCTTCAGTGGCACCACTTCCTCAGCCTGGTGGAAGGGATGGACGACATCCGCCTGCAGATCTTGTGGGACGGCTATTTCCACGTGCTGATGTACGTCCTTGCCGTTGTTGGACTTTGGGGCCTTTGGCGTTCGAGAAACGCTACCAGCGGAGCATGGGGCAGCGCGCTGATCGGTTCTGTATTACTCGGCTTTGGTATCTGGAACTGGGTAGACATCGGGTTGGCGCACTGGATCATGGGCATCCACCGGGTGCGCCTCGACAGAGAGCCTTTGATGTGGGATCTCATCTGGCTAACGGCTTTCGGCGTGCTTCCTGTCATCGCGGCCTGGTGGGTGTACCGAACCAATGCCGCTCACCTGCGCAACTCTGCCGTAGCGCTGATGTTGATCACTGCGGGCGCGGCCGGCGCAGGCACCTGGGCATTGCAGCCCGCACCTGAAAGCAAATTCACAACTGTTGTGTTCGGCTATGGCGCCGAGCCGCGTGACGTCTTCGCCGCCTTGAAGGCGACCGACGCGCGGTTGGTATGGACCGACCGCGCCATGGGGGTCGTGGTGGTAGCCGTCGCGCCGGAACATAAAAACCGGTTTTATCGGCATGGCGCCATGCTCGTTGGAGGCACTGTCGGGGGCGTGGGCTGCGTCAACTGGACTACGGTTCGAAAAAACATCTGACAACGCGATGCATCAGCAGACGGGCATCGAAGGCACAAGCGATCTATGCGGGCAACTCGGGCGGATAAGTGATGCGCAGCCCGTCCACCCGGGCGAACGGCGTCAGCTTGTGCGGACGCCGACCGCGTGCGTCGATGATATCGTCCACAGGCACGCCACGCACCAACAAGGCATCGGCCACCAGCGAACGATGGCAGCGCCACGGCACCGCTTCCGCACACATCAGCGCGCACGGTCTGCTGCGGCCGATCTCAATCACCGCGTCGACGTTGGCCGCGAACTCTTCGGTCTGCATGTAGTCGGCATAGCCGCGAAACGACATGTTGCGCCAACCGGCGTTCGGGGAATCGGCGTGCGGGCGGCGCAGCCCGCCAAGGCCGCCCAGATAGCGGTATTCGATGCCGGCGTCTGCCAGCGATGCCGCCAGTTGCTCCTGCCCGAACTGCGGATTGTGGCGCGATTTGGGAATGGTACGGATGTCGAGCAGGCAGCCGATGCCGTTCTGCCACAGCAGGCCGACAAAGTCTTCGATAGTGCGGTTTGAATGGCCGATGGTGCAGACGAGTTCCGGTGTCATACCTATAGTTCACGGTGGCGATAGAGCATTCTGACACGGGGGCACGCCGCGAAGCGCACCGCATGGTCCCGCCCCTGAAGCGAACTACAGCTTTTTGCTCATGAAAATGCGGCTGACACCCTCCTGCTCCGATTCGATCTCGCCAAAAGCTACCCATCCATTTTTTTCGTAGAAGCCGGGTGCCTGGAAGCTGATGGTGTAAAGCACTGCTGAACGACAACCCCGTTCACGCGCCTCATCTTCAAATGCCCGGAGGATTTTCGTACCGATGCCCGAGCCACGAAGCGACGCTGGAAGGTGTAAAAGATCCAAAAACGCCAAGCCAAGTGAAGTGCGGCCCACAATTCCCCCGAGCGCTTCATCGCTGTCGGGATCCTTCACCATCACACACAAGGGGCGCCGGTCGCTTAATCCCGTAGCCTTCAGGTTAAATTCATCCAATCCCTTACCGATCGCGTCTTCGAACACTGGATCCACGCTATCACTCACAACAATGACACTTTGTTTCAAAGTACCTCCTCTAGGCGTGTGACAATCATTCCGCTTCAAATTTCTCTTTTACTAGCGGTAAGAAACGTTCAGGTACGAACCAGCGCGTCAGCCCACAAACTCCGCAGACGACAACTCGGTACCTTGGGCCGTGCAGGCTGCCAATCGGCAGCAGTTCGCCCGTGGCACCTGGCGACACTTCTTTTGCAAAATGCTCGTTGCCGCCACATTCGGTGCACGCCTTGCTTATTGCCATGTTTTATCTCCGTATTGTTTAGTCCGAGCGCCATCACTGGGCGTACTAAAGTGTACGATGCAAGTTGTATAATTAGCAAATCAAGATTTTGTTGTTTAGTCAGCAAAGACAGTCCGTGTAAATTTTCGCCTACTTGCCGGGCAGCGTTGCGCTGATAGGCCGGCACGGCAACGACAGTTAGGATGATCCTTTCACCCAACTTTCAGGAGACGGCAATGAGCAACGACAATCACCAGCAATCCGTTGGCGGCCAAGGCGCCACCGATGGCTTGAGCGGAACCGAGCATTCCGGTACCGAGGGCGCAGATAGCGGCCAGGGCTTCAACAAGGGCGGCAGCCATCCAAAAGAAGCCGGCCACGGCGGCCAGCACTCCGGCGGCATGGGCGGCGAAAATGGCGGCGACCTGCATGACGTCGGCCTGGGCCAGAGCGGCATGACCGGCGGCAGCGGCGGCGGCGGCAATCTGACCAAAAAGCTCGACAAAAAAAACCAGCCGACGCCCTAGCAGTGACGGCGACCGTTCAACGACGGCGGGAGCCCGACAATAGATGCAAGGCCGCCATCACCGCAACAGTGGAGAAACCATGAACAACCAGATCGTACGCATGTTGCCGACGTTCGAAGCCGCCGAAGCGGCCCGCAAGGGCTTGCTGGCCGAGGGCTTCGACAGGGACGGCATCGATGTCAATGTAACCACCGACGAGGCGGGCCCCGCCGAAAGCAATTTTTATGTGGGCGACTCGCCCGCCGTCAAGGGCGGCTCCGACTACGAGGACGTGTACAAGCCCGCCGCCCGGGGGGATTTGTGCATGATGACGGTGACCGTTGCCGATGCCGCCCAGCTGGAGCGGGCAGCGGCGATTTTGGAACACAACGGCGGGATCGACGTCGACCCCGCCCACGGCGCGGCCAAGAGCACTTTTTAAGCGATCCAGGCCGGCTACCGTCGATTGCAGCGGCTATCGGACTGTCGTATCAGGGCTTGCTGCTCAACTCCACCGTCGCCGTGCCGAGCCCGTCGCTGGTGGCGGTGACGACAATCTTGCCGCCCTGCCCCGCCCGTGTCCGCACGATCCCCAGCGCCAGGCCGTTGAACGCCGGCAGCTCCGGCGACTGGAACGACACATGGCTGGTGGCGTCGCCATTGTCGGTAGCGACCAGCTCAGCCGGACCGCTGACCGTGAACTTGACCTTGTTATGCGAGCGCGGCACCGCCAGCCCGTCCTTGTCGGCGACTGTCAAGGTCACGAACGACAAGTCCTTGCCGTCGGCGCTCAGCGCCTTGCGGTCGGCGCTCAGCATCAGCTTGGCCGCCGCGCCCGTGGTGCGCACCGTGTCCTCGGCCCACGGCTTGCCCTGCTTGTAGACCACCGCGCGCAAGGTGCCCGGCTTGTACACCACATCATCCCAGCGCAGGCGGTAGTCGCGCGGACCGCGCTTCTTGCGTCCCAGCGACTGGCCGTTGAGGAACAACTCGGCCTCGTCGCCGGACGTGTACAGATGCACCGGCGTCACCTGCCCGACGCGCTCCGGCCAGTTCCAGTGTGGCAGCAGATGCGCCATCGGCAGCTCCGGCCGCCAGCGCGCCTGGTATAGATAGAACCGGTCCTTCTTGAACCCGGCCAGATCGACTATGCCGAAATAGGAACTGCGCGACGGCATCTTGATCTTGCGCAGCTCGGCCAACTCCCTGGCGGCGGCCTGCTGCTGGGCCGGATCGGTAAAGTTGAAGACATTGGTGGCGTCGTCGTTGTACGGCGTCGGCTCGCCCAGGTAATCGAACCCGGTCCACACGAATTCACCGGCAACGAAGGGATTGTTGTCGATCCCGGCGAACTCGACGTCCGGCGACCAGGCCCACGGCGGCGCCGTCAAATCGTAGCTGCTGACCTGGAAGTTGAACGCGCCCTTGGTCTTGTCGTCGCTGACGGGGAAGAAATACTCGCCGCGCGAGCTGACGGTGGACGACGTTTCGCTGCCATACAGCGGCAGGTAAGGCGCGCTCTGATGCAGGCGGCCGTACTCGGAAGGCTTGTAGTTGTAGCCGAACACGTCGATGGCGGTCTGGAAGCCGTCATAGCCGGAGTTGACCTTGTTGAACCCGGCCGTGGTCGGACGCGAACGGTCTTCGCTGCGGACGATATCGGCCAGATGCACGGCCACCTTCCAGCCCTCCGGCTGGCCCTGCTCCATGATCTCGTTGCCGATGCTCCAGGCGATTACGCTCGGGTGGTTGCGGTCGCGCCGGACCATCGCGCGCAGGTCTTTTTCGTGCCAGGCGTCATACAGCGTGGCGTAGTCGTTCTTGGTCTTGGGAATGCGCCAGGCGTCGAACGCTTCGACGATGATCAGCATGCCCATGCGGTCGGCCAGCTCCAGCAGTTCGGGCGCCGGCGGATTGTGCGTGGTGCGGATGGCGTTGACTCCCATGTCCTGCAGAATTTCGAACTGGCGCTCCAGCGCGCGCACGTTCAGCGCCGCACCCAGCGCACCCAGATCGTGGTGCTGGCTGACGCCTTGCAGCATCACGCGCTCACCGTTGAGCAGGAAGCCGCGCGCCGCGTCGAAGGCGATCGTGCGCACGCCGAACGGCGTTTCGACCACGTCGACCACCTGGTCCTTGGCCGTCACCGTGGTCTCAGCCACATAGCGCTTGGGCGAACGCAGGCTCCACAATTGCGGACGCGCCAGTTGCAGCGACTGCGTCAGAATCGCCTGCTTGCCGGCCACGATCTTGGCGGCGGCCGAGACGGCGGTCTGCGCCAGCGCGGCGCCGGTGCGGCGGCCGGCCGCGTCCAGCGCGTAGACAGCGGTGCTGACTTTGGCCTCGGCGTCGGCGCCCTGATTATCCAGGGTCGCGCGGATCTCGACGGTGGCGGCGTCGGCGGACACCGTCGGCGTCAGCACGAAGATGCCGTTGTTGGCCACGTGTAGCGGCGTCGTCTTCACCAGCCACACGTTGCGATAAATCCCCCCGCCCGGATACCAGCGCGACGAATCCTCCGGGTTGTCGATGCGCACCGCCAGCACGTTTTGCGCGCCCGGCTTCAGATACGGCGTCAGTTCCAGGCGGAACGACGAGTAGCCGTAGGGCCATCCGCCGACCTTCTGCCCGTTGAGAAACACGGTCGCGTGGGACATCGCGCCATCGATATCGATGAAGACCCGGCGCCCGGCGTCTGCGGCGGGGGCGGCGAAGTGCTTGCGGTACCACGCCACGCCCCACCACGGCAGCTTGCCGGTCTCGCCCTCGTACTCCTGCTTGAACGGGCCTTCGATGCCAAAGTCGTGCGGCAGGTCGAGCTTGCGCCAGCGGCTGTCGTCGAACCCGGCGCCGCTGACGTCGCCCGAAGGCTCGCCCTTGATAAAGCGCCAGTCGGCATTGAAGGAAATCCGCTCGCGCACGGCGCGCTCTTCCGCACGGGCGGGAGCGTTGAGGCTGAAGGCGACGGCGGTAAGCAGCAACAGGTAGCGTAAATATCTCATAGGGTCCGTTAAAAAGAGTCGATGGATAAAAGCGTGGTGCCGGGGTGGGGTAAAACCTTATTTGTTCAGCAAGGTCAGCGACAGTTCCCAGTCCGCCCGCCATGCATACAGAAAATCATGCGTGGCGAACGCCTTTTTCAGGCGGGGCACGGGGACGCGGTACACCTCGTTCAAGCCCAGTGCCAGGGTTACGGGATTCCACAAGGTGTTGTGCTTGTTCTTCTTGCCCTTGCCGCCGCTGCCTTTCACGCGGGCGCCGTCGTCGCCGAAGATGCCGATGCCGTCCTCGAGCGACTGCGCCAGATCGAGCCGGGCCAAGCCATCGAAGGCGGCCAGGATCTCGTCGCGGCCGATGCCGTCCTGCGATTCCTTGACGCCTTCAATCTTGACCGGCTGCGGTTGCGCCTCGCGCTTGAGCCGCGCGGCCAGCTGTTCCAGATCCTTCTTCTGGAAGCGCAACTCGTGCAGCGCACGCCGGAAACCCGGGGGCGGCAGCTTGGTGACGATCTTGTAGGCGTCCTTGGTGAGGGTGATCAGCACGTCCTCACTGCCTGCCGCCAGACGCGCGGTATCGCCCTCGAAGAAAATCGGCGCCGCGTAGCCGCCGTTGGCGTCGCCGAACAGCTCGGGATACGCGGCGTCGTAGTCGAGCCAGACGTAGGGCGTGACACCGCTCTCGATCAAGCGCGCCAGGGTCCAGGGCGCGCCATTTAGGCCCTGTTGCGCAAGCCAGTCGCAAGCTTGTTCGGTGGTCGCGCGGAAAGGTAGTGGCTGGCTGATGGACGTCATTGAATTGGCCTGAAGCTATTTTTGGCTTAATGGAAACGTTTGAATTATAGAGCAGCCCGTGAACATGCAGAAATCGGCGCGCTTTGCTCCCGCCGCAAGTTATCCGATTTTATTTCTTCGGGGTTTGGGTAAACAAACGGCGCGCCGGGACGTCTCCTCAATGGATCTGGCAACCGCGCCAGTGAAATTGGAACTCGCTGCTCGCCATTCCAACCTTCCTCACCATTAATCGATCTCAAAGCTTACCTATGCACCGAAACGAAATGCCCCGCACCCAACTGTCCCCGATCGCGCGCGCCCTCCAGGCCGGGCTGATCGGTCTGCTCTACTCCGGCGCGGCCGGTGCGGCCGACACGCCGCCGGCCCCACAGCCCGATACCGCCCTGCCCATCGTTTTCGTGACCGGCGAACAGGAAACGGCAACCGGTGCGGTGGCTGGCTACGCGGCCAAGCGCAGCGCCACCGGCACCAAGACCGACACCCCCATCATCGAGACGCCGCAATCGATCAGCGTGATCGGCGCCGAGCAGATCGAAATGCTCAAGGCCGCCAGCATCGCCAGCGCGCTCGGCTACTCGGTGGGTGGCGTGCTGCGCCCGGAACGTACCGGCGACGAGATCACGCTGCGTGGCTTCCAGCTGCTGTCGACATTCCGCGACGGCACCAACTACCAGGTCAACCGCTTCGACGGCCAGCAGGAAGTCTACGGCCTCGAGCGCATCGAGGTGCTCAAGGGCGCCTCCTCCATCCTGTACGGCATGTCCTCGCCCGGCGGCGTGCTCAACACCGTCAGCAAGCGCCGGACGGCTGAAACGCTGCGCGAGCTAAACATCGAGGTCGGCTCCTTCGACCGCAAGCAGGTCTCCGCCGACTTCGCCGGCAAGCTCAGCGAGGACGCCGCGTGGACCTACCGTCTCACCGGCCTGCAACGCGACAGCGCCACTTTCATCGACTACATGCGCGACGACCGCACCTACCTGGCCCCGGCGTTCACCTGGCAGCCCACCGCCGCCACCAGCGTGACCTTGCTGTCGGAATTCCAGCGCGACCGCAGCAACTACGGCGCCGACGACCTGCCCGCGCCGGGCACCTTGCGCCCGAACGTGCATGGCGCGATCCCGCGCCACCGTTTCACCGGCGAGCCAGGCTACGATCACGTCCGCATCAAACGCTACTCGGTCGGCTACATCGTCGACCACGCGTTCACCGACCACTTCAAACTGCGCCAAAGCCTGCGCAAATACCATATGGACCAGGACTGGGCCTCAATCGGCACAGCGGCGAACTACGAAGCCGACCAGCGCAACATCAAGCGCTATGCCGAGGACCGCGACGAGCACACCAAGCGGTTGAATTCCGACACCGCACTGCAATACGACTGGCGCGCCGCCGGCGTCGGCCACACCACCCTCGTCGGCCTGGACTACACCGTAACCAAGCGCGCCAGCGAGCGCTCGGACCGCGCGGTCGGCACGCTGGACCTGTACGCGCCGGCCTACGGCGGCGCGCTCGGGCCGGCCGTCTACTCGTACGGCTTCCGCACCCGCGAAAAGCAGGTGGGCCTGTATTTCCAGGACCAGATGAAATTTGCCGACAAGTGGGTGCTGCTGCTGGGCGGGCGCCAGGACTGGGTGCGCCAGACCGAATGCGACTTCCGGAGCCCGTCGCTGTGCTCGGCCGACCATGAGAAGAGCGACGCCTTCACCGGTCGCGCCGGACTCGTCTATTTGGCCGGCAACGGCTTGGCGCCATTTGTCAGCTTCAGCCAGTCGTTTGCGCCCACCAGCGGCACGGACCGCAACGGCAAGCGCTTCGAGCCCACCGAGGGCGAACAGTTCGAGGCCGGCGTGCGCTACCAGGCCGCTGGCGGCGCGCTGATGATGTCGGCGGCCACCTATCAACTCACCCAAAGCAACGTGCTGACCCAGGACGCGCTGGACCGCCGCTTCGCGCGCCAGCAAGGCGAAGTGCGCGCCCGCGGTTTCGAACTCGAGATGCGCGGACGCGTCGGCCGCAACGCCCAGGTGCTTGCTGCCTACACCTACACGGACGCCCGCGTGACCAAGGCGAGTCCGTTGTTCCCCGACCAGGTCGGCGACCGCACCAACGGCGTGCCGTTCAACCAGCTGTCGCTGTGGGGCGATTACAGCTTCGGCATGTTCGGCGTTCCGGGTCTGAAGATCGGCGCCGGCGCCCGCTATATGGGTGAGACCACCAGTACCTACACCGACGTGGTCGCGCCGGCCTACACCGTCATCGACGCCATGGCCAGCTATGCCACCGGCCCGTGGCGCCTTGCGCTCAACGTCAGCAACCTGACCGACAAGCAGTTTTACACCAGCTGTCCTTCGTCGTGCTTTTACGGTGAGTCGCGCAACGTGAAGGCATCCGTCAGCTATCGCTGGTAACGCGCCAGTACGCGCGCGACGGCGATAGGCCCGCTTCCTAGATGTCGACCAGCTCGCGGCAGCCGGCGATGGCTTGGCTGGCGTCGCGCAGCATGAAGTTGACCAAGGTGGCCGAGCAGCCGATCTGCCGGGCGATGTCGCGCTGGGTCAGGCCGCCCAGGCGCGAGAGTTCGAACACAAGTCGCGTGCGCGACGGCAGGCCGCACAGGATGCGGTCGATGGCATGAATGACCTGCATGCCGTGCAGCTGGTGATCGGGAATGCTGCCGCCGGCTATCTGCGGCAGTTCGCCGTCGTCCGGATAGATGCGGTAGGACGACTCGACCGTCTGGCGGCGACAATGGTCGAGCGCCATGTTGCGCACCACCTGACAGCAATAGCAAAACGGCTTGAGAATCTCGCGCACCGCCGTCATCTCGACCACCTTCAGATAGGCGTCCTGCATCACCTCGTCGGCAATGTGGGAGGTGCCGACGATCTTGCGTGCGATGCGGCGCAGCCGCATTCGATGTTCGATAAATATGTCCCCAAGGACCCGTTGTTGCAACTCCGCCGACATCAAAACCTCCGCATTTGCCAAATCAGCACGATTAATCTTAAGCTAACTTATAAATGCGAATCATTATCATTTGTTTTTATCATTATGTCTATCATTTCTTGACGGCTTGCCAACCCGGGCGCGGTGCCATCGGGGCGGCGGTGGTGGGAATGCCACGCATTACTCATCTTGATGAGTAATCACCAATCCAGATACCGGACATGCTTTGAATGAATGTCTTTGCGATAACCTAGCCTGCCGAGCTTCTCTCCCCGCCCCCATCACACTGAAAGGTCGCATCCATGTCTTCCTTAAAAGTCCCCGCCGTCATTTTCACGCTGGCCCTGTCCAGCTGCGCGCAGGTCGGCGCCGTCGTCACCTCGCCCGGCAAGCAGATCGAGTTGCTCAACCGCGGCGCGGTGGCGATCCAGACCCCGGGCGGCGTGTTCGTCAGCTGGCGGCTGCTGGCCACCGACGCGGGCGGCGTGGCGTTCAACGTCTATCGCGGTAGCACCAAGCTCAACAGCACGCCGTTGAGCCAGCTCAACTACACCGACGCCGGCGGTACCGCGTCAAGCGCGTATTCGGTGCGCGCGGTCGTCAACGGTGCCGAACAGAGCGGCTTCGGCGCCGGCGCCACGTGGTCGGCGCCATACAAGACGGTGCCGGTGCAGCGCCCGGCCGGCGGCACCTCGCCCGACGGCATCGCCTACACTTACGAGATCAACGACGGCACCCCGGCCGACCTCGACGGCGATGGTGCCTACGAGCTCATCGTCAAGTGGCAGCCCACCAACGCCAAGGACAATTCGCAGTCCGGCTACACCGGCAACACCCTGGTCGACGCGTACAAACTCGACGGCACGCGGCTGTGGCGTATCGACCTGGGCCGCAACATCCGCGCCGGCGCCCATTACACCACGATGGTGGCCTACGACTTCGACGGCGACGGCAAGGCCGAGGTCATGATGAAGACGGCCGACGCCACCGTCGACGGCACCGGCGCGACGATCGGCTCGGCCTCGGCCGACCACCGCAACAGCGCCGGCTACATCCTGACCGGGCCGGAATTCCTCACCGTGTTCAACGGCCAGACCGGCAAGGCAATGAAGACCACGAACTACCTGCCGGCGCGTGGCACCGTCTCGAGCTGGGGCGACAACTACGGCAACCGGGTCGACCGCTTCCTCGGCGGCGTGGCCAACCTGGACGGCGCGCGTCCGAGCGCGGTGTTTTCGCGCGGCTACTACACGCGCGCGGTCATCGCCGCCTGGGACTGGCGCGACGGCGCGCTGACGAGCCGCTGGGTGTTCGACACCGACGTCGCCGGCAGCGCAGCGCGCGGCCAGGGCGCGCACTGGTTCAGCGTGGCCGACGTCAACAGTGACGGCAAGGACGACATCGTCTACGGCGCGGCCACCATCGACAGTTATGGGCAGTTGCTGTACACGACGGGACTGTGCCACGGCGATGCTTTGCACGTGGGTAAATTCAATCCGAACCTGGCCGGCTTGCAGGTGTACATGGTGCACGAGACGCCCAGCTGCTACGGCGCCAGCGGCACCGGCATGCACAACGCGGCCACCGGCGCGCTGCTGTGGGGCACCAGCGGCGAAGGCGTGGATGTGGGACGCGGCGTGTGCATGGACATCGATCCGGCCTATCCCGGCGAGGAATGCTGGGGCAGCCGCGGCGGCTTGCGCAGCGCGACAGGGGTGCAGATCGGCACCAATCGGCCGAGCCAGATGAACTTCGCGGCGTGGTGGGACGGCGACTTGCTGCGCGAGGCGCTCGATGGCACGCAGATCAGCAAGTGGAATCCGTCGACCAGCAGTTCGACTGTGCTGGTGAATGCGGCCGATGCCGGCGCGGCGTCCAACAACGGCACCAAGGCGACGCCGGTGTTGAGCGCCGATTTGCTGGGGGATTGGCGCGAGGAGGTGGTGTGGCGCAACAGCGCCAACACGGCGCTGCTGATTTACAGCACCACGGCGCCGACCGCGACGCGCTTGCCAACTTTAATGCACAACCCGCAGTACCGGGCGCAGGTGGCGGCGCAGAACGCCGGCTACAACCAGCCGCCGCATCCGAGTTTCTATCTGGGCGCGGGCATGGGCGCCTTCGTGCAGGAGCCGGTGCATACGCCGTGATGACTTGATGCGGGCGGTGTCGGCGACGCGTTAAAGCGGCACGCTGAGCAAGCCGTCGCGCAACAGGCTCGGGGTCAGCCCGGTCCAGCGTTTGAATGAGCGGCGGAAGTTGGTGGCGTCGTGGAAGCCGAGGTATTGGGCCACCGCTTCGTTGTCGTAGCCGCGCGCCTGGAACAGATGGATGGCAACATGCGCGCGCACCTGGTCCAGCTCGGCCTGGAAGTGGCTGCCGTGACGCGCCAGGTGGCGCTTCAGCGTCGCCGGGCTTACGCCGAACGCGGCCGCGCTCAACTCCAGGGTCGGCCCGAGGCGGATGTTGGCCAGCAAGTGGTCGTACAACGCCGACAGCAGGCTGGGCGCCAGCGCCAGCTTGTCGGCGCCCGCCTCCGCCGCCGCGCTGTCGAGCGCCACCGACGCCGCCATCGCGTTACCGCGCGGCCACGGCTTATCGAGCCACTCCGGATTGATCAGCATCGCGTCCAGGTGACAGTTGAAGCGCAGGTCGGCACCCAGGTGCGCCTCGTGCTGCTCGACATGCGCCGGCGCGCTTCGATTCAGACAGTAGCGCCACGGCAAGCGCTCACCCGCCAGCCAGCGGCACATCGCCGTCACCGCCGTCATGTGCATTTCCACCAGCGCCGGCAACTGGCTGGGCGCGCCGAAGCTGTCGGTCCAGTACAGCACGGCCAGGCCGCCCTCCTCGCGCAATCGCGGCGTCAGCAACGGGCATAAACGCACGGCGCCGGCGCACAGTATCTGCAGCGCCTGCCGCAGGCTCTGTGCCTGCAGCAAGGCGTGGCTGAACGCGCCGAAATGTCCCGGCAGCATCTGCTGGCCCAGCATGAAGCTGGTGTCGGGGCTGTCCAGCCCGCGCATCACGTTCTCCAGCAACTGCAGGTATTGCGCCGGACTGAGCGCGATGTCCGCGTCCGGCATCTCCCATCCGCGCAGACCGGTGCCACGCAGGGCCTTGTCGCCTTGCTCGTCGAGCTCGCGACTGCGGGCGTAGTCGAGTATCAACGCCGGCTGGTGCTGCGCCGGAATGAAACTGTCGCCGATTTGCCGGTAGGCGATCATGCCGCCGCCGGTTGCGACACGGCCCGGCTCAGCTCGGCCATCACCACGTCCGGCGCCGCGTGCGCGTCCGCGTTCGAACAGGCGTGGCGCAGGCTGATACTCACCTGCCCGCCTTTTGCATGGTGACGCATCTGGCCCACCATGGCGGACAAGTGCCGCGCCAACGACGCGGCCTGTTCCACGGTGGTATCGGGCAGCAGCAAAGCAAACCGGTCGCCGGCATAGCGGCATAGCAGGTCTTCGTTGCGCAGGTTGAGCAACAGCATGTGGCCGACCGCCTGCAACACGCGGTCGCCTTCAGACTGGCCGAATTCGCGGTTGATTCGGTGGAAGCCGTCGATGTCCAGCAGCACCAGCGCGCAGGGTTGGCCTGGCTGCCGGGCCTGTTCGTGGCGGATCTGGCGACGCAGATAATCGGCGTTGGCCAGTTGCGTGACGCGGTCGAAGGCGCGGTGATCGCGGAACAGCCGTTCGCGCTTTTGCAGGTGCTCGTTGAGGCGGAACTGCTCATGCCGCCAGTAATACATGCCGATGGTCACCACCAGCATGCCGACCGGCACCATGCCCTCCAGCCAGTGATCCCATCGCGCTGCCTTGCTGATGGCAAAAAATTCGTCCAAGCAGTCGGCGAAGGAACCGATCATGATCAACGCCAGGCCGCCGGCCAGCAGGCGCGTGACCAGGCCGCCTGGACGGCTGCTCAAGGTAAATAATACCCAGCTGCCGGCCATGACGGCGGTGCCGCCTTCGCTGACGATGTCGGTCCATTTCCAGTGGTCGAAAGATTTAGCCACGCCAAGGCTGGCGTACAGGAACAGGCAGGCCAGCAGGGCCAGGCCGGCCGCGATCAGGGTGGAACGGTGAAGTTGCAGCATGGGTGGGCTCATCGTGGCGGCGTCGGTAGTGCCGCCGCAGCATAGTGGAGATTTATGACAAGGTCGTGACACCGGCCGCGACGCGGGGAAATGCGCGGTAACGCAACAACAGGTGCAAACGGCTCACGATTGGTGGAAGGCCGCCGCGCGTCCCGGCACGACGCGCGGCGGCCTTGCCCCTCTACTCCTCCGTTCCGGGCCGACGGCAGCCTGTTTGCCGGGTCAATCCAGCTCATGTCGCCCGCATTTTGCCGTGCGGAAGCGCTTTTGGCCGCCTGGCGCTGCCATGTGTCATGCAATTGACACATTGACTACTTAAAATCCGCCCGTCCCCCACCTACTCATGACGGCACCAAATGAACACCACACAATATAAATCGTCCAAACAGCCCACGCAGCAAGGTCACGGCTGCCGCCTTTCCGTGCTCAGCCTTGCTGTGCTGACCATGCTGGCCGCGCAGTCGCATGCCAACGCGCAAACCGGCCAGACCGGCGACGGCGCCGCCGCCAGCGTCGCGGCCAGCGCCAACAGCGTGGTGATCTCCGGCCAGCGCTCCAGCCTGCGCAACGCCATCGCCGCCCAGGAGCAGGCCGACAACATCGTTAGTGTCATCAGCAGCGACGACATCGGCGGCCTGCCGGACAAGAACGCCGCCGAAGCGCTGGCGCGCCTGCCGGGCCTGTCGGTGCAGCGCGACCAGGGCGAAGGCCGCTACGTCAGCGTGCGCGGCCTCGGCCCGGACCTGAATTCTGTCACCATCAACGGCGCCTTGGTGCCGTCGCCCGAATCCGGCCGACGCGCGGTGGCGCTGGACGTGCTGCCGGCGGGCCTGATCCGCTCGCTGTCGGTCAGCAAGACGCTGACGCCGGACCAGGACGCCAACTCCCTCGGCGGCACCGTCGAAGTCAAAACGCTGTCGGCCTTCGATCTGCCGGGCAAGCTGCTGTCGGCCACCGTCGGCGCCAGCCGCGACCAGAACATCGGCAGGACCAGCCCCAACGGCAGCATCCTGTTTGCCGACCGCTTCCTGAACGGCAAACTTGGCGTTGCGGGTGGCATCAGCTACGAGAAGCGTGAATTCGGTTCCGACAACGTCGAAACCGGCGGCGCCTGGGAAGACGGCAAGCTGACCGGCGTCGAGCTGCGCGACTACCTGCCCACGCGCAAGCGCCGCGCGGCCGCCCTCAACCTCGACTACCACGCGGACAACCTGAGCAAGTACTTCGTGCGCAGCTTCATCAGCGACTTCAGCGACGACGAGGTGCGCGACCGCCTGACCATCAGCAACATTGCCGGCGACGGCCTGGTCGAAGGCCAGACCGCCAGCGCACGCGGCGAACGCCGCCTGCGCCAGCGCAAGTACACGCAGACCATCAGTTCGGTGGTGCTGGGCACCGAACAAAAATGGAGCGGCTGGAAGCTCGACCTGTCCGGCGGCATCAGCCGCGCCACCGACGAGGCGCCCGAGTCGATCAACGACGCCCGCTTCCGTGGCGCCAAGGACTTCGCAGGCGTCGGCTTCACCGGCACCGACATCCCGCGCCTGACCGGCCCGGCCGGCCTGTACGAGGACGCCAACTACAAGCTGAACTCGATCGCGCTCAAACAGGGCGACGCCACCGACAAGGAACACCACGTGCGCTTCGACCTGAGCCACAAGTTCGACCTCGGTGAAGGCAGCTCGACACTCAAGTTCGGCGCCAAGGCCGGCCGCCGCGAAAAATCCAACGACACCGAGGCGTGGTCGTACAGCAGCAAGCAGATCGGCGGCGCCAGCACCGCGCTGGCCGACTACGTCACCGGCAACGACATCGATTACAAACTCGGCCGAATCGGCAAGGGCATCGATCCGGCAGCGATCCGCCGCCTGGTGGCCGGACTGAAGAGCTCCGACGCCCGCCTGCTGGTGGACTCGACCGTCGACGACTACCGCATCCATGAGGACATCGACGCCGCCTACGTGCAAAACAGCGTCGACATCGACGCCTGGCACCTGCTGGCCGGCGTACGCGCCGAGCACACCAGGTTCAACGCGGCCGGATCGCGCGTCAACGAGGAAGAAGAATCCTTCGATCCGGTCGACCGCCGGCGTTCGTACACCAACTGGCTGCCGTCGTTGCAGGCGCGTTACGACCTCGACGCAAAAACCAGCGTGCGCGCGGCCTGGACCCATGCGGTGGTGCGCGCCAACTTCAGCCAGCTGGCGCCGGGCGTGAGCCTGGCCAGCGACACCGAGGCCACCATCGGCAACCCCGATCTGGCGCCGCTGAAGTCGACCAACCTCGACCTGGGCATCGAGCGCGTGCTGGGCGACGACGGCAGCATGTCGGCCTATGTATTCCACAAGGACATCAAGAACTTCACCTACACCACCAACCTGGCCGGCAGCGGCCAGTGGGCCGACTACACCTCGGCTGTGTCGTACGCCAATGGCGACAAGGCCACCGTCAAGGGCATCGAACTGGCCTACAGCCAGCCGCTGCGCATGTTGCCGGCGCCGTTCAACCGCCTGATCGTCGGCGCCAACGGCAGCCTGACCAGCTCGGACGCCAACATCGCCCGCTACGACATCGACGCCGGCCGCACGCGATCGCGCAGCATCAACATGCCGGGCCAATCGGACCGCGTGCTGAACCTGATGCTGGGCTATGAACAGGGCCCGCTGAGCACCCGCGTGGCGCTCAACTATAAATCGAAGTACCTGCTGGAAATGGGCGACGACATCCTCGACGCCGGCCAGGACCGCATCGTCGACGCGCAGAAACAGGTCGACTTCTCGCTGTCTTACCAGCTCAGCAAGCAGGTGCAGTTGAACTTCGAGGCCGCCAACCTGAACAACGAAAAATACTACGTCTATCTGGGCAGCAAAGCGCAGAACGCGCAATATGAACAATACGGACGCACCTATAAAGTCAGCCTCAAAGTGAGCATGTTCTAATAATGAAAACAACCATCTTCAACGGTATTCTCTTCAGCGCGCTGGTCGCGGGCGGCGTGCTGGCACAGACCGCGCAGGCGGCCGCGCTGCCCGGCCTGGCCGCCAACGCCAGCGAGCTGGCGGCCCTGCCCGACGGCGGCTGGCTCAGCATCGACAAGAAGGGTCTGCATCTGCTCGACGCTGCCGGCAAGGAGCGCGCGCACCTGACCGTGCGCGCCAAGCAGCTCGACCTGCGCCCGCAAACGCTGGGCGATGGCGTGCTGGCCGTGGTGCTCGACGCCAACGCCGAACACGTGCTGCCGGTCCTGGTCGACTTCAAGGCCGGCACGTTGGCGGCGCAAAAGCCGTTCCCGGCACCGCCTTTCGGCATCGAATCGTCGTGCCTGTACCGCGACGCCCAGCGCATCGACCATCTGTTCATGATCGGCAAGGATGGCCAGGCCGAGCAATGGCTGATGCACGGCGACCAGCGCCAGCTGGTGCGCAGGTTGGCGTTGCCGCCGCACGTCAAGCATTGCCGCGCCGACGACGCCACGCATCAACTGCTGGTCAACGAGGAAAAAATGGGCGTGTGGGCCTATGATGCCGATGCCGAGGGCGGACCCGGCCGCAAACTGCTGCCGCGCGGCGACACCTACAAAAAAGGTCAGGTGCGACTGCTGCCATGGAAGGCGGCGACGCCAACGGCGCCCGGCGCCAAGGCCATCGTCGAGCCGCGCGCGCAAACCGAACCGGTGGCGCGCCAGGGCGACGCCGCCGACGATCCCGCCATCTGGCGCAACCCGTCCGACCCGGCCGGCGCGCGCATCCTGGGCACCAACAAGAAACAGGGGTTGCTGGTGTACGACCTCGACGGCAAGCAGCTGCAACTGCTGGAAGTGGGCCGCTTGAACAACGTCGACGTGCGCCAGGACGTCACGGTGGGCGGGCGCACACTCGACCTCGCCGTCGCCACCCAGCGCGACGACAACAGCGTGATGCTGTTCACCATCGATGCCAACGGCAAGGTCGCGCCGGCCGGCGCCTTCGCCACCGGGCTGGAGGATATCTACGGCATGTGCCTGTACCGTCCGGCCGACGGCGGCCTGGAAGCGTTCATCAACGACAAGGACGGCAGCTTCCTGCAATACCGCATCGAAGCTGGCGCCGACGGCAAAGGCATGGCGGGCAAGCTGCTGCGCCGCTTCAAGGTCGCCAGCCAGCCGGAAGGCTGCGTCGTCGACGACCGCAATGATCGCCTGTTCCTGGGCGAGGAAAAGCGCGGCGTCTGGATGGTCTCGGCGCGGGGCGACGCGCCGGCCAAGCTCACCATGATCATGCCCGTCGGCCCGCAATTGGTGGCCGACGTCGAAGGCATGGGCCTGTACCACGGCGACAAAGGCGACTACCTCGTCGTCTCCAGCCAGGGCGACAACAGCTACCTGGTGCTTGACGCCAAGGCGCCCTACCGCGTGCGTGGCAGCTTCCGGGTCGGCTACAACCTGGCCGCCGGCATCGACGGCACCTCGGAGACGGACGGGCTGGAAGTGAGCTCGGCCAACTTCGGCGGGCCGTACGCGAAAGGCATGCTGGTGATCCAGGATGGCTACAAGCGGCTGCCGGATGGCCCGCAAAACTTCAAGTACGTCGCCTGGGACGACGTCGCCAAGGCGCTCAAGCTGGACTAGGCCGGCGCGTAAAATTTATTAGCGGCATCTCATGACAACATGATAATCTTGTCACGATCGCGGGGCCGGCTTTAAAACGGCCGGCCCCGTCCATCCACAGGAGACAAGATGCCGGAATACCGCCAGCCAGTTCACCCCATCAATATAAAAGCCTGCGCCCGCCTTGCCGGCTTGCTGTACCTGATCATCATCGTTATCGGCGTGCTCGGTGAATCAGTCATCCGTGGCAACTTGGTGGTCTCCGGCGACCCCGAAGCGACCGCCCGCAGCATCCTCGCCGCCGAATGGCTCTGGCGACTCGGCGTCGGCGCCCAGGACCTGCTGCTGCTGTGCGCCGTCGGCCTCACCCTGCTCTGGTACATACTGCTGCGCCCCGTCAACCAGCACCTCGCCCAGGCGGTGGCCTTTTTCGGCCTGGTCTCGCTGGCGGTTGAAAGCGTCGGCGCGCTCCACCTGCACGCGGTGCTGACGCCCTTGTCCGGCTCGGCCTATCTGAAGGTGATCGATCCTCAGCAGCTGCACCTGCTCGCCTATCAATCGGTCATCGCCCACGCGCACGCGTTCGGATTGGCATTAATCTTTTTCGGCGTCGAGTGCCTGATCGTCGGCCACCTGATCCGCCAATCCGGCTACTTCCCCAAGGCCATCGGCTGGCTGATGCAATTGGCCGGCGTCTGCTACCTGGCCAACAGTTTCGCCATGATCTTGTACCCGCCTTTGCAGGACGTGCTGTTCCCGCTTATCTTGCTGCCGCCGTTCATCGGCGAGAGCGCTTTCTGCTTGTACCTGCTGATCAAGGGCGTCGACGTGCCGGCATGGCGGCGCCGTGTCGAGGGCCAATTGCCGGCCGGCTGATCCGGCGCCCTATCGCCGGGATGGCAGTTATGTCATGTTCATGGCATAATATTGGGCTGTGCTGCTCCGATGGTGAAATTGGTAGACACTGGAGACTTAAAATCTCCCGCCGCAAGGCGTGCCGGTTCGATTCCGGCTCGGAGCACCACGCCTACTTTCCGCAATTCCATAATTGTCCGTTTTCCCTCTCATTTCCGCTATGCTATTGCGCCAGCAGGCCGCGACCTCGACGCAACGTCACCGCGCCAGATTGTTGGAGAGTTTATCGAGCAGCGACATCAGCACAGCCACGCTGCACTGATCAAAGTCAAAGCCGCAGGCATCAATCCCGTCGACGCGCGGCGCCTGACCGGCGAGTTACGGATCGGGACACCTCCACTGTTCTTCGGCACCGAATTCGCTGGCACAATCGTCGAGCTCGGCAGCGCCGCCGGGCCCTGGAAAGTCGGCGACGAGGTACTTGGTTCGGGTGGCGATTTTACCCATGCCACCTTGATTCATGTTCCTGTCGCCAACCTGGTGAAAAAACCGGCCAATGTCACCTGGGAGGCTGCCGGATCGCTCGCGGGCGTCGCCCAGACCGCGGTCACGATACTCGAAGACCTCGGTCCCATCTCATCGCTGCTGGTTCACGGAGGGGCCGGCGCCATGCGTCACGCAAATCTGGCGGCGTCGCAATCCCGAGGTAGTCGAGCACGTCGTCTCACTGCTGTCCTCCGGCAATCTCACCTGGCATGTCAGCGAGTCATACCCGTTCGAGGAAGCAAGCAAAGCCTACGAGACGATCCTGGGCCGTCATGTCCGTGGCAAAAGCGTCCTTGTCTTTTAGACGTTTACTATCCAGAAAACTCTGGCAGCCCATCGATGTCGGTCACGGCAAGCGGCTGTATCTGGATCTCAGCCAGTCGCGCTACTCTGCGGGATTACGAAAGGAAAACTGCTCGTGCTTGCCATCGACGTAAATCTGCCCGCCGACGTATAGCACGCCGCCGGGACGAGTACGGTGTGGACGCCATCTGCAGCGGCTTGGCGCAATGGATTGTTTGGACGCCAATGCCAGGGCCGCAGCCTCCGTCTCGGCTTCGATACGGATTTCCGCAAAAATTCCAATGATTTTGTTGCCCATCGCTGACCTAAAATTTGAAGAAATGTGTCCGGCACGATCGCCCACGAAAAGAAATTATATGGACAATAATTTTTGTTGAGCGCCCAGTTGGTGTAGGTGTTGCAAGTCGGTCACATCTGTCCAGAATAGAATCGAGCGGTGCCCCAAGCGAATCAGCGTGGACGGCGATTTGTCGGATTTCGCAGCAACCTCTCCAGAACATGCTCAGGGACTTGGTATCGCTGGAAATATTCGCGCGCGTCGTGGGGACCGAGCATATGCAGGAAAACGACCCCGACGTCGACGCGAGATGCTGTGAGCGAGTCGCGCCGCCGTCTGAGTCTACGAGGAAATTTGATGTCGGGTATTGGTTCCATAACGCCAACATACTGCCCCGCGGCAGTTGCCGGGTTTGCGTTAAATCAAACGAACGCGCCGTTGCGCGACTTTTGGCCCCCCTCACTCTTGCCCGCCGATGCGGGCCCAGGTGCACAACAGAACAACAATAATTCTGCTGACGTCATATCATAAATCGCTGCACCGTCGTCATCGATATTCCCGTCGCCCTGACCCGTCCCCTGTTCCTTGGCATGTCTCGATTTCCCCCATCGCATAAATCCCTCCTTCATAGCCAGAAGTAACCCGGCGCGCGGCACTCCATAACGAAGAGCGGAACCTCATGAACGCCTCGAGAAAGGTATCCATGAGTACGCACAAGCTTTCGAACGAAAGCTTTACTAACGAATTGCAAAAATACAACAGGTAAATCGGAAAAACGAAAGATATTGTGAAGCGCAACGGGTTTCGATATAGACTTCATAACGCCTCATCCTTAAGTGTTTTTTTGAAGGCTTTCGAAATTTCGAAACCATGGCCTTTCGAGGATTAGGTAAGTTGTCATACGAAATCGAGCGAAATTGCCGGTAAGACTCACGCCAGCGAGCCGGTCCCCTCTTATGGGACCGATGGTCGCAAACGGACAGCCTTAGGGTTCACCAGCATTCGCCTGCGCTACTCCAACAACCTAAAAAGGAACCGTTTAATGACTTACCTGCATCGCCGTTCGCACGCCAACGGTCATCCTAATCTGGTGCTGCATCCGCTCACTTCTGCCTGCTTGCTTGCATTGGCCACACTCGCTGCGCCAGCGCAGGCCCAAGAGGACGCTGCCGCGCCCGATGCCGACAAGGTGTCCCAGGTCGTCGTGACCGGCAACCGCGCCAGCCTGCAGCAGTCTTTGGCGCTCAAGCGCAACTCCGCAGTCGTGCAGGACAGCATCAGCGCGACCGAGCTCGGCCGTTTCCCCGACAATAACGTCGCCGACTCGCTTAGCCACATCACCGGTGTCTCGATCACCCGCACCGCCGGCGGCGAAGGCCAGAAGGTCAGCATCCGCGGCCTGGGCCCCGAGTACACGATCACCACCTTCAACGGCCGCCTGCTCGGAACCGACAGCGCGGGCCGCTACTTCGCGTTTGACGTATTGCCGGCAGACGTCATCAGCGGCGCCGACGTGGTCAAGTCGACGCAGGCGCAGTTGATCGAAGGCGCCATCGGCGGCCTGGTCAACCTGCGCTCCGCCAGCCCGTTCGACCAGAAAGGCCAGCGCGGGCTGCTGCGCCTGGAGGGCGACCGCAATCAAATGAGCAGCCTGAACGGCAAGAAGCTGTCGGGCACGTACAGCAATACCTTCGGGGACAAAGTCGGCGTGCTGCTCGGTGTCGTCTACGCCAAGCGCGATGTGCGCACCGACACCGCCGGCAACGATGGCGGCTGGTCGCGCAACCCGATTCCAAGCGATCCGAAGCAGTTCTGGGAAGCGGGAAACACCTGGGGCGGCCCTATCGATCCAAACGGCAACGGCATACTCGACGCCAACGAAGAAGGTCTGGTCGGGCCGGGGCAGTTCCGCTTCGGCTCGATCATGGAGAAAAAAGAACGCCTGGCGGTCTCGGGCAAGGTCGAGTGGCGGCCGAGCAGCGACGTGAAAGTCGTCTTCGACGGTTTCAAAACCCGGCTCGACTCGCCGCAAGTCGGCTACCAGATGTCGTTCTACCCGCTGTACTCGCCGGGCCGCTGGTCCGACATGAAGGTCTCGAACGGGGTCGTAACAGACGTAACGTTGTCCAGCGCGGATCCGGAACTGCGGCTCAATCCCGAGGTCCTCAACAAGACCGAGTACCGCGTGGTCGATACCGCGATGTACGGCGCCAAAGCGGACTGGCAAATCTCGCCGACGTTGAAAGTGGGCAGCGACTTTTACCTGTCCACCTCCAAGCGCAACTCCGGCGGCAAGGACAGCTACGTCGTGCTGCGGATGAATCAGCCCAACGTGACGCGCATCAAGCTCACCGGCGCCGCCGTGCCCGACATCCAGACCACCTTCGCAGACGGCCGCGACCTGCAAACCGGCCTGTCCCAGGGCCTGTTCAACGCCAGCGACTTCAACACCCACTACTACAGCCGGGCCGGCGACAACATCGACGACCGCATCGGCGGCGCAACCATCAACGCCGAATGGAAACAGGACCGCTTCAATATAGACCAGCTGAAGTTCGGCCTGAGCCAGACCAACCGCAAGAAGACGCGCGAGATGATCAACAACGCCTTCAACGCCGGCCAGGATCACTATTCCGGCGAAAACGCCATCAACGTCGGCGCCCTGGGCGGCAATGTGATCAACCAGACGTTCAGCCCGGATGGCTTCCTGTCTGGCGTGAGCGGCAACTTCCCGCGCAGCTTCCTGGGCTTTGACGTCAATAACTACGCGCAGGCATTGAAGGCCTACGACGGCAAGCCGCGTCCGGGCGGCGGCGTCTACAGCTCGACCTTGTCGGCGCCCGCGTGGAATCCGCTGGAAAGCTATCGCGTCACCGAGAAGACCACCGCCGCCTTCGTACAGGCCGACTTGTCCGGTGAAAAATGGACGGCCGACGTCGGTGTGCGCATCGTCAACACCAAGACCACAGCGCAGGCCTGGGACGCGAAAATCAACGACATCGTGGAGAACGGCGCGTTCAACTTCACGGCTGTCTACGCCGATCCGTCCGTCGTGAAGCAGGACGCCAGCTACACCTACGCGCTGCCGTCGGGTAACTTTACCTATGCGCTTACGGACACGCTGCAGCTGCGACTCGGCGCCGCGAAGACGATGGCGCGGCCGTCGGTGGACAAACTGGCGCCGTCGAGCACCACCGCCAGCATCTCCTGGGGCGATTTCACGCAAATCTATGGCGGCAATGCCGAGCTCAAGCCGTACACCGCGCGCCAGGCCGACGTTTCGCTCGAGTGGTATTACACCAAGGACTCCGCCCTCACCTTCGCCGTCTACCAGAAGAACATCAAGAACCAGATCACCACTCTGTGGCTGACCGGCCAGGATATCGGCGCACCGGGCGGCCGGCTGTTCAACGTTCAGCGCCCCATCAACGGCGACAGCGCCAAGGCGCGCGGGATGGAGATCGGCTTGCAGCACCTGTTCAAGAACGGCTTCGGCGTGCGTGCGCAGTACACGCGCAACCTGTCGAGCAGCTGGGTAAATGGTGTCGAGCGTCCGCTGGAAGGCATCGCGCCTTCGACAGCCTCGCTGGGCCTGCTGTACGAAAAGGGCCCATGGAGCATGAGCACGACGGCCGACTATACCGATTCGTTCGTCACCGCCACCAACGTGCTCGGCGCCGGCTTCAACGAAACGACCAATGCGGTGACGTGGTTGACGGCACAGATGGCCTACGAGGTGAACAAATCGTTGCGGATCAGTATCGAAGGCAACAACCTGACCGACGCCAAGCAGACGCCAAAGCTGGGCAACGGCACCATCAGCCTGCCCAACGGCTACTATCGCTACGGTCGTTCCATCACCTTGGGTGCAAGCCTGAAGTTCTGATACAGCAGGGGTCACCCTGTGCAAGGCTGGGCTGCTTGAGGGCGGCCCGCCTGAACGACCGCAACCGGCAGTCCCGCCGCGACCTTTTGTCCTCTCCTTTACCGTCCTGTTCTGTGGGGCGGTTTTTTTTGTCTGGAAGTCGCAGGGGAGCCCTGCGGTTGCTCACTCTGCGATAAGGAGCTCGATGCCGGCGTCGAGCAGGCCTTCGCGATATTCGCGGCTGATACCGGCGTCGGTGATGACGGTATGCACGCGGTTCAGCTGAACGATGCGGTGAAGGCTGACACAACCGAACTTCGACGCATCGGCAAGGACAATGACCTTCTTGGCGCGCTCGACCATTTTGTGGTTCAAACTGGCCTCCGCCTCGTGGTGGGTGGTCACGCCAAACTGCAGATCGAAACCGTCGACGCCGAGGAACAGCTTGTCGAAGTTATAGGCCTGCAGGCAGGCTTCCGCTTGCAGCCCCTGGATCGACAGCGATTGCTTGCGCAGCAAGCCGCCCGTCAGGATCAGGTCGACGCCGGGCGCCTCGGCCAGTTCCCAGGCAATGTTCAGGCCATTGGTCATCACGGTCACATTCTGGGCGTTGCGGAGGTGGCGCGCCAGCGAGATGGTGGTGGTGCCGGAATCGATAATGACGTTTTCGCCAGGCTTGACCATGCGCGCGGCCAGCGCGCCGATGCGCTCTTTCTGGTCGTGGTTGATCGCGTCTTTCTGCGGCACCGTGTGCTCGGTTGGCGGCGTGCGCGCCGGCATGGCGCCGCCGTGGCTGCGGATGGCCAGGCCCTGCGCCTCGAGCGCGCTCAGATCGCTACGGATAGTCACTGCCGAGACGCGCAACTGTTTGACAAGTTCGTTGACTTGCACCGAGCCGTGCTCGGTGAGTGCTTGCAGGATGATAGCGCGGCGTTGACCGGTCTGTGCCATAGTTGGGCGATTAGTTTTGACAAAACAACAGCTTAACAGATCTGGGCAGGGCCCGGCCAGCCACAGCCCGTTCTCCGTGACGTCTGGCAAGCAAACCACCAGCAGCCACGGAGTCTGCCAGCGGTTACAGCGGCAGCGCCTCCAGCAGCAGCGCATGCTCGAAACGCAGCGTGAGACGCTGGGACCGGCCGCCGTCCACCTCGCCAAGATCCTTGCCGTCGACGTAATCGCGCAAGCGCCAGCGGCCCGGGCCGAGGCCGCGGATGTCGACCGGACCATCCCAGCGTGGCGCATAGAAAGCGAAGTACATCCGGCCATCTTTTTGCACCGCGTGTCCCTCGGGCTTGTCGAAACCGATGTCGTACAGCTCACCGCGATAGACGCCGTTGGCCAGCATCTTGTCGCGATAGATGCCGATCCATTTGCGCCACCGCACTTCGCGCTCCGGCGTCAGCAAAAAGCTGTCCTTGGGCTTCGGATCGACCGGCCATGTGAATTTGGTCGACAACACCGCGCCGATGCCGATGGTCGAGGCGAAATCGTCGCCGCCATCGCTCAATTCGACGTGGTCGCCGGCGTAAGGCGCGGAGCGGCCCATCAGCGCCTTCAGCGTCTTGCCCTTGTGGCGGATCTGCCACGACGACAACGGATCGGACGCCGGCGCCTGGTTCATGTACGGGAAATTGTGGAATGCATACGATGTGCCGCACGGGCACAGCTCGACCACCGCATTGGGATTGATCTCGCGCGCGGTGTCGTACACCATTTTCCAGAAGTCCTGCAGTTTCTCGTAGGATTCCTCGGGCCGTGCGTGCTTGTGCGCCGGGTTGTAGCATGGCGCCACGCCGTTCAGATGCTGGCCGTCGATCTTCAGGCCCTGATAGCCCCACTCGCCGAAAATCTTGCGTATCCACTGACGCGTCATTTCGATCGTCGGTTCGTAGGCCGGGCACAGGTAGAAACTGTTCCACCACGTGATCAGCTGCGGCGCGCCGTCTTTGTTCAGCAACAGCATGTCGGTGTGGTCGTGCAGCAGGTCCGAGCCCGGATCGACCGCCAGCGGCGTAATCCACAACCGCGCCTTCAGGCCCGCGTCCTTGATCGAGCCGACCAGGCCGCGCATGTCGGCGTCGCCATTCGGGAATTTTTTGGTGTCGAGCTTCCAGTCGCCTTCGTTGTTCTGCCAGCCGTCGTCCAGCACGGCCCATTCGAGGCCAAGCTCCTTGGCTTTTTGCAGCGTGCCGACCATCAGCGGCACGGTGAAATCGCGCTCGTAACCCCAGGCGCACCAGATTGGCTCATACGATTCGGCCGGCGCATCCGGCGCGCGCAGGCCGCGCTCGGCCATCGCCTGGCGATACTGGTCCAGCGCGGCGAAGTAGTCGCCCTTGTGCAGCGCCAAGAAGGTCTCCATGGTCTCCAGCGTGTCGCCCGGCTGCAAGGTGGCCTCGGTCTCGAACTCCACCGCCAGCGAGGCGCCGCCCGCCACCGCGCGCACTGGCAGCGAGACGAGCCTTGGCACCGTGTCGAGATGGCCCACCGCCAGGCCGCAGTCGCGGTTCCAGACGTCGACCGCCGGCGTGCCGCTGCCGTAGTCCGAAGCGTTCATGCCCATGAAATTGGGTTGATCGAAACCAGCCACCAGCGGTTGTATCCAGTCCCGCCGGTCGGCGTGCGAAGCGCCGGAGAAGGTCCAGAATTCCGCCTTGCGACCTGCCGACGGCCGCAGCGTATGGCCGCTGTTGGACCAGGCGGCAACCGTGAGCGGCTTGTCGCCGGCGTTACGGTAAGCCACACGCACGACGGCAAAGCCATGCTGACGTTCGTAAAAAGTGACTGTGACGGTTTTCTCGATGCCCTCCGCCGATTTGCCGCTCAGGCGATGCCGCACGCCGGGACCATGCGGGCCGTCGACGCGGTCGGCCGCCTGCGACGACAACGCAAAGCGCTCGATCCAGCGGCCATTGGCGGCATTGGCCGCGTTGGCGCTGGCGGCAACCACGGCGGCGTTGATGCCGGCGCCACTCGGGCCGCCCGCGGCATTGGCGCCCCGCACCACCCGCAGGCGCTCGCTGGGCGCGAATGCCGTCACCGCCGCCGGCCGGGGACCCAGCCGCGACACCACGCGGCATTGCAACTGGCCGTCGAATTCCAGCGCCATGGCGGCGTCGCCGATGCGCGCCACATCCTTACCCTGGGCGCTTTTGGTTCCTTGGGTGGCGGGTACGACAGCTGCACCGGCCACGGTAGATGTCACGGTCGATGCCACAGCCGTCCCGGCGAGCCACTGCAGCAAAGTGCGGCGCCGCTGATCATGATGCTTGTTCATTCGTCTCCCTTGTATTAGTGCCAGGCCGCTGGATAGGCTTTTTCCGCGTTGATGCGATAGAGTTTGTCGACGACTTCGCGCGGTAGCGACAGGCCGCGCACCGGCTTATCCAGTTCCGGCACCGTAAAACTGTCGCCGGTGACGAAGTAGCGCCAGTCGCGCCGCCACACTGTGTCCATGTCGGCGACAAAGGCCGCATCGTCCTGCTCCGACGACTGCGCCAGATCGGAACCATACATCAGCCGGTCCTGGTATTTGGTAAAGAAAGCGCGCACCTTCTCAATGTCGCGCTGCGACTGGTACTGCAACTGCCCGATGCGGGCGGCCACGTCGAGCTTTGCGCTGGGGTGCGCGTCCAGAAAACGCCCGATCCGGCTCACGTCATATTCCAGCGACGCCAGGTGCACGCCAGTGAAACGCAGCTTCGGATGCTGCGCCAGCATGCGGTCGCGCGCGGCCATCTGCTGCTCATAGCTCGGCATTTCCGGATGCAGGAACATGTGATAGGCCGGATGATTCTTGAAGTATTCGCGGTCGTTATTGACCGTCATCTGCGCGACCGGCAGCCAGCAATTATGCGGCTCGCCCTGGTGGCCCAGCACCATCACGCCGCGTTGCGTCAAGCCGTCGAGCACCGGTGCGAAGCGCGGGTCGTCGACCATCACCAGCTTGCCTTGGCTGTCGCGCAAGCTCATGCCGATATTCTTCCAGATCTTGACGCCGACCGCGCCGTCCGCCAGTGCGCCATCGAGGTCTTTCAGCGTAGCCTCGCTCCAGCCCTTCTTGTCGAAGCCGTCGGTGGCAAAAGTCGCGGCCCAGGCAACCTGGCCCGGATGCTGGTGCGCCAGCGCGCTGGCGACCTTGCGTTGCCGGTCCAGCGGCGGGAAATCCGGATAATCGACGTTGATGGTCAGCGCGCGGAAATTATCCTTGCGCGCCAACGCCAGCCAGGCATCCTGATTCGTTCCATGCAAATGCAGGTGGGCGTCGATCTTCGGCACCTTCTCGAAATCGCCCACGGTGTAGCGGTCGGAAGCGGCGCACGGTCCGGCGATCAGGGCCGCCGCAATCGTCGATATCAGGGTCCAACGCATAGAAATCTCCTTTTTTAGTTTGCCAGGCGCGCAAGCGCAGCGGCGCTCAGCGGCGTGCCGGCGCTACGGGCGGCGTACAGCGCCGCGCCAAGCACCGGCGCCAGGCATGGTGGTCCAAGCCGATAGTCAGCGCCACGTGCCGCCAGCGCTGTGGCAAATGGCGTTTGCAGCGGACCGTCAGCACCAAACAGGCCGCCGGTGTAAGACACCGCAATGCCCTGCCCGTCCGCGACGCCCAGCGCGGCGCGAACCGCATCCACAAGCGCCACCAGTTCCGCAGCGGCGGCGTCAATGATCGCCTGCGCCTGGCTATCGCCCTGGGCGGCGGCTTCCGATACCAATCTGGATAGCGCGGCGATGCGGCTGCGTTCTCCTTTGAGCTCGCCGTAGACGACCTGGCACAGATCCAGGTCGTCCTGCAAGGCCAAACGCTCACGCACCAGTTGATACAGCGGTCCGCGCGGTGCGCGGCCATCGCTCATGCGTGAAAACAGTGCCAGGCCGGCGCGCGCGATCCAATGCGCGGAGCCCTCGTCGCTGAACAATTCGCCCCAGCCGCCGGCGCGCGCGCTGCGTCCGGCGAATTCGCCATAGGCCATCGAGCCGGTGCCGGCGATGACGCTGATGCCGTCCTCGCAGGCCAGCGAGCCTGCCCAGCTGCACATCATGTCGTTGCCGCACAGGTAGCGGCCATGGCCCAGCACAGCGCGCGGCACCGCATCGAGTTGCTGCTGGACGTGGCGATCCTCACCGTAGGCCGGCAGGCCGAAGAACGCAAAGCTCACGTCGGACGCGGTCACGCCGGCCGCCGCGAACAGTGCGTCGCAGCCGGACGTCAGCATCGCCGCCAGACCAGCCAGGCCGACCTCGACGTGATAGGCGCTGCTTTCCTGATGGCGTGCCAGCACCCGCCCCGCGCTGTCGATCAGCGCGAAAGCGGTCTTGGTGCCGCCGCCATCAACCCCGAGAAACATGCGGCTCTCCTGCCAGCGGATAGATATTCACGCCCCGCACCACGCGGTTGACAGTGCCCGACGCGCTCGGCGTATCCGGACGCAGCCCCTGCGCCAGGGACTGCAGCAGCGCAAACGACTGGCAGAACAAAATGTAAGGCAGCGCCAGCGACAGGTCGCTCGCCGACTCCGCACCTTCCAGCACCACGCAGTCATCGCCCAGTTCCGGCGCCGCCTGGCCGCTCAGCGCCAGCACACGCCCGGCGCGGCCATCGTTGCGCAGTTCGCGCAGCAGGTCCAGGTCGTAGCGGCGCGCCTGCGGGTCATTGGACAGCAACACCACCACCAGCGTCTCGGCGTCGACGATGGTTTTCGGCCCGTGCCGGAATCCCAGCGGCGAATCGAACAGCGCCACCACACGGCCATCGGTCAGCTCCAGCAGCTTGAGCGAGGCTTCGCGCGCCAGCCCGGTGAGCTCATTACTGCCCAGGTAGACCACACGCTTGAACTGCTGCTCCACCAGCGCTTGCAGCAGCGGCAACGCGGCGGCGTGCAAGACGGCGGCAGCGGCGGAAGGCACGGCGGCGGCGCCGGACGGCAGCACCCCGAACGCCAGCGCGGCAGCCAGCAGCATCGACGTGAAACTGGTGGTCATGGCAAAGCCACGGTCGTGGGTCGCATCGGGCAGCAGAATGGCGTAGGCGTTGGCGCGGCCTTGCGCCATGCGATACAGCTCGCCGTCAGCGTTGCAGGTAATGACCAGGTGGTGCACGTCTTTCACCAGCTGGTCCGCCAGATCGATGGCAGCCAGGCTTTCCGGGCTGCTGCCAGAGCGCGCAAACGATACCAGCAAGGTCGGCACGTCGGCTTGCAGGAAGCGCTGCGGGCCGGAGACGATGTCCGTGGTCGGCACGGCTTCGGCACGCCAGCCCTTGCCCAGCATGGCCGGCGCCAGGCATTCGCCCAGGAATGCCGAGGTGCCGGCGCCCGTCAGCACGATGCGCAGGTTGGCGCGCGCGAGCAGCGGGCGGAGGAAGGCGTCCAGCGTGGCGCGGTTTTCCGTCACCAGTGCGTCGATCTGCGGCCAGACGTGTGGCTGCTGCGCGATTTCGCGCGCGGTCAGGCCGCCGCCGGCTTCATCCAGCCCCGCGATGGTCAATCCCAAAATGTTCTTCTCTGCCACTAGCATGTTTCCAACTCCTTTGTTGCGGTGCCTGCACAGGCATCCATATACTGACGCAGCACTTTGGCCACGCCTTCTTTCAGTAAATCGACCGGCAGGTTGCGCACTCGACCTTCGCGCACTGCCTCATATTGCGCCGGAAGGTACTGGCTGAGCAAGGTCAATGGCGGTGTCGTACGTTCCAGATTGGCCAGCAGTTTCGCCTGCGCCGCCTGAATGGCCGGATGCGGCCAGTAATAGCGGATGCGGTCACTGAGGCTGTATTGCTGGTCGAAGCGCGCACGCGCCGGGTCGTTGTCGTAGTATTTGCGCCAGTATTCCGGCTCGGCGCGCATCACTTCCAGCACCGTGTTCTTGAAATCCGAACCCTTGCCGGCGCCGGTCATTTCCTCCTCGATGTCGGCCAGCGCCCACAGCGTTTCCCTCAGCGCGAAGGTCAGGCCCGGACCCACTTTCAGGATGGCGAAGTGGCCGGCGACCAGTGAGGCCAGGTTGGAAGGCGTCTGATAGTCGGTCGAGTGGGCTTCGTACACCAGGGTCGGCTCGCTTTCGATGAAGCGGCTCAATTCCGCAGCGCTGCGCGGCTGATAGTCGATCACCTTGTGGTGGTCGAACTCCACGCCCGGTTGCACCACCAGGCCGACCACACGCGGCCACACCGCATCCAGCCCGGCGGCGGCAAAGGCCAGCCGATGCGCGCGGATGGTCAGCGCGGCGGCGTCCGGCGTGGTGACGGCCAGCGTTTCCAGATCTTCATGCGCGCCGCCAGGCACCGGCACTTCGGTGCCGACCACGTAGACGGGCGCCTCGCCGCCGGACACGCTCCACGCCCGCTCGGCCACCGCGCACAGCCGCGCCGCACGCTCGGCCACGACGGCGTCCGGCAGCGGCACCGGATCGCCATCACAGGACATCGAGCAATCGAGGTGGATCTTGCGGAAGCCCGCCTTGACATATTGATCGATCAGCACCTCGGCCTTGTCCATCGCGGCATCGGGCGACTGGCTTTGCCAGGCATTCGGTCCCAGATGGTCGCCGCCCAGCAGCACGCACTCGCGCGCCAGGCCGGTGCGGTCGGCAATGCGGTAGACGAAATCGCGGAAAGCCGCCGGCGTCATGCCGGTGTAGCCGCCATCCTGATTGACCTGGTTCGACGTCGATTCGATCAGCACCGGCAGATCGCGCTCCAGCGCGGTCTCCATGGCCGCCTCGATCACCAGCGGGTGCGCCGAGCACACCGAGTGGATGCCAACCGGTTCGGCGGCCTTGTGACGGCGCACCAGATTCAATAAATAATCCATCGTCAGCTCCTTAAATAGATTCAGCGCCGGCGTCGTCCGGCTGCAGGGCCAGCAACAGCGCAGCGGCCAGAGACAGGACGATGCCCGCCAGACGGAAGCCGGTCGGCACCGTGGACGCCAGCGCCATCGCGATCACTGTCGTCAGCAGCGGTGCGCCGGCGTTCACCAGCGGCGAAACCATCAGCGCCTTGCCGCGACGGAAGGCATACACCAGCGTCAGCGCACCGATCGCGTTCAATATCTGCGTGGCGGCGGCGAGCAGCGGCCCCGATGGCCCGTAATTAATAGGTTGCGAAAAATCCGTCATCGCCAGCGCGACCGGAATGAAGATCAGCGCGCTGAGCGTCATGTAGAAGAAGATGCTTTCCGCATCCATGCTGGCGTTGGCCAGCTTGATGAAGTAAGCCTGCAATCCCCATGCGACCAGTACGCCCAGCGCCAGCACAAACCACAGGCCGTATTGCTGCGGCGCGCCGCCCGGCGCATAGTCGAACAACGGCAGCGCGCAGATCGCCAGCAGAATGCCGCCGATGCCCATCTTCCCCGTCCGCTCGCGCAGGAACAGGAAGGAGAGCACGATCGTCAACACCGGCGACAGCGAAATCAGCGGGAAGATCAGATACGCCGGGCCGGCCTTGACCGCATAGAACAACACCATCTGCCCGCCAGCGCCCAGCACGCCGATGGTCAGGCCGTAGGCGATCGAGCGGCCGTCGCGCCGTACGCGCCAGCCATTGCGGGCCAGCACGAACAGCGCCGGCGGCACCATCGTCAACGCCCACACCACATAGATCAGCGTTTCAGGAAACCCATGCTGGCTGGGCAGCCCGGCAAACGCGCCCCACACGCCCCACAACAACGTGGTGGCCAACGCATACGTCAGCCAGCCAACCCGATGCGGCGTAGACGACAAACCCGGCATTGCCAAACCCTTATCCATGCTGCTCCTCATTTCGAATATCGATCCCGGTCGCACAGTATCGATCGGTTACCAGCGTGAAATAGTAAATAAGAAAGAACGAAAACACAAACACTTTCGAAAACTTTCTTTTTATGTCGTTTTTTGTCATTTTTTTGCTTATCGATGCATTTCATGTAAAAATCACCGCTCCATAATGACAACAAGTAAGGAATGCGTATGCCATACCGTCGGTTGGGTAGCAGGGAACTGGTTCACCCTGCGTTGATTCGCGCTTTCGTCGCGGCCGCGCTGGCCGTGCTGACAGTGCCGGGCATCGCCGTGGCCGGTGCCGATCCGCTGGCCGCCACCGGTAAGTGGGAAGGCAATACCAGCGGCGGCGCCAAGACGCCTCCGATGGGCTGGAACAGCTGGAACGCCTTCCGAACGGAAGTCGACGAGGACAAGGTGATGGGGGCCGCAGGCGTGCTGGTCGACAGCGGACTGGCCAAACTGGGCTATAACCACATCAATATCGACGACGGCTGGTGGCTCAAACGACGTCAAAGCGATGGCCGTCTGCAGATCCGCACCAACATCTTTCCGTCGGCGGCGACCGGCGGCGCGGCTGGCAGCAGCTTCAAGCCTTTCACCGACAAGCTCCATGCGATGGGACTCAAAGCCGGCCTGTACACCGACATCGGCCGCAACGCCTGTTCGCAAGCCTACGATTTGCACTCCCCTAACCTGCCGCAAGGCACGACGGCCGAGCGCGAAGTGGGACTCGAAGGGCACGTCGAGCAGGACATCAACTTGTATTTCAAGGAATGGGGTTTCGATTACATCAAGATCGACGCCTGCGGGCTCGCCGATTTCGTACCTGGGTCCAAGCTGGTGAAGGATCAGCAATACCGTGGGCTGGCGCCGCTGATCGACCGCAGCGCCATCAACCGCACCGACATCAACGCCGTGCGCGGCCGCTACGAAGCGGTGTCCGCCGCGCTCAAGGCCGCCAGGCCGGACAACGACTACGTCCTGTCGATCTGCGCGTGGGGCATGGCCAACGTACGCTCCTGGGGCAAGGACGTCGGCAATTTGTGGCGCACCAGCAGCGACATCACGCCGAGCTGGACCAGCATGCTGCATAACTTCGACAGCGCGGCGAAACGCGCGCTGTACGCCGGCCCCGGCCACTGGAACGATCCGGACATCCTGCACATCGGCCACGAGGATTTTGACGCGAACCATCTGGTCGAGGCGCGCTCGCACTTCAGCCTGTGGGCGATGATCAATGCGCCTCTGCTGGTCAGCTACGACCTGCGCAATGGTCCGGCGTCGCTGCTGGGCGTGCTGGGCAACGCGGAGCTGATCCGCATCAACCAGGACAAGGCGGGGCACCAGGGTGTCGTGACCTACGACTCCTCCGACGCCCAGATCATTGTTAAAACACTGGGCGACGGCAACCGCAAAGCGGTGGCGCTATTCAACCGAGGTGCGACACCTACACCGGTCATTTTGCTGGCCAGCCACCTGAAGCTGTCGGACGGCGCGCCGATCGTGCTGAAAGACCTGTGGTCGAAAAAAACCCTGACGTTTTCCGGCGAACAGGCGTTCACGCTTGCGCCACACGAGACGCTGGTGTTCGAAGCCACCGGCAAGCGGCTGCTCGAAAACGGTGTCTATCTTTCGGAAATTCCCGGTTCGATCAATGTCGCCGCCGACGGCACCCGGCAAGCGCAGCTCGACCCGACCATCCACCGCATGATCGATCCATGGTCCGGCACCCGTTCCGGTGGATCGCGTCCGCAGTACGCGGGCTGGGGCGGCGCGCAGGCCGATGCCACGCCGTTCGGCCAGACGTTGCAGATTGCCGGAAAGGTGTTTGATTCCGGCCTGGGCGTGCTGTCGAATTCGCGCCTCCAGGTCCGCAACGACGCTGGCCACGCGCTGCTGATGGCGTCGGTGGGGGTCGATGATTCGTCCGCGAACGTCAGCGACGCCGTCAAGTTTTATGTCTATGGCGACGGCAAACTTCTGTCCGAAAGCCCGGCCGCGACATTGGGCGGCAAGGCGAACCAGATCACGGCAAATATCAAGGGCCGCAAGATCATCGAGCTGGTGGTGCGGGACGTCCGGCCGGGCGCCAGTCAGCCTGTGGTCGCGACCTGGGGCGACGTGCGCCTGATGCCAAGCGCCTCAGCAGTTCACTAACGCTGTCCGGGTCTCGTTTATTCAAACTGAAATTTATATAGGAAGGGGGTGCGGCTGGTTGGTTTCAAGCGTTGTATCGCGCGTTCACGCGTGTACAAATTTTATATTAATCATCGCTTCTATCAAAAAAATGACTCCTATATCTATTTCGTTGCAGAAGAAATTCTCGACCCGGTTCAGGCGTTTCGCACCGCTGGCGTCGCTGGCGGCGCTCGCGTTTTTTATTCACTCGCCCCAGGCACTCGCCCAGCAAACCACGATCTCGCTGACGGAAACGTCCGAGGCGTTTAAAAATCCGATGAAGGGCTTCCGCCCCACGCGCTATATTCAAGACAGCGCTTTTCCGAACCACGAGTACGCGACGGTATACAAGCAATACATCAAGTACACCGATCTGGAAAACAACGCGAGCGACTCGGTCCAAAAGATCAAAGACTGGAGCAACGTCGCCTGGGCAGGGATTCAAAACAAAAACATCAAGGTCATTCCGCAGGTTCTGATCGTTTATCCGGACGGCCCCGGTGGCGGCCAATACTGGCCCGCCGGCGTCGCCCACGACGGCACGCCGAGCCAATGGACCACCGCGCAGCTGAAAAACCGTTTGGTGGCGTTCGCCGCCAAACTGGGACAGGCGTGGGACGGCGATCCACGGGTGGCGGCCGTCGAGCTTGGACTGTGGGGCAACTGGGGCGAACACCATATCTATCCGGCGACGTTGCCGAACGGGGACGACCGTATCCCGCTTGATTTCCAAACTGCTCTGGGCACAGCCTTCACCCAGGCTTTCCCGTCGAAGAAGGTGATGATCCGCTATCCCGACACGTTCACCAACTCGCAGTTCGGATATATCTGGGATTCGTTCGCGTTGCCCGATGAAGCCGCGAATGGCGATGCGCTGATCGCCCGCGACAGCTGGCGCCAGCAAATGAACAATGGAGAAGTGGCGTACGACTGGGGCGATCAGACCCGGCTGGGTGGAAGTCCGGACGGCACGCTCGGAAGCGCCGCCAACACCGATTACGTCATCGACTGGATACGGCGCACGCACACCTCCAGCCTGGGATGGATTGCCGAGTACACCGCAGGCAACACGACAGTCGCCGCGAATGCGACGAGGATGCAGAAGGCGCTGGGTTACCGCTACGTGGTGAAAAACGCCACATTCACCGCGCAGGTCCCGTCCGGCGGCACTTTACCGGTCTCGTTCACGGTCACCAACAAAGGCAACGCGCCGTTTTATTACCGCTGGCCGGTCAAGGCCACGCTCCTGCGTGCCGACAGGTCGGTCGCATGGACCGGGGCTTTCAGCGCCGATATCCGCAGCTGGCTGCCAGGCCTGTCCTATACCGTGTCACAGTCGTTTGCTTTGCCCAGCAACATGGGTCTCGGCGTCTACACCTTGGCCTTGTCGATCAACGACCCGGCAGGCGATGCGCCGAGCTTGCGATTCGCCAATACGAACTACTACAGTGGCGGATGGACCGTCGTCGGTAAGGTCGGTGTCGGTCAAACGCCGACCAACCAGAATCTCGGGACTTTCGATGGCCTGAAAGCTGACAGTTCGCTCAAGTATCAATGATGAGCGCCGCCCGTCTGTTTAATCCGTCCGGCTGGGCACCGGATTTTGATCGTGTCAGTTTCACGGGACCTTTTTCGTTCAAGTAGTCCCTCAATAACAGCGCCGGGCCGTCCTTCGCCGGAAACGTCCGGCGCTCTCAATCCAGCGATACTGGCGCAGCCGGCTGCGCCAGTATCGCCGCCAGCAAACCCGGAAATCGGCCATCGATATCGGCACGGCGCAGCGTATTCATGTGCGTCGTGCCGGCGCTCTCGGTACGCACCAGCCCTGCTTCGCGCAGCACCTTGAAGTGGTGGGAGACGGTCGACTTCGGCCGTCCACCGTCGAGCTCACCGCAGGTGGCATTGCCCACGTGGGCGAGCTGTCGGACGATTTCCAGGCGTATCGAATCGCTGAGCGCGTAGAGCACGCGTTCCAGCACAAAGTCACTCGCGGGGGGATGTTTATAGGGACGCATGCACGCCATTTTACACCTCGGTATATAATTGTTCCATTGTTCGACTATTTTCGAACTAAGCTCCCTCTTCTTCAAAGGAAATCCATGTCAGCGTTATTCCAGCCATTCACACTTAAAGATGCCACCCTGCGCAACCGGATCGCCGTGCCGCCCATGTGCCAGTATTCCGCCACCGACGGCGTGGTCAACGACTGGCACCTGTCGCACTACGCCGGCATGGCGCGCGGCGGCGCCGGACTGGTGATCGTCGAGGCGACCGCCGTGGCGCCGGAAGGACGCATCACGCCGGGCTGCACCGGCCTGTGGAACGACGAGCAGGCGCAGGCCTTCGTGCCCATCGTGCGCGCCATCAAGGCCGCCGGCTCTGTGCCGGGCATCCAGATCGCCCATGCGGGCCGCAAAGCCAGCGCCAACCGGCCATGGGAAGGCGACGACCATATCGCCACCGACGACCCGCGCGGCTGGGAAACGATCGCACCGTCCGCCATCGCCTTCGGTGCGGACCTGCCGAAAACGCCTAGGGCGATGACGCTCGACGATATCGCACGGGTGCGCCAGAACTTCGTGGACGCCGCGCGCCGCGCCGTGGAGGCGGGCTTCGAATGGCTGGAACTGCACTTCGCGCACGGCTATCTGGCGCAGACGTTCTTCTCGGCCCATTCGAACCAGCGCGACGATATCTATGGCGGCAGTGTCGAAAACCGCGCCCGTTTCCTGCTGGAGACGCTCAAGGCGGTGCGTGAAGTGTGGCCGGAACGCCTGCCGCTGACGGTGCGCTTCGGCGTGATCGAGTACGACGGCCGCGACGAACAGACGCTGCTCGATTCAATCGACCTGGTACGCCAGTTCAAGGCATCGGGCATGGACATGATCAGTGTCAGCGTCGGTTTCACGATTCCCGAGACGTCGATCCCTTGGGGTCCGGCCTTCCTGGGGCCGGTGGCCGAGCGCGTTCGCCGGGAAGCCGGTGTGCCGGTGTCGTCGGCCTGGGGTTTCGGCACGCCGACGATCGCCGAGCAGGTCGTGCGTGATCAGGTGCTCGACCTGGTCATGGTCGGCAAGGCGCATCTGGCCAATCCGCACTGGGCCTACTTCGCCGCCAAGGAACTCGGTGTCGAGCGCGCGTCGTGGACGTTGCCGGCGCCATACGCGCACTGGCTCGAACGCTACTAAACCCCTGGTACAAACACGGCCGTGTCCGCTACCGTCCCAGCGCGACCAGCCGTGTTATCGCCATGCGTGGCGTAATCCGCTCGTCGCGCCAGAAATCACTGACGATCACGCGCATGGCACGTTCCATTTCGGGTCGGTGCGACAAGCTGATACTCGGCACAAGCAGTCCGCTGCGCGCCGCTTGCTGAAACGCCGACTGGGAAGACCTCGCGCAATGGTCATACCGCCCAAGATTGATGCCCAGCCTGACGGGCAGCGCGCCTTTCTCGAGATTAAAGCGCTCCTGGACATCGGCACGCATGATGGCCGAGACCAGATCCCGCTGGGCCTTCTGTTTGCTTTTGCCCTGCACCTTGAACATGACGAACGAGTCGGTGTCGAAAATAAACGCGTCTGTCGCGCCCGGAACGGGAACACACTCGAATTCAAAGTTCGACGTTTTCTGCGCCGCCATCAGGACCGGCTTGTTCCAGTCCCCCATGAATTGCATTCCCGCCTGTCCGCTGACCACGGCGTTGGTCGCATGGATCCAGTCCCGCTGCTGATTCGATTGGGCGGTATAAGATCGTATGCGCCGCAGCGTTGCCAATGCACGCTCCATCTTGGCGCTGGACAGCGCCTCCGGGTCCAACTCAAGCAACGCTTGCCGATAAAAGTCCGCTCCGGCGGTGCCGACCACCACGCTTTCGAGCAGCCGCAGATCCTCCCAAGACTGATCGCCATGGGCCACCGCAATGAAACCAGCACGCTTCATTAATTCCGCAGTGTGGAAAAACTCGTCCCACGTCGTCGGCGGCTTGGCGCGAACGCGTTTTAGGATACGCGAGTTGATCCATAGCCAATTGTTACGATGTAGGTCCACCGGCACCGCGACATAGCGGCCCCGGTACTTCATGCGGGAACTGACCGTTTCCGGCAGGAGCGCGTCCCAGCCCTCGGCGCGGGCGATATCGTCGAGGTCGGCCAGCTGTCCGGCCTGCGCCCATTGCCGCACCGCCGGCGCTTTCATTTGCGCAGCGGTCGGTGGATTCCCGGACGCGACCCGTGATTTTAATAGCGACAGCGCCAGCCCGTTGCCACCACCGGCGACGGCGAAATCCTTCCATTCGTGCCCTTGCTCGGTCAACGTCGACTTCAAAAAGGCGATTGCCGTGGCGTCGCCAGCCAGATCCCAATAGTGGAAAACCTCGAGTTCGCCTGAGTGCAAGGACCCGGCAGCACCCAGCGCCAGTGCGCCAAGCAGTCCAACGCAAGCTTGCCGGCAGATGGCGCCTAAGTTCAACAGTGGCCTCTTAATCATGAACGAAACCTTATCACAGCCCAATGCTTACAACCACAGGGGCAGATATACGTTGAATCGATTTTGATATACCGTTAAGATATTGCTATGCAACTACTCCTCGCCGAAGACGACCAAATCCTTGCCAGCGGCCTTGGCGCGTTACTGGCCGCAGCCGGATTCACCATCAAACACGCGCCTAACGGGCCGGTGGCCGAATACCTGTTGACGACGGAAGACTACGACATCGCCATCCTCGATCTGGGTTTGCCCATGATGGACGGCCTGACCGTGCTAAAGAAAGTGCGCCAGTCCCGGCCAAACTTGCCGGTCGTGGTACTGACCGCGCTCGACAAGCTCGACAGCCGAGTCACCAGCCTGAACGCAGGCGCCGATGATTACATCCTCAAACCCTTCGACTTCGCCGAGCTGCTGGCGCGCCTGAACGCCGTGCTGCGCCGTTCAGGGCAAGGCGCCGGCAGTGCCGAATTACTGGCCGGGAACCTGCGCTTCGACCGCGCCAGCCGTCGCGCGCTGATTCACGCGTCGCCCGTCGACCTGACCCGCCGCGAGGCCATCCTGCTCGATTTGCTCATGACGCAAGTTGACAAAGTCGTCACCAAAGACCAGATTGCCAAAGCATGGAGCGACGATGGCAACGAGGTCGGCGCCGGCAATACGGCCGAGGTGCACGTACACCGCTTGCGCCGCAAGATCGAAAACTCCGGCCTGGCGATACGGACCATTCGCGGGCTGGGTTATCTGCTCGAAGTGGAGCCGTCCAATGAGCAACCAGCGTAAATGAGCGACGGTCGCCGCCTGGCGTTTCGCCCGCGCGACTGGTCGCTGCACCGCCAGTTGGTCATTTGGGTGGTGGTTCCACAACTTGTCCTGTGGCTCGGCGGCGGCATTGCCACCTACCGGCTGGCGATCCGCTACGTCGACCAGGCAGCCGACGCTACCTTGTTGCAGGCCACGCGCGCGCTGGCGCGCCAGGTCAAACCCATCGGCAATGGCTTGCTGATCGACTTTCCGAGCGCCGCGCAAGACGTGCTCGAGACCGACCCCACCGATCCGCTGCTGTACACGGTCAGCACCCCGCCGGGAAAATTCATTTTAGGAAACAAGAATCTGCAACCGCCGCCGGCCGGCATCACCCCGCACCTGAACACTCCCTATTTTTACAACGGCGAGACCGCCCTTGGCAACGACCGCGCCACGACCGGCGTGCGGATCGCGGCGCTGTACCTGGCGTATGGCGCATCGAAGGGGCAACAGCAGTGGATGCTGGTGCAGGTGGCGCGCAGCATGACGAATCGCCAGACCATTTGGAAAAGCATCCTGATCGACACCCTGCTGCCGCTGTCGGGCTTGATCCTGTTGATGACGGTGATTGTCTGGATCGCGATTGGCGCCGGGCTCGCGCCGCTATTGCGCTTGCGCCGCCAGGTTGACGGCCGCTCGCCTGCCGACCTCGCGCCCCTGCGCCTCGAATCGGCGCCGCAGGAGGTGCGCGCACTGGTGGGCGCGCTCAACACGCTGCTCGCGTCGGTGCGACAAAACGTCGAGGCACAGAAGCGCTTCATCGCCTACGCCGCCCATCAGCTGCGCACGCCGTTGGCCGGATTGAAAACCCATACCGAGCTGGCGCTCGCTGCCAATCAAGACCCTGTGCTCGATGCGCGCCTGCAGCTGGTAAACCAAAGTGCCGCGCGAAGCGCCCACCTCGTCAATCGCTTGCTGATGCTGGCGCGCTCCGAACCGGAAGCCGCGCTCGCGCAGGACACGACGCTGGTCGACCTGGTTGCGCTGGTGCGGAGCAAGGTGGCTGAAATGGTGCCCCGCGCGCTGCGCGGCGGTGTCGACCTGGGCATGGCGGACCAGCGGGCCGAAGGGTTGGACGCGTCGTTGACCGTCGCAGCCAATGAGATTTTACTGAACGAAGCGCTAGCCAATGTGCTGGAAAACGCGATTGAATATGCTGGGCGGGGCAGCGATGTCACCGTGGCGGTGGAACCCGATGGCGCGTATGCCCGCGTCAGCGTGCGTGACAACGGCCCCGGCATTCCGGAGGCGAACCGCGACGCGGTGTTCGAACGTTTTGTCCGGGCGACCGACCAGGGCCTCGGCTGTGGCTTGGGCCTGTCCATCGTCCGCGAAATCGTCCTGAGTCATCACGGCTCGGTGACCCTGGAACAGAGTGCGCCACAGGGGTTGACGGTGATTATCCGCCTCCCCTTGCATGCCGCCGGCACCGTTCACGCCAGCGGCCACTAGGCAAGCGCGACCGGCACCGCGCAAGCAGCGTTACTTGTTACTTCGACCGCAGATGCACCACGACCACGCCGTGGGCCGGCACCGTCATGGAATAGGGCTTGCTGGTGTCCCCGGTCGCGCCGGTCCACAATTCGGTGAACTGGTAACGCTTTTTGCCGAAGTCGACATCGCTGTTGCTCACGCGGTCTGAAATCGGATGGTCGCTCCAGGTGAACCGATACGGCCGCGCCTGGCTTCCCCGGTTCAGGAACATCACCGCCCATTCGCCGTCGGCCAGCGGCTTGGCATACATCTCCAGCTGCCCGTCATTCATGAACCGCCACGCCTGCACCCCCAGCCGGTCTTGATTGAGCGCAATGACGCTGCGGTTGGTCAGGATCTTGCGCGAGGTGGCCGACATCGATCGCACATCGTTCCCGGCGATCAGCGGCGAGTTCATCATCGCCCAGATTGAAAAGTGCGCCTTGTCCTCGTCCTCGGTCATGCCTTTGCCCACCTCCAGCATGTCCATGTCGTTCCAGCGCCCAGGTCCCGAATACTTGCGCAAGCCGGCCTGGCGGTCGAGAATCGGCAGCACGCCCCACGACGACCAGTCGCCGCGATTGAATTCGCAGTCCCAGCAGGGGTAGATGTCGCCTGTGGTGCGCCACGAGTGGCCCACGTCGCCGCCCCACTCCCACGGCTTGTTGTCGCCCCATTCGCAGATTGAGAACAGGATCGGGCGCCCGGCTGCGCGCAGGGCGTCGCGCATGGTGGTGTAACCGCCCTTCGCGCTCAAGCCTTCGGTATTGCACCAGTCGTACTTGAGATAGTCGACGCCCCAGCTGGCGTAAGTCAGCGCATCCTGATACTCGTGCCCGCGACTGCCAGGATGGCCGCCGCAGGTCTTGTCGCCGACGTCGGAATAGATGCCAAGTTTGAGTCCTTTAGTGTGCACATAATCGGCCAGGGCCTTCATTCCGGATGGAAAACGCTGCGGGTCTTCGTGGATCACACCCTTCGCATCGCGTTCGCCTTGCCAGCAATCGTCGACGTTCACATACACATACCCCGCATCGCGCATGCCACTGCTAACCAGCGCATCGGCAGCCTCCTTGATGAGCTTTTCGTTGATATTGCAGGCGAACGTGTTCCAGGTATTCCAGCCCATTTGGGGCCGCTGCCCCAGTTCGGTAAACTTGCCCGGCGTACCTGGCGCGACCTTGACCGTCACGCCCTGTGCGTACGCTTGATGGCTGGCGACAGCGCCCAACAACAGCAGGGTACAGAATCTTTTCAGCATGGGATACAACCTCACTTTCAGAATAAAAAAGGCGCGCGCCTACATTCCGGCGCGGCCGAAAACCCGATCAACGGGCCGGAGAGATCAGAACGTGTAGCCGGCGCGCAGGCTGTAGCGCGGGCCGGAGACGAAGACGGCGCGCACCTTGTCGCCTATGCCTTGGTGCATGGTCTGGCTGTAACGCGCGTCGGTCAGGTTTTGCACCTGGAAGTCGAACTTCAGGTTGTCGCTGAATTTGTACGACACGCCGCCGTCAAGCTGCCCATACGAATCGGCCCACAGCGGCAAGCCCCAGGCCACGTTTTGCTGCCCATAGGTCGCGCTGGCAGGATTGGTGTCCGTGCCGTTGTTGCCCTGGGTGCCATTGGTGTTGGTGCTCAGCAGGTAGCGCGACCGCCAGTTGTAGGCCACGCGGGCCGACCACGGTCCGCGGTCGTACAGGATGGCGACGTTGAAGGCGTTCTTCGACAACTGGGTCAGCGGCAGGTTGCCGAAGGCGCGCCCGTCAAGATCGCAACCGTTCAGGTTGAGATTGACGTTGGCGGCGTTCTGGCCGCCCGAGCAGTATTCGCTGAAGACCGGGTTGTACAGGCTGCGCTTGCTGTGGACGTAGGTGTAATTGGCCGACAAGCCGATGCCGCGTAGCCAGTCGGGCACCTGGTCGTAATACTGTTGATACGCCAGCTCGCCGCCCCGGGCGATGCCCTTGGCGCCATTGACCGGCGAAGTCACCAAAAATTGCTGCGGCGTGCCGGTGGCGTCCGGCAAACCGACCGACACGGTCTGGTTGATGATCACATCCTTGAGGTGTTTATCGAACAATGCCAACGTCAGCGAGCCCGATTTGGCGAAGTACCATTCCGCCGAGACATCGAGTTGCTTAGACGTGATCGGCTTGAGCGCCGGGTTGCCCTGGGCGTTGCCGGTGCGGTTCACCGACGTCACGTTGATGACCTTGGTGACCTCGTCCACCGACGACTTGATTTCCTGCGACAGCGTCGTGTACGCCTGTAGCTGCGAGAAATCGGGACGCGTCATCGATCGGCCGTAAGCGAAGCGGAACTGCAGTTCGCTACTGGCCTTCAGGCGCAGGTTCAAGCTTGGCAGGAAGTTGTTGTACTTGTTCTCCACTTCGCTCTTGCTCAGGTATGCCGGAATATACGGCACCGGCAACCCGGTCGTCTGCGAGCCCTCCGCGAACGGCGCGCCCGGTGTGTAAGACATATATCCGGCGGAACGCGAACGGCTTTGCACGTAACGCAGGCCGACGTTGCCGTCGATCGGGTATTTCAGATCGTCCAAGCCGAAACGCAACTGCGTGTGGAACGCACGGGTCCGCTCTTGCTGGTTGTTGGTGCCGGCCGGGTTGTCGCCGCCGAAGCGTGCCGGTTTCCAGCGCTCGCAGGTGCCGCCGCCATTTGCCGCCACCCGCTCCGGGCACAGGATGTCGTCGTGATAGGAATGCAGCTGCTGATACGAGGTCGGATAGTTCGCTGCCACGCTGGGCGCCGGGAAAATGACCGCCGGAACGCTGACGTCGCCGTTGAAGAAGTTATTGAACTGCTGCGTGACGTGCGGCGCGGAAAAGCGCGGATCGTTCAGATAGGCCAGCTTGGGAATGTCCCAGCCCAGCAGCCATGGCGGCGTCACGCCGGCCCAGTTATAGTTGGGATCGGAATTGACCGTCAGCGCATCGCGGTCCGTCAGGCGCGCGCCGAAGCGCAGATCGCGCAGCACCGGATAGTCGAAGACGTAGCGCGCATCGCCCTTCCAGGCTTTCAGGGTGCCAGAGTTCTTGTCCATGTGCTCCATGGTCGACTCCCAATAGTAATTGGCGGGATCGGCCAGGAAGGTGCGCTGCGCGTCGGTGAAGTTGATTCTAGGAAGGCTGCCGCGCAGGTCCAGATTTTCGCTCGGCATCAGCATGCCCAGCCCGACGGCCGACGAAAAATGGCTGCCCGACGAACGGACGCTTTGCAGGTCGCTCGTGAGCGTCCAGTTGTCGGCAACTTTCCACTGCAAGTTCCACGAAATGTCGGTCGTCTTCGACTCGCCTTTGTTAAAGCCGCCGGCGTTGCTAAACGGAATACCGCCGTTTTTCTTGTCGCTGATGGTGCCGGTCTGGAAGGCCCCCTTGCTATCGTACGTGGTATCGCCGCTCACCTGCAGGTCGTACGGACTGGCTGACGAAAAGATCGACTGCTCGATCGCGCTGTCCTTGTAGCGCGACTGGAAGTACGTCACGTGGCTCTGCAGATTATCGCGCTTCCACTGCAGCGCGCCATATGCCCCCTGGCGTTTGCGGTCGTATTGGTAGGTGCGCCATTGCGCGCCTTTCGGTATCCACACCGTGCGGCCCGGCTCGATATCCGTGCGTGGGAAGAATGGCTCGAACTGGAACGTGTCCGTCTGCGTGGAGCTGTCGGACGACGCCAGATCGACCACCACGCCAAATTCGCCAAGGCCGGTTTTCCACCGGTTCGAGTACAAGCCGGAAATCGAAGCGTCGGGTTTGCCCTTTCTGAGCGTGGAATGGGTGCCTTCCACGGACAATGCAACGCGCTGCCCCTTGTGATCGAACGGCAACGCAGTGCGCAGGTTGACAAGGCCGGAAATGCCGCCTTCGGTCTGTTCAGCGGACGGGTTCTTGTACACATCCACGCCGGCCATCAACTCCGGGGGAATATCGCCCCAGCTGATCGAGCGGCCGCCGTTGGACGAAAACGCTTCGCGGCCATTGAGTTCGGAGCGGACGTAATTCAAGCCGCGAATATTGACGCCTGCGCCTTCCACCGAGAATCGTTCGTTGTCGCCCGCCTGGCGGTTGATGCTGACGCCGACCACGCGCTGCAGCACCTCGGTAACCGACCGGTCCGGCAGCTTGCCGATATCGTCGGCAACGACCGAGTCGATCAGCTCGTCGGCGTCCTGCTTGAGCTTTTGCGCGGAAGCCAGCGCAGCGCGCTGGCCCGAGACCACGACGACGGCAGGACTGTCGTTGGTTGTCTGAGCATGCGCCACGCTCGCGGCCCAGGCGAGATGAGCCACCGCGAGCGCGATGGCGGTTTTGTTGAAGCGTTTCATACGTCCCCTTTATCAGATCAAGCCGTCGAATGCGGCGCTTTGCTGGTTCATTTACGGTGAACCAATGTCAACACGAGCGCTTTCGCGCCAAGTCCACGGTCGTTGCCGGGATGAAGATCATCGCCAACATTAACTGTAGATGTACGGATTATTACACTTACATTCAGGCGAGAACGGTTTTGCAAGGCTTTTATGCCATTGTTTAGCGCCGTTTCGCGAAACGCGGGCGCTGCCGCCAAGCGACCGGAGAAGGTGCTTGCCGGTCGCAACACCGACCAAAATGTTATATACTGTACAAAAATACAGTATAGTGCGTACCCCATGCGCGAACGATTGCGTCGCATGGCGGAACGACGACCAACGGAGGGATATGAGCGAATCGAGAAGAGTGGACAGATTAATGGCGGGACGCGTGGACGTCGCGATCGTGTTCAGGAAGATGTTGGGTGCGGAAGACGCCGCCGCATATATGGAAGCGAATGGAATACCCCGGCATGTCGCCGAGCGCGTGCTCTCTGGCAATGCCAGGACAGGCACCCGTGATGGCGTGCCTGTCGCCTAAAGCGCCAGCTTATTTAGTCAACACCAGCGAGAAAAACAGACGCGTCGGCCCGTTGGCCATCTTGAAGAAGATCTTGTTGCGGCCCTTCCTGAAGCGGACCGTACGTTTGCCCTCGGTCATGTTGTAATCGCGTGCATGGGTGTTGGGAACGTCGTAGAGCGCCGGCCAAAACGACAGTTTGTTGATATTGCCCCCTGCCCAGACCTGCACATCGTTCAGCCAAATCTGGCCGTCGTCGTCGGCACCTATCCACATCGTCAGCTCCTGGTCGCGGTCCATCATTACCTCGGTATAGCCGTAGTACACCGCGTCCTCGTCCGGTTCCGGCGGCACCAGCGGATAGCTGGCGGCATTCACGTAGCGCCACTTCACCGGCCGGTTGCCCTTGCCGACATAGACTGCGTCGAGGATCACACCTCGTTCGGGCGGATAGCGATTGTTGGAAAACAGTCCGCTGCCATGTTTGCCTTCAAAGGGACCGATCAAATACCAGCTGTTGACGTAGACGCGATTGGCAAATTCGCCGCCCTTGCCCAGCATGCGGCCGGCGCCCTTGATCATCGTGCGCGCATCGACCGGCGGAATGGCGCCGGTTCCCGGGTTGAAGATCGGCTCGCCGCCGCGGCCGTAGTTACGCGCGGCGCCCGTCGGCAACGCGGCCTCCCGGTTGATGAAGGCCACCATCCGCTGCACGATGGCGTTGCCGTCGGTGCCGGGGGCGACGCCGCCGTGGTCGTCCCCTTTTTCATCGCCGGCGCCGATACCGCCAAGCGGCGTTCCGGGTTCGCCGCGGCCGGCCATGGCCTGCGGGGACGCAGCCTGGCCGTTCTTGACCGACACGCCGTTACGCCGCCGTTCGAGTTCCTGCTTGCGCTGCGCCAGCGCCGCGCGTGCGCGCGTTTCAAGCTGTTGGATCTCCGACGCTAACTTCTCGGCTGCGGCGCCGTCCGGCGGCGCGGCGCCCGGTGGCGGTGGCGTGGCAACCGGCGGCGCCACCGCGCTCACGGCCGGCGGCGGCTCCAACCGCTCCAGCGCCTCCTCCTTCGGGATATTCTCGATCCTCGCCAACTCGGCCGCTTTGAGATCCTTCTCAGTCTGCGCGATGGCGGCCGCCAGTTCCCTCGCCTGGGCGAGCAGTTGCTCCGGTGGCTTCGGCAGCGAGGTGGCGCTGAAGTCCGGCTCGTCCACCTTCCCTGCGCCATCGGTGGGCGGTGCACCGGGCCGGCTTTGGTCCATCAAGTCCTTGATTTTCTCCATATCCTGCACGCGCTTTTCGATGGTGGACTGTCTGGACAAACGGGCGCCAACGCTCGCCTGTTCGCGTTGCTGCGCCATGTCCACCTGATAGGCGCCAAAGTAGTACAGCAGCACGATCAACAGCGCGTGCACCGCCAGTGAGACCAGCACGTAACCATGCCGCCGTAGCGCCTCGTGGCGCGCGCTCGGCGCCCAATCATCGACCTGTCCGAATCTCATCGCGCGCCACGGGTATGCATGGAGATGTTGGTCAGCCGCTCGAACTGGCACAGATCCAGCACGTGCACGATGTCCTGGTATTTCGCCAGTTGATCGCCGTCGATGCGGATGCGGCGACCGGGATCGCGCGCCGCTTCCGCCTTCAGGCGGCCGTGCAGGGTCTGCGTCGACACCGGCTCGCCATCAAGAAAAAACTTGCCGTCCTTGTCGACGCCGATCGCCAGCGGCGCCGGGCCGGCCTCGTCACGCTCAAGGCTGATCTGCGACGTTGGCAAGGTCACCGGCAATTCCTTCTGCGGCTTGCGCTGGTCCGGCTGTTTAAACGACGTCGCCACCATGAAAAACATCAGCAGGAAAAAGATACAGTCGATCAGGGCGATCAAGCCGATTTCGGGTTGCTCGTCCTCGCCCAGGTTAATGCGCATGTGACACCACGTGCAGGTTTTGTGGCGCGGCGTCGCCCGGCAGGAACCACTCGTTGATCAAACTATTGATCCGCTTTTCCAGCGTCAGGCCGAAAAACGCCTGGCGGTTCTTGAGGAAATGGTGCATGCCCAGCGCCGGCAAAGCCACGCACAATCCGGCGGCGGTGTTGATCAACGCCTTCGAAATGCCGCCCGCCAGCAGCGCGGGATTGCCCATCCCCTCCGAGAACGCGATCACGTGGAAGGCGTCGATCATGCCGACGACGGTGCCGAGCAAACCGACGATGGGCGCCACGGTGGCGACGATCGCCAGCGGATAGGCCTTTTGCTGATGGTGCCGCAGTTCCATCGACGCGATGTCGCCGGCGCCGCTGTTGACGATGGCGTATCCGTGCTGGCGGTGCGCGACCATGTAGGCGATCACGCGCGCCAGCGTGCTGTCCTCGTCGGCAAGCAGCTGCTGAAGCCTGGTGAAATCCTGCGCCGACCACAGTGGCTTGACCCTTTCGACCAAGCCCGCAGGCGCGATGGCGCGGGCCCGGAAGTGCCTCAAGCGCTCGATCGTCACCGCCAGGAACAGGATCGACAAACCTAGCGTCACGACGATGGCCGCGCCACCCTCCGCCGCCTGTTCGACGATATTGATATCGGCGGCGTGGGCGATGTTATGAAGGACGAATGTGGCGGCAAACAGGATGGGGAGATTTTTTTTCATGCACAGAGCACAGCAAATTGTGGGCCATGCCTGATCCGACGCATTTGCGTGGTATCTCATGGTGGCCCATCACCAGTTGTCCGCTCCCGGACACTGGACCGTGCGAAAGTGAACACTGCCTGTAGGCAACCGTGCTTCGCCACGCTGTGGATTTGGCTATATTTTAGTTATGGGAAAAATCTACATCGGCATTTCCGGCTGGCGCTACCAGGGCTGGCGCGGCGCGTTTTATCCGGACGGGCTGGCGCAGGCGCGCGAGCTTGAATTCGCCTCGCGCGCGCTGCCGACGATAGAATTGAACGGCGCCTTTTACTCACTTCAGCGCCCTTCCAGTTACACCGCCTGGTACGAGGCCACGCCGCCCGGCTTCGTCTTCAGCCACAAGGGCAATCGCTTCCTGACCCACATCCTGCGCCTGGGCGACGGCATCGACAAGGCGCTAGCCAACGTCATGGCCTCCGGCGTGTTCGAGTTGCGCGAAAAACTGGGACCGTTCCTATGGCAGCTGCCGCCCAACTTCCGCTTCGACGCCGAGCGGCTGGAGCATTTTTTCAGCCTGCTGCCGCACGACCTGGAACAGGCGCAGCGCCTCGCGCGCCAGCACGAACCGCGCATGAACGCAAGGTCGCGCTCGACATCGACGCCAACCACAAACTGCGCCACGCGCTGGAGATCCGCCACGAGAGCTTTATCGATCCGGCGTTCGTGGCGCTGCTGCGTAAATACAAGGTGGCGCTGGTGGTGGCCGACACCGCCGGCAAATTCCCCTACTACGAAGACGTGACGTCGGACTTCATCTATATACGCCTGCACGGCGCCGAAGAACTGTACGCCAGCGGGTATGACGATGAATCCCTGGAACGCTGGGCCGCGCGCATCCGCGCCTGGAGCACGGGCGCGCAACCGGATGACGCCAGACTGATATCTGACAAGCCGCCGCCGGCAAGGGCCAAACGCGACGTCTACTGCTACTTCGACAACGACATCAAGGTGCGGGCGCCGTTCGACGCGCGCAGCCTGATCGAAAAATTGGGACTTGACGACGGCCTTGCGTCATTTGGGTGAAGGCGGCGGCAGTCGGTCGCGCGGCACCGGCGGCACGCGGTACTTGGCCATACCCGGTTTTTGCGAGCGGTAGATGCCGCAGCGGCCCGAGAACAGGTACGCGACCACGCACGCCAGCGCCGCGAAAGGACCGATCTGCGGGCCAAACAGCTCAATCGCCATGATGGTCGACGCCAGCGGCGTATTGGCCGCACCCGCGAACACCGCGACAAAGCCCAGCGCCGCCAGCAACGGGAAAGGCAGATGCAGCAAAGGCGCGAGCGCGTTACCGAGCGTGGCGCCGATGAAGAACAGCGGCGTCACCTCCCCGCCTTTGAAACCGCTGCCGAGCGAAACCACTGTAAAGGCGAACTTGCCGAAGAAATCCCACGGCGCCAGCGGCTTCAGGAACGCTTCGACGATCACTGGAATACCGAGTCCGATATAGCGCGTGCCGACCAGCCACACGGCAACGGCGACGACCACGCCGCCGATCATCGGCCGCAAAGGCGCGTACGAAATATGCCGTTTCATGAAAGCCGACGCCGCGTGCGTGGATTTGGCGAACGCCATGCCGGCCAGCCCGAATACGATGCCCGCCACCAGCACGGCGGCGACGCTGGCAAAGCCGATCGCCACCACCGTATCCATCGGATAGTGCGTGTGATGCACGCCCCAGGCCATGCCCACCTGGTCGGCCACGACGGCCGCGACGATGCAGGGAAAAATGGCATCGTACCGCAGGCGGCCGACGGCCAGCACCTCCATGCCAAAGATGGCGCCAGCCAGCGGCGTGCCGAAGACGGAGGCGAAACCGGCGCTGATGCCGGCCATGAGAACGATGCGGCGGTCGGCGTGGCGCAGCCGCAGCGCGTAGGTCAGCTGGTCGGCCAGGGCGCCGCCCATCTGCACGGCGGTGCCCTCACGGCCCACCGAGGCGCCGAACAAATGCGAAACAACGGTGCCGATCAACACCAGCGGCGCCATGCGCAGCGGGACGACCTTCTGGGGATCGTGGATTTCGTCGATCAGCAGGTTGTTGCCGGTTTCGACACTCGCGCCGGTCTTCAGATACAGCCATCCGACAGCGAAACCGGCCAACGGCAGCAGCCAGATGATCCAGGCATGCGCCTCGCGACTCTGGGTCGCGTAATCGAGCGCAAACAGGAAGAAGGCCGACGCGGTGCCGCTCAGCGCCGCGATCGCGCCGGCGATGCAAGTCCATTTGGCGACATACGCCAGCAAGGCTGTTTGTTCGGGATAAAGAGAGAATTTCATGCAGCCAGCGGCAACTCCGGGGTCAGGGCTGTCAATTCTACACGAGCCCCTCGCTGCCGCCGGCTGTAAGGGAAACCTCCGCCTCCCTTACCCTCCGGCTCAATGATGATGCTTGGCGTCGCGCTTGATGTCCACCGCCTCGGCGGGTTTTGAAGGCGGCGCACCCGGCGCGCGTGGCGCCGGCGGCGTCTCGCCGGTCCATTCGTAAGCGACCGTGCCCTTGGGATGCTGATACCAGCCAGGGTCCTTGTAATCATTGCGCGCCAATCCCTCGCGCACTTTGACCGTGGTGAACATCCCGCCCATCTCAAGCCCGCCGAACGGTCCCTCCCCGCTCATCATCGGCAGCGTGTTCTCCGGCAGCGGCATCTGCATGTCGCCCATCGAGCCACCCTTGTCGCCCATGACCATGTAGCCCGGCACCAGCTTGTTGATCTTCTCGGCCACGCCGGTGTGGTCGACCCCAATCATGGTCGGCACGTTGTGCCCCATCGCGTTCATCGTGTGGTGCGATTTGTGGCAGTGGAAGGCCCAGTCGCCCGGTGCGTCGGCGATAAATTCGATCGCCCGCATCTGGCCGACCGCGACATCGGTGGTCACTTCCGGCCAGCGCGCCGACGGCCGCACCCAGCCGCCGTCCGTGCCCGTCACCTCGAAGGTGTGGCCGTGCAGGTGGATCGGGTGATTAGTCATCGTCAGATTGCCGGCGCGGATGCGCACCCTGTCGTTCTTGCGTACCACCATCGGGTCGATGCCGGGGAAGGCGCGGCTGTTGAAAGTCCACAGATTAAAGTCGAGCATCGTGTTGATCTTCGGCGTGTAGCTGCCCGGGTCTATGTCGTAGGCGCTGAGCAGGAAGACGAAGTCGCGATCCACCGCATGCTGCCTGGGGTCCTTCGGATGCGTGATCCAGAAGCCCATCATCCCCATCGCCATTTGCGCCATCTCGTCGGCATGTGGATGGTACATAAAGGTGCCGGCGTGGCGCGCGACGAATTCGTAGACGAAGGTCTTCCCCGGCTGGATGCCGGGCTGCGTCAGGCCGGTGATGCCGTCCATGCCGTTCGGCAGAAGCTGGCCGTGCCAGTGCACGCTGGTGTGCTCCGGCAGTTTGTTGGTGACGAAGATGCGCACACGGTCGCCCTCCACCACCTCGATCGTCGGGCCGGGGCTTTGTCCGTTGTAGCCCCACAGGTTGGCGGTCATGCCGGGCGCCAGCTCGCGCACCACCGGTTCGGCAACCAGGTGGAACTCCTTGACGCCGTCCTTCATCCGCCACGGCAAAGTCCAGCCATTGAGCGTGACGACGGGATTGTACGGGCGGCCGTTGGGCGGCATCAGCGGCGGCGCGGTGGCGGCCGACGATTGCACCGGCGCCTCCGGCAGCGAGGCCGCGCCGGCCTTGGTGACCATGCCGGCTCCGATGAGGGCTGCGCCGCTGAGGAATGATCTGCGGGTGGTCATGGTGTTACTCCTTTGTTGGTTGACAGGCGGCCACCGAGGCGACCACCCAATGCGGCTTCGAGGTTGGCTTGCGCGGTCCAGTAGTCCTTCAGCGCGCCGATATAGCCATTGACGGCGGTCGATTGCTCGCGGGCGTCGGCCAGCAGTTCGAAGACGCTCATCAGCATGCCGTTGTAGCGCAACAGCGTTTCGTCGGCCAGCTTTTTACGCAGCGGTAGCACCTGGTCGCGGTAGTGGCGCGCCAGCTCGTACGATGCGCGGTAGTCGGCGTAGCTTTCGCGCGCCTCGCTGCGGGCGTTGATGGCCGCCTGCGCCAGCAGATTGACCGATTGCATATAGGTCGCTTCCGCCCGCGCCACCCGCGTCGAACCCCAGTCGAACAGCGGGATCTCCAGCGACAGCTCATAGCCGCGCGCATTGGCCGGCCCTTCGCTGTTGCTTACCACGCCCAGATCGAGCACGTTGATAAAGCGCGTGGTCCTGGTCAGGCCCAGCGTCGATGCGGTATGCGCGGTATCGAGTTTGGCGGCCTGGATGTCCAGCCGCTCGTTGACGGCGATCTGCTCGATGTCGCCCAACTCCTGCGGCACGGCGGGCAGCTCGGGCAAATGCTCCGGCAGCTTGTATGCGGTCTGCGCGCCGCTTAGTCCCATCAGGCGGGTCAGCTTTTCGCGCGCCGCGACAGCGGTTTTGCGCGCGGCGCTGACGTCGGCCACCGTTTGCGCGTGGTAGGCCTGTTCGCGCGCCACGTCCATGGCGCTCCAGTTGCCTGCCTTGCGCATGCGGTCGGCCAGTTCGGCGCTGGCCTGCGCCGATTCCTCCACCTGCACCGCGTACTCGGCGCTCTGGTTGGCGGCCACCGCCTCCACCCACGCGCGGCGCGTGTCGGCGGCGACCTTGAGCGCCTCGTTCGAGACCAGCAGTTTTGTCTGCTCGTAGCGGCGTCCCTCAATGCGGCCGGCCAGCGGCGCGGTGATCAGGCTGAGAAGATTGAAGGTCAGCGTGCGTTCGATACCGACTTCGCCGCCGCCGCGGCTGCGCTTGAAATCGAATACGGGATTTTGCAGGCGGCCAGCCTGCACAAGGTCCGCCTCGGCGATGCCGAGCGACCAATAGCTGGCCTGCAGTCCGCGGTTATTTAGCAGCGCGATATGCACCGCTTCGTCGACAGCCACCGGCTGCTCCAGTTTTTTGTCGATCACGGCGGACAGCGCGCGGGCGTCGTCGTCGTTGCGCGGCAGGCGGCCGGCGACGCTGGCGCTCAGGCCCGTACGTTGTTCGCTGACGCCGGCGGCGGCGCCGAAGCCGCCATCACCGGATAGCGATGCGCAGCCGCCAAGCAGCAGCGCCAAGCTGGCGCCGCCGGCGAGTTTATGCAGACAATTCATGTCCAACACCTCAGGTAAATGTAGAAATGGGATGCGTTGCGCAGCTCACGGACGGAGCTGTCGCGGGGTCAGGCGAAATTGACTTGAGGGGGACGTTCAGGGTGGGCCAGATCGACCGCGCGGGGGAATTCGGAGTAAAACGGAATGGCCGAGGATACCGCCGGCAGCACCGGCACGTCCATGGTCTGCGCCGTGAACGGCGCGCTGGCGACGCAGCAGGCAGCGCCGCCGCATTTGATGCCGCCGTGGGAGTGGCCGGCATGGTCCGACTGGTCCGGCGATGCCGAGTGATCTTGATCCTGCATGGAGGCCATCATCGCCGCATGGTCGTGCGGACCGGCCGGCATGGCCATCGGCGACGTCGCCGACGACACCGGAGCGGCAGGCGCGCACACCATCATCCCCGCCGACGCGTATCCCTGATAAGGGAGCGCCAGCAGCATCAGCCAGACGATGAAGGTTCGGAACAGGGTCATGCGGCTATGTTATCACAAGCCACGACCCACGCGAGGGTCGGCCCCCGGCGCCGTCAGGCCAGCCGCACCAGCGGGTTGGCGATGATATTGTCGATTTGCCGGATCGCCTCGTCGCACGCGGCGGCGATGGCTTCGTCCTCGTTCTCGCGGACGAATTGCATGGTCGCGCCCTCGAATACCTCGACGCCATTGGCGTCCGCACGTTCGATGTCGCAGCTGGCGGTCCATTTGTTGTCGCTGGTCGGCAAAGCCGTTGGAATGATTTCCCAGCCTTTGTAGTGAATTTTATCCATAACTGACTCCTTATTTAAGGACAGACTATCATGAAGAGATATCGCTTACGCGCACGCCTGAGGATCTTTCCGACTAAAAACATGCGAGTAGCGAAATCGTTATGATTTTTAATTATAATGAACGGATGAAGCCACTTATACAAGCCTTCCACGACAAAAACACGGGTACCGTCACCTATGTCGTGTACGAAACCGACGGCAGCGACTGCGCGATCATCGATTCCGTGCTCGATTACGACCCGAAATCGGGCCGCACCTGCACCGCCTCCGCCGACCTGGTGGTCGATTTCGTCCGCGCGCACCGTCTCAATACCGTGTGGCTGCTCGAGACGCACGCCCACGCCGACCATCTGTCGGCAGCGCCGTATCTTTCGAAACAGCTGGGCGGACGCACCGGCATCGGCGCCGAGATCTCGGTCGTGCAGCAGGCTTTCGCGCGGCTGTTCCCGCAGCGGCCGGGCATAGAGCGCAGCTTCGATCACCTGTTCCAGCCCGACGAGGCGTTTACCATCGGCGCCTTGCAGGCACGCGCGCTGCATGTGCCGGGCCACACGCCTGCGGACATGGCGTACCAGATCGGCGACAACGTCTTTGTCGGCGATACCATGTTCATGCCGGACGTGGGCACCGCGCGCTGCGACTTCCCCGGTGGCTGCGCGGCCACCTTGTATCGTTCCGTGCGCAGGCTGCTGGAGCTGCCGCCGCAAACGCGCTTGTTCATGTGCCACGACTATCCGCCGGAGGGCCGCGAGGCGCGCTGGGAGGTGACGGTGGCCGAGCAGAGCGAAAACAACATCCACATCCGCGCCGGCGTGACCGAAGCGCAGTTCGTGGAGATGCGCACCAAACGCGATGCGACCCTGGACATGCCGGTGCTGATACTGCCGGCGATTCAGGTCAACATCAGCGCCGGAGAACTGCCGGAGGCCGAGGAAAACGGCGTGCGATATTTAAAAATACCGCTGAACGCCTTTTAATCCTCGCGCTTGGGCGTGCGGCCGATGTTTTCATCCATATTGGCGAGATACCAGGTCAGCCCCGTCATCACCGCCACATGGCGCTTCAACTCCAGCGGATTGACCTTGTCCAGCGTATCGGCCGGTGTGTGGTGGTAGCTGAAATAGCTGCTCGAATCCACCAGCGGCATAAACACCGGCACCCCGGCGCGTTCGAGCGGCCCGGTATCGGCGGCGCCGGCCACGTCGCGGCGATCGAACATCGACGCGCCGATCGGCTCCAGCGATTTTTGCAGCGGCGCGAAGTACTTCACCACCGACGGCCGCACGCTGCCGATCACGCCGAACGGACGCCCACCGCCGCTGTCCGATTCGATCGCGGCGAAGTGTCGCTCCACCTTGTCCTTATTGGCGTCGAAATAGCCCTTACCACCCCGGGTGCCGTTTTCCTCGTTCATCCAGGCGATCACGCGGATCGTGCGGCGCGGCTTCAGGTTCAGCTTTTTCAACGTGTCGATCACCGCCATCGCGGCGGCGACGCCGGTGCCGTCGTCATGGGCGCCCGTGGCCAGGTCCCACGAATCGAGGTGGCCGGAGACGATCACCACTTCGTCGGCCTTGTCGCTGCCCGGCAGGTCGGCGATGACGTTGAAACTGTCGGCGTCCGGCAGGTTCTGCGGCGTCAAGGTCAGGTGCATCTTGATCGGGCCGCGCGCCGTCAGACGGGTGATCAGCATCGCGTCTTCGGCCGTCACCGCAGCCGCCGGAATGCGCGCGCCGTCCACCAGGCCGGTGACGCCGGTGTGCGGGATGCGGTAGTCGGCGCCGCCGACCGAACGCACCAGCGCCGCCGCCGCGCCCATCTCGGCCGCCACCTTGGGACCGTTGACGCGGAAGTTGGAACCACGCCCGTATGCCGGACCGGCATGTCCGCGCTCGGCCATCTCCTGGTCGAAGGCGACGTCGAACAGCACGATGCTGCCTTTGACCTGCGCCGCGCGCGCCTTCAACTCATCGAAATCGCGCACCACGATCACCGGCGCGGTCAGGCCGGCGGCCGGCGTGGCGCCCGAGCCGCCCAACGCCGTCAGCACGACCTTCTGCGTGACGCCGGCCGGACGTCCCGTGTAGTCGACCAGTTCTGCCGTCTCGACGCCGCGCACCCAGTGCGGCACCTTGACCGGCTGCAGCGTGACCTTGGCGCCGATCTTGCGCATCGCCTCGGCCACCTGCTCGACGGCCGCCGCCGCGCCGGCGGAACCGGACAGTCGCGGTCCCACCAGATCGGTCAGGTCGGCCAGGCGGGCGTAGGCCCAATCCTCTTTCATCGCGCTGTCGCGTATTTGACCCAGCGTCGCGGGATCGTTGGCCGGGGCGGCGATCGCGCCGGCGCTCAGCATGGCGCCGGCAAGGATGGTCAGGGACAGTTTGAACGGAAAGGCGGATTTCATGCGGGTCCTGTATATGAGTGGGTGAATTGCAAGAACGAATCAGACGATAACCGATCGTGGCGCACTTGTCATCCATATTGATTTGTCATCGGCGCTGCACTACCATGTGCTTTCACACCATCGGGAAGCCTATGCTCAAGGGTCAAATTTGCACGGTGCGCCACGTGGTCGGCACCGATCTGAATACCTTCATCGCGCTGGTCAACGACCTGCCCTCGCGCGGCGACCATTTCTCGCTCCATTTCAAGTCGCCCGAAACGCTGCGCAAGGAGTTCATGCAGAACAGCTTCGTCACCGACGACAGCGAACTGTTTGTCATCGAGGACAGCCTGCACCACATCGTCGGCGTCATCACCCACTTCAAAAGCCGCACCCCGGTCACGCGGGAAATCGGCTACCGCCTGTTCGACGCCAAGCTGTCCGGACGCGGTTATGTCACCGAAGCGTGCGGCCTGCTGGTCGACTACCTGTTCAACGTCCACCAGTACCATCGGCTCGAACTGCTGTCGACGCCCGAAAACGTGGCGTCGATCCGGGTCGCGCAAAAATGCGGTTTCACGGCCGAAGGCATGATGCGCCAGAGCTTTTTCATCAACGGAAGGTATCAGGATGTGCAGATATTCGGCCTGCTGCGGCCGGAGTGGGAAGCCCGGCGGCGCTGATCGGTAAATGTTACAAGCCATTACCAAAACATCGCCTTTGTAAGGATGTGTATAACCAATAGCGGTTTTTCCCCGGAAGTTTATAGTGGGATTACTGGCTAACGAATCATTCCGATCCGAAGCCGCAGCAAGGGGAATCACCATGTTGAGTAAAAAATTTATGGCTGTAGCGTTAGTGGCCGCAGCGACAGTATCATCGTCGGTCTACGCGAGCGACCGTGGGTTCAACACGGTGGCCGGTGCTGTGGTCGGAGCGGCGATCGGCAACAGCGCCGGCGGCCGTGACGGCGCCATCGTCGGCGGTCTGGTTGGCGCGGCGGTCGGCAACAGCATCAATTCGGGCGACCGTCATCGCGGCTACCGCGACGATCGCGGCGGCCGTTACGTCGAGACCCGCGTGTATTCGCAGCCGGCGCCGGTCTACTACGAGCCTGCCCCGGTGTACTACGCGCCGCCACCGCGCTACTACTCGCCGCCACCACGCGTAGTGTATGTGGAACCGGTGCGCCCGTACTACCGCGAATCGCGCCGCGACTATTACTATGGCGACCGTTACGACCGTGGCCACCGCCATGACCGCTACGACCGTTAATTCGTAGCCAATATAGAAAGCCTGTCATCCGACAGGCTTTTTTTTCGTCTCCCTCCGCTAGCTAGCCTTGACGGCCAGCGCCGAGGGGAAATCATGACGACAACAGACGCAATCATCGCTTTGGAACTGGGACACTACCGCCTGCGGGAGCAGATTGGCGGGTCGGCCTACGGCATCATCTGGCGCGCCAGCGCTCCCGGCCCCACCGGCGACGTCGCGATCAAGTTAATCAACCAGGAGCAGATGGCGCGCGCCCTGCCCGCCCAGCGCGAGCGCTGGGTGGACTGCGCCAACAACGAGATCGCGTTCCTGCAGTCGCTGGAGCCGTGGGACGAGCGCCACATCGTGCGCTTGCTCGACAGCGGATGGCACGAAGGCTTGCCCGTGCTCGCGCTGGAGTTGATGTCAACGGATCTGGGCCAGCACATGGCGGCCCTGAAAAGCGCCGAAGACACGGTCCCGATGCCGATGGCGCTGGGCTGGATCGCTCAAATCAATCAGGCGCTGGCCAAGGTCCACCAATATGGCTGGCGTTACCTGGACCTGAAACCGGCCAACGTGCTGCTGGACCGGCATCTGCACACCGTCAAGCTGGCGGACTTCGGCACCAATCGCCATCTCGGCAGCCTGCAAGCGCACTCGTATGCCGGCACCGCGAATTGGCAGGCGCCGGAGCAGTTTTTCCCCGCCGATGGCGGCGGCTATGCGACAGGTCCGCGCAGCGACTATTTTTCGCTGGGCGCGATGTTTTACTATATGGTCACCGGTGGCCTGCCGCTGCGCTTCTGCACCGATTGCGGCCAGGCCTACCGCGAATACCACACCGCCGGCGCCGACCTGCTGCGCCAGATGCACGGCGGCGCGATTCCCGGCGCCCTGCTGCCGGAGGAGGAGGCGCGCTTCGCCCTCGCCATACCGGTTGAAGCGCGCGACCCGGCGCTGGAGCTGCTGCGCGCCCTGCTGCATGTCGATCCGGCCCAACGCCCGCGCCATGCGATTCAGATCAGCCGCATGCTCAACGCGATCCAGGGCGTGAAGCCGGCGCGCGGCTCATTCAACCCGGCCGATCCGATTCATGCCATGCGTCGCCCCAGCGCGATTAATGGCTGGCGTCACATCCAGGGGGCGTGATGGCGGCACCACTGCGTTTGCAAAAGGCGCCTTCGCGCGTCCCATCCGGCGCGAGGTCGCCGCTGCACTGGCCGCATGGTTGGCGTGCCGGCGAGATCATCGCCGATACCGCCGCATGGCTGGCGCGCTTCGCCGCGCAAAACATCGGCCTTGCCGCCACCCTCGCGCTGCTGTCCGCACTTTTCGGCTTGCAGGCGCTGGCCCTTCTGCGCGCACCGGCAAGCTGGCTGCCGTCCACCATCGCGGTCGCACTGGCGCCCGGCGAGACCATCACGCTAGGCCAGCGCGAACTGGCCGCGCCGCAGACCGACCGCAGCCACATTTCGCTGCGCCGCGATCCACAAGACGGCTGGATGCTGCGTAACATCAGTCCATCCAAGCAGGTGATACTGCTGCGCGACGGCGGCGAGCAGCGTATGGGCAGCGTGGTGCTACGCGCCCGGCAAAGCTTCCAGATCGATGGCGCGCTGTTCGACGTCGCGGCCTCGGATGGGAATACCATCGTTTTCGCCCGCGACGGCCATGAGTGGCGCTACGACGGCGCCGTGTTGTACCGCGACGGCCGTCCGCAAGCCAGTTGCCCGGACGCTCGCCTGTCCGGACAGGCGCTGTCGCTGTGGAACCGCGCCATGCCTATGATGCTAACGATCGCCCGTCCGCTGTCATTCGGCGGCAATCTGTATTGCGGTAACCGCCTCGGGCTGGCGCAGACCACGCCGGGCGCCGCGCAGCTGTCGCGCATCAACGGCCGACTGGAGCTTTCGGCCGGTAATCCGGATGGCGACCGCGCCTCGGTGCTGGTGCGTAGCGACGGCGTACAGACCGACTTACGTCGCCAGGAGGCCTCGCTGACAGGGGTGAGCGCGATGATCGTCGGCCACACCCGTTTCCAGCTGACGCCAGCCCGCGACCAGTTGACGCTGACGCCGAGCCGCCATGTGAGCCTGTTCAGCGTGCCGGATCTGAAACTGCCGCAGGCGGTCAGCTGGCAATGGCAAAAGCGCTCGCTGTGGAACAGCGGCCATGCCAACGTGCTGTGGGTCGCCATCGCCGGCTGTCTGGCCTGCATCGCCATTGGCGCGATGTGCGCGATGTCGCCGGCAGGCCCGTGGCAGCGCCGCGCGGCCACAGGCGCCAAGCTGCTGGGCGCGACGATCGTGCTGACCGCCGGCGTCGCCGCGCTGATTTCGCAACGTGCGGGACTGCCGCCCAGCGCCGCGCTGTCAATGGTGCTCGCAGCCTGCGCGCTGCTGCTTTGGCTGTCCTTCCCCGGCCGTCTCACGCTGTTGACCGCCGCCGCCGTCGTGCTGCTGGCCACCGGCCTGCTGGCGCAGTTGGAACTCGGCCTGGGCGCGCCGCAAACCTCGTGGCTGCGCTACTACCAGAAAAGCGCCGCGATGCTGGCGATCGGCGCCGGCATTGGCGGCCTGCTGCGTCTTTGGGCGCAATACCAGGCCGCTCGCGCCGCGCACCTGCAGCAACGCAGCGTCGAATGGATACTGGCGGTGTTCGCCGCCGTCGCACTGGCGGCGCTGGCCGCACAGGTATTGTGGGGCGACGAGACCGGGGTCTTCGACCTGCAACCGGTGGAACTGGCCAAGCTGGCTCTGACCGCGCTGACCGCCCACTGTCTGGCGCTGCGCTTCGGCTGGCATAGCGAAACGCGTCACCCGGCCGATCACCGCGCCCGCTGGCTGCAGCTGATCGCGCCGGCCCTGCTCTTCCTCGCGCTACTCGGCGTGTCATTGGTGCAGATCGATGACTTCTCGCCACTCATATTACTACTGGTGTGGAGCACCGCCATGGCCTTCGCCTATGCTCTCGCCGCCCGCCACCGCATGCTGGCTGCAGCGCTGACGGCGATGACACTGCTGGCAGTGGGCGCCGTGGTCTACCTGCGCCTGGCCGGCACCGATGATTTGATACGTTGGGGCTTCTACGCCGACCGCTTCCTGGTCTGGCTCAACCCCGCCGAACACCCCCACACCGGCCAGCAGCTGCTGCTGGGCGCCCGCGCCATCGGCGAAGGCGGCTGGCTGGGGGCGGACCACTGGATGGGATTGCGCGCCCTCGGCCAGCCGGCCGGCGGCGTGGTGCAGATCCCGGCCGTGCAGGACGATTTCGCGGCCACCTTCTTCATCAACCGCCACGGCCTGGCCGGCGCGCTGCTGCTGTGGGGCGTGCAGGCGGCCTTCCTAACCGGGATCGTGCTGACCGCGCTGCGCGCCCACCACGCCGGCGCCACGGCGCGCAATTTCCGCCAGGCCTGGTCCGGCCGCTTCCATTATTTCGCGCTGTGCGGCGGCGGCGCCTTCGTCCTCGGCCACTTTTTGCTGTCGTGGGGGACCAATCTGGCGATCTTCCCGATCATGGGGCAGCCGATGAGTTTTCTGTCGGCCGGCGGCAGCCATCTGCTATTTTTCCTCTGCCCCCTGCTAGCGTTTAGTGCCATCAGCGCGCAATCTTTAGAAGGAGACTGAATCATGCCGATCTATGTCCAACACGAAGTCCTGGGCCGTATTCCCGACGTTTTCAACGGCGAGGCGATCTGGCAGGCTCCGGGTCTGGCGCTGTTCTCGCGCCGTCCGCTGCTGCGCGACCTGCTGGAACGCAGCCCGCGCGAGCACAAAGGCCGCGCCGCGACCCGCTGCTTCTCCCATGTGACGCTGATGCTGCCGCAGGAGGACGTCGACGACGACTACCACCTGACACGCGGCGCCCGCGCCCGCGATCTGGCGCAGACCTTGACCGCTCTGCATCAAAAAGACTTCGGCGATCTGCTGGGCGGCGATCAGGTGCGCTATGACGTCGTCGGCACCGAGGCGCTATCGCCGGGCGAGATCGAGGTCAAGTTCGGGCACGCCGTGTATCTTCCTGCGGCCGACGAAAAAATCCTCTTCAATGTCAGCGTCTCGCGCGACAGCGCGATCTGGCATCCGGTCTGCTCGATCTATCCGAACCAGCGCCTGGCGCTCATCGGCGGCGAAGGCGGCGCGGCCAGCGTGACCGCCAGCGGCTGGCCATTCGGTCCCGAAGGCGCGATCCTGATCATCAACGACGGTCCCGATGCGGCGCCGGTGGTGCAGATGCGCCCCAAGGATGCCTTCGAATGCCGCTTCGATCCGCGCAGCGGCTACTACACCATCAAATGCCTGCGCGAGGCGCCGGGTGGCAGCCCCCGTTTTATGCTCAAAATCACACGTGCCTCGGGCGCGCCCCTTGCCACGCAGACCGGCGCCGAGGAAGGCATCAGCATCAATCCCGCCCCAGCGCAGGCGCCGATGCACGCACCTATGGCCGCAGCACACGCCATGCCCGCCAAGCCGGCGGTCTGGCAAAGCCGCATCGACGGCGCTCCGCTGGAATTGACGGCCATCCCGGTCAGCCACAAGCCGGCCAACAAGCCAGGCGAGAGCGACGCCACCTACGCGCCGGTCTCCCAGCAACGCGTCAACCTGGTGGCGCTGGCCCTGCCCCGCCTGAGCCGCTATCGCGACACCGGCGCCCAGACGCTGGAGCTGCCTTTCGACCGCGCGCTGTCCTTGTCCGCCGACGCGGCGCCGGTCATCAGTTTCGTGGTCGACGCGGCCGACGAGCTGTATGCCTGCACCGCCGAAGGCCGCCAGCGCATCAACGCGCCGTCCACCTTCTCGCCGGTCGACGGGCGCACGATCCGCCTACTGCCAGCAGCGCCGGAAATGGCCGACCGCTATCGCGCGCTGCTCTGCCTCGCGCAGCCTGTCGGCGCGGCGGTCGCCGGTGGCGCGCGCTTCACCTTTGGGCGCAATTCGCCGATGCTGGCGGGGTTGCGTTTGCTCGACTCTCCCCGGTTCGTGAAGCGCGCCGACGGCGTCAACGCGGCAAGCGCCGACCGTATCGGCCTGTCGCGCAACGCTTTCAGTTTTGAAGCAACCGCCGATGGCTACAAAATCGGCCGGCTGACCGCCACCCAGGGTCTGTATCACCTGAACGAGAAGATGGAGTTCGTCGCCAGCATCGGCGATACCGGCACCGACGCCCCGTATCTGCTGCCCAGCGGTCATCATCTCGTCGCCGGCCACTACGTGCTGCGTTTCGACGCCTGAGGAGACCTGCGATGGAGACGGCAAAACTGTACGCGGCAATTGCATTCCCGGCAGGACTGGTGATCACGCTTTTCCTGGCCGCCTATCTGACACCAAGGCAATGGTGGCGCCGCGCCAACGCGCGGGCGTTGACGATCATGGTGGTTGGCGCATGGGGTTTCGGTAGCCTGATCCTGTACGCGGTCCAGGGTACGCGACCGGTGGCGGCGGGCACGCTGGATGGCGCTCCCGATCCGTCATCGTCTATCACACCGGCGGCGATATCCGCGCCGGCGCGCGTCCCGGCTGAACTCACCGCCGGGAAGCCCTTCCAGGTCCACCGCGACCTGAACGTGCGCGCCGCCGCCGGGGTGCACGCGGCGCGTCTGGGCACCGTGCCCGCCGGCGCCACCGTCACGCCCACCGGCGTGCGCGAAGGCGACTGGTGGCAGGTTACGACCAGCGCGAACGGACGCGAACAAACCGGCTGGGTCAGCAGCTTGTGGCTGCGCCGGGGCGGCGAATGACGTCTCCGCGCAGCGCGTCCTTGTCCCCGTCCATGCACACTTCGCCGTCCGCTTCCGCAGGTGCCGGTTTTTCAGCTAAGCTGTGGCCTTTCGGACTTCGCGCCGCGCCGCCCGCCACGATGACTAGAATCACCGACATGCTGGACTTCGGCCCCGGACTCGATATCGCGGCCCGCAGCAGCGCCAGCATCAGCAAACTGCAGGTGCCGGAGAACCAGGACAACCTGTTCATCGTCGATACCAACGGCCGCGCGGTGTTCCTGCGCGACCAGGCCGGCCAGTCGGCCACGCTCCCGAATTGGCCGCAGGGCCATGTGCGCCTCGCCGTCATGGACGGCATGGGCGGTCACGGTCACGGACGCGAGGCCGCCGAGGCGGTCGCCGACGGCCTGCTGCGCGTGCCCGCTTGCGGCTCCGTGGAGGAACTGGCCGAGCACCTCGACCGACTGCACGACGAACTGCAGCAGCGCTTCCGCCAGCCCGGCGATACCGACAGCTTCCGCCGGCCCGGCACCACGCTCACGCTGCTGGAAATCCCGCCCGGCCAGGCGCCGATGCTGTACCACGCCGGCGATTCGCGGCTGTACGAGATCACCGCGCAATCGGTACGGCCGCTGACGGTGGACCATGTGCCGGCCACCTGCTTCGCGATGCACGGGCTGCTGGGCGAAGACGAATGGTGGCAGCAGGTGCACGGCGAACACCGGCCGCAGATCTCGCAGGCCTACATTCTCGGCAACGCCTTCGCCAATCCACAGGTGCTGGAGGACGGTCTGCTGCCGCTGGACGCGGCCAACCTGCCGCCGTTTCTGGGGCATTTGTCCGACCGCCGCGCGCTGACGGTGCGCGCCGACGCCACCTATTTGCTCGCCACCGACGGCTTCTGGTCGTGCGGCCGTCCGCTGCCCTGGACCGCGCGCTGGCCGGCGTTGATGGTCAGCCCGGGCCACGCCGCCGGCGCCGCCCTCGATGCGTTGTTCAATGATTATGCCGACCATCCGCCGGCAGACCTCCACATCGATAACGTAACCGCCATCGTGCTGCAATTTGCACAACCAAAGCTGCCGAAGCAAACCCGCAATCTTGACGAAACGGCACTGCCGGCCGCATCAATCCCTCCGCATTTTTGAGCCTTGACGGGGGGTAAGTGTTGCGTGGTGATCGCCGCATTTGCCTTTAGGCAAAAATATGCCGATCGGATGCGGGTTTGATTGGCAAGCACGACGTAAACCGCATAAACTGACAGGTATTCCATCGGTCGGTACGCCATGAAAAAATGCAGTAATGCCCAGCATCCGCATTGCACCTTCTGGGTCATGTCTGGAGAACAAGCTTGCGAAGGCGGTCACGCCCAAGCCGAGCCGTCCAGCTATGACCTGCTGAATGCCGTGCGCAGCGCGCGCGCCAGCGAGCCGGCGCCGACGCCGGCTGCCGCGCAGGCCTCGGCGACCGGTATCACCGCTCCGCTGCTCTCCGCTGCGGCCGACATCACCACCGCGCCATCGGGCTATGCCCGTCCGCTGCAACGCGCCCAATCGGAGCGCCCGCAACTGCATATCAGCGGCTTCGACCCGCGCGCAGCCGGCGGCCGTCAAACGCTGAAGATGGAACTGCGCGCCATGCCCGACGCCTGCGCACCCCAACTGACGCTGCAACTGCAATCGGACCTGATCCCCAACGGCGCCGCGCGCCAGCAGTTTGTGCGCGCCACCAATGGCGAATGGCGCCCGGTGTTTGCCGAGTTTTCGTCGCGCGGTAAAGAGCACGGCCAATACCAGATCAGCATCGAGCTGCTAAGCCAGCACCCCGGCATGGCGGCCCGCAAATGGGTGTGCACCTTTGTTATCCTGGTGCCGCGCCTCGATGCCACCCTGACCGAAATCCACCGCATTTTCCTGAGCACCCACAAGAACGTGCGCGTGATGGCGGACGACGCCTCCATCGCCCGCGTCAGCGCGCAAGGCGGCGACAGCCTGGATATCGACGTCACCGCCCGCAACGCCGGCATCGCACATCTGGACCTGAACGCGCCGGCTGGCAAAGTGGACCTGGGCTTTACGACCATCGCCTGGGACGAGGACCTGATCGAAATTGACATCCCCGTCACCAACGCCGTGCATCCGCACGCCAGCCGGGCGGCCAGCTTTGTCAACGCCGCGCCGGAAAGCGGCGCGCAGCGCCAGATCCGATTGTTCGCGATGGAAGAATGCGTGTTGGGCCGCTTTGAACTGGTCGATCCGGAATCCGACGTCATGCTGACGCACTACACCGCCGACGGCCAGGATACCAATGGCTTGACGCGGCGCCTATCCGGCCGCCATGCGGTGATACGCCGTTGCGGCCAGGGCTTCGAGATCGAAGACGTGTCCCGCTACGGTATCCTGCTCGACGGTGTCTGGCCGGGCAAGAACAAACCGACCACGCTGCGCCTCGGCATGCGCATTGAACTGAGCGCCAGCATCAAGGGCATCGTCGTGCTGTCGGTGTCTGCCATCATGCCGCATGGCGTGATCCTGCACCGCGTCGACCAAGGCGCGAACGCCGAATGCTTCTATGTGCTGATGCCGGAAACGCATCCCGGCTACCCGGTCAAATCGTTTGCCGCCGCGCCGCACGCGGCCGCGCTGCCGCTGCTGCTGCATCGCGACGGCGGCTTCTGGCACCTCGACCAGTTGACCGGCAAGGAGACCGCGCTGGCGCCGGGCGTCTCGCTGGACAAACTGAGTCGGATTCCGCGCCATAGCCGTTTCGCCAGCGATCCGTATCCGGAGCACTGGATCATCCGCACCGGCGCCGCCGATATGTACAACACCATCGCCGCGCGCGACATGCATACCGCTTAACGTATTTTCAGTTCCGCCTTCAACTGATCGAGCAGCGCCGCGACCTTGGGCGACATCGGCCGCGCCAGTGGCCACACGATGTGTAGCGGCAGCCCGTCGATCGCCTTTTCCGCCATCACCTCCACCACTGCGCCGGACGCCAGATGCTCGCGCACCAGCCAGGTCGCCAGCTGCGCCACGCCCATATCCGCCAGCACCGCCGTCATTTGCGCCTCGCCGTCGCCGGCCATGATCCGGTGCGCCATGGTGCGGCGCTCGGTTTGCCCGCCTGCGGACGCGAACAGCCATGGACTCGCAGTACCGTCGGCACGCCCGTAGACGACGCAGTCGTGCTGCGCCAGATCGGCGATAGAATGCGGCACGCCGCGACGCGCCAGGTAGGCCGGGGTGGCGCAGAAAATCAGGCGCTCATCGCCCAGATGGACGTGTCCCAGAGACGCGGGCCAATGTGCCGGGCCGCCGATACGCACCGCCAGGTCCAAGCCCTCCTCCTGCACATCGACAAAGCGGTCGGTGAAGGCGACCTGCGGACGCAGATTGGGGTATTGCGCGCAAAAGCGCAGCAGCTCCGGCATCACGCGCATGCGTCCGAAAGTCGCCGGCAAGCCGAGGACCAGGCGACCGGCCGGTTCGGCGTCCTGCGTCAGCGCGGCTTCGGTCTCCCCGAGTTCCATCAGCACGCGACGGCAGGTCTCGTGGTATTTGCGGCCGGCGTCCGTCAGCGTCAGGCTGCGCGTGCTGCGCTCGAACAGTTTGACGCCGATGCGCGCCTCCAGCCGCGCGAGGCTTTTGCTCACGGCCGAGCTGCTGAGTTGAAGCCTCGCGGCGGCTACCGTAAAGCTGCCGGCGTCGGCGGCCTGCACGAAGTAAGCGATGTCTTTCAAATGGTCGGAGGCGTGCATTATTGGCCGAATAATTTTCATGAATTGATTGAAATCTTATCGTAAATACGAATTCCCTTCGCGCTTATCATGTGATATCGCTTACTTGAAGGAGTTTTCCAATGAAAAATACCGCATTGATCGTCGGCGCCAGTGGCGTGACGGGTAGCGCGTTGGCCGAGCGGCTTCTCGCCAATGGCTGGTCGGTCCTTGGCCTGTCACGCGGCCGCACGCCCCTGCTGGACGGCGTCGAGCCAATCCGCGCGGACCTGACCTCGCGCGACGAAGTGGCGCAGGCATTGGCCGGGCGTGCCGTCACCCATGTGTTCTTTACCGCGTGGGCGCGCCAGGCCAACGAAAAGGAGAACATCCGCGTCAACGGCGCGATGGTCGGCAATGTGCTGGACGCTTTGCAGGACGCGGCGACGCTGAAGCATGCGGCGCTGGTGACGGGGTTGAAGCATTATCTCGGGCCATTCGAGGCTTATGCGACGGGCGCGGTACCGGAGACGCCGTTCCGCGAGGAGCAAGGGCGCAAGCCGGTCGACAATTTCTATTACGAGCAGGAAGACCGGCTGTTCGCGGCGGCGCAGCGCGGCGGCTTTAGCTGGAGCGTGCATCGTCCGCACACGGTGATCGGCTACGCGGTCGGCAACGCGATGAATATGGGCTTGACCTTGGCAGTCTACGCGACGCTGTGCAAGGAATCCGGCGCACCGTTTGTGTTCCCGGGTTCGGCGGCGCAGTGGAACGGGCTGACCGACATGACCGACGCGCGGCTGCTGGCGGCACACCTGGAATGGGCGGCGACCAGCGCGGCGGGCGCCAACGAGGACTTCAATGTCGTGAATGGCGACGTGTTCCGGTGGAAGTGGCTGTGGCCTAAGCTGGCGGAGTATTTCGGCGTCGAGGCGGCGCCGTTCGACGGGGCTGTCCAGCCGTTGGAGGGCAGGATGGATGACGCGCCGCGTGCGTGGACGGACATCGCGTCCCGGCACGGGCTGGCGGAGGCGGATGTCGGCAAGCTGGCGTCGTGGTGGCACACCGACGCCGACCTTGGCCGGCCAATGGAAGTCCTCGCCGACATGACCAAGAGCCGCAAGGCGGGCTTTTTGGCGTATCAAAGCACGCCGGATGCGTTCTTTGACTTGTTCGAGCGCTTGAAAGCCGAGCGTATCATTCCGGGCGGCTAAAGCGGCACCGAGCCGGCGACGCGTGGCTTAGAGGTACTGCCCGCCCGCCGGCTTCTTGACCGGCAGCGGTATCCATTCCGTCTCGCCGGGCACCTTGTCGAAGCGCTGCGCCTCCCAATCCTCGCCGGCCTTCACAATGCGCTCTTTGCTCGACGAGACGAAATTCCAAGACATGAAGCGCCGTCCATCCAGCGGTTCGCCGCCGATGACCACAAAGTGGGCGTCCGACGCCGCCTTCACCAGCTGCGTGCCGCCGGTGTCAATCAGTGCCATATTGTTTTTCTCCAGCGCCGTACCGTCGATCTCGAGATCGCCGGCCACCGGATAAATCGCCGCTTCCTCGGGCAACCCGCTCAGCGCCAGCTCCTGCCCCGCCTTCAACATCACATCCAGATACAAAGTGCGACTAAAGGTTTTGACCGGCGAAGTTTTGCCGAACGCGGTGCCGATCAGCACCCGCACCCGGGCGCCGTCGACCGTCAATTCAGGAATGTCGGCGGAAGGCGTATGACAAAAGCCCGGCTCATCCTCCTCGTGCGCCACCGGCAGCGCGGCCCACAGTTGCAGGCCGTGCGTGCGGTGTGGCTTGCCCACCAAATCCTTCGGCGTGCGCTCAGAATGGACGATGCCGCGCCCCGCCGTCATCCAGTTGATCGCACCAGGTTCGATGCGCTGGAAGGTGCCGATACTGTCGCGGTGATCCATCGCGCCCTCGAACAGATACGTCACCGTGGCCAGTCCGATATGCGGATGCGGACGCACGTCATGGTCGGCGTCGACCGGCACGTCGACCGGACCGAAATGGTCGAAGAAAATAAACGGGCCCACGGCCTGCTTGATCGCGGACGGCAGATAACGGCGCACGACGAAGCCGCCGCCCAGATCCTTTTCATGGCCCTTCAACAGATTCGAGATTGTCATCGGCTTATCCCAGAACGGTGGTGACTTCCGTGGTCACGGACGTCATCAATTTGTGGATCGGGCATTTCTGCGCGGCGGCCAGCAGTTCGGCGCGTTGGGTGTCGCTCAGATCGCCCGTGAGGTGCAGCGTGGCAGCCAGGCGATACACGCCCTGTCGCTCTTCGCTGGCGTCGCGCTCCATGCTTACTTCCACATGTTGGAGCGGGATGTTCTTGCGCTTGGCGAACCATACCACCGTCAGCGCCTTGCAAGCGCTGAGCGCCGCGTCGTAAAGGTCATGCGGCGACGGGCCGGCGTCGTTGCCGCCCTCTTCGACCGAACCGTCGGTCGACAGGATGTGATTGCGCACATGGACGATGTGGCGCATCGGCAGCGATTGGTCGCGCAGTACTTTGATAGTCATTCCAAGTTCCTTGTGGCGGTAAGCAGAACCCACAATTTACACCGTTTGGTAGAGTTTCGCTTCCCCCTAAACGGAGAACCTTCACACCACTTTCTTGACGAATTCCGTCTTCAGGCTCATGGCACCGAAGCCGTCGATCTTGCAGTCGATATCGTGGTCGCTGTCGACCAGGCGGATGTTCTTGACCTTGGTGCCGACTTTGACGGTGCCGCCACCGCCCTTGAGCTTCAGATCCTTGATGACGGTGACGGTGTCGCCATCCTGCAGAATGTTCCCGACCGAATCGCGATAGACGCGTGCGCCCTCTTCGGCGGCGTCGGCGGCCGTTGCGCTCCACTCGTGCGCGCATTCCGGGCACACCAGCTGGGCGCCATCTTCATAGGTGAATTCGGAGTGACATTTCGGGCATGGGGGCAAAGCGCTCATCGTGGGTCCTGGTGGTTGTGCTGCAAAGAAGGCGGCAGTATACACCTCCGATCAGCAACTAGACCAGCTTGCGGGCGACGCGGAAGCCGACGATATCGTTAGCCAGCACCGCCGAGTAGCCATTGCGCACCGATGAGCGCAGGTAGCGCGGGTTGTACAGCCACGAACCGCCGCGCAGTATCCGCCGCACCGGATCGCCGCCCTCTTCCCACGCGCTGCCGTCCACCGGAGCGCCGACGTAACTGTCGTGGACCACATCCTGGGTCCACTCCCACACGTTGCCGTGCATGTCGAACAGCCCCCAGGGATTGGGCGGGAAGGTGCCCGCTTTGCTGGTGCCCTGGCGGAAGGCGCCGCGCGCGCTGCCGTTGTAGGTGTAATTGCCGTCGTAGTTTGCCTGCTCGGTGGTGATGCTGTCGCCGAAGCTGAAGGCGGTTTTGGTGCCGGCGCGGCAGGCGTACTCCCATTCCGATTCGCTCGGCAAGCGATAGGTCTGGCCGGTCTTTTCGGACAGCCAGCGCAGATACAGCTGCACGTCCATCCAGCTGACGCCTATCACCGGATGGTCGTCGTCCTGCGCGAAACCGGGCGCGCGCCAGTCGGTGTCGGACTGCGATTCCCAGCCGGTGGCGCGGACGAACTGGCGCCACTGTCCCACCGTCACCGGAAAACGCCCCATCGCGATCGGCTGTTCGATGCCGACCCAGTGCTGCGGCGTCTCCCGATCCAGCCAGTTTTTCTGCGCGCCGGCCTTGATCGCGACCGCGTGTTCGTGCTCGTGGGACCCCATCTGAAAACGCCCGGTGGGGATCAACACCAGATCGGGACCGACGCCGGTACCGTCGATAAAGCGGTCGCGCAGCACGCCGCTGGGGTCCGCCACCGGACTGGCCGCCGTCGGCATCAGGGCTGCCAGCTCGGCGGCATTGCGCTCGGCCAGCTGCTTGCGGTGGCGTTCCTGTTCCGAGCGATATGCGGCTTCGGCCTTCAATTGCGCGGCCTTGCGCTGCAATTCTTCGCGCTCGTCGCGGGCTTTCTTGGCATCGGCGTCGCGACGGGCCTGCAATTGCTCGCGCAAGGTTTGCTTGCGCGCCAGCGCGGCGGCTTCCGCTTCCGCGCGTTGTTTGGCCTCCAGCGCGCGGCGCTGCTGGTCGAGCCGCACCTTCTCCACCGCCGCAGCCTTGGCTTCCGCCTCGCGGCGCGCCGCCATCTCCACTGCCTGCGCCTGACGCTTCTGCTCCGCCAGGCGGGCTTGCTCGGCCTGCGCCGCCAGCTCCTTCCTGCGCTGCCGTTCGCGCTCCAGCTGCTCCTGTTGATCCTTCGCCTGCTGCGCCGCTTTTTGCGCGGCCTGCGCGGCCAGCTCGTCGTCGGTCGGTCCGGTCGCGCGGTGCAGTTGCGCCAGCAGCTCGTTGACCGACGCCGGGCGCCGCTCCTGCTGGTAGGCGAACCCCGTTTGCAGCACCTGCCATTGGCGCTCGTTCAAGCCGTTCGGAGGCGATGGATGAAAGTCGGCGGGTCGCATGTCGTCGAACGGCATCCGGCCTTCCAGCAATTGGTAGATCATGACGGCCACCGCATACACATCCAGCTTGGGCGCGGGCTGGCGTTGATGCGTGCCTGCTTCCGGCGCGCGATAGCCTGCGGTGCCGGCGTTGGGCGTCTGCAGACCGAGGCTGCTGCCGGCGCTGCGCGCACGCGAGGCGATGCCGAAATCAAGTAGTTTAATTTCCCCGCGCTGGGTCAGGAAGACGTTGCCGGGCTTGATGTCGCGGTGCACTAGCTTGTGCTTCTCCCACGCGTACTGCAGCGCTTCGCCGACCGGCGACAGCAGCTTGAAGACCGCCTCCAGCGGGAAGGGCCCTTGCGCGGCCAGGTAGGCATCCAGATCCTGGCCTTCCAGGTATTCCATGATGATGAAGTAGCTGGACGTGGCCGGGTCCTGCGCCCATTCGTAGACGCGGACGATGTTTTCATGCGCCAGCTTGCGCGCCTGGGTCGCTTCCTCGATCAACAGCTTGGCGTGGGTGGCGCTTTGGGTGAGCTGCGGCGGCAGGATCTTCAGCGCCACCATCTCGCTGTGGCCCAGCTCCGCGTGCGTGGCCAGGTCGGTGGCCTGCCACACCTGCCCCATGCCGCCCATGCCGATCAGGCGCTCCAGCCGGTAGCGGCGGTTTTGCGGGCCGATCTCCTGGCCGGACATCAAGCCAAGCTCCGTACCCTGGCGTACCGGTATCTGGACGGTCGTGGCGCTGCCTCCCGGCGGCGCGTACTCCGCATCCAGGATGGCGTTCTTGCGACGGTCGAACTCTTGGAGGCTCAACAAACCGTCATCATGTAAGGCCCGCAGTTCGCGGATCTTGTCTCTTGCCGTTTGCATCATTGACTGAAGTGTAACCGTTCCTGCTGTTTGGCGTTTCGTCTAATACCAGGCCGTTGGCGGCGCTTGGCGGATTACGGCTGGCGCCCAATCCGCTCCGGGTTTCCGTCGTACCTTTAAGTTAGTGGGACGCCGCATTGGGCGCAGAACTTGTCGTGCGGGTGGTCTATCCGCGTCGGGTGGCCGTTGACGCAGTAGCCCACACTTTTCGGCGTGGCCGGCAGCGGCACGCCTGCCCGTGCGACGCCGATGCCCAACTGGCTCTGGGTCGTCAGCGCACTGGCGCTTGCCGCGTTCTGCACATTGAGCAGGTCAAGCTGGTGGCGGCGATCCTTGTCCAGTTCCGCGTCGCGGTGCGCGCGCTCTTCGAGCACCCGCTCGTAGGCCTGCTGCGAGGCTTCGGCCGGCGTCATGCCATGTTCGGCCGCCACCACCTGCGCCAGCGCCTGTATCTGTTCGGCCGACATGCCGCCCTGGATCTGCATCTTCATGATCTGCGACAGCGCCTGCGCGTTCGGCTCGGCGGCGGTGGCCACCTTGCCGGTGTCGCTCAAGCCGCCGATGGTTTCGATACGCTTGATCTCATGCGATTGCTGCGCCAACAGCACATCGTACTCGCCCTTCCAGCGCGCAAACTTCTCTTCGCGCTCGTGCTCGAGCTTTTTGAGCTCGCGTTGCCATTCCGCTTCCTGGTCCTTTTGCTTGAGGATCTGGCGCTGCTCGTCGACCGCCAGCTGGTCCAGCAAGGCCTGTTTGCTGTTGGCCTGGTTCTGGCGCGCGTGGATGCCGTCCGCCTCGATCGTGCGCAGCAGCTTTTCGTATTGCGCGATGGAGTCGGCCTGCGCGCCGGCGCGCTTCAACTCCTCGATCTTCTGATTGATCTCGGCCACCTGCACCGCGTTGGCGGCGTCCTTGACGGCGTCGCCGCGCAGCAGCTCGCGCTGACGCGCCAGCGCAAGCTGGTCTTCCCATTCGTGGACCCGCTCGGCCTCGCGGCGGCGGGCGGCAGCGGCCAGTGTCATGCCCTGGATACGCGCTTCGTGCGCTTCCGACTCCACTTGCAGCTCGCGCGCTTTTTCGTCTTTTTCGCGCTGGCGCAACGCTGCCAGCTCGTTGCGGCGGTGCGATTCGTCCTCGATCAGCAGCGCCTGGGCGATCTGGTTTTCAATCGCCTGCTGGCGCAACTGGTGCGACAGGCGTTGCTGCGCCAACTGGCGCTGCTCTGCGGCGGTCTGCTGCAGCACTTCCAACTCGGTGCGCATCTTGATCTGGGCCAGCTGGCGTATATGTTCCCAATCGGCCTGCTCGCCGGCGCGGTGTGACTTGCCCTTCGCCAGCTCGTGTTCGAGGTCGGCCAGGATGGTGCCGGCGCCTTTGTCCAGCGCCACCTTGCGGGTCTTCGATTCCATGACGCGGCTATACAGCTCGACCTCGCGCGCGCGCAACGACTGCAGGCGCTCGCTCTCTTTCAGGGTCAGTTCGGCCTTGTCGACGCTGGCGTCCTGGCGCAGCTCCGCGCGGCGGAACTCGGAGCGCATCTTCTGCTCTTCACGCCAGATGGCCTGCCATTCTTCCTCGTCGTAGATCTGGTCAAGCTGCTTGACATGTTCGAGCTGCACATGGCGCTCGTCGGCCACCAGCCACAGGGTGCCGATGCGCTCGCGGTTATGATCGAATTTATCGTGGCGCAGCGCCGCCGTCTCGACACGTTCGACCGCCAGCCCGTAGGCCGCCAGCCGCAGTTTGAGCGCGGCCTGCAGGCGTTCGTCCAGTTGCAGTCGAAGATCGGCGTTTTGCGCCATGTCGCGCATCGAACGGCTACCGACAAATTCCGCCGCCAGCTGACGCACCGACGGCGACAGCAATTCGTGCAGATGCAAGGTACTGACCACGCCGGGCACGGTCATGAAGTGCTGCGCGAAAGCCGGCACGTTCTCGATGCGGATGGCTACGGTGAAGCGCGCCGCTATCTTGAGGTGCTCCGCCGTTTGCAGGTCGCTGAACGAGAACTCCACCGGCAGCGGCGCGCTGCGGGTGATCAGGATTTCCGCGTTCTGGTTGCGCAGCAGATGATTGAGGCGGGTGAAGAAGCCTTCGATTTCGTATTCGCCCTGCGGCACCTCGGTCGCCTTGTCGGCTTGCAGGATGTAGGCGCGCGACGTGGCCGGCACGCGCAGCGTTTTGGTGAAGATGCCGGACAAGGCGCTGACGCCGAAATAGACCGCCAGCTCGTCATCGCCGGGAATCCAGCGGTTGTCGCGCAGGACAGGCTCGTTGCGCGGCGCGCCCAGGGTCAAACCGCAATGCTTGCAGTAGCCCGACTGGTCATCGTTTTTGTGCTCGCAACGCGGGCATTTAACGCCGCCAAAACCAAACATTTGGAACATGTCAGACTCCTTCTTCGATTCATCTTCCGTGCCGCCCTGTCATCCGTCGATTTTAGCAGGGCAAGCCGGTTTCATTCTTGCGCACGATTCAGCGCTAGCTTAAATCATGCCAATACGGTCTATGCAGGCCAACGTCGCGCCCTTCTGGCGTACGTCGGCGCGGAATCCGGGTGGCAGCCCCTCCTCCCAGGCTTTGGGCAGCAGCACCCTGTCGCCCGCGTTGACTTGTCTTAGTATTAACTCCAGCTTCGGTTCGCGTCCTTCGACGGTATCGACACGGCCGGCGTGCCAAGCGCTCGAGCAGCCGGTTGCGATGATGCGACCGCGCGGCACGAACTCGCGCCCGCGCGCCAGGCGGTCGGCCATCACCAGCGCCAGTTGGTACGAACCGCCCTGGAAGCGCGGTTGGCCGAAGCGCACCACGCTGCGCCAGCGGCCCAGCCATTTACCGTCAAAGTGGCGCGCGCCGGCCAGCGTCTGCCGGATCTGCTGCTGCGCGCTCAGGTCCAGCCCCGGCGCGGCGATGGTGTCTTCCTCGCTGTTGGTGGCGGCGGTGTGCGTGGCGTCGGCCGATACGTCGACGGCAGCCTCCCCGGAATTAATAGGGAACACGCTCACCTCCACCCACGCCAGTTCATCGTTGATGCCCCCGCTGTGCAGCGGGAACCAGGCGCGCACCGTCGACACGGCGGCCGACGGGTCGGCGTGGCCGGTCAAGGCGCCAAGATGGGTGACTTGCATCGTGCCGACAGAGGCATTGCCGCCATCGGCGCGGCCCGACAATTGACCGAGATGCCAGCGGTCGGACCAGCCATGGGCAAGCGTTTGTACGCCAGCTGCGGGCTGGAACAGGCCGCGCACCGAGCGGTCGGCCAACACGGCCGCCAGTTCCCAGTCGCGCTCCGCGTCGCCCGGCGCGATATCCATGCTCAGGACAACCTGATCGCGGCTGTCGAAGCGCGCTTCGGTGTGCCGCGCAAGACGCACCACTTCCTGCATACGGTCCGCGACCGCCGGCGCTCCGGGCACGCTGCATTTGACCTCGGCCCGATTGGCGCGCGGACGGCGGCTGGCGGTGATCGTGACGACTCGGCCGTCGGCCAATATGCTGCGGCATTCGGCGATCGTTGGCACGGAGGTGATGGACATGATGGTCATAAGGATGGCTCCACCCGTTCAGCATGCGGCGCGCGGCGCAGCGACAAGCCGGTTTCCAGGTTGGCGCAGATGCGGTCCGCTTCGTCCAGCAATTGCGGCCATTGGTCGTGGCTGGCCAGTTGAAAGCGCGCCAACAACGACCAGGCTTCATCGAGTGCGGCACGGGCGACCAACGTGTGGCGGCTGCGGCGATTCTGCTCCTCCCCGGCCAGCGGCTGGTCCGGCGCGGCCCAGGCCAGGGCCGGCATGGTGGTGACATTCAGGCTTGCCATGCCCAGGCGCAGCAACAATGCTTGATGTTGTTCGAAGATCGGCAGGCCTGGGGGCAGTTGCAGCAGTCGCAAATCACGGCTCAACACGGGCAGTTCCAGGAACAGGCGTCGCAATGCTTGCGCATCGTTTTGCGCGATCGGCTGCGATGACGGCGGTGGCAGCGGTGGCACTGAGTCTGACGCGGGAGACAAATCGCTTGCCTGCTCGTCCGGCACATGCATCTCGTCGGCCGCGAGACGCTCGGTTTCCGCCGCGCGCTGGGCACGGGCGTTGAGAATGTCGGCGAAATCGACTTGCTCGCCCAGGTCGACGGGAACGCAGTCGTCGACGGTCACGCCATAGCGCGTGTACAACAGCTGATTCAGCCCGGCGCGGAAGGCGTGCCATTCATCGAGCGAAGTGCAAGGCGGCAGATCGAGTGCCCCCTGCGCCAACTCCGCCTGCAACGCCGCCTGGACAGACGCGCCGAAGCCCGCCAGTTGCAGACGTCCCGACGTCTCGCTGTACAAATACAGGTCGAAGCGCTGCTGCGACACGCGCGGATTGGAAGCATCGACCACAAAGCACAATCGCAAGCCCCACTCGGGGGCGGCGGCGAAGGGTATCAAGTCGATCGTGTAAGGTCCGGGATGGAAGCAAAACACCGATTCGCCCGGCTCGCACGCCACCTTGCCCGACGTCGCGCGTCGCGCATGGCCTGCGGCGTTGAAAACCACGACGATGCTGTCGGCCGGCGCGACGTCACCCCCATCGAGCCGCAGCGCGATCAGGCTGACACCCAGACCGCCGGTGTCGGTGGCGTGTTGGCGACGGCGCGTGAAAAAACCCATGATCTGCTAAGCGACCGGCTCGACGGCGAAACCGGCGCCGTACATCTGAAAATGCGGCGCCGGCGCGGTATCGAACGGCCAGGCGCGTTCGCACTCGCCGTCGGCGTCCAGACGGCCTTGCAGCACGATGGCGCCGCCGCCGTCGATCACGCGCAACTGCGGCTGCTCGCTCAACAATCGCGCGGCGAACGGCGCCTGCGCCGACAGCGACAGGATTACGTGCCAGCCGCCATCCTGCGGCAAAAAATTCAGTGTCCAGTAATTGTCGTCGGTGACCAGCGCTTCCAGCGCCACCGCGCTGGAAGCCGCGCGCAACATGCCGGTACTGCCCGACCAGCGGGCGTCGTTGGCCGCTGGCGCCGATACCGCGTGGCGCTCCAGCGACAACTGACGGAACCGGCGCAACGTCAACGGCGACGCGGCCAGCGCCTGGCGCTCGTTCGGCGTCAACACCCGGCTGCCATCGAGCGCCGCCAGCAGCGTCGCATCGGCCAGCATCAACCGGTCGCCCGGCACGGCGCGCGCCAGCAGCGCGCGCTCGCGCAGCCGCGCGTCCAACGCCTTGACGTCCTGCTCATCTTTTGCTGAATTCAATTCGTTCTCCTTCATTTTGCCGCACTGGCCGCGTGCAGCTTGTCGATCGCTTCGTTGCGGCGCTTGCGCAGCGTCGGCATCGAAATCCGGTCCAGCGCAGCCAACTGCTGCAACGCCGGCAGCTCGCCGGTGGCCGGGTCCAGCCAGGCGTCCGGATAGGTATCGTCGGCGGGGCCCAGCAGCTTGTGATACACGGCCAGGCGTATCGGCAGCGACTCTTCACTCAAAACGCGCGACATCCAGCTGCCCGGTTGCTGCGCGGCCCGTGCCAACTCCATGAAGCGGGGGGGCAGGGAAAGCCCGCCGGCCAGCGCCTGCTCCATCGCCAGAACGGTCGGCTCAGGAATCGGTGGATTGGCCCCGTCCTCCTCAACGCAGGCGTCCCCGCCCTGCTCGTCCTCGTCCTCCTCCCCAAACCCTTGCGGGACGGAAGCGGCCAATATGCGATCGTCGTCGAACACGCCGCCTTGCGCCTGCATCCGCTCGGATTCGCCGTTCACGCGCCAGTAGTCTTCCAGCCATGACGCCGCCTCGCCGGCGTCGCCCTGCCAGTCGTCCGCGCGATCCATATTCGACGACAGTTCCTCATAATCGCCGATTTCGGCCAACATCGCCGCGATTTTGTCCGGACTGTTTTTCAGGCTGGCGAAGCGCTTGGAGCGGGTGTGCAGCGGACCGGGAGCACCGCCAAAGCTTTCCAGTGATTCGCTCCAGCGGATGATCCAATCCGCCTTGCACCCGCCGATGGACTTCATCTGCCGCACTTCGATAGGACTGCCTTCCAGCGCCCGTCCCAATATCGCACCCACCTGGGCCTCATGCTCCTTCCAGGCGGCGAACAAGCCGGCAATCTCGCGATAGGCCGTGTCCAGCATCCGGTAGGTGTAGATTTTGTTGGGCGAGCAGTCGCGCCCCGTGGTGACGATGTAGCTATCCGCGTCGACCTTGTCGCGCAGGCCCGCGTACATGTCGTTGACCTTTTTGCGCATCACGCCATCGGCCGCCGCGTCAAGCCAAAAGGCGCCGCTGCGCGCGTGTTCGACTGCCACCGTGGCTACAAAGGCGTGCCAGAAGCCCGGATGCGCGCCCAGTTCATACAACAAACCGAGCGACAGCTCGTAGACACTTTCACCATAGCTGTTGCCCTCGGCCTCGCCGCGCGCCGAGCGCGCGCCCGCGTGCAAGGCCACCGCCACCGCGTCGGTATAGGTGTCGAGCAGCTCCGCGTGCGCACTTGGTTCGAGCATATGGTGCATCTCAATCCGCCGGAAAGCCTGCAACGAGCAGTGTCCCAACAGCTTGCGCACTTGTTCCCAGCCGTGCTCCTGATACCGGGTTCCTGGCAACCGCATAAGGTCCTGTAAATGATAGAAAAACAAAAATGGGCGCTATGGCTCACGCTCGTAAATGATGCCACAGACAGACCACTTTCATTATCCCGTTTACAAGCCTATTTCCCCTTCTGTTCCCGATTCTGCCCGGCCAGCGTGGACAGCACCGCCGCCACCACCGGCGCCGCGTGGGCGCCACCGGTGACGCCGGAATGGCTGACAAATGCCGCCATCGCCAGCCGGTGCGTCTGGCCGGGCAGGCTGCCCGGCTCCAGCCAGCCGGTGAACCAGACGGTGGCCGTGTCGTCGCCGGTGGGCGCGGTGCCGGTTTTGCCATACAGGCCAGGGCGAACGCCGGCCAATGCGGCGCCACCGAAGGCGCCGGCGCCGGTGCCGACATCGACCACGCCCTTCATGCCGGCCTTGATGCGGTCCAGGCGGATGCCGATCGGCTTCATGGCCGGCACCACGCTGTGGGCGCCATCGAGCGACAGCAGCATACGCGGCGCCACCACCTTGCCCTGCCCGACCGCCGCCGACGCCAGCGCCATTTGCAGCGGCGTGACCTGCATCCGCAGCCCTATCGCCATCTGCCGCAGCTCGTGGCGGGTGTGGATGGTGTCGATGTGGGCCGGCGTGGCTTGCAGCGCATCCCAGGTGCGCCAGTTGAAATCCGCCGGCAGCAAGCCGCCGTCGAGGCGTACCGCCTGCTCGAAGCCGAGCCGGTGCGCGGCAGCGACGATGGGGCGTACGCTATCGAGTGCGTCCGCGTCCAGCGCCTGCACGTCCGGCGCGCCGCCGTCGGGACGGCCGAACAGGCTATGATCGCTCAATTCACTGGACCAGGCGAACCAGGTATTGAGGCTGTAGGTCAGCGCCTGCGCCAGTCCCAGACGTCCCTCCTGCGCGCGGCGGTCGAGGCTTTGCTCGCGGTAGTTGGTGATATGCGCCAGTTTGGGATTGAGCGGGTAGGTCGCGGCGTCGGTCTGGAAGCCGAAGCCGCGTTGCAGCGCCAGGCGATTGATGGCCGGCAGCGGCATACCGCCCAGCAGTGCGTCGATCTGTGGATCGGCTTTCGCGGCCATTTCGAGCCCCAGCGCGCTGACAACCTTGAAGGTGGAACCCGGGCTTTGATGGGCGCCGCCGTCGTGCTGCAACGCCGGCAGGCGCAATGGACTACGCGCGGGGCTGGTGCGGTCGAAGTCACGCACCTCGGCCCAGTTGCCGCTGTTAAGCTCTCCCGCGCCGGCGCCGGCGGCAGCCAGCACATCGCCGGTTTCGGTATCGAGGATCACAAGACCCGCGTGACGGCCTTCCGGCGCGGCCTGGCCGCCGATGCAGCTCTTGCCATCCCAGCGCCCCTGGCGCATGCCGACGCAATCGAGTATGCGTTGGCCGAGCGCCTGCAACGGCAGGTCGAGCGTGAGCCTGGCCTCGACCTGCGTGCCCGCCGACGGTAGCCGCGACAGCATGCCGGCGACGCTGTTGGCGTGTTCCGGCCCGACGCCCAGCAGCGGCGCCAGGCCGGCATCGATGGCGGGTTGTGTCGGCGCGCCGTCGTTCCACAACGGCGTTCCGTTGCGGTCTTCCAGCCGCACCGGCGCCGGCGCAGCTGCGGGAACGCGGCCAGGATAGCCCCCGGTGTCGGCCAGGGCGAGCGCCTGCCAGCCAAGACGGCCACCGGCGACGCGCAGGTGGCGGTACTTCTGGTCTTCCGGCGCGTTGAAGTCGACCGGTTGCAGGTCGAGCGCCACCTCGCGGGCGCCGGCCTGCAACGTGAGCGTCAATTGCTGCACATCGCTCTTGTCGGCGCATGCGCGCCCGGTGCACGCGGCAGATATCTGCACCACGGCGCCGGAGACGCCGCCGCTTACAAGGCGGCCCGCCACCATCATCTGCAGCGTTTCGCCGCCGGTCGCGGGACGCGGCAGCGCCAGCGCGAGCCGCAGCACCGGACGGCCTCCGGGAAGCTCCCCAGCCTGCGGCCAGCGGGCCACACGCGTCCACGGCTGCCAGCCCTGCGGCAACGACGCGAACAGGCGCGAGGCGGCCACCGGCATCTGGCTGGTGGTGGCAACCATCACGGGCGCACGGCCGGCGTTCGACGGCCCGCCCACGCTTGCGCTCCATTCCGGCACCATGCCGGCGGGAGCCTTGACACGCCATGCAAGCAACCGGCGCTCGCTGTTGTATATATCGATTTGCTGACGGACGTAGGCGCCATCGGCCTGGTAATACAGGCGCTTGAACAATTTGACGGTGGCGGTATCGGCCTTCACCTGCTTCCAGTCCGCCAGCTCCGCCGCGCGGGCGGATACATCCGCAGCCAGCCATTGCGGCAAATCGCGCGGCGCCAGCTCGATGGCCCCGGCGGCGTTCAGGCGCACCAGCCCATGCTCCTGCAACGCGGTGAACAACGCCTGGTCTTCCAGCGCTTTCGGGGCCGACGCGGGAACCTCGTACCGTCCGGCGGCCAGATACGCACCGACGGCCCTGCCGCGCGCGGGGAAGGCGGTGACGAGCGCAGAACCCGAGGCGACGGAAGTATCCGCCGCCGGCCGGTACATCTGCACCAGCAGTTCGCCTGCCTGTGGACACATGACGTTGGCGCGTCGCTCGATACGCAGCGCAGACGCGGCGCCCCACAGCAGCCAGCCTTGCTGGCGCAGCGCGACCTGGCCGCTGGCGCCCTGCTCGACCTGACCCAAACTGGCGTCGCTCACCCAGCGCACGTCGGCCCGACGGCTGTTCCATCGTAGCTGCAGCGGTTCGCCCAGGGGATCGGTGAAGTTGGCACGCGCGGTGCCCTCTATTTGCACTTCCGGCATCGCGTTCGCGCCAGCTCCGCTGTCGGCCACCAGCAGAACGTTGCGCAGCGCGATTTGAACATTGGGCTCCTGATTGCGCGCGACCCAGCGCTTGACGTCGTCGAAGCGGTAGCCGATCCTCAGCGGCAGCAGGCGTCCATCATTGCCGGTCGGGCTGCGCAACTGGCTGCACAGATCCACCCGCACCGCCGGCGAAGCTTGCATTCCCGCAGCCACCAACAAAACGCCACCCGGATGAAGACTGGTGGTGATGCCCGGCTGCGACGGCACAGTGAAGGAGACGCCGGGCAGGACGGATTGATAGGCGTTTGCTGCGCGCACGTTGTTGGCCGCCTCCGGCGTGCTGGCGGTGGTCGCCGCCAGGTGGCGCGCATGGCCGGCGATCACCGCGCCGCCGCCGGCGGCGATGCAGACAGCGGCGGCGATGATCCGGATTGCGCGGCGCGACCCGGCTTTGGGGCGAGTGGAAGCGTTATCAGCATCGACATCGGCATTGGACCGTATCAGCGTTAGCGACGGGCGGCCCGGGTGAGCCGAATCGCCGTGTGCACCGGCGCGCAGATTGGCCCGGCGGCGGCGTGCGCGGCGGCGCTCGGCCCAAGCTTGCAGAAAAGTGCTGATGAATGGCGGCATATGCCCTCGCGCTGGTGAACGGTATCTGCCCAACCTTAGCGGAGGGCCGGCGAAAACTCCCGTCTTGACATGGCTGATCACGGGCTTATCGCGCCTATTCGCAGTTCGCGCCGCGAAAAACGCGGCTCGTCGCAATCCGGTGGCGCCTTGACGGGCCTTTGCATAAAGTGAGCACATCGAAACACACTTTTAACCACCGAAAGGAAGCAAAATGAACGTCCTGAAAAACTTCGAAGCCGTATTCATCGTCACCCTTGGCCTGGTATTTGCCGCAGACTTCGCGCTGCAAGCGCCAGTACAAGACCCAGTGGCGAAACAGGAGATGCAAGTGGTCGTCGTCAGCGCCAAACGCCTGACCGAAGAGCAAAAAAAGCAATCGCTCATCGATGAAAGCACCAAACTGGCAACCGACGTCTCCACGTCGACAAAGATTTGAACCCGCGCCACCCCTTCGCCTGTTCGCACATGCCCAACAAGGTGTGACAGGCGAAGCCGGCCAGCGCTACCGTTCCACACTCCGCAGTCCCTCCCCTCACGCAGCCCTTCATCTGTACGCCAGCGTACAAATTTGCCCCGCATGTTTGTGTCATATGTAAAAAACTGCATCATTCGGCGCCCCTCCGTTACGCGCTTGATATAGTTCGTCCATGCGCCGCAATCGACGCAATCGACGCAGTCCAGGAGAACATCATGATCAAACGCTCGCACACTATTTTCGCCGCCGCCATGCTCGCGCTGAGCGCCGCCGCCTTCGCTCCCGCCACCGCATCCGCGCAGGTCGGCCTGAGCATCGTCATCGGGGACGCCCCGCCACCACCGCGCTTCGAGAGCGTTCCGGTCGCCCGGCGCGGGTACGTGTGGGCGCCCGGTTATTGGAACTGGGACGGCCATCGCCACGTGTGGGCCGCCGGCCGCTGGGAAGCCGAGCGCCGTGGCGCCCAGTACCGCCGCGCCGAGTGGATACGCGATAACGACGGCTGGCGCCTGGACCAGGGTGGCTGGGTCACCGTCGATTCGCGCCCGGTGCAGGTCGATTACATCACCGTCGCCCCGCCACCGCCGCGCTATGAAGTCGTGCCGCCACCGCGTCAAGGCTATATCTGGGCGCCGGGCTACTGGGACTGGCGCGGCAACCGTCATATTTGGGTAGGCGGCAATTGGGTCGGCGCCCGCCCCGGTTACGTCTACAGCCAACCGCGCTGGATCGATCATGGGGGCCGCTGGGAACGACTGGACGGCCGCTGGGAGCGCGGTCCTAACGGCGACCGCGATCATGACGGTATCCCCAACCGTTACGACCGTCACGACAATCGCGACTACCGTGGCGACCATCGCGGTGATTACCGCAACGACCACCGCGACGGCGGCCGTGGCGACCGCGATCGCGACGGCGTGCCAAACCGGTATGACCGCGACCGCGATGGTGACGGCGTGCCGAACCGCTACGATCACCGTCCCGATAATCCGCGCCGCAATTGATCGGCGTGCCGATGCTCGACACCGGGTTTGAACAGCTGGCCACGGCCGCCTACAAGGGCGAGCGCGTGGCCGCTCGTCGTTTGGCGGCGCGGATGCGGTTGACGGAGGCCGACGCGCTGCATCAGGTTTTGACGGATGTCGCCGGTCTGGCCGGTTTGGCCAGTCTGCTTGAGGAGCGCGCGCAGGCGCGCCTTGACGAGGAGCTGCGGCGCGCCGCCAAAGCGCAGGAGAAGGCGCAGCGGGAGTCCCTGCGCCTGGCGCGCATGCAGGCGCCGGCCGACGCCTGGCGCGGCTGGTTCGACGGCTCGGCGCATCCCAATCCGGGACAAATCGGTATCGGTGCGCTGCTTTGCGGGCCTGCTGGGGAACGGCTGGAAATCAGCCGTCGCGCCGGTTATGGCAACAGCGGCGAGGCGGAGTATCTGGCGCTGACCGCGCTGCTGGAAGCGGCGGCGCGGCTGGGTGCGAAGGATCTGGTGGTGAGCGGCGATAGCCGGGTGGTGGTCGATGACGTCAACCTGAGCGCGCAGGCGGTGGCCGCCGGGCGTGGGGCAAAGGGCCTGGAAGCGCATCGGGCGCGCGTGCTGGAGTTGCTGGCGCCGCTGGGGATGGTGAGTGTGCGGTGGGTGCCGCGTCACCGTAATGGAGACGCGGACCGCTTGTCGCAGCTGGCCGTTGATGGAGCGACCGCGATGTGACGAGGCATGCGCCGGTGGCGGCGCATGCATGGCGGATTATGCTGCCCTAATCCGCCCTACCTGGTGTAGGCGACGCGCGGGTGCAGTTACCTTGTTTGGCTGGTATGGCCTGGTCGAGTCGTTGACCTTGAAGACGCTGACCACTTGCGCCAGGGCCGCTGCCTGTTGTTGCATGGATTCGGCGGCGGCTGCCGCTTGCTCGACCAGCGCGGCGTTCTGCTGCGTGACCGCGTCCATCGAGCCGATCGCCTGATTGACTTCGTTGATGCCGGCGCTTTGCTCGGAGCTGGCGGCGGTGATTTCGGAGATGATGTCGCTGACACGGTGCACGCTGCTGACGATTTCCTCCATCGTCACGCCGGCGTTGGCCACCAGGCGGCTGCCCTGATTGACCTTGTCGACCGAGTCGCCGATGAGCGCCTTGATCTCCTTGGCCGCCGACGCCGAACGCTGCGCCAGGTTGCGCACTTCCGACGCCACCACGGCAAAGCCGCGTCCCTGCTCGCCGGCGCGCGCCGCTTCCACCGCCGCGTTCAACGCAAGGATATTGGTCTGGAAGGCGATGCCGTCGATGACGGAGATGATGTCGACGATGCGCTTGGACGACTCGTTGATCGAATCCATGGTGCCGACCACCTCGGCCACCACGGCGCCGCCCTTGACGGCGACCTGCGCGGCCGACGCGGCCAGCTGGTTGGCCTGGCGGGCATTGTCGGCGTTGTGCTTGACGGTCGATGTCAGCTCCTCCATCGACGACGCGGTTTCCTCCAGCGCGCCGGCCTGCTGCTCGGTGCGGCGCGACAGGTCCTGGTTGCCGGCGGCGATTTCGCTCGACGAGGTGGAGATATGGTCGGTACCGCTACGCACCTCGGTGACGATGCCGAGCAGGCTGGCGTTCATTTCCTTCAGCGCCGACAGCAGCTGGCCGGTTTCGTCCTTGGCGCTGGCGTCGATATGTCCGGTCAGGTCGCCGCTGGCGACGCGGCGCGCCACCACCACCGCTTCACGCAGCGGACGGGTGATCCCGGTGGTCAGCAGCCATGCGCACACCACACCAAAGGTCAGCACCAGCGCGGCCAGCACGTACAACAGATTGCGGCTGCTGGCGGCGACGGCGTCGATGCGGGCGGCGGTGGCGTCGATTTTCGCGCGCTGCATTTTCAGCAGATCGCCGACCAGCGCCTGATAGGCGACGGTACACGGACGGAAAACCATCTCGAAGACTTTGTTGGATTCCTCCAGCTCACCGGCCGCTTTCAGCTTTGTCAGTTTTTCGCGCGACGACAGATAGATCTTGCGCTGCTCGCCGATGCGCGCGAACAGATCCTTCTCGTCGGCGTCGGTGATCAATGCCTCGATGCGCTTCTGGTAGTCGCTCGACTTGGCCGACGACGCCTTGGCTTCGTCCGCGAAATATGTGCCGAGCGTGGTGTCGGTGCTGCGCGCGATGGCGGTGGTGCGTCGGATAGCGCTATCAATATTGCTCGACCAGTCGCCGATCAGGCGCTCCTTGGCCAGCGGCACTTGCATCATGTCGGCGGTGGCCGAAGCCACGCCTTGAAGGCGCCAGACGCTGATGCCGGTGATCAGCATCGCGAACGCCAGGATGACGGTGAAGCCGGACGCCAGGCGTTTGCCGATGCTGATGTTTTCCAACATATTCATTCTTGTACCTCTCGATCAAAAACAATACAACGTTAAGTCAGCATCGGGTACATGCCGGCGTGGAGGGCTGGCGGTTAGGCGGCCATCGCGGTGTTTTCGATCAGGCCCATGTCCGCGCTGGACATCAGTTTGTCGATATCGACCAGGATCAGCATGCGTTCGTCGATGGTGCCCAGGCCGACGATATGGTCGGTGTTGAGCGCCGAGCCGATCTCCGGCGCCGGCTTGATCTGCTCGGGCAGCAGCGTGGTCACGTCGGAGACGCGGTCGACCACCATGCCGACCACGCGATGGCCGATGTTCAGGATGATGACGACGGTGAACTGGTCGTAGGTTGGCGTGCCGAGATTGAACTTGATGCGCATGTCGACGATCGGCACGATGATGCCGCGCAGGTTGACGACGCCCTTGACGAATTCCGGCGCATTGGCGATGCGGGTCGGGGTTTCGTAGCTGCGGATTTCGCTGACTTTTTGTATATCGATACCGTACTCTTCTTGACCAAGAGTAAAGGCCAGGTACTCGCTGGCGGAAGCATTGGCGCGTAGTTCGCTGACGTTGCTGGACATTAGATTTCCCTTCATTGCTAAATTTATTGACCCGATGTTACCTCAAGTAAAGATTTATAGCAGCAATAAAATGCGGCAGAGCAACAAATAAGACAGTTGCTTTTTCAAAATTAGTTTTCTTATAACTAAGGCGGGCGACTTGGCAAGCAAACAATTTTTGTCCGGTACCCGGTTCGCCTGCACAACCGTCACGGCAGGCTGTATGATTAAAAAATCAACCGTTTGTTATGTCATGGGAGAACGATGAATAGCTTGCTGAACAGCTGGCACCCCCGCCTGGTCGCTCTGGCCGGCGCCGCCCAGGGGTCTGATGGAGCGCACGATACCAACCACCTGCACCGCGTCTGGCGCAACGCCAGCCTGCTGCTGGACGACTACCCGGACGCCGATCCGCTGATCGTGCTGGCCGGCTGCTACCTGCACGATCTGGTCAACCTTCCCAAAAACGACCCGGAACGCCACCTGGCCTCGCGCAAGGCGGCGCTGCTGGCGAGCCGCCAGTTGGCGGCGCTCGACTTCCCGCCCGATAAGCTGGCGGCGGTCGCCCACGCCATCGAGAGCCACAGTTTTTCGGCCGGCATTCGCCCCGAGACCATCGAAGCGAAGATCGTGCAGGACGCCGACCGCCTCGACGCCCTCGGCGCCGTCGGTCTGGCGCGGCTTTTTTACACGGCCGGCCGCATGGGCACCGCCCTGGCGCACGCCGACGATCCGATGGCGCTGCACCGCGAGCTCGATGAAAAAGCCTATGCGCTGGACCATATCGACACCAAGCTGGCCACCCTCCCCGGCAAGATGCAGACCGCCGCCGGCCGCCGCCTGGCGCAAACGCGCCTGAACGAGCTGACAGCCTTCCGCGACCACTTCATCGCCGAATGGGCCGCCAGCCCGGCGGCCCCGTGACCGCGCATCATGACCTTGGATAACGACTTCGCATGAGCGGCCCTGATTCCGTAGCGCCGGACGCCGCGCCTGCCGCCATAACGCCACCGGCGCCGTCGCCGGGCAACCTGAATTTCGTCCTCATTTGCGTCTTCATCGACATGCTCGGCATCGGCCTGATCGTGCCGGTGCTACCGCTGCTGGTCGGCGAATTTACCAGCTCGCGCGACGACCAGTCGTACTGGTACGGCATCCTGAGCGCCACTTTCGGCCTGATGCAATTCATCTTCATGCCGATGCTGGGCGCCTTCAGCGACCGGGTCGGACGCCGCCCTGTGCTGCTGTATTCGATGGCCGGCATGTGCGCCAACTTCCTGGCCACGGCCTGGGCGCCCAACCTCGCCTGCCTGTTCATCGGCCGCGTGGTCGGCGGCATGTCGTCGGCCAGCATGTCGGTGGCGTCGGCCTACGCTTCGGACATCTCGACCCCGGAGAACCGCGCCAAGAGCTTCGGCAAGGTCGGCGCCGCGTTCGGGCTGGGGTTCATCTGCGGGCCGATGCTGGGCGGCCTGCTGGGCGGGGTCGACCTGCATCTGCCGTTCTATGTCGCCGCCGCGCTGTCGGCGGCCAATTTCGCCTACGGCTACTTCGCGGTGCCGGAGTCGCTGCCGCCGTCGCGCCGCGCGCCGTTCAGCATCGCTAAAATCAATCCGTTCGCCGCGCTGGTCAAGCTGGCGCGCCGGCGCGACATCCGTGGGCTGATCGTCACTTACACGCTGGTGACCTGCGCACAGATGATGCTGCAAACGACCTGGGTGCTGTACACCACGTTCCGCTTCGACTGGACGCCGGGCCAGAACGGCGCGGCGCTATTCTGCGTCGGCGTCACCGCCGCCGTGGTGCAGGCCGGCCTGCTGGGCGTGTTGATCAAGCGCCTGGGCGAAATCCGCCTGTCGCTGCTGGGACTGACGTCCGGCTGCCTGACCTACCTGCTGTACGGCCTCGCCACCCACGGCTGGATGATGTATGCGCTGATCCTCTGTAACGTGCTGGCGTTTGCCGTCGGCCCGGCGCTGCAGGCCATCGTCTCCAAACAAACCCCGCATGACGAACAGGGCGAGTTGATGGGGTCCCTGCAATCGATCAGCAGCATCGGCGTCATCTTCATGCCGTTGATCGGCGCCGCCATCCTCGGCAAAGTCAGCCACCTGCCGCCCGGCGACTGGCGCATCGGCACCACCTTCTTCGTCTGCGCGGCGATGCAGGCGGCGGCGATCGTCGTCGCGCGGCGCTACTTCGGCAACCATCATATGGAGACCAGGTCATGACCAGGCGTCTGCTCACGGCCGCAGTGGCCGCATTGATGCCGGCGCTATTCTCGCTGAACGCGACCGCCGGCTGTTCGCGCGATATCGCCGTTCCCGTGTCGGCCAGCGGGTCGGGGGTGATTGTCGACGGACCTGAAATCAAAGGCATTTTCCCCGATCTGCTGCGCGAGATGTCGCGCAAGACCGGCTGCAAGTTCGTCTTCAACGTCGTGCCGCGCGCGCGCCTGGTGGCGCTGTACCGGGTCGGCCAGGCCGACATCCTGCTGCCGGCGACCCGCACGCCGGAGCGCGACAAGCTGGGCACCTTCGTCCCGATGGTCAACAACCGCCCCATGCTTATATCGCTTGCCGGCAAACGCACGCCGATCGCCAGCGCCAGCGAGCTATTGTCGCGGCGCGAGTTGCGGGTGGCGGTGGTGCGCGGCTTCGACTACGGCGAGGAATACACAGCGCTGATCAATGAACTGGGCAAACAAGGACGCTTGTTCACCGAGGTCGATACCACGGCGGTGGCGCGGCTGCTGCACGCCGGGGCGGTCGATCTGACCATCCTTGGGCCGACGCTGATCGCCGGCGCCATTCGCGGCGAGCCGCGCGTGCAGGGCATGGCGGAGCGGCTGCGGGTGGAGGCGATCCCGGAGCTGCAGTGGAAGCACAGCGGCGTGTACATCTCGCATGCGCTGCATAAGGAGGACCAGCGCACGCTGCAAGAGGCGCTGGATAAAATGGCCAGGTCAAGCCAGGTGATGGATGCCTACCTGCGCTACTTCAGCGCCGACCTGTTGAACGGTAACGTGCGGCCGCGCTAGCGCGGCCGGAGCCGGCGACTACTTCCCCTCCACCACCGGCAATTCGACCGCGCTGGCCTGCGCGCCGGCGTGGTAAACCTTCACGGTCGCCTTCTTGTAATCGGCAGCCTTGGCGTGGAAGATGTTCGGCACGTAGGTTTGCGGATTGCGGTCGTACAGCGGGAACCAGCTGGATTGGACCTGCACCATCACCCGGTGGCCCGGCAGGAAAACGTGGTTCGCGTTCGGCAGCGCGAAGCGATACTTCTCGACGGCGTTGGCGGTAATCGGCGACGGATTTTCCAGGCTGTTGCGGTAGCGGCCACGGAAGATGTCCATCGCGATGCCCAACTGGTAGCCACCGAGCTCCGGTTGCGACGGCACCTGGTCCGGGTAGACGTCGATCAGCTTGACCACCCAGTCGGCGTCGGTGCCGCTGGTGGCGGCAAACAGATTGACCATCGTCGCGCCGGCGATCCGCAGCGGCGCGTTGAGCGGTTCGGTGACGTAGCTGAGGACATCCGTGCGGTCGGAAAAGCCGCGCTGGTCGCTGACCAGCCATGGGCGCCAAACATCGGCCTCGCCCATGCGCACCGGACGCGCCACGAACGGCACCGGCTTGGCCGGGTCGGCGACATACTCATCGTAGCTGCCACCATCCTTGCCTGGCGCCCCGGCCTGCGACTGCGACGGGGGCGCATCGAAGCCCAGTTTGAAATCCGGCTTCAGATACAGGGGCTTGAGCGGCGCAGCGCAGCCTTCGGCGCAGGCCAGCGGCCATTGCTGCAGGCGCTGCCAGCGATTGACGCCGGTCTGGTAGAACAGCACCGGCGGCGTGTCGGCGACCGGCGCGCCGTCCTTCAGGTATTGATCCAGGAACGGCAGCATGACGTCACGGCGGAATTCCAGCGCCGTGTCGCCGGTGAATTTGAGCGCGCCGAGGGTCGAACCCTCGTAATTGACGCCGCTGTGGCGCCACGGCCCGACCACCAGGAAGTTCTTGTTGTTCGATTTATCTTGCGGTTCGACCGCCGCGTAGGTCGCGTAGGCGCCGTAGATGTCCTCCTGGTCCCAGTAGCCGACCACCGTCATCGTCGGCACCTTGAGCGTGCGCTTGGCGAGGATCTTGTCGAGCGCCTGGTGCTGCCAATAGCTGTCGTAGGCGGGGTGCTCGAACAGCTTGCGCGTGAAATTCAGTTTATCGAGGCCGAACTGCTTCGCGTAGTCCGCCGCCGAACCGGCGCGCAGCACGCCGTCATAGTCGTCGTAGACACCGGTGGCGAGCGCCTTGCCGCTGCCCTTGGCGCTGGTCTGGCTGGCGATGTAACTGAGGTTTGGCATGCGGAAGGCGCCGTTGTGGAACCAGTCGTCGCCGCGCCAGCCGTCGACCATGGGGCTCATCGGCACCGCGACCTTGAGCGCCGGGTGCGGGTCGGTCAACGCCATCAGCACGGTGAAGCCTTCGTACGAGGAGCCGATCATGCCGACCTTGCCATTGGTCTCGGGGATATTTTTGACCAGCCATTCGATGGTGTCCCAGGCGTCGGTCGCGTGATCGGTGCGGGTGTCGTTGAGCGGACCTTTGAGGGGACGCGTCATGACGTAGTCGCCCTCGGAGCCGTACTTGCCGCGCACGTCCTGGAACACGCGGATGTAGCCGGCGTCCACCATCACCTCGTCGCCCTGGCCGACAGTGGCCGTGATACTGGGGCTGATATTGCGTTGGGCGCGGCCGCTGGCGTTGTACGGGGTGCGGGTCAGGACGATGGGCGCGTGCTGCGCGCCCTTGGGGATGACGATGACGGTGTGGAGTTTGACGCCGTCGCGCATCGGTATCATGACGTCGCGCTTGACGTAGTCCGCGTTGGGAATGTCGGCTTCGAATTTGGCGGGAATATCGGGAGCCATCGGCGCGGTTTGCGCCACGGCGGCGGATGCGATCAGGGAGGATACGAGCGAGGACAGCACGGCAACGACGGGAAGACGCATGGAGACTCCAAAAAGGGATTGCCTTGTACGATGGGCAATACTACCTCATGGATTGCGGATGCCGCAACGGAACAACTTCAGTGCAGCAGTTTGAACAACACAGCCGTGGCGCCGGTTTGCACGATCAGGATCGCGACCATCCATTGAATAAGCTCAGCCTTAAGTTGCGCCAGCTCCCCACGCAACTCAGCCATTCGCATGTCGAGATGATCCTTGGTCACGAGCTGGCTGTCGATCAGCTGAAACATCGCCAACGACAGCGCTTTTATTTGCTTTTCGGGAAAGCCACCCTCAATCAGGGTATCCATGAACTCAATCGAATTGAAGTTGTCGGCCACATCGTTCTCCAGTTTGGTTTAGACCGCCTCCCTCCCTGTTTGGTTCCCGGAACGGACCTTGACAGACCGTCGCCGAACTGCAACCATACGCGCATGATTTTTTTCACCACACCTCACGCCCGCCTGACTTGGCGCCGCTCCTAGCGCGCGGCCACTGTCTACCCATAGTGATGTGATATTTTTATCAACGCCGCCCTCTTCTGGTGGCGTTTTTTATTCGTCGCGCCGGATGGGGCAACGTAAAGGAACCCCTGATGAGTCTGCCTGACCAGTCCCAAGTTACCGCCTCGGCCCCCGCCGCCACCGCCGCCAAGGGTCCGACCGTGATCCTGACCGGCGATCGCCCGACCGGCCCCCTGCACCTCGGCCACTTCGTCGGCAGCCTGCGCAACCGCGTCGCCTACCAGCACGATTACAAGCAGTTCATCATGCTGGCCGACGCCCAGGCGCTGACCGACAACATGGACGACACCAACAAGGTGCACCGCAACGTGGTGGAAGTGGCGCTGGACTATCTGGCCGTCGGCATCGACCCGGCCAAATCGACGATACTGATCCAGTCGCAGATTCCGGAACTGGCCGAACTGACGTTCTACTACCTGAACATGGTCACCGTGGCGCGCCTGGAACGCAACCCGACCGTCAAGACCGAGATCGCGCTGCGCGGCTTCGAGCGCGACATCCCGGCCGGCTTCCTCACCTACCCGGCCTCGCAGGCGGCCGACATCTCGGCGTTCAAGGCCTCGCTGGTGCCGGTCGGCGAAGACCAGATCCCGATGATCGAACAGACCAACGAAATCGTCCGCCGCTTCAATCGCATCGCCAACAAGGACATCCTGGTCGAGTGCAAGGCGCTGGTGCCGGAGATCGGCCGCCTGCCAGGCACCGACGGCAAAGCGAAGATGAGTAAATCGCTGGGCAACACGATCAACCTGGGCGCCACCGCCGCGGAGATCACCGCCGCCGTCAAAAAGGTTTATACCGATCCGCTGCACCTGCGCGTCGAAGATCCGGGCCACCTGGAGGGCAACGTCGCCTTCATCTACCTGGACGCCTTCGATCCCGAAAAGGACAAGCTGGCGGAAATGAAGGCGCACTATGTGCGCGGCGGCCTGGGTGATTCGATCGTCAAGAAGCGCCTGGAAGTGGTGCTGCAGGAGATGCTGGCGCCGATCCGCGCGCGTCGCGAGGAGCTGGCCGAGGATCGCGGCTACATCATGCAGATGCTGAAGGAAGGCACGCTGCGCGCGCGCGAAGTGGCCGCGCAGACCGCCGATGAAGTCAAGGCCGCCCTCGGCCTGCGCTACTTCTGATCGCGGTGACGCCGGACAGCGCGTCCGTCGTGCCTTCCCTGCTGCCTTCCCTGCTGCCCATGCTGCTTTGGCTGGCGTCGGTGTACGGCGTCGCCAGCGTGGTGTGCTTCATCGTCTACGCGGCCGACAAATCGTCCGCCGTCGAACATCGCCGGCGCATACCTGAACGCATTTTGCTGCTGGCGGGGCTGGCCTGCGGCTGGCCGGGCGGCCTGCTGGCGCAGCGCTGGCTGCGGCATAAAACCGCCAAGACCTCGTTCCAGATCGCCTTCTGGTGCAGCGTCGCCTTCAACGTCGCCGCCGTCTGGTGGCTGTGCACTCTCTACTGAGGAAATCGAACGATGTTGCAAGGCGTGTTGTGCGGTTTGCTGGCGGGGGCAATGTGGGGCATGGTGTTCATCGTGCCGGCGTTCCTGACCTCCTTCACGGCGCTGGAGATGGCCTGCGGGCGCTATATCGCCTATGGCGTCATCGCCGCCGGCCTGATGCTGCCACGCCTGCCCGCGCTGCTGCGCCGACTTGACCGTGGCGACGTGGCAGCGATGGTCAAACACGCGCTGGCCGGTAACATCGTCTACTACATGCTGCTTGCGCTGGGCGTGCAGCTGGCCGGCGTGTCGGCGACATCGCTGATCATCGGCGTGCTGCCGATATCGGTCACGCTGATGGGGCAAAAGGATCACGGCTCGGTGCCGCTCAAGCAGCTGATGCTGCCGCTGTTGCTGGTGGCGGCGGGCATCGTCTGCATCAACATCGACGTCTTCACGCACACGCAAGGGCAGGCAGCGCCACTGGTCGACAAGCTGCTCGGCGTGCTGTGCGCGGTCGGCGCGCTGCTGTGCTGGACCTGGTACTCGGTCGACAACGCGCGCTACCTGAAACGCAACCCGCATTTCAGCAGCGGCGAGTGGTCGGCGTTGTATGGCGTGTCGAGCGGCTTGATCGCGCTGGTCATCGCGCTGCCGGCACTGGCGCTGTTCCATGCGGACGTCACCGGCGCCGGCGCGCTGGCCAGTGGGCGCGACTGGACGCTGTTCTGGATCGTCAACGGCCTGCTCGCGCTGGGAGCGTCGGTGATCGGCAATCATCTGTGGAATGTCGCCAGCCGCAAGGTGCCGCTGACGTTATCGGGTCAACTGATCCTGTTCGAAACGCTGTTCGCGCTGCTATATGGTTTCATCTATAAACAGCAGCTGCCGCGCGGGCTGGAGGTGGCGGCGATGGTGTTGCTGGCCGTTGGCGTCATGTGGTCGGTGCGCATCCACGCGCTGGACGATGCCAGTGAGGCGCATGCGGGCTGACCTGTCGGGTGTAGCTTCCGGGTCAGTCCAGCAGACCGTTCTCGCTCAGCACATCCTGGATCAGTTCCAGCCGCAGCACCGGATTCTCCTGCAGCAACAAGCGCTGCTTCTCCTCCAGGTCCAGCCGCAGCAACTCGCACCAGCGATTGGCCACCCAGCCGGCTTCATCGAGCCGATAAGGTGGTGCCAATGGCATCTTCGCGGTGGAGATCTGTTTCTTTTGCAGCGAGCGGATCAACGCGCCCAGCGCATTGGCGACATCCTGCTGCTCGGTGGGAACGGGCACGACCATATCCTCGGCGACGGCGTCGACTTCCGCCATCCACAAGCCATGCTTGAGTTGCTCGGCCGACTTGACCTGAAACCGCGTCGTGCCGATGCACGATACCTGCAGCAGTCCCGGCAACGGCGCGGTCCACTCGACGATGCGCGCCATCGTCCCGGCGTCCGACAAGGTTTCCTGCTTGTCCGGCACGCGGATTTCGGTCCCCTCCACCAGCGATACCACGCCAAACTCCTCGCCGCTCGCGATGCAGCGCTTGATCATATCCAGATAACGCACTTCAAACACTTGCAACGGCAAATGTCCATCCGGAAATAGGATTGTATTCAGCGGGAATAAGGGAATAGATGACATCCCATTATCATCTCATGAAACAGCCGGGCTCGGCGAACATGACTTGCAGGACGTGTGGAAAGACCGGACAAAGCACGGCTACTTTCATCACAAAAGCAACGCCTATTGGCGCCGCATGCACTGCGGCAGCTGTTTGTGACAACGCGCGCGGTGCGCCACTGGCGGACTAGATCTGTTCGGCGGCGATTATTCGAGCGGCCCGCCGTATAGAGATCGCTTTTAGGCCTCAATCGCCTCGGCATGGTCTGAATCAAGAGAAACAGCGAACCATGCCGAGAGAATAAGCGTGCTCGAAGACGGCATCAATGCGGCGGGTGTGCGCCCCCCCCGGCGGAACGGCGGCCACAAAACAAAAGCCGGTGCCGGGTTTATCGACGATAAACCAGAGTACACCGGCTTCCGATGAATTACTTAATCAGAAACTGATTTTTGTCTTTGCCTTCGAGCCATTTTGGCGCGCGGCCACGGCCGGTCCAGGTTTGGCCGGTGGCGTCGTCGCGGTATTTGGTCGGCACCGGCGCGCGCGTTTTGACTGGTTTAACTTTGGTCACGGCGCCCAGATCCGCCACGGTCAGGCCATACTCGCGCATGATGGCGGTGACTTGCTCTTTCGCCTTGGCGATTTCGTTTTTGCGCGCGGTCTCCGCCAGGTTTTCAAGTTCGGCGATCTTCGCTTTGTATTCTTGGTAAGTCGTCATCTTATTTTTCCTCTTATCGGCTGGTTAGTTTCTAAAATACCACATGTGAGAATGTGTGAGAATTTTATAAAGCGCAATTTACCATAACTTTGCCTTGATTCTCCAGACTTATACGTGCGAAATACCAATATAGCGATAAATATGAATATTTTCCACAACTCCGCAATCGAAACACGACGAAATTCGGGGCCTCCGGCTGAGAATCCGGCCGAAAGTCCAGTAATAAAGAATAGTGACAACCAGCTCACGTCATTACCATTTCCGCGTTGGTGCGATGGTAATCCGGAGTGAATACGGTGGCAATGGCTGTGGAATGCGGCGCGAATACTGCTGGAATAAGTCAGCAAGAAATGCTTGCCGAGCGCTTGCCCGGTCAATTAATTGTGGATGTTGCGCTCAGGCGCACAAAGGCCGTGGCTCGATGCCTTCGGCCACCACCTTGCGTATCAGATTGGCGAGCCTGCATGTGGCCGGACCGGCCACCTCCGGATTGGCGACGATCAGCGACAACGATAGCTTGCGGCGCTGCCCCACCCGCAGCGGCAGCGGTTTGAGCAGGCCCTGATCCAGCTGCGCCTGCATTTTGTGCTCGGCCAGCCAGCCGAAGCCGATACCGTTGCAAATCATCTCCATGCGCGTTTGTGGATTGGTTACGCTCCAGCGCTGGTCGGTATTGATCCAGCCGTGATCGCGCGGATTCAAGGTGCCCGAATCGCGCACGACGATTTGCAGATTGCGGGTCAGGTCCTCCATCTCCAGCTCCCGCCCGAGCGCGTGCAGTGGATGACAAGGATGGGCGACGGCGACGAAGTGGATATCCATCAGGGCGTCGCCAAGGAAGCCGGCCGGAACGCGGCTGGCGATGGCGATATCGACCCGCTTATCGAGCAACGCGTCTTCGGAGCCGGACAGCACCGTTTCCTCCAGATTGACGCGGGTTTGCTTGGCCCAGGGCTCGAACTCGCGCATCACCTGCACCAACAGCTGAACCGGGAACAGGCTGTCGACGGCAATGCTGATCTGCGGCTCCCAACCTTCGGCCAGGCTGCCGGCCAGTTGTTCGAGCTGGAAGGCGCCGCCGAGCAGCTCGCGCGCCTTGTTCAGCAGCGCCGTGCCGTTCGGCGTGAGGCGGGCGCGGCGGCCGTCGATTTCCAGCAGTTCGACGCCCAGTTGCTCTTGCAGCTTGGCCACCATGTAGCTGACCGAGGACTGGCTGCGGTGCAAAGCCTCGGCCGCCTGCGCGTAACCGCCGCATTCAACGATCGCTTGCAACACCTGCCATTGTTCCAGCGTGCTCTTGGGGATTTTCATCGGTGTTCCGCGCCTGAAGTTCAGCGAAGAATCATACCACCGGCCCCGGCGCCCGGATCAGAAGCGCCGTTCCACCGTCACCCGGAACTGGGTCTCGCCGTCGGCCACGGACGCGCGGTTGAGCGTGCCACGGGCATCCGAATAGATGCTTTCCGTCGTGTAGTCCTGCGCCAGCAAATTGGACACCGCAAAGCGCAAGCTGTTTTCCTTATCCAGTTTGACCAGCGCGTAGACGTCGAGGTCGCGCCGCACCGAGTTGTAGGCGCTCTGCGTCTCGCTCAAGCGCGCCATGCCGCCGTTGCGGAAGCTCAGGCTGCTGCCGGTGCTGAGCATGCCGTCCGGGCTTTTGTAGTCCACGCCAAGCGTGGCGCTCAGCGGGACCTGCTGGTCCAGGCGGTTGTCCGGACCCGGCACGCTATCGACCTGCGACCAGTTGCGGCTGATACTGGCGCGCAGGTCGAGCGCCGGCGCGTGGTCCATCACCACGCGCAGCGGGAACTTGACCTCGAGCTCGATACCGCGCGTTTCGGCGCGGCCGTCGTTGATCAGCGTCGACACCCAACGGTCGCCCTCCTGCACCAATCCCTGGTGCATATAATCTTCGATGCGGCGGATCGACGCGCTTGCGCTCAGCATGCCGCCGTCGCCCCAGTAGTGCTCGAACGAAGCATCGAGGCCCAGCGCCACTTCCGGCTTCAGGCGCGGATTGCCGCGACGGTCCGGGTCCAGGCGGCTGTTGTTGGCCGACGTGAAGCGGCGCGGCACCAGGTTGGCCGTGGACGGCGCCTTGTAGGTGCGGGTCAGCGCCAGGCGCACCTGGTCCTTCTTGTTCGGCAGTTTGAACAACGTCTGGAACAGCGGACTGAGCACGCTTGAGCGCTGGCTCACGCGCTCGAGATTGACGCCTTCAATTTCCGTCTGCAGCCCTTCCCAGCGCACGCCGGTGTAGATCGACCAGCGCGGCGTCACATTCCACTCATCCTGCCCGTAGACGGCCACCCGGGTCGCCCTGGCGGAAAAATCCTCGTCGTTGTTGTCCGGCGGCAGACTGCCCGCAATCGGCAATTCGCGCTGGATGCGGGTATCGTCGCGGTCCGTGAGGCCGGCGTCCCAGCCCAGCGCCAGCGCGTGCTCCGTTGGCGCTTCTTCCGATCCCTCGGCCTGCGTGCCGAAGGTCAGCGGCGTCGAGTATTTGCCTTGCGTGCTGTAGCTCAGCTCGCCGCTGTGCGATTCCACGGTGCGGTACAGGTTAGGCGAGCCGTCGCGGTTGCCGCCCAATTGCAGCGACATGCCGGTGTTGCGGTTCTTGGCGACGCCCACTTTGATATCCAGCTTGGCGCCCTCGGCCATCTTGTGCACCCAGTTCAGATCGGTGCGGCCGTAGCCGTTGTGGCTGCTGAAGGTATTGTCGATGCGGTCGAAGTTCGGACCTTCGTCTGCGGCCAGGTTCACCGTGGTGCGGCCGTGGCTGTTGCTTTCAAAGCGGTTCAGATTGACAAAGGTCTGCGAGGTCAACGTATCGCCGCCCGCCAGCGTCCAGTTGATGCGCGGCGCCAGGTTGAAGCCGTCCGAACGGCCCTGATCCTGCCAGGTGCCGGTACGGTCGACGTTCGGCACGCCGGCTGCATCGGTGCCGAACTCGGTCGATGGCGTCATGCGGTTATACATATAGCGCCAAGCGTTGGCGCCGAACGAGTACGACATGTCCTCGCGCTTGTCCGACAGTTGGATGCTGGCGCTCGGCGAGCTGAACTTGCTGCCCTTGGCGCCGCTGACTTTTAGTTCGTGCTGGGCCACCTTCACGGATTTCTTCAGCACGATGTTGATGGTGCCGGCGATCGACTGCGTGCTGAACTCGGCGCTGGCCGCGCGCAGCACTTCGATGCGTTCGATCACGTCGGGCGCCAGGTTGTCGATGGAAAAACCGGCCGGCGCGCGTTCGCCGTTGATCAGGATCTGGGTGTAGCCGGCGCCCAGGCCGCGCATGCGGATCTCGCCGCCCGACCGCCCCGCCGCGCCGCCGACAGTGATACCGGGCAACCGCTTGAGGACATCGTTGACCGAGGTGTCGCCGTATTTCTGGATCTCCTCGCTGCCGACGACGATCTTGCTAGCGGTATCATCGCGGCGTGCGTCGTAGCTCGCGGCGCTGCCTTTGATGCGCACCGTCTGCATCGGCGCGGCGGCGGGCTGTGCCGCCGTCGGCTTGCCGTCGGCCGGCACGGGCGCCTCGGCGGATTCGACTGCCGCTGCCACGATATCGGCGCGGGCGCCGGCAGCGAAACATAAGCAAAGGACGGCCGCAGCGGTCTGCGTCAAACGGAGTTGGCGGGCAGGCATCATAAAATGGCAAGTGGGAGACGAGAGAGAACGGCCATTATGCCTTGATTCGAACGAAAGTTTCCTTAATCCAAGATAACGTGTCCCCGATTAGCGAATTTTCATAAACATAAATAGTGAAAAAATGAATAGACGCGTGAATAGACCGGAATAGGTAAATCGCCCCGGCCGGGGCGTTATAATGCTCGATCGCTATTTTGTATGGATTGCCATCGTGTCCCGACTTGCCGTTCTGCCGCAATACCTGCTCCCCAAGGGAGCGTTGACCAACTTCGCCGGCCGCGTTGCGGGGGCCAAGGGCGGCGCCATGACCACGCGCCTGATACGCTGGTTCGTCGGCAAATACGACGTCAACATGGGCGAGGCGCTCAATCCGGACATCGCCAGCTATGCCAGCTTCAATGAATTTTTCACCCGCGCGCTGCACCCGGACGCCCGCCCGCTCGCCAATGCCGACTTCATCTGTCCAGTCGACGGCCGCATCAGCCAGTTCGGCGCGATCGACGACGACCAGATCTTCCAGGCCAAGGGCCACAAGTTCAGCACCAACGCGCTGGTCGGCGGCGACGCCACGTTGGCCGCCAAGTTCCAGCATGGCAGCTTCGCCAACCTGTATCTGAGCCCGCGCGACTATCACCGCATCCACATGCCTTGCGACGGCAAGCTGACGCGTATGATCTACATTCCGGGCGAGCTGTTCTCGGTGAATCCGACCACCGCGCGCGGCATTCCCGGCTTGTTCGCCCGCAACGAGCGCGTGGTCTGCGTGTTCGATACCGCCAACGGTCCGTTCGTCATGACCTTGGTCGGCGCCACCATCGTCGGCAGCATGGCAACGGTCTGGCACGGGGTGATCAATCCGCCGCGCCTGGCGAAGGTGACCGAATGGACGTATGCCGATCAGAACATTTTGCTGAAAAAAGGCGATGAACTGGGCCGATTCCTGCTGGGATCGACCGTGGTCATGCTGTTCCCGAAGGACACAATGAGCTTCAATCCCGCGTGGCAGCCGGCTGGTCCGGTCAAGCTGGGCGAGATGATGGCCGATTTAAAGTAATTGGCGCTATCAGGGTAGCTGCCGGTCGAACGCCTCCTCCAGCATATCCAGAAACACCCGGGTCTTGGCCGGCATCAAGCGCCGGCCCGGGAACACCGCCCACCCCGTCACCTCGGGGAACGACCATTCCGGCAACACCCGCACCAACGTCCCCGCTTTTAAAAACGGCGCCGCAATTGCCTCGGTCGAGACGCCGATCCCGACCCCGTTGCTGACCATGCGCACGATCATCTCCGGCGAATTGCCCATTAGCCTAACCGGCAACTCGCGCTCCCAGCGCACCTTGCCGCGCAGCAGCGTCCACCGTATCAAACCGTTCATACGCGGCGGCAAACTCAACAAATCGTGCTTGAACAAATCGTCCGGGTGCTCGGGCAGCCCGCGCAAGCTGGTATAGGCCGGCGAGGCATACAGCGCCAGCGAACTGAAGGTGATGCGCCGCGCGGCCAGCGAAGCATCGTCCGGCAGATTGCCCATGCGGATGGCCAGGTCGAAATTCTCGGCAACCAGGTCCACCCGGCGCGGCGACAAATCGAGCTCCAGCGAGATGGCCGGATAGCGGTGCATGAATTGCGCCATCATTTCGCTGACACCCACGCTGGCGAAGTCCGCCGGCATCGATACCCGGAGCAAACCGCTCGGCGCGCCCTGCCGGTGCTGCGCCAGCGCGCCGGCCGCCTCGGTTTCGTCGGCCACCTTGCGCGCGTGCTCCAGCAAACTCGCGCCGAACTCGGTCAGCACCAGCTTGCGCGTGGTGCGCTGAAGCAGGCGCTCGCCCAGATGCGCCTCCAGCAGCGAAATCCGGCGCGACACCGTCGACTTCGGCAACTGCACCCGCTCGGCCGCCAGGCTGAAGCTGCCACATTCAACGATGCGGGCGAATAACAGCAGGTCGCCAGGGTCTATTTCCACGTCACGCTCCTCGATTGTTCCATCAATGGATTAATGTTATCCATTTTAACGGCTTCCGCATTGGTTTTGAAACGATTAAAGTAACTCCATCGCAGCAAACAAACCAACAACCACATACAGGAGCAACACCATGAACATCTTGCAAATCAACTCCAGCGCCCGCAGCACCGGTTCCGAATCGACCCGCATGGCCGACAGCATCGTCGCCAAACTGCAAGCCGGCAATCCCGACGCGACCGTGGTGCGCCGCGATCTGGCGGCCCACCCGCATCCAGTGCTGGACGAGCCGACCTTGCAAGCGCTGTTCACCCCGGCCGACCAACGCAGCGCCGAGCAAGCCGCCCGCGTGGCCCTGGACGACGCCCTGATCGCCCAGGTGCAAGCGGCCGACGCCATTGTCATCGGTTCGCCGATGTACAACTTCGGCGTGACCGTGCAGCTGAAATCGTGGTTCGACGCGATTGCCCGTGCCGGCGTGACGTTCAAGTACGGTCCGACCGGCCCGGTCGGCCTGCTGACCGGCAAAAAAGTCTACGTCGCCGTGGCGCGTGGCGGCCTGCACAAGGATGGTCCGAACGATGTCCAGCTGGCGCACCTGAAGACTTTCCTGGGCTTTGTCGGCCTGACCGACGTCCAGTTCTTCTTCGCCGAAGGCATGGGCATGGGCCCGGACGCGGTCGCCAAGGCGCAAGCCCTGGCTGACGCCGACATCAATTCGGTACTGGTATAAATTCATCGATCGCGCCGGGTGGCGCGGTCCGTAAAGGAGAGAGTCAATGAGCAAGGTATTTAACAACGTCGCAAGCGATCGCGTACTACAAGAACGCACCGTGGAACGCGTGATCACCGGCCAAGCCGTGTCCGACGGCGCCGGCGTCAAGATCAACCGCGTCTTGACCCAGCCCCTGCAGCGCCGCCTCGACCCGTTCCTGATGCTGGACAACTTCGGTAGCGACCAGGCCAGCGACTACCTGGCCGGCTTCCCGAGCCACCCGCATCGCGGCTTCGAAACCGTCACCTACATGCTCGAAGGCCGGATGCGCCACAAGGACAGCAGCGGCAACGAAGGGCTGCTGACCAACGGCGGCGTGCAATGGATGACCGCCGGCCGTGGCGTGATCCACTCGGAAATGCCGGAGCAGGAAGAAGGCATGATGTCGGGATTCCAGCTGTGGCTGAACCTGCCCGCCAAGGACAAGATGCGCGATCCGTGGTATCGCGACTTCAACGGCGACGAAGTACCCGTCTTCACCACGGCAAATGGCGCGAAAGTGAAAGTGATTGCCGGTAGCAGCCATGGCGTCGATGGCGCCGTGCAGCGCGAAGTGACCGAGCCGATCTATATTGACGTCGATCTGCCGGCCGGCGCCTCGTTCAGCCAGGCGCTGCCGCAAGGCCACAACGCCTTCATCTTCGCGTATCGCGGTTCGGTGCGCGTGGGCGACAAGGATGTAGCGTCGGGCAAAATGGCAATCCTGGCCAACACGGTGGGCGCCGACGGCGTGAACATCCATGCGACCGACGCCAGCCGCTTTATTCTGGTGGCGGGCAAGCCGTTGAACGAGCCGATCGCGCAATACGGCCCGTTCGTGATGAACACGCAGGCCGAAGTCTTCGCCGCCGTCGAGGACTTCCGCGCCGGGAAACTGGGTGAGGAAGCCCACGTCTAAACCGTTACAACCGCCGCCGGGCATGCGTTGCCCGGGGCGGCCTCCTCCCGTCTGCGGCTGGGTTAAAATGCTGCCATGATGCCCACTATTCTTAAATGGTTACGCTATCTCAGCCACGTCCTCGGCTTCGAGACGGCCGATTCCTTCCCGCCCGGCCACCCGTACGAACGCACGCGCTGGAACGGCGCCTATTTCGACATCGCCTCCGACGTCAAACCCGACCAGATCGAGAGCCGTCTGTGCGACGCGATCAGCAACACGCCGCTGGTGTTCGGCTACATCACCAATCCCACGCCGCGCATGCAGCGCACTTTGCTGGCGATGCTGGAAGAGCGCATGCGCAACAACCGTGGCCGCGCCAGCGAATTGGCCGCGCTGCTGGTCAACGCTTACGACAGCCCGCACATCACCGAAATCATTCCCGGTCTGCGCGCGGCCATCGCCGGCACGCGTCAGGACGACATGGGCGAGCGCGCCCGCAGCGTCATGGCTTTCCTCGGCTCGACCCAATCGCCGTTCGACGTGATCGAGATGAACTAGGCGGCGACCGCTTCCGTGGCCCCCTTCGGCCTGGCGAAATTGCCCGGGACGAAGCGGTCGCGCAATTTCATAAACGGCGTCTCCACCAGCAGGAACAGAAGCCAGCCGACCAGGACACTGGCCAGGCTCATGATGGCGATCGCCTGCCACGTATCCGGCCCCCAGCCATAGCCGCGCAAGGGCACGCGCAGCAGCACGCACAGCTGCTTGTGCGTCAGGTAAATCGCGTAGGACCACAGCGCGATGCTGGCCGCGCCCGGCACGCGCCAGCGCTGCAGCAGCGATCCGGGACTGAGCGCCGCGATCAGCAACAAGGTGAAGCCCACGCCCAGCATCGGATAACCAATCACCGTCATCACGTGGCCGTAGTGATCTTCCAGCAACATCGACCAGGTCAGCGCCAGCACGCCTGCCCCTGCGGCCAGCGCCCAGTTGCCGCGCGACGTGATGACCTTCCAGGCGCCGCCGTGGTAGTTCTTCACCAGTGCCAACGCCACGCCGAACACCAGCTCATCGAAGCGGCACCAGGAGGCGTAATAGATATTGGTGTAGTAATAGAGGCCGCCGAGGCCGGCTTCCTCGTTCCATAAATAACCGCGCACCGCCATGCCGGCCAGCAGGGTGCCGATCACCGCGACCCAAGCCCAAAGCAACGACTTGCGGCAAGCCGCGATCAACAACGCCACCGCCGGCAGCAGCACGTAGAACTGCTCCTCGACGCACAGCGACCATGCGTGCGAAAAGGCCGTCCCCGGCGTCAGCTGGATATTTTGCGTGAAGGTGATGAACTTCCACAGCGGCGGCAGCACGCTCTCCCCGCGCCAATACGGCCACAAGGCATACAGCGCCAGCACAAAGTAGAAATTCGGCAGCGTGCGCAGGAAGCGGCGCGCGTAAAAACGCGGCAACGAAAACCGCTCCGGCCCGGTCTGGCGCTGTATCCCCGACAGGATCTGGTTGCCGATCAAATAGCCGCTCAGCGCGAAGAACAGGTCCACGCCGGCCCAGCCGATCTCGCTCATCCAGCCGAAGGTGGGCCGGAAGCTGACGAAGATCATGTAGTGATTCATGAACACCAGAACGATCGCAAGCGCGCGCAAGGTATCGAGGCCGACGTTGCGGCCGTGGTCGCGGGCAGTAAGCTGAAGATTCATGCCCCGCATCTTACAGCGCCGCGCTGTTTTCCCAAAGTCAGGGCGAGATCACCATGACCAGCGTTTGATCGGCCAGTGTCAGCACGGCGGTGCAATCCTCGGCGATCGCGTAGTTCTGGCTGTGGGTCGAATAATAATTGGTCGCGCCCAGGCAAATGCAATCGATCGCCGCGCTGATGCGCGTGCTGATGGTGTACGCCGGCAGCAGCAGATCCGGCGCAGTGACGAACTTGAGCACCAGATCCTGCCCGGTACTATTCAGAAAGACGGTCTTGGACGGCTTGACGGTCTTAAGCGTGGGGATCTCGGTGAATTGAATGGTCGGCACTAGAGCACCCTGAATAAACCGGTTGGTAAACCGTCGTTGCTACGGGCCAGGTCGACATGAATCTTCTTGCCGTCATCGACAGGCAATACGCTCGATGAGAGTTGCCTGAGGTTATAGCCGGCGAAGTCCCCGCCCAGGAAGGCCTCCTCCGATGGCGAGAGCCAGCTCAGCGACGCCAAACCGCTGGCGACGATGGCTTGGCAACTGGCAGCGGACCCGTAGATGCCGATCTGATAATGCGGCTCGCCCGGCCGCGCCGCATTGAACGCCTGATTGACCCCTTCGAAATAGCGCGTGATGGGACCGGCGATATCCTCGTCGGTGGGATGGCAGTCGACCTCGAAATAGATGGCCGAACCCGATGGCTGCGTAATGGCCGATTGCGCCATCAGGTACGCGGCGGCGCCGTCCGCCAATCCCTGCGCACGACTGAACGAATGCAAATGCGCGCCGATGGTCTCCCAGACCACGCCGATCTGAATGCCGGCGTCGGTCAGCGCCCTCGCCTCCGCCAGCGACAAGTTCTTGCCGGCATGGTGACTGTAATAGCGAATGGCGAAATCGATTCCTTGTTGCTTAATTGGTATCGCGTGCTGGGTCAGCTCGAACGGAGCTTTGACGCCGGTTAAAACAACCATGGGACCTCCGTGGGATGCAGGGTTAAGTTTGAATTCATGGGCTTGGGGCCTGTTCGGCGACTTCGATGCTTACCTGATAACCGTCGTCCGGCACGCGGATGCGCAAGGGATTTTGATGGCCTTCGACCTCGTAATAATCACTCAGCCGGTTGCGCAAACGCGCCAACTGGACAGCGGCGGCCAGGTCCATTCCAAAGCTGCAGCCCGGCCCCGAACGGGCGCCGGCGGCGATCGCTGCATCAGCGCCTTGATACTTTTGGTTACCATGGTCACGGACCAGGTGGTCCAGTAGCGCGCAGCAGCGTTGCGACGCCGCGAAGGTGCGACTGACCGCGATGCGGCGCAGCTCGGCCTGCACATCGTTAGGATGGGGAACGGAAGCGGCGCCGGCGTACCGACCGCGCGAAGACACAACAGTGAGTGCAGAATGTTTAATAGTTTCCCCAGCCTAATGTTAATATTCATTAAAGATACAGATTTGAACTAACTGTACGGATTAACTATACAAATGGCCTTCTGGAAACCTTCGGAGTGCTAACTGTTTGATTTAAAAGTTTTTATTCATGGGCAAAGAAGGTTAGAGTGAACCGTAAAAGCTTCCGTTTTGGTCAGTGGCGCGTCGATCCGGCCACCAACACGCTCAGTTTTGGTGTGCTTAGCCGGCAGCTGGAACCCCGCGCAATGGATGTTTTGTTACATTTTTGCAAGCACCCGCACGACGTCGTCTCGGCCGACGCGCTGCTGGACGCCTGCTGGGGCGATACCCCGGCGAGCGACAACGCGGTTCACAAAATCATCACCCAGCTGCGCCGCGCGCTCGACGACTCGGCCGCCGAGCCGCGCTATATCGAAACTATTCGTAAGCGTGGTTACCGCCTGTTAGCCGAGCTCAGCTACGACGACGACGTCAGCAACGGCAGCTGGACGCACGCCTCCCCGTTCCGGGGTCTGGAAGCTTTCGAGGAACAACACGCGGCCATCTTCTTCGGCCGCAAGCTCAGCGTCGACCAGTTGGTGCAGGTGGTGGTGGCGCAAGTCCAGGCGGCTTGCGCGATGGTGCTGGTGCTCGGACCGTCGGGGGCCGGCAAGACTTCGCTGGTCCAGGCTGGATTGATTCCGGCGCTGAAGGCCGGCGCCGCGCCGGCGGAATCCGGACTGGCGATCAGCGACCATGTGCAGCTCGATTGCGCCGACATGGGGCAGTCGGGCCTGCTGGAAACGCTTGCCAGCGTGCTGCTCGACGCGGAAATCGACGACCGCCTGCTGTTTGAAAACACCAGCGCCGCCACCCTCGCGCAATATATGGCGCAGGATTTGCCGGGTTTGGTCGAACAGTTGCAAAAACGGCTGCCAACAATCCGGCTGGCGGTGTTCATCGACCGTTTCGAGGCAATCTTCCGCCTGCCACATATTAGTGAGCAGGAGCGCGCCGTCTTCATCAACGTGCTGGACCAACTGGCGCGCTCCGGATGTGTGCTGTTGGTTTTGGCTTGCCGCAACGATTTCTACCCGCACTTGACGGCCTACCCAGCGCTGATGAGCATGAAACTGCGCGGTGGCCATTTTGACCTGACGCCGCCCGGCAGCGCAGATATCGCACAGATCATCCGCCATCCGGCGCAGGTGGCGGAGTTGCGCTACACGGTCGACGGGCATGGCGAGAGTCTGGACGAAATACTGATCAGCGCCGCCAAGGCGGGACCGGACACATTACCGTTGTTGCAATACTGTCTACAAGAACTGTATCGCCAGCGCAGTCCCGATGGGGAGTTGAGCCACAAGGCTTACCACGATATGGGGGGCTTGGAGGGCGCAATCGGTGCGCGCGCCGAACAAGTAATTTCCGAATTGGGTGCATCCCAGATCGCCGCCCTGCCCCAGCTCTTGTCGCGGTTGGTGCTCGTGGCCGAGGACGAATCGACGGTCACATCCCGCCGCGTGTTGTGGACATCATTGAGCAGCGACGATGAGATCAAGTTAGTGCAAGCACTGGTCGACGCCCACCTCTTCGTCAGCGATCTGCACGGCGGAGCTCCCGCCTTCGGTATCGCCCACGAAGCCCTGCTGCGCCGCTGGCCGCGCGTGGTCGCCTGGATCGACGAGCACCGCCAAGCGCTACAGACGCGTAGCCGCATTAGCGCCCAAGCCAAACGCTGGCAGGACAGCGGCCGCAAGCGCGACATGCTGCTGCCCTCCGGAACCCAGGCAAATCAGGCGCGCCAATTAATAAAAACAACCGGATTCAGCTTCACCCAACAAGAACAGGATTTCGTCCAAGCCTCGCTGGTGGGCGTCCGCCATGGCGAACGGCTGCGGCTAGGAATCACGTTTGCAATGGCGACGCTGGCAGTGTTGGCCGTTGGTCTCGGCCTAGCAGCGCGCTCGGCGCAAACCCAGGCAGAAACGCACAGGACCGAAGCCGAGGGGCTTATGGGTTATATGCTGGGCGAATTTGTTGAGAAACTGCGCCCGCTAGGAAAGCTGGACTTGCTCGACAGTGTCAGTGGTCGCGCTCTGTCGTATCTATCCGATTCATCGCGCGTCGGCGATAGCGAGGCGGCGCTGGCGCAGCGTGCAAAATCACTGCAGCTGATTTCCGAAGTGCGGATCGCGCGCTCCGATCCAGCCGGCGCGAAGACCGCCCTGTTAGCGGGACGTCAGATTTTGCAGCAACAGCTCCACGCGAGGCCCATAGACGCCGCCTTGCTAAAAAGTGCTGGAGAAAACGCCTTTTGGCTGGGACAGATTCATTATGAACAAAAAGAATGGCCGGAAGCGCGGCGATACTTCGACGAGTATTTGGCTTATGCAAACCGCCAATCGGAAGCGTATCCCGACGACGTCAGTGCCTGGATAGAGCAATCCTATGCGCATAACAGCTTGGGTACCCTGGCGTTGCAGCGTGGCGATACCCGAAGCGCGGCGAGCGAGTTTGCGTTGTCGGTCGCGCTCAAAACGCGCGCCTACGCCATCACGCCCGATGAAAAGCAACTAGCGGCAGACTTGGCAGATAGTCTTTCCTGGCAAGCCAGCGCCCAATTGCGATTAGGGCAACTTGTTCAATCAGAGTCCCTTTACCACCGTGCCCTGGCCATATTGGAACCGCTGCATAAAACCCATCCAGAAGATACATTGTGGATTGAACAACTGGCCGGCGTATGGTCGCGCCAGTCCGAGCTGAAACAAGCGCGCGGCGATCTAAGTGGCAGTTTTAAAGATGCACAAATCGCATTTTCGCTGTCACAAAAAATGGTCGAAAAAGACCCGGGCAATCTCGATTGGCGCCGCAAAATGCATGTTGCTGAACTGCGCGTCATTGACACGGACGACGAACAAAAGCCAGTCCAATTATTAAATCGGCTGGATAAGCTGCAGCAAGTTGTTGCCCAAATGAGCAATCTTGAGCCCAAATCGGTCAACCTGCAAATAATGATAGCGAAACTAAATCAAAGAAAAGCGGCGCTACTGATGCAACAAGCCCAGTTGATGCTCGCTTCGCAAAGCTTGCAGCCTGCCCTCAATACGCTAACACGACTCAGCTCAACATCTCCGACGGACATCACTATCCGGGATGCAAGGATTGACGCCCTGCTGCTCGCTGCCGATCTGCGCTCCCTGCAAAACGAATCAGATGGGACTGAACATTGCGAGAGCGTACGCGCAATACTGATTCGGTCTATCCCGGGAAGCTCGGACTTCCAACTACTCGCCCCTTGGGTTAAAGCACATGCGTGCCTCAACCAAAACGATCAAGTAAAAACCGTCAAAAAGCAACTCGAGACGATGTCCTATCGCGACGTGAACTACCTGAAGTATTTATCCACCCACCCAGCAAAGAAAGCGACCTCATGACTACATTTCCAGCATCTACTTCGTTCGTCAACATTCTGGTTTTTGTCAAGCCTAGTGCGATCACCCCAGGTAGTTACGACGTTGTAACGGCGCCAGCTGTGCCAGTGATCACTGAAACAGACACGGTCGTCAACTACCAGATTTTCGACACGGATGGGTACGACATTATCTTTACGGGCATGTCCGTTATTCCGGAAAGCAACAATCAACTCAGCACCGCCAGCGTCAGCGTCAGCGGAAAATTGCTGACGTTCAGTGACGCAAACACAGAAAAGATGAACATGAATATCACTCTCAAATTCCAGGACCGGCTCAAGCCAGAGATCGTATTCAGTCACGATCCGCAGATTAGCAACCGTCCACCAGCCTAAACATTTTATTCCTGCCGGCGCAAGTAGAATAGCGTCGGCAGACCTTAGCTGGTATAAATACCGCATGACCCTTACCCAACAATTGCAGTTCAAATCCGTTGAATACGGCGGCCAACACGCCGGCACGCGCCTAATCGTCACCGGCGCCGTCCACGGCAACGAAACCTGCGGCACCAAGGCCATCCAGCGCGTGATGCGGGAACTCGACAGCGGCGCCCTCGTCATTCGCAACGGCGCCGTCACCTTCGTCCCGATTGCCAACCCGCTGGCCTACGCCAAAGGCGAACGCTTCGGCGACCGCAATCTGAACCGCAATCTCTTCCCCAACGAACACCCGCAGGATTTCGAGGACCGCGTCGCCAACTGGCTGTGCCCCCTCCTCGCCCGCCACGACGTGCTGCTCGACCTGCACTCGTTCAAAGCCTCCGGCGAACCCTTCGTTATGGTCGGTCCGCGCAACAACGACGGCCCGCTCGAACCCTTCCAACACGAACAACAGGAACGCGCGATGGCGCGCCGCCTCGGCGTGCGCCGCTTCGTCGACGGCTGGCTGCGCACCTACGGCGCTGGCGTGCAACGCCGCCTGCGCGGTGACAGCCAACTGGAAACCGTCCTGCGCTACGGCATGGGCACCACCGAATACATGCGCAGCATCGGCGGCTACGCGCTCACGCTCGAATGCGGCGAACACACCGATCCGCAAGCGCCCGAAGTCGCCTACCGCGCCATCATGAACACCCTCGCCTTCCTCGGCCTGATCGACGCGCCCTCCCCGCAGCCGATCGCCGACGAGGCGATGGAGGCGCTGAGCATGGTCGCGGTCTACGACAAGGTCAGTGCGGACGATACCTTCACCCGCGCCTGGTCGAGCTTTGATCCGGTCCGCAAGGACGAGCAGATCGGCACGCGCGCCGACGGCACGCCGGTGCTGGCCGAGTTCGACGGTCGCATCCTGTTCCCGGACAGCGCGGCCGGCGCCAACAGCGAGTGGTATTACCTCACCCGCGCCAACCCGACCTTCTGACGCTGCCGCACAGTAACACTCAGGTAGTAGTGAGCTTGAGCCCGATGATGCCGCCGACGATCATGGCAATGCACGCCAGCCGCACCGCGCTGGCCGGCTCGTTCAGCGCGACGATGCCGTAGATGACGGTGCCGACCGTGCCGATGCCGGTCCAGATCGCGTAGGCCGTGCCCAGCGGCAGCGTGCGCAGCGCCAGGCCCAGCATGCCGATGCTGCCCAGCATCGCGGTCAAGGTCCACAAGGTCGGCATGAGCTTCGTGAAGCCGTGCGTGTATTTGAGTCCGACCGCCCAGGTGACTTCCAGCAGGCCGGCGATGATGAGGATGATCCAGGTCATTGCTACTCCAGTTTCGCGACAGGGTCGTCCCCGCCTGAAAGCGCCGCTGCGGACGCCGCGCTCCTTCGTTTGCGGGGTCGTCCCCGCCGGAGCTGTGAGCCGAAACTATACCAGTTGCAACAAAATTATGTCCATCGAAGCCTTGCCTCGGTGATAATCAACGCTCAACTAAAAAAAAGGAGCGACCATGCTTTTACTGGCCCAAATTGTCACCGCCATCGTGGCACTGATACACATTTATATCGTGCTGCTGGAGACGGCGCTGTTCGACACGCGCGGGCGCAAGGTCTTTGGCCTGAGCAAGGAGAAAGCGGACATCGTGCGGCCGGCCATGTCGAATCAGGGTTGCTACAACGGCTTTCTGGTCGCCGCGCTGGTGGTGGGCTTCGTCCATCCGAACCCAGCCATCGCGTCGGCCTTCACGGTGTTCGGCCTGTGCTGCGTGGCAGTGGCCGGCGTGTGGGGCGGCCTGACCGTCAAGCGCAGCATCCTGCTGATCCAGACACTGCCGGCGGTGATCGCGCTGGCCTTGCATTTCGCGGCGTAATCAGCCCAGCGGCGGTTTGACGACGGTGACCGCCATGCTCGGCAACGCGATGGTTTGCACCACCACCGGCGAGGTATCGGTCTGCGGCCGCGCCCCGCTGCCGCGCAGCGCCAGCAGCCAGCCGATGCCGTCGAACCAGAACGGCGCACCTAGCGACGAGGCGAACGCGGTGACGATCCAGCCCATCAACGCGAACACCAGCGCGCCGAGAAACGCCGCCACGCCCTTGCCGGCGACATCGTCGAAGCGCGACGACGGCCAGCCGATCGGCAGTTTTTCCACCATCTGCCATTCTTTTTTGGCGATGGCGGCCTGCTCCAGCGGCGTAACGGCCGGCGCGTCGGTGGCGGGCGCCACCGGGCGCTTCACCAGGCCGCTGGCAATGCCGTCGGCGCCCTGCTGAGCGAGCTGCGCCGCGACCTGATCGTCGCCCCACAAGCGCTTGCTCAATGAAATCGCGTCGATGTTCATCGATGCCGCGTAGAACAAGCCGACGCAAAACAGCACCAGCTGCGAGCGTCGCTTGTACCAGCCGGTGATGCGTTCCATCACCGTTTCGTACCAGATGCGCACGGCATTTTCCAGCGCCGCCACATCGTCCGGCCCCTCCCCCATGATCGCCAGCAAGGTGCGGGTGAGGCCTTCGTTGCCGACCTGCGCCAGCAGCATCGCGGCCGTCTGCGCCTTGCCGTATTTGCCCGTCAGGGTCGAGACGAAGGCGCGCGCGAAGATGGTCGACGGAATGTACGACGGCATGCGGCCCCGCTGCGCCATGCCCTGGATCAGCGGATGCTCCATGACGGCGGCCGTCAGCGATCCGGCGCCGAGCTTGTCGAGCCCGAAGCTGGAATCCATGCGCAACAGCCGCTTGATCGATGGAACAATGCCGCGCAGACGCGGTTTGCCGGCGGACTCGTGCAACATCGTCAGCACGCCGTCGAGCAACACCTTGGCGCGGGTCTGGAACAACGAGGCGATCGCCTCGCGCGTCGCGCTGCACAGCAGGCTGACGGCCAGGAAGGTATACGACAGCCCTATGGCCACATCCAGATAATGACTCGACATACAGGCCTCGTTAGAATTCGGTCAATGTTCCAGTAACATAATGGATTTTCGGGCCGCAAGCCAGCCGCAAGCACGAATTTCTTTTATATCGTAAGATACCGATATTGAAATCGGAAAAAAGCGATACATATATCGTCATAAGACGATTTCATTTTTCGACCCAGGTGAACCTCAGATGGACATGGACGCGATACACAAAGCCCTCGCCAACCCGATGCGCCGCCAGATTCTGGCGTGGCTGAAGGACCCGGAGCAATACTTCCCGGATCAGGCGCACCCGCACAGCTTCGGCGTGTGCGCGGGCCAGATCGACCATCGCGCCGCGCTGTCGCAATCGACCGTATCGGCGCACTTGTCCATTCTGCTCAAGGCGGGCCTGATCAAGTCCAACCGGGTCGGGCAATGGAACTACTTTCAACGCGATGAAGCCGCCATCCAGGCCTTCATCGACCAAATGACACTATAGGAAACTCGACATGGCCAACCTCTTCGACCCGATCACCATCGGCGACCTCACGCTGAAAAACCGCATCATCATGGCGCCGCTCACGCGCGCCCGCGCCATCGGTGGCGCCCGCGTGCCGAACGCGCTGATGGCCAAGTACTACGAGCAGCGCGCTAGCGCCGGCCTGATCCTGAGCGAGGCGACCTCGGTCACGCCGCAGGGCGTGGGCTACGCCGACACGCCGGGGCTGTGGTCGGACGAGCAGGTCGAAGGTTGGAAAGAAGTGACGGCGGCCGTGCACAAGGCCGGCGGCGTGATCTTCGCGCAGCTGTGGCACGTGGGCCGCATCTCCGATCCGGAATTGCTGAACGGCGAAGCACCGGTGGCGCCAAGCGCAATTGCGGCGGAAGGCCACGTCAGCCTGCTGCGTCCGATGCGCGCTTATCCGGTACCGCGCGCGCTGGAAACGGCGGAGCTCGCGGGCATCGTCGCCGCCTACAAGAAAGGCGCCGAAAATGCCAAGAAGGCGGGCTTTGACGGCGTGGAAGTCCACGGCGCCAATGGTTACCTGCTTGACCAGTTCCTGCAGGACAAAACCAATCAGCGCACCGACAATTATGGCGGCACGATCGAAAACCGCGCCCGCCTGATGCTGGAAGTGACCGATGCCTGCATCGACGTCTGGGGCGCCGACCGCGTGGGCATGCACCTGGCGCCGCGCCGCGACTCGCACGACATGGGCGACTCCGACCCGGCGGCAACCTTCGGCTACGTGGCGCGCGAACTGGGCAAGCGCAAGATCGCCTTCATCTGCGCGCGTGAAGCGGTGGGCGAGGACAGCCTGGGACCGTTGTTGAAGAAGGAATTCGGCGGCGTCTACATCGCCAACGAAAGCCTGGACAAGCACAGCGCGCAAAAGTTGCTGGATGCCGGCACGGCCGACGCGGTCGCCTTCGGCAAGGCATTCATCTCCAACCCGGATTTGCCGCGCCGCCTGCAGACCGAAGCGCCGCTCAACGAATGGAAGCCGGAAACCTTCTACGGCAAGGACGACGTCGGCTACACCGACTATCCGGCGCTCGCTTAACCCCATCGGGGGTCAAGTCTGTCATTCGGACAGGAGCTCAGCAGCGCTCAAGCCCAGTCCGTGTCCGAATGACAGACTTGACCCCGGTGGATCAGCGGGGCTGGGTGTAATTGACCGGCACGTACTGGTAGCCCTTGCCATGCGCGCGCACGTGTCCCAATCCCGGGAACGACAGGTGCGCGGCGCCGATCAAATATCCGCCCTTGGCCGCTGCCGCGAACGCTTCCTTGCGTTCGGCGATGGCGACCGTGCTGTCGGTGTCGAACTGGATGCCGACGCCAGGATCGTCAAACTGCACACCTTGCACGTGCAGCAAATCCCCCAGCAACACCAGCTTCTGCCCCTTGCTCTCGATCACATAGGTGATGTGGCCGACCGTATGCCCGCCATTGAAGTAGGACTTGATCCCCGGCACCAACTCGCTGTTGGCGACGATAGGCTGGAACTTGCCGGCTTTAACGTAGGGATTGACCGACAGCATCGGCCCCTGGAAACCATCCTTACCCTCAGGCGGCGCCTTGTCCAGATTGGCTTGGCTCAGATAGTAATCCGCGTCGAGCTTGCCAGCACGGACGATGGCGTTCGGGAACACGCGCTGCTCGTTGCTTGCCAAGCCGCCGACGTGGTCGCTGTGCATGTGCGTGATGTAGATTTCATCGACTTGCTCCGGCTTGTAGCCGGACGCCTTCAAGTTGCCCAGCAACTGTCCCAACGTCGGGCCGAAAAGGCTGGCGGCGCCGGTGTCGATCAGGACCAGTTTGCTGCCGGTGTTAATCAGGAAACCGTTGACCGAGGTTTGGATCGGGCTCTTTTCAAACACCTTGGCCAGCGCCGCGTCGGTCTTCGCTTGCGGCTGCTTGAGTAGTTTGTTGACCGGCAGGTCCAGGGTGCCGTCGTTGAGCACCGTGACTTCAAAGTCGCCCAAGGTGGTGCGATAAAAGCCCGGCGCCTGGAACTTGGCCATCGGCGCGGCAGCCTGGGCCGCTGCGGCCACGAAAGCACCGGCGATGGCCACCACGATGGCGGCACGTTGGGTCAATGTTGTCGAGGTCATGGCAGCCCTTTTTTGTGAGAATTATCAGGACCGCTACAATACCTCAAATGCACTAATTGTGCTGCCCGGCGACCTATTTGCCTTCTTGACACCGCGTTTTCGCGTACTCCCTATCCGCTGCGGTAATTTTGAACCTTGCCCGGCCAAGGTCGCCAATATAGAATGCGTGCGCGGTTTTTGACGAGGTCCATGCCAGCCTGTCAAGAGTGATAATAAGTTAAAACTAAAACAGGGCGGATGGATGAGCGATTTTGAATTAAAACCGGACACGTTGCCGACCCTTGCGCAGCGCCTGTCGCTGCGCGCGCTGAATATGGTCGGCTGGCGCGTGCTTTACCGCCCGCTACCCGGTCCGCGTGGGATCATGCTCATCTACCCGCACACGTCGAACTGGGACTTTCCCATCGGCCTGCTGTGCAAATGGGCGCTGAACCTGCCGTTCCGCTTCCTGGCCAAAGATTCGCTGTTCAAGTCACCGTTGGGCAAATGGTTGCGCGCGATCGGCGGCGAACCGGTCGAACGCGGCACGCCGAGCGGCACCATCAAAACGCAGGCGGCGCGCATGAACGGGGCCGACTGGTATTGGGTCGGCATCACGCCCGAGGGCACGCGTGCCTATCGTCCGCACTGGAAAAGCGGCTTTTATCATCTGGCGCTGGAGGCCAAGGTGCCGCTGGTGTTGGTGTATTTCGACTATCCCAGCAAGACGCTCGGGCTGGTGGACCATGTGTTCCTCACCGGCGACCAGGAGGCCGATCTGGCTGCCATCCGCGCCGGTTTCAAAGGCCACCAGGGCCTGTATCCCGAAAACGCGGCGCCGATCGTGCTGTCCGAGCGCCGCGCCGAACCGCGCGAGTAGCTTCGGCCGTCGTCAGACCGTTGCCGCCAGAATCACGCCGGTGGCGGCGATCGCCGCGCCGGACACCTTCACCGCCAGCGCTGGGCTGATGCGGCCCGACGCCCTGCCGCTGTAGACCAGCACCGTGGTCGCCAACAGCATGCCGAAGGCGCTAGCCGCCGCCGGCAGCTCGTGGCCGTGCGCGTTGCCATGCAGGACGGCGAACACGCCCACCATCGTCACGCCAACCGCCGACGGCAAGCGCGCCGCCACCGCGATCAACACGCCCATCGTCGCCACCGTCAATGCGATGCCGGTTTCCAGGCCGGGGATCGTCAGGCCGGCCACACCGGTCAGCACCCCGACCAGCACCATGCCGATGAAGGTCGGCGGCAGCCAACGGGCGTTGGACTGGCGCACGCTCCAGATGCCGACGGCGAGCATCGCCAGCAAGTGATCGACGCCGGTGAACGGGTGGGCAAAGCCGCTGAGGAAGTCATGCGCATGGGCGCCGCCGGCCTGGGGATGGGCGACGGCGGCGGTGCTGGCCAGCGCCAGCAAAACAGCGAGTGCGGATTTATTCGACATGTGATTTTCCTGTACGAGTGGGTTATGCGGCGTGCGGGGTTTGTCCCAACAATCCCTGTTCGCGAATGAAATCGATGACGGCGGCGACGCCGTCACCGCTGCGCAGATTGGTGAAGATGAACGGACGCGTGCCGCGCTGCTGCTTGGCGTCGCGCGCCATCACATCCAGGTCCGCGCCCACATGCGGCGCCAGATCGGTCTTGTTGATGATCAGCAGATCCGAGCGTGTGATGCCCGGTCCACCCTTGCGCGGGATTTTCTCGCCACCGGCGACGTCGATCACGTAGATCGTCAAATCCGACAGCTCCGGGCTGAAAGTGGCGGCCAGGTTGTCGCCGCCGGATTCGACCAGTATCAGATCCAGATTCGGAAAATCCGCCTGCATGCGGGCGATCGCCTCCAGATTGATCGAAGCATCTTCGCGGATTGCCGTGTGCGGGCAACCGCCGGTCTCCACCCCCATCAGACGCTCGGCAGGCAGCGCGTCGGCACGCAGCAGGATCTCCATGTCTTCCTTGGTGTAGATGTCGTTGGTAATGACGGCCATGTCGAACTGGTCGCGCATGCCCTTGCAGAGCATCTCGCACAAGGCGGTTTTGCCCGAGCCTACCGGACCACCGATGCCGACGCGTAAAGGATTGGAAGTATTCATATGTTTTATATTGTTTATCTGGTTATGATCTATAAAGACGGCTGTACTGGACCTCGTGCCGCATCGACAGCAGCGACAATCCGGGCGCCCAGTTGCACATGTCGTCGTCGGAAACGGTTTGCGCGTAGCGCGCCGCCGCCTCGATATCTTCGCGCAGCGACAGCAGCATGCGCTGGCCGGCCACCTGCCCCAGCGGCACGGACTTGACGCACACCAGCACCTGGTTCTCGGCCCACGCGAACAGCATCGCCAGCAGCGCCGAGTCGTGCGGGATTTCCAGCGCGGCCACGGCGCAGGCGAAAGCGGTCGGCAGCGCCACCTCCGGCTCGCCTTGCAGGTGCGCCAGCATCTCGGCGTCGACGATGCCCAATTCTGCCACCAGTTTGGTCAGCGAATAGCCCATCTGGATCGTCTCGGCGCGGAATTCTGCGCTGTCGCGCGAGGCAATGAAACGTTCGCCCCATTCGGACACCGCCGCGCGGTCGCGGCGCGACCACGCTTGCATCAACCGCCATGCGACCGGCGCTTCCCATTGCGCCACCACCTCGTGCAAGTGACGCAGTATCCACGCGCGCGCCTGCTCGGCGTTGGCGACCATGCCGTTTTCCAGTGCGGCCTCCAGCCCCTGCGAATAGCTGTACGCGCCAATCGGGAGGGCCGGACTGGCGAATTGCAGCAGATGGAGTAGCGCCGATGCTTGCATCAGAATGACCCGCTCATTTCGGATCGCTAGGACGGTGGATCTTCTGGCGCAGCGGGATCGGCGCCAGCGGATGGTGTCCGCCGTCGTCGTGGTGCGCGTGACCGCCGCCGTATGCCCCCGATTCCGGCTCGAAGGCCGCCTGCTCTTCCTCCACCTTTGCTCCCAGGCCGGCCAGCATTTCCTTGAGCACGGCGTCGGCGCGAATGCGCAGGAAACCGTCACCGACCTGCGCCTGCGTGTGGCGGTTACCGAGATGGAAGGCGCAGCGCAGCAGGGTGTGGGCGTCCGCGCAGGTGACCTTGTAGGTCGGCTCCGGCGCGGCCACCACCTTGACCACACGCTTATCCTCTCCCGTCAGCAGGTCGCCGTCGCGCAGGACGGTGCCGCGTACGGTAAACACGGCGACGTCCTCCCCGGTATCCAGCGTGGCGCGCAGGCGGCATTTTTCGCGTAGTTCGTAGGGCAGCACCAGTTGGGCGGTGATGTTTGCAGCCGCATGGTCGGCCGCTGATATTTTGGTATGAAGTGTCAGCATAGGTGTTTAGAACAGGAAGTAACGCTGCGCCATCGGCAGCACGGAGGCCGCTTCACAGACTAGCAGCTCGCCGTCGGCGCGCACTTCGTAGGTTTCGGGATCGACTTCCATTTTCGGCGTGGCGCCGTTGTGGATCATGTGGTGTTTGCGCAGCGCGCGCATATCCTTGGCGACGATGAGGGTTTTGTTCAGTTTGAGCTTGTCGCCGATGCCGTCGTCAAACGCCGCCTGCGAAACGAAGGTGAACGACTTTTTCAGGCCGCCGCCAAAGGCGCCGAACATCATCCGGTAGTGCACCGGCTGCGGTGTCGGAATCGACGCGTTCGGGTCGCCCATCTGCGCGGCGGCGATCATGCCGCCCTTGAGTATTGTCGACGGCTTGACGCCGAAAAAGGCCGGCTTCCACAACACCAGGTCGGCGATCTTGCCCACTTCCACCGAGCCCACCGCGTGCGCGATGCCATGCGTGATGGCCGGATTGATGGTGTACTTGGCGACGTAGCGCTTGACGCGGAAGTTGTCGTTGCGCGCGGAATCCGGCGCCAGCGGTCCGCGCTGCACCTTCATCTTGTGCGCCGTCTGCCATGTGCGCATGATGACTTCACCGACACGGCCCATGGCCTGCGAGTCGGACGACATCATCGAGATGGCGCCGATGTCGTGCAGGATGTCCTCGGCGGCGATGGTCTCGCGGCGGATGCGCGATTCGGCGAAGGCCACATCCTCGGCGATGGCCGCGTCCAGGTGGTGGCAGACCATCAGCATATCGAGGTGCTCGTCGAGCGTGTTGACGGTGAACGGACGCGTTGGATTGGTCGACGACGGCAGCACATTGCTCTCGCCGACGGCGGCGATAATGTCCGGCGCATGGCCGCCGCCCGCTCCTTCCGTGTGGAAGGTGTGGATGGTGCGGTCCTTGAAAGCTGCCAGCGTGTCGGCCAGGTAGCCGCCCTCGTTCAGTGTGTCGCTATGGATCGCCACCTGGATATCCATCTTGTCGGCCACGCTCAGGCAGTTGTCGATGGCGGCCGGCGTGCTGCCCCAGTCCTCGTGCAGTTTCAGGCCGATGGCGCCGGCCCGCACCTGCTCTTCCAGCGGCTCCGGCAGGCTGACATTGCCCTTGCCGAGGAAGCCCAGGTTCATCGGAAACGCATCGGCCGCGCCCAGCATCGAATGCAGATGCCACGGCCCCGGCGTGCAGGTGGTGGCCGAGGTGCCGGCCGACGGACCGGTGCCGCCGCCGATCATCGTCGTCACGCCGCTCATCAGGGCTTCCTCGATCTGTTGCGGGCAGATGAAGTGGATGTGGGTGTCGACCCCGCCGGCGGTGACGATCATGCCCTCGCCGGCAATGATCTCGGTGGCGCCGGCAATCGCCATCGTCACGCCGGACTGGATGTCCGGGTTGCCGGCCTTGCCGATGGCGGCGATCATGCCGTCCTTCAGGCCAATGTCGGCCTTGACGATGCCCCAATGGTCGATGATGATCGCGTTGGTGATCACGGTGTCCATCACCATCGGATCGGAGCGCACGCGCTGCGACTGACCCATGCCGTCGCGGATCACTTTGCCGCCGCCAAATTTGACTTCCTCGCCGTAGATGGCGTAATCGTGCTCGATTTCGATAAACAGTTCGGTGTCTGCCAGACGGACGCGATCCCCTTTGGTGGGACCGAACATTTCCGAGTAGGCGCGGCGCGAGATTGTAGCCATGTTAGCCTTTTTATTATTAGCTTTTCGGTGGATTGGTATCCAGCTTGCCCATCACTTTTCCATTGAAGCCGTAGACCTTCTGGTCCCCGCCCAGCTTCACCAGTTCCACCGTGCGCTGTTGTCCCGGCTCGAAGCGCACGGCGGTGCCGGCGGCGATGTTCAGGCGCCGTCCGTAAGCCTTCCAGCGCTCGAACTTGAGCTCCGTGTTCACCTCGAAGAAGTGGAAGTGCGAGCCGACCTGCACCGGCCGGTCGCCCTGGTTGGTTACCACCACGCTTTCGGTTTCGCGGCCCTCATTGAGGCCGATCTCGCCCTCCGTGAGCAGATATTCACCGGGTATCATAGTGAGCTCCTTGAAAAAGCTGTCTTGTGGTGGTTCGGGTTGGATCGTAAATGGGTGTTCATGATGCGGTTCACGGTATCGGGTTGTGCACGGTGACTAATTTGCTGCCATCGGGGAAAGTAGCTTCCACCTGGATGTCCGGGATCATCTCCGGGATTCCCTCCATCACCTGGTCGCGCGTCAGTATCTGGGTGCCGTCGGCCATCAGCTGCGCCACCGACTTGCCGTCGCGCGCACCCTCCATGATGGCGCAAGTGATCAATGCGATCGCCTCCGGATAATTCAGTTTCAGGCCGCGCGCGAGGCGGCGCTCGGCCACGATGCCGGCGGTGAAAATCAGCAGCTTGTCTTTTTCTCTTGGGGTCAGGTCCATGTTCGGGATTCCAGTATCAGGTTTGCCAGATGCGCGGCGTGACGGCCTCGCGCTCCAGCAGATGCGGGCGCACACGGCGCCACACGGTGAGCATCAGGCGGCGCGCGGTTTCGCTGTCGTCGCCCAAATGGCGTGCCACCAGTACGCCTTTTGTGTGGGTGATGCCGAAGGCGTGGTCGCCGTCGGCGGCGATGTCGGCGCGGATGTGTGACAGCAGCTCGGTCAGCACGGCTGCGGGTAGCGGTTTGCCGGCGGCGATCAAGGTGGCGCAGACGGTGTGGCCATTCAGGGCCAGCGGACTACCCAGCCGACCGCCCACCATCGCGCCCTGGTCCCACCAGATCAATTTGCCGTCGCGGCGTATGCTGCTGCGCTGCGTGACGGTGCCGGTGTTGAATACCTCGCCGGAGCCGCGACGGCCCATGCACAGGATCTCGCAGCCGATGAAGGTGGCGCCGGCGGCAAGCTCCACATGCTGCTCCAGCGTCACGTTAGCGGTATCAAAAAAGATGGTCTCCTGCGGCAGCCATTCGAGGGTGGCGCCCTCGTTCAGGTGCAGATGGACGACCTGGCGCGAGACTTTGCCGTTTGCCTTGTACCATTTCGCCGCACCGGGCGTGGTGATGAAGGCGTGGGCCCGGTCGCCGACGCCGATGTCGATCGCCAGCTGGTCGCCGCCAACCACGCCACCCGGCGGATGGACCACGATCGCGTGGCACACCTTGCGGTCTTCCGGGTACAGCGCCTTCTGCACACGTAGCGGGCCATAGTGGATATTGTTGAACAGCCGCGTGGTGCCGGCATCGTCCGCGAATCCGAGCGTGAGACTGGCCTGCCACGCGGCATGGGCTGCGCTGGCGGCAAAGTCGGAAGGTGCGGTGCAATCGGGCATGGCTTGGTGGTTTTCTAAATAATGTCTGTCTTATGCAAGCTATGTGCCAGCAGAAGGAGTGATGCAGGCTAGCCCACATGACCTTATTGCACCACTTTGGCGCACACGCACCACTGCGGTGCGATGACCCCATCTTCATTATTGACTCGGCTTCAACTATGCTTTGCGCAGCGAGGTCTTTGTGTGGGGACTGTGCATCGCCATACTGTGAGCACGCAAATTTAACGGGAGCGCAGCATGAAGGTATTTGTCACAGGGGCGGCAGGATTTATCGGCGGTTCAATCGCGGCGGGGCTGGTCAAGGCCGGGCACCAGGTTGTTGGTCTGGTGCGCAATCCGGAGCAGATCGAGGAACTGAAGAAAATCGGCGTGTCCGGCGTGGTCGGGACGCTCGATGACCGCGAATTGTTAAAAGCGCAGGCGCGGGACGCGGATGCCGTCATCAACGCGGCCAGCAGCGACAACCGCGCGGCGGTGGAAGCCATCATCGAGGGCCTCGCCGGCACAGGCAAGGTGTTCCTGCACACCAGCGGATCGAGCATCGTCGGCGACGCCTCTGGCGGTTTGGGCACCGACCGCATTTATTACGAGGATCAGCTGCCGGAGCCGACGCCGGACAAGGCGGCCCGCGTCGCCATCGACAACCTGGTGCTGGCCGCCGCCAAGGATGGCGTGCGGTCGGCGGTGCTGTGCAATACGCTGATCTACGGCCATGGCGCGCTGCCCCGCGATAGCGTGCAATTGCCTCGACTGCTCAAGCAAGCGCGCAAGAGCGGCATAGTGCGGCATGTGGGACCGGGGTTGAATGTCTGGTCCAATGTGCATATCGACGATGTGGTCGACCTGTATCTGCTGGCGTTGGAGAAGACCGAGCCTGGCGCGTTTTACTTCGTCGAGAGCGGAGAGGCGTCGTTCCGCGATATGACGGCGGCCATGGCACGTGCGCTCGGATTTGGCGAGGCGCAGGATTGGCCGCTGGAGCAGGCCAAGGAGGAATGGGGGTACGAGATGGCGTCGTACGGGTTGGGATCCAACAGCCGCGTGCGGGGCAAGCGCGGGCGCGAGCAGTTGGGGTGGAAGCCGCACCGGCCGTCGGTGCTGGAGTGGATTGCCAACGATATGTTGACGGCTTCCGCTGGCGCGTGACCAAGCGGAAGCCGCTGGCGGCTCCGGTGGCGGATTACGGCGTGCCGCCTAATCCGCCCTTGTATCTTGATCGAGTTAGTGGTTAGCTACCATTAACTGAGGTGAGGGACATCCTGTATCCGCCCTGAAGGCTCGACCTTGTGACGTAGATTAGGCCCTTCACCTCTCCTCCACACCAATTATTTGACACTGGACGGTAGCCAAGGGCAAGGACCCTGTATGTACAAGGTGAGTGGGTGTGATTGATCAACTTCAAAATATTTTAGTTTATGTTCTATCTCGGCATTGATGTTTCCAAAGTAAAATTAGACTGCGCCTTGCGCAACGCTGACAGCGGCAAAGTAAAGACGAAGGTAATCCCAAACACAGCTGATGGGTTCAAAAAACTTTTGGAGTGGTTGACGAAGAACGACGCGCCGTCGCCACACATCATCATGGAGCCCACCGGTGTGTATCACGAGTTAGCTGCCTTCTTTTTTGTCGATGCTGGCCTTACTATTTCATTGGTTAATCCCGCCCAGCTTCGCGAATATGCTGGTGGACTGGGCGTGAGAACCAAGACCGATAAGATGGATAGCCAGGTCCTGGCTCGCTTTGGCACCGAGCGAAAGCCCGCACCCTGGCAGCCGCCTTCTGCTGCGGCCCGCACCCTCAAAGCCTTGCTGGCACGACGTGACGCCGTCGCGGACGATCTGCTGCGTGAGAAGAATCGACAGGAAAAACTGGAGGCCACTGAGACGCCCCAGTTGGTGACTGAGTCGGTGGAAGGGTCAATCAAATTCATCGAGGCCGAGTTAAAGCGCCTACAGCACTGCATCGATGACCTGATAGATAACGATCCGGACATGCGCGGGAAAAAAGAGTTGTTGAACTCCATTCCAGGCGTGGGGGAACGGGTCTCCAATCACATGACTTGCCTGCTCGCCGGGCGTGATTTTAAAAGTGGGGAGCAACTTGCTGCTTACCTTGGCCTGATTCCGGTCAGCTGGGAGTCCGGAACCTCAGTGCGCGTACCGCCACACATGTCCAAAGCCGGGCCGGCCCATTTGAGGAAGCTGTTGTACATGCCAGCAATCGTGGCGGTAAAGCGCAATCCACACATTAAAGCACTCTACGAGCGCTTGCTTGAGCGCGGCAAATCCAAAATGTCCGCCATTGGGGCCGCCATGCGCAAGCTCGCACATTTGTGCTTCGGTGTCGTCAAGACTGGACGGGCTTACGATAAAAATTTTGCCATTCTGTCTTGACGATCAAGACGGTATCTACTTGGATCGACGACGGACCATGAGTCGCACTTAATCCAGGCTAGGATATGGGCTCTTGCCACCTTCCTTGATGAACAAGTCGATACGCGCCTCCAGCACCGGCAGCGGCACCGAACCCAATTGCAGCACCGTGTCGTGGAACGCGCGGATGTCGAACTTCGATCCCAGCGCCGCTTCGGCCTTCTTGCGCGCGTTGATGATGCTCATCTCGCCCAGATAATAGGACAGCGCCTGGCCAGGCCACGAAATATAGCGGTCCACTTCCGTCTCGATCTCGTGCTCCGACAGCGCTGTATTGGCCTTCAGGTAATCCTGCGCCTGTTTGCGCGTCCAGCCCTTGCTGTGGATACCGGTATCGACCACCAGCCGCGAAGCACGCCACGCCTGGTAACTGAGCATGCCGAACACCTCGTACGGCGTCTCGTACATGCCCATCTCGACACCCAGCCGTTCGCTGTATAGCGCCCAACCTTCGCCATATGCCGAAATGTAAGCGTTGCGGAACGCCGGACGGCCCTTCTGCTCCATCGCCACCGGCATCTGGAAGGCGTGGCCCGGCGCCGATTCGTGCAGGGTCAGCGCCGGCATGCTGTACAAGGCGCGCGACGGCAGGTTGTAGGTGTTGACCAGATAGACGCCCGGACCACCGCGTCCCGAGGTGTAGAACGGCGCCTGGTCGTCCGGCACCGGAATCACGGCAAAGCGGCGGCGCGGCAGGTAGCCGAAGTACTGGCCAACCTTGGCGTCGAACTTCTTGGCCACCCACGCGGAGCGCATCAGCAGTTCCTCCGGCGTCTTGGCATAGAAGCGCGAATCGGTGCGCAGGAACTGCAGGAAGGCCGGCAGGTCGCCTTCGAAGCCGGTCTGCTTGATCACTTCGAGCATTTCGGCGCGGATATTTGCCATTTCGCTGACGCCGATCTGGTGGATCTCGTCGGCGCTCATCGTGGTGGTGGTGAATTCGACGATCTTCGACTGGTAGTAGGCCTTACCGTCCGGCAGATTTTCCGCCGCCAAGTCCTCGCGCGACTTCGGCACATACTCGTCGCGCATGAACTTGAGCAGATTGCGGTACGAAGGCAGCACGTAGGTCTCGATCGCCTTGACGCCCTCCGCGCGCAGTTGTTCTTGCCGCGCCGCCGGAATCGTGGCCGGCATCGCCTTGAACGGCATGTAGAACACAGTGTCCTGCGGCGTTTTGGCCTCGGTCACGGAGGTGATGGAGCCATCGCGGCCGATCAAGGTAACCTTCGGCGGCGTGAAGCCGCGCGCCATCCCGGCGCGCATGTTCACGATCTGGTCGTTGAAGTAGCGCGGCACGTCCGACAGCTGCTTGATGTAGTCCTGATATTCCTTTTCCTTGGTCAGCGTATTGCGCGCGCCGGACGCCATGTTGGACCAGAAGGCCGTGTCGGCGTTGAGCGGCTTTTCATACTCGCGGAATTTCTGCGCGTCGATCAGCGCCGCGATCTGCGCCTTGTAGACCTGGTAGTTGATCACTTCTTCGGCCGACAGCTTGTCTTGCTTGATGCCGTCGAGCTTTTTCATCACGTCCTGCCAGTAGGCCAGGCGTTTTTGCTGGGTGGCCGGGTCGATGCGGGGCAGCGTGGTCGTTCCGCCCTTTTCGTCGTCCTCGCCCTCCTCCATCTTCTGGCCCAGGCGCCAGGCCCACTCTTGCGTGTAGATGGCTTTGAACTGGGCGTCGGCGGGTCCCGGTTTGGCCATCGGCGCGGCGGCCGTAGCCGAAGCCGGAGTCACCGGGGCCGCGGCGGCATTGAGGGATAAAACCATGCATGCGCCAGCGATAACGGCGCCGAACTTCTTTTCCATAGAACTCCAGTGGTGGAAGGGTTGATTACATGTCCAACAGATTGCGTCGTTCGCGCAGCAGCGCGGTAAAGGCCTCGGCGTTGAGCGGAGGACTGAAATAATACCCCTGCATCTCGTCGCATCCGCGCTCGGTCAGGAAGCGCGCCTGCTCGCGCGTCTCCACACCCTCGGCGATCACGCGCATGTTCAAGTTGTGCGCCAACGAGATCACCGACAACGCGATCGCGGCGTCGTTGGCGCTCGTGGTGACATCGTCGACGAACGATTTGTCGATCTTGAGCACGTCGATCGGGAAGCGCTTCAGGTAACTGAGGCTCGAATAGCCGGTGCCGAAGTCGTCGAGCGAAATGCTGACGCCGATGTCCTTGAGCTTGCGCAGCGCCGCCACCGCCTTGTTCGGATCGCCCATCACGGTGCCCTCGGTGATCTCCAGGCCCAGGCAGGCCGGCGCGACGCCGTATTTGCGCAAGGTGCTTTCGACATACGGCACCGTGGCGTCGTTGGCGAACTGCCCGGCGGCCAGGTTGACCGCCACCTTGATGTCGCCCAAGCCCTGGTCCTGCCACACCTTGATCTGCGCGCACACGCTTTCGAGCACCCACTCGCCGATCGTATTGACCAGGCCATATTCCTCGGCCAGCGGAATGAAGCGGTTGGGCGGCACCCTGCCCAGCACCGCGTTGTTCCAGCGCAGCAGCGCCTCGGCGCCGGCCATCACGCCGCTCTTCAGGCACATTTGCGGCTGGTAGTGGACCTCGAACTCATTGCGGGCGATGGCGCCGCGCAGCTGGCTCTGGATCGCCAGCTTGTCGCGGATTTCAGCGTCCATGCGCTCGGTGAAGAAGGCGTAGTTGTCGCGACCGATCTCCTTGGCCCGGAACAGCGCCGTGTCGGCGTTGCGCAGCAGTTCATCGAAGCTGTCGCCATCGGTCAGGCTGACGGCGATGCCGATGCTCGAGGTGACGGTGATCTGCTGGCCGTCGATCACCAGCTCCTTGCGCAAACCGGCCAGGATCTTTTGCGCCATCGGCATCGTCGCACTCAATTGGGCGTCGTCGGCCACGATAATTTGGAACTCGTCGCCGCCCTGCCGGGTGACGGTGTCGCCCTCGCGCACGCAATCGGTCAGGAAGCGCGAGATGACCTGCAGCGCCTTGTCGCCGACCTCGTGGCCATAGGAGTCGTTGATGCTCTTGAAGCGGTCCATGTCCAGGCACATGACGGCCACGCAGCCGCCCTCGCGGCGCGCGGTGCCGAGGGTTTGCTCGAAGCGCTGGCGCGCCAGCAGGCGGTTGGGCAGCCCGGTGAGCGCGTCGTGGTTGGACAGGAAGTCGATCAGGTGCTGCTCGGCCTTGCGCTCCGTGATATCCATGAACACGGCCACGTGGTTGACCACCTGGCCGGTGTCGTCGCGCACCACGGAGGCGCTTAGCAGGCCGGGATAGACGTCGCCGTTTTTGCGGCGCGCCATGATCTCGCCCGACCACAGGCCGGTGCTCATCACCGATTGCAGCATCTGCTCGAAGGCGGCGGCGTCCTGCTCGCCGGCGTGTAGCATGACCACGTTTTTGCCGATCACCTCCTGCGCCTCGTAGCCGGAGATCTGCGTGAAGGCGGGATTGGTGGCGACGATGCGCGCTTCGCGGTCCGTGACGACGATCGCGTCCTGGGTGGCCTCGAACACCTGGCTGGCCAGGCGCAGGAACTCCTCGCTGGCGCGTCGCTGCTCGACTTCCTTGGCCAGTTCCTCGGTGCGTTCGGCCACCCGCTGCTCGAGCAGCGCGCGTTCGACCGTCAGCGCGTGCTGCGCGCGGCTCAGGCGCACATGGGCGTCGGTGCGGGCCAGGATTTCCTCGGCCTGGAACGGCTTGGCGATGAAATCGACCGCGCCGAGCGCGAAACCGCGCACCTTGTCGTCGGTGTCGTGCTGCGCCGACAGGAAGATCACCGGCACGTTGCACAGCTCCGGCGACGCCTTCAGGCGGCGGCATACCTCGAAGCCGTCGATGCCGGGCATGCGGATGTCGAGCAAAATCAACTCCGGGGGCCGCGATTGGGCGGTCCACAGCGCCAGCTCCCCATTGGGCGCCTGGCGCACGTAGTAGCCCGCCTCCGTCAGCAAGTCGCTCAGCAACTTGAGCGAGGCCGGCGTGTCCTCCACGATCAGCACTTCGCCCTTGGTGTGTTGTTCCGATAAATCCCGGTGCATGTAAAACTCTCTCGCCTTGTTTCGCCGCCGCTGTCCGCACAGATACCGGCGGTCGTGATGTCACGAACCGCCCCGAAAACTCATCTTTAAACCGGTACTATCTATATTACTGATCTATACACTAACTACTATGATATACCTGTCCGCCCTAAGCCTCCAGTTCGCTACCCGCCTGATCCAGCAACGCGCATAGCTGCGGGTACTGGTGCAGCCGTACCATGTGCTCGATGCGCTGGACCACGCCAGCCAGCGACGCCGGCAAGGGCCGCAGCAGCACTGCGACGCGCGCCAGATTGAGCTCCTGCAGCGCCACCTTGAGCTGGTTGCGCAGCGCCGGATCGAGCCGCGCCAGGTCCGCGCCCGACAGCGGCGCTTTGGCGTCGGCGCCGTCGTCGGCCACCACCACGCGGCGTCCCCGCTGGGGTGCTTCCAGCGCCGACGCGTCCTGGTCCGCCTCGGCGTCGGCCACCGGGACCTTGATCCCGAACTGGAACGTGGCGCCGTCTCCGCGCACCGACTGCACCGACAGCACGCCCCCCATCAGCTGGACGAATTCGCGCGAAATCGCCAGTCCCAGGCCGGTGCCCTCCTTCGCGCCAGGTCCGTCGGCCTGGACGAACGGCTCGAAAATGCGGGTCTGGTCGATCGGCGAGATGCCCGGCCCGTCGTCGATGACGGCGAACGTCAGCTCGCACTGGCATGCGCCCTCCACCTTGCGCATGGCGCCGCGCACCCGCAACGTCACCTTGCCCTGGCCGGTGAACTTGACCGCGTTCGACATCAGGTTAAGCAGCACCTGGCGCAGCTTGGTGCCGTCCACCCGCGCCCCGGCCGGCACGCCGGCGCTGTCGAGTTCCAGCTCGACGCCGGTCTGGCCGGCGCGCATGCTGACCATGTCCATCACCTCTTGCAGAATCTCGTCGATGCTCATGATCTCCGTCTGCAGCACCGCGCGTCCGGCTTCGATCTTCGACAGCTCCAGGATATCGTTGATCAGGGTAAGCAGATGCTCGCCGGAGCGGTGGATGATCGCCAGGTTGCGCTTTTCCTCGGGCAGCATGTTCTTGGAATCGGCCATCAGGCGCGAAAAGCCGATCACGGAATTGAGCGGCGTACGCAGCTCGTGGCTCATATTGGCCAGGAAGATGCTCTTGGCCTGGTTGGCCGCCTGCGCCTGGCGCACCGCCACCGACAGCGCGTTGGTGCGTTCGGCAACCAGCTCCTCGAGGTGGATGCGGTGCCGGCGTAGCTCCTGCTCGGCCACCTTTTGTCCGGTGATGTCGTAGTTGACGCCCACCACGCGCGCCGGATGGCCGTCGGCGTCGCGGAAGATCATCGCCTCGCCCTTTATGTAGTGCAGCGAGCCGTCCGGCCACACCACACGGAATTCGGCGTCGAAATCGCCGCTCCCGCTCAGCGCGCGCTCCAGCAGCGCGCGCACCGGAATCGCGTCGTCGGGATGCATGCGCGCGGTCCACTGGTCCATGGAGCCGACGGCGCCGGCGGCGGTGCCCTGATTCATGCCGTACAGGCGATGCATCTGCTCGTCCCACACCAATTCGTCGCTAACGATGTTCCAGTCCCAGATGCCGATGGACGCCGCACTGCTGGCGATCTGCAGACGCTCCTCGCTGGCGTGCATGGCCACGTAGCGGCTGTCCATCAGGCGCACCATGTCGCGGATCGAGGAATTGAGGGTTTTCAGCTCGCCGAAAAACCAGTCGCGCGGCGGCAAGGCGCCCGGATTCTGGCCCGCCTTGACGTTGGCGGCGTAGCGTTCGATGGTGGTGATGGGTTTGAAGATAAGCCGCGACAGCAGCAGATAGAGGCTAAGCACGAGCGTCACATCGAGCACGAAGATCATGCCGCCGATGGTGTAGAGCCGCTGGCGCAGCTGCTCGAGCAGCACCACCGGCGAGGCGTACACGGTGATGGTGCCGATGTTGCGGCCGGCGGCCACGATCGAACGCCGCTCCGACAGCAGCTCCGGATTGTCCGGCACGCGCGCCACCTCGACCAGATGTCCGGCGTCGTCGCGGGTCAGGATGAAGGGACGGCTGCCGACGGCCGGCACCACGGCGCTGGCGTACAGATCGCGGTTGCTCAACCCGCTGCGCATGATGGTGGTGATCTGGGTTTCGTCGAAATTCCAGGCCGGCAGCGCCACGGCCGACGCCAGCTCGTCGGCGCTGTTGGACAGCGTCTGGCGCAGCTGCTCCCAGCGGTGCACCCGCTCGACCTGGTAGAAATACAGCGCAAAGGTGGTCAATACCAAGGTCACCACGGCGGTCAGCGTAACGCTGACGAACATGGCGACGGAAATTCTTCCTGCACGGCGGGCAAGTCGGTACAGCATCGGCAACCAGTCGATAGTTAGTCTGTGGGGCGGCGGTGTCAGCCCGATAACCCAGGAGTTAAATCATAGTTTCAAACCGACCGGAAGTCCATGCGTATTATTACCCAAAAGCATTAAATGTATAAATAATATTCATAATGGTTATTTGCACAACGCTTTATCCGATCCGGCCGGCCGCCTGCAGATGGTCGGACGCCATGGCGGTGCTGAGAAACAGTTTGCCATTCAGGTCGCGCAGCAGGTCGCTCTGACGCAGGCGGTCCATCACCGGCCCCTTCACCTCGGCCAGATGCATGCCGATGCCGCGCCGCTTGAGGCTTTGATTGAGCTCCGACAGCGCGAACAGCGCGGTGGTGTCGATCGAACTGACGGCAGTCATCACCAGCACCAGATGGCGCGCGCTCGGGTGGGTCGCCAGCTCGCACTCGATGCGCTCGGACACCGCCTCCACGTTGCCGAAAAATAGATTCGCGTCGATGCGCAGCACCAGCAGTTCCGGCCTGGTCTCGGCCGGATAGCGTTCGATATTGCGGAAATGCTCGCTGCCGGCGATGCGTCCCAGGACCGCGATGTGCGGCCGGCTGGCGCGCCAGATCAGGGTGCCCATCGACAGCGCCACACCGACGATCACGCCGGCTTCCACGCCCATGGTCAGCACGCCCAGGCAAGTCGCGCCCCACGCCAGCGCATCGCTGCGGTCGTACTGCCAGGCGGTGCGCAGCACGCCCAGTTCCAGCATGCCCAACACGGCGACGATGATGGTCGCGGCCAGCGTCGGCAGCGGCAGCAGCGCCAGCCAGCCTGTCGGCGCCAGCAGCGCGCAGGCCAGCAGCGCCGCCGTGATCAGGCTCGCCAGCGGCGTGTTGGCGCCGGCGGCGAAGTTGACGGCGGAGCGCGACAGGCTGCCGGTCACCGGAAAGCCGCCCGACAGCGCGCTGGCCACATTGGCCGCGCCCAAGCCAATCAGTTCATGGTTGCTGACAAGTTTCTCGTTGCGTTTGAGCGCGAGCGACTGCGCCGCCGACATCGACATCAGGAACACGATAAAGCCGATCAGCAGGCCCGGTTGCAGCAACTGCGGCCAGTGGGCGCTGGAGGTGGCCAGGTTCAGGCGCGGCAAGCCTGGCGGCACGGAGCCGGTGGTGCGCACGCCCATCTCGGCCAGGCCGGTGGTGGCCATCAACAGAATGCCGCCGAGGACCACCAGCATCGGCGCCAGCTTGGCGCCGATATCGGCGGCTGCCGGCGGCAAGCCGCAGCGGCGCAACAGGCCGGCCAGATAAAACTTCGACAGCAAGAGCAGCACCAGCGAGCCGACGCCCAGCATCGCGCTGGCAGCGTGTACGTGGAGATCGAGTAGGTGCGGCGGCGCGCCAAGCAGCGTATGGATTTGATCGAAAGCGATGACGATCGCCGAGCCGACGGTGAAGCCGCTCATCACGGGACGGGAAAAGAAATTGGCCAGGAAGCCCATGCGCAGCAGGCCGCACAACAGCAGCACGGCGCCTGACACCATCGCCAGCTGCGCCGCCAGCACGGTGGCCAGCGCGGAACCGGCCGGCGCCAGCGGTCCGATGGCAGCCGCCGTCATCAGCGACACGATGGCCATCGGCCCCACCGATTGGGTCATGCTGCTGCCGAACAGCGCGTAGACGACCGGCGGCAGGATGCTGGCGTAGATGCCGACAACCGGCGGCAGTCCGGCGACCAGCGCATACGCCATCCCCTGCGGGATCATCATCATCGCCACCACCAAGCCGGCGCTGATATCGCCAGGCAGCAGCGCGCGCCGGTAGTGCTTCAGCCAATGCAGCATCTTCGTTCCGAAAACCTGAAAACCGCCAGCGTACGCGATCGAGCACAGCCGGTCCAGAGCCAAACTCGTTTTTTACATTAGGTAATGCGAAAAACGCATATAGAAAGCCAAGCCAAGACCATCAAATGGCATCGCAAAACCTTAGGGCGGATTAGCCGGCACGGCGTAATCCGCCAAGCGCCGCAGACACCGTCAAATGCCAGGCAACGACGCCCGAACCGCCTCCAAAACCTCCACCGACATTTCCTCGTCATCGACCGCCCTTGCCAGCACGATCGCACCGACCATCGCGGCATAAGTGGACAAGGCCTGCTTGCGCTTTGCCGCCTCGTCACGGCCCGGAACCAATTCTTCCAGCACTGCGATCTGGCCTTTAGCGCCCTCGGTCAGGGCCTGGCGCGCCTTGGAACCAAGCCGCGCGATATCCGCGCCCAATGAGGTGATCGAGCACCCCAACTCCGGCTGATCACGGTGACTCACCGACAAATAACTATCGCCGATGCTCGCCATCGCCTTTTGCGGCGCGTCGGGAGCTGCGGCCGCCTTGCCGCGCCAGCGTTCGACCGACGTCTTGAACGCATGGGCGGTGGCTTCGGCCAGCAAGTCCTCCTTGGAGGCGAAGTGGCCGTAAAATCCGCCGTGCGTCAAACCGGCGCTTTTCATCAGGTCGACCACACCGATGCCGTCGTAGCCCTTCTGGCGGAACAACCGCGCCGCCGTCTCGACGATGCGCTCACGGTTGAGCGCGACCTGCTCCCTGCTGACTTTCATATGCGACTCCGGATCTGAACCAATCGCCACAATCATACATGATGGTCGTAATGTTTGACGCATAGATGAATCAGCTAGATATGCATTAGCAGAATTGTCTTTGTCGGCCCGAGTCCAACTTCTCCGTGGAGTTATATCTGCGCGGGGGCAAGAATCGCAGACGTGCGCGGCAGCTTCCGCCCCGTAGCGGTCGCTGTTCGAAAGCTGGCGAACTTCATATATTAAGCGCTAGCAATTAGACACGATCTTCAGTGCCTAGGCGGATTGCAAAAGTGGATGCCGCTCATTAATCTGCCGAAAGCAAGTATTCTAAGATTTTTAATTATTTTTTCGTATAATCACCAAGGGGCAGCAAGCTCGCGGTCGAATTCGAGTTGTACTACGAACTGAGATGTTCGGCAAGTACACCTAGCTTAGCTTTTAACAAATTTTTGAGGTTTGCATCGTTCCGTATTAGCGCTAGCACGGACCTCTCATAGTCTTCACGGTTAATAAACAGAAGCAATTTAGCTAGAGTACTTAATACATTCGACTCTCTGACCGGATATCGAGCAACGATGCCATCTAAATTTTTATTTTCCAACATATTGGAAAAAATTTGCAATTCGCGAAGATATGGCGATGGAAATATTAGTTCGATATTTTGTGCCCCCATTGCGATTATCTTTTCACGTTTTGGAAGGGCGAGCAGAATCTTATCCCGAATTTGACGCTCAACAATCCTATAAACCAATCGTTCTTGATCTTCAGCGCCGTTTAATGAAGCTAAAGCGGTCATCTTGGCATTTTCCAAGAGTTCCACTTCGTTTATGCCACGGGTACTCGCCTGGATAGAAGCGATTGCGTGTAGAACCTCTGCACAATAGTACAAGCTTTCTACCGAGAATATGGAAAGTGGAAAAATACCTTTAGATTCAAACATCATTCGTTGTTCAGCATCCATACCATCATGGTCAATGAGGCCGAAGGCCTCAGCGCGATGTAGGGCATTAGTAGAACGCAGGCCCTCGACAGCTTGGATCACGTCGCGGCAAGAGTGGCGAGGCTTTACCGAAAGAGTGGGGAAAAGTAGCGAATACAGCGGTTGATCGAGGCTAGTTTTCGTTCCTTCTATAAATAATATCTTTCTTCTCGACCCTATTAAATCTACCCTAAGCTGCTCAGGAACTTCACTGACGGATTCTAATATATCAACATCCCAATATTGCGGGGAATCTCCTATCCATTGACAACCTCTTACCAGAATAATCTTTGAATCGCTTGAGCTTTCCGGGAGCTCCAGCACATGAGTGCAAACAACGAATCCACAATTGGGTCGTTCAACTATTAATGCCTTCAAAAAAGGTACAACGATAGCGGGATGCAGGTGAAGTTCTGGTTCATCGATCAAAAAAATGCTGCCGTCTTTAGCCGCTATAACTTCAGATGCAAAAACGAGAGCGGAACGCTCACCATCGGACATGCGAGCATAACTATAAATAGCTTCTCCTTGTTTTGCGCGTAGCTCCCCGTCTTGCAGCAGAATTTGAATCGGCAGATTTGCTTGAGAAAATATTGAGTTAACTCGATCCAAAGGCGATTGGTTGGATTGAAGTTTCTTGATGGAAGTGGAATTGACACCATTAAGTTTGATGTCCTCAGTTGCGTCAATTAGATACTGGTTCTGTGCAGACTGAATATCGTGAATGGCTTTTTCGTTTCTGGTGGTTCCTGAGACTGGACGAATGCGGGTGTCTGGCGAGGCATCCCAGTTTATCTTATTCTTATCGTACGCTTTCCGGGAGGTAGCGTTCATCAACAGGCTATCTTGATCGAAGTAACTAGGTCGCGATCCTGGCATATATATCACAGCTCCGCCTAGTGTCCTATTAATCAGGTGCACGAGGGCAGATTTGCCGGTGCCATTTCTTCCAAGAATAAATATGGACTGTCCTGCATTAATTTCAAATGGCAGGTGACCTGATTTCGTTGGTATATAAGAAGTGGCTAGCAAAATTTTTGTCTCAGTCATTTTTTAATTTAACTTCATCATGCATCTATTAACATCATTTTTCTCGATGCAATATCCAAAGTTCGGGCAGCCATGTCCGCTTTTGGCCGAACTCGGACGACTCCGGTTAGATTGGCATCTTGCGCTCTACAATTCCACTTCAGCGGCGGCGCCTAGAGCTGCCAAGACAGTCGCCGTCAGCTTATTCCACCGAGCCGCCCGCGTACCGTCCGCCATAACAAATGCGCCCAGTGCGACTCGTTTGCATTCCACTAAACTGACCGCCGCACGCAATTTCCCCTGTGCGGCTCTCATGGTAGCTGGAATATCCGCCCCCGGCGCAAGCCTTTCCAGTACGGCTCTCATGATAGCCGCCGTATGTTCCGCCGCAGGCAACTTCTCCAGTCGGACTTTCTTGGTAGCCTGAATAGCGGCCGCCTGCGCAAACTTTTCCTGTGCGACTTTCGTGGGAGCCACTGTACTCGCCACCGCAAGCCACCTCGCCGGCGCTGCTCTCTTGGTAGCCCGCGAAGCGGCCTCCTGCACATACTAGTCCTGTGCGGCCTTCTTGTGAACCGCCATAATCTCCACCGCAGGAAACCTGCCCAGTTCTACTTTCATAGTTGCCTGCGTAACGCCCTCCAGTGCAAGCAAGACCAGTCACGGTTTCGTGGTAGCCCGCGTACTCCTGCCCGCAGATTACACCACCGTTATTCAGTTCGAGATAGCTTGCATTTCCCGGGATACGCAACTCCTGCTGCGCACTGGCAGTAGAAACTAGCAGAGCGATGACAAATCCAAGAACTACCTTATTAATAGACATTGGAGCTCCTATTTTATGAGAAACCGCTTTTGGCCGATGGGTGTCGAGGCTTTGTCAAAGACGCGCTGGCCGCATTTCTATAACGCACGATAGAACTACTAAGCCCTCAGCGAGCTTCAGCATCTCGATTTGAGTGATGACCTCTGCCAAGTCTTTCGTCGTCACATTGCCTTCAAAGCCAACTTCCATATCGACTACCCCGTGGCTGGCGGCGGACTTTACTTCAACGACACGGTTAAGCTTTTGCATGCTGCGCTCTATCGGGTTCAATAATATTTGTACTAGCTTCTCCGGGTCGTTTTCTCGCACCGAGTAATGCACAGACACCACCGTGGAGTCAATCTCGGCGGCAACGGCACCTGCGCCGAAACTGAGTGCTGAAGCCCCTATTAAAATTAGACTTTTACTCTTCATGACGCCCCTCCCAACATTGCACTCAAAATTTTCGACGTCTGCTCTTGGCCGTATCCGGCTTAGGCATAAAAAGCCCACACATTGGGGGGAAACCTCGGATGCAGCAAATGCACGCCCCGCTAGCTTTTCAATTCGGTATATGTTGAAACGATGTGTCTGCGCCGGTAATCAGGATGGGGCAACTGGACAGCATCATCGCTGATATTTAACCATTTGTGCGACCAGACGTTCTCGCCATCGATGGCGAATAGTTCGCCCTCGGAAACTGTACTCGCAGTCGTCCATCGGAATTCTGTCACACTCATCTCCCGTCACTAAGTATAGGTCCGCTTCTGGCCGGACCCAGCCGGTAGCCATCAGCAGCATAGCATCTTGCTCATGCGAAAGGTTCACGCTTTATCACTGTCGGTTAAAAGTCGTCCCGAAGCAGCTGTTACTAGAACAATCAGGTGAGCGGAATAACAACAAAAGACAACGTTAGATTGTCATTTTTATAATTAAGCTTTATGATTAGGCATCCACTTCTCCCCGAAAGATGCTCGATGAATAAATTGCCCCTGCGCGTCGCTGCCGGCGCCCTTTGGTTCGCGGTTTCGAGCGCGTCGATGGCTCATTCTTCCGTTACTGTGCCAATTGAAATCAACGGCATGCTGACGGAAACTCCCGGCCCGTCGCTGCGCTGTCCGTCCAAGTTCGGCGGCGTGATCATCGGGCGTGGCGACGGCGCCCTTACCGGCCCGGTGGCATTCATCTCCAGTGATTGCATCACCCAGAGCGGCACGTTGTTTACGTTCAGCGCCGGAAAGTTGATTATCCTCACTGTCGCCGGCGACCAGATCTTCGCCGACTACAGCGGTCAGTTTGTTCCAACGGGCGTAGGGTCGAACTTCGTATTCAGTGGCGCGACATTCCAAGTGACGGGTGGCACGGGGAAATTCAGCAAGGCCAGCGGCGGCGGTGACATGACCGGCGCTGAAGACATCAGCACGGGCCAAGGCACGATGAAACTGAGCGGTCGCATCACCTATAAGGACAAGAACTGATCCAACATGCAGGTCTGGCTAGTGCACAGAGGACAACGGATCGAACTTGGAATACCATCCCAGCCGTAGCTCTGAGTTTTTTAATCCACAACCCTGCATGCAAGTCTTCACTTAGCAACTGCGCATGCACTGAAGTCATGCCTGCGTGCCCTATTTGACGAAATAGCCGGAAACTCTCCAGATGCCGTCCTCACTCAACATCGGGATAACGGTCTCTGTGACCTCAGCATTTTTCGTATATTTACTGGCGTACTGAATCACCACATATTGCCCTTTGGGGGCGCCAGGAAGTCTTTCGGTGAACGTTGCAGAAGTTACCGAACGATTCTTTACCTCGCCAATTGGTGCGCGCACCGTCCTTAGCGCTTTCTCCCACTCGGTCTTGGCCACCGCTTGCTGGAAAGGGATTGCGGCCTGCTCCCATGTTTTCTGATAGAGGCCAGCATCTGCCGCTGCAAACCATCGCTGCGCGGCCTCCTGTGCTTGTCGAACAGCATCTTCGTTATCGGCGCGAACAGATACGCATAGCGTAGTCGAAGCGATCAGCAGCATGGAGATTAACTTCCGCATGGGATCCCGTCACAAGAGCGATAATTAAGCGGAAGCATAGCAGGCTGACATCGTAGAAAATGCGCGCATTGTCACTTCATCGGCCGCCAGCGCTCGGGCAGAGCCGCTGGACAGATTTCGCGCACCGCCGCTGCTATCCAGCCAACTCGATATGATTCCGCCCGGCCCGTTTGGCGCGCTGCAATGCCGCGTCGAGCCGGTCCAGCACCGCATCGACACCCTCCTCCGGCCTCACCTGCGCGATGGCCAAACTGACGCTGACGCTGTCGCAACCCGGCAAATCCGCGTCAGCGATCGCCTGGCGCAGTTTTTCCACCAGCAGCATCGCATCGGCGGCCGTGGTGTGCGTGGCGATGATTAAAAACTCCTGGCCGCGCATCCGGGCCAGCATGTCGGACGCGCGCAGCCGGCGCACTACCGTCTCCGCCGCCAGACGCAAGGCGGCGTCGCCGAGCGGATGTCCATAGGGGTCGTTCGCCGAGCGGAAGCTGCTTACCTCGAACGACATCGCCGCCAGCGGCAGCCCGTATCGGCGCGCGCGCTGCAATTCGTTGTCCAGCGTCGCCTCGCCGGCGCGCCGGTTGGCGGCGCCCGTCAGATGGTCGACCGTGCTCAGTTGCGAGAGCTGCCCCGAAAGCTCGTCGTTCCGATGCTTTAATTCGCTCATACCCAGACCCAGGCTGACAAACTGCGCCAGGCTGGCGAACGTCGAAAATTGATCGCGGGAGAAGGCGATGTGGCGGTCGAACATCAGACAAACCGCGCCGAGGACCGATTCCGTCTCCAGGTTGCCCGCCTCGGAGCGCAGCGGCAGCGCCAGCACCATCCGCACGTAACGATCGTGCAAGCGCATGGCCAATTCCGGATCGCCGGTCTTCTCCGGCGCGTCCAGCAGCACCATGCGCCCTGACGATACCGCCATCAACGGCGGAAAAACGTCACGCAGCGCCGATTGCAGCAGATGGTCGGTCCGTCCCAGCAGCGTGGCCAGATTGAGATCATCGGGCGACGCCTGCGCCACCAGCCGCAGGTCGCCGTGGTGCTTCACATGCAGCAGCGAGGCGTGATAAACACCCGGAAAACCGCACAAAGCCTGACATACCTTGGCTGCCATCCTGTCGATATTGTCGATGGCGCCGATGGCGTGCTGCACGCCGCGCTGCAAGGCGACGAGATCGCGCAGCTCGCGTTCTTTGTCGAACAGGCGCTGTTGCGTGGCGGCTGCCGGATCGTCGGACACCGACAAGGCCTGCCTGACGGCGTGCCGCAGTTCGTCATCCAGCGCGGGGCAAATCAGGTAGTCGAAGGGTCCGAAAACCATCAGTTCGGGTAACCATGCGCACTGCTCATAGCCGCACAACACCAACAGCGGCGCGCCGGCGCGGTCGGCGATGAGATGGCCGATCGCGGCCAATCCGCCCGGACGCGCGTAACCATTCAGGTCCAGCACCAGCAAGCCGGTTGCCTTGCCCGCAGAAGCCACCGTTATGTCATCGACGCTGTTGGCGATAACGAGCCGGGAGAACATCTCCCCACAGATCGACTGGAAATGCTCGCGCCGCTCGCGGCTGGTATTGAAATACGCGCCGACGCTGCCGGAGCGCGCTGGAATGTCGGTCATCATGTTGCCCCTAGGTACTTTATTTTTGTGCGGAACCGCTTGCTTCCAGTGTGCCACAGAACGGCTCCCAAACTTCCGTCCGCATCTGCTTCCATGTGTGAAAAAGCGCACCGTCATCTCGGCAACCAAGACGAATACTAGACCTTCTACGCAACAGGGAGAAAATTATGCCAAATTCGGAAAACCGGGCAGACGCGGGTACCGCGAGCCAGCAACGCGAAATTCAACAGCGCCAGGACCAGGCGGACCAGCAGGAAAAATCCTCTGGCAGCCAGTCGGGTGACCGTCAGGGACCGGTGCAAACCACCGAACATGACTATCCGGGCACGATGCCCTCGCAGCACCTGGAAAAGCCAGGCGTGGAGGCGCAAATGCAGCTCAAGCCGGAATTCCTCGCGCCCGACTACGCCGGCAGCGGCAAGCTGGCCGGCATGACAGCCTTGATCACCGGCGGTGACTCCGGCATCGGCCGCGCGGTGGCGGTGCTGTATGCGCGCGAAGGCGCGGACGTTGCCATCATCTATCTGGACGAAGACCAGGACGCGAACGACACCAAGAGCTATGTCGAAGCGGAAGGCCAGCGCTGCCTGCTGCTGCGCGGCGATGTGCGCGACGCGGCCTTCTGCCGCCAGGCCGCCCAGCAGGCCCACGACCACTTCGGCCGGCTCGATATCCTGGTCAATAACGCCGCTTTCCAGGAGCACGCCGAGAAGCTGACCGACATCACCGAAGACCGCTTCGACATGACGATGAAAACCAACGTCTACGGCTACTTCCACATGGCCAAGGCGGTGCTGCCCTTCCTCAAGCGCGGCGCCTCCATCATCAATACCGGCTCGGTGGTCGGTCTGCAGGGCTCCAGCCAGCTGCTCGACTACTCGACGACCAAAGGCGCGATCCACGCGTTCACGATGTCGCTGGCCTCCAATCTGCTGGACCAGGGCATCCGCGTGAACGCGGTGGCGCCGGGACCGGTGTGGACGCCGCTCAACCCGGCCGACCAGTCGCCCGAGAAGATCGCGAAATTCGGCCAGGCTACCGACATGCGCCGCGCCGCGCAGCCGCAGGAGCTGTCGCCGGCCTACGTGTTCCTGGCCGCGCCGTCGTGCTCCAGCTATATCAGCGGCATCGTGCTGCCGATTACCGGTTCCGTGGGGTCCTGAGCCATGGCCGCCCGCGCGATGTGGAAAGGCGCCATCAGCTTCGGGCTGGTGCATATTCCGGTCGAACTGTATTCGGCGGTGCAGACGCACGAGCTGGATTTGACGATGCTCGACCGCCGCGACTTTTCACCGGTGGGCTACAAGCGCTATAACAAAAAGACCGGCAAGGACGTGACCTGGGACGACATCGTCAAAGGCTATGAGTATGAAGAAGACGAATATGTCGTCCTCTCCGACGAGGACCTGAAACGGGCCAACGTCGAAGCCACCGGCACCATCGACATCCAGGCCTTCGTCGACGCCGCCGACGTGCCGCTGACCTATTACGAACAGCCGTACTACCTGGCGCCGTCCAAGGGCGGCGCCAAGGTCTACGCGCTGCTGCGCGAAACGCTGCGCAAGGCCGGCAAGATCGGCATCGCGACGGTGGTGATCCGCACCAAGCAGCACCTGTGCGCGCTGGTCTGCATCGATGACAAGATCGTACTCAATACACTGCGGTATGAAGCGGAGATCCGCAGCGCCGAGGAACTGAAGCTGCCGCCGGCGAGCGCCAAAGCGGCCGGCATCAGCGACAAGGAACTGCAGATGGCATTATCGCTGGTCGAAGGCATGAGCGAGGAATGGAAGCCGGAGCAGTATCGCGACACCTACAAGGACGACGTTCTCGAACTGGTGAAGAAAAAGGTCAAGGCCGGTCAGACCAAGACCATCACCGCCGCCGAGGCGGAGGACAAGCCGGCCAAGCCATCGAATGTGGTCGATCTGGTCGCGCTGTTGCAGGACAGCCTGGGCAAGCGCCCTGGCAAAGGTGCGGCCAAACCGGCGCCGCGCAAAAGCGCCGCAAAGGCCGACGAGGAGGAGGAAGAAGAAGAAGCACCAGCTCCGCGCCGCAAAACCAGCACGGCTAAAAAGGCGCCCGCCGCAGCGGCAAGAGCCAAAAGCACCGCGAAATCATCGACATCACGCAAGGCGGCTTAAGCTTCGCACCGCGGCGCCAACAAACCACGGAAGCAAGTAGGGCGGATTAGGCAAAGCCTTAATACGCCCTCGTTCGAGCAGCGAAAATCAAGGAGCGGAACCGCTGGCAGTTCAGCTCCCCGCCCCCGGTTTAAAATCCAGCATCTTCATCGCCGGCGCCAATCCTTTGGCCGCCTTCGCGTAGCCGTCCCACGGCGAATTGCCGACATCAAGCCGCGTATGCACGGTCCCCACGGTCCAATGATCGCCACCGGTCAGCTTATCCAGCTCCTCCCAAGCCACCGGCACAGAAATCCCCAACCCCGGCCGCGCGCGCGCCGACCAGGCGCAGGCGGTCGTCGCGCCACGCCCATTACGCAAATAATCGATAAAGATCTTACCCACCCGATTACTAGGCCCGCTCTTGAGCACAAACCTTTCGGGAATATTGTGCGCCATATGGGCCACGATCGCCTGCGAAAACGCCTTCACGTCATCCCAGCCGTACCCCGGCTTGATCGGCACCACCACGTGCAAACCCTTGCCGCCACTGGTCTTCAAAAACGCCGGCAAACCCAAATGATCGAGGAAAGCGCGCATCAACTGTGCGGCCTCCTGTATCTGCTTCCATGTGACGTTCTTTCCCGGGTCAAGATCGAACACCATGCGGTTCGGTTTCTCATAACTGGTGGCGCTGGCGTTTTGCGTATGCAGCTCCACCACGTTCCACTGCGCGGACGACAGCAAGCCCTGCTCCGTCGACACTTCCAGCATCGGCGGATGGTCCGGGTCCAGCGCCTGGTTCAAACTCTTCACGCCGGGCAGCTTGTTGCTCTCCACGTGCTTCTGGAAAAACAGCTCGCCGCCGACGCCGGCCGGCGCCCGCACCAGCGATACCGGCCTGCCTTTTAAGTGCGGAAGCATCAGCGCGCCAACCAGCGCGTAGTACCGCACCAGCGTGATCTTGGTCGCTCCGCTTTGTTTGTCGATCACGCGATCGGGGTTGGTCACTTTCAGCGATGCTGGAAGCTTGCCCTGCACGGCGCTAGAGGTTTCCATGTCGGTGTTCTCCTTCTCCTTCATATGGGCAGGGAGCTCGCGCGTGATGACGCTGGCTTTTTTGTCCTTGCGCAGGCCTTTGAATACGGAATGACGAATCGAACCGGATCGCGTCCATTCGCCGAACGCCACTTCCGCCACCAAAGTCGGCTTGAGCCAGTGCGCATGCTTGTCGATATCCTTGTTCGGCACGAACGGGCTCTTGTCGGCCGTCAGTTGATCCATCTTGGCTTTCAACTCCTTCAGCGACGCGCCGTTAAAGCCGCTGCCGACATTGCCGGCGTATTGCAGCTTGCCGTCCTTGTCGTACGTCCCCAGTAGCAGCGAACCGAAGCCGCTGCGCGAGCCTTGCGGGTCGGTGTAGCCGCCGATGACGAATTCCTGCCGCTGCCCGCATTTGAGCTTGATCCAGCTGCCGCTGCGACGCGACGTGTATGCCGAATCGCGCCGCTTGCCGATGATGCCCTCCAATCCCATGCTGCAGGCGGCGGCGATCATATCCTCCGGCGTGGCGTTCAGCGCGGCGCTGTAGCGAACGGTGTCGTTGGCCTTCTTTGCCAGTACCTGTTCCAGGATGGCGCGACGCTCCTCAAGCGGCATATCGCGCAGGTCCCGGCCGTCATGGAACGGGATGTCGAAAATGAAGTACACCATGTCGCCGGCGTGATTCTCGTCGAAGGCGTTTTGCAGCAGGCCGAAGTCGGGGCGCCCTTCTTCATCGTGCACGACGATCTCGCCGTCATACCAGCCCGATGGCAGCTTCATTTTCGCAATCGCGTCGTGCAGCGGACCCATTTTGTGCGTCCAGTCGTTTCCGTTGCGGGTAATCAGGCGGATATCCGCGCCGTCGACACGCGTGAGTATCCGGTAGCCGTCGAACTTGATCTCGAACAGCCAGTCTTCCGGCGACGACGGCGGACCGTCGACCAGCGTCGCCAGTTGCGGTGTCAAGGTCTCCGGCAGATCGGTTTTGGGGGCTGCGGTCTTCGGGGCTGCCTTGGGAGCGGCCTTCGTTGTGGTTTTCGTTGGGGCTTTCGTCGCGCCCTTCGCCACTTTTGCCGGCACCGTGGTGGATGTCCCAGGCAAAGGCAAGGCCTTCACGCTGTCCGGCATCTCATCGACCACGCTAAACTCCTCGGCCGGACGGGCATGTTCGTCCTTCTCTTTAATCAGCAGCCAGGGTTCCTGTTTTTCGCCCTTGCCCTTCATCCGCACCAGCACCCATTTACCGTGCATTTTATGGCCGGTCAACTCGAATTTCAGATTCCCGGCGGCCAGCGCCTTGCGCGGGTCGTCCAGCGGCTTCCAGTAGCCCTTATCCCAGATGATCACCTTGCCGGCGCCGTACTGCTTCGGCGGGATGGTGCCCTCGAAATCGTTGTACGAGATTGGATGGTCTTCGACATGCACCGCCATGCGCTTGTCGTGCGTGTCGTAGCTCGGCCCCTTGGGGACGGCCCAACTCATCATGACGCCATCGAGTTCGAGCCGGAAGTCGTAATGCAGCCGGCTGGCCCAATGCTTTTGAATGACGAACGTCAGCGACTCTCCGCCTTCCTCGCCGCCTTCGGCAGGTTCGGGGGTGATCGCGAAGTTACGCTTGGCTTTATAGGTTTTCAGGGATTCGCTCATAACCTCAGCGTAGCGCCGCGCGCATGCGACTTCTGTGCGATGACGAACATGTAAGCGATTGTAAAGCCCGTCAACGAGGGCAATCCGGGCCGCGTTTTCTGCTCAGTGACACGGGAATTGTCCCGGCCCTAATCAAAACCTGAATGAGGATTTCATCATGAACAAACTTATCGCTACCCTGATCGCCGGCCTGTTCGCAACCGCAGCTTTTGCGCAAACTCCTGCCACCACCGCTACTCCAGCAGCTGCCAAGGCAGAAGCTAAAGAAACCAAAGCCGCCGTCAAAGCCGAAGCGAAAGAAACCAAAGCTGAAATCAAGGCCGACGCAAAAACCGCCAAGGTAGAAGCCGACGCCAAGAAAGACGTCGCTGTCGCTCACGCTGAAGCCAACGCCGACAAGGCCGACGCCCACGCCAAGGCAAACAAAACCAAAGCCAAAGCACACGCCAAGGCCGCCAAGACCGAAGCAACCGATGGCGTCGCATCTCCAGCCGTCGTGAAGTAATCTTCGTTCTGTAAGACGTAAAAAAAAAGCGGACCCGATTTGATTCGGGTCCGCTTTTTCTATGGGCGATCGGCTTATTGCTGCGCGACCGCCGGTGCCGCAGGCGCGGTGGCGGTGCCGCCGGCGCTATCCCAGCCACCACCCAGGGCGCGGATCAGCGCCACGGTGGTCACCGCACGCGTGCCGCGCAACTGCACGGCGGTGCGTTCCACCGCCGCCAGGTTGCGCTGCGCGTCCAGCAGTTCGAGGTAGCTCGAACGGCCGGCCGTGTACAGCTTTTGCGCCAGGTCGGCGGAACGGCGTGCCGACACCAGGGCCGCTTCCATCTGCGCCGTCTGACCGGCCAGGATACGCAGGCCGGCCAGGTTGTCTTCCACCTCGGCGAAGGCCACCAGCACGCTCTGACGGTAAGTACCGACCGACTCCTCCAGTGCGGCTTCGCTGCGCAGGATGTTGTTCTTGTTGCGGCCACCGTCGATGATCGGCATCGACATCAGCGCGCCCAACACCCACGAACGGCTGCTCCACTTGAACACTTCGGCCACGGTGTCGGCCGACGAGCCGCCACCGCTTGCGCTCAACGTCAGCGCCGGGAACATGGCCGAACGGGCCACGCCGATGCGGGCGTTGGACGCTTCCATCGTACGCTGCGCGGCGGCGATATCGGGACGGCGCTCCAGCAGCGACGACGGCATGCCGGCCGGGATCACCGGCAGCAGCGCGGTGTCCAGCAGCGGCGTCACGCCGGCCGTGTAACTGGCCGCCGGTTTACCCAGCAGGACCGCCAGCGCATGTTCGGTGGTCACGCGCTGACGCTGCAGGCCGATGAATTCGGAGCGCGTCGTTGCCAGCTCGGTCTTGGAGCGCGCCAGATCGAATTCGCCGATGTCGCCCAGGTCGAAACGACGCTGGTTGACTTTGACATCCTCTTCACGCGTCTGCACCGTGCGGTTCAACGTTTCCAGTTCGGCGTCGGTGGCGCGCAGACGGAAGTAAGTCTGCGCCACGTCGGCTTGCACCGACAGCAGCACCGAGCGGTAGGTCGCCTCGATCGAGGCGGCGTCGCTGCGGGCGGCGCTGACGTTCGACGATACGCGGCCGAACAGATCGACCTCGTAGCTGGCGGTCAGGTTGGCGCTAAATACCTTGCCCGCCGGAACGTCCGTGCCGGTGGGCAGGCCGAGCGACGTCGCCGACTGGCGCTGACGCTGGGCGCCGGCGTTGACGCCGACTTGCGGAATGCGATCCGCTTCCGCCACGCCGGCGATGGCGCGGGCCTGCTTGACGCGGGCGGCAGCCACCGACAGGTTGGCGTTGGCGCGGGCGGCTTCCGCGATCAGCTCATTGAGGGCTGGATCGTTGAAGGCCAGCCACCATTCGCCGCGCGGCTGCGCTTCGGCGGCCTGCGCCTGTTTCCAGGTGCTGCCATCGGCTGCGGTTTGCACCGCTACCGACACATCGGCGGCCGTTGGCGTTTGCGATTCCTTGAAGGCGGTTGGCACTTCCACCGCCGGCTGTTTGAATTCCGGCGCGGCGCATGCCGTCATCAGCAGCGCTGCCAGTACCGGTGCCACACCTTTGGCGATCATTTGCAGCTTGTTCATATTAGTGGGTCCCTTCCAGTTTTACCACCGCGCCGTCGCCAGCGGCGGCAGGTTTTTTCTCCATGCGGATGGCCAGGTTACGCAGCAGGACGTAGAACACGGGCGTCAGGAACAGGCCGAAGAAGGTCACGCCCAGCATGCCGGCAAACACCGCCACACCCATCGCATGACGCATTTCCGAACCCGCGCCGCTGGAGAACACCAGCGGCAGCACGCCCATGATGAATGCGATCGACGTCATCAGAATCGGACGCAGACGCAGGCGGCAAGCTTCGAGCGCCGCTTCGACCACGCTACGGCCCTGGTGTTCCAGTTCACGGGCGAATTCCACGATCAGAATCGCGTTCTTCGAGGCCAAGCCCACCAGCACGAACAATGCGATCTGCGTGAAGACGTTGTTGTCGCCAGCGGTCAGCTTGACGCCGATCAGCGCGCACAGAATCGACATCGGCACGATCAGGATCACGGCCAGCGGCAGGGTCCAGCTTTCGTATTGGGCGGCCAGCACCAGGAACACCAGCAGTACGCACAGCGGGAACACGTAAATCATCGTGTTACCGGACAGGATGTCCTGGTACACCAGTTCCGTCCACTCGTAGCCGATACCCTTCGGCAGAACCTCTTCGACGATCCGCGTCATTTCAGCCTGCGCTTCGCCCGACGACACGCCGGGAGCCGGTGCACCGTTGATTTCGGCAGCAACGAAGGCGTTATAGCGTTGTACGCGGTCCGGGCCATAGGTATCCTTGACGCGCATCAGCGACGACAGCGGAATCATCTCGCCCTTGTCGTTACGGACCTTCAGCTGGGCGATATCCTCCGGGTGCGAACGGAATTGCTGGTCGGCCTGGACGCGCACCTGGTAGGTACGGCCGAACTGATTGAAGTCGTTCACATACAGCGAGCCCAGATTGATCTGCAAGGTCTGGTAAATCGTCTGCAGCGGAATACCCAACTGCTTGGCCTTGACGCGATCGACGTCGGCGAACAGCTGCGGCACATTGATCTGGTAGCCCGAGAAGACGCCGGCCAGTTTAGGATTGGTGGCCGCTTTCGCCTGCACCGCCTGCACAGCTTTATACAGCGCGTCGTAACCCTGGTTCTCACGGTCCTGCAGCATCAGCTTGAAGCCGCCGGTGGTACCGAGGCCGTTGACCGGCGGCGGTGGCAGCACCATCACGAACGCGCCTTCGATCGAACCCATACGCTTGTTCATTTCAGCGGCGATGCCTTCAGCCGACTGCTCTTTACCGTGACGCTTGTCGAAGGCGCTCAGGCCCACGAAGACGATACCGGCGTTTGGCGCGTTGGTGAAGCCATTGATCGACAGGCCCGGGAAAGCGATCGAGTTGTCGATACCCGGGATGTCCTTGGCGATGTCCGACATCTTGCGGATCACGGCGTCGGTACGGTCCAGGGATGCGGCGTCAGGCAACTGGGCGAAGCCGATCAGGTACTGCTTGTCCTGTGCCGGAACGAAGCCCGGTGGCACCAGCTTGAACATGAAGCCGGCGGCGACAGCCAATACAGCGTAGACAACCAGCGAACCGCCTTTGCGCTTCAATACACCGGTCACACCCTTTTCATAACGATCCGAGGCGCGGTTGAAGAAGCGGTTGAACCAGCCGAAGAAGCGGCCGAAGACCTTGTCCATGCCACGAGTCAGCGCGTCTTTCGGCGCATCGTGCGGTTTGAGCAGCGCTGCGGCCAGGGCCGGAGCCAGCGTCAGCGAGCTGAATGCCGAGATCACGGTCGAAATAGCGATGGTCAGTGCGAACTGTTTGTAGAACTGGCCGGACAAGCCCGAAACGAACGCGATCGGCACGAACACGGCGCACAGCACCAGCGCGATGGCGATAATCGGACCGCTCACCTCTTTCATCGCCTGAATGGTCGCTTCACGCGGCGCCAGGCCTTCGTGAATATTCCGTTCGACGTTTTCCACCACCACGATCGCGTCATCGACCACGATACCGATCGCCAGAACAAGGCCGAACAGCGACAACGTGTTGATCGAGAAGCCAAAGGCCAGCATCACGGCGAAGGTACCAACCACCGAGACGGGAACGGCCAGCAGCGGAATCACCGATGCGCGCCAGGTTTGCAGGAAGATGATCACCACCAGCGCCACCAGGATGATCGCTTCGACCAAAGTGTGGATCACGGAGCGGATCGACTCCCGCACGAATTGGGTCGGGTCGTATACGATGTCGTAAGCGACGCCTTCCGGGAAATCTTTCGACAGGCGTTCCATCGTCGAGCGTACGTCGGCCGACAGCTGCAAGGCGTTGGCGTTAGGTGCTTCGAAAATAGGAATCGCGGCAGCCGATTTGTTGTTCAACAGCGAGCGCAGGGCATACGAGTTCGAGCCCATTTCCAGGCGCGCCACATCGCGCAGACGCGTCACGGCGCCGTCGGCATTGGTCTTGACGACGATGTCGCCAAACTCTTCTTCGCTTTGCAGGCGGCCGTGCGTGTTGACGGTCAGCTGGAAGTCGGCGCCCTTGCTCGGGCCCTGGCCGATCACACCGGCGGCGACCTGCACGTTCTGCTCGCGGATCGAATCGACGATGTCGCCGGCGGTCAGGTTACGCTGCGCGACCTTTTGCGGATCGAGCCAGACGCGCATCGAATAGTCGCCGGCGCCGAACAGCTGCACCTCGCCCATGCCGGGCAGGCGGGCCAGTTGGTCCTTGACGTTCAACACCGCGTAGTTACGCAGATACAGGTCGTCGTAACGGCCGTTCGGCGAGGACAGGTGGACCACCATGGTCAGATTGGGCGACGACTTGACGGTCGTCACGCCGATCTGGCGCACCTCTTCCGGCAGACGCGGAAGCGCACGCTGAACGCGGTTTTGCACCTGCGTTTCGGCCTGCTCGACGTTGGTGCCGATCTTGAAGGTGACGGTCAGCGCCAGCGCGCCGTCCGAGGTGTTTTGCGAGGACATGTACAGCATGTTCTCGACGCCGTTGATCTGTTCCTCAAGCGGCGCGGCCACGGTTTCGGCGATGATCTTCGGATTCGCGCCCGGATACTGCGCGCGCACCACCACCGATGGCGGCACCACGTCCGGGTATTCCGAGATCGGCAGCTTGAAGATCGATATCAAGCCGGCGACGAAGATAATGATCGACAGTACGGCCGCGAAAATCGGCTTGTCGACAAAAAATCGGGAGATATTCATATTCTTATTCCTTGGAGGTGCCGGCCTTGGTGTTAGCGGCGGCTACTTTTTCATCTTTTTTGGCGTCGGGTTTCGACTCCGGCTTGGCCACGTTGGCGGCCAGCGGATCGGAATCCATCGGCACCACGGTAGGCGTGATCGGCGCGCCGGGACGCACGCGCTGCAGACCATTGATGACGATCTTCTCGCCCGGTTTCAGACCCTCGCGCACGACGCGCAGGCCATCGACCTGTGGGCCCAGCGTGACGGCGCGGTACTCGGCCTTGTTGCCGGCGCCGACCACGAACACGAACTTGCGGCTTTGATCGGTGCTGACGGCGCGCTCGTTGATCAACAGCGTCGACTTGGCGCCGGTGGTGCCGGACAGCTGCACGCGGGCGAACAGACCTGGAACCAGGGTGCCGTCCTTGTTGGCCAGGGTCGCGCGCATGCGCACCGAACCGCTGCGTGGATCGAGCTGGTTGTCGACGAATTCGAGCTTGCCTTCATGCGGGAAGCCGGTTTCGTTAGCCAGGCCGATCTTGACGATGGCCGGTTCGCCCTTGTGGGCGGCCGCGCCGACGCGCAGATAGGTGTCCTCGTCACCGTCGAAGGAAGCGTAGATGTTTTCCAGCGAGACCACGGAGGTCAGCACGGCCGACGCATCGACCAGGTTACCGAGGGTGATTTCCGCTTTCGACACGCGGCCGTTGATCGGCGATTCGACGCGGGTGTAGGCCAGATTGAGCTTGGCCGCTTCGTACTGCGCCTGTGCGGCGCGGGCGTCGGCGTCAAGCTGCTTCTGGTTCGAAGCGCGTTCGTCGTATTCGCGCTGGGCGATGGCTTTATCGGCCAGCAGTTTTTCGGCGCGGTTCAGTTCCAGCTTGGCCAGTTCGGCCTTGGCGCGCGCCGAGCCGGCGGCCGCTTCGGCGCGATTGGCCTCGGCTTGATAAGGACGCGCGTCGATGACGAACAAGACGTCGCCTTTCTTGACCTGGCTGCCCGGCTTGAAGTTGATCGCGGTGATGAAGCCGCCGACGCGCGGGCGAATCTGCACCTGCTCGACCGCTTCCAGGCGACCCGAGAACTCCTGGGTCTCGGTGATGGTTTTCTCGACCACGGTGGCCGCCGAAATCGGTGGCCCGCCGCCGCCCGCCGCCGGCGCTTCGGTCTTGCCCTTGGCGTCGTCGCAACCCGTGAGACCGAAAGCGGCCAGTCCCGCCAGCGCCATAGCGGCGGCCAACGGCCGGGCTACAGCGGTTAATTGTTTAATGTTTTTCATTTTAGTTCCTTTTTGTATGAAAATATTTAATAGAAATGGCGGCACCGGCTGCCTCGACGAAAATCGAGAAAACACGGTACTAGCGCCCCGCCGGCAAGCCAGTGGGGACGTGACTACTGATACTGCAATTGGTTAGGGTGCTGTCCCTAGTGATCTATGAAGCTGGCGGCGTCTCGGACCGTTCCAGGTTAGTGACAAAGCTGGCGATTTCGCCCAGCGCGGCACATTTGCACGCGCAGTCGTTACGGGCCCCCGGATCCTGCAGGGGTTGCGGCGCCATCCTGATGACGGTGGTTTTGACACCGCACGAAATCAGCTTGGCGCCGTATTGTTCCGCCTCGTCGCGCAGCGGATCGTCCTGGGACGACAGGATCAGCGCGGGGGGCAGGTTTTTCAAACGGCTCGATTGCAGCGGCGACGCGTACGGGTGCGTGCGGTCGGCGGCGTTGGGCAGGTAGCCACGGTAGGCCGCCGCGCAGGCGTCGGCCACGTCCAGCAGCTCCGGCGCCTGCTGCATTTCGCGCATCGAGCAGGTGGTCAGGCCCGGGTCCAGCATCGGCATGATGAGGATTTGTCCGGTCAGCGCCGGGCCGCCGCGGTCGCGCGACATCAGTGCGCACACCGCCGCCAGATTGGCGCCGGCCTCGATACCGGCCACCATCAGCTGCTTGCCGGTCCAGCCGATCTTGCCCTTGTTCTTTTTGGCCCACGTCAGCACGGCGTGGGCGTCTTCCACCGCGGCGGGGAACGGGCTGACACACGCCAGCGTGTAGCCGGAGGCCAGCACGGCCATCCCCGGATGGTCGTCGGCCAGATGGCGCAGGAAGCTGTCCGCGTCGTCCAGATCGCCGCCGACGAAACCGCCGGCGTGGAAAAACACCGTCAGCGTATCGCGCTTGGCGCCGGCGTCGCCGCTGGTGTACAGACGTGCCGGCAGCGGGCCTTCGGCGCCGCGCACTTCCAGGTTGCGGATCTTCAGCCGATCCGACAGCTCCGGCAGCGCTTTATCCTGTGGCTTGATGGTCACTGCTGCACCGTGCCAGTCGCGTCGGCGGACATCAGCGACGCATCAACGCAAGCCAGCGCGTCGCCGCTGGCCACTTCGGTCAGGGCACGAACGCCGCTCACTTCGGCCTTGGCCGTCTGTAAGTAGGCATCGGTGTAGACGACGCCCGCCAGCGCGAACGCCGTCAGCGCGATCGCAACCGTAGAAAAAATTCCGTCCCGATGTTTCATGATGGTTCCCCTTCCTGCGTGGTGTAACAACTTGCCTCTGCCCCGGAACAGCCCATGCTTTCCTTGGTGCAGTACAGCAATCTTAAACTTGTTCTACAATCTGATAAATAGCTTAAATTCGAATTGATTGTTCAGGATTGTGAACAATGGAGGTCACAAGTGAATAAACTGCAAGCGATGGAAGTGTTTGTGAACGTGGTCGATTCCGGCGGCTTCACGCGCGCGGCCGAAATCATGCAACTGCCCAAGGCCACGGTCTCGACGCTGATCCAGTCGCTGGAGGCGTCGCTGGCGGTCAAGCTGCTGCACCGGACCACCCGCCACGTCAGCGTCACGGCCGACGGCGCGGCCTATTACGAGCGCTGCCTGCGCATCTTGTCGGACGTCCGCGACGCCGAGGAATCGCTGTCGCGCACGCGCCTGAGTCCCAGCGGACGGCTGCGGGTCGATGTCCCCACCGGGCTGGCCGCCAGCGTGTTGGTGCCGGCGCTGCCCGATTTTTTCACGCGCTACCCCGACATCCAGATGGAAATGGGCTGCAGCGACCGCGCGGTCGACCTGGTCGAGGAAGGCGTCGATTGTGCGGTACGCGCCGGCCATCTGGTCGATTCGAGCCTGATCGCGCGGCGCGTCGGCATCCTGCACTTCGTCACCTGCGCCACGCCGGCGTATCTGGACCGGTACGGCCGCCCTGCGCACCCGGACGAATTGACGCGCCACCTGTGCGTTAACTATTTTTCATCGAGGACCGGTAAAATCATCGAGTGGGACTTTTCGCGCGGCGCCGAGCGGGTGCAGGTCGCCCTGCCCGGCCACATCGCCCTGAACGACACCACCGCCTATACGGCGGCGGGGCTGGCCGGATTGGGCATCGTGCAGATGCCGAATTTTTTGCTCGACCCGATGCTCGTCGACGGCAGCTTCGAGACGGTGCTGCCGGAATGGAGCTCGGACTCGATACCAGTGCACCTGGTCTACCCGCAAAACCGCCACCTGTCGGCCAAGGTGCGGGTATTTGTCGAATGGGTCGCCGAACTGTTCTCCAATCATCCAGGCATGCGCCTGCCGAAAGCACCACCACCGGCGGCACGCGCCACAACTTATGAGGTAGCCCTATGACCGACACCGTGCAGGACACCCAGCGCATCGTTTTCCTCGACCGCGACAGCGTCATCGCCAAGGTCCGCAAGCCATCCTTCGCGCACGAGTGGAGCGAATACCCGGCCACCAAAGCCGCCGACGCGGTGCAGCGCCTTCGCGACGCGCGCGCCACCATCGCCATCACCAACAAGGTGCCGCTGCGCGCCGACGACCTGGCGCAGTTGCCGGATCTGAAAATGATCGCGGTGGCAGCCACCGGCACCGACATCGTCGACCTGCAAGCCTGCCGCGAGCGCGGCATCGTCGTCTCCAACATCCGCAACTACGCGGTGCACACGCTGCCCGAGCATACCTTCGCGCTGATCCTGGCGCTGCGCCGGCAGCTGGTGGCCTACCGCGAGGACATCGAAGCGGGCCTGTGGCAAAAGTCGGAGCGATTCTGCCTGTTCGGGCACCCGATTTCCGATCTGGCCGGCAGCCGGCTTGGCCTTGCAGGCTACGGCGCGCTAGGCAAATCGGTGGCGCAGATCGCCCGCGCCTTCGGCATGGAGGTGGTTGTATTCAACCGCTCGCCGGTGACGGACGAAGGCATCAAGCAGGTCTCATGGGACGAGCTGCTGGAGACATCGGATGTCCTCAGCCTGCACCTGCCGCTCAACGACAACACACGCAACATCATCTGCGCCAAGGAATTGATACGGATGAAAAGCTCGGCGCTGCTGATCAACACCGCGCGCGGCGGCCTGGTGGACGAGGTGGCGCTGGCAGACGCGCTGCGCACCGGCGTGATCGCCGGCGCCGGATTCGACGTGCTGGTAAAGGAGCCGCCGCCGGAAGACAACGTGCTGCTGAACCTGCGGCTGCCGAACTTCATCCTCACACCGCATTCGGCGTGGGCCAGTTCGCAAGCGATGCAGGTGCTGGCGGATCAGCTGATTGACAACATCGAAGCGTGGCAAGGCGGCGCGCCGCGCAATGTCGTCGGCTAACACCACGAAAACGCGTCGGCGGGTTAGCGAAGCGTAACCGGCCAAGCTCCGCCCGCGCCTAATCGTGCTAGTTCAGACTTGGCCTGGCACAGGGCGTCGACGACCGGCAGCTACCGCCCCAAAGCGGCCATTCGACATGCCTAATGTTCAGACCTCGCCTCGCAGCGATGTGTATCACGCTGGAAGCAAGTGTAAGTTCGTGGCGTTCATAAAGGATAAAGCGCTCAAGGTCGCCAACGTCCCGCGACGTTTTTTTGCGCTAAGTTAGCAAGTAGCAAGGCCAACTGCGTCATGTCGACTGGCTTGACAAGATGATGATCAAATCCGGCAGCAGAGGTGCTTCGCTTGTCCTGCTCCTGTCCATAGCCGGTCACTGCAATCAAAAGCGAAGATGCTGATTCGGGCTGCGCACGCAACCGCCTTGCAAGTTCGTTGCCATCAATATACGGCAAGCCAATATCCAGCAGAAAAGCGTCCAGGCGGTTTCCGCGAGCCAACTCAAGCGCGCGTCGAGAGTCATGCTCGACAATCACTTGGTGTCCTTCCGCTTCAAGGAACATGGCGAGCATGGTGGCGGCATCAACATTGTCGTCTACTACCATGATTCGCAGGCCGCTATGCCGGATGCTGTCCGAACGATCTGGCTGTATTTCTATTTCCGTGGTTGAAACGGAAATTCGTGGCAGCGAAACCGTGAATCTACTACCTTGGCCCAAGCCGGCACTCTCCGCTTTCACCGAACCACCGTGTTTTTCGACTAAGCTTTTCGCCAGTGATAGTCCGATTCCCAAGCCACCCTGCGAGCGATCTGTTGTTCTTTGCGCCTGGCTGAACATGTCAAACACTTTGCTCAAATAATCAGACGCCATGCCAATGCCATTATCTTCTACAGTAATCATAACAGTGTCGCTACGCACTGCTAGTTTTAGATCGATTGCGCCACCTTCAGGAGTGTACTTCGTAGCATTGTTCAGCAAGTTTGCGACTACCTGCACGAGGCGCTTGCTATCGCCCCGAATATAGGACGACTCAGGGCATATGTGAACGGCGATGTGATGGCGACGTACTTCGATCAGTGGGCGGACTTGTTCAACAGCCTCCGACACGATACGTTTTGCATCAAGGTCAATCGTATCCAGCGTCACGAGGCCACGCGTTACACGAGAGACGTCAAGCAGGTCATCAATCAGGCTGGTCATATGCCTGCCCTGACGCGAAATAATCTCGCTCGTTTGCTTGACACGCGCTTCGTCGAACTGGGCAAGCCGAAGCACTTCCGCAGCAGCCATGATGGGAGCCAAAGGATTGCGTAGTTCGTGCGCCAACATCGCCAGGAACTCATCCTTGCGGCGGTCATTCTCAAGCAAAGCTTCCTCCATCTGCTTTTGCTCTGTTATTTCAACGGCTACTCCTGCAAACCGCTGCTTACCGGATCTCGCGTCAGAAAACATTTTCCCTTTCGCGGTAACCCAGACCACCTTTCCTGACCGTTGTTTGATCCGGTAATCGATGTCGTAGCGTTCTCCATTCTTGATGGCTTCTGCGACAGCTGCTTCCACCAACGAGCGATCTTCAGGGTGAATCCGGTCGGTAAAGACGTCGATGTCAGTACCCTTTTGTGCGACCTGGAGATCGACCTCGAAAAGCGTAGCAAAGCGCTCGTCCATAGAGGTCACATTTGTTTCGGGATCAACAACCCATGTACCAATATTTCCTGAAGCCTCCAAAGCTAGGCGGTAGCGCTCATCGCTTTCCTGAATCCGTGATAGCGCAGCTACCTTTTCGGTCGTCTCTACGAGAGTTCCCAAGATGCCGCCAACGAGGCCGTCTTTGTCGTGTACGGGACTAAAACAGAATGTAAAGTAGGTGCGCTCGGCGTAGCCATGACGCTGAAGTACGAATGGCCTGTCTTCGAAATGTTGGGTTGTACCTGCGAAAGCCTCCTGAGCGAGTGATTGCACAACGTGTGAAATCTCAGGCCATAGCTCTGTCAGAGGAAGACCTTGTCCCAGCGAAGCTTTGTCCCCTAAGACTCTCGCATATTCGTCATTATAGAAAGTATAGAACTGAGGTCCCCAAGCGACGAACGATGCGAAGCTAGAGCACAACGCTGTACTTAAATTTGCGCGAAGTACGAATGGCCACTCATTAACACTGCCCAATGGATGAGCGGACCAGTCCTGATTAGAGATGCATTTTCCACTTGCGCCAGCGAGCGGAAATGCTTGTTCTATAGGCAAGTTATTATTCACGGAAAGTACTGTTACTGTTGAGTTGAGCGATGGAAGGGGTTTAACTGAATGAACCATAACATATTGGCGTTATGAAGCCGCCGCTGCTGTTCCGTCAAACGAACTATTTGACCAGAACAGTCTTTCTGCGCGAAAAGCTTTGCTTGTGTATACAGCGGTGGCTAAACTATCATGGCTACTCTTAGCCCACTGTCGCCGGTCGCGATAAGCCGAGCCCGGTCCAGAGCGCGACTGTCCGGTATGGCCGAACCCAGCCGCTGGACCAAGCCCAGTAAGTTTCCAAGTTGAAAATCTCATGGCCAGCACCACAGGCTAGGAGCGACCCAAAGCTGCCGGTTAGATTATTGGGGATTGGAGGCCGCAGTTACAGGCGCCCACTTTGCTTTCAGAAGATATGCTAACAAGCTATTGGCATCAAACAAAAGTTATTAAAGTTTCCATTTGACCACAGATATCGCCGTTCCTTCCTCAACCCTTATGTCGATCTCAAATTCATCGACGAGGCGTCTTTAGCCTGATAGTCCGAGGCCGAGTCCACCGCCGGTTGTATAGCCATCCGGCGCACAAACAATTTGCGTGCGGTGCACAACTGTTGCTGAGTCATAGGCGCCTCGAGAGCACGGTACGATATCTGGCTATCGAAGTCGATGCGCTCTCGACCGCGACTTAAGTGACAGTGCATTGTCACAGTGCATTATTTAGGCAAGGAATCTAGCCTTGCCCGCATCTCCCGGACGAGGTGCTGGAGCAGTGCCCTAATGTCATTGGAGCATTCGTCACTTAACGCCCTGACCGCGAGCATGATCAGTTCGGTTTGCATGTCGACCAGCTCGCCACCTGCTCTTTTATCTGCAAGAAGTTGCGCGAGCTTTTTTGCGATACATGCGGTAGTGGGGTCGTTGATGGCTTGAGAGGCTGTCATATAGGCTACAAAAAATGCCGGCTGTTTGGCATTCAAAATTGTAGCGCCATGGAGCGGAGCGGGGCGCGAGCAAGCGGGGGTCGTTGACCCAGCTCAAAGAAAACCTCGTTCTATGCGGTTGCCCCCGCCTTTCAGCGAGCACGTGCGCGTTGCGTTGTCGGCCTATGATCGTTTAAGTTTAGAGATAAGCAACCTGCGCGGCTATAGCATGTGGGTCGATCCAAATCCGTCCAATCTAACGCTTCGGGGTCGACACCGTTCAGCTTGGCCGTCCCGATCAGGGAGTAAATGGCGGCAGCGCGTTCGGCCGCCCCTGTCGGCGCCGGCAAACAGACAGTTGCGGCGGCCGATGGCAACGCCACGCAGAGCGCGTTCTGCTGCGGAGTTGTCGATCTCGATCTGGCCGTCGTCGCGATTGCGCGCCAACGCTGGCCACAGATTGAGGGCGTACATGATTGCCGTTGATGTATCGGACTTACGTGACAGCTTCTCAAGCATGCCTCGTAACCATCGCTCCATGTCGTCGATCAACCCTCTAGCCTCGGCGTGCCGTACCTGCTGCCTTCGTGTCGAGGCTCGCCTCGGATCTTTGCTTCGATCACGTAAAGCTCGCCGATGCGGTGCAGTGCATCAGTTGCCAGCGTGGATGGTCTGGCTTCGTGCAGGTCATGCGCCCAGCAGGCTACCTCGCGAATTGTGGCATCCGCGTACAGCGCGTTGAAGCCAGCGTACGCATCGGCATAGAGCACCCCCTTTAGTTAGCAAGGTGGGCCTGATGATGAATAGCTGTGCGATGGCCCTTTCTTGGTGCTGTACATCTAGACATGTAGCAAACTTTCATTGGTAACTACTTATTACTGCAAAGACAGAGAAAACTGTTCTCGAACGGCAGCTCCTGGCCGCACCCGGCCGATGAGCAAGAATACCATGTTGCCCAGATAGAAAGCTCACCAATTACCACATCTCTTTCGGATGCCACCGCCGCCAGTCAAGCGCATAGTAGAGCTTCAACATAGGAGGTCTATTATGAACAATCTAGCGAAAGGTTCCGCATGCCAAAGTACGCCGTGGAACAAGGGCAAGTTGGTGGGGCAGAAAGCACCCCTCCGGGTAAGCGAAATCTGGGCTATTCGCGTTCGTTTGGAAATCTTCGGAAGGGTCAGAGACTTGGCACTCTTCAACTTGGCCATTGACAGCAAATTGCGTGGCTGCGACTTGGTCCAGCTGCGCGTCAACGATGTCTGCCATGGAGGCCATGTGGCATCGCGGGCTAGCGTGATGCAGCAGAAGACCAAGCAACCCGTCCAGTTCGAACTTACCGCAGGAACCAGGAAGAGCTTGGAGGGCTGGATAGCTGCCGCAACCCTGCGCCATGGCGATTTTCTATTTCCCAGTCGAATCTCAGAATCGCCGCACATTTCGACCAGGCAGTACGCGCGTATTGTTCACCAATGGTTCGACGAAATAGGATTAGACCCGACGGCGTACAGCACGCACACGATGCGGAGAACGAAGCCAACACTCATCTACCGGCGCACAAAAAATCTGCGAGCGGTGCAGCTGTTGCTGGGCCATACTCGCTTAGAGAGCACCGTACGATATCTGGGCATCGAAGTCGATGACGCGCTCGAAATGGCCGAGCAAACGGATGCTTAACAACAAGGGCGACGCCAGCAGTCGCCCACAAGCCGCCCTTCGCAGTTCGCAGTTCGCAGTTCGCAGTTTGCCCTAGCTAGCCCTTCAACCTGATAGATCGCCAGTTGGGCTTGGCCTTCCGAAAATGTCACGGCCACCTCGCCACCAGCGCCTAGCTGGGCTGCTTTTCGTCACCCGGGAGGCAGCGGTGGGCAGCTTTAGAGGTGTAAGAGGATCCAAGCGCTCAGCTCAAGCAAGCAGCTGGTCCGCGACTACTTGGACTCGCGCACGCGTTCGGACGACCCGCCGCCAACGCCGGCCGAGATCCGGCGCCAGCTGGGTTGGGGCATGCTGTCGGCGAACCAGCAGCCGGACCGGACTGACGCGTAATAGTGACTACATCCAGAGTTCGATTGCTCTTTCCACGGGGCGCTTTAACACGGTTAACATAAACATCATTACCGTTAGAACCACTGCATACGTCGCGAGGCCGAACCTCCGCTGCTTTGTCGTCAGATCTCGTCGAACCAAAAGGTATCCCGAGTAGGGGGCGGCGAGGCATCCCATGAGCATGAAGGGAGTGAGCCATAGTAAGGCGAGGCTCTCGAATAGAAAGTCGATGATGACGTACCAGCTGACCAGTGGAACTGGAAAAGCCAAAAAGAGAAGAAGAATGAGTTTTAGAAATATGTAGTACATGGCTGCCTCCTAGGTAACTTATACGTCTAAATCAGAGCGCAATGTGCGTACATTGTCACAGCAATCTACTGCCATTTTACAAGTTTGCTCAAACATCCTGTCAGCCCGACGCCCCATCGGCCTCAGCATCGCCAGCGAGCACAGCGTGCTGATGTTCCCGATGGAGATGGCGAGCCAAGAGGTGGCTGGCCGCGCGCTGGCGAACCGTGGGCGGGTGTCGCTGGCAAAGGCGATGGGCAAGAACGACGCCGGCGACAAGGCCGCGTGGGACGGCATTTCGCACGGGTCCATTCGACCGAACGGCGCGCGCTTCGCAATCAACGACACGCCGGCGATCACGCTGCTCGATCGGCACGGCGATCGCCTCCGCCATCCCGCTGGCCTCGGCTGGTACGTTGGCTACGATATGCAGGAGCGCGGTAGGGATAGCAACAACAATAGCAGTGCGACGTCTGCTTTTGGCCGAACGTGGCCGTCGCGCTGCTAGGATAGCAGCTCGCCCAGTTGCGAAACTCACCGATTCTCGCATCAGACCGAAGACGCCCCAAAGCTACCATTCGATGCGGCAGTCCTTAGCGGTCGGCTAAAGTGGGCGCAAGTATGGGGAATTACTTGCCCTCTGGCGGCTGCCACAGTTCGACCTTGTTACCTTCCGGGTCCATGACCCAACCGAACTTGCCGTATTCGGATTCCTCGGTCTTTTCCAAAACCTCGCATCCCTCCGCCCGAAGGGCAGCCATAAGGTCGTGCAAGTCGGACACACGATAGTTAATCATGAAGGCTGAGCTGCTTGGAGCGAAGTTCTTCCCATCCCCGACAGACCATGCCGTTGTTCCGCCGGTCGGGCGCCCTGAACTGTCCACCCAGCGAAACGACGCGCCGCCCCATACCTGAACATCAATACCGAGGTGCTTTTTGTACCAGTTTCTCATCATCGCAGGGTCTTTTGCTTTGATAAAAACACCACCGATGCCGGTAACTCTGTCCATGTGTTTTTCTCCGTTGTGGCTATGCGTCAGTTCGTCAGAATCCGCTGTGAAGGGTTCGGCGAAAGCAAATTTTGACATTGTCAAGAGCAATATGACGCTAGCAAGGCGTCTGTAGGTCATCCAAAATCTCCTTAATGGCAGGGTTGAGGCGGCAGCTAGAATTTACGCAGTGTGTAGGTCAAATTCAGCCCAGCTATTGCGCGGCATTATTAGTCGTAACGACGATACTGGTTTCATATATAAGAAACACTTGGATTACGGTTTTTCAAAGGCCGCTCGTGGCCGACACCCGGCCGATGAGCAAGGATACCATGTTGTCCAAATAGAAAGCTCACCAATTACCACATCGCTTTCGGATGCGACCGCCGCCAGTCAAGCGCATAGTAGAGCTTCAATCTAGGAGGTCTATCATGAACAATCTATCGAAAGGTTCCGCATGCCAAAGTACGCCGTGGAACAAGGGCAAGTTGGTGGGGCAGAAAGCACCCCTTCGGATAAGCGAAATCTGGGCTATTCGCGTTCGTTTGGAAATCTTCGGAAGGGTCCGAGACTTGGCGCTCTTCAACTTGGCCATTGACAGCAAATTGCGTGGCTGCGACTTGGTCCAGCTGCGCGTCAACGATGTCTGCCATGGAGGCCATGTGGCATCGCGGGCTAGCGTGATGCAGCAGAAGACCAAGCAACCCGTCCAGTTCGAACTTACCGCAGGAACCAGGAAGAGCTTGGAGGACTGGATAGCTGCCGCAACCCTGCGCCACGGCGATTTTCTATTTCCCAGTCGAATCTCAGAATCGCCGCACATTTCGACCAGGCAGTACGCGCGTATTGTTCACCAATGGTTCGACGAAATAGGATTAGACCCGACGGCGTACAGCACACATACGATGCGCAGGACGAAGCCAACACTCATCTACCGGCGCACAAAAAATCTGCGAGCGGTGCAGCTGTTGCTGGGCCATACTCGCTTAGAGAGCACCGTACGATATCTGGGTATCGAAGTCGATGACGCGCTCGAAATGGCCGAGCAAACGGATGCTTAACAACAAGGGCGACGCCAGCAGTCGCCCCTTTGCGGACATTGAAGAAGGCGAGTCCGGTGCAAGGCAGGGTTGCCACGCCGCTGCGAACCGGCGGCTGCGCTGTGCGACAGGAGCTACGGCACCTTAATGCTCTGAACCGCACGCAAGTTTTGATCTGCAAGGGCGGCGCTAACTGTCGCGCTGAGCCCCGCCGCACTTTGGACTCCCGGCGCTCCAATGCGACCCGTCCGACCAGATTGTCCAGCGCGCCCGGCCGGACGGCAAAACCCGCCAGACGCGCCCTCAGGGCCGCCACGGCCAGCTATACCACCCTGACCGCCAGCGCCTGGTTTGCCTGGCACCCCACCTCTAGCTGTGATTTCGACCTGTGCATCTTGGCTTCTGGACGATGCAAAGACTTCAACGTGGCCGGCGCTGCCGCCGTCACCACCAGGCCCTCCAACTCCGCCACTGCCGCCGTCACCGCCGGGACCACCAAACCCGGGGCCAGACCTGCAATCCAGTATTCCTTGCTGCGCTGGCGCACCTTGACCGCCTGATCCGCCGGGTCCGCCTTGACCACCAGGCCCACCGTCCCCGCCATTTTGGCCGTTGTTTGCAATGCTTAAACTTGCCGCAATTTGGCCACTGACTCGGACAATGATGTCGCCCGCCGACTTACCCGGTGCTCCGGGACCACCGGGTTCGCCTGATTGCCCACCGCCACCACCCTGCTCTGTACCGCCGTTGGCTCCCGATGGCCCTGGCGCTCCGGGCTTTCCCGGCGCCGCAGCTGAGTCAAATGAACGTATGGCAACGTCGGTATCTATTGATCGAGCGTTAATTTCAAGTTTGTGCCCATTGGTTATGATCTTCCGGGCCTGATGCTGCGACCAGTCAAGAACTGTTGGACCATCGAGCGAAAGTACGTCTGTCACGGTGCCTAGGCTTTGCTGACTAGCCTGCGAGGCAGACGCGGATGATGGCGCCGAACTCGCAGCAGGCCCAGTCGTTTGAGCAACCACCTCGTACTTCGCATCGACTGTCTTCGGTTTTCCGTTGCCCCCTTTGTCTGTCACGGTCAACAACACGGTGAACTGCCCCACTTCGCTGGTTGGAATGACTGCACGAGAGTACTTCTTCCCTAGTCCCTCCTGCAGTACGAGATCCGATGCTAGCATCTCCCATCGATACCAAATGTTCTCCAGCTTCCCATCGGGATCGGATGCGATGGCGACCGCGACCAGCCTAGAGCCAACACTTGCCGTCGTCGTCGGAAGCTTAATTTGTGCGTCCGGTGGCTGATTAACCAGAAGCTTGACCCCAGAGTCCGAAATAGCGAACACCGCTGCCACGACCACACCAACGAATGCCAAAATTGGAGTGAAGTGTCGATCCCAAAATGGCTTTGCCCTTTCACTCGACTCCATCGAAACAACGACGCGCCTATCGGTCATGCCTCACCTCCGCACAGGTGCAATGTTTGTGTGGCCCAACGTGTTTTAAATCGCAAAACGTCGAGTTAATACGGGCGTCTGCGATCTAACATCCCCCATTTCTTAAACGCAGAATAAACCCACAAACCCATCAACGGAGGACTCTTTTTGTATTTCACTATTCGCACGCAGGGTTAACTGGATCGCCCACGCGGCGCTTCCCCAGCCGCTCCAATATTGCTTCAGTGGTGTAGACGATATTTTCCTCTGGTTGCGTCGCGCCACTGCTGCGTTCACGGGCTGGCGATGGCCCGGCCTATCGCCCACGCAATTTGCTTGCCCTTGACGTCGCTGTGCGAGCTGATGAACTCCGACGCCTCCAGGTTATGAATACGTCCGTCCTGCAGCGTGTATGGCGCGTTCACCCCCAGCAGCCGATTGACGTTCTGCGCCAGCTCATCATTGCCCATATTGCGGGCGCCATTGCATCCCAGGCCGCCGAACGGATCGTCCGGCCCGCCCAGGCCCTTCGCGGCATCGTTGTTGAGTCGTGAGGCAATCGCATAGGCCCGTCCCACCGCCGAGTCGTTGGGCGTGTGGGTGATCAGGATTGGGCCTGGCACTCGGTGATTGTCGACCACGTCGCGGAAATATCCGCGCAGTGCGAAACCGTTGTGGGAGAAGGCGGCTTGCAGCAAGGACATGCTGTACAGCTTGGACGTGGTGGAGGCCAGCGCCGCCGCCGTGACCAGCCGCGCCCCGAAACTGTGCCCCACCAGATGCAGGCGGTGCAAGGTATCCTGCGCCGCGAGATTGTCCAGCAACGTCGCCAGTCCGACCGCACCGACGACGCCTGCGCGCATTTTCATGGCGTAATACGTCGTGATGTTCAATAGCGAGCTGACCGCATTGCCGATGCTGTCGAACACATCACCAAGGCCGGCCGCGCCGCCCTCACCGTCGTCCGGCGGCGCCTGCTGCCCGCCGGTGTCGCTCGATGCCTGCTGGGCGTTGCGGAAGACGTCGCCTGGATCGCCAGCGCCAAAAAACACCGCCGAACCATCCAGTGGTGACGCTATATCCGGCTGCGGCAATATCTTCCGCAACAGCTTCACAAATTCGGATTGCGCCGCTTCGTTCTCCAGGTCCGGGAGCAAGGCATGCAGCTGCTGCGCCGTATCCCGGCCAGCCGGCGTGTCGAACACATGCTCGAATTGGGCGAACGCCCGGGCGACGGCCGCTTGCGACGTGGCCGCCGTGCCCACCCCCGCCGCCTGCACCGCATCGGCACCGGCCGGCGCGTCGTTCCAGCCACCTAGGTCGAACTTCTTCGACGGCCACAGCACGCCGATGATGGCCAGTCCCGCCGGTCGGTCCGAATTGACGTCCGCAAACGACGTGAACAGCTCGCGATACAGCTGCTCGGCCTCATCGGCGTTGTTGTTCCAGCCGTGCGAAATGACGATCAGTTCGGTCGCGCTGTCGGGGATCACGGGTTGACGGATGCAACCGCCGTCCTCGTCGAACTGCGCGATGGTGTAGGGAATCCCGGCGATATTGTTCATCATGCCTCCTTGGTTCAAACCGACTGGATGGCGCGTAGCAAATCAACCAGGCCCGCGCCCTGAAAATAGCGCTCGCGGCCCAGGTCCGTCGCCGACGCGAGGAAAATTGTCTTGACCTTCTCCGCCTCGCCGATGAACTCGTTGCGAATGGAGAGAAAGGCCGCCACCGCGCCGCTGACGTGCGGGGCGGCCATGCTGGTGCCGCTCGATTCGCAGTACGCGAACGCCGGACTCTTGCCGAATTCTGCCGCCATCGCGCTGCCTTCCGCCGCCGACGAGATGATCCGCTCGCCCGGCGCGATCAGGTCCGGCTTGAGCCGGCCGTCGCCGGTCGGCCCCTTCGACGAAAAGTAGGACACGCCATAGCGGTGCGGCGAGTCGCGGTGGGTGGCGCCCACCGTGATAGCCAGCTCGGCGTTGCCGGGATCGTTGATGCTCAGATCGAGCCCGCTGTTGCGGTCGCCCTCCACCGATTTCAGCACCCCGTACCCCGTATTGCCGGCCGCGACCACCACCACCACGCCGGACTTGACGAGACGGTTGACTTCGACGCACAGGGGGCTGTGGCCGCAGGCGAACCACTTAGCGTCGAAGCTGTGCCCCAAGCTGAGATTGACGCCGTGGATCTTCAAGTCGCGGCCGTGGCCGTTGATAAGTTGGATATGGGCGATGGCGGCGATGACATTGCTGGCCTTGCCATTGCCGAACTGGTCGAGCACCTTTAGGCTCACCAGCTTGCACTTGGGCGCGATCCCGGCGATGGTCGCCAACGCCTTGACGGCCACCACGGTGCCGGCGCCGCTGCCGACCATGTCCCGCTCATACTCCGCGCCCTGCAGGCGCCACTGCGCTTCGTAGGGGCTCTGCGTCAGCGCAGGCGGCGCGATGGAATAGGTCTGCTGGCCGGCGATGATGCCAGCGACATGAGTACCGTGGCCCTTTTCGTCGGTCAGCGGGCTGGCCCGCTCGGCATTGGTGAAGTCGCGGTGGAACGGCGAAGCGGCGTCGATATTGGCGTGGAGCGCAAAGTGCGGATGACGGCTGTCGATGCCCGAATCGACCACCGCCCAGGTGATGCCTTCGCCATAGGCGCTGAAAGAATTTTGCGCCGCATCCGCCTTCACCGTTCGCACCGAGCGGTGCACGCAGTGCTGCACGTCGAAATCGGGCCAGATCTGGTGCACCGCACGGAACAGCGTCGGGTCGCCCGCGCCCACCTCGTCGGCTAGGTGGCGCTGCGGCGGCTGCGCGGCCGCAGTTGACGCAGGGTACGGCTGCAGCTCCTGAGCGGCGTTGCGTGCCTGCCTCTCGCCGTTGGCCTTGTCGATCTGCGCCAGTTGCACCAGCACGCGCCCTTCGAGCCGGGCGAAGACGTACTGGCCCGCCAGTTCGGTTTTGGATGCATCGACCCGTTGGGCCGCGTCTCGCACGCCGCAACGCCGCTTGGACTCGTTGATGTAGCGGACCACGGCGCGCTTGGCCGCCAGGCGCGGATCGACGTTGAACAGCGTATCGCGCCGGGCTCCGGCAGGCGTGGCGTTGGGCGCCTGGCCACGGTAATTGCGCAGCTCGCGGAACTTCAGGTTGATGTCGATGATGACGTCCCAGCGCGCCGGCCAGATGTGCAGGATGGGCCGTCCCAGCTTTTCGTTGACGGACCACAGGTGATCGACGTCGGCAGCGTCGAGGTCGCCCGCCAGCACATTCGGCGCCAGGTTGTTATCGAGCTCGGGCGAAGCGGACGGCCCGCCATTCTTCGCCAGCTTGCGCCGAGAGTACGCGCGGATCGCCTTCAGCACCGCCGCGCGAGCAGCCTCAATGCCGTCCGGGAACTCGGGGTCGACAAAGACCGCTCCGGCATACGGACGGTCCGGGCCCAGCAGCACTTCCCTGAACGGGTCGATGATGGCCCGTTCGCGCTCGATCAACTCCTCCAGCGGACGCGCAATCACCGATCGCACGAGGCTGTCGCCCACGGAGCCAATGGTCAGCTGCTGCCGCCGTTCGTTTTTAGTTGCCATAACATTCCTGTAATGACCATCTGATAAAGGCCACGCGCCGCGCCGGCGTGCTACATCGCGCAGCAGCGGTGGGCCGCCGCGCGGCTCAAGTAGGGGGACACTGGGCCATTCCCGCTCCGTAATCCACGGGATCGGCCCCAACTAGGATGTTGACGTCGCTCGCCGTCCCTGCCAGTTTGGCCGTCAGTTGGAAGACGCTCAGTCCGCCTGATTCCAACAATTTCTGCGCCCATGTCGCCGCCACGCCCGCCACGTACGGGGTCGCCATGCTGGTTCCGCTCATGGTAGCCAAGCCACCGCCCGCCGCCGCCGAAATGACGTCCACGCCTGGGGCAGAAAGGTTCGGGCCCGTGTTGGAAAAGTTGGCGATGCCGTACTGCCCACCCTTGAGGCCGAATGCACCGACCGACACCACGCCTTCGGCCACGGCTGGTGGCGCGACGGCCACCTCGAACTCCGGCCCCAGCTCCCGTTCGCTCTCATTGCCGGCGGCGGCGACGATGATGGTGGGCTGCGCGCCAAGGCCGCCGCTGCGGACCAGCGCCGACAAGCTGTCGAACAGGCGGGTGTTGGCGCGGTATCCCTCTAGGGCACGCGAGGTGGCCATGGTGATGGGTAAGCCCTGCGCATGCAGCGCCTCCACATAGCCTCCGAAATCCATCCCGATCGACACCGAGATGACATGCGCGCCCTCCGCCACCGCCCACAAAATGGCCTTGGCGATATTATCGCTGGTGCCGCTGCCGTTTTTGTCGAGCACCTTGCCGATCAGCGCGCGCGTCACGCCGGGCGCAACGCCGATGCGGGTGCCATCAACGGGCCGCCCGAAGATCGTGCCCGCGCAATGGGTGCCGTGGCCGTTCTGGTCGCCATCGCCTTCGCCGGTGAAATCGCGCTGGACCAGCGTGACGCCCTCGAAAGCGGGATGGTTGGCATCGATACCTGTATCGATGACGGCGACGACGATACCCGTGCCGTCGTAGGGCGTGGTGTCCGCGCCCACGGCGCCGATGCCCCACGCCTGCGCCGCTGCCGACGCGACATTCCGCAATACGGGTTTAACCAACTGCATAGGCATGACGGGCGCGACAGCTAGCGTGTCGGGCGCAGCGGCGATCTGGCGTAGCGCGCTACGGGGTGCATCGTTGACAGTCACGCTGACGCCAGTGGACGCCAGCGGGGCCACCACGCCGATGCCGGCAACATGGATGATTTCGCTGAACACGTCGCGGGTCATCGAAGGTTGCTTTTTCAATATGATGTACAAAGCAGACATGATTTCTCCCTGGGTAGGTTGCCAGCCTCGGGAGCGACAATAAACGTTGGACTTGGCATCCCGCTGACCAAGATCTCAATGCATTTTCCATGCCATTTTGTATCGCGCAATAGAATCAGTCACTTATCGGCATTTAGCGCGGTTTGAGCGGCCCGATTGTAAAGAAAGTCGACACTTCTTTGCGCTGCAGGCACCTAATAGTTGAATTGCTCTGAAAACTGACACACTTCACTTCATAATTTGCAGGCGAATCGTAAGCGTCTAGCCAGCGCCGTCTGGACTGTCCGATCAGCGTCATCCATGATCGAATTTTGGCACAGCATTTGTGCCCACGATTTTCGATTATGGACACAAATTTTCAACCGATCATTTCCACGAATGCACGCGGCCAATATCGTCAGCATCCGTTGGAGTTCAAGCGCGCCCTGGTGGCGTTGTCTCTGGAGCCTGGCGCCTCGGTCGCGCGCATCGCGCGTGAGCACGGCGTGAACGCCAACCAGGTGTTCAGCTGGCGCCGTCTTTATCAACAAGGACGCCTCGGCGTTCCTACGTCGCTGCGCGATGATGGCCTGTTGCCTGTAGTGCTGGCGCCAACGGCGCCTGCACCGAGCAATACCAGCTCCGATGCCGACGGCATTATCGTGCTTGAGCTGGGCGAGGTCCGCGTTCGGATCGAAGGGCAGCCCAATGCAGCCATATTGGCGCAGGTGTTGGACCGGGTACTGCCATGATCGGCCTGCCTGCCGGCACCAAGGTCTGGCTCGCCGCCGGCACCACCGACATGCGCTCCGGCTTCAACGGCCTGGCGGCCAAAGTGCAGACGGCGCTGGAGGAAGACCCGTTCAGCGGCCATGTGTTTGTATTCCGAGGCCGGCGCGGAGACCTCATCAAACTACTGTGGTGGAGCGGCGATGGCCTGTGCCTGCTTGCCAAGCGGCTTGAGCGGGGCCGCTTCATCTGGCCGCAGGCGACCAACGGTTCGGTGGCGTTGACGCAAGCGCAGCTGTCGATGCTGCTCGAAGGGATAGATTGGCGGCGGCCGGAACGGACCTGGAAACCAACGTCGGCCTTGTAAACGTCATAAGCCTCGCGTAAACTTGACGCATGCTCAGCCCAGCCGACCTCCCCAACGATATCGATGCCTTGAAGGCATTGCTGTTGGCCAGCGAGCGCCTGCTGCAAGAACGCGATGAGCAACTGGCCGGCATAGCTGAACAACTGAACACGCGCGCCGTCGAGATCGAACACCTCAAGCTGCAAATCGCGAAATTGCGGCGCATGCAGTTCGGCCGCAAGTCGGAAAAACTGGATCATCACATTGAGCAGCTGGAGCTACAACTGGAAGACTTGCAAGCCGACGAGGCCGAGTCTGCACGCGAGATGCCGGTGGCCGACCAGGCACCGCGCAAGAAGTCGGTGCGCCGTCCGTTGCCCGATCATTTGCCACGAGACGAGAAGGTCTATGCGCCGACGGCCGATGCTTGCCCGGCCTGCGGTGGCGGCTTGCGGCCGCTGGGCGAGGACGTGGCCGAGCAACTGGAGTTCGTGCCGGCGAGCTTCCGCGTGATCCGCCATGTGCGCCCCAAACTGGCGTGCACCTGCTGCGACGCCATCGTTCAGGCGCCGGCACCGAGCCGGCCAATCGAGCGCGGTATCGCCGGTCCCGGCCTGTTGGCGCACATCCTGGTGGCCAAGTTCGCGGATCATCTGCCGCTGTACCGCCAGTCCGTCATTTACGCCCGCGAAGGCGTTGACTTGGATCGTGCGTTGCTGGCGAGTTGGGTCGGCGCGGCCAGCGCGTTGCTACGCCCGTTGGTCGACGCAGTCCAACGCCATGTGCTGGCGGCATCGAAGCTGCATGCCGACGACACGCCGATCCCGGTGCTGGCGCCCGGTAACGGCAAAACTAAAACGGCGCGTTTATGGACCTACGTGCGCGATGACCGGCCAGCGGGCGACATCACGCCGCCAGCGGTTTGGTTTGCCTATACGCCCGACCGCAAGGGCATCCATCCGCAGACCCACCTGGCCAAGTTCAAGGGCGTGCTGCAAGCCGATGCCTACGCCGGCTTCAACGCCTTGTTCGAGGACGACACGGTTCGCGAAGCGGCCTGCTGGGCGCACGCGCGACGCAAATTCCACGACCTGCACGCGGCGCGACAGACGCCACTGACCACCGAGGCGCTGCGCCGGATTGCCGAGCTCTATGTGATCGAGGCCGAGATCCGGGGCAAGCCGCCCGACGAACGAAGAGAAGTTCGGCAAGTCCGCTCTCGTCCGCTGCTCAATGACCTGGAACGCTGGCTGCGTACCACGCTCGATACGTTGTCGCGCAAGTCAGACACGGCGGCGGCAATCCTGTACGCACTCAAACTCTGGCCGGCGCTGCTGCGCTATTGCGAAGACGGGACCATCGAGATTGATAACTCGGCGGCCGAACGCGCTTTGCGTGGCGTAGCCATCGGCCGACGCAACTATCTATTTGCAGGTGCCGACAGCGGCGGGGAACGCGCAGCGGCGATCTACTCGCTGATCGGCACAGCCAAACTGAACGGTGTCGACCCCGAAGCGTGGTTGCGTCACGTGCTGAGGCATCTCGCCGATCATTCCGTCAATCGGGTTGACGATTTCTTGCCTTGGAACTGCAAGCTGCCAGCAGCCTTTTGAGATCACACCGCTTGCCAGCGGTGTGACCGCATCATTGATCGAATTCCTCCCGCACTCCAGACGGCGCTGGGCCACCACATGCATAGGCGTTTCACCCATCAGCAACTAGGGATCTTTGGATAAGTGCCGAAAAACAACTCCAATTGCCGCACTGTATTAAGACTCGTGCAATCTACCAGGCAACCTGTTATGGTTAAGGACCTAAGTTGCCTTGCCCTCGCAAATTACGGTCATTTAAGGCTCCAAATCTGCCTGCCTTGTTTTTTGAGAGGTTTGCATGAATCCGCCCCAATCCGTCTTGTTGTCCTTGCTAGACGCTGCGCCGTCGCTTCAAAAACACGCGCATTTTGAACCTTTTCGAGTCGATATCGACGCGGTAAAAGTCCGTTTTACCAATGGTGAGGACGTGATTGTTACGCAAAGCTTCACCCAGCCAGAGAAATTTGACCTCTGGCTCTCTAGTCGAGACCCTTACAAACCCAATCATATTGTGTCCAGCCTAAGCAAGCCGGAGGCCGACGCATGGCTTAACGCTATCTCTTATCGGATCCTCAACGTATGAGCACCTAAGCGGCTCGATGCACTCTGTCGGCCGCGCTTCATACACTGACAACTGGACGCGAAGGCTCTTTATGAAGTTCGCATTTATTCATAGTTTTAAGTTTAGTATGACATTGGTGATGATCTCACTGGTTTTAGCGGCTTCCGGACTAGTGGCTGTAGCCTCTGTATATACCGCCGAAAATCAGTTGGCTGAAGATATCGGAAAACAGCAATACGCTCTGCTCACAAGCGCCGCAGCGTACATTGACGAAGATCTAGGATCTAAAAAATCACTCCTCAGAGCCATTTCGGAGCATGTCACCAAGAGCGTTTTGAAATCGCCAAACTTGGTACAGTCGCTCATCGAAGGGCATGATTCTTTGCGGGATGAATTTTATAACGTAACAGTATTTAATGATCAGGGCGAGCTGATTGCGAACTTGAATGACAGACGTACCATTGGCAAGCTCAACGTCTCGCAACGCCCTTACTTCCGAGATACGCTCCGGGATAAGGAAGGTGTTGTCTCTGAGCCCTTCAAAAGCGCACTTACGGGCAAATCGGTAGTCCTAGTGACGGAGCCGGTTTTCGACGAGGTTGGGAAGCTGATCTATGTGATTGGTGGTGTTATTGACCTGCAGCGTCCCAGATTTTTTGGTCAGCTTAGAGTACTTAAACCCGGACAAACTGGGTATTTATTTATGTTGACGACTTCGGGGTTGGTTATTCAACATCCAGACAGTACAAGAATTTTGTCGAATGTAGCGAAGGGATCAGGTGGCGCAGTTGCCCTAGCCTTACAGAATACGGAAGGGTGGCAGCGCGGAGATACCAAGGAAGGGGTGTCTTCGATCATCACTTACAAACGGCTCAACAAGGCTGATTGGATTGTCGGCTCGGTTTTTCCGGACGCCGAGGCGTTTGATCCTATTGTTAAGATGCGGCGCATTGCCGGTATCGCATCGGCGGTCGTTGCGCTGATTGCTGGGATCACAGGATGGATCGTCATCCGACGCCTGACGCGCCCCCTAAATAAACTAAAAGGCCAGGTGTCGACCATTTTGGCAGGTGAAGGCAATATTTCCGCATTCGATGTGGTTAGAAAAGACGAGTTTGGTGAGCTCAGCCGTGCATTTTTCGCGCTGTTCCAACAACGAGAAGCAGCGGCGGCGATCCTTGATTCCTTGTCCAAAACGGACACACTCACGGGAATAAACAACCGTCGGATGTTTGACGAGGCTTTAGAACTGGCGGTCAAGCGCGCTGGAAGATCCGGGCAACCGTTAGCACTGGCCTATCTTGATATCGACAAGTTCAAGGCAATAAACGATACGTATGGCCACGGAGTTGGTGACGAGGTACTTGTCGAGTTTGCTCGGCGCCTACAACAAGTTGTGCGTTCTACAGATGTCGTTGCCCGCCTTGCTGGAGACGAATTTGTCATAATTTTCGAGCAGAGTGGAAATGAGGAAGAAATCTCCAAAATCGGGGAAAAGATCATACAAAGAATACAAGCACCGTTCATGTTCGCTGAGACTACTCTACAGATAACCACCAGTGTCGGCGTGGCCTTAACTGTCGAAAGTTGCCTGACGGCTGGGGACCTGTTACAGGTTGCCGACGACGCACTCTATTCTGCAAAGAAAGCAGGTAGGAATAACGTTGTTGTTACTAATTGTTCACAGAAGCACGATATCGAAAAGCTCGATGCAATATGTTGTTAGCATTCGCGCTGATTCGTAGCCGCGTGCCGCGATGGTATGCCTGCCCGCAGGCACCTAAATCCGGCTAGCTGGTGGCACTACCGAGGTATTGCTGCTGGCTAGTACAGCCCTGTAAGGATACGCCGCTTCCTAGCGGGGTGACGCTATCATCGATCAAAACGCCCCTGCACTCAAGACGGCGTTGAGCCGACGCTTACGGCGAATCTGACCCACGTATACGCCACAATCCTACTTATCACATTGAGCGGGAAATGAGGTGGTGCCGTGGAGCTACTAGGAATTATTCGAAGCTGGCACATTCGTGACCCGGTCCCATTGCGAGAGATCGCCAGAAGCTTAGGCATTTTCAGAAACCGTCAGACGAAGTCTCTAGTGGATCCCGAATCTGAGACGATGGTTTAAGCTGTGATCCGTGAAAGGATGACAGCAAATGAGTGAAGGTAAAAAACGCCGGGTACACACGGCCGAGTTCAAGGCCAAGGTCGGTCTGGAGGCCGTTCGCGGGGTCAAGACGGTGGCGGAGATCGCGCAGGAGTTCGGCGTGCATCCGGTGCTAGTGGGCCAGGGGATAAGGAAATCCTCGAGAACGCCGGCGCCCTGTTCGACACCAAGCGCGGCCCCAAGCCGATCGATGAAACCAGCCCCGAGGACAAGCTCTACGGCGAGATCGGTCGGCTGAAGATGGAAGTGGACTGGCTTAAAAAAAAGCTGGGGCCATGAGCCGGGAGGCGCGCTTGGGCTGGATCGAACCGGGCACGATCGGTTGCCGGTGAGGCGCCAATGCGAGCTGGCAGGCGTGCCGCGCGCGATGGTGTATCGCCGGATCGACGCGGCATCGCGGCAGGCATGCGAGGACAAGAGCGACCTGGCGCTGCGCGCGCTAATCGACGAGGAATACACCAGCCGGCCTTTCTATGGCAGCCGGCGCATGGTGGTGTCCCTGCGCGCGGCTGGCCACGTGGTCAACCGCAAGAGCGTGCAGCGGCTGATGCGTACCATGGCCCTGGCGGGCATGGCGCCGGGGCCGAACACGAGCCGTGCACATCCACGGCACAAGGTCTATCCGTACCTGTTGCGCGGCGTGGCGGTGATGCGGCCCAACCATATGTGGTCGACACATATCACCTACATCCGGTTGGCGCGGGGCTTCGCGTATCTGGTGGCGATCATCGACTGGTAGCGGCCGCAGCGCTGGCTGTCTTGCTGATTCGCGAGGTCAGCGAGTGTGCCCGGTTGCCACATCGTACAACCGCTTACACTAACCCGCAAGAAAACATGGAAATGAAAGAGATTCTCTACAGGATTGCTGAGTTGTCACGAGACGTACTGTCGAAAATTCTTACATGTTGTCAGCCGTCAGCGCGCAAGTCGTTGAATAATAACAATGGCATGCCTTTTGCTTGAGACATTGTATACGGATAAGTCCATCGACTTGGCGAATTGTGGAGTACGACTATGCAGGGAAAAATGCGACTAGTTAAGAACAAGTTTGCACCTTCCACAGGGACCTCGTCTTGGGAGAAGCGAACGAAGATCGGATCATTTATTGCGACGTGTATATCCGCTGCAAGTATCATCATCGGTGGCATTGTCGGGATATATTCATACCAAGAACAATCGAGGCGTGAAAATCAACTAAAAGAGGAGGAACTGCGATTGCGCAGATACAACGATGCAAGATCACTTTATTTCGAGCTGATCAGCGCTGCCTCTGCAGTAGGCGCTTCAACTTCCAGAGAAGAAGCGATTGGAAAATTCGCAGTTTACACAAAGATTTATTTTGGGAAGGCCCATATATTCGTATTGGATGATGATGTTCATAATGCAAAAATTGAGTTTTACGACGAAGTGAAGCCTCTTCTACTGACTGAGGAATTTCCTTCCAGGAAAATATCGAAAATCGGGTTAAACCTTGCTGAGCATTGCAAGGAATCGTTAAACAAAATTGAGAACGGAGAGTCGTACCGATGAAACGTCCCTCCTTTTGTTGGCATTCTTTTTGTAAGCGTCGGTGCCAGTGCCAAAGGCTGCTCTTGGCCGGTTCCGGTCATATGACGAAGCGTATCACCCGGCCATTCTGACATCGCGGTATTTTTTGCTCCCGAAAAGGCAAGACCTATCAGTTCGTAGGCGGCAAGGGAGCTGGTTCCAGCCAGGGGCACGCCGCGCCGTCCCAGCTTTAGGGATTTTAGGAAATATAACTCGTAAAAATTGTCGAGATGAGCCGCGTTGCCCCTCGAAACCTCATTCCAACGCTGAACAACAACAGTTTATGAATCAACAACAATCACGACGCCTTTTCGGAGTTTGCTTCTGCAATTAATTCGAGTAGCGTCTTCTGTAACCGGCGCCGCTTGCACCGGACTTGGGAGGACAGAAATGGACGGATTTGCTTTCCGCGTGCAACCCACGAGCCAAGGTTTCGACGGCCCCCCCGCTTCGCAGCGAGGCGCTGACCGACACATCCAATGCGCAGCTTCCCGTCGAGTGAACCATTGGCGCAAGACGCTGCAGCGCTGCCGCTTGGCCGGTGCGTTGGTGGTCGCTGCGACGCTCGGCCTGCAAGGCTGCACGACCCTCAACGCGGTCCCGGTCAAAAGCGGCAAGATGACTGTACAAGGCGCGCCATATAACCTCACCTTCACCCAATACGATCTCAAGATCAAGCGTAGGCTGGTTTCCTGCGTTAAGGACGCGGACAAGCCTTTGGCGCCCGGTGCGGAGCCTGTCTCCGACGTGAAGATCCAGACAATTGTAGAAGCCACTCGCAAAGAGGCGCGCGATCCCGCCCGCGAGTACGTAATCGACTTCGCAGCGCTGCGGAGCTTTTTCAAAACTACCGAAGTGTCCGTCGAGTATTACGACAACGGCGCATTGAAATCCGTCAATGCCACGGTCGACGACAAGACAGCGGAGTTTCTCAAGAGTTCCGTCTCTGTCGCTGCTAAGGTGGCCATGCTGAGCGCTGGCGCTGGCGGCGATGGCACGCAGGGCTGTAGCCAAGAGGTGAGGGACGCACTCGTCGCCGGGGGAAAAGCCGAGAGGGAGCTTAAGGCCAAGACGGCGTTACTGACGCGGCTGACAGAGGTGTTAGAGAGGCGAGTTGCGGTGGCTAGTGCGCTGGGGCCGACCCGCAACGCAGCCGAACGTCAGGCCATGGCCAATGAAGTCACTGCGGTGTTCAATGCGAAGGCACAAGTCGACGCCGAACAGGCCAAAGTGGATGCGTATCTGAAGCGTTTCACGCTCACGACCACGCGTACTTGGCCGAAGGACGGAGTTAGCTTCTCCGTCGAGCTAATAAAGCCGTTGACCTCCGACGATGTGCGCGACTGGATCAGCCTCGGCGACGCGGGTGTGCGTGCGCTCATGGACACGGGCGTGTGGGTCCGATTCACCTCCGATTCCGCTTCGGCCAAGCATGTGCTGTGTGATGCACTCTCGTGCATCCCCTCAGAAGATGCGCCGGGCCTCAAATACCGCTTGGCCGTGCCAGGAACGTTCCAGGCATGCAGCACAGCCACATGCGCCGGCGACGAGGCCGAACTGTTCAAGGACACGGGCCTATTCAGCCAGCTCGGGCCGATCATGACACTGCCGCTGCGTAACTACCCATTCATGACGCAGACCGTCGTGCTCACGATGAACGAGGCCGGGCAGCCAACCAAGTTGGGCTATCGGTCGGAGGCGGGTGCGCAGAAGGCCATGGACACACTCAATACCTTCGTCGACGAGTATGGCAAGGTGCGCCAGGCACGCAAGCCGAAGTCCGAGTTGGAGGTGGTCAAGGAACAGACGGAGCTACTGGAGGCCAAGGCCAAGCTCGCGACGGCCAAGGCTGCCTTGTCCCCCAACCCTAGCGCGAACCAGGATGCGACTACTGCCGCACTCAAGGCAGACACGGCCTTGCTTGAGGCTGAGCTAGCCAAACTGAAGGCGCAGGCCGCGCTGGACGAAGCGCTCAAGCAGGGCGGCTTGTGAGCGCCTCTGCCGGTGGCGGTGCGGGACACGCGACGGGCTACACCGGCGTCGAGCCCGAACCGCGTCGCCCCGCATCTAATTGGCTGTCAGGCGTCATGACCAGGATGTCCAAGCAGGCCAAGAGCCTGTTCGCGGTGACGCCAAGCTACCCGAGGTCGTTCAACTGGGAGGACAAGGCATCGCTTCCGCTGCCCGGCACTCAGGGCAAGGTGACTGCTTGCGTGAGTTATGCTGGTTGCCTGACGGCAGCGATCCGTCACCAGTTGCAGACGGGAAAGTCCCTGCGGCTCGCACCGCGCGTGTTCCATTTCTGTTCGCTGAAGCTAGACGGGAACCAGGGGACCAACTCGTACGACTTCGGTAAACGAGCCGTAGATGCGGGGCTTCCCTACGCATTGTCGGACGCGCTGCAGGAGCAGGCAGAGCAGCTATCGAGCAAAGGGGACTGTGACCCTCTTTCGCATTGGCCCCGGTTGCGGGTAAGCGAGCTAATCAGGTTCGAAACTCTGGAGGCGATTAAGCACGAGATCAGTGTCAACGGTCCCGTCGTTGCCCACATCGCCTTACACGACGGGTTTCTCAATGGTTATGTCCCCGGCACGGTTTACCTGCCGTCGATCGGCTCTCGACAGATTGGACAACACGCGATATGCCTCATCGGCTATGACGATGACCAAGGCTACTGGATCGGAATCAACAGTAGCGGCCCGGGCTGGGGCACCAGAGGACGGTTCCTGCTGCGGTACGGAGCTTGCGATCTGCTAGGACAGAACATGCCGGTCTATGCCCCCCGCGTCCCCCCCCAGTGAAGGCAGTTGCGGGCTTGCTGGCCACCGTCGGGCTTGCGCAGGGCGGGAAATTGAAAAAGCTAGTGCTAATCGGCGGTAGGATTGCGCAGCGCGCGCCGAGGACGGAAGTGTTCCGGCGACGGCGGAGCGTGGCGGGAGGGGGGAACGAAACCATGCTTCGACCGGCGGCATGCGCCCCAAAAGAGTCCGATTATCTGTGTAAGTGAAAAGCGACACTCGACGAATTCAAGATCACGGCGGTCGTACTGGCAATCGCTAGTGCGAGCTGAGGCTTAGTAGCTAATTTCAGGAGAGGGGACTTTCATGCCTAACGGGTTCCTCGATCGTCTCAATTCAAGCACCATGGCAATCAACGGACTAGGCGTGCTGGTCACCGGACTTATGGCGCTCTATCTACCGTTTGAGAGATTCAAGCTGCCGCAGCCCTACACAAGCTACTTTCTCGGGATTATCGCCGCTGTCTTCGCCATCATCGTCTTGCGTGCGGCGATTCTCGCAGTTCCGCTGCGCTCGGTTCTTCTTGATCCGGACGCATTCGTTCTACGTCGCGAGTTGCCAGAGCACCTGGTTGGCCGAAAAGATGACATCGATCGCCTGGAACAGAAGTTGAGTGAGGCCCTGTTGCTTTTCGTGGAGGGTGAGTCCGGCGTCGGCAAGTCGGCACTCCTCCGCGCGGGGCTGGCGCCAAAACTCATGGCGGGGCATCGTTACCTGCCCGTTTACGTCGAATCGCTCGCGGGGCAGGATTGGGCAGAAGGTCCTTGGCGCGCAGTCATGCCCGCGTTTCGCGCGGCTCTCGGCGCTAAGGCGCCTCCTTCCAGCCGCAATCCGGTTGCAGAAGTGTTTGATGAACTGCTTGAAGCAGCACGTGAGGCTGGACGTATGCCTGTCCTCATTATCGATCAGTTTGATGATTATCAGTTGAGTCACAGTGCACTGTTCCTCCGTGCTGGCACTTGGCTAACAGCAGCTGAACTTGCGGCTGAGAATTCCTTCTGGACTGCACTTCGTGCCGCGCTGCATGAAAGCCGACTCCATCTGGTTATTGTAACGCGCAACGATATGGCCTCGGGACTTGAAGCCGCGCGCTTCATTAAGCCTCTCCCGTACCGCGTCGATAAAGTTGGTCCGCAATATCTCAGAGCTTTAATCGAGCGCCTGTCCGGAACTGCTAGTGACGCCAGCGGTGCGATCGACGCGCCGCTGGCGACCTGGCCGGACCTTCGGGCGCGACTGCTCGACGATCTGGCAAGCGGCGGTGCCATATTGCCACAGCAACTCAAGGTCGCGCTGCTCGGCCTTCGAGGGCTTCCTCGCCTGCAGTTGACAATCGCAGGTTACATAGCTGTAGGGGGCGTGCGCGGGCTCGAAGCAAATTGGATCAAAACGCAGATCGATCAAGCTACGCGCAACGGCAAACTTTCAATCCCGGACATTCTCCGACTTCTTGTCGCGCTCTGCGAGCCGGACACGGTGGCAAAGACGAGGGACCTTTCGCTCTCCGCTTTGTGCGAAGTGGCGGGTTTGGAGGATAAAGCTGCAGTCGTGGCGGCGCTAACGACGCTTGAAGAGGGCGAGGTCGTCCGCCGGCTCGCACGTGAGGACTTGAACGACTCATTGTGGCGACTCGATCACGACTATATCGCAGGCGTCGTCGACCTTGCCAACCGGCGTGCCAATCATTGGAAGCTGACCTTAGCCGAAGGGCGCAACGCAGTCGCCGGTTCCTCGGGCGTCATGCAAAAATGGGATGCGCTGCTTCCATTTAGGACGCAGATTCAGTTTGTCCTGGACCGCGCCAAGGGTCTTTTCCGATACGAAAGTGACCGTGCCTATGCGCTCCTTAGTCTCGCGAGATTCATTCCCCCAATGCTAGCAGTTCTTCTGGTAACGCTTGGCTACCATTCCATCCAAACGAACACCAGGAACCGGGAATTGGCCGAACGCGTTTCAGCAGGCTTTGATACTGACCCCAAACTCTCCGAAAAAGAGATCAAGAACCTTATCTCTTTCTCGCTCTCAAATATGTCGGTTGCGCGTGACGTCATCAGGCTGATGCTCAACGATTCCAACTTGGCTGAGAATTTTGCTGTGCACCTGAGGCCGATGATAGAGGCCCTGTATCTCGCGGCTGATGGCAACTGGGACGCATTGTCGGATACTGCCGAGCCTTTCGTTGGAAAAACGAAGGGAACCGTAGGGATTTTCGAGATCTACGTCGTCGCCATGCTGCTCGATAAGGCGGACCATGCGTCCAAGGCCGCCACACTCCTTGTCGCGACGATAGAGACGGACGAGAATAGCGCTCCTGCACTTTCACTGTTCACCGAAGGTCTGAGTGCCATCGTGGATCGAGTGCCGCAGGAGACTGCCGGCCAGTTGGCCAACCGCCTCGTCGCGGCGATGGAGGCGCACAAGAATGACGTCTATGCGCTTTCAAGGCTTGCCGAAGGTCTGGCTGCCATCGGGGATCGGGTGCCGCAGGAGACAGCCGGCCAGTTGGTGAACCGCCTCGTCGCGGTGATTGAGACGGACAAGGATGACTTCGGTGCGCTTTCAAGGTTTGCCCATGGGCTGGGTGCGCTTAAGAATGGGGTGCCGCAGGAGACAGCGGGCCAGTTGGCAAACCGCCTCGTCGCGACAATGGAGGCTAGCAAAAATAAATTCATTGTGCTTCGCGGGCTGGCCCGTAGTCTGGGGGCCATCGGAGCGCGGGTGCCGCAGAAGACAGCCGGCCAGTTGGCCGACCGCCTCGTCGCGGTGATGGAGGCGCACAAGGATGACGCCGATGCGCTTTACCGGCTTGCTGTTGGGCTGGAAGCCATCAGGGATCAGGTGCCGCAGGAGACAGCCGGCTTGGCGGCCAACCACCTCGTCACGTCAATGGAAGCGAACACGGAGTCCGTCAGCGGGCTTTTAAAGCTTGGCCGAGGTCTGGGTGCCATCGGGGATCGGGTGCCGCAGGAGACAGCCGGCCGCTTGGTCCACCGCCTCGTGGCGGCGGCAGAGGCGGACAAGGATGACATCGGTGCGCAAGCAAGGCTTGCCGTTGTGCTGGAAGCCATCGGGGCTCGAGTGCCGCAGGAGACTGCCGGCCTGGCGGCCAACCGCCTCGTCGCGTTGATGGAGACGAGCATGGCTGACTTCGATGGGCTTTCAATGTTTGCCCGTGGTCTCGGTGCCATTAGGGATCGGGTGCCGCAGGAGACAGTCGGCCTGGCGGCCAACCGTCTCGTCGCGGCGATGGAAGCGAACAGGGGCGTCCATGCGTTTCGCCCGCTTGCCCGTGGGCTGGGTGCCATTGGGGATCGGGTGCCCCAGAAGATAGCCGGCCAGTTAGCCAACCGCCTCGTCGCGTTGATGGAGGCGAGCAAGAACGGCGATGCACTTTCCGCGCTTGCCCGTGGTCTGGGTGCCATCGGTGATCGGGTGCCGACAGTCGACGCGCAGCTTCTTTCCAGCCGGTTGGACACCCTTCTTCCGCAGTGCGGCATAGGAACCGAGTGCCATGTGGCGAGGATTGCCCTTTACAGTGTCTTCTCCAAGGAGCGTGCACTCCAACTTGTTTTTCTCGCAGGACGCGACCCACTCATCGGCGCAGACGCATCAACGCTCCTTCAAAGGCTTGGTCGCCTGACCGGGGAGGAGTTTAAGAAGAGAAAGGGTTGGGACGCAGCTGAGGCGTGGCTTGGAAAGCATCGCACTACGGCCGGAGTCGATGATGCGAGTATTCGCAAGGAACTGCGTGACCTGATGCGAAAGCGGAAGGCGATTTCTGGGGACAAAGCACCAGTTGAGGCGATCTCTCTTGAAGCGAGCCGCCAGAGTGCAACGTGAGCATACGCCTTTAGGGGCGACCTTGGTTGCTGTTGCAGACTTTTTCAGTCTGTGGCGAACTTTATTACCTCGCCACAGCTGAATGACCGCTTTTGGCCGAACTCGGCCGATGGCAATAAAGGATATCATCTTGCTTGATCTGAAAAATGCGCGAATTCTCACAAGCCCGGGTGGCGGCGCTGCATGAGAACGAGTGGCGGCGGTCAGTAAGAACAGGTAGCGGCGACTTAGGAGAATGGGTGGCGGCAGTGATGAGAATACTCAAGTTGGCCCGCGATCCGCACACGGACCTCGCCCAACTCAAGCACGATGGTGCCAGCATCGCAACTCGTACCGTTCGGAGCAGCTGCCGTCGGCGTTAACACCACCGGCAACAAACCATCGTCACGCATCAAAGCAGGCACACGCCAAGGCGCCCTTGCTCGTATAGCCGGCGCAAGCTAAACACTTGGTTGGCGTTGACGCCGTTCACGCGCGCGATGGGGGCTACTGGGGCACCCGGCTGGGCGCTTACAACGTTGTTGCAGCATTGACCTTCAGGTCTGAAGACGTTCGATCTTGGTAGCCACTTACCATAGGAATTTCCGGCATGGAACAGGATTCGGTGGCATGAAATGGGAATCCATGGCTTGGCGTAGGAATCGATGGTTTGGCATAGGAATCGGTGGATTGGAACAGCAATCGCTGGCTTTAGCAGGAAACAGTGGCTTACACACGAATCGACGGTGCGCTCAAAGAATGACTGGCCGCTTTGACATAGAAATTAGTGGCCGCATTGGGGCAGGAATCAGTGGTCGTTACTATGACATACGCAATTAGCGATTCCTCGACGCCGATCGACTGGCTGGCCTCCACGTGGCTGTATCCCTGATCCAATACCAAGCATGCGGCCTGCTGCTTGAACTAAGGGGAAATGTATGTCTTTGCTTGCTCATCAAAGACCTCTCCACGGCGAGCATTCGCGCCTAAATCAGTGTCCGGGTACATTAAACCACTACATGGTGTCGGTAAGGATGGCGGCCGATCGCGTGGAACGGCCAAGCGTGCGACGAACAGCGGCGGAAAAGTGCCGCGAACCTTCACAAAGTGGCTATCGGACGTCAGATACTAGAAACTCCAGCACCCTAAGAATGCAAATCGTGTTAGCTAGGATTTTTTCGACCCCGCGCGCGGTCTCACAAGCGATCGATACATTTTGATCATGTTGATTTCGTAGAGAAGTGACGCCATTGTGGATCGCGGCAAACCCTGTTTGACCAAGATTAACTTCGAGTAATGACAGTCGCGCGAAAATATTCCTGAACTTAGTGTCGAGAGTAATGAGTGTGTTAGCGTCGCATACCGCTTGCGGCAAGTAGCTCACACTAGTCTTCCCAAGGAGGTTAGATAATGTTGCAGAATTTTGCGATATTGCACGCGTCACCGTTCGCCCAAGAGCCACCAACTCGACAAACTTGGGTAACGCCGATGGCGGGACGCACGGATTATCCTTGTCAATATTGTCGAGGGCAGGTGCGGCTGCAAGCGCAAAACTTTCCGACATCGCATGGCTTTCTCTACCTAAGGTTGCCACATGACTTAACCACATGCTGCTGGTGTGAAGCAATGTCGTAGCGCGTGTGGTGAGCTCATACGCGTCTTCAACTGTTCGCGTATTGATGTCAGCTTCAGGTCGCGGGGGTAGCTGCATTGGTAGAGGCTATCCAAGAATGGGATGGGTAAACATTAGCATACGGAATCACCACACCCGAACGTTACTGCAATAACGGGCTAGCTGCCAGCAATTGAAGGGGAACGAAATCGTCGACGCCTTTCGCCTGGATCGATGTGCGCCGAGAGTACGGCGGCAGCTTGTTGCAAAGCCACGGGCCGCCGCCGCCTCTTAGCGGTCAGACGTATTGACGGCGTCTTCGAACCGTTTTCTCGCCTCGTCCCTAACTCTGATCAATTCCTCCAAGCTGACAAGAGTGTCGTTTGCTGGCACCTTAAGCTGCATGCTGCTGAGTGATTTCATTTCGTGGCCGCATCGATCATGAATTTGCACCATCGCACATAGGAAACTATCGCATCATAGAGCATGCGTCCGCTGATGAAGTCCTGTTGCATGGCGCCGACTACGGCGTTAACCTGGTCAACCAGTTGCTGCCGCTGCATGATAGTGACGTGGTTATCGAGGGGCTGGCCATCGATGGAGAAATACATAGTCAAGTGAGCCTTCGTTGCGGGGGCCGGTTAAAACGGATTGGGATCGAGTGGCGGGTTTTGCGGTGGACCCAGATTGCCGCGCCAGCCAAGGTGATAGTGCAACGAGGTGCTTTCCATATACTGGCTGCTCGACAGGCCAAGGATCACCCAGCCCAAGGCGAGACGGCGGTTCACTTCGCCAGTGGAGGTGGTTTCGACAACTTGCACGATATCTTGAAACGCTTCGCGCGCCGCCGAGGATTGCTTTTCCATATGGCCTCCTGGTGTATTGGTGGTATATCACTATACCGCCACCGCCAAGGCCGGCGCGCACGAAGCCAGTATCGCTGCACCGCTTCGCCTATCGGAATGAAACGCATGCGCGCGTCAGGAGGGAACGACATCGTCCATGGCTCCAACTCGACGGGCAAGGCCGGATAGCACACGATGGCGAAACTCGACGCCGAAAAATTGACGAGATAGACGGCATCGATAAATAGGCCGCTTCACATAGATTGCCACGCAAGGCATTGTCAAGGCCTTGTCCTCGAACAGTTAGCAGCGCCAGACCCGCATACCCTCCTCCCATGTCGTCGGAAATAATTATAGATGAGTCGGGTAATCCCCCCAGCAAATGATAGCGTTTAAAAGTAGAATTTTCTAAACTCAGATTTTTTGAAAGTTCTGCATGAAGACGTCCCGTTTTACCGATAGCCAGATCATCGCCATCCTCAAGCAAGCCGAGGGCGGCTCCCCGGTTCCTGAGCTCTGCCGCGAGCACGGCATCAGCAACGCCACGTTCTATAAGTGGCGCTCTAAGTTCGGCGGCCTGGATGCGTCGTTAATGGCCCGCATGAAGGAACTGGAAGATGAAAATCGTCGCCTGAAAAAGATGTATGCCGAGGAGCGCCTGAAGGCCGAGATCGTTGCGGAGGCACTGGCAAAAAAGTGGTGACGCCATCTCGCCGACGTGAGATGGCGCGTCACTACCTTGAGGCAGGCCGCATGAGCGTCAGGGTCGCTTGCCTGGCCTTTGGCATCAGCCAAACCTGCTATCGCTACGAAGCCAAGCTGAACGTGGAGAACGAAATCATTGCCGATTGGTTGGTGCGCCTGACCACCAGTCAGCGTAATTGGGGCTTCGGGCTGTGCTTCCTATTCCTGCGCAACGTGAAGTCGTTCAGTTGGAACCACAAACGCGTCTACCGGATTTACCGTGAGCTGGAACTGAATATGCGGATCAAGCCACGGCATCGTCTGGTGCGGGAAAAACCGCTGCCCTTGGCCGTGCCCACGCAGATCAACCAGACCTGGTCTATGGACTTCATGCACGACCAACTTGCTGATGGCCGCAGCATCCGTTTATTCAACGTGATCGACGACTACAACCGCGAAGGACTTGGTATTGAGGTCGACTTCTCCCTGCCCGCTGAACGGGTGATCCGATCGCTCGACAGGATCATCGAATGGCGAGGCAAGCCACAGGTCATTCGTTGCGATAACGGCCCCGAGTACATCAGCGCGCTGACCTTGGCCTGGGCCGCCAGGCGCGGCATCCGCATTGACTTCATCCAGCCTGGACAGCCGCAGCAGAACGCCTACGTCGAGCGCTATAACCGCACGGTGCGCTACGATTGGCTGGCCCATCACTTATTCGACACGCTTGATGAGATCCAGGATTTTGCAACCCGATGGTTGTGGACTTACAATCACGACCGACCGAACATGGCACTTGGCGGCATCGCCCCAAAATAGAAGCTTGCCTTGGCCGCTTAACCTCTACTTTTAGCGCGCTCTAAAAATGGGGGGATTACCGCGTGACGGAAAGCTACAAGCCAATCAAGACCAGCCGCGCCATTACTGACTTCGCGTTCAAAATCAAAGAAAAGGACGGCAAGCCTAAACGCAGCGCGTTGACAGACGAACAGAACCAAGAACAACTGTAGTCCCGAGGACAGTAACGCAATCGGCAATCCAGCGGAAGAATTTTAATGCTGAATCTTAATGCGGTAGGGCCGTTTCTGCTTCCTGCCAGTTCGCCGTTGGCCACTGATTCATCTATCGTTTATAGTATCGGCTTATTGTCTTTTTCACTGTTGAGCAACTTCTTGTGTGCCGCTGCCTCGCCAGATTCCTTGGCATTGATTTCATCATACCGCCGTGCGGCATCAACCATCATCACTGAGAATGACGAGATCATGCCGTCATTCGAATTGCTGCCCGCATGGGCTCTAAATGCGATGCCGCATTTTTCGTCAAACTCCGAGGGGATGTTGAGCTGCTCACCGCTAACGGAGGAGTAATAAATGCCACTACCCCATATTTTTGCGCACGGGGCGTTATAACTATCGCCATGGGCCTGCTTTCCGCTTCGGTCATAAGACCAAGATAGCGCGTCTCCCTGATCGCGACTAACGGGACCGTATTTTTCTTTCAGAGAAGCTGTGAAAGCTCCTGGTAGCAAGCGATTGCCCTTATCCAATGCCTGGCCCCGAGTTACGAACCAAACAATTCCGGTTTTATCTTGCAGTACCACCATCTGGTCCACGATTTGTTGATTCTTCCTTGCGATGGCGGTCACGCCTGCGACCACACCGTTACGCAACTTGATGTCTTCCAATTGATACGCTGGGTTGGCTTTGGCGATTAGACTTTTTTGCACTGATAGCGGTATCCCTAACTTCACGCCAGCAATATCTTGGGCTGCCATCACCGGCCCCGCACTCATGAGCGCGAAAAATGCGACGAAACTCGTCAATTTCTTCATATATTTCCCTGTAGTTTGAAGCTGCAAAAGCAGCATGGATAAGTAGACGCAGATGAACAGGACTTTGTAAGCACATATTAACATTTTATCATTTTGCAGTTTTCCTGCAGGACGTTACGTGAATGTTTTTCAAGGCGAGAGACATCTCAATCCGCCACACGCAGATCATAGTTTGAGTGCGTACGCAGGAAAGCCGAACCTATACGACCACCTGCGCCGGTGACCAGAACCTTGGGCTTCGGTTCTCCTTGTATTATCGATGTCATTACTTTTGTGCGTTACTTTTCGCAAAAATGCGTGTTGGCCCACGGCTCTTCGACTCGAATCATCCGATGACTCGCGACTGTGGAGGGACCGCTTCTGGCCGAACTCAGCCGCGCTTTATACGACGCGTCCATTCGTCCGCCACGTCGCCCATGTTCTTCGCAATGCCGTTGCGCACCCACGCCATAAGTTCGCGGTCGAACTTGAAATCTGGCCCACACTGGTGGGAAAGAAAACGCCGAACGTTTTGCGTGTTCTTGTACTCAGAATCGATTTTCGTTGTACGCGAAATTTCTCCGCCATGCCAATCGAACTTCATGTCCAATCTCTCCAAATATTGATGACGTGTGCGGCTGCTCTTGGCCGAAAGGCGAATTATTCGTACAGTTCGGACCAAGCCAGTCGTTCTTCCAACCACTCATCCAAGTCCGATTCATCCAAGCCGGAAAGCATGGCACCGAGCTTAAGCTCCCCCTTTGCCAAAGCGATTACACCGAGAATGGCAGTAGTAGTTGGGCTGTCAATTTCTGAGTCTACGTCAATCAAGGCTAAGGCGTAGGCTTGCGCCCAAGCGCCGTCGTATTCGGCTTTCAACCACGCTGGCACTGCGGGATTGCCTTTGCGATAGCGTGCAATCTCTATGGTCGCCAACAATCCGTAAAAATTCCAATTGCGGGCTATCCTGCTGCTTGCAATTCGCACCAATTGAGGAATTGACGCGTAGGAAGCGATATCGACGTCACCTTGATGATGAAGCTCTTCCCATAGCTCATCCCATACATCAATTCCATCTTGCATCGACCGCAAGGCTACCGACGCATCATAGGGAACTCTGTAACCGCCGTGGAACTCTTGCCACTTTCTATCCTCAAGACTTAGCATGTATTAGGTGTCTTTCGTTTTTTGACTGACCGCTTCTGGCCGCTTGCCGCCTATCGCCGCATTTCACATTTTGACTCCTGATAGTTCCAGCGGCCACTATTGTCCAGGCATCGGTCAATTGCAATCTCACGCCAAGCCCATACCGACACAGCAGCAATACCCAGGAGCGCTCCGACCAAAAGAAAATTACGACTTCGTTTCATACTCGGTTTTTCCATTCCGTCTGCTCGTGGCCGGATTCAGCCGCAAGGGGAAGCTTCGGCACGACGACGCGCGACAGTGCATCAAAAATCCAGAAATACTCGCCGGGGCGTTACGTTGGCCGCGGCGAGCACCGGTCGTTTATGGCTTCACGAACTTGAGCGTCATGCGGTCGCTCTCGCCGATGGCTTGGTACCTGTCGCGATCAAGTGCGGCGTTGCTCAGGGTCGGCGGCAGCGCCCACACGCCGCCCTTATGGTCGGCCTTGTCCTTCGGATTGGCGTTGATCTCCGATTTGCCGGCAAGCTTGAAGCCGGCGCTCTCTGCCATATTGATCACATACGTCTGGTGGACATAGCCGCTCGTGGCCGTGGCATCTTGCTGCATCGATTCCGGCAGGCGGTGGTCAGTCACGCCCAGCACGCCGCCGGGCTTCAGGCTGATGTACAGCGCCTTGAACATATCCTTGACCTTGTCGTCGCCCATCTCGACGAAGTTGTGCACGTTGCGGAAGGTGAGCACCATGTCGACGCTGTTTGCCGGGGCGAAGTTGTAGATGGCCTTTTGCGGACTGAATGCACCCCGCACGACTTTGTCATAGACCGCCGGGTTGGACTCCAGCAAGGTCTTGGATATGGCGCCAGCGCTGATCAGCTTGCCGTCCGTGCGCAGGTAGGGCGCCAGGATCTCGGTGTACCAGCCGCCTTCCGGCTCCAGTTCGACCACTGTCATGGTCGGCTTGATACCGAAGAAAGTGAGCGTTTCGTAAGGATGGCGCCATCTATCGCGCGCCACGTTGGTGCTGCTCCGGTGGCTGGCTGCAATGGCCGTGCGCAGCTGGACATCGTCGGCCTTATCAGCGGCCGGCGCGAGGCCGGCCAGGCTGCACGCTAGCAAACCGGCGGCCAGATTGAATATCTTCATTGTGTCGTCTCCAGGGTCGAGGGCAGCAGCGCTATGCCGTGCCGCCTGGCAATCATCGACCATGCCATACTTGTCGTCAAGTTAACATTGCATGCATCGAAATGCGTTCGCGAGCGTACTGCCGACAATAGGTGGTCACGTCCTGGAACCTTTTCTCTGCCACTGGCCGGTAGTGGGCTATCGGAACTTTCACTGATCTGACAGTTCGTGTCAGTTCAAGTTTAAGCTGGTACACCTAATCATCCATCCCCTTCCCGCTTAAAATATCGGGAATGGCTTTAGCCACCCGCGCCGCGCGCGTCTTCGACTGTTTGGCCGACGAAAAATGCAGCAAATAAGCCCGCCTGCGCCCCGGCGTCAATGCCTCGAAAGCGCTGCGCAGGTCCTGCATTTCATCGAGCCTGGACTGGAATTCCTCCGGCACCGCAAACTCCTCGGTCTTCTTGAACTCGACCTTGACGCCGGACTGCTCCACCTTCAGCGCTTCCGCGATATACGCTTTCAACACGGTTCTCAGCTTGCGGATTTCCTCGACATCCTTGAAGCGCACCTGCCGCGCCGCTTGCACATTGTCGGTCTGCCGGATCAGGATGCCCTTGGCATCCTTCAGCAGCGCGCCCTTAAAAAAAAGCAGCGCACAATACTCCTTGAACGAGTGGATCAGCACCACGTTGCGCCCGTCCAGCGTATAGCATGGCACGCCCCACTTCACATCCTCGACAAGTCCGCCGTCGAGACAAATCGCCCGCAACGCGCGCACCTCGTCCACCCAATTCTTTAGCCGTTCCAGATAGGTGTCGACTTTCGGATTCAAGGTGTGCTCCGACATGGCTGGCCTCTCAATAAGTCCCGGGAAGAAGGATGTTGCGGTCGACATGCTGCAGATCGCGCAGACCGCAGAAGGCCATCGTCAGATCGGCCTCGTTGCGGATGATCTCCAGGCATTTGCTCACGCCCTGCTCGCCCATCGCACCCAGGCCATACAGGAACGGACGTCCAATATAAACGCCTTTCGCGCCCAGCGCCACGGCCTTGATCACATCCTGGCCGGAACGGATACCGCCGTCCATATGCACTTCGATCTGCTTGCCGACCGCCTCCACGATGGCGGGCAGCGCACCGATCGACGACTGCGCGCCATCGAGCTGACGGCCGCCGTGGTTGGAGACGATCAGCGCGTCGGCGCCGCTTTCGACTGCCAGCCGCGCGTCTTCCGCGTCCATGATGCCTTTGATGATCAACTTACCGCCCCAGCGCTGCTTGATCCACTCCACATCCTTCCACGACAGGCTCAGATCGAACTGCTGGCTGGTCCACGACGACAGCGACGACATATCCGACACCGACGTCGCATGGCCGACGATATTGCCAAAGCTGCGACGCTTGGTGCCCAGCATGCCAAAGCACCAGCGCGGCTTGGTGGCCAGGTTGATCATATTGGCGACAGTCAGTTTGGGCGGCGCCGACAGGCCATTGCGCAGATCCTTATGGCGCTGGCCGAGCACCTGCAAATCCAGCGTCAACACCAGCGCCGAGCAGCGCGCGGCCTTGGCGCGGTCGATCAGCCGGTTGATGAATTCCCGATCCTTCATCACGTAGAGCTGGAACCAGAAAGGCTTGCTGGTGTTGGCGGCGATGTCCTCGATCGAACAAATGCTCATCGTCGACAAGGTGAACGGCACGCCGAATTTTTCCGCAGCCTTGGCGGCGAGGATTTCGCCGTCGGCGTGCTGCATGCCGGTCAACCCGGTCGGCGCGAGGGCCACCGGCATCGTCACATGTTGGCCGACCATGCTGCTGGCCAGCGTGCGATTTTCCAGATTGACGGCGACCCGCTGGCGGAATTTGATCTTCGCGAAGTCTTCGTTATTGGCGCGGTAGGTCGATTCGGTCCAGGAGCCGGCATCGGCGTAATCGTAGAACATGCGCGGAACGCGCTTCTTGGCCAGAACGCGCAGGTCTTCGATACTGGTGATGATGGTCATGCGCACTCCTTGGGCGATAATCGATAAATCATCGGGCATTTTGGTGAAAATGCCAATAGGAATGTGGGACTACAAAGGCCTGTAAGGCAGGATAATCAAGGAGTTGATTTTCGCGCGAGCAGGTAGCGGCCAAACCAGCGGCCTACAACGGGCCAACCCCAAATAGCGCCGGCACAAAGCAAAAAGGCCTGAAGATTTCTCTTCAGGCCCTTCTACTTACGAATTTTGGTGCGGCTGGCAGGAATCGAACCCACGACCCCTTGGTTCGTAGCCAAGTACTCTATCCAGCTGAGCTACAGCCGCGAAAGACAACATTATAGCAGGGCAATCTCGAATCGAGAAGGTCAGAAAAGCGAAATGTTCACACATTATTTCATAGCGCAGAGGCCGCGTAAAAATGGTGGACCTGCCCCCCGGAGTTGTAAAGATAAAAGGCCTGAAGATTGCTCTTCAGGCCTTTCGTCTTACGAATTTTGGTGCGGCTGGCAGGAATCGAACCCACGACCCCTTGGTTCGTAGCCAAGTACTCTATCCAGCTGAGCTACAGCCGCGAAAAACAAGATTATAGCAGCGATTTCCTGATTAGAGAAGCATTCCTTTTAGGAAATTTACCGGCACTCTCGCGCAAAGCAAAAAGGCCTGAAGATTTCGCTTCAGGCCTCCCACTTACGAATTTTGGTGCGGCTGGCAGGAATCGAACCCACGACCCCTTGGTTCGTAGCCAAGTACTCTATCCAGCTGAGCTACAGCCGCGTTGGCAACATTATAAAGCATTAATTTCGTTTTGCAAAGTTCGATTTTTTCTATCGTTTAGTTGGCTGGTCGTACTGCAGACCAAATCAACTTCTTCGCAAAGCATTTGCTTCATGCTCTGTTGCACCTCTTTCAAGCGGCGTACCGTTCGAAAGAAGCAGCATTATAGGGACAGTTTTCGGACTTGTCTAGCCCACGCCGAATTCGGCCGCCGCCTTCGCCGACCACAACGCTTCGTTGTATGAAGGATACGGTATGCCGTAGCAATCGACCTGGCCGCCCTCCCCGATAAATTTCACCCACCAGCCCGCATCGTCGGAAATGATGCCGATATCGCCAGCCTTGCAGTGACTGGCAAGTTGCTCGTTTTGCTCCAGTACAACAATATTTACTTTCCGGTGTCGGACGACGGTAACCATGGCAAACCTCCCTGTTTGCGGCCTCTGCCGCTATGAACGCAGTGCCGCAGTGTATCCCACGGGCCCTGCCCAATGCGCTGCAACATAGATAAAAAATCTACGTTTTTCGCCTTATTCACCACTGTGATCTCCATCATCATCAATAAAAATTTGCATTCGATTGCGCGTTGCAGCATCATTGACCTGTCTCCTCTATTCTCCTCCAAGGAAATAGATTTAGCCCGCTCCTGTAGCGGGCTTTTTTTTTACCGTGTACGATTCGATCAGCTTTGCCTTTTCATAAGACAGATAACAGATCATAAACAGGCCGTCCACAACGTATGAATCGAACCGAATCCGCGCCGTTCCCTACCCCCGACTGGTCACGCACTGCCCTTGGCGATCGCGGCGGCTGGCCCCCTTGCCTGCGCCTGACGGTCGACATCCTGCTCAATTCGCCGCTGCCGATGGTGCTGATGTGGGGCCGCGAGCAAGTCATGGTCTACAACGACGCCTACGCCGCGCTGATCGGCTTGGCCAGTCTGCGCGCGCCCGGCGCCAACGTGCCGTCGATGCAGCCGGCCGCATGGAGCTGGAACAGCGCCGCCATCCGCCAGGCTTGGGAGGGCCGCAGCGCCAGCTACCTCGGCAACAACCTGCCGGTGTGGCGCAACGGCGGCGTCACGCAGTTGCCGCTGGACTTGTATTACACGCCGATCCGCGACGAAAGCGACAACGTGGCAGGCATCCTGTGCGCGCTGTCGCCGGCGCTGGCGACGCCGGCCGCATCCGTGGCCGACACTCGCCCGCTGCGCCTGCTCGTGGTCGAGGATAACGCCGACGCCCGCTACCTGGTGTGCGAAACGCTGCGCGCGCTCGGCCACGAGGTGCATCCGGCCGCCTCCGGCGAGGAGGCGCTGCCGGAATTGTCGCGCCAGTCGTTCGACGTGCTGTTCACGGACGTCAGCCTGCCCGGCATGTCCGGCGTCGACCTGGCACGCCGGGCACTGCAGCAGTTGCCGGGGCTGGAACTGATGTTCGCCTCGGGCTACGGCGACGAGTTGACCCGCCATCTGGAGTTTCCGGCAAGATCGTTGCAAAAACCATACGACATCGAACAACTGCAGAGCGCACTCGACCAAATCAGCCAGCGTCTGCGCGAACCGGCCCCGTGATAGCGGCCCGGCGATCGCGCGCCGGACTTCGATAGCGTCAACCGTGCGGTGCCGGCGTTGGCAAAGCGTTACAATGTAGACACCGTAAACCGTCAAGCGTGAGCCTGGCGACCCTGCGGCCGCCACCTGGCGGCACAGGCCGCGCGGCAGCCTGAAGTGACACATGATTCTTCCCAACGAGCCCAACGACGTCATCGCGCCCGCCCCCCTGGCGAGCGACGCCATGCTCATCAGCGCGCCAAGCGCCCACGAGGAGTTGCTGAACGCGCGCGAAGCATTGCGCCAAAGCCAACTCGAATTGCGCGCGCTGGCCAATTCCATGCCGCAACTGGCCTGGATCGCCGAGCAGGACGGCACCATGATCTGGTACAACCAGCGCTGGTACGACTACACCGGCACCACGCCCGAGCAAATGGTCGCCGGCGGCTGGCGCGATGTCTACGCCCCCGATTGCCTGGACGCGATGCTCGATCTGTGGGAACAGTGCCGCGCCAGCGGCGTCCCGTTCGAACTGGAAGTACCCATCCGCAGCGCCGACGGCGAGTTCCGCTGGTTCCTCACCCGCGCCAACCCGGTGCACGGCAGCAACGGACTAATCCTGCGCTGGTTCGGCACCTGCACCGACGTCGATCAGGTCAAGCGGGCGCAGGAAGCGCTGCGCGATGAAACCGCCGTGCTTGAACTGGTCAACCGCACCGGCACCGCGCTGGCGTCCACCCGCAACTTGCATCCACTGTTGCAGGAACTGACCGACGCCGCCACCAGCATCAGCGGCGCGCGCTTTGGCGCCTTTTTCCATCAAGGCCTGGACGGCGACGGCGCGGCGGCCCTGCTGCACACGCTGTCGAGCGGGGCGCCAGCCGGTTTCGCCGACTTCGGCGCGCCGCGCGCGGCCGCCCTGCTCGGTCCGAACATGAGCGGCAAGGGGCCGCTGCGCAGCGACGACCTGCAAGCCGAGTCGCGCCAGGCGGCGCCCGGCCAGCCGGCGGTGCGCAGCTATCTTGCCGTGCCGGTGGCGCTGAGCTCGGGCGCGGTGATCGGTTGCCTGTGCTTCGGCCATCCGGAACCGGGCATGTTTTCCGAACGCACCGAGCGCATCATCGGCGGCGTGGCCGCCCAGGCCGCCATCGCGATCGACAACGCCCGCCTTTACCATGCCGCCCAGCAGGCGGCCGAGGAGCGCAAGGTATTGCTCGACAGCGAGCGCCAGGCGCGCGCCGAGGCCGAGCGCACCAGCCAGATGAAGGACGAATTCCTGGCCACGTTGTCGCACGAGCTGCGCACGCCGCTGACGGCCATCCTGGGCTGGGCCCAGGTGCTGCGCCGGGGCAGCCGCGACCAGGCCGACCTGCACCGCGGCCTGCAAACCATCGAACGCAACGCCCGCGCGCAGGCGCAGCTGATCGAGGATTTGCTCGACATGAGCAGCATCGCCTCCGGCAAGGTGCAGCTTGAAATGCTGTCGCTGTCGCCGTCGGCGATCGCCGCCGCCGCCATCGAGACGGTGCGCCCGGCCGCCCAGGCCAAGCACATCCACCTGCACACCGAATTCGAGGCGCTGGCCGGCATGGTCGCCGGCGACGCCAACCGCTTGCAGCAAATCATCTGGAACCTGCTGACCAACGCCATCAAGTTCACCCCGCACGGCGGCACGGTCACGGTCGGCGTGCGGCGCGAAGCCGACCAGATCGCCATCTTCGTGCGCGACACCGGCATCGGCATCGCGCCCGGCTTTATCGCCCACGTGTTCGAACGCTTCCGCCAGGCCGACGCCACCACCACGCGCCAGCACGGCGGACTGGGGCTGGGACTGTCGATCGTTAAGCATCTGGTCGAGCAGCATGGCGGCACCGTCAGCGCCGAGAGCGCCGGCGAAGGATTGGGCGCCTGCTTCACGGTGCGCTTGCCGCGCCGCACGGGGAAAAACGAGGCGGCCGCCGGCGCCGGCGGCAACGGCGTGGTTTCTGCTGCAACGCATGATCTATCCGGATTGCAAGTGTTGGTTGTAGACGACGAAGACGACGCCCGCGAGTTGATCAAACGCATACTTAATGACTGCAACGCCGACGTCCTGACAGCCGCCACCGCCACCGAAGCGCTCAGTTTGCTTCAGCACGCGCGGCCCGATTTGATGGTCAGCGACCTGGGCATGCCGGAAGTCGACGGCTATGGCCTGCTCGACCGCATCCGCGCGCTGGGCCCGGCGCACGGCGGCAATTTGCCGGCCATCGCGCTGACAGCGTTTGCACGCTCGGAGGACCGGGTGCGCGCCCTGTCGAGCGGCTTCATGGCGCATATTTCAAAGCCGGTAGAGCCCAGCGAGCTCATTTCCAAAGTCGCGGCGATGGGCGCGGCGCACCGCCACGCGTGATATCCTGTAGTCAACAGCGGAGAAACTGCGATGACGCACGATAAACAGGGGTAATCAATATTGCCACTCGGTACATATTTCCTCCTACCTTAAGACGCGGCACTGTCCTACAAGCAATCCGGAGAAGCCTTGTTACACTACAAAAATTCGCCGGATCGGGTTACAATTATTTCCGTGCAGCAATAAGTTACAGATGTGTGCGCCGCAGCACAGCGGTTTGCTATATTATCGATTTATTATGGGCGTTTCCCCGGCCATTCCGGCCGTTTTAAGAGACAGACAGAGACAAATATGCCGAGCCGAGACGAAATTCTACACGCCAAGATTCTGGTGGTGGATGACAGTGCCGACAACGTCGACCTGATGCTGGAGATCCTGCGCGAAGCCGGTTATACCAATGTCGCGTCGACGATGCTGCCAGAACAGGTGTGCCCGATGCACCGCCAGCAGTGCTATGACTTGATTTTGCTCGATCTGCAAATGCCGGGACTCAATGGTTTCCAGGTCATGAAGGGCCTGAAGGAGATCGAACAAGGCGGCTACCTGCCGGTGCTGGCCTTGACCGCCCAACCAAGTTTCAAGATCGCCGCGCTGGAAGCTGGCGCGCGCGACTTCATCAGCAAACCGTTCGACCTGCTCGAGGTGCACAAACGCATCCACAACATGCTCGAGGTGCGCCTGCTGTACAAGGAACTGGCGCAGTACAGCCGCCAGCAGCAGGAACTGGCGCTGCACGATCCGCTGACCGGGCTGCCGAACCGCCGCCTGCTCGAGGACCGTATCGCCACCGTGCTGCAACATGCGACGCGCCAGCAGAACAAGGCGGCGGTCATGTATCTTGACCTGGACGGCTTCAAGGCCATCAACGACACCCACGGCCACGCCACCGGCGACGACATCCTTAAAATGGTGGCGCAGCGCCTGGTCGGATGCGCCCGCAAGGAAGACACCGTCGCGCGCGTCGGCGGCGACGAATTCGTCATCGTCATGGGCAATATCGCGCACCTGGGCGATACCCAGGAACCTGCCAGCAAGCTGATCGAGGCGGTTTCCGAGCCTTACATCATTAATGGCCTGACCTTGCAGCTGTCGACCAGTATCGGCATCGGCATTTTCCCGGACGACGCCGACGAGGTCGCCTCGGTGATCGCCATGGCCGACGCCGCGCTGTACGAGGCCAAGCGCTCGGGCAAGAACCGCAGCTGCACCGCGCAAACGCTGCGCAACCAGCCGACCCGGCAACACGTCAGGTCGCCGGCACCGGCCTGAAAGCCACGCGGTAAAAAAAAGGGCGGGTAATATACCCGCCCTTCTGCTGTCTGCGCCACATGGCAAGCGAGCGCGCGACCATACGCGGCGCGCGCTACCCTTCCCTGGCCGGCGATTAGTGCTCGGCGACCTTTTGCTTGGCGCCGGACTTGCTGCCTTCGTCCACATTATTGGCGTGCTGATGGTCGGCTTTGGCGTTGACCATGTCCGGCGGAACCTCGATGCGGGTAATGCCCGAATCGACCGAGACCGGATCGCTGGCCGGGAACGTCATCTCGATGCCGCCATCAAGCAGCGTTTCCTTGGCCTGCTCTTCCGGGGTTTCCTGCTCATGGTCGGCCAGCGTGGCGATGGCTTGCGCCCACTTGACGAATTCCAGCTTGGACAGGTCGCGCACGCTGTGCACGTCGAATGCCTGGGCCAACGCTTTGGCGTCCTTGGGGCTGATGCCGCGCAAGGCGCTCACCGGCGCTTCGGCCAAGGCCCTGAAACTCAGCCCTAAATATTCCTTGTCGACGATGGTATCGATATTCATGATGTTTTTCCTTTAGTGGGGTTACGTGTGCACTGTGACAGGCGCGCAACGAAGGGTCTGTGCGGAATCAAACATTGGCGTTCTGGACTACTGCTGAGGTTCGATTGCCTCGCGGGCTTTTGACATTCATATAGGCAATTGCTATGATCCCCGAATGCTTCTCTGGCTGCGTTAACGCCGCGAAGATTTCGCAGTATCAGCATGAGCAGAGACCCCGTGCCTAAAATAGAAAAACCAAAAATCCTCGTGGTCAACGACGACGCGAACAGCCTGTTCGCGCTGACCAGCTTGCTTGCCCAATGGGCCGAGCAGGAATCCTACGAGGTGCTGGCCGCGCGTTCCGGACAGGAAGCGCTGCGCCAGGTGCTGATGCACGACTTCGCCGTGATTTTGCTCGACGTTAATATGCCCGGCATGGACGGTTTCGAGACGGCCGAGGCGATCCACCAGCGCGCCCGCTCGGCCGACATTCCGATCATTTTCATCACCGCCTTCCTCGCGGACGAGCTCGACCGTTTGAAGGCTTACCAGCGCGGCGCCGTCGACTTTCTGTTCACGCCGGTGATCCCGCAGATCCTGTACGCCAAGATCGCCGTGTTTGTCGCACTAGCGGTCAAGAACGAGGAATTGAAGAAGCAGGCGCGCCAGCTCAGCCAGCGCACCACCGAACTGACCGCCACCAATAAACGGCTAACGCGCGAGATCGAGGAGCGGCAGGTGGCCGAACGGCAAAACCACGCCAAGGACGAGTTCCTGGCAATGCTCGGCCATGAATTGCGCAACCCGCTCAGCGCCATCAGCAGCGCGGCGTCGCTGATCGGCCTGCCTGGCGTGTCCACCGACGGCGTCCAGCGCGCCAAGAAGATCATCCAGCGCCAGAGCCAGCACCTGGGCCGCATCGTCGACGACCTGCTCGACCTGTCGCGCGCCATGTCCGGCAAGATTTTGCTCAACCGTGCGCCGCTGGACCTGTCGGCGCTGGTCGCGCACACGCTCGAGACCTTCCGCGCCACCGGCCGCAGCGGCGACTACCAGCTGATCCAGGATCTCGATCCCGGCTGGATCGAGGGCGACCCGACCCGGCTCGAGCAAATCGCCAGCAACCTGATCGACAACGCCCTTAAATACACGCCGCCCGGCGGACGCATCGAAGTGCGCACCTGGACCGAGAACGACGACGTCGTACTGAGCGTGCGCGACACCGGCGTCGGCATCTCGGCCGACCTGTTGCCGCATGTATTCGACGTCTTCGTCCAGGGCTCGAGCACGCTGGACCGGGCGCAAGGCGGCCTGGGCATCGGCCTGTCGCTGGTGCGCCGCCTGACCGAGTTACACGGCGGCAGCATCGAGGCGGAAAGCAAAGGGCCCGGCGGCGGCAGCACCTTCACGCTGCGCATGCCGCGCATCGAACACCAGATCGCGCCCGCCCCTGCGCCGTCGCCGGCCGCGCAGGAGCGCGAGCACGGCAAACCGAGCGTGCTGCTGATCGAGGACAACGAGGACGGCCGCGAAATGATGGCCATGATGCTCAGCTGCTACGGCTACGAGGTGCGCTACGCCGAGGACGGCCTGCGCGGGCTGGAGGTGGCGACGCAGTTCCGGCCGGACCTGGCGCTGGTCGATATCGGCCTGCCCGGCATCGACGGCTACGAGGTGGCGCGCCGGCTGCGCGCCGACCCGGCCACGCGCGACATCAAACTGATCGCGCTGACCGGCTATGGTCTGGCCGAGGACCTGCGGCGGGTGCTCGACGCCGGCTTCGACCGCCATCTGGTCAAGCCGGTCGACATCGACCACCTGATGGAAGTGATCGGCAGCTGCACCGAACTGCCGGTCAAATAACAAGTAGAAAAGCGCGGCGGCAGCCGCGCCACGGTGCGCCATGCTTTGCGAAGCTCGGGTATCATCCGAAAACGATAAGTCTGCCGGGAAAAAACGGTTACCCACCGCAACTCCGGTCCGCTAACATCACTTCAGAGAAAACCATGTCCTTACCGGCTCCACAAGAAGATCAGGACGCGCTACGCAGCGCGGATTTGAGCGAACTGCTCGGCCACGTCCATACGTGTTGGGATAACGAAAGGCGCTCGCTGTCGCGCCAGCTGCACGACAGCCTGGGCTCGTCGCTGACGGCGCTGACCATGCATCTGGGCCTGCTGATGCAAAAAATGCCGCAGGAGCCTGCGCTGCAGGACCGCGCCGCGCACATGAAGCAGTTGCTGATGCAGATCGTCGAGACCAACCGCCAGATGCAGCTCAAGCTGTGGAACGACAAGCTGGAGTTTCTCGGCGTGCGCGTGGCGCTGGGCGAGCTGGTCGAGCAGTTCGGCGAACAACGCCAGATCACGGCCCGCTGCAGCCTGCCCGATGACGAACTCGATTGCCCGCGCAGCCACGGCATCGTGCTGCTGCACACGCTGGAGGAAGCGCTGCGCAACATCGCCACGCACGCCAACGCGACCGAAGTGGACGTGATTGTCGACGACAACGAGGACGAGGTCATGATGACCGTCAAGGACAATGGCGTTGGCCTGGGTGGCCCGACGACGCCAGCGCCGGGGCAGTCGAACGGCAAGTACGGCTTGCGCATGGCGCGCGAGCGGGCCGCCTATCTGGGCGGCACGCTGACGCTGTCGGCCGGCGCCAACGGCGGCGTCACGTTGACGATGATTTTGCCGAAGCCTGCCAACGCGCAATAACGCCGGCGCCGATCAGCCATGGCGCGGTCGGCTCAATGCAACTTCACCAGCGGCGTGCTGCGCTTGATCAGGAAACGGGCCACCGCCAGCACGCCGGTACGTATCGTCCCCAGCACGGCCCGGTGGTGCATCAAGTGCAAGCTGGTGTACATCAGCCGCGCGACAAAACCGTCGACAAACCAGCTCAAGCCCTTGAGCGAACCCATCAAGCTGCCCACCGAATTGGTCTGCCCGAACGACACCAGCGAACCGTAATCGCGGTACACATACGGATGGCTGCGCGGCGGCTTGCCCTTCTGCTGACGCACGAAGGTGGTCACCAGATAATCTGCCTGCTGGTGCGCGGCCTGCGCGCGCGGCGGCACCAGCTTGCCGTCCGGCCCGGCGCACGCGGCGCAATCGCCTAGCGCGTAGATATAGTCGAATCCCTTGACCGCCAGATCCGGACCGACATCGATCTGCCCCGATCTCGTCGTCGGCAACCCCAGCTCCTTGAGGAAATCGGGCGCCTTGATGCCGGCCGCCCACACCACGATCTGCGCCGGATAGCTCACATCGCCGGCGCTGACGTGCGTGGCCGATATCGCCGTCACCCGGGTATTGGTGGCCACGTTGACCGCGCGCTGATGCAGCAGTTCCAGCGCCGCCGCCGATACCTTTTCCGGCAGCGGCGCCAGGATGCGCGGCGCGCCCTCGATCAGGGTGATGCGCACGTCGCGTTCGGCCTGCAACTGGCGGAAGCCGTAGGCGGCATAGACCCCGCTGGCCTCGCGCAGTTCCGCCGCCAGCTCGACACCGGTGGCGCCGCCGCCGATGATGACGACATCGACGCCGGCATCGGGCTGCGCGCTCTTGTTCAACGACGCCAGGGTCAGCAGCTTGAGCAAGGTCAGCCTGAAGCGCTCGGCGTCTTCGGTGGCGTTGAGTGAAATGGTATGTTCGGCCGCGCCAGGCACGCCGAAATAGTTGGAGGTGCTGCCGACGGCCACCACCAGCGAGTCGAAGCGGATTTGCCGCTCGGGCAGGATCAATTCGTTGGCCGGTTCCCGGCCGTGTATCGCACCGACAGTCAGCAGCCGCTGCGCGGCGTCCAGCGCCACCATCGGGCCATACGCAAACGTGAAACCATTGTCGTGGGCCAGCATTTGGTACGACAAGCCTTCCTGGTTGACGTCCAGGGTTCCGGCGGCAACCTCGTGCAACGATGGCTTCCACACATGGGAAAGCCGGCTGTCGACCAGCATCACCGCTTCCGGCCCCAGCTTGCGACCCAGTTTGCAGGCGAGCTCGAGCCCGCCCGCACCGCCGCCTACAATGATTATTTTGCTATGCAAATGTTTCTCCTTGTAGCGGCGGCGTGCGCCGCATGAAGATGTTATCGGTCGTGACCGTTGCCGTTGCCATGTCCGTTGCCGTGGCCCTTACCGTTGCCATGGCCCTTGCCATTGCCACGGTCGTCGTCGCGGCGGTCGTCACGGCGGTCATCGCGGCGGTCGTCGTGGCGGTCGCCGCCACCGTGGCGAGTGCGATAGGCCGGCGCGTATTGGTTGTTATACCAGCTATCTTGAACAAAATACACTGGCTGACCGCAAGCGTTGTAAGCGGCGCAGTGCTTCGACCATTTCTTGGCGTGGCCAGGCGGCACACGCAGATAGATCGGCGCGCGTTCGACGTAGTGCGTCGGACGCTGGACGACGATCGGCTCGCGGTAAATTACCTGCGGTTGGGGATAGTCGCCGATATCGATGCGACCGTAAAACCCCGGCTGGCCGACACTGACCGAGACGTTGGTGCTGGCCGCGAAGGCGCTGGTGGACAAAACCAGCAAGCTGGCCGCAATGAGTTTGGTTTTCATGATGTGCCCCATATTCTTATGTATTACCGAGCGAAGTTGCTCAGGGAACATATTAACAAGTCCCCCGAACTATTTCCGTACGCTAACGTACATACTTTCAGGCAAGTAGCCATTGCCAATCGGCGACGCACCGGCATACAATAATGGTTCGAGTCCTAACCATTAGCAGGCAAATCATATGTCCTCTATCGAAGAGCGCTTTTCCGCCGCCCTGCACGGCAGCGCCCGTGCCTGGCGCCAGGCCATCGACCGCCGTCTGCGCCATCTCGGCATCAGCCAGGCCAGCTGGATGGCCATCGCGCTCACTGCCAAGGAAAAAACCGCGCCGTCGCAAACGCAGCTGGCCGCCCGCGTCGGCGTCGAAGACCCGACCATGGTCGCCACCATCGACCGTCTGGTCAAGGCCGGCTACATGCTGCGCACCCCGTCCGAAACCGACCGCCGCGTCAAACTGCTGAGCCTGACCGAAGCGGGCCAGCAGATCTATCTGACCGTCAAAAACGAAGCCAAAGTGGTGCGCGAAGACCTGCTGGGCAAGACCGATCCAGCCGTGCTGCGCATCGTCACCGAATTCCTCGAAGCGCTGCAAACCGACATCGAGTCCGCTCCATGAGCTCTGGCGTGGCGCTCAACCGCCGCATGATCACCGTCTCGATCATGCTCGCGACCATCATCCAGGCGCTCGACGGCACCATCGCCAACGTCGCTCTGCCGCACATGCAAGGCAGCCTGTCGGCCTCGCAGGACCAGATCACCTGGGTGCTGACCTCGTTCATCGTCGCCACCGCGATTGCCACGCCGCTCACCGGCTGGATGTGCGACCGTTTCGGCCAAAAGAACATCTTCCTGACCGCCGTGGCCGGCTTTACCATCGCCTCGGTGCTGTGCGGCTTGTCCAGCTCGCTCACAGAGATCGTTGCCGCGCGCATGTTGCAAGGCGTGTTCGGCGCCGCGCTGGTGCCGCTGTCGCAAGCCACCTTGCTCGACATCAATCCGCGCGAGAAACACGGCTCGGCCATGGCCGTCTGGGGCATGGGCGTGATGATCGGCCCCATCCTCGGCCCCACCCTGGGCGGCTGGCTGACCGACAGCTACAACTGGCGCTGGGTGTTCTTCATCAACGTGCCGGTCGGCGCGCTGGCCTTCTACGGCATCTGGCGCTACATCGCCCGCACCGCCGCGCCGCGCAAGATGCGCTTCGACGCCTTCGGCTTCGTCACGCTCAGCCTGGCCATCGGCGCGCTGCAGATGCTGCTCGATCGCGGCGAGCAGAACGACTGGTTCGCCGCCCCCGAGACCTGGATCGAGGCCATCCTGATGACGCTCAGCTTTGCCTGGTTCGCCATCCACACCGCCATGCGCCCGGCCGGACAGTCGTTCTTCGATTACCGGCTGCTACGCAACGCCAACTACGTCGGCGGCCTGCTGTTCATTTTCATCGTCGGCATGGTGCTGTTCGCCACGCGCGCGCTGACGCCGACCATGCTGCAAAGCCTGATGGGCTACCCGGCCGCCGTCGCCGGCCTGGTGACCGCCCCGAGCGGCCTGGGCACGATGCTCGCGATGATGCTGGTCGGCCGCCTGGTCGGGCGCATCGACCTGCGCCTGCTGCTCGGCGCCGGCTTCGCCATCACCGCTTTCTCGCTGTGGCAGATGACGCGCTACACGCTGGTGCTGTCGCAAAGCGACATCATCTGGCCCGGCGTGATCCAGGGGCTGGGACTGGGGCTGGTGTTCGTGCCGCTGAGCGCGGCCACCTTCGCCACCTTGTCGCCGGAGATGCGGGCCGAGGGCACCGCCATCTACAGCCTGATGCGCAACATCGGCAGCTCGATCGGCATCGCGCTGGTGCAGACGCTGCTGGTGCGTAACACGCAGACCATGCACAGCGCGCTGGCCGAGAAGATCACCACCGCCAACCCCGCGTTGCTGGACAACCTGGCCACGCCGCAGGCCGCCACCTTGCTCAACAACGAGATCACGCGCCAGGCGTCGATGATCGCCTATGTCGACGACTTCTGGCTGATGCTGATCCTGACGCTGGCCGTATTGCCGCTGCTGCTGTTGATCCGTCCCGCCAAAAACCAGGCGCCCGGCGAGGCGGCGATGGCTGCCCACGCGGACTAACCATAGGACTTCCACATGAAACTACTACCGCACAAGCTGCTGCCGATGGCCTGCGCGCTGGCGCTGCTGGCCAGCTGCGCCCACATCGGCGCCGACACGCATCCGGCGCAACGGCGCGACGCCGCCACCGCCCAGCTCCCGGCCGACATCAAACTAGCGCGCGAAGGCTGGCCCGAGGCGCAATGGTGGACCGGCTATCATGACGAACAACTGAACGCGCTGATGGTGCGCGCCCTCGCCTCCGGGCCCAGCCTGGAAGTGGCGGCGGCCCGCACCGGCAGCGCGCGCGCGGCGCTGTCGCGCAGCGCCGCCGATGTCGGCGTCGACGTCTCGGCCTACGCCAACGCCAACCGCCAGCGCTACTCGGGCACCGGCCTGTTCCCGGCGCCGATCGGCGGCGCCTACTTCACCTCCGAAACCCTTCGGCTCGACGTGCGTTACAACTTCGACTGGTGGGGCAAGAACCGCGCGCAGGTGGCCGCCGCCATCGGCAGCCTCAATGCCGACCGCGCCGCCTACGCCGAAGCCGAACAGCTGCTGGCGGCCCAGATCGCGCAAAGCTACTTCCGGCTGCAAGGCGGCTGGGCGCGCATGGCAAATCTCGATGGACTGGCCGCCGCGCAGCAGGCGCTGGTGCGCGACAAGGAACGGCGCATCGCGCGCGGCCTGGCCACCGCCGACGAACAGCGCGCGGCCGAAGCGGACCTGAGCCTGATCCGCAAGCAGCAGGCGCAACTCGACGCCGACATCGGCCACGAGCGCGAAGCGCTGCGCGCGCTGGCTGGCGCCGACAACGATGCGCTGGCCGATCTCAAGCCGCAGGCGGCGGCCGACGTCCCGCACGCGTTGCCGGCGCGCCTGGGCATCGAACTGCTGGCACGCCGTCCCGACCTGCAGGCGGCGCGCTGGAAGGTGGAATCGTCGCTCAGCAGCATCGACGCGGCCAAGGCGGCCTTCTACCCCGACATCAACCTGACCGGGTCGATCGGCCTCGATACGGTCAAGGTCGAGAACCTGCTGCAGGCGGCCAGCCGCACCCTGTATCTTGGCCCGACATTGACGTTGCCACTGTTCGACAGCCGCCGGCTCGACGCCCAACTCGACAGCGCCCGCAGCGCGCGCGACGAGCGCATCGCCGAATACAACGCGGCCATCGTCGACGCGGTGCGCGAGGTGGCGCAGGACGGCGTGCAGTTGCGCGGCATCGAGCGCCAGATCGCGCAGCAGGACGCGGCCACCGGCGCCGCCCGCGCGCAGCTGGCGTCGGCGCAGGCGCGCTTCGACCACGGCCTGGCCGACAACAGCGCGCTGCTGGCCGCGCGCATGGCGCTGCTCAAGCAGCAGGACGCCGACCTGTATCTGCGCCAGGTGCAAAGACTGGCCGAAGTCGCCCTGACCAACGCGCTCGGCGGCGGCTACCGCGAACAAGTGCCCCTGGCGACCGTTATCAAATAATCGAAAGTCCATCATGAACGAACCCACCACCAATCCAAATCCCACCGAGCAACCGAACAACAGGAAGCGCAACATCGTCCTGGCCGGCGTCACCCTGCTGTTCGTCGTCGCCGGCGCCGCCTACGGTATCTATTACCATCTGGTGCTGTCGAAATTCCAGGAGACCGACAACGCCTATGTCGGCGGCAACCTGGTCAACCTGTCGTCGCAAGTGAGCGGCAACGTCACCGCGATCCGCGCCGATGAAACGCAGATGGTCCAAGCGGGCGCGCCGCTGATCACGCTCGACCCGGCCGACGCCGACGTCGCGCTGGCCCAGGCCGACGCCAAACTGGGCGCCGCCGTGCGCGCGCAGCGCCAGCGCTACGCCGACGTCGAGCAATACGACGCCACCGTGGCGCTGCGCAAACTGCAGCTGAAAAACGCCGAGGACGATCTGGCGCGGCGCCAGCCGCTGGCGGCCGACCACACCGTCTCCGGCGAAGAGGTCGAGCACGCGCGCCAGGCGGTGGCCAACGCGCGCGCCGCGCTGGTGGTCGCCGCGCGCCAGGAAGCGGCGGCCAAGGCCGGCGTGGCCGGCGTCGGCGTCGCCATGCATCCGCAGGTGCTGGCCGCCAAGGCCGACTACGAACAGGCGTGGCTGACGGCGCGCCGCAACACCATCGTCGCGCCGGTGTCGGGCTACGTCGCCAAGCGCAGCGTGCAGGTAGGCGCCCGCGCCACGCCGGGCACCACGCTGCTGTCGATCGTGCCGCTGGAGCAGCTGTGGGTGGACGCCAATTTCAAGGAGTCGGAATTGCGCGACATCCGCGTCGGCCAGCCGGCGACGGTGGAAGCCGATATGTATGGCGACAAGGTGGAATTCCACGGCAAGGTGGTGGGACTGTCCGCCGGCACGGGCAGCGCGTTCTCGCTGCTGCCTGCGCAAAACGCCAGCGGTAACTGGATCAAGGTGGTGCAGCGGCTGCCGGTGCGGATCGCGCTGGACGCGCAAGAGTTGCGCGCGCATCCGCTGCGGATCGGCTTGTCGACCACGGTGAAAGTCGATATCAGCAAGACCGACGGCCCGGTGCTGGGCGCGGCCATGCCGCAGGCGCCGGTCTACTCGACGCAAGCGCTGGCGCAGCCGATGGCACAGGCGGTAACTGCGGCCGACAACATCATCACCCGCAACCTGGTCAGATAAAATCCGCGCCGCCGGCCGCGCGGGACGCGTTATCGCAACTCGGCGTCGAGCTGGCGGATCGCCGTCTGCGCCTGCGTGATCACGCGGTCGGCGATGCGCTGGCGCATGCCGGGCACGCGCGCGGCCGCTTCCGCCTCCAGCAACAGCGGCGTCAACAATTGCAGCGCGGAGTCGTGGAAGCCCTGCGCCACCACGCTGAGCTGGTCGTTGAACGATTGCTCGGCCGCCTGCAACTGCTTGCGCAACTCCTGCTCGAAGGCGGCGCGCTTGTCGCGGATCTCGGTGCGCTTGCGCTTGCCGCCGTCGGTGAACCACTTGAAAGCCCCCGCCAGCAGCACCGCGCCGCCGACAAACGGCGCCGCCGGCGCCACCACCGGCAACACCACCGCCGCGCCGATCAGATACGCGGCCGTGCCGGTGCCGGCCGCGACCACCGCACCGCTCATCAACGTGACATTGGCGGCGGTATCGACCTTGTTGACCAGCCGCGTGCCGATGCGCAGGCGCGGCATCAGCTTGGCCAAGGTCGAATGGTGCTGCCGCTGGAACACCGACGACTGGTTGAGCCGCATGGCCGACTGGAACAGGCGCAAATCTTCCTGCAGCAAATGCAGCGACTGCTCCTTGCGGCGCACGATGCGGTCCAGGCGCCGCTCCATCTCCTGACCGAACTGCTGGCGGCCGATGCTGGCCCAAACCTCTTCCTCTTTCCATTTATCGGTGTTGAGGCGGTCGCCGATGGCCAGCTCGATGGCGTTGCCGGCGTCGTGCACGGCGTCGTCGATTTCCTCGGCCAGCAGGCGGCGCTCGTGGGCGATGCGCTGGTCGACCAGTGTCAGCCGCTGCAGCACCTGGTTTTTCAGGTCGGTCGCCGCGCTCACCAACGTGGCGGCGGTGGCCTCGCCCATCGACAGCAGACGCGCCTGGTCCAGGTAGGCGCTGATGTCGCTGGCGATCGAGGCGGTGGTGCTGACGACCAGTTGCCGTAGTTGATCGTGGTCGATGTCGCCGGACTGGAAATTGCGCGCGTGCTCGATCAGTTCCGGCTGGCCGGCGTTGCGGCCGAATTCGGCGACGGTGTCGGCCAGCGAGCGCCCGCGCACCAGGCGCCGCGCCTGCTCGCCGAGGTTGGCGAGGATGCCGCGCTGCTCGGTCACCGGCAATTTATTCAAGTCCTCCGGCGACAGCCGCACCGACAGCGCCTTGGCCAGCCGTTGCGCCAGCAGGCGGGCGTCGCCGCCGTGCAGGGCCAGCAGCGGGATGGTCATGCCGAGCGCGTTCTCGCGCGCAGCCTGGTCGATGCCGGCGCAGCTGCGCGCCAGCGCGTTGAAGGCCCAGTCGACGTCGATGCCCGATTCAATGGCGTTGAGCACCAGCGCGGTGAACACGGCCGAAGATTTTCCGTCGCCGGCGATGTCGGTGACGGCGGCAAATTGCGCCAGGGTGAGGCTGCCTTCGTTGCCGGCGATGGCGCCGACCGCGCGCGCATAGGCCGAGCTGAAGCTTTGGTCCGACGACAGATGCTCGTCCAGCGAGCGGACGCTGACGACGTGGGCGGCCGGTGGAGTACCGTGGTGACTATTCACACTTGCTCCGATTCATAAAATTACCTGGCCCCGATTTTAACTGAAGCGGCGGCGCGCCGCGTGCTGCTACGGTGTCCCGGTCGCCAGGAAAAGGGTTTCCTTGATCTCTTCCATCACAACATAGCTTTTCGACTGCGCCGCGCCTGGCAGGCTGAGCAACATGTCGCCGAGCAACTTACGGTATTCCGCCATTTCGTGGATGCGCGCCTTGATCAGGTAATCGAAGTCGCCCGATACCAGATGGCACTCCTGCACCTCTGGAATGCGCAGCACCTCGCGCCGGAATTGCTCGAACACGGGGCCGGATTTCTGGTGCAGCGTGATCTCGACGAACACCAGCAGCCTGGCGCCCAGCGCCGGCGGATCGACGCGCGCGTGGTAGCCGGTGATGACGCCGTCGCGCTCCATGCGCTTGACCCGCTCGATGGCCGGCGTGATCGACAGCCCCACCTGCTCGCTCAAGTCCTTCATCGAGATGCGGCCGTCGCTTTGCAGGATGTGCAGGATCTTGCGGTCGAGCTTGTCCAGGGCGCGGACCGATTCCTTTTGAATTCGCATGATAATCCACTAAATAACGGAATTTTTACAGTAACAAATACTAGCGATACAAGCATACCATAGTGGAATATCTGGTCACTAAATAATAGGGGTTCGTATGCGCGTTGTCATTCTTGGTAGCGGTGTGATCGGCGTCACGAGCGCCTATTATTTGGCCCAGGCCGGTCATGACGTGACCGTACTCGACCGCCAGCCCGGTCCCGCGCTGGAGACCAGTTTTGCCAACGCCGGCCAAATCTCCCCCGGCTACGCGTCGCCGTGGGCCGCGCCCGGCATCCCCCTGAAAGCCATGAAATGGATGTTGCAGCGCCACGCGCCGCTGTCGATCACGCCCGACGGCACGCTATTCCAGCTGCAATGGATGTGGCAAATGCTGCAAAACTGCACCACCGAGCGCTACGCCGTCAACAAGGAACGCATGGTGCGGCTGGCCGAGTACAGCCGCGACTGCTTCAAAACCCTCCGTGCGGCCACCGGCATCGAATACCAGGGCCGCCAGCAAGGCACCACGCAGCTGTTCCGCACCCAGAAGCAGCTCGACGACGCCGCCAAGGACATCGCCGTGCTGCGGGAAACCGGCGTCGCCTATGAACTGCTGAGCCGTGAACAATTGCTCGGCGCCGAGCCCGGCCTCGACCAGAACAAGCTGGTCGGCGGCCTGCGCCTGCCCAACGACGAGACCGGCGACTGCCAGCTGTTTACCACCCGCCTGACGGCGATGGCCGAAAAGCTGGGCGTCAAGTTCCGCTACGGCGTCGACATCACCGGCCTGATCGCCTCGGGCGACGACATCAAGGGCGTGCGCTGCGGCGCCGAGGTGGTCACCGCCGATTCCTACGTGGTCGCGCTGGGATCGTATTCGACCGGCCTGCTCAAAAACCTGGTCAGCATTCCGGTCTACCCGCTCAAGGGATATTCGATCACGGTGCCGATCGTGGACGCCAGCGCCGCGCCGGTGTCGACCATTCTGGACGAGACCTACAAAATCGCCGTGACCCGCTTCGACGACCGCATCCGCGTCGGCGGCATGGCCGAAATCGCCGGCTTCGACACGCGCCTCAATCCGCGCCGCCGCGAAACGCTGGAAATGGTGGTCAACGACCTGTTCCCCGGCGCCGGCGACACGGCGGCGGCCAGCTTCTGGACCGGCCTGCGGCCGATGACGCCGGACGGCACGCCGATCGTCGGCCGCACCGCGCTGCGCAACCTGTTCCTCAACACCGGCCACGGCACCTTGGGCTGGACCATGTCCTGCGGCTCGGCGCAGCTGCTGTCCGATATCATTTCGGCACGCCGCCCGGCGATTCTGGCCGATGATTTGTCGGTCAGCCGCTACAGCGGCGCGGCCGCGCCGCGCCAGCCGCGCCTGGCGAGCGCGTGACGCCGGCGGGATGCGCATCTGTCGCATCCCCGCCTGCACTGTCGCATCCCCGCCTATATCGCACCCGGAACCCGAAACATCGTCATCATGGCGTTGAGAATGGGCCGTAGCGTGCGTATAATTTTAATCATGAATAAACTTGAAGCTTTCGGCCATATTGCGGCCTTGGCCATCCGTGGCGAACTGGTGTTCCCCACCAGCGTAAATGCGGCGCTCCGCGTTCAATTGGCATTGGACGATCCGGAATGCCCGGTCGACAAGGCGATCGGCCTGGTATTGGCCGAGCCGCTGCTGGCCGCGCGCACGGTCGCCATCGCCAACTCGGCGATGTTCAACCGCTCCGGCGCGCCCGTGATTACCAACGTTCGCGGCGCGATCATGCGCATCGGTTACCAAAACCTGTTCGCGCTGGCCGCCGCCATGGTGGTGCGCCAGTTCGGCAGCAAGATCACCGACCCCAAGCTGCGCGCCAAGGCCGAGGCGCTGTGGGACCACACCATCGCCGTGTCCGCGCTGGCGCGCCTGATCGCCCGCTACGTCACCGGCGTCAACGAGGACACCGCGCTGTTTGCCGGCATCGTGCACGAGGTGGGCGGCTTTTATCTGCTGTCGCGCGCCGACGAGTTTCCCGGCCTGCTCGAGGAAGATCCGGAAAACTGGCACTCGGCCAGCGAGGAGATCATCACGCGCGAAGTCATGCGCAAGCTGTGCATCCCCGAACCGGTGGCCGACGCCATCGAGGGCCTGCGCGACAGCTTCATGTCGATTCCGCCGGACTCGCTGCTTGACACGCTGCTGCTGGCCAACCACCTGACGCCGGTGCGCTCGCCGCTACAGGAGCCGCAGCGCGAGCTGCCACCGCACTCCGACTCGGCGATCGACCTGTTCATCGACGAGGACAAGCTGGCGCAGATGCTGAAGGAAGCGGCCGACGACGCCGCTGAAATGAACGCCGCGCTGCTGGTCTGAGCGCCACCGGGCCGGCGTGGCGCAGTCGCGCGCACGGCCCTCCCCATGGAGATGACGCATGCAGACTGCCCCCCCGTCCTACGGGTCGGACCAATCCGGCCTGGTCTGCGGCTATGTGTTCGGCCGCGAGGCCGACGGCACGGGCCGGCCGCTGGACACCGAGGAAGCGCGCGTATGGCTCAAGAACCGCGCCCACCATCCGACCGAATTCATCTGGCTGCACTACAACCTGGCCAACACCGCCAGCGAGAAATGGCTGCACGAGCACACCGCGCTGCCCGAGGAATTCTACGAAAGCCTGCATGAAGGCCCGCGCTCGACGCGCATCGAGCTGGCCGACAACACGTTGATCGCCGTCGTCAACGACGTGCTGCACGACTTCACGTTCGAACCGTCCGACATTTCCACACTGTGGCTGAGCGTCGACAAGCAGCTGGTCATCAGCGCGCGGCGCAAGCCGCTCAAGGCGGTCGACGTGCTGCGCAATGCGGTGCGCACGGGCGAGCCGATCCGCTCCTCGGTCGAGCTGCTGATTCACCTGCTGCGCGACCAGGCCGACGCCTTGATCAAGATCGTGCGCGACGCCATCGCCACCGTCGACGGCATCGAGGACAATCTGCTGGCAGGCAAGCTCAACACCAAGCGCGCCAGCCTGGGCCACCTGCGGCGCGTGCTGGTGCGGCTGCAGCGCCTGCTGGCGCCGGAGCCGGCCGCGCTGTTCCGGCTGCTGCAAAGGCCGCCGGCCTGGGTGGCCGAGATCGACGCCCAGGAGCTGCGTCAATCGACCGAGGAATTCTCGATGGTGTTGGCGGACATGGCCTCGCTGCAGGAGCGCATCAAGCTGATCCAGGAAGAGATCGCCGCGCTGGTCAATGAGGGCAACAACCACAGCCTGTTCGTGCTGACGGTGGTCACGGTGCTCGCGCTGCCGATCAATATCATCGCCGGCCTGTTCGGCATGAACGTCGGCGGCATCCCGCTGGCGCAGGCGCCGCACGGTTTCTGGGTGGTGGTGGCGATCGTCGCCAGCTTCACCGTCATCGCCGGCTTCCTGGCGTTCCGGCGCCAGCGCGACATTGGATAAGGAGATACGCATGCACGGTCCGTCACCCGACAACCCGGCGCCGATGGCCGGCTTTCCGCAGGTCTGCTATCTGAAGAACATCGTCACCAATCCCAACATCGTGGTCGGCGACTACACGTACTACGACGATCCCGAGGACACCGGCAATTTCGAGCGCAACGTGATGTACCACTTCCCCTTCATCGGGGACAAGCTGGTCATCGGCAAATTCTGCGCGCTCGCACGCGGCGTCAAGTTCATCATGAACGGCGCCAACCACAAGCTGTCGGGCATCTCGACCTACCCTTTCCAGATCTTCGGCAACGGCTGGGAAAAGGTGATGCCGGCCGAGGGCGAACTGCCGTACAAGGGCGACACGGTGATCGGCAACGACGTCTGGATCGGCTACGACGTGCTGATCATGCCGGGCGTGACCATCGGCGACGGCGCCATCGTCTCGTCGCGGGCGACGGTGGTGGCCGACGTGCCGCCTTACACGGTCGTCGGCGGCAATCCGGCCAGGGTGATCAAGGAGCGTTTCCCGGCCGACGTGGCGGCGGCGTTGCAAGCCATCGCCTGGTGGGACTGGCCGATCGCGCACATCACCGAGCACCTGGCGCTCATCGCCGGCGCCGACGTGGCTGCGCTGGCGCGGGTGCGGCCCCGGCCCTGAGCAGGTACAGGCGGCGCACGCCCAACGCGGTGAACACCAGGCCCAGCGCCAACGCAATCAGGTTGTCGCGGCGATGTGCCGCGCGCACGTCGTCGAAGGCGACGACGTCCTTGCCGCCGACGGCGACGCCGAACGTGATGTAGAAAAAGCCCGGCAGAAAGCCTGGACGCGTGGTCAGTTCCGGATCGAACCGGACGGTGACCGGATACAGCATGGTGGCGTCGCGCACGGCGTTGGCCATGCGGCCATCGGGGTCGCCTTTTTCCAGCAACACGAACTGGCGCGCATCGCCGGCGACCGTGTAGTACAGCGCGCCCATGCTGGCGTAGCTCCAGGTCACGCGTCCGGTCAACGCTTCAAGCCGGTCACGGGCGGGAAAGCGCCACTCCAGCGCGCCATACACAGCCAACAAGCCGATACCGAGCAGCAGAAAAAAATAGCCGCCACGGCGGTCCTGATACCACTTTCTCATTTTGCGTCGGTCTGGTTACGATAAGCGCCATCATACATGCCCTCCCCGCTGCCTCCCAACCGATCAATTAATAAACCTTTTCGTTTACTTAATCGCCGGGACCGCTTACAGTATCGCTACTGCAAACAGACCCGAGCCCCATGAAAACACCGCTACTGATTAGCGCCGCCTGCCTGCTGGCCCTGCTCTCCACCATCGGCGCCGCGCTGCCCTACCCGATCCTGCCGCCGCTGTTCGCCGCCGGCGTTACAAACGATCTAAACAGTTTCCTCGGTTTGCCGCCCAAGCTGCTGTTCGGCCTGGCGCTGATGATCAACCCGCTCGGCCTGCTGATCGGCTCGGCCCTGCTCGGCCCGATGTCGGACCGTTACGGCCGCCGACCGGTGCTGCTGGTCACGCTGTACGGCGCAGCGCTCGGCCACGCCATCACCGCCCTGGCGCTGCTGTTCGAGTCCTATCCGCTGTTCATCGTCGCGCGCTTCTTCACCGGTCTGCTCGAAGGCAACGGCTCGGTCGCGCGCGCCATGCTGGCCGACCGCCTCGACGGCGACCTGCGCCGCAAGGCGCTGTCGTGGCTCAACGGCGCCTTTTACATGGGCTGGCTGGCCGGGCCGCTGCTGGCCGGTTTCACGCTGGTGTTCGGCATCACGGTGCCGTTCTGGATCGCCGTCGCGCTGCTGCTGATGACGGCCGTGCTGGTGGCCATCGCGCTGCCGGCCGAGGCGCCGTCGGACGCCACCACCTCGTGGTGGCAGGTGGCGCGCCACCGTCACGCACTGAACCTGCTGCGCGAGCCGGACCTGCGCAACCTGTTCATCGTCACGCTGGCCTACACCAGCGGCGTGACCGCGTTCTACGAGTTCTATCCGCTGTGGCTGGTGGAAGTGCCCGGCTACGACTCGCAAGGCATCGCCTGGACCACGGCCGGCCTGTGCGCCGTCATGACCGCCACCACCATCTTTGCCGGCCGCCCGTTCCAGGGCGAGCCGCTGCTGCGCGCGCGCCGCTTCGCCTTCGTCACGGCCGGCCTGATCGCCCTGCTGGCCGCCAGCAACGCCAAGCTCGGCATCGCCGCCATCGTCCTGTTTGGCATCCCGCACTCGTTCTACAACGGCATCGTGCCGACCTGGTGCGCGGAACGCTTCGGCGCCCACGGCCAGGGCGCCGTGATGGGACTGATCTCGACCACGTTCTGCCTGGCGAACATCCTGATGGCACTGGTCGGCGCGGTGCTGACCTTGATCGACACGCGCCTGATTCTGCTATTGGGCGCGGCGCTGACGACGTGGTCGGCGTGGCGCATGGGCTGGTGGCACGCCAGCATGCGCACCAGGGACGGCGACGCCGATCGCCTCAAGGGAGCGCTGCCATGAACACCGCAGAACAGACGCTGTTCCTGATCAAGACGCGCGGCCCGCAAACCGCGCAGCAACTGGCGGCGCTGCTGGACCTGACGTCGATGGGCGCGCGCCGCCAGCTCGAGGCATGGCAGGAAAAAGGCATGCTGACGTATGAGGAGGTCGCCGACAAGCGCGGCCGTCCATCGCGGCGCTGGCTGTTGACCGAAGCCGGCCACGCGCGTTTTCCCGATCGTCACGCCGATCTGACGGTGCAGCTGATCGACCAGGTGCGCGGCCTGTTCGGCGATGCGGGCCTCGACAAGCTGATCGCGGCGCGCGAGGCCGTCAGCGAGCAGCAGTACCGCGCGCATCTGCGCAACGCCAGCGCGCTGCCCGAGCGTGTGGCCGCGCTGGTGCAGGCGCGCAGCAGCGAAGGCTATATGGCCGAAGTCGAAACCCGCGACGACGGCAGTTTGCTGCTGGTGGAGAACCACTGTCCGATCTGCGCGGCCGCGCGCCAGTGCCAGCAATTCTGCCGCTCCGAGCTGGACCTGTTCCAGCGCGTGCTCGGTCCCGGTTGCTCGGTCGGCCGCGTCGAGCATATGCTCAACGGCGCGCGCCGCTGCGTGTATGTGATCAAGCCGGTCTAGGCGGTACGCCACAAAGAAAGCCTTATGGAATAAGGCTAAAATCATTTTCAATAGAAAACAAAGTGGAACAGGAAACTCAGAACTCAGGCGCGACCGCCGCACGACACTCGGCCGTTTGATCGCAGTCAAGCCGCAATACGCTGGTCAGAAGACAATCAGTGCATGCCACGCACCATTGCGTTGGCAATCACAATAATTGCTTCGTTGAAGGTATTGCGCACCATGCTCTATTTCACTTACAGCCCCGCCCCGCTTGCCCGCGTCGTCAGCGCGAAATTGATCGCCATCAGCCGCGCCGGCAAGAGCCTATTGATGTTCGGCGCCGACTGCTGCGCATTGCCGCTGTGCCTGCAACTGGCGTTGCTGGTCGGCGCCGGCGCCGGCGCCTATCGCGGTGCGCCGCCGGCGCTCATGCTGTTGCTGACGGCGATGTCGATCGCCGCGCTGTCCATGAGCGACCTGTATTCGGCGGTGGTGCGCTATCTGGACCAGCGCATGCTGATCATCGCCGCCATCGCCCTCGGCTGCGCAGTGCTGGCGGTGTCCGCGTTGACGCTGGACCGCGACGACCAGCCACTGCCACCGGGCGCGCTGTTGAACTACTGGCTGATCGCGATGTCTTACCTGGTAGCCTCGCGCACGGCGGTGCGCGCCTTCCTGCAACACCACAGCGGCGCGCCGACGCAGGCGCGCGAACTGGTGGCCATCTACGGCGCCGGCGAGACGGGCGCGCGGCTGGCGCGGGCGATGCGCGGCGACAACCGCTACTACCCGGTATGTTTCATCGACGAGAAGTGTGGTGGCGAACAGCGTACCATCGGCGGCCTGCGCGTGTTCCCGCCAGAACGGTTGGGCGAGATCGTCGCCGCCTCGTCGATTCGGCTGATCGTCGTGGCGCTGCCGGCCACCTCCGGCGAGCGGCTCGGCGCCGTGCTGCGCATGCTGCGCACCTCCGGCGTCAGCGTCAAGTTCCTGCACGGCCTGCTCGACCTGGCCGACCACGCGCTGCGCCGGCAGCCGCTGTCGCTGCCGCGTCCGGCATCGACGCCCTTCCCCGACATTCCGCTGGAACAGTTGCTGGGCCGGGCGCCGGTGCAGCCCGACAGCGCGCTGTTCAGCCGCTGCGTGCGCGGCAAAAGCGTGCTGGTGACGGGCGCCGGCGGCTCCATCGGCAGCGAACTGTGCCGCCAGGTCGCCGGCCTCGGGCCACGCCGCCTGCACCTGCTCGACCATTCCGAATACGCGCTGTACACCATCCGCCAAGAGCTGCAGGCGACCTGGCCGCAGCTGTCGGTGCGCGCCCATCTGGGCTCGGTATGCAACGAACAGCTGCTCGAGCGCGTGATGCAGGAGGACAGCATCGACACCATCTACCACGCCGCCGCCTACAAGCACGTGACGATGGTCGAGACCAACCTGGTCGAAGGCTTGCGCAACAACGTCGTCGGCGCACGCGCCGTCGCCAACATCGCCGCCAAGTACCTGGTCGAGACCTGCGTGCTGGTGTCGAGCGACAAGGCGGTGCGCCCCAGCACCATCATGGGCGCCAGCAAGCGCCTGTCCGAGCTGGTGTTCCAGGCCGCCGCGCAGGCCTCCGCCTGGCACACCGGCGGCGAGCGCCGCACCACGTTCAGCATGGTCCGCTTCGGCAACGTGCTGGGCTCGTCCGGATCGGTGGTGCCGCTGTTCCGCCGCCAGTTGCAGCAGGGCGGCCCGCTGACCATCACCGACGCCGCCATGGAACGCTACTTCATGCTGATCCCCGAGGCGGCGCAACTGGTGATCCAGGCCGGCGCGATGGCCGAGGGCGGCGAGGTGTTCGTGCTCGACATGGGACGGCCGATCCGCATCGTCGACCTGGCGCGCAGCATGATCGCGCTGGCCGGCCTGACCGAGAAGACGGCCCAATATCCGCAAGGCGACATCGAGATCAGCTACGTTGGCCTGTTCCCCGGCGAAAAACTGCAGGAGGAACTGCTGACCGCCGACGGCGCCGAGCCGAGCCGGCATCCACGCATCCTGCGCATGAAGGAGCAGGCGCTGCCGCCGACGGTGCTGGACCAGTACATCGAGTTGCTGCTGATTACCTGCGAAACCAACGACCGCTGGCTGATCGAGGCCATGCTCAAAACCATCATGAACGAGTTCACGCCGCAAACCGGAGCCCGGACCGGCGACGGCGAGGCGGCGCTGCGTGCCATCGCGCAGCTGAGCATGGCGCCGGCGGCGCCGGTGCAAGCCCAGGCTTCCTGACGACGCGCGCCGCGCCGGACCTGTGCCGGGGCGCGGCCACGCCCTCCCCCTTCATCCATTGCAAGGAGCACTCCATCATGCGTCAGTTCACCCCCGCAGTCGTCGGCCGCAAAATGCGCTTCGCGCTGGTCGGCTGCGGCCGCATCGCGCAAAACCATTTCGCCGCGCTGGCCCAGCACGCCGACCGCTGCCAGCTGGTGGCCGTCTGCGACGTCGATGCGGCCGCGCTGACCCGCGCCGCATCGCACACCGGCGCCACGCCGTACTCCCGGCTCGACCAGATGCTGGCCAGGAGCGAGGTCGACGCCGTCATCATCACCACACCGTCCGGCCTGCATCCAGAGCAGGCCGTGCAGATCGCCGCCGCCGGGCGCCACGTGATCACCGAAAAGCCGATGGCCACCCGCTGGGAGGACGCCAAGCGCATGGTGTGCGCCTGCGACACGGCCGGCGTGCGCATGTTCGTGGTCAAGCAAAACCGCCGCAACGCCACCTTGCAACTGCTCAAGCGCGCGGTCGACAAGAAACGCTTCGGCCGCATCTATATGGTCAACCTGAACGTGTTCTGGACCCGGCCGCAAAGCTATTACAACAGCGCCGGCTGGCGCGGCACCTGGGAATACGACGGCGGCGCGTTCATGAACCAGGCCAGCCACTACGTCGACCTGATCGACTGGATCGTCGGCCCGGTCGAGAGCCTGCAAGCCTACACCGCCACCTTGGCGCGCGACATCGAAGTCGAGGACACCGGCGTGATCAGCCTGCGCTGGCGCAACGGCGCGCTCGGCTCGATGAACGTGACGATGCTGGCCTATCCGCACAACCTCGAAGGCAGCATCACCATCCTCGGCGAGAAAGGCACGGTGCGCATCGGCGGCGTGGCCGTCAACGAGGTGCAGCAGTGGGACTTCGCCGAGCCGGACGAGGACGACGCGCGCGTGCGCGAAGCCAGCTACGCCACCACGTCGGTTTACGGCTTCGGCCACCCGCTGTACTACGACAACGTGATCAAGGTGCTGCGCGGCGAGGCCGAGCCCGAGACCGACGGCCGCGAAGGCTTGAAGTCGCTCGAAGTACTGATCGCCGCCTACCGCTCGGCGCGCGACGGCCGCCGCGTGGCGCTGCCGCTCGATTATTGATCGATTACTGATCGATTACTGATCGATTACTGATATGAACCCTCCAGGGAGAACGACATGGATTTGACGGTACACCCCAGCGCCATTGTCGACGACGGCGCCGCCATCGGCGCCGGCACTTACGTCTGGCACTTCAGCCACGTGTGCGGCGGCGCCCGCGTCGGCGCCGGCTGCTCGCTGGGCCAGAACGTCTACGTCGGCAACGACGTGGTCATCGGCGACAACGTCAAGATCCAGAACAACGTGTCCGTGTACGACGCCGTCACCATCGAGGACGACGTCTTCTGCGGCCCCAGCATGGTGTTCACCAACGTCTACAACCCGCGCTCGGCGGTCGCCCGCAAGAACGAATACCGGCCCACCGTGGTGCGCCGCGGCGCCACCATCGGCGCCAACGCCACCGTGGTGTGCGGCGTGACGATCGGTGCGCACGCTTTCATTGCCGCCGGCGCCGTGGTCAACCGCGACGTGCGCGACTTCGCGCTGATGGCCGGCGTACCGGCGCGCCAGATCGGCTGGATCGGCCGCCACGGCGCGCGGCTGGCGCTGCCGCTGCGCGGCGACGGCAGCGCCGCCTGCCCGCACAGCGGCGAGCTCTACGTGGTACGGGACGGCGTCTGCGCGCTGATACCGGCCGCTTGAAACCCCACCAACAGACTGGTCACGGAGCACCCCATGGAATTCATCGATCTGAAAACCCAATATCATCTGCTGCGCGAAGACATCAACGACGGCATCCAGCGCGTGCTCGACCACGGCCAGTACATCATGGGGCCGGAGGTGGCGCAACTGGAGCACAAACTGGCCGCCTTCAGCGGCGCGCGCCACTGCATCACGGTTGCGTCGGGCACGGAGGCGCTGGTGATCTCGCTCATGGCGCTGGGCATCGCGCCCGGCGACGAAGTCATCACCACACCGTTCTCCTTCATCGCCACTGCCGAGGCCATCGTGCTGCTGGGCGCGCGGCCGGTGTTCGTCGATGTCGAGCGCGCCAGCGGCAACCTCGATCCGGCGCTGGTGGCCGCCCGCATCGGTCCGCGCACGCGGGCCATCATGCCGGTGTCGTTGTACGGCCAGCCGGCCGACATGGACACCATCAACGACATCGCCCGCGAACACGGCCTGGCCGTGATCGAGGACGCGGCGCAAAGTTTCGGCGCCAGCTATCGCGGCCTGCGCAGCTGCAACCTGTCGGCCATCGGCTGCACCAGTTTCTTTCCCAGCAAGCCGCTGGGCTGCTACGGCGACGGCGGCGCCATCTTCACCAGCGACGACACGCTGGCGCGGGCGATGCGCGAAATCCGCGTCCACGGCCAATCGCAACGCTACCGCCACACCCGCATCGGCGTCGGCGGCCGCATGGACACTTTGCAGTGCGCCATCGTGCTGGCCAAGCTGGGCGTGTTCGAGCAGGAGCTCGAGCGGCGCCGGCGCGTGGCCGCCATCTATGACCGCCTGTTCGCCGGACGCATCGAGACGGTTGCGCCGGCGTCCGACCGCGACAGCGCCTACGCCCAGTACACGGTGATGCTGCAGCGCCGCGCGGCGGTGCGCAGCGCGCTTGAACGGGCCGGCATCCCCAGCGCCGTCCACTATCCGTTGCCGATCCACCTGCAACCGGCGTACGCGCGCTTCGACGACGCCGCCTGCCCGGTGGCCGAGCTGCTGGCCGAGCAGGTGCTGAGTCTGCCGATGGGTCCCTACCTGGCCAGCGCCGACGCCGAAAAAGTGGCGGACGTGGTGCTCTCCGCCGCCGGACGCTAGGACCGCGCCATGCCCGCCCTGCCCACATTCTGGAAACACCTGCTCACGGTGATGAGCGGCTCGGTGGCCGCGCAGGCGCTGCCCATCCTGGCCGCGCCGCTGATCACGCGCCTGTGCACACCGGCGCAGATGGGAGCTTTCAGCGTCTGGTTCGGCGTGGTCGCCATCGCGGCGGTGGTTGCCACCTTGCGCATGGAAAACGCGATGATCTTCGACCAGCGGCGCCAGCGCCAGCATCTGTGCTTCAGCGTCGTGGCCTGGTCGGCGACGTGGCTGGCGCTGCTGCTGACGGCGGCCGCCATCCTGATCAAGATGTGCTGCCTGACCGGTATGTCGTGGCTGGGCGCGCTGACGCTCGGCATGGCCGCCTGGCTGACGGCAACCATGCAAACCACGCTCGCCTACGCCGCCTCGCACAACGCCTTCGGCCCGGCCGCCAAGGCCAGGATCGTCGCGGCGGGCGGCGTCGCGCTGGCGCAACTGGGCATCCTCGCGCTCGGCGTCGGCTCCGGCGCGCTGATGGGCGGCCACCTGATCGGCCTGGCGATGGGGCTGGTGGCCGCGCGCATCCTGCTCAAGCCGCCGCTGGGACCGCGCGGCGGGGGAATGGGTTCCCCGCGCGCACCGGCTCACTGGCTGCACTGGAGGCAATGGCGGACCTGGCGCGCCGGCCTGCGCGACAAGGCGCTGGCCGTGGCATGCCGCCTGTCGCGCCACGGCGTCTCGGCGCTGTTTCCCTCCCGAACCCAGCGCGCCTTCCTGCTCACGCACCGCGCGCTGTGGAACTTCACGCTGCCGGCCAACCTGCTCAACACCGGCGTCGGCCAGCTGCCGTTGCTGATCATCGGCGCGCGCCACGGCGCCATGGCAGCCGGCCTGTTCGCGCTGACGCAACGCGTGCTGGCCGCGCCGATCTCGCTGCTGGCGGCGTCGGTGCACGAGGTGTTCAAGCGCGAATCGGTGCGCCAGTTCCAGGACACCGGCAATTGCCGTCCGGCCTATCTGCACGCGCTGCGCGTGCTGCTGCTGCTGGGCTTTGTACCGTCGCTGATCCTGCTGTTGGCCTCTCCCGCGCTGGTCGCCTTCGCCTTCGGCGAGGCTTGGCGCGGCGCCGGCGAACTGGCCCAGATCCTGGCGCCGCTGTACTTCCTCAACTTCCTGGCCAGTCCGCTGAGCTATGTGTTCTTTGTCGCCGGCCGCCAGAAAATCGAACTGGTGTGGCAGATCGCCCTGTTCCTGATGACCGTCACCGTGTTTGCCGCGCCGCTCACGCTCAAGCAAAACGTGCTGGCCTATACCATCGGCTACTCGCTGCTCTACCTGCTGTATCTGCGCATGTCCTACCGCTACAGCGTCAACCTCAACCCGCCCGGAGGACTGCATGCTGCCCGTTGACCATCCGTGCGCACAGCCGGCAGGCGCGGCGCCCGGGTCCGCATCGCCGCTGACGCCGCCGGTGCCGACACGCCTCACGCCAACACCGCTCACGCCGCCACGGGGCGCTACCCCGCGCGCAGCAGCCGCGCCCGCCGGGCTGCTCGGCCCCGCTTATGCGGAGCTGGCCTTCTTCCTGCTCTTCCCCGGTTTCTTCGCCTACCAGACCCTGCTGGGGCTGGGCATGATCCGCGCATTCCTGGGCGGCTATTTCGCCATCGTCGCGCTGCTGATGTTTCCGATGCTGCTGCTGTCCTACCTGCGCCGCCTGCACGTGCGCGCGTTCCGGCTGCACGGCGTCGACGCCGCCTTTTTCGGTTTCCTGGCCTATTTCGCGGCGGTACTCGCCTGCAACGCGGCTAGCGCCAATGCCACCATCGTCGGATACCACCTGCTGGGAATGGTGTATATGCTCAGCCTGTTCATCATCTTCAAGACGCTGGACTTCCAGAGCCGGCGCTTCCGCCTGACACACCTGGCCAGCCTGGCCGCGATGTCGGCCGTGGTGTTCAGCTACTCGGTCGACGGTGCGTTCTACCTGGCCGTGCTGGGCGCCGCCCGCGACCCCGACAGCGTGGCCACCTACCAGGGTTTCTCGCGCTCCTACCTGATCCCGCTGATCGTCATGCTGGCCTGCACCGGCCACCGGGGCTGGCGCTGGGCGCTGTACGCGCTCGGTCTGCCGACCTTGTACATCAACACCGCCCGCAGCGAGTTCGGCGCGCTGCTGTTCCTGATCCCGCTGATCGAACTGCACGCCTCGCGTCACCGCATGCTCATGGTGGCGGCCTTCGTGCTGCTGTTCCTGCTGCTCAAGTTCAACCTCGACACCATCCTGGCAGCCGTGCCCAGCAACCGCACGCTGGAACTGCTCGACCTGTCGCATTCGTCGTCGGTCAGCGCGCGCCATCATTTGATCGAACAGGCGCTGCGCACCATCGACCTGCACCCTATATTTGGCGACTACGCCAGCTACCAGCCGGGCAACTACGCACACAACATCCTGTCGGCCTGGGTCGACCTGGGCCTGTTCGGCTTCCTCGGGCTGCTGGCGTTGCTGGGCTACCCGCTGGCGCAGATGGCCGTGCACGGCTACCTGCTGGGCGGGCGTGCCAGCCGCGACCGTCGCTTCGTGCTGGCATGGTCGCTGCTTGGGGTCACCTTGCTGTTGCTGTGCATGTCGCACTATTTCAGCGACATGATGATCGGCGCCGCGCTTGGCGCTTACGCCCGCTACCGCTCCGGAGGCCGTGATGCCTGAGATCGTCCGCCCGATGGTGGTCCCTGCGCGCGCCTGTCGGCGCCCCGACCCCGGCCGCAACCGATCGCGCCCAGCAAGCCAACCGGTCCAGGCGCATGAACATCGCTGAACACATCGAGCGCCTGCGGGGCGCGCTGCGCCTGGCCGTCGAGATCGCCCGGCTGCCGCGGGCACGGCTGCGCTTCCACACCGCCCTCAACCCGCAACTGGTGCGGCATACCCACCGCATGTTTACCATGCCGCATCCGCGCTACCGGCTGGTGCGCAACAAATCGCTCGGCATTGCGCTGATCGACCTGCGTGCCTACGACAGCGGCGAGGCCTATCTGCGCGCGTTGCGGCGGCGCGACTACGCCGGCTACCACAGCCGGCGCGCCCGCGAACGCGGCTACACCGTCGTCGAGATCGACCGCAACGATTACATCGACGCCATCCACGACATCAACACCTCCGCCGACGAGCGCCAGGGCCGGCCGATGGACCCGGCCTACGCCGCCAGGACCGCGCGCTACGACCCGGTCGACGGCCTGCGCCACTACGGCGTGCTCGACAAGGATGGCCGGCTGGTCGCCTACGGCGATGTCGGCGTGTATGGCGACTTCGCCGCCACCGACCGCCTGCTCGGCTACAAAAACAACGACGGCGTCATGTACCTGCTGCTGGCCGACATCGCCTGCCGCCTGATCGACGACGGCCGCCTCAATTACCTTATGTACGACACCTATCTGGGCGCGCTGCCGGGCTTGCGCAACTTTAAGAAAAAGCTCGGCTTCCAGCCCTACCGTATTCGTTACTCCATTTGCTGAGGATTCCATGATCAACAAGCTCGCCAATCAATGCAAGCTGGTGCTCGACGTGGTCAGGCTACCGGTCGCCAAGCTGTGCTTCGACACCAGTTTCAACCCCGAGGATGTGCGCGAAACGCACCGCCGTTTCACCAGTCCCCACCCGAAATACAAGGTGATCGGCTATAAGCAGCTGGGCGTGGCGCTGATCGACCTGCGCCGCCTGGACGGCCCGGTCGACTACCTCGACAGCATCACCGGGCAAAGCGGCGCGGCCACCTATGTCACCAAGGCGCGCCGGCGCGGCTACGCGCTGGCGCAGATCGACCGCAACGACCATATCGACGCCATCCACGAGATCAACACCAGCATGGCCAGCCGGCAAGGCAGGCCGATGGACGCCAGCTACCAGGAAAAAAAGTCCCACTACGAAACGCAGAGCCACTACCGCTACTTCGGGGTGTTCAATAAGCAGGGCAAGCTGATGGCCTACTGCAACATCGGACGCTACGGCAACTTCGCCGCGTTCTCGCAGTTGCTCGGCTACCGCAACAACGACGGCGTCATGCACCTGCTGGTGACCGACATTGTCAGCCTGCTGCTGCTGGAGCTGCGCGACGGCCACGGCCCGGAGTTCTTGATGTACGACACCTTTTTCGGCGCGCAACCCGGGCTGCGGCAGTTCAAGACCATGCTCGGCTTCACGCCTTACCGCGTCCGCTACAGCCTGCGATGACCACCATGCGCACCGTCCTCAACCGCCTCTACAGCGACTATCTGATGCCGTCGCGCCTGCGCCATTACGAGGCCCTGTTGCAACGCGCGCGCCTCGAGGGCTACCGGCAGACGTCGGTGCGTTCCTGGCTGGCGTCGTTGCGGGGCGGGCGCGCCGGCGGCGGCCGGGTGCTGGTGCACCGCCACGACATCGACACCGACCTGCCGACCGCGCGCCGCATGTTCGCGCTGGAACAAAAACACGGCGTGCGCGCCAGCTACTATTTCCGCCTGTCGACGCTCGACTTCGGCCTGATGCGCGACATCGAACGCTATGGCAGCGAGGCCAGCTATCACTACGAAGAGATCGCCACTTACGCCAAGCGGGCCCACCTGAAAGACCCGGCCCAGGTGCGCGCCCGCATGGACGACATCCGCGCCGACTTCGAACGCAACTTCCGCCGCATCGAGCAGCAGCTGGGCAGCAAACTGCACACGGTCGCCAGCCACGGCGACTTCGCCAATCGGCGCCTGGGCATGATCAACCACGAACTGCTGGACGACGCCGCGCTGCGGGCGCGCTGCGGCATCGCCTGCGAAAGCTACGACCACGAACTGCTGTCGAGCTTTGACGTCTACATCAGCGACCGCCCGCATCCGCAATATTTCCACCCGATGCCGCCGCAGAAGGCGCTCGGCGCCTACCGCCGCATCTGCCTGCTGACCCATCCGGCCCAATGGCGCACCAACTGGGCCGCCAGCAGCGGCCATAACCTGCGGCGCCTGGTCGAGGACTGGCTGTGGTGAGGACCGGCCGCACGCGGCCGAAGCACTGAATGAAGCAAGCTGGCAACAACGAGGGCAACCATGAACATACTGCTGATTAACCACTACGCCGGCTCGGTGCGGCACGGCATGGAGTACCGGCCGTACTACCTGGCGCGCGAATGGGTGCGCGCCGGCCACCGGGTGCGCATCGTCGCCTCGTCCAGCTCGCACCTGCGGGCCCAGTCGCCCGAGTTGAACGGGCGCCCGGTGCTGGAAGAAACCATCGACGGCATCGACTACCGCTGGCACGCGACGCCAACCTATCGCGGCAACGGCCTGGGACGCGCGGCCAACATGGCCGCCTTCGTCTGCGCGCTGTACCGCGGCGCGCCGCGCCTGGCGCAGCACTTCCAGCCAGATCTGGTGATCGCTTCGAGCACCTACCCGGCCGACATCTGGCCGGCGCGTCACATCGCCGCGCTGGCCGGCGCGCGCCTGGCCTTCGAGGTGCACGACCTGTGGCCGCTGTCGCCGATGGAGCTGGGCGGCATGCCGGCCTGGCATCCGTTCATCGTGCTGATGCAGGCGGCCGAGGACTACGCCTACCGCCACGCCGACACCGTCATCTCGATCCTGCCCAAGGCCGGCGCCCACATGGCCGCGCGCGGCATGGCGCCGCACAAGCTGCATGTCGTACCGAACGGCGTCGACCTCGACGAGTGGGACCTGCCGCCGCTGCCGCTGCCGGCGCCGGTGGCGGCCTTGCTGGCCGACCTGCGCCGCCAGGGCCGCACGGTCATCGGCTACGCCGGCAGCCACGGCTCGGCCAACGCGCTCGACACCCTGATCGATGCCGCCGCGCTGCTGCAAGGGCGGCCGCTGGCCTTCGTGCTGGCCGGCGCCGGACCCGACAAGCAAGGACTGCAGCGCAAGGCCATCGGCGCCGGCCTGCGCGACGTCCACTTCCTCGACCCGCTGCCCAAGCGCCACATGCCGGCGCTGCTGCGCTGCTTCGACATCGCCTACCTGGGCTGGCGGCGCCAGCCGCTGTACCGCTACGGCATCTCCCCCAACAAGCTGGGCGACTACATGATGGCGGCCCGACCGATCCTGCACGCGGTCGAAGCGGCCAACGATCCCGTGGCCGAGGCCGGCTGCGGCCTGAGCCTGGCGCCGGACGATCCGGCCGCGCTGGCCGCCGCCATCGCGCGCGTGGCCGCCATGCCGGCGGCGCGGCGCCACGAACTGGGCCGTCGCGGCGCCGGCTACGCCCGGGCCAACCTCAACTACGCGCTGCTGGCGGACCGTTTTCTGGTCGCCTGCGCCGCGCCGCCGCACTGACACCCCACCAAGGAGAGATCATGCCCTCATCACGCCTGCCGCTGGAAGCGGCGTCCCGTCCGCTGCCCGCGCCGGTGCCTGTGCCGGCGCCGGCCGCGCCGGTTACCGCGCTCGCACCGGCGCTGGTCGCCGGGCCGGCGTCCGCGCCGGTATCTGCGCCGTCCACCGAATTTCTGCCGTTCGCCCTGCCCGACCTGGGTGACGAGGAGGCCGCCGCCGTGCTCGAGTGCCTGCGCTCGGGCTGGATCACCACCGGCGCCGTCAGCCGCCGTTTCGAGAAGGCTTTCGCCGGCTTCCTCGGCGACGGCGTCACCGGCGTCGCCGTCAACTCGGCCACCGCCGGCCTGCACCTGGCGCTCGAGGCGCTGGGCATCGGCCCCGGCGACGAGGTGATCGTGCCGACCATGACCTTCACCGCCACCGCCGAAGTGGTGCGCTACCTGGGCGCCGAGCCGGTGCTGGTCGATGTCGACGACAGCACCCTGTGCATCTGCCCGGACGCCATCGCCGCCGCCATCACGCCGCGCACCCGCGCCATCGTGCCGGTCCACTACGCCGGCCTGGCCTGCGACATGGACGCCATCCTCGCACTGGCGCGGCGCCACGGCCTGCGCGTGGTCGAGGACGCCGCGCACGCCTTTCCCACGCTCTACAAGGGCCGCGCCGTCGGCACGCTCGACAGCGACGCCACCGTGTTCAGCTTCTACGCCAATAAAACCATCACCACCGGCGAAGGCGGCATGGTGGTGTGCCGCGACCCGGCGCTGCTGCAGCGGGTGCGCGTGATGCGCCTGCACGGCATCAGCGAGGACGCGTTCGAGCGCTACACGTCGCGCCGCCCGGCGTGGTTCTACCAGGTCGTCGCGCCCGGCTACAAATACAATATGACCGACATCGCGGCGGCCATCGGCTGCCAGCAGCTGCGCAAGATCGGGCGGTTCCTGGCGCGCCGGCAGGCGCTGGCGGCGTGCTACGCCGAGCGCCTGCGCGGCTTGCCGCTGCGTCTGCCGCCGGACGCGGACGCCGCCGGCCAGCACGCCTGGCACCTGTATCCGGTGCGCTTGACGGCGGACGCGCCGCTGGCGCGCGACCGGCTCATCGAGCTGCTTGCCGAGCGCGGCATCGGCACCAGCGTGCACTACATCCCGCTGCACCGCCAGCCCTACTGGCGCGAGCGCTACCAACTGCGGCCGGAGCGCTTCCCAACCGCCGAGGCCAGCTATCAAGCGCTGCTGACCCTGCCGCTGTACACCCGCATGAGCGACGCCGACCAGGCCCGCGTCATCGCCACGCTGACGGAGCTGCTATGTTAATCAAACGCCTGTTCGACATCGTCGCCGCGCTGGCCGGCCTGTTGCTGCTGGCGCCGCTGATGCTGGGGTTGGCCGCGTGGATCAGGATCGACTCGGCCGGGCCGGTGCTGTATCGCCAGCGCCGGGTCGGCCGCAACGGCGTGCCGTTTCGCATCCTCAAATTCCGCACGATGCACACGTCGGCCGAGGAAGCGGGCCTGCTGTCGCTGGCCGACGACGCCCGCGCGACCGGCGCCGGGCGGCTGCTGCGCCGGCACAAGCTCGACGAGCTGCCGCAACTGCTCAACGTGCTGCGCGGGGAAATGAGCCTGGTCGGCCCGCGTCCCGAAGTGCCGCGCTATGTCGAGCACTATCCGCCGGCGGTGCGCGACATCGTGCTGTCGGTGCCGCCCGGCATCACGGATTGGGCCGCGATCCATTTCCGCGACGAGGGCGAGATCCTGCGCCGGGCGGCGGACCCGGAACGGACCTACCTGCAGCAGGTGCTGCCGGTCAAACTGGAATATTACGTGCGCTATGTGCGCCAGCGCAGCCTGCTCACCGACCTGCGCATCCTGCTGCACACGGTCGGCGCGCTGCTGTCGGGGCGGCCCGACGCGCCCTGCCTGTGGCCACGGCTGCGCTGGCTCAGGGAAGGCCGGCTCGGGCCGCACGACTGGCAGTCGCCGCTGATCTCGCTGCTGCGCGGCCTGGCCGCGTTGCAGGTGGCCGCCGCCCATCTGCGGGCCCAGGTCTTTCCCGGCCTGAGCACCCTGCAGGAGCCGTCGCTATGGTATATGGGACTGTCGTTCCTGTCCGGCTTCGCGCACCAGGCGGTGGTGGTGTTCTTCGTGCTGAGCGGCTGGCTGGTCGGCGGCAGCCTGCTCGACCGCGCCGGCAAGCCGTATGCGATCCGCGACTATGCGATCGACCGCCTCACGCGGCTGTGGATCGTGTTGCTGCCGGCCTTCCTGCTGATGCTGCTGCTCGGCCTGGCCACCGGCGAGCTGGACGCCAGGCAACCCAGGCTGGCCGATCTCAGCCCCTGGTCGCTGACCACCTTGCTGGGCAATCTGGCCGGCGTGCAAACGATGGCCGTGCCCGTCTTTGGCGACAACTTCCCGTTGTGGAGCCTGGCCTACGAGACGTGGTACTACGCGCTGTTTCCGCTGCTGGTGCTCGCTGTGCGGCCCGGCAACGCGCGGGGGCGCCTGGCCGCCGCCGTCGCGGCGGTGGCGCTGGCTTTGTGCCTCAGTGCCGGCATCGTGCTGTACTTGCTGGTGTGGTTGATGGGGGCGGCGGCCTCGCGCGTGCGGCTCGATATCGGGCCGGTCCAGCGCTACGCCGGCTGGCTGCTGTTCGGCGCGCTGGCGATGGTGCTGCGGCTGCAGGGGCAGGACGGCGACGTCGACGGCCAATCGCTGGCGCCGGATCTGCTGTATAGCGGGGTATTGCTATGGTGTCTGTGCGGCGCGGGACGCCGCGACCCGGGCGCGATGCGGCCGCTGGTGGCGGCCGGCGCCTTTCTGGCCGAATTTTCATTCACGCTCTACGTGCTGCATGTGCCACTGCTGCGCATGCTGTGGGCCTATCGCGGCGGCGAGTTACTGTCGACCGACGATCCGGCCAGCATGGCGGTGTTTGCCGCCATGCTGGCCATCGTCGTTTCGCTCTCCTACCTGATCCATCTGCCGTTCGAGGCGCAGACGGCCAGGCTGCGCCGCTTCATCAAGCAATTCCTGCCGGGCAAGGCGGGTAGTAAACTGCGGGCGCCGGCGGCGAGCGAAGCCGGCTAGCGGCCGGCTGGCGGCCAGTTGTCTGGCAATCCAGCGGCCGCCATGACAAGCGCTTACTTGTAAGCGCCGATACTCACCGGCTGCATCGCCGTGCCGTCGATGTCGTACGCCGGCGCGTAGGTGCTGGTGCCGGCGCCCTTGGCAGGCGAAGTGTTGCGCAGGTGCAGGTCCGGTGTGCCGGTACGGGTGTACGAGGCAAACTGCGGATCGGCGCTGACCGTGCCACTGGCTACCAGGCCGTTACGCAAACTGAAGTTGTAGTTCGTGTTCTGGTACACCAAATTGTTGCGGTAGGTGTTGTGGGTACCGGTTGCGCCTTGTTCAGAGATGCCGTAGCGGTTGTCGTAGACAATGTTATTGACCACATGGGTGTTGTCAGCGCCCGCGCTGCTGTGGTAGAAGTCGCCGCCGCCGACGATGATGCCGATGCCCGAGTTGGCCACGGTGTTGTTGGCGATGATGACGTCGGTGGCATCGTGCCACAGGTGGATCGCTCCTTGCGAGACGCGGTGGACGACGTTGCCGACCACGCTGCCCGAGGTGCTCACGTAGATGCCGTGCACGTGGCTGCAACCGGCTGGACCGATGTCGTAGACGAAGTTGTTCACGATATCGGCCTTGACGCCGTTGTAATAGGAGTCCACGCCGATGGCCGAACCGCCGGTGCTGTCGCACGCGATATTCTGGGCGATATGGTGCACGCGGTTGTTACGGATGACATCGTAGGAGCCGCCGTTGTAGATGCCGCTACGCCACTTGGTGCCGCTCTGGTATGCGCTGCCATCGACCTCGAAGCCGTTGATCTCGACGTAATTGCCACGGTTGTCCCAGGCCACGTTGCTGCCCGAGTTTGCCGCCGGAACGATCTTCGCGCCCCATTTGGTGGTGGAGACGTAGTAGATGCGTCCGCTTGCGGTGCCGTTGGCGTCGGTCCTGAAACCGCCCGCGTAGTTGCCCGCCGAGACGTGCACGGTGGTGTTTGGCGCCGCCAGCGCGGCGGCGCGCGCGATCGTCTTCAGCGGCGAGCCCTGCGCGCCGGAATTGCTGTCCGAGCCGCTGGTCGACACGTACAGATGGTTGGCGGTGGCCGGCGTCGGGGCTGGTGCCGGCGTTGGCGTTGGTGTCGGCGACGGCGTTGGCGTCGGCGCTGGTGTCGGCGTTGGTGAAGGCGTTGGCGTCGGCGTGGCGCCGGCGTACTCGTAGGCGCCCACATCGTCGGCGCCGCCGGACGGACGGTCCCTGCCCTCGAAGTCGCGCGGTGGCGCATCGACGGCCAGACCCTTGTCGATCGCTGGCGAAGTCCCGCGCAAATGGTAGTCGCCGCCACCGGTGCGCACGTAGTTGACGAACTGCGGCGCGGCCGCGATGGTCGCCACCGCCACGCCCTTGAGGAGCAGATAGCCTTGGGATGACTGCTGGAACATCAGGTTGTTCGCATAGGTGTTGTGTGAGCCGATGTTGCCCTGTTCGACCACGCCATAGGCGGTGTCGTACACGATGTTGTTCGTCACGCGCGAATTGTCCCCCGCAGCCGTTGCGTGGTAGTAGTCGCCGCTGCCCACCACCACACCGGTGTAGGCGGCGAAGATGGTGTTGTTGACGACATCGACGCCGGAAGCGTCGTGCCACAAACGCACCGCCGCGTCCGAGATGCCGTAGATGATATTGTTCTTGACATCCGTGCCCACGCTGTTGACGTAGACACCATACATCGTGCGGCAGCCGCTGGCGCCGATGTCGTGCACCATATTGCCGCTGACGTCATGCGCGCTGCCGTTAAAATAGCTGTCGGCGCCGATGCCGCCGCCCGAGGCGCAGGCACTGCGTCCGATGTGGTGGACACGGTTGCCGTACACGCCGCTGAACGAGCCGCCGGTATAGATGCCGGTGGTCCAGACAGTGCCGGCGCGCGGCGCGCTGCCGTCGACGTCGAAGCCGAAGATGTCGACGTAGTCGCCGCGGTTGTCCCACGCCACCGACGTGGCGGACGTGGCCGGCGGCACGATCTTCGCGCTCCACTTGCGGTCCGCCACATACTTGATGCGTGCGGTGGCCGTGCCGCTGGTATTGGTGACGAAGCCACCGGCGTAGGTGCCGGGAGCCACGTGCACGGTGGTGCCGGGCGTGGCCGCTTGCGCTGCCCTGGCGATGGTCAAAAATGGCGCCCCTTGGGTGCCGGCGTTGCTGTCTGAACCTGTGGTTGAAACATAGAGCTCGGTGGCGGCTGCCGCGCCGTTGTACGTGACGCTGGCGGCCAGCACGGGCGCTTGCGCGGCCGTGGCGGCTTGCCGTCCCTCATCGCCGCCGGTGCCGCCGCCGCAAGCGGCCAGTAGCATCGCACAGGCGCCCAGCCCGATGGTCGTGGTGCTCGCTTGGGACAGGTAATTGACAGAATGGTTCATCAAGCTTTCCTCGTTCATGAAGTGAATGAGGAAGGTTTGATCTAAATCAAATTCTATAGTTCAATGCTTTTAGAAAAAAATTCTGGAAAGACTTTCTTGCAACGAGAAAAGGTCCGCCACCTCCTTCAGGCGTCGTTGAATACCACGCCGTGCGGCGCGATGCCGGCCTGGTGCAGCCGTTTGACGGCACCGTTGAGCTGGCTTTCGGTGGTCACGCCAGCGCGGGTGACCAGGAACACGGCGCCGGCGTGGGCGCCGACCACCAGCGCGTCGGCCGCCTCCATCACCGGTGGCGCCGTCATCAGCACCACGTCGTAGCGCGCGCACAGCGACTCGAGCAGGCTGGACAGATGGCGGTGTTGCATCAGGTCCGTCTGCTGCGGCAGAACGCTGCCGCAAGGAATGAAATCAAGATGATCGGCCACGCCGTGGCGCACCGCCGTGTGCGGTTGCAGCGCGCCGGCCAGGCATTCGGCCAGCCCGCCCGAGCGCTCGATGCCGAAATACTCGTGCAGGCGGCCATCGCGCAGGTCGGCGTCGATCAGCAAGGTGCGCTTGCCGCCCGAGGCCATCAGCAAGGCCAGGTTGACCGACACGAACGAAGCGCCCACCTTTCGCGTCGGCCCCAGGCAGCTCACCACGTTGTTGCGGCTGTGCGGCAACATGAACTGCAGCGCGGCGCGAAAGGCCCGCAGGCTCTCGGCCGCCGCGTCGTCGGGCGCCGCCTGCGCCAACAACAGCGGAGCCCGCTTGCGCGCCTGCCGCCGCAGGCGGTCCTGGCTGCGGCTGTGGGGAATGGTCGCATGCACCGTGCGGGCCCCCAGCATCGCCTCGATCCGCTCCGGGTCGTCGATGCCGCCGCCGACAGCCTTGCTGGCAAAGGCCAGCAAAGCGCCCAGGAACACGCCGGTGGCCATGCCCAGCGCCACGATCAGCGAGCGGTTCGGCTTGATCGGGCGCTCCGGCGCCACCGGCATGTCGATCATGCGAACGTTGCCGACCCGCCCCACCGCCACCAGGCGCAACTGCTGCGCCGTGTTCAGCAGCTCGGTGTACAGGTCGGTGCTGACCTTGACGTCGCGCGCCAGCCGCGCCTGTTCCTGCTCGACCAGCGGCAGTTGCTTGATGCGCGCCTCGAGCGCGCCGATCTCGCGCACGGTCTCGCGGCTCTGTTGGTTCAGCGCCTGCAGCAGCGGATGCTCGTCGGTGTAGCGCCCCAGCAACTCGGCGCGCTTTTGCGTCAGCGTGCCGCGCCGCGCCTGCGCCGCCGCCAGCGTGTCGAGCGCGATGCGCACCTCCTGCTCCAGGTTGACGGTGGCGTGGCTGCTGCGGTAGCCGTTATAGCTGGCCTCGGCGCTTTCGAGCTGGTGGCGCAGCACCGGCAACTGGCGGTCGAGGAAGGCCAGCGTTTTTTGCGCCTCCTCGGTGCGCCGCCCCAGGTTTTGCCGCATGTATTCGCTGCCGATCTCGGCCAGCGTGGCGTACACCTGTTGCGGCGCCGGTCCGTGCAGCTTGACTTCGATCACCCCCGACTGCTTGCCCTGCTCGGCGATCTGCAGCGCGCGCTGCACCTGCTCGAGCGCGGCCAGCCGCGAGCTGCGGCGCAAGGTGAAGCGCGCCCCGGGGTTGCCGCGCAGCCGCGTCACCACCAGGTCGATGGCGCCGTCGGCCACGGCGGCGTGGGCCGGTAGCCCGGTCTCGCCCTGCAGCAGCGGCCACCCCTTGCTGTCGCTGAGCCGGTAGCGCCCGCCGGCTAGCGCGGTGATGAGGAATTCCTGGTTGTACATGGCGTCCGGCACATCGAAGCTGGCGACCTCGATTTTCTCGCCGCCCCACACATAGCCGCCGCTGCCGAACAGGCCGGGCTCGGACAACTGGCTGCCGCGCCGGGCCGCGATCCACTCGCCGCCCAGCGGGAAATAGCGCGGCCGGGCGTCGATGTACAGGCGCAGAGTGTCGACCGCGCGCGCCACCACCAGACGCGAGTGCAGCAGTTCCATCTCGGCGATTGCCGCCTTTTTGGTTTCAAACAGCGACGACACATCGTTGAGGATGTTCTTCGACGCGTTCGGGCTGTCCTCCTCCACATGCAGCAACATGTTGGCCTCGTACACCGGGCGCGCGGCCAGCGCGTAGGCCAGCGCCGCGAGCGTGCACAACGCGGCGACACCGACGATCAGCCAGCGCCGGGCCAGCAGGGTCTGGAAGTACGCGCGCCAGGCCAGCGCGGCCGGGTCCGGGTCCGGCAGCGGATCGACCCGCTCGATGAGCTGGGTTGGCGCGGCAATGCCGCGCAGCGCGCGCAGTTGCGGCGGGTTGTCGTAAGCTTCGTTCATGGCAGGGCCTATGGTCTGGTGGTGGCGCCGACGACGGACGACAGCTCGCCCGGGAACAGCTGGCTGATGGCGCGGTGCCAGTTGGCCAGCGGCGAGGCGGCCACGTACACGACGTCCTTGGCGCGTAGCTCGAACCGCTCGGCCAGCGCCAGCGCCCGCGACGGCCGGGCGTCGAGCCAGTACACGCGCGGCCCCTGCGCCGTCTGGCGCACCACGTACACCTGGCCGGCGTCGCCGCTTTGTGGATTGATGCCGCCGACCTCGCCGAGCGCCTCGTTCAGGGTCAGCCGGCCGTCGTGCATGGTTAGCGAGCGCGGTTGCAACACCTCGCCGGCGACGAACACCTTGCTCTCGTCGCGCGGCGGCACCCGCACGATGTCGCCGTTGACCAGCATCACGGCGGCGGCGTGGCGGCCGTCGCGCAACGCGCGGATCAGGTCGACCTGGTGGCGCCGTCCCGCGCGCTCGACGGTGACGCGGCTCTGGTCGGCGTTGGGCAGCACGCCGCCGGCGCGGTTGATCGCTTCGAGCAGGGTCATCGGAATATCGTTGACCATTTGCAGGCCCGGCGTGCGCACTTCGCCGTCGATGTAGATCCGCTGGCTGCGGAAAGCCTGCACGCTGAGCGTAACGCGCGGTTCGCGGAAATAGCGCGCCAGGCGCTTGGTCAGCAAGGCGGCGGCCTGCTCGCGCGTCAGCCCGGCGAAGTCCATCGAACCGGCGAACGGAAATTGCAGCTTGCCCTGCTGATCGATGACGAAGCTGGCCGCCGGCGGCCCCAGCCCGGCGCCGTCGACGCCCTGGTCGCGCGCGACCGCGCCGGTCAGTTCCGGATGGTCCCACAAGGTGATCGCCAGCACGTCGCCAACGCCGAGGATATATGTATAGACGCCCGGCTCGGTGAGCGCCAGGCTGCCCAGGTCCTGGCGGGCCGCCGGCGCGCTGTCGCGCCGCTCGGCGTCCAGCCATTGCTCGGTGATGGAAATGACCTCGGCGTCCTCCGGCGCCGGCGCGCTGTGCATGCTGGTGGAGCAGCCGCCCAGCAGCGCCAGCACCAGGGCGACGGCGATGGCGAGCGCGATGGCGGCCAGCGGCGCGGGGCCGGCCCGGTTAATCGTGGTGGTAGCGGTAGTGGTAGTGGTAGCGGTAGCGGTAACGGATTGCGTGACGGTGTGCATGGCGGCCTCCAAAAGCTCAACCAGAGTAGATCGCGTCCAGCAAGCCAGCCTTGTGGCACATCAAACGCGCGCCTGAGCAGCAAATTAACCGGGGCACCTTTGCATATGTGTCATCAATCGATTATAATCGTGAATGATTCTTATTAAGATTTGATCGCCAGCGCGCGCTCATGTCGCCGTCCATCGTCCCGAAGCCAGGCAATGCCATTCCCCAGCCAGTGACACCATCTCACTCAAGGAGTCCCGCATGCCCCGTCACCTTCCCCTGCGTCCGCTGCTGCTGGCGCTGTCGTTGGTCCATTCCGCCACCGCCGTGGCCGCCCCGGCGGACGATCCGGTCGTCGCTGCGGAGTCCAGCACCACCGCCGCCGAACCGACGATGGCGGTGGTCACGGTGACCGGCGCCGCCGGGGAAGACGGCTACACGACCGCCCGCACCCGCTCGGCCGGCAAACTCGACCTGTCGCTGCGCGAGACGCCGCAATCGGTGTCGGTGGTGACCCGCGCGCTGATGGACGATTTCAAGCTCAACAACATCAACGACGTGCTGGCCACGACCACCGGCGTCACCGTCGAGCGCGTGGAAACCAGCCGTACCTATTACACCGCGCGCGGCTTCGACATCATCAACTTTCAATACGACGGCGTCGGCACGCCGCTGGTGTTCGGCAACATCGCGGGCAACCTCGACACCGGCCTGTACGAGCGCATCGACATCGTGCGCGGCGCCAACGGCCTGATGAGTTCGACCGGCAACCCGTCGGCCACCGTCAACTTCATCCGCAAGCGTCCCACCGCCGAAACGACAGCCAGCGCCAGCGTCACCCTGGGCTCATGGAACCAGCGCCGCGTCGAGGGCGACGTCAGCACCAAGCTCAACGACAGCGGCAGCGTGACCGGCCGCGCCGTCGTGATCCGCCAGGAAAGCGACTCCTACCTCGACCGCTACGCGCCGCGCAAGACGGTCGGCTACGCCGTCATCGACGCCCGCCTGGCCGCCAATACCTTGCTGACCGTCGGCCACACCTACGAAACCAATCGCGGCAAGGGTGTGATGTGGGGCGCCCTGCCGCTGTTCTACACCGACGGCAGCCCGACCGATTACCCGGTCTCGGCCAGCACCTCGGCCGACTGGTCGCGCTGGGACACCGTCACCAACAGCAGCTTCGCCGAACTGGGCCACGATCTGGGCGGCGGCTGGCGCGTGCAATCGACGCTCAACCACATCACCTACCGCTCCGATTCGGCGCTGGAATACGTCTACGGCACGCCCGACAAGATCACCGGCGACGGCCTGTTCGCCTATCCGTCGCGCTACGGCGCCCACCAGCGCCAAACCTTGCTGGACGTGTCGGTCGACGGCAAGTTCGGCCTCGGCGGCCGCCAGCACGACCTGAGCTTCGGCTACAGCTGGTCCAGATCGACCTTGCGCGACCAATCGCTCTACGGACGCGGCATCGGCGACCCGCTGCCCGGCAACAGCGCCTTCGACGGCAGCCTGCCGCTGCCGCTGTTCGACGCCTCGGTCGACGGCAGCAGCTACGAAGACCGCCGCAACACCGTCTACGCCGCCGCCCGCTTCAACCTGGCCGACGAGTGGAAGCTGCTGACCGGCATCAACAGCACGCGCGCCAAGAGCAGCGGCGTCTCCTACGGCACCAGCAAAGTGCGCTCGGCCAGCAAGAGCACGCCTTACGTGGGCCTGGTCTACGACATCAACCGCCACCTGTCGGCCTACGCCAGCCACACGGAAATTTTCAATCCGCAAAGCGAAACCGACGCCAACGGCAACACCCTGGCGCCGGTCGAAGGCAAGACCACCGAGGCCGGCCTGAAAAGCGCGTTCTACAACGGCAAGCTGAATATCTCGGGGGCGGTCTTCAAGACCAGTCAGGACAACACTGCCGAGCAGGCCGGCTTCGAGGGAGGCAAGACCTGGTATCGCGGCCTGAACGCCGAATCGCAGGGCGTCGAATTCGACCTGGCCGGCGAGCTGGCCAAGGGTTGGCAGGCCAGCGCCGGCGTCACGCGGCTGTCGATCCACGGCGACGAGGGGCAGATCGTCAAGACCTACATTCCGCGCACCACGGTCAAGCTCACCACCACCTACCGGGTGCCGGCGATGCCGGCGCTCAAGGTCGGCGGCACGCTGGCGTGGCAGAGCGCCATCGACACCGACCAGGGCGCCGGCATCAAGACCACGCAGGCCAGCTATGCGTTGCTGGGCCTGATGGCGCGCTATGACATCGACAAGCATCTGAGCCTGTCGGTCAACCTCAACAACCTGACCGACAAGAAATACCTGACCAGCCTGTATTGGACGCAAAGCCTGTACGGCGCGCCGCGCAACGGCAGCGCCACGTTGACGTGGACCTGGTAACTGGTCAGCGCGCTAAAAATCAAGCCGCGACCCGGCTGCGCCGCGTTGGTTGCGGCGCAGGGCCGGACGAGCGTTCCAGCAACGCCGCCAGGTGCTCCGGACGCAGCGGCTCGCTGAACAGATAGCCTTGCATCTCGTCGCAGCCGTTTTCGCGCAGGAAGCCACGCTGCTGCTCGGTTTCCACGCCCTCGGCGATCACGCGCAGCTTGAGCCGGTGCGCCAGGCCGATGATGGAACTGGCGATGGCCTGGTCGCCCGCGCTGTGGGCCAGGTCGCGCACGAAGGACTTGTCGATCTTCAGGGTGCTGATCGGGAACGACTTGAGCGCCGACAGGCTGGAATAACCGGTGCCGAAATCGTCGATCGACAGCGCCACGCCCATCGCGCGCAACTGCTCCATCTTGGCGAGCGCGCGCGTCAGGTCGCGCATGATCACGCCCTCGGTCACCTCCAGCTCCAGCCAGCGCGGCGCCATCTCACTGTCGGCCAGCGCCAGCGCCACGCGCTCGACCAGCCGTGCTTCCTCGAACTGGCGCGGCGAGACGTTGACCGAAATGCACAGCGGCGGCAGGCCGGCGCGCTGCCAGGCGCGGTTTTGCAGGCACGCCTCGCGCAGCACCCACTCGCCCAGCGCCACGATCATGCCGCTCTCCTCGGCCAGCGGGATGAAACGGTCGGGTCCGATCACGCCGTGTTCGGGATGCTCCCAGCGCACCAGCGCCTCGGCGCCGAAAATACGGCCGGTGCGCAGGTCCACCTTGGGCTGGTACACCAGCCGGAATTGCCGATGCTCCAGCGCCTGGCGCATGCCCTCGAGCAGAACCAGTTTCTGTTCGATCGCGGCGTTCATTTCGCGCGCATAGAACTGGCAGTTGTTCTTGCCCAGCTCCTTGGCGCGGTACATCGCGGCGTCGGCGTGCATCAGCAGCGTTTCGGCGTCGGCGCCATCGGCGGGATGGACCGCCACGCCGATGCTGCAGCTGACCTGCACCTGCTGCCCGCCGACGCTGATCGGTTGCAGCACCGCCTCGCGCACCCGCTCCAGCACCGCCGCCGCACCGTGCGCGGATTCCACAGCGGCCGGCTCGCGCAGCATCAGCACGAATTCGTCGCCGCCGAAGCGGCCCACGGTGTCGCCCGGACGCAGGCAGGCGGCCATGCGCCCGGCCACCACTTTGAGCAGCGCGTCGCCGGCGTTGTGACCGAGGCCGTCGTTGACCAGTTTAAAGCCATCGAGATCGATGAAGGCCACCAATACACCGGCCGCGCTGCCGCTGCCGCTACCGCTGCTCTCGTTATTGCCGGCTTCGGCCAGCGTCAGTTCCAGCCGCTCGGTGATCAGGATGCGGTTCGGCAGCCCGGTCAGCGTGTCGTGGTGGGCCAGATGCTGCAGGCGTTCCTCGGCCAGTTTGCGCTCGGTGATATCGCGCACGATCGCCACGATGCCGCCTTCGACCGGCACCACCTGCTGGTGCAACCAGCGCGCGCTCAGCTCGGGAATGTTGTTCTCCCACTCCTGCTCGTGCACGCCGCCGGCCTGCGTCACGCGCACCAGGTCGGCGAACATGCCGTTCTCGCGCGCCAACGGCACCAGCCGCAACAAGGTGGTGCGGCACAGCCGCTCGCGGCTCACGCCGGTGAACTGTTCGGCGCGGCAGTTGGCGTCGACGATCTTGAAGTCGACGATCGCGCCGGCGCCGTCGCGCACCTCGCGCATGACGAAGAAGGCGTCCAGGCTGGCCGCCGACGCCGCCGCGTAGGTTTCCTGCGCGCGCCGCACGCGGGCGCGGTGGCGCGCGCCCTGCCAAGACCACAGCCACAGCAGGCCGGTGGCGATGGCCAGCGCCAGGCTGGCAGCGCCGGCCCGCCACAGCATCTCGCTGCGCTTGCGCTCGAACTCCGCCATCTGTTCCTGCTCGTCGAGCCCGGCGACAACCTTGAGCGCCACGCCATGCAGCTCGCTGACGCCGGTGAAGCGGCGCACGCCGTCCTGCGGGTGCGGCCAGGCGATCGCCAGCGGGCGGGCGGCTGGCGCCGGCGTCGGCGTGGCCTGCGCCTCCATCCGCTGGCCGAACGTGACCTTGTCGCCGATGCGCAGCGCGCGCACCACGCCGTCGGTGCCGATCAGGCCCAGCATGCCGCGCTCGCCCATGCGGCTGCGCTCGTAACCGCTGGTGAAATAGGCGGGATCGGTTTCAACGATGACCACGCCGGCGAAGTTGCCCTTGTCGTCGTCGAGCCGGCGCGTGAAATGCAGGTGCCAGTCGCTCTTGGCGAGATCGCGCGCGGGCTCGCCGACAAAGGTCGCGCCGCTGTCGCGCTCCTGGTGGAACTTGAAATAACGCTGGTTGGCGACCGATATCGCCGCCGCCCGTGGACTGCTGGCGACCGTCATGCCGTCGCGGTCGACGATGCTGACCGCAAACACCAGGCCGGACGGCAGCAAGCCCTCGCGGCCCAGTTCCGGCAGTGCCCCCAGCGGCCCGCGCCGCTCGACCGCATACTTGAGCACGCGCAGCGTTTGGTCGATGCCGTCCAGGCCGCGCACCACCTGCGATTCGTAAGTGCCCAGCACTTCGCGCAGCGTGTCGGCGGCGGCCTCGCGCGCACGCCCGCGTTCGACATCGATTTCGTGCAGCGACAACAACCAGATCGCCACCAGCAGCAGCAGTGCAAACAGCGGCAGCGAGATATGCGTGTCGAGCCCGCGCCGTAGCCAGCGCGAACGCACACTGTCGGCGGCCCTGGATGGCGTCATGGCGCCACCTCCAGCACCTTGACGCTGGCGTCGAGCGCGGCGCGGTCGATATAGCCGATCATGGCCGGGTTGTCGGCCACCAGGCGGCGCACGGCGGCGCTGTTGCGCAGCTCGCGCGGCGGCTGGCCGCGTCCGGTGAACACCATCTTGCTCCAGTAAGCCTTCATCAGCGCCGGGGAGCGGTCCGCCACGCGCAGGTAAAAGGCGTCGCGCAGCGCGCTGCCGGGCGGCAGATCGAGCGCCACCGCCGCCGCGCCGTCGGGAAAGCGGTCGGTTTGCGCCAGAAAGATGGCGGCGACCTGCTGGTAACGCAACGACGACACCGGATTACGGGTTGAGACGACGATCACGGGTTCGTGCTGGGTGGCACCGACGGCAAACGCCGAAGCTTGGGCCATTAGCAAGGCCGGCAACGTCAAAGTCAAGATGATCAGGAAACGCAGGGTGCGCGAACGTAGCGCGGGCAAAAGTAAGAATGGATCGGTCATGCGGAATTCCTAATCTGTGTTCCCGATGGTACGTTGACGGCGTGATCGCCAGTACAAAGGGTCCGGGCGTGAGGGCGCCAGCGACCGCAGACGGGCGTCTGTTCTTCAGAATGGGAAAGGTGGTAATGTCGCCACATGGCGGCAGCCGCCACCAGAAAACTTCCTTAGAGCAACTTTAGATGAAGTAAAGCAATATACCAAAGATTCTATCCAAAAACCACTTTAATTTTTAGTAGAACAACATCAATAGTATTACTTAAGCAACCATCTTCAACGTCTGCATTAACTTCTCGACACTGAACGGTTTGAGCAACAATTGCGCGCCCTCGAGCGGGAAGCGCGGATGCTGACCGCTGGCAAAGATAATCCGCAGGTCGGGCCGCAACGCGCGGGCGCGCGCCGCCAGCACCTCGCCCGACACATCCGGCAGCGAAATATCGGTGATCATCACGTCCACCGCGTCGCGCTCCAACAACACCAGCGCGGCGGCCGCGTCCCCGGCCGGCAGCACCGCATGGCCCAGCAACTCGAGCAGCTCGGTGGTGGTCTCGCGCAACTCCTTCTCGTCCTCCACCAGCACGATGCGCAGACCGGCTGTGGAGGCCGTTCCCGTGCCACCGCCGGCCACCGCCGGCGGCTGCGACGTCAATTGGGTCTGATGCTGGCGGTTGGCCAGCACGTGGCGCACCTTGCGCGCCAGCGCCTCGCGGGTATAAGGCTTGCCCAGCAAATCGACGCCGGCGTCGAGCCGTCCGCCATGCACGATCGCGTTTTCGGTATAGCCGGACGTGAACAGCACCGCGATGCCCGGCAGCCGCTCGCGCGCCTTGCGCGCCAGCTCGGGGCTGCGCAGCGCGCCCGGCATCACCACGTCGGTGAACAGCAGGTCGATCTGCAGGCCGCTGTCGATGATGCTCAGCGCACTGGCCGCGTCGTTCGCCTTGAGCACGCGGTAACCGAGCTCGCTCAGCATTTCGACCACGGTGGCGCGCACGCCGTCGTCATCCTCGGCCACCAGAATGGTCTCCTGGCCGCCCACCACCGCGCGCATTTCCACCGGCGCCGGCGCGTCCTCGACATCGGTGGAACGCGGCAGGTACAGCTTGACGGTGGTGCCGCTCCCCTGTTCGCTGTAGATTTTCACGTGGCCGCCCGACTGCCGCGCGAAGCCGTACACCATCGACAATCCCAGGCCGCTGCCCTTGCCTTCCGGCTTGGTCGAAAAGAACGGATCGAACGCCTGCGCCAGCACCTCGGGGCTCATGCCGCTGCCGGTGTCGCTGATGGCGATCATCACGTACTGGCCCGCCGCCAGTTCGGGATGGGTGGCGGCGTACTGGTCGTCCAGCAGCGCATTCCCCACTTCGATGGTCAGCTTGCCCACGCCGTCCATCGCGTCGCGCGCGTTGATGCACAGGTTGAGCACCGCGTTCTCCACCTGCGCGGTGTCGATCAGGGTGTTCCACAAGCCGCCGGAGATCACCGTCTCGACTTCGATCTCCTCGCCCAGCGTGCGCCGCAACATGTCCTCCATGCCGGCGATGAAGCGGCCGATCTTGACCACCCGCGGATCGAGCGCCTGGCGCCGGCCGAACGCCAGCAGATAGCTGGCCAGCTTGGCGCCGCGCGTGACGCCGGCCAGCGCATGGTCGAGGCGCCGCTCGGCGCGCGCGTTGCCCTTGACGTCGGCGCCGAGCAATTGCAGGTTGCCGGAGATGACCTGCAGCAGATTGTTGAAGTCGTGCGCCACGCCGCCGGTCAGCTTGCCGATCGCCTCCATCTTCTGCGACTGCTGCAGCGCCGCCGCCGTGCGGCGCATCTCGTCGGCCGCCGCCCGTTCGGCCGTCATGTCGCGGCCCACGGCGTGCACGAAGCGCTCGTCCGGCACCGCCGTCCACGACAGGATCGCGTGGCCGCCGCCCTTGCGCAGCGTGCGGTTCTCGAACTTGAAGGTGTGCCGGCCCTCGGCCAGCGAGGCCATTTCGCCCTCTGACGCGATGATGTCGTCCGGGTGTATCAATTTATACAGCGACGTGCCGATCACCTCCGCCTCCTCCCATCCGAGCAGGCGGGTGAAGGCCGGATTGATCGCGACCACCCAGCCGTCCAGGGTCACCACCAGCATCACGTCGGTGGAATAGCGCCACATGCGGTCGCGCTCCGCGGTGCGCTCGGCCACCTGTTGCTGCAGCTTGTAGGCGGTCGACTTCTGGTCCTCGATATCGGTGCTGGTGCCGACCCAGCGCTGCACCACGCCGTGGTCGTCGATGATCGGCAAGGCGCGCACCAGATGCCAGCGGTAGATGCCGTCGGCGCGGCGGATGCGGTACTCGGTCTCGAAGGTCCGACCGGTCGCCACCGCGACGCTCCACGCATGACTGGCCGCCGCCATATCCTCGGGATGGACAATCTCGGCCCAGCGGTTGTCGTCCAATTCGCCGGGCCGGGTGCCGGAATAGCGGTAGACCTGGTCGTTGAACCAGTCCAGGCCACCGTCGGCGTTGGCCTGCCAGACCTGGCTCGGTATCGTCTGCGACAAGGTGCGGAAGGTGTTCTCGCTGGCGCGCAGGAGGTTCTCGGCCATCACGCGGTCGGTCACGTCGGCGCCCTGCACGAAGATGCCCCACACCGCGCCGCCGCTGTCGCGCAGCGGCTGATAGACGAAATCGAGGAAGCGCTCGCGCGCCGGGCGCTCGCCGACGGCGGCCAGGAAGAACGGCACGGCGGTGCCGGACCAGGTTTCGCCGGACGCGTACAGCCGGTCGAGCAGGCCGACGAAGCCCTGGCTGTTCGCCTCCGGCAGCGCCTCGCGCACCGGCAGGCCGATCACCTGCCGCTGGCCGACCAGTTCCATATAGGCCGGATTGGCCGACGTGAACACGTGATCGGGGCCGGACAGCATCGCCATGAAACCGGGCGCCTGCTCGAACATGATGCGCATCCGTTCGGCCTCGTTGCGCATGCGGCGCTCGGCCTTGACCTTGTCGGTGGTCTCGATCACCAGCACCATCACGCCTACCGGCGTGCCGGCTTCGTCGAGCACCGGCGAATAGTCCAGGTCCATCCAGATCTGTTCCGGCCCGCCGTTGCGGTTGACGGTCAGCTCCTGGTCCTTGTAGACCAGGGTCTGGCCGGTCAGGCCGACCTTGATCACATGGTCGTTGAAGTCGGCGATTTCGGGCCAGGCCTCGCGCACATTCGCGCCCAGCGACATCGGATGGCGCCCGCCCGCAAACACCGCGTAGCCGTCGTTGTAGATCATCACCCCCTGCTCGCGCATCAACAGCACGATCGGCAAGGTCGAGCGCAGCACCAGCGCCACCGTGGTCTTGAGCGACTGCGGCCAGGCGTCGATGGGGCCAAGCGCGGTCCTGCTCCAGTCGCGGGAAGCAATTATCTGCGCAACTTGGCCGCCGCCATTGAGGAAGGGATGATTCACTGTATCCGGAAAATAAATGTTGTCCGGAGATTATAGTTTGTCCTGAACATAAAAAGGCGGCGCACCCAAGAATACTGTATTGCCAAGGAAATAAAATCCAGCTATAGTGCGAATAAGAATCATTATCATTAGAGAGACGCATGGATATCCCTCAAGAGTTGCGCAAGCTCGGCCTCAAGGCCACCCTGCCCCGTCTGCGCATCCTGCAACTGTTCCAGGAATCGAAAAGCAAGCATCTGAACGCCGACGATGTCTATCGGCTGCTGCATGACGAAAACATCGACATGGGGCTCGCCACCGTATACCGGGTGTTGATGCAGTTTGCCGACGCCGGCATCCTGATCCGCCGGCATTTCGAGTCGGTCGCCTCGGTGTTCGAGCTCAACGAAGGCGGCCACCACGACCACCTGATCTGCACCAACTGCGGCAAGATGGAGGAATTCCTCGACGCCGAGATCGAAGCGCGCCAGGAGGCGGTGGCCAGGGAACGCAACTTCGTGCTGCACGAGCACTCGTTGTCGCTGTACGGTTTTTGCGGCGACTGCGCCGACAACATCAGCCCGATGGCGGCAAGGAAGCTGCGGCGCTCCTGAGGCAACCGAGCAGCTGGCTGGCGTCGAACGGCTTGCTCAAAAAGCAGGCGGCGCCGCCTTGGAGCGCGCGTTTGCGCAGCGCCGCCTCGGGAAAGGCGGTCATCAGTATCAGCGGCAACGCGTTGCCCTGGCGGCGCAACGCCTCCAGCAGCTCGATGCCGCTCATGCCGGGCATCTGCAGATCGGTGATCACGCAATGAAACTGGTCGAGCGTGGTTGCGCCGGCGCCCAGCAAGGCCTGCGCCGAATCGAAGGCCTGCGCCGTATAGCCGTACGAGCGCAGCAGGCTGCTCAGGCCGACGCGGACGGCGTCGTCATCGTCGACGATGGCGATATGACAAAAATGTGGTTCCGGATCAGACAAACTGGTACTCCCATGTTCGAACGGCGCCTCGCGGCCGTCCTGCGCATGGTGGAACAATACAGGCTCGCTGGCGGCATGGAAATCATACGAGGGTATAGGTTAGCGCCCCACCCCGGGGGTCGGAGAGCAGACCCCGCGTTACTGGGTTAGGCCAGCCCGAGCGCTTCGGCCATGCGCACCAGGTCTGCGAAGGTCTTGGCCTGCATCTTGCGCATCGCGTTGCCGCGATGGATCTTGACGGTGATCTCGCTGGTGCCCACTTCGCCGGCGATCTGCTTGTTCATCAGGCCGCGCGCGGCCAGCGCCATGATTTCGCGCTCGCGCGGCGTCAGGCTTGCATACCGCGCGGTCAGCCCCTGCAGCGCGCCGTCGCGCCGACGCCGCGCGTGGTCGGCCCGCAGCGCGGCGTCGATGGCGTCAAGCAGCTCCTGGTCGCGGAACGGCTTGGCCAGGAAATCGATGGCGCCGGCCTTCATCGCCCGCACCGACATCGGAATGTCGCCGTGGCCGGTCATGAAGATGATCGGCAGCGCCACGCCGTCGCGCTGCAGGTCGGCCTGGAAATCGAGGCCGCTGACGCCCTGCAGGCGCACGTCGAGCAGCAGGCAGCTGGTGATATCGGCGCGCGGCTCGGCCAGGAACTCGGCCACCGACGCGAAGGCGGCGATGCGCATGCCGACCGACCGCAGAAGGCTGGAAATGGCCTCGCGCAGCGGCGCCTCGTCGTCGACGATGTAGACCAGCATTTCGGCATGATCGATCGGATCATTCGGGTCAAGCGGGTCGGTCTGGCTCATACGCTGGCATGGAAAAGGTGATGGTGGCGCCGGCCAGGGGGCTGGGCGGAGCCGGCTGGCCCACCCAGATACGACCGCCGTGGGTCTCGATGATGGAACGGCAAATCGGCAATCCCATGCCCATGCCGTCCTCCTTGGTGCTGTAGAACGCCGCGAACAGGCGCGGCACGGCGTCGGCGGCGATGCCGGGGCCCGAGTCGCTCACGCTCAGTTGCGGCGCGCCGTCGGCGCCCGGGCGGGTTTGCAGCATCAGCAGCGCCTGTCCGGGCGCGCATGCGGCCATGGCCTGGCTGGCGTTCATCAGCAGGTTGATGATCACCTGCTGCAGCTGCACGCGGTCGCCGCACACCAGCGGCAGTTGCGGCGCCAGGTCCAGGGTCAGCGCCACGCGGTGGGTATCGAGTTCGCGCCGCACCAGGTCCACGCTCTCCTCGGCGACGGCGTTCAGATCGAGCACCGCGTGCTGCGGATCGCTGCGGCGCGCCAGCGCGCGTATGCGCTTGATCACGCCGGTGGCGCGGCCGCTCGCCTCGAGTATGCTGGCGACCGTGGCGCGCGCCTCGCCCAGGTCGGGCTGCGGGCGGTTCATCCAGCGCAAACAGGCCTCGCCGTTGGTGGAAATGGCCGCCAGCGGCTGATTGACCTCGTGCGCGATGGAGGCCGCCAGTTCGCCCAGCATCGTCACACGCGTGGCGTGCGCCAGTTGCACCTGGGCGCTGTGCAGCGCCTGTTCGGCCAGCACCGCCGACGTGACGTCGGTAACGGCGCCCAGATATTCGCAGGCGCCTTGCTTGTCGTAGCGCGGCTCGGCCAGCACGTGCACATATTTCAGCTGGCCGTCCGGCAGCAGCAGACGGTGACGCAAATCGACCACGCCCTGCGCACCGAGCGCGCGCGTCATCGCCGCATGCACCAGCGGGCGGTCGTCCGGCGCGCTGCGCTCGAGCACATGCTCCATCGTCGGCGTCACGTCCAGCGGGTAGCCGAAAATGCGCGCCGCCTCGTCGGACCAGTACATCGCGCCGTCGGGCGCCTTGAAACTGAAGCTGCCGGTTTTGCTGATGCGCTGGGTACCGGCCAAAAACGCCTCGCTGCGGCGCAGCGCGTGCTCGCGCGCCAGCAGCGCGTTGGTGGCGCTTTGCCCGCGCAGCGCCAGGAAGGCGGTGATGCCGATGGCCAGCAGGCCGACCAGCATGCGCCCCGCCGCCGCGCCGGAGAATACCAAGGTATGCGTCAGTAGATAGGAGCCCACCGTCAGCGCCAGGCAAATGCCAGTGGTCAGTAGCACGCCGCGCCGCTGCCACACGCTGGCCGACAGCAGCACCACCACCACGTACATCACGGCCACCGCCATGTCCAGCGGAGTGAAGGTATCGACCGCGAAGATCAGCAACGTCAGGCAAATCAACAAACCAGACAACCAGGGAGTGCTCGGTACCCGAAACATGCTGTCCTTGTAAATGTAGAAAAATGGGCAATCCCTCCAATTATAGAGTGGATCGCGCGGCCTGAATCCTATACTCCGGATAGGTTTTTGCGACTTCGCCCCCTTCCCTGCCTTTTGAAAGGTTACAGCCGCCCCGCCAAATGGCACATTAGCGACTGTGACGAATGCTTAACATCGGGGCCGGGAATGAAAAGAACAACATGGAGATGGGCCGCCGCCGGCATCGCGGTGCTGACGGCAGGTGCGCTGGCGGCGGCGTGGGTGGTGCAACCGGCGCTGGCGCCTGTCGCGCCACCCGCCCCCGGCGGCTTCGATTCCGCCAGCGTGGCGCGCGGCGCGCGTATCGTCGCCATCGGCGATTGCATGGTCTGCCACACCGCCACCGGCGGCCGCCCCTACGCCGGCGGCCTGCCGCTGCGCACGCCCTTCGGCACCATCCACACCACCAACATCACGCCCGACGCGGCCACCGGCATCGGCAACTGGTCACTGGCCGCGTTCACCCGCGCGCTGCGCCACGGTGTCGCCCGCGACGGCCATCTGCTGTATCCGGCCTTCCCCTATATTCACTACACACGCCTGACGGACACCGACATCGGCGACGCCTACGCCTATTTGATGACGCGCACGCCGGTACAAGCCGCAGCCCCGGACAACAAGCTGATTTTCCCGCTTGGCTTCCGCCCATTGCTGGCCGGCTGGAACCTGCTCTACTTGCGCAGCGGGCCGAAACCCGCCGATCCGGTCCGCGACGCCGAATGGAATCGCGGCCGCTATCTGGTCGATGGCGCCGGTCATTGCGCCTCCTGTCACAGCGCGCTCGGTCCGATCGGCGGCGAGCGCAGTCCACCCTTCGGTGGCGGCAATATCGACGGTTGGGACGCGCCGGCCCTGACCGCGTTGCTGCGCGCGCCCAAGCCGTGGACCGCCGAACAACTGGCGCTGTACCTTCGGCACGGCTGGTCGCCGGAGCACGGCGCCGCCGCCGGCCCGATGGCGCCGGTCGCCCACAGCCTGTCGCTGGTGCCGCCCGAGGACACCAAGGCGATGGCAACCTACTTGATGTCGCTGCAGGCCGCAGCGGAGCCGGCCCCTCAACCCCGCCCGACCATCCCACCGGGCAGCGCGGACACTGCCCGCATCCGCCAGGGCGCGACGCTATTTGCCGGCGCCTGCGCCGGCTGCCATGGCGACGCCGCCCCGATGATGGCGACGGGCGCGCGTCCGCCGCTCAACCTGAGCACCGCCGTTGCCGGCGCCCGCCCCGACAACCTGATACAGATCGTGATGAACGGCGTGCCATGGACGCAATCGCGCTCGACCACCTTCATGCCAGCCTTCGCGGCATCGCTCAACGACACCCAGATCGCCAGCATCGCCGCCTACGTACGCGCCGACATCGGCAAGCGCGCACCGTGGCCGGAGCTTGACCGGCGCGTCACCGAGATTCGCAAGGAGAACCAGCCATGAACACACTCACCGTCAACGGCGTCACCCACACGCTCGACATCGATCCCTCCACGCCGCTGCTGTACGCGCTGCGCAACCAGCTGGAGCTGAACGGCGCAAAGTTCGGCTGCGGCCTTGGCCAGTGCGGCGCCTGCACCGTGCTGCTGGACGACCAGCCGGTGTTCGGCTGCCTGACGCCGGTCGCCGCCTGCGAAGGCCGGCGCGTACGCACCATCGAAAGCCTGGGCGGCGCCGCCCATCCGGGCCCGCTGCAGGCATCCTTCATCAAGCATCAGGCGGCACAATGCGGCTACTGCATCGCCGGCATGGTGATGCGCGCGCAGGCGCTGCTCGAACAGAACCCGCAGCCCAGCGCCGCGCAGATCCGCGCCCACATGGAGCCCAACCTGTGCCGCTGTGGAACCCACATGCGCATCCTCGCGGCCATTGGCGAAGTGGCGGCCGCGCGCCGCGTCGCCCCAGTGGCGCACAAAACGGCGGGAAGCAAGCCATGACACTTCAAGTCACCCGAACCGACACCATCGACCTGCGCCGCCGCGCCACCCTCGGCGCCGGCGCCCTGGTGCTGGGCTTCTCGCTGCTGCCCCGCAGCGCGCGCGCCGAGTTCAACGCCATGGGCATGCCGCCGGTGGCCGACAAGGCGCTGGCGGGTAGCCTGAAGACCAATCCAATGCTGGACGCCTGGATCAGGATCGCCGCCGACGGCAAGGTCACCGTCTTCACCGGCAAGGTGGAACTGGGCACCGGCGTGCGCACCGCGCTGCTGCAGATCGCCGCCGAACAGCTGGACGTGGCGCCGGCCGCCATCGAATTCATCACCGGCGACACCGGCCGCACGCCGAACGAAGGGTACACCGCCGGTAGCCACACGATGGCCGACAGCGGCACCGCCCTGCTGCACGCCGCCGCCCAGGTGCGCGCGCTGGTGGTGCAAGGCGCGGCGGCGCAATGGAAAGTCGCTTCGGACAGCCTCTCAACCCGGGCCGGCACGATCATCGCGCCGGACGGGCGCAATATGCACTATGGCCTGGCGCTGCGCGGTATCGATCTGCACCGCGCGGCGCAGGCCAAATCGGTGCTGAAGGACGCCGGCGCCTACAAGGTGATCGGCAGCTCGCTGCCACGCGTGGACATACCGGCCAAGCTGACCGGAGGCGCCAGCTATGTGCAGGACATGCGCATGCCGCACATGGTGCACGCCCGCGTGGTGCGTCCGCCGGCCTACGGCGCGCGCCTGCTGTCGGCCGACAGCAAGGCTGTCGGGCGCATGGCGGGCGTGCTGAAGGTGCTCGTCGATGGCAACTACCTGGCGGTGGTCGCGGCCGACGAGTGGCAGGCGATCCTGGCGATGCGCGCCTTGTCGGCCAGCGCGAAGTGGGCCAAGGGGCCGCCCTTGCCGGCCGCCGCCGGCATCCACGCTGCGCTGCGCGCGCTACCAGCACAGGACATCGTGGTCGAGGACAAGCGCGCCAGCGCTCGCGCAGTTGCCGTGACCACCATCCGGAACCGCTATACCAAACAATATGTGCTGCATGGTTCGATCGGTCCATCGTGCTCGGTGGCGGTGCTCGATGCCGCACAGCTGACCGTTTGGACGCATACCCAGGGCGTCTATCCGCTGCGCGCGGCGATCGCCGAGATGCTGTCGATGCCGCTCGACGCGGTGCGCTGCATCCACACCGAGAGCGCCGGCTGCTATGGCCAGAACGGCGCCGACGACGTGGCTGCCGACGCCGCGCTGATCGCCCGCGCCATGCCCGGGCGGCCGGTGCGTGTGCAGCTGATGCGCGACCAGGAAAACCAGTGGGAGCCGTACGCGCCGGCCATGAGCACGGAGCTGAGCGCATCGCTCGACGCCGGCGGCAGGATCTGCGACTGGCATTACGAGCTGTGGAGCGGCTCGCACAACGAACGTCCAGGCAACGCCGGAAAACTAATACCGGCGCAATTGCTGGCCAGGCCGTTCACGCCCAGCCCATCGCAGCCCATGCCGATGCCGGAGGGCGGCGGCGACCGCAACGCCGCGCCTCTGTACGCCTTCGCCACCTCGAAGGTGATCAACCATTTTCTGCCGGTGACGCCGTTGCGGACCTCGGCGATGCGGTCGCTGGGCGCCCACATCAACCTGTTCGCCATCGAGGGCATGATGGACGAACTGGCCGCCGCCGCGCACACCGATCCGGTCGAGTTCCGATTGCGCCATCTGGAGGACGCGCGCGCTCGCGACGTGATTCGCGCCGCCGCATCCCGATTCGGCTGGGACAAGCGCCAGGGCCAGCGCCGCCGAGACCATGGCTACGGCTTCGCGTTCGGCCAGTACAAGAACCTGATGGCCTATGTCGCCCTGGCAGTTGAAATCCGGGTCGAGCGCAGCACCGGCGAGGTCCAAATCGTGCGGGTGGCGGCCGCTGTCGATTGCGGCCAGGGCGTGAACCCGGACGGCATCCGCAACCAGATCGAAGGCGGCATCCTGCAATCTGCCAGCTGGACGCTGTACGAACGCCTGCAATTCGGCCCGGACGGCATCGCGAGCGTCGACTGGGCCAGCTATCCGATCATGCGCTACTCGAATGTGCCGGCCAGGGTCGATGTGGTGCTGGTCGACCGGCCGGGCGCGCCCTTCCTAGGCGTGGCCGAAGCGGCGCAGGGTCCGATGGCGGGAGCGCTCGGCAACGCGCTGGCCGACGCCACCGGCAAGCGATGGCGCGATCTGCCGCTAGCTGGCCCCCACTTGATGGCGTGATCGGCCGGATACGGTCCGCGATTGGCAGAAAACGCGCTATTTGACTGGTTTATGCATGGCGCGAGTCGGCCTACAATCGCTTCATCGCTCAACAACCAAGACCCATCATGAAAACCAAACTGCTGCCGGCATCGTTCTTTGCCCTGACCCTGGGGCTGGCCGAAACCGGCAATGCATGGCGCCTGGCCCACCATCTGTGGTCGCTGCCACCTCTTGGCGGCGAAGCGCTGCAAGCGCTGGCAGCGCTGTCCTTCATCGTATTTATCGCGCTGTACGCGCACAAATGGCTGGCGCACCGCGCCGCAGCGGTGGCCGAAACGCGCGACCCGGTGCAATCGGCCTTCCTCGCGCTGATCCCGGAATCGGTGATCCTGATCGCGCTAACCATGCAGCCTTATTCGCCGGCTTTGTCCAAGCCGGTGTTCTGGACTGGTTCCGCCGTCAATCTGCTGTACGGCGCCTGGCGCCTCGCCGGGCACTGGAGTGTCAAGCGCGATGCATCGCAGATCATGCCGCCGCTGTTCCTTCCCTACACGGCTAGTGTGCTGGTGAACGCCCTCGCCGCCGGCATGTTCGGTTACACCGACTATGGATGGATGCTGTTCGGCGTTGGCGCCATATCCTGGCTGGTGCTCGACTCCAGTATCACGCATCAGCTGATGACGGGCGGTCTGGCGGACAAAACCCGCAATTTCATGGGCATTTACAGCGCGCCGCCGGTCGTCGCGCTGGTCGCCTACCAGGTGCTCGCCGGCGCCGACGCCAGCGCGGCAGTCACGTATGCATTGGCCGGCTACGCGCTGTTCGTATTCGCCGGCCTGGCGTTGGCCTCGCGCTGGTTGGCGCAACAGGACTTCGCTCCCGGTTACTGGGCCTACACGTTCGGTCTCGCCACGCTGGGCCAGGGCTTGATGCTGATGACGCAGCGCGGTCACGGCGGCGTACTGGAAGCGATGGCCGGCGCGGTATTCGCCGCCACCCTGCTGCTGGTTGCTTATGTAACGGCAGGTTCGTTGCGACTACTGGCAAGGGGCGGCTACTTCCCGGCCGCCCCGGTAGCGCCATCGGGCGCGGCGTCGTGAGAACGCTCGCGCTGATCATCTTCCCCGGCGTGCAGTCGCTCGACGTCTCGGGACCGATGGACGTCTTCGCCGAGGCCAACGCCTTCGTCGCGCCGCAAGACGGCTACCGCCTACTCACCGTCGGCACCGCGCCTTATCCGATCCGCGCCTCCAACGGCCAGCAACTGGGCGCAGACCATACGCTGGGCGACGCCGACTTCGATATGACGGACTGGAACACGGTGCTGGTGGCCGGCGGACCGCAACTGGCGTGCGCGCCCGATCATGCGCCGTTGTCGGAATGGCTGCGCGCGGCGGCACAATCGGTGCCGCGCTATGGATCGATCTGCACCGGGGCATTCCTGTTGGGACGCGCCGGTCTGCTGGACGGAAAACACGCCACCACGCACTGGAGCGACGCCGCGCGGCTGGCCGCGCAGTTCCCGCTGGCGCGGATCGAACATGACCGCATCCACGTGCGCGATGGGCGGTTGCTCACTTCCGCCGGCGTCACGGCCGGTATCGACCTGGCGCTGGCACTGGTGGCCGAGGATCATGGACAGGCGGTCGCGCTGGCGGTCGCCAAGCGCCTGCTGGTGCTGGCGCAACGCCAGGGAGGACAGTCGCAATTCAGCCCTTATCTGTCCAACGCCACGGCGCCCGACACGCTGGCGACAGCGATCCAGCAGTACGTGATGAATCACCTCGCCGAACCGCTATCGGTCGAACAACTGGCCGACGTCGCCGGCATGAGCGCGCGCAATTTCGCCCGCCATTTCGTCCGGGAGATGGGTGTGACGCCGGCCGAATTCGTGCAGCGCGCCCGCGTGGACGCAGCGCGCAATCTGCTGGAGGGCGGACCGCTGGCGCTCAAGGCGATCGCCTACCGCTGCGGTTTCGGCAGCGCCGCGCGTATGCGTCTGGTATTCACGCAGCGCTTCGGCGTCACGCCAAGGCAATACCGCGACAGCTTCCGTGTGGGCTAATCCGTGGCGCCCGACACCGCGCCCTTCCTCAGCAAGCCATCGAGCATCCTCAGGTCGACCGGCTTGGTGAGATGATGGTCGAAGCCCGCTTCGGCCGCGCGCCGCCGGTCGCTGTCCTGGCCATAACCGGTGACGGCGATCAGCCGCAAGGGCCGCTCGCCGGCCTGCTGGCGCAAACGCTGCGCCAGTTCATAGCAGTCCATCCCTGGCAAGCCGATATCGAGCAGGCAGACGTCGGGCCGCAGCCCGCCCTCGCTGGCCAGCGCCTCGGGCGCGCCGAACATCACGTGCACTTCATGGCCCATCAATTCGAGCGCCTCGCCGACGGCCTGCGCGGCGTCCTCGTTGTCGTCGACGACCATCACCTTCAATCCCGAGCTGACCGGTTTCGCCGGCGCCTGGCGCGCGGCGGGCGCCAACGCCGCAGTGCGCGGCGCGTCGACGACCTGATCCAGCGCCGGCATGCGGATGGTGAACGTGCTGCCCAGCCCAACGCCATCGCTGCGCGCGCTGATGCTGCCGCCGTGCAGCGCCATCATGCTCTTGGCGATCGTCAGGCCCAGGCCAAGGCCGCCGCGCGAGCGGCTCAACGCCTGCCGCTCCTGCACGAACAAGTCGAACACCGATGCCAGCATATCGGATGCGATGCCGATGCCGTTGTCGCGCACCGCCACCACTGCATGGCCGTTGTCGCGCCAGGCGTGCACGCTCAAACGTCCCTGCGGCTCTGTATATTTGGCGGCGTTGGTCAGCAGGTTGGCCAGCACTTGCGCGCAACGTCCCGGATCGGCCATCACCGCCAGCCCCGAGGGCGGCACTTGGACCTCCAGCACATGGCGCTTTTCCTCGATCAGCGGACTGGCCGTTTCGATCGCGCGCGCCACCACTTCGGCCATCTCCACCGATTGCCGCCGCAACTGGATCTTGCCCTGCGCCACACGCGAGACATCGAGCAAATCGTCGACCAGCGCCACCAGATGTTTGGTCTGGCGCTCGATGACGGTACGCTCCTTGACCGCATAGTCGCCGCCGCGCAGGCGCATCAGCTGAAGCGCCGTGACGATGGGCGCCAGCGGATTGCGCAATTCGTGGCCCAGCATCGCCAGGAATTCGTCCTTGGCGCGGTTGGCCTCATCGGCGGCGCGCTTGGCGTTGGCCAGCTCGGTCACTTCAAAGGTCACCATGGCCACGCCCTCGGTGCGGCCGGCATCGTCGATCAGCGGCTGGTAGACCAGATCGAAACAGCAGTCGGTCAATTCCTCGCCATCGCCGCGCCGGAACCGCACGGCCACCGAGCGCCCCACGTAGGGCTGGCCGCTGGCCAGCACGCCGTCCAGCAACCCGAAGATGCCCTGCCCTTCCAGTTCCGGAAACGCCGCGCGGATCGGCAGGCCGACCAGCGCGCGCGGTCCGACCAACTCCCGGTAGCAGGCGTTGGCCTGTTCGAACACGTGCTCCGGTCCGCGCAGGATGGCGATTGCCACCGGCGCCTGGCTGAAGATGCTCTGCGTGCGGCGCGCCACCGCCACCTCCACCATCCGGGCCTGCCGTCGCAAACGCAGCACCTCGATGCGCGTGACCAGATCGTGGCTGGAGAAAGGCTTGACGAGATAGTCGTCGGCGCCGGCCTGCAAGCCTTCGAGCCGCGCCTCCTCGCCGGCGCGCGCCGACAAAAGCATGATCGGGATATCGCGCGTGGCCGGATCGCCGCGCAGCGCCGCCAGCAGGCCGAAGCCGTCCAGCTCCGGCATCATGACATCGGAAAGGACGATATCGGGCGCCTGGCGCCGTACCGCGTCCAGCGCCTCCCGGCCGTTGTTGCACACTTCGACCTGCCAAACGCCACCCAGCAATCGCCGCAGATAGTCTCGCATGTCGGCGTTATCGTCGACGATCAGCAAACGGCCATGCCGCGCGCCCGGCGCGTGCCCGGCGTCAGCGGGCGGCTGCGTCGTTTGTATCCAGCCTTCCGCCTCTGCCACATACGATTGCACCGCCGTCGGCCGCCACGCCTCGAGGCTCTCCTCGCGCACCTGGGCCGGGTCCAGATGCGCGCTGCCGAGCGGGATCTCGACAGCGAACACCGTGCCTTGCCCCGGCTCGCTGTCGACACCGATCGCGCCGCCGTGCAGCGCCACCAGGTCGTGCACCAGCGCCAGGCCGATGCCCGAGCCCTCGTGGGTGCGCGAGCGCGCGCCCTCTACGCGGTGGAAGCGCTCGAACAGATGCGGCAGCTGGTCCGCCGGAATACCGGTGCCGCTGTCGCTTACCGTCAAGCGCGCGTTGGTTCCGGCCTGCCGCAGGGCGATGGCGATCTGGCCTTCGAATGTGAACTTGAACGCGTTCGACAGCAGGTTGAGAACGATTTTCTCCCACAGATTCGGATCGACATACACCGGCGACGCGAGCGGCGCGCAGTCGACCACCAGCCGCATGCCGGCGCCTTCGATGGCCGACCGGAAGCTGCTGGCCAGATCGGCGGTCAGCGCTGCCAGATCGGTGGGCACGAAGCTCGCCTGCGCGCGGCCGGCTTGCACGCGCGAGAACTCGAGCAACGTGTTGACCAGCTTTTGCAGACGCAGGCCGTTGCGGCGCATCAGCTCCACGCGCGCGCGTTGCGCGGGCGGCAGCGGCGCGGTGGCGTCACCCAACGCATCCTCCATGGGACCGAGCAGCAATGTGAGCGGCGTGCGGAACTCGTGACTGACATTGCTGAAGAACTGGGTCTTGGCGCGATCGAGTTCCGCCAGCATCTCCGCGTGCTGGCGTTCTTCCTCGGCGGCGCGCGCCTGCTGGATCGCGTTGCCGGTCTGGGTCGCGATCAATTCCAGAAAGCTGCGATAGTCGGCGTCGAGCCGGCGCGCCGCGCTCACGCCCAGCACCAGCGCGCCGATATTTTGCTGCACGCCAGGCCCCATCAAGGGCAGCACCAGCGCCTCGCGCATGGGCTGATTGGCCAGACCGGAAGGGAACGGGGATTCCGCCTCCCTCTCCGCAGACCGCCGCAGCGCCACGACGCGGGTGGCGCCGTCGGCGATAACCTCGTCGACCGGGAACAGCCGGCGCGGCAGGCCGGGATGCGTAGCCTGCGCCAGCGTGGCCGGGCCGCCGCTCGCGTCGCCCGCATAGCCGTCGGCCAGGTACAGCATCGCAAACGGCACATCGTCCGGATTCTGCCCGATGCTGGCCATCGCCGCCGCGCAGGCGCCGCTGACGGTTTTCTCCTGCAGCACGCGGGTACTCATGTCCGACAGGGTGCGCAGGCGGCGGGCGTTCAGGTGTTTGGCGGTGACGTCCAGATTGGGGCAGAACAGTCCCGCCACGTTGCCCGATTCATCGCGCACCGGGCTATAGGAAAATGAGTAAAAGGTCTCTTCCAGATAATCGCCGCGGCTCATGAACAGGCGCACGTCATCGGCCAAGGTGGCCTCGCCATGCTCGAACACGCGGTCGGCCAGCGGACCGCAGATATCCCAGATCTCCGACCACACCTGCGCCGCCGGACGTCCCAGCGCCCATGGGTGCTTGGCCATGCTGAGGACACCGATATAAGCGTCGTTGTACAGGAAAGTGGCCTGCTCGCCCCACCCTATCCACATCGGCTGGCGGGAGCTGAGCATCAGGCTGACGACCGTCTTGAGGCTGTGCGGCCAATCCTCGATCGGCCCCAATGGCGTGCGCGCCCAATCGAACGCCAAAATCTGCGCACCCAATTCTCCCGGCGCGGTGAGAAAGCGCGCGGCCGGCAGCTGGGGCAATGCCGGTAGGTTCATAAAAGCCTCGTTTAATTACAGAATAACAATGTTACGAGCGTATCATTAAATCTGTAACCACGGAGTCTGATTGAAACCGCGCCAGTTGCGGCCTGCCTCCCCGTCAGCGCTGCACGTACAAACGCGCGCCGAACACCGGCCCCGCCGTGTGGCCCGGCTCCGGATCGAAGCGGACCACGATGCTGGTCTTTCCACTGGTTAATTTCTCCGGCAACACGTAATCGCGGTCGATAAACTCGCCGGGATGGCTGCCATCGAGCTTCACGCGCGCCACCCGTTCGCCATCGATACTGATGTGGAAGTCGCGGTTGCGCTCCTCGCCCCAGTAGCTGGCCTGCAGCACCAGCTGGCCCGGCCCGCATTTCATGCGGAAGCTGAAGTAACCGCCGGTGCGGGCGTCGCGGCCCATGCGGCCGCGATAGGACACCGGATACGAGATATCCGATTGCAGGTCGTGGTCGCGCTCCGGCTGCATCTCGCCCAGGTGCATGACGTCGATCGAACGGTCGGCCAGGTCCTTGAGGCGCGCCTCCTCCTTCCTGAACGCGGCTTCCGAGGTCGCCCATTCCTGCTCGTTGTAGGCGTTAAAGTACACCGCCGCGCGCCGGTCGTACTGCGCGAAGAACGGCGTGAACTTCATATCGCCGGGCCGGCCGCTGCCGACCGTGCGATACACCGCCTTCACCTTGTCGGCCTCCTTGAACGAAGCCAGGATGTTGGCGCCGACCAGCGCCGGCGCCAGCCCGTCGAACGGTTTATTGGCCGCGCCCAGATCGGCGGCCAGCACCATCGGGCCGCGCAACAGCGCCACCACCTTGTCGTTGCCGGCCGCCGATTCCAGCCGCAGATCCAGCGGCAAAGTCAAACGGACACTATCGCCCGCGCGCCAGCGGCGCCGCACGTACAGGTAGCCCTTGTCCTTGCTGGCCGCGTGCGGCTTGCCGTTGACCAGCAGCGTATGGCCGGAAGCCCACGCCGGGATGCGCAAGGCCAGCGTGTAAAAGCGCTGGCCGGCCAGGCGCTTGACCTTGATGTCGATATCGCTTTCGAACGGATAGCGCGTTGTCATCTCCAGCGTCGCTGACGCGCGACGCCACTGCACCAGCGACGGAATGTACAGGTTGACGAACAAGGTGTCGCGGTTCTCCCAATAGATCGAGTCGCCGTGCTTGGAGTGGCTCTCGATCCCGGACAACACGCAGCACCAGAAATCGTTCTCCTCGCTGGAGTACTCGCGCGCCACGCCGGACATCAGCGGCGTCATATAGGTGAACATGCCGGTGCGCGGATTCTGGTGCGCCATGATGTGGTTCAGGTGCGTGCGCTCGTAGTAGTCGAAATAGGCGGCGTCCGGCGACCAGCTATACAGGTGGCGCGTCATCTTCAGCATGTTGTAGCTGCAGCAGGCTTCGCACGTCTGTTCGGTGATATGGGCGGCGATGGTGTCGGGACCGGAAAAATATTCGCGGTCGCCGTTGCCGCCGATGACGTAGCTGTGATGGTCCGTCACCGTCTTCCAGAAAAACTTGACGGTGTCGGCGTCGCTCTGGCGGCCTTTCAGCTCATACAGGCGCGCCAGGCCGATCAACTTGGGGATCTGCGTGTTGGAATGCAGGTTGGCCAGCTCGTCGCGGCCCTCCGCCAGCGGCGCCAGCGCCTTGTGGTGATACAGCCGCCGCGCGACCGCCAGCCAGCGTTCGTCGTTGGTGCGCGCGTACAGCTCCGCGAAGCTTTCGTTGATGCCGCCATGTTCGCACGCCAGCACCTGCTGCAGCTGTTCGTCGTTCAAGGCGTCGAAGACTTTGGCCATGTAGCCGGCCAACCCTGTCGCCACCTGCAGCGCCTGGGCGTTGCCGGCGTGGGTTTGTGCATCGAACAGGCCGGCGAACACCTTGTGCCAGTTATACAGCGGCACCCAGCAGCCATTCAGGTCGAATCCGGCCGAGCGGATCTCGCCGCGCATGATCTCGGGGAAGATCTCCTTGCCGTCGACCACCGTGCCGTCTTTGCGCTTGCGCATGAAGCCACCGATATAGCCGTCGCCCTGTGCTTTCTGCACGCGTGCCAGTTCGGTAACGATGTAGTCGATGCGCGGCTTGAGCGCCGGCAGGCCGCTTTGCGCGTGCATCAGCGACAGTGCCGACAGGTAGTGGCCCAGCCCTTCGCCGGCGATGGTGTCCGACTCCCAGCCGCCATAGATCTTGCCCTTGACCGGCAGGCCGGCGAACAGATGGTAGTTGTGCAGGAACCGGTCGGCGCTCAGGCGCAGCAGGTAGGACTGGTTGGCCTGCAGCGCGTCGGCATAAAACGAAGGCAGCAGGCGCACGTCCGACAACGGCACCGCCGTGGCGGATGATGGCGTGGAAGGCGGTGAAGGCGCCGTGGCCGCAGCGGCGCCGGCGACTGTGGCCGTGGCGGCGTTGGCCTTGGCGCTCCACCCGGATATCAGCCCCAGACTGGCGGCGCCTTGCAGTATCAATCGGCGGTGACGGAACGGTGACGAAGCGCGCATGGTTATCCTGAATAGACGATGTTATCCAATAATATACGCCGCCCGGCGCTTCGCGTCTTGCGCACGCAAATCACAAAGAATGACGAAATCCGCATAACCACCTGTCAGCGGCAAGCCGGCTATTTGTACACGTCCGACGTCAATCCGTACTTCTGCATCTTGTAGTACAGCGTCTGTTTGGGCACGGCGAGAGCCACACTGACCTCGCTGACGCTACCACCGGCCTTGCGCAGCTCCTGCTCGATGACGGCACGCTCGAAGCAGCCCACCTGGTCGGCCAGCGGCAGCGGCGCCAGGCTGCGCGCCGACAGCAGGCCGTCGGCGCCGCTCGACAATCCGAGCACAAAGCGCTCGGCGATGTTGCGCAGTTCGCGCACGTTGCCCGGCCAGTCGTGCGCCATCAGCGATTGCATCAGCGGGCCGGGAACCGGCGGCGCCGGGCGCTTGTAGCGCGCCGCCGCGCCGAGCAGGAAGTGTTCGAACAGCAGCGGAATGTCCTCGCGCCGCTCGCGCAGCGGCGGCAGGTTGAGCACAATCAGATTCAGGCGGTAGTACAAATCGCTGCGGAATTTCTGCTGGTCCGCCAGCTCCTTCAAATCATCCTTGGCGGCGGCGATCACGCGCACGTCCACCGGCACCTGGTTGTTGGAACCCAGCCGCTCGACGTAGCGCTCCTGCAGCACGCGCAGCATTTTCACCTGCAGCGACATCGGCAAACTCTCGATCTCGTCGAGGAACAGCGAGCCGCCATCCGCGTGTTCGATCTTGCCGACCTGGCGCTTTCCGGCCCCTGTGAAGGCGCCGGGTTCATGGCCGAACACTTCGCTCTCGAAGATATTCTCGGGAATGGCGCCGCAATTGAGGGCGACGAAATTGCGCTTGTGGCGGCGGCTGTACTGGTGCAGGCAGCGCGCGACCATCTCCTTGCCGGTGCCGGTCTCGCCGTAGATCAGCACATCGGCCGGTTCGTCGGCCAGATCCAGGATCAAGCGGCGCAGATCGCGCATCGGCGCCGAATCGCCCAGCAAGGTGGCTTCGATGCCCACGCCATGCTCGATGCGGTGGCGCAGCGCCGCCACTTCCAGGGTCAGGCGGCGCGTTTCCAGCGCGCGCTGCACCACCTCCGACAGCTGCTCCGACGAATACGGCTTGGCGATGAAGTCGTAGGCGCCGTCGCGCATGGCGTTGACCGCCATCGTGATGTCGCCATGGCCGGTCACCAGCACCACCGGCAGTTGGGCGTCGATGGCCTTCACCGCCGCCATCAGATCGAGCCCGCTCATGCCCGGCAGGCGCACATCGGTCACCAGCACGCCGGCAAAACCGGGGGTGATCTTCGCCAGCGCCTGTTCGGCCGCATGGAAGGCCTCGACCCGGAACCCGGCCAGGTCCAGCGCCTGCGCGCTCCCCGCGCGCACGGTGGCGTCATCCTCGACCAACAGCACTTTCATCGCTTCATACATCTATAGTCTCCTGCTCCGCAAGCGGCAATTCAATAATAAACTTGGCACCCGGGTTGGCGCCGACGCCGGCCTCCACCCGCAATACGCCGCCGAATTCGCGCACGATCTGCTCGGAGATGGCCAGCCCCAGGCCGAGGCCCTGGCCCTGCGGCTTGGTGGTGAAAAACGGTTCGAACAAATGCGCGCGGATGTCCTCCGGGATGCCCGGTCCGGTGTCGGCCACACCGATCATCACGCGTTCGTCGGTGCGTTCCACGCCGACGGTCAACTCGCGCGTTTCGCTGTCGGCCATCGCGTCGAGCGCGTTGTTAAACAGATTGACCAGCACCTGCTCCAGCCGGTTGCTGTCGCATAGCGCATGCACATCCTGGCTGCGCATCGACATGCGGAAGTTCACACGCTCGCGCTCCACCCGCCGCTCCACCAGGAACAGCGCGGCGGTGATGGCCGCCGCCACCGGCACCGGATGCAGGCTGGCGTCGGCCTTGCGCGCAAACTGGCGCAACTGGCCGGTGATCAGTCCCATGCGCCCGACCAGCTGCGAGATTGTCGCCAGATTGGTCTTGGCCTCATCGAGCCGATCGCGATCGATCAGCACCTTGGCGTTGTCGGCCATCGTGCGCAGCGCCGTCAGCGGCTGGTTCAGTTCATGCGTGATGCCGGCCGACATCTGCCCCAGCACCGCCATCTTCGCCGCCTGAACCAATTCGCTCTGGGCCTGGCGAAGTTTTTGTTCGGCCTTGCGGCGCACGATGTTTTCCTCGCTCAGGTTGTGCGTCATCTGCTGCAGGCTGGAGGTGCGCTCGGCCACCATCGTCTCCAGATTGTCATAGGCGCGCTGCAGATCCTCGCGCGCGCGCAGCCGCTGCCGGCCAAGGCGGCGGCGCTGCCGGGCGTACAACACCAGCATCACCAGCAAGGCCTGCACCAGCAAGGCAAACAGAAACACATTGCGCGCGCTGGCCCTGGCTGGCGCCAGATCGGACAGATACACAAATTGCCATTTGCGCGGCGCCAGCGAGCGAGCCTGGCTGACCATGCGCGTCAGCGGTCCGGTATCTGACAACGGTGCGGACAACGGCGCGGACGACGGCGCCGGCACCTCGATGATGCTGGCGCCGCCATCGATACGGCGCACCTCCTGCATGCCCAGTGGCGTCAGCGCGTGCGAAAAATACTGGCGCGACGCCTCCAGTTCCTGCCGCACCGCCGGCGTCAACTGCGCCAGCGTGCGGTATTTCCATTCAGGTACGGAGGTCAGGAAGACCACACCGTAGGCGTCCGCCAGCAAAACCTTGTCGGCGCCCTGCACCCAGCCTTTTTCCAGCTTTTCGATATTGACCTTGACCGTGGCCACGCCCAGCATGCGGCCATTGTGATAAATCCCGTGCGCGAAAAAGTATCCCGGCTCGCCGCGCGTGGTGCCGACGCCGTAGAAACCACCCGGTTCGCGGCGCAGCGCGTCGCGCACATAGGGCCGGAATGACACGTCGTCGCCGACGAAGCTATCGCGCTCGCGCCAGTTGCTCGACGCCTGCGTCACGCCCTGAAGATTGACGATATAGATCGTGGTGGATTTGGAGAGGCGGTTGACCTTCTCCAGGTATTGATTGACCTCGCCGCGCAGCGCATCGTCGCCCGGTTGCTGCAACAGGGCGATGACATCCTTGTTCAACTCCAGGGTACCGGGCAGGAAGTCGTACTTGGCCAGCAGGTTCTCCAGGCTGAGGGCATAGCCGTCGAGCCGCTGCGCGCCGGACAGGCGCAACCGCTCGATGGCCGCGTTCTCGGCCCAGCGCCAGCAAAACACGGCCAGCGCCAGACAGGCGGCCAGCAACAGCACCCACAGCGTGAGCCGCCCCCAAAGCCGCCGGCCCGGCCGCGATGGTGGAACCGTCTGCGATGGTGTTGCCGCCATAATGCCCTCTTTATTTACCTCGATCCGCGCCCGAGCGCAGGCTATTAAAACACATGCCGCACGCCGAGGTTAAATCCAGTGGTGCCGGTGCCGGTGTCGGTGGCCGTGCCGACCTTGAAACTGGCGCCGTTGCGGTTATTGATATGACCATAGGCGGTGTACAGGTCCGTGCGGCGCGACAGCGGGTAAAGATATGCCACCGCTCCCTGATGCGCATCCTGCCGCAGTACCGAATCGTCGTGATGATCGATATACGACACCAGCACTCTGCCAACCGGCAGCTGTGCCGCGAAACCCAGCAGCGTATCCTTGCTTTCATTTTCCAGCAAGTCCTTGTTGCGCGCGTGCGCCGCGTGGACGGTGACCTTGGAGAACTGATAGCGCGCCGTCAGCATGGTGTTGCGGCTGCGGGCGGTGGCCAGTGCGTTGTCACGCTGCTGGTGCGCCAGCACCAGGGTCAGGGGTCCGTTTTCATACGTGGCGCTGCCGGAGATGCTGCGGTTCTTGCTGCTGTCGCCGGCCACCTCGCCGTAACCATACAGGACGTCGGCCGAGAAGCCTGCCACCTTCGGCGTGATGTACTCCACCGAGTTGTCCACCCGCGAGTTATTGGCGAAGATGTTTTGCGAATTGCCCGCGAAGCCGGTCTGGAACGGGTCGGCGATGTTGTTCAGCGTTTTATAGAACGGTGAATACTGTCGGCCGATGCTGAACGCGCCCACCGGTGTGGTCAGGCACAGGTAGGCCTGGCGGCCGAACAGCAGGCCGCCCTGGGCGGCGGTGCCGGTATCGAGGTTGTTGCCGTTTTCCAGACCGAAGGCCAGCGACATGCCGCCGCCCAGGTCTTCCTTGCCCTTGATGCCAAGGCGCGAACCCGAGCCGATGCCGCTACCGACCTTGGTCGTATTGCCGGCGGCGCCGCCCCGCTCGACCAGCAGCCCGGCGTCGGCCACGCCGTAGACGGTGACCGACGATTGCGCCAGCGCGGCGGACGACAACAAACCCAGCGCCACGGCGCCAATCAAATTTTTCTGCATCTTTACATCTCCAGATTATCGTTGTGGTCTTACTTTTTTAGACTGCTTTTTTTATGTGCTTCAAGCGGCGCGGATATTGGCCCCGCCTTCCTTCTCGTGGTCCTTCAGTGGTGCCTGCTCTTCATCGAGCGCGCCTTCCCACTTGGCGACGACGGCGGTGGCCACCGCGTTGCCGACCGCGTTGGTGGCCGAGCGGCCCATGTCCAGGAACTGGTCGATACCCATCAACAGCAGCAGGCCCGCTTCCGGAATGTTGAATTGATTGAGCGTGGCGGCGATGACCACCAGCGACGCGCGCGGCACGCCGGCGATGCCTTTGGACGTCACCATCAACAGCAGCAGCATGGTGATCTGGGTGCCCAGCGACAGGTCGATGCCGTACGCCTGCGTGATGAACAGCACGGCGAAGGTGCAGTACATCATCGAGCCGTCAAGGTTGAACGAATACCCCATCGGCATGACGAAGCTGGAGATTTTGCGCTGCACGCCAAATTGGTCCAGCGCCACCAGCAGTTTGGGATATGCGGCCTCCGAGCTGGCGGTGGAAAACGCCAGCAGGAACGGTTCGCGGATCAGCACCATCAGGCGGAACACGCGCTTGCCGATAAAGGCGAAGCCACCCAGGATCAGCAGCGCCCACAGGCACACCAGGCCCAGATAGAAACCGCCCATGAACTTGGCGAAGGTCGCCAGGATGCCAAGGCCGTTGGTGGTGACCACCGACGCCATCGCGGCGAAGACGGCCAGCGGCGCCATTTTCATGATGCTGCCGGTGATGCGCAACATGACCTGCGCCAGCTGGTCCACGCCGGCGGTCAGCTTGGCCGCCGATTGTCCCAGCGCGCCCAGGGCGCTGCCGAAGAAGATCGCGAACACCAGCACCTGCAGGATCTCGTTGTTGGCCATGGCCTCGATCGGCGACTTCGGCACCATGTGGCTGACGAATTCCTTGAGCGTGAAGGCCGACGTTTTCAGGCCGGTGGTGGCGTCGATCGGCGGCAGCGGCAATCCGAGGTGGGTACCGAGCTGCATCAGGTTCGACAGCACCATGCCTAGCGTCAGCGACACCAGCGAGGCGATCACGAACCAGCCCATGGCCTTCATGCCGATGCGGCCGGCGGCCTTGCCGTCGCCAAGATGCGCGATGCCGACCGCAAGGGTCGAGAACACCAGCAGCGAAATAATCATTTTGATCAGACGCAGGAACACGTCCGTCACGATCGAAATATGGCCGGCGATGTCGGCGGCGGCCTTTTTATCGGGGAAAGCCTGATGGCACGCGTAGCCGACGGCTACGCCCAACACCATGGCGATCAGGATATACAGCGTTAGTGGGCGCTTTTTTTTCACTTTTATCATCTCCGTTTTATTCCCCCGGCGACGCCGCGGGGTACGGATAGATAGCAATGGCTATGCCAGACGGCTGGAGAGAAAAATAGCCATTCAAGCCATTGATTTCAATGACAATTCTTTACGGAAATGATGATTGCGGCGTGCCGGGCGCATGAAAAACTGGAGCGCCGGCGGACCCCGTGTATGGAAAGTTGGACGAGCCGCCGTCGCCTCACGGCGCTCGTTCGGCGTACTCGATGCGATTCCTGCCGTTCGCCTTGGCGCGGTACAGCGCCTTGTCGGCCAGTTTGATCAGCGATTCGGGCGTGCAGTCCGGCAGCGGCCCGGCCACCACGCCGAAGCTGCAGGCGATGTCGATGGCGACGCCCTCCTCCGTCACTACCGGGTCGGCGCAAACTTCCCGGTGCAGGTCGCGAATGCGCTGTTCGCCGCCGCCGGCGTAGAGTCCGGGCAGCAGCACGATGAACTCCTCGCCGCCGTAGCGGCCCACGGCGTCGGAGCCGCGCAGCCGGTCCGACAGGCGACGCACGAATTCCCTGAGCACCGCGTCGCCGGCCAGATGGCCGTGGGTGTCGTTGATGCGCTTGAAGTGGTCCAGGTCGAGCATGACCAACATGAAACTGCCGCCGCTGCGCGCGCTGACGGCGATCTGCTGGCCGATCATTTCCATGATCGCGACCCGGTTCCAGGCCTTGGTCAACCCGTCCTTGAGGGAGCGCATACGATGCTCCTCGCGCGAAGCCTCCAGCTCCATGGTCCGTTCGCGCACCAGCTGCTCCATCGCCGCGCTGCGGCGCAGGATGCCGCGCAAACGCCAGCGATACAGCAGCCATGCCATCGTCAGCGCCAGCAGCGCGCAGCCGGAATAAAACCAGCCGCTCCGCCACCACGGCGGCATGATCGTCACCGGCAGCTCGATCGGCCCGGCCGCCGCCTGCAGCATGGTGTTCTCCGCGCCAATCTCCAGCACATAGCTGCCCGCCGCCAGCGCGGGATAGCGCAGGACCGTGGAGTCGGTGACCGTCCAGCCGCTTTCCAGTCCCTTTAACCGGTAGCGATAACGCAGCGCCTCGTGGTTGCGGAACGTCAGCACCGCCAGCTTGATCTCCAGCGCGCCGCCGCTCCAGGCGATCATCTGCGCCTTGCTGACGCCCAGCGCGTTACCGTCGTAATCGACCGATTCGATCCTCAGCGCCAGCTGCCTGTTCGAGAACAAGTCCTGCGGATGCAGGATGTGCGAAGCGCCGCCGCTGGTGCCGACCCACATGGAACCGTCGGTGTCCTCGAAGATCGCATACTGGTTGCTGTCGTTCCAAATCAGGCCACTTTGCTGATTGAGCACGCGCCAGGCCTTGCCGTTCCAGACGGCCACGCCGTCGTCGCTGCCGATCCACAGCCAGTGGCGGCGGTCGACATGCATCGACATCATCGAGCGCTCAGCCATCGGCGTACCCGCAAGCGGAAGGCGCTGCATGGCCAGCGCGTCGGCCTTGTCGTCGGCCGGAGCGGACCAGACGATGGCTTCATGGTCATCTGTCATCCACAGGTTGCCGGCATCGCAGCCAAGCATACTGAAGTTCGACGGCATCCTGGGCGCGCTCCAGCGGTCGCCGGCCAGCCGCAGCAGCTTGCCGCTGGCGAGGAACCACAGGGTGCCGTCGGCAGTCTGGCACACGCCGGTGATGGCGATATCATCCTTCGGCTCACCCAGCAAAGAAGCTGGGTACCCGACCGGCTGCGGATTCGACGAACGTGCCGGATCCCTGATCACATATAAACCGTTGTTGGTGGCGATCCACAACTGGCCCGCAGCGTCGACGAACAGACGATAAATAAACGGCAGCTTCGCCACATGGACGCCGCGCGCGGTGCCATGATCCTGACGCACCAGCGCACCGGAGAAGGTGCCGGTCCAGACGTTGCCCGCATGGTCGGTGGCGACCCCGCCGATTTGATGGTCGGCGCCTTCGTAGCCGCCCTTCGCCTGGGTAAAACCGGGCTCGCCCGGCCGCTGGAACGCCAGGCCGCGCCCAGTGCCAAGATAGAGCACACCATCGGCGCCGCGGTGGAACGACCAGATGTCGTCGCTGGGCAGGCCCTGCTCCGTCGTCCAGTTGACGAAGGAGCGATAGCCCTGCCAGTGGCCCAGGCCGCGCCCGGCAAGGCCGAGCCACAACTCGCCATCGCGGTCGGTGAACATGGCGGAGATGCCGCCGTCGGCCTTGAGCCCCTCCCTGGCGCCATACTCGCGCCATTTGCCGTCCAGGCCGCGCAGCAGACCGTTGTCGTTGTTCGACACCAGCGTGCCGTCGCTGTCCTGCGCCATCGGCAAATACTGCCGCACCGTGGTCTGGGCCACGCCCGGCGGAGCGTGCGACACGGCGCGCGCGGCGCCGGGCGCGATCGACACCAGGTAGTCCTGGCTGCGCAGCCACACGACGCCATCCTTGGCGACAAGGATGCCGCGCCAAAATGCGTCCGGCACGCCCTGTTGCGGCCCATAGACTGTCAGGCCGCTGGCGCCATAGCGGCACACCTGCCTGGCGCATCCGGTCCAGACGTCGCCGTCGACACCGACGCCGACGCCGCCGATCCTTGCCAACTCGGGATGTTCGGTACGCTGCGCCGCGCTGAAATAATATCGGGATTGCCACGTGCCGGCGGTGGCGCCACGCCGCAGCTCAAGCAGATCGCGCTTGCCGACGACCAGCAACACGTCTTCGCCATTGCGGGCGAATCCGCGCCCGGCCCACGTGATGATAGGCGCGCCATCGGGATCCTTGACGGCGACGCAGCTGCCGCGCCGCCATTCGCACAAGCCGGCGTCGGTACCGACCCACAAGCGGCCGGCCGAATCGGTTCCCAGCGCGGTGATGAATGCCGTCGGCAAGCCATCGGGCTTGCCGTAGCGTAGAAAATGGGCGCCGTCGAACCGGAACAAGCCGTTCTCGGTGCCGATCCACAGATAGCCGGCGCCGTCCTGGGTGATGGCGGTAACAGCCTGGTTGGCCAACCCGTCGGACTGGCCGTACAGGCGCAGCGACACCTGCTCGGCGGCGGCCGGCCCGCACAGCGCGCAGCAGGCCAGCCACGCCAGCAAAGCAACCAGCCGCGCACCTGCACTCAGGTTCGTTGACACCATCGCCGTGCCGCTCACATGCCGCATCACCACCTCGTGCCGATCTGGAAGACCCCAGCATGCCACCGTGGGACCGATCCGTCCAGCACTCGGACGCCGGCCGTTGCGGCGCGGGCACCGTCACGTATAATCGAGCCGCGCCGACGCCGATGCGACTTGCATCGCCTTCTCCACCCGAATACCGACACTTCGACTGACACATTGATGCGATCCGTGCTTCATCCCGCACGCGCCGTGGCGCTGGCATTCCTGATGGCGATCGCCTTCGGCAGCGCGCTCCTGATGCTGCCGTTCTCGCAAGCGGACGGCCAGGGCGCGCCCTTGCTCGTCGCGTTCTTCACCTCCGTGTCCGCCGTCTGCGTGACCGGCATGACGATCGTCGATACCGGCACCTACTGGTCCGGCTTCGGCCAGGGCGTCATCATGGCGCTGTTCCAGTTCGGCGGCTTCGGCATGATGACCGCCGCCACCCTGCTTGGACTGCTGGTCAACAATTCTCCGCGCCTGCGCACCAAATTAATCAGCCAGATGGAAACCCGCACGCTGGGCCTGGGCGATGTCACCAGCGTGGCGCGCCTGGTGCTGGTGGTGACGTTCGCCTCGGAGCTGCTGATCGCAACCCTGCTTACCCTGCGCATGCATTTCGCCTACGAGCTGCCGTGGGCGCAAGCCATGTGGAGCGGCGCCTTCCACGCCGTGTCGGCGTTCAGCAACGCCGGCTTCTCGATCCACGCCGACAGCGTGACCCGCTACGCCGGCGACGCGCTGATCCTGGCGCCGCTGATGCTGGCCATCGTCGCGGGCGGCATCGGCTTCCCGGTGCTGCACGACCTGCGCCTCAAGCTGCGCGACCCGCGCCACTGGTCGATGCACACCAAGCTCACGCTGCTCGGCACCGCCGTGCTGCTGGTGATGGGCTTCCTCGGCGTGCTGCTGTTCGAATGGCACAACCAGCGCACGCTCGGCGCCATGGACCTGGGCGACAAGCTGCTGTCGGCGTCGTTCATGTCGGTGGCCGCGCGCACGGCGGGCTTCAACGCCGTCGATATCGGCGCGCTGACGCCGGAATCGTGGGCGCTGCACTACTTCCTGATGTTCGTCGGCGGCGGCAGCGCCAGTACCGCCGGCGGCGTCAAGGTCGGCACCATCGTCATCCTCGCGCTGCTGGTGATCGCCGAGGTGCGCGGCTTCCGCGACACCGAAGCTTTCGGCCGCAGGCTGGGCGCATCGGCGCAGCGCCAGGCCATCACGGTCGTGGTCCTGGGCTGCGGCATCGTCGCCGTGGGCACGCTGGTGCTGCTGCACGTATCGGACTTCCCGACCGACCGGATTATTTTCGAAGTGGTCGCGGCGTTCGGCACGGCCGGCCTGTCGACCGGCATCACCCCCGCCCTGCCGCCGAGCGGCCAAATCACGCTGGCCCTGCTGATGTTCCTGGGCCGGGTCGGCACCGTCACGCTGGCGGCGTCGCTGGTACTGGGCGAACGGCGCCTGCCCTATCGTTATCCCGAGGAGCATCCAATTGTTGGGTAAAATTTTCACGGAACAGATCTCATTCCCGAACAGCGACAACATCGTCGTCGTCGGCCTTGGCCGCTTTGGCGGCGCCGTCGCCGAGGCGCTGATGCGCATGGGCCACGACGTCATGGGCATCGACCGCGATACGGAACTGGTGCAGCTGTGGGCCGACAAGCTGACGCACGCGGTGCAAGCCGATTCCACCAACGAGGACGTGATGCGCCAACTGGGCGTGGCCGAGTTCTCGCACGCGATCGTCGGCATCGGCACCGACCTTGCCGCCAGCCTGATGTCGCTGATGGTGCTGACGGAACTGGGCATCAAGGACATCTGGGTCAAGGCGCTGACGCCGGAGCATGGCCAGATCGCCAAACGCGTCGGCGCCCACCACGTGGTCTATCCGGAGTCCGACATGGGCGCCCGGGTGGCGCACCTGATCACCGGCCGCATGATGGACTACATCGAATTCGACGACGGTTTCGCCATCGCCAAGATCCGCGCGCCGGACATGACGCACGATCTGACGTTGGCGCAGTCGCACGTGCGCGAGAAATTCGGTGTCACGGTGGTTGGAGTCAAGCGCCCCGGCGAGGACTTCCAGCACGCGATGCCCGACACCCGCGTGCTGCCGGCCGACATCCTGATCGTCTCCGGGGCCACGCGCAAGATCGAGCAATTCGCCAGCAGCGGACGCAAACGCTGAACAGTTCGGCAATAAAATAGTTTTGTAACTGAAAGGTTTTAAAAACGGAAAAGCTATCGATTTCATATAGATAATTGATTTTGATAATAGTGACACAGCCGTTAAGGTTTGCTTTCACACATCAAAAGGGAGATACCCATGAAATCGACTCAGCTCGTCTGTCGTCTGGCCGCGATGGCTTTGACGGCAGTGGCCGGCATCAACAGCGCCGCCGCCCAAACCGCAGACCCCGCCACCGCGCCCGCCACCGTCATGACACGCGACAACGGCGCGCCCATCGGCGACAACCAGAATTCCCAGACAGCCGGCGCGAACGGCCCAGTCCTGTTGCAGGACGTCCAGCTGATCCAGAAACTACAGCGCTTCGACCGCGAGCGCCAGCCTGAACGCGTGGTCCACGCGCGCGGCACCGGCGCCCACGGCGTCTTCGTTGCCAGCAAAGACATTTCCAACCTGACGCGCGCGGCCGTGTTCAAGCCGGGCGAGGAAACGCCGGTGTTCGTGCGCTTCTCCAGCGTCATCCACGGCAACCACTCGCCGGAAACGCTGCGCGACCCGCGCGGCTTCGCCACCAAGTTCTATAGCAAGGAAGGCAACTGGGACCTGGTCGGCAACAACCTGCCGGTGTTCTTCATCCGTGACGCCATCAAGTTCCCGGACATGGTGCACTCGCTCAAGCCGTCGCCGGACACCAACGTCCAGGACCCGAACCGCTTTTTCGATTTCTTCTCGCACCAGCCGGAATCGACCCACATGCTGACCCGCGTGTACTCCGACCAGGGCACGCCGGCCAGCTACCGCGAAATGGACGGCAACAGCGTGCACGCGTATAAATTCGTCAACGCCAAGGGACAGGTCAACTACGTCAAATTCCACTGGAAGTCGCTGCAAGGCGAAAAAACGCTGACCGCCAAGGAAGCATCGGAGATCCAGGGCCGCGACTTCAACCACATGACGGGCGACCTGATCGCCGCCATCAAGGAAGGCCGCTTCCCGAAATGGGATTTGTACGTGCAGGTGCTGACGCCGGAACAACTGGCCAAGCTGGACTTCAACGGCCTTGACGCCACCAAGATCTGGCCGACCAGCGTGCCGGAAACCAAAGTCGGCACGATGACACTGAACCGCAATCCGGACAACGTGTTCCTCGAAACCGAGCAATCGGCGATGGCGCCGTCGAATCTGGTGCCGGGCATCGAAGCATCGGAAGACCGCATGCTGCAGGGACGTTTGTTCTCGTACGCCGACACGCAGTTGCACCGCCTCGGCGCCAACGGCCTGCAACTGCCGATCAACCGTCCGACGACGGCCGCCGCCAACTACAACCAGGACGGCGCGGCCAACAGCGGCGCCCGTAAAGGCGAAGTCAACTACCAGCCTAGCGCGCACGCGCCGCTGGCCGACAACGCCGAGTACAAGTCCAGCCAGCTGCCGCTGAGCGGCACGACGCAGCAGGCGCGCATCACCAAGACGCGCAACTTCGCGCAGGCGGGGGATTTTTATCGGTCGTTGAACGCGCAGCAGCAGGCCAATCTGGTCAGCAATCTGGCGGGCGATCTGGGTCAGGTGAAGGATGACAACGTCAAGTACACGATGCTGTCGCACTTCCAGAAGGCCGATGCCAACTACGGCCGCGCGATCGCGCTGGCGGTCAAGGCCGATCCGGCCAAGGTGCAGCAGCTGGCGGCCAAGCTGGCCGATTAAGGTTGGGGGAGCCGCGCAGCGTCAGCGGCGGCTCATCGATGGCGGATTACGGCGTTCCGCCTAATCCGCCAGGCTCCGCCATCACTGCGCCGCTTCGAACGCGCCCAAATCCGGCGCCGAACCCTTGAACGGCAGCCCGACATCCATTCCCTTGCCGATCAAATCGCTGGTCGACCGCAAATGATAGCTGCGCAGCACCGGCAAGCTGCCATCGGCCTGCCGTGGCGCGTCCCAGCCGCTGGCCGACACATCCTCGAAATCGCCATCGCTGATCTGCACCGACGTCGTCCACGAATTATTTGCCATATCCAGCCCGGCCGTGTTCGACGTGGCCGTGCCCTTGTAGGCCAGATTATTGCGCAGGTTGCCGAAATTCACGGCCGAACCATCCGGCGCGATCCCCAGCATGTTGTAATTCACACCATTGCTGAACGCCGTATTATTAAAGAAGTCGATCGCCAACGGATGATGGTTGGCATAAAACCCCGCCGCCTTGTTGGCGAACGCCACCGAAAACCGCACCGTGTGCTTGACGCCGTTTGCCACATACGCGCCGCCATAGCCGCCAGCCTTGATGCCGTTGCCGTTCCCGGCTGCCAGCGGCGTCGTCGTGCCCGGCAAATAACCGTGCTGCCACGCCCACGAATTTTCAATCGTCACCGGCGAGAACGCGTTGATCAGGTCGAAGCCATCGTCCGTGTTCATCCACGCGCGGCAACCCCGAAACACATTGCCCGGCTGGTTGGCCTTGATGTGCGCGCCAAAGCCGTCGGCGCTCTGCCCGGCGCCGTTCGACGTGTACGGATCGTAGTTGTGATGCGAGTCGCTGTTGAGCACAAGATTATTGCTGCCGTTCTGGATGAACAGTCCCGGCCCCATGTTGTGGTGCAAGTTGAGCAGCTCGAAAACATTGTGGCTGCCGTTGTTCCACACGCCCCAGGACTCGTGGTTCAGCCGGTTGCCCGGCTGCTGCGGCGCGCCGGTGACTTCCAGCCCCTTCAGATGCACCCAGCTGGCCGTGACATTGAAACCTTTGACACGACAGTCGTCCTTCATCTCGGAAAAATCGAACACCGGCGTCTCGCCGGGATATGCCCAGTAGCGGATCGGCTGGCCCGCGCTGCCGCTCTTGTTGAGCGTGATGGCGTTGACGATGGCCGTGCGGCTGGCGCAGACCTCGACCCCGGCCGTGTAGGCATACTTACCGCCACGGAAGTAGACCGTGTCGCCGGCCTGGGCCTGGGTTTGCGCATGCGCGATCGACGCCCACGGCGCCCCTTGCGTGCCTGCCGCGTTGTCGCTGCCACCGGGGGCGACGTAATAGTTGGTGGCGAACGCCGGCGCGGCGGCGAACGAGAGGACAAGAAGCGCGCTGAGAGGTGTTTTCATCGCCCCATTGTAGAGACCGCTGAGCCATTGTTACCACACGACACGGAAAAATCATCAAACTGATCGGCTCGATCGGGCAAAGGCTGACTTGGTCATCGGCACGCGCGACTCGAGCAGCGCAGCCGTCAGGTGTTGCGCATGCCGCAGCAGCGCCGGGTGTTCGGCGTCGGCCGGATGCAAGCCAAGGCGGACCAGTCCCGCCGAGCCCATGCACGCGGCCTGCGCAGACGCCACGCGTGGCGACAGCTGGCGACCGCTGCGATTACGCGCCGTGTACACCAGGCTGGGCGACCAGATGCTGCGCCGGGCCGGGAGCAGATGGAAATGCGTCCACGTCGTCGTGTAGGAAAACGGCGACTTGTGCAACGCCTGCCAGGCGCCATCGCCCAACAGCCAGGCCGGCGGCACAAAGCCGTCGACCGGCCAGCCGCGACGATTGAACCATTCCAAACCCAGCGCCATCAGCAAGCGGCTTTGCGCCGCGCTCAGTGCGGCGAACTCGCCCTCGTTGCGCGTGTACACGCCGCGCAGCCAGCGCTTGGCCAGGCTGGAGGGCGGCGGCCCGTTGTCCAGATGCCGGTAACCGTGCAGCGCCAACTCGTGGCCGCTTGCCAGCAAGCTGCCAAGCATCGCCTCGTAGTCCCTGTCAAGCTGGGCGCTGCCGTGATAGCACGGCACCACCAGCAACGTCAGTGGAATATCGGCCACCTCCTGTATCGCCCGCAGCAAGCGTTGGCAAGCGGGCCAAGTGGCGGGCGCCACGTCGTGGATCGAGACGCACAGCGCCTTACCGTCACTCCGCAAGGCAGACCTCGGGACTTGCGTCGGCAAGCCGGCGCGACGCCAGCAAAGCGGTGTAGCGTTCCATCAGCTGCGGCATGATGCGGTTCCAGTCGAAATGCGCGCAGGCCTTGTGGCGCGCGTTGGCGCCCAGCCGCGCCAGATCGGCGCCGAACAAGGCTTCGATACCGTCGCTCATGCTGGCCGGGCTGTCGGGCGCGACCACGAGTCCGGTATCGGCGTCGATCAGTTCGGCCACGCCGCCGCCCGTGCCCAGCACCGGCAGGCCGCAGGCCATCGCCTCCAGCGCGATCAGCCCGAAGGTTTCGCCGTCGCCCGGATGGGTCAGCATATCGCAACTGGCCAGCAGCCGCGCCAGCCGGCGCGGGTCGCGTTCGAAAGGCAACACCGTACTGTTGGGCGACGCCGGCAAGGCGTCACCGCCGCCGACCAGCAGCAGATGATAAGGCGGGCCCAGCCGCCGCACCGCCTCGATCAGCACGTTCAGTTTTTTCTGCGGCGTGAAGCGGCCGGCATAGACCAGCAGCCGGGTGTCCGCAGGCAGTCCCAGGCGCCGCCGCAAATCCGCATCGCGGCGCTCCGGCGTAAAAATATCGGTGTCCACACCCAGCGGCTGGTGCACCGGGTCGGTCACGCCCAGCTCGGCGAGCCGGTGCACCATCAGGCGGCTCGGCGCCAGCACGAGGTCGAACTGATTGTAGACATGGCGCAGGTACTTGCCGGTGATCGCAGCCGCGCGCGCGCCGAAACGCTCGCCCACCAGCGCGTGCAAGTCCGAGTGGTAAAAGCCGATCAACGGCAGCTGCAGCCGGCGCCGCACATGCAGCGCGGCCAGCGCGCACGGCCCGGCATCGCCGACTTCGAGCACGTCGGGCCGGCAACGCTCGACCATGCGCGCGGGCGTGCGCAGCGACGTCGGTATGCGGTAGCCGTTGATGCCAGGAAACGCAAAACCCGGCAAGGCAATCACCGACGGCGCCAGGCCGCCTCCTTGCGCGCTCGAACTGAGTATCGTGTGGCGCGCCTGGTTGTTGCGCGCCAGCCACTTCGTCTTGGCGTTGAGATAGCTGCTGATGCCGCCGCCCTCGGCGGCGTAGTACATGGTGAGGTCTAGGACATGCATAATCGCGCTTCGCTTGAGAAGCTTCCAAGTTAGCATCCAGACACGCACAAAGTTTGATCTAGATCAATCGGACACTGAAGTCACGGGCAAACCGGCGGACTCGGGCGCGGCAAGCCGCACCGCATTGTCGGGATCGCCGCTCCACTCCAGCCAGCCGCCGTCATAGACGCTGATCCTCGGCCAGCCCATTAGCCAGGCATAAAAAAACGCCATCGACGCGCGCCAGCCGGTGCCGCAATAAAACCCCACCCGCAGGTCTTTCACGATGCCCTGCCGCCGCCACTGCCGCACGATCGCGGCGGCAGGTTTCATGCGGCCGTCGGCCAGGTGATACGCGCTCATGCTGTTGACGTCACCATCGACGCCGGCCATGCCCCAGCGCGCGCCGGCGATATCCCCCCTGGCGGCGATATAGCTGTAGCCGGAGACTTTACCCGTGAATTCCGCCTCGCTGCGGATGCTCGCCAGCGCGCCGTCGGCCGCCGCCAACAAAGCGCGCGCTTGCCCGGTATCGATCAGGTATTCCGGATGGGCGGGGAATGCGATGCCGAACGCCGCGACCGCATGGCTATCCGGCAGCGGCATTCGCCCTGGCGTGCACGGATGCCGGTTCGCCTCCCACAGCGCGTAACCTCCATCGAGCAGGCGCACATCGGCGACGCCCCCGTACAGCAGCAGATGCGCCAGGCGCGCGGCGGCGAGGTTGTTGCGGCCGTAGAGAATGACGGTGGTGTCGTGGCGCACGCCATGCGACAGCAGCAGGCACAATAGTACGTCGTCGGCAACCTTGTTCCACAACGGTTCGCACTCGAATTCGCGGGCATCGATGTATGCCGCGCCGGGGATATGCGCATGCTCGAACAGCCCGGCCATGCCGCAACCGACCTCCAGCAGGCGCCAGTCCGCCGACGGCGGCGCGGGCACCGGAGCGCCGGCCGTCAGCGCCGCCAGCCAGGCGGGCGAAACCAGCTGGTGCGGTCGCACCAAATCGCGGCGGAATCGCGCGCTGACGTTTTCATGCTGCATGTCGTAACTTTGGAAACACGCCATCCCGGCGCACAGCCCGCTATTTTACGCGACGCACAAGGGCCATCCCCTGCCAGCCAGGGTGAGCGAGCTAACATACGTGCGCAGCCAAATCTGGGAAGGTAGCTGACATGTGCGCTGCGCGATGCAGACTATCTTCAAGGGAGCGTGAACCATGCTGCAATACCTGATCAACATGAGCGTCGCCGAGGGCGACTGCTGGCTCACATTTTCGGACGAGGACCTGGAACAAATCAGAAACGCGATGCCGGGCGAGTCCATCGATCTGGAAAACTATCGCGCGTTCCTGGCAGCCGACCACACGCTCGCGCTGGCGAAAAAGCCGGCCCTGGCCGAGTCGGCGGTGGTGCCATATCGGCGGCTATGCCGCAAACTCGCCGAGGCCGAGATCGCCGCGAACGAGGTACGCCAATACGGTTGAATAACATGTCTGGCGAAGAACAACTCCGAAAAAAACAAACCCCGACAGTCGATAACGACTGTCGGGGTTTTGTTTAGCAGGCGGGTATGGCGATATCAGCGTGCGCGGCCACGGAAAACCAGGTTGGCGATGGCCAGCAGCACCACGGCGCCGAGGAACGATACGCCCAGCGAGCCGAGACTGAAGTCGCCATCATTGATCGTACCGGTACCCAGCAACGGCGCGATGACCAGGCCGCCGAGGAAAGCGCCGACGATGCCGACGATGACATTCAAGAAGATACCTTGTTGGGCATCCGTGTTCATGACTTTGCTTGCGATCCATCCCAGCAGGCCACCAATGATAATCCATCCGATAAAGTTCATTTTTCTTCTCCCTGAAAATTAAATTGAACGCATCACACCGCAACGTTGAAGCTTAGTGAATGCGCCCTTGTTTTTTACCGTCGCCCGCCTTCTATCGGCATTCCATTTGCCGCGTCGACAAACGATCCGACCAGTGCATTCTACGACTAGCTCAGCCGGGCCATGTCAGCACTTCGCTGCTGTTGACGTAGGACTACGGCGCATCGTTGTTCAAGCTGGCCTCGCTCACCTCGCTGGCGTTGCGCGTGGCAGCGCTGATCTGCGCCAGCGGAACCTTGGGACTGCGATCGGCATTCAGCAAACCATTGGTTTCCTGGAAGGTGTCGGCAAACTGCGTGTAGCAAAAACCGCTGAACATCACCGTCTCGTTGACCACCTTGAGCAAGGCGCGGTAGCGCGCCAGATAGGTCTCGGCGTCGCCCACGCGCGAATAGCCCCAGGTGTGGTGGGCCGGCGCGTTGGGATCGAAGGCGATGCCGCCGAACTCGGTCAACACGATCGGCTGGCCCCGGTGCGGGAAGCCGTCCAGCGTCAGGATGCGCCCGCCCGGACGGCGCTGGTCGAACAAGGTGCGCACCGGATCGGTCACCGCATAGCGCTGCTGCACTTTTTCCGGGTCGGCGTCGTAATCGTGGATGCCGAGAATATCGGTGGCCGAGGCCTCCCAGCCGTCGTTGCCGATCACCGGCCGCGTGGCGTCGAGCATCCGCGTCATGTGGTACAGCGCCTCGACCGCGTTGCGGTGCGCCTGGGTCGAGGTCAGATTCGGCACGCCCCACGATTCGTTGAACGGCACCCACACGATCACGCACGGATGGCTGTAGTCGCGCTCGATCGCCTCGGTCCATTCCTTGATCAGCCGCGTCATCGCGCGCGGGCTGAAGGCATAGGCCGACGGCATCTCTTCCCACACCAGCAAGCCGAGCTTGTCGGCCCAGTACAGGTAGCGCGGGTCCTCGATCTTCTGGTGCTTGCGCACGCCGTTGAAGCCCATCTCCTTGGCCAGTTCGACGTCGCGGCGCAGCGCGTCGTCGTCGGGCGCGGTCATCAGCGTGTCGGGCCAATAGCCCTGGTCCAGCACCAGGCGCAGCGGATATGGCCGGCCGTTGAGCATGAAGCGGTCGCGGTTGATCGCCACCGAGCGCAGCGCCGTGTACGAGCGCACCGTGTCGAGCACCTGGTCGCCGCAGTACAGGGTCAGCTCCGCGTCAAGCAAGGTCGGGCGCTCTGGGCTCCACAGCAAATCGTTGCGCGAATCGTCGATGCCCGGGTCCGACAACACGATCTTGCGGTTGGCCGCGCGGCCCACCAGCAAGTAGCGGTCGGCCGCCAGCAGCACGCCGTTGTGCAGCAGCCGCACCGACACCGCCAGGTTGTCGCGGATGTCGCCGCCGGCCAACACTTCGCAGCCCATCTCGAAACCGTCGAACACCGGCGTCCAGCGCAGCGAGCCGATGTAGGTCGCCGGCAAGCTCTCGACCCAGACCGTCTGCCAGATGCCGGTGGTGCGCGGATACCAGATCGAGTGGGGTTCGAGCTGCCAGTCCTGCTTGCCGCGCGGCTTGGCCAGGTCGCCCGGATCGTCCTCGACATGCACGACGATAGTCTGTGACGGACCCGCGTTGAGCGCATCGGTGATGTCGGCGTGGAACGGCGTATGGCCGCCCTCGTGCTGGGCCACCAGCACGCCGTTGACCCACACGCGCGCATGATAGTCGACCGCGCCGAAATGCAGCATGGTGTGCGCGCCGCGCTGCTCCAGGTCGAATATGAGCCGATACCAGCAAGCCATGTGGAACGATTCGTCGCCGATGCCGCTGGCCTTGGCCTCGGGCGCGAACGGCACGATGATGCGCGCGCTCCAGTCGATCGGGTCGCCAGGGTGGCTAAAGCGCTGCTCGTGGTCGAAGGCGAATTCCCATTCGCCGTTCAGGGACTGCCACGCATCGCGTACAAGTTGTGGTCTCGGGTATTCAAACTGACTCATGCGCATTCCTCACGGTCGGTGCCTCGGCAGTATGCCCGGCGAAAGGAGCAATGCTAGCAATCTTGAGGGCGATTCGCTTGCCAATTCCGCTTGGAAAAGCAAATTCTTGGTGAAAAAATCGTTAAAGTGCAACTAATTTACAACTGCTTTTCCTAGCGGAATTGAACTGAAAAAACACCCGATCATTGCTACGATTGACCTCACATTATTTCTGTCGCGATAGCAGATCAAAGCGCGCAGCGATTGCCTTCACCTGGAATCGACATGTCAATCCCGACTTCGCATACAGCCTTTACGTTCAGCCTTCGCGGCCATCCGCGTGCGTTCGTTGGCGCGCGCTAGGCCGGCAGGCAACCCAACTATCAACGACCCGCGAGGGCACAGGGAGAACTTCATGAAAACCATTATCGTCTTTTGTCATCTGCGCTGGGACTTCGTCTATCAGCGTCCGCAACAACTCCTGTCGCGCCTTGCCAAGCACTACAAAATCGCCTTTGTCGAAGAGCCGGTCTTCCATGAGGGCGAGAGCTTCGTGCAGAGCTCGAGCCCGGCGCCCAACGTCACCGTCTACCGGCCGCATACGCCGGTGCACGCGACCGGTTTCCACGACGACCAGATTCCTTTGCTGCAACCGCTGTTGCAACAATTGCTGCCTGAGCTTAGCCGTGGCGACGACGCCCCCATCGTCTGGTTCTACACGCCGATGGCGCTGCCGCTGCTGCCGTCGCTGCACGCCGGCCTGGTGGTCTACGATTGCATGGATGAACTCTCCGCCTTCAAGAACCCGCCCAAGCAATTGCTGCAGCGCGAGACCGCACTGCTCAAGATCGCCGACCTCGTCTTCACTGGCGGTCCCAGCCTGTACGAGGCCAAACGCGGCCGCCACGACAACGCCCATTGCTTCCCCAGCAGCGTCGACGCCGCGCACTTCCACCAGGCACTCGATCGCGGCAACGAGCATCCGCTGCACGCCGGCATTCCGGGTCCACGCCTGGGCTACTACGGCGTTATCGACGAGCGCTTCGACGCCGACCTGATCGGCGCGCTGGCCGACGCCCATCCGGAATGGCAGATCGTGCTGGTCGGACCGGTGGTCAAGATCGATCCGGCCTCGCTGCCGCAGCGCGCCAACATCCACTACCTGGGCCAGCAGTCGTATGAAGCGCTGCCGCAGTTCCTGGCCGGATGGGACGTCTGCCTGCTGCCGTTCGCGCTCAACGAATCAACCCGCTACATCAGCCCGACCAAGGTGCTCGAATACATGGCGGCCGAACTGCCGGCCGTCAGCACCGCCATCAAAGACGTGCGCGATCCGTACAGCGACATCGTCTGGGTCGCCGACAGCCACGCCGAATTCATCGAAGACTGCGAGGCCGCGCTGGCGCTGACGCCGGAGCAGCGCGCGGCGCGGGTCGAAAAAATGCGCGCCGTGGTCGAGAAAACCTCGTGGGAGGCCACCTCCGACGCCATGCGCACGCTGCTGGACAATACGCCGCCGTCGGGCAAAAGCGCCAAGCAGAACCAGCAGGAGGGGGCGGTCGCCGTCCCTTCCGGCTCCTCCGCCGTCGTCAATCCGATGCGCCAGTCCGCCGCCGCGCAGCGCACCGGCTGCCTCATCGTCGGCGCCGGCCCGACCGGCCTGTCGGCCGCCTACCACCTCGGGGCGGACACCATGCTGCTCGAGCGTAACGCCACCGTCGGCGGCTGGTGCCGCTCTATCCAGGACCAAGGCTTCACCTTCGACTACGCCGGCCACATCATGTTCTCCAACGATCCGTACGTGCTTAAACTGTACGACATCCTGCTTGGCGACAACCAGCATTGGCAAATGCGCGAAGCCTGGGTCTACAGCAAACAGGTGTTCACCCGCTACCCGTTCCAGGGCGCGCTGTACGGCCTGCCGCCGGCGGTCATCAAGGAATGCATCGTCGGCGCCATCGAATCGCGCTACGGGCTGGCCGACAAGGCCGAAAGCGCCAACAAGGTGGAAAGCTGCGCCACCGCCGAAGTGCAGGATTGCTGCGCGGACGGCACCGCCGACGTCGCCAACAGCAGCGAAAGCGCGATGTCGACCGCCGCCAAGGGCGAAGACTTCGAGCACTTCATCTACCGCGTCTGGGGCGCCGGCATCGCCCGCCACTTCGCCATCCCGTACAACAAGAAATTGTGGACGGTGCCGCTGAAGGAGATGGAAACCTCGTGGCTGGGTGGACGCGTGCCGCTGCCGGACCTGAACCAGATCATCGAAGGCGCGCTGGAACCGGTCGCCAAGCCGATGGGGCCGAACGCGCGCTTCGGCTACCCCAAGCGCGGCGGCTTCCAGGCGCTGGTGTCGGGCTTCCTGCCGCACATCCGCGGCAAGATCGAACTGAACGCCGACGCGGTGCGCATCCTGCCCGACGAGCACACGGTGGTGCTGGCCGATGGCCGCCGCCTGCAGTACGATCAATTGATCAGCACGATGCCGCTGCCTGAACTGGTGCGCCTGATCGGCAGCGAGGCGCCGCCGGAAGTAAGGCGCGCGGCCGAGGGCTTGCGGCATATTTCGATCCGCTGCGTCAACATCGGCATCGCCCGCACCGACGTCACCGACAAGCACTGGATCTACTATCCGGAAGACAGCATCTTCCACCGCATCTTCGTGCAGGGCAACGCCAGCCCGGAATGCAACGCGCCGGGCGGCTTCGGCTTTACCTGCGAGATTTCGTACTCGCCGTGGAAGCCGCTGCCGCTGGACGGCGAGGAGCTCATCGAGCGCTGCATCGCCGATTGCATCAAGGTCGGCATGATGCGCGAGGACGACCGGGTGATCACCGCCAACCAGGTCGACATGCCGTACGCGTATGTGGTGTACGACCACGCCCGCGCGGAGAACGTAGCGACGGTGCGCGCATGGATGGAACAGCACGATATCGTGTTGGCCGGGCGCTACAGCGAGTGGGAATATTACAACTCGGATCATGCCTTCCTGGCCGGTAAAAAGGCGGCGGAACGCGTGCAGGCGAACCGCGGTGACAGCGCCAAGACGGCCGAATCGTAAGATAGTCATATCGGCAAGTAAAAATGCAGGGCGGGTACGGCGAAATGCCGTCATCCGCCCTTTTAAATTTGCCCGCAGCCCCAATGCACGTCAGCAATGTAAGCACTGTCTTACACAAACACAGGGGCAACGCCCCTAGGGCAAGCGCCCTACGGCAGGGATAATCTACCGACTATATAGACGAGCTTCAAGCCGTCTCACTTTTTCGGAAGAACACCATGTCCCTACTCGCTCAAGCGCTGCCAGACAGCATCGCCACCATCAGCAACAATAACGACAACCAAAGCGCCACGCCGGTCGCCAGCGCGGTGTACCGCGCGCTGTCGCAAGGCGTTCCTGTCGGCAACGACCGCGCCATGGCCCGTACTTTCCTGGAACAACAGCTGCAACAGGCTCGCCTGCTGAGCTCGGATCTGCCGGGCAACTCGACGGACATGGAAAACTGGATCGGCGAGCGCTCCGAAGCGATCGGCGCCGAATACAACGCCTATCTGAAGCAACGCCGCGACGGCGCGCCGCGCCGTTACTTTACGACCAAGGCGCACGCGCTGTTCTTCCTCAAGCACGTCGCCCCGACCAAGCTGGTCGACGGCGCCTGGCTGTATGGCGTGCTCGAGCGCTGGGACGACCCCGACTTCCGCCCGCTGATCCAGACTTACCTGGAAGAGCTGGGCGACGGCGTGCCGGACAAAAACCACGTGGTGCTCTACAAAAAACTGCTGGCCAGCCACGGCTGCGACCAGTGGCAGGACGTCGAGGAAACCCACTTCGTGCAAGGTGCGATCCAGCTCGCGCTGGCCTACGACGCCGAACGTTTCCTGCCGGAGATCATCGGCTACAACCTCGGCTACGAGCAACTGCCGCTGCACTTGCTGATCACCGCCTACGAACTGAACGAGCTGGGTATCGATCCCTACTATTTCACCTTGCACATCACGGTCGACAACGGCGGCACCGGCCACGCCTTCAAGGCGGTGCAGGCGCTGCAACAGCTGCTGCCGCGCTGCGGCGACGCCGCCGCCTTCCTGCGCCGCGTACAGGACGGCTATCGCCTCAACGATCTGGGCGCCAGCACCAATTCCGTCATCGCCGAGTTCGATCTGGAAGCGGAGCTGGTGCACATCCTGGCGACCAAAGCCGTGGTGGGTAAAAACATGCACTCCGATTATTGCCGCGTTGGCGGCCGTGGCATCAACGACTGGCTGTCCGAGCCGAAGCAGATTCCCGCCATGCTGGGCGAGCTGGAAAAAGCCGGCTGGATCCAGCGCGGCCAGCCGGCCGACAACAGCCGCTTCTGGCGCCTGATCCAGAGCGAGCGCGCCGAGATGTTTGGCGTCTTCAGCGCCTACGAGCAGCAAATCCTCAGCGACTGGATCGCCACCGCGCCCGGTGAGCAGCCGACGCCCGCCGTGCCGACGGTGCGCACGCCGAGCTTCCGGGCCCGCCAGCGCGCGCTCGATACGCTGGGCCTACATCACAGCCCGCGTAGCGGCCCCGCGCGCGGCGTGATACGCCACCACGCGGCCGACAGCGGCGCCAATGACGACCAGGACGTCGGCGAACTGCGTCAACTGGAATTGCAGGTGGCGTCCATGGGCAACAAGCAGGCGGCGATGCGGTTGTTGCAATCGCTGATGACGCCGGCGCGCCACCACAGCGCCGCCGGTTTGATGGCGACGCGCCTGTTCCGCCAACTGATCGACTAATCGGCGATGCCCCCGCCGGCCAGCAGCGCGCGCAGCGCTTCGGCCTCGGCGCGGGCCCGTTGCGCCAGCGCCGCATAGCCCGGTTCCGGCGTCAGGCTGCGGGCGGAAAACTCCGCAGCCAACTGCTCGGCCAGATTCTCCTTCTCCTGCACCGCCCGCAGCGCAGCCGACAGCGCCGCTTCGATCGCGGCCTCCTGCTGCTGCAACAACGCCAGCAATGTAAAGCTGTGTCCGGTATGACAGCGGAAGCGGCAAGGCCGCGTATTATTCACCGAGAACAAGGTGCCGCCGCACTCCGGGCAACTATATGGCGACGGCGTGGCGATGTACTTAAGCTGATGCATTTCGCCGTCGCCGGTGGCAAAACGGTTTTCCACTTGCAGCCATTGCGGCACCTCCGCGCGCTCGTCCGCGACCACGCGCGGCATGCCGGCCCACTCGACCAGCACGCCGGCTATGCCCTGCAGCGGGACGCAAAAGTCCACATCGACCTGGTCGATCGCGTGACGCGGCATGTCTGGCACGCTGGCGTTGGCCGGGTCCTGCACGATTGCGGTCCCGCCGCAGGCCTTGATCGCTTGCAGGCCGGCGACACCGTCGTCCAGATAACCGGTCAGTATCACGCCGGCGCTGGCGTCGCCGCAGGCGGCGGCGGCCGAGCGGAACAAGGTATCGATGGCGGGCCGGGAATGGTTCTCCTTGGGCCCGCGCGCCAGCACCGTGCGCAGCGCGCCATCGTGGCGCTCCACCAGCAAGTGGCGGTCCGGCGGCGCGATCAGCACCATGCCGGGGCCAAGCGTTTCGTGATGGCCGGCGTGCCGTACCGACAAGGCGCAACGCCGCGCGAGCAACGCCGGCAATATGCTCGGGTGGTCGCCGATATGCATGACCACCAAGATCGGCGCGGGAAAGTCGGACGGCATGCCGGCAAGAATTTCCGTCAGGGCCATCACGCCACCAGCCGAAGCGCCCATTACAACCACTGCCTTCATCGAATCCCTTCCAGCGCTCGCGCGCCCGTTGCATTAATCAAGTACCTGTATTTTTCCCCAACAGCTGCGCCACCTTGCGCGACAACTCGGTCATGTCCACCGGTTTGCCCACGTGGGCCGAAAAACCGGCGTCGAGCGCACGTTCTACGTCCTGCTGGCGCGACATGCCAGTGATGGCCAGCGCCGGCACGGCCTCGTAGCCGGGCTGTGCACGCAGGGCGCGAATGAAGTCGGTGCCTTCCATCTCGGGCATGTCGAGGTCGGACATGACCAGATCGAAGCGCTGCTCGGGCAACAATGTGAGCGCCTCGACCGGCGAGGCGCTGGCTGTCACCACCGCGCCCTCCAGCTCGAGCAACATGGTAAATACCTCCAGGCCGTCGGCGCTGTCATCCACCACCAGCAGGCGCGCGCCCTGCAGCACGCCGGCCGGCGGCGCCTGGTCGTCGGCGCTGCGCACCGTGCCGAGCGCGCGCGGCAGGAACACGGTGAACGTCGCGCCCTGCCCCGGACCGGGCGACTCGGCCGTGACCCGGCCGCCGTGCAGCCGGACGATCTCGTAGACCAACGCCAGCCCGATGCCCAGGCCGACGCCGCCGCGCATGCTGTTGGCATTGCCCTGCTTGAAAATGTCGAAGATCGTCGGCAGCACCTCGGGGCGGATGCCCTGTCCGGTGTCGCGCACGCACAGGCGCACCTCGCGCTCGTCATGCTCGAGCGTGACGGTCACCGTGCCCTGCTGGGGCGTGAACTTGATCGCGTTGCTGATCAGATTCCACACCACCTGTTCCAGCCGCACCTCATCGGCATGCATGGGAAGAGCCTGCTCGGGCATGTGCACCACCATCTGCGGCGCGTTCGGCGTGCCGCCGGTCACCTCGACGATGTTACCCACCAACGCGCGGAAATCAAGTGCTTCCCGGTTCAGCTCCATCTTGCCCGTCGATACGCGCGACAGGTCGAGCAAGTCGTTGATGATCTTGGCCTGGCTGATGGTCGACGAGCGGATCGCGCTGACGGCCTTGTGCGCGGCCGGCTCGGCGCGCACCGCGGGCAGGCGCAGCAGCACGTCGGCATGCATGTGGATCAGGTTCAGCGGATGCTTCAGTTCGTGCGACATGATGGCCAGGAACTGGTCCTTCTGCGCGTTGTAGGCCTGCGCCTGGTTGCTGCGATCGAGCTCGCGCGAGAGTTGCTCGGCGCGGCTCTTCTCTGCCTCCTGGCGACCGGTCAGGTCGCGCCCGATCTTGGCGTACCCGCTGAGCTCGCCGTCGCTGCCGCGCAACGGCGTCAGCACGCCGCTGCAGTAGAAGCGGGTGCCGTCCTTGCGCAGGTGCCAGCGTTCGTCCTCGGCGCGGCCGTCCTCGCGCGCGCGGCGCTGCTCGTCGGCCGGCATGCCGGCGGCGCGGTCCTCGGGCACGAAAATGAGTTCGTACGGCTGGCCGATGATCTCGGCCTCGGGGTAGCCGAAAATACGCTCGGCGCCGCTGTTGAAGCTGGTGATCATGCTGTCGAGGTCGACAGTGATGATGATGTAGTCCTTGGTGCTGGCGGCCACCAGGCGCATGCGTTCCTCGCCGGCGCGGGCGCGCTCCTCGGCGCGGCGGCGCTTGGTGATGTCGATAAAGGTCAGCACCGCGCCGTCGATCTGGTCGAGGCCGGTGCGATACGGCAGCAGCCTGGCGATGAACCAGCGCCCGTCATCGCTGGCGACCTCGCGCTCGACCGGGCGCAGCGACTCGAACGTCAGGGCCGCGTCCTTGGACAGCTGCGGATAGGTCAGCTTGTGCGTGATGTCGTGCAGCGGCCGGCCGATGTCGCTGGCGATCAGGTTGAACAGCTCGCATGCGTGTGGCGTGTAGCGCTTGATGCGCATGCCGCGGTCGACAAAGATGGTGGCCAGGTCGGTCGACGCGATCAGGTTTTGCAGGTCGTCGTTGACCTTGCTGGTCTCCTCGACCTTGCTCTTGAGCTCGAAGTTGACGGTGATCAGTTCCTCGTTGACCGATTGCAGCTCCTCCTTGCTGGTCTCGAGCTCCTCGGTGGCCGAGCGCAGCTCTTCGTTGATCGCCTGCAGCTCCTCGTTGGCGGCCTTGAGCTCCTCGTTGGACGTCTCCGAGTTTTCAATGGTGTCCTGCAATTGCAGGCGCGTGCGCTGCAACTCCTGCTCAAGGCTCGACAGCACCGTGTCCTGCGCCGGATCGAGCTCGGTACCGGTCTGTTCTTCGGTGATCTGCTCGATCTTGTGGAACAGCACCAGGATGAAATCGGTCGCGGTGTTGGCGTCGTAGAACGGCCGCGCCATCATGTTGACATAAAACACGCGCGCGCCGCGCTCGAAGCGGATGCTGCGCGTCTCCACGCTCTTGCCGCTCTGGGCCGCCTGGAACAAGGCCGCGCGCAGCTCCAGCCGCAACTCAGGCTCGGCCAGCGCGACCAGGTTGCGTGACGGCTCGCCGGCCACGTGGCGCAGGAATTGCGCCGTGCCCTCGGACATATGGACGATGTTCGACTGCTGATCGACCAGCACGCTCGGCGGCGCGTATTCGGCCAGCACCCGCTGGTGCACGCTGGCGAACGACGGCTTGTCGCCGTGCGGGCGTTCCGGGTACGGCACCGCCGAGGCGGCAGCGATCGGCGCCATCATCGGAATGGCCGAGCGCGGCAAACGGGAAGTCGGACGGGCGCGGTAGATGCGGTTCTTCTTGTCGACCGGCACAAAGAACTCGGCCACCATGTCGGCCGATTCGGAGCCGCCCAGGAACAGGTAGCCGCCCGGATTGAGCGCGAAATGGAACATCTCGAGCACTTGGGAATGGGTGTCGCGGTTCAGGTAGATCAGCAGGTTGCGGCAGCTGATCAGGTCGATCTTTGAGAACGGCGGGTCGCGCAGCAGGTTCTGGCTGGCGAACAAAATCTTGTCGCGCACCGACTTCTTGATGCGGTAGCGGCCGTCCTCCTTGTTGAAGTGCTCGGCCAGCCGGGCGGCCGACACATCGCGCGAAATGGCCGCGTTGTACAGGCCGGCGCGGGCGAAGGCGATCGCGCGATCGTCGATGTCCGAGCCGAACAGCTGGAAGTCGGCGCTCGGCGCGTTCTTGACCACGTGCTCGGTCAACAGCATGCCGAGCGAATAGGTCTCCTCGCCGGTCGAGCAGCCGACGCTCCACACGCGCAGCGCCTGGCCGTTCGGCACATCGGCAAACAACTTGGGCACGATGTCGCGCTCGATGCTCTCGAACGCCTCGCTGTCGCGGAAAAATTGCGTCACCCCGATCAGCATGTCGCGCAGCAGCGCGTCGCTCTCGCTGCGGTCCTCGCGCAGCAGGTCGCGGTACTGACCCAGCGACGCTGTCTCGCGCACCTGCAGCCGCCGCTCGATACGGCGCAGCACCGTGGCGCGCTTGTACTTGGCGAAGTCATGCCCGGTGCGCGCGCGCAGGATGCTGATGATATCGCGCAGCGTCTCCTCGTCCTCGGCCGGCAGCGCGTTATCGTTGGGTTCGACAACCGGCCTGCCACGCGGCAGCGGCAAGGCGATGCGGCGGGCGTTTTCCCACACCGCCGCCAGCTTGCGCGGCATGTCGGCCACCTGCAGCACGAAGTCGACCGCGCCCGAGTCGATCGCCGCGCGCGGCATGCCGGCGAACTCGGCCTCGTCCGGGTTTTGCACCATCACCACGCCGCCGTGGTCCTTGAGCGAGACCAGCCCGGCCGCGCCGTCGCTGCCGGTGCCCGACAGCACGATGCCAAACGCACGCGACTCGTGCGCCGCCGCCAGCGTGCGGAAGAAAGTGTCGACCGCCACCGGCCAGCCGGGGCCGGCGGCGCGCTCGCGCACCCGCAGATAGCCGTCGATCATCTCGAGTTGGCGGTTCGGCGGAATCACATACACGGTGCCCTTTTCCACATGCGTCGGCCCGGTGACCTCGACCACCGGCACCGGCGCCCACTTGCGCAACAGCGCGGCGGGGTCGCTTTCGTGGGTGGGCGACAAATGCATCACAACGACATACGCCATGGGCATGTCGGGTGTGAGGTGGCTAAAGAATTCTTGCAAGGCAGACAACCCCCCGGCCGATGCGCCGATGCCGACGATCGGAAAAATCCTGAATACTGGGGAGGGCTTGAGTCATTAAATATCCTGATGTTGATGTGCACGGTTGTGGGCGCCGTCCTGGCGTGGAGGCGGCGGTGGCGGCGGCAAGCGAGGCTCAGGAAGAACCGTTGCCACGCGCGCCGCGCCGGCGCTCAGGTGAAGCCAGCACGCGCTTGATAATGGTTTGGTCAACCGCTTGTTCGAGCAGGTAGATCTTGGCGCTCGGATAGCCGAGCGCCTGCTGGTAAGACAAGCCCAGTTCGATCACGCTGGCCAGCGCTTCGTTCTTGCGGCGGCATTCGGTGGATTGATCAGTCATTGGGGATCCGGTTAAATTGAATCGACGAAATCCCATGGTAAACCACTTTTTACAATGATGCCAACAAAGAAACGAAAGGAACACCCAGACGGGATAGACATTACGTTGCGTGCGGGCCTCGGCCGCAGCGAGCCGAAGTAAGCATCGGCTTACAGCAGCACAGGACGAACCGCCCTACCGCAGCGCCGCGCGCCCTGCGACACTGCCTCACCTGCTCCGCAGTCTTTTATCCGTATACAACAGTCATTGGCCCACAGAGAGACACTCATGCAACACGCATCCCATTCCAGCGCCGCCAACGGCGCACTGATGATCATCGGCGGCGGCGAGGACCGCACCGACAACAAGGAAGTACTGGCCCGCTTCATGGCGCTGGCCGGCGGCCCCGAGCGGCCGCTGGTGGTGCTTACGGCCGCCAGCAAGATCCCCGAGGACGTCTGGGAAATGTACCGCGGCGCGCTGCACGACCTCGGCGCGCGCAACGTGCGCCATGTGCCGATCGGCGACCGCGTCGACGCCGACGACGCCAGCGCCGCCGACATCGTGGCCGGCGCCGGCGGCATCTTCATGACCGGCGGCGACCAGAAACGCTTGGTGGCCAACATCGGCGGCACCGCCGTCGAGCAGGCCATGCGCGAGGCCCACGCCCGTGGCGCCTGCATCGCCGGCACCAGCGCCGGCGCGTCGGCCATGTGCACCCACATGCTGGCCGAGGGCAAGGCCGAGCTGGCGCCGGAAAAGGGCGCGGTGCGCCTGGGCGCCGGCTTCGGTTTCGTGCACCGGGTTGTCATCGACCAGCATTTTTCGCAGCGCCAGCGCATTCACCGGCTGCTCAGCGTGGTCGCGCAAAGCCCGTTCCTGCTCGGCGCCGGCATCGACGAGGACACCGCGCTGATCATCCACGGCCGCGCCGGGTTTGAAGTCATGGGCGAAGGCACGGTCACGGTGCTCGACTGCCGCACCGCCGACAACAACATCGCCGATTTGCGCGCCGGCGGCGTGCCGACCCTGGTGGGCGTCGGCCTGCACCTGCTGCCCTCGGGAACCGCGTTCTCGGCCCCGCCCGACGACACGGCGGACCATGCGCAGGCGCAGGCGCAGGCGCAACGCGGCCAGCTGCCCGAAGACGCCATCCCGGCCCCACGCGCGCTGGCCGATTTCCTCAACTTCCTTACCGACCGGACCCAAGAATCATGAACATCCTCGAACAACGCGTGTTGCGCGGACCCAACCTGTATTCGCCGCGCGCTTGCATCCTGACGGTGCTGGACCTTCAACAATTCAGCGCCCTGCGCACCAGCGAGCTGCCGGGCTTTAACGAGCGCCTGCTCGACATGCTGCCGTCGCTGCACGACCATCGGTGCTCGGCCGGCCAATACGGCGGTTTCGTGCAGGCGCTGCATGAGGGCACCAATCTGGCGCACGTGGTCGAACATGTCGCGCTTGCGCTGCAATGCCTGGCCGGCACGCCGGTCAACACCGGCCGCACCCACAAGACCGGGCCGGACGGCCACTACCGCGTGGTGTGCGCGTATGAAATCGAGCAGGTCGGCGTCGACGCGGTCGAGCTGGCGGTAGCGCTGGTGCGCGACATGGCCATTATCGTCCAGGACAACGCGAACACCGAGCAGGCGCTGCCGACATCGGCGACGGAACTCGGCCAGCGTGCGGAGGCCGGCCTGGCCGCGCTGCGCGAGACGGCGCAGCGGCAGGCGATCGGCACCAGCACCGGCGCCATCCTCAAGGCGGCCGGCCGCCAGGGCATTCCAACCAGCCGCCTCACGCCGGAAGCGAACCTGTTCGTGCTGGGCTGGGGCGCCCAGCAAAAGCGCCTGCAGGCCAGCATCACCGGCGACACCGGCCATATCGCCGTCGGTATCGCCTCGCACAAGGAACTGACCAAGACGCTGCTGCAGGAGGCCGGCGTGCCGGTGCCCGAGGGCACCACGGCGCGCTCGCTCGAACAGGCGCAGCGCGCCGCGCGCCAGCTCGGCGGCCTGGTGACCGTCAAGCCGCTCGACGGCAACCATGGGCGCGGCGTCACCACCCGTTGCGGGACGCCGGAGGAAGTGGCGCTGGCGTTCGAACGGGCCCGCGAGCATGGCCGCGTCATCATTGTCGAGCGTTATATCCGCGGCGACGACTATCGCGTGCTGGTGGCCGGCGAGCGCGTGGTGGCGGCCGCGCTGCGCCGTCCGGCCAGCGTGACCGGCGACGGCGTGTCGACCTTGCGCCAGCTGGTGGAACGGGAGAACGCCAATCCGGCACGCGGCGACGGCCACAGCAACATCCTGACACGGATACCGCTCGACGGCCACGCCGAGACCACCCTGGCCGAACAGGGCCTGAACCTGGACAGCGTGGCCGCCGCCGGACACCGGGTGCTATTGCGCGGCAACGCCAACCTGTCGAGCGGCGGCACCGCCGAGGACGTGACGGACCGGCTGCCGCCGCAAACGCTGGCCATGTGCGTGCGCGCGGTGCGCAAGATCGGCCTCGACGTGGCCGGCATCGACCTGGTGTGCGAGGATATCGGCGTGCCGCTCGACGGCAGGAACGGCGCGGTGATCGAGATCAACGCCGCGCCCGGCCTGCGCATGCACGAATACCCGAGCGCCGGGACGCCGCGCGACGCCGGCGCGGCGGTCGTCGAATCGATGTTCGGCGCCAGCGACGGCCGCATCCCGGTGATCGCCGTCACCGGCACCAACGGCAAGACCACCACCACGCTGATGATCGAGCACACGCTGCGCCAGGCCGGCATCGGCACCGGCTGCACCACCAGCGAGGGCATCTTCATCAACGGCGCGGCCATCAAGCGCGGCGACTGCAGCGGCTACTGGTCGGCGCGCACCGTGCTGGCGGCGCCTGAAGTGGAGTTCGCGGTGCTGGAGACGGCGCGCGGCGGCATCCTCAAGCGCGGCCTGGCGTTCGACCGCTGCGACGTCGGCGTGCTGCTCAACGTCAGCGACGACCACCTGGGCCTCGACGGCGTCGACACGATCGACGATCTGGCGCGGGTCAAGGCGGTGGTGGTGCAGGCCGCCTCGCGGGCGGTGGTGCTCAACGCCGAGGATCCGCGCTGCGTCGCCATCGGCGCCACCCTCGACCCGACCGTCGACATCGTCTACTTCAGCTGCGACGCCGCCCACCCGGTGCTGGTGGCGCACCTGGCGCGCGGCGGCCGCGCCGCCTGGCTGGAGCGCGACGCGGTGATGCTGAGCGACGGCAAGGCCCGCCAGCGGCTGCTGGGGGCCACGGCCATCCCGGCCGCGCTGGACGGCCGCGCGCGCCACAATCTTGCCAACGCGCTGGCGACAGCGGCCGCGCTGATGGCCAGCAAACTGAGTCCGGCAATGATCGCCGACGGCTTGCGCTCGTTCGTCTCGGACGCGCGGCGCAACCCGATGCGCACCAATGTGTACCAGGTCGGCGGCGTGCAGGTGATCGTCGACTACGCGCACAACCCGGCGGCGTTTTCCGCGCAGGCCGCCACGGCCAGGGCGATGACGTCCGGCCGTACGGTGGCGGTGGTGACGGCGCCCGGCGACCGCCGCGACGAGGATTTCCGCCGCATCGGCAAAACGTGCGCGGCCGGCTTCGACCAGGCCATCTTCTACGAATGGGAAAGCGAGCATCGCGGCCGCGCGGCCGGTCAGCGCGCCGCGCTGATGCATGCGGCCGCCAGCGCCGCACGTGGCGGGCCGAACGGCGTGGCGATCGAACTGGACCCGGCCGACGCGCTGCGCGAGGGGCTGGCGCGCTGCCGGCCGGGCGACGTGCTGCTGTACGCCTGCGGCTCGTCGGTGGCCGAGCTGGTCGACGCGCTGCGGCCGGTCGATCCGGCCTGCGCCGAGCGCATCAGCGAAACGCTGGCGTGAGCCGCGCCGGTCGGCGCGACGTCAATTGACCGCCTGTTATGCCACGCCGGCCTTGTCGGCGTGGACGGTCTTCAGAATCTTGATCAAATCGCTGAGCCGGTAAGGCTTGGCGATCAGCGTGAACGCGTCGAGGTCGGGACTCTGTTCCTGCAGGCTCGATCTGGTATATCCCGACGCCAGGATCAGCTTCATCGCCGGAAACTCGCGCTGCGCGATCTTCGCCAGCTCCAGCCCGCCGATGCCGGGCATGACCACATCGGTGAACAGGATCGCGATGTCGGGGTTGGCGCGCAGCGTCTCGAGCGCCTCGACGCCGTTGTTGGCCGCGAGCGCCTCGTAGCCGAGGTGGCTGAACAGCGCCACCGCCGTCTCCAGCACGTCGGGCTGGTCGTCGACCACCAGCACCTTTTCCGGCTTGCCGTTGGGATCTTCGGTCTCGCTGCCCGGCGCGGCGACGATGGCCGGAAAATACAAGGTGACGGTGGTGCCCTCGCCCACCACCGACGCGATCGTCATGTCCCCCTGGCATTGCTGCGCCAGGCCGTAGACCTGGCTCAGCCCCAGCCCGGTGCCCTTGCCGACCTGCTTGGTGGTGAAAAACGGCTCGATCGCGCGCGCCAGCGTTTCCGGCGCCATGCCGGTGCCGGCGTCGGTCACCGCCACGCTGACATAGGCGCCGGCCGGCAGTTGCCCGACCTCGCCTGCCGCCAGCCCGACCTGCTTGACCGCGATCGTCACGTCGCCGCTGTCGAGCATGGCGTCGCGGGCGTTGACGACCAGATTGAGCAGCGCCGACTCGAACTGGGTCGGGTCGATCAGCACCTGCGGCAAGTCCGGCGCCACCGCCAGGTGCAGGCGCGTGCGGCTGGGCACGGCCCGGTGCAGCACCGCGTCGAACGAGCGGATCACGCGGCCGATGTCGTGCGCTTCCCGGCGCAGCGGCTGCTGCCGCGCGAACGCCAGCAACTGCTGCGTCAGCGAGGCGCCGCGCTGCGCCGCCCGCTCCATCGCGTCCAGCGCGCGGACCTGGACCGCGCGGTCGCCCATGGTGCGCAGCAGATCGATGCCGTTCATGACGACGTTGAGCAGATTGTTGAAATCGTGGGCGATGCCGCCGGTCAGCTTGCCGATCGCCTCGAGCTTCTGCGACTGCAGCAGCGACTCGCGGGTGCGTTCGAGTTGCTCGGAAGCCAGGCGGCGCTCGGTGATGTCGCGCGTGACCTTGGCAAAGCCGAGCAGCTTACCGTCGGCGTTGCGGATCGGATCGATCACCACGTTGGCCCAGAAGCGGGTGCCGTCCTTGCGCACGCGCCAACCCTCGCGTTCGAAGCGGCCCTCCCTGAGCGCGGTGCTCAACGCGGCCGCCGGCGCTCCGGTGGCCTGGTCTTCCGGCGCGTAGAACATGGCAAAGCTCTTGCCGACCACTTCCCCGGCCTCGTAGCCCTTGATGCGCCGGGCGCCCTCGTTCCAGTTCGTTACCACGCCCTCGGGCGACAACATATAGATGGCGTAATCGGTCACGCCCTGCACCAGCAGCCGGAAGCGCTCTTCGCTGGCATGCAGCTCGTCCTGCGCGGCGCGCTGGGTCGTGATGTCGCGGGTGATCTTGGTAAAGCCAAGCAACTCACCGGCAGCGTCCCAGATCGGATCGAGCACCACGCTGGCCAGGAAGCGCGTACCGTCCTTGCGCACGCGCCAGCCCTCGTCCTCGAACTTGCCGGTGGTCCGGGCCTGCTCCAGCGCCATCGCCGGCCGCCCGCGCGCCTGTTCCTCGGCCGTGTAGAACAGCGAAAAATGGCGGCCGACGATCTCGTCCTCGCGGTAGCCCTTGAAGCGCTGGGCGCCGGCGTTCCAGGTGATCACCACCCCTTCAGGCGACAAGGTGTAGATGGCGTAATCGGTCACGCTGACGATGAAATGGCGGAAACGCTCGGCTTCGATCGTCTGGCTGCCCAACTGGTTTTCTTGCTGCATTCGGATTTCCTCTGACACGAAACAGTCGTGCGATCTCACCCCGGATTTTAATTGAGCCCACCGGGAAATGCTGATGAGCTTGTGCTCTATCGTCCGTCCTGGACAACGGTCACTAGTAAATAGTAATCCAATCGGCGACGCCAGGGCCGAGGCTGCGCCTGTGTCATGTTGTTATTCGACACAAATGCCCATGCCCCCACTCTGCGCCAGTATAATTTTCCGACGTGATCTAAAAGGAAACATATGCTTGGCAAAGTGAACGACGCGGCCCGGATGGCAACGCGCGCGGCCGCGCTGACACTGGCGCTGGTCTCCGCGGCGGCAACCCCGGCCGCGCTGGCGCGCGCGGCCGACAGCGGCGACATCGCCGCCAACGCCGCCAGCGCCGCCCTGGACGATGTGGGCGGCGCGTCCGGCGCCAGCGTCAAGGCCGGCTTCCTGTACAAATTCCTCGGCTATGTCGACTTTCCGGCCGGCCCGCTCGACCCCGGCGCGCCGTATGTGGTGGGCGTGGTCGGCGCCGACGACATCGCCGCCGAGCTGACGCGGCTGACCGCCGGGCGCCTGATCAACAACCATGCCGTGGTGGTGCGCCAACTGCAGGGCGCCGACCCCGCCGGCGGCCTGCACCTGCTGTTCATCGGCGCGCACGATGGCGCCGACGAGGCGGCGCTGGTCAGGGCCGTGCAGCCGGCCGGCGTGCTGACGGTCACCGAATCGGCCACCGGCATCGAATCGGGCAGCGTCATCAATTTCCGGCTGGTCGACGACCGGGTGCGCTTCGAAGTGTCGCTGGCGGCGGCCGACAGGGCCCGGCTCAAACTGAGCTCGCGCCTGTTGTCGGTGGCGTACGCCGTGCAAAAAGGCGACGGTTGATGGCCTGGTTGGGCCCGGTCCTGGCCACCGTGCGCGCCAGGCTGATCGCGATGGCGCTGGCCACCACCGCCGCTGCGCTGCTGCTATGCACCTGCGCCATGCTGTTTTACGACCTGAGCACCTTTCAGCGTTCGTGGATCGACGACATGCGCACCCAGGCCGAGCTGATCGCGCTGGCCAGCGCCCCGGCGATCAATTTCAACGACGCCCCGGCGGCGCGCAACAACCTCGCCATGCTGCGCATGCGGCCCGAGATCGTGGCCGGCGCCATCTATGACAGCGGCGGCGCGATGTTTGCCACCTACACCCAGTCCGCGCTGGAGACGCCGGTGTTCCTGGAAAAGCCCGGGCCGCTGGGGCACCAGATCGTCAACGGCAGCCTGACCTTGTACCACCCGATCGTCGAACATGGCGAGCGCATCGGCACGGTGTACCTGGAGGCACGCTACCGCATCGGCGAGCGGATCGCCTCCTACGGCTCGATCCTCGGCGTCGTCATGCTGTGCAGCCTGCTGCTGGCGGCGCTGGTGGCCGCGCGCCTGCAACGCAGCATCACCGCGCCGCTGGAAGGGGTGACCTCCGCCGCGCGCGCCGTCATCGAGCGGCGCGACTTCGGCCTGCGCGTGCAGGGCTCGGCGCCGGGCGAGATCGGCACGCTGGTCGACGCCTTCAACGCCATGCTCGCCGAAGTGGAGAAAAGCGCCAGCGGCCTGCTCGCCACCAACCGCACGCTCGAGCGCGAAATGGCGGTGCGCCAGGATGCCGAGCGCGCGCTGCTGGTGGCCGACCGCCGCAAGGACGAATTCCTGGCCACGCTGGCGCACGAGCTGCGCAACCCGCTGGCGCCGATCAGGACCGGGCTCGACATCATGCGCATCAATCCGTCCGACCTCGGCGCCGGCCAGCGCGCGCGAGAAATCATGGAGCGCCAGCTGCGCCAGATGGTGCGGCTGGTCGACGATTTACTGGACGTATCGCGCATCAACACCGGCAAGCTGGCGATCAAGCGCGACCTGGTCGACCTGCAGCAAGTGATTCACGACGCCTTCGAGATCGTACGGCCGCTGGTCGAGCAGCAGGAGCATACGCTGACCTCGGCGCCGCTGACGCATCCGGTGCTGATCGCCGGCGACGCCACGCGCCTGACGCAGATTCTGTCGAACCTGCTCAACAACGCGGCCAAATACACCGCGCGCGGCGGGCGCATCGCGGTCGACGTCGAGCTCGAGCAGCAACGGGTGCGCGTGCACGTGCGCGACAACGGCATCGGCATCGCGCCGGCAATGCGCGACGCGGTGTTCCAGATGTTCGTGCAGGCCGACGCCTCGCTAGAGCGCACCACGGCCGGGCTCGGCGTGGGCCTGTCGCTGGCGCGGCGGCTGGCCGAATTGCACGGCGGCGAGCTGAGCCTGCACAGCATGGGATTGGGCTACGGCAGCGAGTTCGTACTGACGCTGCCGCTAGCCGGGCAAAGCGCCGCGCCGCAGCCGCCGGGCGTGGCGGCCACGCCCGGCGTGGCGGCGGGCGGCAGCCGGCGCATCCTGCTGGCCGACGACAACATCGACTTTGTCAACAGCATGGGGGCGTTGCTGTCGTCGCGCGGGCATGTGGTCTCGGTCGCCTACGACGGCCAGAGCGCGCTCGACAACGCCGCCGTCTTTGTCCCGGAATACGCCTTCCTCGACATCGGCCTGCCTGCCCTCAACGGCTACGACCTGGCCCGGGCGCTGCGCACCCTGCCCGCGCTGCGGCAAACGACCCTGGTCGCGGTCACCGGATGGGGCCAGCAAAAGGACAAGGATCTGGCGCAGCAGGCCGGCTTCGACGCGCACCTGGTCAAACCGGTCAGCTTCGAACAGATCGACGCCATGCTGCGGACTAGCGAAACAAGCTAGCCCTTGTCGGGCTCGCCGTTGTCGGCTTTGATCTTCACGCCTCGCTTGGCCAGCCCCTCCCGCAGCAGGAACTCGATTTCCGCGTTGACGCTGCGCAGGTCGCGCGCGGCCAGGCGCTGCAGTTCATCCCACAGCGCCGGGTCGATCCGCAATGGATAGGCTTTTTTACCTGGACTCGCCATGCTCTTCGGCCGCTAGTTGTAGAGGGTGCCCGTGTTGATGATCGGCTGGGTTTCCTTGTCCGAGCACAGCACCACCAGCAAATTGCTGACCATCGCCGCCTTGCGCTCGTCGTCCAGCTCGACGATACCACGTTCCGACAGCCCCTTCAGCGCGGCCTCGACCATGCTCACCGCGCCGTGCACAATCTTGGAGCGGGCGCTGATGATCGCCTCGGCCTGCTGACGGCGCAGCATGACCTGGGCAATCTCCGGCGCGTAGGCCAGGTGGGTGAGCTTGGCGTCCACCACTTGCACGCCGGCCTCCTCGAACCGCGCCTGCAGCTCGCACTTGAGGGCGTCGACCACCACTTGCATGCCGCCGCGCAGCGTGGTTTCGCCCTGCGGCACATCGTCGGCCTCGTCGTAGGCGTACTGGGACGCCAGATGCCGCAGCGCGGCCTCGGCCTGGATGGCGACGTAACGCTCGAAATCGTCCACTTCAAACACGGCCTGGGCAGTGTCGCGCACGCGCCAGACCACCGCCGCGCTGATCTCGACCGGGTTGCCGCGCTTGTCGTTGACCTTGAGCGTGGGCGCGTTGAAATTGCGCGCGCGCAGCGACAACCGCCGCTTGACGTACAACGGGAATGCCCAGCGCAACCCTTCGCTGCGGTCGGTGCCGATGTACTTGCCGAACAAGGTGAGAATGGCGCTCTCGTTGGGCTGCAACATGAACAGTCCCGTCAGGAAGAACAGTCCGGCCAGCACCAGCAGGATCGCGCCGAACAGCGGTGGGAAACCGCCGCCGTCGCCGATCGAGGTCTTGAACAGGAACGCGCCGCCCAATAGCAAAACAATGCCGGCGCAAGCGGCCAGGTAGCCATTCGTCGATGAGAACGCCGTTTCGCGGCGAGTGTTTGCACCATTCATGCTCGATTGCTCCTCAGGTAGATGACATCAAAGTGATATCACTTTAGGAGCGCGTTAGATTATTGTCAAGCAATTTCGGCAAGGGGCGTCGCGACGATGGAACAAAAAAAAAGCTCCGGCAAACATGCCGGAGCCCATGACAAACCGCGTTAGTCGCGAAGCTTATTTGCGGTCGTTCTTGTGGCTTTGACGGCCGGCTTCCGCGTGTTGCTCTGGGGTGCCGCCGCGGGTGCCGCCGGAGCCGCCGGAGCCACTCTTGCCCCCTTCATTGCCGCCACCCGAGCGCGAGCCCGATGACGAGCCGCTTTGCTGGTTGCCGTCGTTTTTGTGGCTCATGCTGCCGGCGCGTCGCGCCTCTTCCGACGTGAATTCATGGGCCGTGCCGGCGGCGTGTGCAGCGCGGCCGCCTTCGGACGCGATCTCGCGTTGCTGCTCAGGGTCCATCGACGCGAAGCCGCGGTTGCTGTTGCCTTGATCGGACTGCTTGTTGCCCTTGCCGCCGCCTTGGTTACCGCCATTACCTTGGTTCGAATTAGCCATGATTATCTCCTGATAGATCGTTGATAAACGCGTTGATAAAACTAGGGAATCGGTCTGCCGTGTTGCAAAAGCAAACTCGAGAAAGCTCATGTTATGCGCCGTGGCTCATCAAACCTATCGGCGCGAACGACATCGTCAAGTAGGAATAGGCTGGCGTCTTTTGACCGGCGGTTTTTGATTGTCTTCGACCTGGATTACTCAACAATTCCGGGTCCGCAGTTGAGCCCGCCGCGTTTTCCTGTTGAGTAAAGTTGGTCACACGTCGCTCGTGACACGCGATCAAAACTTGCGAGCGCAGTCTTACACCAGCGGGCGTCGAGCACCGATGCCGCCGATCACGCCTGCGTCATACCATAGCTCTTCGATGCCGAGTTCGGTATCGGGCTCGGCATCGCCCGAAACATCCGTTCGCCAACCAACAGGAGAAAAGTATGTTTGCTCATAACAAGCGGTTGCAGTACACGGTGCGCGTCAGTGAAACCAATCCCGCCCTGGCCAACCTGATGCTCGAACAATTCGGCGGGCCGCAAGGCGAGCTGGCCGCCGCCATGCGCTACTTCACCCAAGCGGTTGCCGAGGACGATCCAGGCCGCAAAGACATGCTGTTCGATATCGCCACCGAGGAACTGAGCCACCTGGAGGTGATCGGCAACATCGTCTGTATGCTCAACAAGGGCGCCAAGGGCCGCCTGGCCGAGGGCGTCGAGGAAGAAGGTGAACTGTATCGTTCGATCACCGGCGCCGGCAACGACAGCCACCTGACGCAGGTGCTGTACGGCGCAGGCGCGCCGCTGACCAACTCGGGCGGCGTGCCATGGACCGCTGCCTACATCGACACCATCGGCGAGCCGACCGCCGACCTGCGCTCGAACATCGCGGCCGAGGCGCGCGCCAAGATCGTCTACGAGCGGCTGATCAACCTCACCACCGATCCCGGCGTCAAGGAAGCGCTCGGTTTCCTGATGACGCGCGAGATCGCCCACCAGAAATCGTTCGAGAAGGCGCTGTACGCGATCCAGCCCAATTTCCCACCGGGCAAACTGCCGGGCCGTGCGGAATTCACCAGTGTCTACTTCAATATGTCGCAGGGCGGACCTGAAATCCAGGGCCCGTGGAACAGCGGCGCGAAATGGCGCGTGGTGGACGACCGCGAGCAGCAACTGGCCGTCGACGGCGGCGACGGCGGCGCCAGCGTGGGCCTGACGACGGCCGAGGAAGCCGTGGTCAGCCAGATGGCCGCGCGCACCATGTCCGATCCGGCCGCCGAACCGGTGACCGGGGCCGAACTGGGCGCCGGCGTTGCGCCCGGGATGGCGTCCAGCGTGCTTGATGACGACGAGGTGGTCGATCCATCGGTCGATTCGTCCGCCTCTCCCCTGTCAGGCGACGGACGCGGCCGCGACGGCAGCGGCGGCGCCAGCCCGCTGAGCTGATCTGTCATGCTGCGATCAGGCACCCGACAGCCATGGCGGATGGCCATGGGCATCGTTATCGCCGGCCTCGGCGCGGTGTTGTTGACGCGCGAAATGGCGTTGACGATCGCCGCGCTGCCGCCGCCCGCGCGGCTGGCGCTGACCGCCGGCCTGTGGGCGGCGGCGGCCACGGCCGCCGGCACGCTGCCGGTGCTGCTGGCGCAGAACTTTTCGCAGCGCAGCTATGACGCCGCGCTCGGTCTGGGCGGCGGCATCATGCTCGCTGCTACGTCGTTTTCATTGGTGCTGCCGGCCATTAACGCCAGCAAGGACGGCGGCGCCAGCCCGGCCGGCGCCAGCCTGATCGTCGGCGGCGGCATCCTGCTCGGCATGCTGCTGGTGATGCTGCTGGGCCATCTGGTGCGCTCCGAGCGGGTGCTGGGCGACGAGGCGTTCAGCGTCGACCCCACCGCCATGACGCGCGCCTGGCTGTTCGTCGGCGCGGTCGCGATCCACAATCTTCCGGAGGGCCTTGCCATCGGCGTCGGCTACGGCGGCGTGGACGCCACCCGGGCCCACACGCTGGCGACCGGCATCGCCATCCAGGACATCCCCGAGGGACTGGTGGTGGCGATCGCGCTGCGCTCGGTTGGCTACGGCCGCGTGTTTTCAGCCGCGCTGGGCGCCCTGTCGGGACTGATCGAACCGTTTGCCGCCGTCTGCGCCGCCCTGCTGATGGAACTCAGCACGGCACTGCTGCCGTGGGGCCTGGCCGGCGCGGCCGGCGCCATGCTGTATGTCATCTGCCATGACGTCGTGCCCGAGGCGCACCGTCACGGCCATTGCAAGACCGCCTCTTGTTCGCTGGTGCTCGGCTTCATCATCATGATGGTGCTCGATACCGCGCTTTCCTGAACCCTTTTTTAAATGGAGAATCATCATGACCACCACCGCAAGCGAAAACCTGATCGATTGGCTGCGCGACGCGCACGGGATGGAACAGCAAGCCGAGTCCATGCTGGAGGCGCAGGCATCGCGCCTTGAACACTATCCGGTGCTGCGCGAGCGCATCGTCCAGCACATCGAAGAAACCAGATGGCAACGCGAACAGATCGAAGCGTGCCTGGCGCGCCTGGGCAGCAGCCCGTCCGTGATCAAGGACATGGGCGGCAAAATGATGGCGTTCGGCCAGGCCGTCGGCGGGATGTTCGCCAGCGACGAAGTGGTCAAGGGCGCCATGGCCGGCTACATCTTTGAAAACATGGAGATCGCGAGCTACACGGCATTGATCGCGGCAGCCGGCGTGGCCGGTGACGAGCAGACCAAGGCCGTGTGCGAGGCCATCCTCAAGCAAGAGATCGCCATGGCCAGCTGGCTGCTGGAGCATCTGCCAACGACCACCTCGGCCTTCCTGGTGCGCGCCGCCACGCCCGGTGTCGAGGCCAAGGTCTGACGCCAACCTACCTTACGGCGGCGCCGGCGCGCCGCCCAGTTGCGCCGCGATCGCGGCGGCTCCCTCGGGGTCGATAACCCGCACGGCGTCGATCAAGGTCGATACGGCAGTGCCGCAGGCAAACACCAGCACATCGCCCTCGCCGCACTGGCGATAGGCGCTGCGCACCGCGTCCCCCGGCCCGCCGAAGGTTTGCATCCGTTCCATACCGACGCCGGCCGAGCGCACACCCTCGCCGATGATCGCGGCCGCCTCGCCAGGTGCGCGGCCACGTGCCTGCGATTCGTAGACGAACAGCACGTCGAACGCGGCGGCGCAAGTCTCGCCGATGCGGCGCAGTTCGGCGTCGCGCCGGTCGCCGGGCGATGTCACCACGCCAAACACGCGCGAACCCGGCACGCGGCCGGCCATTCCCCTCGCCATGATGCCCAGCGCGGTGTACGCGGCCGGGTTGTGCGCGTAATCGAGCACGATATGGAAATTGCGTACGGCGAAAATATTCGACCGTAGCGGATTGGTCGCCGCGTCGGAGACGAAGCTTGTCAACGCCACGCCGATATGCGCGATGCTGAAACCAGCCGCGTACAGCGCGGCGGTGGCCGCCAGGCTGTTGGCGATGTTATAGCGGGCCATGGCGCCGACAGTCGCTGGTATCGCGGCCGCGCCGATGACCTGCTGCACCGTGCCGCCGCCATCGGCCAGCACGATGGTCTCGTTCTCCAGCCACACCCCACAGCCGCCTTCGGCCAGGTGCGCGCGCAAGGTGCTGTTGGCCGGGTCCATCGAGAAAAAGATGGTTTTGGCGTCCTGCGCAAGGCGCTCGCGCGCGGCCACGCAATGGCGGTCGTCGGCGTTGAGCACCGCTGTTCGCGCCACCGCGATCACGGTCGATTTGACGCGCGCCAGATCTTCGACGGTCTCGACGCCATCCATGCCCAGATGATCATCCGAGACGTTGAGCATGACGCCCACGGCGCAGGCGTCGAACGCCAGCCCGCGCTTGAGCAGCCCGCCCCGCGCGGTCTCCAGCACGGCGAAGTCGACCTCCGGCGAACCGAGCACGGTGCGGTGCGACCAGTAGCCGGTGCAGTCGCCCTGGCCGACCATGCGCTCGCCGATGAAGATGCCCTGCGTGGTGGTGTGGCCGGTCCGCAGCCCGGCCAGCCGCACCGCATGGGCAATCATCAAGGTGGTGGTGGTTTTACCGTTGGTGCCGGTGACCGCGATCAGCGGAATGCGGCTTTGCTCGGGCTGCGCCAGCATGCGCCGCGCCCTGCTCGCCGCGTCGACCACCTCGGCCGGCGCGGCCTGGCCGTCGATGGCGATCAGCAGCGGGCCATGCGCGCTGTCGACCACGCTGACCTGCGCCTCCTCCAGTCCCAGCTTGGCCGCCGCGCCGGCGCACAGGTGGCGCACCCGCGCCGACGGGTGCCGCGCGCCGCCGGCATCGACCGCCACGACCGACAGCGGGCCGTCCTCCAGGCTCTCGATGACGACATCGCCGCCGGCCGCGTGCACCAGCGCGAACGCGGCCGTCAACTCGGCCTCGCTGTTGCAGCGCCACTGCCGGTCGTCGCCGCCCGCGCGGCGGTGCTTGACCACCGCGCGCCAGTCGTAACGGCGCCCCACGCGCAGCGCATCCTCCAACCGGTTGACCGTGGTGCCGGGCGGGACATCGATGTTGGCTTCGACCATCAACGCCCGCGTCAGCAGCCGGTCACGCACGATGGTGTTGGTCAGCAGCGGCGTGTCGGCCACGGGCGCATCGACAAAGCGCCACTGCCGGCTGCCCCAGCCGAACTGCACCAGATCGGCATGTTCGCTGGCGCGCAGCACGGGGATACCCAGCGCGCGCGCCTGGTCCGCCAGTTGGCCGATGCGCGCTGGCAGAGCCAGTCCCGCCGCCAGCGCGTGTAGCGCCGCGACGGCAGACGCCGCGTCGTAGTCTTCATCGCGCATGGCGGCGCCGACGATGTCCAGCGCGGTCGCCAGCGCCCGCTGCGCCACGTGCTCCAGCGCGTACTGGACCACCACCCGGCGCTGCGGAGAACCGGGGGCCAGCGGCTCGGCATGGGCGAAATCGAGCGCATGACCGCAAGAGCGCTGCAACTGCAGCGCCAGCTGCGCCACCAGCTGGCCGCTATCGGCGCCAGCAGACGCCGGCAACTGCAACGGCAACAGCGGAGACAGGCGCCGCGCGACCGCGTCGGCGACATCCGCCGCTGAGATGGCGCTGGCGTCGAACGAAATGGTGGCGGCAAGGCACGGAAAGCGGCTATATAGATTGGCGCCACGCAGCAAGCGCTGCCGTATTACCTTCATCAAACACCGCCTTTTCGCGCCAATAACAAGACGGCGGCAATGCGGTCGACGCCGGCATACGCGGGCGTCTCGAGTTCCTCGCCGAACACATCGGGATCGATTTCCTCGTACTTCCACGACATCCGGGCCGCCTCCAGCATTTTGCCGGACTGCGTGAGAAAGGGGTCCTCGCCGTTGTCGATCGCCACGCCGGTGTACAGCAGCAAGGTGCCGCCGGGCGCCAGCCGCGCGATGGCCGCTTCGACGATGCGCAGCGACAAACCGGCGCCCAGTTCGCCGCCGCCGTGACGGTAGGCGCGCTGGTCGGCATCGAGCAGATACGGCGGATTGGAGATGATCAGGTCGAACTCGCCCTCCAGCGCCGACAGCATGTCGCTGTGCACGCAGGCGACGTTGCCGGCGCCGGCCAGCCGCGCGTTGACTTCGGCCAGCGCCAGCGCGCGCGGGTTGATGTCGATGGCATAGACTTCGGCCTCGGGAAAACGCTGGGCCAGCATAATGGCGCCCGGCCCCGCCCCGCAGCCGATATCGGCCGCGCGTCGCACGCCGGCGCCCGGGTTGGCTGTCAGTTGGTCCAGCACCTGGCCGGCCGCGCGCACGAAGCGGTAGGTGTCCGGCCCCAGAAATACCGATTCGGCGTCGCCGGTCGGATAGGCGGAGTGAAAGTACAGCTGCTGGCCGATGCTCGACACGCGCACGGTGCTGCGCAACGCGCCGTCGTCGTCGTCCCGCAACACGCCGGCTTTTCGCATCTGCGCCAGCATCGCCGCATCGATCTGGTCGGCGGCGAACGGTTTGCTCCAGCCGAATACGTCGCGCAGGCTGGGCGCCGTTTGCGCGGCGGCGCGGTTCAGTACCCGGCCATGGGTGGCCGGGGTAACGGTGGTGAACCGATAGCCGTGTTCGCGCAGCATCGCCGCCAGCGCCACCATCTCGTCAGCTTCTATCGTGCTTGCCGATGTCATTCGGCCGCCGCACCGATCGCGGCGCCGGCGCGACCCTGGGCGGAAGAAAGGCGGAACTTGGTGCGGCGATCGCCCATCAAATCCTGAAGGTTGCGCACACTGAGGCCGGTGGCTTCGTGGATGCGCACCAGCAGCGCGCCGCTGACGGGCATGCGGTGATGACGGATTTTGCTGATGACGGGAGCTTGCACCTCCAGCATGCGAGACAGCGCGGCGTCGTTCCGCAGCTGCATTTTCGCCAGGACGGTATCAAGCATCGTGTTGGGGTCGTACGGTTTCGGCTGAGACATGTGAACTCCTTGCTGGAAAATGCTTTATTACCAACATTTTACAAGCAGGAATGTGAATTTTACAATCGCGCACAAGCGAAAATTGATGCGGATATGTGAACCAGCACACGATAGTCGTATTTTTGTTACTTCTTTCGTTACCCGCGTCCGGAGGCAATTCATTTGCTAGCAAATATGCTTGTTCTTTTGCGCTTTATCAATTCCCCGTCCGAACCCGCGCGCCAGTATTGAGTTAGATCAAAGAATTTTTCCACCAATCGGAGCGGATATGGATGAGCACGAATTGCGGTCGCGCATGGCGATCGAAGCGGCGGACATGGCGATCTGGGACGCCAGCGTCGTCAACGGCCGGATCGCCGACGGGACCATCCTATGGTCCGCGCGCGGTGCGGCCATGGTCGGCCTGCCCGCGCGCGAGCAGCAGCAACCGTTCGCGCAGTTCCTGGCGATGGTACACGCAGACGACCGCGAGCCGACGCTGGCCACCATGCAGGATCGCGCCGACGCCTGCGGCGGCTACTACATCGGCTACCGCGTGTGCCTGCCCGACAACACGGTACGCTGGATACGCGCGGCCGCCCAGGCGCAGTGCGACAGCGCTGGCGTGCCGGTGCGCACGCTGGGCCTGATCTGGGACGTCACCGGCCAGGTGGAGAAAGAGCGCATCGCCGACGAGCGCGAACGCATGGCCGAAGTCACCTTGGACTGCATCGGCGACGGCGTCATCACCACCGATCAACATGGCGCAACGCGCTATATGAACCACGCCGCCGAGCAGCTGACCGGCTGGACGCGGGCGCGCGCGATCGGCCGCGACGTGGCCGAGGTGTTGCCGCTGATCGATGAAATCAACGGCGTGCCGCTCGAGCACGCCGTCTACAAATGCCTGCTCAAGCGCGAGGCGGTCGGGCTGTCGTCGCACGCGTTGATGGTCACGCGCGACGGCCGCCGCATCGCCGTCGAGGACACCGCCGCGCCGATCCGCCTGCACAATGGCGAGATGCTGGGGGCGGTGGTGGTGTTTCGCGACGTCACCCATCAGCGCGCCTTGTCGAGCCAGTTATCCTGGCACGCCAGCCACGACGTGCTGACCGGCTTGCGCAACCGCCGCGAATTCGAAAAGCACGTGGCCCGCGCGCTGCACTCGGCCAAGCAGGACGACCACACGCACGCACTGCTGTATATCGACCTCGACCGGTTCAAGCTGGTCAACGACACCGCCGGCCACGCCGCCGGCGACGCGCTGCTGCAAATCCTGGCCAACCTGTTGCAGGAAAAAATGCGCGACAGCGACGTGCTGGCGCGCCTCGGCGGCGACGAGCTGGGCGTGCTGCTCGGCCACTGCAAACTCGACCAGGCACGCCTGATCGCCGAGGATATCCGCCAGCTGGTCAAGGATTTCCGCTTCGTCTGGGACGAGCACAGCTTTGAAATCGGCGCCAGCATCGGCATGGTCGAAATCAGCGCCGACAGCAAATCCGTCAGCGACTTGCTGGTGGCCGCCGACGAGGCCTGCTACATGGCCAAGGACCAGGGCCGCAACCGCATCCATGTGTACAGCGAGGGTGACGTGGTGCTGGCGCGGCGCCACACCGAGATGATGTGGGTGCCGCGCCTGAACGACGCCATGCAGCATGACCGCTTCGCACTGTACGCCATGCCGATCGCCGGCTTGCATGGCCAGCACTACCCGCACGAGGAAATCCTGCTGCGCCTCAAGGACGACGCCGGCGAAGTGATACGGCCGGACCGCTTCATTCCCGCCGCCGAGCGCTATCATATGATGCCGATGCTGGACCGCTGGGTGATCCGCGCGGTGTGCCGCTACGTCGCCAGGCGCGAGACGGACGGGACGGCGGCCGCCGGCGTGCGCCCGCTGTTCTCGGTCAACCTGTCCGGGCCGTCGATGAACGACGACAAGCTGCATCAATTCATCATCGACGAGTTTGTCGACCACGGCATTGATCCGGCCCGGATTTGCTTCGAGATCACCGAGACGGCGGCGATCCGCAACCTGCCCAAGGCGCAGGAGCTGATGGCGCGGCTCAAGCTGCTCGGTTGCCGGTTTTCACTCGACGACTTCGGCAGCGGCCTGTCGTCGTTCGGCTATCTGAAATCGCTGCCGGTCGACTTCCTCAAAATCGACGGCTCCTTCATCCGCGGCATCGCCGACAACCCGGTGCACCGGGCGATGGTCGAGGCGATCCACAAGGTCGGCCAGGTGATCGGCATCCAGACGATCGCCGAATTCGTGGAGGATGCGGCCACGCTGGACGTGGTCGACAACATCGGCATCGACTTCGCGCAAGGCTACGCGGTCGGGCGCGAGCGCGCCCTCGCCTGCTAAGTGCGGCCCGCGGCGGTGGGCGGTGAACGCTCAGCCGCCGACGCTGGCCGCCCGCCCCAACTCCTCGGCGCTGGCCGGCTTGGTCAGGTGCAGGTCGAAGCCGGCCCCGGTGGCACGCTCGATATCCTCCTTTTGCCCGTAGCCGGTCAGTGCCACGAGCCGCAGCGGCGCCCCGCCCTGCGCGCGCCGCAACGCCGCCGCCAGCGCGTAGCCGTCCATATCGGGCAGGCCGATGTCGAGGATCGCCACCGCCGGCGCGTACTGGCGGAACTGCGCCAGCGCCGCCTCCGCGCTGTGCAGCACGCGCACCTCGTGGCCGAGCTGTTCGAGCAGCGCGGCGGCCGACGTGGCGGCGTCGACGTTGTCGTCCACCAGCAGCACGCGCACCCCGGCGCTGGCGCCGCGCGGCACGTCCAGCGGTTCGGCCGCCGCCGCCTCGCTCAGCGGCAGCACCACCTCGAAGCGGCTGCCCAGGCCGACGCCGGCGCTGTCGGCGGTGACGGTGCCGCCGTGCAGCTCGACCAGCTTGCGCACGATCGCCAGCCCCAGCCCCAGCCCGCCCGTGCGGCGCTCCAGCGTCTGCGGCGCCTGCATGAACGGTTCGAACACGCGCGCCAGCAGTTCGCGGCCCATGCCGATGCCGTTGTCGCCGACCACCAGGCGCGCCATGCCGTTTTCTGCCGTCAGCGACACGCGCGTGTCGTCGCTGCCGAAGCGGACCGCGTTCGACAGCAGGTTGTTGAGCACCTGGGTCAGGCGGCTGTCGTCGCCGCGCACCCACAGCGCCGGCGGCGCCGTCAGCTTCACCGGTTGCGGCGAGGCCGCCACCGCGTGCCGCACCACGTCGGCGAAATTGACTTGTTTGGCGTCGATGCGCAGCTTGCCCGAGGTGATGCGCGAGACGTCAAGCAGATCGTCGACCAGGCGCCGCAGATGGTTGGTCTGGCGCCGCATCACCGCGCGTTCGCGCCGCGCGCCCGGCTCGTCGCGCATGTCCATCAGGTCGAGCGAGGTGACAATCGGGCTGAGCGGGTTGCGCAGCTCGTGCCCCAGCACCGCCAGGAACTCGTCCTTGGCGCGGCCCGCCTCGCGCGCCCGCGTCAACGCCGCCTCCTGGTTTTCCATCGCCCGCTTGAGCGAATCGAGCAGCAAGGCCCGCTCCTGTTCCTGCGCGGCGCGCTGGCGCTCGGCCTCCTCCAGCGCGGTGCCGATCAGCTGGAACTCGGCGATGCGCGACGGCACCACGGTGACCGGCGCGCCGGCGCCCAGCGCCGCCGCGCCCGTTTGCAAGTCCTTGATCGTGGTGACGATGCGCGCCGACAGCAAGGAGGCGATGCCGATGCACACGCCCAGCGAGGCCAGGATGCCGGCGCCGTACACGGCCAGGCGCTGGTAGGCGGCGGTACGCAATTGTTCCGCCGGCTGTCCCACCACCACCGTCCAGCCGTAGTGCGACAAGGTGGTGTAGGCCGAGACCACCGTCTCGCCCTCGAGCGTGGCGGCGGTGCCGACGTTTTCCGACTTTGCGCTGCCGATCAGTTGCATCAGCGATGCGCTTGGCGCGCCCCCCACCGTGCCTTCGTGGTTGCGCGAGCGCGCCACGATCTTGCCGGCGGCATCGATGATGGAAATGACCGAACCGGAAGGCATGCTCTGGCGCTGGATCATCTGCACGATGCGGTCGGGGCGGATCACGGCCGTCAGCGTATAAAGTCCGCCATCGTCGTCGATCACCGGAATGCGCACCGGGAACGCGGCGCGGCCGCGCGAACCGCGCAGTATCTGGCCGACCACCGGCTGGCGCGTGGCCAGCACCCGCTTCAGGCTTTCCGTGTCGATCACCTTGGGCGGCACGGCCCCGCGTCCCGCCATGGTATTGAACAGCACGTTGCCCTTGTCGTCGGTCAGGATCAGGGCCTGCCATTCGGCCTGCGCCTCGGCCAGCCCGAACGCGACATCATAAAAGCCGTCGACGTCGCCGGCCATCAGCGCCGGCGCGCGCGCGGCGCTGGCAAGCATGGCGACCGAGGCGTCGAGTTCGGCGTCGGCCGCGCTCGACAACGCGCGCGCCAGATCGAGCATCGATCGTTCCTGTTCCCGCTGTTGATACTGGCTGGCCGCATGGATGCTCCACACGCCCAGCAAGGCCATGGGCAGCAGTCCGATCGCGGTCAGGATGATAAGCAAGTGCCGAAGCGACAATGTTCGCCTGGTGAGAAAAGACATAGAAAGCTTGATGGATGGATCGAATTTGCCAATCTACATCAAAGCAAACTAAACAGGGGGCGCGACACGTAAAAAACTGCGTGGCGGATTACCGCCAAGTAATCCGCCAGGCGGTCCGCGACGTGCCGCCCTACTCCAGAAACGCGTCCATGATCGCGGTCGGCTTGCCGTCGTGGCCGAAGGCGCCCATCGGATAGCCCTTCCAATCGTAAGCCTGTGGTTCCCAGTAAAACGCGCCGACGCCTTTGCCGTTGTCGACCTGGCGCACCTTGGCGATCAGGTCGGCGATGATGGCCTTGCCTTCCGGATGGTCCCACGGTGCGCCGACCTCGGCGAGCATCACCGGTTTGCCATAGCGGGCCGCGAGGTCGTTCATATTGTGCAGGCAGGCCGCCGTGGCCGCCCGCCAGTCGACACCCTTGACCGTGGTCGGATAGGCGGAGGCGCCGATCACGTCAAACTTGCCGCCGTTGGCCAGCAAACCGTCGAAGTTCCAGCGGAACTGGCGGTTGTCGTGGCAGTTATCGACGTGAACGATCACCTGGGCGTCCGGGAACACTTGCTTGGTGGCATCGTAACCGCTGGCGACGAAGCGCGCGTAGTTATTCATATGGATGCCGGCGGCGCCTTCCGGCCAGAGCATGCCGTGCGTGGTTTCGTTGCCCACCTGCACCCATTCCGGCGTGATGCCGGCATCGCGCAGCGCCGCCAGCGTGGCGCGGGTATGCCCGGCAACGGCTTTGTCCAGCTGGTCGACGCTGTAGCCCTTCCAGGCCGCCGGTTTGAACTGCTTGGCCGGATCGGCCCAGTTGTCGCTGTAGTGGAAGTCGATCATCAGCCGCATGCCGGCGGCCTTGGCGCGCCGCGCTTTGGCCAACACATCGGCCAGGCCGTTGTAGCCGTCGGCGGGATCGACCCAGACGCGCAGGCGCACTGCGTCCAGGCCCTGCTCCTTGAGCGTGACGAACAAGTCCTGGCGCTTGCCGTCGCGGTTCAGGAAGGGCCGGCCGGCCGCCTCCATTTCGGTGATCCAGCTGATATCGGCGCCTTTGGCGAAGCCGCCGTCGGCCGCGTGGGCCAAATTATGTTGCAGTGCGGCCAGCAGCAAACCGGCCGCCAGCGCCGTTGCGCGAGTGATTCTTGTCATATCAGTCGTGGAAGGCGTCGACAACCTTGCGTTTGCCCAGCATGAAGGCGTCGGCCACATGGCGCAGCGGCGCGACGTCGACATCGGAACTGGAAGTTTGGACCAGTTCGGCAAAGCGGCGGTACAGCGACGGGTATTCGGCTTCCTTCTCGAGCGTCTGTTCCTGGCCGTCGATCCACAGGCGCGCGCCACCATCGCTGAGCTTGACCTCGCCCTGCGCGGTGGCGACGACGATGTCCCAGCTCTGCTTGCCGGTCTGGCGCCAGTCGAACTCGGCGTGAACGGGCACGCCGGCGGCGTTCTTGAAGTGCAGCTCGGCGGCGATCGGCGCATCGCGGTTTTCCGGGAATTCCAGCGTGGCGCCGGTCAGGAACACCAGCGACGGCAGGATCTCGGTGACGATCGACAAGGCGTTGATGCCCGGATCGAACACGCCCAGCCCGCCCGCCTGCCAGATCCAGTCCTGGTTGGGATGCCAGTGGCGCACGTCTTCCTTCCAGGTCACCTGCATATTAATAGGGGCGTGTGCCGCCAGGTAGGCCTTGGCCGGCTGCACGGCCGGCGCGTAGCGCGAATGCCAGCTGGTAAACAGCGACACGCCCTTGGCGGCGGCCAGCGCCTCGAGATCGGCCACTTCCGACAAGGTGGCGCCGGGGGGCTTTTCCAGGAACACGTGCTTGCCGGCGGTCAAAGCCACGTGGGCGGCGGCGTAGCGGTACTGCGGCGGCATGCACAGCGAGACCGCTTCGATCTCCGGCATGGCGGCCAGCATTTCCTCGATCGACTTAAATCCCGGAATGCCTTCAATCGTGTTGTTGCGGCTGGCCGAAGCGACCAGCGCGAAATCGGTGTTGGCCGCGATCGCCGGCACGTGCTGGTCGTGGACGATTTTGCCCACGCCGACGATGGCCAGTTTGATGGGTGACGTAAGTGACATATAAGGATCTTTCTTAAAAGTGAGCGCGTGGCGAACTGCGTGCCAGATTACCTGCGACGCTATCCTAAAGCTAGCAGGGCGACGCCACCAATCATTTTTATAGTGGCAAATATACTCAAATGACATGACAACTTGCAACGCGATTGCTGCGGTGCAACAGAAAATGACGCGTCCGTACAACTCCCCGCTAAATAAGTGCAAGTAAGTGTAATAACGATAAGTGTGTGATTGAAAATGCAAATCGAAAGGTGCTAATATTGAACTCAGTTACACCCCACCTGATGAACAACCCCTACCTTCGCCGAGGATTAATATGAAATTAAAATCTGTTGTTGCAACTGCAGTGCTTGCCGCAGCGTCGTTTAGCGCTTCCGCAGCCGTGTACGACTTGGGCACCCTCGATCCAGCCGGTTTCGATACCCTGAGCGGCCTGTCGGCCAAGTTCACGACCGCTAACACCGCGATCAACGATACCTGGAACTTCACCCTGGTGGAGCCATCGAGCACCTCGTTCGCGGCCCTGCAGACGTTCGCGGTGACCGCTGGCCAAATCCTCAACTTCTCGGCAGTGCTGAGCGGCACCAACCTGACCCAGACCTTTGGCCCAGGTTCGCAGACGCTGAGCTGGGCTGGTAGCCTGGCCGCTGGCACCTACAGTGTGAACATCACCGGCACGACCGGCCTGGCCAATTCGCAATACCTGTCGACCGTGTCGGCCATCCCGACCCCGGTGCCTGAGCCAGAAACCTACGCCATGATGCTCGGCGGCCTGGCTCTGCTGGGCGCCGTTGCCCGTCGCAAGGCCAAGAAATAATCACGAAGACCTAGCAGTCTTCCGTGACCGGGCGCGCTTGCCGGCCATCCTGCGATGGCCAGCCGGCGCGCTTTTTTTCGCCCGCGCCGGTTTTAAGCGAACTCTTCCCTTATTGCCTCCCATATGCTGCCTAGCGAACATATGGCTCGGCACGATCACCTTACAATTCAGCAATAACTGCATCTTGTAAGGAAAACCCATGAAGAAACTAATGTCGGCCTTCGGCGCCATCCACGCGCTGATCGCGCTCCTGTTCGCGGCCGCCGCGCTATTTTTGATCGTCATCAGCGCGCAGATCGGCTGGGAGGCCGCCACCGGCGATTCCGGCCTGGCTGCCGCCCAGGAGGTGATCGAAGCGATCGGCATCCTGGCCGCCGCCGTGGTGGCGCTGCAAATCGCCGAAACCATCATCGAAGAGGAAGTGGTGCGCGACGCCGACATCAGCGCGCCGACCCGCGTGCGGCGTTTCCTGTCGCGCTTTTTCGTGGTGGTCGTGGTGGCGCTGGCGATCGAGGGCCTGGTCGCGACGTTCCACGCGGTGCATGACGACCTCGCAGGCCTGGTGTACGTGGCCGCGCTGGTGGCCAGCGTCGGCGTGCTACTGGCGGCCTGGGGCGTGTTTGTCCACCTGAACCGTTCGGCCGAGGAACTCGAGCCCGAAGCGATGGAAAAAGCCCAGTCGGAAGACCATAAAGTGCAGGCCTGACAGGTCCGAAACCCGCAGCTTTCGCCAGTACTACGATCTGGTGATATCTGCCATATCGAAAAAGATATAGGACACTGTTATTTATTCATTGGCAAGATAGCGCGATTGGCTCTACCATATTCCTCCCGCTTGTTGGAAAGGAAAGATTATGGCAGCGCCAATTTCATCTGCTCGCACTATGGAGACGACCTCGTCCCCAGTTGTCAGCTACCGTGCGACGATGTCGCTGCTTGCAAGTTTGTTTTTTACCTGGGGCTTCATCACGGTAATCAACAACACGCTGCTGCCGCACCTTCGCAGCGTTTTTGACCTCAACTACACGCAAACCACGCTGATCGAATCGGTCTGGTTCATCGCCTACTTCGTCGCCTCGATCCCGGCCGCGCGCCTGATCGAGCGCATCGGCTACAAGAAATCCATCGTCGTCGGCCTGGCCATCATGGCCGCCGGTTCGCTGATGATGATCCCGGCGGCGCGCCTGCCATCGTATCCGGTCACCTTGTTCGCGCTGTTCGTGATCGCCTGCGGCATCGCCCTGCTGCAAGTGGCCGCCAATCCCTACGTCGCCGTCGTCGGTTCGCCGCAGACCGCCTCGTCGCGCCTGAACCTGGTGCAGGCGTTCAACTCGCTGGGCACCACGTTCGCGCCGCTGTTCGGCGGTTACCTGATCCTGGGCCGCTCGAGCTCGGGCACGCTCGAAGCCGGCCATGTGCTGACCCAGGCCGAACGCCTGGCCGACGCCCAGGCGGTGCAACTGCCGTACCTGATCGTCGCCGGCGTGCTGATCGTGCTGGCCGTCATCATCGCCCGCTTCCCGCTGCCGGAAATGAAATCGTCCGGCACCAGCCGCGTGACCAAGGAACTGCGCGGCAAGCACTCGCTGTGGCGCCACCGCAACCTGGTGTTCGGTATCCCTGCGATCTTCATTTACCTGATCGCCGAGATCGGCGTGGCCAACCTGTTCATCAACTTCGTCTCGCAGCCTGAAATCGGCAACGTCAACCACCAGACCGCGTCGACCTACCTGTTCATCCTGTGGGGCGGCATGATGATCGGCCGCTTCGCCGGCGCCGCGCTGATGCGCACCGTGTCGGCCGAGACCGTGCTGGCCGGCGCCAGCATCGGCGCCGCCATCGTGATGCTGATCGCCACCTTCACCACCGGCCACGTCGCCATGTGGGCGCTGATCTCGGTGGGCCTGTTCCACTCGGTGATGTTCCCGACCATCTTCACGCTCGGCATCAAGGGCCTGGGCCCGCTGACCGAAGAAGGCGCCGGCTTGCTGATCATGGCCATCGCCGGCGGCGCGCTGGTGGTGGTGCAAGGCTGGCTGGCCGACATCTACGGCCTGCAGATGTCGTTCCTGCTGACCGCGCTGTGCGAAATGTATGTCTTGTTCTACGCGCTGTGGGGCTCCAAGGCCACCAACGCCTTCCCGGACGAGACAGCCAGCCCGAACTAAGCATGACAAGGTCGCCGCCCTCTTCCGGCCGCGACCAGGACCCAAGGCCGATGCCGACGTTGCACAACGTCCGCATCGGCCTTTTTATTTGTCCGGCGCCTTTGCCTGATCTGGTGTGGAAAATTATGCCGACCCCGCCGGCATCGGCTTACATTGAGCTGACGCGGGAGATCTTTTTGGATATATTGATGAAGGTCGTGCGTGGTGGGTAAAGTCAGCCTGTCCCATCAGGCACTGACACTGCCCGATGTTGCGCGACATTATTCCGCAGTGACAGCGGCGATGCAGGCTACATTGGGCTGTCTGTGGATGAGGTGCGCTCGAACGTACTAACCGAGATCGATCACAACAGTGCCCTTTCAGCGCTTTCCTGTGTGGAAGCCGCCGTACGCACCGACTACTTGAGGCGAGCCCATAACAGAGAGAAAAGCAATTCGAACGTATCGAAGCTCTTGGTCGGCGAGCTGATTGGTGCTTTCAACTATCGCAATTGGCTTGCGCATGGCCGCTACTGGACCCCGAAATTTGGGCGTCGGTATGACTTTTCCACCGTCTACCCTATCGCCGATGCGTTCCTGACATCAATCGCTTAGATGTGGCGCCCAGTAGCCCGCCCCGAAGGGCGGACTTGTTGTCAATCGCTAATCCATGACTCAGCGTCGACGTTTCTCCCGCTTACAAACGGCCGCGCAGCGCTCCCGCTTCCGCCTTGATCGCGCCTTTGCCACCCTTCACGCGCACCAGCACGCTGGCGATGCCGGCTTCGGTGCTGACGGTGCCCGGGCCGACAATCTCGTATCCGTCGGCCGCTGCAAAGGTCACCTGCTTGCCGCTCTGCGGCACCACGGTGCCGTTGACGTCGAGCAGTTTGGCGCGAATGAACACCAGATCGCCATCGGTCGATTTCACGTCCAGGTCGTCCACCGCCACGCCCAGCTTGACCGGCTCGGCCGGCGTCCGCACGACATGCTCGGCGACCTTGCGGCCTTTCAGATAAGCCACCGCCTTGAGCGTGCCAGCCTGGAACTGGCCGGCGTCGAATTCCAGCGGCGGATGCGCCAGGTTCGGATGCGTCTTCGACGGACCGCTCTTAGCACGCCCGAGGCTCTTGCCGTTCAAGAACAGCTCGACCTCGTCGGCATTGCTGAACACCCGCACCTGCGGCAGCGAATCCTTGGTCCAGTGGCTGGCGATGAAGACCATCGGCCCGCCGCCCCACGCCGCCGATTGTTCCGACGCGCTGCGCTGCGAGCGGAAGAACTCGGCCGAGAACTTCGGCACGCGGTCGATGCTCATCACGCCGGAGGACTCCAGGTCCGGCGCGTAACCGCGTCCATAATCGAACATCACCCAATAGCCGTCGGCCACGGCGCCGGTCTTGAAGTTGTCGTCGTGCGACTCGGCCAGGTTCTTGGCCTGTTGCAGCAGGCGCTTCTCGCCATCGGTGATCAACTGGCGGCTACTGCGGTCGGCCTCCTTCAGGTCGCCCCACGCCGTCTGATTGAAGCCCGCGTTCATCGCGTAGTACTCCCAGTCGCCGTATTCGGACACGATCAGCGCCTTGTTCGGCAACGGCTTCTTTTGGTCCAGACGGTGCTGGCGCGCCTGCAGATAGACATCGTAAGTCTGCGGCACCCAACCGGCGGAATACGCCTGGTCGCCCGGATATTCCTGGTGCACGGTCTTGTGCAGTTTCTCGATCAGTTGATCGGGCATCTCCGTTTCATTCAGCGAGCATTCCCACGCCAACACGCTTGGATGATTGCGGTCGCGGCGCACCATGTCGCTACAGGTTTTGACCACCTGCGTGGCAAACGCCGGATCCGGATTGAAGTACTGCCAGCCGGGAATACCCGGCAACACCATCAGCCCGAGTTCGTCGGCGGCGGCCATGAAGGCCGGCGAATGCGGGTAGTGCGACAGGCGCACGTAATCGAAGCCGGCGCGCTTGATCAGCAACGCGTCGCGGTAATCGGCCTGCGGCGACGACGCGTAGCCGACATACGGGAATTCCTGATGGCGGTTCACGCCGCGCAGGAAGGCCTGTTCACCGTTGATCAGCAGCTTGCCCTTTTCAAGCGCGATACGACGGATGCCGGCGCGCGTGGTGACCACATCCTGCGCGCCCTTGCTGGACACGGTGGTCTGCAGCGCATACAAATTAGGCGATTTGGGCGACCACAACTGCGGGCGATCGACCTTCAGGTCGCGCGTGACGTGGCGGCACTCGCCGGCGGCCAGCTCGATGCTTTCCGCACCATCGGCGACGCGGGCGTTCTTGAACAACAGGCGCTGGCTCAGTTGCGCGGTACGCGCTTCGCCGGCGGTGTTGCACACCTCGGCCTTGACACGCACCACCGCGGCTTTTTCATCGACCTGCGGATAGGTGATGAAAACGCCGCCGCCCGCCTCGGTGTTGGACAGCATCTCGTCGCTGATGTGCACCGCCGGCTTGATGCTCAACGTGACGTCGCGATAAATGCCGCCGTACTGAATGTAATCGAGGTCCTTCAACGGTTTCGGGCCGGTGATGGCGTTGTCTTCGTTATTGATCCGCACCACCAGCTCGTTGGCGCCGCCCGCTTTCAAGTGCGACGTGATGTCATACGAGAACGGCAGATAGCCGCCCAGGTGCGTGCCCAAGTGTTTGCCGTTGATCCAGACATCGGCCACGTTCATCGCGCCCTCGAAGCGCAACACGGCCTGCTCGCCGGGAGCGACATTGGCGTCGAACGTTTTCTTGTAATAGGCGCTGCCCTGCCAGGCGTTGACCGGAATCTTCGCTTCGAGGCGGGCGGTGTGCGGCAGATCGACCCTGGTCCAGCCGTTAGCCGGCACCTTGTCGACCGTGTCGGCGACCTTGGCGTCGTCGCGGTGGAACTCCCACGACTGATTCAGGCTGGTGGTCGCGGCGCTGGCCGCCGCGCTCACCGCCAGCGCCAGCAAACCGATGGTCGGGAAGCCCCGCGTTTGCTTGTGTAGCCTCGAAATAAAACTGGTCATAGTGCGTGGAACTCCCAAAAAATACCGGACAAAAGGATGGAACGAGCCGCTGCCAGGGCATAGCCCGGCAGTTATCACGGCGCAGTATATCCAGTATTGTTTTGACACGCAGCCCAAAGCCGGTCCGTATATAAATTATTCATGGGAACTGATAACTTTGATATACGGCCTGTGCGCAACGCCAATAATGTATCCTAGCAACATCATCAGGCATTAAAATTTGATTAATCCGCGCCCTCTATGATGCCAACCGCCGCCGCTCACGGCGCCGCCTTCCACGAGGAATCCAATTGCAAATCTTACTAGTCGAAGACGACACCATGCTGGCTGAAGCCATCTGCGACGGCGCGCGCCAGAACGGCTGGCAGATCGACCGGGCGGTCGATGTCTCCTCCGCCAGGCTGGCCCTGATGGACCGCCTGTACTCGGTCGTGCTGCTCGACCTCGGCCTGCCGCGCGAATCGGGCCTGAGCCTGCTCGGCAGCATGCGCGGCAACTACGACGTCACGCCCGTGCTGATCCTGACCGCGCGCGGCCAGATGAGCGAACGCATCGCCGGCCTCGATGCCGGCGCCGATGACTACCTGGTCAAGCCCTTCGAGTTCGGCGAGTTGTGGGCGCGCGTGCGCGCCGTCATCCGCCGCAGCCAGGGCCGGGTGGTGCCGCTGCTGACTTGCCGCGACATCGAGGTCGATGTTGCCAAACGCACCGTCACGCGCGCCGGCGAGCGCGTGACGCTGAGCGCCTACGAATACCGCACCCTGCTCGCGCTGATGGAACGGCCCGGCCACGTCGTCACGCGCAGCCACCTGGAGGACGTGGTCTACGCCAATGCCAGCGCCATCGGCAGCAACACCATCGCCGTGTTCATCCACCAGCTGCGGCGCAAACTCGGCGACGAGGTCATCGTCACTGTGCACGGCCAGGGCTACAGCATCGGCGAGGCCAACGCATGATGTCGTTGCGCAGCCGGGTGCGCACGGTGCTGGGGCTGGCCTTTTTCTCATGCTGGCTGGTCGGCGGCGGCGCGCTCGTGGCGTACACCTTCCAGAGCAAACACAGCGTGTGGGATGCGAAGATGCAAGCCTTTGCAAATAAGCTGATGATGGCGATTCCAGCGGACAAAATCGACAAAGGCCCGTTCGGCGCCGGACTGGAACTGCCGCTCGACAACCGGGCCGCCCACGAGGACTTCAGCTTCCAGGTATGGACCGGCAGGGGCAGACTGTTCATCAGCACGCCGGGCGTGTCGGCCGCGCCCTTGCGTCCGCTCGGCCAGCAAGGCTTTTCCAGCCCCATGATCGAAGGCAAACGCTGGCGCGTATATGCCGTTTCCGACCGCACCGGCCGCGTTTCTGTGCAAGTGGCCAACCTGCAAAGCGTGGTGGATTGGGAAATGCAGCGGGAAGCGTTGATCGCGCTGACCGTCCTGACCCTGGTACTGGCCGTGGTCGGCTTCTTGATCGACTACGCGCTGTACCACGCGCTCAAGCCCATCGCCAACTTCGGTAGACTCGTGTTGAAGCGGCAAAAGTTCGATCTGACGCCGCTGCCGCTCGACAAACTGCCGGGCGAGCTGCGCCCGCTGGTCGAATCCTTCAACCATTTGCTGCTGCGGCTGGACGAGGCGGTCGATTCGGAACGGCGCTTCATCGGCGATGCTGCCCATGAAATGCGCACGCCGCTGGCGGCGCTGCAGGCCCAGGCCGAAGTGGCGCTGGGCGCCGCCGACGCCGCCGCCAAGGATGCCGCGCTGGTCAAGCTGCTGCAGGTGGCCAGGCGCAGCACGCGCCTGGCCGAACAGCTGCTCGACCTGGCGCGGCTCGACGCCGGCGCCAACCTCGCGCGCGCGACGCTGACCGACGCCAGCGAACTGATTCAACACGTGGCGCACGAATACGAATTCAACGCCGCCGAAACCGGACGCAGCCTGGTGCTCGACACCCGCGCCTGTCCGGTCGTCTGCGACATCGACGAAATCGCCATCCTGCTGCGCAACCTGGTCGACAACGCGCTGCGCTTTGCACCAGTTGGCGGGCGCGTGCGCATCGGCTGCGGCCATGTCGAGGCCGACGGCGTGCAGCGCGTGTATCTGGAGGTGGCCGACGACGGCCCAGGCGTGCCCGAGGCCGAGCGTGAGCTCATCTTTAAACGCTTTCACCGCATCGTCGAGGGCAACAGCGGACGCGGCAGCGGTATCGGCCTGTCGCTGGTGGCCGCCATCGCCGGCCTGCACCAGGCCACCATCGTCACCGGCGCCGGCCTCGACGGACGCGGCTTCAGCGTCCGCGTCGTGTTCCCGAAGCTAATTAAACCTTAGCTTAGAAGTTGTACAGGTAGCCGAACCGCACGGTGCTCTCGCTCGATTTCTCCACCAGCGGGCTGTCCTTGATGGCGCTGCCCAACGACATCGCGCTGACGTCGACGAACACGTTGTGGCGCGGCGTGACGGCGTAGCCGAAGCGCACGCCGACTTCGGCGTTGGTGGAGGACTTGCCGACGTATTGGGCGCGGCCCGCGCGCACCTCGGTCGCCTTGACGCCATAATAGTAGTCGACATACTTCTCGTCATACCAGTTGGCCGCCACGCGCGGCGTGACCGCCAGGGCGCCGGATTTGAAGGTACGGCTCAGTTCAAGCTTAACGCGCTTGCCCTCGGCGTCGCCGGTGGAAGTGAGCGCCTCGACCGAGGCGTTGACGATGCTGTTGCGCCAGATCGCCGCGCCACCGACCCACAGGCCGCCCTTGCGTTCGTCCATGCCGCTCAGGTAAGGGGAATCCTTGGCTTCGTAACCGTCGCCGGAGTACTTGGCCCGCAGGCGGAACGAGACCGGGCCCGCCGAGGGCAGCTTGACGTCGAGCGTGGTGCCGAAGAAGCTGAGATAGCGGTTTTCATACATCAGCAACGGCAGGCCTTTGACCTCATTGTCGAAGTCGCGGTAGGCGCTGGCGGTGTAGCCGGCGGCCACGCCCAGGCCCCAGTGAGATGGCTCCGGGGAGGCTTCCTTGGCGGCCAGCTCGGGGGCCACGACCTGGGCTTGCGCGGCGCCGGACAGCACCAGTGCCAGCAGGGAGAGTGAGAGGGAGGATTTTTTCATGCTGTGGTTCTCTTTCAGGTTGATAAAGCTAAAGAAAAATAAAATCGGTAATGCGTTTCAGGCGGCGCGAGTGCGTATCACGTGTTTCATCCGGCCGGTCAAATGCCGGCGCAGGCCGTCGATGTAACTGAACACCACGGGCACCACCAACAACGACAACAACGTCGATGTCAACAAGCCGCCGATCACCGCGATCGCCATCGGCTGCCGGAAACTCGCATCCGCGCCCAAGCCCAGCGCGATCGGCAGCATGCCGGCGATCATCGCCACGGTGGTCATGATGATCGGGCGCGCACGCTTATGGCAGGCGTCGATCAAGGCCGCCAACACGTCCAGGCCGCGTTCCTGCATGCCCAGCACCGCGTATTCGACCAGCAAGATCGAATTCTTGGTCACGATCCCCAGCAACATCACCAGGCCGATCATCGACGGCACATCGAGCTCGCTGCCGGCCAGCAGCAGCGCGACAAACGCGCCACCCAGCGACAGCGGAATGGCAGACAAAATCGTCACCGGCTGCAGGAAGTCGCGGAACAGCAGCACCAGCACGCAGAACATGCACAGCAAGCCGGTGATCAAAGCCATGCCGAAGCCCGACGCCAGTTCGTTGGCGGTCTCGGCGTCGCCCTCCTCGATCATCGCCACGGTCGACGGCATGGCGCGCGCGGCCGGCAGCGCCATCGCCGCCTTCATCGCCTCGCCCAGCGGCATGCCGCCCAGGTCCGCGCTGATGGTGACGTAGCGGCGGCGGTCGTAGCGGTCGATCTGCGACGGCCCACTCTCGACCGACAACGTGGCCACGCTATCGACCGGCACCTGGCCGGCGCGGCCGTTGACGCGCAAGCTGCCGATGGCGTCGAGGTCGCGCCGCAGCGACTCGGCCACCTGCACCCGGATGCCGATCTGCCGGTTATCCAGATTGAGCTTGGCCAGCCTGGAATCGAAATCGCCGACGGTGCCGATGCGCACCGTCTCGCCGATGGCAGCCGTGCTGACGCCAAGTTCGGCGGTGCGCTGCGCCTCCGGGCGCACGACGATCTCGGGCCGCTCCAGGCTGGCCGTCGAGCCGATATTGGCCAGGCTGCCGACGCCGCGCAGTTCGCGCTCGAAGGCTTGCGCGGTCGCTTGCAGCGCCCGGGCGTCGTCGCTGGCGAGGATCAATTCGAATTTCTTGCCCAGGCCGCCGCCGACGGTGAAGCGTACGCCGGCGACCTGCTGCAAACGCTTTCTGACGGTCGCCTCGATCTCCTGCTGGGCCGGGCGTTCGCCGCGCTCGCCCAGGGCCAGGGTCAGCGTGGCGGTGCGCACGCCGCCGCTGGCGGGCTTGCCGGCGCCGCCGTCGGCGCCGACACTGGCGAAGATCGCCGCCACGCCGGGGATGCCGTGCAGCGCCACACGCGCGCGCTCGGCGGCAGCCAGGGTGTCGGCCAGCGCGGTGCCGGGCGGCAGTTCCAGGCCGACGGTGGTGTAGCCGCGATCGGCGGCCGGCACCAGGCCGGTCGGGATCAACGGCACCAGCGCCAACGAACCGGCGAAGAACAGCGCGGCGGCCGCCATGGTGGCGCCGCGATGGCGCAGGCACCAGCGCACCGCCGCCAGGTAGCGGCGCATCAAGGGGCCGTCCGCCTGCTCGTGTTCAGGCTGGTGGCCGTGGCCGGACGACAGCAGCCAGGCTGCCATGATGGGTGTCAGCAGCCGCGCCACCAGCAACGACGCCAGCACCGCGATCACCGCCGTCCAGCCGAACTGCTTGAAGAACAGTCCCGGCACGCCGCCCATCATTGTCGTCGGCACGAACACCACCACCAGGGTCATCGTGGTGGCGATCACCGCCAGCGCGATCTCGTTGACGGCGTCGCCGGTCGCTTCCAATATCGGCTTTCCCATGCGCCGGTGGCGCTCTATATTCTCAATTTCGACGATGGCGTCGTCGACCAGGATGCCAACGATGACGGCCAGCGCCAGCAACGTCAGCGTGTTAAGCGAGTAGCCCAGCCAGGCCATCGCCGCGAAGGCCGGCAGCACCGACAGCGGCAGTGCGGACGCAGCCACCAGCGTCGCGCGCCAGTCGCGCAGGAACCACCATACCACCAGCACCGCCAGCAACGCGCCCTCGACCAGCATCTGCATCGAGCCGTGGTACTGCTGCAACGTGTAGGCGACGCTGCCCGAAACCGGCGTGAAGCGCAGCGAGGCGTCCTTGCGCTGCAGGCCTTGCAGCACCTGGCCCACGCCGGCGGCGATGCGGGTCTCGTCGAAACCCTTGGAGCGGTAAATGTCGAAGCCGGACACCCGCTTGCCGTCGAGCAGCGCGGCCGACGTGGCCTCTGCCGACGTGTCGCGCACGGTCGCCACCTGGTCCAGGCGCAACTGGCGGCCGTTGGCGAGCGTCAGCGGCAGCGCCGCCAGTTCGCCGGCCTGGCGCACGGTCGCGATGGTGCGCACCGATTGCTCGGCGTTGCCCAACTGGCCGCGTCCACCGGAGGACTCCTGCTGCGTGCTGCGCAAGGCGCGCGAGACGTCGGCCACGGTGGAGCCCTGCGCCGCCAGCCGCACCGGATCGATCTCCACGCGCACCTCGCGCTGCACGCCGCCCAGCCGCGTCACCTTTCCAACGCCCGGCACCGCCATCAGCGCCTTGGTCAACTCGTCGTCGATGAACCAGGACAGCGCCTCTTCGTCGAGCCGCTCGGATGCCAGCGCGTAGGTCAAGGTGGCGCTGTCGCCGGTGGTGACGGCGCTGATCGACGGCTGTTCCAGGTCAGGCGGCAGATCGGAGCGGATGCGGTCGACCGCGTCCTTGGTCTGGATCAGCGCGTCCGACAGCGGCTTTTCCAGCACGAATTCGGCCCTGATATGCACCTGCCCGTCCGTGATCGACGAGCTGACATGCTTCAAGCCCGGAAGGCTGATCAGTGCATCCTCGACCTTGCGCGCGACCTCGGTTTCCAGCTGGGCCGGCGCCGCGCCGGGCTGGCTGAGCAGGATGTTAATCCTCGGCAGATCCAGGTCCGGCATGTTCTGGATCGACAGTTGCTGGAAGCCGCGCACGCCGGCCAGCGACAGCAAGATGAACAGCACGATGGCGGGGATCGGATTGCGCAACGACCATGTGGCAAAGTTCATCGTCAACCCTTATTGTCCATTGGCGCGGCCGCGTCGGCGGCGGCGCTGGCGTTGGCACGAATCACCCGCACGGTGTCGCCGTCCTTGAGGAAGCCTGCGCCCTGCACCACCACCCGTTCGCCGACGGCCACGCTGCCAAGCAGTTCGACCGCGTCGCCCTGGCGCCGGCCCACCTCGACATGCACCGCGCGCGCCGCCGCCAATGGCCCGACAGCGTCGGCGCCGACCTTGAACACGTAGCTGCGGCCATCGCGGATCACCACGCTGGCGGCGGGCACGATCAGCGCCTGCCGCTGTTGCAGCACCACTTTGCCGGCCGCGTACATGCCGGCGCGCGCGCGGCTGCCGGCGTCGATATCGGCGTAGACGGTGGCCATGCGTGACTCGGCGTTCAGGCGCGGGGCGCTCTGGCGCACCCGCGCGCCGGCGGCGCTGCCGTCGGGCAGGCGCAGCACGACGCGCTGGCCGCGCGCGATGCGCGCCAATTGGGCGGCGGTCAGCTCGCCGCGCCATTCAAGGCGGCCCTGACGGATCAGGCGAAACAGTTCGGCGCCGCTCTCGGCCACGGCGCCCACGGTCGCGCTGCGGGAACTGATGATGCCGTCGTCGGGCGCCTTCAACTCCGCATAGTCGAGCTGCACACGGCGCGATTCGACCTGGGCGCGCAGCACCGCCACCTGGGCGGCGCTGGTGTCGGCCTGGGTTTGATACTGCAACAGCTCCTGCTCGCTGATGCCGCCGCTGCCCTTGAGCGTTTGCATGCGCTGGCCGTTGGTGGCGGCCTGGCGCGCCTCGGCCTCGGCGCGCAGCAGGCCGGCCTGCAATTCGGCCAGGCCGGCGCGCAAGGTGGCGGCGTCGAAGCGCGCCAGCACCTGTCCACGTCGCACGCAGTCGCCGACGTTGGCGCGCACTTCAAGCAGACGCAGGCCGGAACCCTGGGCGCCCAGCACCGCCTCCTGCCATGGTTCGATGGCGCCCGAGGCGTCGAGCGTGGCGTCCCAGTTGGCGCGCGCGACCGCCGCCAGGGTGACCGTCATGGCCGCACTGGCCGGTGGCGGCGCGTCGACAGCGGCAGGCGCGCGGCCCAGGATGGCGACGGCGATGCCCAGCGCGGCCACACCCAGCGCAATGGCGCCGGCGTAAGCGATGGTGCTGCGCGCCAGGCGGGGCGCTGCCGGACGCCCGGCGCTGGCTTCAACGGGCCCGGACGGCAATAGCGGTGCGTCGGCCGGATCGGGTCGGCTGTCATATAGTTTCATTAAACGTACTTTCGGAGGTGATCGAGGAATTGCCGCAGGCGAGCACCAGTGCGATCCACGCCTGGCCGCTGTCCTGCACTGCGGCAATAGCGTCGTTCTGGGCCGACGCCAGCAGGCGCCGCGCGTCTTCCAGCACGAACAGGCTGGCGGCGCCGGCACGCCACATGGCGTCGGTGGCGTCGAGCGCCGCCTGCGCGGCATCCGCCGCTTCGCGGGTGGTGGCAAGGCGGGCATCGGCGGACTGTATGGCGGCAAGCGCGTTTTCGACGTCGCGGGCGGCGTCGCGCACGGCTCCTTGCAGGGTCGCCAGCGCCAGGTGGTAACGCGCCTGGCCGGCCGAGACGGCGGCGGCGCCACGACCGCCATCGAACAGCGGCATGCTGAAGGCGGGACCGACACTCCAGCCGGCGCCGTCCTGGCGGCCAGCGCGCAGCCATTGGCCGGACAAGGCGGCGCCGAGGTCGAGGCGCGGCAGCCGCTCGGCGCGCGCGACGGCGATATCGGCCCAGGCAGCGGCCAGTTCGGCCTGCGCCGCCCTCACGTTGGGGTGCCGCGCCAGCACGGAGGCCGGCAGCGCCAGTTTGACCTTGGGGGCGGCCGGCATCAGCCACTCGGCGTAGCGCGGCAAGGCCGGCGAGGCGTTGGCCGCCACCGGCGCCTCCATCAGCGCGCCGACGCTGGCGGCATCACGTCCGCTCAGCGCGACCAGGGTATTGAAGTGGCCGCTGCACTGCTGCTGGCGGGTGGCCAAGGTGGTGCGGGCGGCGGCCAGTCCGGAACGGGCGCGGGCTTCGTCCACGGCGGGCGCCGCGCCGACCGACAGCTTGCGCCGGGTCAGCTCCAGCGTGACCTGGCGCGAGGCAATGTCGTCGCTCAGCACAGCGTGCGAAAAACGGCAGCCGCGCAGCGCCAGCACGGTATCGGCCACGCGCGCCGCCAGCGACAGGCGGGCGGCGTCGGCGTCGGCGTTACGGGCGTCGAGCCGGTGGCGCGCACCGTCGATGGCACTGCGCACGCGGCCGAACAGGTCGGCCTCCCAGCTCAGCGACAGCCCCAGCGAAGCGCCGGTGGCGTAGCTGGCTTGCCCGTCGTCGACGACGCGGGCGCGGCTGGTGCCCAGGCTGGCCTGTAGCGCCGGCAGCCGCTGGGCGGCCTTGGTGCCGAGATTGGCATCGGCTTCGTCCACCCGCGCCAAGGCCTGCGCCAGGGTGGGATTGTCGGCCAGCGCAGCCGGCGCCAGCGTGTCGATGGCGTGGTCATTTAGCCGCGTCCACCAAGCCGGATCCGCTGGCGCGAGGGCGACCTTATCATCGGCGGCGACAGACCAGGCGCCCGGCGTCGCCAACTGCTTTGGCGCGTGCGGCGCCTGCGTGGCGCAGCCTGACAACACCGCGCCGGTCAATATGATCCATGGGCCGGGCACCAGCCGGCAGCCGCTCCTGCGATTAAACAATGACCATCTCCTATTCGTTGCCGAGACGCTCCAGACCATGATGGTGTGGGGACGTCGACGAAACGAATAGTGCCCGGACGTTATTAATAAGTTTTTAGGGCTCGCATATGCGCTATCCGGCGCGTGTCGATGTCACTTTAGAAAGTCATGCTGTTTAAGACTACGCGCCTTCCCAAGGCGAAGGCTATTGCGCCTCGGGCGTTTGGCTTACCAGTTCATTTTTGCCCGGATCACCGCAGTGAGCAGCGCGGCATTGGCCTGGTGTTGCGGGATGCGCGGGTGTCCGTTGAAGCCTGTGTACGGCAGCACCACGGTATCGATGCGGGCGTCCTTGTTTTCGTCGCGCATCTGATCGACGGCCTTGCGCACATATCCCGGCCATTTTGAACCGGGCCGGACCGCATCCATGCTGCCCAGCGCGCAGATCAGGTAAGCGTTGGGATACTTGAAACGTATCGTCTCAACGAATTTCCGGTACGCGGCCACGCGCTCGGCATCGTTCGGCACCGGCGTCAGGCGCTTCTCGCGGTCGACCAGCCAGCTGTCGTTCTGGAACAGGTTGATGACGACGACGTCCGGCGTCCACTGCTTGAAGTCCCACACGCTATCGTTGTTGCCGACCGCGTTCAGCTGGTCGTAGAAATCCGGCATCGTGAACGGGAACCAGCTGATCATCACGCCGATGCCGCTTTGCGAGATCAGATGCAGCTCGGCGTCCAGCGCGCGCGCGGTGATCGACGCGTAGGACATGAAACTGTTCTTGTCCTTGACCAGATGGTCGGGACCGTCGGCGGGCGACTCGTTGCCCATGCCGCTGGAGATGGAATCGCCAAAGAACTCGATGCGCCGTTGTTTGCGCGGCGGCGGCGCCAGCAATTGGCCGCCGTCGGCCAGCTCCAGGCCCTGGAAGACGGTGGCGCCCTCCTCGCCCTCGGAGCGCTTGGTGATCAAAAAACTGTGCGGACCTGGCGCCAGCTTGTCGGCGACGGGATAGGTTTTACTTCCCTTATCCGCTTGCACCAGCACCGGCCGCGTCAGGTCGCCGTCGATGTAGACGTCGAAAAAATTCTTGCCGAGTTGGTCGTCGAGTTTGAGGGCCAGCGTGGGGCCGGTGAAGTTGCCCTCGATATTGGTGCCGGGCCACGAAATGATGGGCGCGGCGGCGGCGCGCTGGTCGATCCGTCCCGTGTACTGCAAATTCGCGTTGTCGGCGCCGACCGTAACCGCCGCCAGGGCGTGGCTGGCCAGTAGCAAGGCGCCGATGACGACACCATTGCCCACCCGTTTTTTTAAATTTGTTAACATGCCGTCTCCCTTTTCCCATATTGTCTGCGGGGAAGCCGGGTTCGGCAATTATGATATTCACCAAGGCGACAAAGAAAAATCCCAAGCAGCTCTACGTGCACGAGTCCAGTGGACGTCTACTCGAAGTCGGCCGCGTGCAAAATCAGCACCGGAAAACCCGGATAGGTGCGGATTTTCCGCTGGCAGGCCAGTTTGATCAGCGAACGGTTAGCCTCGAACGCGGCCAGCGCCCCGCCCCCGGTCTCGGGAAACGACGCGGTCAGCGCGCCGGCCGAGATCAGCGCGAACTTGCGCGCCATGGTCGACAGCTGCACATAGAACGTCACGCGCTGTCCGTCCAGCGACAGCGACACATCCTGCAACTCGATGCCGCCGGTCGGCTGGCTCGCTGCGCAGTCGCGATATTCAAGGTCGGAGCGGCGCATCGCGCGCCGGCGCTCCTTGCGTATCAACGCCAAGTGCTGGGTTTGAAACACTTCCTCATGCAAGAAATGGTTTTCATCCCACACGCAAAACACCGACAACGCCTCCGGCCGGTCGCGATGGAAATCCGCGACGCCGACCACGATCATTTCCGGGCCGCCGAGCTTGGGCTTGACGAGGTCCCCGGACGACAACATATTCATAGATCACTCCACGATTGAAGATTAAATCGACGCCAGGTATGCCCGCCGGGGCTACGTCTGCGCCGGCTGCAGTTGCCGCAGGATTTCCATGGCGGCTTTCTCGGCCTCCTGCTCGGCCAGCGCCTCGCTGCCCAGTGCGACGTCGGCCGCCACCCGCTTCTTGGGCACGATGTTATTCATATGCATCGGGTTGTCCGACGGCGCGAAGATCGCCACATACGCGCCCCAATCGTCGCACCCCTCCAACGGCTCGGCCGTGTAGTCGATCTCGTAACCGTCCACGGTTTTTATTGGCATCGCATTCTCCAGTTTACGGCAGCATAACCTTGTTCGGCGTCATCGGCGTACTGCGCAGGCGCCGCCCGGTGGCGTGGTAAATGGCGTTGCTGATGGCCGCCGCCACCCCCACCTGGCCGATTTCGCCGACGCCCTTGGCGCCGATCTTGCTCACGATGCGGTCGTCCTCGCGCACGAAGATGACGTCGATATCGTGGATGTCGGCATTGACCGACACATGGTATTCGCTCAGGTTGTGGTTCATGAAACGCCCCTCGTGATGGTCGCAGAAGGTTTCCTCGTGTAATGCCTGGCCGATGCCCCACACCACGCCGCCAATGATCTGGCTGCGCGCCGTCTTGGCGTTGATGATACGCCCTGCCGCCACCGCGCTGACCACCCGCGTCACGCGCACCGTGCCGAACTCCGGATCGACCCGCACTTCGACGAACACCGCCGAGTGGGTGGCGCGCTGGTACTTCATCTGCTTGAGCATATTGGGCAGCATCATGTACTTCTCTTCGATGCGCGCCTCGCCGCTGGCGGCCATGATGTCGGTCAGCGAAACCGCGACCTCCGGCCGAGCGATCAAACGCACGCCGCCGGCGGCGAATTCGACGTCCGCCAGCCGCGCCTTGGCCAGCGGCGAACCGTCCATCTTGCGGGCCATCTTGAACAGCCGCTCCTTGAGCTTGTCGCAGACGCCGTCGACCGCCGAGCCGACGGTGGCCACATGCGACGAGCCGCCTTCGATCGGCGCGACCGGCAAGGTCGAGTCGCCCAGCTGGAAGCGCACGCGTTCGAGCGGCAGGCCCATGGCGTCGGCGGCGATGATGCTCATCGCCGTGTACGTGCCGGTGCCGATGTCGGTGGCCGCGCTGCTCACCACCAGGTTGCCGTCCGCATGCAGCACGGCGCTGGCGCGGGCGAACATCTGCATCGCGTCCCACATGCCGGTGGCCATGCCCCAGCCGATCAGCTCGCGCCCTTCGCGCATCGTGCCCGGCTCCAGCGGGCGCTTGTCCCAGCCGAAGCGGGCGGCACCCTGCTCGTAGCAGGCGCGCAGCTCCTTGGTCGAATATGGCAAGCCGTGGGTGGGATCGACCTCGGCGTAGTTTTTCAGCCGCAGCGCCAGCGGATCCATCTTCAGCGCGTACGACAGCTCGTCCATCGCCACTTCCAGCGCGTGCACGCCGTGGGCGGCGCCCGGCGCCCGCATGTCGATCGGCGTAGCATGGTCGAGGTCGACCAGCTTGTAGCCAAGCCGGATATGCTCGCAGGCATACAGCTCGCCCGACCAGTTGACCACCACCTCGACGTAATCCTCGATGCGCGAGGTTTCCGCAACCGCTTCGTGGATGATGGCGGTCAACTTGCCATCGGGTTCGGCCGCCAGCCGGACGCGCTGCTGGGTTTCCGGCCGGTGGCCAAAGCTGAACATCTGCTGGCGCGTCAGCACCACCCGCACCGAGCGCTCCAGTTTGAGCGCGGCCATCACCGCCAGCGGCAGCTGATATTGCGGCCGCAGGCCGGAGCCGAAAGCGCCGCCCACGTACGGATTGCGCACCGTGACCTTGTCCTTCGACAGGCCGAACACGTGCGACACATACCAGCGGCTGTTCTGCGAGCTTTGCGTTTTGTCGTAGATGGTCAGGTGGCCGTCTTCGCCGCGTATCACGGTCGAGGCGAACATCTCCAGCGGATTATGGTGCTCGACGCCGCTGTAGTACTCGCCTTCGATGCGGAAGGCGGCGTTGTCCCAGCGATCGTCCGGGTGGCCTTTGGTATCGGGCGGCGGCGTGTAGCCGGCCTTCAGGCGGCTGGGCGTGTAGGCGCGGCCGCGATGCTGCAGCAGATAGGTCTCGTGCGGTTCGACGTCGTAGTCGATCTCCACCAGCGCGGCGGCGTAGCGCGCGGCCTCGAACGTGTCGGCCACCACCAGCGCCAGCGGCTGGCCGCTGTAGAGCACCTTGTCGTCGTACAGCGGACGGAAAGGCGAACCTCCCGGCGCCGTCATGTCTTTATAGAAGATGTCGAAGGAACGGATGCGCGGGCGGTTCTCGTGCGTGATCACGTCCACCACGCCCGGCACGGCCAGCGCGGCGGCGGCACGGATCGCGGTGATGCGGCCCTTGGCGACGCTGCCGCTGACGACCACGCCGTACAGCAGCGGCTCGGCGCCGGCGTCCGGCCAGTGCTCGGCCGCGTAGCGCGCCTGGCCGGTGACCTTGTCGCGGCCGTCCACACGGGAGACGGCCATGCCGATGTTGACGTCGCCGGTGCCCTGGTCGGCAACGGGCGTGCGCAATGCTTGAATCAGATCGGTCACAGTGGCTCCTTGCCGGCGAATTCATGGGAATTGTCATGCGTGCCTTCGAGCGCCTGCTCGAGCGCGCGGATCACGGCGCGGCGCGCCATCGTGATCTTGAAGTCGTTCTCGCCATGCCCCTGGGCGCCGGTCAGCAGCAGCTCGGCCGCGTGCGCGAACGTTTCCGCGCCGGCAGGGCGGCCTACCAGCGCCGCCTCGGCAAGCGGCGATCGCCACGGCTTGTGGGCCACGCTGCCCAGCGCCAGGCGGGCGTCGCGCACCACGCCGTCCTCGCCGACGTCGAGCATGGCCGCCACCGACACCAGCGCGAAGGCGTACGAGGCGCGGTCGCGGAATTTCAGGTAGGCCGAGTGGGCCGCGAATTGTTCGGCCGGCGGCAGTTCTATATGAGTGATCAATTCGCCCGGCGCCAGGGTGGTGTCCTGTTCCGGATGGTCGCCGGGCAAGCGGTGGAAATCGGCAAAGGCGATCTGCCGCGCGCCGCTGGCGGATTCCACATGCACCACCGCCTCGAGCGCGGCCAGCGCCACGCACATGTCCGACGGATGGGTGGCGATGCAGTGCGCGCTGGCGCCGAGGATGGCGTGCTGGCGCGTCAGGCCGCCGATGGCCGCACAGCCGCTGCCAGGGTCCCGTTTGTTGCACGCCGTGCCGATGTCGTAGAAATAGTGGCAGCGGGTGCGCTGCAACAGATTGCCGCCATTGCTGGCCATGTTGCGGATTTGCGGCGAGGCGCCAGCCAGAATCGCCGCCGTCAGCAGCGGGTAGCCGCCGCGCACCAGCGGATGATAGGCGGTGTCGGCATTGCGGGCGGTCGCGCCCAGCAGCAAGCCGCCCGACGCGCTCGGCGTGATCTCGGCCAACGCCAGGCTGTTGATGTCGACCAGCGCGTGGGGGCGCATCACCTGTTCTTTCATCAGGTCGATCAAATTGGTGCCGCCGGCGATGAATGCCCGGCCCGGTTGCTCGCTGTGATACAGCGCGCCGGTCACGTCGCCGGCCTCGAGGTAGGTGATGGGATTCATGCCGGCACCGTCCCCGGCAGATACGGACGGTCCGGATTGTCCTTGCGCTCGGGCAGCCCCAGGACCTCGGTCACAGCGGCAACGATGCCCGGATAAGCGCCGCAGCGGCAGACGTTGCCGCTCATCAGCTCGCGCACCTCGGCGACGGTCTGCGCCTGGCCTTCGTTCATCAATCCCACGGCCGAACACAACTGACCCGGCGTGCAATAGCCGCACTGGAAGGCATCGTGCTCGATAAACGCCTGCTGCAAAGGATGCAGTTGGGCGCCATCGGCCAAACCCTCGACCGTCGTCACGTCCTTGCCGTTTTGCATCACCGCTAATGTCAGGCAGGAATTGATGCGTTTGCCGCCGACCAGCACGGTACACGCGCCGCACTGGCCCTGGTCGCAGCCTTTCTTGCTTCCGGTCAAACCCGCTCGCTCGCGCAGCAGGTCCAGCAAGGTCACCCAGGCTTCGACCTCGAAGCGGTGGGGCACGCCGTTGATGCGCAGGTTGACGGGATAGGTGGTGATGGCCGCAGCGGGCGGCGCGACAGTCAGATGATCGTCCATGGGGTTTCCTGAAGTGGGTAGCCCCTACTCTAGCCAGCGCACCGGAACCCGACTGTGTGTCACCGCACGGTAGCGCTGGTTTAGCGCACTCATCATCATACGTCGAATTCCTACCCCACCCTTCGACGAACGCCTACATCGCGCGCCGACCACTGCGCGCATCATGACAGTTCCGATTCCCCAGCATTGACTCCCGATGAAAGCAGCTATTTTGAACCCGATATTATCCCGGCAAGCGCCGGTTGTTGTAGCGCACGGCGGCGCCGGCGCCGATATCCAAGACCAGGATGGCTGCGAGGAGGCGTCGAACGCCGGCCTGCAGCGCTTGCGCGACGGCGCCGACGCGCTGCAAGCGGCCGTGGCCGCCGTGCGCGTGCTGGAGGACGATCCCCGATTCAACGCCGGCACCGGTTCGGTGCTGCGCATGGATGGCGTCACCATTGAAATGGACGCCTCCGTCATGGACAGCCTGGGGCGCCTTGGCGCCGTGGCCGGCCTGCGCCGCGTGCGCCATCCGGTGGAAGTGGCGCAAGCGGTGTCGGACACGCCACACTGGCTGCTGTGCGGCGAAGGCGCGCTGCGCTTCGCCCGCCACATCGGCGCCGCCGACCACGATCCGACCACCACGCAGGCGCTGCGCAAACACAGCGCGATGCTTGACGACCTGCAACAAGGCAAGCGCTTGGTTCCCGGCGAAGACAACGCCAGCTTCGCGCAACACTGGAACTATCCGGTGCCGCTGGCGCTCGCCCCGGGCCAGGCCTGCGACACCGTCGGCGCGGTGGTGCGCGACGCCGCCGGCAACTTCGCCGTGGCCGCGTCGACCGGCGGTTGCGCGCCGGCCCTGCTCGGCCGCGTCGGCGACACGCCCATTATCGGCGCCGGCTTTTATGCCGGCCCGGCAGGCGCGGTGGCCGTCACCGGCATCGGCGAACACATCGTGCGTCACCTGCTGGCGCACACGGTGCACGGCTGGCTCGCCGGCGGCATGCGCTTGACGGCGGCGTTGCAGCGCGCGTTGACCTTGTTCGATCCGGCCATCGACGTCGGCCTGATCGCCGTCAGCGCCACAGAAAGCGGCGCACGCAGCAATCGCGACATGCCTTGGTCTGCCGCGAGCGACGCACTGAAAATTTAAAGGCCACCACGGCCTTTATCCATCCTACTTTCTTCGGAGAACACTATGCCAACACGATTGAAACCGCTACACACCCAAGTCATGGTCATCACCGGCGCCACCAGCGGCATCGGCCTGACCACCGCCCGCGCCGCAGCGCGCAAGGGCGCCAGCCTGGTGCTGGCCGCGCGCGACCACGCCGCGCTCGACACCTTGGTGGCCGAACTGCGCGCCGCCGGCAGCGAGGCGCTGGCCGTGCCCACCGACGTCGGCGCGCAGAACGAAGTGGCCGCCTTGGGCCGCGCCGCGATCCAGCGTTACGGCCGTATCGATACCTGGGTCAACAACGCCGGCGTGTCCATCTTCGGACGCACCCAGGACGTGCCGCTGGCCGATCAGGAAAAACTGTTCCAGACCAACTTCTGGGGCGTGGTGCACGGCTCGCTGGTGGCGCTGGAGCTGATGCGCAACACCGGCGGCGCGATCATCAATCTGGGCAGCGAATTGTCCGACCGCGCGGCGCCGCTGCAAGGCATGTACTCGGCCTCCAAGCATGCGGTTAAAGGCTTCACCGACTCGCTGCGCATGGAAATCGAAAAGGACAACGTGCCCATCTCGGTCACGCTGGTCAAACCGGCCGGCATCGACACCCTGTTCACCGGCCACGCCCGCAACTACATGGAGAAAGAACCCGAGCTGCCGGCGCCGCTGTACGCACCCGAGCTGGTGGCCGACGCCATCCTGTACGCGGCCGAGAACATGCAGCGCGACATCTATGTCGGCGGCGCCTCGAAACTGATTTCGATGCAGAGCAAGGTCGCGCCGCGCGCGATGGACAAGTTCATGAACCTGTTTATGTTCAAGCAGCAGCAAAAGGACCAGCCGACGGTGCCCAATCGCGCCGACTCGCTGTACGCGTCCAACGGCATGGAGTTGCAGCAACGAATGGGCGGTCATCGCAGCAAAGTACATGAACGCTCCGCCTATACCTACCTGAGCACGCGCGGCAAGCCGCTGTTCATGTCGCTGCTGGTGGGCGGGACCCTGCTGGCGGCATGGAAACTCACCGCCCCGGCCGCCACCGCCGCCCGTCAAAAATAAGATCCGCATCCCCGGCGCGCAGCGCCCGCCGGGGCGATGTCCCACGGTGCAACAACTACGATAAGGAGTCAGCCATGTTCACGCTCAGCAAACTCAGCCCTACCATCACCGACATGATCCGCATGGATCACAGCCACGTCTTGCTCGCCTTCCACCAGTACACAGCAGGCGCCAAGCCACGCGTGAAAAAAGCGCTCACCACGCACATTTGCACCGCGCTGGAAATCCACGCCACGCTCGAGGAAGAATGCTTTTATCCCGTCATGCGCCGCATCAGCTCGGACCCGGTGGTCGGAAAAAGCGAGCCGGAACACGACGAGATGCGCCAGTTGATCGCCAAGCTGCGCGCCAGCGATGCGATTGATGAGCGCCACGACCGCCTGCTGATGGACCTCATGCGCATCGTCATCCACCACGTGGCCGACGAGGAAACCGTGCTGCTGCCCAGCGCCGAGAAACTGCTCGGCGCCGATGAACTCAGTGAAATGGGCGTGCAGATGTCCAAGCGGCGCCTGCAGCTGGTCGGTCGCAAGGCGGGCACGATCGCCGCCAGCGGCGTGGTAGGTTTTTCCGGCAGCACCACCGCCCTGGTTCTGGCATTGGTCGGCGGCATCGCGGCGGCACAACTGTTGAAGGGGACGTCGAATGCGCGACTCCAGGCCTAGAACGGTTAGTGTCGGCCTACAAGGAGCGGGCTCGTACGGAGCCTTCACCTGGGGCGTGCTCGACCGGCTGCTGGACGAGGACGATCTGGTCATCGAATGCCTCACCGGCAGCAGCTCCGGCGCGATCAACGCGGCAGTGCTGGCCGACGGCTATGCGCATGGCGGTGGCCGGCACGGCGCTCAGCAGGCGCTGCAGCGCTTCTGGACCGGACTCGCCGGGGCCGCCGCGTTCAGCCCGCTGCGGCGTACGTTGCTCGACCATCTGGTCGGCGGTTGGACGATGGAATGTTCGCCGACCTACCACGCACTTGAAGTGGCCGCCGCATTGGCCGGACCAGTGTTCGAGGCCCCGTTCACGCAGAATCCACTGCGCATTTTGCTGCAGAACCTGATCAACTTCGACCGGGTGCGCGCCGCCGACACCATTCCTGTGTTCATCGCGGCCACTAATGTGCGCACCGGCAAGGGGCGCATCTTCCCGCGCGAAGAGATCACCGTGCAATCGCTGCTGGCGTCGGCCTGCCTGCCGACGGTGTTTGCCGCCGTCGAGGTGGATGGGGAAACTTACTGGGACGGCAGCTTCGTCGCGAACCCGCCGCTGGCGCCCCTGCTCGACCGTGGGGCCGGCGACGTGATCGTGGTGCAGAACAATCCGGTGTCGCGCTCGACTGTGCCGCGCAGCATGGCCGACATCAGCAACCGCGCCAATGAGATCGCCTTCAACATCAGTTTCGTGCGCGAGCTCGCTACGCTCAAGCATGGTCTGGACGCGCCTGACGAGCAGGAAGGTCATGCCGTGCACGCCAACCGTTCCCGCCTTCATCTGATCAGCGGCAACGATATGTTCTCGGAATACCGCATGTCGAGCAAGTTCAACGCGGAGCTCGATTTCATCACCCATCTGCACGAACGCGGCGTGGCGGCGGCAGACGACTGGCTGCGCACGCACGCCGGCCAGCTCGGACTACGTTCGACGCTCGAGCTTGAGCGGGCGTTCGCGTAAGTGCGCCTGAGCCGGTCGCGGCAGGCAATAATCAGCCCGCAGCGTCCTTGACGCCGCGGAAGCCCAGCGCGCCTGATCGGTCCTTCGACGGCGCCATCAACAGGTATTTGCCGTGCTCGTTGAGCTTGTACGTCTGCGGAAAGTACCAATACGAGTTTTGCGGTTGGTAGTAGCTGCCGCCACGCAGCACGGCCGCGCGGGTATGGTCATCTGCGAACTCGTTGGTCCATTGCCAGACGTTGCCCACCAGATCCTCCACGCCGAACGGGCTGGCCGCCTGCGGATGCTTGCCGACAGCTTCCGGCGCGGTCAGTTCCCTTCCTTTTTCCGGCGCTGGCACCATGGCCGCGTTCCAATCGTTCCCCCATGGAAACAGACGGCCGTCCCCGCCCTGGGCGGCGTACTGCCACTCCCATTCGTTGGGCAGGCGCTTGCCGGCCCAGCGCAGGTAGGCGCGCACGTCCTCGAGCGACACCCACACGACCGGACGCTGCGCGTCGTCCGCCTTGGGGGCGCCAGCGATCCAGTGGCGCAGGAAGTTGTGCGCGTCCGCAGGTCGGTAGCCGCTGGCGTCGAGGAATTGCTTGAACTGCGCATTGGTCACAAGGTGCTTGTCAATGTAGAAGGTCTTGATCGGGACGCTACGCACGTGGTGCCGGCGCGCCACCGGTTCCCAAGGGTATTGCACGTCCAGTCCCGGCTTGTTCTCCCCTTCGATCTCGACACCATGCACCTGGAAATCGAACAGCGCGCCGGGCACCTTCACCATGCCGGGCGGCGCGGCGTGCGCCACCGGGGTAGCGGCGATGTCCACCATCTTCTGCTGTAGCGGCGTCCAGGCATTCGCGTACGATTCCAGTGGCCGCTCGCCCTGCTTGGCCAGCGTTTTCAATATCGCTGGCAGGCCTGCCACATCGACACCGGGATCAAGCCGCAACACGGCGCCGTAGCCATGCGATTCCAGCGCGACGCTCAGCTCCGCGTAACCGTTTGCCGCCGTCGGCGTCATTTCCCTGCCATCCCAGAGGTCGAAGTAGCGTTGTCCTGCCGCATGCGGGACGCGCATGACGCGTTGGTCGATACGCCAGTCGGTGCGGTTGATCAGCGTCCACAACGTCTTGCCGGGCAGCGGAAACTCGCTGGCGTAGACGCCGTGATGCAAGGTCGGCACATGCGGCCGCCATTCGCTGCTGACCAATTGCTCGGGGAAGGCGCGATAAATGGTCGAGATGCGGCGCAACGCCTCGCCGTCGCGCTGCGTGAACCGGTTCCACCAGCCCCAGACGTTTTCCCAGCTCTGCACGCCAACGCCGTTGAAGAACGCGTCCTGCAGCAACGTTGTGCGGTCGGTGGCCCAGCGGTCGCACACATGAACCTGATGGCGCGGCTCCAGCCATTTCCATTTGCTCACCAGCGGCACCGGCGACGCCGGCCAGTAACCCCAGCTTTGATTGTTGTAGGCAAGCATGCGCTCGTCGTTGAACAACAACTCCGGCTCGAGCGACATCGGCTGACCCGTTGCATCGGCGGCGGTGCGGTATTCCAGCGGCAGGCCGAACATCGTATCGCCGTTGATACCGTCGGCGCCGATCTCGGCCATCAGCCGCGCCGTCGCCTCGTGTATCGTCGTGCCGGGGTCGCGCGTGCCGGTATCCCACGGCATGGTCGGAAAGAACACCTTGACGCCGCGCGCGTGGAAGTCCTTGATCATCTGCCGGACGCCGGCCACGCCGCCAGGCAGGTCGCGCAGCATGTCCCACTGGTTGCGGTCGTCGATGCCGATGTTTGGATACACCGGCCACAGCAACACGCTGTCGATGCCGCCATAGCGCTGTTTCAGATCGTCAAGGAAGCGGTCGACGGTGTAGCGCCCACTGACCGGATCATACAGGTAGCGGTCTTCCATCATCGCCTGGGTTTGGACGAAATCCCGTTGCGTCCAGCGCAGTTCCGGCCGCCGGTACTGGGCGTCGTCATAGCCGTTCTTCGCGAGCTGGTCGGCGCGCCAGGAACGCATCGCCTCCAGCCACGGTGCGTGTTGCCCTGTGGTGTCGCGTTTCCAGTTGTTCAGGCGTGCCAGCCAGTCGGCCTCGCCGCTGTCCTGCTGATCGGGACCGAGTATCTGGCTGCCGCGCACCTCGATTTTAGGCTGCCCGGCGGCCGCGACGACGCCGGCGTTTGCCAGCAGGACGCCGGCGAGGCAGTGAACCAACAATCTGGCGGGAGCGAGGTGACTGCGGCTTGGCTTCATCGTTGGCGGTTCCGGGGTTCGACGGGTTGATAGGCGACACCACATTCTCCACTACTTGCGTTCGCCTGGGAACCGGAAACCGCCACGCTATTCCTGAGCATGACCCGCATCCGGCGCAGCGCGATGACCGCCGCCGTCATACTCAGCAGCAAGCCGCCGATGCTGAGGGCGATGATCGCCGCTTCGCGCGGCCAGGACGGCGTCAGTAACACCGGAAGATCCCAGCTGTGCAACAAGTTGAACAGCCAGCGGCCGAGGCGCTGGGCTTGGTCCGCGCTCAACTCGACCTGGCCGGTGCGCGCGTCCAGATAGACCCAGGTGCTTTCAGGATCGGAGAATACGGCGCGCAAGGCCGGCAGGCGGCGTTCATTGGCGCCATACATCGACGCTTGCTCGCGCGCGAAGTACTGCGCATCGTAGCGGGTGAGCATTTCGAACGACGTCACCGGGTACGGCGACAGCCGGCGCGCCGCCTGTTCCAGTTGCGCCAGCGGCCAGGATGACGTGACGCGCAAGCCTTCGCCGGCGGCGTCCACAATCCGCGTGTCGTTCGCGCCATCGCGCGCCAGCACGAACGGGTGGCCATTTAATACGCTCCATTCCAGCTCGCGCGGCGTGAAGGAATCGGTCCGCAAGCGCTGCAGTATCTGCGGCACCGTCTCCGCCAAGCGCAAGCCCGCCGGCGATCCGCCCTGCATCGCGATCACGTCGGGACGCGCGCCCTTTGCGCTGAAGATGTTGAACGGATTCATCGACATCAAGCCGCTGAACACCCACGTGCACAACACCAGACCGAAAACCAGCCCCAGGGTATGGTGCCAGCGCATGTAAGCCTCGCGATAAGGCGTGCGCTGACCGCTTTTGTAACGACCGCTGAAGCGCCACCGCCACACGCCGTTAACCAGCCCGCTCACCGCCGACAGCACACCGACGGCGGACAAGCCGATCAGGGTCCAAGTCCACACCGGATCGGTATGCTGCTGACGGATCATGTACAGCCAGTGCAACCAGGCGCCGACGAAGTTCCAGTAGCGCTCGGCGCGTGGCGCGTCCAGCACGACCTGGCCAGTCGAGGACGATACATAGACTCGCGTCGATGCCTCGTCGCCGAGCTCCACGATATGCAACGGCCGGTGCGGATTCAGCGCGCGCGAGTGGGTCCAGCGGTCCTCATCGACCAAGCCCAGGTAACTGACGCCGGCGCCGGGCTTGAAGCTGCCTGCGGCGACCATGGCGGCGCGTTGGTCGGCCCGTCCGGGCACTGCCCCGCTGACGGCGTCGACCGGCGTGAACCGGCCGTCGCCTTCGAGCAACAGATAGTGCGGCCGGCCGGCGATCGAGGTCAGCGTCAGCCGCTGGACAGCGGCCGGGGCGGCGCTTTTCGCCAGCGCCTGCTCCGGCGCTATACAGCAGCCCGCTTGTGGCAAAGGCGGCAGCGCGGCCAGGCGCTCCCAGGGCGTCAGCTTGGGATAGCCGACAAACAGCATCACCAAGCCGCTGACGAACCACAGTGCCATCAACAAACACATGACAATGCCGGTCCAGCGATGGAGCAGGTAAATATAACGTCGCATCGCGCCTCCCCGTCAGAAGCGGTGGTTGACGATAATGTCCGCACGCCGGTCCTGGCCGTAGAACCACTGCGTCGGCGTGTAGTACGCGGTCGTGAAATAGCGTTTATCAAAGACGTTGGCGACCCGCAGCGTCACATTGGTGGCGGCCGATATCTTCCAGCGCAAGGACGCATCGGTGACCGCGTACGATGGCAGCTTGAGCGTGTTGGCATTGTCGGCATTGCGTTCGCCGACATAGCGCAGCCCGGCGCTGGCGGTCCACGCCGGCAATAGTTCCCAATTGAGCCAGGCGTTGGCCAGACGCTTGGGCACGTCCGGCGGCGTATTGCCCGCGCGCGAGACCAGGCCGCCGCCGGATGCCTCGCTGAAATCTTCAAACCGCGCACGCAGCAGCGATGCATTGGCTTCCACGCTCCATCCCGGCGCCAGCACCGCTGTGACCGTCGCCTCGATGCCGCGTGAGCTGCGTTCGCCGACCTGCAAGCTGCGGGCCGGGTTGGCCGGGTCGCGCGTCAGCAGATTATTTTTGGTGATGTCGTAGACCGCCAGCGTCCATTCACCGCCCTGCGCGAACGCCTGCTTCACGCCCACCTCGAGTTGCCGGCCGGTCGCGTTCTTGAACTGGCTGTTGGCGCCCGACAGAAAGAACTGGGAACTGATGGGATCGGCCGCTTTGGCGAACTGGCCGTACAGCGCCAGCGAAGGCGTCAGCTGAAACACCGTGCCCAGGCGCCATCCGACATTGCTCGAGGTCTTGTCGTAGGCCAGTTTATTGGCGACCAGATCGGTGCGGCGCAAGGTCGCGTGGTCGTAGCGCACGCCCGCCAGCAGCGACCAGCGCTCGTCCAGCGCCAGCCGGTCCTCGGCGAACAGCGCATACTGTTTGGCGTCGCTGTCGTAGCGCGGGATGGTCGGCACCGGGCTGCTGAACGCCCCCGGCACCGGGTTGTACGGATCGACCGACGGCGCGTTGCCGACGTAGGTGTTGTTGATGTGCTGGAAGTCGCTGGAGTTGACGTCGAATCCGACGGAAAACTGGTTGCCCATCCCGAGCAGCTTACCTTTGAACGCGGCGTCGGTGGTGTTGCCCGTTTGTGATTGCTGGTGGTAGATCTCGGTCGCATCCGAGCGGTCGATCAGGCGCGTCGCCGGGTTGTAGCGGTACGCCTCGACATCGCGCCAATGACGGTCGCTGTCGATGTCGTAGAAGCGGCTGCGCACGCTGACATTGTCGTTCGGGGTCCAGTTCACCAGCACGTCGATCCAGCGGTCGTCGTACTGGATGACGCTGTCGGCGACGTTGTAGTTCTGTTCCGCCAATGCCGGATCGGGCTTGCCATCGATCAGCGGCGTGCCGAAGTACCTCATTGGCTTTTGCCTGCCCTTTGCCACGTCGAGCTGCACATTCAGGCGCGGGGAGATGTCGAGCCGCAACGCTCCCGAAAAGGCGCGGTTGCTGTAATCGCCCCGCTCCACCCATCCGTCGGAACGGTCTGTGCTGGCATCGACGCGGTACGACCATTTGTCGTCGATGGCGCCGCCGCTGCCGATGGCGAAGCGGCGGCTGTTCTCGGTCCCCAGGCCGGCCTGCAACTCGGTCTGTACCGCGCCGCGCGTCGGCTTCTTGGGTACGACGTTGATCACCGCGCCGATCGCGCCGTCGCCGTAGATCACCGATGCCGGTCCGCGCAGCACCTCGACGCGCTCGATGGCCCAGGTGTCGAACGGAAATGTCAGGCCGGCGCCGCCGTACTGGCGCATGCCGTCGTACAGGCGCATCACCGACAGCGTATCGGTGAAGCCGCGTGCGGCCACCGAGGAGCCGCCATTGCCGGGATGCGGCATGGCGCTGACGCCCGGTGCGCGGGTGATCGCGTCGAGCAGGTTGATGTCGCCGCGCCGTTCGAGTTGCTCGCGGGTGATGGCGTCGACGCTGGCCGGCGTGTCGAAGCGGCTCAAGTCGAGGTTGGAGCCGGTGCCGATGCTCGAATGCAGCCCGCCGTTGTCGGACCGTGCGGTGACGACGACGGTGGGCAAGGTGGCGTCCTCCGCGGCGAAGGCCAGGTTGGCGTTGGCGGACAGCAGTGGCAGCGCCAGCGCGCAAGAGATGGCGATGCGGGTGCGGGCCACGGGCGAATGGGAAATAGTGTTCATGGTGTCGGTACGCGAAATGGATATCCGGGCCGCCATGGGACGGCCCCAGGCCAGGCGGCGTCAGTGGCAGCGCCTGCCTCTATGGGCGGCGCTGTCGTTTGCGTCGATCTGGAATAACATAACATCGTGCGCGGACGAGTGTCGCCGCGTGCACGCGTTGGACGGATATCAGGTGGCGGGAGGACCGCGCGGGTTGGCGACGACCCACGAAAACAGCGGCGTCGGGGAACGGTAGAACAGCGCGGGCCGTTCCGAGGTGATCTTGAACTGGGGAAGCTGGGCCGGCGCAGGTGGCAGCACCGGGACGTCGAAGTGAACCCGGCAATAGGGGCAGTCGTTCATCACGGCCGCGCGCTTGTCGGAGCTCTCGGAGTCCGGCGACTTGGCGTAGGTGACGCCCATGGCCGAGCAGATTTCAAGCAACATCGCGTTAGCTGCGGGATCCGAAGCGAACGTCCGCGAGAACGCCGGCATCAATGCCGTCATCAGCATGGAGGCGCAGAGCAGCCATGCAAAGTACCGTCGTCGCTGTCGGGAGATGAACATTTAGCCATTTTACACCGCCGGCTTGCCGTTTGCGGCTGCATGGCGTGTTTAAAAAACAATTCCATCGGGATGTAAGCTACTATTTGGAAACAATCGACGGCATCGGGCTCGTCGGGGTTCGCGTCCAGACCCGGTACGCTTACAGGGCTTGGGTCGAAGCGGCGGCGAGGAGCGATCATGCGTTCGCGTTCACAAGAAACCAAGGCTTTTCTATTCGCACATCTCGTCCTGCTAGCAATTGTAGTTGTGGGCTTCGGCCGAACGTTTTATCTGCGTCCACTATTTTCCCCGCGCCCACTGCCCACGCTGCTGCTCTTGCATGGTATTGCATTGACACTTTGGTTCACATTGGTGGTGATTCAAGCTGTGCTGGCGGCAATGAAACTGAGAGGGTGGCATAGAAGCCTCGCTTGGTTGGCCGTGCTGGTGGTCTTGGGTACCGTCGCCACTGGAGCCGCTGTCAATATGCGCGTCGCGATGCAAGTAGATTCGGCGGCTAGCCCGGAGAACATGTTTGTGTGGGCTAACTTCATGAGCCTTGCGTCGTTTCTAATTCTTGTGTCTTGCGGCGTTGCTCGGCGAGGCCGATCTGCAACACACTACCGGCTCATATTTTTCGCTTCAGTGGCCATCATCGGCCCGGCGTTTGCGCGTTTCGCATTTTGGCCCGCCCTCGGCCTGGGTCTTTCCTTCGCCCCGATATTGGCCGGTGTCGGCATGCTTTTATTGGCACTGCTTGCGATTATTTACGATGTCGTGGCAACGCGGCGTGTGCAGCCCGCGACGCTGGCTGGCTTCGCAGGGGTTGTAGTCCCCTTGATTGGAGGTACGGCCATTGCAATGTCCGGATTCGGGTTCCGGTTGCTGCACTGAACTCATCGGCACCAAACGGAATCGAGCGACTCAGTTCCGTCCGGACAAATAAAAAAGCCTCCCGCAAAGGGAGGCTTTTTTACTGATTCTGGCGGAGACGGTGGGATTCGAACCCACGATACAGGTATAAGCCGTATGCATCCTTAGCAGGGATGTGCCTTCGGCCACTCGGCCACGTCTCCTAGTCGATTGCTCAACTATGTCCACTTGCCGTGAAGCAGCAATGTGGACGCGAGTTATGATATAGATCGGTAGCGCGTTGGTCAAGGGTACGCCCGACAAATGTAACACCGTGCGCTGGACCGGCTCAAGCCCCAGCCCGGCCGAGTTTTCGCACTTTAGCCACCATGGCTTATGATAGCGATTTGATCAACCATGCGGCCATTGTGGATCGCATCGCAAACGGACACCCCACATGGCCTACTTTACCCGCCTCAGCGATACAAACTTTCTGGCCACCGAGCACGCCGGCGGCGCCTGGAGCGTGCACGAACAACATATCGCGGCGCCGATGGGGCTATTGACCCACGTCATCGAACTGGACTGCGCAAGGCGCGGCAACGGATTCCACATCGGCCGCTTGGCGTTCGACATCCTCGGCGTGATCCCGATCGGGGAGGTACAGACCGACGTGCAGTCGCTGCGCTCGGGCCGTACCATCGAGCTGATCGAGGCGACGCTGCTGCACGGCGGACGCCCGGCGCTGCGGGCCCGCGCCTGGCTGGTCAAGCCGAACGACACGAGCGCCATCGCAGGCAGCACCCTGCGCCGGATACCGGGTCCCGAGACGATGCCGCGATGGGATGCGACCACGGTCTGGCCGGGGGGCTTCATCGCGACGATCGACGTGCATCGCGCCTCCGAGGAGCCCGGCCGGGCGGCGTACTGGGCGCGCGCCCGCCAGCCGCTGCTCGAGGACGAGCCGGTCAGCGCCCTCGCCCGCGCCGCGTCGCTGTTCGATATCGCCAACGGCATGGCCGTGCGGGCCGCGCCGACCGAGGTGGCCTTCCCCAACCTGGACCTGACGGCGCATCTGTTCGCGACGCCGCGCGGCGAGTGGCTGGGCTTTGACACGTCGGTCTCGTTTGGCGCCGATGGCCTGGGCGTGACCAGTTCGACCATTCATGACGAAACGGGGCCGATCGGCACGCTCGCCCAAATCCTGACCATCCGTCCCAACAACGGTTAAGCCGACGGTACGGACGAAAAAAAGCCCCGTTGCCGGGGCCTTTTTTCTGATTCTTGGCGGAGACGGTGGGATTCGAACCCACGATACAGGTATAAGCCGTATGCATCCTTAGCAGGGATGTGCCTTCGGCCACTCGGCCACGTCTCCCAGTTGATTGCTCAACCTTGTCCGACCGGCCAAACTTCACCAGAGCAGACGACCGCCATGGTATAGACCGGGAATGATCTGGTCAAGGAAACCAGACCAAATTTTTCGAAAAAATTAAGCCTTTTCCAGTTCGAACGCTTTATGCAGCGCGCGCACGGCCAGTTCCATGTACTTTTCGTCGATCAGCACGGAAATCTTGATCTCCGAGGTCGAGATCATCAGGATGTTGATGCCCTCTTCCGACAAGGTGCGGAACATTTGCGATGCGACGCCAACGTGGCTGCGCATGCCCACGCCGACGACCGAGATCTTCGACACTTTGGCGTCGCCGGTGATGCTGGCGGCGCCCAGTTCGGCCTGGGTGCCGGTCAGCACGTCGACCGCGCGCTGGTAGTCGTTGCGCGAGACGGTGAAGGTGAAGTCCGTTTTACCGTCGACCGACTGATTCTGTATGATCATGTCGACCTCGATATTGGCCTCGGCCACCGGTCCCAGGATGTGGTACGCCACACCCGGACGATCCGGCACGCCCAGCACGGTGATTTTGGCCTCGTCGCGGTTGAACGCGATACCGGAGATGACTGCTTGTTCCATGTTTGTATCTTCCTCAAACGAAATCAGGGTGCCAGAGTTGGCTTCTTCTTCGATGTCCAGCAACGGGTCGGTCAGCGACGACAGCACGCGGGTCGGCACGCGGTAGTTGCCGGCGAACTCCACCGAACGGGTCTGCAGCACTTTCGAGCCCAGCGACGCCAGTTCCAGCATTTCTTCGAACGTGATCGCCTTGAGGCGCCGCGCTTCCGAGACGACGCGCGGATCGGTCGTGTAGACGCCGTCAACGTCGGTGAAAATCAGGCATTCGGCCGCCTTCATGGCGGCCGCGATGGCCACGGCCGAGGTGTCCGAGCCGCCGCGGCCCAAGGTCGAGATGTTGCCGTTTTCGTCGACGCCCTGGAAGCCGGTAATGATGACGATCTTGCCGTCGTCCAGATCGCGGTTGACCTTTTCGTTGTCGATCGACTGGATGCGGGCCTTGGTGAAGGCGGAATCGGTTTTAATCGCGACTTGCCAGCCTGCGTAGGAGACCGCTTTTTTGCCGATCGCCAGCAAGGCCATCGACAGCAGGCCGACCGAGACCTGCTCGCCGGTCGAGGCGATCATGTCGAGCTCGCGTGGATCCGGTTGTGCCTGGATTTCCTTGGCCAGGCCGATCAGGCGGTTGGTCTCGCCGGACATGGCCGATGGCACGACAACGATGCGGTGCCCGGCGTCATGCCACTTGGCGACACGCCGCGCGACGTTCTTGATACGGTCCGTCGAACCCATCGACGTACCGCCGTATTTGTGCACGATTAAAGCCATAACAGTGAGGTTTCCGCTCAAATAAAGGTAAATGGAACCCTTAACTCTACATGCCGCAGTGCAAAATAACAAGTCAAAAAGCTCATAAAGTCATACCTTATAAGCATATGCACATACAAAATTCGGCAAATGCAAGGAAATTTTTATGCCGCTTGCCAACGCAGCGTGACGCGCCCCGCCCCGTCGCTTAACCGGTTGCAATCCATGCCGATGCCGGCGGCGAACAGCATCTGCTTGTCGGCGCGCACCAGCGGCAGCCGGCCGCGTTCCCAGGCGGGAATGCCCAGCGCCTGGTAGTGGTACTTGAGGCCGCGCGTCGGACGGTTGTGCGCCGGCTTCAGGCGCTCCCCCCCTTTGCGGAATTCGATCACGAGTTGTTGACCGCGCAGCCATTCCGGGTCCAGCCCGGCGCCTGCGGCAGCGTCGGCAGCCAGGACATCGAAGTGCAGCACGCCGCCGTAGGCCGGGAACGCCATGTCGCTTTCGCCGTTCCAGACAAATGAGGTGCCCGGCGTCTGGTCGAATTCGTCCTCGCGCGTGCCTTCCAGGTCGGCCAGCTTGGGCGTCAGGTGCAGGCGGTCTCGGTGGCGCCGCACGTGGCAATCCGGGTGCGTGACGAGCAACTGGGCGCCGTCGCGCGCTTCCAGCAGCTGCGTCAGCATTTCGGACAGCCAGGCGGCGCTGGGCATGCGCAGCGCGCGCGTGCCGAACCAATAGCGCAGCAAGTTGTAGCTGCGGTCGGTGCTCAAGGTGCGCAGCTTGGCGATGACGATGCAGTCGCCGTCCAGGCACATCGCCAGATCCTGCTGCGCCAGCTCGATCAGCAGCCGCTGTGCCGACTGCGCGTGCTGGGCGCTACGGGCGAAACGCTCCTGGAAGCCGGGGAAGGCGTCGGCCAGCGCCGGCATCACCTTGTGGCGCAGCGCGTTGCGGGCAAAGCGCGGGTCGTCGTTGGATTCGTCGTCGATGTGGCTGATACCGTGCTCGGCCACGTAGGCCGCCAGTTGCTTGCGCGAGGCCGGCAACAGCGGGCGCACCATGACCAGGTCGGGATTGGCCAGCAGGTCCGGCGCGGCGTTGGCGGCGTCCATGCCGGACAGGCCGGCCGTGCCGGAGCCGCGCAGCAGTTGCAGCAGCACGGTTTCGGCCTGGTCGTCCTGGTGATGGGCGGTGAACAGCAGTTGCACGCCATGCTCGCGGCACAGCGCCCCCAGCGCGGCATAGCGCGATTTGCGGGCGGCCTCTTCGGTGCCGGTCTTTTCCTTGCGCACCAGTTCGACGCGGCGCGCCTCGAACGTCACGCCAAGCGCGGCGCAGGCTTGCTCGCAGTGCGCCTGCCACGCGTCGGCGTTGGCGCTGAGGCCGTGGTGGATGTGGAAGGCGTACAGCGCGACGCCATGCGCCTGCGCGTGGGCGTGCGCCAGGTGCAGCAGCGCGGACGAGTCCAGGCCGCCGCTGAGCGCGATGGCGATGCGCCCGCCCTCGCCTTCCGTCTGCGCCGCGCCGATGCGCGTCAACGCGGCGTCGGCGGCTTGTTCGAAAATATGGGACAGGGTCGGGATTTGCTGCTTCTTCAAGTGCTGCTCCAAAATGCAAAACCGGGAGCAGCGCTCCCGGTTGGTGTTGATGCCGGCTGGTTTATTCCTGCGGCGTGGTTTCTTTGAACTTGCCGTAGCTCATCAGCTTTTCGTGGCGCGCTTCCAGCAGGTCCTTGGTTTTCATGCCGTGGAACTGGCGCAGCGAGTCGGCCAGCGCGCGCTTGAGCATGGTGGCCATCTGCTTCGGATCGCGGTGCGCGCCGCCCAGCGGCTCGCTGACGATCTTGTCGATCAGGCCGATGGCCTTGAGGCGATGCGCGGTCAGGCCCAGCGCTTCGGCGGCGTCTGCCGCGCGCTCGGAGGTCTTCCACAGGATCGAGGCGCAACCTTCCGGCGAGATCACCGAGTAGGTCGAGTATTGCAGCATCAGCACCACGTCGCCGACGGCGATCGCCAGCGCGCCGCCGGAGCCGCCTTCACCGATGATGGTGGCGATCAGCGGCACTTTGAGTTCGGCCATCACGTACAGGTTGTGGCCGATGGCCTCGGACTGGCCGCGCTCTTCGGCGTCGATACCGGGGAAAGCGCCCGGGGTGTCGACGAAGGTGAAGATCGGGATACCGAATTTCTCAGCCAGCTTCATCAGGCGCATGGCCTTGCGGTAGCCTTCCGGCTTCGGCATGCCGAAGTTGCGCATCGCGCGCTCTTTGGTGTCGCGGCCCTTTTGGTGGCCGATGACCATGCAAGCCTGGCCGTTGAAGCGCGCCAGGCCGCCCACGACCGACAAATCGTCGGCGTAGGTGCGGTCGCCGTGCAGTTCGTGGAAGTCGGTGAAGATTTCATTCACATAATCCATGGTGTATGGACGCTGCGGATGACGCGCGATTTGCGCGACCTGCCAAGGGGTCAGCTTTGCGTAGATGTCCTTGGTCAGTTGCTGGCTCTTCTTGGCCAGGCGGTCGATCTCCTCCGAGATATCGACGGCCGAATCATCCTGGACGAATCGTAGTTCTTCGATTTTGCCATCGAGTTCGGCAATCGGTTGCTCAAAATTGAGGAAAGTCGTTTTGGTCATTGTACCTCCGAGTTTATTCTCAGCTGCGGCTCAGTTGCGATCTTGTGACGCGCACAAAAAGGCCTCGCGCAGCGATTAGAGTGATTATTCTACAGCAACCGGGTCCAAACTACGCCATAAGTACCATGTCGCGACGGTTCGCCACGGCTCCCAATTGGCGGAAACCTCGCGCGCGTCGCTGCGCGAGACAGGTTCGCCCGAGAAATAATTTTGGCTGATGCCCTGGATCAGACCGGGGTCGTCCAGCGGCAGCACGTTCGGACGCAGCAGGTTAAAGATCAGGAACATCTCGGCCGTCCAGCGGCCGATGCCGCGTATCTGCACCAGTTCGGCGATGACGGCCTCGTCGTCCATCTGGCCCCACTGGGCGCTGTGGACGCGCTTGTTCTTGAAGTGATCGGCCAGGTCGAGGATGTATTCGGTCTTGCGCTTGGACAGGCCGCAGGCCGACAGTTGCTCGGCGCCGGCCTTGATCACCTGCGCGGGCGTGCATTTTGGACAGGCCAGCAGCAGCTTGTGCCAGGCGGCGTCGGCCACTTTGGGCGTCACTTGCTGGCCGACGATGGAACGCGCCAAGGTGGTGAAGGGGTCGTCATGACCGACCAGATGCAGGTCGCCAAACTGCGGGATCAGCTTTTTCATGATGCGGTCACGCTTCATGAGCTCGATCTTGGCCTCTTCCCAGTACGGCGGAACGGCCGATACCGGGCCGGCTGCGCCCTCGTTATCCTTGGCGGTGACCATTATGCGCGGCGCCAGTTGGTGGTGCCGTCAGGCTTGTCTTCGAGGATGACGCCGGCGGCCAGCAGGTCCGCGCGGATCTTGTCCGATTCGGCGAAGTTGCGCGCCTTTTTCGCTTCGATGCGCTGGGCGATCGCGGCGGCGATGGCAGCGTCGCCGCTGGTGTCCGCCTCGCCGACGGCGGCCTGGCGGAATTGCTGCGGCGTGCGGGCCAGCAAGCCGATGATGTCGGCCAGACCCTTGAGCTGACGCGCCACGGCCGGCGATTTCGATTTATTCAGTTCGCTGGCCAGGTCGAACAGTACGGCCAGCGCCACCGGCGTGTTGAAGTCGTCGTCCATGGCCTCGGCGAAGCGCGCGGCGTGCGGCTCTTGCCAATCCAGGGCCACACCGTCGGTCTCCACGCCGTCAAGCGCGGTGTACAGGCGCGTCAAAGCGACGCGGGCATCGTCAAGATGCGCGTCCGAGTAATTGAGCGGGCTGCGGTAATGGGCGCGCAGGATGAAGAAGCGGATCACTTCGGCATCGTATTTTTTCAGCACGTCGCGGATCGTGAAGAAGTTGCCCAGCGATTTGGACATCTTTTCATTGTCGACGCGGACAAAGCCGTTGTGCACCCAGTAGTTGACCATGGCGTGGCCGAACGCGCCTTCGGACTGGGCGATCTCATTCTCGTGGTGCGGGAACTGCAGGTCGGCGCCGCCGCCGTGGATGTCGAACTGTTCGCCCAAAAGCGCCGAGCACATCGCGGAGCACTCGATATGCCAACCCGGACGGCCCTTGCCCCACTTCGAATCCCATTTGACTTCGTCCGGCTCCGATTCCTTGGACGCCTTCCACAGCACGAAGTCGAGCGGATCGCGCTTGCCGGTGTTGACATCGACGCGCTCGCCGGCGCGCAGGTCGTCCAACGACTTGCCCGACAGACGGCCGTAATTGGGGAAATTGCGCACCGCGTAATTGACGTCGCCGTCGGTGCCCTGGTACGCCAGGTCCTTGCTTTCCAGCGTCTCGATCAGCGCCAGCATTTGCGGCACGTATTCGGTGGCGCGCGGCACCAGCGTGGGCGGCAAAATGCCCAGCGCGCCGGTGTCCTCGTCCATGTAGCGGGTGAAACGGGTGGTCAGCTGCGAGATCGTCTCGCCGTTTTCCACCGCGCGCTTGATGATCTTGTCGTCGATGTCGGTGATGTTGCGGGCGTACGTGACCTCGTAGCCGGAGGCCATCAACCAGCGGTACATGACGTCGAACGCCATCATCATGCGGGCGTGGCCGATGTGGCAGTAATCGTAGATGGTCATGCCGCAGACATACATGCGGACCTTGCCGGCTTCCATGGGAACGAATGTCTGCTTGTCACGCGCCAGCGTGTTGTAAATCTTTAAATTGCTCATCGGACTCTTGGGTATTCTTTTTTATAAGCGCGTGCCGCCCCCGGGGCAATACGAGAACCTGGCGCGGCGCCAAACGAGCGGGGCGCACCGTATATTCAATCGCATGCCGTGGAGACTGACAGACCCTCGGTATAGTTATTTCATTAGTTCGCTGCTTTATTTCATTCGACCGGACAGCGGGTAGAATGGAATGTATTGGAGAAGTATAGCATTGATAAAAATCGGATTGGCCCGATATGACTGAGGATTTTGGCTCGTGGGGCCGATCGTCACTAACAAAAATCTCAATGGGGAAGCAAGAATGTACAAATCGCAGACATCGCTGTTCGGCAAACTCATGACCATGTTCGCGGGTGTCGCGCTGTCCGGCGCCGCGCTGGCGGCGGGGCCGGCAGCCAAGGCCGCCGCGCCGGCCAGCCCGACGCCGCAGGTGGAAATCAAGACCACCATGGGCGACATAGTCGTCGAACTGGACCGCGAAAAGGCGCCGAAGTCGGTGGAAAATTTCCTCGGCTACGTCAAATCCGGATTTTATAAAGGCACCATCTTCCACCGCGTGATCGACGGCTTCATGATCCAGGGCGGCGGCTTCGACGAGAAGCTGACGCAGAAACGGGTCAACAAGCCGGTGCCGATCGAATCGCAGAACGGCCTGACCAATGTGACCTACTCGCTGGCGATGGCGCGCACCGGCGATCCAAACTCGGCCACCTCGCAATTCTTCATTAACGTGGCCGACAACGAGGCGCTGAACTACCCGGGCCGCGACGGCTTCGGCTACACCGTGTTCGGCAAAGTCATCCAGGGCCAGGAAGTGGTCGACAAGATCAAAGGCGTGCTGGTCGACGACAAAGGCATCTTCCAGAACATCCCGGTGATACCGGTGGTGATCAAGTCCGCCACGATTTTGAAGACCCCGATCCAGCCAAAACTGTAAAATAGCGGCCTGCGGCATCAAAATAACTCATTTACCATACAGGATAAGAATATGACCAACGTAATCATCACCACCAACATGGGCAAAATGACCGTCGAACTGAACGACGAAAAAGCCCCTAAATCCGTGGAAAACTTCCTGGCCTACATGAACGCCGGCCACTACAACAACACCATCTTCCACCGCGTGATCGACGGTTTCATGATCCAGGGCGGCGGTTTCGAGCCAGGCATGAAGCAAAAACCAGCCGACGCCACCGTGGAAAACGAAGGCAAGAACGGCCTGAAAAACGAACCGTACACCCTGGCGATGGCCCGCACCTCGGCGCCGCACTCGGCCTCGGCGCAGTTCTTCATCAACGTCAAGGGCAACTCCTTCCTCGACTACCCAGGCCAGGACGGCTGGGGCTACGCCGTGTTCGGCAAAGTCACCGAAGGCACCGAAGTCGTCGACGCCATCAAGAAAGTCAAAACCACCCGCAGCGGCATGTTTGCCGACGTGCCGGCGGAAGACGTCATCATCGAAAGCATCGAGCTGGCCGCGTAATTTTCACCAGCGAGACGCAATGAGCCAACACCAGACCGGCGAGCGCGTGAACGACGTTCTCGCGCTGTTCATCTCCGATCTGCATTTGCAGCCCGCGCATCCCGCCACCAGTGCGGCGTTTTTCGACTTCCTGGAGCGGCATGCGCGGCGCGCGCAACAGTTGTACGTGCTTGGTGACCTGTTCGAATTCTGGGCGGGCGACGACGACATCAGCGATCCCTTCCATCAGCAAGTCGTTGCCGCGCTGCGTAGCGTGAGCGATGGCGGCACGCGTGTCTACTGGTCAGGCGGCAACCGCGATTTCCTGGTCGGCGCCGGCTTTGCCGAGGCGGCCGGGTTGACCTTGCTGCCGGAAACGTACGTGGCCGAGATCGGCGGACAGCGCCTGGTCTTGTTGCACGGCGACGCCCAATGCACCGAGGATGTGAAGTACATGGAATTCCGCGCGATGGTGCGGCAGCCCGCGTATCAGGCGCAATTCATGTCGATGCCGCTGGCGCAGCGCAAGGCCATCATCGCCGGCATGCGTGAAAGCAGCCGCAGCGATCAAGGCGCGAAATCGTACGAGATCATGGATGTAACGCCGCAAGCGATCGACGACGTGTTCGCGCAAACGGGCACGGACGTGATGATCCACGGCCACACGCATCGCCCCGCCCTGCACAAGGTCGGCGCCACGCGCCGCTACGTGCTGCCCGACTGGGAGCCGGACGCAACGCCGCCACGCGGCGGCTGGATCGCGATCGACACCAACGGCGTCATCACACGCCATGACCTGAGCGGCGCTAAGGTCGACGACTAATCACAGAGATACCCATGGCGGATTACGCTACGCTAATCCGCTCTACGCATTCCGCACCGCAGCCATCGCCGCGTTCAACCGCCGTATCAACGGCTGGTTCAAATCCCGCGTATGGCTGGTCCAGCGCTGTATCGTGCGCTGCAATTCCTGATCGAGCTGGTTGGCCTTGGCCGCATCGCCCACGCCGGCAGCCCAAATGGCGCACTCCGCCTGCGTGGTAAAGCTGTTGTGATGACTCAGCGCGTAATCGAACTCCGCCCTCGCCTCATCCTGCCTGCCGTCCGCCGCCAGTGACTGCGCCAGCAACAACGACACCTGCTCCGGCCTGAAATTGGCATTGGCGGCGCGAATGGTTTGCAAATGCGTCACCGCCGCACCCGCCCTGCCGCTCGCCAACGTCGCCCGCGCGGCGCCGAACCGAATCTCCAGATCGCCCGAAAACGGCCCCTGCAAACAGGCTTCGTACGTCTTTGCCGCCTCGTCCGCGTCGCCGGCCTCCAGCAAGGCGCTCGCCAGGCGCATCTGGTTCTGCGCGGTCGGCGTGTACTCGTAGGCTTGCCTTGCTTCGCGCAACTCGCGTCCCGGGTCGAGCGTCCTGGCGGCGACCGTCACCACCTTGCGCGCGCCGTGCTGCAGCTTGGAGTTCGGCAAATAGATCGCGACGAAATACACCACACTGCCGATCCCTGGAAACATGAACAGTATCATCAGCCAGTACATCTGTTGCCCGCTGCGGATCACGTGGATGGCGAAGAAAATCGCCACCAGCACGTGGATGCCGATACCAAATATATACATAGACCGCCCCAACAATGTCATCGATGCGGCCCATTGTAGAAGCTCTTGCCGCCGGCCACAAGGCAGGCCGGGGCCGCTTAAGGATCGGCGTAATTAAGCCAGGGCTGCGGCCGGCTGGCGCACATAGGCGGCGACATAACGCAGCAACCGGCCGACGAAGACGCCGTTGAACACGCCGAACAAGCCGCTCACTGCGACGACAAACAGCATCTGGCTCTGCAACTCGGGATGCATCGCCGACATCACCGCAACCGTGTACTTGGTGGCAAAAATGGCGATCATCAGCACCAGCGGCGTCCAGCTGCCGCGCTGCAGGACGGTGCCGGCGGCCCGATCGACCGAAATCTCGCCTTTGTCCGTCGTCCAGATAACCAAAACAGTGACCAGCATGCCAGTCAGCCACACACCCGCGCCGAGCACGCCTTGGCCCTTGATGCTGACAAGCGACAACACCAGCATGACGGCCGGAATGATGAACAGTTTTCGCAAGGAAACTTCCCGGTCGCTGGCGGCCAGTACGCCGCGATAGACCAGAAAGGCCAGCAAGGCCCAAACGTAGAGGGGGGTGTGGGAAATAATTTGCTGAATCATGGCGTGCTCCGCAGGGTGGGTTGAATTGCCCCCACTATGCCTGCGGCCCAGCCATGAAACGTGACGATGCGACGAAATGCAGCCCGACGGCGCGAATTGCGGTCAGCCGGCGTGAACCGGGTCCTTCATCCTGAAAACAAACGAGGTCGCATCATCGGTGGAGACAACATCGAGCTCACCATTGTGCGATAGCGCGATCTCCGACACGATGAACAATCCCAATCCGAGTCCTTTTTGCCCGAAAACCGGCTTTCCGCGCCAGAAAGGCTTGAACAGCTGGCTGACGGTATCCTCGGGGATGGCCGGACCGTCGTTGGCGACGATGATTTCCAGCGCCCCGCCCTGCTGCGTAACGTGCACCCGCACCGGACGCTTGCCGTCGCCGTGCACCAGCGCGTTCTTGAGCAGGTTGGACAGCAGCTGCGCCATGCGCCCCGCATCGACCAGCAGCGGCCCGCCGAGCGATAACTGGACGACAATCTCGCGATCCGGGTAGTCGCCGCGCAACTCCGCGATGACTTGCTCGAAGGCCGCTTTCAGGTTGCTCTCCAGTTTGAGCTCGATGGCGATGCCGCCGCCCATGCGCCCGCGCGTAAAGTCGACCACATCGTCGACCAGGCCGGCGATCCGCATCGCGCTGCGGCGGATGCGGTCGACCACTTTGACCGCCTGGGGCGGCAGCGCGAGCATGTTCAGTACATCGGCGCCGGTGACGATGGAACTGAGCGGCGTGCGCAAGTCGTGGCCCAGCACGGCGATGAACTGCTCGCGCAGTTCGGCGCTGGCCTGCTCGTCCAGCAGCGCCGTGCGCGTTTCGGCCAGCTCGCGCTCGCTTTCAAGCTGGGTCGAAATAAGCTGGGCAAACAGCTGCAAGGTCTGGCGCACTTTGGGCGCCGACAACTCGTTGGGCACGGGATCGAGCCCGCACAGCGTGCCAAAGTACTCGCCGTCCGGACGGAACAGCGGAATCGAAAAATAACTCTGGAATCCGTACATGCGCGGCGTGTGATGGTCGCGGTAGCGCTCGTCCCGCGCCACGTGGTCGATTACGACCGGGTGGCGGGTGTCGCGCACTTCTTCGCAAATGGTGGTGGTGACGTCAAGCCCGTCGCCCACGTTCAAACCGAAGTCGAGCTTGTCGAGCACCGCGCAGGTGGTCCAGGAATCGGCGGTCACCCGCGCCACGCAAACGAAACGCAAACCCGTTAGCGCCGCAACGGTTTCCAATATCGTCGGCACGGCCGCGATCGACTGGATGGCGGCAATATCGGTGGCGATCTTTTCCTGCATGCTGGGCGTCCTCGAGTCATGGAGTTGACATCTTACCCGCTAAGAAACGCGACGCTAGCGCGATTGCTCAGCCGGCCGCAAGTTCGCGACCAGCCCGCCCGGACGCGTGCTAATGCCGGTCAAGACGAACTGCACACCTGCATATCGCAACTCCTTCGGATCGAAAGTGTGCACGGCGATATCCTTGACGACATTGTCCCCCAACAAGTTTGCCACACTCGCGAGCTGCACCTGTTTTCCTTCGTCCAAGTTATCCATGGCGAAGCGATCGACGTGTGCCTCGCTGAGGTAGACGGTGTTGCGCACGCTGTCCACATTGAGCCGGCCCGACACCGTCATGTTGCCGCGCCACGACTGGCGCGCCAGCAGCGGCGTCACGTTCAGGTCGACGGTCAGCGCGACACGGTTGTTTTCGGCCAGAATGGCCAGTTGGGGATGGCTCAGTTCGACCTCGAACACGCCCAGCACGCGCTGGCGCATCGGGAATTTTCGGTCGAGATTGTGTTGCAGGCGCTCTTGGGGCAGATCGACCTCGCGCGGGCCGATCAGGGAGGCGCAGGCGGCCAGCAGCAATGTCGCCGCCAGCAACGGGAAGGCAAACTTGAGAACGCGTTTAAGGTCGATCATATTGTCCTTTTCGAGGTGAACTCGACGACATTATGACCGACCTGCGAACTCCCGGCTCAGGCAGCGAGATCGCTATCGGACGACCGGTAGCGCTGTACGGTGTCGCCCGTGACCAGTTCGCCGAATTGCACGGTTCTGGACGCGATATCGTGGTAGGCGCCAACCAGGCCCATCTCGCCACGCTGAATGCAACCGCGCAGGTATTCGCTGCCGTTGATCACTTCCGCCAGGGAGTTTTCGATGTTCTGGCGGGCGATCTGGTCGCGCAGTTCTTTGCTGCCCGCCTCCGCCTGCGTTCCCGAGCACTGGTGGATCGCCATCTGGATCTTGCCGGTGATCGCGCCGATGCTGTGCGCATGCTCGTTGGCCATCGCCAGACCGATGGCGCCGCAAGACGAGTGGCCCTTGACGACGATCAGCTTGGCGCCCAGTTTGTGCGCGATCTCCAGGCTGCCGATGATTTCACGGCTGATGACATTGCCGGCGATACGAATCGTCAGCAAATCCCCGATGCCGGCATCGAAAATGATCTCCGGCGAAGTCCGGGAATCGATGCAGTTCACCACCACCGCCATCGGATGCTGGCCGGAGGCCGTCGCGTCTGCCTGGTGCACGTAATACTTTTCGAAGCAGCGGCCGGCCTTGAAGCGCTCATTGCCGTCCCGCAGCAGTTGCAGCACTTCATGCGGACGCAGCTTTTTCTGGGTTTCCTGGTCCAGCACGGGCACGAACTGGATCGGATCTTTCAACGCATATTTGTCACGCAAACCGATGATGTTGAGCTGTACATCGCGTTCGGCGGCGACCACGCGGTAGTCCTCGATAGTTTCCAAAACGTCATTATCGATAAAATCGGCATTGCTGGCGTTGATCAACACTTTTGAGCCGTCGGGAATTTCCCAAAGAGCGGTTTTGATGGTGGCCTTGTTCAAGAACGACACTTGATTGGGCAATTCCATCTTGATCACCTCGCCGATGTGCAGGCGATATTGCTCCATGGAGAACGGATTGCGGAAGTTGCTGCGCATAAGATAAAACACGCCCGCCGCCAGGCCGATCAGCACGCCCATCAACAAATCGGTGAAAACAATGGCCAGCACGGTAATCACAAATGGAACGAATTGCGACCAGCCTTTTTGATACATGTCGCGGAACAACGAAACTTTGGCCAATTTGTAGCCGGTCGTAATGAGGATGGCGGCCAGTGCGGACAATGGAATCAGATTCAATAACGGACTCAGCAATGCAACGCTGACCAGCATGAATACGCCATGCAGGACGGCAGAGGCCTTGGTTTTATTACCCGATTGAACGTTCACCGAGCTGCGCACGATCACGGAGGTGACCGGCAGCCCGCCCAGCAGGCCGGCAAAGATATTACCGACGCCCTGGGCCACCAGCTCGCGGTTGGGCGGCGTCTCGCGTTTGTGGGGATCAAGCTTGTCGACCGCCTCGACATTCAACAATGTCTCCAGCGACGCGACAATAGCGATGGTAATGCCGACGAACCAGACGTCGCGATTGGCGAAATGGCTGAGTTCCGGCAAATGCAGATACGCGCCAAGATTACTGGTATCGATCGGAGGAATATCCACCAGGTGCGTTTGTTCGATTGCCAGTGCCGGCACATAATTAATGAACAGGATATTCAACAGGATGCCCAGCGCTACCACAAACAACGGCGCCGGTAACAGTTTGAATCGCTTGAACGGCGTTTTATCCCAGTAGACCAGCAACAGAACCGATAGCAGCGAAATAATCAACGCACCGGGCGTAATAACATTCAGCGCATTGAGGATGGCCGAGAAAGTATTCTCGCCATTCCCTTGCGTAAAGGAGAAGTTATCAACGTCGGTTTTGTCGTATCCGATAGCATGCGGAATCTGCTTGAGGATCAACAGAATACCAATTGCCGCAAGCAGCCCTTTAATCACATTCGAAGGAATGTAGTTGGCGATAAAGCCAGCCCGAAATATACCCATAGCCAACTGCAATACCCCGGCGATCAATATCGCCACCAGCAGTATCTCGAACGTGCCCAGCTTGGTGATGGAGGCTAGTACCACGGCCGCCAGACCGGCTGCCGGACCACTGACGCTGGTTTGCGAGCCGCTGATCATGCCAACGACAATGCCGCCGATAATGCCGGAGATGATGCCGGAGAACAGCGGCGCGCCCGAGGCAAGGGCGATGCCCAGACACAGCGGCAGCGCCACCAGGAAGACCACGATCGCGGCCGGTACATCGTACTTGAGTTTATTCATAATCAATATCCATGTTGATGAATGATTTAAACGGATGACTATGATTAGTCAGACAGACGCCAGCCAGCATCCACCGATGATCACGACGTCATCGAATTGGAAGAGATTTAAACAAGCGGTTATCGGGGCAGCACTACCAATTTACCCGGACGCCTGCGCAGGCGTATGGAAAATTGGAATATCTCAGCACGACCGCTATCGTGGTTGATAACGGCGCGGAGGATGACAACCAAAGGCTTCAGCGGTGAAAATAATATAGCACGGAGTTTTCGATTCCGCCAACATTGTTTAACAATTCAGATTTTAAACAATGCTTTCCTATTGTCACTTTTTTTGAATGCACCATGGTAGTGCGATTTAATATGTCAAGTACGGTATTCTACTTATCCGGCGAATGAAATAAAAAATTCATATATCAGATATATTTCTATAGTTTCAAATTGCAAGTAACGGATAATAATCACAGAGATGATTGGTCAACCGGCTTGGCCGATGCTGGCGAATGGCGCGCCACCGATTCAGGATAACCCTTAAAATGAACCAGGGTGTTCTTTTATGAGCGAGGTTATTAATGACGATTTCAAATATACGTATTGGCTGCGCCGGTTGGAGTATCGACCGACAATCGGCACCTAGGCTTCCGGGCGAAGGCAGCCATTTGCAACGCTACGCCACGGTCTTGAACGCGGCCGAGATTAACTCATCCTTCTACAAGCCGCATCAGGCCTCGACCTATGCACGCTGGGCCGAAAGTGTGCCCGACACCTTCCGCTTTTCAGTCAAGTTACCTCGAAGCATCAGTCATTATCAGAAGTTATCGGACATCGATGACTTATTGGCAAGGTTCGCCGAGGAGGCAGGCACCTTGGGCGACAAACTCGGCTGCATACTCGTGCAACTGCCGCCCAGCCTTGTGTTCGACAAAAACGTTGCCGACGGGTTTTTCGAGCGCCTGCACGGAAGCTTCACATGCGCCCTCGCCTGCGAGGCGCGGAACGGCAGCTGGTTCGGGGACGATGCGACGGAGCTGATGAAACGTCATGACGTGACCCGCGTCATCGCCGACCCGCCAGCGGGCCAGGCAGGCGTTTTCGTGCCGACCACCGACATGATCTACGCGCGTTTGCACGGCAGTCCGAGAATTTATTACTCACCGTATGAAGAAAAATATCTGAATCAAGTTGCAGATTATCTAAAAAAACATCCGGGTTGGTGCATCTTCGATAACACCGCATCCGGCGCAGCCCTGCCCAACGCTCTGGAATTGATGGAAAAAGTGCGCTAGCCGACGCGGTAGCGACCACCAGATGAATTTTTGGGCTTGCTTTTCTCGCGATCACTGTTATAGTTCACTACAACACCACTTCATTAACACACATCAAGGGGTACACATGTATGTCCACGATAGGCTGGAATGACAACGCGCCGATCTACCGGCAGCTCAAGGACAAGGTCATCGGCATGATGCTCGATGGCATTCTCAAACCGGGCGATGCCCTGCCCTCGGTCAGGCAAGTCGCCGCCGATTATCAACTCAATCCGATCACCGTATTGCGCGCCTATCAGGAGCTCGTGGACGACACCCTGGTCGAAAAAAGAAGGGGATTAGGTATGTATGTTACTGACGGCGCTCCCGAAAAACTGCTGGCCAGCGAACGCGAACGTTTCCTGCGCGAGGAATGGCCGGCCATGCTCGAACGCATCCGCCGGCTTGGCCTCGAACTCGAGTCGCTGCTCAAGCCGGCAGCGCCAGGAGGTGCCGCATGAGCGCCATCATCACCGCATCTAATCTCAGCAAGAGATACGGCAAGCAAGCCGCGCTCGACGGGGTCAGCTTCACGGTCGAGGCGGGCCGCATCGTCGGCTTGATCGGCCCCAACGGTTCGGGCAAGACCACCACGCTCAAAGCCCTGCTGGGACTGACCCAGTTCGACGGCGAATTGTCGGTGCTTGGCATGGACCCGCGCACCCAGCGCGACGCGCTGATGAACGACGTGTGCTTCATCGCCGACGTCGCCATCCTGCCGAAGTGGCTCAAGGTCAAGGATGCCATCGATTTCGTTGAGGGCGTGCATCCGCGTTTCGACCGCAGCAAGGCGGAGAAGTATCTGGCGATCACCAAGCTGAATCCGCAGATGAAGGTCAAGGCCATGTCCAAGGGCATGGTGGTGCAGCTGCACCTGGCGCTGGTCATGGCCATCGACGCCAAGCTGCTGGTGCTCGACGAGCCGACGCTGGGTCTGGATATTCTGTACCGCAAGCAGTTCTATCAGAATTTGCTGGAGGACTATTTCGACGAAAACAAAACCATCGTCATCACGACGCACCAGATCGAGGAGGTCGAGCACATCCTGACCGACCTGATGTTCATCCAGGACGGCAAAATCTCGCTGGCCGCGACGATGGACGAAGTCGGCGAGCGCTTCACGGAAGTGATGGTCGAGCCGCCGTTCATCGCCGCCGCCAACGCGCTGCGGCCGATGACGCAGCGTACCGTGTTCGGCAAGTCCATCATGCTGTTCGACGGTGTATCGCGCGAGCAGCTGGCGAACTTTGGCGAACTGCGCACGCCCAGCGTCGCCGATCTGTTCGTCGCCACCATGAAAGGAACCTACGCATGAAAACCATGAAATGGCTGATCAAGCGCGAGATGTGGGAACACAAGGGCATGCTAGTGTGGGCGCCCGCCGTGATCGCCACGCTGGTCGCGGTGATGGCGCTGGTCGCCGCCACGTTCGACAAGAACATCAGCATCAACGGCGACGGTTCGCCATCGCAGATCCTGTCCGTCACGCTGGAGGGCAAGGTGCGCACGCAAGTGGTCGAAACGATGGCGCAGGCTTACATGGCCGCGTCCGCGCCGGTGCTGCTGGTGCTCGGCTTCCTGGTGTTCTTCTATTGCCTTGGCGCGCTGCACGACGAGCGCCGCGACCGCAGTCTGCTGTTCTGGAAATCGCTGCCGGTCTCGGACACGATGACGGTGTTGTCGAAGGTCGTACTGGCTGCCGTTGTGGCGCCGCTGATCACGCTAGGCATCGGCTTCGTGCTGTCGCTGCTGGTCCTGTTCATCGGCGCCCTACTGTTGCTCACGCACGGCACCAACGTGTTCGGCGAACTGTTCCTCACGCCTGACTTCTACCTGACGCCGCTGCGCATGCTCGGACTGCTGCCCTTGTACGTGCTGTGGGCGTTGCCGACGGTCGGTTGGTTGCTGATGGTGTCGAGCATGGCGCGCTCCAAGGTATTCCTGTGGGCGGTGGGCACGCCGCTGGTGACGGCGCTGCTGTTGCTGTGGGCCGAGAAGATTATGCATCTCGGCATTAACTCGACCTGGTTCGTCAGCAATATCGTCTGCCGGCTGTTGCTCAGCGTGGTGCCGGGCGCGTGGCTGCTGTTCGATGACGCCCGCGTCGTGACGCAGAACGTGCAGCATCGGTTGCCGGTACCGCAGATCTTCGGCGAATCGTGGGCGACGTTAGGCAACGCCAATGTGTGGATCGGTGTCGCCGCCGGCGTCGCCATGATCACGGTCGCCATCTGGATGCGCCGCCGCCGCGAGGAAGGCTGAACTACGGCGGGCACTCACAATCCTGAGCCCATCAACTTCCGGGGTCAAGTCTGTCATTCGGACACGAGGCCAGCCGTCTCGCAGCGTTAAGGTTGAGCCCGTGTCCAAATGACAGACTTGACCCCGGGGCTATAGAGGTTATTCGAACTGCTTGCGGAATTCGGCGAACTGCGCGCTGAGGTCGTCGAAGTCGCGCCGCAGCTGCTGCACTTCCTGCTCAAGCGAAGCGACCAACTTCCGGGGTCAAGTCTGTCATTCGGACACGAGGCCAGCCGTCTCGCAGCGTTAAGGTTGAGCCCGTGTCCGAATGACAGACTTGACCCCGGGGCTATAGAGGTTATTCGAACTGCTTGCGGAATTCGGCGAACTGCGCGCTGAGGTCGTCGAAGTCGCGCCGCAGTTGCTGCACTTCCTGCTCAAGCGAAGCGACCCGGCCGCCCGACGATGCCGAGCTGACCGAACCGCCCAGCCCTGCCGCCGTTTCTTCACGCGCCAGTGCGTCTTCGCCACCCAGCAACTGGCCGTAGCGCGGCTCTTTCGTGCCGGGCGCGAGGGCGAGCTTCGAGACCAGTGGCGGATATTTGTCGATCAGGAATTGCAGCGCGTTTTCGACGTCGGCCACCGATTTGAAGTCATGCAAGCGCCCGGTGCGCGTGCGGATCTCGCCCGCCGTTTGCAACCCGCGCAGCATCAATATCGTCAACACCGCCAGCTTGTCCTGCTCCAGCGACCATTTGATGCGCATGCGATGCTCGTATTTGGTCACCCGCGCGCCGGCCTGCGTGATGCCGTTGACGAATTTGCGCTGCATCAGCCGCTGCAATACCTCGGACACCGTCTCTTCCGAGATCGACATCACCGGATCGCGGCTCGACAACTGGTTGCAGCCGTTGACCAGCGCGTTCAGCGACAACGGATAATTGTCCGGCGTGAGCGCTTCCTTTTCAGCCAGCACCGCCAGCACGCGGATTTCAAACGGGTCCAGTATTTCTGCGCCTGCGGGTGATTCCATGTCCATGATCCTTATTCGACAAGCTTGTTTAAATGTTCGGAATTCAATTTATCACATTCGGCTACTCCCTGACAGGGCAACCCCGCCGCCTTCAGCGCTGCCAGGATGCGCTCGATCTGCTCTTCTTGCTGGACGGCGTGGTTGATCAGCCCGTGCAGCGCTTTCGACAGCGGGTCGTCGCCGTTCGGCGTGACGCCGTAGGCCGAGAATAAATGCGCGGTGGCGCTGACCGGCGCGGCCGCTTCCTTCCGCACGATGTGCGCCGGATTGCCGACCGCCGTGGCGCCCGCCGGCACCGGCTTGAGCAGCACGGCGTTCGAACCGACCTTGGCGTATTCGCCCACCGTGAAGCCGCCCAGCACCTTGGCGCCGGCGCCGACGATGACGCCGCGCGCCAACGTCGGGTGGCGCTTGCTGCCGGTGTGCAGCGAGGTGCCGCCCAACGTCACGCCCTGATAGATGGTGCAGTCGTCCCCCACTTCCGCCGTCTCGCCGATGACCACGCCAAAGCCATGGTCGATGAACACGCGCCTTCCAATGGTCGCGCCCGGATGGATTTCAATCCCGGTGATGATGCGGGCCAGGTAGGAGATGAAGCGGCCGAGCCACTTCATGCCATGCCACCAGCACCAGCTGGCCCAGCGGTGCATGACGATCGCCTGCAGGCCGGGATAGCAAGTAAGCACCTCCCAGGTGTTGCGGGCGGCGGGGTCGCGTTCGATGATGCTGTTAATGTCTTGTCGCAGGTGCTTGAACATAGCTGTACATAATGACAACCGAAAGGCCCATGGTAGCGCATCCGGTTGGTGGTTGCTAAGAAGCGGCAGACTTGGAGGGAGGGAGCGGATGAAAACAGCGGCGGCCCTCGAAGTGAGCCGCCGGAACTGCTTTGCCGGGATGCTGGTTAAGCTTCCCTGGCAAGGCGCTGGCGGCGCGCCTCGTACAGACAGACGCCGGAGGCGACCGAGACGTTCAAACTTTCAACCGAACCGAACATCGGGATGCTGACCAGCATGTCGCAGGTCTCGCGCGTCAGGCGACGCATGCCCTCGCCTTCCGAACCCATGACCAGCGCGGTCGGGCCGGTGAAGTCGGCTTCGTACAAACCTTTTTCGCCGTCGTCGGACGTGCCGATCAGCCAGATGTCGCGGTCCTTCAGGTCGCGCAAGGTGCGCGCCAGATTGGTGACGGTGATGTAAGGCACGGTCTCTGCCGCGCCGCTGGCGACCTTGGCTGCCGTGGCGTTCAGACCGACGGCGCGGTCCTTCGGCACGATCACCGCGTGGGCGCCGACACCGTCGGCCACGCGCAGGCAGGCGCCCAGGTTGTGCGGATCGGTGATGCCGTCGAGTACCAGCAGCAGCGGCGGGCCTTCGATGGCGTCGAGCAGTTCATCGAGATTGCGCGCCAGCGCCAGCTGCGAGGCGAAGGCGATCACGCCCTGGTGGCGGCGGGTGCCGACGATCTTGTCGAGCCGGCCCGAGTCGACCGGCATGACGCGCACGCCGGCCGCCTTGGCGTTGGCGACCAGATCCTTCATGCGGCGGTCGTCGCGCGTGGCGTCGATGAAAATCTCTTCCACGGATGAGGCCTCATGACGCAAACGCGAGGTCACCGCATGGAAACCAAAAATCATTTTGTTCTTCATTATTTATCGCTTCTTCTTACTTTTTGAGGCAGGCTTCGCTGCTCGGGGTGCTACCGCGGCACTCGCCGCGGCATTGGTTTTGCCGCGTCCGCCACGCGAGCGCGACGATGGCTTGTCGCCCGCCTGCCCTGACGGCTGGGCCGACTGCGCCGATTTCGGTGCAGTGGTCTTGACCTCGTGGCGTTGCGACGTCGTCGGGCCCGGCTTGATGTTGCCCTTGCGATCCTTGTCCTTGGACGATTTCTCCGGACGTGGCGGCGGCGCGTCGACCCCGGCCAGGCGCAGATCGATCTTGCGCGATTCCAGATCGACACGGACCACTTGCACGTCGACCTTGTCGGTCAGCTGGAAACGCTTGCCGGTGCGGTCGCCGCGCAGTTCGTGGCGGGCGTCGTCGTACTGGAAGTAGTCGGTGCCGAGGTCGGTGATGTGCACCATGCCTTCGACGAACAACTGGTCCAGCTGCACGAAGATGCCGAAGCTGGTCACGCCGGTGATGATGCCGGTGAATTCCTCGCCCAGTTTGTCCTGCATGAAGTAGCACTTCAGCCAGGCTTCGACGTCGCGCGACGCTTCGTCGGCGCGGCGTTCGTTGGCCGAGCAGTGCACGCCCAGCGCATCCCACACGGTCAGGTCGACGGCGGCTTTTTTCTCTTTACCGTCGGCCTTGTCCTTGGCCTGCTGCTTGCGCGTGGCGTTCGAGACGTTGGTGTTGAGCACGCTGGTCGACGGGATTTTCGGCTCGTACTTCTTACCCAGCAGGATGGCTTTGATGGCGCGGTGCGTCAGCAAGTCCGGATAGCGGCGGATCGGGCTGGTGAAGTGGGCGTACGCCTCGTACGCCAGGCCGAAGTGGCCGATGTTGTCGGGCGAGTAGACCGCCTGTTGCATTGAGCGCAGCAGCATGGTTTGCAGCAGCGACGCGTCCGGACGCTCCTTGACCTGACGCATCAGCTCGGCGTAATCGCCGGCGGTCGGCTTGTCGCCGCCGTTCAGGTTCAGGTTCACCTGCTTGAGGAAGGTACGCACCTGCTTGAGCTTTTCAGCGGTCGGGCTGGCGTGGATACGATAGGTGCCCGGATGCTTGTTGCGGATCAGCAGGTCGGCCGCGCAGACGTTGGCGGTCAACATGCATTCTTCGATCAGCTTGTGCGCTTCGTTGCGGGTGCGCGGGATGATCTTTTCGATCTTGCCCGACGGATTGCAGACGATGTACGTTTCCGTGGTCTCGAAGTCGATCGCGCCGCGTTCGCTGCGCGCCTTCAACAACGCCTGGTAGACGTTGTACAGGTTCAGCAGATGCGGCACGATGCCTGGACGGCGCGCCGCTTCCGGTCCCTTGGTGTTGCCGAGGATATCGGCCACTTCGTTGTAGGTCAGCCGCGCGGCCGAGTGGATCACGGCCGGGTAGAACTGGTAGGCCTTGATCTCGCCCTTGGCGGTGATGACGGCGTCGCACACCAGGGTCAAGCGGTCGACCGCCGGGTTCAGCGAGCACAGGCCGTTGGACAATTTTTCCGGCAGCATCGGTATCACGCGGCGCGGGAAGTAGACCGAGGTGCTGCGTTCGAGCGCGTCGGTGTCGAGCGCGTCGTTCGGCTTGACGTAATGGCTGACGTCGGCAATGGCGACGATCAGGCGGAACGCGTTGGCGCGGCCGATCTTGACCGGCTCGCAGTAGACCGCGTCGTCGAAGTCGCGCGCGTCTTCGCCGTCGATGGTCACCAGCGGGATGTCGCGCAGGTCGACGCGGTCGGCCAGGTCGATGTCGCGCACGACGTCGGGCAGCTTGTTGGCTTGCTTGAGCGCGGCGTCCGAGAAGATGTGCGGCACGCCGAACTTGCGCACGGCGATTTCGATCTCCATGCCCGGATCGTCAAGCGAGCCCAGCACTTCAACGATCTTGCCGACCGGCTGCTTGAAGCGCATCGGTTGCTCGGTCAGCTCAACGCTGACGACCTGCCCCGATTTGGCCTTGCCGATCGCGCCTTCGATCAGGATGTCCTGGGCGATGCGCTGGTCTTCCGGCGCGACGATCCAGGTGCCGTTTTCGTTGAGCAGGCGGCCGATGACGTGCGTGTTGGCGCGCTGGACGACTTCGACGATCGTGCCTTCGGGACGGCCGCGGCGATCGACGCCGATGACCTTGGCCAGCACGCGGTCGCCATGCAGCACTTTCTGCATCTCTTTTTCAGGCAGGAACAGGTCTTCGCCCGGCTCGTCCGGGATGACAAAGCCGAAGCCGTCGCGGTGGCTGCTGACGCGGCCGGCGACAAAGCCGGTCTCGGTGGCAAGCGAGAAGTGACCGCTGTCGTCGGAGACGATCTGGCCGTCGCGCTGCATGGCGTTGAGCCGGCGCGACAGCACGGCTTGTGCGTCTGGCGCGACTTTGAGCGACTTCGCTACTGCGAGCAGGTCAAGCGGCGCCTCGGCGCTGCGGAAGATGCCGAGAATTTCCTCCCGGCTGGGAATGGTGTGGGTAATTTGGTTCAAAAGTATTTCTGTAGTTGTTATTGACAGTGTTCAGAGGAAATCCGGCCTGGCAAAATCGTCGGGTGCATATATATGACTTGACGACAGGCGTAGTGTACTTGGAAACGCCAGGATTGACTAATTGGGCACGCCGCTAGCGGATTTTTTAGACAGGTTTGGAAATTGGTGTTTGACATTGCGCAGGATTGCTCTATAATCTTGGTCTCTCGCAGCGACAATGTTGAAAGACATAGTTTAAACGAGAAACTGCTAGACTGGGTTGATGCGCAGTATGGAACGAAAGTTCATCTGGCGCGAAACTCACCCTGTCGCTATAATTGCAGTGTTGTTCAGCAGTATCAGTGCCCACGTGGCGGAATTGGTAGACGCGCATGGTTCAGGTCCATGTGCCGCAAGGTGTGGGGGTTCGAGTCCCTCCGTGGGCACCACAAATTCCGCAAAAAAGCCTCCAGTTAGCCTCACGGCGCACTGGAGGCTTTTTTCATTGCGCCATCATCCGCGATTATCTTATCCACTGCAAATTGAGGCGTTTGCCGATCTCGCCGAGCAGCGCATGCTCGTCGACCGGCTTGCCGAGGAAGGCGTTGGCGCCGGCCGCGATCGCGCGCTGCCCCTCCTCCGGCGTCGAGCTGGCCGAAATGATCAGCACCGGCGTGTTGGCGGTGCGCGGCTCGGCGCGCAGCCTTCGGGTCGTATCGATGCCGTCCATGTCCGGCATCACCATATCCATCAACACCATGTCCGGCGGATCGATATTCACCAGCAGCAACGCGGCGGCGCCGTTGTCGGCCTCCAGCATCCGGAAGCCCAGCGCGCCCAGCAAATCGCGCAGCAAGGCGCGGTTGGTCGCGACATCGTCCACCACCAGCAAGCTTTTGCGCGGCCCGAGATAGCCGCTGGGGCTGTCATCGCCACCGTTGGCGACGCCGGGCGCGTCGACCACCGGCATCGGCACGTCGAACCAGAAGCGACTGCCCCGTCCCGGCGTGCTCTCCACTTTCACATCGCCACCCATCTGACGGACCAGTTGGCGGCTGATCGCCAAGCCCAGGCCGGTGCCGCCGGCGCGACGCGCCGTGTCGCCGACTTGTTCGAACGGATCGAAAATAATATCCAGTTGCGACGCGTCGATGCCCACGCCGTCGTCGAACACTTCGAAGCGCAGCTGGGCCGTGGCCACCGGGCCGGACGCGGATGCGGACGTCGGCGCCGGCGATACGCGCAGGCGGACCGCGCCGCTATCGGTGAATTTGACGGCGTTGCCAAGCAGGTTCAACAGCACCTGCCGCAGCCGTGTCTCGTCTACGCTGATCGCCAGCGGCAACCCGCCGACGAGTTCCAGCTCAAAATGCAAATGCCGCTGCTCGGCCCGCACGCGCATGATGTCGGCCACCACCGTCAGCAATTCGCCCAGCCGCACCGGCTTCGGATGGAATTCCATCTTGCCCGCCTCCACGCGCGACAGATCCAGCACGTCGTTAATCAGCGCCAGCAAATGATGGCCGCCCTGATGAATCGTGCCGAGTCCGGCTTGCTGCGACGCCGACAGCTGCTTGTCGCGCTTCAGAATTTGCGTGTAGCCGAGGATGGCGTTAAGCGGCGTGCGCAGCTCGTGGCTCATCGCGGCCAGGAAGGCGCTCTTGGCGCGATTGGCCACTTCGGCGCGCTCCATCGCTGCGCGCAGGTCCTGATTGGCTTGCAGCAGTTCGGCGTTGACGGCGGCCAGCTGCGCGGGACTCGGTATCCGCAACGCCACCGGCACCAGCCGCACCAGCGCGATCGCCGTCACCACCGACGCGACGGCAGTGATCGCCTTGAGGATGACCAGCGGCACGTAGTCGGGACGCCAGACCACCCAGATCTCGGCCAGGTGCGTGCTGCCGCAGGCGAGGATGAACACACCGAACGCGACGAACATCCAGTTGAACGGCATGTCGCGGCGGCGGCGTATGAAGTAAATCAACGTGACGGGAATGGTCAGGTAGGCCAGCGCGATCAGCGCGTCGGCAATGACGCTGGTCCACAGGATGGACGGTATCCACAAAAAGCAATGGCCGTGCGGCATAAATCCCTGGCTGTTAAACCAGTTGTCCAACATCTGCATCGAAAGTCTCCGTATGACTGGCTGCCCAGCAAGCAAAGTGGAGCTTACGAAAGTGCGCCGCAACAAGCAAGCGCGAAACCGCGATTGCCGCGCCCGGCGTGGCGCAAAAAATTCTTTCGCATAAAAATCGTTTCTCTCTTGACTGCGATGGGCGGCTCACTTATGATTCTGGCCTCTGTTGCAGAACACGCAGCAGCGAAGCAACAACGTAGTACAGTGCCCACGTGGCGGAATTGGTAGACGCGCATGGTTCAGGTCCATGTGCCGCAAGGTGTGGGGGTTCGAGTCCCTCCGTGGGCACCACAAAATTCCGCAAAAAAGCCTCCATCAGCCACAAGGCCGATCGGAGGCTTTTTTCATTTTGCGGTGACCGACGCGCTTACAAGATCGCACTGGCAACCTTGGGATTTGAATAATTTCGCCCAAGCACCAAATTGCTATTGACGAGGTGGCAGCCCTCCTTTAAGATTCGGGCCTCTGTTGCAGAACACGCAGCGGAAAGTAAGAAGCAGCAAGCAGTTCAGTGCCCACGTGGCGGAATTGGTAGACGCGCATGGTTCAGGTCCATGTGCCGCAAGGTGTGGGGGTTCGAGTCCCTCCGTGGGCACCACTCTACCGGATACGCAAAGAAAGTCGCCTCAGCCTTAACGCGCTCAAGATCGCGTTAAATGCCGAGGCGGCTTTTTTTCATTCCTGAATGCTAGATCTACAGCGCCGCCTTGACGGCGTCGGCCAGCGTGATCGTCGGATGGCCGATCAGCTTGCTCAACGCATGGCCGCTATCGTCCAGCGCGCCCTTGGCGGCGGCCGCGTCGGAATCGGAGATCAGCTCGGCCAGCGGCGCCGGCAGGCCCACCCCCATCAACATCCCGCGATACTCCTGCTCCGGCAAGTTATGGAATGGCACCTGCTTGCCGGACTGGCGCGACAATTCCGCTGCCAGTTCGGCCAACGTGAACGCGGTGTCGCCCGCCAGCTCGTACACTTGCTCGACCGGGCCCGCGCTCGACAGAACTGCTGCCGCCGCGTCGGCGTAGTCCGCACGGGCGGCGGCGGCGATGCGCCCTTCCCCCGCCGCGCCGGCCAACGCGCCATGCGCCAGCGCGCCACCCAGTCCGGCGGTATAGTTTTCAATGTACCAGCCATTGCGCAGCAGGCTGTAGTTCAGGCCGGAGGCGCGGATCAGCGCTTCCGTTTCGCGGTGTTCGGGAGCGAGCGAGAGTTGGCTGCTGTCGGCGCGCAAGACGCTGGTGTAGACGAACAGCCCGACCCCGGCGCGCACCGCGGCGTCGATCACGGCGCGGTGCTGCGGCACCCGGCGGCCCAACTCGTTCGACGAGATCAGCAGCAACTTGGTGGCGCCCGCGAAAGCGCTGTCGAGCGACGCGGCGTCGTCATAGTCCGCGCGACGGACCTGCACGCCCTGGGCGGCCAGGTCGGCAGCCTTGGCCACGTCGCGCACGGCGGCAACGATGTGTGCGGCGGGGGTGGTCTTCAGCAGGCTGGCGATTACCAGGCGGCCCAGTTGGCCGGTTGCACCAGTAACAATAATCATCATTTTTCCTTTGAATTGAGTGCCGCAGGGGACGTTCCGTGCGGTCGGGTTCATCATAAAGCCTATACTTTCGAATTGTAAGTACGTACAATTTAGTAAGTGCCCTCATCCAGAACGGAAACCGCCATGCCCGAGCCGAAAACCAGCAAATCCCTGCGCAACAGTCTTGCCGCCCTCAGCGATGAGCGCCGCGCCCAGGTGCTTGCCGCCGACTGCCCGTCGCGCGCGGTACTGGCCCATATCACCAGCCGCTGGGGCGTGCTGGTGCTTGTCGTGCTGCTCGATGGCACCCACCGCTTCAGCCAGTTGCGGCGCGCGATCGGCGGCGTCAGCGAGAAAATGTTGGCGCAAACGCTAGACGGCCTGGCCTACGACGGCCTGGTGCTGCGCGTGGCGCAACAGGTGATGCCGCCGCACGTGGAGTACAGCCTGACGCCGATGGGGCGCGAGGCGGCCGAGCGGCTGGAGGCGCTGGTCGACTGGATCGAGGATAACTTTCCACAAATTCGACAGGCGCAGGAGGCGGCCGAGACAGTGGCGGCATAAACGACTGGCAGGTCCAACCCATCTTGTAATACACTAGTTTTCACCTCCGCCTTGCTGAACCGGACCCTTTGCCATGATGCCGCCGTTCTCACCCGATCAGCCGCACACGATACTGATCGCCACCAGCGCGGCGTACGATCACGTCACGATGGGCAAGACGCTGGGCAGGTATGGCTACGACGTGCGCGCCGTCGGCCGCGGCGACGAGGCGTTGCGCATAGCCGAGGCCGGTGGCGTCGCCCTGGCCGTGCTGGACGCGGCGCTGGCCGGCAGCGCCGGCCTGGAATTGTGCCAGCGCCTGCGCCATGCGGGCGGACCGGATTTACCCATCTTCATTTTGTCGGGTTCGCCCAGCGAGGACGAACGCGCGCGCGCGGGCGCGGTGGGCGCCGAAGCCTATCTGCCGCTCAGCTTCAACGCCGACGACCTGGCTGAAAAAATCCTGCTGCGCCTGGGCGCCGTCTCGCCGGCGCCCATCGAAGCCGAACTGCCGGCCATGTCCACGCTGGAGGTCAACTATCACGCCATGCTGTCCGGCTCGCCTGACGCCATTTTGCTGCTGCAACGCGGCAGTCACCGCATCCTGGACGTCAACCGTCGCACCCGCGAGCTGTTCGGGCTGACCGCGACTGAGCTGGTGCAAACGCATTTTCCGTCGCTGTGTCCGCCCGCGCAGCCGGACGGGCGCGCCTCGCCCCAGGTGTTCGCCGAGCACGTCGAGCAGGTCATGGCCGGCGGCGTGCAGGTGTTCGAGCTGACCATGCGACACAGTTCCGGGCGCGCGGTGTGTTGCGAGCTGCGCATGGTGCCGCTCCACTCCGGGCCGCACCGGCTGATGCATGTGCGCGTGGTCGATGTCACGCGCAGCAAGCTGGCCGAGGCGCTGCGCGACGGCAAGAACCGCTTGCTGGAGATGATCGCCCGGGCCGCGCCGCTGCGCGATATCCTCAACCGCCTGATGCTGGTGATCGAATCGCAGTCCGAGGACGTGATGTGCACCGCGATGCTGCTGGCGCCGGACGGCGTCACGGTCCAGGTCGGCGCGGGCCCGAGCATGCCGCCGGATTATCTTGCCGCCCTCGAAGGCCTCGCGACCGGTCCGGTGGCCGGCTCCTGCGGCACCGCCATCCACCGCAAGCAAACGGTGGTGGTGGCCGACATCATGAACGATCCGCTGTGGGCCGATTACAAGTCGGTGGCCGCGCAATACGGCTTGCGCGCGTGCTGGTCGATGCCGATCATGCTCGACAAGGACACCGTGCTCGGTTCGTTTGCGATGTACTACCGCGAAGTGCGCACGCCCAGCGCCGAGGACCTGAGCCTGATCGGCGCGGCCACCTACATTGCCGGCATCGCCATCGTGCGCACCCGCCGCGAGGAAGAGCTGCGGCGCCATCGCGAACATCTGGAGGAACTGGTGGCGGCGCGCACGGCCGAGCTGCTGCAGGCCAAGGACGAAGCCGAGCACATCAACGAAGAACTGAGTACCGCGCTCGACAACCTCAGCCTGACGCAGGAGGAGCTGGTCCGGCGCGACAAGTTGGCCGCGCTGGGCGCGCTGGTGGCCGGCGTCGCGCACGAGCTCAACACGCCGATCGGCAACAGTCTGGTGATGGCCAGCAGCATGAGCGAGCGCACGGCCGAATTGCGGCGCGACCTCGACAGCGGCCTGCGCCGCTCGGTGCTGGAGAGCTATCTGAAGGAAGCCGCCAGCGCGGACGAGGTGGTGGTGCGCAACCTGAGCCGCGCGGCGTCGCTGGTGGCCAGCTTCAAGCACATCGCCGTCGACAGCGCCAGTTCGCAGCGCGCCCGCTTTGCGCTGGGCGACCCGATCGCGCAACTGCTGCAACCGCTCGAGGCCGGCCTGCGCCAGCACGGCCTGAGGCTCGAGGAAGACGTCGACCACATGCTGGAAATGGACAGCTATCCTGGACCGCTCAGCCAGGCGCTGCACAACCTGATCGAAAACAGCATCCTGCACGGCTTCGACGGCCACCGCGCGGGCACGATCACGCTGTCGGCCCGCGACGGCGGCAACGGCGAGGTCGTCATCGAAGTCGGCGACAACGGTGCCGGCATTCCGGCCGCCAACCTGCCGCGCATCTACGATCCCTTCTTCACCACCCGGCTCGGCGCCGGCGGCTCAGGGCTGGGCCTGTACATTACCCACAACATCGTCACCGGCGTGCTGGGCGGACGCATCGAGGTCAGCAGCACCGAAGGCGAAGGCGCGCGCTTCACCTTGCGGCTGCCCAAGGTGGCGCCGCTGTGAGGCCGCAAGCAATGATGTCATCCCGACACGCATCGCCTCCGGCGCCGATTTGCTGTACGCTCGAAGCATGATCAATATCAATACGCGGGCCGCAGCCGTGCTCACACTGCTGACACTGTCGCTGTGCAGCGCCCAGCTCAGCGCGGGGCCGGCGCCCTGGTGGCAATACCGCAGCAAAGTCGACGGCAAACTGGCGTGTTCGCAAACGCCACTGGGCGCCGGCTGGGAGAAGGCTGCGGGACCGTTCAAAGATAGCCGTTGCGAAAAGTTAGTTCTTGCTAAATAATGGACCCACAACAACACGGGAGAACCCCGGGGCATTACATACCATCATCATAATGAGGAGACTGTATGTTTACGAATCCCGAGCAATTTGCCAACGCCACAAAAGCCCTGTTTGAATTCCAACTTGAAACATTTAACGCGCTGACCAGCAAGGCGGTGCAAGGCGTCGAGCAGGTGGTCGCGCTGAACATGGCCACCGCCAAGTCGCAGATCGAGGACGGACTGGCCACCGGCAAGGAAATGAGCCAGGCGGCCGACCCGAAAGCGGCGATGACCCTGGCAGCCACCAAACTGCAGCCCGGGGTTGCCGGCGCCAACGCCTACAACCAGCAGCTGGGCGTGATCATTGCCGAGATCCGCGAAGAGTTCACCCGCGCCGCCGACGCCCACGTGGCCGAGGCCAAGAGCAATCTGAGCGCGCTGATCTACGACGTCACCAAAAACGTCCGTCCGGGCTCGGAAAACGCGGTGCAAATCGTCAAAACCGCTATCGACAACGCCTTCAACGGCTACGAGCAAGTCACCAAAGCCACAAAGCAGGCGGTGCAATCGGTGGAGGCGCAGATCGCCAAAGCCAGCGAAATGGTGGAGAAAAACACCCCCGCCTCCAAGCAAGCCTGATCCGATCCTCCCCGGCAGGTGTTGATTTTGCTGGGCAAGCAGTGCTGAAAGCGATACACTGTATATAAATACAGTTTATCGCTCTCCTCGCTTCCGCTTCCCCTGCAATGATCAAAGTTCTCGACAACGCGTTTTATTACCTGGATAACTTCCATCAGGTGCTGACGTGGATCGGCGACCGTTACGACGATCTGCTGACCACAGAGGAACGCGATTTCATCACGGCCTTCCCCACGCTGCCGCAAGCGTCGCGCGCGCTGCTGGTACGCATGGTCATGCGCAAGGGAACGCTGTTTAGAGCCAGCAAGCTGGCTTACGCCGAAATCGGCAGCGCCCATGAGGCCGCCCGTCCACTGGCGGCGCTGGGCCTGATCGAGGAAGATCCGCTGCTGCATCTGGAGCAACTGTTCGATCTGCTGCAAAAGCCGGAAATCGGCAAGATCTTCCAGCTGACCCCGCACGTGCGGCAGTTGCGCAAGAGCGAGCAGCTCGAGGCGCTGCGCGAACAGTACGACGGCCAGCATCGCTTTTCCAACTGGTATGAGAATTCCGGCGACCACGTCTACAGTCATCTGACGCAGCAACTGTGCGACCGCCTGCGCCTTATCTTCTTCGGCAACTATCATCAGGACTGGACCGAGTTCGTGTTGTCCGACCTGGGCATCTATCAATACGAAAAGGTGGCGTTTTCGCCGGCCGCGCGCGGCTTCCGCAGCCGCCGCGACATCGACGATTTCCTGATGCTGCACCAGTGCCACGAGCGCTTTGTCGACGGCGAAGACCCGGCCGACGTGATCCGCGATCTGCCGCCGCGCTCGGACGATAACGAATGGCTGCGCAGCCGCCGCGACAAGCTGACCTTCACCATCGCCCAGCATGTGGAAAAACTGGCCGACTGGAAGGCCGCGCACGCGCTGTATGCAAGCTGCCACTATCCCGGCGCCCGCGCGCGCGCCATCCGCGTGCTGGAAAAGGACGAGCAGCCGCGCGAGGCCTTCGACCTGCTGCAAATCGCGTTGCAGCAGCCCGAGAGCGAGGCCGAGCGCCAGCAGCTGCTGCGCATGGCGCCGCGCCTGGCGCGCAAGCTGGGCCACGCCAAGCCGGCGCGCACGCCGCTGGCGCAAGCGCTGCGCATCGATCTGAGCCTGCCGCCGCCGCAGGAACCGAGCTACGTCGAGTTTGTCGTGCGCGACCACCTGACGCGCGAGGACGCGCCGGTGTATTACGTTGAAAATTCGCTGATCAATTCCCTGTTCGGCCTGCTGTGCTGGGAGGCGGTGTTCCACCCGATACCGGGCGCCTTCTTCCATCCCTACCATCGCGGCCCGGCCGACCTGCACAGCGCCGATTTCCAGCGCCGCCGCGCGCAGCAATTCGCCGATTGCCTGGCGCAGCTCGACGGCGACCAGTATCGCGCCACCATCCTGTCCAACTATGCGGCCAAGACCGGCATCCAGTCGCCCTTCCTGTACTGGGAGGCGCTCGACGAAGACCTGATCGGGCTGGCGCTCGACTGCATTCCGCCGCTGCACCTGAAGCGCGCTTTCGAACGCATCCTGCTCGACATCAAGGCCAACCGCAGCGGCTTCCCGGACCTGATCCAGTTCTGGCCCGCCGAGCGGCGCTACAACATGATCGAGGTCAAGGGTCCCGGCGACCGGCTGCAGGACAACCAGCTGCGCTGGATCGAATACTGCGCCACGCACCAGATGCCGATCTCGGTCTGCTATCTGCAATGGGCGGCATGAGCGCGGGCGCGGCCACTTACACCGTCGCCGTGCGCGCGTTGTGCGAGTTCACCGCCAAGACCGGCGACCTGGATCTGCGCTTCACGCCCTCACCGACCGCGCAAGAAGGCATCGCCGGCCACGCACTGGTGACCTCGCGCCGCGACGAGGACTACGAAACCGAGATCCCGCTGTCCGGCGACTTCGGCCCGCTGCATGTGCGCGGCCGCGCCGACGGTTACGACCGCCGCGCCAACCGCATCGAGGAAATCAAGACCTATCGCGGCGACTTGAAGAAGATGCCCGACAACCAGCGCCAGCTCCATTGGGCGCAGGTGAAAATCTACGGCCATCTGCTGTGCAAGGAGCAAGGCCTGGACAAGGTGCATCTGGCGCTGGTGTACTTCGACATCGGCAGCCAGAAAGAAACCATGCTGCACGAGGAGCACACGGCGCTCGGCCTGCGCGCGTATTTCGACCAGCAGTGCGGCCTGTTCCTGCAATGGGCGGAAAAAGAGATGGCGCACCGCGAAGCGCGTGACACGCAGCTCAAGGCCATGCGTTTTCCGCACGCCGATTTCCGTCCCGGCCAGCGGCAATTGGCCGAGGCGATGTACAAGGCCAGCAACCGTGGCGTGTGCCTGCTGGCGCAGGCGCCCACCGGCATCGGCAAAACCGTGGGCAGCCTGTTCCCGATGCTGAAGGCGAGCGCCGAACATGGCGTCGACAAGGTGTTTTTCCTGGCCGCGAAAACCTCCGGCCGGCAGATGGCGCTGGACGCCGTCGACATCATCCGCGAAGGCGCGCCGCTGCTGCCTTTGCGCACCTTGGAGCTGGCGGCCAAGTCCACCGCCTGCGTCAATCCGGACAAGGCCTGCCACGGCGAATCGTGCCCGCTGGCCAAGGGCTTCTACGACCGGCTGCCGGCCGCGCGCCAGTCGGCGCTCGACATCATGCTGCCGCCGCCACCCGGCGGCGCCAACCCCGCGCAGCCGTCGTTCCTCGCGCTTGACCGCGAGACGCTGCGCGCGGTCGCGCTGGCGCACGATGTCTGCCCGTATTATCTGAGCAGCGAAATGGCGCGCTGGTGCGACATCGTCATCGGCGACTACAACTACTACTTCGACATCAGCGCCATGCTGCACAGCCTCACGCAGCTCAACGACTGGAAGGTCAACGTGCTGGTGGACGAGGCCCACAACATGGTTTCCCGCGCGCGCAAGATGTACTCGGCCGAGATGGAGCACGCCAGCCTGCGCATGCTGCGCAAGGTGGTGCCGGAGGAATTGAAAAAGCCGCTGGACCGCGTGCACCGCCAGTGGAATCAGCTGGAGAAGGATCAGACGGCCGAATACCAGTGCTACGCCACCCTGCCGGAGAAGTTCATGGGCGCGCTGCAGACGGCGTCCACCGCGATCTCCGACTACATGGCCGACCATCCGAGCTATGTCGACGCCGACCTGCAGGAGTTCTACTTCGGCGCCCTGCTGTTCGCGCGGCTGGCCGAGAGCTTCGGCGACCACGCGCTGTTCGACATCGAGAAAAGCGAAGGCGCCCGCGCCAGCCATTCGAACTCGGTGCTTTGCATCCGCAACATCGTGCCGGCGCCGTTCCTCAAGCCGCGCTTCGAGAGCACGCACACCACGGCGCTGTTTTCGGCCACGCTCAGTCCCTGGAACTACTTCGGCGACATGCTCGGCATGCCAGACACCACGGCCTGGGTCGATGTCGAATCGCCGTTCGTCGCCGAGCAGCTGTCGGTGCAGGTGGCTGCGCACATCTCGACGCGCTACCAGCATCGCCAGCAATCGCTGCGGCCCATCGCCGCCTTGATGGGGCGCCAGTACCAGCGACAGCCGGGCAATTACCTGGCCTTTTTCAGCAGCTTCGATTACATGGAGAAGGCGGCCAACCAGTTCGCGGAAGCCTATCCGGACGTGCCGGTGTGGCGCCAGTCGCGCCGCATGGACGAAGCCGAGCGCGCGCAGTTCCTGGCCCGCTTCACGCTGGACAGCGAAGGTATCGGCTTCGCGGTGCTGGGCGGCTCCTTCGGCGAAGGCGTCGACCTGCCCGGCGCGCGCCTGATCGGCGCCTTTGTCGCCACCCTGGGGCTGCCGCAGATCAATCCCGTCAACGAGCAAATCCGCTCACGCATGGACGCCATCTTTGGCGCCGGCTATGACTATACATACACCTATCCCGGACTGCAAAAGGTGGTGCAGGCGGCCGGCCGGGTGATCCGCACCCAGTCCGACCAAGGCACCGTCTACCTGATCGACGATCGCTTCGGCCGGCCCGAGATCCAGCAACTGATGCCGGCATGGTGGCGGATTGAATCCGCTAGCTCAACACCATAGCCGCACACTATTGACGACGTTGTCACAATGGGAAAATTAAATAAAATAATGATAATTATTCCATAGTATGATGACTGTCCGAGCTCACAAGGCTCCTGTTTATAACTGACAACAGGTATATGCCAATGCCGAAGACAATTTGCGTCATGCTATGCGCGCTGCTGCTGCTGATCAGCTCGCCATCATTTGCCGCCGTGATCATCGTTACCAACGATGAGGTCGCGTCCGGCCCCGCTCCGGTCTGGAATGCCAGCATCGATCCCCAAGCCTATTTGTCGAAATATGATTACAGCGCCACCACCGAGATCGCCAATCGGACGGACACGCTGCTGGTGCTGCCGGTGTCGTCGGTGCCGGAGCCCTCGGCGGTGCTGACCGTCATGCTCGGCCTGAGCATGCTGGGCATCGCAGCGCGCAAACAGAGCAAGCCGTTTTAACCACGTCGTCCAGCCTACTGGATCGCATCCCTGATTTTTTGATAGCCGCTGCGGCTGACGGGCAGCTTGACGCCGTCGCGCAGGATCGCCACGTGGCTGTCCTTGGTGGCCTGCTCGATGCGCTCGACCCGCGCGATGTTGACGATGTATGAGCGGTGGATACGCAGGAATTGTTCGCCGTCGAGCTGCCCCTCGAGTTCCGTCAGGCGCTGGTTCTTCAAGTAAGACTTTCCCTCCGCCCGTATCTGCACGTAGTCGTCCTGCGCTTCGATGTAGTCGATCTTGTCGCTGCCGATAACGTGCACCTTGGCGCCGTCGCGTATCAGCACCCGGCCCAACGGCTTGTTGCGGCCGGCCGCCTCGCGCACCATGTTCTCCACCCCGGGATCGGCGGCGGCCGCACCGGCACCCAGATTCGCGCGCGCATGCGCCAGCGCCTGGTCGAAGCGCTGCTGGCTGAAAGGCTTGAGCAGGTAGTCGAGCGCATGGAACTCGAACGCCTTGATCGCATACTGGTCGAAGGCGGTGGCGAAGATGTAGCGCGTTTTGGCGCCAGCCAGTTCGGCCACTTCGAAGCCGTCCAGCTTGGGCATCTGGATATCGAGTATCACCACGTCTGGCGACAACTCGGTGATCGCCTTGACCGCCTCGAAGCCGTTGGCGCATTCGGCCACGATCTCCACGTCCGCGTGTTCGGACAGGTACTCGCGCACCACCGCTCGCGCCAGCATTTCGTCGTCGACGATTACGATACGCATGCTCTGATCTCCGCCATTATTCTTCACCCTCGGTCGTTTGCGCCGGCATCGCGATCTCGACGCCGAAGCCGTTCTCGTTGAAGCCCCAGTGGATGCTGGCTTCGTGTTTGTAGGCGCCGGCCAGGCGCTGGCGCACATTGGTCAGGCCGATGCCGTTGCCCTGGCCCGGCGCCGCAGGCGGCATATCGGCGTCGACCGGATTGTCGACGCGGATGTACAGCATCGATCCGGCGCGCCGCGCGCCGACCCTGACGGTGCCGCCTTCCGGCAGATTGCAGATGCCGTGCTTGACGGCGTTCTCCACCAGCGGCTGGATGATCATCGGCGGCACCAGGCATGCCAGTGCGGCTTCGTCCAGCGCCTCCTCCACCCGCAGCCGCTGGCCGAAGCGCACCTGCTCGATCCCGAGGAAGTGCCGTATCAGCACCATCTCCTCGCCCAGCGTGACCTTCTTGTGTGACTCCATGCCCAGGCTCTGACGGAAGAAACTCGCCAGTTCAAGCGTCATGAGGCGCGCCGCCTTCGGGTCCTGCGAGGTCAGCGCGCTGATCGAATTAAGGCTGTTAAACAGGAAGTGCGGATCGATCTGCGTGCGCAGCATGCGCAGCTCGGCTTCCTGCGCCATCAGCAGCGATTCGAGCTCGCGCTGCTCGGCGTGTTTGGCGCGCACGAATTCGATCACCATGTAATGCAGCGCCGCCGCGAAGCCGTACAACAGGACGCCCAAGCCGACGATCAGCGCCGACAGCTGCCGGGTGATGTCGATGCCCGCCCACCCGACGCCAAGCAGCATGGTCACGCCGTTCCACACATGCCCCAGCAGCAGCCACAGTATCCCGCACACCAGCGCCGCCGCCATCAGCGCCAGCGCGATCGCCAGCGGCGCACGGCTGCCCAGCGGATAGGCGCGACACATGTAATAGGCCGAGTAGCCGGCCGCGAAAGCGTACACCAGGTTGATCGGAATGGCGAACAGCATGGCGTTGGCCATCGGCGTATCGCTGGAGAGCGCGATCACCGCGCCCAGCGCGACGCCGATGAACAGCCACGCGACCAGGTAGATGCCGGCGCCACGCCGGTCGGAAGAGGTCTCCCGCATTCTTAGTTACGGACTTCCAGCCCACCCATAATGGCGTAGCCGCGCACGTACAGTACCTTGCCGGGCGCGGCCGGCGGCACGGTCTTCTCCTCGAAGCCGCCCATGATCGGCGTGCCCTGCAAAACCACGGTCCAGTCGACCGGCACCTTGATGATGACGCCGCCGAACAGCGAGAACACGTTGAGCACCGCCTCGCCGTTGATCGAGCTTTGACGCAGATCGAGATCGCAGCCGCCCATCACCGCGGTGATTTCGCCTCCGCGAAAATCTGCGGTGATGATGCGGCGCTTGAAGGCGCCCATGAACGAGACAATGTCGACGTCCATCTGTTCGAACTCGTTGTCGAGCTTGGAGCTTGCCTGCTTGAAGGCGGCGCGGCCGGCGGTCGATTTGTACACCACCGCGATGCCGAAGACGATCAGCAGGACCGGCCATAACGACTGCCAGTGGATATCGAAGATGCCGAGGCGGCGCAGGAATATCAGGCCGCCGGCGGCGATCAGGCCCGCGCCGATCAACCGGCCCGACGAGGTGCGGGTTTGCATCAACTTGAGCGTGCCGAAGAAAACCAGTGCGAGCGGCAGCAGGTGGCGCCGGAAATCGAGGTCGATCCAGCCCAGGTTATCGACCAGGAACAGCAGGCCGATGACGATGACCGCGACACCGATGGCCATCTGCGATTTTGGATCGGTTCTGGAGAAGGAGCTCATTTTTGCTCCCTGGCGGCGGCGAAGATATTATCGAGCAGTGGCCGCAGCAGCAGGCCCACGCCGGCGGCGACAATCAGCGCCGGCCACGTGTCGCCGAAGCCCCAGCCCCAGATGCGGTTGAAGGAGACGTACCACCAGCCGGCAAAGAAGATGTTGGCCAGGCCGCTGAGCAGATACTGCGGCGTGGTGGGCGGAATGATCTGGATGATGCCGGTCAGGACGAGCAGCCATGGCCAGTAGCGCCACAGGCGGATGATGTCGACGTCGAAGTCAATGTAGCCGGCGCGTTCCAGCAGGAAGGCACAGCCGACGGCGATCATCAGCAACCCCCAGACCAGTTGTTTGCGCCATTGGTAAGCTATTTCTGCGTTCATATGCGTTCCCCTTGTAGGTATGGATAGAACAATACCGGGGAACGGGAGGCGCGGAAACCGCTATTCGGCGAATAGCGGAAAACAGCAGGTGAATGACGAAAGGCCGGGGCACCGGCCGGAAGTCACGAGCGGCCGCCGTTGCTGACCTTGGGCTCGAACATCAACATGCCCCAGCCCAGCTGGCGACGGATTTCCTCGGGCTTCGGTGGCGGCTTGATGTCGCGCGTGCGGCGCTCGAGGTAGGCCCTGACCAGATGCTTGGATGGATGCGTAGTCTGCGACATGATGTTCTCCCAGTCAGCAACCCTGTTGTTGGTGCCGGTACTTGAGGCTACCGGCTTACCTGCTGCTGAGCTTTCATCTGACGATGCGCTCCAAGCACGCAAATCCAGTTTATATAGCTATGCTATCAATATCTGTACGCCGCCACACACTGGCAAGCTTCATGACTTTCCTGCCGGTTCGGCTTACAGCTTACGTTGCAGGAACTCCAGGAAGCAGCTGATGCGCTGAGCCAGCTGCGTGTTGCGGTAATAAACCGCGTGGATCTGCTGCCGGTAGCCGGTGTAGCTGTTCTCGAGCACCTTGACCAGGCGGCCGGCGTCGAGATCGGCGTGCGTCATGAAGTCCGCCAGGCAAACGATCCCCTGCCCGGCCAGCGCCAGCTGGCGCAAGGTCTCGCCGCTGGAGGCGGAGATCGACGGCGTGATCTGCAGGCTGTTGCCGGTGGCGTGCCGCAGCGGCCAGCTGTTGCCTTGCTCGTACTGCGCGAAGCCGATCAGCGAGTGGGCCGCCAGGTCCTCCGGCGTTTGCGGCGTGCCGTGCCGCGCCAGATAGTCGGGACTTGCCAGCACGTAGAGCGGACTGGAACTGAGGGCGCGCGCGTGCAAGGTCGAATCGGTCAGCGCGCCGATGCGGATGGCGACGTCGGTGCGGTGCTCGATCAAATCGGCGATCTGGTCGTTGCTGCTCAATTCAAGCTTGATGTCCGGGTACAGCGCGCGAAATTCGGCCATGTGCGGCACCACGCAATGCAGCATGAACGGCGAGGCCGCGTCCACGCACAAGCGCCCGGCCGGCTTCTGGCGGCGGATGCGGATGCTCTCTTCGGCTTCCTCCATCGCGCCCATGATCGCCCGCGCGCGTTCGAGGAACAGGTGGCCCTCCTCGGTCAGCTCCATGCGGCGCGTGGTGCGCGTCAGCAGCGAGGTGGCCAGCTTGTCCTCGAGCCGCGACAGCGCGCGGCTCACGCCGGACGTCGTCTGGCCCAGGTGGACCGATGCCGCGCTGAGCGTGCCGCTGTCGATCACGGTGATAAAAGTTTTCAGATCGTCGGAATTGATATCCACGTTGTCAGCTCAAAAAATCGTTACGCCAAAGTTATGCCACATACAGCAGCACCGCGCCGAAATGGCATGCGCTGCCGCCCAGTACAAACAAATGCCAGACGCCGTGACCGTAGCGCCATTTGTGGTCGGTGACGAAGAAGGCGATGCCCACCGTGTACACCACGCCGCCGGCGGCCAGCCACATGAAGCCGTTCCAGCCCAGCGCGTCGATCAGCGGACTGGCGCCGATCACGCCGACCCATCCCATGGCGACGTAGATCACCAGCGATAGCACGCGCGCGCCTTTGGCATACCAGATCTCCTGCAGGATGCCGACGATGGCCAGGCTCCACACCACGCCGAACAACCACCAGCCCCACGGTCCGCGCAGGCTCACCAGCGTGAACGGCGTGTAGCTGCCGGCGATGAGCAGGTAGATGGCGCAATGGTCCATCCGCCGCAGCACGTCCTTGGCGCGGCCGCGCGTGCTGTGATACAGGGTCGAGGTCAGGTACAGTCCGAGCAAGGTGGCCGCGTAGACGCTGAAGCTGACCACCTTCCAGATGTCGCCGCTGCGCGCCGCCAGCACGATCAGCAGCGTGCCGCCAATGGCGGCCAGCACCGCGCCGATCACGTGCGTGATGCTGTTGAAGCGCTCTCCGTAATACATATGTGCTTCCAATGCAGGTGTGGCCACGGCAGGGATCGCTGTGGCAGGTGCATTGTATAGCGCATCGACGCCCGCCGTGATCGCATTCACCAGCGCTTAACCATGTGTCCGCGCGGCGCTACTTTCGGTCCGACCTGCGGCGACCACACTTTATTTGCAGTTATCAAAAACTCAATCGTAGCATATGAGGAATTAATTCAAAGCAATGTTACAAATTCATGCATTTGGCGATTGACTCGTTTGCGACATGTGTCGCATAATCATCCCAATAGTCGCATAAAGGTCCCGCCATGTCCGCCAACACCCCTATTCCCTCCGTCAGCGAGCTGACGCTGCTGAAAACGCTCTGGAAGCAGCAGCCGCTCAGTGCCCGCGAAATCCACGACGCCGCCGCCGACGAACTGGCGTGGTCGTTCTCGTCCACCCGCAAAACGCTGGACCGCATGCTGGAAAAGCGCATGGTCGGCGTGCAAATCGTCCACGGCATCAACGTCTACAGCGCGCAACTGGAGAAAGTCGGCACGCTGGCGGCGTTCGCGCACGACTTCGGCCGCCGCGTAATGGAAATGGACGCTCCACTGCCGATCGCCATGTTCACCGGCAGCAAACTGGTCGATCAGCAGGAACTGGCGCGATTGGAACAGATGCTGCACGATTGGCCCGACGACGAAGCGTCCAAGCCATGATGGCCGTCTACGTGATGCTGTTCAAATGGCTGCTGGCCGGCGTCAGCTGCGCGCTGGCCGGGCTGGCGATGTACTTGGTGCTGACCGCCGCGCTGCGCGTTTGGCCGGCGCTCGCGGGCCGCCGCGCGGTATGGCTGGCCGCGCAAATTGTCGTCGCCCTGGCGGCGCTGCTGCCCTTCCTGCCGCGTGGCGGGCAAATCAGCGTGGCGCCGGCCGTCACGCTCGGCGCCCGGGAGTCGTCGGCGATTCGCAGCCTGGCGCTGGAGGTTGGCGGCGACGGCGACGCGCATGCCGACGCGGAGCACTCTGGCGATGCCGGCATCGCGCCGCACGATGCGACAGGCGCGGCCGACCACCCGTCGCCGCCCATGACAATGCCCTCCGCGCTGACGGTGGCACTGCCTGTGTTGTGGGCCGCGTTGTACGCCGCCGGCCTGGCTGGCGCGCTGGCCCGACTGCTGCGCGCACACGTGCTGTGGCGGCGGTTGCTGGCGGCGGCGCGCTTGCTGTCGCCGCGCGAGTTGCTGGCGCACGGCGCGTTCAGCGAAGATCAATTGTCGGAGATCGGGCGCTCGCGCCTGACGGTGATGGAAACCGAGGCGGCAATCTCGCCCATGCTGATCGGCTTACGCCGGCCGGTGCTGCTGTTGCCACGCCACCTGCGGGAGTTCAGCGCCGACCAGCAGCAGATGATCGTCGCGCACGAGCTGCAGCACCGGCGTGCGCGCGATCCGTTCTGGCTGTGCGTGTCGACCGCGCTGCAAACGCTATTCTGGTTCAATCCCGCGCTGCGCTGGCTGGCCGCCAGGATGACATGGGCGCTGGAACTGGCGTGCGACCAACGCGTGCTGGCCGGCCGTCCGCAGCAACAGCGCAAGCGCTACGCCGCCGCGCTGCTGCAACAGTGGAAGACGCAGGCGACGATGCTCCCGAGCGGCGGCCTGGCGTTCGGCGGCATTCATGGCGACACCGTCGCCGCGCGCATCCTGCATATGCAAAAAACCTCGCTTCCGGCGTTGAACACCGTGGCCGCATGGACCGTCGCGGCACTGATGGCGGCGGTGCTGGCGACGGGCGCCTTGCTGCAGCCGGCGCTGGCGTTCAATAGCGAGCGCCAGGCCACGGCCGCACCGGCGGTTGTCGGTTCCGCGCAGCCGGCCGCCATTATGTGGCGCGATCCACTCGATAGAATGCGCGTGTCCGGCTTCTTCGGCGTGCGGCGCGACGTCTCGGACAGGCCGCACCAGGGCATCGACCTTGCGGCGCCCAAAGGCACGCCGATACACGCGGCCGCCGCCGGCACGGTGACCGCCGTCGGCGCGTTGGCCGAAAACAATGGCCGCTACGGCACCTCGGTCATCATCGACACCGGCGCGCGGCAAACGCTGTATGCGCATTTGAACAGCGTCGCTGTCAGGGCCGGCGATCGCGTCGCCGCGGGACAAGTGATCGGCGCGGTCGGAGAAACCGGCTTCGCAACCGGGCCGCACCTGCATTTCGAAGTGCGTCAGGATGGCCGGACGATCGATCCGGCAAACGTGCTTGCCGATCTGGATGCCCACGCCACCAGGCGCGCACTCAAGGTCCGTCGCCAGCAACAAGGCTACTAAGCGCCGCCACTCCCCTTTTCAATCATCCATTGCCGGTACGCCGCAGCCCTTCAAGGCTGCGGCAAGGCGAACTGCCGCCCAAAATTTGGCGCCAACCCTCAAGGAACCGATATGTCATTACACCGAATCGCCGGCGGCCTGCTGCTGATCTCCGCCGCCGGCGCCAGCGCCGCAGACCTGCCCGCGACGCTGCAAGTGCAGGTCACCGCTGCCCGCGCCGACCAGCGCCAGCGCGAAACCACCACCGCCATCGTCATCCAGCATGAGGAACTGGTGCGCCAGGGCGACCAGTCGCTGTCCGATGTGCTCAAGCGCCTGCCGGGCATCAGCATCTCCGGCACGCCCGGCCAGGGCGGCGCCATCAGCATGCGCGGCCTGGGCAACGGCTACACCCAGATCATGCTGAACGGCGAGCCGGTGGCGGCCGGCTTCTCGCTCGACACCATCGCGCCGGAGATGATCGAACGGATAGAAATCATGCGCAGCGCGACGGCGGAATTCAGCAATCAGGCGGTGGCCGGCGCCATCAACGTCATCCTGAAAAAGGCGGTCAAGCGCGGCCAGCGTTCGCTCAGCGCCAGCGCCGCCCGCCAGGCCGGCCATACCACGCCAACACTGACGGCCCAGCTTTCCGATCAAAGCGGAGGCTACTCGTACAGTCTGGCCGCGACGGTGCAGCGCAAGCACACCGACAAGCCCTTTACCGACTGGGAGGAGCAGCGCGACCCGAATGGCGCCGTGCTACTGCTGCGCCGCACGCCGCAAAACGATTCCGGACGCACCGACTCGCTGACGCTGACGCCGCGCCTGAACTGGAAGCTGGACGGTGGCGACACGGTGAGCTGGCAAAGCTTCGCCAATCTGCGCCGGGTCGACAATCGAAACCGCGCCGACGAGACGGCACTCGTCGGCGATAACAGCGAGTATCCGCGCAACTACGCCGACTTCGTCGCGGACTTCGTCATGCTGCGCAGCGACGTCACGTGGACGCACCAGATCTCCAATGGCGACAAACTGGAGACGAAAATCGGCGTGAACAGCAACCGGCGCAGCGGCAGTTTCGATTTCCACGGCATGGACATCGACGGACATGCCAAAGCACGGCACCTGGTCGATTCCGGTCCGTCGGAGACCGGCGTGACGGCCAGCGGCACTTATCGCCACCCGGTCGGCGAACGCCACGCGCTGGCGCTGGGCTGGGATGTCAGCCGCGCCGTGCGCAGCGAGGACCGTAACGAAACAACGTTCGATGCCGACGGCGCACAGACCGGCGCCAGTAACGCCGACTACCGCGCCAACGTCAACCGCGTGGCCTTCTTCGTGCAGGACGAATGGGAAGCGACCAAGAACTATTCGCTGTATCTGGGATTGCGCCACGAGCGGCTCGAGACCGCGAGCCGGGCCGACGCGGCCAACGCGCCCGACGCGCTGGACTCGCGCTCGGCGGTCTGGAGTCCGTCGCTGCAAACCCGCTATGCGCTGCCGAACAAGGACGTGCTGCGGCTGGCCGTCAGCCGCACCTACAAGGCGCCGCCGCTGGCCAAGCTGGTACCGCGCCGCTACACTATCGACAACAACAATAACCCTACCAATCCCGATGAACAGGGTAATCCGAATCTGCGTCCGGAACTGGCGTGGGGCGTGGACGCGGCCTATGAACACTACCTGGGCGACGCTGCGCTGGTCAGCGTCAGCGCCTATCTGCGGCGGATCCGAGACGTGACGATCACGCGTCTGTTCGAGCAGGATGGCGTATGGATCGAGGCGCCGTTCAACAACGGTAACGCCAGTGTGCGCGGCGTGGAGCTGGAAGCCAAACTGCCGCTGCGCCGTTTGCTGCGTGGCGCCCCGGCGATCGACCTGCGCGCCAACCTGGCACGCAACTGGTCGCATGTCGACAATGTGCCGGGACCGGACAACCGGCTCGAGAGCCAGACGCCGTTCACCGCCAATCTGGGCGCGGACTACCGCCCGGATGGCTCGGCGCTGACGGTCGGCGGCAACTTGAATTACCAGGCCGGCGGCCCGGTGCGGCAGGCGCGGCAGGTCCGGTTGGGCAGCAGTCCGAAGCGGGAACTCGATGTGTACGCGCTATGGAAAATCAACGCGAAGAGCCAGCTGCGCATCGCAGGCAGCAATCTGCTGCGGCAAACCTCGACCGAGTGGCACGATTACGCCGATGCCGACAGCGTGCGGCACCGGGTGACGGTGACGCCCGGTAGCGCCACCTTGCGGGTGATGCTGGAGTATCAACTGTGACGGCGAAGGACTAATGGACGTTGCGGGCGATGAAATAGACTGCGGTCGTTAGCCCGGAGCAAACCACGCTCATCCACGTGATCAGCCTCCACGTTTGGGCCTCCATCGCCTTGTAGAATTCTGTACGTATCATTTCGACGTCTACCTTTTTAGCGTAATGTTCGGCGAAAATGTCGAACTTGCCATTCAAAAGTGCGATCTCGGCTTGCATTTGCATCGTGGAGGTCTGTTGAGAAGCAACATCGCCTTGAAGGTTGATGACATCGCCCTGAAGTTTGGTGACATCGCCCTGAAGTTTGGTGACATCGCCCTGAAGTTTAATGACATCGCCCTGAACGTTGGCGACATCGCTCTGAACCTTGGCCACATCACTCTGGAGCTTGTTCACATCAAGTTGAAGCCTGTTAACCGTGCTCTGCACGGTTGCAACGTCTGTGCGCACCAGGACTACGTCGGCATGCACGGCCTCATTGCCCGCTTGCAGCGCGCGCAGTGCTTCTTCTATCGCGATGTATCGGAAATCGTCCATCGCTATATGATTCGCCTCCCAGGCGACAACGTCAAGCGGCGCGGCACCCGAATATCGACCAGATCAAATTGCCGGATTGAACGCTGTGCTGTGGTAAGGTTTCATCCATGACGCCCGCACAAATTCAACCTTTACAAGAAGTATATAAACCGTATAAACGTTGCATGGTCATGGGCGGTGGTGGATTCCGTTTTGGCATCTACATCGGCATGTACGCGGCGCTGCGGCAGGCCGGCAAGGCGCCCGACATCCTGCTGGCCAGCTGCGGCGGCGCCATCGCCGCGACCATCATCCACAATCTGCCCGACCCCGGCGAGCAGCGCGCCTGGCTGGCTTCGCGCGATATGTACGACTTCTGGTGCGGCCTGAAATCGACGCGCCACGCGGCGCTGATCGGCACCCTCGCGCGCGCCGCCAAGCGCAAGCTGTCGCCGGCCAGCGTGCCCGTCATCCCGGACCTGTTCGGCGATTATCTGTTCGACATTCCGCCGCAGCTGCCCTTCCCTTCCGCCAGCGGCGCGCCGGAGGTCGATGTTGCCATCATCGGCGGCAAGCTGCTGTTCGGTCCTTCGGAAGTGGGACAGCCGCGCGGCCAACGCAAGCTGTTTGCCGAAACCGTGTTCTGTGGCGAGCGCGCCGCCGCCGCGTTGCGCGGCTTGGACTCGCCGCTAGGCGACGCGCGCTGGGGCGAGCACGCGGTATCGAGCGACCTGTTGATCGACGGCAGCGTGCCGATCACCGAGGCCGCCCGCATCTCCATCGCCGACATGATCTACTTCCGTTGCCGCCAGTACGGCGGCGATGAGTATATCGGCGGCGTGCTGGATCTGTTTCCGGTCGAGATCGCGCGCCGGCTCGGTGAGGAAGTGATCATGGAGTTCAAAGAGGCGTTCGACCAGGTGTTCTCGATACCGGCCTGGCGCGCGGTGCTGGGATTGAATGGCAACGCGCGCCTGCGCTATGCCAATACCCATCTGGCGGACCTGCGCATCGATTCGTCGGATGTGTCGCGGGTGCTGGCCAAGCAGCAGTTGCAGCAAAAGCTGCACTGGCGCCGCAACCGCATCGAGCTGGAGATGCCGCGCACGTACGACACGTTCGTGCAGCACATGAACGACCAGTGGCAATACGGCTATGACCGGGCCACCGAGGCGCTGGCGCATCCAGCCGGGCAGCATCCGCCGGTGCGGCGCGCGACCAAATACAGCAAGCGGCTACGCGAGGTGTGACGCTGATGGAGGACGGCCCACCGGGGCCGACGCGCTAGCGGCACAGCTCGCGCCACGATTCCTCGAAGTCGGCCGGCGCGACATCCTGCGCCAGCAGGGTCAGCTCGCGCGCGACCGAGATATAGCGCTGGAACCCGATATAGGTGCCGAAGGCGTCCTTGGCGTTGACTTCGCCGCAGGGCGCGCCGCCCTTGCCGATGAACTGGTTGCGAAATTGCGCGGAGCCAGGGTCGCGGATCTTTTCTTTCACATATTTTTCGCCCAAACTGGTCAGTGTCAGGACTTCTTCCTGCTGCTTCTGCGCCTGGCTCTTGCCGCATGCGGTCACACAGGCCAGCAGCGCCAGCGCCACCGACAGCACCGCACCCCGGCGAAGGGTGTTTGCTAAAATCATAATGTTTTCTCTTTTGTAATTCCCTCAATCACCTCTAATATAGCAGGTCTGTCAACCGTAACGCCGCAACAGCTTGCATTGTTGACAGACTGTGTATTTGTTACTATCCCAAGCTTTACAGTTTGATCAGGAGATCGCATGTTACATAACCATAAAATTCCCGCCCGTTTCTATCAAGCCTTGCTGGCCTGCACATTGTTGCTCGGTAGCTATGCGGAGGCAGCAGACAAACTGGCCAATGTGACCATCCTCGCCACCGGCGGCACCATCGCCGGCAGCGGCGCCAGCAGCACGACCACGGTCGGCTACACTGCGGCGACCGTCGGCGTCGATACCCTGATCAAGGCGGTGCCGGAACTGTCGAAAGTAGCCCAGGTCAAGGGCGAGCAAGTGTTCCAGATCGCCAGCGAGAACATGACCAACGAACACTGGCTGACCCTGGCCAAGCGCGTCAACGTGCTGCTGGCGCAGCCGGACGTCGACGGCATCGTCATCACCCATGGCACCGATACGCTCGAAGAAACCGCTTATTTCCTGGACCTGGTCGTGAAAAGCAACAAGCCGGTGGTGCTGGTCGGCGCCATGCGCCCGGGCACCGCGCTGTCGGCCGACGGCCCGATCAACCTGTACAACGCCGTGCTGCTGGCCGCCAGTGCCGACGCCGCCGGAAAAGGCGTGCTGGTGGCCATGGCCGACCAGATCCACAGCGCCCGCGATGTGAGCAAGACCAACACCTCGACGCCGGACAGCTTCAAGACGACCGAACTGGGCATGCTGGGTTACATCCAGGGCAACAAGCCATATTTCTACCGCGCGTCGACCCGCAAGCATACCGCCGAGACCGAATTTGACATCAGCAAACTCGACAAACTGCCGCAAGTGGACATCGTCTACGGCTACGCCAACGTCGGCCCGGTTGCGCTGAACGCGCTGGTCGCAGCGGGCGCCAAGGGCATCATCCACGCCGGCGTCGGCGACGGCAGCCTGGCCGCCACGGTCAAAAACGCACTGATCGCGGCCCGCAAACAGGGTGTGATGGTGGTGCGTGCCAGCCGCGTCGGCCAGGGCATCCTGGCGCGCAACGGCGAAGCCAACGACGACGAGCTGGACTTCGTTGCCGCCGACACGCTCAATCCGCAAAAAGCGCGCATCCTGCTGATGCTGGCATTGACCAAAACCAATGACAGCAAGGCCGTGCAGAAAATGTTCTACACGTATTAATCTGCCCTGTTGTCCCTACGGATAGTCTGGGCGCCGCATGCGGAACAGGCTATCCGGTCCAATCTCGAAGTAATCGGCCGGGCCGCCGCCACGCAAGATCGTGCGCGAGCCGGCCGTGTCATAAACGCCGTCGCGCAGCAGTTCGTTGGCGATGTGCACCCCCACCACCTCCCCCATGATCAGCCAGCCATTGGTCGGCTCCCCCGCCGCGCTTTGCAGGCGGATGATCTGCGTACATTTGCATTCGAACGCGACCGGACTTTCCGCAACGCGCGGCACGGCGACGATGCGCGACGGCGCCGGCGTCAGGCCCGCCAGCACGAACTCGTCAACCTCCGGCGGCGCCGGCGCGCAGCTGGCGTTCATCGCCTCGGCCAGCGGGCGCGTGGCCAGATTCCAGACGAACTCGCCGGTCTGCTCGATATTGCGCAGCGTGTCCTTGCGGCCCTGGCTGGAAAAGCCGATCAGCGGCGGCGTGTAGTTGAAGGCGTTGAAAAAACTGTAGGGCGCCAGATTCAGGTTGCCCTGCTCGCCGCGCGAGGAGATCCAGCCAATCGGACGCGGCCCGACGATGGCGTTGAATGGATCGTGCGGCAGGCCGTGGCCCTGTGATGGCTGATAAAAATAACGTTCGCTCATATGGTTCCGGTGAATGCGGCGCGCTGCGGCGCCATGGCCGGATTTTCGCACAAGGCGTCGTCTCGTGCCGTGCTTCTCAGCGCGTCAAACGTGCCAGCAGTTCATCCGCGACGGCTGCCGCCGAGGCTGGATTCTGGCCGGTGATCAATTCCCGGTCCACCACGACTTTGCTTTGCCAGTTGGCGCCGCTGCTGTAGACCCCGCCCGCGCGCTGCAAGGCCGTCTGCGGCAGAAATTTCATCGTGCCGCCATTCAGCATGGGCTTGGCCGCGTCTTCCTCGCTATTGCTAATCACGGTCATCCGGTAGCCGGCGTAAATCCACGCCGGCGCGGGTGCCGTAGCCGCAGCGGACGATACGATCTGGCGGGTGAACTGCCCGGGCTGATCCAGCGCCGACAACAAGGCGATCGGGCCATGGCACACCAGCGCCGTCGGCTTGGCGCGCGCATGGAAGTCGCGCAGCAGGCGGCCGAGCGCCGTGCTGTGCAGCAAATCCTGCATCGGCGCGTGGCCACCAGGAATGTACACCGCGTCGTAGCGCGCGTAACCGCCCTGCTCCACCCTCGCCAGGCTGACGACCGGCGATTGCTGCACCGACGTAATGCGCAACTTGTCCAGCAACGCCAAATACTGTTGCATGCTGGCCTCGTCGTTATCGAAGTACGTCTTGTCGACCGAATGCCGGTCCAGCGATGGCGCCTTGCCCAGCGGCGTGGCGAAGGTGAGAGTGTGGCCGGCGTCCAGCAACTTCTTAACCGGCTGCATCAATTCGTTGGCGTAGAAGCCGGTGTCGAAGGTGCGGTTGTCGCGCAGCTCAAGCTGCGACGCGTCGGACAGCACGACCAGCACGTTGGCGGCATGGGCGTCCAGCGCGGCTAGGTTGAACAGCAGCGAGGTGGCAGTGGCGGCGGCTTTTCGGATGGCAGTTGTCATATGAGTGCTCCTGTGAAGTGATCGATAGTAGCGCTACTCTATTGATGACTGTAAAGTGTGTAAATAACCGGAAACTCAAATCATTTGTTCTTGAAAGGCGGGAATGGGAAGGCAATTCGATCACATGGCGGATGTGGAAGCGTTTGTGACCATCATCGACAAAGGCACCATCAGCGCGGCGGCGGTGGCGCTGGGCACCACGCCGTCGGTGCTCAGCCGTGCGGTGGCCCGGCTCGAAGCGCGACTGGGCGTGCAACTGATGCGCCGCACGACGCGCCGCCTGAGCGTGACCGAAGCCGGCACCTTGTATCTGGAACAGGCGCGCAGCGCGTTCGGACTGATCGCCGACGCCGAGCGCGCCATTCAGGGCCAGGGCGGCGAGCTGTCCGGCACGATACGCATCAGCGCGCCGACCACGTACGGGCACTACCGACTACCTGGGCTGCTGCGGCCGTTCATGGAACTGCATCCGAAAGTCATGATCGATTTAAGCATTTCCAATCGCAACGTCGATCTGGTCGAAGAAGGTTACGACATGGCGATACGGCTGGGTGAGCTGGCCGACAGCGGCATGGCGGCCAAACGCCTCGGTGACGCCGACGTCTGCCTGGTGGCGTCGCCGGACTATCTGCGGCGCGCGGGCGTGCCGACCGGGCTGGAGGACCTGGGCCGCCACGCCTGTCTACCGTTCACCATGCCGAGCAGCGGCCGGCTGTCGCCCTGGCTGCTGCGCATGGATGGAAAGGATATCGATTGGCTGGCGCCGGCGCGCATGCGCGTGGCCGATGATGTGTTGGGCGTGGTAAGCCTGGCGCAGCAAGGCCTGGGCATTTGCCAAACCTACCGCTTTGTCGCCGACGAACGGCTGCGCGCAGGCCAGCTGGTAGAAGTGTTGCCGGACTTCGGTGGCCGCAGCAAACCGTTTTCGCTGATTTATCCGCCGCATCGACGCATGTCCGCCGCTTGCCGGGCGCTGATCGATAGCTTGCGGCCATAAAAAAACGCGTCTGAGTTCGTAGTCTCAGACGCGTCGGACTACACCTACCCTAGGTTAAGCTTTGTTAGCTTGCTTGCGACGGGCGACAAAGCCCAGCAGGCCCAGGCCGGCGGCCATCATGCCGTAGGTGCCTGGTTCTGGTACTGCGGAAACGGCGATGGTCAGGTCGGAGCCGTAAGCGCCACCGGCGTTGCCGGCAACGAGGCCGTCAACCTGGACGAAATAGCTGCCTGCCGACAGGCCGGTCGCGGTCAATTCCCAACGGTCGGTCGGATGTGCGCCGCCACCTGTGACATTGCTGCCTGCGTAGGTACCCAGCACGGCGCTGGTCATTGGATCATACTTCACCAGGTTGAACGAGGTGATCTGCAGATCTTTGACGGTGCTCGATGCCAGATAGCTCGACGTCAGCGAAGTGGACGAATCGAAGTTGGAGTTCAGCACGAACAAATATTTGTCGGTGAAGGTGTTGGTGGTGTCGGCGCTGCCGTAGGTGTTGCCGAAGTGAGCGTTGTAACCGCCGACGCCATCGCTATCCAGATTGATGCTGACGGTTTGTCCCACGTTCGCAGCAAAAGCGGCAGAGCCGAACAGGCTAGCGCCCGCGATCATCGATGCCAGCAAGATATTTTTGATTTTCATTTTGTTTTCCGGAGTAATTAATGTTTATGCAATTAGAGTTACCGAACACCCTTATTCGGTGATTCGGAGAATATAGTTTTGTCTCCACGCCAACTGTGCGCTAACCAACATAAGTGTCGAAAAGTACAAATTATTGTCAATATTGTACTGCGACTGGTTGTTAACAAATTCTGTGGATAAGGCTGTTAACAAGCCCCAAGCCCATCCGCCAAGTCGATGTTTTTAAAAGGAAATATGCTTCTGCGCAAATTAGTCGCAGCCAAAGTTATCCACTGGTATTACACTTATGCATCTTTGCCTTACAGATCACAAGGAATCCATGAAATCGCGTCTTACCGCCCTCGCCTTTGCTCTCAACGCGCTCGTGCTGGGCGGACTGAGCCTCCCAATTGCTGCCGCTGCTGTCGACGCCCCGGCCAAATACAATCTGCGCGAGCACTACACCAAGTACGAATACCGCATTCCGATGCGCGACGGCGTGCGGCTGTTCACCGCCGTCTACGTGCCCAAGGATGCAAGCAAGCGCTACCCCTTTCTGATGGAGCGCACGCCCTACAGCGCCGGCGTGGAGATCGACGACGAGCTGCACTACGGCGTCGATTTCTATCCGGACCACGTCGGGCCGTCGCCCGAGTTCGAGCAAAGCGGCTATATCTTCGTCCAGCAGGATGTGCGCGGCCGTTATATGTCCGAGGGCAAGTGGCAGGAGATGACGCCGCACGTCAACCCCAAGCGCGCCAAAGGCGAAGGCAACGAGAGCGAGGACATGCATGACACTGTTGAATGGCTGTTGAAAAACGTCGCCAACAACAATGGGAAAGTCGGCATCCTCGGCACCTCGTATCCAGGCTTTTACACCTCGGCCAGCATCATCGATTCGCACCCGGCCATCAAGGCCGCTTCGCCGCAGGCGCCGGTCACCAACCTGTACATGAACGACGATTCGTATCACGGCGGCGCCTTTATGCTGTCGGCGAACTTCGATTTCTATTCCGCTTTCGTCGAAGTGCCCAACCCGACACCGCTGCCGAAAAGCTGGACCCGCTTCGATTACGGCACCGCCGACGCCTACGAGTTCTTCCTGTCGCGCCTGACCTTGTCGAACATTACCAACACAATGACGGCCAACCAGCGCGCGCTGCTGATGCCTAACATCGAGCACCCGACCTACGACGACTTCTGGAAAGCGCGCGATATCGCGCCGCATCTGAAAAACATCAGGGCGGCCGTGCTGACGGTGGGCGGCTGGTACGACGCCGAGGACCTGCAGGGCCCGCTGACCACGTACAGCACAATCAAGCGCAACAATCCCGGCATCTACAGCGGCCTGGTGATGGGTCCGTGGTCGCACGGGGGCTGGAACCGCAACGACGGCAAAAGCCTGGGCAATGTGCAGTTCGACTCCAAGACGGGCGACTACTTCCGCAGCAAGATCGAATTCCCGTTCTTCGAGCAGCATCTGAAGGGGGTGCCGAACAACAATGTGTCGGAAGTGTATGCATTTGAAACGGGCAGCAACGTCTGGCGCAACTACGCCGCGTGGCCGCCAAAGCAGGCCCAGGCCCGCACCTTGTATTTGGGTCCGAACGGCACGCTCGACTGGAAACAGCCGGCGGCCGGTGCCGCCCAGGCGTTCGACGAATATATCGCCGACCCGCGCAAGCCGGTGCCCTACACTGCCTATCCGGCGACCGGCGTACCGAAGGAATACATGGTGGGCGACCAGCGCTTCGCCTCTACCCGGCCGGACGTGCTGACCTACCGCAGTGAAGTCCTGGAAGAGGACGTGACCTTGAGCGGCCCCGTCAAGCCGCGCCTGTTCGTCTCCACCACCGGCACGGACGCCGACTGGGTCGTCAAGCTGATCGACGTCTATCCGGCTAGCTATCCGAACAGCGGCCAGAGCGACGAACACCACACCGACGTGCCGAAACCGGCGCTGACCATGGCCGGTTACCAACAGCTGGTGCGCGGCGATCCGCTGCGCGGCAAGTTCCGCAACGGCTTCGAGACCCCGCAACCGTTCACGCCCGGCAAAGTGGAGGCGGTCAACTACACGATGAGCGACGTCAACCACACCTTCCGTCGCGGGCACCGCATCATGGTGCAAATCCAGAGTTCGTGGTTCCCGCTGGTGGATTTGAATCCACAGACGTTTGTCGACATTCCGAAAGCCAAGCCAGAGGACTTCCAAAAGGCCACGCAACGGATCTATCGCGCGCCCTCGATGTACTCGGGCATCGAGGTGCAGCTGTTGCCGACGCCGCGCTGACGCCGGCGGCGCGCCGACGTCGAATAACTTGGGCATCTTCAAGTCGCCGGCGCGTATTTGCAGGATATGGTGACGTTGGCGCCGAATGGAAAGCGCTAGCCGGCATTCGCTACGACCGGTTTGAACAAGAGAATGTCGCGAGCAGATAGCGCCCGAGGACACCACAAATAGGAAGTGGTCGCCAAATATGATTTATTTAATGGTCGGGCCTCGGCTGGCGTATTCATATTCCAGCTGACACGCACCAATATTAAACCAGCGACCCGCTGACACTTCAGCTTTTACCTCTCGGTGCGCAACGTACCAGAGGCATAGAACTGACATTCAATGGCGACTTGGGTAATGGTTGGAAAACATGGGCCGGTTATTCCTATCTGGCCAAGCGATTCTGGGTAGGCGGCCGACTTTAACGCAAAACCTGCCGCCAATTTATGGATAAGTAAATCGCTTGGCAGCCGTTTTGACGTTCGTGGCGGCGTGAATTATACGGGCGAACGTGTTCGACCGCGCTTACAGCGTGGCGGGCACGGCAGCAGCAAGAACTTGAATTTGCCCGGCGCTCGCCGCTGGGTGCAGCGGACCGCCCCCCTACCTTTCTAAAACCGAGCGCGCCAGAAATCGGTTTAAACACACTAATTTTTGGCATACTCAAGCACACGCGGCGTGCCTTATCTAGACTCTGAACTTTTTTGACTAGACAGAGTCTTACATACAGGCCGTGCTCGGCAGCAAATGCGTTCGAAATCCGCCGAGCGCGTCTGCGCCGTCTCCCCGTCTCGACATTAATTGAGGGATAGCCATCGAATGGAAACTCGAACCTCATCGCTTGAACTACTGGCTGAAAAAACTTTAGGACGGGTCACCGTTATCGAGGTCGACTTGGCCGTGATCAAATCAAATTACGCAACAAAAGAAGATGTTGCCAAAGTTAAAGAAGATATAGCCAAGTTAGAAGTAACATTACTGAAGTGGCTTGTTGGGACAGCGGTAACGATGACTGGTTTAGTCTTCGCTGCTGCAAGATTCATTAATTAATTTCCTATCAAGGAATCCCGTTATGGAAGAAAGTAGATCCAAAATCGAATTCACTCCTGCGATTCTGGAGCGACTCTCCGCTTTAGAGATCGATCTCGCCGTGGTCAAATCGAACTATGCAACGAAAGAAGATCTTGCAAAGATGGAAGGCACGCTGCTCAAATGGTTTATCGGCACAGCGGTGGCTATCGCTGGTGTAGCATTCGCCGCAGCAAGATTCATTCATTGAATAGTGCTGGTCAGCGTGAGATAACGGGATTAGAAATGTTTTGGCCTGCCCAGCAGGAATCGAACCTGCGACCCTCAGCTTAGAAGGCTGATGCTCTATCCAACTGAGCTATGGGCAGAGATATCGCAACGAGAACTCGTCGCGGAAATGAAAAACGGGTTGTCAGAGACAACCCGTTTTAAAAGTTCTTGGTCGGAGTACAAGGATTCGAACCTTGGACCCCCTGGTCCCAAACCAGGTGCGCTACCGGGCTGCGCTACACTCCGAAGACAGTATTCTAACGCTTGGCGCCCCCGCCGTCAATGAAAGGGCCACCTTAATCCTTCATTCCTGTACCGAGCTCTACCCTTACGCCGCCACTGGTGCTTCCACCTTGCCGGCGATACGCTGTGCCATCGAGTCGGCGTCCTTGGCGTTACGTGCTTCGACCATCACGCGGATCAAAGGTTCCGTACCGGAGGCGCGGATCAACACGCGGCCGCTGCCTTCCAGTTCGCGCTCGACCTTTTCCTTCTCGGCCACCATGGCGGCGTTCTTGGTCCAGTCGAAACCCGGGGCGACGCGCACATTGACCAGGGTCTGCGGGAACAGCACCAGCTCGGCCGTGCACTCTTCCAGCGATTTGCCGGCGCGCTTGAGCGCGGACAACACTTGCAGCGCCGAGATGATGCCGTCGCCGGTGGTGTGCTTGTCCAGGCACAGCAAGTGGCCCGAGCCTTCGCCGCCAAGCAGCCAGCCCTTTTCCTGCATCACTTCCAGCACATAGCGGTCGCCGACCTTGGCGCGGGCGAAGCCGACGCCCTTCTCTTTCAGCGCGACCTCGACCGCCATATTGGTCATCAGCGTACCGACCGCGCCAGCAACCGGGCCGGTGGCCATGCGGTCCATGACCATCAGGTACAGCAACTCGTCGCCGTTGTAGAGGCGGCCGTTGGCGTCGCACATGATCAGGCGATCGGCGTCGCCATCCAGGGCGATACCGAGATCGGCGCCATGGGCGCGGACCGCTGCCGCCATCGCGTCCGGCGCGGTGGCGCCGTGGCCCAGGTTGATGTTGAAGCCATCCGGCTTATTGCCGATGGCAATCACTTCCGCGCCGAGCTCGTGGAACACGTGCGGGGCGATGTTGTAGGCAGCGCCATGCGCGCAGTCGACCACCAGCTTCAGGCCGCGCAGGTCCAGCTCGTTCGGGAAGGTGCTCTTGCAAAATTCAATATAGCGGCCCTGGGCGTCGTCCAGGCGCTTGGCACGGCCGAGTTTTTCCGACGGCACGCACACCATCGGCAGGTCCAGCGCCGCTTCGATCTCGAGCTCGACCGAATCTGGCAGCTTGGCGCCCTGGTCGGAGAAGAATTTGATGCCGTTGTCCTGGAACGGGTTGTGGGAAGCCGAAATCACCACGCCGGCCGACAGCCGCAGCGCGCGCGTCAGGTAGGCGATCGCCGGAGTCGGCATCGGCCCGGCCAGCATGACGTCGACGCCGGCCGCCGAGAAACCGGCCTCCAGCGCCGCTTCCAGCATGTAGCCGGAAATGCGCGTGTCTTTGCCGATCAAGACCGTCGGACGCTTGCCGCCGGTGCGCGGAACGCCGGCCAACACCTTGCCGGCCGCGAAGCCGAGCCGCATAACGAAGTCGGGGGTGATAGGCGATTCGCCAACGAGACCGCGGATACCATCGGTGCCAAAATATTTACGTGCCATGTTGTGTGCTCTTTATCGTCGATGTTGTTATTGTGATGTCGTTATTGTGCTGCTTGCCAAACCTTGAGCGCGTCGACCGTTTCCGCGACGTCGTGCACGCGGACGATCACCGCCCCGTGCGCGACAGCCGCCAGCGCGCCGCCAACGCTGCCGGCCATCCGTTGCTCGACCGGCTTGCCGGTGACCGCCCCAACCATCGATTTACGCGACAAGCCGGCCAGCAACGGCATGTCCAGTTCCACAATCAACCGCCTTGTGGCCCTGAGTAAAGCGTAATTATGCTCCACCGTCTTCCCAAAGCCAAAGCCGGGATCAATGCACAATCGACGCGGATCAATTCCCGATGCGACCATGGCATCGATCCGTTCCCGCAGGAAAGCGATAACCTCGGCCACCACGTCGGTGTACGACGGTGCCAGCTGCATGTGTTGCGGGTCGGATTGCATGTGCATGATACACAGCGCGCAGTCGCTGTCGCGCACCGCCTCGAGCGCGCCGGGCGCGCGAAAGCCGTTGATGTCGTTGATCATATCGACGCCGGCAATGATGGCTTCGCGCATCACCTGCGGCTTGTAGGTATCGACCGAAATCGCCGGCCCCTGGTCGCGCAGGGCGTACAGCACGGGCATCACGCGCTGCAGCTCGTCTTCCAGCGGCAGCGGCGGCGCGCCGGGGCGGCTCGATTCGCCGCCGACGTCGATGATGTCGACGCCATCGAGGATCATTTGCTCGGCATGCGAAATGGCGAATTCCAGCGACTGGTAATGGCCGCCATCGGAAAACGAATCGGGCGTGACGTTGAGGATGCCCATAACGCGGGCGCGCAGGCCGTCGCCGTGCAAGGGGTAGTTGAATCGGCCGAACTGAAGTGTGGATCGCATGAAGAAAACGGTAGTGGTAATAAAAAAGGGCGAGGATTTCTCCTCACCCTTGTCTCTGCTAGCGGACCGTCAGGTCCACTGATCAGGCCGGTGCAGTCACGCTAGGCGTCACGCCGGTGCCGCCATCGCTAGGCGGCTGTTTGCGGATCGTCACGCCTGGTTTCGGCGCGCGCGGCTCCAGGCCGGCCATGATGTCGTTGATCTGGTCCGCGTCGATGGTTTCCCATTCCAGCAGCGCCTTGGTCATGACTTCGACTTTATCGCGGTTCGCTTCCAGCAGCGAGCGGGCCAGCTTGTATTGCTGATCCAGGATGTTGCGGATTTCGGCATCGACCATTTGCTGCGTCGCTTCGGAAATCGTCTTCGACGCGCCGCCGAAGAAGCCGTCGTTCTGGCTGTCCTCGTAGACCATCACACCCATCGCGTCGGACATGCCGAAGCGGGTGACCATCGAGCGGGCGACCTTGGTGGCGCGCGAGAAGTCGTTCGAAGCACCGGTCGACATCTGGCCGACGAAGATCTCCTCGGCGATACGGCCGCCGAACAGGATCGAGATCTCTTCCAGCATCTTGTCCTTGTAGCCCGAAATATTATCGTGCTCCGGCAGCTGCCAGGTCAGGCCCAGGGCCCAGCCGCGCGGCATGATCGTTACCTTGTGGACCGGATCGGCCTTCGGCAACAGCTTGGCGACGACAGCGTGGCCGGACTCGTGGTACGCGGTGTTGCGGCGCTCTTCCTCGCGGATGACCATCGACTTGCGCTCCGGACCCATGAAGATCTTGTCCTTGGCATCCTCGAAGTCGATCATGTCGACCAGACGCTTGCTGCGGCGCGCGGCGAACAGCGCAGCCTCGTTGACCAGGTTGGCCAGGTCGGCGCCCGAGAAGCCAGGCGTACCACGGGCCAGGATGTCGGCCTTGACGTCGGTGCCGATCGGCACTTTACGCATGTGCACATTCAAGATCTGCTCGCGGCCACGGATGTCCGGCAGGCCGACCGACACTTGACGGTCGAAACGGCCCGGACGCAGCAGCGCTTTATCCAGCACATCGGCGCGGTTGGTCGCGGCGACCACGATCACGCCGGAAGAGGCTTCAAAACCGTCCATCTCGACCAGCAACTGGTTCAAGGTCTGTTCGCGTTCGTCGTTACCGCCGCCCATGCCGGCGCCACGGTGACGGCCGACAGCGTCGATCTCGTCGATGAAGATGATGCAAGGCGAATGCTTTTTGGCGTTCTCGAACATGTCGCGGACGCGGCTGGCGCCAACGCCGACGAACATTTCAACGAAGTCCGAACCGGAGATCGAGAAGAACGGCACCTTGGCTTCGCCGGCGATGGCGCGCGCCAGCAGGGTTTTACCCGTGCCTGGAGGACCGACCATCAGCACGCCGCGTGGAATACGGCCGCCCAGTTTCTGGAACTTGCTCGGATCCTTGAGGAAGTCGACGATCTCGTTGACTTCTTCCTTCGCTTCGTCGCAACCGGCGACGTCGGCGAAGGTGACGGTGTTGTTGGACTCGTCCATCATGCGCGCCTTGGACTTGCCGAAGGAGAACGCGCCGCCCTTGCCGCCGCCCTGCATCTGCCGCATGAAGAAGATCCACACGCCGATCAGCAACAGCATCGGGAACCACGATACGAACACTTGTTGCAGGAACGATGGCTCCTCGGGCGGTTTCACGTCGAAACGGATGCCGTTGTCGCGCAGGTCGCCGACCAGGCCGCGATCGAGGATCGTGGCGGTGGTGCGCACCTTGGTGTCGTCAGTGCGGGTGGCGGTGATGTTGCCACCCTCGATCACGACATCCTTGATGCGCTTGGCTTTCACGTCATCCAGCAAATCGGAGTAAGCGATGGGTTTGGCGCCGCCTGCAACGCCATGGCTATCGAACTGCTTGTACAGCATGAGCAGGAGCAGTACGACGACTACCCAGATGGCTGATTTGGAAAACATGTTATTCACGAAAACTCCTTGGATGCGGGGCGCATCTTTTAACCTAGGGCTAGAAACCCGATTTTACTCGTAATAAGCAGGCGGTGCCAGAAGCCCACCCGTGCGCGGGGGTATAAACCCAGCGGAAAGGCACATTATTTGATCAAATTATGGCGCGGATCAAGACAAAAGTGCGACTCCTTGTTGGATGTGCGGCCCGAGCGGTAAAAAACAAGAGCATCAAGGGCGGAATTGGTCGGAATCGAGCGGTACGGCCGATACCATGCCGTCGGTGGGGTTTTTCAAACCACGGCCGAGCAGGAAAATCTCGGACGATTTGTCGCGGCTCGCTTTGGGCTTTTTCTGGACCACGGTTTTAAACTCTTGGCGAAACTTCAACACGATGTCGTTAAAACCCATGTCCTTAAAACATTTGACCAGCAAGGAGCCACTAGGTTTCAGATGCGCCTGGGAGAATTCGATGGCCAGATCGATCAGATGTTCCATGCGCGCGGCGTCGGCGCTGGCGATGCCGGACAGGTTGGGCGCCATATCCGATAACACAACGTCAACTTTTCGGCCCTTCACGAGGTCTTCCAGCTGCTGCAGCACCTCCGGCTCGCGGAAATCGCCCTGGATGAAATGGAAGTCGGCGATCGGCTCCATCGGCAGCATGTCGAGGCCGATCAGGGTGCCGTTGATGCCGCCGCCATCCTTGCCGGCCAGTTTTCGGCGCACGTATTGGCCCCAGCTGCCGGGGGTGCAGCCGAGGTCGACGATGACCTGGTCGGGCTTGATCAGGTGCTCGTCCTCGTCGATCTCCTTGAGCTTGAATGCGGCGCGGGCGCGGTAGCCCTCTTTTTGCGCCAATTTCACGTAAGGGTCGTTAATGTGGTCGTGCAACCAGTTTTTGTTTAATTTCTTCTTCTTCATTCGCGTAGAATACTGCCTTTAAGGGAACCACTAAAAATTTATTATGCAAAAACTTACACCCGTTGAGCGCAGCGCCCTGCGCGCCGAAGCTCACGCGCTCAAGCCCATCGTCCTGATCGGCGAAGCGGGATTGACCGCCAACGTCCTCAAGGAAATTGCCCTGGGCCTCGATTCGCACGGCCTGATCAAGGTCCGCGTGTTCGGCGACGACCGCGAAGCGCGCGCCGCCATGTACGACACCATCTGCGAGCAACTGGACGCCGCGCCGGTGCAACACATCGGCAAACTGCTGGTCCTGTACCGCCCGAAAGTGGAAACCACGAAGGAACGTTCGACGTCCGGCAAGGGCCTGCGCGAAGTGACCATCGTCAAGCCTAGCCCGAGCGGCACCAAACGTCCGTCCGTGACCAAGGTGCTGTTGAAAGGGAATGAACGCGTGACCCAGGGCGGCAACATCAAGCGCGCCAAGCCACAGCAGAAATCCTCGAAGAAGAGCGCTCTGGGTTCGAAATAAACCCGGGCATCGTCCTTTCCCCGGCGGGGAAAGGACGAAAGTTCACGTTATTGCTCAGTTATTACTTAGTTACTGCTTGATCACCAGCCACGCGGCCAGCAAACTCTGCACTAAAAACAGACCGCTGGAAATGCCGTGCAGGATGCCGAACTCATTCTTGGCAGCCGACTCCATCACACCGCCCGGCCCCGCCGCGGCACGCAACGCGCCCATCATCGGCTGTAGGCCGAAGTGCGACACCAGGGTGCACGCCAGCATGATCAACACCACCGCCAGCAAGGTTTTGCGCGACTTGACCTCGGAGTTGCGCGCCGAGCCGGCGAAAATGCCGGCCGTCTCGGTCCCCTTGCTGACCCAGATCAGTACCAGCATGATCGACGCGCAAGCGATCGACAGCCAGGCCAGATTATTGAAGAGACTGGCGGCGATGGTGCCGGCCAGTACGCGGTCGGCGAGCGTAGCGAACAGGGTCGGGGCGGCCAGATAGCCGATCGCCCACAAACTGCCTGCCCACAAGGTCGCGACCAGCAAACGGATACGCGCAAGTAACATCAGATGTAACGCACTTCCAGAATCTCGTATTCGCGCGGGCCCGACGGCGCCTGCACTTCCACCACGTCGCCGGCGGACTTGCCGATCAGCGCGCGGGCGATCGGCGAGGTCACCGACACTTTGCTCAATTTCAAATCCGCCTCGTCCAGGCCGACGATCTGGTAGGTCACTTTGGCGCCCGATTCCAGGTCTTCCAGGTCGACGGTCGATGCGAACACGACGCGGCCTTCGGCGTCCAGGGTGGTCGGATCGATGATTTGCGCGGCGCTCAGCTTACCTTCCAATTCCGCGATGCGGCCTTCGACGAACGCCTGGCGTTCCTTGGCGGCATCGTACTCGGCGTTTTCAGACAGGTCGCCATGCGAACGCGCTTCAGCAATCGCGTCGATCACGATACGGCGTTCTTTGGTCTTCAACTGGTGCAGCTCTTCTTTCAAGAGCTCGGCGCCGTACTTGGTAAGTGGAACTGAAGTCATGTTGTTTATTTACTCTGGTTTTACAATGGAAAACCACAGAGGCCACGCCAACTGCAGCGCGAGCTCTGTGGTTCAAAAGTACTGCTAAGCCTTAGTGTAAGGTTTTATGCAGCCCTTGTAAATCGTACACTTGCAGTTCGTCCAAATGACGAATGCCCTCGACCGCCGCTTCGGCGCCGGCGATGGTGGTGTACGTCGTCACGCGCGAGGCCAGCGACGAAGTGCGGATCGCGCGCGAGTCGGTGATGGCGTTGCGCTTCTCTTCGACGGTGTTGATCACCAGGACGATCTCGTGGTTCTTGATCATGTCGACGATGTGCGGACGGCCCTCGACCACCTTGTTGACGGCGGTGACCGGAATGCCCGCCGCCGAGATCACGGCGGCGGTGCCCTTGGTGGCCACCAGCGAGAAGCCGATTTCCACCAGGTCGCGCGCCACTTTCACAGCGCGCGGCTTGTCGGACGATTTCACCGACAGGAACACCTTGCCCGACTTCGGCAGCTTGACGCCGGCGCCCATCTGCGATTTGACGAATGCCTCGCCGAAGGTTTTACCGACACCCATCACTTCGCCGGTCGATTTCATCTCCGGTCCGAGGATGGTGTCGACGCCGGGGAATTTCACGAACGGGAACACGGCTTCCTTGACGCTGAAGTAAGGCGGCACGACTTCGGTCGTGATGCCCTGCTGCGCCAGGGTCTGGCCGACCATGCAGCGCGCCGCGATCTTGGCCAGCTGCAGGCCGGTCGCCTTGGACACGAATGGCACCGTGCGCGAGGCGCGCGGATTCACTTCGAGCACGTAGACCACGTCCTTCGATACGCCATCCACGTCCTGCTTCTGGATCGCGAACTGCACGTTCATCAGGCCGACCACGTTCAGGCCCTTGGCCATCAGCGAGGTTTGACGCTTCAGTTCATCGATGGTGTCCTGCGCCAGCGAATACGGTGGCAGCGAGCACGCCGAGTCGCCCGAGTGGACGCCGGCCTGTTCGATGTGTTCCATCACGCCGCCGATGAAGGTGGTCTCGCCGTCGGAGATGCAATCGACGTCGCACTCGATGGCGTCGTTCAGGAAGCGGTCCAGCAGCACAGGCGAATCGTGCGATACCTTGACCGCTTCGCGCATGTAGCGTTCCAGGTCGCGCTGCTCGTGGACGATCTCCATCGCGCGTCCGCCCAGCACGTACGAAGGACGCACCACCAGCGGATAGCCGATTTCCTGCGCCAGCGCCAGGGCGTCGGCCTCGGTGCGCGCGGTGCGGTTAGGCGGCTGGCGCAGATCGAGCTTTTGCAGCATCTTCTGGAAACGCTCGCGGTCTTCGGCGGCGTCGATCATGTCCGGCGAGGTGCCGACGATCGGCACGCCATTCGCTTCCAGGTCGAGCGCCAGCTTCAAAGGCGTCTGGCCGCCGTACTGCACGATCACGCCGACCGGTTTTTCCAGGTCGACGATTTCCAGCACGTCTTCCAGGGTCAGCGACTCGAAGTACAGACGGTCGGAGGTATCGTAGTCGGTCGACACGGTCTCCGGATTGCAGTTGACCATGATGGTCTCGTAGCCGTCTTCGCGCATCGCCAGCGCCGCGTGCACGCAGCAGTAGTCGAATTCGATACCCTGGCCGATACGGTTAGGACCACCGCCCAGCACCATGATCTTCTTCTTGTCGGTCGGATTGGACTCGCACTCTTCATCGTAGGTCGAGTACATGTACGCGGTGTTGGTCGAGAACTCGGCCGCGCAGGTATCGACGCGCTTGTACACCGGACGGATGTTGAGCTCATGGCGACGGGCGCGCACGGCCTTGGCATCGGTCTGCAGCAGGAAGGCCAGACGGCGGTCCGAGAAGCCTTTTTGCTTCAGCTTGTACAGCACGGTCTTGTCCAGCTGTTCCAGCTTCTGCGTGTCCATCCACAGTTCCAGGTCGACGATTTCTTTAATCTGGATCAGGAACCATGGATCGATCTTGGTCAGCTGGTGTACTTCTTCCAAGGTGAAGCCTTGTGCGAACGCGTCGCCCACGTACCAGATACGCTCCGGACCCGGCTCGCCGAGTTCCTCTTCGATCTTCTCGCGGTCCTTGGTTTTCTCGTTCAGGCCATCGACACCGACTTCCAGGCCGCGCAAGGCTTTCTGGAACGATTCCTGGAAGGTGCGGCCGATCGCCATCACTTCGCCGACGGATTTCATCTGCGTGGTCAGGTGGTGGTCGGCGGTCGGGAACTTCTCGAACGTGAAGCGCGGGATCTTGGTCACGACGTAGTCGATCGAAGGCTCGAACGAGGCAGGGGTGGCGCCGCCGGTGATCTCGTTGCGCAGTTCGTCCAAGGTGAAGCCGACAGCCAGCTTGGCCGCCACCTTGGCGATCGGGAAGCCGGTGGCCTTGGAGGCCAGTGCCGACGAACGCGATACGCGCGGATTCATTTCGATGACGATCATGCGGCCGTCGGCCGGGTTGATCGAGAACTGCACGTTCGAACCGCCGGTGTCGACGCCGATCTCACGCAGCACCGCCAGCGAGGCGTTGCGCATGATCTGGTATTCCTTGTCGGTCAGCGTTTGCGCCGGCGCCACGGTGATCGAGTCGCCGGTGTGCACGCCCATCGGGTCCAGGTTTTCGATCGAGCAGATGATGATGCAGTTGTCCGCCTTGTCGCGCACCACTTCCATCTCGTACTCTTTCCAGCCCAGCAGCGATTCTTCGATCAGCAGCTCGTTGGTCGGCGATGCTTCCAGGCCGCGTTTGCAGATCGCCTCGAATTCTTCTTCGTTGTAGGCGATACCGCCGCCGCTGCCGCCCATCGTGAACGACGGACGGATGATGGTCGGGAAGCCGACGTCGCGCTGCACGGCCCACGCCTCGTCCAGCGAGTGGGCGACGCCCGAGCGCGCCGAGCCCAAGCCGATCTTGGTCATCGCGTCCTTGAACTTGGAGCGGTCTTCGGCCTTGTCGATGGCTTCCGGCGTGGCGCCGATCAGCTCGACCTTGTACTTGTCCAGGATGCCGTGGCGATGCAGGTCCAGCGCGCAGTTCAGCGCCGTCTGCCCGCCCATCGTCGGCAGGATCGCGTCCGGCTTTTCCTTGGCGATGATCTTCTCGACGACTTGCCACGTGATCGGCTCGATGTAGGTCACATCGGCCATTTCAGGATCGGTCATGATGGTCGCCGGATTGCTGTTGACCAGAATGACTTTGTAGCCTTCTTCGCGCAGGGCCTTGCAGGCCTGGGCGCCGGAATAATCGAACTCGCAAGCCTGGCCGATAATGATCGGACCAGCGCCAATAATCAGAATACTTTTTATGTCTATACGTTTAGGCATTTACTTTTTCTCCGTTGCTTCCATCATGTCGATGAAGCGGTCAAACAGGTAAGCGACGTCAGTCGGGCCGGGCGACGCTTCAGGGTGGCCCTGGAAGCAGAACGCCGGTTTGTCGGTGCGGGCGAAGCCCTGCAGCGAGCCGTCGAACAACGAGCTATGGGTTACGCGGGTGTTGGCTGGCAAGGTCGCGGCGTCCACGGCGAAACCGTGGTTCTGCGAGGTGATCATCACCTTCTTGCTGTCCAGGTCCTGCACCGGGTGGTTGGCGCCGTGGTGGCCGAACTTCATCTTCAACGTTTTCGCGCCGGAGGCCAGTGCCATGATCTGGTGACCGAGGCAGATGCCGAATACCGGGATGCCTTTGTCGATCAGTTCCTTGGTGGCCTGGATCGCGTAATCGCACGGCTCGGGATCGCCAGGACCGTTCGACAGGAACACGCCGTCCGGGTTCAGCGCCAGCGCGTCGGCGGCGGTGGCTTGCGCGGGCAGCACGGTCACTTTGCAGCCGCGTTGTACCAGCATGCGCAGGATGTTGCGCTTGACGCCGTAGTCGTAGGCGACCACGTGGAATTTGGGCTCCGCCACTTTGCCGTAGCCTTCGCCCAGTTCCCATTCCGCTTCGGTAAACTCATAGGCGGTCTTGGTCGAGACGACTTTGGCCAAATCCATGCCGGCCAGGCCGGGGAAGGAACGGGCCAGTTCCAGCGCTTGCGCGGTGGACGGCTCGTTGCCCTGCGTGCCGACCAGGATGGCGCCGGATTGTGCGCCTTTTTCGCGCAGGATGCGGGTCAGTTTGCGGGTATCGATACCGGCGATGGCGACGATGTTCTCGGCCTTCAGGTAATCGGCCAGCGACTGGGTGGAGCGGAAGTTCGACGCCAACAGCGGCAGGTCACGGATGATTAGGCCGGCCGCATGGACTTTCGAGGACTCGACGTCTTCTGGATTGACGCCGGTGTTGCCGATGTGTGGATACGTCAAGGTGACGATCTGGCGGCAATAGCTGGGATCGGTCAGGATTTCCTGATAGCCGGTCATGGAGGTGTTAAAGACGACTTCCCCGGTGGTGTGGCCGGCGGCGCCGATTGAAAAACCTTTGAAAATGGTTCCGTCAGCGAGGGCCAATATGGCTGGAACGGCGGGGCCAGAAAAAAATGGCGGCAAGGGTAACTCCTGATAAAGTTACCGTAGCAGCGCCACGTCAGACGACCGTCGTGCATCCCCCACCGTCGCAGGCCGGGGTAGAAGGTCAGATTGAATATGGATGAGTGGTGGTCGGCTACGGTAGAGGTGAGATTGGCTAAACCTTTGAATTATAACCAAATCCGCCCTGCTTGGCAATGGAGAGCCGGCGAAACAGGGGCAAAATTTTCCGCCTCGATCAGCGCATTTATTTCGTTGCAAGATCGGCGTCAGCGATTCATCGCGCGGCTGGCGCCCTGCTCTTCTGTGCCGGCTGCAAAGGCCGCCCCCGCCTGCGCCCGATGTATTCGGCGATCGCAACGCTCAGCAATTGATTAATACTGCATTCGTCGATCCGCGCCAGCTGCGCGACGTCCTGATGCAGCCCACCCGGAATGCGCAAGGCGATGCGTCCGCTATAGACAGGCGGCTCGACCGGCTCGGCGATCACAACGCCGCTGGCCACCGCCGCTTCGATCCATGAGGTGGCTGCCGCGTCGAAATTTCGCAGCGCTTCCTCGGCTGTATCACCCTCAGCTATGCACCCTGGAAACTCTTGAACGGTCACGGTGTAGCCGCCGTCCCCATCTGGCAGCATATTTCGGACATAAGGACGGGCCAGAACCGCAGAGATTTCTTCATCACTAATCTTCATCAATATCCCCTTGCATGTAGGCTTCCCAAACGGCCACATCTTTCAACAATGACTTAATGATACTTTTCGCCGTCCCGACACGTACATCCACGGCGTGCCTTGGAATACTTAATGGAAACGGTAGCTTGGGCTGCACGTTGCGGACATAGGTCGGCTCCTTTCCCCGAATGGACAGCGCTCGCCCAAGTTCTTGAGCAAGCCCGGCCAATACGCTAGCCTTGATGGCACTGGGCGAACGATTTAACTCCAACAACGTTCTTTTAATCTTAGCCAGATGGTTGGGTGTGATGACATCGCGGCGATATCGCAGGCAATATCACATTATAGGCATGCGAATTACATGCTGGCGCGATTCTCCAATAAAAAATGCCGCTTGGCATTGAGCCAAACGGCATTCCTACGTCGCTGCGGGCGCAAAACCCAGCTTAAATCAGTGCTGCGATGCCGGCTTTGGCGACCTGCGCGTCTTCCGCCGATTTCACGCCCGAGACGCCCACGGCGCCGATGATGTGGCCGTCGACGATGATCGGCACGCCGCCTTCGAGCATGCCGTCGGTCTGCGGAGCCGGCGCGCTCAGGAACGAGACGCGGCCGTTGTTGATCATATCTTCGTAAATCTTCGATTCGCGGCGACCCAGCGCCGACACGCGCGCCTTGGCCGGGGCGATGTGCGACGACAGCGGCGCGGCGCCGTCCTGGCGTTGCAGCCACAGCAAGTGGCCACCGTCGTCGACGATGGCGATCACGACCGCCCATTTGTTGGCGACAGCCTCAGCCTCGGCGGCGGCGGCGATTTTCTTGACGTCGGCAAGCGACAGATATGGTTTGGTTTGCATGGTCTTCCTTCAAGTCTTCTTTATTATTGAACGGTCATTGTAAAGCCTACGGTTTGCGCCGCGCCTCGAGCTTCTGTTTGATCTGCGGCATGGCCAGCGCGGCCGCCTGCTCGCCCGCCAGGATGGCCTGGTTGCGGCCGGCGAAGTCGTTGCCGGCCATTTTGCCCAGACTCGGCGCGATGACGATATCGGCGTCCTTCAATTCATACTGGTTGATACGCTGACCCATGATGCTGAAGGTCTGCATGATCACGTCCACCGAGCTGACGGTCGCCTGCACGTCCGCCTGCGTGGAGATATTAACGGCGATGACGAAGTCCGCGCCCATGTCGCGCGCGAAGCGCACCGGCACCGGTGCCACCAAGCCGCCGTCGACATACGAGCGGCCGCTGATCGTCACCGGCTGGAACACGCCCGGCACCGACGACGATGCCCGCACCGCCATACCGGTATTCCCGCGTTGGAAAAGAATCGGCTGGCCGGTCTTCAAATCCGTCGCCACCGCGCCGAACGGCACCTTGAGCTTTTCCAGCGGCTGGTTGTTGACGGCCTTGTTGACGTAGGCCTGCAGCGCCTCGCCCTTCAACACGCCGGTGCTTTTGCCGAACAACGGCATGGCCCAGTCGGAGATTGCCGCTTCGTCCATGTCGAAGGCGAGTTTTTGCAGCTGGAAGCCGGTGTTCCCGGCCGCATACAGCGCACCGACCACGCTGCCAGCACTGGTGCCCACGACGATGTCCGGGTAAATGCCCTGCGCCTCAAGCGCCTTGATCACGCCGATATGCGCGAAGCCGCGCGCGGCGCCCCCGCCCAGCGCCAGGCCGATCTTGATCTTGCGCGGCGGTAGTGGCTCCGGCACGGCGATCGGCTGCACCGGCGTGTCGATGACTGGTGCTGTTTTGCAGCCGACGATGGCGGTTGCGGCAAAGGTGGCTAAAGCGGCAAGGGTAAGACGGCGTAGTTGCATGTGTTGGTGTAGTGTCTATAGTGGCTGATTTCGCGCAGCAGATTGTAACTGAATAGGCCCGCACGACGCCAAACGCGCACGCTTTTGACTGAAGGCCGCATGTAAATTGGCTGAATTGCTTGATAAACTCGGGCAACACTCGTTTCGCAAGGCACTCCATGCTCCGTACCCTCGCCCTGGCCCTCCTTTGCCTTTCCCTCTGCGCCCACGGCTTCCTGCAGGCGGCCGAAACGCGCGACCTGTCCGGCGAGTGGCGTTTCGCCATGGACCGCAACGACGAGGGTGTGAGCCAGTCCTGGTTTACCCGCGACCTCAAGGACGGCATCGCCCTCCCCGGCATCCTGCAGGCGCAGGGCTACGGCGACGACATCACCGCCAAAACGCCATGGGTGCTGTCGTTGTACGATAAGAACTGGGACCAGCGCGACGACTACAAAACCCACACCACCGCCGGCAACGTGAAAGTCCCGTTCCTGTCGCAGCCGCCCAAGCACTATTTGGGCGCCGCCTGGTACCAGCGCGACATCGACGTTCCCGCCGGCTGGCGCGGCAAGCGCGTCGCCTTGTTCCTTGAACGTCCGCGCTGGGGATCGACCTTGTGGATCGACGAGCGCAAGGTCGGCAGCAATCTCAGTCTGGTGGCGGAACACGAATACGATCTGGGCCTGCTGGCGCCGGGACGGCATCGCATTTCCGTCCGCGTCGATAACCGCATGCTGATGGCGTACCGGCCCGACGCCCACAGCGTCTCCGATTCACTCGGCATGAGCTGGAACGGCATCGTCGGCAAAATGGAATTGCGCGCCACCTCGCCGGTATGGCTCGACAATGTCCAGGTCTATCCGGATGTGAAAAACAAAACCGCGCGCGTCAACATCATCATCGGCAACGCCGGCGGCCGCGCCGGCAGCGGCACCGTCACGGCCAATGGCGTTGCGCACAAAGTCAAATGGAGCGCGCAAGGCGGCAGCGCCGAGATCAACGTGCGCTTCCCGTCCAACACGCAAACCTGGGACGAATTCACGCCCGCGCTGCAAAACATCCGCCTTCAACTCAGGGGTGCCGGCGCCGCCGACACGCGCGACGTCAGCTTCGGCTTCGCGCAGATCGCCGCCAGGGGCAATGAGTTCCGGCTGAACGGGCGCACGCTGTTTTTGCGCGGCACCCATCACGGCGGCGATTTTCCGCTGACCGGCTATCCGCCGACCGACGTCGCCTACTGGCGCAAAATCATCCAGATCAACAAGGACTGGGGCATCAACCACATACGCTTCCATTCCTTCTGCCCGCCCGAAGCGGCGTTCCAGGCGGCCGATGAACTGGGCGTGTACCTGCAACCGGAACCGGGCATGTGGAACGAAATTTCGCCCGGCACCGCGATGGACAAGATGCTGTACGAGGAGACCGAACGCATGATCAAGGCGTACGGCAATCATCCATCCTTCATTCTGCTCAGCCCCGCCAACGAACCGAAAGGCCGATGGAAGGAATCCTTCGACGTCTGGATCGCCCACTACCGCAAGGCCGATCCGCGCCGGCTCTACTCCAACGGCACCGGGCACACTGAAAAAGAAATACCCGGCCTGGCCGACGGCACCGATTTCCTGTCGATGCAGCGTATCGGCCCCAAGCCGCTGCGCGGCGACAAGGGCTGGTTCGGCCGCGATTACGGCGCTTCGCTGGCCGGCGTCAACGTGCCGGTGGTCTCGCACGAAACTGGCCAGTGGGCGGCCTATCCCGACTACGACATCATTCGCAAATTCAGGGGCTATCTGCGCCCCGGGAATTATGAGATCTTCCGCGACTCGCTGGCGCGCCACGGCATGGCCGCCCGCAACAAGGACTTCGCCTGGGCCTCGGGCAAATTCCAGGTGCAGGCCTACAAGGAGGAGATCGAAGCGAACCTGCGCACGCCGGGTCTGATGGGCTATCAGTTACTCGACCTGCACGACTATCTGGGCCAGGGCACGGCGCTGGTCGGCATCCTGGACACGTTCTGGGAGCCCAAAGGCTATGCGACCGCCGAGGAATTCCGGCGCTTCAACGGCCAGACCGTGCCGCTGGCGCGCCTGCTCAAGCGCACCTACGGCACCGACGAAACGCTGACGGCGGACGTGGAGATCGCCCATTTCGGCGCCGTCGCGCTGACCGACGCGCAGCCCTGGTGGAAGCTGATCGACGCCACCGGCCGCGTCGCCGCCAGCGGAGAATTCGCACGCCGGACGATCGAGATCGGCAAGAACATCCCGCTCGGGCAAATCCGGCTGCCGCTGGCGCAGCTGAAGGCGCCGCAGGCATACCGGCTGGTGGTCGGCGTCGGCGCGGCCACCGATCCCTTGGCTGAAAACGACTGGAACATCTGGCTCTACCCGTCGACAATCAGCGCGCCGGAACCGGCCGACGTACTGGTGACGCACAGCTGGCCGGCCGCCGAAGCGGCCCTTGCGACGGGCGGCAAGGTGCTGTTCCTGCCGCTGGCGCCGGATCTGGACTGGAGCGGCCCGCCGCTCGACAGCGTGCCGGTGTTCTGGAACCGCCTGATGAACCCTGCGTGGAGCCGCACGCTTGGCGTCTGGATCGACAACAAGCATCCGGCGCTGACGCAGTTCCCCACCGACCGCTTCAACGACTGGCAATGGTCGGAACTGATCAAGGGCACGCGCACCATCAATCTGGACAAGCTGCCGCCCGCGCTGCAGCCGATCGTGCAACCGGTCGATGACTGGAACCGCAACTTCAAACTGGGCCTGCTGCTGGAGGCGAAGGTCGGCAACGGCCGGCTGATGGTCGCAAGCCCGGACCTGGAAAACAATCTGGATAAGCGCATCGTCGCGCGCCAGCTGCGCAAATCGGTGCTCGACTACATGGCCAGCGACAGCTTCAACCCGCAGACAGCCATCGGCGCCGCCGACTTCCGCAAGGCGCTGTTCGACACGCTGGTGATGAAAAAGCTGGGCGCCACGGCCAGCGGCGGCAACAACCCGGCCAACGCCATCGACGGCGACCCGAACACTTTCTGGACCGCCGGCACGCAAGCGGCGCCGCGCACGCCGCAAACGCTCACGCTCAGCTTCCCGGCCCCGGCCTCGTTCTCCGGCCTGCTGCTGATGCCGCGCCAGAACCACCGCGACCACGAGGGCGACGTGCGCGAGTACCTGATCGAGAACAGCAACGACGGCGACACCTGGCAAGAGCTCAAAAGAGGAACGCTGGTGTCGACGTACGACCAACAACGCATCGAATTCGGCAGGAACGTCAGCGCACGCCAGCTGCGTTTTACCGCGCTCAGTGGCTTCGGCAGCGACAACACGGCCGCCATCGCCGAACTGGCGGTGCTCTACACCGGCGCCGCGCTACCCGAAAACAGCGGCGGCGTGACCTATCAGCGGGTGCGCTCGGCATCGAGCGACATCGACGAGAACATCGCCCCGGCACAAGAAGCACGCCCAGCCAAAAAACCACGTAGGACGGATTAGGCGGAACGCCGTAATCCGCCATCGGCGAGCCGCCGACAACACTTAACCACTACGCCAGACAAGCCTCAATCGACAGCTCCAGCAGCGGGAAATGCCCGGTCGGCAGCGTTCGTACGACGGCCTGCGGGAACACGCTCTGCCAGATCGGCCCATCGACCGCCGGGTCGATCATCGGATCGAACTCGCCAAACAGCACCGACACCGGCCCCGCATACGGGCTGCGCACCGGCACCGGGGCGCTGGCGGAAAAATCGTCCGACGTCGCCACCGACGAGGGCCCGTCGAACACGCCCGGCTGCTGCAGCAGATAGGCGAACACCTGCGGCTCGTCCCCCGAGTTCGGACCGAAGTACAACGACGGCACGTTCGGCAGCAGCCACAAAGCGCCCATCACGTCCCAGAACCGCGCGCGGCCCGGCGAAGCCTCGTAGTCCGCCAGCGCCGCCACCAGCTTGCCGGCGTTGGCATCCCCGGCGTGCAGCGCCAGGCCGTGGCGCGCCAGCCGCAACGCCGCCCCTTCCGGATCGAAGGTCGGCGCCAGCAGCACGATGCGGGCGATACATTCCGGCATCTGGCGCGCCAGGTGCACCGCCAGATGGGCGCCGAAGGAGCTGGCCATGATCGTCATCGGCCCGCCCAGCATGTCGACGCTGAGCCGGAACTCGGCCACGGTGGCGGCCAGCAAATCCTGATACGGGCGCGTGGCGCACGAGACGGCCGACGGCTGCTGCCACCAGTGCACGTTGTCGGCATCCGGATAGCGCTGGCGCTCGAACGCGGTGCCGAGACCCGGCCCGCCATGCAAATAGAATATCGTGGGTGCCTGCACTCGGTGATCCTCCAGGTTGGTCAGTTGGTATGCAAATCGTTGACTTCATTGTAATCTGCCGTCAACATCTGAGCATGAAAAAATATATCCTGGCACTCGCCCTCCCCCTGCTCCTGTCCACCGCCTGCCACGCCGCCGTGCTTTCGCCGCGCGACCAGGCCACCGTCGTCAACGAACTGCTGGCCGACCGGCTGGACAATCTGCTGCCCGGAATGATGGAGCAGACCGGCATCGACATGTGGGTGCTGGTCTCGCGCGAGTACAACGAGGACCCGGTGCTCAAGACCATGCTGCCGGCCGAGTGGCTCAACGCCCGCCGCCGAACGATCATTGTGTTCCACCGCGATCCGGTCAAGAAAACGGTGGAAAAGCTGGCCGTGGCGCGCTATGCGGTCGGCAAGCGCATCGCCGCCGCCTGGGACATGAAAAAATTCCCGGACCAGTGGGACGCGCTGGCGGACATCGTCAAGACGCGTAATCCCAGCAAGATAGCGTTGAACACGTCGCGCCATTTCGGCCACGCCGACGGCATCGACCATACCGACTACGTGGAACTGCTGCAAGCGCTGCCGACGGCATACCAGCAAAAGGTCGTCTCGGCCGAGCCACTGGCGATCCGCTGGCTCGAAACGCGCAGCGAGCGCGAAATGCAGATCTATCCGCAACTGGTCAACGCCACCCACAAGATCATCGACGAAGGCTTTTCCGAGCGCGTCATCACGCCGGGCATCACCACCACCGACGACGTGGTGTGGTGGTTCCGCCAGAAGATCCGCGATCTGGGTTACGACACCTGGTTCCACCCGTCGGTCGAGATCCAGCGCAGCGGCAAAGGCCTGGCCGATCCGACCGTGATCGTGCCGGGCGACCTGCTGCACGTCGATATCGGCATCACTTATCTGCGGCTGAACACCGACGTGCAGCAACACGCGTATGTGCTCAAGCCGGGCGAGAACGCCCCGCCGGCGGCGCTGACACAGGCCTTTGCCCAGGCCAACCGGCTGCAGGACATCCTGCTGGCGCAATTCAAGGCCGGGCGCAGCGGCAACCAGATGCTGGCCGGCGCGCTGTCGCAAGCGCGCGCCGAGGGCATCAAACCGACCATCTACAGCCATCCGCTGGGCTATCACGGCCACGCCGCCGGCGCGGCCATCGGCATGTGGGACATGCAGAACGGCGTGCCGGGCAGCGGCGACGAGGCGCTGCGCCACCGCACCGCCTACTCGATAGAACTGAGCGCGGCGTCGGTTGTACAGGGCTGGCCGGCGCCGGTCAATATCATGTTGGAAGAGGACGCGTTCTTCGACGAGGCGGGCATTCGCTACCTCGACGGCCGGCAAAAAAACATGTATTTGATCCCGCGCGCCAGTGGCGGCGCGGCTTTCGCCAATTGAATACCGTATAGCATTTATTGGCTGGACAAAACGAACAGTGCCGACAGGCTCTGGTGTGTCAAATTTCCTCCACACCTGAGAGAATATCGCATCCGGCGTCCGGCCAAAGCGCCTGTGTCGTCTCACATTTTGGCCGCTATTTTGGATGAGGAGATCAACATGAATTCGTTTGTGGAAACCGTTTCGCCAGCAGCAAAAAATCACATCGAAGCACGTATCGCGTACTTTAACGATGTGTCGCTTGCCATGGTGCAGACAATGCGCGAACTTGCAGAAGTGAACCTGCAATTCAGCCGCAGCTGGATGCAGGATTCCACGCAAATGCTGCAAACGGCAATGCTGACGCCACCTACCGAGCGCACCGAAACCGGTTCGTCTGTCGAGGCGGTCGCGCAGAAGCTGCAGACCTATCAACAGCAACTGGTCAAGATCACCAGTGACTTCCAGACCACCATCAACCAGGTCGCGCAGCAGCACGTGCCGCAGACGGCGCGTACCGCCACCGAACTGGCCGACGTGGTGACGCAGAAGGCCGCCGCCCAGACCGACCAGCAATTGCGCATGCAGAAAGCCGCCGGCAAGGAAATCCTCGACCAGGCGACCCAATTCGCGCAGGTCGCTGCGCAGAACAGCGCGATGCAGCAGCCGGCTTCCATGCAAAGCGACGAAAACAAGGGCAACAAGAGCTAAAAGCCGAGACGGCGCCGTCGACGGCTCATGGCGGATTACGCGCTGCGCGCTAATCCGCCCTACCAAACCTTATAAAAACCGGTCCGGAATATCCTGCACGAACGGGTATAACGAGAAATACGGTTTCGACTCCTCCAACACCCTCCTGAACGACGGCCGCATCACCAGCCGCTCGAAATACGCCTGCAACTGGCTGTACTCCTCCGGGAACGGCAATATCGTGCTGGCATAGAACAGCGCCGGCGCCGCCGCGCAGTCGGCCATGCTGAAGTCGTCGCCGCACATCCATACCCTGCTTGTCATGCGCTTCTCGATCATCTTGTAGGCGGTCTTGAGCTTGGTGCGCTCCTTGGTCTGGTCGCACTGCAGGCCCGTCAGATGGCCGTTGACGATGGTCTGCATCGGCTCCTGCACATAGTTATCGAAAAAACGGTCCCACAGTCGCACATCCAGCGCCGCGTCCCAGTCGGCCGGGATCAGCGGTTTCTCGCCCGGGAAATAGCGGTCCAGATACTCGATGATGACCGAGGTCTCCGGCACGTCGCGGGTGCGCTCGTGGTCGCGGATCACCGGGAACTTGCACGGTGGCCACATCGCCTGCAGTTCGGCGCGGTCGCTCTCCTCCCCCAGGTTGATGATGCGCTTGTCGAATTGCGTGCCGTTTTCGTACAGCGCGATCAGCACCTTGTGGCAAAACGAGGCCAGCGGATGGTAGTAAAGGGTCAAAGACATGTCAGCTCCTGGGTGCCGGCATCGCCACGCGATACCTGAGAATTCAGCAAATGATACTTCAGCCAAGCCGATAGCGGCGAACCGTAAATGTTGCCACACTTCAGCCCGTTCCGAGCCGGGCACCCACGCACCGGCGGACCTCGAACCACCACCGAGAGGATAACCATCATGCGCCACGCCCTCAATCTCAAGCTCGCCCTCGCCCTCGCCCTGACCTCCTTGTGCGCCATCGCCGCCAACAGCAACGCCGCCGAGGCACCGGAAGGCGACAGCCTGATGGTTGGCCTGGGCGTGGCCTACGTGCCGGAATACGCCGGCAGCGACGACAGCCGCGTGGTGCCGGTGCCTTTCCTCGAACGCACGTACGCCAACGGCTTCTTCATCAGCACCCGGCGCGGCCTGGGCTATCAAACCAACGTCGGCGCGGTCAACCTGAGCGGCGCGCTGACCTACGGCGGCGCACGCGACGAGCACAAGCGCACCTTCGCCGCCGGGTCCGACGCGCTGCGCGGCATGGGCGAGATCGACGGCGGCTTGCAGGCCGTGCTGACGGCCAGCTACCAGCTCGGCAAGGTCGGCCTGAGCCTGGGCACCACGCAGGCCGTCGGCAAACGCGAGAACGGTTCCACCTATACCCTCGGCGCCTCGATGCCGCTGTACAGCGGCACCAACGACCAGGTCGGCCTGGGCGGCTCGGCGGTCTACGGCGACAACAAGCACATGCAAACCTACTTCGGCGTCACCGGCGCGCAAAGTGTCCGCTCCGGTTATAAGGCGTACCAGGCCAGGTCCGGCTTCGAGACCGTCAGCGCCGCCGTCAGCTGGGACCACGTGATCGACAAGCGCTGGTCGACCCACACCGCCATCGGCTTCACGCATCTGGTGGGCGACGCCGCCGACAGCCCGCTGACCAAGCGCAAAACGACGCCGATGCTGATGACGGGCATCAGCTATAAGTTTTGATTGAGGTTGCCCAGGTGATACTATTGCGCGAAAATTAAACCGTTCGCGCAATGATCTCCGACACCACTTTCATCTCTTATATTCTGCTTGCCGCCGCGATCTGCGCGGCATGGTCCAAACCTGTCTCGCTCGGCCGGACGAGCTTCTCGTCGTGGCTGGCGGTATTTGCCGCGGCGCTCGTGTTCGGCATGGCGGCCGGCGTGCTGCGGGCTCCGGCCGTCGTCGCGCTGGCGGCGCTGGCCGGGTCGGCATATATGACGGCGCGCGCGCCGCAGCAATATGTGCGGGTGATCTTCGGTGTGGTCACAACGGTGCTGGCACTGGCGCTGGCGATCCATAAGCTCCCCGGATTCAACAATGCGGTGGTCATCGACGCGGTCACCATTTCCCCCGGCGCGGCGCCGTTCACGCAGTACGCCAACTTCGACAAGGGCGCGGTCGGCCTTATCCTGCTGGCCTTGCTGTGCAGCCGGGCGCGTACGTGGAGCGAATTCGGCGGCGTGCTCAGGCAATCCCTGCCGGTGCTGCTGGCCACCCTGGTGGCGGTGCTCGGCCTGGCCACGGCCATCGGCGCGGTGCGCCCGGACTTCAAACTGTCGCAATTGACGATGCAATTTATCGCCGTCAATCTGTTCTTCACCGTGGTGGCGGAGGAAGCCTTTTTCCGTGGCTTCCTCCAACACCGGCTGGCGGCGGCGCTGGCGCGCTGGCGTTACGGCAAATGGATTGCGTTGGTCTGCTCGGCGCTGCTGTTCGGTCTGGTCCACCTGCCAGGCGGCGCGCCGTATGCGCTGCTGGCCACGGTCGCCGGCTTCGGCTATGCCTACGCTTACCACGCCACCCAGCGCATCGAGGCGCCGATTTTCCTGCACATCGCCCTCAACGCCGCCCATTTCATCGCCTTCACCTATCCCGCGCTACGCTGAATGCGCGGGTAATACGCGGCCGCCGTTCTCTACTGTTTTGAGCTTTCCGTCCGCGCACGCTACACTGGCTGTCAACAAGCAGTTCAACGTGCGCTTCAGGGAGAACAGATATGGCCAAGACCGAGTACGCGTCGGAGTATTCCGATGCCGGCTTCTGGAACAAGGTAAAGGGGCAGGCGAAAAACGCCGGCCGCAAAGTGCTCGAACAGGCGCTGAAAATGTACTACTCGGCCACCGATCCGGATACCCCACGCTGGGCCAAGACCACCATCTATGGCGCGCTGGGTTACTTCATCTCGCCGATCGACGCGATCCCGGATCTGCTGCCGGCCATCGGTTACACCGACGATATCGGCGTGCTGATCGCGGCCGCCGCCGCCGTGGCCGTCTACATCAAGGACGAGCACGTGCAGAAGGCGCGCGAGACGCTGCAACAGTGGTTCGGCGACTAGCTATTTAGGAGTGTAGAGGCTGCGCAAATCGTCGCAATGCGAGGTGTTGCGCGGCCAAGAGTTAGGCTACAATTGGCTTCACTTGAATTTGTTCACCGCGTTTCAAACCCCCTGTTGCAAGGAGCACGACATGAGTCCAGAGCACGACAGACGTCAAAGCCGCCCGGCCGAAACTTCAGAGACCGCAGGTTGGCACTCGCTTGAGTTCATCGTTCGGCAAGCGCTGGAAGTCCAACGCGATATCGGCACCGAAAGTGCGGTTGAGTTTCTTCAAAGCATTAACATCAATCCGCAAGTGATCGAGCGCGTGCTGGCGCCCAACGCCAAGCTGCGCGAGGCGGATCAGGTGGCACTGGCCAACTCCGTCACCGTATCGGACCTGCCGATTTCGACGCCGGTCAATTACCTGCGTCGCAGCACCACGTGACCTGTTAGCGCCGATCATGGATGGCGGATGGCGGATGACGCGCTGCGCATTGATCCCCACCCCGGCGCCAACGAGCGGCTTGCATCAAACTACGTAAGAACCATTGACACGCGACACCCCTTAATTTAGGCTCGAAAAGCAGGCTCCACAGGCCCGCGCTTCGCAGATCACTTCAAGGAACACGGTGTCAGATCCCCTTCCCACCCGCGCATTGCCCAACGCCGTCGTCGGCCTGGTCGGAACGGCCGTTGTGCTGGGCCTGCTGTACTTCGGCCGCGACGTCATCATCCCCATCACGCTGGCCTTCATCTTCAGCTTCCTGATCGCGCCGTTCGTGCGCTCGCTGCGCCGCATCGGCCTCGGCCAGACTGCCTCGGTGCTGACCGGCGTGCTGATCGTCGCCGCCGCGCTGGTGATGATCGGCGCGGTGATCATTTCGCAGGTCGGCCGCCTCGGCGCCAGCCTGCCGCAATACCAGGACACCATCGCCGCCAAGGTCGAAGCGCTCGACAGCCTTACGCGCGGCACCATCGGCAGCTTGGGCGGACCGGCCGGCCAACTGATCGAACACTTCACGCAGGAAGGTCCCGGCGCACCACTCGAAGGCCAAAGCGGCCTGCCCGGATCGAGCCGCGCGCCGATCCCGGTTGAAATCCACGAACCCGCGCTCAAGCCCTTGCAGCTACTCGGCAAGATCATCGCCTCGGTCTGGCCGCCGCTGGAAATGGCCGGCATCGTTTTCATCGTGCTGATCTTTGTTTTGCTGGAACACGAATCGCTGCGCGACCGCTTCATCCGCCTGGCCGGCGGCGAGGACTTGCGAGCAACCACCATCGCCGTCAACGACGCCGGCGAGCGGCTATCGCGCTTTTTCATCTCGCAATTCGCCGTCAACGCCTGCACCGGCCTGGCCATCTGGATCGGCCTGAGCGTCATCGGCCTGTCGCAGGCGCTGTTGTGGGGCACGATGGCGGCCGTGTTGCGCTTCATTCCGTATGTGGGCTTCTGGATGGCCGCGTTCTGCGCCACGCTGCTGGCCGCCGCCATCGACCCCGGCTGGTCGCTGGCGCTGATGACGGTCGGCTGGTTCCTGGTGGTCGACATCATCGTCGCCCAAACCATCGAGCCCAAGCTGTACGGCCACACGACCGGGCTGTCGCCGCTGTCGGTGGTGGTGGCGGCAATCTTCTGGAGCGCGATCTGGGGACCGGTCGGCCTGGTGCTGTCGACACCGCTGACCCTTTGCCTGGTGGTGGCCGGCCGCTACATCCGCGCGCTCAAGGTGCTTGAGATTATGTTCGGCGAACTGCCGGCGCTGACGATGCCGCAGAATTTCTACCAGCGCATCCTGTCCGGCGACGCCCACGAAATCGTCGCCAGCGCCAAGCGCTACATGCAGCACAAGTCGCTTGCCGCCTACTGCGACGGCGTGCTGGTGCCGGCGCTGCACCTGGCGCATTTCGACCTGAAGGACAACGCCATCACGCCCGAGGAGGAAGTGAAAGTCAGCGCCGCCGTGATCGCCGTCATCGAAGCGTTGAGCGGCAACCCGAAGTGGTGGAGGAAAAGGAAAACCGTCTCGGCGCTGGCCGGCGTCGGCATCGGCCGCCAGTTGCGCGACAGCCGCATCTCGGCGACCGGCGAGTGGCAAGGATCGTTCGACGTGCCGCCCGGCAGCCTGGTGCTGACGATCGGCCTCGACGGCCAGTTCGACGAGCTGGCCACGGAGATCCTGGTGCGTGTGCTGCGCGAGCAAAAGATCGACGCTCGCAGCATGAGCATGGAAGATCTGGATGAACCGGCGCCACCGGAAGCGTCGCCGGAGCTGGTGTCGATCGTGTGCCTGGTCAGCATCGACCCGCTCAACAACCGCGACAAGCTGAAGCTGGCGATACAGAAATTCCGCGAAAGCCTGCCGCATTGCAAACAGTTCGCGGTCTTGTTGCCGAGCCCGTTTGAGAACCCGGATTTACGGGAGTTCACGTTCGAACAGGCCGATCATGTCGCCCATTCGTTCGAGGACGCGCTGCAAAGTTGCGTGAAAGCGTTGGGCGGGCGGGCACCGTAAATCACTTGGTGAGCACACGTCACACGCGGCAAAGCTGTAATGCTTGACACCAAACAATGCCTACCTATTTCACAATGCAACAATTGCCGGAGGGTTTCGATCTTGCGGCACGAACGGTCAAAGCATTCGGCGACGCTAACAGGCTCCGCGCAGAACTGAAAGCTCAGCGTGTGGACTTTAACGCCTTGCCCCCTGAGCTTCAAGAGGCATTCACTACGGCACGCACGACCGGCAACGCAGAGCGGATCAATTCAGTGTAGTCGGCCATGTCCAGCCCTAGTTGAGCATCAACTCCGGCTGGCGCTGCACAGTAGCCGTCTTCGGCAGGCAAACGATGAAGCTGCTGCCCTTGCCGGCTTCCGATTTGATCTGCAAGGTGCTGCCGTGGCGCAGCAGCACGTGCTTGACGATCGCCAGGCCCAGTCCGGTACCCTGCGTCTCGCGCGAGCGGCTCTTGTCGACCCGGTAGAAGCGCTCCGTCAATCGCGAGATGTGCTCGGGGCTGATGCCGATGCCCGTATCCTCAACCTTGAATTTGACGCCGGTATCGAACTCGCGCCAGACCAGGTTGATCCTGCCGCCGGCCGGCGTGTAGCGCACCGCGTTCGACGCCAGATTGCCGAAGGCGCTGTGCAATTCCTCGTAGCTGCCCATGATGTCCGGGCCGTCGAAGTCCATCGTGATCTCGTGCTTGCCGGCCGATAGCGCGCGGGCGTCGCGCAGCACCTGCTCCATCAGCTTGCGCACGTCTACCTGTTCGGGCCGCATCGGATAATCCACCGACTCCAACCGCGACAAGGTCAGCATGTCCTCGATCAGGTGTTGCATGCGGTGGCCCTGCTCCGTCATCAGCTTCAGGTGCGCCGAACGCGTGGCCGCATCCAGCCCCTCCGACGCGGCGATCTCGAGGAAGCCGACGATCACCGTCAGCGGCGTGCGCAACTCGTGCGACGCGTTGGCGATGAAGTCGCGGCGCATCTCTTCGATTCGCTCGGTCTCGGTGGCGTCGTGCGTGACCAGAATCTGGCGGCGGTTTTCAAACGGAATGATATGCACGATCAGCTTGCGCTCGCGGAAGCTGATCGTCAGCGGCTGCTCGTAGCGGCCGAGGATGATGTAATCCATGAAGTCCGGGTTGCGCACCAGATTGGTCACGCGCATGCCCTTGTCGCGCTCGTGCGTCAGGCCCAGATGCTTTTCGGCGGCCGGGTTGCACCATTCCAGGAACAGCACATCGTCCATGATGACCACGCCGTCCGGCAACAGGTGCATGGCCTGGCGGAAGCGCGCCAGCCATTCGGTCAGCTCGGCCTGGTTCTTTTCGTCGTCGCGGCGCATGCGGTACAGGCGCGAGAAGATGTTGGTCCACGCGCCCCAGCCGTCCGGCAGCTTGGCGCTTTGCGGATCGTCCATCCAGTTGCTCAGCTGGTACAGGTAGGACAGCTGGACGAACACCATCACCAGCATCGCCACCAGGGCGACCACCAGGCCGGTCGTCCATCCGAACATCCAGCCCAGCAAGCCACACACCGCCAGAATAAGAGCGGTGCGCAATGCTGCCGGCACCCAGAACACCAGTTTTGGATTCATTTTTGAGACTTAATGATGAAACTTATTTTTCCGAAAGCATGTAGCCTACACTACGCACGGTCTTAATCAAATGCTCCGCTTCCTTCAAGGCCTTGCGCAAGCGCAAAACATGGACGTCGACCGTGCGTTCCTCGATCACGACGTGGTCGCCCCACACCTTGTCGAGCAGCTGGCTGCGCGAAAACACGCGCTCCGGATGCGCCAGCAGGAACTTGAGCAATTTGTATTCGGCATGGCCGATGTCGATCTTCTGCTCGTCCATCGAAACCGTGCAGCTGACCGGGTCAAGCATGACATTGGCGGCGCGCATGGCCGACTGCGCGTGCTCCGGGCTCTTGCGGCGCAACAGTGCCTTGGCGCGCGCCAGCAGCTCGCGCGGCGAGAACGGCTTGGTGACGTAGTCGTCGGCGCCGCTGTTCAGGCCAGCCAACTTGTCCTCTTCCATGCTCTTGGCCGTCAGCATGATCACCGGGATCTCGTTGAACTGGCGGTCCGAGCGGATGCGCGCCAGCAGGCGCAGGCCGGTTTGGTCCGGCAGCATCCAGTCGAGCAGAATCAATTGCGGCGTGCGGGTCTGGATGAAGTCCCAGGCCTCGCCCACGCTTTGCACCGCGCAGCAGTTCCAGCCGGCCTCGCGCAGCGAGAACGTCACCAGTTCGACAATCGCCGGTTCATCTTCTACGATCAATACAGTGGTTTTATCAGATGCCATTTCTTGTTTTACTCGCTTTGCGCCGGAACGTCGTCGGGGATCGGCTGCACGGTTTTGGTGTGACGGATATCCTTGCCTTCAACGACGTAGATAACGTATTCGGCGATGTTCTTGGCGTGATCGCCGATGCGCTCGATCGCCTTGGCGACCCACAGCGTATCGAGCGCGGCCGAGATGGTGCGCGGGTCTTCCATCATGAAAGTGATCAGGTTGCGCATGATCGAACGGAACTCGTGGTCAATCACGGCGTCCTGGGCGATCAGCTGCAACGCCTGCTTGCCGTCGTTGCGGGCGAACGCGTCGAGCGCGTCGTGCAGCATGTCGCTGGTGTTGTTGGCGATGCCGCGCACCATTTCGTAATGGTTGACGGTGACGGCGCCGCGCGCATGCAGGGCTTTCGCGGTGCGGGCGATCTTGGTGGCCTCGTCGCCGATGCGCTCGAGGTCGGTGATGACCTTGATCGTCGCCATGATGGTGCGCAGGTCGTTGGCGGCCGGCTGGCGGCGCACGATCAGGTGGCTGCAGGCGTCGTCGAGCGACACTTCCAGCTGGTTGACGGTGTCGTCCTCGCGCATCACGCGGTCGGCGCGCTCGGGGTTGCCGATGCGGAAGCAGGTCATGGCGTCAAGGAATTGCGTCTCGACGATGCCGCCCATCAGCAATACCTTGGAGCGGATGGCTTCCAGTTCGTTGTCGTACTGTTTGGATGAATGTTCACCGATCATATTCTTCTCCGTATCCGATATTATAAATGCAATCAGCCGAAGCGGCCGGTGATGTAGTCCTGGGTTTCCTTGCGGGCCGGATTCATGAAGATTTGATCGGTCTCACCGAACTCCACCAGTTCGCCCAAGTACATATAGGCGGTGTAGTCCGAGCAACGCGCGGCCTGTTGCATGTTGTGGGTGACGATGGCGATCGTGTAATCCTGCTTCAGTTCGCTGATCAGCTCTTCGACCTTCGAGGTCGAGATCGGGTCCAGCGCCGAGGTCGGCTCATCGAGCAGCAGCACGTCCGGTTTGACAGCGACGCCGCGCGCGATGCACAGGCGCTGCTGCTGGCCGCCCGACAGCGACAGGCCGCTCTTGGTCAGCTTGTCCTTGACCTCGCCCCACAGCGCGGCTTTCTTCAGCGCCCATTCGACGCGCTCGTCCATCTCGCCCTTCGACAGGTCTTCGTACAGACGCACGCCAAAGGCGATGTTGTCGTAGATCGACATCGGGAACGGCGTCGGCTTCTGGAACACCATGCCGACCTTGGCGCGCAACATGTTGACGTCCTGGCCCTCTTCCAGGATGTTGCGGCCGCGGTACATGATCGACCCTTCTGCGCGCTGGCCGGGGTACAGGTCGTACATGCGGTTCAAGGTGCGCAGCAAGGTCGACTTGCCGCAGCCGGACGGGCCGATGAAGGCCGTCACCTGGCGCTCGTGGATGTCCAGGTTGACGTTGGTCAGGCTCTGGGTTTTACCGTAGAAGAAATTCAATCCGGTGATTTCAATGGTCTTGCGCTTGTTGCCGTTCATGGCTGCGGTGTTTTCTGGGCTCAGTTGCGTATTCATGGTCGATCGCTTTTCTAGTGGTCGAAGGGTGTGCCGATGCGTTAGTTCGGGATTTTCTGGCTGAACAGGGTGCGCGAGACGATATTCAGCGCCAGCACGCTAAAGGTCACCAGCAGCGCGCCGCCCCAGGCCAGGTCGCGCCAGTTGTCGTAAGGGCTCATCGCGAAGCCGTAGATCACCACCGGCAGGTTGGCCATCGGGCCATTCATGTCCTTGCTGAAGAACTGGTTGTTCAGGGCGGTGAACAGCAGCGGCGCGGTTTCGCCGGAGATGCGGGCCACTGCCAGCAGCACGCCGGTGATGACGCCGGCCTTGACGGCGCGCAGGCGCACCAGCATGGCCACCTTCCAGCGCGGCGCGCCGAGGGCGAAGGCTGCTTCGAGCAGGCTGTTCGGTACCAGGCGCAGCATGTTGTCGGTGGTGCGCACCACGACCGGGATGGCGATCAGCGCCAGCGCGATCGATCCGGCGTAACCGGAGTAATGCTTGGTGGTGGCCACGTACATGGCCCAGACGAACATGCCGATCACGATCGATGGCGCCGACAGCATGATGTCGGTGACGAAACGGGTGATCGAGGCGATCTTGTTCTCTTCGCCGTACTCGGCAAGGTAAATGCCGGCCAGGATGCCGATCGGCGTGCTCAGCAACGTCGACAGGCCGACGATCATGAAGCTGCCGAAGATGGCGTTGGCCAGACCGCCGCCTTCGCTGCCCGGCGCCGGCGTGGTTTGCGTGAACATGTTGACGCTCAGTGCGCCAAAGCCCTTGATGATCAGGGTGATCAGGATCCAGGCCAGCACGGCCAGGCCGATCGTCATGGCGAACACCGACAGCGCGATGCCGATGCGGTGCCTCAGCAGGCGCTTGCGGTAGACCTTGTTGACCGGGGCCGGCACATTGGTGGCGGTGTGGATAGCGGCTTGGCTCATTTGATGCCTTCCTTGCGGGACATGCCGGCCAACATCAGCTTGGCGGCGGACAGAACGATAAACGTGATAACGAACAGGATCAGTGCCAGCGCGAACAGCGACGACGTGTGCAGCACGGTGTCCGACTCGGCAAATTCGTTGGCCAGCGTGGACGCGATCGAGTTACCGGCGGCAAACAGCGAGAACGACAGCTTGTTGGCGTTACCGATGACAAAGGTGACGGCCATCGTCTCGCCGAGCGCGCGGCCCAGGCCGAGCATGACGCCGCCGACCACGCCGGTCTTGGTGTAAGGCAGTACGATCTTGCGCACCACTTCCCAGCGCGTGCAGCCCAGGCCGTACGCCGATTCCTTCAGCACGGCCGGCACGATCTCGAACACGTCGCGCATCACCGACGAGATGAACGGGATGATCATCACGGCCAGGATCAGCGCGGCGGTCAGGATGCCGATGCCCATGGTCGGGCCGCTGAAGAACGGGCCGATGATCGGCAGCGGTCCCAGCACGGCTTTCAGGAAAGGCTGCACGTGGTCGCCGAACAGCGGCGCGAACACGAACAGGCCCCACATGCCGTAGATGATCGACGGCACGCCGGCCAGCAGCTCGACGGCGGTGCCAAGCGGACGGCGCAGCGAGGCCGGGCAGATTTCGGTGAGGAACAAGGCGATGCCGAAGCTGACCGGGAAGGCGATCAGCAGCGCGATGCCGGACGTGGCCAGGGTGCCGACGATGGCGATCAGCGCGCCATATTTATCGTTGACCGGGTCCCACTCGACGGTGGTGATGAAGGCCGGGCCAAACTCCTTGAAGGCCGGCCAGGCGCCGACCATGAGGGAGATGATAATGCCAAGCAGCACCGCCAGCACCGACAGCGCGAACACCATCGTGATTTTGTGGAAGAAGAAATCCTGGATGCGCTGGTTGCGCATGGTGCGGTGCATCGCTTGCGTGGCAGCTTGCTCGGCAGCGGTCGCCTGGTTCGACTGGGCTGTGCTGGTGTGCATCGACTGCTCCGGTTTTGGACGTGGCGTGGAAGTGATATCAGCGCTCATATTGTTATCTCGTTGATGTAGGCTAGCCTGCTGCGTCCGGTTGGGCGCAGCAGGCTAACCCCCTCGCCGCCGTGAAACTGCCGGGCGGCGAAGGGAGTCAGGATTAGTAGATGGCCTTGCCCGAAGCGTCTTTCAGGTTGGCTTTCCAGGAGTCCTGCACCAGTTTGATGACCGACGCCGGCAGTGGAACGTAGTCCAGTTCGACGGCAGCGTTGCCGCCCGATTTGAAGGCCCAGTCGAAGAACTTGACCACTTCCTTGCCCTTGGCCGCGTCGGCCTGCACCTTGTGCATCAGGATGAACGACACGCCGGTGATCGGCCAAGAGTTTTTACCAGCCTGGTCGGTCAGCACGACGCCGAAGCCCGGGGTCTTGGTCCACTCGGCATTGGCGGCGGCGGCCTTGAAGAACTCGTCGTCAGGCTGCATGAAGTTGCCGTCCTTGTTCTTCAGCTGGGTGTGCGACATCTTGTTCTTTTTGGCGTACGCCCACTCGACGTAGCCGATCGAACCCTTGATACGCTGAACGTTGGCGGCGACGCCTTCGTTGCCCTTGCCGCCGACGCCGACGACCCACTTCACGGCGGTGCCCGAACCGACTTTGGTCTTGAACTCAGGATTGGTTTTCGACAGGAAATCGGTGAACAGGAACGAGGTGCCCGAACCGTCGGCGCGGTGCACCACGGTGATGTCTTCCGCTGGCAGTTTGACGCCCGGATTGATGGCGGCGATTTCAGGCGCGTTCCATTTGGTGATCTTGCCCAGGTAGATGTCGCCGACGACCTGGCCGGTCATTTTCAGCTGGCCAGGGGTGATGCCGTCGAGGTTGACGATGGTGACCACGCCGCCCATGATGGCCGGGAACTGCATCAGGCCTTCGGCGTCCAGGTCTTCCGCTTTCAGCGGCATGTCCGACGCGCCGAAGTCGACGGTCTTGGCCTTGATCTGCTTGATGCCAGCGCCCGAACCGACGGACTGATAGTTCAGGCCATTGCCGGTGGAGGCTTTGTACTGCTCGGCCCACTTGGCGTAAATCGGGTACGGGAAGGTGGCGCCGGCGCCGGTCATATCGGCGGCGGTGGCGGCCGACGAGAATGCCATCACGGCAGACACGCCCACTACCAGGGAAGAGATCAGTTGTTTGATTCGCATTTCAAGTCCTTTGTTATGACAGGTTAGGATGCTGCGCAGTCTACCGGGGCAATATGACAGGTTTATGACATGCCAAAAAAATCTCGGAAATAACCATGTGTCCATGTTTTGGGCCGCATTCTCCCTATGAGAAGCGCTAAGATGTCATCAAATGACGAGCCAATGTGACGCCCTCCTGTCACAATTGTGACAAGCCCCGGCGCCATTTATGACAGCACTTGTCACAGAGTTGTCATATTTTGTATTTACACTGTTGCAATCATTATTCTGTCGATACAGGCTAGAATTACACCATCTGCAAAGTGATTAAATAGACATGAAGCCTGACTTGCATGCTGAAGTAAATAAGAACTCTGCTTTTCTGGACCGGGAACTGTCGCAACTGATGTTCAACCGGCGGGTGCTGGCGCAAGCCGAAGACAAGAGCATCCCCTTGTTGGAACGCCTGCGTTATCTGTGTATTGCCAGCAGCAACCTGGACGAGTTTTTCGAGGTGCGCGTGGCCAGCCTGCTGGCAGCCGGCAGCCTGGACGGCTCGCTGGCCAACCACCCCGCCCTGATCGCCACGCTGTCGCGTATCTGCGAAGAATGTCACGTGTTGGTCGAGCATCAATATGAGATCCTGAACCAGGATGTGTTGCCGGAATTGGCCGCCAACGGCGTCCATCTGGTGCGCCACAACGAGCGCAACGAAGCGCAGCGCGCATGGGTCAAGGAATATTTCGACACGGAAGTACGGCCGCTGCTGACGCCGATCGGCCTCGATCCGGCCCACCCCTTCCCCCAGGTCGTCAATAAAAGTCTCAATTTCATCGTTTCGCTCAACGGCAAGGACGCTTTCGGCCGCGGCACCGCGATCGCCATCGTCAAGGCGCCGCGCGTGCTGCCGCGCGTTATTCGCCTGCCGGACGAGCTGTCCGACAGCGGCGGCGTGTCGTTCTGCCTGCTGTCGTCGATCATTCACGCGCACATCTCCGACCTGTTCGCAGGGCGCGAAGTGATCGCCTATTCGCAATTCCGCGTCACCCGCGACAGCGACTTGTGGGTCGACGAGGACGAGGTCAAGAACCTGCGCCAGGCGCTCAAGGGCGAGTTGCAGGGCCGCCAGTTCGGCACCTCGGTGCGGCTGGAAGTGGCCAAGAACTGCCCGCCGGAACTGTCGCAATTCCTGCTCGACCAGTTCGGCCTGCACCAGAGCCGCCTGTACGCCGTCAACGGCCCGGTCAACTTGGTGCGCCTGACCGAGATCATGGACCACGTCGACAATCCGGCGCTGCGCTTCCCGCCGTTCTTCCCCGGCATCGCGCAAAAGCCGGGCAGCGCCGATATTTTCGCCGCGCTGCGCAAGGGCGATATCCTGCTGCACCACCCGTTCCAGTCGTTCCAGACCGTCATCGATTTCATCCGCAGCGCCGCGCTGGACCCGTCCGTGGTGGCGATCAAGCAAACCATTTACCGGACCGGCATGAATTCGGACCTGATGGAATCGCTGATCACGGCCGCGCGCCTGGGCAAGGAGGTGACCGTCATCGTCGAGCTGAAGGCGCGCTTCGACGAGGAGGCCAACATCAACTGGGCCGACAAGCTGGAACAGGCCGGCGCGCAGGTGGTGTACGGCGTGGTCGGCCTGAAAACCCACGCCAAGGTGGCGCTGGTGATCCGCCGCGAAGAAGGCAAGCTGCGCTTCTACGCCCACCTCGGCACCGGCAACTACCATCCGACCACGACCAAGTTCTATACCGACTTCGGCCTGCTCACTTGCCACTCGGGCATCGCGCAGGAGGTCAACGAGGTGTTCATCCACCTGACCAGCCTGACCAAGCCGCACCGCCTGACGCATTTGTGGCTGGCCCCGTTCGCGCTGCAGAACGAAATCATCAAGTGCATCCGCAACGAGGCGCGTATCGCGCGCGCCGGTCGGCCCGGACGTATTATTGTGAAGATGAACGCGCTAGTGGACGAATCGGTGATACGCGCGCTGTACGCGGCGTCCAAGGACGGCGTCAAGATCGATCTGATCGTGCGCGGCGCCTGCACGCTGAAGCCTGGCGTGCCCGGATTGTCGGAAAACATCCGGGTGCGCTCGATCATCGGCCGCTTTTTGGAACACAGCCGCATATATTATTTCCGCAACGATCTGGCGCACGACGTGATGCTCTCCAGCGCCGACTGGATGAGCCGCAACCTGTTCCGCCGCATCGAGGTGGCGTTCCCGATCCTGGATAAAACCCTCAAGCGGCGCGTGCTGGCCGAGGGCTTGAATCCGTATCTGAAGGACAACGTCAACGCGTGGGAACTGGAAGCCGACGGACACTATCAGCGCCGCAAGACGCGCGCCAAGCAGGTCGGCTTCAGCGCGCAGCAGCATCTGATGGACACGCTGGGCACGCCGGGCGCCACGCTCGGCGACGGATAACAAGAACAACGCATGGCGGGCCGGAAGGTCCGCCGCTGGGATCTTTTTCTAATGATAGTCAGGAGAAAAGCATGGATCTCATTTTATGGCGGCATGCGGAGGCCGAAGATGCGGCGCCCGGCATGTCCGATCTGGAACGGGCGTTGACGACCAAGGGGGTCAAGCAGGCGCGCCGCATGGGGCAATGGCTCGATTCGCAGTTGCCCGACAGCTGCCGCATCCTGGCCAGCCCCGCCGTGCGCACCTTGCAGACGGTCGAGGCGCTGGGACGCAAATACAAAATCCATAGCGATCTGGCGCCGGGCGCCGATCCGGCCGATATCCTGAAGGCGGCCAACTGGCCCGGCGGCAAGGATTCAGTGCTGGTGGTCGGCCATCAGCCGACGCTGGGCCAGGTCGCCTCGCTGCTGCTGACGGGCGACGACCTGGAATGGGATATCCGCAAGGCCAGCGCGTGGTGGTTCGCGCAGCGCGATCCGGGCAACGCCATGAGCGTCTACCTGAAGGCGGTGATGGCGGCCGATCTGGTGGTGAAATAGCGACGGCGAAGTCATTGTCGAGCTTGCAAAGCGGCAATGACCTGCTAAAGTTAAATGGTCACTACCAGAGGGAGGATACGATGTTTGCCTTGCTCACGATGGGGATCTTCGGAGGAATGATCGCCCTTGTTGTCTACGAACTGGTGCAGGAAACCGTAGGCAGCAGCCAGAAACTGACCGACCGCTATCACGAATAGCATTCCGCTTCATCAGAAGCCCGCTCGGCGCCAATCTTGGCGCCGATGTTCGTTTACAAGGGCTCGCTACACTTATCGGCCGGTTTTGAACTTGGTATAGGTGCGCGTGATCACGCGGCGAATATCGGCCGGCACCGCTTCCGGCGCGGCCATGCGCCGCTTGTCCGCATCGGACAGGAAAATCGTCTTGTTGCCGGCGATATCCTTGCGCACGAACTTCAAGCTGGCCGAGTTCGGGTTGGCGTAAAACACCTTGTTGGTCAGGCTGGCATGCACTTCCGGACGCATGATGTAGTTGATCCACAAGTGCGCGTTGTTCGGATGCGGCGCGTCGGCCGGAATCGCCATCGTGTCGAACATCAACGCCGCCGGGGTCTTGGGTATCAGCGCCTCGATCACATTGCCGTTCTTGGCGTCGACCGCGCGCTGGCGGGCGATATTGATGTCGCCCGACCAGCCCAGCGACACGCAAACGGCGCCGTTGGCCAGATCATTGATATAGCCGGACGAGCTGAACAACGTCACGCTGGGACGGATCGCCGTCAACAGCTTGCCGGCTTCGGCGTAGTCGCCGGCGTTCTTCGAGTACGCCGGTTTGCCCAGATACATCAATGCGGCAGGCAACACCTCCGACGGTGAATCCAGGAACGATACGCCGCACGATTTCAGCTTGGACACGTATTCAGGCTTGAACAGCAGGTCCCAGGCGTTTTCCGGCATCGGCAGGTTGCCCAGCGCGGCCTTGACCTTGTTGACGTTGATGCCGACCGTGGTATAGCCCCACAGCCAGTCGACCAGGTATTCGTTGGCCGGATCGATGCTGGCCAGCTTGGCCTGGATCGCCGGATCGAGGTTCTTCAGGTTCGGCAGCTTCGACTTGTCCAGCTTGCGCAGCAGCTTGCCTTCGATTTGCAGACGCGCCCACGGCGCGGTCGGCACCACGATGTCGTAACCTGATTTACCGGCCACCAGCTTGGAATTGAGAATCTCGTTGTTGTCGAAAACATCATAACGGACTTTGATGCCGGTTTCTTTTTCGAAGTTTTTAACCGTGTCTTCCGCGATGTAATCGGACCAGTTATAGATGTTGAGGACTTTTTCCTCGGGCGCCTGGGCGGCGACCTGCCCCACGGCGGCCATCAAACCTGCGGCGACCAGCGCCGCGCCAACGAACTTCCCTGCCATAGCACCTCCGAAAAGTGGATTCATACACAACCCGTGATGATCGGGCATCCACCGTTTCCACGCAAGGAGTTCGTTAGAAATACACCCCGATCGTCAGCCCAGCATGTCGAACAGCGTGCCGGTGCCGCCGCCTGAGCCGTTGACCGCGCTGCCGGCGCCGGTCTGGGCCTGCGCCGAGTAAAGCGCCACCAGCGCGTTGGCCTGCGCCGTCAGCGCCTTGGTCAGCACCGCGCGCTTGCCGCTGATATTGGCGATTTCGGTATTCATTTGCTTGGCTTCCTTGCTGATCACGCTGGTCGAGGACGTGAACGCCGACGCCTTGGACGACATCAGGTCGGCGATACCCTTGCCGTCGTTGGTGAACAGCTTGGCCACGGCCGACGAATCGGCCGTCAACGCCGCCTGCAGCTTCTTGTCGTCGACCACCATATTGCCCTTGGCATCCTGGCTGACGCCGGCCGCGCTCAACGCCGAGACCGACACGCCGCCGCCGCCCGTCTTCAGCAGCATGCTCATCTGGCTGACGACCTGGCCAATGGCGGTGTCGCCCTTCAACGCGCCCTGCTGCAGCGTCTGCAACTTCTTGTTCAGGTCGTTGTAGGCGGCCACGAAGGACTTCAGGTTGGCGCCGATCTGGCTCGAATCCTGTTTGATCGTCACGTCGGACTTGCCGGTGCCGGTCAGCGTCAAGGTCGCGCCGGCGATGCCGTTGTCTTTGGCCAAGGAGTTGGTCGGGCTGGTGACTTCCTTGTCGTCGACGGTCAGGATGGCGTTTTGCGCCGCCGTGGTCTGCTTCAGCTTTTGCGCGCCGTCGGGATCGAATGCCAGCAGGCCCTTGAGCGCGGCGTCGCCGCTGACGCTGATGCGCATGCTGTTGGCCGCGCCGCTCTCGCCGGCGATACCCAGCGAAAACTTGCCGTCGTCGCCCTTGACCACCTTGACGTCCACGCCGGCCGCCTTGAACGCGGCGGCCATGCCTTCGAGCGTGTTGTTGGTGCTGTCGATAGTGATGGTTTTGCTGCTGGCCGTGCCGTTGGTGACAAAGCCCTTGGCGCCGCCTGCGGTGCCGAAGTCGATTTTAACGGTGGTGGCGGCGCCGCTGCCGATCTTTGTGGTGGCCGAGGTGAATTCCTCGCTGGTCAGGAACTGGCCCTGCGCCAGCTGCTTGACGTCGATCGCGTAGGTGCCGGCCTTGGCCGCGCCAGTCGAGGTGGCCGTCAGGACAGTTTTGGCCGAACTGGCCGCGCTGGTGCTCAAGCCGCTGCCGGTCAGGCTGGCGGCAAGCGTGCGGAAGTCGGCCAGCGCGCTTTGCAGCTGGCCGAGGCCGGACAACTTGGTCTGGTCGCGCGCCAGCGTGGCGTTAAGCTTGGTCGCGGCGCCATTCTGCGACGTCATGGTCTGCTCGACGCGCTTGTAGATGTCGCTCGAAACCGCCGTGCTGGCGGTGCTGGTTGCGGAGTTGATGGAGGTCGCCATGGTGTATTCCTGCCTGGATGATTACATAGTATGCAATATGGACAGGATAACCGATACGCCGAACAGAACGGGAATTACCTCGCTATCCATGCCGGCGCGGCGGATCCGAGCGAGGATGCCGGCCGGTCCCACGCCATCGCCGCGCCGCCGACGACCAGCGGCGGCAACAAACGCCTTGCCGCGCCCCACTCCGTATGTTCGACGCTTGGCGACAGATCGGCCTGGCCAGCGGCCGCCAAGGGCTGCGCGCCAGCCTCGGGCGCGGCATCGGTCAGCAGCCTGGCGGTACGCGCCAAGGACAGCCGCGCCCCCATCGTCCGGTTTTCCGCCAGACGACCCAGCAAACCGCGCAGCACCGCCGCCGCCATCAGATAACCGGTGGCATGGTCCAGCGCCTGGACCGGTAGCGGCACCGGCTTGCCGGCGCCCTGCATGCGCATGCCATGGTCAGCGATGCCGGAACTCATTTGCACCAGACTATCGAAACCGCGCCGCCCGGCCAGCGGGCCGGTCCAGCCGTAAGCGTCCAGGCAAACGTCGACCAGTCCCGGATTGAGCGCGCGGCGGAATTCCTCCCCGTAGCCCAATCGCTCCAGCGCGGCCGGGCGATAGCCGTGCACCAGCACATCCGCCGTCGCCAGCAAGTCCTCGAACCTCGCGCGGTCCACCGGCTGGCGCAGGTCGAGCCGAGCGCAGCGTTTGCCCGGCGTCACCTCGGGAATGACGCCCGGCTCGTTCCAGTCGGGTGGATCGATGCGCAGTACGTCCGCGCCATAACCGGCCAGAAAACGCGTGGCAACCGGACCGGCGAGCACACGCGTCAAGTCCAGCACTTTCAATCCCGCCAGCGGCCGCTCCGGCGTGGCCGCGCCGACCCAACCGCGCGCGGCTGCGGCGCCAGCGAGCGGCCGCGTCCCGAACGCAATCAACGGTTCGGCGGCGACCGCGACGCCCTGCGGATGCGCAGCCCATTCCGCAGCCGAGCGCATCATCGCCGCGCAGCCGCCATTGGCGACCACCGCCGCTTCCAGCTCGTCGCCGCGCCATCCGGCAGCCACTCGTGCCACGGCGTCGCGATCGACCGCGCAACCGAGCACCGCCAGCGCCGCGTCGCGGTGATGGATGGCGTTGGTATGCAGGCGTATCCAGCCGTCGGCGGTGGCATAGTCGCCGGCCACCGCGTCCCACAGCGGCGGGCGCTCCCAGCCGATCGGATGGAGCGACCAGCCGAACCATAGCGAAGCGAGGCGGCGATCGACCTGCACCGGCGCCGCATTGCCGCCCTGCGCCAGCATCAAATGCCGCAGCGCCAGGCCCGCCGCGCCGACCGACGCGGCCGCCAGATCGGTGACCGCATAATATGACGGCAACGCGCCGCTTCCTTCAAAGCACACGGCGTCCGGCGCGTCGTCCGGCAGCGCCAGCGCCGAGGCCGCTGCTTGTAGCATGTGGCGAGAGATAGCAGACATGTTGGCTCCAGAACTTGATATGCTGGCAAGCTTGAACCCGCAAACGTCACGCGTCAATCTTGACTTGAACCGTCAACATAGGAAGCGCTTATGGTCTGGATGACCGCCAACGAAGCCCTGAACATCCTCAACGTCCGTCCGCAAACGCTGTACGCGAACGTCAGCCGGGGCAAAATCCGCGCGAAGGCCGACGACGCCGACCCGCGCCGCAGCCTGTACCACCGCGACGACGTGCTGCGCATGGCCAAGCGCGCCAACGGCCGGCGCAAGATCGACGCGGTATCGGCGCAAGCCATGCAATGGGGCGACCCGGTACTGCCATCGTCGATATCGACGGCAACCGAAGGCAAGTTGCTATATCGCGGACACGACGCAACAAAATTGGCGGACAGCGCGACGCTGGAAGACATCGCCGCACTGCTCTGGCAATGCGCGCCATCGACAATACAAGCCGCCCGTACGACGACGGCGGCCACAGTCCACGCGCTTGGCAACGGAGCGGCGCAACCGGGCGCCCTCGCTACCGGACTGCTCACGCTGGCAAGCCTTGCCGCCAATGCGCCATCCTCGCTGGCACGGCCAACGCAAGACCTGCACGCCGACGCCGCCATCATCCTGTTCACGCTCACCGAAGCCTTCGCAGGGCCACTGCCAGACGGTGCCGCCAGCCTGAGCATCAGCGCCCGCCTGGCCCACGCCTGGCATTGCGCGTCGCAACAAGACACGGTCCGCCGCGCGCTGGTGCTGATGGCCGACCACGAGCTCAACGCCTCCACCTTCGCCACCCGCGTCGCGGTCTCGACCGGCGCCTCGCTGGCGGCAGGCGTGCTGGCGGGCTTTGCCACGCTCAGCGGCCCGCTGCATGGCGGCGCGCCGGCCGAGTTTGCCCGGCTGCTGGCCTGCGCCAAAAAGGCCGGCGCGCGCGACGCGATCGCGCAATGGTTGGCGAGCGGACGGCCGCTGCCCGGCTTCGGCCACCAGCTTTATCCGGAAGGCGACCCGCGCGCCCGCGCCATGTTGAAAGCGCTACCGACACTGCAACCGTACGCCGATCTGGCGGCCGAGGCCGAGGCGCAGGCGGGCGAATTGCCAACCGTCGACTTCGCGCTACCGGCGCTGGCGGCGGCGTGCGGGCTGCCGGACGAGGCGCCGTTCGTGTTGTTTGCGTTGGGAAGGTGCGTCGGCTGGCTCGCCCATGCGTTGGAGCAGGTGCAAGCCAACCGGCCGATCAGGCCGCGCGCCCGGTACGTCGGGCCGGCCGAGGGATCGGTTTAGCGGATGAACTTGTTGACGACGCTGGTGGTGGCGGCGTCCGGATTGACGAACTGATAACCGATCTTGAAATGATCGCCGCTGAAGATGCAATACGTGACCTTGGCGCGGCTGCTGACCAGTTGGCCTTTGCCATCCAGGAAAAGCTCGAACGTCACCAGCCCCGTGTGCCCGACCGCCAGCTTGTGGTCGAACGTGAGCGATAAACCGGTGGCGCACAGGTCGATGGTGCGTCCCTGCTGAGGCGGCATACCATCCATCACCACGACTGCTTTGGCGCGCACGATCTTGCGCGCCACTGACCGTTGATCGACTAACAATTTATTCCATCCTTCAGTGACATAATATTAAGTGTTAAGCATCATTGCTGATTACAACACATAACAATACATCCTTATTGGATTTCGCGCAGCTTATTGAAGGCATCATCGATGCGGTCGACCGCAATAATCGTCATGCCCTCGATCGGTTGCTTGGGCGCGTTGGAGGTCGGGATCATCGCCACCGAGAAACCGAGCTTGGCCGCCTCGCGCAGACGCTCCTGGCCGCGTGGCGCCGGCCGGATCTCGCCGGCCAGGCCAACCTCGCCGAACACGACAAATCCGCGCGGCAGCGGCTTGTTGCGCATCGACGAATTGATCGCCAGCAGCACCGCCAGGTCGGCCGCCGGCTCGGTGATCTTGACGCCGCCAACCGCGTTGATGAACACATCCTGGTCGAAGGCGGCAATGCCGGCGTGGCGGTGCAAGACCGCCAACAGCATCGCCAGCCGGTTCTGTTCCAGGCCGACCGACAAGCGTCGCGCGTTGGGCAGGTGGCTGGCGTCGACCAGCGCCTGGATCTCCACCAGCAGCGGCCGTGTGCCCTCCTGCGTCACCATCACGCAGGAACCGGGCACCTGATTGTCATGCTGGGACAGGAACAGCGCCGACGGGTTCGACACACCCTTGAGTCCCTTTTCCGTCATGGCGAACACGCCCAGCTCGTTGACCGCGCCAAAGCGGTTCTTGATCGCGCGCACCAGGCGGAAGCTCGAATGGTTGTCGCCCTCGAAATACAGCACGGTGTCGACGATGTGCTCGAGCACGCGTGGACCGGCCAGCGCCCCCTCCTTCGTCACGTGGCCCACCAGAATGATGGTGATGCCGGTCTGCTTGGCGACCCGGGTTAGTTGGGCCGCGCATTCGCGCACCTGCGCCACCGAGCCCGGCGCCGAACTCAGCGCGTCGGAATACACGGTCTGGATCGAGTCGATCACCGCCACGTCCGGCTTCAGGTCGGCCAGGGTACCGAGGATTTTTTCCAGCTGAATTTCCGCCTGCAGTTTCAGATCGCGGGCGTCGACCTGCAAACGCTTGGCGCGCAGCGCGATCTGGGCGCCGGATTCCTCGCCGCTAACGTATAAAACCTTCTTCAAATGCGACAGATTGGCCAGCGCCTGCAACAGCAGGGTCGACTTGCCGATGCCGGGGTCGCCGCCGATCAGCACCACGCCGCCGGCCACCAGGCCGCCGCCGAGCACGCGGTCGAACTCCTCGATGCCGGTGCCGAAGCGCGGCACATCGATGGCGTCGATATCGGCCAGCGACAGCACCGGCGCGGTCTGCGCCAGCGCCATGTGCTGGGGCTGCGAATAGCGGTTATTGCCGCCGGTTTCAACCAGCGTCTCCACCATCGTATTCCACTGCTGGCACGAAGAACATTTCCCGGTCCACTTGTTGGAGATGGCGCCGCATTCGGTGCAGGTGTAATTGGTTTTTGCCTTGGCCATGCGCTCAGTCCTCGACCACGGCCACGCGCTGGCCCAGCGCGCACATCAACTCGTAGCCGATGGTGCCGGCCGCATTGGCAACCTCGTCAATCGGTAACCCTTTGCCCCACAAGATCACTTTGCTGCCGATTTTGACGTCGGGCAGCTCGGTCAGGTCCACCGTCAGCAAGTCCATCGACACGCGCCCGACCAGGCGGGTGCGCACACCATCGACCAGCACCGGCGTATCGACCGGCGCGTGGCGCGGATAGCCATCCGCGTAGCCGCAAGCGACCACGCCGACCCGCATCGGCCCCTCCGCCTGGAAGCGGCTGCCGTAGCCGACCACGTCGCCGGCGGCGATCTGCTGCACGCCGATGATCTCGCTCGCCAGGGTCATGGCCGGCAGCAAGCCGAATTCCTCGGCCGACTTGCCGCCCGGCGTGCCGCCGTACAGCATGATGCCGGGCCGTACCCAATCGTTGCGCAGGATGTCGACCAGCTCGTCCTGGCGCAGCACGCCGGCCGAGTTCGACAGGCTGCGCATGCCCGGCAAGCCGGCGGCTGCCGCCTCGAAGCGGCGGATCTGTTCATCGATCGGCAACAGCAGGTTTTTGGCGTCGTCTGCGTTGGCGAAGTGTGTCATCAGCGTGATGCTGCCGACACAGGTAATCGCCACCAGGCGCGCATGCGCGGCGGCGAACGCGGCGGGCATGAAGCCGAGCCGGTTCATGCCACTATTCATTTTCAGATGCAGATTGAGTTTGATGCCGCGCGCCGTCAGCGCCTCCTGCGCGGCTTCCAGCCATTCCAGCTGCTCGTTGCAATGGACGGCCGCCTCGAGGTTGTAGCCGGCCATGGTGTTCAAATCATCAGGACCGAAGAAACCCTCTAGTAATAGTATCGGCTTTTTCCAGCCCATCTCGCGCAGTCGCACCGCGTTGTCGACCTCGACCAGCGCCAAGCCGTCGGCGTCGGCAAACCCGCGCATCGCCCGCTCCAGTCCGTGACCATAGCCGTTGGCCTTGAGTACGCCCCACACCCTGGCGCCGGGCGAACTCGCCTTGGCGCGCGCCAAATTGTGCTGCAGTGATGCAATGTGGATGGTCGCGACGATCGGCCTTGGCATAGTGCTATCTTTATGAGAAACAGTGGAGCAGTATTTTACCGCGCGCCCGCCGTTAACGCGTGAAGCCGCACCGCTCAGTTCTTGGGGATTCCGATCAAAGCGTGGTATAAAGCAAGCCAATACAAGCTTTCAGGCATCCCAGAATGAATCGTGGTTTCTATACCATTATGGCAGCGCAATTCTTTTCGTCGCTGGCGGATAATGCGTTGCTCTTTGTTGCGATTGACCTGCTGATCAATATGAACTCGCCGGGGTGGATCACGCCCCTGCTGAAGCTTTCATTTACGCTCTTTTACGTGCTGTTGGCCGCATTTGTTGGCGCCTTCGCTGATTCCATGCCAAAAGGGAAAGTCATGTTCATCTCCAACCTGATCAAGGTTGGCGGCTGCATGCTGATTTTCGCTAATGTTCACCCGCTGCTCGCGTACGCCATCGTCGGATTCGGCGCCGCTGTCTATTCGCCGGCTAAATACGGCATTTTGACCGAACTGCTGCCGGCTGAAAAACTCGTCGCAGCCAATGGCTGGGTGGAAGGCTTGACCGTGATGTCTATCATCTTCGGCACCGTCATGGGCGGCGCGCTGGTCGGCAGCCGGGTCTCGTCGTATCTGCTCGGCTTCGACATGCCGATGATCGACACCGGTATCACCACGCCGACCCAATCGGCGCTGTGCGTGGTGGTCGGCATTTACGTGATTGCGGCGATTTTCAACACCCGCATCCCCGACACCGGTTGTCGCTACGGCCACCAGGAGCGCAATCCGATCAAACTGGTCACCGACTTCGCCAACTGTTACAGCCTGCTGTGGAAAGACAAGCTGGGCCAGATCTCGCTGGCGGTCACCACTTTGTTCTGGGGTGCGGCGCAGACGCTGCAATTCATTGTGCTGGAATGGGCCAACCGCACGCTCAAGCTGACCTACGAGCAATCGACCAGCCTGGTCGGCGTGGTCGCCATCGGTGTGGCGGCCGGCGCAGTCATTTCAGCGCGCTCGATCACCTTGCGCAGATCGCTCACCGTGATCCCGGTGGGCATCGCGATGGGCGTCATCGTCATGGGCATGACTTTGGTCAAGTCTGTAACGCTGGCCTATCCGCTGCTGGTGCTGGTCGGTTTGCTGGGCGGCTTCTTCCTGGTGCCGATGAATGCGCTGCTGCAGCACCGCGGCCACGTGCTGATGAGCGCCGGCCACTCGATCGCCGTGCAGAACTTCAACGAGAATTTGTCGATCCTGGTGATGCTGGCGGCGTACTCGCTGATGCTGCGCGGCCACCTGAACCTCAACATCATCATCCTCATCTTCGGTCTGTTCCTGGCCGGCACCATGTTCTTCATCATGCGCAAGCACCAGGCCAACCAGCGCGAATTCGATTCGATCGCGCTGATCGGCCAAGCCAAGCACTGATCGCTATTGATGGCCCTGCTGCAGCGTAGGGCGGATTAGCGCAGCGTAATCCGCCATCGGCGAGCCGCCGATGGCAGCACACGGATTACGCCGGCAAAATCCCATCCTGCCGGCGTTGCGCCGCCTGCGCCTGCCAATCGTCGGGCACCACGAATCCACGCCGCTGCTCCACCAGCCAACCGCCCTCTTCCCGCATCACCGCCACCATCACCGGCGCGCTGACCTTGGCCATTTGCTCGTCCAGCGCCGCCAGCAAGCCTGCCAGATCCAACGAACCATCGGCCGCCTTCAACGGCGCCAGCCACAGCAAACGATGCATGATGATAAAGCGCTCGCCCTGCAGGCTTTGCGCCTGCGTCATCGACATCCAGAAACCATTGCAGTGGGGTTGGGAGATACCGGCCATGCCGCGCCCGGCCTCGTCGCCGGGATAGAACAGCCAGCCTTTGACCAGCGCCAGCGCCCGCGCCACCGGTTGCGGCAGCAGCGGCTGCGCGGCCGGATGCCGCGCCAGCGACAACTGTTTATCAAAGATCTTGCGCATTTTCGCGCCAAGGGTATCGGCAAGGTTGGGACCAATCAAACCGTTGAAACCGTCCCCTGCGCTTTGGGCGTCCAGCAAGTAGAACTTGGTGGCAAATTCAATGTGGACCAGGTCATCGCCTTCGCGCAGCAGGAAATCGAACTCACCGACGGTATCGTTACGATTGGCGCGCACCTGCAAGCCATGCGCGACCAGCTTGCCATGCTCGGCAAAGTAGAAGGCCATCAGCTTTTCAGCGTACAAGCCCAGACGGGAGTAATGCCGGGCGCCTAGCGCGGCTTCCAGTGGAATCGGGTCGTCGTCCAGCGCCGCCAGCCAATCGGCGGTGTACGGCGTCATCGCGCCCATGGTGGCGATGCGGCCCTGCCAATGCGGCGACGCGGGATCGAGCAAGTCGGGCGCGTCCAGCAGCCAGGCCAGCGCACGCACGTGCGGACGGGTAAGGTGACCCCAACGCCGCTCGAAACGCGCCTGATAGCTATCGGGCGCGGTGTCGGGCGACGTCGGCGGCTGCCTAGTCACGGGCCGCCTTTGCCAGGCACAGGTCGCCCCAGGCCTTGGCTTTGTCTTCCGGACGGCGCAGCAAGTCGTCGGGATGGTAGGTCGCCACGACCGGCAGCTCGGCGTCGCCGTAGCGCATCACCTTGCCGCGCGCGGCCGGGCCCATCATCAGGCCCTTGGCGGCGTGCTGGCCGAACGTCATCGCCATCGACGCGCCGGTCAGTTGCAGCTCCCGGTGCAGATAGGGACGACAGGCAGTCAGCTCGTCGATGGTTGGTGGGCGATCGGCGCCGTCCTCGGCGGCCGGGCGGCATTTGACCAGATTGGTCACATACACGTCCGCATCCGGCTTGAGCGCGATGGCCTTGAGCATGTTGTCCAGCAACTGGCCGGCCTCGCCCGCGACGGGCTGGTTGTCTTTTTCGTCCAGGCGCGACGGACCGGCGGCAAGTGCGATCCATGACGCATCGGTGGCGCCACGGCCATTGACGGCGTTGCGGCGCGTGTTGCACAGCTGGCAGCGGGTGCAAGTGGCGACGGCGGTGCGCAATTGCGTCCAGTCCATCGCGGCGATCGCCTCGTCGCTGACCGGCGCGGCGCGGGCCGGCGCCGGCGCCTGGTCGAACCAGGCGGTGGAGTCGTCGGCCGCCGAATCGATGTGCGGGGCGGACGGGGCCACAACCGGGGAGACGCGCCGAGCGCTGGCAGGCGGCGCTTCCGGCATCGGTGCGCGGACGGCTACCGGGGCTGGCTGCTCGTGGACAGGCTGTTCGTTGACTGGCTGCGCGCGCACTGGCGGTTCGACCGCCGGACTTTCCATCACCGCCCGCATCACCGCCTGCGTGAACGCGGATTGCTCAGCCTCGGCATCCGCTGACGGCTCGTAGGCATCCACGGCAGCATCGGCCGGCGCCAGAGCCGTTGGACGGTTGCGCAGGGACCAATGGGCGCCAATACCCATTTCCTCAAGGAATATCGCGCTACGGCTTACTGTCTGACTCATATTCCGAACCGCATAACGATGGCGTCCTCGCGTTGCTGGCCGGCCGCCGGATAATATCCCTTGCGCCGGCCGATCTGTTTAAATCCATAGCGCTCGTAAATCTTCAACGCCCGCTCGTTCGACGGCCGTACTTCCAGCAGCACCGACGTCATGCCCAGACCCCGCGCGCAGGCCACGGCCTGGTTCAGCAGCAGGCATCCCAGCCCCTGACCTTGATGGCCGGCAGACACCGCCACGTTGAGCAGATGCGCCTCGTCGACGATTGCCATCAGCAAAAAGTAACCGAGCAAAACGCCGGTCTGGTCGCGCAACACCCACGCCTCGTAGTTGCTGCTCAGCGAATCGGCGAAATTACCCATGCTCCAGGGATGTGGATACACGCTCTCCTCCAGCGCCAGCACCTCGGCCAGGTCGGCCCGCTGCATCGGCTCGTAGTTCAAGCGCGCCAGATCCCACAACTGCTTCATGCCACGCCTTCCGCCGCCTTGGCGACGGCCGCAGTGGCCATATCACGCCGCTCGGCCTGGGTGTAGGCGATCTTATTGCGCAGATACAGCGGCTGCGCCTCGGCCGCCGTGACCGTCTTGCCGGCGGCGAAAGCGATGCTCGCCAATTGCGCGATCTGCTCCGCGTGCGGCATCACCTCGGCATGACCGCCGGCCGGGAACGCCTCGGCGTACGCCGACAAGCCGTTGCCGCAAGCGACAGGCTCGCCTTGAGCTCGCACGCCATCCGGCGCAGACAAGCTCGGCGGCAGCACGGCGGCCGGCTCGGCGGTGACGCCCGCATCAGCCGCGAAACGATATTGTGCCCAATAGACCTCGCCCATGCGCGCGTCCAGCACGGCCAGCACGTCGGCGGCGCCATGGCGCTGGCGGCAAGCGAGCGCCATCGCGTCGAGCGTGACGACCGGCACCACCGGCAGGCTGGCGCCGAAAGCGAGTCCCTGGGCGATGCCGCAGGCGGTGCGCACGCCGGTGAACGAGCCGGGGCCGGAGCCGAAGGCGATCGCGTCGCAATCCTTCAGCGCGATGCCGGCTTCTGCCAGCAATTCCTGGATCATCGGCAAGATCGATTGGGAATGGGTACGCACGCCGGACGACACGCGGCTGATGACGGTTTCGCCCCGCAGCAGCGCGCAGGAGGCCAGTTCGGACGAGGTTTCAATGGCAAGAATAATAGGCATCCCGTATTTTAACCCGGCCCGGTGGCAGGCGCGACCCCGTGCGGGCATGTAGAATGTCTCCTTTGGGCACTGAGAACGCTGTTAATCGACGATCCTATGCATAGTTTGACCCTGAATTCCGCCAATCGCCAACAAATCGCCGCCGCCTTGGGAGGCGACCGCTGGATCGTCGCATGCCTGTGCGCCGCGTGGTGCGGCACCTGCGAATCCTACCGCGCCACGTTCGAGGAGCTGGCCGCGCGCCATCCGGACAAATTCTTCGTCTGGATCGACATCGAGGATCACGCGGATGTGGTGGGCGACCTGGACGTCGAGAACTTCCCTACCCTGTTGATCCAGCATCACGAGCTGGTCACCTTCTTCGGCACCATGCTGCCGGACGGCGGGCTGGCGCACCGGCTGGTGCAGTCGCAGACTCAGCAAACCGATGAGGAGCTGAGAGCGCTGGCACTCAACAGCGAGGAACGTGCGCGCTGGCAACATGATTGCAATTTACGGACGTTGATGCGGAATGCGTTGGCGTGATGCCTCGGCAGCGACGAGGAAATCCACCGCCGGCAAGATGCCGAACGCCACATTAGTGAAGTGTTGACTTCACCATTCAATACTCCTAAACTTAAGCTTCAACTTCACTATTGGAGGAAGATTATGGCTCAGTCAGCGCAGTTTGATACTTTCACGCTGGAGCGCACCTTCGCGGCCCCACTGGCGCGCGTGTTCCAGGCGTTCAGCGATCCGCGCGAGAAGCAGCGCTGGTTTGCCGAGGGCGACCAGCATGAAATCGAACAGTACGACATGCAATTCCAGGTTGGCGGACGAGAGCTGGCGCGCTACCGCTTCAAGCCCGGTACGCCCTTCGCGGGGGTAGCGCTGGAATCGGACGGATACTTCCTTGACATCGTGCCGCAACATCGCATCGTCGCCGCCGCCACGATGGCAATGGGCGAACGGCGGTTTTCCGCGTCGTTGCACACGTTCGAGTTCTTCAGCAACGGAGCCGGCTCCACACGCCTGATCTTCACCCATCAGGCCATGTATGCTGACGGTGCCGACGGCCCGGAGCTGCGACGGGCCGGCTGGCAACAGCTGCTGGACCAATTGCATGCTGCCCTGGCGGTCAAATAAGGAGACCGCATGAGCCAGGCACTAGCAACGCAGACGGACGCGGCGGACCAGGTTTTCGCCGCGCTGGGAGACGCCACCCGCCGCGCGATCGTCAAACTGGTCGCCCAGGGGCCGCAATCGGTCAGTTCCCTGGCTGCGGCGCTCAACGTGACGCTGACCGCTATCTCCCAGCATCTGCGCGTCCTGCAAACCTGCGGAATACTGCAGACGCGCAAAGTCGGCCGCGTTCGAATGTGCGAGCTCGACGGCCACGGATTAGACGTCCTCGCACACTGGGTGGACGTCAACCGCCGAATGTGGGAACAGCGTTTCGATGCACTGGATGCGATATTACGAGAAGACTCGGAAGGGAAATAAAACGGCACTCCCGCTCCGTCGCGGACGTTGTCATGTTCCGCAATTGATCTTCCAAGGCACCCCAAACCTGTCGACAACAATCGCATACCGGGGAGACCAGAACGTCCGCTGAGGTTCCAGAATTGTCTGCCCATCGGTTTGCAGCGCGCTGAAGTAGGCATCGACCTTTTCGGTTGAGTCCACTCCGAGCAACACATAGAATCCTGTCGGTTTCTGATATTGGCTCTTTTCCAAATCTGCACCGGCCAACTCCACACCATCGATGCAGATATTTGCATGAACGATGTGGTGACCAAGGCGGGTTACCGACGCCGGGATAGGGGAATCTGCAACTCTTAGCATCGTGCCTATCGTGCCGCCCAGATACTTCGCATAAAAATTGAATGCCTCTTCGCACTCACCGTTGAAGTCGATGTGAAATGACAAACTCATAGGACAATGTGCTTCCGGGATAGTTGAGCAGTAATGGAATCGAAATTCTTCGGCGTTGTCCCACGTCGTCAGTGGATTTCATTGTCCGTCGAGCGAGGACCACTCCGGCAAGCGGTGCTTGCGTCGACCGTAGGCGTAGTAGAGCGACATGAACAGGCCGAAGCAGAGCCCCGCCGCCGCGGCGCCGCCCAGCGCGGCGCCCAGGGGAAAGCCTTGTCGCGACCACACCGTCAGCCACATGACGGCACCCCACGCGCCGCCAAACCAAAGTGAGGCGAACAGCGTCGTCTTCCAGAACGGGACAAAGTGAGGCGGCGGGATGTTGAACCCGAGCTTCCACAAGCCGCGCAAGATCGGCGGCTGGTAGTTGCTGGGCCACATACCAGTGGCTTTCAACAGTTCTAACGCTTTCGCGCGGCGGGATTCAAAGCTCATAATAAAGGCAATATTGTTCGGATGAAAAACTATACCGCACCAACACGCCACCAATATACGTACTTTGTAACGATCGCCGATCTCAAACCACTCACCCCACAGGGCTCTGGTCCTCCAGCCACGCCTCGAACAGCGCGCGGTTCTCCGGCTGGGTGAGCGGATACAAGCCGGTGATGCTGGCGCCGCCGCGCACCCGCTCCAGCACGAAGTCCTCGTAACGCTCCATCGGCACCGCGTCGCGGGCGATTTCCTCCGCCAGGTGCGACGGAATGCACACCACGCCGTCGTCGTCGCCGACCATGATGTCGCCCGGGTAGACCGCCACGCCGCCGCAGCCGATCGGCGCGTTCAGGTCGAGCGCGTGATGGCGGATCAAATTAGTCGGCGCCGACGGACCGGCGCACCACGCCGGTATCTCCAACCCGGCAATGCCGCTGGCGTCGCGCAGGCCGCCGTCGGCGACGATGCCCGCAACACCGCGCACCTGCATGCGTGTCGCCAGGATGCTGCCGGCCGCCGCCACCGTGACGTCGCCCCGGCAGTCCATCACCAGCACCGAGCCGGCCGGGATCTCCTCCACCGCCACCCGCTGCGGATGGCGCGGATCGAGAAACGCATCGAGTCCGTCGAGGTCTTCCCGCGCCGGGATGTAGCGCAAGGTGAACGCGGGAGCGGCCATCCGCTGCCCCGTCTTCAACGGTCGCGCGCCCTGAATGAACACATTACGGAACCCGCGCTTGTACAGCAAGGTGGTGATGGTGGAGGTGGCAATCGTCTTCAAGGTCGCCAGCGTCTGCGCCGACACTTGGGTTGGAATCGTGGCGCTCATGGCTGGCCTCCGGTGCGTTCGAAGATGGTGTGGCTAAACCGCACCTGGCTGCTGTCGATGTGGTTCTGGCGGTAGTATTCGTCCCATTTTTCCGGGCTGGTGGTGTGTTCGCCGGTGACCGGATCGCGCGCCTGCAGGTAGTCGCCGAACTTGAAATAGATCTTGCGCGTGTCGGACTTGATGCGCGTGAGCGGCGTCTTGAGCGTGCCGCTAGTGGCCGTGCGCGCGGTCACCAGCGCCTCGCCCGCGTTGAACACGATATCGAGATCGAAGCTCTCTCCAGAGCGCACCGTGCCAAGTGCGGTCGTCGCTTCCTTGCCGTCGACGCCGAGAATGCGCACCAGGATGTCGAACACGCCGTTGCCGGTCTTGCCGTCCAGCCCCTGGCGATCCGGAGTGTCCTGCACGTAGACTTTAAGTATCGTGTCGAGTCCCTCAACGTGGTACTGCGCGACGATGGTCTTGGCGACGTTCGGCAAGGTGGCCGTGATGCGCGCGGCGAAGTGTTCGCGCGTATCGGAAACGCTCAGCCGCTCGGCATCGACCACCTTCAATTCGTTGCGATAGCCGTGCCCATTGGGCGAGGCATATTTCGACTTGAACGCGCTGAAATTGAGCGCGCCCGCGTACGGCGACGGATATGGCGTATTACCTTCGAGCGCGAACATGCGCTTGAGCGTAGCTTCGGGCGTGAACCCTTGCGCGCCGGCCGGTGACAGCACAGCTGCAAGCAAGGCCGCTGCGGCGTATCGGATGGCGGCGCTCATTTCAACATCCCTTCCAACGTTGGCTGCATGGCGTCGGCCCACAATTGGTAACCGGCCGGACCGGGGTGCAACTGGTCGGGCATGATGGCCGGCGGAATGCGGCCGTCCCGGTCCAGGAACACTGAGTTAATGTTAAGGAAGCGGATCGTCTTGCCATCATCCAGCCCGGCCAGATCGCGGTTGACCGCATCGATGGTCTGCATCCGCTTGGCCGCCTCGGCGACGCTCTTTTCAGTCACCGGCGAGCCATCGCGCTCGCGCGGGCCGCGCGGGAAGATACCCAGCACCAGTATCTTGGTCTCGGGGAGCTTCGCGCGTATCATGCCGACGATTTTGCGGTCGGCGGCGGCGATTTCGTCGGCCGTGTAATCGAGGCTGTTGTTCGTGCCCAGCATCAGCACCGTGACCTTGGGCGACAAGCCATCGAGCTCACCGTGTTCAATGCGCCAGATGACATGCTGCGTGCGGTCGCCGCCGATGCCGAAGTTGGCCGGCTGGTGGGCGCCGTAGTACTTGTCCCATACTTCCGGCGCAATGCGCCAACGCTCCGTGATGGAATCGCCCAGGAACAGCAGACCAACGGGCCCACTCTTGCCGCGCGCGAGAATGGCTTCGTGCTTTTTAAGGAACGCGCCGTCGTCCTGTTTCTCAACGGCTTCCGACGCGCTGACTTTGGCGCCGGCGGCGTGCGCGCCCACCTGACCGACCGCCAACAGCGCGGCCAGCAGCAATCTGACGTAAATCGAATTTTTCATGAATGTCTCCAGGTTAGTGTTTTGGCTGCACGCGCACCACCGGGCCGCCCAGCCAGATCGATAGGAAAACCAGCGGCAGCAGCAGCGCGCCAAGGATGAAGAAAGGCGTGTAGTCGCCGCCGGTCGTCAACACCGGCACCAGCTGCATGCAGATGATCACACCCAGCACCGCCGACGTACCGCTCAGGCCAGCCAGCGAGCCGACCGTCCTGCCCGAGAAGAAATCGCTCGGCAAGGTCTGGATGTTGGTGATGGCGGCCTGGAAGCCGAACAGGATCACGCCGATCGACAGCACCGCCAGCAACGGCGTTTCGGCGGCTGCGCTGAACAGCAGCGCCGGCAGCATGATCACCAGCCCAAGCGCGATGACGAATTTGCGCGCGCGGTTCACCGACCAGCCGCGCGCAAGCAGGTGGCCGCAGAACCAGCCACCGGACAAAGCGCCGACCGCCGCCCCCACATACGGCACCCAGGCGAACATGCCGATTTCCTTGACGTCGAAGTGGAAGCGCTCGTTCAGGTACAGCGGCAGCCAGCTGACGAACAACCACCACACCGGGTCGATGAAAAAGCGCGCGGCAATCACGCTCCAGCTCTGGCGATGACGCAGCAGCTGACGCAAGGTCGGCACATAGTCGTCTTGCGCGGCGGCCGCGCCGGGACGCTGGCCAGTGAGAATGTACTCACGTTCCTCGGCGCTGACCCATGGATGCGTGCCCGGCCCCGATTTGTAGACGATCAGCCATGGGACGATCCACAGGAAGCCCAGCGATCCAATCAGCAGAAAGGTGGTTTTCCAGCCCACGTAAGCGTACAGGAAAGCCACCAGCGGCGGCGCTATCACCGATCCGAGCGAGGCGCCGGCACCAAAAATCCCCTGCCCCAAAGCCCGTTCGCGCACCGGGAACCATTCGGCGATGGCCTTGGTGGCGCCGGGCCAGTTGCCCGCCTCGCCCACGCCCAGCAGCACGCGAAACAGGCCGAACGACATCGCCGAACGTGCGACGAAGTGCAGCGCGATGGCCCCCGACCAGACCAGGATCGACAACAGAAAGCCGATCCGGGTGCCCAGCGCGTCGAACAGTTTGCCGAACAGCGACTGGCCGATGGCATAGCCGATCAAGAACACGGTGACGATGTTGGCGTAGTCGCGCTTGTCCATGCCCAGCTCAGACGCGATACCCGGCCACATCACCGCCAGCGCCGAGCGGTCGATGTAGTTGATGATGGTGGCGAAGGCCACCAGCGTGATGACCAGCCAGCGCAAACCTTTGATTGTTGTCATGCGATTGTCTCCATTGTTTTTTATGTTCGGGCTTGCGGGGGCCACCTTAGCGGCCCGCCTTCAGGACGCCGCTAACTGGGCACGTGTGGGCAGACCCTCGCAGTCGCCGCGAAACTGCACCACGCGCGCGCCGATGGCGTTGCCACGCGCGGCCGCCTGGTGCAGCGGCAAGCCGTCCAGCAGCCCACTGATCACACCAACCGCGAAGCCGTCGCCCGCGCCGACGGTATCGACCACCGTGCGGACAGGGCGACCGGGAACCGTATCCGCACGCCCGTCCGTACTGGCGGCGTAGGCGCCTTCCGGCCCGAGCTTGACCACCACGTGGACCGCGCCGCGTTCAAGGTAGTAGGCCGCGATGTCGGCGGCTTCCTGCCGGCCGGTGAGCAGGCGGCCCTCGGCCAGGCCGGGCATCACTACGTCCGCCTGGCTGGCGAGCGCGTTGACGGTGGCGATCATCTCCGCCGGCGACCGCCAAAGGCGTGGCCGCAGGTTGGGATCGAAGCAGACCAGCCGTGCATCCGCCCTCGCCTGCCTTGCCATGGCCAGCACCAACTCGCGGCAACCGGCGGACAGCGCCGGCGAGATGCCAGTCAGATGCAGCGCGCGCGCGCGCAGGAAGTCATCACCCTGCTCCGGCATGTCCAGCGTCGACATGCGGCTGGCGGCCGATCCGCGCCGGAAGTACTCCACCTGCGGATCTGCGCCTTCTTCCGCCATCTGCTTGAGCATAAAGCCAGTAGGGTCGTCTTCATTTATGCGTAAATGGCGCAGGTCCAGACCTTCGGCCTCCATGAACGCGCGCAGGTGCCGGCCGAAACTGTCCTGTCCCAGCCGGCTGAGATACCCGACCTTGAAGCCTAACCGGCTTAATCCCACCGCGACATTAAGCTCGGCGCCGGCGGTGGCGCGTTCGAACTCGCGCACCGTCTCCAGCGGGCCGGACTCGCGCGCGATCATCAGGGCCATCGCTTCGCCCACGGTGACGACATCGGGTATTCCCATGCGCTGGCTCCTCAGAAGGTCAAGGTGGTGGTCAGGGTGGCTTCTTTGGCCGCCGGCAGCGAGACCTTGAGCACTGTGCCGCGCTCCTCCCTCGGTCCCTTGTCGACATTGCCCGGCGGGCCGGCCGCCACCAGCACGCCCGGCGCGATCGCGGCGCGCGCAGCGGTCGTCGCCACCGCCACCTTCAGCGACTTGGGCCGGCCCTCCACAACGAAGCTGCGCGCGCCGGTCTTGGTGATGGAGCGGTCGCCGTGCACCAGCGCGGTCAACGCCACCGGTTTACTGGCGCGCAGCGTGTCGGTCACCGTCCAGACGCCGCCCTTGTAGCTGAAGCGACGTTCCAGCTTGTCCACACCGAGTTCCGGCCGGTAGGCGCCGGCCAGTTGCGCGACAATCTCGGCCCGGCCGCTCTCCATCGTCGCGCTGGCGATGCGGATCATGTCGAGCCGCGCGTACGGATAGCCACGGAAGGCGTCGTGACCGCCGCCTTCGTTAGCCTGGCCCTGGCCATCGATCAGCAAGGTGTTGCTTAAGTCGCTCTTGGGTATCCCCGCGTAGCCCATAGGACCGGTCAGGTAGGTGCCACCGCCGTAAAGGATGAAGCTACCGGCGTCGGGATGCGCGTGACCCATCTCCAGATGCCAGTCCGGCAGCTTGTCGAGGATGGCGGCGACGTGGTGGCCTTCCGGCGGTCCCGCGCGGAAGGCGAAGGCGGTGGCTTTCGGCGTCCAATCGCTGCGCCAATACACCGTGCCCAGGTCTTCGAAGTGATGATGCGGGGCGATCGCCGACATCGGCGTCGACTTCAGCGCCGGATCGCGCCACAGCAAGGTCCAGAAGTCTTCCGCGCAGACGTGGCCCAACGATGCCATCCAGTCGGCCACTCCCTGCGCGTCCGGATCTTTGAAGCGTGCCGCCAGCCGGTACAGCAGGTTGTAGTTGGAATTGAGCTTGCCACCGGGGTGCGTGCGCGCCGGCTCCTCGCCCACGCGCGAGCGCGTGATGGCGCCTTCGAAGGCGTCGCCGAAGTCGTAGATATCCTGGCCGTTGGGCGTGATCGAATGGGCCATGTACAGGTGCGCCTTGCTCAGCGCCGGCGTGTCGTACATGTCGTCGCCGGCGGCATGGGCAAAGGCGTCGAGCGCGTGGATAATCCACGGCATCGAGAAGATCCAGTATTCCACGCCTTCATAGAAATACCCATCCGGCGACGCCACTTCCAGCACGCGGCTGAAGATCGCGCGCGACAGGGCCGCCCAGTTGGCCGCCTCCGACGTGTCGTCCCATACCGCGTAGGCGGCCACCGCCAGCCCGGCGATCGGAATGAAGCAGTGGTTTTGGCTGTACGAATACGATTTGCCCGGCTTCGGCGCGAAGTGCTTCGCGAGGATGGTCGCCTGGCGTATCAGTTTGTCGCGATAGCGCTTGCGCTCCTCTTCGGTCAGCGCGTCGTACAGCAAATCGTAGCCGGCGCCCAAACCGTACAGCAAATGGCCTGCGGCCAGATCGATATCCGGCTTACTGTAGGTGTAACCCCACACGTCGTAGCTGACCGCCGCGTCCATATAGCGCTTGGCCGCTTCCAGGTACTTGGCGTCGCCCTCGATCTGGTAAGCCAGCGCCGCGCCGATGATGCCGATGGCGGTGTTGTTCTGCGCGCGGCGCTTTTGCGCCGGCGCGGCGGCTGGTGCGGTGCGCAGCGCGGTCAGGCCGGCCAGCGCCTGTTGCCACGCTGCGCGTCCTTCGCCTTGCGCACGCTGACGCAACGCGGCCAGGCCTTCCTTGGTGGTGTAGACGCGAGGATGAACGCCGCGCAGCTCGGCGCGCAACGCGGCCGGATGCGCCTTCATCAGCGTTTCCAGCGGATGCGGACCGGCGCCGGCCTTGCCCTGCATGGTGCCCAGCGATTCCAGCGCGTCCTGCGCCAGCGCGTCCGACAACGAAAACGCGGGCAAAGTGAGGGCCGCGGCGCCGAGGAAACGGCGCCGTGAGAAGGTGTGATTCATCGATTGCTCCGAAAGGGGAATCAGGACTCAATACAGGCCGAGGCCACCGTTGACCTGGACGATTTCGCCGGCCAGGAAGGCGGCGCGCTCGGACGCCAGGAACACGACGACGTTGGCGACATCCTCGGGCGCGCCTTCGCGGCGGGCCGGCGTGCGCTCGGCGATCGCCTGCCGGTTGGCCGGCGTGTTGAAGGTGTCGTGGAAGCGCGTGGCGATCAGTCCCGGCGAAACGCCGTTGACGCGAATACCCAGCGGGCCGACTTCCTTGGCCAGCGCACGGGTAAAGGTGGCGACGGCCGCCTTGGACGCGGCGTAATGCGCCGAACCCGGACCGCCGCCGTCGAACGCCGCCAGCGAGGACATGGTGATGATGGCGCCACGCCCGCGCGGCTCCATGCGCTTCAGCGCCGCCTGGCAGATCAGGAAGGTGCTGGTGAGGTTGAGGTTCATGGCATCGTTCCACAGCGACAGCGGCATCTCCGCCACGCGGCAGCGCTGGATCAGGCCACCGATGTTGGCGAACAGGATGTCGATCTCGCCGATGGCGCCTTCGGCTTCCGCGAATACCCGCTCGGCGATGGTGTCGTCGGTCAGGTCGGCCTTGATCGCCTGGGCCTTGCGGCCAAGGGCGCGGATCTGCGCCACCACGTCCTGCGCTTCGTCGGCGCTGCTCCAATAAGTCAGCACGACGTCGGCGCCGGCCTGCGCCAGCGCCAGCGAACTGGCTTTACCAATGCCCGAGGCGCCGCCCATGACGAGGGCGCGTTTTCCGATAAGTTCCATGGCGATGTTCTTTCTAGTGAGTGGTTGGGTGATAACTAATTACGTGGGTGGCGCCGCCGTCGAAGCCCGCACGATCAACTCCGGCGCGAACAATTCACCGCCGATGTTGGCCGCGCCCGGCGCCAGGATGCGCTGGACGGCGGCATCGGCCATGGCCTGAATCGGCTGGCGCAACGTCGTCAATGGCGGGTCGTTGGCGGCGGAGAAGAAAATATCGTCGATGCCGATCAGCGAGAAATCCTGCGGCAGCCGCTTGCCGAGCTGCTTCAAACCGATGCCGATACCGATCGCCATCATGTCGTTGATCGCGATCGCCGCCGTCGGCTTGCTGCGTGCGGCCAGCAATAGCGCCGCCGCGCTGCGACCCAGCTCAAATAGCCGCGTGTCGCCGTGCAGGTCGGCCGGCGCGTCGGTGGCGTCGGCGATTACCAGCTCGCCGCTGATGCCGGCCGCCGCCACCGCCTGCTCGAAGCCCTTCACGCGGTCCTGGCGGTTTAGCGTGTACGGCGGCGGCGTCACCAGCGCAATCGCGCGGTGGCCCAGCGCCACCAGATGCTCGACCGCCATGGTTGTGGCCGCGACGTTGTCGACCGAGATCGTGGTGATGCGTTCATGGCTGTCGTCGGAGCGCTTGATGTCGAACGCCACCACCGGACAGCGCGCCGTGATGCCGACCAGGTGGCCGGTGTCGTTGAGCGCCGAGCCGGTGATGATGCCCTGCGCACCGTAGGCCAGCAGATCGGCCATGACGGCGCGTTCGCGCTCGGGATCGCGGAAGGTACTGAAGGTCATCACATGGCACTGGTGGCGCGCGGCGGCCGTCTCCACCGCGCAGGCCAGCGAACCGAAGAACTGATTGGCCAGCGACGGCACCAGCAGCCCGACCATGGACGCAACCCCGGTCTTCAGCTGGCGCGCGGCGTTGTTGGGCCGATAGCCAAGCTGCTCGATCGCCTGCTGGATCTTGCGCTGGGTATCGGGCCGCATCTGCCCCATACGGTTGTTCAGAAAGTTCGAGACGCTGGTGGTCGATACGCCGGCCAGTCTCGCTACGTCCTGAATCTTTGATTCGCTCATGATGTCCTTGTGGTGTTAGGCGCTCAGAACGTCACGTCCAGACGGATCGTGGCGTAACGAAACGCGTCGCGGGCGGGCTTCCAGCCGTAGGACCGGATGTCCGGGCCTCCGCCGGCCCGCTTGAAGTTGAGAAAAGAGCCGCTGCTGCCCGACTCGTAATGGTGGTCGAACAGGTTTTTCACGCCGACCGATAACTTGTATTGTCCCTTGGCGTCCTTGAACGAGGCGCCAAGGTCGAAAATGCCGTAGCCGGGCCGCTGCAGCGTCGGGTCCTGGCTGATCGCGCCCTGCGCCGTCGATTGCGTGCGCCACTGGGCGTTGATCGCTGCCACAACCGGCAACCCGGCCAGGCGCGGCAGCGTGTATTCGCCGCCGAGGTTCAGCTTCCATTTGGGCGCGTTCGGCATCACGCCGCCGCTGGCGTCGCGCAGGAACGAGCCGGGCACCAGCTCGTTTGGCGTCGTGCAATCGGTGGCGCCGCTGTAGCACGGCCCCTGGTTCCAGTCGCGCACCACGGCGCGCGTGTAGGCGAAGCTGGCGTTGAGCAGCAAGGCGCGCGTGGCCAGCACCGTGGCGTCGGCCTCGAAGCCGCGCGTTTGCAGCGATGGAATGCTGTACAACACGCTGGCCTGGCTGCCGTCGGTGAAGCGCTCGGTGGCCGAGGTCTGGTAATCGCGGAAGCGGGTCTGGAAAATGGCCGCGTTGAACGTGGCGCGGTTGTTCCACAAGTTGGCCTTGAAGCCGGCTTCGAAACTGGTGGCCTTTTCCGGCGCCAGCGGCAGGCGGGAAAACACGTTGACGTTATTGGCGCCGCTGGTCATGTCGTAGGCCACGCCCTTGTGACCGGTGGAGGTGGTCCCGTACACCATCATCTCATCGTTCAGATGGTAGGTGTAGCCGAGCTTTCCGGTCACGGCGTTTTCCTTGTTCTGCGGCGCGATGTACAGGTGTTCGCCCGTGTGCACGTTGTCCGGCGCGCTCGACGACAGGCTGTCGATGGTGTGGAACAGATAGTCGTTGGCCTCGCGGTTGAAACGCAGGCCCGCGCTCAGGCTTTGCTTCGGCGCGAAGTCCCAGTTGGTGTTGGCGTAGATCGCGTGCGTCAGGCTGCCCGAATTGGTGTCGTAGTTCGTGTAATTGGTTTCCTTGACGAAGGCGTTACCGCGCAGGTAGGTGCGGTACAGCGAATTACGGGCGATCCAAACGCCGACGATGTAGCGGAAGTCGCCGCTGTCCGGCGACGTCAGGCGGAATTCCTGGGTCGACGTCTTGCTGGCGATGGTGCCGTTGATCATCGGCGGTTCGGCGATGCCGGACGGCTTGCCGCTGGCGTCGACCTGATAGAAGGTGGAGATCAGGTCGATGTTGTCGTTGTCGCGGAAGTCGTTGGACAGGTTGTTGTCGACCGAAGTGATCGACGTCAGCGCATGGCCGGCCAGCGGCGAGCTGTCCGGGAAGGCGTAGTTGACGCGCACGCCGATGGCGCGGTCGGTCGCTTCCAGGCCGGTCGGCGAATCGTTGCGGATCTGGCGGTTCCAGCGGCTGACGTTAATCCCGCGCAGCACGGCGGTATTCGACAGGTCGGTGTACTTGCGGTTGTACAGGTAGCCGACGCCCTCGCCGATCGACGTGATGGCCTCCGTATTGCCGGTCGCGCGCGAGTGGTCGTAGCGCGGCGTGATCAGCACATCCAGGTCGGGCGAGATCTTCCACTGCAGCTTGGCCATGAAGGTTTTACCGCCCGAGCCGTTTTGCATCGAGTCGTCGGTCAGGTTGTGCAGCAGGCCGGGGAAGTTGGTCTTGCTGGCGTACAGGCGCAGGCCGACGGTGTCCGACAAGCGGCCGCTGAGCGAGGCCGAGGCGCGGTATTCCTGGTCGCTGGTGTGGTAGAGGCTAACCTTGGTCTGCATCGGGCCGGCGCCGATCGGTTTGGTGGTCATCACCACCGCGCCGGCGATCGCGCTCTTGCCGAACAAGGTGCTTTGCGGTCCCTTGAGCACTTCGACGCGGGCCATGTCGGACATGTCGCGGAACGCTTGCTGGGTTTGCGCGTAGGGGATGTCGTCGACCATGATGGCGACGTCGCCCTCGATGCCAAGGTTGTTCGAGGTGGTGCCGATGCCGCGCATATTAATGCTGTTGGTGCCGACCTGGGTGCCGACCGACATGGACAGCGCCGGCGACAGGTTGATGATGTCGACGAGCTCGCGCACGTTATTGCGTTGCAGGTATTCCTCGCCCAACACCGAGATCGAGGCCGGTACGTCTTCCAGTTTTTCCACCCGGCGGTTGGCGGTCACCACCACCTTTTCCAGCGTTGGCTGGCCGGCCGTGGCCGCCGGCTGCTCGCCTGCCTGCTGCGCGTGGACGGGCAACGCGCCAATCAGCAGCAGCGCGATCGCCGAGGCGATCGGGGTAAGTCGGCAGCGCGCGGCGCCGGGCATTGTTGGTCCAGTCATCATTGTCTCCGTATCTTATATTTATCTTGTTGGCACTGCAACGGTTTACTGTAACGTTACAGTAAACCGGTAAAAAAGATGGGGTATCGATCCCCATTCATTCTTTTACGCGTCGGTTGACCATTGCTGGACCGATCTGCGGCATTTATTTACTATATCGATTCACTGTATCGATTTACTGTAACGATTCAGTAAGGATAAACGAACGATCAGGGATGTCAACAGTTTTTCGCCGAGCGCGTGCTCGGCGATTCTTTGGTTGGGGTTGCTGTCAGCGCAGGGCTTGTCCGCGCGCGTACCATTCGACGATGCGCTGGTATTCCGGCCACATGTTGCCGGCCGCCGCGCCGGCGGGCAGCAAGTTGTGCCCGACGTTGGGAATCCGACGCAGCGTCACGTCGTGACCTGCGCCCAGCAGTTCGGCAGCCATGGTTTCGCCCGACAGCATCGGCACGCTGGTGTCTTTCATGCCGCCGACGATGTAGACCCGCGCCTGCGATTTCAACAGCGACCGCGTCGACGACGCGCGGAAGAAACTGCTCCAACGTTTGTACGGATGCCCCCACGCCAGCACTTTGGCGCTGTCCGGGTCTGCCGCGATCTTCTCGCGCGTCGCTTCCAGCTCATCGAGCCGGCGCTTGATGTCCTCGTCGCTGCCGCCGGCCGCATAGGCGCCGGCGACGAAATCGAAGTACTGCGACGGGCCGCTGCCGGAGACGATGGCGACGTCGGTCACGCGCCCTTCCTTCTCGGCCAGGCCGGCGGCGGCGGTGGCGCCTTCCGACACGCCCAGCACCAGCGACGAACCGGCCCGCACCCACGGCTGCTGGGCAGCGTGGTCGTAGGCCCGGCCCAGATCGCGCACCCAGTTCTCCAAGGTGAAGTACTCATTGAATTCGGTCGGGCAGGCGATGATGCCGCCGCCGGCCGGCGCTTCCTTCGGCGAGTATGGCTTGTTGACGACCATGACCGCGTATTTACCCTGCTGCGCCAGATCGATGTAGCCGAACACGTTGGACGCGCGGCGCGAGGTGTCCAGGCCACTGAACACCGGCGCGCAGCCGGAGCCCTGGATCAGCACCACCAGCGGCGCCGGTTCTTTGGTCTTGGAGATGAAGTACTCGACATCGGGCGCGCCCTCCTGGCTCAGTTTATAGCCCACCACTTCGGTGGCGCCGATCGTAAAAACGCCGGTCTCCGTCACCTCGGCGGCGCCGGCCAGCGCCGATACCAACCATGCTCCCAACAATAAAACACGCTTCATCCATCTCTCCTATAACGTCAACGGCAAGCTACGCAAGCGCTTGCCGGTTAATTTGAATATTGCGTTGGCCACCGCCGGCGCGATCGGCGGCGTGGCCGGCTCGCCCATGCCTTCCGGGTGCTCCGCACTCGGCATGATAATCGTTTCGACGACCGGAGCCTGGTTCATTCGTGCGACCGGGTAGTCGTGGAAGCTGGATTGCTCGACCTTGCCGTCCTTGATCGTCACCGCGCCGTACAACGCCGCCGACAGGCCGAACACCACGCCCGATTCGGCCTGCTGGGCGATGATGTTGGGATTGACGGCCATGCCGCAATCGATGGCGCACACCACCCGGTGCACGCGGATCTCCGTGCCTTCGACCGACACCTCGGCCACTTGCGCGACGATGGTGCCGAACGACTGGTGCAGCGCCACGCCGTGCGCGCGGCCTTCCGGTGCCGCGCCGGCGCGCGCCACGGCGGCGTCGAGCACCGCCAGCTGGCGCGGATGGCGCTTGAGCAGGCCGCGCCGGAACTCGACGCCGTCCTTGCCGGCGGCGTGCGCCAGTTCGTCGATGAAGCTCTCCTTGAAGAAGGCGTTATGCGAATGGCCGACCGAGCGCCAGTAACCCAGCGGCACCGGGCTGTCGACGATCACGTGGCGGATGCGCTGATTGACGAATTCGTACTGCATATCAAATTCGCCTTCAGCGGTGGTCTTGTCCGGGCCACCGGCCGGCAAGCCAAGGTTACGCTTGAAGAACTGCTGCGACACCGAACCGCTGGCCGATTTGTTATCGTAGCCGAGCACATTGCCCGCCGCATCCAGCGTGGCGACGAAGCGCGCCAGCGCCGCCGGACGATACACATCGTGCGTGGTGTCGTCCTCGCGCGACCAGATCATCTGCACCGGCGCGCCGCCGCACTGGCGGGCCACCGCGACGCACTGCGCAACCATGTCGACGTCGAGCCGGCGTCCAAAGCCGCCACCCAGCATCGTCACCTGCAACACCACGTCCTCCACTTCCACGCCGCCAGCGGATGCCGCCGCCCGCACAGCGAAACCGGGCGACTGGGTTGGCGCCCACAGATAAACCTTGCCGTCCCTGATCTGCGCGGTGCAGTTGACCGGTTCCATTGCGGCATGCGCCAGATACGGCGCGCGGTATTCGGCGCTGACGGTTCTGGCGATGCCGGCGACCTGGCCTTCGACGGCGTCCATGTCGCCGCTCTGGTGATAGGCGTAACCGGATTCCTTGTCCAGCAGCGCCGCGAACTGGGCGTAGACGCCGGCGCTCGAGAGCCCCGCGTTCGGACCGTCGGTCCAGCGCACCGGCAAGGTTTGCGCGGCTGTCCGGGCCTGCCACCAGGTCTTGGCCACCACGGCCACGCCGGCGCCGGCGCCCGAATGCGGCCCGAGCGCGGCGGAAAAGTCGACCACGCGCAGCACGCCCGGCATGGTCAGCACCGCATTCGTATCGATGCCGGCGACGGTCCCGCCGATCACGGGCGACATGCGCACCGCCGCGTACAACAGGCCTTCGGGACGCACGTCGATGCCGAATACCGCGCGCCCATTCACCTTGGCCGGCGTATCCCGGCGCGGCTGCGGGCGCCCGATCAGGCGGAACTCCTGTGGCGTCTTGAGGCGCACCTCGCCGGGCCGCGAGGTCGCCGCCGCTGCGGCCAGCGCGCCGTAGGCCAGGCGCCGGCCGTCGGCGTGAATCACGAAACCATCCTCGGTGCGGCAGTCGGCGGCGCGCGCCTTCCACTGCCCGGCGGCGGCGGCCACCAGCATCGCGCGCGCGGTGGCGCCGGCCTCGCGCATCGGTCCCCACGCGTCCTTGACGCTCGACGAGCCGCCGGTGATGATCAGCCCCAGCTCGCGCGCGACCTTGCCGACGGTCCATTGGGCGACCGCCTTCATGCGGCCGTCGTCGTCGGGATGGAACGGCAGGCCGTCGCGCAGCATGGCGATATTGCCGAAGATCTTATCCATCGGCGCCTGCACCAGACTGATGGCGGATAGCGGCACGTCCATCTCCTCGGCCACCAGCATCGGCAGCGCCGTGTGCACGCCCTGCCCCATTTCGCTGCGCGGCATGGCGACGGTGACGGTGCCGTCCGGCGCCACGCCCACCCAGCCGTTGAGCGCCAGCGAACCGCCCGTCAGCGGCAGCGGATGGTCGCCGTCGAGGCGCTGGCGCACCGGCAGCACGCCCCAGCCGACCACCAATGCGCCGACGGCGGCCACGCCGCCGAACAGAAAACTGCGGCGGGCACTTCTTTTCTCTCCATGCATGGAGGTCTCCGGTTTTTTTATTTTGAGTGCCAGCGCGCCAGTATGTCGGCGGCGGCCAGCGGCTTGCTATAGAAATAGCCCTGCGCCAGGTGGCAGCCGTGACGCAGCAGGAAGGCGGCCTGCTCCTCGGTCTCCACGCCCTCGGCGATGACCGACAGGTTCATGCTCTTGCCAAGCTGGATGATGGCGATGGCGATCGCCTCGTCGTTGGCGTCGGTCGAGATGTCCTTGATGAAGGACCGGTCGATCTTGAGCGTTTGCACCGGCAGCTGCTTCAGATACGCCAGCGACGAGTAACCGGTGCCGAAATCGTCGATCGCCAGGCCGACGCCGATCGAGTGCAGGTCGTTGATGAAGACCATGGCGTCGCCGGTGTTCATGATCACCGATTCGGTCACTTCCAGTTGCAGGCGCTGGGGTTCGAGGCCCGTCTCGCGCAGGATGTCGGCCACCATGTTGACGATGCTGCCACGCTCGAACTGCTTGGCCGACAGGTTGACCGCGATCTTGGGCACGTGCAGGCCGGCCTCCTGCCAGCGCACCATCTGGCGGCAGGACTCCTCCAGCACCCACTTGCCAAGCTGGTTGATGAAGCCCGTGTCCTCGGCCAGCGGGATGAAGCGGATCGGCGGTATCAAACCCAGCTCCGGGTGGTTCCAGCGCACCAGCGCCTCGACCCCGATCAGGCGCCCGCTGTCGATTTCCACCTGCGGCTGGTAATTGAGGAAGACTTCGTCCTTCTCGATCGAACGGCGCAGGAAGGTCTCCAGGCGCAGGCGCTCGACGCCCTCGCCCGTCATCGACGGCGCGTAGAAACTGTAGCCGTTGCGCCCGCGCGCCTTGGCCTGGTACATCGCCACGTCCGCATTGCGGATCAACATATTCAGATCGGTGGCGTCGTCCGGGAACAGGCTGATGCCCACGCTGCAGGTGACGAACAATTCGTGGCCGGCCACCGTGAACGGCTGGTCGAACATCTGCACCAGCTTTTCGGCCACCTGGCTGGCGCCGAACTGGTTGTCGATATCCTCGAGCAGCACGATGAATTCGTCGCCGCCCAGCCGCGCCAGCGTATCGCCCTCGCGCAGGCGCTCGAGCAGCGCATTGGCGACCTGCTTGAGCAACTCGTCGCCGATGTGGTGGCCGAGCGTGTCGTTGACGTTCTTGAAGCGATCCAGGTCGATGAACAACAGCGCCAGCTGCTCGCCGTCGCGCGCCGCGCGCAGCAGCGCGTGCTGCAGGCGGTCGTGGAACAGCAGCCGGTTCGGCAGCGCCGTCAACGGGTCGTGGTGGGCCAGGTGGTCGAGCTTTTCCTGCGATTCCTTGGCCTTGGTGATGTCGCTGAACACGCCGACATAGTGGGTGCCCACGCCGCGGCTGTCCCGCACCGCGCTCACCGTCAGCCATTCCAGATACAGTTCGCCGTTTTTTCGCTGGTTCCACAGCTCGCCGCGCCAGAAACCGGTGTCCACCTGTTCCTGCCACATGTCGTCGTAGAAGCGCTGATCGTGGCGGCCGGAGCGCGTCAGCGTGTAGTCGTGGCCCAGCGCCTCGGCCTCCGAGTAGCCGGTGATCTGCGTGAAGGCCGGGTTGATGGCGACGATGGTGCCGTCCTTGTCGAGCACCACCACGCCGTCGGCGATGTGCTCGATGACGGTGGCCGACAGGCGCAGCTTGTCCTCGGCCTCTTTACGGGCGCTGATGTCGGCGTAGACCCAGATGCTGCCCTCGTTGGCGCGGTGCTTGTCGAGCGCATAGCCGCTGACCATGCACCAGAAAGTGCTGCCGTCCGGGCGCCGGTAGTTGCGCTCCTCGTTGAAGTAGTCGCCCTCGGCCAGCGACGGGTACTGGCGCGCGCCGGCGGCCTCGTACTCGAACGGGTCCGGGAACAGGATCGCGGTCGAGGCGCCCGTCATCCCGCCCGGCTCGTAGCCGAACAATTCCTCGCAGCGGCGGTTGACCGAGACGATGTGGCGGTTGCGCACGAACATGACGCCGAACATGACGTTGTCGAGGATGGCGCTTTGCTCGGCCAGCAAGCCCTCGATGCGCATCTCGTTGTGCTTGCGCTGGCTGATGTCGGCGATGATGCCGTCGACCCACGGCGAATTGCCATCGGCGCCGCGCGGCTGCGGCTGGCCGTTCTCGGCCACCCAGCGCTCGGTGCCGGCGGCGTCGACGATGCGGTATTCGACCTCGTACGGCAGGCCGTCGCCCAGCGCCTGCGAGATGATGCGGCGGTGCCGCTTGCGGTCGTGCGGCGCGATCAGGTTGGTCCAGGCGTCGGTCGTGCCGCGCATGAACTGCGCGGCCGGATAGCCGGAAATGTCCTCGATGGCGTCGGAGACGAAGTCGATCGGCCCGTCCGGACGGAAGCGGAACACCGCGCCCGGCACCTGCGTGACGATGGTGCGGAAGCGCTCTTCGCGCTGGCCGACGTCCTCGAACAGGCGCTTGATGGCCACCCGCATCTGCTCGAGCTGCTTGCCCAGGCGTCCCAGCTCGTCGCGGCCGGCCAGGTCGAGCCGGGTCTCGAAGTCGCCGCGCGAGAGGCGGTCGGAAAAGCCCATCAGCTTGCGCAGCGGCTTGATCAGGCGCGAATTGAGGAACAACACGATCAGCGCCAGCGACACGGTCAGCTGCGCGGCCAGCACGAACACATACGACCATTGTTTTTCGCGCAGCTCCTGCTGGCTGCGGGCGTCGTCCATCTCGACCATGATGCGGCCGATCTTCTCGCCGCGCACCAGGATCTCGCGCTCGGCGCGGTAGACGTTGCCGGTGGCGAGGCGCGGCGAACGCACGTGCATGAACTGGGCGTCGGCCTGGCCGACCACCTCCACCTGCAGCACCGAGCGGTCGCGCATGACCGACTCGACCAGCGAATGGGCCGATTCGGAGTTCATGTTCCACAGCGATTCCTGCATGCCCAGCGCCAGGATGTCGGCATTGCGCTGCAGCGACTCGTTGAGCGCCACGCGCGCCGACTGCTGCTCGTGCACGCCGATGAGCAGATAACTGCCGATAATGGCCGGTATCACCAGGCCGCCGAAAACGACCAGCAACAGGGCGCCGTAGATCGACAGCCCGTACAGCGCCCCCAGCCTGGTCCGCAGGCGGTGGATCACGCTAGTCATCGAGGGGCGAACAAAATCGCGGCAGGGAGAAAGGTCGCATTGTCGTGGAGGTCATGTTACAAAATTACTTAGTGGAATTATGCACGGAAAATTGCCGTGCAAGGCACACACCAAGCAAAAAACCTCAGGTCGGGCTATTATCGCGGCTCAATTTCCACATAGATCTCCACATCGATCTCCAAATAGATCTCCCAAAAGGACAACGCCATGACCACTTTTTCCATGTATTCCGCCTCGATTCCTGTGTTCAAGCAGATCCTCAACAGCCTGCTGGCCATCCTGGACAAGGCCGAGGCCCATGCCACCGAGAAAAAGATAGAGCCGGCCGCGCTGCTGCAGTTCCGTCTGTTCCCTGACATGCTGCCGTTCACCCGCCAGATCCAGATCGCCTGCGACTTCGCCAAGGGCGCCGCCGCGCGCCTGGGCGGCCTGGACGTGCCGTCGTACGAGGACACCGAAGTGAGCTTCGCGGACCTGAAGGCGCGCATCGTCAAGACCCTGGCCTACATCGACAGCGTGCCGCAAGACACCATCGCCGGCAGCGAAGAGCGCGCCATCACCACCGGCAGCGGCGAAAAGACCAAGCATTTCACTGGCCAGACGTATCTGTTCCACTATGCGCTGCCGCACTTCTTCTTCCACGCCACCACCGCGTACGACATCCTGCGCCACAACGGCCTGGACATCGGCAAGAAGAACTTCATCGGCACCTATTGATCGCCAACCCGCCCGACCGGGCGGGTCCGGTTTACTTATTGCGGCGCGGGTAACCCTGCGCCAGGATGCGCTGCCAGACCAGTTCCTTCTGGTCGGCGCTCATCGACACCCAGTGCGCCACCTCCACCACGCTGCGTCCGCAGCCACGGCAGATCTCGTCGAAGGTGGTCGAGCACACGGCCACGCATGGCGTGTCCGGGCGCACCGGCGCATCGCCCTTGCCGTCACTCATCCCTTCACCTGCAACAACTTGTCCCAGGCGTCGTGCCCGAGCGCGCGCAGGGTCGCGATGTTCTTCTCGAAAATGTCCGACGCCTCCGGGAACGCCTCGACGGCGCGCTCGACGCTGTCCTCGCGCAGCAGGTGCAAGGTCGGGTACGGCGAACGGTTGGTATAGTTCTCGATGTCGTTCTTGTGCGTGTCGGCAAACTGGTAGTCGGGGTGGAAGCTGGCCACCTGCAGCTCGCCGTCGAGCTGCAAATCCTCCAGCGCGGCGTCGGCCACGTCGAGGAACTCGTTATAGTCCTCGAAGTCGCCCAGCACGTTCGGATGGATCAGCAGCGTGGTATCGACCTTTTCCGGGTCGGCGTCGGCCAGGTATTGCAGCTCCTCCATCAGCTTTTCCAGCAATTCTTCCGGCGTGTCGGCGTCGGTGACGACATATCGGATCTGCCCCTTGACGTGGACCGCCTTGGCGAACGGGCACAGGTTCAGGCCGATGACGGCCTTTTCCAGCCAGTCGACGGTGGTGGCGACGACGGCGGCGTGATCGGTGGCGCTACTACTCATGATGCGATTCCTTGAAGACTCTCTTAAAGACGGAATTGTACGCATTCTTTGCGCCATCTCATACTCCGCGCATTCTGCCGCCATCGCGGCCATATCTTCGCGGAACTATTGCATAAATTAATTCGTCATATGCCTGACATAAACCTTGACTCATCAAAGGTACCTTCGTACACTCCACGTTTATTCATGGTCGGTTCGATGTTTCTCAGTCGACAACAATGGAAAACTATGCATCCTCGAATTCCTAAACGCGCCGCCGTGGCGGCGCCCCTGGCGGCCTTGCTGGCACTGCTGGCGCCGACCGCCAGCCACGCCTACGACGAGGCGGCAAACCTGCCGCCGGCCGCACCCGCCCCGCTCGCCGCCCTGCCGAAGTCCCCCGCCCTCGATCTGTCTTCCCTGAAAATCAACAAGCCGGCCAAAGTGGTCGACGAAGATGCTTTCCGCGAAAAAGACGTATGGGGCCGGATTCGCAGCGGTTACGCCATTCCGGACATTAACAACGATTTGGTGGCAAAACATACCAAGTGGTACACGGCCCGTCCCGACCACATGGCAATCACCACCGGACGCGCCTCGCGCTACCTGTTCCACGTGGTCACCGAACTTGAAAAGCGCGGCATGCCGACCGAACTGGCGCTGCTGCCGTTCATTGAGTCGGCCTTCAACCCGGAGGCGCTGTCGCACGCCAATGCCGCCGGCATGTGGCAGTTCGTGCCCGGCACCGGCCGCGACTTCAACCTCAAGCAGGACGCCTTCAAGGACGAGCGCCGCGGCATCCTGGCCTCGACCGACGCCGCGCTGAGCTACCTGCAGCGCCTGTATGACATGTTTGGCGACTGGCAACTGGCGTTGGCGGCCTACAACTGGGGCGAAGGCTCGGTGCAACGCGCCATCGCCAAAAACCAGGCGGCCGGCAAGCCGACCGACTTCCAGAGCCTATCGGAGCTGATGCCGACCGAAACGCGCGAATACGTGCCGAAATTGCAAGCCGTCAAAAACATCATCGGCAACCCGACCCAGTTCGGCGTCTCCCTGCCGCCGGTCGACAACACGCCCTACTTCACCGCCGTCGACAAGACCAGCGATATCGACCTGACCATCGCCGCCCACCTGGCCGAGCTGTCGGTGGCCGAATTCAAGGCGCTCAATCCGCAGTTCAAGCGCCCGGTCATCACCGGCGACGAGCAGACCAAGATCCTGCTGCCGAAGGAAAACGCCGCCAAGTTCCAGCTGAACCTGGCGCAATGGGGCAAGGACTTGTCGACCTGGACCACGCACAAGATCACCAGCGCGCGCGAAAGCATCGGCGCGCTGGCGTCGCGCTTCCACACCACGCCGGAAGTGATACGCCAGGCCAACAACATCCCGCAGCGCTCCATGCTCAAGGCCGGCTCGACCATCCTGGTGCCCAAGGTTTCGACCTCGGCCTACCTGGATATCGCGCCCGAGGTGGCCGACAACGCCACGATGGCGTTCGAAGCCGAGCGTGCCGCCAATGTCTCCAAGTCGGGATACAAGCGCGCCGGCGCCACCAAGACCACCAAGGGCGGCCCGGTGTCGCTGGTCAAGGCGCGCGTGCCGCGTGATGCGGTCAAGGGCAAATCGGCCCGCAAAACCAGCAACTGACGCCGTTTCGGCCCCCACCAGACCCCGGCCGGCCCGCATGCCGCCGGGGTCTGGTGGCGATCAAAGGTTGCAGTCCAAGCTGACACGTCCTACAATCTCGCACTTGCGTGCCAGGCGAACGGCCTCACACCCTAAAAACAAACCCCGCTGACGTCGCCCCGCCCGCTGTCCGAGCCGGCGCCGACGCAGTCGCAATCGGAGTCATCATGGCGTTCTTGCAAGGCAAAAAAATCCTCATCACCGGTCTGCTGTCGAACCGTTCCATCGCCTATGGCATCGCCAAGGCTTGCCACCGCGAAGGCGCCGAACTGGCGTTCACCTACGTCGGCGAACGTTTCAAGGACCGCATCACCGAGTTCGCCGCCGAATTCAACAGCACGCTGGTGTTCGATTGCGACGTCTCGAGCGATGAGCAAATCGCCGCCCTGTTCGCCGACCTGGGCAAAAGCTGGTCGCAGCTCGACGGCCTGGTGCACGCGATCGGCTTCGCGCCGCGCGAAGCGATCGCCGGCGACTTCCTGGACGGCCTGACGCGCGAAAACTTCCGCATCGCCCACGACATCTCGGCCTACAGCTTCCCGGCCATGGCCAAGGCCGCGCTGCCGCTGTTGAAGGAAGGCTCGTCGCTGCTGACCCTGTCGTACCTGGGCGCCGTCCGCGCCATTCCGTACTACAACACCATGGGCCTGGCCAAGGCGTCGCTGGAAGCGTCGGTACGCTATCTGGCCGAGAACCTGGGCAAGCTGGGCATCCGCGCCAACGGCATTTCGGCCGGCCCGATCAAGACCCTGGCCGCCTCCGGCATCAAGGACTTCGGCAAGCTGCTGGGCTTTGCCTCGTCGCACGCACCGCTGCGCCGCAACGTCACCATCGAAGAAGTGGGCAACACCGCCGCCTTCATGCTGTCGGACCTGGCGTCCGGCATCACCGGCGAGATCACCTACGTCGACGGCGGCTTCTCGCACGTGATGGGCCTGAACGCGGAAGACTACTTGTAATCCCGCGCCACCCGGTCCGTCGGAAAACGCCCCGCATGCGGGGCGTTTTCACGTCCGCTGCCGACATCGCGCTCCCGCATGTTGACGTTACCGACAATGTTTAGATGTCGTTGCGCAACAAATGATGCAATTGAGATGCAAGCCGCTATGGTTCCCGGCCGAATGTTGCTATTGTCGTCCCACTAGAACATTCATCCAGATTCATAGAACCGTTCCGACCACGAATCGGCGGCGGTATCACGGGGACCACCATGCTCGACCAGGTTAATGTCAGGACGCGTTTTCTTATCCTTCTGGGTTGCTTCCTGGCCGGCTTTGCCGTCTATGGCGCGTGGTCGTTCAAAGTGATCAAGGAGGTCCAGGTCAATGGTCCGATCTACCAGCGTATCGTCCAGAGCAAAGACTTGATCGCGGACATCCTGCCGCCGCCCGAATACATCATCGAGTCGTATCTGGTGTGCTTGCAGATGGCCAACCTCGCCCCGGGCGACAGCGCCGCCGATGCGCGCCAGGCGCTGACCAAGCGGCTGCAGGCGCTCAAGGCCGACTACGACACCCGCCACGCCTATTGGCTCGGCCAGGTGCTGCCCGGCCAGATGGGTCCGCTGATGCTGGAGCAGGCCCACGCGCCCGCGCTGGCCTTCTACGCGGCCGCCTTCGACAGCTTCATTCCGGCGCTGGCCAGCAACGACCGCGACGCCGTGGCGGCCGCGCTGGCCCGTCTCGCCGGCCTGTACGAGACGCACCGCAAGGTCATCGACCAGGTCGTCCAGCTGGCCACGCGCCAGTCCGAGCTCGACGAGGCGGCCGCGCGCGAGCGCATCACCGCCGCGCAGTGGCAGTGCGCACTGATCCTGGTGGCCGCGCTGGCCGCCAGCGTGGCCGCCGCCAACCTGATCATGCGCGGGCTGCGGCGTCAGCTCGGCGGCGAGCCGGCGCTGGCGGCCGGCATCGCCCGTCGTATCGCTTCCGGCGACCTGGCCGTCGACGTCCAGCTGGCCGCGGGTGACCGGATCAGCCTGCTGCACGCCATGCGCGACATGCGCGACCAGCTCGGCAGCATCGTCACCCAGGTGCGCGCCGGCACCGACGCCGTGGCGTCGGCTTCCGGCCAGATCGCCGCCGGCAACGAAGACCTCTCCACGCGCACCGCAAGACAGGCCAGTTCGCTCGAGGCGACCACCGAGGCCATCGGCGCGCTCAACGGCGCGGTTCAGCGCAACGCCGACAACGCCCGGCGCGCCAACGCGCTGGCGCTGTCGGCTTCCGAAGTGGCGGCACAGGGCGGCGCGGTCGTCACCCAGGTGGTCGACACGATGGGCGCGATCAACCGGGCGTCGCGGCGCATCGCCGACATCATCGGCGTGATCGACGGCATTGCCTTCCAGACCAATATCCTGGCCCTGAACGCGGCGGTGGAAGCGGCGCGCGCCGGCGAGCAGGGACGCGGCTTTGCCGTCGTCGCCAGCGAAGTGCGCAACCTGGCCCAGCGCAGCGCCACCGCCGCGCGCGAGATCAAGGGCCTGATCGAGGAATCGGTCGGCCAGGTCGACACCGGCGCCGCACTGGTCGACCGGGCCGGCGCGACGATGATCGAGATCGTCGCCAGCGTGGGCCGGGTGACGGACATCATGAGCCAGATCGACGCCGCCAGCGAGGAGCAAACCAGCGGCATTGCCCGCATCGGCGCGGCGGTCGGCGGCATGGACCAGGCCACGCAGCAAAACGCCGCGCTGGTCGAACAGGCCGGCGCGGCCGCCACCTTGCTGCACGAGCAAGCCAGCCATCTGGCGCGCGTGGTGGGCGTGTTCTCGCTGGCCCCGGCCGCCAACACCCACGGTTTTGCTGCGTTGCACGGTAAAACGGGCAATTAACTGTACAGCCCTGCGCAAACTACTGTATAGTGTCGCCTGTGCGCTGCAATGAGCGTGCCGCGACAGACCGCGGCGCCGGTTGATCAGCCAGGTATTACTAGCAGCTACGCAAGCCTTAGCGCATCACCCTGATGTCGCTTATGAAGCCCTCCCGCCTTTGGTGTCGCACCTGACACCGTCCCGGCGCAAAGCTTTTGTGCCGAAATTTCTTTCGATTTTGATTGAGTCATTTCGTTTTGGTAGGCGTTGCTATTTCGCGTTCGGCGTTTGCACGGGCGCAGGTTTTTTACGAAAGAACAGCATGACATTTGAAGCACTAGGTCTCAACACGTCCCTCATTAAAGCCCTGACCGACGCCGGCTACACCGCGCCGACTCCCGTCCAGCAGCAGGCCATCCCTGCCGCGATCGCAGGCAAGGACTTGTTGGTTTCCTCGCAAACCGGTTCCGGCAAGACCGCAGCATTCATGCTGCCGTCGCTGCACCGTTTGTCCGAGATCGACCCGGCCGCCGCCGGCAAGACTCCAAATCAAGAAATGCAAGCCGCCCGTGCCCGTGGCGAGCGTCCGCGTTTCAAAGCCGCACAGCCAAAAATGCTGGTGTTGACCCCAACCCGCGAACTGGCCCTGCAAGTAACCTCGAATACCGACAAGTACAGTGTCAACCTGCGCCGTTTGAAGGCCGTGTCGATCCTGGGCGGTATGCCTTACCCGAAACAGATGCAATTGCTGGCCAAGAATCCTGAGATCCTGGTCGCCACCCCTGGCCGTTTGATCGACCACATGGAATCGGGCAAGATCGACTTCTCGCAACTGGAAATCCTGGTGCTGGACGAAGCCGACCGCATGCTGGACATGGGTTTCATCGACGACATCGAAAAAATCGTCGACGCGACGCCTTCGACCCGTCAAACCATGCTGTTCTCGGCCACGCTTGACGGCGTCGTCGGCAACATGGCGCGCCGCATCACCAAGGATCCACAAGTCATCCAGATCCTCAGCGCCGCCAACAAGCATGAGAACATCACCCAGCGCGTGCACTTCGTCGACGACCTGTCGCACAAGAACCGCCTGCTGGACCACCTGCTGCGCGACGACTCGCTCGACCAGGCGGTCGTGTTCACCGCCACCAAGCGTGACGCCGACACCATCGCCGACCGCCTGAACATCGCCGGTTTCTCGGCTGCCGCACTGCATGGCGACATGCACCAGGGCGCCCGTAACCGCACGCTCGACAGCCTGCGCCGCGGCCAGGTCAAGATCCTGATCGCCACCGACGTTGCCGCCCGCGGCATCGACGTGCCGACGATCACGCACGTGTTCAACTACGATCTGCCGAAGTTCCCTGAGGACTACGTCCACCGCATCGGCCGCACCGGCCGCGCCGGCCGCAACGGTCTGGCGATCTCGCTGGTGAACCACGCCGAAGGCATGAACGTCAAGCGCATCGAGCGTTTCACCAAGCAGCTGATCCCGGTCAATGTCATCGAAGGCTACGAGCCGAAGAAAACCGCCTCGGCGGCCCGTTCGACCTCGCGTCCAGGCGGCTGGAAACCGGGCGACAACCGCACCGCTGCCAAGCCAGGCCAGCGTACATTCAGCAAGCCTAGCGCTCCGCGCAAGGAAGGCAGCACTGGCGGCGGTTACAAGGGTAGCAACCCGCGCAGCACCGACGGCGCCCGCCGCAGCTTCAGCGACCGTTAATCGGCGTCATTAGCACAGCGTTAGCGACAAATAAAAGCGGCCACCAGAGCGATCTGGTGGCCGCTTTTGCGTCCGGCCGCAGGATGGCTGGCGCGGCAGCGGGCTTTTCAGCTAACATGGCTGTTTTTGCACCATGCGCCAGTCGCGGTGACGCCAAACCAAGGATTCATTTTTGCTAGTTCGCCAGCTTATCAGCACCATTCGCGTGATCCGCGTCGCCGCCGGGCTGTGCCTTGCCATCGCCAGCATCCCAGGCTTTGCCGCCGAGGACGCGGCGGCCCTGCTCGCCCAGGCGCGGGAGGCGGTCGGCGGCAACGCCTGGCGGCAGGTCAAGACCCAGCACACGCAGTTCGTGCGCACCTACCTCGACCACGACGAGGCGGGCAGCAGCGACATCGATTTCGCCAGCGGCCGCTATGCCCAGCGCATCCCCTCGTCGGCGGTGGCGCGGCTGATGTCGCGCTCGGACGGCCAGAACTTCTGGCGCCAGCGCATGGGCAAGCTGGAAAAACAGGAAGGCGCGGCGCGCGATCCCGAGCTGCATCTGGGACGCCAATCGTACGCCTGGTGGTTCGCGCGCGGCGCCAAGGCGCGCCGGCTGCAACTGAAGGCGCCGCGCACGCACGCCGGCATCGATTACGCGGTGGTTCGCGTAGAGCTGGCATCGGGCATCGCCTTCGACTACTGGATCAACGACGCCACCCACCGCATCGAGCGCCGCCAGGAGGTGATCGACGGTAAAACCTTGACCATCGACTACCGCGATTTCCGCCGCGTCGGCGCGGTCACGCTGCCCTTCGAGGAAAGCGTGCGCGACGCCAAAGACGAGGCCGACGAGGAAACGCTGCGCGTGTCCACCATCGTGCTCAACCGCCCCGCCGCGCAAATGGACTTTTCGCTGCCGCAGCCGGCCGTCATGCAGGGTTTTTCCGCCCAGCGGCCGGCGGTGACGGTGCCGTTCGAGCCCTGCGAGGCGCACATCTGCGTGATGCTGACGTTGAACGGTCAAGGTCCGTTCAAATTCATCCTGGATACCGGCGCCCGCAACGTCATCAGCGACAAACTCTACCGCCGCTTGCGCCTGCCCGCCCAGGGCGTGGCCGTGTTGTCCGGCCTCGGCCAGCAAACCGAGCGCGGCGTGCTGACCACCGTGCAGCAGATCGGCATGGCCGGCCTGACCCTGGACCGCCAGGCCTTTTTCACCAGTCCCACGCTCGACAACCTGCCGATCGACGGCACCATCGGCTACGAGTGGCTGTGGCTGACGCCGACGTTGATCGACTACGCCGCGCGCCAGTTGACCTTCCATGATCCGAACAGCTTCGTCTATCGCGGCCCGGCCGCCGCCACGCCGCTGTCGTTCCACGACAAGACACCGCAAATCGAAGCCGTGCTCGACGGTCTGCCCGGCAAGTTCACCATCGACACCGGCAGCGATTTCTCGCTGACGATGAGCAAGCCGTTCGTCGAGCGCTACGGCCTGGTCGAGAAATACCAGGCCGGCAACACGGTGCAGAGGGCGCAGGTCATCGGCGGCACCACCGAGGTGCTGAAAACGCGCGGCAAGCTGTTCGAGCTGGGCGGCGTGCAAATCGCCGACCCGACCCTGGAACTGTCGACGCGGGGCGGCGGCACCATGAACAGCCCCACCCTCGCGGGCAACATCAGCAACGGCATTTTGCGGCAGCTGAACATTCTGTTCGATTACCAGGGCGGCAAGGTCTACATCGAGCCCAACAAGGTGACGTCGGCCGACTAGTTTTCGCGTCCGGCGGACAACAATTTGTATCGTTCACACAATATCCGTGACGGCTGGCCGTCTTCACCTACATGCCGCCGCACACCCAAACCACCGCCGACCAGGACCAATCCATCACCGCGACGGTGTTGCGCGAGCGTTCGAAGCTGGGCAGCTTCATCCGCCGCCGCGTGGCCGACCAGACCGACGCCGAAGACATCCTGCAGGACGTTTTCTACGAGTTCACCCAGGCCCACCGCCTGCCCGAACCGATCGAGCAAGTCAGCGCCTGGCTCTACCGGGTCGCGCGCAACCGCATCATCGACCGCTTCCGCAAGAAGAAGGAAGTGCGGCTGGACGACATGGTCGACGAGGATGGTGAAGCCTGCCGCCTCGACCTGCTGCTGCCGTCCGCCGATGCCGGTCCCGAACACGCGTACCACCGCGCCATGCTGCTCGAGCAACTGCAGGCGGCGCTGGAAGAATTGCCGCCGAATCAGCGCGAGGTGTTTATCGCGCACGAGCTCGACGGCCTGAGTTTCAAGGAGATGGCGCTTGCAAGCGGCGTGTCCGTCAACACCTTGCTGGCGCGCAAACGCTACGCCGTGCTGCATCTGCGCGCGCGCCTGCAAGACCTGTACAACGAATGAATGGAGAGTTGAAATGATTAAATATAAACTGCTGCTCATCCCCAAGATGCTGGTTATCATGGCGCTGCTGGGCTGGATCGTGATGTTGCTGTGGAACTGGATCGTGCCCCACCTGTTTACCGTTGTCGCGCCGCTGGATTACTGGCGCGCGCTCGGTTTGCTGGTGCTGTGCCGCATCCTGGTCGGCGGCTTCGGCGGGCGCCACCACCATGAAGGCGGTGCGCAACGCTGGCAGCGCTGGCAAGAGATGACCCCGGAAGAACGCGAACAATTCCGTGCCGCCCAGAAGGGCCGCTTCTGGGGCCACGGTCGTGACTGCACCAAAGAAAACACCAAGGAATAAAAATGACAAAAACCAACGCCGCCGTGGCGGCGAATTTCACGCCCTACCAAAAAATCGTCGTCGCGATGCTGGCCTTCCTGCAGTTCGCGGTCATCCTGGACTTTATGCTGATGTCGCCGCTGGGCGCGGTCATCATGCCGGGCCTCAACATCGGGCCGATGGAATTCGGCCTGGTGGTGTCGGCCTACGCCTTCAGCGCCGGCGCCTCCGGCCTGCTGACGGCCGGTTTCGCAGACCGCTACGACCGCAAAAAGCTGCTGCTGTTCTTCTACACCGGCTTCATCCTCGGCACCGTCTGGTGCGGGCTGGCGCAAAGCTTCGAAAGCTTGCTGGCCGCGCGCGTGGTCACCGGCCTGTTCGGCGGCGTCATCGGTTCCATCGTGCTGGCCATCTCGACCGACCTGTTCCCGCCGCAGATGCGCGGCCGCGTCATGGGCCTGATCCAGACCGCCTTTGCCGCCAGCCAGGTGCTGGGCATCCCGATCGGCATTTATCTGTCGAATAAATGGGACTGGCACATTCCCTTCCTCGCCATGGCCGCGTTCGGCCTGGTCGGCGGCCTGCTGGTCGCGTGGAAAATGCAACCGGTCAACGCCCACCTGGGCCAGCCACAAACGCACAGCCCATGGGCGCACCTGTACCAGACCGTCACGGTGCCGCGCCATCTGCTGGCCTTCGCCATCACCGCCTTGCTGACCACCGGCGGCTTCATGCTGATGCCTTTCAGCAGCGCCTACATCGTCAACAACCTCGGCATCGACATGCACCACCTGCCCACCGTCTACCTGATCACCGGCGTGTGCACGATTTTCGCCGGCCCGCTGATCGGCAAGGCGGCCGACAAGCGCGGCAAGTTCCCCGTGTTCGTGTTCGGCAGCCTGTTGTCGATGCTGATAGTGGTGGTCTATACCCACCTGGGCACCATCTCGCTGGCGGCGCTGGTGGGGATCAACTCCCTGATGTTCGTCGGTATCTTCTCGCGCATGATTCCGTTCCAGGCGATGGCCGCGTCGGTGCCGCCCGCCACGCAGCGGGGTTCGTTCAACGCCATCAGCGCCTCGTTGCAGCAGCTGTCGGGCGGCGTCGCCTCGGTGGTGGCCGGCCATATCGTCACCCAGGCGCCGGACGGCAAGCTGCAGCACTTCGACGTGATCGGCTACGTTGTCGTGGGAACCTCGCTGCTGGCGTTATGGCTGGTGTGGCGGCTGCAACGCGGCATGGCAACCACGGTGTAAAGGTTTATGCATCCCTAATATTGGTGAAAACTCCACCCCATTAAGAAATCCTAACTTAGTTGCCACACAGAACTATTTTCCCACTATAATGGCCGGAGTGATAATCAATACATCAACTCGAAGGGAGCAATTGCATGAACGCCAGAAATATGGATGCGGCCTGTTTGCGGGCGCTGCGTCGCCGCGGACACTCCGACAGCAGCATCAACGCGATGAGCCCGGAGGAGGCGTTTTGTGAGTATTGCGCCTATCACGGCATCATGAACCTGCTGCCGGCAACGTTGCAAATGCTCGACAAGCTGCGCAGCGAACACCGCCCGCAATAAAAAAAGGCCGCCGGTAACAACCAGGCGGCCTCTCTGTTTTCAGAGCGGTGGATTAACGGTAAAACGCTTCGACCTTGCCTTTGAGCTTGATCAGCATAGGATTGCCCTTGCGGTCCAGGCTCTTGCCGGCCGGGACTTTGATCCAGCCTTCGCTGATGCAATATTCGTCGACGTCCAGACGCTCTTTGTCGTTGAAACGGATGCCGACGTCGTGTTCGAACACGGCCGCGACATGGTGCGGGCTGCGCGGATCGATCGACAGGCGATCGGGCAGCGGAGGGAGTTGAGTAGTATCGTTCATGGCGCCATTATATCAGCTGGTTTTGAAGATCAGCTGCGCGACGCGCTGCAATTTCGGATACACCACCGGCACCGTCAGCATCGTGCTGCCGATGGCCATCAATAACAGCGCCGTAAAGGTCTCGTTGGTGATGACGCCTTTGTCGAGCAATATGTTGGAGAAAATGATCATGATCAGCGCCTTGGTCTGCAGCAGCCAGCCGATGATCGACGCCTCCCCCGGACCCCACTTGAGGATCTTGCCGGCGATGTGCGTGCCAATCAGTTTGCCCGACAGCGACACCGCCAGCAGCACGCCGGCCGCGACGAACACGGCCGAGCCGCCCACGCCCCAGTTGGTGCGCAGCCCGGCGCTGAGGAAGTACACCGGCATGATCGCCAGCAGCATATTCTGACGCATGAAGTCCATGCGCTTCTGGTCGAACCACTCCGCCTCCATGACGGCGCCGGCCAGGAAGGCGCCGACCATGAAGTGCAGCCCCGCCCAGTCGGCCGCGAACGAGACGATGGCTAGCCAGATCAGCGACACGTACCAGCGGTCGGTCTCCGGAATGCGCACCATCATCATGCGGAACAGTTTGGTGGCCACGGCGAACAGCACCAGGAAGCCGAGCTGGCGCGTGACGCGCTCCCAGTCGAGCATGATGACAGCCAGCACGCCCCAGATGGCGATGTCGTCCAGGCTGGCGTACCGCAGAATGCGCTGGCCGATCGGCTGGCGCAGGATTTCCAGTTTTTCCATCAGCAAAATCAGGATCGGCAGCGCGGTGACCGCGCACGCCATGCCCACGCCCAGCACGAACTGCCAGTTTTGCGCCTTCGGCCCGATCCAGCCCGAGTAACCGAGCATGCCGACCGCGGCCACGCAGCCGAACAGCAACGGCGTGCCCAGCGCCAGACCGGCCGTAATGGAGCTCTCGCGGCGGTGCTCCCACGCCTTTTTCAAATCCAGTTCGATGCCGGCGATCATCACGAAAATCATCACCGCCCACCAGGCGATGCCGTTGAGCGACTGCACCACCTGCGGATTGAAGACGAAGGTGTAGTACTCCGGATAGGCGCGGCCGAGCACGCCCGGGCCAAGCAGCACGCCGGTGATGATCTGCACCACCACCAGCGGCGCCCAATAGTCGGTGTTGCCGAAGCGCCAGATCAGATACGGCACGCTAAAGATAATTAACATCGCGATCAGAAAGATCTCGGTGGTTCCCATATGCATTTTGGATGTCCCCTACTTTTTTACTTACTTTTAGATGAATCAGTGTTGCAGGCAACTGCTGTGGCCGCCGGAACAACAACGTTGGAAACGATACCATAACGTCGACCGATAAAAAACCTTGAAGTTGCATAAATACCGATATATACTTGCTTAATCAAGTATATTTCAATTACCGCTCAAACATCCCTCAACGAAAAAGGTATCTGTTATGGACAACAACGACATCGGGATCAACCCGTCCGAAGCGGCGCCCGTCAGCCCGAGTCTGGAATTCGCGCTGCGCTTGGCGCGCGCGCAAGCAACCCTGGTACGCAGGCTCGACCAGGTGCTGGGCGGCTACCACGGCATCAGCTTCGGCGACTTCATGCTGCTGCATTACCTGAACCGCGCGCCCGGCGGACGCCTACGCCGGGTCGATCTGGCCGAGCGCCAGGGATTGACGGCCTCCGGCGTTACGCGCACCCTGCTGCCGCTTGAAAAAATCGGCCTGGTCGAACGTCAGCAAGACCCGCGTGACGCCCGCGTGGCCTATGCCGCCATCACGACCACCGGCCGCGAACTGCTGAACAATGCCGTCGTCGTCGCCGAGCAAATCAGCAAGGATTTGCTGCGTAACTGCCCGCAAGAGCGTTTCGCTGAATTGAGCGCGGCGCTTGGCCTGATCGCCGGCATGAACGCCACGAACTCTTAACCTTCTTCCGACCGTCCAGCGAGCCGACCATGTCTGAGCCCATTCCGCCCCGCGCCGCGCTGCTGCGCGACCCCAACTTCAAATGGCTGCTGCGCGGCGGCGTGATCTCGATGCTGGGCGACCAGCTGACGATGATTGCCCTGCCCTGGCTGGTGTTCAGGCTGACCGGCGACACGCTCGCGCTGGGCCTCGTCATCGCGTTGATGAGCATTCCGCGCGCAGTGTTCATCCTGGTCGGCGGTGCGCTGGTGGACCGCCACTCGCCCAAGCGCGTGCTCATGCTGAGCAAATACGCCAACGCGGCGCTGCTTGCCATCCTGACCGTGCTGGTGCTAGACCACCAGCCGGCGCACACGCTCGATGTGGGCGCAGCGGTCTCGCTGACCGTCGTCATGACGCCGCATCTAACCCTGATGGCGATCTACGCGCTGGCCTTCGGCATTGGCCTGGCGCAGGCGTTCGGCATCCCGTCGGGCACCTCGATCATGCCGCTGGCGATCGCGCCCGACCAGCTGCAAGCGGCCAACGGCATGTTAATGGGATTGCGCCAGTTGTCGATGCTGGTCGGTCCCCTGATCGCTGCGGGCCTGCTGGCCACTGGCGCGGATGCAGGCCATGGCGCCGGCGCACTGGTGGCCGACGCGCGCGGCCTGGCATTGGCGTTTGGCCTGGACTGCGTCAGTTTCCTTGTTTCGGCGTGGACGCTATCGAAGGTGCGACTGCTGGATGCACCAACGGCGCCCGGGGCTCCGGCCTCCGTGCTGCGCGCCGTCGGCGACGGGCTGGCGATGGTGTGGCGCGATGTCCCGCTGCGCACCTGCTTTGTCTACTGGGGCGCCGTCTCGCTGTTGATCGGCGGCGCCATGCAGGTCGGTCTGCCGGTGCTGGCCGCCGCCCTGCACGGCGCCGCGACCCTCGGCCTGCTCATGGGCGTACACGGCGCCGGTACGCTGCTCGGCATGGGCGCGGCGGCCATGGGTGGCGCGCGCCTGCGCTTCGCCACCTTCGGCACGCTGATACTGCTGATCGACGGCGCCGTCGGCCTGCTGGTCATGCCGCTCGGCGCGGTCGGTACGGTGTGGCAGGCGGCATTGCTGATGCTGGCGATCGGCGTGCTGGCCGGCTTCATGCAGATCAACGTCTTCACGTGGATACAGCGCCGCGTGCCGCCGCGGATGATGGGCCGCGCCATGAGCATCTTCATGTTCATCTTCATGGGCCTCGCGCCGCTGTCGGCCGGCGTCACCGGCTGGCTGCTGACGATAATCCCGCTGTCGCAATTGTTCGCCGGCGGTGGCATGATACTGGTGCTGTGCGCGGCGCTGGCGTATATGCTCACGCCGATGCGCGCCATCACGTCGAACCCGCAGTAAGCAGGCAGTAATAAGGATACCCGGTATGGAAATCAAATGGCTGGAAGACTTCATCTCACTGGTCGAGACCAATAACTTCAGCCGCTCGGCGGCGCTGCGGCACGTCACGCAGCCGGCCTTCTCGCGCCGCATCCAGTCGCTGGAGAACTGGCTCGGCACCGACCTGGTCGACCGCACCTCCTACCCCACACGCCTGACGCCGGCCGGCACCGTGTTCTACGAACAGGCGCTCGAGATGCTGGCGCAAATCAACGGCGCCCGCGACATGCTGCGCTCCAAGCGCGCGGCCGCGCAGACCAGCATCGACCTGGCGGTGCCGCACACGCTGTCGCTCACTTTCGTGCCGAAGTGGCTGACGGCGCTGGGCCGCGACTTCGCCCCGATCAGCAGCCGCCTGATGGCGCTCAACGTGCACAACGCCGTGCTGCAGCTGGTCGAAGGCGGCTGCGACCTGCTACTGTGCTATCACCATCCGCGCCAGCCGGTGCAGCTGGACCCGGGCCGCTACGACATGCTGGTGCTGGGCCGCGAGTCGCTGCGCGCCTACGCCCGCTGCGACAAAAACAAGGTGCCTGAATTTATGCTGCCCGGTACCCGAAAGGCGCCGCTGCCGTTTTTATCGTACACAAACAACGCCTACCTGGGCCGCATGGTGGAGCTGATCCTGGCCGACGCCAAGACGCCGCTGCACCTCGACCCGCACTACGAAACCGATATGGCCGAAGGTCTGAAAATGATGGCGCTCGAAGGCAGCGGCATCGCCTTCCTGCCCGAATCGGCCGTCACGCGCGAACTCAAACAAAAGCTGCTGGCGCGCGCCGACAACAACAGCGCGGAGTGGGAGATCGAGATGGAGATCCGACTGTATCGCGAGCGTCCGACGCCGCAACGGCGCGGCAAAGCCATCGTCGAGAGGCTTTGGGATTTCCTCGAGCGCCAGCAGACCGATAGCGGCCGCAAACGCCGCGTCGCCGTGTCGGAACGCTGACGATTCATTTATCTTTTTAATAACTATGCATGAAACGCATAGTCGAATGCGCATACAGCATTGGCCCGTTCGCGCGGCTCCACCCTATGATTCGTTCCAGCTGATCGCCGCCAAAAGCGGCCCTCACAAAAACAAATCCAACGGAGCCTGAGCATGACCACCGCACACCAACAGCACGCACTGCCGTCCTACCTCAACCCGGAAGATCTGGGTCCATGGGGCGTTTATCTACAACAGATCGACCGCGTCACGCCGCACCTCGGCAGCCTGTCGCGCTGGGTCGAAACGCTCAAGCGCCCGAAGCGCATTCTGACCGTCGACGTGCCGATCGAGCGCGATGACGGCTCGATCGCCCACTACGAAGGCTATCGCGTGCAGCATAATATGTCGCGCGGTCCGGGCAAGGGCGGCGTGCGCTTCCACCAGGACGTGACCTTGTCGGAAGTGATGGCCCTGTCGGCGTGGATGACGGTGAAAAATGCGGCGGTCAACGTGCCCTACGGTGGCGCCAAGGGTGGCATCCGCGTCGATCCGAAGACCCTTTCGCGCGGCGAGCTGCAACGCCTGACGCGCCGCTACACCAGCGAAATCAGTCTGATCATCGGACCTAACAAGGACATCCCGGCGCCCGACGTCAACACCAACGAACAGGTGATGGCGTGGATGATGGACTCCTACGCCATGATCGAAGGTAACCTGTCGACCGGCGTCGTCACCGGCAAGCCGATCTCGCTGGGCGGCTCGCTGGGCCGGCGCGAAGCCACCGGCCGTGGGGTGTTCGTGGTCGGCCGCGAAGCCGCCATCAAGCGCGGCGTCTCCATCGAAGGCGCACGTGTCGCCATCCAGGGCTTCGGCAATGTCGGCGGCGTCGCCGCCACCATGTTCGCCGACGCCGGCGCCAAAGTCGTCGCCGTGCAGGACCACACCGGCACCGTGGTGCACCAGGGCGGCCTCGATATCGCCCGTCTTCACCACCACGTGGCCGAATGCGGCAGCGTCACCGGTTTCGCCGGCGCCGAGGCCTTCCTCGACCGCGACGCCTTCTGGGATATCGAAACCGAGATCCTGATTCCGGCCGCGCTGGAACAGCAGATCACGGCCGACAACGCGCAGCGCATCCGCACCAAAATCATCCTCGAAGGCGCCAACGGCCCGACCACGCCGGAAGCGGACGACATCCTGACCGACAAGGACGTGCTGATCGTGCCGGACGTGCTGGCGAACGCCGGCGGCGTAACTGTGTCATACTTTGAATGGGTGCAGGATTTTTCCAGCTTCTTCTGGAGCGAGGACGAGATCAATGCCCGCCTGACGCGCATCATGCAGGAGGCGTTCAACGCCGTGTGGTCCGTGTCACAAGAGAAGAAGGTTACGCTGCGCACCGCCACCTTCATTTTGGCGTGCACGCGCGTGCTGCAAGCCCGCGAGGTCCGCGGCCTGTACCCATGATGTAACGAATCCCAGCAATTTGCGCCTGCACCGGCTTCGGCCCGTGCGGGCGTTTTTCGCATATAGAGCGTCACCAAAAATAAGGACAACATGAGCACCATCGAACAGAAAGCACTGGCCTACCACCGCGCCGGCAAGGCCGGCAAGATCGCCATCGAAGTGACCAAGAGCGTCGGCACCCAGGAAGACCTGGCGCTGGCCTACTCGCCCGGCGTCGCCGCCCCTTGCGTGGAGATCCAGCGCGAGCCGGCCAAGGCCTACGAATACACCGCCAAGGGCAACCTGGTGGGCGTCATCACCAACGGCACCGCGGTGCTCGGTCTGGGCAACATCGGCGCGCTCGCCGGCAAGCCGGTGATGGAAGGTAAAGTGGTTCTGTTCAAAAAATTCGCCGGCATCGACGCCTTCGACATCGAAATCGACGAGACCGACCCGGACAAGCTGGTGGAGATCATCGCCGCGCTGCACCCGACCTTCGGCGGCATCAACCTCGAAGACATCAAGGCGCCGGAATGCTTCTACATCGAGCGCAAGCTGCGAGAGCGCCTGTCGATCCCGGTGTTCCATGACGACCAGCACGGCACCGCCATCGTCGTCGGCGCCGGCATGCTCAACGCGATTGAAATGACGGGCCGCGATATCTCCACCGTCAAAATCGTCTGCTCGGGCGCCGGCGCAGCCGCCATTGCCTGCCTCGACCTGCTGGTCGATTTGGGCGCGCAAAAGCACAACATCTTCGTCTGCGACAGCAAGGGCGTGCTGACCACCGTGCGCGCGCTCGACGGCGAAAAAGCCGCGTGGGCGCAGGACACCACCGCCACCAAACTGTCGGACGTGATGGAAGGCGCCGACGTCTTCCTGGGCGTGTCCGGTCCGGGCGTGCTGTCGCAGGCCGACATCACGCGCATGAACGCGCACCCGATCGTCTTCACGCTCGCCAATCCGGAGCCGGAGCTGCGTCCGGAGCTGGTGCGCGAAGTCGCGCCCGACGCCATCATCGCCACCGGCCGCTCGGACTATCCGAACCAGATCAACAACGCGCTGTGCTTCCCCTACCTGTTCCGCGCGGCGCTCGACTGCGGCGCCTCGACGATCAACCAGGAGATGAAGCGCGCCTGCGTGGTGGCGCTGGCCGACATGGCGCGCGCCGACGCGCGCTTCGGCAAGGACTATGTGGTGCCTGGCCTGCTGGACCCGCGCCTGCTGCGCGGCGTCACGCCGAAGATCGCCACCGCAGCGTACCGCAGCGGCGTGGCGCGCAAGGAGCTGATCGAGATCGACTACGCCAACGACCTGGCCGACCTGGCCGAATCGCTGATCTAAGCATTACCAAACCCGCATCCTGAACACCGGGATGCGGGTTGCGCCGATCACCGGCGAATCACCTCGCCACCCTTCATCACAAATGACACCCTGGTCAATTCCGCCGCGTTCTCGGACGGATCGGCCTTGACCGCGATGATATCGGCGAATTTGCCGGCCGTGATCGAGCCGACTTTGTCCTTCCACCCCAACAGATCGGCCGCGTTGATGGTCGCCGCCTGGATCGCCTGCATCGACGTCATGCCGTATTTGATCATGTAAGCGAACTGTTTGGCGTTGTCGCCATGCGGATAAACGCCGGAATCGGTGCCGAACGCCATCTTCGCCCCACCGGTGAACGCCTTGCGGAAGTTATCGCGCTGCAGCTGGCCGATAACCTTCTCCTTGGCGATCGATTCAGGCAGCATGCCGGCCTTCTCGCCTTCCTGCAAAATGAAGTCGTCATTGTAGATATCCATCACCAAGTAGGTGCCCTTCTCGCGCGCCAGCTTGATCCCTTCGTCGTCGATCAAACTCGCGTGCTCGATCGAATCGACGCCCGCCAAAATCGCATCGCGAATGCTGCTGGCGCCATGGGCGTGCGCGGCCACCTTGCGGCCAAGCTTGTGCGCCTCGCCGACGATAGCCTGCATTTCCTCCAGCGTGTACTGCTGCGCGCCCGGCTCGTCGCCCTTGGACAGAACGCCGCCCGAGGCGCAGATCTTGATCACGTCGGCGCCGTACTTGGCCATCTCGCGCACCTTGGCGCGCGCCTCCCACGGGCCGTCGGCCACGCCGCGGCCGGTGATCTTCATATCCGGCGGCAGCAGGTTCTCGTCGCAATGGCCGCCCTGGATACCGATGGCGTAACCGGCCGTGCGCATGCGCGGGCCGATGAAATCGCCCTCGTCGATGGCATCGCGCAGCGCCACGTCGCCGAAACCGCCCGCGCCCACGTTGCGCACGGTGGTGAAGCCCGCCTCCAGCGTCTTGCGCGCCGAGCGCACGCCATACAGCGCCGCGCGGGTGTCGGATACGCCCAGCGTGTTGTACCCGCCCAGATAAGCGTTGGCGGTCAAGTGCGTGTGCATGTCGATCAAGCCTGGCAGCACGGTCTGCGACGACAAGTCGATCACCTGCGCGCCCGCCGGAATTCTGGCGGACGCGCTTGGGCCAACCGAGGTGATACGTTCGCCGGTGATGACGATGGTCTGGTCCTTGAGCACAGTGCCGCCCACGACGTCGACCAGCTTGCCGGCGCGGATGACCACTACTTTGGCTTCCGCCCTGGCGTCGGCGGCAAAGGACGGCAATGCCGCGCCCGGGGCGCCCAGGACGGCGGCGGTGATCAGGAGATGCTTGAACTTCATGGGGTGCGCCCTTTTCGGAAAAAAGAAAAGAATAGCAGAGCAACCCTGAAAACGTGTAGCTACTTTTGCCAGGCGCAGGTGCGCAGGCCGACGAACATGTCGTCGCGCTCTGGCATGTAGAAGTTGCGGTATTTGGCCGAGACCATACGCGTTTGCGTCGCGAACGAGGCGCCACGCAGCGCCTGGTGGGTGGTGAACCACGGCTGCGAATACTCGCGGTAGCGGTCCGGGGCGAAATCCGGATACGGCTCGAACGGCGTCGAGGTCCACTCCCACAGCTGCCCCCAGCGGAACGCCGGGTGGCCCGACAGCGCGGCATACTCCCACTCCGCCTCCGTCGGCAGGCGCCGTCCGGCCCAGGCGCAGTAGGCCTGCGCCTCGTACAAGGTCAGGTGGCGCACCGGTTCTGCGCCGGCCAGCGTGGTCAATTCGCCGAAGCGCATGGTGCGCCACACGCCGCCCTCGCGCTGCCAGTGGCGCGGCGCCGAGCGTTCCTGGCGCATCAGCCAGTCGGCGCCCGCGTTGCTCCAGAACTGGCGGTTGTCGTAGCCGCCATCGGCGACGAAATCGGCATACTGGGTGTTGGTCACCAGGCTGCTGTCGATGGTGAACGGCGCCACCCGCACGGCATGCGCGGCGCGCTCGTTGTCGAACACGAAGCCATCGCCGGCGCTGCCCATCTCGATGGTCCCGCCGGGAAAACCAATCTCCGACGGCGCGTACAATATTTGCGCCTGCCCCTGCGAGGCGGCCAATGCCGTCGTCGGCGCCGCCAAGCCGAGCGTCTGCAAAGTGTAGAGCAGCGCTTCGCCATGCATATCCTCGTGCGCCAGCGCCAGCCGGTATGGATACAGCGCTTCGTCGGTGTTGGGCTCGCGCGACAGTTTGTCGAGCACGCGGTCGAGCACCTCGTGGCAATAGGTCTTCAGCGCGCCGGTGCCGGGCAGGTCGAGCGTCCACCGGCTGCGGTGCGGCACCAGCGCGGAATCGAACCAGTCGTCGCCACGGGTCAGCAGGCAGTTGCCGTTGCCGTCGGCCGGATGGCTGGACGTCGCCTCGCGCAGGATGAACCATTCCGCGAACCAGGCGAGATGGCCCAGCTCCCACAGCGGTGGGTTGATGATGCGCAGTTGCGGCACCCGTGCCGCGACATCCATGCCGGCGGCGGCAAAGCAATCGAACAGCAGCAGCGTATAATCGCGCGCATGCCGCAGCGACTGCGCCAATTGCTGTGGACTGGCGTTCCGGAACGAGGATGGGCTGGAATTCATGGGGCGATTGTAACGACTTTTAAGCAAAACACCAGTGACACGACAGCACATCTGGATCGTCAGCCCGGCGTCCGCCCGCGCCAACAACGGCAACTGGCAAAGCGCCAGCCGCTGGGCGCGTTTCCTGCGCACGCGCTACCGGGTCACGATCAGCCTTCAATGGCCCGACGCCGGGGCGCCCTCGCCGGCCGACGCGCCGCCCGACCTTCTGATCGCGCTGCACGCGCGCCGTTCGGCGGCGTCGCTGGACGCCTGGACGCAAGCGTGGCCGGATCGCCCGTCCATCCTGCTGTTGACCGGAACCGACCTGTATCGCGACATCCACGACGACGCGGCCGCGCAACGCTCGCTTGAGCAAGCCGGCGCGCTGGTGCTGCTGCAGCCTGCCGGCCTGCAGGTGCTACCGGCGCGATTACACGCCAAGGCCAGCGTGATCTACCAGTCCGCCGCCACCTTGCGGCCGTCGCCCGCCACCACCCGAAAAAACGCGGTCATCTGCATGATCGGCCATTTGCGCGCCGAAAAAGACCCGCTCACCTTCATGCGCGCCGCAGAGCAGGTGACGTCGCCGTCGGCGCGGCTGATCCATATCGGCGGCGCGCTGGAGCCGGCGCTGGCCACCGCCGCCGAAGTCACCGCCAGCCAAGAGCCGCGCTACCACTGGCTCGGCGCCATGCCGCATGCGGCCACGCGCCAGCGCCTCAAACGCAGCCACGCGATGGCGCTGACATCGCACATGGAGGGCGGCGCCAACGTCATCATCGAAGCGGTGTGCGCCGGCGTGCCGGTGCTGGCGAGCGACATCAACGGCAATCGCGGCATGCTGGGCGACGACTACGCCGGCTACTTCCCGCCCGGCGATGCCGCCGCGCTGGCGCGCCTGATCGACCGCTCCATCGAAGATCCGACCTTTCACGCACTGCTGCGCGCCCAGTGCGACGCCCGCGCACCGCTGTTCGCGCCGGCCGCCGAACGGGCGGCGTTACTGGAGTTAGTGGATAATCTGCTTATCAACAAATGCGCACCGAACAAGTCCAACCAAGGAATGAACAAATGAGCAACGACGCTATCAAACTGACCTCCTTCTCCCACGGCGGCGGCTGCGGCTGCAAAATCGCGCCGGGCGTGCTGTCCGAGATCCTGAAGAATTCGACCGGCTTCCCGGTGCCGAAGGAACTGATGGTCGGCATCGAGACGGCCGACGACGCCGCCGTCTACAGGCTCAATGACGAACAGGCGCTGATCGCCACCACCGACTTCTTCATGCCCATCGTCGACGACCCGTTCGACTTCGGCCGCATCGCCGCCACCAACGCCATCTCCGACGTCTACGCCATGGGCGGCACGCCCATCATGGCCCTGGCCCTGGTGGGCATGCCGATCAACAAACTGCCGATCGAAACCATCGGCCAGATCATCAAGGGCGGCGAATCGATCTGCGCCGAAGCTGGCATTCCGATCGCCGGCGGCCACACCATCGACTCGGTCGAGCCGATCTACGGCCTGGTGGTGCTGGGCCTCGTGCACCCGTCCAAAGTCAAGCGCAACGCCGACGCCAAGGCCGGCGACGTGCTGGTGCTGGGCAAACCGCTGGGCGTGGGCGTGCTGTCGGCCGCGCTGAAAAAGGACAAGCTGGACGCCGATGGCTACAAGGCCATGATCGCCAACACCACCAAGCTCAATAAGCCCGGCAAGGCGCTGTCCGAGATGGCCGGCGTGCACGCGCTGACCGACGTCACCGGTTTCGGCCTGCTGGGCCACCTGCTGGAACTGGCGCGCGGCGCCAAGCTGGAAGCGCATCTGGAGATGGCGAAGATTCCGCTGCTGCCGGGAGTCGAACAGCTGGCGCACGACGGCTATTTCACCGGCGCCTCGGGCCGCAACTGGGAAGCGTACGGCAAGGATGTGGAGCTGGGCGCCGGCGTCTCGCAGGCGCAGCACATGCTGCTGACCGACCCGCAGACCTCGGGCGGGCTGCTGGTCTCCTGTGACGCTGGCAGCGTCGAGGAAGTACTGGCACTGTTCCGCCGCGAAGGCTTCGGCGAGGCCGCCGTCATCGGCCGCATGGCCGAAGGCGAAGCGCGCGTGCGCGTCGAGTAAGCCGGCCGCAAATCCGTTACGAAGCGCGGCGCGGCCGTATCCGCCCCGCGCTTTTTTAACGTCCAAAATTAATATTCGATATTTTCGAACATAGCCCGGTATTTTTTCCGCTTTTATTTTCTTCAGCCGTCGCGGATACTTCATTCCAGCAGCGAGAAACGCGAAAACAAAAGCGAATCCGCTAATCGAAACTATTGAATATTAACTAGGAGCCTACCATGCCAACCGCCATCGCCAAACCAGGCAACACCCTGCTGAACCCTACCAACCACACGCTGATCATGATCGATCACCAGTCGCAGATGTCGTTCGCCACCAAGTCGATCGACCCGGTCCAGCTGCGCAACAACGTCGCGCTGGTCGCCAAGGCGGCCAAAGGCTTCGCCGTTCCGACCATCCTGACCACTGTCGCCGAAAAGTCGTTCTCCGGTCCGATCTTCGACGAAATCAAATCGGTCTTCCCGGACGAAGTGGCGATCGACCGCACCACCATGAACACTTGGGAAGATCCACGCATCGCCGACCGCGTCAACGCCATCGGCAAGGACAAGATCGTGCTGGCCGGGCTGTGGACGTCGGTGTGCATCGTCGGCCCCGCCCTCTCGGCGCTCGACCAGGGCTTCGAAGTCTACGTCATCACCGACGCCAGCGGCGACGTCTCCGACGAAGCGCACGAACGCGCCGTCGAACGCATGGTGCAATTGGGCGCCCGCCCAATGACCTCGCTGCAGTATCTGCTCGAACTGCAGCGCGACTGGGCGCGCGGCGAGACCTACAACGAAACCGTGGCCACCTCGATCGCGCACGGCGGCGGCTATGGCCTCGGCCTGATCTACGCCAAAACCATGTTCAACGCCGGCGAAGGCCACTAAGCAGATTCGGGCCGGGCATCAGGCCCGGCCCGCCGATTAATCGCCCACGCCTTCCACCATAGCCGGCCGGGTGATTTGCATAAGCCAGTTGAACACCACCTCCGCGCGCGGTGCGATGTGGCGCCGCTGCGGCACCATCAACGACACCTGCATCGGCGGCGCGCGAAATTCCGGCAACACTTCGACCAACTCGCCGCTGTCGATCAGGCGGCGGTTGGTCGCCAGCGCCACCTGCATGATCCCCAGTCCGTTCAGGCAGCCCGCCTGCATGAACGTCGAGCTGTTGACCGACAGCGCCGCGCGCATCGGCACCTCGCGCACCGCACCATCCGCCACGTAGCGAAAGGCGGCACCGTCGCTGCGCAGACTGGCGGAGTAATGGACGATGCGATGGCCCGCGAGGTCGGCCAGCGTGCGCGGCATGCCGTGCCGCCGCACATACGCCGGACTGGCGACGTTACACATCGCCATCGCGCCCAACGGCCGCGCCACCATATCCGAATCGGGCAGCGGCCCGATCCTGACCAGCGCGTCGAAGCCTTCGCGCACCATGTCGATGCGGCGGTCGTTAACGCTGATGCCCAGGTCGAGCAGCGGATGCTCGGCCAGCAGCGACTGCAGGTGCGGCATCACAAGCTCCTGCGCGAACATGCCGGGCATGTCGATGCGCACCTTGCCGCGCAGCGCGCCGGCGGCGGGCCGGAACATCCCCTGCAACTGGTCGGCCTCGGTCAGCAGCTCCCTGCAACGGGCCAGGAAGGCCTCGCCGTCGGGCGTGAGCCGCACGCTGCGCGTGGTCCGCTGCAGCAGGCGTCCGCCCACCTCCGCCTCAAGCGCCTGCACCAAGGTCGAGACCCGGCCCTTCGCCAGGCCCAGCTCCTCGGCCGCCCGGGTGAAGCTGGCCAGTTCGGCGACGCGACAAAATACCCTCAACTCACTCAGATCCATGCGATTGTTCTTTTTGACGAAACAGTTCATTCATTTTATAACGATTTATCTTCGATAAACAGAACGGTAAAGTGGGGACCTCTTTCATCCATCCGGAGCATCCATGAACACGATCCCCCAAGCAAACCGCATCGCCCTCGTCACCGGCGCCAGCCGCGGCATCGGCCGCAGCCACGCGCTGAAACTGGCCGCGCGCGGCGTCGATGTGATCATCACTTATCTGAACGGCGAAGAACAGGCCACCGCCGTGGTCAAGGAGGTCGAGGCGCTGGGCCGCCGCGCGGTCGCTTTGCGCCTCGACGTCGGCGCCGCCGGCACGTTCGCCGCTTTCGCCGACAGCGTGCGTGCGGCGCTGCAAACCACCTGGGGGCGCGAGCGCTTGGACTACCTGGTCAACAACGCCGGTGGCGGCATCCACGCCTCCCTGGCCGAGACCACGGAGGAACAATTCGACCTGATGATCAACACCCACCTGAAAGGCACCTTCTTCCTGACCCAGAAGCTGCTGCCGTTGATTGCGGACGGGGGCCGCATCATCAACACGTCGTCGGGGCTGGCCCGCTTCACCTTCGGCGGTTACGCCGCCTACGCGTCGGCCAAAGGCGGGGTCGATGTGCTGACGCGCTACATGGCGCTAGAACTGGGCCCGCGCGGCATCAGCGTCAACGTCGTCGCCCCGGGGCCGACCACGACGGACTTCGGCGGGGGCCAGGTGCGCGACGATGCCGCCATGAATGCGCAGCTGGCCAGCATGACTGCGCTGGGCCGCAACGCGAGCGCCGACGACATTGCCGGCGTGGTCGCGACACTGCTGACGGGGGACGCCGGCTGGATCACCGGCCAGCGCATCGAAGCCTCGGGCGGCCTGCTGCTCTGATCTGTCCTATTTGTTGTCCCTGTAATTGGCCGACCAGGTGACGGAATAGATTTTCCACAGCCCGTCGCGCTTGACCATCTGCCAGGCCTCGACGCCATGGTTCTGCACCACGCCGTCGAACAGGAACTCGTAATCGAACATCACCCAGGCCAGATCGCCGTCCTGGGTGATCTTCAAGTCGTAAAACTTCTCTTCGACCTGCCGCTTCTCTGTTTTGACGAATTGGACAAAATCGTTGTAGCCGCCGGCGCGCACGCCGTCGAAGTTCGGATCGACCTCCTTGCGGATTCGGGCCACCTGCTTGTCGCTCGCCGGCGAGGCGAAAAGGATGTTCGAGTTCAGCATCAACGATGACAGCTTGCGCGCATCCTTCGCCTTGAGCGCGGCCTGGAAGTCGGTGGCCACGGCCGAGATGGCTGCGGCGTCCTCCGGCGTCGCCACCGGCTTGGGCGGCGCCGCCTGCGCGCCGCCTGCGCCAATCAACACCATCAACACTGCCGCGCGAACAAATCGATACATTGGGAATCCTATAAAGATGAGACGTCGATAGTATGGGAATATGGCAAAAACATCAACATAGCCGCCCGACCTGGAACCAAGCCATCGTCTAGATTTAACGATGCTAAAATAGATGCGGCTTACCATCAAGATTGATTCAGGAGCGCCATGAGAACCACTGTCACGATTGACGACGAGCTTTACAACCAGGCTCTGGAGGTCGCGGACCCAGCCATGGACAAGGCAGATCTGTTTCGCGAGGCCATAAAAACCTTTGTGCGGGCCCAAGCCGCTAAGCGATTGGCGGCCTTAGGCGGCGCCGCCCCAGACATGGCCGACGTGCCGCGCCGCCCAGCCGAGCCGACCTGATGAGCGCCGTGCTTGTCGATACTTCGGTATGGGTCGACCACTTCCGGCGCCGTAACGCCGCGTTGGAGATCCTGCTGCGCCAAGACGGCGTTCATTGAACGCGAAACGCTATACGGCTTAGGATGCGGGCTGGTTGACTTGGTTTTATTGGCATCCACCCTGCTCACCCCTGCCGCCAGGCTGTGGACACTCGACCAGCGACTTGGCAAACTAGCCGCGCGTTTTCACGTGGCGCATCAATTCCCTTGACAGCCATGCAGGCGATCTCGTACATTAAGGCCTATGACTTCGCATCTGCACCTATCCGCTTTCCTGCTGCCGTCTGCTGGCCTATCGCTAGCAGCGCGCCTACTAGCACGCGTTTAATCCGCGTTCCAGCCGCGTTTTCAACGCACCCCGTGCCGGCCACAAGCCGCACCCGTCTTCAAAACCCAGGAAAGTCCGCACCGATGCTCACCACGGCCACCCATGCTCCATCCCGCACCGGCGATTCGATCGCGCTGCTGGCTGACGCGCGTGCGTTTGGCCCGGCACTGCTACTGCTAAAACTACCGATCGGTTGCCTGGCCTAGCGTTCCGTGGCCGCCCGGCAGCCTTTCGCCACACGCAGCGCCAGCACCCGCCGGCATCCCAGCACTTCCCAATTTAAAAGACCCAGGAGCACCCCATGATGTTGCAGAACCCAGCAGCGAAGTACCGCGCCTTCCCACCAGTTCAATTGTCCGATCGCCAGTGGCCCAACAACATCATCTCCAAGCCGCCGATCTGGATGAGCACCGATCTGCGCGACGGCAACCAGGCGCTGATCGAGCCGATGAGCCCCGAGAAAAAACTGCGCTTCTTCGAACTGCTGGTCAAGATCGGCCTCAAGGAAATCGAAGTGGGCTTCCCTTCGGCCTCGCAGACCGACTTCGACTTCGTGCGCAAGCTGGTCGAGGAGAACCGCATTCCGGACGACGTCACCATCATCGTGCTGACGCAGTCGCGCGATGAACTGATCCGCCGGACGGTGGAAGCGGCGGCCGGCGCCAAGCGCGCCATCGTCCACCTGTATAACTCGGTCGCGCCGGTGTTCCGCAAGGTCGTCTTCGGCATGTCGCGCGAAGAGATCACCAACATCGCCACCACCGGCACCACCCTGGTCAAAGAGCTGATCAAGCAGCACCCGCAAACCGACTGGGGCTTCGAGTACACGCCGGAGTCGTTCTCCACCACCGAACTCGATTTCTCCAAGCATATCTGCGACGCCGTCACCGCGATCTGGGAGCCGACGCCGAACAAGAAGATGATCATCAACCTGCCGTCGACGGTCGAATGCAGCACGCCGAACGTCTACGCCGACCAGATCGAATGGATGTCGCGCAAGCTGGCGCGCCGCGATTCGCTGATCATCAGCGTCCACCCGCACAATGATCGCGGCACCGCCGTCGCCTCCGCCGAGATGGCCGTGATGGCCGGCGCCGACCGCGTCGAGGGCTGCCTGTTCGGCAACGGCGAACGCACCGGCAATGTCGACCTGGTCACCCTGGCCTTGAACCTCTACACGCAAGGCGTGCATCCGGGCCTGGACTTCTCCGACATCGACGAAGTGCGCAAGTGCGTCGAAGAGTGCAACCAGTTGCCGGTGCATCCGCGCCACCCGTACGTCGGCGACTTGGTGTTCACCGCCTTCTCCGGTTCGCACCAGGACGCGATCAAAAAGGGCTTCGCGCAGCAGAAGGAAGGCGCGATCTGGGAGATTCCTTACTTGCCTATCGATCCGGCCGACCTGGGTCGCAGCTACGACGCCGTCATCCGCGTCAACAGCCAGTCCGGCAAAGGCGGCATGGCCTACTTGCTGGAGCAGGACTACGGCCTGGTGCTGCCGCGCCGCCTGCAGATTGAGTTCAGCCGCGCGGTGCAAGCGGTTGCCGACGCCACCGGCCTGGAAATCACCGCCGATGGCATCTACGACATCTTCAACAAGGAGTACTTCGAGCAAAACTCGCCGTACGCCTACAACTCGCACAAGATGGTGGAAGACACCAGCAGCGACGAGCCGGTGCAGATCGACATCAACCTGACCCACCGCCAGGCGCCGATGGCGCTGCAAGGCGGCGGCAATGGCCCGATCGACGCCTTCGTCGACGCGCTCGGCCTGGACATCAAACTGATGGACTACCACGAGCACTCGATCGGCTCGGGCGCCAACGCCAAGGCGGCCTGCTATGTGGAACTGCGCCTGGCCAACGGCCCGACCTTGTTCGGCGCGGCCACCGACAGCAACATCCTGACCGCCTCGTTCAAGGCGGTGCTCAGCGCGGTCAACCGCCAGCTGAACACCATCGAAGCGGCGCAAGCCAAAGGCGCGGTAACGGCCTAAGCTTTTTTAATGTGGCGCCGGCGGGAACAACGCGTTTCCGCCGGCCGCCCACAGCATCACGCCCATCACCAGCGCTGCGCCCAGCAGCCATCCCCACACCCTGCCCGCACGCACGGGTGAAAACGCGAACACGAACAAGCCCGCATGCACGACGAAGCCCAGCATGGTGCCGATCACCACGCCGTCGGCCAAGGTCAGGCCGGAAAGCATCGGCAGGCCGAACGCCGTCAGCGCGCCGCATAGCGACGCCACCACGTAGCCGCCGACGGTCGCCGCCAGCAAGCGCGATACCACCATCCAGCGATAGCGCGCGGTCACGGCGCCCTTGCGTTTTGCAGTCATATTTTGCGTCCCTTGCGGTGGACCTTGAGCGCCGCCGTCGCCAGCAGCACGCCGAAACCGATGGCGGTCAGCTCGACGCCGGCGCTTTGCCAATCGGCTGCGGCGATATAGCTTCCAACGTGGCGCCCGGTCGTCAGCGCGTTCAGCACAGGCAGGCCGGCGCACAGCAAGGCGCCCAGCGCCAGCTGCTCGATCCACGCCGACGCGCGCGGACGCACGGCCGCGTGCAGAAGCGTCGCCAGCCACACCATGAAGAAGGCGCCGATCTCCCAGCCGGGGCGCGCCGACAGATCCGCCGGCATCAGCCGGTTGGCATAAAAATAGCCGATGCAGGCCAGCACCGCGCCGCTGGTCGAGGCGGTATTGATAGCGTCGATGCAGCGGTAGACGCCAGCCGTCGCGGAACCGAACTCGCCGCCGCTCTTCTGACGCCGCTTGATCAGATACAGGATGGTTCCCGTCGCCATCAGCGCCGTGCCGGCCAGGCCGCTCATGAAATACAGCCAGCGCATGGTCCAGCCGCCGAAGCGGGCGTAATGCAGATGTTCCATCACGCGATGCGTGGCTTGTCCCACCGATTCCTCGACCGGGTCTGGTGTCTTCAGTTGCAGCACCGCGCCGCTGACGCCATCGAACAGGACGACGCCAGGTTGGTTCAGGATGCGGCCAGTATCGCCGTCGTCCATCGCGCGGCCGAACACCCTGACCGCCATGCTGGCGTCGCCGGGCCGTTCGATCACCAGCATGCGCACCTCTCCGCCCAGCAGCGCCCGCGCCTTTGCCAGCAAGGGCGCCATTTGCGGCAACGGCGCCGGCGTGCCCGTCATCTTGCGGCGCGGCGCCGGCGCTTCCGCCGCCAGATCGTGCTCCATCCGTTCGTACGCCTGCTCGTCGCTGCCGTAGGCGGCGCGCAGCGGCAGCGGGATAAAACTCGAATAAAAAATCGCCAGCCCGGTGAGCGTGATCATGAACAGGAAGGGCAAGGTCAATACGCCAAACAGATTGTGCGCGTCGAGCCAGGAGCGCTGCCCTTTGCCGGGTCGAAAAGTAAAGAAGTCGCTGAAGATGCGCTTGTGGACGATCACGCCCGACACCAATGCCACCAGCATCCCCATCGACAGCACGCCGACGATCCAGAACCCGGTCAGGCCGGCCTGCAGCGAGTAGTGAAAGGTCATGAAGAACCGGCCGCCCTGCGTCTCACGCCCCCACGGCGCGGGCAGCACGGCACCGCTGGCGGGGTCGATGGCCTGCTGCCGCTCGCCGCTTTTATCGCGCCAGAACAGCCGCAGCGCCTCGTCCGGACGCGCGGGCAGCTCGACGCGCCAGAAGCGGGCCTTGGGCGCCTGCACCGCCAGATAGCCAAGCGCTTGTTGGACCGACGCCCCTGCGGAAATCGGCCGCGCCGGTGCGGCGACCTGCGGCGCGGCCTGCATCCAGCGCGTGATCGGCTCGCGGAACACGCTCAGCGTCCCGGTCAGGAAGATGGCGCACAGCAGCCAGCCCGTTATCAGGCCACCCCACGTGTGCAGCCATCCCATCGAAAGACGCCAACTATCCCTCATACCACCACCTCGCCGCGATTACAGGGAGCCGCGCAGCATCAGGCCGACGCTGCGCGGTTCGCCGTAGTAGTTACCGCGCGTCAGAGAGCCCAGCATCGAATAGTAGCGGCGGTCGAACAGGTTGTTGAGGTTCAGCTGCGCCGTCCATTTGTCGTTGATGCGGTAGGCCGCGTTCATATCCCAGACTGCGCGGCCGCCCTCGCCCATCGTCACGGCGGTATTGTCCGACGCCGGGAAAGCATAGCCGCTTTGCGCGGAGACCGCGCCGCCCACGGTCACCGCCTTGAACTGGCCCGGCAAGCGGTAGCTGGTGGACGCGCGCAGCAAATGGTGCGGGGTCTCGGAACTGATGCTGGCGCCCGCGTCGTCGCGGCTGGTGACATAGGTGTAGCCGGCCGATACCTGCCAGCCCGGCGCCAGCTCGCCGCTCGCCTCCAGCTCCACGCCCTTGCTGCGCAGGGTGCTGCCGTTGCGATAGCAATCGCTGGTCGACAGCGAGCCGGGACACAGGCCCAGATTGGCCTCGTCGAGCACCGCCAGATTGTCCTTGCGGATTTTGAACACCGCCAGCGACAGGTTCAAACGGCCGTCATACAGCTCGCCCTTGATCCCAGCCTCGTAGTTGGCGCCAACGGCGGGCTTCAACGGCGCGCCGTCCGCGCTCAGAAAGGTACTCTGCACCTGGAAGGTGTCGGCATAGCTGGTGTACAGCGACCATTGCGCGTTCAAGTCGTACACCAGACCCGCATACGGCGTGAACTCGTGGTCTTGCTGATAATCGGCCAACTTGGCGCCGGTCAGGCGGTTGACCTGCAAATAATCCTGCCAGCTCACGCGCCCGCCCAGCAGCAGGTGCAGTGGTTCCGTCAGTTCAAGCCGCGCGCTGGCGTAGACGCCGTAGCGCTGGTCGCGCGTATCGGCATCTACCGTCCATGCCGGGCGCGCCGGCTCGGCCACGGCCGCGTGGTTGACGTTGAAGATATTGACCTGAATGTTGGTCCGGATGTCGGCGGTCTTGTTGTTCTGCTCCTGCTTGGACCAGTTGGCGCCCACCGCCACCTGGTGCCGGCCACCCAGCGCGTTGAAACTGCCGGTCACGCTGGCGTCCACGCCGTAGCTGGACACGTCGAGATTCTTGAAATACAGGTCGTACAGCGTGGCGCCACGCAGGGTGGCGCGGTTCACCGCGCCGCGCGTGATGCCGACCTTCTGCTCGAAACCACCGTCGTTGTAGTTGGCGGCCAAGCGTGCCTTCCAGCCGGCGCCAAAGCGGTGTTCGACCTCCGCGAAGACGTCGTTGAAGGTGGCGTCATGCTGGTTCCAGTCCTGCGCCATCGACGTCGATCGACGCACATCGAGCGCGCCGCCGTCGCTGTAGCGCGATAGCCCGAAGACGGTGTACCCGTCGATGGTGTTTTCCTGCCGGCGCGCACCAATGGTCAAGGTGGTGTCGCGCCCCAGATCGGCCTCGATCACGCCATACAGCAAGGGCTCGCGCGACCGCGTCACATCCTGGAAGGTGTGCTTGTCCTGATACGCCACCACCACCCTGCCGCGCAAAGTGCCATCGGCGTTGAGAGGCGCGCCGGCATCGACTTCGGTGCGGTAGTTGTCCCACAAGCCGGCGCTCAGGTTGACGTCGACATGCGCCTCCTTGCGCGGACGCTTGCGCACCAGGTTCACGGCGCCGCTTGGATCGCCGGCGCCGACAATCAGGCCGGCGGCGCCGCGCAGCACCTCCACGCGGTCGTAGATCGCCATATCGGTCGGCATCCACCCGGTGGGATCGAACACCGTGCCGGCCACGCCGTCGACCAGGTAGGTGTCCATCGCAAAGCCACGAATGGTGAAGGTGTGAGATCCGAAATTGCGTTGCGAGCGGGTGGCGCCGGTGGCCTGCGCCATCACCTCGTCCAGGGTCACCAGGTTTTTATCGTCCATGAATTGGCGCGTGATCACGCTGACCGATTGCGGCGTGTCGCGGATCGACTGTTCCATTTTGCCGATGGTGGTCGCGCGGCCCGTATAGGAGCCGGAGTTTTCGGTGGTCGCGCCCTGCGTCTGCGCCACCACGTGCACCATCGGCAGCGCGGCGGCGTTGTCGACCTGCGCCGCAGAAGGTCCAGACACGGCGATCACGTAGCCGCCGTTGGACTGGCGCGTGGCGGCCAGTCCGGTCCCTTTCAACAGCGCCGCCAGCCCTGACGAAGGCGTATGGACGCCGCTCAGGCCCGGGCTTTGCATGTCCTGGGTGGCCTGGGTCGAGAACGACAGCATGATGCCGGCCTCACGGCCGAAGCGGTTCAAGGTGCCGGCCAACGGGCCGGCCGGGATGGCGAAGTTGCGCAGGCTGTCGACTTCCTGGGCCTGCGCTGCGGCGGCGATCATGGCCAACGGCGCGGCGGCGATCGCGCCGACCGGGAACGCATGCAGCGCGTGGCCGATGGCGCAAGCGATGGCGCGGCGCTTGGTTTTCTCGATTAAAGAGGGTGAATTCTGGTGCATATCTGGATTCCCGGATGGCTAGGATAAAAAGGCTTCTTATCCCCATTGCCCCGCGAGAAACCAAAACAGCTCAACTAATGTGATTTATTTTTTGAGGCCGACCGTGACCCAGTAGCGGGTGTAGCGCTCAACCTTCACCGGCAGCGTGGTTTGCAGGATGTCGAGCACTTTGTCGCTGTCCGCCAGCGGGTAGGTTCCGCTGACCGACAGGTGCGCGGCAGATGGCGCGCAGCGCAGATTCCCGGGACGATAGCGGTTCAATGCGGCCAGAAATTCGGGCAGCGGCATGTCCTGCGCTACCAGCATGCCTTCGATCCAGGCCGTGACGGCATCGTCCACCGCCTGCACGGGGCCGACGGCGGAACGCGTGAAGCCGGCCTGCCGGCCAGCGTCCAGCCTGACGGCGGTGACGGCGCCACCGGCCGCCGGGCGGATCTCCACGGCGCCGTCTAACACGGAGACCACGCTACGGCCGTCCAGCCGGCGCACCTGGAAGTGGGTTCCGAGCGCGAGCGCCGAGCCTTCTGCCGTGTCGACCGAAAAGGGACGCGCCGTAGCACCCTCGTACACGGGTTCGTGCGCGGTGGTGACCAGAATTTCCCCGCGCAGCAGCTGCAGCGTGCGCGCGCTGCCGGTGTAACGAATATTAAGGGCGGTATCGGCGTTCATGCGCACCCGGGTGCCGTCGTCGAGCATCAGCACCGAGCGCTCGCCAACACGGGTGCGATGGTCGGCCGACCATTCCCGCCATGGCGTCTGCTCCTCCGCCATCCAGGCGGCGGCGCCGACGCCCATCAGGAGCGCCAGCGTTTTGAGCGTTTTGCGCCGCTCCGAACGGGCGCCGTTCAGGGTGGCGTGCGCGATGTCGGGATTCAGGTTTTGGAGCTTGTCGCCGAACGCCTCCACGCGCGCCCACGCCCGCGCGTGCGCGGGATCGGCGTCGTGCCACAGGCGCCAGCGCAGGCGCAGGTCATCGTCGGCAGGCTCCGATTGCAGCTCCACCAGCCAGTCCACGGCCTGAGCGCGCACTTCGGAGGAAATCGGGGGTGTCGTCATGTCAGTCGGCGAAACAGCAGTGCAGCATGGCCTTGGCGATGTGGCGCTTGACGGTGGCCAGCGAGATGCCCAGCCGTTCGGCGATATCGGCCTGCCCCATGCCATCGAGCTGCGACAGCAGAAACGCCTCGCGCACCAGCGGCGGCAGGCTGTTTAGTAAAGTGTCGATTTCAACCAGCGTCTCGAGCATGATCGCACGAGTCTCCGGCGACATCGCGTGCTGCTCCGGCCACGCAGCCAGGGCCTGTTCGTACGCCCGTTCGATGTCGCGGCGCCGGTATAAGTTGGCCACCATGCCCTGCGCGATCGTGGTGAGCATCGCGCGCGGTTCACGGATCGCCATCTCCCTCGCCAGCACGCGCACGAAAGTATCCTGCGCGATGTCCGCGGCATCCGAAGCATTGCCCAGCCTTTGCCGCAGCCAGCGCTCAAGCCAGCCGTGGTGGGCGTCGTAGATCGATTTGACCTGTTCGGAATGGAGGGATGCGGCCAACATTAGACTTTATGAATGAGAATTATTCTCAATATTAGCCTAACTTTCATCCTGCACGCAAGAATACATCGCTCGCGTTGACGGTTTTGCGGCGGGACCTGCTGTTACAGCTGGATATCCATCAGCACATCGTCGTACGGCACGCCGTCGACGATCAACGCGCAGTGCTCGCGTCCATAGACCTTGAAGCCGATCGATTCGTACAAGGTGATCGCCGCCGCGTTACCGACGGTGACGGCCAAGGTGACTTTGGTGACGCCCTCCATGGTGGAGATGAACTCCATTGCGTGTTCCATCAGCTGGCGGCCCACGCCGGTGCCACGATAGGCGACATCGACTTGCATGCCGCGGATGTAGGCTTTGTGGCGCAGCTTGATCTGCGATTCGCGGCCGACACCGACCATGCCGACCAGGCGGTCGCCGTCAAAGGCGCCGAAACGGTTGCGGCCAGCCTCCGATTCGAAGTACGCCTCGGTCACCGGGATCGGCGTATTGCACTCCTCTTCATAGCTGGAGGTAAAAGCGGTTGGGGTTTCACGAAGGCCGGAAAGGCGCAATGACTGAAAAGCTGCGGCGTCTGCGGGCGTTAATCGGCGTATGAGAATAGGCATAATAAGAGAAAGATAAAAAAGTGGAATCGAACGATGCATAAATTATCATTTACCTCACTACCAATAGCAAGCGAATAGGGGCGCACGGATGAAACTTAACCCTCTTATGGTAATTAAGATCGTTCGTATGACATTTATGACAGGTCTAATGCAGCTTGTATAAGAATTGGGGTCGCAACGCGGCTAGTCGAAGGCGAAGAGAACGTCACCTTCAGACTTGCCGCGCCAGCCGGATGCCCGTGAATTGCCAGCGGGCGCCGGCGGGGAAGAAGTTTCGGTAGCTGGCGCGCGCATGCCCGGCGGGCGTGGCGCACGAGGAGCCGCGCAGCACATACTGATTCAGCATGAATTTGCCGTTGTACTCACCCAGCGCGCCCGGCGCGGTCTGGTAGCCCGGATATGCCGAGTAGCTGCTGCTGGTCCATTGCCAGCAATGGCCGAACATCTGCAGCAGCTCCCCGTCCGCAACGGCGGCGGCATCGGCTACAGCCACTGCGGCCGGATGCAGCTCACCGGTTTCGATGGCGGCCCGCGCGGCGGCCACTTCCCACTCCGCCTCGGTCGGCAGGCGCGCGCCGACCCAATGGGCGTAGGCGTCCGCCTCGAACAGCGACAGATGCGTCACCGGCAGGCTGGGGTCCAGCGGCAGCGCGCCGCGCAGCGTGAACTCCATCCAGTTGCCGTTGTCGTCCTGCTGCCAGTAGATCGGACACTTCAGGTTCTGGCTGCGCACCCAATCCCAGCCCTCGGCCAGCCACAGCGCGGCATTGAAGTAGCCGCCGGCGGTGATGAACGCCTGGTATTCGCCATTGGTCACCAGCCGTGACGCCAGCTGGAACGGCGCCACATACTGTTTGTGGCGCGGCAGCTCGTTATCGAAGCAAAAGCCGTCGCCGTCGTAGCCGATTTCGGTCAGGCCGCCGTCAAAGTCCACCCAGGTCAACGCCGGCGCCAGCGGAGCCGCCGCCACCGGCACCTCCATATAAGCGGGCAGCAAGGCGCTTTGCGCCAGCAGGTGCTTGACATCGGTGAGCATCAGCTCCTGGTGCTGCTGTTCGTGCTGCAGCCCCAGCGTGATCAGCGTCTCGAGCTGTTCGCGTTGCGGTCCATCGAGGTCGGACGCCAGCAAGCGCGCCACGCGCGCGTCGACATCGGCCCGGTAGGCACGCACTTGCGCCATCGCCGGCCGCGTCAACAGGCCGCGCTGGGCGCGTGGATGCTTTTCGCCGACGCCGTTGTAATAAGAGTTGAACAGCACCCGGAAGGCTGGATGGAAAGGCTGGAAGCCCTGCTCCATGCGCTCGAGGATAAAGGTCTCGAAGAACCAGGTGGTGTGCGCCAGGTGCCATTTGATTGGACTGGCGTCCGGCATCGACTGCGCGCCGCAATCCTCGTCGGTCAAGGGTTCGGCCAGCAGCAACGAGCGATGACGCACCGCGTGATAACGAGCGCCGAGTTGGGCGAAAAGTGGCTGCCGGGGCAAACGCATGTCCATAATGTGTCTCTTCCTGTCAGTCGCGGATCACGCGGGCGTGGATGACGGCGAACCAGCCCGCCGGATCGGTCCACACACGGTTGGTGGCAAACCCGGACTGCTCGAGCAGGCCGACGAAAGACTGCCGCGTGTACTTATAACTGTCTTCGGTGTGTATGCGCTCGCCCTGAGCGAAGCGGCGCTCGCCGCCCTGCCAGTGCACCGTCAACGCGCTGCGCGCCTCCAGGTGCATCTCGATGCGGCTGTGCTCCGGGTTGAAGAACGCCACATGGCGCCATTGGCGCACGTCGAAATCGGCGCCGATCAGGTGATTCACGTGCCGCAGCATGTTCAGATTGAAGGCGCCCGTCACGCCGATGGCGTCGTCGTACGCCGCATCGAGGACCGCGCTGTCCTTGATCAGGTCCACGCCGATCAGCAGGCCGCCGCCGTCGCCGGCGTTGGCGTGCAGCCCGCGAAGGAAAACCTTGGCCTGTTCCGGCTCGAAATTGCCGATCGACGAGCCGGGATAGAAAAACAAGCGGCGGCGATGGCGCACGCTGTCCGGCAGCGTGAAGCCGCTGGAAAAATCGAGTCCCAGCGGCGTCATGTCGATGTGCGGAAACCGCTCCTGCAGGCGCGAGACGGCATCGAGCAGGAAATCGCGCGAAATATCGACCGGCACGTACTGCGCCGGTTGCAGCAGCGGGAACAGGCCGGCCGCCTTGGCGCAATTGCCCGCGCCAAGGTCGATCAGCGAGGTGCCGGTTCCGATGTCGCGCGCCATGTCGGCGCCGTGCGCGGCGAAAATGCCGGCCTCGGTACGGGTGGGATAATATTCCGGCAGTTCGCAAATCGCCTCGAACAGCTTGGAACCCAGGCCGTCGTACAGATATTTTGGCGAAGTGTGCGCATTGGTTGCCATCAGACCGGCGCTGATTTCGGCGATGACCGCATCGCTGCCGTGAGGGCGGGACATTTGCATGGTGACTCTGCCTTTAATGAAGGTGCGTGCCCCGCCAGCGATCTCCCTGCCGTGGACAAACTTTTTGTTATGATAGCTGAATATCCATTTTGAGGCCCGGCCCGGCCTAAGACCGTGCGGCCTTTCACATTCGGATGAGTTATAAACAGAGTTGCACGCACAGTTACGCGCATATAAATAGAAACATAATCCTTACATAGGGCACCACCGATGAAATTTTCCCCGATGAACACGCTCAAAACCCTGCTGGCGACAGGCCTGCTGCTGGCGGCCGCCCATTCCCAGGCGCAATCCGCCGACCGCGTGCTGCGCGTGTCCGCCATCCCGGACGAGGCGCCGACGGAACTGCAGCGCAAGTTCAAGCCGCTGGGTGAGTATCTGGAGAAAAAAACCGGCTTGAAGGTCGAGTTCACCCCGGTGACCGATTACGCGGCGTCGGTCGAGGCGCTGATCAATAAAAAAGTGGACATGGTCTGGTTCGGCGGCTTCACCTTCGTGCAGGCCAAGGACCGCAGCAAGAACCAGGTCACGCCGCTGGTGCAGCGCGCGGAAGATGAAAAATTCCGCTCGGTGTTCATCACCACCAACAAGGATATCAACAAGCTGGAAGACCTGAAGGGCCGCACCCTGAGCTTCGGTTCGGAATCGTCGACCTCGGGCCACCTGATGCCGCGCTCCTACCTGCTGGCCGCGAAGATCGATCCGGACGGCGATCTGAAACGCATCGCCTTCTCCGGCGCGCATGACGCCACCGTCGCCGCTGTCGCCGGCGGCAAGGTCGATGCCGGCGCGCTGAATATCTCGGTGTGGGAAAAAATGGTCGCCGAGAAGAAGGTCGATCCTGCCGTGGTGCGCGTGTTCTACACCACCCCGGGCTATTTCGACTACAACTGGACCGTGCGCACCGACATGAGCGCGGACCTGAAGAAGAAGATCACCGACGCCTTCCTGGCCCTCGATCCGAAGAACCCGCAGGACAAGATCATCATGGATCTGCAGCGCGCCTCCAAGTTCATCCCGACCAAGGCCGAGAACTACACCGCGATCGAAGCGGCCGCCCAAAACGCCGGCCTGCTGAAGAAGTAAGGTTTAAAAGTACTCGATGCACACCTACCAATTGCGGAACCTGACGGTGCGCCACGCCGGCGCACCGGCTTCCGCTGCCGCCGCGCCGCCCGCCCTGCACGCGATCTCGCTGACCGTGGAACAGGGCGAGCAACTGGCGCTGATCGGCCCTTCCGGCGCCGGCAAGACCACGTTGCTGGCAACGCTGGCATGCGCCCAGCGACCGGCCGAAGGAAGTTTTAACGCCTTCGGCGCCGATCCCTGGGCGCTGGGCGAAGGCGCGCGCCACCGCCTGCGCGCGCAGCTGTTCCTGGCGCCGCAAACGCCGCCGCTGCCGCCGCGCCAGCGCGTGGTGACGGCGGTGCTGGCCGCGCGCCTGCCGCAATGGAGCGTGTGGCAAGCGCTCGTTTCGCTCTTCAAACCGGCCGACCCGCAAGCGGCGTGGCAGGCGCTGTCGCGCTTCAACCTGGGCGACAAGCTGTACTCGCGCGTCGACCGGCTGTCCGGCGGCGAGCGCCAGCGCTGCGGCCTGGCGCGCCTGCTGCTGTCGCCGGCCAAGGCCCTGCTGGTGGACGAGCCCTTGTCGGCGCTCGACCCGGCGCTGTCCGAGCTGACCCTGGCCACCCTGCGCGAGGAAGCCGCGTCGCGCGACGCCACCCTCATATGCAGCCTGCACCAGGTCGATCTGGCGCTGCGCCACTTCCCGCGCATCGTCGCCCTGCGTAACGGCCGCATCGAATTCGACCTGCCGCGCGCGCAGGTCACGCAACAGATGATCGACGAACTGTATCAGGGCGAGCAAATCGTCAGCCCGCCGCCGCCGGACCACGAGGCGCTGGCCGTCAAGCTGGGGATCGGCGCTTGTCTGTAATGACTGTCTTCCCACCTCACCTGCACGCCGATCCGGCCTGGCGCGGCCGGCTGATCGCCTGCGCGGCCGCCGTCGTGGTCCTGTGGCCGATGCTGGTCGTGAGCGAATTCAAACCGTGGCTGCTGTGGGACTGGCAAAGCCTGTCGGCCACCGGGCGCTTCCTGTCGGACTTCCTGGTGCCCGCGCACGGCGCCGAATTCCTGCAGATGCTGCTGCGCGAAACCTGGCAGACCGTGGCCATCGCCACCGCCGGGCTGACCCTGGCACTGCTGGGCGCCATCCCCGCCACCCTGATCATCAACGAAAAACTGTCGATTTCCGCGCTCGGCACGGGACGCATGCGCCTTCCCGCCAGGCTGCTGCGCCAGGGCGTGCGCTGGCTGCTGGTGCTGTTGCGCAGCGTGCCGGAGTTGGTATGGGCATTGCTGTTCGTGCGCATTATCGGCCTCGGTCCCACCGCCGGCGTGCTGGCCATCGCCCTCACCTACTGCGGCATGCTGGGCAAGGTCTACGCCGAGATCCTGGAATCGTCCGACGCCCACGCCACCGACACCCTGATGGCCAACGGCAGCGGCAGGCTCGGTGCGCTGCTGTACGGCGCGCTGCCGGAATCGGCGTCGGAGCTGATGTCGTACACGGTCTACCGCTGGGAGTGTGCGATACGCGGCTCGGTGGTGATGGGCTTTGTCGGCGCCGGCGGCCTCGGTCAGCGCATGGACGAATCGATGAAGATGCTGGCCGGCGCCGAGGTCTCGTCGATGCTGCTGGTGTTCGTGGCGCTGGTCGCGCTGGCGGACCTGTTCTCCAAAATCCTGCGCAGGCGGCTCGGATGAACCGACCGATGATGCCCAAGCCACCGGCGCGCGACTGGACCGTGTTGGCGCTGATGGCGCTGGTGGCGGTGCTGGTGATCGCCAGCTTTGCCGCGCTGCCGCTCAAGTGGCGCGAGTTTTTCACCGTCGACGCAATCAACAGCGTGGTCGAACTGCTGGCCGGCTTCGCGCCGCCGGACCTGTCGCCCCGCTTCCTGACCAAGACCGCGTGGGCCACGATAGAAACGATGTCGATGTCGGCGCTGGGCACCTTGCTGGCGGTGCTGGCCGGGCTGGCGTTGTCGCTGCCGGCGTCGGGCCGCTTCGGCCGCGCCCCGCGCGCGGCGGTGCGCGGAGCGCTTAACGTGCTGCGCTCGATCCCGGAGCTGGTGTGGGCCTCGATCCTGTTGATCGCCGCCGGCCTGGGTCCGTTCGCCGGCACGCTGGCGCTGGCCGCGCACACGGCCGGCGTGCTGGGACGCCTGTTCGCCGATTCGCTGGAAAACGCCGCGCCGCTGCCGGAGCAAAGCCTGCGCACCAACGGCGCCTCCGCCATCAGCGCCTTCTTTTACGCGACGCTGCCGCAAACGCTGCCGCAAATGCTGTCCTATACCTTGTACCGCTGGGAGAACAATATCCGCGCCGCCGCCATCCTCGGCGTGGTGGGCGCCGGCGGTTTGGGGCAGATGCTTAAATATCACCTGTCGTTGTTCCAGATGCAGAAGGCCGCCACCGTCATCATCGCCATGCTGCTGCTGGTCGCGCTGGTCGACGCCATCAGCTTCGCGATGCGCCGCGCGCTCACGCGCTGATACGATCCCATCGTCCGCCAAACCGCCAAACCGTCAATCCGCGTCCTTACAGGAGCCCGTCCCATGCTCGAACTGCGCAACCTGTCCAAATCCTACGCCAGCGGCCGCCCCGTGCTGTCCAACCTCTCATGGACCTTCAAGGCGGGCGAATTCGTCTCCATCATGGGCGATTCCGGCGTCGGCAAATCCACGCTGCTCAACCTCATCGCCGGCCTCGATACGCCGGATGTCGATCCCAACGCCGCACCGGGCGAGTCGCCCATCATTGTCGACGGTGTGCCGATGTCGGGGCTCGACGACGACGCCGCCACCAAATTGCGGCGCGCGCGCATGGGCTTCATCTTCCAGGCCTTCCACGTGCTGCCGCATCTGACACTGCTGCAAAACGTCGCGCTGCCGCTGCTGCTCAACGGCCTGCCCACGGCGCGCGCGGCCGAGATGCTCGACGCCGTCGGCCTGGGCGGGCGCGGCAACGACTTTCCGCATCAGCTGTCCGGCGGCGAAATGCAGCGCGTGGCGATCGCCCGCGCGCTGGTGCACCGTCCGGCGCTGGTGCTGGCCGACGAACCCACCGGCAACCTCGATCCCGATACCGCGCACAGCATCCTTACCTTATTGCGGCGCGAAATTAAATCCACCGGCGCGTGCGCCATCATGGTGACCCACTCCCAAATCGCGGCCGAGATGACAGACAAAGTCCTACAACTATCGAAAAGCTGCATACAAGAAACAACAAACGTCAACCCGTTTAAGCAATAAACAAGATAATTCATTTGTTAAACCCTGCTTTTTTCCGCGCGAAGTAGTATTATTTGAATTAACTTGCATGGTTATCAAGAATGTTGAGCCGCGAGCCACTTTCAAATCACAAATAAGTGGACGCTAGCCTTGCTGGGAAACGTCTTTTTGACACGTTTGAGCAAAGGAGGAGCAAATCATGAACGTACGGCAAAAAAAGCTGGAACTGATCGAGGCCATGAATCGTGCTCGGGCGCTGGAACCATCCAGCTTCGTCCCGAACAAGTTGCTTGATACCTTGATCGAAAAAATGAACTTGAAAAACGACGCGGAATTGTGCCGAGTTTTAGAAGTGCAGCCTCCCATCATCAGCAAAATCCGACACCGCAAGCTGGCAGTTGGAGCCACGATTTTGCTGCGTATGCATGAAAAATCAGAGATCAGCATACGGGAATTGAAAGATCTGTCGACCGCTTCAATGCATTGAGCAGCTTAGCTGATCTTGCCATGCCAAGCGCCGGCATGCGGTACCGGCGCCCCCTTAATGCACCAACGCGTCAGCCCAAACCCCGCTGAACGCAGCATTAATTCTCCCTCGAGCCCCCTGCTCCACCGAACACAAAAACCAATCAGAAGAACTCAGGATGCCGCTTTAACAGTTGCGCCTCGAAGTCGTTCACGACCGTGAAGTTCGGCACCTTCGGCGCGATGCCGCGTCCTATGTCCCAGCTGCGCCATGCGCGCGGGCTATCGCCGGTCATCAGCAGCAAATCACCCAGATCCTTGTACGCGCCGCCCAACACCGGATTGGCCTCCAACACCTCGCCGAACAGCTGCAGGCTCTCCTTGCGCTGGCCAAGCCGCAGGCGGTTGTTCGCTTCCAGAAGTTTGAGGACGTAGGCCTTGCGCGGCGCCTGTTTGCGCAGCTCCGCCAGCGTCTTGACCGCGCCCTCGAACTCCTCCTTGTTCTTCGGGCTGACGGCGGCCATCATCAGCGCCACCGCCGGGTCCTCGCGCATCTTCTCCAGTTGCGCGGGCGTGAACGGCAGCATCGGCTCGCCGGTGGCCAGCACGCACTCGGTGCGGCCCAGCATCGTGTCGAGCAGCTGATCCTCGCGGTACTCGGCCGCCGTGTCGCAGGGATGGGCGGCGCGCAGCGCGGCCAGCCGCTCCGGCGGCAGCGACGCCATCCGGTCGAGCATGATATCAAGCTCGCCCGCCTGCGCCGCGCGGGGCGCGTAGCCTTTCAGGTCATAGGCCGGCGGCTGCGCTTTTTTCACTTCGGCGACATCGATGCTGACGGTGCGCACGCCCACGGCGGTGTTGACGGTGAACGTCAACTGCCCGGGAATCACGCCATCCCTTGCCAGCCGCGCCAGCAGTTGCGGATGCCCGGTCTGCGTATAGCGCAGGAACTGCGCGAAGCGTGCCGCGTCAGCCGCGCCGACCTTGGTGCCGGCCTTGCTCCACGACGCCAGCTTGCGGCCCTCGCTGGAAAACTCCAGCGTGCCGTCGCCGGCGTTTTCATCGATCTTGACCGCGTCGTCGTCCGCCACCGAGAGCTCCTGCTCGCGGTCCACCTGGCGGCTGAGGGGCGTATCGATCTTCGCCTTGGCCAGCATGGCGTTGATGTTTTCGCGGTTCTTCAGCTCCATGGTGCGGAAGCCGGCAATGCTGAACAGCGAATAGTCGACATACGCCTTGTTGACCGTGTCGAGCACATAGTAGCGGCGCGACTTGAAGTCGTAGATCAATTCGACCTTGGGCATCCGCACGGCGGTGTAGTCGTCGGACAGCGTCACGTCCATCACCTGGCGCGTATCGGCCGGCGGGTTCGGCACCCCTTTGGCGGAGTCGGTGTGCACCGAGGCGGTGACCTGCAGCGTGACGGCGGCGAAAGCGCAGTGGCTGGCCGCCAGCGCGGCGCACAGCGACAAAAGGCGAAGCGAATGTCGGGCCATGGGATTTTCTATCGCCTTGTTCAGGAATTGTTTGGGGAGGGCCGCGCGCCACGGTAACATGTTGTAGCACACGATACATGGCAAATATAGCAGTTCGCCGGGATTGGCGTACTCTACAGGCTTATGACGATCACCATGCCCACATTGTCCTTGCGATTCGGCTCCCTGGCCGCCTGCGCCGCCCTGCTGGTGCTTGGCGGCTGCGCCACGCCTTTCTCACCCGCCGACACCTCGGCGGTCAAGCCCGATCAACTGGCCGGCGCCTTGAACCGCGTCAGCTGGGGCGTCAACCAGAGCACCTGGCAGCAGGCCGAAAAACTCGGCTACGACAGCTGGCTCGATCGGCAGCTGCATCCCGCACCGGCGGTGCTGCCACCGGCCGCGCAGGCGCAGATCGACGCCATGACGATCACGCAAAAGCCGCTGCCGCAATTGATCCAGGAACTGGACCAGCAACGCAAGGACATCGAGAAGATCACCGTCGACGACGACAAAAAGGCGGCGCAGCAGGCTTACCAACAGGAGTTGAACCGCGTCGCCAAGGAAGCGGCGGCGCGCTCGCTGCTGCGCGACCTGTACTCGCCCAACCAGTTGCAGGAGCAGATGACGTGGTTCTGGATGAACCACTTCAACGTCCACCAGGGCAAGAGCAACCTGCGCGTGCTGGTCGGCGACTATGAGGACAAGGCGGTGCGCCCGCACGCGCTGGGCAAGTTCCGCGATCTGCTGGCCGCCACCGTGCGCCATCCGGCCATGATCCGCTATCTGGACAACGAACAGAACGCCGCCAACCGCATCAACGAGAATTACGCGCGCGAGCTGATGGAGCTGCACACGCTGGGCGTGGACGGCGGCTACAGCCAGCGCGACGTGCAGGAACTGGCGCGCATCCTCACCGGCGTCGGCGTCAACCTGGGCACGACCGAACCGAAAGTGAAGAAGGAGCTGCAGGCGCAGTATGTGCGGCAAGGCCTGTTCGAGTTCAATCCCGGCCGCCACGACTACGGCGACAAGGCGTTCCTCGGCCAGACCGTCAGGGGCCGGGGCCTGGCGGAGGTCGACGAGGCGATCGACCGCCTGAGCCGCCATCCGGCCACGGCGCGCTTCATCAGCCGCAAGCTGGCGGTGTACTTCGTCGCCGACGAGCCGCCGGCGGCGCTGGTCGAGCGCATGGCCGCCACCTTCCGCGCCAGCGACGGCGACATCGCGGCGGTGCTGCGCACGATGTTCAGCGCCGACGAATTCGCACAATCGCTGGGGCGAAAATTCAAGGACCCGGTCCATTACGTGGTCTCCGCCGTGCGCCTGACCTACGACGACAAGGTGATCCTCAACACGGGCCCGATGCTGTCGTGGCTCAACCGCATGGCCGAACCGCTGTACGGGCGCCAGACGCCGGACGGCTATCCGCTCACCGAATCCGGCTGGGCCAGTCCGGGCCAGATGACGACGCGCTTTGAAATCGCCAAGGCCATCGGCTCCGGCAACGCGGGCCTGTTCAAGACCGACGGCCCGCAGCCGACCGAGCGCCCCGCCTTCCCGCAACTGGCCAACGCGCTGTACTATCAAACGCTGCAAAAAACACTGGGCCAGCCCACGCGCCAGGTGCTCGAACAGGCGACGTCGCCGCAGGAATGGAACACCTTCCTGTTGTCGTCGCCCGAGTTGATGCACCGCTGACGCCGGGGCGGCAGAGAATAAGCACCCAGGACAAGCACCGAGGAGACGCACGATGAAACGCCGCACCCTGCTTCAATCGATGGCCGCACTGCCCTTTGCCACGATGGCCGGCAAGCTGTGGGCGGCGCCGGCCAGCAAAACGCGGTTGCTGGTCGTCTTCATGCGCGGCGGTTACGACGCCACCAACCTGCTGGTGCCGATCTCCAGCCAGTTCTATTACAAGGCGCGGCCCAACATCGCGGTGCCCAAACCCGGCGACGACCTCAATGCGGCGCTGCCGATCAACACCGATTGGGGCCTGCATCCGGCCCTGCGCGAGAGTATCTACCCGCTGTTCACCATCGGCCAGGTGGCGTTCGTGCCGTTCGCCGGCACCGAGGATATCTCGCGCAGCCATTTTGAAACGCAGGACAGCATAGAACTGGGCCAGGCGCTGGACGGCACGCGCGACTACCGCTCCGGCTTCCTGAACCGGCTGGCGGCGACGCTGAACGCCGATCGTTCCAGCGTCGGCGGCGGCGCCATCTCCTTCACCGACCAGCTGCCGCTGATCATGCAGGGCGGCGCGCAGGTACCAAATATGGCGCTGCGCTCGATCGGCAAACCGGGTATCGACGCGCGCCAGGCGAAGATGATCGCCTCGATGTACGGCGACACCCCGCTGGCGCGGCAGGTGCGCGACGGCTTCGTGGTGCGCGAGGACGTGATGAAGGAGATGATCGGCGAGATGGACGCGGCCAACCGCAACGCCATCACCACCAAGGGTTTCGAGCTGGAGGCGCGCCGCATCGCCAAATTGATGAAGGAAAAATACAATATCGGCTTTGTCGATGTCGGCGGCTGGGATACCCACGTCGGCCAGGGCGGCGCGACCGGCTATCTGGCGGGCCGCTTCGAGGAGCTGGGGCGCGGCCTGGCCGCCTACGCAAAGGAAATGGGGCCGGACTGGAACGACACGGTGGTGGTGGTGGTCAGCGAATTCGGCCGGACCTTCCGCGAGAACGGAAACCGTGGCACCGACCATGGACACGGCAGCGTCTACTGGGTGCTGGGCGGCGGCGTCGCCGGCGGCCGGGTGCGCGGCGAGCAGATACGCCTGGAACAGAACACGCTGTTCCAGAACCGCGATTACCCGGTGCTCAACGAATACCGCGCCATGTTAGGCGGACTGTTCGCCCGCATGTACGGGCTGGACGCGGGCCAGGTGGAGCGCATCTTCGGCACAAAAGGCCAGGACCTGGGCTTGATCTGAACGCTGGCGCTATCCTAGCCGCAGCCGCATCCGTTCCAGCGCGCGCATGAACAGCTCCGGCTCATCGGCAGCGCGCGCCAGCACCAGCGCGCCCTGGATGCCGCCGACCGCGTCCTCGGCCAATTCGCGCGCGGCTTCCGGCGCACGTCCGCCGCGTTGCAGCGCCGCCGCCAGCGCATCGACCCATTCGGCGAAATAGGCCTGCACCCTCACGGCAAAGCGGTCGCGTTCATGGCCGAGCGCGAACACGCCCACCAGGCAAACCTTGCGTCCGGACAGGAAATAGCGGCCGACCGCCGTGAACATGTCGGCCACGCCCTGGCGCGCGTCGGCGTGCGCGCGCAGCGGCTGGAACACCTGGTCGCGGAACCAGCCATCTATATTAGTGAGCACCGCCTCGGCCATCTCATCTTTGCCGCCGGGGAAGAAGTTGTAGATGCTGCCCTTGCCCAGGCCGGTGCCTTCGGTGATGCGCGCCAGGCTGGCGCCCTCGAAGCCATAGGTGCGGAACACTTCGGCCAACAGCGGCACCACGTCGCCGCGCTCGCCCATCACCCTAGCCACGGTTAGAACCCCAACTCGCTCAGGCTGGCGTGGCCGGCCGGGCGCGGCGCGCTGGCATCCCAGTGGAATTTGCGGTCTGCCGCCGCGATCGGCGCTTCGTTGATACTGGCCAGGCGCAGTTGCATCAGCCCGTCCGCGGCGAATTCCCAGTTCTCGTTGCCATAGGCGCGGTACCACTGGCCGGAATCGTCGTGGTATTCATAGGCGAAGCGCACCGCGATGCGGTTGCCTTCGAAGGCCCACAACTCCTTGATCAGGCGATAGTCGAGCTCGCGCGTCCATTTGCGGGTCAGCAGGCCGACGATTTCGGCGCGACCGCTGACGAATTCGGCGCGGTTGCGCCATCGGCAATCTTCGGTGTAGGCCAGCGATACTTTTTCCGGATTGCGGGTATTCCAGCCATCCTCGGCCATACGGACTTTCTGGATCGCGGTGTCGCGGGTGAACGGAGGCAGCGGCGGACGGCTCATGGCGGGCTTTCAATGGTTGTACCAAACGGTACAAGCAGTCTACTGCCATCCCGAGGCGGACGCAAGCGATTTTTTCAGGTGAACAGTTCCTTCGAAAGTTGCCGACCAGCGACACTCAAGCCCACGGTGCCGGTGATGCCGCCCTCGTCCAGCCGCAGCTCGACCCAGTCCGCCTCCACCAGCATCACCAGCTGGCGCCGCAACACGCTCATCGGCCGTTGTGCCTGTTTGCTGAGCTTTGCCAGCGAGCATGGTTTGTCGGGGTGCTCCAGTTCGATGCGCCACAACGCCTCCAGCACGCCGATCAGCGCCGCCATCACTTCATCATCCATGTACCGCCATCCTTGATCTGTTTTCTGCCGACATTTTGATTCTGCACTATACTCTCGGAAATACAATATATTACCGGAAAGCAACATGCAAAAAGATAAACCCGATGGCCACGTCGAACCGTACCACCACGCCGCAGGCGGCTGGGGCGCGTTGAAACAGGTGGCGATCAACCTGGTGCGCGAAAAGGTCAGCGGCGGCAACTTCAAGACCTTGCTCAAGCAAAACCAGCCCGACGGGTTCGACTGCCCGGGCTGCGCCTGGCCGGACCGCGAAAACGCCTCGACCTTCGAGTTTTGCGAGAACGGCGTCAAGGCCGTTGCCGCCGAAGCGACCAGCAAGCGCGTCAAGCCCGAGTTCTTCGCCGCGCACACCGTCGCCGAGCTGCTGCGCCAGTCCGACTACGAACTTGAACAGCACGGCCGCCTGACCGACCCGATGGTCTACGACCGCGCCAGCGACAAATACCTGCCGATCGCCTGGGACGACGCTTTCGCGCTCATCGCCCGCCATTTGAAGGCGCTGCCCGACCCGAACCAGGCCGCGTTCTACACGTCCGGCCGCACCGGCAACGAGGCCGCCTTCCTGTTCCAGCTGTTCGTGCGCATGTACGGCACCAACAACTTCCCGGACTGCTCCAACATGTGCCACGAGCCGACCAGCCGCGGCCTCCCGGGCACCGTCGGCATCGGCAAGGGCACGGTGACGCTGGAGGACTTCGAGCATGCCGACACCTTGCTGATCTTCGGCCAGAATCCGGCCACCAACCACCCGCGCATGCTGGGCGAATTGCGCGACTGCGCCAAGCGCGGCGCGCGCATCGTCTCCATCAATCCGCTGCGCGAGCGCGGCCTGGAACGCTTCACCAGCCCGGCCCACGCGCTGGAGATGCTGACCAATTCGAGCACCACCATCAGCACCCTGTTCATCCAGCCGACGCTGGGTGGCGACTTCGCGCTGATCAAGGCGTTGGCCAAGCGTCTGGTCGAACGCGACGACGAGGCCATGGCAGCCGGCCAGGCCGGCCTGCTGGACCGCGCCTTCATCGCCGAACACACCAGCGGCTTCGAGGCGTTCGCGCAGGACCTGCGCGCCCAAAGCTGGGCCGAGCTGGTGACCGAATCGGGCGTGCCGCGCGCGCAGATCGAGGAGCTGAGCGAGATTTACATCAACGGCAAAAACGTCATCTGCACCTGGGGCATGGGCCTGACCCAGCACAAGGGCGCCGTGGCGACGATCCAGATGCTGTCCAACCTGATGATGATGCGCGGGAATATCGGCCGCAAAGGCGCCGGCCTGTGCCCGGTGCGCGGCCACTCCAACGTGCAGGGCGACCGCACCATGGGGATCGAGGAAAAGCCGACCAAGGCCTTCCTCGACCGCATGCAAAAAGTATTCGATTTCGAGCCGCCGCGCGAGCATGGCTACGATGTGGTCGAAAGCATCCAGGCCATGCTGGACGGGAAAGTGAAAGTCTTCTTCGGCATGGGCGGCAATTTCGCCATGGCGACGCCGGACACTCCGCTGACTTTCGACGCGCTGCGCGCCTGCGACCTGACGGTGCACGTGGCCACCAAACTGAATCGCAGCCATCTGATCCTCGGCAAAGAGGCGCTGATCCTGCCGACGCTGGGCCGCACCGAGATCGACATGCAAAACGGCGTGCCGCAAGGCGTGACGGTGGAGGATTCAATGAGCATGGTCCATCTGTCGTATGGCATGAACCAGCCGGCATCGAAAAACCTGTTGTCGGAGACGGCCATCGTCGCGCGCATGGCCCACGCGACCCTGGGCAGCGACAAAATCGACTGGAACGCCTACGGCAGCGACTACGCCAGCATCCGCGACGCCGTCGCCAAGGTCTTCGACGATTTTTACGACTTCAATGCGCGGGTAGCAAAGCCGGGCGGCTTCCATCTGAAGGTGGCCTCGCGCGAGCGCGAATGGCGCACCGCCAGCGGCAAGGCGCAGTTCGTGGTGCACGCGGTCGATACCGATACGCCGATCCACCGCGCCCGCGCACTGCACGGCGAACGGTTGATGGTGCTGATGACGGCGCGCTCGCACGACCAGTACAACACGACGATTTACGGCATGGACGACCGCTATCGCGGCGTGTTCGGCTTGCGCCGCGTGGTGTTCATCCACAAGGAAGATCTGGCGATGCTGGGTATGAAGAACGGTCAGTATGTCGACATTGTCAGCGTGTGGGACGACGACGTCGAACGCCGCGCCGAACGTTTCGCGCTGGTGGAATACGACATCCCGCGCGGCTGCCTGGGCGCTTACTTCCCGGAGACGAACGGTCTGGTGCCGCTGCACAGCACCGCCGACGGCGCCGGCACGCCGACGTCGAAGTCGATCCCCGTGCTGTTGTCGTTGTCAGCGGAGCAGTCGCCGGCGGAATAAGCGCTCAGGTGTACTCCACGCACCCGTCCTGCCGGCAAAAGCTCACCAGCTTGACGCCGGCCTCGCTGGCGATATCGATCGCCAGCGTGCTTGGGGCGGAGATGGTCGCCAGCATCGGAATATTCATACGCGCGGCCTTGCGCACCAGCTCATAGCTCGCACGGCTGGACATGAAAACAAAACCGCAGCGCATATCCACACCGTCCAGCGCCAGATGGCCGATCAACTTATCGAGCGCGTTGTGGCGCCCCACGTCCTCGCATACTTTGAGCACCGCGCCGTCGGCATCGCACCACGCCGCCGCGTGCACGCCGCCGGTCGCCTTCATCAACTGCTGATGCGCGCCCAATTCCGCCGCCGCACGCGCGATCGCCGGCGGTAGCGACACCTCGTCGTGCAGCGCGGGTGCGGTAATGCGACCCGGCTTCAGGTCCAGCAGCTCCAGGCTCTCGATGCCGCACACGCCGCAACCGCTGCGGCCCGCCATCGACCGGCGCTGCTGCTTGAGCTGTACGAAGTTTTCCTGCGCGATCGTGATTTCAACTTCGAAGCTGCGCGCATGTTCGTGCAGTTCGATATCGTAGACGTGGGAGGCTTGCGCCACCAGGCCCTCGGTGAGCGCGAAGCCCATGGCGAAAGGCTGGAGCTCGCGCGGGGTGACCATCATGACGGCGTGCGATATGCCATTGATTACCAGCGCCACTGGCAGCTCCTCGGCCACGCGGTCGGTGGTGCTGGAGGCGTCCTGCGGCGCCGTGCCGCGATGACGCACCGCTGGGCGCAACTGGAAGCCCGCCCGTTCTACTTCACTATCCAGTTTCATCGCTACCGCCCCGCAAATAAACCATTTTACACGGGGCGGGCGAGCGCCGCAGAGACTTGCCTTAAGCGGCCAACGGCTCGTTTGCCACGCCGTAGTGGCGCGCATAACGTCCATCCAGATTGGCCAATGGCAGCAGCAGGAACAAATCGGCGCTTTCGAAATCGGGATCCCACGCCGGTTCGCCGCAAATCCAGGCGCCAGAACGCAGATAACCCTTGAGCAGCGGCGGCACCTGCGGTTTTTGCGCAGCTTCCAGCTTCGAGAAAGGGAATGGCAAATGCGGCGTGACGCGGTATTCGGAAGGCGCCATGTGCTGGCCGATCAGCGACTGGAACACGGCGACGGCATTGTGACCGCCATCGGCCAGGCTGATACTGGCGCAGCCGGCCAGATAGTCGCAATTCTCACGGCGCATGTAGTCGGCCAGGCCGGACCACAGCAGCATGATGACGCTGCCGCCACGATAGTCGGGATGGATGCAGGCGCGCCCCGCTTCGACCATGCGGCCACGCAGGTTGTTCAAGCGGCCCAGATCGAATTCGCCTTCGGAATAGACACGGCCGATTTTACGGGCGCGCGATGCACTCAGCAGGCGGTAGGTGCCCACCACCTTGAGCGTGTTCGCGTCGCGCACGACCAGATGATCGCAATGCTCGTCGAATTCGTCGCTGTCGAGACCATCCTCGCGCACCAGCGAACTCAGTCCCATCGTTTCGATGAAGACCTTGTAGCGGAGGCGCTGCACTTCACGCAGTTCTTCGGGCGTGCTTGCCATACTCAGCACCAGCTTGCCGGAAGTCGCTCGGACGTCCGCTTGTATGATCGAGGTTTGCATGCTTCATCCTTTCTGTGGAAGACGAAGCAAGCGTACCGGTCGAATACTTCAAGGAAATGACAACTTAATGTCCGTTCCGTGACATGCGCACAAGTGTTGTATTTAAATCAGCTTTTCTTCGGACGGCCGGTCTTCAGCTGCGGCAGGCTGCCCAACACTTTTTGCAACGTCGCCATGTCGATCTGGCTGATCAGCGCTACGCCGATACGCAACAATTCGCTCTTTTTGATCTCGAAACCGGCCTTCAGGCACGCTTTCTTGACCTGGCTTAGCACAGCGTATTCCTGTTCAGGCATCGTGAAGCTGTCGCGCACCAGCTTTTCCTTTGGCAGTTTTTGCTTGGCGGCATCCGGTGCGGCTGGCTTGACGGCCGCAGTCTTGGAAGTGTCGGCAGGCGATTTTGGCGCGACGGCTTTCGGTGCGGCTTTTGGCGCGGCGGCTTTAGCAGCCGGCTTTGCGGCGGCCTTTGGGACTGCCTTCGGCGCCGGCTTGGCGGCGGCTTTCGTCGCCGGCTTGGCGGCTGCCTTGGCTGCCGGTTTGGCCGCCGGTTTGGCGACAGTCTTCGCGGCCGGTTTAGCGGCGGCTGGTTTCACTGCTGCCGGTTTTGCTGCGGCAGCTGGCTTGGCGGCTGGTTTAGCGGTTTTTTCGGCTGGCTTTGCAGCTGGCTTTGCGGCCGGTGCGACGGCGATCTTTGCTGCTGGCTTGACGGCGGCGGCTTTGGTCGTTGGCGCTTTTCCGTTGGCCAGACCGTTTACGGGCTTGTTCATACTTACTCCAATTTAATCAACAATATAAACAATATATATCATTTACGTAAATTTTGCTTGCGTTATCGCAAATGTGCTGCGACCCGTGCGAACAGCAGCTGCGGGCTGACCGGCTTGCGCAGGAAATCCACGCCGCCCGCCTTATGCCCCATCACCTCGTCCTCCGCCTGACCTTTCGCGGTCAAGAACAACACCGGAATGGCGCTGCTGGCCGGGTCGGCCTTGAGGCGGCGGCAGGTCTCGAAACCGTCCATGTCGGGCATCATGATATCGAGCAGAATCAGATCCACCTTCGCCGAGGCGACGATCTGCAACGCCGTCGCGCCGCTGGTCGCCACCTTGGTGTTGTAGCGGTCCTTCAACAACCCGGCGATCAACGTCAGGTTGTCGGGCGTATCGTCGACGATCAACACCGTTGCGCGGTCGTCGGAATTAATGGATTTCATGTTCATGGCGCTTCCTTATTCTTTCTCTTCATCAGCGGCGGCGGCCAGCAACTTGTCCGCAGCTTCAAACTCGTACTGTTCCATGTGGTGCTTGAGGCGCCCCATGGTCTGCGGCGACAATATCGTCGCCAGACTCGCCCGCACGCTCTCGAAGTAATCCAGGCTCTCGCCGCTGAACTCCGCCAGCAGCACGCGCAGCCCGGCGATCGCCAGGCGCGCCTCCTCCTCGCTGAAGATCCGGACTTGTGCGCGCGGCGGCAGCGGCGGCACCACCTTCATCGACATGCCCAGCCAGCGCGAAAGCACCCGGTAAAGCCGCTGGGGATCGATAGGCTTGGTCACATAGTCCTGCATCCCGTTGGCCAGGCAGCGGGCGCGCACGTCGGCCAGCGCGTGCGAGGTCACGGCGATCACCGGCAGCTCGTTGAAGCGAACGTCCTTGCGCAGCTGCTGGGTGGCCTGGTAGCCGTCCAGCAGCGGCATGCCCAGGTCCATCAACACCAGGTCGTAGGCGTGCGGCCCGGCCGCCAGCAGCCGCTCCACTGCCAGTTGGCCGTTGCCGACGACTTCAACGTCCAGGCCTTGCAATGCCAGCAGCCCCCTGGTGACATCCTGGTTGTCGGCGCTGTCCTCGGCCAGCAGCACGCGCGCGGTGCGGCGCGGCGAGGCGTCGAGCTTGAGCTCCCCGACCGGTCCATCGTAGACGGCCGCACGCACCGCCAGCGCCGCCGCGTCGGACACCGCCAGTTCCACATCGAAGCGGAAGGTGGAGCCGTGACCGACCTGCGTCTCGACCTCGATAGTCCCGCCCATCAGCCGCACCAGCTGCTGCGAAATCGACAATCCCAACCCGGTGCCGCCGTACTGGCGCGTGGTCGAGCCGTCGGCCTGGATAAAGGCGCGGAACAACTTGCCCTTCTGCTGCGGCGTCATGCCGATGCCGGTGTCGCGCACCGAAAAAGCCAGCCTGGCCTCGCTGTCGGCCGCGGCATGGCCGCTTACCAGCGCACAGCGCAGTTCCAGCGACCCGGCCGGCGTGAACTTGACCGCGTTGTTGACCAGGTTAATCAGCACCTGGCCCAGTCGCAGCGGATCGCCCACCAGATAGCGCGGCACGTCAGGGGCAACGTCGATGACGTAGCCCAGTTGCTTGTCGGCGGCGCGCTGCGCCGTCACGCTGGAGACATGGGCCAGCACATCGTCCAGCAAAAACGGAATCGCCTCCAACTCCAGACGGCCCGCTTCGATCTTGGAAAAGTCGAGGATATCGTTGATGATCCCCAGCAGCGACAGCGCGGCCATGTGGATCTTGTTGATGTAATCGTGCTGCTTGGGCGTCATCTCCGTGCGCAGCGCCAGATACGCCATGCCCAGCACGGCGCTCATCGGCGTGCGGATCTCGTGGCTCATATTGGCCAGGAATTCGGATTTGGCGATGCTGGCCGCTTCCGCCATGGCGTTGGCGGTGACCAGCTTTTGCTCGCGCTCGCGGCGCACGCTGATGTCGCGAATGAAGGCGCAAAATTCATAGCCGCCCTGCGCGTCGGTGGCGACCTTGGTGATCGACAGCTCGATCGGGAATTCCTCGCCGTTGCGGCGCAGCGCGAACACCTCGATGCGGCTATCGAGCGCTCCGCCACTACCTCCCAGGGCATGCCGACGCATGCCGCGGTGATGGTCGTAGCGGAAGCGCGGCGGAATAATGGTCTGGTCCAGTTCACGACCCAGCGCCTCGTCGCGGCGCCAGCCGAAGATCCGCTCGGCCTGGGTATTCCAGCCGACGATGCAGCCTTCGGGATTCATGCGCACCACCGCGTCGAGCGCCGTGTCGACGATGGTTTGCAGCTTGGCTTCGCTATCTTCGGCGATCAGCATCGATTCGGTCAGCTCGCGGGTGCGCTCGCTGATGCGCTGTTCCAGGTCGGCGTTCAGATCACGGAGCTCTCGCTCGGCGTCGCGCAGTCGCGTGAGCGTATCGCGGAAGCGCAGCACCGCTTCGGACATGCGCCCCACCTGGTCCTCGCGGCCGATGCCGGACAGTTTGATGTCGGTCTCGCCGTGCGTCAGCTTTTCCAGGCCGGCCTGGATATCGGAGAACGGCCGCGCCGCGCGGCGCGCGACGACGAAAATCGACAGTCCGATGCCCAGCGCCAGCAGCAGGTTGGCCGCCACCGTATCGACAATGCGGCGGCGCAGGTCCTCGTCGATCTTCTGGCGCGAGAACGACAGCTCGATGCTGCCCAATTCATAGGTGCGGCGCGCGTCGCTGAAGCTGATGGCGCGGCGCACGTGGATCGCGGCCGCCGGCTCACGCAGCGGCGAGACGTAGCTGGCCATCTCGGCGCCGCTTGGCGCCAGCACGCGCAGCACCAGCACTTCCGGCGTGGCGCCGGAGGCGTCGACAACGCTGGAGACGGCCGCGCTGTTGATGTCGAACAGCGGCCGCGCCAGCGCCCGCGACAATACCGCCGTGAGCCGCTCCGCCCTCTCGCGCAGGTTCTGCTCCGCCTCGGTGCGCAGCGTTTGCATCACATAGGTGGTATAGATGGCGGTGGAGACGGCCAGTGCGAAGAAGATGCCAAACCCCAGCCGCAGGAAGATATTGCGGCGCCAAGCGCCACGCAGCCGCGCGAGCGGGCCGCGCCCGCGCAGCAGCACCGCGTCGGCGGCGGCATCGCTGGCGGCGGCAGGCCGCCTGGTGTCAATGGCTGGCACTTTCGGCCCGTTCCAGCCTTTTGTACGCCGCGCTGTTGCGCGACTGTTCGACGGCGCGCCAGATCCGCTCGGACAATTCCGGGCGCGAGGCCACCATCGCGTGCGACAGGATCAGGAAATAAGGTTTTTCGATGATCGGAATCGGCAACTGCTCCAGTTCCGACTTGAGCGGGCCGCGCATCAGGCCACCGGCGTCGCTACCGCCGACGGCGGCCGCCGCCACGCGCCCGGCGATCAGCTTGCGGGCCAGTTCGACGGCGCGCTGGCTGCCCTCGTCCACTTCCAGGTTCTGCGCGCGCAGCACATCGCCCACCGAATACCCAAGCTGGAAGCCGATCGGGCCATCGAGGTTGCGGAAGCTCTTGCCGTCCCATTCGACCTTGCTGCCTTTTTTGCGCAGCACCACATAGCGGTCGACGTGCATGCGCTTTGTGATGTCGATTTGCTCGCCGCCGGGGTACTCCCCCAGCTCGCGCCGGTCCGGTTTGAAGCTGACGGCGAAGGCGCCGTCGACCGCGTTGGACTTGAGCTGCGCCAGGCAGCGCTTCCACGGAATGCTCAGGTAATTGAACTGGATGTCGAGCCGCTGCTCGACCATCTTGAGCAGCTCGAAATTGAGGCCGCCGCCCTTCTCGGTACGCCACGGCAGCACGTCCTGCGCCTCGAAACACAGGGAGACGACTTCCTTCGGCTTGTCGGCCGCGTGCGACGCCAGCGGCACGGCCAGCGCCGCCAAGGCGATGACCGTGCGCGTAAAGCTACGCACAACATGGTGGTGTTGGGTCATCGGCGTCTCCCGTCCTGATATTGCTTAGCCGCTGGTGCGAATGCTGAAATCCACGCCCACTTCGTCCCAGTTCTCCTGTTCCTTCTCCAGCCAGTATGACAGCGTTGGATGCTCGGCCACCCATTCACGGCGGATCTCCAGCTCGATGCGGTTCTTCACGCGCAGCTTGAGCAGGCTGAAATCGATATCGATACGCGAGTGCATGAACAGCACCGCCAGCCGCAGCGCCACCACCGCCTTGGCGAAGTCCGGCTCCGACAGCACCTCGACCACCTTGCGCAGATTGCCCTTGTGGGCGAGGATCAGGCGGCTCATGACCTTTTGCTCGCGGGTGGTAAAACCCGGCAGGTCGGCATTCTCGATCATGTAGGCGGCGTGCTTGTGGTATCCGGTCTGCGACACCACCAGGCCCACCTCGTGCAGCAGCGCGCTCCAGTACAGATGACGCGTGTACTCCTCGGTGGCCGGCTTGGTCTGCAGGTACAGGGCCAGCGCGTCGTCGGCCGCGCGGTTGGCGCGGCGCTCGTCGACGTGGAATTTTTGAAGGCAGGCCTGCACCGACTGCTCGCGCCGATCGCGCTTGGTCGAGCGCAGGTGCAAATCCCACATCACGCCCATGCGCAGGCCGGCCTCGATCGGCTGCACCGCCGGGATATCGAGCTCGCGCACCAGGCCAATCAAAATCGCCAGGCCGCCGATGATGGTGCCGGCGCGATCCGGACGCAGGCCGGCCATTTCGATCTTGCTGACATGGCCGAAGTCGATGAAGCGCTGTTTCAGGGCGCTCAGGGTAACGGCGTTGACTTCGCGCCCAATGCCGTTCTTGACGATGATGTCCGCGATGGTGCGGGCCGTGCCCGAGGAGCCGTAGCACTGCTTCCAGAACTGCGGCCGGTAAGGCGGCGCGGCGTCCTCGAAATGGCTGCGCGCCGACAGGATGGCCGCCTCGAACGACGGCGCGTCGACCCGGCCGCCGACAAAGAAGGCCAGGCTTTGCTTGACCGTGCCGACGCTGAACGATTCGACCTTTTCGATCTCCTGGCCTCGCCCCAGTATCAATTCGGTCGAGCCGCCGCCGATATCGATCACCAGCCGCCGCTCGCCGGGGGTGGCCAGCGCATTGGCCACGCCCATGTAGATCAGCCGCCCCTCCTCCTCGCCGGAGATGATCTCGATCGGATGGCCGATGGCCAGTTCGGCCTGCGGCAGGAAGGCGGCGGCGTTGCGCGCCACGCGCATGGCCGAGGTGGCGACCACGCGCACGCCGTCGAGCTTATAGCCGTCCAGCACGGCGCGGAAATTCTTCAGGCAGGCGAGCGCGCTTTGCATCGCCGCCGGCGTCAGGTTGCCCTTGTCGTCCAGGCCTGCGGCCAGGCGTATCGGCTCGCGCACGCTTTTCAGCACGCGGATCGCATCGCCGTCGTGCTTGCCGACGTGCAGGCGGAAACTGTTGGAACCCAAATCTACTGCTGCGTACATAATTGAAAGCCTCTCTGTGCAAACGGCTACGAAGGCTTGCGGTGGTTCGGACCGAACCGGAATCAAACTAAACGATTTACACGGTTGCGAAAATCATCACGATATGCGCCCATTATGACAGCGTGATGACGCCAGCGCGCGCGCACTGTCGGACGCGCCCAACAGAACGGCTTACGCCTCCAGCGCGCTGGCGGGCGACTGCGCCTCCGCCACGCGGTTGCGGCCGGACGCCTTGGCCTCGCGCAGGGCCTCGTCGGCGCGCTTGAACAGGCTCACGGGGCTGTCGTCGGCGCGGATGGTCGTCACGCCCAGGCTGGCCGTCATGTTGATGACGGCTTTTTCGGCCTTTATCGGCAGCAAGGCGATGGCGTTGCGGATACGCTCGGCCACCATCATGGCGTCGTCCTGGGTGGTGCGCGGCAGCTGGATGGCAAACTCGCCGCCGCCCAGGCGCCCCATCAAATCGCTGTCGCGCAGCTGTTTTTTGCAGACGTCGACCATCGCCACCAGCACCATGTCGCCCACGGCGTGGCCATAATCGTCGTTGATGCGCTTGAAATGATCGAGATTGAGGATGATCAGCGCCGTCGGCAGGCCCGGACGGCGCGCCAGCGCCATCCACGGCGTCAGCGCCTGGTAGAAGCCGCGCCGGTTCGGCACGTCGGTCAGCGCGTCGAGCACCTCGAGCCGCGCCAGCTCGCCGTCGAGCCGTTCGTGCCCCAGCAGCAGGTAGCCGAAAGCGTTGCTAAGCATCATCAAATACAGCGCGGCGATGCCAACGCCCTGGATCAGCGTCGGGCTTACCCAGCCCCAGCCGTCGGGCAGCGCCAGCGACAGCAAGCCGCGCGCCACCACCGCCAGCGACAGCACCAGCATGGCCACTACCAGATAGCGGCGCAACATGCTGCCGGCCGACCAGCCGCGCCCGAGCGCGGCCGCGCCGGCGACAAAGAAGAACCCGGTGACGACCGACGTGATGGCGATGCGCTCGGGCGCCGGCTTGTCGAGCAGCCAGGCGCTGACAAAGATCGCGATCGACGCCGTCAGCATCGGCACCAGATAGCGGCGCCACACGCGCCGGCCGGCCTGCTCCCACAGCGCCGAAGCGTCGAGCGCGAAGCCGGCGAACAGCAAGGCGTTGGCGAAGGGAATTGTCAGGAAATCGGGCAAAGTGCCGCGCAGGTACAGCAAGGTCCAGGCGACGGCCTGGAACAGCTTGGCCCGGGACCAGGTGGCGGTGCGCGCCTGGCCAGCGCCAGCGGCGACGCCCTGTTGCTGCTCAAAAAAGAACAGCGCCGCGCACAGGCTCAAATTGCCCAGCGCCAGCGCCAGTACCAGTGTTTTTATATCCATGACCGGGGGCTGGTCAGACCTCGTGCTCGACGTTGGTGCTGCCGTCGCCAATTTTGCTGGCCCATGCCTGCGTGAAGTACGCTTTTTCGTCCTCGGCCGGGGCGTCGTGCCAGAACACGATCAGCGTGCCCTTGTGGTCGTGCAGCTGGCTGACCTTCTCGATGAACGTCGGCTTGCCGGCCACGTCTGCCAGGGCGACAACGTAACCGTAGATCCGGGTCAGCCGCTCGATGCGGTCCGGTTCGGTCAGGCTGTTGGTGGCGGTAAGCGTAGGGTGATCTAAAAACATCGTCTCTCTCCAAGATGGCAGCCAGGGGGCTGCCGGGGCTAACGTCAATGTACCTATTATTTTTCCGTCTGTAAATGCAAGATGGCGGCGGCGAGCTCCGGTGACACAATCGCAGTACTTTTGCCCCGTGGTACCGGACCGGCATGCTACTATAAATCGCCCATATAAATCCACAAGACAACAAATCTTGACGCCATCCACCTCTCGCCCCCTGGTCCACACGCGCGGCGACAAGCGCTCGCTTGAATTTGAGCCGGGCATGATCCAAAGCGAGATGCGGCTGTCGCGCCCGGACGATCTCATCCTGAGCTATGCGCGAGCGATGATGTGTTTTGTGCTGTTTCATCCACGGCCCGAGCACATCGTCATGGTCGGGTTGGGCGGCGGCTCGCTGGCCAAGTTCTGTTACCGCTACCTGCCGCACAGCCGCATCACCGTGCTCGAGTTGCGCGCCGACGTCATCGCCCTGCGCGAACAATTCGCCATCCCGCGCGACAATGCGCGCTTTCGCGTGGTCGAGGCCGATGCCGCCGTGTATATGCGACAGTTGCGCGGAGCGGTCGATGTGTTGCTGGTCGACGGTTTCGACGCGGCAGGCCTGCCGCCGGAGCTGGGCAGCGCGGCGTTTTACGCCGACTGCCGCCGCGCCCTGCGTCCCGGCGGCGTGCTGGTGGCCAATATCTTCAGTTACGACGAGCACTACGGCGCCATGTTGCGGCGGCTGCGACACGCTTTCCAGGGGCGGATCTGCTGGTTTCGTGGCATTGCGGGCAACAACCGGATTTTATTCGCGGTCAAGGGCAATGCCCCCTCGCCGGCGTTGGCGATGCAGCAGAAGGTGGCGCGCAGTCATGGATTGCCGTTGCCGGTGCTGAACCGGCTGCTGGCGCACTGGACGGTGCTGAAGCTAAGGTGGAGCGGCCGGCAATAAGCTGTTTTCGCGGCCCGGGCCCGACTTCAGCTGCTACCACGCTGAATCAGCTGGAACCCCGTATCGAACACGCGCGACGCCGTATCCGTGTCGGCGGTCACGCCATCGATGCGGTCCAGGATCGCCTGCGCCGCCACCAGCCCGATATTGCGCCCGTCCACCCGCACCGTCGACAACGGCGGATGCGTGTGCGCGGCGAAATTCAAATCGCCAAAGCCGATCACCGCCAGCTGCTCCGGCACCTTCAAACCACGGCTCATCGCCTCGATCATCAAGCCGTGCGCCAGCGTGTCCGAACTGCAGTACACCGCGTCGATATCCGGCGCCAGCGCCAGCAGCCGGGTTAAACCCTCGCGGCCGGCCTGCATCGTCGTCGGCGGCGGCATCGTCTGCACCGCCGCCACGGCGATCCCCATTCTGGCGAGCTCGGCCTGCAAACCCTGGTTGCGCCGCTCGGCGCGCGGGTCGTCGGCCGACAGCACGGCGATGCGCCGGTAGCCGCGCTCGACCAGATGCCGCGCCAGCGCGTGGCCGACGCCCTCGTGCGAGAAACCAACCACCATGTCGATCGGCGACGGCGACATATCCCACGCCTCCACCACCGGTATGCGCGCCAGTTGCAGGCGGCGCCGGGTGATATCGGTATGCAAGGTCCCGGTCAGCATGACGCCGTCCGGACGCCGGCTCAGAATGGTCTCGACCAGCACCTCTTCGCGCCAGGCTTCGTAGCGCGACAAGCCCAGCAGCACTTGGTAGCCGGCCTGCGTCAGCCGGTCGCTGGCCGCCTCCACCATGTCGGCGAAGATCGGCGTAGCGATGGTCGGCAGCACCAGCGAAATGAGCTTGCTGCGGTTCGACGCCAGCGCGCCGGCCATCATGTTCTTTACGTAGCCGGTCTGTTGCACCGCCTCCTGCACCTTGGCCACCGTGTTCGGTCGCACCAGATGCGGCTGGTTCAGCGCGCGCGATACCGTGATCGGCGACACCCCCGCCACCTTGGCGACGTCGATCAAGGTCGCGCCGCTGACGCTCAGGTCGGCGGTGGGCGTGTGCAACACCCGCAAATCGTTCTTCTCGGCGTTTTTGACGGCACTCTTGACCGCCGCACTTTGGGGGGCGTTTTTACCGGTGGCTTTGACGGCGCCTTTGGTAGCGGGCTTGGCCTTCTTCACGGCAGGCTTGGCGGGTTTTTTGTTATCCATAACAATGGATTATACATCAGCACATCATTTTCAATCATTTATGGCAGGCTTAAATGCCATCCGATGCGTAAATTTGTGTTGAAATTTCCAAGGTCGGCCGGTATGATCGAATGATAGCGCAATCATTAGCACGTCAAACAGGAATCACGATGTCACAACAACCCACTCCCTCCGGCAACGACACTCCGCGCGTGGTCGCCATGCGCGTCATCCCGGTCGCCGGCCGCGACAGCATGCTGCTCAACCTGAGCGGCGCCCACGGCCCCTACTTCACCCGTAACCTCGTGATCCTGACCGACAGCGCCGGCCGCACCGGCGTCGGCGAGGTGCCGGGCGGCGAAGCGATCCGCCAGACGCTGGAGGACGCGCGCGAACTGGTCATCGGCCGCGCGCTGGGCGACTACAACGCCGTGCTGAACCACGCGCGCCGCGCCTTCGCCGACCGCGACGCCGGCGGCCGTGGCCTGCAAACTTTCGACCTGCGCGTGGCAATCCACGCCATCACCGCGCTGGAGGCGGCGCTGCTCGACTTGCTCGGCCAGTTCCTGAACGTCCCGGTCGCCGCCCTGCTTGGCGACGGCCAGCAGCGCGACGCCGTCGAAATGCTCGGCTACCTGTTCTACATCGGCGACCGCAAAGCCACCGGCTTGCCCTACGCCGACACGCCGGCCGACGCCCCGGATGATTGGCTGCGCCTGCGCAACGAGGCGGCGCTGACGCCGGAGGCGGTGGTGCGCCTGGCCGAAGCGGCGTATCAGCGCTACGGCTTCAACGACTTCAAACTCAAGGGCGGCGTGTTCCGGGGCGAAGAGGAAATCGAAGCGGTCACGGCGCTGGCCGAACGCTTCCCCGACGCCCGCATCACGCTCGACCCCAACGGCGGCTGGCTGCTCAAGGACGCGATCCGCCTGTGCCGCGACCAGCACGACGTGCTGGCCTACGCCGAAGATCCGTGCGGCGCCGAGAACGGCTATTCGGGCCGCGAAGTGATGGCCGAGTTCCGCCGCGCCACCGGCCTGCTGACCGCCACCAATATGATCGCCACCGACTGGCGCGAGCTGGGCCACGCGATCCAGCTGCAATCGGTCGACATTCCGCTGGCCGATCCGCATTTCTGGACCATGCAGGGTTCGGTGCGGGTGGCGCAGATGTGCCATGAATGGGGCCTGACGTGGGGTTCGCACTCGAACAACCACTTCGACGTCTCGCTGGCGATGTTCACCCACGTGGCCGCCGCCGCGCCGGGCAGGATCACCGCCATCGACACCCACTGGATCTGGCAGGACGGCCAGCACCTGACGCGCGAACCGTTAAAAATCGAAGGCGGCATGGTCAAGGTGCCGGCCAAGCCCGGCCTCGGCGTCGAGCTCGACATGGATGCCGTCGAGGCCGCCCACCAGCTCTACCTGGGCATGGGCCTGGGCGCGCGCGACGACGGCGTGGCGATGCAGTACCTGATCCCGGGCTGGAAGTTCAACAACAAGAGTCCGTGCATGGTGCGGTGATGAGGGAGCCTCCTCCCAGCGTGACCCGGCACCGCACCATCAGCGTCGCCCGGCTCACGCGGCTGCTGGCGACACTGGCCTGGCTGGCGGCCGCGAACGCAGCCCACGCGCTGGGCACCGCCCGCTTCGTACAAATGGACGGCGGCGACGGCGTTGTCATTGCAGCCGGAGGCCGCGCGGCGCCACTGCTGGTGTCGCCCGGCGATTTCCAGGGCGTGCTGCGGGCGGCGCGCGATGTGCAGCGTGATATCGCCAAGGTCAGCGGCGCCACCCCGGCGTGGCGCACGGATACGGTGACCACGGCGGGCGACATCATTATCGCCGGCACGCTGGGCCGGCACGCCGTGATCGACCGGTTGGCGAAGGAAGGAAAAATCGATGCGGTGAACCTTGCCGGGCAATGGGAAGGGTTTCTGATCCAGGCCGTCGTCGATCCGATGCCCGGCGTGAAGCGCGCGGTGGTCATCGCCGGCAGCGACAAACGCGGCACGATCTTTGGCCTGTACACGCTGTCCGAACAAATCGGCGTCTCGCCTTGGCACTGGTGGGCCGATGTGCCGACGCCGCGCCACCGTTCGCTCACCATTCCGCTCGCCACGCGCGTTGCGGAAAAGCCCGTCGTGCAATACCGCGGCATTTTCCTGAACGACGAGGCGCCGGCGCTCACCAACTGGGCAAAGGAACGTTTCGGCGGCTTCAACCGGCAGTTTTACGAAAAACTGTTTGAACTGATGCTACGCATGCGGACAAATTACCTGTGGCCCGCGATGTGGTATTCGTCGTTCTACGACGACGACAAGGGCAATGGCGAGCTGGCCGATACGATGGGCATCGTCATGGGCACGTCGCACCATGAACCAATGATGCGCGCCCAGCAGGAATGGCATCGTTATGGCAAAGGCCATTGGGATTACCAGAAAAATGGCGACACGCTGCGCGAATTCTGGGTCGGCGGCCTGCGCAATACGCGCAACTACGAAAGCGTCATCACGATGGCCATGCGCGGCGACGGCGACGAGCCGATGTCCGAAAGCGCAAACGTGGGGCTACTCGAACGCATCGTCGCCGACCAGCGCGACCTGATCCGCAAAGAATGGCGGCGTGAGCCCGAGACCGTTCCCCAGTTGTGGGCGCTGTACAAGGAAGTGCAGGACTACTATGAAAAAGGCATGCGCGTGCCGGATGACATGCTGCTGCTGTGGTGCGACGACAACTGGGGCAATATCCGCCGTTTGCCCACGGCCGAGGAGCGCAAGCGGCGCGGCGGCGCCGGAGTGTATTACCACTTCGACTACGTCGGAGTGCCCCGCTCCTACAAATGGCTGAACGTGACCCAGATCGGCAAGGTGTGGGAGCAGATGAACCTGGCGAACGAGTACGGCGCAAACCGGATGTGGATCGTCAACGTGGGCGACCTGAAGCCGATGGAGGTGCCAACCGAATTTTTCCTCTCCTACGCATGGAACCCGGCGGCCTGGCCCGCCGAGCGCCTTCCGGACTATCTGCGCCAGTGGGCCGCCCGCGAATTCGGGACGGAGCACGCACACCAGATTGCCGACATCGTCGACAAATACACCCGCTACAACGCGCGCCGCCGGCCTGAACAGCTGGCACCGGACACCTACAGCCTGGTGAACTATGACGAGGCCGAACGCGTGCTGGCCGACTACACCGAATTGGCGGACCGAGCACAACGCATCGGCAAGACGCTGCCCAAGGCCATGCGCGACGCCTACTTCCAGCTCGTGGAGTACCCGGTGCGGGCCTCCGCCAACGCGGTCGATCTGTCTATCTCCGCCGGCCGCAACCAGCTCTACGCGCGCCAGGGACGGGTCAGCACCAACGATATGGCGGCGCGGGTGCGCAGACTGTTCCAGCACGACGCCGAACTGGCGCGCCAATACCAGCATAGCATCAGCGCGGGCAAGTGGAATCACATGATGTCGCAAACGCGTTTCGGCTACACGAACTGGGACCAGCCTTATCGCGATGTGATGCCGGCCGTGTCCGAGCTGCGCGTTCCCGAACCCGGCCAGTTGGCCGCGCCGAACGGCATCCACCCTTCGGACCAAATGGGCGTGGCGGTCGACGGCAGCCCGGTCGCGTGGCCCGTCTTCCCGATCCGCCAGCTGGTTCTGCCGGCGCTGGACCGGTACGAACGCAAGCCCCGCCATGTCGACCTGTTCAACCGGAGCGGCGGAGCGTTCGATTACACGATCACCGCCAGCCAATCGTGGCTCAAGATCAGCGAGCCTTCCGGCCGGGTGAGCAAGGATAGCCGTATCGCCGTCGATGTCGATTGGGATGCCGTGCCGGCCGGCGTGACGGAGGCGGAGCTGACCGTACGCGGTCCGGACAAGGCCAGTGTGGTGATCAAGGTGCCGGTGCATGCGCGCCAGGGTGCGGTGGAAGGCTACGTTGAGACGGGCGGCGTGATCGCCATCGAGGCCGAACACTACACCCGTGCACTGGCGCCGGCGGGCAGACGGTGGCAGACGATCCCTGGCTATGGGCGGACACTGTCGGGCGTGACGGCGATGCCCGGGGCGGCGCCGGCCCTCACTATGCAGGACGGCATGCGCCTGGAGTACGACGTGCATCTGTTCAGTGCGGGAGAAGTAAAACTGCAAATGGTCTTGTCACCGACGCTGAAATTCCAACCCGGCGCCGGCTTCCGCTACGCTGTCTCGATCGATGAGGGTCCGCCCCAGGAAGTCAACGTGCACGCCGACCAGTCCGAAGATAACTGGCGCCGAATCGTATCGGACGGCGTGGCGACCTTCGTCACGACGCACAAGATTGACCAACCCGGCAAGCACACGTTGAAGTTCTGGTCGCTAGACCCCGGACTTGTGCTGCAGCGGCTTGTGCTCGACGCGGGAGGATTGCGACCAAGTTACCTGGGACCACAGGAAAGCCCCCGAATCGTGCGCGCGGCAGAATAGAGCCGTAGTTTATTCGGCACGTCATGACTTATTGGCGCTCGTTCAAGGACGAGGAGGCAATCAAGGCGGTCACCGCCAGCTTACTGCCGCTGCTCGGCCTTCTGACGCTCCGCATCCTCGCGCTCCATGCGCGCCCGCACGCCACCATCGACCCCGGTACCCCCTGGCATCGGCTGATACAGCGACCCGGTGGTTAGCGGCTGGGTCGCAGGCGCATGCTCCATCTGCGATGTGTGCGAGATGTTGCCCGACACATGCTCGGTCAGGTCCGGCGCGAGGTGGTGCGACCAAATCGCCGTGCGTGCCTTCCAGCCGGTCGGCACCTCCTCGCTCGGATGCAGGGAGGTGTAGACGATGTACTCGACCACCTTCTCCGGCCCATCCATGGCCGGCTCGCGCGCGGTGCGGCCCGTGTAGTTGGCGGCATGCTCGAAGAACGGCGTGTCGGTTGCCCAGGGCATTACGGTTGCCACCTCGATCGGACCGCGCAGGCCGGCAAGTCGCAGCTCCTCGTTGAGGCCACGGCCCAGACTCAGCACCGCCGCCTTGGTCGCCGAATACGAGGCGTGATAGGCCAGCGGGACTTCACTCTCGACCGAGCCGATGTTAATCAGCACACCCGCGCCCTGCTTGCGGAACTGGCGCAGCGCCGCGTGGCTGCCATAGATCACGCCCTTCAGGTTGACATCGACCACGCGCGCATGGTCCTCGACGGGAATGGTATCGAAGGCGCCGATCGCGCCAACGGCCGCATTGTTGATCCAGACGTCGATACGGCCGAAGCGCTGCACGGCGGCATCGGCGAGCCTGCTCACGTCCTCCGGCTTCGAGACGTCGGTGGTGACGATCAGCGCCGTGCCGCCAGCCGCCTGGGCCTGGCTGGCGACCTCGTTCAACACTGCGGTGCGGCGCGCGGCCAGCACCACGTTGGCCTTCATGCCAGCCAACCTCAGCGCTACGCCACGCCCGAAGCCGCTCGATGCGCCCGTGATCACATAGGTTTTACCGGCGACATTCTGTTGGTCAGTCGCCGACAGGCTGGCGCACCCGCTCAAGACGAGGAATGACAGCAGTAACAATACGCGCAGCGCGGACCGCTGCAGAGTCTGGTGGAAGGCCTTCATTTGAACTCCGGAACACGACAAACGATGTCTACGATGCTATCCAATTAGCGGCAGGCGCGGGTGTTCGATACCCTGCGGAACAAGCGCCATCATGTGCTCCCGTGCGGCACGATGCGCGCGCTGCAACGGCGCGGCCGATTGCAAACTGGGCTTGCCGATTATGTTTATCAGACCAAAGGCCGTTACCTTTTGGTGTGTATTCTTGAAGCACCAATATCTACGAACGCGGGGTGTCGAACTTCGGTAACCTGAGGCGTTTCAAGCAGACCGTGTCGATTTTTCTTGGATTCGCATTTTCCAGGAAATTGGTCGCTACCTTTTCAAGGCACTCGCCCCAATCTTCGGACATGATGTGCGATCTGTTGGGAACAAAGACCACCCTGCCATTCGGCATGTGGGAGATTATTTTTTCGCTGTTGCTTGACGGGGTAGCTGGATCAAATTGTCCAGCAAGCAGCAAGATTGGCTTGTCGGAATGCACAGGAGTATGGAGTGCTGGACTTACCTGACCACGCGGCCATGTTCGGCACGCGGCAAACTGTTGATCGATCCGGAATGATCCAATAAGGGTGCCTGCGGCAGCGGACCGTTCTTTATCCTCATCGACAAAAGGTAAATCCTCATTACATGTGATCGCCATGTACAACGCCCAAGGCGCCGCCGCTGCAAATTGGTCGCGCCATTGAACAATCAACGCGAGCTCTTCTTGATTCTTGTCTTCGTCAGCAAGCGTGTGTATCAACCGCGGCAGGGACGCTGCGCTTGATACTGCGTAAAGATACATACGCAAATATGACGCCACGACGCCGGAAGAAATATGCAGGTCCTCGGCTCGGTCTTTCGATGCTCCGCGCAGAACAAGGCCACGTTCCTTGAGAATAGCCTTCAACTTTTGTAGATCGCCAAAGATATCTGGATACGCGGTTGAACATTCTTTGTCGGCTTTGCATCGGTTTAATATGTCGGTCAACGAGATTTCAGTCTCGCTGGCGAGACCTGCTGGTACATACGCCGCTGGTGCCTCTGGGCCCATCAACAAAGTGGCGCGCACCGAATTGTCATAGTGGCGAAGATATTCCTGTGCCAAGCGAGTGCCATAAGAGTAAGCCACTATACCGATCTGGTGGTAAGACAAAGCTGCCCGAACATTGTTTAAGTCGCGTGCGGCTTCGGTGGTTGTATATCGCGTCAGATCGACGGTGGCTGACAAGCGCTTAGCGCATCTGGCGAGGTTTTCAGTCGGCCATAGATCTCTCAGCAATACGCTTTTGTCTTCATCAGGGTTCGCGCAATGCAGGTCTGGCGAAATGCCGGTGCCCCTTTGATCGATAAATACCAAGTCGTGCGTCCGTCCTACTTTTTTCCAGACCTCGGATTCGTCGTCTATTGTCGAAGTAGTTCTTTGACCCGGACCACCCTGGAGTACAAAAATTGATCGTGGCGGGCTAGACGGGGTGGCCGCTTTGAGAATGATCAAATCCAAGCTGATTTGGCGACCAAGGGGTAAATCGTAGTTTTCAGGGACAATCGCCTTCATGCACACAGCATTGCTTTTGCTTGGGGCTGGGCATGCCGCCTTTGCTAACTTTATTTTATCTGGGTTCTGGTTGGCACAAAGTGCGGCAAGCGGTAGGCTGAGACAGAAAATTGTCGAGGCCATTAAGAAATTTTTTAGCGTGTATCGATTCACTTTCATCCTTGTGAGGTGTGGGCAGAATGCGTCGGCTAGTGCGCTTGCAAGGCGAAGCCGGCCAGCGGACATCACGCTCAGCAAGCGACGCCTCGCGCGCTCCCGTGATCAGCCCTTACGGGCGCCGTCGTGCACCATCTGACGCGACTGTTTGCGCAGCAGCGCCTGTTCCCAGCGCTGCCGCTGTTCGTCGGATTCCGGCACCAGGGTCGGTACTTCGACCGGCTTGCGACCAGCGTCGACCGCCACCATCGTGAAGTAGCAGCTGTTGGCGTGACGCACCAGACGCTGCTGGATGTTTTCCGTGACCACGCGGATGCCGACTTCCATCGACGTGCGGCCGGTGTAGTTGATCGAGGCCAGGAACGTGACCAGCTCGCCAACGTGGATCGGTTGCAGGAACATCACCTGGTCCACCGACAGCGTGACCACATAGCTGCCCGAATAGCGGCTGGCGCAGGCGTAGGCGACGCTGTCCAGGTACTTGAGGATGGTGCCGCCGTGCACGTTGCCGGAGAAGTTGGCCATGTCCGGAGTCATCAGCACCGTCATGCTCAGTTCGTGGGCCGACCAGGTCATTGGTTTTTCCATTGTTTGTTCCCTAGTTTAGTTATAAAAATCGTTTTGTGGCGCGATGGCCTTGTCGTTTGGATTGCTTCTCAACTTCGTCCGCCCTCCGTGCGCGGCCGCTGACGGAGCCTGGCGGATTACGCTTCGCTAATCCGCCCTGCGTTTTTCTGACGGTTTCAGGTCCGTGGTGTTGCGGGGGCTAGCTGGCGCAGCACTTGCTCGATGTCGGCGACCAGCCCCGGGGCGGCGTCCAAGACCAGCCCCAGCTGATCCCACGCGCGTGCCGAGGCGCCCTCCTTCAACGCCGCTTCCGCCAGTTGCGCCAGGGCGGCCATGCGGTCGGCGCCCACCGTGCCGGACAGTCCCTTGAGCGTGTGCAGCACCGGCAACGCCAACTGCGCGTCGCCGGCCGCACGCGCCTCCTTCAATTGCTCAGCCAGCTTGACCGATTCGACCGCGAAGCTGCGCAGCGCCATCAGGTAGACCGGCTGCAAACCGCCCATGCGCTTGAGCGCGGCGGTGCTGTTCAGGCCGGCCTCGGGCAGCGCCATCGCGCCGCTGTCGCTGGCGGTCGCCGCCGGCGACCCGGCCGTACCGCTCGATTTGGCCGCTCGCCCGACGTGTTTAAGTATCACGTCAATCAGTTGCGCCAGATCGAACGGTTTACCGACGTGGTCGACCATGCCGGCCTCCAGCGCGGCCACCCGGTCGGCCGCCATGGCGTTGGCGGTCATGGCGACGATCGGCGGCGCGCCGTCGCCCAGCAGCCGGCGGATCGCCCGCGTCGCTTCGTAGCCGTCCATCTCCGGCATCTGGATATCCATCAGGATTAGATCCGGCATCGGCCCGCCGCGCGTGACCGCTTCGATCGCGAACGCACCGGAAGCGACCACCTCGACCCGCGCGCCATCGTTGCCGAGCAACTCGCTGGCGACCTGCTGGTTGGCAGGATTGTCATCCACCAGCAGCAGCCGCAAGCCGGCCAGCCGCTGCCTGGACGGCACCGCCACCAGCGACAGCGGCGCGCGCCGTTCCATGCGGGCGTCGGCCACGGCGTCGAACAGCATCGAGGCCGTGACCGGCTTGACCACGAAGCCGTCCAGCACCGGCGACAAATCCTCATGCTGCTGCGCCAGCAGTTCGCGGTCGTGCGCGGTGACCATGACGATCAACGGCATCTTGCCCGACGGCGCGAGCTTGCGGATCTGGCAGCTCGTTTCCCAGCCGTCGAGCGTCGGCATGCGCCAGTCGATGAATACCACGTCATAGGCGCGCGCCTGGGCGACCTGTTCGGTCACGGCGGCCAGCGCCTCCTGGCCGCTGGCCGCCAGATCGACCTGCCAGCCGAACGAGCCGGCCATTTCACTGAGCACCACGCGCGCTACCGGGTTATCGTCGACCACCAGGCACTTGAGGCCGCGCATCAACGCGTCGGCCGGCTGCACACCGGGCTGCGCCTCGCGCGCCGGCTGCTGCTCCGCCGCCTCGCACTCGACGGTGAAGTCGAACACGCTGCCCTTGCCTGGCGTGCTGTCGACGCCGAGCGTGCCGCCCATCAACGCCACCAGCCGCTGGCTGATCGCCAGGCCCAGTCCGGTGCCGCCGAAGCGCCGCGCGGTCGAGGCCTCGGCCTGCGAGAAGCCGTCGAAGATGTGGCGGCACTGCTCCTGGGAGATGCCGATGCCGGTATCGCGCACGGCGAACCCGATCGACAGCCGTTTGCCGTCGCGCGCCAGCAGCTTGGCCGACAGCAGGACCTCTCCGTGTTCGGTGAATTTGATGGCGTTGCCGGCCAGGTTGAGCAGCACTTGCTGCAGCCGTAGGCAGTCGCCGACGATCAGGTCGGGCAGCGCCGGATCGATGCGGAACAGCACCTCGATATTCTTGCTGCCGACATTGGCCGACAGGATCACCGCCAGGTCGCGCCACAGTTTGTCGAGCCGGAACGGATGCGGGTCCAGCGCCAGCTTGCCGGCCTCGACCTTCGAAAAGTCGAGGATGTCGTTGAGCAGCCCCAGCAAGGCGCTGGCGGCGGAGTGGGCCTTGGACGTGTAGTCCTGCTGGCGCTCGCTCATCTCGGTCTGCTGCAGCAGTTGCAGCATGCCCAGCACGGCATTCATCGGCGAGCGGATCTCGTGGCTCATGTTGGCGACGAAGTCCGATTTGGCGCGGCCGGCCTGAACCGCCTCTTCCTTGGCCTGTTGCAGCGCCAGCCGCGAGGCGCGCGACTCGGTGCGGTCGGTGCTGCTGCCAACCCAGCTGACGATATGGCCGCCGGCGTCGCGCTGCGGCAGCGCGTGGTTGTCAAATACGCGCCAGACGCCGTCGCGGCGGCGCATGCGGCAATCGCAGCGGAATTCGGTGCCCTCGCTGCTGGCTTGCCGCGACGCAGCCGCCATCGCGGCGATGTCGTCCGGGTGGATCACGCTGTTCCAGTTGTCGTCGCCCATCATCTGCTCGGGCGGAATACCGCTGAACTCTTCCCAGTGGTGGCTGAGGAAATCGACGCGCAGGCTCGGCGTGGCGGTCCACACCATCTGCGGCAAGCCTTCCGTCAGCGAGCGCCAGCGCGACTCGGAAGCCGTCAGCTGGGTCAGCAAATCCTGCAGCGCCTGTTTGTTTTCCACCAGCTGTTCGACCGACTGGTATTGCTTGCGCAGGCCGAAGCGCACACTCATCAGCAAACCGGCGGACAGCAGCACCAGCAGCGCGGCGAAGATGCCGGCGTTGCGCACTTCCTTGCGCCACGGCGCCAGGAAATCGTCGCTGGCCAGCCCCACCACCACATACATCGGGTAGGCGCCCACCCGCGACACGCTCAAAGTACGCTCGCGATTGTCGCGCGGGCTGATCACCGTGTAGGTGCCACGGTCTTGCTTGCCGTCCATGATGCGCTGGGTGATGGCGTTGACCTTGATGGTGGTGCCGAAGAGCATGTCCTCCGCTTCCGGGTAGCGGTGCAGCACGCGCTTGCGGTTATCCAGCAGTACGATGGCGCCGTGCTGACCGATGTTAAGCGCCGCAAACGCCGACGTCAGGCGCGAACTGTTCATGAGTACGTAGGCGGTGCCGCCGAAACCGCCGTCGGGCATGGTCAGCGGAAATGCCAGCGGCAACACCCATTCGTCGCTGATGCGCGACCTGGCGGGCGTGCCGATGATAAGCTCCTGTTCGCTCTTGGCGCGCTGGAAGAATTCGCGGATGCTCAGGTCCTGCGGCTTGGCGCGGTCGATCCGTTCGCCGTAGATGACGCGGCCGGCGGCGTCGGCGCCCCGCACGGCGTCCGCTTGCGGGATGCGCTCCTTCAGCGAGCGCAGGTAGGCGCTGAACTTTTCATCATCGAAGCGTCCGCCCGCGTGCATGGCCTGGAACTCGACGCCGGCGCGGCGCATCGCCAGGTCCACCTCGAGGATATGCGCGTTGAGGAACTTTTCCAGCGTGACGGCCAGGTTGCGCGCGGTCTCGTCGGCGGCGGCGTAATAACGCAGCCGGCTCTGGTTGAGCACATGGGCGATCCCCAACAAGACGACCAGCAAGACGACGGCAACGGCGATCAGCATCACGCCAAACAGTTTGTTAAACCTTCGCAGGGTTTCGACTCTCATCACGGGATGCGTGCTCCCTTTACGCCAGTTGCTCAATCATTACTACATTACATCAAAAAAAACGCTCCAGCGGAGCGTTTTTTGATCACAAACCTTGATTGGCGATATCGGCCAGCGATTCGCGGCCTTTGTCGCTGAGCTCGAAGCCGCCTTCGGCGCGCGGGACAATGTGGGATTTTTTGCCGAGGAACATGGCCACGTCGGCGTCCAGCGGGCTGGCGGGGTCGGCCTCGATGGCGCGCAACCCAAGGATGCAACGGCGCAGGAACAAGACTTCCTCACCTTTGTCGGTGAGCGAAATGCGGCCGTTCTTGGCGATGGTGAACAGTTTGAGGCCGGCCAGGCGTTTGGTGTTGCGACCGACGCAAGCGCTGACGCGCTCGCCCTTGATACCGCGTTTGACTTCGTCGAGCGCGTTGTATTCGTCCTGCGTTAATTTCTCGTTCTTCATTGCCATTTTTTCCATAAGAGACTGCTGCGGCCCTCATGGTACGCGCCCGGCGGGATGACGGCAAGAAAATGCGCCGCCAACGCGTTTCCAACGAAACGCTCTGCCCACCTGGAAAACGGCGGAATGGACTTTACAGCGCCCGGATCGCCAGCCACACCAGGCCGATGCTGGCGAAGGCGGCGATACAAATCAGGGCCTGCACACGCTTCGCGCTCAACGCGACACTACGACGACCGAGGTAGATTTTGTTGTGTAAGGAATTGCCCATGATGCTCTCCGTGAACGAAAAACGATGACATGACTAAATTATAGGAAGAGTTTCATGACGGCAGTGTGACGTCGAACACAATCATATAAATTTGTATCTATCGAGCAACGATAGTCACACTTTCTCACACGGTCCACGGTGCGCCGGTCACGGCGTCAAACTGCTAGCATGGGTTTTAGTCAACCACGGAGTCCATCATGAATCAATCAACCACCCCTCACCGCGACGAGCACGCCGCTGAAGGCGGCCACATGCTTGACGAAGCCGACATCGGCAGCGGCGAACGCACGCCTGCCCAGCGCGAAACCGACGAGGAGATCAAAAGCATCCCGCCACTGCCGGAAGACAACGGGAGCGGCAAGCCCAAGCAGGCGCCGCACCCTTAACCCCTGCCTCACGCTTGAACCCGCCGCTACACCTTCAGTGGCGGTGCCTTCGGCGTCGGTTCCTCGATAGGCGCCTGGTCCGGCACCGGCATATCGTCAGGTGGCGGATCTTTTTCCGGCTGCGGCGGCGGCACCTCGGGATCGGGTGTCGAATGGGCGCGCTGCGTAGCGGCGTATTGATCGATGGCGGTCATGGCTGATTCCTCCTAAGTGTGTTCCAGATGCAGATCGGGCACATGTCGCGATTCACAAGCGCCTGATTGTTCAGTTACGTGCGTGAACGCACGCAGCCGGTCGCAAGCCATCTTGTCGTTATTTGATGCGGAAAATCATGTCGACGTTCTGCGTCCAGCGCAACACCGTGATCGACAGGAAATCCTTTTCGCTGGTCTTCGCTTGCGTGCGCCGATCCGGATTGTAGTAATCGGTGGGCATCAGGCCGATGGCCTTGGTCAGGTTGCGCAGCGGGCTCGACGAGATCGCCGTCACCGGTCCGACCTTCTTGCCGAACCCGGCCGCCATGCCCTCCGCGCGGCGCAGCGCATCCTTGATGGCGGCGGCGGTGAGCTCCTCCTCCACCTTGAGACGATCGCTTTTGCCGAACGTGGTCGACATATGGTCAATGTTCTTCATGTCCAGCAGCGCCTGCATGATGGGACCCCATTTGGTCAGGTCGCGCACCACGATGTGGACCGAGCTGCGGATATCGTATTCCGGCGATGCCGCCGGATCGGGATTGGCGGACTTGCGCATTTCCTTGCGCATGTCCTGCACTTCGGCGCCGGCCGCGCTGTCGCCCTCGGGCGGTCCGGAATGCTCGACCAGCAGCGCGCGGATTTCCTCCACGCGCGTCTGGATCAACGCCACGGCAACCGCCGGGTCGGCATCGAAGGCGCTGACGTCGAAGTCGATTTCGCCCATGTCCGGCGCCACCATGACAAAACCCTCGCCGCTGACGTGGATGAACGGGTAAGTCGGTAGATCGGCGGCCCGCACGGCGAATGGCGACAGCGCCGACGACAGCGCCAGCACGAGAGCAAATTTCTTCAGCATCGACTAGTCCTTGAAAGTTAAGGACTTAGTATGCTTTATTTTTTAATAATTTTCAATTTGCAACTGCGTTATTTGCCTTTGTTGATCTCCGTCAGCAGCACGAACACCTCATGGCGGATGGCCGGCTCGACCGCCTTGAATTCCTTCTGGGCTTTGACGAAGGCCGGCTTCTTCTGCTCGGCTTTCTCGGCCGGCGTCGGGGTCGGATCGGCCGCGTACATGCGTGGGCCGCCGTTGTAGGTTTCCTTGAGCAGCCGCTGGCCGTAGCTGGACTGGTAGTAACGGGTCATCTCGACCGCCGTCTCGGTGCTGACCAGGCGCGCCACCGGTTGCGACAGTTTGGTATAGACCATCTCCGGCGTCAGCTTTTCGACCTTGGCCATGGTCAGCTCGCGCTGCGCCGGGCTGGGAAACTTGCTCATGCCGGCCGTCATGCGCAGCAGCTTTTCCGCCTGCATCGACGCCAGCAGATCGTGGGCGGCCTTGACCTGGACCGCGTCGGGCGCGGCGGCGCTGGCCCAACCGGCGATCGTGAGGGTGGCCGCAGCCAGGAAAATGCTAGGTTTCATGTCGACTCCTTGGGATTTGGAATGAATTAATGTTGGCACGCATCATATTGCGAATTCAATAAAATTGCTTGCCTGATTGAGATCGTCACTTGCAGGTAGAATGTCGTCTCCCCCAGACTATCGGTTCAGACCATGCTTACAACACCCCTCAGCGACGAAGAATACGACCAACTCGACGACTTGTTGCGCGACATCGGCGAGCAGGCAATAGACGTCTCGGCGCTGGAAGGCTTGCTGACGGCGCTGGTGATCGGCCCGCGCCCGGTGCCGCAAGCGCTGTGGCTGGACAAGGTGTGGGGCGGCGGCCAGGCGGCCGGCACCGAGGCGGCGACCGGCCTGGTCCTGCGCCACCTTGAATACATGCGCAAATGGATGGCGCAGGATCCCGGCAGCTTCGAGCCGATCTACGAGTGCGGCGGCGCCTGGAGCGCCGAGGCGTGGACCGCCGGTTTCGAGACCGGCATGGCGCTCGACGCCGAAGGCTGGGCGCCGCTGCAAGCGGCCCAGCCCGAATGGTTCGCGCCGCTTCACAGGCAAGGCGAAGACTGGGAGCACGCGCTGATTCAGTCGGTCATCCGCATCAACGCCCATTGGCATCCCGAACCGGTGAAAGCCGTCAAGGTCGGCCGCAACGATCCCTGCCCTTGCGGCAGCGGCAAGAAGTACAAGAAGTGCTGCGGCGACGGTAAATAGCCGCCGGTCGGGTTTGCCTTATCCGACGATACGCACCGGCGCCGGATCGGGCGCCAGCTCGCTTGCCCGGGCGGCGCGCAGGCGCACGAACAACAACCTGGCCGCCGCCATCACCGGCACCGACAGGAAGATGCCGGCCACACCGCCCAGCTGTTCACCGGCCAGCAAGCCGATAATCACCATCAGCGGGCTCACTTCGACGCCTTCGCTCATCAGGTAAGGGTTGATCACGTAATCCTGCACCAGCCGGTAAGCCACGATGAACATGACAAGCCACAGCATGTGCTCGTAGCCGGTAAAGCCGGCCACCAGCACGGCCAGCGCGGCGGCGGCCAGCGGTCCCGCAAACGGAATGAATTCCAGCACCGCCGCCACGCCCGCCAGCAGCAGCGAATATTGCACGCCGAGCAGCGAGAACGCGATGCCGTAAGCGATGAAGGTGGCAATCGACAGGATCAGCACGGCGCGCACATAGCGCGACAACAGCAAATCGAGGTCGGCGATGATGCCGGACCACAAGCCGCGCTTGGCCGGCTTGAGCATCGCCAGCAGCCCCACGCGCATGGCCGGCGCCTCCTTGATCAACAGAAAGCTGAGCACCGGCACCAGCACCAGATAAATCAGATTGCCTGCCGCATGCAGCACGCCGACGCCGAACTGCTTGGCGAAAGGCACGGCCTGGTCGGTTCCGGCGTCCATCTGGGTTTGCAGAAATGCCAGGATGCGCGCGCGCAGCGGCTCCATGAAATCGGGCAAGGGGATGCGGTCGATCAGCGATCCGGATTTGAGCAAGGCGGGCAACTGCTGGCTGAGGCTGCTCGCCTGCTGCTCGATCTGGGTGCCGAACAAGGTGCCGGCCACCGCCACCAGGGCGATCACCAGCACGAACACCACGCCGATCGACACCGTGCGCGAGACACGCCGGGGCCGGAAGCGCTCGGCCAATTCGACCAGCGGGTACAACAGGTAGCTGAAGAACACCGCGAACGCCACCACCAGCAGCGTCGAAGAAATCAGGTAGCCGACAAACAGCAGCAGCGCCACCAGAAACACGGTCCACGTCACCTTGGCCGCGCGCAAATCGAATCCGAACATGAATATCCCCTTGAAAGTTGGCAGATTGTGCCACGTGCCACGCCACGGCGGTGTGACTCGGCGCGCTTTCAGCTAACCGTGAGGAACTATTATGCGTCGGTTCTTACTGGTTCAAGTCGGGATAGCGCTCCAATAAGGCGCTGGTGACGCCGTTGGTCCAGCCGAAGCCATCCTGCGTGGGATACTCGCCACCGCCGCCGCTCTTGCGTTCCTCCACGTCGTACTTCTCCAGCAGCTTGCCGGTCTCGGCCCAGGTCCGGGCGACCGTGCCGACCCAGCGGCGGGCGATCTCGTGCGCCAGTTCCTTGTGGCCGTAGCGCTCCAGGCCGTCGATCGCCACCCACTGCAACGGCGCCCAGCCGTTCGGCGTATCCCATTGCTGGCCGTTGCGGACCAGCGTGGTGCGCAAACCGCCTTCGGCCACCAATTCGCCTTTGGTCGTCGCGGCGACCGCGTCGGCCTGGGCTTGCGTCGCCATGCCGACCCATAACGGGTAGAGCATGGCGGCGCTGCGCACCGTCGTCGGCGCGTTTTTGACAATGTCGAAGTCGGCGTAGCGCCGTTCGGCGGCAAGCCACAGATGTTTCTGCACGGCTGCGGCGCGCACTTCCTTCGCACGGCGGAACTGGGTCGTGCAGGCCATGTCGTTAGCGGCCTTGCAGCGCCTTTCGATCTCCCCTTCCAGCTGGTACATCAAACTGTTGAGATCGACCGGTGCGATGGACGTGGTGCGTATCGACGACAACCGCGCCGGGTCGTCCAGCCAGCGCGACGAGAAGTCCCAGCCGCTTTCCGCCGCCGCGCGCAGGTCGCGGTAGACCTCGGGCGCCGGCCGTTGCACTTCGCGCGCGGTGGCGACGTCCTCGCCCAGCGCCTCGTCGCGCGGCGAGTTTTTGGCATCCCAGTAGCGATTCAGGACCGTGCCGTCGGCCAGTCGCAGCACACGCTCGCATGCGCCGGCGCCGGCCTTGGGCAAGCAAGCGCTACCGCGCATCCAGAACGCGTGTTCGGTCTTCAGCGCGGCGAGCACCTTGGCGTCGTCGGCGCGGTCGCCAAGCGGCTTGAGCTGGGTCATCGCGGCAAAGAACGGCGGCTGGGATCGGCTCAGGTAGTAGCTGCGGGTGCCGTTCGGAATGAAACCGTAGCGTTCGATCAGGCTTTTGAAGTCGACGATCATCGAATCGACCAGGTCGCCGCGATGGTCGGCCTGCAGACCCAGCATCGTGAAGTACGAATCCCAATAGTAGATTTCACGGAAACGGCCGCCGGGAACCACGTAATTGGCCGGCAGCGCCAGCGCGGACGACCATTTGGGCGGGTCCAGCGGCGGACGGGTCAGCACCGGCCACAGCGAGGCGATGTGCTGGCGCAATGTGACGGCGGTGGGCGTCGGCAGCAAAAAATAGCGCTCGACGAAGGCTTTCAGCGCGGCCGCATCCTTGGGCTGCTCCCGCTGGTAATGCGCAAGTATGGTTTGCGGATCTTCCTTGGCGACCGCGTCGGCGAACGTTTTGGCGTCGGGATAAATGCGCGCCGCCTGCACCGCCTCGAACAAGGGGCCGAACAGCTCGTGCGGCGTGGCGACAGCCGCTTGCGCCTTAACCGCTTGCGGCGCTCGCTGCGCCAAGGCGGGCAACGCCGCGCCCATCAACAGGGCGTAAGCAACAATCTTTGCGTTGTCCAGAGTCCATGACCGGGTAACTGCACGTTCCATGTTTCCTCCATTTCTCCGCGCTAATGCTACGCGATCTTGGCGAAAAACATGTTTTTTGCGCAAACCAACCGTGCCGCGCAAACACCGGCGCGGAAAATAAAAAAGCTCCCTTCCGGGAGCTTTTTTACTCAATCATGGCGGAGAGGGTGGGATTCGAACCCACGGTACGATTTAACGTACGCTTGATTTCGAGTCAAGTACATTCGACCACTCTGCCACCTCTCCTAATGGTCCTGCACCGCCTGTTCGGCGAAGGCAAGATTATAACAGCCGGTGATAAAAGACGGAAGTGCCAAAATGGGATTTATGCAACCGGCGTTCGTTCATCCCCGGAAAGCAAAAAACCCGCCGAAGCGGGTTTTTCTCAATACTGGCGGAGAGGGTGGGATTCGAACCCACGGTACGATTTAACGTACGCTTGATTTCGAGTCAAGTACATTCGACCACTCTGCCACCTCTCCTTTTCCCGCGTCACTGCTGCGAGAAGGCAAGATTATAGCAGCCCCCAACAAAAAGGGAAGGACTATTTTTACGGTTTCAAATGCGTCAGCCCGCCCATGTACGGACGCAGCACTTCCGGGATCTCGACGCTGCCGTCGGCCTGCTGGTAATTCTCCAGCACGGCGACCAGCGTGCGACCCACCGCCAGGCCCGACCCGTTGAGCGTATGCAGCAGCTCCGGCTTGCCCTGGGCGTTGCGGAAGCGCGCCTGCATGCGGCGTGCCTGGAAGGCTTCGCAGTTCGACAGCGACGAAATTTCGCGGTAGGTGTTCTGCGCCGGCAGCCATACTTCCAGATCGAAGGTCTTGGTGGCGCCGAAGCCCATGTCGCCGGTGCACAGCGACATCACGCGGTACGGCAGACCCAGGCGCTGCAGGATCGTTTCGGCGTGGCCGACCATTTCGTCGAGCACGGCGTACGAGGTGTCCGGGTGCACCACCTGCACCATTTCGACCTTGTCGAACTGGTGCTGGCGGATCATGCCGCGCGTGTCGCGGCCGTAGCTGCCCGCTTCCGAGCGGAAGCATGGCGTATGCGCGGTCATCTTCAGCGGCAAGGTGTCGGCGGCTACGATCTCGTCGCGCACGATGTTGGTCAGCGATACTTCCGACGTCGGGATCAGGTAGAAGGTCTCGCCCTCGCCTTCGACGCCGCCTTTTTTGACCGAGAATAGGTCGGCTTCGAACTTCGGCAACTGGCCGGTGCCACGCAGCGAGTCGGCGTTGACCATGTAGGGCGTGTAGCACTCGGTGTAGCCGTGCTCGTCGGTGTGCGTGTTGAGCATGAACTGCGCCAGCGCGCGGTGCAGACGGGCGATGCCGCCCTTCATGACCGAGAAGCGCGTGCCGGTCAGCTTGGTGGCCACTTCAAAGTCCAGGCCCAGCGGCGCGCCGACGTCGACGTGATCTTTCACCTCAAAGTCGAAGCTGCGCGGCGTGCCGACTTTGCGCACTTCCACGTTGCCCGATTCATCCGTGCCTTGCGGGACCGATTCGTGCGGCAGATTCGGGATCGCCTGCATGAAATCGCCCAGCTTGGCCTGCACCGCCGACAGCGCGGTTTCGTTGGCCTTGAGCTCGTCGCCCAGGCCGGCCACTTCAGCCATGATCGCCGTGGTGTCTTCGCCCTTGCCCTTCATCATGCCGATCAGCTTGGACTGCGAATTACGCTTGCCCTGCAGCTCTTCGGTGCGCGTCTGGATCGCTTTCCGTTCAGCTTCGAGCGCGTTGAACGCGTCCACATCGAGCTGGTACTTGCGGGTTGCCAGGCGCGCGGCAACGTTGGCTATATCTTTGCGGAGAAGTTGGATATCAATCATGGGGACAAGTGCCGTTTGTATCGAAAACGTCAATTGTACCAAGAGGATGCCACTTCCTCGCGAGTTTTGAGCAGCCCGCCGGCTGGGGAAAAGCCGCCGGGGATTACAGCGCGGCTTTTTCGGCGGCGGTCAGGCGCTTGGCGGTCACGGTGACCACCGGCATGTCGACCTGGGCGGTGGCGACATGGGCGGTGCGGGTGTCGGCGGCGACCTTGATCGCGGGTGCGTCGGCGGCGGTGGCGAAGCCGGTTGCGCAAGCGATGACGGCAACGGTGACGAAGATGATTTCCATGTTTTTAGCGATGTTCATGATAGCTCCCTGGGTGGTGGTTTCGACCGACTTATGTCTGCCGCTTTGGTATGGTTGTACTGTACCTAAAGGGCGTATGCGAAACCACCGGGATGCGACGAAGCGCCAGAAACGGCGGATGAAGTGCAAAAAATGGCGATGCCCGGGGGCATGTAGAGGATCAGGCGGCGGTGCGCAACGGTCGTGCCTCGTCCGAAAGTCTATGTACCAGCGCGCCGAGCCTGGCGACCGCCGCCTCCACCTGCGGACTCCAGGCGTTGCCGCAGTTGAGGCGGACAAAGTTGCCGTATTTGCCAGACGCCGAGAACAGCTGGCCCGGCATGCAAGCCACACCCTCCTCGTGCGCGCGCTGGTGCAGCACCAGCGCGTCGACCTGCTCCGGCATGCTGACCCACACCACGAAGCCGCCCTGCGGCTCCGAAACCGTGCACTGTTGCGGGAACGCGGCGCACACCGCGTCCGACATGCGGGCGATGCGCTGCGACAGCGCCCTTCTCATCTTGCGCAGCTGGTTCTCATAGGCGCTGCCGGTCAGGAAGTCCGCCAGCACGGCCTGGAAGAAGTGGCTGGTGGCGCCGCTCGACACCATCTTGAGCACGGCGACATCCTGGGCGTAGCGCCCGGCCAGCACATAGCCGACGCGGGCGCCGGGACTGACCGCTTTCGAAAACGAAGAACACAGCATGACGTGGCCGCTGGTGTCGTATGCCTTGACCGGCCACGGCCGCTCGGGCGTGAAGCACAGCTCGCCGTAGACATCGTCCTCGATCAACGGCACGTTGTGCTGCGACAGCAAACCGGCCAGCCGCTTCTTGTTCGCCTCGGGCATGATGCAGCCGAGCGGATTGTTGGCGTTCGGGACGAACAGCACGGCCTGCACCAGGCCGGCGTTCATCGCCAGTTCGAGCGCGTCGATCGACGGCCCGGTCTTGGGATGGGTCGGTATTTCCAGCGCCTTCATGCCGAGCGATTCGATCAGCTGCAGCAGCACGAAATAGCTGGCCGATTCGATCGCGACGGTGTCGCCCGGCTTGGCGACCGCGCGCAGGCACAGACTGATCGCTTCGGTGCACGAGGTGGTGACGACGATCTCGGCCGGGTCCAGGCGGCCCCAGTCCAACGCCCGGCGAAGGATCTGTCGTGTGAACTCGGGATGATTGGTTTCGTAACAGCTCACGGAGCTCAGCAGCGCCGAATCGCGCCGCGCCACCGCCGCCACGATCTTTTGCATGCGCTTCATCGGCAGCAGCTCGTCGAGCGGCCAGGCCGAGCCCAGCTGGACGATGTGCGGGTCCTCGTTGGCCTTGAGCACCCGCATCAGCAGGTTGTTGATGCCGACATAGGCCGGCTCCTGCAGGTGCGCGGCGTCGGTCATCACCGCCATCGTCCGTGCACGGTGACGCACGTAATAGCCCGCCTGCGGCCGTGACTCGATCAGCCCGCGATCCTCCATCAGCCGCAGCGCCTGCATGACGGTGCTGACCGACAGGCGCTTTTGCTGCGCCAGGTGACGGATCGACGGCAGCCGGTCGCCGGGCGCGAAGACGCGGCTGGCGATCAATCCGCCCAGTTCGTTGGCAAGCTGCTCGTACAAATTGATGTGCATTTCGATATTGTGGCCCAGCCCCACCCTCGGCCGACAGGTACAGCGAGCAATCATTTTGACCATAACAGTGTAGCGAAATCCGCTCTGTGACGGTAACAATTTCAATTCGCTGCATCTGTTATGGTCGGCCGCCGGTGCGTATTCTGGTTGCATATCCAATCACCGCACGCAGGAGGCAGCATGAAACCGCAACTGGTCACCGTAGAACGAGGCCTGGCCGAATACCGATTGACCCAGGACCACCCGCTGCGCATCGCCAATGGGGCCGGCCAGCGCATCGAATGCCTGGACGGCACGGCCTGGCTCACCGCCTATGGCGAGCACACCGATTTCATGCTGCGCCGGGGAATGTCGTTCGAAGTGCCGAACGACGGCTTGATGCTGATCGAGGCGGCTGGCGCGGGCGTGGTACGCGTGCGGCTGCCGGTGGAAACAGCTGCGCCACTGGGCTGGCGGGGGTTTCAGCGCAAAGTTGCCACAGTCCTTTCCAGTCTGCATCTGTAGGATTTCACCTACGCAACTAATCGTGCGACGTGCACTCCTCGATAATATGTACAATGCGTCAACAAACAGCCCCGAGGAGAATAATTTGAAAAATCAATATCTGAAGATGGGCGCGATGAGCGCATTGATGGTTTTGGCCGCAGGTTGCTCGACGCTGGGTGGCGGTCCGCCAGCCGACGAAGCGCCACCACCGGCCAACCCGAACTTTGCCGCCGAAATGGACAAGTTCAACAAGCAATTCCCGAACGATAAGGCGACCAAGTACGAAGAGGTGTCGCTGAACTTCAACAACGCGAAAAAGCTGGACGAGAAAGGCAATTGCCATGACTTGTCCAAGTATCCCGTTGTGATCGTGCTGACCCTGGATGCGTCCGGCAAAGTAACGAAGAGCACCACCGACGTCGAGAATCGCAAAGCAGCGTGCTTCCGCGACGCGTACGCCGGCGCGCAGCTGCCTGCGCCACCGTTCGCACCGTACTACAAGCCGATCAAGCTGCGTTAATATTTGATCGCATGAAGCTAAGCCGCCGCGTCTTCGCCGGCGGCTTCTTCTTTTGCGGCCGGCTTTTCCAGCCATTCCAGCACCACCTCGTTGAAGCGCTGCGGGTCGCGCACCATCGGCCAGTGATCCGTGCTCATCGCCACCACCCTGCATCCCTCCCTGGCCGCCAGCTTGTCGCGCCATTGCGTCGAGTGGAACATGAACGGCTTGCGCGTGCCGTAGATGAACAGCATCGGCACCTTCGGGAAGAACGGCACCAGCGACCGGTACGATCCGGCCGCTCCCGCCGTCAAGATGTAATACGGGAAATTCATCGCCGAGCTGATGTACTGTTTCGGCGCCGGCACTTTCATCGCGTTGACCATGCCGCGCGTGATCATATTGCCGATCGGCCCGCCGATGGCCCACGCCAGCGACAGGATGTTCTGATAGCCGCTGACCATCATCTTCTGACCGAACGAGCGCGAACGGTCCGTGGCCTCGGAATTGGCGTCGCCGATATCGACGCCGACAATCGCCGACACCAATCCCTTGTTACGCATATAAAACTCATAGCCGAATACGCAACCCCAGTCGTGCAACATCAGAACCACCTTCTGCTTCTGGTTGACGGCGGCGACAATGTGCAACAGGATGCGCATCGTCGCGTCGAGCGAGTACGAGCGGCGCGGCTTGCCGATGTCGAAGCCGGGCAAGGTGAAGCGCACGCAGCGGTAGCGGCTTTTGAGTTCCTCGACCTGGGCATCCCACAGCCGGTGCGTGTCCGGCCAGCCGTGGATCATGACGATCGTCTCGGAACCCTCCACCCCGCCTTCGATATACACGTCGATGTCGTCGACCACGATCGTTTGCTGCATACTGTTCCTTTAACTTTTACCGGCATCTTCATCGAGCTTGCGCAGGAAGGCCATCTTGTCGGCGATCTTGCTTTCCATTCCGCGCGGCACCGGCTGGTACCAGCCCGGCTCGCGCATATCGTCCGGGAAGTAGGTTTCGCCGGCCGCGTAGGCATGCGGCTCGTCGTGCGCGTAGCGGTACTCATGGCCGTAGCCCAGTTCCTTCATCAGCTTGGTCGGCGCGTTGCGCAGATGAACCGGCACTTCGCGCGACTTATCCTTCTTCACGAACGCCATGGCCTGGTTGAAGGCGTTGTAGCCGGCGTTGCTCTTGGCGGCGATGGCCAGGTAAATCACCGCCTGCCCCAGCGCCAGTTCGCCCTCCGGCGAGCCGAGGCGTTCAAACGTGGCGGCGGCGTCGTTGGCCAGCTGCATGGCGCGCGGATCGGCCAGTCCGATATCCTCCCACGCCATGCGCACGATGCGGCGCGACAGGTATTTGGCGTCGGCGCCGCCGTCGAGCATGCGGCATAGCCAGTACAGCGCGGCGTCCGGATTGGAGCCGCGCACCGACTTGTGCAGCGCCGAGATCTGGTCGTAGAAGTTGTCGCCGCCCTTGTCGAACCGGCGCGCGTTCAGGGTCAGCGCATTCTGGATGAATTCGCTGGTGACCTTGTTGGTCTTGGCGGCGTTGGCGGCCGTGCTGGTTTGCTCCAGCAGATTGAGCAGGCGGCGGCCGTCGCCGTCGGCATAGCCGATCAAGGTGTCGACGGCGGCGTCGTCGAACTCCAGATGCGCCAGCACCTTGGCGCGCGCCTTGGCCACCAGTTGCTTCAGCTCGTCCTCGTTGAACGATTGCAGCACGTACACCTGGGCCCGCGACAGCAGCGCAGAGTTGACCTCGAACGACGGGTTTTCGGTCGTCGCGCCGATCAACGTCACCAAGCCCGACTCGGCATACGGCAACAGCGCGTCCTGCTGCGACTTGTTGAAACGGTGGATCTCGTCGACGAACAGGATCGTATGCTTGCCCATCGTCAGATTCTGCTGCGCCTGCTCCATCGCGGCGCGGATGTCCTTCACGCCCGAGAATACGGCCGACAAGGCGATGAACTCGCACTCGAAGGCGTTGGCGGTCAGCCGCGCCAAGGTGGTCTTGCCGACACCCGGCGGGCCCCACAAAATCATCGAATGCGGCTGGCCCGACTCGAACGCCAGGCGCAGCGGCTTGCCCGGCCCCAGCAGGTGGTGCTGGCCGATGACATCATCGAGCGTCTTGGGGCGCAGTGCTTCGGCGAGCGGCTGGCGCGGTTCTGTTGCAAATAGGTCAGCCATAGTCTCTCGGAATGGAAAACGCCGCAGCGTCACGGCTGCGGCGTTGTCGCTGGATGCGTGAAGCTTTAATTATTGAACACGTCCGCGCCCTTCGGCATGACGAATTTAAAACTCGTCGCAGTCAGCGCGGGATTTTTCTCGAATTTGCTGAACGTCAGCAACGACGTCTGGCCGAACGAATCCTTCAGCTCCATCGCTTGCGGCAAGCCGTCGCGCAGGCCGATGCTGATTTGCTCGAAGCTGGTGTCCCTGGCTTTCGGCACGGCCTTGAGCCACTCCATGCCGTCCTTGGTGCCGGCTTCCGACAACGTGAAGTTCTTTTCCAGATCGTTGCTACCGAACAGGATCGCGGCCGGCGACGAGCCCAGCGCATTGCCCAGTTGCTTGACCGTGACCTGGTTCAGGTCCTTGTCGAAGATGTAGAGCTTTTCGCCGTCGGCCTGCAGCACCTGGTCGTAAGGCTTCACATACGTCCAGATGAACTTGCCCGGACGGGCAAACAGGAAAGTACCGCTCGACGGTGGCGTCGGCTTGGCCGTTTCGCCGCTGGTGTTCTTGATCTGGCGCTGGGTGAACTCGCCCTTGGCCGCCTTGGTCGAGGCGACAAAGCTCTTGAACTGGTCCAGCGCCGTGGCGCCGGCAGCGCCCGCCAGCAGCAGGCCGGCGGCCAACATCGCTACGTTTTTCACATACTTCATACGGTATCTATTCCTTGGTTATTCAGCACTGGCGGCGGGCACCAGGATTTCCCGGTTGCCGTTCGATTGCATCGACGACACGACGCCGCTATTTTCCATCTGTTCCAGCAAACGTGCCGCGCGGTTATAGCCGATGCGCAAATGGCGCTGCACCAGCGAAATCGACGCGCGGCGGTTTTTCAGCACCACCTGCACCGCCTGGTCGTACATCGGATCGGCTTCGCCGCCGCCCTCGCCTGCCGCCGCGCCGTCGGCGCCGCCCTCGCCTTCCAGGGTGCCGCCTTCCAGTATGCCGTCGATATAATTCGGCTCGCCGGTGGTCTTGAGGTGTTTGACCACGCGGTGCACCTCGTCATCCGACACAAACGCGCCGTGGACGCGTACCGGCAGGCCGGTGCCCGGCGGCATGTACAGCATGTCGCCCATCCCCAGCAGCGCCTCGGCGCCCATCTGGTCGAGAATGGTGCGCGAGTCGATCTTCGACGATACCTGGAACGCGATCCGGGTCGGAATGTTGGCCTTGATCAGGCCGGTAATCACATCCACAGATGGACGCTGCGTCGCCAGAATCAAGTGCAGACCTGCCGCACGGGCTTTCTGCGCGATACGGGCGATCAATTCCTCGACCTTTTTGCCGACGACCATCATCAGGTCGGCCAGCTCGTCGATGATGATGACGATGGTCGGCAGTTTCTCCAGCGGCTCCGGCGAATCCGGCGTCAGGCTGAACGGATTGGGGATATGCTCTTCGCGCTTTTTGGCCTCGGCGATCTTGGCGTTGTAGCCGGCCAGGTTACGCACGCCCAGCTTGGACATCAGCTTGTAGCGGCGTTCCATCTCGTTGACCGCCCAGTTGAGCGCGTGGCCGGCCTGGCGCATGTCGGTCACGACCGGCGCCAGCAGATGCGGAATGCCTTCGTACACCGACATCTCCAGCATTTTCGGATCGATCAGGATCATGCGCACGTCGGCCGGATCGGACTTGTACAGCAACGACAGGATGGTGGCGTTGATACCCACCGACTTACCGGAACCGGTGGTACCGGCCACCAGCAAGTGCGGCATTTTCGCCAAATCGGCCACCACGGCCTTGCCGGCGATGTCCTTGCCCAGCGCCACGGTCAGCGGCGAAGGATTGTCGTTGTAGACCTTGGAGCCGACGATCTCGGACAGGCGCACAATCTGGCGCTTGGCGTTCGGCAGCTCCAGCGCCATGTAATTCTTGCCGGGGATGGTTTCGACCACGCGGATCGACGTCAGCGACAGCGAACGCGCCAGGTCGCGCGCCAGGCCGACGATCTGGCTGCCCTTGACGCCGGTGGCCGGTTCGATCTCGTAACGCGTGACCACCGGGCCCGGATACGCCGCCACGACCTTGGCTTCGACGCCAAAGTCCGACAGCTTTTTCTCGATCAGGCGGCTGGTGAATTCCAGCGTTTCGACCGGTACGGTTTCCTGCACCTCGGCGGCCTCGTCCAGCAGCGACAGGGCCGGCAGCTGGCTGTCGCCGCTCAGGTCCTGGAACAGCACGGCCTGGCGTTCCTTCTCCACCCGCTCGGACTTGACCACCGCGACCACCTGCGGCTCGATCTTGACCGGCGCCGACACCACATGCTTTTCGACGTGTTTGGCGCGCTCGATGACGACCACTTCCTCGCGCTTGACGGCGGCCACTTCGCCCTGGCGGCGGTCTTCGCGGTACTGGTAGCGCTGGATGAACCAGTCGATGCCGGTCTCGATGGTGTAACCGATGCGCTCGGCGACGGCCAGCCACGACACATGGAAGAACAGGCTGAAGCCCAGGCCGAACAGCAGCAGCAACAGCAAGGTCGCGCCGGTGAAACCGAACGCCACGTGGGCCGAATGACCGATCAGCTCGCCCATGACACCGCCCGGCGCGCGCGGCAATTCCGCGTGCAGCGAGTACATGCGCAGATATTCAAGCCCGACGCTGCCGGCAAACAGCAGCACGAAGCCGATACCGCGTATCAAGCCCTCCTGCGCGTGCTCGGGGTCGGCTTCCTTGGACATCACGTATTTCTGGGTCAACTGCCGATAACCGTTCCAGACCAGGCGCAACAGGCAGAACGCCCACCACCAGGCGGAAATACCGAAGATATACAGCAACAGGTCGGACAGCCAGGCGCCGGCGCGGCCGCCCAGGTTGGTCACTTTCGGCACCAGGGTCTCATGCGACCAACCCGGGTCCATTTTGTTGTAACTGGCCAATATCAAAACGAAATACAGGCCCAGTACCGCCAGCGCGAGCCAGCGCGCCTCCGACAGCAGCCGTACCAGCCGGTTCGGCAGCGGTTGGCGCATGGTCGGGGTGCGGGTATAGCCCGGCGAGGAGGAAGTTCCAGCTTTTGGCGCTCGCTCCTGAACTTTTTTACTGCTCATAGGTATTAAGGTGTTGCAACGTTAGCGAGGGGTAAATATTCATATACGGTATTTTACGGCAAAGCAGCATCAACCGGCCCGACGATTCATGCTCTTCGCCTGCTTGCACTATAATCTTGTATTGCCTGCGTGAATGCAATGGCTGCTGATGGGATACCTGTCCGCAGCTGCCCTTGCCTCCACTCTAAACGCCCCCAAATTCGGATTAATCCAACATATTAAGAAGCCCTCCATGACCACTCCTAAACACGCCCGTGTACTGATCCTTGGCTCCGGCCCCGCAGGCTACAGTGCCGCCGTCTACGCCGCCCGCGCCAACCTGAATCCGATGCTGGTCACCGGCATGGAGCAAGGCGGCCAGCTGATGACCACCACGGACGTGGAAAACTGGCCAGGCGACCCGATGGGCGTGCAAGGCCCGGACCTGATGCAGCGCCTGCTGCAACACGCTGAAAAGTTCAATACCGAGATCGTGTTCGACCACATCCACACCGTGGAACTGGCCGCGCGTCCGATCCGCCTCAAGGGCGACAGCAACGAATACACCTGCGACACGCTGATCATCGCCACCGGCGCCTCGGCCCAATACCTGGGTCTGCCATCGGAACAGGCTTTCATGGGTAAAGGCGTGTCGGCCTGCGCCACCTGCGACGGTTTCTTCTATCGCGGCCAGGAAGTGGCCGTCATCGGCGGCGGCAACACCGCCGTCGAGGAAGCGCTGTACCTGTCGAACATCGCCACCAAGGTCACCTTGATCCATCGCCGCAACAAGTTCCGCGCCGAGCCGATCCTGATCGACCGCCTGAACGCCAAGGTCGCCGAAGGCAAGATCGAGATCAAGTACAACCACACGCTGCAGGAAGTGGTCGGCAACGACAGCGGCGTCACCGGCCTGAAGATCCAGTCGACCGACACCGGCGCCGTCACCGACATCACCGTGCACGGCCTGTTCGTGGCGATCGGCCACAAGCCGAACACCGGCATCTTCGAAGGCCAGCTCGACATGCACAACGGCTACATCAAGACCAAGGCCGGGCTCGAGGGCATGTTCACCGCCACCAGCGCCCCGGGCGTGTTTGCCGCCGGCGACGTGCAGGACCACATCTACCGTCAGGCGATCACCAGCGCCGGCACCGGTTGCATGGCGGCCCTGGACGCGCAGCGGTATCTGGAAGCGCAGGAGTAATCGGGAGAACGACCGTGGGCCTGAAAGACTTCGCCGACCTGAAATCCCTGGCTAAGCAGCTCAAGGAACAGGCGGACGCGCGCGCGGCGGCCGAGGCCGAACGCGTCAAACGGGAAAAAACGCAGGCGGTGGAAGCGAATATCTTCCAATCCAGCGTCGGCGGCGTCAAGCGCATGCCGGTGTCGGACCGTTACGTGCCGTCGCTGCCGAAGTCGGCCGGCCCGGCCGCCGCGCCGGCCCGCAAGCTGACGCAGGCGGAGGACGACGCGGCCGTGCTGCGCGAATCGCTGTCGGACCTGTTTGAGGTCGATCATTACCTGGAAGAAGACCCGGCGCTCAATTACGCGGCGCCGGGCGTTGGCCCGGACATCGTTAAAAAGATGCGCAAGGGCCACTGGCCGGTGCAGGACGAGCTGGATTTGCACGGCCTGCGGCGAGACGCCGCGCGCGACGCCATCGGCGATTTCCTGCGCAAGTCGGCGATGCGCAACCATCGCTGCGTATGCGTGATCCACGGACGCGGCTTCGGGTCGAAAAGCCAGGAGCCGGTGCTCAAGTCGATGGTGCACAGCTGGCTGGTGCAGAAGGAAGAAGTGGTCGCCTTCTGTCAGGCGCGTCCGTCCGAAGGCGGCGAAGGCGCGCTCATCGTGTTGTTGCGCGCCGCGTTGCGGCCGGAACGCCTCTAAACCGGGGAGCCACGTGGGGCGGATTAACGCAGCGTAGTCCGCCATGCATGCGTCGCCGGCGACTCCTCCACGATCACTCACACCAAACTGTTGCGGCATGTTAACCTACGGGCATTCCCAACTTGTCCGCTTGCCTACATGAAGCCCGTCCCCGTCCACGATTCCCTGATCATCATCATCGAAATCGTGGCGATCCTGGTTGGCGCCTTCTCCGGCTTTGTCGAAGCGCGCCGCAAGCGGATGGACCTGGTCGGCGTCTTCACGGTGGCCTTCATCACCGCGTTCGGCGGCGGCACCTTGCGCGACATCCTGCTCGACCGCCGACCGCTGTTCTGGGTCATGCACCAGGAATACGCAATCCTCATCTTCGTGCTGGCGCTGATCGCGGTGCCGCTGATGCGCACGCTGCGCCAGATCCTCTCCGAACGGCTGATCGTCATCGCCGACGCCATCGGCCTGGGCTTGTTTGCCGTGGCCGGTGTGTCGCAGGCGCAGGCGGCCGGCATGCCGCTGTTCATCGCCTCGATGATGGGCGTAATCACCGGCATCTTCGGCGGCGTGCTGCGCGACATCGTCTGCAACGAAGTGCCGATGGTCTTCCGCGACGGCAAACCCTACGCCATCTGCGCCTTCTTCGGCTGCTGGATGTATATCGGCCTGCAATACATGCATGTTAGCGACGACTACGCGCTGTGGACCAGCGCCACCTTCATCACCACCTTGCGGCTGGTGACGTGGAAGTTCGATCTGCGTATCGGACGTCACTGATTAGCACTAATTTTGATCTTCGCCGAACTGCCCGGCGGGCCGGACGTGGCGGCCGCCGCTATGCGCCATATGCGTTCACCGAGCAAGGCGTGGCAATGCTCTCTTCCGTAGTAGGCAGCGCGCAGGCCATCGCTGTCAACATCGAGATCATGCGCGCATTCGTGGAAACGCCATCGCTCAACTGCGTGATTTAATCGTCATTGTTGCCCAAGCACCGTTGACCTTGCATCGCAAGAAATGACTATGGAAGTCCGCGTGCCGGCGCGTCCCCGGCTGGCTGAGCCCGGGCTATGCGTGGGACGCGGTCGACATGATTCCGGCGCCGTCATAAAAAACTCCCGCGCGGGGCAAGCCCGGGCGGGAGAAAGATCGCCGGCGTGGAGAGCGTCCCCGCCGGCGGATCGAGGATACGACTCGATCAGAACGCGTAGGTTGCCTGCACCGTGTAGCGCGGACCGCTCATGAACACCTGACGGGTGAATTCGCCCGCGTGCTGCTCCATGATCTGACGCGTGTACGAGTTCCCCAGGTTGGTCCCGAGGATGCCGACGCGGAACTTGTCCGTGAAGTCGTAGAAGATCGACGCATCCACCTGGCCGTAGGCGGCCTGGTACAACGGCAGACCGAAGGCCTGGTCGTTGACGGTCGTCGGAATCAGGTACTTGTCCGCAGGCGCGGCCGGATTCGTGTTCAGACCGTTGTTGCCGCGGCTGCCCCACTGGGTCACGCCCAGCAGGTAACGCGAGCGCCAGTTGTAAGCCACGCGCATCGACAAGCCGTGCGCTTCGTACATCAGCGCCAGGTTGATGGTGTGGCGCGACAGGCCCTGCAACGGCGTCTTGCCGAACGCGCGGCCATCGGTGTCGCAGCCGTTGATGAACAGGTTAAAGTTGGTCGACGCGTCGTTGCCCGAGCACCATGCGTTAAACACAGGGTCCTTCAGCTTGCGCTCGCTCGACACATAGGTCCAGCTTGCTTGGCTGCCGAGGCCGCGCAGCCAGTCCGGCACGAAGTCGTAGTACTGCTGGTGGGCCAGTTCGAAACCGCGGGCAAAGCCGTTGGCGCCATTGACCGGACCGGTGACCACAAACGTGCGCGGCGTGCCGTTCACGTCAACCGCGTTGTAGCTGTAGTTCTTGGTGGTGATGATGTCCTTGAGGTCCTTGTTGAACGCCGAGAACGTCAGCGAACCGGCCTTGGCGAAGTACCACTCGGCGGTCAGGTCGACGTTGGTCGACGTGGTCGGCTTGAGCAGCGGATTGCCGTCGCTGGTGCCGCTCAGGCTGGTGCCGTCGAAGTTCACGGCGACAGTGTTGCCCGCCGCGTCGCGGGTGACCGTCTGGCTGTGCTGGGCGTTGAGCGTGGTCTGCACCTGGAGCTGATTAAAGTCCGGACGCGACAGCGACTTGGCCACCGCAAAGCGGAACTGCAGCTGGTCGGAGGCCTTCATGCGCAGGTTCAAGCTAGGCAGCCAGTTGTCGTACGAGTTGTTGACCGACTGCTGCTGCGCGAACGATGCGATGTCGATCAGGTTGCCCTGGCCGGTCGGCACGACGCCGGCGGCGCCGGTCGGCAGCGACGGCCGCGTGAACGAGACGAAACCGCTGCCGGCGCCGGTCGTTTTTACGTAGCGGATGCCGACATTGCCGTCGATCGGGTACTTGAGGTTATCCCAGCCGAAGCGCAACTGCGTGTAGGCGGCGCGCGTCTTCTCGGTCTGCGTGTTGTTGGCGGCCGGATCGTTGTAGCTGGCGGCCTTCCACGGATCGCAGGTCGAGCCTTTTTCGGCGCACAGCACGTCGTGGTACGAGTGGATCTTGCTCCATTGCTCGGGGAAGCCGCGCACCGTCGCTTCGTCGGCGAACAGCATCGGCGGGATGTTGTATTTGCCGCCGAAGAAGTTGTCCATCGTCTGCAGCGACGAGCCGCCGGCAAAGCGCGGATCGCTCAGGCGGGCGACGCCGTTGATCTGCCAGCCTTCCATCCACGGGAAGGTGATCGCCGACCAGTTGTAGAACTTCTGCGCCCTGTGGTTCTCGCCTTCGCGGTTGGCCATGCGCACGCCAAAGCGGATGTCGCGCAGCACCGGATCGTCGAACGCGAACTTGACGTCCGATTTCCATGCTTTCTGCGTGGCCTCGGCGCGGTCCAGCGCTTCCTGGGTGTAGGCCCAGTAGTAGTTTTTCGGGTCGGCCATGTAGGCCGCCGAACCCAGGCCGATCTGCGGCACCTTGCCGGTCATGTCCATGGTCTGGCTCGGCAGGATGAAGCCGGTCGAGACGTCGGCGTCGAAGCCTTCGGTGGTCGAACGCACATGCTGGAAGTCGTTGGTCCAGGTCAGGTCGGGCGTGATGCGCCATTGGACGTTCAGCGCCAGGTCGCGGGTGGCCGATTCACGCGTGTTGATACGCTGCGAACTGTTGAACGGCGAGCCGCCATAGGTCGGGTTCGAGATGGTGCCGCTCTGGAAGGCGCCGTTTTTGTCGAACACCGAGTTGCTGCTGGCAACCTGCTGGTACCACTTGTCCTCGGACGAGGCCACGACGTGTTCGTCGAGGTCTTCCTTGTAGTGGGTCTTGAAGTAGGTCAGTCCGGCCGTCAGGTCTTTGTTCGGCTTCCACTGCAGCGCCGCGTAGTCGCCGCGACGGGTGCGGTCGAAGTCCTGCGAGCGATAGCCCACGCCCATCGGTATCCATTGGGTCTTGGAGCGGTCGTACAGGGCCGGATCGGTGGAGTTCACGTGCGGGAAGTACGGATCGACGCCGACGCCGTCGGAGCGGCTCGGGCTCTTGGCCTTGGCGAAATTGACCAGGGCGCCGACTTCGCCGAACGGCGTGGTCCAGCGGTTCGACAGCAAGATGGTGCTGGTCGGCGAAGGTTTGCCCTCGCGCAGCGTGGAATAGGATTCCGAGAAGCCCGCCGTGCCTTTGAAGCCCTTGTAGTCGAACGGCATGGCGGTGCGCAGATTGACCAGGCCGGCAATGGCGCCTTCGACCTGCTCGGCGGACGGATTCTTGTAGACATCGACGCCGGCCATCAGCTCAGGCGACACGTCGGAGAAACCGAGCGAGCGGCCGCCACCGGCGGAAAACGCGTCGCGGCCGTTGATTTCGGACCGCACGTAGGTCAGGCCGCGCACGGACACGCCGGAGCCCTCGACCGATTGACGGTTAGGGTCGCCCGCCATGTTGCGGTCGATGGTCACGCCGGCGATACGCTGCAGCACCTCCGTGACCGAACGGTCCGGCAGCTTGCCGATGTCTTCGGCGACGATCGAGTCGACGACTTCGTCGGCCTCCTGCTTGAGCTTTTGCGCCGATTGCAGCGCGGCGCGCTGTCCGCTCACCACCACGACCGCGCTGGCCGGTGCTTCTTCCTTGGTGGGGGTGGTTTGCGCTTGCGCCGCGTTGGTGGAAAGTAATGCGATTTGCGCGATAGCCATAGCTATCGCCGTTTTTTTGTAATTCTCCAAGGTGTCTCCCGCTAATGTTTTTTGTAGTAGATAACCCGGCGCCGCTTAAAATGTTAAAACTAACACCGGATTGATATACGCTAACATTGATTTTGGCTAGGACAAACCCCTCGACGAATTGTCTGACTGTTTAATGAGGCAACACTAAACAAACGCACCCTGTTTCCTTTCAGGACTGAACAAATTTTGGTGCGGATCTCCTTTAGAAACAATACCTTACACAAGCAACGGGCAAAAACACGGGTGTGGCAAAATCGCCACTCCCGTTGCATGGAACAAAACCCGCCCTGCCGCGCTAATCGCGCACCGGCGCCGGTGCGTTGTCGGGCACGCCGTAGCGGTCCGCCTGCACCTTGCCGGTGACCCCATGGGTCCGCACATCGGTGGTGATCGGCAGCATCTCCTTGTCCCATTGCTCCCATTGCGTCTTCAGCCTGGCGAACACCTCCGGGTGGCGCCGGGCCAGGTTGGCGCGCTCGCGCTGATCCTTGACGACATCGAACAAGAATTCGTTGCCACCGATTTTCAGATACTTCCAGTCGCCCGACCGTATCGCGCGCTGGGCGTTGGCCTTGTAGCGCCACAGCACCGTGCGTTCGCGCGGCTTGGCCTGGCCCAGCAAGGTCGGCAGCAGGTTCTGTCCATCCGTCGGGTAGGCCGGATCGGGCGCGCCGCCGGCGGCGGCCAGCAGGGTCGGCAGCCAGTCCATGCTCACGGCGACCTGGTCGGTTACCTGCCCGGCCGCGATCTTGCCGGGCCAGCGCACGATGGCCGGCACGCGGATGCCGCCCTCGAGCAGCTCGGTTTTCTGCCCGGACAGCGGCCAGGTCTTGGAGAACCGTTCGCCGCCGTTGTCGCTGGTGAAGATGACGATGGTGTTCTCGGCCAGCCCCTTGTCCTCGAGCGCCTTGAGCACGCGGCCGATCGACGCGTCCAGCGATTCGACCATGCGGCCGTAGGTCGCCAGGTCGCCGCCGTCGTAGTGGAAGATGTTGTCGATGTCGCGCGAGATCGCCTCGTCGCCGGGACCTTCCCACGGCCAGTGCGGCGCCGTGTAGTGCAGCGACAGCAGGAACGGCTTGCCCTCCTTTTGCCTGTTGACGAAGTCGACCGCGCGCGCGCCAAGCAAGTCGGTGTAGTAGCCGATCTGGTGCACCGGCACCTCGTCCTCGTACAAATCCTCCTTCACGTTGGGACCGACGCCGGGCTTGTGCGTGAAGTAATCGATGGCGCCGCCGTAATTGCCGAAGAAGCTGTCGTAGCCGCTTTTGATCGGACCGAAGTTCGGCAACGAGCCGAGATGCCACTTGCCGATCAACGCGGTGGCGTAGCCGTTTTTGCGCAGCAGCGACGGCAAGGTGGGATGCGTGCGCGGCAAGCCGAGCGTGTCGGAGGCGCCTGCGATCGGTTCCTCCAGGCCGCCGCGCAGACGGTACTGGTAGCGGCCGGTGATCAATGCGAACCGGGTGGCCGAGCACACCGCCGAGTTGGCGTAGGCCTGCGTGAAGCGCAAGCCCTGCGCGGCCAGGCGGTCCAGTTGCGGCGTCTTGATGTCGGTCTGGCCGTAGACGCCCAGGTCGGCGTGGCCGAGGTCGTCTGCCAGGATGAACAGGATGTTGGGCTGCTGCTTGCCCGCCGCCAGCGCGCCCGGCACATAGCCGGCCAGCGCCAGCGCCGGCAGGGTTTTGAGGATGCGGCGGCGAACCGTGTCGGCCTGCTTGGTGGTATCGATTTTATCGGTCATTGCTGGTCTCCATTAAAAGTCCGCGCGGGCGGTCAGGCCGATCTGGCGCGGCGTGCCGATCACGGTGTTGTAGGCGTTGGGGCTGGTGTTCCACATGCTGGTGTAGTACTGCTTGTCGAAGACGTTTTTGGCCCACACGGAGATGTCCCAGCGGGTCGCGCCGTTCTTCAGTTTAATCCCTGCCGACAAGTTGGTCAGGCTGTAGGCCGGAATGCGCGAATACTCGGACGCGTCCAGGGTGCCGTAGGTGGCGCCGCGATAGGCGTAGTTGACGTTGCCATAGGCTTCGATGTTGGCGGCCAGCGCGTGCGCGTATTGGGCGCTGAGGTTGCCGATCCAGCGCGGCGCGTTGACCAGCGCCGCCCGTCCCGACAGGTCGCACGAAGGGCCGAGGCGCTCGGCCGGGCATGGGGCGTTCTTGTACTCGGTGTACTTGACGTCGTTGAACGAGCCGTTGGCGCCCACGGTGAAACCGCGCATGACGACCAGGCTGGTGTCCAGTTCCAGGCCACGGCTGCGCACGTCGCCGGCGTTGGTCAGGTAGGACGTGGCGCTGACCGGGTCGTAGGCGTTGTTCTGATAGCCGTGCACCTCGTTCCAGAACAGGCTGGCGTTGACCTGCGCGCGCCGTCCGAGCAGATTGCTCTTGATGCCCAGTTCCAGATTGTTGGCCTTTTCGTTGTCGACCTTGAGCGAGGATACGCCGGCCGCGCCCGGCACCGACAGGTTGATGCCGCCGGACTTTTCGCCGTGCGACACGCTGCCGAACGCCAGCACGTCGGTATCGAGCTTGTACGCCAGCGTCAGCAGCGCGGACGGGCTCAGGTTGTTCAGGCGGACGTCGCCGGAGTTGAAGGCGCCGTAGCGGGCGTTGCGCGACGCCAGCGCCGCGCCGGTGACGGGCGCGCCGATCGGCACATCGCGCGTGACGCGCGCCAGCTTGTCCTCGTAGGTGGCGCGCAGGCCGGCGGTCAGGTCCCACTTGGGGTCGATGTGCCAGATCGACTGGCCGAACAAGGCGTAGCTGTTGACCCGCAAACGGCCTTGGCCGTAGCTGGTGACGTTGCTCCAGGCGCCGGCCGGCGTGGCGTTGAAGCGGTCGGCCAGCGGACCGTTGATGGTGAAACTGGTGTTGTCCAAATTCTGGTAGTAGTAATAAGCGCCGAGCACCGATTCGACCTCGCGGCCCAGCGGCGTCGCCAGCCGGAACTCCTGCGTGAACTGGCGGTGGCGGGTGGAGGCGCCGACGTTGAGCACCACCGGCACGTCGAGGCCGTCGTCGTTGCGCGGCGTGAAGTCCCAGAAGCGGTAGGCGCTGATCGAGGTGAACTTGTAGTCGCTGTCGAGCTTCCAGTTGACCTCGCCCGAGACGCCGCCCTGGTGCACGTCCACGTGCGAGCCGGCGTCCAGGTTGACCTGGCGCAGCGTGGGATCGGTGACCGGATGCCCGCCGACGGCGGCCGCCTGCGTCAAAAAGCGGCCGCTGGGACCGGCGCTGTAGAAAATCAGCGTGCCGTTGTTGGAATCCTCGACGTTATAGTCGGCGATCAGGCGCGCGCTGAGCTGGTTGTTCGGTTCGAGCAGCAACTGCGCGCGCACGCCCTGGCGGTCGCCACCCTGCACCTTGTCGCCGTTGTGGATGTTGGTGATGTAGCCGTCCTCGTGGGTTTTGTACAGCGAGATGCGGCCGGCGGCCGTGTCGGAGAACGCGCCCGAGATCACGGCCTTGCCCTGCGCATAGCCCTGCTCCCCGATCGACAGCTGGGCGCTGTTTTCGGAACGGAAGGTCGGCTGCTTGCTGGTGATATTGAGCACGCCGGCGGTGGTGTTCTTGCCGAACAAGGTGCCTTGCGGACCACGCAGCAGTTCGAGCTGCTGGATGTCGAGCGTATCGAAGGCGGCCATGCCCGGCCGGGCCAGGTAGACGTTGTCGAGATAAACGCCGACGCTGCCTTCGAGGCCGTCGCTGGCCGGATTGTTGCCGAGGCCGCGCACCGCAAAGCTCATCTGGCGGGCGTGGACGTAGTTGACGGTGGTGCTGGGCAGCAGCTGCTGCAAATCCTGCACGCGGTAGACGCGGTTGCTCTCCAGGCTGTTCGCGTCCAGCACGCTCATCGTGGTCGGCACGCTTTGCGAGGTTTCATTGCGGCGGCGCGTGGAGACGGTGACGCGGGCCACCACTTCCTGGGACGCATCCACTACGGCGGCGTCGGCCGCAGCCGCCTCGGCCGGGTCCGTCGCTGCGGACACCTCGGCCACTGCCGCCACCGCGGCGGCTTGGGCTTGGGCTTGGGCGGGTGCGGCGTGGGCAAAGACCAGTCCATAAGCCGCGGCGATGGCGGCGGCGAGTTTTTTCTGTTGCATAGCGTTTTCCATTGTTAAAGCGGACGCGGCGGCCCGCCGCGCCGACATTGGCGCCGGCGCGTCTGTTATAGGTATGTGGAGTGGCGCGGGCGCTGGTGGCCGGGCCGTGGCGTGTCCGCGTCTAGTTCGTGACCACGCGGAACTTGCCTGGCTCCGGCGGCGTGACCGCTTTTTCGGAGCGCGGAGTGCCTTCCGGCACCCAGTTGTACGGCACCGGTTGGGCGCGGTACAACCAATTACTCAGCACCGGCCTGCCCGCGCCGGCAACCGGCGTCGGCGCGAAATACGGGCTGACGTATTCCCAGGCGATATCGCCCTTGTTCGTGATCTGGAAGATGCGGCCGTTCATGCCCTCATCGATCAGCGTATTACCGTTGGGCAGGCGGCGCGCGCTGCTGATGAACGAGCTGTAGAAACTCCAGTCCGGTCCATTGGAATCGGCGCCGGTGTATTCCCAGACGATGCGCTTCGATACCGGATCGATTTCCAGCACCCGCGAGCGCGGCTGCACGCCGACGCCGACGCGCGGGTAGCCGGCCTCGCCCTGGTTGTCGAACACCAGCAGATTGCCGGCGCCAGGCAGGCCCGGCTCGATCAGGTGGGCGTCGTGGGGGCCGACGATCTGGTCCACGGCGCGCGGCAGTACGCGCGGGCCGCGCGCCTGGGCCGGATAATCCGGACCCAGCGACCACACCACTTTGCCACTGCGCTTGTCGATGATGACGATGAAATTGGCCTCGCGCGAATCGATCAGGATATTATCGGGATGGAAGCGCTGGTCGCCGGCGTCGAACCAGCGGTTCGGCCCCAGCACCGACATGTTATTGATATGCAGGTAGTCGAAAGGCGCCCCTGCGCCGCGCGGCGACTGGCCGGCCTTGACCAGCTTGAGCGCATCGGGCGAGAAGCCGAATTCGCCCAGATGCTCGGACGCGATCCACTTCCACACGATGTCGCCGCTGGCGTCGACCTCGTAAATCACATCGTCGAGCACCTGCGGCGCGGCAAAGCCGGCGACCGGATGGACCAGGTTGGCCAACACCAGTGTATGGCCGTTGGTCAGGCGCCGCCAGTCGTGGTGCTGCTTGGCGCTGCCGCCGGGCACCTGCGCGGACGCCTTGACATCGACCTGACCGTACATCGACTGCGCATCGCCCGCCGCGCCCCATTGCCAGACGACGTTGCTGTTCCAGTCCAGTTCGCCGATCGTCTGGTTGCGCAGGCCGTTGCCCTCGTTGGAGGTGCCGGCGGTGCTGGCCAGCTGCACCAGCACGTGGCCGCGTTTGCCGCCTGTCAGCGCCGGATCCAGCAGCACCGGCGGAAAGCCCTCGGCGTCCCAGCTGTGGACCTCGTTGCCGTTCATATCGATCAAATGGGTTTTCTTGTCCTGGCCGCTGAAGATCACGTAGCTGTTGTACGCGATGCTGGTGTCGTAACGCGTCACGCCGGTTGGATAAACGCTGGGCGAAGCGCCCGCATCGGCGAGCACGGCAAACAGCGACAGCGCGAAGGCAACGGGAACGGTCTTGATCATGGCGCGGCATCTCGTAGTGGACAGTGCGGCTATATTACTAATCCACCTAGAAAACCCGAACTAATATAACCAAGCAACGATATACGCAAAATGCGTCAGGCCCAACGGCAATGGCATACCTTGGTTATGCGCCCTGAAGGCAAAAAAAATGCCGGCGAGGCCGGCATTGGAATGTATTGCGTGGAGAAGCTTACACGGCGTCGGCGCCGGTCTCGCCGGTACGGATGCGGATGACCTGCTCGACGTTCTGCACGAAGATCTTGCCGTCGCCGATCTTGCCGGTGCGCGCGGCCTTGATAATGGCGTCGACCACTTGCTCGGCCACGCCGTCATCGACAACCACTTCCACTTTAACCTTCGGCAGGAAGTCGACGACGTATTCCGCGCCGCGATACAGTTCGGTATGGCCCTTCTGGCGGCCAAAACCTTTGACTTCGGTGACCGTCAGGCCAGTGACATTGACTTCAGCCAGTGCTTCACGCACCTCGTCCAGTTTGAACGGCTTAATCACAGCGGTAATCTGTTTCATGACTTCTCCTTATGGGCAATCTAAATTCAACATCTGTAGCCGGCGATCCGCAAGCGATTGAGTATATTGTAATCGACAACTTGCTACTGTCCACTCCCGACTGAAAAACCGGCCCAAAACCCGCAGTTTTGATGATTTTTATCCGCTTTTTACCTGGTTTTGCACCGGAATGGAGCGTAATTCCTCCATCCACACCACGCTTTGCGCGTCGCTTGGCGCGCGCCAATCGCCCCTCGGCGACAGCGATCCGCCGCTGCCGACCTTGGGCGCGTTCGGCACGCAACTACGCTTGAACTGGCTGGTGCGGAAGAAGCGGTCGAGGAAGATGCCCAAGTTTTGTTTGATGGCGGCCAGATCGTACTGGTTGCGCGTGACGTGGTCGCCATCCGGCCAGCGTCCCTGCTCGCGGTCCTTCCATGCGGTGAGCGACAGGAACGCCACCTTCGACGGCCGGAAGCCGAAGCGCAGCACGTAGTACAGATTGAAATCCTGCAGCTCGTACGGGCCGATGGTGCTTTCGGTGCGCTGCTCCGGCTGGCCCTCGGCGGTGCCCGGCACCAGCTCGGGACTGATTTCGGTGCCGAGGATGTCGAGCAGCACCTGCGCATCGTTGCGGCCGATGACGCCGGATTCGGCCACCCAGCGCACCAGGTGCGAGATCAAGGTCTTCGGCACGCTGGCGTTGACGTTGTAGTGCGACATGTGGTCGCCTACGCCGTAGGTGCACCAGCCCAGCGCCAGCTCGCTCAGGTCGCCGGTGCCGACGACGATCGCATTGTGGTGGTTCGCCAGGCGGAACAGGTGATTGGTGCGCTCGCCGGCCTGCACGTTCTCGAACGTGATGTCGTACTGCGCCTGCCCTTCCGAATACGGGTGGTTCAGGTCCTTGAGCATCTGGATGCAGCTCGGCCGGATGTCGATTTCCTGCGCCGAACAGCCGACCAGTTTCATCAGCGCGTGCGCCTGCGTCAACGTGCGCTCGCTGGTGGCGAAGCCGGGCATCGTGTACGCCAGAATGTTGGTGCGCGGCAGCTTGAGCTTGTCCATCACGCGCGCGCACACCAGCAGCGCGTGCGTTGAGTCGAGCCCGCCGGAGACACCAATGACGACCTTCTTGATGCCGCTCGACGTCAGGCGCTGCGCCAGCGCCTGCACCTGGATGTTGTAGACCTCGTTGCAGCGTTCGTCGCGGCGGCGGGCATCGGACGGTACGTACGGGAAGCGCTCAATGCAGCGCTTGAGCGCCAGCGGTTGCTCGCGCCCTATTTCCAGTTCGAAGAACACGGTGCGGAATTTGTTGACCTCGGCGGCGTGGCGCTGCACCGATTGCGCGAACGTGTTCATGCGCATGCGCTCGCGCGACAGGCGCTCGAGGTCGATGTCGGCAAAGGTCAGGGTCGACTCGTCGATGAAGCGCTTCGGCTCGGCCAGCAATTCGCCGTTCTCGTAGATCACGCCCTGCCCGTCCCACGCCATGTCGGTGCTCGACTCGCCGCCGCCGGCCGAGGTGTACAGGTAGGCGGCGATGCAGCGCGCAGATTGCTGGCCGACCAGCAGGTTGCGGTAATTGGCCTTGCCGACCAGCGCGTTCGAGGCCGACAGGTTGACCAGCACCGTGGCGCCGGCCAGGGCCGCGAACGACGACGGCGCCACCGGTACCCACAGATCCTCGCAGATCTCGACGTGGAATTTGAACAGCGGCATGTCGGCCACTTCGAACAGCAGGCCCGAGCCGAATTGCACGCGCTCGCCCAGCAGATCGATCTCGGTGGCGGTGGCGTAATCGGCGCTGCTGAACTGGCGCGACTCGTAGAACTCGCCGTAGTTGGGCAGATAGCTCTTGGGCACCACGCCCTGGATCTGGCCGTTGGCGATGACCACCGCGCAGTTGTACAACTGGTGCTCGACCCGCAGCGGCGCGCCGACCACCAGCGCGATCTTCCATTGCGCCGACGCGGCCACGATGGTGTCGAGCGCGTCGAGGCAACCATCGAGCAAGGCGCGCTGATGGAACAGGTCGTCGCAGGTGTAGGCCGACAGGCCCAATTCGGGAAACGCCACCAGCGCCGCTCCCTGCGCCGCCGCCTCCGCAGCGAGCGCGATGGTCTGCTCGGCGTTGTAGGCGGGATCGGCGATCCGGCACACCGGCGCGGCAATGGCGACCCGGGCGAAATCATGCGTGTACAAATTCAGGAAATTCGAGCTCATGTAAAGTCTTTCGCGTGCGCAACCAAACAAAAGACAATTATCGCACGGCCATGGACGCGCCGCCGGCAACGGACCGACGCCAGATAGGCTAGACTGGCGCCACCGTCAAAGCTGGAGTGTAGCGTGTCAGAAGCAGAGTTTTCGATCATCGACTCGTTGGAAAGCGTCGACCCGGCGCAGTGGCAAATCCTCGCCGGCGACAATCCGACCCTGGCCTACGCCTTCCTGCACGCGCTGCACGAGACCCGCTGCGCCTCGGCCCACACCGGCTGGACGCCGCGCTATCTGGTGATGCACCGCGACGGTGCGCTGGCGGCGGCCATGCCGCTGTACCTGAAGGATCACAGCCGTGGCGAGTACGTGTTCGATCACGCCTGGGCCGACGCCTTCCACCGCAACGGCATTCCCTACTACCCGAAGCTGCTGTCGGCCGTGCCGTTCACGCCAGTGACGGGCAGCCGGCTGCTGGCGCGGACGCCGGAAGATCGACAGCTGCTGGCGCGCGCCGCGCTGCAGGTGGCAAGGCAGTTGGAAACGTCGTCGCTGCACATCCTGTTCCCCGACGAGCAAGACCGGCAGGCGCTGGAGGCCGCCGGGTTCATGCTGCGCGAGGGCGTGCAGTTCCATTGGGAAAATCCGGGCTATGCCGACTTCGACGCCTTCCTGGCCAGCTTCAAGATGGAAAAGCGCAAGAAGATCCGCCAGGACCGGCGCCGCGTGCATGACGCCGGCATCAGCTTCGAGCATCTGGCCGGCCGCGACATCACGCCGGACGTGCTGCGGTTTTTCTACAGCTGCTATGTGTCGACCTACCACGCGCACTTTTCCAAGCCTTACCTGACGTTGAAGTTCTTCGAACGCTTGTTGGACGAGGTGCCCGAGAGCCTGATGATCGTGCTGGCCAAGCGTGGCGGGCAGCCGGTGGCGGTGGCGTTGAATTTGGTGGGCGGCAATATCATGTACGGCCGCTATTGGGGGACGCAGGAATTCGTCTCCGGCCTGCATTTCGAAACGTGTTACGTGCAATCGATTGAATATTGCATCAAGCACGGCATCGCGCGCTTCGAGGGCGGCGCGCAGGGCGAGCATAAAATGTCGCGCGGCCTGGTGCCGACGCCGACGTGGTCGGCACACTGGATCGCCGATGAGCGCTTTGCCGATGCGATCGCCGATTTCCTGGCGCAGGAAACGGCGGCCATGAACAACTATATTGACGAGCTAGGCGAGCACGTGCCGTTCAAGCCCGCCGGCGCATGAGTTTCGGAGAGCCCCGGAGGGCGGATTGGGCGGAACGCCGTAATCCGCCACGCGACGCCCCGTCGAGACGCACGCATTGGCGGATTACGCTGCGCTGATCCGCCCTACGAGGAACAGGCGCCACGCGTGGCTTACCGTAACTGCCGCTTTACTCTTCCAGCAAACTACGCAGCATCCACGCGGTTTTTTCGTGCGTGTCCAGGCGCTGCGCCAGCAGGTCGGCGGTCGGCTGATCATCGGCGTCCTCCACCAGCGGCAACAGTTTGCGCGCGGTGCGGGCGGTCGCTTCCTGCGCCGTGACCAGGTGCTGCACCATTTCCATTGCCTTCGGCACGCCGTCGACTTCCTTGATGGTCGCCAGCTTCACGAACTCGGTGTACGTGCCCGGCGCCGGATAGCCCAGCGCGCGGATACGTTCGGCGATCAGGTCCAGCGCGGTCCACTGCTCGGTGTACTGCGTCATGAACATCTGATGCAGGCTGTTGAACATCGGGCCTTTGACGTTCCAATGGAAGTTGTGGGTCATCAGGTACAGCGTGTAGCTGTCCGCCAGCAGGCCTGACAGGCCGGCGGCAATGTTCGCGCGACTTTCGTCGGAGAGGCCGATATCGATCTTGGAGGCTTTTGCGTCCATGTGTAACTCCTTCTGTTAGCTTGGACCTTTATTGTAATCGTATACAGACCTTGGCGTGGGACCGTACCGTTCGGCAAACCGGTTCAGTGTTGACCCGCCGGCGTCATGCGCCGCTCGCCGACGCGGCGATCGTTGGCGGCCGCTTTTCTGACCGCGCCGGCCCTGATCGTCGCCGGCTGCGGCACCGGCGCGGCCCGCGCGGCCCAGGCGCCTTCGGTTGCCGGCGCGCCCTCGTCCTGCATGGCCCTGTTGGGCTGGACGGCCTCCGGCTCGCCGGCCGACGCCAACTTCGGCGTCTTTTCGTAGCTGCGGAACGCCAGCACCATATACAGGATGCCGGCGACCACGGCGTAGGCGCCCATCAGCCACACCAGCGCCAGCGCGCCGACGCTGGGCAGGACGATCAGGATGGTGCCAAAGACGATCGAGGCGATGCCGCTGGCCAGCAGCAGCCAGACGCCGGGCCGAGCGTGGCCACGCAAGCGCACCGCGAGCGCGCTGTCCAGGACGCCGGTGATCAGCGCGTAGATGCCGACGATCGACACCAGCATCAGCGCGGCGACACCGGGCTGCATCACCGCCAGCACCGCGGCGGCCACACTGACCACACCGAGCATCAGCAGCAACCACCAATCCGCCGCATGCGATCCGCTGGCGTGGCGCCGGTTGCGCGCGGCGCCCACCAGATAGACGATGCCGGCCAGCAGCGCGTAGGCGGCAAACAACAGTACCAAACTCAACACGGTAGGACCGGGCATGCGCAACGCCAGCACGCCGAACAACAGCGCCAGCACGCCGCGCACAGCCAACATCCACCACGAGTGCGACAACATCGGTTTAGCGACCATGACTCCTCCGATAGCAAAAAAAACAGCCCGTAATGAGTCAGATTGGTGCACACGCAAACGGTTCCGCGAGATACCGACATTTCATTAGCAGGTTAAAATCTGGTTGATACAATTTAGTCCCGCGAGATGAAACCAGTTTGCTTCACAGCATTTTCAATCGAGCCTATACTCTATGCCCCGTTGTATGGTTTTATGAGGAATGTGGCACACACAGCATGAATGCAGATTTTATAAAACAACGGAACCGCTTCAAGTCCGCCACGATGAAGCGCATCAATGTCAGTGACGAGTCCTACACCAACGTGACCAATCTGCTGGCGACCATCGCCCACCCGTTTCACGTGCGCAAAGGCGAGTTCCTGCAACAGGCCGGCGTGTCTGCCACGCAAGTGCACTGGCTCGCCAGCGGCGTCGCGCGCAGCGGATTCTTCAACCGTGACGGTGTCGAGATGACGTTGCGGTTTTTCCGCGAGGGCGAGTCCGCCACGTCGCTGACCGACCTGATCGCCGGCGAGGCCGGACAACCGGCCGTACAGTTCCTGGTGGCCGAGACGACCGTCCACGGTTTCACGCTGGACTGGGCGCAGTCGTGCGCGCTGCGTGCGCAGCACGAGGTGTTGCAGCACTACCACCTGCAAGCGGCCATGCACGGATTACAGAGCCTGGCGCAGCGCGCCTACAGCAGCGGCGAGACGTCGGCGCAGGAGCGGCTGGCGGCCTTCCGCGAGGAATATCCGGGCCTGGAGGCGCGTATTTCTCAACGCGCGATCGCTTCTTATCTGGGCATCACGCCGCAGTACATGTCGCGCCTGCGGCGCGAGGCGGAAGCCGCCGAGGGCGCCGCCCGCGAGTAATTAGTCAAGGCACCGGTCCACACCGGCCCGGCCCAATAAAAAAAGCCCCATGTGCGCCGCCAGGACCGAAGTCTCCGCGACGCCACATGGGGCTTTTTGCCGCCGGCCAATCCTCAGGCCGGCGCTGCATCAGGCTTTCGGGGCCGATTCCTTGTTGTACGAAGCGACGCCGTTCAGGATTTCCTGCTTGGCTTCTTCCGGACCGTACCAACCGTCGATCTTGACCCATTTGCCTTTTTCCAGATCTTTGTAATGCTCGAAGAAGTGCTGGATCTGGCGCAGGCGCAGTTCGTTCAGGTCTTCCGGCTTCTGCCAGTGGCTGTAGATCGACAGCACTTTGTCGACCGGCACGGCCAGCACTTTTGCGTCTTCACCGGATTCGTCGGTCATTTTCAGCACGCCGATTGGACGGCAGCGCACCACCACGCCCGGAATCAGCGGGAACGGGGTGATCACCAGCACGTCGACCGGGTCGCCGTCGTCGGACAGGGTGTTCGGCACGTAGCCGTAGTTGCATGGGTAGTGCATCGCGGTGCCCATGAAGCGATCGACGAAGATCGCGCCGGAATCCTTGTCGACTTCATACTTGATCGGATCGGCGTTCATCGGGATTTCGATGATCACGTTGAAGTCGTTTGGCAAATCGCGGCCGGAAGGCACTTTATTCAAGCTCATGGGGTTCCTCGTTGTTGTGCTGACAAATGTTTAACTGCGTAATTATAACGAAGTCCAACACGCTTGTGCGTTGCAGCACTACCGTGCGGCAATTTTTTAGGACGTTGGTGGCGGGGTCAACAGGGGCTTGGCGGATCAGCTCGTGTCCGAATGTCGGAACTGACCCTGTTTTTATAGAATGGTGGCTAGAGCGCATTGGCGGTAATGGTTGGCCGCCTCTTCCGGCTGCTGCAACGCCTCGTGCATCTGCGCCAGCTTCAGGTGCGATTCGCGCACCATGCGCGGATCGGACGCGTCCGACAGGGCCTGCTCCAGATAGCGCTGCGCCTTGCCCCACAGTTTCTGTTTCAGGCACAAGGAGCCTAGCGTGAGTGCCAGTTCGGCGTCGGTCGGCCGCGTCTGCAGCCATTTTTCGCACGCTTCGATCTGTGCCAGCAACGCCGCCGAACCGGCCGGCGCCGCCGCCTCGCGGTAGGCGCGTATCACGCGCTCGTCCCAGTCGGCGGCCAGCGATTCCTCGGCCACCCGGCGCGCCTCGTCATGCAGGCCGCGCGCGTTGAAGGCGGTGGCCGCCAGGCAGGCGACATACGGCTTGACGCGGTCGCTGTTGGGCACGGTAGCCCAGACCCGCTGCAGCGACTCGGCGTCGTTGGTGTGGTCCGACAGCAAATCGGCATAGGCCAACTCGCGCAGCCGCGCCGACAGCGCCGGATGCAGCGCGCGGTGCTTGTCGAGCGACCGCACCAGACGCAGCACTTCCGGCCAGTTCTTGGCCTGCTGCTGGGCCTTCAGCGACCATTGCAGCGCGTGGATGTGGCGCGTGCCGCTGGCGTTGAGCTCGCGCACGGCGTCGAGCGCGGCTTCCGGCTGATGGTCGTCGACCAGCAATTCGGTCATCGTCATCAGGCGCGCGGTTTTCATGGCGGTGTCGTCGTTCAGCCTGGCCAGCCACTGGTCGCGGCGGGCGCCCTGGCGCATGCGGTGCGCGGCTCGGGCGCCGATCAGCGCGGCCACGCCGGCGTTCTCCGGCAGTTCCGAGGCGCGCACGGCGGCTTTTTCGGCATGGCCGAAGCGGCCTTCGAACAAGGCTTTGAGCGCTTCGCGCAGTCCTTTATTGCCATCGCGCTCGCGCTTTTGCTGGCGGTACGCCGCCACCTTGGCCGGCATCTTGAGCGTGGCGCGCAACGCGCGGATGACCGCGTACAGGAACACGAACAGCGCCGCCGCCAGCACGCAGAAGAAGTTGAGCGACATGTCGATCCGGTGCGGCGGGTAGAACAGCACCACGTTGCCAGGATTGAAACGCGCCGTCACGGCGATGCCGATGGCCGCGGCCATCAATGCGACCAACCAGAGGAATAATCGCATGGCTATTGCTTCGCTTTGTAGTTACGCACGGCGTTCAGGCTGTCCGACAGCGTCGGCATCTCGATCGCCAGATTGCTGGTCTGCACCTGGCGCAGCAGCGACTGCACCGTCTGGGTGTTTTTGGCGCGGGTGTCGAAGTACTTGACCAGCGCTTCCTGGGCGGCGATCAGGTCGGCGCGGAACGCGGTCTCATTGCGCGACAGCAGCGCCATGCGGGCGTTCAGCAGCCGCAGTTTGAGGTTCTCGCGCAGGAAATAGGCCTGCGTCGGCGACAGCATCAGCGCGTCCGGCGTTTCGACGCTGCGCACGCGGATCAGCTGGCGCACGTCGGTCCACATTTCGGTGCTCCAGCCGGTCCAGGTATTTTGCAGCGCCAGCAGCCATGGATTGGGCTCGCTCGGCACGGTCGCAGGCACCGGCTTGCCGTTCTTGTCCAGCACCGGCTTGACTTTGACCTTCTTCTCCGGCGGCGCCGGCAAGGTCGGCGTCTCGTCCGACAGCATCGGCAGATGGTCGATCTGCGCGATGACGTTGTCCAGGCGCAGCGCGACGCCGACCGAGTCGACGCTTGGCAAGGCCTTGAGCTTTTCGGTGTCCTTGGCGATGGCGCGGCGGATCGTGATGAATTGCGGCTTGTCCGAGCGCGACAGGCTGCGGTCGGCGTTTTGCAGCGCGATCAGCGCGCCAGGCACGTTGCCGGCCAGTTGCAACTGCTGGCTGGCGGTCGACAGCACCTGTTCGATCTCGGTCAGCGCCCACTCGTCGCGGTTCTTCGACAAGTCCTGGTACAGCTGCTCGAGCGCCAGTTGCTGGCTCTGCGCCTCCAACTGCTTGCTCTCCAGCAGGCCGACCTTGATCTGCAACTCGCGGCTGCTTTCCTGCACGGCGCGCGCCAGGGTGCCGGTTTCGGCATTGACGGAGTCGCCCTTTTGCAGGCGCAGCGCCATTTCCTGACGCAGCTTGCCCATCTTGTTATGGGTCGACCAGGTCTGGGCGGCCAGCAACACGGCCAGCACCACCACCCCGCCCAGCAGGATGCGCGGCTGCTGCAGCGTATCGAGCAGCCGGGGCTCGGGCCGCGACTTGGGCGGCGCGGACGGGGACTCGGCGGCGGATGCGGTCGAGGCGACAGGGTCGGGTAAAGTAGGCAAATCGTTCATAGGCGTGATTGTAACGCGGCCAGCAGGCGTTCGTCGCCTGATCCGGTGAGCGTCAGACGGGAAAAGCCCAAATTGCTTGCAGTTTCGGCAATTCGGGCGTGCGGCACGATCAAATGCTGTTGTTGCATCGACACAACACATGAAGGCGTGCCGCCCGGACTTTTCGCATCGAGCTCGGCGAGGAGGTCGCACAGGCCGCGCAGCGCCTCGGAACTGGTGATGATCCAGTCGTTTGGTTGCGTCAGCAACCGCCGCAACGTGGTTTCCAGCGCCGGCGACAATTTCGGCACGGAACGGCGGTAGGCCGCCACCACCTCCACTTGCGCGCCGGCCGCGCGCAGGCCGTCGGCCATCAGCTCGCGTCCGCTCTCGCCGCGCACGATCAGCACCGGCCGGCCCTTGAGCGCGGCCAGGTCCAGCGTCTGCAACAAGTGTTCGGAATCGCTGTGGCCGTTGTCGGCCGGGCTGACGATGGTGTATTTGTCCGGCGTGACGCCGTGCGCGGCAAGCGCCAGCCGGCTGCCCTCGCCCACCACGGCGGCCGTCACGCCGGCTGGCCAGTGTGGAATATGGGCGAACGCGGCGTCGATGGCGTTGGGCGACACGAACGCCACCATCGCGTAGGCGGGTTCCGGCGCGCACAGCCGCCCCAGCACCGCCCGCAACGCCGATTGATCCGATAGCGGCGCGATCTCCAGCAACGGTAGCAACTCGACCTCGCGGCCCAGCGCGGCCACGCGCGCCGCCAGTGGACGCGCTTGCGCCAGGGGACGGGTGATGATGACGGCGCCGGTAGTCCCGGTGGTCATGCGCAGATCATCCGGTGGCCGCCGCTCAGACCGGCTGGGCGCCGGTCGAGCCGTCGGCGTTCAGCTCGCGCGAGCGCGCCTCTTCCTCGGCCTGGGCGGCGTCGCTCAGGCAGGCGGCCAGGATGCCGGCCGCGTCCTGCGCGCGCAGCAGTTCGGCCACTTGCAGGCCCAGCGCCTCGGGATCGGCGGCGGGGCCGCGCACCTCGGCGCTGGCCACGCGGCTGCCGTCCGGCGTGCCCACCATGGCGCGCAGATGCATCTGGCCGTCGGCGACGGTGGCGTAGGCGGCCAGCGGAATCTGGCAGCTGCCGCCGAACACCCGCGAAACCTTGCGCTCGGCGCTGACGGCCTGCTCGGTGGCGAGGTCGTTGAGCGGCGCCAGCAAGGCTTTCAGATCCAGCCCGTCGTCCCGTTCGGCGATCTCGATCGCCATCGCGCCCTGCCCTGCGGCCGGCAGGCTGTCTTCCGGCGCCAGCACGGCGCGGATGCGCTGATGCAGGCCCAGGCGCTTGAGGCCGGCGGCTGCCAAAATGATGGCGCTGTAGTCGCCGCGATCGAGCTTGGCCAGGCGCGTATCGAGGTTGCCGCGCAGCGGCTTGATGACCAGATGCGGATAGCGCGCCGCGATCAGCGCCTGGCGGCGCAGGCTGCTGGTGCCGACGATGGCGCCCGGCGGCAGGTCGGCCAGCGTGGCATAGTCGTTGGAGACGAAGGCGTCGCGCGGGTCTTCGCGCTGCATCACGGCGGCCAGCACGAAGCCGTCGGGCAGCTCCATCGGCACGTCCTTGAGCGAATGGACCGCCAGATCGGCACGGCCCTCGGCCATCGCCACTTCCAGTTCCTTGACAAACAAGCCCTTGCCGCCGACCTTGGACAAGGTGCGATCCAGAATTTGATCGCCTTTTGTCGTCATTCCGACAATTTTGACATCGCACTGCGGATATAATAATGTCAAGCGTTCACGGACATGCTCCGCCTGCCACATGGCCAGGCGGCTCTCCCGCGATGCGATCACCAATCTGGACGGGGGAGTTTGGACCACTTCGGATGTTTTCAAAACCAGTTCTTTCGCTGTAGCTGACGCTCACCGGCGCAGGCCAGTAAATCGCGCATGTTTAAGATCACAAATTTTATCATGCTCACCTTCTTGCAGAACCGGGCCACCAGCCTTTGCACCGACATTTCACATCTTTGCGGCTTATCCACATGGCAAAACAATCTAGTGCAATCGACGACAACATCGCTGAACAACCAGGCGCGGCCACCGAAGTAGACAAGGACGCGCCCCTTAAGGAAGATATCCGCCTGCTCGGCCGCCTGCTCGGCGACGTGCTGCGCGACCAGGAAGGCGAGGAAGTGTTCGCCGTGGTCGAAACCATCCGTCAAACGGCCGTGCGCTTCCGCCGCGAGGCCGACGCCGGCGCCGCCAAGGAACTGGACGGCATGCTCAAGATCCTCACGCGCGAACAGACCATCTCGGTGGTACGGGCATTCTCGTACTTCTCGCACCTGGCCAACATCGCCGAGGACCAGCACCACATCCGCCGCCGCCGCGCCCACCTGCTGGCCGGCTCGAACGCCCAGAAAGGCAGCATCAATTTCGCGCTGTGCAAGCTAAAGGAAGCCGGCGTCAGCGAGCAGACCGTCGGCGAGTTCTTCGACCAGGCCCTGATCGCGCCGGTGCTGACGGCCCACCCGACCGAAGTGCAGCGCAAATCCATCCTCGACGCCGAGCACGACATCGCCCGCCTGCTGGCCGAGCGCGACCTGCCGCTGACGCCGAAGGAAAAAGCCGCCAATATGCACCTGCTGCGCGCGCGCATCGCCACCTTGTGGCAGACCCGCATGCTGCGCTACACCAAGCTGACCGTGGCCGACGAGATCGAAAACGCGTTGTCGTACTACCGCACCACCTTCCTGCGCGAACTGCCGGGGTTGTACGATGACATCGAGAGCGACATCGCGCACCACTACGGCAGCGCGCCGGCCGACGACCAGGAACCGGTCACCAAACCGATCAAGGCTCCGTACGTGCAAATGGGCAGCTGGATCGGCGGCGACCGCGACGGCAATCCGAATGTCAACGGTGGCACCATGCAGCACGCGCTGGTGCGCCAGGCCACCACCATCCTCGACTTCTATCTGGAAGAGGCGCACACGCTCGGCGCCGAGCTGTCGGTCTCGACCCTGATGGTTGGCTGCACCCCTGCCCTGCAAGCGCTGGCCGACCACTCGCCCGATACCTCCGACCACCGCGCAGACGAGCCGTACCGCCGCGCGCTGATCGGCATCTACGCGCGCCTCGCCAGCACCGCGCGCGCGCTGGGCGCGACCAACATCCTGCGCAAGGAAGTCGGCCACGCCGAGCCGTACGGCAGCGCCGCCGAATTCTCGGCCGACCTGCAAACCCTGGTCGAGTCGCTCACCGCCAACCACGGCGAAGTGCTGATCCGCCCGCGCCTGTCGACCCTGAAACGGGCGGCCGACATCTTCGGCTTCCACCTGGCGTCGCTGGACATGCGCCAGTCGTCGGACATCCACGAGCGCGTGCTGGCCGAGCTGTTCGCCAAGGCCGGCGGCGAGCCGGCCTACGCCGCGCTCGACGAGGACGCCAAGGTGGCGCTGCTGCTGAGCGAGCTGTCGCAACCGCGCCTGCTGTACTCGCCGTACATCGACTACTCCGACGAGACCGATTCCGAGCTGGGCGTGCTGCGCGCGGCGCGCCAGATCCGCGACCGCTACGGCGCCCGCGCGATCCGCAACTACATCATCTCGCACACCGAGACCGTGTCCGACCTGCTGGAAGTGATGTTGCTGCAAAAGGAAATGGGCCTGCTGCGCATCGCCGCCGGCGAAGGCGCGGACCGCACCGAAGCCGAACTGGACCTGATGGTCATCCCGCTGTTCGAAACCATCCCCGACCTGCAACGCGCCGCCGGCATCATGGAAGCGGTGATGGCGCTGCCGCTGGTCAAGGGCCTGATCGCCAAGCAAGGCCAGATCCAGGAAGTGATGCTGGGTTATTCGGACTCCAACAAGGACGGCGGTTTCCTGACCTCGACCTGGGAACTGTACAAGGCCGAGACCCACCTGGTGACGGTGTTTGAAAAAGCCGGCGTCAAGCTGCGCCTGTTCCACGGCCGCGGCGGCACGGTCGGCCGTGGCGGCGGTCCGAGCTACGAGGCCATCCTGGCCCAGCCGCACGGCACCGTCAACGGCCAGATCCGCCTGACCGAACAGGGCGAGATCATCGCCTCGAAGTTCTCCAACAAGGACATCGGCCGCCGCAACCTCGAGCTGCTGGTCGCCGCGACCCTGGAAGCGAGCCTGATGCCGCAGTCGGAGGACAGCGCGCACCTGGAGCAGTTGAGCCAGTTCGAGGCGATCATGGCGGAGATTTCCGACCGCGCCTACAAGGCCTACCGCAACCTGGTCTATGAAACCCCGGGCTTCACCGACTACTTCTTCAGCGCCACGCCGATCGCCGAGATCGCCGAACTGAACCTCGGTTCGCGTCCGGCCTCGCGCAAGTCGACCAAGCGCATCGAGGACTTGCGGGCGATCCCATGGGGCTTCTCGTGGGGCCAGTGCCGCCTGCTGCTGCCGGGCTGGTACGGCTTCGGCAGCGCCATCGGCGCCTGGATCGCCGACGGCGACAAGCCGGCGCGGCTGGCGCAGCTGCGCAACATGGCGCAGGCGTGGCCGTTCTTTGCCACCTTGCTGTCGAACATGGACATGGTGCTGGCCAAGACCGACCTGGCGATCGCCTCGCGTTACGCCGAGCTGGTGCAGGACAAGGAACTGCGCGAGCGCATCTTCAAGCGCATCACCGAGGAGCACGCCACCACCTTGACCATCCTGCAAGACATCACCGGCGCGTCGGAGCGGTTGACCAGCAATCCGCTGCTGGCGCGCTCGATCCAGAACCGCATCGCCTACCTCGATCCGTTGAACCACTTGCAGGTCGAGCTGATCAAGCGCCACCGCGCGCTGACGGTCGATCCGGCCAAGGCCACCGACGAGCGGGTCCACCGCGGCATCCACCTGTCGATCAACGGCGTCGCGGCCGGCTTGCGCAACACCGGCTAAGCGCGGTCGCTCCCGGCTGAAAGCGCCCCGACTCATCCCCGGGGCGTTTTTTTGGCCTGTTCATTCCGATTTGAAATTCTCAGGTGAAATCCGTTATGCTCCTGTCATGAACCTTGTTACATGTTGGACATCCCTGCGCGCGCGCTTGCTGATGGTGGGGATACTGTGCGCGCTGATCGCCCTCTGTCCATCGGTGCGGGCGGCCCAGCACGCTCGCCTGCTGGGCGAGTACGCGCACCGCGCCTGGAGCGCCGCCGACGGTGCGCCGGCGCAAATCCAGGCCATCACGCAAACACCGGACGGCTGGCTGTGGCTGTCCACGCCCACCGGTTTATACCGCTTCGACGGCGTCAATTTCGAGCGCCGCGACCAGGTCGGCGGCCAGCCGCTGCTGTCGACCATCGTGCTGCCGCTGCACACCGCGCCCGACGGCGGGCTGTGGGTCGGCTACCGCTTCGGCGGCGCCAGCGTGTTCAAGGGTGGCAAGGTCACGCACTACGGCGCCGACAACGGCTTTCCGCCGGGCGCCGCCCACAGCTTCACCAGCGGGCCCGACGGCGTGCTGTGGGCCACCACCGCGCGCGGCCTGGCCTGGCTCGACCGCGCGCGCGACCGCTGGGTGCGGGTCGGCCCCGAGACCGGCTTCAATCCGTCGCAAGCGGTCTGGCAGGTGCTGTTCGACCGCGCCGGCACGCAATGGGTCTCGAGCTCCAGCGCCGTCTACTACCGCCGCGCCGGCGACGCGCGCTACCGCATCGCCAGTCCCGGCAACATGGAACTGGCGTCGCTGGCGGCCGGGCCGGACGGCACCGTGTGGATATCGAATGGCGTCGACGCCAATTACCGTTTGTCGCAAACGCCGCCAACGGCCGGCGCCAGGGCGCCCAAGCCCGACCTGCCGGGCAGCGGCATGTGGTTCGACCGCGCCGGCACGATGTGGCTGGCAAGCGATACCCATGTCGAGCGCGTGCTGCCGGACGTGTTTCCCGATCCGCGCCAGCGCCTCACGCGCGACCAGGGCTTGAGCGGCCTGAGTCCGCAGACCTTTTTCGAAGACCGCGACGGCAATATCTGGTTCGGCACCGCGACCGGCCTCGACCGCTTCCGCCGCCACCGCGCCGTGCCGCTGCCCAGCGACCAGGCGATTGTCACGCCGGGGCTGGCGGCCGACGCCGGCGGCAAGGTCTGGCTCAGCAACGCCGCCAACAGCGCCTGGCTGATGGACGCCGAAGGACGGCGGCACGCCACCCTCGACAGCGGCTTCTGGAGTTCGGCGGCCGGCACCGGCAACGGCGGCCGCGCCCTCGGCAGCTACCAGGGCATCTGGCAGGCCGGCAAGCTGATCCCGTCACCGCCGGCGCCGCTGCGCGACAGTTCCACCATCTACGCGCTGGCGCAAAGCCGCGACGGCGCCTGGTGGGCCAGCTACCTGAATTACGACCTGTTCCGCCACCGCGACGGCCGGTGGGAGCATCCGTACCCGGCGCTGCCGAAGCTGCGGGTGATGTCGCTGCTATCGGACAGCCGCGACCGGCTATGGGTCGGCTACCAGGGTAACCAGATCGCCATGGTCGACGGCGGCAAGGTGGCGTTGATGGGCGGCGGGCACGGCCTGCGCATCGGCAACGTGCTGTGCCTCGTCGAGCATGACGGCAATTTATGGGTGGCCGGCGAATCGGGCGTGGCGCGCTACGACGGCCAGCGCTTCGTGCCGCTGTTGACGGCCGACGGCCACGAATTGCGCGGCATCAGCGGCATGGTCGTCACCGACGGCGGCGAGCTATGGCTGCACGGCAACGACGGCGCCTTCCGCATTGCCGCAGACCAGCTCAAGGCGTTCGTGCGCGACGGCGCCCGCGTGACGTACGAACTGTTGGGCAGCGAAGAGGGCCTGACCGGCACCGTCCAGCCGAGCGGCCCGTTCCCGTCGATGGTGCAGGCCAGCGACGGCAAGCTGTGGCTGTCGACCACGAGCGGCGCGATGCTGATCACGCCCGGCGCCATCCGCCGCGACGCGCTGCCGCCGCCGGTCGAAATCGTCTCGGTCTCCAGCGGCGGCAAGCGCTACGCCGCCGACCGCCCGCTGCGGCTGCCGCAGGGCGCCAACAACCTGCACATCGGCTTCACCGCGCTCGGTTTATCGGTGCCGGAACGCGGCGCCTTCCGCTTCCGGCTCGACGGTGTCGACCGCGACTGGCAAAACGCCGAAGGCCGGCGCGAAGCGTTCTACACCAACCTGCAGCCGGGCGCCTACCGTTTCCAGGTGATCGCCGCCAACCGCGACGGCGTGTGGAACACCACCGGCGCCGCGCTCGATATCGAGCTGCCGTCGACGTTCGTGCAAAGCGTCTGGTTCAAGCTGCTGTGCGGCGCGCTGTTGATCTTGCTGGTGGCGCTGGCATGGCGCTGGCGACTGGCGCAGGTGGCCAGGCTGATCGAAGCGCGCCATCTGGAGCGCCTGAGCGAGCGCGAACGCATCGCCCGCGCGCTGCACGACACCTTCCTGCAACAGGCGCAAGGCACGATCCTGATGATGCAGGCGGCGATGCAGCAGATACCGCCCGCGCTGCCGGCGCGCGCGGCGATGGAGCGCGGCATCGGCTACATCGAGCGGGCGCTGATCGAGGGCCGCGACGAGGTGATGGGCCTGCGCTCGGCGTCGGGCGCCGACCAAACCCTGGCCGAGGCGCTGGCAGCGTTCGGCGACGGCCTGGCCGAGGCGCTGCCGGCGCGCTACCGGCTGGCGGTGCGCGGCGCGCCTTATGAGCTGGAGCCGGCGCTGCGGGACGAGCTGTTCGCCATCGGCCGCGAAGCGATCGGCAACGCCTTCCACCACGCCGGCGCCAGCGAGATCGTCACGGAACTGGCGTTCGGCGCCGAAGGGCTGACCTTGCAGGTGCGCGACGACGGCAAGGGCATTCCGGCCGACATCCTCAGCGCGGGCCAGCGGCGCGGCCACTACGGCCTGGTCGGCATGCGCGAACGCGCGGCGGGCATCGGCACGGCGCTGGAGGTCACAAACGGCAGCGACGGCGGCGCGGTGGTGCGGCTCACGTTGGCAAGGTAACGTTGGCTCAACATTTTTCGTGCCTTAACCTTCCCTTCAGGCAGGTCGTGCACTGTACGTTAGAGTATCGACATGCCCCAGCGCATGGCGTGTAATGTCCCAACATCCAACCCAAGGAGTCCGCACATGAAACTGCAAGACAAAGTCTGCGTCCTCACCGGCGCCGCCAGTGGCATCGGCAAGGAAATCGCCCTGATCTATGCGCGCGAGGGCGGCAAGGTCGTCATCGCCGACCTCAACCTCGAAGCGGCGCAGGCCACCGCCGACGAGCTCAAGGCCGCCGGCAAGCAAGCGATGGCGGTCGCCATGAACGTCACGGACGAAGCGCAGGTCAACGCCGGCATCGCCGAGGTGATTGCCGCCTGGGGCCAGATCGACGTGCTGGTGAGCAACGCCGGCATCCAGATCATCCACCCGGTCGAGGACTTCCCGTACGAGGAATGGAAAAAGCTGCTGTCGATCCACCTCGACGGCGCCTTCCTCACCACCAAGGCCTGCCTGCCGCACATGTACAAGGCCGGCAGCGGCAGCGTCATCTATATGGGTTCGGTGCACTCGAAGGAAGCGTCCAAGCTCAAGTCGGCCTACGTCACGGCCAAGCACGGGCTGATCGGGCTGGCCAAGGCGGTCTCGAAGGAAGGCGCCGAGCACGGCGTACGCGCCAACGTCATCTGCCCCGGCTTCGTGCGCACGCCGCTGGTGGACAAGCAGATCCCCGAGCAAGCCAAGACCCTGGGCATCTCCGAGGACGACGTCATCAAAAAAGTCATGCTGGCCGACACCGTCGACGGCAAGTTCACCACGGTGGAAGACGTCGCCGAAGTCGCGCTACTGTTCGCCAGCTTCCCGTCGAACGCGCTCACGGGCCAATCGCTGGTCGTCAGCCACGGCTGGTTCATGCAATAAACGGTAACCCCGGGGTCAAGTCTGTCATTCGGACACGAGCTGGACCGTTTGCCAAGTTCTGTCGGCGGCTCGTGGCGGATTACGGCGTTCCGCCTAACCGCCCTACGAAAATCGTCCTCGCGTAGCAGCCCTAGGATCAGATCTGCGGCGCAACTCTTGTAGAAATGATGGCCCTCCCCCGCCTGTTAGAATCGGCCATCGTCATTCAAACGCCTGAGCACTTGGAAAAAATAGCGAACTTAAATCTGCTGCGCTCGCTCGACGCGCTGCTGGAGACCCGCAACCTAACCCTGGCCGCATCCATGCTGGGGCTGACGCAGTCGGCGCTCAGCCGCCAATTGGCGCAGCTGCGCAGCCAGTTCGACGATCCGCTGCTGATCAGGGAGGGACAGCGCTTTTTGCTGACTCAGCGCGCGCAAGCCCTGCGCGGACCGCTCAAGGCCACCCTGCTCACCCTCGAATCGCTGATGGACGGCCCCACATTCGACGCGGCCACGTGCGCGCGCACGTTCTCGATCGCCGGCTCCGACTATCTGGCCGACCACATGCTGCCGCCACTGGTGGAGGCCGTCGCCGCGAGCGCGCCGCGCGCCGGCGTGGCCTTCCATTTGTGGGAGGCTGGCTACTATCGCCTGCTCAGCGACGAAGCCGTCGATCTGGTGAGCGACCATCGCCGACATGGTGCCGGACAACCTGCACGGCCGCGCGATGGGCGAGGACAGGCCGGTGTGCGCCATGCGTGCCACGCACCCGCTGGCGCTGCAATCGCTGACCCTGGCCGATTACGCGCGCTGGCCGCACGCCCGCATCACCGGTGGCAGCGACAAGGACGGCTTCGTCGACCAGGCGCTGGCCCGGCAAGGCCTGCGCCGCGACGTGCGGCTGACCGTGCCGTTCTTCTCGTCGGCCCTGCGCATCGTCGGCGACAACGACCTGCTGCTGACCATCCCCGAACACATCGCCATCAAACTGGCGGCGCAGGCGCCCATCATTTGGCAGCCGCTGCCGTTCGATGCGCCGGTCTACCGCTACTGGCTGCTTTGGCATGCGCGCAATCACCAGGACCCGGCGCATCAATGGTTCCGGCACCAGGTGTTCGACGTGCTGCACCGGTTCGACCACGGCGTGACCCGTTTCAACGCCGATTGAGCGGCGCGGCGGACGCCATGCCGCGCGCGCATACCCACTATGCGGCCCCAGGCGTTGATCGAATAGCATCCGTTCCGTAGACTGCAGAGATTGCATTTTCAACAGTCACGGAACCGTTCGATGAAACTTGCCTGTCCACGCTTCACCGCCGCACTGCTCGCGCTGGCGCTCACCCTGGCCGGGAGCTGTGCCCCGGCCAGCTCGGCGGCGACCACCAACTGGATCACGACCTGGACAGCCGCGCCCGACAGCGCGGGCCCCGCGCTGCCAGCCCAGACCATCCGCCAGATCGTGCGCACCAGCGTCGGCGGCGGCAGCGTACGCGTGCGCCTGTCCAATCTGCACGGTGCCGGCGCCGTCGGCATCGGCCCCGTGCATGTGGCGTTGCGTACCGCCGGTTCGGCCATCGAACCGGGCAGCGATCGCGCGCTGACGTTCAACGGCCGCCCGGCGGTCACCATCGCCGCCGGCGACAGCGTCCTGAGCGACGCGCTCGACATGCAGGTGGCGCCGCTGCGCGAACTGGCGGTCAGCTTGTACCTGCCCGACGGCGCGGGCGCCGCCACCCTCCACGGCGCCGGCATGCAGACCGCGTACATCGAACGCGGCGCCGATGCGACCGCCGCGATCAGCTTCTCCGGGACCGAAACCGACGACAGCCGCTATTTCCTCACCGATGTGCAAGTGGCCGCCGACGGGAATGCGCAGGCCATCGTGGTGGTGGGCGACTCGATCGCCGACGGCATCGGGTCGAAGGAGGACGCCAACGCGCGCTGGCCGGACCTGCTTGCCGAGCGATTGACGAAGTCGTCCATGGCCGTCGTCAACGCGGGCATCGCCGGCAACCGGCTGCTGAATGGGCCAAGCAAACCGTTCGTCGGGCCGAGCGCGCTGGCGCGGTTTCAGCGCGATGCGCTGGACAAGCCCGGCGTGCGCTGGATCGTGCTGCACGAAGGAATCAACGACATCAGCGCGGGCGATATGCTGGCGTCGCCCGCCGAGCAGGTGTCGGCGCGGCAGATTATCGAGGGCATGCAGACGTTGATACGGCGGGCGCACGCGCAAGGCGTGAAAATCTGCGGCGGGACGTTGCTGCCGTATGGCGGCGTCGGCAAGCCGTTCGTGCATTCCGAGGCGGCGGAGGCAAAGCGGCAGGAGGTCAATACGTGGATACGCGGCTCCGGCGAGTTCGACGCGGTGGTCGATTTCGACAAGATGCTGCGCGACCCGGAGCAGCCGTCGAAGTTGTTGGCGGCCTTCGACAGCGGCGACCATTTGCACCCGAACGATCGCGGATATCGGGCGATGGCTGAAGCGGCCGCGAGCACATTAAATTCTGCGGACACACGCAGGACGGATTAGGCGGAACGCCGTAATCCGCCAATCCATGCGCCGTCGAAACGCAGGCATTGGCTGCGCGAAAAAAAAGGGAGGCACATGGCCTCCCTTCTGTTTGCTAGCGTGATGTGGTTTGAACCTTAGTTCTGCGTCAGGAACGTCTTCAGCTTGTCCGAACGCGACGGCTGGCGCAGCTTGCTCATGGCCTTCGCCTCGATCTGGCGGATACGCTCGCGCGTCACGTCGAACTGCTTGCCCACTTCTTCCAGCGTGTGGTCGTTCGACATTTCCACGCCGTAACGCATGCGCAGCACTTTCGCTTCGCGCGGGGTCAGCGAGTCCAGCACTTCCTTGATGACGTTGCGCATCGACGCGTGCAGCGCGGCATCCAGCGGGGCCAACGTGGTGTTGTCCTCGATGAAGTCGCCCAGCTGCGAATCGCCGTCCTCGCCCATCGGCGTTTCCATCGAGATCGGCTCTTTGGCGATCTTCATGATTTCGCGCACTTTGTTTTCCGGCATTTCCATCTTGACGGCCAACGTCGCCAGGTCCGGCTCGCTGCCGGTTTCCTGCATGATCTGACGCGAGATACGGTTCATCTTGTTGATCGTTTCGATCATGTGCACCGGCACGCGGATGGTGCGGGCCATGTCGGCGATCGAACGGGTGATGGCCTGGCGAATCCACCAGGTCGCGTACGTCGAGAACTTGTAGCCGCGACGGTATTCGAACTTGTCGACGGCCTTCAACAGACCGATATTGCCTTCCTGGATCAGATCGAGGAATTGCAAACCGCGGTTGATATACTTCTTGGCGATCGAAATCACCAGACGCAAGTTGGCGACCGTCATTTCACGCTTGGCCTGGCGCGCGCGTTTTTCACCGGCGGCCATCTGCTTGTTGATCTTGCGCAGGTCGGCCAGCGGCAGCGCCACGCGGGCTTGCAGGTCGATCATTTTCTTTTGCAGTTCTTTGACGGCCGGCACGTTACGGCCCAGGATGGCGCTGTACGGATAAGCCGAATCGACTTCGCCGTCGACCCAGTCCAGGTCCGTTTCGTTACCCGGGAACACCTTGATGAAGTGGGCGCGCGGCATGCCGCATTTGTTCACGCACAGTTCCAGCACGGCGCGCTCGATGTGGCGCACTTCTTCCATCTGGCCGCGCAGCGTGTCGCACAGCTTCTCGACGACCTTGGCGGTGAAGCGGATGCCCAGCAGTTCGGCCGAGATGGCTTCCTGCGCGGCGACATATGCCTTGGAACCATAGCCGCCGGCGGCCTTGCGCATCTTGTCGTACTGGGTCGAGATGACGTCGAACTTTTCCAGCGCGGCTTTTTTCAGCTGCGCCAGTTGCTCGGTCGAGAAGCCGGCCGCGCCACCATTGGCGTCGCCGTCCTCTTCCTCGACTTCTTCTTCCTCTTCGTCGTCATCTTCCGACGGCGCGGCAGGCGCGGCGGCCACGGCCGGTGCGTTGTTCGCTTCGTTCAGGTCGACAAAGCCGTCCACCACTTCGTCTACTTTCAGCTCGTCCGCTTCGATCTTGCGGGCCAGCGCGACGATCTCGGCGATCGTGGTCGGGCAGGCCGAGATGGCCTGGATCATGTCCTTCAAACCGCCTTCGATGCGCTTGGCGATCTCGATCTCGCCTTCGCGCGTCAGCAGCGCCACGGCGCCCATCTCACGCATATACATGCGGACCGGGTCGGTGGTGCGGCCGAAGTCGGAGTCGACCGTCGACAGCGCGGTCGCGGCGGCCGCTTCCACTTCGTCGTCGGAGGTGACGGTGGCCACGCTGTCGGTCAGCAGCAACGATTCGGCGTCCGGGGCGCGCTCGTAGATGGCGATGCCCATGTCGTTGAAGGTCGCGATGATGCCTTCGATCGCTTCCGGATCGACGATGTTTTCCGGCAACTGGTCGTTGATCTCGGCGTAGGTCAGGAAGCCGCGCTCCTTGCCCATGTTGATCAGGTTCTTGATCTGGTTGCGGCGGCGCTCCAGGTCCTCGGCCGAGCTTTTCGGGTCCATGCCCAGCATGTCGGCGGCGCCGCCCTTGGCTTTGCGCTCGCGCGCCTTCGACACCGCCTTCAGTTCGGCGCGCTCGACGGCGTTCAACGCCGCCACTTCGTCGTTCTCAGGCGTAAATTCGGATGGCTTGCGGCCACGGCGGCCAGGCACCTTGACGCTCGGCAGCAGATAGCCGGAGGTGTCGATCGACGCCAGGGTGGCGGCGTCGGTGACCTGGCTGACGGCAGGACCGGCGGTGACGATGGTCACCGGCGCCGGCTCGACCTTGACGGCCTTGACCAGTTTCGATTTCGGCGCGGTCTTGACCACGACCGTGTCGGCGACCGGCTCGTCGGCCGCGACGGCGCCGGCGAGCGCGCCCTTGCGCGCCACCTTGACGGTCTTGACCGGCGACTCGACAGCGACCTGCGCTTCGGCCTGGGCTGCTTCGGCTGCGGCGCTCAGGCGCGTTTTCTTCTTGACTACCGTTACTTTGCTCGCTGCCTCTTGCGCATTATCGATGACATAGGATAGAGTCGTCTTTGGCACGACCAGCGGAGCGGAGCTGGTGCGGGCGGCCTTGACGGACAACGTTAAAGTTTTCGGCGTTTTTGTCATTAAAAGTCTCTCAATGCGTATTCGCCAGAAAATACAAAATACCATAGCCCGCGCCGACCGTTACCAGTGCGCATGGATGGAAATGTTGTAATTTTGCTGACGATTATCTGCGGAATAAAAAAAGCCCGTTTCCAACGACGGGCTTGTTTCTCTTTTCAGTGAAGAATGAGGAGAGGGCAAAGTATGCCGTATAGCGAGACATCAGGATAATGAATAAATCACATATCCGACATCCTAAAACCATATAACAAGGGCACACGCCCGTGTCCAGACCGATCGCATCCTGTACCAAACTGAAACACACCGCCCTGCAATTGGTGCGTCAAGCATTATACACGTTTTAGCGGCGCGCCGCACCTGTCGTCCATCTCCCGTTGGCCGGAGTGTGAGCAAACCGGCACGGTAGACTAAAACACACAGCAATCCGGGGGGACGCATGATATGCTGGCGCCTCTTGCTTAACCTACGAAGTCGATGAACACTAGCCTTACCCCTCAGCCTTTGGCGACCGAGCCAGCCGCATCCGCTCCGGCCACTGCGGCCCCGACCCCGCGCACCCTGTTGAAACAGCTGCAAACCCAATTCCCGGCGTTCCGCGATTTTCTGCCGCTGTCGATCGGTATCGACAAGCAGATCCTGGCGATCATGCCCGAGCTCGACCGCAAGACGATGCGCTCGGCGCTCGGCATCCACACCGGTTCGCTGCGCTACCTGAAAGTGATGGAAAAAGCCAAGGTGCGCCACGACCTCGACGGCACGCCCGGCGCCGAAGTCACCGACACCCACCGCGCCCACGCTACCCAGGTCTTGCAGGAACGCTTCAAGAAAGAAGCCGAACGCAAGAAGGCCGAGCGCGATGCGGCGGCAGCCGAAGAAGCGGCCCGCGTGCGCGCCGACAAGCTGAACCAGCTGACCGCGAAATTCTCGCGTAAGGGTTAAGTTGGCCGAGTCGCATACCGCGCGACCGACGCCGGAGGCCGAGCTTCCGCCCTACGTCGGCTTGCGGATCACCGATGTGCAGCTGGTGACCACGCCGGAACATGCGCTTGCCGCGCGCGCCGCCCTGCTGGCGGCCGACGCCGTCGGCTTCGACACCGAGTCCAAGCCGACATTCGTCAAAGGCGAGACGTCGACCGGTCCCCACCTGATCCAATTCTCCACCGACGACAAGGCTTATCTGTTCCAGATCGGCAGCAGCACGCCGGCGCACACGCTCGAACTGCTGCAAGCCATCCTTGAACAGCCGGCGCCGCTGAAGATCGGCTTCGGCCTGTCCGACGACGTCAAACGCTTGCACGCCAAGCTGGCGATCCGCGCCGCCGGCGTGGTCGACCTGTCGGTTGCGCTGCGCACGCCCGGCCAGCGCAACGACCTCGGCGCCAAGACGGCGGTGGCCAAGTTCTTCGGCCAGAAGCTGCAAAAATCCAAGAAGATTTCCACGACCAACTGGGCGCTGCCGCGCCTGAACGACAAGCAGATCCTGTACGCCGCCGACGACGCCCAGGTGGCGCTGCGCGTGTACCGTCACTGGATCGCCAACGGCGGCAAGCTGCCGCCGTTGCGGCCGGTCAAGTTGCCGCGCCCGCCCAAAGACTGAGGCCACGCGTTAAAGTATCTCCACGGGGGACCTTGATGACGATACGGCACGCAAACTGGATACGGCGCCTGGGCGCGGCCTGTTGCGGCGTGCTGTTTATGTCTCCCGCCGCCCTCGGCGTGACGCCGGCGCCGCTCACCGTACCGTTGACGCCGCCACAGGCACAGCAAGCCATCCTGCGCGCGGTGCAGGGAATCGCGCCGCAGCGCGAGGAGCATCGGCGCTACCGTATCGCCCTGCCCTTCGGCGCCCCATTGTTCCCGCCGGACGCCGATCTCGCCGCCGCGCCGCCGGCGCCGGCGCCGGCGCTCGCAGCCTGGCTCGCCCTGCCCGCATCGCAACGCCAGCACGACGTGCTGATCGCCCCCGACATCGACTACTACTGGAATGCCGAAGGGCGTCAATACAGCTGCCAGTTCATCATCCATATCGCGGCGGACGGCGCCGGCGCGCGGCTGACGGCGTTGCAGGTGCGACCGACCAACTACGCCGGCAAGCGTTTTGAACTGCTGGGCCGCACCGGCCCCGGTCGCTACATGCAGCTGCAGCCCACCACGCCGTCAGCGTCGACCGAGGCCGATCTGCGACGCTTTCTGGCGGCGGCGCTGGCCCGCGAACAGTAACAGCAGACCCGGCGCCAGCAACGACAGCGTACCCGGCAGCGGCACCGCGACGGCGCCGCCGACTTGCAGCGTCAGCGGCACTTGCAGCGCGTCGGCCGTTTGCAGGAAGGCGCCACCTGCCAGCGGATCGCCGCTCCACCACTCGCCCGAAAGCGTGAAGTAACCACTGTCGCTTTGCCCCGGCAGCGCGAACGAGAACAACTGCACGCCATACAGGCCGGTGTGCATCAGCTCGTCGAACAGCGCATCGACCTCGGCGCCCGGCGCCAGGATGGGGAAATCGAAGTAGCTGGCGTCCGGCGAGCCGATGCTGAACGACGACGCGTTCAGCTGGGTCGGCACGAACCAGTTGCTGGTGTCGGTGTTGACCAACTCGTAGCCCCAACCGACGGTTTGCCCGGGCAGCCCGGCCACCACCCCGCTGGCCGGCGATGCCGTGAAGGTGAAGGTGAACGGCAGCGCCTGCGCCCCCAAGGGCGCGAACACGGTCAAGGACAAGCTCAAACAGAAGGCCAATGCGGCCCGCACAGATCGGATATTCATGACGGTCGCTCCTTATTTCGGAATCACGGATTGCGCTTGCGAGTAGCCGTGCAGCACGCCGGCCAGATCGGTGACGTTGCCGCCCTCGCTGACGGTGAAACGCTTCACGGTCGATGGCACGTTGAACGTCAGCCGCACAGTGAAGAAACTGCCGACGTCGACATTCGGCACCACGAATGGCAGCGCCGGCGACAGGGCCGTGTTCAGCGTGACGTTCCCGGTGCCGGCCAGCGTGCGCGGCGTTACCGAGCCCAGGGTCATGCCGCGCGCCGTGCCGACGCCGGTATTGGTAAAGCGCACGTCCAGCCCGACGACGCCGGGCGCCACCGTTTCCTGGCCGACGATTTCGGCCAGGAAGTCCGGCCGCCCCGGCAACTGCGCGACGCCGGTGACGAACACCGTGATCGAGGCGCTGTTGTGGAGCGTGGCGACGCTGTTGCTTTGGGCGGTGACGGTCAGGCTGTCCGAGCTGCCGATGCGCACGCCCGCCGGCGGCGTCAGCGTCACCGTGACATTGGCACTGGCGCCGTTGGCCAGCGACAGCGTGGCCGGCGACACCGACGTGATGTAACGCTGGTCATCGGTGGCGCTGATCGTGAAGGTGTCGGCCGGGCCATCGTTGCGGACTTGGTACACCAGCGCGGTGCTGACGCCGGGACGCAGATCCTGGCGCGACGGCGGCGTGACCGACACGGTTTGCGGCGTCACCATCACGCTCACCAGGCGCTGGTACGGGAAGCCCGACGGATCGGTGCCGGAAGCGTAGACCACGAACGGCTGGTTCGGCACCGTCAACGCGCCGAAGAATTTACCGTTGTCGGTCTGGTCCTGCTCCAGCGCGAGCGGCGACATCGCCTCGAAGTTCTTGCGGCGCAGCTGGAACTGCGGCGCGCTGGCGATGCCGGTCATCGCGGCGATCGCATACAGCGCCTGGCCGGGGCCCGGCTCGCCATCGATCGTCAGCAAGCCCTGGTGCGGCGCCATTGCGCCGAAGCGGGCCAGCTTGAACGAATTGAACGCTAGATCGGCGATGCCGTTGACATTGACGTAGGTCTGGTCGGGCGAGCCGCCGACCGACAAGGTCCATGCGCCGCGCGGCGGATTGTCGATGGAGATGATGACACCGCTCGACAAACTCAGATACTTGGTGGCGGTCGCGCTGGTGATGACGGCGCCATCGGGCCGCGTCAACGTGACCGTCGGTTGCACGTTGGCCAGCGTGCCGCTGACGGCCACCGTCAAGCGCGTCAGGCTGCCGTCGACCGGCACCGTGTAGCTTTTGGCGGTGGTGTAGGTATCGACCGCCGATAGTATCTGCACCACGTTGTTGCGGCCGACCAGATCGCTCAACTGGGTGACGGTGCCCGCTTCGCTGCCCGACAGGAAGAAGACCTGGCCGCCGGTTTCCGTCGCCGCCTGCAGGTAGCCCGGCGTCAGCGGTGAGCAACTGCCGAACAGCATCGGATAAATCTTGATTTCCTTGCTCTTGGCCAGGCTGATCACGGCGCCCGCCAGCCCGGCGTCCTTGGCGGTGGCGTCGGTGTACATGAACAGGTCGCCGCCGGGATCGGCCAGCGACAGACCGTTGTAGATGCCGGTCATCGCCATCTCGGGGCAGTCGCCGCCGCCCGAGGCGAACAAGCCGCCGATGAGCGACTTGAACAGGGTCGCGTCGTTGGTGGCGCTGGTGGGACCGGTGAATGGATCGTTGAACGGCGCCAGCACATACTGCAACGGTTCCTCGTCGGTGCCGACGCGCGCGTCGACGATGCTGGTGGCGGACGCCAGCACGTCGGCGATGATGCCGCCCATGCTGCCGGTGGTGTCGATCGCAAACGCCAACGTCGGCCCGGCGCCGAGCAGCGCCCTGAGCTGGGCCGGCGTGATCTCGGCCTTGATGTCCTCGATGAACTGCTGGGTGCCGGCGATGGCGGCGGCGGCGGCCGTGTTGTGATAAGTGCTGTGCGGCGAAATGTCGCAATACAGCGTATCTTTGTTAATGCCTTCGCGGAAGTAACCGATCGGATCGCTGGACGGCGAACTCTTGTCCAGCGGGCCGCCGTGGCTGCATTTGAAGGCGCCGGGTTTGACGCGGTCTTCGCCACCGTAATAACCGCTGGTGAGCAAGGTGCCGATCAAATTGGACGAGTTGGCGCAACTCATGCCGGTATCGGTAAAGCCGGAGCAGGTCGACGTCGCCGGTCCGGCGAACGACAGCGAGCCGGGGTGGCCGACGCCGGGATGGGCGCTGCCGTTGCCCAGCTCGATCCAGTTGCTGTGCGAGTAGAAGTCCTGGATCGTGTGCAAGGCGCTGCCGAGGTTCTCGCGCGCGCCGGTGGCGTTGATCGGATCGCTGCGCAGCGCGTCGACGACGTTTTGCTTGAGTGTCGCCAGCCGCAGTTGCGCGCCGGCGGCGTTCTCGCCGTCGAAATGTTTGGCCGAGCTGGTCTGGTCTTCGTCGACCTTGGCGTTGGCTTCGATCATTTGATCGAGCGCTTTCTGCATCGACGCGGTCAGCTTGGGCACGGCGAAATAGCGCTTGTCGAGTTCTTCGATTCCGCGCTGGGTGATGTCCTGGTGGGTCAAACTACCGGCCGACTTGGAGGTGATGTAACAGACAAAGCCATTTTTGGGACAGAAGGCGTTGCCGGGAATGCTGACAGCAAATAAACCGGATGCCAGCAGCAGCGATAGAGCGGCGCGCATACGATGTCCTTTCTCAGGAAACAGGAATCCGCACGGGGCAGACACGCGCTCACCGTCGCAGGTTTCATGCCACAGCCTGCATTTGCTGTCGAATCATGGGCTTGGCGGAGCTGCGGGGTGCGCGCGCCGGCTCGTTGTAAAATCTACCGACGCCGGGTTCGCCAGTTCCGCCGGATGACACATGGCACGGCGCCACCATATCAAAGTAGAATCGTCCGAAAGAACTTGCGCAAATTAAATTGGAGACCACGGCATGCGACCAGCGGCACCGCAACACGACAGGTCAGGAAATGAAATCGGCCGGCGCCTTGCCGCGTTGCTGCTGACCGCCAGCTGCGTTGCGGCCCACGCGGCGCCGCCCGATACGCTGGAGCAGCGGGTGGCCGCCTGCATCGCCTGCCATGGCGCCAAGGAGCGCAGCGACGCCTTCTTCCCGCGTATCGCCGGCAAGCCGGCCGGCTACCTGTACAACCAGCTGATCAATTTCCGCCAGGGTCGCCGCACTTATCCCATGATGACCTACATGGTCGACCATCTGCCCGACGCCTACCTGCGCGAGATCGCCGACTATTTTGCGGCCCAGCATCCGCCCTACCCGCCCGCCCAGGCCGGCAGCGGCGCCAACGCCGGCGCCGCCAGTCTGGCGCGCGGCGAAGCGCTGGTGCGCCATGGCGATCCGGCCAGGAAAATTCCCGCCTGCGTCAGCTGCCACGGCGCCGCGCTTTATGGCGTCGAACCGGCCATACCGGGATTGCTGGGCTTGCCCAGCGACTACATCAACGCGCAGTTCGGCGCCTGGAAGAACCAGGTGCGCCACGCCGCCGCGCCGGACTGCATGGCCGATATCGCCGGCAAACTGAGCGAGGCCGACGTGGCCGCCGTTTCCGCCTGGATCAGCAAACAGCCGCCGGACGCCACCGCGCGACCGGCCGCCGCCGCCAGTCTGGCCATGCCGTTGCCGCTGCCATGCGGCAGCGTGCCGGGCGGCGCCAAATGAGCGCACCGACGACAATGAAAAAGGTGCTGGTTGCGCTCGCGGGTGTGCTTGCGCTGGCGGTGGCCGGCGTGCTCTTCTTGCTGTTGCGCACCGATGACGATACCGGCCCGCCGCCGAGCGTCACCGCCAACCTGGCGCCGACGGAAAAAATCGCCCGTGGCGCCTATCTGGCCAGGGCCGGCGACTGCATGGCTTGCCATACCACGCGCGGCGGCCAGCAATACGCCGGCGGCCGCGCCCTCAAGACACCGTTCGGCAGCGTCATCTCGCCCAACATCACGTCGGACAAGGCGACCGGCATCGGCGGCTGGAGCGCAGACGACTTCTGGCTTGCGCTGCACAACGGCAAATCGAAGGACGGCCGGCTGCTGTATCCGGCCTTCCCTTACACCAATTACACCCGCATCACGCGCGACGACTCGGATGCGCTGTACGCCTACTTCCAGTCGGTGGCGGCCGTCAGCCAGGCCAACCGGCCGCATGAGTTGCGCTTTCCGTACAACCAGCAATTCATGCTGGCCGCGTGGCGCGCGCTGTACTTCAAGCCGGCCGTGTTCCGTCCCGAGACCGGGCAATCGGTCGACTGGAACCGGGGCGCCTACCTGGTGCAAGGTCTGGGACATTGCAGCGCCTGCCACAGCCCGCGCAACGCGCTGGGCGCGGTGAGCGGATCGAGCGGCGACAGCCTGTCGGGCGGCCTGATACCGGTGCTGGGCTGGTACGCACCGTCGCTGAACGCCGATGCCGAAGCGGGACTGGGCGATTGGAAACCGGAGCACATCACGGCGTTGCTGAAGACCGGCGTGTCGCCGCGCGCCACCGTGTTCGGACCGATGGCGGAGGTGGTCAGGGAAAGTTTGCAGCACTTGAGCGACAGCGACATCAACGCGATGGCGGTGTATCTGCGGGCGTTGCCGGCGCAAGGCGTCAAAGTGGAATTCGAACGCGCCAAAGGGCCGCAAGAGACCGCCTTCCTGACGGCCGGCGCCAAGCTGTACGAACAGCACTGCGCCGAGTGCCATGGCGCCGATGGCGCCGGCAAGCCGCCGGGCTATCCGCCGCTGGCGGGCAACCGGGCGCTGACGATGCATCAGGCGGTCAACCCGATCCGCATCGTGCTCAACGGCGGCTTCGCGCCCGGCACGGCCGGCAATCCGCGTCCGTACAGCATGCCGCCGTTCGGCCATGTGCTGAACGACAACGAGGTGGCGCAAGTGGTCTCCTACCTGCGCAGCGCATGGGGCAACAACGCCCCGGCGGTCGACGGCAACGAGGTCAACCGCTACCGGGCGATCCCGCTGGATTAATGGTGCTCGGCAAAGCCGATGCGGTCGGTGGTGGCGTTGCGGGCGTCGTCGACGCCGATCTTGCCCTCGGCCAGCAGCACGCGCAGCGAGGCGTTCATCGTGTGGCAGCCCTCGGTGGTTTTGCCGGCCATCCAGCCGCGCAACGCCGACAACTGCCCGCCGGCGATCATGTCGACCACCTCCGGATTGGACGTCAGGCATTCGGTGGCGAGATAGTAGCGCTCCCCTTGCACCGACGGCAGCAACGCCTGGCACAGCACGCCGCGCAAGGCGTGTGCCAGCGCCTGCGACTGCGCCTCGGAGTTACCCAGCAGCCGCACCATCTTCTGCAAGCCCAGTTCGGTCGAGCGCGCGTGCAGCGAGGCCAGCACCAGCGGGCCGGATTCGGCCAGCGCCAGCGCCTCCTGCGCCGTCTGGGCGTCGCGGATCTCGCCGATGACGATGACGTCGGGGCGTTCGCGCAGCGCGTCCAGCGCGCCAAGATAGAAGCTCTCGACGTCGCCGTCAAACCCGACTTCGCGCTGCGTAATGACGCACTGGCGCTGCGGAATCAAGGTTTCGACCGGGTCTTCGATCGTGATGATGTGGCCGGAGCGGTGCTTGTTGATCTCGTCGAGCATCGAGGCGATAGTGGTCGACTTGCCCTGGCAAGTGTCGCCGATGATCAACACCAGGCCGCTGGTGAGCTTGGCGAAGTTCTGCTCGTGCTGGCGCAGGCCCAGCTGGTCGAGCGGCATCGGCTCCTTCGGGAAACGGCGGATCACGCAGCCGAGCCGCTTCTTGCCCTGGAAGGTGAAACAGTTGGCGCGGATGCGCGCCGTGTGCAGGTCGACCGCTCGGTCAAAGGCGCGGTCCTGGATGCGTTCGGACCAGTTCGGCTCGACCACTTCGAAAAACTCTTCCAGTTCTTCCCGCGTGATCGGCGAATCGGTCACCGCCACCAGCCCCTTGGGCTGGCGCAGCAACAGCGGACTGTTTTGATGGATCAGGATGTCGCTGAAAATCAGCTTGGAATTGAGCAGGTGCAGGATCTGTTGGACCAGGGTGCCGAAGACCGGGTGGTCTTCGTTCTCGATATAGGTCAGCGTGCGTATTTGCGACGACAGGTAATTTTCCATCTGTACAGTGCTCTCCGGGGCATAGGAACTAGCTCTTCAGCTTCGGATATTTGAAGCCGGTGCATAAGTCCATACTGTAACGCTGATTGCCTTCAAGCACCAGTACGTGTTCGGGCGGCTCCTCGCCGGCCAGCGCGCCGGAGAACAGCGGCAAGCCCTCGCCTTTGCGGATCAGGTCGTCACAACGCTCGTAGACATTGGGGCAGCCGGTCTCGGCCAGCAGCGCCTGCACGATCGGCACCTTCCAGGCGTCGACGCCGCCGGACTGGAACTGACAGATCAAATAACCGTTGACGCCGCCCCAGCCGTGCACCAGTAGTCCGGACAGGCCGTCTTCCTCGCCCAGGATCACCGGCACCAGCGCGTTGGGGCCGGCGGCGCGGATGGCGGCCGCGCGCTTGGCGACGGCGGCCTTGACGCGGCGCTTCATCATTGCGTGGTCGACCGGTTCGTCCTCCTTGTAGCTCCACATGCGGGCGCGGATCTGCGACTTGGAGTTGTAGGCGGCGCGGCCGATGAACTGGCGCGCGGAGCTTTGCACGATCGCGGTCGAGCCCGGCTTCATTTTTTCCTGCGGCTTGCCGTCGACCTTGTCGATCGCGGTGGGGTAGATCCAGGGGTCGCCGGCCAGCAAGCTCTTTTCCTTGCCCTGTTTGATGGTGATGATAAGCATGTGATTCCAGATAGGTGTCGCGATGGTGATGCGAGGGTTTTGCGGGATAGGCCGAATGATACCTCATGCCGCCACCCCGACCGCCGTCGGCCGCCGCCCACCGCCTTCGGCCGCCCGCACATTCCCGGCGGAACGCATTCCAGCCCGCCCAGCGTGCATTCTGTCGCAGCCCGGTGTCGCCCGCGACCACAGTTGCGTAGTATCCAAACTCAAGATGACCAACCAGGAGAACACCATGACCACCACCAACGTTCGCAGCACACTGCGCGTACTGATCCTCGCCGCCGGCATGCTGGCCGTGGCCGCCCCGGCCAACCTGGTGCTGGCAGGCCCCTTGAGCTGGGTCGGCGGCGACCGCGTCCAGGGCAACGGCAAGATCGTCAAGCAGAACCGGGAAGTCGGCCATTTCACCGCCTTCGCCACCAGCGTCAGCGGCAATGTCGAAATCCGCCAGGGCAATACCGAAGGCGTCATTGTGGAAACCGACGACAACCTGCAGGCGCTGGTCGAAACGGTGGTTGAAAACGGCACCTTGCGGATACGCCCGGCCAAGAAAAACATGTCGCTGGAAACGCGCAACATGAAGATCGTGGTCATGGCGCGAACGCTGGAACGGGTATCGGTGGCCGGTTCCGGCACGGTCGCGGCGGACAAGCTGCACGTCGAGCGCATGCAATTCGACATCGGCGGTTCCGGCGAGCTCAATGTGGGCGATCTGCGCGCCGAGTCGCTGGCCGTGTCGCTGGGCGGCAGCGGCGACCTCAAGGTTGGCGGCGCCGTCGAGCGCCTGCAGATCTCGATCGGCGGCTCGGGCGAGGTGCAGGCGGCAAAGCTGGCGTCGCGCGACGCCGTGGTGAGCATCGGCGGCTCCGGCGAGGCGACGGTGTCGGCGAGCAAGTCGCTGAACCTGAGCGTGGCCGGCTCGGGCGACATCGGTTACTACGGCGATCCGAAGGTGAGCCAGAACATTCGCGGCTCCGGCACCATCAAGCGCCTGGGCGCGGCGCCGCAGTAAGCGCGACATCAGCGTCAAGGCCCGGTAAATAGTTGCCGGGGCTTGGCGCCAGAGGCCAGCGATTTAATCCAGTCCCTCAATTCATCCTCGTCGGCAGCGAGGATTCTCTCGCCGAGGTCAGTGGACAGCATCCCCTGACTGTCGCTAACCAAGCTCTGCACGACGCCTTGCAAAGCAAGACGCGCGCCTTCTTGCCGGCCTTCCTCCCGCCCCTCCTGCCGCCCTTCCTCTTTTCCCCTGGCACGACCACGTTCGATCGCTTCATATTCCAGCAGGTCCTCGTACTTCTTGAATCGTTGGTCAAACAACATGATCGGGCCCTCCTCAAAACTAAAGTCGGTCTCGCAAAATTCGTCCTGCAACACGGCTCGCACCCAACGCATCAAACTATCGCGGGCACGCAACATATCCGGCGATTTCATTCTTTGCGCGAAAACGCTCAACGCGTCGCGCATCTGCGCATCGGTGCGCGAACGCATCAACCGGAACAGAATCGCCAGCACGTTAGACCCGCCGTCCCCGCCAAGGTTCCGATGCTGATCGATCAGCAAGTAATGCTGGCTAGGCTGGAAACGTTCCAAGCCCTCCGGCGGCGGCAGCATCAGCTTGGTCAAATCGGTACTCGCGCGCCACGGCTTGCGGCCGTGATACAGCACGACGGGCAAGACGGGCGGCAGCTTTCCGTACCGGGTCAGGCGATGCTGGGCCACCAGATCCTGGCACAACAGCCCGACATACACCTGCATGCGCAGCGCCATCCATGGATCGGAGCGTGCCTGAAACTCCAGCAACAAATAGACGTACACCCAGTCGCCACCGATTTTCGCGCGCCACACAATATCCTCGTGGCGGGTCTTGCCGTTTTCGCTGGCGTAGCTGGCGTTGAGACGCTCGAACGCGCCGACATCCAGCGATGCAGTCCATTCCGCCGAAACAAAGCCCGTCAGCAGATCCCGGACCACCTCGGGATGCCCGAATAACTGCTTATACAACATATCGCTGTGACTTTTCATCGACAAAGTGTAGCGTTTGACATCATTGACGAGTACGCTTGCTGGCGAGCCCGCTTTGTCGCTCCTCAAAAAAACCGCAACCACAGGGAGAAATACTTGAACGTCATCGCCTCATCCGTCCGCCTCGCGCTGTTGTCGCTGCCCGCCATCCTATTGAGTTCCGCCGCAGCGGCCGCAGCTGCCGACTCCCCGGCCACCCCGGCCACCGTCACCGCCATCAAAGCCGCCCACATGGTCGACGTGCGCAAGGGCACCTTGATCGACGACGCCGTGGTCCTCGTCAGCGGCGAGCGCATCACGGCTGCCGGCAGCAAGCTGGCGATCCCGCCCGGCGCCAAAGTCATCGACCTGGGCAACAAAACCCTGCTGCCCGGCCTGATCGACAGCCACACCCACCTGACCGGCGACCCGCAGGACGCCGGCTACGCGATCGTCGCCAAATCGATCCCGCGCTCGACCCTGACCGGCGCCAAGAACGCCCGCCTCACGCTCAACGCCGGCTTCACCGCCGTGCGCGACGTCGGCGCCGACGGCTACACCGACATCGGCCTGCGCGACGCCATCAACGACGGCGACGTGCCGGGACCGCGCATCGCCGCCTCCGGCCCGGCCATGGGCATCACCGGCGGCCACTGCGACGACACCTTGCACGCGCCGCAATACCAGATCACCGGCCTGGGCGTGGCCGACGGCGTCGAAGAAGCGCTCAAGGTCACCCGCCGCAACATCAAGTACGGCTCGGACGTCATCAAGATTTGCGCCACCGGCGGCGTGTTGTCGTTCGGCGACGACCCGCGCACCTCGCAGTACACGCTGGAAGAATTAAAAGCCATCATCGGCGACGCCCACCGGCTGGGGCGCAAGGCGGCCGCCCACGCGCACGGTGGCGAAGGCATCCGGCTGGCGGTGCTGGCCGGCGTCGATTCGATCGAGCACGGTTCCTACATCGACGACGAAGGCATCAAACTGATGAAGGAGCACAAGACCTGGCTGGTGCCGACGCTCTACCTGGGCGACTGGCTGATCGAAAACGCCGAGGCCATCAAGCTGCCCAAGCCGCTGCTGGAAAAAGCCAAGGTGGTGTTGCCGCAGGCGCGCATCAATATCGGCCGCGCGATCAAGGCCGGCGTGCCGGTGGCGTTCGGCACCGACGCCGCCGTCTATCCGCACGGCTTGAACGCGCGCGAGTTCGCCGTGCTGGTCAAGCTGGGAATGACGCCGGCGCAGGCGATCCGCACGGCCACCGTCAACGCCAGCGAGTTGCTGGGCTGGAGCGACCGGATCGGAACGATTGAGGCGGGCAAGTTCGCCGACATGATTGCCGTCGACGGCGAACCGCTCAAGGATGTGACGGTGCTGGAGCGGGTCCAGTGGGTGATGAAGGGTGGCGCGGTGGTGCGGTAAGCCCGCGGTGAAACCCTAGCGCTCGGCCTTGAAGGTCTCGCGGCCGACTTCCACCGTGGTGGTGCCGTCGGTCAGCCAGATCTGGCCGTCCTGGATCGTGCATTGCAACTGCATCGAGCGCTGGGCCATGCGGGCCAGCTGCTCGGTGGCGTCGGCGTTCAGGTTGATCACCGTCAGGTTCTTGCAGCGCTCGACCTTGTTGGCCAGCGACTTCCACCAGATATGGCTGGTGGCCGCGTAACTGTATACGTAGACGTGCTCCGAACGCCCGCTGGCCTTCAGGATCACCTTCTCGTCCGGCTGGCCGACCTCGATCCACAGCTGGATCGCGCCGGTCAAATCCTTCTGCCAGATGTCCGGCTCTTCGACGTCGAACAAGCCCTTGGTGAAGGTCAGCGCCTCGTTGGCGTGGATCGCGAACGCCAGCAGCCGCACCATCATGCGCTCGTCGGTCTCGGACGGGTGGCGCGCCAGGGTCAGCGACTGGGTCTCGTAGAAATTGCGGTCCATGTCCGCGATCTGCAGGTCGGCTTTGTAAATTGTTGCTTTGAGGGCCATCGATAAATCTCTTGGTTATTTAAAGACGACAGTCTTGTCGCCGTTTTGCAAAATGCGGTGCTCGACAAACCACTTCACCGCGCGCGCCAGCACCACGCACTCGACGTCGCGGCCGATGGCCGACAGGGTCTCGGCATCCATCGAATGGTCGACCCGCTCGACGTCCTGCTCGATGATCGGACCTTCGTCCAGATCGCCGGTGACGAAGTGCGCGGTCGCGCCGATCAGCTTGACGCCGCGGTGGTGCGCCTGCGCGTACGGCTTGGCGCCCTTGAAGCTTGGCAGGAAGGAATGGTGGATGTTGATCGCCTTCCCTTTCAACGCCGTGCACAGGCCCGGCGACAGGATCTGCATGTAACGCGCCAGCACCACCAGGTCGATCTTGTGGGTGTCCATCAGCTCGATGACCTTGGCTTCCTGGGCCAGTTTGGCCTCCTGCGGCGCGCCGGTGGCCAGCGGCAGGTGGTGGAACGGAATGTTGTAGCTCGCCGCCAACTGGTAGAAATCCATGTGGTTCGACACGATCGCCGGAATCTCCACCGGCAGCAGACCGCTCTTATAGCGGAACAGCAAATCGTTCAGACAATGGCCGATCTTCGACACCATCAGCATCACGCGCGGCTTGTAGTGGGCGTCGCGCATGTCGAACGTCAATTGCATCTCGGCCGCCAGCAGGCCGAAATCGGCGCGTAGCAGCTCGTCGCCGATGGCGCTGTCTTCCAGCGCGAAGTGCACGCGCATGAAGAACAGGCGCGACTCGCTGTCGCCGAACTGCGCCGAATCGATGATGTTGCAGCCGTGATCGGCCAGAAAACCCGAAACGCGATGAACGATGCCGCGCTGGTCGTGGCAGGAAAAACTCAGGATGTATTCGGGATTGTCGGGTTTAGTCATGGCCATCACAGTAGATTTCGATATCAACGGAACAATAACAAGGCCGATATTGTCGCACGGCTGGGGCCATCCGGTAAAACTAGAACGATCGTTCGCCAGCCAGATGCGCCATTGACCGGTTCGGTATATCGGCTAGGCCCATGTGGAACTTCCATCACGCTTGCACCTCTAACCATGCAGAGCAGCGAAACGCGTCGCTGTTTATCGACCCCTACATATATCAGGAGGAAGTTATGGCAAGTAATAGTAATAACTCAGGAAACGACCAGCCGAAGCCGAAAGGCACCGCCAAGCGCGGCTTCGCGGCGATGGATGAAGCCACCCAGCGCGCCATCGCCAGCAAGGGCGGCCAGGCCGCCCACCAAAAAGGCACGGCACACGAATTCGACTCGGAAGAAGCCCGCCGCGCCGGCCAAAAAGGCGGCGAGACGGTCAGCCGTGACCGCGAACATATGGCGCAGATCGGGCGCAAAGGAGGTGAAAGCCGCCAGTCCGCCGCGCGCGCCAATGCTGAAAAAAATACGGCGGCCGGGACGTCGCACGGCACCGGCTCGGAACAATCGGCCAAGACAGGCAGCCGCCAGGGAGGAAAGAGCGGTTCCTAGGGCGGATCCGGCGAAGCCGTCATCCGCCCTACGAACCGCCGACGGCGCAAGCATGGCGGATTACGCTACGCTAATCCGCCGTACATGATGCAGACTACGCGGACAACGGGATGATTTTTGATCGCGCGATATCACCCGGGCGTGCCGATGATAACGCTTGATGCCTTGAAGACAGCAGTCGCCTCGCCGCCGACTTGCAACGCCAGCGCTTCGCCGCCTTCGCGGGTGACGATGGCGGCAATGACACCGCCGCCGCGCAAGGCGATGCTCACCTCCGTATTCACGGCGCCGGCCTGCAACCGCGTGACCTTGCCGGCCAACTGGTTGCGCGCCGACAAACGCGCCGCTCCCATCTGCGTCACCACGATCACCGACGACGCCTTGATCAACGCAAACGCTTCAACGCCGATGGCCAGCCCCAAGCTGTCGCTGCTGTCGCGCGTGATGGTGGCGACGATATGCTGGCCGCCGACGATCTCCAGCGTGATCTCGTCGTTGACCGCGCCCGCCTTCACATCGACCACCTTGCCGCTGAACTGGTTACGCGCGCTGGTTTTCATCTTCATCCTTTGTATCAGCAGGAAATCGTCGGCCAGTGCATGCGACTGGCCGCTCAGATGGGCGACGAACTTGCGATGCTCCTCGTCGATCTTGCGGAAATTCTCCACCAGTTGCGCGCCGCGCGCGGTCAAACGCGTGCCACCGCCGCCCTTGCCGCCGGCTACGCGCTCGAGCAACGGTTCGCCGGCCAGGTTGTTCATCGCCTCGATCGCGTCCCACGCGCCCTTGTAACTCATGCCCACAGCCTTGGCCGCGCTGGTGATCGAACCGGTCGAGGCGATCGCGGCCAGCAACGCCACGCGCTCGTGCCCGCCCAGCTTCTTGCCGTCGATGGTCATCCAGACGTTGCCTTGCAGTCCCATGGCCGGCTTCATAGCTGTTGCTCCGCGTCGACAATGCGCCCCTGCTCCATGCGCAGCACGTGGTCGCCGAAAGCGGTGGCGTCCTCGGGATCGTGGGTGATCAAAATCATCGGTATCGCCAGCTTGCGCTGCAACGCATCGAGTTCGGCGCGCATGCGCCCGCGCAGACCGGGATCGAGCGCCGCGAACGGTTCATCGAGCAACAGCGCGGTCGGCTGCGGCGCCAGCGCGCGCGCCAACGCCACGCGCTGGCGCTGTCCGCCGGACAATTCGTGCGGGAACTGATGCGCGACATGCTCCAGTTCAAATGCCCGCAGCCAATGGCGAATGGTCTCGCCATCGACACGCGACAAAGGATTGCGCCAGCCGCGCTGCAACCCGAAGCCGATATTCTGACGCACATTCAGGTGCGGGAACAACGCGTAATCCTGGAACAGATAGGCCACCTGGCGCCGCTGCGGTGCCAGATCGATGCCATTGTCGCTGTCGAACAAGCAGCGCCCGGCCAAGGCGATATGGCCGCGATCAGGCGTCACCAGGCCGGCCAATGCTTTGAGCAACTGGCTTTTGCCGGCGCCGGACGGGCCGTAGATCACCACACGCTGGCTGGCCGATTCAAAGCGGGCATTTAACTCGAAGCTGCGCGGGCCGGAACGCAGGGTTTTGACGATGTCGACGTTGATTTGCATGGTCAGCCCCGGATATTGCGATTCGGCGTCAGTTTATTGGCGGCGATCAGCACCGTGACGCACACCACCGACGTGATGATGACCAATAAATTCGCGCTGTCGTCCTGCCCCGCCTGGACGGCCTCGTAGACGGCGATCGACAAGGTCTGCGTCTTGCCGGGAATGCTGCCGGCGACCATCAAGGTCGCGCCGAACTCGCCCATCGAACGCGCGAACGCCAGCAGCGTGCCGCCGAGCACGCCGCGCCACGCCAGCGGCAAGGTCACGCGCAAAAACACGCCGAACGGCGCGATGCCCAGCACCTGCGCGGCCTGCTCAAGCTGGCCGTCCACCGCTTCGAAAGCCGCACGCGCGCCCTTCAGCACCAGTGGAAACGCCACCACCGCCGCCGCGATCACCGCCGCCTGCCAGGTGAAAATGAGGTTGATGCCGAAAGTGTTCTGCAACCATGATCCCAGCACGCCTTCACGTCCTATCACCACAAGCAAGTAGTAACCCAGCACCGTCGGTGGCATCACCATCGGCAAGGTCAGCAACGCGTCGAGCAGCTCGCGCCCGGGGAAGCGCTTGCGCGCCAACAGATAACCCAGCGCGACGCCCAGCACCAGGTCGATCAGCGTGGCCCACAACGCCACCTTCAGCGACAGGCGCAGCGCGACCCACGCCGGTTCTGCAAGAAAACTGTCCAACGGGGCTCCGATGCTATGGCCGGCCGAAGCCGTGGCGGGCCAGGATCGCCTGCGCCGCCGGGCTCAGCACATAATCGGCGAACTTGCGTGCGGCGGCCGGCTGCGGCGCGGCGGCGATCACGGCGATCGGATAGCTGACCGGGGTGGCCGTCGGCACGCTGGCGATCACGCGCACCTTGTCTTTCTGGACGATGGCGTCGGTCGCGTAGACGAAGCCGGCATCGACTTCTCCACGGGCCACGTAATCGAGGCTTTGACGCACCGAAGTGCCGAAGATGGCCTTGGGCTCGACCGCCGGCCACAGCCTGGCCTGCTCCAATGCCTGCCTGGCGTAGCGCCCGACCGGCACGCTGGCGGGATTGCCCATTGTCACGCGGGTGACGGCGGCCTGCTGCAAGTCGGCGATGCCTTTGAGCGCCAGCTTGCTGTTGGCCGGCGCGATCAGCACCAGACTGTTGGTGACGAAATTGCGGCGGGTACCGGACGCCAGCAGCTTCAGCGACTCGGCCTTGTCCATCGCTTCCTGGTCGGCCGAGGCGAACACGTCGACGGGAGCGCCCTTGCTGATCTGCTGGACCAGGGGATCGGAAGCGGCAAAGTTAAAGTGCACCTTGTCGCCGGCGTTGTCCTTCTCATAGGCGGCGCCGACTTCCTTGAAGGCGTTGGTCAGGCTGGCGGCGGCCGAGACCGTGATGTCGGTGGCCGAAGCCGTCGCGAAGGCCGTCATTAGCATCGCCGCCATGATCATGTTCAAAGCCCGCATAGATATCCTTTTCGTTAAGTTCAGCCACCGCAATATACACGATTATATAACGATGCCGGCATCAGCAGCTTCAGGAAACTTTTTTAGCCGATGTCGCACGATCATTACCGGATCGTAATGATTTCTATATTGGCATCGGTAGCAAAAAAACCTACCATGGTCTCTAGCTTGCGTTAAAAGCAATAACCTCTGGAGGAAGTAGCTATGTCTCAACCGTTGCGCGGCCGTGCCGCCACACGCTGGCTATCGCGCGCATTGTTGGCATGCCTGCTGGCCGTGGCGGCCCTTGCCGACGCTGGCACGAACGCCACCACCGAGGCGGTTGCTGCGCGCGCGGCCAATGAACAGGCGACGTCGCTGCCTGTGCTGGGTAGCTTCCGGCAGGAAGGCAAGCGCGATCTCGCCATGCTCACGCACTACGGCAAAAAAGGCCGTGGCGAGCAATATGGCGTGCTGGTCTTCCCGGAAGCTGGCAGCGGCCAACCCGGCAAGGTCGTCAAGACCTTCATCGATACCGGACCCAATGCGCCGCGCCTGTCGCTGGTCAAGCCCGGCAGCTACACACCGGTCTGCCACAACGGTGGTCCCTGCACCCCAGTAAAACTCGACAACGAGGCGATCAGCCTGTGCTTCGGCGAGGCCAGTTGCGAGGTCATTTACTTCAGCGGTGGCGCGTTCCGCGAACTCTTCGTCACCGACTAGCGGCTGCCGTGCGTACGCCCGTTGAACTCGGCCAGCTCGTTGCGCGGCGGCGCGTCGTCCACGGCGCGCGGCTGGTGCTCGATCATCACATGGTGCGCCGGCGTGCCGGTGTCCACGCTCAACTGGTCGAACTTCTCCATCACCGCCAGCAGCACCGCCTGCTGCGTGTCCATGAAGGTGCCATAGGCGGACGTCAGCATGAAGAACACCAGCTCGAACTCGATCGCCTCCGGACTCACCCCCTTCAGATGGACGCGGTCGAAGCGCACCTCGTCCTGCGCCTCGACGATCTGGCGGATGGCGGCCGGAATGACGGCGGCCAGCGCCGCCGGCGTGGCCGGGTTGATGCGGAACGACAGCTGCACGCGGCGGGTCGACATGCGCTTGTAGTTGCGCACAACGTTCTTGAGCAGGTCGGCGTTGGAGATGACGATCTGCTCGCCGCTGTCGGCGCGGATGCGTGTGGTCTTCAGCCCCACATGCTCGACCGAGCCGGACACGCCGGCCACGGCGATGGCGTCGCCCACCTCGAACGGCTTGTCGATAGCGATCGCCAGCGAGGCGAACAGGTCGCCGAGGATGTTCTGCGCGGCCAGCGCCACGGCGATACCGCCAATGCCCAAGCTGGCGACGAAGGTGGTGATGTTAATGCCCAGGTTGGACAGCACGGCCAGCGCGAAGATCGCCCACAGCACCGTCTTGACGGCCCAGCCGATCAGCGTATTGGCCACCGTGTCGGGCGCCGACTCGTCGGCCGAATGCTGGCGGAAGTAGCGCCGCGTGCCGATGCTGACGGCGCGGTCGATGTACAGCGTCACCTGCAGGCCAAGCACGATGAACCAGAAGATTTGCACGCGCTGGTGCCACGGCGGCGGCAAGTCCAGCAACGACAGGCCCACCAGCACCGAAATCAGCAGGACGGCCAAATTGCTGGTGCGCGCCAAGGTGGCGCCGAGCAGTTCGGCGGCCGGCTTTTCGGCCCGGCCCGAGTCGACCAGCCGGGCCAAGCGGCGGCGCAGCAGCATCAGCGCGCCATGGATGGCGGCGAAGGTGACCACGCAGGCGATGGCCGCGACAAGCCAGTTTTCAGGACCAACACCGGCAATCGGCATGCCCAGTTGACGAATATCCAAAGCAGACTCCCTTGCGCAAACGAATTGTTGCGTAGCGTAACGGCTGTGATAGGGAGAACAGCGCACATTTCCCTAAATCATTTACCGGGCCCCGTCTACTGGTCTAAATTTCCGTTGTGTAATATTCATAAATGTAGTAAATTGCGACCGTATAGCAACCTCAGCCATCTTTCGATAGCCAATCATGCCAAAAATTAATCTCTCACGCCGGACGCTGCTCATGGCCACCGCCGCCGCTGTTCCGCTCGTTTCCATGCCCGCCTACCGCGCCCGTGCCGCCGGGCTGGAAGGCGTCGAACTGCAGCACTACCAGCCGGTGTTCTTCAGCGCCGACGAATGGCGCTTCATCATGGCCGCCTGCGACCGCCTGATCCCCGCCGAGGGCAAGGGTCCGGGCGCGCTGGAGACCAACGTGCCGGTTTTCATCGACCAGCAGCTGCAGGCCGGCATCGGCGGCGAAGTCTACATGGACGGCCCGCACAAGGAGGACGCCGCCGCCACCTTGGGCTTCCAGCACAACCACACGCCGCAGCAGATGTATCGCCTCGGCATCAAGCTTGCCCAGCAATACAGCCAGCAAACGCACCGCAAGCCGTTCGAGCAACTGGCGCCCGCCGAGCGCGACGCCGTGCTCACCGGTTTGCAAAAGAACACCATCGTTTTTGCAGACCTGGGCGAACCGTCGCTGAAAGCCTCGCAATTTTTCGGCCAGATGCTCGACGACACCAAGAACGGCTACCTGGCCGACCCCATGTACGGCGGCAACAAGGACATGAAGGCCTGGGTCGCCATCGGCTTCCCCGGCGCGCGCGCCGCCTACACCGAATGGGTCGATGTGCACGACGTCAAATATCCGCTGGGGCCGGTGAGCCTGAGCGGCAAGCGCGCGTAAGCATGCCCTCCTCCCCTCTTCTGCAAATAACTTATGCCTAACATTACCAACGACGAAGTCGACGTCGTCATCGTCGGCCTCGGCTGGGCCGGCTCCATCATGTCCATCGAGCTGGCCAACGCCGGCTTGAAGGTGCGCGCGCTCGAGCGCGGACCGGACCGCCCGCCGGAAGACTTCGCCTACCCGAAACCGGCCGACCAGTACGCTTACGCGATCCGCAACAAGGTCTTCGTCACGCCGCGCGAGGCCGCCCTGACCGTGCGCTACAACACCGGCGAAACGGCCCTGCCGACGCGCAAGTGGGGCGCCTTCGTGCCCGGCAACGGCGTCGGCGGCTCCGGCCTGCACTGGACCGGCGTGCTGATCCGCCCGACCGAAACCGACATCAAGCTCAAGACCTATGCCGACCAGGCCTACAAGCGCGGCATTCTCGATCCGGACATGCGCATCAAGGACTTCCCGTTCACGTGGGAAGAGATTGAGCCGCACATGGACAAGTTCGACAAGATTTGCGGCCTGTCCGGCACCACCGGCAACCTGAACGGGCAAATCCAGCCCGGCGGCGATCCGTTCGAAGGCAAGCGCTCGAACCCCTATCCGCTGCCGGCGCTGCACGACACGCTCAACAGCTCGCTGTTCGCCGATACCGTCAAGAAGATGGGCTACCATCCGTTTCCGAACCCGTCGGCCAACGTCACGCAGGCGTGGACCAACCCGTACGGCGCCCAGCTGGCGCCGTGCAACTACTGCGGCTTCTGCAGCAAGTACCCGTGCCTGAATTACTCCAAGGCGTCGCCGCAGACCACCATCCTCGACGTGGTCAAGCGCATGCCCAACTTCGATTACAAGACCGGCGCCAACGTCATCCGCGTCGACCTGCACGACGACAAGAAAACCGCCAAGGGCGTGACCTATATCGACGAGCAGCAGCGCGAAGTGTTCCAGCCGGCCAAGATCGTCATCCTCAGCAGCTTCCAGTTCGCCAACGTGCGCCTGATGCTGTTGTCCGGGATCGGCGAGCCGTACGACCCGGTCACCGAGCGCGGCGTCATCGGCCGCAACTACGCCTTCCTCAGCAACGGCGACGCCACCCTGTTCTTCAAGGACAAGCACTTCAACCCGTTCGCCACCGCCGGCGCCACCGGTGAGATGTTCAACGACATCTCGCCGGGCAACTTCGACGGACCCGGCCTGGGCTTCATCGGCGGCGCCAAGATCCACAGCTCGCAGGCGAGCGGCGCGCCGATCGGCACCGCGCTGCCGCCCGGCACCCCAGCCTGGGGCAAGGGCTGGAAGGACGGCATGGTCGACTGGTACGGACGCTCGATGAAGGTCAGCATCTCGACCAGCTGCATGTCCTATCGCGGCCACTATCTGGACCTCGACCCGAACTACAAGGACCCGTGGGGACAGCCGCTGCTGCGCATGACGTTCGACTGGCGCCAGAACGAGCTCAAGCTGCAACGCCACCTGCGCGGCATCGTGCTCGACATCGCCAAGGAACTCAAGCCGGACGCCATGTCGGAAAACTTCCTCGGCCTCGATTCGCACTGGGACATCACCAAGTACGTCTCCACGCACAACGTCGGCGGCGCCATCATGGGCACCTCGCCGCGCGATTCGGCGCTCAACCGCTATACGCAGTCGTGGGACGTGCACAACGTCTTCGTCCCGGGCGGCAACGCGTTCCCGCAGAACTTCCAGGCCAATCCGACCGCGCTGATCGGCGCCATCACCTTGTTCGCGGCCGAAGCGATTAAACAGCAGTACCTGAAAAACCCTGGCCCGTTGGTGCAGCGATGAAAAACCTTACCTACCTCCTGAGCGCCGCCGCGATTGGCGCCGGCGCCGCTGGCATGGCCTCGGCCGCCGCCACCACAGCGCCGGCAGTGTCCGCACCGCCCGGCCAGACGCTGGCCCAACGCGGCGCCTACCTGGCGAAAGTCGGCGACTGCATCGCCTGCCACAGCGCGCCGGGCAAGCCCGCCTTCGCCGGCGGCCTGCCGATCGACAGCGGCCACGGCATCATCTACTCGACCAACATCACGCCGGACAAGGAACACGGCATCGGCAGCTACACCGAACAGCAGTTCGCCGACGCCGTGCGCAAGGGCGTGCGCGCCGACGGCACGCATCTGTATCCGGCCATGCCATACACCAGTTACGCCAAGGTCAGCGACCAGGACATCAAGGCTTTGTACGCCTACTTCCAGGGCGGCGTGAAAGCGTCCGCCTACGCGCCGCCGCAATCGACGATGGGCTTCCCGTTCAACCAGCGCTGGGGTATGGTGTTCTGGAATTACTTCTTCGCAGACGGCAAGCCGTTCAAGGCGCAGCCGGGCTGGAGCGCGCAAGTGCGCAACGGCGCCTACCTGGTCGAAGGACTGGGACACTGCAGCAGCTGCCACACGCCGCGCGGCTTCGCCATCAACGAAAGGGCCAGCAACAGCGGCGAGGCCAAATTCCTTGCCGGCGGCGAGCTCAATGGCTGGCCGGTGCCGTCGCTGCGCGCGCTGCCGCGCTGGGACCAGGCCGCCATCGTCGATTACCTGCAAACCGGACGCAACAAGAATTCGGCGGTGGCCGGCGAGATGACCTCCGTGGTCCAGCACAGCACCTCGCAGATGACCGTGGCCGACCTCAACGACATCGCCGCGTATCTGAAGGCGCTGCCGCCGGGACCGGCGCCCGACGCCGCCGTCAAGCCGCAGGGACGCGACGCCACCGTCAAGAAATTGTCGGCTGCCGTCAACCTGACCCTGGGCGAGCGCTTGTATCTGGATAATTGCTCGGCCTGTCACTTCGTCACCGGCAAGGGTGCGACGCGGGTGTTCCCGGAGCTCGATGGCGCCACCGTCATCAACGCCGACAATCCGACCGCTTTGTTGCATGTGATGCTGGAAGGCGCGCGTACGCCGTCGACCGACAAGGCGCCGTCGGTGCTGGTGATGCCGGGCTTTGGCAAGCGCCTGAGCGATAGCGAGGCGGCCACGCTGGCCACCTTCCTGCGTCAGGGCTGGGGCAACACGGCAGCTGCGGTGTCGGAAAAGGATGTCGCCAAAGTGCGCGCCAGGCTAGAGAAGAAATAGACCCGTCGCGCCAGGCCCGGCTGGTTGGTGTGCTCAGCGCACCAACCACATCCAGGCGCTCAACGTAAAGAACGAGGCGACCATGCAAATCAACAGCGTGGTCGCGCTGCGGTCGGCCTCGCCGTACGCCTGCGCCAGAATCGGGTAGATGCTCAACATCGGCATCGCCGCCATCAGCAGCGCCGCCGCCCGCAGCGACGGATCCATCGGCGCGATGCCCAGCAGCGGCAGCAGCGCGACAATCGCCAACACCGCCAATGGATGGCCGACCAGCTTACCCACCACGACGGGCAGCACGCGCTGCCAGCCGGCGGTCAACGGCAGTCCCACCAGGGTGCCGCCAATGGCGAACAGCGACACGCCGCCACTGGCCTGCGAGAACAACGTCACACTGCGCAGCAGCGGCTGCGGCAGCGGAAATTCCGCCAGGCTGATCACCAGACCGGCCGTCACCGACAACACCAGCGGATTGCGCGCCAGGCGCTTTACCGATTGCGCCACCACCTGCCGCCACGACCCGCCCGCGCCCCGGGCGCTTTCCGCCATCGCCAGCAACAGCGGCAACATCACCAGGTTCTCCACCATCACGTTCAACGCCAGCGCCACGCCGGCCACCGGCGCGACCATCAGCAACAGGATAGGAAAACCCATGAAACTGCTGTTGGAGCACGACACGCCCATCGCCAGGAAAGTGCTGCGCATACGGTTCAAGCCGCCCAGGCGCCGGCCCGCCACGTAGGCGGTGGACATGATCAGCAACGAGCCGCCCAGATAGGCCAGCAGATACGCCGGGTGCAGCACCTCGCGGATATGGCGCGTCGCCAGCGCGTTGAAGATCAGCGCCGGCAGCGCGAAATTGAGCACGAACTTGCCGAACACGCGCATGTCGGCCCGTTCGAACACGCCGAAGCGGGTGGCGAGGTAGCCCGCCAACACAATAATGTAGATCGGACTGGTGATGGCGAGGATGTCGAGCATGTATGGGCGCTGGGAAGTTTGCGCCATCGTACTCGACGCACGGCCCTTTGTCATGGTTGTGGTACATTCACGCCTCGAATCTTTTCAGCCGTCAAGCCATGTCCTCCCTGAAGTTCCTCAGCGCCTATTCCGAGCAAACGCAGCAGCAAGTGACCCAATTGCTGGCCAAAAACCAGCTAGGCGAGGTGCTGCTCAAGCGCTACAAGAAACCGCACGAACTGCGCACCGACAAGGCGCTGTACAACTACGTGCAGGAGCTGAAAGATGAACATTTGCGCAACGCCGAGCCGATCAACAAGGTCGAATACGACAGCAAGATCCATGTGATCAATCATGCGCTGGGCTTGCACACGTCGATTTCGCGGGTCCAGGGCGGCAAGCTCAAGGCCAAGCACGAGATCCGCGTCGCCACCATGTTCAAGGAAGTGCCGCTGGAGTTCCTGCGCATGATCGCCGTGCATGAACTGGCGCACGTGAAGGAAAAGCAGCACGACAAGGCGTTCTACAAGCTGTGCACGTACATGGAGCCGAACTATCACCAGTACGAGTTCGATCTGCGCCTGTACCTGACCCATCTCGATACCGGCGCCGGCCGGCTGTGGACTTAATCCGGCGCCGACGCATCGGCGGCTAGTCGCTCAGCGTCCAGCGCCGCGACAGGTAATCGAGCACAACGATCCGGTCGCCCAGCGGCGCCATGCCCAGCGTACCCATCAGACGCAGCGGCGCAACGAAGCTGTGCCCCGCGCAGTAGGAAGCGCGCACGCCTGACAGCGCCTTGCCCGCCACTTCCAGCCCATCCTTGAGCAACACATCGGCGCAGGTGACCGCCTCGCCCTTGGGTCCGTTAAAACTGATCGTGCCTGGATCGGTCGATGTCGGCTGCGCCGCCCCGGCCGCCAGCGCTCGCCATTCGTCGGCGTTGGTCGCCACCAGTCCAAAGCGCGAGGCGCCCGTGTCAAGCATGGCGTAGCCGACGCCAGCGCCGGGACGCCGCACTTCCACAACGATATGACCGCCGCCCTGAGCCCAGCTCAGATATAGCAGCGGTTGCGCCTCGCGCACACCGGCCAACAATGCCTGGGGAGCGTAGGCGTAGCGCGACCGCCCGAGGTCCAGGGTCAGCGTGCCGTTCTCAAACAGTGCGTTGCCGACGATGGCGATCGGACGGCCGCCGCAATCGGGTTCATTGAGCTGTGCCAGGCTGGCGGCGCTGACCGGTATCCAGCGTTGCAATCCCGACAGTTGGACATGCGCCCGCTCGGTGCCCGCCAGCGCGCCGCCGCGCTTCCAGTTCCATTCGCCGTTGGCGCCAGTATCGAGCTGCACGATACAGGCGACACCATCGACGGTCACCGGCAATAGCAGTGCCAGACGCTCAGGCGGACCCTCGTTAAAGCTGCCGATGGCCCAGTGGAACGGCTGCCATGCCGGCTCGGCCGCCTGGCTTGCGCCGCAAGCGAGTGCCATCAAAAGAAATCCCAAGCGCATCGACGCCGTCCTTGATTCAAAAGTCAGCCGGCGATTTTATAGAAAGTGCAACTATTAATCAATAACTAAGTTTTTATGGTCGCTGGAACCGGACCGTCGCCGGCGCCAGGCCGGGCGACTTCGCCGTCAAGCTGGCCTCGCCCGCCTGCCCGGTCGATTGCACGATCACCTGTGCCCAGCCGTTGAACACGCGCCGCTGCCACGGCGCCGCCGGTGCGGTCACGCGCAGCACGCCCCATTTGCTGGTGCCCACGGAGCGGTCGAACAGCCCCTGCACGCCATCTTTCGCCGTCGGCACGACATACGCCAGGCTGTTCTTATCGGTGAGCTGTGCTCCGTCGAGCGCGATCATCAGGCCTCCGTCGACCGGCTTCGCTTCGACCACGCGGCCATTCACATATACCGTCTGTCCGGCGTCGAGCCGGTCGATGAACAAGGCGGCGCGGCCGTCCGGCGCCATGGCCGGCCGGGGAAATTCGCCGCGCAGCACCAGATAGCGCGTCGCCGGCGGCTGCGCCTCCGGCGGCAACCATGCGGCCGGGTCGCGCCACGTCGCGGTATCAACCGTCGCCGTGCGCACCGACGGATGATCGGCGTTATCGACGGCAAGCGTGCGCCACGCCGCGAGCGGCACAAAGGTATGGCGGTCGGCGGGACGGTCCGGCTCGTGCGAACCCGGATCGCCGTTGCCGACACCGATGATGCGAATCGGGCCCGACGTTTCGAACCCGATCAAGTCGCCGGAGGTCGGCACGATCTTGCCGGCGGCGTCGGTCACGTTCACCCACACCACGGCGACATCGGTGCCGTCGGGCTCGAGGACGCTCTTGTCGGCGCTCAGCGTGACGCCGGCGCCGGCGCCGGTGGTCGCCACCTCGGACGTGGCGACCGGCCGGCCGCCACGGTAGGCGGTCGCCGTCAGCTTGCCGGGCTGGTAAGGCACCGTCCACTCCAGCTTGCTGTCCTTGACCATCGTCTTGCGGCCCAGCGACCGGCCATCCTGGAACAGCTCGACGGCGTCGCCGTTGCTGTACACGTGCACCTTGATCGGCTGCCCTTCCCTGCCCGCCCAGTTCCAGTGCGGCAGGATGTGCACCATCGGTTCGCGCGTCCACACCGACTTCAGATAGTAGGCCGTGTCCTTCAACACGCCGGTGGTGTCGAGCATGCCGAACTGCGAGGCGACGGCCGGCCAGCCGAACGGCGTGGTCTCGCCCCGGTAATCGAAGCCGGTCCAGACCACCATGCCGCTCATCCAGTCGCGTTCCTGCACGCGGCGCCAGCCTTCTTCGATGCTCAGGCTGCTGCCCGGCCGGCCCTGGCGGTCGTAGGCGTTCAGATGGGAGCGCGCCGGCTCGTCGAAGTAGACGCCGCGCGTGGTGAGGGTCGAGCCTTCCTCCGACATCAGCGCCGGCTTGGCCGGATGATCGCGGTGGAAGCGGTCGACGTCGTGCTGGGCGCCGTAGTTGAAGCCGATCACATCCGCCTCCAGCGACACGCCCTTGCCCGATCCGCTGGTAGCGACCATGGTGCGCCGGGTGGGATCCATGCGCTTGACGTGCAGGTCCATCTCGCGCGCCAGATGGGCGCCCGGGTCTTTCCACTCCAACGCCCATTCCTCGTTGCCCACCGACCAGATGACGACGCTCGGATGATTGCGGTCGCGCCGTATCATGCGATCGAGCTGTCCACGCACCTCGGGCGTCGTGCCCATCATGCGGTGCTCGTCGATGACGAGCATGCCCAGCCGGTCCGCCTCGTCCAGCAGTTCCGGCGTCGGTGGATGGTGCGAGGCCCGATAAGTGTTCACGCCAAACGACTTGAGCTGCTTGAGGCGCCAGGTCTGCAGGCCGTCCGGCAGCGCCACGCCAACGCCGGCGTGGTCCTGGTGGTTGTTGGTGCCCTGCAGCTTGAGCGGCTTGCCGTTCAGCGAAAAGCCCTTGTTCGGATCGAACACCACGGTGCGGATGCCGAAGCGCGTGTCGTAACTGTCGACCACCCGCCCGCCTTGCAGCAGCGTGGTTTTCAGCGTGTACAGGTTCGGCTCCTCGATCGACCACAGGCGCGGACGCGGCACCGTCAGCGCCGCGCTGAACTCGCCATCACGCACCGCGCGCACATTGCGGCCGGCCTGCTCGGCCTGCGCCACCAGCTTGCCATCGGGCGAATACACCTGCTGGCGCAGCGCGAACGACCGGGCGTCCTGGCCGTCGTTGACCACGGTGACATCGACGTCGATGCGCGCGCGTGCGCCCTCGACTGTGGTTTTGACAAAGGTGCCCCACTGCGCCACGTGCAGCGGATCGGTCTTGGTCAGCCAGACGTGGCGATAGATGCCGGCGCCCTCGTAAAACCAGCCCTCCTCGACGGTGGCGTCGGCGCGCACCGCGATGACGTTGTCGCCGCCGACGTTCAGATAATCGGTGATGTCGTAGCGGAAGCCCGAGTAGCCGCTGGGCTCGGTGCCGATGTAGTGGCCGTTCACCCAGACCGTGCTGTTGCGGTAGACGCCGTCGAACTCCAGCGAGATGCGGCGGCCCTTGTCGCTGGCCGGGATATGGATCACCTTGCGATACCAGCCGACGCTATTTTCAGGAAAATTGCGGCCGATGGCCAGCGAGCCGTGATTGGTGTTGGCGCGCGCATCGAACGGCAACTCGACCGCCCAGTCGTGCGGCAGGTCCAGCTTGCGCCAGGCGGCGTCGCTGAAATCGACGGCGGCCGGGCCGTCGCCGTAGCCGGCCTTGGCGAAGAAAAAGGGACGCAGCCCGTGCCGGAAATCCTTCTGCGCATCGTATGGGTGGCCGTGGGCGAAGCGCCAATCCTTGTCGATGTTGATGCGTTCGCGGCCATCGACGGCGCGCGCGGCGGCTGCCGGCGCCGCATCGGCGGCGGTTGCGGTTGCGGCCATGCAGGCGCAGCCCGCGAGGATGATGGCGATCAGTACTTTGCCCAGTCGATTCGTCACTGTATCTCCCTGATGTTTTTAAGTTGATGTCTGATTGCGCGAACCTTCTTCCGCCAACGCCGCGATCAGATCGGCGATCTGCTCGGCCGGCGCGCGTTCGGCCGCCAGCTTGGCAGCCAGCGCCGCGCAGGCGCTCGCCACCTCCGGCCGGTTCAGCAAGCCGGACAGCGCGGCGGTCCAGGCGTAGAGCGGCGCATCCGGCTTGACCACCGCGCCCACGCCCAGGCGCGCCAGCCGCATGCCGTTGTCGGGCTGGTCATAAGAGAACGGCACCACCAGTTGCGGCCTGCCCGCCGCCATTACCGTGGCGCTGGTGCCGATGCCGCCGTGATGGACGAACACCGCCACGCGCGGCGCCAGCGCGTCGAACGGCACGTACGGCACGTAGTGTACAAACGGCGGCAATACCGCCGGCAACTGGTCGCGGAACGGCGTGATCACCACCACGCGCTGTTGCAAGGCCGCGGCCGCGGCGATCGCGCTGTCGATGAAGGCGCGGCCGTGCGCCATCGCCGAGCCGGGCGTGACGGCAATCGGTGCGGTTCCCGCATCGAGAAAGCGTCGCAGGTCCGCGTCGAGCGACTCGTCCGGCGCCGCCGGCATGCGCGGGAAGCCGGTGCACACGGTGTTCGGCGGCCAGTCGGGCTGCGGCGCGGCGAACCAGTCGGGAAAAGCGCAAATGACCCGCTGCGGCGAATGCAGCCAGTGGCTCATCACGCGCCGCACCGGCGCCAGCCCGAGCGAGGCGCGCAAACGGTTGATTTCCGGACGCACGGCGGGATCGATGACCAGCCGTTCGATCAGGCCAAGCACTGTGCGCACAAGCCACGGCGGCATGCGCGCCAGCCACTCCAGCCCGGCGCGCGCGGCGGGGTCATAAGCGGAAAAGAAGCACGACGGCGCCAGGTGCACGGTGGCCAGCGGCACGCCGCGCGTCTCCTGCAGAATCCGGCCCGTCATCGCCAAGGTGCTGGCCACGATCAGCGTCGGCAGCTGTTCGACCAGCGCCAGCTGCCGCGCATACGACGGCGCGAAATGCCGGGACATGTACTTCCAGATCGTGAACAGCCCTTTCTGCGGATGCCACAGGTCGGGGTCGAACACCAGTTCGTCGAGCTCGGCCTGGCTGAGGCCGGAGGCGAAGGCCATGCCGGCGCGCTCGACGCGTTCCTTGAAGTTGTCGGAGGCGACCAAGGTGACATCGTAGCCACGCCGCAGCAGGGCCTGGCCGATGACAATGAAGGGATAGACGTCGCCGGCGCTGCCGGCGGCAAGGATCAAGATGTGGCGCGCGGCGACCATGCAGGCAGGCCGGGGCCTAGGCCTTGAGCAACGTCAACAGCGCCTGCGGATCGGTGGCGGACATCATCAGCGCCGCATGCTGCGGGCGGATGAAACCCTGCTCCCTGGCGTGGGCGATGAAGTCGATCAAGCCGTCGTAGAAACCATCGACATTGAGCAGTCCGATCGGCTTGGCGTGGATACCCAGCTGCGACCAGGTCAGCATCTCGAACAGTTCCTCCAAGGTGCCCATGCCGCCCGGCATGGCGATGAAGCCGTCCGACAGGCTGGCCATCATCGCCTTGCGCTCGTGCATGTCCTTGACGATGAACTGGCGCGTCAGGCCGGCGTGGCCGACTTCGCGTTCGACCAGCGCGGTGGGAATCACGCCGGTGACCTCGCCGCCGGCCAGCAGCACCTCGTCGGCGATGATGCCCATCAAGCCGACATTGCCGCCGCCATACACCAGCGCCAGGTTTTGATCCACCAGCGCCCGGCCCAGCGCGCGCGCCGCGTCGGCATAGACGGGGCTGACGCCAGCGTTGGCGCCGCAATACACACAAATAGTCTTGGTCACTGCTGCTTTTCCTCCATGAGTTCCTGTCGTGCGGCCTCGACATCGAGCCGCTCCATCGCGTCGCGCGGCGCCAGGCGCGCGGCCTGTTCCAGCAGGGCCGTGGCGTCGGCCATTTTCTTTTTGCCGTCGAGCATGGCCAGCGCGTGGCCGTACTGGATGCGCGCGATCGCCGAATCGGGATCGAGCCGCAGCGCCGCCTCGAAGTGGCGGTAGCCCTCCTCCTTCTTGACGCCGTAGGTCAGCCCACCGATCATGGCGCCGACCTTGTCGACGATCTCGGTGTGGTACACGCCCAGGCCGACATGCGCGTCGGCCCGCGCCGGCGCGAGCTGGATGGTTTTTTCGAGGCTGGCGCGCACGCGCGGCCCGAGCCCCTGCGCCAGCGCCTTGACCACCGAGGTGCCCTCGGCGTAATAACCGAGCGCGTAGGCATGCCAGTAATAGCCGGCCGGGTTGGCGGGCTGTTCGCGCTGCTGGCGCTCGCAGCGCTCGGCCACGCACTCGAACGTGGCGATGCGCTTCTTGACGCTGGTTTCCAGGTACTGCGCGTAGATGCAGATCGCCTTGTGCGCCACCGAGTAGCCGTTCACGCCAACGTCCAGGCCCAGCCGCGCGGCGCGCTCGAACTCGCCGGCATGGAAAGCGATCCACGCCTGCAGCAACGCCGGATTGGCCGGGAACGGCTCCAGGTCGCCGCTATGGAGCGCCGGCCACGCCGCCTTCAGGCTCTCGGGCGTGTAGCGGTAAGCGGGATCGGGATAAGGGAAAGGGGTCCAGGCCATGATGTCTCCGTCGGCTCACTTGAGCTTCTTCAGGTATTCTTCGGACAGTTTCTGGAACAGCAAACTGGTCTCATTACGCAGATACGGCCCGATCTGCGACAGCACCTGATAACAGCCGCGCGCCAGCGCGTCGGCCATCGATTGCTGCTCGCTGTATTTGCGCGGGTTGCGCACGTATTCGTACGACAGCCAGTAGGTCGCCACCACCACCATGTTGGTGGCCATGGCGTCGATGGCGGCGTCGGACGCCTCCAGCGATTTTTCGCTGCGCAGATCTTCGCACAGCTGCTTGGCGACCTTGATCTTGTGCGCCAGGATCTGCTTGAAATGCAGCTCCAGCTTGCGGTTGCGCGACAGCAAATCGTTGAGGTCGCGGTAGAAGAAGCGGTAGCGCCAGATCAGCTCGAACATCAGGTGCAGGTACATCCAGACATCGTCGATATTCGAGCGGCGGCCGTTGGGCACGGTGAGGATGCGTTCGATCTCGGCCTCGAACTGGACGAAGATCGAGTTGACGATGTCGTCCTTGTTACGGAAGTGGTAATACAGGTTCCCGGGAGAGATATTCATCTCCTCGGCGATCACCGTGGTGGTGATGTTGGGTTCGCCGAACTCGTTAAACAAGCGCAAGGACAGTTCCAGTATGCGTTCACGGGTGCGGCGGGGTGCTTTTTGTTGCATAACGAGGATCTCTGTTTATTCTCGTGCAAGCATAACACCTCTGCACCCCAAGTGAGAACACTGCCGCGCTTTTCAGCGTCAATGACGGGCGATTGGTGCAAGATAGGCCGATCTTCGCTGAAAACCGGCCGCCATGCCCGCTACGGCCCTGGCGCCGCCGGCGTTCCGATGTATCGATCGAGGAAGGCCAGCAGCTTTTCGTAGTACGCCGTCTCGTTGTGGGTGAAATGCAGACCGTGTCCCTCCTCTTCAAAGGCCAGCCACTCGACCTTTTTGCCGTTCAGCTCCAGCGCCTTGCGCATCTTCTTGCTGTGCGCAATCGGCACCCGCTCGTCGTCCTCGCCATGCATCAGCAGCACCGGCGCAGCGATGCGGCCGGCGTGCTTCAACGGCGAGACCTGGTCGAACCGCTCCTTGCTCGTCTTGACGTCGCCGATGCGGGCCAGCATGTGCTGCCGCGTGACCTTGTTGCCCACCCGGTCGGAGCTGTCGTTGAACATGAACTCGATATCGGAGACACCGGCGAAGCTGACCCCGCATCGATACAACTCAGGCGTTTTCACCAGGCCCCACAAGGCCGCATAGCCGCCATAGCTGGCGCCGACGATGCAGATGCGTTTGGGATCGGCAATCTTCTGATCGACCAGGTGGCGCACGCCAGCGGTGATATCGTCCTGCATCGCCAGGCCCCACTGCCCGAACCCGGCCTGCTCGAAGCGCCGTCCGAAGCCGCTCGATCCGCGAAACTGTGGCTGGAACACGGTGTAACCGCGCGCGGCCAGCAATTGCACCTCGGCGTTCCAGCCCCAATAGTCGCGCGCGGTGGGACCGCCGTGTATCAGGACCACCAGCGCCCCCGGCCCGGCGGCCGCAGTGGCGTTGGCTGCCGGACGCGTCAGGAAAGCCGGCACTTTGGTGCCGTCGTCGGCCGCGTAACTGATGATTTCCATGGGCCGCAGATCGGCATCGGCCGTGGCCGGCTGCCTGCGTGCGATCAGCCGCAGCGCCTTGGTTTGCATGTCGAGCAGATACCAGCTGCCGGGATCCTGATCGCTGGAGGAAGAGACCAGCACCTTTCCCTTGGGATCGCCGCTAAGGCGGTTGCCCCGGTTCGGCAAGGCGACATCGACTGCGCGCTGCACGCCGCTCCATACGGGATCGAACCAGATGTCCTGCGGCCGCATACCGCGTGTGGTGACCCGGTCGAACGCGCCCTGATCGATGCCGCCGACCGACAGGATATCCTGGGTCGGATGGCCGGCCAGCATGTCGCCGATGACCAGCCGCGCGGTGTCGAAATTGAACAGGGCGTAGGTATCGCGGCCCAGACGGCTCGATACCACGATGGTGTCCGGTTCATCCGGCACATAGACAGGCAGCCAATACTCGTCGGTGACCTTGAAGTCGGCCAGCTTTTGCCATGCCGCCCCGGCCGAAGATTTGTACCAATTCGTCACCGTCGAGGCATCGCGCCAGAATTCCGAATTGACCACCGTCACCGCACGCAGCTCGCCCTTGCGGTCGAACGCCGCTTGTATCAGCTTGCCTTTCGGGTACTTGAACTTCCTGCTGTCGCCGTTGCGCCCGTCGACCAGCGCCATGTCGCCATCCTCGGCGTCCGTGTACACCAGCAATTTGGTCGACGCCGGGTTTGCGCCATCGGCCGGCCCGATCACCGACTGTCCCAGTTCCGCGACCTTTTTGCCTTGCAGGTTGATGGTTTCCGCTTCGATGCCGTAATCCACCGCCAGCAAATCGTTGCCCACCCAGGTGACGTCGCGCGGGGATTTGTGGAAGCTCCACAATCCCTCTTGCACCCGCTTCCCGAACGACAACAGCTGGCTCGACATGTCGGCGGTGTCGTGCAACAGCAGGCCGTGGTTGGTACCGTTATAAATGATGCTGGCGAGATGTTTGCCGTCGGGAGACAGGCTGACGGCCAGCGTACCGGTCGGCTCCACCGCCTGCTCGATCGTCAGCGGCGAGGCCTGCGACACGGCGCCACAGAAGCAGGAGACAGCAAGCGCCATGACAGGAACGATACGCACAGTTTTCCAGGAACAAAGATTAGTAATTTGACATTGTGGCAGAATCGGTTGCCGGGCGCAATTCTCAACAACGCCGCACTGCGGCGTCAGCGCGCGGGCGCGTGGTGCGCAGCGGGCAGGTCGGCAGGCAACTGGGACGCCGGCAGCCACTTCTGATGAACCTTGAGGAAAGTGCCGTCGCGCTTCATATCGCGCAAGGCGTCGGCCCAGGCGATGATGGTGGCGGCCGGCGTGCCTTTGGAAAAGGCGAAATACACGCCGTCGGCGCCGAGGTTGAACGCCAGCTCGACCGCTTCCGGCCGGTAGCCGGCCAGCGCCATCGATGCCGGCATCAGCTCCTCGGCCACGAACCACAGGTCGAAGCGCCGGCTCATCAGCATTTTGGCGGCGGTTTCCGCCGTGCCGACCTCGTCGGTGACGTTATAGCCCATGCGGCGCGGCAGGCTGGCGAACACGGTGCTGCGCTGGGCGCCGGCGCGGAGCTTGCGCAGGCCCGGGTCCTGGCGCCGCAGTTCGTCTAGCCGCCCCTTGACGACGTAGGCCGAGATGCGCGTGGTAAATACCGGCCCGACGAAATGCAGTATGGCTTCGAGCTCGGGGGTGCGCACCACCGCCGCCAGCACGACGTTGGGCTCGGCCTTGGCCAGCGCATTGGCGCGCGCCCACGGAATGATCTGCACCCGCTCCGGACGCCCCAGCCTTTGCTGAATGCGCTCCACCAGCTCGACCGCCAGGCCGTCGGGGCGGCCGTCGTGCGTGAAACTGGTGGGCTTGTTTTCCATGCCGTAGATTTTGAGCGCGGGCGGCTGGGGCGGCTGCGCCAGCGCCGCACCACAGTGCAGCAGCGAACACATCAGCAGCGCCACGACGCCGGCCCGGCGCACGCTAGGGACGCCGGCGGCGGCCGCACACATTCGCAACCTCAGGCCTTGACCGCGTCGGCGATGCGCTGCGGGCCGTGCGCGCGGGCGTGCAGGCGGAAGCCTTCGCGGATGTTCTCGCGCAGGACCGCGCCCTTCCACGGCTTGGTGTAGAAGCGGTCGATGGCGCCGTGGTTGATGGCGGCCATGATCGGCGTCAGGTCGGCGTAGGCCGACAGCATGATGCGGAAGGTGTCCGGGCACAGGTTCTTGACCCGCTCCATGAACTCGGTGCCGCTCATCAACGGCATGCACTGGTCGCACAGGATCACCTGCACCCGGTGCTTGGCCAGGATGTCGAAGCCCTCGGCCGCCGTCTGCGCGGTCAGGATGCGGTAGCCGTCCTGCGACAGGAAATCGGTCAGCACGTCGAGCATGAAGGCGTCGTCGTCGACGATGAGCAGGGTTTGCTGGTCGAGCACCGTCTCGTCGACCGGCGCCTGCAGCTGGCGCCCTTCGCGCATCATCGCCTCGAAATCCGCCTCGGGCAGCGGACGGCTGAAGAAATAGCCCTGCATCTCGTCGCAGCCGTGCCGGCGCAGGTAGGACAGCTGCGCGTCCTTTTCCACGCCCTCGGCGATAACCTCGAGCTTGAGGCTGTGCGCCATGTTGATGATGGCCAGCACGATGGCGGCGTCGTCCGGGTTGCTGGTGACCTCGCGCACGAAGGCGATGTCGATCTTGAGCTTGTCGATCGGGAAGCGCTTGAGATAGGCCAGCGACGAGTAGCCGGTGCCGAAGTCGTCGATCGAGATCTGGATGCCGAGCGCCTTGAGGTTCTGCAGCACGCTGATGGTCTCCTCGGCGTTCGACATCAGCGAGCTTTCGGTCAGTTCCAGCTCCAGCAGCTCGGGCGCGATGTCGTGTTCCTTGATGGCCTTGAGCACCTCCTCCTCGAGCCCGCCGACAAAGAACTGGATGCCGGATACGTTCACCGACAGATGCACGGCCCAGCCGTGGGTGCGGCGCCATTCGGCGATCTTGCGGCAGGCCTCGTGGATCACCCACGAGCCGACCCGCACGATCAGGCCGGTCTCTTCGAGGATCGGGATGAACAGCGCCGGCGACACCATGCCGTGGCCGGGCCGCTTCCAGCGGATCAGCACCTCGGCGCCGCTGATGCGGCCGTTGCCGATATGGACCTTGGGCTGGAAGTGCAGCACGAACTCCTCGTTGTCGATGGCGCGCCGCAGCGCGTTCTCCAGGTCCAGGCGCGCCAAGGATTGCGCGTTCATCTCGGCGGTGAAGAAGCGGAAGGCGTCGCGCCCGGCTTCCTTGGCGCGGTACATGGCGGTGTCGGCGTACTGGATCAGCACGTCCGGATCGGCGCCGTCGTCGGGGAACACGGCGATGCCGATGCTGGCCGTGACGGTGACCTCGTGGCCCTTGAGGTCGAACGGCCGGCGCATCGACTCGCGGATCTTGTCGACCACGGCGATGGCGTTTTGCGCGCCTTCGGGCAGCATCAGGATCGCGGCGAACTCGTCGCCGCCGAAGCGGCCGATGGTGTCGCGCACGCGCAGGCAGTCGACCAGCCGGCTGGAGAACTGGCGCAGCAGCTCGTCGCCGATGGTGTGGCCCAGGGTATCGTTGACGTTTTTGAAGCGGTCGACGTCGAGGAACAGCACCGCCAGCGACCATTTGTGCTCGGCCGCCTGGCGCAGCGAATGGGTCAGCGAATCGTAGAACTGGCTGCGGTTGGGCAGGCCGGTCAGGGTGTCGAAGTGCGCCAGTTTCAACAGGCGCTGCTCGGCCTCCTTGCGCTCGGTGATGTCGCGCGCCACCGCCACCAGGATCCAGCTCGGACCGGAGCGCAACGTGCGGCGCTGCACCTCGACCGCCAGCGGCTTGCCGTCGCGGCATTGCAGCAGCAGTTCGGTCATGGCGCCGCTCTGGTCGCCCGACAGCAGTTTTTCGTACAGTTCCTCGAGCTTGTGCAGATCGCCGTCGGCGGCCACGCCGGGACCGATCTTGAGGAATTCCTCGCGCTCGTAGCCCAGCATGCGGCACGCGGTGGCGTTGACGTCGACAAAGCACATGCCGGCGCGGTCGACCAGGAAGATGGCGTCGGCGGTGGCGTCCATCGCCAGGCGGAAGCGCCGCAGGTCCTCGTCGAGGCGGATGCGGGCGTTCATGTCCAGGGTCAGCTGCGCATGGTGGCGCTTGATCTCGTCGTACAGCAGCAGGTTTTCGTAGGCCACCGAAATTTGCGCGGCCACCGTGGCGGCGACGCGCTCGTCGACCTCGGAGAAGCCGTCGGCGCCCAGCTTGTCGACCAGGTACAGCCAGCCGTGGGTGCGCTCGCGCGAGGCGATCGGCACGCCCAGGAACGAGTGCACCGGCGGATGGCCGGCCGGCAGGCCGATGTTGGCCGGGTCGCCGTCGAGGTCGTTGATGCGGCACGGCAGGCGCTGGTCGAGCAGGCCGCGCAGCACGCCGGCGCGCGGCGACTGCGCGATCTGGCGGATCGGCACGCCGGCGCCGCAGCTGGCGTAGTAACTGAGCTCGGTCGCGCCGCTGTCGAGCACGCCGATGCAGGCATACTTGGACACGCAAATGTTTTGCGCCACGCGGCAGCCGATCTCGACGAGCGCGCGCGGATCGCGCTCGGTGCCCAGCTCGATGCCCAGTTCGATCAGCGCGGTCAGGCGCAGGCTCACTGCCTGCAGGCTCGACAGCGAGCTCGAGAGCCGCTGCGTCATCAGCGACAGGTGCTCGGGCGTGCCGCCGGACGCCTCGTTGGTGCCGTTGGCGAACTGCGTGATGAGCTGGCTGCTCGACTCCAGCTCGCCCAGATACTCGGCCATCTTGTCGTCGATGTTGTGGAAGCGCCCCTCGGGCGGCGGTTCCGGTGCGAACACCGGCAGGTCCGCGTCGCCGTCGTCGCCGACCGCGGCCAGCCCCAGCGCCTCGTGCACGGTGCGCAGGATCACGTCCGGATCGGACGGCTTGGGCAGCACCCAGCGCACGCCGCACGACTGCGCCACGGCCATCGCCTCGCGCTCGCGGTAGGTGGCGGTGTAGAAGATCACCGGCACGTCGGCCGTCTCCGGATTGCCGTGCATACGGGTGACGAACTCGTAGCCGTCCATGTTCGGCATCAGGATGTCGGAGATGACCAGGTCGGGCCGCTCGGCCAGCACCATTTTGAGGCCCTCGGCGCCGTTCGAAGCCTCCAGCAGCCGGTGGCCGCCGTAGCCGAGCAAGGTCATCAGGAACTCGCGGTTGAGCACATGGTCGTCCACGATCAAAATCGTGGCGATGTCGTTTTTAGGCGGGGTCGACATCTCCCCGTCCAAAAAAGACTCGATTTGCGCCACGAAGGTATCCGGTTCGATCGGCTTGCCGATGTAGCCGTCAAAGCCGGCCTCGAGCAGCTTCTCGCGGTCGCCGACCATCGCCAGCGCCGTCACGGCCAACGTCGGAATGTGGCGCACCGTCTCGTCGCCCTTGAGCGCGGCCACCACGCCGTAGCCGTCGAGCTTGGGCAGGTGGACGTCGCAGATGATCAGGTCCGGCAGCTCGCGCAACGCCGCCGCCACGCCCGCCTCGCCATCGACCGCCGACAGCGGCGTGTAGCCGAACGCGCGCAGCAGGTAGACCATCAACTCCATGTTGGTGGCGTTGTCTTCAATTATCAATATACGTGCCGACACCTGTGACTCCCCTTGTCATGACTCCAGCGGCAGCGTCAGTGTAAAAATACTGCCGACGCCATACTCGCTGTCAAACAAAATTTCCCCGTGTAGCAGGGTCGCCAACTTCTGGCTCAAATGCAGCCCCAGTCCCGTTCCCTCGAACTGGTGCATCGAACTGGCTTGCAACTGCGATAGCGCCTGGTGCCGCCCGCCCTGACCGGCGTCGGCACCGCCATCGCTATCGCTGATACTGATGGCGGCGCGCTTGCGTCCGTCCACCTCCGTCCCCTCCATGCGCGCCAGCCGCACCAGCACGGTGCCGCTGTCGGTGAACTTGATGGCGTTGTCGACCAGGTTCACCAAAATCTGCTGCAGGGCGCGGCGGTCGGCCTTGACCGTCACTTCCTGTTCGGAATCCACCAGCGCCAGCGCCAGGCCCTTGTTGCGCGCCTGCGTCTGCAGCAGCGCCAGCACCTCGTCGATCACCGGCCGGCACGGCGTCGACACCAGCTCCAGTTCCACCTTGCCCGACTCGATCCGGGTCAAATCGAGCAGGTCGTTGATCAGCGACAGCAAGTGGCGCGCACTGCTTTGCACCATGCGCAATTGCTTGGTCTGTTCGGAATTAATGGGCCCAGGCAATTTCATCAACATAGTACCTGTAAACCCGATAATCGCGTTCAACGGCGTCCGCAGCTCATGCGACATGCCGCCGAGGAAGCGGTCCTTGGCCGCCACCGCTTTTGCAAGTTCGACATTCTTTTCCTGCAGCGCCAGCTCGATCCGCTTGCGCTCGTCGACATCGCGGATCGCGCTCATGATCAAGGTGCCCTCCTCCGTCTCGATCGGGCTCAGGCTGATCTCGACCGGGAACTCGACGCCGTCGCTGCGCAAGCCGTACAAATCGCGCCCGCTGCCCATCAGCCGCAGCGCCGGGCCGGCGCCGTAATCGTGGCGGTGGGCCGTGTGCAGATGGCGGAACCGCGCCGGCATCAGCGTCTCGAGCACCACGCCGCGCAGCGCGCCGTGACCGTAGCCGAACAGCGTCTCGGCCTGGCGCGTCGCCAGCACGATGCGGCCGCTGGCGTTGGCGACGATGATCGCGTCCGGCATCAGGTCCAGGATGCCATGGAAGCGCGCCTCGACCAGCTTGGCGTCGCGCAACACCTTCAGCTCCGTGACGTCCTTCTTGCTCCACAAAATATATTCCGGCGCGCCGCCGGCATCGCGCAGCAGCTTGCTGGTGCTGTCGATGTACACCAGCGTGCCGTCCCTGGCGCGGCGCACCGACTCGTAGCTGGCGGCGCCGGCCTCGAGCGTCTGGCGCAGCAGCGCGCCGCCGTCGTCCAGCCCGGGCACCTCGATGAGCTCGGCCAGCTTGCGGCCGATCGCCTCGTCGCTGCTGTAGCCGAACACCATCCGCGCGCCGTTGGTCCAGTACATCACTTCGCCATCGGGCCGCGTGATGATCACCGCGTCGGGCGTCTGGTCGAGGATAAGGGTGCCAAAGTCTATCGCCATCGTTCTACCTGTTTACTGTACTTCATACGAGTAACCTTACAGCAACAAATCACGCAAAAATTCACACAAAATCACACAGGTGTTGCGGTTTTGATTTCCGACAAAGCGCAACGCATGATTTCCGGGTGCCGGCCCAGCGCAACATGGCCAATTGCACCAAACACCAGGTTGCGCGCCCCGGGCAAATCGCTGGAATGCTGTGGCGCGACGATGTTGTCGTGCACCGAATAAATCGATGAAAATAATTTGCGTTGCAAATCCGCCTCAGTGGCGGCCAGGGCGGCCAACCAGGCGCTGTCGCGCCGCATCTGCAACGCGTTACTTCCAGGACCGAAGCCGGCCAGCGTGGTGCCGTGGTGCGGCGTGCCGAGCGTGATCACGCGGGCGATATGGACGTGGCCGTGGCGGCGCAAGTACGCCCGCGCCACCAGCCCGCCCATGCTGTGCGCCAGCACGATCACTTGCTTGCTGCCAGTCTCGGCGCACAAGCGCTCGACGGCCGCGTGCACCTGCGGCACGAAGTCGTCGATCGACGCGCCGGGCGGCTCCAGGTCGATACCGTAATGGCTGATGTGCGCTTGCGTCAGCAGCTTGCTCATCGGAAGCCAGTAGCCGCTGTTGCAGGCGTAACCGTGGATCAGCAGCACCGGCAGGCCGCGCGCCTGCCGGTGCAGGCGCAGGCCCACCGGCCGCAGCATGTAGTAGGACGATGTCAACATCGATGACAAAAATTCATGCGCGACCAGCCGGATCGCGGTGAGGGGATTGAGTGCGTGGCCGTCCGGCGTGGCGCCGCCGGCGCGCCGGCTCAGGCGAAAGTTGTTGACATTGATGAGCAGGCGCACCAGCAGCACGACGGCGGCCGCGACGCTCAGGCAAACGAGCGCCGCGACCGGCGTGCCCACCGCCTCGCGCCACGCCGGCTGCCACCATCGATAAAGCCACAACGACAGCGCCAGCATCGCGCCGATCTGGACCGCTAATAGAACGACAAGGAAACGTTTGATCATGGTCTCATCATACTCCCGTGACACAAACGCAGGTAGAGGCTAAAGCGAACTGAACGAGATGTAAAACCCGTCGGCGCAACAACTGCAACCAGCGGCGGCTAGCGCGTCATGGCCGATGCCAGCGCGGTGGCCAGTCGCGCCACCACGCCATACACCGACAGCTGCGGATTGGCGCCGATCGACGTCGGGAACAGCGAGCCGTCGTGCACCGAGACGTTGCGCAGGCCGCGATAGCGGCCGTCGGCATCGGTCACGCCCAGCCGCTCGTCGGCCACCATGGCGCAGCCGCCCATCACATGCGCCGACACCACACGCGTGGCCAGCAACTTGAAAGGCAGGTCCTCGATCGCGGACCTGGCTTGCTGCCAGCTGGTGTACTCGCCGGCGGCCTCGTGCACCGGCATCACCGTTTTGGCGCCGGCCGCGAACTGGATTTCGGCCATCGTCAGCATGGCGCGCCGCGCGCCGTCCCACAGGTAGTCGCCGATCGGATAATCGAGCACCGCCGCGCCGTCGCCGGCCAGCGCCACGCTACCGCCCGGCGCCTCCGCGTGGAAGCCGTCGCGCAGCAGCGCCAACAGCGCCTGCGCGTGCGGGAACTGCGCCATCATGCGCGCGTGCTGCCGGCCGAAGCCGGCCATCGTGGTCGACATCAACACCGGATGCAGCGGCGGCGCCTCCAGCTTGTAGCCGATGGCGCCGTCGATCGCGCCGGTGTGCAGGAAGTGGTCCGAGTACACCGACTGCGGGGCGCCGGCGTAGGCGTCCACGCGCTGCGCGAAGACGGCCGCCGACACCAGCGTCGGATGCAGAAAGGTGCGTTTGCCCAGCAGGCCGTGCGGATCGGGCGCGCTGGAACGCAGCAGCAGCGCCGGCGTGTTGATGGCGCCTCCGGACAGCACAAAATGCCTGGCGCGCAAGCTGATGCGGCGCCCCGTCGGCGCCAGCCCGGCCGCGTCGAGCGCGACGCAATCGAGCTGCGCCACCTTGTCGTGTTCGATCACCAGCCGTTCGGCGCGGGCGCGTGTCAGCAAGGTCGCGCCCAGCGCCAGCGCCGCCGGGATTGTGGTGACCAGCATCGACTGCTTGGCGTTGGTCGGACACCCCATGCCGCAATAACCGAGGTTCCAGCAACCGTTGACGTTGCGATGGATGATGCCGGTCGCGATGCCCAGCTTGCCCGCGCCGCGCCGCAGCACATCGTTGTTCTCGTTTGGCGGCGGCGCCCATTCGGCGATGTTGAGACGTTGCTCCATCATCGCGAACCACGGTGCCATCGACTCGGGCGTGTACTCGGTCAGGCCGTAGTGCCGGTTCCAGTATGCAAGCGTGCCGGGCGGTGTGCGGAAGCTGCTGGTCCAGTTGACCGTGGTGCTGCCGCCAACGGTGCGCCCCTGCAGGATGTTGATGCCCTTGTCGCGGGTCTTGCGCGCGGCCGACTCCTGGTACAGCGCGGGATAGGCCTCGGCCTCGCGCATCTTGAAGTCGCTCGACGACTTCAGCGCGCCCTCCTCGACGATCAGCACGCGCAAGCCGGCGCGCGCCAGGATCTCGGCCGTGACGCCGCCGCCGGCGCCGCTGCCGACGATGACAACGTCCGCCTCCAGCACCAGGTCGTCGGTCAGGCGGGCGCAGTCGGTCACGCGCCAGCCGGCGGCCAGGCCGGCGCGGATCGGATCGGCGATGACGCTCATGCCAGCAGCTCCTTGAGCGGACCGGGATAGCCGATCGCCACCCAGGTCGATGGATCGGCGTACCAGGCGCCGAGTATCAGATCGTGCAGCGCCAGATAGGCGATTTGCAGCGTGGCGAGGCGGTGCGTGCGCCAGCTTTGCAGAAAGTCATGGACCTGCTGCGGCGTGGCGCCGTCCCAATCGCTGGAGAGGCCGGCCAGCCAGCGCCGCGCCGGGCCCAGCGAGAGCAGGCCGAACAAATCCTGGATTTCTTTTTGGGTGGCCAGCGGCAGCGCCAGGATGGCGTCGCGCACGCGCGCCGTGGCGGCCGTCACGGCGTCGGCGCGGGCGGCCGGATCGTCCGGCAGCGCGGACGCCAGCATGGCCGGAACCACGGCCGCCAACACGCCGTGGGCGGCGCCGTCGAGCATGAACGGCCGGGCCGGAGACGGCGGGTTGCGCTGGCGGTAGACGGCGCCGCCGAACGCGAGGGCAATCGCGCTGGCGGCGCCGATCTTCAGAAAAGATCTGCGGCGGGTCATGGTCTCCGTCCATTTGCTGTTATTTACGGCAAAGTGTACAGAGTTTTCGACCCGCCGCAGCGGCGCGGCGGCGGTAAAACTAGAGGAAAACGCCTAGTGCGCGCCGGCCGCTTTGGCGTCCGCGAGGGCGCCAGCCGGTTTGGCGGCCAGGAAGGCGTCGGCCGCCTGCGCCAGCGTGGCCTTATGCGCCAGCTGAATGCGCGCCGATTCCATGCCGCGCGCCAGGTTGGACGCCATGTCGGCCGGCACCTGCGCCTTCAGCCACGCCTCGATCTCGTCGAGCGGCGCCGCCTGCCAGAAGATCTCCGGGCTGTACTGCGCCAGGATCATCGGGCCGAACGGCTGCTGCGGCGCCAACAGGCGCTCGCTGTGCGCGCGGAAGGTGCTCCATGCCAAGGCCGGATGCTGGTCGGCCAACGCCGCGACCAGTCCGAAGCGCACACCGTCGGCTTGCTTCGGTATTTCGTCCGACAGCGCGATGTCCGCCGCGCGCGCGGCCAGCGCCGGATCGGTCACCTGCGTCAGCGCATGGTAGTAGCGGCGCAGTTCGGTCTCGTTGGCGGCGCCCTTGGCGATCGCGTGCAGTTGGTCGAAATCGGCCGCGCTGGCGTTGTGGGCGACGATCGCCAGCACCATCGATTGCTCGTCGGCCTCGATGGTCTTGCGGTCGCCGACAAAGGCGGCAAAGCGTTTGCGCGCCTCGGCCAGAACTTCCTGGTCGCCCCAGCTGCCCAGGTCGGTCAGCAAGGCGCGGCGCAGCTTGCGCGCGCCCGGCGACTCGTCGGCCTTCGGGTCCCAGCCCAAGGTCAGCGACAGCGGCTTGAGCAGCGAGCGCGCGTAGGCGGCAAAGGCCGTATGGCCGGCGGTGCCGCGCTCGGCGCTTTCGATGACGGCCAGCGCCTCGGTGATCTGATCCCACGAGCGCTGGTTTTGCGACGTGCCCATGGCCGAGGCCAGCGCCAGATAGTTGGCCAGCGGCTGCGCGCCGGCGCCCACCAGCGCCCACTGGTCGTCAAGCAGCGCGATGCGGTCGCCGTCGGCCATGGCGCCGAAACCGCGCGCGTTGAGCGCGAAGGTGGCGTCATCGTAGGTGCTGCGGTAATAGCCGACCACGCCGGCGTTGACGCTCAGCGTCTCGTCGCAGCGACCGGCGGCCACGCCGCTGGCGCTGCCGTCGAGCAGCAGCGGGCGCGGCGCGCCGGCGCCGCTGCGCACCTGCAGCGGGATCGACCAGCTGGCCTTGGCGGCGGCCGCGTCCTTGCCGATGCCCTGGCGCAGGAAGCGTTGCTGCGTCAGCGCCAGCGTGCGGTTGCCGGCGGCGTCGCAACTGGCTTGCACCGACACCAGCGGGAAGCCGGGCTGGGCGGTCCAGGAGGCGGCGATGTGGCTGATCTTGCCGCCGCCGGCGCCGTCGAGCGCCTGCCACAGGTCGCCGCTGAAGGTGTTGCCGTAGGCGTGGGTTTGCATGTACTTGCGGATGCCGGCGCGGAAGGCGTCGGCGCCCATATACGTTTCCATCATGCGCAGCACGGCCTGGCCCTTGTTGTAGGTGATGGCCGGATCGAAGGCGTTGGTCGCGTCGAGCTCGTTGACGACGTGCTGGCGGATCGCGTGCGAACCGGCCAGCGCGTCGGCGTTCATGGCGTCCTCCTTGGTGGCATCCTCGCGCTCCCACCACAGCCAGCCGGGATTGCGCAGGTCGGTCTGCTTGGCCGCCATCCACGACGCGAAGCTTTCGTTCAGCCACAGCTCGTCCCACCAGCCCATCGTGACCAGGTCGCCGAACCACTGGTGCGCCATCTCGTGGGCCTGGATGCTGTAGACGTCCTGGCGGTTGCCCATCGTACTCGACGGCGTGATCAGTAGCGCCTGGTCGTTGTAGGTGATCGCGCCCCAGTTCTCCATGGCGCCGCCAAAGCCGCCCGGCACCGCGATCGAATCGAGTTTTGGCAGCGGGAAGCGGACACCGAAGTAATCGTTGTAGTCGGCCAGGATCTGCGCCGCGTTCGCCAGCGCCTGCTTGCCGCCCTGCTCCTGGCCTTTGACGGCCACCACGCCGAGTTTGGTGCCGTCGCTCTCGCCGCTGATCTGCGCCAAATTGCCGGCCGAGAATTCGACCAGGTACGACGCCATCTTCGGCGACGGCTGGAAGCTGGTGGTGGCCAGCGCGCCCTTCACGCTGCGTTTGGCGATCGGCATGTTCGAATACGCGGCCCACTTGGCCGGCACCGTCACGTTCAGCTGGAACACGGCGCGGAAGGCCGGCTCGTCCCAGCAAGGGAACATGCGGCGCGCGTCGGTGGCCTCGAACTGCGTGCTGAGCATCCTGTCCTTGGCGCCGCCCGGCGCCGTGTACTCCTGCAGGAACAAGCCGACCGCGTTGGTTTCGATCCGACCCTGGTAGGCAAAGCTCAAGGTGTGCTTGCCGGCGGCCGCCGGCTTGTTCAACGTGATGGTGGTCAGTTGCGCCTTGTCGTCGGACACCACGGTCTTGACCGGCTTGCCGTCCAACAGCACCTTGCTCAGTTTCTGGTTCAGCGAATTGAACTGGATGGTGGCGCTGGCCTCGCGGAAGTCGAGCACGATGCTTTCGGTGCCGGCGACGGTGCGCTTGTCGAGGTTGGGCGTGAGCGAGATCGTGTATTCGAGCGGCACCACGTTCTTGGGCAGCCGGCCCGGCGCGGCGGCAAACGAGAAGGTCTGCGCGGTGCCGGTATCGCTACCGGCATGGGTATTGGCCCAGGCCGGCGTGGAAGGGAAGATCGTCGCCAGCGCGATGCTGACGCCGAGTGCTAAGGTTGAACGCATGCCTGCTCCTGATGGGTTTGAGAGTGTTGCCTAGATGCCAGCATTGTAGGTTGGCAGCAGGAATATACACGGTAAAACCCGGGTTCGTGGCGACGTTTTCAACGCCTGCTATCACTCCTCGTCACTCTCGATAACCCACTATTACTCCTTGGTTGGGGGACGTGCGCTCATGCGCCGGGCGATGCCGCGCAAGATGTTGACTTCTTCCGTCTCCAGCTGCGCGCGCGAGAACAGACGCTTGAGCCTTGGCATCAGTTTGCGCGGATTGTCGGCGTCGAGAAATCCGATGTTCACCAGGCCCTGCTCCAGATGCTGGTACATGCCCTCGATCTGCGCCAGGCTGGCGGCCTCGCCATGGAAACCGACCTCGCCGACCTCGCCGGGCGCACTCCGGTCGCCGGCCGGCTGGCGCGGCGTGTGGGTGACGCCGGCGCCGTCGAGCACCGCCATGCGGCATTCGTAGGCCAGCACCTGCGCCGCCTGCGACAGGTTCAATGACGAGTATTCCGGATTGGCCGGGATGTTGATCAGCACGTTGCATTGTTCGACCAGCTCGTTCGGCAGGCCGAAGCGCTCGTTACCAAAAATCAGCGCCGCGTGCAGCGCGGGTTGGGCCACCAGCTGCGTCGCCAACTGGCGCGGCGTCAGCACCGGCGGCGAGAATTCGCGCAGCCGCGCCGACACGGCGGCGGCGAAGTTGATGCCGTCAAGCGCCTCGGCCATGCTGCCGACCACCCGCGCGCCGTCCAGGATGTCCTGCGCGCCGCTGGCGAAGGCGACCGCCTCCGAGTCCTGGACGGCGTTGTCGAACCGGGGCGTGACCAGCACCAGGTCGCTGTAGCCCATGGTTTTCATGGCCCGCGCGACCGCCCCGATATTGCCGGCCCGGCTGGTCTCGACCAGAATAAATCGCAGGCGGGTAAAAAGATTCGTGTTGGTTTCGGGCAGGTTCATTTAAAATAGCGCTATTGCGCGGTATCGATACAAAAACTTCAACCTTGCGGCCAGGCCAACAGCCAGCCCGCAAACCCGGATTTTACCCTGTCGGCGCCGCTCCGCTCTTTAATTCACTCTTGTCCTCTAGCGCGCCGCCGCGGCCCTGTCCGCCGGTGGGCGTTAGCGTTCTTTTAACGGAAAAGCTACCATGCACCCAATGCTCAACACGGCGATCAAAGCCGCCCGCCGCGCCGCCGCCGTCATCAACCGCGCCTCGTTCGACCTCGACCGCGTCATCGTGACCGAGAAAAACCACAAGGACTTCGTCACCGACGTCGACCAGGCCGCCGAACAAGCGATCATCGAGGTGCTGTCCAAAGCCTATCCCGACCACGCCTTCCTGGCCGAGGAATCGGGTCCTTCCAAGAACGCCAACGACGAGACTGAATACACGTGGATCATCGACCCGCTCGATGGCACCACCAACTTCATGCACGGCTTCCCGCAGTACTGCATCTCGATCGCGCTGTCGCAGCGCGGCGTGATCACCCAGGGCGTGATCTACGACCCGGTGCGCAACGACCTGTTTACCGCCACCAAGGGCGCCGGCGCCTACCTGAACGACAAGCGCATCCGCGTGACCAAGCTCGACCGCATCGCCAACGCGCTGCTGTCGACCGGCTACCAGGCCGGCAATGCCAAGGCGCTCGACGAATACCTGAAGATGTACGGCATCATGGCCGAGCGCTCGCACGGCGTGCGCCGTCCGGGCAGCGCCGCGCTGGACCTGGCCTATGTGGCCGCCGGCCGCCTCGACGGCTTCTACGAGAAGGGCCTGAAGCCTTGGGACATCGCCGCCGGTTCGCTGATGGTGACCGAGTCGGGCGGCATCGTCGGCGAGTTCAACGGCGAGTCGGACTACCTGTACAAGGGCGACATCATCGCCGCCAGCCCGAAAATCTTCGGCCAGATGGTCGGCTTGCTGACGCCTTACGCCTGATCGGCGGTCGTGCATGGCCCCACATCGGGGCGTGAAAGACATTCTGTTACAAAAAAAGGGAGCGCGCGCTCCCTTTTTCATTTCTCGATTGAAACATCAAGCGCGCATAGCTGTTATACTGATAGCTGCGGCATCTGACCAGTCCTTTGCGCCGCAATCCAAAAATCCGATTGCCTGCGACTGGCGCCCTCCGCGGCGACAGGCCGATCTTCATATAAAGTTACCATGTCATTTTCCTCCCTCGGTTTGTCCGACGCTATTGTCCGTGCTGTCACCGAAACCGGTTACACCACGCCGACCCCGATCCAACTGCAGGCGATCCCGGCAGTCCTGAACGGCGGCGATTTGCTGGCGGGCGCGCAAACCGGCACCGGCAAGACCGCCGGTTTCACGCTGCCGCTGCTGCAACGCCTGTCGACCGACGCCAGCGGCGCGGCGCAGACCAGCAACACCAGCCAGCGTCCGATCCGCGCACTGATCCTGACCCCGACCCGCGAACTGGCGGCCCAGGTCGAGGAAAGCGTGCGCATCTACGGCAAGTACACCAAGCTGAACTCCACCGTGATCTTCGGCGGCGTCGGCATCAACCCGCAGATCAAGCAGCTCAAGCACGGCGTCGACATCCTGGTCGCCACGCCGGGCCGTCTGCTCGACCACATGGAACAGCGCACCGTCAACCTGTCGCAGGTTGAGATCCTGATCCTGGACGAAGCCGACCGCATGCTCGACATGGGCTTCATCCGCGACATCAAGAAAGTGCTGGCCGCGTTGCCGGCCAAGCGCCAGAACCTGCTGTTCTCGGCCACCTTCTCGGACGAGATCAAGGCGCTGGCCGACGGCCTGCTGAACAAGCCTGCCACCATCGAAGTGGCGCGCCGCAACTCGACCGTGGAAGTGATCGCGCAAAAGATCCACCCGGTCGACCGCGACAAGAAGCACCCGATGCTGGCGCACCTGATCAAGTCGAACGACTGGTCGCAAGTGCTGGTGTTTACCCGCACCAAGCACGGCGCCAACAAGCTGGTCGAACAGCTGGGCGCGGACGGCATTGGCGCGATGGCGATCCACGGCAACAAGAGCCAGTCGGCGCGCACCAAGGCGTTGTCCGAGTTCAAGGACAACAAGCTGCAAGTGCTGGTGGCCACCGACATCGCCGCGCGCGGCATCGACATCGACCAGCTGCCGCACGTGGTCAACTACGACCTGCCGAACATTCCCGAAGACTATGTGCACCGCATCGGCCGCACCGGCCGCGCCGGCGCCACCGGCGAAGCGGTCTCGCTGGTCTGCGTGGACGAGCACGACATGTTGAAGGACATCGAAAAGCTCATCAAGCAAACCCTGCCGCGCGAAGTGATCCCGGGCTTCGAGCCGGACCTGAACGCGCGCGCGCAACCTGTGCAACTGCGCAGCGCCGGCCATCGTCCGGGCGGCGGCGGCCGTAGCGGCGGCGGTGGCGGCCAAGGCCGTGCCAAGTCGGGCGGTGGCGGCGGCGGCGCCAAGACCGGCGGCGGTGGCGGTGGCGGCAACAAGCCACGCGCACCCGGCGCACCCGCCGGCGGCAACGGCGGCGGTCCGCGCACGGGCACCAGCGCCCCGCGTTCGGCGGCCCAGCACCGCTCGGGCGGTCGCGGCCGATAAGCCGACCTCGTCCTGATGCAATGCCGTTCAGCGCAAGTTGAGCGGCTTTTTTTTCGGGGTCAAGTCTGTCATTCGGACATTTGTCCGAATGACAGACTTGACCCCGGGGGTTAAAAAGCTTTTTTGTCTTGTCGGGCAAATATGGTTTACGATATCGGATTGCTAACGATTATCGGAACGTCATGCCCCGCTTCGCCGCCAACCTGTCGATGCTTTTTACCGACGTGCCCTTCCTCGACCGCTTTGCGCTGGCGCGCGAGGCCGGCTTCGACGGCGTCGAATTTCTGTTTCCTTACGCGTATGGGGCCGAGCAGATCGCCGAGCGCTTGCGCCGCCATCAATTGCAGCTGGTGCTGTTCAACCTGCCCTGCGGCGACTGGGATGCCGGCGACCGCGGCATGGCCTGCGATCCGCTGCGTGCCGATGAATTTCGCGCAAGCGTGCGGCCGGCGCTGGACTATGCGCTGGCGCTGGGCGTGACCCAGCTGCATTGCATGGCCGGCAAGGTGCCGGCCGGCCTGGCGCCCGAGGTCGCGCGCGCGACCTATATCGACAACCTGCGCCACGCCGCCGATCTGGCCCTGCCGCACGGCATCGACCTGCTGATCGAGCCGATCAATCATTTCGACATGCCCGGCTATTTCCTCAACCGCAGCGCGCAGGCGCTCGACATCATCGCCGAGGCCGGCCGCGCCAACCTGTTCCTGCAGTACGACATCTATCACATGCAACGCATGGAGGGCGAACTGAGCAATACCATCCGCGCCCACCTGCCGATGATCAAACACATGCAGGTCGCCGACACCCCCGGCCGCCACGAGCCGGGCACCGGCGAGATCAACTACCGCCACCTGTTCGCCCTGATCGACCAGCTCGGCTACAAGGGCTGGCTGGGCTGCGAATACGTTCCCGCCGGCGACACCATCGCCGGCCTGGACTGGCGTGCCAGGCTGACGCGGTGATCTGTGCATTCGCAAAGCAGTCGTATGAACCGAGCGTAACAATAGTCCCAACCCTAGAGGAGCACTCATGAAACTGCCGCGTCTTTTCCTGTTACTCGGATTGCTGGCCCTGCTTGGCGGTTGCGCCAGCAGCACGCCGCGCATGGCCGAAGTGCGCGCCTTTGCCGCCCAGGCGCCCAAACTCAACGCCTATCATGAATTGACCGAGCGCTACCGGACTACCTACCAGCGCGAGCAGCCCTTCCTGACGGCCGCCGCCGACGCCCGCGAGGCCGAGCTCGACGCCAGGCGCCGGCAGGCGTGCGACGACTTCGTCAAGCTGCAATACGGCGTGCAGGCTTATATGCAAACGCTCGGCGTGCTGGCCGGCGACGAGCAGTTCGAGCTGCGCGACCAGATCAAGACCATCAGCGGCGGCATCAAGGCCTGGCCCGACTCCGGCATCGAGGAGCGCCACGTGAACGCTTTCGCCAACCTGACGCGCCTGCTCGCGCGCGCCATCACGGCGCCGGCGCAGGAACGCGCCGTCAACCAGGTCATGCGCGACGCCGCCGAACCGGTGCGCGAATTGCTCGACGCTATGACCACGCTGCTGCGGCTGTACGACAAGTCCAGCGAAAACGAGGAGCGCATCGTCATCGGCATGCTGGAGTCGGAGATTCCCTTCCTCGACCCGACCCGCGACCGCCTGCTGACGGCGCTGGCCAAAAGCCAGCAGCAGAGCAAACAAGCCGAGTACCGCCTGATCGGCCAGCGCCAGACCCTGGCGCAGAAAAACCTGGCGGCGATCGAACAGAGCCACCGCGCGCTGCTCGACCAGATCCCGTCCAACTAAGCCCACACAGGAGCCGCGATGACTACCAATCCCATCCAACTGGACATCGAAGCGCTGGCCGACAGCCTGTCCGCCAGCGCCGACGCGCTGCACACCCGCCTGATGCGCGACCTCCGCCAGAAGCCGCCGGCCGTGGCGCAGACGGTCGCGCAGGCATTGTTCGAAAACGAGGTGGCTCTGCGCCAGCACGCCAACAGCCTGTACCTGGAGGCGGCGGTGCTGGCCGCGAGCGGACTGGGCGGCGCCCAGAAGCAATTGCTGGACGTGACCGCCCGCGCGCAGGAAAAAATCCGCAAGATCGCGCACACCAAGGATTTGATCCAGCTGACCGGCGAACTGCTGACGCTGGCGGCCGCCATCGCCAGCGGCAAACCGGGCGACATGTCCAAACCGTTCGAGGCCATCAAGCATCATCTAGAAGCGATGGACGCGCCCGGCTGACGCGGCCCGCGCCGCCACCTGCCGGCGCTGACGAGTGCGCCGAACAAACCGCGCCTTCACCGGTCCAACGATGTAAGGAGCGCGCGGATGAACGGACTGGACGAACATCAATGGCAGACCTTGCGGGCGCGGCTGGAGCGCGCCCGCAATGCGCTGCTGAGCCAACTCGCCGGCGATCTCGACCGCGACACCGACCTGCGCCTGCCGATGCCGCACGAGGCCGAAGCCTCGCCCGCCGACAACGCCAGCCAGCGCACGCTCAACGCCCTGGTCCACGAGACGGCAGCCCACACCGGCAAGCAGTTGTCCATGGTCAGGCGCGCGCTGACCAAGTTCGACGACCAGAGCTACGGACTGTGCGAAAACTGCGGGGAGGAAATCGGCTTTTCGCGGCTCGACGCGCGACCGGAAGCGCGCCTGTGCATTGGATGCCAGACGCGCACGGAACAACGGCGGCGCTGACGTCCGCCGGTCATCGGTTTGGCAGCGGAGTCATGGGCGGATTAGCCGTAAAGCGTATCCGCCATGAGCCGTCGGCCGCGCTTGTCGGATTACGCTACGCTAATCCGACCTACATGTCGCGACGCAATTACGCCGGCACGGGCCGCGAGTTCGGATTGAAGTCGCGCCAGTCGCCGCCGCTGATGCTGCCCTCGGCCCGCTCGACATCCTTGGCACCCAGGCCGCGCAGCACGTCGAGCGCCTGCTGTTCCTGCCCGCTGTCGACCACCTCGACCGCGATCATCATGCCCGACTTGCGCGGCGCGCTCATGTTCTCCGAACTGCCCTCCTCCGCTTCGCCCGCGTCCTTCAACTTGGAAAAGCTGAACAACGAACCGACGTGGGCGCCGACCAGCGCGCCGACCACCGGTCCCAACGGGCCGGCCACCGGAATCGCCGCGGAGCCCGCCACGGCGCCCGCCACCGCGCCGGTGGCGCCGCCCTGGACCACGCCGTCGTCGGTTTCCTTGGCGCCGGGCGACTTGTCGTGGTCACCGCCGAGCTCATACATATCGTGCTGCCCTTGTGGATTGACATAGAACGCGCTGATGCGTTCGGCCGCGAAGCCCGCGCGCAGCAAGGCGATGCGCGCATCGGCGATTTCATCCTGTAACTGGAAATGCCCCGCAATAATATTGCTCATGCTTTTCTCCCTGGTTTCGGCCGAAGGCCCGATCAGCGCAATATGCACCCGCAATGCCCGCGTTTCCGTGCGCTTACGCACTGTGGGCGCTTGTTTGCGCGCGCGCTGCGCGTCGGCGTCCGATGCCAACAACAGGTTCATACCGAATGACAACTCAAGCAGGCTTCGCCGTATAATCAATCGCAGAACGGCCGAGTTTTTTGCAGCAAACAGCTTGCATTTCAATAGGAACGCCGATGATCACCGCCCCATACCGCGGTCCTTTTTTGCGCCGGCCACCATCGCCGACGACGCCGCCAGCGCCACGCGCGCGCCGATGCTGGCGTCGCCGCCGGCCGGCGATTATGGTGATCTGGGCGCGGGCCTGCGGCAGGCGCTGGCGTCGGACCAGCTGGTGTTGCTGTACCAGCCGCTGGTCGATCTGCAAACCGGCACGGTCGCCAGCCTGGAGGCGCTGGTGCGCTGGCGCCATCCGGAACATGGCATGCTGGCCGCGCGAGACTTCCTGGCGCTGGCCGACGCCGCCGGCCTGGCCGGCGCCATCGACGAATGGGTGCTCGCGCGCGCTTGCCGCGACCTGCACGCGTGGCATGCGGCGGGCCTGTCCGATTTGAAGGTGGCAATTAATGTCGCGCCCGGCCAGTTCCGCGATCCGGCGCTCGGCGCCGCCGTGGCCGCCATGCTGCACCATCTGCTCGGGACGGTAGCCCAGCAGGTTGAAGGCGTTGTTGCTGACAAAGGTCATCTTGAAGTCACCGCTGGGCACGGTGCAATAGATGATGGCAGGGGTGTTGTCGACCAGGTACTGCAGCCGCACCATCGGCGAGGTCGCCTCGGCGGCTACCGCTGCCGGGCCGGCAGGCGGCGCGCTGGCGTCGGAGGAAAATAATTCGAACTCGTCAAATTGCATGGTGATAGCCTCACTGGCGTCGCGCATGGGCAATTATGCCCCAACAGTGAGCCCGGCGGGAAATTTGCGACGGGTCAGTGCGACCAGTTCGGCGCCCAGCCGTATGCAGGATCGGCCGGCGGCGCGGGTGGTTCCGGCGGCGGCAACCACTCGCGCGGATCGACCCGGTAATATTTGAGGAACTCGGCAAACAGCTCGCCGTGGTGTTCCGCCATCTGGTAAGGCTTCTCGAAGAAGGTTTCGGTGGCCACGGCAAAGAATTCGGCCGGATTGGTGGCGCCGTAATGGTCCATCACGCTGTGCTGACGATACATCGCGCTGTGGCGCAGATGCTGGAAGTTGCGCGACAGGACCTCGGCCCATTCGTTGTAGCTTTCCCGGCTGCCCAGATAAGGCGCGCCATTGGCGCGGCCCGACTCGCTGTCGAGCTGGTGCGCGAACTCGTGCAGCACGACGTTGTGGCCGTCGGTCCAGTCGTCCGTGCCGCGCCGCACATCGTCCCACGACAGCACCACGCGGCCGTCGTCCCACGATTCGCCCAGCATGCTCTGGTGGCCGGGCGTGACCACGCCCCCCGGGCCGACCTCGGACCGGCGCGCGACGAACTCGCTCGGATACACGAGGATGGAATGCAGCGCCGGATAAACCTTGCTTGGACGGTTGAGCAGCAGCAGGCAGGCCTGGCCGGCGATGATGACCGCCATCTCGTCGGTCACCTCGACGCCTTCGCAACCGATGAACTTTTTTTGATGTAAAAATTGCACAACCAGCCGCTGCAGCTGCTGCTGCAACTCGGGGCTCATGCGGCGGTAGACGGGGATGTTGCGGTATAAAACGGCTTGGGCCTCGGCCGGCAACGGCCTGGCCAGCACCCGTTGCAGGCGCCAGCGGGGCACATAAAAAGGCAGCGCTATCGCCAGCGCCGTCAGGCCGATCCAGATCAAAGCTTCCATGTGCCGCGTCCGTGTTGTCTATCCAGTGCTGGCTACATGGGGCGACTTGTCTGCTTTTCAATATGCAAACAGCCGGGCATGCCGGCTGTAGATGATACGGGTGCGCGCCGGCGTCGGCGCGGCCGGCGACTTAGTCGGCCGCTTTTTGCTCGGAAGGCGCCGAGCCGAACAGCGCGGCAACCAGCGGATCGCGCATGACCGGGCCACGGTTGACGCGGATCGCGTAGTGGGTGTCGTCAGCCAGGATGTGGAAATGACGGCCGCTGCCGGCCATGGCCTGCTCACGGATGCCGGGACGTTCCTTGCGTGGTGGCGCGCCTTCGCGCTTCGGCTGGACGATCGCGGCCAGGAATGCGGCGACGCGCTCCGGGTCGGGAGTCAGCTGGTAGACGGCCTTGCCCAGATAGGTGGCGGTGCCTTCGACATAGCGGGCCAGCTCAATGACGCCGGCTTCGCGCAGGTCGCGGATGTATTTGCGGGCGCCGGACGGCGAAAATTTGAGGAACCAGGCGATTTCGTCGGCCAGCATCTCGTGCATGGACAGCTCGCCGATCAGTTTTTGCATGTTTTCGATACGACGCAGGGTCGCAGAGGTCGAACGCACACGCTCGATCGACGCCATCGACAGCGCCGGTTTACGGTCGAGAGGCGCCGGGGCCGGACGTTCCACGAGCATCAGCTTGGTGGTCGCCTGCATTTCCGGCGAAGCTTTCATCTCGTTCTGAACCAGATGTTGAGGTTGTCTAACTGCATGCATTTGAACACTCCTTATAACAATTTGCCGAGATTAGTGGCAGCGAGAGGGGTGGCCTACGGTTGAAACGCCACAGTCTCTGCATCTGACTCAAGAATGCCTTTTCGTGGCGCACCAGTCTGTGCGGCAACGAACATTAGTGACAGAACTTCACATTTATAAAAGTGTGAATGAACGGTGACCCCGATTGCGGCGTGTTTTTCGCCCCAAACTTGAGTCCTTTAGTAGTCGGACCGGGGGAATCAAGCGAAAGTTTCAACTTTTGTGTACGATTTGATACAGCACAAGCTTTTGTGCGGTAGCGAACCGACCACATCATGAAAGTTACTTAATCTTCGGTCCAACAGCGGTAATCAATGCACTGCTGCTGATGAAGCAACAAAAGAAACAACAAACGCCATATTTATTAATCGGGAGCATACTTGTGAATAAAACTAAGAAAATCGTCCTCGCCGTCGCAGCACTCTGCGCGTCGTTCTCCGCTGTCGCTCAAGACGCGGTCATCAACCCATCGTGGTACGTCCAGCCGAGCGTCAACGGCTTCAAGCCTGACAACGACGCATTCGGCCTTGACAAGAAGGGTTACGGCGGCGGCCTGAAGTTCGGTAAAGCCCTGAACCAGCAATGGGATGTGCAGCTGGGCGGCACCTATGCCCGCTCGAAGGAAAATGGCGAGCGCTACCAGCAGCAGAGCCTGGGCGCGGACGCCCTCTATATGTTCTCCCGTAAATCGTTCCGTCCATTCATCCTGGTCGGCGCCGGCGTCGAGCGCGACAAGGCGAACCTGAACACCTTCGGCGAAATCGCCAAGAACTCGCCGTACGTCAGCGCCGGCCTGGGTTTCCAGGCCGACCTGAACGAGCGCACCAGCTTCCAGGCCGACATTCGCAACCAGCACGGCTTCCTGCGCGGCGATGCCTTCCCGCCTAGCAAAGCTGACAACGTCTACGTGACCGTCGGCCTGAACTTCGCGTTTGCCGCGCCACCGCGCCCTGCTCCACCAGCACCGCCGCCTGCGCCCGAAGCCGTGCAGCCGCCACCGCCGCCAGCACCGGTCGCCCCACCGCCACCACCGCCAGCGCGCTTTGAAAAAGTGACCATGTCGTCGACCGAACTGTTCACGTTCGACAGCGCCAAGCTGAACCCGAACCAGCCTAAGCTGGACGAGATCGCCGCCGTGCTGAACGCCAACCCGACCGTCGACAATGTCGTCATCTCGGGCTACGCCGACCGTCTGGGCAGCGACAAGTACAACCAGAAGCTGTCGGAAAAGCGTGCCAACTCGGTCAAGGACTACCTGGTCGGTAAAGGCGTCGCCGCCAACCGCCTGGTCGCCGAAGGCAAGGGCGAGTCGAATCCTGTTGTCACCTGCGACAACAAGAAACGCGCTGACCTGATCAAGTGCCTGGAACCTAACCGTCGCGTCGAAGTCGAACAGATCACGATCGAACGCCGCGTCAATTAATTAATTAATTGAGGAGCCCCGCGACACGTCGCGGGGCTTTTTTTTTATATGAACAAAAATATAATCTCGGTGCTGAAATGCACCGTCTATCAATGGCTTGACCACCGCGGCGGCAGCATGGGCGCGGCATTGGCCTTCTACACGCTGTTTTCGCTGGCGCCGATCCTGGTGCTGGTGCTGGCCATCGCCGGCTGGTTCTACGGCCCGCAGGCCGCGCAGGGCGAGCTGTTCGCGCAGCTGCGCGGCCTGGTCGGCAACCAGGGCGCCGAAGCGATCCAGCTGGTGCTGGCGGGCGCCCGCAGCAAGGAGGAAGGACGATTGGCGACCATGATCGCCGGCGCCCTGCTGCTGTTCGGCGCCACCACCGTGTTCGCCGAGCTCAAGGCGAGCCTGGACGCGGTCTGGCAAGTGCCGCCGCTGAAAACCGGCACGGTGTGGGACGTCATCCGCACCCGGCTGCTGTCGTTCGGCATGGTGCTGGTGCTGGCGTTTCTGCTGATGGTCTCGCTGGTGGTCAGCGCAATCCTGACGGTGCTGGAAAAATACTGGCATAGCATCTGGGTCAATGCCGGCGACCTGCTCACCGGGATCAACTACGCGATCAGCTTCACCGTGATTGCCGCGTTGTTCGGCGTCATCTTCAAGATGCTGCCGAGGGTAACGCTGTCGTGGCACGACGTCACCATCGGCGCGCTCGGCACGGCTGCGCTGTTCTCACTCGGCAAGTACGCCATCGGCGCCTACATCGGCAACAGCGGCGTGGCCAGCAGCTATGGCGCGGCCGGCTCGGTGATCGCGCTGCTGCTGTGGGTGTATTACTCGGCGCAGATCTTCTTCCTGGGCGCCGAGTTCGCGCGGCAGTATGCTTTGCAGCTCGGCAGCTTGCGGCACCGGCCGCCAGCCCAAACCACCACCGTCACCACGGAAAACCCGTAAGGCATCCTCGTCGCTCCCCTGGCGAAAAAAAAAGGCCGGCTACCCGCCGGCCTTTCCTATTGTGGCTTGCCCGGCTATTCGCCCAGCAACTCCGCCACCACTTCCATGCCCTCGACCCGCTCGGCGACGACCTTGACGATCACGATCACGGGCACGCCCAGCAGCAAGCCCCAGACGCCCCACAACCAACCCCAGAACAGCAGGCTGACAAACACGGCAGCGGCGTTCATGCGCGCGAAACGGCCCGTCATCCAGGTGGTGATCACGGTCCCGACCAGCGTGGCGATGGCCAGCGAGGTGCCCATCACCAACAAACTCATCTGCAGCGACTCGAATTGCAGGAAGGCGACGATGCCCGTGGCCAGCATGATCAATAGCGGGCCGAAATAAGGCATCAGATGCAGCAGGCCGGCCACGATGGCCCAGGCGCCGGCGTTCTCCAGGCCGATCCAGCGCAACGCCACCCACATCAGCAGCGCCAGCATGCCGTTGGTGACCAGCAGCATCAACATGTATTTTTGGATCGAGGTATTGATGTCCTCGAGAATATGTACGGTAATCTTTTTCTTCGATAGCGACGGCCCGGTCAGCTTGACCAGCTTGCGCTTGAAGGTGTCGCCCGACAACAGCAGGAAAAACACCAGGAAGATCACCATCGTGGCCTGGCTCAGGAAACCTACCAGGCCCATCGAGCCCGCCCAGACCCAGTCCATCAACGGAAAATCGGAAGCCGGTGCCGGCGTGGCGCGGCGCGAGGCGCGTCGCTCCTGGGCGCCGGCGGTGGCCTGCTGCAATTCGGTGGCGACCGCCTGTATGCGTTGCAGCGCGCTGGAGCCGCCGTGCAAGCGCTCCGACAGCAGGCGCGACAATTTGTGGCCGGCGCTGGGCAGCTCCTCGACTATCGATTCGAATTCGCCATGCAGTTTGTCGACCACCATCGCCGAACCGCCAACCAGGGCAAGCGTAATCAAGGTGGCGCCCAAGACGCGCGGAACGTGGCGGCGCTCCAGCCAGCCCATCAAGGGACTGAGCATGTAACTGATCAGAATGCCGAGCAGGAGGGGGACCAGGAAGCCGCGCGACCATTGCAGCGCATAGATAAAGGCGACCGTGGCGATGACGCCGAGCGCGAGTCCGCGGGCGTTGACGTGTAGGGGAATGCGGGGGGGATGACTTAAATCAGCTTCGGCGCCGGGGGCCGGAGCGGTGGCCACAGTGCTGGCCGGAATAGGAGGAAGGGAAATCTCTACAGGCGGCTGGCTCATGATGACTCACAAAAAATCCCGGCGCGGCATGCTCGAACGAGCACGGCGCGCCGGCAAATATAGCTTAAATAAAGCTTACTTGACGCGGATGTCGTTCTTGACCGAGGTCACGCCTTTAACGCCACGGGCGACTTCGCCGGCTTTAGCGATGTCAGCTGGCTGGGCAACAAAGCCGCTCAGTTGGACGGTGCCTTTGAAGGTTTCGACGTTGATTTCGGTCGACTTCAGGGTAGGCTCGTTAAAGATGCTGGCTTTCACTTTGGTGGTGATGACCGAATCGTCAACAAATTCGCCGGTGCCTTCTTTGGTGGACGTCGATGCGCAGCCAGCGGTGGCCAGCAGGGATACGGTGAACAGGGCGGTGGCGATTTTATGTGCGATTTTCATGGCGGTTCTCCTTGGAGTTATTAACTAAATGAGTTTGTCAGCGAGCGGAACATTTGCACATCCCGGCTACCGATGTAGACGTTTTACGTGGTTTCCAAACAGACATCTGTACGGTACCGTACACAGATATTATTTTGGGTCGAAGCGGCCACATTCGACGTTCCTCTCCACTTGGCAACCTTCGTGCGAAAGCGCACAGACCCGCGCCTGCCCCCTGCCTATTCTGGAACCACATTTTCAGGAGAACAACATGAACCACACAAAAACCCTGGCAGCACTGATGATCGCCGGCACCGCAGTATTAAGCGGTTGCGCCAGCACCAACAACGCGCCGCAACAGGTGTCGTACCAGAATCAAAACGAATCGGCCAGCTACGGCACGATCGAATCGATCCAGATCAAACAGGCCAAGGCCGGCACCAGCGGCGCAGGCGCCGTTGCGGGCGGGCTGGTCGGCGCGCTGCTGGGTAACCAGGTCGGCTCCGGCAGCGGCCGCGCCGCCGCCACCGTGGCCGGCGCCGTCGGCGGCGCCGTGGTCGGCAACACCGTCGAGGGCAACCGCAACGAGGCGAAAGAGGAATATCAGATCAGTGTGCGCATGGACAACGGCGACTATCGCATGGTGAACCAGGACAGCGTCTATGACCTGCGCGTGGGCAACCGCGTGCGCCTGGTCGACGGCCGCCTGTATCGCTACTAATCCGCTTCCGCCACAACGCAACGATTAACCGTAACCACAACTACAAATCAAGGGGAACACCATGGGCACCATCATTCTGATTATTCTGGTCTTGTTACTGGTCGGCGCACTGCCTACCTGGCCGCACAGCCGCAACTGGGGCTACGCACCAAGCGGCATCACCGGCCTGATCGTCTTGATCCTGCTGATCATGCTGCTGACGGGCCGACTGTAAGCAAGGAGGCCATCATGAACCGATTCCATCATATGGCCTGCGGCCTCGCGATGGCCTGCACCGCCCTACTGGCGCAGGCGCAGGACAATACGCCGCCGCAAAACGTCCAGCTGCAGCAGCAGGAAATCGCCAAGGGCGATCCGCCGCGATGGCACAAGGAAGACGTCACCAGCGCCGAGCAGACGCGCACCTTGCGCAAGGAAATCGGCGCCGCGCTGGCGGAATCGACCAACGCGTGCAAGAAGGGGCCGGCCAGCGAGCGCGACGCCTGCATCCGTGAGGCGCGCGAGACCTACAAGCGCGACATGGACAAGATTCCGCAGGTTCTCGCCGCGAACAAAAAGCAATAGTGTTTGAAACGAGATAGGGAGCCGCCTGAGCGATCAGGCGGCTTTTCCACTTTGGCCGTCCGGCATCGCGGCCGGCAGCGGCGGCACCTCGTGCACCACCAGCGGCGTATCTTCGGACACAAAGGCCAGCCAGCCGGCCGCCGCGACGGCACGCATGCCGTCCTGGTAGCCCTGGTCCCAGCGCCACTCGGTCGAGCCCTTGGAAAAATTAATGTCCTTGGCCGCCATATTCCAGTCGCGTCCGGCGTATTCGAGGCGCACCACGTGCAAGGTCGTGCCACAGCCCAGCTCGGCCAGATCCTGCTCGCCCTGCTCCGTCTGCGCGTGCTCCGGCAACGCGGCGTACAGGCCACGCAGCTTTTGCTGCAGCTTGTGGCGGGCGACATAATCGTCGAGGTGGCGCTTGGAGCGCGAGGCGAAGGTGACATCCTTTTGCCGCGTCTGCACTTCGTCCAGCGTGGTCGGTTCGGCGCCGTCGGCGCTCCACAGGTCGACCATGAAGCACAAAGTATCGACCGGCTTGGCGTCGTCCAGCACGGTCTCGAGCGGCGTGTTGGAATACAGGCCGCCATCCCAGTACAGGTCACCGTCGATGCGCACTGCCGGAAAGCCGGGCGGCAAGGCGCCGCTGGCGAGTATATGGCTGACGTTGATGTCGAGGTCGCGATTGTCGAAGCTGCGCAGCGTGCCGCACGTCACCTTGAGGGCGTTGACGGTCAGGCGCATGCCATCGGGCGCGTTGAGGTAATCGAAGTCGACCAGGGAATTGAGCGTCTCGCCCAGCTCCGCCGTATCGTAGAAGCTGGCCGCCTCGGGCGCGACGGCCATGCCGGCGGCAAAGGGACTGAACAGGCGCGGTTTGAAAAAGCCGGGCACGCCACGCAGCAGGGTATCCCAGCTTTGCAGCAAAATATTGGAGCGGCGCTGCGCATCGGGCAGTTGCCGCATATCGAAGGGATCGGGGTGCGAGATGCGCTCCCAGAACTCGCGCAACCGCGCCAGCCGGGTCTCGTGGGGATTGCCGGCCAAAATGGCGGCGTTGATCGCGCCGATCGACGTGCCAACGATCCAGTCGGGCGCCAGGCCATGCTCATGCAAGGCCTGAAACACACCGGCTTGGTACGCGCCCAACGCCCCGCCCCCTTGCAGGACCAGCACGATGCGCATGCCTGCAGGGTTCAGTTTATCGGACGACGAACTCAAAACACTAGTCCAGGGCGCGCTGTCGGCGCATCAGCCAGGCAGCGCCCAGCCCCAGCACCGTGGCCACGCCAAGCGCCGGCTTGATCAGCTTTTTACGGGCGATGAACGAACCGACCGTCAGCGCGTACGGCATCAGCGCCCGGTAGTTAAAGCCGCTCAGGCCGCCCGGCTGCAGCAGGCCGCCCAGACGGGCTTGCGCCAGTCCGACGGCGTGATCGACCGCGCCATGAAACAACGCATCCGGATGCAGCGCGTTGGCCACGAGGGCCTTCGAGTGCACAACCTTGATGCGATACAACTCGCCTTCGCGGATCAATCGCTGTTTGTCAGCGTCGAATGCCACGGTTTCCGCGTCTTTCGTCATATGCGCTCCTCTTACAACAGCATGTCGCGGTCGGATTTCAATTCGGCCATGGTCGCCGGCATACCCAGCTTGCCGCTGCGGATCAAACCGCGCGCATACACCATCAGGCCAATCGCGAGCAGCAGGAAAACGCCGGTCATAATGGGCAAAATAGTCCAGCCCAGCGCATCCCACGCCAGATAAGCAATCGTGACGGTGGCATAGGCGAGCGCGAAACAGCCCGCCACCACCGCCAGCGCGAACGCCAGCACCAGATGCATCAGGTGATTGCGCACCTGAGACAATTCCAGCGCGGCCAGCTCCAGCCGCGTCAGCAACAGGCCGATGCTGTTGCGGGCAATATTGCCCAGCGAAGCGATCAGGCCTGGCGGACGAGTCAACTCATCAGCTTGCGCCATGGATTACTTGCGGCCGATGATGACACCGATCAGCAGGCCCACGGCTGCGGCGCCAGCGATGGCGCGCCATGGGTTTTCCTTGACGTAGACGTCGGCGTGCTTGACCGCTTCCTTGCTGGCGGCAAGGGCGCTGATCTGCGCGTCGTGCGCTTTGGCCAGCGCGGTGTCGAGCGCGCGCATGCCACGGCCGCGCAGTTCTTCCGCTTTTTCACCGGTCAGGGCGGTGGCGGCGGTGAACAATGCTTGCGCATCCTTGACCAGAGTTTTCACGTCGTTATTTACGGTAGAGATGTTTTGTTCCAGCATGATGGAGCTCCTGTTATGGTTGTAAGAAGTGAAAACTGTACATCAATTTAACATATTTCGTTATTCAAGCAGGTCCCGCATGTCATCCGCGTGTTCTTCTTCCACGGCCATGATCTTGATCAACAGATGACGCGTGGTCGGATCGGTGTCGCCGATCTGTTCGATCATCTGGCGGTACGATTCGATCGCGACGCGCTCGGCGATCAGGTTGGCCCGTATCATTGATTGAACTTCTTCGGAGCCATCATACTCGGCGTGGCTGCGTTCGAGCAATGTTGCAGGATTGAAATCAGGGGTGCCGTTCAGTTGAACGATCCTTTCGGCCAGCCAGTCGGCGTGCTCTTGCTCTTCGGTGGCATGCTCGAGGAATTCGGCCTTGATCGGACCGTTCTGCAAACCGCTGACCGTATAGTAGTGACGCTTGTAACGCAGCACGCACACCAGCTCGGTCGCGAGCGCTTCGTTGAGCATCTTGATGACAGCGGTGCGGTCACCCTTGTAGCCGGCGGTTACCGGGCCGTCTTCCAGATTGCGGGCGGCGGCGCGGATGGCGTCTCTATCGATGCCTGCCGGTTGGGTGGGGTTGGATTCAGCCATGATATTTCCTTAAAAAATTACAGAAAGTCTGCTAGCAGCGTCGGGACCGCCAGGGGCGGCCTCGACAGCTGGCGATTACCGAAAATTAACGACGGTTGGCAATTGGCGCGCCGTTTTGCGACAGCACGATTTCCACGCGGCGGTTCAGCTGGCGGCTGCCGGCATCGGTGTTGCTGGCGACCGGGAACGCTTCGCCGTAGCCACGGGTGGAGACCTTGTCGGCCTTCACGCCCAGACCGATCAGTGCGTTACGCACCGATTCGGCGCGGCGCTGCGACAACTGCAGGTTGTGCGCCGAGGTGCCGGTGGAGTCGGTAAACCCTTCGATCAAAACGGCGCTCTGTGGTTCCTGCAACAGCACGTCGGCCATCTTTTGCGCGGTGCGCATGCCTTCGGCGCTGAGCTCGGCCTTGTCGGTATTGAACAGCACGTCGTTCAGCGTGATGACCAGGCCGCGGTCGGTTTGTTTGGCTTGCAGGTCGGTCAGTTGCTGTTGCAGCGCGGCGGCCTTGGCCTGCTCGTCGCGGGCGCTGGCGGTGGCGGCATCGGCCTGGCGGCGGGCGGCGTCGGCATCGGCCTTGGCTTGCTCGGCGCTCGCCTTGGCTTGCTCGGCGCTCATCTTGGCCTTGTCGGCTTCCTGGGTGCGCTGCTGCAGACGGATCTCGTCGCGCTGGCGGCCGGCGTTGGCGACATCCGACTCGGCTTGCTTACTCTTGGCCACTTCCTGGGCCACGGCGATCTTCTGTTTGGCCAGATACGCCAGCTTGTCGATCGCTTCCACGCTTTCTTTCTTGTCGGCGGCGGCGTTGGCACGGTCCAGCGCGTCGGCAGCGGCCTTGAACTCGACCGGCGCGTTGGTCGCGACCGATGGATTGCTTTGCGCGGCCGAGAAATCGCCACGGGTCTGGTCGAGCAGGCTGGTGGTGGTCGGCGCGCTGCTGCACGCGGCCAGCATGATCGACATCGCCAACACGGTTGGCATGACGCTCAGTTTTTTCAGGTTCAGTTGTTTCATGATGATTCCCTCGTCTCTATTATTGGGTGGTGGTGCTATTGCGGTTCAGCTCTTCGCGCAGCACGCGGATGCTCTGTTGCAGTTCGTCGGCGGCGGCGGTGGCCTTGGTCGAATTAGCTTTGCTCTGCGCCAGTTGGGCATCGGCCTGGGCCTGGGCTGCCAGATCCTGGGCGGCTTTGTAATCCTTGTTGGCCAGCGCCTGGTTGGCGCGCGCCATTTTTTCGCGGGCCGACTGCATCTCGGCCGGGGCCAGCTCGGCGGCGCCGGCGGAGGTGGCGTTGGCCACGGCGGCGCGCGATACGGCGACATCGGCGGTGGCAGGGGTTTTGTTGCTAGCGCAAGCGGTCAGGCCCAGCAGTACGGCGGCGCCGCAGATCAGGGTAAGGCGCTGGTGTAAGGTCGTCGTCATTATTGTTCTCCTTGAATGTTTGTGTGGACAGGTAACGTTATAGGCTGTTGGCTGCAGCCCTTCAGTACGCTGGCGCACATTGAACACGGGGAGCTGTCTAGCCCGCTCCAGAGGGTGCGCCAGCGCACAACCGCGCCCGCCTGCGGCGCGTAGATGTGTAGAATGCCGTTACTAATAAGAAAGGCCAACCGATGACCCCGCAGGACCAGACCCCTACCCCGCCCGCTTCCTCCGGCGCACGCTCCGCTTCCCGCCGCACCCGCACCGGCACCAAGGCCGCCCTCGCCGTCGCCGGCGTGGTGGTCGCCGTTCCCGTGATCGCGGCCATCGTGCTAGCGACGTATGACTGGAACAAGGCGCGTCCGTGGCTCAACGACAAAATCAGCGAAGCGATCGACCGTCCGTTCGAGATACGCGGCGACCTGTCGCTGACGTGGCAGCAGCAGGGCTTGTCGGGGGCGGACCGCACCTGGCGGGATTACCTGCCGCTGCCGCATCTGATTGCCAAGGACGTCCATGTCGGCAACCCCGCCGGCATGCGGGCGCCGGCGGAAATGGCCAGCGTCGGCCAGTTCGCTTTCGGCGTCGAGCTGCTGCCGCTGCTGCAACACCAGATCTCGATCCCGGTGCTGCGCTTCGACAATCCAACCGTGCTGCTGCAGCGCGATGCCAATGGCAAGAACAACTGGACCTTCAAGCAGGCCGACAAGCCGTCTCCGTGGAAGCTCGACCTGCAGCGCGTGGTCTTGGCCAAGGGTTCGGTGCATTATATCGACGCCGTGTCGCATGTGGACGCCACCGCCGCCGTCGATACGATCAACGCCGATCCGACCTACGGCGTGTCCTGGAAGCTACAAGGCAAGTGGAACAATCAAACCATCACCGGCAGCGGCAAGTCCGGCGCGGTGCTGTCGTTGCAACAGCAAACCGTGCCCTTCTCGCTTGCGGCCAGCCTGAACGTCGGCGGCACCAGCATTGCCGTCGAAGGCACGCTGACCAAGCCGACCGCGCTGACCGCGCTCGACATGCGCCTGAAAATCTCCGGCCCGAGCATGGCGCGCCTGTACGGCATCACCGGCGTGCTGCTGCCGGAAACCCCCGCCTTCACCACCGAAGGCCACTTGACGGGCAACATCGGCGCCAACGCCAGCCACTGGATCTACGACAAATTCACCGGCCGCGTCGGCAACAGCGACATCCACGGCAAGCTGGACTACCGTTCGGGCCAGCCGCGTCCGGTGCTGACGGGGGCCGTCGAATCGAAGCTGTTGCAGTTCTCCGACCTTGGGCCGCTGGTGGGCGCCGACTCGAATGCCAGCAAGCAGGCGCGCGGCGTCGAAGCCGTCCAGCCGGGCAACCGGGTGCTGCCGGTCGAAACCTTCAAGACCGAACGCTGGACCGCGCTCGACGCCGACGTCAGCTTCAAGGCCCAGCGCATCACGCGCGACGGCGGCCTGCCGATCAATAACCTCGACACCCTGATCCACATGAAGGACGGCGTGCTGTCGCTGACGCCGATGAACTTCGACATCGCCGGCGGCCGCTTCACGTCCAACATCATGCTCGACGGCAGCGGCAAGACCAATCCGAACGCCATCCGCGCCGAGCTCAAGGCGGGCGCCCGCAAGCTGCAGCTCAAGCAGCTGTTCCCCACCATAGACGGCATGCAGGCCACGGTCGGCCAGGTCAACGCGGACATCTCGCTGTCGGCCACCGGCAACTCGGTTGCCGGCCTGCTGGGCTCGTCGAACGGCGAACTCAAAGGCGTCATCAACGAAGGCAGCGTCAGCAAGCTGCTGCTGGAGGAAATGGGCCTGAACCTGGGCAACGTCGTGCTGACCAAACTGATCGGCGACAAGCAGGTCAAGCTCAACTGCATGGTGACCGACTTCAGCGTCACCAACGGCTTGATGCGGTCGCGCCTGTTTGTGGTCGACACGTCGGACGCCAAGATCGACGTGGCCGGCACTGTCAACCTGGAGAACGAGAAACTGGACCTGACCTTGCGGCCGGACGCCAAAGGCATGCGGGTGTTTTCGCTGCGGGCGCCGATCTATGTGCGCGGCACCTTCAAGGACCCGGACGTCAGCATCGACAAGGGCGTGCTGGCGATGCGCGCCGGCGGTGCGCTGGCGTTGGCCGTGGTGGCGCCGGTCGCCGCGATACTACCGCTGATCAACGCCGGCCCCGGCGAAACCACTGGCTGCGAAACCTTGCTGGCGCAAGGCGGCGGCAAGCCCGTGGCGCCGCCGCCGGGACAAACCCTGCGCGAGAAGCCGGGCAAGAACGCCCAAAACATCAAGCCCCAGCCTAAAGGGTAACAAGGTGTTTCAATGTGCGCTGTCGTACGGAAATTACTGTCGCCCAGACGTACTCTGTAGTCATTGGTGCGGGCCAGACGCCGCGCCTTAACAGCGTAAGGAGAAGATTATGAACATCAAACGTATCGCATCGACCGCGGCAATTCTGGCCGCCACCCTGGGCCTGAGCGCATGCGCCGGCATGTCCTCGCAGGATAAAAGTACGGCAGTGGGCGCCGGCGTCGGCGCGGTTGCCGGCTCGGTACTGACCGGCGGCAGCGCGGTCGGCACGGTCGGCGGCGCCGCTGTCGGCGGCGTGATCGGTAACCAGGTCAACAAACCACCGCGTTAATTGTAGTCGCTCGCGGCATTCGAACCGCCCCCGTCAAGCCGAAGCCCGGCTTGACGGGGGCGGTTTTGCATCCACGCCCGATGAGTATCCGACGCTGCTGGTGTAGGCGAACAGCGTGGTCTCGTAGCTACCGCCCCACTCGTCACCGTAACGACGCTCGGCCTCGACATTCATGATGTCGTACTGCTTGCCGGTGCCAGGCGGGTTATCGGTCGGCAAGCGGCCGCTGAAGAAGCCGGTATCGGCGTTCAGGTCGTAAAAACGATACCAACCCCAAATAGTTATAGTTTTTTGATGTATCCATCTCCTCGCAATGTTTTCAAAAGACCGGGTACTGCAAGCCGATGCTAGCTGTAAGGGTCTTCCTAAAACATTGCGAAACAGATACAGTTGCCTATAAAATCAAGCAAATGATTGGTTGTGCGCTTAGCGCAACGCCCTCGCCGGTTTCTACAAGAACACGTTGCCCATGCCGATGGCGCCGTCGTCCTTGACCAGCTCGTAGCAGCGGCACGAGACCGCTTCCAGCCCGGTCGAATCGAGGATCTCGATATTGCCCCGGCTGTAGGAAATCAGTTTTTGATTTTGCAGCGCGCTGGCGGCTTTGGTCACGCCGACCCGCCGCACGCCCAGCGCATGGGCCAGGAACTCGTGCGTGAGGTGGAATTTTTCCGACTGCAAGCGATCGCGCGTGATCAGCAGCGAACGCGCCAGGCGCGCCTCCAGCACATGGAAGCGGCTGCAGACAGCGATCTGGATCGCTTGCGCCAGCAAGGTGTCGGTATAGCGGTACAGCAGGCGCTGCAGCGCCTCCATGCGCGTGAACTCGGCGGCGAACTCGGTGGCGTCGATGCGCGTGGCGCGGCCAGCGCGCTGCACCACCGCGCGCACTTGCGCCATTTCGTGGCCCAGCACGACGGAGGCGCCGATCATGCCCTCGCGGCCGACGGCGCCAACCTCAAGCGTCATGCGGCCTTCGGCCACCGCAAGCAGCGAGATCAAACTGTCGATGGGAAAATAAATATAACGGATCGCCTGGCCGGGCTCGTACAACACGTCGCCGACTTCGACTCTGACAGGTTCGCTAAGCTTGGCGAGCTGGCTTTGTTCTTCCTCTGGCAAGCTGGACAGTAAGCGATTGACCGCCGGTCGTGGCTGGCTCCTGTCTTCTTCGGATAGGTGTGAGAGATGGGTATGCATGAATCCAGAGTAGGGGTAATCATTTGGCATGTATGTACGCTGACGCACGGAACCTAAACATGTCCTATAGGAAAATTCTGCGCGTAATAGTAGAGCATAAATACGAGCACAAACATCAGCACAAGCTCGTGCATACAAACACCAAAAAGGACATCAACATGACTACCCAAAACACCCCAACCAAACAGACTTTGCACCCGCTGATGATCATCGCCGCCGTCGCGGTGGTGCTGTTCTGCGGCGTCGGCACCGCCGCCATCATGGGCTGGCTACCGACCTCCAACGCCAACGGCAGCGTGCCCGGCGCGACGCCTATGCCGGGCCAGTTGTCGTCGGTGCCAGCGGCCGAGCAGCAGCCCGCCCACAATAACGGCAACAATCTCGCGGCCAATAACAACGCCAATAATTCGCAGAGCCAAAACCAGGACCGCGCGCCGGAACCGGAAGTCAAGCAGGCGGCGGTCTGCAAGAGCTGCGGCGTGATCGAATCGGTGCGCGCGATCGAGAACCGCCCGCAGGGTAGCGGCGTCGGCGCGGCCGGCGGCGCCATTCTCGGCGGCCTGCTGGGCAACCAGGTCGGCGGCGGTCACGGCCGTCAGCTGGCGACGGTAGCGGGCGCGGTGGGCGGCGCGGTGGCCGGCAACCAGGTCGAGACCCATATGAAGACCACGCGCACGTGGCGTATCGTGGTGCGCATGGACAACGGCACCACCCGTACCTTCAACCAGTCGGCCCAACCGGCATGGGGCTCGGGTGACGCGGTACGTGTGGTGAACGGCCAGTTGCGCTCCGCCAACTAATACCATTAGTAAAATTATTAGGCTGAAATGCGGCTTACGTACGGCACCGTACAGAAGCTTAAGCTGATTTTAAAGATAATAGATTCCAAGATACGAACAACAGTTCGACATCGCCTTCGATGCCCACAGTGGACGTCGCAACAACAACTTGAGGAGAGAATCATGCTCTATACCATCGCTGTAGTTCTGCTTATCCTGTGGCTCCTGGGCCTGGTCACTTCGTACACCATCGGCGGCTTCATCCACGTACTGCTGGTCGTTGCGATCATCATGGTGCTGCTGCGCTTGATTAGTGGACGCGGCGTGTAGCACACCGCGAGCTGATCAAAGCGGCGCCCCACCCTCGCGGTGGTGCGCCGTTTTTTCGTTTATGCTGTGCGCTGGCTTTTTAGGGAGTGACTATGAAACGTTTTTTGATCGCGCTGGCCGTGCTGGGCATCAGCACGGCGTCAGTGCAGGCGCAGACCATCAAGCCCGGCTTGTGGGAATTGAATAACACCGTCAAGACCGGCGATATACAAACCGACGCCGCGATCCAGATGGCGATGCAGCAGCTGGCCAACATGCCGCCGGCGCAGCGCGCGCAGATGGAGGCGATGCTGGCGCAGAACGGCGTGTCCGTGCCCAAGGTCGGCGGCGACGGCACCATGACGGTGAGCGCGTGTGTGACGCCGGAGATGGCCGCCAAGAAGGAACTGCCGCTGAATCAAAAGGGGAATTGCACCTCGAAAACGGTGCCGACTGCGGGCGGGCTGGACGTGTCGTTCAGCTGCACCAATCCGACCTCCAGCGGGCAAGGCCAGATACGCTTCAGCGACGACAGCCATTACACGATGATTATGGATGTCAACACCGAGGCGACCGGCACGCCGCAGAAGCTCAAAGTCAATTCGGCCGGACGTTGGGTCGGCGCCAGCTGCCCGGCCAAGCCCAAGGGCTGACCGATCGCTGATTGACCTTTTTGCTGGTTACTGGCTGTCCGAAAACGCCATGTAGCGCTCGCGCGCCAGCGTGGCGATCGGACCGACCGCCAGCTCGCGCGTTTCGTAGCGGATGCACGGCATGACCTTGCCGTAGTTGCCGGTGTTGAAGATCTCCACCGCGCTCTCCAACTCCTCCGGCGCCACCGCGCGCTGCTCGACCATGATGCCCTCTTCCGCCAACAACGCGATCACGCGCGCGCGGGTGATGCCGGACAGGAAGGTGCCGTTGGCGGCCGGCGTCACCACCCTGGCGTCCGCCGTGACGAAGAACAGGTTGGCCGACGCGAACTCCGCCACCCTGCCGGCGCTGTCGCAGACGACGGCGTTGTCGAAGCCGCGCTTTTGCGCTTCGCGGATGGCCTTGGCGGTGTTGACGTACAGCGACGATGCCTTGGCGTCGGTCGGCGCCATCAGCGCGTCCGGACGCAGCTGCGCCGACAGGCAAGCCGAAAAGCCGGTGAACGCCGGCATTGGCGCGTCGAACAAGGTCAGCGCGAAAGCGCTCTTCTCGGGAATGGGGACCAGGAAGCCGTCGGTGCCGAACACCAGCGGACGGACGTACAACTCGGCGTCGGCCGGGAACTTCGCCACGCCCTCGCGCACCAGCTTTTCCATCTCGTCGACGTTCAGCGGACAGGCCAGCCCCACGCGGTCGGCGGAGGTAATGACGCGCTCGAGGTGCAGGCGCAAGTCGGGCAAATGGCCGCGTATCGCGCGGGCGCCATCGAACACGGAGGAACCGAGCCAGACGCTGTGGTCCATCGCGCCAAACAGTGGGGCGTTGCCCTCGGCCCATTCGCCGTTGAAGTAAGTCAGATGCATGCTTGTTCCGAATTCAGAAAAACATGCAATCTATCACGTTTTAGCGGGCATCTCCAAAAGCGGCTGACGCCGTGCGGGTCAGAACGAATGCCGCATGCCGACGTTGAGCGCCTTGTCGCCGCGTCCCTGGCTGGTGGCGTTGCCGACGGTGTAGGCGCCACCGTTGCGGTTCTTGATCCTGGCCAGCGAGGCGTAGAAATCGGTGCGCTTGGACATCGCATAGCTGGCGCCGATGGCGATCTGGTCGGCGTCACGGTCGAGCTGGGTACGGTCGTCCTTGCGGATGAACGAGGCGAGCAAGGTGGTCGCGCCCATCGGCACGGCCACGCCGAACAGCGCATCGCGGCTCTTGTCGGTCGGCAGGGCCTGGGCCACCGCGCCGTACGGGTTGGACATGTCCCAGTGCGAGCTGCCCTCGCCCCGGCTCTGACCGAAGGCGGCGTAGCCGATGAAACGGCCAAAGTCGATATTGGCGGCCACCAGCGTGTTGCGGGCGGACTGGTCGACCGCAGGCGTAGTGCCGGTGGCGTCGAGCAGGTTGTCCTTGCGCTGGTGCGTGATGCCGATCTTGAACGGTCCCTTGTCGTAGCCCAACGATCCCGCGTAGGCGCGGTTGACCTTGCTGTTGTAAGGCGATTCGCCAAAGCTGTACTGCACCGCGCCGATCAGGCCGCTGCGGGCACGCTTGGTTTTGTATTTGATGGCGTTGTCGTAGCGCTTGGTGGTGTAGCCGACCAGATTGGACGCGGCGCCCGCCATGCCGCCCTGGAACGGATCGGCGACGTCGGTCAGCGTCTCGTAGACCAGGTTGTACTGACGGCCCAAAGTCACCAGCCCCATCGGCCCGTCGATGCCCACATAGGCTTGACGATTGAACAGCTTGCCGGGTTGCTCCGAGGCGCCGGTGTCGTTCAACACGCCTGCTTCCAGCGTGTAGACGGCAGAGGTGCCTCCACCCAGCTGTTCGCGGCCGCGCACGCCGATGCGCGAGCCGGAGGCCATGCCGCTGTCGACCTTGGTCCGCGCGCAATCGGTTTTGCAGCCTTTTTCCACAACAACACCGGCGTCCAGCAACCCGTAGACTTCGGTGGAGGACGACTCTTGCGCTCCTGCAACCAGTGGCGCAATCAGGGACAGCGCGGTAACGAGAAGGTTCGGTTTCATGGTAAGCGACGTACTTGAGTGAATTGTTAGGTTCATAATATGTCGTACTACGTTACTGCTCTGTGCGGCTCAACACGTTTCCGTCAAATTCCTCGCGACTTGGTTTATAGTGGGATTTCATTATGTGAAAGGCCGCCGCCATGCATGTTGAATACGCCAGCAAACGATGCTCCCCCGATCAGGCTTTGGAATTGTTGAGGAACGGCGACACCGTCATCGTGCCGACCGGCGCCGGCGAGCCGCCGTCGCTGCTGCACGCGCTGTCGGCAAAGCGCACCAGTTTCCACGACGTCCGGGTGGCGCAGATCCTTGCCATGCGCAAATATGCCTATTTCGACTGCGACACCGTCAACCACGTGCGCCATGTGGCGCTGTTCTTCGGCGGCGCCTCGCGCTCGGCGGGACAGGCCGGCTGGGCCGATTTCATCCCGGCCTACTTTTCCGAACTGCCGGGCCTGATCCAGCGCGACCTGATCCCGGCCGATGTGGTGTTCTCGATGGCCTCGCCGATGGACGAACATGGCAATTTCGCGCTCAGCCTGGCGGCCGACTACACGATGGCGGCGATCCGCAAGGCCCGCGTGGTGGTATTGGAAGTGAACCCGAACGTGCCGGTGTCCCACGGCGAATGCATCGTCCACCTGTCGCAGGTCACGGCCATCGTCGAAAGCGACGAGCCGGTGATCGAGGTCGGGCTGCCCGCCATCGGCGCCGTGCAGCAGGCGATCGGCAAGCATGTGGCCGATATGATCGAGGACGGCTCGACCTTGCAGATCGGCTACGGCGGCATTCCGGACGCCGTCGTCCAGCAGCTGACCGCCAAGCGCGACCTGGGCGTGCACACTGAAATGATCGGCGACGGCATTCTGAAGCTGGTCGAATGCGGCGCGGTCAACAACAGCCGCAAGACTTTCATGCCCGGCAAGATGGTAGCCACCTTTGCGCTCGGCTCTCGCCGGCTGTACGACTTCATGCACCGCAATCCGATGCTGGAAATGCATCCGGTCAGCTTCACCAACGATCCCTACCTGGCCGGCCAGAACGACAAGCTGGTCGCCATCAATGCCAGCCTGCAGGTCGATTTGCTGGGGCAATGCGGCTCCGAGAGCCTGGCCCACCTGCCCTATTCCGGCACCGGCGGCCAGGTCGATTTCGTCCGCGCGGCCAACCGCTCGAACGGCGGCAAAGCCTTCATCGTGCTGCCGTCCACGGCCAAGGATGGCGCCATCTCGCGCATCGTGCCCACCCTCACACCCGGCACCCATGTCACCACCGGCAAGAACGATGTCAACTACGTGGTCACCGAATACGGCGTTGCCCAGCTGCGCGGCAAATCGGCGCGCCAGCGGGCCGAGGCGCTGATCGCCATCGCCCATCCGGACTTCCGGAGCGAGCTGCGCGAGGCGGCTAAACGAATCTTGCTTTGCTGAGCAGTGGAATTTCCTGACAGATAGAAATATGTACGGCAGCGTACATACCGGGTAATGCTGACTGGATATACTCCGTTTTTTAGTCAAAACTGCGGTAATTCCGTCCTTTGCATGCTCGAAATATTACAACGTATAGACGCTGAAAGCACGGACATCGGCCTGATGGTCGAACTGTTCGATACACTGCGTCCCCAGCGCGCCAACGATGGCCTTCGCGCCACCGCCAACGTGCGCACCCTTGTCCAATTATTAAAAGGCAACCCCGCGCACGCGCTCGCATTGCGCGGCTACGCCTGCAGTTTGCTGTCCAGCCGTCGCCATTCCAGCCTGTACACGGAAATCGGCGTGCTGTCGAACGACGGGTTTTTCACCGAACTCAAACGCCGCATCGCCTTCCGCATCCTGCCGCCGGCGCTGGGCAACGATTACCTGAGCGAGGCGCTCGACCAGATCATCTACAAACGCACCGACCGCATCTGGATCAGCGCGGTGCCGGCCGCCGAATGGCTGATGCTGATCGACGTGATCTGCAATCCACCCGACCGCCGCGAAGCCAGCCGCAACGACGCCACCACCCGCTGCACGCCCAATTTGATGCTGCCCGGCCTGCTCGAAGCGATACGGACGCTGTCCTACCGCATCTGCGCGATCGGCCTGGAACCGAAGCTGACCAATTTCCACACCGAGATGGAGACCTACGAGTCGCCCTTCATGGGACAGAATGTCGAGGTCAACGCCTATCTGGACAACTACCAGCGCAACCTGGCCGGCGAAGATGTCGAGGTCGAGGACGCGCGCCATCTGCTGGTGATGCTGGACCAATGCGACGTGGTGGTCGGCAAGATCCGCAAGAAAGCGCTGCACCAGGGCACCAGCATCGCGCTGACCTACCTGCTGGTGGCGCTCACGCAAAGCATCGCCCGGCTGCGCAAGCTGCTGTTCCTGGTCGATGTCAGCGGCGAGCTCAACGCCGAGGCCACCGCCCCGGCGGCGCTGCTGATCGCGTCGGCGGAGCTGCAGGCGCAGCATCCGCAACCGGCCGGCCAGCAAGGTCCGCCGAGCCCGCGCCGCGCCGCCGCCGTCGGACTGGCGCTGGAACTGGTCACCGCGCACAACAACAAATACGCCGTCAGCGATCTGCTGCGCGACAACGTCGACCTGTTGGCGCGCAACGTCACCGAGAACGCCAGCCACACCGGCGAGCATTACGTGGCCGACCACCGCAAGGAGCTGGCCGGCATGTTCCTGTCGTCGGCCGGCGCCGGCGTCATCATCGGCTTCATGGCGCTGTTCAAGATTTTGATGTCCTACCTGCGCGCCGCGCCGCTGGTCGAGACCTTCTTGTTCAGCATGAACTATTCGCTCGGCTTCATGTTCATCCACGTGCTGCACTTCACGGTCGCCACCAAACAGCCGGCGATGACGGCCTCGCGCATCGCCGCCGGGCTGCACAGCCGCGACGGCCGCAACATCGACCTCGAAAGCATGGCCGAGCTGTGCAACAAGGTGATCCGCACGCAGAACATGGCCGTGTTGGGAAACCTGGCCACCGCAATCCCCACCGCGTGGTTGATCGCCATCGCCTGGCCGCATCTGACCGGTCACCATCTGGTGACGCCGGACAAGGCCATGCACCTGCTGGCCGACATCGACCCGATCCACGGACCGGCGCTGGTCTACGCCGCGATTGCCGGTGTCTGCCTGTTTGTCGCCGGGCTCATTTCGGGCTACTACGACAACAAGGCACTGTACACGCGCTGGGCGCAGCGCATTGCGCAACTGCGCGGCCTGCGCTGGCTGCTGGGCCAGGAGCGGCTGAACCGTTTCGGCGTCTACATGGAAAACAATCTTGGCGGCCTGATGGGGAACTTCTTCTTCGGCATCCTGCTTGGCGTCATGCCGCTGCTGGGATTTTTGTTCGGCATGCCGCTCGACATTCGCCACGTGACGTTCTCGTCGGCCAACTTCGCCACCGCCATGGTCGGCCTCGACTACAACGTCAGCTGGCAGCTGGTGGTGACGTCGGTGGCTGGTTTCGTGCTGATCGGCACGGTCAATTTGCTGGTCAGTTTCGGACTGGCGTTGTGGGTGGCACTGCGCTCGCGCCAGGTACGTTTCAAGCACGGTTTGCAGCTGTTGAAGGTGCTGGGCCGCAGATTTTTACAAGGGCCGATCTCGTTCTTTTTCGGCTCTTCCGCAGAAGAGGCCGCGCCGCTGGCGTTGTCCGATGAATCGAAGTCACTCCTAAAGGCAAACCGATGAAATCCTCCACCATGCGTATCTGGGTGCCCATGTTTCTGATGTGCTGGGGCTTGTTGGGCGCATGCGCCTCGCTGCCCGATGTGGCCGCCATGAGCGACAAGCTCGAACCGGCGGCCACGCCGAGTGTCAAGGGCAAGAACGGCGACCTCGGCGCGGCACGCACCAAGGCGCTGCTGGCCAAGCGCTGGCCCAAGGGCTCGATCGACCTGAAGCAGCAGGCGGTGCTGGAGGAAGCGGCCACCGGCGTGCCCCTGATCGATGGCAACAAGGTCACCTTGCTGTTCGACGGCCCGCAGACGATGGGCGAAATGCTCAAGGCCATCAACGGCGCGCGCAACAACATCAATCTGGAAACCTACATCTTCGACCAGGATGAATTGGGCATGCAGTTTGCCGACGCGCTGATCGCCAAGCGGCAATCGGGCGTGATCGTCAACATCCTGTACGACAGCGTCGGCACCATCGGCGTGCCGGCCGAATTCTTCGACCGCATGCGCAAGGCCGGCGTCAACCTGCTCGAGTTCAACCCCGTCAACCCGGCCAAGGTCAAGGGCGACGACTGGAAAGTCAACAGCCGCGACCACCGCAAGGTCTTGATCGTCGACGGCAAAACCGCCTTCACCGGCGGCATCAACATCAGCGCCGACTACACCAAGGGTTCATTGTTCCGCTCCAGCGGCAAGCAGACCAAGCAGAAGGAAGACGTCGGCTGGCGCGACACCCACGTCAAGCTGGAAGGACCGGCGGTGCATGCGTTCCAATATCTGTTCGTGCGCCAATGGGCCACGCAGGACCGTACCGACCTGCCGGAAGCGGAGTATTTCCCGCAACAGGTGATCGCCGGCGACAAGGTGGTGCGCGTGCTGGCGAGCGATCCGGGCGGACAGTTTGAAATCTTCAAGGCCTACAGCCTGGCCATCCAGGAAGCGAAAAAGAGCATCCATCTGACGTCGGCGTATTTTGTGCCGGACCGTCAGACCATCGACGCGCTGATCGCCGCCGCCAAACGCGGCGTGGACGTCAAGATCGTGCTGCCGGGCGTGTCGGACAGCGGACTGGTGTTCCATGCCAGCCACGCGCTGTACGACGAGTTACTGTCGAACGGCATCAAGATCTACCACCTCAAGCTGGCCGTACTGCACGCCAAAACGGCCGTCATCGACGGCACCTGGTCGACGGTCGGTTCGACCAACATCGACACGCGCAGTTTCCTGCATAACAGCGAGTTGAATGTGGTGGTGTTGGGCGCGGCGTTTGGCACCGAGATGGAGCGAGCGTTCCAGGAAGACATGCGCGACTCGAAACAGATCACGCTAGAGGATTGGCGCAACCGCCCTGTCACGGACCGCATGAAGGAATGGGCAGCGCGGATAATGAACTATTGGCTGTAATGTCAGAGGTGACCACGGAACATGGTCACCTCTAAAACATGTAGGGCGGATAGCGAAGCGTAATCCGCCATGCAAGGCCGTCAGCGGCCTAAAATCCCTATCGGACTCAAGCCTTCGCGGCCGTATGCCAGGCATCGCCGATGCGGCGGAAGCACTCCGTCATCACCCGCTCAAAGCTACCGGTGCCGTCGACCCAGCTATAGCGGTCCACCTCGATCTGGTCCGGATCCACCCGAATCACATTGAACGAATTCGATTCCCCGCGCCCGCGCGTGGACGTAGCCGTGCCGGCCTGCACCACCAGCGCCGCGTATCCGGCAAGCTTGTAACGCTTCTCGCTATTGCCCGCGTGGCTGGCATGCAAATGCCCCGCCAGCAGCAAATCGACGCCGCACTCGGAAAACGCCCGCATCGCCATCGGCGCGCGATCGACCAGATCGTCCTTGTCGAACGTCTCCGGCAAATCGAACGGATGGTGCGTGACGATGATGCGCGTCAGGTTGGGATTCACCGCGCTCATGCGCTGTCGCATCTGCGCCAGCTGCTCGTCGTTGATACGCCCATCCTTGAACGTCAACGAACGCGCGGTGTTGATGCCCAGGATGGCGATCTCGTCGTCGATATACTCCGGCGCCAGATCCAGCGTGACATAGCGCGTGTACTTGCGCAGCGGCGTTAAAAAGCGCGTGGCGACGTTGTACAAGGGGATGTCGTGATTGCCCGGCACCACGATCTGCGGCCCCGGCAAAGTGTCGAGAAAGGCGCGCGCGGCCTTGAACTCCTCGGTCTTGGCGCGCTGCGTCAGGTCGCCGGAGACGACCACGACATCGGGCGCGAGCCGCGCGGTGAGTTGCTGCAGCGGCGCCAGCAAAGCCTGGTCGACCCTGCCGAAATGCAGGTCCGATAAATGGACGATGGTTCGCATATTCCCCTCCTACGTGGCCGGCAAGACAGGGACTATCACGCTCAGCGCCTTGGCCCTGGAACGATAGCACAACGGTGGCGTCATCACGGTCACTTCGCCGTCCGTGGCGACACGAATTTGCCGGTGGCGCGTGTCGATCACCAGGTCGGACGACGACAGCACGTCGAAATCCTTGGCCTCCGACAAACGGCCGAACAAGGCGTGGATGGCGTAGCGCAGCAACCCCAGCCGAGTGGGCTTTTGCGCGACATACAAATACATCTTGCCGCTGTCGAGCCGTTCGCGCTCGCCCATGGTCAGGCCCTGCATGTATTCGTTGTTGCCGATGAAGACAAACGGCGTGCGGCGCAGATGCTCGCTGCCGTTGATCTTGAGCCGCACATTCATGAACGGAAAACGCCGCGCGGAGACGAAGACAGCGCGCGCGAACGCGTGCCATTTGCTGCGTCCCAGATGCTTTTGCTGCTTTTCGCGGTCGCGCACGATGTCCGGGTAGATGCCCAGGCTGGAGTTATTGAGGAAGATGCGGCCGTTGACCTCGCCAACATCGACGTCGGCCGGCTGGCCATGCACCACGTTGGCGACGGCCTCGTCCAGGTCAAGCGGGATATTCAAATCCTTGGCGAAGTGGTTCAAGGTGCCGAGCGGGAGCACGCCTAAACGGGTCGTGCTGCCCACCAGCGCCGAGGCGACCGCGTTGATGGTGCCATCGCCGCCACCGGCCACAACGAGGGGAGCGCCATCGGCCACGGCGCGTTTCGCGCGGGCGATCATTTCCTCGCCGCTCTTGGCCAGCGTGATATCGGCTTCGGCGCCTTGCGCGCGGAATTTTTCCGCCAATCCGGCGGACCAGCCGCCGCAGTAACCCTGCCCGGCGCCGGCGTTGACTATGACTACAATACTGTTCAGAGCGTTCCCCTGGAATCGTTCGATAAGCTTTTCGCCTCGCGCCGGCGGCGCAGCGTGGAAATCGCCGTGATGCAAATCGTCAGCCACGCCGCGCTGCCCGCCATGCCGGCCAGGACATCGCTCAGATAATGCGCGCCCAGATAGACGCGGCTGAACGACACCAACAGTATCATTAACGCACAGAACGCCGCTGTGCCCAAACGCACACTCCAGCCCTTGCAGGCAATCATCACATAGCTCGCCAACAGGCCGTAGAACAGGGTCGCTGCCGACGCATGCCCGCTCGGGAAGCTATAGGTCGCCAGCGTCACCAGCGGCTCCTCGAACACCGGGCGGCTGCGCTGGAAGGTGTACTTGAGCAGCACGTTCATCAGCATACCGCCCGGCACGCCAAGCAGCAGCGCCCATATCCAGTAGACCCGGCCCCGCCGCCACAAATAATAGCCAAACGCACAGCCCATCAGGAGTACGCCCGGCATCGTGTGCACGGTCGTTATCGTCATCATGATGCTGGTCATGGGTTCGAAATGGTTGGCGTTGAACCAGTTGGCGATGTGCAGGTCGAGCACGGTGATCTCTTCCTGCCCGGTGACTTCGGACGCGAGGTGGCCGAAAATGGACACGGTGAGCAGCATCATCAGCACCCCGATGGTCAGATGCAGGCCGAATTCGCCGCCTGGAGACAGTCTTGCCTCGATGAAACGCATTGATTTACTGAAAATTTGGTGCTCCCGGATAGATGGCCGTTGAAGTTGACCTAAAAACTACGAAATGGCGAATTTACTGTTTATTTACACAGTACCTGTGTATTCATACAGTACTTATGCTATTCTGAACTCCTCGTTAAACGCTTCTCCCAAAAGGAAAATGTCATGACAACAGTTAATAACAGCTTCAGCTCCCGCTTCGGCCTGGAATATATGCCTACTTCGTTCCTGGTCCGCATGGGCAAACGCGAATTGCTGGTCTGCCGTGATTTCCGCAAGCGCTACTACGCGGTCAACCCTGTCATCGAATGCGACACCGGCGTGCAAGCTGGTCATCTGGAAGTTCTGCTGTGCCGCCGCTGGCTGTTGATCCTGTCGAAGGCGCACTAATGGTTGCCGGTGCCAGCTGCCCCATCCAGTCGCAAGACAGGCCGGCCGATGCCGCGACCTCGCTCGCGCTCCTCACCTGGATCTGGCAGCTGGCGAGCCGTCATCAAAATGATGCCTCGTGCCGCAACCCCGCTGTCGAACGCGTCCAGCCAGCAGTCGAGCCCCAGTTCAATGGCGTTCAACGCTAAGCTATGAAGCCATGAAGCTATGTTAAGGGGTTTTGCCATCACTGCAAGTGTGCGCGCTGTTGCTTTAATGACTTTTTAAGTGAATTTAGCCGCGCCACTTGCCGGCTGCCCTGTCCGCAGTGAGCCTGCACTGAGTCCTTGTCGGTCAGATCGCCACTTAGCTGACATGAAATCCGCCAAGCGCACTAGGCTTTTTCGCACTGCGCGCGAAGAAAATCCCGTAGTTGCAGCACCGTGGGCGTGATCTGCGAGCGATGCATGCACAGCATGTTCAACGGCGTCGGCTCGCCCAGCACGTCCGGCATGAGGATATGCAAGCGGTCAGCCCGGATATCGTCGCTGACATCAAGCCGCGATTTGTAGGCCACGCCCAATCCCGCCACCGCCCAGCGCCGCACCACGTCGGCGTCGTCGGCGCTGCGGTTGCCGTTGACATGTATCGCCACCGCTTCGCTGTCGGCCGCCGAATAAAAACTCCAGCGGTCATGGATCACATCCTCCAGCATAAAGCGCAGACAGTTGTGGCCCGCCAAATCCTTTAGCTCGGTCAGCCGGCCGTGCTGCTTGATGTAATCCGTCGAGGCGACCAGCACGCGGCGGTTGTCCGGCGCCAGCGGCAGCGCGATCAGACTGGAATCCTCCTGCCTGCCGTAACGGATGGCGATATCGACCGGCTGCCGGTACATGTCCGAGACCCGGTCGCTGATGCTGAGCTGAAAACTCACCTTGGGATACTGCGCCTGAAACTCGTCCAGCCAGCCGACCAGCTTATTGCGCCCCAGATCGGACGGCATCGAAATCTTCAGCGTCCCGCCCAGGCTCTCCTGCCCCTGGATCAGCGCGTCGTGCCCATCCTTGAGGAGGCGCAGCGCCTCGCGCGCGTGCCGCAGGTAGTGCTCGCCCTCCTCCGTCAGCCGCAGCGAGCGCGTGGTGCGGGCGAACAGCCGCAAGCCCAACTCCCGCTCCAGCCGCTTGACACCCGCGCTAGCCAGCGCCGGGGAAATCTCAAGCTCCCGCGCCGCCGCCGACAGGCTGCCACGGTCGGCGGTGCGGACAAAAACAGTCAAATCATCAAATCGCAGCATTTTCTTCGTTTTTTTGAAAGTGTTTCGCTGAAGCGCCTCTTTTTCCGCGCCACGAAATAAATGATGATACTCCCATCAGCATCCCAACCCAATCTCAACCCCATCCCGAGGAGAAGTTAATGAAAGCCGTCGCCTACCGCAAGTCCCTTCCCATCGACCAATCCGATTCCCTGATCGACATCGAGTTGCCCGCGCCGCAGGCCCAGGGCCGCGATCTGCTGGTGGAAGTCAAAGCCATTTCCGTCAATCCTGTCGACGTCAAGATTCGCGCCAACGCGGCGCCGGCGGAAGGCGACACAAAAGTCATCGGCTGGGATGCCGCGGGCGTGGTCAAAGCGGTGGGTCCGGACGTGACCTTGTTCAAGCCGGGCGACGAAGTCTGGTACGCCGGCGACCTGACCCGCCCCGGCACCAACAGCGAGCTGCATCTGGTCGACGAGCGCATCGTCGGCCACAAGCCGAAAAATATCGACTTCGCGCAGGCAGCCGCACTTCCGCTGACGGCGATCACCGCGTGGGAGTTGCTGTTCGAACGTTTGGAAGTGAGCCGCGACAAGGGCGTCCAGGGACAATCGCTGCTGGTGACCGGCGCGGCCGGCGGGGTCGGTTCGATTTTGGTACAGCTGGCGCGACAGTTGACCAATCTGACCGTCATCGGCACAGCATCACGTCCCGACACGGCCGCTTGGGTAAAAGAGCTGGGCGCCCACCACGTGATCGACCACAGCAAACCGCTGACAGAAGAGTTCGCCCGCCTGGGCCTGCCGCCGGTGACTTATATCGCCAGCCTGACCCACTCGGATGACCACTGGGGCGCCATCGCCGAACTGATCGCGCCGCAGGGCAAGGTCGCGCTGATCGACGATCCGGCCGCGATCGACGTGCGTCTGCTCAAGCGCAAGAGCGCCTCGCTGCACTGGGAGTTCATGTTCGCGCGCTCGATGTTCACCACGGCCGACATTCAGAAGCAGCATGAACTGCTGAACGACGTGGCAGTGCTGGTCGATACCGGCGTCATCAAGACGACCCTGGCAGAACATTTCGGCACCATCAACGCCACCAACCTCAAGCGGGCGCACGCGCTGCTCGAGAGCAAACGCGCGAAAGGCAAGATCGTGCTGGAAGGCTTTTAAGAGGCGGACGCAGCGGCCGCGCGCTCACGCTCGTGCGTCTGCTGGGCCCGCAGCACGGCCAGTACCGCGCTGTCATGCGCGACCAGTGCTTCCTGCATGGTGCTGGCCGAGATACATGACGTCTCCAGCACCTGCAGGAAAGTCGCCTGGCGGCGCTTCAACCCCTGCGACTGGTAGCCGAGCTGCTCGAACATGCGCCCGACGTCTATGCAATAGCCGCGCAGTTCCCACATGGTTTTTTTGGTGACCTCGATATCGTCGCGCATGCTGTGATCGACATCGATCAGCTCCAGCTGCGCCGGCCCTTCCGTGCCGAAATTGCGTATCGTCGGCAGCCACTGTTCAAACTTGCCGGCGATGCGGCGCATGCGCACGATTTTCTGATCGAGCGTGCGACAGTAGTGCCAGCACAGCCAGCACACCGGCAGGCGCGCCACGAAACGTGGCAGGCCGACGGTGTTGAGGGTGTTTTCAAGTTTTTTGACGGCGGCGATCAGGCGACGTGTGCTGTCGCCGATAGGCAGTGGGGGCATAATGGGGCTCCTGGGTTAGTTCAGGAGCTACATTAGCCGCCGCTAGCCACCTCGCATTTGATACCGCTTAAACTGCGCGCAGATTTATGCCAACACTTTACGCAACATTGCCTTGATACCACGCAACCCTTGGCGTATGCGTGCCTCGTTTTCGATCAAGGCGAAGCGAACATACTCGTCGCCGTAATCGCCGAAGCCGATTCCCGGCGACACGCACACCTTGGCCTCGGCCAGCAGCAGTTTGGAAAACTCCAGCGAACCGAGATGACGGTATGCTTCGGGGATGCGGGCCCAGATGTACATCGACGCCTTCGGCTTCTCGACCGGCCAGCCCGCTTCGCACAGTCCTTTGTGCAGGACATCGCGGCGGCTCTGGTACATCGCGCAGATCTCGCTGACGCTGCTTTGGTCGCCTTCCAGCGCCGCGATCGCGGCCACCTGCACCGGCGTGAAGCTGCCGTAGTCGTGATAGCTCTTGATGCGCGCCAGCGCGGCCACCAGCTCTTTGTTGCCGACCATGAATCCGATGCGCCAGCCGGCCATGTTGTAGCTCTTGGACATGGTGAAAAACTCCACTGCCACGTCGCGCGCGCCCGGCACCTGCATGATCGACGGCGCTTTCCAGCCGTCGAAGGTAATGTCGGCATAGGCCAGGTCGTGCACCACCAGGATGTCGTGCTGCTTGGCCAGCGCCACCACGCGCTCGAAAAACTCCAGCTCCACGCACTGCGCGGTCGGGTTCGACGGGAAGCCAAGTATCATCATCTTCGGCTTCGGATAGCTTTCGCGCACCGCGCGCTCGAGCTCGTCGAAGAAGTCGACGCCGGGCGTCATGCGCACCGAGCGGATATTGGCGCCGGCAATCACCGCGCCCCAGATGTGGATCGGATAGCTCGGATTGGGCACGAGCACGGTGTCGCCGGCGTCGAGCGTCGCCAACATCAAGTGCGCCAGGCCCTCCTTGGAGCCGATGGTGACGATCGCCTCCGAGTCGGGATCGAAGTCGACCTCGTAGCGGTTCTTGTACCACTTGGTGATCGCGCGCCGCAGCCGGGGAATGCCCTTGGAGGCCGAGTAACCGTGGGTGTCGGGCCGGCGCACGGTATCGACCAGTTTGTCGACGATGTGCGACGGCGTGGCGCCGTCCGGGTTGCCCATCGACATATCGATGATGTCTTCGCCGCGACGGCGCGCCGCCAGCTTGAGCTCGGCGGTGACATTGAAAACGTAGGGAGGCAGGCGATCGATGCGCGAAAATCTGCGCGGAGTTTGGGTGTCAGTCATGGATGTCTCACGTAAGCGCCCGGAACCGTCCGAGCGACGTCGATGCAATGTTGCATCGGCATCCATACTAGCTCATCAATTCGCGTTTTAGCAAGGCCTTCGGCGAGAGCGATTTTCGTAGGGCCATGCTATCTCAACGTCGTCAGCGCCGACGCCAGCACGATGGCGGCAATCGCCAGCCATTGCGTCAACGTCAGATGCTCGCCAAGCAGCAGCATGCCAGCCAGCGCGCTCAGCGCCGGCGCGGCGCTGCTGAACATGCTGAACGTGCGCGACGACAGGTTGCGCATCGACAGCATCTCCAACGTGTACGGCAAGGCGCTGGACATGACCGCGATCGCCAGCCCGATTGCCATGTACGACGGCGTCAGCAACACCGCGCCCGAGTACCACGCGCCCACCGGCAGGATGAACAGCGACGCGGCCGTCATGCCCCATGCCACCGACTGCCCGCCATGCATCACCGAGACCCGCTTGCCGAACACAATGTACAGCGCCCAGCATACCGCCGCCCCGGCCGCGTAGGCAACGCCGACCGGATCGAGCTGATCGACATGGCCATGGATCGGCAGCAGGAAATACAGACCGGCAACCGCCAGCCCAATGGCCACCACGTCGCGCGGACGGCGCGACGACAGCACCGCCACCGTCAACGGCCCGGCCACTTCGATCGCCACGGCGATCCCGAGCGGTATCAGATTGAAGGAACGGTAGATCATCAGGTTCATCAGCCCGATCACGCTGCCGTAGACAGCGACATTGCAGGCCTGCGGCCACGTCAGCGGCGTGCGCCACGGCCGGAACACAGCCATCATCAGCAACGCCGCGAAGCCGACCCGGTAAGCCGTCACGCCTTCAACCCCGATCAGCGGGAACAGATGCTTGGCGACGGCCGCACCGACGTTGAGCGAGAGCTGGCTGCACAGCAGCGCGAATCCCGCCAGCAGCGCGCTGCGGCCGACGTGTGATTTGTCATCGGTCATCTATTTTGCCGCCAGTCCCAGCTTGAGCGCGACCGGCTTGCCGATGGCGGCGTCGGTGTTTTCCGGCGCGCCTGTCTGTATCGCGGCGATATTGACGCCCGCCTCTTTCAACGCCGTCACGATGGCCGTGGCGCGCTTGGCGCCCAGTGCCGGCAAGGTACCCTCGGGCAACGGCTGGCTTTGCTCCAGGCGCTCCTGCAACTTGCCGTAGAACGCGCTGGCGTCGGCCACCTGCGGTTCGCCCTGCACGATCTTGCCCAGGCGTTGCAGCATCGGCAGTTTTTTCTGCGCCACTTGATCGGCGGGCTTGGCGTCCTCGTCGGACTCCGCCGCCGGCTTGGTGGCAGCCGCACCCTCGGCCGCCTTCTTCTGCTTCTCCAGCTCGGCCGCGCCGAAGCGCTCGGCATACAGATCGCGCAAGGCGCCGCGCACCTTGCGCTGGCCGATATCAAGCGGACCGGGCTGTTCGTCCGGCGCCAGCTTGATCTCGGCCCGCGTCACCACCAGGCGGCGCACGGCCTGCATCCGCAGCGCGGCGCCATCGGCCGCTTCGTTGTATTGCCCCGGCACCGACAGCTTCAGCTGCGGTTTGCTTGCCAGGATCTTGGCAACCTGGCTCAGCTTTTCGCGCTCCGGCGGCAGCACGGTATCGCTGCCGGCATCGAACTCGACGGCGTCCAGCTTGTCGCCGCTGACGCCGAACAAATTGCCCAGCGCGCGGAACGGCGACAGCGCGACCTTGCCCAGAATGTTGCCGATGGCCTTCCACACCACGGAGCCGTAGCTGAACTGCGGATCGTTCATATTGCCCGACACCGGCACACCCAGATCGATGCGGCCGTTGCTGTCCTTTAGGATGGCCAGCGCCAGCTCCAGCGGCAGCTTGATCGCGTCCGGACTGTCGATGCGCTCGCCGAGGGTCAGGTTGTCGAGCACGATCTGGTTGTTGCCTTGGAGCTGACCTTTGAGCACCTTGTATTGCAGGTCGAGCGAAATCTTTCCCTGCGCGATTTTGTAGCCGGCAAACTTCATCGAGTACGGCGATGCGGACACCATGTCGACGTTCTTGAACACGACATTGACATCGGTGTTGTCGGCCGGGACGAAGGGATTCAACTGGCCGCGTATGCGGGCCAGACCGAAGTCGTCGACGCGGCCGTCGAGCTCGATCTGACTGCGCGCGTCGGCCTTCGACGACAGCCCGGTGATCAGGCCGCTGAGCTCATAAATCTTGGCGCCGAATTGCGGGCGCAAACTCAAATCGGTGAAGTCCAGCTTGGCGTTCTGGAAGCGCACGCGGCGGATGCGCATCGGGAAAGGTTCGCTGGCGGCGGGCGTCGCGGTCGGCGTGGGCGCCGGAGCAGACGCAGGCTCGGGCTTTGTCACCAGCAGCCGCTGCGCATTCAAGCTGCGGTCGTTTTCGATAATCAAGATGGCGTTCGGCTCGACCACGCGCAGCTCGGCCACGTCGAGCACGTTCGGGGACACGCTCAGCGCCAGCTTGTCGGCCCGCACCGACTTCCAGCGTGCGAAGTGGTCGTCGTCTTCCTCGTCAAGCGCCAGCTGGGCCACTTCAAACGAGCCATCGTAGCGCACGGCCGGACTGGCTTTGCTGCCGCCGGCGCCCGTGCGCAGACGTCCCTCGCCGGATACGCTGCCGTCGGCCAGCTTGAGCTTGACGTACTTGCTGAGCAATGGCTGTACCGGCGCCAGCGCCAGCTTGGTCAGCTTCAGCTCGGTATCGACGGCGCCAGTGGCGGGCACCACTTTGCCCTTCGCGGTCAACTGGCCGCCCTCGCGCAAGCCGACGCCACCTTCGAACGCCAGCGGCTTTTTCATATCGCTGCCTACGTCGGCCAGCTTCAGGTTGAAGTCCTGCAGATTAGCTTTGATGCCGCTGCCGGCATCGTCGTAGCGCGCGCCGAATTTGTTCAGCTCAACTGTTTTGACTGAAGCGGTCCACGCTGCCTCATCGGATTTGGCAAGCGCCGAAGCGGCCGGCGTCGCGGCGGCAGCGCCCGAACCCGATCCCGATCCCGGCAAGCTATCGAGGAACATGAACCGGCCGTCCTTGTCGCGTGACAGGTCTAGTACGCCACCGTCCGCATAAAGGCGGCCCAGGCTGACGCGGCGCGCAGCCAGGTCGAGTGCGCCGTCTTCAAAGCCCAGCTGTCCCAGCTTCAACGGCGCGATGGCGCCGCTGGCCAGCGCCAGATTATCCAGCGAGAACGCGGCGTCATCGATGTTGAGCTTGAGCCCGCTGGCTGCGGTTTCCATTTGCAGTTGCAGCTTCAGCTTGAGTTTGTCGGCGCTGATCTTCAGCGCCGGGCTGACGGTTTCATCTAGCGCGTCGACAGCGATATCGTTCAAACCGATCTGTTTGAAGCGCACCTTCCAGCCGCCGTCTTCCTTCGGCGCCGGCTTGGGCGCAGCAGTGGGCGCTGGCGCCGACGGCGGCACCATCAAATTCGCCAGGTCGATCCGTCCTTGGGCGTCGCGCCGCACCGCCAGCGCGCCGCCGTTCAAATTCAGCCCGCCAATATCGACCGAGCGCTTGCCCAGATTGACGCCAACGCCGGCGACATCCAGCGACTTCAGTTTGACGAACGGCGCCGTCACGTCGGCATGGCGCATCGCCAGATCGTTCAACGCCAGGCTGGCGCCGGTCAGGCCCGCTTCCAGCCTGCCGTCCTTGTAGGCGAATTGATAGGGCAACTTTGCCGACAGACGGCCGTCGCTGACGACCACCCGCAGGAACGACTTCAGATACGTGGAAACGCCCGGCAACGCCACGTTCTCCAGCGACAGAACGCCGCTGCCGCCGATCGGATTGAGCGCGGCAGCGCCCTTCCAGCGCAACTTGCCGCCAAGGCCAGCGTCCGCGCTCAAGGTGTAGTTGCCGTTTTCGTCGGGCAGCGTGCTCAGATGGTTCAGCTCGAAGGCGATGGGCGTGAAGGTATCGTTATAGCCGGCATGGCGATCATGCATCTCGACCTTGCCCTGCTCCAGCGCGAAATGTTCGATGATCAGGCGTGGCATGCCGTTATCGCTGTCGTCCTTCTTGCGCTTGTCGAGCGTCTCCATCAGCTGCGCGATGTTGAATTTGCCGTCCGGTGCAATGGCCAGCTGCAGCGACGGCGCGGTGACGCGGATCTCGGCCAGGCTCCAGGCGCGGCGCAACAGCGAGCGCCATTGCAGCTCGACCGCCAGCGCGCCGACGCCCAACAGTGGCGCGCCGTTGGCCTCGGTCAACCGCACATTCGTCGCTTGCAGCCGCAAGGTGAACGGATTAAAACTGACGTCGCCGATGCTGGCTTTGCGTTCCAACTCGGTTTCGACAAACTTGGGAACCTGACTCTTGATCAGCCAAGGCAACGCCCAGCCGCCCGCTAACGCATACACCCCCACCGCGCCGGCCACGCCCAAGCCCCACCGCTTCCACCGTATTGTCATCGCCCGCAAAACCAATCCCTGTGATCTGTATTCAACCGGTAACAGTATAGCAAGTGCAAAGCGTCCTTACTGACATCGAAAAAATGTCCCATGGCTACAAGATGAACGCAAGATGACCGCCCGTCCCGTTCAGGCGTCCAACGGTCGGGAGGCGCAGGTCACCGGCCAAACCGCAGCGTGCCAACGGGGGCCGTTTTGCCTTACACTATCGGACCTCCCTGACCATCGGATTTCCATGCAAGCGCAACTCGACCCGTTTCACGCCGTCGGCATCAGCCGCCTCGCCCATGCCTTGAAGGCGCAGGGCCGCTCCATCATCCACATGGAATTCGGACAGCCGTCGACTGGCGCGCCGCAGGCCGCCATCGACAAAGCCCATCAGGTGCTCGACGCCGACAACATGGGCTATTGGGAAAGCACGCCGTTGAAGGAACGCCTGGCGCGCTTCTACGACGAGCGCTACGGCATCAAGGTCGACGCCAGCCGCTTCGTCATGACCTGCGGCGCCTCGCCGGCGCTGGTGCTGGCGTTGAACTCGCTGTTCTCGCCGGGCGACCGGATCGCGCTGGCGCGGCCGGGCTACGTTGCCTACCGCAACACGCTCAAGGCGCTGCACATGGAACCGGTGGAAATCGCCTGCGGCGCCGAGGTACGCTACCAGCTCACCGCCGCCGCGCTGGCGGCGATCGAACCGGCGCCGGCCGGCGTGATCATCGCCAGTCCGGCCAACCCGACCGGCACCATCATCGCCGCCGACGAGCTGGAGGCCATCGCCCAGGTATGCCGCGAGCGCGGCATCCGCATCATCTCGGACGAGATTTATCACGGCCTGAGCTACGTAGAGCCGGCGCAAACCATCCTCGCGTATGAACCGGACGCGCTGGTGGTGAGCAGCTTCTCGAAATACTTCAGCATGGCCGGCTGGCGGCTCGGCTGGCTGCTGGTGCCGGCCGAACACATCGACCGCACGTGGACCTATTGCGGCAATATGTTCCTGACCGCGCCGTCGCTGAGCCAGCACGCGGCGCTGGCCGCCTTCGACGCGCTCGACGAGCTCGAAGGCCACCTGACCGTGTACACGGAAAACCGCCGCCTGCTGCTGGACGCGTTGCCGGGACTGGGCCTGAACGCCATCGCCCCGCCGGACGGCGCCTTCTACATCTACGCCAGCATCGCCCATCTGACCGACGACAGCCTCGACTTCTGCAAGCGCCTGCTCAACGACACGGGCGTGGCGACGGCGCCGGGTATCGACTTCGATCCGGTCGAAGGCAAGCGTTTCATCCGCTTCAGCTTTGCGGTGTCGACGCCGGAAATCGCCGAGGCGATCCGACGCATGCAGCCATGGTTCGCCGCCCAGGCCGGTGCGATGGTGGCCGGCCAGTGATCAGGGCGGCAAGCCTGTAGCCGCTACGCTTCGGGCATTCCTCGCAGGAATTCGATATCGGACACGGCACGCGACCAGGCCGCGTCCGGATCGAGCGCGGGCGTGTTGTGGATATCGAGTTGAATGTCTTTCAGCGTTCTGCCATCCAGGGATATCCTGTAGCGCAGCGCCGTGTATTCGACGTCGTAGGTGTTTTTCAACCCTTGCTGACGGGTGTAGGTGTCGTGGGAAGCGGGCATGATGTCCTCCTTACGAAAGTGAGCAAAAGCATAGCACGAAGCGATTTGGCATGTCATGTCGACAGGCCAATCGAAGCAGGCCGGTCACTCAATTGACGCAGCGTAAGGTGTCCGGGTTGCGCGCGCATTTCGGCTATCGTCAGTCCTGAGTGATGACGACCAGGAGGCCATATGCTCACCGGACAATGTTTTTGCGGCGCCGTCCGCTACGAAGCCGCCGAGGATACCCGCAACCAGGCAGTATGCCATTGCACCATTTGCCGCCGCACCACCGGCGCCCCGGCCGTGGCGTGGTTCACCGTGGACGCCGCCGACTTCCGCTACACCGCCGGCGAGCCGTCGAGCTTCCGCTCCTCGTCGCGCGCCACGCGCACGTTCTGCCCGCACTGCGGCACCCAACTCACCTTCGCCGATGACGATAGTCCCGACGAGATCGACGTCACGACAAGCAGCCTGGACACGCCGGAAAAAGCGCTGCCGCAAGCGCACATCTTCGTGGCCGACGCGCTGCAATGGCCGGATGATCTGCCGCGTTATCCGCAAAGCAGAAAGACGCCACCGGGCACCGCCTGAGTATCGCTGTGAAATTCCGATAACCGTGCCGCGCTTATTGCCATACTTGCGACTAGCACAGCCGACCAAAGGAACGCCCCATGCTTCACCTTAGACCGACCTGTGAACACTGCAATAAATCCCTGACGCCGCAGGCGCTGGATGCGCGCATCTGCAGCTACGAGTGCACCTTCTGCGCCGGAAGCGAGATAACGTGCACGCGGTTGATCATTCGGCGTGGATCAAGCCGAGGGTCAACCCCTTCAGCGTGGCGGCGGTCCGGGTTGAACATTTCTTGCGCGGCTGGTGTGTTGGATAAATGAAACCAGTGTACGGAGCATGTTGGCAAGGCGGTATCGGGTGAATGACCTATGCCGCCTGTGGGTCAAGCAGAAGCGTCAGCTTACTTTCCCAGTTGCCGCCGTTGCCGTTAGAGGAACCAGCCGTACGGAAATCCATAACGCCAGACATTGAATAGTTCGGAGGAGCTCTCCACGCCACAAATATCCATCGCTTTCGAAAGGTACGACAGCAGCTGGTCGCGTTCCTCGGATTCTGCGCTATCAAACTTGGTCAACGTGGCTTTTAATGCGCGGAGCACGGTCGACCGTTGCGGCCGCGCGGGTAGGTCAGTAATCAGCGATTGAATCGTCGCATCCACCGCTGCCTGCGCGACTGCCCTTTTCTCTTCACTTGCGGCCCCTGGGTAGAACGTAAGGCGATCAGGTCCGAACTTGTGTTCTGCATGCAGAACACGCAAGCGCTGCACAACTTCTGGCGTTACGGTCAATTTCGCGTCATCAAGGCCGGTCGGCCAGACATAGAAGGTCAGACCGGAAGTCCCGGCAAATACAATGGCCGCGACAAATGCGATTGCACCCGCGAATAATTTAATGAACACGTGCGCTCCTGGGTATTAGTTCAATAATGATCAGCAGAGCGACGGCGGAGGCCGCGCGCTGCGGCCGGAAGGATACCATTTTGCTAAGCGTGAAAATGTGCGAATTCTCACTGCCCAATTGACCATCAATGTGCCGATGCGGCAATCGCCGAAGGCGGGCGCTAGGGCTTGGCTTGAGGCGCAACCGGCGCAGGCTGCGCATAAACGACGATGGGCGCCGGTTGCGCTGGCGCAGTTGGTGACGCCTTCGGAACTGCGTTGTTGAGGACGAAGGTCATGATTGTAATGGTGACTGCGGCAACACCGATCACCGTGCCTAACATCCACTTGGTCATGTCCGCGAAGCCTTTCTGCATCTCGGTGCGCAGTTCCGCGAACTTGGCGTCGACCCCAGCGAACTTTGCATCGACCCCAGCGAACTTTGCATCGACCCCGGCGAACTTTGCATCGACCCCGGAAAACTGGCCATCGACCCGAGAGAACTTGCCATCAATCTTGACTTCGATGGTCGCAATGCGACCATCCATCCTGGTTTCGATGGTTTCGAGTCTCGCGTCGAGCACTTCTTTGCTGATGGCGTCCATACGTCCATGATCGAACGGTTCCCGGCCGTTGTCAAACGTCTTAGGCCGGGCTTTGATGCAGCGCATGAGGAGTGAGTCGTTAAGCCGTGGCTTCGTGCTCGTCAGGCCGACTGCCGGAGCGGCATGGTCGACGTACGCGACCGGCGCCGGGTCGCGGTCAGCGCGGAGGACGCGCGCCGCTGGCTCGACCCGGCACTCACCGTCGAGGAAGCCGAGCACCTGGCGCGCACGGCGATGCTCAATGTCGATCTGTTCGAATGGTTCCCGGTGAGCCGCGTGCTGAATACCGGCGCCGACGGGCCAGAGATGGGGCAGCCCATCGAGCTGAGGTACAAACTACCCGACAGGCGCCCCGTGTTCTTGACGAATGGGAAAGTTAATATTGCCGCCTCGAGGTACGCGTCGGCGCTCTTTCCGGACCAAGATTAAATCTCTTCCGGCGAAAACCTCTTCGAAGAGCAAATGCTCAGCTTCCCACACGCAAAACCAAGTCGCGTCGAGCTCGTGTGCCTGCGGCTCATCATCGGCGCAACCGATGATCACCATCTCGTGATTAGTCCCAGCCACGCGCACCAGGTCGCCAGCGCCCATTCCGAACATACTCTTCTCCCGCCAAGCAACCTAGGGCTTTCAGCCTAGCAGGACTGTGGTCAAATTCAATTGAAACGCAGTGCGGAAAAGAAAGTATGGCAGGGGCCTACCCTACAGCCCGAGGCGAGATAATTTGGGATACTTAGAAATCTGCGATTCGGATGGGTTAAAATCAGCTAAAGCATTGATTTTCAAGGAATACGGAGGGGTACGACGGGGTAGCGATTGGTACTCTTTTACGTCATTGGCGGAAGCGGTGAGATTCGAACTCACGAACGGCTCACACCGTCGGCAGTTTTCAAGACTGCTGCCTTCAACCACTCGGCCACGCTTCCTATGGCGCAGCATTATACAGAATTCAACCCCGTCATGGGAAATCAGCCGTCTCCGGACAAAAATGCTGCGTTGGCGACTCATGGCGGATTACGGCGTTCCGCCTGATCCGCCCCACGGGAAAATCCGTCAAGCAGCTCTGCTGGCCTGCCCCGGCGTCCAGTTCTCGCGCAGCGCCAGCTCGAAGGCTGCCGCCTCCAGCGGCTGCGAGAACAGATAACCCTGCACCTCGTCGCAGCCGGAATTCTTCAGAAACGCCAGCTGCTCGACCGTCTCCACACCTTCCGCGATCACTTTATGCTTGAGCTGTTGTGCGATGCTGATGATGGTGTTGGCGATCGCGCAGTCATTGGCGTCGCTCGGTATCCCGATCGTGAACGAGCGGTCGATCTTCAACGTGTCGATCGGGAACCGCTTCAGATACGACAAGCTCGAATACCCGGTGCCGAAGTCGTCCAGCGACAACGTCACGCCCAGCGCGGTGATCCGGTCCATGATGCCGATCACGCGGTCGATGTTGTGCATCAAGGTGCTTTCGGTGATCTCCAGCTCCAGCCACGACGGCTCCAGCCCGTAACGGTTGAGCGTGTCCATCACCCGCCCCGGCAACGATGCGGTGAATTCGCGCGCGGAGACATTGACCGCCAACCGTATCGGCGGCAGGCCGGCGTCCTTCCACAGCTTGGCCTGCGAACAGGCAGCCTCCAGCACCCACTCGCCCACCTGCACCACCAGCCCGGTCGCCTCGGCCAGCGGGATGAATTCGGCCGGCGGCACCAGGCCGCGCTCGGGATGGCGCCAGCGCACCAGCGCTTCGGCGCCGATGATCTTGCCGTTGTCGATGGAGAATTTGGGCTGGTAGTGCAGCAGCAGCTCGCCGTTGCCGAGCGCGTGGCGCAGTCCGGTTTCGATGCGCATGCGCTCCTGCATGCCCTGGTTCATGTCCTGGCTGTAGAAGGCGACGTGGTCGCCGTTGGCGCCGCCCTCCTGCTTGGCGCGGTACATGGCGATGTCGGCCAGGCGCAGCAAGGTTTCGGCGTCGTCGCCGTCCTGCGGGTAGACGCTGATGCCGATGCTGCCGCCGACGCGCAGATCGTGGCCGTCGATGACGATCGGGCTGTTGAGCGTGGCCAGCAGCTTTTGCGCGACCATGCTGGCTTCGAAGTGTTGCCCGAGGTCGAACAGGCCGATGGCGAATTCGTCGCCGCCCAGCCGCGCCACCAGGTCCTGATCGCGCAGCACCGTGCGGAAGCGCCGCGCCACTTCGCACAGCAAGGCGTCGCCGATCTTGCGCCCGAGCGTGTCGTTGATCATCTTGAAGCGGTTGAGGTCGATGAACAGCACGCAGCCTTGCAGCTTGCCGCGCTGCGCGACCATCAAGGCCTGGTCGACCAGCTTGGTCAGCAAGGTGCGGTTGGGCAGGTTAGTCAGCGCGTCGTAGTAAGCGAGGTGGTGGATGCGCTCTTCGGCCAGCTTGCGCTCGGTGATGTCGGTCAGATAGGCAATCAGCCCCATCGATCGCTTGTTGAGGTCGCACAGCGGCGAGAGCGACAAACTGGCCCAGAACACTTCGCCCGATTTTTTCTTGCGCCGCACTTCCATCAGCCGTCCACCCTGCTCGAGGAACGGGTCGTGCGCGTCGATGTCTTCCTCGTCGTACAGGAACAGGATGTTGCGCCCCACCGCTTCGACCGACGTGTAGCCGAACAGCCGCTCCGCGCCCTTGTTCCAGCTGAGGATGAAGCCGTTCATGTCCATCGTCACCACCGATTCGTGGATGTGGTCGAGGATCTGCGCCTGGTGCTGCAACTGCGATTCGACCTGCACGTACGCGTGCGTGCTGCGCTGCGCCAGCGAATGCACCTGCAGCACGCTGGCGGCCAGGGTGGCGAGGCTGGCCAGATGCTGGCGGTCGGCGTCGCTGTAGCCGAGCCGGCCGGAGACGATGAAGCGGCCGAAGTAGCGGTCCTCGAACCAGATGTCCTGCGTCAGGCTAGGGACGGCGGCGTCGTTGGCGGCCTGGATTTCCTCCACCGGCGGCTCGACCAGCAACGAGACGGCATCGGCCGGCAGGTATTCGCCCAGCGGGCTGTTGGTAACGCTGCGCACGATGCGTCCCAGTTCCTCGGCCATGGCGCTGCCGCGCAGGCGCAACACGGCGTCGCAGACGGCGGCGCTGTGGTTGAGGAAGTCGGAGACGGGATGGTCGGCCATGTTTTAGAGATTCCTGCTAACCTGGATGGCCCAGTGGTAGGCTTGCAGCTGCGCTTGCCAGTAGGTGTCGGGGTCGACGCCCGCCTTCTCGAGTCCGGCGCGGTCGTGGTGTTCGACCAGGCTGAGCAATTCACCCAGCGGGCCGCCACGGTCCAGCAACGCCATGACCACATCCAGATCGAGGCTGAGCGCGGCGACGATTTCCGTCATCGACATGCCCAGCAATACATCCAGCAGCGAGAACACGCCGGCGACGAAGGCCATGTCCTGCTGGTCGCGGTCCCAGCCGAGCGATTTGCTGAGCGCTTCCATGTGGGCCGCGCGCACTGCCGCCAGCGGCAGCAGCGGGTTGGCCAGGCCGTCGTCCTGCTGGCGCGCGTACAGCAGCAACTGCAGCCAGCGTTGCAGCTGGCGCCGCCCCAGCACGTTGATGGCCTGGCCGAAGCTGTGGATCGGCGAACTGAGCGCGAAGGCGGCCGAGTTGACCAGCTTTAACAGGTGGTAGGACAGCGCCGGGTCTTGCTTGAGCAGCACTTCGAGCTCGCGCGAGTCGGCGTCGCGCGCCAGCATGCCGAGCAGCGCCAGCAGCCGCTTGCGCGAGGTGCCGTCGCCGGCGTTGTCTTGCGACGGATGCAGCGCGTAGTCGCCGCTGAACCAGTGGAAGCCGGCGTGCGCGCATTCGGCGATGCGCAGCTCGCTGTGCATGCCGGCGGCCAGGTGAGGGCCGGGCTGGCCGATCAGCGCGATCACAGGCGGCAGCCTGGTCGAGGCGTCCACCATCAGCGAGGTGGCGCCGCACAAGGTGGCGGTCGAACCGGCGGTGACGCCTTCGATCATGATGCGATAGCCGGCCTCGGCGATCGTGGCGAGCTTCTTTTGCACCGGCACGTCGGCGCACGGTTCGGCCGGCACGCGCAGGATCACGCGTCCGGGCGGCAGGCTCGATAGTTGCGACAGTTCCAGCGTCGCCGGATCGGGCACCGGCACGATGCAGTCGAGCGGCGCCAACGCGGCGAAAACGTCGGGGGTTCTGAACAACGTCAGCGTGGACTGGAAGGCGTCGCCCGCGTCGGCGGATAATTCGAAAGCAAGCGCCACCCACTCGTTGCGAGCGTTGGACACCGCTTGGAATTCCACCAGGGGAAACGGGCTAGTATCTGGCGCGGACATCAATTTCTCATCGAGGGTTGTACGAGCAGCATCGTTCGACTATGACGGGGCAAACCAATACCATGGGGCAGTAGTGTAATTTGCAATATGACCAGTATAGGAACAACTGACTGCACACGAAAACATTTTTCTTTTTACACAATTGCAATTTTCTAAGCAATTAGAATATATCAGATATTGCCGGACAAACACGGAATATTAGAAATTGCTCAACAGTATTAGAGCTTCGGCTCGATTTTGTTGCATGCAAACAAAGAATCATGGTGAAAGTTACGTTATTGGGCGTGTTGGACGGCAAAACGGATCAATTCGGCCTGCCCTTCGATGCCGAGCTTGCGCTTGATGTTGAGCCGGTGCGTTTCCACGGTGCGCACGCTGAGGTCGAGCGCGCGGGCGATCTGCTTGTTCGATTCGCCGTTGGCGATGTGACGCAACACTTCGTGCTCGCGCGAGGTCAGCTGGTTGTCCTGGTTCTGCGGCTGCGCCAGCTGGCGCGCCAGCGCGGCGCTGTAATAAATGCCGCCGGACATGACGGTCTCGATGGCAACGACGATGTCCTTGCCCGGCGCGTCCTTGAGCACGTAACCGCGCGCGCCGGCCTGGATCGCCTGCGACACGTATTCCAGCTTGTCGTGCATCGACAGGATCAGCACGGCGATGTGCGGGAACGCCTGCTTGAACTGGGCGGTCGCCTCGATGCCGTTGGTGCCGCGCATATTGATATCCATCAGCACCAGGTCGACCGCGCACTGGGCGGCCTGCTCCAGCGCCTCGGCCGCGCCGCCGGCCTCGGCCACCACCTCGAACTGCGGCATCGCTTCCAGCCGCGCGCGCAGGCCGTCGCGCACCAGGGGATGGTCGTCGACCAGCAGGATTTTGATTGTAGGGGTCATCGCTTGCTTCTTCCGGTACTCAATAAAATGCAGGGTTGATTCATATTAGCCGTTGCGGCGGCTTTGTTCAGCTATTGTTGGCGGCGTAGGCGCTCAGCACCGTGCCGTCCGCCGACGACACCAGCTCGAAGCGCCCGCCGATGGCGTCGATCCGCTCCATCATATTGCGCAGGCCGATGCCGTGCTTGGGATGCAGCGCGATGCCCTCGGCGTCGAAGCCGACGCCGTCGTCGCTGATGCGCAGGTTCACGCCCTTGCCGTCACCGGTCAGGCCGATCTCGATGGCGCTGGCGCCGGCGTGGCGCTCGATGTTGGTCAGCGCCTCCTGGGCGATGCGGAACAGCACCGTGTTGGCGACATCGGCCAGGCCGTCGGTGACGCCGCTGGCCTCGAAGCGCACCGGCGTGCCGCTGCTGAGCGTGTACTCCTGCCCCAGGTGGTGCAATGCCGCCGCCAGGCCCAGGTCGTCGAGGATGGCCGGACGCAGGTTGTGCGAGATGCGCCGCACCTCGCCCATCACGTTGCTCAGTTGCCCGGCCGCGTGCTCGAACACCGCGTGCGCGGCCTGCCGCTGCTCGGGCTTGTCCGACGACAAGCGGATCATGCCCGCCTCGATCTGCAGCTTGATCGATACCAGCCACTGGCTGATGCCGTCGTGCAGGTCGCGCGAGAGCCGCGCCCGCTCCTGTTCCTGCGATTCGACCACCCGCTGCGCCAGCGCTTTAAGCTTGGCGTCGGCGACGCGGAATTCGCTGATGTTCAGCGCGAGCCCGCTGCTGGCGACCGTCACCGAGGCGGCGATGGCGATGGCGGCGATCCACAGCATCGTGTTGTGGATGTTGCCCGATTGCTGGATGTCGATCTTGGCCAGCGCGCGGTCGACGTCGTCGAGATAGATGCCGGTGCCCATCATCCAGCCCCAGTTCGGCATCGCCACCACGTAGCCGAGCTTGGCCACGGGCTTGCGGGTCGACGGCTTGATCCACATGTAGCGCTCCAGCCCGCCGCCGGCGCGGGCGCGCTGCAGCAGGTTCTGGATGGTCGGCCGGCCCAGCGCGTCGCGCAGTTCGAACAGGTTGCGGCCGACCAGCTCCGGCTGGCGTGGATGCATCAGGGTGTTGCCGCTCATATCGTACAAAAAGAAATAACCGTCGTCGCCGTAGCTCAGCGACGACAGGATGCGCTTGGCCTCCTCCAACGTCGCCGGGTCGTTGCGGCCGGAATTGTACAGGTGCGAGATCGAATGCGAGGCCAGCGCGACGTAGTGCTTGAGCTCGGCCTCCTTGCTGCTCAGATACGCTTGCTGGATGGTGTCGCGCTGCTGCTGCGCCAGCAACACCGACTGGTGCCGCACCGCCAGCGCGATCGCGCACAGCGCCAGGATCAGCGGCGTGATGGCCAGGAATATGACTTTTTGCCGCAACTTCATGAGAGACCGCCCATCCGTTAATCCGATCCGCGCGATTCTACGCCTCCGCGCGCGCGCGGCCGTACGTAGTACTACCTAGCGCGCCTGCGTAGTGCTGCGCTTGCGCCCGTTATCAGCTTCATGAATACTCTGTATAAGCTGCCACGATGCCGAGTTGACAATGGTCAACCCGGTCAAGCAGGGCGGCACAGACGAAGTGCAGGATTACCTTGGAGGAAGCATGAAATCATTACCCACAACCACACCCCAGACCCTGGCCAGCAAGCTCGGCTGGGCGGCGCTGGCCTTGTGCGGCGCCGCCGCGCTGGGCGTGGTGGCGCTCAAGCGCGGCGAGTCCGTCAGCGCGATCTGGATCGTCATCGCCGCCGTGTGCGTCTACCTGATCGCCTACCGCTACTACAGCCTGTACATCGCCGACAAGGTGCTGGGGCTCGACGACAAGCGCATGACGCCGGCCGCCAAGCTCAACGACGGCCTCGACTACGTGCCGACCAATAAATACGTGTTGTTCGGCCACCACTTCGCCGCCATCGCCGGCGCCGGTCCGCTGGTCGGCCCGGTGCTGGCCGCGCAGATGGGCTACCTGCCCGGCATGCTGTGGATACTGGCCGGCGTGGTGTTCGCCGGCGCGGTGCAGGACTTCATCGTGCTGTTCATCTCGATGCGCCGCGACGGCCGCTCGCTGGGCGACCTGATCAAATCGGAACTGGGACAGATCCCCGGCATGATCGCGCTCCTGGGCACCTTCATGATCATGGTCATCATCCTGGCGGTGCTGGCGCTGATCGTGGTCAAGGCCCTGACCGGCTCGCCATGGGGCAGCTTCACCGTGATGATGACGATTCCGATCGCGCTGTTCATGGGCGTGTATTCGCGCTACATCCGTGTCGGCCGCATCGGCGAGGTGTCGATCATCGGCTTTGTGCTGTTGATGGCGGCCATCTTCGGCGGCCAGTACGTGCAGGAAAATCCGGCGCTGGCGCCGATGTTCAACTTCACCGGCACCGAGCTGACCTGGATGCTGATCGGCTACGGCTTCGTCGCCTCGGTGTTGCCGGTGTGGCTGCTGCTGGCGCCGCGCGACTACCTGTCGACCTTCCTCAAGATCGGCACCATCGTCGGCCTGGCGGTCGGCATCCTGTTTGTCGCGCCTTACCTGAAAATGCCGGCGTTCACGCAATTCATCGACGGCAGCGGCCCGGTCTGGTCGGGCTCGATGTTCCCGTTCCTGTTCATCACCATCGCCTGCGGCGCCGTGTCCGGCTTCCACGCGCTGATCTCGTCGGGCACCACGCCCAAGATGATCGAGAATGAAAGCCACGCCCGCTTCATCGGCTACGGCGCCATGCTGATGGAATCGTTCGTTGCCATCATGGCGCTGGTGGCCGCCTCGACCATCGAGCCGGGCATCTACTTCGCCATGAACAGCCCGGCCGCGCTGATCGGCACCACCGCCGAGTCCGCCGCTGCGGCGATCTCGCAGTGGGGCTTCTACGTCACGCCGGAAATGCTGACGCAAACCGCCAAGGATGTTGGCGAGCACAGCATCATCTCGCGCGCCGGCGGCGCCCCCACGCTGGCGGTCGGCATGGCCCACATCCTGTCGAACGTCATCGGCGGCAAGGCCATGATGGCCTTCTGGTACCACTTCGCGATTCTGTTCGAGGCGCTGTTCATCCTCACCGCCGTCGACGCCGGCACCCGCGCAGGCCGCTTCATGCTGCAGGATTTGCTGGGCGCCTTCGTGCCGTCGATGAAAAAGACCGAGAACGTGTTCGCCAACCTGACCGCGACCGCGCTGTGCGTGGCGGCCTGGGGCTACTTCCTGTACCAGGGCGTGGTCGATCCGCTGGGCGGCATTAACACCTTGTGGCCGCTGTTCGGCATCGCCAACCAGATGCTGGCGGCGATCGCGCTGATGCTGGGCACCTGCGTGCTGTTCAAGATGAAGCGCGGCAAGTTCGCCTGGGTCACCATCGTGCCGACCATCTGGCTGCTGCTGTGCACGTTGACGGCCGGCTGGCAGAAAATCTTCGACGCCAATCCGAAAATCGGTTTCCTGGCGCACGCGTCGAAGTACCAGGCCGCGCTCGACGAGGGCAAGCTGCTGGCGCCGGCCAAGTCGGTGGCGCAGATGCACCAGATCGTGTTCAACGATTACCTCGACGCGTCGCTGGCCGGTTTCTTTGTCATCGTCGTGCTCAGCGTGCTGGTGTTCGGCATCCGCACCGTGATGCTGGCGCGCGCCAGCAGCAAGCCCACCGCCATGGAAAGTCCGATGGTGCTGGCGCCCAAGGTGCAATGATGTTGGGCGACATCGCCAAGGCCGGCCGCTATCTCGGGCAAAGCATGCGCCTGATGATGGGCCTGCCGGACTACGACACCTATGTCAGCCATCGGGAAGCCACCCATCCCGATGAGCCGATGATGACGTACGAGGAATTCTTCCGCGAGCGCCAGGAGGCGCGCTACGGCGGCGCCGGCAAGCGCGGCGGTTGTTGTTGATGGATTGAGTGGCCAAGGCCGGTTCCCAGGAACCGGCTTTTTTTTCGCCTATCACAAACTTTTTGCGGAACTTTTGATTTAACTCATCTGTCCAAACTCCTTGAGCCGCCGGTAGGCAGACGCGGCTATCAGTGCGACGTCGATTGCCATGCCGGCGATGATGCTGGCCAAGCGACGCCGCCCCGGAGACGCGGAGACGCGGAGACGAATAATGAGCAAAATGGAACAGAATCTGGACGCCACGCTGGAACAGATACTCGAGCTGGCGCGCTGGGCGCCCAGCGGCGACAACACCCAGCCGTGGCGCTTCGAAATCCTCGACACCCGCCGCCTGATCGTACACGGCCGCGACACGCGCGACCACTGCGTCTACGACCTGGACGGCCACCCCAGCCAGATCTCGCTGGGCGCGCTGCTGGAAACGATGGCCATCGCCGCCAGCACCTTCGCGCTGGCGATGCAGGCGGCGCGGCGGCAGGAGGCCCCCGAGGCGCGCCCCACCTTCATCGTCGACTTCGTGCCGGCGCCCGCGCGTGAAGCCGATCCGCTGGCGGACGTTATCCTGTCGCGCAGCGTGCAGCGCCGGCCGCTGAGCCGGCGCCCGTTGACGGCGGCCGAAAAGACCGCGCTGTCCGCCACACTGCCGTCGGGCTTTGGCGTGACCTGGCTCGAAGGCCCCCGGCGCCTGGCGGCTGCGCGTTTGATGTACCGCAACGCCAAGCTGCGGCTGACGATGCCGGAGGCGCACCAGGTGCACCAGGCCGTCATCGAATGGAACGCCCGCTATAGCGAGGACCGCATGCCCGACCAGGCGCTGGGCGTGGACGCCATGACGGCCAGGTTGATGCGCTGGATCATGCGCGACTGGCGCCGCGTGGCGTTCTTCAACACCTGGCTGGCCGGCACGGTGGCGCCGCGCCTGCAGATGGACCTGATCCCCGGCCTGGCCTGCGCGGCCCACTTCGTGCTCACCGCGCAGCGCCGCCCGCGGCGCATCGACGACTACGTCGCGGCGGGCCGGGCCATGCAGCGCTTCTGGCTGACGGCCACCGCGCAAGGCCTGCAATTGCAGCCGGAGCTGACGCCGCTGATCTTTTCCCGTTACGTACGCGAGGGCCGCGTGTTTTCCGCCACGCCGGGCATGCAGCAGCGCGCGGCCGGTCTGGCGCAACAGGGCGAGCTGCTGGTGGGCAAGCAGGCTTGGGAGACGGCCGTGTTCATGGGCCGCATCGGCGCCGGCGAGGCAGCGACGGCGCGCTCGGTTCGCAAGCCGCTGCGGCAACTGCTGGTCGGACCGATGGCGGGGAGCCGCTGATGCGCGCCATCAAGCCGTTGCAGATCGCCGTCTTCCTGGGCTTGCTGACGGTGATACTGGCGCTGGGCATCGGCGCCACCGCGCTGCTGCTGTGCGACCTGCCGCTGGGCGATTTTCGCGGCGTGGCGCTGCTGCTGGCGGCCGTGCTGCTGACCTATCTGGCGGCCTTTGCCGTCTATCGCTGTTTCCTGTTCTTCATGCCGCTGCGCGAGGGCGAGGTGCTGGAACACTCGCGCGACGAACTGGCCGCCAACGTCAATATCCTGTTCTACCTGCTGCTGTTCAATTCGCTGATCCGCACGCACTTCATCCCGGTGCCGATCGTGCGGCTGATCTACCTGGCGCTCGGCGCCAGGCTCGGCGCCAACACCTACAGCGCCGGCGCCCTGCTCGACCCGCCGCTTACGCGCATCGGCAGCAACACCATCATCGGCCACGACGCGGCAATCTTCGCGCATGTGATCGAAGGCAGCCGGCTCGAGCTCAAAGCGGTCGTCATCGGCGACACCGTCACCATCGGCGCCAAGGCGGTGGTGATGGCGGGCGTGCACATCGGCGACAACGCCATCGTCTCGGCCGGCGCGGTGGTCATCAAGGACACCCGCATCGGCGCCGGCGAGATCTGGGGCGGGATTCCGGCGCGCAAAATCAAAGCGACCTCGACAGTAAAAGCAAGCGAGCTGAGCTAGAGCAAGCAAGTGCCGGAATTTTTTACGCACTTTTCGACCTGCAACACACATCGCGACGCAAGCCCTTGAATACACAGGCTTCGCTACCGCTGGCAGGGCTTTTGCTCAAGTGATGGCGCGACCTTGATTTCCAGGGTCTTCTATTTCTTGGGGAACAGCTATGAACTATTACAAACCTGCCGCCGCCATCCTGGCCGCCGCGCTGGCCACGCCATTCGCCGCGTTGTCCGCACCGGTCGTCGGCCTCGATCCCACCGGCACCGGCACCTATACCACGTATGCCGACCTGTGGACCAACATCACCGACACCGCCGTGGTCACCGGCTTCGTGCCCGGCGCCACCGTCGGCGGTCCGGGCGGCATCGCGCCGTACCTGACCACGCTGCACACGCAGACCGTCATCGGCACCATGAGCAACAGCAACGTCGGCGCGGTTGTCACGCCGGCCGGCCTGAACACCAGCTTCGAGCTGACCAAGGTGGTGCGCTTCGAGGAACTGGTCACGTCGCAAAACGCCACCACCGCGACCTTCGGGCTGGCGCCCAGCCAGTCGGCGGCGATGGACATCGACCCCACCCGCGCCGGCGTGCAGAACTTCGCGGTGTTCCTCGACCGCATCACACCGGGCGGCCCCAGCCAGGCCGTGCCCGGCAACGGCGTCGATACCGTGCGCTGCTACGGCACCGGCGTGACCGGCGGCGGCGCCAACGGTTGCGGCGGCGGCGCCGACGCGGACGGCGACGGCGTCATGGTGCTGTCGGGCCATCTGATCTTCAACACCGCCAGCTTCACCGCCAGCGGCGCCGTCGGCACCGGTTCGTTCGACACCCGCTTCATCATCGACTATGTCGATCCCGCCTACCTGGACATCGTCACCGGCTCGGTGTTCATGGACCGCTTCACCGGCACCACCAATGTGCCGTCATTCTTTACACCGACCTCGATGTGGGACGGCACCACGCCAACCACCGTGCCGTTCCTGAAGGTGGACTCGTCGCAATCGTTCGCCGCCGTGCCGGAGCCCGGCACCGTGGCCATCATCGGGCTGGGCCTGGCCGGGCTGGCGCTGAGCAAACGCCGCAAAACCACCCCCGCCTGCTGATTTGCCGTCGCAACGACGGCATCCTTTTCCGCGGTTTTCAACGGACCCGGTGCCATGCCCGCGGTCCGTTTTTTTCTTGACGGATTTTTTTACATTAGTTGCAAGGGTGAAGTAGCGGCGTGGCGCAAGTGCTTGATTCCTTACGGTTCACCTTGCTTGGCAAGGGTTTTGCTGTATAGCCGGTACGATCCCGATTTCCGGGCTCCGTCAACTCCAGGGAGCACACACATGAACCTCATCAAACCCGCACTGGCCGCCGCCGCCATCGCCACCGCGCTGGCCGCCCCGCTCACCGCCAGCGCCGGCCCCACTGTGGGCCTCGATGTCACCGGCAGTGGCGCCTACAGCACCTACGCCGACCTGTGGACCAACGTCACCGACACCGGGCTGGCCACCGGCTTCATCCCCGGCATCACGGTCGGCCCCGGCGGCAGCGCGCCCTACCTGACCGAGCTGCGCTCGCAGATGGTCATCGGCACCATGTCGAACAGCAATACGCCCGCCATCGTCACCCCTGGCGGCCTGAACACGACATTTGAAATCAGCAAGGTGGTGCGCTTCCAGGAGCTGGTCGACAGCCAGACGCCGACCACCGCCCACTTCGCGATGCCGCCATCGCAGTCGGTGGCGATGGACGTCGATCCGCTGCGCGCCGGCGTGCAAAACATCGCCATCTACTTCGACCGCATCACCGCCGGCCCCGGCAGCAGCCGCGCGGTGCCCGGCAACGGCGGCGCCACCGTGCGCTGCTACGGCACCGGTTCGACCTCGACCGGCTGCGGCACCTCGCCGGGCGACACCGACGGCGACGGCATCATCATCCTGTCGGGCCACCTGGTGTTCAACGACGCCAGCTTCACCGCCAGCGGCACGGTCGGCACCGGCTCGTTCGATTCGCGCTTCATGATCGATTACGTCGATCCGGCCTACCTCGACATCGTCACCGGCTCGATCTTCCAGGACATGGTCACCGGCACCACCAACGTGCCGTCGTTCTTCCGCCCGACGATGATGTGGGACGGCACCACGCCGACCACGGTGCCGTTCCTGAAGGTGGACTCGTCGCAAAGCTTCGGCGCGGTGGCGGTGCCGGAACCGGGCACCCTGGCCATCATGGGCCTGGGCTTCGCGGGCCTGGCAATGGGCAGCCGCCGGAAAGTCAGCACCGAGGGCAAATCCTGACACGGCGGCTGTGTAATCTTGGCGGACCCTGGCGGCGTACCTCGGTCCGTTTTTTTTCGTCCGCGTTTTTTACGGTCACAGCGGCAACAGCTTGAGCAGCAGACCCGACAACCGCACGCCGGCGTCGTAGCGGACGAACTGCTCGGCCACCTTGCGCGCGCAGGCCTTCGGGCCCGGTTGTTCGAGCAAGTCGACGGCGGTGCGGCGCAAGGCGTCCTGGTCCAAACGGTCCGAGCGCAGCAAGGCGCCGGCGCCGCTGGCCACCACGCCGTGCATGTTGAGGTACTGGTCGAGGTTGCCGGCAATGCCCAACACCGGTACGCAGGCGCTCAACGCCTGCTGGCTGGTAGGACTGCCGCCGTTGCAGATGACCAGGCTGGAGCGCCGCGCCGCCTCGATGCCCGGCAGATAGGCGGCCACGTGCGCATTGGGCGGCGCCGCCCCCAGCGCCTCCATGGCCACGTTGCCGGCGGTCGCGGCGATCACGCTGACCGGCAACGGCGCCAGCGCCTGCAACACGCGCGGCAGCAACGCGCCCTGCCCGGAACTGCCCAAGGTCACATACACGATCGGCCTGCCGGCCGGCAACGCGTCCCACCAGTCAGGCAGCGCGGTCGGCGGCGACCATGTGACCGGCCCCAGATAACAATGGGTGGAGGGCAAGTTCAACGGCGGAAACATCTCGGGGATGTCGGCGTACAGCACGTGGTCGGCGTCGGTGTAGACCCGGCGCAAATCGTGGCCCAGCGGCGCCAGGCCGTAGGTGCGGCGCACCTGGTTGAGCGGCACGCTGTGCAAGGCGAACGCCAGCGGGCGCGCCAGCTTGAACAGGCGGTCGGCGAGAGCGATCGGCAGCACCCGCGACAGGCCGATCGCCGGCACGCTGTAATGCTGGCGCACGTGGGGACTCCAATAGGCGTTGATCAAACTCACGTAAGGCACCCCGGCCAGGCGCGCGCTGACCGACAGCGACAGGCGGAAGTCGCCGATCACCACGTCCGGCCGCACTTGCTTGAGCACGCGCAGGTCGTCTTCGACATAGCGGTGCAAGGTCGCCGTGTCGTACACCGGCTTGCCCGCCGCCAGCGCGGCCAGGAAGCGCGCGCTGGAAATGCTGGTGATGCTCCAGCTGCGCACGTTGCTGCCCTTAAAAAACATTTCATAGCCGGGCGCGCAGGCGATGTGGACCTCGTAGCGCCGGGGATTGAGCGTGCCGGCCAGCGCCAGCGGTCGTCCCACGTGCGCCAACGTCACCGCCTCGGACACAAACAAGATCTTTTTACGTTCCATATCGCCAGCTTGAAGTGTGGTATCGGAAAGGCTTTGAGAATGCGCAAACGTGCGGCTTTAGACCTAGATCAACATCGCCTTTGCCACAAACCTATATTTTTCCTAATGGCACTCAAGAATCGCGTGCCGCGCACCGCCCGCGTCGACGCTTTCGGCGCCCACTGTATTGTTGGGAACCGCTACGCGATGTTCAATTTCGAACGTTCCGGCCTGAGCCAGAAACTGACCATCATTTCCGTGCTGTCGACGGGCAGCGCCCTGATGCTGGTATTCATCGCCTTTGCCGTCACCGCCGTGCTCAGCCACACCGACGATGAGCGCAAGCAACTGTCGTCGCTGGCCGGCGTAATCGGCAACAACAGCATGATCGCGCTATCGCGCGGCGACCGCAAGCAAGCTGAGCAGACGTTGGCGACCCTGGGCGAAGAGGACGACATCCTGCAGGCGGCGCTGTACGACGGCGACGGCAAGGTGCTGGCGCGCTACACGTCGGACGATCTGCCGGCCGACCAGCAGGCCCCGCCGCTGCTCGACATCCCGCCGGCCGGGCCGGAGGTGCGCAGCGAACGCACGGGCCCGCCCTGGGCGCCGGCCATGCGCCTGCAGCGCGACCTGCGCGGGCGCGACGCGCTGGCCGGCACCGTGCTCATCGAGCGCTCGCAGGCGCGCATGTGGATCGACATCTTGAAGAATCTGGGCGCGTCGGCGGTGGCGGCCGTGCTGGCGTTCATGACGGCGTTGCTGATGGCAGCGCGCTTCAAGGGCACCGTGGCCGAGCCCGTGGGCAAGCTGATCGCGGCGGCGCAGCAGGTCAGCCGCGGCCAGCCCACCGAGCGCATCAGCCACCAGCGCAGCGACGAGCTCGGCGCGTTGATCGACAGCTTCAACGACATGCTGGCCCAGGTCGAGGCACGCGACGGCGCGCTGGCGCAGTACCGCGACCAGCTCGAGCGCCAGGTCGGCGTGCGCACCGAGCAGCTGGAAAAGGCCAAGAATGCGGCCGAGGCGGCCAGCCAGGCCAAGAGCGCCTTCCTGGCCACGATGAGCCATGAAATCCGCACGCCGATGAACGGCGTGCTGGGGATGACCGAGTTGCTGCTGGCGACGCGCCTGAGCGAACAGCAACGCCATTACACCAGCATGGTCAAGCGTTCCGGCGAGCATTTGCTGGTGATCATCAACGACATCCTGGACTTCTCGAAGATCGAGGCCGGCAAGCTGACGGTGGAATATATCCACTTCAACTTCCGCGATTTGCTCGACGACATAGACAACGTCTTTTCGCCGCAGGCGCAGGCCAAGGGCATCCGGCTGGAGCTGGCCATCGCCAACGACATCCCGGTGGCCATCCATGGCGACCCGAACCGCTTGCGCCAGGTGATCTTCAATCTGCTGGGCAATGCCGTCAAATTCACCGAGAGCGGCAAGATCACGGTCAAGGTCGCCGTGGTGCAGGAGGATACGCAAACGGTCGGGCTGCGCTTCGAGGTGCACGACACCGGCATCGGCGTCTCGAACGAGGCGCGCTCGCGCATTTTCGATTCCTTCTCGCAAGCGGACGGCTCGACCACGCGCAAACACGGCGGCACCGGGCTCGGACTGGCGATCTCAAAACAACTGGTGGAGCTCATGGGAGGCACGATAGGCGTCGACCATGCGTTAACTCAAGGGTCGATCTTTTGGTTTGCCGTAAATTTCGATAAACCTCGCGTCGATTTTGACGATCCCTCCAACACCAATCTGGGAATACGCGCTTTGATTGTCGACGAAAACCCCACCAGCCGCGCCGAACTGGAACGCCGGCTGACGGCCTGGCGCGTGCTCAGCACGAGCGCCTCGGCCACCCAGGCGCTGCAACAGCTGCGGCACGCCGCGTCGGCCGCCCAGCCTTTCGACGTCGTGCTGCTCGACATGGAGCTGCCGCGCACCAGCGGCCTGGCCCTGGCTGCGGCGATCCACGCCGACGCCGGCCTCGCCGGCGCGCGGCTGTTGTTGCTGAGCACCGAGCGCAACGCCGCCGACCGGGTCCAGCAGCGCGAGGCCGGGGTCGCCTTTCAACTGATCAAGCCACCGCGCGAGTGCGACCTGTACGACTGCGTCGTCAGCCAGACGCAGGCGCGGCGCGCCGAACCGGCGCGCACGGCGCCGCCGCCGGCCCCCGCCACCCTGCCGTCGCCGCCCCACGGCGACGAGCGGCCGAACCGCCTGCCGCCCACGGGCGCGGCCTCGCCGGCGGCCCCGCCGCTGTCGACCTTCAGCTCCAGCACGGCGTTGCCGGCGCAGCGCGCGCGCAAGGGCCGCAAGGTATTGCTGGCCGAGGACAATCCGGTCAACGTCGAAGTGGCCAGCGCGATGCTGGAGGGGCTGGGACTGGACGTCAGCCGCGCCTGCAACGGCCAGGAAGCGTTGCGCTCGGTGCAGGCCGGCGATTTCGACCTGATCCTGATGGACTGCCAAATGCCGGTGATGGACGGCTTCGCCGCCACCACCGAGATCCGCCGCCACGAGCAACTGCGCGGGCGTTCGCGCAGCCTGCCGATCATCGCCATCACCGCCAACGCGCTGCAGGGCGACCGCGAATCCTGTCTGGCCGCCGGCATGGACGATTACCTGAGCAAGCCGTTCACGCAGCAAGCGCTGGGTCAGACCATCGGTCGCTGGATCACGCTGCCACGCATGGCGCCGGCGCCGCAGGACGCCCCGGAAACCGCCATCGCGCCGGTGGTGGCGGCAGCCCTGGCGCCGCTGCAGGAATCGCTGATCAACCGGCAGGCGCTGGAAAACATCCGCGCGCTCAGCGCCAGCAATGGCAACGCGTTGCTCGAGCGCGTCTTGCAGGCCTACCTGGACGACACCCCGACCCATTTGCGCACCATTAAATCGGCCATCGACAGCCGCAGCACGGTGCAAATGCGCAAGGCCGCCCACAGCCTCAAATCCAGCAGCGCCAACGTGGGCGCCGACGCGCTGGCCCAGCGCTGCAAGGAAATGGAACAGCTGGGCCGCAACGATACCACCGCAGGCGCAGCCGCCCTGCTCGACGATATGGAACGATCTTTCCAGGCCGTGCGGCAGGCATTGGGAGCTATCCTGGAAAAGGAAATCTGACATGGCAACGCCCTTCTCCCCCAAGCGCGGTCTGGTGCTGGTTGCCGACGACGATCCGGTCATGCGTCTGCTGATGCTGGAAATGCTGGCCCAGGTCGGCCTCGACGCCATCGAAGCCGAGGACGGCGTGCAGGCGCTGGCCAGCTACCAGAGCACGGCGCCGGACCTGGTGCTGCTCGACGTCGAGATGCCCGGCATGGACGGCTTTTCCGTGTGCCGCGAAATCCGCCGTCTGGAAACGCATTCGGTGGTGCCCATCATCATGGTCACCGGCGGCGACGAGCTCGAATCGGTCACCAAGGCCTACGAGGCCGGCGCCACCGATTTCGTCTCCAAGCCGATCAACTGGCCCATCCTCGGCCACCGCGTGCTGTACGTGCTGCGCGCCAGCGACGCCATCACCCGCCTGCGCATTGCCGACGCCCACCACCGCGCCGTGCTGGCGGCGATCCCGGACACCTTCTTCCGCATGAACAAGGACGGCTTCTATCTGGACTACGAGCAAGGCCATGAAGCAAGCAGCGTGTTCTCGAGCGACAATTGCGTCGGCCGCCACCTGAACCAGGTGCTGCCGGAGGACATCGCGCAGCACATGCTCGAAGAGGTGCGCACGGTGCTCGACACCCAGCATATCCGCTCGCTCGACTACGAACTGCCGATTCCCGGCCCCGGCCCCGTGCAGCGCGTGCGCCACGGCGAGCACGCGGTGCCCGCGCCGGTGCGCCATTTCGAGGCGCGCCTGGTGGCCACCGGTCCCGACGAGGTGCTCGGCCTGGTGCGCGACATCAGCGAACGCAAGCGCACCGAGGAACAGATCCGCCGGCTGGCCTATTGCGACAGCCTGACCGGCATCCCGAACCGCCAAGCCTTCCTGGAGACGCTCGAAGCCGAGCTGACCCGCTCGCGCAAGGGCAACAAGAAATTCGCCGTGCTGTTCATGGACCTGGACGCCTTCAAGCGCATCAACGACACGCTAGGCCACGACGTCGGCGACCATTTGCTGATGGCCGTGTCCGAACGGCTGCGCGAAACCACGCGGCCCAGCGACTTGGTCTCGCGCACCGAGGTCGGCGGCAACAATCTGGCGCGGCTCGGCGGCGACGAGTTCACCATCCTGATTCCCGATCTGGAACGGGTGGAAAACGCGCTCAACGTCGCGCACCGGGTCAAGGAAGCGATGCGGCGGCCGTTCCTGATCGACGCCCACGAAATCTTCGTCACGGCCAGCATCGGCATTTCCTTGTATCCCGAGGACGGCGAGGATTGCAACTCGCTGCTCAAATACGCCGACACGGCGATGTACCACGCCAAGAACTGCGGCAAGAACAACGCCAAGCTGTACAGCTCATCGCTGACGATGCAAATCATGAGCCACGTCAAACTCGAGGTCGGCCTGCGCAAGGCCTTGCAGAACGACGAGCTGTATCTGCTGTATCAGCCGCAGATCGACGTTGCCAGCGCGCAGATCGTCGGCGTCGAGGCGCTGGTGCGCTGGCGCCACCCGGAGCGCGGCGTGATCTCGCCCACCGAATTCATCCCGCTGGCCGAGGAGACCGGCCTGATCGTCCCGATCGGCGAATGGGTGCTGCGTACGGCCTGCAAGCAAGCGATGGCGTGGCAAACGGTCGGCAAGCGGCCGTTGCGGGTGGCGGTCAACCTGTCGGCAAAGCAGTTCAAGGATGAGAATCTGACGCAGATCGTCATGTCGGCGCTGGACGATACCGGGCTGGCTGCCGACTTGCTGGAACTCGAGCTGACCGAAGGCACGCTGATGGACGACGCCCGCGCGACCATGGTCACGCTGGAACAGTTGCGTGCCATCGGCGTGTACCTGTCGATCGACGATTTCGGCACCGGGTACTCGTCGATGAATTATCTCAAGCGCTTCGACGTGCGGGCGCTCAAGATCGACAAGAGTTTTATCAGCGGGTTGCCGCAGGATTCCGAGAACGCGGCCATCACGCGCGCGATCATCGCCATGGCGCACGGGCTCAAGATGGCGGTGGTGGCCGAGGGCGTGGAAACCGACGCGCAGTTGGTGCTGCTGGAGGAATATGGTTGCGACATGGTGCAGGGTTACTACCTGGGCCACCCGTCGCCGCCGGAATCGATCAGCATCATGCTCAGCAACCAGTGGGCGCTGGCGGCGCCGTTGTAACGCCCCCGGGCATGCATTACCTAGGAGGCCCTACGTGCCGCCCCAACGGCTCAGAGAACGCCGTCGCGCTTCATGGCGGCGATCTCGTCGTCGCTGTATCCCAGCGACCGCAACACCTCACCGTTATGCTGTCCCAACGCCGGCCCTATCCACTGCGTACGCCCGGGCGTGGCCGACAGCTTGGGCGAAATCGCCGGCAGCTTGACCGGCGTGCCATCGGCAAACTGGTGCTGCTCGAACATCTCGCGCGCCAAAAACTGCGGATCGGTCATCATATCGCGCACCGAATAAATTTTACCGGCCGGCACATCCGCAGCCTTCAACACCGTCAGCGCGCTGTCGATATCCTGCGTATCGCACCACGCCTGGATGGCGTCATCGATTTCCTGCGTGCGCTGCACGCGGCCATCGTTGCGTTCCAGCTGCGCGTCCCCGGCCAGATCGAAGCGGCCCATGGCCAGCATCAGCCGCTTGAAGATCGCGTCGCCATTGCCGGCGATAACAATGTTCTCGCCATCGCTGGTGGTATAGGTATTGGACGGCACGATCCCCGGCAGCGCGCCACCGGTACGCTCGCGCACCACGCCGGCGTGATCGAACTCTGGCACCAGCGACTCCATCAGGTTGAAGACGGACTCGTACAGCGCCACATCGACCATCTGGCCCTCGCCTTCGAGCCTGCCGCCGGTGGTGTCGCGATGCCGCAGCGCCATCATCGCGCCGATCACGCCGTGCAGCGCGGCGACCGAGTCGCCGATCGACACGCCGACGCGCACCGGCGGCCGGTCCGCGTGACCGGACACATAGCGCAAGCCGCCCATCGATTCGCCGATCGCGCCGAAGCCCGGCAAGTCCTTCATCGGCCCGGTCTGGCCGAAGCCGGACAGCCGCACCATGATGGTGGCGGGATTGAGCGCCTTCAATTGCTCGTAGCCGATGCCCCATTTTTCCAGCACGCCGGGACGGTAGTTTTCGACGATGATGTCGGCTTCCAGCGCCAGTTGACGGACGATGGCGCGGCCACGCTCGCTCTTCATATTGAGCGTCAGCGATTTCTTGTTGCGCGACTGTACCGACCACCACAGCGACGTGCCATCCTTCAGCACCCGCCATTTACGGATCGGGTCGCCACCCTCGGGCGATTCGATCTTGATCACCTCGGCGCCGAACTCGGCCAGCATGCGCGCGCAGAAAGGCCCGGCGATGAGCGTGCCCAACTCCAGCACCTTGATGCCGGCCAGGGGCAAAGCAGCGGTTTCAGGCGGCATGCCGCCTGCCTGCGTGCGGTGTTCCCCTGCAGCGGAAGACTCCCGCCCTACAGGGCTAACGGGGCCGGAAGATTTGGGATCGGTCATGTCGACCTGCGGTCCAGCATCGCGCGGGCGATGGTGCCGGCGTCGACGTATTCGAGCTCGCCGCCGACCGGCACGCCGCGCGCCAGGCGGCTGACGTTGAGCCCGCGCGCCTTCAGCAGCTCGCTGATGTAGTGCGCGGTGGCCTCGCCCTCGTTGGTGAAATTGGTGGCCAGCACCACTTCAGCGACCAGGCCGTCGGCGGCGCGCGCCACCAGCTTTTCCAGGTGAATATCTTTCGGGCCGATGCCGTCAAGCGGCGAGAGCCGCCCCATCAGCACAAAGTACAGGCCCTTGTAGGTCAGCGTCTGCTCGATCATCAATTGATCGGCAGGCGTCTCCACCACGCATAGCAAACGTCGGTCGCGCTGCTCGTCGGTGCACATGTCGCAGACGTCTTCTTCGGTAAAGGTATTGCACAGCGCACAGTGATGCACGGCGCTGACGGCCTGATGCAACGCGCGCGACAGCATGTCCGCGCCTTCGCGGTCATGCTGCAGCAAGTGAAACGCCATCCGTTGCGCCGACTTGGGGCCGACGCCAGGCAGACGGCGCAACGCTTCCGTCAGAAATTCCAGCGATTTGGACATATGCCCGGACCGCGCCCTTGCTTAGAACGGCATCTTGAAACCGGCCGGCAGATTCATGCCGGAGGTCAAGCCGCCCATTTTCTCGGCGGAGGTGGCCTCGGCCTTGCGCACGGCGTCGTTGAAGGCTGCGGCGACCAGGTCTTCGAGCATGTCCTTGTCGTCGGCCAACAGCGACGGATCGATCGACACGCGCTTGACGTCGTTCTTGCAGCTCATGACGACCTTGACCAGGCCGGCGCCGGACTGGCCTTCGACTTCGATCAGGGCCAGCGCTTCCTGCGCCTTCTTCATGTTGTCCTGCATTGCTTGCGCTTGCTTCATCAAGCCTGCCAGTTGGTTCTTCATCATGATGGAGTTCTCCGTGTTTTAAATGGTAAGGATGTGATTGACGTTGTGATCAACTCGGTGCGGCGGCCAGGGCGGCCGCCGGCGGCACGATCGAGCCCGGTACTACCCAGGCATCGAATTCGCGGATCATGCTGTTCACAAAGGGATCGTTGGCGATGGTCTCTTCGGCGGCGCGCTGGCAGGCCGCGCGGTGCGCCTGCGCCTCGGCGCTGGCGGTGTACCAGACGGCGCCCAGTTCGGTGTCGACGCGCACGGCGCGGCCGAAGCGCTCGGTCAGCGCCACGGTCAGCTTTTCCACGTTGCCCTGCGTGCGCCAGGTTTCAATCGGCACCCGGACCTTGAAGACAACGGCGTTGCCGTCGAAACCGCACTCGATCAGCTCGGCCTGCATGGCCAGTTGCTGGGCCACGCCGCGCAACGGCAGCGCGGCGGCCACGGCAGGCCAGTTGCCATCCCAGCCCAACTCGGGCACCGGGGTGATCACATAGGCGTAAGGCGCCTTGGCCGGGGCCGGCGCGGCGCGGGCCGGCGCCACGAAGGCCTGCACGCCGTCGCCGGCGCTGGCGCTGGCCGCTGGGGCCGTTGGCGCAGGTGAAGGGCTATGCGCCGGGGCGTAAGACTGGCCCGGCGCGGCCGGCGCGTAGCCTTGCGGCGCCGGGGACGATTGCGCTATCGCGCTGTCGTCGGAAAATTCGGTGACCCATGGCGGCAAATCGTCTTCGTCGTCGGCTTGCTGTTGGGCAGGCTGCGCGGCGGGGGCGGCGTATTGCGGCGCGGCGGCAGGGGCCGGCTGCTGCACCGGCTGCACGGCCTGGCGCACGGGCGCTTCCAGTACGGCGGCGTCGCCACCGGAGGCGGCGGTCGGCGGCAAATCTTCCCATGGCGCAGGACGCGACGGTGCGGCGGCCTGCGCGGCATTAAAATTTGCGGAGGCTCCAGGCGGCGTATGGGCGGCGCTCGGCGCCTGTGGCGGCGGAGGTGCTGCGGACGGCTCGGCAGCGGCTGGCGCTGGCGCCGACGCGGCGGGTCCGCCACCGTAGGCGCGCGCTCCAGGCTTGGAACCGGCGCGGGCCGCTTCCAGTGCTGCGTTCAGGGCGGCGCGCGCGGGGCTGACCGGTCCCGAGGGTGCGGCTGGCGCTGCGGCCTGCGGCGCCGGCGCGGCGACTGGCGCCGGTGCAGGCATAGGCGCCGGTGGCGCCACCGCCGGGGTCGGCGCGACGCTGACGGCGGCCATCGCCGGCGCGGCAGGTGCGGCAGCCATAGCCGGCGCAGGCGCAGGTGCGGAAGCAGGCGCCGACGCAAAAGCAGACGCGGGCGGTTGCATCTCGCCGCGCGCCATCGCGGCGGCGGCGCCGGCCACCACCGCAGGCGGCGTCATGCTGGCATGATTGGCCTGCACATGCGAAGCCGCGCGCGCTGGCGGCGCGGCGGCGGCGCGCGCGGCAGCCACGGCTGCCGGTCGCGACATCGCCGGCGCCCCCGCCGGTTGTCCATCGGCCCCGCCTACGCCGGGGCGAAAGGCCAGCATGCGCAGCAAGGTCATCGAGAAGCCGGCGTACTCGTCCGGCGCCAGGCCCAGTTCATTGCGGCCATGCACGGCGATCTGGTAATACAGTTGCACTTCTTCGGCGTCGAACGCGGCGGCCAGGCGCACCACATCGGCGTACTCGGGCAAATCCTCCGGCAACGCGGCCGGCACCGTCTGCGCCAGCGCGATCCGGTGCAACAACGTGCCCAGATCCTGCAGCGCGCCGTTATAGGAAAGGCTGCGCGTAGCCATCTCGTCGGCCACGGCCAACAGGTCGGCGCCATCCTGCGCGGCCAGCGCGTCGAGCAGGCGGATCAGATAAGACTGGTCCAGCGCGCCAAGCATGCCCTGCACCGCGTCGAGCGTCACCTCGCCGGCGGCGTAAGCGATGGCCTGGTCGGTCAGCGACAGCGCGTCGCGCATCGAACCATGGGCGCCGGCGGCCAGCAGACGCAAGGCCGGCTGCTCGAAGGCAATGCCCTCCTGCCCCAGGATATTTTCCAGATGGCCGATGATGTGGCCCGGCGGCATCTGCTTCAAGTTAAATTGCAGACAGCGCGACAGCACCGTCACGGGAATCTTTTGCGGATCGGTCGTCGCCAGGATGAACTTGACGTGCTCGGGCGGCTCCTCCAGCGTCTTCAGCATCGAGTTGAAGGCGTGGTTGGTCAGCATGTGCACCTCATCGATCATATAGACCTTGAAGCGCGCATTGCTCGGTGCGTACACCGCCTGCTCCAGCAGCTGCGCCATTTCGTCCACGCCCCGGTTCGACGCCGCGTCCATCTCGATGTAATCGACAAACCTGCCGGCGTCGATCGCGGTGCACGCCTCGCACACGCCGCACGGGGTCGGCGTGATGCCGCCGTTGCCGTCCGGACCGATGCAATTGAGCGACTTGGCCAGGATGCGCGACAAAGTGGTCTTGCCGACGCCCCGCGTGCCGGTGAACAAATAGGCATGGTGCAGCCGTCCGCTGTGCAGCGCATGCGTGAGCGCGCGCACGACGTGCTCCTGGCCGACGAGCGTTTCGAAGTTCTTGGGACGGTATTTACGGGCGAGGACTTGATAGGACATGCTGGATTTTACCGTAGATAGCAAGAGCAAAGGGGCTGCGTTGGGCACGCCAAAGCGGCAATTGTAACAACTCGGCGGGATAATAGGTACGGCAAGAATTCTGCCCTACAATTTGTTTTTGCTTCGATCCGTGAAAAATGAAAAAAATCGCCCTGCTCTCCCTGCTGATGTTGTCCCTGAACCTGCACGCCGCCGAGCGTGAGTGGACGCCCTATAAAAAACTGGTCGAGGGCTTGCGCCTGGACCGATTCTACGCGCTGCCGGTCGCCGAGCGCGACCGCGTGAACCTGTTCCTGAAGGTACAACCGGTCAACAAAGCCTACAAACCGTCCGACGTTATACTGACCGTCGTCGATGGCAACGAACGCACGCCGCTGCCCGCGCTGACGCCGGACTTCCGGCTGGCGATCGGCGCGCCCAATCCAAAATGGATGAGGGACGAGGTCAAGATCATGACCAGCCTGCCGAAGGAAGACAAGACGGCCGTCAATTACGAAGCCGTGACGCCGCTGCCGGAAGGCCTGCAATGGTCGTACGCGACCGTGATGGGCAGCGTCGGCCAAATGAACAAGGCGATCAAGAAGATGGCCGGCGCGATGAGCCTGTTCGCCCCAAGCGTGGATGTGGTGCTGTTCAAGTTCGACAAGCCGGCGCAGCTGACGGTCGGCACCAAGGTGTACAACACCAACGCCAAGCACGAGATCGCGCTGAAACCGGAATCGGACTTGATGAAGGCTAACCCGACAATTGTGGCGTCGGCACGTCCGTTCGAGGCGGAACTGCGCGGCGAGTAAGTCGGCGCCAGCGTTGCGGACATAAAAAAAGCTGCCTGATGGCAGCTTTTTAATATTCCCGAAGGATTCCCGAAGGAGGCGAGCCTGATCTGCGGCACTTATGGTTAATAGCCGTGGCTGCTTCGTTCCCGACCTGACCAGGTTAGCCATGCCACAATGCGCAGGGGCCCGCCGGGGTCAATTATACCCTACAGGCCCAACTCCTGCCAAATCTGATCCACACGCGTTTTCACCTCGGGTGTCATGGTGATCGTCGTGCCCCACTCGCGGGTGGTTTCACCGGGCCACTTATTGGTCGCGTCGATGCCCATCTTGCTGCCCAGGCCACTGACCGGCGAGGCGAAGTCCAGGTAATCGATCGGCGTGTTGTCGACCAGGGTGGTGTCGCGGGTCGGATCGACGCGGGTGGTGATCGCCCAAATCACCTCTTTCCAGTCGCGCACGTTCACATCCTCGTCCACTACCACGATGAACTTGGTATACATGAACTGGCGCAGGAAGCTCCACACGCCGAACATCACGCGTTTGGCATGGCCGGCGTACTGCTTCTTGATCTGCACCACCGCCATGCGGTAGCTGCAACCTTCGGGCGGCAAATAGAAATCGGTGATCTCGGTGAACTGCTTTTGCAGCAGCGGAATGAACACCTCGTTCAGCGCCAAGCCCAGCACGGCCGGCTCGTCCGGCGGCTTGCCTGTATAAGTAGAGTGGTAGATCGGATCGCGGCGCATCGTGATGCGGTCGATCGTGAACACCGGGAAGGAATCCTGCTCATTATAGTAGCCGGTGTGGTCGCCATACGGCCCCTCCAGCGCGTGCTCGTAGCCGGACGGGTGGTTCTCGTCGGGATAGATATGACCTTCGAGCACGATCTCGGCCGACGCCGGCACCCGCAGCTCGCTGCCTATGGCTTTGACCAGCTCGGTACGGCTGCCGCGCAGCAGGCCGGCGAACTGGTATTCCGACAAGCTGTCGGGTACCGGCGTGACCGCGCCTAATATAGTAGCGGGATCGGCGCCCAGCGCGACGCAGATCGGATAAGGCTTGCCCTTGTTCTGTATGGCGTGCTCGCGGAAATCGAGCGCGCCGCCGCGATGCGCCAGCCAGCGCATGATGACCTTGTTAGGACCCAGCACCTGCTGGCGGTAGATGCCCAGGTTCTGGCGCTTCTTATTAGGTCCCTTGGTGATGACGAGGCCCCAGGTGATCAGCGGCGCGATATCGCCCGGCCAGCAATGCTGAATCGGCAGTTTTGCCAGGTCGACATCGGCGCCCTCCCACACGATGTCGTGGCACGGCGCGCCGCGCAATTCCTTCGGCGCCATGTCCCAGACCGCCTTGACCAGCGAGCCCAGGCCCAGCAAGTCCTTGAAATCCTTCGGCGGTTCCGGCTCCTTCAAGCGCGCCAGCACGTGGCCGATCTTGCGCAGCTCGCCGACGTCTTCGGCGCCCATGCCAAGCGCGACCCTGCGCGGCGTACCGAACAGATTGGTCAGCACCGGGATCGTGTGGCCGGTCGGATTTTTGAACAGCAATGCCGGTCCGCCGGCCCGCAATGTGCGGTCGGATACCTCGGTCATCTCTAAATGCGGCGAAACGGGCAATAAAATAGGCCTAAGTTCGTCCATTCGTTGCAGTTGAGAAATAAAATCTCGCAAATCTGAATATTTCATCGTTTTTTAATTTTTTCTTGCAGTGAAGCGTACTGTTTAAAAATACAGGTCAAGTAGTTGATTTTATTGGTTTTCCCGTCAACGCAAGCAAAAAAGTAAGATTTAAAAGTAATAGCTTTCAATTGCGTTAGTATTGACTTGATATAAAACGGCTTCTACAATTTGCCCTACTTGAAGAGGACACGGTCTCAGGACCACATGGAAGCACATGTTGATGTTGCTCATTCATTCACGGAGTCGGGGCTCCACATGACATTTTAAGGAGTGTTTTCAAAAGGCGTCTGCCTTACCCCCGAAAGAAGTTGTATTGCGACTGATCGAATACCACTGGGAAAGATCAGCTCAGGCAAGCAATGACGGCGTCCAACGCGCGCACCCATAGCGGCGACGGACGATGATATTTCTGATGCATGGCATTAGCACCCCGTTAGCTGCGTTCAACGCTGGCAGGGACCCGCTTTTACGGCATTTCAGGGGAACTCTATGATTAATCGCTTTACTAGTGCGTCGGCTGCTGCCCGCACTTACCTGGCCGGCCAGCCAGCGACGTCGTTTTTGACGGCTCGCGTATCGGCAAAGGGTGTGTTGACCACCGCCCAGCACACTTTGACCATTCTTGGTGTGACCGCTTTAGTTGTCATGGCAGTATTTTTTGTTCGTCCGGATCTGGCCAAAGCCTTGAGCGACAGCCTGAACCCGGCGCCAGAAGTCCCAGCCGTCGCCGCCGTTGTGGCGCCGCCGCTGTCGGCTCTGATGCAAACTTCCGCCGCAGCGCCCGCAGGCACCATGGCCAACGCCAAGGAAGCCCCGCTGAGCGCCGACGAAAAAGCCCTGATGGGTACCCAGAAGCAGCAACAATGGGTGACGTCGTGGCTGTCCAAGCGCTACCGCGTGGCTGGCGACGCCGCCAACATGCTGGTTTCCACCGCCTACCTGACTGCCCGCGAAATCAAACTTGATCCGCTGTTGATCCTGGCTGTGATGGCCATCGAATCCGGCCTCAATCCGTTCGCGGAAAGCCCGGTCGGCGCGCAAGGCCTGATGCAGGTCATGTCGAAGATCCACCACGACAAGTTCCAGGAAATGGGCGGCCTGCAAGCGGCGCTCAATCCGGTCGCCAACATTCGCGTCGGCTCGCTGATCCTGAAGGATTACGTCCAGCGCGGCGGTTCGGTGGAAGCCGGGCTGAAAATCTACGTCGGCGCGGCAGCATTCGAACATGACGACGGCTACGGCTCGAAAGTGTTAGCTGAATACAATCGTCTGAAGCAGGTTTCGGCAGGCAAGAAAGTGCCGACGATCACGCCAATGCTGGCGGCGGCCAAGCCACAACCGCAGCAGCAGCCTCAGCAGCAAACCGCGCCGATCGCGGCAACCGCGAGCGCGAACCAGGAAACGCAAATCGCCGGCCTCTAATATATATAGAGAGGGCGTCGAAAAAAAGGCCGTTCAGTGCAGACTGAACGGCCTTTTGCATTGTCGATCGCTCACGGACAGCTGGTGACCTTGGTCTTGATGCCGTCGCGGAAGGGATCCCTGCCGCCGGTGAGTGCATTGGATTCCTTGTACGCGCAGTAAGTGCCGCCGCCGGGCGTGCGCACCTTGGTCATCAACCTGCCGTCCGGCGTGCTCACCTCCTCCATGGTCGTGCCACTGTCGTTACCCACGTAGGCGCCGCCTATCTTTGCAGCCAACACAGTCGTATCATTGGCGATCTTCTTGTCGCGCGGATTCCATGCTTCCTTGCGCAACTGTTTGTCGGCCAGGGCGGCGCTTTTCAGCAAGCGCTGCCGCAAGTCCTCGGTTGGCTTGGCGGGCTGCTCGGCAAACGGGTCCGGCGCTGGCGCGGGCTGGGTGATCGCTTGCGGCTGCGCAGGAGCAACTGGCGCCGCCACAACCGGCGCCGGCGTGTCCAGCCTGATGGCGGAAGGCCTGGATAGCGGACGTGCGGCCGCCTTGGGCGGTGTCGGCGCAACCGGCTGAAGCCGTTTCATCGGCGCGAGGATGTATGTGATAGCGGATGGGGGCGTTATGGACGCCGCCAGAGGCCGCTCAGGCGTCTGCCATGCGACAAAGCCCAGCAGGTGTGCAGCGCCGATCAGCGCCAGCCAGCCGCGTCGTCGCCACGCCTGGGGGCCTTGTGCGGAATAGAGTTCGATAATGCGCCTCAGAATTAGCCAAATACCAACCAATTCTGCGTTGGAGGTTGAGCCAGGTCAACAACGATATAAAAAAAGCCACCGCAAGATACCTTGGGTGGCTTTTGGCGATACCGGAAACGGCTTAGCGCTTCTTGTCGGCAGCTACTTCGTCCGGACGCAGGCGCGCGGCCAGCTTGTCCAGCACGCCATTGACATATTTGTGGCCGTCGATACCGCCAAACGACTTGGTCAATTCCACCGCTTCATTGATAACGACGCGGTAAGGGATTTCCAGGTTGTTCTTCAATTCGAACGCGCCGATCAGCAGGACCGCGTGCTCGATCGGGGACAATTCGGAGATGCCACGGTCGACCAGCGGCGCGAACGTCTCCCGCAACGCCACCGAATCCTTGATCGCGCCGTACAGCAGCACGGTGAAATGGTCGCCGTCGGCCTTGTCGAAGCCGTGCGCGCCACGGATGTTGTTCACCACGGTGGCGGCGTCTTCATTGTTCAGCAGCCACTGATATAAACCCTGCAACGCGAACTCGCGTGCGCGGTGACGCGGCGTGCGACTCTTGCTGGGGTTGGCGTGCAAAATTTTATCTGTCATGGTTGTACCCGTTTCTAATTACGTACTTTTAATTACTCACTACACTGCTGAAAACCCGGCCTGATGTGCCGGCGCATACCGGCACATCGGGCCGTCTTACCGATATTACTCGTCGTCGCCCTGGTCCTGGCTCAGCTCTTCAAGCGCGATGGTCAGGTTGGCCATCTCGACCGCCACGCGGGCGGCGTCGGCGCCTTTGACGGCCATGCGCGCTTCCGCTTGCTCGTCGTTTTCGGTGGTCAGAATCGCGTTGGCGATCGGAATACCATAGTCGAGGCCGATACGGGTGATGCCCGCGCCCGATTCGTTCGACACCAGCTCGAAGTGGTACGTCTCGCCGCGAATGACAGCGCCCAGCGCGATCAGCGCGTCGAACTGCTGCGATTCGGCCATCTTCTGCAGTACCAGCGGCACTTCCAGCGCGCCGGGAACGGCCACGTGCAGCACGTCCTCGTCGGCAACGCCCAGGTGTTTCAGTTCAGCCAGACACGCCGACAGCAAGCCGTGGCAGACGTCCTCGTTAAAACGCGCCTGAACGATGCCGACGCGCAAACCGTCGCCGGACAAATTGGTTTCGTAGCTTCCTACCGTCATGATGGACCTCTTTATATGTGTGTTGTTAGTTCGGTTTGGCCAGGTAGCCGGTCACTTCCAGATCGAAGCCTGTCATCGACGGCATCTTGCGCGGGCTGGCCAGCAGCTGCATCTTGCAGACGCCGACTTCCTTCAAGATTTGCGCGCCAATACCGTAGCTGCGCAGGTCCATGCTGGCCGCGCGGCCCTTCGGTTTCGTCTCCGGCTTGTCGAGCGCCTGGAATTGCGAGAAGAACTGTTCGGCCGTCTCCTCGCAGTTGAGCAGCACGATCACGCCGCTGTCGGCGGCCTTGACCGCCGCCAGCGACGACGACAGGTTCCACGAGTGGGTGGTCGCCTCGGATTCGAGGATGTCGAGGATCGATACCGGCTGGTGCACGCGCACCAGGGTTTCCTTGTTCTTTTCAATCTGGCCGTGGATCAGCGCCAGGTGGGCCGAGCCGCTCGGCTTGTCGCGGTAGGCGATCATGCGGAACTCGCCCTGCGCCGTCTTCAGCTGGCGCTCGCCGATCTCCTCAACCAGCGACTCGTTGCGGCTGCGATAGTGGATCAGGTCGGCAATGGTGCCGATCTTCAGATTGTGTTCCTTGGCAAATTCCAGCAGGTCCGGCAGGCGCGCCATGGTGCCGTCGTCCTTCATGATCTCGCAGATCACCGAGGCAGGCGTCAGGCCCGCCATCGCGGTCAGGTCGCAGCCGGCTTCGGTATGGCCGGCGCGCATCAGGACGCCGCCCTTTTGCGCCTTCAGCGGGAAGATGTGGCCCGGCTGGACGATGTCGGTCGGCTGCGTATCCTTGGCAACGGCCACCTGGATGGTCTTGGCGCGGTCGGCGGCCGAGATACCGGTGGTCACGCCTTCGGCCGCTTCGATCGAGACGGTGAAATTGGTGCCGAAGGCGGTGCCGTTACGGGTCGACATCATCGACAGGTGCAACTGGTCGCAGCGCTCCTCGGTCAGCGTCAGGCAGACCAGGCCGCGCGCGTGCTTGACCATGAAATTGATGGCTTCCGGCGTGACGAAATCCGCCGCGAGCACCAGGTCACCTTCGTTTTCCCGGTCTTCTTCATCGACCAGGATCACCATGCGGCCAGCGCGCAATTCGGCGACGATTTCTTCGGTGCTGGAAATTGACATTTTTAATCCTTGGGAACTATGCGAGAACAGGCCGCTATTTTAAAGGATTTACGACTTCCCCACCGTAAACAGCCGCTTTTATCCGGCAAAAGACGGCGTTTGCGCTCCTGGAGCTTTGCATATTGCAAACATTACCTACTGGTAAGGCACGCGGCCCGCTTGGCGGGGAACCTGGCGGGTACAATCGCAGTCGAACCAAAACGACAATCTGGAGACTTGGGATGGGCCAAATGATGCAACGAAATCCGGCGCGGGCGCTGAAACTGCTATTTGGGCTTGCCCTGGGCGGCTTGGGCGCCCTCGCCGTCCCGCTCCATGCGCAAGACGGTCCGCCCATCACGCCGTATCGGCCATCGGTATCGAGTCCCGCGCAATTGCCTGCGCCGGGCCAGCTGGAATTCGAACTTGGCGGCCTGAGCACAAAATCGGACGACGAGCGGCGCGGGAGTTTGCCGTACACCTTAAAGCTGGGATTCAACGAACAATGGGGCGTGGTGCTCGGCGGCGAAGCCTACGTCTCCTCACGCAGCGACGGCGACCCGCGCCAGCGCGGCATTGGCGATACGACCCTGGAACTCAAGCGGGCTTTCCTGGTCGACGACAGCACCGCCTTCGGCCTGGAACTGGGCGTGAAATTGCCGACCGCCAAAGACAGCATCGGCAGCGGCCGCAGCGATTACATCCTCAACGGCATCTACAGCCAGGACCTGGGCAGCGTCCACATGGATGCCAATCTGAACGCGACGCGCCTGGGAGCTTACGAGCCAGGCAGCGGACGGATTCAGAAAGGCTGGTCGGCCTCATTCTCCGCGCCAGTCTCGGAAAAATGGGGCGCAACGACGGAGGTGTCCGGCACCCACCGCAGCGGCCAGCCGAATACCGCTCAACTCTTGCTTGCCGCCACCTACAGCCCGACCAAGCGCCTCACCATCGATTGGGGCGTCGCCAGGGGGCTCACGTCAGCCTCCCCGGACTGGTCGCTGTTCAGCGGCATCGTGCTGCCGTTGGCAAAACTCTGGTAGCTGCCTGAAGGCAGGACTTACGGCATGGTCGCCGCGCCCACCGACACCATGCGCTCGACATAGCGGGCGATCAGGTCGATCTCCAGGTTGACCTGTTTGCCGACGCTCAGGTGCTTCAGGGTCGTCACGGCGATGGTGTGTGGAATCAGGTTGATCGAGAACTGGCAGACCAGATCGGCGCCGGTACCGATGTCGGTGACGCGGTTGACGGTCAACGACACGCCGTTGACCACGATCGAACCCTTGAAGGCCAGGAACTTGGCCAGATGGTGCGGGGCTTCGACAACCAGCTCCCACGACTCGCCCACCGCCTCGAACTTGCGCACCACGCCGAGGCCATCGACGTGGCCAGTCACCAGATGGCCGCCGAGGCGCTCGTTCAGGGTCACGGCTTTTTCCAGATTCACTTCGGTCAGCGTGTCGAGGCCGACGGTGCAATTAAGGCTCTCGCGCGAGACATCGACGCTGAAGTTGGTGTCGTCCTTGTCCACGACGGTCATGCAGGCGCCGTTGAGGGCGATCGAGTCGCCCAGCGCGACATCGGCCAACGGCAAGCCGCCCGCATTGACGTTCAGGCGTACGCCCGCGTACGAGCCGCCTTCCAAAGGTTTGACCGATTCAATTTTGCCAACAGCGGCGACGATTCCAGTAAACATGTGAGTGCAATCTTAAAGATGGGTGAATCGTGCAAGGATACGCAAATCTTCGCCGATCTGCTTAACCTCGTGAAATTTCAGGCGCTGCTGCAGCGACAAGTCGGTCAGCGCCGGCAGCGCGAACATGCCCTGCGCGTCGCCGATCAGGCTCGGCGCCAGATACAGCAGCAGTTCGTCGACGCAGCCCTCGCGTATCAGCGAACCGTTGAGCTTGCCGCCGGCCTCGACGTGCAACTCATTGATTTGCCGACGGCCCAGCTCGCGCATCAGTTCAGGCAGATCCACCTTGCCGGCGGCGTTGGGTAGCATGATGATGTCGGCGCCGGCGGCGCGCAACGCCGCCTCCTTCTCCGGATTGGCGACCGCCGCCACGATCCAGGTGCCGCCGCCCTCCAGTATCTTGGCGGACAGGCTAATGTCGAGCTTGCTGTCGACAACGATGCGGCGCGGCTGGCGAGGCGTTTCGACCGCCCGCACGGACAGTTGCGGATCGTCGGCCTTGACGGTGCCGATGCCGGTCAGAATAGCGCAGGCGCGCGCGCGCCAGGCATGACCGTCGGCGCGCGCCTCCGGCCCGGTGATCCACTGGCTCACACCGTTGTGCAGCGCCGTCATCCCGTCCAGGCTGGCCGCGCTCTTCATGCGCACCCACGGCAAGCCGCGCGTCATGCGCGAGAAAAAGCCGATATTCAGTTCGTACGCTTGCTCGGCCAGCAGACCGGTGCGGGTCTCGATGCCGGCCGCGCGCAGCTTGGCCAGCCCCTGCCCGGCCACCAGCGGATTCGGGTCCTCCATCGCCGCGACAACGCGGCCGAGACCGGCACGCACCAGCGCGTCGGAACATGGCGGCGTGCGGCCGAAGTGGTTGCACGGCTCCAGGGTAACGTAAGCGGTGGCGCCGCGCACGTCGTGGCCGCGCGCCTGCGCATCCTTGAGCGCCTGGATTTCCGCATGGTCGCCGCCGGCTTGTTGCGTCACCCCGGCGCCGATCACCTGCCCGTCGCGCACGATCACGCAACCGATGTGCGGATTGGGCGAGGTCGTGTACAGCCCCTTCGCGGCCCATTCCAGAGCGAGGGTCATGCCTTCGAGATCGTTGCTAATGTTCACTTTGTCCTTAATGGCTGGCGTCTCCGCAATTGTCGCGGTCGATGGCCGGGTTGCATGTGGGCAGCCAGCCAAGCATGTCGATATTAGTGTTGCGTGCAGTCCCGCGCGGGAACAAGGTGCCAACGCGCGAGGACACTATGGCTCAAGCCAAAACTGCGTCTTGGCACATTATATGCAAATGGATATTGGGAGGTGTAACTAAGGCGGACTAGCAACACCTTACAAAACGATCTGTGATGCCCTTGTAAGGAAGCCTGGAAAGCTGAACAGCACAGAATTCCGATACATACGGAGCGCTATGGAGCTGTCTCAACGTTCACTTGGCAAACTCCGCGGCTGCTCTGAGCAAGCGGTCGCAAAATGGGAAAAGCAAGGACGCATTCCGAAAGCAGAGGATTTCTTAATCCGGCGCATCTACGTCGATAAGATGGGAGGCGACGCGAACATAGGGACTGTCGTCGAGATGCTGAATGCGATCGATAGAGTCTCGCACTTGAAAATCATAGTCTCCGGAGGATCATGAAAGATGGACTTACCAAGTAGAAATAACTGAGGACGATGCAGTTGCCGCCTGAAGAATCATAGAAGTTGCCGCTTCATGCCGCGCTTTTCGCCGCCCGCCACCCGATAGGCGTAGCGACCATTGCTAATCATGATACTCACGGGTTTGGTTACTTATTTCCCCGCTCCGGCGCAATCGGTGAAATCGCTAGCCGGATCGCATACGCGCAGCCGGCCCAGCATGTTGATTTTGATGTTGCGTGCATCGTCGCCACGTGCCAGCGAGATCGTACCCCATCGCGCTGACAGGCTGTTGCTTGCGGTGCAACTGCGTCCAGCACCGTTGTAGGCGAGATAAAGCGGTGCGCCGCCCGACGAAAAGGCGGAGACAACGGTCATGCCTTTCGGCAGGGGCCCGTGCTGAAACAGGCGCTGTTCGCCAACGTCCGGCCGGCGGTTGCCGTTGTCATCGACGAACACCACCCAGCCCTTGGCCCAATCGGTGCCGCTCGCTTCCAGCGGCCCGAGCATGACCGGGCCGCCGCGCGCGATCGCATGCGAGCGGGTCAGGTCGATGGCCGCCACCAGGTCGTTGACCGCCACCCGCAACTGCTGCCGCCGCATCACGTCGTGGTAGGCGGGCGCGGCGGCGCCGAGCAGTATGCCGGCCAGCACCAGCACCACCAGCAATTCCACCAGCGACACGCCGGCGTGATGCTCCATGACCACCCCGCTCATCGCCAGCACTCCGCGCGCGTGCCGGTCGACAGTCTCTCGCCGATGCTGGTGAGTTTCATTTCGCGGCATTCGTCGTCGCGATAATTGTCGTCCACCACGGCGGTACCGGCGGTCGCGATCAATTGCACGCATTGTTCGATCGGCTGGTCGTTACAAGCCTTGCCTTCGATCTCGTAGCCGCTGTCCAGCGCGCGGCTGCCGCTCCACCATCGAAACTGGCGCTCCTCGAAATCTGTCGACGTCGAAGAAAACGCGATATACGTGCCATGCTCCGTGAAGTAACGCTCCTGCTGCAGCATCAATTTCAGCAGCATCGCCTGCGCCTCGTTGCGGCGGGTGCTGATCACATGCTGCTGCCAAGCGGGCATGGCGGCGGCAGCCAGGACGGCCAGGATCACCATCACGATCAGCATTTCGATCATGCTGAAACCAGTGCGAACGCGGCGGTTCATTTGACGGCCTCGTGCAGTTGACGCCAGTTGCCGACCTCGCGCCAGCTCAGGCGGCCGGCGCGCAGTGGCACCTTGATGCGGCCGACGACAACGCTGCCGTGCGGGGTGACGTTGGCAACGGCTAGTTCTTTAAGCACGTGCATGCGGCCGGTTGGATCGGGCGGCGTTCTGCTGGACGTCACCGACAGCAGCGACGGCGTCGACCTGTAATCATCCGATGCCTGCCCGACAATCGGCTGCTCGGCGGAGGTCGGCGCCGGGGGTTTGGGAGCCACGCTATCCTTATTGATCAGCCCGGTCAGCGCATTGAGCGCATACGTGCGGCTGCGGGCTTTGCCACAGGAACCACTACCCGGTAGCAGTGTATTCAAAAACACTTGGCCGCCGGCCAACACACCGCTATCGATGCTGCGCTCGCCAGTCGTCTCCGATTGCAGGAAATCGACGTACCAGCCCATGCTGTCAAATGCCATGTCGGCGCCGCGTATGCTGAACGGCGGCGCGCCGGTGTCGCCACTTAGCACCCGCTGCGTCAACTGGCTGCGGCTGGTCACAACCTCGGCGGGCTCACGCAGACTGTCGCGGATCGCGTAATATGACTGCGGCGCGAAACTGGCCGATGTGCGGTCGGCCTTTTCGATCAACTTGCCGGTCCCGAACAACACAAGATAACCGCCGCCGTCGGCGTACGCCAGCAACGGCTGCTGCGCGATCGGCTGGCGCTTACCACTGTCGTCACGCGCGACAAACAGCGGTGCGCCGCCGGCGCCGGGGCCAACAGCGCCGGCCCACGGCGCCCCGCTGCGGAAATCGAAACGCCACAAGTTTCCCTGCAAATCGCCGGCATAGCCGTAGCTCAACGCGCCAGTGCGGTCGGCCACCAGCACCGGCGCGCTGAGTGCATTGGCCAAGGCGGAATCGGCCAACGGCGTGATCAACCGATAATAGTTGACGTTCAGCCGCCAGGCCGCGCCATGTGGCTTGTCCAGGGCCAGCAGAAACAAGGCGCCCTTGCCGTTCGGACTTGCATGGCCGTCTGGTGCGTAATTGTTCAACCCGCTCGCGACAACCGCGAAATGCTTGTAGATCGGCACGCCTGCGACTGTGCGCGTCCGTAATTTCGCGATCTGGGGACGCGTGGTGACATTGCCCATCATCGGGTCGTCGCGGTCGGTGAATTCCCACAGCACGCCGCCGCCACCTTCCGCGAACCGCGCCGGATCGCTGACGTCCAGCGCGAAAACGCCTTGCGCGCCGCCGCCCATGCCGGAGACAAGGACTGTCTTGCTGGCGCCGAAGACCATCGCCTCACCGACGCTGGCTGGTCCGTCGACATAAGCGCGGTGGACATAGTCGGCGCTGGTCAGGCGATTCAACGTGGCGATCAACGCGTTCGGCACATAGGCGAAGAGTTCGTTGCCGTCGGCGGCGTCGAAGGCGTGCAGCATGCCATCGTTGGCGCCGACATAGACGACATTGGGCCGCATGCCCGAAGCCGCGCCTGCATACACCGGCGTGCTGTTGACCGAATCGCCCAGCACACTGCTGCGCTTGCGGAACAGCGTGCCTTCCTGCGACCGGTCGCCGCGCAAGAAAGCCAGGCGTTGCGCTCCTAACGTGTCGCTGCCGGTGGCAGGCGGCGGCGTCTGGTTCAGCTGCTCCTGTTGCGCGGCCGACAGGGCGCTCCAATCGAAAGGAATCATCTCCAGCGCGCCATCCGGCTGCACAATGGCCGTGAAGATCTTGCGTGCGGCCGGCGCCGGCGATGGCGCACGCGCACCGTCGCCTGTCAGCAGCCTGCCAGCGTCCCACATTTCCGTTGACGTGGATGAAACTCCCGCACCAACGGGCGGCACCACGTAGCGGGAAAAATGTCCGCCCCAGTCGGCCATATTCATGGTCGCCTGAAACAGATCGCCTGCGCTGGCACTTTCAGGTGGCGACGCCACGCGCAGCAAGGAGGCGCCGTCCAACTCGCCAGCACCGGGCGCCGGCACGGCGACGCGACACGCCGCCGTCAACGGCTCGCTGGCCATGTCGAGCACCGGCGGCGCGGCGTGCGCGCAGGAAGCCATCATGACGGCCAGCACCGCCATCCGGTGGGCGATACCCGCGAACCAGTGCCGACCAATCGCCAACATACGTCCTCCCTACTCCGGTTTGCTGAACACGCTTTGCAACACCACTTCGGTCGCCGGTTTTGCGCCGAAGCCGATCACCGTGACCCGATAACAATAGCTGGGCGTGGCGGCGGCCGACGCATCCTCTCCCGGGTGATGGCATTCGGCCCGTTCGATCAGGTAGCGCGGCTTCTTAAACGGCAGAAAGCCTTGCCCGGTCTGCATCACCGCTCCGGTCGCCGCGCCGTACGCGACGGTGCAGGCGCCGTCGACGGCACCGGACAAATCGACCCGTTGCCACACCGGCGCCTCGCCGCAGGCTGGACTGACGACTTCGCCGCCGCCCGCCTGAATGTCGCGTTCCGCATCCGCCAACGCATCCTCCGCTGCCTGAAACGCCACCTCCCGATCACGCTCGCCACGCGCGGCCTTCTCGCCCTGCAAACTCAGCTGCGCGGCCGACACGCCCAACAGCATCACCAGGATCAGCATGAGCAGGCACACCAGCAACGCTACCCCGCGCTGCCGCCGCATGCCGTTGCAGCCACGTGGACGGCGCGCCATCTCAACTACTCCGGTTCCGCAGCGCGACCGTCATGCCGAATAGCCGCCGCGCCCGCCAGCGTTGCGACGCCGGAAATGTATCCTCCTCGATCCGCACACCCAAGTCGCCACCATGGCCGTCGGAATAAGCCGGTCCGAACAGATCGAACCGGCGCGCCACCGTGTCGGCCCGCGTGTTGTTCTCGCCGTGCAAAAGCAGCGCGACTTTCACGCTGCAGACGCGCTTCCAGTAGGTCTTGCGATGCAAATCGCGCCGCAGTTCGTCCGGCGTGGCGCCGACCAGCGCCAACGCCGCGTCCATGTCGTTGATGGCGGTGGCGTTGACGAAAGTGTTGGGAACGCCATCGGCCGGATCATCGCTATCGAGGCCGTACAGCACCTGGAAGGAATCGACGCCGCGCACGATGGCGTCCGCGCCCCAGCCCGCCGCACTGCGATACTTGCAGCGCAATTCCGGCTCGCCACCGGCATCGGCGCCGACATAGAAAATGCTCCAGCCGCGCTCGATCACGACCGATGGCGCGCCGACGCCGAAGCCGGCGCAGTTGAGGGCGGAGCCGTCGCCGTTCGCGCCGGCGCCATATCCCGAGAAGCGCACAGCGAGCACATCGCTGCCATTGGCCACATCCGGCGCCACGCCGTCGATACCGTCGCTGGCCTTGCTGATGCTGCTCGCGTCGAGCCCGGCGATGGCTGCGGGCTCGTGCGCGGCCAGTTCGGCCGGCGCCTCCTTGCTGTCCCAGTTGACGTAAGCGCCCTGCCGTATCGCCTGCGAAATAATCTCCAGCGCGTAGCGGCCACTATCGCTGATCCACGTGTTTTCGCTGTGACTGCGATAGCTGCCACTGGTGGCCAGCAACAATCCACTGGCCAGCAACGTCAACACCAAGCCCAGGCCGGTGGCGATGACCAGTTCGATGATGGTCCAGCCCCGCTGGCGCGCCCGCCTCATGGCGCCCCCGCAGCCATTAATAGCGGCAGCGCCACGCCGGGCACGTACTCGCCGGCCTCGTCCTTGCGCGGCGTGCCGTCCGGATTCTTGCCGCGCCAGCCTACCTTGATCACCAACGGCGCACCGGCGCCACCGCTGCACGTCCAGCGCAATCTACCGCCCGACCACAAGCCTGCGTCGCGACACATCACCGCGCGGCCCGCCGGCAGGTTCTCGCGCATCAGCGCCTTGATTTCATAAAGATCGAACGCGGCCAACTGCGCGCCATCGCAGGCGCCGCCATAGCACAGCGCGGCCGGCGCCGGCGGGTCGGGCTCGGCGAGCACGTCGTAATCGAGAGTGAGGTAGGGGTTGGCGCCATCGGCCAGGCGCATTTGTTCGGGATTGGCGCGCATGCGTTCGGCCATGCCGACGGCCAGCCACGAAGCCTGCGCCAGCAAGGTGGATTGATGCCGGGCGCGCAGTGCCGCCAGTTGCATCGAAACGCCGCCGACGATGCCCAGTGCCAGCACGAGCACGGCGATCATCACTTCAACCAGGGTAAAGCCGGCAACAGCACGGGCCGTGGGCATGCACACCTCCGCAAGTCAGCAGGACTATGCTAGACGGTAGCAGCGGCCAATGGCCGAGGTATGAGGTGGATCAAAGGTGCGCTAGCAGGATGCTAGCTTTTGCGTGGCTTGCGGTCCTGTCCGACTTCGGCGATGGCGTCCTGGAACTCGGCCAGGTCTTCGAAGTTTTTATAGACCGAGGCGAAGCGGATGTACGCGATCTTGTCCAGACGCTGCAACTCCTGCATCACCAGCTCGCCGATGTAGCCGGTATCGACTTCGCGCTTGCCGCTGGTGAGCAATTTTTCTTCGATCGACAATACGGCCGCGTCAACGGCGGGCGCCGCGACCGGGCGCTTGCGCAGAGCCAGCGTCAGGCTGCCGCGCAACTTGGCGGCCGAATATTCGGTGCGGCTGCCGTTCTTCTTGACCACATACGGCATGACCAGCTCGATGCGCTCATACGTGGTAAATCGTTTATCGCATTTGCCGCAACGCCGGCGCCGGCGGATGGAATCCCCTTCCTCGGATACACGCGTATCGAGAACCTGGGTATCGTCATGCTGGCAGAACGGACATTTCATATGAGCCATGGGCAAACTTACATTGAACTACTGAACGGGATGCCAGCCACGCCGGCACCCCGCTTTACTACCTGTTGACTACTTTTACAGCGAATTACTTGGCGTAGACAGGATATTTATCCGCCAGCACCTTCACCGCCGCTTTGACGCGCTCGATGGTGGCCGCGTCGTGCGGATTGTCCAGCACGTCGGCGATCAGGTTGCCGACTTCTTCCGCTTCCGCTTCCTTGAAACCGCGCGTGGTCATCGCCGGGCTGCCCAGACGGATGCCGGAAGTCACGAATGGCTTCTGCGGATCGTTCGGGATGCCGTTCTTGTTGGTGGTGATGTGCGCCGTACCCAGGATCGTTTCGGCTTCCTTGCCGGTCAGGTTCTTCGGACGCAGGTCCACCAGCATCACGTGCGACTCGGTGCCGCCGGACACGATGCGCAGGCCGCGCTTGATCAGGGTCTTGGCCAGCACGTCGGCGTTGATGACGACTTGTTGCTGGTAAGCCTTGAACTCGGGCGTCAGCGCTTCTTTAAAGGCGACTGCCTTGCCGGCGATCACATGCATCAGCGGGCCGCCCTGGATGCCCGGGAAGATCGCCGAGTTGATGATTTTCTCGTGCTCGGCCTTCATCAGGATGATGCCGCCGCGCGGGCCGCGCAGCGACTTGTGCGTGGTCGAGGTGACGAAGTCGGCGTGCGGCACCGGGTTCGGGTACAGGCCGGCGGCGATCAGACCGGCGTAGTGCGCCATGTCGACCATGAAGTAGGCGCCAACAGCCTTGGCCACGGCGGCGAAACGCTCGAAGTCGATCTTTTTGGAGAACGCCGACGCGCCGGCGATGATCAGCTTAGGCTTGTGTTCCTTGGCCAGCGCTTCCATGGCGGCGTAGTCGATGTCCTCTTCCGGGGTCAGGCCGTAGGAAACGACGTTGAACCATTTGCCGGACATATTCAGCGGCATGCCGTGGGTCAGGTGGCCGCCTTCGGCCAGCGACATGCCCATGATGGTGTCGCCCGGTTTCAGAACGGCAAAGAACACGCCCTGGTTGGCTTGCGAACCGGAGTTCGGCTGCACGTTGGCCGCTTCCGCGCCGAACAGTTGCTTGACGCGGTCGATCGCCAGTTGTTCGACGACATCGACGTATTCGCAGCCACCGTAGTAGCGCTTGCCTGGATAGCCTTCGGCGTATTTATTGGTCAGCTGCGAGCCTTGCGCTTCCATTACGGCTGGCGACGTGTAGTTCTCCGACGCGATCAGCTCGATGTGGTCGTGCTGGCGGGTGTTCTCTTTCTGGATGGCGCCGAACAATTCCGGGTCAACGCTGGCGAGGGTGTGATCTTTTGCGAACATGAAAAACTCCAATCGAATGAGTAACTGTATGACTTGGCAGGCTGGATCGAATGAGGGACGCCGATAGCGGACAGGCAGCCTCTTTCGTGCTTTCCATCGATGGGCTGCCCAGGCGAACGGCTAATGAAATCTCACGTTTCCCGGTGGATGCCCACCTTTCGCCGACGAATCAACGCACCATTTTGGGGCTGACCGCAGCTTTTCGCCAGTTACGTGAGACGTAATGGAACCCGGATTGTAATTTATGCGCCAGATTTGAGCAAGGAAATGACTTGCCCAAATGGCAAGATTGTGCGTTTTTACGAGCACCGCGAGCGATAGCGCCATTTCGGCTACAATTTTGTCCAGACTTTACGCCCACTTCCCTCACCGACAAGGATAAAACATGATCGTCTTCATCACCGGCGCCACGGCCGGCTTCGGCGCCGCCATGGCCCGCACTTTCGTTCAAAACGGCCACAAAGTGCTGATCAGCGGACGCCGCGAGGACCGCCTGCAGACCTTGGCGGCCGAACTGGGCGACGCCGTGCTGCCGGTGGTGCTGGACGTCACCGACAAAGCCTCGATCAAGACCGCGCTGGACGGCTTGCCGGCCGAATGGAAGCAGATCGACGTGCTGATCAATAACGCCGGCCTGGCGCTGGGCGTCACCCCGGCCCACGAATCGTCGCTGGACGACTGGGACACCATGATCGCCACCAACTGCAGCGGCCTGGTCGCCATGACGCGCGCCATCCTGCCGGACATGGTCAAGCGCGGCAGCGGCACCGTCATCAACCTCGGCTCCGTGGCCGGCGCCACGCCCTACCCGGGCGGCAACGTGTACGGCGCCACCAAGGCGTTTGTCGAGCAGTTCACGCTGAATCTGCGCGCCGACCTGATCGGCACCGGCGTGCGCGCCACCAACCTGGCGCCCGGACTGTGCGGCGGCACCGAGTTCTCGAATGTGCGCATGAAGGGCAACGACGAGGCCGCCGCCAAAGTGTACGAAGGCACCGTCCCGCTGACGGCCGAGGACATCGCCAATACCGCCTTCTGGATCGCCACCTTGCCGCCGCACATCAACATCAACCGCATCGAGATGATGCCGACCTGCCAGGGTTACGGCCCGCTGGCGATCAAGCGCAACGCATAAGCCGCAGCATCCAGGGGAGCGCGGCGGCGCCTCCCCGACAATTCGTAAGCGGTTGTTACAATCCTTGGCAAGTTGCTCTTAAACCGCTTAACTATCGCTAGTGCAATCTTTGCGCCCACAGTTGAAATCCCGCACAAGCGCCGGGATGGAAGCGGCTTTGGCCGTCGAACCTTCAACCAAAATAACAAAATCGCGTAGAATGTTGCTCAATCCCACTTGCAATCATAACAACATGCCAGCAGAGTTCATCTGGAACGTCCGGGTCTACTACGAAGACACCGACGCCGGCGGTATCGTCTATTACGCGAACTATCTGAAGTTCTTCGAACGCGCCCGCACCGAATGGCTGCGGCAGATCAATGTGGGCCAGCACGCTTTATTGCAGGAACACGACGCTATGTTCGTCGTCAAAAGCGTCAGCGCGGAGTATCATGCGCCTGCGAAGCTTGACGACGTAATAAAATTGACACTTAGTATCGAAAAATTAGGACGCGCCTCGATCTCCTTTATCCAGGAGGCATGGCGCGGCGAGCAACTGCTGAACACGGCGCGGGTCAAGGTCGGCTGCGTCGATTCGACGCTGCGCCCCCGCGCGGTGCCGCCAGCGGTTGCGGACAAAATGCGCAGCACCACCAACATCACCAAAACAGACTGATCAGACTGATAAACAATGAACGTCACCCAAGACCTCTCTTTCCTGTCCCTTATCACCAACGCGCACCTGATCGTGCAGCTGATCATGGCGTTGTTGTTCATCATTTCCCTGACCAGCTGGACGTACATCTTCAGTAAATTGTTCGCGGTGCGTTCGGCGCGCCGCCTGACCATCGACTTCGAAAAAACCTTCTGGGCCGGCGGCAACCTGCACGCGCTGCACCAGAACGCCGGCAAGGACCGCGCCACCAGCGGCCCGCTGGCGCGCATCTTCGAAGCCGGCATGGGTGAATTCATCAAAAGCAAGGCCGCCTACGCCGCCAGCCGCGAAACCATCGACCACGGCGCCATCCTGGACGGCGCCCGCCGCGCCATGCGCGCCGCCTTCCAGCGCGAGATGGACGTGCTCGAATCGCACCTGGCCTTCCTGGCCTCGGTCGGTTCGGTGTCGCCGTACATCGGTCTGCTGGGCACGGTCTGGGGCATCATGAACGCCTTCCGCGGCCTGGCCAACGTGCAGCAGGCAACCCTGGCCGCCGTCGCGCCCGGCATCGCCGAAGCGCTGATCGCCACCGCCATCGGCCTGTTCGCGGCGATCCCGGCGGTCGTCGCCTACAACCGCTTCTCGCACGACATCGATCGTCTGGCGATCCGCTTCGAGAGTTTCGTCGAAGAGTTCTCCAACATCCTGCAACGTCAATCGCGTTAATAAGGCAGAGAGACCATGGCTTCCTCTTTCTCCAGCAGCATGCGCGGCGGTCGCGGCCGCAAGTTCAAGTCCGAGATCAACGTCGTGCCGTACATCGACGTCATGCTGGTCCTGCTGATCATCTTCATGGTCATGCCGTCGGCCACCGATCCGAGCATCGTCGACTTGCCGAACGCTGAAAAATCGACCAAGCCGCCAAGCGATTACGTGCAGATCGTCATCAAGCCAAACGGCGCGCTGTCGATCGGCGTCAAGGGCAAAGGCGAGGACGCGCCAGAGACGGCGCCCAACCGCGACGCGCTGGTCAAGAAACTGCGCGCGCTGCACGCCGATCATCCGGACTATCCGGTCTTGATCGCCGGCGACAAGGAAAGCAAATACGACGACGTGATCCAGCTGATCTCGGAAGCCAAGAAGATGGGCATCAACCGGGTCGGCTTGTCCACCAAATAACTAGTGCAGACGATGAAACCCGCAACCGCAGGCGGTCCGTACAAGGTTCCGCGACATAACGAAGGCTGGCGCTCCGCAGTGCTGGCCGTGGCGATGCACGCGGTGCTGCTGCTGTTCCTGTGGGTCGGCGTCAGCTGGCAGAACAACGAACCGACCGAAGTGCAGGCCGAAATCTGGGACATGAAGGTGCAGGACGCCGCGCCGCCCGCCCCTACTCCCGAGCCGGCGCCGGAACCGGAGCCGGAACCCGAGCCGACGCCCGTGGTGAAAACCCCGCCGCCGCCGCCGGTCGAGGCGCCGCCCGCGCCGAAGGAACCGGACATCGCCCTCGAGCGCCTGAAGGCCAAGAAAAAACTCGAAGAGAAGAAGCTGGCCGAGGCCAAGGAAGCCAAGCTCAAGCAGGAAGCCGAAGAGAAGCAAGCCAAGCTGGAAGCAAAGAAGCTGGCTGACAAGAAACTCGCCGAGCAAAAGCTGAAGGAAGAAAAAGAACAGGCCGAGAAGGACAAGAAGGAACTGGCCGAAAAAGAAAAAGACAAGAAAAAGGCAGCCGCAGAGAAACTGGCCAAGGAAAAAGCCGAGAAGGCCGCCAAGGACAAGGCGTTCGCGGCGGAAATGAGCCGCATCACGGGCTCGGCGGCCAAGGGCTCGACCGGCACGGCCGCGCAATCGACCGGCGGCAAGGTCGACGGCGGTTATTCGGCGGCCGTCCGCGCAAAGATCAAGAGCAATCTGGCTTACGGCGGCGAAGACGACAGCCTGACAGCCACTTACCTGATCACCCAGTTGCCATCCGGTGAAATCATCAACAAACGCAAGATCAAAGGCAGCGGTTCGCCGGCCTACGACCAAGCGATCGAGAACGCGATTGACAAGTCGTCACCACTGCCAAAGAAGAAAGATGGTACGGTAGAACGCGAACTTACAGCCGTCTTCAACCTGAAGGAAATGCATTGATATGAAAAAACTGACCCTCCTTTACGCCGGCCTGACCATTGCGGCCACCATGGGCGCGGCCCAGGCGCAGATGCGCATCGAAATTTCCGGTGTCGGCAGCAACCAGATCCCGGTCGCCGTGGCCGGTTTCGCCAACGAAGGCGTATCGCCGCAAAAAATCTCGGAAATCATCAAGGCCGACCTCGAGCGCAGCGGCGCCTTTAAAGTCATCGACGCCGGCGTCATCACCGACGTCAACAACATCGACTACAGCGCGTGGAAATCCAAGGGCGCCGACGCGCTCGTCGTCGGCACTGTCGACGCGCTGGCCGACGGCCGCTACGACGTGCGCTACAAGCTGCTCGACACCGTCAAGCAAGCCAAGATCTCCAATTTAGACAAAGCCGTCACCGCGCAGTTCACCCGCCTGTCGGCCCACCTGATCGCCGACGATGTCTACTTCAAGCTGACCGGCATCCGTGGCGCCTTCGCCACCCGTATCTCCTACGTCAAGCAGGAAGGCCGCAACTACCAGCTGCTGGTGGCCGATGCCGACGGCGAAGGCGAGCAACTGGCGCTGCGCTCGAACGAGCCGATCATCTCGCCATCTTGGTCGCCGGACGGCACCAAGGTCGCATACGTCTCGTTCGAACAGAAAAAGCCGGTGGTCTACGTGCAAAACCTGGTCACGCGCGCGCGCACCGTGGTCGCCAACGAAAAAGGCAGCAACTCGGCCCCATCGTGGTCGCCAGCGGGCAACAAGCTGGCCGTGGCGCTGTCGAAAGACGGCCACACCCAGGTCTATACGGTCAATACCGATGGTAGCGGCCTGCGTCGCGTCTCCAACAGCAACGGCATCGACACCGAGCCGCAATTCTCGGCCGACGGCCAGAGCATCTACTTCACCAGCGACCGCAGCGGCGGCCCGCAGATTTACCGCATGAGCGCCGACGGCGGCGAAGCCAAGCGCGTGACCTTCAGCGGCACGTACAACACCAGCCCGCGCATCTCGTCGGACGGCAAGACCCTGGCCTATATCTCGCGCCGCGACGGCAACTTCCAGCTGTACGTGCTGGATCTGGCCAGCGGCCAGGAGCAGCGCCTGTCGGACACCACCAGCGACGAATCGCCGAGCTTTGCCCCCAACGGCAAATACATCATGTACGCCACGCAAGCCGGTGGCCGCAAATCGTTGGCCGTGGTGTCCGTCGACGGACGTGTAAAGCAGCGCCTGACCACGCAGGCGGGCAACATCAAGGAGCCCACCTGGGGTCCGTTCATGCAGTAATTCAATCTAAACTAATCAATTACCAGGAGAATCAAATGCGTAAACTCAGCAGCTTAGCTTTCGTCATCACCACCGCCGCCATCCTGTCGGCATGCTCGACCCCGGTGAAAGTATCGGAGCCGGCACCGGTCGTCGAGCGCCCGGCCGACAAGGCCGCGCCGGCGCAGTCGGACACGCGCACCGTGGCCCCGGTTGAAACCAAATCGCTGGATCCGCTGGACGATCCAAAAGGCGTGCTGGCCAACCGCAGCATCTACTTCGACCTGGACAGCTATGTCGTGCGCGCCGATGGCAAGCCAGTGGTGGAAAACCACTCGGCCTACCTGACCAAGAACAAATCGCGCTCGATCCTGGTCCAAGGCAACACCGACGAACGTGGCAGCTCCGAGTACAACCTGGCGCTGGGCCAAAAGCGCGCTGAAGCCGTGCGCCGCGCCATGACCACCCTGGGCGTGCCGGAATCGCAGATCGAAGCCGTCTCGCTGGGCAAAGAGAAGCCAAAAGCGACCGGTTCGAACGAAGAAGCATGGGCACAGAACCGTCGTGCTGACATCGTCTACAAGTAATCGAAAGCACTACCCTTTTGCCGGGTCACAGGCATAATACGGGGCGGCGCGCGGTATTCAACCGCGCCCTGCCCCGTTTCCATTTTGATTTGCTGAAAGCGCCCGACATGAAGAAACTCACCAAATCCGGCCTTGCCGCCGCCCTGCTGGCCGCGCTGACCTGGCTGCCGATGCAAGCCCACGCCGGCCTGTTCGACGACGACGAAGCCCGTAAAGCGCTGCTCGACCTGCGCGCCAAGGTTGAAGCGATGCGCATCGAAATGAACGCGCGCCTGGACACCAAGTCCGACAAGTCCAGCGCGCTGGACCTGGTCGCGCAAAACGACAACACGATGCAGGAGCTCAACAAGCTGCGCGGCCAGATCGAAGTGCTGCAAAACGAGCTGTCGAACGCGCAAAAGCGCCAGAAGGATTTCTACGTCGACCTCGACACCCGCCTGCGCAAGCTCGAGCCGCGTGAAGTGACGGTCGACGGCAAGGCCGCCCAGGTCGATCCGAACGAAGAGAAGAACTACGGCGCGGCCATGGAACTGTTCAAGGCCGGCGACTACAAGGCGGCGGGCACGGCCCTGTCCGACTTCGTGCGCCAGTACCCAGCCTCCGTGTACACGCCCAACGCGCAATACTGGCTCGGCAACGCCTTCTATGCCCAGCGCGACTGCAAGAGCGCCATCAGCGCGCAGCTGCAAGTGCTGAAGAACTATCCGGACAGCCCGAAGGCGCCGGACGCCATGCTCAACATCGCCAGCTGCCAGACCGAGCTGAAGGACAAGGCCGCCAAGAAGACGCTGCAGGACCTGATCAAGCAATATCCGGAGTCGTCGGCCGCCGTCACGGCCAAACAGCGCCTCGGCGGAAAATAATGTCCTGAGGGCATTTGACAGGTTGGGCGGATACCCCCTATAATCTCGCTTCTTCGGGGGTCGTTAGCTCAGCTGGTAGAGCAGCGGACTTTTAATCCGTTGGTCGCAGGTTCGAATCCCGCACGGCCTACCACCGAAGCACCCTTGGGTCGTTAGCTCAGCTGGTAGAGCAGCGGACTTTTAATCCGTTGGTCGCAGGTTCGAATCCCGCACGGCCTACCAAGAATTATCAAGGAAGCCCACGAATTTCGGTTCGTGGGCTTTTTTGTTTCTGGTCGCTCTCTGGTCGCAAGCACAACCACTCACCCTCCTTTCGAGTACTCGACGCGCCTCGTCCATCCGTCGCATCACAATAGTAGACAGCCATTAATATTAACCGTACACTAAGTTTCCCAAGGGCACTCTAGGTAAATTCACCAGCGTTAAGTTCTTAGATGGAAAACAAAGTTAAAGGTGCGTGGCTGGTACATCACGCACAAAAAATTCAAGCAACCACCAATCAGGACTTCGATTCCATCGCTTTCGCAGGAAAGTGCGGGACGCTCTTATCGGCAATTTCTGCCTCCTATCAAGAGAAGATTCCACAAAAGAAACTGGAAGCTCTCGCTAAGGCGAACCACATTAGTCCTAAAACCGAGATGCCAGCGATCATGTCGGAGCTTCAACGACAGAGGCTGATCTTGCCGGGCACTGGCGGCTACGAAATCCTCGGCCTAACCGGTCAAGCTATTCTGGAGCACACGTTGTTCGTTTGCTGGCCGGATTGACCCTCTCAGATTGACCCTCCCTCCAGGTCCTCGCGAACGCCGCGACCCTGTCGTAAGATCCCTCGAACCCCAATTCCTTTAGGTCCTCATGGATCTGTTTGAGCGTGCGCCGCTGCTTGCGCGACTTGGCCGCCTCGGTCTTGAGGAGCGCTGAAAGCTGGAATGCGTATTTGTCGATAGCGCGGGTGGAGCGCCGCTCAGCGTAGGCTGGCTCTATGGTTTCCGAGCGCAGGTAGCGCCGGACGGTGTTTCTGGAGATGCCCAACCGCCTGGCTATCTCTCTCAATGGGATCTGCTCGCGAATGTGCCAGCGTCGAATAATGCCTAGTAATGCCACGTCGATCACTCCAATTCCCCGCTCAATGTCATGAGCAGGATTGTGTCCTAAACGTGGGTCAGATTCGTTTGCAAATTATGCGGCAAAGTGGGTCATATTTCGCTGCAAATCAACACGTTGGTCGCAGGTTCGAATCCCGCACGGCCTACCAAGATTCATCAAAAAAGCCCACAAACTTCGGTTTGTGGGCTTTTTTGTTTTGGTCACGTTTTATCGCGCTGGGCGCTCCGCATCATGCATACTGAGCCGGCCCGCGTATCGTGGGCATTAACTACCTCTGCCGATTCCCTGTTCCTTCTTGTCCACAAACATGGCATCGTCTGCAGCCTGGATCATTTTTTCGATGGGTGCATCCGTATCGTGCGGGAAGTGGGCCACGCCGACACTGTATTCGATTTGGTAGGGCTTATCGAGTCTCTTGTTCGCATCCGCGACTGCAACCCTAAACCTCTCGAGAACGACGCCTATCCTCTCCTCGTCGGAATCAATCAGCATTACGACAAACTCATCCCCACCCAGGCGCGCAATGATGTCGCAATCGCGAAACGCCTCTGTCATGATCTGCGCGAAAGAAATTAACGCGAAGTCGCCTTCGTGATGACCATACGAGTCGTTAATCGCCTTGAACTTGTTTAGGTCAAACAACCCGAACGAGATCGGAAGCTTGTTTCTCCGGCAGACTTTGAGGCTGTGATCCACCAGCGTCATGAAGCCCCTGCGATTGGAGATCAGCGTGAGCTCATCGAGGGTTGCCAGCTGAATCGACTTAATCTCCTGTTCGATCATTTCTCCCAAGTCTTGAAGCAGCTGTTGGTCCTCGTCATCCATTTCCCGTGGCTTCGAATCGATCAGACACAGCGTTCCAATATTGATGCCCTGTCTGATCTTGAGTACGTAACCAGCATAGAAGCGGATATTTGGTGCGTGAGTCACCAGTGGATTATCGAAAAAACGTTCGTCATCAAGCACGTTGGGAACGATGAACAGTCCGGCCTGATTGATGGCATGCCCGCAGAAGGACACTTCCCTTGATGTCTCCGTTGCTTCCAATCCTTGAGCGGACTTGAACCATTGCCGGTCTTCATCGATTAAGCTAACCAACGAGATTGGAACGCCAAATAAACGCCGGGCGAGCCGAGTAACCCGGTCAAAGCGCTCCTCGTGGGAGCTGTCGAGAATTTGAAGTGCGCGAAGCGCGTGCAACCGCTCGGCCTCGTTGTGAGGGACATCAGGACGTTTCATAGTATCGCTTCCAATGCAGCACTGTTTAACTGGCAACTTTACGGGCATCCATGCCACCATACAGTCGATTTTTCGATTTCGCTATTGCGCCATCACATCATTCTAGTTCAATAGGTTTTTCCTGTAAGAAAAATCGGGAATTGTGTGGTTGATTTGTCCTATACATCACTTTGCCCGGGGCATCACTAACGATCAGCATTAAATGACGTCGCAAGAATTCAAGCTTGGTGAGAGAAAATGAATCGCTGGCCTGCCGCGCCGCTTTCCCACTTCCGCTCGCGCCTCCTCTTGGGAGACGATTCTGTCATCAATGCGCCACGCGCCTTCCTTGAAGAACCCATCGTCCAGTTCTGGCGCATCGTCCGGATCAACCCACGGCTCGGTCGAATTTCGCGATTTCACGTTCATTCGCTTTCCTCATACTGATGATTCTTCTCGCTCGCCCACGCTGAGTCACGACGATTTTTAGGGGCGACAATCAAGATGCGCAATAGCTTCCCGGACGAGACCTTTGCATGGGTGCGTCCTGTTGCCCTGCCGAGCATCGAAAGCGGTGCTAACATGGAAATTCACCATCAACTTTGGAGGCACCATGGCTTTGGAACATGCAAAACCCGGAGAAGTCATCGCGTTGACACACGCTGGCGAAGACCTCGCCACCTTTTCATCGATAGCGCTGACCAAGACCGAGCAGATCGAGCTGATCCGGCAGGTGCTCCCCGCCGGCAAAGAGATGCCCGAGCACCATGTCAAAGGCGAGGTCACCATCCAATGCCTGTCCGGTGAGATCGCGGTTATCACGCGCGGCCAGCCCACCACGCTGAAGGCCGGCGAGATGGTGTACGTCGAGGGCGACGCCCCGCACGCGATCCGCGCACTGGCCGATTCGGTGTCGCTGATGACCATCGTCTTGCGCCACTAGACCGATCGGCGCCAGGCGCCACTTCAGGCCAGCACTAATTAAGCCTGGGCCGCCGCCTGCGTCCAACCGATCCTTGCGGCACGACGCAGGCTGGCTTTGACCACCATGCGATGAAACGGGGCGATGATCAGTATGTAGACCCGCCCCAAAAGGTTGTGGCAATGCACCACCGTAGAAATTGTCAGCTGTCGGGCGCTGTCGGGCGCCGCGCCCGCCGAGCATAGTATCGACAGCCTGAAATCCAGGTGTTTGTCATCCTCCCCCAGCACGATCTCGGTCGCGTTGGTGCTGTAGATCCTGAAGATGCCGACCCGTTCGGCCTTCTCCACCCCGGCGCCGAGCACGGCCAACTGCTTGCCCGTCTTCAATCCGAAACCGGCGACCAGCAGATCGCGTACGCCGAGAAGCTTTCCAACCCAGGAGGGCTGCTGCGAGAAGATAAACCTTGCCAACAAATCCGGATCGTTCGATGCGCTCGCCGGCAGTCGTATCGCAAAGGCGTCGGCAAGGTTGACCGAGCTATAAACATGGGTGACGCCAGACTCGACGGGAAGCGCGACCGAAGTCGCGAGCTCAAATTCCTTGACCATGTGTGCACCTTCGCGATTGAGTAATGAAGACGACGTCCACCGCGCGCGTATCCGCCCAGGAACATGACAAGAGTAACACTTTAATTAAAATGCAATTGGAAGACCCCGCCAACCCACATCGCCAGGGTTCGTTCCAAATCAATTCCCCAAGACAAAAAGCGCAATAACATGCGAAGGCCCCCCTTACGCATATTGCCGCCGTGTTCACCGCGGACCGCCAGAGAATGAACGCGATAAAAACTTCCTTGCTGATGTCGTTCGCCGAAAAGTACACCGTACTGGCGATCGGCATGGCCGGCGGCATGCTCGTCGCGCGCCTGCTGACGCCGGGCCAGCTCGGCATCTTTTCGATCGGCGCCGTTGTTGTCGGCATCACCCAGATGGTGCGCGATTTCGGCATCGGACAATACCTGATCCAGGAAAGGGATCTGAGCACCGAGCACTTGCGCGCCGCTTACACGCTGACCATGCTGATCTCCTGGACCATGGCCGCCCTGCTCGCGCTGTCCAGCGCATCGGTCGCGGATTTCTACGCCGAGCCCGGTGTCGGCGAAGTCTTGCGCGTGCTCGCGCTCAACGTCCTGCTGATCCCGTTCGGCTCCATCACGCTGCCCGTGCTGCGCCGGCAGCTGCGCTTTCGCGCGCTCTATTGCATCAACGTGGCCAACGCGCTGACGAACCTGGCCGTCGGCCTGGGGTTGATCACACTGGGCTTCGGTTACCTGAGCCTGGCGTGGGCGGCGGTTGCCGGCAGCCTCGTCACGGTGCTGGTGAGCCAGCTTTTCCGGCCCGCCGACATCCCGTGGCTGCCCGGCTTCACCGGCATGCGCAAGCTGCTGCGCTTTGGCGCCTACGCCACCGGCTCCAACGTGATCGACGAGTGCGGTGTGGCCGCGCCGGACATGATCATCGGCAAGCTCATCGATGTCGAGGCGGTGGGACTGTTCGGCAAGGCGCAGGCGACCTTGAATATTTTCAACATGCTGATCACGCGCGCCGTCACGCCGGTGATCCTGCCGCTGTTTGCCGCCAACGTCCGTGATGGCCGCGACGTCAAGCGGCTCTATCTGCGCACCATCGGCTACATGGCGGGACTGTCGTGGCCGTTCTTTGCCGTGCTGGCCGTGCTGGCGACGCCGCTGACGCGTCTGCTGTACGGCAACCAGTGGGATGCCAGTGCGCCGCTGGTGCGCATCATGTGCGTGTCGACCGCGACGTTCTGCCTGTTCAGCATGGCGCGCGACCTGTTTGTCGCCATGGGCCAAGTGCGGCTGCGCGCGCAACTGGAGGCGGTCGGCGTGTCGATACGCATCGCCGGCATCGTGGTCGCGGCGCCGTTCGGACTGGAGGCGGTGGCATGGACCATTGCCGCGACGTCGCTGCTGCGTTCGGCGCTGCTGTACCGCAGCCTGGCCGCGCTGACCGGCATGCGCGCGGCAGAACTCGGCCGCGGCGTGGCGCGCTCGGCCGCCCTGACCGCGCTGACGGTCACCGGCCCGGCGCTGCTGATGCTGTCACCCGGCCTCGACGACGCTAGCCCGTTGCTGCAGCTCGCGCTCGCCGGGACGGCAGCGCTGGTCTGCTGGGTGGCGGGAATTGTCGTGCTCAACCACGAGATCAAACCCGACCTGATGGCGATGGCGCGTCCGCTGCTGCGGCGCCTGCTTCCGAAACCTGCGGGGCGATAGCAGACGATATGCCGCACTCCATCATCATGCCCGCGCGGACAGCGCCGCAATCTAGCCAGGCAGGACTTCATCGCAGCTGGCCGGATTCCTGATCCGCGTCGATTCGTGCCCCGACGTCACCAAACTGGAACAGCGCGCCAATCTTGCGCAGTCGCTGATTTTCGTAGTTCGTCTGAGGCACGCTGCGCTGGCTGCTGCAAACCTTCGCCTGACGTGTCGCCAACTCCGCGCATGGTGGCCGCATAACGCGCCCCCACACAAGGGACCAGTGTTAGAATTTCCATCATGCACTCACTGTTCAGGCCACACCTTCACTCCGACGTCCCGGTCGACAACTCCCGCAGAAACTCGCTACTGGCCCTGGCCACCTTGGCGATGGGTACGCGCAAAGCGCTCGCCGCGCCGGCGCCGATGATTTATCGCTACTGGGATTGGGGCAAAACCCCGAAACGCGACGAGTACCAGACCGCTGCGCTGACTCTGGCGCTGAAGAAGACCACGCCGACCTACGGCCCGTTCTCTGTGCTGCGCGTGGCCGATACGATGAGCACCTCGCGCGTTCGGCGCGAAATCCACTCAGGCAAGCGCATGAACGTGCAGGCCGGTCCGTGGCGCGACCTCGACGACGACGATCCGCAGGAGCGCGCCATCATGATCGGCACGCCCGTGCTGAGTGGCTTGCTGGGCTACCGCAGGCTGATCGTGCGCCGCGACGACTTGCCGAAATTTAAAGCCATCACCACCGCCGCGCAATTGAAGCAGCTGGTCGCCGGCCAAGGCCGAGGCTGGGTGGACAACGCGGTGCTGCGCCACAACGGCTATCAGGTCGTCGATAGCGGCAATATCGCGACCTTGCTCGACATGCTGGCCAGCCGCCGTTTCGACTACCTGCCGATCAGCGTGGTCGAGGCGGATTTTCTGATGAAGGAGCATGCGCAACTGGTCGACACGCTGGCGCTGGCGCCGGGGTTAATGCTGTATTACCCGTTGCCGGTGGTGTACTACGTCAGCGACAGCGAACCACGGCTGGCGCAGCGGCTCGAGGCGGGACTGTCGATGATCAAACGCGATGGTTCGCTGGACGCGCTGACCGCCCGCTACTTCGCCAGGGAAATCGACCTGGTCAAAGCCAGCGCCGGCCGCTGCTTCATGCTGGCCCATCCGCTGCTGCCGAAAATGTACGCTCTGGAGCCACCGCACCTGCTGGGCCGGTAACGCCGGCTGCTTCAGTATGCGGCGACCGTCAGGACTGCTCTGTGTCTTTTTCCGGCCGCTCCAGCATGCCACGCAGCAGCGCCGCCTGATCCGATACGATCGCCGCTTGCGCCGCGTAGGCTTTTTCCGCCCGCTCCCGCTCGGACGTGCCTGCGTGTAAGTCGCGCAGCATTTTTTCCCGCTCCTGCAGCGCCCGCACCGCCGCCCAAAGCGCCTCCTCGACGGCATCGCCCTGCAACGCCTCCAGAATGCGCGCGGTGTAGGCGTGCCCGGTGTGACAGCGAAACCGGCGAACGCTACTGTCCTTCAATTGCCACAACGTACCGTGGCACTCCGGACAGGTGAAGGTCGAGGGCGTCGCGATGGTCGCCAGTTCCGCGAACGCGTTCTGGCCGGCGCTCATCCGGTTTTCCAGCGCCAGCCCGGATTTGATCGCGTCCGCGTCCGCGTCCGCGTCGTCGTCTTTCGATGGTGTGGTCATGGAAGACTCCAGTCGATCTGATTGAACGCGTCTGACAAGCTGGGGGCCGATGTCGTCCGGAGACAACACCATGTCGACCGCGACGCTCTCCAGCGCCATGCTCGGCATGCTGGCGGCCTCCGCGTCCGCAGGGTCCTGCACGATGGCGTAGCCGCCGAGCGACTTTATCGCCTGCAACCCGGCAGCGCCATCGTCGAGATACCCGGTCAACACAACGCCGATCGCGTGCGCGCCATACGCCACGGCCACCGAGCGAAACAGAGGATCGATGGCGGGCCGCGTATGGTTTTCCTTCGGCCCGTGATAAAGCCGGATGGTGGCACCGTCCTCGCTGACGAGCATATGGTAATCGGCGGGCGCCAGCAGGATGACGCCACCGGTGATCGCCTCGCCGTCGCGCGCGTCGCGCACCGGCAACGCGCTATCCTTGGCCAGGATCTCGGCAAGCGAACTCCTGCGTGCGCCGATATGGGTGACGATCAACACGGGCGCGGGAAAGTCACCTGGTAGCGCGGACACGATCTTCACCAGCACACGCATCGCGCCGTACGATCCACCGATGGCAATGACCTTGTGCACGTACTCTCCCGGTTCCCCATGTTAGCCTCATTTTATCCCCGAGACTGCTCATCGACGGCGCACGATTGCGCATGCCGCCGCGCGGCCGAGCACAAAAAAAACGGCCGGGTCCCGCATGCAATGCGGAACCCGGCCGTTCTATAAAGAGGCGAACTTAGAAAGCCATCCGCACGCCCACGTTCACGCGGCGGCCGACATCTTCCAGCGTCAGGAACTGGCTTTCGTTTTGAGCGTACTCGCGCATTCTCGCGTTGTTCAGATTGATCGCGTCGAGGTACAGCGCAATCTTAGGCGTGATGTTGTAGCGCAAGCTGGCGTCCGTCTGGCCATATGCCGCGCGGTTGCGCGGCATGGTGCTGCCGCCGCCGCAATCGACCGAGAAATGGTTGCGCCAGTTGTAGCTCACGCGCGCCGAGAACCGGGTGTTCTCGAAGAACAGCGAACCGTTGTACGACTGCGGCGACAAACCAGGGTAGCCGCACGCCGGCGCACCGCCCTCGCGCTCGGCGCTGGCGTCCACGTAGGTGTAGTTGGCGGACACACCGAAGCCTTGCAGCCAAGGCGCCACGTCGTCGAAGGCGTACTGGCCGGCAATCTCGATCCCCTTGATCTTGCCCTTCTGACCGTTGCGCACGCGCGAGTCATGCACCACTTCGTCGAACTGCGGAATGCGCATGTCCTGCAAGGTCGTCTCCAGGAAGTCGGACACCTTCTTCATGAACACGGCCGCGCTGACATAGTTGGTCTTCGACAAATACCATTCATACGACACGTCGAAGTTCTTCGACTGCATCGGCTTCAGGTAAGGATTGCCGCCGCCGGTCTGCACGTCGCCGAAGCGGCCGCCGTACCAGTTGTCCACGCTCATCTGGCTCAACGTTGGCCGGGTCTCGGTCTTGGAGGCGGCAAAGCGCAGCAGCATGTCCTTGGTCAGGTCGATTTTCAGATTGGCCGACGGCAGGTAGCTGTTATAGCTGTTGTCGACGGTGATGATCTGATACGGTCCCCATTGCGAAATGAAGGTCGTGTCGTTCGGGCTCTTGACCGCCGACAGCAACACGCGGCTGGTGCCGGTGGAGCTCGAGTTCACGCGCACCATGCGCATGCCGGCGTTGGCCGACCAGCCGCTGCCTTCCCAGCGCGTATCGAGGAACAGGCTCTTGACCTTTTCTTCCACGCCCCACGACGACGGTTTGGTGTAGTCGATCGCCATCGGACCGTTCGGATACTTGGTCTTGTCGGAATACAAGGCCGGATCGTTGGACTGCGGCAGCAGCGACGGCTGGTTCAGGTAATTGATGTAGGCGTGCGGGTCGAAGCGCAGATACGCCGACGGCACCTGGGCGCCGCCGCCGAGGAAGTTCTCCAGCGGCGTCACCGTGAACAGGCTGGCCGGCAGGCCGACGTGGTAGCCGCTGAAGGCGTTCCACGAATCGCTGCTGTAGGTCAGCCGGCCGACTTCGCGCTGCGAATAGCCGATGCCGGTATCGGCGCCCTTGAAGTAGCCGATATCGTGGTCCCACGACAGGTTCATGCGCGCTTCTTTCAACTTGTCGTGCAGGTTGACCTGGCCGTTGGAGACGGCGTGCGCGCGCACCGCCGTCGGGTCGGCCAGGCCGTCGCCGAAGGTGATGCTGGGCGTGCCGTTGAAGCTGAGCACATCGCCGTTTTTAGGCACCATGCCGGCCACCACCCACATATCGGGCGAAGCCGACGTCGAGCGCGAGGTCGACACGTCGCCTTCGAGGCGCCATTCGTCGGCCAGTTTCCATTTCGAATTCAGGCCGAAGGCGCGCGTGATCGACAGCCGGTCGCCACCCTTGACGATCATGTCGTTGGAGTTCGCTTCGCCGAGCAGCTTGCCGGCGCCGGCGATCTCGGGGTTGTTGGCGTAAAAGGTCGAGCCGGGGCGCAGGAAGCTGGTCACCTGGTCGTTGTTGTCGTACTTCACGCCGAGCTGGGTCGGATTGTTCCAGTCGCTGACGGCGACCACCGAGTTTTTCTGGTCCAGACGCGAGAAGAGCGCGTCGGCGCTGAGCTTCCAGGTCGGCGACGGATTGTATTGCACCGCCAGGTTACCCACCAGGCGCTTGCGGCTTTCCTCTTCCTGCTGGAAGCCGTAGCTCTGCGGCATATACAGCTTGCGGGTGGTGACATCGGCCATCGTCAGGCCGCGCGAGTTGAGGTCGCCATTGATCATCGCCACGTCGCGGTAGTTCCAGGCGTCGTTGACGGCCTTGTTCTGCTTGGACGCGCGATCGGTGTACGACACCGAGCCGGCCACGCCGAAGGTGCGCGCCTCGTTGGCGTACGAATACATGCCGCTGGCGTTGGGGGTGTACTTCTTCGAATTGTCGTCGTAGGAGCTGGAGGCGTTGAACACCGTCGAATGCCCCACCTTGCCCGACAGCGGACGCGCGGTCTGGATATCCACCGTCGAACCGATGCCGCCCTCGGGCAGGAAGGCTTGCGAGGTCTTGTAGACCAGCACCTTAGAAATCAGGTCCGACGACAGCATGTCGAACGAGAATTCGCGCCCGCCGGTGTCGCTGGTCATGGTGCGGCCGTTGACCAGCACATTGTTGAATTCCGGGCCCAGGCCGCGCACGGAGATGTAGCGCCCTTCCCCGCCGTTGCGCTGGATTTGCACGCCGGTCACGCGTTGCAGCGACTCGGCGATATTGGTGTCGGGGAACTTGCCGGCGTCTTCGGCCGAAACGGCGTCGACCACGCCGTCCTGCATGCGTTTGGTGTTGAGCGAGGAACTGAGGGAAGCGCGGATGCCGCTGACGACGACTGTCGCCGAAGGATCGATTACCGGCTGGTCGGCCGTTTGCGCCGAGGCGCTGAGGGAAATCACCATTTCGGCGATGAGTGCGGCCAATACAGTCTTCCGCATACGGGTCTGAGGCGTTGTCATTGTTGTCTCCTATGTTGTAATTGCAGTCCTTTTTTTAATTGCCATGGCTGCATTACTTTTATATTACGCCCGACTAAACAATGCCAATCTATCATTTATTTGCAAATTCATATTCCAAAATCATATAACTGGCAACGTTGGCTTTCTGTCCTAAACAACAAAATGAAAAAAGCCAACCCTTAGTGGATTGGCTTTTTGTAACCGCAACTGCAGCTTGACTTCGCTTACGCGGACGATGGACGCAGCGCCGTTTGGCCGGTGGTGCGCTGGACCAGACGTGCCAGCGGCGCCTCTACACAGCTGAAGAAGACAGCCCCGGCCACCAGGCTGGCGCCCCACGCGACGAGCATGCCGAACGCCTGCAATTCCGGCTCAGGCGGCACGAAGCGGGTGAACGCCGCATTAACCAGAAGACATACCGGGAAGTGGATCAAGAACACCGAATACGATATCCGCGCCAAACCATTGACCACCGACCATCCCGTACCGCTGGATGTTGTTTTGACGCGACCAAACAACACCAACACGCAGGCCACCGCCATCGCCAACGCGATACGGCTCCGAAAATCAAGTGCTTGGGCAGCGATCACCGGCAGGAAAGCCATTCCAACCAGCAACGCGGCAGCGCCCGGCTTGCGGCGTGGATCGCTGGCCCACCACGCCATCAGTCCCAGGCCGTAGCTGCCGAAGAAATACGGCGCCCAGTTATCCCAGTCGGCATCCAGGTTGAAGTACACGAGAGAAAATGTGACCGCCAGCGCGATCATGGCTGGCATCAGCCACGGCAGGCGTCGCCCGGCGGCGATGCGGCCACCGATCCACAGCATCAGCGCCATCACCGCGTACAGCTGGAAGTCGATGGCGACATACCAGGCCCCAGCCGACAACGAGGCGAAACCCAGCACGCCATGCAGCAACAGCGCATGCGCGCCCAGCTGGCTGAGAGTGGCGGGCTCGGAAATCGAATCATGCACCATTAACTTGCCAGCCAGCATGGATGCGGCGGCAGCAATCAACGTGGCGACCATGAACGGCGGCGCCAGCTTGGCGTAACGCCGCCAGATCGCGCCGATCGGGTCGGCAAGGCCGGCGTGGCCGGTGGGCGCAAGGGATTTGGCGGCCAAAAAGCCGCCGATGACGAGGAAGGCCTGCACCGCGATACGCGCGCTATCACCCAGCCAACCTATCAGCGCCGGCAACATCGGCCGCACATGATCGGCCATCGGCCCGTAGAAGGCGAGATGATGCAGCACGATCAGCTGCGCCGCGCCTGCTTTCAACAGATTAATCAAGCCAAATTGTGATGGCGTCCGTTTATCCGCCGCAATAGTCCCTGTGATCACTACGTTATCCCCATCTTGCCATGCTAAAACCATTCAACAACATGTCGATAAGCAATTATATTGCTGCCAATGTTGTAGACCGGTCGCTATCATAGCCGAGGCTGAGGTATCGGTGGCGCGCGCATGGCCGCGCCACCGAGGGATATTACCGTTTCTTCATGATCGATCCGAGTACGCCGCGGATAATTTCCCGGCCGACTTGGGAGCCGATGCTGCGCACGGCCGACTTCACCATCGCCTGCACCGCCGTGTCGCGCTTGCCGCTCTGGCCGAATAAACCGCCCAGCACGTCGCCGAACATCGAGCCGCCGGCCGCTTCCCGGGGTTCTTGGGCCGAAGGCTGTTGGGATGATGGCTGCTGGCCCGGCGTTGCCCCGCGACCGGCGGGCGCGTCCGGGGCGTCCTGTGCCGACCGGGCGCTGGCCGCCACCCGGCCGTTCAGCTTTTCGTAGGCCGATTCGCGGTCGACCGCCTTTTCGTAGACGCCGGCCACGATGGAACCGTCGATGGCCGCCTTGCGCTCGGCCGCGTCGAGCGGGCCGAGCTGGCTGGCCGGCGGCAGGATGAAGACCCGCTCCACCATGCGCGGCGCGCCCTTCTCGTCGAGGAAGGACACCAGCGCCTCGCCCACGCCCAGTTCGGTGATCACCTGCGACACGTCAAGCGCCGGATTGGGGCGGAACGTCTCGGCGGCGGCTTTGACCGCTTTCTGGTCGCGCGGCGTGTAAGCGCGCAGCGCGTGCTGGACGCGGTTGCCGAGTTGGCCCAGCACCGTATCCGGGATGTCGATCGGATTTTGCGTCACGAAGAACACGCCCACGCCCTTGGAGCGGATCAGGCGCACCACCTGCTCTATCTTTTGCAGCAAGGCCTTAGGTGCGTCGGTAAACAGCAGATGCGCCTCGTCAAAGAAGAACACCAGCTTCGGCTTATCGAGGTCACCGACCTCGGGCAGGTTTTCGAACAGCTCGGACAGCATCCACAGCAAAAAGACCGCGTACAGGCGCGGCGCGTTCATCAGCTTGTCGGCGCTGAGGATATTGATCACACCCTTGCCGTGCGCGTCGGTCTGCAGCAGGTCGTCGATGTTGAGCATCGGCTCGCCGAAGAACTGATCGCCGCCCTGCTCCTCGATGGCGATCAGGCCGCGCTGGATGGCGCCGATGCTGGCCGCGCTGATGTTGCCGTAACTGGTTTTGAAATCGGCCGCGTTGTCGCCCACGTGCTGCAGCATCGCGCGCAGATCCTTGCTGTCGAGCAGCAGCAAACCGTTGTCGTCGGCGATGCGGAACACCAGTTGCAGCACGCCCTCCTGGGTATCGTTCAGGTTGAGCATGCGCGCCAGCAGCAGCGGGCCGAGGTCGGAAACGGTCGCGCGCACCGGATGGCCCTTCTCGCCGAACACGTCCCAGAACGTGACCGGGCAGCCGGCCCACTGCGGCGTCTCCAGCTTCAGCGCGCTCAGGCGGACGCCCATTTTCTCGCTCGGCGCGCCGGCCTTGGCGATGCCGGACAGGTCGCCCTTGACGTCGGCCATGAAGACGGGCACGCCGATCTCGGACAGCGACTGCGCGATTTTCTGCAAGGTCACCGTCTTGCCGGTGCCGGTGGCGCCGGTGATGCAGCCGTGGCGGTTGACCAGGTTGGACAGCAGGTCCACGGAGATGCTGTCGTTCTTGGCGATGGTAAGTGGGGTCGGCATGATCGTCTCTGGTGGCTTTGTGTTGGAGAAATGATCATACCGCAACTGCGGTGTCATCAGCCCGATGGCAGCGACCTCGATCTACCGGACATTACCAGACACCCGCTAGAAAAACGAAGCGGTGTTCCAACGAGCGCTGTCAATATCTTCATCGTTTTACATCCCTGAAAATGACTACTCAAAGACGGGCCGGAAAAAGCTGCGCTCATAACTGACGATGCAACGCGTTTCTTTAGCATACGCGAAGGCGGCCTGGCATTCCGGGTCGTCAGCCGACTTCGTCCGATAGTCCTCGTACGCAGCCAGCGAGGGAAACGTGAACATCGCCAGCGCGACGTTGCTGACGCCCTCTGACGGCAGAAAATATCCGTGATGCCGGCCCCCAAATTTCTCGACCAACGGTATCCACATCTTCCCGTAGCGCTCAAATTCGTCCAGCTTGTAAGCATCGATCAGATAGCGCAGATAGCAGGTAACCATGGAAATCTTCAGGGAGGTCGCAGATGAATAACTATAATATAAAAAAGTCAATCGATCTAATGTTGTATAGGTCAAACCGGACTTATCGTCTGCCGCGACCTTCAGGTGTGCAACAAATACATCAAGTCCTCGCGATCCCGGCACGGCGGTTGGCTGTAGAGACAGGTATCCACGCCCAGCCGTGCGCCGTTGGCTTCGTTTAGGCTGAAGCCGCGCACGTCCTGCGCACGCTGGATCAGGTAGACTTCGTAGCACATGTCCACGCCGCATTGCAGCGCCAGCATCGCCGCCAGTTGCCGCGCGCCGCTGTTGTCCGGTAAGAAGCGGTCGTAGCCGTCACGGTCCAGTGGGCCGATCCGCAAGCGCACGCGGGCGTCACAGCGGTACAGTCGTTGACCCAGCAACACGCCGCCGCCGAGATCGACATTTGCCACGCCCAATTGCGCCTGGTCGTCGGCGGGCAAATCCTGCCACTCGCCCAACAGCTGCTCGACTGCGAACGGCACGTCGAAGTATTCCGAATACATTCCCGCCATCAACGGCCCGGAAACGGTGCGGCTGCGCAGTTGCATGGCATAGAACGCCATCGTCTCGCGTTCGATGTCGTCGTCCGTGGCGGCGTGCGCGCCCGACAGCGAAGTCAGCATGTGCAGGAAGGCGTCGCCGCCCTCAGGCGTGATCATGCACTCCGGCCGGTGCCGCGCCCACGCCTGGTAAAACATGCCCAGTGCGCGATGCGAGAACAGGTCCAGAAACGCCCTCGGCCCGCCGTCGCTATGGCCTTTTTCGTGGCGGTTGATGCGCTCCGAATAGTGCAGCGGCAAGCTGCCCTGGCTGCCCAGCAAGCCCATGAACGCGGGTGTGATGCGGATGCCCTTGGCATCGCTGCTGACGTTGTCGATCTGGCTGGGCGGGAAGCCCAGCGAAAGCCGGTTGCGGAAGCGCACGTCGTGCAGGCCGGCGCCACCGTCCTGTTGCCGCGCCAGCGCGATCAGCCGTACCGCCTGGAAGAACTCGAATCGGTGGGGTTCGGCCAGCAGCTCGCCGATCAGGCCAAGCTCAACGCGCCGTTGCGGGGCAGACATCGCAGCAACTCCTTTCCATTGATGCTGGAGACGATCACCAGCTGGGTATAGCTGTTTAGATGCACATGCAGGCCGAACAGATGGTCGAGCAACTGCGCGAAGATATGCAGCCCGGTGCCCGAGAACGCCTCATCGTCCAGCGTGACGGTGACCTCGGCCCCGCGCAGATAGGCGCTGCCCTGCGCTTGCCGCAACAACTTGGTTGCCAGCCGCTGCGACAGGCCGGTGATGCCGTCGATCTGGCGCGTCGACACGGCGTTGTCGCGCCGCGCGTACAAGCGCAACATCGCGGCCAGCGCCGGCAAGCCTTCGTGCGTCAGCGTGCGATGGTTGAGCGCCAGATGACTGATCAGCCCCCATTGGCCGTTGCCGTTCGCGCTCAACCGGTACGACGTGGTCGGCCGGCGCAGCACGCGGATCGGCAAGCCGCCGACGTCGGCCTCCGCGACCAAATCGCCACGCGCGCGGCCGTACTCCATGTGATGGGGCAGATCGCGGTTGCTGCAGGTGACGCGCACCGACGCCGTGGCCCGCTGCGCGCGCAACGGTGAAAAATCGTGGTCGACCACGGTCAGCGAAAAATCGTGTGCGGCGCCGCTGGCGGCCAGCGCTTCATCGCGGCTGACCAGCCAGTAGCGGCCCTTGCGGCGCACCGCAGCGCCATGGCGCAGCGAATAATAGGGAAAAAACTCGGTCACGCTGTCGCCGTCCGGCGACGCGCGCACCATGTGCACCGCGTCGACGCTGTAGATCTCGCTGCAGCTGGCCGGCATCTGGTCGGGCATCAGCGGATAGCTGCTGAGCGCGTGGGTGACGCGGATGGGTGTGGCCTGCTGCGCGTACAGGTTGACGATCGGCGTGCCGCCGAGCACCAGATTATCCGCCACCAGCGCCCGCAGGATGCGCGCGGCGGACATATCGGGCCGACAGCCGGCCAGCGCCAGGCGCAGCGTCAGTCGGGTGCAGCCGGCGGGAACATCGGCCAGCAGCGCGTTCAGGTCGATGTCGAAGAAGTCGAATTTGTCGGGGAAGGCGAAGTACTCGGCAAGCAGCCGATAGCCGCCGTGCTCCGAGGCGGCGGCCGGCAGCAGCGCCTCGTCATCGGCAAAGCCGACCGGCGCGACGGGCGGGCGCGCTAACGGGTGCCAGAGGCCGTCCGCCTCCACCCAGGCGCCGGCGCCGCGCATGAACAGCGTGTCGCGCAAAGCCGCCCGCAGCGACGGTTCGCCGTCGATGAACACGCGCAGCGTCGACAGTGCGCCCAACGCCGGGCCGAGCGCCGCGCCGACACCTTCCAGCTTGATGCAAATGGCCGCGCCGGCCTCTGCGGGAAGCTGCACGCCCGGCGGCGCCTGGATATGCGGTTCGAACCACGCGGCAGTGATCGCCACCGGCGCCACTGTTACATCGTAGACCGTGCGAAAGCGGCAAGCCACCTTCGCCTGTCCCAGCGCCGTCAAGCCCGTGCCGCGCGGCACCACGCTGACGCCGGCGATGTCGCCGGCCCTGGCGCCGCTGTGGTCGATGCGCGCGATCGAGCACGACGGCATCGGCCGCAGGTAATGCGGGTACAGCATGCCCAGCAGCGCTTCGGTGAAGCCGGCATAGCCATCGTCGAGCAGCTTGCCGACCCGCGCGTTGAGGACGGCGGCGCCCTGGATCAGGCGTTCGACATGCGGATCGGCGCCGCCCTCGCCGCCCGCCGCCAGCGCGCCGGCCAGCTTGGGATAGCGCACCGCAAACTCGGCGCCCGCCTGCCGCAGCAGGCCCAGTTCACGTTCGAGATACGGCAGCAGTTTTTCCATCGTGGCATCCGTGACAACCCGTGCGACCCCAGCCGTGATGGCGATGGTCGAACCGCACAGGCTGTCGATGATGGCATTGCTGCGGATGAACTTATTGAGCTGTAGCAAGGAACAAAGCACCGTATCGCTCGCGGCGCACCACTTAGCGCAGTCGCTTGCGCGGCCACAATTCGCCCGGCACGGATGTCTCTAACCTGTGGATTCCTCGTTATTTTTCACCGTATTTTTCTACCATAATTAGACAGGGATGCGCGCCATGGCGACAGCGACAAAAGATGAGAACCAGGAACTCTTCGAGCAGACGATCCGATCGCTCGAGGCGCAGCTCGCCAACGCCGGCGCCCATTTGACCATCGACGCCTCCGCCCGCATCGCCTACGCGCGCGAAATCAAACACATGGCGGACCGGCTGCGCACCGAAGCGTTCACCGGCCGCATCACCTGGGGCCAGGCGGCCCAGCAAGCGCAGGAAACCCGCAACGCCGTGATGGCCATCATCCGCTCGCGCAGCACTTCGGTGGGACATGCGGTGGCTCAGCGCATCAAGGCGCAGGGCTACACGCTCAACGACCTGATCGCGCGCCAGACCAGCCGTATGTACGGCCCCGGCGCGACCTTCTCCCGGCTGACCGCGTCGCAGCGCAACATCGTCTACGCGTCGATCGTCAGCTCGGCCGGGAAGTCCAACCCGGCGGTGACGCAAACGATGTCGCGCCTGGCCTACGCCGGCCGAGGCGTGATCTTCGTGTCGCTGGGATTGTCGATCTACAACGTGACCACCGCCACCAACAAAGCGGCGGCGACCGGACGGGAGATCGCCATCAACGGCGCCGGCATCGCCGGGGGCATGGCCGGCGGCGCGCTGGCCGGCCTGGCATGTGGACCGGGCGCCCCGGTGTGCGTTACAGTGGGCGCTTTCGTCGGGGGTGCGCTGGCGGCCTTCGGCGTCAGCTCTATCTGGTAAGCCAATATGAAGCTGCTGTCGACAGACGACTTCTCGATCCGCCCCCGGCAGGGCAGCGACGATCTGCCGCGCAGCGAACTGATACTCTACGGCGAAACCACGGGCAAAATCGTCGACGGCGTGGTGCTCGAAGCGGCGGCTTGCTGGAAGGGCCACTTCCTGATCTTCCTGACCGACGACATCCTCCACGAAGACACGTTGCGCATCTACCTGCTCGATCCCGCGCTAGACATCGTCGACGCCGCGCGGCTGGGCGCGATGTACTCGACCGGGGCCTTCACCGGCCTGGAGCTGGTCGAGCCTAACCTGATCCACTTCGACTTCTTCGGCGCCACCGCCTGGACCCTGGAGCTGCTCGATGAGCAGGCGTTCGCCGTGCCGCTCGTCTCGGACCCAAAAGGTGTGACGCGGCCATTCAAGCTGTCCTGGCGCTTCAAGCTGCACGGCGACCCGCAGCCTGGCGTTTGATCAGCGCCGGAATTTCTTCGGCTGACGCTTGCGGGCGGCCGAGTTCTGGTCCTGCAGGATCGAATCGACGCGCTCGGACGCCTCGCGCGACAGCTTTTGCGCCAGCTCCGTGTCCGGAAAGTACTCGGGCTGACGATAGGCCAGCCAGGCGTAGGCCGAATACAGCCTGCAAGCGTCCTCGACCTCCTGCAAGTTCATGAAATGCAGCGGATTCTGCTCCGGCTTGAGGCGCGTGATCTTCTTGTGCGCCAGCGCGGTGGCCCAGCCTTCCCATGCGTGTTGCAGCGTGTGCACCTTCGACGAGATCGGCACCAGCGACAACGCGAACTTCTCCGCCACCGTCAGCTGCAAGGTGTCGAGCCAGGCGGCCCGCTCGAACTGGTCCTCGGTGATGCGCGGATAGAAAAAGCCATCCGGTACGTCGATATTGTGGACGAAGCGCTTGAGCAGCTTGGCCAGGCCGTGCTCGTTGGTCACAGAAGAAATCCGGTGCAAATGTTCCAACGTTGGCGCCACCGCAAAGCCGGTGGTTTTCAGCGGCACCGGCTTCTCGTGCAGCAGCGAGCGCATCACGTTGTGCGTCTCGTTGTCGTAGCCGGCCACCAGGCCCTCTTCATGCACGCCAAAGCGCCCGGCCCGGCCGGCGATCTGGCGCGCGAGCGCGGCGGGAATCTCTTCCTCTTCATATCCATTGTATTTAACGGACGTAGTCATCACGATGCGCGCAATTGGCATGTTCAGGCCCATGGCGATGGCGTCGGTGCCGACCACCACGTCGGCCGTGCCCTCGCGGAAGCGCTGCGCTTGCGCGCGCCGCACTTCTGGCGACAAATTGCCGTAGACCGTGGCCACCGACAGGCCGACGTCGGTCACCATGTCACGCCACATCAGCACTTCGCGGCGCGAGAAACAGATGACGGCGTCGCCACGCCGCAGGTTGGTCAGCTTGCGCACGGCGGTCGGCTCCATCGACAGCGGCCCCTTGCGCTTCAGCACATGCACCTCAAGCTCGCAGTCGAGCCGCGCGGCCAGCACCTCGATGGCGCGGCGCGCTTCCGGCGCCCCGACCAGGTAGACGACGTGTGCCGGCGCGCCGCAGACGGCGGCGGTCCAGGCGGCGCCACGGTCGCGGTCGGCCAGCATCTGGATCTCGTCGATGACGGCCACGTCGACCGGCGTGCGGGTGTCGAGCATCTCGACCGTGCTGGCGACGTGCGTGGCGCCGGCCACCAGCCGGCGCTCCTCGCCGGTGACCAGGCTCACGGCTAGCGGCTTGCCGTGCTGTTCCATGGCCTGCAGGCGCTCGTAGTTTTCCAGCGCCAGCAGCCGCAGCGGCGCCAGATACACGCCGCTGGGCGCCTTGGCCAGCGCCTCGATGGCTTGGTGGGTCTTGCCGGAATTAGTCGGACCCAGCAGCGCGATGAACTTGCGTTTGATGCGGCGGGCAACGTCGAACGAAGCCGGATATTCGGCCAGATTGATGCTTTGCCGGGTGCGCTCGGCGTGCTGCTCCTCCATTTCGCGCTCGACCGCGTGTTCCAGCCGCTGGCGGATGCGGTCGAACACGGTGCCGGCCGGCTCCGAAATCTGCATGTCGGCCAGCGCTTGCAGGAAAGGTTGCGGGTCCAGGTCGCAATCGTCGCAGGCGTCGGCCATCTCGCGCACGAAGTCGCCGACGTGACCGTGGAGCTCTTCGACGACGGCGTCGCTGGCGCGCTCGCGCAGCAGCGCAGAACGGGCCTCGCCATCCATCTTGCGCCACTTGGACGGCTTGGCAAGCACGCCCTGGGCCGGCACCAGATCGTAGGGATAATGCGCGCCGCCATACTCGACAATGCCGGTCAGCCGTAAAAACACGCGCCCTTCCATCTTGGACAACATAAACCCCTTGGCCGCAAGACCGAGTTGGCGCATCAGTTCGTCGTCGTTTTCTTGATCTGCAATGTCTGTCATGGTGCTGTCTTGGCGAGTGCGTCTATGTTGGGTCGATACCGGAGAATTATATCGTGACGCCCCGACGCCTGTTTTTTGTATTTCTCAATGATATCTGGCACCATACGCGGCTCCGCCCCCCCCCTGGCCCGCACAGTAACCATCGCAATGCCTCAAACCATAATCGCTCCCGTCCAGCATGAATTGCTGATTAAGAAAAGCCGTTTTATTGCCTGCGTGCAGCCAATGACGGACCGCGCCGCCGCGCAAAAAGTCGTGGCGACGTTATGGGTGCAACATCCACAGGCCGCGCACGTTTGCTGGGCATTATTAGCCGGCGGACAATCAGCGGCGGTCGATGACGGTGAACCCAGCGGCACGGCCGGGCGGCCGATGCTCGATGTATTAAGGCATCAGGATCTGGAGGGCGTATTAGCGACCGTGGTGCGTTACTTCGGCGGTATTAAACTGGGCGCTGGCGGTTTGGTGCGGGCATATACCGACAGCGTCGCCCAGGCATTATTAGGCGCAGAGAAAATCGCCATTATCAAGCTGCGCCATTTAATCTGCACCGCACCTTATGCGATGGAAGGCATGATCAGGCGAGAAATCGAAATGGCCGGCGCCAGCCTCGATAATGTTTCCCATGCTGACAACGTCAGGTTTGAATTCAACTTGGCGGACAGCGCCGCCGTCCCATTCATCACGCGTCTGAATGAAGCCGGCCATGGCCGCATAGTCTGGATCGATTCCGAAGACGATTTGACGGAGGATTAAAACCGCCCGCCTTGCGCCGCTTGCGCCGGCGCCAAGCTCCTTATTGGTCTATACACGCCAATAACTGGCACGCCCTACCTGGCGGAACCCATCCACGTGGCCCGATGCCACAGGGTTTCGAGCGGCCCTTGCTTGTGGTTCCTCAACCACCACACGCTGAACTGACGCTGCAGCAGCGCCAATACAATCCCAATGGCCAAGGCGAAACTGGCGCCGGTGTATTGATACATTCCCAATCCGAACCCATAATAAATCGATGTGCCAACGATTGATTGCACCACATAACTGGTCAGACTCATTCTTCCCAGTGGCGAGAAAAACTCCAGCCAGCGCCATGAATAAAATAGCAGCGCGAACGAAGATACCAGCACCACCATAAATGCCACGTTGGACCACGACGTCACGATCACCAATAGCGGACGTTGGATCGCCGCACCGATATTCCACGACTCCGGATAGGATTTGAGTAAATAGAATGGAATAAATGCGATCACCGCGTAGATCAGTGTTCGCAGCCAGAATTGTTTACTCTCCAGTGACTGGGTAAATACGCCCTTCCGGCCGGCGACCATACCAAGCATAAACAACGCCGGAATCTGGAATACCCGGCCATTCTCCCAACTCCAGCGTATCACGCCGACCTTGCCATTGGTCAGATTCCCCCACCATACGTCGAACGCGGAGCCATGCGCCATATATTCATTGGCGCGGCCGAAATACGCCCATGACGCAGGATCGGCGAGTTTCTCATTTGGATTAGGCAACGCCTGGAAAAACTCGATCCACGCATAAGGTTGCAGCAGCAAGATAACCGCGATGGCAACGACGGTCGAGGTTCGCAGCCTCGCCACCGGTATCAACGCCAGCCCCAGCACCGCGTAAATGCTCAGAATGTCGCCGTGATAGAACATCGAATTGAACAGGCCAAAAGCCAGCAGCAAAGCCAGGCGCCACGCAAAGCGCGGCCGGAAATCCTCGCCGCGTTGCTCGCGGCTATGCCACTGGAGATAAAACGTCATGCCGAATAGCAGGGCGAAGATCGCATAGGACTTGCCGCCGAAGAGGAAGAACAAGCTGTCCCAGATCATCTTGTCGACCGTCTTCAGCCACTCAGGAAGTCCGCTCGGGGAAAAGTAGAAATCGAAATGCTCGATGTTGTGGAGCAGCATGATCGACACGATGGCGAAGCCGCGCAGCGCATCGAGTACATCCAGACGGGAAGAAGTGGCATTCATCGGGTCGATTTACCTTGGCAAAATGAGCAGAATGCCAATTTTATATGGAAACGCTCCCAATGGACACGGTTGCCGGCGGCTCCGCTAGCCGCAACAAATTAGTACATTAAGAAATCAATTGCCTTATGGAAAATAAACAAGTATAGTCTCAACCATCCCACGTAGCACCGATCGCCCAACCCTTCCGCGATCCCCTGATTTTCTCCGGCCTCATTCCCGCCAACGCCGCCACCGATGCCCGCATCGCACGCATCGCACGCAGCGCGAGTTCAACCCTCGACATCGGAATCAGTAAAATGAAAAGCAAGAACATCAAAGTCAGCACGCGGCTGCGCATCGGCTTCGGCGTAATCCTGGCCATGCTGGCCATCGTCATCGGCTTGTCCCTCCATCATCTGAGTACGCTCAACGCCGGCACCAACGCCATCGTCACCCAAAGTTATCCGAAGGTGCTGGAAGCCCAGAACCTGATTAACATCAACAACAAGATTGCGCGCTCGCTGCGCAACGGCCTGCTGATCCGCGACGAGGCCAAAGCGCAGGCCGAATTCGCCGTGGTCGGCGAGAAGCTCAAGGAAATGGTGGTCTCTGCACAAAAACTCGACGTGATGGTCCAGTCCGGCACCGGTCAAAACCTGTTTGACGCGGCGCAGGCCGCCTATGCGCCTTATGCCGCCTCGATCGCGGAAGTGATGCGCCTGCGCCGGGAGGACGGTGTCGACAAGGCCGTCGACTTCATGCTGAGCAACACCCGCGATCTGCAGATGACCTACATGAAACGGCTCGACGCCGTCATCGGCCACCAGAGCGACGCGATGGAAAAAGCCCGCGCCAGCGCCGAGGAAACCTATCATAATTCGCGCAACATGATGCTGTTGCTGGGCCTGGCCGCACTGGGCCTGGGCGTTGGCGGCGCGTGGTTGATCTCGCGCCAGCTGTTGAGCCAGCTCGGCGGCGAGCCCGCCTATGTCGCCGGCATCGCCGCCCGCATCGCCGACGGCGACCTGGCGGTGGCGATCGCGCTGCCACGCGGCGACAGCCACAGCCTGCTGTTCGCGGTCCAGTCGATGCGCGACAGCCTGGCCGACATCGTGCGCCAGGTGCGCGGCGGCGCCGATTCCATCGTCACGGCCGCCACCGAGATCGCCAGCGGCAACCAGGACCTGTCTTCGCGCACCGAGCAGCAGGCCGGGGCCCTGGAGGAGACCGCCTCGTCGCTGGAGGAGCTGACGGCCACCGTCAAGCAGAACGCCGAGAACGCCCGCCAGGCCAACACGATGGCGCGTTCGGCGTCCGAGATCGCGGTCGAGGGCGGCGCCGTGGTGGCGAACGTGGTCAGCACCATGGCCGAGATCAACGATTCGGCGAGGAAGATCGTCGACATCATCAGCGTGATCGACGGCATCGCCTTCCAGACCAATATCCTGGCGCTCAACGCGGCGGTCGAAGCGGCCCGCGCCGGCGAACAGGGACGCGGTTTCGCCGTGGTCGCTTCCGAGGTGCGCACCTTGGCGCAACGCTCGGCCTCGGCGGCCAAGGAAATCAAACTGCTGATCGATGATTCGGTGGGCAAGGTCGGCACCGGCACGCAGCTGGTCGGCGAGGCCGGCGCGACGATGGCGCGCGTCGTCGGCGCCGTCAAATCGGTGACCGACATCATGGGCGAGATCAGCCTGGCCAGCCAGGAGCAGGAAGCGGGCATCGCGCAGATCAACCACGCGATCGCCGAGATGGACACCGTCACGCAGCAGAACGCCGCGCTGGTGGAAGAAGCGGCGGCGGCGGCCGAGGCGCAACAGGATCAGGCGCAGCAGCTGGTGCAGTTGGTGGGTGTGTTCAAACTGGCGGCGGCCCAGCGTCCGGCGGCTGGCGCCCGCGCCGACGCGGTGCGCCCGAGCGCGCTGCCGCACCCGGCCTATGCGCCGCGCGCCGCCTGAGGACTGAGGACTGAAGACTGAGGCCGGAAGTCTGAAGTAGCATTAGCGCGACAGCCGGAACACCTTGACCGCCTCGGCCAGCTGATCGGCCTGGGCTTGCAAGGCGCCGGCCGCTGCGGCGGCCTGCTCCACCAGCGCCGCGTTTTGCTGCGTGGTGCTGTCGATGCTGCCGATCGCCTGGTTGATCTGTTCGATCCCCAGTTCCTGCTCGCGGCTGGCGGTGGCGATCTCGCCGACGATGGTGTTGACGCGGCTGATGCCGGTGACGATCTCCTGCATCGTGCCGCCGGCCTGGCCGACCAGCACGCCACCCGCCTCCACCTGCGCAACCGATGCGTCGATCAGCTGCTTGATCTCCTTGGCGGCCGAGTCGGACCGGTGCGCCAGGCTGCGCACCTCGGAGGCGACCACAGCGAAACCACGGCCCTGCTCGCCCGCGCGCGCCGCCTCGACTGCCGCGTTCAGCGCCAGGATGTTGGTCTGGAAGGCGATGCCCTCGATCACACCGATGATGTCGACGATCTTTTGCGACGAGGAATTGATGGCGCCCATTGTCTCGACCACCCGCGTCATGACCGCGCCGCCCTTGCTGGCGACGCTGGCCGCCGACGATGCCAGGTCGTTGGCCTGGCCGGCGTTGCTGGAATTTTGTTTCACCGCCGACGTCAATTCTTCCATCGACGATGCCGTCTCCTCGAGCGAGCTGGCCTGCGACTCGGTGCGCGACGACAGGTCCATATTGCCGCTGGCGATTTCGCTCGATGCCAGGGCGATGGCGTCGGTGCCGCTGCGCACCTGGCTGACGATCGCGTGCAGGCTGGCGTTCATATTGGCCAGCGCGCGCTTGAGCAGGCCGGTCTCCGAAATGTCGGCCGCGTCGAGCGCCATACTGCCGGACAAATCCCCTTTCGATACGCTCTCCGCGAACCGGACCGCCTCGTTCAGCGGCTGCATGATGGAGCGCGTAATCAGCTGGCCGATCACCAGCGCCACCACCGCCGCCAGCAGCGAGAAACCGATGATCTGGTAACGCGAATTGGCCACCGCGTTATCGCCGACCTCTTTTGCCGATTCCGAGTTTTTCTCGATCAAGTCGCTCAACGCCGACATGCTTTTTTCCAGCGTGCGGAAGCTGTCCATGAAGCTGCCAAATTTGGCCTGCGCCGCGTCCTTGTTGGTCAGCGACAGCTCGACCATTTCCTCGGTGTTCTTCAGGTAGCGTTCGACATCGGGCCGCACCTTCGCGATCGCCCCGCGCACTTCGGCGTCGATGTCGGCGGCCTCCATATCCTTGATGCCCTTGCGGAACAGGGCCATATGTTCGGCCAGGTCCTCGCGCACGCCCTTGACCTCGGCCGGATCGTTCTTCTCGGCGGCCAGGCGCGCGGCCAGCACGTCGGCGCGCAGCGCGTCGTGCATCATATCGGCCTGCAACTGATCCTTCATCGCCGCGCTGTTGGTGCTGATGGACGTGATCGCGCCGTCAAGCACGTGCACCGCCCGGTAACCGACCAACCCGACCAGGCTGACAAAGGCCAACGTGACCACATTCGATAACAGCAAGCGCTGCCTGATCGTCAACCGCATGGTAACTCCCGCTTAAAACTTCATGGATAAGCCGACGGTCCAGCTCCAGTCGGGCGTCCTGCTATTGAGCCCGCGCGACAGCGCCGTATCGATCTGCACGGAATTGGTCAACAGGTAGGCGACGCCGACATCGAAGGTACTGACCGTGCCGCCGTCGCGCGCGCGCGCAATCCGTTGATCGGAATACTCGACGAAAGTACGCAACGCATCGGTCCATCCCTTGCCGACGACGATGCCGAAAATACCGGTGGTGTGACGGTCGCCGTTGTCGTTGGGCAGCCAGGCCAGGCCCGGCATCACGCCCAGCGACCAGTCGTCGGCGAACTCCCACTCCGCCGCCAGCCGCAACGAACCGCCCTTGCCTTGTGCGCGGAACGGCGCGGAACCGGTGTCCAGGTCGACGTGCGCCAACAGGCCCATCGATGGACTTGCGCCCTGCGCGTCGGCGACGTGCCATTTGACGCCGAGCGAGACATCGCCATAGCCCTTCTCGGTGAAACGGGCGCCGCTGGCGATATCGGTCGACGTGGTGCGGATCCGGCCGTCCGTTTCAAGCCGGACCTCCCAATTGTCACCGATGCCATAGCGCAGCAGGGTCGGTGTCGCGTATCCTCGTTCCTTGACGCCGTCGGCCTTGTTGCGGTCGGCGGCGAAACTGGTTTCGATCTGAAAGCGACCGTTGCCGACGACATTGCTCGATTCGACAAAGTCCGGCCGGTCGGTGGCGATCTCGTCCTCGACGGCGATGGCGAAAGCGGGCAACATAAGCAATGCGACAACAATACTTTTGATAGTCATGAACCTTCTCCAACGGCGATGTCCTGTACAGCACCGTAACACATTGATTTTGATCAACGGTTGGTAAATTTCCACAGACACACACTTACGCGATGACTTCAATTACGCAACGCTCTCCGCAGAAATTGGAAGTTTGCCCGATATCTGAGCGACGGTTTTCGGTGTCCGTTTTCGGACGATGGTGAGCGAAGCCGGGCAACCGCGCCGGCACGCTCCGCCGGCTAATCCCCGCTATCGCCTTGATTTATATGGCTTAAATAAGAACTAATGCGGTGGCACGGCGATTGCAATAGTGAAGGCATTTCAACCTTCGCTCACGCCTCACCATGGACCAAGCCCTCAGCCCCACGATCATCGCCAGCCGCCGCCGCAACACCGCGCTCGCCATCGCGGCGCTGCTGGCCACGCTGTGCGTCGGCGCCTGGGGAATCAACCGCGCCGTCAGTCCCAGCGTCGAGGCCGGCAGCATCAGTATCGCCAAGGTCCGCATCGGCGATATCGCCAACACCATCAACGCCTCCGGCATCGTCATCCCGATCCACGAGGCGCTCGTCGCCAGTCCGATCCAGACCCGGGTCGCCAAAGTCCAGGCCAAGCTCGGCCAGCAGGTGCAGGCCGGCGAGCTGCTGCTCGAACTCGACAACCGCACCGTACTGCTGGCGATCGACGCGCTGAAAGAACAGCTGGCGCAACAGGAGAACCGCATCCTCGCGCTGACCCTGGAGATGGACCAGAAGCGCAAAGAACTGCTGAGCGCGATCGAGTTGCTCGAGCTGGACCTGCAGGCCACGCGCGTGCGGCTGGGACGCTACCAGACCTTGCGTAAGGCCGGCGGCGTGTCGGCCGAGGATCTGCTGACGGCCGAACTCAACGTCCAGCGCAACGAGATCCAGTTGCGGCAACGGCGAGAACTGATCGAGGATGGCAAGCGCGTCACCTCCAGCAACATCGAAGGCGCACGGCTGCAAAAAAGCATCCTGCAAAAGCAATTGGGCGAGCAACAGCAGTTGCTGGCGCAAACGCAGGTGCGCGCGCCCTTTGCCGGCATGCTGACCTTCCTGCTGGCCGACGAGGGCGCCAGCCTGGCCACCGGCCAGCTGGTCGCGCGAGTGTCCGAACTGAACAACTACAAGGTGGAAGCCTCGCTGTCCGACTTCCACGCGCGCGCCCTGAGCGCGGGCCAGCCGGTGCTGGTCGAGCAAGGCAACGTCAAGCTCAAGGGCGAGGTCCAGACCATCCTGCCGGAAATCCAGAACGGCACCGTCAAGCTGCTGGTGACGTTGGCCGATCCGCACCACGCGATCCTGCGCAACAAGCTGCGGGTGGAAGTCAACATCGTCACCGAGCAAAAGAAGAACGCCTTGCTGGTCGACAGCGGCCCGGCCTTCAACGGCCGCGGCCCGCAGGATATTTTCGTCGTACGCGACGGCCTGGCCCGCAAGACCACGCTCGACATCGGCGCCAGCGACGGCAAGAGCGTCGAGATACTGGCCGGCGCCCGCGTCGGCGACCGCCTGATCATTTCAGACACCCGCAACTACAAAGACCGCGACAGCATCCGCGTCGACTAATTTAATACGGAGAGAACGCACATGATTCGCCTGCAAAAAGTCAGCAAAACCTACCAGACCGACAAGGTCGAAACCCTGGCCCTGAAGGACATCGACCTGCACGTCGAAAAAGCTGAATTCTTATGCATCATGGGTCCCAGCGGCTGCGGCAAGAGTACCCTGCTCAATCTGATCGGTCTGCTGGACCATCCCGGCAGCGGCGTCATCCACGTCGCCGGCACACCGGTGGCCTCGTACAAGGACAAATACGTCGCCAGGCTGCGCAACCAGACCTTCGGCTTCATCTTCCAGAGCTTCCACCTGATCAACGACCTGCGCGTGGTCGACAACGTCGAGCTGCCGCTGTTGTACCGCAATATTTCAACCAAAAAGCGCCAGCGGCTGGCGCGCGAGGCGCTGGAAAAAGTCGGCCTCGGCGCGCGCATGGACCACTACCCCAACCAGCTCTCCGGCGGCCAGCAGCAGCGCGTGGCGATCGCCCGTGCCATTGTCGGCCAGCCGCAGGTGCTGCTCGCCGACGAGCCCACCGGCAACCTCGACAGCAAGATGGGCCAGGAGGTGATGGACATCCTGCTCCAGCTGCACAGCGAAGGCACGACCGTCATCATGGTCACCCACAACGAGCAGGAGGCGAAAATGGCCGGCCGCATCGTGCGCGTGTTCGACGGCCAATTGGTCGCGTAAGGGGGCCGCATGTTCAAAAACTATCTGCTGACGGCGTGGAAGGTCTTCATGCGCCGCAAGCTGTTCACCGCGATCAACCTGCTGTGCATCGTGCTAACCTTGGTGGTGCTGATGGTGATCACCGCGCTGCTGCAGCAAACTTTTTACCCTACGGGCGTCGAGGGCAGGAGCGACCGCTTCGTGCAAATGATCTTCATGCGCTCCAGTCACACTGAACAGCCCGGCATGCGCATGGGGACCTTCGGCTACAAGATCATCGACCAGTACCTGAAACCGATGAAAGGCGTCGAGGCCGTCTCGGCGACAATGATGCCGCAATCGGTGGCGGTCTATCAGGGCGACCGTGTCAGCGACGTGCTGCTGCGGCGCACCGACGCCGAATACTGGCGTATCCTCGATTTCAAGGTCGTCGCCGGGCGTGTAATCAGCGCCGACGACGTCGCGCAAGGGCGCTTCGTCGCCGTGCTGGGCCGAGCCACCGCGCGTCGCCTGTTCCCCGGCCAGCCCTACCTGGGCCAGAAGATCCTGGCGGACGGTCAAACCTTTACCGTCATCGGCGTGGTCGAGGAGGCGATGCACGTCAACGCCGGCGCCGACGTCTGGGTGCCGACCAGTGCCCTGGCCTCGAGCGACTACAAGAACGAGCAGTTCGGCATGTTCACCGTCATGATCATGGCGCGCACGGCGTCCGACCTGCCGGCGATCAAACGCGACATCGTGCGCATCGCCGGCACCGTGCGCTATGACGATCCAAAGCGCTTCAACAAAATGCAGTTCTGGGGCGATTCCAAGCTCGAGCTGTTCTCCCGCACATTGACCAGCAACACCGACGAGGACGCCGGCGTGCCCAAATTGCTGACCGCTATCGCCGTGCTCATGCTGCTGTTCATGGCGCTGCCGGCGCTCAACCTGATCAACCTCAACGTTGGCCGCATCATGGAGCGCAGCAGCGAAATCGGCGTGCGCAAGGCCTTCGGCGCCACCAGCGGCCAGTTGGTGGCGCAGCTGGTGCTGGAAAACGTCCTGCTGACCATGGTGGGCGGCGCGATCGCGCTGCTGTGCGCGGCGGGCACATTGTGGTGGATCAACGGCTGGGCGGCGCTGCCGGCGCTGCACATCGGCCTGAACCTGCCCGTGTTCGGCTACGGCCTGCTGCTCACGCTGGTGTTTGGCGTGCTGTCGGGTGTCATCCCCGCCTGGAAAATGTCGCGCCTGGACCCGGTCCGCGCGCTGAAAGGAAATTCCTGATGTTGCACCATCTCCTCAAACTGATCTGGAAGCGCAAATCGCGCAACATGATGCTGAGCCTGGAAATTCTGCTGGCCTTCATGATCGTGTTCTCCATTGCCGCCTTCGCCGTGCGCAACTACCAGCTGTACCAGATGCCGATCGGCTTCGGCTGGCGCGACCAGTGGTCGATCGCCATCCGCAATGCCCAGCCCATCCCCAACGACGCCGCCATGTACGACGCACTCAAGCGCGCGCTGCTTGACTTGCCAGAGGTGGAAAAGGTCGCCTTCAGCGCGTTGGCGCCGTACGAGCTGTCGCGCACGAACGCCTATTATTCGCTGCCGGACGGCAGCCGCCGCGTCGAGTCCGAAAGCATGCTTTCCACCGACGATTTTTTTGACGCCCTGCAGATGACGCCGGCGCAGGGTCGCTGGTACTCCAAGGCCGATGACGCCGCCGACGCCACGCCGACCGTCATCAACCGCTTGCTGGCCGACAAGCTGTTCCCCGGCATCCCGGCGGTCGGCCAGGTGTTCATCGACGCCGAATCCCACGGCACGCCGCAGCGCTACCGCGTCAGCGCGGTGGTCGAGCACTTCCGCTCCCACGGCGAATACATGGACCCGGTCTTTGTCATGCTGCCGCGCTTCGTTCCGGGGGTCGGAGACAACCCGCCGATGACCATCATACTCAGGGTTAAACAGGGCACGCCGCGAGCGTTCGAGGCGCGCCTGAGCGCCCGCCTCAAGCGCGAGCACAACGACTGGTCGTTCGTGATCACCCCGCTAAGCGAAGCGCGCAAAACGATGATGGGGTTGCAGACGTCGCCGCTGATCATCATTTCCGTGATCGCCGCCTTCCTGCTGGTGATGGTCGCCTTCGGCCTGTTCGGCGTGCTGTGGCAAAACACCACGCAGCGCATCCCGGAGATCGGCCTTCGGCGCGCGCTGGGCGCCGACGCCGGCCACATCTACCGGCAGATCATCGCCGAGCAGATGCTGTTGAGCACTGGGGCGATGGCGGTCGCGCTGTTGCTGCTGGTGCAGCTGCCGCTGACCGGCGTATTCGCGGACGCGCTGAACTGGCCAGTGTTTTTAGCGGCCACCGCGCTATCGGCCGGCGTGATCTATCTGCTATCCTTGCTGTGTTCGCTCTACCCGGGCTGGCGCGCCGCGCGCCTCAGTCCGACCCAGGCGCTGCATTATGAATAAGGTCGTTAGATGTTGATGGAATCATCCCGCAGGCAACGCATATTAATTGTTGACGACGACAGCGCGGTCCAGGTATCGCTGGCGCTGTTGCTCAAGCAGTCGGGCTACGACGCCGTCTGTTGCGACGACCCGGCGCAGGCGCTGGTGCTGCTGCCGCGCCAGCCGGTCGACCTGGTCTTGCAGGACATGAATTTCTCGCTGCAAACAACCGGCGAGGAGGGCTTGCAGCTGTTGGCCGACATCAAGCAGGCCCGACCCGCCCTGCCGGTGCTGCTGATGACGGCCTGGGGCTCGATCGCGCTGGCCGTGCGCGGCGTACAAGCCGGCGCCGCCAACTTTTTCACCAAGCCGTGGGATAACGCGCAGTTGATCGAACTGATCCGTGCGACCCTGGAAACGGCGGAGCCGGCCTCCTCGCTGCCGCAAACGGCCGTGTCGCGCCAGGCGCTGGACCAGCAGTTCGACTTCAGCGGCATCGTCGGCGAACACCCGCGCCTGCTCAAGGTGCTGGCCACCATCGGCCAGGTGGCCGCCACCCGCGCGCCGGTGCTGATCCTCGGCGAGAGCGGCAGCGGCAAGGAGCTGATCGCCGACGCCATCCACCGCAACAGCCCGCGCGCCGCGCGTCCCATCGTCAAGATCAACATGGGCGCGATCACGCCGTCGCTGTTTGAAAGCGAAATGTTCGGCCACGTGCGCGGCGCCTTCACCGACGCCAAGACCGACCGCAAAGGCCACGTGGCCAGCGCGCACGAAGGCACGCTCTTCCTCGACGAGATCGGTGAACTGAATCGCGCCGACCAAGTCAAACTACTGCGCGTGCTACAGGACCAGACGTACCAGGCGGTCGGCGCCAGCCGCACCGAGCGCGCCGACATCCGCGTGGTGTCGGCCACCAACCGCGAATTGGCCGAGCTGGTCGCCAGCGGCGAGTTCCGCGAGGATTTGTTCTACCGCCTGAACCTGATCACGATACGGCTGCCGCCGCTGCGCGAGCGCCGCAGCGATATTCCGCTGCTGGCGCGCCGCATCATCAGCGACGTGTCGGCCAGCTACGGGCTGGGGCCGGCAACGATCGCGCCGCAGGCGCTGGAGTGGCTCAGCGCGCAACCGTGGCCCGGCAATATCCGCCAGCTCAAACAAACGCTGGAGCGCACGCTGCTGCTGGTCGGCCGCAGCGAGCTGCGCCACGCCGACTTCATCGCGGCCGAGCAAAACGACGGCGCCCCGGCAGCATCGCGCTCCGGTTTGCGGGTCGACGGCATGACCCTGGAGCAGGTTGAGCGGCACATGATCGCGCACGCGCTGGACGAGCACCAAGGCAACATCTCACGCGTAGCCAAGGCGCTCGGCCTGAGCCGCACCGCGCTGTACCGCCGCCTGGAGCGCCATGGCCTGGGCGCCGCCCCGGACGGCGAATCCCCTTGATGAGCCTGCGCTATCGGCTCTACGCCTACCTGATCGCCGCGCACCTGCTGTTCCTGGTCCTGACGGTGGTGCTGTTGCGCACCTCGCCGGCGCTGATGATCGGCCTGGAGGTGGTTCTGCTGCTGAGCCTGATGCTGGGCGTGCGCCTGATCCGCCGCGCGCTCGAGCCGCTCGGCTATACGCGCCACTTCCATGATCTGCTGCAGGATCAGCACTACGCATCGCGCCTGCAACACAGCGCCGACCGCGAGCTGAACCAGTTGGTCGATCTATTCAACGAGATGCTGGCCCGGCTGTACCAGGAGCGCCTGCAAATCGGCGAGCAACAAGGTTTTCTCGACCGTCTGCTGGAGGCCACGCCCAGCGCGGTGATCGTGTTCGACTTCGACGGGCGCATCAGCCTGCTCAACGCCAGCGCACAGGCGCTGCTGGGGCTGGAGCTGGACGACGCCAAAGGCAAGCCGCTGCGCGCGTGGCTGGCCGGCGGCGCGCCGGCAGCTGCCGCGTCCGGCCGTTCTCCCGCCCTGCTGGCCCAGCTCGACCTGCTGCCGCTCGGCGAGAGCCACCTGCTGACCGACGCCGACGGCCGCCGCTACCGTGGCCAGCGCGGCCACTTCTACGATCGCGGCTTCGCCCGTCATTTCCTGTTGATCGAGGAACTGACCGAGGAACTGGAAAGTTCGGAAAAAGAAACCTACGACAAGCTGATACGGGTGCTCGCGCATGAAGTCAACAACACCGTCGCCGCGACCGGTTCGGTGCTCGACTCGCTGCTGTACTACCGCGACCAGCTCAACGACCGCGACGGCGACGACTTCAGCACCGCCATCGTCGCCGTCAAGCGCCGCAATGTCAGCCTGGGCGAGTTCATCGAGCGCTTCACGCGCGTGGTCAAGATGCCGGCGCCGGAGCTGCGTCCCAATGCCGTGCGCGACATCATGGACGACATCGTGTATCTCTACCGCGAGCCGTGCCGCGCGCGCGGTATCCGCATCGGCTGGGGACGCTGTGACGAGGTGCCGCCGGTGGCGCTGGACCGGCATTTGATCGAGCAGGCGCTGCTCAACGTGGTCAAGAACGCGATGGAGGCGGTGGAGGAAGCGGCGCTTGGCGAACGCCTTATCGAGTTTGTGCTGATCAATGAGGCGGAAGGCGCGCGCCTGTCGGTGCTCGACTCGGGCAACCTGCTGGGCGCGGTGCCGGCGCGGCAGTTGTTCACGCCGTTCTTCACCACTAAAAAGGGCGGCCAGGGGATCGGCCTGCTGTTCGTGCGCGAGGTGATGAACCGGCACGGGTTTGCTTACCGGCTGGCCGCGACCGGGGACGGGGCGACGCGGTTCGATATCTGGTTTAGCGCGGCGGGGTGATGGACGTTCCCGCTACGCATCGGCCACGGCTCAGAACTCTTCCCAATCGGCGGCCGGCGCTGCGGCTTTACTCAGCCTTGGCAGCGGCTTGGCCGGTTTCGCCAATGCCGTCTTGTTCGCTACCGCCACCGTGCGCGGGGCTTGCCTCGGCGCCCTGCCGGCGCCATCGACGCGGAACACGCTCACCACCCGCTCCAGATTGACCGCCTGCTGCTGCAACGCTTCGGCCGCGGCGGCAGCTTCTTCCACCAACGCGGCGTTTTGCTGCGTCACCCCGTCCATCTCGATGACGGCCTTGTTGATCTGCTCGATGCCCAGGCTTTGCTCGTCGCCGGCATTGGAGATGTCGGCCATGATGGTCGTCACGCGCTGCACGCTTTCCACCACCTCCTTCATCGTCAACCCGGCTTGCTGCACCTGGCGGCTGCCGATCTCGACCTTTTCGACCGAGTCGCCGATCAACTCCTTGATTTCCTTGGCGGCCGACGCCGAACGCTGCGCCAGGTTGCGCACCTCCGACGCCACCACCGCGAATCCCCTGCCCTGCTCGCCGGCGCGCGCTGCCTCGACCGCCGCGTTCAGCGCCAGGATGTTGGTCTGGAAGGCGATGCCGTCAATGACGCCGATGATGTCGACGATCTTGCGTGAAGACTCGTTGATCGCGCCCATCGTGCCGACCACCTCCGAGACCGCCTGACCGCCCTTGCGCGCCACGTCGGACGCGGCGTGCGCCAGCGCGTTGGCCTGGCGGGCGTTGTCGTTGTTCTGGCGTACCGCGCTGGTCAACTGTTCCATCGACGAGGCGGTTTCCTCGAGCGCACTGGCCTGCTCCTCGGTGCGCGACGACAAGTCCTGGTTGCCGGTGGCGATCTGCGTCGACGCCGTCGCGATGGTCTCGGTGCCGCTGCGCACCTCGGCGACGATGCCGGCCAACGAATCGCGCATCAGCTTCATCGCGTGCAGCATGCTGTGTTCGTCGCCGGTCCTGGTGTCGACCGACATGGTCAAGTCGCCGGAGGCGATGCGCCCGGCGATGTCGGCCGCGTAGCCCGGTTCGCCGCCCAGTTGGCGCAGCAGCGAACGGCCGATGGTTACGGCCGCCCCCACGCCGACCACGATGGCGATGCCGCTCAACACCAACATCAGCAGCCATGCCCGCTGGTAGGATTTCGCGGCTTCGGCGACATGCGCATGGTTGTCGGCCCGGTGCAAGGCGGCGTAGTCGTCCATGGCGTCCTGCCACTGCTGGGTTACGGGGCCGGCCTTGGTCATCACCACCACGACCGCCTCGGCGTCCTTCTGCGCCTGCGCCAGCGCGAACACGCTGTCATTCAAGGGCCGCGCCGCTTCGGCCAGCGCGGCGATGCGCTCGCGCACGGCCGTCTCCTTCGGGCTCGACGGCATCTTCGCCAGTTGCTCGAAGGCCTTGGCATAATCGGCCCGGGCCTGGTCCACCTTGACCATCTCGGTGCGGATGGCGTTGTCGTTGTCCAGCAGCACCACCGACCGCGACACCCGCGCGACGATATGCACCGACTCCGACATTTGTTCGACCAGCTCGCTCTTGACGACGTTCTCGTTGACGACGGTGTCGAGCTTGGCATGGATCGTGCTCATGTTAAACACGCCCAGCGCGGCCACGAACAGCAGCAGCACCAGGACCAGACCGAAGCCCAGGCTGAGCCGCGTGCCGACTTTCATGCTGTTGAGTGCCATGCAATGCCTCCTGAAGGTGGGAATCTCATCCGATTGTACGCGCGCTATTGCGATATCGATGAGGGACGATGCAGATGTGCAACAAATTCGTTTATACAAAAAACACATAGTGATATAGCTAAATATTCGCTCAATGCGCGATAACGGTCTCGTTTATATGATGAAACGCAGATAAAATGACCGACCGCTCAACATTTTCTGCTTCAGGCAAGCGAATGTGTGGCGGCCGAACAATCTTTAATTTGTGGCAAAGGGTAGGCAATGACGATGAACGTAGTGTTGAATCTGCTGGCGGCGCTGGTCTTGCTTGGCGTGCTGTACGCGCAGCAGCGCAAGCACGCGTCCTTTTCGGTGCGCGTATTCACCGGCATGGGGCTGGGCATCGTGCTGGGCGCGGCGCTGCAAGCGATCTACGGCGCCGGCTCGGCCGAACTGAAGATCACCGGCGACTACCTCGACATCGTCGGCTCGGGCTACGTCAAGCTGCTGCAGATGATCATCATGCCGCTGATCATGGTGTCGATCATCGCCGCCATCCTCAAACTGAAGGGCATGGATTCGCTGAGCAAGATCAGCGCGCTGACCATCGGCACCTTGATGGTCACCACCCTGATCGCCGCCGGCCTCGGCATCCTGATGGCCAAGCTGTTCCACCTGACGGCCGTCGGCCTGACCGCGTCGGCCGCCGACATCGCGCGCGGGGTCTACCTGCAAGGCAAGGTCGAAGCGGCGCAGGCGATCTCGCTGCCGAGCATGCTGCTCAGCTTCATCCCCGCCAATCCCTTCCTCGACCTGACCGGCGCGCGCAAGACCTCGACCATCGCGGTGGTCATCTTCGCCGTCTTCATCGGCATCGCCGCCACCGGCATCCACGATAAGAAGCCGGACATCTTCGCCTCGTTCGACAACTTCATCAAGGTCGCGCACGCCATCGTCATGCGCATCGTCACCTTGGTGCTGCGGCTGACGCCGTACGGCGTGTTCGCGCTGATGGCGCAGGTCGTATCGAGCTCCAGCTACAGCGACATCCTGCACCTGATCGACTTCGTGCTGGCCTCGTACAGCGCGTTGTTGCTGATGTTTGTGGTGCACCTGCTCATCGTCACCGGCGCCGGCCTGAACCCGTTGCGCTTCGTCAAAAAGATCTTGCCGGTACTTACCTTCGCGTTCACCTCGCGCAGCAGCGCCGGCGCCATACCGATGAGCGTGCAGACGCAGACGCTGCGCTTGGGCACATCCGAAGGCATCGCCAACTTCGCCGCCTCGTTCGGCGCCACCATCGGCCAGAACGGCTGCGCCGGCATCTACCCGGCAATGCTGGCGGTGATGATCGCCCCGACCGTCGGCATCGACCCGTTCACCGCGCATTTCATCCTGCCGCTACTGGCCATCATCACCATCGGCTCGGTCGGCGTGGCGGGAGTTGGCGGCGGCGCCACGTTCGCCGCGCTGATCGTGCTGTCTTCAATGAACCTGCCGGTGGCGCTGGCCGGACTGCTGATCTCGATCGAACCGTTGATCGACATGGGCCGCACCGCGCTCAACGTCAGCGGTTCGATCACCGCCGGCACGGTCACCAGCCGACTGATGGGCGAGACCGACTTGGCCGTTTTCAACAGCGACGCCGACCTGCCAATTGACAGCGACACGATACGGAAAACGGCTTGACCCTCAATCGGGAGTCGTCAGAAAATAAAGGGAACCGCACTTCTGCGGCCATTGTCTAAATGTTTTCCCTGACCTTTTTTTCGAAAGGAAAGAATGATGACTTCCCTCCATAAAGCAAGCAAAGTAGTATTGGGCGCGGCCTTTGCCGTCGCGCTGCTGGCCGGTTGCAACAAGCGTCCGGCCGACCAGCCACAAACCCCGTCGGCGACGCCTGAAAGCAGCAGCAGCCCGTCGACGCCGTCGACCACGCCAAGCCCAACCCCGGACGCCACCACACCTGGCGCGACCGGCGCCGGCTCCGGTGGTACGGGTAGCGGCAGCGGCACCAGCGGCGGTGCGGGCGGCGCGGGCGGCACTGGCGCCGGCGGCACCAGCAGCGGCGGCAGCGGCGCCGGCACCGGCGGCGCTGGCAGCAGCGGTGGCACCGGTGGCACGGGCAGCGGCGGCGCAGGCGCCGGCGGCACCGGCGGCGGCTCGACCACTCCACCGGGCCAGTAACCCGGCGGCTGAGGTAGGCGGGCGACATCCTGGCGCGGCCTGTGCCGGACTGTTGCGTATAGACCATACGCAACAATTGGTGAGATTCCGTAGGGTAAATCGTCCTAGAATGGGGCCATGCAAGCTCATCCCCAATCAGACCAAGGCCACTATGTCGCCCCTCGACCGACCGACCGATTTTGAGGCCGGACCGCGCACAGAGACCCGTGCCCTGGTCTCTGACGACGTGGCGGTTTTGAGTGCGCCGCCATCGGGCACGTTGGCACTAGTGATTGGTTTGTTCGTCGTGCCGGCGGCTTGCGCCGGGGGTATCGTCATGCTTTACAGCCTGGGATTTCCCAGCGCTGAAAAGATACGGCAAAGCGCGATGGAACGAGCGTTGGTTTCATGCCGCGCAGCGATTATCACCAGCGCGAACGCCCCCACGATCGATTGGCGCGTCATGTTGCGCGCCCCCAGCCACAGCAGCGTCACCGCCAATCAAATTTCTTTTTCCTGGCATGACGACGTGATCAATGTGACGGGCGCGAAGCATCGCCGAGCGCCCGCCACGTGCCAGTGGACTTACTCCACCGGCATGCTCACCGGCTTAAAAATTAACGGCGACACGCGCCCGTAAGCGCGTCGGGCGCCGCCTCAGCGGCAAGCGACGGCAAGCGCGCCGCAGCTGCGCGCTCGCGCGCGTGATTAGAACTTGTAGTTGTACGACAGGCCAATCAGCGACAGGTGCGTGTTATACGTGCCACGGGTGGTCTCGCCATTGCCGGTGCAGGTGCGCGACAAGGTGTTGCACTGGTTCGTGTAGTTCACCTGGGCGTCCTTGAAGTCGACATAGCTGTACGCCAGATCGATCGACGAACGCGCATCGAGCTTCCAGTTCATGCCCAGCGAATATTGCATGCGGTCGCTGTCCGGCAGCGCCGGGTGGCGCAGCTCGGCGTTTTGCACCGGCGATTCGTCGAACGCCACACCGGCGCGCAACGTCACGTTCTCGTTGTAGACATAGTTGCCGCCCACCGCCACGCGCACCGTGTTTTTCCACTGCTGACGAATCACTTCTGCGCCTTCGGTCGTGCCTGGGAACTCGATGTCGAGGTTGCCCAGACGGTTATGACGCGACCAAGTCACGTCGGCCATGCCGGCCCACTTCGAATCGAACTGGTGGAACACGTTGGCCGACAGCGTGTCCGGCGTACGCAACGACACCAGTGCGGCCGAGTTGGCGCGGTTTGATGCGCTGGCCAGCACGCCGTTGACAACGCGGTCGGTGGTCACGTTCGAGAAGTCCCAGATGGTGCTGCCCTTCATCTTGTGGCTGATCGACGAACGATAGCTCAGGCCGAAGCGGGTGTTCTCGTCCAACGTGAACATATAGCCCAGGTTGAAACCGTAGCCCCAATCCTTGACCTCGTTCTCGCCACGGCCGTCGCCGGCGGTCGCCAGCAGCGCCGGATTGCCGCCCAGCGCGGTGATCTGACGGATCAGCGCGGCGCCTTGCGCGGCGCCGGCCGGCGTGCGCAGCGCGGCGACGGTGCCCGGCACGTCGACCGCCTGGCCCAGTTCTGCCTTCATGTGTTCGGCGTCGATGCCGAAGCCGAACGAATGCTGCTGGTTCAGCTTGAACGATACCGACGGATTGAGCGTCACGGCCTCGACCAATACATCGGTCAGCGCATAGCGGCCGTTCCAGGTGCTACCGTAGTTCAACTTCGCGCCATACGGCACGAACACGCCGAAGCCGACGGCCCACTGGTCGTTCAACTTCTTGGACGCGTACAGCGACGGCGCGGTCACCGAATTGGGGGCAAAGTCGCTGGTCTGGGTGCCGCCAGTGCGGGTGCCGGTGAAGCGGGTCGAGCCGGTGTCGGTATAGGTCGAGTGCGGCACCACGACGGTGGCGCCGGCGCTGATCTGTGTGCCTTCCAGACGCGACAGGCCGGCTGGATTGTAGAAGATGGTCGAAGCGTCGTTGGCTTCGGCGCCGCTGGCGTCGGCGGTGCCCTGGGCCGACACGCTTTGCGAGCCGAAGCGGTAGCCGGAAGCGCTGGCGCCGGTGGTCATCACGCTCAGGGCGGCGGCGATAATCAGGGGAAGATGTTTGCGTTGCATGGTGGAGTCTCTCATTGTGGTAGGCGCGTTTGCGCCAGGTTTTTTTCTGGTTCCGCAGCCGATCAAGCCGATGAGGCCGGATTTGGTGCTGGAAGGCCAGCAGCTTACTACATTAATAAATTTTACGGGAAGACGTGTTACTAGAGTGCAAGCACTAATTTTCACCTTGAAACCGAGCACTTGCTCTGCATTCAGCCGTAAAAAAAGGGCCCGAAGGCCCTTCTCACCCCCCTCCGCTGTTTTATTGCGGATCGAAGGCGCTCTTGTTGAGCGACACGGCCGGGGCGACGACGCCCGGCGCGCCGCCGCCGTGCTTGCCGGTGATTTTGCCGACCACCCACATCAGCGAGCGGTAGATAAAGCGGATCAACGTCAGGAACAACAGCACTTCGATTGCCGTCAGCACGAACGCGATGGCCGTGCCCCAGGCGCCGAAGCGGCCGGTCCAGTGATCGACCCGGCGCTTGAACTTGAGCGACAGGCTGTCCTTGTTGATCTCGATGCTGTCGTAGAAGGTCGGCACCATCAGCAAGGTCAGCACGGTCGAGGTGATCGTGCCGCCGATGATGGCGATCGCCATCGGACGGTAGAACTCGCCGCCCTCGCCCAACGCCAGCGCGACAGGGAACATGCCGGCGATCAGCGCGAACGTCGTCATCAGGATCGGACGCAGACGCATGCGGCCGGCGTACATCAGCGCGTCCTCGCGGCTGTAGCCCTCCTCCTCGCGTGTGCGGGCGGCGTCGAGCAACAGAATCGCGTTCTTGGCTACCAGACCCATCAACATGATCACCCCGATCAAACTCATCAGGTTAATGGTGCCGTTGGTCATCAGCAGGCCCAGCACCACGCCGATCAGCGACAGCGGCAACGACAGCATGACCGCGATCGGCGCCGTGAACGAGCCGAACTGCATCACCAGGATCAGGTACATCAGGCCGATACCGGCCAGCAGCGAGATCATCATCTGGCTGAACACTTCGTTCATGTCCTTGCCGGCGCCGCCCAGCGACAGGCCGTAACCCGGCGGGAAGTCGATTTCCTTGGCCAGTTTCATGGCGTCGTTGGTCACCTCGCCCGGCGAGCGGCCCTGGGCGTTGGCGCTCACCGAGATGATGCGCTTGCCATCCTTGTGCTTGATGGTCGACGGACCCTTGCCCATTGTCACGCTGGCGATCTGGTCGAGCGGCACCATCTGGTTGGTGCCGGCCACGCTGATCGGCAGGCGCTCGATGTTCTCGGCGCTGGTGCGGTCTTCCGGCGCCAGACGCACCGCAACGTCGCGCGATTCGCCGGTCGGGTCGACCCAATCGCCCACTTCGATACCGGCAAAGGCCACGCGCAATGCCTGCGCGGCGTCACCGGCGGCGATGCCCATCGAGTTCGCCAAGCCACGGTTCAGTTCGATCTGCAGCTCGTCCTTCGGATCCTGCTCGGACAGGCTGACATCGACCGCGCCCGGCACCTTGCGCAGGCGGTCCATATAGGCGTTGGTAATTTCCATCAGCTTGCGCGAATCGGCGCCGGTGAACTGGATCTCGACCGGCTTGCTGGCGTTGTTGCTCAAATCCTCCAGCACCGTGAACTCGGCGCCGACCAGGCCGGCCAGCTTCTCGCGCAATTCCTTGGCGATCTCGATCGCCGAACGCTTGCGCTCGGTCTTCTTGCCGATGTCGACGTAAATGCGGCCGCCGGTCGGGTTGACGTAGGCGTTGGTCTGCTTGGTTTCCTTGATCGTGAAGGCGACCTTGGCGGCGCGGTCCAGTTTCAGGCGCGAGTACTCCAGGCTGGCCGACGACGGCGCCCGCACATCAATGGCAATGGTGCCGAAGTCCGACGACGGCAGGAAGCTGAAGCCGCCCAGCTTGGCCTGCAGCGCCAGCGCGCCGGCAAAGGTCAGCACGGCCAGGATGGCCATCGCTTTGCGGTGGTGCAATGCCCAGGCGATGACGTTGCCGTAGCGGTCGGCCTGGCGGTCGAACCAGTGGTTGAAGTGCTCAAGCACGCGGCCCACGCCCTTGCGCGGCGCCGTGTGGTGGTCCGGCGGGTCGCCCCAGAAGGCCGACAGCATCGGGTCCAGGGTGAACGAGATCAGCAGCGAGACCGCGACCGAGCACGTCACCGTCAAGGCGAACGGACGGAACCATTCGCCTGTGATGCCCGGCATGAACGCCACCGGAATGAACACGGCCATGATGGAGAAGGTCGTGGCGGCCACGGCCATGCCGATTTCGGCCGTGCCGTTGAGCGCGGCGGTGCGGCGGTCGGCGCCCATCTGCATATGGCGCACGATGTTTTCCCGCACCACGATGGCATCATCGATCAGCACGCCGATGGCCAGCGACAGGCCCAGCAAGGTCATGAAGTTCAAGGTGAAGCCGCACAGCCACACGCCGATGAACGCGGCAACGACCGAGGTAGGCAGGCTGAGCGCAGTGATCATCGTCGAGCGCCACGAATTCAAGAACGCGTAGACCACGAAAATGGTCAGGCCGGCGCCGAACACCAGCGCCTCGATCACGTTGTTGAGGCTGTTCTCGGCGTTCTCGCCGCCATCTTCGGTCACTTCCAAGGTGGCGCCGGCCGGCAATTCCTTGCGCATTTCCTCGACCATGGCCTTGACCTTGCGCGCCACCGTCACGGTCGACGCGTCCTTCGAGCGGGTGATCGAAATACCGACGTTGGGCTTGCCCGAGCGCACGCTCAGCGAGCTCATTTCGGCGAAGCCGTCCTCGATGGTCGCCACTTGCGCCAGGCGCACCAGTTCGTCGCCGTTGCGCTTGACCACCACTTGCTGGAAGTCCTCGGGGCGCTCGATGCGGCCCACCAGGCGGATGCTCTTCTCGTCGAGCTCGCCCTTGACCTTGCCCACCGGCGCGTTGGTGTTCTGGTTGCGCAAGGCATTAACCACCTCGCCCACCGAGACATTGTATTCACGCAGCTTTTCAGCCTTGAGCAGCACGCTCAGTTCGCGCTTGAGCGAACCGTCGATGTTGACCGAGGCCACGCCGTCGATGCCGCGGAAGCGGTCGGCCAGCTTGTCCTCGGCCAGGCGCGAGATGACCGCGTGGCTTTGCACGCTCGACGACAGCGCCAGCTGCATGACCGGCTGGGCCGAAGTATCGATGCGCTGCAGAATCGGTTCGCGCATCTCGATCGGCAGCTTGTAGCGCACCGACGCGATCGAATTGCGGATCTCGTCGGAGGCTTCGATCAAATTCTTGCTGAAAGCGAACTTGATGAACACGCGCGCCTGCCCCTCGGACGCGGTCGAGTTGACCTCGGTCACGCCGGTGATCGACTGGAACGACTTTTCAAGCCGGTTGACGATCTCGCGCTCGACCGTTTCCGGCGAGGCGCCCGGATACGGAATCATGACGACAATGAACGGCACTTCGACGTCCGGATTCTGGTTGACCCGCAATTTGCTCAACGCCATCAGGCCCAGGCACATCATGGCGACGATCAGCACGATCGTCGCGACCGGCCGTTTGATACTGAAATCGGATAAGAACATCGCGTTATTCCTTATTTTTCTGCGACGGTGGAGGCCGAGGCCGACGCGGCGGCAACCGCCTTCGGTGCGGTGAGCACGACTTTCTGGCCATCCTTGAAGCCGGAGCCGGGCACGCGCACGATGGTGTCGCCGGCGGCCAGGCCGGTCAGCACCTGCCAGCGGCCGCTGCGCTCGTCACGGGTGCCGATCGTCAGCTGCGCCTTGTTCAGCAAGCCGCCCTTGACGCGCCACACATAGTTGCTGTCGCCGGCCTGCACCAGCGCCGACGGCGGCACCATCAGCGACGACGACGATTTCGACTCGACCCGGCCTTCGGCGTACAGGCCGGCCACGCGCGGCTGCGCCGACTCGGCGAATTCGACCAGCACCTCGACCTGGCGGGTGACGGCGTTGGCGGCCGGATCGACCCGCTTGACCTTGCCGCTGAAGTTTTGGCCCGGATAGCCGTTGACGCGGAACAGCACCGGCTGGCCGACCTTAACCTCGCCGATCTTGTCGGCCGACACCAGCCCCTCGAAGCGCATGCTCGACGGATCGATCACCTTGATCAGCTCCTTGCCGACCTGGGCGGTGTCGCCGTTGGACACCTTGCGCTCGCTGACGATGCCGTCGAACGGCGCGCGCACGGTGGTGCGGCTCAGCTGTTGGCGCGCCGCCACCAGGCGCGAGCGGGCAGCCGACAGGTCGCTCAGGGCGTTGTTACGGCGGATTTCCGCGTCTTCCAGCGCCTGGGTCGAAACCATGCCGGAGGCGCGCAACGTGGTGTTACGCTCGTGCATGCGCTCGGCCTGTGCCAGCGACTGCTGGGCCGCGCGCGAGGCTTCCTCGGCCGACGTCAGGCTGTCGCGGATCGAGGTTTCGTCCAGGCGCACCAGCACGTCGCCCTTTTTGACGGCCTCGCCGTTTTCCTTGAGTACTTGAATTACGACCGCGCCGACCTCGGCGCGCAGGTCGGCGCGGCGTTCCGGCTGGATCGAACCGGTGATCACCGGGCCGGACGCGAGCGCGTTCGATTCAACGGCCAGGATATCCTCCTGAGCCATTTGCAACACCACCTCGGGCTCTTTCTTGGCATCCTTGTCACCTTTGGCGCTGGCCGGGGCCGCCGCAGCCGCCGCCCCTTTCTCGGGCTCCTTGGCGGACTTGCCGCAAGCAACCAGGGCTGCAGCGACGGCGAGAGCGAGTAGGGTTTTGCGCAACATAAAGTTCTCCGAGATAGTGGACGTGGTGCTATTAGTATTTTAGCCAGACTACAGCGCGCAGAGTATCCCCGAGTGGCCCGCAGAGGTCAATCAACGTGCGACGGACGGCAGAATTTGTGGCTGAAATGCCGAATACGGGGATAAACGGCGAAAACGTGGGGCGGATTAGCGCCCGGCGCGTGATCCGCCCCCATGTCGCTCCGAGCTTATTCCAGGTTCATGGTCCGGGCGGGGATCGATCAGCCCCGGCCGAAAATGGCGTGGATGGCATGGGCGATGGCGACGCCGGTGCACAAGCCACCGATGATCTCGACCACGGTATGGCCCATGCGCTCGCGCAACCAGGTGTGGCCGGCGGCCACGGCTGCGGGCCGGTTCTCGGCCGACGCCAGCCTATTAATAGCAGCGGCCTGCTTGCCGACGTGCTGGCGCAGGCTGTTGGCATCGATAACGACGATGAAACACAGCGTCACAGCCACGCCGAACGCCGGATGGCCGATGCCTTCGCGCAGCGCGATCAGGGTCGCCATGCTCGACACCACGGCGCTGTGGTTGCTGGGAAAGCCGCCGTTGCCAACCAAATTAAAGGCCCATTTGCGCGCCTTGGCGCTATTAATCAGAAACTTGATCGGGCCCACCGTGAGCCAGGTGATCAGGGGGGTGACGAGGTAAGCGATGTCCATCCGGAATTCCTTTGCATTTTTGTGGCGCAATTATCGCAGAACGGTTCACAGTGGCGGAAGCAAGTCAGCTAAAATTCAGGACATTACATCATTTCAGTAAACACAATATGCGACATTTCGGCATTTCCTTCATCGTCACCTTCATCCTCCTGGGCCTGGCCGGCTGGTGGGGCTTCAACCATGGCGGCAGTTCCGGCCTGCTGCAGGCGCTGTGGATTTGCGTCGTGCTCGGCATCATGGAAGTGTCGCTGTCGTTCGACAACGCCGTCGTGAACGCCTCCGTGCTGCGCCACTGGAACGAATTCTGGCGCAAGCTGTTCCTGACAGTCGGCATTCTGGTGGCCGTGTTCGGCATGCGGCTGGTGTTTCCGCTGCTGATCGTGTCGATGGCCACCGGCTTGGGCCTGATGGACGTCTGGACCATGGCCACCAAGAATCCGGACGAGTATTCGCGCTACCTGACCGGCGCGCACGCCCAGGTGGCGGCGTTCGGCGGGGCGTTCCTGCTGCTGGTATTCCTCAATTTCCTGTTCGACGAGGAAAAGGAATTGCATTGGCTGGGCTGGATCGAAGCCAAACTGGGCCAACTCGGCACCGAAAGCCTGGCCGTGCTGCTGGCCCTGGCGGCGGTGTTCGGCTGCGTCTATCTGGTGCCGGACACGGAAAAATTCAGCGTATTGACGGCGGGCGTGGTCGGCGTGCTGGTGTATCTGGCGGTCGGCTGGATCAGCAGCCTGCTGGAGGAAGACCCGCCGGCCGAGGACGGCGACACCACCGAGGCCGGCGTCGGCGCGGTGGTCTCGGCCGTCTCGCGCGGTAGCATCGGCGGTTTCCTGTATCTGGAAGTGCTGGACGCGTCGTTCAGCTTTGACGGCGTGATCGGCGCGTTTGCCATCACCAAGGATGTCGTCATCATCATGCTGGGTCTGGCGATCGGCGCCATGTTCGTGCGTTCGCTGACGGTATTCCTGGTGCACAAGGGCACGCTGGACGAGTACGTCTATCTGGAGCACGGCGCCCACTATGCGATCGGTATTTTGGCACTGATCATGCTCGCCAGTGTCAAATACCATATTCCGGAGTGGTTCACGGGCTTGTCGGGGGTGGCGTTCATCGCCGTGTCGTTGTGGTCATCGATCCGTCACAAGCGGCTGCACCCCGCATGATAAGATTGAAAACATTGCAGACCCATTTGGATATTCAACCGGCTTACTTATGACAAAATCATCGCGTATCGTTCTCTACTTCATCGCCCTGGTAGCGGCCACCCTGCTGGTCTTCGTCGCCTACACCTGGGCGATGTTGCATATTTCCTATTCGGATGGCGAACGCGCGGGGTATCTGCAAAAGTTTTCCACCCGTGGCTGGATTTGCAAGACCTGGGAAGGCGAGATTCTGCTGACCTCGATGCCGGGGGCGATCCCTGAAAAGTTCGAGTTCAGCGTGCGCGATGAGGCGGTGGCAAAGCAATTGACCGACGCCACCGGCAAGCGCGTGATTTTGAGCTACTCGCAGCACAAGGGCGTGCCGACCCAATGTTTCGGCGAGACCGATTATTACATCACCAAGGTGCAGGTGCAGCAGTAAGCTCTCAGCGCGCGCGCCACACCGGCTGGGCCTGACGCGCCTCCTTGCGGGCGCGGGCGGCGTCCAGCGTTTCAACCACGGCGCCTTCGGCCGCTTCCACCTTGACCTGCACGCCGTCGAGCGCTTTTTGCACCGCGCCGTGACGGCGGGTTTCCAGATCCAGTAACTTCTGCTTGGCGGCGGTCATCGCGGCCGTCGTGTCGGCCACTTTACGCTGCATGTCGGCGTACGCCTTGGCCGTTTCCAGCAATGCCAGCTGACCGGCTGCCTTGTCCACAGCAGCTTGCGCGGCGGCCTGCTCGGCCAGCGCCCGCTGCGCCATCGCGTCCGCTTCCGCCTGCTCCGCGTCGGCGCGCCGACGCGCCGCCTCGGCGATTTGCTGTTCCGCCTCCAGGCGTCCCGCGATCGCCTTCGAAGCGCGCACTTCCGACGCCGTCGTCAAGCGTTGCTGGGTCAGCTTCTGCTCGATCAGCGCCAGCGATTCGCGCTCGGTCTCGATGAATTCACGCTCGGCCTGCAACAACGCTTCGGCGGCGGCCGCCTTGTCCTGTTCGATACGCGCGCGCTCGGCGTGCACCACGCCCAATTCCACGGCCAGGCGCGCCTGCGCGGCCAGCGCCTGCGCGGCGGTGGCTTGCTGCACGGCTTCCAGCGCCACTTGCGCGGCAATCACGCTGGCCGCTTCGGCTTGCTTGTCGGCGGCGGCGGCCAAACGCTGTTCGGCTTCCTGCTGCTGGCGCAGCGCCTCGGTCTGCGCGCGCTCGGCGGCAACGCGGTGCTTGGCGGCAGCGCTGGCGCCCTCCTCGGCCGCCAATTTTTCCTTCAGCGCTGCGATGGCTTGTTGTTCCTCGGCGGCGCGGGCCTGTTCGGCTTGCAGCAACACCTCGGCCTGCTCGGCCTTTTGCCTGGCCAGCGCATCGGCCTGGCGTTGCGCCTCGACTTGACGGGAGATCGTGGCGATTTCCTGCTGTTCGGCGGCGTTGACGCTGGCGGCCAGTTCGGCGGCGGTGCGCGACAGCGCGGCGCGCTCCTCGGCCAGCGCGGCGGCGCGCTGCTGTTCCTGCATGTCGGCGCGGGCCGCCTCTGCGGCGATCTCGTCGGCCACCTGGCGCTGTTTGGCTTGCGCCAGCGCCAGCGATTCGGCTTCGACTTTGGCGTGGGTGCTCAGCTCGGCTTCCTGCTCGGCCTGCACGCGGGCCAGCGCAACGGCGCGCAGCTGGCTGTCGACTTCGATGCGCGCCTCGGTCGCGGCCATGATGCTGGCGTCGGCGTCGCGGCGCGCCTTGGCGCTGGCGGCGGCCACCATCTCCAGCCGTTCGCGGTGGATGGCGGCGTCGCGGATTTCTTTTTCAGTTTGCAGGCGCAAGTGCAGTGACTGGGCGGCGCTGCGTTCGGACTCGGCCTTGGCCAGGGCGATCTGCTCACGCTCCTGCTCCAGATGGGCCAGTGCGCGGGCCTCTTCCAGCGCGCGCACTTCGGCGGCGGCGCGGTTGAAGGCCGATTCGAGCGCGATCTGGTCGGCACGTTCGCGCTGCACGGTCAGGTCCAGCGCCTCGGCTTCGGCCTGGGCCAGCATTTGCGCGGTCTGGCGCGCGGCGTAGGCCTGGCGCTCGCGTTCGCGGGCCAGGGTGGCGACGCGGGCGTCCGCGCTGGCGATGCCGACGACTTCATCCTTGGCGGCCTGAACGGCGGCGACGCGCTCGACCGCTTGCAGGCGGGCTTGTTCGGTCTGCACTTGCAGCTCCTCGGCCGCGCGCGCGGCCTGCTCGGCCAGCTCCGATTCGGCGGCGATCTGCTCGAAGGCGCGCTGGCGGCTTTCGTTCTCGGCCTTGGCGCGGGTCTCGGCGGCCAGGCGGATTTGCGTGTCCGCTTCGACGCGGGCGCGCAGTTCGGCGGTTTCATGTTTGACGGCGTCCAGGCGGGCGACGCTGGCCTGGGCGGCGGCGCGCAGCGATTCGAGACGGTCGCGGTTGGCGGCGATGGCTTCTTCCGACGCCTGGGCGTTTTGCTGGGCGACAGCGGCGGCGGCGGCGTCGATGGCGGCGCGGTCCTCGGCCAGGGCACGGGCACGCGCTTCGGCATGGGCCCGGCTTTCGGCGGCGCAAGCGGCCTTGGCTTCGGCCTCGACGCGGGCGATGGCTTCCTGGATGGCCTTCATTTCCATCGCGGCGCGCGGGGTCGGCGCGTTGGAGGCGGGCGCGTCGGGGTCATGCAAGACAACGGTGGGAACGGTATCGGCGGAAAAAGCCACGCCCAATTGGACGTCTTCGATTGCGCTTTCGCGTTGAGCCAGTTCTGCTTGCATGAGATTTCTCGCTAGAGGATGCGTCCCGGCACACGACGGGACTTCTGAGCTCTCATTATCAAACAGCGGCCATGCGGGCCGAACGGCAAGCAGAGGGGGGAAAACCCGCCTATTCTGGTTTAACCGGCCCGCCGATCAAACCGGCAACGGCGGCTCTTCCATCAGCGAAACCTGCTCGCGCAGTTCGAGGATACGGTCTTGCCAGTAACGTTGTGTGTTAAACCACGGGAACGCCGCCGGGAACGCGGGATCGTCCCAGCGCCGCGCCAGCCAGGCCGAGTAATAAATCAGCCGCAACGTGCGCAGCGCCTCGACCAGATGCAGCTGGCGCGGGTTGAATTCGCAAAAATCCTCGTAGCCGGCCAGGATGTCGGACATCTGCCGCACCTGCTCGCCCCGCTCGCCGGACAGCATCATCCACAGATCCTGGATCGCCGGCCCCATGCGGCTGTCGTCGAAGTCGACGAAGTGCGGACCGGCATCGGTCCACAGCACGTTACCGCCATGGCAATCGCCATGCAAACGCAGTTGCGGCAACTCCCCCGCCCTGTCGTAAGCGCGGCGGACGCCGTCGAGCGCCTGCTGCGAAACGCTGGCATACGCCTCGCGCAGATCGGCCGGAATGAATTGATTGGCCTGCAAGAACTCGCACGGCTCGGTGCCGAAAGTGGCGATGTCGAGCGCCGGCCGTTCCAGATAAGGTTTGACCGCCCCGACCGCGTGGATGCGGCCGATGAAACGCCCGGTCCATTCCAGCACCGAGGGATCGCTCAACTCGGGCGCGCGGCCGCCGTGGCGGGTAAAGACGGCAAAGCGGAAGCCGTGGGAATGATGCAAGGTGCGGCCACCCAGCGCCAGCGCCGGCACCACCGGAATCTCCAGCGCGGCCAGCTCGTCGGTGAAGGCGTGCTCCTCGAGGATGGCGGCGTCGCTCCAGCGTCCCGGACGATAGAACTTGACCACCAGCGGCAACGCATCCTCGATGCCGACCTGGTAGACGCGGTTTTCGTAGCTGTTCAGCGCCAGCAGGCGGCCGTCGCCGTGCAAGCCGATGCTGTCGAGCGCGTCCAGCACGCATTCGGGATTGAGCGTGGAATACGGGTGCGGCACGTCGACCGGCGCGGCGGCATCCATGTCGGCGCCGTCTTGCGCTCCGGCCATGGCGGCGGCCAGCGCCGCGGCGCGGGCGTCCTCTGCTTCGTCGTCCAGGTGATCTTGGCGATCTTGGCGCGGTTGGTTATCTTGGTCCATACCCGCATTGTAAGGGGCGCACGTGTATACTGTGGCCTTCAATCCAATAAAAAGAGCAAGCCATGCAACTCGACCAGCCACTGAGCGATAAAGAATTCGACGAATTAGACAACTTCCTGTTATCGGAGCGCAGCCCCGAGGACGCGATGACGATGGACATGCTGCACGGTTACCTGACCGCCATCGCCATCGGCCCGGAAACCATCATGCCGGCCGAGTGGCTCAAGCGCGTGTGGGGCCAGGAAGAAGCCGACGTCCCGAAATTCAAGAACCCGAAGGAAGAGGAACGCATCCTCAACCTGATCATGCGCTTCATGAACGAAGTGCTGGTGACGTTCGAGGTCGCGCCCAAGGAATTCGAGCCGCTGTTCGTCGAACACGAGCACGAGGGCCAGACCCTGATCGACGCCGAGGCCTGGTGCTGGGGCTTCTGGGAAGGCATGGAGCTGCGCCCGGGTTCGTGGCAAGAGATCTGGGACTCGGACGTGCAGGAACTGATGAAGCCGATCTACCTGCTGGGCGCCGACGAGATCGAGGAAGAGGAACTGCCGCTGGTCGAAGATCCGGTCAAGGCCCACAAGCTGGCCCAGGACCTCGAAGCGAACCTGCCGCTGATCTATAAATTCTGGGTGCCACGCCGCAAGGCGCCGGTAGCCACCGTCAAGCGCGACGAGCCTAAAGTCGGCCGCAACGACGACTGCCCTTGCGGCAGCGGCAAGAAGTACAAGAAGTGCCACGGCGACGAAGCGGCCAACGACGCGTCCAGCTAAGCCGTTGTGTGGTTTGGCCCCTATCCGCTGCGCAAGCGATAGGGACGAAGTTGCAATATCTCAAGTAGAATTTGGGCATTGATTATCAGGATGCCCATGTTCTCACTCCCCTTCAAGCTCCCCACCACCGCCACCGCGCCGTTCTGCCCGTCGGAAGTGGCCGGCACCGTCCAGGTGCCCGAGGGCGATCCCTTCTGGAAAAAAGTGCTGCGCTTCGCCGGTCCCGGTTTGCTGGTCTCGGTCGGCTATATGGACCCCGGCAACTGGGCCACGGCAATTCAGGGCGGCTCGCAGTTCGGCTACCAGCTGTTGTTTGTTGTTGTGCTGTCGAGCCTGGCCGCAATCGTCTTGCAATGCCTGAGCATGCGCCTCGGCATCGTCACCGGCAAGGACTTGGCCGTGCATTGCCGTGAGCAGTACAAGCCGCCGGTGGCCAAAGCGCTATGGGGTTTCGCCGAGATTTCCATCATCGCCTGCGATCTGGCCGAAGTGCTCGGTTGCGCGCTGGCGTTCAAGCTGCTGCTGGGCGTGTCGCTGCCGACCGGCGTCGCGCTGACCGCGCTGGACACCTTGCTCATCCTCGGCCTGAAAGGCAAAGGCTTCCGCCAGATCGAAGCCATCGTGCTGGCGCTGATCCTGACGGTGGCGACCTGCCTGTTCACCGAACTGATTTTCGTCAAACCGGACTGGAACGCCGTCATGGCCGGACTGGTGCCGTCGTTGTCGACCTTGTCGTCGCGCGAACCGCTGTACCTGGCCATCGGCATCCTCGGTGCGACCGTGATGCCGCATAACCTGTATCTGCATTCATCGGTGGTGCAAACGCGCGTGGTGTCCAAGCAGAACAGCGCCAAGCGCGAAGCGATCGGCTTGTCGCGCATCGACACCATCGTCTCGCTGCTGCTGGCGTTGCTGATCAACGGCTCCATCCTGGTGCTGGCGGCGGCCGCGTTCCACGAGCCCGGCAACACCCGCGTGCTCGACATCGACGACGCCTACCTGCTGCTGGCGCCGGTAGCCGGCACGGCGCTGGCGGCAACCTTGTTCGCGCTGGCGTTGCTGGCGTCCGGACAAAGTTCCACCTTCACCGGCACCATCGCCGGCCAGGTCATCATGGAAGGTTTTCTGAAAATGAAGATCCCTTGCTGGCAGCGGCGCGCCATCACGCGCGGCCTGGCGCTGATTCCGGCGATGATCGGCGTGGTGACGTTGGGCGAGCATTCGGTCGGCAAGCTGCTGGTGCTGAGCCAGGTCGTGCTGAGCATGCAGCTGCCGTTCGCCATGTATCCGCTGATCAGCCTGACGTCGCAGCGCCGCATCATGGGCGACTTCGCCAATGCGTGGTGGACCACGGTGCTGTCGTGGTTCCTGTTCGCGGTGATCTCCAGCGCCAACGCGTGGCTGGTGTGGCAAGCGTTCGCCGGCTAACACGGCCTGGAATAACCCCGGAGAAACGTATGGCGATTAGGCGGCACGCCGTAATCAGCCATGTTTGAGCCGCCGACAGCGCACCATGGCGGATTACGCTCCGCTACTCCGCCCTACGCATGTCAGATGGTTGCTGGCTTCCCTGGACATCGTCATTGCGCAGCACAAACGCCGCCACGTCATCCAGAGTCGGCGCGAGCCAGCGCAACGGCGCGGCGATCGAGCCGACCAGCGTTGTGTGGCTGACCTTGTTGTAATAAACCTCCTGGACATCGACCTGACTGGCGCGCAGCAGCTGCGCCAGATGGCCGGTGTTATGCAGCGGATCGACCAGTTTGTCGTTATGCGCCGCGATCAGCAACGCCGGCGGCGATCCGGCCGACACATGCCGCACCGGCTGCGATTCCGGCGGCGAATCCGGGAAATGAAACACCGGCTTGGTGGTCGGATTCTCGATCGGCAAAAAATCATACGGCCCGGCCAGGCCGATCCACCCGCGCAGATCTTTGGTCGACATGCCCTGTTTTTGCAGCCAGCGCCCGTCGAGCGCGACCATCGCCGCATTGTAGGCACCGGAGCTGTGACCCATCACAAACAAGCGCTTGGGGTCGCCGCCATAGCGGCCGGCCTGCCTGGCGGTCCAGGCCACGGCCTGCGCGGCGTCATCCAGAAAATCGGGATAGCTCACCTCGGGATAGAGCCGGTAGTCGGCAACAATGGTGACGATGCCGCGCGAGGCCAGCGCCCGGCCGACAAATGCGTAGTCCGCCCGCTCGCCCGCCACCCAGTTGCCGCCGTAGAAAAACACCACCACCGGCGCTCTGCCGTTGGCGTCTTTCGGCCGATAGACGTCGAGCATGCGGCGCGGCCCCTCGCCGTAGGACAAATCGGCGGTGCGCTCGGAAGCGCCGCCTGGAGACAGCGCGTTGAGCGCGGTCAGCGGCGAGCATGCCGCCAGCGCCAGCAGGACCGGCACGGCGACGGCAAGCGCAAGATAGGGACGAGGAATACGCGGCATGGCAATGGATGAGTTGTGGAATCCAGGCCAGTGTAGACGGCGCGCCGCCCCGCCGCCTTCGTTTCCTTAACGAACGGTGCGCTGCGTCACTTATGATGGCGGCAGCGTAGCTGTCAGGCGAAAAAAAACAGGTTCGACCGAACCTGTTTCGATGAGCGCGCGCGTCCGTTACAGCTTGATGAAATGCTCGCGGTAGTACTTGAGCTCTTCGATCGACTCGATGATGTCGGCCATGGCCGTGTGCATCTGGTGCTTCTTGAAGCCGGCCACCATTTCGGGCTTCCAGCGCTTGCCCAGCTCCTTCAACGTCGACACGTCGATGTTGCGATAATGGAAATACGCCTCCAGCTTCGGCATGTAGCGCACCATGAAGCGGCGGTCCTGGCCGATGGTGTTGCCGCACATAGGCGCCTTGCCCTTCGGCACCCACTGCTTCATGAACTTGATCAGCTCTTCCTCGGCCTGCGCCTCGGTCACGGTCGAGGCCTTGACCTTCTCGATCAGGCCGGAACGGCCGTGCGTGCCCTTGTTCCACGCGTCCATGCCGTCGAGCACGGCGTCGCTCTGGTGCACCACCAGCACCGGGCCCTCGGCCAGCACGTTCAGGTGCATGTCCGTGACGACCACGGCCACTTCGATGATGCGGTCCGTGTCGGGCTCCAGACCGGTCATCTCCATGTCGACCCAGACCAGATTCATTTCATTCTGGCGCGGGGTAATGACCGCCGGAGCGGAACCTTCTGGCAAATCGTTAGCTTGTGACATAATTCTCTCTTGGCTCGCGGGAGCCCAATGTTAATCCGAATCCGCCATTTTCTCACAGGCATAGAATGTATTCACTCGCGTTTTCGATTTTGTTCGTATCTTTCATCATTTTGACCTTGATCGTGCGCTTCTGGCTGGCCTCGCGCCATATTCGTCATGTGCTGACCCATCGCGGCGCCGTGCCGGCCGAATTCGCCGAGAAAATCCCCCTTGCCGCCCACCAGAAGGCGGCCGATTACACTGTCGCGCGCACCAAGTTCGGCCTGTTTGCGCTGTTGATCAACACCTTGGTGCTGGTCGGTTTCACCTTGCTGGGCGGCCTGCAGTGGCTGTCGGTGGAGGTCTTCAAGCTGACCGGCGGCGGCATGGCCTATCAACTGGCCCTGCTGGCCGCGTTCGCGCTGATCTCCGGCGTGATCGACCTGCCGTTCGACTATTACAAGCAGTTCGGCCTGGAACAGCGTTTCGGCTTTAACAAGATGACGCGCGGCCTGTTCTTTGCCGACATGGTCAAAGGCGTCTTGCTTGGCGCGGCCATCGGCCTGCCTTTGATGTGGGTCATGCTGACCCTGATGGACAAATCGGGCAACCTGTGGTGGTTCTACGCCTGGCTGGTGTGGAGCGGCTTCCAGCTGCTGATGATGGTACTGTTCCCAACCGTCATCGCGCCGATGTTCAACAAGTTCACGCCGCTGGAAGACCAGTCGCTCAAATCGCGCATCGAGGGACTGATGAAACGCGTCGGCTTCGCCTCGAAAGGCCTGTTCGTCATGGACGGCTCCAAGCGCAGCGCGCACGGCAACGCCTACTTCTCCGGCTTCGGCGCCAACAAGCGCATCGTGTTCTTCGACACCCTGCTCTCGCGCCTGCAGCCGCAGGAGATCGAGGCCGTGCTGGCGCACGAGCTGGGCCATTTCAAGCTCAAGCACATCATCAAGCGTATCGTGATGATGTTCGCCATTTCGCTGGGCTTCCTGGCGCTGCTGGGCTACCTCAAAAACCAGGTCTGGTTCTACACCGGCCTCGGCGTCGATCCGCTGCTGCTGCCGGGCCAGGCCAACGACGCCATGGTGCTGCTGCTGTTCATGCTGGTGCTGCCGGTGTTCACCTTCCTGTTCAGCCCGCTGACGTCGATCGGTTCGCGCAAGCACGAGTTCGAGGCCGACGCTTTTGCCGCCAAGCACACCGATTCGCGCGACCTGGTGTCGGCGCTGGTCAAGATGTACGAGGACAACGCCTCGACCTTGACGCCGGACCCGCTGCACTCGGCGTTCTACGACTCCCACCCGCCTGCAAGCGTGCGCATCCGGCACCTGAACGCGGCGGCGGCATGATGAACAACCTCGCCGACCTGCTCAACGGCCACAGCCGGCCCGCAAAACAGGCGCTGACCGCCGACGAGGCCGCGCGCCTGCTCACGCTCGTGCCGGGCTGGTCGCTGGAAGACGGCAAACTGTGCCGCACCTTCGGCTTTCTCAACTACTATCGCACCATGGCCTTCGTCAATGCGCTGGCCTACCTGAGCCACGCCGAAGACCACCACCCGGAAATGACCGTGACTTATAAAAACTGCACCGTGCGCTACGCTACCCATTCGGTCGACGATGGCCGTGGCGGCCTGTCGGATAACGACTTCATCTGCGCCGCCAAGGCCGGCGCGCTGTTTGACGCGATGGCGGTCAAAGCATGAGCCAGAGCCCGGACAAACTGGTGGCGACCATCATCGCCGCCCACGGCCGCCACTACCTGGCCGAGGCCGGCGGCGTCAAGCTGCAATGCGTCACGCGCGGCAAGAAGACCAACGTCGCCGTCGGCGACATCGTCAATGTCACCATGACCTCGCCCGACCAGGGCGTGATCGACAAGATCGAAGAACGCAAGACCCTGCTGTACCGCTCGGACCAGTACAAATCCAAGCTGCTCGCGGCCAACCTGACGCAGCTGTTCATCGTCGTCGCCACCGAGCCCGGCTTCGCCGACGACCTGGTGTCGCGCTCGCTCGTGGCGGCCGAAGCGGCCGGCATCCAGGCCCGCCTGATCCTCAACAAGACCGACGTCACCGAATCGCTGGCGCGCACCCGCGAGCGCCTGCAACCGTACGCCTCGCTCGGCTACCCGGTGCACGAGGTGTCGGCCAAGGCCTACCCGGACGAGGCGCTGGCCACATTAAAACCGCTGCTGGCGGGCCAGTCGTCGATCCTGATCGGCCAGTCCGGCATGGGCAAGTCGTCGCTGATCAACCTGCTGGTGCCGGACGCCGACATCGCCGTGCGCGAAATTTCCGCCGCGCTCGACACCGGCAAGCACACCACCACCTTCACGCGGCTGTATCAGTTGCCCGAGCTCGGCCCCGGCTCGTCCATCATCGACTCCCCCGGCTTCCAGGAGTTCGGCCTGTACCACCTCAGCGAAGGCATGCTCGAGCGCGCGTTCGTCGACTTCGGGCCGTACCTCGGACATTGCAAGTATTACAACTGCCGCCATCTGATCGAGCCGCAATGCGCCATCCTCGGGGCGGTCGCCGAAGGCAAGATCAGCAAGATGCGCCACACGCTGTACGGCCAACTGTTGCATGAATCGTCGCAAACGCTGTATTAATTAGCCTGATTGGCCCTGGGCGGCACCTTTTGCGCGGCCCGCGCACACGATAGCCGGTTTGGCGATTATAATTCTCAATGGAAATTATGCGTGCTTTTCCACTAATAGTTATCTGACGCGCGGTTCGGGGACCATCGATGGAAATGTTTGCGCTCGACGACGAAGTATCGCAGTGGGAAACCGCCCTGCCGACCTTGCACGGACCGGCTCGTCTGCCGGTGCTGGTGCCGCTGGCCTGGCACCTGCGCCAGCGCGACAGTGTCCGCGCCGTCGCCCTGGCCCGTGAAGGCCTGGGCCTGCTGCCTGCCACCACGCTGGCGCCCGAGGCGCAGACCTTGACCTCGGCGCGGCTGCGGCTGGTCGAAACCGAGGCGGCGTGGCTGCAAGGCCGCCTGTCGGAAGCCGACACCCTGGCCGCCGCCATCGCTGAACAGTTGCAGGCGATCGACGACCTGCGCGCCCGCGCCGACACCCACTGGCTGCGCGGCTGGATCGCCATCGACGGCGGCGACCATCCGGGCGGCATCGCCCACCTCGAACGCATGGCCGCCGTCGCCGCCCAAGCCGGCGACACCGAACGCGTTGCCATCGCCGAAGCGACGATCGCGCGCTGGGCCGTCATCGAAGACATGCGCGCGGCCGAACGGCGCTGGGGCACCCACTTCGAACACTTCCAGCACCATCTGGTCGCCGACGCCGGCGCCACGGTGCAACCGGCCGCGCCGATCGCCCCCATGGAACAGGGCGTGGCCGCGTGGATCGGCGACTTTTTCGGCACCCGCGCCAGCCAGGGCGGCCACTACGGCGCCGCCGCCGGCCACTTCATCCGCGCCTACGAGGCCGCGCGCGCCACCGGCCAGGTCCGGGCGGCCATCACCGCCGCCGTCAACGTCGGTCTCGACTTCGCCATCCTGCACGACCACCACGCCGCGCTCGACTGGCTGCAGCGGGCGCTCGACCTGGCCCGCCCGACCGGCTGGCCGCGCAGCGTCGGCGCCTGCCTGTCGCACACGGCAGACACCATGCGCCGCCTGGGCCGGCTCGACGCGAGCGCCGAACTGCTGGCCGAAGCGCTGGCCGTGCTGGCGCCGCTGCCGGCCGGCCGCAGCTACGCCTCGGCGCTGCACTTCCTGGGCGACCTGTCGCTCGAGCGCGCCGATTACGCCGCCGCGCTGGACGCCTTCAGCGGCCTGGAACAGCGCGCCGCCGCGTTGCGCCAGGTCGATCTGCACAGCGTGGCCCGCCGCGGCCAGGCCCACGCGCTGTGCTTCCTCGACCGTCCGCGGGAGGCGCTCGACGCCGCCGCCCACGCCATCGAACTGGCCACCGCGCAGGACCACCTGGACAACCACGTGGCCGCGCTGCGCGTGCTGTCGGAGATCCATGCGCGCCACGCGCTGCCGCCGCCACCCGGCATGACCGAGGCCAACGCCACGCTGCACTACCTGCACCGGGCGCTGGCGGTGGCCTCGCGCATCGACGGCTACACGCTGCCGGGCGACCTGCTCGACGCGCTCGGCGCCCAGTACGCCCGCATCGGCGACCATGCCCAGGCCTACGCCTCGGCGCTGTCGGCGGCCGCCGCGCGCGCCAAGACCCACGGTCAGGAAGCCACCAACCGCGCCATCGCCATGCAGGTGCACCACCAGACCGAGCGCGCCCGCGCCGAGGGCCTGCACCACCGCCTGCTGGCCGCGTCCGAGGCGCACCGCGCCGAACTGCTGCTGCAAACCACCGCCACGCTCGAACGGCTGTCGGTGATCGGCCGCGAGATCACCACCCACCTCGACGCCGCCGCCATCTTCGCCGCGCTCAACGCCCACGTGCAGGCGCTGCTGCCGGCCAACACCTTCGCCATCTACCTGTGCGATCCCGGCTTTGACACCCTGAGCCGCGTGTTCGGCGTCGAAAACGGCGAGCCGCTGGCCAACAACACCATCGCCGTCGACAACCCACGCGCCAACGCCGCCCGCTCCCTGCGCGAGCGCATCGAGATCTACGTCGACGACGCCGGCCCGGACGACATCTTCCTCGCCCCCGGCACGCAGCTGATGTCGTGCGCGCTGTACGTGCCGCTGCTGGTTGGCGAACGCACGCTGGGCGTGATGACGGTGCAGGCGGCCCGCGCGCGCGCCTATGGCGAACGCGAACGGCTGATCTTCCGCACCTTGTGCGCCTATGGCGCCATCGCGCTCGACAACGCCCAGGCCTACCGCCAGCTGCAGGACGCGCAGGCGCAGCTGGTGTCGCAGCAAAAGCTGGCGGCGCTGGGCGCGCTGATGGCCGGCGTCGCCCACGAATTGAACACGCCGATCGGCAACAGCCTGCTGATCGCCAGCACGCTGCACCAGAAAACCGGGGAGCTGGCGTTGCGCCTGGCCGGCCCGGGGCTGCGCCGCTCCGACCTGTCCACCTACCTTGACGACGCCGTCGCCGCGCACGCGCTGGTCATGCGCGGGCTCACCAGCGCGGCCGACCTGGTCAACAGCTTCAAGCAGGTGGCGGTAGACCGCACCACCGAGCAGCGCCGCCGCTTCGACCTGCAGCAGGTGGCCACCGAAGTCATCGCCACGATGATGAACCGGGTGCGCGCCAGCGGCCACCGCATCGAGGTCGAGGTGCCGGCCGATATCGCCATGGACAGCTATCCCGGCCCGTTGGGCCAGGTCATCGCCAATTTCATCAACAACGCGCTGCTGCACGCGTTCGGCGGCGCCGACGCCGGCCCTGGCAACGGCAACGGCGGCGGGCGCATGTGGCTGCGGGCGGCGCTGCCGGCCGACGGCAAAGTGACCCTGGTGTTCGGCGACGATGGCGCCGGCATCGCCCCCGAGCATATGTCGCGCATCTTCGATCCCTTCTTCACCACCAAGCTGGGCCAGGGTGGCAGCGGGCTGGGACTGTCGATCAGTTACAATATCGTCACGTCGGTGCTGGGCGGGCAAATCACCGTCCACAGCGCCCCCGGCGGCACCACGTTTACGCTGGAGCTGCCGTTGACCGCGCCGGCGCCGGCGCCGAGCGCCGCCGACGCGCGGATCTACCGTTAGGATCTATCCATAAAATCGGCCCCGCAGACAGCACAATCTGCGGCAATTCGCCCCTTTGGCCGAATTGCCTTTATAATTGTCCGGCTCAGCCGGCCGCGCATCCAGTCACGGGCCAGTTCACCTGTCAGTTGTCATTATGCCTATCCAAAAACCGATCAAGCATTACCTGCAGTTTTCCGACTTCACGTTGGCCGAATACGAGTACGTCATCGAGCGCGCGCACCTGATCAAGCGAAAGTTCAAAAACTACGAGATCTATCATCCGCTGATCGACCGTACGCTGGTGATGGTGTTCGAGAAAAACTCCACCCGCACCCGTTTGTCGTTCGAGGCAGGCATGCACCAGCTGGGCGGCGCCGCCATCTACCTGAACACGCGCGACTCCCAACTGGGACGCGGCGAGCCGGTGGAAGACGCCGGCCAGGTGATGAGCCGCATGTGCGACATCATCATGGTGCGCACCTTCGGCCAGGACATCATCGAGCGTTTCGCCGCCCATTCGCGCGTGCCGGTGATTAACGGCCTGACCAACGAGCACCACCCGTGCCAGGTGTTCGCCGACATCTTCACCTTCTACGAGCATCGCGGCCCGATCGCCGGCAAGACCGTGGCCTGGATCGGCGACGCCAACAACATGCTGTATTCGTGGCTGCAGGCGGCCGAGGTGTTCGGCTTCCACGTCAACGTCTCCACGCCCAAGGGCTACGACATGGACATGTCGCTGGTGTCGACCGACCGCTACACCTTCTTCGCCAATCCGGCCGACGCCTGCGCCGGCGCGCACCTGGTCAACACCGACGTCTGGACCAGCATGGGCTACGAAGAGGAAAACGCCGCCCGCATCAAAGCCTTCGACGGCTGGATCGTCGATGCCGCGAAAATGGCGCGCGCCGCGCCGGACGCGCTGTTCATGCACTGCCTGCCCGCCCACCGCGGCGAGGAAGTGGCCGCCGAGGTGATCGACGGCCCGCAGTCGGTGGTCTGGGACGAGGCGGAAAACCGCCTGCATATCCAGAAGGCCCTGATCGAATATCTGCTGCTCGGCCGCGTCGACGGGCAGTGAGCCGCCGCAGTGATCCCAACATAAAATCTATAACACTTCACCTCCATTGGAACTAGCATGAGCGATATTAAAAAAGTAGTCCTCGCCTACTCGGGCGGCCTCGATACCTCCGTCATCCTCAAATGGCTGCAGGATAACTACCAGTGCGAAATCGTCACCTTCACCGCCGATCTGGGTCAGGGCGAGGAACTGGAGCCGGCGCGCGCCAAGGCGATCAAGTTCGGCATCAAGCCGGAGAACATCTACATCGACGACGTGCGCGAGGAGTTCGTCCGCGACTTCGTGTTCCCGATGTTCCGCGCCAATACCGTGTACGAAGGCGAATACCTGCTGGGCACCTCGATCGCGCGTCCGTTGATCGCCAAGCGCCTGATCGAAATCGCCAACGAGACCGGCGCCGACGCCATCTCGCACGGCGCCACCGGCAAGGGCAACGACCAGGTGCGCTTCGAACTGGGCGCCTACGCGCTCAAACCGGGCGTGAAGATCATCGCCCCATGGCGTGAATGGGACCTGCTGTCGCGCGAAAAACTGTTGAAGTACGCGGAAGACGCCGGCATCGACATCGACATGAAGCACAAGAACGGCGGCGCGCCGTACTCGATGGACGCCAACCTGCTGCACATCTCGTTCGAAGGCCGCCACCTGGAAAACCCGAGCGCCGAAGCCGAGGAAACCATGTGGCGCTGGAGCGTGAGCCCGGAGAACGCGCCCGACCAGGCCGAGTACCTGGACCTGGAATACGAGCGTGGCGACATCGTCGCCATCAATGGTGTGCGCATGTCGCCGGCCACCGTGCTGACCGAACTCAATCGCCTCGGCGGCAAGCATGGCATCGGCCGTCTGGACCTGGTGGAAAACCGCTACGTCGGCATGAAGTCGCGCGGCTGCTACGAAACCCCGGGCGGCACCATCATGCTCAAGGGCCACCGCGCCATCGAGTCGATCACGCTGGACCGCGAAGTGGCCCACCTGAAGGACGACCTGATGCCGCGCTACGCGTCGATGATCTACAACGGCTACTGGTGGGCGCCGGAGCGCGTCGCGCTGCAAACGCTGATCGACCACACCCAGGCCACCGTCAACGGCTGGGTGCGCGTCAAGCTTTACAAAGGCAACGTCATTGTCGTCTCGCGCGACTCGAAGACCGACTCGCTGTTTGATATGAACATCGCAACCTTCGACGAGGACGGCGGCGCCTACAACCAGGCCGACGCCGGCGGTTTCATTAAACTGAACGCGCTGCGCATGCGCATCGCCGCCAACGCGCGCCTCAAGCGCGGACAGTAAAACGGGTCGTGGCGCAGCGTATACGCCACGCTTGACGCCGAAACGGGCCGCTGAATCAGCGGCCCGTTTTTTTTGTCCTCCACAGGGTGCGACAAGGTGATACATTGCTCCCACCGCATCATCGTAGTGGAGCATGCATGTTAAAAGACCTTGGTATCAAGACAAAACTCGCCCTCGCCTTCGGTGCCATCGTCGCTGTCATCCTGGCGCTGCTGCTGGTGGCGTTCACCAACTTCCTCAAGCTTTCCAGCGCGGGCGAGTGGGACCGCCACACGCAGGAAGTGCTGATCGAGGTGGCGGCCATCGACAACGCGCTGCTGCAGGTGCAAAGCGCGAACCGCGGCTTCATGCTGACCGGCGTCGAAACCATCGCCGCGCCGATCACCGCCGCCCAGGCGCTGGCGCGCAAGCAGATGGATAAAGTCGCCTTCCTCACGCGCGACAATCCGGGACAACAGGCCCGCATGGCCAAATTGCGGCCGCTGTTCGAAGACTGGATGGGCAACGTCATCGAGCCGCTGGTGGCCAGGCGGCGCGCGCTGAACAAGACGGTCGGCATGTCGATGCAGGCCGCGTCGATCGCCGATATCCAGGGCGGCACCGCCACCATGATCGCCATGCGCCAGCTGATACGCGACATGTCGGCCGAGGAAACGCGCCTGCTGGCGCTGCGCTCGAACGCCTCGAACGAGCTGCAGCAAACCATGCGCCTGCTGCTCACCATCGGCGGCGCCGCCTGCGTGCTGCTGGCCGTCGTCGTCGGCATCGTGCTGACGCGCGCGCTGTTGGCGCCGCTGAACAGCCTGACCCACGCGGTCGGGCGCATCGCCGGGGGCGACCAGTCGGCGCGCGCGCCGGTGCTGGCGGCCGATGAACTGGGCAAAGTCACCGTCGAATTCAACCGCATGGCGCAGGCCATCCAGGACAGCCAGGCCGACGCGCAGGCTGCCACCGACCTGCTCAAGTCCAAGGTCGACTCGCTGCTTGGCGTGGTGTCCAAGGCTGCCTCGGGCGACCTGACCGGCCGCATCGAGGTTACCGGCGCGGACGCCATCGGCCAGCTCGCGCATGGTCTGGACCGCATGTTCGACAACCTGCGCGGACTGCTCAACAACGTGCAGAAGGCCGGCATCCAGGTCACCACCTCGGCCACCGAGATCGCCGCCTCGGCCAAGCAGCAGGAGGCCACCGGCATCGAGCAGTCGCAGACCAGCATCGAGATCCTCAGCACCACCAAACAGATCTCGGCCAACACGGCCGAACTGCTCAAGACGATGGAGGAGGCCACCGCCGTCGCCGACTACACCACCAGCGCCACCGCCGAGGCGCAGACCAACCTGCAACGCATGGACGGCACCATGCAGCACATGGTCGCGGCCACCGAATCGATCAACGCCAAGCTGGCCGCCTTGTCGGAAAAGGCCTCCAACATCAACGGCGTTTTGATCACCATCACCAAGGTCGCCGACCAGACCAACATCCTGTCGCTCAACGCCGCCATCGAAGCCGAGAAGGCCGGCGACGCCGGCCGCGGCTTCTCGGTCGTGGCCACCGAGATCCGCCGCCTGGCCGACCAGACCTCGGTGTCGACCTGGGACATCGAACAGATGCTCAAGGAGATGCAGTCGGCCGTCTCGGCCAGCGTGATGGGCATGGACAAATTCTCCGAGGAGATCCGCCGCAGCGTCGGCGAGGTGCGCCAGGTGACCGACCAGCTATCCGGCGTGATGGACCAGGTGCAGAAACTGGCGCCGCAGTTCGACGCCGTGCTGCAGGGGATGCAATCGCAGGCGGTGGGCGCGCAGCAGATCTCGGAGACGATGATGCAGCTGAACGACGCCACCCAGCAGACGGTCGAGTCGCTCAAGTCGACCAGCGAGGCGGTGCACCAGCTGCAGTACGCGGCCGGCGACCTGCAAACGAGTGTCGCCAATTTTGCCGTAGCCGGCTAGGCGTGGGACAATGCCGCCCTAACACGGCCATAGGAGAAAAAATGTTGAAGCACTTAAGCATCAAGACCAAACTGTATCTGGGCTTCGGCGTCATCCTGGCCATCATCCTGCTGCTGCTGACGATCGCCTACAACCGCTTCAACAGCCTGTCGGAGGCCAACGCGTGGGACCGGCATTCGATGGACGTGATCCAGGCCATCGACAACCTGCGCAACGATCTGCTGCAAGTGCAGGTGGAGGCGCGCGGCTACTACCTCACCGGCGCGCCGATTCGGCTCGAGCGGGCGCGCAAGGAGCTGCTCGACATCCCCGCCTCGATTCAACAACTGCAAAAGCTGGTGCAGGACAATCCGCAACAGCTGGCGCGCTTCAAACAGCTCGAGTCGATGACCGAAGGCTGGGCCAAGGACGTCATCACCACGCAGCTGGCGATGCGCGAACAAATGGGCGACAAACCCGGCGCGGCCGACGCCATGGGCCGCACGCCGCAACTGGCCGGCGGCAATTCGGTCATCGGCAATATCTACAAATTCATGAACGATGCGTCGGCGGAGGAAAACCGGCTGCTGGCCGAGCGCACCGCTGCCTCCGAAAGCCTGCAGGCCAGCATGCGGCTGTTGTTGTCGGCCGGCGGCGTGGCGTGCGTGGCGCTGGCCGCGCTGGTGGCCTGGCTGCTGGTGCGCGCGCTGTCAACGCCGCTCAACAACCTGACCCAGGCGGTCGGGCGCATCGCCGCCGGCGAGCAATCGGCGCGCGCGCTGGTGCTGTCGTCCGATGAACTGGGCAAGGTCAGCATCGAATTCAACCGCATGGCGCAGGCCATCCAGGACAGCCAGGCCAACGAACAGGCGGCCACCAACCTGCTCAAGTCCAAAGTGGATTCGCTGCTCGGCGTGGTGTCGAAGGCCGCCTCCGGCGACCTGACCGGCAAGATCGACATCACCGGCGCCGACGCCATCGGCCAGTTGGGCCATGGGCTCGACCGCATGTTCGACAACCTGCGCGGACTGCTCAACAACGTGCAGAAGGCCGGCATCCAGGTCACCACCTCGGCCACCGAGATCGCCGCCTCGGCCAAGCAGCAGGAGGCCACCGGCATCGAGCAGGCGCAAACCAGCATCGAGATCCTCAGCACCACCAAGGAGATCTCGGCCAACACCATCCAGCTGCTCAAGACGATGGAGGAGGCCACCGCCGTCGCCGACTACACCACCAGCGCCACCGCCGAGGCGCAGACCAACCTGCAACGCATGGACGGCACCATGCAGCACATGGTCGCGGCCACCGATTCGATCAACGCCAAGCTGGCCGCCTTGTCGGAGAAGGCCTCCAACATCAACGGCGTTTTGATCACCATCACAAAGGTTGCCGACCAGACCAACATCCTGTCGCTCAACGCCGCCATCGAGGCCGAAAAGGCCGGCGACGCCGGGCGCGGCTTCTCGGTCGTGGCCACCGAGATCCGCCGCCTGGCCGACCAGACCTCGGTGTCGACCTGGGACATCGAACAGATGCTCAAGGAGATGCAGTCGGCCGTCTCGGCCAGCGTGATGGGCATGGACAAATTCTCCGAGGAGATCCGCCGCAGCGTCGGCGAGGTGCGCCAGGTGACCGACCAGCTATCCGGCGTGATGGACCAGGTGCAGAAACTGGCGCCGCAGTTCGACGCCGTGCTGCAGGGGATGCAGTCGCAGGCAGTCGGCGCGCAGCAGATCTCGGAGACGATGATGCAGCTGAACGACGCCACCCAGCAGACGGTCGAATCGCTCAAGGCCACCAGCGAGGCGGTGCACCAGTTGCAGTACGCGGCCGGCGACCTGCAAACGAGCGTCGCCAACTTCGCCGTCGCGGTCTAGGAACGGGCGCGATGAAGCTGCTCGTCTTCCACATCGGCGCCGACCGCTACGGCCTGCGGCTGCGCGACGTGGTGCGCGTGGTGCCGCTGCTCGAGCTCAAACACCTGCCGCTGGCGCCCGACGCCGTGGCCGGCCTGATGGATTACCACGGCCAGTCGGTGCCGGTGATCGATCTGTGCCGCCTCAGCGGCCTGCCCGCCGGTGAGGATTACTTCGACACCCGCATCATCGTGGTCGAGTACCACACGCCGCAGGGCGCCAATCATCCGCTCGGGCTGCGCGCCGAGCGCGTGGTGGGTGTGCAGGAAGTGGGCGAGACGCGCCTGACCGACAGCGGCGTGCGGGCCGCGCCCTTCCTCGGCCAGGTCGCCGGCGATGCCGACGGCATGCTGCAACTGGTCGAACTGCAGCAGCTGTTGCCGGCGTCGTTGCGCGCCACGCTGTTCCAGCCGGCCGACGCGTCACAGGACCCGCTGCCATGAGCCCGGCCCAAGCCATGCTGCACGCCGCGACGGGCTTAAGCCTGTCCAAGGCCGTGGTCGACCGCGCCATCCGCCAGCGCGTGCAGGTCACGGGCGCGCGCGACGCCGAGGCCTATCTGGAAGCGATCGCGCCGGCGGAGATGGAAGCGCTGGTGGAGCTGGTGGTGGTACCGGAATCGTGGTTCTACCGCGACCAGCAAGCCTTCCATGCGGCGGCCGAGTACATCGTCGCGCGCCTGGCGTCCGCCCCGGAGCGCATGCTGCGCGTCCTGTCGGTGCCATGCGCCGGCGGCGAGGAACCCTACACGATGGCGATGGTGCTGTCGGACGCCGGCGTCCCTAACGACAGCTTCATCATCGACGCCGTCGATATCAGCCAGGGCTGCATCGAGCGCGCCAGGACCGGCGTCTATGGCCGCAACGCTTTCCGTAACCAGGATCTGGGCTTCCGAGATCGCCACTTCACCGCCTGCGCCGGCGACGAGTTCCGCATCAATGACGCCATCCGCAAGCAGGTGCGCTTCAGGCAAGCCAATATCCTGGACGCGGACCTGGACCCGCGCGCCGGTTCGTACGACGTCATCTTTTGCCGCAACCTGCTGATCTACTTCGACAAGCCGACCACGCGCGCGGCCATCGGCAAGCTCGATCAGCTGCTGCGTCGGGACGGCCTGCTGTTTGTCGGCTATGCGGAAGTGCCGTCGCTGTGCCAGAACGGCTTTGCCCCGCTGCCGTATACGCAGGCATTCGGTTTGACCAGGGAAGTGGCGGTTGAACGACGCAAAGTGGCGCGCGTGGCGGCGCCGCCGCGGTCCCTGACGCCGTTGCCGGCGCCGGTCCGGCCGACGCTGCGCGACGCGCCGGCGGCCGTGTCCACGCCACCGCGGTCGCCGGCGTCTGCGCCCTCTTCCAAGCGAGCCTGGAGCCCAGCGCCCTTCGCCACCGTGACGCCGGACACCGACCTGCTGGCAGACGCGCGCCGCCTGGCCGACCTGGGGCAACTCAAGGAAGCCGAAGGCAAATGCCGCGACTATCTGGCGCAGGTGCCCGATTCGGCCGATGCCTACTTCATACTCGGACTGCTCAACGAATCGTCCAAGAAGCCACGGCTGGCCGAAGACTACTGGAAGCGCTGCATCTATCTGCAGCCGGACCACTACGAAGCATTGTGCCATTTGGCCCTGCTGGCCGAAACCAACAGCGACGCGGCCACCGCCGCCGCGCTCAAGGCCCGCGCGGCGCGTATCTACAAACGCCAGCAGGCATCATAAGGGCGTCCACACATGACGATCACCACCCCAGCCACCCCGCTCGCGGCCATCGAAGACTGCTGGAACCGCATCGGCGTGGTCGGCGACCAGAGTTGCGATAAGCTCCAACAGCACGTCCACTGCCGCAATTGCGACGTCTACGCCGGCGCCGCGCAGCGCAACCTGCAACGCCTCGTCGGCGAGGACTATAAAAAGGACTGGGCTACGCACTTCCGCCATGCCGCCACCGACACGCAGGCGCTCGACGCCTCGTGCCTGGTGTTCCGCGTCGGCCGCGAATGGCTGTCGCTGCCCACCAAGCTGTTCGTCTCGGTGGCACCGCAGGCCGTGCCTCACCGGCTGCCGCACCGCAAGGCACTGGGGCTGATCGGCGTCGTCAACGTCGGCGGCACGCTGCATCCCTGCATGTCGCTGGCGGCCCTGCTGGGCATCGACGAGAGCGAAGGCGAGGCCGCGACCCACCGCCACACCTTCGCGCGGGTGCTGCTGATCCGCTGGGAGGAGCAGTCCTACGCGCTGCCGGTGGCCGACCTGCACGGCATCATGCGCTACGCCTCGGCCAGCGTGCAAGCGCCCGCCGCCACCATCAACAAAGGGCTGAGCCGCTTCCTGTCGGGCGTGCTGTCGCACCAGGACATGCATATCGGGATGCTCGATGCGGCGCTGATCGGCTACCAACTCGCGAGGACGCTGCGATGAGCCAGGATAACAACGGAGACCTGAGCCAGTTCTCCATGATGGACCTGTTCCGCATGGAGGCGGACAGCCAGACCCAGATCCTGACCGACGGCCTGCTGGCCATGGAGCGCCTGAAGCACGACGCCGGGGCGGTCGAGTCGATGATGCGCGCCGCCCATTCGATCAAGGGCGCCGCCGCCATCGTCGGCCTGGAGGTGGTGGTGCAGCTGGCGCACCGCATGGAGGACGCCTTCGTCGCCGCCCAACACGGCAAGCTGGCGCTAACCGCCAACCGGGTCGACGTGCTGCTGGCGGGCGTAGATCTGATACTGCAGCTGTCGCGTCTCCAGGACAGCGGCCTTGACGCCTGGCTTGGCGCCAACGCCGCCCTCGTCACGCGCACGCTCGACGCCATCACCACCATCGCCTTCCTTCCCGATCCGGTCAACCTGCAAGCGGAAGCGGGCCTGCTGCCGCCGATCTCGATACCGGTGACGGCGGCGCCCTACTTCCCTCCCGGCGAACTGCCGGTGGCGAAGCCGGCGCCGACGCCGGCGCCGGTCAACGTAGCCGCCCCGATATCCGCAGCCGAATCGGCGCCGGCGCCGGACGATGCGCCATTGGCGCCGGCCGCGCGCGCACACGCCGCACCCAAGGCCGCACAGAACTTCGACAAACTGCTGTCGCTGGCGAGCGAGTCGCGCATCAACGCGCACCAGATGCATCCGTTCGTGCAGAATATGCAGCGCTTCAAGCGCAACCAGAGCAGCCTGTTTTCCGTCATCGAGCAGCTGCACGAGGCGATCGCCAACAGCACCGACGCCAAGCTGAAGGAACAGTCGCTGGTGGCGCTGCAAAAGACCCATCCGCTCAAACAGTTCGTACTGGAGCACATCGCCGACATCGAGGCCTACGAGCGCCGCCTGCTGGCGGTCTCGCAAAACATGGTGGACGAGGTGCTGACCATGCGCATGCGGCCATTCCGCGACGGCGTGCAGTCGTTCCCGCGCATGGTGCGCGATCTGGCGCGAACGCTGGGCAAGGATGTGCGCCTGGAGATCATCGGCGAGGACACGCTGGTCGACCGCGACATCCTCGCGAAGATAGAAAGTCCGCTCAACCACATGCTGCGCAACGCCATCGACCACGGCATGGACACGGCGTCGGCGCGCATCGAAGCGGGCAAGCCGGCCACCGGCACCATCGTGCTCGAGGCGAAGCACCGCGCCGGCATGCTCAGTATCGAAATCAGCGACGACGGCCGCGGCGTCGATCTGGAAAAAATCCGCCGCCGGGTGGTCGAGCGCAAGATGGCCAGCGCGCAGATGGCCGCCTCGCTGTCGTCGGCCGAACTGCTGGAATTCCTGTTCCTGCCGGCCTTCAGCCTGAAAGACAGCACCACCGAGATTTCCGGACGCGGCGTGGGGCTCGACATCGTGCACGAAACCATCCGTTCGCAAAACGGCACGGTGCGCATCGAATCGGAACTCGGCGTCGGTTTCCGCACCTGCATCACGCTGCCGTTGACGCAGTCCATCGCGCGGGCGCTGGTGGTGGACGTCAAGGGCGAAGCCTACGCGCTGCCCATCGCCCAGGTCGAGCGCGTAATCAAGATCCCGCAGGCGGCCATCCACACGCTGGAGAACAAACAGTTCTTCGACTTCGGCGGCGAGCATCTGGGCCTGGTCTCGGCCTCGCAAGTGCTCGAACTTGGCGATACCGACGCCGGCAGCGGCGAGCTGGCGGTGGTCGTCATCGGCACCGGCGCGCGCCGCTATGCGCTGGTGGTCGACACCATCCGCAGCGAACAAAGCCTGGCGGTGCAAAGCATCGATCCGATCTTCGGCAAGATGCGCGACATTTCGGCCGCCGCCCTGCTCGACGACGGCGAGCCGGTGCTGATCCTGGACGTGCCGGACCTGCTGCTGTCGATCGAAAAACTGCTGCACGAGGGCGGCCTGCACCAGCTGACCAAGTCCGACCACGCCGAGCGGCGCCGGACCAAACGCATCCTGGTGGTCGACGATTCGCTGACGGTGCGCGAAATGGAACGCAAGCTGCTGCTAAGCCGGGGCTTCCAGGTCGATATCGCGATCGACGGCATCGATGGCTGGAACGTGGTGCGCAGCGGCGACTACGACCTGGTGATCACCGATGTCGACATGCCGCGCATGGATGGTATCGAGCTTGTCACGCTTATAAAGAAGGACATTCACCTCCATAAGCTGCCAGTCATGATAGTCTCCTATAAAGACCGACCCGAAGACCGGGCGCGCGGGCTGTCGGCCGGCGCGGACTACTACCTGACCAAGGGCAGCTTCCACGACGAGACGCTGCTTGACGCGGTCAGCGATTTGATTGGAGACGCCCGTAGATGAAGATCGCCATCGCCAACGATGTCGCCATGGCGGCCGAAGCGCTGCGGCGCGTGGTGGCCAGCACCGCCGAACACCAGGTGCTGTGGATTGCCCGCACCGGCGCGGAGGCGGTGCGCATGTGCGCCGACAACCGCCCCGACCTGATTTTGATGGACCTGAACATGCCGGAGCTGGACGGCGTCGAGGCGACCCGGCAGATCATGGAACATAGCCCATGCGCGATCCTGGTGGTCACCGGCCGGCCGCAGGACAACGTCAACCAGGTGTTCCGCGCGCTGGGTGCCGGTGCGCTGGACGTGACGGCGACCCCGGTGTTGCAGGGCCAGCCCGGCGGCGACGCCGAGCTGCTGGCCAAGATCCGCACCATGGACAAGCTGATACGCCACAGCGGCGGCAGCCAGGCGATGGCGCCGCGAACCTCGCTGAACGGCGCCGCCAACGGCCATGGCCTAAGCGCCCACCACGGCGCCGACGCGCCGGGCATGCCGGTGCCGGTGACGTCGCTGCTGGCGATCGGCGCCTCGACCGGCGGCCCAATGGCCGTTTCCAAGCTGCTGGCCGGCTGGACGCCGCCACGCGGCTGCGCCATCGTCGTGGTACAGCACATCGACCAGCACTTCGCCGACAATTTCGCCCGCTGGCTCGGCGAGCAGCTCGACATGCCGGTGCGCGCGGCCGAGGAAGGCGACGAACTGGTCGCCGGCACCGTCCTTATCGCCAAGAGCAACGACCACTTAACGCTGGATCAAAATTTTCGCTTGCGGTACGATGCCAATCCGAAGGAATACGCCTACCGGCCGTCGGTCGACGTGTTTTTCCATTGCGTCGCCCAGCTCTGGAAGGGCGAGGCGATTGGCGTGCTGCTGACCGGCATGGGCCGCGACGGCGCCGAGGGCCTGCTGGCCATGCGCCGCGCCGGCCACACCACGATCGCGCAGGACCAGGCCAGCAGCGCGGTGTACGGCATGCCGCGCGCCGCCGCCGAACTGGACGCGGCGCAGATGATATTACCGCTGACGAAAATCGGCCCCGTTTTACGCAATACCCTGGGCAGCCGCTGACCGGCGCGCCGCCCACATATAAAGAGAACATCGATGTCCGAAGCAAACGCATTTTCATCAGATTCAGAAGCCGCGCTGACCGCCTTCAAGGTCCGGGTACTGCTGGTCGACGACCAGTTGATCATCGTCGAGGCGGTGCGCCGCATGCTGAGCGACCAGCCCGATATCGAGTTCCACTACACGACCGACGCCGGCAAGGCGCTGCAGACCGCCTTGCAGCTGCAACCGACGGTAATCCTGCAGGACCTGGTGATGCCGACCATCGACGGCTTCGGCTTGATCGCGATCTATCGGGCCGAGGAATCGCTGCGCCACGTGCCGGTGATCGTACTATCGGCCAAGGAGGATCCGAAGCTCAAGGCGCACAGCTTCGCCACGGGCGCCAACGACTACATGGTCAAGCTGCCCGACAAGCTCGAACTGCTGGCGCGCGTGCGCTATCACTCGGGCGCGCATATCAGCCGCCTGCAGCGCGACCAGGCGTTCCGTTTCCTGCGCGAGAGCCAGAAGAACCTGGCCGACGCCAACATCGAACTGCAAAAGCTGGCCGCGCTCGACGCGCTGACCGGCATCGCCAACCGCCGCCGCTTCGACGAGACGATGGGGATCGAATGGCAGCGCGCGCAGCGTGACAAGAAACCACTGACCCTGCTGATGTGCGACGTGGATTTCTTCAAACTGTATAACGACAGCTTCGGCCACCTCGCGGGCGATTTGTGCCTGAAGAAGGTGGCGGCCGTCCTGACCGAACATTTAAAGCGCCCCGCCGATCTGGCGGCGCGCTACGGCGGCGAGGAGTTCGCCATCATCCTGCCTGAGACCCCGCTGACCGGAGCACTGATCGTGGCCGAGTCATGCCGCCGACACCTGGAACAGCTGGCCATCGAGAATCCGCAAGCGAACACCGACCTGTCATCGGTGACGATGTCGATCGGCGTGGCGAGTGTGATACCGTCGCCGCAGTCGAGTATCGAGGACTTGATCGAGCTGGCCGACCAGGCGCTGTACGCCGCCAAACACGCAGGCCGCAACCGCGTCATGAGCGCGGACGCCCTGCCCGGCGCCACATCCCCCTTATCCGAACAAGGAAAAACAGCAGCATGAGTGCTCAATTTGATCAAGTCAGCGTCGTCAAGAAATCGAACATCTATTTCGACGGCAAATGCGTCTCGCACAATATCATCCTCGCCGACGGCAGCAAGAAAAGCGTCGGCGTCATCTTCCCATCCAGCCTGACGTTCAACACCGGCGCGCCGGAGACGATGGAAATCACCGGCGGCGTGTGCAAGGTGCGCCAGGCCGGCGCCGCAGAATGGCAGACGTACGGCGCGGGGCAGGAATTCAAAGTGGGCGCGAATAGCCACTTCGACATCGAAACCGTGGAGACGGTCGATTACGTTTGCCACTTCGGCTGATCGCCGACCCCGCACGGCGATCCGCAGCGGAGGTGCGGGTTCAGACGAACACCGGCTCCGGCTCGAGCAGCACGCCGTACTTCGCCTGCACATCCGCCTGGATCGCCCGCGCCAGCGCCACCACATCGGCGCCGGTGGCGCCACCGTTATTCACCAGTACCAGCGCCTGTTCCGGATAGACGCCGGCCGCGCCCAGGTTCCTGCCCTTCCATCCGCACTGATCGATCAGCCAGCCGGCCGCCAGCTTCTCGGTGCCGTCGGGCTGCAAGTGATGCACCAGCGCCGGAAAACGCTCCAGCAGCGCCGCGCACTGCGCGCCCGTCACCACCGGATTTTTGAAGAAGCTGCCGGCGTTGCCGATCACCGCCGGATCAGGCAGTTTGCGGCGGCGTATCGCCACCACCGTGTCGGCCACCTGCTGCGCGCTGGGCGCCGCCAAGCCTTGCGCCGCCACCGCCTGCGCCAGTTCCGCATACCGCAAGTTCGGATGCCACTCCTTCGGCAGCGCGAACGTCACATCCAGGATGACCAGATGCCGCCCGGCGTCCTGCTTGAAGACGCTGTCGCGGTACGCAAACCGGCAGGCGCCTGCATCCATCGCATAGGTGGTCGCACTGCGTGGATCGAACACCGTCACGCTGTGGAACACGTCCTTGGTCTCAAGGCCATACGCGCCGATATTCTGGATCGGCGCCGCGCCGACGGTGCCGGGAATAAGCGACAGGTTTTCCAGCCCGCCGAGGCCCTGCGCCAGCGTCCACTGCACGAAGGCGTGCCAGTTCTCGCCGGCGGCCGCGCGTACAAAATGGTGGCGCTCATCGCCGCCGACCACCTGTTTACCTTCGAGCGCGATGTGCAGCACCAGGCCGGGAAAATCTCCCGTCAGCAGCAAATTGCTGCCGCCGCCCAAAACCAGACGCGGCAAAGCGGCCAAGGCGGGATCGGCAATAGCACCGAGCAATTGCTCTGTTTTCGTGACGCGCAAATACGCGTGTGCGGTCGCGGCGATGCCGAAGGTGTTGAGTGACTGTAGGGGAAACTGGTGCTGGATCGAGGACTGTGGATGCATGGAGGAAAAACCGATTAATTTAGTCGATTATAGAGCGAAACAAGCAAAAAACCAGCGCCCGTATGGGGGTGACTGGCCGGTTGTCCGTTAAAATGTCAGACTTTGATGGGGAGCGGTATCGCCCCATGCCACACGAAAAGGAAATAGCCATGCCGTCGTTTGATGTAGTGTCCGAAGCAGATATGATCGAAGTGAAAAATGCCGTCGAGCAATCTCAAAAGGAAATCGCCACCCGCTTCGACTTCAAGGGGACCGGCGCATCCGTCGAGCACAAGGAAAACGAACTGACCGTTGTTGCCGATTCCGAGTTCCAACTGCAGCAGGTACGTGACGTGCTGACCAACAAACTGTCCAAGCGCAAGGTCGACGTGCGCTTCCTCGAAGACGGCGACATCAAAAAGGTCGGCGGCGACAAGGTCAAGCAAGTGATCAAGATCAAGAACGGCATCGAGGCCGATGCGGCCAAAAAAATCGTGCGCGTCATCAAGGACAGCAAAATGAAGGTGCAGGCCAGCATCCAGGGCGAGGCCGTGCGTGTGACCGGCGCCAAGCGCGACGATTTGCAGGCCGCGATGGCCATGCTGCGCAAGGACGTCCCCGACATGCCGCTCGAGTTCAACAACTTCCGCGACTGATCCCGCCAGCGCGGCCTGGCCGCGCCGTCACAAGACGGTAGCACAGTTGGAGTAGAATAATCTGCATAGCAATGTGCAAAAATACGAACTCCACCAATGTGCTACCGCGCGACCTGCATAGCGCCTGGCTCCACGCCCGGCAACCAACCTCGGTAGTCTAAGGATAGCAATGAAACGTGTTGATGATTTCCGCCTGCGATTTGGCAAAAACGAGTACGTGCCCATCATGGTCGGCGGAATGGGGGTCGACATTTCGACTTCGGAACTGGCGCTGGAAGCCGCCCGCCTCGGCGGCATCGGCCACATCTCCGACGCGATGGTTGAGGACGTGTCCGACCGCAAGTTCGATACGAGCTTCGTCAAGGATAAGACCAAGCTCTACAAATTCAACATCAACAATTCGGACAAGTCGGTCGTGCAGTTCGACCTCGAGCGCCTGGCCGACGCCCAGCGCCGCCATATCGGCGCCACCATGGCCGCGAAAAAAGGCGATGGCCTGATCTTCGTGAACTGCATGGAAAAGCTGACCATGAACGGCCCGCGCGAGACCTTGCGCACGCGTCTGAACGCGGCGCTCGACGCCGGCATCGACGGCATCACCTTGTCGGCCGGCCTGCACTTCGGCTCGTTCGCGCTGATGGCCGACCACCCGCGCTTCCGCGAAGCCAAGCTCGGCATCATCGTCTCGTCGGTGCGCGCGCTGCAAATCTTCCTGCGCAAGAACGCCAAGCTGGACCGTCTGCCGGACTTCATCATCGTCGAAGGCCCGCTGGCCGGCGGCCACCTCGGCTTCGGCATGGACTGGGCCGAGTACGACCTGATGGCGATCACCAAGGAAGTGCTGGCCTACCTGAAAACGGAAAACCTCGACATTCCGCTGATCGCGGCCGGCGGCATCTTCACCGGCAGCGACGCCGTCAGCTTCCTGGAAGCGGGCGCGGCGGGCGTGCAGGTGGCGACCCGCTTCACCATCACCAACGAATGCGGCCTGCCGGCCAAGGTCAAGCAGGAATACGTCAAGGCCACCGAGGACGACATCATCGTCAACGGCATCTCGCCGACCGGCTACCCGATGCGCATGCTGAAAAGCACGCCGGCGATCGGCGGCGGCATCCGTCCAGGTTGCGAGTCCTACGGCTACCTGCTGGACGCGACCGGCAACTGCGCGTACATCAACTCGTACAACCGCGAAGTGGCGGCCCATCCGAACGAGAAAAACATCGTGGTGATGGATAAAACCTGCCTGTGCACGCACATGCGCAACTTCAACTGCTGGACCTGCGGCCACTACACCTACCGCCTGAAGGACACCACGCACAAGAAGCCGGACGGCGATTACCAGCTGCTGTCGGCCGAGCACGTGTTCAAGGACTATCAGTTCAGCACCGACAACCAGATCGCGCTGCCGGAAAAAGAGTTCTGACCGGCGACGGATCGCGGTAATGAAAAACGGCGCCTCGGCGCCGTTTTTTTATCCTTCCGAGTTGATCCGGTGGATCAACGCGCCCAATACTTCCTCGGCGCGCTCGTTGTCGACCTGGCATGTGCCGGCGTTCTCGTGTCCGCCGCCGCCGTACTCCAGCATCAAGGCGCCGATGTTGGTCTTGGACGTACGGTTCAAGATCGATTTGCCGGTGGCGAATACGGTATTCTGGTTCTTCAGCCCCCACAGCACGTGGATAGAGATATTTGTCTGCGGGAACAGCGCATAGATAATGAAGCGGTTGCCGGCGAAGATGATCTCCTCGTTGCGCAGGTCCAGCACCACCAGGTTCTTGTGCACTTTCGCGCAGCGGCGGATCTGGTCCTTGCACTTCTCCGCGTGCTCGAAGTACAGGTCCTTGCGTTCCTTGACGTCCGGCAAGGCCATGATCTGCTCGATCGAGTGATTCTTGCAGGCGTCGATCAGATCCATCATCAGGTTGTAGTTTGAAATGCGGAACTCGCGGAAACGGCCCAGGCCGGTGCGGGCGTCCATCAGGAAGTTCAGCAAATCCCAGCCTTCCGGATTGAGCACTTCCTGCTCGTTGAAGCGCGCGGCATCGCCCTTGTCGACGGCTGCCATCATGTCGCCCCACGAGGCCGGAAAAGCCTTCTCGGCGCCGTAGTAGTCGTAGACCACTCGCGCGGCCGAGGGCGCCTCCGGATGGATCACATGGTTGCTGCGCTCACCGGTATTGCGGATCGTTTCCGACAGATGATGGTCGAAGGCGATATGCACGCCCGGCACGTAAGGAAGATTGGTCGTGATGTCGTTATCGGTGATCGCGATCTTGCCGTCTTGCATGTCCTTGGGATGAACAAACAGGATGTCGTCGATCATGTCCAGGTGCTTCAGCAGCACGGCGCAAACGAGGCCGTCAAAATCGCTGCGGGTAACCAGACGGAATTTATTTGCCATGAATACACCTCGAGAGTTAAACAGTGCGATCGTCCATCATACATGCCCTGAGGCACAAAAAGCGCGGAAGGCAACGCATATAGTTGCGTCGAATCATTTATGCATCAACTGTTCAATAGAATCGCGTTTGACAGGCTCAATTCCGGGCAGTACGATAATTTTCTTTACCGGGTTTGAACGGGCGATGTCGGCCCGAGCTCCGTGGGTAGGCATTTACGCCGCCACGATAAGGTTCAGTTCGAACCCCTCTGACCACCCGCAGGCTGCCGCTATTCACTCGCAAGGCGCCGCGCAACAAGGAGGGGCATGATTCATTTGCTTTCATTGGCCGGCAAACGGGCACTCGCGGAGCTTGTCGCGACCGAGCCGGTACTCGCTTTCACTTTCGACGGCACACTCGCGCCGCCAGTTGTGCTACCCAGCCAGGCACGCATGCAGCCGGCGCTGGAGCGCTGCTTCCGCGACTTGTGCGCCTTGCTGCCGGTCGCCGTCATTACCGGTCGCAGCCTGGACGATGTCGAGGCGCGGCTGCCGGTGCGCCCAGCGTATTTAGTCGGCAATCATGGTGCCGGTTGTCTGCCCGGGCAGGAGGATGCGGCACCGCGTGCGCGCGATATCTGCGCCACTTGGTTGCGGCAGATGATCGACGAGCATGGCTTGCACAAGGTCGATCCCGGGTTGCTGATAGCCGATCATGGGTGTTCGCTGTGGTTGCACTACCGCCTGCTGCGGGACCGGCCACGGACTGTCCGCGAGGTTGAGCGTGTGCTGGGAACACTGCAGCCGGCGCCTGTGGTGGTCGGGGCGCGCAGCGGGATCAATCTACTTCCGCCGGACGCGCCGGGGAAGCGTACAACGTTGAGCACGGTGCTCGACCACGCCTCGCGGCGGACGGCGCTGTACATCGGCGAGGACGAAGCGGACGAGCAGATTTTCAAGGATGCGCCGGAGTCGTGGATGACGGTGCGCATTGGCCGCAGCAAGAACAGCGCGGCGCGTTATTTCCTGCATCATCAGTTCGAGGTGCTGGAGTGTTTGCAGTTTTTGTTGGGACGGATACGACGGCATGAGCATGCCTGACGGACGAAAAAAAGCCCCGACCAGATCACTGGAAGGGGCTTTTTAATATAACTAGCCTGACGATAACCTACTTTCACACTGGTTGCAGCACTATCATCGGCGCAGAGTTGTTTCACGGTCCTGTTCGGGATGGGAAGGGGTGGTACCAACTTGCTATGGTCATCAGGCTTTGACTTGTCTGAGCGGTCGTTCCCTGTTGGGCAACGGCGCTCTAATCTGGAAGTAGTAAGTAATTCAGTATCTCAATACTGGGTAATGAAGTTGTGTATCAACGAACGTTTCAACGCACTTCTTATTCACCATAACCTGCTAAGGTTATAGGGACAAGCCGTACGGGCAATTAGTATCAGTTAGCTTAATGCATTACTGCACTTCCACACCTGACCTATCAACGTCCTGGTCTCGAACGACCCTTCAAAGAGCTCAAGGCTCTGGGAAATCTCATCTCAAGGCAAGTTTCCCGCTTAGATGCTTTCAGCGGTTATCTCTTCCAGACTTAGCTACCCGGCAATGCCACTGGCGTGACAACCGGTACACCAGAGGTCTGTCCACTCCGGTCCTCTCGTACTAGGAGCAGCCCCCTTCAAATTTCCAACGCCCACGGCAGATAGGGACCAAACTGTCTCACGACGTTTTAAACCCAGCTCACGTACCACTTTAAATGGCGAACAGCCATACCCTTGGGACCGGCTACAGCCCCAGGATGTGATGAGCCGACATCGAGGTGCCAAACTCCCCCGTCGATATGAACTCTTGGGAGGAATCAGCCTGTTATCCCCAGAGTACCTTTTATCCGTTGAGCGATGGCCCTTCCATACAGAACCACCGGATCACTATGTCCTACTTTCGTACCTGCTCGACTTGTCAGTCTCGCAGTTAAGCACGCTTATGCCATTGCACTATTAGCACGATGTCCGACCGTACCTAGCGTACCTTCGAACTCCTCCGTTACACTTTAGGAGGAGACCGCCCCAGTCAAACTGCCTACCATGCACTGTCCCCGACCCGGATAACGGGCCAAGGTTAGAACCTCAAATGAACCAGGGTGGTATTTCAAGGTTGGCTCCACGAGAACTGGCGTCCCCGCTTCAAAGCCTCCCACCTATCCTACACAGATTGATTCAAAGTCCAATGCAAAGCTACAGTAAAGGTTCATGGGGTCTTTCCGTCTAGCCGCGGGTAGATTGCATCATCACAAACACTTCAACTTCGCTGAGTCTCGGGAGGAGACAGTGTGGCCATCGTTACGCCATTCGTGCAGGTCGGAACTTACCCGACAAGGAATTTCGCTACCTTAGGACCGTTATAGTTACGGCCGCCGTTTACTGGGACTTCAATCAAGAGCTTGCACCCCATCATTTAATCTTCCAGCACCGGGCAGGCGTCACACCCTATACGTCCACTTTCGTGTTTGCAGAGTGCTGTGTTTTTATTAAACAGTCGCAGCCACCAGTTTATTGCAACCCGTTCACCCTACTGAAGTAAATCAGCCAAGCTACAAGGGCGTACCTTTTCCCGAAGTTACGGTACCAATTTGCCGAGTTCCTTCTCCCGAGTTCTCTCAAGCGCCTTAGAATACTCATCTCGCCCACCTGTGTCGGTTTGCGGTACGGTCTCGTATGACTGAAGCTTAGAGGCTTTTCTTGGAACCACTTCCGATTGCTTCAGAACCTAAGTTCCTCGTCCCAGTCCCTTGAATTACGCGCCCGGATTTGCCTAAGCGCCTTCTATGAACCAGAAACTGCCTATTCCAACAGGCAGACAACCTTCCGCGATCCGTCCCCCCATCGCATCATACGACGGTGCAGGAATATTAACCTGCTTCCCATCAGCTACGCATCTCTGCCTCGCCTTAGGGGCCGACTCACCCTGCTCCGATGAACGTTGAACAGGAAACCTTGGGCTTACGGCGTGGGGGCTTTTCACCCCCATTATCGCTACTCATGTCAGCATTCGCACTTCTGATACCTCCAGCATCCTTTACAAGACACCTTCGCAGGCTTACAGAACGCTCTCCTACCATATCCTTACGGATATCCGCAGCTTCGGTGACTGGCTTAGCCCCGTTACATCTTCCGCGCAGGACGACTCGATCAGTGAGCTATTACGCTTTCTTTAAATGATGGCTGCTTCTAAGCCAACATCCTGACTGTTTTAGCCTTCCCACTTCGTTTTCCACTTAGCCAATCTTTGGGACCTTAGCTGGCGGTCTGGGTTGTTTCCCTCTTGACGCCGGACGTTAGCACCCGACGTCTGTCTCCCAAGCTCGCACTCATCGGTATTCGGAGTTTGCAATGGTTTGGTAAGTCGCGATGACCCCCTAGCCATAACAGTGCTCTACCCCCGATGGTGATACTTGAGGCACTACCTAAATAGTTTTCGGAGAGAACCAGCTATTTCCAAGTTTGTTTAGCCTTTCACCCCTACCCACAGCTCATCCCCTAATTTTTCAACATTAGTGGGTTCGGACCTCCAGTGCGTGTTACCGCACCTTCATCCTGGCCATGAGTAGATCACTTGGTTTCGGGTCTACACCCAGCGACTATCGCCCTGTTCGGACTCGATTTCTCTACGGCTTCCCTATATGGTTAACCTTGCCACTGAATGTAAGTCGCTGACCCATTATACAAAAGGTACGCAGTCACGGAACAAGTCCGCTCCTACTGTTTGTATGCACACGGTTTCAGGATCTATTTCACTCCCCTCCCGGGGTTCTTTTCGCCTTTCCCTCACGGTACTGGTTCACTATCGGTCGATTACGAGTATTTAGCCTTGGAGGATGGTCCCCCCATATTCAGACAGGATTTCTCGTGTCCCGCCCTACTTGTCGCACGCTTAGTTCCACACATCGCATTTCACATACGGGGCTATCACCCGCTATGGCTCCTATTTCCAGAGGATTCTGTTATGCGTCGTGCTAAAACGTGCAGGCTCTTCCCATTTCGCTCGCCACTACTTTGGGAATCTCGGTTGATTTATTTTCCTGCAGCTACTTAGATGTTTCAGTTCGCCGCGTTCGCTTTGCATACCTATGTATTCAGTATGCAATGACCTAAAAGGCCGGGTTTCCCCATTCGGAAATCTGCGGATCAAAGCTTGTTTGCTAGCTCCCCGCAGCTTATCGCAAGCTACTACGTCCTTCATCGCCTGTAATCGCCAAGGCATCCACCATGTGCACTTATTCACTTGTCCCTATAACGTTAGCCCCTTGCGACTAAACAAAGGAGCGGTTACAGAAATAAGAAGTACTACGTTGTTGCGTTTGTTGATACATACAATCATTACCCATCGCGCCACCTGTCGGTGATGCGATCAATAAAAATTTACTTACTTCTTCCAGATTGTTAAAGAACGTACAGCACTTGATCTCTAAAAGATCAAACATAAACATACGCACATCGCGTTGCTTGCATTTGAACTTTTTGGTGGAGGATGACGGGATCGAACCGACGACCCCCTGCTTGCAAAGCAGGTGCTCTCCCAGCTGAGCTAATCCCCCTGAGATTTACTACAGGCAGAAACTGGTAGGGCTGGTTGGACTCGAACCAACGACCCCCGCGTTATCAACACGGTGCTCTAACCAGCTGAGCTACAGCCCCAAATGCTGTTCTTTATATTGACAGTCGATAAGTGTGAACGCTTAATGAAGAGTGCTACTCTAGAAAGGAGGTGATCCAGCCGCACCTTCCGATACGGCTACCTTGTTACGACTTCACCCCAGTCACGAATCCTACCGTGGTAAGCGCCCTCCTTACGGTTAAGCTACCTACTTCTGGTAAAACCCGCTCCCATGGTGTGACGGGCGGTGTGTACAAGACCCGGGAACGTATTCACCGCGACATGCTGATCCGCGATTACTAGCGATTCCAACTTCATGCAGTCGAGTTGCAGACTACAATCCGGACTACGATACACTTTCTGCGATTAGCTCCCCCTCGCGGGTTGGCGGCGCTCTGTATGTACCATTGTATGACGTGTGAAGCCCTACCCATAAGGGCCATGAGGACTTGACGTCATCCCCACCTTCCTCCGGTTTGTCACCGGCAGTCTCATTAGAGTGCCCTTTCGTAGCAACTAATGACAAGGGTTGCGCTCGTTGCGGGACTTAACCCAACATCTCACGACACGAGCTGACGACAGCCATGCAGCACCTGTGTGATGGTTCCCTTTCGGGCACTCCCAAATCTCTCCGGGATTCCATCCATGTCAAGGGTAGGTAAGGTTTTTCGCGTTGCATCGAATTAATCCACATCATCCACCGCTTGTGCGGGTCCCCGTCAATTCCTTTGAGTTTTAATCTTGCGACCGTACTCCCCAGGCGGTCTACTTCACGCGTTAGCTGCGTTACCAAGTCAATTAAGACCCGACAACTAGTAGACATCGTTTAGGGCGTGGACTACCAGGGTATCTAATCCTGTTTGCTCCCCACGCTTTCGTGCATGAGCGTCAGTTTTGACCCAGGGGGCTGCCTTCGCCATCGGTGTTCCTCCACATATCTACGCATTTCACTGCTACACGTGGAATTCTACCCCCCTCTGCCAAACTCTAGCCTTGCAGTCTCCATTGCCATTCCCAGGTTGAGCCCGGGGATTTCACAACAGACTTACAAAACCGCCTGCGCACGCTTTACGCCCAGTAATTCCGATTAACGCTTGCACCCTACGTATTACCGCGGCTGCTGGCACGTAGTTAGCCGGTGCTTATTCTTCAGGTACCGTCATTAGATCTCTGTATTAGAAAGACCCGTTTCTTCCCTGACAAAAGAGCTTTACAACCCGAAGGCCTTCTTCACTCACGCGGCATTGCTGGATCAGGCTTGCGCCCATTGTCCAAAATTCCCCACTGCTGCCTCCCGTAGGAGTCTGGACCGTGTCTCAGTTCCAGTGTGGCTGGTCGTCCTCTCAGACCAGCTACTGATCGATGCCTTGGTAGGCTTTTACCCTACCAACTAGCTAATCAGATATCGGCCGCTCCAGGAGCATGAGGTCTTGCGATCCCCCACTTTCATCCTTAGATCGTATGCGGTATTAGCGTAACTTTCGCTACGTTATCCCCCACTCCAGGGTACGTTCCGATATATTACTCACCCGTTCGCCACTCGCCGCCAGGTTGCCCCGCGCTGCCGTTCGACTTGCATGTGTAAGGCATGCCGCCAGCGTTCAATCTGAGCCAGGATCAAACTCTTCAGTTTAATCTCTGTTACTTTTGCCGTTTTACCGGCACTCTTATTGCTAAGAGGTCGCTCACTCAAAATACTGACAGGCCACTATTTTCATAGCGCCTATTTCATTACTTCTTGTGAACATTTGATATTTTAAGTTTCATGCAACCCGAAGGCTGCATGTGCACTTTCATCAAACGTCCACACTTATCGACTGTTAATTTTTAAAGAACTTTGTTTGGTACTGCTTGCACGCTTGACAAATCGTTTTGTTTGTCAGCGAAGAAGGAAGAGTATGAAGCGTTTCGCTCATTCCGTCAACCCTCTTTTTTGCCCCGCTTCACTCTGCAACACGTTGTTTTGTGTGCGCCGTTTTGCGAGGAGGCGAACTATAGCAAAGCCGCTCCGGGCTTGGCAAGAACTTTCTTCACACCATCCGCAAGTGCCGCCACCAACAACGCCACGGCCCCAATTCCCATCAACAAACGGTGGTCGCCGCCGCTCCGCGCGAACAGGTAGGAATAGCCATACCCGGCCAACGCCTGGAACAACGCAAACACCGTCGTGGCGCGACTCCACACGGCGCTCTGGCGATGCGCATCGCCGGGCAGTAGCTGATGGACGCGGCCAAGCACAATCGGCACGATGCCGGGCGGGAAGGAGCCGACGACAACGGTCGCCGCGATCAACACAAAATGATTGTGGGACAACATCATCAACCCGATCACTGCCGCCTGCAGACACAGCGCCAACTGGCCGGTGCGCGTTGGGCCGATGCGATCGGTCAATGCGCCATACACCATCGGACCAGCAATCGCGCCGATGCCGTAAGCGATCCAGAACAGGGCCGCTGTATGCGTTCCCCATCCCAAACCGCGCGCCACATAATCGACCAGGAACACCATCAGCGGAACCAAGCCAATCGCCATTAAGGCATACTGGACGTAAAGTACGTTCAGATCGAAGCGCGCGCTGGCTATGGGCGCGGCCGGCTCCGCGCCTTGAGCGGCGGCGGCATGGGCATGCCCGGCATGCGGCCAGCAAAACCAGCTTGCGGTACTCAGCACCAGCGCCAGCGCACCCAGTCCCAGCCACGTCTCGCGCAGGCCGACACCCAGCAACATCGGCACCACCGTGCCCGACGCCGCGATGCCTACGCCCACACCCAGGAATATCGCCCCGCTCGCCATCCCCCTGCGCTCGACCGGCACATGCGGCAACACGGTCGACGCCACCAGCACCATGATGATGCCGCCCGACACCCCCGACAACAGGCGCCAGGCAAAGAACCAACTCACCGATAGTGGAAACGCGCAGGCAAAGAACGCCAGCGAAGCCAGCATCATCATCACACGCAGCGTCGACCGCGCAGTCAACCGCGCGGCGAGCGGGCGCCCGATCAATGCGCCCACCAGATAGCCGACCAGATTGGCCGCGCCGAGATAGACAACGTCCTGCGCGGCAAACCAGTGCGCTTCGATCAACGGCGGTATCAGCGGCGTGTAGCCGAAGCGCGCCAGGCCGATGCCGACCAAGCTGGCGCACAAACCGGCGAATATAGCGCGGCCGGCCGCGCCCTTGTCTTCAGCGTGATTCATCAATGATCCTTAGTCGTCCATCATGTTTGACAGCATAGTCAAACTTGACACCACTGTCAAGAATGGCGATAATCCGCTCCATGGCAGGCATAAAACAGTTCAACGAAGAAGAAACGCTGGAACGCGCGATGCACGTTTTCTGGCGGCAGGGCTACGCCTCGACCTCGATGCAGGACCTGGCGCAGGCCACCGGCGTGCTGCGTGGGTCGCTCTATAACGCTTATGGCGACAAGCAATCGATCTTTTTGCTGGCGTTCGCCCGCTATAAGCAGCGCTATCTGGCGGCGGTGCGCGAAAGGATGCTGGCGGACGACCCCGTCGAGGCGCTGCGCGATTTCTTCGGCTACGTCATCGGTTCGATGTCGCAACCCATCCCCCAGGATGACGATACGCCCTCCTCGTCCACGCGCGGCTGCCTGACGACCAAAATCGCCACCGACGAAACAGCGATGGATGACGCGGTGCGCCAGGCGTTGCGGGGCATGCTGGAAGGATTGGGGGAGGTATTGGAGGAACGGCTGTCGGCGCCAGACGCCGTTGCGCGGCTGCGCCTGCCGCCCAAAGACGCCACACGTTTGCTGGTCACGTTCACACGCGGCAATGTGGTGATGGAACGCATCTACCACGCGCCCGAAGAACTTCAGGCCACGGCCGACACGCTGCTGCAAATATTGTTCACGCCGAAAGCCGCCTAGGCGAGCGGCGCCACGCCCTCAGCAATTATTGATAACGACGTCGATGCGCTTGTGGACATCCTCGGCGAACGCCAGGAATTCGCGCATTTCCTCCGGTCGCGAGACGTCCAGTGCGAACCATTCCGCCGAACCGCCGGCGCTGCGGATTTCCGTCACGAGCGCGTGCAACTTGGCGGAGCGCCGTGCGCCCAGCACCACGTGATGGCCCTCGCCGGCCAGCTGGCGCGCGGTGGCAGGACCGCTGCCCCGGCTGGCGCCAGCAATCAGTATCACCTTTCGATTGGTGTGTGTAGCAGTCATGATGCGGTCCTTTCAATGGCAATAAAACCAGACTGCATCATACGAACATCCGGCGATGCTGCGAATGCACATGTCTATGTGTTTCTTGCCTAATCCTATACATCGTCAATAGTCCCGTAGCCACGGCCGCCGGTTTGATGGATCATTCCTATTCATTACCGTACGTTTGGAGAAATTAATTGGAACGCATGATCGCCCTGCACACCAGTCTGGCAAAGCACGACGGCTACACCGAGACGGCGCTCGAAGACGTGCGCCTGACCCGCGCCACGGAAAGCGTGACCAAGGCGCCGGCCATGTCCGACCCGTGCATCGCCATCGTGTTGCAGGGCCGAAAGCGCGCCCACTTCGGCGACGACGTGCTGCAGTTCGACGCCGAGCATTACCTGGTGGTGGCCATTCCCACGCCGTTCCTCAGCGCCACCGAGGCGTCGGTCGAGGAACCGTTCATGGGTCTGGTCATCCGCGTCGACCGCACCACGCTGGCCGACCTGATGTTTGCCATCGACCAGACGGCCAACGAAGTGCCGGCCATGCCCAAGGGAATGATGACCACGCGGATGGACCAGCGCCTGCGCGAAACCGTGCTGCGCCTGATGGAGGCGCTGAACTCGCCGCTGGAGGCACGCGTGCTCGGTCCCGCCATCGTGCGTGAAATCTGCTTCCGCGTGCTGATGGGCGAGCAAGGTGCGGCGATGCGCGCTGCGCTGACCAGCCAGGGTCAGTTCGGCCGTATCGCCAAGGCGCTGCGCCGCATCCACGCCGATTGCGCGGCCGACATGGATGTCGGCATGCTGGCCTCGGAAGCGAGCATGAGCGTGCCGGCTTTCCATGTACATTTCAAATCCGTCACGCATTGCTCGCCGATCCAATATCTGAAATCGGCCCGTCTGCACCAGGCGCGGCTGCTGATGGCCCGCAGCGACATCACGGCACAGGCCGCGTCGGCCCAGGTCGGCTACGAAAGCCCGTCGCAATTCAGCCGCGAATTCAAGCGCTACTTCGGCCGCAGTCCTGGCGAGGAAGCCGAAGCGATGCGCCGCATGCTGGTGATGCAGCCGGCGGAAACGACAAGGTTGCCATAAAGATAATTTCAGGATAGGATGCGGGGCGGGTGGCATTGCAAATAAACCAATGCCGCCATTTACAGTCTCACCTTTAAGGAACTATATGCGACTCTTGATCATCGCGGCGGCCGCGCTTGCCGTTGCCGGCCCATCGTTTGCGGCCCCGTTCGAACCCGGCGTCTATCTCGGCGTCTCCGGCGGACGCGCCTCGGTCTCGTCCAAGTACGTGGACAACAGCAGTGACTTTTCGGTCGGCGGCGCGATCGGCTACCAGTACAGCCCCAACTTCGGCTTTGACGTCTATACCCGGGGCCTGAGCCTTAATCCGTTCCGCGGCATGTTCACCGAGGCAGGCTACTACCCGGATCGCACCTACGGCATCGCCGTCCAGGGCACGGTGCCGCTCAGCGAGCGCGTCAGCCTGTTCGGCCGTGCCGGCATCGGCCGCACCTCGATGCAGGGCAACCGCAGCGACCTGCCCGACCGCGATGAAACCGATCCGATGGTTGGCGTCGGCGTCAGCTACGCCTTCAACCGCCAGTGGTCGATCGGCGTGGACGCCAGCTATCTGACCAAAACCGAAGTGTCGCTGTTCTCGTTCGGCGCGCGCTTCAATTTCTAGGCGCAACCGCGCACAATCCACTCGCCCAGGCTGTCGAGCGCTTCCCACGGCTCGCGGCCGTGGGGGCGCACCAGGAAGTAGCCGCGCGTCGTGCTCAGCGCCGGCGCCGGCAGCGTGACCAACTGGCCATCGCGCACCAACTCATCCACGAGCGGGCGCCAGCCCAGCGCCACGCCGTGGCCGGCGACTGCCGCCTGGATCAACAGCGGATAATTGCCCAGGGTGAGGCTGGGGACATCGCCGCCGTCGGGCAGTCCCTGCAGCTGCGACCAGTCCTGCCAGGTCATCCAGCGGTTATGCCCGCCACCGCCCAGATGCAGCAACGGTAAACGCAACACATCGGCGGGCGTGCCGCCGGCCTGCGCATGCCGTTCCCGCCAGACCGGCGCGCAGACAGGCACCACCACCTCCGGCAACAGCTGCCGCGCGTCGCAGCCGGGCCATTGGCCTTCGCCGAACGAAATCGCCAGGTCCACCGCCTCGCCGCGTATATCGAACGCGTTCTGCGAAGTGACGATGCGCACGTCGAGCTCGGGCCGCAACTCCTGAAACGCCGCCAGGCGCGGCATCAGCCAGAACTGCGCAAACGCAAAATCGGTCGCGACCGTTACCACTTGCCGCGTGCGCCTCGTGCGCAGCTTGTCGACCGCGACGTGGATCGCCGCCAGATGGTCGCGCACCGCTTCGTGCAAGGTGACGCCGTCCGCCGTCAACGTCACACCGCGATGGGCGCGCTTGAACAGCGGCGTACCCAAGTCCTTTTCCAACGCGGCGATGCGCTGGCTGACAGCCGGCTGGCTGGTGCCGAATTCCTCCGCCACCAGCGTGAAGTTGAGATGCCGCACCGCCGATTCGAAGAAGACCAGACTGTGCAGAGGAACGCCTTGATGCGGACTAGCCATAAATTTTTCTTATGTTTCGATAATTTATTCTGCCTTCAAGACGCTGAAATTGCAAAGGAATTCTGAAATCCACACATAAGCACGATTTATATTATTCGAATATGAATATGCAAATTGATACGTTCATAATTTTCGGCCGGCATCGCAGAATGCGTGCAACGACACATTTACGCTCACGCCTTACCAGCCGACCTTATGCAGCCAAATATTCTGATCCTGATGGCCGACCAACTGGCCGCGCGCGCCCTGGCCACCTACGGCAACCGCGTCACCTCGACGCCGCACATCGACGACCTGGCCGCTGCCGGCGTGGTGTTTGACTCGGCGTATTGCAATTCGCCGCTGTGCGCGCCGGCGCGCTATGCGCTGATGACCGGCACGCTGCCATCGGTCAACGGCGGCTACGACAACGCCGCCGCGCTATCGTCCGAGGCGGTTACCTTCGCCCACTACCTGCGCCACGCCGGCTACCGCACCATCCTCTCTGGCAAGATGCACTTTTGCGGCGCCGACCAGTTGCACGGCTTCGAGGAGCGCCTGACCACCGACATCTATCCCGCCGACTTCGGCTGGACCCCGGACTGGCGCCAGCCCGACGTGCGCCCGGAGTGGTATCACAATATGTCGTCGGTGATCGATGCCGGCCACTGCGCGCGCAGCAACCAACTCGACTTCGATGACGAGGTGGTATTCGCAGCGCGCCAAAAACTGTTCGACCTCGCCCGCGATCCGGACCGCCGGCCGTTCTGCATGACGGTGGCGATGACGCATCCGCATGATCCGTACGCGATTTGCTCGCCGTACTGGGAGCAGTACAGCGATGAAGAAATCGACCTGCCACGCGTGCCCGAAGCGCCAGCCGGCGAGGATCCGCACTCGCGCCGCCTGCGCGCTGTGATCGGCCTCGACCAGACGCCGGTCACGCCCGAGCAGACGCGCCGCGCCCGCCGCGCCTACTACGGCGCCATTTCGTATGTGGACGAGCAGATCGGCGTGCTGCTGCGCGCGCTGCGCGACGCGGGCCAGGCCGACGACACCGTCATCATCGTCACCTCCGACCATGGCGACATGCTGGGCGAACGCGGCCTCTGGTACAAGATGAACTTCTTCGAGCCTGCCAGCCGCGTGCCGCTGATCATCCATGCGCCGCAACGGTTCCAGCAGCATCGCGTGGCGGAGTCGGTGTCGCTGGTCGATCTGTTGCCGACCTTGCTTGATCTGGCGCACGACGGCGCGCCACCGCCGGCCGGCGCACGCTTCCCGCTCGAGATCGCCGGCCGCAGCCTGTTGCCGCACCTGACCCAACGCGGCGGCCACGACGGCGTCGTTGCCGAGTATCTGGCCGAAGGCGCGCTGGCGCCCATTGTCATGCTGCGCCAGGGCGCCTGGAAATTCATCCACTCGCCAGCCGATCCCGACCAGCTCTATCACTTGGGCGACGATCCCGACGAGCAGAATAACCTGGCATCGGACCCGGCCAGCGCCGACGTGCTGGCCCGCTTCCGCGCCGACACCGCGCAACGCTGGGACTTGCCGGCGCTGCACCGGCAAGTGCTGGCCAGCCAGGCGCGGCGGCGCTTTATCGGCGCCGCCAACGCACTCGGCGTGCGTCACGCGTGGGATTACGAGCCACCGCGCGACGCAAGCAAGCGCTACATCCGCAACCATCTCGACCTCGACGCGCTGGAAGCCCGGGCGCGTCTGTCCGCCCGACCAGGAGCCGACGCATGAATCACGCATATCCACACCATCCGATCCGCCTCGCGCAGCGCGCATTTCGGCTCGCGGCAGCCTCGCTGGCGGCCGGCGCCGCCGTGATGGTCTCGATCGCCAACCCGGCCCACGCCGCCGAACCTGAATCCTGCCGCGCGGTGCGCATGGCCGATCCCGGCTGGACCGACATCGGCGCCGCCAACGCGCTGGCGGGCATCGTACTGGAAGCCCTCGGCTACGAACAGAAAGTGCTGCCGCTGTCGGTGCCGATCACGTACGCCGGCTTGCAGAAGGAACAGATCGACGTCTTCCTCGGCAACTGGATGCCGGCCCAGCGTCAACTGGTCGATCCGCTGCTAAAGGCCGGCGCCATCGACTTCCTGCACGCCAACCTGCCGGGCGCCAAGTTCACGCTGGCCGTGCCGGACTATGTGGCCCGCGCCGGCGTACGCACCTTCAGCGACCTGGCCAAACACGCCGACAAGTTCGACCGCAAAATCTACGGCATCGAATCGGGCGCGCCCGCCAATCAATCGATCAAGAAAATGCTGGCCGCGCAAAGCTACGGCCTTAGCGGTTGGACGCTGGTCGAGTCGAGCGAACAAGGCATGCTGAGCCAGGTCGCGCGCAAAGGCCGCAGCGCGGAGTGGATCGTCTTCCTCGCGTGGGAGCCGCATCAGATGAACAACACCTACAAGCTGGTGTACCTCGACGGCGACGACCTGTATTTCGGACCGAAATTCGGCAGTGCCAGCGTCAACACGGTGGCGCGGCGCGGCTACCGCGCGGCCTGCCCCAACGTCGGCCGGCTGTTCGCTCAGATCGAACTCAGCGCGCCGCTCGAGCACGCCATCATGGCCGACATGCTCGACAAAAAGCAGCCCGCGCGCACCGCTGCTTTGCGCCAACTGCGCGCCCGGCCCGAGCTGGTGACCGCTTGGGTGGCCGGCGTCACCACGCGCGCCGGCGGCGACGCCGCGTCCGCCGTGCGCGCGCGCCTGGCCCAGCCTTGATTTCCCCGCCTCTTCATCCACTACAGAAGGAGCCTTCGATGCGACAAGCACTGCGATTCAAACCTCTTCACCTTCTCGTGCTGCAGGCGCTGGCCTGCCTGGCTCAGGCGCATGCGGCGGCCGACCCGGCGCCGATCGCCGCCTCCACCGATACGCCGATCGAGACCGTGTTCGTTCAGGGTCAAGGTCGCCAGGTGCAGAACATCACACGCAAGGATCTGGCCGAGGCCATCCCAGGCACCAGTCCGCTTAAGACGCTGGAGAAATTGCCGGGCGTATCGTTCCAGTCGGCCGATCCGTTCGGCGCCTACGAATGGTCGGCGCATATCTCGATCCGTGGCTTCAGCCAGAACCAGCTGGGCTTCACCTTGGACGACATTCCGCTCGGCGACATGAGCTACCGCAACCACAACGGCCTGCACATCAGCCGCGCCATCTCGTCCGAAAACGTCGGCAACGTCACCGTGTCGCAAGGCACGGGCGCGCTTGGCACGGCGTCGACCAGCAACCTGGGCGGCACGGTCAGCTTCACCACGCGCGGCCCGGCCGACGTGGCCGGCGCCACCTTGTCGCAAACGCTGGGCAGCGACAGCACCTCGCGCACTTTCGTACGTTACGACACCGGCCTGCTGCCGACCGATACCAAGGCGTACGTGTCGCTGACCCGCCAGCGCGCCGACAAGTGGAAAGGCGACGGCGGCCAGGACCAGAACCAGTTCAATTCCAAGGTCGTACAAACGCTGGGCGCCAGCCAGTTGAGCGCCTTCTTTAATTACTCCGAGCGCGACGAGACCGACTACCAGGACTTGTCGTTCGACAGCGTGCGCCGCCTCGGCTACAAATGGGACAACTACGCGCCCGACTGGCAGCGCGCGGTCGCCGCCGCCAAAGGTGTCTACAGCGGCGGCGTCAACAACCTGGACGATGCCTACTATCTGGGACGCGGCCTGCGCAACGATTGGCTCGGCGGCGTCGCGCTGGAGTGGAATCCAAGCGATACGGTGCGCTTGAAAACCACCGTCTACGATCACCGCGACCATGGCGAGAGCCATTGGTACACGCCGTACACGCCGTCCTCAGCGAGCGTGCCGATTTCGGTGCGCGCGCAAACCTACGCGATCGACCGCACCGGCGTGGTCAGCGATTTGACGCGGGAAGTGGGCAGCCACGCGGTGACGGCGGGTGTATGGGGCGAGCGCAGCGTGCACAGCTGGTCGCGCGCCTTCTTCGCGGTCAACGGTCCGGAAAGCACCGACCACTTCCTCGACGATCCGTTCTCGACGGTGATCGCGCAGCGCTTCGTCAGCAAGACCACGCAGCTGTACTTGCAGGACAGCTTTGCCGTGCTGGACGACAAGCTCAAGCTCAGCTACGGCTTCAAGAGCACCAAGGCGCGCATCGATGGAGAAAACCAGATCGGCGGGCGTGCCGGCGGCAAGCTGGAGGCATCGAAAAAATTCCTGCCGCAGGCCGGCCTGACTTATGCGCTGACCGACCGCGAGGAGCTGTTCTCTTCATGGGCCAAGAACATGAATGCCTATCAGGCCGGCGCCGACGGCCCGTTCTCGCAGACGCAGGCGGCGTTCGACCTGAGCGCTGGCAAGGTCAAGCCGCAGACTTCCACAACCGTCGACCTGGGCGTGCGCTCGCGGCGCGGCCCGCTACAGGCATCGCTGGCGCTGTATCTGGCGGACTTCAAGAATCGCCAATTGAATGTCGCCACCTGCACCGGCATCGTCGGCTGCCCGACCACGTTGGCCAACGTTGGCAAGGTCGAGACCAAGGGACTGGAAGCGGCGCTGGATTGGAAAATCGCGCGTGAATGGGCCTGGTTCAATTCCTTCACCTACAACGATTCGTCGTACAAGCAGGCGCCGGTGTATTACGAGGGCGCGACGCCCATCAACGTCAACGGCAAGCGCGTGGTCGACGCGCCGCGCGTGTTGTTCAACACCGAAGTGTCGTATGAGCACGCCGGCTGGTTCGCGCGCGCCGACGCCAAATATACCGGAACGCGCTACTACACCTATCTCAACGACAGCCCGGTGCCGTCGTTCTGGCTGGCGAACCTGAGCGCAGGCTACAAGCTCGGCAACATCGGGCCGTTCAAGAGCGCGTCGCTGCAGTTGAACGTGACCAACGTGTTCGACAAACGCTACTTTGCCACCATCGGCACCAATGGCTTTGCCAGCAGCGATCCGTCGGGCGGCTTCGCGACCATGCTCGCTGGCGCTCCGCGCGCCGCCTTCGTGACCTTGTCCGGCAAGTTGTAACCCTCCAGAAAGCACGCCATGTCCAATATCAAAATCTCGCTGCGCAATGTCTGCAAAGTGTTCGATCAGAATCGGGCCGCCGCGCTTGACGATGTGTCGCTCGACATCGCCGAGGGCGGCATCTGTGTGCTGATGGGATTGTCGGGCTCAGGCAAGTCGACCTTGCTGCGCACCATCAATGGACTGGCGCCGCCATCGAGCGGCCAGGTGCTGATCGACGGCGTCGACCTGAGCCGACTGGCGCCGCGTCAGTTGCAGCAACTGCGGCGCGAGGCGATGGGCATGGTGTTCCAGTCGTCGGCACTGTTTCCGCATCGGAGCGTGATCGACAACGCCGCCTTCGGCCTGGAGATCGCCGGCGTGGGACGGGCGGAACGGCATCGGCGCGCCTCGGCCATGCTGGAACAGGTCGGCCTGCTGGCGAATGCGCAGCAACGTCCGCATGAACTGTCCGGCGGCATGCGGCAGCGGGTCGGCCTGGCGCGAGCGCTGGCTGTCGATCCGGCGCTGCTGTTGATGGACGAAGCGTTCTCCGCCCTCGATCCGATCAAACGCCGCGAAATGCAGGAGCTGCTGCTGAGCTTGCAGGGCGAGCGACGTCGCACAATTGTATTTGTGTCGCACGACATCGATGAAGCGCTGCACCTTGGCGACCAGATCGCCCTGCTGCATGGCGGGCGCCTGATTCAGCAGGGCACTTCGCGCGAGCTGTTGAGCAATCCGGTCAACGATCACGTGCGTGAATTCTTCAACAGTGCCGACACGTCCAGCCACCTGTTGGCGGCCGACCTCATCGATCACGAAGCGGTGGCTGGGGCGGCGGCCGAGCAACCCAGCGTCGCCGCCGATGCCCGGTTGAGCGATTTGATGCCGCGCCTGACCGCTTATCAGATGCCGCTGACCGTGCGCGACGCCAGCGGTGTCGCGTTGGGACTGATCACTGCCGCCAGCGCGTTGCGCATAATTTCACGCGCGAGCGCCAGAGGCTGATATGTTCGAACAACTCCACCAATATTTGCCGCTGGGAGACGCGGTCAACGGCGCGGTCCGGATACTGATCGATCACAACGGCGGGCTGTTCGACAGCGCCGGGCGGGTCATCGAAGGTTTGGCGGGTGTCATTGAAAATGTGCTGCAACTGGCGCCCGCTTGGGTGTTGATTGCGGCTGCCGCTATTGTTGGCTGGCGTCGGCTGTCATGGCGCTTCGGCGTGTTCGCGGGACTGTCGCTGTCGCTGATTGCGGCGCTGGGTTATTGGCCGCAGATGATCGTCACCTTGGGGTTAACGCTGTCCGCCACATTGATCAGCCTCGCGTTGGGCGTGCCGCTAGGCATTTTAGCGGCCAGGAACCGCCATGTGCATGCGGTGCTGCGGCCGGTGCTGGATTTCATGCAGACCATGCCGGCATTTGTTTACCTGATTCCGGCTGTGATGCTGTTCGGTCTGGGGCGTGTGCCGGGCATCATCGCCACGGTGATTTTCGCGATGCCGCCAGCGGTAAGGCTCACCACGATCGGGATTTTGCAGGTGGACAAGGAACAACTGGAAGCGGGGCAAGCGTTTGGAGCAACCGGCTGGCAGCTACTGCTCAAGGTGCAATTGCCGCTGGCCCTGCCAGCGCTGATGGGTGGCATCAATCAGACCATCATGATGGCCTTGTCGATGGTGATCGTCACGTCGATGGTCGGCGCGGGCGGATTGGGTGGCGAGGTATTGAGCAGTATCCAACAGCTGGACGTCGGATTGGGATTCGAAAGCGGCTTATGCGTGGTGTTATTGGCGATCATATTGGACCGCATCACACAAAGTTTCGGAGAACGATAAGGATTTGCGCGTCGTATAAACGAAAAAAAGCCCCGACCAGATCACTGGAAGGGGCTTTTTAATATAACTAGCCTGACGATAACCTACTTTCACACTGGTTGCAGCACTATCATCGGCGCAGAGTTGTTTCACGGTCCTGTTCGGGATGGGAAGGGGTGGTACCAACTTGCTATGGTCATCAGGCATTGACTTGTACTGGGCTGCGCGTATTCGCGTCGCCCTGAATCTGGAGAAGTAAGTAAATGGGGTAATGAAGTTGTGTATCAACGAACGTTTCAACGCACTTCTTATTCAACCATAACCTGCTAAGGTTATAGGGACAAGCCGTACGGGCAATTAGTATCAGTTAGCTTAATGCATTACTGCACTTCCACACCTGACCTATCAACGTCCTGGTCTCGAACGACCCTTCAAAGAGCTCAAGGCTCTGGGAAATCTCATCTCAAGGCAAGTTTCCCGCTTAGATGCTTTCAGCGGTTATCTCTTCCAGACTTAGCTACCCGGCAATGCCACTGGCGTGACAACCGGTACACCAGAGGTCTGTCCACTCCGGTCCTCTCGTACTAGGAGCAGCCCCCTTCAAATTTCCAACGCCCACGGCAGATAGGGACCAAACTGTCTCACGACGTTTTAAACCCAGCTCACGTACCACTTTAAATGGCGAACAGCCATACCCTTGGGACCGGCTACAGCCCCAGGATGTGATGAGCCGACATCGAGGTGCCAAACTCCCCCGTCGATATGAACTCTTGGGAGGAATCAGCCTGTTATCCCCAGAGTACCTTTTATCCGTTGAGCGATGGCCCTTCCATACAGAACCACCGGATCACTATGTCCTACTTTCGTACCTGCTCGACTTGTCAGTCTCGCAGTTAAGCACGCTTATGCCATTGCACTATTAGCACGATGTCCGACCGTACCTAGCGTACCTTCGAACTCCTCCGTTACACTTTAGGAGGAGACCGCCCCAGTCAAACTGCCTACCATGCACTGTCCCCGACCCGGATAACGGGCCAAGGTTAGAACCTCAAATGAACCAGGGTGGTATTTCAAGGTTGGCTCCACGAGAACTGGCGTCCCCGCTTCAAAGCCTCCCACCTATCCTACACAGATTGATTCAAAGTCCAATGCAAAGCTACAGTAAAGGTTCATGGGGTCTTTCCGTCTAGCCGCGGGTAGATTGCATCATCACAAACACTTCAACTTCGCTGAGTCTCGGGAGGAGACAGTGTGGCCATCGTTACGCCATTCGTGCAGGTCGGAACTTACCCGACAAGGAATTTCGCTACCTTAGGACCGTTATAGTTACGGCCGCCGTTTACTGGGACTTCAATCAAGAGCTTGCACCCCATCATTTAATCTTCCAGCACCGGGCAGGCGTCACACCCTATACGTCCACTTTCGTGTTTGCAGAGTGCTGTGTTTTTATTAAACAGTCGCAGCCACCAGTTTATTGCAACCCGTTCACCCTACTGAAGTAAATCAGCCAAGCTACAAGGGCGTACCTTTTCCCGAAGTTACGGTACCAATTTGCCGAGTTCCTTCTCCCGAGTTCTCTCAAGCGCCTTAGAATACTCATCTCGCCCACCTGTGTCGGTTTGCGGTACGGTCTCGTATGACTGAAGCTTAGAGGCTTTTCTTGGAACCACTTCCGATTGCTTCAGTGCCTAAGCACCTCGTCCCAGTCCCTTGAATTACGCGCCCGGATTTGCCTAAGCGCCTTCTATGAACCAGAAACCAACTATTCCAACAGTTGGACAACCTTCCGCGATCCGTCCCCCCATCGCATCATACGACGGTGCAGGAATATTAACCTGCTTCCCATCAGCTACGCATCTCTGCCTCGCCTTAGGGGCCGACTCACCCTGCTCCGATGAACGTTGAACAGGAAACCTTGGGCTTACGGCGTGGGGGCTTTTCACCCCCATTATCGCTACTCATGTCAGCATTCGCACTTCTGATACCTCCAGCATCCTTTACAAGACACCTTCGCAGGCTTACAGAACGCTCTCCTACCATATGCTTGCGCATATCCGCAGCTTCGGTGACTGGCTTAGCCCCGTTACATCTTCCGCGCAGGACGACTCGATCAGTGAGCTATTACGCTTTCTTTAAATGATGGCTGCTTCTAAGCCAACATCCTGACTGTTTTAGCCTTCCCACTTCGTTTTCCACTTAGCCAATCTTTGGGACCTTAGCTGGCGGTCTGGGTTGTTTCCCTCTTGACGCCGGACGTTAGCACCCGACGTCTGTCTCCCAAGCTCGCACTCATCGGTATTCGGAGTTTGCAATGGTTTGGTAAGTCGCGATGACCCCCTAGCCATAACAGTGCTCTACCCCCGATGGTGATACTTGAGGCACTACCTAAATAGTTTTCGGAGAGAACCAGCTATTTCCAAGTTTGTTTAGCCTTTCACCCCTACCCACAGCTCATCCCCTAATTTTTCAACATTAGTGGGTTCGGACCTCCAGTGCGTGTTACCGCACCTTCATCCTGGCCATGAGTAGATCACTTGGTTTCGGGTCTACACCCAGCGACTATCGCCCTGTTCGGACTCGATTTCTCTACGGCTTCCCTATATGGTTAACCTTGCCACTGAATGTAAGTCGCTGACCCATTATACAAAAGGTACGCAGTCACGGAACAAGTCCGCTCCTACTGTTTGTATGCACACGGTTTCAGGATCTATTTCACTCCCCTCCCGGGGTTCTTTTCGCCTTTCCCTCACGGTACTGGTTCACTATCGGTCGATTACGAGTATTTAGCCTTGGAGGATGGTCCCCCCATATTCAGACAGGATTTCTCGTGTCCCGCCCTACTTGTCGCACGCTTAGTTCCACACATCGCATTTCACGTACGGGGCTATCACCCGCTATGGCTCCTATTTCCAGAGGATTCTGTTATGCGTCATGCTAAAACGTGCAGGCTCTTCCCATTTCGCTCGCCACTACTTTGGGAATCTCGGTTGATTTATTTTCCTGCAGCTACTTAGATGTTTCAGTTCGCCGCGTTCGCTTTGCATACCTATGTATTCAGTATGCAATGACCTAAAAGGCCGGGTTTCCCCATTCGGAAATCTGCGGATCAAAGCTTGTTTGCTAGCTCCCCGCAGCTTATCGCAAGCTACTACGTCCTTCATCGCCTGTAATCGCCAAGGCATCCACCATGTGCACTTATTCACTTGTCCCTATAACGTTAGCCCCTTGCGACTAAACAAAGGAGCGGTTATAGAAATAAGAAGTACTACGTTGTTGCGTTTGTTGATACATACAATCATTACCCATCGCACCCACCTGTCGGTGTTTGCGATCAATAAAATTTACTTACTTCTTCCAGATTGTTAAAGAACGTACAGCACTTGATCTCTAAAAGATCAAACATAAACATACGCACATCGCGTTGCTTGCATTTGAACTTTTTGGTGGAGGATGACGGGATCGAACCGACGACCCCCTGCTTGCAAAGCAGGTGCTCTCCCAGCTGAGCTAATCCCCCTGAGATTTACTACAGGCAGAAACTGGTAGGGCTGGTTGGACTCGAACCAACGACCCCCGCGTTATCAACACGGTGCTCTAACCAGCTGAGCTACAGCCCCAAATGCTGTTCTTTATATTGACAGTCGATAAGTGTGAACGCTTAATGAAGAGTGCTACTCTAGAAAGGAGGTGATCCAGCCGCACCTTCCGATACGGCTACCTTGTTACGACTTCACCCCAGTCACGAATCCTACCGTGGTAAGCGCCCTCCTTGCGGTTAAGCTACCTACTTCTGGTAAAACCCGCTCCCATGGTGTGACGGGCGGTGTGTACAAGACCCGGGAACGTATTCACCGCGACATGCTGATCCGCGATTACTAGCGATTCCAACTTCATGCAGTCGAGTTGCAGACTACAATCCGGACTACGATACACTTTCTGCGATTAGCTCCCCCTCGCGGGTTGGCGGCGCTCTGTATGTACCATTGTATGACGTGTGAAGCCCTACCCATAAGGGCCATGAGGACTTGACGTCATCCCCACCTTCCTCCGGTTTGTCACCGGCAGTCTCATTAGAGTGCCCTTTCGTAGCAACTAATGACAAGGGTTGCGCTCGTTGCGGGACTTAACCCAACATCTCACGACACGAGCTGACGACAGCCATGCAGCACCTGTGTGATGGTTCCCTTTCGGGCACTCCCAAATCTCTCCGGGATTCCATCCATGTCAAGGGTAGGTAAGGTTTTTCGCGTTGCATCGAATTAATCCACATCATCCACCGCTTGTGCGGGTCCCCGTCAATTCCTTTGAGTTTTAATCTTGCGACCGTACTCCCCAGGCGGTCTACTTCACGCGTTAGCTGCGTTACCAAGTCAATTAAGACCCGACAACTAGTAGACATCGTTTAGGGCGTGGACTACCAGGGTATCTAATCCTGTTTGCTCCCCACGCTTTCGTGCATGAGCGTCAGTTTTGACCCAGGGGGCTGCCTTCGCCATCGGTGTTCCTCCACATATCTACGCATTTCACTGCTACACGTGGAATTCTACCCCCCTCTGCCAAACTCTAGCCTTGCAGTCTCCATTGCCATTCCCAGGTTGAGCCCGGGGATTTCACAACAGACTTACAAAACCGCCTGCGCACGCTTTACGCCCAGTAATTCCGATTAACGCTTGCACCCTACGTATTACCGCGGCTGCTGGCACGTAGTTAGCCGGTGCTTATTCTTCAGGTACCGTCATTAGATCCCTGTATTAGAAGGACCCGTTTCTTCCCTGACAAAAGAGCTTTACAACCCGAAGGCCTTCTTCACTCACGCGGCATTGCTGGATCAGGCTTGCGCCCATTGTCCAAAATTCCCCACTGCTGCCTCCCGTAGGAGTCTGGACCGTGTCTCAGTTCCAGTGTGGCTGGTCGTCCTCTCAGACCAGCTACTGATCGATGCCTTGGTAGGCTTTTACCCTACCAACTAGCTAATCAGATATCGGCCGCTCCAGGAGCATGAGGTTCTTGCGAATCCCCCACTTTCATCCTTAGATCGTATGCGGTATTAGCGTAACTTTCGCTACGTTATCCCCCACTCCAGGGTACGTTCCGATATATTACTCACCCGTTCGCCACTCGCCGCCAGGTTGCCCCGCGCTGCCGTTCGACTTGCATGTGTAAGGCATGCCGCCAGCGTTCAATCTGAGCCAGGATCAAACTCTTCAGTTTAATCTCTGTTACTTTTGCCGTTTTACCGGCACTCTTATTGCTAAGAGGTCGCTCACTCAAAATACTGACAGGCCACTACTTGCGTAGCGCCTATTTCATTACTTCTTGTGAACATTTGATATTTTAAGTTTCATGCAACCCGGAGGTTGCATGTGCACTTTCATCAAACGTCCACACTTATCGACTGTTAATTTTTAAAGAACGTGTATTTGGTGTCACTGGTACTGCTTGCACGCTTGACAAATCGTTTTGTTCGTCAGCGCAGAAGGAAGAGTATGAAGCGTTTCGCTCATTTCGTCAACCCTCTTTTTTGCCCCGCTTCACTCTGCAACACGTTGTTTTGTGTGCGCCGTTTTGCGAGGAGGCGAACTATAGCAAAGCCCCCGCTGGCTTGCAAGCGCTATTTTCTATCCCCCTCTTCGCGCCGTCCAATCCCTGTTTCTTGCAGACTGTCGCATGGGCATGGCGCATCAACGCCATCACCGTTACAGTTGCACCGTCCCAAAACTCGTTACACTTGCCTCGTACTCAAGAGTGAAAGCCTTACATGTTTCCTATGCCTAAAACGCAAGACACCCTGAAGACCGGCGCCACTTGGCTGCATCACGGTTTCGACGCGACCGCCACGTGGGTAACGCAGCTGTCGTGGTGGAAGTTCCTGGTGTTCGCGGTATTGATGCTGATCGCAGGCTCGATTCTCCAGGACGAACTGTTCTCGTCGAGCCCAGTGCAGGAGGAACAGGTCCGCAGCGACAAGAAACGCAAAGGCGCCGACACCAATATCGTGATCGACGACAGCGGCATCCGCTTCAACATGCGCGGCAAGCGCAACAAAGACGCGGAAAAGACCGAAAGCGGCGTCGACGAGAACGGCGTTCCCCGTGCCGAGCCGGCCGAACCGGCGCCCCCTACCGAACCGGCGACCCCCGAGGCGCCCGCCGAACCGGCCGCTCCAGCCGCACCCAACTACAAGGGCGGCAAGACCGTCACGCGGGCCGTCCCCGCCCTGCCCACCCTTCCCGGCGAGGAAGTCCACATCGATCTGCCGCCGCAAATCGGCGAAGAATTATCCAATGCGATTGAAGAAGCGGTCGACGACGCGGCCGAGCAAAAGGTCGCCCGTTACCACGGCCAGGCATCGACCTGGTTCCGCAGCTTCGTCACCCTGCTGGTGCTGGCCCTGTTCGGCATCAAGGCACTGATGGGCAGCAAAAAACGCGCCGAAGCGGAAACCCAGACCGCCAACGCGGCCGTCGAGCGCGAATCCATGCAGCGCCAGCTGAGCGAGGCGAAGATGCAAATGATGCAGGCGCAAGTCGAACCACACTTTCTGTTCAACACATTGGCCTCGGTCGAGCACCTGATCGAGACCGATCCGCCGCGCGCCTCCGCCATGCAGCGCAGCCTGATCAAATACTTGCGCGCGGTGTTGCCGCAAATGCGCGACAACGCCCTGATCACCAACCTCGGCCGCGAGGCCGACATGGTGGTGGCGTATCTGAACCTGCTCAAAATGCGCATGGAAGAGCGACTGACCGTCGATTTCGATATCCCGGACGGCCTGCGCACCGCCGCTTTCCCGCCGATGATGCTGCAATCGATGGTGGAAAACGCCATCAAGCACGGCCTCGAAGCCAAACCGGAAGGCGGAACGCTGAAGGTGCGCGCGGATGTCGCCCACAACAAACTGCGCGTAATCGTCAGCGACGACGGCCTGGGCTTTGGCGCCGTGCCCAGCGACGGCACCGGACTGGGCTTGATGACCATCCGCGAACGCCTGAAACTGTTGCACGGGGACCAGGGACAGCTGCTGATCGCCGCCAACAGCCCGAGCGGCGTCATCGCGACGATCGAGGTGCCCTATCAGCTGGCCAATAACGCCCCCAAATAAGGAGCCGTAAAAACAGCCGAACCATCAACGATTGATTATTGCGCGGATTCGTTGAATAATTGATCAAATAATCATCCACATCTAACAACTAAACATACCCACACGATGCCTACAGCAATCATTGCCGATGACGAACGTTTGATGCGCGACCAGCTGCGCATGCGCCTGGGCCAGGTCTGGCCCGAACTGGACATCATCGGCGAAGCCAAGAACGGCGATGAGGCGATCGAGCTGGTCGACCAACTCAAGCCGGATTTCACCTTTCTCGATATCCGCATGCCGGGCAAGACCGGCATGGAGGCGGCCACAGTGATCGGCAACAAAAGCCACATCGTGTTCGTGACCGCCTACGATGCGTACGCGGTCGAGGCGTTCGAGCGCGGCGCGGTCGACTACGTGCTCAAGCCGCCCGAGCCGGAGCGTTTGCAAATCACCGTCGAACGCCTCAAGACGCGCCTGACCAAACCGGCGGCCGACGTCAACGCCAGCGTGACGGCGATGCTGTCGCAACTGGCGGAGAAAATCACCGCGCCGAAGCCGGCCTATTTGCAGTGGATACAGGCCAGCATCGGCCAGGATCTGCGCATGATACCTGTCGAGGAAATCCTGTTCTTCCGCTCCGACGAGAAATATACCTGTGTGCAAACCGAGCGCTACGAAGCGCTGATTCGCAAACCCGTGCGCGATCTTGCCGAGGAACTCGACCCGGCGCTGTTCTGGCAAATCCATCGCGCCACGCTGGTCAACGTCAACGCCATCGAAGGCGTAACGCGCGACATCCGTGGCCGCCATTTGGTTATGATCAAAGGTAAGTCGGACAAGCTTGAGGTCAGCCGCAGTTTCCTGCATTTGTTCAAGCAGATGTGACGACGATCCGTGGACGCGAGCGTGCGACGCTTGTGTCCAGTTGAGACAAGTCAACAGGGTAAAAATCAGATTGCGCTACTGTACCAGTTGCAGCCGCCCTCTTCGGCTGAGGGATGCCGCATGAAAATGCCAGGCCAAACCAGATCATTGTTCAAGCTTCCCTTCATCGGTGCCGGGGCCGCGCTGTTCGCCCGCTTGTCAGCACGCATGGGATGGCTTTTTTCCAGTGCAAGCTCGGCCGCCCACAAACGCAGCCGGGGGATCATTCAGCACGCCAGCGACGCCATCATCATCACCGACGAACATCAAAATATCCTGCAGGCCAATCCCTCGGCCGCCGCCATGTTCGGCACGACCGTGCAGTCGATGGAAGGCGTACCGCTCCAGCAATTCATTCCACGCGATCAACGCCAGACCGGCGGCACCCCCACCACCCATTACTTCGGCTCGACCGGCATCCGCCTGCGCATGAAGGGCCGGCGCGCCAGCGACTACGCGGTGACCGGCATGAAGGCCAACGGCCAGCACTTCCCGCTGGAAGGCTCGATCTCTTCGCTGTCCGAAAACGGCCACCAGATTTACACCATCATCCTGCGCGACATCACCGAGCGCAAGCAGGTGCAGGAGCAGCTGGAGCAATCGTATTCGCAGTTGCGCGAATTATCGGCCGCGCTGCAAACCATACGGGAAGAGGAACGCAAGCACATTGCCCGCGAGCTGCATGACGATCTAGGGCAGCTGCTGGCCACGTTGCGGGTCGACCTGGCGTTGCTGCAGCAAAAATCGAGCGGCGATCCGACGGCGCGCAAGCTGCAGGCGGGCATGGACGATCTGCTGATGTCGGCCATCACGTCGCTGCGGCGCATCGCCAGCAATCTGCGGCCGCGCGCGCTCGACGAGGGCGGTTTGTATTTTGCGCTGGAAAGCCTGCGCCAGGATTTCGTGTCGCGCTACGGCATCTCCTGCCGCTTGCACGCAAATGAAGAAGACTTGATACTCGATGACGCCTACAGCACGGCCATCTTCCGCATCGCGCAGGAAGCGCTGACCAACATCACGCGGCACGCGGAAGCGCGCAACGTCGAGCTGTCGCTACGACGCTCGGACGCGTCGCTGCAAATTTCGATACACGACGACGGTCGCGGCATCGCCGAAGACGACATGGACAAGGCATCGTCCTTTGGCCTGATCGGGATGCGCGAGCGGGTCTGGGCACTGCACGGCGACATTTCCATCCTCAGCGACGGCGGCACCCGGATCATCATCCGGTTGCCGCTGCTGACGCAGGAAAGCGCCGTTGATGCTGCTTAGAACGAGTGACGCACGCCGACGTTGAACGCTTTGTCGCCCGTGCCGGCTTCGTTGTTGTTGCCCACGGTGTAGCCGGCGCCGTTCTTGTTCTTGATCTTGGCGTACGCGACATAGGCGCCGGTACGCTTCGACAGCGCATGCAGGTAACCCACAGCCCACTGATCGGCATCCTGGTTGAAACGGGTCTTGTCGTTCTTGCGGATCGCCGACGCCATGATGGTGCCGCTACCGACCGGCACTTGTACGCCGATCAGGATGTCGTTGCTGTCCAGGCTGGCGCGCGGAGCGACGGCGTAACCGTAGGCGTTGGCCACCGGCAGCGCGGCACTGTTGAGGCCCTTGTCGGCGCCGTACGCGAAGTAAGCCTTGACGACGTTGAAGTCGTAGTTCATCGCGAACAGCGTGTTGCGGCCCGAGTCGCGGTTCGCTGCCGGGGTGGTGCCGGCGGCAACGGTGTCGTTGTTGCGGTTGTTGTAGACCAGACGCGCGTTCAGCGGGCCCTGGCCGTAGTTCAGGCCCAGGCCGAATTGACGGCCGGCTTCGTTGCTACCGGCCTGCTCGCCCAGCGCGTACAGCGCTTCGGCGCTGAAACCCGCGAACACGGGGGTGGCGTAGACCACGGCGTTGCTAACGCGGGTGTTGGCGCCGGCGGCCGGGAACAAATTCTTGATCGTGCCAGCGTAGCCGGCGCCGAACGGATCGGCAACCTGGCTCATGGCGTTGTACAACATAGTGTACTGACGACCCAGGGTCAGGGTGCCGGCTTCCTTGCTGCGCAGACCGACGAATGCCTGACGATTGAACAAGGCGCTGTTGGTGTTGTCCAGCGTGCCGTCATCGACTTTCAGACCGGTCTCGATCTGGAAGATGGCCGACAGGCCGTTGCCCAGATCTTCGGTGCCTCGGAAACCCAGGCGCGACTGGCTGCCGATACCGCTGGTGACTTTGGTCACGCTGCCGGCCGAGCCGCCGCGCTCGCTGACGATACCGGCATCGACGATACCGTAGATCGTGACGTTCGATTGGGCTTGCGCCTGCGCTGCGAAACCGCCGATGATCATTGCTGCCAGAGTAAGTTTTTTCACTTGATGTTCTCTACTGAAGGTTGAAAGAAAGCTGCACGGGGCGAATCATGCCTATCAATTACTTCAACAATGTGACAACACCAATCCGTTGTAAATTTGCAACTTCAAATTATGGATTGCCAAGCTGTCCGGTCCCCGGTGGGATCACGGGCAACGATCAATCACCTCATGATCTTATACGAATGATTACTGAAGACATCGATCGTCAAAACCTTGGGATTTTTAAAACCGGTGAGCGGATGAAGGCGCCTACTTGCCGGAATGGGATCTTTGTACGCCTGTCCTCCAGTTTAGCGCTGGTCCACGCGATTCGTGATCAAACAAATCACGAATCGCGCAATCATCACTTCAGCTTGCAGCTCAGCAGATAGTAGTACTGCAGCCGCTCGATGCGGATCTGCTTGGTCGACGCGGCGAAGCGCTTGCGCAGGGTGCTGTCGGTCAGGTAGTTGTGCATCACCTCGTAGCGCTGGCCGTCGTCGGCCGTCAGGATCTGGAAGGTATTGCCTTCCAGGTCGGTGCGCGCGAACACCATGGTATCGCCGTCGACATACGACTCGTCGAGCAGCACCAGCATCACATCCTTGCCCAGCTTGGCGCGCAAGGTCTTCAGGTATTTCTCCTGGTCTTCGCGCTTGACGTGGGTCCACAAGCCGGCCGCGAACACGGCGGTGTACTTGCCTTGCAGGTCGTCGGGCAGGTTGAAGGCGTCCATCACGCCGAAGGTGACGACGTCCTCGTCGAGGCCGCGCGTCTCGGCCAGCGCGATCATTTCCGGCAGCAGATCGGTGGCGTGCACGGAATCGGCCACTTCGGCGATCAGATCGGTCCAGTAGGCGGTGCCACAGGCGAGCTCCAGCACCTTGTGGCCCTGGAACAGCTCGGCGACCATTTCCTGCAGGTCGTCCAGGTCGTCGAAGCGCTCTTCGCGCGCGTAGACCTGGTCATAGTTGTCGGCATTGACGGCATAGAATTGTGCCAACTGATTGGTAATCATGGTAGTGCTTTCTAGTTACAGTTCGTAGTGCTCTTTTTCACCGCTCATGGCCTGCTCGATCAACTTGCGGTTGAGCGTAGGGGCCAGCAGTTCAATAAAGGTATATATATAGCTGCGCAGATAGGCGCCCTGCTTGACCGCCACCCGCGACACATTCATGCCGAACAGGTGGCCGACAGGGATGGCGCGCAGGTTCTTGTCGCGCTCGGCGTCATAGGCCATACCCGCTATGATACCAATCCCCATGCCCAACTCCACATAGGTCTTGATCACATCGGCGTCTATGGCCTCCAGCAACACGTCCAGCTTCAGGCCGCGCAGCGAAAACGCGTGGTCTATCTTGCTGCGGCCGGCGAAGGCGCCATCGTACGTGATGATCGGGAATGCGGCAATTTCTTCCAGCGTCACCTGCTTCGATTTGAGCAAAGGATGGTCCGGCGCCACCACCACCACGTGTTCCCATTGATAACACGGCAATGTTATCAGCCCGGTAATGCCGGCGATGGATTCGGTGGCGATGGCCAGGTCGGCCTGGTCGCGCTGGACCATTTCGGCGATCTGCTGCGGATTACCTTGCAATAAAGACAAGCGCACCTTCGGAAACTTCAGCATGAAGGCTTGCACCACCTTCGGCAAGGTGTAGCGCGCTTGGGTGTGCGTGGTGGCAATGGTGAAGCTGCCGCTGTCCTGGGCCGCGTATTCCTTGCCAATGCGCTTGAGGCTGTCGATTTCCTGCATAATCAGCTCCACCGACTCCAGCACCAGCCGCCCCGGCTCGGTCAGGCCGCGGATGCGCTTGCCGTGACGGGTGAAGATATCGACGCCAAGCTCCTCCTCCAGCTCGATAATCGCCTTGGACACGCCGGGCTGCGACGTAAATAGCGCCTTGGCGGCGTCGGTCAGGTTGTAGTTCTGGCGTACGGCCTCGCGCACGAAGCGCAGTTGGTGAAGGTTCATCTAGTCTTGGCCCATCTTAAAATTATTAGCGTCCATGCTTATGCCCAATCCTTATATAAGCAAATAAAGACTAAGTCGTTTGGAATAAAGACGAAGTTTATTACTATTAGCGCTAGTGTGGGGATTCTAGCAAGCTACTATCTAGGAAGAATATGTATCAATACGACCAGTACGACCATCTTATCGTGCGTGAACGCATCGCACAGTACCGCGACCAGGTACGGCGCCGTCTCTCCGATGAGCTGACCGAAGCCGAATTCGTGCCGCTGCGCCTGCAGAACGGCCTGTACATGCAACGTCACGCCTATATGCTGCGCATCGCGGTGCCGTACGGCCTGCTGTCGTCCAAGCAAATGCGCATGTTCGCCCACATCGCCCGCAAGTACGACCGCGGCTACGGCCACTTCACCACCCGCCAGAACATCCAGTTTAACTGGGTCGAGCTGGAACAGACTCCGGACATCCTCAGCGACCTGGCCTCGGTGGAGATGCACGCCATCCAGACCTCGGGCAACTGCATCCGCAACACCACGTCCGATCCGTACGCCGGCGTCGCCGCCGACGAGATCATCGACCCGCGTCCATACGCGGAAGTGCTGCGCCAGTGGTCGACCTTCCACCCCGAATTCATCGCCCTGCCCCGTAAATTCAAAGTTGCCATCAACGGCGCCGTCGAAGACCGCGCCGCCATCGCCGTGCACGACATCGGCCTGACCGTGGTGCGCAACGACGCCGGCGAGATCGGCTTCAAATTCATGGCCGGCGGCGGCATGGGCCGCACCCCGATCCTGGGCAGCGTGATCCGCGAATTCCTGCCATGGCAGCACCTGCTGACCTACACCGAAGCCGTGATGCGCGTGTATAACCAGTACGGCCGCCGCGACAACAAGTACAAGGCCCGCATCAAGATCCTGCTCAAGGCCATCGGCGTCGAGGAATTCACTCGCCAGGTCGAAGCCGAATGGGTCGACCTGAAGGACGGTCCGGAAACCCTGACCGTCGAAGAGATGCAGCGCGTGATCGACTACTTCCAGCCGCCGGCGTACAAGCAGCTCGACGACAGCGACGTCACCGCCGCGCCGGAAGCAGCTGGTAACAAGGCTTTCGCCAACTGGGTCAACCGCAACGTCAAGCCGCACAAGCAACCCGGCTATGCGGCCGTGGTGCTGTCGCTCAAAAAGACCGGCGTGCCGCCGGGCGACGCCACCGCCGAACAGATCGACTTCATGGCCGACCTGGCGGACAAGTACAGCTTCGGCGAACTGCGCGTCACGCACGAACAAAACATCGTGCTGGCCGACGTCGAACAGTCGCAGCTGTTCACCTTGTGGCAGCAGGTCAAGGCCAAGGGCCTGGCGACGCCGAACATCGGCCTGCTGACCGACATGATCTGCTGCCCGGGCGGCGACTTCTGCTCGCTGGCCAACGCCAAGTCGATCCCGATCGCCGCCGCCATCGCCGAGCGCTTCGACGACATCGACTACCAGCACGACATCGGCGAGATCGAGCTGAATATCTCCGGCTGCATCAACGCCTGCGGCCACCACCACGTCGGCAGCATCGGCGTGCTCGGTGTCGACAAGGACGGCAGCGAATGGTATCAGGTGTCGATCGGCGGCTCGCAGGGCAACCACTCGGCCATCGGCAAGATCATCGGACCATCGTTCTCCGCGCTGCAAATGCCGGAAGTGATCGCCCGCCTGCTGCAGGTCTATGTGCGCGAACGCTTCGAGGACGAATCGTTCGCCGCCTGCGCGCAGCGCCTCGGCGTCGCACCGTTCAAGGAATTTGTATACGCCACGCCGATCGCCGAAAAATCCGGTCGCCTGGTAGGAGAGGATGAATATGTCTGATGCTGTCGCTGAAAATTTGAAGAACCTGATCATCAAGGGCCGTGAAGTCGTCGAAGACGACTGGCTGGTGCTGCGCCTCGCGGAACCGGTCGAAGGCGCGCCGCAGACCGACCCGGCCACCGTCGAAGTCCCGGCAGGCAAAATCATCGTGCCGCAAAGCCTGTGGCTGGTGCAGCGCGAGCTGCTGGCCGCGCGCGCCGCCGCCGGCGAGATCGGCGTCTGGATCGCCAGCGACGAGCGTCCGGAAGCGATCAAGGACGACCTGTCCAAGTTCGGCATCATCGCAGTCGACTTCCCTAAATTTACCGACGGCCGTGGCTACTCGATCGCCTACAACCTGCGCAGCCGCCTGGGCTGGACCGGCGAACTGCGCGCCATCGGCGACGTGCTGCGCGACCAGCTGTTCCAGATGCAGCGCGTCGGCTTCAACGCCTACGCCACGCGCCCGGACCGCAGCATCCACGACGCCCTCAAAGGCCTGTCCGATTTCTCGGAGACCTACCAGGCGTCGGTGGACCAGAAGCTGCCGCTGTACCGCCGCCACGCCCGCACCTCGGGCGTCGCCGCGCCGGCCGCCAACAACGACGGCGCCGGTATCTGATTGGATGATGGGAGTTTGAATGTCTGACCTGAGCAAGCTGATTGCCGACAGCAGCGCCACGCTGTCGCGCATCGCCAGCGATTTTTCCCCGGCGGTCTTCGCCTCCAGTCTGGCCGCCGAAGACATGGTGCTGACCGATTTGATCCTGAAATCCAAACTGGATATCGGCATCTTCTCGCTTGAAACCGGCCGCCTGCATCCCGAGACGCTGGCGATGCTCGACAAGGTAAAGGCGCATTACGGCGGCTACGAGATCGCGCTGTACAAGCCGCAAACCGAAGCGGTCGACGCCTACGTCGCGCAGAATGGCCTCAATGCCTTCTACGACAGCGTCGAGATGCGCCGCGAGTGCTGCCGCATTCGCAAGGTCGAGCCGCTGGGCCGCGCCCTGGCCGGCAACAAGGCCTGGGTGACCGGGCAGCGCCGCGCGCAATCGACCACCCGCGCCGAGCTGCACGTGCAGGAGGACGACCCGGCGCACGGCATGACCAAGTTTAATCCGCTGGCCGATTGGTCGGAGGAAGACGTCTGGAACTACATCCGCGACAACGGCGTGCCGTACAACGCGCTGCACGACCAGGGCTACCCGTCGATCGGCTGCGCGCCGTGCACCCGCGCGGTGGAACCGGGCGAGGATGTGCGCGCCGGCCGCTGGTGGTGGGAAAACCCGGACTCGAAGGAATGCGGCCTGCATATGGTCGACGGTAAGCTCATACGTATAAAATCCGTGGCAGCTGAAGAAGACTTCATGCTCACCACAAAACAATAGGCTAGTCCAATGAACGCTTTAGTTGAAAACAACGTACACGACGTCCACCTTAATGCACGCCACCTGGACGCGCTGGAATCGGAAGCGATCCACATCCTGCGCGAAGTGGCGGCCGAATGCAGCAATCCCGCGCTGCTGTTCTCGGGCGGTAAGGACTCGGTGGTCTTGCTGCGTTTGGCGGAGAAGGCTTTCCGCCCCGGTAAATTCCCGTTCCCGCTGGTGCACGTCGATACCGGCCACAATTTCGCCGAGGTGATCACCTTCCGCGACAAGCGCGTGGCCGAACTGGGTGAGCGCCTGATCGTCGGCTCGGTCGAGGACTCGATCAAAAAAGGCACGGTGCGCCTGCGTAATCCGGCCACCGATTCGCGCAACGCCGCGCAAGCGGTCACGCTGCTCGAGACGATCGCCGAACATGGCTTCGACGCCTGCATCGGCGGCGCCCGCCGCGACGAGGAAAAAGCCCGCGCCAAGGAACGCATCTTCTCCTTCCGCGACGAATTCGGCCAGTGGGACCCGAAATCGCAGCGCCCGGAATTGTGGGACCTGTATAACACCCGCGTGCATCCGGGCGAGAACATGCGTGTGTTCCCGATCTCGAACTGGACCGAACTCGATGTGTGGCAGTACATCGCCCGCGAAAAGCTGGAACTGCCGCCGATCTACTTCGCCCACGAGCGCCAGGTCATTCCGCGCAACGGCCTGCTGGTGCCGCTGACCGACCTGACCCCGCCGCGCGATGGCGAGACCGTCGAAACCCAGGTGGTGCGCTTCCGCACCGTGGGCGACATCTCGTGCACCTGCCCGGTGTCGTCGGACGCGGCGACGGTCGAGGCGATCATCGCCGAAACCGCCATCACCCAGATCACCGAACGCGGCGCCACCCGGATGGACGACCAGACCTCCGAGGCTTCGATGGAAAAACGTAAAAAAGCAGGATACTTCTGATGAACGCTAGCACCAACACCGTAGAAACCCAGACCGAGCGCGGACTTTTACGCTTCATCACCGCCGGTTCCGTCGACGACGGCAAATCCACGCTGATCGGCCGCCTGCTGTTCGACAGCAAAGGCATCTTCGCCGACCAGCTGGACGCGATGTCGCGCTCGAAGCACAAGCGCACCGTCGGCGACGCCGTCGACCTGTCGCTGTTGACCGACGGCCTGGAAGCCGAACGCGAACAAGGCATCACCATCGACGTGGCCTACCGCTACTTCGCCACGCCGAAGCGCAAGTTCATCATCGCCGACACCCCGGGCCACGAGCAGTACACCCGCAACATGGTGACCGGCGCCTCGACCGCCGATGCCGTCATCATCCTGATCGACGTCTCGAAAGTGAAGCTGCGCGAGGACGGCGGCGTCGATTTGCTGATCCAGACCAAGCGCCACTCGACCATCGCCCACCTGCTGCAGATCGAGCACGTGGTCGTCGCCGTCAACAAGATGGACCTGGTGAACTACGACCAGGCGATCTATGACCGCATCGTCAAGGCCTACGGGGAATTCGCCGCCACCCTGGGCCTGAAGGACATCACGCCGATCCCACTGTCGGCCCTGAGCGGCGACAACGTCGTCGACGCCAGCGAAAAACTGAGCTGGTACAAAGGCCCTACCCTGATCGAGCTGCTCGAATCGCTGTCGGTGTACGATGAATCGCACGACGCGCCGTTCCGCTTCCCGGTACAGCTGGTGGCGCGCCACAACGGCCACGAAGCCAACGATTTCCGTGGCTACATGGGCCGCATCGAGGCGGGCAAGGTCAGCGTCGGCGACAAGCTGGTGGTGCAGCCTTCCGGCCAAAACGCCACCGTCAAGGACATCGTCACGCTGGAAGGCTCGCACCAGTCGGCGGTGGTCGGCCAATCGGTCACGCTGCTGCTGAACGAGCACCTGGACATCTCGCGCGGCGACCTGCTGGCCAATGTCGAACAGCCGGCGACCCTGCTCAAGACCCTGAAGGCGGACGTCTGCTGGATGTCCGACGAGCCGCTCGACCAGCGCCGCAAGTACTGGATCAAGCACGGCACCAAGCAGACCTCGGCCAAGATCACCGGCATCGACTCGCTGTTGGACATCAACACCCAGCAGCGCCACGCCGCCGATGGCCTGAAGCTGAACGACATCGCCCGCATCGGCCTGACCGTCCAGCAGCCGCTGGCGGCCGACGCCTACGCCGACATCCGTGCCACCGGCGCCTTTATCCTGATCGATGAAGTCACCCACCAGACGGTGGCTGCGGGTATGATTCGCCTGTCGGAATAACAAGCGAATCCACGGTACAGCAATGGCATCTCTCGGAAAAGTCTATTTGATCGGCGCCGGTCCCGGCGCGCAGGACCTGATCACCATGCGCGGAGCGCGCCTGCTGGCGCAAGCCGACGTCGTGCTGCACGACGCCCTGGTGACCCCGGAGATGCTGGAGCTGTGCCCCCAGGCTGAAAAAATCTCGGTCGGCAAACGCAGCGGCCAGCGCTCCACCGCGCAGCAGGTCATCAACCAACAGCTGGTCGACAACGCCCGGCGCCATGCGCTGGTGGTGCGCCTCAAAGGCGGCGACCCGATGCTGTTCGGCCGCGCCGACGAGGAATTGCGCGCGCTGGAGGAAGCCGGCATCGACGTCGAAATCGTCCCCGGCATCACCACCGCCGTCGCCGCCGCCGCCGCCAGCAAGCAACCGCTGACCAAACGCGGCGTGGCCCGCAGCGTGGCGTTTTTCACCTCCTCCACGGCGCCCGACGAAGCGCACCACGACGCCATTCCCGACACCGACACGCTGGTGCAGTACATGGGCGGGCGCGAAGCCATCGCCACCGCCGAACGCCTGCTGGCGCACGGCCACCGTCCGGACACCCCGGTGGTTGTCATCGAAAACTGCAGCCGCCCGGACCAGCGCATCCGCCGCCTGACCATCGCCGCGCTGGCGCTGGGCTTGGGCGAAGCCCACGGTCCGGTGCTGGTGATGCTGGGCGACGCCATGCAAAGCCGCTCGCATCAACGCCTCGAAGCGGAGATTAGCGGCGCAATAGACCGCCAGCTCGGCGCCTGATTCCCCGAAATCCGTAATAGAATGTCCATTCATCTCATAAGAGGTAGTAATGGATAATGTTCACGAAGTTCTGGAGCGCGCCTGGGGTGCCCATTCCGCCGGCGAGTTCGGCGCCGCCCTGACGGATTATGTCTGGCTGTTCGACGCCACGTCGGTGCGCGACACGGAAGTGGCGCCGCTGCGGCTGTCCTATGTGCTGAGCGCCTGGGCCAAGCTGGCCGAGGAACACCTGCCCGCGCGGCAAGCGCTGGTCGCGCTGCGCCAGCGCCTCACCGACCGCCTGCTGGCCGACGGCGGCGACGCCATCCTCTTCAACGACATCCGCGCCATCAACGACAAACTGGGTGACTTGCAAAACACCTGGCTGCTGTTCAAACAGCTGCCGGCGGCGCTGGCGGCCGAATGCGCCAACTCCGCGCTGACGTCGATGATGGCCTGCGGCGACTACCCGCTGGCGCGCAGCTACCTGCCGGAGCCGGAAAATCACCTTGCGGCCTACGCGGGAGAAGTCAACGCCCACGTCGCCCAGTTGCAGCTACTGACCAACGAGGGCATGTCCGACCTGCTGGCGACGGTCTACAACTACATGGCCGAAGTGCGCCTGCTGCTCGAACTGCTGGCCGGCTGCGGCGAAGTCGACGCGGCCGAAGCGCTGCGGCGCCAGGCGATCGCCCTGATCGTCTCGCCCGAGGCGCGCGCCTGCATCGATGCCGAATTCGCCAATCCCGGCACCACGCTCGACGCCATGGTCGAACTCCAGAATTCAACGGTAGCCTGATAGTGAAACGAATCGTGCAAATAAACGGTATCAAAACCCTGCTCCTGTTTTCCCTGCTGCCGGCCACCGGCGCGTTGGCCGCGCCCTCGATCCCGACCTACGATTTCAAGGTCGTGCGCAGCTATCCGCACGACCCGCAGGCGTTCACCCAGGGCCTGCTGTACCGCGACGGTTTTCTCTATGAGAGCACGGGCTTGAACGGTAAATCGTCGATCCGCAAGGTGAATCTGGACACCGGCAAGGTCCTGCAAAGCAAAGATATCCCGCCGCAGTACTTCGGCGAAGGCCTGACCGTCTGGAAGGACACGCTGGTCGGCATCACCTGGCAATCGCAGACCGGCTTCGTGTTCGATCTGGCCACCTTCGAGCTGCGCAACCAGTTCGCCTATCCCGGCGAAGGCTGGGGCCTGGCGCAAAACGGCAAGGAGCTGGTACTGAGCGACGGCAGCGCGACCCTGCGCTTCCTCGACCCCAAGACCTTCCTCGAAGTGCGCCGCGTGAAGGTGACGGCCGACGGCATCGCGGTCGACCAGATCAATGAGCTGGAAGTGGTGGGCGACGAGATCTTCGCTAATATCTGGCACACCAACACCATCGCCCGCATCGATCAAAACACCGGCAAGATCGTCGGCTGGATCGATTTGGGCAAGCTGTATCCGGATGCGGGCAAAGGCCCGAACAACGAAAACGTCTTGAACGGCATCGCCTGGGACGGCGACAAAAAACGCCTGTTCGTCACCGGCAAACTGTGGCCCAAGCTTTACGAAATCAAGCTGGTGCCTCGGAAGTAAATACGGCGATGATCTCATCTGCCACGGCGCGAACCGGCGCCGCGCGACGGACATCCTCGTGCTACATAGGCGGCGAGCGCGCATCGATGCGGCGTGCAACGGTGGTGTGCTCTACACCGGCCTCGCGCGCGGCGCCCGACAGCGTGCCGGCGTCGTACAGTGCCAGGAAATAGCGGAGGTCATCCCTACTACCGGACGGCTCGCGCAGCCGCGATTATGGCCAGGCCCCGGCAGGATTGATGATGATTGACGCTGCGCTATCGCGTGCCGAACCGGCCGGACGGCAGTATTCCGCTGTCAGTTTGGCGGCGCGCCCGCTAACGAAGAAACGCAGTAGTCCGACAGCGCGTTGAGCACCGCGGCGTTCTCGCCGGCCGCTTCGACCACGTCGATGCTGATGTGCGGATAATCGATGCGCAACTGGTCGACCATCAGCGGCAGGTCGCGCAGCACGTGGCCGCCCTGCCCCAGAAACACCGGCACCACCGTGATCTGCGTGACGCCAGCGGCGCTCAGCGCGGCTACCTGCTCCGGCAGGCGCGGCTCCATCAACTCCAGAAACGCCAGCGATACCGGGACGTCCGGCGTGCGCGCCTGCGTCAGGTCGCGCAGCCGTTCGAACGGCGCCGCCCACGACGCCGCGCGGGCGCCGTGCGCGAAAAGAACCAAAGCTTGTTTGTTCGCAGCGGTGCTGACGGTGTTATTCACGGTGTTACTCATCTAGTGTCGCTCCACCCACCACAAGGCGCCCAGCGCCAGCAGCAGGAAAATTAAACTCGGGGCGATCGCCGTCAGCGCCGCCGGCCAGGTGCTCAATACACCGAGGTGCGAGAACAGCGTGTTGACCAGGAGGTAGCTGACACCGATCATGATGCCGACAAAAATCTTCAGACTGACGCCGCCGCTGCGGGTGTGCAGGTAGCCGAACGGCAGCGCCAGCGCCATCAGCACGAAGATCGCCAGCGGATCGAACAATTTTTTCCAGAAAGCGATCTTGAAGCGCTCCGTCTCCTGCTTGTTCTCCTGCAGGTGGCGGGTGTACAGCGCCAGCTCGCTGGCCGACATGCGTTCCGGGTCCGAGCGCGACACCGACAAGATGCGCGGCGTGATCTCGGAGATCAGCTCCCTGGTGGCGCTGGTGCGGGTCTCGATCATGCTGCTGCCCTGCGCATAGTTATTCGCCAGATTGGCTTCACTGCCCGGTTTGAGCAGCGCCGGATTGGTGAAGATGTTCTCCTTCACATCCGACAGCATCCACTTGTTCGTGCCCTGATAGGTGCCGGTCTTGGCCACCGTGATGGAGCGCAGGCGGAAGTTGTTATCGAATTCGTACAGCTTGACGTCGACCAGTTTGCCGTCCGGGCGCACTTCGCGCACGTTGAAGAAGCGCGAACCGATCACCTCCCCTGTCATGCCGTCGGATTTGACGATATCCTTGGTCCACAAGCCGGATCGGAACTCGGTCGAAATCGTCGTGCCGCGTCCACTGAGCTTGATTTTCTCCGCCAGCGGCGCGGTGCGCGGCGTGATCAGCTCACCGAAGATGAAGGTGATAATCACCAGCACGACGCCGATCTTGGCCAGCATCCACGCCGCCATGCCGGTGGTCATGCTGGAGGCGCGCATGATGGTGAACTCCGACGTCGACGCGAACTGCGCCATCGTATAGATGGTGCCGATCAGCGCCGCCAGCGGCATCACCTCGTACACGTGGCCCGGCAGCTTGACCGCCACGAACAGCAGCACGTACTGGATCGCGTAGCCGTTCTTGCCGACGCGGGGCAATTCGCCGGTCAGGTCCATGAAGGCCTGCAGCGCCAGGAAGGCGACCAGCACAAAGGCTACCGCCTGGAAGATGGTGACCGCGAAATAGCGTTGAAGGATCTTCATGGCGCCACCGCCTTTTTACTAGCATTGCGCGAACGCTTCATCGCCGCCAGCAACGCCAGCGGATGGTAACGGTGATTCAGATTGAGCCTCCAGGCGAACAGGCCAAGCACCGTAATGGCGGCCATCAGGTGCAGCGGCCACCAGGACAACGCGAACGTGAACTTGCCCAGTCTGACGCTACCCTCGACCAGCTTGACCGCGTTGGTGTACGAGAAGAAGATCAGCAGCGCGATAATCAAATTGGCCGAACTGCCGGCGCGCGGATTCACAAACCCCAGCGGGATCGCCAGCAGCACCAGCACCAGGCAAGTCAGCGGCGAGGCGATACGCCATAGCAGCTCGGCGCGGCCCGAGTTAGAGGTATCGGCGAACAGCTCCATGGTCGGCACCGAATCGGTGTCACGCTCGGCGTCGAGGTCCTGGGCCTGGCTGGTCACACGCATGCTGTAGGTGTCGAATTCCATGGTCTGGAAATCGGACTGCCCCGGCATACCCTGATAGCGGCGGCCGTTCTTGAGCACCAGATAGCGCTCGCCTTTCGGTCCATTGCTGATCACGCCCTCGCGCGCGACGATGACCGCCGTGCCGTTCTTATCGACCGTGTTGACGAACACGTTCTGCACCACCGAGGTGTCGCCGGCGACGCCTTCGACAAAGAAGATGCGGTTGGCCGACGACGATTCGCGGAACTGGCCGGGCGAGACCTTTTGCAGATCCTCGCGCTTGGCGAAGCGCTCGACGTACTCCGCGCTTTTTTCCTTGGCCCATGGCGCGGCGACAAAGCTCAGGCCCGCCGTCAGCAGCACCATCGGCAGCCCGAACGACAGCACCGGCGCGATCCAGCGCGTGAGGCTCAAGCCGGAGGCGAACCACACCACCATCTCGGAATCGCGGTAGCTGCGGGTGACCACCATCAGCACCGAAATAAAACTGGTGAGGATGAGGATAGTTGGCAGATAATTCACCGTTGCGAACAAGATCAGCGCGACCACGTCGCTGGAGGCGACCTTGCCGCCGGCGGCCTTGCCGAGGATGCCGATCAAGGTCCACGTAACGCAAACGCTGAACAGGATCGTGAAGGTGGCGAAGGCGGTGCTGGCCATTTCACGTCGTAGGGTGCGTTGAAAGATCATTCGAAAGTTATAATTCGGTAGTTAAGGGCTCGTCACGGGGCCACAAGTTAATAACAGCCGGGCCAATCAGGCCAAACGGGCTGGCAATTCGTACACGACACGGAGAATCAAATGGACTTTAGCATAAAAGCATTCGACACAAAAAACACCATCAACTCGGCCAAAACGGGCGTCGTCGCCGTCGCGGTGTTCGAGAATAAAAAGCTGTCGCAAGCTGCCAAAGCGTTGGACGGTTCCGGTGACATCACGGCCGCCCTCAAGTCCGGCGACATCAGCGGCAAAGCCGGCACCACGCTGCTGCTGCGCGGCGTCAAGGGCGCCAGCGCCGAGCGCGTGCTGCTGGTCGGCCTGGGCAGCGACGACGCCATCAGCGAGAAAAGCTTCGCCAGCGGCGTTTCCGCCACGCTGAAGGCTTTCTCGGCCCTGGGCACGAGCGACGCTATTATCGCACTGCCGATGACGGAAGTGAAAGAGCGCGACGTCAATTGGGCGATCCGCTGCGTGGTGCAGAGCGCCCACGAAGCCGCGTTCCGCACCGACGGCCAGAAAAGCAAGAAGGATCCGGCGCCGGCCGGCGTCAAGAAGATCGCCCTGGCGGTACCGAACAGCCCCGCCGCCAAGCTGGCGCTGGCGCAGGCGGTGGCCATCGCCAACGGCATGGACCTGACCAAGGAACTGGGCAACCTGTCGGCCAACATCTGCACCCCGACCTACCTGGCCAACACCGCCAAGAAACTGGCCAAGGACTACAAGTTCGACGTCGAGATCCTGGACCGCAAGCAGCTCGAAGCGCTGAAGATGAACAGCTTCCTGTCGGTCACCAACGGCAGCGAGCAGCCGCCGAAGTTCATCATCCTCAAACACATGGGCGGCAAATCGAAGGACGCGCCGGTGGTGTTGGTCGGTAAGGGCATCACCTTCGACACCGGCGGCATCTCGCTCAAGCCGGGTCCCGGCATGGACGAAATGAAGTACGACATGGGCGGCGCCGCCTCGGTGCTGGGCACCTTCCGTGCGATCGGCGAGATGGACCTGAAACTAAACGTGATCGGCGTGATCGCCAGCTGCGAAAACATGCCGTCGGGCCGCGCCACCAAGCCGGGCGACATCGTCACCTCGATGAACGGCCTGACCATCGAGATCCTCAACACCGACGCCGAAGGCCGCCTGGTGCTGTGCGACGCACTGACCTACGCCGAGCGCTTCAACCCGGCCGCCGTGATCGACATCGCCACGTTGACGGGCGCCTGCATCGTCGCGCTGGGTCATCACAAGAGCGGTTTGTTCACGCGCGACGACGACGTCCACAACCAGCTGGCCGACGAGATCATGGCCGCCGGTAAAGCATCGAGCGACACCGCGTGGCGCCTGCCGATCGGCGAGGAGTACAACGAGCAGCTGAAGTCCAACTTCGCCGACCTGGCCAACATCGGCTCGCCGGGCGGCGCCTCGTGCACGGCGGCGGCGTTCCTGGAGAACTTCACGCGCAAGTACACGTGGGCGCATCTGGACATCGCCGGCACCGCATGGAAATCGGGCGGCGCGAAGGGCGCCACCGGCCGTCCGGTGCCGCTGCTGTCGAACTTCCTGATCGGCCGCGCAGGTTCGTAAGCACAAAAACACAAAGGGCGGATTGCCGGGTCTTGCCCGTCAATCCGCCCTTTGTCGTTCAGCAGTCATGCAGCGGCGCCACCGCGATCAATACAAGGTCACCCCGGCCGCCGGCGGTGGCCCTTCATCCCTGCCCTCGGCCGGACGCATCACCACCGTCAACGTCGACGGATAATCGTAACCGGCGCCCGTATTGCGGTCGATAACGTAGCCGACGCCCGCCGTCAAAATCACATTGCCCCACAAATTGCCGTTGACCTTGGGATCGACCTTTTCGTACGCCCAGGCCGCACCCTCCTTCTGGCAATCGATGCGCAGCGGGGCCGCGCTCTTGCGCAGGGTCACGCGCGCCGGCGTGGTGACGAACCATTTGCCGACATCGTTATACAACACGCAGCCGACGCCACCGATCTCGCGGTGATCGAGCACGGTTTGCACCAGCACGTTTTGTTGGGTCGATTCGGTCAGGGACGCGCAGCCGGCGCCTGTCAACAGGGCCAGCAGCGCGGCGCACGCGGCGACGGGACGGAGGAACATGGTCTGCCTCTAAAATAGATACAGACACAGTGTAGCAAGCCGAGCGCGGATTGATTCGCTCAATCAAGGGGCGTAAAGCGTTGCACTTTGACGCCATCGACCTCGATGAGTTCAAAAAACACGTCTCTCGGCCGCGCCCAGATGGACCCGTCGGGCGCACGGTAAACGATCATGGTGCTCAGGTCGGACTCCAGGGTGGCCTCGCACACCAATTCGTAGAGGCCGCCCTTGTAGTGCCGGAAGCGCGTCATTATCAGGCGTTTTGACCAACTTGCGCCGACTTGGCCACGCGTTCCTCGACCTTGTCTTTGTCCAAAACCTGTTCCTGCTCCTGCTGCTTCTTCTTCAACCCCTGCACCACTTTCAGGATGTCATCCATGCCGCGCTCGCCACCAAGGGTGGAGAAAGCGTCGAGCACTTCATTCAATACCTGATTGCGCACAGCGGCTTCGTCGGAATTGATAACCGGTGGACGTTGCAGCGCTTCGGCTGCGCGCTTTTCGGCGGCGGCTGCCTCCTTTTGCGCGGCGGTCTTGCGACCGCCCGGCGTTTTGCCATGTTCCAGTGCCGCTTGCCAGATTACCCAGCGGCGCTGCGTTTCAAAGACCAGATACTCTTCTGGCTTATCTTCACGGCGGCGAACGATATGTCCGTCGCGCTGTGCCCATGCCTCAAATGCAGTTCGCATTTCAATTCCTTTGTAAATGCGCTACGCGCAATTCACTGTTAAAACTACAAGTTATTTCCGTATAGTATCACTTATTGCGGCATCACAATGGTTAATATACACGGCTCTTGCTATTTTGTGGTTGCTGATAGGAAACACTAGTTTTCCACTAATTTGTATCAGTATATTTCTCTTTTGCCATTCTGTCTCCTACTGAAGTACAATTTTGACAACTATGAGACAAAAGTAGCAATTAAATTTTTATTTCACACTTTTTGCAACATTTTATGCCTTACCACCACACTTGCGAAGTTCTATTTCATGTTTTTTTATAAAACGCGACAAATCGACAAGCTCATCTGTTAAATCAAGGTGCGGTAAGATGCGTTTCATAGGCGTATCGCCTCCACCAAACCCGCAAGGACACTCATCCCCGATGAAACTAGCCACATGGAATGTTAACTCACTGAACGTAAGACTGCCGCACGTTATGAATTGGCTTGCGGAAAATCCAACAGACGTGCTCTGTCTGCAAGAAACAAAATTAACCGATGACAAGTTTCCGGCTAGTATTATTGAAGCCGCTGGCTATCATGTCGTGTACAGCGGGCAAAAAACTTATAACGGCGTCGCTATTATCTCGAAGCAACCGATCACCGACGTGGTCAAGAACAATCCACTCTTCGATGATCCACAGCAACGCATCCTGGCCGCCACCATCGACGGCGTACGCGTGGTGTGCGCCTATGTGCCCAACGGCCAAAGCGTTGGCTCCGAGAAATACGACTACAAACTCGGCTGGTTGTCGGCCTTCCACGACTGGATCAAGCAGGAGGCCGCCCTGCATCAGCAACTGGCCGTCGTCGGCGACTACAACATCGCCCCCGAGGACCGCGACGTCCACGATCCCGCAGCTTGGGAAGGCCTGGTGCACGTTTCCGAAAAGGAACGCGCCGCGCTGACCCGCCTGCTCGACATCGGCCTCACCGATTCCTACCGCCTGTTCGAGCAGCCCGAAAAATCGTTCAGCTGGTGGGACTACCGCGGCCTCGGCTTCCGGCTGAACAAAGGCCTGCGCATCGACCATATCCTGCTGTCGCCGGCGCTCGTGGCGCGTTGCAGCGCCTGCGTCATCGACCGCGCGCCGCGCAAGCTGGAGCAGCCTTCCGACCACGCACCGGTGATCGCCACGCTCGACTAACCTTCGACCAATCCTTCGACTACCCTGCTACCCGGCCGTGATCGGGGGCCGCGGCAGCAACAGCTGCGCGGTCGCATGCGGCACCGGCGGCGAGAACAGATAGCCTTGCGCGAACTGGCAGCCGTTGCGCTGCAGGAGCGCGTACTGCCCCTCCGTCTCGACCCCTTCCGCCACCACCGACAGCTGCAGGCTGTCGGACAGCGCGATGATCGCCGCCACGATGGCGCGGTCCTCCGCGCTCTCCTCCAGATCCTTGATGAAGGCGCGGTCGATCTTGATCTTCTTGACCGGGAAGCGCTTCAGGTAGGCCAGGCTGGAATAGCCGGTGCCGAAATCGTCGATCGACAGCCGTATGCCCATCGCGTTGATCTGCCCCAGGATTTCCAGCGTCTGCTCGCCGTGCTGCATCAGCGCCGTCTCGGTGATCTCGAATTCCAGCAGCGACGGATCGATGCCGGTTTCGTCGAGAATGCGCCGTATCGAGTCGACCAAGCCACGATGCATGAACTGGCGCGGCGACAGGTTCACCGCCAGCGGCACCGGAAGCAGGCCTTCACGCTGCCACTTCATGCTCTGCATGCAGGCCTGGCGTATCACCCATTCCCCGACCGGCACGATCAAGCCGTTTTCCTCGATCAGCGGGATGAAACTGTCGGGCATCACCAGTTCGTCGTTATCGCGGCGCCAGCGCAGCAGCACTTCCATCGCATGCAGGCGGCGCGTGCCGATATCCATGATGGGCTGGAAGTGCAAGGTGAACTCGTCGAGCGCCAGCGCGCTGCGCAGGCTCGACTCCAGCTCGAAGTGGCGCGCCGCCGACTGGTTCATCGCCTCTTTAAAATACTGGTAGTTGTTCCTGCCGCTAGCCTTGGCGTGATACATGGCGGCGTCGGCGTGGCGCATCAGGGTGGCCACGTCCGCACCGTCGTCCGGATATACGCAGATGCCGATGGACGGCGTGATGTGCAGGTTGCGTCCTTCCAGCGGAAAGCCCTCGGACAGCGCCAGGATGATCTTTTCGGCCACCTGGCTGGCCTCGTCCACGCTGGCAATGCCGGGCACCAGCACCACGAATTCGTCGCCGCCCAAACGGGCCACGGTATCGCTGGCGCGCACCGCGCGGCACAAACGGCTCGCCACTTCCTTGAGCAACTGGTCGCCGGTCATGTGGCCCAGCGAATCGTTAATGGTTTTGAAGCGGTCAAGATCGATGAACATCACCGCCAGCTGGCGCTTCGAACGCTGCGCCGCCAGCATGGCGCGGTCCAGCCGGTCCGACAGCAAGGCGCGGTTGGGCAAGCCGGTCAGGCTGTCGTGGTAGGCCATGTGATGCACGCGCGCCTCGGCCTGGCGGCGCTCGACGATTTCGCCTTGAAGCAGCGCGTTGGCGCCCGCCAGTTCGGCGGTGCGTTCGAGCACCCGCACTTCCAGCTCGTCGCGCGCGCGGCTGACCGCTTCGGCAGCTTCGCGCCGCGCGGTGATGTCGTCCACCAGCCACACCGAGCGCCCGCCGGGCTGCGCCAGGTCGAACGGCCGGCCCGATAGCCGCGCCCAGAAGCGGCTGCCGTCCTTGCGCACCAGTTGATACTCGGCGACGTTGACGCGGCCGCTGCGGAAGTCCTGCGCCGTCGCCGCGCGCGCCTCGCGCCACGCGGCCTTGTCGGCATAAAAAGCCTGTACGCTGAGGTGATTCATTTCGCCGGGCGCATAGCCGAACAATTCCTCCATCTTGGTATTGCAGCGCAGGTTGAGGCCCTGCTCCACCACGGAGATGCCCAGCACCGCGCTGTCGAGAATCGCCTGGTTCTCCAGCAGCGCGTTGCGCAGCGCCTCCTCGGCGCGTTTTTGCTCGGTGCGGTCCTCGATCACCCAGATGGTGCCCTGTGCCGGGTCGGCCGGGTTGACCACGTAGCCAATCAGTTGCGCCCACAGGCGCGTATCGTCGGCGCGCCGCATTTCCATCTCGGTCTGGAAGGGCTTTCCCACCGACAGATAGGGAAAGGCCTCCGCACCCAGCCGCTCGTAGTCTTGCTGCGACGGATACAGCGCCCGGCCGGGAACCCCTAAACCGGTATCGCCGGGATAGCCGAACATGTCGCCGAAGCCGCGGTTGTAGCGCGTGATGATGCGGTTCTTGGTGAACAGGATGCTCATCGAGGCGTTAGTCATGATCGCCTCAACCTCCATCTGCGTCTGCCGCGTGGTGGTCACGTCCTCGACGATCCAGATGGCGCCGCCGTCGGTGTTCACTTCATTCATCGCGTTGGCGCGCACGCGGCACCAGATCAAGGCGCCGTCCTTGCGCTTTAATTCGAACGCGGGGCTTTCGTACGGTTTGCCGTTGTCGAGTTTTGCCCGCGCCTCGCCGGCGAAGGCCTGATACCGTGCGAGCGACGGGAACATGTCCGACGCCGGCATGCCTACCATGTCCTCAACGGCATAGCCGAACATCTCCGCCATGCTCCGGTTGCAGTTGCGGACGATCTGGCCTTTACTGAACAGGATGCCGATCGAAGCATTGTCCAGGATCGCCTTCTGCTCGATCAGCGCGCGGCGCAGCTTTTCCTCGTCGAGGCGATGTTCGTTGATGTCTTCCACGATCCACACCGTGCCCTCGCTGGTGTGGATCGTATCGATGGCGCGGCCGAACAGCCGCGCCCAGAATGTGCTGCCGTCCTTGCGCCGCAATACCAGTTCAGTCTTGAACGGCAAGCCCTGCGCCAACGGCGGTCCCGCCTCGCGTCCCAGGTTGAGGAAGTCCTCCTCGCTCGGATAGAGGATCACGCTTGGCGCGCCCTCCAGCTCCTCGCGGCTGTAGCCCAGCATCTCGGCGCAGCGGATATTACATTCGGCGATGCGGCCGTTCTTGCCGAACAGGATGCCGACGGCCGCGTTTTCGAGGATGGCCTGCTGTTCCAGCACCGTGTTGCGCAGCGCGCGCTGCGAACGCTGAACCTCGCTGATATCGTGGAAGACGATGGTCCCGCCATCGATTCCGCCCTCTGCCGGCAGTGGTTTGGTCCACACCTGCACGGCGATATATTTGCCGCTGGCCGATACGAGGCAACTGTCCCAGCTTTGTCCCGCCAAGGTGTCGTTCAGGCGCGCGGCACTGGCGCCGCGCAGGTGGCGGGCGAACAGGTTCTCCACCGTTTGGCCGCAGGGATCGGATTCGAGCAACGCGATCAACTCCGCATTGGCGGCCAACACCAATCCCCCTGCGCTGTACGCGCACGCGGGAACGCCGATCAGCTCCAGGGCGTCTGCGACGAAATCAGGATGGGATGAAACGCGATTCATGAACACCAGCAGCACCCGAAAAAAATGCCGCCCTGTTCGTTACATATCGGCAGCATTGTTGGCAGATGATAAACCACATCGGTGCCATTAGCCATCCGCGTCCGGTTTCGCGCTCCTAAATACGACACTGCGAGTCACTGAGAGGACACTGCACGGCGGGCCCGCGCAGTGACTCGCATGATGCCAGTTTCACGCTGCGGGCACCCTCACCCAGCCCTCCATCAGCACGCGCGCGCTGCGGCTCATGACAGCCTTCGTCACGCGCCACTCGCCGTTGTGCTGCGTCGCTTGCGCGCCGACGCGCAGGGTGCCGGAAGGATGGCCGAAGCGCACCGCGTCAAGCGCGCCGCCGCCGGCGGCCAGGTTCACCAGCGTGCCGGGAATGGCGGCGGCGGTGCTGATCGCCACGGCAGCGGTGCCCATCATCGCGTGATGCAGCTTGCCCATCGAGAGCGCGCGCACCAGCAGATCGATGTCGCCAGCGCCGATCCGCTTGCCGCTGGAGGCGATATAGGTTGCCGGCTTGGCGACAAACGCCACCTTCGGCGTGTGCTGGCGTTGCACCGCCTCGTCCAGATGCTTGATAAGGCCCATGCGCAGCGCGCCATGCGCGCGTATGGCTTCGAACATCGCCAGCGCCGCCACGTCGCCGTTGATCGCGTCCTGCAGTTCGATGCCGGTATAGCCGATGGCGTCCGCGTCGACAAAAATGGTCGGTATGCCGGCGTTGATCATGGTCGCCTTCAAGGTGCCGATGCCGGGCACCTCCAGATCGTCGATCAACCGGCCGGTCGGGAACATGGAGCCTCCAGCGCCCTCCTCGTCCGCCGCCGGGTCCATGAACTCGAGCTGCACTTCGGCCGCCGGGAAGGTAACGCCGTCCAGTTCGAAGTCGCCGGTCTCCTGCACTTCGCCGTCGGTCATCGGCACATGGGCGATGATGGTCTTGCCGATATTGGCCTGCCACACGCGCACCACCGCCATGCCGTCGCGCGGAACGCGGGCCGGGTCCAGCAGGCCGGCGCTGATCGCGAACGCGCCCACGGCGGCCGACAGATTGCCGCAATTGCCGCTCCAGTCGACAAACGCCTTGTCGATGGAGACCTGGCCGAACAAATAATCAATATCGTGATCGGCTTTGTCGCTTTTCGATACGATCACCGTCTTGCTGGTGCTTGACGTGCCGCCGCCCATGCCGTCGATTTGCTTGCCATAGGGGTCGGGACTGCCGATGACGCGCAACAGCAGCGCGTCGCGCGCGGGGCCCGGCGTTTGCGCCGCCTCCGGCAAATCGCCCAGCCGGAAGAAAACGCCCTTGCTGGTGCCACCACGCATATAGACAGCGGGGATTTTGATTTGCGGCCGATGAATGGTATTGGTCGTCATGGTCAGGCAGCCTTCACGGATTCCAGGAAATCCTGGGCGAAGCGCTGCAGCACGCCGCCCGCCTCGTAAATCGACACCTCCTCCGCCGTATCGAGACGGCAGATCACCGGCACCTCCACCTGCGAACCGCTGAGGCGATTGATCACCAGGGTCAAGGTCGAACGCGGCGTGCGCGCGCCGATCACGTCATAGGTCTCGGTGCCGTCCAACGCCAAGGTCAGTCGGTTCACGCCGGGCATGAACTCCAGCGGCAGCACGCCCATGCCGACCAGATTGGTGCGGTGGATACGCTCGAAGCCCTCGGCCACAATCGCCTCCACGCCGGCCAGCCGCACGCCTTTGGCCGCCCAGTCGCGCGACGAACCTTGTCCGTAGTCGGCGCCGGCGATGACGATCAGCGGCTGCTTGCGCTCCATATAAGTTTCGATGGCTTCCCACATGCGCGTGACGCGGCCTTCCGGCTCGATGCGGGCCAGCGAACCGGCCATCACCTTGCCATCGTGGCCGCGCACCATCTCGTTCTTCAGGGTCGGATTGGCGAAGGTCGCGCGCTGCGCGGTCAGGTGGTCGCCCCGATGCGTGGCGTAGGAATTGAAGTCTTCCTCCGGCAGTCCCATTTTCGCCAGGTACTCGCCGGCTGCGCTATCGAGCATGATGGCGTTCGACGGCGACAAATGATCGGTGGTGATGTTATCGCCCAGCAGCGCCAGCGGCCGCATGCCCTTCAAAGGTCGGGCGCCAGCCAGCGCGCCTTCCCAGTACGGCGGACGGCGGATATAGGTGGTCTGCGGACGCCAGTCGTACAGCGGGCTCACTTTCAGGCCGTCGTCCTCCTGCCTGGCGAACATCGGAATGTAGACCTTGCGGAACTGCTCCGGCTTGACGCTGGCGGCGACGATGCTGTCGATCTCCTCGTCGGACGGCCAGATATCCTTGAGCGTGACCGGCCGACCATCGGCGTCGTGGCCCAGCACATCCTTCTCGATATCGAAGCGGATGGTGCCGGCGATCGCGTACGCCACCACCAGCGGCGGCGAAGCCAGGAAGGCCTGCTTGGCGTACGGGTGGATGCGGCCGTCGAAATTGCGGTTGCCCGACAAAACGGCGGTCGCGTACAGGTCGCGCTCCACCACCTCTTTTTGTATCGCCGGATCGAGCGCGCCGGACATGCCGTTGCACGACGTGCAGGCATAAGCGACCACGCCGAAGCCAAGCTTCTCCAGCTCCGGCATCAGGCCCGCCTCCTCCAGATACAAGGTGACGGTCTTGGAGCCGGGAGCGAGCGAACTTTTCACCCACGGCTTGCGCGTCAGGCCGCGCGCGTTGGCGTTGCGCGCCAGGAGACCGGCGGCGATCATGTTGCGCGGGTTATTGGTGTTGGTGCAGCTGGTGATGGCCGCGATGATGCAGGCGCCGTCCGGCATCAGGCCCGGTTCATTCTCCACCACGCCGCTGATGCCGCGCGCGGCCAGTTCCGACGTCGGCACGCGGCTGTGCGGATTGGACGGGCCGGCGATATTGCGCACCACCGAAGACAAATCGAAGGTCAATACGCGCTCGTATTCGGCGGTTTTGAGCGCATCGGCCCACAGGCCGGTCTCTTTCGCGTACAACTCGACCAGCTTGACCAGTTCATCATCGCGGCCGGTCAGCTTCAGGTATTTGATGGTCTGCTCGTCGATGTAGAACATCGCGGCGGTGGAGCCGTATTCCGGCGCCATGTTGGAGATAGTCGCGCGGTCGCCCAAGGTCAGGTGCGCGGCGCCTTCGCCAAAGAACTCCAGGTACGAGGACACCACTTTTTGCTTACGCAGGAATTCAGTCAGCGCCAGCACCGTATCGGTGGCGGTGATGCCCGGCTGCGGCTTGCCGGTCAGCTCGACGCCGATGATATCCGGCAGCCGCATCCACGATGCGCGGCCCAGCATCACGCTTTCCGCTTCAAGCCCGCCGACGCCGATGGCGATCACGCCCAGCGCGTCGACCATCGGCGTGTGCGAATCGGTACCGACCAGCGTATCGGGGAAAGCCACGCCGTCCACTGTCTGGATCACCGGCGACATGCGCTCCAGATTGATCTGGTGCAGGATGCCGTTCCCCGGCGGGATCACGTCGACGTTCTTGAACGCCTTCTTGGTCCAGTTGATGAAATCGAAGCGATCCTCGTTGCGGCGGTCTTCAATCACCCGGTTCTTGTCGAAGGCATCGGGATCGAAGCCGCCGCATTCCACGGCCAGCGAGTGGTCGACCACCAGCTGCGTCGGCACCACCGGATTGACCAGCGCCGGATCACCGCCTTGCAAGGCGATGGCGTCGCGCAGGCCGGCCAGATCGACCAGCGCGGTCTGGCCCAGAATGTCGTGACATACCACGCGCGCCGGGAACCACGGGAAATCCAGATCGCGGCGGCGTTCGATGAACTGTCCGAGCGAAGCGTTCAGCGTCGCCGGATCGCAGCGACGCACCAGGTTCTCGGCCAGCACGCGGGATGTGTAGGGCAGTTTGGCCCAGGCGCCCGGCTGGATCGCATCGACGGCGGCGCGCGCGTCGAAGTAATCCAGTTGGGTGCCGGGTAAGGGCTTGCGAAATAGCGTATTCATTATGGCGTCCATTACTTCCGATCCTTGATCGGCACAAACTGCAGATCTTCCGGGCCGACGTAGTTCGCGCTCGGGCGAATGATCTTGTTATCGATGCGCTGCTCGATGATGTGCGCGGCCCAGCCGGAGGTGCGCGAGATGACGAACAGCGGGGTAAACATCGCCGTCGGCACGCCCATCATGTGGTACGACACGGCCGAGAACCAGTCCAGGTTCGGGAACATCTTCTTGACGTCCCACATCACGGTCTCCAGGCGTTCGGCGATGTCGAACATCTTCATCGAGCCGCCTTCGCGCGACAGCTTGCGCGCCACTTCCTTGATGACGACATTGCGCGGATCGGAGATCGTGTACACCGGGTGGCCGAAGCCGATCACCACTTCCTTGTTGGCGACGCGGTTGCGGATGTCCGCTTCCGCCTCGTCCGGATTTTCATAGCGCTTCTGGATCTCGAACGCGAACTCGTTGGCGCCGCCGTGTTTCGGACCGCGCAGCGCCCCGATCGCGCCGGTGATGGCCGAGTGGATGTCCGACCCCGTGCCGGCGATGACGCGGCCGGTGAAGGTCGACGCGTTGAATTCGTGCTCCGCGTACAGGATCAGCGACGTGTGCATCGCCTGCACCCAGCTGTCCGACGGTTTGAAGCCGTGCAGCAGATGCAGGAAGTGGCCGCCGATGGAGTCGTCGTCGGTTTCCACGTCGATGCGCTTGCCATTGTGGCTGAAGTGATACCAGTACAGCAGCATCGAACCGAAGGACGCCATCAGGCGATCGGCGATATCGCGCGCGCCCGGCACGTTGTGGTCGTCCTTCTCGGGCAGCACGCAGCCCAGCACCGAGACGCCGGTGCGCATCACGTCCATCGGGTGCGCCGAGGCCGGCAGCGCCTCCAGCGCCGACTTCAGCGCCTGCGGCAAGCCGCGCAACGAGCGCAGTTTGGCCTTGTAGCCGCGCAGCTCCGCTTCGTTGGGCAGTTTGCCGTGCACCAGCAGGTAGGCGATTTCCTCGAACTCGCAGGAGTTGGCGACGTCCAGGATGTCATAGCCACGGTAATGCAGGTCGTTGCCGGTTTTGCCGACGGAGCACAGCCCCGTGTTACCGGCGGTGACGCCCGACAGCGCGACGGATTTTTTTGGTTTGAAGGTGGTCTCGGTCATGTCTGGTCTCCGGTTATTTTTTCTGAGCGCCGTTTACTGCATTTTGCGCAGCGAACAAGGCGTCGAGCTTTTGCTCGAAGCTGTGGTAATTGATGCGCTCATACAGCTCGGCGCGCGTTTGCATCGACTCGAGCACGTTCTGCTGCGTGCCGTCGCGGCGGATCGCGCCATAGACGTTTTCAGCGGCCTTGTTCATGGCGCGGAAGGCCGACAACGGATAGAGCACCAGGCCGACATCGGCGCCGCGCAATTCGTCGACGGTGAACAGCGGCGTCGAACCGAATTCGGTGATATTGGCCAGCACCGGCACCTTGACGGCGGCGGCGAACTGTTTGTACATATCGAGGCTGATCATCGCCTCCGGGAAGATCATGTCGGCGCCCGCTTCCACGCATGCGACGGCGCGGTCGATGGCCGATTCAAGGCCTTCGACCGCCAGCGCGTCGGTGCGCGCCATGATGACGAAGTTTTCGTCGGTGCGCGCATCGACGGCGGCGCGGATGCGGTCGACCATCTCCTGCTTCGAGACGATCTCCTTGCCCGGACGGTGGCCGCAGCGCTTGGCGCCCACCTGGTCTTCGATATGCATCGCGGCGGCGCCGAACTTGATCATCGACTTGACGGTGCGCGCCACATTGAACGCGGAGGCGCCGAAGCCGGTGTCCACATCGACCAGCAGCGGCAGATCGCAAACGTCGGTGATGCGGCGGACGTCGGTCAGCACGTCGTCGAGGTTGGAGATGCCCAGGTCCGGCAGCCCGAGGGAACCCGCCGCCACGCCGCCGCCCGACAGATAAATCGCCTTGAAGCCGGCGCGTTTGGCCAGCAAGGCATGGTTGGCGTTGATCGCGCCGACCACTTGTAACGGGGATTCTTCCTGAACTGCTTTGCGGAAGGCGGCGCCTGCGGAATATTGACTCATGTGAGACCTTTCAGTATTGCATTGAAGTTGCATCGAAGTTGAATTGTTATTGCAAGGTACGTGCCAAGTGCTCACGCCTTAAGAATCAAAGAGTTAGCTTCGAGAAATGTTTCAGCTGTGTTTCATTTTGAAACGTCGAAACATATCATGAAACGAATGCGCTACAATCGAATCATGCGCCACTCCATATCCCTGCCGTTCGATCCCGACGATAAACCGGTCATCTGGACCGTATCGGTATCGCGCCTGTACGACCTGTTCCGCGACATCACGCTCGAATACGACAACCTCGCCACGATAGAGCCGATCAACCTCGGTTTCGATGAAGCGGCGCGCCACATCCGCGAGCGCATGGCCACCGAGCGTTGCGACGCCGTCATCGCCGCCGGCTCCAACGCCGCGTATCTGAAAGGCCGCCTGTCGGTGCCGGTGGTGATCGCCAAGTTCAGCGGCTTCGACGTGATGCAGGCGTTGGCACGCGCGCGGCGCGTCTCGGACCGGATCGGAATCGTCACATATCAGGAGCGTTTGCCGGAGCTGGCGGAATTCGCCGGCACCTTCGGTTTCGATGTAGCGCAGCGCACCTACGCCACCGAAGAAGACGCGCGGGCGCAGATCAACGATCTGAAAGCGGCCGGCATCAAGGCCATCGTCGGCGCGGGCCTGATCACCGACCTGGCCGAGGAAGCGGGATTGACGGGGGTGTTCGTGTACTCCGCCGCCTCGATCCGCCACGCGTTCGATGACGCGCTGGAAATGGCGCGTCTGACGCAGCTGGAATCGAACCGCGTTCGCACGCGCGGCGCGGTGGTGACGGACACGTTGCGCGCAAAGCATGGGCTCAACGACCTGCGCGGCGAATCGGCGGCTATGGAAACGTTGCGGCAGTCGGTCGTGCTGTATGCGAAGTCACCCGCCACCGTGCTGATACAAGGCGAAACTGGCACCGGCAAGGAACTGGTGGCGCAAGCGATTCACCGCGAAAGCCCGCGCAGCCTGGGACAGAACCGGCCATTTGTCGCCGTCAATTGCGGCGCGATCGCCGAATCGCTGCTGGAATCGGAGTTGTTTGGCCACGAGGAAGGCGCCTTCACGGGCGCGCGGCGCGGCGGCCATGCCGGCCTGTTCGAAGCTGCAAATCGCGGCACGCTATTCCTCGATGAAATCGGCGAGATGCCGCTGGCGCTGCAAACGCGCCTGCTGCGCGTGCTGGAGGAACGGGAAGTGGTGCGCGTGGGCGGCACGCGGCCGATACCGGTGAACGTGCGCATCATCAGCGCCACCCACTGCGACCTGGAACAGCGCGTGCGCGAGGGCCGCTTCCGCGCCGACCTGTTTTACCGGTTGGCGGTGCTGCGGCTGTCGCTGCCGCCTTTACGCGCCCGTCCCGACGATGTGATGACGCTGGCCGAGTGGTCGTTGAAGAACGCGCTGGCGTCGCTGGGCGCCCGGCCGCATCCGAATTTGCACGCGGAGATGAACGCCTGCGCAACGCTGCTGCGGCGCTACGACTGGCCGGGCAACGTGCGCGAACTGCGCAATTTCACCGAGCGCCTGGCGCTGTTTCTCGCGGCCGAACCCCTGCAGGCGTTGACGCCGGCATTTGTTCTGGGTGTGGCGCCGGAAATGGGCGCAACGGCGTCGACAGGCTCGGACTCGGCTTCGCTCCCCGTTTCAACACTGCGCACCAAGAGCGCAACCGAGGCAGTCGCCCGATTTGGCGGCCGCCGTGATGCGGCCGCTGAATATCTGGGAATCAGCCGCACGACGCTATGGCGACGTCTAAAGAACGAAGACGGTTCTACCAAGCAATGACAGAGGTCATAACCAATTCGAATATCGAATATGGTAATTTAAAATTATATTTATATCTGGAGAACCGCTAGACTGTAGTTATTGCAAAAAGCCGTTCAAAGGAGTTTATATGATCACCTACCTCGCCACCCCGCAAACCATGACCTCGCCGGCGAAAGCCCGCGACTGGAAAGCCCTGATCCGCCGCGCGTTCGAGCTGGCAGGCGCCCCGTACGCCAACAGCCCGTATATGCCACTGTAATGAGTCACGGGGCGCGCGCTCACATGCGCAACGCCCGCACCGGCACCATGCGCATCGCGATCCAAGTATGGCGCGCGATCGCGATCAGCGCGACCGCCCACGTCAGCGAGAGCGCCAGCAGTAAGGTCCAGTAGCCGATCGGCGCGTGCTCCACATAGCCGGCGAGGTAGCGGTTGATCGCCACCGCCGCGATGGGCAGCGCCAGCACGGCCGCCGCCAGCAGCAGCGCCCCCACCTCCCGCAGCACCAGCAGACCGATATCGGTGCGCCGCGCACCGTGCAGCCGACGCAGCACGATCTCGCGCGCGCGCCGCTGCACCGAATTCGCCGACAGGACGTAAGTACCGAAAGCCGCGATCACGAGCGCGATGCCCGTGGCGACCGCCAGCAACCGCGCAAGGCGCGCATCCTCCTCATAGTTCACAGCCAGGACGTCGGCGGCGCGGTACGTGCGCGGAATCGCATCGGGAAAATAGCTCGGCCACAGCGCCAGCGCGGCGCGTTCGATATCGGCCGGCGCACCGGAGGCGCGCACATTCAGCACCGTTCCGGCGGTTGAAAGATCATAGGCAACCGCCGTCGGCTTCTCCCGCAACGAACGGAATCGCAGTTCCGGCGCGATGCCGACGATGCGCTTGGCCGTCACCACGTTGTCGAAACCGGTGAACATCACCGTCTGCCCGACTGCCTCCTCCGCACTGCCGAATCCCAGTTCGCGCGCGGCGACCGCGTTCAGCACCACCGGTACGCTGTCATTCTCCGCGTCCGAGCTGTCCTTGAACAGCCGTCCCGCCGCCGGCGCGATGCCGTGCAATTCAAAGAAATTCGCACTGACCGATTTCATCTCCATTGTCGCCGCCTGTCCGCCCGGACGCTTGAGCGCCCGCGTCCAGATATAGTCGAGCCGCCCCACCGGGTCTTCGGAAACCGCCACGCCGGCCACGCCGGGCTGCGCTTTCAACGCCGATAAATAGCGCCGCGCCTTTTCGCTGTCCTTGACGCGCTCCGGCATATCGACGATCACCATCTGCGCGGGATCGAAACCGGGCGACGCGTGCATCGCGTAGTCGGTCTGCCACGCCACCGCGATGGTGACGCTGGCAAAGCCCATGGCGACGGCGACCTGCAACACGGTCAGCGCGCGGCGCCATTGCATGCTGCCCATCGACTCCGTATCCGGCCGCCCTTCGAGCGCCTGTTGCGGCGCCACCCGCAGCGCGATCCAGACCGGATAGGCGGCCGTGGTCAATCCCAGCAATGCTCCGATGCAGAGTGCGGCGGCGAGGTTTTGCAGCGAGAACAAACCGTCCAGCTGGCGATTGACCAGATGGGAAAACGCCGGCAACGCCAGCCACGCCAGCAGCAGGGCGAATACCGTCGCCACCATCGTCACCAGCAGCGATTCGAGCAGGAACTGCAGTGCGATGCGAGGCGCGCCGGCGCCCAGCACCTTGCGCATCGCCACCTCGCGCTGGCGACGCAGCACGCGCACCATCGACAGGTTGGCATAGTTGATCCCGGCCAGCAGCAGGATCAGCACCGCCATCAACGCCAGGCCGGCGGTGACAACGGGACTGGCGCGGTCGCCGGGCAACGCGATAAAACTGTTTTTGATGGTGTTGTCGAAGTAGGCATCACGTAGCGGGGACATCGACAATTCGATCGGCTTGCGTTTGCCGAGCCGATCGCGCACCTCCGGCGGCCATTGATTCAAGCTTGGAGCGATATCCACCGCGTGCTGCAAACGGCCGACGATACCCGGCACCGAGCTGCCCGGCTTCACGCGCAGCAGCATTTTGCTCATCCAGCCGCTTTCGCCGGTCAGCATCTCGTGTCGTATGACTTTTTCCACCACGCCCGCGTGAACGCCGAACAGCACCTCGAACGGAATCGTCGTATTGGCCGGCGGCGCCGGCACGATCGCGCCGACCTGCATGGTCACACCTTCCGAGAGCATGGTCCGTCCCAGCGCGTTGCGCGTGCCGAACATGCGCAGCGCCGCCTTTTCGGTGACGACAAACAGGTCGGGCCGCTCCAGCGCCTGCGCCAGATCGCCCTGCACCGCGCGCAGGCCCAGCATCGATGGAAAACCGGGTAGCACGATCAAGCCGCGCACGGTCGTCAGGTTGCGGTCGACGCGCACCGTCAGCGGCGTGATCTCCGGACGCGCCGGAATGTAGTTGGTGGCGTCGACGACGCCCGGAATCTTGAGCGCCGTCTCGCGCAGGAACATCGGCGCCAGATCGAACAGCGGCGACGATTGCTCGACATTGAAGTGATGTTTAACGACGTAGACCTGATCCGCGTCGGGCAAGTGCGTGTCGTACTCCATCGAGTAGCGCACAAAGCCAAGCAGTAGCAGGCAGGCGGCCAGGCCCATGCCGAGACCGAGCACGGAGGCCAGTGAGTATGCCGGCTCTTGTATCAGGGTGCGCCAACCGATGCGCAGGTCGAGTAGCTTCATAGGGTAAGTCCGCGGATGGAAGATGAAGTGATATTGCAACTACCATGCCACGGCGTTTAACCACCGCTTACGCGCGGAACCGGCTGGATTTGTTCGGAAGTGAACGCCGGTGCTGTTCACTTCCGAACACTTTACTTCGCCTTGATCGGGAAAGCCGGACGTGAAGGCCGCACCGGCGGGTTCTTTGCCAGTTCCGCCTTGATGACCTCAATCGCCTTTTCCAGCTGCGGATCGCGGCCGGCGATAACGTCCGCCGGCGTTTGATCGACTTCGATATCCGGCGCCACGCCCTCGTTCTCCACGCCCCAGCCGCCCTCGCGGGTCCAGAAGGCCAGGTTGGGCGCCGTGATCGAGCCGCCATCGAGCAGCACCGGGAAGCCAAGCACGCCCACCAGCCCACCCCAGGTGCGCTTGCCGATCAAAGGCCCCATCTGGTTTTTGCGGAACATCCACGGCAGCAGATCGCCGCCCGAGCCGGCCGTTTCGTCGATCAGCATCGCGCGCGGTCCCTGGATCGACGCCGATGGCGTTTTCATATCCGCGCCATAGCGCATGGTCCACCAGGCGATCTCCTTCTTCTGCAAGATCTCCAGGTAGTAATCGGCGACGCTGCCGCCGCCATTGAAGCGTTCATCGATGATGACGGCATCCTTGTCGGCCTGCGGGAAGAAGTAGCGTTTGAAGTAGGTATGCCCCAAACCTGCGGTGTTCGGCACGTACACATAGGCTACCTTGCCGCCGGTGGCCGCGTTGACCTTACGGATATTCCCCTCGATCCAGTCGCGGTTGCGCAGCGCGTCCTCGTTCGGCACCGGCACCACGGTGACGGTGCGCGACTTGCTGCCGTCCGCGTTCGGACCGACTGTGATGTCGATCGCCTTGTTGGCGGTGTTTTCAAAGGCGCTGTAAAGATTGGTCGGCGCCACCAGCGGACGGCCATCGACCGCCAGCAGATATTCCCCGGCTTTGACATTCAGGCCCGGCTCCGTCAGCGGCGCGCGCAGTGCCGGGTTCCAGTTCAAGCCGCCGTAGACTTTCTTGAAGCGGTAACGGCCTTCGCTGATCTCGTAATCGGCGCCCAGCAGACCGCCCGGCACCGCTTTGCTGTCGGTGAAGAAGTCGCCGCCACCGCCGCGATGGTGGCCCACACCCAGCTCGCTGCACAACCACTGGATCAGGCGATTCAGGTCGGCGCGGGACGACAGCTCCGGCAGGAACTGCGCGTACTTCTCGCGCATCTTGTCCCAGTTGGCGCCGTGCATGCCGGGATCGTAGAAGAAGTCGCGGTTGATGCGCCACGCCTCGTTGAAGATTTGCGTCCACTCGGCGCGCGGCTCGGCACGGACCTCGATCGCCTCGACCTTGATCTTGCCTTCGCCCGGCGTCAGCGTCTTGGCGCTGGCGCTGCCCATGGCCCAGGCTTCCTTGAGGTGGTAGACGATTTTTTTGCCATCGGAGGACACCTCGAATTCGTCGGCTTCCGCCAGCAGCGTTTCCGCCTTGCGGTCCTTCAGGTCGAAGCGCTGGATGGCTTTCTTGCCGTCGTTCTCGCGCAGGAAGAATATCTGGCCGTCCTGACCCGCTTCCAGGTCCGACAGCGACGCCGCCGGTATCGGCAGGTCGACGATGCGGGTTTCGATGCCGTCGAAGTCGATGGCTATCGGCGCGACCGGCGCCACGGTGACTTTCGGATCATCGCGCCCGGTCTTCGGATCGATCTTCGGCGTCTCCGGCTTGGCCGGCTCCTTCTTGTCCGACACTGCCGGCGGCGGTGGGGTGGCCGGAGCGGCCTTCTCCTCATCGCTTTCCTTGATCAGCGGCGACGGCAGGTCGCGCCGCAGCACCGCCATCCAGACCGTGCGCGTAACGCGGTTGTCCTCGTTCTGCTGCGAGAACCAGTTATTGCTCGGCCCCGCATTGGTCGAGGCGAAGAAGTACAGATACTTGCCGCTCTTGTCGAACACCGGATTGATCACGTCCGACAGGCCATCCGTCACCGCCCAGGATTTTTTCTGCTCCAGCGAATAGATGTAGGCGCTGCGCGTGTAAGTCATCGAGTTGAGCGCGTACGCGATCCAGCGCGAGTCCGGCGCCCATGCCGCGCGCAGGGTCTTGTTCACGCCATACAGCGGCTCGGACGCGATCTTGCTGACCGCGCCGGAAGCGACATCCATCACGTACAAGGTCCAGGAGTTGTCCGTGTAGGCGATCTTTTTGCTGTCCGGCGACCAGACGGGATTGTCGTAGAAGCCGGAGCCGGTCAGCTTGAACTTGCGCGGCTCGCCCTTGCCGTCCTGCGCGCGGATATGCAGCGCGTACTCGCCCGATTCGTCGGAGAAGTAGGCCACCGAGCGGCCATCCGGCGACCACGCCGGCGAGCGCTCGTTGGCGGCCGTGGTCTGCGTCAGGTTGCGCACATCGCCCTTGTCGGCGGGGATGGTGACCACCTCGCCACGAAATTCGTACGCCACCCGCGCGCCGGACGGCGACACCGAAAAATTGCGGATGTATTTGGCACCGCTGACCCAGCGCGGCCGCGACATCCCCAGGTCGCTACTGACGCCGATGGTCAGCTTGCGCGCCTGGCCGCTGCCCAGATCCAGCGCGTGCAGATAGCCGGCCTGCTCGTAGACGATGCTATTGCCGGATGCGGCAGCGTTCAGCACCGGGAAGTCGGTGTGTTTCGTCAGCGCGCGCACGGCCCTGGACTTGACGTCGTAGGCATACAGATTGAATTCGCCGTCGCGGTCCGAGCGGAAGTAGACGGTGTCGCCGATCCAGATCGGATCGACATCGTTCGAATGCGTGGCCGGCTGCGGTATCTTGACCACCAACTTGTCGCCCCGGTTGAACAGCCACAGGATCGAGTTGGTGCCACCGCGATAATGCTTCCACTGCAGGAAGGCCGGCGAGAACGGGTTGTAGACGATGCTCTTGCCATCCGGCGACCACGCGGCGCGCGCGGCGTTCGGCACTTCCAGCTGCGTTTCCACGCCGCCCGTCACCGGCACCGTGAACAGTTTGCGATAGCGGTTGTTGAAGGCCGCACGCGGCGATGTGAACATCACCGATTTGCCGTCCGGCGCGAATCCCTGCACGACGTCGGGGCCCGGATGATACGTCAGCCGCTTGGGCACCCCGCCTTCGATCGGCAGCAGGTAGACGTCGGTATTGCCGTCGACCTGCGCGCTGTAGGCGATCAGTTTGCCGTCCGGCGAAAACTGCGGGTTCGATTTTTCACCGGGATCGGACGTCAGGCGCCGTGGCGCGCCGCCGTCCGGATTGGCCAGCCAAACGTCGCCGGCGTAGATAAAGGCCAGATGGGTGGCCGACAGCGCCGGTTCCGTCAGCATGCGGGTATCGCTGGTGCTGGGCAGCGCCTGCGCGGTGGGAGCCAGGGTGATGGCCGCACCGGCGACGGCGACAGATAAGGTGGTAGATAAGGTGGTAGATAAGGTGGCGGATACGAGGCGCTTCATGTGCATCGAGGTTTCCTTTACAACGCGGGGATCACCTGCGGTTGGTATGGTTTGATCGGCTTGTCCTTTAACTTCTTGTCCAGCAGTTCCAGCGCCACTTCCAGCTGACGGTCCTGGCCCATGAAGGTCGCATGCGGCAGGTTGTCCACTTCCACATCCGGCGACACACCCACGCCTTCGATCATCCAATGGCCGTCGGCCGTGTTGAACTGGCCATTCTCGGCGACACGCGCCATGCCATTATCGCTCAAGCGGTTGTTATCGCTTAGCCAAACACCTGCGCCGGCCGTGCGCTTGCCGACCAGCGGCGCCAGTCCCAGCGCCTTGACGCCGGCCGCGAAGGTCTCGCCGTCCGAATACGTCAGTTCATCGACCAGCACCACCAGATGGCCGCGGAAGGTGTTCTGCATGTTCGGCGCCGGCTGCGCGCCCGGCCCGGCCCAGAAGGCCCACGCCTTGCGCAGCAGCTTCTCGATGATCCAGCTGTCGATATTGCCGCCGTTATTGCGGCGCACGTCGATGATCAACCCATCGCGGTTGACGTTGGCGTAGAAGTCGCGCGCGAACGAGGCGATGTCGCGCGGCCCCATGGCGCGCAGGTGCAGATAGCCGATCCGTCCCTTCGACGCCGTCTCCACCTGGCGCGCGCGGCTCTGCTCCCAATCGCTATAGCGCAAGCTGGCCTGCCTGAACATATTCACCGGCATCACGATCACGGGACCGGCGCCGCCGGCCTTGCGTTTAACCTGCAGCAGCACCTGGCGGTCGGCCTGGTTCAGCAGCAGGTCGGCGATGTCGCGCGACTCCAGAACCGGTTTACCGTTGACGGCGGTGATGATGTCGCCCTCCGTGACGTTGACATCGGCCTGCGCCAGCGGTCCGCGCTCGGACGGCAGTTCCGGCTCGCTGCGGTAGATATGGTCGACACGATAACCTTCGCCAGTACGCGTCAGCACCGCACCCAGGCCGGAAGGCACGCCTTCGGGCGACGAGCGGCGGATGTCGCCGGGCGCGATCTGCGAGTGCAGCGCACCGACCTCGCTGATCATCATGCCCAGGATGTCGTTGAGCTCCGCGCGGTCGGTCACGCGCTCGACCAGCGGCATGTATTTATCGCGCACGGCGGTCCAGTTCACGCCGCGCATCTTGGTGTCGTACAAAAAGTCGCGGTGCATGCGCCAGGCGTCGTTGAACATCTGCTTCCACTCCAGGCGCGGATTGGAGGTGAAGCTCCAGTCGTCGACCTTGACCCTGGCCTTGGAAGTGTCGTTGGGGCCTCTGGCGGCGGCATCGACGATGATCATGTCACCGGCACCACCGCTGAAGGTACGGTAGTAAATGTGCTTCTTGTCGGCGGCCAGATCGAACTCGCGCACGCCGGAGGCAAAGGTCTCCGGCTGCGGGCTGTTGGAGGCGATCGCCAGCGTTTTCAGATTCGCTTTGCCGTCGCCGGACTCCACGTCCAGGAAGTAAAGGCGCTTGTCGTCCATGTTCAGGCCACGGTAGTTACCGGCCGCCAGCGGCACTTCATACAAACGGTCCTGCAGGCCGGCAAAGACGATCTCCGGCAGCGACTTCTCCGACTTCTTGGCCAGCGGCGCGGCCTTGGCGCTGGCCTTCTCCGCCGACTTCTCCACCGCCTTCGCCACGGCCTTCTCCGCCGCTTTTTCGGCGGCCTGTTCGACCGCCTTGTCGGCCGTGCCCTCGGCTACTTTCTCGCCCGGCTTGCTCAGTTCATCGTCCGGTTTGAACGGGAAGCGGTTGCCCGGCTGGAGCGCGAGCGCGTAGACGCCGGTGCGCTTGTCGAACACCGGTCCCATATTGCGGTCGCCCCACGGCGAGCCGTTCGCCAGCTGGAAGTTGCGGGCCGAGAGGAAGTACAGCCATTTGCCGTCCGGCGAAAACACCGGCGAGCGTGATGTGTAACGGTCGCTGGTGACAAAGGCCAGCTGTTTCGAGGCCAGGTTGTACAAGCCGATTTGCTCGCGCTGCTCGGTGGTCGCGGCGCGCACCAGCGCCAGGTTCTTGCTGTCGGCCGACCATAGGATTTCGTCATGCTTTTCGACGCCGGCCTTGCCCGCGTCGTCGATGACGATATTCGATTTGGTGACCAGGTCCAGCAGCCAGAAACGGCCCTTCTTGTCCGTGTGGCCCAGCCAGCGGCCGTCCGGCGACGGATACAGCTGCCAGCGGTGGTTGATACCGTCGCGCGTCAGTTGCTCCCCCGGGCCGGATCCGTCGGCGGCGAACTTCCAGATCTCGTTTTCGCCGGTGGTGTCGACGATCGCATAGACCCACTTGTCGTCAGGGCTGAACACCGCCTCGCGCGCCCGCGCGCCTTCCGGCACCGCGATCTCGACGCGGCGCTGGGCGCCGGTGCCGGCCAGGCTGACGCGCCCGCGCGCCGTCAGCACCAGCCGCTCGGACTTGGCCGACAACTGCACGTTGGTCAACTGATCGAGCGGCGAGCGGATTTGGCGCGCGCGCTGCTGGTCGAAGTCGGACACCAGGCCAATCGGCAGCGGACTGTCTGCCGACGTGGCCAGGTCGAACACGCGCAGGTCCGCGCCCAGTTGATAGACCACGCGGCCGTCGCCGAGCGCCGCATTGCGCACGTCCCAGTCGGTGTGTTTGGTGAGCTGGCGCGGGTCGCTGCCATCCGGCGCCATCGACCACAGATTGTCGGAACCGCCACGGTCGCTGATGAAGACCACGCGGCCCTGCCACCACATCGGTCGCTTGTTGTTACCTGCGTCGCCGGCCAGCAGCGGCGCTGCTTCAGCGCCGGCAGCGGCGTTCAGGTCATATCGCCACAGCTGCGCGTGCGCGCCGCCGCGATAGTTCTTGACGTTGTCGTTGGTCAGGGCCAGGCCGTAGCGAGTGAAGTACAGCGTCTTGCCGGCGTCGTCGAGCACCGCGTCGTTGGCGTCGGCCACGGCGAACACGCGGCGCTGCAACGACGAAGGCTGCACGGCGGCGACGATGCGGTGCGCCGACGGCCCTTTCGAATCCTGGGTGCTGACCAACACCTCGCCCTGCGCCGTCCAGCCCAGCACCGTCACGGCGCCGTTCTCGAACGTCAGCCGCTTCGGCAAGCCACCACCAACGGGCATCACATAGGCTTCCTGCGCGCCCTCATAGGAGGCGGAGAAGGCGATCCATTTGCCGTCGTACGAGATGGCGGCGTTGGTCTCGGCGGCCGGATGCGTGGTCAGGCGCTGGGCCTGGCCGCCCTGGGCGCCGGTGCGCCACAGGTCCCCTTCGGCCGTGAAGACAACGGCATCGCCACGGATCGCCGGGAAGCGGTAATAGGCATCGGCGGCGGTGGCGGCGTGGGCGGCGATCAGGCCGGCGGACATCAGAATCAGGGCAAGCGGACGAAGACAAAAACGGAGCGGTGACATGGACAGGCTTTGCAAGTTGTCGGTAGGAACGACGATTCTGGCATAGGATGACCGCTTGAAGCAAAGAAACAATTCGCCGATTTTGGGTCGTTTTCAAGCTGCTATTATCAATGCGTGAACCAACTTATTTGATTGCCATCGGCGCTGTTAGCGAAGCATTACGATAGCGAAGCGTGACGATCGCTGGGCGAAAAAAAACCCGCCGGCGCGAAGCGGGCGGGTTTTTCTGTACTGCGATCTTGCGGACCTAGTCCACTTCCACAGTCTCCGGCGGCGTGGTTGGCGCGGCGTCCGGCGGTTCCGGGAACTCCAGCTTGACCACATCCTTCTCGTCCAGATCGACGGTCACGCGGCCACCGGTCACCAGACGGCCGAACAGCAGCTCGTCGGCCAGCGCCTTGCGGATCATGTCCTGGATCAGACGCGACATCGGCCGTGCGCCCATCAGTGGATCGAAACCCTTCTTCGCGAGGAACTTGCGCAGTTTCTCGGTGAAGATCGCCTCGACCTTCTTCTCGTGCAGCTGCTCTTCCAGCTGCATCAGGAATTTGTCGACCACGCGCAGGATGATTTCCTCGTCCAGCGCACGGAAGCTGATGGTCGCATCGATACGGTTGCGGAACTCCGGCGTGAACATGCGCTTGATGTCGGCCATCTCGTCGCCTGCCTGCTTGGAATTCGTGAAACCGATCGACGACTTCTGCAAGCTCTCGGCGCCCGCGTTGGTGGTCATGATGATGATCACGTTGCGGAAGTCGGCCTTGCGTCCGTTGTTGTCGGTCAGCGTTCCATGGTCCATCACCTGCAGCAGGATGTTGAAAATGTCCGGATGGGCTTTTTCAATTTCATCGAGCAGCAGCACCGCGTGCGGCTTCTTGGTGATGGCTTCGGTCAGCAAACCGCCCTGGTCGAAACCGACGTAACCCGGCGGCGCACCGATCAGGCGCGACACGGCGTGACGCTCCATGTACTCGGACATGTCGAAACGAATCAGCTCAATGCCCAGGATGAAGGCCAGCTGCTTCGCCACCTCGGTCTTGCCGACGCCGGTAGGACCGGAGAACAGGAAGGAGCCGATCGGCTTGTCGGTCTTGCCCAGACCGGCACGCGCCATCTTGATTGCCGACGCCAGCGCTTCGATCGCAGGATCCTGGCCGAACACCACGTTGCGCAAATCGCGGTCGATGGTCTGCAGCTTGCTGCGGTCGTCCTGATTGACGGTCTGCGGCGGGATACGGGCGATCTTGGCGATGATGTCCTCGATCTCGGTCTTGCCGATGGTTTTCTTCTGCTTCGACTTCGGCAGGATGCGCTGGGCTGCGCCGGCCTCGTCGATAACGTCGATCGCCTTGTCGGGCAGATGGCGGTCGTTGATGAAGCGCGCGGCCAGTTCGGCAGCGGTCGACAGCGCCGACGACGAGTATTTCACGCCATGATGTTCCTCGAAACGCGACTTCAGGCCGCGCAGGATCTGCACGGTCTGCTCGACGGTCGGCTCGTTGACGTCCACTTTCTGGAAGCGGCGGGACAGCGCATGGTCTTTCTCGAACACGCCACGGAATTCCGTGTACGTGGTCGCGCCGATGCACTTCAGCTGGCCGTTGGCCAGTGCAGGCTTCAGCAGGTTCGATGCGTCGAGCGTGCCGCCCGAGGCGGAGCCGGCGCCGATGATCGTGTGGATCTCGTCGATGAACAGGATGCCGTTCGGGTTGTCCTTCAATTGTTTGAGGACGGCCTTGAGGCGCTGTTCGAAGTCACCGCGATACTTGGTGCCGGCCAGCAGCGCGCCCATGTCGAGCGAATACACGACGGCGTTTTGCAGGATCTCCGGCACATCGCTTTGCGTGATGCGATAGGCCAGGCCTTCGGCGATGGCGGTCTTGCCGACGCCGGCCTCGCCGACCAGCAACGGATTGTTCTTGCGGCGACGGCACAGGATCTGGATCACGCGGTCGACCTCGTCTTCGCGGCCTATCAGCGGATCGATCTTGCCTTCGGCGGCGGACTTGTTCAGATTCTGCGTGAACTGGTCCAGCGGGCTTTCCTTGGTCTGGCCTTCGCCGCCAGGAGCGCCCTCTTCCACGCCTTCGGATGCCTTGGCGGCATCGGTCTGCTGGTCCTTGCGCACGCCGTGCGAGATGAAGTTGACCACGTCCAGACGCGTCACGCCCTGCTGGTGCAGGTAGTAGACCGCGTGCGAATCCTTTTCGCCGAAGATCGCCACCAGCACGTTAGCGCCGGTCACTTCCTTCTTGCCATTGGACGCCGACTGCACGTGCATGATGGCGCGCTGGATCACGCGTTGGAAACCGAGCGTCGGCTGCGTATCGACCTCACCTGTGCCGGGCACGGTCGGCGTGTTATCGCCGATGAAATTGGTCAGGGTTTTGCGCAGATCTTCAATGTTGACGGCGCATGCGCGCAACACTTCGGCAGCCGAAGGGTTGTCCAGCAAGGCCAGCAGCAAGTGCTCCACCGTGATGAATTCGTGCCGGGCCTGTCGCGCTTCGACAAACGCCATGTGCAAACTTACTTCTAATTCCTGCGCAATCATACTTCCTCCATCACGCACTGCAGGGGATGCCCCGCCTTGCGCGCATGCGTTAAAACGAACTCCACTTTGGTACAGGCTATATCTTTAGAGAACACGCCGCACACTCCTTTGCCGTAGCGATGAACACTGAGCATTATTTGCGTGGCTGTTTCACGGTCTTTGTTGAAATACTCCTGGATGATAGCGACTACAAACTCCATCGGTGTGTAGTCATCGTTGAGCAACGCCACCTGGTACAAAGGTGGCGGCTTCAGCGCTTGCCGCTCCAAAAGGGTTTCGGTGTCATGCTTGGTTGCCATACGCTTATATTCTAATGCTTTCGGGGTTGATGCAATGTGCATTTCACTATACACATTCAATTGTTTTCCATCTTACGCGTTTTCTTAACATGGCGCAGATGGCGACCCATTTGGTAAAATCAAGAGTTGCTTTTTCGCCAAGCCGATCAAAAGTAGCAAAATGCATACAAATCTGCTTGACTTTAAAAATTGATCCGCTAACAATGCGTTATCGGCTTCGTGCAGAAATGTACATGTTGATAAGAAGTGAGGCGTGAGGAGGGGGCAAGAAGCTTCTTGCTTTTATGGCTCGTGTGATCCGTTTTAATTTTGAAAGTTCTTTTTATGGCAACAGGTACAGTTAAGTGGTTCAATGATTCCAAAGGTTTTGGCTTCATCACTCCAGATGACGGCGGCGAGGATTTGTTCGCTCACTTCTCCGCAATCAACATGAACGGTTTCAAGACCCTCAAAGAAGGTCAAAAAGTTCAATTCGAAGTCACGCAAGGCCCTAAAGGCAAGCAAGCTTCCAACATCCAAGCTGCCTAAGTTTTACGGCACAGATGTGAAAAACCCCGTCTGCGGGGTTTTTTTTCGTCCGCCGATTTATCGGTGTCCTTGGATAGCCAAACGAAAGTGTTGTAGAAGTCCGACGTTCAGGGCCGGTCCAATCACGTCCGGGACATCGCTGCAGATCGCGCTGTCGTGGCCGATGCGCGCCTCGGCGTCGGCGCCGCTGACGACGCAAATACAACGCACGCTGCAGCAAGAGCGATGGAAATCACTCCGGCCAGGCGATCGGAGTCCCCCCTACGTATTTCCGTGGTACGGCATCTTGTGCGGGACGCGTGCCGCACGCGCCCCACGCACTCAACCTCAGTCCTGCATCTGCTCGATCATCACTTCGCCAAAGCCCGAGCACGACACCTGAGTCGCGCCCTCCATCAGGCGCGCGAAGTCGTACGTGACCTTTTTCGAGTCGATGGCTTTCTCCATCGACTTGATGATCAAATCTGCCGCTTCGATCCAGCCCATGTGGCGCAGCATCATTTCAGCGGACAAAATCAGCGAGCCCGGATTCACATAATCCTTGCCCGCATACTTAGGCGCGGTGCCGTGCGTGGCTTCGAACATCGCCACCGAATCCGACAGGTTGGCGCCCGGCGCGATGCCGATGCCGCCCACCTGGGCCGCCAGCGCGTCCGAAATATAGTCGCCATTCAAATTCAACGTGGCGATCACGCTGTACTCCGCCGGACGCAGCAAGATCTGCTGCAGGAAGGCGTCGGCGATCGAATCCTTGATCGTGATGTCGCGACCGGTCTTTGGATTTTTGAGCTTGCACCACGGGCCGCCGTCGATCAGCTCCGCGCCGAATTCCTTCAGCGCCAGCTCGTAGGCCCAGTCGCGGAAGCCACCCTCGGTGTACTTCATGATGTTGCCTTTGTGGACGATGGTCACCGACGGCTTGTCGTTGTCGATGGCGTACTGGATCGCCTTGCGCACCAGGCGCTGCGTGCCTTCGATCGACACCGGCTTGATGCCCAGGCCCGAGGTTTCCGGGAAGCGGATCTTGGTCACGCCCATTTCCTTGACCAGGAAATCGATCAGCTTCTTGGCGCCTTCCGAACCCTGCTGGTATTCGATACCGGCGTAGATGTCTTCCGAGTTCTCGCGGAAGATGACCATATTGGTCTTTTCCGGCTCTTTGACCGGCGACGGCACGCCGGTAAAGTAACGCACCGGACGCAAGCAGACGTACAGGTCAAGCTGCTGGCGCAACGCCACGTTGAGCGAACGGATGCCGCCGCCGACCGGCGTGGTCAGCGGACCCTTGATCGATACCACGTAATCCTTCACCGCCGCCAAGGTCTCTTCCGGCAACCACACATCGGGGCCGTACACGCTGGTCGACTTTTCGCCGGCGAAAATCTCCATCCAGTGGATCTTGCGCTGGCCGCCGTAGGCCTTGGCCACCGCCGCGTCGACCACCTTGAGCATGACCGGGCTGATGTCCACGCCGGTGCCGTCGCCTTCGATGTAGGGAACGATCGGGTTATCTGGTACATTCAGGGAAAAATCGGCGTTGACGGTGATTTTCTGGCCGTCAGCAGGTACTTTGATATGTTGATACATCGTGTTCTCCGAAATGGACGCTCGGCAAGCGGCATACAATACTGCTACCGGGGCAAGGATTTTTGTTTTATTGCCAAGTTAGTACAAATACCTAGGTCTTCTATAAGACATAAGACAGGCGTTTTGCATTATGCACCAGTATTTTAGTGGGCGCTACGATTTTACGTCACCGGCCTTGAAGCCTACACCAATTCCATCACCACACAAGCATGCCCCTCATTCTATTTAATAAACCTTTCCAGGTGCTGTGCCAGTTCTCGGCGCAGGACGACAAGGCCACCCTGGCCGACTACTTGAAAATCCCCAACATCTACCCCGCCGGCCGTCTTGACGCCGACAGCGAGGGCTTGATGCTGCTCACCGACGACGGCAAGCTGCAGCACCAGATCGCCCATCCGGACCACAAGGAGGCCAAGGTGTACCTGGTGCAAGTCGAAGGCGTGGCCGATGCCGACAGCCTGGCCAGATTGCAGGCGCCGATCGACCTGGGCGACTTCGTCACCAAACCATGCAAGGCGGTGCGGATCGCCGAGCCGGAATGGCTGTGGCCGCGCAATCCGCCGATCCGCGAGCGCGCGGGTCAGCCCACCAGCTGGCTGGCGATTACTTTGCAGGAGGGGAAGAACCGCCAGGTTCGGCGAATGACGGCGGCGGTCGGCTTGCCGACGTTGCGGCTGGTGCGCACCGCGATCGGGGCGATTTCGCTGGCGACACATCCGTTGATGCCGGGGGAATGGCGCGAGGTATCGGCCAAGGAGTTGAGCACGTAGGTAAGCAAAGGAGGCAAATGCCACCGCCCGCCCCGCATGCCGATGCGGGGCCACAAGCGAAAAAACCCGCGCCGACCGAAGTCAGCGCGGGTTCTTGCTTGCACTCCCGATGAGGGAATTAAGCGGACAGTGCCTTCAGGGCAGCTGCCAGACGGCTCTTATGACGAGCTGCCTTGTTTTTGTGGATGATCTTCTTGTCGGCGATGCTGTCGATTTTCGACACGGACGATTGGAAGATTGCGGTCGCAGCAGCTTTGTCGCCGCCTTGGATCGCCTTACGCACTGCTTTGATAGCGGTGCGCAGGGTCGAACGCTGGGACGAGTTGTGAGCGTTTTGCTTGACTGCTTGACGAGCACGTTTGCGCGCTTGTGCGGTATTTGCCATGGAATTTCCTAAATCAGGGTAAAGGTGCGTTTGCAAACATTATTGTTTGTCAAACAGGTGCGTTCAGTAGCGTCTGCCGAACCATGTGAGTCAAACTACTGCCTGCCAAACATTAGTGTCTGCGTAACAGAATTCTGTACAGCCTGCGATTATAGCGATGTTTTTCAGCGGGAGCAACTATAATCATGCCCCATGAACTTGCTAAAAACTCTAGCCGCCCTGAGCAGCATGACCATGCTGTCCCGTATCACCGGATTATTACGCGAAATCCTCATCGCCCGGGCCTTCGGCGCCGGCGGCATGACCGATGCCTACAACGTCGCCTTCCGCATCCCCAACCTGCTGCGCCGGCTGTTTGCCGAGGGGGCGTTCTCGCAAGCCTTCGTGCCCATTTTATCCGAATACAAGAACAAGCAGACCGAGCAAGCCACCAGGAACCTGGCGGACCACGTCGGCACCACGCTCGTGTGGTCCACGGTCGTCATCAGCGCGCTGGGCATCATCGGCGCCCCGCTGCTGTTGATGCTGGTCGCCAGCGGCCTGCAGCCGGACGATTTCGACGCCGCCGTGTGGATGACGCGGCTGATGTTCCCCTACATCGCCTTCATGTCGTTCGTGGCGCTGGCCGGCGGCATATTAAATACCTGGAGCCAGTTCAAGATCCCCGCCTTCACGCCGGTGTTGCTCAACATCGCGTCGATCCTGGCGTCGCTGTTCCTGCAGCAGCACCTGGAGCGGCCCATCTACGCGATGGCGATCGCGGTCTTCGTCGGCGGCCTGCTGCAGGTCGCGATCCAGATCCCGGCGCTGCTCCGCATCCGCATGCTGCCGCGCATCTCGCTCAATCCGCTGTCGGGACTGCGCGACGAGGGCGTGCGCCGCGTGCTGAAGAAAATGGGGCCGGCGGTGTTTGCCGTCGCCGCCGCGCAAATCAGCCTGCTGATCAACACCAGCATCGCCTCCAACCTGGCCGAGGGCAGCATCTCCTTCCTGACCTACGCCGACCGCCTGATGGAATTCCCTACCGCGATGCTGGGCGTGGCGCTTGGCACGATTTTGCTGCCTAGCCTGTCCAAGGCCAACGTCGGCGGCGACACGGAGGAATATTCATCGCTGCTCGATTGGGGCTTGCGGCTGACCTTTTTGCTGGCGATGCCGGCGGCCGTGGGCCTGGCCACGTTGGCCGTGCCACTGATCTCCACGCTGTTCCAGAACGGCGCCTTCACGGCGGCGGCGGCGCACGCATCGGCCCAGCCGCTGATCGCCTACAGCGTCGGCCTGCTCGGCATCATCCTGGTCAAGATCCTGGCGCCCGCCTTCTTCGCGCGCCAGGACATCCGCACGCCGGTACGCATCGCCGTGGGCGTGCTGATCGCCACCCAGCTGATGAACATGATTTTTGTCCCGCACCTGGCGGTGGCCGGCCTGGCGCTGTCGATCAGCCTGGGCGCGTGCCTGAACGCGGGCTTGCTGTTCGCCGGCCTGCGCCGGCGCGGCATCTACTCGCCCAAGCCGGGCTGGCTGCTGTTTTTCACGAAGCTGGTGATCGCCTGCGCGCTGATGGGCGCCACCGCGTGGTACAGCGCGGCGCAGATCGACTGGACCGGGATGGCGCATCAAACGCTGTTACGTATCGCCGCGCTGTTCGCGGTCATCGGGGTGTCGGCGTTGGTGTACTTCGGCGCGCTGATGGCGATGGGCTTCCGCTTCCGCGATTTCAAACGCACGGCAAGATAACGCGGCTTGTCGGGTTGTGTCGCGGTTTATCGCGGCTTGGTTGGTTCCGGCGGCTCCGGCTGATTGGTCTGGGGCTGCGGCTCGGGCTCCGGCTCGGGCGCCGGTTTTTCTTCTTCCGGTGGCGGCGCAGGCTCGGGCTCGGGCTGCGGCGTCTGCGCGGGCGGCGTAACAGGCGCCGGCGGAACCGGCATCGCCGGGCTGCCAGGCAAAGGCGCACCAGGTTTCACTTCCACCGCGCCGGGCTGCTGGTTCTGTCCCGGCGCCGGCAGCGTGCCGCCAGTCGCCGCGAAGCGCCACTCCGAGATTTTCTGCTTGCCGGCCAAGCCCTGGAAGCGCTGCGGGAAGTTACCTATCTTGACCGGCTTCGCGTCCGACAAACTGTACACCGCCAGCACGCCCACCTTGTCGCCCAGATAGGCGATGCCCCATTCCGCCTTGCCCGTCATCGGATCGACAAATACCTTGCGCAGGTGGCGCCGCACGGTCGGAAAGCGCGGGTCCTTGAGCAGCTCCTTCAACGACGGCGGCTGCGGCGGAAAACCGGCCGGGGTGGCGTTGGCATAGCTTTGCAGCGCGTCGCTGAAGGCGGCGCCGATGTCGAGCAGTTCCTGCTCCGCCCTGCTCCGCTGCAGCACCGATCCCAGTTTCAGCGCCGATGCCGACACCAGCCCGATGATCGCCACCAGGATGATCAGGCTCAGATAGGTGAAGCCGCCGCTGCGGCGCTTGCCCGGCCGCCGCATCACCAGTCGGCGTAAGGCTTGCCGCTACGGTCGTTGCCGGGCGCGCCGCTCTTGATGTTGTAGACGCCGCCCTTGGCGCCGTCTTCCGGCGGAATGATGACCCACGTGGTGTCGCTGTCGGTGACCGGATCGACCGGCAACGCGCGCAGGTATTTTTTCTCGACCAACTGCTCCAGCGTGTCGGGATAACGGCCCGTGTCGCCGTAGTACTGGTCGATCACGTTGCGCACGTTGCGCAGGTTATCGGCCAACACCACTTCTTTCGACTTGTCGATGCTGGGGAAGTAGCGCGGCACGGCGAGCGTCAGCATCAAGGCGACGATGCCCAGCACCACCAGCAACTCGATCAGCGTAAAACCTTTGGTCTTCATGGTCACCATTTTTTATACGGAACGCCATTCAAGCCTTCCTTCTCGCTCATGCTGAAAACGTCGTAGACATCCTCGCCCTCCCTCGGCTGGTCTGCCTCGCTGGCGTAACTGCGCTTGCCCCACGATTGCGCTTCGCTCAGCGACATATCGGAATTGAACGGATCGCGCGGCACGCGGCGCAGGAAGTAGATCTTCGCCTGCTTGGGGTTTTGCAGGTCGGGCACGCCCTCGACCAGCAGTTCCAGCGTCTTCGGATAGCCGGTCGAGACCAGCGACTTGGTGATGCGTCCCTGGTCGTAAGCCAGCTTGTAGGCGTCGATACCCTGGCGGATCTGATGCAGCGCCTCGCGCAGGTCCTGCTCCTGGCGGCGCTGCACCACCACCCGCGCGGTCGGGATCACCAGCACGCTGAGCAGCCCGAGGATGGTCAGCGTCACCAGCAGCTCGATCAGTGTGAAACCGCGCGCGCGCATCATGCCCACCTTGACGTCACTGCTGCGGCGACGGCGAGATTTCCACCGCCGGCTGCACCGGTTGCGGCTGCGCGCCTTGTGTCGTCGGCAGCGGCGCCGGCTGGCCTGTCGATAGCGGCATGGCCTGCACCGGCGGCGGCAGAATCGCCTGCGGGGTGGCGCCTTGCGCTTCGGCCGGCGCGGGTGCATTGGCCGGATTCATTGGCGCGGTCGGTGCGGCAGGCGCGGACAGTGCGCCCGGCGGCGCAGGCAGCTGCACCGGCGTGCGCACGGTCAGGTCCGGACGGCGGCGGAAGCTCGCCTCGGTGCCGGCCGAAAATTCGGAGGCGCTGGCCTCCGGACGCTGCACATTGCGTATCAGGCGCGGCGTGATCGACAAGACAATCTCCGTCTTCTGGTTGTCGTCACGCTTGCTGCCGAACAGGCGTCCGATGATCGGCAAATCGCCGGCGCCGGGCAGTTTGCTGGCCGTGCCGCGTTCCTCGTTGTTGATCAGACCCGCCAGCACCTGGTTTTCGCCATCCTTCAATTGCAGCATGGTGCTGGCCTGGCGCGTGCCGATCTGGTAGGCGGTGCCGCCGTTCCTGGTGGTGATCGTGTTGGTCAGGTTGCTCACCTCCAGCTGCACGCGAATCGCCACCTCGTTGTTCAGGTAGATGGTTGGTTCGACGTTGAGCGTCAGGCCGACATCGACATAGGTGACGTTGTCGCTGGCGAAGCCGCCGATGCCCGACGATACCGTCGCCGTGATCACCGGCAGCTTGTCGCCGATGACGATCTTGGCTTTTTCCTTGTTGCGCACGCGGATGCGCGGATTGGCCAGCAGGTTGGAGTCGGTGTCGGTCTTGTTGGCATTGATGGCGGCCGAAATGCCGGTTACGCCGATGGTGTCCGAGTTCAAACCGCGCAGATCGCGGATGGTGAGCCCGGCGCCGCCGGCGGTCGACAGCGGCGTCAATCCCACGCTGGTCGGCCACTCCACGCCCAGGTTCATCAGGGTGCCGCGCTTGACTTCCAGGATCTCTACTTCCAGCATCACCTCCGCCTCGGGCGCGTCCTGCACCGCGATCAGGCGTTCGGCCAGGCGGATCGCCTCCGGGTTGTCGCGCACGATCAGCAGATTGAGTTTTTCATCGACCACCACGTCGCGCGACTTGAGGATGGTCTTGAGGGTGTTGGCCACCAGCTTGGCCTCGGCGTTCGCCAGGAAGAAGGTCTTGACCGTCATCTCCTGGTATTCCTTCAGTTTGGCCGCCACGTTCGGGTAGATCAGGATCGTGTTGGCGTCCATGACCTGCTGCTCCAGCTGATTGGTCAGCAGCAGGAAGTAGATCGCCGATTCGACGGTGCTGTTCTTCAGCATGACGGTGGTGCGCTGATCTGTCTTGACGTCCTTGTCGAACACGAAGTTCAACCCGGAGCGGCGCGCGATCACCTCGAACACCTGCTTGAGCGGGGCGTCGCGGAACTCGATCGTGATCGGCTGCTTGTACGATTTCGACAAGCCCGACTCCACCACCGGCTGCGCGCTCTTCTCGGTCACCTCGCGCAGCAGCTGGCGCGCCTTCTCGTTCGACGGCGTTTCCGTCAGCAGCGCGTTGAGGCGCAGCTTCGCCAGGTCGTATTCCTTTTTGTTGACATGCTCGATGGCGGCTGCCAGCAGCTTGTCCTGGCGGCTGTCGCGTTCAATCGCGCGCAGGCCGCTGCGCGCGCGCTCGTTCATCTGGTCCATGCCCAGCACGCGGCGGAAGCCCTGCTCCGCCCAATCGGGACGGCCCTCCGACAGCTGCCGCTCGGACTCCTCGAGCAGGCGCTGCACCGCGCGGTCGCGCGCCATCAGATAGGCGGTGCGGTATTCGGCGTTGCCCGGTTCGGCCCGCGCGGCCTCCTGGTACTTGAGCAGGGCCGCTTCCACCTGATCCTTGGCCACCAGCTGGTTGGCTTCGCGGAAGGCCATTTGCCCGGCGCAGCCGCTCACGCCGACGGCGATCGCCAGCAAAGCAGGCAGCGCGGCGCGGCGGCGCCATATGTTCAGATGACTAGCCATCAGTCGAATGCTCCAATATTAATCTGTTGTACCTGGTTCAAAGGCAGGTAGGTGACGGTCATCAGCGGCGGCGCGATGCGGTCGACGCGGTAGGCGCCGTCGATCACGGTCTTGTTGCGCACCACATAGGTCTTGTCGCCGCGCGCCAGATAGACTTCCCACTGGCCGTCGGCGACGGCTTTGCCGAAGTAATTGAACGGAACCGGCGGCGCCATCGGCGGCGGTGGCGGCGCGTTCGATTGCGACTGCGGCGGCGGCGGTGGCGGCGGCGGATTCCAGTTCTGGCCCAGGAACACGCCCTCGCCGGCGCCAAAGCTCGCGTCGGCCGAGTCGCCGACCAGCGTGGCACGCGGCACCAGCCGCAGTATCATCGCGTCCGCCGCAGCCTTGCCGTCCTTGCCGGAGCGTTCGGCCGGCCTGGAGGCCACCGCCGGCGCCTTGGCCGCGCGGGCGACCGGCTCGGCGATGTCCGACGACGGCGTGTTGTCGCCGAAGATCACCAGCGCGGCGGCGCCAGCCAGCGCCACCCCCATCGCGATGTGAGAAGGCTTCATGGCTCGCCGTCCTTGAGGTACAGCGTAAAGCGCAGGCGCGCCTCCACCGTCGCCTCGGCGATGGTGTCGCGGCGGAAGCCGATTTCGTCCAGCGACGCAAACGGCATCTCGCGCAAACCCTGCATGGCGAACTGCCAGATGGACTGGTAAGGCCCTTTGACCGGCAGGATGATCTGATAGGTGCTCACGCGGCTGGCCTTGTCGTAGGCAGACTTGTACTCGCCCTGACTCAGCACAAGATTGGATTTCGCGGCCAGGTCGAACAGCACCTTGACCTGCTGTTCCGCATAACGCTTCTCGCCCAGCACCCGATAGAAGTCGGCCAGGTTCTGGTTGGCCGATGGCGGCGGCGGCGCCGTCACCAGCGACGACGGCGCCGGCAACGGCCGCGCCATCTCCCGCGCCTGCGCCGCGCGCTGCGGCAGCAGCCAGGCCCACGCCGCCACGCCGGCCACGCCCAAGCCGATGGCCACGCAGGCCGGCGCGCCGAGTCGCAGCAGCGCCAGACGCACGCGCAGCGCCAGCGCGCGCAGGTTCACCGCGTCGATTGTGCTCACCGGGTTATCCATGTCGCCTCCAGCTGGAAGCGCAAAGGCCGCAACGGGTCCTGGTCGTTGATTTCGTGGCGGGTCAATACCACGCCGCTGAAGGTTTCCTGCTGTTTGAGTTCCGCCACGTAGGCCACCATATCGTCGCTGGTCCTGGTTTCGGCAGTGATCTTGAGCACCTGCTTGCGCGCGTCCGGCTCCATCGCCACCAGCGCCACGTTGCGTGGTGTGGCGGCGGCCACGGCGTCCTGCAGCTCGCGCCAGGGCAGGTTCAATTGCAGGATTGCGCCGTTGACGAAGGCGGCCTGCGCCTCCGGTATCACCACCCTTGCCACCTCCACAGGCCGCGCGGACATGGCGGCAGCGCGTTGCTGGATATGGCGCAGCTGCTGTTCGCGCTCGCGCTGCTGTTCGACCAGCTTCCATCCGCCGAAGGCCGCGCCCGCGCACAGCAGCAGCCCGGCGGCGCCCAGCGCCAGCAGCGCCGGATGCGTGCGGAACAAGGTGCGGCGCAGGCTGCGCGGCGCGAAGTCGATGTGCATCGCGTTCCTGCTCATGCCAGGCTCCCGCCGCGCGCCAGCAGCACCGCCATCGATAGCCCGGCGTCGGCTGTCTGCCGCGCCGGGTCGAGCGCCTCGCAGGGAATCTGCGACGCGTTGCCGGCGGAGCGCGTCCACGCGGCGGCGGCCGGGCTACCCGAGGCGGCGCCGCACAATTGCAACAGCTCCGGAGGCGGAATATCGAGCAGCAGCGCCTCGCGCTTCAGCGTCTGCGTCAGCCAGGCCGGATCGGCGCCGGGCGGCACCGGCAGCGCGCGGATTGCACGCATCGCCTGCGGCCCTTTGCCGGCGCTGTCGATCGCCGCAAGGGTCAGCAGGTTGTCATGCAGCAGGCCAAACCAGGCGCCCTGCTTCATGCCGCGCCGCCAGCGGTTCCAGGCGCTGACGAAATGCGGTTCGACGCCGACGATGGAGAGCTTGAATTCCCGCGCCACCAGCTCCAGTATCGCCAACAGCGCGCGCGGCATGGCGGCGGCGAAGAACGGTTCGGTGGCGTTCCAGTCGGCCGATATCTTCCAGGCCGACGGCGCCTCGCCGTACAGCGACTGGAAGCGCAGCCCGGCCGCAGCCTCCATATCATCGAGACGGGTGGCGCCGGGCGGCGGCGTGACGCGCCACATGCGCGTCAGTTCGTCGGCCAGCACGATGCCGACCGGCCAGCCGCCGACGTCCTGCTCGCCCAGCAGCGCGCGCAAGGCGTTGGCGATGGCGTCGAACGGATGCGCGGCCGACGGCGCGAACGCATGCTCCGCCAGCACCGTGAATGCGCCGCCGCCACCCCGGCCGCGCCAGCGGTTCACGCGCAGCAGGCTGACCGCGTGGCCGGCCACGCCGATGCGCAGCGATTGTCCGATGGCTCTACGCATGCAAGGTCACCCGTTTAATTTCGGACAGCGTGGTGCCACCGCGCTTGACCAGTTCCAGCGCAGCCTGCCGCAGGCTGCGCGTGCCGTTTTCGTAGGCCGCCTGCTTGATCTGGCGGATCGGCCGCTTGTCGACGATCAGTTCGCGGATCTCGTCGTTCAACGTCAGGATCTCGGCGATCGAGCGGCGCCCCTTGTAGCCGGTGCCACGGCAATCGCCGCAGCCCGGCCCCTGCATGAAGCGGTAATCATAGACATCGGCGCGGTGCAGGCCGACGCTGGCCAGTTCGTGGTCGTCCGGCGTGTATTCCACCGCGCAGTGCGGGCAGTTGATGCGCACCAGGCGCTGCGCCCAGATGCCGTTCAACGCGGATACGAAAGCATACGGGTCGATGCCCATGTGGGTGAAGCGGCCGAACACGTCGAACACGTTATTGGCGTGCACGGTGGTGAGCACCAGGTGGCCGGTGAGCGCCGACTGCACGGCGATTTCCGCCGTCTCGCGGTCGCGGATCTCGCCCACCATGATTTTGTCCGGATCGTGGCGCAGGATCGAGCGCAGGCCTTTGGCGAAGGTCAGGCCCTTCTTCTCGTTGACGGGAATCTGCAGGATGCCTGGCAGCTGGTACTCGACCGGGTCCTCGATGGTGATGATCTTTTCGCGGCCGTTGTGGATCTCGGTCAGCGCCGCGTACAAGGTGGTGGTCTTGCCGGAGCCGGTGGGACCGGTCACCAGCAGCATGCCATACGCCTCCTGCGCCAGCACGCGCAAGGTCGCCAGCGACGGCGCGTCGAAGCCCAGCGCCTCCAGCGTGAGCGAACCGTACGCCTCGATCATGGCGCGTTTGTCGAGGATACGAATGACGGCATCCTCGCCGTGGATGCTCGGCATGATGGAGACGCGCAAATCGATCTCGCGGCCGTTGGCCTCGACCCGGAAGCTGCCGTCCTGCGGCACGCGGCGCTCGGCGATGTCCAACTCGGCCAGCACCTTCAGGCGCGAGATGATTTGTTCGGCCACTTCGATGCCGTTGACGGCGGTGGCGTGATCGAGCACGCCGTCGACCCGGTACTTGACGGCCAGGCCGCCGGCCGTGCTCTCGAGGTGGATGTCGGAGGCGCCGGCCTTGAGCGCGTCGTACAGGGTGGAGTTGACCAGCCGGACCGCCGGACTGGCCGCTTCCGACACCGACGCGAACGACAGCACGGCGGCGGTCTTGCCGTCGCGCCGGCCCTCGCTGGCGCCCGGCAGCAGCGAGTCGGTGGCGCGCGCCGATTCCTCCTGCTTGGACAGGTAGGCCTGGATATCGGCCTGCAGCGCCAGGCGCACCGGCAACGGCGCGTGCGGCGTGGCGCGCGCCTGCGTGCCAAGCCAGGTTTGCAGATCGAGGTCGAACGGATCGGCGATGACGCCGACCACCACGCCGTCGAAGCCGCGCAGCAGCACGCAGTAGCGCGCCATCGCCTGCGACAGCGGCAGCAGGTCGAAGGCCGGCACGAAGGCCAGCATGTCGACCGTCTCGAGCACCGTCATGCCGAACGGCTGCGCCAGCGCCTGCACCACCAGGCGCGGCTCCATGCCGCTGAGCGCTTCGAGCTCCTCGACCAGGGTGCGTTTCGATTGCTGGCGCAGATGGCGCGCGCGCGCCACCAGCGCGGTGTCCAGCGCCGGCAGCGGCGACGCCGGCGCGCCGGCCATGCTATCCAGCGAATTGGCCTGGGCCGTCATGACATGTCTCCGGCCAGATCAAAGATCGGCATGTAAAGCAGCACCACGATGGCGCCGACGATCAGGCCGATGGCGGCCATCAGCAGCGGTTCGAAGGTGCGCGTGAAACGGTCTATCCAGCGGGTGATCTCGCCGTCGTAAAAAGCCGCCGATTGCGTCAGCATCGGTCCCATGTCGCCGGTGCGCTCGCCCACGCGCAGCATGCGCAGCGAGATCGGCGTGGTCAGCGCGTTGGCCTCGAAGGCGGTCGACAGCGGCAGCCCGGCCTCGATCGACGCGCGCGCCGCCTGCAGGTTCTGGCGGATGCCGGCCGAGACCATGCCCTGCACCGTCTCGATCGCATGCACGATGGTGATGCCGCCCTCGCTGAGCATGCCCAGCGTCAGATACAGCCGCGACAATTCATAGATGCGCACGCGCTCGCCGATGCCCGGCAGGCGACTGAGCAGACGGACGATGCCGCCGCTGCCCATCAGGTGGCGCACCGTCAGCACCAGCGCCGCCAGCACCGCCGCGATGGCGCCCAGCATCACCGTGGTGTGCTGGCTGGCGAACTGGCCCCAGTTGAGCATTTGCTGCGACAGCCACGGCAGGTCGCGTCCGGCGCCCTGGTAGACCTCGGCAAAGCGCGGCACCACGTAGCCGATCAAAAACAGGCTGACGCCGCCGCCGACCAATAGCAGGATGCAAGGATAGATCGCGGCCGACACCAGCTTGCCGCGCACCAGGTCGATGCGCTGCTGGTAGTCGATGAAACGGGACAGCGAGCGCGGCAGGTCGGAGGTCCCCTCGGCCGCCTTGACGATGCCGATGTAGAGCGGCGGGAACAGGTCGGGCTGCTCGGCCAGCACGGCCGAAAAGCGCTGGCCCTCGCGCAGGCCTCCCAGCAACCGTTCGAGCACGCCGCGCGTGGCCGGATTGCCTTCTTTTTCCAGCAAGGCCTCCAGGCCCTCGACGATGCCCAGGCCGGCCGTCAGCAACGCCAGCAGCTCCTGGCTGAACAACACCAGCGACAACGCGGGGCGTTTGCCGGCGCGCCCCCTGCCGGTCAGGCCGCCGCGCGCCGGCGCGATGGCGCTGACGAACAGGCCACGCGCCTCGACCTGGCGGCGCGCGTCGGCCTCATCGCGGCCATCGATCAACAGATGGGAGATGACCATTTCGGCCGACAAGGTGCGGACATCGAACTGCATGAAAACTGCTTTCGTTGACGGTGACGGTGCGGAAAACGACGCGGATCGGGCCGCTTACTGCGCGCCGATGTCGGCGTCCTCGCCGGCGCCGCCGGGCTGGCCGTCGCGGCCCAGCGAAATGATCTCGAACTCGGCCTTGGTGCCGGGCGCCTTGTACTGGTAGGGATGGCCCCACGGATCGGGCGGCACGCCCTTCTTCAGGTAAGGACCGTTCCATTTGGCGCCCGCCGTGGCCGGGGCCACCAGCAGCGCGGCCAGCCCTTCCTCGGTGGTCGGATAGCGGCCGACGTCGAGCCGGTAGGTGTCGAGCGATTTCTCGAACGCGTCGATCTGCGCCTTGGCGATGGTCACTTCCGACTTGCCCAGCTGGGCGAAATATTTGGGGCCGACATATGCCGCCAACAATCCGATGATGACGATCACCACCAGCAATTCCAACAATGTGAAGCCGCCGGCCTTGCGGGCCGCCGTCCAACCGCGATTCTTCGCCACTTCCATCCGACCAACTCCTTAATTAACCCGAGATGTTCCGCTGCTTGCCGGAGCTGCGCGGCGCTGCCGGCCGCAGGGGCAAGACTACCATGCGGTTTGCCAGCTCGACAATCTTTTCTTCCACCGGCGCGGTCCGCTTCGCGCCGCCGTCGTCTTGTTGCAAATACATCACACCGGATGACCACCTTGCAAGGCGCATGTTCACAGTGAAATCGGTTTTTTTGCCTCCAAAACCATCGTCCACCGAAAGAAGATTATTAATTCGCCCACAATTTTATTGACGCGGTTGCTACACTATTTGTCATCCCTGTCCCGCCGCGAGTATTCGGCGCCGGCCGTCCCGGGGAGCGCACCGTCTTCGCCAACTCAATGATGCATCACTTATATAAGGGTAGATTCATGAACCGTAGCTTGCACTTCCCAGCCGCGCAACACGCGGCGCCGCGCACCCGGCTGACACAATTGGCCCGCGCCGCCCTGTTCGCCGGCCTGACCGTGGCCGCCATGACGGCCGCCCGCGCCGACACCTTGCTCACCTTCGGCACCCATACCTCGGGCGAACTGACGGTGGAACGGGCCTTCACCTTCGACGGCTTGAGCGTCGCCGGCTACAGCTTCGACCCGGACGCCCAGCCGACCGACGTGGTCGGCGCCATCGTCGACGGCACCGATTCGGTGGCCGCCTGTGGCGCCCTGCAGTGCCCGGCAAGCGACGGCAGCTACCTGACCGGCCTGAACGACGGCATCATCGAGATCACCAGCAACACCCCGGGCCAGCTGCTGGGCCTGAATTCTTTTGACGCCAGCTTCCTCGGCACGAGCAGCTTCAGCTATCCAGCCACGGCCGGGCTGCTGGTGGTGCGCGGCTACACGCTCGGCGGCGGCTACGACCAGGTGACCTACGCGCTCGGCGCGCCGGGCGCCAACGGCTTCGAGTTCGGCCTGTACAACACCGCCGCCAGCTTCGGCGCGACCAAGTACCTCGGCTTCGACTTCTTCGCCGCCGCCTGCGACGGCAGCGGCAACTGCTACGCCGGCAGCACCGGCCAGGGCCAGTTCGCCATCGACAACATCAGTTTGGGCACCAGCGCCGTGACCCCTGTGCCTGAACCGCAGACCTGGTTGATGCTCGGCGCCGGCCTGCTGGCCGTCGGCACCGCCGCCCCCCGCCGCCGCGCCGCCTGATCCCACCCCATTCCGAAAGAACCGCAGATGAAATTACGCCCCATTTCCGCCGCCGTCGCGCTGTTGCTGAGCGGCTTGATAGCGCAGGCCCACGCCGACGACACGCGCCGTCCGTACATCGTGCAACTGGCCGACCAGCCGGTGTCGTCCTATACCGGCGGCGTCGCCGGCCTGGCCGCCACCAAGCCGGTCGCCGGCTCCAAGCTCAACCTCACCTCGGCCGCCGCCCAGGCCTACAGCGCCTACCTGGCGCAAAAGCAGCAAAGCGTCAAGGCGCTGGTGGCCAGCGCGCCGCTGGTGTATGACTACCAGGTCGTGCTCAACGGCTTCTCGGCCATGCTGACCGACGACGAGGTGCGCGCGCTGCAGGCCAACGGCAACGTGGCCGCCGTCAGCGCCGACGTTCCGCGCGAGCCGCTGACCAACTACACCCCGACCTTCCTCGGCCTGGACGGCGCGGGCGGCCTGTGGAGCCAGCTCGGCGGCAAAGCCAACGCCGGCGAGGACATCGTCATCGGCATCATCGACACCGGCATCTGGCCGGAAAACCCATCCTACGCGGACCGCGTGGACGCCAACGGCAAGCCGACCTTCGCCAACAGCGGCACGCTGGTCTACGACGCACCGACCAACTGGCAGGGCGGCTGCCAGGACGGCGAAGGCTTCACCGTGGCCGCCTGCAACAACAAGCTGATCGGCGCGCGCTATTTCAAGAACGGTTTCGACAACACCGGCTTCACGCTGCACTCGACCGAGTTCGTCTCACCGCGCGACTCGCTCGGCGGCGCCACCGGCCACGGCGGCCACGGCACCCATACCTCGACCACGGCCGGCGGCAACAACGGCGTGGCCGCCAAGCTGGGCGGCGCGGCCGTCGGCGAAGTGTCGGGCATGGCCCCGCGCGCGCGCATCGCCTCCTACAAGGTGTGCTGGACCTTTGTGGCCCCGGCCGAAGCGAGCGGCAGCAAGAACAGCTGCTGGGGCGCGGACTCGGTGGCGGCGATCGAACGGGCCGTCATCGACGGCGTGAACGTGCTCAACTTCTCGATCGGCGGCGGCGAAACCTTGGCCGACCCGGTCGACCAGGCCTTCCTGCACGCGGTCAACGCCGGCGTGTTCGTCTCCGCCTCGGCCGGCAACAGCGGCCCGGGCAACCAGGTCGCCCACATCAGCCCGTGGCTGGCCACCGTGGCGGCCTCCACCCACGACCGCGTGTTCGGCGCCACCGTCACGCTCGGCAATGGCGCCCAGTACAAGGGCTACTCGCTCAACCCGACGCCGCTGCCGCAGTCGCCGCTGATACGCGGCGAGGACGCGCGCGTGACCGGCGCGGCCGTCACCGCCGGCCGCCTGTGCTACAGCACCAGCTGGAACGGCGGCACGCCGGCGCTCGACCCGGCCAAGGTGGCCGGCAAGGTCGTCACCTGCGACCGCGGCACCAACGACCGCCTCGACAAGAGCCTGGCGGTCAAGGAAGCCGGCGGCGTCGGCATGATCCTGGTCGACAACGGCGCCGGCCTGGTGGCCGACCCGCATGTGATCCCAACCGTGCACATCAGCGCGGCCGACGGCGCGCTGGTCAAGACCTACGCCACCACCGCCGGCGCCACCGCCGCCCTGAGCCGCTTCACCATCGGCGCCAGCACCACGCCGGCGCCGGTGATCACCGGCTTCTCCTCGCGCGGCCCGAACCGCTACGACGCCAACGTGCTCAAGCCGGACCTGACGGCGCCTGGCGCCAACGTGCTGGCCGGCGTGACGCCGGACCTGACACCGGCCGAGCGCGCCAGCCTGGTCAGCGGCACCCTGTCGCCGGTACCGCTGGCCTGGGCGCTGTACGACGGCACCTCGATGTCGTCGCCGCACGTGGCCGGCATCGCCGCGCTGCTCAAGCAGCTGCATCCGACCTGGTCGCCGGCGGCGATCAAATCGGCCATGATGACGACCGCCACGCCGACCTTCACCGACAACCTGCCAAGTCCGCAAACCGGCACCTTGCCGTGGGCCCAGGGCGCCGGCCACATCAACCCGGTCGGCACCGTGCGCCATCCGGCCGACGGCAAGCCCTACAACCCGGGCGGCGCCGCCGATCCGGGCCTGGTGTTCGACCTCGGCGCGCTCGACTACAAGAAATACCAGTGCGGCGCCGGCATCGCTTCGCAATGCGCGTCGGGCAACATCGCCGGCTACAACCTGAACCTGCCGTCCATCACCGTCGGCAACACGCTCGGCTCGACCGACGTGGTGCGCACGGTGACCAACGTCGGCACCACCACCGCCACCTACACCGCCAGCGCCACGCTGCCCGGCTACAGCGTGACGGTCTCGCCGGCCACGCTGACCCTGGCGCCGAACGCCAGCGCCAGCTTCACCGTCAAGCTGACCCGCACCACGGCGCCGGACAGCGTCTGGCAGTTCGGCGAACTGGTGCTCACCGATGGCAGCCACATCGTGCGCGTGCCGGTCACCGCCCGCGAGGGCAAGCAGGTCGTGTCCAAGGCGCTGGTCAAGAGCACCCGCGCCACCAGCACTACCCTGCTGAGCGTAAACACCGGCTTCACCGGACGCCTCGGCGTCGCCGGAGGCGGTCTGAAGGAAATCAGCCGCACCGCGCAAACGGTCAGCGCCTTCCCCGGCACGCCGCCGGCGGACCTGGAGGCGACGGCCGCCGCCTGCCGCGCCAACGTGGTCGGCACCGTCGTCACGCCGCTCAGCGTGCCGGCCGACGCGGTGGTGCTGTCGGTCGAACTGTTCGACCGCGACACCTCCTCGGGCAACGGCAGCGACGATCTGGACCTGGTGCTGCTGGCGCCGGACGGCAGCGTCGCCGCATCCAGCCTGAACGGTGGATCCAACGAGTCGGTCATGCTCAACAGCCCTGCCGCCGGCGCCTACCGCGCCTGCGTGGTCGGTTACGCGCCGGCCGACAAAGTGGCCACCGACTACACGTTGTCGTCGGCGGTTGTGGCGCGCAGCGACATCGGCGGTAACCTGAAGCTGACCACGCCGGGCAAGGTGTATGCCGGCGGCGCCGCGACCATCACCGCTTCGTGGAGCGGCCTGGCCAGCGGCAAGCGCTATCTGGGCGGGGCGCAGTTCCTGACCCCGGCCGGCGCTGTCGCCGCCACGACCGCGCTGTTGGTGGAGACCAACGATCCGCTGCCGCTGGTGCTGTCGGGCCCGCGCGCAAAGGTTAGCGGCACGAAGTAAGCGTTCCACACCAGTAGTCCGCGGCGAATGCCGCGGAACCGAGGCGCCGCCCCTTCACGGGGGCGGCGCCTTGTCGTTTCCGCCAACGATTTCATGGGCCGGATACCGCGACGCGAAGCCGGCCGACGGCGCGCGCGTTCCTTGTGCCTCCTCAACAATGTTGCGAATTACTCACAGCAACACGCGATAGCGGGTCACGCGGGCTCCCAGCGGAAACCGAATTTACCGCTGCAAAAATGCTAGTTACCCGAATTTTGACTGATAAACTTTTCGCCACTTTATTGTTGAGCTTGCTACTATTATTGACATCTCCCGCGCAGACGGGAGCACACGCCTGTCCCGGCGCGTCAACGGGGCACCAACGTCATCGTCGTTCACTCACAAAAGGGTAGATCCATGAAACGCAGCTCGTTCCCCACCGATGCGCCACGCGCCGCATCGCGCCTCCGACTGACACAATTGGTCCGTGCATCCATGCTGGCCGGCCTGGCCATGGCCATCCTGCCGTCGGCCCACGCCGACGTCACCCTCGACTTCGACGGTTTGCCGCCGGTGGGCCTGACACATAACGACGCCATCGTCGGCCAGGGCTTCAATATCGGCTTCTACTCAAGCGATTCGGAAGCGCTGCCGGGCGACGCGGTCGGCGCCATCATCGACGGCACCGATTCGGTGGCCGCGTGCGGCTTCCTGCAGTGCCCGGCAAGCAGCAGCAACTACGCCACCGTCATCAACGACGGCTACCTCGAGCTGACCAGCACCACCCCGGGCGGCACCTTCGGCCTCAAATCGTTCGACGCCTCCTTCCTCGGCTCGAACGCCTACGACTACCCGGCGACGCCCGGCTTCCTGCGCGTGCAGGGCTTCAGGGCCGACAACAGCACGGTGTACGAAGACTATGCGTTCTACGCGCCCGGCAGCGAGGGCTTCGAGTTCGGCAGCTACACCGCGTCTACGCTGTTCAGCAACGCCCAGTTCACCAGCCTGGCCTTCTTCGCCTTTGTCTGCGACGCCGGCGGCGACTGCTCCGCGTTCAGCACGGGCCTCGGCCAGTTTGCCATCGACAACATCACCACCAACGCGCTGGTGGCCGCGCCGGTGCCGGAGCCGTCGACCTGGCTGACGATGGGCGCCGGCCTGCTCGGCGTGGTCGGCGCGGCGCGCCGCCGCAAGCAAGCCCAAGCATCCGCCCACGCCGTTTGAGCCACCCATCGAGGAACCACCCAATGACATTACGCCCTGTTTCCGCAGCGATCGCGCTGCTGCTGTCCGGCCTGAGCCTGGCCGCGCACGCCGACAACACGCGCCGCCCCTACATCGTGCAACTGGCCGACAAGCCGCTGTCGTCCTACACCGGCGGCGTGGCCGGCATCGCCGCCACCAAGCCGGCCGCCGGCGCGCGGCTCGACCTCAACACCAGCGCGGCCCAGGTCTATAGCGGCTACCTGATCCAGAAGCAGCAGTCGGTCAAGGCGGTCGTGGCCGCCGCACCGCTGCTGTACGACTACAAGGTGGTGCTCAACGGCTTCTCGGCCATGCTCACCGACGACGAGGTGCGCGCGCTCAAGGCCAACAGCGCGGTGGCCAACATCACCGCCGACACGCCGCGCCAGATGCTGACCAATTACACGCCCAGCTTCCTTGGCCTGGAAGGCGCCAACGGCCTGTGGAACCAGCTCGGCGGCAAGGGCAAGGCCGGCGAGAACGTCGTGGTCGGCATCATCGACGGCGGCATCTGGCCGGAGAACCTGTCCTACGCCGACCGCGTGGACGCCAACGGCAAGCCGACCTTCGACAACAGCGGCACGCTGGCCTATGACGCGCCGGCCGGCTGGCAGGGCGGCTGCGACAGCGGCGAAGGCTTCACCGTGGCCCAGTGCAACAACAAGCTGATCGGCGCGCGCTACTTCATCGACGGCTTCAAGGCCACCGGGCGCACGTTGCACTGGACCGAGTTCGTCTCGCCGCGCGATTCGATCGGCGGCACCGTCGGCCACGGCGGCCACGGCACCCACACCTCGACCACGGCGGCCGGCAACAACGGCGTGACGGCCACCCTGGGCGACAACATTCCGATGGGCCAGGTGTCGGGCATCGCCCCGCGCGCGCGCATCGCCTCCTACAAAATCTGCTGGACGTTCAACGACGCCACCGACCCGACCGGCGGCAAGAACAGCTGCTGGGGTTCGGACGCGGTGGCCGCCGTCGAACAGGCCGTCACCGACGGCGTCGACGTGCTGAACTACTCGATCAGCGGTGGCACCGTCATCAACGACGCGGTCGAACAAGCCTTCCTGCATGCGACCAACGCCGGCGTGTTCGTCGCCGCCTCGGCCGGCAACGACGGTCCCGCCAACGAGGTCAACCACATCAGCCCATGGCTGGCCACGATCGGCGCGTCGGTCCACAACCGCGTGTTCCAGGGCACGGTCACGCTGGGCAACAACGCCACCTACAAAGGCGTTTCGCTGAACAACACGGCGCTGCCCAAGACGCCGCTGATCCGGTCCGAGGACGCGGTGCTGGCCGGCGCCAACGCCAATGAGGCGCGCCTGTGCTATAGCGTTGGCGGCAACGGCGGCCCGACGCTCGATCCGGCCAAGGTCGCCGGCAAGGTAGTCACCTGCGTGCGGGGCACCAACGCCCGCGTCGACAAGAGCCTGGCCGTCAAGCAGGCCGGCGGCGTCGGCATGATCATGGTCGACAACGGCAGCGGCCTGGTGGCCGAGGTGCATTCGGTGCCGACGGTGCACGTGACCAAGGCCGACGGCGACGCCATCAAGGCGTACGCGGCGGCCCAGGGCGCGCTGGCCGGCCTGAGCGTGTTCAGCAGCGTGATCGTGCCGAACGCGCCGGTCTCGGCCAGCTTCTCCTCGCGCGGCCCGAACCGCTACGACGGCAACGTGCTCAAGCCGGACGTCACCGCGCCCGGCGTCGACATCCTGGCCGGCGTCACGCCGGAACTGACGGCGGTCCAGCGCGCCAACGTCATCAACGGCACGCTGACGCCGCCGCCGGCGTGGGCGCTGTACCAGGGCACGTCGATGTCGTCGCCGCACGTGGCCGGCGTTGCCGCGCTGCTGCGCCAGCAACATCCGACCTGGTCGCCGGCGGCGATCAAGTCGGCGCTGATGACCAGCGCCACGCCGACCTTCGCCGACGGCCTGGCCGGGCTGCAACAAGGCGTGCTGCCGTGGTCGCAGGGCGCCGGCCACATCAACCCGTTCGGCACCGTGCCGCATCCGGCCAACGGCCGCGCCTATAACGCCAAAGGCGCCAGCGATCCGGGCCTGGTGTACGACCTGGGCGCGCGCGACTACAAGCGCTACCAGTGCGGCGCCGGCTTCAGCACCGAGTGCACCGACGGCTCGATCACCGGCTACAACCTGAACCTGCCGTCGATCACCGTCAACAACGCGCTCGGCACGGTCGAGGTCACCCGCACCGTCACCAACGTCGGCGCCAGCGCCGCCACCTACAGCGGCAGCGCCAGCCTGCCCGGCTTCACCGCCGTGCTCTCGCCCGCCACGCTGAACCTGGCGCCCAACGCCAGCGCCAGCTACACGGTCAAGCTGACCCGCACCACCGCCGCCTTCAACGAGTGGCAATACGGTGACGTCACCTGGACCGACGCCAGCCACGTGGTGCGCGTGCCACTGACGGCGCGCAGCGGCCGGGCCATCTCGTCGCCGGCGCTGACGGCCAGCACGCGCCCTACCAGCACCGTGCTGTTGAGCGTGCTCGCCGGCTTCAACGGCCGCATGGGCGCGGCAGTCGGCGGCTTCAAGGAAGTCTCCCGGGGCGCCACGCAAACGGTGCCGGCCATCCTGGAGCCGCTCGACTCGGCCGCCGACGTGGCCGCCGCGTGTCTTGCCAACACGGTCGGCGTGCGCGCCATTCCGGTGACGATACCCGCCAACACGGTGGCCGCCGCGTTCGAACTGTTCGACCGCGACACCTCGTCCAACGGCGGTGACGACCTCGACCTGGTAGTGCTCAATCCGGACGGCAGCGTGGCCGGCGGCAGCCTGCGCGGGGGCTCGACCGAGTGGGTGCGCCTGAACAGCCCGGCCGCAGGCAACTACCGCGTCTGCGTGGTCGGCTACGCGCCGGCCGACGGCGTCTCGACCGACTTCAACCTGTCGTCGGCCGTGGTCACCCGTGGCGACAACGCGGGCGCCCTGAAGGCGGCCGTGCCGAGCCGGGTCTACGCCGGCAACGTCGCCACCGTCACGGCCAGCTGGAGCGGCCTTGCGACGGGCAAGCGCTACTACGGCGGGGTGCAATACCTCGACCTGAACGGCGACGTCGCCTCGTCGACCACGGTGCTGGTGGAAACCAACAATCCGGTGCCGCTGGCGGAAGGCGCGGCCAAGGTCAGCCGCAAAATCAGCGCGCGCTAGGCACTTGCCGTAGCGGCGCGCTGGACAATCGAAACGCCGTGCCCGCAAGGGTGCGGCGTTTTTTGCCCCTACGGCCAACGCCCCGCCGCATCCGTGGACGAAAAAAAAACGACACATCCGCATGTGTCGTTTTTTGTGCGCCGGCCGGTGCCCCCGCCGGCCCTCCTAATGCCTTACGCCGCGTGCTTGCGGCGGCTGGCGACGCCGCCGACCAGGGCCAGCCCGGCGCCCAGCATCAACCACGTCTCGGCTTCCGGCACCGCGCTGACGGCGTTCACGCTGGTGCCGATGGTGTTGTTGAGCATGGCCGGAATCACGGTGCCGTACGGCGTCCAGTTCAGCAACACCAGCGCACCGCTCGGTTCGTTGGTGCCCAGCAGCGCGTCCTGCGCCTGGTTGTACAAGCCCACATAGAAATCCGAGCCGATACCGGCGCCCGGATCGGCGGCGCCGCTGAAGGTGACGTCGAAACCGATCTTGCCGCCGAAGTCGACTTCGTGGAACAAACCGTTCAAGCCACCGGCGCCGTTGTTGACCAAGGTGTAGCCGCCCGCCAGCGAACCGCTGGCGTTGCCGCTCAACTGCGCCGTGGCGGAATCGCCAAAGCCGGTGAAGCCGCTCAGCGACACCTGCGCCAGCGGGCTCGACACGCCACCCGGATTGAATTGCATGTCGATCCAGCCGGTGGAGGCGAACGACGACGTGTCGAGTTCGACGTGGAAGGTCGAGGCGGCCGACGCCAGGCTGGCGCAGGCGCCCAGCGCCAGGGCCAGCAGTGCGCGGCGCAGGGATGCCACAGGGAGTTTAACGATCATAATTTTCTTTCCTTAGAAATTGCCGCTGTAAATTTTAGCCGTATAGCTGATGCCGGCCGCGCCGGTTTTGGTAAAGCTCAGCGGGACGGTGATGGTGGCGCCCGGCGCCAGCGAGCCGACGTTGGCGGTGATGTAAGGCGCGCCGTTGTGGCTGCCGCTGGCGTTGAGCAAGGTGACGCCGGCCGCCAGGCCGCCCAGCTCGATCTGCAGCGGGCCGTTCAGCGCGGCGGTGCCGGTGTTGGTGACGGCGTAGCTGCCGCTCCAGCGCCCGGTCAGGCGCGTAAACACCAGGCCCGATCCGAGGCCGCGCACGCCGGCGGTGACGTCGAACGCCGACGCCGGCAGGTTAAGGCTGACGACCACCGGATCATGGTCGGAAGCGCGGTACGGCGCGGCGGTGTACTTGTCCTGCGGCTTGCCGTCGGTGTTGTAGTCGATCACCGGCGGCTCGTCGGCGTTGTTGTGCCACTCGGCCGCGCCCACCACCGCGGCGCTGAGCGCGGCGCTGGCCAGCGCGTGGTCCAGGTAGCCCGCTTCGCCGTTGAACACGTAGGAATACGGCATGGCGCCGGCGCCGCGAATGTAGCGCTCGAGCTGGTTGACATAGCCCTTGTTGACGATGACCTGCACCGGGTCTTCATGGCCGTAGGCGTTGAAGTCGCCGATCAGCAGCACCTTGGCGTCGCCGGCGGCGGCCACCACCTGCGGCACGAACACGTCCACCAGGCGCTGGGCCTGCTGCACGCGGGTCGCGTTCCAGCAGCTCTGGCCGTCGCCCTTGTCGCCGTCGACGTTCGATGGCGCCGGGCAGCTGCCCTTGGACTTCAGGTGGTTGACCACCAGCGAGAACTTGCCGCCGTTGGCCGCCTTGAAGGTCTGCGCCATCGGCGGCCGGTTGTTGATGGCGTCGGCGTCCGACAGCGCGTTGCCCAACAGCGTCAACGTGGCCGGCTTGTAGATCATCGCCACGCGGATGGCGTCGGTGCCGGTGGCGGGCGGCTGCGGCACCACCGCGTAGGTTTTGAGGCCGGTGCCCGGCGAGATCGCCTCGTTGAGCGCGTCGACCAGCTTGCCGACCGAGTAGTCGCCGCTGTTCTGGATCTCCATCAAGCCGTAGACGTCGGCCTCGAGCGCCTTGAGCTCGCCGACGATCTTCGCGCTTTGACGGTTGAACTCGGTGATATTGTCGGCGCCCCGGCAGTTCGAACGCGACGGCGCCCCGCCGCCGATCGCGCAACCCTGGCCGCTGGCGCCGGTGATGTCGGTGCCGTCGGTGAAGGTGGTGAAGTAGTTCAGCACGTTGGCGCTGGCGACCTTGACGTTGCCCGCTGCCAGCACCGGCGCGGCCGGACGCGGATTATCCTGCGAGAACACCGGCGTGAGCGTCGGCTGCAGCTTGAAGGCCGCCCCGCCGCCGCCCTTGGCGCCGAAATCGATCACGCCGGTCAGGTTGTCGACCGTGTCGCCGGCGCGCAGCGAACCGTCCGCGCCCAGGTAGGGAATCACGGCAGGGGTGGTGAAGATGCCGTCGTCGAGCACGATCTGGTTGCGGGCGTTGGCGGCCGCCAGCGCGATCGCTTCCGGCGTGCCGGCGCGGTATTTATTGGTCGGCACTTCGAGCCGGCCGGACGACAAGGTCACTTCGCCGCGATCGCCCAGGTATTGCAGCTGGGCCACGGTCAGCGGCGACGTGAAGCGCACCAGCATGCCTTCGAGCTGGCCCAGGTTCGGGTGCGGCAACGTGACATTGGTCGGCGTGACGGCAATGCCGCCGGCCAGCTTGACGATGCTGGTGACGGCGGTCAGTTCGGTGTAGGCGCGGCCGCCGGCCACCGGCGCGTAGTCGGTGACGGTGCCGCTGATGCGCACGCGGTCGCCGATCTGCACGGTGCCGGTGTTGGCAGCGGTGGTGAAGACGAACAGGCCGTCCGACGTCAGCGGATCGCCGTCGCCGTTCTCGTCCTGGATGAAGAAGCTGCTGCCGACTTTGGCGGTGACGACACCCTCGGTGGTCTGGATGGTGCCGGCGTACGGGCTGGTGTCGCCGCTGCCCTGGATTTGCGGAATCGTGTGGGTCAGGCTGGCCGGCGCGGCGACCGTGACGTTGATGTTGCAGATCGCTTGCTGGGCCTGGTCGTTGCCGAAGGTGACCACGACCGGATAGCTGCCGGCCTGCACGCTGGCGGCGACGTTGAGGCTGGCGCTGGCGGTGCCGCCGGCGGCGCCGGCGGCCAGGAAGTTAACCAGGCTGATGCCGGGCACGGCGCCGGCCGTGATGGCGGCGCGGTTGACGGTGCCGTCGGCGTCGGTGGCGCTCAGTTCGGCGCTGCCGTCGATGCCGAAGGCCAGCGCCAGATTGGCCGGGCAGCTGGCGACGATCGGCGGCGCCTGCGGCACGCCGCAAGGGCGCAACGCGCTGGCGCTGTTGCGCGGCGTCGGCGCGCCGGTAGCGAAGTCGCTGGCGTTGTTGTCGGTGTCGGTGCAACCGCCGGCGGCGCGCAGCGCGGCGGTGGTGTTGCTCAGGCCCGGGCCGTTGGCGCCCTCGAAGAAGCCGGCGTTATAGCCCAGCAGATCGACCAGCGAAGCGCTGGCCGGCGCCGCGCCGCTCAGCGCGGTGCTGTTGTTGACCAGCGCGACCTTGCCGGCGCTGCCGCCCATCGCCAGCGAACCCAGCGTGTCCGGTGTCGGCAGGCTTTCGGAGCCGCCGCTGCCGGCCGACTGCTGCAGCAGGAAATACTGGCCCGGCTGCAGGGTGACGTTGCCGGTGACCTTGCTGACGGCCCAGCTGCCGCCGGCCGCGCTGGCGTACTGCACGCTCCAGCCGGTGATGTCGACCGCCGCGTCGCCGCGATTGAACAGTTCAATGAAATCGTTCTTGAAGGTGGCGCCGGAATTGCCGCCGCCGCCATAGACCTGGCTGATGACGACCGGCGACACGGCCAGCGCGGGCGCCGACAAGACGGCCAGGACAGCCGGCAGCGCGGCCGCGATCAGGGTGCGGCGGCCGGGCGTGGACGCGGCGCGGGGGACGGATGAAGTACGGAGAGTTTTCATGAACGATCCAGGTGAGCATTGTTATTAAATATAGCAATTTACATATTATGACATCGTCATGACCGCCTCATGACAGCGATATGTTTCACATGTATCAGGTGTTGCATCGGCGCCAACGATGGGCGCCGAGGACGGATTTAGCGCGCGTACGGCGCCGCCAGCGGGTCGCCGATGAATACGCCCTGCGCCGGCCAGCCGACGCTTTTCCAGTAGGCTTCGATGGCGCTGTCGCCGCTCAGGTAGCGTTTGAGCAGCACGGCCGGATGGGGAAATTTCTGCACGTGGTTGCACGGCTCGGACACCGTGCCGTAGCTGGCCGTGGCGCCGGCCTCCAGCCAGCGCAGGCTGCTCATCTGGCCCTCGCCCAGCAGGTCGCCGCCGGTCGACGTCAAATGGTCGGCCAGCGCGCCGGGCAGGAAGCGCAACGTGTCGAGCTTGTCGACTTTGACCATGCCGGTCTGGTAGATCATGATGTCGTGCGCGTCTTCGAGCGCGTCGGCGTTCAGGCGCTTGATCGTCAACTCGTGCGAGGCGACCTTGCCGGCCGGCGGGAAAAAGCGCGCGCGCACGCTGCGCAGGCCGTCCGAGGTGGTCAGGTAATACGCGCTGGCGGCCGGGAAACGGAAGTAGCGGGTGCCGCCACGGGCGATGAGCTCCTTGGCCAGCGGCACCGAACCGGTCGGCATCAGCATGCTGATCTTCATCGCCTCCATCGCCGGCGTGACCTGGTCGCCGCCGAAGTAGGCGCTGGGTTTGCCCGGCCCGCAAGGCGCCGCGCACTGGGCGGCGTCGAAGCCGAGCGTCAGCGCCGAGGTGATCGAATTGCAGCCGACCGCGTACGGCGCGGTCCAGACCATCAGCACGGCACGGATGTCGGGGCCGAGGCGGTCGAGGATTTGCTGGCGCAGCGGGGCGAATTGCTCCGGCGTGAGCTGGCGCGGCGACTTGGCGATGCGCACGTGGACGATATTTTTTTCGGGAATGCCGCGGGCGTCGCGGTAGAGAGCGCCGATGGCCACGCTATTGGGCTCGTCGTCGTTGACGACCAGCGCCAGCTGTGACGGCGCCAGCGCGGCGGCTGCGACAGGACTTGCCAGCGCCAGGCCGAGGCCAAGCGCGGCGATCACGGTCGCCGGGGCCGCTGTGTTCCGGGTATGACGGGGCAAAGCGCGCACCTTCCCTCCTCCGCGTGCGCCGATCGGTGTGACCGGACTTGCATCATTATAGAGGCGGAAAGGTGGCCATAAAAATAAAAAAAGCCCCGGGGCGTAGCCGGGGCTTTTTGATGCCGCGCGCGCCGTTGGGCGCGGCCGCGGCGAACACAGCAATTAAGCTGCGTTTTTAGCTTTGCGACGACGAGCCATGAAGCCCATCAGGCCCAGGCCGCCCAGCATCATTGCGTAGGTTTCGGCTTCTGGCACGGCGGTGACGGTGACGTCGCCGCTATAGGTAGCGCCAGCGGCTGCGGTACCGAACAGGTTCAGCGTGAACGACGACGCTGGGCTCGAGCTGAAGAAAGCGTAGCGGCCTTTGCCGGCCGAAGTCAGTTCGCCAGGAACGCCGTTCAGGTTCGATTGCGACGAGAAGGTCAGGTTCTGACCGCTGATGCTGACGTCGACCAAGTAGTAGCCAGTTGCCAGGCCGGTGAAGGTGATGACGTCGCTGCCGCCCGACAGCAGGCCATCGCCAGCAACGGCTTTACCGTTGAAGTGATTCATATCGCTGGTTGGCGGGGTCACGTAGATCTGTACGGACTGGTCGGCAGCCATGGCGTTGAACGAAGCGGCGGCCAGCAGAGCGGCGAAGATGTGTTTCAGTTTCATCAGAAAATCCTTAAGGAGGTTATAGGCCGCGGAGGTGGCCACTTGTTTGTTCACTAGTAACTAGACAGCATCATAGCATGAAGCAAGCAAATTAGTTGCTCTTTTTTTATTTTACATATTTTTTTTGAAAGCCTTTTTCATACCGTGAAATAAATGTTGCGATGCGGTATTTTGTGGCGCCATAATGCGCTTCCATTATTGCTCAGGTCGCTTGCCAACGCTACAACTTTAAAAATAGTTCGTTGCAAAACAATGACTTGCGATTCGCTTGCAAAAGCGATTTTGATTTATCTGTGACAACTCAAAAAACCAACAGGCATCATCTTCGGTGACGAAAAAATGTGCTGCGCCGCATGCCGCGACACAGTTGTCCTGGGCAATTTACGCTGCGGGGCCTTTGCCATGGCCACACGCGAACGCCATTGCGGTGGCGAAAAAAAACCCGCGTCGAACGACGCGGGCCGGTGCGGGCGGGGAGTCCGGAGCGCTTAAACGCGCTGGTAGACGTCCTCGAAACGAACGATGTCGTCCTCGCCAAGGTAGCTGCCGGACTGCACCTCGATCAGGTGCAAAGGCAGTTTGCCCGGATTTTCCAGGCGGTGGTTCATGCCGATCGGAATATAGGTCGACTGGTTTTCCGACAGCAGGGTCACGCTGTCGCCGCACGTCACGCGGGCCGTGCCGCTGACCACGATCCAGTGTTCGGCGCGATGGTGGTGCATTTGCAGCGACAGCTTGCCGCCCGGATTGACCGTGATGCGCTTGACCTGGAAGCGCTCGCCGATGTCGATGCCTTCGTAGCAACCCCATGGGCGGTACACCTTGGTGTGGTGCAAATGCTCGGTGCGCTCAGTGGTTTTCAAATGCTCGACCACCTGCTTGACGCGCTGCACCTGGTCCTTGTGCGCCACCAGCACCGCGTCGGCGGTCTCGACCACGACGACGTCGCTGACGCCCACCAGCGCCACGATGCGGCTTTCGGCGCGCACCAGCGAATTGGCCACGCCGTCCAGATACACGTCGCCGCGCGTGGCGTTGCCGTTCGCGTCGTGCGGCAGCACGTCGCGCAGGGCCGACCACGAGCCGACGTCGCTCCAGCCGATGTCGGCCGGCACCACCACCGCGTGTTGCGTGCGCTCCATGACGGCGTAATCGATCGAATCGGACGGGCTGGCCGCAAACGCGGCCTCGTCCAGGCGGCAGAAATCCATGTCGCGGTAGGCTTTCCGCACCGCTTCGCCGGAGGCGGCGGCGATGGCCGGCGCGAATTCGGCCAGCTCGCCCAGATAACGCTCGGCGCGGAACAGGAACATGCCGCTGTTCCAATAATAGGCGCCGTCGTCGAGGAAGGACTGGGCCTTGGCCTGGTCCGGCTTTTCGACGAAGCGGTCGACCTTGTAGGCGGCGCCGACGGCCGTGCCGCGATGAATATAGCCGTAGCCGGTCTCGGGCGCGGTCGGCACCACGCCGAAGGTGGCCAGCGCCCCATCGCCAGCCAGCTGGGCGGCGCTGGCGATGGCGGCGTGGAAGGCGGCGCGGTCGGTGATCACGTGATCGGCCGGCAGCACCAGCATCAGCGCCTCCGGATCGATCGCGCGCAGGTACTCGGCCGCGGCGGCCACGGCCGGCGCCGTGTTGCGCCCGGCCGATTCCAGCATGATGCCCAGCGGCGTCACGCCGATCGCGCGCAATTGCTCGGCCACCATGAAGCGATGGTCGTTACCGCAAACGATCAGCGGCGCGGCGAAGTCGGCGCCGCCGACCAGCCGTAGCACGGTTTCCTGCAGCATGGTCTGCTCCGACACCAGCGGCAGCAGCTGTTTGGGCAGTACCGCCCGCGACAGCGGCCACAGCCGGGTACCGGCGCCGCCGGACAGGATTACCGGGTAAATTTTCATGCAACTTCCTTGTTATTTATCGGCTTCGGCCGGGTTGCGCCGCTTGTTGCGGCGGTCGCGGGCATTGGTCCACTCGCCATCGCCGTACTCGGACACATGGCGCATCTCGCCCGCGCGGTCGACACTATAATCCTTGAAGACGATCATTTCGTCCAGTTTTACGTTATGTAACACCCGGGTGTACTCGAACAGCACGCTGCGCACGACTTCGGCGCCGGCGCAGATATGGCTGCCGTGGCCGATCCAGGTCGGGCCGATGATGGTGCTGCCGGCCTCGATCTTGCAGCCCGAGCCGATGTAGACCGGGCCCTCGATGGTGGTGCCTTCCCAGTCGATGCTGGTGTTGAGGCCAGCCCAGATGCCGTCGGCCAGCTGGATGCCCGGCACGTCCATGTGGGCCACTTCGCCCATCATCACGCTCTGCGACACTTCCCAGTAGTCCTTGACGCTGCCGATGTCGATCCAGCTGAAGGTGCGGTTTTGCGAGTAGAACGGCACGCCCTGCTCGACCAGCAGCGGGAACAGCTCGGAGCCGATGTCGAACACCTTGCCGGCCGGGATCAGGTCGAGGATCTCGGGCTCGAAGATATAGATACCGGTGCTGACGAAATTCGACAGCGCCTCTTCCTGCTTCGGTTTTTCCTGGAACTGCTTGATGCGGCCTTCCTTGTCGCTGACCACCACGCCATAGCTCTCGACCTTGTCCCACGGCACTTCGCGGCAGATCACGCTGGCCTTGGCGCCCTTGCGGCGGTGTTCGAACAGCGCCGACTTCAGGTCCAGGTTGATGACGGCGTCGCCGCACAGCACAATCGTGGTGTCGTCGAAGAAGCCGCCGAACTCCTGGATCTTCTTCATGCCGCCAGCCGAGCCCAGCGCCTCCGGGACGACTTCGCCCTTGTCGTTGGTGTAACCTTCGAACGAGTAGCCGATCTGCACGCCGTACTGGTCGCCTTCGCCGAAGTACTCCTCGATTTTTTCATGCAGGTAGCTGACGTTGACCATGATTTCGTTGACGCCGTATTTGGCCAGGTGCTCGATCAGGTAGGCCATGACCGGTTTGCCCAGCACCGGTATCATCGGTTTTGGTAAATCGAACGTCAGCGGGCGCACCCGGGTCCCCTTGCCTGCAGCCAAGATCATCGCCTTCATATATGGTCCTCTATAAAATAGGTAAAAAAAAATGCCCGCCGGCACTGGCCGGGGCGCCTGACGAGAGGCGCCGCGCGGCCCGCACGCGGGGTTGGCCCGGGCGGCAGGGAGGATCATGGCATAGCAACAACATTTTTACCAGCGAAAAATGCTGCATGTGCACATAAATCGTCCGAACGCGCCCCTTGGCGTTTCGCTACCGAAATATAGCAGACCGGCGGCGTGGTCCCGCGCTCCGCTGGCGCGTGCCGGACCGCAGCGTCGTTTGCGCCAGCGCAAAGCGTCCGCACTAAATACCGCGACGGTATCAAGACATGATCCGCACATGCCGCCTTAATTCATTTTTAATATTCGCTGTATTTAATCTATATTCAGTAATTTAATATCTGCAACGCACGTCAATTAATATATTGATTATATTATCTTTAAAAAATAGCCGGTGCAATTTGCGCAAGAAAGCCCACGCCAGCCGCGTCGGCGGCTGCGCAAGGCCTTGAAATTGAACAGAATGAAATAAAAAATGACAATCATCGGCCGTTTCTGGCGGAGTATTGGCGAGAATACGTCAGATTCAAACGGCAAATCCAAAAAAGTTCCGTACGGCAAGAAATCTGTGTATAATATTTTTCAGGGATGCGGTTAATGCCCTCCACATTCATTCAATCAGGAGTTAATCATGTTCTTCGGGAAATCAACTGGCTCGTCCGGCCAACATCTTGCCAAACTGGTCGGCTGGTCGATGCTCAGCGCCAGCGCACTCAGCTTCCAGGCCGGCGCCCAGACCACCACCGCGCCAGTTGCCGGTGGTTTCGAGACGTACCAAAAGCCATTCGCGGCGTCGTCGCCGTGGAACTCGCGCCCTATCAATCCGGTGCTGGACACCTATGAAATCCCGAAGTCGAGCTACTTCCCGTCGATCGAGCGCGGCACCTGGTCGACCGGCCTGTTCCTGGCCAAGACCACCGACAAACCGGTCACCGTCACAGGCCGCAACGGCGCGCCCGGCCCTAACAATCCCGATACGCTGATGAATGGCGCGGTGACGCTGCCGCGCTGGCCCGCCGACACGCTGCCGGCCAGCGGCGCCGACGGCCACGCCGACATCTATGACCCGGTCACCGGCATCATCCACTCGTTCTGGCAGCTGAAGAATGTCAACGGCAAATGGGAAGCGGCGCTGTACGCTTGGTCGCCGGCCAAGGGCTCCGGCTGGGGCGACCCGGCCCACTACTACCACGGCGCCCGCGCCACCGGCGTGCCCGCCGCCGCCGGTCTGATCCGTACGCACGAGATCGAGGACGGACAGCCAGTGTACAAGCACGCGCTGGCCATGTCGCTGACCTACAACGCGCTGTCGGCCACCACGCCGTACGTGTACCCTGCCACCTCGTCCGACGGCGACGCCACCAAGACCAACTACGGCAAGATCCCGCAGGGCGCGTTGATGATGCTGCCGGCCAGCTACGACACCTCCAAGATCGGCAACCTGCAACTGCGCAAGATCATCGAGACGCTCAAGACCTATGGCGCCTACGTGGTCGACCGCAACACCGGCACGCCGTTTGCCATCTACGCCGAAACGGGCTCGCCGCTGAACCTGATGCCTAACGGCTGGAGCAACAGCGTCGCCGCCGAGATGGACCGCGTGCGGGCCAACCTGCGCCAGGTGGTTGGCGCGCAGAGCTGGGTCGACGGCAACGGCAAGGCCATCAAGATCACCACCCCTGCCAGCGTCAACGCGCTGTCGATGCGCGGCCCATGGACGCGTACCTCCGGTACCACGACGCCAAACTTCGACCAGTGGGCCCAGGCCTTGGTCTTCCCTGCCGCGCCAACGCAGACCGTTGTCACCAACGGCAATTCGAGCGGCCTGACACGCGTTACCTGGGGCCGGCCGAAGGTCGGCAGCACGCAGAAATTCTCGGTCATCGCGACCGGCGGCGCGCTGCTCAAGATCCAGGTGTACGTCGGCGGCACGGTCAAGTTCAACTCCGGCGCACTGGGCAACGGTCAAACCGCCCGCTTCGTCTGGCCTGAGGGCGGCTGGATCGTGCTGACCGCCGCCAGCGGCGCCAACAACGTCTCGTCGGTGCGCGCCGACCTGTCAGCCGTCGAGTAATAGGTACTCTCCTTCCCGCCCGCGTGCACGCGGGCGCGGCGCATGCCCGACTTCGCGGTCGGCCATGCGCTTTTTTTGCGCCGCACCAAAAAAACAACGGCTGGCCAACAAGTGGATTAAAATACATGTTTTGATGCCGTCGCCCACCTCCGGCGGCCTTGCCCCGACACGAAAGCCACACACCATGAGCCACGACCCGGACTGGGCGGCGGACCTGCAACGCTACGCGCTGCGCCGCCCTTTTTTGAAAGAACAATCGATCTGGGCCGTTTGGCTGTACCGCTATGGCCGCCGCCTCGACCGGCGCCCCGCCGGCCTGGCGCGCAAAGTGTCTCTGGCGCTGTACTGGCTGCTGTTCCGTTTGATCGAAACGGCCACCGGCGTGAGCCTGCCGAAAAGCGCGCGCATCGGCCCCGGATTGCGCATCTGGCACTTCGGTAACATTTTCCTGCACGCCGACACCGTCATCGGCGCCAACTGCACCTTGCGCCAGGGCGTCACGATCGGCAACCGCCATCCCGACGGACCGGTCCCGGTCATCGGCGACAACGTCGAGCTCGGCGCCTACGCGCAGGTGCTCGGCGGCGTGCGCATCGGCGACAACGCCCGCATCGGCGCCATGTCGGTGGTGCTGTGCGACGTGCCCGACGGCGCCACCGCCGTCGGCGCCCCGGCGCGCGTGATCCCCGGCGTCGCAGCCGGCGCCGCCCTCGACTCCCGGAGCGCGGCATGAGCGCCGTGCTGGCGGGACTGCTCTATATAGTACTGGCGCTGCTGGCGGTGCCGGTGCTGGTGCTGCTGACGCAGGCGCTGCTGGCGATTGCCGCGCCCGGTCCCGGCGCGCCGCTGGCAGGGCGCCGCCCGCGCATTGCCATCCTGGTGCCGGCGCATAACGAACAAGACGGCGTCGGCGCCACCATCGCCACCTTGCTGCCACAGTTGCAACAAGGCGACCGCGTGCTGGTGGTGGCCGACAACTGCGCCGACGGCACCGCCGCCGCCGCCCGCGCCGCCGGCGCCGAGGTGCGCGAGCGCTTCGACGCCAACCTGCGCGGCAAGGGCTACGCGCTCGACTTCGGCGTGCGCTGCCTGGCCGAAGACCCGCCCGAGGTGATGCTGATCGTCGACGCCGACTGCCTGGTCGAACCGGGCGCGATCGACCGCCTGGCGCGCACCGCCGTCGCCAGCGGCCGGCCGGTGCAGGCGCTGTACCTGATGCACGCGCCGGCCGGCAGCGGCCCGATGAAAAAGATCGCCGAATTCGCCTGGGCCGTCAAAAACCTGGTGCGCCCGCTTGGCTTCCTGCGCCTGGGCATCCCCTGCCCGCTGATGGGCAGCGGCATGGCCTTCCCGTGGAGCATCATCAGCACGGCCTCGCTGGCCAACGGCCACATCGTCGAGGACATGAAGCTGGGCATGGACCTGGCGCGTGCCGGCACGCCCCCGCTGTTCTGTCCGCAGGCCTTGGTGTCGAGCACCTTCCCCACCAGCGACGCCGGCACCGAGACCCAGCGCAAGCGCTGGGAGCACGGCCACCTGAGCATGATCCTGTCGGCGGCGCCGCGCTTCCTGCTCGAAGGCGTGCTCAAGGGCCGCCCCGGCATGGTCGGCATGGCGCTCGACCTGGCGGTGCCGCCGCTGGCGCTGCTGGTGCTGATGGTACTGGCGCTGGGCACGGTCACGGCCGTGTTCGCACTGTTCGGCGGCGGCGCCGGCCCGCTGCTGGCGGCCGCCGCGCTGCTGGCGGCGCTGGGCATGGCGGTGCTGCTGGCCTGGTGGCGCTATGGCCGCAACATCCTCAGCGCGGCCAACCTGGCCATGGCGGTACTGTATGTGTTCTGGAAGGTGCCGGTGTATATCGGCTTCCTGGTCAACCGCCAGGTCGAGTGGGTGCGCTCCAAGCGCGACACCGAATAACGCGGCCCAAGTCAACCTTAGAAAAGGAATTGCGATGAAAGTTCTGGTCACCGGCGGCGCCGGCTACATAGGCTCCCATACGTGCGTCGAATTGCTCAACGCCGGCCACGACGTGGTCATCGTCGACGACCTGTCCAACAGCGAGGCCGGCGTGGTCGACCGCATTGCCGCGCTGGGCGGACGCACGCCCGGCTTCGTCGAGGCCGACATCCGCGACCGCGCGGCCATGGCGGCCGTGTTCGGCAACCACGCGTTCGACGCGGTGATCCACTTCGCCGGGCTCAAGGCGGTCGGCGAATCGGTGGCGCAGCCGCTGCGCTACTACGATGTCAATGTGTACGGCAGCATCGTGCTGCTGCAAACGATGGCCGAGTTCGGCGTCAAACGGCTGCTGTTCAGTTCCTCTGCCACCGTCTACGGCGATCCGGACACGGTGCCGATCACCGAGGACTCGCCGCTGCGCACCACCAATCCGTACGGCGGATCGAAGCTGATGATCGAGAACATCCTGCGCGACCACGCCCGCGCGGCGCCCGACTGGGGCATCGCGCTGCTGCGCTATTTCAATCCGGTGGGCGCCCACGAGAGCGGCCAGATCGGTGAAAACCCGCGCGGCATCCCGAACAACCTGCTGCCCTTTATCGCCCAGGTGGCCGAGGGCCGGCGCGAGCGGCTGGCCGTGTTCGGCGACGATTATCCCACCCCGGACGGCACCGGCATGCGCGACTACATCCACGTGGTCGACCTGGCCATGGGCCATCTGCGCGCGCTCGAGAAACTGGCCACCGGACCGGGCGTGCTGACGTACAACCTCGGCACCGGCGCCGCCAGCAGCGTGCTCGACATGGTGCGCGCGTTCGAGAAGGCGTGCGGCAAGCCCATCCCCTACACGATCAACGCCCGCCGTCCGGGCGACATCGCCGTGTGCTACGCGGCCACCGAACTGGCCGAGCGCGAACTGGGCTGGAAGGCCACGCGCGGGGTCGACCAGATGTGCGCCGATGCCTGGCGCTGGCAGAGCAGCTTCCTCGCTTCCTGATCCACCGGCCGGCGGCGCACGCCGCCGGCCCGGCCTGGGCCGACTTGGCCCGGATTGGCCTCAGCCCGCCGCCTGGTCCTGTGCGATCTGGCGTGACAACTGCCCCACCACCTCGGCCTGCTGGTCGGAGAACTTGCGCGCGAACATGATGTCTGTCTCGCCGAACGAGGTCGTCACGCGCGTGCGCGCCGCCTCGCGCAATATCGGCAGATGCTTTTCCGACATGTATTCCGGGCTGGCCGCGCCGGGCGCCCAGACCGTATAGGTCAGATTGGGCGCCACGCGGGCGGCCGCGTCGGTATTGCAGACGATGGTCTGGAAAAACGATTCGTCAGGGCATCCGGTGTGCTTGAAGAATTCCACCACCGCCGGGTTTTGCTCGACGAAACGCAGAATGTGCTCGCAAGTGGCGCGGGTCAACGCCCACCAGCTCGATCCGCCATACGGTTGCAAGGCGCCCAGGTGCTGGCGGTAGTCGCGTTCGCGCGGCAGCAGTCCGACGCGCATCATCACTTTTTGCAGGCCGCGCACCACGCGCGGCGCGCTCGGCCGTGGATGGTAGCGCGTCAGGCGCGAGATCGGCTTGCCCAGGGCGTCGGCCGGCATCGCCACCGTATTGATGAACTCCGTTTGCGGACGCTCGGCGAAAAAGCGCCCGATCTCGGCCGCCGAGCGGATCGGGAAATCGGCGCCGCTGATGAACACCAGCCGCGTCGCCCCGACCGGGCTGGCCAGCGCCGCCCCGATCAGCACCAGGGTCGCCTCGACCTGGCTGAAGTCGCCCCAGTACACCGCCACGCGCGGGTCCACCAGCGCGACGTTGGACGCGGCCAGATGGGCGAACGGGGCGATATCGACCTTTTTGTCTATATGCAAAAAGAACGATACGTCGGGGCCGTCCAGCGCCGCCAGCAAGCGCTCCAGTTGGCGCACATTGTTATGCGCCTGAATCAAGTACGCTATTTTCATCACCAACACTCCATGGTTAGCCGACGGCGAGGTTCGCCGTGGCGGTCGCTATCGCGGCGCGGCGCGGCTCAAGCTTGCGGCAGCGCCTTGATCAGCGCGCCCAGCTTGGCCGCTTCGGTATCGATCGAATGGCGCGCCAGCGCCCGCGTATGAGCCCGCTCGCCCATCGCGGCAAGTTCGTCAAGCGGCGTGGCCAACGCCCGTTCCAGCGCGGCCACCAGGTGGTCGACGTCGCCGGCCGGTATCAGCCAGCCGTCGATGCCGTCGCGCACCAGTTCCGGAATGCCGGCCACGTAGGTCGTCAGCACCGGACGGCGCAAGGCCATCGCTTCCATCACCACCACCGGCAGCCCTTCGGCAAAGCTCGGCAAGGCCAGCGCGCGCGCGGCCAGCATCTCGGCGCGCACCTGGTCGCTGCTGATCCAGCCGGTGATGCGCACCGCCGCCTGCAACTGGTGGCGCGCGATCAGCGCTTCGATCTCGCCGCGCATCTCGCCGTCGCCGGCCAGCACCAGTTCCACCGGGATGCCGCGCGCGACCAGCTGCGCCACCGCGCGCACCAGCAGCAACTGCCCCTTTTGCTCGCACAGGCGGCCGACGCACACCAGGCGCGGCGCGGCCGGCGGCGGCACCGCAGGACCGGCGTGGAACACCGGCTCCAGGCCGCAATGGACGATCTCGACCTTGGGCCAGTCGGTGAACGGGATCCAGCGGAACAGCTGGCTGCGGCCGAAGCTGCTGATGGCCACCACAAAGGCCGAACGGGCGATTTTTTCCTTGATGTGCAGGAACTCCGGTTTGTCGAACTCCTCGGGGCCGTGCACGGTGAAACTATAGGCCGGGCCGCCGAGCGCACGCGCCAGCATGGCCACCTCGGCCGGATTGGTGCCGAAGTGCGCGTGCAGGTGGCGCGCGCCGGACGCGCGCAGCCAGCCAAGCATGCGGCAGGCCTCGGCCAGATAGATCAGGTGCAGCGGCCAAGGCCGGTCGGCGCGGCGCGCCATGCGCAGCGCCAGTCCCAGCGCGCCTGCAAAGCGGCCCGGGCTTTTGATCAGCGCGCCGAGCGTCGACAGCGCCAGCGCCAGCGCGCCGTCGCGCAGCAGGTAGCGGGTTTTCTCGCGCTCGCGCAAATCCTCGGCGTCGACCAGCTGGTCGGCCCAGCCGCGCAGCGCGATACGCTGCACCTCGAAACCCTGGCGCTCGAGCGCGAGGATCTCGCGGCGAATGAAACTGTGGCTGACCTTGGGGTACTGATTGATGAGATACGCTATTTTCATGAAGATGGGCTTGGGTGCGCGCCGCGAGGCGCGTTAGGGCTGGGGAAGAGTGACGTCGTCGTTCTTGGTGGCAGGCTGGACCCGCTTGCCGGCCAGCCTGTCGGCCCAGCGCCGGCCGGCGGCCATGAACAGCGTTTCGTAATAGCGGGTCGACAGCCAGGCCAGCACGAACAGGACCAGGAACAGCAGCGGGCGCTTGGCATACTTGATCATCAGGTCGCCTTCGCCGTCGCCCAGCCAGCTATGCATCAGCAACGGATGGATCACGTACAGCGCGTACGAAATGCCGGCAACGAAAAACAGGAAGCGCCCGTGCAGGGCCCGGCCCAGCGTGGCGTCGGGGCGCACCAGCGTGGCGCCGACCAGCAGCGCGGCCAGATACGGACGTGCGTAGTTGAGCCACTGGCCCTGCGGCATGCACGACCAGGTCAGCACCACCAGCAGCGGCAGTTGCGGCACGCGCGCCAGCCATTGGCGGGCGTTGGCGCCGAGCTTGCCGTGGTAGGCCAGCGCCAGCGTGCAGCCGGCCAGGATCTCGTCGATGCGGTAGTAGCTCACCGACGAGGCCATGACGATTTCCCACACGCGCAGCGACGTGAAACCGAGCCCGAGCAGCGGCAGCAGCAACAGGCCGCGCGCGCGCAGCACCCACACCAGCAGCGCCACGCCGACATAGAACTGCATCTCCATGCACAGGCTCCACAGGTGCTCGGTCATCGGCAACAGCAGATTGAGCCGGCCGTCGCCGGGCGGCATGTTGGCGTAAAACAGGAAGTGGCCCAGCCAGACGGCCGCCGGCGCGCTGGACGCCACCAGCGCGATGATCATGTACAGCCAGGCGAGCGGCAGCACCCGGCAAAAGCGCTTGATCAGGAAGCCGACCACGCGCTGGTCCTTGATCAGGAAGGACGTGATCAAGAACCCCGACAGGTTGAAAAACACCACCATGCCAAGGATGCCGACGCTGTAGTTGAACATGTAGTGGTGCGGGCCCAGCGGCAGCATGTGCGCGGCCAGCACCAGCAGGATGCTGATGCCGCGCCAGCCATCGAGCACCGCCAGGTGCGCCGGATGCGCTGGCGGCACCGGCGCCGGCGTCGGCGCGCTCACGGCGGACGACAGACGAGACGGCATCACCATGGCTCAGCGCGCCCGGACGCCCGGCGCGGGGGCGGCGGCGGCGGAGTGGAGGCACATGGAGCAACCGGCGCCGATCGCGAACCACAAATACCAGTTATAAGAAAGATAATAGAACATATTATCGCTGAAACTACACACGAGCAGATTGATCAGCAAGACCATCAGCGTATAGCCGGCCAGCTTGTCGATCTTGAGCAGCGGCATCAGCTGACGCAGCAGCGAGTACGCCAGCCAGAAGAACGCGACCAGGCCGAATATGCCCAGTTCGAACAGCAACTGCACATACACGCTGTGGGCGCCGTAGTTGATCTTGCCGGCGAGCGGGAAGAAGATCACCGAATACTTGATGAACGACTGCAAGCCGTTGCCGGTCAGGAAGCTCAGCGGCTGCATGTAGTCGAGGCCGGTTTGCCACAGGTAGACGCGCCACGCGAACGAATTGAGGTTGGCGTACATGGTCACCTGGTTGCCTTGGCCGAGCTCGAGCACGCGGTCGCCGACGCCGGGGATCAGCAGGCCGGCCGCCGCCAGCACGGCCATGTAGAGCAGGTAGCGGCGCTCGAAGATCAGCGCGTACAGGCCGAAGGCCAGGCCGACGGCGCTCCAGGCGCTGCGGGTCTTGGTCAGCATCAACAAACTCAGCAGTACGATCAGATACAGGGCCAGGAACACGCGCGCGCTCGTCGACGCCTGCGCCGGCATCGTCTTGAGCAGGTAGAAGCCCAGCGCGATCACCACGGTCAGGTAAAACGCCAGCACGTTGGGGTGGCCGAAGGTGCTGCGCAGCCGGAATTCGCCGCCGATATGCCCGCCGGCCATGGCCATCGAGACGAAGGCGTACAGCACCGGGATGGCCGACGACCACATCACCAGCTTGAGGCAGGCGCGGAAATCCTCGCGGCTGCGCACGCAGTAATAACCGCCGACGAACATGGCGAAGTACGACACCTGGGTCAGGAACAGGCGCGCCGCCTCGCCCCGCTCGGGCGACAGGATCATGCCCAGCAGCGTGAGCAGCAGGAACGGCCACCAGGCGGTGTAGCCGCGTCGCGGCATGTTGCCCGGTTGCTCGAACACCAGCATGATCGCCAGCAAAATCACCATGCCGTTGATCACGCCGCCGATACCGAGCGGATAGCTGCCGATCGAGAAACGGGTCAGTTCGAGCACGTTGTCGCCGCTGGCGCGCAGCACGATAATCATCAGCAAGGTCAGCTTGCGGTCGTAGATGATCAACAGCCCGATCACCAGCGCGGCCGGCAAGGCCAGCAGTTTGCCCAGGCTGCCGTTCATCAGGTCCACCAGGATCGGCGTGGCCGCCCCCAGCACTGCGGCAATGAGCACCATCAGCGCCCCGAGCAGATAGATGGGGCGGAACGGATTCCTCAGGAAATCGGGCGCCTTGAACGACCTGAGCGAAGCCAAGTTGGGCATAGTTGCCATAGTGTACCTATTAGTTGTCAGAACGCAGGGGGCGCCTCGCGGCGCGTCCCATCAAAAAGAGTGCTCAGGCCGGCTCGGCCGCGACACGCAACCGGCGCTTGCCGGGCAACAGCCGGATCAGCCAGGAGCGTATCGCGTTCCACTCGCCCGTCTCGGGACGGTGGGCGCCGCGGAAGGCGCGGTAGCGCCACAGCAGGCCGGCGCCGCTGCGCGTGGCCAGCGCGCGCCGGTAGCGCAGCTCGCGCTCCAGCGCCGGCGAGTCGCCCAGGCCGCGTCGCAGCACGTCGGCCAGGCGCGCGAAGTCGGCGTCGAAGTTGCGTTTGCCGTCGACGTCGAGCAACAGGCCGCCGTGGTTGCAAAACGGCGCCGGATCGACATACGGCAAACCGTGCTGCGCGCAAAAAGAGCGCATCAAAAAGCGCGAGATCGCCAGCGACAGCGTGGTCTGTTCCATGAACTTGGTGGCGCTGACGTTGTTGCCGTGCCAGCGGTAGCGGATCAACTGCTGAGGCACATTGTCGCAACGGCCCAGCACGGCCAACTGGCCGAACAGGAAGTAATCCTCGGCCAGGTTGGGCACTTGCAGACTTTGCGCGGGCGCCAGCACGCCGAGGAAATCGACGCCGTAGCGGGCGCCCAACTCGAGCATTGCGCTGCGCCGCAACATAGCGGTCGGATGGGCCACCGGATTGCGGAACAGGCCGGCGGCGGTGACGCGCGCGCGGCCCACCGGCACCGACATCTCGCCGAGCGGCGCGCCGGCCGCGTCGATCACCTGGGCCTGGCCGCCGATGGCCACGCACGCCGGCTGGGCGGCAAACGCGGCCAGGGTCAGCGCCATGCGATCGGGCATGCACACATCGTCGGCGTCGTGGCGCATGACGAACTCGGCGTCGGCCAGATCGAGGCCGGCGTTGAGCAGGCCGGACAGGCCGGGCGCGTGCGGCAGCCGGTGCAGCTCGATGCGCGCGTCGCGCTGCTGGTACTCGAGCACCATTTCGGCGCTGCCATCGGTCGAGCCGTGGTCGAGCACGAGCGCGCGCCAGTCGGTAAACGTTTGCGCCCGCAGGCTGTCGAGCGACTCCGCCAGGAAGTCCACTCCGTTCTTAACAGGCAACAAAACATCGATCTTTGCCAACTTAAAACTCCTGCTCACGCGAAAAAAATACCCTGCCGCAGCGGGCCCGGAAGGGCGCCGCCCATCGCAGCACCCACTATTGTAGCATGCAAAAATAGCAATTGGCACCAACGGGACCGCAGCCGGGCGCTCAGCCGCGCGCCGACTGGCGCGCGCGGTTGAATTCAAAATAATCCAATGGAAACGTCGATAACGTGTAAAATTCCCAACAAATGCTGCAGCGTAGCATAGCATGAGATGGTGATGTGACGATACTGCGCCGTGCGGTTCCCGCGCGGTGCGCTAACAGTAAACAATAAGGAACGCGAATGAAAATTACGGTGATTGGATCGGGCTATGTTGGCCTCGTTACGGGCGCTTGCCTGGCCGAATTGGGCAACTCGGTGTTTTGCCTCGACGTCGATGCGCGCAAGATCGACATCCTGAACAATGGCGGCGTGCCGATCTACGAGCCGGGCCTGAAGGAGATCATCGAGCGCAACCGCGCCGCCGGCCGCCTGACCTTCTCCACCGACGTCGCCGCCAGCGTGGCGCACGGCGATGTCCAATTCATCGCGGTCGGCACCCCGCCCGACGAGGACGGCTCGGCCGACCTGCAATACGTGGTTGCTGCAGCGCGCAATATCGGCCGCCACATGACCGCGTTCAAGGTCGTGGTCGACAAATCGACGGTTCCGGTCGGCACCGGCGAGAAAGTGCGCGCCGCCATCGCCGAAGAACTGGCCGCGCGCGGCGCCGACGTCGGCGTGACCGTCGTATCGAACCCCGAGTTCCTCAAGGAAGGCGCGGCCGTGGACGATTTCATGCGTCCTGACCGCATCGTCATCGGCGCCGACACCGACGCCGCCGGCCAGCAGGCGCGCGACAAGATGCGCGAACTGTACGCCCCGCTCAACCGCAACCACGAACGCATCCTGTACATGGACGTGCGCTCGGCCGAGTTCACCAAGTACGCCGCCAACGCCATGCTGGCGACGCGCATCTCGTTCATGAACGAACTGGCCAACCTGGCCGACAAGCTGGGCGTGGACATTGAACACGTGCGCAAGGGCATCGGTTCGGACCCGCGCATCGGCTTCAGCTTCCTGTACGCCGGCACCGGCTACGGCGGCTCGTGCTTCCCGAAAGACGTGCAGGCGCTGGTGCGCAGCGCCGGCGAGTTCGGCCAGCACCTGGAAATCCTGCACGCGGTCGAGTCGGTCAACAACCAGCAAAAGCAAATCTTGCTGGGCAAGATCGTCGGCCGCCTGGGCGAAGACCTGAGCGGCAAGACCTTTGCCATGTGGGGCCTGGCGTTCAAGCCCAACACCGACGACATGCGCGCCGCACCGAGCCGCGTGATGGTCAAGGAGCTGCTCAAGCGCGGCGCCAAAGTGGTCGCCTTCGACCCGGTCTCGATGGAGGAAGCGCGCCACGCGTTCGAACTCGACCTGGCGGACCTGCCGGCCGAGCAGCGCGGCCTGAGCTACAGCGACGCGCCGATGAGCGCGGTCGAAGGCGCCGATGCGCTGATCATCATGACCGAATGGAAGGCGTTCAAGAGCCCGGACTTCGGCGCCCTCAAGGCCGCGCTGACGCAGCCGCTGATCTTTGACGGCCGCAACCTGTACGAACCGTCCACGATGCACAAGGAAGGCGTCGAATACCACGCGATCGGCCGCGCCGGCAAGCACGCCGTCTAGGACGTTCCGATGACTAGCTGGTTGAAGAACAAGGCGCGCGGGCTGGCCCGGCGCGCCGCGAACCTGCGCCGCCTTGTCGTGCTCGAGCGCGACTGGCTGGCGTACGGGCGCCATTACGGCGCACGTCGCGGCGCCAACGGCGGCGCCGACGTGGTCGTCTCACTGACGTCCTACCCGCCCCGCTTCGCCACCCTGCACCTGACGCTCAAGTCGCTGCTGTCGCAGTCCCAGGCGCCGGCCCGTGTCGTGTTGTGGATCGCCCATGGCGACATGGACAAGTTGCCGCCGGCCGTCACGGCGCTGCGCGCGGCCGGGCTGGAGATCGAAGCGTGCGACGACACCCGCTCCTACAAGAAGATGATTCCCCTGCTACAACAAGGCGAGCAGCGCGCCATCGTCACCGCCGACGACGACGTGTACTACTGGCGCGACTGGCTGCGCCAGCTCACCGAGGCCCGCGTGCCGGGCAAGCTGGAGGTGATCTGCCACCGCATGCACCGCATGCGCCTGGACGCCGACGGCCTGCCGGTGGCCTACAACGACTGGGAATTCGAGACCGCCAACACCGAGTCGAGCCGGCTTAACTTCCCCACCGGCATCGGCGGTACCTTGTATCCGGCCGGCGTGTTCGGTCCCGAGGTGCTGGACGTCAACGCTTTCACGCGGCTGTGCCCGCGCGGCGACGACATCTGGTTCTGGTGGATGGCGCGCGCGCGCGGCGCCAGCTTCCGCCGCGCCGGCAGCAGCGACGAGATCTATTGCTGGGACGGCTCGCAGGAGGTGGCGCTATGGCTCGACAACCTCGGCGCGCGCTACAACGACGATCAGATCCGGGCCATGATCGCGGCCTATGGTTTCACAAATGAAAGAAGCACCGCCTGATGTCCGCCATGTCGAACGCGCGCTGGCTCACGCTGGCGCAAGCGGCACGTATCGTGCTGCAACTGGTGTCGCTGGTTATCCTGGCGCGCCTGCTCCCCCCTTCCGAATACGGCCTGCTGGCGATGGCCACGGTGGCCATGAACTTCGCCTATCTGCTGCGCGACATGGGCACCGCCGCCGCCATCGTGCAAAAGGAAAACCTGAGCGACCACACCACCAACACGGTGTTCTGGCTCAACGTCGGCATGGGCTTGCTGCTGGCGGCCGTGCTGTGCGCGGCCTCGCCGCTGGCGGCCAGCTACTTCCGCACCGAGCGCCTGGCGCCGGTGCTGTGCCTGCTGGCGGTGGCCTTCCCCGTCACCAGCGCCAGCGCAGTGCACCAGGCGCTGCTGGAGCGGCGCTCCGGCTTTCGCACGCTGGCGCGGGTGGAACTGGTGTCAGCGCTGTCGGGCCTGGTCGCGGCGGTGGTGCTGGCGTACGCCGGCTTCGGCGTCTACGCGCTGGTGTGGCAAACGCTGACGGCCGCGGCGGTATCGACGGTCCAGCTATGGCTGGCCAACGGCTGGCGGCCCAAGTGGGTCTGGAGCATGGACGAGTTCAAATCGCTGTGGGGCTTCAGCGGCAACCTGACCGGCTTTAGCTTCATCAATTTCTTTGCCCGCAACGCCGACAGCCTGGTCATCGGCCGCGTGCTCGGCCAGGTGCAACTGGGCATCTACGCCCAGGCCTACAAGCTGATGATGTTCCCGCTGCAAAGCATGAGCGCGGTGGCCGGACGGGCGCTGTTCCCGGTCATGAGCCGTCAGCAAAACGACCGCCCGCAGATGGCGCTGCTCTACCTGCGCGCGCTGCGCCTGATCGCCACCATGACCGCGCCGATGATGGCCGGGCTGTGGGTGTTGCGCGAGCCGTTCGTCACCGTCGCGCTCGGTCCGAAATGGGCCACCGTGCCCATCGTGCTGGCCTGGCTGGCGCCGGTCGGCTTTATCCAGTCGCTCATCACCACCACCGGCACCGTGTTCATGTCGACCGGACGCACCGACCTGATGATGCGGCTCGGCCTGCTTGGCGCGATTTTGCAGGTCGGCAGCTTCTTTATCGGCGTGCAATGGGGTATCGAAGGGGTGGCGATCTGCTACCTGATCGCCAATGTGCTCAACGGCTTGCCGCATTTCTACTACGCCACGCGCCAGCTGCACAGCGACCTCGGGGCGCTGACCCGCGCCATCTGGCAGGCGCCGCTGTTCGCGCTGCTGATGGTGGCCGCGATCTACCCGGCCCAGCAATGGTTGCTGAGCCAACAGGCCCAGCCGCAGGTGCAACTGATCGTCGTGGCCCTGCTCGGCGCGGCCGTGTACGGCACGCTGACCTTCGTGTTTTCCAAGGCGCTGGTGCAGGACCTGAAAAAAATGGCGGGTCTGGGCGGCTAGCGCGGCACCGTCGCGCCACTGTATTGTTTCTTTCTTCTACGGAGTTCGTCCCATGGGCACACTCGTTACGATCTACATCCCCACCAAGAACCGCGAGGCGCTGCTGCGCCGCGCGGTGCAGTCGGTGCTCGGCCAGACCCACGCCGACGTCGAACTGATCATCGTTTCGGACGGCGCCACCGACGGCACCTGCGATTACGTGCGCAGCCTGCAAGGCGTCCACAACGTCAAGCTGATCCACAACGACACGTCGGTCGGCGCCTGCGCCGCGCGCAACCAGGCGCTCGACATCGCCCAGGGCGAGTTCATCACGGGGCTCGATGACGACGACATGTTCCTGCCGCACCGCCTCGAACGCTTCCTGACAGCCTGGCGCGCACGCGAGCGGACCGGCGAGCGCTTCTCGTGCCTGTTCGACCGCCGCATTGTCGACCAGGGCGGCGCGGTGACGCTGGCCAATGCCGCGCCGGTGGCCGACTACGACGCCATGCTGGGCGAAAACCTCATGGGTAACCAGGTGTTTACCACGCCGGCGCGCATGCGCGAGGCCGGCGGCTTCGACGCCGCCATGCCGGCCTGGCAGGACTGGGAGATGTGGGTGCGGCTGGTGCAACACGGCGGGCCGGCCCACAACATCGGCGCCAACAGCTATTTGATGGACGTCTCACACGAGTTCGAGCGCATCACGCTCAAATCGGGGGACAAGATCATCCAGGCGGCACGCTTGTTTTACGCCAAACATGGCAAGGGCGGTCGCGCCCTGCCCGGCCTGCTCAATTCGCTGGGCGCGTATCCGCAGATCCGCCTCAGCCTGGGCGACCTGCTTGTCATGGCGGGCCATCCGGCCACCCGCCGCCACGCGTTGCGGCAGCTGCGCCGGCGCCAGTTCAAGCCGACCATGGCCGGCACGCTGGCCTGAAGCGCGCCGCCGCGCCCACCGTCCGCCCAATAAAAAGCGGCCCCCGAGGGGGCCGCTTTTTTCATCCGGCATCTTGCATCGGGCACCCCGACGACGCCGCGTTTCAGCGCGCCACCAGCGCGTGGCCGCGCGGATCGTTGGCCGCCACCAGCTGGCGCAGGAAGTCCTGCTGCACCGCGTACGCGGCCTTGGTCTCGCTCTGGTCGCGCACCAGCGTCGACGCGCGCACCAGGATGCCGTCGGCGACCTTGCCCGCCAGACCGTCGCGGAAGATCTTCATGCGCATGTCGAAGCCGCCCTGCGGATAGGCGTCGCTGATGCGGGTCCAGTAGGTCACCGCCTCGAGCCGGTTTTGGCTGGACGCGATCATGTGCTTGCCCGGCAGCGTGCCGGCCGGCGTCACCGCCAACGTGGCGGGGTTCAAGGCGATCACCTTGTAGCCCTGGGCCGGATAGCAAATCTCGGGCAGGTGCAGCTTGACGTCCTGGCGCTGTTCCTTGGCATAGGCCAGCGCCAACATCACCTGCACGCCGTCGCGGTTGACATAGGTGCGCATCAGCACGTCGTCGTAAGGCTGCTCCAGGTTGCGGCCGCCGTCGTCGGCGGTCGACAGCTCGGCCTGGGCACTGGCGTTGGGCACCTCGGTCCAGTCGCCGAAGCGGGTCGGCACGCTGGTCGCCAGCGTGGTGCCGCCGGCCACCGACTCCAGGGTCGGCGTGAGCGCATGCGCCAGCGCGACGGTGCCGACCATGGCCACCAACATCGCCAGCGCCGGGCGCAACGCCACGTGGGTCAGCTGGCGCCAGGCGCCGGCGGCCACCGCCGGCAGTTGCAGGCCGGCTTGCTCGTCGTCGTCGCGTTTGGCGCGGTTGCGCACCAGCCAGCTCAGCGCGCTGTCGACGCTGATGATCAGCAGCAAGGCCGACAGGAACAACACCAGGCCGGAGAAGCCGTGCAGGAAACCCTGGCCGGCGGCGTCGCCCAAGTGGTAGGTGATCAGCGACAGGAACATGATGCGCAAGGTGTTGGCGGTAAACGAGATCGGTACGATCAGGATCGCCAGCACGACGTTGCGCACCACCGACGGGTGGCGCACCAGGTTCATGTACAGCAGTCCCAGCGCCTCGAGCGTAAACAGCGAATTCAGGCCGGCGCAGGCGTCGGCCACCAGCAGCTGGTACTGGCCGATGGTGAGGATCACGCCGCTGCGGGCGATCGGGTAGCCGAACCAGTACAGCAGGTGCTCGGTGGCGTACGACACGCCGATTTTCATCGGCAAGGTGATGACGTCGACGATCGAGGCCGGCAGCGGAATCATGAACAGCATGAAGAAGAAGGCGAACCACATGCGCGACCAGGTGCGCACGCCGTAGAAGGCGATCAGCACACCGCTGAGCACGGGCAGCAGCGAGCCGACTTCAAGCAGCAGCACGCCCTGCGAGCGGCCCAGCACGTACGACACCAGGCCCAGCGCCAGCGCGGCGGCGCCGGCCAGCGGCGCCGGGCGGCGCTCGAAGCGCTCCTGCGACAGCAGCTGGCGCATGCGGAAATACAGGAAGCCGAAGGCGACGGCCATGACGATCGGCCCGTGGGCGTTGCGGTCAGAGCTCCAGGCGCCGTGGAACAGGTCCCAGAACGTCGGCAGGTAGATCACGCCCAGCCCGACCAGCAGCAGTATCGACGGCGCCAGGGCGGCGCGCGGCGCGCGGACGGGTTGGGTGAGCATGGTGTCCATCGCGGTGGCCGGTTAGAAGTTGTTGAGGACGGTGCCGACGACGTGCACGCGGGCCTCGCCCAGCGCGCCGATCAGGTCGTGCACGTGGTTGACGTGCGACGCGTCCTGGCGGGTCACCACGACGGCGGCGCCGGCGCGGCCGGCCACCATCTGCGCGTCCGAGCATTCGCTGCCGGCCGGGGTGTCGATCAGGATCACGTCGTACTGCGGCGCCAGTTCGCGCAGCAGCTTGCCCAGCGCCGGACGGCCCAGCAGCTCGGACGGATTCGGCGGCGGCGCGCCGGCGGTCAGCACCGACAGGTCCAGCAGCGCCGGCACCCGTTGCACGGCTTCGACGCCGTTGCGGTCCGACAGCACCGACGACAGCCCGACCCGGTTCTCCAGGCCGAACAGCGCGTGCTGGCTCGGGTGGCGCAGATCGGCGTCGATCAGCAGCGTGCGCTGGCCTTGTTGCGAGAACACCACCGCCAGGTTGGCGGCCAGGAAGCTGCGGCCGTCGCCGCGCTCGGCGCCGGTGATGGCCAGCGCGCGGCGCTCTTCGCCGGTTTCGAACCAGCGCCACATCAGCTGGTTGCGCAGCGCGCGCAGCGATTCGACGCGGGCGGTGAACGGCTCGTAGGCGGCCACCACCGATTCGCTGATGGCGCTCTCGCCGCGCAGCAGATACGGGTAGTCGTACTGGCGCGACAGCGCGAACTCGATGTCGGCGGTGCTGAGCACGCCCAGCGCCAGCGCGGCGTCGCCGAAGCGCACGTTGTGCTCGACCTGGTGGCGCATGACTTTTTCAGCGTCGGCCACCGACAGGCGTCCTTGTTTGATCAGGATCGCGCCGATCGAGCGGTCCGGCACGCTGGCCTGCGGCTTGTCGCGCAACTCCGGCGCCGGATAGGATGGAACGGTATTCGAATTCATGTTGATGCTCCGTGTAAGTCGGTGTGCCCGGTGGCGGGTCGGGTCATTGCTGCAGCTGCACCATCGGCGCTGCCGCACGCTTGCGCAGCACGCGCTTGGCCGCGCGCGGCGTGGCGATCACGCCCAGCACCGGCAGGCCGAAGGCGTCGGCCATGTGGGACGCCGAGCGCACGCGCTGGTCGAGCAGCTCGAGCAGCAGCACGGCGCCGCCGCCGAGGATGCTGCCGATCACCAGCGACAGCGCGATGTTGAGCAGCAGGCGCGGCGAGGACGGCGAAGTCGGCGTGTTAGCGGTCGACAGCACGGCGATGTCGGACTGCTTGGACTGGCCTTCAAGGTTGGTGGCGTTATAGCGCTGCATGGCCGATTCGTACGAGCGGCGGGCGTTGTCGGCCTCGTTGCTGAGCACGACGAACTCGTCGCGCGCGCCGTTCATCTCCAGCACGCGCGCTTTTTGCGCGGCCAGCGCGGCGCGCAGTTCGCCCTCGCGCTGCTTGAAGATGGTGTTGGTGCCGGCCACGCCGCTCGAGGCGATGCGGATTTGCTCGTTCAGGGTGGCGCGCAACTTGTCGACCTCGGACTTGGCCGAGATGTATTGCGGGTGGTTCGGCGCCAGGCGCGCCGAGGTGTCGGCCAGCTTGGCCTCGGCCATCGCCAGGCTCGACTTCAGGCCCTGGATCAGACCGTTATTCAGCACGTCCGGGGAGCCCTCGGCGTTGCCGGTGGCCTGGCGCGAACGCGATTGCGCCTCCATCGACTGGCCCTGGGCCTGCACCAGTTGGCTCGACAGTTCGTTCAGGCGCGCCATCTCGACGTCGACGCGGGTGTCGGCGTTGTAGATGTTGTTATCCTTCTGGTACTTCGACAGACGGCTCTGGGCCACCTCGTACTGCTCGCGCAGCAATTTGATCTGGGTGTTGATGAAGCCGGAGGCCTGCTGCGCCGGGTCGGTCTTCAACTGCACGCTGAACTGCATGTAAGCTTCGGCGAAGGCGTTGGCCACGGCCGCGACGAACTTCGGATCGGCGCCCTGGAAGTTAATCGTCAGCACGCTCGAGTCGCGCGACGGTTCGATGTCGACCTTGGCCAGCAACAGGTTGGCCAGCCATTCCTTGATGGTGATGTCGTTGTTGCCCTTGACCGAGTCGGCGAACTGCTGCTGCACGGCCGGGCTGTCGGCCAGGCGCAGGTTGTCGACCACTTTGAGGGCGACGCTCTTGCTGCGGATGATGTCGGCCTGGGTCACAACGTAGCCGGCCATCATCTGCACCGGCAGGCTCACGCCGGTGACGGGGTCGACGCCCTTGGTGTTGAGCACCAGCGCGGTGCTTGCTTTGTAGACCTTGGGCAGCAGCATGCTGATGGCGACGGTGGCGGCTACCGCTACCGCCACGATGATCAGCACGATCTTGTAGCGGGCGCGCAGCGCCAGGAGCAAATGGGTTAGATTCATGGTTGTCTTCTCAAAATGGTCGATCGATGATCACGCGCCCGCCTCAGCGGCGGGCCCGCCGTCAGAACAGGCTCTCGCGCACGTACAGCACGTCGTCGTTCTGCACCAGATCGTCGTACTTGGCTTCGAGGATCTGCAGCTTGCCTTCGGCGTCGCGGCGCTTGATGCGCAGGCCGCGTTCGGTGCCGCGCGGGGTCAGGCCGCCGCCGGAGGCCAGCGCCTGCAGTACCGTCATCGAGCGTTCGATGCGGAACATGCCCGGACGCTGCACTTCGCCGTAGATATAGAAGCGCGGTGCGCGCTCGACGTAGACGACGTCGTTGCCGCTGAGGTCGAGGTCGGACTTCATGTTGCTGGTGCGAACCAGCTCGGCGACGTCGATGACGTCCTTGGTGGTGGTGCCGTTGCGGGTGCGCAGCACGGTGACGGTGTCGCCGCCGTCGGCGCTGACGCCGCCGGCCAGCGCCAGCACGTCGAGCACGCTACGGCTGCCGTCCAGCGGATAGCGGCCCGGGCGGCCTACCTGCCCCAGCACCGATACCTGCTGGCTTTGCAGCAAGGTGACAATCATGTTGACCTGCGGGTTCTTGACGAAGCCGCCCGACACCAGCAGCTGGGCCAGTTTCTTCTCGGCGGCGGCCGTCGGCAGGCCCGACACGGCGACCTGGCCGACCAGCGGGAAGGTGATGAAGCCGGACGCGCTCACGCGCGTCTCGGTGGTCAGGTCGGGGTTGTTGTAGACCGAGATCTTGACCACGTCGCCGGGCCCGAGCAGCAGCTCGGCGGCGCCGGCCGTGCCCAAGGTCAGCGCCAGCAGCGACGCCATCATCCAAAATACGATTCGTTTCATAATATGTTCTCCGTGAAATGCGGTGTATCGGTGCGCGGCCCTGGCGGGCCGCCGCGTTATTTCAGTCCTGCCACGCCGCGGGCGTTGGCGTCGTCGTGGCCGGGCGTGCCCGGGGCGGCGGCCGGCGCGACGGGCGCGGCCGGCGTCGCGCCAGGGGTGCCAGGCGCGGCAGGCTCGTCGGCCTTGTTGGTGTACTCGATCTTGGTGGCCGCGCGCAGGCGCGCCAGTTCGGCCGCAGCCGCTTCCTTGCCGCGGGTGTTCATCAGGTATTGCTCGATCTGCGGCGTCGACGCGGCCAGATCGACCGGCGTGTCGCGCACGTCGGTGATGGTCACCACGGTGCTGCGCTCACCCTCGCGGATGATGAACAGCTGGCCCTTGGGCAGCGACAACAGCTTGTCGCCCAGCGCCGGCGCCAGGTCGGCGTAGCTGCGCGAGATCTGGTTGCGCGCGTACTTGACGTTGTAGCGGTCGAGCAAGGCGGCCACGTCCTCGAGCGACTTGGCGGCGTCGATGTCCTTCTTGAGGGCGTCGGTCAGGTCGGCCGTCGGCAGCACCAGCTGGCGCATGTCGATCGTCTTACGCTGGGAGAACAGCGCCGGATGCTTGTCGAAGTAGTCCTTGACCTCGTCCTTGGTCGGCTTGGCCGGCGTGCCGACCTTTTTTTGCAGATAGGCCTGGGCCAGGATCAGCGACTTGGCGCGCTCGATCGCCTGCACCACCTTGGGGTCGCGGTCGGTCTTGTCCTTGACGGCCTCGTTGATGAGCAGCTGGCGGTCGACCAGCGACGCCAGGATCTGCGGACGGGCCTGCTGTTGCTGGGCGCCCGGCACGCCCGAGCGCGCCAGTTCCTCGTTCAGTTGCAGCGCGGTGATTTCCTCGCTGCCGACCTTGACCAGCGCCTGGCCGGATTTGGTGTCGCTTTTGCCGCAGGCGGCCAAGCCGGCCACCAGCAGCAGCGCCAACGCGCCGCCGCCGACGCGGCGCAGACCGTGGCGTCGCGCGACGCCGTCAAATTGTGTATGGTTCAAGATAGTCTTCCTCAGTCACTTGTGGCGGCGGTCATCGGCTGCGACCGGCGTGGGGGCAAAGTATGCGTTCCGCTCAAACGATTGTCAATATTATAAAGGCTATGCATTAAATGCAACCTCCAACCCGGATTGTGGCACAAATATCGCAATGCAGCATTTCTATTCGTCGCTCCTGTCGATGGGGCCCGGTCAATGGGCGTTTTCGCGCTTGGCCACCACCAGCACGGTGCGCACGATTATCCACAAATCGAGCCACAGCGACCAGTTGCGCAGGTAGTCCAGATCGTACTCGATGCGCGCTTCCATCTTGTCGAGCGTCTCGGTCTCGCCGCGCAGCCCGTTGACCTGGGCCCAGCCGGTGATGCCGGGCTTGACCTTGTGGCGCAACATGTAGCCCTTGATCAGCTTGCGATACTGTTCGTTGTGCGCCACCGCGTGCGGGCGCGGCCCGACGATGCTCATGCGCCCCTGAAGCACGTTGAGGAACTGCGGCAGCTCGTCGAGCGAGCTGCGGCGCAGGAAGCCGCCCACCCGCGTGATGCGGCTGTCGCCCTTCTTGGCCTGCACCACCTTGTCGCCGTTCTCGGTGACGGTCATCGAGCGGAACTTGTAGACGATGATCTCCTCGCCGTTGAGGCCGTAGCGCCGCTGCGGGAAGATGACCGGTCCGGGCGACGTCGCCTTGATGGCCACGGCGATCACCAGCATCACCGGGATCAGCAGGATCTGGATCGCCAGCGCCAGCACGATGTCGCTGCAGCGCTTGATGATGCTGTTGACGCCCGTGAACGGCGACTCGCGGATGCCGATCACCGGCATGCCGCCGACGCTGCCGAAGCGCGCCTGCATCAGGTCGAACACGTAGATGTCGGGCAGGAAGTAGACCGACGCGGTGGTGTCCTCGAGCTCGTCGAGCAGCTTGCGGATGCGCGGCTGGGCCGAGATCGGCTGGCTGATGAAGATCATCTTGATCTGGTGCTGGCGCACATAGGCGGCGATGTCGGCCATGTTGCCCAGCATCGGATGGACCACGCCCTCGACCCGGCGCTCCGGGCCGCGGTCGTCGAAGTAGCCGTGCACGTTCATCAGCAGGTTGGGCAGGCGGCCGATGGTGGCGGCGAACTTGACGCTGACATCGTTGGCGCCGACGATCACCACCGAGCTCAGTTGCCCGCGGCGCGGGTCGGCGCCGAGCCGGTGCGCGGCCAGGTGGCACAGCAGCATGGCCACCGGCGTGGCCACCATCCACACCAGCACCACGGTGCGGTCGTAGTGCGGCACCATGCCGCTGGCATAGCCGATCAGGGTCAGCAGCACCACCGTCAACAGCCAGCCCAGCACCAGGTCGCGCGCGGCGGCCCAGCGCCCGCCGGTGTGCCAGCTGCGGTACGGATCGATGTATTTATAGACCGACGAGGCGACGAAGAAGGCGATGATCGTCAGCACCAGCGAATAGCCGGTGAAGCTGGCGCCGAGCAGGACCGTGCACAAATACAACATCCCCATGATGATCAGGGGATCGACGACACGCTCGAAAAAGGTGATCAGGGGACTTTCGTTGACCGTCATGACGCTTAGAACTTCACGGTGGCGTTAAAAGAGACGCCCTTGGCGCGGAAGCTCGAAGTGCCGGCCGCCGTGCTGCCGTCGCGCCGGGTGGTAAAACCGTTCAGCGACAGGCCCACCTGGCGCCAGGCCTGGTAGGTGACGCCGACCGATGCGGTGCGGGCGTTGTCGGTGAGCCCGCCCAGGCCGGTGACGCCACTGAGTGGCTCGAAATCGCGCTTTTCGTATTTGAGGTTGGCGGTGTAGACCAGCTTGGCCGTCGGCGCCCAGCTGGCCCCGGCACTGGCGCCCGTGCTTAGCGCGCTGTTGACAAAGGTGCCCTCGGCGGCGCCGAATTCGCGCCACAGCATGGCGTTGAACTGGGTGTGGCCCAGTGGCGTCCAGTTGACGATCAGGCGGCCGTTGGCGCCGCTGTCGTCGCGCCGGGTGCCGGTGTTGTGGCGCCGCTGGACCCAGCCGCCCAGGAAGGTGACCTGGGTCACGCCGCTGGCGAGCCAGTTGACGTTGAACTTGACCTCGTCCTGCTTGTAACCGTTGTCGAAGGGCACGCCGGTAGCCGGATTGACGCCCTGGCTGGTGTAGTCGCCCTCGAGCTGGCGGAACACCAGCCCGAACGTGCTGCCGCTGCTGGCGATGTAATCGAAGCCGGTCTCGGCCGTCTTTTCGGTACGGTTGTTGTAGCTTTGCGACGGCAGGTCGAAGCCGAAGCGCTCGTTGACGTAACCTGCATGGACCTGCCACGACGGATGGAAACGGTAATTACCGTCGACATAACGCTTGTTGTCCGTGCGGATGTTGCGCGCGGCGCTCTGGAAGTCGGCGAACGAGGCCAGCGATTCGCTGTATGTGGCGCCGATGTGACCGTTCAACTGGTTGCCGAGCTGCCACTTCCACTCGCCGGCTGCGTCCTTGCCCGTATAGTCGAGCTCATCGTTCTTATCGAACGCGACCTTGCTGGCGCGCGCCGAGGCGGTGATCAGCTGGCGTCCGATAGGACGCTCGAGGCTCACGCCGGCCACCAGGGTCGTGTAGGTGTCGGATTCGGCCGCGCCGGAATTGCGGGTGTTGTCACGCCGCAGCAAATTATCGTCGTACGAGTAGCCGGCCGACACATAGGGATGAATGGTATCGCTGATCTGGGCCCGCGCCGCAGGGGCGAACAGGCCGCTGATAATCAACGGCAATGCGATGAGTTTCCCGGCGCCGGGCGCGCGCCTTACGCCCACAGTGCCGTCCGCGCCGTCAGGGGAAACAACCAGGATGTTCTTTTATGCGATCTCAACATTTTTTGCTCTTAGTCCTAGAGAGTGGACGCCTCGCGGCGCACCGTGGAATACCCCGTGAAACAGCCCCGTCCGACAGGCGCCAGAAGCCGAGCCGTGACGGCAACGCTGAATCATATCACCGTGACAACAAGACTTCCACACATTACATTTTCAGCAGCGCCGCAGGCGTAACGGCGCCGTAAAATTATATTTGAAGCAACCCGGAGTGTCTATACCGCACCGCAACATTTTTGCGTTGTCACGGGCATCAGCGCTGACGCGCCTCAATCTCTTCCCACTTTTCCAACGCGGCCAGCAGTTCGGCCTCGATTTGCTCGACGCGGGCGTTGACCCGCTTGGCCTCGGCCGCCTGCTTCTTGTAGAAATCCGGGTCCGACAGCTGCAGCGCCAGCGCGCTTTGCTCGTCCTCGAGCGCGGCGATCAGCTTGGGCAGTTCGTCGAGCTCGCGCTGCTCCTTGAAGCTGAGCTTTTTGGCCTTGCCCGCCGGCGCCGCCATGGTCGAGACTGGCTCGGCGGCCTTCACCGCCGCCGGCCTTGCCTTGGGAGCGGCCGCCACGGTGTCGCGCACGCGCTCCCAGTCGCTATAGCCGCCGACGAACTCGCGCCACTGGCCCTGCCCTTCGGCAACGATGACCTGGGTGACGACGTTGTCGAGGAAGGTGCGGTCGTGGCTGACCAGGAACACGGTGCCCGTGTATTCCTCGAGCAACTCCTCCAGCAGCTCCAGCGTGTCGATGTCCAGATCGTTGGTCGGCTCGTCGAGCACCAGGCAGTTGGCCGGCTTGGCGAACAGGCGCGCCAGCAACAGGCGGTTGCGCTCGCCGCCCGACAGCGACTTGACCGGCGAACGCGAGCGCTCGGGCGAGAACAGGAAGTCGTTCAGATAGCTCATCGAGTGCTTGCGCTGGCCGTTGACCTCGACCCAGTCGCTGCCCGGCGAAATGGTCTCGATCAGGCTGGCCTCCTCGTTGAGCTGGGTGCGCATCTGGTCGAAGTACGCCACCTGCAGCTTGGTGCCCAGGCGGGCGGTGCCGTTGTCCGGCGCCAGTTCGCCCAGGATCATTTTGAGCATGGTCGTCTTGCCGGCGCCGTTGGCGCCGATCAGGCCGACCTTGTCGCCGCGCAGGATGGTGCCGGTGAAGTTGTCGACGATCACGCGGTCGCCGAAGCGCTTGCTGATGTTTTCCAGCTCGGCGACGATCTTGCCCGAGCGCTCGCTCGAGCCGACCTCCAGCTTGACCTGGCCCTGCTGGTCGCGGCGTGCCGAGCGCTGCAGGCGCAGCGCCTCGAGACGGCGCACGCGGCCCTCGTCACGCACGCGGCGCGCCTTGACACCCTTGCGTATCCACACTTCCTCCTGCGCCAGGAACTTGTCGAACTTGGCGTTCTCGACTTCCTCGTTCTCCAGCTGCTCGGCCTTGCGGCTCTGGTAGGTGGTGAAATTGCCCGGGTACGACAGCAGGCGGCCACGGTCGAGCTCGATGATGCGGGTAGCGACGTTGTCAAGGAAGGAACGATCGTGGGTGATGAACAGCACCGAGCCCTTGAAGTCGCGCAGCAGGCCCTCGAGCCACAGGATGGAGCTGAAGTCCAGGTGGTTGGTCGGTTCGTCGAGCAGCAGCACGTCCGGCGCCGACACCAGCGCGCGTGCCAGCGCCACGCGCTTTTGCATCCCGCCCGACAGTGTTTTCATCAGCATGTCGCCGGTCAGGTTCAGTTTGTCGAGCACGGTTTCGACCTTGTTCGACAGGTTCCACGCGTCGCCGGCATCGAGCTTGACCTGGATGTCATGCATGCGTTCCATGACGGCATCGTCGTTGCCTTGGCCAAACTGGCCGGTCAGCGCGTCGTATTCCTTGAGCAGCGCCGGCAGCTCGCCCATGCCGGCGGCGACGGCGTCGTGCACCGTCATTTCCGGATCGAACACCGGTTCCTGCTCGACATAGGCGATCTGGATGTTTTGTTGCATCACGAGCAAGCCGTCGTCGAGCTTGAAGCGGCCCGAGATCACCTTCAGCAGCGACGACTTGCCGGTGCCGTTGCGGCCGATCAGACCGACGCGCTCGCCGGCCTCCAGAGAAAATTCCGCGTGATCGAGCAGCGCGACGTGTCCGAACGCGAGTTGCGCCGAAGAAAGAGAGATGACAGCCATAGTGAGTATGTGTGTTGACGACGCGCTGCGGGGAGCCCGACGTCGTTGAGATGGAAGAAACGTGCATTGTACCGACTGGAAGGCGCCCGGTGCCAGTTTCCTTTGCGGCCGAACGCGGCGGCGGCCATGCTCCTTATCCCGGCGACCATTGCAAAAAGAGTAAATTCGTTATCAAATAAAAAATGTTGATGTATAATGCTTGAAAGTCACTCCCGCCGCACCTCCCTTCCCGCCCCAACCGAACCAACCCCTGCCCATGACCGTCTCCGCCAGCTCCGCCCCAAAGCAACACCTGCTCGGCCTCGACGTGCTGCGCTTCGCTGCCGCCGCCATGGTGCTGTTTTTCCATTTTTGCTATCTCGCCACCGTCAGTCCGCATGGCTTCATCGGCAACGCCTCGCGGCAGTCGCTCAGCTTCCCCGAAACCGTCGCTTTCAGCCATTTCGGCTGGATCGGCGTGCAGATCTTCTTTGTGATCTCCGGTTTCGTGATCGCTTTCTCGGGCGAAAAAGCGACGCCGTTCGGGTTTTTCGCCAGCCGCGTGGTGCGCCTGGGGCCGGGCGCGTGGATCTGCGCCCCGCTGACGCTGCTCGTCACCGTAGCGCTCGGCTTTGGTTCGGCCAGCGAGATGTTCGGCGGCCTGCGCCATAGCATGGCCTTCCTGCCATGGGGGCCGTGGATCGACGGCTCTTACTGGACGCTGGGCATCGAGGTGGCGTTCTACGCCATGGTGCTAAGCATCATCGGTCTTGGGCAATTCTCGCTGGTGCGACCGCTGGCAATGGCGCTGGGCGTGCTCAGCGCGATGTTCTGGCTGGCCGTGGCCATGGTCGACCCGGCGTCCGCGCTTGGCCACCAACTGGCGATCGCGCGCGAGTCGCGCCTGTTTGCTTTGTTGCTGGTGCACCACGGGATGTTTTTCGCGCTGGGCGTATTCCTGTGGCTCGCACTGGTTAAAGGCAAAGCCCGCGCCAACGTGGGTTGGATCGCCCTGCTGCTGGTGGCCGGCTGCCTGCAGATAGTCGCCGAGAATTCCCGCGTCAACGCCCAGTACCATGTGGACAACAGCGCGCTGGCGCCGTGCGCCACGTGGCTGGCCGCGATGGCGTTCATGGTGTGGTCGGTCCGGGCCAACCATCTGTGGCACCGCTTGCCGGCCGCAGCGCGCGGCGCCATCCGCACCGGAGGCATGATGACGTTCCCGCTATATCTGGTGCACCAGGTTGCAGGTGGCGCCATCATGGCTGCGCTGGCGCTGGGTGGCTGGAACCGCTGGAGCGCCCTGGCGGCGGCCGTGGCCGCTGCGCTGGCGGCCAGCTGGGTGATCGCCCGCCATCTCGAACCGGCGCTGCAGCGCCTGACCAAACAGACCCTGATGATGATGCGCGCGCGCCTCCCCAACGTGGCTGGCGCGGCAAAATAAGTCCGGTCGGCGGCGACCCGACCACGGCCTGGAAATTACAAACCCACAAGCGTGCCAAAATGGCTATAATTGTCAAATGTAAACATTTCCAAGGATAAGTGGGCGCCCGGCGAGGATTGCTCGCCCGATCACCCATGACCGCAAACGCCGCCCCCGCCCCCAAACAACACCTGCTTGGCCTAGACGTGCTGCGCTTCGCCGCCGCCGCGATGGTCCTGTTTTTCCACTTCTGCTACCTGGTCAACGTCAGTCCGCACGGCTACATCGCAAACGCCTCGCAGCACGCGGTCACCTTTCCCGAGCTGTCGCCGTTCAGCTATTTCGGCTGGGTGGGCGTGCAGATCTTCTTTGTGATCTCCGGTTTCGTGATCGCTTTTTCCGGCGAAAAAGCGACGCCATTTGGTTTTTTCGCCAGCCGCGTAGTGCGTCTGGGACCCGGCGCATGGATCTGCGCCCCATTGACACTGCTGGCGACGATCGCGGTCGGCTTTAGTCCGGCCGAGGAGATGTACCGGGGCTTTCGTCATAGCGCCGCATTCCTTCCGTGGGGTCCATGGATCGACGGGTCTTACTGGACGCTGGGCATTGAAGTGGCTTTCTACGCCACTGTATTGGCCATCATCGGCCTGGGCCGCTTCTCCCTGGTGCGCAAGTTGGCGATGGTACTGGGCGCGGTCAGCGCGCTGTTCTGGCTCGCAGTGACCGTCACCGATCCGGCGTCCGCAATCGGCCTCAAGCTGGACGCAGCGCGCGAGTCCCGCCTCGTCGCGCTGCTGCTGGTGCATCACGGCATATTTTTCGCACTCGGCGTGTTCCTTTGGCTAGAACTGGTTAAGCGCCCCGCGAGCGCCAACCGCGTGTGGATCGGCTTGCTGCTGGTGGCCGGCTGCGTGCAGATCGTCGTAGAAAACGCGAACAGCAACGCAGGATTCGGCGTACACCACAGCGCGCTCGCGCCTTGCGCCACCTGGCTGGCGGCGATGGCGTTCATGGTGTGGTCGGTCCGCAATAATTACCTGTGGCACCGTTTGCCGGGCGCCGCGCGCGGCGCAATCCGCACCGCCGGCATGATGACATTCCCCTTATATTTGCTGCATCAGGTGGTCGGCGGCGCGATCATGGGCGCGCTGGTGCTGCGCGGCTGGAACCGCTGGAGCGCCCTGGCGGCGTCCGTGGCGCTGGTGCTGGCGGCCAGCTGGCTGATCGCCCGGCATCTCGAACCACCGTTGCAACGGCTCACGAAACAGGCCCTGCAGTTGGCACGCACCTTCTTTTCGGGTGGCATGCGCATAGCCAAGTGAGTGATTGAGTGAGCGAGTAGGTCGGGTGGCCGGCCGGAGTCGACGGTGGCGCGATTCCTACTGAACACTACCAAGCTGGCGGGATCGATATAATCGGCGACCATCAAGGTCTCCGAGGGAAAAGTGTGCGTCCTTATCAGGTTGCGCGCTATATCGCCGATGAATGCCACCGCCACTCCAGCACCAAAACAACACTTGCTCGGCCTCGACGTGCTGCGCTTCGTCGCCGCCGCCATGGTGCTGTTTTTCCACTTCTGCTACGTCGTTAACGTCAGTCCGCATGGCAACATCGGCAGCGCTTCGCAGCAGGCGGTAACCTTTCCCGAGATGACGCCGTTCAGTAACTTCGGCTGGGTCGGCGTGCAGATATTCTTTGTGATCTCGGGCTTCGTGATCGCCTTCTCCGGCGAAAAAGCAACGCCATTCGGGTTTTTCGCCAGCCGCGTGGTACGTCTGGGTCCCGGCGCATGGATCTGCGCCCCGCTATCGCTGCTGGCGACCATCGCCGTCGGCTTCAGTCCGGCCGAAGAGATGTATCGAGGCTTTCGCCACAGCATGGCGTTCCTCCCTTGGGGCCCGTGGATCGACCTTTCCTACTGGACGCTAGGCATTGAACTGGCGTTCTACGCCACAGTGCTGCTCATAATCAGCCTGGGCCGCTTTTCCCTCGTACGCCCATTGGCCATGGTGCTGGGCGGGGTCAGCGCGCTATTCTGGATCGCGGTGTCCTTGACCGATCCCGCGTCGGCATTCGGCCTCAAGCTGGAAATGGCGCGCGACTCGCGCCTGTTCGCCCTGCTGCTGGTGCACCATGGCATATTCTTCGCGCTCGGCGTGTTTCTTTGGCTAGAGCTGGTCAAGCGCCACGCGCGCGCCAATCTGGCATGGATCGCCGGGCTGCTGGTCGCGGGCTGCCTGCAAATTTTCGCCCACAACGCCAGCGAGAACGCGCTGTTTTTCGTGCACCACACCGCCGTGGCCCCGTGTGCGACCTGGCTGGCGGCGATGGCGTTCATGATCTGGTCGGTGCGGCAAAATCACCTGTGGCACCGCTTGCCGGGCGCGGCGCGCGGCGCCATCCGCACCGCCGGCATGATGACCTTTCCGTTATATTTGCTGCATCAGGTGGTCGGCGGCGCCATCATGGGCGCGCTCGTGCTGGGCGGCTGGAACCGCTGGAGCGCTCTGGCGGCGGCCGTGGTACTGGTGCTGGCGGCCAGCTGGGTCATCGCCCGGCACCTCGAACCGGCGCTGCAACGGCTCACCCGGCGTCTTCTGGAAAGGCTGCGCCGACTGCTGCCGGGCGGTTCGGGCCAGACCGTCTAGGCCGGCGCCAGGCGCGCTAGCGGTACTAGCGGTACTTAAAGCACAGGCGAAGAAACACCAGAATATCCCAGGTATAGCGGCGCAGCAGGCGGCGCGGCTCCAGGCTCAAGCGGTACAGCCACTCCAGGCGCAGCCGCTGAAACAGGCGCGGCGCGCGCGGCTTGTCGCCCGCCCAGAAGTCGAACAGCGCGCCCACACCCATGAAAATGTTCGCCTGCAGCGCAGCACGGTGCTCAACGATCCAACGCTCCTGGATCGGATTGCCCATCGCCACCAGTACCACCTGGGCGCCACTGGCGTTGATACGCTCGATCAGTCCGGCCTGGCGCATGCCATCGTAACCGTCGCAAACACCGACGACTTGCTGGCCGAGGTCCCGCCGCACATGCTCGGCCGCACGCGCCAGCACCTCCGGCTTTCCGCCGATCATGAATACTTTTAACGGCGATGGACTCTGCTGGAACAAGAACGGCGTGAAGTCGGTGCCATTCAAATTCTCACTGAATTTCCTACCGTGGAGCAATTTAGCGGCGATATCAAGTCCAACGCCATCATTGACCAACAGCAGCGCCGGATCGCCCGTGTGAGCCAGCAGGAAGCGCCCCTTGACCACCAGGTTGGTGTTAGCAAAAAACAACATAACTTGTTGTTTTGTCTCCACAGCGCGCAGCAGGCGACGCGCTAACTGCGTTTTTGTCGTGCTCTCGACGGGAAACTGGGAGATGGAGATGATGTCTGATTGGTCCATGATGCGTGGGGGCTGGGGCCGACTCGGCCAACCCCGGCACTGTAGCGTGGCGTTTCCAGTTTGCCAAGGGTATTCTGCGCGCCGCCGTCCCGCATCAACCGCACGAGCGGCCCGCCTTGGGCTATAATGCGCTCGCTTCCAGCGCCCCTCCCCGTAGCACAATGGATAGTGCACATGCCTCCTAAGCGTGGGATACTGGTTCGATTCCAGTCGGGGGGACCACCCGGTCCGCACTCTTCCACAGTGGCGCGCCCGCCAAGCCGGGCAGTGTATGATTCACAACTCGGCCTGCCGACTCACCTCGACAGCCACTTCGATTCCGCCTGGCTGATGCCGTGGGACGCGAGCCTGCTCGCCTTCCATGGCCGCCCTGCGGCGGTGGCATGTCAATTGAGCAGGCCGACGCGTTTGCCGTCGAAAAGATTTCCAAAAGACAATCTAATGCACCTGAGCATTCTTCCCCGTCGCTTGCGGCTGGTCGGACGTGCCATATTTCATCGCGAAAGTTGCTGTTTGATTTTCCTTTGACAACCTTTTTGTGCAGCGCAGCGTTATACTAGCGGCATTAGGATAAAGTCAACGCGGCGTCGTCGCCCGCAACGCTATATCCGTTGCCCCCGTTCATTTTGAAGGATTGCCAGCAATGACATTCGAACAAAAAAATTTGTCAGATATTTCCGTCGCCATTTTAGTCCCCTGCTACAACGAAGCGACCACTGTGGCCAAAGTGGTTGCCGATTTCAAACTGGCACTGCCGCACGCCACCGTTTACGTCTACGACAACAATTCAAAAGATAACACCAGCGCCATCGCGCTGGCCGCCGGCGCGGTCGTGATGCACGAGCCGCTGCAAGGCAAGGGCAACGTGGTGCGCCGCATGTTCTCCGACATCAGCGCCGACGTCTATGTGATGGTCGACGGCGACGATACCTACGACGCTTCCGTGGCGCCGGCGATGGTGCAGCGTCTCGTCGAGGGGCAACTCGATTGCATCAACGCGGTGCGCCATTCGACCGCGATCGAAGCCTATCGCCAGGGCCACGAGTTCGGCAACTGGATGCTGACCACGATCGTCGCCAAGCTGTTCGGCCGCGCTACGCGCGACATGCTGACCGGCTACCGCGTGTTCTCGCACAAATTCGTCAAATCGTTCCCGGTCGTGTCGAAGGGCTTCGAGATCGAAACCGAGCTGACCGTGCATACGCTGGAACTGCGCATGCGCAGCGAAGACTTCGATACCGACTACGGCGCGCGCCCGGAAGGTTCGGTCAGCAAGCTGAGCACCTACAAGGACGGCTTCAAGATCCTGTGGATGATCTTCAAGCTGATCAAACTGGAACGCCCGACCCTGTTCTTCAACACCTTCGGCGCCGTGGCCGTCTTGCTGGCGCTGGCGCTGTTCCTGCCGGTGCTGAGCGACTACCTGCACACGGGCCTGGTGCCGCGCCTGCCGACGGCGATCCTGGCGGCCTTCATCGTCTCGCTCGGGGTGCTGAGCACCGTCTGCGGCTTGATCCTGAGCTCGGTCACGCAAGGACGGCGCGAGGTCAAACAGCTGTCCTTCCTGGCGACCCCGCGCTACTTCACCCGACCGAAGTAAGCCCATGCGCATCGACTCCGCCTTCCTCATCAAATTTCTCCAGTTCGGCTGCATTGGCGGCGTCGTGTTCCTGTTCGACGCCACCTGCTTCTGGCTGCTGATCAAGCTGACCGGCTGGCCGTCGATGGCGCGCGTCATCAGTGTGGCATTGGCGATCACGCTGTCATGGGCGCTGAACCGGGCGCTGACCTTCCGTCACCAGGCCGGCAGCGCGAGCTGGCGCGAGCTGCTTAAGTTCGGCCTGTCTCAACTGCCGGGCGCCTGCATCAACGCGGCGGCCTCAATGCTCGCGTTCACTGCGGTACCAATCACCCAGGACAACGCGTTCTTATCGACCGCCGTCGGCGCCATCGCCGGACTGTTCGCCAACTTCATCATGGCAAATTTCTTTGTTTTCAACAAAAAGAACATTACGCGCTGATACGATGAAAACCCTCAACCCATATAAGCTATTGACGTTTCTGGTCCTGCCGTTTCTGTTGAGCTGGCCGGCCTGGTTCAATGGCCAACCGTTTCTGTTCCAGGACACCACCGCCTACATCAAGGGCGCCGCCAGCGCCGCCAATTTGCTGGTGGAATCCAAAACGGCGCGCAACTGGCTGACCGCCGGCTTGCCGCCGGCCGCATCGACTTCAGCGACGGCTGCAACTGGCGTCGCAGTCCCGGCGCCGTCCGCGCAACTGAGCAGCTCGCCCGATAAAAGCGGCGTCATCTCGGGCCGTTCGATCTACTACGGCATGTTCATGTTCGTCACCGCTTGCCTGCTGGGCTTGCAAGGCGTGCCCCTGCTGCAAGCGCTGCTGGCCACCGCGATGATCACCACCTTCCTACGCCAGCGCTACAGCGTCGACTACCGCACGATTGCAGCGGCGCTGCTGTTGCTGGCCGTGGCCAGCCCGCTGCCGTTTTTCAACAGCATGCTCATGCCGGACGTTTTTGCCGGACTCGGCATCGGCGCAGTCGTCGCCCTGATCATGATGCCGCGCGCCCCCGGCGGCGTGCGCGTGTTCTGGGCCCTGCTTGCGGTGGCCGCCGTGCTGTTCCACACCGCCAACATCATGATCATCCTGGCCACCATCATCACGCTGGTCGTGTTGTGGCTGGTGCTCAACCGCCGCGAGCCGCTGCGCTGGACGGCGGTGGCGCTCGCCGTCGCGCTGGTGGGCGCCGGCTTGGCCGGCGAGGCCGCCTTCAATGCCGGCGTCCGCCACTTCACCAACACCACGCCGATCCGTCCGCCGTTCATGACGGCGCGCCTGCTCGCCGACGGCCCGGGCAACACGTTTGTCCAGACCCAGTGCCCGCAGGCTGGTTTTGAGGTGTGCGCGTACGCCAGGGACTTCACACGAGCGACCTCGGACGATTTCCTGTGGAGCGCGGACGCGCGCATCGGCGTGTTTACGCTGGCATCCAAAGCCTCGCGTACGCGGCTGGGCGAGCAGGACTTCGCTTTCGCCAAAGCCGTCTTCACGCGATATCCGCTGCAGGTGATCGAAAATTCGGCGCGCAACATTGGCGCCCAACTCGGCTATATCGGGCTTGAGGAGTTCGTCTACGTGCCGGGCATGGTGCAAAACTTCGAACCGAAGATCCCGGCGGACGAGCAGGCCGTACTCGAGCACACGCGGGCGGCCAGGGGCGCGTTTGACGTCTCCTACTCCGCGCTGTTGATCCGCATCACCAGCGTGGCGGCGTTGCTGGTGTGCCTGGCGGCGGTGGTCGTGTTGTTCCGGCGGCGCCAGTACCCCGAGCTGACATTGATCTCGATCATGTTGCTCAGCATGCTGATCAATGCCGGCGTCTGCGGCGCCTTGTCGACGCCACACGATCGCTATCAAGGCCGCATCATCTGGATACTGCAGCTGATGGCGATCGTCATCGTCGCAGTGCGCTACAACCACGTCAAACTGCCGGCCGCGCAGGGGCAGGCGGACCGCGCGACAGAGCGGCCGGCGCAACCGTTGTCCGCCGCTGGCTGAGTGTAGTACAGACACCGGGCGCGCATCCATCCCCAGCGCCCGGTTCACACCGCAGGACCAATCCCCGCAACACCATCCCGCCTGGTGTCGTCGATCGCCCGCAGCGAACGACGCGGCAGCGCCTCCCCGAACCCAGACATGTCGATAACTCCACCCCACTACGGGCAAGCGACCAAGCACGACGCATGCCAACCTTAGCCATCACGATTGAAATTCAATTCACCTAGAAAATATACGTGTTTTTAAAGCATCGATAGTTTTTTCATTAAGACATCGCATTTATAATTTCCGTATTTGTTGCGCCGCAAGTATTCAGGTGCCAAACGTCCACCCAAACGCCCTCTTTACAGCGGTCACAGCCGATTGTGCGGCGCATCAATTTTTCTCCGATTTTTTTCCTTTTGACGTTTTTGCTTGATATATTGCAATGTAAAATTTTCCTAAAAGAAAATTTACAAAGGCCATGCTATGCCCTATAATAAGTTTCATAAAAGCATAAATATGCTCACGGTCAGTTACAGCCTTCATCATTTTCGAGGACTGTACATGAGATTTAGCCCTACCCGACTGCGTGCATTGCTCGCGTCAACCTGTATCGCCGGCGCCATGATGGCGTCCGTTTCATTCAACGCACAAGCTCAAAACGCCTATGATTCTTCCACCGGATGGGGCACTTACCAGCGCCCCTTCTCGGCTGATTCACCTTGGAACGCCCGTCCGATACGCCCCCATTTGGGCACGTTCGAACTGCGCAAACCAATCTTTAATCCGACCTGGCTTCCGGCTGTCGACGACGGCGCCTATTCGCTCACGGTGTTCAAGGCCACGGCTGCCGACAAACCGATGACGGTCTATAACGTGTCCGACCCGGACTCGGCCAAATACTCGCGCAACGTCACGTTGCCGCATTGGCCGGCCGGCGTGACTCCGGCCACCGGCGCCGACGGCCATGCCGACATCGTCGACACGGTGACGGGTATCGTCCATTCGTTCTTCCAGCTCAAATGGCAGGGCAACAAGTGGACCGCCACCATGTACTCGTGGACGCGGCTCGACGGCCGCGGCTGGGGTGATGCGGTGCACTGGAGCCAGGGCGCGCGCTCGTCGGGCGTACCGCCTTCGGGTGGTTTGATCCGCCGTCACGAAATCGACGACGGCGCCGACTACTACAAACACGCGCTGGCCATGTCGCTGCCGAGCCACTCGCTTGCCAATGGCGTCAGCCAGCCGAGCTATGTGTTCCCGGCGACGACGGCCGACGCCACGGCGCACCTGAACACGGGGCAGATCCCGCTGGGTACGCGCATCATGTTGCCGGCCTCGTTCGACCACAAGTCGATCACCAGCCCGGCGCTGCGCAAGATAGCCAACACCCTCAAGGTGTACGGCGCGATGGTGGTCGATCGCACTTATGACGTGGCGTTCGGTATCTACATCGAGAACGGCGCCAATTACACGCTCATGCCTAATGGCTGGGACACCAAGGTGGTGGCCGATCTTGAGCGCATCCGCGCGGCGCTGCGACCGGTGCAGTGGGGCGAGAAATGGGTCGACGGCGATGGCAACACGTTCGAGGACCCGCAAAAACTCGGCGTGCTGTCGATGCGCGGCGACTGGCAAAAAGTCGGCGGCGGCGGCAACGGCCCTGGCAGTTACGACACCTGGCAGCAGGCGCTGGTCTTCCCGTACACGGACAAGAAGCTCAGTCAGATCAACTACAGCACGGGTGCGAGCCACGTCGCCTGGAGCGCCCTCAAACGTGGTGACTGGATGCGCTTCACGTCGGTCGCCACCGGCGGTGCCACCATCCGTCTGCAGGTGAGGGTCGGTACCGCGCTGTATTACGATAGCGGCGCCCTGGGCAATGGCGCATCGACGACCTTCAACTGGCCGGATGAGGCGCTGGGCAAGATCTCGGTGGCGGTGTTGGCGGACAGTGGCGTCTACACGGCGTCAACGGCAAAGGGCGTACTCGTTAAGAGATAAACCGGCAATACCGGCAGCGCGGAGCAATCCGCGCTGCCCGGGCCGTTGCTGTCTTCCCGTCAAAGTTGCTAAAAATAGAATTTTAGTGCATCATTGTTGCCGTGCGCTACGCACTATCCTCATGGCGGCGACATGCTCAAAATCCCTTCTGACTACCGCGCAGACATCGACGGCCTGCGCGGTATCGCCGTGCTCTGCGTGGTGCTGTTCCACGCCAGCGTGCCCGGTTTCGCCGGCGGCTTCGTCGGTGTCGACATTTTCTTCGTTATTTCCGGCTATCTGATATGCAGCATCATCGAGCGGGAAATAAACGAGCAACGTTTCAGCTACGCCAAATTTTACGCCCGCCGCGCGCGCCGCATCCTGCCAGCGTTATTCGCGGTGTTGCTGGCCTGCTTCGTCACGGCCATCCTGGTGATGACCAGCGGCGAAATGCAGGACTTTTCGCAAAGCGCGCTGGCGAACATCGCTGCGGTCTCCAATATCTATTTCTGGAAAAGCGCCAACTATTTCTCCTCCGCGTCCGAGCTCAAGCCGCTGATGATGACGTGGTCGCTCAGCGTCGAAGAGCAATTTTATCTGTTCTTCCCGCCGGTTCTGCTGCTGATCCGACGCTACAAGTGGCACACCGGCGCGGTGCTGGCGGGGCTGACCGCCATTTCCCTGTTGGCCTCGGTATGGGTGACGTCGCGCAATCCGTCGACCGCGTTTTTCCTGCTGCCGTCACGGGCCTGGGAGCTTGGCGTCGGCGCGCTGCTGGCCCATTACGGCAACCGCGCCGCGCTCGCCGGCCGCGCAGTGCCGGCGCGGCTTCGGGAAGCGCTCGGCGCCGGTGGACTGCTGGCCGTGGTCTATACCATCACGTGCTACGACGAGTCGACGGTCTTTCCCAGCATCGCCGCCGCCCTGCCGGTGTTCGGCGCGGCGATGCTGATCGCCGCCCATGGCAGCCTGGCCAATCGCCTCATCGTCGCCAACAAGGCGCTGGTTTTCATCGGGCTGGTGTCCTATTCCTGGTATCTGTGGCATTGGCCGATGCTCAGCTTCGCGCGTCTGGCGGTGGACCGGCCGATCGGCGTCGGCACAGCGCTGACTGTAGTCGCGTTGTCGTTCCTGTTGGCCATCGCCTCATGGCGATTCGTCGAGCGGCCCTTCCGCACCGGCAAAGCGAACGACCTCCGCACGCTGTGGCGCTACGGCGCGGCTACCGCCGCCATGCTGGCCGTCGGCGTCGGTCTCGCGGCCGGACAGGGATGGCCGCAACGCCTGCCGGACGGTTTCACCATCATCGAACAAAACGCCGGGATACCGGGGCATCCTTGCCTGGCCGGCTATGGCCAGTCAGCGCCGGACCGGTCGCCGGGATGCGCGACCAAAGGCGACCACGGATCGCTGGCGCTGGTTGGCGATAGCCATGCGGCGGCCATCGCGGCCGGCCTGCGCGCGGTCGCAGTCCACCATGGCCTTGGCTTTACCCAACTCACGAAGGCATCGTGTCCGCCCCTCAAAGGCGTGACGCGTCTGATGGCCAGTCAGCCGTCGCATGCGCGCGAGTGCGCCAGCTTCAACCAGGCGGCACTGGCGAGTGTGCGCGACAATCCTGCCATCAAGATCGTGGTGCTGGCCGGTTACTGGTCGGCGCCGTTCGACCAGGAAGCGGCCAGCCAGCGCTTCGTGCCGGACGCCCAAGCGGGCGGCCTGGTGACGCCGGAGCAAAGCAGACAATACCTGCGGGAGGGACTGGCGGGGACGGTCGCCATGATGACGGCTGCGGGCAAAACCGTATTGCTGGTCAAGGACGTACCCATTTTCAGCTTCGACCCGGTACGCGCCGTCGCCGCCGCATGGATTCCATCGCGCCAGCGCCTCGCGGCAGCACTGGGCATGCTGCCGACTGGCGACGGGCATAGCGCCGCCCAGAGCCTGCTGAGAAACCGGAACGACGAGACCAACGCCTACCTCGACGACATCGGCCGCCAATACCCCAAGCTCATGCTCATCGATCCGGCGACAACGTTGTGCGCGAACGGGCGCTGCGACTATAGCGGCCGCGCCGATTTGTATTATGTCGATTCACAGCACTTGTCCGACATCGGCGGCAGGGTCATGCTGGCGCAGCCGGCGATCGTCAAGCTGCTGGCCGGCGAACCCGGCGTCACCGTACACTAGGGCACGATCGCCGTGACCTCGATCTCCACGCGGGCGCGGTCCTCGACCAGCCCCGCAACCTGTACCGCCGTCATCGCCGGGTAGTGCGCGCCGATGACGTCACGGTACGCCGCTCCCACCTCCTTGTAGGCGGCCACATACTCTTTGCGGTCGATCACGTACCACGTCATGCGCACGATGTGCTCGGGCCGCGCATGCGCCTCGGCCAGCACGGCGACGATGTTTTCCAGCGCCTGGCGCACCTGGCCGGCGAAATCGTCGGTGTGGAACACGCCCTGCCCGTCCCACCCGATCATGCCGCTGACGCACACCGTGCGGCCGCTGGCGGCAACGCCGTTCGAATAGCCGCGCGGCCTGGCCCACTGCGGCGGTTGAAGTATCTCCATCATGCTTCCTTGTCGGTCTGCTCGCGCAGCAGTTCGCGCGCGATAATCAATTGCTGCACCTCGCTGGCGCCCTCGTAGATGCGCAGCGCACGGATCTCGCGGTACAAACGCTCGACTGGCTGTTCGCTGACCACGCCAAGGCCGCCGAACATCTGCAGCGCGGCGTCGATCACCTGCTGCGCGGTCTCGGTCGCCGTCAGCTTGGCCATCGCGGCCTCCTTGGTCACGCGTTTGTCGCCGCCGCCCTGGTCGCGCAGCCACGCGGCGCGGTAGGTCAGCAAGGCGGCGGCGTCGATGCCGGTCGCCATCTGCGCCAGCTTGGCCTGCGTCAGCTGGAAGTCCGACAGCATCTGGCCGAACATCTGCCGCCGCGTGGCGTGGGCCAGCGCCTCGTCCAGCGCGCGCCGCGCGAAGCCCAGCGCGGCGGCGGCCACCGAGGTGCGGAACACGTCGAGCGTGGTCATCGCCACCTTGAATCCCTGCCCCGCCGCGCCGATCCGGTTGGCGACGGGGATGCGGCAGCTGTTGAACGCCAGGCGTGCAAGCGGATGCGGGGCGATCACCTGAATGCGCTCGGCGATTTCGAAACCCGGCGTGCCCGCATCGACGATGAAGGCGCTGATGCCGCGCGCGCCGGGCTGCTCGCCGGTGCGCGCGAACACCACGTAAAAGTCGGCGATGCCGCCGTTGGAAATCCAGGTCTTTTCGCCGTCGAGCACATAGTGGTCGCCGTCGTCGTCGAGTACCGCCGCGCATTGCATGGCCGCGACGTCGGACCCGGCCTGCGGCTCGGACAACGCGAACGCGGCGATGGCGTCGCCGCGCGCCACGCGCGGCAGGTAGGCCTCGCGCTGCGCGGCGCTGCCGTGCAGGCTGATGGCGCCGGCGCCCAGCCCCTGCATGGCAAAGGCGAAATCGGCCAGGCCGTTGTGGCGCGCCAGCGTCTCGCGGATCAGGCAAATGGCGCGGGTGTCGATGACGTCGGCCTCGGCGCCGTGCGCCGCGCCCGCGATCGCGTGTCGCAGCCAGCCGCCCTCGCCGAGCTGGCGCACCAGCCGGCGGCAGGCGCCATCGACGTCCGCGTCATGATGCTGGCCGACCTCGCGCGCGGCCCATGCGTCCAGCCGCGCCTCCAGCGCCGCGTGGCGCGCTTCAAAAAACGGCCACGCGAGATAGGTTTTGTCGGTCATGCTGTCAATCGCCTTCGAAGTCGGGTTTTTGCTTGGCCACGAACGCGTGGTAGGCGCGGTGGAAGTCGTTGGTCGCCATGCAAATGGCCTGCGCCTGCGCTTCCGCCTCGATGGCCTGGTCGACGCCCATGTTCCACTCCTGTTGCAGCATGTTCTTGGTCATGGCGTGCGCGAAGGTCGGGCCGCTCGCCAAGCCTTGCGCAAAGGCGCGGGCGGCGTCCGCCAATTCTTCCGGCGCCCGCAAACTGTTGAAAAATCCCCAGCGCTCCGCCTCCGCGCCGGACATCGACCGTCCGGTGTACAGCAACTCGGCGGCGCGGCCCTGGCCGATCACGCGCGGCAGCAGCGCGCAGGCGCCCATGTCGCAACCGGCCAGGCCCACGCGGGTGAACAGGAAGGCGGTCTTGCTGCGCTCAGTGCCGATGCGGATGTCCGACGCCAGCGCCAGCATCGCGCCGGCGCCGGCGCAGATGCCGTCGATCGCCGCCACGATGGGCTGCGGGCAGGCCAGCATGGCTTTCACCAGGTCGCCGGTCATGCGCGTAAAGGCCAGCAAGCCTGGCATATCGAGCTTGGTCAGCGGGCCGATGATGTCGTGCACGTCGCCGCCGGAGCAGAAGTTTTCGCCGGCGCCGGTGATCACCACCGCCTTGATATCGTCCGCCCGCGACAGTGCGCGGAACAGGTCGCGCAGTTCGGCGTAGGAGTCGAAAGTCAGTGGATTTTTGCGGTCCGGGCGGTTCAGGGTCAGCGTGGCCACGCCGCCGTCGGCCTCGAACAAAAAATGGCTGGCCCGGTAGCCGCCCAGCGCGGCGCGGTTGCCCGGCAGCTGGTGGGCTTGGCCCTGAAGATATCGCATCTGTGCTCCTTATTTTTCGTCGGCGGCGCGTCCGGCGGAAGAATCGCCGGAATACAGGTGCTGCTTCATCTGCGACAGAAGGTCGATCAGCTGGCCCTTGTCGGCGCCGGACATGTCCTGCAGCAGTTCGGCGATCCAGCCCTCGTGCACCACCGCCATCTCGGTGAAGGCGCGGCGCCCGGCCGCCGTCAGCTTGACGCTGTAGGCGCGGCCGTCCTTGGGGTCGGGCACGCGCACCACCAGTTTTTCCTGTTCCAGCTGGTCGGTGATGCCGGTGATGTTACCGCCGGTGACCATCATCCGCTTCGACAGCTCGCCCATGCGCAGGCCCTGCGGATAGCGCTCCAGCTGCGCCATCAGGTCGAAGCGCGGCAGCGTGATGCCGAACGTCGCGCGCAAGCGGGTGCGGATTTCGGTTTCGATCTTGACGGTGCACGACAGCATGCGCAGCCACAGCTTGAGCGACTGGTGGTGGTCCTGCGTCAGGCGGCTGGCCAGGTCGAGCACCGGCTCGCCGCCCGCCGTTTGCTCCTCCGTCGCGGATGATTCGTCTTGTTTCTCTCGATCGTTGTCTGATAGGGGCATAGCTTCCTTGTACATCACATGACTTCACCGCCGGCGACGGCGATGGACTGTCCATTCATGGCGGCCGATTCGGCCAGGCATAGCCAGGCCACCGCGTTGGCCACTTCCTCGCTTTGCACCAGGCGCTTTTGCGGATTGCCGGCGGCCAGTTCGGCGCGGGCCTGGTCTTCGCTGCGGCCGGTCTTGGCGACTATATTGGCGACGGCGTCGCGCACGATATCGGTCTCAGTATAGCCGGGACAGACCGCATTGACGGTCACGCCCTTGGTCGCCACCTCCAGCGCCAGCGCGCGGGTCAGGCCGACCACGCCGTGTTTGGCGGCGCTGTAGGCGGCGGTGTAGCGGTAGCCCGTCAGCCCGGCCGTCGATGCGACGTTGACGATGCGGCCCCAATTCGCCTCCAGCATCGCGGGCAGCGCCGCCTGGGTGCAGTGGAAGGTGCCGGTCAGGTTCACGTCCAGCATCCGTTGCCACAGCGCGGCGCCGGTTTTCCCGAAAGGCGCGGCGGCGGCCTGTCCGGCGTTGTTGACCAGGATATCGATGCGGCCAAAATGTTCCGCCGCGGCGGCGAAACCGGCGCGCACCGAGTCCTCGTCGGCGACGTCGAGCACCTGCGTTGCGATCCCCGCGCCCGGCGGCGACATGGCGCGCATCGACGCCTGCGCGGCGGCCAGTGCCCCGACGTCGCGGCCGGCCAGCGTGACACGCGCGCCGCGCGACAGCAATGCCTGCGCGCAGGCGGCGCCGATGCCGCGCGAGCCGCCGGTGACCAGCGCATGCTTGCCGGCCAAAGGTAGTTTTTCTTGTGATGTCGATCCTTCGTTCATTCATCCGTCCCGCGTGGTTCTACATTGTTCGACAACGCCAACTGGCGCTCGCGCTCCTGATTGCGCTCCAACTGCTGCTTGGCCGGCAGATACTGCCTGGGCCAGCGAACCGCCGTATAACCCAGTTTCGCCGCCTCGGCCAGCGTCCACGCCGGATTGGCCAGATGCGGCCGGCCCACCGCGCACAAATCGGCGCGTCCCGCCGCGATGATGCCGTTGGCGTGGTCCGCCTCGAAGATCGATCCCACCGCGATTGCGCCGATGCCCGCCTCGTTGCGTATCCGGTCGGCGAACGGTGTCTGGAACATACGCCCGTACACCGGCTTTTCCAGCTTGCTGACCTGCCCCGACGAACAATCGATCATATCGGCGCCGGCGGCCTTGAACAAGCGCGCGATGCGCACCGCGTCGTCCGGCATGATGCCGCCCTCGACCCAATCGTGGGCCGAAATGCGCACGCTCATCGGCTTGTGGCGCGGCCACGCCGCGCGCATGGCTGCGAACACGCGCAACGGATAGCGGCAGCGGTTCTCAAGGCTGCCGCCATATTCGTCGCCACGCTCGTTGGTCAGCGGCGAGATGAAGGACGACAGCAGATAGCCATGCGCGCAGTGCAGCTCCAACCAGTCGAAGCCCGCTTCATTGGCCGCCCGCGTGGCGCGCACGAAATCGGCTTCGATGCGGTCCATGTCGGCCAGGGTCATCGCCCGCGCCGTCTGCGAAACGCCGGCCAGGTACTGTTGCGGCGACGCCGACACCAGCGGCCAGTTTCCCGTCTCCAGCGGCCGGTCGATGCCGTCCCACATCGCACGGGTCGAACCCTTGGCGCCGGCATGGCCCAGCTGTACCGCGATGTGGGCGTCGCTGTTCTGGTGGACGAAATCGACGATGCGGCGCCAGGCCTGCGTTTGTTCCGGCGTGTACAGTCCCGGACAGGCCGGCGTGATGCGGGCATCGGCCGATACGCAAGTCATCTCGGCGAACACCATCGCCGCGCCGCCCATCGCCCGCGCGCCGAGGTGCGCAAGATGGTAGTCGCCCACCACGCCGTCGACGGCGCTGTACTGCGCCATCGGCGACACCACGATGCGGTTTTTCAGCACCAGGTCGCGTACCTTGTACGGTGTGAACATCGGCGGCACATGTACCGAGGCGGTGGCCGGCGCCGGCAAACCGGCTTGTTCGAAGGCGCGTGCCGCGAACCAGTCCTCGTAGCCGGCCACGTAGGCCGCATCGCGCAGCCGCAGGTTTTCGTGCGACAGCCGCTGGCTGCGCGTCAGCATCGAGTAGGCAAATTGCGGCGCTTCCATCGCCGAATACCGCTCGACGTTCTCGAACCATTCCATCGAGTTGCGCGCCGCGCTTTGCAGCTTGGTCACCTCGACCGCGCGCACCTCCTGGTAGGCCGCCAGCGCAATGTCCAACTGCGCGGCATCCTCGTGACGACCGAAGCAGCGCGCCAGCTCGATCGCGTCCTCCAGCGCCAGCTTGGTCCCGGAACCGATCGAATAGTGCGCCGAGTGGGCGGCGTCGCCCATCAACACGACCGGCACCCGTTTGGCGCCGGCGTCGTTCCAGTGCACCCATTGGCCGCATACGATGCGCGGGAACTTGATCCACATGTTCGCCCCTTGCAGGTGGGGCGAATTCGACATCAGACCATGCCCGTCGAGCTGCTCGGCGAACAGCTGCTCGCAATAGGCGATCGCCCCGGCCTGGCTCATCTCCTCCAGCCCCGCCGCGCGCCACACCGACTCCGGCGTCTCGATGATGAAGGTCGAGGTCTCGCCGTCGTACTGGTAGATGTGCGCCTGGAACCAGCCATGCGCCGTCTGCTTGAAGGCGAACGTGAAGGCGTCGAACTTCTTGCGCGTGCCCAGCCACACAAAGCGGCACTGGCGCGCCTCGACGTGCGGCTGGTAGCTGTCCGCGTAACGGGTGCGCGTGCGGCTGTTCAGGCCATCCGAGGCGATCACCAGATCGGCGTCGTAGTGCGCGGCCAGCTCCTGGTCGTCCCGCACCTCGGTCTCGAACACCAGCGATACGCCCAGCTCCTCGCAGCGCTTTTGCAGGATGTTCAGCAGGTGCTTGCGGCCGATGCCGCAAAAGCCGTGGCCTCCCGACGTCACCTTGGCGCCTTTGAAAAACACGTCGATATCGTCCCAGTGATTGAACGACTGCTGGATCTCGCGCGCGGTCGGCTCGTCGGCCTTCATCAGGTTGCCCAACGTCTGGTCGGAAAACACCACGCCCCAGCCGAAGGTGTCGTAGGGCCGGTTGCGCTCCACCACCGTGATCCGGTGGGCGGGATTCTGCTTTTTCATCAGCAGGCTGAAATACAGGCCGGCGGGGCCGCCGCCTATGCAAAGGATGTTCATGGATTTTCCGTACGCAGTTTAAAGCGCTGCAGCTTGCCCGTCTCGGTGCGCGGCAGCGCCTTGAGAAAACGGATCGAACGTGGATATTTATAAGGGGCGATCTGCTGCTTGACGAATTCCTGCAACTGGACCGCCAGTTGCGGCGACGGCACTGCGTCCGGCTTGAGCACCACGTGCGCTTCGACTATCTGTCCGCGCTCGTCGTCGGCGCGGCCGATCACGCCGCATTCGGCCACCGACGGATGGCGCAGCAGCGCGTCCTCCACCTCCGGGCCGGCGATGTTGTAGCCGGCCGAGATGATCATGTCGTCGGTGCGCGAGCGGTAATAAAAATATCCGTCGGCGTCCATTTCGTAGGCGTCGCCGGTCAGGTTCCAGCCATTCAGAACGTACTCGGACTGGCGCGCGTCGGCCAGGTAGCGGCAGCCGGTGGGGCCCTTCACCGCCAGCCGTCCGATCACGCCGGGGCCGACCGGCTTGCCGTCATGATCAAGGATGCACGCCTGGTAACCGGGCACCGGCTTGCCAGTGGCGCCGGCGCGCACCTGGTCGCCCGCCGCCGAAATGAAAATGTGCAGCAGTTCGGTCGCGCCTATGCCGTCGATCATTTCCAGCCCCGTGGCGCGGCGCCAGGCATCGCGCGTCGCTGCCGGCAGCGCCTCGCCGGCCGACACGGTCGCGCGCAGAAAGGCCAGATCATAGGTGCCGGCCATCTGCGCCATCTGACGGTAGAACGTCGGCGCCGTGAAGCACACGGTGGCGCGATATTTTTCGATCGCCTTGAGCAGCGTTTCGGGCGTCAGCTTCTCCAACAGCACGGCCGCCGCGCCCACCCGCAGCGGGAACAGCAGAAGGCCGCCAAGGCCGAAGGTGAAGGCCAGCGGCGGCGTGCCGATGAACACATCGCCCGGCCGCGAGCGCAGCACAGAACGCGGGAAGCAATCGCAGATCGCCATGACGTCGCGATGAAAATGCATGGTGCCTTTGGGGACGCCGGTGGTGCCGGACGTGAAGCTGATCAGGCAAACGTCGTCGGCCGCCGTGTCTACCGCCTGGTAGCTGGCCGGCTGCGCGGCCATCAGCGCTTCCAGCGGGCTGTCCCCGCCGCCGAACCACAATGTCCTGTCGCGCACCGCTTGCGGCAAAGGCGGATCGATTGCCTCCAGCTCCGCGCGCAACCCTTCGGCGCACAGCACCGCGTTGACCTGCGACTTGGCGGCGATGGCGGCCAATTCGCGCGCGCGCAGCAGCGGCATGGTCGGCACGGCGATGCAGCCGCATTTGATCACCGCCAGGATGCACGCGGCCATCATCGGGTTGTTGGCGCCGCGCAGCAGCACGCGGTTGCCGGCTTCGAGCCCCATCGGCCCGCGCAGCACGTGGGCGATGCGGTCGACCCGCTCGCGCAAGCCGGCGTAGGTCAAGCTTTCGTGCTCGCCGAGGATCGCGGTGCGCGCATCGAAACCCTCGCTGTCCACGCCATCGCCGGCGCGGTCCAGCAGCTCCCCCACGCAATTGAGGCGCGGCGGATATTGCAGCTCGGGCAGGTCGAAGCGCAGCTCCGGCCACAATTCCAGCGGCGGCAAATGGTCGCGTGCGAAATGGTCGGTGTGGGCGCTGACCGGCGCGATGCCGGCGTAACTGTCGGTGGGTTGGTCCATGGTCACCCTGAAGTGGCAAAGTCAGAGATACTTTAAACCTAAACTATCTCGACATCAAGCGCAACCTGCGGAATAAAATCAGAGCGAAATCAAGACGCTTGTCAGCCAACCGTGCTTTTGCGGACCGATTCGGCCTGCTGACCGACCGCGCGCATCACATCTGACAGCACCGCCTGAACCGCCTCGTTGGACAGCCGGCCCGGCGCGAAGCCTTTCAGCGCGGCGGCCGCGCCCTCCAGGCCCAGCGTCACGCAGCCGGCGTGCAGCCGGTCGATCCGCGCTTGCGCCTCCTGCTGCCCGCCGGCGGCCAGCAGCGCATCGAGGTCGCCGCCGGCGGTGGCCAGCTGGTTGTGGAAGCCATTCAGATACACCAGCAGGCGTTCGCCGTTGATACCGAGGCGGCGCAATGTCGCCGCCGGATCCTCGGCCTGGTGGCAGGAAGCGCCGGCCGCCTGGTCGAGCAAGCCGGCCAGGTGTACCCGCACTTGCTCGGCCTGGAACGGCTTGACGATGTAGCCGGCGGCGCCGGCCTGCGTCGCCTCGTGCAAGGTGTCCTTGTCGGAGGCCGACGTCACCAGCACGAACGGCACGCCGGCCAGGTCGGCGTGGCCTTTGACGTGCTGCAGCAGCTCCATGCCCGACATATTGGGCATGCGCAGGTCGCAAAAGCAGATGGCAGGACGCAAGCCGCCCTGCAACTGCCGCCACGCGTCGGCGCCATCTTCGGCTTCCACGATGTCGAATTTGCCGCAGCTGTCGATCAAGTGCATCAAGACCATGCGCGAGACGACATCGTCGTCGACTACCAGAACTTTCATGTAATTCCCTGTGCCTTTGATCCCTCATTATAAACAGGGCATAAATCCCGGTGTCGCTAACTTGCGCAAGCGTCGCCCCGACACTTCGGCTTACAGCATGCTAGTCGCCCCGGCCTGCGCCAGCAGAACGCGCAGCCTGGGCATGGCCTCGACGATGCGCCGCCAGTCGCCGTGGTCGGCGCACAATTCCAGGTCGCCGCACAGGGCCTGCAACTCCTGCTCCTCCAGATAGCCTGCGCTGCCCTTCATGCCATGCAGCAGGCGGCTGGCGGTGTCGCCGTCACCGCCGGCCAGGGCCTGCTCGAGCTCCGCCAGGCGCAGCGGCGCGTCCTGATTGAAGGCGTTGCGCAGGCGGGCGCGCAGGTCGCCGCCGGCGCCACTGTGCTGCGCCAACCGGGCCGGCTCCGAGGCGGCCGGCTCGACGCCGAACATCGCGTCCAGCTCCGGCGTGCCGATGGCCGGGTGGCGGCGCGGCTCCATGCGGGGCAGACTGACACCGCGCTGCAGCTGGCGCTCGATCGCGCGGCTCAGCTGGAAATGCAACTTGTCCTCGTCGATCGGCTTGGTCAGGAAATCATCCATGCCGGCAGCCAGATAGCGGCTGCGGTCCTCTTCGCTGGCGTTGGCGGTCAGCGCGATGATCATCAACTCCTGGTCGCGCACGGGCGCCGCATCGGTGCCGCCGGAGCGGATCAGCCGCGTCGCGCTGGCGCCGTCCATCTCCGGCATGCGGCCGTCCATCAGTATCAAATCGTAGCGCGTCAGCGCACAGGCCTTGACGGCCAGCGCGCCATTGGCGGCGATGTCCACCTTGTGGCCCAGGTCCTCGAGCATCATGCGGATGATGATCTGATTGGTGGGGAAATCCTCGGCGCACAACACCTTGAGCTGGTGGCTGTGCGGCTCGCGCGGCACATGCCGCACCAGCGGCGGCGGCACGCCGTTCGCCAGCGGCAGCTCGAACGAGAATTCGCTGCCCCGTCCCGGCGTGCTGACGGCGTTGATGCTGCCACCCATCAGTTCCACCAGCTGGCGGCAGATCGCCAGCCCCAGGCCGGTGCCGCCGTAGCGACGCGTGGTCGAGGCGTCGGCCTGTTCGAACTGCTGGAACAGGCGCGGAATGGCGTCCGCCTCGATGCCGATGCCGGTGTCGGCGACGGTGAAACGGATGCGGTTGACGGCGCCCTTGTAGCCCGCCCGCGCGCGCCGGTCCGCGCCGCGCGCATCGTCCGGCGCGCGTTCCACGCGCATCGTGACCGACCCTTGCTGGGTGAACTTGAAGGCGTTGCCGACCAGGTTGACCAGCACCTGGCGCAGCCGCGTCGGATCGCCGACGACGAACTGCGGCAGGCCGTCGCCAAATTCCAGGCTGAAGCCGACGCTGTGCGCGGCGGCCTGCTCCTCGAACAGGCCGACCACATTGTGCACCGCCGCCGACAGCGAAAAGTCGATGTTCTCGATGGTCAGCTTGCCCGCCTCGATCTTGGAAAAATCCAGCAGGTCGTTGATGATCGACAGCAGCGACTGCGCATTGGCCTGGCCGCGCAGGATCTGCTCGCGCGTGCTGTCGTACAGGCGGCCGTCGCGCAGCGCGAAGCCCAGCATGCCGATCACGCCAGCCAGCGGGGTGCGCATCTCGTGGCTCATATTGGCCAGGAACTCGGACTTCTGCCGGGTCGCGTCCTCCGCCTTTTGCTTGGCCAGGCGCAGGCGTTCGTCGTTGTCCTGCAAGGCGCGGTTGGCCAGCGCCAGCTCCTCGGTGTGCAGGCGCACCTGCTTTTCCTGCAGCAGCAGTTGATCCTGCGTCTGGCGCAGTGTTTGCAGCGCCTCCTCCAGCTGCTGGTAGGCGCGCGCGTTTTCCAGGCCCGCCACCGCGTGCGAGGCCAAGGTCTGCAGCATGTCCATGTGCACCCGCTGATAACTGTTTTTCTCCGTGCTTTGCACGCAAATCAGGCCGACCACCTTGTCGGCGGCGATCAGCGGCGCGTACAGCGTCGACTGCGCGGCGGCCAGCTGCACGCCATCCTCGCGTACGCACAGCATCACCGAGTTAAGCCCGGTATCGTCCATGTAGTCCTGGTACTCCGCCCGCATGTCATTGATGAAGATCGGCTGGCCGTGAGTGACGCACCATACCGCCAGCTGGTTGGGTTGGTCGAGCCGGCGCTGGTACGGCAAGGTGCGCACGCCGCCCTCGATCGCGAACGGAAAATCGATCACGCCGTCGTCCTCGCGCACGAAGCCGATGCCGAAAATCTGCGCGCTCATTAGATGGTGCACGTGGCGGTACAGCGTCAGCATCGACGTTTCCATATCCAGGGTGGCGCTCAGCTCCCGCCCTAACTCGCTCAACACCGAGATGTTGCGGTGCGCCTGCTCGACGTTTTCCTTCTGCCGCTCGACTTCCTTTTTCTGCCGCTCGGTATCGACGCGGCGCTGTTCGGCCTCGGCGCGCTGGGCTTCGGCCTCCAGCCGGCGCAATTCCAGCTCCTGCTTCTGCTGCTGCAGCAGCAGGTTCTTATGTTCGACTTCCGCCGTGCGCGAGCCGACCAGCTGCTCGAGCCGCAGCTGCTGGCGGCGCAGGCTGCGCACGCGCGCGTGGTAGGCCGCGTAGGCGGCGCTCAGCAACAGCACCGCGATCACGCTGCGGAACCACCAGGTCTTCCAGAACGGCGGCAGGATGGTGATCTCCAGGGTGGCCGCGTTGTCGTTCCAGATGCCGTCCTTGTTGGCCGCCTTGACGCGGAACGTGTAGCTGCCCGGGTCCAGGTTGGTGTAGGTGGCGAATCGCTTGGTGGCGTCGGTCACCACCCAGTCCTCGTCGAATCCCTGCAACTGGTAGGCGAAGCGGTTGCGCTGGGGCGCGGCGTAGTGCAGCGCCGAGAACTCCAGCGAGAACACGGAATCGTTCTCGCTCAGGGTCAGCGCGTTGGTGTGCTCGATGGCGCGCGTGAGCACCGACGGATGCTCGCCCTGTCCGGCCCTGACCGACTTGTTAAATATCTGGAAGTCGGTGATCGCCACCGTCGGCGCCACGCTGTTTTCGCGCACGTCGCCGGGCGAAAAAGCGGTGATGCCGTTAAAACCGCCGAAGTACAGCGTGCCATCGGGCGTGCGCAGCGCGGCGCCGTCGAAATAGGCGCCCTCGATGGTGCCGTCGGCGCCGCTGTAGTTGCGCACCAGGCCCGAGTCGATGTTCAGGCGTGACAAGCCGCTGTTGGTGCTCAGCCAAAGGTTGCCGGCGTTGTCGGGCAGGATGGAGGCGATGGCGTCGTCGGCGATGCCGTCCTTGCGCAGGTAGCGCCGGAAACGAATGCTGCCGTCGGACGCCACGTCCATCCGGTTCAGGCCCGCCGCCGTGCCGACCCAGATGGTGCCGCGCGCATCCTCGTACAGGCAGTGCACCTCGTCGTGACTGAGGCTGAGCGGATCGCCGGCGTCGCGGCGGAAGTGGCGGAAGCGTCCCGTCTTGCGGTCCAGCAGATCGAGGCCGTTGAAGGTGCCGATCCACAGCTGGCCGCGACGATCCTCCAGGATCGGTCGCACCACGTTGTCGGCCAGGCTGTTGGCGTCGGCCGGGTTGTGGCGGAAGGTGCGCACGTCCATGGTGCGCGGATCGAGCCGGTGCAGGCCGCCCCGGCTCGCGACCCACAGCATGCCGTCGCGGTCCGCGAAGATGTTGCGCACCGTGTCGCTGCCAGGGTCGGCGCCCATGAACGACACCGCCCGCATCGCGCCGGTGGCCGGATTGAGGTAATTGACGCCGGCCCGCCCGCCGATCCAAAGGTTGCCGTTTTTTTCACGCAGCAGCGCGGTGACCTGGTCGTCGCTCAGGCTATTGGGGTCGCGCGGATCGTGGCGCCACACCCGGCTCTCGCCGGTGACGGGGTCGTACAGGTTCAAGCCGCCGCCGCTGCCAAGCCACAGCCGCGTGCCGCCATCGGCGACGATCGCCCGCACCTTGTTGTCGGACACGGAGTTGAGCATGTCCGACTGGCGCACGATGCGCGCGAAGCCGCCGCTGCCCATGTCGACGCGGCTGACGCCATCGTTCCAGGTGCCGACCCAGAAGGTGCCGACCCGGTCGCGGAACAGCGCGGATATCTGGTTGTCGGCCACGCTGTGGCCATCGCTGAACTGGTGGCGGTATTGCGTGAGCCGGTTCTCCGCCGGCAGCCAGCGGAACAGGCCATCGGCCTGGGTGCCGACCCAGATCTGGTTTTCGACGTCCTCGTACAAGGTGGTCACGCTCACGCCGGGGTTGACGCCCTCGCGCACGCCCAAGCGGCGGCGCTGCGGCTCGAGGCCGAGGAGGCGCCATTGTTCCAGCCCGCCCATGGTGCCGATCCACAGCGTCTGCGCGCTGTCGACCTGCAAGGACAACACGGCGTTGAAACGGCTGTCGCCGCCGGCGTCCATCGTGTAATGGCGGAAGCGCGCCGCGCCCGGCGCCAGCATATCGAGGCCGGTGGCGGTGGCCACCCACAGCCGCCCGGCGGCATCGCGCGCCAGCGCGTTGACCTGGTCGCTGGCCAGGCTGCCCGGATCGGCCGCGTCGTGGTGCCAGCTGGTGAAGCGCCTGGTGGAGGGGTTGAAGTGATGCAGGCCGTCGGCGCTGCCCACCCACAGGCCGCCCAGGCCATCGTCGACGATGGCGCGCACGTGGCGGTTGCCGTTGCCGCGCTGCCCCGGCTCCAGTGGCGCGAAATGCGTGAACTGGCGCGTGGCCGGATCGTACAGATCCAGGCCGCCGTCGGTGCCGACCCACATCCGGCCGGTGCCGTCGACGTGCAGCACGCGCACCCAGTTGTCGACCAGGCTATTGGGGTCGGAGACGGCGCTCTTGTAGATGACGGTGCGGTAGCCGTCGAAGCGCGTCAGGCCGGCCTGGGTGCCGAGCCAGATGAAGCCCTGCGTGTCCTGGGCGATGGCCAGCACCGATTCCTGCGCCAGCCCATTCTCGACGCCGAGCTGCTCGAAGCGCAAGGTGCGCGGCGGCGCGCCGGCCCATGCGGCGGCGACGGCTATCCCCCACAACAGCAGGACGGCCAGCAGCAATCGACCCGGCGAGAGTCTGGATAATCGTCTAAAAAACGGCAAAACGGTTCCGCAAGTCGGTAGTCAAAATCGAGTTCAGGATTCAAAGAAGGCCAGCACGTCCTCTTTACGAGCCTGGGTGTCGCGCTGACCGAGGCGGATCAACTCGCAAGTATAAGTCGATTCGAACAATAAATACGAGGCCAATGCGGCGCCGCGCGTTTCGGTCGCGCCGATTCCGGACAACATGGTGCGGATCGGCGCCGGCAAACTGGCGATGTGGCGGCTGGCGATATCGTCGAGCCGTTCGGAAGGCGCGATCACCAGCAGCTTGACCGGCTTGAGAGGCGTTTGCTCGAGCAGCTCGGGCGGCAGCATCGACAAGGTCTTGTTGACGCGTTCGAGGCGTTCGATATCAACCGCCAGCGAATCGAGGAAGATCGACGACATCGCGTGGCCGGCGATCTGCGCCAGGCTGGGATAGCGCGCCGAGCTTTTTTCGGCGGCGCTGCGGGCCGGCTCGGTCAAGCGTCCCGCGCCCACCACAAGCACCTTGCTGGCGCCGAGGTGGATCGCCGGCGAGATCGGCGCCAGCTGGCGCATCGAGCCGTCGCCGCAGTATTCGCGGTGGCCGCCCATGTACAGCGGCGTGGCCGGGAAGATAAAAGGGATCGCCGACGACGCCAGCAAGTGCTCGACGCCGATCTGGTCCTGCAACGCCACGCGCTGCATGCGTACCCACGGCGCGATGTCGGCGGCGGTCTGGTAGAACGTCAGGTGGTTGCCGGCGGTGTAGGACGAGGCGGTGACGGCCAGCGCGTGCAGCAGGCCCTCCGACAGCGCCGCGTCGAGGCGCGGCAGGTCGAGCATGCGGTGCAGCAGGCCGACCAGCGGCGTGTTGTCGAGCAGCGATGCCGGCGGCGCCGCGCGCCATTTGCGCAGCAGCCAGCCAAACGACAGCAACGACAGCCAGCGCGCGCCGGAGCGGATCACGCCCAGCGAATCGGCGCGGTAGACCTGTTCGACCTCGATATGCTCCCAGACGTCGAGCAGCTTTTGCACGCCCTCGCCGAAATTGTCGGCGCGGCAGGCCAGCGCCGTGGCGTTGATCGCGCCGGCGGAGGTGCCGCAAATGATGTCGAAAGGATTACGCGCCGGAGGCCAGCCCGCTTCCCACAATATCTCCGAGATCGCCTGTAGAACGCCGACCTGGTAGGCCGCGCGGGCGCCGCCTCCGGTCAGGATCAAGCCTGTTTTCTTTTGAATTCCCATGCGCCAAGGTTATCAGGGTCTGTCGGGTTTGGGGAAGGCGGCGGGCGCTTTTCAGCGACTTTGCCACAAACCGCGCGGCCGGTGACGCCATCAATCCCCCAGCACGATCCCTTCGCGGCGCGGATCGGCGCCGCCGAACCACTGCGCCTTGCCGTCGACGACGCGGCGCTCGATGCCCTGGAGGCCGGAGTTCTGCTCCCCTTCGCGCACCTGGTGGCCGCGCGCCTTGAGCTCCTCGATCACCGCCGGCGCCACGCGGCCGGCCTCGATCTCGGTCGGGCCGTTGCGGCTGCCCATGTTCGGCAGGCTGATGGCCTGCTGCACGTCGAGTTTCCAGTCCAGCGTACCGACCAGCACCTTGGCCACATAGTTGATGATGGCCGAGCCGCCCGGCGAACCGGTGGCCAGCACCAGCTGGTGCGTGCCCTTGTCGAACACCAGCGTCGGCGACATCGCGCTGCGCGGCCGTTTGCCGGCCTGCACCCGGTTGGCGATCGGGCCGTCGGCATCCCGCGAATCGAACGAGAAGTCGGTCAGCTGGTTATTGAGCATGAAACCGTCGACCATCTGGCGCGCGCCGAAAGCGTCTTCCACCGAAGTGGTCATCGACAGCCCGCCGCCGAAAGCGTCGACGGCCACGAAGTGCGACGTCGATGGCTTGTCGATCGCGGTGTCCGCGCCCCACGCGACCTGCATCGTGGCCGGCGTGCCGTAATTGGCGCGGCCCATCGAGCGCTCGCCAATCAGCGAGGCGCGCCGTGACAGGTAGGCCTTGTCCAGCATCGCGCCGACGCCCTTGCCTGGCAGCGGCACGAAATCGGTGTCGGCCACGTAGCGGTTGCGGTCCGCATAGGCCAGCCGGCCCGCTTCCGAGAACAGGTGGATGCCCTCGGCGGTCGGCATGCCGTTGACCGGCTTGTACGGGCTGATGTCCTTGGCCTCCAGGATGCCCAGCATCTGCGCAATGGCGATGCCGCCGGACGATGGCGGCGGCGCCCCGCACACGGTCCACGCCTTGTAGTCGCTGCAGATCGGCGTGCGCTCCTTGGCCTGGTAGCCGGCGATATCGGCGGCGGTCAACTTGCCCGGATTGGTCGGATGCGAGGCCACCTTGGCGGCGATGTCGCGCGCGATGCGGCCCTTGTAGAAGACGTCTGCGCCGCCGGCGGCGATCTCACGCAGGGTGCGCGCCAGTTCCGGGTTTTTCAGGATGTAGCCGACCGGACGCGGTTTGCCGTCGCCGTCGAAGAAGTATTTTCTCGCGACCGGATCGCGCGCCAGGTAACGGTCGTAGGAGATCAGCGCGTTCAGGCGCGGACTGACCGCGAAACCCTCCTCGGCCAGTTTGATCGCCGGCGCGAACAGGGTTTTCCACGGCAGTTTGCCGTGCTGCCTGTGCGCCAGTTCCAGCATGCGCAGCACGCCGGGCGCGCCGACGGAGCGGCCTCCGATGACGCCGATCTCGCGCGAGACGGCCTTGCCGTCGGCGTCCTGGAACAGGTGCTCGTCGGCCGACGCCGGCGCCGTCTCGCGGCCGTCATATGACTGCACGCGTTTGCCGTCCGAGTACAGCATGAACGAGCCGCCGCCGATGCCGGACGATTGCGGCTCGACCAGCGTCAATACCAGCTGGGTGGCGACTGCCGCGTCGATCGCGGCGCCGCCCTGCTTGAGCATCTGGTAGCCGGCCTGTGTGGCCAGCGGATTGGCCGCGGCGACCATGAATTTTTGCGAGGACTTGCCAGCTTTTTCGGCGTAGCCGGTGGCGATTTCCGGCGCGGTGTCCGCAGTGACGCGTTGCGCGTAGACCGGCGTGTGCTGCACGCCCAGCAATGGTATGACTAGTGCGGCGCCGCGCGCCAGGGTGTTCAAACGAATCATGGGCTCTCCAAATAGAGGGCGCGCCGGCCGGGAAAGCCCCCCTTGGGCGCGCCCGATCATTCTGGCATCCTACACGAAATCGTTTAAACCGTTTTACTTGGCCTGCATGCGGATAGCGCCGTCCAGGCGGATGGTCTCGCCGTTCAGCATCGTGTTCTCGATGATGGCTTTGGCCAGATGGGCGTATTCATGCGGCCTGCCCAGGCGCGGCGGGAACGGCACCATGGCGCCAAGCGCGTCGCGCACCTCGGCGGGCATACCCATCAACATCGGCGTCTCGAAGATGCCCGGCGCGATGGCCATCACGCGGATGCCGCTGCGCGCCAGGTCGCGCGCCATCGGCAGCGTCAACCCGGCCACGGCGGCCTTCGACGACGCGTAAGCGGCCTGCCCCATCTGGCCATCGAAGGCCGCCACCGACGCGGTGTTGATAATGACGCCGCGCTCACCGGTATCGATGGCGGCGTTCTTGGCCATCGCCTCGGCCGCCAGGCGCGCCATGTTGAAGGTGCCGACCAGGTTGATGTTGATGGTCCGCTGGAACAGCTCCAGCGGATGGGCGCCCTCCTTGCCGACGGTCTTGGCGGCCGGCGCGATGCCGGCGCAATTGACCAGCCCGCGCAAGGTGCCCAGCGCGACGGCCGCCGCTACCGCGCGCACGGCGTCTGCCTCGGCGGTCACATCGGTCTGGATGAATACGCCGCCCAACTCGGCGGCCAGCGCGTGGCCGGCCTCGACCTGCACGTCGGCCAGCACCACCTTGCCGCCGGCCTCGACGATCATGCGCGCCGTCGCCGCGCCCAGCCCGGACGCGCCGCCGGTGATGAGGAATACATTGTCCTGAATATGCATGAAATCTCCAATCGCTCTGATTTGACGTTTACGTAAACGTCATATTAAACGCAATTGTAGCCAGGTTGGTAGCCGGAACGGGAAAATTCCCCGCTCCGACGGCTTAGCGGTGGTGTCAGCGCCCGCGCACCACGGTGATGCCGACCGACGTGCAGGCGTAGCCGTACAACTCGAGTTTGAGGTGGGCCGGCCCTTCGGTCGGCGTGGGCGTGGCGAACGGCGGCGTATCGACGTAGCCGTCGAGGAAATGGGCGTCCGGCGCGACGACGAACTCCTCGACCTGGTGTCCACGATCCCGCAGTTCGGCGATCAGCACATCCAGGTCACGGCGGCGATACAGCACCGTGTCGCCGCTTTCGATGGTGGCGTCGTTCGAACTCAGATTGAACTCGGTGGTGTGGCAAGCGACACCGCCGATCTTGAGCGTCTTCTCGACACTGTTGATGACGAAATCGATGCCCAGGCGCAGGCTGCCGAGGTGCTCGAACGCGCACGAGGACCAGCAAAAATCGTAGCCGCCGACATCGTCGCCGATGTTGTTCATGTCACACTCCTGGAACCGCACCCGCTCAAGGAAAGTTTCCTTATCAATAATGCCTTGGTACGGGATGCTATCGATGGCGTTGCTGTACTGTCCGGTGGCGCTCCAGCCCTGGGCGTTGTCGATGCTTTGCGGCGCGTCCGTGGCAGTCACCTGCATGCCGCCCTTGGCGAATAGCGCGGGCATGCGCTCGGTCCCCACGCCGAATCCGAGCGCCCGCTTGCCTTCGGCAACCACACCGCGAGTGCGCGCAACATGGACGATGTAGGCCCATTCCCAAAACTTCCGGTGCAACATCGGCGGAATGGCAAGATCGCGCGCGATCTGCGAAAACTGCGGATGGTAGAAATCGGCCGCCAAGCACGTCGAATACTGCATGAACGGGGTGGCCGGATCGGTCTGGTACAAGTCGATCGGCGGAAGGAATATTTTGGGCGGCAACGCAGCCTTCGCCAGCAGCGCATCGACCCGTTCGTTCACGATACGCTCCATATTCATTTCCACCCTTTGTTCGATCAGGGTGGTCAACTGGTTGCCATATCCCGAAGCAAAACGCAAAAACAGGCGGCGCAGCATGGCTCGAGCGGATGAGTTTGTAGTCATACTTCCTTAATCGGTGGCGGGGGAACAGGCGACAGACCCATCCCAATATCAAAGTGGCACTATTGTCAAAAAAAATGTAGCCAACAATACTACCTGAAAATACCACCTCAATACTCACCAATTCCCACGCCTCCTTAATTAAAGGTGCAACTCGCTTCAGCTTCGGTGGAGACACCGGGCGCGTCAGCGCGGGCAGCGCTATTTCGTAAGCACAGTATCGGTAGCGCGAAGGCCGGTGTGGGGCGCACGATCATCGTTTTAGGTCAGGAATTCAACGATTTCAAATCGGCGCCAAGTGGAAGATGAACCTCCCTGCGCTCAAGAAACTGGTCCCATTTTCTATTCAGATACAAACGCACTGGGTTCTCTAAAAGGTAAAACGACAAAGCTCCGCAGCAGATGCCAAGCACCATGCAAAGGGACTTCGACGCGCCGAAGTGTGTGTGGGCTTGATAAAACGGCGCCTGCCAGAGATAGATTGAAAACGAGCAGGTCCCGAACCAACGAAGGATCGGAAGACCCATTAACCGCAGAACGATGTCTGGGAAACTTGAGACGTAGTTGACCGCGAATGCCATCAAGATTGGGGCTGCGGCGATTGAGAAATTCCACTGCAAGGCAGATCCGGGAATGAAACTGCCAACTGCAATTAGCAAAGCAGCTAGAGGGAGCCATGCACTGCGCATCCATGCTAGTTTTCCGTTCTCACGCCATATGCAGATTGCTGCGGAGGCCACCAAGCCAAGCGACGCGACTTCGGTTCTGGTGCGCCATGGTGAGCCGCCCACCTCCCAAACACTGGTCATGTAGAAAGCAATGCAGATCAAAATAGCTATTACGCTTCCAGCCAAAAATCTGGACGCCGATAACATACCCCGGCTTCTTGCAATGATCAATGTACCCGCAGCGAGGTAAACGTAGCTGTGTTCCTCAACATTCAACGACCACAATTGCCCTACAGGCCATTTCACTTCCCATACGGATAAGGCATATGTGCTGCAAAAACCCAGGAAAACGAGTACCTCATTCAAACTCGCAGAATAGATTTCTGGCTGAAAGTAGGATGCGTAGACCCACACTACAGTAACATAAAACCACAGTGTCGGAATAATCCGGCTGAATCGCCTGGCAAAAAAGGTAGGCAACTCAACGCGCTTTACAAATAGAAGCCTTCCCATAAAAAGGCCCGAGAGCACGAAGAAAAGTACGACACCCAATCGACCCGCGTACCAAAATCGGGGCGGCCCGAAGTGTCCGATCAACACAAGCAAAATGGCGATCCCGCGCCACCCGTCCAAGTAAGGGATATTGGTCGCAGGTCCAGGGGGCCGCATTGTCGAACTCATAATGTTGTTTATATTTTGTAATTTGAGTTTCCTATGGTAAATTCCAAATATACAAATGTCAATAAGTAACTAAAGTTGTTTTGCGTGAATGCACAGAAACCCAAAACGCCGGAGCAAAAGCAAATGTTTGGCAGCGAAGCAGCGCTGTGGAACACTGCATCACCGCAACCGCCGACATGAAGAGGATGCGCCGTAGAATTCAGCACTGCAGCCAGGCGCCGTTTCTTTGACACATCTTGCCTGCGGGCGTGATGGTTGTGCCGGCCGGGCCGCTGTTGTGGCGCACGCCGCTGGGGTCGTAGCAGCCGCCAGCCGTGCAGCCGATCGCCGGTATCGGGTTTCCTGGCGGCTGTATCAACGTTTCGATCGGAGTGGACGGCTGCGTTTTGGGCATGGCGACCTGCGGCGCGCGCGGGCTGCCCGGCATCGGCTGTATCGTCAGCGGTACCGGCCGGCGCGGCATCGGCGCGGCTGCCGGGGCAGTACGGCACGGCTCCACCGCGAGGCGTTTGCCGTCCGCGCTGAGTTTGCACACGGGCAGCCTGGCGTAGGCATCATCATCGGACTTCGCTTTCGCAGGTCCGTTGTCGCCCCAAGCATTGGCGCAAAGTAAGGATCCAAGCAGAAAGGCCGCCGTCAGCGCGGCCGGTTTCAGAGATTTCATGTCATTGCCTTCCAAAGTGCTACGCCTGTCTATATTAATAGCAGGCGCGGCGCCGCACGGTAGGCCTTGAAACAATTCGTAACCTCTGTCCCTCCGCTACCTCGACGGCGCCGGCGTACTGGTCGACTCCGATGCCGGCGGCGCTGGTGGCGGCAGGCCCGGCGCCAGCGGCGCGCCTTCGGTCAGCGGCGAGGCCGAGCGGGGCGGCGGCGGCGCGTCGGCCGGTCCCATTCGTGTCGGGACCGGCGCCGGCGCGTGCGCGGCCATCACCGGCGCGCTCACCGCCAGCCAGCCCGAGGCCGGCAACAGCGGCACCAGCAGCAAGGCGACGATGTTGATGATCTTGATCAGCGGATTGACGGCTGGGCCGGCCGTGTCCTTGTACGGGTCGCCAACCGTGTCGCCGGTCACCGCCGCCTTGTGCGCCTCCGAACCCTTGCCGCCGAAGTGGCCGTCCTCGATATATTTCTTGGCGTTGTCCCAGGCGCCGCCGCCGGTGGTCATCGAGATCGCCACGAACAAGCCGGTGACGATGGTGCCCATCAACATGCCACCCAGCGCGGCCGAACCCAGCAGCATGCCGACCACCACCGGCACCACCACCGGCAGCAGCGACGGCACGATCATTTCCTTGATGGCCGAGGCGGTCAGCATGTCGACCGCCTTGTCGTACTCCGGCTTGCCGGTGCCGTCCATGATGCCCTTGATGTCGCGGAACTGGCGGCGCACCTCCACCACCACGGCGCCGGCCGCGCGCCCTACCGCTTCCATCGCCATGGCGGCGAACAGGTAGGGAATCAGGCCGCCGATGATCAGGCCGACGATCACCATCGGGTCGGACAGGTCGAACGTGATGCTCTTGCCCGCCGACTCAAGCGCGTGCGTGTAGTCGGCGAACAGCACCAGCGCGGCCAGCCCGGCCGAGCCGATGGCGTACCCCTTGGTGACGGCCTTGGTGGTGTTGCCCACCGCGTCGAGCGGGTCGGTGATGGCGCGCACCGATTCGGGCATGCCGGCCATTTCGGCGATGCCGCCGGCGTTGTCGGTGATCGGGCCGTAGGCGTCGAGCGCGACGACGATGCCGGCCATCGACAGCATCGAGGTGGCGGCGATGGCCACTCCGTACAGCTGCCCCAGCTGATACGACACGAGGATCGCCGCGCACACGGCCAGCACCGGCCACGCGGTCGACTTCATCGACACGCCGAGACCGGCGATGATGTTGGTGCCGTGGCCGGTGGTGGAAGCCTCGGCGATATGTTTGACCGGATAGAAATCGGTGCCGGTGTAGTACTCGGTGATGTAGACCATCAACCCGGTCAGCACGATGCCGACCACGGTGCAGCCGAGCATGCGCATGCGCATCGCTTCGTCCGGCCACAGCTGCCAGGTGACCACCGCGAAGCCAATCAGCGACAGCCCGGCCGCCCACCACAGGCCGGTGTACAGCGCCGACATGATTTTCTTGCCGGGCTTGGCCTTGACCATCGAGCAGCCGATGATCGAGGCAATGATGGAGACCGCCCCCAGCAGCAGCGGATAGACCACCGCCGTGCTCGATGTGCTCATCAACAAGGCCCCCAGCAGCATCGTGGCGATCAGCGTGACGACGTAGGTTTCAAACAGATCGGCGGCCATGCCGGCACAATCGCCGACGTTGTCGCCGACATTGTCCGCGATCACGGCCGGGTTGCGCGGGTCGTCCTCGGGAATACCCGCTTCGACCTTGCCGACCAGATCGGCGCCGACGTCGGCGCCCTTGGTGAAGATGCCGCCGCCGAGGCGCGCGAAGATCGAGATCAGCGAGGCGCCAAAGGCCAGCCCGATCAGCGGTTCGATGACCTTATGCAAATTGGGGCCGAGGTCCGGCGGCAAGCCGGCGATCAGGTACATATAGAACAGCACCACGCCCAGCAGGCCGAGCCCGACCACCAGCATGCCGGTGATGGCGCCGCCTTTGAAGGCGACGTTCAAGGCCTCGTTCATACCCTTGGTGGCGGCCTGCGCGGTGCGCACGTTGGCGCGCACCGAGACGTTCATGCCGATGAAACCGCAGGCGCCCGACAGCACCGCGCCGATCAGAAAGCCGATGGCGGTGTTCATGTCCAGCAGCACTGCGATGAGTATGAGGAGCACCACGCCGACGATGCCGATGGTGCGGTACTGGCGCGCCAGGTAGGCGGCGGCGCCCTGCTGAATCGCCAGTGAAATTTCCTGCATGCGCGGGTTGCCCGCGTCCTGGCGCAAAATCCAGCTACGTGACCATAAACCGTAAACCACGGCGATAACGCCGCAACCGACTGCTAACCAAAGACTGGCTGCCATAGATGTCCCCTTATTTTTATTGAACGAGCCTACAAACCACACTTCAGTAGCTGCCCGGTGGGACAGCCGACTAACCTGCGAACTGCAAAACGTCAAATCGGGAGGGCATCCAGCTTCAGCCGGCTTGGGTCGACATCAACAACAAGGGCGAAAAAAAAGCGGACACTCGGTCCGCTCTACTTTACCTTTTATTTGGCGAGCGCGGCAAACGCGCTGTCGCGAATTTGCTCCACCGGACCGACGCCGGCGATGCGGCGGTATTTCGGCGCGCCGGGCTCGCCCGACTGTGCCCAGGTGTTGTAGTAACCCAGCAGCACTTCAGTTTGATTGTGGTATACGTCCAACCGTTTTTTGACGGTCTCGGCCTTGTCGTCGTCGCGCTGCACCAGGTCTTCGCCGGTGACGTCGTCCTTGCCGTCGACCTTGGGCGGATTGAACTTGACGTGGTAGACGCGGCCCGAACCCGCGTGCACGCGGCGGCCGTCCATGCGCTCGATGATCGACTCGTCCGGCACGTCGATTTCCAGCACGTAGTCGACGGCCACGCCGTTATCCTTCATCGAGTCGGCTTGCGCGACGGTGCGCGGGAAGCCATCGAACAGGTAGCCGTTGGCGCAGTCGGGCTGCTGCAAACGCTCCTGGACCAGGCCGATGATGATGTCGTCCGAGACCAGACCACCCGCATCCATCACTTTTTTGGCGGCTACGCCCAACTCCGTGCCGGCCTTGATCGCGGCGCGCAACATGTCGCCGGTCGAGATCTGCGGGATGTTGTATTTTTCTTTGATGAAATTAGCCTGGGTGCCCTTGCCTGCACCTGGTGCCCCTAAAAGAATAAGACGCATGAAAAAAATTCCTAAAACAGATTTTGGATGTGGTGAGTGTTTGCGTGGAGACAGTAGAAATACTGTAAGTCCGACTATGTTGGTACGAAACTTACCACAAAACTTCGTCTAAACGCCAATTTGTGACGGCTTGCGCCGCCCTTCAGCGGCAAAACAGGAGCATACAGAGATATTCCGTATGAATATCGCACTTGCTCGCTGTTTATGATTGATTTATGCCGGTAAGCTGATCTATATCAAGACAGCGACGGATACAACAATCGCACGCGCGCCAGATCTTCCGGCGTGTCGACGCCGGCGGCCGGCGCCGAGTCGGTGACATGGACGGCGATCGGATAGCCGTGCCACAGCACGCGCAGCTGTTCCAGCGCTTCGATCGATTCCAGCGGCGAGGCTTCCAGCGCCGGATAGGCTTGCAGGAAATCATTGCGATAGGCGTACAGTCCGATGTGACGGAGCGGTACATAGTCTGCTGGCAGTGCTTCTTTGGACTGCGCAAAGGCGTCGCGGTTCCACGGTATGGTCGCGCGGGAAAAATACAGGGCCCGGCCGGCCTTGTCCAACACCACCTTGACGACGTTCGGGTTGAAGGCGTCGGCGGCGTCGTGCAGCGGGTGCGCGCAAGTCGACATCGGCACGTCGGCGCCGATGCGGGCGGCGGCCGCTTGCAGCAGCGCCGGGTCGATCAGCGGCTCGTCGCCCTGCAGGTTGACGACAACGGCGTCGGCCGGCAGGTTCAGCGTGCGCGCCACTTCGGCGATACGGTCGGTGCCGGACGGATGGTCGGCGCGCGTCATGCACACTTCCACGCCGTGCAGCACACAGGCGGCGCGGATATCCTCGTGGTCGGTGGCGACGATGATGCGAGCGGCGCCCGACAACGCGGCGCGCTCGGCCACGCGGACCACCATCGGCTTGCCGCCGAGATCAGCCAGCGGCTTGTTCGGCAAGCGGGTCGACGCCAGCCGCGCCGGGATGATCACGACGAACGGGGACACCGGGGAAGAGACCGACGGCACCGCTCAATCCACCTTATCTTGCAGCGTGCGGGCTTCATCGGCCCACATGATCGGAATGCCGTCGCGGATCGGATATGCCAGGCGGTCGCCCTTGCAGATCATTTCCTGTGCTTTCTTATCGTACTCAAGGGGGCCTTTGCAGACCGGGCATACCAGGATATCAAGCAATCTAGCGTCCACGACATTTCTCCACGATTTGGTCGGCCAGCGCCGCGTCGATGCGCGCCGTTACCGGGACGACCCACAGTCGCGGGTCGTCTCTGAGTTCTTCAATTTGCGCACATTTTACTGCATCCTTCTCGGTCATCAAGATGATATCGGCCTCCAGCCGCGCGAACGGGCGGTCGGCGAAGTCGTGATGATCGGGCAAGGGCAGCTCGGCGATGGACAGGCCGGCGGCCTTGAGCATGCCGAAGAAGCGCGCCGGATTGCCGATGCCGGCCGCCGCCGCCAGCCGCACACCGGGCTGGTCCAGGGCGGACAACGCGCGGCGCTGCGAACGGTCGCGCAATTGTTCGGCGTATCCGCCCTCCAGCGCCATCTGGATCGGCTGCCCGCCCGCGCCGACCGTGCGCATCAGCTCGCCGGTCAGCAGCGGCGTGTTGATGACGGTGAAATCGCGCCGGCGCGAGACCGGCTCGCGCAGCGGCCCGGCCGGCAGCAGCCAGCCGTTGCCGGCGCCCCGGCCGTCGAACAGGATGATCTCGATATCGCGTTGCAGCGCGTAATGCTGCAAGCCGTCGTCGGTCAGAATGATGTCGACCTCGGGATGGGCCGCCAGCAGCGCGCGTCCGGTGGCGGCGCGGTCGCGCCCGACCATGACCGGACAGCCGGTGCGCTGGCGGATCAGCAAGGGCTCGTCGCCGACCTCGGCCGGTGTAGACGCCGCGCCGACTTCGCGCGCGCCGTCGGCGTCGCTGCCGTGGCCGCGCGAGACGACACCCGGCCGCATGCCGGCCGCCTGCAGAGCTTGCACCAGCCAGATCGTCAGCGGCGTCTTGCCGGTGCCGCCGATGTAGATATTACCCACCACCACCACCGGCACCGGCAACCGCGACGACTTCAGCAGGCCGGCCCGGTACAGCCCGGCGCGCGCACCGCTGACCGCGCGAAACAGCAGGGAGAGCGGCCACAGCGCGCAAGCGAGCGGGCCACGCCGCAGCCAGTTGCGCGTCAGCGTGGTCTCAAGCGCGGACGACTTGGCCGGAGAAGAGACGGAAGGCGCGGACACTTATTTGCCGGCACCGGTCTGCGCGGCAAAGGTCAGCTTCTCGTAGCCGGCGATGCGGGCCGCCTCCATCACGTTGATCACCATCTGGTGCATGGCGAACTGGTCGGCGTTGACGATGACCACCGGCGACTTGCCCGGCTGGTTACCCTTGTCGGCCGCCGCCTTCATCGACTGCGCCAACCCGGCGACGTCGCGGAACGATACCGGCTCGTCGTTGATCGTGTAGTTGCCCTTGGCGTCGACGGTCACGTTCAGCTCGAACGGCTTGTCTTCCTGCTTCTGCGCGTCGGCGGTCGGCAAGGTGATCTGCAGCTCGGTGAACTTGCTGTAGGTGGTCGACACCATCAGGAAAATCAGAATCACCAGCAGCACGTCGATGAACGGGATCAGGTTGATCTCGGGGTCCTCGCGGTGCCGGCCTTTGCGGAAATTCATGCGGACGTCCTCACTTGCGCTTGCTGTGCACGATGTCGACAAACTTCACCGCCTGCTGCTCCATCTCGATGACGAAGCTGTCCACCAGCGCGCGGAAGTGGCGGTAGAACACCAGGGTGGGCATGGCGATCGCCAGGCCGAAGCCGGTGTTATACAAGGCCACTGAAATGCCGTGGGCCAGTTGCGCCGGGTTGGAGCCGGAGCTGTTTTGCGAACCGAAAATCTCGATCATGCCGACCACCGTGCCGAACAGCCCCATCAGCGGCGCCAGGGTCGCGATGGTGCCCAGTGTGGTGAGGAAGCGTTCCAGCGTGTGGGCCACGCCGCTGCCGGCCTCTTCGATGGATTCCTTCATCACGTCGCGCGGCGCGTCGACGTTGCGCAGCGCCGCCGACAGCACCACGCCCAGCGGGGAACTTTTTTCCAGCTTGTCGATGACGCCGGTGTTGACGTTGCCGCCGCGATAAATCTGCACCACCTCGTCCAGCAACTTCTTCGGCAGGATTTTGCTCCGTCGCAGATACAGCAACCGTTCGATGATCAGGGCCGTGGCAACGATCGATGCGATCAACAACAACCAGATGGGCCAACCTGCGGCCTGGAAAATAGCGAGCAAAACGAACTCCTGTAGTGATGTGGACCCGAAGGCGCAATGTATCTTGTTGGACGACACTCGGCAAGTAGCAGGCGATTGGGAGTTCTGCACATTTTCTGTGGACAACAATGTGTGCAATGCCATGGGACACTATCCAAACTATTGATTTTAAACAGAAAAGTTCGACAGCCCAAAATTAGCGCAGGCTTGAGCCCGCTGGCCCGGTTTATGCCTCGCATAATTTGTGCCAACTTATGCCCACATTCTGTTGATAAGATTGTGCGCAAGCCATGCCGTTGCCACGCATGCTATTGATTTCAATGATGTTTGTTATCCTGCGCAAAAAACCGGCATGGGTGCCGGCTCGGGCTGATATCCACCCAACTACTTATGCACAACACAACTTTTAAGCCGCTAGCCGTCGGCTTGTGCACTTCTGCACAAAATTTGTGGATAAGATTGTTAGCAAGGCCATCCCACAAGTTGCAGGCTATTGATTTTTAAGGATAATTTCGCCATGCGCAAAATAAGCGCACACCCCGGATGGCTGAACTAGCCTGACCAGTAACTCAAAATACCTGGAACTTCTGCACATTAATTGTGGATAAGATTGTGCGCAACGGCTTCCACATGGTGAAAGAACGTTGATTCATATAGGTTTTTTTCCTTTGAGTAAAATTCAGGCACGATGGCTGAGTAGCGCAACTTGGCATGGAAAAACGGCCCGGATAGCGATATTGTCGACCTATCGCGACAACCTTTGCACTTCTGCACATTTTGTGTGGATAAGATTGTTAGCAAGCCCATGTTGGCAAGCCTATGCCCTTGATTCGTATAATAAAACTTCCAATGCTCAAAAACGAAGCATATCGTTTTCACTCTTGCGTATCGAACCGATAGCAATCGTCCGCATCGGCAAGACGCCAGTCCCTTGGCGTGTGAGCCGTGCCGTGAGACACAGTTCTGCACAAATTCTGTGGATAAAATTGTGCGCAATACTTTCCCCGATGAGCTAACCCTTTGATTTTGCTCAGCATACTTTCTCTGCAAAAATTTTAGGCATATCTAATCGGCAAGAAGAAAACGACTATCGCTCACACGAGTTGCGCACAACATATGTGGATAACTTTGTGCGTAACTGCGTTGCCAGTCCGCAAAGTGCTTGATCCATAAGGCTTTTTCGCCGCTGCACGTAAATACGGCAGAAATTTTAGCTTTTAAAATCAAATACCTACCTATAATAGCTCCTGCTTTTTATGGCATATGACCGCTGTGTGACCAAACGCACATTGTGTGGATAGCTTATTTTTTTGAAATCAACGATGTTCGACGACCGCTCCGATTCCGCCCCCGCCCCCGCCGCCGCCCCCGTGATGACCGTGACCGCGCTCAACCAAGCAGTCGCGCGGCTGCTCGAGCGCTCTTTCCCTCTCGCATGGATCGGCGGCGAAGTGTCCAACTTCACCCGCGCCAGCTCCGGTCACTGGTACTTCACGCTCAAGGACAATGCCGCCCAGGTGCGGGCGGTGATGTTTCGCGGACGGGCGCAGTACGCCGACTTCATTCCCCGCGAGGGCGACAAGGTCGAGGTGCGGGCGCTGGTGACGCTGTATGGCGCGCGCGGTGACTACCAGATCAATGTCGAGGCGATACGCCGCGCAGGCGTCGGATCGCTGTTCGAGGCGTTCCAGCGGTTGAAGGAAAAGCTGGACGCGGCGGGCCTGTTCCACGCCGACCGCAAACGCGCACTGCCGATGTTCCCGCGCGCGATCGGCGTCGTCACCAGCCCGCAGGCGGCGGCGCTGCGCGACGTGCTGACGGCGCTCAAGCGGCGCGCACCGCACGTGCGCGTGGTGCTGTATCCGACGCCGGTACAGGGACAATTGGCGGCCGAGAAGATCGCCGCAGCCATCGACACGGCATCGCTGCGCAACGAATGCGATGTGCTGATCGTGTGCCGGGGCGGCGGCAGCATCGAGGATCTGTGGTCGTTCAACGACGAGGATGTCGCGTACGCGGTGGCCAATTGCCGCATGCCGGTGATCTCCGGCGTCGGCCACGAGACCGACTTTACCATCTGCGACTTCGCCGCCGATCTGCGCGCGGCCACGCCGACGGCGGCGGCCGAACTGGCGGCCACGCCGCGCGCGGACTGGCTGGCCTCCCTGCGCGCCGACGCCACCGACTTGCGCCGCGCGATGCGCCGCAGCGTCAGCGAAGCGACGCAAACGCTGGACAGCCACACGCGCCGCCTGCTCAACCCGGGCGCGCAGATCAAGCAGCAGCGTTTGAAATTGCTGGCGCTATCGACTGCGATGATGCACGCCAACCGCATGCCGCTGTCGCAGTATCGTTATCAGCTCGATCGCCTGAGCGGCCGGATGGCCGCGCACAAGCCGGACGTGCGGGCGGCGCGGTCGGCGCTCGACGGCCTGCGCCACCGCGCCGGCATCAGCGTGGCCACGCAACTGGCCCGGCGCCGGCATGCGCTGGCCGCCCTGTCGTCGCAGCTGGAACTGCTGAATCCTCAGCGCACGCTGGAACGCGGCTACGCCATCGTCACCGACGACAAGGGCGCCATCGTGCGCGCGCCGGCGCAGCTGCGCCCGCGCAGCACGTTGACGTTGCGCTTGGCCGAGGGCAGCGCGCAGGTGGGCGTCGACTCGGTGCAGCCGTCGCTGGACTAATTTGTTTGGTTTAAACCGCCGACGCTAACCGGCCGACAGCATCGCCGACATGCCGATCAAGGTCGGATATTCTTCGGTGATGACATAGGTCGGGATGTGCGACAGATAGTCCGAGAACCGCCCCTTCTGCTCGAAGCGCGCACGGAATCCGGAATGCTCGAAAAAGTCGCTCATCTGCGGCACGATGCGCCCGCCGATGTAGATGCCGCCCTTGGCGCCCAGGGTCAGCGCCACATTGCCGGCCACGGTGCCGAGCATCTCGCAAAACGCCTCCAGCGTCTCCTCGCACACGGGGCACAGCCGATGCAGGCCGCGCTCCATGATCTCGGTCGTACTCAGGTTACGCGGCTCCACGCGCGCGCGTTCGCACAGCGCGCGGTACACCAGCCCCAGGCCGATGCCCGACACCAGCCGCTCGCTCGACACATGCTCGTGATAGCGGCGCGCATAGCGCAGGATATCGATCTCGCGTTCGTTCATCGGCGCGAAGGTGCTGTGCCCTCCCTCGCTGTCGATGGCGATCCAGCGGCCGTCGACACCGGACGGCACCAGGCCGGATACGCCCAGTCCCGCATCCGCGCCCACCAGGCCGATGGTGGCGCCGGCGCGCGCCACGCCGCCGCCGATCTGGCGCTTGTGGTCCGCGGCCAGATACGGCAAGGCGCTTGCCAGCGCGGTGAAGTCGTTCACCACCACCAGCGATTTCAGGCTGAATTGCGAGCACACCGCTTCGATCGAGAACGACCAGTGGTGGTTGGTCATCGTGACCCAGTCGCCGTCGATCGGGTTGGCGATGGCGATGCCGGCGAAGCGGGCCTGGTAGCCGCCCGCCGCCACCGTGGCCGGCTGCGACAGATAGGCCACCAGCGCCGCGCCAAGCGTGGGATAGGCGGCGCAGTCGGTGACCCAGATGGCGTCGATTTGATTGGGCGCCGTCTCCAGGCCGAAGCTGGCGCTGGTGCCGCCGATGTCGGCCAGCAGGCGCGGGCCGTTCGCCAGATGCGAAAAGGATGCGCGATCCATGTCTCTTCCTTTTTTATTGTTGCTGCCGCTGTGCGGATTCGTTGTCCGGATTATACGACAGCGCTACCATGAAAACGTTTTCAACAGCACTTTCCATTAAATACCGGCCGGCTGCGGAAGTCAATGCGGCACTGGAACTGGCCGAAAGGATAGTGATTATGGTAACCTTGAGTGAAAAGGTTTTCATAACAATTAAACAACAGGATTCCCCCTTGGCAGATCTCTCCTCCCACTCCGGCCCATCGACGCTGATGGATGTTGCACGCCAGGCGGGGGTGTCGCCCAGTACGGTTTCCCGCATCCTCAACGGCACCGCCAAGGTCTCCGACGACAAGCGCGAGGCCGTGCTGGCCGCCATCGCGAAGATGAATTTCGCGCCCAACCAGATGGCGCAGGGCCTGAAAAAAGGCCGCTCGATGACCATCGGCATCGTGGTGCAGGATATTTCCTCCCCTTTCTTCGACGAAACGCTGCGCGGCGTCGACGACGGCCTCAAGGGCACGGGCTACGCCTCCGTCATCGTCAGCGGCCACTGGAACGCCGACGAGGAGGCCGAGCGCATCCGCCTGCTGCTCGCGCGCAAGGTCGACGGCATCATCCTGCTGTCGGGGCGCATCTCGGACGAGACGGTGCTGGCCTTCTCCACCCAGAGGCCGATCGTCTCGACCGGCCGCGAGCTCAGGACCCGCACCGCGCTGGGCTTCAAGATTAACAACGAATACGGCGCCTATCTTGCCGTACGCCATCTGATCGAGCTGGGCCACCGCCGCATCGCCTTTATTTCCGGCCCGGTCAACAACATGGACGCCGACGAGCGCCTGGAAGGCTACAAGCGCGCGCTGGACGAGGCCGGCATCGAGGCCGACCCGCACCTGATCGTCGAGGGCAATTACCACGAAGCGAGCGGCATGATGGCGATGAACCGGCTGTTCGATACGCACCAGCAATTCACGGCCGTGTTCGCGGCCAACGACCTGAGCGCCTATGGCGCGCGGCTGGCCTTGTACCGCAAGGGTATCCGCGTGCCGGACGACATTTCGCTGGTCGGCTTCGATGACCTGCCAGGGTCGTCCTACACCACGCCGCCGCTGACGACGATCCGCCAGCCGCTGTACGACATCGGCCGCATCGCCACCCACGCGCTGCTGCGCGTGATCCACGGCGAGGACGCGCAGGGCGAGATTCCGCCGCTGGAACTGATCGTGCGCGAAACCACGCGCCGGGTTCGCTGAGCGCGCTGCGGAGTATCCACACGGAAAGCGGGCCTTTTGAGCAGCTAAAGCCTATCCGCTTTACAATGATGAACGTTTCGCCATAATTCACCCTCGGTTTTAACACCCCAAACAAAGGAATAACAATGGAACATACCCTGCCACCACTGCCATATGCCATCGACGCCCTGGCGCCGCACATCTCGCAAGAAACCCTGGAATACCACTATGGTAAGCACCACCAGACGTATGTCACCAACCTGAACAACCTGATCAAGGGCACCGAGTTCGAGAACCTGTCGCTCGAAGAGATCATCAAGAAGTCGTCCGGCGGCGTGTTCAACAACTCGGCGCAAGTGTGGAACCACACCTTCTACTGGAACAGCCTGACGCCAAACGGCAAAGGCGCACCGGACGGCGCGCTGGCCGACGCGATCAACGCCAAGTGGGGTTCGTTCGACAAGTTCAAGGAAGAGTTCACCAAGTCGGCAGTCGGCAACTTCGGTTCGAGCTGGACCTGGCTGGTGAAAAAGGCCGACGGTTCGCTGGACATCGTCAACACCTCGAACGCCGCCACCCCGCTGACCACCGATGCCAAAGCGCTCATCACCTGCGATCTGTGGGAACACGCTTACTACATCGACTACCGCAATGTGCGTCCTAAGTACCTGGAGACCTTCTTCAAGCTGGCCAACTGGGACTTCGCGGCGGCCAACTTCGCCTGAATGAACTAGGTATCGCTGAAAAAGCCCGGTCCTCTTCGCGAGGGTCGGGCTTTTTTTTTAATCTGTCCGGAGACACCCATGACCTACCTCGCCTCACCCCATCGCTACGAAGAAATGCAATACCGCACCTGCGGCCGCAGCGGCTTGAAGCTGCCAGCGATGTCGCTCGGCCTGTGGCACAACTTCGGCGACACCAACAACCTCGCCTCGCAGCGCGACATGCTGCGCACCGCCTTCGACCTGGGCATCACCCACTTCGACCTGGCCAACAACTACGGCCCGCCGTACGGTTCCGCCGAATCGAATTTCGGCCACTTGTTCAAGTCCGACTTCCAGCCCTACCGCGATGAATTGATCATCTCCACCAAGGCCGGCTGGGACATGTGGCCCGGCCCCTATGGCCAGGGCGGCGGCTCGCGCAAGTACGTGCTGGCCAGCCTCGATCAAAGCCTGAAACGCATGGGGCTCGATTACGTCGATATCTTTTACTCGCACCGCTTCGACCCGGCCACGCCGCTGGAGGAAACCATGGGCGCGCTGGCGCACGCGGTCCAGCAAGGCAAGGCGTTATATGTGGGGGTATCGTCCTACTCGGCCGAGAAGACCGCCGAAGCCGCGCGTCTGCTGCACGAGTGGAAGGTGCCGTGCCTGATCCATCAGCCGTCCTACAATATGCTGAACCGCTGGATCGAGGAAGACCTGCTCGACACCCTCGGCAAACAGGGCATCGGCTGTATCACCTTCACCGCGCTGGCGCAGGGCATCCTGAGCGACAAATATCTGAACGGGATTCCGGCCGACGCGCGCATCAACCGTCCGGGTGGCGGCTCGCTGATGGCGTCGCACCTGAGCGAGGAAAACCTGGCCCGCGTGCGCGCGCTGAACGAGATCGCCAAAGCGCGCGGTCAGACGCTAGCGCAGATGGCGCTGGCGTGGGTGCTGCGCGACGCGCGCATCACATCAACGTTGATCGGCGCCAGCAGCAGCGCGCAGATCCGCGAGAACGTCGCCGCGCTGAAGAACCTCACCTTCAGCGCCGACGAACTGGCCGCGATCGATGAGCAGGCCAAGGAAGGCGACATCAATTTGTGGGCGGTATCGTCCGTCCACAAATAGACTGCTGACAGAGTGCTTATTGGCGGGACGGCGGCTTCCCGTTCGGGTCCGAGTTGTCGCCGCCGTCCAATTGCAGATCCGGCGTCAGGTCGTCATCCGGCACGCTGCCGTCGTCCTCCAGCGGCACCACGTCGTGAAAATCGGCGTCCACCATCGCTTCGCCGCCAGGCATCGGCGCGACATGATCGAAACCGATGTCGGCGCCCGCCTCCACCCTGTCCCTGACCACGTCGCCACGCTCGCCGGTGCCTTCGGCATCGGTGTCGCTGTCGAGCGCCAGGTCCGGATCGCCGGCGACGTCGCTGCCGCTATCGGAGTTATCGCTCGGACCGAGCGAACGCGTGCCGTGGCCGCGTCCCAGCACGCGATCGTTACCTACCGGGATGTTATCGAGGTCGAGTGTACTGTCAGACATGATCTGCTCCTTCCAATGAAAACCCGATTGGACCACTGCGGCGCCTGGCGGTCAGTGCGGCCACTCGCATATACGCCCGACGCCATGAAGCACCCCACTATCGTCACGATAGGAATTTTTTACTTTACAAATGTACTATTCATAGATATAGTTACTCCATACACACAAGAAGGAGTACATCATGAGCACCCTCACCAACAACCTGCTGCGCGCCGCCACCCTTGTTTTCGCCATCGCCGGCAGTACCGCCGCCATTGCGCAAACCACCTCGCCCGCCGTTAGCGCGACCAGCACCGCGACGGCCAGCGCCAGCACCACCAAGGCGGCCACCAGCACCGCCGCGCAAAACGCCGTCGCAGCTACCGCCGCGACTACGGCCGCAGCCAGCAAGGCCCAGCAGCCGACCGGCCTGACCCGCGCCCAGGTGCAAGCCGAATTCATCGAGGCGCGCAAGAACGGCACGCTGCTGCAAACGGAAGCGGATTTCGACGTCGCCCAAACCCGCAAGCACTTCGCCAACTAATCGCGCATAGAGCCGATCGTCATGACCACGCATTCGTCGCCACGCCCCCTCGCCGCCGCCCTGCTGGCGTGCGCGCTGGCGGTGTTGGGCGGCTGCGCGGACATGGGCGGCATCAAGCCGCAAGCGGTCGCGCTCAAGCCCGCGCAACTGAACGCCGGTAAAGCCATCGGCGCCGCCAGCGCCGACGTGGCCTGGCCCGCGGAGCATTGGTGGGAAGCGCTGCACGACGAACAACTCAACCAGCTGGTGGGCGCGGCGCTGGACGACAATCCGGGCCTGCGCGCGGCGCAGGCGCGCGTGCGCCAGGCCGAGTCGCTGGCCGGCGTCGCCAAAGCGGGCACCTTGCCGCGCGTGGACGCCTCGGCCAGCATCGACCGCGAACTGTATTCCGCGCACAGCACCGTGCCCGCTCCGCTGGCCGGCAACTACGCCTGGAAGAACACCGCCACGCTGTCCGGCTCTTACGACCTGGATCTGTGGGGCCGCAACCACGACGTGCTGGCCGCCGCGCTGGACGACGTGCGCCTGGCGTCGGCCGAAGCGCAGATGGCGCGGCTGACATTGGAAACGGCCATCGTGCGCAGCTACATCCAGCTGTCGCTCGACTATGCGCTGCGGGACAGCGTGGCCGACAACCTGGCGCAGCGCCAGCGCATCCTCGAGATCACGCGCAAGCGCCGCGCGGCGGGACTGGTGAGCGACATCGACGTCGCCAACATTGAGACGACACTGCCGGCGGGACGGCGCGACCATGAGCAGATCGACGAATCGATCGCCTTGCTGCGCAACCAGCTGGCGGCACTGATCGGCAAAGGACCGGGCGACGGTGAAACGATCGCCCGGCCGAAGCTGACCCTTGAAGCGGGCCACGGCGAAGCGGTGCCCGAGACGCTGCCGGCGGAACTGGTCGGCCGGCGTCCCGACATCGTCGCCCAGCGCTGGCGCGTGGAGGCGGCCGGCGCGCGCATCGCCGGAGCCAAGGCCGACTTCTACCCGAATATCAACCTGGCGGCCTTTGTCGGCGTGCAGTCGCTGGGGTTCTCGCGCTTCCTCGACAGCCACTCGCAGATGCGCGGCATCACGCCGGCCATCAGCCTGCCCATCTTCGACGGCGGAAGGTTGCGCGCCCAACTCGGCAACCAGACCGCCCTGTATGACGGTGCGGTCGAGCAGTACAACGCCACCGTGGTGCAGGCCATGTCCGACGTGGCCAACGCGGTGGTGCGTATCGCTTCCGTCAAGCAACAGGATCAGTTGGCACAGCGCGCGCTGGCGTCGGCACGCCGCCAGCAGCAGCTGGCCGAACGGGCTTTCAAGGCCGGCATGACCGACTCGCTCAATGTCATCAATGCGCAACTGACTTTGTTAAATGAGCAGCAGCAAATGGCACAAGTGGCGAGCAAACAACTGGATAACTACGCTTTGCTGATGTCGGCGCTTGGCGGGGGCATAAAGGTAGATTAACAGGCGAGCTTCCAAGTACAATCAATCCTTCAAAAATTATAAGAGGAGCAAGGCAATGAGCAGTTTTGAAGCGACTAAAAAACGCCTGAAAAACATCCATGCCCGCATGCCGGACTTCCCCGAGGATCTGATGCGCCTGATGCGCATGACCTACCACATCCAGAAACGGATGAAAGATTTGAGCAACGCCGCGCTGCGCAAGTACGATCTGGTGGACGCCAGCTACATGGTGCTGGCGGTGTTGTATGGCTCGGACGACGAGAGCTCCACCGCCTCCACACTGGGCGAGGCTTGCATGGAGAAGCCCGCCAACCTGACGCGCGTGTGCAACGACCTGGAAGCCCAGGGACTGATCACGCGCGGCAATCGTCCGGGCGACCGCCGCTGCGTGATGATCTCGCTGACCGACAGCGGCCGCGCGTTGATCGCCAAGGTGCTGCCGGAAGTATGGGCGGCCACCACCCACGCCTACGACGGCTACAACGCAGAAGAAGTCAAACAACTGGAAGCGCTGCTGAAACGGCAGTTGAACAACCTAGAAGCACTTACATAGACCAACGCTGACCATGAACCCTCCCTCCGCCGCCACCCCAACACAGGAACACAAAGCGGCGCGGGGAGCGGTGAACCAGGGAGCTGCGTGGCTGCGCGCGGAAACCGCCGGCTGGTTCAACACCGAAGGCCAGCGCTGGGTGTTCGTCGCCAAGGCCATGCTGGCCGCCTTCTCCGCCTTGTGGCTGGCCTTCCGCCTCGGTCTCGACTCTCCCTCCACCGCGCTCGCCACCACCGTGATCCTTGCCTTGCCCAGCAGCGGCATGGTGCTGGAAAAAGCTTTCTACCGTTTTCTCGGCACGCTGGTCGGCTGCGCGGCCTCGCTGCTGCTGGTGGCGCTGTTCCCGCAATCGCCGCCGGTGCTGTTCATCGGCGTGGCGCTGTGGATCGCGCTGTGCACCGGCGGCGCGGCGATGCACCGCAACCAGCAATCCTATAGCTTTGTACTGGCCGGCTACACCGCCTGCATGATCGTGATTCCCGCCATCGACGCGCCGGCCCATGTGTTCAACCTGGCCGTGACGCGCGTGAGCGAGGTCGGACTGGGTATCATTTGCGCAGCCGTGGTGCACGACGTGATATTCCCGCGCCGCCATTCGCACGCCGTCATGCGCACCGTGCAGACGCGCTACGCCGGCTTCATCACCTTTTGCCAGCAAGTGCTGGAGCAGCGCCTGTCGCCCGCCGAAGCGGAATTGAACCACCTGAAGTTCGCCGCCGATATCGCCGCGCTGGAATCGGGCCGCGCCGCCGCCTTCTTCGAGGCCGACCACGCGCGTTCCCACACGCGCCAGCTGCACGCCTTCAACGCGGCTTTCATGACGGTGCTGACCACCTTTTACACGCTGCACCGCCTGATCCACCGCCTGCGCATCAACGCCACCGGCCCGGTGCTGGACCTGGTGGAGCCGATGCACGCGCACCTGGCGCAGGCGATGCAGCCCGACCTGACCGCAGGCCAATTGGCGCGGATGCGGGTGGAGCTGGCCGAGGACATCGCGGCGGCACGCGCGCGACTGGATGCCGCGCCACTGGACGGGCGCCCGCAGCAGATCGACTTCGACACGGCGGTCGAACTGCTGGAGCGCTTCGTGCGCGACCTGGAGGAGTTCGCGGCGCTGTACCACGGCCTGGCGCGTGAGGAGCGCCAGCAGGTCAGCGATCCGGGCGCCTACACGCCGAAGACGCCGCCCGCCATCGTCATCGCCAGCGGCTTCCGGGCAGGCGCCACCCTGCTGATCACGGCCGCAGCGTGGTACTGGCTGGCCTGGCCCTACGCCGTCAATGCCATCCTGATGGCGACGATCTTTTGCGCCCTGGCGTCGTCGTCGCCGCGCCCGACGGCGCTGGTGCAGCAGGTCTTGACCGGATTCCTGATCGCCATGCCGCTGGCCTTCCTGAGCGAGTTCCTGCTGATGACGCACGCCGACGACTTCGGTCCGATGGTGCTGGCGGCCCTGCCGCTGCTGGCGCTGGGCTCCTACCTCGGCACAGGCCCCAAATGGGCGGGCGTGGGCATCGGCATCGGCATGTTCTCGGCCACCCTGCTGGTGCCGGCCAACCAGATGCGCTACGACGTCGAGGCCTTCATCAGCAGCGAATTGTCGCTGACGGTGGGCGTGGCGGTGGCCTACGTGATGTTCAAGGTGGTGCTGCCGGAGCACACGATGGGCCACAAGGGCCATGTCGCCGCAGCGCTGTGGCGCGAGGCGCTGAACGCCTGCACGGCGTCGCTGCACCGGCTCAAGCGCCGCTTCGACAACCGCGTGCGCGATCTCCTGAGCCAATTGAACGCCGCCTCGGGGCCGTCGCCAGGCGACGCCGCGCGCTCGGTGGTGCGCCAGGGCCTGACCTTGCTGGAACTGGGCCACGCGGTGATCGAACTGCGGCAGTTGATCGCCGCCTCGCCGGCCGGCCCCGCGCGCCACAGCCTGCAGCAAGTGGTGCGCCAACTGGCCGACTACCTGCGCGCGCCGACACCGGCGCATGGCGCGACCGCGCTGGAATCGCTGCTGCACGCCGGTACCGCGGTACGCGCCGTGCTGGCCGACGCCGCGCCCGAACGCCGCGTGCCGCTGCAGACGGCGCTGACCGACCTGCATTCCATTTACACGTCCTTGCTGGACCAGCTATCGACAGGAGAACCCCACCATGCCGCGTGAGATCGACTTTTTCGGCGTATTGCTACCCGGCGTGCTGCCGCTGTTCCTCGTCAGCTTGCTGCTGCAGGTGGCGCTGGACAGCGTGTTGAGCCACATCGGCGCCTATCGCCAAAGCTGGCATCCGGCGCTGGTGCGCCTTTGCCTGTTCGTTTGCATCTTCGGCGCGCTGCTGCTGTCGCTGTACAAATAATCCAAACCATCTTGAGAGCCAACGTGAGCGCATCTAAAATCTTCCGCTTTTTCCTGACCATGTTATTGCTGGCGGCGGCCCTGTGGATCGGGCGCAGCGCCTGGGACCACTACATGGAATCGGCATGGACCCGGGACGGCCGCATCAAGGCCGACGTGGTCACCATCAGCGCCGACGTCGCCGGCACCGTGACGGACGTGATGGTGCGCGATAACCAGATGGTCAAACAAGGCGACGTGCTGTTCGTCGTCGACAAGGCCCGCTACCAGAACGCGCTGGCGCAGGCCGACGCCATGCTGGCGTCGCAGCAGGTGGAAAAAGGCCGGCGCAGCAAGGAGGCCAGCCGCCGCGCGGCGCTGGACAGCTCCATCATCTCCGCCGAAAGCATGGAGACGGCACAATTCGCGGTGGGCACCGCGTCGGCGCAATACCAGGCGGCGCTGGCCGCGCGCAACCTGGCGCAGCTCAATCTGGAGCGCACCGTGGTGCGGGCGCCGGTGGCCGGCTATGTCACCAACCTCAATGTGCACGCGGGCGATTTCGCCGCCGTCGGCGCGGCCAAGCTGGCCGTCATCGGCAGCGAGTCGTTCTACGTGGTCGGGTATTTCGAGGAGACCAAGCTGCCGCTGTTGAAGGTGAACGACCCGGTGCAAGTCCATCTGATGAGCGGCGCGACGCAGCTGAGCGGCCATATCGAGAGCATCGCCCACGGCATCACCGACCGCGACGCCAGCATCGGACGCGAGCTGCTGGCCGACGTCAACCCCACCTTCAACTGGGTACGGTTGGCGCAGCGGGTGCCGGTGCGCATACATATCGACCAGAAGCCCAAGGATCTGGCGCTGGTGGCCGGCACCACCTGCACCGTGGTGATTCACAGCTAGAGCATGTTAGCGCGAACCGGCGACGTCCAGGATCGCGCCGCTGACGTAGGACGACTGCGGCGACAGCAGCCACAGGATCGATTCGGCCACTTCCTCCGAGCGGGCGGCGCGCCCCAGCGGCAGGCTCGATGCCATGCGCGCCACGCGATCGGGCATGCCACCGCTGGCGTGGATCTCGGTGTCGGTGACGCCCGGCCGCACGCAATTGACGCGGATGCCCTCCTCCGCCACTTCCTTCGACAAACCCAGCGTCATCACATCGATGGCGCCTTTGGAGGACGCGTAGTCGATATAGGTATTGGCGCCGCCATGCCTGGCCGCGCCGGAGGAGATGTTGACGATGCCGCCACCCTGCCCGCCGCTGCGCGTCGACATGCGCTTGACCGCCTCGCGGGCGCACAGGAAGGCGCTCATGATATTGGTGGTGAAAACGCGCTGCATCCTCTCGGCCGACATCTCCGCCAACTTGCCCTGTTGTTCCAGCACGCCGACGTTGTTGACCAGGGCGGTGACCGGCCCCAATTGGGCATCGACCGCCGCGAACAGGCGCAGCACGTCCGCTTCCACGCCCATGTCGCCCTGCGCCACGATCGCCTCGCCGCCCTCGCCCGCGATCTGCGCACGCAGCTGTTCGGCCGCATCGCCATTGCTGACGTAATTGATGCAGACGGCGTAGCCCCGGCGGCTCGCCATCAAGGCCGTCGCCGCGCCTATGCCCCGGCTGCTGCCGGTCACCACCATTACCTGTTTCATCGCTCGCCTTGTAAAAAAGCCCGCTGTCGCGGGCTTGTGGTCTGGGTTACTTCTCCGGACTGGTGTTTTTCAGCGCGTAGCTCACGTGCTGCCACCAGTGATCGCGCGAATCGACGCTGCGCAGGCACTTCTTGTCGATCTCGCCCTTGAACATCGGGTCTTCGCACTTTTTGGTCATCAACGCATAGCGCTGATTTTCCGCGTTGGCCAAGGCGACCACCAGCCAGAAGACAAAGCCCAACAACACCACCACCAGGCTCCACGCGACATGGTTGATATACGCCCACTCGAACAGCGTCTCGATGACCGGTGACGACTCTTTATAGAGATGCATCACCTTGCCCTCGGCGGCCTTGCGTTCGTCGCTAATTTCTTTCATTTTCGTACCCGTTCCAAATTGATGCGCTTCCTTGCGCGGCGGGTGGTCACGTCGGACCACGCCACGAGCGGAGATTACCACTTTTCAGGCGCGAGGTGGCTGTTCGCGCCCGGGAAGAACGTTAAAATCCGCTTAAAACTCGTAGCGCGCCGACAGCTTGAGCTGGCGGCCATCGGCCGCGTAGATGCCGCCGTAGATCCCATCCTCACAGGAATACGCCTGCGAATAATAGCTCTTGTCGGTCAGGTTCAAGCCGGACAGCGCAAACTCCCATTGGCCGAATTTGCGCGCGTAGCGGGCGTCGACGGTGGCAAAGCCCGGAATCTTCCCCGAGCAGCGGTTGTCGAAGTCCGAGCCGTAACGCTGGCTAGCGACCCACTGCGTGCCGATGTCGGCGGATTGACCGTCAGCAGGGGTCCAGCTCAGGCGCGCGCTCAGCGTATTTTTCGGCACCAGCACCATCTGCTTGCCGCTGTTGGCGCCTTCGCGGAATTTGGCATCGACGTACTGATAATGCGCGCTGACAGTCCAGTCGCTGGCGATGCGTTGCTCAGCATCGAGTTCGAAGCCCTGGCGTTTGGTTGGATCGAGATTGACGTTGGCGAACTTCGTCGGATTGTAGAATATCTCGTTGCTCAGGTTATGACGGAAGACGCGCGCCGTCGCCTTGCGCGAAGCATCCGCGTAGCTGACGCCCAGCTCCAGATCGTGCGACTTCTGCGGCAGCAGCGCCGCATTGAACACGGGCGTGAAGGCGTTTTCGTCGGCATTGGCGACCCGGTAGCTTTGCCCGGCCTTGCCGAACACCGTCACGCCGGCCAGCGGCATGTAGCTCGCTTGCAGCTCCCAGGCGTTCAGTGCCTGCACGACGTCGTAGCTGGTGCTGCCGAAGCCCTGCGGATTGCTGAAGTCCTTATCGAAGATCTCGCGCCGCACGCCGGCCGAGATCCGGCCCTGATGCGCCGCGTCGAAGCGCAGCTCGTCGCGCACGTAGAACGCTTTCGATTTCTGCTCGGCGTCGGCCGTGGCGGCGGTGCGCTCCCACTTGCTCAAGTCCACGCCTGCCACCAATTCATTGAGCATCCCGCCGATCTCGCCGAGGCGTCGAACGCGCGGCGAGAACTGAATTTGTTTGCTGTCGCTGGTGCCGACCGACGAGCCACCCTCGTAGAAGTATGACGAATCGACCGTCTTTTTGCGGTACGACAGATCGGCCGCCAGATCATAGCCGGCAACGCGGTACTGGCTGAAGACGGTGAAGCGGTCGCTGTCGAGCGAGCCGTGGTCGTCGGGGGTGGTGGCCTGGCGTGGGTTGGCTTTGAACTGCGCCTCGCTCAGCGAACCTGGCAGACGCATGTCCTGGCGCGCGCCTTCGTAGCGGAAGCCCACGCGGCCGGCGTCGTTGAACCACTGCGCGCCGCCGCTGAACTGGGTTTGCTTGAATTCGTTGTTGTCGCGGTAGTTGTCGGTGCGCTGATGGCCCAGGGTCGCGTCGGCGGCAAAGCCGTCCCACGCCTGCGCCGCCGAGACGCGCGCCTCGCCGGCGTTGAAGCGTCCGCCCTCGACGAAAACGCTGCCACGGCGGGTGTTTTTTCCGGGGTTTTTGGTGACGATGTTGATCACGCCGCCGGTGGCGCCGTCGCCGTACAACACGCTGGCGCCGCCGCGCGTGATTTCGATGCGATCCACCGTATCGACCGGGATGGTCGACAGGATGGCGGTACTCAGTTCATTTTCCGACAGACGCACGCCATCGAGGACGATCACCAGATTCTGGCTGCTGTTGGTGCCGAAGCCGCGCAGATCGAGATCGAAGTCCGGGCTACCGTTCAAGCTTTGCCGGCCATAGACGCCGCCGATCTTGCGGATCGCCGAATTGACGTCGCTGACGCCGGCGCGGCGGATATCCTCGGCCGAAATCACCGTGGCGCCGATCGGCGCCAGCGCAGGATCGGCGTCGAAGCGCGAGCCGGTGATGACGACCGGCGCGAGCACCTGGGCGACCTGCGCGCCGACGACGTCTTGCGCGATGGCGGTGGCGCTGAAGCACAGGGAAACGGCGGCGGCCAACAGACAGGGCGCCGAAGGCGAAACAAATGCGAAGGATTTCATCGTAAATCTTTTTCAAAGAAGACATCCGCCTGCGTCCTGCAAGTCGGAAGTATAGGGAAGTAGTGTGCCCGCATATGTGCAGGCACCAAAACCCCGGCATTATACGCCTGCCAACAACAACCAAGACCACGCCCCCCGGAACAACATGGACTCAATGATTCAGCAAATAGATAGGACCTATCTATATTTAGAACATTGATTACCCACCCCGGCGTCCCTATAGTATGAATATCAACACCATCAGTGGAGCACCACCATGAGCAGCGCCAACCAGCCCCTCCCCACCTACTTCCTGTCCCACGGCGGCGGCCCGTGGCCGTTCATGATGGACACCGTCGGCCACCTGTACGGCAAACTGGACGCCTCGCTGCGCGACATCCCGCGCCAACTTGGCGTGACGCCGAAAGCCATACTGGTGGTCACCTCGCACTGGGAAGGGCGCGACTTCATGCTGTCGTCGTCCGCCAAACCGCCGATGCTGTACGACTACGGCGGCTTCCCTCCGCACACCTACCAGGTGCAGTACAGTGCTCCGGGCGCGCCGGAGCTGGCCGCGCACATCAAACAGCTGCTCGACGCCGGCGGCCACCCCGCGCAACTGGACGACCAGCGCGGGTTCGACCACGGCACCTTCAGCGCCATGTATCCGGTGTATCCGAACGCCGATGTGCCCATCGTGCAGCTCTCGCTCAAGCAGGGACTCGATCCGAAAACGCATCTGGAGGCGGGCCGTCTGCTGGCGCCATTGCGCAAGGAGGGTGTGCTGATCATCGGCAGCGGCCTGAGTTACCACAATCTGCGGGCGTTCAACGCGCAGGGCGCGGCGGCGTCACACCAGTTCGACGGCTGGCTGCGGGCGACCATGGCGCTGCCGCCGGCGGAGCGCTCGGCGGCGTTGATGGAGTGGGATAAGGCGCCGGCTGCGCGCATGGCGCATCCGCGCGAGGAGCATCTGCTGCCGCTGATGGTGGCGATGGGCGCGGCCGAGGACGAGCCGGCGTCCGTGCCGTATCACGAGGATGCGTTTATGGGGTCGCTGGCTGTCAGTAGTTTCCGCTTCGGCGGCGCGTAGACACTACGTTCCGCGTTTGCCCTTGGCGTATTCGGCGGCCTTGGCTTCGGCGATGGCGGCTTTTTCGGCGGCCTTGGCCGCCGCCTCCACCGCGTATACTTCCAACCGCTCCTTGCGCGAGGCAGGCGTCTCGAGCGAAATGCGGCCCAACGTGCCGCTGCGGTAGTCGCCCAGGAAGGTGTGCGACGCCTTCTCGAAATCCAGGTCGCCGCCCTTCTGGCGGAAGCCGCGCTTGGCCGCCACGCCCTCCACCACCGCGATGCCGTCGAACGTTTCGATATCCTTGAAACCGTAGCGCGCCACGAGCAGCTGCGGGTAGTACTTCAGCATCTCGTCGGCCAGGAACACCGCCACTTCCTCCTCGATCAGCGCGTTCGAGCCGATGGCGTGACTGGCCGCCAGCATCAAGCCGTCGCTTGGCAGCGCGATCTTCGGCCACAGCATGCCGGGGGTGTCGACCAGGATGGTGTTCTTGTCCAGATAAAGCTTCTGCTGCTGCTTGGTCACCGCCGGCTCGTCGCCGACCTTGGCCACTTTGCGCTTGAGCAGCGCGTTCATCAAGGTCGATTTGCCGACGTTGGGAATCCCCATGATCATGATGCGCAGCGGCTTGGTCGGCACGCCCCGGTGCGGCGCCAATTGCTTGGCCAGTTCCGGCACGCGCGCGACGTCGGCCGGCTTCTTGGTCGTCATCGCGAACGCCGTCACGCCCTCCTGCGCGTTGTAATACGCTACCCACGCCGCCGTGGCGGCGGGATCGGCCAGGTCGACCTTGTTGAGGATTTTCAGGCACGGACGCTGGCGGAACTTGCGCAGCTCCTCCACCATCGGATTGGTGCTGGCCTCCGGCAGGCGCGCGTCGACCACCTCGATCACCAGATCGGTGTTCTCCATCTGCTCCGCCGCCTTCTTTTTGGCGGCGTTCATGTGCCCCGGGTACCATTGTATCGACATGCTCTGACCTTCAAAATCGTTCTGACAATCCGCTATTTTACCTGCTGGCCCGGCCGGGATTCGGATATCATGAGTCGCTTTTCCGTTTTTCTGACCATATAAACAATATTTTTCAACCGGAGTGCTGAAGATGAGCATAGCTGCACCGTCCAACCCGAGGGAGATCACCCTCCGCGGCATTATTCTGGGCATCCTGATTACGCTGGTATTCACGGCGGCACAGGTCTACCTCGGCCTGAAAGTGGGCCTGACCTTCGCCACGTCGATCCCGGCGGCGGTGATCTCGATGGCGCTGTTAAGCGCCTTCAAGAACGCCACCATCCAGGAAAACAACATCGTCCAGACGATCGCCTCGGCCGCCGGCACGCTGGCGTCGGTGATTTTCGTGCTGCCAGGGCTGCTGATGATCGGCTGGTGGGCGCACGTGCCGTTCTGGCCGACCTTCGGCGCCTGCGCCATCGGCGGCGTGTTGGGCGTGATGTACACGGTGCCGCTGCGCCGCGCGCTGGTGTCGCAATCCAAGCTGCCGTATCCGGAAGGCGTCGCCGCCGCCGAAGTGCTCAAGGTCGGCACGGCCTCGCGCGCCGGCGCGGCCGAGGGCAAGGCCGGTCTGCGCGCCGTGGTGCTGGGCAGCGTGGCCTCGGCGCTGTTCGCCGCCGGCGCCGCGATCAAAGTGATGGCCGGCGAAGTGTCGTTCTACTTCCGCACCGGTGCTGGCGCCACCGGCATCGGCGCGTCGTCGTCGCTGGCGCTGATCGGCGCCGGGCACCTGATGGGCATCACGGTCGGCATCGCGATGCTGGCCGGGCTGGTCATCGCCTGGGGCATCATGGTGCCGGTCATGACATCGCTCACGCCGGCCGCCGCCGGCATGGACGCCGCCGGCCACGCGCTGTCGATCTGGTCGAAGGAAGTGCGCATGATGGGCGCCGGCGTGATCGGCATCGCCGCGATCATCACGCTGGCAGGGCTGGCCAAGCCGATCTTCGGCGGCCTGAAATCGGCCGTGGAAACGGCGCGCCGCGCCAAGCTGGAAGGCGCGGTGCTCGAGCGCACCGAGATGGACATGCCTATCTTTATCGTCGGCCTGGTCACGCTGATTTCGCTGGTGCCGGCCGGCTGGCTGCTTACCAGCTTCCTGCAGGGCGGTCCGCTGTCGCAGATCGCCTTCCCGCTGGTGGCCGTCGGCGTCGGCTACATCCTGGTCGCCGGCATCTTCGCCGCTGCGGTGTGCGGCTACATGGCGGGCCTGATCGGCTCCTCCAACTCGCCGGTGTCGGGCATCGCCATCTTGACGATCCTGGGCGCGGCGCTGAGCGTGGGCATGGTCGGCCGCAGCATCATGGGGCCGGAAGTGGCGCAGGCGCTGATCGCCTTTGCGCTGTTCGTCACCACGGTGGTGCTGGCGGTGGCCGTGATCGGTAACGACAACCTGCAGGATTTGAAAACCGGCCAGCTGGTCGACGCCACGCCATGGAAGCAGCAGGTCGCGCTCTTGATCGGCGTGTTCGCCGGTTCGTGCGTGGTGCCGCCGGTGCTGGAGCTGCTCAATCACGCCAACGGTTTTGTCGGCGCGCCGAACCTCGATTCGATCTCCGACCAGCCGCTGGCCGCGCCGCAGGCGCTCCTGATCTCGACGCTGGCCAAGGGCGTCATCGGCGGCAACCTGCAATGGAACCTGCTCGGCTACGGCGTGCTGGTGGGACTGGTGCTGGTGGCGATCAACTTCGTGCTGAAAAAAGCCAGCAACGACAAATACAGCCTGCCGCCGCTGGGCGTGGGCCTGGCGATCTACCTGCCCAGCGCGGTGATCACGCCGGTGGTGGTGGGCGCGGTGGCCGGCTACTTCTTCGAGCGCGGCTGCGGCAAGTCGGCCGGCGGCGAAACGGCCAAGCGCCTCGCGGTGCTGATCATGTCCGGCTTCATCGTCGGCGAGAGCTTGTTCAACGTCGCGCTGGCCGGTTTGATCGTGCTGTCGGGCGAAGGCGAGCCACTGGCACTCCACACCTCGTTAAGCGAAGCGCACACGATGATCATCTCGCTGATCGTCGCCACCTTCGTGGTCGTGGGCCTGTACCGCTGGGCATCGAAGCGCGGAGACGCCGTCAACGCCTGATCGAAAGTTGTTTTAAGGGAAGCTTGCGCACGCGCATGGACAAACAGTTCGGCACGGCATACGATTATTGGATCGTTCACCACTTGGGTCATCGCATGCGACGCTTCCGTTTTCACCTGCTGGCCGCCGCACTGTGCGCGGCCACGCTACACCATGGCGCTGGCGCCGAAGGCTTGCCCGCCATCGCCAGCTTTTTCCAGACCCCGCAGGTGAGCCTGGTCGAGCTCTCCCCCAAGGGCGCCTATGTCGCGCTGGCCAGCATCCTGCCCGACGGTAGCCAGGCCCTGGTTATCCGCGAAACCGCCGATCCGTCCAAATACACGGTCGTTAGCCGCGTCGATCCGACCATGGTGGCTATTTTCGACATTCATTGGGTCAACGAAAACCGCGTCGGCTACACGCTCAAGAACATGAACCTGGGCGCCAGGACCAATCTGGACGAGTTCGCTATCGACCGCGACGGCAAGAATCAGCGGCACTTGATCGATGGTAACTGGAGCCACCACAGCGAGGCGGCGACCGGCAGCCTGATCGCCAGCCGCACGCTGACCGCCGACTATCGCTTCCACAGCGCGCTGCACGACGGTTCAGACGATATCCTGGTGGAAAAATACACATGGAATAACGTCGATGTGGCGCCAACGTCGTCGCGCCTGATGCGCCTCAACACGCGCACCACACAGCTGAGCTCGACCTTCGAGGGCACGCAGCCGCAAGCCACCGGCCGCTGGATCACCGACGCCAACGGCGTGCCGCGCGTGGTGCAGTCGGTCGTCAAGGGCCATTGCATCGTTTCCTACCGCAAGCCCGACGCCACCAGCTGGACCGAGATCGACAACGGCACCTGCTACGATCACCAGCGCTTCGCGCCGCTGTTCATGGACGGCCCCAACACGCTGTACGTGCGCGCCAACTACAAGGGCTACAGTGCGCCGTTCCGTTACGACCTGACCACCATGAAGCTGGACCCGGAACCGATCATCGAGACGCCGGGCTTCGATTTCGTCGGCGCGCCCCAGGTGGACTACACCAGCAAACGCATGATGGGCATCCACCTTGAAACGGACGCTGACACCACCGTCTGGTTCAATCCCGCCATGAAGGCCGAGCAGGCCAAGATCGACGCCGCCCTGCCCGGCAACATCAACACCGTGGTATGCGCCAGCGACTGCCTCGGCTCGCCCGTGCTGTTGATCAAGTCCGAGACCGACCGCCGGCCCGCCGACTACGTGCTCTACACCCGCGCCACCGGCAAGCTGGTCGGCCTGGGCAACACCCATCCGGGTATCGTGCCGGCGCAGATGGGCGCCCGCAGCTTCCACCATTACACGGCGCGCGACGGCCGCGCCATCCCGGCTTACGTGACGCTGCCGGTCGGCAAAGCCGACGGCCCCCGCCCCGCCATCGTGCTGGTGCACGGCGGACCGAGCGTGCGCGGCGGCTCGTGGGCCTGGGATCCGGAGGCGGCTTTCCTGGCCTCGCGCGGCTACGTGGTGATTCAGCCGGAATTCCGGGGCGGCACCGGCTTCGGCTTCGCGCATTTCAAGGCCGGCTGGAAGCAATGGGGCGGCACCATGCAGGATGACCTGGCGGACGCCGCCCAGTGGGCCGTCAAACAGGGCTGGGCCGACGCCAGGCGGGTCGGCATCATGGGCGCGAGCTACGGCGGCTATGCCACGTTGATGGGCTTGATCAAGGATCCGCAGGTATTCCGCGCCGGCGTCGAGTGGGCCGGCGTGACCGATATCCAGCTGATGTTTACGTCGACCGAATCGGACGCGTCGGAGGAAAACCTCGGCTATTCGATGCGCACGCTGATCGGCGATCCGGACAGCGCGGCCGACGCCGAGATGTTCCGCAAGAATTCGCCGCTGCTGCGCGCCGCCGAACTGAAACAGCCCTTGCTGATGGCGCACGGCGTCGACGACCGGCGCGTGCCGATGGAGCACGCCAGGCGCTTCGGCAACGCGGTCAAGGCGAACAACAGCAACGTCACCGCCATCTACTACGACAACGAAAGCCACGGCTGGCGCAACGAGAAAAACCGCGTCGATTTCTGGAAGCAGGTCGAGACTTTCCTCGACAAAAACCTCAAGAACGCCCAGTGACGCGGAAGTGTTAAAACAAAGCGCTGGCGGGACCTTAGATCTCGGCCAGCGCCTTCAAGTGCGCGACCACGCTGCGGCCCAGCGCCGACAGGTTGTAGCCGCCCTCCAGGCAGCTGACGATGCGGCCCTTGGCGTACAGCCGCGCCACCTCCATCACCTGCTCCGTCATCCACGCGTAGTCGGCCTCGACCAGCCCCATGCCGCCGATGTCGTCCTCGCGGTGGGCGTCGAAGCCGGCCGAGATGAAGATCATCTCCGGCTTGAACGCGTGCAGCGCCGGCAGCCATTGTTCGGTGACGATCTTGCGCACCGCATCGCCCTTGGTGGCCAGCGGCACCGGCACGTTGACCAGGTTGGCGGTGATCGGCTCGGGTTCGGTGTACGGATAAAACGGATGCTGGAAAAAACTCACCATCAGCGCGCGCGGCTCATTGAGGAAGGCTTCCTCGGTGCCGTTGCCATGGTGGACGTCGAAATCGACAATGGCCACCCGCGCCAGCCCGCGCGCGTCGAGCGCGTGCTTGGCCGCCACGGCGACGTTATTGAACAGGCAAAAGCCCATCGGCTCGACCGGACGCGCGTGGTGGCCCGGCGGGCGCACCGAGCAGAAGGCGTTGTCGATCTCGCCATCGATGACGGCGTCGGTCGCGGCCACGGCGGCGCCGGCGGCGCGCTGCGCGGCCAGCCAGCTCCAGGCGTTGAGCGAGGTGTCGCCGTCGATCGGATAGGTGTCGCCCGGCGCCGGCACGTTGTCGCGCACGATGGCGATGGCGTTGCGGCTGTGGTTGCGCTCGAGGTCGGCCAGCGCCACCAGCGGCGCCTCGCGGTGCTCCAGCAGGTCGCTGATGTGCGATCCGATCAACTGGTCGGCGATGGCTTGCAGGCGCGCCGGCGATTCGGGGTGCCACTCGCCCATGTCGTGGCGCTGGCAATCGGGATGGCTGTAGATGGCTGTGGTCATGTGTATGGTGTGTGCGGGCGGCGACTGCGCTATATCCGCTGCGCGGTTTCTCGCATAGAATCGCTCAAACGCCGCCCCTGATTCTGCTGATCCCAGGCGCTAATCTACCATACATATCATGTACACAAAATTGCACGCGGTGGCACGGCAGGTCGGAGAGATCATTGTCGGCAAGGACTTGCAGATCCGTCAAGCGCTGACCTGCCTGCTGGCCGGCGGCCACCTGCTGGTCGAGGACGTGCCGGGCGTGGGCAAGACCACGCTGGCGCACGCGCTGGCGATTTCGCTGGGACTGCGCTTCAACCGCATCCAGTTCACCAGCGACCTGCTGCCGGCCGATGTCAACGGCATCTCCATCTACGAGCGCGAAAAGAACGGCTTCGTGTTCCATCCCGGCCCGATCTTCACCCAGGTGCTGCTGGCCGACGAGATCAACCGCGCCACGCCGAAAACGCAATCGGGCCTGCTCGAGGCGATGGAGGAGCGCCAGGTCAGCGCCGACGGCGTCACCCGCCCGCTGCCGCTGCCCTTCTTCGTCATCGCCACGCAGAATCCGACCCACCAGATCGGCACCTTCCCGCTGCCGGAATCGCAGCTCGACCGCTTTCTCATGTGCCTGTCGCTGGGCTACCCGGACGCCGCCGCCGAGCGCGCGCTGCTGCTGGGCGAGGACCGCCGCGTGCTGCTCAAGACGCTGCCGGCGGCAATGACGCCGCCCGAACTGGCTGCCGCCCAGCTATCGCTCAAGCAGATCCACGTGTCGGCGGCGCTGGTCGACTATGTGCAGGCGCTGGCGGCCGCCTCGCGCCAGAACGGCATGTTCGCCGAGGGCATGAGCCCGCGCGCCGCCATCGCGCTGCTGCAGGCGGCGCGCGCCTGGGCCGCGCTGGAAGGCCGCAACCACGTGCTGCCCGAGGACGTGCAGGCGGTGCTGGTGCCGGTGTGCGCGCACCGCCTGCGGCCGCTCAAGGCTGCGCACGGCGTGGCGCTGGCCAGCCGCGACCTGGTGCTGCAGCTGCAGAAATCGGTGCCGCTGCAGTGAATTCCGGCGTGACTTCCGGCCTGCAAGCGCTGTACCGCAAAGGCAGGCGGGCTGGCGACCGGTGGCTGTTCCAGCTGCGCGACAGCGAGCCGGGCGAAGTCACCTTGACGTCGCGCCGCGTGTTCATCCTGCCCACGCGCGCCGGCCTGTCCTTCACCGTGCTGCTGCTGATCATGCTGATCGGCGCGCTCAATTACAACCTTGGCCTGGGCTTCGCGCTGACCTTCTTCACCGGCGCCTGCGCGGTGGCAGACATGTTCCTGACCGCGCGCAACCTGGCGTTGCTGAAGCTGGCGCCGGGCCGCGCCCAGCCGGTGTTCGCCGGCGAGGAGGCGCAGTTCGAACTGCGCCTGGCCAATCCCACGCGGCTCGACCGCTACGCCATCTGGCTCGGTTTCCAGGGCCATGGCGAGCCGCGCCAGGTGGCCGACGTCGCGGCCGGCGACACCAGCGTGGTGGTGCTGTCGGCGCCGACGCGCGAACGCGGCTGGCTGGACGCGCCGCGCATCCAGCTGACCACACGCTTCCCGCTCGGCCTGTTCAAGGCATGGAGCCACTGGCAGCCGGCGCTGCGCGTGCTGGTGTATCCGGCGCCGGAATCGCCGCCCCAGCCGCTGCCGTCGCACGGCGCCGCCAGCGAGGACGGCCACGGCACCGTGGGGCTGGATAATTTCGCCGGCATCCGCAGCTACCAGCCGGGCGACCCGATGCGGCATCTGGCCTGGCGCCAGATCGCGCGCCACGATCCGGCCCTCGGCGGGCAGCTGGTGACCAAGCATTTCGAGGGCGGCGCGGTGGCGGAGCTGGCGCTGGACTTCGCCGACCTGCCGCTGCATCTGGCGCTGGAGCTGAAACTGTCGCGCATGACGCAATGGGTGCTGGACGCCGAGCAGCGCGCCCTGCCCTACACCTTCCGCCTGGCGCAGCACGCGTATGGTCCGGCGCTGGGCGACGCCCACCGCGCCGCTTGCCTGCGGGCGCTGGCGCTGTTCGGACGCGAGGGAGACGCATGAGCGGCGCGCACGACGCACGGCGAGGTCCGGCACCCAAGCCGGGACGCCTGGCGGCCCTGCCGCGCGACAAGGCCGACACCCTGCTGCTGCTGATCGCCGCGCTGATGGTGCTGGCGCCGCACTTCGCCCACCTGCCGCTGTGGACCAGCCTGGCCATTTGCGCCACCCTGCTGTGGCGCGCGGCCATCACGTGGCGCGGCAAGCGCATGCCGCCGAGGTGGCTGCTGGCGCCGGTGGCGGTGGCGGCCATGGCCGGCGTCTACCTCACCTACCGCACCTTGCTGGGCCGCGACGCCGGCGTCGCCATGCTGACCTTGCTGCTGGCGTTCAAGCTGCTGGAGATGCGCGCCAAGCGCGACCTGTTCGTCGTGGTCTTTCTCAGCTTCTTCGTGCTGCTGACCAGTTTTTTCTATTCGCAGACGATGCCGACCGCGCTGTTCATGGCCGCCACCTTGATCGTGCTGCTGACGGCGCAACAATCGTTCCAGTACACCGGCGCCGTGCCGCCGCTGGCGCGGCGCCTGCGCACCTCGGCCAAGCTGTTCCTGCTGGCCGCACCGCTGGCGCTGCTGATGTTTATCGGCTTTCCGCGCGTCCAGGGGCCGCTGTGGGGCATGCCGGGCGACGCTCACAGCGGCCGCAGCGGCATCTCCGACAGCATGGCGCCGGGCACGCTGTCGTCGCTGGCGCAGTCGGACGAGGTGGCCTTTCGGGTGCGCTTCCTCGACCAGGCGCCGCCGCAGAGCCAGCTGTACTGGCGCAGCATCGTGCTGGGCGACTACGACGGCCGCACCTGGACCCGCGTGCCGCGCCGGCGCGGCGCGCAAAGAGCGGACATCGCCATCAGCGTGCGCGGCCGGGCCATCCGCCATGAGGTGACGATGGAGCCGACCGGCAAGCGCTGGCTGGCGTTGCTGGAGCTGACCGGCCCGCAATTCAGCGTGCCGGGTTTCAACGTGCGCGAGTCCGATGAAATGGAACAGTTCACGATGGAGCCGCTGGCGCGCCGGGTGCGCTACGCAGCCAGCGCCTATGTCGATTTTCAATTGCAAGCCGATGAAACGCCGCAAAACCTGGCGCGCTGGCTAGAATTGCCGGACGGTTTCAACCCGCGCACCCTGGCGCTGGCGCAACAGTTCAAGCAGGCCGCACCGCCGACGGCCAGCGGCCGGCCGGACGCCTCCTACCTCTCACGGCAAGTGCTGTCGATGTTCCGCAGCGACACCTTCAACTACACCTTGCAGCCGCCGCTGACCGGGCGCGACATGGTCGACGACTTTTTGTTCATCAGCAAGGCCGGCTTCTGCGAGCATTTTTCCGGCGCCTATGTCGTACTGATGCGCGCCATGGGGGTGCCGGCGCGCGTGGTCACCGGCTACCAGGGCGGCGAGATGAACCCGCTCGACGGCTATCTGACGGTGCGCCAGTCCGACGCCCACGCCTGGGCCGAGATCTGGCTGCCCTCCCAGGGCTGGCGCCGGGTCGATCCCACCGGCGCGGTGGCGCCCGAGCGCGTCGCCCGCAACCTGGCACGGGCGCTGCCGGCGCCGTCCGCGTTTGGCTTCGGCCAGTTCATCGCACTGCAAAACGATCCCGATTCGTGGTTGGCGCAACTCAGATTCGGCTATGCCGCGCTGAATAATTCTTGGAATCAATGGGTCCTGGATTACAATCCAGATAGGCAGCGAAGTTTCCTTGCAGAACTAAGCGCAGCGTTCGGCACCCGGCGGGGCGCAGCGGCCGGGCTCGGGTTGGCGCTGCTGTGCGCGCTGGCCTGGCTGCTGCACTGGCGGCGGCAACGCCGGCCGGCCGCACCTCTGGACGCGCTGTACCAGGCCTTTTGCCGGCTGCAGGCGCGTCATGGTTATGCGCGGCGCCCCGATGAAGGCCCGCTCGGCTATGCTGCCCGTCTGCGGGACATGCCCGCCAGCGCGGAAAAACACGCGGCGATGGAGACATTTTTAACCCTGTATGGCGCGCTGAAATACGGCGGCGCCCGGGCCGAACAACGAACGACGTCGCTCAAGACGCTGAAAACACTGTTACCTTTATGCCGATGAAGACTCTGATCACCCCCCTGCTGGCCGCCGCACTGCTGGCTTCCGCCGGCACCAGCCACGCCCAGGTCGACCGCTACGGCTACAAACTGCCGCCAAGCATGCAACCGAAAGCCAAGAAAAAGGCGGCGCCGGTCAAAAAGAAGACCGTGCCGGCCATCGATTATGTCGGCGAATACGTCAACTTCGGCGAATGGAAGGAAGTGCGCGCATTTCTCGACGACGTCGCCAGCCGCAACGGCTTCGACCGCAAGGAGCTCGACACCTTGATGGCACAGGTGCGTTATGTCGACGCTACGGTGCAGCTGGTCAAGCCGGCGCCGCCGGGCAAGCCAAAAAACTGGAAGGCCTACAGCGCGCTGACCATCGAGCCGACGCGCGTCGACGGCGGCGTCAAGTTCTGGAACGAAAACGCCGAAGCGCTCAACCGCGCCGAGGCGCTGTACGGCATTCCGGCCGAAATACTGGTCGGCATCATCGGCGTTGAGACCGTGTACGGCCGCGTCACCGGCCGTTTCCGCGTGGTCGATGCGCTCACCACACTGGCGTTCTCCTATCCGGAGGCGCCCCAGCGCGTGGCCCGCATGGAATTCTTCCGTAATGAGCTCGAGGCCACGCTGGTGTTCGCGCGCCGCGACGGCGTCGACCCGCTATCGCTGCGCGGCTCGTTCGCCGGCGCCATGGGCATGCCGCAATTCATGCCCAGCAGCCTGATCAAGTACGCGGTCGATTTCGACGGCAGCGGCCACATCGACCTGCTCGGCTCCAGCACGGACGCCATCGGCAGCGTGGCCGCCTTCCTGGCGGCGCATGGTTGGGAGCGCGAGAACGCCGGACCGCTGGTGTATGCGGCCACGGTATCTGCCAATAAAGCGTGGGAACCGATGTTGCAACAGGGCCTGACAGCAAAATATTCACCGCAGGACTTGATAGCGGCGGGAGTCACCACCACTGTACCGGTGCCGGAGCAACAAACCTATGGCTTGGTGGATCTGCAGAACGGCGCCGATCCAACCGAGTATTGGTTGGCCAATAGTAATTTCTTTGCAATTACGCAGTACAACCGCAGCTATTTCTACGCAATGTCGGTGATCGAACTGGGTCGCGCGGTAAGGCTGGCACGGGGCGGTTTGTAGAAACGGCAGCGAGAGTATCGGCGCGGGGAGCGTGTAAGCACGGCGATGAGGGATGTAAGCAACCGTAACGGGTGTTGTTTGCCCAACTTGCACGCGGTATTGTTTAGTTGACACGAGGAAATTAAACATCCAAACTGGCGCTAAAGCGTGAAATTATAAGCATCTATACAACGGAATTGCCTTATAATTAACTTTAGTTGCTAAATACTAGCGTGCACCATAGCGTAGCACATGACTCGGTGTATAATTCTCACACAATGTTGCATCGGGACAACAATACACGACTTTGCAATTTTTTTCTATTGCTGTCGGGTATTACATTGCGAGATGTTGTATAATTGTGTATATATTATGAAACTTGTTATCCCGGAATCGGTCCGTGTGTAAATTCGTTCCTTGGTAAGGATGAACATTAACGCAGCAAAGCGAGCTCCGAGTGTTGTACTTTGCAGGACAACTTTACAGAAGGAAAAAACGAAATCATGACAAACCAAGTCGGCATAGATATGAATAACGATGCGGATGGCGATGACCTGCTGCAATACAATCCCAACCGCCTGCTCGATACCCTGATCGAAAACCTGCGTTTGAAAAACGACGCCGCCCTGTCGCGCGCGTTGGAAGTCGCACCGCCGGTGATCAGTAAAATTCGCCACCACCGCCTGCCAGTGGGCGCTTCGCTGCTGATTCGCATGCACGAAGTAAGCGATTTGAGCATTCGTGACCTGCGTTACTTGATGGGCGACCGCCGCAACAAGTTCCGCATCAGCGATAAGCAGTTCAAGCCAAAGGAAGGCGAACCAGGCCAGGGCCAGGGTTAAGCTTTACCCCAGCACTGACCTGCAACGTTTTACCCTTGTGTCCCTCCCCCCTCTTGCAGGGGCGAGGGATACATCTTTTTGCGCGCTAGCTTTTTACGCCGGAAACACGCCGGTCGACAGATAGCGATCGCCGCGGTCGCACACGATGAACACGATCGTGGCGTTCTCGACCGTCTGCGAAATGCGCAGCGCGATCTCACAGGCGCCCGCCGCCGAAATACCACAAAAAATACCTTCCTCTGCCGCCATTCGGCGCGCCATGCGTTCGGCCGATGCCTGCGAAACCGACTCGACCTTGTCAACACGCGCCCGGTCGTAGATTTTCGGCAGGTAAGCTTCCGGCCACTTGCGGATGCCGGGGATCGACGAACCCTCTTCCGGCTCGGCGCCGATGATCTGCACGTCCGGATTTTGTTCCTTCAGATAGCGCGACACGCCCATGATGGTGCCGGTCGTGCCCATGGCGCTGACGAAGTGGGTGACGCGGCCGTCGGTGTCGCGCCAGATTTCCGGACCGGTGCCCTCGTAGTGCGCGCGCGCGTTGTCCTGGTTGCCGAACTGATCGAGGATGATGCCCTTGCCGTCTTTTTGCAGTTGCTCGGCCATGTCGCGCGCGTATTCCATGCCGCCGGTCTTGGGCGTGAGCATGATCTGCGCGCCGTAGGCGGCCATGCTCTGGCGCCGCTCGATGCTGAGGTTCTCCGGCATCAACAACAGCATTTTGTAGCCGCGCAAGGCGGCGGCCATCGCCAGCGCGATGCCGGTGTTGCCGCTGGTCGCTTCGATCAAGGTGTCGCCGGGTTTGATGTCGCCGCGCTCCTCGGCGCGCTTGAGCATCGACATGGCGGCGCGGTCCTTGACCGAACCGGCCGGGTTGTTACCTTCGAGCTTGCCGAGAATAATATTGTTGCGGGCGACCGCGTCCGCGCCGGGCAGGCGGGTCAGCTGCACCAGCGGTGTATTGCCGATCGTATCTTCCAGAGTCTTGTAAGCCATCGTGTTCAATCTTCAGTGGTTTCGCCAAAACATGCATTTTAATCCGAGTTGCCGTTGCGCGTATTGCAAGACCCGGCCGGGCCCCTGCCTGAGGAGGTAAAGGGCCCGAAGTCTTTGGACTGTAGAGGCGGCATGCGCTAGACTTGCATCATCGCTGCATCGCACCACGCCCGCGCCGACCACCCTAATATTATTCGACCGCCATGTCCACCTCCCCGCTTGAAATGCTGCCCGACACCACCCCAGAAACGCAAGCGGCGCTGCCGGCCGACCTGGAAAGCCGGCGCCACCAGATGTTCCCGACCTTGTCCGACGGCGACATCAAGCACATGCTGCGTTTCGGCCACGTGCGCCACTTCAGCGACGGCGAAAAAATCGCCGAGGCGGGCAAGAGCAGCTATGGCATGCTGCTAGTGCTCAAGGGCGGCGTCGCGATCACCCGCTTCGACGGTTTGGGCAACACCTCGTACATCACCACGCACACGCCCGGACAATTCTCCGGCGAAGTGGCGCAGCTGTCCGGCCGTCCGGCGCTGGGCAACGCCAACGCCGTCGGCGAGGTCGAAGTGCTGGTGATACCGCCAGAATCGCTGCGCGCGCTGCTGGTCGCGCACGCCGACCTGGGCGAACGCATCGTGCGCGCGCTGATCCTGCGCCGCGTCGGCCTGATCGAACAAAACTCTGGCGGCCCGGTCATCGTCGGCCCGCGCGGCCACGGCCGCATCCACACCTTGCAAAGCTTCCTGGCCGCCAACGGCCATCCGTACAGCGTGCTCGACCCCGAGGTCGATCAGCAGGCGGCCGAGCTGATGGCCCACTACCAGCCCAAGCCGGAGGAACTGCCGCTGGTGGTGTGCCCGGACGGCGTGGTCAAGAAGAATCCGACCACGATCGACATCGGCCGCTGCCTCGGCATGCTGCCCGAGCTGCAGGCCGACAAGGTGTGGGACGTGATTGTCGTCGGCGCCGGTCCGTCCGGCCTGGCGACCGCCGTGTACGCCGCGTCCGAAGGCCTGTCGGTGCTGGCGCTGGAGACGCGCGCCTTCGGCGGCCAGGCGGCGGCCAGCGCCCGCATCGAAAACTACCTCGGATTCCCGACCGGCGTCTCCGGCCGCGCGCTGGCCGGCCGCGCCTATGTGCAGGCGCAGAAATTCGGCGTCGAGATCGCCATCCCCGCCCCTGCCGGCCGGCTGATTTGCGACACCTATCCGCTGCAGGTGGAAATGTGCGGCAGCCTGCAAAAGTTGCAGGCCAGGACCGTGGTGCTGTCGTGCGGCGCGCGCTACCGGCGGCCCTCGCTGGCCAACCTCAAGCAGTTCGAGGGCAAGGGGATTTACTACTGGGCGTCGCCGATCGAGGCCAAGCTGTGCAAGACCGAGGAGATCGTGTTGGTCGGCGGCGGCAACTCGGCCGGCCAGGCGGCGGTGTTCCTGGCGGGGCACGCGTCCAAGGTCCATATGCTGATCCGCAAGGACAGCCTGGCGTCGACGATGTCGAGCTATCTGATCGAACGCATCCAGGCCACGCCGAACATCGAGCTGCACACGCATTCGGAGATCATCGCGCTGGAAGGCGACGAGGATGGACTGAAGCAGGTGCGCATCCGCAATTCGAAAAGCGAAGAGGAATGCGACTACGACGTCTGCCGCGTGTTCCTGTTCATCGGCGCCGACCCGAACACCGGCTGGCTGGAGGAATGCGGTGTCGATGTCGACGGCCACGGCTTCATCCGCACCGGTTTCGACGTCACCAAGTCGCAGTGCAAGGCCAACTTCGAGAAAGGCGTGTATCCGCGCGAGATGCCGGCGCGCGCCGCGCTCGAGACCAGTGTGCCGGGCGTGTTCGCCATCGGCGACGTGCGCGCCAGCTCGACCAAGCGGGTGGCGGCGGCGGTGGGCGAAGGCGCGGCGGTGGTGTCGCAGATCCACGCGTTCCTGGCGAATCTGCCGGCTGACAAGCGATAGCGGTCGGTTGTACTAGCTCAGCATTGAATAAAGCATGGTCTGCTGACCTCCGTTCCCGTTGCGGTTGTTCCTGCGTCCCGAATTTGCTCGGCCTGACAACCTGCCGGTTAGGGGCTATCATCGGCCTATGGTTGCGACAACGCTCGGATCTAGTTTTGACCTGGAGGCGAAAACAACCTTGAGGCCAGGAAAGATCGTGAGTTTAAATCTGTCGCGGAGCAATGTAGAGGGCAAGCATCCCGAGGTCCAACACCTTCCGGCGCCAAAGACCGCATTTCAGGGCACTTTAGCTGTGGCCGCCAAGAAAAACAAAGTCAAGCTGAGCGAACTTAAATCCTGGAATTACGCGAACGACCTCCAGGACCTGATGGCTAGTTGGATACTCCAGAATCCATCGTAGAGTCGGACTGAGGCGCGTGCCGGGTATTTTCGGAAAACCAAATCCAGGCCAGTCCAACTTAGCGAACGCCGGCCTTCTCCAACTGCTCGATCTCGAAATCGCCGTCGTCGACGATGCGCTCCCATCCCTCGAACTTACCCATGCCCCGCGTGCGGGCAATCGACAGCAACAGGCTCTGGCCCGGCACCTCGCGCTTCGGCGCCACCTGATACACCGGATCGGCGAACGCCTGCGCCGGGGTGACGATGGTCCACCCCATATCGACAAACTGCTGGATCACATCCTTCAACCACAGCGCGTTCAGCAAGTTGTGGTGCTGCAGCAGCACCTGCGGAATGTCGCGCCCTTCCAATTTGCGCGACAGGTCGCGGTACGCGATCGCCCGCTGTTTGACGTGCGCGAGATATGCCTGCTTGATCGGCGCGAGATCCGCCTTGGGATTCGCGCGCAGCACCTCGTTGAGCTTCTCGTCCAGCCGCCAGTCGCTGGTATCGAGGCTGACATAGGCGTTGCGATAGCCGCGCTGCGGGAGGAAGGCGCGCATGCCGTCGCGCTTTTCCGGCGTATTCCCCTCGCGCAGGAAGGTGAACCGGAACCACTTTTGATATCCGGGCAAGGTGGACGTGGTGCGGTCGCAATCGATAATCTCCTGCTGGTACTGCGCCAACGTCACCTTAGCGTCGTTCAAGTCCAGGTGCGTCATCGTGTGGTTGCCCAGCGCATGGCCGGCATCGCCCCAGGCCTTGGCCAGCGCATAACCGGCCGGCTCGGTGGCGCCGAAGCCGCATGTGACAAACAGCGCGGCCGACACCTTGTGCGCGGCCAGCGCGTCCAACAAGGCCTGGTTGCGCTGCTGCGGCGACATCAACGGCGTCTGCTCGGTCTTCGGTCCATCGTCGAAGGTGAACGCCACCGATTGCGCCTGCGCCACACAGATGCCAGCGCACGCCAGCAGCGCCGCCACGGCGCTTGAGCGAATACGATGACGAAGTGTTAATAACATATTTATTCCTTAAGGGCGATTTAATCGAACGCCGAACTCATCCATGCCAGAATGCAAGCCGAGGCAACACGTAAGGCCTGAGCGTCCCATTTGTTTCCTCGACATCATACTTCAACCATCGAGGACACAATGCGACTTCCACTCATCCCCCCAAACGAACTGAGCCCAGAACAAAAAGACCTGTACGACAGCATGCGCAAAGGCATCGCCAGCAACTTCAACGCGTTCCAGGTGGAGCGCGAAGACGGCGCCCTGATGGGCCCATGGAATCCCTGGCTGCACGAACCGGCCATCGGCAAGGCGATCTGGGACCTGACCCTGGCGATGACCGCCAACGCGGTCCTGCCGGACAACGTGCGCCAGATCGCGATTCTGGTGGTCGGCGCGCGCTACAACGCCGCCTATGAGCTGTATGCGCACGTCGCCGTGGCGGAAAAAGCCGGCATGTCGGCCGAGCGCCTGGCCGCGCTGGTGGCAGACCTGAAACCGGTCGATCTGTCGAAGGAGGAAAACGTCGCCTTCGATTTTTCGTATGCGCTCAGTCGCGGCGGCACGCTGCCCGAACCGCTGTACCGCCTGGCGATCGACACCTTCGGCCAGCACGGCACCAACGAGTTGATTTATCTGGTGGGCCTGTACGCCCTGGTATCGACCACGCTGAACGGCTTCAACGTGCCGGTGCCGGAACGTGAATAAGCGCGATACCAGCAACGATACCAGCACAGTGGCCGACGGCCGGCTAAAGCCCGCCGGCACGGGTCCGTCGGAGTTCGGCAGCGTCGCCCTGGTGCTGCAAGGGGGCGGCGCGCTGGGCGCCTATCAGGCCGGCGTCTATGAACGCCTGCTGGAAAGCGACATCGAACCTGACTGGTTGTCGGGCATTTCGATTGGTGCCTTCAACAGCGCCATCATCGCCGGCAACGCGCGTCAGGACCGGGTCGCGCGGCTGCGGGAATTCTGGGAACTGGTCAGCGATGGCGGCGCCGCAGGCGCCAGCTGGAGCGGCCTTGCGCTGGCCGACGCCACGCGCGCCTGGGTCAACCAGCTCGCGGCGGGAAGCGCGTTCGTGCGCGGCGTGCCGGGCTTTTTCGAGCCGCGCATGCCTTCCCTGTTTGGCGGCGGTGTCGCCACCAGCTTCTACGACACCTCGCCGCTGCGCGCCACGCTCGAACGCCTGGTCGATTTCGATCGCATCAACGCGCGCGAGACGCGCCTGAGCGTCGGCGCGGTGAACGTCCGCACCGGGAACTTCGCCTACTTCGACAACGCCACGCAGCACATACGGGTCGAGCACATCATGGCAAGCGGTGCGTTGCCGCCGGCCTTCGAGGCGGTGGAGATCGACGGCGAAAAATACTGGGACGGCGGCATGGTGTCGAACACGCCGCTGGAATGGGTGCTGTCCAACAGCTCGGGCCTGGACACGATGGTCTGGCAGGTCGATTTGTGGAGCGCGCACGGGGAACTGCCAAGCGACATGGCCAGCGTCGCCACGCGGATGAAGGAGATCCAGTATTCGAGCCGTACCCGGATGGCGACCGACTCGCTGCGCAGGGTGAAGAAGCTGCACACCGCGCTGAGCGAACTGCTGGCGGTCATCCCGCCGGACATGGCGGCCAGTCCGCAGGCGCGCTTGCTGGCGGCGGCCGGCGATCCGGCGCGCTACAACATCATCGAAATGGTCTACCGTTCGGCGACGTACGAGGGCCAGTACAAGGATGTGGAGTTTTCGCGCAGGACCATGACCGAGCATTGGCAGGCAGGCTACACCGATGCCGACACCACGCTCACGCACAAGGAAATCCTCCAGCTGCCGACCATCGACGCCAATCCGGCGGTCTTTGACTTCCTTACCAAGCCGGCCTAGCGGCTCTTGAGGCGGCGCAGTTGCGCCGCCTGGTAGGCGCCGAAGGCATCGTTGAACAGGCAGCGTATCAGCGGGTCGTCGACGATGTCGGCATCGGCCGGCGCGCCGCTGATACGCATATACATCGACGTCAACGACTCCCCGAGCGCCAGCCCGGCATACAGCTTAGCCATGGGGATTTCGGTTTGCCACGACGGTTCCTCCCCATCGCCCGCCGGCGCGATGGTGTCGCCATCAATGCGGTAGCGGTATTGGCGCACGCCGCCGGCGTGGTCGTGGACCGACAGCTGCCAGACGCGTGGCGTCTCGAAGTAGCTGTCCGGCGGCAGCTCCATCTCCTGGTATTTATCGATCAACCCCGAACGGCAGTAGTCGTCCACCAACGCGGTTTGCGCTTCGGTCAGCGGCGCGAAATGGCGGGCGATGTCGGAGGTCGGCGGCGGCGTGATGCCGGCGTCGTATTCATAGTCGACGTCCTGCTCGCCGACCGGCAGCACCCAGGGCAGCGGCGCGGCCGGTGTCAGTGTTTGCGGCGTCAGCTCCATGGCGACGGAAGGATTCAGGCGGACCACGCGCACATCCGACAGCCATGCGCCGACCTCGCGCTCGAACTGGCGGTAGGTGATCGGGAACAGTGCGTGGTTATACCAGGACCATGGCTCCTGCACGAACTGGCAGGAGCTGGGGACGACGTAACGCGGCTTGAGCGCGCGGAGCTGCCCGGGCCATTCCTCCGGCAGCTCGGGCTGGCCGCCCTCGGCGCGCAACGGGGCGATCACGTCGATCTCGCGCATGGTCTGGAAGGGCCACAGCACCATGTCCCACGGCGCGTAGCTTGTCAGTTGTTCCAGCGTCTCCGGGTCCATCCACGAGTCGACGACGTTAAGCACATTCAACCCGCCGGCGCGGATGTGGAACATTGAATCGACATCGGCGTCGAGCGCCCTGCGCGGGATGACTTCAATCGCGCCAACGCGCACCGGCGCATCGACCGTCAACGCCTGCACGTTGGTGAAGCCCAGCTCACGGATCATCGCGAACAGTTCGTCGAACAGGCAGTAGAGATAAATCGGCGTCTGGCGCGGCAGCAAGTCCAGGCTCTCCATCGAACAATGATCGTCGTGGAAGTGCGAAATGAACACCGCGTCCGGCGTGAGCTTTTTGATTTGTTGCTGGTCGAAGCGCACGGCGGGAAAGGCGTGGCAATTGCGGCTGAACGGGTTTTCGAAAATCGGATCGAACAGTATCTGCGTGCCTTCGTGCTCGAAGACGTAACCTGCGTGGAGTATCCTGGAAATCTTCAGGGGCGACATGTGCGGACTCCAATCAAAATGTCGCGCTATCTTACCAGACATAAAAACGCCAAAGCCGCAGCGCGGGGCTGCGGGCTTTGGCTGGCGTGACAGAATTATTTCCCGGAAGCGGCGATCGGGGTGGCGTTTGCTTTGGGAGCGGCTTTGTCGGTTTTCGGCTTGGCTGCGGCGGCAGCGCCGTCTTTCGATTTGCCGTTTACTTGCAGGCCGGCCTCGGACAGCTTGGCGGCGTTCTTGCCCCCGATGCCTTTGACGCGGTGCTCAAGATCCGCCCAGTCCTTGAACTCGCCCTTTTTTCGTTCTTCCAGAATGGCGGTGGATTTGGCAGGGCCGATGCCCTTGACCCCATCGAGCGCGGCAGCGTCTGCTTTGTTGACATCGACTTGCGCGAACGCGAAGCCCATCGTGGCGGCCAGCGTGGCAATACCCAGCATTAGTTTTTTGAACATGTCTGTCTCCGTGGTTGGTGTCGAGCAAGGGCGAAAATCGCACCTTGAATATCCTTAACGGACAGCCCCCCAACCCCGGTTGACGCTCTACTTATGAGCTACATCAAACGCCGGCGGCGGCGTCGAACAATTCTTCGCGCGTGACGGTGGCCGTACCAAGTTTTCCCACAACAATGCCACCGGCGCGGTTGGCCGTTTCCACCGCTTCGTTCCAGCCAGCGCCCGCGCCGAGCATGCACGCCATCGTGGCGATGACGGTATCGCCCGCGCCGGAAACATCGAACACTTCACGCGCCTGCGCCGGCATGTGGAACTGCTCGTTCTCGGTGTACAGGGTCATGCCCTCTTCCGAGCGCGTGAGCAGCAGCGCGTCCAGCTTCAATTCCGTGCGCAATTGCTGCGCCTTGGCCGTCAATTGCTCTTCGCTGTTCCAGCTGCCGACGATGCGCTTCATCTCCGACTTGTTCGGCGTGAGCACGGTGGCGCCGCTGTAGCGCGAGAAGTCGTCGCCCTTCGGATCGACCATCACCACTTTGCCGGCCGCGCGCGCGGAGGCGATCATGTCGGCCACGTTCACCAGGCTGCCCTTGGCGTAGTCCGACAGGACGATGACATCGTAGTCGGCCAGCAGCGCCTTGAACTGCACCAGTTTATCGCGCAGGACGGTGTCGGTCGGCGCCTCCTCGAAGTCGATGCGCACCATCTGCTGCTGGCGGCCGATCACGCGCAGCTTGATGATGGTGGAGATGGCGTCGTCGCGTTTCAGGTAGCTGTGGATGCCACCGCCTTGCAGCAGCTGTTCCACCTCGGTACCCGCTTCGTCGGCGCCGACCACACCCAGCAAGCCGGCGTGCGCGCCCAGCGCGGCGGCGTTGCGCGCCACGTTGGCGGCGCCGCCCAGACGCGCTTCGCGCTTTTCGATGCGTACGATGGGGACCGGCGCCTCCGGCGAGATGCGGCTGACGTCACCGAACCAGTAGCGGTCCAGCATGACGTCGCCGACGACCAGGATGCGCACCTTGTCCAGTGCGGGGGATTGAAAAGCGGTGACGGAATTACTCACATGGTCCTCTGATTTAATTCATGACATTCAGTTCTTCGGTGCGGCGCGGCGGGTAGGTCTCCCAGCGGCTGCAACCAGGGCACTGCCAGTAGAACTGGCGCGCCTTGAAGCCGCAGTGGCTGCACTGGTAACGGGCCAGCTTCTGCGTGTAGCCGTGCACCAGGTTCTTCACCATCGACAGCTCCGACACCACGGTCGCCGGCGCGTCGACCAGACGCGCTTCCAGCAGCTTGTCGAGTCCCAGCAACGTCGGCGTGCGGCGCAGCTCATCGACCACCAGCTCCTTGGCCGCATCCAGGCCGTCCAGCTCCAGCACCGCCTTGTAGACCACCTCCAGCAGGTCGATCGACGAGGCCTGCTCCAGATACGACTTGATCAGGTTGACGCCTTCCAGCGGGCGGCCGACCTTGCGGTAGCCGTCCATCATGCGCTGCGCCACCAGCGCGGTGTGCGGCACGCTGATTTGCTCGACGCGGCGCCACGTCATCAACGCGCCTTCGACATCGTCCTTGGCCAGCTGCGCGTCGCCGATCAACAGCGTGGCGCGCACGTTCACGCGGTCGGCCGCCAGCGACTTCTCCAGCAGTGGCAGCGCGTCCTCGGGATGCAGGTGCACCAGCGCGTCCTGCGCCAGCTCGCAGTAGAACTGCGCGATTTCCTTCTGGCGCGAACCGGCGCCCGATTCCTGCAGGCCGATGGCCGCCTCGATGGCGCGCGGCCATTCCTTCTCGCGCTGGAAAATCTCCAGCAGCGCACGCCGCGCCGGCACCGCGTACTGGCTGTGGATCAGGCGATTGAAGGTCTCTTCGGCGCGGTCGAGCAGGCCGGCCTTCAGGTAGTCCATGCCCAGTTCATATTCGGCGTGCTCCTTCTGCTCCTGCGGCAGGTCGGGACGCGCCAGCAAATTCTGGTGCACGCGGATGGCGCGCTCGGTCTCGCCACGACGGCGGAACAGGTTACCGAGGGCGAAGTGCATGTCGGCCGTCTCCGGGTCCATGCGCACGATCTCGATAAAGGCGTCGACCGCCTTGTCCGGCTGGTCGTTGAGCAGGAAATTCAGCCCCTTGAAATACCCGCGCGGCAGCGAGCGCGATTCGGAGACCAGTTGGCGGATGTCGACGCGCGCGGCGATCCATCCCATGCCGAAGAAGAGCGGGATGCCCAATAACATCCAGAGTTCAAATTCCATGCTTGTTCTTGTAGTGGGTAGTGGTGCTTATTGTGTGGTGACGCCATCGGGCTGCGGCTGCGCGCCGACCTGCTGGGCAGACGATTGCAGCGTGGTGATGGTGGTTTTGTGTTTGTTCGTTTCGCGGCGGTGGCGGAAGACGGTTGGCGTCAGCGCCAGCACGCCCAGGACGGCGCCGGCGACGAAAAAGCCGAGCAGCATCAAGACCAGGGGTCCGCGCAGATCATAGTGGAGGAAAAAGTGCAGATCGACTTCCTGCGTATTTTTCAGGGCGAAGCCAAAAAACAAGACGAAGAGGACGATTCCAATGAGGGTGGATACGAATTTCATCAGTCTGGTTCCTGTTCTGGATTTCTAAGAGCGCCAGTATGGCACTAGTCACCGAATACTTCAAAAAAAGTGCATAAAAAAAGCGGCATCCGAGGACGCCGCTTTCTTGTCAAACCATCAGACGCTTCAGTCCTCGATGATCGGTTGCCCGACCATCGCGTCGACCCGCTCGCGCAATTGCTTGCCCGGCTTGAAGTGCGGTACCCGTTTTTCGGGCACCATCACTTTGTCGCCCGACTTCGGATTACGTCCGATACGCGGTGGCCGGCTATTCAGAGCAAAACTGCCAAAACCGCGGATCTCGATGCGCTGACCGGTCGCCAGGGCGTTGGTCATCGCATCCAGAATGGTCTTGACGGCATACTCCGCATCTTTGGCCACCAGCTGAGAATAACGCTCAGCCAGGCGGTTGATCAACTCGGACTTAGTCATCGACTAGTTCTTAGTTCTTGTTATCGAACTTGGCTTTCAACAGCGCGCCCAGGCTGGTGGTGCCCGAAGCTGCGTTGTTGTCGGTCGAGGCGATCTTCTGCATCGCTTCCTGGGTGTCGACGTTGTCTTTGGCTTTGATCGACAGCTGGATCGAACGCGCTTTGCGGTCGATGTTGATGACCAGGGCTTCGACGGAATCGCCAACCTTCAGGTGCGTACCGGCATCTTCCACGCGGTCGCGGGAGATTTCGGAAGCGCGCAGGTAGCCTTCGACTTCTTCGGACAGTTGGATCACGGCGCCTTTAGGCTCAACCGATTTCACGGTGCCGGTTACCAGCGCGCCCTTGTCGTTCATGGCTGCGAAGTTGTTGAACGGATCGCCTTCCAGTTGCTTGACGCCCAGGGAAACGCGCTCGCGCTCGACGTCGATGGCCAGAACGATGGCTTCCAGCTCGTCACCTTTCTTGAAGCGACGAACAGCTTCTTCGCCGGTTTCGGTCCAGGACAGGTCGGACAGGTGCACCAGGCCGTCGATGTTGCCGGCCAGGCCGATGAACACGCCGAAGTCGGTGATCGATTTGATCGCGCCGCGGACTTTATCGCCCTTCTTGTGGGTCACGCCGAAGTCATCCCATGGGTTCGCTTTGCACTGCTTCATGCCCAGCGAAATACGGCGACGCTCTTCGTCGATTTCCAGAACCATGACTTCAACTTCGTCGCCCAGCTGGACAACTTTGTTTGGAGCGACGTTCTTGTTGGTCCAGTCCATTTCCGACACGTGGACCAGGCCTTCGATACCCTGCTCGACTTCAACGAACGCGCCGTAGTCGGTGAGGTTGGTGACTTTACCGAACAGACGGGTGCTTTGTGGGTAACGACGGGACAGACCGGTCCATGGGTCGTCGCCCAGTTGCTTCACGCCCAGCGAAACGCGGTTCTTTTCCTGATCGTACTTCAGGACTTTGGCGGTGATTTCCTGGCCGACGGTCAGCACTTCCGATGGGTGACGCACACGACGCCATGCCAGATCGGTGATGTGCAGCAGGCCGTCGATACCGCCCAGATCCACGAACGCGCCGTAGTCGGTGATATTTTTGACGACGCCGGTAACCACGGTGCCTTCTTTCAGCGTTTCCATCAGTTTCTGACGCTCTTCGCCCATCGAAGCTTCGATGACGGCGCGGCGGGACAGAACCACGTTGTTACGCTTGCGGTCCAGTTTGATGACCTTGAATTCGAGGGTCTTGCCTTCGAACGGGGTGGTGTCCTTGACTGGACGGGTGTCGACCAGCGAACCCGGCAGGAACGCGCGGATGCCGTTGGTCAGAACGGTCAGGCCGCCCTTGACTTTGCCGTTGACGGTACCGACGACGATCTCGCCCGATTCCATCGCTTTTTCCAGTGCCAGCCACGAAGCCAGACGCTTGGCTTTGTCGCGCGACAGGATGGTGTCGCCGAAACCGTTTTCGAGCGACTCGATCGCCACGGAAACGAAGTCGCCTACTTTGACTTCCAGTTCGCCGTGGTCGTTTTTGAATTCTTCAACTGGGATGAATGCTTCCGATTTCAGGCCGGCGTTGACGATCACGAAGTTGTGATCCAGACGAACGACTTCAGCCGAGATCACTTCGCCCGAACGCATGTCTTGACGCGACAGGGATTCTTCGAAGAGGGCTGCAAAACTTTCCATATTAGACATTGTGACTTCCAGGTTGCCAACAAGGCTCGCGAATGCGACTTCAGTTGGGTTAAGGTTGATCAAAGTCCGGCAAGTGAGCACTAACTCGGCCTGCAGGACCCGCCTTTGCTACATTGTCAGTGAGGCTTGCTCACCGCCGCATACCACTGCAACACCTGTTCGACCGCTTGATCAGCGGTCATATTGGATGTATCCAGCACATGCGCCCCTTCCGCTGGCACCAGCGGCGCGATGGCCCGGTGGGTATCCCGGTCGTCCCGCGCCTGCAAATCCATCAGGAGGTCTTCCATATTAGCAGAAATTCCCTTGCCAATCAATTGCTTATAACGGCGATCGGCCCGAGCCGCAACGGACGCCGTCAAAAACACCTTCAACACGGCGTGCGGGAAGATCACCGACCCCATGTCGCGCCCGTCCGCCACCACGCCCGGCGCCCTGCGGAAACCCAGTTGCAGCCCCACCAGTGCGTTGCGCACGGTTTGGAATGTTGCAATCTTTGAAGCGGTATTGCCGACCTCTTCCGCCCGGATGGCATCGGTGACGTTTTCCTGCGACAAAATGATATCGCCGCCCTGGAAACTGCATTGCAGGTGCTCGGCCAGCTTGGCCAGCGCGTGTTCGTCGTTCAGGTCTGTCCCACGGCGCAGCGCCGACAGCGCCGTCAAACGGTACAGGGCGCCCGAATCCAGGTAATGGAAGCCGAGCTTATCGGCAACGCGGTGCGCGACGGTGCCCTTGCCGGATGCGGTGGGGCCGTCGATGGTGATGACTGGGATTTGGGAAGTGACCATTTTGCTCAGTTATTTATTTTGCAATCGCGGCAAACGCCGCGAAGTATTCGGGAAAAGTCTTGCCGACGCACTTGGGATCGTTGATGCGCATGACGTTGCCCTTGCGCGCGGCCCCGTCCAGCGACACCAGCGAGAAGCACATCGCCATGCGGTGATCGTCATAGGTGTCGATGGTGGCGGCCGTGATCGTGGCCGGCGGCGTCACCTTGATGTAATCCGGGCCCTCCTCGACAATGGCGCCGACCTTGCGCAATTCGGTCGCCATGGCCGCGATGCGGTCGGTCTCCTTGACGCGCCAGCTGGCGATGTTGCGCAGGGTGCTGGTGCCGTCGGCGTACAGCGCCGCCACCGCGATGGTCATGGCTGCGTCGGGAATGTGGTTGAAGTCGGCGTCGATGGCTTTGAGCACGCCGTTCGACTTGGCCTCGATCCAGTTGTCGCCCATGGTGATCTGCGCGCCCATCTGTTCCAGTGCGGCGACGAAACGCACGTCACCCTGAATACTATCGCGGCCCACGCCTTCGACGCGCACGGGACCGCCGGCGATCGCGCCGGCCGCCAGGAAGTACGATGCCGACGAGGCGTCGCCTTCGACGTGAATGGTGCCGGGCGACTGGTAGACCTGGCCCGGCTGCACGGTGAACGAGCTCCAGCCGTCCTGCTCGACCTTGACGCCGAAGCGGCGCACCAGGTTGAGCGTGATCTCGATATAGGGTTTTGAGATCAGCTCACCTTCGACGTCGATGGTGATCGCGTGTTCGGTCGCCATCAGCGGCGCCACCATCAGCAGCGCGGTCAGGAACTGGCTCGAGACATTGCCGCGTACGGACAGGCGTTTCGCATGAATTTTGCCCTGCTTGATGTGCAGCGGCGGGAAGCCAGCGTTACCGGTGTATTCGACATCGGTGCCGGCGGCGTTCAGGGCGTCCACCAGGTCGCCGATCGGACGCTCATGCATGCGCGGTACGCCGTGTAGCGTGTAGTCGCCGCCGATGACGGCCAGCGCGGCGGTCAACGGACGAATCGCGGTGCCGGCGTTGCCCATGAACAGATCAGCCGATTTATTCGGCAGCACCCCGGCCACGCCCTTGACGTGGTGGATCGTGCCGGTGGCGGTTTTCTCTTCGGTCCACTGCACGCCCAGCGAGCGCAGGGCCGCCAGCATGACGGCCGTGTCGTCGGAGGCCAGCAGGTCGACGATGGCGACGTCGCCCTGCGACAGCGCCGCCAGCAGCAGGATGCGGTTGGAGATCGACTTCGAGCCTGGCAGGCGCACCGCGCCCTCCACATGCGCGACCGTCGCCAGGTCGATATATTCGTGGGTCATACTGTTCCTTGTTCTGCTGTCTATTGTTCAGCTTTATTCTGCTTTATCTTTCGAAGGCGGCGCTTCGGCCGCCTCGATCGCGGTGATCCACTGGTGGCGGGCGCGCTGGGCGTTGCCGTACACGTTCTCCAGCGCGGCGCCGTCACCGGCGGCCAGACGGGCACGCAGTCCCGTCAATTGTGCCAGATACGCGTCCAGCTCCGTCAGCAGCGCCGACTGGTTGGCCAGGCTGATGTCACGCCACATTTCCGGCGACGATCCGGCGATCCTTGTGAAATCGCGAAAACCGCTGGCCGCATACTGGAACAGTAAATCCGCATGCGGCTTGTTGGCGATGTCGTCGACCAGGGCGTATGCCAGCAAATGCGGCAAATGGCTCACGGCGGCAAACACCTTGTCATGTTCTTGCGGCGACAGGCGATGGATGACGGCATGGCAGGCGCGCCAGGCGGCGGCCACGCGTTCCACATCGCCGGCGGCATTCTCGTCGAGCGCCGTCAGCACCACCTTCTTGCCGACATACAGATCGTCGATGGCCGCCTCGGGGCCGTTGGTTTCGCGTCCGGCGATGGGATGGCCCGGCACGAACTGCGCCACCTTGCCGCCCAACGCGCGCCGCGCGGACGCCACCACATCCGACTTGGTGCTGCCTGCGTCGGTGACCACGGTGCCCGCTTGCAGATGCGGCGCGATGGCCGACAGGATCGCTTCGGTCTGCGCCACCGGCGCCGCCAGCAGCACCAGGTCGGCGTTGTTCAATGCTTCGGCCATGCCGTCTTCGCCGGTGGCGCCGATGACATCGATGATGCCCAGTTCCCTGGCGCGCGCCAGCGAGGCCGCAGAGCGGCCCATACCAACCACGCTACCGACGGCGTCGGCCTTCTTCAGCGAGCGCGCGAACGATCCGCCGATCAGGCCCACGCCGAAAATGACGACCTTGTTCAGCATGATGTTGTCATCCCCGTCACTCCGCCAGCGCCTTGGTCAGCGCGGCGATCAGCACGGCATTCTCCTGCGGCAGGCCGATGGAGATGCGCAGCCATTCCGGCAAGCCGTAGTTGCCGACCGGGCGCACGATGACGCCCTGCTTGAGCAGCGACAGGTTGACACGCGCGCCGGCCGCCGGATCGTTGCCGACCTTGACCAGCACGAAGTTACCGTACGACGGCACGAACTCCAGTCCCAGCTGCGTGAACGCTTCGGTGAACTGCTGGTAGCCGGCGGCGTTGTTGGCCGCGCTGCGCTTGAGGAAGTCCTTGTCGTTGAGCGCCGCGATGGCGGCGGCTTGCGCCATCGAGTTGACGTTGAACGGCTGGCGGATGCGGTTCATCAAATCCGTCAGCGCCGGCTGGGCGATGCCGAAGCCAACCCGCAGGCCCGCCAGGCCGTACGCCTTGGAGAACGTGCGCGACACCAGCAGGTTCGGATACTTCTTGACCCATTCGGCCGATTCGAACTGGTTTTCCTCGGCCAGGAATTCGTTGTACGCCTCGTCCAGCACCACCACCACATTGGCCGGCACCTTGTCCAAAAATGCCTGGATGTCGGCCGCCGGAATGAAGGTACCGGTCGGGTTGTTCGGGTTGGCGATGAAGACCAGGCGGGTGTCGGCGTCGATGGCGGCCAGCATGGCCGGCAGGTCGTGGCCGTAGGCCTGGGCCGGCACCACGATATGACGGGCGCCGACGCCCTGCGTCGCCAGCGCGTACACGGCGAACGAATACTGCGAGTAGACGATGGCCTGGCCGCGCTCGACAAAGGCGTGGGCGGCGATTTCCAGAATGTCGTTGGAGCCGTTGCCCAAGGTGATCCAGTCGGCCGGCACGTCGTAGCGCTTGGACAGCGCCGCTTTCAGTTCAAAGCCGTTGGCGTCCGGGTAGCGACCCAGGTCGGTGGCGGCGGCGGTCATTGCCTGCACCGCCGATTCCGGCACGCCGAACGGATTTTCGTTCGACGCCAGTTTGACGATCGAGGCTTCATCGAGACCGAATTCGCGCGCGACTTCGGCGATCGGTTTGCCGGCCTGGTAAGGGGCGATGGCTCTGACGTATTCTGGTCCGTAGTTCTTGGTCATGTTCTGTCTCTGTTCTCTGTTTTAGTTAGGTCAAGTCAGGCTGACGGGATACGATCCCAGCACCTTGAAGAAAGCGGCGTTGCTCTGCAACTCGTCCAGCGCCTTGGCCACGGACTCGTTCTGGATGTGGCCTTCGACGTCGACGTAGAAATAGTATTCCCAGTTGCCGTTACGGGCCGGGCGCGATTCGAAGCGGGTCATCGACACGTTGTTCTGCGCCAGCGATCCAAGCAGGCGATAGACCGAGCCGGCGCGGTGCGGCGCGGCCAGCGCCATCGAGGTGCGGTCCTTGCCCGACGGGCCGGTTTGCAGATGGCCGATGACGGCAAAGCGCGTGCGGTTGTGCGGATCGTCCTGGATGTTGGCCTTGACGGTGCCCAGGCTGTAGCGCACGCCGGCGCGCTCGCCGGCGATGGCGGCGAACGAGTGGTCGTCGCGCGCCATGCGGGCCGCTTCGGCGTTGGACGAGACGGCGCGGCGTTCGATATCCGGGTAATTATTATTGAGCCAGATCTGGCACTGCGCGAGCGCCTGCGCGTGGGCGCAGATGGCGGTGACGCCGTCCATGTTGCCGCTGCCGGTCAACAGGCTGTGACGCACGGCGATAGCGACTTCGCCGCTGATCGTCAGCGGCGTATGCAGCAGCAAATCGAGCGTACGGCCGATCGCGCCTTCGGTCGAATTCTCGACGGGGACGACGCCGAATTCGGCGGTGCCGGCCTCGGTGGCGCGAAACACCTCGTCGATCGACGCGCAGGCCAGCACGTCGACAGCGGTGCCGAACTGCTGGTAGACCGCTTGCTCGCTGTAGGTGCCGGCCGGGCCGAGGAAAGCGACGGTGACGCGCTTTTCCAGCGAGCGGCAGGCGGACATGATCTCGCGGAAGATGGTTTGCATCTCCGTATTGCCCATCGGGCCGGGATTGCGGTCGGCCACGCCGCGCAGCACCTGCGCTTCGCGTTCGGGACGGAACACCGGGGCGTTGGTTTCGGCTTTGACGTGGCCGACTTCCTGCGCCACCTTGGCGCGGCGGTTCAGCAGGTCGAGGATTTGCGCGTCGATGGCGTCGATCTGTTCGCGCAGTGGTGTAAGTTTATCTGTCATGGCGTTTTCAAGTCATTGCTGGCGGCGGCTGTCCTGCCGGCGAATTCGTCCAAATAATCCACGAGCGCCTGTACGCCCTCGATTGGCATCGCGTTGTAAATCGATGCGCGCATGCCGCCGACGGACTTGTGGCCCTTGAGCTGCAGCAGGCCGCGCGCCTTGGCGCCGGCCAGGAAAGCCTCGTTCTGGCTTTCATCCTTCAGGTAAAACGGGATGTTCATGCGCGAACGGCTTTGCTTGTCCACCCTGGTCTGGTAAAAATCGTCGACGTCGAGCGCCTTGTAGAGCAGCTCCGCCTTGGCGATGTTGACCTTTTCCATCGCGGCGACGCCACCGTTCTTTTTCAGCCACTGGAACACCAGGCCGGCGATGTAGATGCCGTAGGTGGGCGGCGTGTTGTACATCGAGTCGTTGTCGGCGACCAGCTTGAAGTCGAACGCCGACGGGCATGCCGGCAGCGCCTTGCCCAGCAAATCCTCGCGCACGATAACGATGGTGACGCCGGCCGGGCCGATGTTCTTTTGCGCGCCGGCGAAGATGACGCCGTACTTCGACACGTCGATCCGGCGCGACAAAATATGCGACGACATGTCGGCCACCATCAACACGTCCGGCTGCGACGCCGGCAGGCCGGTGTCGAAGTCGAACTCGATGCCGTCGATGGTCTCGTTGGTGCACATGTGGACGTAGGCGGCGCCGGGCGTGAGCTTCCACTCCGACTGCGGCGGCACGCCGGTGGTCGACGACGCGGCGATGTTGACGTTGGCGTACTTGGCCGCTTCCTTGACGGATTTGCCCGACCACGAACCGGTATGGATAAAATCGATGGTTGCTGGTTGTGGCTTGTGGCCGACCAGATTCAACGGAATGATGGCGTTCTGGGACAAGCCCCCGCCCTGCATGAACAAGATTTTGTAGTTGTCCGGTACTGCCAGCAGCTCGCGCAGGTCGCGCTCGGCCGCCTTGTAAATCGAAATAAACTCCGGTCCGCGGTGGCTCATCTCCATCACCGACATGCCGCTGCCATGCCAGTCCAGCATTTCGGCGGCGGCTTGCGCCAGCACTTCCTTCGGCAGCACGGCCGGGCCGGCGGAGAAGTTATAGATGTGAGTCACTGTGGATCCTTTGTGGTTACTGTTTGCTTTCTTGCTGCATTTTCTGCATCAACGGTCCGATGCGGCGGCTAACAACCTGCTGGCCGACCTGCATGCCCTGGGCCATCAGCTGCGGCATCGAAGCGAGCATCTTGGCGCCGACCGGCGTGCGGTAGAAAGCGGTCATCTGTTTCAGTTCATCGGCGCTGAAGGTGCGCGCGTAGATCGGCACCGTCTCGGCCAGGATCTCGTCGATCAACCCCGGGTCGTTCATCACGCCCTGCATGGCGCTGACGATGCCCGGCAGTTCCTTGGCCATCTTGTCCAGCGCCTGCTTTTTCTGCTCGGCGGTCAGCTTCGGATTGTTGTTGATGCCTGCTTCGGCGCCGGCGCGCATCGATTGCGCGATCCCCTGCGACATCTGCTGCATCATCCCCGTCATCATCACGCGGTGGTTCATCGCCTCGAACAGCTCTTTCGATGCGGCCAAGGTGGCCGGGTCGATGGCGGCTGTTGGTGCCGGTGCTGGCGCCGGGGCTTGGGCGAACGAAGGCGCGGCGCCGGTCAGGGCGAAGGCGGTAACGACGGCTGCTACGATTTTTTTCATGAATTCTCTCTTGAAATGACAACGGGGCCAGTCTTATTGTCGCATTAATCCGCGAAATAAACCCTGGCCCCGCCGGCCCCGGTCCGATACTGCGACCGGGGCTTTGTTTGCTGCGCTTATTCCGCCGGATTATCGTCCGCAGATGCGTCGTCGGCAGCAACGTCGTCCGCCGCCGGAGTGTCGGCGACCGGCACGTCGACAGGCTTGCCGTCCGGACCAGGTTCCAGCTCGACTTCGTCGATGTCGGTTTCGACCACGCGCTGCAGGCCGGACAACTTGGTGCCATCCTCCACCGCGATCAGGGTCACGCCTTGCGTGGCGCGGCCCATCTCGCGGATCTCCGCCACGCGGGTGCGGATCAGCACACCGCCTGTGGTGATCAGCATGATCTCGTCGGTCGGCGTGACCAGGGTCGCCGCCACCACCTTGCCGTTACGCTCGGAGGTCTGGATCGCGATCATGCCCTTGGTGCCGCGGCCATGACGGGTGTACTCGGTGATCGGCGTACGCTTGCCGAAGCCGTTCTCGGTTGCCGTCAGCACCGACTGCTGCTCGTTTTCCGCCACCAGCAGCGCGATCACGCGCTGGCCTTCGTCCAGGTTCATACCGCGCACGCCACGGGCGTTGCGGCCCATCGGACGCACGTCGTTCTCGTCGAAGCGCACCGCCTTGCCGGAGTCCGAGAACAGCATGACATCGTGCTCGCCGTCGGTCAGCGCGGCGCCGATCAGGAAGTCGCCCTCGTCCAGGTCGACCGCGATGATGCCGGCCTTGCGTGGATTGCTGAAGTCCTTCAGCGGCGTTTTCTTTACGGTACCGAGGCTGGTCGACATGAAGACGTAATGGTCTTCGGGGAAGGTCCGGTTCTCGCCCGACAGCGGCAGGATGACGGTGATCTTCTCGTTGTCGGCCAACGGGAACATGTTGACGATCGGCTTGCCGCGCGAGTTGCGCGAGCCTTGCGGCACTTCCCACACCTTGAGCCAGTACATGCGGCCACGGTTGGAGAAGCACAGGATGTAATCGTGCGTGTTGGCGATGAACAGCTGGTCGATCCAGTCTTCCTCTTTGGTCGCCATGGCCTGCTTGCCGCGTCCACCGCGCTTTTGCGAACGGTATTCGCTGATCGGCTGCGCCTTCATATAGCCGGTGTGCGACAGGGTCACCACCATGTCCTGCGGCGTGATCAAATCTTCGGTGCCAAGATCGGTGGCGTTATGCTCGATGTTCGAACGGCGCGGGTCTTTTGCGCGGTCGCCGAATTCGTTGACCACGTGCGTCATCTCGTCGACGATGATGGTGGTCACGCGTTCCGGCTTGGCCAGAATGTCCAGCAGGTCGGCGATTTCGGCCATCACGTCTTTGTACTCGTTGACGATCTTGTCCTGTTCCAGGCCGGTCAGACGCTGCAGGCGCATTTGCAGAATTTCCTGCGCCTGGTCGTCGGACAGCTTGTACATGCCGTCGGCCTGCATGCCGTAGTGCTTAGGCAGGTGCTCCGGACGGAAAGCGTCGATACCGCCGACGGTGTCGCCTTCGCCGGTACGGGCCAGCATCTCGCGCACCAGCGACGAATCCCACGAACGTTCCATCAGGCCCGTTTTCGCGACCGGCGGCGTTGGCGCGGCCTTGATGATGGCGATGAAGTCGTCGATATTGGCCAGTGCGACAGCCAGGCCTTCCAGCACGTGGCCGCGTTCGCGCGCCTTGCGCAGCTCGAACACGGTGCGGCGCGTGACCACTTCACGGCGGTGCGACAGGAAGCACTGCAGCATCTCTTTCAGGTTCAGCAGGCGCGGCTGGCCGTCGACCAGCGCCACCATGTTCATGCCGAAGGTGTCCTGCAACTGGGTCTGCTTGTACAGGTTGTTGAGCACCACTTCCGGCACTTCGCCGCGTTTCAGCTCGATCACCACGCGCATGCCCGATTTATCGGACTCGTCGCGGATGTCGGAAATGCCTTCGAGCTTCTTGTCGCGCACGTTCTCGGCGATACGCTCGAGCAGCGACTTCTTGTTTACTTGGTACGGCAGCTCGTCGACGATGATGGCCGTGCGGCCGCCGTCCTTGCCGTACTCTTCATAGTGGGTCTTGGCGCGCATCACCACGCGGCCACGGCCGGTGCGATAACCGTCGCGCACGCCCGAGACGCCGTAGATGGTGCCGCCGGTCGGGAAGTCAGGCGCCGGGATCAGCTCGATCAGCTCGTCGATGGTGCAGGTCGGGTTGCGCAGCACGTGCAGCGCGCCGGCGATCACTTCGTGCAGGTTGTGCGGCGGAATGTTGGTCGCCATGCCGACCGCGATACCGGACGAGCCGTTGATCAGCAGGTTCGGGATGCGGGTTGGCAGTACCGTCGGTTCTTTTTCCTTGCCGTCGTAGTTGGGCTGGAAGTCGACGGTGTCCTTGTCGATGTCGGCCAGCAGTTCGGCGGAGATTTTGTCGAGGCGGCACTCGGTGTAGCGCATCGCCGCCGCGCCGTCGCCATCGACCGAACCGAAGTTACCCTGGCCGTCGACCAGCATGTAGCGCAGCGAGAAGTCCTGCGCCATGCGGACCAGCGTGTCGTAAATCGAGGCGTCGCCGTGCGGGTGGTACTTACCCATCGTCTCGCCGACCACGCGGGCGCACTTGACGTAGGGACGGTTCCACACGTTGTTCATTTCATGCATCGCGAACAGAACCCGGCGGTGCACCGGCTTCAAGCCGTCGCGCACGTCAGGCAAGGCGCGGCCCACGATCACGCTCATCGCGTAATCGAGGTAGCTCTTGCGCATCTCTTCTTCGAGGGAAATAGGGATTGTTTCTTTTGCGAATTGATCCATTGGCGGGTCGACTGATCTTTGACTGTGGGTTATCTTTTAAGCAATGTATGCCGCACTTACTGCACTCCTGCCCTCCCTTTCCTAATTGGAAGGGCAAGCGTGCGATTTTAGCATGCGGGCCGCGCAACTAACACAAATTGGCCCGCAGCCTCGCCCCCACGCCTTCTGTGCGCTGCCTCACGCGTTGTAACACCATGTAATATTGATGACACATTACTCAATTATTATCGACAATCACGTTGCAACAAAACAACATTTTGGTCGGACGCGAATCAGCGCCATGTTGGCGCCTTTCCACGCCGCCGAAGCGCTTGTGGCAAAATGGTTCAGAAGTTAATTGCTCGTTTCGCAATCGGGAGACAGGCGTGACGCCCGTGCGTGGTAGAATTCGGCCCACGTAATATACGTCGCGCAGTTTTTCTGCGAGATATCACCCCCGAAAGGAAGAAAAATATGAAAAAACTTATTTCGATGTTGGCCGTGTCGGCAGCGTTCGCAGGCTCGGCAATCGCCCAGACCCCTACCCCGACCGCGCCACCATACGCGCCAGTCACCCAAGACATCAAGGCTGCTACGCCTAAGAGCGCCTACGTTCAGGATTCGCGCGGCGTGATCGCCCGTGACCCGTTCGGCCTGTGCTGGCGCACCGGCTACTGGACCCCGGCCGATGCCGTTCCAGGTTGCGACCTGCCACTGTGCGTTGAGCCAGAAAAACTGGAAAACGGCAAATGCGTAGCACCGCCGCCACCACCGGTCGAAGCCCCTGCCCCGTCCTCGCCTGCTCCGGCCCCAGCGCCAGTGCCAGTGCCGACCGCGCAAAAAGTGAGCTTCGCCGCTGACGCGTTCTTCGATTTCGACAAAGCCGTGCTGAAGCCAGAAGGCAAATCCAAGCTGGACGACGTCACCTCGAAACTGGGTTCGATCAACCTGGAAGTCATCATCGCCGTCGGTCACACCGACTCGGTCGGTTCGGATGAGTACAACCAGAAGCTGTCGATCCGTCGCGCTGAAGCCGTTAAAGCCTACATCATCTCCAAAGGCGTCGACGCCAACCGCGTCTACACCGAAGGCAAAGGCGAGAAACAGCCAGTTGCAGACAACAAAACTGCAGAAGGCCGCGCTAAAAACCGTCGCGTAGAGATCGAAGTCGTCGGCACCAGCAAGTAATTCGCCGCCGATGCCGGTACCGCCGCGTTAAGAAACTAATAAATTAACGCCGCGGTGTCCCGCGCCGCACAGAAACCCCGCCCCGGCGGGGTTTTTTTATGCGCGCTGCTTTAGAATAGCGAATACTTTTCTCATAGAACATCGAGCCCATGAACGCCGACCCATTAGAGTTGCAAAAATTCTCCGACCTGGCCCACCGCTGGTGGGACCCGACCTCGGAGTTCCGCCCGCTGCACGAGATCAACCCGCTGCGCCTGGAATGGATCAACGCGCGCGTGCCGCTGGCCGGCAAGAACGTCATCGACATCGGCTGCGGCGGCGGCATCCTGAGCGAATCGATGGCGCGCAAGGGCGCCACCGTGACGGGCATCGACCTGTCCGAAAAAGCGCTCAAGGTGGCCGACCTGCACAGCCTGGAATCGGGCGTGCAGGTGCGCTACAAGCTGGTCGCGGCCGAGGACATGGCGGCCCAGGAGCCGGGCCAGTTCGATGTGGTCACCTGCATGGAGATGCTCGAGCACGTGCCGGACCCGGCGGCCATCGTGCGCGCGGCCGCCACCCTGGTCAAGCCGGGCGGCCACGTGTTCTTCTCGACGCTGAACCGCAATCCGAAGTCTTATTTATTTGCCATCATCGGCGCCGAATACGTGCTGCGCATGCTTCCGCGCGGCACCCACGACTACGATAAATTCATCACGCCGTCCGAGCTGTCGCAGTTCGTGCGCAGCGCCGGTCTGGATCTGAAGGGTTTCAAGGGCATGGGCTACAATCCGCTGACCAAGATTTATTCCCTGAACGAAGACACCAGCGTCAACTATCTGGTCGCCACCACCCGCCCGCTCTGATCGATCGCCCTATGACTACCGCACTCCCGGCGCCGCGCGCCATCCTGTTCGACCTGGACGGCACGCTGGCCGACACCGCGCCCGACCTGGCCGCCGCCGTCAACCTGCTGCGCACGGTGCGCGGGCTGGAACCGACCGCCTATGAACTGTTGCGCCCGACCGCCTCGGCCGGCGCGCGCGGCATGATCGGCGCGGCCTTCGGCCTGAAGCCGGGCGACGACGGCTTTGCCGAGCTGCGCGAAGGTTTCTTCGACAACTACCAGGCCGCGATGGCGGTGCACAGCACCTTGTTCGCGGGCGTTGTCGAACTGCTGGCCGGCATCGAGGAGGCCGGGCTGCAGTGGGGCATCGTCACCAACAAACCGGCGCGCTTCACCGACCCGTTGTTGCCGCAAATCGGGCTGGCGCACGCGGCCTGCGTGATCTCCGGCGACACCACGGCGCATCCCAAGCCGCATCCGGCGCCGCTGCTGGAAGCCGCCGCGCGCCTGGGCCTGCCGCCGCAACAGTGCTGGTATGTGGGCGACGACCTGCGCGACATCCAGGCCGGCCAGGCCGCCGGCATGCCGAGCATCGGCTGCGGCTGGGGCTACTGCGGCCCGGTCGAGCCGCTGAGCTGGCAAGCCGACCTGGTGCTCGACACGCCCGGGCAATTGCTGGCGCTGATGCGCTCGGCGGTGGCGGACAAGGCGGAATTGGCGGCGTGACCGCGCTGGCAACGCTTCCATGAATCCATCTGAATAAAAATTTGTTGCTCAAAACGGCCGACAGGTATAGTCTCCGAATTACTGCGTAGAAATACTTATTTCCATTAACTCAACCATGACCTAATGGAAATAAGAGCAGCGGACACTTCTCCACTCTTCGTCAGGTCATCATGATCAACCCTGCACAGGCTGCCCAATACCCGCAGCCCTACCCCGAACAGTTCGCGGATTTCAACCCCGCTCTGCCGGAGCACACCGCCGCCCCGCAAAGCTGGATGGTCACCGTGGCTGACGCCCGCTACCACTGGTACGACCTGATTGCCGGCTTCCCCGAACGCCCCGACATCCGCGACCCGGTCGGCCGCTACCAGCGCCGCATGCAGTTCGACCTGGAGGCGGCGGCCGAAAAACACCATCTGTTCTTCGCCGTCACCCGGCCGCGCGTGCGCTTCGATACGGCCGTCGCGGTGCAATGGGGATTCTTTTCGCTCAAGCTGACCTTGCCGCTGCTGGTCGGCGCCGCGCAGGCCAAAGACAGCCTGACCATCGAGCTGACGGTGCCGTTCGCGGCCACGCTGAAAAAGCCGAGCGTCACCTTGACGCCGACCTTCGTCACCCTCAACTGGGGCGGCCTGATCGAGGCGTTCTCGATCCACGACATTCTGCAGACCTACCCCAACCACCTGTCCGCGCCTTGCCGCGTGATCCACGTCGGCCAGACCCGCGACGCGGATGCGCGCCTGTCCAGGGCCAGGTTGCCGGCGCTGCAAAAACTGCACGCGCGGCTTGGCGACGACGTCGACACCCTGCTGCTGGTGCAGCGCATGAACGTCAACGTCATCTGCGCCGACGGCGACGCCGCCGAGCTGCCGTGCAACGCCGATTCCTACGCGGCCGAGGCGCTGCGGGCCGAGCGCATGGACATCGTCGAGGCGGCGCTGATCCGCCATTTCGAGGACGCCGGCGCGCGCGGACTCACCCAAGAGCAGCGCAAGCTGGGCCGCGCGCGGCTGGCCGAGGTGCAGCAAGTGAACAATCTTGTGCAATTCACCATCGACCTCGAACTGCCCGAGGCCGGCAACTACGGCACACTGTGCTCGGACAAGGTGGCGCCGGCGCCGTCCCACCTGCTGAGCTGCTTCATTGCCGACGGCGAGGCGCAGGTGGCGGCGTTGCCCGCGCCGCCGGCCGCCGCAGGCAAACGCTAGGACCGCCCAGAACGCCCAGAGCCGCGCCCGTCAGCGTGAGAATGTGTGATTAATTAGCCGCTTTCAGGAATTGCTGAGTGGAAATGTCACAAGGAACGACTATACTGTGATCAATATTAGTCCCAACAAACAGACCAATTAAACGAGACCCTGGAGTGCGCATGATGACGAGCGATTACCCGCCCCTAATCGCCGACGACTATCCCGATCCCAGCCCCGAAGAGCTGGGAATCGGCGAACTTTTTACCGAATCGCCGGAGCCATTCCACGATCTGCTGGCGCCGCCGGCCGAAGCGCTGGACGATCTGCTGCCGCTGATGCCCCAACGCGGCGCCGCGCCGCAAACCTGGGTGGTCACTGTCGCCGACGCAAAATACCATTGGTACGACCTGGTCGCCGGCTTTCCGGAGCGGCCCGATATCCGCGATCCGGTCGGGCGCCAGCTGCGCCGCATCCAGTTCGACCTGGAAGCGACGATGGAAAAACGCTTGATCTATTTCGCCGTCAACCGTCCGCGCGTGCGCTTCGATACCAACGGCAAAACCAGCTGGGGGTTTTTCTCGCTCAAGCTGACCGTGCCGATCGTCATCGGCGTCGAGGAAAAGCGCGACAGCATCACGATCGAGCTGACGGTGCCGTTCGCGGCCACGCTCAAGAAACCGACGGTGGTCGTCACCGACCGCTTCATCACGCTCAACTGGGGCGGTTTGATCGAGGCGTTGTCGATCCACGACGTGCTTCAGCAATACGAAAACGACCTGCGCTTCCAGAGCAAGGTGCAATACGTCGGCCAGACCAAGGACGCGGCCGGCCGGCTGGCGCGCGGGCGCCTGGTGGCGATCCAGAAAATCCATCAGAACAACAACGAAGACAACGACATGCTGCTGCTGATCCAGCGCATGAACGTTGAAGTGTTGTCCGACGACGGCGATCCGGTCGACATGCCGGTCAACCAGAACGCGATCGCGGCCGATCTGCTGCTGAAGGACCGCATCGACATCATCGAGTGCGCGCTGATCCGCTACTTCGAGGGCCCGATGATGCACGGCCGCAGCGACAAGGAAGCGGACGTGCGCAAGCAGCGGGTGCGCGAGGTGCAGGCCAACAACCATCTGGAGAGCTTCCGCATCGACCTGCGCCTGGAAGAGACCGGGGCCTACCACGACCTGTTCTCCCAGCACGCGCCGGTCTCGCGCAGCCATATCATCGACTGCACCATCGCCGACGGCGAGGTGATCGTCACTCGCGTGCCGGACAAGGTGAAGCCGGAGAAGAAATAACCCTCCGGCGGCGACCTCAGACGGCGGCCAGCGCCTGCTCCAGATCGGCCAGCAGATCGTCGATATGCTCGATGCCGATCGACAGGCGCACTGTATCGATCGTCACGCCGGCCTTGCCCAGTTCCTCCTCGTTGAGCTGACGGTGCGTGGTGGAGGCCGGATGGCAAGCCAGCGATTTGGCGTCGCCGATGTTGACCAGGCGCGTAAACAATTGCAGCGCGTCCTGGAAGCGCGCCCCGCCCTCCACGCCGCCCTCGACGCCAAACGTCAGCACGCCAGACGGCCTGCCGCCCAGATACTTTTGCGCCAGCGCATGGTCGCGATGCTGCTCCAGCCCGGCGTAATTGACCCACTTGACCTTGGCATGGCCGCTGAGGAACTCGGCCACCGCGCGCGCGTTCTCGACGATGCGTTCCATGCGCAGCGCCAGCGTTTCTATCCCCTGCAGTATCAAAAACGCGTTGAACGGCGAGATCGCGGCGCCGGTGTTGCGCAGCGGGACCACGCGGGCGCGGCCGATGTAGGCCGCCGGCCCCAGCGCTTCGGTGTAGACCACGCCGTGGTACGACACGTCCGGCTCGTTGAGCCGCTTGAAGCGCTGCTTGTGCTCGGCCCACGGGAACTTGCCGGAATCGACGATGGCGCCGCCGATCGAGTTGCCGTGCCCGCCCAGGTATTTCGTCAGCGAGTGGATCACGATGTCGGCGCCGTGTTCGAACGGGCGCAGCAGATATGGCGTGGCCACCGTGTTGTCGACGATCAGCGGCACGCCGTGCTTGTGGGCGATGGCGGCGATTTTTTCGATGTCGGTGATATTGCCCAGCGGGTTGCCGATCGACTCGATGAACACGGCCTTGGTGCGCTCATCGAACAGCCCCTCGAACGAGGCCGGGTCGCGCGCGTCGGCAAAGCGGGTGGTGATGCCGAATTGCGGCAGCGTGTGCGCGAACAGGTTATAGGTGCCGCCGTACAAGGCGGACGCCGAGACGATGTTATCGCCGGCCTCGGCGATGGTCTGGATCGCGTAGGTGACGGCGGCCTGCCCGGACGCCAGCGCCAGCGCCGCCACGCCGCCTTCGAGTGCGGCGATGCGCTGCTCGAGCACGTCCTGGGTCGGATTCATGATGCGCGTGTAAATGTTGCCGGGCACTTTGAGGTCGAACAGGTCGGCGCCGTGCTGGGTGTCGTCGAACGCGTAGGCGACGGTTTGATAGATCGGCACCGCCACCGCGCGGGTGGTCGGGTCCGGCTTGTAGCCGCCGTGAACGGCAAGGGTTTCCAGTTTCATCGCTCCTCCGTGTTGATGATCGCACAAGCCTAAGTTGAATAGAGTGCCAAGCCCACGAATCATTCCGCATTTATAAATGCATTTTTTGCATGCTTACCGACATTCCCCACCAGCGGCCACTATCACCTGCCACAACACATCATTTTCACAAAGAAATTAAAGTATCTTTAAGGCATTTAATCGTGTTATGCTTGAGCAATAGCACGACTTTTGCTCAAAGAAACCCAACCAATTGTTTCCGGCGCGCGATCTACACCGTAACCACTACTATTTTTTGGGATGATTTGACATGAAATTGACGACTTTTTCTACCGCAGCAACCATGGTACTCCTGATGTCCGCAGGCGCCGCAATGGCTGCCGCCGGCGGCAACGGCAAGGGCAATAATGGCAACGGCAAAGGTAACGGCGGCAGCACCACGCCAGTGATTACCCAGCCAGCGGCCAACAAGCCAGTCACCACCCCTGTGATCACCATTCCCGCCCCATCGAACTCGTGCGCCGGCGCCAGCATTTCGGTCGCCGGCGCCAGCTGCATCGGCTTCATCAGCGGCAACCTGAACGGCAACAAGCCGAGCCTGACCGAGATCAACAGCAACCTGGGCGTGTGGGGCGTGCATCTGACGGACGCCGTGGCATCGACCTCGATGCTGTCCGGGCTGACCGGCAACACGATCAACTTCAGCCAACAGCTGTACGGCGACACCATTGTCAGCATCCACTACGGTAATGTGACCGATGTGCTGGGTCATAAGCTGAACAACGTCACCGCTTTCTACCGCTTCGACGCCGGCCACGGCGCCGGTGTGGACAGCTTCACCACCGCGTTCAGCTCCTTGTCGAACGCCACGCTCTACTCGACCGGCAAGGCAGTGACGGCGGTTCCGGAAGCCGAGACGTACGCGATGATGCTCGCCGGCCTGGGCCTGATGGGCGTTGTCGCGCGCCGCCGCAAGCAACAGTAATCCGCGCTTCGGCGCACGAAAAGCCAAGGCCCGCTGCTAGCGCACCGGGCCTTTTTCATTGGTCAGATCCACACGTCGTTGACGCCGGTGCGGCCGCTGACTTCCTTGTCACCCGTGTTGACCACGCCGCGCGGCTCGATCAACAGCAGTTTGACCTCCGCTTCCGCAGATGGTTTGTGCTCGACGCCCTTGGGTACCACCACCATTTCGCCCTGCGACACCAGCACGTGGTGGTCGCGAAAATCGATACGCAATTGTCCTTCCAGCACGATGAAGGTTTCATCGGTCATGGCATGCGCATGCCAGATGAAATCCCCCTGCAGCCTGGCAATCTTGAATTGATAATCGTTCATTTCCGCGACCACTTTTTGCGACCATTGTTCGGAAAACAAACTGAACTTATTTGCGAAATTGATCGTGTGGATGGCGTGCGCCGCCGTCGGCTCGGTACTCATTGGTGTCGTCCTGTGCTGATTCGGAAGTGCCCAGCGTACGCACATTAGGACTTGGTTTCTTGTACGTTTGTGCGGATGTCAGCCAGCGCGCATTTTCAGCCAGCGCGACGGTGACAGGCCGTAGGTTTTGCCGAAATGGCGCGTCATATGGCTTTGATCGGTAAAGCCGGCAAGCAATGACGCACTCACCAACGACTGCCCCTGGAGCAGCAAGGAGCGCACCAGATCCAGCCGGCGCATGGTCAGGTAGCGATACGGCGAGGTGCCGAACAGCAGGCGAAAATCGCGCGAGAGGCTCCAGCGGTCCCGTCCGCTATGAAGCGCCAGCTCCTCCAAGGTCACACTGCTTTCCAGGGAATCGTGGATGAACGCGCGCGCCAGCTCGGCTGCGCGGTAGTCGAGCGGCTGGTGCGAACGCGACGGTGCCGACACCGCGCTGAGGGCGTGGGCCAGGTCGAACAGCGCGTCGTCCTCTTCAAGCGCGTCGAGCGGCGCGTCCAGGCCCTGCAACAATACCTCGCTGGCCGCGTACAGCCGGGGATCGGCGCTGATGCCGTGCTGGATGAACGGCAGCGCCTGGCCGCCGAGGATTTGCTGGATCAGCGCCGGTTCGATATACAGCATGCGGTAGCGAAAGCCGGCGTCGGTCCCGGCTTCACCGTCGTGCACCTCGTCCGGATGCAACACGATGGTGGCGCCGGGAACGCTGTGGCGGCGTCCGCCCCGGTAGTGGAAACTCTGCACCCCGGCCAGGGTGCGGCCGATGGCATAGGTGTCGTGGCGATGCGGCTCGTAGCCGTGGCCGGCGAAGAACGCTTCGATGCGCTCCATACGCCCCGTCGGCGGCGCGCGCACGATCCAGTCGCCGGCCGGCCTGGTCTTGCTCATGGCACGATGCTCAAGGGCTTGGCGGCGTTCATCGGCTTCGTCGTCGGGTTGGGATGGTGGAATTCTACTCTTTCCGGGTGCCGTTATCATGCCGAGCTACAATCGACATATCGCCCTGCTCTCGACAAATCCAGAATCTCATCATGCAAGTACGTAACGCCGCGTTGATCATCATCGATATGCAAAACGGCATGGCCAATCCGGCCGCCGGCAAACGCAACAATCCGGATGCGGAACAGAACATCGCCGCCCTGCTCGGCGCCTGGCGCGCGGCAGACGCCACAGTCGTCCATGTTCGCCACATATCGAAAACCGTGGGTTCGCCGTTCTGGCCCGGCCAGGCCGGAGTGGAGTTCCAGGAGCGCTTTGCGCCGACGCCGGACGCCTATGTGATGGAGAAGAACGTTCCCGACGCTTTTATCAATAGCGGACTAGAACGCTGGCTGCGCGTGCGCGGCATCGGCGAACTGGTTATCGTAGGCGTCAGCACCAACAACTCGGTGGAGGCCAGCGCCAGGACGGCGGGCAACCTCGGCTTTACGACCCATGTGGTTGCCGATGCTTGTTTCGCCTTCGCCAAAGTTGACTACGCCGGCGTACCGCGCAGCGCCGAGGACGTGCACGTCATGGCCCTGTCGAATTTGGACGGGGAATACGCCGCCATCGTCGATACCCGGGATGTGCTCGATGCGTTCGCAAAGGCCGCATAATGCGCATCGCCCTCGTCTCTGACATCCACGGCAATCTGCTGGCGCTTGAAGCCGTCGCCACGGACATCGCGCGGCGCGGGGCGGATCTGGTCGTCAACATCGGCGACAGCTTGTCCGGACCGCTGCTGCCGCTGGAGACGGCGCAATTTTTGATGGCGCAGGATTGGGTACATCTGGCGGGCAACCATGAGCGCCAGATTTTGAAGCTGCACCCCGGCTCCGGGCCGAGCGACACGTACGCGCACTCGCAGCTGATGGCAAAGGAGCTGGCGTGGATTGCCGGCCTGCAGCCGGTACGACAGATCACGCCGGATGTGCTGGCCTGCCATGGCACGCCAACGAGTGACGTGACCGGCTTGCTGCAAACTGTCGACGTGGCGGCCACTGCGGCGGAGATCGAGGCGCGGCTGGACGGGGTACAGGTGGGCCTTGTCGTTTGCGGCCACACGCACGTGCCCCGCAGCGTGCGCACCGCGCGCGGGCAGCTGATCGTCAATCCGGGTAGTGTCGGCCAGCCGGCGTATGCGGACGATTATCCTCGTCCGCATGTCATTGAGTCCGGGTCGCCGGATGCGCGGTACGCCATCGTCGAACATATCGATGGCCAGTGGCGCGCCAGCTTCTTTGCCATTCCCTATCGACATGCCGAAATGGCGGCGCTGGCAAAATCACGCGGACGGCTCGACTGGGAGCATGCGCTGATGACGGGCTATATGCCGCGTCCCGCGCAATAATCGAGCGAAGCGCTAAGCGCCTCGACTAAGTCGTCTTGCGCGTATCGGCAACCGCCGACTCGCCGATCGCATAAAACTGACCACCGGCGACGTAGTGCAGGCTGCGCAGCGCGGGATCGGCCTTGTCGAATTCCCAGTGGCCGTTGCGGAACACGCGGTCGTCGGCCCAGGCTTCCACCACTTCGCCGATGAATAAATCATAGGTCTGCTCGATATGCGGCTCGGGGATCACCTTGCAGATCAGCCAGGCCGAGCAGCCGGAGACCAGCGGCATGTCGCGTTCGCCGGCGCGGAACAACGCGATCCCACAGCGTTCCAGCTTGTCCGGCGCGTCGGCCAGGCTGAGATTGCCGACGTCGTAGGTCAGCTGGACTTGCGCCATGTTGGGCACCTGCAGCGCGAAATAGCCGCTGCCCTCCACCAACGCGCGCGTGCTGGTCGCCTTGTCCAACACCAGCGTCACTTTGGGCGGCGAGAAATCCAGCGCGCAAGACCAAGCCGCCGCCATGACGTTGTCGACATCGCCGTGCGAGGCGGACACCAGCACCGTCGGACCGTGATTGAGCAACCTGTACGCTTTTTCCAGCTCCACTGCCACCATATGATCGTTCACTTCAACTCCCAAGAATTCCCAGCAGCAGATTATGCATCGGATCGCGCCTGCCTGCTCACACCAGCGTTTGCAACTCCCCTTTGAACACAGCGCGCAGCGTCCGCACGGCGAAGACGGCAATACACACGGTCGTCGTTGCCAGCAACAACAGCGCCAAACCATCGGCAACGACGTGACGCGCATGGCCGGCGTAGCGCAAGGCGGCCAGCGTGGCGGCGGCGAGCGGGAAACCGGCCGCCCACCACGACAGGCGGAACGCGTGCCCGGCAACCAGCGCGCGCAAACTGCCGGCGACGATGGCAAGCGCGAAGAACATCACCATCACCAGCCCTTCCGCAAAGAGATCGATCTGGCCGGTCGTCGTGGCGTAGGCTGAAAAACCAACGCTGAACGGTGCGCTGAGCAGCACCAGCGTCGGCTGGAGCGGCGCCGGCATCGCATCTTCCCGCATCAGGCGCGTCAGCACCATGCCCAGCAACGGCAACCCGAAGACCAGACCGACCGCGACCGAGAACACCATCACGCCGTGCAATGATTGCCAGCCGAGCGCAGGCAACGCCAGCGGCACATCGAGCAGGCCGACGACCGGGATCAGCATCGCCGGCGTGATCACGGTCTGCTTTTCCCTCAGCCAGCGGCCCACGATAGCCACCGAAAACACCAGCATGCCGATGGCGCCCGCACCCCACAGCAAACGCGCGGCGGTCAGCTGGAACGGCGCCAGCAGAATCGGCAGCAACAGCAAAGTGATCAGCGGTGTGCCGAACATGTTGCTGGCGACGGGATGGGCAAACTCGCTCCGCACCGCGTCGAAGCCGAACCAGGCCTTGACGGCGTAGCCCGTCCCGACGACGGCGAACGCCAGCAATGCGACCACCGACAGGACTTCGCCTATCCGGGCGGACACGCCGAAGATGCCGGCCGCCAGGCGCCACGCCAGTGCCAAGCCTATGCTGCCCATCACGGCGCCGAACAGGCCGACCGGCAGGTAGTGAAGCGTGGTGCCTGGTGCGGCCTGTGCCGCTGGATGTATCGCGTTCATGATGATGACTCCTTAAAGGTCGAGTTCGAGCGTATCGCCGCTGGCACGCGATACGCAGATGCACATTTCTTTTGCGCGCTCTTCTTCGCTGAGCACGTTATCGCGGTGTTCCGGCGTGCCGGCCAGTACCTTGACGCGGCAGGCGCCGCAGTTGCCGACCCTGCAGGAGGATCGCGCATCGACGCCGGCCGCTTCCACCGCCTCCAGAATGCTGGCGCTGGCAGGCACATCGATCACTTTGCGGCTGCGTTTCAAGGTCACCATGACGGGCCGGTTGACCGCGCCGGTCACAGGCAACTCGCCGCTGGCCGCCGGCTCGCTCAAGGGTTGCCTGGCCGTGCTCGCGGCCAACTGCTCCTTGAGGTGCTTGATCTGCGCATGCAGCGGCGCCGTCATTTCGGCGATTTCGCTTTCGGTAAAGCGCGGCGTGATGTGCTGTGGACAGTTCCAGTCGTAGCCTTCGACGGTGATGACGAACGCGCGTTCGATGCGCGCCGCATAGCCGGGCTTGCGCAGCCGTTCGATCAGTTCCGCATCGTCGGCGGCTTCCACCAGGCGCACGCGGCCGATCAGCTTCAGGCGCATCTGGTTGGCGTAATCCATGATGATGATTGAAATGCGATCGTCCTTCTGCAGGTTGCCCACGCTGAGGTACTGCACGTTGCCGCGAAAGTCGGCAAAGGCGACCGTTTTCGGATCGAGAACTTTCAGGAAGCCGGCCGGCCCGCCGCGATGCTGCACATACGGCCAGCCCGTTTCGCTCACCGTCGCCTGATAAAAATGGTCGGCCTGGGCGATGAACTCGGCCTCCATGCGACCAAGGCGGTCGGCCCGGTTGGTCATCCGGTCGAAGCCCTCGTATTGCTCCCGGCTGCCCATGCGTTCCTGCATGGCGCGCACGTTCGGGGTAAAGGTGATGTCGGAAAATGCGCGGCCCATGATGGCTCCCGAAAAAGGTTAGATTTAAGGTTTCACTTTGCGGCCGAGGAAGTCGCGCATCAGCCGCGCGATCTCCGGGCCCTCTTCTTCCAGTGCGAAGTGGCCGGTGTCGAGCAGGTGCAGCTCGGCCTTCGGCAGATCGCGCAGGTAAGGCGTGGCACCCGCCGCCGGGAAGATCTTGTCGCCCTTACCCCAGACGATCAGCATCGGCGGCTGGTGTTTGCGGAAATACGCTTGCCACTCGGGATAGCGCGGCGGGTTCGTGCCGTAGCTGTACAACATTTCCAGCTGAATGGCCTTGTTGCCGGGACGGTCCAGATAGGCCTGGTCCAGCATCCACGCGTCGGGGCTCACGCTCGTTGCCGGGTTGCGAAAGCCCTCGGTGTATTGCCATTTGGTGGCGTCGATCTCGACCAGCGGACGCAGCTTGGCGGCGTTGGCTTCGGATTTGTCTTTCCAGTACGCCTTGACCGGCTGCCAGAATTCGTTGTCGAGGCCCTCGTCGTAGGCGTTACCGTTTTGCACGACGATCGCCGTCACCCGTTCGGGATGGGCGGCGGCCAGGCGGTAGCCGATCGGCGCGCCGTAGTCCTGCACATAAAGCGCGTATTTCGTCAGCCCAAGCTGGCTGGTTAATTTGTCGATGACCTTGGCCTGGTTGTCGAAGCTGTAGGTGAACTTGTCCATCGACGGCTGGTCGCTCTGGCCGTAGCCCGGATAGTCCGGCGCGATCACATGGTAGCGGTCGGACAGTTGCGGAATCAGGTTGCGGAACATCTGCGACGAAGTGGGAAAGCCGTGCAGCAGCAACAGCGTCGGCGCGTTTTTCGGACCGGCTTCTCGGTAAAACACTTTTACGCCATCGATGTTGACGGTGTGATAGCTCACGGCAGTGGATACGGCAGGTGCGGCAGCGCTGGCGGCGGCGCTGACGGCGACGAAGCCGGCGGTGAGGGCCAGGCGGGCCCAGACGGACGATGACGAGTTCATGGCAATGCTCCTTGAGGTAGCGTAGTTGTTATGTGAGCGGCAGGCTCAGGCGGCCAGTTTCAAATCGACTTGCGGGAAATCGATCTCGACTTTGCTGGCTTTGCCGAGGATATTGGTCAGGAAATTCATGCCGACGTGGGTGATGATTTCCACGATGTCGCCATCGGTAAAGCCGGCGCTGCGCAGCTGGGCGATCTCGATGGCGCTCACATCGCCCTTTTTCTCCATCAGGCTGGTGGCCAACCGGACGGCGATCGCCGCTTGTGCGTCTTCGCTGGTGCCGTGGCGGGCGGCGCTGATTTCGTCGCCGGTCAGCCCGCTTTTACGCCCGATAGCCGTGTGCGCCGAGACGCAATATTCGCAGCCGTTTTGCTGGGCCAGCGCCAGGGCGATGCGTTCGCGCGTTTGCGCGTCGAGACTGCCAGCGCCGGCCACACCGTGCAGTCCCAGGAAGGCGCGCAGCGCCACGGGCGAGTTGGCAAAAACTCTCAGGAAGTTCGGCACCATGCCGAGCTGGGCTTGAATGGTGTCCAGCAGGACTTGTTGTTCGGCGTTGGCGTTGCTCTTGTCGATGATGGCGATGCGGCTCATGGCATTTCTCCTTGGGTGGTTGACGAAGTGTTATCCAGCGCTTACAGTTTGACTCTTTTGCAGGGCAATGAGAATCCAGACAATCTGCAATGAACCATTCCTGAAAGTGGAATAATATGGATCGGCTGTACACGATGTCGATATTCCTGGCCGTGGTCGAAGAAGGCGGTTTCGCGCCGGCCGCGCGCAAGTTGCGGATCTCGCCACCGGTGGTGACACGCGCGGTGACGGAGCTGGAAGAAAAAATGGGGGTGCGTCTTCTGACGCGGACCACACGGATGGTGCGCGTCACCGATGTGGGCGCGCGCTACGCGGCCGACTGCCGGCGCATCCTGGCCGACGTGACCGATTCCGAGCAGGCCGCCACCGGCACCCATGCCGAGCCGCGCGGCAAGCTGGTGATCACCTCATCGGTGCTGTTCGGCGCCATGTACGTCACACCGGTGGTGACGGAGTACCTGCGCCGTTATCCGGACACCGAGGTGGAATGTCGGTTCCTCGACCGCGTGGTCAACATGATGGATGAAGGCATCGACGTGGCGATTCGGCTAGGGCAGCTGCCGGATTCAAGCTACCAGGCGGTGCGGGTGGGCCAGGTGCGGCAGATCGTCTGCGCTTCGCCCGCTTATCTCGAGGCGCGCGGCCTGCCTCTCACGCCGGAGGAACTTGCAGAGCACGACATCGTGCTGGCCGGTGGCGTGACCGCCGCGCCAGAATGGCGCTTCGAATCCGAGCGCCAGCCGATGGTCTTGCGGGTGCGTCCCCGCCTGATCAGCTCCAGCAACGACGCGGCCATCGCGGCTGTTGTGCGCGGCTTCGGACTGACCCGGGTGATTTCTTATATGGTGGCCCCGCATCTGGCGGCCGGCCGGCTCAAGACCGTGCTGAGCCAGTATGAGTCGGCGCCGATGCCGGTCAATGTCGTGCACCATGAGGGGCGGCGTTCGACGCCCAAAGTAAGGGCCTTTATCGATCTTGCGGTGGCGCTTCTCCGTGCAGAGGGCGCTTTGAACTGAGGCTCAAGTACAGCGCGCAGCTTCACCGCGTCTGTTGCACAACGGTTCCGATTGCAGAGCGCGTTTTCGGGCACAACCCGGCTTTCGTATCGGATATGTTTTTGATCTCTACCGAACAAAGGCGCTGGACAAAAACAAAGCCCCACCAGACTTGCGCCTGGCGGGGCTCTATTTTAAATTCAGTGGTGGAGACGGCGGGAATCGAACCCGCGTCCGCAAGCACTCCACAGACAGTTCTACATACTTAGCACTATCATTTAATTTAACCAGTACAACACGGACGTGCACGTTTTGGACTAGCGATTCACCTTAGATTTAGCGCTGATCGAAGCGACCCCTCACAGCGCGAGTCCCTGTAAATGACTCCACAGCTTTTAACGGCCCACCCCAGGGACGAGGTGTTGTGGAGCTAACAGCAATTAAGCTGCCAGTGCGTACGAGTTATCGTTTGCAGTTAAGTTTTTCTGGGTGTATTTACGAGGTAACCAGCCCTCGGTATGCCCTGCTCTGCTTTGCAACCCACGTCGAAACCAGGTCGTCCCCACAGACCTCCATTCTAGCGCACTTTGCTGCTCGGCGCATGCCCATTCGGAACCCCGGTCAAACGCCTGTCACAATCGCCCGATATGATGGCTTCAGTTCTCACACAGAACGACCCATTAGCGCCTCCTGAGGCGGCTACTACCGGCGCCGGCGGTCGGGAAATATACCGGCACCAATTCCTTAAGTTACAGCCAGTGCGCGGCGCGGGCGAACAGCACCGCCGTCGCCAGCAGGCTGGTGATCATCAGGCCCATGAGCCCGCGCGTTCACCTCGGCGAAACCCTCGCCTGGCTCCCGCGTCTGCATCTGCGTCCTGATTTCCATTCCAATATCTTTGTGGGCACGATTGCCGCTGTCATGCACAGCCATTGCTGAAGATCTCGCCACCGCCAGCCTATGCCTTATTTTCGATAATCCTTTGACCACGCTCAATCGCGCCGCAAACCAAAGTGTTGCATTGCAGCACAAAAGCCGCTTGCTGCCATACGGAAAGTAACAATTTCAAACACTTTTTCAATTTCGCGAGCGGACGCTGCATTAGAATGGGATGTACCCAAACTACTGTTCAGACACCTTTTCATGCCTAACGCCGCTACTATTGACGCTCCCAGCCCGAAAAAACGCGGGCGCCCTCTGAAGGGGGAAAGCGGCGGATTGCGCGCGGAATTGATCGAGAAATCGGCCGAATTGTTTCGTACCAAAGGTTACGAAAATACTACCGTGCGCGATATCGCCGCCGCCGCCGGCATCCAGGCCGGCAGCTGGTTTTATCACTTCAAGACCAAGCAGGACATCCTGGCCGCCATCATGGAGCAAGGCCTGGAACGCTCGCTGGCAGAGATCGAGGCCATCGGCAGCCAGCAGTTGCCGCCCTGCGAGATCCTGCGCCAGCTGGTCGAGGCTCATCTGCACACGCTGCTGGCGCCCGACCACCATTACATCGCCGTGCTGCTGTACGAGTGGCGCTCGCTCGACGAGCCGTCGCGCTCGCGCGTGGTCGCGCTCAAGGATCGCTACGAGGCCGTGTGGGACCGCGCCATCGCCGAGCTGCACCTGTCCGGCGACTGGGCGATGCCGTCGTCGTTCGACCGCCTGCTGATCTTTGGCGCGCTCAATTGGACCGTGCAGTGGTACAAACCCGGCAGCGGCGCCGACGTCAAGGAGCTGGCCCGCCAGGCGATGCGCTTCATCCTGCGCACGCCCGCCGCAGTTGAGGCACAATAGGGGACATACTTTCAAAAGGATGCCCCATGATTTATGAAGTCGCCGAGCTGTATATCAAGCCGGATGCCCACGATGCCTTCCAGGCCGGCGTGGCCGAAGCGGTGCCCTTGTTCAAAGCGGCCACCGGTTGTCTGTCGATGCGCCTCGACCGCGACATCGAAACGCCCGACACCTACCATCTGGTGATCGGCTGGCAAACCCTTGAAAACCATACCGTCGATTTCCGTGGCAGTCCCGCGTTCCAGACCTGGCGCGGACTGGTCGGCAGCTATTTCGCTACACCGCCCAAGGTGGAGCATTTCGAAACCGTGGTAGCCGGCTTCTAAGCCGCCGCCCGCTACGGTTTAACCAAGGAGGCCGTCATGACACGCACAATACACCGCAATTTCGAACAGGTGACCGATGCCGAGAGCGCACGCAGCGCCTTGCTGGCAAAGGGTTTTCCTCCGTCCACCGTGAAGCTGACCAAGCACACGCCGCTACCGCCGAGCGTGGCCACCAGCACCGTCGGTAACATCTTCGACGCGCTGACACCGGGCGGCCCGGACGCCGCCGCGCACGCGCGCGAACGCAGCGGCGCCATGCTGTCCGTCGATATCTACGATGAGGATGAAGGCGGCAACGCCGACGCCATCATGAGCGGCTTCAACGCCCGTCCGGCGTAAAAAAAGCCGGCCCACGCGGCCGGCTTCTGGCACCACTGCCCTGCCCTGGTTTCAGGCGGCCGGGTGGTGGAACACCTGGCGCAGATACGCCAAAAAGGTCTCGTCCTTGCACAGCGTTTTGCCGGGCGAGTCCGACAGCTTGGCCACCGACTGGCCGTTGCAGTTGACCAGCTTCATGACGATGTTGAGCGGCTTCAGGCCGACGTCGTTGGTCAGGTGCGTGCCGATGCCGAAGCCGGTCATGATGCGGTCGGCGAAGTGCCGGTACAGGTCGATGGCCTTCTCCAGATTCAGTCCGTCCGAGAACACCAGCCGCTTGGTCTTGGCGTCGATGCGCAGCGCCGTGTAGTGGGCCAGCGCTTTTTCTCCCCACACCACCGGGTCGCCCGAATCGTGGCGCAGCCCGTCGAACAACTTGGCAAAGTACAGGTCGAAGTCGTCGAGGAAGGCGTCCATGCCCACCACGTCGGTCAGCGCCACGCCAAGGTCGCCACGGTATTCCTGCACCCACGCCTCGAGCGAGGCTTTCTGGAAGTCGCGCAACCGTACGCCAAAAGCCTGGAACGATTGCATGTATTCGTGGCACCTGCGAATAGCAGTACCATGGACATTGCAGGATGCCTTGTAGGTAAAGGGTTTAAGTGACGAATCGAATGTCCATGGCTGCGTTAAGAAACCCGTGTTCTTCGATTGAGTGATGTCTACGATTGAATCACGTTCCATTTTGCTGACCAAAGTACAGGTTTCTCCCCGAAATGCTCCGCCGCGCTCCGCCAGCTGTGGTTGCACATATCGCCCTCCTCCCGCACCTGCTGTTCACCCGAAGCGCAGCAGAACCTGTAACCTGAAATTTTGGGTGGCTTCCGTTGAGATATTTATGGGTGGAAGCATATCGATAGTCCGAGGTGCCAGAAACGGAGGCCACCTAAATGGTAAGGCTCTATTCTTGTCTTACATATCCTTGGGATGTGTACAGCGAATAGCTAAGTTAAAGTCTTTAAATTCAAGTTTAGGAACTCGCACATGTGTTCATGAAAGGCGCTGTGAAAATTGCCAGCGGCCCGTCTCATCGACTGGGGAGCGCACAGCATTTAACTCGATGCACTCATCAACGACAACTGCAAACTGCAAACTATAATTTACCACGATTCAGTAATACCGACCACGAATGAACACCTAATGGCTCTCAGGCCAAGGGAATCTTGCCAGATAGACGTTTCAAAAAACGTTCAGCGAAATAAATTCGGCGGAAGAGATAGGCGTTTATTTGAAAGATACGGCTTGATTTCGCAGTTTTTCAATAGGCATCACGGATGTCACTTCGTGCCCATAGTCACGCCAAGCTCCTCGGTCTTTCGATGCCGCACCGTCATTATAACCGTGCCATCTTGAAGTTGGATGAAGGTCAGCCGAGCCCCTGGGAGTAGCCCCATAGCTGTCCGCATCGCCTTAGGAAGAGTGATTCGCCCACGGGATGTAACCGTCACAACCGTCATCTAGCGCTCCCTATTGATCTTGTCTTGGACGAGCATGCCACTCTAAATACATACACGGCCATCGTCCTGCACCGTAAGCACGCCCGTGTCATTGAAAAAAGGATGTCGGCCATTCTTGGAAATGAGTTTGGCACGTACTGGACGGTCTCGATGCAGTTCATAGCTGGAGTATTTGCAGTCGCCCCCAAAAAAACTTTGAAAAATTAAATAAATAATATATATCATTTATACAAATTAGGTACCATTAACGAGTGTACCGATCTATGCTCCGTTAGAGGACCCTGATTGCAAGTGCTTTGGCATAGGCCAGCCGAGAATCAAAGCAGCTCTTCGTACTATCCAAAACGCTTCGCCTTCACTTGCAAAGTATGTCGCCTGCATAGCCGGCAGATAAAGCTCCAATATAGACTCTTCTGACATATGCGAGCACTTCTCAGCCTTGCTGCGGGCAGCGGCCCGTGCCACCTTACCAGCGAGCACCTCACATTTATTCCATCGAAGGTTTCTCTCTTCTGCTGATTGTGTTGGTGCGGCAAATCCGCCGCCCGGTGTGCGAACTAGGAGAAGCTTCGTGGCAGCGCCAGAAACAGCGCCAAGCTTTTGCAGCCAAGGAAAGTCATCCGGTGCGCTAAGAGGATCGATTTGGTCGGACATTGCTATAGCTTTCAGTCAGGAAGATCGACCGCAAGAAGCGTCATTAGACGTGTTCGGATTGCTGTTTGAACGTCCGGATCGCTTAGTCCTTGGTGGTCATCGGTTTTGATCAAATTATCGCGACAATGGGTTGGCCATCCGACATCGTCGTTGTCAATCGCAAGCCAGTTCGTAGGATGCCTGCGCAGTACATCGGCATAAATTTGCGCTCCCCGTGACGTGTTCTCGAATACGAATTTGTTCATTTCTCGACGGTGGAATGTAGCGCCTATAATCTTGGCCTGTAGACTTGGGCTCAACTGCTTTTTGGCGTATTGAAAGCTCTTCAACCGAACCCAGCTGGTGGCTAACACTATCCTCACTTCTAGGTACGGTGCAAGCAGGTCTTCTAAAATGTAGGCCCATTCGAAGAGGCTATGACCGGAGGCTCGCATGTGGATACCACGTTTGCGAGACCAGTACACGTCATCAGGATGAAGGACTCCATCAAAGTCGAGATACACGAGGCATAAGCTCGAAAGCAAAGGGGGTACATTTAGCATGTTGTCCATCTATGAATTTCCACTTATCCGCAAGGACTTACGGCGTCGGCCAATACCCTGAATAACGGGGCTGACCTGGCTCGGCAAGTATTGTTCATGTATCTAAACCTGCTTCATCGTGTGCCCGTTTTTCCGGCTCACTCCGTGCGTTTGGGGTTTCAGCAGATATGTTGATCTCATCGAAATATCCGTTAATTGCTAGAGGCAAGCTCGAACGATGAATGGAACAGCCTATCAAGCGAGATACGAGTTCATCTCGGATAGCCGAGTCCAAGGTAATCATAAGTTCAGGCACTATCGTGTCTACTTGAGTGAGAAATTGGCTGTAGTTCTTTACCGATTGCATTCGGACAAGCAATCCCAAATAGTCAGTTAAAAAAATCTTGAGCTCTGACCGTTCCGGCAAGTCCATCCCGCCATCCAAACACAGGGCGATTTTCCGTGTCAAAAAAATTAACTCGTCAATTGGGAGGCTTGAAGGCAGTAAGAGAGAACTATCTGTGCATTGGAGGCGAGCGTGCATAGAGGAGAGTGACATGTTTAGCCCAAAGAACGTTATAACGTCTAGTTAAGTGCAACTGTTAACGTGATTTGGGTGAGTAGCCGCCGCCGCTTACTACGTACTGCTCGAGCATCAACCCAGTTGCACTCAGGAAAAATTTAACCTTGTGGTGCGGATCACCTCAAGAATAACGGACATGTCCGTTGGCAACGGTGACAGTATAGCGACATCATGGCTCGGTGACCAATTTTTCTCCACATGCTAAGCAACCCGAACTTGTCGCCTTAGGACGAGCTGTCCGCAAGCTGCGCAAGGAGCGAAATATGACGCAGGAAGATTTGGCTCATGCATCGGGAGTGAACATAAGCTTCATCGGTATGATCGAGCGTGGGCAAAGTAACCCAGCGTGGTTGACCTTGATCAGGCTCGCGACTGAACTTGGGGTGACAGTGGAAGGTATTGCTGCCGAGGCCGGACTGTAGTGATACGCAGCTTGGCGCCTTGGAGGTAAAGCTAACAGTTCCACTTGTCGGCCAAAACGGAACTGCTGCGGTTCCAGGTTGAGTTCAGTTAGGCGCTTTTCAGGATTGCCGAAAAAACAGCGCTGGAGCATGTGCTTGAGGTTTTGGTCGATCTCGCACTGCGCTAGCAAAACCTACTTTAAGCGCACCGCACGCTTCCAACTGGGGGCTTGCCATTCCCAAACATGCACTTCCTCAAAAATCTTCGGGAGGAGCATGCGTCCAATTTCGACACTTGCGCTCAACGGGGTCGCTGGCAAGATGTGCAACACGCGAACCCCGCCGGCGTTTAGCGCATTTAAGAAGGCATTGAAATGTCGGCGGAACTCGAGTACATGCGCCTCAGTTCGGATGACTCCCCTACCGGGCGCTACAACACGGAATTCCAAGACCGGCATCTGGACGTCAGGCCGCGTGGCGACGCCCGAAATATTGACGACCACTGAAACCTCTGGAGGGAGCTCATCGGGAACGTCAAATTTGTAGCTCGGCGCCGGACAATCTGTCCGAGCATCCCACAGCCACCGCTCAACCGGCAAGTCGAGTACCGTTGTCTCAATCTTGTCGCCTAAAAGTGCGCCCAATTTCATGAGCATCGGAATCGGCGCAAACGCAGCAATCGTCAAGTGTGTCGGTCCATGCTTCTCTGTCAGCACAGGTCGGATTCGCTGCTCAAAAATTGTTTGCAGTGCTGCTTCAGCGCGCGGCCAAAAATCCTCAACGCTGTCCAACGTATCGAAATCGGCGCGGTCGATATGGATGTGCGGGGTCCTAGGAGCGCGTGTGAATCGGCTATTTTCGAGCATCGCAAAGTTCACTTGGCGAATATCAAAGACCGGCACATGGCTCCCGATGGGAAATGACATTAGTATTGGCAAGCTATCTGTGACCCCAACGGCGCTGTATATCAGCTCGATGCGCGCCTCGTGCTCCCGTTTCATCGCCTGGAGCTGCGACGCCGTGTATTCGTTGTCTTTCCCGTTACGGTCCACGCGTGCGTGACAGTCATAGCATGCCAGCATGAGATTGTTCGCATCATCGGCGAGCTTTTCAGATATCCCCACAACGCCGCGAGCACCGTCAGGGCTGTCGGCAATAATGTGGGCGAGCTCGCCGATTTTCGCTGCTCGTTTGGTCAAGAAGTCACGGGACACTGGCTTGTTGCAGCCTCGAAATTGGCATCTTCCTGCAGCCGCAATCCAAAGCGCTTGTCTCGTAGTAGACGGAATTGTTGCTCGTGCTTGCGTCCTAGCCATCTTTAGTCTCCTCCTTCAATTCGAAAAACGCTCCATCACAAGTCATCGACCAAACACGAATTCGTTCGATGCCGACTATTGGGAAAAAGAGCCGGTCACCGTGAAAGGCATCCGTCGACATCGCTTGCCTCCAGTCCTGGCGGTCAACTCCACTTGGCGTGGGGTCTGATTCTGGGTGGGTGTGCCACAAACCTAAGTACGCTAGTGTGCTGGCCTCCTCGGACCATCGGCTTTGAGCGATTAATGCATGTTTCTTTGAGCGGAAAAAGCTGAAGCGGCTACGACGGTCGGTCTTCTGCGGAGTCGTCACTTCATCAACCACTATGTCTTCCGTGTCCAAAAGATGCCGGCCCAATAGGACGCCACCTGCCTCTGCCTGCCACCACGAGCGCTGGCGAAACAAGAGCATCTGCTGGACAGCCTTTTCCACGAAAATGACGCGCTGATTGCTGGACACGCGGAAGACCAGTTTCATTTGGCCTCCTTACATCTCTTACAAGGTCTACCGAATGCTCGCTTTGTTTGCAAGTCGCTCGGCATGATAGACCTTGCCTCACGCCACCACGGCGTGGGTTGCAGGTTTTGTTCGGAGGCCGCTTTGCCTTCGCCGGCCCAGAAGCGATATGAGGGCCCTCTTCCACCTGATAGCGCAGATAGAATATGTTCGGCGGCCATCAGTGCTGTGCGGCGAGACTGCAGTGCCCCATAAGGAACGAATACGCTTCCGCATCCGGTAATCGTCTTGGATACCGCCTGGTTAGGAGCTAGGAAAGCGATGCGAGACTGAAGATTGGGAACACCTTCGTCATCGCGATAAAGGCAATCCAAACATCCTTCTTCATGAGACCATGTCAGTACCGAGTGTCCGCCTAAATCAAGTGGCTCTAGCCAAGTGAAGAGCAGCGGTAGTAGCTTATTTTTACTCCGAAATGCGCGGGAGAATGCTTGTTCTAGAGTTGGAAGGCCAAGCGCGAAAACGACTGCATCCACATCGGAAAGGTCCGCGCTGCTAAACCAATCCTGACCACTCGTAGCCCGCGACGTTACCGTCAGCCCAGGATAGTGTGCCTCGAGCTGGTATTTAAGACCGCAGACTTTAGACGAATCAATCCAGTACGGGTCCAATATGTAGCGAAACACATTATCTTCAGAGTATTCGTCGTAGTCGACAAGGGTGAGCTTGCCAACACCGGAGGCGGCGAGTGCGTCGGCAACCACGGCACCAATTGCCCCGCACCCGATGATGACGACGTGTTTTGAAAACATGGTGGAAGATGCACCGCCACGTTCGCGCATGTAGGACGCCGTTAGGCGCCGCATTGTCAGTGGCGTAACGGGCGCGTTGAGGTCTACGTCGCCATTTCGTGTTCCGAATTCAACACCGACCACTGATACGCCGCCAGCAGCGCGTGGAACGGATATCAAAAGCACCGCTTTTTTCGGATGATTCTTGTTGGACGAAGGCCGAACCAGTCTAGCCCAGAGCTCAAGTTGAGCTGCCGACATTCTGTCGCGTATGGCGGCTACAAAACCAGCAGTAAGCTTTTCAGGATGAGCTGGCGGAGGAACCAGTTCGGTCATGTGAACGTACAAGGCGCTCTGGGCAGCAGCCCCCTTCACATCGAACGTTCTGTGCGGCTGCGCATCGCGCTCGGTGAAAAACCACTGAGCCCTCTTATTTTTAAACTTTAGATAGGATGCGACCAGCCGGTCCCGACCATCCGTATCAATGGCACCCGACGTACAAATCGCGTCTGGCAGTCCGCCCCAGTAACCCTCAACCTCGTTGAAGAACTCTTCAATGCTCCCTATCGTGTCCGCAGCCCATTTCTCCAACAAGTCTACGGCGGCGAGAAATGTGTAGGCGACTATATCGGCCTTCCTGTCGGGATCGAGCGAAAGTCCTTGATTGTCACTGACACATACAGTGCCGTAATAGCCCACATGAGGATGCAAGCCGCCGGTCGGCAGCAATCTCACTCTTGGTAGCCGTATGAGTGAATCAGTCAGGCATTCGATTTCCAGGTCCCACTGTTGAGAAGCACCTTCAACTACAACACGAAGGCGCTTCACAGGCGTGATCTCAATGGCCTTTACTTGTAGGCCACGGTCGAGACTGGCTAGGCGAACCGCCTCGAGACAGGCATCTACCAATGTTTCGTTTGCGCTAACTGAGTCCATTAGGCCGAGTTACCTGTGCTAATAACGGGCGTTACCACGGCACGGGCAGTCGCAGCCTTTTCCGGTACAGTGAAATCGCCTCCAAACTGCTTGTTCAGCACCTTGCAAGCATCTTCTGGCAAGTCCTCGTCAAAGGCCTCTTCCAGGGCTTTACGAAGAACTTCAAACTTAGACATCACTGTACTCATCTGCCCTTCGGTCATCCAGCCCATGAGGTCGCGATAGGGGGCAACCGGTAGCGTGACCGAAAGCCGCTGGTGATTGCCTCCGTCAGCGCTCGTCCAGTGAAACTGGCTCAGGATTGCGTCAACCCAGTTCAGCATGGCTTGAAGGTCGCCTGCTTTACCGGACATTTCGAAATGAGGTTTGAACCACTTCTGCGCAGCTAGCGTAAGCGCAATGCTCAATGGTGCCCCGGACGAAAACTGGACTTGCCGCCACCGCTTCAAGTAGCGGATACATCTTCGGTATTGCGCCAATTCGTAGGTGTCGGTAAACGCCGTGCAGATAACCTCGGTGAGCGTCTTCGGGTCAGACTGCTCCCAAACGCGCTTGCTTGCCTCCGAGTTCTCTTTGCCCTTTGCAATATCGAGGAAGCCGTCATCACGCTTGACGTACACCGCCAGGTCAACATGATAGACAATCTCCTCTCCTCGCATATAGTTCACGGTGACGCACGGACGGCGGATATTTACTCTGCGACCATGTGTGTCCAACGCATCGCGAATTTTCTTCTTGAGAGTGACGGGGTCGGCATATTCATCTTTTTTACAGTCGAAAATCAGGCCAACGTCAATGTCGTAGTTGCCATCGAGAGGCACAACTCCGGTGTGCATGGAGTAACTGCCTTGATGGAAACTTTTGAATTCTGGGACATCATCTGCAAGATTTTTCTTCAACGCAGCCAAAAGGGTGTCGCGCTTTTCGCGAAGTGTGGCCTTCTCGTCGTCTTCGTCGAGCTTGATTTTCGAGTGAAAATCTTCAAAATGTTTTTGGACTGCTGGCATTTTAGAATTCCTTTTTAAGAGTAGGACTCGCCGTTGGCACGTTGCAAACCTGCATAAGGTTGGGTTGTTTTGCTGGGAATTACATCCGGAATACTTCCTCTACCATATTGTCCAGCTTCTCCTTGATCACCCGCCACCGTGGCATGTGCCGGTCCAGTGTTTGGTAGAACTTCGGGCTATGGTTGTGATGCAGCAGGTGACACAGCTCATGGAGCAGCACATAATCTATGCACTCGCGTGGCGCCTTGACCAGCAGGGGGTTCAGCGTAATACGGCCGGCGGGCGAGCAACTTCCCCATTGCACTGTCATGAACTGGAGGCGTATCGGAGGAAGCTTTCTGACCCATCGCAACGGCGCGGCAACAGCAGCAAGACGATCAATGAACACCTCACGCGCACGATGGCGGTACCAAGCATCAAGGGCAGACTTGACTGCAGCCGGAGCGTGGGCCGGCACAGTTACCGTGATGAATGCGCCGCGCATCCGTGCCGTCACCATGGCCTCTGCATCGACAATGACCTTCAGGCGATAACGCCGCCCAAGGTAATGCAGAGATTCTCCGCTCACGTATTCGCGCGGGAGCACATGCGCCATTCGCGCCTTGGCAGCAACTACGTGCTGACTGATCCAACGTGACCGCATCTTCACGGCCTTCAATACGTCAGCTAAGGAGGCGATATCAGATGCGTCCACCAACACTCGGCCATCTGGTTCCACGTGGATAGCTAGCCGCGACGCGGTGCGTGACGGCTGCCGACGCAGGCTGAAAGCAATGATCTCATCACCGTACATTACGCGATGTTGAGAGGTGCGTTCAGAGGGCAAAGTACTCATGACTTGCTCAGCCCCACGCGCGTAATTTGGATAACCTGCTCCACCACCTGCTTTGCATTGTCGAGGCCCAAAGTGCCAAATAGCAGCGGCAGCAGCCCCTTACGGATTGCAGCTTCAATGTTCTGCGGATTGAGTGAGTTTTCTGCCACTGCATCGCGAACTAAAGTGTCCATCGCTAAAGCCTGCTGCACCAAGCCGTCCACAGCCTCACTGCTCAGCACAGCAAAGGCATCCTCCCCCAGCACCAGACGAATCGCGCCAAAGTAGGCCTTGGCATGTGGTTTATCTGCCAACGCGTTCGGCACGCCCGGAGTCGTGCGAGACTCCAGTTGTTGCGCAAAGGCCTGGAACAGAGCGTACTGCTTTAGCGGATGGTCGAACATGGCCTCCGCCTCGGCAATGGCTTGCCTCAGCAGTTCACCGAACACCTTTCGCGCGAAAGGGTCCTCCGCTAAGTCCTGTTCGATAGTCTTACGCAGGCGGGTACGAATCATGTCCGTTTCATTACGCGTCTTTTCTTCAGACCAGTCTTTAGGGTCTTCGGCCTTGCCCAATTGGTGCACCAAGTACACGCCCTCCGGTTCTCGCACTTCGGTTCCGATGACTTGCTTATCCACCAACTTGCGGATTTGCTCTTCATAGACGCTATAGTCCACAGTCTCCATCGCGTCCCGGCGGGCGGTTTGGCGCAGCTCCGTGAAGAAGCGCAGGTCGGCTTTGTATCGCGCAATCAACTCCTCCGAGAAGCTCTTGTCTTCGAAGAAGCTGCGAGACGATAGTGCAGTCTGTAGACACAGACCGAAAGCGGTCAGCCCTTCATAGAAATCGTCACGTAATTTCTGACGTTCGTCATACTCTTCTCCATCACTGCCATTCACAAACTTTGGGCTCAGCACCTGGCGATACTGCTCGCGATCTAGCTTGTTGGAGACCGATTTGAAGAACGACCACAACTGGTCATGCAACGTCGGCAGTCGCTTGTATTCCGTGCTGAATTGGTGGTACAGCCCTTCGAGATCGCTGACATCAAATCCACCCTGCGTTCGGGTTTCGAGGTCCTGGTATGCGCGGATTGCGGTGTCCAATTCCTTCAAGATGCCTCGGTAGTCCACCAACACGCCATACCGCTTAGCATCGTGCAGACGATTTACGCGTGCCACTGCCTGTATGAGGTTGTGGCCTTTCAACGGCTTATCAATATAGAGCACGGTGTTGCGCGGCTCGTCGAATCCGGTCAGCAGCTTGTCCACCACGATCAACAGGTCCGGAGCGCCGTCGGTGCCAAAGTCGTTGACGATCTGCTTTTCGTAGGCCTCGGCGTCGTTACCGAAATTGGTCATGGTCTGCTTCCACCATTTCTGCACCTCGGGCAGGGTATCTTCGTCCACGTCAGAGTTGCCTTCTCGAGTGTCGGGGGCCGAGACCACTACGGCACTAGTCACCAGACCGGTATCGTCCAAGGCTTTCTTGTAGCGAATCGCATCGAGCTTGCTGTCCGTCGCCACCTGGCCTTTTAGCCCCAGATCGAGCTTTTTAATGTTCTCGCTGAAGTGGGTGGCGATATCCCAAGCGATTAGCTCGATTCGGTTAGCAGCACCGTAGATGACCCCTTTCTTAGCGAACTTTCTCTTCAAGTCAATGCGCTGGGCGTCGCTGAGGTTGCTGGTGATCTTCTCGAACCAACGATTGACAGCGTCTTCGTTGATATCGAGTTCCGGCATGCGTTCTTCGTAAAGCAAAGGGGCGACCGTTTCGTCCTCCACCGCGCGCTGCATCGTGTAGGCGTGAACAATGGGGCCGAACTTATTGGCCGTCTTCTCATTCTTCAATAAAGGGGTGCCAGTAAAGGCGATGTAAGCTGCTTTTGGAAGCGCCTTCTTCATGCGCTCGTGAGTCTCCCCGCCATGACTGCGATGGCCCTCGTCCACTAGCACGATCATGTTGGCCGAGTCGTTGCGGCACTCGGGCAGCTTGGATGCTGTGTTGAACTTGTGCACCAACGTGAACGTGATGCGCTCTGTTCCGCTACCGATGCGGCGGGCCAAATCTCGACCGGAAAGACTGCGGCTTTTCTCTCCGTCTTTTTGCGTGCCGATGCTGGAGCCAAAGGCGCCGCCAGTCATGAAGTTGCGCGACAGTTGGGTTTCCAGATCGATGCGGTCGGTCACTACCACCACGCGGCATTCCTTCAAGGTTTCCACCAAGAGCAGCGCCTTGGACAAGAACACCATGGTAAAGCTCTTACCAGACCCCGTAGTGTGCCAAACAACCCCTCCCTCTCGGCCACCATCCGGGCGCAATTGGCTAATACGTGTCAGCAGCGCGCGGATGCCGAAGAACTGCTGGTAGCGAGCCACAATCTTGCCTACTTTTCGGTCGAACAGTACGTAGCCGCGAAGGAATTCCAATAGACGCGTAGGACTTAGCAGGCTGACAATCAAGCGATCTTGCTCGGTTGCCTGCATAGGAGCACTCCAAAGTTCGTCAAAGTAGGCAGCAAAATCAGCAGGTTTTCCGTCGAATAGCGCCGCGCGCGCGTCCGACTTTAGCGCTGCGTTCTTGCGGGCCTGCATATGTCCTTCGTCGAGCTCCTCTTCGCGCCACTTAGCCCAGAACTTCGCGGCCGTATGGGTAGTGCCATAGCGTCCTTCGGTCTGGCTAATGGAGAGTAGCAACTGAGCGTAGGCAAACAAGTTGGGAATTTCGTCTGGTCGCTGGTTGCGCAAATGCTGGCTAATGCCTTCGTTCACCATGGCCTTGGCTGGATGACTACCGCCGCCCGACTCGGGCCGCTTGGCTTCGATCACAACCAAGGGAATACCGTTCACATAACACACCACATCTGGCACCCGGTAGCGTGTACCTTGCCCCGCCAGTACCTCCAACTCTTCTGTCACATCCCAAAGGTTGGCGTTAGTATCCGTCCAGTCGATCACATGGATAGTCGGTTGGTGCTTCTTACCATCTTCCATGAACTCAGTGACCGTGATTCCCAGGGCCAATTTGCCATACAGTCGTTCGTTGGCAGGCAATAGCCCTTCGGCCAAGCTGAGTGCCGACAGCTCCCGCACAACCTGGTCGATCCCACTGGGTGACAGCGAGTACCACATCCCCTTGTATTCGTAGCGCCTTGTCTGCAAAACTTGAATTAGGCGAGGCTTCAACAGCACCTCACGAGTACTTCCACGTAGGGAAAGAGCTTGCGCTGTGTTTAAAAAATTCCAGCCAAGGTTGCACAGCAGGTGAAGTGCTGGCATGTGGGCGCTGTATTGCTCCCGTGAGTTGGGCGTGTTGTTCATGCTTGCGTACCCCTCGCCGCTTCAGGGAGCTTGACACGGCGCTTGCCGTTCAGGAGCTGAGAGAGCAATACATCCTTCTCACCACGCAAGCGCAGAAGGTCGGCCTCATGGTGCAGAACGGTTTGCTCAGCGGCATTGAGCACATGTGCAATCGACTGCTGCTCCTGTATCGACGGATATGGCAGCCTCAAAAACGAAAAATCGTCATAGCTAATTTGCTTCCCATCACGGATTCCTATTACTGCAACCGCCAATCTTCCGATGAATTCTCTGGACTTGAAGTAATGGCGATAGAAGTCATCCACAACGGGCTTTCTGGGCATTAATACGGTATAGGCCGGACTCACCAGCCCTTTGAACTTAGAGTATTCCAATCCCCCCTCAAAGGAGCGAAGGCTGATGACAAAGTCACCGGGCTCAACCAATTTGTAACCGTCCGTAGAGCCTTCTGGCATGACGACCTTGCGGTCCAATGAACTGCGTGGCACAACTCCAACATTTTGCATAACTGACAGTAATTCGAGTCCATCGTTCCGCCTCACTGAACGCGGCGAGAAAATCAATGATGCATGCTCTCGATGGAGTGGCGCCCTCCTTCGCAACTGTCTAAAGCTATCGCTTAAAAGAGCTTGAGTCAGCGCCTGCTTCTGTTTCTGACTATTCGCTAGTAGTCGTTCGGAGGTGACAATAGCTCGATCCCAGGTAGATAGGACGCTGGCGACACGGCGCTGCTCACTCAAATTCGAAGGCAGAGCCACCTCGAATGCACGGATGTCGTTTGGGCTAATATGAGGAACCGCCGTTTCTGTTTTTTGCCCTTTGAGGTGAGTAATGAAGCGGTGTGTCTGAAGTACATGCGCCAAATACTCCTGCTCAATAGCCCCAGCAGCCCTGAGTCGCGCAACTCGCTGTACCAAAAGACACGGCAAATCATGTTGTTGAACAACACTGCACTTCAAGCCTGCGTTCACAATAGGACGGTCCATGGCAATCACAATGTCTCCGGCGAGCATTTCGTATCGCTGCAGTTGCTCCGCATAGGGAGCGGCCCAGTGCTTCGCATCCTCCCAACGCAAAGAACCTTGCACCACGTTGTCACCGCGCAATAGCCTCACCGTCGATGCATTGGGCTCGGCATAGTCCTGGCTACGGAACGCGTAGCCAGTCAACAAATCTGCGCATTCGCCGACCGTGATTCGTTGCCAGTCTTTATGCAGCATCAGACCCACCCTTCTTCGTATCCAGCTTTTTGGTCGCGTGCTCCGCCTGGCCACCTAGCATCGTCAAAGAATCCACACTCCACACGGGTTCGGCCCTTTCAGTTTCAAAGGACAAGAAACCAACACCTGAACCGTGGCTTAGCCCCGCTTTAGTAGATTCGACTCTCCGCAAAACAGGTTGACTTGGCTTATTCATAGCCCAGCTCCTTAAGGTATACGGCCATCTGGGCTTCCAGACCGACTAGTTCGGCTTTGAGCTGTTCGCGCTCCTTTCGCACGGCCATCAGGTCGACTTCAACCTCCTCTTCGAAGATATCCACATAGCGCGAAATGTTGAGATTGAAGTCGTTCTCAACTATTTCGGAAAGAGGGGCAAAGTGAGCGTATTTGTCTACACTCTGGCGAATCAGGGCGGTGGCCAGGATTCGCTGCAGATCACATTCGCGTAGGTAATTCTGGTTCTTGCCAGCTTCGTAATTGCGACTAGCGTCAATGAAAAGCACTTTGTCGTCGGCTTTGTTTCTGCGGAAAACCAGCACGGCTGCGGGGATGCCAGTACCGTAAAAAAGCTTTTCTGGCAGGCCAATCACCACGTCGAGCAAATTTTCTTCAATCAACTTTTGGCGGATGCGCCCCTCAGCAGCGCCGCGGAACAGTACGCCATGTGGAACAACAACGGCCATGCGGCCGGAGCCAGGTTTCATGGTTTCGATCATGTGCAAAATGAAAGCATAGTCCCCCTTGGTACGAGGCGGTACCCCTCGGCGGAAGCGACTGAACTTGTCCGCGTCGGCGCCCTCAAAGCCCCACTTTTCTAAGCTGAACGGGGGATTGGCGACCACCACGTCGAAGTGTTTTAGGCTGGCAGCGCTGTCGAGCAGTTTGGGGTTGCGAATGGTATCGCCCCACTCAATGCGATGGTTGTCCTCGCCATGCAGGAACATGTTCATCTTCGCCAGAGCCCACGTACTGCCAATGGCTTCCTGCCCATACAGCGCGTACTTCCGTGAACCTGTGTTTTCGCGAATCAAGCGGCCACATTTCATCAACAGGGAGCCAGAGCCACAGGTGGGGTCGCAGATTTCGTCCCCCTCCTGCGGTGCCATTAGGCGTGCCATGAGCGCAGACACCTCTGGAGGGGTGTAGAACTCACCAGCTTTCTTGCCGCTTGTGGAGGCGAAGTTCTTGATAAGGAACTCATAGGCGTTGCCGATCACGTCGAGCTGCCCGACTCGGCTGGGGCGCAGGTCCAGATCGGGCTTGGCAAAGTCTTCTAGTAAGTGGCGCAAGATGTCATTCTTCTGCTGCTCGTCGCCCAACTTGTTCGAGTTAAAACTGATGTCCTGGAATACATCACGCAGCTTGGTGATATTGGTCTCTTCAATGGCATGCAAGGCCTTGTCGATGCGCTCGCCGTTACCTGGGCTGTGCCGCAGGGCGTGCAGCGCATAGAAGCTTGCGCTAGGCGGCAGTACGAAACGCTCGTTCTTGAGCATTTCCTCAATCAGTTCGGGGTGATCGCCATACTGCTTCTTGTAAGCATCATAATGATCTTGCCATACGTCGGAAACATACTTAAGGAATAGCATGGTCAGGACGAAGTCCTTGTAGATGCTTGGGTCCACTGTGCCGCGGAAAGTGTCGCATGCGGCCCATACTGCGGCGTTGATGTTTTCTTGACTGACCGGCGAGCCTTGGAAAGGGGCTAGTTTGATGACAATGTCGTTCATTGTTTCGATATCCTAATGGGGTTAATTCATGGCCTGCACTCTGTGCGCCAAGCCTTCCGCGAGTGCCTGTAATTGAAGCTCTCGATTGAGAATAAGTTGTTGGAGAGTCTGGCGCTCCCGGCTTGCTAGACCGACCAAGGCGACTATGCTCTCTTGATCCGCCAACGCAGGTACGCAAATCGTGAGTGACTCAAGTACCGGACGTCGGATACTGAGTTGACTGCTACCTTCTGCCGCCTGTTGAAGCTGACGCTGGAAAGGCGGTTGATTAATCTGCCATGCGAGGAAAGCAGGTAGGAGACGCGCCAAAGGTAGCACTTGCAGGTGAAAGAAATGGGGACTGCACACCGCCGGGCTGGGCGGTTCATCGATGCAGACCGCGTAAAAGTGAGCACCTTTCGAAACAAAGAGGACGTCACCCGCCTTGAGCCAGTCAGGCTGTTTTCGACCAGCTAAGGTAGTGCGCATGGCACCCGACCAATCCACCCCGAAATTCGGGTCCACGTCCTTCATCTGTAGGGCCAGCGCATCACCGCCGGCGGACTCCTCTATGGAACCACGGAAGGGATAGCCGCTCTTCAACAGGGCTACAGAACCAAGTAGCATTTTTTTTGCATCAATCATCATGATGCAATCATATCCGAACTTTGACGATGTAAGTAAAATTTCTGCATCACTGGCTTTGATGCATAATTTTAAAATTCCTCGAAGTGCTTAACTACGCCAGCCGGCAGTACATGGAGAGCACATACCACTACTCATCCATACAGTATTTAGGTTGTGCGCACCTAAACCGGATTTTCGCCACATTGGTGTCGATTAGCAGAAGTGGCCTTCCAATCCCCGTAGTCAGTCGCCCCCCGTCCAGCAGAGTGCGGCCAGGCAATCAATCGTATTTCGCTTGGCATTGTCCACGCATTCCAAGTTTATTCGGTTTTCATCCGTTAGTAGTTATCAACATATGTAGTTTTCATGATAACTTATGGTAACATCAAAAAGTTAATTTACCGAAACAGTCATTACGGCGTGAGCGCCGAATTATTTCGTCAAAGGGGCAATGCGTGTGGTCGGATAACGAGACAATAGTTGACTATTTAAACTTCGGAGTAGTTGCCGACGCATGTGCGAAACTTTTGCAGCAGTCCCGCGGTATGCCGATTTCGGTGGGGATTTCTGGTGGCTGGGGCGCCGGCAAAACCTCATTAGTGCGAATGATTGAAAGCCGCCTGAGGGAGTCCTCAATGCAGGACCAGAATACCTATGTTGTGGTCACGTTCAATCCGTGGCTTTACCAGGACTTCGAAGGTGCGCGCAGCGCCCTTCTTCAAATCGTCGGCGATGAGGTGCTTCGCCTGGCTGCTTCCAATGAAAAACTGCTCAACAAGGCCAAGCGACTTCTAAAACGGATAAATCTGCTTCGCCTTGCGCAGCTTGGAGGCGAAGCAGCGGTAACACTTTATACCGGCGTACCTGTTGGGTCGATTGGCCAAGCTATCGCTAAAGCGGGCGGATTCTTTGGCTTCGGAGGTAGCGACGACGACGCTGATGCGCACGATGACGCAGATGGCAAGGACGACAAAGGCGACGGGCTGCTTAAGCCGGCTGAGCCTATCTCTCTACCCAACGAAATTCAGGCTTTCCGAAATGCCTTGGAAGAGCTGTTAGAAGAGCTCAAAGTGACGCTGGTGGTTTTTGTGGATGACTTGGACCGCTGCCTGCCAAAAACCGCTATTTCAACGCTTGAGTCAATTCGACTCCTGCTCTTCCTCAAACGAAGTGCTTTCGTCATTGCTGCCGACAATGAGTTCATCCGTGGTGCTGTACGCGTGCACTTTGAGGGAACCCAGATATCCAGCGACGTCGCTACGAACTATTTCGACAAGCTGATCCAAGTACCACTCCACGTCCCTCGGCTTGGCACTAACGAAGCGAAGGCATATTTGGCGCTTCTCCTAATGGAGCGAGCAAATGCGGACGGCGACTTTGATGACTCTGACTTCGCCGCTGCGCTGAAAGCGATTCCCGCGCGACTCCAGGCAAGCTGGCGCGGAGACGCCGTCACCACCGAATTCTTGCAGAGTCTGATAAATACTGGCGACGCACAGATGAGCGCGCTGATGGAACTAGCTGAAGGACTAGCCCCCCTGCTCACCCAGTCCAAGGCAGTCAACGCAAATCCGCGTCTTATGAAGCGGTTCCTTAACATTGTTTATCTACGGTCCGCGCTTGCGGAACCTCAAGGTATCACCCTCGACATACCCTCGCTGGCCAAGTGGCATCTCGTCGAACGCTGTGATGAAGCCCTGGCGAATGCACTTAGCAGTTTGGTCACATCAGCATCCGACGGCCGTGTGAACGCGCTGCGTGAAGCTGAGTCGCTCGCCGCTGATCCGGATGCGAAGCTTCCCGAACCATTTACGGACGCCCCTTTCACGCGTGATTGGTTGCAGCTTCATCCGGCACTTGGCGAGACGGATTTGCGGCCACTGTTGCATCTCAGCCGGGACACTGCGACGCGGGACTTCGGCACAGACAACATGAGTCCAGAAGGCCGCGCATTGCGTGATGCGCTCGTCAGTGCGACGAATTCCAACGGTCCGTTGACCCAGGCCATTACGGCTGCTGGCGCGACTCAATCAGAGATGGCGATGGTTCGTGCGTGGCAATTAAAGGCATCGAAGCGAACCTGGCGAGCTGGCGAAGATGTAGTTTCGCTCATTGAACCGTGCAAGGTTTTCAGCCAACTAGGCGCAAAGGCTGCAGCTCTGCTGAGCGAGGCGCCTGTAGCAGATATTGGCCCCGGCATCATCCCTTTGCTCTACGCGCAAACTTGGGCACATCCTGTTCTTGATAAGTGGGAGCTCGCTCCGTTGGTGGATAAGAAGGCAAAAGCGGCCATTCAACATGCAAAGAAAGCGACTCGCTGATGGGGACCTCTACCTCGAGCTCCGGTGGCAAAGGCGGCTCTCCATTCGATCCGGAATGGCTTACGCCAGATGCTTCGGGCGATGGTAATGAATCTGGCGATGCTGAAGCTTCGGAATCCGAGCCGGTCGACGACGAGGGTGAAAACAACTCCAGCGAGCCAGCCCAAGGTGACCCCGGTCAAGAAGAAGCTGCAACCGCCCCCAGCCGCCGCTTCGCCGCTGCGCGCACACAAATGTCTGCTTACCTCGCTGGCGGTGGCCGCGAGTCGTTACGCTCTGCGGCGAAGAGCATGGTCAACAAGGGGATGGGAGGGCCTCGGCGTGCTGCCTCCACTATGAGAGGCACAGCGAAAGGAGCTGGCGCCTTGGGCCAGTTCTTAGCATCGGCACGCGACCGATCAGATGCACGCGTCACTGACTGGGTTGACCGGGTACGTCAAGGGAATCTCTCTGCTGATGACCTCATCCTTGAATTGGTCAAAGAAGTGCTCCCCGATACTGGGAGCACGGATGACGAGTCTCTGCGCAACGCTGCGGCTGAAGCTCTCGGTCAGCTGTATGAGCTAAATCCTGGCATCGATATCTTCGCACTCACGGACTCGCAAATTCACGACGTAATGGCCATCACCATCGCTAGCGATGTCTGCAATCGCATGGACCTCCAACTGGGGCAAACCTACGAACGATTGAAGTACAGTCCGCAACAGATTCAACTGTATCGGAAGGATGTGAGGGAATATGTGCAGTCCGAGGTCCATGTCATCATGGAGCGGCGTGCGGCGGCCGGCTACGATCCTAAGCGACTGGCGTATGAAGTGTTGCAATCAACGCTGGAGGTCTTTGCTTCATGAAGTTTATATGTACATCTGTCGAAAACTTACCAAATACGCTCGCAACGGGCGAACGTGCGTTCACGTTGTTCAAGAGCGCCGGACTTCCGGCGGTGGGGACCATTGCAAGGGGCTGGAGGGGATCGCTCAAGCGCAAAGGCTTCGCTCCCTCCGCGCAGACCTGGGACTTTGTCCAATTTTGCTTGGCAGTCTGCGCAGCAGACTTGGCAGGGGTTCGAAGCACGAGCGCCGATGGCTGGACGCGCAGCATAGAGCTCACAGTCGGCCTTAACGCGCCGCTGGATTGGACACCGCTAAAAGACCATGCCGAAGCCATGCTGAAAGTACTGACTGGCGACTACTGGACACTTCATTTCGTTGACGGTGGAGTCCCACCACCTAACGGAAATCCACAGCCGCTTGATCGCGATTGTGTGTCGTTGCTATCGGGTGGACTAGACAGCCTCATTGGCGGTATCGATCTAATCCGCCAAGGGCGTCGACCGCTGCTGGTGTCACAGTTGGCACATGAGGACTCTGAGCGGCAACGACATTATGCGACTGTCCTCGGTGGCAGAGAAACTCATATGCAATGGAGTCACGGCATAAGTTTTTCCGGCCCGCGTGAGTCATCCACTCGTGGTCGCTCCCTGGCATTTTACGCCTTTGCGGTTCTAGCAGCCTCGAGAGTCGTTGGTTCGCCGGTTTCAATCTACGTTCCAGAAAACGGATTTATCTGCATAAATCCACCGCTTGTACCAGGCAGAGTCGCCAGCCTCAGTACGCGTACGACACATCCTCTCTTTATTGCGATGCTCCAGGAGTTGCTGGACCGGCTGGGGGTTGAGGTTAAACTTGAGCTACCCTATCGCTTCAAGACTAAAGGGGAGATGATGCGCGAATGCCTGGATCAGGCGCTACTTACAACGTTGGCGTCAGACTCTACCAGTTGCGGCCGATTCCGAACTTACAACCGCGTACACTGTGGGCGCTGTGTGCCGTGCATGATTCGCAAAAGTGCGTTCCTCGCGTGGGGGCCAGATCGCGACACTACCCGGTACGTCCATACAACTCTTGCAGGCTCGGACAAGGCCAGCGGGCCGGATGATCCGATGGCTGCCGCTTTGGCCGTTCTGACCGTACGCGACCAAGGTCTTGACCGATTCCTTGGCGCGTCATTGGCGTTCGCGTCAAGCAATGACCGTGCTTCGTACAGAAATGTGCTCGATACTGGGATTCAAGAACTTGAGGCGCTGCTCCAAGCAGATGGAATATTGTGATGGATTTTCACTGTCACCTAGACCTCTATCCGCGCGCACGGGAGGTCTACAAGGAAGCATTACACCGTAATGAATTTACCTGGTTAGTGACGACAAGCCCGAAAGCGTTTGAGGCGACAACTCGAGTTTTAGGTAGCTCGCCCAAGGTACTTATCACTCCTGGCCTCCATCCCGAAATTGCTCATGACCGCGCGGCGGAACTAGAGTTATTGCTCGAACAAATTGCAATCGCACCAGCGGTGGGCGAAGTCGGGCTTGACGGTTCAGCACGATTCAAGCATTCGTATGAAATTCAGCGACATATCTTCCAGTCTGTCATTCGGCGCTGTAGTGAGGTGGGCGGACGCGCCTTAAGCATTCACTCACGCGGGGCTGTAATGGATGTGCTGGCGACTTTACAAAAGCACCCAGGTTTTGGAACAGCTATATTGCATTGGTTTTCCGGGACTCCTGCCGAACTGCGAGCCGCAGAAGCGTTCGGGTGCTGGTTTAGTGTTGGGCCAGCGATGTTCGAATCCGCCAGCGGTCGCGCTCTTGCAACGAAGATGGCTCGAGAAAAAATTGTCCCCGAAAGCGATGGGCCATTTGCAAAAGTAGCGGGGGCCACGGTCATGCCTTGGAGCGCCCACGATACCGCCGCGCGCTTAGCGTCGCTATGGGGCGTGCGGATCGAAGAAGCTGCCGCCACTCTTGCTCGCAACAGTCATCAGTTGCTCCGACTAATGGGCCGTTCATAGCGTTATGGTCGCAGATTTCACAAGCTTAGTGTCCTCTCCCAAATGTTTGAACTGAATATATTCGAATAAAGCATACGCATGAAGCCTACACAGTCCCCGCAACAATTCATAGAGAGAGTGCGCCGCTCATTTCTCGTAGGCGACGAGCTCCCGGAGCATCTTCAAGAGGGTGCACTGAATCTTCAGACGCAGCTCAACAACGCACTGAAGCTTCTGTCGGAAGACCTCTACTCTAAGAAGTCTCACTTCGTCTTGGAGCTCGTTCAGAACGCCGATGACAACAGCTACCGGGAGGGAACCACCCCCGAACTGACCTTTAAAATCAGGCCAGGCCGACTCGTGCTATCTAACAATGAAATTGGCTTCACCGAGGACAACATCAGCGCGATCTGTAAGGTGGGGGCGAGTTCAAAGGCCGAGGACAAACAACATCACATCGGTGAGAAGGGCATAGGTTTCAAGTCCGTGTTCTCAGTGTCAACCGCACCGGAAATTCATTCGAATGGCTTCCATTTTCGGTTTGATCGCACCGAGCCGACTAACCTTCTCGGTTATGTAGTTCCAACCTGGTGCGAGCCGCCCGAGGATGCACGCCCCGACCACACCACCATCATCCTCCCCGCAGCGCCGGGTTACGTCTTCAACGATTTAACGGTCTCTGACTTGGACTCCCGCGTCCTACTCTTTCTCAACAAACTCCGCCAACTAACGCTCGTTCAGGGTGACGTCCAGCGGCTGTACCGACGGACCGATCACGAAGGCGTCTCTCAGCTCACTACGTCAACAACGACTACTGACGGTAAATCTAGCGAGGTGAGCCTTAGGTACATGCGTGTGACTAAGGCTTTTCCTATGGTCGACGAGTTCGCCGACACAAAGCGACCTGGGGTGCACGAGTCAACCGTTATTCTGGCGTTCCCCCTCGACGAAACGGGTGCGGCCATCCTGGAGCCGGCATCCTATGTGTTCGCGTACCTGCCGATCCACCAAGTTGGATTCCGGTTTCCCCTGCACGCGGACTTTATTCTCAACTCCGGGCGAGAAGGCGTCCTGAATGACCGGCTTTGGAACCATCGCCTTCGCGATGGCTTAGCCGAAACTTTCGCTTTGGCGTTGAACGAGTTCAAAAAGTCCTCTGCGCTTGCGCTCACCTATCTCCGGTATGTGCCGGAGGACACCGACATCGCGGACGGTTTTTTTGGGGAAGTACGCCAAAAGATTGTCGACCGCCTGGCTGGTGAAGAAAGCCTCCCGTCCGCATCGGGCACATGGCACCTCCCAAGCGCCCTAAGACTAGCAGATAAAGGGTTTCGCACCCTCTTCCCGTCCGCCCTGGCACTATCGCTCTTCGGATTCGACTACGTTGATTCGCGCGTCCAAAGTGGTCATGGCCTGCTTCGCGAACTTGGTGTCCGCGATGTTGGTTATTCGGAAGTAATTGAGGTCTTCAGGTCTCATCAAGTTTGGTTGGCTGAACAGCCTCTGGAGTGGCGTGCCAACCTGTACGCCTTCATTGCAGACGACTTGGCAGCGTTTGTCAAAGCGGGGCTACTCAAGGTGCCTTGCCTGCCGACGTCTAACGGTACCTACGTTGCTCCGACCCAGACGAGTGTTTTCTTTCCTTTGGGGCGCGGCAAGAAGTACGGGTTCGAGCACGAGCTTATCGTGCTGGACAGCGAGCTCTATGAAGCGGCGCTTGAGCGCTCAACGGAAGCAAAAGCTCTATTCGATGCTCTGAAGGTCCGCGCGGACGCCCCATACGAGTTAGTGGTTTCGCACATTCTTCCGAGACACGCTGGTGACGCCTGGAAGAAATCCAAGTTCGAAGCGCTAGTTGGCCACCTACGGTACGTGAAGGACAAGCTAAGTGCCTTTTTGGAGGAGGCCGCCACCCGTGGGAAGACGCACTCGCAGGCGTATCAGATGCTTCGTGAAGGAATATGGATTGGCACAAAACTCGTCAGCGCGAGCGGCACGTGGACCTTCGAACGTGTCAGTGACATGTATCTCGGCAAAGAGTACAAGCCCGAGTTTTGCATCGAGACCCTTACCGCTGGCGAGCCTGGAGCGGCAAGCTATGTGTCCGCAGAATACCTTGGGCAGAAACCCAAGGACATCGACTCCGAAGCAAAGTCCTGGCGTGAGTTCTTTGTAGCCCTAGGGGTAAGAACGTCCCCTGCCGTCGATGCTTTGGGGACGAATTGGAAGAGCAGCAAGGAGTTGGACCTCTTGCTTAACACTTCAAGTCCGACGATTCGAAGGGAGACGCTGGAGTGCCTCAGCCGGCATTGGGCAATATATTCGAGCAAGCTCACCTGCCTGGTGAACGCCGGACGGAACCGAGTCGCCTCGGTAGATACTGTATTTGCCAGGCAGATTCGGGAGATGGCAGCGCCGCTGCGCGGAAAGAAGGTGACGGTTCCACTGTCTGAAACCTATTACATGACTGAGGAACTGCGTGTAACGCTTGGCGATGGGCTTCCTTACGTCGATGCGATCATGATCCCTCAGATGCTGGACGACTGTCGGATAACGCACCGTGTGAATGCGGAATCCTTAGTCAAACGCCTCAAACAACTGAAGCAGAACGACACCGGCACTACAAAACAGGTTCAGGCCATCTACCGAGTCTTGGAAGCGCGACTCTGGGACTCGGACTCGTCTTTCATTCGGCAATCGTTCGAGAACAGTGGGCTAATTCAGTTGAAGGGGCCTCATAAGGGCTGGTTCAACCCCAGCGAGGTTGCATGGCTGACCAATGGCCAGTTCCTCGATTCACTATATCCCCCGGTCCAGAGTTTGTACAAAGACTTCCAGGGCTTCTTCGTCGAAAAGCTTCGCGTACCACGATTACTCCCGATTTCAAAGAGGGTGGACGCTCTGATGCGACTGGACGAAATCGCCGATAAGGCTACTCGCGAAGCAGAGGCGCTCGCCATCTACAAACGAGCGGAGCAAGCGTTAAAGCCGCAGTTCGGGAAAGAAATCGAAGTACCCGACTGGATAGACAAGTTTGCCGAAGGGGCCGTGTTCGTCGACCACTGGGGAGAGGTTGTTGGCAACAGCGACCATCTGTTCGCCAACGATTCCGCAGCGTTGGCCGAGCTCTTCGCGGATCAAGAGGGTTTGTCGTTCCTTGCCATTCCGTCGGTCGAAGTACCCCGGCTCAGCCGGCTGCTCAATGCCGCAGCCGTTGCTCGGCTGTCGGCGTCGGTCTCTGTTGAGGTCGAGGGGGCCGGCGGCGGTAAGGTCGACACCGACCTGACATCGCGGGTGCACAGGGCGGTGCCATATATAGCCAGAGTTCTTTACTCCCGGCAGCCGGAGGCGTTCGAGAGTGCGCTAGAAGCAGGAAGGCTGACCGCGTTGTGGAACGTGACGGTTGCCGAAGTCGAGACGGTGAGCCTGCGGGTGAGGCTGGGTGAGTTCAGTCGCGGTACAACAACCGATGCAGCAATGGCGGATGGGCAAGTGCTCTACCGTGCGAATGCGAAGTCGCTAAAGGACAGGGTCGCCGCAGAACTAAGTAAGTACCTTGTCGAGACGGTCGATTTCGCGGATACCTTCGCGCGGATTCTCCTCGAGAACGATGCCGAAGGCATTGAGGAATTCTTGGGCGTTGTGGCCATCGGCCACCTACCGGCCGACCTTGAGCGAGCCGTTCAACAACGCGAACAGCCTATGCAAGCCGATGTTGAACGGACTGGCGAAGAATCGGCGACGGATAACAGCACTTCTGGCATACCTGAGGAAGGCTTGCCAGGCGACAGCGGCGTAGCCGCTGACGATGCCTCTCCCGCCGAGCCGGCAACAGACGAGCCTACAGACGTGGCTGCCAGCACTAGCACGGTCGAGGAGGAAAGGTCCCTGCGGCCAGCAGGTTCCGCGCCAGTGCCATCACTGTCGTCGCCCCGGCCGAGTTCGCCTTCAGCGAATCAGCCAGCCCCCACACTGCCGAGACCATTGGCGTCATCGCTGCCCCTCCCGCCCACTGGCTCGCCCCCCCCGCCAACAGCGAATCGAGCTGATGCGAAGATTGGGCGGCCCTCGACTGGAGTCGTCCCTTCGCCTTCGAATGGCGATGGCTCAGTCGGCCCCCAACCTCACATGCTCCCAACCGCAGCAGCGAATCTCGATGGCGAGCCCCCGTCTTCTGTCGCCCCGCCCGTCGCAAGTTCGCCTAGCTACAAGGGGTCAGACGCGCCCTCGCAGGGCGCCGCCATGCCTCCCGGAGGCAACGTTCACTTGCAACCGCCGCGCGCCAGGACAGGGCGGCTCCTGAGCTACGTTGAGGGCCCGGCCGACCCTGACCGACCTAAATCGGGAGAAGACCCGGACAAGGCAAAAGCAAGGGACGCCGTCGGACGTGCCGCAGTGCTCTATTTCCTGAAAACGCAAGCAAAGCGCTGGGCCTCCTTGACCGAGATGCCTCACAACAACCCCGGTTTCGACATCCTCGTCAGAAATGCCTCTGGCGAGGATGAATATGTTGAGGTAAAAGGTCAGAGCGGCGCGTGGACCCAGGAGGGAGTCGCGCTAACTCCTACCGAGTTGCTAATGGCTCAAAGGATGAAGGACCGCTACTGGCTCTGCGTGGTCGAGTTCGCCCAGGACGAAAAGAGGCGCCAACTTCACCTTTTAAAGAATCCTTTTGGCCTAGTCACCCAGTTCAGATTCGACGCGGGATGGAAGGCAGCAGCTGAAAATATACTCGTTGCACCAAGTGTTCCGGAGAAGGGCCTCTACATCGACATCGCTGGAGTAGGCTCTGGCCGGATTCTCAGCGTCCGTGGCAGAGGTGCATTCTTCAACGTGCATGTGATCCTAAAGAATGGGAAGCAGGTGAATTCGCTATTCCATCCAGTCAAGATGAGTCTATCGACGGAGCCTCTGTGGCAAGAATGATTCCACTCTTGGATGAAGAACGTCTGCGAGCAATACAGTCTCGCGCCGAAGCGCGCTTCTATGCCGCATGCCGCGATCAGCTACCTAACGACGTCCTCGTCATATACAGCGCCAACTGGCTCTATCGCGATGGCCGAGGCCGAATCAACGAGGGAGAAGCGGACTTCACGCTAGTGTCGCCAAGCTTCGGCGTTCTAGCAGTTGAGGTAAAAGGGGGCGGCATCCACTTCGACCCTGCCGTCGGCGCCTGGCACTCGGTGGATCGAAACGGTAGGTCGAATCCTATAAAGGACCCATTCAGGCAAGCGTCCAGTGAACGACACGCGCTACTGGACCAAATTGCCGACCACGCAAACTGGCGCCAGTTCGGCGGAGGAAGATTCACTCTCGGACACGCGGTGGTGTTCCCTGACATCCACGACTCGGCCCCGCTCCTGGGGCCAGACCGACAGCGCGACATCGTCGGCGTGAACGCTGACCTTAGCGACGTGGCCGACTGGGTCCGACGCGTAATCCGATTCTGGCATCAGCCCATAGATACCCCGCTCGGCGCCAGAGGGGTACGAGTCATTGAAGGCATTCTGTGCAATCCCATCGACGTGCGTCCCGTGTTGCGCGCGGCTGTAGACCAGGCCGAAGCCCACCGAATTCGTCTGACCGCCAACCAAGCAAAAGTGCTTCGCGTTATTGGTGGCCGTCGGCGAGCTATTGTGTCCGGTGGAGCTGGTACGGGGAAGACACTGCTGGCTGTCGAGAAGGCAAAGCAACTTGCAGACCGAGGTCTCAGCGTGCTCTTACTTTGCTACAACCGGCCGCTGGCAAACTTCCTAGCCCAAGGTCTGAGCGAGACGCCGCGGATTCAGGCGCAAAGTTACCACCAACTCTGTGACCAGAAAGCTCGCGCGGCGAAAGAGGCAGGTCGTGACGTCTTGAAAGAAGCGGTGCAAGCGTACCCAGGTACGGGTGACAAGCAGCTGTTCGACCTCCAAATGCCGTTTGCGCTTGCACTCTCTGCGGAAATCCTGCCCGAACGTTTTGACGCCGTGGTGGTAGATGAAGCACAGGATTTCAGCAACGAATATTGGCTCGGCGTCGAGATGCTACTTCGCGACCAAGAACTCGGTCATTTCTATATCTTCATTGACCATAACCAGGCGCTGTACTCACGAATCGCGGTGCTGCCCATCGAGGACGAGCCATTCCACCTGACGACGAACTGTCGTAACACGGCGCCAATTCACGAAGCTGCCTACCGATTTTATCTAGGTGATGTAATTGACCCGCCGGAATTACAAGGTCCGGCGATCACCTGGAGTAGTCAGAATAGAGATGAGGACCAGGCAGATGAAGTCGTTCGGCGGGTACATCAGTGGATCAACATTGAAGGCATCGATGCTCAAGATGTCGTCGTTCTAGTGACGAAACGTCCCAAAGCGTTCTATTACACACTCCTCCAGCAGCGCCCGGACGCCGGAAAGGTGCGGTGGGCCATCGAGGTGCACAGCCAGCGCTCTTCGGTGCTCCTGGATACGGTTGCGAGATTCAAGGGTCTCGAAAGCCAGGCTGTCGTGCTGTGGCTCGGTGACGAGGTGCTGGATGAAGAACTATGGGAGACCGTCTATGTGGGAATCACTAGAGGGAAGTCACTGCTCGCGGTAGTTGGCACGAGCAGAGTCCTTCAAGCCGTTCGAGAGTATGTATGCGGCTAATTCAACATCGGCGAATAGAGAGAACTTACGAATCGTTACCTGTTGAACGCAATCGAGCAATCAGCGGTTGGAACCGCTGAGATTCATATCATCGAAGCCCGAGCTTAATAGGTGGTGGCAGAATTGCATCTAATTTCTGTTGCAAAGACTGAACCTCATTGGAGAGCTCAATAATACGTAAATCTGCACTGACCAATAGCGACTGTACTTTATCACGCTGGTTCACAGTATCCGCGAGTTGTTCTTTGAGCGACCTTTTTGCAGCCTTTTTCCGCTTCGCCTTTTGAGCCGCAATTTGATCTTTTGGATTGTGAAGCTCCACATATGCTTGAATTTCCCTGACGAGAAGCGGATAACGATTTTTTTTTAACGCAGTTGAATCACGTCCCGCTTCTAACGCGACGTTGTTCTGAGACACGCCGCTCCCTTTCGGCAATACGATGGGATTGTTATTCTTCAAGCGTAGAAACGCGTCGCGGAATCGCTGCTCGGCGCCTTGCATTTCAACTGGTTGAGATGACATTAAGAAAATTCTCCATTGATTGAAACTCTTTAAGAAGCGCATCGTGGCGTGGATGCCCTTGCGACAATCGCGACAGTTCATTTGATATTCGACGCATATCGGACGCAATTTGACCGCCTTTCTGGGTGTCGTACAGAACCTCAGTGCAAGGCTTTGCGCCATCGCCGCCAGCGCACCTTGCCACCGACTCAATGCCACCATACTCGCATACACCCGCCCTCATACATCCGCCGAGCCGGTTTTCACGGAAACTGATTTTTCCATTTTTAGCCATCAAGATTAACGCTTTCGTATCTTTCGCACTAAGCACATTAACCGCGAACGTTGCCTTACGGTCGTGCGTGTGTGGCGACACAAATCTGTCACCAATGGCGGCGCGTGTCGCTATCGCAGCTTGCGCTTTATACATTGCTGCAAGCACAAGCGTTTCTACCTCTTTGTTCAACTTTAGCCGTGTGAAATTCCGACCATAATATAAGGGCATCAAGCGAGAACTATGTTTCATCTGATACTGCATTGTGCTATCAGAGACCATCCCTGAAGCAAACATGTTCACAGCACCAGTGCGGCGGTATTGATGCCAATTCAACGGCCACATCTTACCCACAGCGAATTTTTCCTTAGGTAGATTCGGAGTGAGGCGCAAAGCCACTTCTAAGTCATCCGCAGAAATTGTTAGCATGTCCTTGTCAAACAACAGCGGATATTTGTTAGGCCATTTCCCCAAATCCGTAACTGGTTGACGAATTTCGTACGAAGATGCATGACCGACTGCTGCACCCCACGGCTCAGTCGACGAACTCCACAAGTAAGGATCGGCCACGTCTTTTTCACTTGGGTGAATAAGCGGATTCGCGATGTCGCATTTCATTCGGAGACGAGCAATTGCTGCCAAAGCTTGAATCGCGATCTCTGCGCTGGGACTTGCCACCCACCTGGCGTCCGAATCAGCAATTGTCTTTGTTGTCTCACCACAGATGATCGGCACTCGCCCCAACCTCTCATCACTTTCCCAAATCAGGCAGCTGGCCCTGAGAGACGCAACCTCTTCTTTGCGCTGCAAAGTAAAGTTTGCAATGTAAGCCAGTCCGGCGAAGGCGACAGTAGACATATAGCCCGCGAACTTCTTGACCCCAACACTATCCTGGTCGCACTCGACCCATTTGCACAGAAGATCAGATATACCAAAATGTGCGGCTGTTTCTGAGAATTTTCCGCAGTAAGTTCCCGGAGTTTTTTTGTTAAAAGGAGCTTTGTATGCGTCCTTTCCAGGAATGAGAGCAGCCTCCAACGATCCGTAGTTTTCAACATACGAGTCCAAGCAAAATTGAAAACATGTTTCGATTTTCTCGCGGTGAGCGAGGAAGTCAGTCAAACATTCGCGGAGGCGCTCGACCTGGTAGGCCCAAATTCGCGGTGGAATATACGGAGTTTGCACCACATCATGTTCAGGGATAGCTGCGGCTAATCTAGCAAGCGCTTCCGGGTCTAAGATCGTGAAGTCCAAAATGTGCCGGGCGTCGTAAAGCCTATGAAGGATTCCAAGGACAACCGCAAATTTGCTAGGCGGCAATACTTCAGGCAGTAGCTCTAATACCTTAGGATAACGCATCAGCCTAGCCGCGCTTATGCCATTCTGGCTGCACAGCGCAACGATCTGGCGGAGCATTGAAATATCCAACATGAGAGTCTTCACCGATGCCGAAGCGCGATGCCCCCAAATTAACCAGGTCGCAATCATCCTCATCACGTAAGCATTATCTGCGTCAAGGCGCACTGCCTTACCGACGTCACCGTCGCCAAAATTGATTTTGGCTCGCTTTCCTTGCCACAGCGATAAGTCCCACGTTGGATCGCTCCAACGCGAAACTGTTTCACCTTGTTTATCGATAACCACAGGCCAGTCGGGGGGCGGGGGCCACGACGGCGGTCGATAGTTGACAGAACTTGAGGAAACAAATGGGCTATCGATTCCAAAGGTAAGCTCTTGAAGGTCAACTTTCATTAGCAGGGCCTCCTTCCACAGCGTCAATCAGATAAGACCACTGTTCATGGTGGTGCCCCTCGTCCGTGCGCGCCAGTGCTTCTTCGACCCGTTCTCGGCGTACGCTGTTTGATTCCCTAAACCAGATCAATTTTTCGCTCAACCTTTGCACGACTTCCTCTGCGGGGTGCTTCCCATTGCGGACTTCCTTATGCTGATAGTTTCGGCTTAATTCAAGACTCTTCAAATATCGAAAGCTCGCCAGCGACCACACATAATCAAATGAGTCGATATCCCGGTGGTGCTCGCACCACAGGCATCCAGATGGAAGCACGCAGTCTGGTTCGGGAGCAGATGTAGGCTTCGTAACAAGTGGTATTGGGGTGCCAACGCATTCGCCCGGCGCTGCTGCAATAGACTGTCGACGAGCAGCAAGAGACGGATCATTGTGCAGATGAAAGTTCGTGATTTCGCTGATTGCGAGCTGTAGCGACGGCCTCTCATAAAAACGAATTAAAGTCTTCTCATGATGCTGAGCCACTTCGGCTGACATCGCTAAATCCCCGCTCCTGCGCAGAAGCCAGTTGATGCGCGTGCCGCGCAACATACTAGGAGTCGTCCAATCGACCGTCGCATTCTTGCACGCTTCACGAATTGAACCGAATGCCGGGCGGCGGCCTTCCCTAGCACCACGCACCCTAATTATTGGGAAAAGCCGTGCCTCCGCATTCGGAAAAGTTTTCCGCCTCCAATCCAAATATCGCTCAAAATGACTCCGGTATTCACTAAAAATTTCAAAGAGGACTTCGCCATTGCGTCGACCTTTATAGTCTCTGATTTTATAGCCGTCGATGTCGCTGAAATAACTAAAGCGAAATAAAGGAAGCGTTAACGCTTCTGTCAAGTTGCTACCAGTCTGTCCAATAAACATGAGTAGCTCCGCTTGAATTCGCATGTTCACGAGATTTCTCCTGTGATGATTTTCTAGTGAAAGATCATTTTTGAATGCTAAGTCCGCCATCGTGGAAGTACGGACACTGTCTGGCCGCCTGTTCTCCGCAGCACCGGGCAACGAGCCGGATGCGCATACCTCAATTTTACGACCGTCGCTGAGCTGAATATACGTCGGCCGCTCCCCCCGGATTACATCGATGCTCAGCCCATCACATATGTCCTGGAGCAAGTGGCCAAAGGCAAAAGTGCTGTTTAACATTTGTTTATCCGCACTCACCCCCAAGGGCGTTTTTAAGCCCGTTGGCCGCCTGAGCCGCGTGACTTCAACTAATGGCGTCATTCTCCCCAGAGCGTGGTCTAAAACTTGTCCGCACAAGCGTGCATAGTCGTAAGCGCTGTTTGGAAGTAAATTTTTAATTACTCTGACTCGATGTAACAAATGTTCGGCCCACTCGAGATAGGTGCTCTGCACAGATTCAGGACCTAACGTCAAATCAGACATATCCGCCCAAGCAAAAAAACGGGAAAAAACTGCAATTTGCTCTGTAGCTGTCTCATGGCTTCCGCCTCCGGCGAGCATTCCGTTGATGTACTCATGCGCGTTTTGAACGAGCGGTACCCGGTCAGTTAGCACCTGCCCCAACTCCCCCCGCTCAATTGCTTGTTTCACCCGGTCTACACGAAGGCCCGCGCCCCCTTTATAAAGAAGCCGTTCGAAATCCGGCTTCGTGACATTCTCCCCGAGTGGAATTAAAGGGAAATCTAAAGAAAAATAGGTCGATTCATCACGCATGGTATTCTTCCCAACGACGATTCACTACGCCTGAAAACATCGCATTAAACTCACTCCCCATTTCCATTTTTATCGGAGCCTGCTGGTGAAATTTTACATAGAGAAAAGTGGTCTTATCATCCCTATGCAACAACGCATCCCGCACGAAAGCGATAGCAGCGCCCGGGTCGGCGACGCGTAACGCCACATCCATGAGCAAAGTTCCAAAAGTGGCACGTGTCTGATGAAACTTAAAGCTCTCCATGAACCGCAGGCCGAAATTAAGGCCGTCACGGCGAAGGTCTGTCATCAACCGGTTGAACGAACCCGGTTCGTAATAATTCCCCCTAACCGTTAGGAACAACAGTCCCCTATTTGATTCAATGGCGAGAGCCTGACGCCTCAGTCGGCGCACGGAGTATGCGTAAGCCTTTAGTTCATCGATTAAAAACTTCGGTACCAGCAACTCCCCGGACACGTCAAATTTTGTTTTTACTCCAGTTCCTGGCCCCACACGCATCCGGTATGTATCTGGAGTCTGGACGTCCGGGTATGCTCCTTCGATGTCCTTTACGCCTATAGTGGTAATCGTTTCGATGCGTGCGCCTGTAAGAATCCCGAGCGACAGCATATGACTCAATTCCAACGGGCTGTGCTCTTTTGAGAATTCCAATAATTGGACGGCGTGCTCGCTCCTTAGAGGTGTGAGACCGTCCTCTAAGCGGAGCCCTGGCCTGGTTCGGTTGGGGATAGCGAGGTCTGAAGATGCGCGCAAAATCGCTCGGTCGAAGCCGACAGTATCGACATAGCGGATCAACACCGAACGGTCGTGCCACAAGACTGACTGCCGTTCCACAAAACCAAATGCTTTAGCATGACGGTAAAACTGGATGGCTGCCGCCATCCTTTCCGTGACCGTGGATGGTGCCAAGCTTCCTTCGTCCCTCCGTGTAATCAGGCTTCCTCGAAACAGCACAATTGCACGTTGGTCGCTGCGCGTTGGAAAATGTCGCCAGTCTAAACCGCCATTTTCCGTTTCCAACCAAGAGGCATAGTCGACTAGGTGCTTCATTAGCGTGTTGACAGTCTTGATACTTCCCCCCTTGGTCCCTGTAGCTCGTGTGATAGCCCAGTGATTTGCCTCGGACCACGGTTCGCCGCTATCCCAAAAAATTTGCGGGAGCTTATTGATGCGACGGCCCAATTTGCTATGCCCCCACACGACGACCCCGTCCTCAACTACCACTTGCATAGGCGTGTATACGATGCATTCAAGTCTAGCCATTACTACCTACCATCCGGTCGATTCGAGGACGATAATTCTACAAGAACCACGGGCAAAATGCAAAATTATCGTTTGTAATCAACGACTTATATAATATAGAACGTGTAATTTGCCAAGTCAGCACTGCTCGGGGGACTAAGGGTGCATGCTTTGTAATCGGGGACCGGGAGGAAATGGAGCGAGGGGGTGCCCACACCACTTGAAAAGCACGAAAAAAAACTTGTCATTTTTATCTTGCGAAAACGCAACATTGCAGGCGAAACACTCGATTCGCTCGCGTGATGGACGAGTAAAGGTTATGCCGACCCACAATGTCCCGCCAGACTAAGAAAAGAGAGAAAAGTCCGTCGAGCGTCGACCGTTGCGCGAACATGCCGGCAACTGTGGCGCGCTTCGCCGCTGCGTCTTTCAGAAAAGTCAGATGCAATGCACCCGCAGGAGCACGCCGGATTGGATGGATGCTTTTTCACAGGCTCTTTGAAAAAGCAGCCGAGAAACTGAACCTACCTCCCTGATGACTTCGAATATCCCGGCGCGGCGAGCAATGAATCCCGTCGCAAGAAGCATATTGGCCGAGTTCAGGATGGAGGTGCTCGTCGGCCCCGGATCAAGTACAACCGCTGGGATATTTATTGAAGACCTTTCGTAGATAGGCCAAGAATGTGTCGTCACTGCAGCTCAACTTTGCCTCGTTATCCGAAATCTTGCATACAGGCTGACCATTGCAACTGACCAATTTCATCACGATGTTCAATGCTGGAATTCCCGTATCGTTGGTCAAGTTCGTGCCAATGCCAAACCCTGTCATGGTACGATCAGTAAAATGGTCGTAGAGATCAAACGCCTTTTCAAGATCAAGCCCATCAGAGAAAACAAGTCGCTTAGTATGTGCGTCGATTTTCAGAGCAGCGTAGTGGGCCAGGGCTTTCTCCCCCCAGATAACTGGGTCACCACTATCATGCCTGAGTGAATCGAACAATTTGGCGAAATAAAGGTCGAAATCTGCAAGGAAAGCGTCCATGCCGATCATATCGGTTAAGGCAGTGCCGAGATCGCCTCGATACTCATCTACCCAAGCTTGCATTGCTGCTTTTTGGAAGTTGCGCAGACGAACATCCTCTTGGGCCTGAAAAAGACCGAACCATTCATGCGCGTGAGTTCCGATTGGAACAAGATTATATATACGGGCCAAATGAACATTCGACGTGCCCTTGAAATGCTCCGGGATTTCTCGAGATAATGTGGAGACCACCTTGTCTTGCATAGCGGCTGAAAACCTACGACGCAATCCGAAATCGAAAAACTCAAAAGGATGCGCACGGTTGACCGCGACCTCAGCAACTCTACTTTTAATTAACTCAACTTTCTGATTTAAACGTGCCACTCCCTCGGCGATCCTAGTTACTGTATCAAATCGTCGAAAGTAGAGCTCGTTGACAATCTGCAAAACAAATATCTCATATGGCATGGTATGAACCATAGGTCCAACCGCGCTGATTCGCAAGTGTTCGCCATCTACTGATACTTCTATAAATTTTCGCTGTAAATGAAATAACGAAAGAAAATCCACGAAGTCCGCCTTAATGAAACGGAGGCTTGCTAGATAAATCAACTCATCATTGGTGAAGCGAAGTGTGCACAGGTGGTCCAGTTGTGCATCTAGTTCATGCGCGATTTCAGATAATGGATATTCAGGACGGTTACGGCATGTAAACTCGTAAGCGGCAAACGTCGCCGGATGGCTGTGTAGGAGCGCCTGCCACATCGTAAATTTGTAGAGGTCGTTTTCCAGCAATGACGTAACCACTGGCACAAAATTTTGAGAAGTCATGCGTATTGTTTCCGAAAGAACTATAAGTATCAGGGAAGGTCAACGGTGAAGAGCTGTCAACGGTGAAGAGCTGTCGACGCCAAGCGCGTGAACCGATGCCATGACGGACGTTACGATGCGCAAACAACGGTCCGCGAAGCTCTTTGAGTGTCCATGGACTGAAGTATTCGCAGTTGGGTGTCCATACCCACTAACTCGCGGTTGTCGTGCGCCATCGTGCCGATCGGCACCAGGCCGAACTTCATCGCCTGGTAGACGTTGGACGTGCCCTTGAAGTATTCCGGCACCTCGCGCGACAGCCGCTGCACCACTTCGTCATGCCAGGCGCCGGAAAAGCGCCGGCGCGTGCCGAAGTCGGAGAACTCGAACGGGTTGCGGCGCGCCGGCTCGGCGCCGAACTCCTTGAGCCTGGCGATTTTGGCGGTGAGGCGCTCGCGTCCCTCGGCCAGCGCGGCGGCCTGGTCGAAGCGGCGGAAATATAGTTCGTTGACGATGTAGAGCACGTAGATCTCAAAGCCCATCACGTGCACTTGCGGGCCGACCGCGCGGATCGCCAGGGTGTCGCCGTCGATGCGCACGTCGATGAATTTGCGCTGGAAGCGGAACACCGTCAGGAAGTCGACGAAGTCGCTCTTGATGTAGCGCAGCGAGCGCAGGAACGTCAGTTCCTCATCCGAAAATCCCATCGAGCACAGGTGATCGAGTTCGCGCTCGACCGCCTCGTGCAGCTCGGCCAGCGGATAGACCGGCGTGTTGCGGCAGACGAATTCGTACTCGGTGAGCGAATTGGGATGGCCATGCAGCAGCGCTTGCCACATGGTGAATTTGTATAGATCGGTCTCCAGCAGGCTGCGGACGATAGGCTGACTCATGAACTCTCCAGATTGCACATAGCCATGATCTTACGCCATGCGGGACGGATGCGTTGCCCGGCCCCGCACCCGGCAGACGGCACTACGCTTAGCGGGCGGCGTTGGCGAGCAGCTCGGGCAACACGTCGCCCGCCTGCATCAGCTGCACGCCGCGTGCCCGCATGGCCGCGAGGAAGTCCCGGTACTGGGCCTCGAAGCCGGTGACGGGGCTCATGCAATCGGTGATCAGTACCAGCTTGGACGCGGCGGCGTCGCCGAAATGGTCGGCGATATGCTCGACCGTCGCCTTGACGCAGTGGCTACCGGCCTCGCCCGCCACGTAAATCTGGTCGGCCTCGGCCAGCGTGTTGACGAACTTGGTGTTGAACTGGGTGTCCGGGTCGTCCGCATAGGGCACTTCGGCCATGACGGCCGAATAATGCTCGGTCCACGGGTTGGAGCCTTTGGCCAGCTTGGCGACGATGCCGAGCGAGGCTTCCTCCCAGGCGCCATAGGCGGCGCGCACGTCGTCATGGACGTTGTTGCCCCAGCTGCCGATTTCGCAGTGCACCGGCCACACCATCAACTGATAGCGGCCGGCGGCCTCCAGCTTGTCGAGATAGTTCAGCGCCAGCGGTAAGGCGGCCGGATGGCGCGGCCGGTATTTTTCGGCGCGCACGTCGGCGGCGGTGATTTGCGTGAAGGGCGCCACCGGCGCGCCGTCCTGGGCGATCCAGAAGGTCGGGTGCGCGATGTCGAAGCGGTGATGCGAATCCAGCGTGATGCTGATGGCCGTGAGGCCGGAGCGGCCACGGTTGATCAGGCTGGCCAGTCGCTGCATATCCTGATGGGCGCCGGGCACCGGCAGCGCGGGCGCGCGCGGTTGGCGCGTGGCCGGGTCCAGCGGCAGATAGCCGGCCGGCAGATCGCAAAAATCGTTTTGCGGATCGATGATCAGCAGATGCAGGTTACGCTTCATATTAGGCTCCGTGGCGGGATATGCCTTCCATGATACGCAGGCAAACCCGCACTGCCAAGCGGGGTCGTACCCGTTGGGGTACGACCAGGCGGCGACCCGCAGGTTTGGGTTAGACCAGGATGGCGTTGATGTCGGCGCGGCTCTTGGCGATCGCGGTGGCGACGGCCTCTTCGCCCTTCGATACGCCTTCGGCGACGATGAAGGTGATGTCGGTCATGCCCAGGAAGCCCAGCGCGGCGCGCAGGTAGGTGGTCAGATGGTCGTAGCCGGCCGCTGGGCCTTCGCTGTAGACGCCGCCGCTGGCGATGAACACATAGACTTTTTTGCCGGTCACCAGGCCCGTTGGACCATTGGCGCCGTAGCTGAACGTGCGGCCGACGCGGGCGATGTGGTCGATCCAGGCCTTCAGGCCGGAGGTGACCGAGAAGTTGTACATCGGCGCGCCGATGACGATGGTGTCGGCGGCCAGCAGCTCGTCCACCAGCGTGTCGGACAGCTTGATCGTTTGGGCCTGGTCGGCGTTGCGCTGGTCCGGCGGCGTGAAGAACGCGCCGATCAGTTGTTCCGTCAGGTGCGGCAGTGGCGCCGCGGCCAGGTCGCGGGTGACGATGGTGTCGGACGGATTGGCTGCTTTCCATTTGGCGATGAATTCGCCGCCGAGCTGGCGCGATACCGAACCGGTGTGACGAACGCTGCTATCGATGTGGAGTACGGTTGCCATGATGTGCTTCCTTTAAGTGGTAGGGTTGCATGCATCATAGAACGGGATTACTATCGATGAAATACAGTAAATTTAAATCTTACTGATCGATTTTATCGATATCGAAACCAACCATAGGCGAACACCATGCGCGACCCCGGCCTCCCCTCCCTCGACCAGCTGCGCGTGTTCATCGCCGTCATCGACCATGGCGGCTTCGCGCACGCGGCGCGGGCGCTGCACCGCACGCAGTCGGTCATCAGCTACACCATCGCCAACCTGGAAGAGCAGCTTAACGTCGAACTGCTCGACCGCAGCAAGCGCAAACCGGTGCTGACCGAGGCTGGCAAGGCGCTGCTGGCCGATGCCCGCGCCGTCTCGCTCAAGGTCGACGGCATGCGCGCGCGCGCCAAGGCGCTGTCGGCCGGGCTGGAGGCGGAGGTGTCGCTGGTGGTCGACGTGATGTATTCGACCTGCAAGCTGGTGCGCATACTACATGGGTTTCAAAAGGAGTTCCCGACCGTGTCGATGCGCCTGCGCACCGAGGCGCTGGGCGCGGTCACGCAACTGGTCATGGACCGCACCTGTTCCATCGGCCTGAGCGCCTGGATGCCCGGCTCGGTGGACACCATCGAGCGCCAGAGCTGCGGTGTGGTGACGATGGTGCCGGTGGTGTCGCCCAACCATCCGCTGGCCCAGATCAAGGGCAAGATCTCCAACGAGATCCTGCGCGAACACACGCAGCTGGTGCTGACCGACCGCAGCACCTTGACCAAGGGACAGGATTTCGGCGTCGTGGCGCTGCGCGACTGGCGCCTGGGCGACCTGAGTTCCAAGCATGCGCTGCTGCGCAGCGGCATCGGTTGGGGCAATATGCCGGTGGAGTTCATTCAGTGGGATCTGGACGCGGGCCGGCTAGTGCAGCTCGAGGTCGCCGAGGGGCCGTCGTTCAGCGCGCCGCTGTACGTGATACGGCGCGGCGACGAGGAGCCCGGACCCGCCACACGCTGGGTCATGCAGCAGTTCCTCGACATGGACCGGCTTATCGCCGAGGAGTACGGCGGCAAACTACAGCCCACCTCGGTGGGAGGACAACACGTGCCGATCCACATGCCTTTCCATCAGCGCTCGAGCGCCCAGCCGGTCGTCGAACCGACACCGGCGATCACTGCGACACCGGTCAGGAAGGCGCCGGCGGCTACTTCACGCCAGCGGCGCTGAGCTTGCCGCGCAGGCGCGAGATCTCTTCCGACAGATCGACCACCAGCGCGGCGACGTCATCGTTGGCTTCGAAGTCGCGCTCGATCTGGCACAGCCGGCGCGCCCGCACCAAGTCGGCGCTGGTAAAGCGCCAGCTGACGCTGTCGTCCGACGCGCACTCCATCAGGATGCCGGTGCGCACCCGCTGCACCACCCAGTCGCGCTCGACCGCGCAGGCGCGCGCCAATTCCTCGAGCGTCAGCGCGGTTTCATCGATCAATACGGCGGTGATCGGCGACTGCCCCGCCGCCGCTTCCATTGCCTGTCCCATAGCTCATCCTCCCGCGCGCGGATTGAACGCCATCTCGCGCGCCATCGTTTGATACAGTTCGCGTGCCTTGTCGGTGTTCGCCGGCGGCAGCACCACTTCCAGTAGCAGGTACAGATCGCCGGGCTCCTTGCCGGGGATGCCGCGTCCGCGCAGGCGCAGCTTGCGGCCGCTTTGCGAGCCGGCCGGCACCGACACGGTGACCTTGCCGGACGGCGTGGAGACCTCGATATCCGCGCCCAGCGCCAGCTCCCACGGCGCCACCGGCACCGTCTCGAAGACGTCGCGGCCGTCGACGCGGTAGCGCGAATCGGCACGGAACTGGATTTCAAGATACAGGTCGCCCGGCCCGGCCTCGCCGCGCTGGCCCTGGCCGGACAGGCGCAACTGCTGGCCGGCCGTCACGCCTTTCGGAATGTTGACGCTGAGCGTGCGCTCGCGCGTAACGATGCGGTCGGCGGCGTCGCGCTCGGCCACCATCATGCTGACGTTGCGTGTGGCGCCCTGGTACGTGTCGACCAGGTCGATGGTGATGGTGGCGTGGCTGTCGTCGCCGCGCTGCGGCTCGTACTGCGTGTACTGCTGGCGCCGGCGCCCGCCCAGGTTGGCGAACAGGTCGGCGAAGAAATCGCTGGAATCGGAATCGCCGAAGCCGCCGCCCGGAGCGCCGCCGCTGGTGCCCGGATTGCCGGTGCCGCCGCCAAAGCCGCGCCCCCAGTCCGGCGGCGGACGGAATTCCTGGCCGGCGCGGAACTGGCGCCCGCGCCCCAGGTCGTCGTAGGCCGCGCGTTTTTCAGCGTCGCCCAGCACGCCGTACGCCTCGTTGAGTTCCTGGGTTTTCTTTTGCGCGTCGGCTTCCTTGCTGACGTCCGGATGGTATTTGCGGACCAGCTTGCGGTAAGCCTTCTTGATTTCGTCTTCCGAGGCGGTTTTAGCCACGCCCAGGGTTTGGTAGTAGTCCTTGTATTCCACGTTGCGCTCCACTTTTGCCTGCGTTGGGCCGGCGGCTTGACTCGACACTTGATCCCAAGTTTACCGCCAATCCGCGATCGCCGCCGCCCTTCAGAAGGGAGGGCGCGACACCGCCACAACAGAAAGTTGTAATTTTATATCTTATTTATTTGGAAACAGATACTATTTCCGCTCGAATAAAACTAGGGAGATTCAATGTTTTCAGCAAAACTCCACGCGGCTATGTTGGCCCTGGCCTTCACCATGGGAGCCGGCGCGGCACAAGCCACCACCATCACGTTTGACGAATTGCCCCCCAGCGACCAGCTTGGGATGCCGGGCGGCACGAACTTTGCCACCGGTGGCTACAACTTTAACCTCACGGGCGGATATGCCTGGATCATGGCGGCGAGCACCGACGGGGTTCACGCGAGCAACGGGACGACCAGCCTGGACTTGGGCGGCACGGTTACCGTCACCAACATCGCTAACAAAGCGTTTTCACTCGCCAGCCTCGACCTCGCCACTTTTTGGGCAGTGCAAACCAGTACCGTCAAGCTCACCGGCACCGACGTAAGCGGGCATAACGTCGTGCTGACCTACACGCTCGGTGGCGCGGGCGACCCCAACCCATACGGCCTGACGACCTATAACCTGAGCGGCTTCGACCACCTCACCTCGCTCGTCCTGGAACTTGTCTACAACCAATCCACCGCGACCTACTTCAGCCTGGTCGACAACCTTGTGCTCAACGAGCAGGCCGTTACCGCCGTTCCCGAGCCGGAAACCTGGGCGATGCTCGGGCTGGGCCTGGCGATGGTCGCCGGACTGGCCCGCCGCAAGCGCGCGTAGGCTGAAGCACCGGGAGGCGCGCCTCCCGGCACATCACTTAGCGTACCCGGCGCACCGACGAGATGCGGTCGCCCATGTCGCGCAGGTTGTCGTAGCGGCCAGGCGACAGCACCACGCATTTACCACGGAAGTCGGCGTCGTCGCACAGCTGCCAGCTGCCCTCGCGGATGATCACCGAGCCGGCCTGGTCGTTGAAGTCGAGACGATCGAGCTTGCGGATGTCGTCGCGCAGCTCAACCTCGGCGCCGTTGAAACGGGACTGCGAATACAAGGTGATCGGTGCGCCGCCACGGCCGCCGTGGCCGTTGTCGCCGCGTCCGCCATGGCCGCGATCACCGCGATCTCCCCTGTCACCGCGATCGCCACGATCGCCGTCGCCGCCGACCTCGCGCAGCGACGACAGCACATCGTTAAAGCCTTCCAGCTTGCGGTACTCGCCAGGTCCCAGCACGATGCAATGGCCGTCGAAATTGGCGTTTTCGCACAGTTGCCAGCGGCCGGAGCGCACCCGTATGCTCGAGGCGCGGTCGTTGAAGCCTTCGGACGACAGGTCGGGTATCTGGTCGCGCACGGTGATCGCCGGTCCGCCAAAATTGTCGTGGGTGTACAGCGTGACTTCGCCTGCCTGCGCGGCAGCGGCGAAGACGACGGGAGCGGCCAGCGCCAGAGCGGCGTTGCGTAAGCGGGGCAGGAATTTTTTCATAGTTTTAACCTGAATAGTTGTTGGTCGACATCCGGGATGGACGTCTTTGACACATAACGCGCATGTTATAAGTTTCGCATACGCAGCAGTCCAACTAAATTGCAACCAAATGCAATCGTGCGCCCGCAGCCGTTAAAATGACGGGCTCAGTCACATCTTGCTGCCGCCGCCTCCCGCTTATGCCCCACTCTTTCACCCTGTCGTCGATCCGTACCGAAGCCGCCGCCCTGTGGCGCCTGTCCTGGCCCATGCTGATCGGTCAGCTCGCCACCGTCGGCATGGGCGTGGCCGACGTCGCCATGACCGGCCACACCAGCGCCGACGAACTGGCGGCCGTATCACTGGGCACGTCGATCTGGTCGATTATCCTGGTCACCGTCAGCGGCGTCATGATGGCGATTAACACCATTGTCGCGCACTACGTCGGCGCGGGCGACCTGAGCAAAATTCCGCACACGGTGCGGCAATCGTTATGGAAGGCGCTCGGGGTCGGGCTGATCGCGGCTGCGCTGGCCAACCTCGCCACCCTGCTGTTCGCGCACCTGTATCTGACGCCGCACGTGCAGCAACAGGCCGAGCTGTTCGTCCACATCATCAGCATCGGCCTGCTGCCGTTCGCGGCCTACCGCGCGCTGTACGGCTACAGCACCAGCATGAACCAGACCCTGCCCATCATGCTGATCGCCATCCTGGGCCTGTGCATCAACGTGTTCGTCAACTGGCTGCTGGTCTTCGGCAACTGGGGCTTCCCGGCGCTGGGCGGGGTCGGCTGCGCGGTCTCGACCGCGTTGTGCATGTGGATGATGCTGTTCGCCATGCTGGCCTGGATACGCTACGCGCCCGCCTACCGCGCCACCTATCCGTTCACGCACTGGGAATGGCCGCACTGGCCGGAAATCGGCTCGATGCTGCGGTTGGGCGTGCCGATCGGCATCAGCTACTTTGCCGAGGTCAGCGCGTTCGGCGCGGTCAGCCTGCTGGTGGCGCGCTACGGTGTGGTGCAAATCTCGTCGCATCAGATCGCGCTCAATTTCACCTCGCTGGTATTCATGGTGCCGCTCAGCTTTGGCATCGCGCTGATCACCCGCGTCGGCCAGTCGATGGGCGAAGCCAATCCGCGCAAGGCGCGCTTCGTGGCCTGGGTCGGCGTGTGGATGTCGCTGGCGTTCGCGGTGTTATCGGCCGCGTTCATCGTCGTATTCCGCCACCATATCGCGCGCGCCTACACGTCCGACCCGGCGGTACAGCAACTGTGCGCCCACCTGCTGTTGTTCGCCGCGCTGTTCCAGTTGTCCGACTCGACCCAGGTGGCGGCCGCGTGCGCACTGCGCGGCTACAAGGTCTCGCGCCAGCCGATGATGATCCAATTGCTGGCGTTCTGGGGCTTCGCGCTGCCGCTGGGCTGCTGGCTGGGCCTGGCGCCGAAATGGATGCCGTGGTCGCCGGCCGCGCCGATGGCGGCCTCCGGCTTCTGGATCGGGCTGGTGGTGGGACTGACGGTGGCGGCCGTGCTGCTGAGCTGGTCGCTGCGCAACCTGGCGCTGCGGCGCGTGCGCGAGGCCTAGGCACGACGCCCGTCGCGCCCCTGAAACACAACGATACATCGGCGCCGAAGGAAAGACGGTTTTGCGGGATGGATTCAGAACATTGCCATCTCGCCACTTAAACTCGACTCTGGTATCGTCTTGGATTGCCCACCTAGAGACCTTCCATGCGCTTTATCCTCTGCTTTCTCGCACTGCTGGCCGGCGGCAATGCCGCCGCCGAAAAACTGACCCTGGACCGCATCCACGCCGACCCGTCGCTGAGCGGCCCCGGCGTGCGCAGCCTCAAGGTGTCGCCCGACGGCGCCCGCGTGACCTTCCTGCGCGGCCGCGACGACAACCAGTTCCAGCTCGACCTGTGGGAATACAACCTCAAGGACAAGTCCACGCACCGCCTGGTCGACTCCAAGATCCTGGTGCCGGAAGAGAACCTGTCGGACGCTGAAAAAGCCCGCCGCGAGCGCGCCCGCACAGCCAGCCTCAAGGGCATCCTCAGCTACAGCTGGTCGCCGGACGGCAAGCAGCTGCTGGTGCCGATCGCCGGCAACCTGTACCTGATCGACGTCAGCAAGCCAGACACCGCGCGCATGGTCGCCAGCGGCAACGTGCTCGATCCGAAGATCTCGCCGAAGGGGCGTTACGTTTCCTTCGTGCGCGACCAGAACTTGTTCGTCATCGACCTGTCCAACAACAAGGAACGCCAGCTGACCACCGACGGCAAGGGCACCATCCACAATGGCGAGGCCGAATTCGTCGCGCAGGAAGAAATGGGCCAGACCAGCGGCTACTACTGGGCGCCGGACGACTCCGCCATCGCCTACAAGCGCTACGACGAAGCGCCGGTGCCGGTGGTCAAGCGGTTTGAAATCTACGCCGACCGCACGGACGTGATCGAGCAGCGCTACCCTGCGGCCGGCGATCCGAACGTGCTGGTGCAACTGAAGATCGTCTCGCCGACCACCGGCGAGATCCGCAACGTCGAGCTCGGCGCAGAACAAGATATTTACCTGGTGCGCGCCGACTGGAGCGCCAACAGCAAGGCCTTGCTGTTCCAGCGCCAGAGCCGCGACCAGAAAAAGCTTGAGCTGGTGTCGGTTGACGCCGCCACGTTGGCGCAGCGCGTGCTGATCACCGAAACGTCGCCGACCTGGGTCAGCATCTTCGACGACCTGCGCTTCCTGGGCAACGACAAGGGCTTCATCTGGCCGTCCGAGCGCAGCGGCCGCAAGCACCTCTACCTGTACGACCTGAACGGCAAACTGCTGCATCCGATTTCCAGCGGCGAATGGGGCATCGACAAGCTGCTCGCGGTCGACGAAAAAAATGGCCGCGTATTCGTGCAATCGAACCGCGACGCCGTCATCGACAGCCAGACCTACGCGCTCAAGCTCGACGGTAGCGGTGCCGACAAGCCGACCCGCATCACCGAAGGCGACGGCTGGCACGACTCCGCGTTCTCGCGCAACGGCGAAGTGTTCGTCGACACCTGGTCCGACCCGGACACCCCGCCGCAAGTGAGCATCCGCCGTCCGGACGGCAAGATGATCAGCTGGCTCGAGCACAATGAACTGACCGCCAGCCATCCCTACGGCAAGTACAAGGACGCGCACCTGCGCACCGAGTACGGCACCTTGAAGGCCAACGACGGCCAAACCTTGTACTACTCGATGATCAAGCCGAGCGGCTTTAGCCCGGTGAAGAAATATCCGGTCTATCTGTCGACCTACGGCGGCCCGCATTCACAGCACGTGGCGCGCAAATGGGGCAACTTCTTCGACCAATACATGGCGCAGCAAGGCTTTGTGGTGTGGCGTCTGGACAACCGCGGCTCGTTCCGCCGCGAGCGCGCCTTCACCGACGCCAACTACCTGAACCTGGGCAAGGTCGAAGTCGAAGACCAGCTGACCGGCATCGAATGGCTGGGCAAGCAAAGCTTTATCGACGCCAAGCGCATCGGCGTATTCGGCTGGAGCTACGGCGGCTTCATGACGTTGCGGCTGCTGGCGCAAGCGTCCGACAAGATCGCGATGGGCGTCTCGGTCGCGCCGGTGACGGACTGGGCGCTGTACGACACCCACTACACCGAGCAGTTCATGAGCACGCCAAAAGCCAACGCCGCCGGCTACGTGGCGGCCGGTGTCTACTCGCACCTGGACGGCCTCAAATCCCCGCTGCTGCTGATGCACGGCATGGCCGACGACAACGTGCTGTTCACCAACACCACGCGCATGATCGACGCGCTGGTAAGCCGCAACGTCCGCTTCGAACTGATGACCTACCCGGGCGGCAAGCACGGCATCGCCGGCCGAGGTCCGCAGCGCCACGTCTACGGCAACATCGAAGCCTTCTTCAAAAAGAACCTGATGCCCGACGCAAAATAACCTACGGGGGTCAAGTCTGTCATTCAACTACGGGGGTCAAGTCTGTCATTCGGACACGAGCTGGTGACTAGGTGGACAGCCGACGTCCATTCAACTACGGGGGTCAAGTCTGTCATTCGGACACCAGCTGGTGACTAGGTGGACAGCCGACGTCTGATACAAGAGTCCGTGTCCGAATGACAGACTTGACCCCGGTTTTTTTGCGACAAATTGAGCAGCCACAAGGGAAGATTTGTTGATTATTCGATAATGCCCGCTGCGGTGCGTTTCGCGCCGCTTCACTTATATTCCAGGAGGAATTATGGCTATCGATGTCTATCTGCAAATCGACGGAGTGCGCGGCGAGTCGGCCGACGATAAACACAAGGATTGGATTGAATGCAAGTCCGTGAGCTGGGCGGTGAGCCAGCCGAAATCGGCTACCGCTTCGACCAGCGGCGGCCATACCGCCGAGCGTTGCGAACATCAGGACATCACCTTGCTGAAAATGGCCGATCTGGCGTCGCCAGTACTACTGCAAACGTGCTCATCCGGGAAAACCATTCCCAAGGCGAAGTTCGAATTCATGCGCGCCGATGGTCAGGGCGAGCGTATCAAGTATTTCGAAATCGAACTGGAAAATGTGTTGATCGGCACCGTGTCGCCCAGCGCGCATGAGGGCGATGTGTTGTCGGAGCAAGTGTCGCTGAAGTTTTCGAAGGTGAAATGGCGCTATACGCAGCAGAAAATTTCCGGCGGTTCCGGTGGCAACACCGCCGGCGGCTGGGATCTGTCGAGCAACCGCATCGCGGCCTGATCCGCCGCAGAGGTGATCGCGTAAACGAGTAGTCATTTGGGTAAACGAAAACAGCCGCTAACGCGGCTGTTTTTCTATGCGGCGAATGATCGCCTGCGATGCGCGTGACGCGCGGTGCGGTGCTCTTAGTTGCGGTTGCCTTTGACGACGTCGTCAATGGCTTCTTTGGCATCGCCTACGCCTTTTTGCACTTTGCCTTCGGCTTGCTTGTTCAGGCCCTTGGCCTGCTGTTCCGAGCTGCCGACCAGTTCGCCGGTTTTTTCCTGGATTTTGCCGCCGATGTCTTTCGCCGTACCCTTAACTTGATCCTTGTTCATGATGAACTCCTTTATCTTTGTTGAAGCTACAGGACACACAACATGGCGCTGTGTGGATGGATTCACTATAGGCTCGAGCGGATGAGTTATCTGTGCGTTCGCGAACGCTGCCGGCAATCAAATTTTGCGCCATACGCTGGCCAGCCATGGCTGCTGATCGCGCGGTAATCCGCTGGGTCGGTAGTAATGTTGGACCGCGCTAAAACCTGCTGCGCCAAGGTAACGTTCCCACGTCTCGTAATCGTAGTAGCTGCCGTAGCGCGGGCCGTTCCAGCCTTCGCGGTTGTCGCCGCGCGGATTGGAACTGAACAACACGCCGCCCGGTTTCAGCGCCGCGTGCAGGCGCCGCAACACGTCCGGCAACGCCGCGCTCGGCACGTGGAACAGCGAGGCGTTGGCGTACACGCCGTCGAAATATTCGGCAGGCAAATCGAGCTGGACGAAGTCTTGCTGCCAAGCTTCGCAACCGCTGTACGCGCGCGCCATGTCCACGAAACGGGCCGAGCCGTCGACGCCGATCGCCTCGTGTCCCATCTCGCGAAAGGTTTTCAAATCGCGGCCGGGACCGCAACCAAGGTCGAGCAGGCGATACGGCGCTGCCGCTTCGATGGCGTCGAGCAGCGCGGCGATATTTTGGCTGACATCATGGTCGATGGTGCCGGCGAAAAATTGCTGCGCCGTCAGCTCGTAATGTTGCAGCGTTTTCTGTGTAATTTGTTCAATATGATCGGGTTCCATGGCGCCAGTGTAGCGTATCGAGACAGCAGAAAAGATACGCTCAGGTATCAAATCACTTCTTTCATTCAGGGAATCGCTATATAGTTAGCCCATAGCAACGCCCAACATTACTGAGCATCCAGGAGATACAAATGAAACTTGACGCCTTGTTCCAGAATCCGACCGCGCTGCCCACCGCGCCAAAGGTCGTCGAGGAATTGATCAGCAGTTTCGACAAGGCCAGCGTCTCGACCGAAGAGATCGCAAAAAAACTGGCAACCGATCCAGTGCTGAGCGCAAAGCTGCTTCGCCTGGCCAACTCGGCCTACTATCACGTCTCACGCAGCATCGGCACGGTCGAGGACGCGGTGCTCATGCTCGGCTTCGTCACCGTGCGCACCTTGGTCATCAGCTCGGGCCTGGTCAGCGGCTTCAAGACGGTTCCCGGCCTCGACCTCAAACAGTTCTGGCGCTACAGCCTGCACACCGCCGTGTCGGCCAAGTGGATCGCCAAGAAAACCAAGGAAAACACCGACCTCGCCTTCACCATCGGCATGATGCACGCGATCGGCCAGCTGGTGATGCATTCGGCGATGCCTGAAAAATCGATGGAGATCGACAAGATCGCCAGCCCGATGGACGCGCGCCGCCTCGACGCCGAAACCGCGTCGTTCGGCTACACCTTTGCCGACGTCGGCGCCGAGCTGGCCAAGCGCTGGAAGTTCCCGGCCGCGTTCTCGGAAACCATCGAAGCCTTCCCGGAGCCGCATCACAACGGCGAACTTAATCGGCTGGCGGCGGTCGTCTCGCTGGCGGCGTGGCGCGCGCGCGTCGAGCACGCACAACTGAGCGCGGACGAAATCGCGGCCTGCTACCCGACCGAACTGGCCGAGGAACTCGGCTTGGACGACAACGCACTGATTGACGATATGCCATCGCCGGACGAGCTGAGCGCTGGTCTGGAAGAGCTGGTGAAGTAAGCTGGCCGATAACATCAACTTGCCTTAACGGCAACGAAAGCCGCCTGCTTTTGAGCACGGCGGCTTTTTTTTCGACTTTTTTCAAATATTTTTGAAATCACCCTAAAGTTCCCGTTTAAGCTGACGTTAATCAGGACATGCGGTAATCCGTTTTACCGAAGATAACTAGCCTGGGTGGGAATATGACCTCGAACGAAGTCCTCTCGATGTACGAAAACATTGCCGGTTTGAGCAACCAGATGGCCGCCGCCGCGCGCATGGGCGACTGGGACGGTCTGAGCAAATTGGAAACCCAGTGCGCCACCGAAGCGCGTGCGGTCGCCACCGGCGTGCCCGCCCTGAACGGCGCCCCGCGCCTGCGCAAGATCGACCTGCTCAAGCAGATCCTGGCCAACGACCGCGAAATCCGCGACGTCACCGATCCATGGATGAATCAGGTGCCAGGCATGGCGCGTCAGTAAAATCCGCATGCCCAACAAAAAAGCGCCTCATCGAGGCGCTTTTTTTATGCCGAACCGCCGCCGATCGCGACGACAGCGCCTCCAAGGTCGAGTCCGCGTAGAAATGGCGGACCCGACCCCGGAGTTGTTTTTTAGCTAGCCAGCGCGACACGCAACGACAGCGCGATCCCCTGCGCCGCCTTGGTGATCTCGTCCAGCGACGGGAAACTCGGCGCGATGCGGATGTGGCTGTCCTTCGGGTCGTTACCGTACGGGAAGGCGGCGCCGGCCGGCGTCAAGGTGATGCCCGCTTCCTTCGCCAACGCCACGGTGCGCTTGGCCGAACCGTCCGGCGTCACCAGGTCGATGAAGTAACCACCAAGCGGACGCGTCCACGATACGCCCGGCACGTCGCCCAGGTACGTTTCAAATTGCGCCAGCACCGCTTCGAATTTCGGCTGCAACAGCGCGCGATGCTGCTCCATCAACGCATCGACGGTGGCGACGTCCTTGAGCAGGCGTACATGGCGCAGCTGGTTGATCTTGTCCGGGCCGATGCTGCGGATGCCAGCGTGCTTGGTCCACCAGGCGATGTTGGCTGGCGAGGCGGCCAGCGCGGCGATGCCGGAACCGGCCCAGGTCACCTTCGACGACGAAGCGAATACGATCGCGCGGTCCGGATTGCCGGCCTTGGCGCAAGCCTCGAGGACGTTGGCCACTTCCAGTTTCTTCTCGCTCAGGTGGTGGAAGCGATAGGCGTCGTCCCACATCAGGCGGAAGTCCGGCGCGGCGGTTTTCATCGCTGCCAGGCGGTTGACGACTTCATCCGAATAGACCACGCCACCCGGGTTGCTGTATTTCGGCACGCACCACATGCCCTTGATGCTGGCGTCCTCGGCCACCAGTTTTTCGACGAGGTCCATGTCCGGGCCGGCTTCGGTCATCGAAATGTTGATCATTTTAATGCCGCGCGCTTCGCAGATCGAGAAGTGACGGTCGTAGCCCGGCACCGGGCACAGGAAGGTGACCGGCTCGCGCACCCACGGGGCGTTGCCCGGCGTGCCGTTGAGCAGGCTGTAGATGATGACGTCATGCATCAGCGACAGGCTGGCGCTGCTGTCGACGACGACTTGCGCCGCAGGCACGTCCAGCAGTTTGCCGAACAGTTGGCGCGCTTCGGGCAGGCCGACGGTGCCGCCGTAGTTGCGGCCGTCCGTGCCGTCGACGGCTTTGAAACCATCCAGCGATTCGGTCAGCGCGTTCGACAGGTCGAGTTGCTCGGGCGCTGGCTTGCCACGCGACATATCCAGTTTAAGGCCGAGTTGTTTGAAGGCTTGGTACTGCTCCTGATATTGCGACGGGAGATCTGCTGCGGTCATAGGGCTCTTTCGAAAAGGGGTATGGCGTGCAAAAAGCGTCGAATACTATAACCCAGATCAAGGCACCACAGGCAACGCTGAGGTAATAAGCTTATTACTATTGCATTATTGATTCGGGCGTCACTTCATGCAGCGGCTGGGCCTGCTGCGGCTTGCCCTCAAGGTCGACCGGCTTTTTCTTGCGGAAGCCCTGCCAGATTTTCAGCGGCGCGGCGCCGGACTTTTTGCGGCGCCAGTAGATCAAGCCAGCGCCAGCAAGCAGCAGCGCGCCGACCGCGCCCGCACCCCAGGCGACATAGTTGGTCGGCTTTTCGACCGGCTTTTCCTTCTTGTATTTCAATTTGGGGAGCACGCGCTTGAGCGGAACCGGCGCGGACGCCGAAGCCGACGCACCGGCCGCCGAGGCCGATGCGTTCGCGCCATGCCCGTCGGCGCTGGCCGATGCGGACGCGGAGGCCGCAGCTGCCGAAGCCGAAGCCGAGGCGCCGTCCATCGTCGCCGCCTGCGCTTCGCCGGCTTTGGCGGGTTTATGCGATTTGTCATCCGCGACCTTGGCCGATGTCGCTTCCGGTGCGGACGCCGCCGGCGGCGACGCCGAGGCCACGGAGGCGGCTTTCGGCACCTCCTTCGCTGCCGCTGGCGCCGCCACTGCGGCAGCAACGCTGCTGCCGGCCGCCGCCAACACGGCCGTCCCCGCCTGGCCGACCTTGGGCGCTGCGGCAGAAGGCGCCGGTGCGGCCTCCGCATTCTTGATCGCGCCTTGCAGCGCCTTCATTTTTCCTTCCAGCTCCACCAGCTTGCTGGACAAGGCGAGGCTGTGCGTATCGAGCGCCTTGCATTCCTTGGCGCTGTTGCCGGACGGCGCACATGCGGCAGGCGCGGCCGGGCGTTTAATGCCGGCAGGCAGCGGCAACGGCGCCAGCGGCAGCAACGCCTGCGCGATCGGCAACGGCACTGCGCTGTCGGCGGTGGCCGCGTCGTGGTGTGTCGCTGGCTTGGCCGACGCAGCAGCAGCAGCAACGGCAGCGGCAGGAGCAGGAGCGGACGTGGACGCTGCCGCAGGGCTGGCTTTGGGAGCATTGCGCGGTGTTCCCATCGCTTCCGATATGCGCGACGGCAAATCCCGCACCGCCACCGTCGGCGTCTGCCGCACCGGCGCAGCAGCGGCGGCAGCGGCCTTGATTGCCCCCGGCACGCCGGTCTCGGATTCATGCACCGATGGCAGCGGCGCCGGACGGGTCCGGTCCCGCGCCGGCTTCGGAGCGGGCACGTCGGCGGCACGCTCGGCCCTCGCCTGCGCGGTGATCCGCTCCGCGTCTGCCGAGGTCATCGCGGTAGGCGTCGGCACCGATGACGCCACCGGTACCGGCGCCGGCGGAGGCGGCGGCGGATTGGGATCCGCTTGCAGCCAGACCGTGGCCAAACGGAGATCCTGCCGCCCCGCCGCGCTCAATTCCACAAACATATGGACGTAGTCGGCGTCGATCGCGCGCGTGGTCGTCACGTGCAAAAACTGCTTCTGGTCGCGCTTAACCACCGACATGCGCACCGTCGACAACGCCGGGTTCATCGTGATGTTCGCGCCCCGAAACACGTCCGCGCGGGCCAGCCTTACCTGCAAGGCGTTCACTTCGTCCGGCGCCAGCGCCACCAGTTCGATGTCCGCAGCCAGCGGCTGGCCGATGAACGAGCGCGCGGAAACGTCGCCCAGCTCGGCCGCGCTGGCGCCCGCCGACGCCAGCAGTACGGCGCAGGCCAGGGAGCGGAGCATAAGTGTCAGTGTGAAACGCTGCATAATGAGGAACGCGTAATCGTAAGGTATACGGCTATAACGGCTGATTTTTCGATTTTTGTAGCCCCAGGATAATTTTTCCAATCTGCGCTACACTGAAAAGCCCCCAAATGATGACTTCCGAACAAGGATGAATTATGAGCAACAGAAGCGAACGTGACAGTTTTGGACCGATCGACGTCCCCGATGACAAACTGTGGGGCGCGCAAACCCAGCGCTCTCTGGAACACTTCCACATCTCCACCGAGCGCATGCCGCCGGAATTGATCCACGCGCTGGCCAGCGTCAAGCGCGCCGCCGCCCGCGTCAACCTGGACCTGGGCCTGCTGGACGGCGCGAAAGCCATCGCCATCACCCAGGCCGCCGACGAGGTGCTTGCCGACAAGCACACCGGCGAGTTTCCGCTGGCGGTGTGGCAGACCGGCTCGGGCACCCAGTCCAACATGAACATGAACGAAGTGCTGGCCAACCGTGGCTCCGAGCTGATGGGCGGCGTGCGCGGCGAGAGCCGCAAGCTGCACCCGAACGACGACGTCAACAAGGGCCAATCGTCGAACGACATTTTCCCGACCGCGATCCACGTGGCCGCCGCGCAGGCGCTGGCCAACACGGTGCTGCCGTCGCTGCGCCAGCTGCGCGACAGCCTGCACGCCAAGGCCGAGGCGTTTGCCGACATCGTCAAGATCGGCCGCACCCACCTGCAGGACGCCACTCCGCTGACCCTGGGCCAGGAATTCTCCGGCTACGTCGCCCATCTGGATTTTGCCGAGCACGCGATCAACGCCGCCCTGCCCGGCGTGCTGCAGCTGGCCGCCGGCGGCACCGCCGTCGGCACCGGCCTCAACGCGCATCCGGAATACGCGGTGCGCATCGCCGCCGAGCTCGAACATACCTTGTCGCTGCCGTTCCGCACCGCCGACAACAAATTCGCCGCCCTCGCAGGCCATGACGCGTTGCTGTCGGCACACGGCGCTTTAAAAACGCTGGCTGCCGCGCTGATGAAAATCGCCAACGACGTGCGCTGGATGGCCTCCGGACCGCGTTCGGGCTTGGGCGAGATCACCATCCCCGAGAACGAGCCGGGCAGCTCGATCATGCCGGGCAAGGTCAACCCGACCCAGTGCGAAGCGGTCACCATGCTGTGCTGCCAGGTGTTCGGCAACGATGTCGCCATCACGATGGGCGGTGCCTCGGGCAATTTCGAGCTGAACGTCTACAAGCCGCTGATCTCGCACAACTTCCTGCAAAGCGCGCGCCTGCTGGCCGACGGCATGCGCAGCTTCGAGGAACATTGCGTCCATGGGATAGAACCGAATCGCGGCCGCATCGCCGAACTGATGGAACGTTCGCTGATGCTGGTGACGGCGCTGGCGCCGCACATCGGCTACGACAAGGCGGCGTCGATCGCCAAGAAGGCGCAGCACGAAGGGACAACGTTGAAGGAAGCGTCGCTAGCGCTCGGCTACGTAACGGCGGAACAATTCGACGAGTGGATCGTCCCGCTGGACATGACGCGCCCCAACGCCAAGGGCTAGAAAAAGAACCACGGAACCACGTGGGGCGGATTAGGCGAAGCCGTAATCCGCCATCTGAATGCCGTCAGCGGCAATATCAGAACCCGTACGCGTAGCGCACCCCGGTTAGTACATCCGGCCGGGCGTTCGCATCGTGCCCGGGATTCACGCGCAGCATCACAGCGCCGGTCAGCTTGCCCATCTTGCCAGCCTTGCCCACCATGGTGGTATAGCCGAACTCCAGATCCCGCTCGGTCGCGGTCGGGCGCAGATTCAACGTCGGCGCACCGAACTCCTGCGCGCTGGAATAACTGACACGCGTATCCGAATCGCCATTTTGCATCGAGCCGGTGCGCACCTTGGCCGGCACCGACACCGTCACCGCCAAGCGGTCCTGGGACGAGAAAATCTGCCGCGTCGACACGCCGACGCTGTACGCCATCGTGCGCACCGAAGACACCTGCGCCATCAAGCTATCCGGCGCGCCGAAACCTTCGGTCTTGCCATACGACGCCATCGCCATGACCGAGCTGCGCGGCGTGAGCGCGTACCCCAGCGACAGCGATGTGAATTTGGTGGTGGGACGGCTATTCATTCCCCATGACGTGCCGGGCTGGCCGCCGCCCAGGGTGGAACCGGTCTCGCGCAGCAAACCGATGGTCAGAATCCCGACCGCGCGCCCGGTCTTCTTCTCGAACTCGGCGCTGCTCAGATAGCGGCGGCTGCGCTCGTTCAACAGGGGGCCGAGCGGATCGAGCAAGGAGAGGTTTTCAGGCAACGCACCGAAGTGCAGACGCGGCGCGCCGGAGAACGCGGCATAACGACGCGCACCATCGGTCTGCAACTGGTCGACCAGCGCGGACTGGCGGTCGGCGGCGTCGAACAACACTGCGGAGTTGGCCCGCTTTTCGAACACAGGCACGCTCTGCTGCGACGAGAAAGGATCGGATGTGGCCGCACCAGCCGCCGCCGAGAGCGGAGCAACGATTACCAGCATGGTCAGGGAGAGCTTGTTCATGATCCGCTCGGCGAGGCACGTCGTGCTGCTTAAAAATTTGGCAGCTATCCCAGCATAACAATTTTTTTTAGGAGTGACAACCCGATTCGGTGGGGTACACTGCGCGGCTGTCGGAATGCCGCTACACTATCCGAAGTGACGTCGGTACCGAGTTACATCATTGCAACAGAGGACGAAAATGCAAAAAGTAAGTTTTGAGTTAAACGGGGAATTTGTGGAACTGAACCAGCTGTTGAAGCTGGTTGGATTGTGCGACAGCGGCGGTGCCGGCAAGATGATGGTCGCCAGCGGTACGGTCAAAGTCGATGGCAAGCAGGAATTGCGCAAGACCGCAAAAATCCGCGCCGGACAGAAGGTCAGCGTCGGCGACGTCAGCATCAGCGTTGACGCCGTGTAATTTCTTCTTGCTTTTGAGCAATAACGTAGTAATCTGTAGGCGCGGCTGAGAAAACGCTGCAGACGGGGGTGAGCGTGTTTGATTACGCGCAAACCGACTGGCGATATCGTAGTTATATTGGAATTGCTTGCCACCCGGCTTTTTCAACCAGTTTCTTTTTACGACCAGGGGGACGTCATGGACGGTCCTGAACCACACAGCCCAACCCAGGAAAAGCTGCTCGACGATCTGCGCCAGGTGATAGAAAACGCCGAGGAGCTGCTCAAGAACACGAACCAGTACCACGGTTCGCTGTACCAGGGCGCGCGCGCCAAACTGGCTCAAGCGCTGCTGACCGCGACCGAAGAGCTGGCCCGGTTTGAAGAGGTCCAGATCGGCCGCATGATCGAGCTGACGGCCGCCGCCAACAAGCTGCATCGCGATTTGACGGGCGAAGCCAGGATACTGCGCGCGTTCAAGCCCGGCGACTGAGACGGATCAAGCCGTCTCAGCCATCTCCCTTATATCGACAATCAGCGCGTGCGCCAGCCAGAGCTGTAAATTGCCGGCGACGTCGAAGGCTTCGTCGATGTCGAACGCGGCGTCGAGCGCGGCGCCGAAATTCCTCCCCTCCCCCAATGTCCGCAGCGCCGAGTAACCGGCGGCGCTCAGCGGAACGACCTGCGTTTTCCAGGCCGGACGCGCCACGATGCCGTAACTGGGCGCAGTCATATTGTCGGGGAAGTCGACGCCGCTGTCCGGCTGATGCGCTTGCCATAGCTGAATAGTGGCCCAGTCCGACGCCAACAGCCGGCAGGCCGGATGCAAGGTCATCCGCGCGGTCTCCATTTGGTCTGGCGACAACTCGGCAAGGCGCTGCGCGCTCACGCCTTGTGCCGCCGGCGCGTAATGCGCGCGGTGCAGCGCCCATTCCAGTGTGGCCATGTCGGTCAGATAAGGATACTCTGCCACGTGAGGAAACTCGCGAAGGAACGTATCGAAGTCGGCGCCGAACCGGTTCAGATCGCCGCTGGTGGGCGGATGGGCACTGCCGTAAGCTTTGCTCAGGCCGCTGAAGAACTCTTCCCCTACCAGCATCCGCACCACCGGGTATGCGGCCGACAGGACCTTGTCCCAGGTCGCCGTCAGGTTGCCGCGATACAGCGCGAGCCGGTGTTCGTTGCCGCTGCCTTTAAATTGCGACAGCACCTGCGGCGCGTTGCCGGCGTCGAGCAGGGCGTCGGCGAACTGTTGCTGGCTGGCGGCAAGCTCGGGCGCGTCCGGCGCGTCCGGGACTGCCGCCGCCGCGCGCGACCGCTCCAAGGGCGGCGCGGCATAGCGCCGGTGCAGCGCCTCGGCCTTGGCGGCCTCGTCCAACAGCACATCGACCGCCGGGATGTCGGTATCCCACTCGAGCAAGGTCGGCACGGCGCCGAAGCGCTGCAACGCCGCCTCGTACAGACGCCAGACGGGTTCGGCCACCGCCGCGCCGTGGTGGTCGATGACGGCCCCGGGCGTGACCAGATGACCGGCCAGATGCATTTCGCGAACCGTGCCGGGTGCGATCGCGGCAATGGCGGCCAGCGCGTCCTCACCGTGGTTGCACTGGTTGACATACAGATTGTTGATGTCGAGCAGCAGCGCGCAGCCGGTGCGCGCCGCCAGCGCCGCCATGAACTCGGCCTCGCTCATCGCATCCTGGTGAAAGCGTACATAGGTCGACACGTTTTCCAGCAGCAGCTGGCGCTTGAGGGTGTCCTGCACGCGGCTGACACGGGCGCTCAACAGGTCGAGCGCGGCCTGGTCCAGCGTCAGCGGCAAGAGATCGTTGAGATGGCGGTCGCCGATGGCGCCCCAGCACAAGTGTTCGGACACCAGCACCGGGTCTATCCTCTGCACGAGGCTGCGTACGCTTTCCAGATGATGCTCGGAAAAACCGCGCGCCGAGCCCAGTCCCAGCCCGACGCCATGCAGGCTGATCGGATAATCGCGCCGCAACTGCAGCAGCACATGGCTGTCCCAGCCGGCTTGATCGAGGTAATTTTCGGTGTGAACCTCAAGCCAGGCGGCGCGCGGCCGCTGCTCGAGGAACTGACGGTAGTGCGGCGCCCGCAACCCGACGCCGACACCCAACGGCTGCGACAGGTGTGGCGTCGGCATGGCTGCGCCGATTGATACGGTTGCTATGTGGGTCTCGCCGCGATTACTTGGCCGGTGGCGTGGTTTTGCCGCCGGCTTTTTCGCAGGTACCTTTCAGCACATATTTCCACTCGGTTGGCGAATTGTCCGCCTTGGCCTGGCCGGCGCACGAGTGCGTGCCGTTGGCGGCGGCGCAATCGTTTTGACCAGCCTTGGCGATGCCGTAGCACTTTTCCTTCGGCGTATCTTGATCGACGGCGGCGGCGGTGGCGCAGACGGTGGCCAGGGCGGCGGCGATCAGGGCTTGACGTTTATTCATGGTGAGTCTCCTGGAATGGATGGTTGAATTTCAGAACCGCAGCGTACCAGCAATAACGTATATACGCTGGTTTCTGTTGACCGGATTCAAATCGAGGAGCAACGGCGCGGATCGAACGATCACGCCAGGAAGCCGCGCACCGATGACGCACGGTGCATGCAAACGGCGCCAGGAGGCGCCGGAACTACCCGCCAAGCCGCCGTTCAGGCGGTTGTATTGATGGTGTTACCCAGGTTCGACGGCAATCTCGGGGCCGATGGCACCGGAGGAATGGCTTCAATCAAAGCTTGCGCGCTGGAAGCCTGGATATCCTGGGCCTTTTTCAGCACAGCGATGCCAACTGCCTGCTTGGTGCCGGTGTCCGCGAGCGAAGTTGCGGCTTGAGCAATACTTGAAACGTCCATATCGTCCTCCTTTAAGGGGTATCACTTCTTTTACGGGTGATTCGACAAGAACTTTAGCCTTCCGAGGATTTATTTTGACGTTTTTTCTCGACGTGCGCGAGCAGCCAGGCCAGCACTTCGGTGGGCGCGTTCAGGTCCAGCCATACGGTGCCGGGCAACAGATCGGCGGGCCGGGGCAGATCGGACGCCACCGCGAGGACGTGCGGATCGAGCGGATACAGCGGCGCACGGCCCTGCTCGGCACGATAGACTTCCAGCTTGTCGATCGGATACGTCTTGAACCCTTCGAGCAGCGTCAGGTCGGCGGGCGACAGACGGTCCAGCTGTTCCTGCAACGTCGGTTCGGGCGCGCCGCGCAGTTCGCGGATGATAGCGACACGAAACGGCGACGCCACCATCACCTCGGCCGCGCCGGCCATGCGCAGGCGGGCGCTGTCCTTCTGCGGCGGTTCCAGCTCCAGGTCGTGGTGGCTGTGCTTGATGACGTTGACCTTCAGCCCCTGCGCCGCCAGCCGGGCGATCAGGAATTCCAGCAACGTGGTTTTACCGCTGCCCGACGTCCCGATGACGCCCAGAACATTGCGCATCTGCGCGGAACTCTCTTGCTGCATTGTTCAACCTCTCTCTACCCCAACCTGTTACCGCCATTATACGCAGCAACATTTGAGGATGGAGCGAGGCTTACGGACAGGTGTTTATTCGTCGTTCTTCTGGTTGAAGGCGTCGTTGCGCGAACGGCCGTTGGCCAGCAGCACCAAGCCCAGGCACAGCAAGCCGGCGCCGTAGCCGATCGGTTCTTGCTTGGTCTCGATGTCCGCCGCCTGAGCACGTGGCATGGCGAAGGCGGCGGCTATCAGGAAAGGCAATATTTTGAGGTGTTTCATGATATTTCCCCATGCATTGTTATCAATGATAAGAAAATATCACTACCGAGTGACAAGTTGATGACAGCTCAATACGGAACGCGGTAACGATAGCCTTTGAAATTGAACACCGCTTCCTTGGGATTGAGCTTTTCCAATTTCAGGCCGGGTGCGACCTCCTCGCCCTCGCGGCGCAGGACTTTGTCGATGAGCAGCAGGCGGTCGGACGGATTCTTGGAGTAAATGTAGCCGCCCACGGCGATCTGCGGAATCGATCGCTGGATGGGCTCGGGCAGATCGCGCAGATTCTGAACTGGCTCTTCGAACGCGGCGGCTGGCTTCGCAGTCGCAGCCGTCGCGATGACCGGGTTCGCGACAGGCGCGCTTGCGGCCTGCGCTGTTTGAGGATCGTCGTGCTTGCGCGGCGCCGGGGTCAGCGTGGCCACCGGCGGCGGCAGTGCGGCCACTGGCGCCGGCAGCGGCGCGGCGCTGTCGGCCTGTGCAGGGGCCTGCGCAACGACAACCGGCGCAGGGGACGCGGCTGGCGCTGGTACGCCAACAACGTCCGGGACGACCGGGGCACCGTCGGGCGCCACCGCCGGCTTGAACACCATGGCCAGCAGCGCGGCGATCACAACACCCATGGCAACGATCAGCAGCAGCAGCGGCTTTTTAAGCCGCCCGCCCGCCGCCGACCGGTCCATCGATTGCAGCGTCGGCGCGTGCACGGTCGGCGCGTTGCCGAGTTGACGTTCCGCCTGCGCTTTTTTCAGCGCTTCCAAAATATAGGACATATTATTTCCCTGCCACAGCGTCGGCCTTGCCGGCACGGGCCAGCAAACGCGGCTCCTGTACGCCGCCCAACTGATACAGTCGGATGAAAGTTTTCGGACCGGCCACGCCGTCCGCCTTGAGATGCTGCTCGGTCTGGAACTCGGTCAGGCGGCCGCGCAACGTCGCGTCCAGCGGCTGATTTTCCAGCGGCTTCTTCAGCTCGTACAGCTGCGACAGGCGCTTGGCCAGCCAGTCCACATCCGGCCCGTGATCGCCGACGGACACCTCGTCGCGCCAGCTGCGCGGCGCCCGCCAGAACGTGGTGAACTCGCCGCCATAGCGCGCATCGAGCGCATCGACGCTGATCGTCAGCGGCGTGCCGCCCGGCGTCATGATGGTCGCGTTGCGCTTATCCAGCGCGGTCAGCAGCACATGTTTGGGTGCGACCGGATCGTCGCGCAAGGTCAGCACCGCCGGACGGTCCAGCTGGCGCAGCTCATCGATGCCGCCTTTGGTTTGCAGGCACCGCAGATTGAGGCGCGCAGCCGTCGGGCACGGATCGCCGTCGACCAGCGCCAGCCCCCACATGCCGGCCAGCTGTCGCAGGGCGGCGATCTTGCCGGTTCGCTCGCCCGCGGCGGCCGCTGCAACCAGCGCCGGCGCCTGCGCGCCGGCAGCAGCTGCGGCTGGGCTGGCCGCAAGCGCGGCCGCGCCAGTCTTCGGCGCGGCGGCGGCAGCAACAACCATCGACGGCTTGTTCGACGCGGCCTGTGCGGTTTGGATGCCCGGCTTCGCATCATGTGCCGCCAGTTGCCACAGCACCGCGCTGACGATCACACCGCCGAGCGCGCCGGCGGCCACCAGCGGCCAGCGCCTCCCGGCCGCCGAGGCCAGCAAGGCGCCCGGCGCTACTTCCTGTCCGGAAAACACCTCCGAGGCGGCGCGGCGCAAAATCACACGGGTCACCTGCGGCTGGTTCTCGACATACGCGCCCAGCAGCGCCCGGTCGCACAGCAAATTGATACGGCGCGGCACGCCCTTTGTCAGGCTGTGCACCAATCCCATCAGACGACGCGGAAACGGCGCGATCGCCGACGCCCCGGCCACCGCCATGCGATGCTCGATATAGGCGCCGGTTTCGGCCTCGGTCAGCGAACCCAGGTGATAGCGGGCGATCACGCGCTGCGCCAGCTGCTCCAGTTCCGGACGCGCCAGCATCGTGCGCAGCTCGGGCTGGCCGATCAGGATGATTTGCAGCAGCTTGCGCTCGCTCGTTTCCAGATTCGTCAGCAAGCGCAATTGCTCCAGCACCTCGGCCGACAGGTTCTGCGCCTCGTCGATGATCAACACATTGTTCTTGGCCTGCGCATGGCTGGCCAGCAAGTACGCGTTGATCGCGTCGACATAGGCCTTGACGCTGACGGCGCCGGCGCCTTGCGGCGGCAGCTCGATGCCGAACTCGTCGCAGATCGACAGCAGCAATTCCTCCACCGACAGCTTCGGATTGAAGATATAGCCCAGCTTGCAGTTCTCGGGGATCTGCTCCATGAAGCAACGGCACACCGTGGTCTTGCCGGCGCCGATTTCCCCGGTCAGCAGCACGAAACCGCCGCCGCTGCCGATGCCGTACAGCAGATGCGCCAGCGCCTCGCGGTGGCGTTCGCTCATGAACAGGTAGCGCGGATCGGGCGCAATGGAAAACGGCGATTGCTTCAGATTGAAAAAGTGGGTGTACATGAAGACCTTGGGAGTGCGCGTACCCTATTTTATCCGCTGGCGCACGGGGGGCGGCTGAACCGGCGGCAAGGGCTTGTACTTCGCGCAGTAAATCTTGGATTTGGTATCGAAATAAACGATGCGGCTGGCCGGCTTGGCTTCGCGCACCGGAAACGCCGACGTGTCGATTCTCGCATAATGGACGCCGACCTGGGCGATGATCGCTTTTTCCAGCTCTTCCGGCGTGGCCTCGGCCACGGCGCCGACAAAGATATAAGTACTGGTATCGTCGCTGACCATCACTTCGGACACCGGTGTGCCCCACAGGTTGGCGCCCTCGGTCTTGAACCAGAAGGCGCCGCCGTCGTGCTTGTAAGCCGGGCCGAAGGCCTTGAACAGGTAGTCATAATAATAGAAATTGGCGGTCTGGTCGCGGCACAGCAGGCCGTTGCCGATCACGGTGCCGAAAGTGGTGGGCACCGATTGCGCCTGGGCGGCGCCCGGCCAAAACAGCAGCACGGCACAGACCGCCAGCGCGCCAAACACACCAAGCGCACCACCGGCACCACCGGCGCCACTGCGCCGCGATAAGGGAAACGTCATCATTAAAGTTTCGATAACCAGGAGCGGTTGGCGCTGATACGTGCCTTGGCGGTCGCCGGCAGCGCCTCATAGCATCCTGGGTACTGCTTTAACGCCGTTTCCCGGATTTCCTTTTGTAAGCCGTTGATTAAGAACACATATAGCACCGAACCGTCGTCGGTGTTTTTGGTCCCAATGTATTTAATCATGTCCGCCCCCGCTTCCTTTTCCCCGCTCGAGTCTCAATGGTCCGATTATGACATTATCGGCGCCCGCCACGACAAGTTGAATCGCCGTTCAGCGCCGCTTTTTTGCCGTTGATGCCACCAATCCGCACATCCATCCCATTCCGCGCGCCGCTTGCTTGCTTTTGTCATATCGTTCATTCCTCGCCACCTCCACCATCGAGATAACAATGAATAAGACGATCAAACACCAGGCGCTGGCCTGCACCCTGCTGGCGGCCGCTATTGCCGGCGGCTACGCCCAGGCCGACAACAAGTCGGACAGCAAGGCCGACAGCGCCATCGGCAGCGAGACGCGCACCGTCGCGCCGTTCACCAGCATCAACCTGAGCGGGCCGTTCCGCGTGATCGTCACCAACCAGCCCGGCAACGGCATCGAACTGACGGGGCCGCGCAAAAAGCTCGCCGACATCGAAACCACGGTCAACGGGGACACCCTCACCGTGCGGCAACCGCGCAAAAAGAGCAGCGGCTGGGTCTTCAACTTTAACTGGAACAGCGACTACAAGTCGCAGGTGACGATACGTATCAACGCGGCCACGCTGAAAAGCCTGCGCAACGGCGGCAGCGGCGACGTCGATCTGCAACAATTCCAGGGCCAGGCGCTCAGCTTGACCTCCGACGGCGCCGGCGACATCCACGCCAGCGGCGCGGCGACCGAGCTGACGGTCACCTCTTCGGGCAGCGGCGACCTCGACCTTCGCTCACTGAAATCGGGCAGCCTCAACGTGGTCTCCAACGGCCCCGGCGACATCAACGCGGCCGGCGTCACGCAGGATCTGAACATTTCGGTCAACGGGCCGGGCGACCTCGACATTGGCGACATCAACGCCGGCAAGATCAACACGGCGATGCACGGGCCTGGATCGGTCACGCTGCACGGCACCGCCCGCGAAATGCGCGCCGAAGTGGCAGGCCCCGGCGATCTGGACGCCTGCGGGCTGAGCACGGAAGCTGCCAGCGCCATGCTGCACGGTCCGGGCGACGCCTGCATCGCCGGCAACATCAAGAAACTCGACGCCGAAGTCCACGGCTCGGGCGACCTGACGGTGCGCGGCCTGCAGGCGCAAACGGTGCGCGCCATCCTTAGCGGCCCGGGCAATATGACTTTGTCGGGGGCGACGGCAATGCTGAGTGCGGAAGTAAGCGGGCCCGGCGACCTGGACGCCAAAACCCTGCAAGTGGGACGCGCGGTCACACGCAGCCGTGGTCCGGGAAATATTCATCTGAACAAGGTCAGCGACACCTTGGAGGCGGAAGTGGGCGGCCCCGGCGACTTGACGGCGACGGCCGATTGCAAGAGCGTGCGGCTCAACATGCACGGCCCCGGCGAGGTCAAGCTCGACGGCAAGACCGCCACCCTGACCGCGCAGCTAAGCGGCTCGGGCAATCTCAACGCGCGCCAGTTGTGGGCCGGCCAGGCCGACGTCGTCGTGCGCGGGCCGGGCAATGCGGTGGTCAACGTGAATGGCAAGGCGGCGGAGCAATCGCGGCTCGTAACCTACGAGCGCAACGGCACCCGCGACAGAGCCAGCAATTAACTAGCCGAGCATTAATCGAAGCAGAGGCGCTTCTTGGTGGCGGCAATTAACTTGTCGTCATACGGATGCAGGTTCTCGACGAACAGTAACTCTGTTTCGTCGGGTTCTTCCAGGCACATTTCAATCATCATCGGTCCGTCTTCCATACGGCCCAAAAAATGCGAGGGCCAGCGGTTCTTGCGGTGCGTCTTCAGCACTTCCATCCCCAGCTTGGCCAACGGCGCTTTCACGCCAGCAGCCAACGCTTCGCGCTGCCAGTCGTCCCAATAGTCGGTCATGTCTTACCTTTAAATTTCTAACAAAGCGGAATTGTACTCCTTCCCGCGCCGTCCCTACCAAAACCAGACCAAAGTGGCATGCATGCGCAACGCGCAGGCAGACGCATCGCCATTCGGCAATTTCCATTGAAAACAGATAGTTATCAATTCATACCAACTCAACAATGCAAGTCCACTTCAATATTTTATAATACCAGTTAAATACCTGTTGACAAGCTGGTTGGGCAACCATATAGTGCCCTCAACCACCCCGGCGCGGCCGGATTTCACAGAAACAGCGTTTTCGGATACCCATGATCGAATTTTTAATCGGCGTCGACGGCGGCGGCAGCGGCACCCGGGTTCGCCTGGCGCGCGCCGATGGCGTCGAACTGGCAAGCGGCACCGCCGGTCCCTCGGCCCTGTCGCACGGTATCGCCGGCGCCTGGGCGGCTGTCGAGGAAGCTGCGACCAAAGCCTTCAACGCCGCCGGCCTCGATTTCCCCGCCAGGTCGTCCATCGCTATCGGACTCGGCCTGGCTGGCGTTCACAACCGGGTCTGGGCCGCCGAATTTGTCGCCGCTAATCCGGGCTATGCACGGCTGGCGCTGGAATCCGACGGCCACACCACCGTGCTTGGCGCGCACGCCGGCCAGCCGGGCGCCATCATCGCGCTGGGCACCGGCAGCGTGGGCGAGGTCAAACCGGCCCGTGGCCCGCATATCGAAGTGAGCGGCTGGGGCTTCCCCGCCGGCGACGAAGCCAGCGGCGCCTGGATGGGGCTGCGCGCGGCCAACCATCTGCAGCAGGTGCTCGACGGCCGCATGCCGGCCAACGCCTTCGCCGCCGATGTCGCACTGGCGTGCGGCGCGCCCGACAACGCGGACGCCGCGCAAGCGCGCGACGCGGTGCAGAACTGGCTGGCCAAGGCCACGCAGACCCAATACGCGCAACTGGCGCGCGCGGTGCTGCGCCATGGCGAATCGAATCCGACGGCCAATGCGATCCTGCTGGAGGCGGGACGCGAAGTGGAACGCATGGCCAACGCGCTCGATCCGGGCGGCGCGCTGCCGATCGCGCTGTGCGGCGGCCTGGGTGCGCCCTTGCGTCCCTACCTGCCGGCGACGGTGCTGGCGCGCAGCGTGACGCCGCAAGGCGATTCGGCGGCCGGCGCGCTGCGGCTGATCCAACAACGATTGAAGGAGTAGCCCGTGCCAGCCCCGTCGAGCGAACAGCTGAAAGACTTCGAGCCGGATGCCGGCAGCGACACGCCGTTGTATATGCAGCTGGCGAACAAGCTATCCGACGGTATCGCCAACGGCGAGTGGCGCGCCAACGAGGCCTTGCCGTCCGAGCGGGTGCTGTCGGAGATGCTCAATATCTCGCGGGTCACCGCGCGCAAGGCGATCGACATGCTGTGCGAACGCGGCATGCTGACCCGCAAGCGCGGCTCGGGCACCTACATCACGCCGAAACTGGAACAACCGCTGTCGCGCCTGACCAGCTTTTCCGAGGAACTGCGCGAGCGCGGTTTCAACGCCGGCTCGCGCTGGCTGCAGCGCGACATCGGCGTGGCCTCGCCGGTGGAGGTATTGTCGCTCGGCCTGTCGCCCAACATGCCGGTGGCGCGCCTGAAGCGGCTGCGCACCGCCGACGATGTGGTGATGGCGATCGAGACGACCACCATCCCGGCGCAGTACATGCCCAACCCGCACAGCGTGACCGATTCGCTGTACGGCTATCTGGAATCGAAGGGCACGATCCCGATGCGCGCGCTGCAGCATATTCGCGCCGTCAACGCCAGCGTGGAACAGGCGCGCCTGGCCAACATACCTGCGGGTGCCGCGATGCTGCACATCACCCGCGTCAGTTATCTCGAGAACGGCGCCGCGGTGGAACTGACCCACTCGTATTGCCGTAGTGATTATTATGAATTCGTAGCGGAGTCGCGCAGATGAGCAGTGCAATCAAAGGCAATATCCTAACGTCGGCGGGCTGGATCCGCGGCGAAGTCACATTCGACGAACGCGTGCTCGCCATCACCGGCGGCAGTGTCGATCCGGCGCTCAACGCCGACGACTACATCGTCCCCGGCTTCATCGACCTGCACGTGCATGGCGGCGGCGGCAGGGACGTGATGGAAGGCGGCGACGCGGTGCGCACCATCGCCGCCATCCACGCGCGGCACGGCACCACCAGCATGCTGGCGACCACCATGACGGCGCCGCCGGAGGATATCGACCTCGCGCTGGCCGGCATCGGCAAGGCCGCCGCCACGCGTGGCAAGGGCGAGGCGCGGGTGCTGGGCGCCCACCTCGAAGGCCCTTACATCAACTCCGGCAAGCTCGGTGCGCAGCCCAACTACGCGCGCTCCGCCAAGCTGGCCGACGTCGAGGCCCTCGAAACGCTGGCGCCCCTGAAACTGATCACCGTGGCGCCGGAAATCGAAGGCCATCTGGAACTGGTCAAGGAACTGTCGGACGCCGGCATGCGGGTGCAGATCGGCCACACGCTGGGCACCTACGAGGACGGCAAGGCCGCGCTGGAAAACGGCGCCCACGGCTTCACCCACCTGTTCAACGCCATGACCGGCCTGCACCACCGCGAACCCGGCATGGTCGGCGCCGCGCTGGCCCACGCGCAGTACGCCGAATTGATACCGGACCTGCTGCACGTGCACCCGGGCGCCATCAAGACCGCGCTGCGCTGCATTCCGCGTTTGTACTGCGTCACCGATTCCACCTCCGCCACCGGCATGCCGGACGGCGAATATATGCTGGGCCGCCAGGTCGTTCACAAGTGCATGGGCGGCGTGCGCCTGCCCGATGGCACCCTGGCCGGCAGCACCCTCACCATGGACCAGGCGCTGCGCAACCTGGTCGGACTCGGCCTCGATCTGGCGGATGCCTCGGCACGGGTCTCAACCTATGCGGCCGATTATCTCGGCCTGCAAGAGCGGGGCCGCGTGGCCCCCGGCGCCTATGCCGACTTCGTGGTGCTCGACCGTGACCTGAACCTCAAAGCCGTCTATATCGAAGGAGAACTGTTGTGACCTCAATGATGTTAAAAGAAGCCTTGTCCGCCGCTGATTGCGTGGCCCTGCAACTGGCCCACGATGGCGACCGTTATGCGGAGCTGGGCGAAAAATTGAGGAGCACCTCCTTCTCGACCGCGCTGACGATCGCGCGCGGCTCCTCGGACCACGCCTGCGCCTACGCCGCCTACCTGATCATGGCGCGCCTGGGCCGCGTGGTGGCGTCGCTGCCGATGTCGCTGGTCACCTTGAACAAATCGCCGCTGATCACCCGCGACACGCTGGCGATCTCGATCTCGCAATCGGGCCAGAGCCCGGACGTGGTCGAGCCGATCAAATACTTCCGCGACGGCGGCGCCACCACCATCGCGCTGGTCAACGATATCGATTCCCCGTTGGCGCACGCCGCCGAATGGGCCATGCCGCTGCGCGCCGGTAAAGAACAAAGCGTGGCCGCGACCAAGAGCTTCATCACCAGCCTGGTGGCCGGCGCCCGCCTGGTGGCAGCCTGGCAGAACGATCCCGAGCTGAAAGCCGGCCTGGAAGCGCTGCCCGAATCGCTGCGCGCCGCCACCACCGAGGACTGGTCCGCCGCGCTGGAAGTGCTGGCCCCGGCCCGCAACATCATGGTGGTCGGTCGCGGCATCAGCTTCCCGGTCGCGCTGGAAGCGTCGTTGAAATTCAAGGAAACCTCCGCGCTGCAGGCGGAAGCCTTCAGCGGTGCGGAAATCAAGCACGGCCCGATGGCGCTGATCGAGGAAGGCTATCCGCTGGTGATCTTCGCCACGCGCGGGCCGACCCAGGCCGGCCTGCTGCAACTGGCCAGCGAGATGCGCGGCCGTGGCGCGCGCGTGCTGCTGGCCGCGCCGGCCGATGTGGCCGAGCGCGACCTGACCTTGCCGGTGGCGGCGACGCCGGATCTCGATCCGATCGTGGCGATCCAGACTTTCTACGTGATGGCGGCCAAACTGTCGGCGGCGCGCGGCATGGACCCGGACGCGCCTCGTCACCTCAGCAAAGTCACCAAAACCAATTAAGCAACCGAACAAGCCGCGCCGGAGCACCGCAATGACCAACTTGACCAACACCACCAACGAGACCCCAAGCCACGACGCGCTGCGCAAGATCGCCGGCCGGCTGATCATGATCCGTTTTCCCGGCACGGTGCTGGACGCGGCCACCGCAGAATTCCTGAAGGCGAACAGCATCCGCGCCGTCTGCCTCTTCCGGGGCAATATGACCGACTCCGAGCAGCTGGGCAAACTGACCGCCGACCTGCGCGCGGTGATGGGACCGGAATCGCTGATCGGCATCGACCAGGAAGGCGGCGCCGTGGTCCGTTCGACCTGGGTGCCGGCGCCGCCGGCGGCCATGGGCATTGGCGCGGCCGACGACACCGACCTGGCCTACCGCACCGGCGCCGCCGTGGCCCGCGCCGTCAAGGCGCTGGGCTTCAACTGGAACTTTGCGCCGGTGCTGGACCTGAACAACAACCCGCACAACCCCGTCATCGCCGAACGCTCCTTCGGCGCCGAACCAAAACGCGCGGCCGAACTGGCGATGGCGTGGATGGCCGGCAGCCACGCGGAGGGCGTGGCCTGCTGCGTGAAGCACTTCCCCGGCCACGGCGACACCAACGTCGACTCGCACCGCGACCTGCCGACGGTGAACAAGCCGGTGGAGGAACTGGACCGCTTCGAACTGGCGCCGTTCCGCATCGCCTCGGCCGCCGCACCGGCGATGATGACCGCGCACATCGTCTACCCGACGCTGGACCCGGACAATCCGGCCACGATGTCGCGCCGCATCCTGACAGGCCTGCTGCGCGACGAATGGCAGTACAAAGGCATCGTCATCACCGACGGCATGGACATGCACGCCATCGCCGGGCGCTACGGCGTGGGCAACGCGGCGGTGCGGGCGTTGACGGCGGGCGCCGATATGGTCATGGCACTGGGCACCCCGGAAACGCAGGACGAGACGCTCAATTCCATCGCGGCGGCGCTGTCCTCCGGCGAACTGTCGATGGACGATGTGCGTGCGCGCCTCGAACGCCTGTCGGCGCTGGCGCTGGCCTATCCGTGCAAACCGCGCTCGTACAAAGAGGACGCGAGCGACCGCGAAACGATGGCCGAGGGATGGTGCCGCGCGCTCACCGCGTACGGCCAGCCACGCCGCCCGGCCAAGGGCGCGCATGTGCGCCTGGTGGTGCGCCAGGACGTCGTCAGCGACGGCGTATCGGAAGCCGGCGTGCCCGCCGAAACGGTGGCCGCCTCGCTGCGCCGCCTGTACGACGTCGAACTGGTGACCTTTGCCGACGCCGAGACCTTCGACTGGAGCGCCCTGCCCCGCGACGGCCGCTTTACGATACTGGCTTCGACCTCGCGCCTGCGCTACGGCGAGCACGCGCGCGGCACGTGGCGCCCCGACCTGCATCTGGCGTTGTGGAACCCGTACCAGGCGCTCGACATCCAGGCGCCCGCGCTGATGACGTACGGCTTCGCCAAGCCGGCGCTGGACGCGGTCAACAGCTGGCTTGCCGACGAACTGGAAGCGACCGGCCGCGCGCCGGTGCCAGGCTTCGAATAAAAAAATCCCGGGGACGACGCAGTGGACCACAACCATAAAAACATCCGCAATCCAAAATTCTGGGTACCCAGCCTCTATCTGGCGCAAGGCCTGCCGTTCTTCGCGGTGGCCATCGTCGCCAACCAGATGTTAAAGAGCATGGGCGTGCCCAACGACGAGCTCAATCACTGGACCGGCTTGATCGGCTTCGCGTGGGTGTTCAAGCCGTTATGGAGTCCTTTCCTGGAGCTGGCCAGCAGCAAAAAGCTGGTGGTGGTCGGCTTCCAGATCCTCGGCGGCATCTGCCTCGGTGGCGTCGCGCTGGCGCTGCACGCGCCGTTCTGGTTCGCCGCCTGCATGGCGATGCTCACGCTTGTCGCGATCTCCGCCGCCACCCACGATATCGCCTGCGACGGTTTGTACATCACCAGCCTCGATGAAAAAGGCCAGGCCCAATACGCCGGCTGGACCGGCACCTTTTTCAACGCCGGCAAATTCTTCACCACGGGTGGCCTGCTGCTGCTGGCAGGTCATTTTGAAAAGACCATGGGCGTGGTCCCCGCGTGGACCATCTGCTTCTGCATCCTGGCCGCGCTGATGGTCGGCCTTGGCCTGTACAACAGCTGGGCGCTACCGCTGGCGAAAAACCAGGTCAGCGCCGACACCAACGCCGCCGCCATCGCCCGCACGCTGTGGCAGGTGATCGTCGAGTTCTTCAAGAAGCCCGGCATCTGGGTCTCGATCCTGTTCATCATCCTGTTCCGCGCCGGCGAGGCGCAGGTGCAGTCGATCGGTCCCCTGTTCCTGCGCGAGGCGCGCGCGCTTGGCGGCCTGGGTCTGTCCACCTCCGAAGTGGGCGCCGTCTACGGCACCGTGGGCACGGTCGCTTTCGTCGTCGGCAGCATCGCCGGCGGCTACTTCACCTCGTGGCTAAGCCTAAAGCGCGCCATCCTGTGGCTGATCCTCGCGGTCAACCTGCCCAACGCCGCCTTCTATCTGCTGTCGCACTTCCAGCCGACCGACCTGACGGTGATCGGCGCGGCGCTCAGCGTCGAGATGTTCGGCTACGGTTTCGGCTTCGTCGGGCTGATACTGTACATGATGCAGGTGGTCGCGCCGGGCAAATATCAGACCGCGCATTACGCCTTCGCGACCGGCATCATGCAGCTCGGTTTCGTCCTGTTCAAACTATTCAGCGGCGACATCCAGATCGCGCTCGGCTACCAGCACTTCTTCGTCTGGGTGATGCTGTGCGCGATCCCGGTGGCGGTCCTGTCGCAGATCATTCCGATGACCGCGCGCCCGCAGTACGAGCCGGAGCCCGTGGTTGCGCGACCAGCGCACGGTTGACGCACTCTTGAATTAAGCGCATCAAGCATGATTTATGTAACAATACGTTGGTTTGACCGGCCGACTCTTTTACTTCCCGGAAAGGGATCGTAGAATGTGCGGTTTGCCGGATCGCGCCTGGCGCGGCCCTGAACACTAACTCCAATAGCGACGGCATGGCGTTTCGGCGCCGGCCATCTTATGTCTTTGATTGAAGGATTGAACATGTCCCATATTCGTCTCGCTCGTATTAGTCTGATCCTGGCCGCCATTGGCCTGAACGCGGTACCGGCCATGCTGGGCGTGACCGCTGCCCACGCGCAGGACAAGGAAAAAGCCGCCGCCGAAGCGCCGAAGGATACGGTACGTCCGGAGATCTTCAAGTTGATCGACCCGGCACAAACCAAGCCGCTGCTCGATGCCAAGAACTACCAGGAATACCAGACCCGCATCGATACCGCCGCCGCCGCGCCGAACCTGACGCCTTACGAGACGTTTGTGCTGAACCAGATGCGCGTACAACTGGGCCAGGCGAGCGGCAACAACGAACTGACCCTGAAGGCGCTGGAATCGATGATCGATTCGGGCCGTCTGAAGCAGGAAGACAAACTGCGCTTCATCGACGCCGTCGCCGGCATCTACTACAGCAACATCAAGGACTACGACAAGGCCATCACCTGGTTCAACCGCTACGGCACCGAATCGGGCGACACCGCCAAGCAGCGCCAGTACATCGTGCGCTCGTACTTCCTGAAGAACGACTTCGCCACCGCCAAGACCGAAGTGCTGAAGGATATCGAAGCGGCGAAAAAAGCCGGCACCGCGCCAACCAAGGACGAACTCAATTTGCTGGGTAACGTCGGCATCAAGCTGAAAGACACCGAACTGTATCTGACGGCGATCGAAGAGCTGGTGCGCTACTACCCGTCGGAAGACTACTGGTTCGACCTGCTGAACCGCACGCGCGGCAAAAAGACCTACGCTCCGCGTCTGGACCTGGACATGGCGCGCCTGAAAGCGGTCGCCGCGCCGTCGAAGATGGAGCCTGAGGACTACGTCGAACAGGCCGAACTGGCTGTGCTGGGCGGCTTCTTCACCGAAGGTAAAATCGCGCTGGACAAGGCTTATCCTGGCGCCATCCCGGCCGGCAAAGACAAAGCCGCGATCCAGAAGATCCGCGACAGCGCCAACAAGGGCGCCGCCGACGATGCCAAGAACATCGATGCGGGCGTGGCCTCGGCACAGAAGTCGAAAGACGGTATCGGCCTGGTCAACCTGGGTTACAACTTCATCACCCTGGGCCAGTTCGACAAAGGTATCGATCTGATGAAGCAAGGTATCGCCAAAGGCGTGTCGAAGAACCCTGAAGATGCAAAACTGCGTCTGGGCTACGCGCTGGCGATGGCCGGCAAGAAGGACGAATCGGTCAAGCTGCTGGAAACCATCACCGGCAACGACGGCCGTGGCGACCTGGCGCGCTACTGGATCATGTATCAGAACAAACCAGCGGCAGCCGCACCGGCAGCCGCCACCAAGTAATCAAAACAAAATGCCGGCTTGAAGCCGGCATTTTTTTTAACCATCTACTGCATCGCCGACCGCAGCGTCTCGATCAGCTGATGTTCGCCATCGGCGCTCAACTCCCAGAACATCGCCCCGCGCAGCTTCCTGGACTTGATGTAGCGCGCCTTCCCTTTCAGCGATTCCTGGTCCTCGTACGTGATCCAGATCTTCTCTTTGGCGTTATACAGATACGGCACCTTGGCCGATGCGTTCCAATAGCGCTTATAGCCGTTGCCGCCTTCGAAGGCCGGCGTCAGTATGCCCTGCTTCAGCAAAAGGCTGAATCCATATGCGTTGCCGCCACCGGCGCCGCCGGTCGCGCCGCCTTCGCATAGCTGATACTGGCCGTCGCCCGCCGGGCCGGGTGCGCAGCCCTTCCAGCCGTAGCCGTAGAACGGCACGCCCATCACCAGCTTGTCCGCCGAGATGCCCGCGTCCAGATAACGCTGCACCGACGCCTGCGCATACAGCCCTTTGGACGCCACCGGATCTTTCGGGTCGCCGCTCAACGCCGCCAGGTGCCCGGTGGTTTTCTCCCACGGCGCGTGGTAGTCGTAGGTCATGATGTTGATCCAGTCAAGGCTTTGCGCCAGCTCCTTCATCCATCCGCTGCCCGCCGCGCCGTCGTTGACGAAGTTGGCGTTGGCGCCCGACGCGATGGTGACGCTGTAATGCTTGCCGTCCTTCTTGCCTGCGGCGTCGAAGGCGGTGCGCAGCTCGCGCACCAGCTTGACGTAGTTCGGCTTGTCCTGCGGCCGCGCGCACACCCTGCCCGCCACGCACGGCACGCCGACTTCGGTCGGATACTCCCAATCGATGTCGACGCCGTCCAGACCGAAGCGGCGCATCAGCTTCACCGACGAGGTGACAAAATTGGCCCGTGCCGCCGCCGAATCGGCGACGTCGGAAAACCGGTTCGACCAGTTCCAGCCGCCGACCGACACCACCACCTTGAACTTCGGGTGCTGCTTCTTCAACGCCACCATGGCGCGCAGGTTGGCGCCGTCCGAGACAGCGTCGCGAAACACCAGCGCGCCGTCGGCCGATACCGGATCGCCGGCCGCGTCCTGGCATGGCGCCTCGTCATTGATGGACGGCTCGGGGTTGCCATGCTTGCCATCCCAGCAGACGTCGATGAACGCATACAGCGCCATCGTCAGCTTGTCGGCGCCGACATTAACGGCGGTGACGGGATACTCCGCCGATTTCCAGCCGGGGTAATAGCCGATCACTTCATCGGCCGTGGCGGACGATGACGACAACGCCGCGAGGACGGATGCCGTGAGCACTGCGCCGGTGTGAAATTTCATGTTGTCTCCAGTCGAATTATTTTTGCAGCTGTGCGATCAATACATCCTTGAAGCGGCGCACCTCTTCAGGCGACATCGCCCCCAGCGCGCCGCGTCGCTGCTCGGGAATATGGTCCAACCGCTGCGGGTCGGAATTAAAAACAAAGTGCTCGAAGATCGCCCGCCATGCCTGCAGCACTTGCGGCTCCAGGTCCTTCATGTTCAACAGGCAGTGCATCAACGCGTTCGACGGCGACATGCTGCGGTCATTGGCCGTGTGCGAGCCGCCCCACCAATAATTGACCAGGATATTCAGATGGCCGATCGATTCGACCTGGTGCCACCAGATGGCGGGAATGTAGATCGCGTCGCCCGGTTCCAGCTCGGCCACTTGGGCCGCCGCCAGCGCGTCGCGAAAACGCGGGTACTTGTCGAAGTCCGGTTGCGCGCGCGAGGCCATGCTGATCGGCGCGCCGGCCGGCGTGTAATCGAGCGGACCGACATACAGGTTGCCGACCTGCTCGGGCGGGAACAAGGTGAAACGCCGCCGGCCGCTGACGCACGCCGCGATATTCTGCGCCTCGTCGAAGTGGGCCGGCACCGTGATGTGATTACCCAGCCAGATGCGCGGCTGCACTTCGGGGCCGAGCAACGGCAGCCGGTTCTCCGCCAAAAAGCCCGGCAGGCATTCGGCGACGACCGCGCTCTGCGCCGCCAGTGCGGGCGCGCGGGCGCCGGCCGGCAGATAGCGCATCAGCTGATCGATGATGCCCGACATGGGCAGGCGGTTGCGTACGAAACTGAAGGCGCTGACGTCGTCGCTGTAGGTCACCAGACCCTGCGCGGCGGGCGGCGTCATGATGGCGTTGACATCGACGCCGCTGTCGAAGGATTTGAGGTAGCCGGCAACCGCCTCCGGCGACGCCAGCGCCTTGGCAACGGCCGGCCAGTCGCGCACCACGCCGCGCATCACGGCGGGACGGTGCAGCGGCAGGATCTGCTCATGGAAGACGCGGGCGTCGACATCGCGCCACTCGGGGATCGGTTGCGGAGATGGGTGCATCGGCAAAGTATAGCGTTGAAAGCTCATGATGCAGCCCGCGCCCGCCCCTTTCGTGGCGGCGGACGCGGTCACACCGGCTTAGTACTTGACGCGCATCGTCAGGAAGAACTGGCGACCGTTCTTGTAGACCGAACGTGGCTGGTCTTCGTTCAGGGCGTAGTACTTCAGCTTCGGATCGTTCAGGTTACGCATATCCAGCGAGAAGCCGATCTTCTCGCTGAATTTGTAGCCCAGCGAAGCGTTGAGGTAACCCATGCCGACCTGGTTGAACTCCGTGCCGCGATCCAGGCCGACGTAGGAATCCGAACGATAGCTGTACGTCAGGCGGGCGTTGAAACGCTCGTCCTCGTAGAACGCGCTGGCGTTGTAGGTGCGCTTCGACGAACCGAGCACCTTGGCGCCGCTGCTGTCGGTGGCATTGGTGAAGGTGGCGTTACCGTCGATACCGAAGTAGCCGAACAGCGGCTGCTGGTACGACAGCTCGACGCCCTTGACCTTGCCCTTGCTGTTGATCGGCGAAGAGATCAGGTACTGCGCATCGAAACCATTCGGATCGGTGATCTTGGTGGCTTCGGTGTAGGTACGGTAGGTGCCCACACGGGTGCCCTGGCCGATGTAGTTGGTCAGGTCCATGTAGTAGACACTGGCCGACACCAGCGAGCGCGGTGCGAAGTAGTACTCCAGCGACGCGTCGAAGTTGTTCGACGTGATCGGCTTCAGATCCGGGTTACCGCCCGAACCGGAACCGACGCCACCCTTCGAAGGCGGCGGCGTCAGGGTGAAGGTGCCCACCAGCGACGAGAAGTCCGGACGCGTCATGGTGCGCGACAGCGCGAAGCGCGCCACCAGATCCTTGTTCAGCTCCAGACGCAGGTTGGCGCTTGGCAGGTAGTCGTTGTAGGTGTGTTCGACGGTGGTCGGCTTGAAGACGCCGAACGCCGACGTGTAGACCACGCCCGGCTGGCCCGGTGGCGTATCGCCCGGCATGCCGACATTGCTGACGGCGCGCTCCTTGGTCTGCACGTAGCGCACGCCGACGTTACCGCTCCAGCCCTCGCCTTCGAAATTCCCCTGCACGTAGGCTGCGCGGTTCTTTTCCTTGAGGTTGAACTCATTGCCGAAGTCCTCACGCGTGCCATCGGTGGCGCGGTTGGCGAACAGCTTGGAGAACGCCGCCAACTGCTCGGCGGTGTAGCGGAACACCCCGCGCGGGAAATTGCCACCCAAACCGCTGGCGTAGTTCGACGGATACGATCCGGCTGCGGCAGGCCAGTTGGCTGGATTGTACGGCGAGTTGGCGCCGTTGATGCAGCTGTACTGGCTCGCCAGCGGCGCGGCCCAGAAGAAGCCAGGGCCGCCGGCGGCGTCGGTGCGGGTCGAGCAGGTCGGACCCTGGCCGACCACGTTGTCCGAATAGCGGTCGTGGTCCGCGCCGCGCACGCCGAATTTCAGCAGCTTGAGCGGACCGGCTTCCAGCTGGAAGTCGCTATCGAGTTGCAGCCATTTTTCCTTGTCGGTGACCGTCACATTCTGGTCGCCGAACATCCAGCTGAAACCACTGGTGGCGTCGGTGCCCGGCGTCGCCGCCGGATTGTTATTGAAGGAGAAGTCGGCCGCCGTGCCGGTGCCGTTCAACTTGTACGATGCGCCGGTGCCGGTGGCGCCGTTCCAGGCGATGACGTCCTGGGTCGGGGTCTTGCCCTCGCCTTTCGACGTGCCGGCCTTGCCGTAGAAGGTCAGGTTTTCGGCGGCGCGCCATTTGCCATCGAGCGCGATGAACTTGGCGGTGGCTTCCGCACCGGGACGCGAAATCTGGTCGTACTCGTTGTAGTTGGTGCCGGCCACGGGCGCGAAGTTCGCGCTGACCAGGGTCTTGACGCCGTTCTGCGTCTTGACCACATAGCCCGGCAGCGGCGCCTGGCCGTTGCCCTGGTTGATGATGGCGCCACCGTTGAGCAGGTAGTTGTCGTTGGTGTTGGACGCCTTCAGGGTCGAACTGAGGCCGGTCAGGTCGAAGCTCAGGTCGCGGCTTGGCTTGAATTGCAGATCGATCAAACCGCCACGGCGCTTACGTTCCTGTTGGAACAACGACGCGCCCAGGAAGCCGGGATAGTAGGCGTTGGCCAGGTCCGGATTGGCGATCGCCATCGGGCTGTTGGGCAGAATCTTGTCATAGGACAGCGCTTCCTGGCCGTCGCGGCGCAGGTGACGCTCTTCCGAGAACACTTGCAGCAAGGCGCCGAAGGTTTTCTGCTCATTCTTCCAGTTCAGCAAGGCGCTAAATTGCGGATCGGTCTTTTTCGGCAGGTCGGCGTACACCGCGCCCAGCGACACTTCGCCGGTGAAGTTTTCCTTGAACTCGAGCGGCTTGCGGCTGATGATGTCGACCGAGCCGGCCACGCCGCCCTCGACCAGGTTCGCTTCCGAGCTCTTGTGCACGACCACGGAGCCGACCAGTTCCGATGGCACCAGCGTGTAGCTGACGCTACGGCCGACCTGGGTGGTCTGGTTCAGGATGAACCAGTCGCCGGAGGCAACGTTGTGCCCGTTGAACAGGGTCTGGGTCAGGTTGGGGTTGGTGCCGCGCATCGACACGCGGTCGTTCTCGTCGAAGCCGCCTTCGCTGGCGCCGGCATTGCTGACGTTGACGCCAGGCACACGCTGCAGGGAGTCGGCGACGTTTTTATCGGGCATCTTGCCGATGTCTTCGGCCGTGATGACCTCCAGGTGGGACTCGGCATTTTTCTTTTGGTTCAGCGACTGTTGCAGGGCCGCACGAATACCCTGCACCTGGACGGTTTGCATTTCCTCGCCGTCCTTCTTGGTGGTGCCAACCGCTGGTTGCGATTGGGCTTGCGCCAACGACATGCCCAACACCATCAGTCCCACCGCCGCCGCGATCGGCGTCAGCTGCTCGACCGCGCTGCGTGGCATGTTCGTCTTACCCGCCAGATTCTCTTTCATTTACTCCCCCTTGATTGCGGCCTGTTTTTGTTGGAAAGGCCCGTGCAGTTTTAACGTGGATCGGTTCGCAGGTCGCCGCCGCCGCGACGCCTGCAGATCCCTTTTTACAACCTCATACAAAACCAATTCAACGCCAATATACCGCAGTACCAATACCAGATTACTACCAATTGCCATATTTTTTTCATATGTTGTGCGAAGTACACATACCAATTCGGACTTCGTTGCAGAGGAGCATTTATCTAGCGGGGTGTGCCACAGTAAAACCAGTGCAATACCAGCCGGCTGGCTCTTTTTGGTATTATCGGTTCGAGCGTTATAAGACCGGGACAAGACCACTGCCTGGCGAACCGGAGACGAGGGAGACGAACGAATGACATCGCTTGCTGAGATCATGCACACCGTCGGGCAAGGCACCAGCCAGCCGCTGTACCAGCGTCTGCAGCGGGCGCTGCGCACAGCCATCGACCAGCGCGTATTCGGACCGAACCAAGCCCTTCCGGCAGAGCGACAGCTTGCGGCCGACCTGTCGATCTCGCGCATCACGGTGCGGAAAGCCATCGACGGGCTGGTGGACGAGGGATTGCTGGTGCGCCGGCCAGGCTCGGGCAATTTCATCAATACCCGGATCGAAAAGAATTTCGCCAAGCTGACGTCGTTTTCGGAGGATATGCGGGCGCGCGGTCGCACGCCGCGCAGCGTGTGGCTGAAGCGGTCGGAGGGAACGCCGACGCCGGAGGAGGCGCTCAGGTTAAGGCTGAGCCCGGGCTCGGCGGTGTACCGGTTTCACCGTATCCGGTATGCGGACGAGATACCGATGTGCATCGAGTACGCCACCATTGTCGCGACGTGTTTGCCGTCGCTCGAGGCGGTGCAGGTGTCGATGTACGAGGCGCTGGAGCACGCCCACAGCCGGCCGGTGCGGGCGCTGCAGCGGCTCAGCGCACTGCTGCTCGACGAGGAACAGGCGGCGCTGCTGCAAGCGAAGGCCGGGGACGCGGGCCTGGCCGTCGAGCGGCTGGGATTTTTACGGGATGGCCGCGCGGTGGAGTTCTGCCGATCGTATTTTCGCGGCGACTTGTACGATTTCGTGGCGGAGCTTAACGCCGGCTAGGGCCATCACGCGGCTGCGGCGGCGGTCGCGCCGAAGATCAGCGACTGGTGCGCCGACACGCCCGCCAGCGTGCCATCGGCCGCAGCCAGCGCCACATTTCCGGCCATGCGCGCCGCGTCGCCGCAGGCATAGACGCCGGCCACGCTGGTCACCTTCATGCCGTCGGTGCGCACGTACATGCCCATCGGCCCCTGCTCCAGCTCACATCCCAGCTGCTCTGCCAGCGGGCTGCCGCTATGCGTGCGGCTGACGACAAACAAGCCGGCCATCTCCAGCGAACGCCCGTCCTGCAATTCAACCGTCGCACCGCCGGTGATCGCCTTGACCGGCGTGCGCTCGATCGCCACGCCGCGTTTTTCCAGCGACGCCAATTGCTCCGCGTCCGGCTCGAAGGCGCCGTTGAGCAGCATCGTGACCTGGCCCCAGTCGGGCAGCATCATCGCGTGATGCATCGACAACGGACCGGTGGCCAGCACGCCGATGCGCCCTTCCATCAGCTCATACCCGTGACAGTACGGGCAATGGAACACGGTGGCGCCCCAACGCTCGGCCAGGCCGGGCACCGCCGGCAGTTCGTCGACCACGCCGCTGGCCAGCACCAGCCGCTGCGCGTTGTAGGCCGAACCGTCCTGCAAGGTCACGCGGAAGCCCTGCTCGATTTTTTCCGCCCGCTGCGCCGAGCCTTCGAGCCAGCGCACGGTCGGATACTTCATCAACTGCGCGCGGCCGTCGGTGGCGATGGCCGCCGCCTCGCGGCCGTCGTGCCCCAGAAAGCCGTGCGAATGCCGGGCGTAGCGGTTGCGGCGCTGGCCGGCGTCGACCACCAGCACGCGACGGCGCGCGCGCGCCAGTTGCATCGCGGCCGACAGGCCGGCATAGCTGCCGCCGATGACGATGACGTCGAATTCAGTGCTCGGATGTGGGATGTGCATGGGAGGCTCCTTTGTGCTTGGCGTATTCGTCGTTGAAGCGGGCCGACAAATCGGCCAGCGTGACGTCCTTGAAACGCTCGATCAGCAAAGCCTCGGCCTCGTCGAAGGCGCTGGAGAGGGCGTCGTTGACGGCGCGCTCCACCAGGCACTCGGGCTGCTCGCTGCGGTTCCCCATCGCGAACACCGTGGGCGAACCGACCGCCTCGTAGATGTCGCGCAGGGTGACCTGGCGCAGGTCGCAGGTGATGGTCCAGCCGCCGCCGTGGCCCTTGTCGGAACCGACATAGCCACGTTCGCGCAAGCCCGCCAGCACGCGGCGCACCAGCACCGGGTTGGTGCCCAAGAAGCCGGCCAGCTCGTCCGAGGTGAACGGCCGGTCGGCGTGCGCCATGTGCAGCAGCACGTGCAGGATGGAAGATAGTTTGCTGTCTCGTCTCATGTAACTAATGATAGTACATAATTGGAGATCGTGCAGAACTTCCCTTATTTTTTGGCTTTGGACTCGTCGCCGGCCACCACCACCGTCAGCTTCGACGGATCGACGGCTTTGCGGAAGGCGGCGTTGACTTGCGCCAGCGTGGCCGCGCGCAGCTTGTCCTCGTATTCCTTGCTCCAGCTGTAGGTGCGGTTCAGGTACAGGTTGCGCGTCCAGCCGGCGGCCACCACTTCATCCTTGGAGCGGTTCTGGGTGCGCTGCTGCAGCAGGCCCGATTTGGCGCCCGCCAGCTCCGCCGCCGTAAAGCCCTCTTTCACCGCCCGGTCCAGCTCCTCCTTGATCGCCGCCTGCAATTTTTTCAGATTCTGTGGCGCGGCGATGGCGTTGACGTCGAAGCTGCCGGCGCGGTCGATCTCACCCGCCTGCAAGCCCGAGCCGCCGCCGTACGACAGGCCGTCCTTCTGGCGGATGCGGTCCATCAGGCGGGATTTCAAACCGCCCTCGCCGAAGATGTAGTTGGCCAGGTCCAGCAGCGGATAGTCCGGATCGTTGACGTTCAAATCGACGTTCAGGCGCGCGCTGTAAAAGCCGTTTTCCTTTTCCGGCGCGTTGATCATCTTGACGATCGGCGCCTTGTCCGCGTTGACGCGGGTGATCGGGGCGTACGACACTTTGCTGTCCCAGCCGGTGAAGATGTCCTCGATCGTTTTGCTGATCACGGCCTTGTCGAAATCGCCGACGACAGCGATCTCGCCATGATTGGCGCCGTAGTACTTGCGGTGGAAGGCCACCACGTCTTCCAGCTTGAGCGCCTTGACCGCCGCCAGTTGCTCGTCCACCGACATCGGCGCGCGCACGTCGCCTTTCGGATAGTGGTTGAAGTACAGGTCCATCTCCGTGCTGGCCAGCGATTGCGGCTCGTTGCGCGACGATTCGATCCCGACCAGCCATTGCTGGCGCAGCTGCTCGAATTCCGCCGCCGGGAAGCTGGCGTCCTTCAGCACGTGCGCGACCAGCCGCAGCGCCGCGTCCAGATTCGGGCCGGTGGTGTCGAAGTGATACAGGTCGCCGGAGATTTTCAGCTTGGCGAAGGCGTCGGACAATTGCTCGCGCGTGAACTTGTCGGTGCCGCGCATGAGCATCGCGCTGGCGGCGCCGGAGACGATGGAGGTGTTGAACAAATTCTTCTCGTCGCCCCAGTGCAGCGACATGCTGACCGAGACCGCCTCGCCACGGTTCTTCTTCGGCAGCAGCGCGACCTTCAAACCGCCGATGGTCTTGATCTCGGTGCGGGCGTTGATGTTTTCCTGGCTCGGCTCGAACACTTCCGACGTCAGCACGCTGTCCTTGCCTTTGAAGTCCTTCATCACCTCTGCCACGGTGGGCGCGGCGGGAATCTCGGCGCGCTGCGGATTGTCCTCGGGGATGAAGGTGCCGACGGTGCGGTTGTCGCGCTTCAGGTAGCGCGCGGCCACCGCGCTGACCTGCTCCGGCGTGATCGTCGGCAGCTTGTCGCGGTCCAGGAACAGCAGACGCCAGTCGCCCACCGCGATCTCCTCGGACAAGGTGACGCCCACCTTTTGCGGATCGTTGAGCGACTTCTCGATGCCGTTGGCGACCTTGCGGCGCACGCGCTCCATTTCCTCGGCCGTCGGCGGCGTCTTGGCGAAGCCTTCGACGGCCGCGATCAGCGCGTCACGCACCGGTTCCAGCGGTTCGCCCGCCTTGACCACTGCGCCGATCAATTGCAGGCCGGGCGCGTAGCCGGTCTGGCCAAAGCTGAACACCTCGGCCGCCTTGCCGGTTTCCACCAGCGCCTTGTGCAGGCGGCCGGTCGGCGTGTCGCCGAGGATCTCGGACATGAAACTGAGCGCGTCGCTGTCGTCCTGCAGCGCGGAAGGCACCTTGTAGCCGAGCACCACCAGCTGCATGTCGCCCTTGCGGCGCACGACGAAACTGCGCTCGCCGTCCTGGGTCGGTTCGACCGTCCAGAATGGCGGCAGCACGCGCTTGGGTTTGGGGATCGCGCCGAACGATTTGCTGATCCACGCCAGCGTTTGCGCCGGGTCGAATTTGCCGGCCACCAGCAGCACCGCGTTGTCCGGCTGGTAGTAGGTGCGGTAAAACGCCTGCAGGTTGTCGATCTTGACGTTTTCGATGTCGCTGCGGTTGCCGATGGTGTCGCGGCCGTAGCTGTGCCAGTCGAAGGCGACGCTCTCCATGCGCTTGAGCAGTACGCCGAACGGGCTGTTTTCGCCGCTCTCGTACTCGTTGCGCACGACCGTCATTTCGGAGTCCAGGTCCTTGCGCGCGACGAAGGAGTTGACCATGCGGTCGGCCTCCATGTCGAGCGCCCATTTCAGGTTCTCGGGACTGGCCTGGAACACCTCGTAGTAGTTGGTGCGGTCGAAGGAGGTGGTGCCGTTGAAGTCCATGCCGCGATTGGCGAATTCCTGCGGGATGCTGCGGTTCTTCGGCGAGCCTTTGAACAGCATGTGTTCGAGCAGGTGGGCCATGCCGGTCTCACCGTAGTTCTCGTGGCGCGAGCCGACCAGGTAGGTGACGTTGACGGTGACCGTCGGCTTGGAGGCGTCGGGGAACAGCAGCACTTTCAAGCCGTTGGGCAGCCGGTACTCGGTGATGCCTTCCACCGACGGTCCCTTGACGACGCCGGCCGGCAGCTTGACGGCGGCGGTGGCGGGCGCCTTGGCGGGCGCGGCCACGGGCGCTGCCCAGGCGGTGCCGGTGGCGGCGAAGGACAGGCCGCACAGCAGCATGCTGGCGGCGACGGCTTGTTTCAAACGGCTGTTGTTCATGGTGTCTCGCTAAAAACGGATGAACAGGCAGCATAGCCCCACCCCGACGACGTGGGTAGTGGCAAAAACGAAATTTTTCTGAGGGGAGACTTAAGTGCCGGGTTCTGCTTATTTCTCGGGCACGAGGCAGGCGTCGACCATCTGCAGGTCGTTATCCTTGGCGAACGAGATCACGAAGTGGTACGCCAGCGGCTCCAGGTCGCGCAGCTTGCCGTTGACGACCACCGACTTGACGCCGTTGACCACCGTCGGCGTGACATACGGCGAAAACTGCAAATGGGAGTCGCGTCCGCCGCCGTAGCCTTCGGGCTTGAAGCAGGACATCACACCGCACAGGCGCTCGGCCCAGTCGCTGGGACGGAACTGCCTGCCATTGCTGGTGAGGCCAAGGATGAAGAACGATTCCAGCTGTTCTGCGGGTTTTTGAACTGACTCTGCCATGGGCGGGCGCTTGTGCGTAGATACTTGTTGGTAACAAGAATGCGTGGAAAGTCCCGGCGAGGTGCGCCGGGCGGATATCATTCTAGAAGAATCTTACGTATTATATCTTATAGAAGACCTAAATACGTAAGCCATTGATTTCAATCGACCTTTCCTCGCGGATGACCACTTTGGTGCAGAAAACTCATCTTTCCGCACCAAGACAACACCGCTATTGTACCCTGCTCCAGTCCCTTTTAAGGCGTCCCACCGAGCCAGGCGGCGCCAGAGCACAGCAATAACAACATCATCCACAGCAACAATGCACGCCAGACCAGGCCCACCGTGCTTTGCAGCGCGCGGATGCCCGGCTCCTCGCCCGGCAGCATGTCCGGCTCCAGATCGCTGACGTCGACGGTCGAAGCGTCCACCAATACTACCTTGGCCGCGTTCTCGGCCGGCGTGCCCAGGCGCACGCCCATGGCGCCGCCGCCGGCCGACAGGATGATGCCGATCGCCTTGTCGCTCCAGCGGTGGGCGAAGTTGCGCCACGCGTAGATTGCGTCCTCGAAGTTGCCGACGACGGCAAAGGCGACGGCCGTCAGGCGCACCGGTATCCAGTCGATCCAGTAAAAGGCGCGCGAGGCGAACTGGCCGAACGCTTCGTTGCGCATGTGTTCCGGCTCGTTCCACGCGCGCGCCAGGTATTCGGACACGCGGTACATGACGGCGGCGGCCGGGCCGAGCGGCATCAGGAACCAGAAGAACACGCCGAACACGCTGCGGTGCGTGGTGATCAGCGCCTTTTCGACGGCGACGCGGGAGATTTCGGTGACATCCATGCCGACCGTGTCCTGCTTGGTCCATTCGGCCAGCAAGGCGCGCGCGGCGGCGTCATCGCCGGCGCTCAGGTGCAGCTGGATCGAGGTGAAATAGTGGCTGTAGTGGCGAAAGCCCAGGGTCAGGTACACCACCAGCACGTTCCACGCGAAAGCGGCCAGGAACCAGTCGTAATACTTCAGCACCCAGTAAATCAGCGCGGTCGGCACCATCAGGATGGCCATCATCAGGAACCAGCCGAGGCGGCCGTGGCTCGAATGGCCGGCGTTGAACCAAGTCTCCATCCGCAACGCCAGACTTTTGATCTCTGCGTAAATCGGGTTGTCCGCGCGCAGCGGCTTCATTTGTTCGAGCAGCAGCGCGCATAAAATGGAAAGAAATGTCATTAATGGTCCTTTTTGGTCGGCGACGCCTTGATGCCCGCTACGATAACCCACCGTGGTGGGAGAATCAAACTTATTAGTTCGGGCATCAAGCGCGCAGGAAGTGGAACAGGTTGCGCAGCATGCCGGCGGTGGCGCCCCAGATATAGTATTCGCCGTAGGGCATGGCGTAGAAGCTGCGCCGTCCGCCGGGCAATTGGGCCGACAGGCGCTGGTGGTTCAGGCCGTCCATCAGGAAGGCCAGCGGCACTTCGAAGATCTCGGCCACCTCGGACGGGTCGGGCCGCAGCTCGAACGGCGGCGCGATCAGCCCGACGACCGGCGTGACACGGTAGCCGGTGCCGGTGTAATAGTCGGGCATGGTGCCGATGACGTCGACGTGGGCGCGGTCCAGGCCGATCTCCTCCTCGGATTCGCGCAGCGCGGTGTCGACCGGGCCGCTGTCGTACGACTCGGCGCGGCCGCCGGGAAAGCTGACCTGGCCCGGATGGTCGGTCAGGTCGGCATTGCGTTGGGTCAGCAGGATGGTCAGGCCGGTCTCGCGCAGCACCAGCGGGATCAGCACGGCGGCGGCGGTGGCCGGCGTGCCGTCGGGCCGCTGCAGGTGCCGTTCGTCGGTGCTCTCCGGCGTCCAGGCCGGCTGCTCGGCAAAGCGGCTGCGCAGCCACTGCGGCACCAGGCGCTCGCGGGCGACGGCCGGCTCGCCGGCGATGGCGTCGATCGGCAGCAGTTTCGGATCAAATAGCGGTTTGGCCAACGCTGTCTCCATATAAAAAAAGGGCACCCCGTTAGGTGGTGCCCTTCTACCCAAACACAAGCGCGGCTATTAAGCTGCGGTTGCTTTCGCCGCTGGGCGACGGTTTGGCAGTTTTTCCTTGATACGTGCCGATTTACCGGAACGATCACGCAGGTAGTACAGTTTAGCGCGACGTACGTCACCGCGGCGTTTCACTTCGATCGAAGCGATCAGCGGGGAGTACAGCTGGAACGTACGCTCGACGCCTTCGCCGGACGAGATCTTACGAACGATGAAGTTCGAGTTCAGGCCACGGTTACGACGGGAGATGACGACGCCTTCGTATGCCTGGGCGCGCTTGCGGGTGCCTTCGACGACGTTGACGTTGACGATCACGGTATCGCCAGGGGCGAAATCAGGGATCTTCTTGCCCAGACGAGCGATTTCTTCTTGCTCGAGTTGTTGAATCAGATTCATTTTAAGACTCCAAAAACCATCGTGCTGGCGCGCAATGAGTGCTGTTCAAACACTCGCCCAGTAGAGGATGGGGTTAAACAGGCGGACGACATGTCCGCAAGCTTCTACAACAACAGGTTTTTATAAACCTGCCAAAAATTTCTCGTCATGCTTGGTCAGCAGGCCGCTCTCGCGCGCCTTGACCAGCAGATCGGGGCGCTTGCGCGCGGTCGCTTCCAGCATGCGCTGGCGGCGCCATTTTTCGATCTCGGCGTGGTTGCCGCCCATCAGTACCGGCGGCACCCCCACACCTTCATACGTTTCCGGCCGCGTGTAGTGCGGCGAATCGAGCAGGCCGTTGACGAAGCTGTCTTCGATCGCCGACGCATCCGTGTTCAGCACGCCGGGAATCTGGCGGATCACGGCATCCATCAAGGCCATCGCCGGCAGCTCGCCGCCGGACAGCACGAAGTCGCCGAGGCTGATTTCCTCGTCGACGCAGCGGTCCAGCAAACGCTGGTCCACCGCCTCGTAGCGGCCGCACAGGATCACCAGACCGGGTTCCTGCTTGAGCGCCATGACACGTTCGTGCGTCAACTGCTTGCCCTGGGGCGACATGAACAGCACGCGGGGCGCGGGCAGACCGGCATCGGTCTGGCGCTGCTTCGCCGCGTTGAGCGTCGCTTCCAGGGGCTTGGCCAGCATCACCATGCCGGGGCCGCCGCCATAGGGGCGGTCATCCACGGTACGGTGATTGTCGGTGGTGAAATCACGCGGATTCCACAACGACAAGCCACATTTATTCTGTTCGAACGCGCGCCGGGTGACCCCCGACTGCGTCAGTGCGGCGAACATTTCGGGGAACAGGGTCACGACATCGAATTGCATGGCGGGCCGCCCTTATGTTCTTTAGTAATCAAGGCCCCAGTCGACGGTGATCTTTTTCGCCGCCTTGTCCACCTTGATGATGAACGCTTCGACAAATGGGATCAGGCGCTCTTGCGCCGCAACTTCGGGTTCCGCATCTTCAGCGACGGCTGCCGTAATGCGCAAGATCGACTGCGGACCGTTGCTCATCATGTCAGTCACCGTACCGAGGTGCTCACCTTGCAAATTCTCTACATCCAGACCAATCAACTCGGTCCAGTAAAACTCATCATCGGACAAGGCCGGGAAAAGACTGCGCGGAACCGAAACAGCGGCGCCTTTAAGCGCTTCTGCGACGTCCCGATCGGTCACTCCCACCAGCTGTGCGACCACGTCGCCGCCATGCAGTTTGGACTGCTTGACTTCGACCTCGTGCAAGCTTGGCTTGTCGATCCACCAGGTTTTCACCGCGAGGAGCGCATCCGCATCTTCCGAGAAAGGACGTATCCTCACCCAGCCAGCGACGCCATAAGCACCGAAGACAAAGCCTACCTGTGCCAGATCGTCGGGGACTTGCACCCCGGATGCATTCTTATCGGTCAAACCAGCAGCCAGACTTAAACAGCTTTGTTCGACGCTACCAGACGAGCGACGGTAGGCGACAGTTGTGCGCCAACCGATTGCCAGTGAGCCAGACGGTCAGCGGTGATACGCAGTGGCACTTCGCCGCCTTGCGCCATCGGGTTGTAGAAACCGATGCGTTCGATGAAACGACCATCGCGACGATTGCGCGAGTCGGTTGCAACGATGTTGAAGAACGGACGCTTCTTGGCGCCTCCACGAGCTAAACGAATAACGACCATAATATTTCCAAAAAGTGTGCTAGGACGGAAAAAGCCGCAAATTATAGCGCGCTTTGCCGCGAAGCAGCAAGCGTTAATGAAATAATCGGGCGAATTGGGGTAATCGAAGATTATCCCCCGTTCCGGCGCACTGGGCAATAGCCACAACGATAAAAAGGTGGGCCGGGCCGGTATTATGACCGATACTGCATGTTTTCCGGCTATTTAATCGATAACCATGACGAATCCGCACCACACCGCCCAGTCGCCCACGTCCGCCGCCTCGCCCTCGCGCCACAAAAACAAGACCATCGCCGCCCTGCTGGCCTTCCTGTTTGGCGGGCTCGGCCTGCATCGCCTGTACCTGCGCGGCGTGCGCGATCCCTGGCTGTGGGCGCATCTGGCCTCGCTGCCGCTGGCCTGGGTGATCGCCAAGGGGGCGCCGGATGCAGATGGCTTCTATAAGGTGCTGCCGATCATGATCTCCGGCCTGGTCGGCTTTCTGGAGGCGCTGGTGCTGGGATTGATGTCGGACGAGAAATGGGACGCGCGTTTCAACCCGACATCGGGCAAGCAATCTGACTCGAATTGGCCGCTGGCCATCATCCTGGTGGCGGCCATGATGCTCGGGGCCGGTAGCCTGATTGCCACAATCTCACGATTATTTGACTTACTGTACACTGGTGGTGCCTATGGATAACAAGAGGAGACCCACCATGAACAATCGTTCAATTCTGCTGGCGATGACGCTCGCCGCACTGACGTGCAGCGCGCAAGCCCAGAGCACCAAACAAGAGTACAACGCCGAAACCAAGCGCATTGCCACGCGTTACGCGGACGACAAAAAGCTGTGCGCCGAGGAAAGCGAATCGAGCGCGCGCATGCAATGTCTGCGCGACGCCAAGTCCGAATTCAACAAATCGAACACGCAAGCGAAGGCCAACCACAAGGTCGGCTCGTCGAAGTCGTCGGCCAACTGCATCGACTGCGGCCGGGTCACGTCGGTCGTCGTCGGCGAGAAAAAAGGTGAAGGCGGCGCGGTCGGCCTGATCGCCGGCGGCGTCGCTGGCGCCCTGCTCGGCAACCAGGTCGGCAGCGGCGGCGGGCGCAAGCTCGCCACCGTGGCAGGCGCGGCGGGCGGCGCCTACGCCGGCAAAAAGGTCGAGGAACATGCGCGGTCGAGCAAGCAATGGACCGTCAATGTCGAATACGAAGACGGCAAGCGCGACAGCTACACCTTCGCGGAAGACCCGGGCATGACCAAGGGCGACCAAGTCAAACGCGCCAACGGCAGCATCGTCCGCCGCTAACCCCTGCGGGGGTCAAGTCTGTCATTCGGACACAGGCTGAACTGTTAACGGTTGAGCACGTGTCTGAATGACAGACTTGACCCCGGGGTTTGGTTGTGACGGTTGAGCACGTGTCCGAATGACAGACTTGACCCCGGGGTTTAGTTGGGTTGCCTGGCGGGCGACCAGATGAATCGCGCGCCATCGCTGCCGTCGGGCAGTGGCCCGGCACTATCCGCTGCCACCTGCCCGGTTTGCGGATCGATGCGCAGGTAGCGATTGCTTGCAATCGACATCAGTATCAACTCCCCTGTCGGCGTTTCCATCCACTGGAAACTGTGCGCCGCGCCAGGTTTGCCGGCCCGCAGGCTGACACCGCCTTCTTTGTCGACTGTCAGGTAGCGCGCGCCAGACGCCAACGCGACCCGGCCCAGCTCCATATCCTTCACCTTGAATATTGTCGGCGCGGACGCGGCCAGCTTTTCGCCCGTGACGGCCAAGCCGGTTTCGGCCTTGTACGAGACCAGCCGGATGGTTTTGCCGAAGGGTATGGCGCGCATCAACCCGCGCGGCATGGGCTGTGCGATATCGACACTGTCGAAATCGGCGTATCCGCCTTCCCCACCACCAGGGTTGTAATTGAACAGCGCATAGCGCACGCCCTGGAACGTCTTGAGCTGGAACACCATCGTCCAGGCGCTGCCGATGGCGACGAAATGCTTGCCATCCATTGAATAACTGAAGCTTGCCTGCTCGCTGAGGAAATTGCAGTCGGCGCGCAGCCAGATGCGTTTGACATCCAGCGGAATCCGCGTGGTCCGTCCGCTGGTCTGGTCAAACAGGGCCAGATTCAGGCCTTCCGCAGTTTTCTCGACACCCAGTGTGGCGTAAGGCAGGTTGAGCAGTCCGAGGCCGGCGACGTCGCCCTCTTTCATCCCCGCGAGCTCCAGCGCGACGGTCGGCGACGACACCGGGCCGATGGCGCGCTGTGTCAGGCTGTTGCGCGCGTCCCAAAACGATGTGGCCCTTAAAGCGTGCAGCCGCAGAAAACCTGGCCGCTGCGTCAGCGACCATTTATTTTCGACCGGCACGTGATTCCATTGCCAGACCGGCTTCAACTTTGCGCCGGAAAAATCGTCGCTGCGCTCGTACGGTACGTGAATCGGCTGCGCAACGGCCGTCTTTGGTTTGACCCAGGTGCGCGGGTTGCGTCCCAGATTGCCCGGCAGGCCGAAGTACGGCCAGCCATCGCTCCATGTCACCGGCGACAGGCCCAGCAGCCGTCCGATCGAGTTGTAGTCCATCATCGAGAAGCCCCACCACTCGCCCGCCGGCGTCAGCACGATGCCGCCTTGGTGCAGCGACGTCGCGTCCTTCGAGGCCGGGTTGGGTGGATCGATCACAAATGGCGGCTTGCTGTCTTTCAAGCGATAGCCGCGCGCCATGCCGAAGCCCTCGTCCCTGCTGATCGCCTGGTTCACCTCGTAAGGACCGTAGACGTTGTCGGCGCGTGCAGCCGGCATGCGGAAGCCGCCCGCGTAATTGGCGCTGAGGATGAAATACTTGCCGCCGATTTTGTAAAAATGCGCGCCCTCCCCCATGCCTGCATTTTTATCGAACAAGGTTTTTTCCGAGCCGGGGACAATGTCGGTCAGCTCATCGTTGAGTCGCGCTACCTGCATGGTTTGATGGCCCCAGACGACATACGCCTGGCCGTCATCGTCGAACAGCACCGACAAGTCGTGCAGGCTGCGCCGCATTTCGTGATGCTTCCATGGCCCGCGCGGGTCGGTCGACGAGTAGACCTGCGTGGCCCGTCGATTGATGTTGGTGAAGATATAAAACGTGCCGTTGTGGTAGCGCAGGCTGGGCGCCCAAATGCCCTGGCCATAAATCTCTTTGCCGTCCTCAAGACGGAACTCGGGGCCGAAATCGAGCGCCGGTGCGGCGTAGCTGAGGAATTCCCAGTTGACCAGGTCTTTCGACCGCATCACCGGCAAGCCGGGCATCGCATGCATCGTGGTGCCGGTCAGATAAAACCAGTCGCCAACGCGGATCATATCCGGATCGGAGAATTCGTCGTAGAACAGCGGATTGGTGAAGGTGCCGTTGCCGTTGTCGGCGGTCCACGTTTGGTCTTTGGAAGTCGGCGGCGCCGCAGCCAGCGCCGGATGCAGGCTGGACACGGCCAACAAACACAGCACGCCAACGATGCGGGCCGCAAGGAGGTAAAGGTTTCGCTCGCCCACAACGGATGAATCTTTCATGCAGTCTCCTCCTGGACGGCTCTTTGGCCGCTGGTTCGAACTTCGAAATGTTATACGCAATCATTTTACAGACATAAGTCGGCGCGTGGCTATTGGTCTTTCCCATCAGTTGGAAGATGACTGTCGCTGTGACACAATGTTATCTAACTTATCAACTGGAGACGCCGTGTCCGCACCAACCTTCCCCGCCCAATGGCAAGCCCTTGTCGATCAAGCCGCCACCGCGTTGCGCGCCCTGGCGCTGGATGAATCGGCCAAGGAAAAATTCTGCAACGACCCGCTGCTGCGCCCTTACATGCACAAGGTCTCGCAGCGCTACGTGGCCGGCCAGACTGTTGCGGATGCATTGGCGCGTGTGGAAAGCATCATCGCCCAGGGTCATGCGGCGTCGGTCGAATACATGGGCGAGAGCGTGCGCGACGAAGCGTTTGCCATGGCGGAAACGGAAGTCTTCATGGAACTCGCGCGCGCGGTCGGCCAGCGCAACCTGAACTGCTCGATCTCGCTGGATCTGTCGCACGTGGGCTCAATGGTGGACCTGGAGTTGGGCTACCGGAACCTGCGCCGGGTGGCGCTGGCGGCGGCCGAAATCAACCGCGAAGTCATGATCTCGATGGAAGGCGCGGACCGCGCCGACGACATCTACGCCATTTACGCGCGCCTGCACAAGGAAGACGGCCTGCACAACGTCGGCATCACGGTGCCCGCCAAGCGCCACCGCACGGCGCAAGACTTCGCGGAGTTGATGAAGATCCCGGGCCGTATCCGCTTGGTCAAAGGCGCGTTTCTTGAGTCGGAAGAGATCTCCTATGACCGCAACAGTCCGGAGCTGGCCGCCGCCTATCGCAAGTACGCGGGCGAGCTGCTGCTGAGCGGGCACAAGTGTTCCATCGCGACGCACGATCGTTCGATCCAGGCGGACCTGAGCGAGCTGATCTTGAAAGAGCGCATCGATCCGCGCTGGTATGAGTTTGAATCGCTGATCGGCCTGGGCGCGGAAAACATCGCCGAACTCAAGTCGCGAGGCTTCCCTACCCGCGAGTACGTCGTCTTTGGCGAGGAGCATTTCCTGTACGTGCTCAACCGCATTGCCGAGGAACCGGTGCGGGTGTATCAGGCGATTGTGGATGTGATGGGTACGCCAGCCTGAATCAGGGCGTCTCGACATAACCGACGACGCTGGACGGCAGAGGGATCGGCAGGCCGTCCTCGCGCATGCCGCTGAGGTGGAAAACGATCGCCTTTTGCATCGACTCCTCCACCTCCGCGACGCTGTCGCCGGTAGCCACGCAACCTGGCAAATCCGGCACATAAGCGGAGTAGTTACCTTCTGCCTTTTCGATAACAATCGCGTAACGCATATCAGCTCACTTTTTCAAACTTGCCTGCTTAAGGATACTCTTGTAAGTCCCTGGGGCCAAGTCGTCGCTCAATTTCCCTGGGACAGTTACGCGTCCAGGCTTGAAAGGATGCGTGAACTGGCGATGGCTCCCCCTGAGGCATCGAAGCTCCCAGCCATCACTAACCAGCATCCTAATGACGTCGCCAACTTTCATTGGCAAAGCTTAGCAATCGACTGAAGCAGGAGCTCGATAAATCTCAGGGAGTGATCATTTAGCCATTACAGCGATGCTTCTTCAGTGCAGGCGGATATCCGCCTGCATCGCTATGGCCGCATCAACGTCGCGAACCGAGCGCGCCGAGCGCGCCGAGGGCCGCGCCCCGGCGGCGACTGCCCAGGCCAACACCCAATGCCCGGCCGTAATTTCCTCTGCGGTCGTTTGCGCGTGCAGCATGCGGCGAGCGGCGTCATTCATGCGTTTCACGGCATAGGCCTTACGGCTACTCTTAATAGGGACGATAACGATCGATTTCATGGCAGACCTCACTGTGAACATCCTCGTTTTACGCAGCGAGCGCACAAACAGATTCAAATATGGAACCACGATTTGCTCAAGGACGGGCAAAAAAAAGCAGCCGAAGCTGCTTTTTCTCGATTCTGCGCAAGCAGCTTAGAACTGCTCTTCGCTCAACGCCAGCACGCCGGCGCTGCCGTCGATGATCGCGGTGCGCAGGCCCGACGATTGCGACAGGATGTGGTCGGCAAAGAAGCGCGCGGTGGCAATCTTGGCTTTGTAGAAGCCGGCGTCGCCGTCGTTGGCGTCGAGCTTGCGCTGCGCGATCACGGCGGCGCGCGCCATCTGCCAGCCACCCAGCACGATGCCAGCCAGCTTCAGGTACAACACGCTGCCCGAGAACACACCCTTGATGTCGCTCTTCATGTTGGCGACAACGTATTCCACCACAGCCTCCAGATCCTTGCTGCCAGCCGACAGTTGCGCCAGGATCGCCTTGGCGTCGGCCGAGCCGCTCGCTGCCAGCTCGGCTTCGGTCGCCCGCACCTGGGCGATGATGCCCTTGGCGACAGCGCCGCCGTCGCGCACGGTCTTGCGGCCGACCAGATCGTTGGCCTGGATCGCGGTCGTGCCTTCGTAGATCGTCAGAATCTTGGAATCGCGGTAGTGCTGGGCCGCACCGGTTTCTTCGATAAAGCCCATGCCGCCATGCACCTGCACGCCGTCGCGCGCGACGTCCTGCGACATCTCGGTCGACCAGCCCTTGATGATCGGCACCAGATATTCATACACCGCCAGATTGGCCTTGCGCGTTTCCGCGTCGGCGTGGCTGTGGGCGACGTCGCTGATGCCGGCGCCGACGTAAGCCAGCGCGCGCGCCGCCTCCGTCTGCGAACGCATATTCATCAGCATGCGGCGCACGTCCGGATGATGAATGATCGACACCGGACCGGCCGAACCGGCCAGATCGCGCGACTGCACGCGGTCCTTGGCGAACGCCACCGCTTTTTGATACGCGCGCTCGGCCAGGCCGATGCCCTGCAGGCCGACGCCGAAACGGGCCGCGTTCATCATGATGAACATGTATTCGAGGCCGCGATTTTCTTCGCCGACCAAAGTACCGATCGCGCCGCCGTGGTCGCCGAATTGCAGCACGGCGGTCGGGCTGGCCTTGATGCCCAGCTTGTGCTCGAGCGAGACGCAATGGGCGTCGTTGCGCTCACCGATTGAACCGTCGGCGTTGACCAGGAACTTCGGCACGATGAACAGCGAAATCCCCTTGACGCCGGCCGGCGCATCCGGCGTGCGCGCCAACACCAGGTGGACGATATTCTCGGAGAAGTCGTGCTCGCCGTAAGTGATGTAGATCTTGGTGCCGAACACTTTATAGGTACCGTCGCCCTGCGGCACGGCGCGCGTGCGCACGGCGGCCAGGTCGGAGCCGGCTTGCGGCTCGGTCAGGTTCATCGTGCCGGTCCATTTTCCCGACACCAGGTTTTCCAGATAGATGGCTTTCTGCTCGTCGCTGCCGGCCGTCAGCAGCGCTTCGATCGCGCCGTCCGACAACAGCGGGCACAGTGCGAACGAAATGCTGCCGGCGTTGAGCATTTCGATGCACGGCGTGCCAAACAGCTTGGGCAAGCCCTGGCCACCGAACTCCACCGGATGCTGCACACCCTGCCAGCCAGCCTCGCCGAACGCCTTGAAGGCTTCCTTGAAGCCCTTGGACGTGGTCACCTGGCCGTCGTGCCAATAGCTGGGCTCCTTGTCGCTCGGATGGTTCAGCGGCGCGATGACGTTGCTGACGAATTTCGCGTTTTCTTCCAGGATGGCTTCGGCCGTGTCCGGGGTCGCGTCCTCGTTGCCCGGCAGCGCGTTGACGCCGGCCAGGTCCGCCAGTTCGTTCATTACGAACAGCATGTCTTTCAGGGGTGCTTGATAGGGCATCTTATGTCTCCAAGAAAAAAGCCACGGCAATCCGGTGGTACCGGATCAGCGTGGCTCGGTTGCGCTCAGGCTGTATTAGCCCAGTTCTGCAACCAGTTGCGGCACGATTTCAAACAGATCGCCAACGATGCCGTAGTCGGCAACGGAGAAGATCGGCGCCTCAGGATCTTTGTTGATCGCGACGATGGTTTTCGAATCCTTCATACCTGCCAAATGCTGGATCGCGCCGGAAATACCGACGGCGATGTACAAGGTCGGCGCGACGATCTTGCCGGTCTGGCCCACTTGCCAGTCGTTCGGCACGTAGCCGGCGTCGACCGCGGCGCGCGAGGCGCCCATGGCGGCGTTCAGCTTGTCCGCCAGCGGCTCCAGGATCTTGAAGGCGTCGCCCGAACCCATGCCGCGGCCACCGGAAACGATGATCTTGGCGGCGGTCAGTTCCGGACGGTCCGACTTGGCCAGCTCGCGGCCGACAAAGCTCGACTTGCCCGTATCGCCGACGGCGGTGACGGTTTCGGTCGCGGCCGAACCACCGGTGGCGGCAGCGGCGTCGAAGCCGGTCGCGCGCACGGTGATGACCTTGATCTTGTCGGACGATTGCACGTAGGCGATGGCGTTACCGGCGTAGATCGGGCGCTCGAAGGTGTCCGGCGAATCGACCTTGGTGATTTCCGAAATCTGCGCCACGTCCAGCTTGGCGGCTACGCGCGGCAGGATGTTCTTGCCGTAGGCGGTGGCCGGCGCCAGGATGTGGCTGTAGGTGTCGCCCTGCACCAGCGCCAGCACCTGCTCGGCGACATTCTCGGCCAGGCCGTCGGCAAAGTGCGCGGCGTCGGCCACGATGACTTTCGACACGCCGGCGATTTGCGCGGCGGCCGCTGCGGCGGCGCCGGCGTTCGAGCCTGCGACCAGCACGTGCACGTCGCCACCGCACTGGGCGGCCGCGGTCACGGTGTGGAGGGTGCTGCCCTTCAGGCTGGCGTTGTCGTGTTCTGCGATGACTAATGCGACCATGATTGTTCCTTTAGATAACTTTGGCTTCGGTGCGCAGTTTTGCGACCAGGGTGGCGACGTCCGGGACCTTGATGCCGGCCGAGCGCTTGGCAGGCTCGACGACTTTCAGGGTTTTCAGGCGCGGGGTCACATCGACGCCCAGGTCTTCCGGCTTGGTCACGTCCAGCGGCTTTTTCTTTGCCTTCATGATGTTCGGCAAGGTCACATAGCGCGGCTCGTTCAGACGCAGGTCAGTGGTGACGATGGCCGGCAAGGTCAGCGCCAGGGTTTCCAGGCCGCCGTCCACTTCGCGGGTGACGGTGACTTTGCCGTCTTCCAGCACCACTTTCGACGCGAACGTCGCTTGCGGCCAACCCAGCAGCGCGGCCAGCATCTGGCCGGTCTGGTTGGAGTCGTCGTCGATGGCCTGCTTGCCCAGGATGATCAGCTGCGGCTGTTCCTTGTCCGCCAGCGCTTTGAGCAGCTTGGCGACAGCCAGCGGTTCCAGCTCGACCGAGGTCTCGACCAGGATGCCGCGATCGGCACCGATCGCCATGCCGGTACGCAGGGTTTCCTGGCACTGGGTCACGCCGCACGACACCGCCACCACTTCGGTGACCTTGCCGGCTTCCTTCAGGCGCATCGCCTCTTCCAGCGCGATCTCATCGAAAGGGTTCATCGACATTTTGACGTTGGCGATATCAACGCCCGTGCCGTCGGACTTGACGCGAACCTTGACGTTGTAGTCGACCACGCGTTTGACGGGTACCAAGACTTTCATAGCTGTGCCTTTGGGAAAATGTATAAATGTTCGGGACTAAATGTGGGCTAGATTATATGAGAAATCCGCCGCGCACAAGAAATTAAAGCACGATCGTGCGATTTTTTGCTAGTAGAAACCGTCTAAAACTGGGTTGTCCTAGACGGCGGTTCTACAGGGAAGAGTACTGCTGAGGTGGGCAGCGCCTATTTGCGCTGCATCAAAAACACGAATTCACGTCCGGTTTGCACATGGGATAACAGAGCGTTGCCGGTCTGCTTGGCGAACGCCTGGAAGTCGCGCACGGAACCGGGGTCGGTTGCCATAATGCGCAGTACTTCACCGCTTTGCAACTCGGATAAGGCTTTTTTAGCCTTAAGAATCGGCAGCGGGCAATTCAGGCCGCGCGCGTCGAGTTCTTTGTGGAATTCCATGATTTCGTTTTCAAGTATCGTGTCGGTCATCAAGAACCCGCTAGTTTGTTGAGCACTTTCGTCATAGTACTCCAATTTCCGGCAGTTGACGCGCTGCACCAAAATAGTTCATTGCGCGTTGCAAGTTCGCAACGTGAACTTGCGATTTTACAATAAGTCTGCTTAAACAACAGCGGCCCGCGCTTGACACGCGGGCCGCTTCGGTGATGCATTAATGCTGCGTATCAAGCGTTGTTGCAGCTTGATAGTTACCTTAGGCGCGTTGGCCTACCCATGCGGCAACACCCGCCAGCGCCGCCGGCAAGCCGCTTGGATCGGTTCCGCCGGCCTGCGCCATATCGGGGCGTCCGCCGCCTTTTCCGCCCACTTGTTGTGCAACGAAGTTCACCAGCTCACCGGCCTTGACCTTGGACGTGGCGTCCGCCGTCACGCCGGCGATCAGGCTGACCTTGCCATCGGCAACGCTTGCCAGCACGATGGCGGCGGTCTTCAGCTTGTCCTTCAGCTTGTCCATGGTCTCGCGCAGGCGGGCCACGTCGGCGCCGTCCAGCGTGGCCGCCAGCACCTTGATGCCGTTGACGTCCACCGCTTGCGTGACCAGTTCGTCGCCCTGCCCCGAAGCCAGCTTCGACTTCAGCGCGGCCAGTTCCTTCTCCAGCGCCTTGACATGGTCCTGCACCTGGCCGATACGCACGGTCAGCTCTTCAGGATTCGATTTCAGCGCGGCGGCCGCTTCCAGCAGGCGACGGTTCATCGACTGCACCAGCGCCAGCGCGCCCTCGCCGGTTACGGCTTCGACGCGGCGGATACCGGCGGCGACGCCGCTTTCCGAGATGATCTTGAACAGGCCGATGTCGCCGGTGCGCTGCACGTGGACGCCGCCGCACAGCTCTTTCGAGGTGCCGATGTCGAGCACGCGCACTTTGTCGCCGTACTTCTCGCCGAACAGCGCCATCGCGCCATGCTTGACTGCGTCGTCGAACGACATGTGCTGCGCCTTGGTCGCATGGTTTTCCAGGATCTCTTTATTGACCTTGGCTTCCACTTCGGCGATCTGCTCGGCCGTCAGCGGCGCGTTGTGGCTGAAGTCGAAACGGGTTTTGTCCGCGTCGACCAGCGAGCCCTTTTGCGCCACGTGGCCGCCCAGCACTTCGCGCAGGGCTTTGTGCATCAGGTGGGTCGCCGAGTGGTTGCGGATGGTGCGCGCGCGCTTGCCCTGGTCGACGTCCGCGCTGACCGCGTCGCCCACTTTGAGCGAACCGCCGGTCAGGGTGCCGTGGTGGCCGAACACGTCGGCCTGCACCTTGAGCGTGTCGTCCACGCTGAACGCGGCGGCGCCGGCCGTGATCGTGCCCTGGTCACCGACCTGGCCGCCCGATTCGGCATAGAACGGCGTGGTGTCGAGCACCACGATGCCGCTCTGGCCGGCCGTCAGTTCCTGCACCGACGTGCCTCCCGTGTACAGCGCCACGATCTTGCTGGTGGCGTGGCTCAGGTTGTCGTAACCGACGAACTTGTTCTTCTCGCCCGAGTATTCGACCTTGCTGTCCTTGACCGATTTGCCGCCTTTGCGCGACAGTTCCTGGCTCTCCTTCAATGCCGCGTCGTAGCCTTCCTGATCGAACGTGATATTGCGTTCGCGGCAGATATCGGCGGTCAGGTCCGGCGGGAAGCCGTAGGTTTCGTACAGGGTGAAGGCGGTGGCGCCGTCGATGCCGGTGCTGTCCTTGGCCAGTTGCGCTTCCAGCACTTTCATGCCGGTTTCCAGGGTCTCGCCGAAACGCTCTTCCTCGGCCTTCAACATCTGGGCCACGCGGTCCTTGGCTTCCTCCAGCTCCGGATAGGCGCCGCCCATCTCGATCGCCAGATCGGCCACCAGCTTGTAGAAGAACGGCTTGGTCTGGCCCAGCTTGTGGCCATGACGCAGCGCGCGGCGGATGATGCGGCGCAGAACGTAGGCGCGGCCTTCGCTGCCTGGAATGACGCCGTCGACGATCATGAACGCGGAGGCGCGGATGTGGTCGGCGATCACGCGCAGCGACTTGTTTTCCAGGTCGGTGGCGCCGGTTTCGCGCGCGGCGGCCTTGATCAGCGCCTGGAACAGGTCGATCTCGTAGTTCGAATGCACGTGCTGCAGCACGGCGGCCAGGCGCTCCATGCCCATGCCGGTGTCGACGCACGGCTTCGGCAGCTTGTGCATCACGCCCGCCTCGTCGCGGTTGAACTGCATGAACACCAGGTTCCAGATTTCGATGAAGCGGTCGCCGTCTTCGTCCGGCGAGCCTGGCGGGCCGCCTGGAATGTCGGCGCCGTGGTCGTAGAAGATCTCGGTGCACGGGCCGCATGGGCCGGTGTCGGCCATCTGCCAGAAGTTATCCGAAGCGTAACGCGCACCCTTGTTGTCGCCGATGCGGATGATGCGCTCTTTCGGCACGCCCACTTCGTTGGCCCAGATGTCGTAAGCCTCGTCGTCTTCCATGTAGACGGTGACCGTCAGCTTGTCGGCCGGCAGGCCGTACACCTTGGTCAGCAGTTCCCACGCGAAATTGATGGCGTCACGCTTGAAATAGTCGCCGAAGCTGAAGTTGCCCAGCATTTCGAAGAAAGTGTGGTGGCGCGCGGTATAGCCGACGTTTTCCAGATCGTTGTGCTTGCCGCCGGCGCGCACGCAGCGCTGCACGGACGTCGCCCGGGTGTACGGACGGCTGTCGGTGCCGGTGAACACATCCTTGAATTGCACCATGCCGCTGTTGGTCAGCAGCAAGGTCGGGTCATTGCCAGGTACCAGGGAGCTGGAACGGACAATCGAATGACCCTTGGATTCAAAAAACTTAAGGAATTTCTCGCGGATTTCAGTTGATTTCATGTCGTGAGCAGGGTAGCTGGCAAATGCAAAGGGTTGATTATATATGACCCCGTCAACGGCAGGGTTGCCGGCGGGCTGGCTAGGCGAACGTCGGGCCGATCAGATCGATGCGGTCGGTGCAAAAGCCGTCCACGCCCCACGACAGGATCTCGCTGCCCCGCTCGGGCTCGTTGACGGTGTAGCAAAACAGGCCATACCCGGCGGCCTTGATCGCCCGTGCCAGTTCCGGAGTCAGGTGCTTGTGGTTGGTGTGGATGGCGACCGCGCCCAGTTCTTGCGCCTGCGCCTGCCAGTCGTCCGGAATCCGGTCCAGCAGGTAGCCGCGCGGCAGGTCCGGGGCGGCGTCGCGGGCAGCTATCAGCGCGCCAAAGCTGAACGACGACAACAGCGGAATGGCGGCCGGATCGCCTGCCGCGATCTCGGCGGCGTAGCTGTCGCGGGTAACTTGCGCAACCCAGCGGCCGGTTTCGGGCTCGAAACCGGCCGCCGGCTTGATTTCGACGTTCATCCAGATGCGCTGGGCTTTGCAGTAATCGATGAATTGCGTGTAGTAAGGCACCGGTTCGTCCTTGAACTGCTGGCCGAACCAGGCGCCGGCGTCCATCGCGGCCAGATCGACGGCGTCGGTGCCCGGCACGCTGCCGGAGCCTGCTACGGTGCGGCCGAAATCGTCGTCGTGCATCACCATGCCGATGCCGTCGCGCGACAGCATCACATCGAACTCGACGGCATGGAAGCCGTAGGCCAGGCCGGCGCGCAGCCCGGCGACCGTGTTTTCCGGCGCCAAGGTGCCGCCGCCACGATGTGCAACAATTTTCGGATATGGCCACATAACGATGTCTCCAGCAGATAAATATTTGTTATAAAACCAACTCCACACTATCACGAATGCCGCGCAGACACTACACTGGCGGCCTGATAGGAATACTCAAAAGGTTAGACATATCATGACAGCTCAAAAAGCGTTAAGCCACATCCGCGTGCTCGACCTGAGCCGGGTGCTGGCCGGACCGTGGTGCTCGCAGAATCTGGCCGACCTGGGCGCCGACGTCATCAAGATCGAACGTCCCGGCGCCGGCGACGACACGCGCGCCTGGGGTCCGCCGTACGCGAAGGACGCCGATGGCAACGACACCACCGAGGCCGCCTACTACCTGGCGGCCAACCGTGGCAAACGCTCGGTGACGATGGACATCGCCAGCGCGGAAGGCCAGGCGCTGCTGCGCGAACTGGTCAAGCATTGCGACGTGGTATTGGAAAACTACAAGGTCGGCCAGCTCAAACGCTACGGCCTCGACTACGACTCGCTCAAGGCCATCAAGCCGGACCTGGTCTACTGCTCGGTGACCGGCTTCGGCCAGGATGGCCCGTACGCGCACCGCGCCGGCTATGATTTCCTGATCCAGGGCATGGGCGGGTTGATGTCGGTGACGGGCGAGCGCGACGACCTGCCCGGCGGCGGCCCGCAAAAAGCCGGCGTCGCTCTGACCGACCTGATGACCGGCATGTACGCCACCATCGCCATCCTCGCCGCGCTGACCCAGCGCGACCGCGACGGCAGCGGCCAGTACATCGACATGGCGCTGCTGGACGTGCAGGTGGCGATGCTGGCCAACATGGGCAGCAACTACCTGAACAGCGGCAAGCCGCCCAAGCGCTGGGGCAACGCGCATCCGAACATCGTGCCGTATCAAACCTTCGCCTGCTCGGACGGCTACATCATCGTCGCCACCGGCAATGACGGCCAGTATCAAAAGTTCGTCGAAGTGGGCGGACGCGGCGACCTGGCCTTCGACGCACGGTACGCCACCAATCCGTTGCGCGTGAAAAACCGCGACGAGCTGGTGCCGCTGCTGGCGGACATGGTGCTGGCGCAAAGTCGCGATTTCTGGATCGATCACTTGGAAGCGGTCGGCGTGCCGTGCGGCCCGATCAACAACCTCGACGATGTCTATAAAAATCCGCAGGTATTGGCGCGCGAGCTGGTGATGGAAGTGCCTCACCCGACCGCCGGCAAGGTCAAGCTGGTGCGCAGTCCGATGCGCATGTCCGGCGCCCCGGCCGACGACGCCACCACATTACCACCGCCGCTGCTGGGCCAGCACACCGACGAGGTGCTGCGCGACCTGCTCGGCCACAGCGCGGCCGACATCGCCACCCTGCGCAACAAAGGAGTTCTTTGAGCATGAGCAGCAACGTCACATTGGAAGAAATCACCGGCCACAACTTCGAGGCCTTCATGGACATGGAGCTGCCCGAGCACCAGCGCGATTTCATCGCCAGCAATGCCTTCTCGATCGCGCAAGCCAAGTTCTACGCCGATTACATCCCGCGCGGCATCTACTGCGACGGCGAACCGGCCGGCTTCCTGCTGTACGACCGCCAGTCGAACGACAATCCCGGCGAATACGGCATCTACCGTTTCATGGTCGATTTCCCGCGCCAGGGCAAGGGCATCGGCCGGCGCGCGATGACATTGCTGCTCGACGAACTCAAGGCCAAGCCGGACGTCAAGCTGATCACGATTTGCTACAAGCCGGACAACACTTCCGCGCGGACGTTTTATCAAAGCTTCGGCTTCGAGGAAACCGGCCTGGACGAGATCGGCGAGATGATCGCCGTGATCAAGGTGGCCGATTAACGCGCCGCGTCCGCCGCCGTTGCCGGCTCACCTTAAAACGTCACGCTTCAACTCGATGATCTGACTGTGCATCTGGGTGACCGAGCCCTTCATCTGCGCCGACAACTGCGGAATGTTGACGCATACCCGCTTGGCGCGCTCGGCCATCAATTCCATATCGCGTATCAATTTATGGATGCGCTGCGCGTCCTGCGACAACAGGATCTCGCGCGCCGTGTCCGACAACCGGTCCACGCGCTGGATGCTGTCGCGCAGCTCGCTGGGCAGATTGAGCTCGGCCGAACTCGCCTGCGCCGCCTGGCCTATCGCTTGCTCGAGTAAATGAAACCGGTGCTCGATGTCGTTCGTTTGCAGCATGGTGACTCCTCCCCTGTTGGATCAGGCACAGGCGTGCCAGTGCAGATTCGACCGTCCACCATACAACCAGTTTCAGGCCACGTGTCCGCTCATTGACGCAGGTCAGAGCACCGTCGAAATCGCCTTCATTTTAGATAAGCCAGCTGTGCTACGCAGGCCCAGTCGCATCTGTTAGTATTCATGAACAAAGCCCGCACCTCCAGAACGGACATGGACAGCCACCAGTATTCCGCCCCCCTCCGCGACACCGAACACCAGCCGTTGGCGCAATTTTTCGCCCATAGCCCCTATTACGCTTTTGCGATCGACGAAGGCGGCACGCTGCTGTGGTTCAACGGCCACACCGGTTCAGCGCTCGGCCCCATCGCAGCCGACACGCCGGCCGCCGCGCTGTATGCGACCTGGTCGGTGCCGATGCTCAAGGACGAAGCGCTGCCGACGGCGCGCGCGCGCGGCTACTGGCGCGGCGAGCTGGAGCTGGTCAGCGTCGCCGGCGTTCCGCACATGGTCACGCAGACGGTCGAGTGGCGCCGCGCAACGCCGCAACAGCCGGGCCATTACCTGTGCCTGTCGTATCCGCTCGACGACTACGACGTGTTCGAGTCGCGCTTGCGTTTCAAGCACTTGTTCGAAGCCCATCCGCAACCGATGTGGGTGTACGACTTGCAAACGCTACAGTTCTTGGTCGTCAACGCCGCCGCGGTCGCCCACTACGGCTACACGGAGGCCGAATTCCTGCAAATGACGATCCGCGACATCCGCCCGCCCGAACAGCACGAACGGCTGGCGCGCAATCTGGCCACCGCCCCGGCCAGGGGCGCCGAACGCGCCGGCAGCTGGACCCACATCAAGCGCGACGGCAGCCATATCGAAGTGGAGATTTCGTCGCACTCGGTGACCATCGCCGGCCACCCGTCGCGCTTTGTCGTGGTCCACGACGTCACCGAGCAATTGCAAATGGCGGCCGAGCTGCACGCCTCGCGCGAGCTGAAGAACCTGGTCATCAACCAGATCCCGCATCAGATCTTCTGGAAAGGACTCGACGGCAACTACCTCGGCGGCAACGCCGTGTTCGCCCGCTCCGCCGGGCTCGCCAGCACGACGCAAGTGCCCGGCAAGCGCGACGAGCAGTTGCCATGGGCGCAAAGCGCCGAGGCGATCCGCGCCGAGGACAGCGTCATCATCGCCAGCGGCCTGCCGCAGCTGGACCGCCAGGACCACATGACGCTGGCCGACGGCACGGTGCACTGGTACCTGATCAACAAGATGCCGTTCCACGACCAGCACGGCAACACCATCGGCGTGCTGGGCATGATCGAGGACATCACCGAGCGCAAACAGAACGAGACGATGCTGCAGCTGCGCGGCCGCGCGCTCGACGCCAGCGTCAACGCCATCGTCATCACCGCGCACGGCCCCGCCGGCGACCTGGTCGAGTATGCCAATCCCGCCTTCGCGCGCCTGTTCGGCCACAGCGGCGCGGCCGCCAGCGGCCGCCGGCTCGACGAACTGCTCGGCCAGGACCAGCGCAGCGACGACGGCGAGGCGCTGCGCGCGGCATTGCAATCGCGCCAGGAAGTGACGTTGCTGATGGGCGCGCGCCATCGCGACGGCGCCCCGCTGTGGACCCAGCTGCATCTGGCGCCGGTGTACACCGCCGGCGCGGGCAGCGAGATCGGCCACCATGTCTGCGTGCTGACCGACCTGACCGAGACCATCAACTATCAGGAACAGCTGGAGCACCAGGCCAGCCACGACGCGCTGACCGGCCTGCCCAACCGCGCGCTGTTCGGCGACCGCATGGCGCAAGCGATCAGTTACGCGCAGCGCTACGGCCACAGCGTGTGGGTCGCGTTCATCGACCTCGACAACTTCAAGCTGGTCAACGACAGCGAAGGCCACCAGGCCGGCGACGAGCTGCTGTGCACCATCGCCGCGCGCCTGAGCGCCTGCCTCGACGCCGGCGACACCGTGGCCCGGCTCGGCGGCGACGAATTCCTGCTGCTGATGCCGGACGCCGACGGCCGCGCGATGTCGATCCTGCTCGAGCGCGTGCTCGACGCCGTCAGCGCGCCGGTGGCGCTGGGCAAGCAGCTGTTCACCATCACGTGCAGCATCGGCGTCAGCGTCTACCCCAACGACGGCGCCGAGCCGCAGCAACTGCTCAAGCACGCCGACATCGCCATGTACCGCGCCAAGGAAGCCGGCCGCAACCAGATCCAGTTCTACGAGGCGGCCATGCATACCCGCATCGCCGAGCGCACGATGATCGAGGCCGAGCTGCGCCACGCGCTGCCGCGCAACGAGCTGAGCCTGCAGTACCAGCCCAAGGTCGATTTGCGCAGCGGCGCCGTGGTCGGCATGGAGGCGCTGCTGCGCTGGCGCCATCCGACGATGGGCATGGTGTCGCCGGCGCGCTTCATCGGCGTGGCCGAGGAGACCGGCCTGATCGTGGCGATCGGGCGCTGGGTGCTGCGCGCCGCCTGCGCCCAGAACAAGGCCTGGCAGGCGGCGGGGCTGACGCCGCTGCGGGTGGCCGTCAACCTGTCGGCGCGGCAGTTCCGCGATCCCGCGCTGACCGGCGAAATCCTGGCGGCGCTGTCCGACAGCGGCCTGGAGGCGCAATACCTGGAACTGGAGCTGACCGAGAGCCTGATGATGCACAACGTCGGCGAGGCGGTGGCGGTGGTCGAACAGCTCAAGCGGCTCGGCATCGCGCTGTCGATCGACGACTTCGGCACCGGCTATTCCAGCCTGGCCTATCTGAAGCAGTTCCCGGTCGACTACCTGAAGATCGACCAGTCGTTCACGCGCGAGATGCTGGCCGAGCCGAAGGTGGCCGCGATCGTGCGCTCGGTGCTGGCGCTCGGCCACAGCCTGGGCTTCAAGGTCATCGCCGAGGGCGTCGAAACCGAGGCGCAGCTCGCTTACCTGCGGCGCCACGGCTGCGACGAGATGCAGGGGTATTTCTTCAGCCGGCCTTTGCCGCCGGACGATTTCGCCGAGCTGCTGCGGCAGGAGCGCGCCCTGCCGCAGGCGCCAAACATGGCGCAGCGCCCTCAGCAGACCTTGCTGCTGCTGGACGACGAGCCGTCGATCCGGTCTTCGCTCAAACGCCTGTTCCGTGTCGACGGCTACCAAATCCTCAGCGCCGAGACGGCCGAACAGGCATTCGACCTGCTCGCCATGCACGAGGTGCAGGTGGTCATCAGCGACCAGCAAATGCCGGGCATGAACGGTACGGAATTCCTCAGCCGGGTCAAGACCATGTACCCGGGCACGATACGCATCATCCTGTCCGGCTATGCGGATCTGGAATCGGTGCTCAACGCGATCAACCGCGGCGAGATCTATCGTTTCTACACCAAGCCGTGGGACGACCAGACCTTGCGCGAAAACATACAGGAAGCGTTCGAATATCACCGGCTGCTCAATGCCGGCGACGACAATGGGGACGCGCCGGATTAGACCATCGGCATCACGCAGCGATACTTGCAACAAAGATAAATCGCAGCCGGCCGCGCGGCTACAATGCCGGCCATGACACCTCAACGCCAACACCGTTGGCCCGGCTTGCTGCTAGCCGGGCTCGCACACCTCGCGCTGGTATATTTTCTGATGCAGAGCCAACGGTTCGCCGACGCGCCGCGCGCTGCGCGCAACGCGATTCAATGGCTGTTGCCTTTGCCGACAGTGGAGCTGCCGCGTAAGGCGGCGCCGGCGCCACGCGTAAAAACCCTGCCCGCAGCGCCCCGGCGGATTTCACCGGTCGCGGAGCCGGTGTTGGCGCCGCCAGCCGCGGCCAGTGAAAGCGCGCCAGCGCCAGCCGCGCCCGCAGCTGCTGCGCCCTACGATCCCTTCGCACAGCCGCCGGCAGAGCCGCAGCCCCATAGTGCCGACAGCATCCTCGCGCAGGCCCGTCTCGACGCCGGCAAGATCGACAAGGAATTACGCAAGACCTTCCCCATCGCCGAACCGCTGCCGCCACCGGACAGCAAACAGGCCCTGCTACAACGCGGCTTCGACGCCGCCCACGAGGCGGTGCCGCCGAAGTGGTATCAAGGCGCCAGAATGGTGGAGCTGAGCACGCCGGGCGGCGAGAACAAGCGGCGCACTTACAAGATCATCACTGCCCTGCTGACCTATTGCATCGACATTTATCCGGACGGCCGCAAAGCCTACGCCAATTGTCCTCGTTGATTATCTTTCCGCCACGCCCAGCGGCGCCAGGCTGCGCAGGCGCAACGCGACCAGCATCGCCAGGAACAGCGCCGCGCCCAGCACAATGACCACGCCGGGCCAACCGTCGCGGCCCCACATGACGCCGGTGGCCGAACCGATCACGCTCGACCCGAGATAATAGAAGAACAAATACAGCGCCGACGCCAGCGCCTTGCTGGTGGTCGCGCGCCGGCCGACCCAGCTGCTGGCCACCGAGTGCGTGGCAAAAAAGCCGAAGGTGAACAGCGCCACGCCGGCCAGTATCAGCGGCAGCCAGTTGGACAAGGTCAGCAGCAAGCCGACAATCATGATCGCCATCACCGCCCACAGCACATGGCGGCGGCCGAAGCGGTCCGCCAGGCGCCCGGCCCAGACCGAGCTGTAGATACCCAGCAGGTACAGGAACGACACGGCGCCGACCAGACTATGGTTCAGACCGAACGGCGCGCCCAGCAGGCGATAACCGATGTAGTTGTACAGGCTGACGAAGGCGCCCATCAGCAGGAAGGCCAGCGCGAACAGCCACGGCAATCCCGGATCGGACAGGTGCAGTTTGAAACCGGACGCCATCGAGCGCAGGCCGCCGCCGGACGGCACGAAGTGGCGCGAGGCGGGCAGGCTGCGCCAGAATTCCCAGGCCGCCAGCAAGCCGGCCACGCCGACCGCGCCGACCGCCAGGCGCCACGAGAAATGATCGCTCAACACCGACGTGATCACCCGCCCCGCCATGCCGCCAAAGGCGCTGCCGCTGATGTAAAGGCCCATCGACAAGCCCAGCGAGCCCGGCTCGATCTCCTCGCCCAGGTAGGCCATGGCAATGGCCGGCATGCCGCCCAGCGCGACGCCGAGCAGCGCCCGCATCGCCAACAGTTGCGGATAGTTGTCGGCGAAGGCGCACAGTATCGTCATCAGCGCGGCGATCGCCATCGCCGCCACCATCAGCGGCTTGCGGCCCAGGCGCTCGGACATCGCGCTCGACGCGACAAGAGATAAAGCCAGCGCGGCGGTCGATACCGACAGCACCATGCTGCTTTGCGCCGCGCTCAGCGCGAATTCGTGGGACAGCAAGGGCATCAATGGCTGCACGCAGTACAGCAGCGCGAAACAGGAAAAGCCGCCGAAGAACATGGCGCGGTTGCTGCGTTTGAACGCCGCGCTGCCGGCCGCAATGCGTGGCGCCGCGACGTACGGTGCCGGGGAAACGGGTAAGGCCGAGGCCGAAGCTGTGCTTGAAGACATGGTGGTATTCCGGTGCAAAACTCGATAGGTCCATCTTAGGATTGCACTGTACGACTGTCCAATATATATTAAAGTCGTTTGTTATACTTTAAAACGATTACTAGTGAGGAGCGGGAGCTTGGAACTACGTCATTTGCGCTACTTCGTCGCGGTCGCCGAGGAATTGAGTTTCACCCGCGCCGCCGAGCGCCTGCACATCGGCCAGCCGCCGCTGAGCCACCAGATCCAGATGCTGGAAGCCGAAGTGGGCGCCCAGCTGCTGGAGCGCAGCAAGCGCTGGGTGCGCCTGACCGAGGCGGGAAAACTGTTCCTGGACGATGCGCGCCGCGTGCTGTCGCTCGCTGAGCAGGCGGTGCAGACCGCGCGCCGCGCCGAACGTGGCGAGGCCGGCGAGTTGCGGGTCGGCTTCACGTTTTCGACACCGCTGACGCCGCTGTTCGCGACCGTCATCAACCGCTACCGCCAGCGCTATCCCGGCGTCACGCTGACCTTGCACGAACGCTCGACCCTGGCGCAGATCGACGCGCTGGCCAGCCGCGAGCTCGATCTGGGACTGGTGCGGCCGCCCGAATCCGCGCTGCCCGAGGCGGTGACGATGACCGAGTTGCGGCGCGATCCGCTGGTGCTGGTGGTGCCCGAGGAGCATCCGTTGGCGACCAGGGCAACCTTGCGGATCAGTGATCTGGAGGGGCAGCCGCTGGTGATGTATCCGAAGACGGCCGGCACCGGCATCCACCCGCAGATTTTCCGGCTGTGCCGCGCGGCCGGGTTCGAGCCCACCATCGCGATGGAGGCCGGCGAAGCGTCGACGATGGCGGGACTGGTGGCAGCGGGTTTCGGGATCGCGGTGCTGCCGAGTTCTTTCGACATCATCCGCTTGAGCGGGGTGCTGTACCGGCCGCTGGCCGACAAGGATGCGACCACGGCGCTGCTGCTGGCGCAGCGCAAGGACGAGATTTCGCCGCTGGTGGCCGCGTTCAGGGCGATCGCGCTGGAGGCGGCGAAGCATGAATTGCCGCTGTAGCAGTCGTTCGACTGATACAGCATGTGCTTGTACACGGCCGCTTGTGCCTTGTCCCGGTCGCGCCGCGCTTCTAGACTGGGGCCTTCTCCACGCTGCGGCCGCCTGCCATGACCGAACTCCTGCCTTTGATGAGCTATTGCTTTGTGATGTCCGCCACGCCCGGGCCGAACAACGTGATGCTGGCCACCACCGGCGCCAATTTTGGCTATCGCGGCGCGCTGCCGGTTATCCTAGGCATCCAGGTCGGCATCTTTGTGCAGACCATACTCATGTGCGTGGGGCTGGGCAGCGTGTTCATCGCGTACCCGCTGGCACAGCAGATGCTGCGGATCGCTGGCGCGCTGTACCTGATGTTTTTGGCCTGGAAGCTTGCCGCCGCCCCGGTGGCGGGAACCAGCGCACCGAAGGCCGTGTCGTTTGCCCAGGCGGCGCTGTTTCAGGCGTTGAACCCCAAGAGCTGGCTCAAGGCGATCACCATGGCCTCGGTCTTCATGCCTTCGCAAAACAACATGCTCGTCGGCGCGCTGCTGGTGTCCGTGATCGGCACCGCGGTGGGCATGCCGTGCAACGCCATATGGGCGCTGTTCGGCGTCTCGATCCGCGGCGTGCTGAAAGCGCCGCGCAACCAGCGACTATTCAATCTGGCGATGGGCGCCATCCTGGTGGTCCTGGGCGCGATGTTTTTACGCTAGACTAGTACCCATGTTCGCCATCGACCGCTCCTCGCCCGTCGCCCTGTCCAGGCAGATCGAGGCCGCGTTGCGCCAGCAGATCGCACAACGCGTCCTGTCTGGCGGGACCAAACTGCCGTCGATCCGTCAGCTCGCCACGCAACTGGCGGTCAGCACAAACACTGTTGTGGTGGCTTATGACAGGCTGGTAGCCGCCGGCGTCATCGATACGCACGGCACGGCGGGCTTCTTCGTGTGCGCGCCAACCGACGCCGGCCGCGCCATTCCCGACGAGGTTGCGCTGGAAGCGGGCCACGAGCAGGAGCCGGTCTGGATGATCCAGCAAGTGAACGACCTGCGGCCGGGCGTGCTGCAGGCCAGCAGCGGCGCCTTGCCCCCCGCCTGGCTGCAAGACGCGCTGCCGGCGGCCGCCGTGCAACGCGGCCTGGCGCGCAGCGCGGCGGGCATGGCCTCGCGTTGTCCACCGCAGGGGCTGGCCGAACTGCGTGAGCAGATCGCGCTGCTGTTGCGCGGCATCGGCGTCGCCGCGGACGCCAGCCACATCCTCACCACTTTCGGCGCCACCCATGCGATCGATCTGATCTGCCGCACATTTCTCCAACCCGGCGATACGGTGCTGGTGGAAGATCCCGGCTACTTCCTGATGTTTGGGCGGCTGCGCCAGGACGGCGCGCGCCTGGTGCCCATCAAGCGCCACCCCGATGGCCTTGACCTGGACGAACTGGAAGCCGCCTGTCGCGCGCACCGTCCGCGCCTGCTATTCATGCAGACGGCCTTGCACAATCCCACCGGGTGGAGCAGCAGCGCCGCCAATCTGCACAAGGTGCTGATCCTGGCGCAGCAGTATGGCGTTCTGATCGCCGAGGACGATGTGCACGGCCATTTCCAGCAGGGCCACAGCACGCGGCTGGCATCGCTGTCCGGACTGGACGGCGTGATCTACTACTCCAGCCTGTGCAAGGCGCTGAGCCCGGCGCTGCGCATGGGCTACCTGGCCGCCGCGCCAGCCCTGCTCAAGCCGCTGATGCGAACCAAGATCCACGCCATCATGACCTTGCCCGCGCTGAACGAATACGTTTTGCTGGAAGTGCTCAAGGCCGGCAACCTGCGCAAACACCTGGAACGGCTGCAACGCAAAATCATGGTGGCGCGCAACGCCAGCACGCGGCAACTGAGCGCGGCCGGCGTGCTGTTCGAGCAACCCGGCGACGCCGGCATTTTCCTGTGGGGCTCCATGCCCGGAGGGCTGGACGTGAACTTGCTGGTGCAGGACGCGTACCGCAACAAGATCCTGATGATGCGCGGCGCCGCGTTCTCGGCCAACGACACGCCGGACCAGCACATCCGCTTCAACGTTGCCTTCAGCCAGCATCCGCGCGTGAGCGCCTATCTTGAAGAACGCCTGCGTGCGCTGGCGGACGCGCGTTCAAGCCTGGCCCGCGCGAGCGGCGCCGCCAGCATCGGCGGCAACTCCTGAGCATCGGCCACGCCCGCCTTAGCCAGGTCAGGCCGAGCCTGCAGCGGTTATGAGTAGTCGGCGTCCAACTCCGAGCCGGCATAATTTTCCAGCTCGGCAAACAAGGTTTTCATCGCCGTGCGGCCCTTGATGTGCTGAATCACGGTACACGTCTGGCGGTAACTCTCGATCCGGTCCAGCAACACCGGATGATGCTGCACCGGCACCTTGGCCACCAGCGCCGCCCAGCCCTCTTCGTAATCCGGCTTGTTTTTGCGCACCGACTTAACGAAACGCTCGAACTCCTTCTGCCCGGTGCGCGCCACCACCCTGCCCCCGCCTTCGATCGCGAAGATGATCGCCAGCGCGATCACGCCCTCGGCATTCAGATCGGTATCGCTGACCGGCCCCTCGGTGTTGTGCCGGCGCAGCCAGCCGGCCAGCCGCACAATCGCCTGCACCTCTTTGCGCTGCTTCAACATGACGTTGTAGCGGTCCGCGCCGTTCCAGTTCTGGTTCGGGTCGGTCTGGCACAGCTCGATGAACAGGTCGCGCAAGCGCCGCGCCGAATACACCGGATCGGTATCGTATTCGCCGACCAGGGTATCCTCCGGCAACGCCGACAAGTCCTTGATCATGCGGAAACCGATCTGGAACGCGTGCTCGGCGCCATGCTCGATCAGGAACTCCAGCGCCGCCAGATCCGTCTCGTTCGGAATTACATGATCGAGCCCCAGCGACACGCCGCCCACCGTCAACTGCAGCGCCTTCTGGATGCCCTCGGCGGTGCGGTCGTTGGTGAACTTTTCGGCCACCATCGCCGTGATGCCGGTCAGCTCGTCGGCCAGCGCGTAGGCGGCCTCATCGTCCGGATGGGTCGCCAGTTGCTGGATCGCGCGTGTCAGGCGCGGCAAATTCTCTACGACTAACGCTGGCAGCATCGCTTCGGTATCCTTCGAGTATTCCATCAAGAGAAAATGCCGGTGCCGACGCTGCGGCGCGAAGCGGCCTTGGCGCTGCGGGTCGACGGTACCTGCTTGCGCAAGCGGTACAGCAATTCCTTGGTCGAACGCTGCAGGAAGGTCGGTTCCTCGTCCGGGTCGTCGCTGAACTCGGCGTCGGCCAGGTCGGCGCTGTGGCGGAACTCGGGGAACAGCTCGAACAGCGAGCGGTCCCAGCCGTCTTCCGACGCTTGCGCCAGCGCGATCGCCAGCGGCACGACGTCGTTGTCGGACGAGGTCTGCCCGGTCAGGTACGGGCCCTTGGCGATGATCTCGCCGGCCACTTCCAGGATTTCCTTCGGCGCCATCGAAAACAGGATGGCGAAAATGGTGGCGCCGTGGTCGGTCGCCGAGGCCGCCTGCAGAAGTTCGCTGCGGCGTTCCTCGTCGTCGGTCGAGAACACCACGCCGTGCACGTGCGCGAACAGCGATTCGGCAATACGCTCGGGGTCGTCCTCGATCAGGTCGTCCTGCCAGGTCGCGGCAAAAAAGGCCAGGCTGTCGGCCCAGGCCTTCGGCGGCACCAGCAAGGTCGCCAGCGACATCTTGCCGCCGTCGAAGCCGGCCATATGCAGCGCGGTCACTTGCGGCGGAATGTTGCTCAACACTTCCACCACCGCCAGGTCGCCGAACTGGTCGGCCGCCTCGGCGAAGGCTTGCTCGGCGTGGCCCAGCGAGCCGGCCAGCACCAGCTCGGTCACCTGCTTGCTCAGCGCCGGCAGATTGCTTTTGTTTTCGTCGGACATGGTTTAATCCTCCTTGTCGAACATTTGGGCGAAGTCGTCGGTCGCGTTGTCTTCGTCCTCGACATCGTCGCCGTCGTCGTTGGCCGACAATTGTTCCAGCGACTGGTCGTCGTCGTCCCACTTGCGCGGATTTTTGAACAGGAAGGCGGTGATGATGGCCTGGCGTCCCAGCTCCGGCTGATTTTCTTCGAGCGCGGCGTACATCTGTTGCGCCGCCTCGCCTTTGCACGAGGCCATCGAGAACACGCGGGCCGGGTCGCCGAACTCGTAGTCCTGGGCTTCGGCCAGCAGGCCTTTCGGGTCGCTGAACTCGATATGGTCGACCAGCGCGAAGGCCAGCATGTTGACGTCGTCGATGCCGCCGCCGCTGGCGTACTCGGACACCAGCGCGTCGATCATGCGCTGGTAGTTCTTGCGGTCGGGCGGGTCGCCCAGAATGCCTTCGATCTGGCCTTCCAGTTCGCGCGATTGATAGGCGAATTCAGGGTGTACTTTTCTCATTGCTTGCTTTCGTTTTAATACTGTATTGATTATGGTGTCAGGCCGGTGGCAGCGTGGTGCCGTGCAGATTGAACACCGAGCGCCATAACTGGTACGCTTCCGCTTCCGAATCGATGATGATGCGGTGGTTCACGCTTTGGTTGTATTCTTCGCGCTTGACCGGGTCCGACAGGATCTCGTAAGCCTTGGTGATGCTCTTGAAGCGCGCCTCGGCGCCGGGCGCCTGGTTGCGGTCCGGGTGGAAGCGCATCGCCAGCGAACGGTATATCTTCTTGATCTCGTCTTCGGTGGCGTTAGGCGCGATACCCAGCGTGTTGTAATGATTTTCCATCTTGGAAACTCCCTGGGCCGTTATGCCGAAACAATTAAAGGCGAATTATACCCGTCGCACCATCTGCCGCCCCGGCCAGGCCGCCGGCCGGGGCTCGGCACAGCGCCATGCAGCATTTCCCCTCGGCCCATGAAGGGGATACGGTAAAATGCCCTTTACACGAACTCTTGCAAAGCCCACTTTTCAGATGAGCAACGAAAAAAACAGCCCCGCGCCCGCCTTACCGTCCAACTTCCTGCGCGCGATCGTCGATCACGACCAGGCCGCCGGCACCCACGTGCGCGCAGGCATGCCCAGTGTGATCACCCGCTTTCCGCCCGAGCCGAACGGCTACCTGCACATCGGCCACGCCAAGTCGATCTGCCTGAACTTCGGCCTGGCGCGCGATTACCAGGGCCGCTGCAACCTGCGCTTTGACGACACCAACCCGGCCAAGGAAGAGCAGGAATACGTCGACACCATCATCGACAGCGTCAAGTGGCTGGGCTTCGACTACGACTACCCCACCGCCGACGGCGGCGTCGAACACCATCTGCACTACGCCAGCGACTACTTCGATCAACTGTACGCGATGGCCGAATACCTGATCGGCAAGGGCTACGCCTACGTCGACAGCCAGTCGGCCGATGATATGGCGGCCAATCGCGGCAATTTCAATACGCCGGGCAAGAATTCGCCGTTCCGCGACCGTCCGCGCGAGGAATCGCTGCAGATCTTCCGCGACATGAAAGCCGGCAAATACGCCGACGGCGAACACATCCTGCGCGCAAAAATCAGCGAGGACGCGATGTCCTCGCCGAACATGAACATGCGCGACCCGGCCATCTACCGCATCCGCCACGCGCACCACGTGCGCACCGGCGACGCCTGGTGCATCTACCCGATGTACGACTACACGCACCCGATCTCGGACGCGCTGGAAAACATCACCCATTCGCTGTGCACGCTCGAATTCCAGGACCATCGGCCGTTCTACGACTGGCTGCTCGAAACCTTGGCCGAAGGCGGCTTCTTCACCTTGCCGCTGCCGCGCCAGTACGAATTCTCGCGCCTGAACCTGACTTATGTGGTCACCAGCAAGCGCAAGTTGCGTCAGCTGGTCGAGGACGGCATCGTCAGCGGCTGGGACGATCCGCGCATGCCGACCATCGTCGGCCTGCGCCGCCGCGGCTACACGCCGGAAGCGATCCAGCTGTTCTGCGAGCGCATCGGCGTGACCAAGTCCGACGGCTGGATCGACATGAGCACCCTGGAAGGCTGCCTGCGCGAGGATCTCGATCCGAAGGCGCCGCGCGCCACCGCCGTGCTGCGTCCGCTCAAGCTGATCATCGACAACTATCCAGAGGGCCAGAGCGAGGAATGCACGTCGCCGGTCCACCCGCACCACCCGGAGATGGGCGTGCGCACCTTCCCGATCACGCGCGAGCTGTGGATCGAGGAGGAGGATTTCATGGAAGTGCCGAGCAAGGGCTATTTCCGCTACTACCCGCCGATCGACGACAAGCCGGGCAGCCGCGTGCGCCTGCGCCACGGCTACGTGACCGAGTGCACCGGGTACGACAAGGATGAGAACGGCAAGGTCGTCGCCGTCCATGTGAATTACTTCCCGGACTCCAAGTCGGGCACGCCCGGTTCGGACAACTACAAGGTCAAGGGCAACATCCACTGGGTGTCCGCCGCCACCGCGCTGCAGGCCGAAGTGCGCCTGTTCGACCGCCTGTTCACCGACGCCCAGCCGGACGCCGGCGGCAAGGAATTCCTGTCGCTGCTCAATCCGAACGCCAAGGAAGTGGTCACCGCCTATCTGGAGCCGGGCATGAGCGCGGCCCAGCCGGACCAGCGCTTCCAGTTCGAACGGCACGGCTACTTCGTCGCCGACCGCGTCGACTCGAGCGCAGGCAAGCCGGTGTTCAACCGCATCGTCACGCTAAAAGATAGCTTCGTCGCCAAATAAGGCGGCCAGCTCCCCCGGAAACCGGCGCCTTCCGCGAGGATGCGCCGGTTTTTTTCATTCCTCCGCACACAAGAACGTCCAGGACAAGTGGCATTTTTTATAAATTTACTTGACTAGGATTACCATTATTTTCTATATTCAAGGCGGGTAGACATCGTTGAAGTTGCTTGAAAGGCAATCGGAATGGAGGCACTTCTCGCGCAGCGTCAAATGTTTTCCCCGCCAAAATCGGTCTGGTGGGCCGGGATCATGCTGTCCTTGGGCGTGGGCGCGCTGTGCTATGTCGCCGCGTATAAAATGGTCGAGTACGACGCCGGCGAACGCTTTATGCACCAGGCGCGCAACGCCCAATACCACATCAGCTCCCGCATCGACACGTATGCCGACGTGCTGCGCGCCACCGCCAGCTACTTCGACGCCAGCGGCAAGGTCGAACGCGAGGATTTTCACCGCTTTGTGCGCGGACTGAAGTTGTCGACCCAGTTTCCGGCGCTCGTCAGCATCAACTATGCGGAATACATCACCGAGGCCCAGCGCGAGGATTTCGAGAAGGTATCGCGTCACAGCGGCGACGGCACGCCCAACGGCTATCCCGACTACGTCGTCCAGCCGACCGGGCGCCGCACCGACTATTCGGTCATCACGATGATCGAGCCGATCGCCACGTTCCGCTGGCGGGTCGGCCTCGATATCACGCACAAACCGGCGGTGGCGCAGGCGCTGGCCAACGCGCGCGACACCGGCGAGATCAGCACGTCCGGCAAGCAGATCGACATGGACAGCTTCGGCCAGGGCGGCGGCATGGCGATCCGGCTGCCGCTGTACCGCAAGGATATGCCGCTAAACAACACCCAGGAGCGCCGCGCCGCCTACCGGGGTTCGGTCGGCATCGGTTTCAGCGTGCCGCGCCTGGTGCAGCTGGCGATGGACCAGATGCAGGTGCGCGACGTGCGCCTGCGCCTGTACGACGGCGGCGACGGCGGCGACCGCACGCCGGCCGCGTCGCCCCCGGCCCTGCTGTTCGACAACAAGGTCAACGGCGACGACAACGTGCGTCCAGCCGACCAGTTCTCCATCGTGCTGCCGCTGACCTTCAACGGCCGCCAATGGCATGCCCACTTCAGCGCGCCCAAGGCGGCCTGGTCGAGCCGCTTCGACCTGTTCCTGCCGTGGCTGGCCATGTTGAGCGGCTTTATCGGCTCGCTGCTGTTCTACCTGCTGATCCACACGCTGTCGTCGTCGCGCATGCGGGCGATCAAGATGGCCAAGGTGATGACCAAGGAACTGCGCGACAGCCAGGCCAAGCTGCAGCAATCGCACCACAAGCTGCGCCGGCTGGCCGCGCACGCCGACCAGATCAAGGAGCAGGAACGCAAGCGCATCGCGCGTGAAATCCATGACGACCTCGGCCAGAACCTGCTGGTGCTGCGCATCGAGGCCGACATGCTGGCCACCCGTACCCGCCACCGCCATCCGCGCCTGCACGCGCGCGCCAAAAGCACGCTCAGCCAGATCGACAGCACGATCAAAAGCGTGCGCCACATCATCAACGATCTGCGTCCGAACGTGCTGGACCTGGGCTTGAACGCGGCCGTCGAATGGCAGATCGCCCAGTTCCGCCAGCGCTCCGGCATGGTATGCGAGCTGATCGAGCACCAGCGCGACATCCGCATCGACGACCATTGCGCCACCGCTTTCTTCCGGGTGCTGCAGGAATCGCTGAGCAATATCGTCCAGCACGCGCACGCCAGCCTGGTGCGGGTGGAATTACGCCAGGCCGGCGGCATGTTGAGCATGACCATCACCGACAATGGCGTCGGCATGCGGGCGAGCAATCGCAACAAGGTCGGGTCGTTCGGCCTGGTCGGCATCGAGGAACGCATCAGCTTGCTGGGAGGCGTGTGTTCCATCATCGGCAGCCCCAATGCCGGCACCACGGTCGCCATCTCGGTGCCGATCGACCACGTGCCGCCGCCCTCCAACGACGACATCAACGACCTCAACGACAGCGGCCACCTGAGCGCCAACGCCATCGCCTGAATCCCCCCGGTTTGTCCCGTCGTTCCCTAGGAGAAGTCAGCGGCATGTAGGAATTTCCTCAAAACATTGATAAATATCAAACGTTAATAAGCAAAGTTGAGCAAAAATCAATTGCTTCGTAACGTTTTTTAACCCGTATCAATTTAGAGGAGATGTCCATGAACGTCATCAACGCACTGGATCTGGACGCAATCAAGGTCAAGCTGATGCATAAGGAATCCGGCGAAGGCTGGTCGCTGGAACGTGCCAACGCTGTTGAGTTCGAATATCGCCGATTCCTGACACTGATGAAAAAGTATCCCCACGAACAGACTTCGCCGCTGGTCGACGTGGACACGTTCTGGCACTACCATATTCTCGATACGATGAAGTACGCCGAAGATTGCCAGGCCGTGTTCGGCTACTTCCTGCACCACTTCCCGTACGTCGGCATGCGCGGCGAGGCGGACGAAGCGTCGCTGGCGCGCATTGGGCAGCGGATGAAGGAACTGTACGAAGCGGAATTCGGCGAAGACTATGTGCGTCCGGCGAAGCGCGCCTTCGAAGGCGCGACCCAGGCCAACGCCTTCTGCGGCTCCCCCGAGCAAGCCAACGCGTTCTGCGGTTCGCCCGAAAAGCAAGCCAACGCATTCTGCGGCTCGCCTGACGTGCAGGCAAACGCCTTCTGCGGTTCGCCGGAGAAACAGGCGAACGCCTTCTGCGGCAGCCCTGAAAAGCAAGCCAACGCCTTCTGCGGCTCGCCCGAGAAACAGGCCAATGCCTTCTGCGGCAGCCCTGAAAAGCAAGCGAACGCCTTCTGTGGCAGCCCGGAAAAAATGCAAGCGAACGCGTTTTGCGGTTCGCCTGAGAAACAAGCGAACGCGTTTTGCGGCTCTCCTGAAGAGAAAGTCGCTTTTTGCGGCAGCCCTGAGAAAGTCGTATCCGCCAAGGTCCCTCATCAGCCGGGACTGTTCAGCGGTCGCCCTACCCTGAGCTAGGAATCAAGCATCGCCGACCACGTCGGCGCAAGCGAACCATGGTGGGCCGATCAAAACCGGCCCCACCTAAGACAACGGCGCGTTACCGAGAGGTGCGCGCCGTTGTTTTTTTTGGTCACCTATCAGGCCGCCATCATTTCGCGCAGCTCGCGGATGCTGAAATCGCTGATCTCGTGCATACGGATCAGGATGGTCGCACCAATCGGGAGCGTGTTGTGGCGAATTTTGCTGATGACAGGTGGTGCTACTTCCAGCGCGCGCGACAGCGCAGCATCGTTTTTCAGCTGCAGCTTTTCGATGATGGCGTCGAGGACGCGGTTTGGATTGTAGGTTGGGGAGGCGGTGATTTCTTTGATAGACATAATGTTTAAGTAGGTTCGTAGCCGTTTTCGCAAAAAAACGACACATGGGTAAATAAAATTTTTAGCTCAATTACCAGTGAAGCACTACAAAACGCGAACTTTTATGCCGGTTTTTAGTGCCTAGCCGCGATAATACACGTTTTTGTTAACGAACGGCTAACCCGAGCTGTATTTGTGTGAGATTTTGATAGATTTTACACCCATTTCTTATGCTAAGAAGAATCTGTTGCAAAAAAGGGTATAAAACATTGTAAAGTTTTGTAGCAACTCAGCTCGTGCGGCTGAGTCCGGAAGCGCGGAAGCACCATTCAACGGCCATCAGGGCGGCCAGTTGCGCGATGGTGCCGGGAAGGAAGATCGTCGAGGTCGATCCGAATCCCGCTTCGCTGGACGAGCAGCGCCAGCCCACACGCCGACGGATTTCATCCGGTGCCGGTGGCGGACGGCGCGCGCACTCACGCAGCTGCATGTAGGCACGGACCTGCTCTTTCGTCGGATGCAAAGTGGCTGGCATACGCGAGCTCCTTTTAGAGATAACAACGATATCGCATCAAGCGCCGATTTATTTGATGCGCGTCAAGCAAGTCATCTTAATAGTTTGACACAGAAAGCTGACATCGGGCTTGCACTGGTATAAGTCTTGGTTTCTTTTTACACCTTTTTGCTGGGCAACTACAAGCGCCACGCGGCCACTATGTGCGCGGAGTCACGCCCGACATGATCTGGTCGTTTAAAATGACGCTTTTCCCGCCTCCGGCCGGACCGACAACCGCAATTCACAACACTAAGGCGCCCATGACCTACGAAGAATTCCTCGATGAGGTAACCACCCTGCTGCACGAGATGTACAACCTCGACGACGCGGCCGCGATCAAGCTGGTGGTCGACGCGCAGGAGGCCGAGTATTTCGTCGCGCACGACGACAATGAAGAGATGCGCACGGTTGAACAGGCGAAGAAAGACGCCACCGCGCTGCATGAGGCAAAGCAGAACCGCAACCAAACCCAGCGCAAGCAGCAGTTGCGCAAGGTGCAGCAGAAGAAGTAAGAATCAGAAATAAACGGGCGGCTTGCCCTCAGCCCGCGCCGCCCGCTGGCGTTACAGTTCCGCCAGCATCCCGGCCACCGTCGGATAGCGCAGCCGCACGCCGAGCTCGCGCTTGATGCGTCCATTGCTCAGCCTGCGTGATTCGGACATGAACGACAGCAGCGCCGGCGTGATCACCTGTTTCAATTCAGCACGCGGCAAACGCGGCGGCCGCTGCATGCCGAAGGCGTCCGCCACTGCGTCGAAATACTCGGCCATCTTCATGTCGCTGTCATCGACCGCATGGTAGATACGGTTTGGCAAGCCACCAAACAGCGCGCTGACGATGATCGTGGCCAGATCGTCGGCATGGATATGGTTGGTGTACACGTCCTCGGCGGCCAGCAAGGCTGGCGTGCCCTGTTGCAAGCGCTTGATCGGCAAGCGCTCGGCCCCATAAATACCAGGCACGCGCAGGATGGACAGGTCCGAACCGGCGCGCACCGCCCAGCGCCGCAGCACGGCCTCGGCGTCGACCCGGCGCGTGGCCCGGGGGTTGCGCGGCGCCACCGGACGGCTCTCGTCAAACAGCGCGCCGCCGCAATCGCCATACACCCCGGTGGTACTGACATAAACCATACGGCCTTGCTCAGGTAAAATGGCGGTCAGGTTACGCGTGCGCCGGTCCAGCGCGCCCTCGGCCGGTGGCGGCGCCAGGTGCACCACGTACCTGGCCAGCCCGGCCAGGCGCCGCAAACTGGCGGGATGGTCGAGATCGGCCACCAGCGGCACGGCGCCCAAGGCGCGCAACTCGGCGCGGCGCTCGGGCTGGCTGGTGGTGGCGAACACGCGGAAATGGCGGCGCAGCAGCGGCACCAGGCGCATGCCGACATCGCCGCAGCCGACGATGAGCAGGCGCGGCCGGTTGAATGTTTGGGAATGGTGTTCGTTATTGATTAGCTTGATGTTTTTCATCTGAAGGATTGTATGACGTTTCAAATTACAGTACAGCCTAGCGGCCACCAATTCAGCTGCGAGGCGGACGAAACCGTGCTGGCGGCGGCGATACGCGCCGGCGTCGGCCTGCCTTACGGCTGCAAGAACGGCGCTTGCAGTTCCTGCCGCGGCAAGGTCCTGTCCGGCTCGGTGACGCACAAGGCGCACCAGGAACGCGCGCTGAGCAAGGAAGACGAAGCGGCCGGTTATTCGCTGTTCTGCTGCGCCACCGCGCACGAGGACCTGGTCATCGAAGCGCGCGAAGTGGCCGGCAGCGACGACTATCCTATCCGCAAGATGCCATCGCGCGTCGCGACGCTGGAAAAAGTGGCGCCGGACGTGGTCGTGATGACCTTGCAATTGCCGGCCAACGAGACGCTGAAATTCCGCGCCGGCCAGTATATCGAATTCATGCTGCGCGACGGCAAGCGCCGCAGCTACAGCCTGGCATCGCCGCCGGACCAGGACCAGCCGCTGGCCCTGCACATCCGCCACCTGCCCGGTGGCCTGTTCACCGACCAGGTGTTCACGACGATGAAGGAACGCGACATCCTGCGCTTCGAAGGCCCGATGGGCACCTTCTTCGTGCGCGAGGATACCGACAAGCCGATGGTGCTGCTGGCCTCGGGCACCGGCTTCGCGCCGATCAAGGCCATCGTCGAGCATTTGCGCGCGCAGGACTCGCAGCGCGCCATGACCTTGTACTGGGGCGGTCGCCGCCCGCAAGACCTGTACATGGACGCGCTGTGCCGCCAGTGGGAAGCGATCCTGCCGAACTTCAAGTATGTGCCGGTGGTCTCGGCCCCGCTGCCGGAAGACAACTGGAGCGGCCGCACCGGCTATGTGCACGCGGCCGTCATGGCCGACCTGCCGGACCTGTCGGGCTACCAGGTGTACGCATGCGGCGCGCCGGTGATGGTCGACTCGGCCAAGCAGGACTTTGTCGCGCAATGCCGTCTGCCGGAGGAGGAATTCTACGCCGACGCCTTCACCACAGAAGCCGACATCAACAAACCGTAACAGCATCCAACCGCGGGCGGCCTGGGATGCGGAGTCCCAGGACCCCGCTCCCAGAAAGCCCCAATGTCAGACAGTTCCACCTCCAACGCTACCAACGGTTTTAGCGTTCTGCGTCACCGCAACTTTACCCTGTACCTCGGCGCCCGCACCCTCGCCACCCTCGCCGTCCAGATGCAAAACGTCGCCATCGGCTGGCAGGTGTATTCGATGACGCACAATCTGTTCGACCTCGGCCTGATCGGACTGGCGCAGTTCGCGCCTTTCCTGCTGCTGATCCTGATTGCCGGCCACGCGGCCGACCGCTACGACCGTCGCAACCTGATCGCCCTCGCGCTGGCGGCGCAGCTGCTGTGCGGGCTGACCTTGCTGGCCTTCACCATGGCCGGCCTCAGTACCGTGTGGCCGGTGTTTGCCGTGCTGGTGCTGTTCGGCAGCGCGCGCGCCTTCATGGGACCGGCCACGCAAGCCATCCTGGTCAACCTGGTGCCGCCGGAAAGCTTCAGCAAGGCCGTTGCGCTGAGTTCGTCGAGCTTCCACGTGGCGGTGATCCTCGGGCCGACCCTGGGCGGCCTGTTCTACCTGGCCGGACCGAAAACCGTGTACGTGATTTCCTCGGCGCTGCTGGTGGCCGCCGTGGTGATGATGTGCATGGTCAAGTCCGTCAAGCAGCCAAGCAACCGCGAACCGGCCACTTGGCACACGGTGCTCGAGGGGCTGCGTTTCGTGCGCTCGCGTCCGGTGGTGCTGGGCGCCATCTCGCTCGACCTGTTCGCCGTGCTGTTCGGCGGCGCCACCGCGCTGCTGCCGGCGCTGGCGCACGATGTGCTGCACGTCGGCCCGACCGGCCTCGGCATGCTGCGCACCGCGCCCGGCGCCGGCGCCGCGCTGTGCTCGATCGCGCTGGCGTTCTTTCCGATCACACGCCGGGTCGGCATGTGGATGTTCGGCGGCGTGGCCGTGTTCGGCGCCGGCACGCTGGTGCTTGGCGCCACCTCCACGTTCATCGTCGCGCTGGTGGCGCTGTTCCTGATGGGCGCCGGCGATATGATCAGCGTCTACGTGCGCCACCTGCTGGTGCAATACGAAACGCCGGACGCGATACGCGGCAGGGTCAGCGCCGTCAACTCGGTGTTCATCGGCGCCTCGAACGAACTGGGCGAGTTCGAATCGGGCGTCACCGCCGGCTGGATGGGGCTGACGCGCGCCATCCTGTTCGGCGGCGCCGCCACCCTGGCAGTGACGGGACTGTGGGCCTGGTTGTTCCCGGTGCTGTCGCGCATGGACCGCTTCCCGCCCGAGGATAAAAAATGAGCGTGCTGACGAAATTCTTGCCGCGCATCGCCCATACCCGCCCGCACCTGACCTTTGCCATCGTCGTCGGCGCCGTGGTGCTGCCCCTTCTGCCAAGTCATTGGCGCTGGCTCAGCCGCGTGCTGACGGCGTGGGACGTGACGGTGTGGATCTACCTGGCGACTATGGGGTGGATGATGTTGCGCGCCGACCAGCACGACATCAAACGCGCCGCCTGCCGCCAGGATGAGAAGGGGCCGGTGATCCTGGCGACGTTGTCGATCGCCGTGATGATCAGCCTGGCCGCCATCGTCTCGCAGCTGACCACGCTCAAGGACGCGCCGCACGCCGATCTGGCGCTGCATTATGGCTTCGTGGTGATGACCTTGACGGGCTCCTGGTTCATGGTGGGCGTGATGTTCTGCTCGCACTACGCGCACCTGTACTACACCCACCCGGGCGGCGAGCCGGCGCTGGGTTTCCCGGACCGCCACCTGAAGCCGAACTATTGGGACTTCCTGTATTTCTCGTTCACCATCTCGGTGGCGGTGCAAACCTCTGACGTGACCGTGCGCTGCCGGCGGCTGCGCAAGGTGGTGCTGGGACAGTCGGTGCTGTGCTTCTTCTACAACCTGGCGATACTCGGTCTCTCGATCAATATCGCGGCATCTCTGATTAACGGTTAGCTACTTAACGAGAACCTAAGTCAAAAAGGAGTAATATTGATTCGCAGTTCAACAACACAGGAGCAAGCATATGCAGATCAATATTAATTCCGACAAAACCATCGACCGCAACGCAGGTCTGGACGAGCATGTGCAAACAGTCGTGAGCAACGCGCTTCATCGCTTCGGCGAGCAGATCACCAGCGTCGAAGTGCACCTGAGCGACAACCTCGGCCAAAAGTCGGTCGACGGCGAAAACCGCGTCATGATGGAAGCCAGGGTTACCGGATACAAGCCGATCGTCGTCAGCGATCACGCCGCCACATTGCACCAGTCGATCGGCGGCGCGGCGGACAAACTCAAGCGCGCGCTCGACAGCGCCCTGGGCCGACTGCACGACAAGGACAAGCGCCACGCGGCCGATCCGGTCGTCGCCACTGCCGCAACGGACGACGACGAATAACATCGCCCACGGCGATGAGCTATCGCCGATATATCGCCCAAACAGTAATGGCGGATTACGCGCTAAGCGCTGATCCGCCCCACTTGTTTCAGCCTACTTTCAGCGCCTTCACGCGCTCGCGAGCTCGCGCAAATACCGCAGCCCCTGCACCGACCGGCTGCCGTACCACGACATCATCTCCCCGTCGACCAGCAACACCGGCTTGCCCAGCTGCTTTTCCAGCGCGAACGCATGCGCTTCCGTGAAGCGATACGGTTCGCTCGACAGCAGCACGCCGTCGATGCCGGCGACTAGTTCAGAAGACCACGCGAAGCGCGGATACCGCACCTCGCCCAGATCCGGCACGCTCCAGCCGATCTCCTCGATCATGCGCGCGATGTAGGTATCGCGCGAAATCGTCATCCACGGATCTTGCCAGATACAGTACAACATCGTCTGCGGCGGTCCTTTAGGCGCCGCCTGCAACAGCGCGTACTCCGTCTCGAACGCCGCGCACCAGCGCTCCGCCGCCTCATCCCTGCAGAACACGCCACCCATCAAGCGCGCCAGCGCCAGATTGTCGCGCGGCCGCATCGGATGCGTAACGACAACATTGGGAATAAACTCAGCTAATTCCTCGACGGTCGGCTTTTCGTTCTCATCGATATTGACGACAAGATGCGTCGGCGCCAGCTTGCGGATCTTGTCGACATTGACATCCTTGGTGCCACCGACCTTGGGAATGGCTTGCACGACGTCGGCCGGATGGATACAAAAACCGGTGCGGCCAACCACCTGCTGCGCCAGCCCGAGCTCGCACAGCAGCTCGGTAATCGACGGCACCAGCGACACGATGCGCGCGTTCGGATCCGCCGGGTGCGCTGTGCCGAGCGCATCGATATAAGTCATGAGGTTTCCCGTCTTGATAGCAATGACAATATTGAAGCACTCCACACCACAACGCGCAACTACTACGTGACCCGCCCTGCTCGTTTGGGTATGATGTTTGAGTATAAGAATGCCTGTCAGCACAAATTGCTGCGCTATTGAAAGATTATCTTGAAACAGATCAGCACCTTTGGCACGTCCACCCACCAGATTGGCGACTTGCAGCTGCTACGCAATGCCAATGATGACGCCGCCATCGCCAAGTTGCTGGCGCCGTGCCCGATCATGCGGCTGGAAGCGGACGAAGCCGTCACGGACTCCAGCAAGGCGCGACTCTACATCGTGCTGCGCGGCGCGCTGTCGGTTGCCACCGACACTCGCACCGGCATGGCCGACGGCACCGTCAGCAAGATCCTGCCAGGCGAGAGCGTGGGCGAGCAATCGGTGCTCGATGAGGAAGCCAATCTGTCGAGCATCACCGCGCTGGAAGAAAGCGATGTGCTGGTGATCGAGGCGGAGATTGTCTGGCAACTCATCGACGAATCGAACGTGCTGGCGCGCAATCTGCTGCGCCTGTTGTCGTTCCGCATACGCGCCGCCAACGCACAGTTGCGCCGGCGCCAGAAACTGGGCGAGTTCTACCGCCAGCTGTCGATGATCGACGGCCTGACGGGCCTGTACAACCGCGCCTGGCTCAACGACCTGCTGCCGACGATGATCGCCACCGCGCACGGCTCAAGCTCGCCGCTGGCGTTGATCATGATCGATCTCGACAACTTCAAACGTTTCAATGACAGCCACGGCCACCTGGCCGGCGACCAGGCGTTGCGCGCGGCCGCGCAAGTGCTCAGCGGCGCGCTGCGCCCGACCGATTTTGCCGTGCGCTACGGCGGCGAGGAAATGATGGTGCTGCTGCCGGACACGCAGCGCAAGGTGGCGCTGGCGGTGGCCGAGCGCTTGTGCGAACGGATGCAGCAGGCGGTGGTGTTCAGCGACATGCGCGCGCCGCTGCCGCACATCACCGCCTCGTTTGGCGTGGCGATCTTGCAGCCCCACCAGCACGAACAAGACCTGATCGCCGCCGCCGACACCGCGCTCTACCGCGCCAAGGAACTGGGCCGCAACCAGGTGGTGCAGGAAGCGCTGGCCTAGTTCCTAACCGTGCTCGTCAGACTCGATCCGGCATGCGAGCTGCACCGTCTCGCCCTCCGTTGCAAACGATCAGTGGTTTTCTTTCTGCTTCGCGCCACCGCCGGCACCTTTATGCGAGCCGGCTTTTTCGCGTGACATGTGGTCGTGGCTGCTGTGCTCGGTAGCACCCGATTCGCGCTTGGCTTTGTCGGCTTCCGATTCGTGCTCCGCCGGCGTACCGGCAGTGGTGGTCGATTGGTTCTGGCTCATACTGTCCTCCTGAAATTTAAACAAAAAAACGTGACCATTTGTGAAGACTAACATGGCCACGATTTACAATTTCCAAGGTTTTCAATCGTGCGACTTCCAGTGCTGAGCAGGTAAATGTTACTGCGCAGGAGCGATCAGCTCCACGTACTCGTACAACTCGGCCAGGATGTGTTCCGCACGCTCATCCGCGTCCTGCTGCAGATGATCGATCTCGCCGAAGAACTGATCGATGCTGCGCGCACCGCCGGCGCCCTCGTAAAACCGCGCCGCCCGATGCTGCTCCCAATGCTCCATCTCCGGCTCGGACAAGGTCTCCGGGAAATTACGTGCGCGATAGCGGAACAGTAATTCGACCAGGCGCGGATCATCGAACGACGGCGAGGCCGCCGCCAGTTTCGCCGGCGTTTCCTTGCGCAACGATTCGAGCAAACGACGATCCTCCTTGCCGATGAAGCCGTTATACAAATCCTCGTCGACATCGAGCTCCGCGCCCGGCGGACGATAAAACACCTGCTCCCACTCGATATCCATATTGCGCCCGGCGGCGGCCAGCGCGGCGAACGCCTTGCCCTGCTCGAGGTCGATGCCCCACTGAGCGGCCATGGCCGGCGACAGCGTCTTCAGATTGGACACGAGCATCGGCGATTTGTTCAGATGGATGCTCTTCACGGGCAGCCGCGTCATGCCTTCCGGCAGCGCGTCGGCACGGGTGAAAATGCGCGTGCGGATCGTGTCCGCGTCCAAGGTGAACAACTCGCTTGGATCGTAGGTGCAATCCCAGACGATGACTTCATTCTTGTTGGTTGGATGCGTCGCCAGCGGCCATACCAGCGAGATGCAGCCGCGCTCGGCCGGGAACATACCCGACACGTGCAGGAACGGCGCGCGCAGCTGCGGCGCCAGATGCATGCCGATCTCGTCGGCCACGCGGTCTTTCTTGTGCAGCGCGAAGCAAAAGTCGAACAGCTTCGGCTGTTTCTGCTTGATCAGCCGCGCCAGCGCAATGGTGGCGCGCACGTCCGACAACGCATCGTGCGCGGCCTCGTGCAGCAGTCCGTTGGCTTTCGCCAAGTCTTCCAGCCGGAAGCTGGGCTTGCCGTCGGCCTTCTTCGGCCATTCGATGCCTTCCGGACGCAGCGCATACGTCATCCGCACCACGTCCAGCAGGTCCCAGCGGCCGCATTGGTTCTGCCATTCGCGCGCATACGGATCGATCAGGTTGCGCCAGAACATGAAACGGGTGATTTCATCGTCGAAGCGGATCGTGTTGTAGCCGACGCCGACCGTGCCTGGCTTGGCAAACGCCTGCTCGATGGTGGCGGCGAACTGATGTTCCGGCACGCCCCATTCGAGGCACTGCTGCGGCGTGATCCCCGTGATCAGGCAAGATTGCGGATCAGGCAAGAAATCGTTGGCCGGCTTGCAATACAACATGATCGGATCGCCAATCTCGTTGAGGTTGGCGTCGGTGCGGATCGCGGCGAATTGCGCCGGGCGATCGCGACGCGTCTGCGCGCCAAAGGTTTCGTAGTCGTGCCAGAGAAAAGTCTGTGTGGTCATAGAGGCGCATTCAGGGGTGCTACAGTTATTCTAAAAACTGCCGATAATCCAAGGGTACCCCAACAGGAGCAACATCATGGCTACTCCCGTCTCAGTTACAGCAGGCAGCACGGCCGCCAACAAGGCCGCGCCACTCCAGTCGAAGGATGTCCAGGCCAAGGACGAGAACACCATGTCGGTCGGCGCCAAGGCCAAGGCGCAACTTAATGCTTCCATCGTACAAGCTTCTTTGACGGTATCGTTGAAATCCTCCAACGACCCGATGTCGGTGGTGCTGAAAACCGCGCTCACCGGCATCAACGAAGCGCTCAAGGACCAGTTCGGCGATAACGCCATCCAGAACGCCGTGTCGCAGGACAATACCCCCGAAGGCACCGCGAGCCGCATTGTATCGCTGTCGACCGCATTTTACGATGCGTTCAAGCAGCAGAACCCGGGAGTCGATGAAGAGGTATTGCTCAACAAGTTTGTCGATACCTTGAAAAAGGGTGTCGATCAAGGCTTCGGCGAGGCGCGCGATGTGCTGGAAGGGTTGAAAGTGCTGGGCGGCGAGGTCGCGGGCAATATCGACAAAACCTACGAATTGGTGCAGAAGGGGTTTGAGGATTTCATCGCCGCGCGTCTGGCCAAACCGGCGGAAACATTACCCAAGATCGACAAGGAATCATCGCCCAACACATGATTGCGCGCTGCGCGCCCGTGGCCATCGGCCGGGCGCCCAAGCTGCGCCAACCTCAACCGCGATGCAGATTGATCGCGTCGCGCGTCTCGAGCGCCACACGGCGCGCGGCGGCGGCGAAATCCTCGCCCGCCTGCGGTGCCGCGTACAGGATCGCGCGCGAAGAGTTGATCATCATGCCAGCGCCAGCCGCTGTCTTGCCCGATTTAACGGTCGCCGCGATATCGCCGCCCTGCGCGCCGATTCCCGGCACCAGCAGCGGCATGTCGCCGACAATCGCCCTGACCTGCGCCAGCTCTTCCGGGAACGTCGCCCCCACCACCAGCGCGCACTGGCCGTTGGCATTCCATTTTTCCGCCACCAGGCGCGCCACGTGCTGATACAGCGGCTTGCCGTCCACGTTCAGGAATTGCAGATCCGAACCACCCGCGTTGGAGGTACGGCACAGCACGATAATGCCGCGGTCGCTCCACTCCATATAAGGTTCCACCGAATCCGAACCCATGTACGGGCTGACGGTGACCGCGTCGGCGCCGTAGCGGTCGTAGGCCTCGCGTGCGTACTGCCGCGCGGTGGCGCCGATGTCGCCACGTTTGGCGTCCAGGATCACCGGGATGTGCGGATAATTCTCGCGCGCATAGGCGCAGATCTTTTCCAGCTGGTCTTCCGCGCTCAGCGCGGCGAAGTAAGCGATCTGCGGCTTGAACGAGCACGCCAGGTCGGCGGTCGCGTCGATGATCTCGCGGCAGAAATGATAAATACCTTGCGGGTCGTTCTGGAACTGGACCGGCAGCTTGGCCAGGTCCGGGTCCAGGCCCACGCACAGCAGGGAGTCGTTGGCCGTCCACGCGGCAGACAATTTGTTGATGAAATTCACGACGTACCTTTTAATCTGTTGCAAACCCTCTATTGTAACGTGCCACCGGAGGGCTGTTAAAATTTGCCCTCCATCCCAGAACGCTCAGAAAGCAGTCCTATGAAATTATCCCAAAAAGTCGCTATCGTGACCGGCGCCACCCAAGGCATAGGCTTGGCGTGCGCCCAACGCCTGATCACCGAAGGCGCGAAAGTCATGCTGGTCGATATCAAACCGGAGGGCGAGCAAGCCGCCGCCGCGCTGGGCGAGCAGGCCCGCTTCTTTGCCGCCGACGTCAGCCAGAAGGCCGATGTGGACGCGCTGGTCGCCGCCACCATGGCCGCGTTCGGCCGGATCGACATCCTGGTCAACAACGCCGGCGTCACCCACGCCGCCGATTTCCTCGACGTTACCGAGGACGATTTCGACCGCGTGATGCGCATCAACCTGAAATCGATGTTCCTGTGCGGCCAAGCGGTCGCGCGCGAGATGGTCAAGCAGCAAAGCGGCTGCATTATCAATATGTCCAGCGTCAACGCGGAGCTGGCGATCCCGAACCAGGTGCCGTATGTGGTGTCCAAAGGCGCGATCAACCAGCTGACCAAGGTGATGTCGTTGAACCTGATCCCGCACGGCATCCGTGTCAACGGCATCGGCCCGGGCACCATCCTGACGGAACTGGCCAAAAAAGCCGTCATGTCCAGCCCGGAAGCGCGCAACACCATTTTGTCGCGCACGCCGATGGGACGCTGCGGCGAGCCGGAGGAAGTCGCGTCGATCGCGGCCTTCCTCGCCAGCGACGACGCCAGCTATATGACGGGGCAAACCCTGTACGTCGACGGCGGCCGGCTGGCGCTGAATTACACGGTTCCGGTGAAATAAAATAAGCTAAATTGCGAGTTATGCGCTTATCTGATGTCTGGTATCTGAAACAACAATTAGACACATATCTGATGCGGGCCCATAATTACACCTGTCTCCACTATTCTCCTCCAAGAAAATAGTTTTAAGCCCGCTTTAACCAGCGGGCTTTTTTTTTGCCTTTTTTCGCCGGTATTGTTTTTTGTCATAGCCGCGTCATATTGCCGCCCTATACTCGATACATCTTAAGTACATGCAACCGATAGGCATGACTGAAGAAAGGTGCACCGGAACCCGGTGCACCACTCCCCATTTCTCGCAGTGCGTGGTATCGTTTGGTTTATGATCAAGCAATTAATTCTGTCGTCCTCGCACGCCAAACTCCGCTACCGAACCGCCATCTTCCTGTATCTGCTGATTCTGATTTTCGGCTCGATTCCTGGCGCCCGCAAGGATATCGGCGAGGTCGCGTCCGGCGTCATCCTGCACTCGCTGGCCTACGCGGGCCTGGCCTTCCTGATCTTTACCGGCGGCACGGGCAGCCCGGCGCAACGCGCTGGCAAGGCGGTTCTGACCATCGCGGCGATGGGCGCGCTGGACGAGCTGGTACAAAGCTTCCTGCCCTACCGCCATGGCGCCATTGCCGATTGGCTGGTCGACTGCAACGCCGCCATCCTGACTTCGCTGCTCATGTGGGCCTTGTGGACGCGTTTCCGTGTCCAGCCGCAAACTTAAGATCCGGGTCTTTGTCGGCGGCGAAGGTCATCCCGCCGCCGGTCGCCAATTCCACGTCCAAACGCATTTGCTGCAATTGCTCGGCTTGGGCCACGCGTACCAGTCCGTGCAACGCATGTGTAAACAAATGTCTGCTGCGGGGATCCTGCTTTTCCCCACAGGCTAGAGTGATTAATTCTTCGATAATAGTGTCTGTCACGCGTGTCAACATATCGATGTCCTTTTGAGTGATACCGAACAATTATTGTCTGTAGGTAGCATGTTTCAATTGATGTACATCAATCGTGGCTGGATAGTTCGGAACAAAAAAGCATTGCGCTTCTCTCACCCAAGTGGCTGGCCACTTTGATTAACCATGGGGAGGCAAACATGTACATCACCAAGCAAAATAAATTGGTAACGGTTTTATGTATGGCGGCGCTGGCTGGGTGTTCGTCCGGCCGCATGTCGGACAGTTCGTCCAGTGCAAGCAGCGGTTATACGGCGCCGGGCAGCACTGCCGCGTCAAGCACGGCTGGCACCAGCAGTCCAAGCAGCAGGGGCACCGGCGAAACGGGCAGCAGCACCGCTGGAGCCGGCAGCTCTGGTGGCTCGGGCAGCATGGGCAGCAGCGCCGGGACGGGGAGTTTGGGAAGTAGCAGCACGGGAAGCACCGGCAGCATGGGCAGCAGTGGCAGTGGCACCAGCACCGGCGCAATGGGCAGCACCGCCAGCGCCGGCGACACCAGCGCAAGCTCCGCGCAAAGCTCGTACGGCATTGTGCAGGCAATCGACCAAATGCAGCGTCAGGATGCCGGCGTGGGCGCGGCAGGCGCCGCTGGCGCTGCGGCGGCGGGCGGTAGCATGGGCGGCTCGTCGAGCGACCGCGTGTACCGCGTCACCGTGCGAATGGACGACGGCAGCAGCCAACTGGTCGTGGTCGACTCCATCCCCGGGTATAAAATAGGTGATCGGGTGCGCTTCAGCAACGGTACCCTGACACCCTACTAATACAATTGTTCGACCTGATAGCCGCGCCGCTTGAGCAACTGCGGCAGGCCATCGTCACCCACGAGGTGCAGCAGGCCAACACCAACAAAGGCAACCTTGTCCTGCTGCATGATGCGTTCGATGTTGGCGGCCATTTCCGGATTCCGTTTGCCCAGTAGCACCCGCTGCATGAAGCCTGCCGAGATGGAATCGCCGGTCGTTGCCGTCTGCCACGCAGCCGTGATGCCCGGCGCGTCGGCGGCGTTCCAGGCGTCGATCAACGCCGTCGATTTCTTCAGCGACAAACCGCTCGCCAGATCGGCCAGACTTTCGATCAGATATTGCTCCTGTTGGCGCGCGTCCAGCATATCGAACAGGCCCAGCTGATATTCGGCGCTTTCCAGTTCCTGCACCGTCTTGTCCTGCTTCTGCGCGGCTGCGAGCAACGCGTATTCCACTGCCTGGCTGCGCTGGAAACCGTGGTTATCCAATTCCGAACCGACCAACAGATTGGCGATCAGCCATGGCTTGTAATGCTGCACCGATTGCAGCGACATGCCGGCCTTGGCCAGCGCCGTGACCATGTTATTCAAAGTGGCCGGGGTCAGATGGTTCTGGACAACGTCGCCGTCCGGATAACGGCCGTGACGGGCCAGCGCCTTCTGAAACGGCAGATCCTGACGAATGTCCAGCTCAAGCACCAACGTGTTCGAATCGAGCAGCGCGCGCGACGCCTCCTCATCCAGAGGATAAAAGCCATCCGTGCCGACGTGAATAGTGCCGAACAAATAACTGGTTTTGCCTTCATGGGTGATGCGGTACAACTGGCCCCGGCGCTGCGAGCCCGGCTCGCTCACGCCAGCGGCAAACACGCCCTGACTGACAAAACTGAGCAATAACGAAAACAAGATGACAAGTTTCTTAGGCATGCGAATTCCCGACGATAGCAGGAGATGCCATCGAAATAACTTTATTTGGTAGGAGTGGGAGCTGCTCGGCGTGGCGCTTTACTGTTGCCTATAGTAAATCAGGAAGGCGCTGGAGAAAAACTTTTTGTAACATTTGCCGTGGCTTTCGGCAAATTAAACACACTTAAATAGCAGGGAAATAATGAAAAGGCTGTGCAAATATAAACAGTTTGCCGGTTGAACATGGGTAAACCCACATCCGCGCCAAGGGTTTCATTGAAACCTGTACGGTCGGCCCGATATGTTGTTCATGATTCCATTCTCCATACTCGACCTCGCGCCGATCGCCGAAGGCAGCACCGCTTCCGCATCGTTCCGCAACACCCTCGACCTCGCCCAACACGGCGAGCGCTGGGGCTATCAACGCTACTGGCTGGCTGAACACCACGGCATGCCCGGCATCGCCAGCGCCGCGACCGCCGTGGTCATGGCACATGTGGCGGCCGGCACATCGACCATCCGTGTCGGCGCCGGCGGCATCATGTTGCCGAACCACGCCCCGCTGGTGATTGCCGAGCAGTTCGGCACCCTGGAGGCGCTGTACCCCGGCCGCATCGACCTCGGACTGGGCCGCGCTCCGGGCTCCGACCAGACCACCGCCCGCGCGCTGCGCCGCACCCTGGAAACGGACGCGGACGCCTTTCCTCAGGACGTGCTGGAATTACAAGATTACCTGTCCGACGCGCCGCGCCAGCGCGTGCTGGCCGTGCCCGGCAAAGGCGCCAAGGTGCCGCTGTGGATACTGGGCTCCAGCACCTTCGGCGCGCAGTTGGCCGCGCACCTGGGTCTGCCTTTTGCCTTCGCCTCGCATTTTGCGCCGCAAATGATGATGCAAGCGTTGACCTTGTACCGTGCCAACTTCCAGCCCTCGGCGCAACTGTCCAAGCCTTACGTGATGCTGGGCTTTAACGTTTTCGCCGCCGATACGGACGAGGAAGCACGCCTGCGCGCCACCTCGATGCAGCAAGCTTTCGTCAACCTGCGCACCGGTAAGCCGTCGCGGCTGCAGCCGCCGCAACCCGGCTACCTGGAATCGCTGGGACTGGCGGAACGCGCGATGCTCGACTCCGTGCTGTCGTGCAGCGCGATCGGCGCGCCGGAAACGGTCGGCCGCCAATTGCAGGAATTTATCGCCCGCACCGGCGCCGACGAGTTGATGATCACCTCGCAGATCTTCGAGCACGAGCACCGGCTGCGTTCGTATGAAATCACTGCTGAGGTCCACCAGTCGCTCAAGCGTGCGGAGGCGGGGCTCTAAGGATGGCGGATTACGCCTCCGGCTAATCCGCCCGACGTGCATCCGAGGGATAGCCGGGCCGCCCAAAAATCCCTAGCTCAGCAGCATTTTGCGATCGCCGGTAAAATTGCCGGCTGCAAAATGAAGGAGCATCACGTGAGCCACTCCCACGCCCAGCAAGATCTTTCCCCCGGCATGGTCTGGCTATTCGCCGTCGCGACCGGTCTGATCGTCGCCAATCTGTACTACGCGCAAACCCTGATCGGCCCGATCAGCCGCGCCACCGGGCTGGACCCGAGCGCCGCCGGCCTGATCGTCACGCTCACGCAAGTCGGCTACTGCATCGGACTGCTGTTTATCGCCCCGCTGGGCGACCTGGTCGAAAACCGCCGCCTGATCTTCATCGCGCTACTGACCAGTGCGGTCGCCTTGCTGGCCGCCTCCGCCACCAGCAATCCCAACCTGTTCCTGCTGGCCGCCTTCTGCATCGGCCTCGGCACCGTCGCCGCGCAGATTATCGTCCCGTTCGCCGCCCATATGTCGCGGCCCGAGACACGCGGCCAGACGGTCGGCAAGGTCATGAGCGGCCTGTTGATGGGCATCATGCTTGCCCGTCCGGTCGCCAGCTTGATCGCAGACGCCCTGAACTGGCACGCGGTGTTTGTCATCTCCGCCGTCACCACCACCGCGCTCGCCTTCCTTCTGCGTGCCAAGCTGCCGCAGCGCCAGCCAAATTCCGGGCTGCACTACTTTGAGCTGTTGGGTTCGATGTGGCATTTGCTCAAGACCACGCCGATCCTGTGCCGGCGCGGCGCCTATCAAGCTTGCATGTTCGGCGCCTTCAGCCTGTTCTGGACCAGCGTATCGCTCGAGCTGACGGGACCTTACTTCCACCTCAGCCAGACCGGTGTCGCCATTTTCGCGCTGGTCGGCGTTGCCGGCGCGATCGCCTCGCCGATCGCGGGCAAGCGCGCCGATCAAGGCAAAAGCCTGTCGACCACCTTCATCGCGTTCTCGCTGGGCACCGTGGCGTTCCTGCTGCCGCTGGCGATACAGGCCAACCGTCTCGTCGATCTGGGCGTGCTCGTGCTCACGTCGATCTTGCTGGACATGGGCGTCTCGGCCAGTCTGGTGACGGGGCAGCGGGCGATCTTCGCGCTGCCGGCGGACATCCGCGCGCGGCTGAACGGCCTCTACATTGCGCTGTTCTTCATGGGCGGAGCGATCGGCTCGTCGCTGGGCGCGTGGATGTTTGCCGCGCACGGCTGGCGCGGCGTGTTGTGGGCTGGATTGCTGTTCCCGCTGATGGCGCTGTGCATTTTCGCCAGCGAACCCGGGGTGAGGTCCACTCTCTCTGCACGGGCTGCGCGGTAAGGCAGTTATTTGCGGTGCATTTTGCCGTCGGAGCTGTAGTCGATCTGCTGGACTAGAATCGAGCGGCGATGATCGCCGCCGCCAGGCAGCACGTTGTCATGGTAGAACAGCAGCGTCTTGCCATCGTGTTCCAGGATCGCCTGATGATTGGTCGATATTTTCAGGAAGTCGATCAGCACGCCGCGATATTCAAACGGACCCAGCGGCGACTTGCCGGTCGCGTAGACGATCTGACCCGGCCAGCCGGTCGAGAACGAGAAATAATACAGACCCTTGTGCTGATGCAGGAACGGCGCTTCGCCATACGCGGTCTTAGCCGGAAACTTGTCCACCACCACATTCTTGATGCCGCCCACGGTGTTTTTCAAGTCGGCCGACAACTCCACCACCTTCGGCACCCGCGTACCAAAATACAAGTAGATACGCTTGTCCTTGTCGATGAACACCGCCGGGTCGATCGGTTCGTCGCCGGCATTGGCGTCGCGCGGGGTTTCGACCAAGGGCTTGCCGATCAGATCGACAAAAGGCCCCATCGGGCTGTCGCTAACGGCCACGCCGATCTGCTTGCCGCCCACCGGAGCGAAGAAATAGTATTTACCGCCGAGCTCCACCGCTTCCGGCGCCCACGCCTTGGCATCCGCGCTGGCCCACTTGAATATACTCGCTGGCAAGCTCGGACCGTGATCCTTCCAGGTTTTCAGATCGGGCGACGTCAGCACCCGCCAAGAGGTCGAGTCCCAGTACTTGCCGGAATTGTTCTGGTCGTCGGTTGCGTAGACGACATACTGTCCGGCGAAAAAGTGCGGCGATGGATCGGCTGCGAAATTTTTCGTCAGCACGGTTTGCGCGCTCGCGCACGTGCTTGCCGCAACCAGCATGGTGGCCAAAATGGTTTTCACGAAGTCTCCAATGTTTTTATTGAGACAATGGTAAAACTGATAACGGCCAGCGAGATATAACTTTATTGGCATTTGCCATAAAAAAAGCAGCCCGCAGGCTGCTTTGCGTTGAAACAAGCGGCGCTTACTTGACGTTGCGCGGCTTGGCGAAGGCGTCGCCGGCCTGCCATTCAGGCAGTTTCGGGCTGTCGGCGATCGCGCGGCCCAGGTTCAGCGTGTACTGCGCCATTTGCACCATGCCCGACAGATCCCAGCTTGCATCGTATTCGTCGCTGGCCTGGTGATAGCGTTTTCCGTACGCGTCCGCCTTCAGCTTGGAACCGGCCGGGTCCTTGATGTACTCGCGGCCGCCGTCGATCGAAAACGCCGGCACGCCCTGCTTGGCGAAACTGAAGTGGTCGCTGCGGAAGTAACCGCCGGCCAGATCCGGCTCAGCCTTGGCGATATGCATGCCCATTGCTTTAGCGGTGGCTTCCGCCATCTTGCCCAGCTCGGTGCGCTCGCTGCCCTGGGTGCCGATGTCGCGCGTCGCGCCGACAAAATTCAGGCTATCCAGATTCAGGTTGGCGGCGGTTTTCGCCAGCGGCCACAACGGCGCCGTGGCGTAGGCCGCGCTGCCCAGCAACCCCTGCTCTTCGGCGGCCACCCACAGGAACATCTGGCTGCGCTTGGCCGGCGCACGCACTGCCTGCTGCGCCATCGCCAGCAAACCGGCCGTGCCGGAAGCGTTGTCGACCGCGCCGTTGAAGATGGTATCCCCGCTATCGCCCTGCTTGCCCAGGTGGTCGTAGTGCGCGCTGTAGATGACCACCTCATCCTTCAGCTTCGGATCGGTGCCCGGCACCACGGCGGCAACGTTGAATTGCTCGACCTTGCGCACGGCCGCTTTCATTTCGCCACTCAGCTTGGCGGCCAGCGGCACCGGCTTGAAGTCCTTGCGCTCGGCGGCGGTGCGCAGCGCGTCCAGATCCTGGCCGGCGGCCTTGAACAAGGTGCGGGCGGTGTCGTCCGTGATCCAGCCCTGCAGCTCGGTGCCGAGCGTGCCGGCCGCCAACTGGAAGCGCTCCACGCCAGACCAGCTGTTCTGGATCACGCTCCAGCCATACGACGCGGTGGGCGTAGTATGGATCAGCAACACGCCAGCGGCGCCCTGGCGCTTGGCTTCCTCGAACTTGTAAGTCCAGCGGCCGTAATACGTCAAGCCTTTGCCGTTGAACCGGTTCGGCTGCTCGGCGCTCGGCTGCGGATCGTTGACCATCATGACCAGGATCTTGCCCTTGAGGTTGGCGCCTTTGAAATCGTCCCACTGCTCGTCCTGCGCGGTGATGCCATAGCCGACGAACACGAGGTCGGCATTGAAGCTGTGCGCGGCGGTCGCGTCGCCCGGCGCGAACACCCAGTCCTTGCCAAAGCTGATCGGCAGCGCCTGGCCGCCCGCTTCCAGCTTCAGCGTGCTCTCGGCCGGCAGCGTCTTGACGCCGGCAATTTGCACCGCCTGACGATAGCTGTCGCCATTGCCCGGTTTCAGGCCCAGCGCCAGCGACTGCGTTTCCAGATAGGAGACGGTCAGGTCGGCGCCGCGCTGTCCGGTGCCGCGGCCTTCCAGCAAATCGCTGGACAGAAAAGCGAGATGGGCGCGCAGTGGAGCTTCCTGCACCTCGGCAGCGGTTTTGCCGCTGGCCGCATGCGCGGGGAAAGCCAGCGCCAGGCTGATAGCCAAGGCGGAGGCAACAAAGGATGGGGTCATTTTTTGCATGATGTCCTGAAGGCGTGAAGGATGAGCGCGGCCAGGGCGATCCCTGAAATTGCCGCGCGCACATTGTAAGACATTTGCCGTGGCCGCCGGCCGCCATCCATTGCGCAGCGCAGCATAGGCCGCCGCGTTAAAATGACAGCATGACCGATCGCAACAACACTGCAAAAACCTACATTGGCCGCTTCGCGCCCTCGCCCACCGGCCCGCTGCACATCGGCTCGCTCGTGGCGGCCATGGCCAGCTATCTGGACGCCAAAACGCACCACGGCCAATGGCTGCTGCGCATCGAAGACGTCGACGGCGACCGCAACGTCGACGGCGCCGACCAGCATATCCTGGCCTCGCTGCAACGCTGCGGCATGCGCTGGGACGGCGAGGTCACCTGGCAAAGCCGCCGCACCGGCCTGTACGAGCAAGCGCTGCTGCGCCTGGACGAACTGGTCTACCCTTGCGGCTGCTCCCGCAAGGAAATCGCCGACTCGCAACTAAGCCTGACCGGCAGGCAAGCGCAAGCGCTGATCTATCCCGGCACCTGCCGCTACGGCCTGGCGCCAGGCAAGAGCGCCCGCGCGCTGCGCCTGAAAGTGCCGCAGTCGCCCCACTGCGTGATTGGCTTCGACGACCGCTGGGCCGGCCACGTCAGCCAGGATTTGACCGACGAGGCCGGCGACTTCGTCGTCAAGCGCGCCGACGGTTTCTGGGCCTATCAACTGGCGGTCGTGGTCGATGACGGCGACCAGCGCGTGACCGATATCGTGCGCGGCGCCGACCTGCTCGACTCCACTCCGCGCCAGATTTACTTGCAGCAAGCGCTGGGCCTGCCGCAGCCGCGCTACCTGCACGTGCCGGTGGTGGTCAACGAACTGGGCGAGAAATTATCCAAGCAGACCGGGGCCACGGCCTTCGACAACGGCGCTCCGGCGGAAACGCTGCTGCAGCAGGCGCTGCTGCCGGCCGCGCGGTTCCTCGGCATCGATGTCCAGGCCGACACCATCGAAGGCTTTTGGCGCGCGGCCACGCCGGCGTGGGCACAAGTTCTGCGGAATCCGCCTATTTCGCGTTAGTCTCGACCTCGCTCAAGCCTGACAGAGCCGTGCGCCGCCCGCGCGGATTTTTCATCTACACTGGCGCCATGGAAGTCGAACTCAAACTCATACTCGCCCCCGCCGACAACGACGCGCTGATGGCGCACCCGCTGATCGCCGCCCACGCCAGCGGACCCGTGCGCACGCAGCAGACCACCGCGCGCTACTTCGATACGCCCGATCTGCATTTCCTGCACCACGGCGCAGGCTTGCGCGTGCGCAAGGTGGGCGACGAGTGGATACAGACGATGAAGGCCGGCGGCAGCGTGCAAAGCGGCTTGCATAGCCGCAATGAGTGGGAATGTCCGGTGGACCGCGCATGGCCGCGCCTGGGCCGCTTGCGCAAGCTGATCGGCGACGACGCGCAATGGCGCGACATGCTGGACCTGCCGGATCTGAAGGAGCGGCTGGAGCCGCTGTTTGTGGTGGAGGTCGAACGCCACACCTGGGATCTGGAAATCGAAGGCAGTGCGATCGAAATGGTGCTCGATCACGGCCACATCGAACGCCACGGCCGCAAAATCGACATCAACGAAATCGAACTGGAACTCAAGGAAGGCGAACCGGCCGCGCTGTATGCGTTCGCGCTGGAACTGCATCAGCAGATTCCCCTGCGCCTTAGCAACATCAGCAAGGCCGAGCGGGGCTATCTGTTGTGCCGGCAAACCGGCACCGCGCCCTACCGCGCGCAGGCGCTCAGCCTTGACCCGCACAACACCGTCGGCCAGGCGCTCAAGACCATCCTCGACAACTGCCTGCAACACATCCAGCGCAACGAGGAAGCCGTCATCCATGGCGACGATCCCGAAACCTTGCACCAGATGCGCGTGGGACTGCGGCGCCTGCGTTCCGCGCTCAAACTGTTCGACAACGTCGCGCCTTGTCCGCAAGCGCTGGCTGCCGACATCGCCTGGCTGGGCACCGAACTGGGCGCGGCCCGCGACGCCGACGTGCTGCTGATGTCCACGCTACCGCGTATCCAGTCCAATCCCGGCGGCAAAAACGCGCTGATGGAACTGCAAGCGCTGGCGTTGGCCGCCGCGCGCGGCTACCGCAAGGCGGCGGCCAAAGCGCTGCTGTCGCCGCGCTACACGCAACTGTTGCTGTCTATGGGCGTGTGGATGCAGCATATCGCGACGGACGTGCCCGACAGTGCGCTGCCGAAATTCGTCCACTCGACGATGCAGCGCCTTCACAAGCAATTGATCAAGCGCGCCAACCGCATGGACGACGACGACCCCGTTTCCATTCATCGCACGCGCATCGCGGCCAAGCGCGGCCGCTATGCGCTGGAATTTTTCCACTCGTTATACCGGCAAAAAGGCTCGCGCGAATATCTGAAAACGCTGGCGGCGATCCAGTCCGACCTGGGCCAGCACAACGACCTGATCACCGCCGACCGGTTGCTGCAGGAAATGGCCGCGCAGCATCCGGACGCGGCCGACAGCATCGGCTACGCGCGCGGCTATCTACATGCGTTGCAATCGCAACAGCCGGTCGATCTGGACGATATCCGCGACACGCTACACCATCTCAAGCTGCCGCGCTGATCAGCGCGCCGCGCCGCCCGCAGCCGGCACTGGCACTGGCCCAGGCTTCGACGTGACCGTCCATGCCAGCGCGCCGGCGCACTTGGCCTGCGCCACCGCCGACAACACCTGGTCGGCCTCCTCGCTGGCAAGCGGATATTCCTTGCTTCCCTCGATTTTGAAATGCAGCTCCGGCATGGTGGAACTGGCGGTCTTCGACAGCACCGGCGCGTAGCCACGCTCGGCCAATATCCGCCGGCAAGGCTCGATACCCTTCAGGTCGGTCGATTCCAGCTTGATGCTGAACACCCAGCGCTCCACGACGCCGCGCGCGGCCAGTTCGGGGTCGGGCAGCATCAGGTTCGACGGCAAGGTGGCGGCGCCAGCACTGGTGACGATGGCGGCGGCAAACAAGGCGGCGCGGACGGTGGCGGGAACGATAGCGGCAAAGATACGGCGGGACATGGGCATTCCTTGAAATCAAGTCAAGCCGCCATGGTATCAGCCCACGAGAATTGGATACAGCGTGGCAACCAACAGCAGCGCCATCACCACGTTAAAGATGCGCACCGAGCGCGGATCCTGCAACAAACGGCGCATCGCCACGCCGAACATCGCCCACGCGCCGACGCCGATCGTGCCGACCGCGTTGAACACCAGCGCCAGCTGGGCCACGTCGCCGGCGCCGAACCCCTGCGGCAGGTAGGTGGTGATCGCGCTGATCGACATGACCCACGCCTTGGGATTAATCCACTGGAACGCCGCCGCGCCGACAAAGCCCATGGGTTTAGACCGCGCGGCCTGCTCGGCGTTCATCGGCGCCGCGTTGGCCAGCTTCCACGCCAGCCACAGCAGGTAAATCGCACCGACGTACTTCAGGATCAGCTGTAACATCGGAAACTGGACGAACACCGCGTGCAAACCCATCCCGGTCGCGAAAATCATAAAGGCGAAACCGAAAGTGATGCCGAACAGATGCGGCAACGAGCGCCTGAACCCGTAGTTCAGGCCAGAAGCCATGATCATCGCGTTATTCGGTCCGGGCGTGATGGACGTGACGGCGGCAAAGGTGCACAGCGGCAGCAAGAGTTCGGGCGACATGATTTTTCCAGGGCGATAGACCAGCCCATTGTAGTCACAACTGTGCTGGCGCGTACCGGTACAGTTGTGCACACTGAGCACCCACGTGTATTGGTCACTTGGCCGATACGACCTTGGGCGCCCTCTCCTTTGCGGGCGCCCGCGCGGGCTTGCGCTGGCGGCCCAGCAGCTTGTAGAAGCTCTCCAGCTCCCGCCGCACCAGCTCCTGCCCGTTCTCGATGACGAAATCCTGGAACGAGGCGGCCACTTTCGGTATCGGCTGGCCGCTCAGGTGCATGATGTGCCAATCCGCCTCCACCGGATTTTCCTGCATCGGCAGGATCGCCAGCAGGCCGGCTTCGAATTCGAGCCCGCAGGCGTGGACCGACAAAAATCCCAACCCCAGCCCGGCCGACACCATGCGCTTGATCGCCTCGTTGCTTGAGACCTCGGAGCCGAATTCGGCAGGATGTCCGGCTTCGCGCAGCAGTTTCTCGACCGCCGTGCGGGTACCGGAGCCGCGCTCGCGCACCATCAGGTTGGCGGCCATCACGTCGGTGAGCGTAATCTTTTTCTTCTTCATCAGCGGATGATTGGGACTGGCGACAAACGCCATTGGATGCCGCGCAAATCTGGCCGCGTTGGTGCGCAACTCGCGCGGCGGCGTGCCCATGATGGCCAGGTCGATCTCCTGGCGCGCCAGCATGTTGACGATCTCCGAGCGGTTCCCCACCTGCAGCTTGAGGCGCACGTCCGGCCGCTCGAGCGTGAACGGCACCAGCATCGGCGGCAGCAAATGCTCGGCGGTGGTGACCGCGCCGATGCGCAAGGTTCCGCTGGTGACGCCCTGCAGCGCCGCCAGTTCGTCGCCCGCCTGCTCGAGCAGCCGCAGGATGCGCTCCGAGAAGGTGGCCATCACCTCGCCGGCGGCGGTGAGCTGGATGTTGCGCCCCACCTTGCGCGTGAGCGCGATGCCGGCGATGTCCTCCAGCGTGCGCAGTTGCAGCGAGACGGCAGGCTGCGTGACGTGCATCGCCTCGGCCGCGCGCGACACGCTCTCGTGGCGGGCCACCAACACCAGCGATTGCAGCTGGCGGAAACTGGCGTGATACATAAGCGCTCCCTTATCAATTATCGAATATCTTTAATTTTTCTTTTGTAGATTCTACCGTTATATTTACGTCAATGCGATAGATCAAATTTTGAGGGAACGAGATGAGCATAGACGTGATCTTCCTTGGCCTCGACGGCGTACTGTTCGACACCGAAGCGCTGCATCTGGCGGCCTGCAACGCGGCCTTCGCCAACGCCGGCCTGTCGATACGCTGGACCGCGCCGGCACTGCGCGCGGCCGCCGCCACCCACGGCTATGCACGCGCCATCGGCACCGCGCTCGACACCGCCGTCACCGGCAAGCGATCCTCGCGCGACAAAGTCCGCGCGGCCGAACTATACGCCGACAAGCACCGCCAGTTCCACCAGGCGATCACGGACTGTCCACCGGCGGCGCTGCCGGCCGCGCTGATGCTGATCGACGACGCGATCGCCGCCGGCTGCAAAATCTGCATACTCACCGACCTGCCGGCGCCCGCGACATCGGCGCTGCTGGCCAACAGCTTCGGCGCGCATGTCAACAGCGTGTTCACGGTGGTCACCGGCGGCGCCAGTTTCGACGGCCCGTCCGGCACCGGCCCGTATGCCAGGGCCCTGCACGCGATGGGCGTGGCGCCGGGCGACGCCATCGCCATCGACACGGCCGTCCCCAGCCTGCGCGCCGCCGCACAAGCCGGCCTGTGGACGGTCTCGGTCGCGCCCTACGGCGCCGACGTGGTCCGTCCCCGCCAGTTCATCACCTTCGAAGCGCTGAACGAACTGCGCTCCAGCCCCTACACGCCCGACCAGCAGCAACAACAAAGCCCGCACCAGCGGCAAGCGCACCACCTGGCGGCATAGGACGCAAACGCGGAGCCATGCTCCGCCACGGTCACAAATCGACTCACCAACCTGGAGAAAAAAATGGAAACGATCGTCATCGTAGGGGGAGGTGCGGGCGGACTGGAACTCGCCACCCGTCTTGGAGACACAATGGGCGCCACCAAACGCGCCCGCATCCTGCTGGTGGACCGCTCGCCGGGACACTTCTGGAAACCGCTGCTGCACACCGTCGCCTCCGGAAAGTGCGACCCGCAGGTCACCGAACTATCCTTCACCGCGCAAGCGCTGGACCACGACTTCGAATTCGTACAAGGCGAAGTGCTGTGGGTGGACCGCGCCCACCAAACCATCACCCTCACCCCGCGCGGCGGCCGCCAGGACGACGGCGTGTGCCGCACCATCGGCTACGACAAGCTGGTGCTGGCCCTCGGCGCGGTCACGAACTTCTACAGCGTTCCGGGCGCCGCCCGCCACGCGATGACGCTCGACAGCGTGGCCGATGCCGAAGCGTTCCGCCGCCGCTTCGTCGATGGTTGCGTGCGCGCCGGCGAGCGCAAGGAACAACTCAATGTCGTCATCGTCGGCGGCGGCGCCACCGGCGTCGAACTGGCGGCGGAACTGAGCAACAGCGCCCGCGCGCTGGCCGACTATCGCGTGCACACGCTCGATCCGGAACGCGACATCCGCATCACCGTCATTGAGCGTGGCGACAACCTGCTGCCGCATTTGCACACGCTGCAATCGCAGCGTGCCGCCAACCATCTGCGATCGCTCGGCATCGACATGCGCACCGCAACGGCGGTCGCCCACGTCACCGACAACGCGGTGATCGACACCGCCGGCGTCGTCCACCGCGCCGACCTGACCTTGTGGGCGGCCGGCGTCGAAGCGCCGGAGTTGTGCGCCACGCTCGGCCTGACGCTCAACCACATCCGCCAGATAGTGGTCGACTCCAGCCTGCGCGCGGCCTGCGACAGCCGCATCTACGCGTTCGGCGACTGCGCCAGCTACGTCTGTCCGATCAAAGGGGCTGCGCCGCCGCGCGCGCAGGTCGCACACCAGCAGGCCATGTTCCTGGCCGAGCTGCTGGCGCGACGCGACGACGGGCCACGGCCGGAATTCCGCTACCACGACTACGGCTCGCTGGTGTCGCTCGGGCCGCAGGCGGCGGTCGGCGTGCTGACGGGCGCCCTCACCGGCAAGAGCATCCGCGTCGGTGGCGCCGCCGCCAGTTTGCTGTACGCGCTGATGTACCAAAAACACCTGCTGCAGCTGCACGGCAGCTTGCGCATGGCGACCCAAACCCTTGTGGACTGGCTGCGTGCGAAGATCCTGCCGCCGGTGCGCTTGCACTGATTTATGGCCTTGTTTGCGCCGGTGTCCTGACGCCGGTGAACCGTTCTATAATGGGTTCATGACAACCATCACTCCAATCAGCCGCGACCCGGCCGCCAACGCGGTGGCCGGCGTTAGCGCAACGCCCTCCCGCTCCACCTCTCAGACCGCCAGCGGCGCGATGTCAGGCGTCGGTGGCGGTGACGCGTCGACCCGCGTATCGCTTAGCGGCGGCCAGGATGACCGGCGGCCCAAGGCCGTGGTGTGGGAGAACCGCACCAGAAGCACCTCCAGCATGCTCATGGTGCGCAACTTCGCCGAACAGCCGCTGGGCGGACGCCTCAAGGGCATGGGCGCTGAATTGCTGAAGCAAGTCGCCTACGATGGCGAGGATTTCTCGCAATCGATCCAGCAGGCCCCCACCGGCGTGCAAACCGATACCTACGAGATGTTGGTATCGCCTTCGCAAGTGTCGCAGCATGGCATGGGCGACAACCGCATCGGCCTGACCATCACCACCCGCAGCGGCGTGTCGGTCGAGCTGTCGCTGGACGCCGGCGACAACAGCATCGCGGTCGAAGCCAAAAGCAGCGGCAAGCTCACGGAAGTCGAACGCAAGGCGCTGGGCAAGCTATCGGAAGCGTTTCAAAAAGCGGTCGACGGCCTGACCGAAGACCCGCCACGCGTCGACCTGGCCGGGCTAACGCAGTTCGATGGCGCGGTGCTGTCTTCGGTCGATCTGAAGGGTGAGGTCAAGCTCAATCCCAAGGAAACGCAGCGGCTTGAATTCCATGCCGACAGCAGCAAGCGCACCGTCAGTTTCAGCGGCCCGGATGGCGTGGCAAAAATCGGCGTGGACCTCAGCCAGCCCGCCAGTTGGGGCAGCAAGGACCAGCAGGCCAAGGCCCTCAACCGCTATCTGCAGCAGGTCGACCAGGCCGGCATGCGCGGCCAGGGCAACGCCGCCATGCTGACCATGTTCAAGGACGCGCTGGTCGACATGAACAGCGACTACGGCACGCCGCCCGTGGCGCCGCGCGACATGCTGCTCACCGACCGCGATCGCGCCACCACCACCGGCCTGGCGGATTTCACCGCCTCGGTCACGCAGACCGAGGTGGCGTCCAATCCCGCCAAATCGACCGAGAAGGACAGTTTCGCCTACGAGCTGTCGCAGAAGACCAGGATCTCGGGCCGCTCGCAGATGGACCTCGCGCTCTCGCAGCAACAGCAGTCGAACCTGAAGGCCCGCTACCACGCGCCGGTCTCCCCGACCGCTACCCTGGCGCTGGACCTGGACCCGCATTCGCAAAACTACAAATACATGATGATCGACGAATCGGCCAGCAGCACCACCAGCATCGAGTATGACAAGGGCAAGCTGGTAAAGGCCTCGCTGGAGATGCATGCCAGCCGCTCGACACGGGTGCTCGAATACACGCTCGGCAAACTCAAAGGCGATCACACCACGCCGTCCGGCAAGGCGATGACGCGCGACCTGCTGCCGACGCTCGACCCGCAAGACGGCGACCAGTCCATGGGCGAGTACGAGCGCGCGCAGATGCTGTCCAAGGTGAACGACGCCATCTTCCTGCAATCGGACCCCGACGCGCTGACGTCGAATTGAGCCAGCCGACTACCGAATGAGCACACCCGAACACTTCGTCCTGCTGGCAGCCTACAACGCCGACATGAACCGCAATCTTTACGCGGCGGCGGCCAGGCTGCCGCCGGGCGAACTGACGGCCGACCGCAAGGCCTTCTTCGGCTCCCTCTCCGGCACCCTGAACCACCTGCCGTCCGGCGACACCATCTGGCTCAAACGCTTCGCCACGCACCCGGCCAATTTCCCGGCGCTGACCGCGATGGGCGACATGCCGCAGCCGGATGGCCTCACGCACCGTTTCAGCGACGACCTGGCCGCGTTGCGCCCCTACCGCGAACAACTGGACTCCATCATCAGCGACTGGGCGCAGCAGCTCACCTCCGCTGACCTGGCGCACCGCTTCGAATACCGCAGCACCAAAGGGGACGTGTACCGCAAGCATTTCGGTGGCGTGCTCGCGCACTTTTTCAATCACCAGACCCACCATCGCGGCCAGGCCAGCACCTTGCTGACCCAGGCCGGCGTCGACATCGGCGTCACCGACCTGCTGCTGTGGCTACCCGACCTGGAACCGGAATCTCCATGAAAATCGCCGTCTACAGCGCCCAACCCTACGACCGCCGCTTCCTCGACGAAGCGCGGCTCGAGGCGGTGGAGGCAACGCCGGCGTCGCCGATCGACGCCGTCTATTTCGATAACCGCCTGACCATCGACACGGTGCCACTGGCCCACGGCTGCGCCGTGGTGTGCGTTTTCGTCAACGACATCCTCGATGCGGAGGTGCTGCAAGCCTTGCACGCGCTGGGCGTGCGCGCAGTGCTGCTGCGCTGCGCCGGCTTCAATAACGTCGACGTGCAGGCCGGCGCGCGGCTCGGCATGTTCATGGCGCGCGTGCCCACCTATGCGTCCGAAGCGGTGGCCGAACACGCGCTGGCGCTGGTGATGACGCTCAATCGCCGCACTCACCGCGCCTATGCGCGCGTCCGAGAAGGCAATTTCGTCCTAGACGGCCTGCTTGGCATGACCTTGCACGGCAAGACCGTCGGCATTGTCGGCGCCGGCCAGATCGGCACCGCCGCCGCGCAGATTTTCAAGGGCATCGGCTGCACGGTGCTGGTCAGCGATCCGGCGCCGCAACTGCAGCTGCAATTGGGCGCGATCGCCACGCGGGTCACCCTGGACCAGCTGCTGGCGCAATCGGACATCGTCTCCCTGCATTGCCCTCTGGTGGAGGCCACGCGCCACCTGATCGACGCCGCGAGCCTGGCGCGGATGAAGCCCGGCGCGATGCTGGTCAACACCTCGCGCGGCGCGCTGATCGACACCATGGCCGTCATCGCCGCGCTCAAGTCCAAGCATCTGGGCGCGCTGGCGATCGACGTCTACGAGCAGGAAAGCGACCTGTTTTTCCACGACCATTCGAGCGACATCATCGACGACGACGTTTTCCAGCGGCTGATGACGTTCCCGAATGTGCTGGTCACCGGCCACCAGGGATTTTTCACCATCGAAGCGATGCGCGAAATCGCGGCCGTCACGTTCGCCAACCTGGCCGCCTTCACGCGCGGCGAGCCGACCGCGAACGCGCTTGCCACCCAGCCGACTTAGCATCGCAATCCTCAAAAAAGTGATCACCGGCCGGCGTTTTCCCCGGTAACATCACCGATACGCATGACGGCCATGCGCACCGCGCGGTTGTGGCCGCGCCGCGCCTGGCTTATACTGCACTGCAACAATCCGGCTTTTCCATAACTAATAATAGCGTCCACCGGAGAAGGTCATGTCCCTCGCTTACCGCGCCACCGCCGATTTCGCCAAATTGAACCACCCGATGCGGGTGCCGCTGTCGGCGGAGATCCACTCACGCCCCTTCCTGCAATTACAGGCGCCGGAAAGCCTGACCCATTTCGCGCTCTACCTGCAGCAGGACCAGCCTTCCCAAAAATACCATCGCGGCACGCAGCACCAGATTTTGCAGCAGCTATGCACCCACTATGGTGTGGCCGGTCCGCATCCGCAGGCGCGCTACTTCTTCCATGACTTTGGACGTTTTCGCCTGAAGTGGGAATGCCACACCGAGTTCGCCACCTACACCTTCGTCGAGCGCGGCGAGCCGGGGCTGGACTTTCGCACCGCGTTCGACCGCATGCCGCTGCAGCACGTGCCACAGGAATGGCTGGCCGGCCTGTATGGAAAAATCATCGTCGCCTCGCATGTCGTGCTGCGCAACGGCGACAACGCCGGCGCCGACGAGCAGGCCATCGCCGCACTGTTTCAAGGTAAATCGATGGTCGGCAGCAGCGTAGGCAGCGGCGCCGAAGTGTGGACCGATTTCCTGATCCAGCCCGATGGCTTCAGCCGCTTCATCGTGCGCGATCTGGGCCTGCGCGAATTCCAGGCTGGCCGCCTGGTCGGGCGCCTGCTGGAAATCGAGAACTACCGCATGATGGCCCTTCTCGGCCTGCCGCACGCCGAAGCCTCGCAGCCGCTGTTGAACGGCATCGAGAACGAGCTGGCCGACCTGACCGCGACGCTGGTGCAGGCCGACATGCCGCAGTCGCTGGAAGCGCGCGGTCCCGACGCGAACGAAGAACAGAACCTGCTGCACCGTATCACCAGCCTGGCCGCGCGGCTGGAAAAGCTATCGGTCAACAACAGCTACCGTTTCGCCGCGTCGCAGGCGTATTTCAGCCTGGTGCAGGCGCGCATCCACGAGCTGCGCGAAGTGCGCATGGCCGGTATTCCGACGCTGGCCGAATTCATGGGCCGCAGGCTGGCGCCGGCGATTCACACCTGCACCTCCGTCTCGCAGCGGCAGGAAGCGCTGGCCAAGCGTATCGCCCGCAGCAACGACCTGCTGCGCACCCGCGTCGGCATCGAGCAGGAACGCCAGAACCGCAAGATCCTGCAATCGCTCGACGCCCGCGCGGCCCAGCAACTGCGCTTGCAGCAAGCGGTCGAGGGTTTGTCGGCGGTGGCGATTTCGTACTACACGCTGGGGTTGATCGGCTACGCCGGCAAGGCGATGAAGGCCGCCGGGCTGCCCGTCAATCCGGACATCCTGCAAGGCTTGGCGGTGCCGGTGGTGATCCTGGCTGTGTGGATGGGATTGCGGCGCGTGCACAAGCAGCTGACGGCGCGCAGCACGGCGGCCGCGCAGCGCCATCCCGCGTAACGACGGTCAGGAGAGCCGGAGGCGCGTCGAGAGCTTGCCGGCGCCGGCGCGGGCACCGGCACCACCGGCGCCGCCCTCCACCGTGAAGCGTCCCACCTGCGACAGCAAGGCCTGCGCCTGCTCGCGCATGCTGGCGGCGGCAGCTGCGGCCTGCTCGACCAGCGCCGCGTTTTGTTGCGTCATCTCGTCCATCTGCCCGATAGCGCGGTTCACCTGCTCGATGCCGGAGCTTTGCTGTTCGCTCGCCTGCGTGATCTCGCCCATGATCTCGGCCACCTTCTGCACGCTGGCGACCACCTCGCTCATGGTCTGGCCGGCGCGGTCCACCAGCCGCCCGCCCTCGTCGACCTTGCCGACGGAATCGTCGATCAGGCTCTTGATCTCCTTGGCCGCCGACGCCGAGCGCTGCGCCAGGTTGCGCACCTCGGAAGCCACCACCGCGAAACCGCGACCCTGTTCGCCGGCGCGCGCCGCCTCGACGGCGGCGTTCAGCGCCAGGATGTTGGTCTGGAAGGCGATACCGTCGATCACGCCGATGATGTCGACGATCTTGCTGGAACTGGTCTTGATCGAACCCATGGTCTCGACCACCTGCCCGACCACGTCGCCGCCGCGCACGGCGATGCCGCTGGCAGCCACCACCAATTCGTTGGCGTGGCGCGCGCTGTCGGCGTTTTGCCGCACAGTGCTGGTCAGCTCCTCCATCGAACTGGCGGTTTCCTCCAGTGCGCCGGCCTGCGCCTCGGTGCGCGCCGACAGGTCGGCGTTACCGGCCGCGATCTCCTGGGCCGCGACGGTGATGGTGTCGGTCGACAGGCGCACGTCACCGACCAGCTGCGACAAGCTACCGTTCATCTGGCCCAACGCGTCGAGCAGTTGGCCGGTTTCGTCGCGCGCCTGATTCTCCACCCGCGAGGTCAGGTCGCCCGCAGCCACGCGCCGCGCCAGCGCCACCGCGCGCTCCAGCGGTTCGGCGATCGAGCGCCCCAGCGCGAAAGCCAGCGTGCCGCCCAACAGCAGGATCACGATCCCCAGCGCGATCATCATGTTGCGGCTGGAGACATTGATTTGTTCGATTTCTTGCGTGGCGCTGTCGATCTGGCGGCGCTGCTCTTTCAACAGCGCCTCGGCCGATGCCAGATAGGTGACGCTGGCCGGCGTGTAGACCTCGCGCATTTGCTGTTGCGCCTCTTCGACCTTGCCAGCCTTCTTGAGGGCCAGGGCGGCGTCGCGGGAGCCGAGGAACGCCTTGCGGCGCGCGCCCAACTCCGCGAACAGGGCCTTCTCGACATCGCTGTCCATGCGTGCCTCGACCTGTTTTTGCAGCGCGGTGGAGGCGTCGGAGGAGGCCTTGATGTTGGCGGCGAAGTAGTCGCCCAGGCTGGCGTCGGTGCTGACAATAATGGCGGTGGTGCGCGGCACCGCCGCGAACATGTAGCGATACCAGTCCTGCAAATAGCGCTCGGTGGCCATCGGCTCGTCGATCATGTGGCGGGTGGCGGCGGACACGCTGTTCAGGCGGGTGATGCTGACCACGATGGCGATCAGCGCCAGCAGCAAAATGCTGGCAAACCCCAGGATCAGACGACGTTTAACACTAATGTTGTTTAGCAATTGGAACATCGGGTCCGTCCTGTGAGGGAAACGCTGCGAATGCGCAGCAACGGAGCCATGATATCCGCAAAACAACGACTAAACGTTAAATTGTTACCCTTAAACAACAGTCCACATCAACCACAAGTCCCGGGTAATGACTCTTTTAACCGGCCATGGCGGGCGGCTGGATTGACTGGCCGGCGCTATCGGCAGCGTCGTCCCGCACCAGTCGAACCGGCTGGCTGAACCTCTCGGTCAGGAAGCCGGCAATGCGCTGCTGGGTGGCCTCCAGGTAGGGAATGTTCATGTGGTCCGAATCGGGCACGATTTCGTCCGCGTGCAGCGTGCCGAGTTTTTGCACCAGCAGATCGGTATGCGAATGCGGCACCACGTCGTCGGACGCCGCCCGCAGCACATAGGTCGGCGCCTTCAGTTGATGCGCGTATTTGACCGACTCGAATTTATGCCGCAGCACATACTCCACCGGCAGCGTCCTGAATTTGCGCTTGGCGATCGCCAGGATCGAATCGTAGGGTGTGATCAGCACGATGGCGTTGGCCTCGCGCTCCATCGCCACCTGCACCGCCACGCCGGAACCGAGGCTGCGGCCGACAACCGCGATCCGAGTCGGATCGACATGATGGCGCTCGCTGAGCCAATCGAACAGCATGCGCCCGTCCTCGACGAAGTGCGTCTCTGCCGGATCGCCGTGCGAATCGCCGTAGCCACGGTAGTTCACCGCCAGCACCGCCATGCCGGGAAACAGCTTGCCGGCGTCGCGCGCCACCCAGGACACTTCCTCGGAACGGCCGCCGAAATAAATCACGCCCGGCGTCTGTCCCGCCACCAGTGGCGTCATCAGCCAGCCGGACAAACGCGTGCCGTCCTTGGCGCGCACCACGATTGGGCGCGTGCGATGGCCGGTGCTATATGGCTTGAGCACCTCGCGGCGGCTGCCGAGGGGATTAAACAGCAGGCGTTTCTGGTTGGCCGCGACGGCCGCCGTCAATCCCATCCACAGCACGCTGACGATGCCGGCCAGCCCGGCGACTTTTTTAGAATTGTCCATCCCTCTACTTTACCCTTGTCTTGGCTCTCTGCTGTACGCCAGCGTACAAAAACATTTGGCCTTGGTGAACGCTAAATGCGGCCGGGCCGCCGTTTGTCAAGCAACAGGGGGCGAACCGGTATAATCGACGCTTCGTTTCGCTCTCCCGCCTTCTATGAAACCGGCCATCGTTCTGCTGCATAGCTCCATGAGTTCCAAGGCCCAATGGGCGACACTGGTCGAACAGCTCACGTCCGATTTTCGCTGCATCCCGCTCGATTTACTCGGCTACGGCGCCGCGCCGTATCCGCCCGGCGCAGGCCAGGGCGAAGCATACACCCATACGCTGGCCCACGAAGCGGACGCCATCGCCAGGGCCATCGCCGCGCAACTGGCGCCGGACGAAGCGTTCCACCTGGTCGGACACTCGTTCGGCGGCGTCGCCGCACTGCACCTGGCGCGCCGCATGCCGGAACGCATACGCAAGTTGACATTGTTCGAGCCGGTCGCCTTCCACCTGCTGCCGGAGAACGACGCGGCGCGCGTGGAAATCGTGACCGTCGTCGGCGGCATCATGGCTTGTGCGACAGACCGCGACGCCACCCGCATCTTCATCGACTACTGGAACCGTCCCGGCGCGTTCGACGCCGCGCCGGCGTCGGCCCAGGACAAGATGATCGCGCAGATCGCCAAGGTCAAGCTGGATTTCGAGGCGCTGCTGGGCGAGCCCGTTGCCCTTGCAGATCTGGCGCAGCTGACGATGCCCACGCTGGTGATGTCGGGCCAGCACAGTCCCGCCTCGACCCGGTCGCTGGCCGCGCAGCTGGCGGCCGCGCTGCCCAACGCGCGCACGCTGCAAACACGCGGCGGCCATATGGGTCCGATCACCCACGGCGACGCGATCAACCACACAATCGCCGCGTTCCTGCGCGGTGAAGACCTCCCTCAAGGCTGACATGCAAAACAACTCTCCATCGCGCGGCGCGGCCTCGCTCATTCAACGCGGCCTCGTGGCATTGGCCTTCAGCGGGATCGCCGCCCTGTCGCATGCCGGCGTCAAGCCGGTGACGGTGGCGCCGGAGGTCACCGGAGAATGGGTCACGCCGGACGGCACGTGGGACGGCCGCACGGTGTTGATGTTGCACGGCTTCGCCGACGACCTGAATGGCGCCGGAGACCTGAGCAAACGCATGTCCGCGCGGCTGGCGCAGATGGGCATCGCCTCGTTGCGCATCAACTTCCGTGGCGAAGGTGGCCGCATGCGCAGCGATATCGATTCGACGCTCGACACCCGCGTGGCGGACACCGAGTCCGCCTATGCCTTCCTGCAGAAGCAGGCTGGCGTCAAGATCGCGCACAGCGCGGTACTGGGGTGGAGTCTGGGCGGCGCCACCGCGATGGTGGTGGGCAGCAAGCACCCGGAATGGTTTCGCAGCATGGTGGTGTGGTCGACGCCGAGTGGCGACTTGTATAAGTACTTTATGTCCAAGCCGACGGCACAGAAGGCGGTGCGCGACGGCGTCGCCTCGGAAGTGATCCCGGGATGGAAAACCATCACCACCAAGCGCGAGTTCTACGAGAGCTTCAAAGGTGTGGATCTGGACAAATCGCTGGCCGGGTATCGCGGCGCTTTTTTGACGGTCCGGGGCAGTAAGGATTATCTGCCGCAGCGCGATCTGGATCTGATCCGGATCGCGCCGGGCAAACCGGCGCAGGCGGAGATGATCGATGGAGCCGATCATGTCTTTAACGTGTTCGAGGCGAACAGCCCGGCGGCAAAGCGGGTGATCGATATCACAGCCGATTGGCTGGCCAAGACCTTGTAAGGACAATTGGCCGCCGTATGGTCCGATGCAATCGGCTCTAGCGGTCGCCGATGACGATATCGATCGTGTTCTCGAACCCTATTCCCAGGTTGGGCGTGCGTCCGCGCTGGGCCGTCGGTCCCAATTCGTTCGGTGGATTGAACTTGGTACCGATCGGGAGGATCGCGTCCAGGAAAGAGATATCCCCGGGCGGGAAATCGATGTGCGTGCCTTTCGGCTCGAAACCGGTGCCGCTGGCCTCCCTCGGCGTGAAAACCCGCAGCGCGATATCGTCGCTATGGTTGATGAAGGTGATCGGCAGGTTTTTGGTCGCCAGCTGCGCCCAATATACTTTGTCGTGGAAGCCCTTGAACTCCGGATAATTCCATGACAGGCCGGTGATGGTGTCGTTGTAATCCTTCTGCCACACATCGAACTCCACGCCCTGCGTGCGGTTCTTCCACACGCGGTAAGGACCACGTCCCAGCCAACGCATCGACTGCACCTGCGCATCCGGATAGTCGAAGGTCACGCCCAACGCGTCGGCCGCCTTGCCGCCCTCCATGCGATACGCGTAGTTGACGCTCAGCGTGCCCGCAGCAATCAAGCGCCAGTTCACCTTGCGCAGATTTCCCGTGTACTCGGCCTGCACCACCACATCGTTACCATCGCGGCGCGCGGCGATGTTCTTCAACGTCGCCGTACCCGCCACCAGGCGCGGACCGTTCGTCAGCGGCACCACGGTATCGCCCTTCTTCAGCGACCGCAGATAGCCGGTGGCCTTGTCGATAACGGCATTCAGCGCGCCGGCCTGCAACTGGAAGCTGTCGCCAGATTCCGTCAACGTGGCCGCACCTGAAGCCGCAGCCGCCGGCTGCATCCGCTGCGCCACCGCCTGCGCGCTGGCGATCATCCACGACCACGTGTAGATCTCGCGGCCGTCGCGGTCCGTCGCCGTGAAGTACAACGCATCCTGCTGCGCCCAGTCGGCCGGCAAGGCGATGCTGGTCGTGCCGCGCATGCCGGCGGCGAGATCAGGGGCTTTGGCGCTGCCTTTCGCAACCACCTTGTGGCCGGTATCGCGGCCGAACTTGACCAGCTGCCAGCTCAGTTTCACCTGATTCAGATTGGAGATGTCGTAGCGGTTTTCCAGCGTGATCTTGCCGTCGAAGGTAGGCGGCAGGAAGGCCATCTCGGACAACGGCAGATACACCGGCGTCCAGATTTTTTTCACGGCAAAGAAGCTACCCTCTTTTTCGCGGTATGGTCCGACGATGCCGTCCGGCGCCAGATTGCCGGCGACGTCGATGGCGCCATTCCTGTCGTCGCGAACAATACCTTCGTCGGCGAATGCCCAGATAAAGCCTCCGGCACTGAGCGGATTGGCCAGCATATCCTTCCACCAGTCGTCCAGGCTCGCGCCAGCGCCGCCATCGTACAGCCCATGCAGGAACTCGGTCGGCATGAACACATCGCGTCCATGGAACAGCGACGTCGCGCAGCAGTTATAGGTGGGATAATGCGCGGTATCGATGCCGCCGTAGTTTGCCCACGGGTGGATGACGGGACGCTTTTGCGTATCCCACTGCGGATACAGTTTGTCCAGGTCGAGATTGAAACCGCCCTCGTTACCGTTGGCCCAGAAGACGATCGACGGGTGATGCTGATCCCGCGTCACCAGTTCCTTCACCAGCGGGGTCGAGACGTCGGTGTCGTAGAATTTCTGCCAGCCGGTCAACTCGTCGATCACGTACAGGCCCACTTCGTCGGCCACGTCGAGGAAATGCGGGTCCGGCGGATAGTGGGACATCCGGACCGCGTTCATATTCATTTCCTTCATCAGCTTCGCGTCCAGGTAGCTCAACTCCTTGCTGCTGGCGCGTCCGGACGTCGGCCAGATGGTGTGCCGGTTCGATCCCTTCAGCCGCACCTTGAAGCCGTTGACATACACGCCGTCGCGCGGCCGCAGCTCGATGGTGCGGAAGCCGATGGTCTTGCTCACTTCATGCACCACCTTCTTACCGCTGACAAGTTGGAAGTTGACCTTATAGCGCTGCGGATTCTCGGCCGACCAGGGCGTCACCTTCGCCACGTTGCCGCTGACATGGGCCTTGCCGCCTACGATCTGCGCGGCCATCTCCTTGCCAAGCGCCTTGCCATCGAGCGTGGTCACGCGCGCGACGACTTTGCCGTCCTGCTGGCCCGCCAGGGAAACGTCGGCGCTGAAATCGCCGTTGTGGCGCGCATCGAGGCTGATGCGGTCGATGTTGTCCAGCGGTTTGGCCTCCAGCCACACCGGCCGATAAATTCCGCTGAACAGCCAGAAGTCGGAGCTGCGTTCCGCCCGATTGACCGAGGCGTTGGCCGAGACGCGGTTGACCGTCACTTCCAGCTGATTGCTCTGCCCTGGCTTGAGCAATTTCGAAATATCGTAGCGGAACTCATAGAACCCGCCCTGGTGTACCGCGCCCGCCGGCTGGCCATTAATCTTCACCAGCGTATCGGTCATCGATGCGCCGAACACGATGTCGATCTGCTTGCCCTGCCAGTCGGCCGGCACGTCGAACTTGTGGCGATAGATGCCGGTGGTGTCGGGCGCCGGGTCTTTTTCCCAGTCGTTGTTGTACCGGTAGGTGCCGAAGCCCTCCATCTCCCAGTTCGACGGCACCGGGATGGTCTTCCACGCGCCGCTATTGCGGCCGCCGTTGACCATGAATTCCCAATCGACCCGATGGTCCTTGTCGGTGCCGCTCAAATACCGCACTTGCGTACCTTCCGCAAAAACCAGTCCGCTCAAAGCCAGCAGCAGCGTTCCAAGGGCATGTCGAACCATCATAGTTTTTCTCCCAGACGTTTGCTCTCTCCGACTTTGAGATTGAGCGGTATCACCTTGTCGCCGTAACGCACCTTGCCGGCGCCCTCACCTGCCGTGCGGCGTATCGTGGCGGAGGCCAGCTTGCCGTTCTTCCATGCCAGGTCGACCTCGTAGCCGCCGCGTGCGCGCAAGCCCTTGACCGATCCTGTGGCCCATGCGGACGGCAGCGCCGGCAGCAAATGCAGCTCGCCCGTCTGCGATTGCAGCAGCATTTCGCAGATTGCGGCGGTGGCGCCAAAGTTACCATCGATCTGGAACGGCGGATGCGCATCGAACATATTAGCGTAGGTACCACCGGCGTTGTTCGATTCCGTGCCCTGGCCGGTCTGCTGCGCGGCGCGCGCGCCGGGCTTCGCCAGCTGCCCGCGCAGCATCTTGTACGCGTGGTCGCCATCGAGCAGCCGCGCCCAATAGGCTGTCTTCCAAGCCATCGACCAGCCGGTGCCGGCATCGCCTCGGCTCTCCAGCGACTTGCGCGCGGCGGCGGCCAGTTCAGGCGTTCTGGTTGGCGAGATCTGACGGCCCGGGAAGACGCCGAACAAATGCGACACATGGCGGTGCGTGTCGCCCGGCTTGTCCAGCACCGGATCGTTGGTCTTCTCCTCCATCCACTCCAGCAGCTGCCCCCAGCTGCCGACCCGCGGCGCGGCCAGCTTGTCGCGCAAGCCGGCGATCTGATCGCGGAACGCCGCGTCGCCCAGCACTTCCGCCGCTTCGGCCGTGTTGTTGAACAGGTCCCAGATGATGGCCTGGTCGTAGGTCACGCCGTCCTCGATCGGCCCGTGCTCCGGCGACCAGCCCAGCGGCGCGACCAGGCAGCCATCGGGCAGCTCCTTCAGATAGTCCTGCCAGAAGGCGACCGCCTCTTTCATCATCGGATAGGCGACGTCACGCAAATACGCCTTGTCCTGCGTATAGGCATAATGCTCCCAGAAGTGCTGCGCATACCAGGCATTGCCGGTCTTGTTCCAGATGTAGCCCATGGCGCCGAACGGATTGGACTCGGTGCGCAAGGTCCAGCCGCGTACCGGCTTGCCGGCCGCGCTGACGAAGGTTTCCTCCTTCTGCACCGCCTCGCCGCTGAGGTCTGGCGCGGCCATCACCACGGAGGCCGGATCGGCGATCGCCTTGGCCGCGGTATCGGCGATCAGCTGGCGATACACCGGCGCCACGCCCTGCACGAAGTTCAGGAAAGGCAGCGCGTGCTCCGACAGGTTGGCCGGTTCCGCCGGCCAGTAGTTCATCTGGACGTTGATGTTGGTGTGGTAGTCAGATCGCCATGGCGGGTTAGGGTTGATATTCCACAGTCCTTGCAGATTGGCTGGCAGCGAACCGCGCGAGCTGGAGATCAGCAGGTAGCGGCCGTACTGGAAGAATTGCGCCTCCAGCTCCGGGTCCTTGCCCTCTGAGGTGTAGGTTTCTATGCGCTGATCGGTCGGCAGCGCGCGCCGCGCAGCCGTGGCAGCGCCGAAGTCCACGCTCACGCGGTTGAACTGCTTCTGAAAGTCCTTGCGGTGCTCGGCCAGCAGCGCCGGCCACGGACGCGCCGCCGCGCCCACCTGCGCCGACACGCGCGCCAGCGGGTGCTCACCCTGGAACTTCTTCGCCGCGTCGAGCACATAGCTGGTGCCAGCGCCCAGTATCAAGGTGACCGCATCGCAGCCGGTAAAGGTGATCTTGTTACCGTCGATGGCGATCGTACCACCCTCGTTTTGCACCTGCACCTGGCTGGCGTAGTCCATGGCGTTGGACGATGGATCGCCCTTGCCGCGCATCGATCCGGTGGCGACGATGCGGTTACCGAGCGCGTTGATTTGCGCGCCGTGGGTGTCGGTCAGTTCGATCGAGCCGGTGTACTGGCCACGTTTGTCGGCGCTCAGGCGTACCGCGATCACCTGCGCCGGATAGCTGGCGAAGGCTTCGCGTTTGAACTTCACGCCCTTGTGCGTATAGCTGACGCTATGGACGCTCTGCCCGATATCGAGCTGGCGCGAATAGTTCGTGGTGGCCTGGTCATGGCCCGGCAGGTTCACATACACGTCGCCGAACGGCTGGAAGGAGCCCATCACCTTGTCGTCGCCGGTCCATAGCGTGATGTCGTTGAACTGGATGCGCTCGCGCGCCAGCTGGCCGAAGAGCATCGCGCCGATGCGGCCGTTACCGATCGGAAGCGCCTCGCGCTCCCACCCTTGCGGCGTATCGGGCGCCGCCTGTTTGTAGCGCAGTGTCAGGTCCGGGGCGGCCGTCGCAGCAGCAGCGATCAGGGTCGAGGAGATAAAGAGTGTGGAGCGCAGCAGATTTTTCATGAATATTGTCTCGTGGAGCAAAGCAAAAACGGCGGAGGCGGCATGCACCGCCCCCGCCGTCATCGAGGAACCATCGTCAGTGCGAAAATCAGCGCTTGACGGTGACCGCCTTGCCTTCGTAGCTCACCGTCTTGTCGGCGGCGTCGAAGTTATCCGAGCTCGATACGCCGGCCTTGATGAAGCGTACCTTGAACTCGCGCTTGGCAACCATGCCTTTGTACTGGCCCACGCGGTCGCCGATGGTGACGGCGCCGGTCTTGTCGTTGTAGCTCAGCGGAATACGCGAGAACTCGTTACGCAAGTAGGCATTCGACACGCCATCATCCTCGTACAGGCTGAATTTGCCGTCCGCGCCGGTGTAGATATTCAGCGTGATCGGTGCATCCGGCTTCTCGTCGACGTACTGCGTCACAGGACCCATCGGCAGGATCGCGCCGGCTTTCACCAGCAGCGGCATGCGGGTTTCCGGCGCCTTGATCGAGGTCTTGGTACCGCCCTTGTGCACTTCGCCGGTATAGAAGTCATACCAGTTGGCGCCCTTCGGCATGTAGACGTCGCGCTCGCGGCCACCGTACACGTACACCGGAGCGACCATCAGGTTGTGGCCGAACAGGTACTGGTCCTTGATGTTCTTGACCGCGTCATCTTTCGGGAAGTCCATCACCAGACCGCGCATGATCGTGCCGGAGTCGTAGTGGGTGGTGGCCGCCGTCGAGTAAATGTAAGGCATCAAACGATAACGCAGCTTGTCGTACCAGACCATCGAATCGCGCATCGGCGAGCCTTCAGGCGAAATCTCATGGATTTCACGCTTGACCACTTCGCCGTGGGAGCGGAACAGCGGCGACAACGCGCCAAACTGCCACCAGCGCAGATTGAGCTCGCGCCATTCCTTCACGTCTTCCGGATTGGCGACGGCCGCACCGACCACGCGGTTTTCCTGCGCGGTGCCGGTGGCGCCGACCTGGTAGCGGGTTTCCTGCGCATAGCCGCCGATATCGTGCGTCCAGTTCGGAATGCCCGACATCGAGATGCTGACGCCGGCCGAGATCTGGTCGTACAGGTTGTTCCAGCGGCTGACTGTGTCGCCGCTCCACAATGCGGTGGCGTTACGCTGGATACCCGCGAAGCCCGAACGCGACAGGATGAACTGGCGCTTGTCCGGCTGGTCGGTCTTCAGACCCTGGTAGAAGCCCTCGGTATGCACCAGGCTATACGGGTTGAAGGTGACTTCGCCGGCGCCGTAGACGGTCGGTCCGATCAGCTTCTTGAAGTCTTCCAGGCGCGTGTTCGACAGCACGTCCGGTTCGGTGTTGTCCATCCACCAGGCGTCGAAGCCCAGATCGACCAGCTTGGACTTCATCTGGCGATAGTACATCTCGCGCGCACCCTTGGTGTACGGATCGTAGTGGCTGTTCTTGTAGCCGGGTCCAACCCAGTCAAGATCGCCGTTTTCGACGTTCTTGGTCCACATATAGCCCTTCGATTCGAGCTCCTTGTAGTTGGCGGTGTTGGAGTAGAACTTGCCCCAGATCGAAATCATGATGCGGGCGTTGTTCTTGTGGACTTCGTCGACCAGGCCTTTCGGGTCCGGGAAGCGCTGCTTGTCGAAGTCGTGCGAACCCCAGCCGTCCTGCGGCCAGTAGAACCAGTCCTGCACCATATTATCGACCGGCCAGCCCTGCTTGCGGTATTCCTTCAACACGCCGAGCAGCTGCTCCTGCGTCTCGTAGCGCTGGCGCGACTGCCACAGGCCATAGGCCCATTTCGGCATCATCGGCGCCTGGCCGGTCAGATGACGGTAGCCGGCGATGACGTTGTCGATGCTGGTCTCGCCGTTGACGACGTAGTAGTTGATGCTCTGCGCGACTTCCGACGAGAAGGTCAGCGAGTGGCGTTCCGGCGCCGGCAGCGGGTCGTTGTGGGTCATGGCGATCATGCCGCCCGACGGTTTCCACTCCAGTTGCAGCTTGACCGGTTTGCCCGCTTCGAATTTCTGCTCGAAGTTGTGATACCACGGATTCCAGCCCTGGCGCCACACGTCCATGACTTCCTTGCCGTCCATGGTCAGCTTCGCATAGTCCGACGAATACAGCTGCATCTTGTGCACGCCGGCCTTGTCCGACGTCAGCGTACCTTCCCATACCACCTTGACGCCGACAGCCTTCTTCGGGTCGCCCAGTTCCTTCGGCCAGTTCTCGGCCACGTCCTTCAGGTACTGGTAATCGATGTCCTTTTCCTGGCGCGTCAGCACCAGTTTGTCGTCGACGTAGTAGCGCGCGGTCAGGCCGCCGGCCTTGCCGTCGGCGTCCGCCACTTTCAGGTCGCGGCTCAGGAAGCCGTAAGGCTTGGCGTCGCCGAAGCGCGAGATCGAATTGTTATCCCACAAAACGCCGTAGTTCTTGTCCGAGACGACGAACGGCACCGCGATGACCATATTGTGCTGCATCAGCAGCACGTCTTCGCCGTTCAGGTTCATCTGGCCGTTCTGGTGCTGGCCCAGGCCGTAGTACGCGTCCTTGGTGCCGTGATTGAAGCCCTGCTTGACCGCCATGAATGGCTTGCCGCCGATGTCGACGGGCGCCATGCTTTCCGAGGCCTGGCTCAGGAAAGCCTTGCCGGCCGCGTTGAAGAACTGCACCTGGCCGGTCGCCAGCGATACCGCCACCGAGATTTTCTTGGCCTTGAGCGTGACCTTGTCCTTGCCCGAAGCGGTGACGCTGAAGATACCGCTAACAGGAGCGGCCACCGTCATCAGCGAAGGCGTCAGCTCCTTGCCTTCCTTGTCGGTCTTGACGACGTGGATGATGTTGTCGCTCATGACCTCCAGGCGCACTTCCTTGGCGCCGGAATCGGGTTTGACCACCACACCGGTGGAGGTTTTTTCAAACGTGCCGGCCAGGGCCTGGCCGGACATCATCACCGCCAGGCACGAAGCCGCAGGTACTATCGCTTTGAATCGCATTCTCTATCTCCTGTTTTTTTACTTAGTACGTCCCGACCTTGACCTTCAACACCACCGGCTTGCCGGTCAGGTTAAGGCCATAGTCCGTCTGGTCGCCGTTCCAGTTGCGCTCCATGATCCATTTACCGGATGGATCATAGTACCCTTCCTCGACGCGCGCCCACATGGTTGGTTTGCCGTCCGCGTGATCGATCTTCACACGCGCGTGCTGGCCGACGATGATGAACTCATTGTCGGCGATCTGCGCGATCGCCACGCCACCGTTGGGCTTCTCGGTGCCGGCCGGCAGATCCTTCACTTCCTTGAAATACTCACGTTCGCCGAACTGCCATTCGCGGAACGAGATCGTGCCCTTCCAACCCTTCATCGCGATGGTCTGCGCCGCGCGGTCATCGCCCTCGGCCACGCCGTAGGTGCGGCCCTCGAAGGCCCACTTGGACCATTGGCGCTCCATCGGCCGGAAGGCCGCGTAGATTTTGCCGTACGGTTCAACCATCGTTTTATCGGTGGCCTTGTGACCGAGCGGGAAATTGCTGTAGTCCGCATAGTCGATACCGAACGGCGAGAAGTTGATCGCGCCACGGCCCAGCACCAGATACGCGTAGCGCACGTATTCGGCCGCGTTGCTCATCTCCGGCACGGCCAGCGGGTTGTCCGGACGCTGGAATCTGTCGAGCGTGGCGACGAACTTCTTCGAGTCCGGGCTGTAGATGTCCGGCGCGGCGAAGTCGATCGCCGGCGCGGCCGCCTTGTAGATGTCGATCACGTCGAAGGTCGGGCCGCCGCTGGCGAAGTTCTTGTTCCACGGCTTGACCGGTTCCTCGAGCGAATCGCGGATCGAGTTATTGACGTACATCGGCAGGTTGTACACCGCGCGACCCGCCTTGGCGATTTCGCCGATGTAGCTGGCGATCGAATAGGCGTGGAAGTATTCTTCGGCGTAGTCGCCGTAGACCTGTTTCCAGGTGCCGCTGGCGGCCAGCGCCACCGGCGATTTTTTACGCTTCAACACCGCCTCGGGCACCGGCTGGTTGAACAGCGCCTCCGCTTTCGGCGCATAGTCGCGCGCGTAGCCGTAGGTGCCGACCTCGTTCTCGACCTGCATCATGATCACGGTGCGGTGCGCCTCGTCGATCTTTTTGATGTGCGTCATCAGCGCGACAAACGCCTTCTTGTCGGCCTTCAGCGTCTCCTCGCCTTGCGGCGACAGGCAGTAAATCGGCTTGCCCTCCTTGTCCAGCATGCGCGGGAAGCGTGCGTTGTCGAACTTGACCCACTCCGGCGCGTAATTGGCGCCGGTGTTTTTCCAGGTGCCGAACCACAGCAGCACCAGGCGCACCTTGTTCTTGCGCGCCTCGGCCACCAGTTTATCGACGTAGCTGAAATCGAACTTGCCTTCGACCTGCTCGATCTGTTCCCATGCCACCGGAATCTCGAGCGTGTTGGCGTTCATGTCCTTGATCGCCGCCCACACCTTGTTCAGGGCGAGCGGGTAATTACTCGAATTCTGCGCCTGGCCGCCGAACATGACAAAAGGCGCGCCGTCCACCATCAAGGCGTGACGGCCATCCTTGTGCACCAGTTCGGGGATGGGCGCGGCCGCCGCGCCAGCTGCGGCCAACATAACAAAACTAAAAGAGCTTACAAGCTGGCGGGCGGTAATCTTCATGCAGTCTAGCCTTTCGTCGTATTAGAACGTGTAACGCAGTTGCGCGGTGTAGCGGCGGCCCGTGACGAACCACGCGCGACCGTTCATGCCGGTCGTTTGCTGCATCAACTGCTTGAACTTCGCATTGGTCAGATTCTGCGCTTCCAGGCCGATCGACACATTCTCGCTGATCTTGTAGTTGATCGAACCGTCGAGCTGACCGTATTCATCGGCCCAGGTAGGCAGACCCCAGACGATGTTACGCGCACCCGGCGTAGCGCTGGCCGGATTGGTATCCACGCCATCGGTGCCCTTGGTGCCGTTGACGTTCACACCCTGCAGGCTCTTCGAACGCCAGTTGTACGCGAGGCGGCTCGAGAGCGGACCCTGGTCGTAGATCACCGCGATGTTGTACGACTGGCGCGACAGGTTCTCCAGCGGCAGGTTGCCGAAGGTGCGGCCATTGGTGTCGCAACCGTTGATGTTCAGGTTGACGTTGGCGGCCGACGAATCGCTGCTGCAATACTCGGAGAAGACGTTCTTGTACAGATCGCGCTTGCTGTCGACGAACGTGAAGTTCGCCTGCACGCCCAGACCGGACAACAGGCCTGGCAGCTTGTCGAAGGTCTGCTGGTAGGCCAGCTCGAAACCGCGAGCGTGACCACGCGCGCCGTTGATCGGACCGGTGGCCGAGAAGTTCTGCAGGTTGCCGCTGGTGTCGGGCAGCGCGAAGTTGTAGGTCTGATTGACGATGATGTCTTTCAGGCGCTTGTTAAACACCGCCAGCGTCAGCGAACCGACTGGCGAGAAGTACCATTCCGCCGTCACGTCGACCTGCTTGGACGTGGTCGGACGCAGGTTCGGATTACCCGACGCGGTGCCGCTCAAGCTGACATTCGACACGTTGGTCACGCCGCCGATCGTGGTGGTGTTGTAGCCGGTATTGAGCGACGTATATGCCTGCAGCTGGTCGAAGTCGGGACGCGACAGGGCCGAAGCGAAAGCGAAGCGGAACTGCAGCTTGTCGGTCGCCTTCAGGCGCAGGTTCAGGCTAGGCAGGAAGTTGTGATAACGGTTCTCGAAGTTCTGTGCCTGCGCGTACGCGGCGATCACGGGGATCGTCTCGCCAACGTAGCTGCCCGGTGCCGGCTGGCCCGACGGCGGGTTGTACACGGTGTAGCCGGCGGCTTTCGAATCGGTCTTCACGTAGCGCAGACCGACGTTACCGTCGATCGGGAACTTCAGCTCATCCCAGCCGAAACGCAGCTGGCCGTAGGCGGCCTGGGTCTTCTCGCTTTGCTGGTTGGTGCCTTGTGGATCGGTGCCGAAGGTGGCCGCCGCCCAAGGCGTGCAAGTGCCTGGCTGCGCGCACAGCATGTCGTGGTAGGCGTGCAAGGCGGCGTAGCTGTTCGGATAACCGGCCGACGTCGAAACGGCCGGAATGATCAGCGACGGCATGTTCATTTTACCGTTGAAGAAATTATCGAAGTTCTTGATCGTGGTGTTGCCGGCAAAGCGCGGATCGCTCAGGAACGCCTCGGACGTGATCTGGCCGGCGCCGGTGCCGACCTGCCATGGCGCCGAGATGGCGGCCCAGTTGTAGTCCGGGTTGGACTTTTGCGTGACCGCGTCGCGGTCGGTCAGGCGCACGCCGAAGCGGAAGTCGCGCAGCACCGGATGGTCGAACGCGTAGGTGGCGTCGGTGCGCCATGCGGTTTCCTTGCCCTTGCTGCGGTCCAGGTGCTCCTGGGTGAAGTTCCAGTAGTTGTTGGCAGGGTTGAGCAGCGCGGCGCGGTCGGCGTCGTCGAAGATCAGGTTCGGCAGCGATCCGCTCAGGTCCAGCTTCTGCGACGGCATCTTGACGGCGGTGGCCACGGTCGAATCGAGGCTGTTGGTGTTGGCGCGGATGCGCTGCAGATCGGTGGTGACGGTCCAGGCGTCGCTTGGACGCCAGCGCAGGTTCCACGAGATGTCGGTGGTGTCCGAATTGCGGGTCGCCGTGCGGTTGTCGTTGCCGAAGTCGATGCCGCCGGTCGAGGTCAGGGTGCCGGACATGAAGCGGCCGTTCGAATCATAGACGCCGTTGCTCACGCCCAGGCTCGAGACGTTGGCGGCCGAGAAGATCGCCTGCTCGTCCCATGCCATCTTGTACTTCGATTTGAAGTAGGTCAGCGAGCTGCTCAAGGTGCTGTCGAGCTTCCACTGCAAGGCGCCGTATGCGCCTTCGCGCCTGCGGTCGAATTGCAGCGTGCGCCACTGGGCGCCCTTCGGCACATAGGTGGTCTTGCCGTTGGCGTCGACGAACGGGTAGTACGGCTCGACCTGCAGCGCGTCGGTGCGGGTGTCGCTTTCCGAGTAGGCCAGGTCGACCAATGCGCCGATTTCACCGAACGGGGTTTTCCAGCGGTTCGACACCATGCCGGAATACGACGGCGACTTCTTGCCCTTCTTCAGCTCCGAATAGGTGGTGTCGGCGGACAGCGCGCCATGGAAGCCCTTGAAGTCGAACGGCATCGCGGTGCGCAGGTTGACCAGGCCACCGATGCCGCCTTCGGTCTGTTCGGCCGACGGATTCTTGTAGATGTCGATGCCGGCCAACAGCTCCGGCGGTACGTCGCCGAAGTTCAGCGAGCGGCCGCCGTTGGCGGAGAACGAGTCGCGGCCGTTCAATTCGGAGCGCACATAGCTCAGGCCACGGATCGATACGCCCGAGCCTTCGACCGAGAAGTGCTCCGGATCGCTCTTGGACATGGTGCGGTCGATGGTCACGCCGGCGACGCGTTGCAGCACCTCGGTGACCGAGCGGTCCGGCAGCTTGCCGATGTCGTCGGCGGCGATCGAATCGACCACCTCGTCGGAGTTCTGCTTGATTTTCTGGGCCGACTGCAGCGCCGCGCGCTGGCCGGTGATCACCACCGCCACCGGCTCTGCGGCCGGCGTGGAGGTTGGCGCGGCAGGCGCCGGGGCGGTCTGCGCGTGCGAAGCACTGCTGGCCATCATCGCCATTTGGGCCAGGCCCAGTGCGATCGCTGTCTTTTTAAACTGTTTCATGTTACGCTCTCCAAAAGGTATACGAATTTTTCATAGCTCTTAGGCTATTTGTTATTGGTGCTTTTCAGCGGCACTAGGGACTAGCCTGGGGTGGGTGATTCCGGACGCGGGACGAACGACGCCCGCAGGCGCCACACGGCGCGGTTCTTTGATCTTCATGGATACGTCTCGCTCTTAGATATTTTTTTTCGTTCTGGCTTAACTGGCGGGGTGCCACAGCCACACGATGATATGCAAACATTTTGCAAGTTACGCAAAAGTGTGGCAATTGCGAAATTCACCAAGCGGCGGAATGATAATCCGCAAGCGTCGCGCACAACAGACAAACCCACACCTGTTCAAACGCCGTAAACGGCAACGCGGCCCGTCGTTGCGGGCCGCGTCATGAAACCGGATTCAGTCGACCGGTATCAGCGGCGTCCGGAACGCGTCGCCACGTCGACCCACACCGCCAACGTCAGGATGCAGCCCTTGACGATCATCTGCCAGTAGGTGTCCACGTCCAGCATCGACATGCCGTTATCCAGACTGGCCATCACCAGTGCGCCGATCAACGCGCCGTACACCGTGCCGGAACCGCCGCGCATCGAGGTGCCGCCGATGAAGCAGGCCGCGATCGCATCGAGTTCGCCCGAGGTGCCCGCCGACGGCGAACCGGCCGCCAGACGCGCCGTGTTGATCAACCCTGCCAGTGCGCACATCAAACCCATGATCCCGAAGATCCACAGCTTCACGGCCTGCACGTTCACGCCCGACAGGCGGGTCGCTTCCATATTGCTGCCGACCGCATAGATGCGGCGACCGAACACGGTCTGCGTCGCGACGTAGCTGAAGATACCCAGCAACGCCAACAGCAGCAGCACCGGCAGCGGGATGCCCTCGTAGCTGTTCAGGGTGCGCACGAACGCGAACAGCACCACGCCGATCGCCGCCAGGCGCAGGCCGTCGCGCCAGACCGCCGGCACCGGCAGGCCATGGCGCGCCAGGCTGGCGCGCTGGCGCCAGGTCAGCACGGCGCCCAGTACGAACAGGCCGACGCCCAGCACCACGCCCATTTCCGGCGACAGGTAGCCCTGGCCCAGGTGCACCAGCGGCTCGGACACCGGCGCCACCGTCACGCCGTCCGTCACACCCAGCACGATGCCGCGATAGGCCAGCATGCCGCCCAGGCCGACGATAAAGGACGGTATGTGCTTATACGCCGTCAGATAACCGTTGAACAGGCCAAGCACCAGGCCACAGGCCAGCACCACCGCGACGGTGGCCGGCAGCGGCAGGTGGTGCGTGACGTCGAGCACCGCCGCAATCCCGCCGAGAAGGCCGAGCAGCGAGCCGACCGACAGGTCGATCTCGCCGGCGATGATGACGAAGGCCATGCCGCAGGCGACGATGCCGGTGACGGCCATCTGGCGCATCAGGTTCGACAGGTTGCGCGGCGAGATAAAGCCACCTTCCGTCTTCCAGCTGAAGAAGGCCCAGATGATGGCGATGGCGATCAGCAGCGCCAGGATCTTGTACTGCGTGAAGAGCTGTTTGAGATTTATGGTTTTCATGGATTTCACAGATAAGGCGTCACGAATGATCGAGTGCTGCCGACAGCAGCGTTTCCTGGGTCAGGTCCTGGTTGATGAAATCACCGCGCAGTTTGCCCTCCCCCATCACCAGCACGCGGTCGGACACGCCCAGCACTTCGGCCAGCTCGGACGACACCATGATGATGGAGACGCCCTGGCTGGCCAGTTCCAGCATTAGTTTGTAGATTTCGAACTTGGCGCCGACGTCGACGCCACGCGTCGGTTCGTCGAGGATCAAGACCTTGGGGCGCGTCAGCAGCATCTTCGACAGCACCGCCTTTTGCTGGTTGCCGCCCGAGAGCGACGTGATCGACAGGAACGGACTGGCCGTCTTCAATCCCAGCCGCGCGATCTCCTCGCTGACCACCTTCAGTTCCGCCTCGCGGTCGATACGGGTGAAGTTGGAGAAGCGTCCCAGCACCGACAAGGTGATGTTCTGGCCGACGTCCAGGTCGCGCACGATGCCGTGCTGCTTGCGGTCCTCCGGCACCAGCGCCAGGCCCGCGCGGATCGCCTTGAGCGGCGTGCTGGTATCGATTTTGGCGCCGTTGAGCCAAACCTCGGCTTGCGAGCGGCCCGGATAGGCGCCGAACAGCGCCGACACCAGCTCCGTGCGGCCGGCGCCGACCAGGCCAGCGATGCCGAGGATCTCGCCGCGGCGCAGCGCGAAGGAGACGTTGTCGACCTTCCGCCGCTCAGGTTTCTCGACGTCGTAGCAAATCACGTTACGCGCCTCGAACACGATTTCCTCGCTTGGCGTGCGCTCCAGCGTCGGATACAGCTGGTTCATTTCGCGGCCGACCATCTGCGCGATGATCTGCTTGACGTCCATCTTGTCCATCGGCGTGGTGGCGATGTGCTGGCCGTCGCGGATCACCACGATGGTGTCGCAGATCGCCTCGACCTCGTCGAGCTTGTGCGAGATGTAGACGCAGGCCACGCCCTTGGCTTTCAGGCCGCGGATAATATTGAGCAGCACCTGGATCTCGGAGGTCGTCAGCGACGATGACGGCTCGTCCAGAATCAGCAGGCGCGCGTTCTTGTTCAGCGCCTTGGCGATCTCGATCAGCTGTTGGTGGCCGCCGCCGTAGTTCGACACCGGCAGCACGACATTCACGTCGGTCAGGTTCAGTTCTTTCAGCAGCGCTTCGGCGCGCTGGTTCATGGCCGAATAATCCATGCGGCCGCCCGGCAGGGTGATCTCGTTGCCGAGGAACAGATTCTCGGTGACGGACAGCTCGGGCACCAGCATCAGTTCCTGGTGGATGATGACGATGCCGGCGGCTTCGCTTTCGCGGATCGACTGCGCCTGCAGCGGCTTGCCGTCGAAGTGGATCTCGCCGTCCCAGGTGCCGTGCGGGTAGACGGCGGACAGCACTTTCATCAGGGTCGACTTGCCGGCGCCGTTTTCGCCGCACAAGCCGATGCACTCACCGGCCCTGACTTGCAGGTCGATGCCATTGAGCGCCGGAACACCGCCAAATTTTTTGACGATGCCCTTCATTTCTAGCAAATAGCCGGACATACTGGTTCTCGCAGAGGTGGTGGAACTCGCCACGCGCAAGCCGCTGACAATCAGCGGAGCGGCGTGGCGAAAGACAGTGCGAACGCACGGCGGGGCGTGGACGACGCCCCGGTCTTCATGAAGCGGCGATTACTTCGCAGCCGCGAGTTGGGCCTTGGTATAGAAGCCGTCGGCAATGACGACATCCATATTTGCCTTGGTCAGCATGGTTGGTTTCAGCAGCAGCGTATCGACTTGCTTGAAGCCGTTCTGATACTGCGAGTTGAAGCCCGGCTTTTCGCCGCGCACCAGTTGAACCGACAGCTTGGCCGCTTCGGTGGCGATCAGCTTGAGCGGCTTGTAGACCGTCATGGTCTGGGTGCCGGCGATGACGCGGCGCACGCCGGCCAGATCGGCATCCTGGCCGGAGACGGCGACTTTGCCGTCCAGCTTTTGCGAAGCCAGCGCCTGGATCGCGCCGCCGGCGGTGGCGTCGTTGGAGGCGACCACCGCATCGAGCTTGTTGCCGTTGGCGGTCAGCGCGTTTTCGACGATCGACATCGCCTCGGCCGGATTCCAGTCCTTGACCCACTGCTTGCCGACGACTTTGATGTCGCCCTTGTCGATCAGCGGCTGCAGCACCTTCAGCTGGCCTTCGCGCAGCATCTTGGCGTTGTTGTCGGTCGGTGCGCCGCCCAGCAGGTAGTAGTTACCTTTTGGTTTGACGGCCACCACGCCCTGTGCCTGCATCTCGCCCACGGCCTTGTTGTCGAAGGAGATGTAGGCGTCGATGTCGGCGTTGAGTATCAGGCGGTCGTACGAGACCACCTTGATTTTGGCTTTCTTCGCCTCTTTGACGGCGTTGTTGAGCACCGTGGCGTTGTATGGAACGATGACCAGCACGTCGACGCCGCGCGAGATCAGGTTTTCGATCTGGGCGATCTGGCGCTGCTCGCTGGCGTCGGCCGACTGCACGAATACTTTGGCGCCCTGCTTTTCAGCGGCGGCGACGAAGTAGTCGCGATCGCGCGCCCAGCGCTCGAGGCGCAAGTCGTCGATGGAAAAGCCGATTTTTGGATTCTTGGCGTCGGCCATGGCGTTACCGCCGGCGCACACCATCATGACCGCGATGGCGGCCGCACTCAATAATTTCTTCATTTGTTTCGTCTCCTGATTCGAATGCCGTTTTGCCTGACACAGGCCCTACATTTCTAACTATTACAGTACAGGTCTATGCCCATTTTTACAGACGTGGTTCCTAATGATTATGCCGTGCGGGGTCGTTCGCCACGCCACGGTATGGTACAGCCAGTTCCATGCATGCGCCGCTTTCCATCTGGCCCACGGTGCTGCGATAGATTTCCTGCCAGGGCGTCTGGCTGGCCGGGATGGCCGGCAGCGCGCCCTTCTTGCGTTCTTCCCACTCGGCCTGCGGCACCAGCGCGTCGCAGGTGCCGGCGTTCAGATCGACGCGGATCACGTCACCGGTGCGCAGCCACGCCAGGCCACCGCCCACGGCGCTTTCCGGCGACGCGTTCAGGATCGACGGGCTGTCCGACGTGCCGGACTGGCGGCCGTCGCCGAGCGTCGGCAGCCAGTTGATACCGCGCTTGACCAGCGCATCCGGCGGTTGCATGTTCACCACCTCGGCCGAACCGGGCCAGCCCACCGGGCCGGCGCCGCGGATCACCAGAATGCAGTCCTCGTCGATGTTGAGCGCCGGATCGTTGATGCGGTTGTGGTAATCGGTCGAACCGTCGAACACCACGGCGCGCGACTCGAACACATTCTCCTGACCCGGCTTGCTCAGATAGCGCGCGCGGAAGGCCGGCGAAATCACGCTGGTCTTCATGATGGCGAAATCGAACAGGTTGCCCTTCAAGACGAAGAAACCGGCGTCCTCCTTGAGCGGCGCGTTGAACGGGAAGATCACCTCGCGGTCTTGCGTCTCCTTGCCGGCCAGGTTGTCGCGCATGGTGCGGCCGGTGACGGTGGCGCGCTCCGAGCGCAACATGCCCTGCTGCTCCAGCTCCCACATCACGGCCGGCACGCCGCCCGCGCGGTGGAAACGCTCGCCGAGGAATTTACCGGCGGGCTGCATGTTCAGCAGCAGCGGCACCTTGTGGCCGTATTCCATCCAGTCGCTCGAATGCAGCTCGACGCCGGCGTGGCGCGCCATCGCGACGATGTGCTGCTGCGCGTTGGTCGAACCGCCGATGGCGGCGTTGACCACGATCGCGTCGAGGAAGGCGTCGCGGTTCAGGATCGACGACGGCTTGATGTCCAGCTTCGCCATCTCGACGATGCGGCGGCCGGTTTCATACGCCATCTGGCCGCGTTCGCGGTAAGGCGCGGGAATCGCCGAGCAGCCGGTCAGCGACATGCCCAGCGCCTCGGCGATGGCGTTCATCGTCGATGCCGTGCCCATGGTGTTGCAGTGGCCAGCCGACGGCGCCGAAGCGGCGGCGATCTGCAGGAATTTCTCGTTGTCGATGGTGCCGGCGGCCAGCTGGCGGCGGCCCTTCCAGATCGCCGCGCCGGAACCTGCCAGTTCACCTTCGAACCAGCCGTCCAGCATCGGACCGCCGGAAAGCACGATGGCGGGAATATCCACCGTCGATGCGGCCATGATCTGCGACGGCGTGGTCTTGTCGCAGCCGGTGGTCAGCACCACGGCGTCGATCGGATAGCCGTGCAGGATCTCGACCAGGCCCATATAGGCCAGGTTGCGGTCGATCGCCGCCGTCGGACGACGGCAGTTTTCAAAGATCGGATGCAGCGGGAATTCCATCGCGATACCGCCGGCGTCGCGAATGCCGTCGCGCACGCGCTTGGCCAGTTCCAGGTGGATGCGGTTGCACGGGCTGATGTCGCTGCCGCTTTGGGCGATGCCGATGATCGGACGGCCCGAGCGCAGCTCTTCCGGCGTGATCCCGTAGTTCATGAAGCGCTCCAGATAGAGCGCGGTCATGTCGATATGGTCTGGATTGTCGAACCAGTCTTGCGAGCGGTAGCGGCGTGACTGCTGGTTGTTCATGTCATTGCTCATTTTCTTTAAGCGTCCCTGTGCGTCTTAGGCGCCGTACCAGCCGGCGTCGACGAAGTATTCACGACCCGAGCACGCCGAGGCGCTGTCCGAGGAAAGGAACAGCGTAATGGCCGCCACGTCGTCCACTTGCACGCGCTTTTTCAGGCACTGGCCGGCCAGGATGCGGGCTTCCTCATCCGGCGTGTGCCACAACGCCTCCTGGCGCGGCGTACGTACGCCACCAGGAATAATGCAATTGACACGGATATTATCAGGTCCAAGATCGCGCGCAAGGCCGCGGGTCATGCCTTCGATGGCGGCTTTTGCCATCATGTACAGGGTCAGGTCCGGCAGCGCCAGGTGCCACGAGATCGAACCGAAGTTCAGGATCACGCCGCCGCCCTGCTCGCGCATGCCCTGCGCCACGGCCTTGGCGCAGAAATACTGGTGGCGCAGGTTGACCGCCATGCGGCCTTCCCAGTATGCCGGCGTGACGTCTTCCAGATTGTGGCGGTCGTCGTTGGCGGCGTTGTTGATCAGGATATCGACGGTGCCGATGTCGGCGAAGGTCTTGGCCAGCACTTCAAGGTTGGTCAGGTCGCAGTGCAGGTACTTCGGCGGCACCGCCAGGGTCGACAGGGTCGCCTCCAGCGCGCGCGAATCGGCTTCCGCGATGTCGAGGAAGGTCACACGGGCGCCTTGGCGCGCGTAGGCCTCTACGATGCCGGCGCCGATGCCGCTGCCGCCACCGGTGACGACCACGCGCTTGCCGGCCAGGCTAGGATATATCGCCTGCTCCGGCTTGGTCTGCGCGGCCGGCTTGGCGGCCACTGGAGCCGAAGCGCGGGCACGGTTCATCAGCGCGCGCACGCCGTAGGTCCACGGTGCGATCTGGTCGCTGCGCTGCACATGGTTGACCAGCGCGCCTAGCGAAGGCGTCGAGATGCTGACACGGTCGCCCAGATGGTGGGTGAAACCGCCGCCGACGGCGTCGCGGTCTTTGATCGGCGAGAACATCGTACCGAGGAACAGCATGAAGCCGTCCGGGTACTGGTGATGGCGGCCGCAGACCTGGCTGACCAGATCCAGCGGATCGCGGCTGATTTCGCGCATGCGGCTGGCGCCGGCGAGGCGGAAGTCGTCGTCCTTACCTTCGATCAGCATGCTCACTTCCGCGTTGCGGATGGTGTCGATGGTGAAGTGTTCGTCGAACAGGCGGATGAACGGGCCGATCGAGCACGAGCCGTTGTTGTCTTTCGCTTTACCCAGCAACAGCGCGCTGCGGCCTTCGATGTCGCGCAGGTTGACGTCGTTGCCCAGGGTGGCGCCGAGCACCTTGGCCTGGCTGTTGACCGCCAGGACGATCTCCGGCTCCGGGTTGTTCCACTTCGAATCAGGGTGCAGGCCGACGTCGGCGCCCGCGCCGACAGCGGACATCGGCTGCGACTTGGAGAACACCTCGGCGTCCGGGCCGATGCCCACTTCCATGTACGGCGACCACAGGCCGCGCTCGATCAGGTCGGCCTTCAGCTTGGCCGCTTCCGGCGAACCCGGACGGATGGCCGACAAATCGGAACCGATGATGGTCTGGATTTCGGAGCGCAGCGCGTTGGCGCGCGACGGATCGCCGGCGGCCTGCTCTTCGATCACGCGCTCCAGCAGGCTGACCGCGAAGGTCACGCCGCAGGCCTTGATCGCCTGCAGGTCGCATGGCGCCAGCAGGCGCGGGATGCTTTGGTCGGCGCTGCCGCCAAGGGCGTTTTCCAACAACGCCTGCACGGGGCCGAGCGATTCGCCGGGAGCGGAACGGGCCACTTCCAGTGCGTCGTCGCGCTCCAGCAGATCGGACATGGTCGGGGCGTGGCCGGTGATGTCGAACACCTCGCCGTTGCGTACGGCGACCACACAAGGACCATTAATGACGCCATCACGCCATACACGTCCCACCAGCACTGCGCGGCTCACATCGTCCGGCAGCATCGAATTTATATTATTTTCCAAGGTCTCTCTCTCCAAGCATGCTAGCAAACTGCGTGGGAGATTTTCACCTTATTCACTGGTGGGGGCAATTATGAAAACCACCAAGCACGGTCATGATTTACGCGTGAGTTGGGCAATTTCGTTACGCGACGCTGCGCAACGCGGGTCCGGCGTCTTCCGGCGCGGCGGCCGTTTCCGGGCATTTGAGCATGCGGTCCTGGTAGGCGCGCGGGGTGCAGCCCAGTTCCCGCTTGAACACCGCGTGCATATATTGAACCGACGTGAAGCCGCAGGTCAGCGCCACCTCGGCGATGCTGCTGTCGCCGCGCGCCAGGCGCTCGGTGGCCGCGTCCAGCTTAAAGCGCAGGATCACATCGTGGACGCTGCAATCGAGCTCCTGGCGGAAGTACGACTCCAGCGACGAGCGCGAAATGCCGACATATTCTGCTACCTGGTGCGTTTTGATGCCCTGGCAGGCGTACTGGCGGATGAAATGGCGCGCGCGCATCACGTGCGGATGCTTGGGCGCCTCGTGGCGGGTGGAGGTCTGGACGTTGATGCCGACCGGCGGCACCATCACGCGCGTGCCCTGCAGGCGCACGCCGTGCAGCATCTGGTCCAGCAGGTGGGCGGCGGTGCGGCCCATCTCCTGGGCGCCCTGGATCACCGAACTGAGGGGTATCCGGGTCAGCATGCGCGCCAGCGGATCATTGTCGATGCCGATCAGCGCCACCTGCTCCGGCACTTCTATATTAGCCATGATGCAGGCCTGCAGCAGCTGGCGCGCGCGGGCGTCGGTGACGGCGATGATGCCGACCGGCTTGGGCAGGCTATGCAGCCACTTGATCTGCTGTTCGACCGCCTCGTCCCACGAAGCGGCGCTGGTGCCCAGGCCACGGTAGATCTGCGGCTCCATCTTGTCCTCGACCATCAGCTTGCGAAACGCCGTCTCGCGCTCCTGCGCCCAGCGGTTTTCCTGCGCCTCTGGCAGGCTGAACATGGCGAAATGGCGCAGGCCCGCCTCGATTAGATGATCGTGGGCAAGTTTGATCAGTTTGAAGTTGTCGGTGGCAACGTACGGCACGCCGGTCGGGTAGTTGGCTTCGCTGGCGTAGGAGCCGCCCACGGCCACCACCGGGATGCGGGTGCGCGACAATGCGGCGGCCACGGCCGGATCGTCGAAGTCGGCGATGATGCCGTCGCCCTGCCAATGCTCGATACCGGGCAGCCGCAGGCGAAAATCTTCCTCCAGGAACAAGTCCCAGGATGCTCGGGTGCTGCTCAAATGCGCGGCAATACCGGCGATGACTTCGCGGTCAAAAATCTTGTTTGCGTTAAATAGCAGCGCAATACGGTGGGACTTCATCGGCATCTTCAACTACCTCAATCGGAAACGGCTCGTCTCATCGCACCCTCTACGGAATGCGATTTGTATTGTGGCATGATTCCGTCACGATTTAGATGAAAAAGACGTTCCCGTCCGTAAATGACCCCATCTATTCGGCTATTTTTCTCCCGTCATAGGGGCAGGTTTCCCAAATACAATGCCTCGGCCCGCCGTACTCATGAAAACGATGCCAAAAGTATTAGCATCACCGATAACGAATTGGGCATCACCCGGACCGCCGTATTGATGATCGTCGTCATTAATACGCAGCCAGGTGGCGCCGGTGTCGATTGAGCGGAACGCGCCGCGCACGCCGCCAACCGTGCCCCAGATATACACGGTGGGGTAATTGGCGCCAGGCGCGGCCTTGCCGAAGCCGACCGCGCCGGCGTAGGTCACGCCGGGCAGGTTATTGAAGCTTTTGCCGGCATCGGTGGACCGCGCCAGGCCGCCGTCGTATTGCGGCACCCAGATGTCGCCTTCGCGGCCGGGCGCCGCGCGCAGCACCGCGCGCGTGCGCTTGGCCGACGCCAGTGGGCCGGCAGGGGCGAAACTGGCGCCGCCGTCGGTACTCACCAGCACATGGTCGCCGCCGATCGCGTAAAACTTGTTGCGGTCGACCGGATCGGCCACCGGACGCGCGCCGCCCAGGCCCTTGACCGGGTTCCAGCTATCGCCGCCGTTGGTGCTAAAGTAGCTGGTCTCCGATTTTTCCGGGCTGTGCACGATCGTCTTGCCGTCCGCGCTCAGCGCCAGCTGGCCCTTGGCGCCCTTCATGGCCGCCGTCTTTTTCCAGCTCACGCCCATGTCGTTGGAGATGTACATGGCGCTGCCGGCGCGCGCCACCACGTTGGGATTGCCGGCGGCGTAGTCGAGACCCCAGGTCGTGCCCATGGTCGGCGTGTGGATCGGCGAGTATTTGGTCGGGTCGGTGTGGCGGAAGCCGTCGTAATCGCCGATCGCCGAAATCACCGGGCCGCCAGGAATGCTGACCAGATTGAGCGGCACCGATTCCTCCAGCCCCTCGTCCTCGAACTTCCAGATCGCCGGCGCGGCGTTGATGTCGGTCGAATTGAAGATGCCATTGCCGGAAACGACCATCAGCTTTTTGGTATCGAAAGGATCGAATTCCACGCTGGCCGCCCAGTGTATGAAGCTGCCGGCGATCCAGCTGACGCCATTGGCGTCGATCTTCACACCCTGGTCGACGATGCTCTTCCAGCTTTTGCCGCCGTCAAGCGTCTCGAAGAACTGGTCGCGGATCGCGTTGGTCTGGTTGCGGTAGTAGCTAATGGTGGTGACGACCATGCGTTTCGGGTTGCCCGGGTCGACGGTGATGCCGGCGTAGGCGCGGTTCAGCGGCGGCGAGATGTCGGTCCATTTTTTGGCGGCGATATCGTACTGCCACACGCCGCCCTCCTCCAGCCCCTCGCCGTGGGCGACGTCGCCCCACGGGCCGGCGCCCTTGGCGAAGGTCACCACCAGTTTGCCGTCGGCCAGCACGGCGCGGTGCGGCATCAGCTTCGACGGGCCGCCCGTCATCGCGGCAAAGGTCTTGCCGGCGTCGTCGGACACGTACATGTTGGCGCCGTCCTTGCCAAAGCGCGAGACGCCGGCGAACAGGCGCTGCGTAGCGCCATCCTTCACGCTCGACGGATCGAGCACCACCAGGCTCACGCCATTCTTGTTGACCGGCGTGGTGGTCACGTCCAGGCCATCGAGACGACGCCAGGTCAGGCCCTCGTCCACGCTTTTGAACATGCCGTTGGCGCGGGTGCCGATGTACAGGATCTTGCCGTTGGCCGGATCGACCTGCAGCTTCTCGCCATTGCCGCGACCCATGCCGTTGCCATGCACCTTGAACTGGCTGGTGACGTCGATCTTGGTGAAGGTGTTGCCGTAATCGGACGATTTCAGGATGGCGCTGGCGCCGCCGTTCAGATACTCGATACCGGTCGACATATACACCCGTCCCGGCGTGCTCGGGTCGATGGCGATCGATTCCACGCCCAGCAAGCCGGTCTCGCGGTCGGACACCCAATCCATCAGCGCGATCCAGCGTTTATTCGGCGCGTCCCAGCGATAGGCGCCGCCGACGTCGGTGCGCAGGTAAATCAGACCCTTTTCGGTTTTGCTGGTGATGATGCCGGAGACGAAACCGCTGCCGCCGATGGCGACCGGCTGCCAGGCATAGGGCTCGCCGGAGCCTTGCTGCATCAGCTTTTTCAGTTCCGGCGCCAGCGCCCTGGCCCAGATCTCGTAACCCTTTTCGTTCGGATGCAGCAGGTCAGGCATGATGTCGGTCGACAGCGTGCCGTCCGGCGCCAGGAACTGCCGATTGAAATCGGCGAAGAAGACGTTCTTGTTATCGGCGTAGCCGGCGATGATGGCGTTGACCTTCTGATTAATCTGGCGCAGCGGGTCGTCAGGCTTTTCGCCGCGCGGGAAAATCGCCAGCAGCAGGATTTTGGTGTCCGGCAGGCGGCGGCGCAATTCGTCGATATTGCGCTTGATGCCGGCGGCCGTGGTCTTCGGATCCTCCTGGCGGTGGCCGGTGTTATTGGTGCCGAACATCAGCACCGCGACCTTGGGCGAGATGCCATCGACCTCGCCATGCTGCAGGCGCCACAGCACGTTCTCGGTGCGGTCGCCGCCGAAGCCCAGCGCCAGCCCGTTCATCGGCTGGTAGTAGCGCGCCCAGACCGGTGCGCCGCTCTTTTCCCAGCCTTCGGTGATGGAGTCGCCAATAAAAACGATCTGGTTGCTCTTGCCCAGCGCCTTCGCCTCTTCCACCTTCTTCTCGTGACGCGGCGTCCACCAGCTGATCGACCACGATTCGTTCAACTTGTCAGGCGTGACCGACACGGTCTTGTAATCGGGGCAGCTGGCGTTCGGTTTGCCGGCCTTGAGGATCTTGATGTTGGCGACAGCTATCTCGCCGGTGCCGGTGCCTTCCACGGCGAACGGCCGCGCGACCTTGCTGAAATCGTCGCCGTCGCGGGCGAAGCAGCTCATCGAGAACACCAGGTGCTGCCAGCCTTTGCCGGCGATCGCGCGCGCCGGCACCACGTAAGGCACCGTGCGCTCGCAGTTTTCGCCGCAGCCGACCCTGAAATTGATGCCGCCGGTGGCCAGTTCCTTGACGTTGATGTCCAGCGCCAGCACGCCCTTGTCCATGTACGGACGCAGATCGACGGTCCGCTTGCCGCCATCGATGCGCAAGCCCGCGTACCAGGTATCCTTCCACTGCAAGGTCAGCGCGTCGTCGAGCTTCTTCATGCCGGACTTGCTCAAGCTCACGCTGCCGCTGGGCGACTTGTTCGCCGGCGAGATGACGGCGCTGGCGCCCTCCAGCGTTTTTTGCGTTTCGAAGTCGGCGACCGCTGGCTGCAAGGCGCCGGCCGGGCGACCGTTATAAATGTTGAGTTCGGTGGTAGGCGCGGCACCGGCCTGTGCTGCGCAGGCAAGCGCGATGGCGGTGACGGCCCGCCGATAGGTGATGATCATTAAATGTCTCTTGGAGATGTATTTTCACCTATTCTGCAAGCCGCACAGCCCAGCCGCAATTGCGAAAATGACCAAGCGGAAGAATGATATTGGCCGCGACCGTGGCGTCGGCCAGCAGAGAACAACCTGATAATCCGAGTATGAGCTTGCCATCGCGGCTTTCAACGCAACCGTGCTCTCAAACATGGTTGCGTCTTTCGAATCGGGCAAGAGCACGGCGACCGCTCACGCCGAGCTAAAAAAACAGTCCGAAGAAGCGATAGCGAAAATAAAGACAATGCAGCAGGAGTTTGACGCGAGGCATACGACAGAGCCGTCGGAAAATAGATAGCATTGCCCTCAATTGTCCCGCTTACGCATCGGATCGGTGCAATACGGCCGCTCGCGATACTCGAAGTAATCAAAGTCCGCGTGCAGCCCGGTGCCGGCCATGTCCTGGCACGCCATGCCGACGAAGGCGCCCGTAAAGTTGGGCTGGCCCGGGGCGTTGGCCTCGTCCGACAAAATACTGGCGTCGAACTGCTGGGGCAGCCACTGCCAGTCGCCGCCGACGATCCGGTAGCCGAAGTACAGCCGCTCCTCGTCGACCTCCACGCGCAGTTCCACCGGCCCGCTTGAGGGCAGCGCGATCGGCGCCGTGAAGGTATCCGTTTGCACATGGTTGGGCAGGCTGCTCATCACGCGCAAATGCCTGCCGACCGCCTCGTCGTGCGTGATGTACAAATAATGGAACTTGGCGCCGCCGTAATAGCAGACCAGTCCCGCCTGCTGCTGGTAATGCTCCGGCTCGAAATCGACCACGGTGCAGGCGCTGTAGCAATGCGCCTGCTGGCGCCGCGCCACCAACGCCTGCCGGAACTGGCTGCCCAGGCTTTCGCGCCCATACAAACGCAAATGGCCGGCTCGCTCGGTCAGGCTGAACAACTCCTCCGGCCACGGCGTGCGCAGCCACTGGAACGCCAGCGGCAATTGGGGCGTGTCGAAGTCCTCGCGCACGGGCGCGTCCGGCCAACGATGCTCCGGCAGTCCGGGCGCGGCAGCCTCAAGCTGCGCGGTACCCTGCCCGTCAACCGTGCGCAGCCAGCCATCGTTGCCCCACACCACCGGCTGGATCGCCGTCTCGCGCCCCAGCGTGCAGGTGCCGCGATTGCGCAGCGGCCTGCCGCACAGATACACCATATACGTCTGGCCATCCTGCGTCTCGACCAGATCGGCATGGCCGGCGCGCTGCAACCCGGCATCGGGCCGGTGGCGCGAACTGAGTATGGTCTGGTCCGGATGCAACTCGTACGGGCCGTGCAGATCGCGCGCGCGCGCCATCGTCACGCCATGGTTCCAGCCGGTGCCGCCCTCGGCGGTCAACAGGTAATAGTAGCCGTCGCGCTTGTACAGATGCGGCGCCTCGGTCAGACCGTGCGCGGTGCCTTTGAAGATATTCTCGCGGCGGCCGATCAGGCGCCCTTCCGCCACCGAGTACTCCTGCGCGACGATGCCGGCGAAACGGTTACCGCCCGGCCGGTGGTCCCACAGCTGGTTCAGCAGGTACTTGCGGCCGTCGTCGTCATGGAATAGCGACGGATCGAAGCCGCTGCTGTTCAGATGAACCGGATCGGACCACGGGCCGTCGATGGCCGGACTGGTGACCAGGTAATTGTGGAAGTCGCGCAACGAGGCGCTGCCCGCCGCGCCGCCGGTGGAGGTGCGGCCGTAGCGCTTGACGTCGGTGTAGATCAGCCAGAACAACCCATCCGCATAGGTCAGGCACGGCGCCCACACGCCGCAGGAATCCGGCGCGCCGAGCATGTTGAGCTGGCTGGCGCGCGTGAGCGGTCGGCACAGCAAACGCCAGTTGACCAGGTCGCGCGAGTGGTGGATCTGCACGCCCGGATACCACTCAAAGGTGGACGTGGCGATGTAATAGTCGTCCCCCACCCGTACGATGGACGGATCGGGATTGAAGCCGGGCAGAATGGGATTGTGAATCATGCTGGTTTGATGATGAGGGGTTGTTGGGGCGTCGCCGCCGGCTCGCGCACCAGCGTCCACAGCAGCACGGCGGCCACCAGGTCAAGCACCGCCAGGCTGACAAAAAACGGCGTGTAGCCGACGCTGGCCATCAGGCCGCCGATCAGCAACGAGAAGATCAGCAGACCCAGGTTGCCGAACGTGCCGCACATGCCGGCCACGGTGGCCACCTCGTTGCGACGGAACAGATCGGACGACATCGTGATGACGGTGACCGACAAGGTCTGGTGCGCGAAGCCGGCCAGGCTGAGCAAGGCGATCGCCGCGTAGGGACTATCGACGTAGCCGACAAACGCCACGCCCATCATCATCGATGCGCCGAGAGTGAAGGCGCCGCGCCGGGCGTTGATCAGGCGCACGCCGCGCTTTTGCAGCGCCAGCACCACCACCGGGCCGAACATGCAGCCGAGGTCGGCGGCAAGGAACGGCAACCACGCGAACATCGCGATCTGCGCCAGATCGAAATGGCGCACCGTCGTCAGATACAGCGGCACCCAGAACGACAGCGTGCCCCAGGCGGGATCGGCCAGGAAGCGCGGCAGCGCGATGCCCCAGAAATTGCGCATCTTGAGGATGCTGAGGATCGACGGCCGCTTGCCGTCGCCCTCCAGATGCTTTTCCTGGCCGGCGGCGATGTGCTCTTTCTCGGCGGCCGACAAGCGGCGGTGGCGCGCCGGCGCGTCGTACAGCAGCAGCCAGGCCGCCACCCAGACCAGGCCGAGCGCGCCGGTGATGACGAAGGCGGACTGCCAGTTGTAATGCAGGATCGCCCACACCACCAACGGCGGCGCCAGCATGGAACCGAACGACGCGCCAATATTGAAGATGCCACCCGCCAGCCCCCGCTCCTGCGCCGGGAACCATTCGGACACGGCCTTCATGCCGGCGGGATTGGCCGAGCCTTCCGCCAAGCCCAGCAGCGCGCGCAGCGCCGCCAGCGTGTGCCAGTTGGTGGCCATGCCGTGCGCCATGCAAATCACCGACCAGGCGGCGGCGAACATCGCGAAGCCGTACTTCAGGCCGATCACATCGAGGATGTAACCGCACAGCGGCTGCAGCATGATGGCGCCCTGGAAGGCGGCCGTGATGTACGAGTATTCCTTGGTGGTGATGCCCAGCTCGGTGAGCAAGGTGGGCGCGGCCACAGCCAGCGTGCTGCGCGTCAGGTAATTGATGACCGCCCCCAGCATGATCAGACTGATCATCCACCAGCGTAATCCCTTGATCTTGGACAAAGACATGTTTGCGCAATCATTTAGCATGGAGCGGCAACATTAACACAATTTCCAAACAAAATGATAGCGCAATCTTAACGCCGGGTGCCGTGTGGGGCAATTGCCGCGTATTGAGCAATAGACAACGATTGTTGTTGCAATTGCTAGCTGAGCAGTTATGATGCAGATCTAACCATAAGTATTTCAAAACGGGGAATAACATGAATATAAAGAAACTTGTTACGACGATCTTGCTCGCTGCGGCAACCTTGTCGGCCGCTGCGCACGCGGACACGGTGTACAGCAACGCCGATGACGGCACCAGCACCATTTCCTACGTCGGTGAACCGGACACGACCAGCTACGGCCAGTACTTCACGTCGCCCGGCGGTGTGTTGAAGGGCTTTAGTTTCCAGGCATTGTCAGGTGCCAGCGGCGACTTCGCCCTCGTCGTGGCCGCCTGGGACGGCAGCAAGGCGGTCGGCCCGGCGCTGTACACCAGCGCACCGATCAACTACGGCGGCGGCAGCCAGTTCCTGGGCGCGGGCGATATCAACCTGGCGCTGACGGCGGGCACCGACTATATCGCCTACCTGACGGTGGCCGGCATCGCCTCCCCGGTGTCATATGTGACGATGGTCGGCTCGGACACCGCTACCGGCATCGGCGGCGGTTTCCGCTACCTCAACTCGAATCTTGTCGATCCGCTGACGCTGAACTTCGACTGGAACGCCTTCTCGACTCAACACCTGGCCTACACGGCCACTTTCGCGGCGGCCGTGCCGGAAGTGGAAACCTACGCCATGCTGCTGGCAGGCTTGGGCATGATGGGCGCGGTCGCGCGTCGCCGCCAGCGTCGGGCTTGATGTCCTGAAGCAGGCGCGGAAATGGGGCCGGATATTTTAGCAATGAAACGTACGGCGCAAAAACGATGGTATCTTGATTCCACAGCAGGATGAATAGCCTCTTCGCCTGAAAGGAATGTCACCATGAACAAGATCTCCATTTATGTCTTTGTCGCGTTGCTCGTGGCAATCATCGGCTACTTCGCCTTCGAACGTAGCAACGCGAGCAAATTAACGGGAACCCAAACGTCCCACGCAGTGGACCTCGACAGGCGGTTTACGTCCGGCTGAGATCCCACTGCAGCCAAGCTCACCGTCGGCGTTCGCCGGGCGGTGAGCACCCTCCGCCGCTCAATGCCTGTTCATCTCCCCTCCCGGTCCGGCCTACGGACACCTCAGCCTGAAACCGTTCTTGCCGTTCCACCGTATATGTATTCAACCGAAGCACATTCGGCTGACATGTACCGGGGGCGCCATGAGGAAGCTTGTTCTAGCAACTCAATTTTGCATCTATTGGGACGCCAACCGCACCTTTGCGGACGGGGAAAAGCTCGTGTACGCCGCTTTTCTCTCCGCTCATCCGGAAGCGGACTTCTACCGCTGGAATACACTGCTCGACCCAGAATGGGCGACGTCGTTCTTCCTCACCTACCGGGATGAACCCGGCATCGATCTTCTCTGGATCATCGAGGCGTTGTACGAAATTCGCTAACCCGGCCAATAATGTGTAAGACTGCTGTCGCGCGCCGCGGTTCATCCTATCGAGGCCGAATCAGGCTCACCTCAATCTCTTTGATCTTTTCTTAAATACATAAAATGACAAAAATCCACGCCATCGTTGGATGGCTGCTGCTGGTGTGCAGCTTTGCAGTACAAGCGGACGGACAGACCTTCTCAGTGCCCACCCGTCCTGGCGTGGAAACCAGTCTCTACTGGGAAGCGCAGGATGGCGCCAAGGCGACGGTGTTCCTCTTCACGGGCGGAAATGGCGGCTACGGCAAGGTGGTCGATGGCAAACCGAGCAGCCGGAACTTCCTCGCGCGCAGCGTGGCGCTGTTCCTGGCGGACGGTTTCAACGTCGCCATTTTCGGTCTGCCCAGCGATACACCGGCGCTGGACTACAGCGACCGCGTCAACGAAAAACATCTGGCCGATGTGCGCGCCGCGCTGGCATTCGTGCGCACCAAAAGTCCGGCGCCGATCTGGCTGGTGGGCACCAGCCGAGGCACCATCTCGGCGACCTACGCCGCCATTGGCGGCACTGGCGATGCCGGTATCGCCGGGCTGGTGCTGACTTCCAGCGTCACCGCTTACAAAAAACAGGGGGCGGTGCCAACGCAGAATCTGGCCGCCCTCAAGCTGCCTGTGCTGGTCGTGCATCACGCCAGCGACGCCTGCCCGATCTGCCAACCTTACGACTTGAACTGGATCATGAAGGGGTTGAAAAACGCGCCGGTCAAGAAGCTGATCATGATCAATGGCGGCGTCAATCCCAGCGGTGACGTCTGCGAGGCGATGCACTATCACGGCTTCATCGGCCAGGAAAAAGAAGTGGTGGACCTGTTGGCCGATTGGATGAAAAACCCGTTGAATTGATCGTCGCAGCGCCGGTTGGGCGTGACAGCACGCCGCAAGCTTCGTGACGCGAACGTCTAACGGCTAGCGTCTTCCACGGCGACAAAACCGGCAGCGCGGCTTCGTGCACGACGCACGGAGTCGCGCTCGCTTTTGGAAACTCGGCCACGCGCGTCCAGCGGGGCCGAGATATTGCTTCTATGTTTAATCGTTCTTATGGCTTTGCCGGCCCGCTTCCGCATGCTGCTCTGACGAGCCGCCACGGGTGCCGCCGCCGCCCGAACCGCCTTCCGAGCCGCCCTCCGAGCCAGACTGCTCCGAACCGCTCTGACGATTCCCGTCATTCTTGTGGCTCATGCTGCCGGCTTCGCGCGCCTCCTCCGACGTGAACTCGTGAGCGTTACCCGATGCATGCGCAGCACGCCCAGCCTCGGCCGCTTCTTCGGAATTGAACTCGTGCGCGTTACCCGACTCGTGCGCGGCACGGCCGCCCTGGCTGGCGATCTCGCGCTGTTTTTCCGGGTCCATTGAAGCGAAGCCGCGATTGCTGGTGTCGCCGCTTTGGTTGTTGCCGCCGTTGCCGCCCTGGTTGTTGCCTTGATCAGATGATGCCATGATGTTCTCCTTGTTCGAGAGGTTATAGGTACTCCTCGTGATCGCTCAAATGCACCAGAGGAGTGACAATGTTAGACGCCTTAACAGCAGATTTCTGTAGGGAGACGCAACCCTCGTCCGTAGGACGATTTCTCAATTCCACTCGAGCTAACACGGCATGACCGACAAGGATTTCGTCATTTTCGGTTGGTCGATCAGGCAGTTCCCGGACACCCGATCAGCGGTCCGGATCGCCGCCGCGCGGGCCTCTGTCCTGGCGCTCGAGCAGTTCGTCGCAGGTGCCCAGCTCATGGATAACCGGCTCGCCTTCCAGCTCGCGCCGTAGCGCATTGAGCACCAACTGGCTGCCGCCGCCAACGCCATGGATCGTGCGCTGATACTGGTGCGCGCGCAGAACGATCGCCCGCAAGCGCTTGATCTCCCACAGCAGCCGAATGATGTCGATGGGGTCGCCGCGCAGACCTATTTCGCGAAGTTCGGTTGAGGTCAGTGGCGGACGGAAAGTAGTGTTTTTCATGATCATCAAATACTGTACACTCATACAGTATAGCAAACGGGAAAGCACGCTACATATTTCCATGTGTGGAGATGGGCAAACCTTGGAATTGCTCGGATGTGTCGTACTGATCATGGACGTCTCGCGAACCGGATGCGCAAAACAAAAGCCCGCAACAGGCGGGCTTGGACCTATTTCGCGGCCCGAGCCGCAGGTGCTTATGCCTTTCGGCGGCGGGCGACAAACCCCATCAGGCCAAGGCCGGCGAGGACCATTGCATAGGTTTCCGGTTTGGAAACGGCCGTCGGCATCGCCACCGATCCACCGCAAGGGTGACTCCCGGTTTTCCATTTTGTGTCCCCGGCAAGAAAATCCGGTAGGAATGAAAAAGGCCAGCTGAGTTAGCTGGCCTTTTTACTATGCAAATCAATGACTTGCCATGTTCTGGCGGAGAGAGGGGGATTCGAACCCCCGATAGGCTATGAACCTATACACGCTTTCCAGGCGTGCGACTTCAACCACTCATCCACCTCTCCTGCATTCCTTCCCCTTTCGGAGAAGCCGCGAATTATAGCAAACATTCCCCGTACCACCAACTTTATTTCCCCGTCCACATTGCAACCACCCCCGCCAAATCTTACGATACAATAACCCGCGTCCCCCACCAGCCGCTCAGCGGCCAGCTCATCAGGTGGCGGCGACCCGAACTCCCTCCGCCTGGCCCCCGACCGCGCCCCGGCAAAAGCACCGCAGTCCCAAACGCATCACCACGCCCAGCAACGCTCGGCAACACCCGGCGACCGTCCACAAGACCCGGCCGGACAGCTAAAAAGAAACCAGCCACACCAAAAGACCACTATGACGAATTCGCTTTCTTTCATGGACAACGGCGGCGCGATGGGCGCCCGCATGCGCAACCACGATTGGTCGACGTCGTCCCTTGGCGATCCACACACCTGGCCACAATCGCTGCGATCGGTCGTCTCGGCCTGCCTGAACTCGCCCATTCTGGGCGCCATCCTGTGGGGCCCGGACCTGTGCATCCTGTACAACGACGCCTACGCAACCTCCTTGGTCGACCGCCACCCGGCGGCGCTCGGCAAACCCGTGGCCGAGGTCTGGGGCAGCGTCTGGGACGAAGTCGCGCCGCAATTCTACGAAGCCATGAAGACCGGCATCGGTTTTTCCAACACCAACGTCGAACTGATGATCTTGCGTAACGGCCAGATGGAGCAAACCATCTGGAACTTCTCCGCAGCACCCATCACCGGAGAAGATGGCGCCGTCGCCGGCCTGTTCAACCAGGGCATCGAGATCACCGAGCAGGTACGCAAGGACCAGGCGATCCATCGCGCGCAGGAAACACTGGAACGCACCGTCGATGAAACCACCCGCGACCGCAACCGCTTGTGGGAGTTGTCCGCCGACATCATGCTGCGCTGCGGCTTCGACGGCCAGATCAAGACCGCCAATCCGGCGTGGAAAGACGTGCTGGGGTGGGACCAAGCCGATCTGGTCGGCGTCAGCCTTCTGAAGCTGATACATCCCGACGATATCGACCGCACCATCGCCGGCGCGCAAGTACTGGCCGATGGCGGCTACCACACGCGCTTCGACAACCGCTATCGCCACAAAGACGGCAGCTACCGCTGGATCTCGTGGTCCACCCAGCCCGACGCCGACAGCATCTATGCCGTCGGCCGCGATTTCACGTCGGAACGCGAGAGCGCCGAGGCGCTGCGTCTAGCCGAGGACGCCCTGCGCCAGGCCCAGAAAATGGAGGCCGTGGGACAACTCACCGGCGGCCTGGCCCATGACTTCAACAACTTGTTGGCCGGTATCACCGTCAGCCTGGAACTGTTGGAGCTGCGCGCCAGCCAGGGGCGCTTTGGCGATATGGCCCGCTATATCGCCACGGCCAGCGACGCCGCCAAGCGCGCCGCCTCCCTGACCCATCGCTTGCTGGCGTTTTCGCGCCAGCAGACCCTCGATCCGAAGCCGACCGATGTCAACCGCCTCGTGCTGGGCATGGAGGATTTGCTGCGCCGTACCGTCGGCCCTGCCGTGGCGATCGAAGTCATCGAGGCGGCCGATCTCTGGACCGCGCTGGTCGATCCGTCCCAGCTGGAAAATTCGCTGCTAAACCTGTGCCTCAACGCGCGCGACGCGATGCCGGCCGGCGGCCATATCCGTATCGCGACCGCCAACCAGCACTTGAACCAACGGGCCGCCGCCGCCCAGCAAATGCCAGAGGGCGAGTACCTGTCGCTGAGCGTGACCGATTCCGGCACCGGCATTCCGACCGAGGTGATAAGCCGGGTGTTCGAGCCCTTCTTCACCACCAAGCAGCCCGGCGAGGGCACCGGCCTGGGCTTGTCGATGGTGTACGGCTTTGCCAAGCAGTCCGGCGGCCTGGTGCGCATCTATTCGGAGGTGGGGCGCGGCAGCACCGTGTGCATCTACCTGCCCCGCCATCATGGCGTGGCCGAACCGGCCCCGGCGCCGACCTTGCCGTCGTTGCCGGTGCATGCCGCCACGCACGAGACGGTGCTGGTGGTCGATGACGAGCCGAGCGTGCGCTTGCTCATCGTCGATATCTTGCAGGATATGGGCTACAAGGTGCTCGAGGCGTCCGATAGCGCCAGCGGCCTGGCGCTGCTGCAGTCGGACGTGCATGTGGATTTGCTGATCAGTGACGTGGGCCTGCCCGGTGGCATGAACGGGCGCCAAATGGCCGAGGTCGGCCGGGCCAACCGGCCGGCCATGCGCGTGCTGTTTTTGACCGGCTATGCGCAAACGGCCGTGTTCGGTAGCGGCCAGCTCGATGAAGGCGTCGAGGTCATGACCAAGCCGTTCAATATCGATGCGCTGTCGGACCGCGTGGACAAGATGCTGGCGCCACGCTGATACGGCGACGCGCCGGCACCGCCGGCACACCGCCGACTCAACCTATCAGGAAGATTCCTTGAGCTGCTCGAGGATGGCCGGATTTTCCAGGGTGGAGACATCCTGCGTGATCGCCTCGCCCTTGGCCAGCACCCGCAGCAGACGCCGCATGATCTTGCCGGAACGCGTTTTCGGCAGGTTGTCGCCGAAGCGGATTTCCTTCGGCTTGGCGATCGGGCCGATCTCCTTGGCCACCCAGTTGCGCAGCTCCAGCGCCAGTTTCTTGGCTTCGTCGCCGGTCGGACGCGCCTGCTTGAGCACGACGAAGGCGCAGATCGATTCGCCGGTCGTGTCGTCCGGTTTGCCGACCACCGCCGCCTCCGCCACCAGCGGATTGGCCACCAGCGCCGATTCGATCTCCATCGTGCCCATGCGGTGACCGGACACGTTCAGCACGTCGTCGATGCGGCCGGTGATGGTGAAGTAGCCGGTGTCCTTGTTACGAATGGCGCCGTCGCCCGCCAGATACATCTTGCCGCCCAGTTCCTCCGGGAAGTAGCTGGTCTTGAAGCGCTCGGGATTGTTCCAGATGGTGCGGATCATCGACGGCCATGGACGCTTGACGACCAGGATGCCGCCCTGCCCATTCGGCACGTCGACGCCGGCTTCATCCACGATCGCGGTCATGATGCCCGGCAGCGGCAACGTGCACGAACCCGGCACCATTGGCGTCGCGCCCGGCAGCGGCGTGATCATGTGGCCGCCCGTTTCGGTCTGCCAGAAGGTGTCGACGATCGGACATTTTTCGCGGCCCACTTGCGTGTAGTACCACATCCACGCTTCCGGATTGATCGGCTCGCCCACGGTGCCGAGCAGGCGCAGCGACGACAGGTCGTAGTTTTTCGGATGCACTTTCGGGTCGACGTCCGACGCTTTGATCAGCGAGCGGATCGCCGTCGGCGCCGTGTAGAAGATGCTGACCTTGTGCTTGGCGATGGTGTCCCAGAAACGGCCGGCGTTCGGGAACGTCGGGATGCCTTCGAACACCACCTGTGTGGCGCCGACTGCGGTCGGGCCGTAGGCAATGTAGCTGTGGCCGGTCACCCAGCCGATGTCGGCGGTGCACCAGTAGACGTCGCTCGGCTTGATGTCGAAGCTCCACTTCATCGTCAGCGCGGCCCACAGCAGGTAGCCGCCACTCGAGTGCTGCACGCCTTTCGGGGTGCCGGTGGAGCCGGACGTGTAGAGGATGAACAGCGGGTGCTCGGCGTCGACCCATTCCGGTTCGCATTCGGCCGGCTGGTTGGCGACCAGTTCGTGCAGCCAGGTGTCGCGCCCCTCCTTGAAGGCGATCGTGCCGCCCGTGCGGCGGTAGACGATGACGTCCTTGATGGTGTCGCAGCCGCCCAGCGCCAGCGCTTCGTCGACGATGGCTTTGAGCGGCAGATGCTTGCCGCCGCGCAGTTGCTCGTCGGCGGTGATGACGGCCACCGCGCCAGCGTCAATGATGCGCTCCTGCAGCGATTTGGCCGAGAAGCCGCCGAACACGACCGAGTGGGTGGCGCCGATGCGCGCGCAAGCCTGCATCGCGGCCACGCCTTCGACCGACATCGACATGTAGATAATGACGCGGTCGCCCTTTTTGATGCCGCGCGATTTGAGGCCGTTGGCAAATTTGCAGACTTTTTCATGCAACTCGCGGTAGCTGACATTGGTCGACATGCCGTCGTCCGCCTCGAAGACGATGGCGGTCTTGTCGGCGTTACCGTTCTGCAGGTTGCGGTCGAGGCAGTTGTACGAGACGTTCAGGTGGCCATCCTCGAACCATTTGTAGAACGGGGCGTTGTCTTCGTTCAGGGTTTTGGTGAACGGCTTTTGCCAGACCAGATGTTCTTTCGCCAGGCGCGACCAGAAACCTTCGTAGTCGGCTTCCGCCTCCGCGCACAGCGCGTTGTAGGCTTCCATACCGGCGACTGTGGCTTGGGCGACGAACTCCGCTGGTGGCGTGAAGACGCGGGATTCCTGTGGACCTTGCTGCGTGGTAGTGCTGCTCATACATGTCTCCATTGTTGTAGTGTTTTGCACCAACATAATCTTTGTCGCTTACTGACCCCTTACAGACTGCTAGCCTCCATGGCCGCCTTGGCGATGCTGCGCTGTACAATTTTACCAATATTTCTACGGCACTACGCTTCGGCGTTGCGCCGCAACACGGCGGTGCGATTGCTGAGCAGCACGTGTAAAATGTCGGCAACGTTTATCTAGTCTGCCTTAATTTCAGGAGTACTGCCTTAATGACCGATCCTAAACCCAAGCTGCGCCCTCTGCCAGCGTTTATCTTCATGTCACGCTGGCTGCAGTTGCCGCTGTATCTGGGCTTGATCCTGGCGCAGTGCGTGTACGTATTCCACTTCTGGGTCGAGTTGAAAGACCTGATCGGCGCGGCCATGGGCAACGAAGCGGCGCTGCAGCATATCTTCCAGGCTGTGGCCGTGCCCAATAGCGGCTCCCTGCCGACCAAACTTAATGAAACGACCATCATGCTGGTCGTGCTGGGTCTGATTGACGTTGTCATGATTTCCAACCTGCTGGTAATGGTCATCATCGGCGGCTACGAGACCTTCGTTTCGCGCATGAACCTGGAGAGCCATCCCGACCAGCCTGAATGGCTGTCGCACGTCAACGCTTCCGTTCTGAAAACCAAGCTGGCCATGGCGATTATCGGCATCTCGTCGATCCACCTGTTGAAGACCTTCATCAACGCTGCTTCCTACGAGCCCAAGGTGCTGATCGCGCAAACCGTGATCCATATCGCTTTCCTGCTGTCGGCGCTGGCGATCGCCTACACCGACCGTCTCACCACCATGACGCACCAAGATTCCAAATCTCACTAAGTCCATTAAGTATCACCCCTTCCCTCGCGAGAACATCATGACCATCATAAAGCAAGAAGACCTGATCGAATCCGTTGCCGCCGCGCTCCAGTACATCAGCTACTACCATCCCGCCGACTACATCGAGCACCTGGCGCGCGCCTACGAGCACGAGCAGAGCCCGGCGGCCAAGGACGCGATCGCGCAGATCCTGACGAACTCGCGCATGTGCGCGGAAGGCAAGCGTCCGATCTGCCAGGACACCGGCATCGTCAACGTCTTCCTGAAAATCGGCATGGGCGTGCGCTTCGAGGGCTTCACCGGCACCGTCACCGACGCCGTCAACGAAGGCGTGCGCCGCGCGTACAATTTCGACGACAACAAACTGCGCGCCTCAATCGTCGCCGATCCGCATTTCGACCGCAAGAACACCAAGGACAATACGCCAGCCGTGGTCCATATGGAACTGGTCGAAGGTAATACCGTCGACGTCAAGGTTGCGGCCAAGGGCGGCGGCTCGGAGAACAAATCCAAGATGATCATGATGAACCCGTCCGATTCGCTGATCGACTGGGTCATGAAAACCGTGCCGACAATGGGCGCCGGCTGGTGCCCGCCGGGCATGCTGGGCATCGGCATCGGCGGTACCGCCGAGAAAGCCATGCTGATGGCCAAGGAAGTGCTGATGGAAGACATCGACATGTTCGAGCTGAAGCAGCGCGGCCCGCAGAACAAGCTCGAAGAGCTGCGCATCGAACTGTGCGACAAAATCAACTCGCTGGGCATCGGCGCGCAAGGCCTGGGCGGCCTGACGACCGTGCTGGACGTTAAAATCATGATGCACCCGACCCACGCGGCCTCCAAGCCGGTGGCGATGATCCCGAACTGCGCCGCCACGCGCCACGGCCACTTCGTGCTGGACGGCTCGGGCCCCGCCTACATGACGCCGCCTCCGCTGTCGACCTGGCCGGACGTCTCGTGGGCGCCGGACACCGAAAAATCGAAGCGCGTCGACCTCAACACCTTGACCAAGGAAGAAGTCGCCTCGTGGAAGCCGGGCCAGACCCTGCTGCTGAACGGCAAAATGCTGACCGGCCGCGACGCCGCGCACAAGCGCATCCAGGACATGCTGGCCAAGGGCGAGCCATTGCCGGTCGACTTCAAGAACCGCGTCATCTACTACGTCGGCCCGGTCGATCCGGTGCGTGACGAAGTCGTCGGCCCAGCCGGCCCGACCACCGCCACCCGCATGGACAAGTTCACCGACATGATGCTCGAGCAAACCGGCCTGATCGCGATGATCGGCAAGGCCGAGCGCGGCCCGGTCGCCATCGAATCGATCAAGAAGCACCAGTCGGCCTACCTGATGGCGGTCGGCGGCTCGGCCTACCTGGTCTCCAAGGCGATCAAGGGCGCCAAGGTGCTGGGCTTTGCCGACATGGGCATGGAAGCGATCTACGAGTTCGACGTGGTCGACATGCCGGTGACGGTGGCTGTCGACGCGGCCGGCACCTCGGTGCACAACACCGGTCCGGCCGAGTGGAAAGCCAAGATCGAGCAGTTGAACATTCCGGTCGTCACCGCCTGATGACCAGCGCCCGCCCCGGTTCGGTTGAAAGCTTGGCCGTCGCTTCGGCTGAAGCGCCTGTCGGCGTTTTCGATTCCGGCGTGGGCGGGCTGTCGGTGCTGCGCCATATCCGCGCGCAGCTGCCGCATGAACACCTGATGTACTTTGCCGATTCCGGCCACGCGCCGTATGGCGACAAGACCGAACAGTTTGTCGTCGACCGCGCGCTGGCCGTGACGGATTTTCTGCTGGCGCACGGCGCCAAGGCGCTGGTGGTGGCCTGCAACACCGCCACCGTCGCCGCCATCAAGGCGGTGCGCGCGCGCTATCCGGAGTTGCCGGTGGTGGGCGTCGAGCCTGGCCTTAAACCTGCTGTCGCCGCGACGCGCAACGGGAAGGTCGGCGTGCTGGCGACGGCGCGTACGCTCAAGGGTGAAAAGTTCCTGCAACTGCGCGAGCAGATCTCTGCCGCCAGCAATACCGAGTTTCTGCTGCAACCGGCCGTCGGGCTGGTCGACCTGATCGAACAGGGCGACCTGGAGAAGCCGGCCATCGGCGCCATGCTGGAGCGCTATGTCGCCCCGCTGCTGGACCAGGGCGCCGATACGCTGGTGCTCGGCTGCACCCACTACCCGTTCATCAAGAGCGGCATCGAACGCGTGCTGCGCGATCACGCCCGCACCGATGTGGCGCTCATCGACACCGGCGACGCCGTGGCGCGCCAGTTGGTACGGCTGCTGGAGGCGGCCGGCCTGCTGCACCTGCCCGAAGGTGCTGAAGCCGCGGCGCCTACCCTGCGCGGCTACACCACTGCGGCTGTCAGCGCGCTGGAAGCGGCTTTCGACAAGCTGCTGGGACTGCGTCCGAAGGTCGATAAAGTTGATGTCTGAGCAAAACTTCATCTTTCGCGGGAAACTTTGCATTTAGATTTGCAGGATTCAAATCAGGCTTGTATAATTCGGCACCTGTTCAGCGAATCGCTGGATAGTTGAAGTAAGACAGTGGTGGCTGTAGCTCAGTTGGTAGAGTCCAGGATTGTGATTCCTGTTGTCGTGGGTTCGAGCCCCATCAGCCACCCCAAGATCTTCCTTATAATCAACCGCCTATATGGCGGTTTTTTATTGTCCAAAAATAATTTCAACGTTCTTAATTTCTCAACGAAGCGAGTCGCTGCGGGCCGGAGCATGCGCTCATCGCACCCCGCCCGTACTCACCACTTCTTCAGTGACAATTGGATAGATTTCCAGTTATCAATCTTTCATATACTGTGGGAAATTACCATTCTGAAGGCGTATATGAAAGTTGCTTTGTGTGGTTTGTGTTTCGCGACCCTAGCCCGTTTGGCGACTGCAGATGATCACATATCTTTGCCCGCGCCAGTGCCAGCCGTAGAGGCGTCAACCTCATATGTTTTAAACCCAGCACTCGGGGAACATGCGCGCGCCGAAGTGGGAGATGCGCTGTATTCCGAGTGGGCCAGCACGCTTACGAAAAAATACACCGGCACTCTCCAGGAGGCAGTGACTGTTCAAATGGAAAACTACCGCCTAGAAGCTCCCGCCGGAATGGTGCGGGAAATTCTGACTAGGCGTAGCGACCAACGACCGATGATGTGCAGCCCAGTCAAACGCACGAGCATTGGAGGGATTTTCGGCAGCAGGGGGTTCTCAGGCTGCTTAGTCGACACCACCGGCAATAAGACGTTCGATACCGCGGTGTTTGCACATCGTTCAGGCGACTTCCCACTAGAGAAGCCAGTCGCCTACACAACTGAAACGCATGAATCTACCCAGGTTGAGCAGGATAAATTTCAGATTGACGTGCTTTACCAAGGTATGAGTAAGGGTGAGGTGAAAATATCCTATCGCGAGTCAATCAATGGCATCGCCCGTCCGGCATTTACTCAAGATGTAACTTACGAGCTTGCCCCTGACGGCACAGCCGTGATCGGCTTCAAGGGAATGCGCCTGAAGGTGCTTAAGGCCACCGGCCAAAACATCGACTACGTCATCGAACAAGCCATACCAAGCTTTACAAAACGGCGAGCGGAGTTGAAGGAAGGCTCAAACCCCAAGACAACCGTTCCTTGGTATCAGAAATAGCTCGCGCTTCCTGCAGGTTCCTTGGGCCGAATCAAACCGTCGATGTACCGCACACAACAAAACTCGAAAGTATTGAGCAAGCCATTCGCGCGCTTCGAAAGCATCTCTAACTGACCCTGGCTTACGCCAGAGATCAATCGCAACGGGGTGTCCAATCCTACCACCGCCGCCTATGTGAGTTGCACTTCCGTCTACATCAGGTTCGGAAATCGTCTTGTCTTGCATTGGAAGGGCTTCTTCTAATGCTGTAAGCATGCCGGCCTCAACGCCAGCCGTGATGCCACTCAAGGCCAAAGGCTAGGGAGGGATGTAAATTAGATTTTCAATCCACTTGGAAAGTCTAATATGCCTTCCTCAAATTCCGCTGCCAAACCCAACGCGCACATGCGTATGAGTCTTGAGGCTAAAGCCAGGATGCGCTCCACCGAACGGGCCGTCTATAAGTACTACAACGACATGGGGAAGAACAAAGGCCATTGCACTTGGGGCGCGGGCATCCTCGCGCACAGGGGCGTCTGCAGCGAGGAAGAGCTTAGAAGAAAGGTCAGCGTCACTTCCGTAGAGATTGAGTTCGAGCGTCGCGTTGCCGATGCCGAACGAGGTGTGAAGCGCTTAGTAGTTGCCGAATTAAACCAAGAGCAATTTGACGCTATCGTCAGCCTCACCTACAACGCGGGCGTCAGCGGCTCGCTCGAGACCTACAAATATCTCAACAGGAAAGACTTTACAGGTGCCGCCTCGAATATATCCGCGATGATACGCGTGCGTGTTGGAGGCAAGCTCGTCGTCGCTCCCGGCTTAATCAAACGGCGAGCAGAGGAAAGCGCACCATTTCGCGTCCCCGTTCAGGTCGCATCGACTTCGATCAAATAAGCTAAGGAGTAAAAAATGCGCCATCTTCGTTTAACCTCTCTTCTCCGCGCTGTTGTCACGCTAGTCGCTTTAATTTGCTCCTCCACACAGCTCTTGCACGCAGCGGAGCAGCAGAACACGTCGGTTATTGGCAGGTGGAAGCTGACCGCCGCGCTCGACTCCTCCGACATCACCTCTATAGACGACCAGGAGGCGGAGGCGTTAATAGGTCAGATCATCACGATCGATCGCGACAAAGTTCAGCTTGGTGCTCGAGTATGTGACTCGCCAACCTTTGAAGTCACCAAGGCTGAAACAAACAAATTTTTCCGCGACCAAGCGCATGCGAGCGCGAAAAAACTGGGACTGCCCAATCCCGTCACCGCTGTCTACGTGAGTTGCACCGAGGTCTACATTAAGTCCCGCAATCGTCTGGTAGTCCACTGGAAAGGCTTCTTCTTTGACGCTATCCGCCTGCCCAGCAAGTCGCTCTAAATTACGTGGGGCGGATTAGCGCAGCGTAATCAGCCAACCCATGCGTCATGACAGCTCATGCATTGGCCAATTGCGGCGTGCCGCCTAATCCGCCCCACGAAGAGCGTCCCAGATCCAAGAATATTTTTGCAAGCCATTGCCCGATGGCACTAGATTGACGCTACAATAAGGAAGCCTTTCGGCACCGATCAGCGGCCACTTCGCTTCCCGAATTACGTCATCCAAGTCACACTACAGCGCAGCCATGTCCGAACCAAAATCCCTCTCTGAAGTCAGCACCTACAGCAAAGACACGCCCGTCGGCCGTCCGGATATCGACGGCCGCGCCGGTGTATTCATTCCCACCGAGCTGTTCGACGGCAACGCCAACAGCGCCATTCGCAGCGGCTCCGGCATTGTCGGCTTCGGCAACCCGGACGGCTCGCTGACCGTTTACTTCGAGTCCAACCGATTCGAGGACAGCAGCCTGCACAAATGGGAAAACAAGGCGCGCAAAGCGTACGACCGCATGGTCATGGGCGCGCCAACTGTCTCCAAGGCGAAGATCGACGCCAAGATGCTCGACCAGGTCGGCCTGATCGACGGCATGGGCATCCACCTCAAACAACCGGAAGGCCTGCAGCGCTGGCTCGAGTCGTCCAACGCTGCCGACACCGCCCCCGCCGGCCCGGTCGTACTATGGAAAATTAAATAACAAGTTGACGAAAAGATAGAGACGGCGTGTTGTCCTACACGCTGCCGGACATTTTGCTGATGGCCTTAATGTAGCCTTAAGACTATTCTGGAGACATCAACAACCCTCACCCACCTCCGGGAGTCTGTCATGGCACGCTATCTCCACTTCGCATACGGCGCTTTGCTGCTGAGCTTGGCATGCGCTTCGACTTATGTGTTGGTTGAGGGTAACGCGCTGGGCCAAGCCTCGGTCTACGTGCTGCGCTGATACCCGGTGCGCCGGTGCTCACGCGCGCGGCGATAAATCCCCCTACAAATGAAAAATCCCGTCAGGCACTGAGGCCTGGCGGGATTTTTTGTGTCCCCCGTGTTGCAATCGGCGGACGAGTCAATCAAGCATCATCAACGGCGGTATCCGCCGCGTCCCCAACCGCCTCGCCCACCCCAGCCGCCACGATGACCGCCCCAATAGCGGCCGAACGAGAAGTCCAGGCCGATGGAAACCGGCGGGTAGTAATACGATGGCGCCGGCTGGTAATAAACGGGCGCCGGTGCGTAATAGACCGGCGGCGCGACGACATACGTGGTGGAGCTAACAGGCTCGGCGTAGACCACGCGCGAGCTCGGCGCAGGCAATTCCTCGGTCGTGTAGACAGTCGTCGGTGCGCTGCCCGGCACGCGGTTCGATGGCGTCACGGACACGGTGCGCCACTGGTAGGGATCCTGTACCTGGGCGGTGGTGTAATACGGCTGCTGCACTGCGCACCCGGTCAGCGCCACCACCGCGCCGACCACGGCAAAGATAATCTTCATGGCAAATCTCCTTGTTCCAGAATCGTACTATATAAGGAAGTTTAGCGCGTTCGGAGCCCGATTACAGCTTGTTACACGTAAAAACAAGGGCGAAAAAAAAGGAGCCGAATCCGGCTCCTTTGGTGTTGCCCTGCAGGACTAAATTAGTCCAGCTTCCACGCGTAATCGACCTTGGTCCAGGTCTCGGCCGGCGCGCCGTCCTTGGTGCCCGGCTTGAATTTGCAGGCGCTCAAGGCTTTGATGGCGGCCTTGTCCAGGTTCTTGAAACCGCTCGTCTTGTCGAGCTTGGAATCGGACACCGAACCGTCGGCCTTGACCAGGAACGACATCGATACCGTGCCCTGCTCTTCGTTCATCAGCGACGCTTTCGGATATTCCGCTTTGCAGTTTTTGGCGTCAAAACTGGCCGGCACCTCGGCGGCAAACGCCGCTGGAACGCTCGACACGAGCACTGCTGCAACCACACTCAACCAACGCTTATTTGTAGACATCTGATTTCCCCTAGTGGATAAATTCGGCAATCGGCCATGCGCTCCGGCATGGCCACTTGAGACAGGTGTTACAGCTTCCAGCTATAGTCGACCTTGGTCCAGGTCTGTGCTACCGCGCCGTCCTTGGTGCCCGGCTTGAACTTGCAACCGCTCAGCGCTTTGAGCGCCGCTTTGTCGAGGTTTTTGAAACCGCTCGATTTTTCCAGCTTCGACTCGACGACGTTGCCGTCGGCGCCGACCAGGAACGACATCTTGACGTCGCCCTGCTCTTCATTCATCAGCGATGCCTTCGGGTATTCGGCCTTGCAGTTCTTGGCATCGACCGAGGCCGGCACTTCGGCGGCGATGGTGACGGCGGAGACGGCGGACAGAACGACGGCGGCGATGATCGAAAACTTGTTCATTTGTATTTCCCAGCAATTATTTTTAGACACTGATTAGATAGACGCCAAGGCCCGCACACGTGTCGCAAAGGGCGACAGCAGGCCGAGGCAAGCTTTAAAACTCTTCCCACTCGTCGGCACCGGCGCTGCTTGGGGCGTTGACGACTTTCTTCGGTTTAGCGATCGCTGCGGCCGGCTTGGCGGCCAGTTTCTTCACCGGAGCGCGGGCGGCGGTGATCGGCTTGACCACTGCCTTCGGGGCTGGCGTAAATACCGGAGCGGCAACGCGCTCCTCGCCTTCCACCAGCTTGAAGATGCTGACCACCCGGGACAACTCGGAGGCCTGGTCTTGCAAGCTTTGTGCTGCGGCGGCGGACTCTTCCACCAACGCGGCATTTTGCTGGGTCATGCTGTCCATCTCGATGATGGACAGGTTGACCTGTTCGATACCAGCGCTCTGTTCCTGGCTGGCATTGGCAATTTCACTCATGATGTCGGTCACGCGGCGTACCGAGGCGACCACTTCATCCATCGTCACACCGGCCTGGCCGACCAGCTTGGTGCCGGCGCCGACCTTCTCGACCGAGTCGTCGATCAGCATCTTGATTTCCTTGGCAGCGCCAGCGGAGCGCTGGGCCAGGTTGCGCACTTCCGACGCCACGACGGCAAAGCCGCGGCCCTGTTCGCCGGCACGGGCCGCTTCGACAGCGGCGTTCAGCGCCAGGATGTTGGTCTGGAAGGCGATGCCATCGATGACGCCGATGATGTCGACGATCTTCTTGGCCGACGCGTCGATCGAGCTCATGGTGTTGACCACTTCCGACACCACTTTGCCGCCCTTGATCGCCACGTCCGAGGCCACCGACGCCAGCTGGTTGGCTTCCCGGGCGTTGTCGGCGTTCTGTTTCACGGTCGAGGTCAACTCTTCCATTGCCGACGCGGTTTTTTCCAGCGAGCTGGCCTGCATTTCGGTGCGGGCCGACAGATCGATATTGCCGGCTGCGATTTCACGCGAGGCGGTGCCGATGGTTTCGGTGCCCGAACGGACCTGGCCGACGATGTCCACCAGGCTGTTGCGCATTTCTTTCATCTCATACAGCAGGCTATCCTTGTCGTTGCCGCTGGTATCGATCGACACGGCCAGGTCGCCGTTGGCGATGCTGCTGGCGATCGAGGCGGTGTAGTCCGGCTCGCCGCCCAGCTGCTTGAGCAGGCCACGGGTGATCAGCAGCGCGGCGACGATCGAGATACCGACCGCCAGCAGGCCCATGATGATCATGAAGTTGCGGCCGCTGGAGAAGCCGTTGGCGGCGTCGACCTGCATCTGGGCGTTCAGTTTGTCTTCCAGCGCGGCCAGTTGGTCCAGCGCGGCCATCCATTTTTTCTGGGCTGGACGAATTTCCTTGATCAGCACGCGGGTGGCGCCTTCGGCATTGCTTGCCAGCCACAGCTCGGTCGCCTTGGCGATGGCCGGCATGGCCACGCCTTCCTGTTCCTTGATGGTCGCCAGCAAGGTCTTTTCTTCAGCGGTGGCTTCGATCGCGAATTGCGCGCCCAGCTTGTTCTGTGCGTCGGTGTACTTGGCGGCCAGTTCCTTGACGCGATTGAGCTCCGGTTCCATGTCGGCCGCGTCGGTCATCAAGGTCAGCACGCGCAGCGAGCTGATGCGGTCGTTGACGTTGGTACGCATGTCAAGCACCAGGCGCGAGACCACATTGTTGACGCTGATGACGTGATCCAGACGATCCTGGATCTGTGCCATGCGGAAGATGCCGACCGTGGTCACGGCGATCAGGAACAGCAGGACGAGGGCGAATCCGAGGCCCAGGCGCGTTCCGACTTTCATTTTTGCTAAATTCATTTCGTCTCTTCGTAAGTGACACTGTTGATAAGAATTTGCCCTGGACTGCCTCGTTACTACGAGATCACTACCCGCACAGTCATTGCCGTAAATCAATAAAAAATGACATTAGCAAACAATGACTGCGAATGCAAAAATTAGCGCTACACATGAGCCTGGGTGTAGTTTTTGCGCCGCAATATGCCTGGGTGGTGGTGAAAATGTGTGGTATTTGATGAATTATAGATGCAAATTTTTCCTCGAAGCAAGAAAAAAATGCCGCTATTTTACGCAAGTCGAATTTCTGCGTGGAAATACCAACAGTTCGGGGGATTCCGTGCCGGAAAGGCAATATCAGGCGGCGGTGCGCAGCCGGGCGGCCGCTTCGAGGAGGAGATTGGCGTCGCCGGCGGCGAGCTTTTTGGAGTCGGACAACACTTGGCGGAACTGACGCGCGCCCGGCAGCCCCGTCATCAGGCCGAGCATGTGGCGCGTGATGCTGTTGAGCTTTAAGCCCTTGACGCCGTGCTGCGCCAACTGGGCCTGGATATAGGGAATCATCGCCTCGATAATCTGCTCGCGCGACTTGGCGGCGCCATCGTCGCCGTAATAACGCTGGTCGAACGTGGCCATCACAAACGGGTTGTGGTACGCCTCGCGGCCCAGCATGACGCCGTCCAGATGCTGCAGGTGCTCATCGATTTCGGCCTCGGTCTTGATGCCGCCGTTGATGATGATTTCAAATTCCGGGAAATCGCGCTTGAGGCGGTAGGCGTAGTCGTATTTCAGCGGCGGCACCTCGCGGTTCTCTTTCGGCGACAAGCCTTTGAGAATGGCGTTGCGGGCGTGCACGATGAAGGTTTTGCAGCCGGCGTCGGCCACGGTGCCGACGAAATCGCGGACGAAATCGTAGCTTTCGGTCTGGTCGATGCCGATCCGGTGCTTGACGGTGACGTCGATGCTGACCGCGTCGCGCATGGCTTTGACACAATCGGCCACCAGTTGCGGCTCGGCCATCAGGCAGGCGCCGAAAGCGCCCTTCTGCACGCGCTCGGACGGGCAACCGCAGTTCAGGTTGATCTCGTCGTAGCCCCATTTTTCGCCCAGCTTGGCGCTGGTGGCCAGGTCGGCCGGGTCGCTGCCGCCCAGTTGCAGCGCCACCGGATGCTCTTCCTCGTTGAAGCGCAGGTGGCGCTCGACGTCGCCGTACACCAGCGCACCGGTGGTGACCATTTCCGTGTACAGCCACGTGTGGCGGCTGATGTGGCGGTGGAATACTCGGCAGTGGCGGTCGGTCCAGTCCATCATCGGCGCGACCGACAGGCGGCGGCTCGGCTTGACGCCATGCGCTGCGGCTGTATCGGTGGTCGGTTGGTCGATGATGGTCATGGCGGCTGCTACGGGAAACGGATGAGGGTCGTCATTATACAGCGAAACCTCCGGCGAACACCGGCGCCGCCGATCCCTGCGGCCAGCGAAAAATGTGGCCGAATTCGCAATATTCATCGATATTCCGCTATATTCAGCTTCTTATTCATTGTGGAATCCACAAGAATACGACTCAGACGCCGCGCACCGTGCCGCGTGTCCAACCCATAGAAAAGGTCAGGTCGATGAATTTTGGCGAGAAACTCAAACAGATCAGAACGGAAAAAAACCTCACCCAGCCGCAGTTCGCCGAGGCGATCGGCATCGAACAATCGTACTTGTCCAAGCTCGAGAACGATAAATCGCAGCCCTCGGCCGACATGTTCGGCGCGATTCTTAAGGCGCTGGAGCTGGACGCGACACACTTCCTGGCCGATATCGACAAGAAGGTCTTGCAGACTTCGCTGCGCCACGTTCCCGAAGTCGGCCTATTTTTGAACGGAGCCACCACGCGCCAAGTTCACGACACCAAGAAATACTGGTACGGTGCGGCCGCCGCCGGCGCCGTCGGTTTCGCCCTGATGCTGGCGGCCAACGACGGCATCTTCTTTCCCAACAATCAGTATCGATACCTGTCCCAGGGCGTGATCAGGGACGGGGAATCGGAAAACATTTTCGAACAGTTCGAAGGCATCCTGGCGTTGCAACTGGAGGCCAACACCATCGACGCCGCCGAACGCGCGCGGCAGCTGGCCGCGTTCAAGACGAAGCGGGTACGGGTGTCCAACATCGAAGTATGGGGCAATCGCGGCAGCGTGTTTTTCGAACCGGCCGACAACGGCAAGCGCAAGTACGAGCAAATCAACGTCCGCTACGTCCGCTCGAAAGCAAACCAGATCTTGCAGTATCTGGGCGCCTTGCTCGCCGTTTGCGGCGTGCTGACGCTGGTTGTCGGATGGCGGGTCCGCAACGCGGCCGCCGGCGCGGAAAAACCGGTCAACTAACGAAGAAAGGAACACCCCTTGTCACAAATCAAAACGTTCTTTGCGGGAGCCACAACGATGGCCAGCGCCCTGGCGGCCGTCTTCCTGTTGAGCGGCGCCAAGGAGCCGCCCAAAAATGAGCATTTCGACGAGATCACCGTCGGCCGCATCAACATCGTCGAACCAGACGGCACCAAGCGCATCGTGATTTCCAACCGGGCGCAGTTCCCCGGCGATTTCATGCAGGGCAAGGAAGGCGCGCGGCCCGATCGGCGCGACTTTGCCGGCATGCTCTTCGTGAACGAGGAAGGCACCGAGAACGGCGGCCTGATACAAAAAGGCGCCATCGAACCGGACGGCAAAATCTCTTCGGGACTGTCGCTGACCTTCGACCGTTTCCGCCAGGATCAGGCACTCCAATTGCTGAATACCGACAGCGCGACGGACCACCAGACCGCCCTCATCATCAACGACGTTCCGTATTTCAAAGTGACATCGTTCGAGGACCAGCGCGGCTTTCGCGACGAGGCCGGCAAACTGCCGGCCGACGCGCGGCGCGCGTATTGGCAAAAACTGACAGAGCAAGGCCGGCTGGGGGCCAACCGCGTGTGGCTCGGCAAAACGCGCAACCAGGACTCGTCGCTGCAACTCAAGGATGCCCAAGGCCGGGTACGCATGAAGCTGCTGGTCAGCGCCGCCGGCGTGGCCGAAATTCAAATGCTCGATGAAACCGGCAAAGTGAGCAAGACGATCTCCCCGGCGTCGAAGGACTAGGCAGGCGCGGTGAAGGGCAAGGTCACCAAACCGACCAGATAGCGCGCAGGCTGGCTGCCGGGATTGGCGTAGATGATCTGCTGATCTTCGCGCATCGCAACGCAATCGCCGGCTTCGAGTTGCCACCGGTGTTCGTCACACGAGATATCCATGACGCCTTCGAGCATCCACATCTGATGGTGGATATCCGACGCCCGCGCCATGCGCTCGTAGACCACCCGCTGACCCGGCGGGAACACCACCTCGACCAGTTGCAACGGCGAACGCGTCGCCGGCGACAAGTGCCGCCGCACGTAGCCGGAGGCCGGGTCGGTCCACACCTGCTGCTCGGCGGCGCGGCGCAGCGGCGATGGCGCGGCCTCGCTGTCGTCGGCCTCGAACAGCGAGGCCAAGGTGACGCCAAGGGCGCCGGCCAGTTTGTCGAGCACGGTGGCGGTGGCGCTGCTTTCACCACGTTCGATCAGGGAAATGTTGGAACGGCTCACACCGCTCAGTTCGGCCAGGGCCGTCAACGACAGTTGGCGCGCTTCGCGCAGGGCCAACACACGGCCCGCAATGAGTTTGTTTATATCCATGTTATCCATTATACTGGATTTACCGTCCAACAAAATGACCGATCACCCCATGCATATCGCCTTCGAAACTCCGAACCAGCCTGAAGTCATCTCCCTGATCGCCGATCTCGATGCGTATCAACTTTCGCTGTACCCGCCGGAATTGGTCTACGCGCTCGATTTGCCGTCGTTGTTGGCTTCGAACGTGAAGTTTGCCGTGGCGCGCGAGGGCGACGCCGCCGGCAAGATTGTCGGTTGCTGCGCGATCGTGCTGTCGCCGGAATATGGCGAGATCAAGCGATTGTATGTGGACCCCGCCGGGCGCGGCAAGGGCACGGGGAAAGGTTTGCTGAGCTTGCTGGAAGAGGCGGCGGTGGAAGCCGGTTGCGCACAGATGGTGCTGGAGACCGGGCCGTCGCAGCCGGAGGCGATGGGGCTGTACGAGCGGCACGGTTTCCGGCGCTGCGGCGCGTTCGGCGATTATCTGGACGATCCGATGAGTGTGTTTATGCGCAAAATCCTGTAGCGGCCACTGGAATCGTTCAACCCGCACGGCGGCGAACAGGGATCGTACCCGGCCGGGTACGACCCCGCTTGGCCTTGCGGGTTGCGCGTCTCAATCACCCCTCCCCTTACGCTTCCTTTTTCTTTTTGCGCACCACGGCCAGCTTCGGTGCCTGCGGACCGAACATCTCGGCCACGCGCTCGAGCCGCACCGCACCGTCGCCGACCAGCGTACCGGTCGCGCCGGCCACTTGCCGCACGATGCCCAACGCCGCCGCGCGCGCTTCCGGCTCCTCCGGCAGCAGCAGCGGCAGATCGCGCATCGCCGCTTCCTCATCGACCTGCAACATCAGATACTGGTCGCGCACGATGGTCTTGAACTGCGTCACACTCAACTCCTCGTCGTCCGAGGTGCGCAAGCGCAGTTGGCGTATCGTCGCGAACGCGCGCTCGTCGGCGGCGCTCATTTCCGGACTGCGATAGATGTAAAGCAAGGCGCGGATGATCGCCTCTGTCGCGCCGCCCTCGGCCGTCTTGGTCGCGGCCGCCGCGCGGAACGCGTTTAACGCCGCCTCGTGCGCCAGATCGCGGCCGATGCGGCGCGGCGCACCCACGTCGGAACGCAAGCCCACCAGCGCCTGCAACACCGGCGAACCATACACGCTCAGGAAGAATTTTTCCGTCGCCGCGTCGCGGGCGTCGCGGTAGGCGTCGAGCGTGGCGACGATCTGCTTCGACATGTGCTCCTGCATCTGCAGGAAGACGTTGCTCTTGTCGACCGGACGGCGCTGCGCGCGCACCTTCTCGGCCAATGCAGGAATGCCGTCGAGCAGCTTGTTTTTGCTGGAGAACGCCGTGTAGCGCAAGCGCAGCGGGTGCGACTCGCGCAGCCGTTCGGCGCTCTCTTCCGTCACCATGCTCTTGACGATCGGGCTGACGAACTGGCGATACAGGCCCTGGTTGATTTCCGATACCCGCGCAACGGTCGCGAAGCGGCGCTCGTCCTCGGCATCGTTGCCGCCCAGCGCGCGCAGCGCGTCCAGGCCGCGACGCTCGAAACGCATAACGAAGTCGCCGCCCATCATGTCGCCGGCGGCGATCTCGGCTTGCAGCATCTCCTCGTCCTTGTCGAGGAACACCGCCTCGTACAAGCCCGGCGGCATGATGTCGATCATGTCCATCGCGGCCGTGAATTCCTCGTGTTCCTTGTTGGCCACCGAGGCGGAGACGAAGATGCCCAGGTGACCTATGCTCTGGTGCATCGTGTAGATGATGGTCTGGCCGCCGGCGACCAGCGCGGCGTCGTCCTCATACAGGTCCAGCACCCAGCCGAGCGCCTGCTGCGGCGGCGTGATGTCGTCGCCCCACGAGCAGAACACCACGATCGGCGACTTGATGTTGCGCAAGTCGATGCGGTGGCCTTCGCTGTCGAGCAGCGCTGCCGCGCTCAGCTTGTTGCCGACGAACAGCGAGTCGGCGATGTATTGCATTTCGCCCGCGTTGAGCAGCACCGGATTGCCCCACCAGCGCTCGAATTCCAGGAAGCGCGCCGCCTCGGTGTCGATCTTCGAATACACGTTGTAGTTCTTGCTCCACATCGTGTTCGCCGGATTCATTTTCTCGAAATTCTCGACCAGCTGCGCGCCGTCGAAAATGCCGTTGCCCAGGTCGCCAGCGAGCGAGGTTGTCCACGTGCCGCCGAGCGCGCCGCCGAGGTAGCGCATCGGGTTCTTGCCGCGCACACCGGCCCAGTACGACAGCGGCGCGCCGGCCAACACCAGCGGACCGACCAGGTCCGGCTGCAGCGCGGCCGTCATCATGATTTGCCAGCCGGCCTGGCAATTGCCGATCAGCGCGGGCTTGCCGTCGGCCTGCGGATGCAGTTCGGCCACATGGGCGATGAATTTCGCCTCGGCCCGGCAGACGTCTTCGATGGTCTGGCCCGGCACCGGCTTGGGCAGGAAGCCGACGAAATAGCACGGATGGCCGGCCTTGAGCACGACGCCGATCTCGCTATCCTGTTTCATGCCGGCGATGCCTGGCCCGTGGCCGGCGCGCGGATCGAACACGATGAATGGACGCTTGGTGGGGTCGGGGGTGACGCCGTCCGGCGGCGCGATGTAGCACAGGCCGTAGTTGACGGGACGCTCCAGATCGCGGCCGTCCATGATCACTTCAAAAGCAAAACTGAGCACGTGCGGCGCGGTCTCTTCGGTGCGCAGGTTGCGCTCGTCACCGCGCTGGCGCAGCACGTCCATGAACAGCACGCTGCGCTGGCAGGCATCGACCCAATAATCGCTCGCCTGCTGCGCCAGGGAAAATGGATTGGTCGGCCAGCCGGACCAGGGATTCAACTTTTCGTCACTCACCTTGAGGCTCCTCAATACGAATTTATGCTGCCATGCGCCAAATTACCCCAGCCCAAGTCAAAAGGCAATGGAATCCGCGCACCAATTCTTGTCAAATTAAGATGTAATAATTGAAACTTTTAATTATTTAGGCAATAATGGGTTTTCTCCTTTCGCTAACGTGACCATGAGCCACCACCTGATCGACGCCCTGCTCACGCACGTGTACGACTCGGTGCTGGCGCCGGACGGATTTCACCGCTTCGTGGCCGCGTTCACCGAGCTGTTCGCTCTCAAGGCGACGATGATGCTGACGGTGAATATCGAGTCGCACGAGGTCAAGGGATTGTGGATGACGGGTCTGGCGCAGAAGTGGATGGATCAATACGTGCTGGAATACGCCGCCGAGGACGTGCTGGCGCATCACATCCATGCCTCGCCGATGGCCACGTTCTACGCCAGCAACCTCGACCTGCCGCCGGGGCTGGCGACCGGCACGCGCTTCTACAACAACTGGGTGGTGCCGCAGGGCGTGGCGTTCGCCAGCGGCGCGATCGTGCTGCGCGAAGGTCCGTGGCTGACGCAGATGATGCTCCAGCGTACGCCACAGCAACCGCCTTTCACGCGCGACGAGCTATCGCTGTTCAACCTGTTGATGCCGCACTTGCAGCGCGCCATCCAGATGCGTCAGCGCTTCGCCGAGCTGCAGATGGGTCAGGACATGCTGGCCAGCGGCATGGACTTGATCGCCATGCCGACCATCCTGCTCGACGAGTTCTCTCGCGTCGCGCTGTGCAACCAGGCAGCACAGCGTTTGCTGGCGGGACGGCGCGACCTGTGGATTGAAAACGGCCACCTGTTCAGCCGCAAAGGAGCCGTCACACAGCGCCTGAACCTGGAGATCACCAAAGCCATCCACGCCAGCCACGGAGCCGGTGGCCAATTGCCCGAGGTGGTGCTCGTGCCGCGCTTGGGCAAGCGCGACCTGATGCTGCTGATCTCGCCCATGCGCAAGAGCGCCGCTAGCGGTGCGGAAAGCGGCAGCGGCGCGCTGGTGTTCGCCTTCGACCCCGATGCCACACCCACCGTCCAGGCCGAGCTGGTGCAACGCCTGTTCGGCCTCAGCGAAGCCGAGGCGTACCTGGCAGTGGCACTGTGCGGCGGCCGCTCGCTTGAAGAAGCCGGCGTCGAGCGCGGCACCACGCTCAACACCGTCCGCAGCCAGCTCAAAAGCATCTTCGGCAAGACCGGCACCCATCGCCAGGCCGACCTGGTATCGGTACTGCTGGCAAGCCCGGCCTATTTCCTGTCGCCGCAGTCCGCTGTCACGTTGCCGAACGGACCCGACGGCGGCTAACCATGCCGATCAGGCCCAATCCGGCCAGCAGCATGGCATAGGTTTCCGGCTCCGGCACGGGGGCCGCGAGCGGCAGCACGCTAAAGCTGGTGAAAGACAAGGCGGTGGCCGCTTCCAGTCCACCGTAGTTGGTCAGGTCGAACCAGGCCAGACCGACGACGTTGCTGTCGGTCAAGCTCGATACTTGCGTGAACCCGGCCTGCCCGTCGAGCTTGTAGCTTTTGGTCAGCGTGTCGCCGATGCGCCGAATCTCAAGCGTGATCAGCGGCGTCGCCCCGGCCGAGTAGCCGGTGCTGTCGAATCCCTGGCCGGCGCTGTCGTTGACCCAGTTGACGCCAAACGACATGCCCGTGTAGCCGCCGTTGATGTCGAGGAAGAAGCCCCCGCCACCGGCGCCGTTGGCGGTGGAATCGGCCGTAACGGTGGCAACGAAATCGCCGGTCACGGCCACTGTGGTGCCCACGTGCGGACCGTCGGGATAGGGATCGCCAAGCGGCGAGACCGTCTTCGCCAGCACCAGCGCGCCGGCACCGGTACTGACCGACCACGGTCCCGCCACGCCGGGTTTGAAGACGCCCTCCCGCAGCTGGATGACCCGCAAGGCCGGGTCGAGCGTGGGGGTGTTGAAATCGGCAACGTAAGCGGTGTCGGCGCGCGCTGGCGACGACGCCAGCGCGAGCAAGGCGATACCGCAGACGGCGCGGCCCAGAGTGGAAAACGTTTGGCGCATGGAGATTCCCCTGTTGTAGTGATGGATGGACTGCAAAAATGATCATATCGACATCACTTTCGGCAAACATCCTCCAAACAGGTGACCGGGAGAAAAAGTGCGAAAAAAAAGCCGCCCCGGAGGGCGGCTTCGACGAAGCGCGCATGGCGCCTCGGGTTTGCTTAGGATTCGCGCGAGGCTTTTTTACGCTCGTGCTCTTTCAGGAAGCGCTTGCGCAGACGGATCGATTTCGGGGTGATTTCCACCAGTTCGTCGTCGTCGATGAACTCGACCGCGTATTCCAGCGACATCTGAACCGGCGGCACCAGGCGCACCGCTTCGTCGGTACCCGACGAGCGCACGTTGGTCAGCTGCTTGCCCTTGATCGGGTTGACGACCAGATCGTTGTCGCGCGAGTGGATACCGATGATCATGCCTTCGTAGACCGGGTCGTTGTGGACCACGAACATACGGCCGCGATCCTGCAGTTTCCAGATCGCGTAGGCCACGGCGGCGCCGTCGTCCTGCGAGATCAGCACGCCGTTGCGACGGCCGCCCAGTTCGCCCTTGGTGTTGTCGACCGGCGCGTACGCGTCGAACACGTGGCTCATCAAGCCGGTACCGCGGGTCAGGGTCATGAATTCGCCCTGGAAGCCGATCAGGCCACGTGCTGGAATACGGTATTCCAGACGCACACGGCCTTTGCCGTCCGATTCCATGTTTTGCAGGTCGCCGCGACGACGGCCCAGTTCTTCCATGACGCCGCCCTGGTTGGCTTCTTCAACGTCGACCGACAGTTGCTCGAACGGCTCGTGGCGCACGCCATCGACCATTTTGAACACCACGCGCGGACGCGACACGGCCAGCTCGAAACCTTCGCGACGCATGTTTTCGATCAGGATGGTCAGGTGCAGCTCGCCGCGGCCCGATACTTCGAAGATGGTGTCGTCGTCGGTCGGGGCAACGCGCAGCGCGACGTTGGCCTTCAGTTCCTTGTCCAGACGATCGCGCAGCTGGCGCGAGGTCACGAACTTGCCTTCGCGGCCGGCCAGTGGCGAGTTGTTGACCATGAAGTTCATGGTCAGCGTCGGCTCGTCGACGGTCAGCATCGGCAGCGCTTCAGGGGTGTCGACCGCGCACAGCGTCGAACCGATACCGATTTCATCGATACCGTTGATCAGGCAGATGTCGCCGGCGACAGCTTCGTCGACCAGCACGCGCTCCAGGCCCTTGAAGTTCAGCACCTGGTTGATGCGGCCCTTGATCGGGGTGGCGCCTGGGCCGTTGATGACCAGAACGTCCTGGCCGACCTTGACGGTACCGCGGTTGACGCGGCCAATGCCGATCTTGCCGACGTAGGACGAGTAGTCCAGCGACGTGATTTGCATCTGCAGCGGGCCTTCCGGATTGTCGTCGCGCACTGGCACGTGTTCCAGGATGGCGTCGAACAATGGCTTCATGTCGCCTTCGCGCACGTCTTCGGTCAGGCCGGCGTAGCCGTTCAGGCCCGACGCGTAGACGATAGGGAAGTCCAGCTGCTCGTCGTTGGCGCCCAGCTTGTCGAACAGTTCGAAGGTCTGGTTGATCGCCCACTCAGGACGTGCGCCCGGACGGTCGACCTTGTTGACGACAACGATAGGCTTCAGGCCCAGCGCCAGTGCCTTGCGGGTCACGAAGCGGGTCTGTGGCATCGGGCCTTCCTGCGCGTCGATCAGCAGCAGAACGGAGTCGACCATCGACAACACGCGCTCCACTTCGCCGCCGAAGTCGGCGTGGCCTGGGGTGTCGACGATATTGATGTGGGTGCCTTCGTACTCAACCGCGCAGTTCTTCGACAGAATCGTAATGCCGCGTTCCTTTTCGAGGTCGTTCGAGTCCATGACGCGGTTATCGACCGCTTGGTTTTCACGGAAGGTGCCGGACTGGCGCAGCAGCTGATCCACGAGGGTGGTTTTGCCGTGGTCAACGTGGGCGATAATAGCGATGTTGCGAATTGCGCGTTTTGTAGTAGACATGGTCGTTATATTTGCTGAAAAACTGCGGGTGCGTACAAACTGTACGGGGGGTATTCCGGGATGTTCGTGGGCTACAACTGCTTAGCCAATTTCTGGAACCGCGTAGTATAGCATGGTGCGTTGCAACTCCTTAAAAATATCGAGTATTTTCAAAGAGTTGCTTTCCAAACCTGCCGGGGTCAAGTCTGTCATTCGGACACGAGCCCGGCGGTCAAGCCCCGCTACGGTCCAGGCTGTGTCCGAATGACAGACTTGACCCCGGGGTGTTAGGTGGATGCCGCTGGGGCGGTGAAGGCGATCAGCCGTTCCGGGGCGAGGATGCTGTATTCGCCAAGCAGCGCGGTGCCAAGCAGCTTGTCGTCCAGGTAGACGCGCACCCTGCCCTGCTCCGCCGGCACCGTGACCGGCTCCTTGCCCAACGCCAGGCGCTGGCCGTTGAGGAATCGTTTGGCCAGCTCGGCATTCAACTGCACGGCCGGGAAGCTGGCCAGCAAGGCGTCCACCGGAGCCAGCAGACTCAACGGTTCGGCGTGCGCGGTCAGCGCCTCCAAGGTGATCATGTTGTCCATCGTCAGCGGACCGACCTGCGTGCGGCGCAGCGCGTTCAGGTGCGCGCCGCAACCGAGCGCTTCGCCGATGTCCTCGCCCAGCACGCGGATGTAGGTGCCCTTGCTGCACGTGACCGTCAACTTCAGCAGCGGCGCTTCGTACGACACCAGCTCCAGCTTGTGGATGATGACGTTGCGCGCCTCGCGCTCCAAGGTGATGCCGGCGCGGGCGTATTCGTACAGCGGCTTGCCGTCGCGCTTCAAGGCCGAGTACATCGGCGGCACTTGCGCGATCGGGCCACGGAACTTTTCCAGCACCGCGTGGATCTGATCCAGTGTGACGTTGACGTCGCGCGTGTCGATCACTTCGCCTTCGGTGTCGCCGGTGTCGGTGCTCTGGCCCAAATGCACCGTGGTCTCGTAGGTCTTGTCGGATTCCAGCAAGTCTTGCGAGAACTTGGTCGCTTCGCCAAAACACAGCGGCAACAGGCCGGTGGCGAACGGGTCCAGCGTGCCGGTGTGGCCGGCCTTCTTGGCGTTGAGCACGCGCTTGGCTTTGATCAGTGCATCGTTGCTCGAGAAGCCGACCGGCTTGTCGAGCAGCAGCACGCCGTCGACCAGGTCGCGGACTTTTTTAGGATGATTTTGCTTCATGGATGCGGCCGAAACGGCTTATTCGTCGCCGTCTTTTTTCTCGTCGTCCGGCTTGGCCTGGTCGTCGTCCAGCGAACGCGTGGCGTTGGCCTGGTCGATCAGCAACGACAATTCCATGCCGCGCGAGGTCGACGTGTCGTGCACGAAGTGCAGCGCCGGCAAGGTGTGGATGTGCAGGCGCTTGCCCAGCTGGCCGCGCATGTAGCCGGCCGCTGCCGACAGACCTTCGACGGTCTGCTTGACCTGCTCCGGGCTGTCCTTGAGCATCGTGAAGAAGATCTTCGCGTGCGCATAGTCCGGCGTAACCTGCACTTCGGTGATAGTGATCATGCCGACGCGCGGGTCTTTCAACTCGTAGGCGATGATTTCGGACAGATCGCGCTGGATCTGGTCCGCGACGCGCTGACCGCGCTGCGGGATGGTTTTACTATGTTTTGCCATGATTCAATACTGCTTTCCATAAACGGCAAGTGGACGGGAGCTGCTGCCCCCGTCCACTTTACCTAGTGCTACTGTCCGTAACGATTACAAGGTACGGGCGATTTCCTGAACTTCGAACACTTCCAGGGTGTCGCCAACCTGGATGTCGTTGTAGTTCTTCAGCGACAGGCCGCACTCCAGACCGGCGCGTACTTCTTTCGCGTCGTCCTTGAAGCGCTTGAGCGAGTCGATCTCGCCGGTCCACACCACGATGTTGTTGCGCAGCAGGCGGACCGAGGAGGCGCGCTTGACCACGCCGTCGGTGACCAGGCAACCGGCAACCGCGCCGACCTTCGAGACCAGGATAACCTGGCGAATCTCGACCTGGCCGATAACGGTTTCGCGTTTCTCTGGTGCCAGCATGCCCGACAACGCCGCTTTGATCTCGTCGATCGCATCGTAAATGATGTTGTAGTAGCGAATGTCCACACCGTTCGACTCGGCCAGCTTGCGCGCCTGTGCATCGGCACGGGCGTTGAAGCCGATGATGACCGCTTTCGAGGCCACCGCCAGATTGACGTCCGACTCGGTGATGCCGCCGACCGCTGCGTGCACCACTTGGACACGCACTTCCGAGGTCGACAACTTCTGCAACGAGCTGACCAGTGCTTCCTGCGAACCCTGCACGTCGGTCTTGATGATCATCGGCAGGTTTTTGACTTCGCCTTCGGCCATCTGGTCGAACATGTTTTCCAGCTTCGCGGCTTGCTGCTTGGCCAGTTTCACGTCGCGGAACTTACCTTGACGGAACAGACCGATCTCACGGGCTTTACGCTCGTCAGCCATGACCATGACTTCTTCACCGGCTTGCGGCACTTCCGTCAGACCCTGGATTTCGACCGGGATCGAAGGACCTGCTTCGTTGATCGGCTTGCCGTTCTCGTCCAGCATCGCGCGAACGCGGCCATACGAGGAGCCGGCCAGAATCACGTCGCCGCGCTTCAAGGTACCGGACTGCACCAGGATCGTCGCGACCGGGCCCTTGCCCTTGTCCAGACGGCCTTCGACCACCAGGCCACGCGCTGGCGCGTCGACCGGGGCTTTCAGTTCCAGCACTTCGGCCTGCAACAGAACCTGTTCCAGCAGCGCATCGATACCGGCGCCGGTTTTTGCCGAGACCGGCACGAATGGCGATTCGCCACCGTATTCTTCCGGCACAACTTGTTCGGCGACCAGTTCCTGCGTCACACGGTCAACGTTGCCGCCCGGTTTGTCGATCTTGTTGATCGCGACAACCAGAGGCACGCCGGCCGCTTTCGCGTGGGCGATCGCTTCCTTCGTTTGCGGCATCACGCCGTCGTCGGCCGCCACCACCAGAATCACGATGTCGGTCGCTTTCGCGCCACGGGCACGCATGGCCGTAAAGGCTTCGTGACCCGGGGTATCCAGGAAGGTGATCATGCCGCGCGGGGTGTCCACGTGGTAAGCACCGATGTGCTGGGTAATGCCGCCGGCTTCGCCCGACGCCACTTTGGCGCGGCGGATGTAATCGAGCAGCGAGGTCTTACCGTGGTCGACGTGACCCATGACGGTCACCACCGGTGCGCGCGAGACGGACTCGAAGTGAGCGTGCTCCCCCTGGTCTGCCAGCAACGCTTCCGGATCGTCCTGCTCGGCGGCGAAGGCTTTGTGGCCCATCTCCTCGACCAGAATCATCGCGGTTTCCTGATCCAGCACCTGGTTGATCGTGCACATCTGGCCCAGCTTCATCAGCTGCTTGATGACCTCGGATGCCTTGACGGACATCTTGTGCGCCAGTTCGGCCACGGTGATGGTTTCAGGGACGTACACGTCCTTGATGACCGCCTCGGTTGGCGCCTGGAAGTTGGTTTCGCGGTCGTCCGAGTGCGAGCCACGACGGCCGCCACTCTTGCCACCACTACGCCAGCCGTCACGGCCGCCGGTGCCGGTGTTGCCACGGCCCTTGTTGGCGGTGTTGCCCGGCGCGCCACGTTTCTTGGCGTCGTCCGACCAGGTCGACGAGACATTGGCCGACTTGATCGACTTCTTGTCCGCGGTGACCGGCTTCTTGTCGCCCAGCTTGTCGCCAGGCTTGGCGACGGCGCCGGTCGCAGGCTTGTGCAAGGTGCCTTCGGCAACCTTGGCCTTGACCGGCACCGGTGCCGGCTCAGGCGCCTTGATGGCGCGGCGTGGCGCGTTCATCATGGCCTTGATCTGGGCGACCTCATCCGCCACGGCCTTGCGGGCGCGGTCGGTGGCTTCGGCTTTTTCAGCAGCTTCCTTGGCGGCGGCGGCGGCCTTCTTCTTGGCCTCTTCCGCTGCGGCTTTTTTCTTCTCTTCGGCGGCTGCATCGACTGCCGGCGCTGGCGCGGCGGCGCCGGCGTTGGTCGCGGCGGCCGCTGCCTTGGCGGCGGCTTTCTTCGCTTCGGCGTCGGCTTCCTTCTTCGCTTCGGCTTCGGCGGCGGCCGTGGCTTTCGCCTGGGCTTCCTTCTCGGCGTCCAGCTTGGCCAGGCGGTCTTGCTTCTCGCGCAGCTCGGCTTCCTGACGCGCGATCAGTTCAACCTGCTTGCGGGCGTCTTCTTCACGACGGGCCACCTCGGCAGCATCCACCACCGGCGCCACAGGGGCGGGGGCGGGAGCGGCGACCGGCTCGTCGCGCTGGACGAAGGTGCGAACCTTCTTCACAGCAACCTGAATCGTGCGGGCCTTGCCATTGGCATCGGCCTGCTTGATTTCAGTGGTTTCTTTGCGCGTCAGCGTGATCTTCTTCTTTTCGGTATCAGCCGATGCGCCGTGGGTACGACGCAAGTGATCAAGCAGCTTATCCTTATCATCTTTCGACAATGGATCTGACGTCGAACTTTTTTCGACGCCGGCAGAACGCAGCTGCGTCAGCAGCAAATCTGCAGGCATCTTCAGTTCGGTGGCAAATTGGGCTACGTTGTTACTCGCCATTCAGTCCTCTTTTCTATGTGTCGCGGAGATGATAAAGATACTCAAATTATGCCTTTGCAGATTCGGCAAGACTCCATGCCTTGGCCTGGAGGCCTTTGGCACGATCGTCGTACTTCGAGTCAACCAACTTCATCTCATCGTCGGTCACATCTTCAAATTCACTTGTAATCAGTGCGCGCGCACGGTCCACAGGCAGGGCCAGAATGGCGCCAAACTCATCGTAGGCCAGTGCAGCAAATGCATCGACAGTCTTGATACCGGCCAGGCCCAGCTTGCCGGCGGTGATGCGGTCCATGCCTTCCAGACCGACCAGCGCCTCGTCCATGCCTTCCAGGCCTTCTTCCGAAGCGATCGCTTCGGTGACCAGGGCGTCACGGGCGCGGGTGCGCAGTTCGTTGACGGTATCTTCGTCAAACGATTCGATTTCCAGCATTTCGGAGATCGGCACGTAAGCGATTTCTTCCAGGCTGGCAAAGCCCTCTTCCACCAGGATGTCGGCGACTTCCTGATCGACGTCCAGTTTTTCCATGAACAGTGCACGCACCGCCGCGGTTTCCTGGGCTGCCTTGTCGGCCGATTCCTCGGCCGTCATGATATTGATCTTCCAGCCGGTCAGGTCGGAAGCGAGGCGCACGTTCTGGCCGGAACGGCCGATCGCGATCGCCAGGTTCTCTTCGTCGACGACGACGTCCATCGCGTGCTTCTCTTCGTCGACCATGATCGACGACACATTGGCCGGGGCCAGCGCGCCGATGACGAACTGGGCCGGATCTTCCGACCACAGCACGATGTCGACGCGCTCGCCGCCGAGCTCGCCGGTGACGGCCTGTACGCGCGAACCGCGCATGCCGACGCAAGTACCGATCGGGTCGATGCGCTTGTCGGCCGTGTAGACGGCGATCTTGGCGCGGACGCCGGCGTCGCGGGCTGCCGATTTAATTTCCAGCATGCCTTGCTCGATTTCCGGCACTTCCAGCTCGAACAGCTTCATGATGAAGTCCGGCGCGGTGCGCGACAGAATCACCTGTGGACCACGCATATTGCGGTCGATGCGCAAAATAAAAGCCCGGACGCGGTCGCCGATGCGCAGATTTTCCTTTGGAATCATCTGGTCGCGCGGCAGGCGTGCTTCGATCTTGCCCGATTCGACAATCGCGTCGCCGCGTTCCATGCGCTTGATGGTGCCGGTCACGAGCGAGTCGCCGCGCTCGAGGAAGTCGACCAGGATCTGTTCGCGCTCGGCGTCGCGCACACGCTGCAGGACCACCTGTTTGGTGTCTTGCGCGAAGCGGCGGCCGAATTCGACGGACTCGATCGGTTCTTCGATGTGATCGTCCACTTCGATGTCAGGAATTTGTTCCTTGGCTTCGAAATGCAGGATTTCCTGGTCCGGCAGTTGCAGGCCCGCTTCATCGGGGACGACGTGCCAGCGGCGGAAGGATTCGAATTCACCCGACTCGCGGTCGATCGAAACGCGGATATCGACTTCACCTTCATAGCGTTTCTTCGTGGCTTGCGCCAACGCGAATTCCAGCGCGCCGAAAACGACATCCTTATCGACGTTCTTTTCACGCGCCAGCGCGTCTACCAATAACAAAACTTCGCGACTCATGCTTTGCGTCCCTTAAAATCCACCTGCGGCACCAAGCGTGCCTTATCCACGTCGGCGAGCGTAAACTCCAACAGCGCCGGACCATCATTGCTATCAAATTCCAACGACAAATTATCGCCCTGGGGTTCTTGCAGAACGCCCTGGAACGATTTCCGGTTGTTCGTACCCGGCATTGCAGTGCGCAGCTTGACGATGACCTCGTAACCGGCAAAGCGCACGAAGTCTTCCAGCTTGCGCACCGGACGATCCAGACCCGGCGACGAGATTTCGAGGCGTTCGTAATTGACGTTCTCGACCGTCAGCACGTGCGACAGCTGGTGGCTGACCGTGGCGCAATCTTCCACGGTGATCGGGCCTTTTTCTTCGGCGTCGGCTGCGCTGAAATCGATAAACACGCGCAAGACTCCGCGCTCGGCCCGTTCGACATCAACCAGCTCGTAGCCCAGACCCATGACGGTCTTTTCAATTAGTTCCGGCAGCTGCAAGAAATTCTCCAAATCAAGGCCTGTTTGCAATTATTCAAAACAGGCCGTAACAAAACGCTTTAACAAAAAAAAAATGGGCATCTGCCCATCTTCTTGTAATACCTAGCCAGATGAAAGGATTCCTGGGGAGCTACCCGCGAAGAACTTTTACTAGGCTGGTTATTATAACCTTATCTGGTCTTCGCTGCAATCGGCGCATGGCCGAAAACAGCGCTACAGCAGCCCAGATAAGGCTAAAAGACGTCAAAACAAGGGATTAACCCTTACGGCGACGTGGCATTCCGTGATCGATCGCGCCGCCGCGCGGCGGCTGGTTGCGACGCGGCGCGCCGGCGTTACCGAAACCGAAAGTCGTCTGCAGCGGATCAGGCTGGCGCGGACCGCGGCTTGGACCCTTGGCCGACTGGCCGCCGCCCATGCCACCGCCCTGGCCGCCTTGACCGCCCTGGCCTTGCGGACGGCCCTGACCTTGCGGACGACCCTGGCCGCCGCCGGCGCTGCGCGCCGGACCTTCGCCCAGCGGACGGCCACCGGCGTAACCGCCGATACCTTGCGGACGGCCACCCGGACGGCCCGAACCTTGCGCGCCGCCTGGACGGCCCTGGCCGCCACCCTGGCCACCTTGACCACCTTGACCATTGCCACCGGGACGACCCGAACCCTGCGCGCCACGGCCATTGCCGCCGCCGTTGGGACCACCGGCGCCGCCGGCGCCATTGCCCGGACGGCCCTGGTTACCGAAACGCGGACCGCGCTGCTGCTTGGCGAAAGGCATCGCGTTGTCGTTGCTGACATCGGCGCGGTTGAAGTTCGGCTCGTCGCCATCATCCTCGTCGTCGTCATCATCACGGTCGTCGACCTCGGCGCGGCCGCGTTGCGGACGCTTTTCAGGACCTTTGTTCTGGCCGGTCGGCTTGGCTTGCTGCGGACCCTTGCCGCGCGGCGCGGCGGCCGTCGCGTCGCCGCCGCCTTTCTTGTCGACACCGTAGGCGGCCAGCAGGTCGCGCACGGTGTTCTCTTCCATCTCTTCCCAGCGGCCGCGCTTCAGGCTGCTTGGCAGCGTCATCGCGCCGTAACGGGTACGGATCAGACGCGACACGGTCAGGCCGATCGCCTCGAACATGCGGCGCACTTCGCGGTTACGGCCTTCACCGATGATCACGCGGTACCACTTGTTAATGCCCTCGCCGCCGCCGTCGGCGATCTTGGAGAACTGCGCCAGGCCGTCTTCCAGTTCGATGCCGGCCAGCAACTTCTGGCGCATGCCTTCTTCCAGCACGCCCAGGGTGCGCACCGCGTATTCGCGGTCGATGCTGTAGCGCGGGTGCATCAGGCGGTTGGCCAGGTCACCGGACGTGGTGAACAGCAGCAAGCCTTCGGTGTTGAAGTCGAGGCGGCCGATGGCCAGCCATTTGCCGGCCTTCATCGTCGGCAGGCGGTCGAACACCGATGGACGGCCGTCCGGATCGTCATGGCTGACGATTTCGCCGGCAGGCTTGTGGTACACCAGCACGCGCGGCGGCTTCTTGCTGACGCGGCGCTGGATCAGTTTGCCGTTGATGCGCACGGCATCGGTCGGCAGGATGCGCTGGCCGATGTGGGCCGGCTCGCCGTTGACCGACACGCGGCCCGCAACGATCAACTCTTCCATGTCGCGGCGCGAGCCGAGACCGGCTTCAGCCAGCACCTTGTGCAGTTTCGGCGCGTCGTCTTCCGACGTCAGGTCGCGGCGCACGACTTTCGGCGCGTTGCGGCCCTTGCCGGTTTCTTCGCTGTCGAAGGCGTCCGAGGTGACGTACGAGAAGGCGGCGTCGGCGTCATTGCCTTTGCCGACATTGCCGAAGGCGCCATGAACGCGCTGCGGCTTCGGTCCCTTGCCACCGCGTCCGGCTTGCTTGCCGTTGCGCTGCTGGCCTTCAGGGCGCGGACCGCGCTCGTTGCGCGGCTTGCCGTCCGGCTGGGCGCCCTCTTCCGCAGGCGCCGCTTCACCGTCGACCGCGACCACCGGCTCTGGACGCGGCATTGTCGCTTCGCGCAGGGCGCGTTGCTCGCGCATCTGGCGCGGACCGCGCGGGCCGCGCGGGCCACGGTCGCTGCGCTCGCGCTGGCCTGCCTGGCCTTCGGCGCCGGGGGTGCCTGCGGCTGCGGCAGGAGCGGCTTGCGCTTCCACTGCCACGGCTGGCGCCGGCGATTCGGACGACGCCGTCACTGCGGCTGGTTTCTTCGCGCGTGGCGCCCTGGCCGGTGCCTGGGCCTGTGCTTCCACCGCTGCGCCTTGCGGCGCGGATTCAACAGCCTGGACAACCTCGACTGCAACCTTGGCGGCCGGCTTGGCGCGCGGCTTTTTCACGGGCGCTGGAGCGTCCTTCGCGTCGGCGGCGGCAGCGGCAACAACCGGCGCCGCAGGTGCGGCGGCCTCGACAGCAGCTCCGGCCTTCGGCTTGCGCTTGGCCTTGGCGGCAGGGGCCGCATCGGCGGCGCCGGACGCGGCCGCATCGGCTTCGATCTGTGCTTTGGTGCGGCGTTTTGGCTTGGCGACCACGTCTGCGGTGGCGTCGTTGACTGTCTCAGGGGTATTAGATTTGTTCATTGTTCGTTTCTTGGTTGTGCTCAGCGTCAACCGTTAAATCTGGCGCATGGTCGTGATTGATTGCTTGCTGGCCGGCTTCCGGGCTAGTCGCGGCGTCTACTGCTTCGTCGGCCACTTGCAACTCGCTATCCGTACCATCTCGTTGTTGCGCGACGCTTTCGCTGTGCGCGGCTTTGTCAAAGTTCTCTTGCAGGGCTGCTTCCAGCGCTTCCATATCCGGACCACCGCCCTGCACATCGCTCAATTGCTGCAACGGCGGCAGCTGGGACAGCGAATTGAGCCCCAAATCATCCAAAAACTGCTTGGTCGTGCCCAGCAACGCCGGGCGGCCCACGACGTCGCGGTAACCAATGGCGTCTACCCAGCCACGGTCTTCCAGCATTTTGATCGTCTGTGAATTGACGGCTACGCCGCGTATCTCTTCGATATCGCCCCGCGTGACCGGCTGCCGGTACGCGATGATCGCCAGGGTTTCCAGCGTTGCCCGCGAATACTTGGGCGGTTTTTCCGGATTCATCCGGTCCAGGTACAGCTTCATCTCGGGGCGGCTCTGGAAGCGCCAGCCGGTCGATAAACTGACCACTTCAATACCCTTGCCGGCCCAATCGAGCCGCAGTTCTTCCAGCAATTCCTTGATCGTATCGGAACCTACTCCGGGACCGCGCGGCCTGCCCTGGTCATCGACATCGACATACAGCTTTTTCAGACTGTGGATCGACAATGGCTCATGGGCGCATAGCAAGGCGGTTTCGAGGACTCTTTTAGCCTCAGCTGTATCCATAGCAATCTTGTGGTTGCATTGTCATGCAATGAAAGAAATCAATCACATTCAGTGAGGCAGTGGCCGCATTCAAAATGCCGCCTGCCGGAGTACTCGCTGAAGCTGTTTTCCGAGCCCGGGCGATACGCGCCGGGCGGGAGAGAGAGGCATGCCGACGACGACCGAGGCCGCCGCTTTTCTACGTGAAACGCGACTGCGAAACGCGATTTTCGGGCGAAAACATGCGAGACCAATCAATGACGTTTCATCCTACAAGCCGAATTGTACCCGATAAAAGTACCAAACGCGCATTTCGGCGACATCGATATGTAAGTTGCCTTACGCAGCGGCAAGCCGATCCGACAAAATTGCAGAAACACCAACAAAGGCAGGGTATTCGGCGGTGATGACCCAGGTCGGCACCTGACACAGGTATTTATTGAAGCGGCCCTTCTGTTCGAAGCGCGCGCGGAAGCCGGATTTGTCGAAACGCTCGCCCAGGCGCGGCACGATCCCGCCACCTATATAAATACCGCCCTGCGCGCCCAGGGTGATGGCGATGTTGCTGGCAATCGTGCCGAGCATGCGGCAGAAAGTCTCGATGACGTCGTCGCACAGCGGGCATTCGCCGGCCAGCGCGCGCGTGGAAATGTCGGCCGCGCTCAGCGGCTCGGCGGTCACGCCCTGCTGGTCGGCCAGCGCGCGGTAGATCAGCTCGATACCGGCGCCGGACATCAGGCGCTCTGCGGACACGTGTTCGAATTCTTTCCACGCGAACTGCAGGATGGCCACTTCTTTGGCGTTGACCGGCGAGAAGCTGACATGGCCGCCTTCGCTCAGCAGCGCGGTCCAGCCGTCCTTGCCTGGAATCAGACCCGAGACGCCCAGGCCGGTACCGGCGCCGATCAGGCCCAGCGGCGTGCCGGGCACGGCCACGCCGCCGCCGACCTGGTGTTTTTGCGTCGCCGACAGTTGCGGCAGCGAGCTGGCCAGCGCGGTGAAATCGTTGACGACCACCAGGATGTCGAAGTTCACTTCGCGGCGCAGCGCCTCGATCGAGAACTGCCAATGGTGGTTGGTCATGCGCACCATGTCGCTGGTCACCGGGTTGGCGATGGCGATGGCGCCATTGCGGATGCCGGTGACGCCCTTGCCGGCCACGGCTGGCGAGCCGAGGTAGGCGACCAGCGCGTCGGCAATGGTGGGGTAGGCGGCGCAAGGCAGCACTTCGATCGCCTCAATCTTGCCCGGGGCGGTCTCCAGCGCGAAGCGCGCATTGGTGCCGCCGATATCCGCTAGCAGACGCGGGCCACCAATGTAGTCGGTGGTCGGGGAGGTAGGCGATTGAAGGGACTGGGCTGTCATGGTCGGTCGAAAATAGTTGAGGCCTAAGCTTAAGGTATTTCCACTATTCCAGGCAAGCAGAGTTTGTAGTTTTAGTACAGTTCGGCTGCGTTTGGCCCATGAAATTACTTTTGAGAATTTATTTTGAGTAGTATGACTACCCTGCCCTGCACGCTCCCGAGCGGTTATTGCGGCTTAAGCCGCAGGCGCCGTATCGACGACCTGGTCGGCCGCAGGCTCGCGCGTGCCGAACCGCGCGTTCCACGCATCCAGTCCTCCATGCAACGGCCGCGCCAAGGTAAACCCGTGCGCCTTCAACTCCTTGGCCACCTGCGCCGCCGTCACGTCATTGGGGCAACTGCAATACACAACAATATGGCGCTTTCTATCCAGCGCGATGATCTCCGTGCTCGGCTCGCCGCCCTTGAACAACAGCGCGCCGGGAATCGCCGGCTCCAGCATTTGCGCCGTCACGCTGCGCGCATCGACCAGCACCGGATCGTGGCCCGCCTCGATCAGCTGCTTGAAGTCGTCCACCGTCACCCGGTCGATCTGCACCGACTGCCGGAAACGCTTGCGCTCCACATACTTATACGCGACAAACAGCGCCAGCAGCGCCAGCAACACCATCAGCGCCGTCGAGCCCAGGTCGCTCAGGGTCGTCAACACCGAATCGATACTGGAATGGAAAAAAGCACCAATCGCGATACCGGTGCCGCTCCACAACGCTCCGCCAAGCAAGCTATAGCCCAGAAAAACCTGATACCTCGTGCCCATGGCGCCGGCAAGCGGCGAGGCGATCGTGTTAAACCCTGGAATGAACTTGGCCACGATCAGCATTTTCGGCCCCCACTTGGTAAAGCTGTCCTCGGTCTGGCTGACGCAATAATCGGGAGACAGCGAAATCCTGCACAGCAGCTTGAGGATGCGCTTGCCGTAGAAGCGCCCCATGCGGAACCAGAAGCCGTCGCTGATCAAACAGGCGCAAATGGCCGCCGCCAGCACGGCGGGCCAGCTGAAGTCGCCATCGATGGACAGGGCACCGGCGACGATCAGGATCGGATAAGCAGGAATCGGCATGCCGATCTGCTCGATCAGCACGATCGCAAACACGATCAGTACGCCATATTCTTGCAGCAGTTGGATTAAATTCGGCATGCGTATATCTTAACTTAAAAATCGCTTAACCGTTCCCGCGCCACCTCATGTGCGCCCGGCGATGGCCGCCAGCAAGCTGCGGGTGTACGGATGCTGCGGATCACGATACAGCTCGTCAGAGCCGGCCATTTCCACCACCACGCCCCGCCGCATCACCATCACCTGGTCGGCGATATATTTCACCACCGACAAGTCGTGTGAGATAAAGATGTACGACAGCCCGAACTCGTCTTGCAGATCCTGCAACAGATTAAGCACCTGGGCCTGCACCGACACATCCAGCGCGGACACCGATTCGTCGCACACGAGAATCTCCGGCTTCATCGTCAGGCAGCGCGCGATGGCGATCCGTTGCCGCTGGCCGCCGGAAAACTCGTGCGGATAACGCTGGAACGCAGTCGCCGGCAAACCAACCTTTTCCAGCAATGAATACGCGGCGGCGGTCCGCTCGCGGTCGTCGGCGCCGATGCGGTGAATGCGCATCGGCTCCAGCAATATCTGGCCGACGGTGAAACGCGGGTTCAGCGATGCGTATGGATTCTGGAAAATGATCTGGATGCGCCGCTTGTACGCCTGGAACTCGCGCGCCGTCATCGACAGCAGGTCGCGTCCGTCGAACAGCGCGCTGCCACCGGTGGCCTGGTGCAGCCGTAGCAAGGTCAGGCCGACCGTGGTTTTGCCGGAACCGGATTCCCCCACCACGCCCAGGGTTCTGCCGCGCGCGAGCGTGAACGACACATTGTCGACCGCCTTGAACTCGCGCTTGCCGAACCAGCCCTCGCGCACATGGAAGCTCTTACTCAAGTTATTGACCACCAGCACCGGCTCGTCGTCCGGCCGATAGCCGCGCTCGCGCTGCAGCGGATGCAGCAAGGTAACGCCCTGCCCTTCGGCGATGTCGCCGCCGGCAAAGCGCCTGCCCTCCGCCGCATCGTTCATATAGTCGGCGATCACCGGCAGGCGCCACGGCCGCTGGTCCAGCCTCGGACGGCAGTGCAGCAGCGCCTTGGTGTAGGCATCGGCCGGCGCGTCCAGCACCTGCCGCGCCGCGCCGGCCTCGCGCACCTCGCCATGGCGCATCACGACCACGTGGTCGGCAATCTCCGCCACCAGCGCCAGGTCGTGCGTGATCAGCAACACCGCCATCGCTCGGCGCTGTTGCAGGCCCGCGATCAGCTCCATGATCTGCTTCTGGATCGTCACGTCGAGCGCGGTGGTCGGCTCGTCGGCGATCAGCAGCTTCGGTTCGCAGGCGATCGCCATGGCGATCATCACGCGCTGCTGCTGGCCGCCCGACAACTGGCTGGGATAGGCGTCGATCTTCACCGCCGGATCGGGGATGCCCACCTCGTCGAGCAATTCCAGGGTACGGCGGCGCGCCTGGGCCCGGCCCATGCCAAGGTGCAGGCGCAGCACCTCGCCGATCTGCGCGCCGACGGTGAACACCGGGTTGAGCGACGACATCGGCTCCTGGAAGATCATCGCGATGTCCTTGCCGCACAGCGCGCGACGTTGCGCCGGCGCCAGCGACAGCAACTCGCGGCCATCGAAGCGGATGCTGCTCGACGGTCCGATGATGGTGGTGTCCGGCGCCAGCAGGCCCATCACCGCCAGCGAGCTGACCGACTTGCCGCTGCCCGACTCGCCCACCAGCGCGACGGTACCGTTGCGCGGCACGCTGAAGGACACGCCTTTGACGGCTTCGACCGTGGTATGGCGGTCGACCCGAAAGCCGATGTGCAACGCGCGGACATCGAGCAGGATGTCGTTATCCATGTTTTCGCTGGCCATCATTTCACCTTCGGATCGAGGGCGTCGCGCAGCGCATCGGTCAGCAGCGAGAACGCCGTCACCAGCAACGCCATGGCGATGGCGGCGGCCGTCAGCTGCCACCAGCGACCGAGGATCAGCTCGTTCTGCGCCTCGTTCAGCATGCTGCCCCAGGACACCACGCCGACCGGCACGCCGAAGCCGAGGAAGCTGAGGATAACCTCGGCCTTGATAAAGCCGACCACCAGGATCGACAACTGCACCAGCGCCACATGGCTGACATTGGGAAAGATATGCGAAAACATCCTGCGCCAGTGCGAGGCGCCGATGGCGTCCGCCGCCAGCACGTATTCGCGGCCCTTGTGCTTGATGTACTCGGCGCGGATGAGACGGTACGGGCCGGTCCAGCCGGTCAGGCCGAGGATCAGCACGATGGTCGCCACGCCGCGCTGCTGCAGCACGGCGGCCACCGCCAATATCATCAGCACCGACGGGATGGCCGTAAAAATGCTGTAGAACCAGTTAAAGACGTCGTCCACCACGCCGCCCCAGTAACCCGACAGCGCGCCGAACAAGGTGCCGATGCCGACCGCCAGCGCGGCCGACGCCAGGCCGACGACAATCGACGTTTCTCCGCCCTTGATGGTCTTCTTGATGATGTCGTGTCCCCATTTGTCGCCGCCAAACGGCAAGGTGGCGAGGCGGGCGGCTTGCGGCCCGGCATCGGCCCGCGCGGCCAGTTGCGCCTTCAGCGCACGGATATCGTCAGCCAACGGATCGAAGGGATTGTCCGGCAGCGCCGCCCGCCGCGCCACGACGGCAGGCCCCGCGCCAACCTTGGCGCCGACAAAGCCCGGCGGCGCGTAGTTGACGCCGACCTCGTCCTCCCAGTCGGCGGCGATCAGGCCGCCGGCCGACAGCGCCAGCATCAGCAGGAACGCGCTCACCACCGCCAGCGACAGCATCGCCACGCGGTCGGCGCGCAGCCGGCGCCACGCGAGGGTCCACAAGCCGGCCGGCGGCCCCGTCAGTATCACGCCGGTCATGCGAGTTTCACCCGTGGATCGAGCGCCTGGTACATCAGATCCGTCAGCAGATTAAAGACCATGGTTGCGACCGCAACATAGACGGTGATGGCTTTGATGACCGGAAAATCGCTGCGTTCAACCGCCAGAATCACCTCGCGTCCAATGCCGGGAATGCCAAAGAAACGCTCCAGCAGAAAGGCCCCGATCAGCAACGCCGGCAGGCTGGCCATCACGTGCGTCACAATCGGGATGGCGGCGTTGCGCAGCACGTGCACCCACATCACACGCCGCTCGCTCAATCCCTTGGCGCGCGCCGTGCGCACATAGTCCTGGCCCGCCTCGTCGAGCACAAAGCTGCGGTACAGCCGTAAAGTCGGCGCGATCGACACCGCCAGCCCGATCAGGATAGGCAACGCCGCGTAGCGCGTCAGGTTCTCGCGCAAGTCCTGCCCCCAGCCTTGCACCGGGAACAGGCCCATCTTGTAGGCCAGCCCGTACTGCAGCACGATGATGTACACCAGAATACTGACCGACATGCCGACCGTGCAGGCGATCATCACCGCGCGGTCGGTCAGCGAGCCGCGCACGAAGGCGACGGCCAGCGCCAGCGCGATGCCGATCACGGTTTCCAGCACGGTCAGCGGAATCAGCACCGTCAGCGACGGCCCCAGCCGTGTGGCGATGATGTGCGACACCGGCTCGCCAGTCGCCCAGCTCAGGCCGAAGTCGAAGGTGACGATCTGCCGGATAAAAATCCATAGTTGCATAGCGTAGGACTGGTCGACGCCGAGCTGGTGGCGGATGTTGGCGATGGCCTCGGCATTGGCCATCTTGCCGGCCAATATATAGGCCGGATCGCCGCCGACCCAGTTAAACAGCAGAAACACCAGCAACACCACGCCCAGCATCGTCGGCAACATCTGCCACACGCGGCGCACCACAAAAGCCCCCATCCCGCGCCTCTCCTATACAGACGTTACACAACCCGACATTCCACACGGGCAGTTATACCCGATCCGGCAGCGGCTGACCATGCCGGACGGCTCGGGTAAGTATCGGTGGCTGAAAAACCGGTCCTGACACCGAATAATCTGCTGCGTCGGTGAAATTGATATTCAATCGCAAACCAGCACTTTGTCGCCTAAAAGTAACAGGTTACAGATTTGTTACAGTTTAATTTCCGGCGAAAACCCCCGTTGTCGAAATTTCCTTCATGTTTACATCGTTAGCGAAAAACCAAACCTTTCCTGCGTGTTAGTCGAATTTAGCCGCTCATTACGGGGAATTCGGTACTGACTATCACTTTGGTGCCAGCGCCGTGTCGTAAATAAAATGATCGGTTAATCCGGTTCGATAGGCATTGGCCGCGTTGACACCTCAGCAATGCCGATGCTCTTATAAAAATAGAGGAACGAAAAAATTCCTCGCACGAGAGCGCCGCGATGCAGCGATCGGCCGCGTGGCCGGCGACTCATTTCAGGGTAGTCCCAGTTCAGTTGGAGAGTGTCAGCATGATGATGGAAACAGTATTGTCCCGTTCAGTACGCCTGATTTTTTCGGGTGGTCTCGCCGCCGCAGGTTTGATGTCCGCCCCGGCCATGGCGCAAACGACCGACGCGCCGATTCAGCGCGTTGAGATCACCGGTTCGAGCATCAAACGCGCGACCGCAGAGACGGCATCGCCGGTGCAAGTGATCACCAGCGAGGACTTGCTGAAATCGGGCAAGGGCACCGTGTCCGAATACCTGCAAACCTTGACCGCCGACGGCGCCGGCTCGCTGCCGACCGGCTTCGGCAACGGCTTCGCGGCCGGCTCGACGGCGATCTCGCTGCGCGGCCTGGGCGCCACCTCGACCCTGGTGCTGCTCAACGGCCGCCGCATGGCGCCGTTCGCGCGCGCCGACGACGGCCAGAAAAGCTTCACCGACCTGTCGACCATTCCGATGCAAATCGTCGAGCGCATCGAGATCCTCAAGGACGGCGCGTCGTCGACCTACGGCGCCGACGCCATCGCCGGCGTCGTCAACATCATCCTGCGCAAGGACTTCGAAGGCCTGCAAATCAAGGGCGACACCGGCTGGTCGCGCTACGACGACGGCAAGCAGAACAAGGCCTCGCTGACCTACGGCAAGGGCAACCTCGACGACGACAAGTACAACTTCGTCTTCAACGCCGAATATTTCCAGTCCGACAGCATCAAAAACAGCGACCGCAAGGACCGCGCGCACATCGGCAAGGCCGACCTGCGTCCGTATGGCTACCCGGTCGGTACCCAGTTCGCCAACGGCTACATCGCCGGCAACAACAACGCCAGCCCAAGCCCGGCCGGTTCGATTCGCAATCCGGCCACCAACGACTACGTGTCCCTGCCCGGCTGCTCGACCTTGTCGGCCACCAAGGACCAGACCGGCGCGAACGGCGGTTGCCTGTGGCACCACGACCAGTTCCGCGACATGCAGCCGGAGATCGAATCGGTCAACCTGTACACGCGCGGCACCTGGCAAATCAACGAAAACACCCAGGCCTACGCCGAAGCGGGCTACTCCAAGCGCAACACCTCGTTCATGATGATCCCGCCGACCATCACGCCGACGATCGCGTTCCCGCCGAATGCCGCCAATCCGCTGGGCTTCGTCAACTATGGCAACATCGCACTGCTGGGCGCGACGCACCCGCAAAACCCGTACGGCGTGGCTACCCGCCTGCGCTACTCGGCGTTCGACGTCGGCCCAAGCACCCGCAGCGCCGACAACGAATTCACGCGCGCCGTGATCGGCATCAAGGGCTCGGCCATGGGCTGGGACTACGACACCGGCTACACCCATTCCGAGTCCACCTTGGACCTGGAATACACCAACATGCTGAACATGAACGTGCTGCGCTCGGCGCTGGGCGACCCGACCTCGCAGTACTTCCCGTACTACATCGGCGACCAGGCCTACCGCAATCCCGCCTCGCTGTACGCGGCGCTGCGCGTGAACGCCACGTCGAAATCGACCACCAAGCTCGACATCATCGACTTCAAAGCCTCGCGTGAACTGTTCGCACTGCCGGGCGGCAACCTGGGTCTGGCGTTCGGCGGCGAATACCGCAAAGAACAATTGTCGAACCCGTCGCTGTCGGGCTCGGAGAACGGCACCATCAACTCGAGTTATGTGGCCGCCTTCGGCGACACCAAGGTCAAGGCCGTGTACGCCGAGATCCTGGCGCCTGTGATCAAGACCGTCGAGCTGTCGGCGGCGATTCGCTACGACAAATACGACAACTTCAGCTCGTCGACGCCGAAAGCCGGCATCAAGTGGACCCCGGTCAAGAGCTTCGCGCTGCGCGGCACTTACACCGAGGGCTTCCGCGCCCCCGGCCCGGCCGAGGGCAACGCCACCTCGCAATCGACCGGCTCGGCGCCGGTGCGCGATCCGATCCGTTGTCCGGGCGGCGTGCCGGCCGCCGGCGGCGCCACTTCGACCGACTGCGCCATCACCGTGGCCGCCGTCAAGGTCGGCGATCCGAAGCTCCAACCGGAGGAATCGAAGGGCAAGACGCTGGGCTTGGTCTGGGATCCGCTCGACGGCACCAGCCTGTCGCTGGACGGCTGGACCATCAAGCGCAGCAACGAGATCAACTCGCTGCCGTACGACCAGGCGGCCGCGTTGCCGACTGCGGTTCGTAACGACAACAACCTGGTCGTCGGCGGCGTCGCCCAGCCCAACACCGGCACCCTGGTGCTGACCCAGGCGCCGTACCGCAACTCGAGCTACACCAAGGTCAGCGGTGTGGACTTCGATATCAAGCAGCGCTTGCGACTGGGGGCCTACGGCCGCGCGGTCGTCGGCCTGACCTGGACCCACGTCGCTTCGTGGCTGCGGGCCGAGTCCGCCACCAAGACGTATCAGTACGCCGGCACGCACGGCAACTGCGACACGTCCAACTGCGCCGGCACGCCGAAAAACAAGGTCAGCCTGATGGCCACGTGGGATCTGGGCAACCTGAACGTAACGGGTAACGTTAACTACCGCGACAAGATGCGCAACACGGCCGACGCCGCGTCGCTGTGCGCCAACACCTTTGTCGGCGGCGCCAACGCCCCGAACGCGAAGTGCGAGATCGCCTCGTTCACGACCCTGGACCTGTCGACCCGCTACGCGGTCAACAAGCAGCTGACCCTGTACGCGTCGATGAACAACGTGCTCGACAAGATCGCGCCGCTGGATCCACAGACCTACGGCGGCATGAGCTACAACCCGATGGACGCTTCCGGCGCCATCGGCCGCTACATGAAAATCGGCGCCAGCTACAAGTTCTTCTAACCGTCTGACGGCAGGTTGAACCGACCCTGAAGGGCGGCGCTACGGCGCCGCCCTTTTTTGTGGCAGAAATGTAACGTTGTAAATGTGCCTAAACGTGGCCGGATGACTGTCGGTGGCGCACCAGGATGTGGCACACCAGCCACGGCGCACCAAGATATTCGCTAAATTTATGCCGATACGCCAATGTTTCCGCGCACCGGATCGGCTCCGGCACCAAATTAGAGCGTTTTTTAGCGCTGTATTGGCGCAATGTTGCTTGCACGAAATCCCGCTTTTTACGTGCTTTTACAAAACTTTGTACGTTGACAGCCGGCATCCGTGGGTGATCTGATGGCGAATGCGAAAAACGCTACGTTTTTCTCACTGGCATGCGCCGCAAAAAACCCGCGATCACTCCGTGGTCATCGATATAAGAATTGGGAGAACGAAACAATGATGGTTGAAACAACTTTGGCACGCTCCGTGCGCCTGGTGTGCGCCGGCGGCCTGCTGGGTCTGGGACTGATCGCGCCAATCGGCCAAGCGCTGGCGCAAACCGCCGACCAACCGATGCAGCGCGTCGAAGTGACCGGTTCGTCGATCAAGCGTCTGGTGTCGGAAACGGCCAACCCGCTGACCGTGTTCAAGGCGGACGACTTCGTCAAGCAGGGCCTGACCACTGCCCAGGAAGTGCTGGACCGCATCCCGTCAAACAGCTCGAGCTTTGGCGCCGGTAACGTGGTGGGCGGCAACAGCAGCGGCCTACCGACCGGCGGCGCGGCCAGCGCCGACTTGCGCGGCCTCGGTGGCGACAAAACCCTGGTGCTGCTCAACGGCCGCCGCATCGCCAACCATCCGTATGACGGCGCCAGCGTCGACCTCAACATCATTCCAGTGTCGGCACTCGAGCGGGTCGAAGTGCTGCGCGACGGCGCCTCGGCCATCTACGGCACCGACGCCATCGGCGGCGTGATCAACTTCATCACCAAACGCTCGGTCAACGCCACCACCATCACCGCCGAGGCAGTGCTGCCGCGCGCCCCGGGCGCCGACGAGAAACGGATCAACATCTCCAGCGGCTTCGGCGACCTGGAAAAAGACGGCTTCAACGTCTTCGGCGTGTTCGACCACCACAAGATCGACATCCTGACCTCGCAGCAGCGCGAGTTCTCCAAGACCGGCATCATTCCGGAGCGCGGCCTGAACCTGACCTCGGGCACCACTTTCCCGGGCAACTATTTCGATCCGACGTCGGGCGCCACCGGCAACCCCGGCTTCGCCACCGGCTGCGACGCACCGCTTTCGGTGCCGCGCGCCAGCAACGGCACCTGCCGCCAGGATTACACGCGCCAGATCGACGACCTGCCGGAACAGAAGCAAACCGCCTTCTTCGGCAAGGCCACCTTCAAGCTCAACAACGACCACCTGGCGTCGATCGAGTACCTGCACTCGGAAAACGACGTGGTCTCGCACACGGCGCCGCCACCGCAGACCGGCCTGATCCTGCCAATCACCAGCAAATACTACCCTGGCAACTCGGGCGGCGTGCCGGCCATGCCGGGCCTGTCCGGCCAGCCGCTGTCGGTCAACTGGCGTCCGACCGAAGCCGGTCCGCGTGAAATCAATTCCAAGGGCGCGGCCGACCGCCTGGTGTTCTCGGTCGAAGGCCTGCTGGGCGGCTGGGACTACAAAACCGGCTTCAACCTGTCGGAAAGCCGTTCGGCCGAATACTTCACGGGCGGCTATGTGCGCGACGAGAGCTTTGCCGCCGGTGTCGCCAATGGCATCCTGAACCCGTTCGGCCTGCAGGACGCCGCCGGCAAGACCTATCTGGAGAGCACCGCGCTGCGCGGCCAGGTCCAGAAGGGCAAGACCCGCAACACCGGCATCGACGCCAAGGCCAGCCGCGAACTGATGGATCTGCCGGGCGGTAAGCTGGCCGTGGCCATCGGCGGCGAACTGCGCCGTGAAGAAGCCGACTTCAACGTCAACCGCGCCATCGCCGGCCAGGCGACCAGCTCGGGCCTGTCCGGTTCCCAGTCGACCAGCGGCGCGCGCACCATCAAGGCCGTGTTCGGCGAAGTCAACATGCCGCTGATCCAGGACCTGGAAGTGCAGCTGGCCGCCCGTTTCGATGACTACAGCGACGTCGGCAACACCACCAACCCGAAACTGGGCGTGCGTTACCAGCCGACCAAGCAAATCGTGTTGCGCGGTTCGGCCTCGACCGGCTTCCGCGCGCCGACCCTGTTCGAGAAGAACGCACCGCAGTCGAAGAACGACACCAACAACTCGTACAACGATCCGGTCCTGTGCCCGGGCGGCGTGCTGTCGAGCAACCCGATCGCCAATCCGCTGCGCGATTGCGACCTGCAACAGTACAAACTGCAGGGCGGCAACCAGAACCTGAGCCCGGAAAAATCGAAGACCTTCGCCTTTGGCGTGGTGATCGAGCCGATCCCGCAAGCGACCCTGTCGGTCGACTACTGGAACATCAAGCTCAAGGACAAGATCAACGCGCTGCCGGAAGAAGCGATCTACGGCGACTACGCCAAGTACCAGGAGCGCTTCCTGCGCAACCCGGACGGCTCGCCGTACGCGATCCTGGACTTGAAGGAAAACCTGGGCAAGGTCAACACCGACGGCCTGGACGTAAGCCTGACGATGCGTTCCGGTTCCACCCCGTACGGCAACTTCACGTTGACGGTCGACGGCACCTACGTCCACAAGTATGAGTACCAGGACGAACGCGGCGGTCCTTACACCCAGAACGTCGGCCGCTACGCCGCCAACAATCCGGTGTTCCGCTGGAAGCACAACGCCGCGCTGAACTGGCGTCAGGGCGTCTGGGCCGCAACCCTGGCCCAATCGTTCAAGTCCGGCTACACCGACCAGAACCTGGACATCGAAGACCAGTACCTGAACAAAGTGCCGTCGTATAGCCTGTGGAACCTGTCGGGCACCTACACCGGCTTCAAGGGCATCAGCCTGACCGCCGGCGTCAAAAACCTGCTGGACAAGGACCCACCGTTCTCGAACCAGGGCACGCTGTTCCAGAAGGGCTACGATCCACGCTACACCGACGCGGTCGGCCGTTCGATCTACCTGCGCGGCAGCTACACCTTCTAAGCCTTCCAGGCGGTTGTAACGCCTGTCCAACCCGGACCCGCCGCAAGGCGCGTCCGGGTTTTTCACATCCGGCCACCGCGCCATTGTTGTTGTGCGAATGTAACGCCGGGGCGGAAATTGATCCAGTTTCACGATGATTAGTTCCGCACAAACATTGCACCGCCGATAAACGCCGGCGCCGCAGAATCACTTCCGATTCGATAGCAACGCGTCTATTCATTTCGCCATTCCCCTCCCCGCACCGAATTAGAGCGTTTTTTCGCGCGGATTTGGCGCGCGCCGACGCCGCGCGGGCATGCGCATGTCTGGCTAGCGCGGCAGCGCTGGCGGATTGACAGCGATTCGCCGCCAATGATTTGATGAGTTACGGGACCGCCCATGTGTCCCGCTTTGACTCGGGAGTTAAACAATGATGGTTGAAACAGTTTTGTCACGATCGGTACGTTTGATCTGCGCCGGCGGCCTGGCGCTCGGCATGCACGCGGCCACCGCGCAAACGGAAGAGGCGCCGGTCCAGCGCGTCGAGATCACCGGCTCGAGCATCAAGCGCATCACCGCCGAGGGCGCGCTGCCGGTGCAGACGCTGTCGAAGGCGCAGATCGAACAAAGCGGCGCGGCCAGCGTCGCCGACCTGATCGCCACCCTGCCATCGATGCAGGGCTTCACCACGTCGTCGATGTCGGTCAACGGCGGCGGCGGCGGCCTGCAATCGGCGTCGATCCACTCGATCGGCGAAGGCTACACGCTGGTGCTGCTCAACGGACGCCGCCTGGCGCCGGCCACCTCCGGCTCCACCGTCAACCTGGCCAGCATTCCGCTGGCGGCGGTCGAGCGGGTCGAGATCCTGACCGACGGCGCCAACACCTTGTACGGCTCGGACGCGATCGCCGGCGTGGTCAACTTCATCCTCAAGAAAAACCAGACCGACGCCATCATCGAAGGTTCGTACAGCCAGCCGCGCAGCCGCGGCGGCCGCACCCAGACCGCATCGGTCTCCAAGGGCTGGGGCGACATCGAGAAGGATGGCTTCAACGTGCTGGTGTCGGCCTCGCACGACGAGACCAAGGCTTCGTGGGCGCGCGACCGCGACTTTTCCAAAAGCGGCGTGATTCCGTTCTCGGCGAACGGCAAGAACTACAGCCTCTACCAGCTAAGCTCGAACTCGATGCCGGGCACCGCCACCGTCCAGTACACCAATCCCGACCAGTCGGCCGGCAGCGTCCTGTTCAGCCCCAACCTGCTGGCCACCGGCGCCTGCAACGGCAGCAACCTGTTCCGCATCAGCCCCACCCGCTGCCAGTTCGACTACGCGGCCACCGTGCAAAACACCCCGGCCATCAAGCGCGACAGCGTGTTTGCCTCGCTCAACTACAAGATCAACGAGAACGCCAACTTCTTTGCCGAAGCGCTCGGCTCGTCGTTCACCAACACCGCCCAGTACGCGCCGCCGGCCCAGCCGCTGGGCGTGCCGCTCGACAGCGCGCTGTACGCCCGCTCGATCGCGCCGTATCTGGCGCGCGTCGGCGTGCCGGCCGGCGCCACCGTCGACAGCGCGACGATGAGCCTGCGCCTGGTGGACGCCGGCGGCCGCGCCGACAACTATAAAACCGTCGCCAAGCACCTGGCCTTCGGCGTCGACGGCACCGTCAAGGGCTTCGACTACCGCGCCGCCTTCACCCATTCGGAAAACAAGCAGACCGACACCGCCGCCGGCGGCTACATGAGCCTGAACGCGTTCGACGCCCTGGTCACCTCCGGCCAGTTCGACCCGTTCGCGCCGCCGGGCACTTCGCAGGGCATCCTGGCGCCGGCCGTGCTCGACGTCCAGTTCGGCGAAACCAAGTCCACGCTGGACCAGATCCAGGCCAGCGCCACGACCGAACTGTTCAAGATGCCGGCCGGCGCCGCCCAGCTGGCCGTCGGCGCCGACTTCACCCGGCAAAAATATTCGGAAGCGCCAAGCGCCTACAACCAGGGCCCGAACAAGCAGCAGCCCGACTTCAACGACGCCGCCGTCGGCGGCACTTCCGGCGCGCTGCCGGTCGACGCCAGCCGCAAGAACTGGGGCGCGTATGGCGAGCTGCTGCTGCCGGTGTTCAAGAACATGGACCTGACCGCGTCAACCCGTTACGACGATTTCGGCGCCGTCACCAACGACAAGAACTTCGACGCCGACGGTAACCTGCTCGGCTCGGGCAAGCAAGGCAAAACCGCCAGCAAGGCGACGTATAAACTGGCGCTGCGCTGGAATCCGGTCGACATGCTGCTGGTGCGCGCGTCCTACGGCACCGGCTTCAAGGCGCCGGTGCTGACCGACATCGTCAAGCCGCTGGTCAACGGCGGCTCGTCGCAGTTCCATGCCTGCCCGATCACCTCGCCGACCGACCCGCGCTTCCGCCTGTGCCACGGCCCGGCCGAATACGCGCTGCTCACCGGCGGCAACGCCGCCACCGGCGAAGGCGCGCTGCTGCCCGAGGAATCGAAGCAAGCCACTTTGGGCTTCCGCCTCGAGCCGATCCCCAGCCTGTCGATCGGTTTCGACTTCTGGGACGTCAAGCTGACCAACCAGATCACCACCTTGTCGGAGGACCTGGTGTTCGGCAACCCGACCGTCTATGACAGCCTGCTGCGCAGCTACTTCGACCCGATCCAGAAGCAGGACGTGCTGGTGGCGGCGCTCACGCCGTTCAACCTGGCCACGGCTCACTATCAGGGCATCGACTGGGACCACACCTACCGCACCAACACGGCGCTGGGCAAGGTCGCGCTGCAGTGGACCGGCACCTTCATGACCAAGGCCGAACAGGACAATCCCGGCACCGGGCTGGAAAAGAATATCGGCCGCTTCAACTCGTACGCCGACGTCACGTTCCGCGTGATCTCCAAGCTGACGGCGTCGCTGCGCACCAATATGTTCCTGCACTCGCTCACGGCCAACTACCACTCGGGCTACACCGACCAGGAGTACGACGAAAACAACTCGGTCGTGCGCGAAGTGCTGGCCGACGGCAGCCTGGGCGGCTACGTGCCGCTGACGCGCAGGGTCAGTTCGTACACCACGTTCGACTGGCAGACCAAGGCGCAGCTGACCAAGCAGTTCTCGATCACCGCCGGCATCAAGAACCTGGCCGACATCGACCCGCCGTTCACCATGCGCAACGCCGGCGGCGGCAACCAGTCCGGTTACGACGGCCGCTACACCGACCCGCTGGGCCGCACCTTCTACCTGACGGGCAACTACAAGTTTTAAGCTTGATAGGAATAAACGAAAGGACTCCTCGGAGTCCTTTTTTCTTACTTCGACGCGGCTTCCGCCGCCTGCGTGGCCAGGCGGCGCTGGCGCACGGCGGCGGCCAGGCCCTGCAGCACTTGCACGCTGCTGTCCCAATCGATGCAACCGTCGGTGACCGACTGGCCGTAGGTCAGTTCCTTGCCCGGCACCAGATCCTGGCGCCCGGCCACCAGATGCGATTCGACCATCACGCCGACGATGCGGTTGTCGCCGCCGGCGACTTGTTGCGCGATGTCGGCGCACACCGGCACCTGGTTCTCCGGCTTTTTCGAGCTGTTGGCGTGCGAGGCGTCGATCATCAGGCGCGCGGCCAGGCCTTGCGCGGCGATCGCCTTGCACGCTTCCTCGACGCTGGCGGCGTCGTAGTTGGGCGCCTTGCCGCCGCGCAGGATGATGTGGCAATCCTCGTTGCCGGCGGTCGAGACGATGGCCGAGTGGCCGCCCTTGGTGACCGACAGGAAATGGTGCGGCTGCGACGCCGCCTTGATCGCCTCGACGGCGATCTTGACGTTGCCGTCGGTGCCGTTCTTGAAGCCGACCGGGCACGACAGCCCGGACGCCAGCTCGCGGTGCACCTGCGACTCGGTGGTGCGGGCGCCGATCGCGCCCCAGCTGATCAGGTCGGCGATGTATTGCGGGCTGATGACGTCGAGGTATTCGGTACCGGCCGGCAGGCCCAGCTCGTTGATGTCGCGCAGCAGTTCGCGCGCCATGCGCAGGCCGTCGTTGATGCGGAAGCTGCTGTCCATGTACGGGTCGTTGATCATGCCCTTCCAGCCGACGGTGGTGCGCGGCTTTTCGAAGTACACGCGCATGACGATTTCCAGGTCGCCCGCCAGTTCGCGGCGCAGGTGGATCAGGCGGTTGGCGTATTCCATGGCCGCCTTCGGATCGTGGATCGAGCACGGGCCGATGACCACCATCAGACGGTCGTCCTGGCCGTGCAGGATGCGGTGCAGCGCGATGCGGGCGTTGGCGGCGGTGTGCTCGGCCGCCTCGCTGCAGGCGAATTCGCGGATCAGGTGGGACGGTGGAACCAATTCCTTCATCTCGCGGATGCGCAGATCGTCGGTACGGGGCATGCTGTTCTCCAGGTATTCAAAAATGTCGGGGTAAAAAAAAACCGCCTCATCAGGCGGTTTTTTCAGGATTTGCGGGAACTCGTTTTTACTTCTACGTGCACCGGCCGCTACTCCACCGCCTTGGGGTTGGAATCGCTAAAGTAAAAGTAGCCGGTAAAGAAGAAGTGGGTCATGAACGTGTTCGACAGGTATTGGGTAAATATCGTGGAATGACTATAACGCCAACGCGTAACGGTTGGCAAGCTATTTCTTGACTAGTGGATTGTTTCGGGAGGAGACATGAGTGAAGGACGCGCGGGCCGTCGTCAAGATTTTCTTTGCGCTAGGGGATAGCGTCGCGTGACGGCCCACTCGGGCCGGCACTATTGGAGCGGCACAATGCGCACTGGGCGGGCACCATTTCCCTTATCTTGCACGTGTTCGGTCGCCGCTGCTGTGGCCTCATCACACTCAAAAACAATTTTTTCGATGCGCAATAGCAGCCGTGTCCACAAGATGACGTTGAGAACGGCATCGCGGGATACCAACGCGAACATTAGCACACCGGGCAGCCGCCGATAGCGCTTTGCGCGCAATACCTGTGCAAGTAAAGTGCCGGCATCCAGAGCGATAAAGCCATGCCGTCCGCTATACGAATGCGCGAGGCGAAAGAGAGTTTCCCGGCGGGCATCCGAGATGGCTTTCAGGTTATACAGCCGTCCGTTCCATCGTTTCCACTGGCCGTCAAGATAATCTCCATATGTCGGATGCCGAGCTATGCCGTCCGTCGAGTAAATTTCAGCCTGGTGGTTGCGTTCGATCCGCACGGGGTATACGTGCAGCGATTCATAGGTCGAGATTATGCCGTCCCCGTGTAACGCAAGGTCTTGGAGGGGGAGCCCGTGCAAAGTCAACCGGGATGTGGATCCCGGCCTCAGACGATATGCTGTCAATGGCACTTGATAGGCAAAATTACCGAGCCTGGCCTCCACACAAAATCGCATTTCGTCAACGACATCTTTTCCTGTGTTTCGTATCCAGACCGACTGCTCAGCGTTGCTGCCTTCATCGAAGCTTGAGCGCGTGTGCAGCTTGTACTCCACACCATCTGCCAGCTCGACCCAGCGGCGCTGCCATCGTCTTAACGCGACGTGATAATCGTGGGCCTGGCGAAATATCGGCTCTACCGTCCAAGAGCCCGCCAAACCAAGCAGCTTGCTCCCTACCCAATGAAGGGGCTTGCGCACAACTGCCCATATCATTGTTGGTTCCATATTGCCTCCCGCTGATAAGCATGCTGTATGTGTGGCCCGTCCGCCTAACCGCCGCCCAGCATTTTATAAGGTATTCATCCGCGATTGCCTGCCGGTGCGATGTCGCCCGGCCACCTTACAGTTCACGATTCTTGAGGCGTGCCTACAAAACTTTACACCTGCCCGTTCGTCTTTACATCTTATCGGCTGTGACCAATTGTAATCGCCGCCCGACCAGCACCACTGCCCGCCTTGGTGCTTTGCGCAGAAATCCCTCTTTACAGGTGTGAGGGTTTGCCACTGTTGGTTATCAGCACTGTTATTGAATGGTCATTGTCCGCTTGCCACGCCAAATGTTTTGATGGCTCGCCCCGCTTGTGCCAAGAGCCCAGGCCGGGCCGCAGATGAAAACCCACCCATCCCAATAGCAGGAGTAACAATAATGATCATTGAAAGAGCGATGTCCCGCACCTTGCGCCTGATGTTCGCCGGCGGCCTTGCTGTGTCCATGCAGGCGCAGGCGCAAGTCCAGTCCGACCCGCAGTCCGACGGCGCCGACGCCGACACGGGCATGCAGCGCGTTGAAGTGACCGGGTCGAGCATCAAGCGGCTGGCCTCGGAGACGGCGCTGCCGATCACCACCATCAAGGCCAGCGACTTCGTCAAGCAAGGCCTGACGACCGCCGCCGAAGTGCTCAACACCATTTCGATGAACCAGAGCTCGACCGGCAGCAGCCAGTCGGTCGGCTCCGGCACCGGCGGCGTCGCCAGCGCCGACCTGCGCGGCCTGGGCGCCAACAAGACGCTGGTGCTGCTCAACGGCCGCCGCATCGCCAGCCATCCGTTCAACGGCTCCAGCGTCGATCTCAACATCATTCCGCTGTCGGCGCTGGAACGGGTCGAAGTGTTGCGCGACGGCGCCTCGGCCATCTACGGCACCGACGCCATCGGCGGCGTGATCAACTTCATCACCAAGCGCGAAGTGACAGGCTTGACCGTCAGCGTCGAGCGCTTCCAGCCGCAGGCCAGCGGCGCCGGCGGCGAATCGCGCCTGAACCTGTCGGGCGGCTTCGGCGACCTCAACAAGGACGGCTACAACTTCTTCGGCGTGGTCGACCTGCACAAGCAGACCGCGCTGGCCGCCGCCGACCGCGACTTCGCCAGCACCAGCGTGCGTCCCGACCGCGGCGTTAACAACAGCAGCGGCACTTCGCAACCGGGCAACTTCTTCTCCGACAACGGCATCACCGGGAACCCGTACTATGGCAGCGGCTGCGTCGGCAAGGGCCTGATTGTCAACGCCGTCAACGGCACCTGCCGCACCGACACCACGCAATACATCCAGGCGATTCCGAAGACGCAGCAGGAATCCTTCCTCGGCAAGGCCACCTTCAAACTGGGCGGCGACAACCTGGCCACGGTGGAATACCTGCACAGCCGCAGCACCAACACCAGCGCCATCGCGCCGTCGCCGCTGACCGGCCTGACGATGACCTCGGCCAGCCCCTACTACCCGGGCGGCAGCGCCGGCGTGCCGGCCGTCGCCGGCCTCACCGGCGAGGACCTCAGCGTCAACTGGCGCACCGTGGCGGCCGGCAACCGCATGGGCTACGACACCAGCATCTCCGACCGCCTGGTGCTGGGCTCGGAAGGCCTGGTGGCCGGCTGGGACTACAACGTCGGCCTGACCTGGTCCATCAGCAAGGCCAGCAGCGCCTTCGTCGGCGGCTACACCAACGACTCGCTGATGGAGGCCGGCGTGCTCAACGGCACACTCAACCCGTTCGGCGAGCAGTCGGCCGCCGGCCAGTCCTACATCGACGCGGCGCAGCTGCGCGGCGAATATTTGTCGGCCAAGATGACCAGCGTCGGCGTCGACGCCAAGGTCAGCCGGGAAATCTACCGCTTGCCGGCGGGCGCGGTGGGCTTCGCCATCGGCACCGAGTTCCGTCACGACAAGGCCGCCTACGACGTCAACACCGCGCTGGCTTCGCAGGCGTCGAGCTCGGGTTACGCGGACGCCCAGGACCAGGCCGGCCAGCGCAACATCGCCGCGCTGTACTCGGAGCTGAGCGTGCCGCTGGCCAAGGACGTGGAACTGTCGATGGCCGCGCGCTACGACCACTACAACGACGTCGGCGGCAGCTTCAATCCGAAGATCGGCCTGCGCTGGCAGCCGGTCAAGCAGGTGATGCTGCGCACTTCCTACAACACCGGCTTCCGCGCGCCGACCTTGTACGACCTGCATGGACCGGCCACGTCCACCTTCACCAGCAATTCGTATGACGATCCGGTGCTGTGCCCGGGTGGCACGGCCGTGTCGGGCGCCAATCCGAACCTGGCGTGCAACCAGCAGCAATACATCCGCAGCGGCGGCAACATCGGCCTGAAACCGGAGAAATCCAAGACCTTCAGCATCGGCGCGGTGTTCGAGCCGACCAACGCGGTCAGCATGTCGCTCGACTACTTCAACATCAAGATCAAGGACAAGATCGGCACGGTGTCGGAAACCACCATCTTCGACAACTACGAGAAGTACGCCAGCTACTTCGTGTATTCGGCGGATGGCAAGACCTTGCAGTACGTGAACGCGGTGCTGGACAATCTGGGCGAGGTGCATACGTCGGGCATCGACGCCAGCCTGCGCTGGAAACTGCCGCGCACGGCGGCCGGCGACTTCAGCTTCGTGGTCGATGGCACCTGGGTGCACAGCTATGAATATCAGAACGAACCGGGCGGCGCGTATGTTGAAAACGTCGGCGTGTATGCGGAGAATTCACCGGTGTTCCGCTGGAAGCACAACGCCACGATCAACTGGAAGAAAGGTCCGTGGAGCGCGAGCTTCGCCAACAAGTATATGAGCGGCTATGTCGATCAAAACGATGTGGCGGACGCCTATTATCACAAGGTGCGCGCGTATTCGACGTATTCGCTGTCGGCCAGTTATGCGGGGATCAAAAATACGGATTTGACGGTGGGGATCAAGAATCTGTTCGATACCAATCCGCCCTATACCAACCAGGGGACGACGTTCCAGAGTGGTTACGATCCGCGTTATACCGATCCCTTGGGCCGCACGTTTTATGTGAAGGCGACGTATAAGTTTTAACGGTTGATTGAACCGAACCCCGGATGCCGGGGTTCGGTTTAAATATTTACGCGGTGCCGCCGACCGTCACACCATCGATGCGCAAGGTCGGCTGCCCCACGCCGACCGGCACGCTCTGGCCTTCCTTGCCGCACACGCCAACGCCCGGGTCGAGGCGCATGTCGTTGCCGATCATCGAGACGCGGTTCAACACCTCGGGACCGTTGCCGATCAACGTCGCGCCCTTGACCGGATACGTGATCTTGCCGTTCTCGACCATGTACGCTTCGCTGGCCGAGAACACGAACTTGCCGTTGGTGATGTCGACCTGGCCGCCGCCGAAATTGACCGCGTACAAGCCGTTCTTGACGGACGCCAGGATTTCATCCGGGTCTTTGTCGCCGCCCAGCATGTAGGTGTTGGTCATGCGCGGCATCGGCAGGTGTGCGAACGATTCTCGGCGCGCGTTGCCGGTGACCGGCATCTTCATCAGCCGCGCGTTCATCGTGTCCTGGATGTAGCCTTTCAGAATGCCGTCCTCGATCAGGGTCGTGCACTGTGTCGGATTGCCTTCGTCGTCGATGTTCAGCGAACCGCGGCGATCAGCCAAGGTTCCGTCGTCAACCACCGTTACGCCCTTGGCCGCGACGCGTTCGCCGATGCGGCCGGAGAAGGTCGACGAACCTTTGCGGTTGAAGTCACCCTCAAGCCCGTGGCCGATCGCCTCGTGCAGCAGGATGCCGGGCCAGCCCGGTCCCAGCACGACCGTCATCGGACCGGCCGGCGCCGGGCGCGCGTCCAGGTTGACGACGGCAGACTTGACCGCCTCGGTGGCGTAGAAGTCCAGCAGGGTATCGCTGAAGTAACCGTAATCGTAACGGCCGCCGCCGCCGGACGAACCCATCTCGCGCCGGCCGTTCTGCTCGACGATGACCGTCAGCGACACGCGCACCAGCGGACGGATGTCGGCCGCCAGCACGCCGTCGCTGCGCACCACCAGCACCACGTCGTATTCGCCGGCCAGGCCAGCCATGACCTGCACCACGCGCGGATCTTTCGCACGCGCCATTTTCTCGATGCGCTCGAGCAGCTTGACCTTGGCGGTCGCATCCAGCGAAGCGAGCGGATCGTTCGGCATGTACAGCGAGCGGCCGCCGGTCGGTTTCATCGCGCCGGCCACCTTGATTTTGCCGGCGCCGGCGCGCGCGATGGTGCGGGTCGCGGTGGCCGCGTCCATCAGCGCCGCTTCGGAAATTTCGTCCGAGTAGGCGAAGGCGGTCTTGTCGCCCGAAATCGCGCGCACGCCGACGCCCTGGTCGATCGAAAAACTGCCAGTCTTGACGATGCCCTCTTCCAGGCTCCAGCCCTCGTTTTTGGTGAACTGAAAATACAGGTCGGCGTAATCGACCTTGTGCGTGAACATCGCGCCCAGCGTCTTGAGCAGCTTGGCCTCGTCCAGTCCGAACGGCGTCAGCAGGATATCGCGCGCGACGGCCAGGGTGGACAGATTCGGTTCAAAAGGCTTCATGATGGTGCTCCGGTTCGAGATTGTTGTGCAGTTGTCTTGGATGTCACATGGTGCGGTGCTTCAGCGCCGGCAGGCTCTGGCGAACGCCCTCGATGAACAGCGGGTCGATGTCGCCGCCGACCACGCCTTCGCCCTCGGCCAGCACGTCCTTGATCGCGCCCCACGGATCGATCAGCATGCTGTGGCCCCAGGTGCGGCGGCCGTTCGGATGGGTGCCGCCTTGCGCCGCCGCCAGCACATAGCACTGGTTCTCGATGGCGCGCGCGCGCAGCAGGATTTCCCAGTGCGCCTGGCCGGTGGTGTAGGTGAACGCGGCCGGCACGACAATCAACGAGACCGGGCCCATCGCGCGGTACAGTTCGGGGAAGCGCAGGTCGTAGCAGACCGACATGCCGACCTTGCCGAACGGCGCCTCGATCACGCCGACGTTCTTGCCCGGCACGATGGTTTTCGATTCGTTGTACGACTCCGTACCCTTGGTGAAGCCGAACAGGTGGATCTTGTCGTAGCGGCCGACGTGCTCGCCCTGCGCGTTGTAGACCAAGGTGGTGTTGACGACTTTTTCCGGATCGTCGGACGCCAGCGGCAAGGTGCCGCCGATCAGCCAGATCTCCAGTTCGCGCGCCAGCGAGGACATGAAGTCCTGGATCGGCCCCTGTCCGAGCGGCTCGGCCACGGCCACCTTGTCGCTGTCGCTCAGGCCCATGATGGCCCAGTACTCGGGCAGCAACACCAGCGTGGCGCCCTGATCGGCGGCCTGCGTCACCAGGCGGCGCGCGGTGGCGATGTTCTCCGTCACGGACGGCGAGGAAATCATTTGTACTGCGGCGACCTTGGTCATGGCTGTTCCCATCGTGGAGTTGATGTACGAGTTAATGCGTGTTCCTGGCCTGCGGCGGGTCCGCCTTGGCCCCGTCGAGCTTGGTCACCACGGGCGCCTTCCACGGCCCCGTGACCTGCATATGGTAAGTCAGCGCCTTCATCACCGGCGCGCTCAGGAACAGCTGCGCCAGGAAACTGCCGAGGCCGATGACCGGGTTGACGGCCAGCGCGTAGACCAGCGGCGCGGTGCCCAGGTTCACCTCGGGGATGACGACCACGTGCAGGTTGGCGGTCTCGTTGGCGATGTCGGCGCTGCCGTCCATCAACACCGTGGCGGCCACGCCGTGCATTTTCAGATTATCGGTGCGGGCGATGCCCTGGTGAATGCTGGCGTTGGCGGTGATGCCGTCGAACGCCAGGCCTTCCGAGAAGACGTCGTGGAAATCGAGCTTGAGCAGACGCGGCAAGGCTTGCAGGCTCAGCACGCCCAACAGCTTGGCCGCGCCCGGGTCCTGCTTGAGGAACTGGCCTTTTTCCACGTTCATCGTGATCTGGCCTTCCAGGCTCGGCAGGTCCAGCGAGTACGGCAATCCCTTCCAGGCGATGTCGCCTTTGAGCGTCCCCTTGCCGTTCTTGACGGTGCCGACAAAGCCGAAGCGGTCCAGCAACTTGCCGGCGTCGGCGATGTCGAGCTTGAAATTGAGGCTGGTGTTGTGCGCGCCCTCGCGCGTGACCCATTTGCCGGTGCCGGTCAGTTCGCCGTCGGCGTTGGCCAGCGACAGCTTGTTGATGCGCCATTCGCGCGCCTTCTCGCTCGGCAGTTGCGCGTTGCTGGCCTGCAGCTCGAGCTGTCCCAGCGGCTTGTTGAACAGTTCCAGGCGCTCGACCACCACATCCAGCGCGGGGATCGACGCGGCCGCGCTCTTGCCGTCCGACAGCAGATCCTGCACCTCTTTCGACGCCGACGCCGGGATCACCAGCGACGACAGGCGCGCCGTCACCTTGCCCAGGCCGTGGCCGGTCGACGGTTCGCTCCAGGTCAGGTAGCCGTTGGCCTGGGTCGAATCGATGCTGGCCTGCCACACGGTCTTCTGGCGGCTGACGCCGACGACCACGTTCTCCAGCTTGCGGTCGCCGATGACGAGTTCAATGCTGCGGGCGGCGATGGTGTCCGGCACCACGTACTGCGCGAAGTCGGCGGCGTCGGCGGCCGGGGCCGTCGCTGCGGCGTCGGCGCCGGCCGGCTCGTGCTGGCCGGCCACGTTGGCGCCGAAGTCCAGCCACGAGTCGACGTTGAGCGCGGGCAGGCTGATGTTGACCGCCAGGCCGCTGTCGGGCTCCGGCGCCGGCGTGTTGACGCCGATGCCGCCGCGCACCAGTTTCCATGGCGTCTTGACGATTTTCTGGCGCTGGTAGCGCGCCACGATGCTGGTGCCCAGCGCGATGCGGATCTCGTCGTGCAGCGCGTTGTTGGCGTCCGGCGTCAGTCCGCTGGTCAGCAGGAAGCGCAGCGGCATCGCGTCCGGCGCGGCCTTGTTGACCGGCGCCGGCAAGTCCAGTCCCAGCCCGGCCAGGCTGGAATCGACTGCGACCGTCAACTGGTGGTCGCGCACCGTCACCGTGCCGTTGTAGCGGGTGGCGCCGGAGAAATGGCTGCCGAGGCGCTGCATGGCCGGCATCGTATAGGTCTTGCGGAAACCGTCGGCCGTCAGCATGCCGCCCAGCTTGATGACGATGGCGTTGTCGCGCTGGGTGCCGCCGGTGATGGCTATCGGTCCGTCCAGGAACATGCCCGATAGCTGGTTCAGGTTGACGCCGTGCTCGTTGAATTCGATCTTGCCCTGCGACGCCTGCACCGGCGGCAAATCGTTCATCAGCTGGATGTCGTTGTTATTCAGTTGCAGCGTCCCCTGCACCTTGGCGTCGATCAGGTGCGACAGCGGCAACTGCAGCTTGAGCGCCAGGGTGGCGTTGCCGCTGGCCTGGGTATCCTCGGTGAAGTGCGCGATCCAGCCCAATACCGGGCTGTTGGCGACATATTTGAGGAATTCCTGCATCGGCGCGGTGGCGTTGCCGTCGATTTCCAGTATCGAATCGTGGTTCGTCAGATCCGGAATCACCGCCTTGACCCTGGTCAGCGCGGCGCCGCCGGTGGTGGCTGTGTCGCCATGGATTTCCATGCGGGCGCGGTCGAACACGAAGCTACCCTTGATGTGCTCGGCCTGCGGCCACAGCGGCAACGGCTTGCCGTCCTTGCCCAGGACCTTGCCCTCTTGCAGGTAATGATTCGGCGAATAGTTGAGCTTGCCGTCGGTCAGCTTGCCGGCGACGCGGAACTCGCCGTGCGACGCGTGCTCGCCGTGGAACGGGAAATGCGCCAGCTCGCCGCGCAGGCGCACGCTGACGTCGCTGGCGACGCCACCTTCAAGCGCGCCGGTCAGCCAGGCGCGCAAGTCGTGCGGCGTTTGCATCGGCAGGTAACGGTCGATGCGGTTCAGTTCGAAGCCGTTCAAGGTGCCGGTCAGATCGGCCTTGCCCAAGCCCTTGCCGGCCAGCGGCATCGTGTGCGTGCCGCGCAAAGTGCCGCTCAGCCCCTGCTGCAGGAAAGCCATCTCGTCGATCTGCAACAGCAATTGATTATCCGGCTCGAACGACCAGCCCGCCTTCAGGTCCAGGCTGTCGAACGGCATGGCCGCGTCGCTGAACTGGTCCGGCATCTGCAACACCAACCGCTGCGAAGCCAGATTGAAGCGGCCGCCCTTGTCGGTGGCGTCGATCGAACCGGTCAGGTTGTCGAATCCGGGAATGCCGGGCACGGCGGCGGTGGCCGGCGTCTTGCCCTCCTTGGGCTGCGCCGGGCGTGGCGGCTGCGGCTGCAATCCCACGCCGACCAGGTCGCCTTTAAACCGGTACGACTGCACCGCCGGGAAGACGCCGGTCCACTCGGCGGAGACATTGCGCAACAAGCCGCGCGGGGCGGCGTCGGCCAGCAGCTTGCGCCGCCCGGCGCTCAGCGGCAGGCGTTCGGCCAGGCCGGCCACCGTGCGCAGGTCCAGTTGCGGCGCCCGCAGCTGGAATTTTTGCGGCTTGGACGCGGTGGCGGCAACATAGGTTTCCGACAGCGAGGTCGGCGCCATCACCAGGCCGTCGCTGGTGGTCAAGGTCAGATTGGTCAGCTCGATGCTGTGGCCGCGCTCGCCGAATTTTTGCCGTGCCGCTCCCCTGGCGACCGGGGCCGCCAGCGGCGGACTTTCTTCGCGGGCGGCGATGCGGCCGGTCAGCTCGCGCAGGTCGAGCTGCGGCAAGTCCTTGCCCAGCACTGCCGAGACGTCGCGCAAACCGACATCGGCGGTCACGCCCGTCAACCGCGACTGGTCGAAACTGAGCCAGGTGCGCAGCGAGCCGCCGCCGCTGTTGAGCACGAACGGGAAATCGATCCAGGCTTTCCACGCGGCGACGTCGGTGTCGCGGATATCGGCGTACAGCTCGCCCTTCCACATCGACACATTGGACACGCGGCTGCCGAAAGCGGGATGGGTGAAGTCGGCGCGCACATCGAGCGGCGCGGCCAGCTCGGCCGGCGGCGTGGCCTTGAGCGCCAACTGGTGCCGCAGCCACTTGTTGCGCAACACCACGGTGACGCCCTCCAGCGCCAGCGGCGCCGGCTGGCCTGCGCGCTGCCTGTCGGTCCAGCGCACGCGGCCTTCGCGGATAACAATCTCGCGCTGCGACAGCAACCAGTCGGCGGCCTTGCCGTCGCTTGGTTTGTCGGGGTCGAGATACACGCCGGCGGCGAACAGGCGGCCGTCGGCTTCGCGCCGCAGTTCGAGATCGGGACGCGTCAGCACCAGCGAGTCGAAACGGGGACCGCCGGCCAGCACGCTCCACCACGACAAGGTTGCCGAGACGCCGGGCAGCGCCAGCGCCTGACGGCCCTGACTGTCGTGCAGGACCACGTCGCCAAGGTACAGGCTGGGGCGCAAGCCGTTCCACGACGCATAAATGCGGGAAATGGTGACCTGGTTGCCGGCCGCGCGGCTGGCGGCGCGCTCGATATCGCCCTTGTAATGGTCGATATTGGGCAACACGGCGTAGCGCAGCGCCAGGAACAGGATGGTGAAGGCGAAATACAGCAGCAGCACAAGCTTGACCGAAAACCCGAGCACATGGTGGGTGGCCAGGTTGCAGAAGCGGTAGGCGGCACGAAGCCGATGCCAGCGGGCGGCCAACGGCCCCTCGTCTGTCACGGTCTCCTCTTCTTGTTTTTGCATCAATAAGCTAATAAATCAGGCCATGCGTCAAATAAAATCGCTACACTCGGTTTTTTCAAGCTTCCCAGCCTGCGCATTCTACCGCATCGCACCGCTAACATAGCGCCTGTTAGCCCTTGTTGCGCCGGTTTTACGTGTCCGGCGGAGGCCAACTTATTCGTATCGGGAAAATAGCCGCCAATGAACGCCACCGCCGTCAACTCCGCCGTCTCCCCGCTTGTCGCCCCGCTGGTCACAGCGTCCGCTTCCCGCTTCTATCAACGCTGGCTCGCCGCCGCGCCGGACCGCGCGGCCAAAGCCGATGCCATCGCGCAGGTGTGCCTGGCGGAGATCGATTTGGACGCGTATCTGGCGCGGGAGGCCGCCGCCGTACCGGAGGGCGCCCCGCCGCTGCCGTTGCAACGCGCCATGCGCCGGCTGCGCAATCTGCTGGTTTGCGGACTGATACGGCGGGATCTGGAGGGCCGGGCCGATCTGGCCGAGGTGGTGGAAACCATGACACGGTTCGCCGACTTCGCCATCCAGCGCCATCTGCGCGAACTGACCGTGGAAATGACCACCCTCCACGGCACCCCGACCGGGCGCGAATCCGGCCTGCCGCAGGAGTTGATTGTGCTGGCGATGGGCAAACAGGGCGGCCGCGAGCTCAACGTCTCCTCCGATATCGACCTGATCTTCGTCTATCCCGAGGATGGCGACACCGTGATCGTGGCGCCGGGTCAGCGCAGCCTGTCCAACCACGAGTATTTCATCCGCCTGGGCAAGAAGCTGATCGCCGCCATCGCGGAGATCACGGAAGATGGCTACACGTTCCGCGTCGATATGGCACTGCGACCGAACGGCGGCTCGGGACCGCTGGCCGCCAGCTTCAACATGGTGGAGCAATATTTGATCGTCCAGGGCCGCGAATGGGAACGTTACGCCTGGGTCAAGGCGCGTGCCGTGACCGGCTCGGAGGAAGATATCGCAGCGCTCGAGGGCATCGCCCGCCCGTTCGTTTTCCGCCGCTATCTGGACTTCGGCGTCATCGACGCCATCCGTAACATGCACGCGCAAATCCGCGCCGAGGTCAACCGCCAGGAGCGGCTGCACCCGGACCGCAGCAACAACGTCAAACTGGGCCGGGGCGGCATCCGCGAAATCGAGTTTCTGGCGCAAGTGTTCCAGTTGATACGCGGCGGCCGCGACGCCGCGCTGCGCGACCGGTCGACCCGCACCACCTTGCGCATCATCGCCGAGAAAGGCTTGCTAAGCCACGCTATCGTCTACCAACTGCTGGCTTCCTACACCTTCCTGCGCAATCTGGAACACCGGCTGCAATACCTGGACGACGCCCAAACCCACACCCTGCCGGCCAACGACGCCGACCAGTCGCTGGTGGCGCAGATGATGGGCCTGCCCGACGCGGCCACCTTGCTGAGTCAGCTGGAGGCCCACCGCCAGTTCGTCGCCGGGCAGTTTGACGAGATGTTCTCGGACAAGACCAGCGGCAGCGACAACGACATCAATCCGCAGTCGAGCAACGAATGCGCCGATCCAGACAACCGCGACGCCATGATCGCGCGCTTCGCCGAACTCGGCTTCGACGCTCCCGAGGTGGCGACCAAGCGCCTGATCGCCACCTGGCAGGCGCCGCGCCTGCAATCGCTGCCGGAAGCCAGTCGCAACCGGCTGCTTGCGCTCGTCAACGCGGCGCTGCCGCTGATTATCGAATGCTCGGCCGAATCGCGCGGCGGCAACCAGCTGGCCACCCTGGGCCGCCTGCTCGACTTCTTCGAAGCGGTGGCGCGCCGCTCGGCCTATCTGTCGCTGCTGACCGAATACCCGCACACGCTGGCGCGCGTGATCCGCATGGTGCATGCGAGCGGCTGGGCCGCGCAATTCCTCAGTTTGCATCCGATCTTGCTCGACGAACTGCTCGACGACCGCGTGCGCAACGCCGTGTTCGACCCGGAGGGCCTGGCGCAGGACCTCGCGCGGCAGCTGGCCGCCGCCCCCGGCGACACAGAGCGCCAGATGGACATCCTGCGCGAGATCCACCACGCCCAGCTGTTCCACCTGCTGGCGCAGGATCTGGCCAGCGACCTGACGGTCGAAAAGCTGGCCGACCACCTGTCGGCGCTGGCCGACAAGATCGTCGATGCCGCCATCAAGGCGATCTGGCAGACCATCGCCACCCGCCACCGCGACGTGCCGCAATTTGCCGTGATCGCCTATGGCAAGCTGGGCGGCAAGGAGCTCGGCTACGTCTCCGACCTCGACGTGATCTTCCTGTATGACGACACCGACCAGGACGCCCCGGCCCAGTATGCCAAGCTGGCGCAGCGTTTTATTACCTGGATGACATCGCAAACCCCGGCCGGGATGCTGTTTGACATCGACACCGCGCTGCGTCCGGACGGCGCCAGCGGCATGATGGTGTCGAGCGTGGGCTCGTTCGAGAAGTACCAGAACACGGCTGCCTGGGTCTGGGAGCACCAGGCGCTGACGCGCGCGCGCTTTTGCGCCGGCGACGCCGCCATCGGTGAACGCTTCGAGCAGATCCGCGAGGCTGTGCTGCGCAAGGCGCGTCCGGCCGACGGCCCGCTGCGGCGCGAAGTGGTGGCCATGCGCAAGCGGATGGTGGACGCCAAGCCCAACCACAGCCAATTGTTCGACCTGAAAAACGATCCGGGCGGCATGATCGATATCGAGTTCATGGTGCAGTACCTGGTGCTGCGCTACGCCTCGACCTACCCCCAACTGACGATCAATATCGGCAATATCACGCTGCTCAAGATGTTCGGCGAGCTCGATTTGATCCCGGCGGCGCTGGCCGCCAAGGTCGGCGATGCCTACCGGCAGTTACGCAAGCTGCAGCACCAGCTGCGTCTGCAGGGCCAGGACATGGCCAGGATCGACCCGGCGCTGATGGCCGACCATGTGCCCCACGTGTTAGCGCTTTGGAAATTGATCTTTGAAGAGAACGTTGCCGACTAACAACGGGACTCCGGAATAAGTGAAGTACCATGTACAGGCTGAATAATGAGAGCGCGACGTGACCCTGGCGCCCGGCAGCTGTCTCACTTAACCTGGAGAATTGACATGAAAACATTATTAAGTGCCGTCGCATTCAGCCTGCTGGCGATGTCCACCACAGCTATCGCGGCCGACAAGGGAAGCAAGGAAGAGGCGGTCGCCATGGTCAAACGCGCGGTCGCGCTGATTAAATCGGACGGCAAGGAAAAGGCCTTTGCAGCCATATCCGATCCGGCCAATACCACCTTTCACGACCGCGACTTATATGTCTATGCTTATGATTTGAACGGCGTGGCTTTGGCCCATGGGAATAATCCTAAAATGGTCGGCAAACCTCTAATTGGCCTGAAAGATAATGAAGGCAAGCCAATGATCAAGGAAATGGTTGATCTGGCTAAGACCAAGGGCAGCGGCTGGGTTGATTTTAAATGGCCGAATCCCGTGACCAAGGCGGTGGAATCGAAGTCCGGTTATGTGGAGAAAGTCGACGATATGTTCGTGGGTTCCGGCATTTACAAATAAAGCTGTTATCCGCTCTACCTTTTGTACCGCCGCCGGGATGTTTCCCGGCTTTTTTTCGCCCTTTTTTTGTTCCCATGCGCAAAATCCCGGGGTTTCATGCCAGAACCTGGCATGTAAAAGCCAAAAACAAGCGTGGGACGTCTGGGAACTCTTCGGCCACCTCTTCTGTCTATCAAACGGTGACATCCCGTTAATAAACAAAAAAGGAGTCGGATATGACTAGAGAAAGATTGCTCGCCCGCTCGGTCCGCATGATCTGCGCCAGCGGCTTGGTATTCGGCACAATAACCGCCGATGCACAGGAATCTGCTGAATCTGTGCAGAAAGTGCTGATTACCGGCTCACGTATCGCCTCACCCGCCGCCGAGTCGCCATCGCCGTTGCAAATATTAAGCTCGGCCGATATCGCGGCGTCCGGCGCAACAAATCTGCAAGAATTACTTCAGAAAAACCCGACCATGGGAACGCCCTCCGTAAGCCGCACCAATTCCAACTTCAATACATCCGGCGCTGGCGTCACCACGGTAAATCTACGAAATCTCGGCGATTCCCGTACCTTGGTATTGGTTAATGGGCGGCGTTTTGTTTCGGGCGTGCCCGGAGACACCGCGGTTGATCTGAATACTATTCCAACGGATTTTATCGAGCGGGTCGAATTATTAACCGGCGGCGCGTCCGCCACCTATGGTTCGGATGCCGTTGCCGGCGTGGTAAATATTATATTGAAGAAAAACTTTAACGGCGTGATGCTCGACTCGCTGGTGGGACGAAGCCAGGAAGGCGATGACTACAGAAAGAAATTGGGATTAACTTTCGGTATCACGAGCGCCGACGGCGCGAGCAACCTGATGGGCCATTTCGGCTATTCCAAACAAGGCGAAGTCTCTTCGCGCGATCGCCCGCGTTCCGCCGTCGACCAGTTCTCGTCGATCACCCAGGGACGCCCCGACCTCGCGTTCGTGCCGCGCCGGCCGAACTTTTCCGGCTATGCGCCGCAAGGCCATTTCTTCGGCGACGCCGAGGATTTCACCTATGATGCAAACAACAATATTATCCCGTGGAATCAAAACGGTGAGCCGGGCACCGGCGCCGGCGCCACCGGTTACAACCGTTCGGCGTACCGCCTGATCGCCGTGCCCATCGAGCGCTATCTGTTCGCCACCAACGGCAACTGGGCCTTCAATGCCGACCATGGCGCGTTTTTCGAAGGCACCTACGCCTCGACCAACGCCAGCAGCAACATCGAACCATTCGGCCTGGGCTCGGATAATGTCTACAAAATCAGCGGCCAGGTGCCCGCCGGCGCGCTGATCAACGGCGCGCTGGTCCGCAACCCGCTGGTGCCGCAGTATTTGTACGACCGCATCAGCGACACCGACGGCGATGGCGTGCCCGACTACTTCTTCACCCGCCGCTTGTCCGAATTCGGCCCGCGCCAGTCCAACGTCGACCGCGACACCTTCCGCCTGTCCACCGGCCTCAAGGGCACGTTGCGCGACTGGAACTACGAGGCCTATTTGACCTACGGCAAAACCAAGGAAGCCCAAAGCTCCACCGGGCAAGTCAACGTCATGAGCCTGCGCAACGCGCTCGATGCGGTGCCCGACGTCGACGGCACGCCGGTCTGCCGCGACGTCAATGCCCGCCAGGAGGGCTGCGTGCCGATCAACCTGTTCGGCTACAACAGCATCACCCCGGACGCGCTGCGCTACGTGACCGCGCCCGGCTCGCTGCTGACGACCATCACGCAGCGGCTGGTCGGCGCCTCCGCCACCGGCGAGGTGCCGGGATTGCCGGCGGGCCGCATCGGCATCGCCGCCGGCTTCGAATGGCGCTCGGAGGAATCGAGCGCCATTCCCGATCCGTTGACGCAGTCGGGCCTGAACGCCGGCAACGCCACGCCGCCCACCTTCGGCCAGTACACCGTGCGCGAGGTGTTTGTCGAGGGCCGCGTGCCCTTGCTGAAGGACCGCCCGTGGGTGCGCGACCTCAGCGCGCTGGCGACGTTCCGCCACGGCGACTATTCCACTGTCGGCGGCACCAACAGCTGGAACCTGGGCCTCGAATGGACGGTGATGCCGGACATCAAGCTGCGCGCGACACGGGCGCAATCGACCCGGGCGCCCAATATCAACGAGCTGTACCAGGCGCCCAGCCAGGATTTCCCCACCGGACTGGTCGATCCCTGCGAGGGCGTGTCCTCCGGCGGCACCAGCGCGCTGGCCGTCAATTGCCGCAACGCGCCGGGTGTTGCGGCCAATATGACGGCAAATGGGGGCATCTTCACGTTAAATCAGGCAGACCAGCAAGGCGTCAGCGGTTATAACCGAGGCAATCCGAACCTCGACGCCGAAACCGGCCGCTCGACCACGGTCGGCCTGGTCATCACGCCGCGTTCGATTCCGCTGCTGAGCCGGGCGGTGATCACGCTGGATTACTTCCGGATCAAGATCGCCGACGCCATCGTCTCGACCGAACGCCAGTATGCGCTGGACCAGTGTTACAACCAGAACAACGCGAACTTCTGCTCCTTCATCACGCGCCGTCCGGCCGCCGTGGGCAACCTCAGCGCCGGTTCGATCCGCTACAGCGACATCGCCGCCACCAACAGCGGCGGCTTCGGCACCGAGGGCATCGACCTGACCGCCTCCTGGACCGGCCGCGTGGGACCGGGCAATCTGAGCGCGCGCCTGGCCCACACGTGGCTGCGCAAGCTGTGGCAGCAGGCCACGCCGGATGCCGAGAAAAACCACGATGTGGCCGAGGTCACGGCCAGCAACGTCAACGCGCCGCGCAACCGCGCCTCCCTGAACCTGGCCTACAAATGGGGGCCGTACGGCGCCAACCTGAGCACCACCTACACCGGACCGGTGTCGCTCGACGACCAGTTCCTCAAGAGCCTGAGCATCGAGCCAGGCACGGTCGGCGTCGGCTCGCGCACCTACAACGATGTCCAGTTCACCTATGACGTGCGGAAATCGGTGCAGCTCTACCTGGGCATCGACAACCTGTTCAACACCAGCCCGCCACCCATCATCAGCGGCCTGCCGGGCAACCAGACCGGCACCGAAACCGACGCCTCAACGTACGACCCGATCGGCCGGCGTTTCTACGTGGGGTTGCGCGTTTCGCTGTGAATTGATTGCCAAAGTCAACCGTGTTCAACGATTTGTGGCTGCACCACAACGGTGCAGCGTAACTATCATTTTGATATTGTTGGTTTTTTGATTTTGTAAAGTGTTTGTATTTACAGTGCCAATGGCGACTGAGTACAGTGGTTGATCGAAAAAATGATGTTTCGACAATTAGACAACCACTCATAATCCCCAGGGAGTTGCAAATGATGAAAGAGAGAACACTAGCCCGGTCGGTGCGCATGATCTGCGTCACCGGCCTGGCGTTAGGCACCCTCAGCGCCCAAGCGCAGGAAGCCGCATCCGAACCGGTTCAGCGCGTGCAGATCACCGGTTCGCGCATTTCGTCGCCGAACGCCGAGTCGCCATCGCCGCTGCAAATTCTGACGGCGGCCGACATTGCCGCCTCCGGCGCCGTCAACCTGCAGGAGTTGATGCAGAAGAACCCGACCATGGGTACGCCATCGCTGAGCCGCACCAACTCCAACTTCCTGACCTCCGGCGGCGGCGTGTCCACCGTCAACCTGCGCAACCTGGGCGATTCCCGCACGCTGGTGCTGGTCAATGGCCGCCGCTTCGTTTCCGGCGTGCCGGGCGACACCGCCGTCGACTTGAACACCATTCCGATCGACTTCATTGAACGGGTCGAACTGCTGACCGGCGGCGCCTCGGCCACCTACGGTTCGGACGCCGTTGCCGGTGTCGTCAATATCATCCTCAAACGCAACTTCAACGGCCTGGTGGTCGACGGCTCGGCCGGCCGCGCGTGGGAGAAAAACGACGATCAGAAACGCAAACTGGCGCTGACCTTCGGCACCAGCAGCGCCGACGGCGCCAGCAACATCATGGGGCACTTCGGCTACACCAAACAGGGCGCCGTGATGTCGAAAGACCGTCCGCGCCTGGGCTCGGCGATCGACCAGACTTCGCTCGGCGCCAGCACCGGCAACGCCGCCGACCTGTTTACGCCGTTGTCGCCGTTCTACTCCGGCATCGCGCCGCAAGGCCGCTTCTTCCTGGCCAACGGCAATACCTTTACCTACGACCGCAACGGCAATGTCATCCCATGGTCGACCAACGGCACTTCCACACTGGCCGCCACCGGCTTCAACCGTTCCGAATACCGCACCATCGCCGTCCCGACCGAACGCTTCCTGTTCGCCACCAACGGCAACCTGGCCATCAACGACAAAACCAACGCGTTCTTCGAGGGCACGTATGCCCAGACCAAGGTTTCCACAAACATCGAGCCGTATCCGATGGCGTCGGCTGACATCTACAAGAACAACGGCGGCCAGGTGCCGGCCGAGTCGCTGATCAACGGCGTCGCGGTGCGCAACCCATTGGTGCCGCAAAACCTGTTCGAAGGCAGCGAGGACACCGACGGCGACGGCCTGCGCGACTACAACTTCAATCGCCGCCTGGCAGAATTCGGCCCGCGCCACAGCAGCGTCGACCGCAGCACGCTGCGCCTGGCCACCGGCCTCAAAGGCAGCTTCCTGAACGACTGGAATTACGACGCCTTCGTCAGCTACGGCCACACCACGGAGTCGCAAAACTCCACCGGCCAGATCAATACGTTGACGGCCCGCTCGGCGCTCGAAGCGATCCCCAACCCCGAAGGCGGCGTCATGTGCGCCGACCCGGTGGCGCGCGCGCAAGGCTGCGTGCCGCTCAACGTGTTCGGCTTCAACACCATCACCCCGGAAGCGCTGCGCTACGTCACCGCGCCGGGATCGCTGGCAACAGCCATCACGCAGAAAATCGCCGGCCTCAACGTCAGCGGCGACGTCTATACGCTGCCGGCGGGCGCGATCGGCATCGCGGCCGGCTTCGAATGGCGCAGCGAGGAATCGAGCAGCGTGGCCGACCCGCTGACCCAGGCCGGCCTGAACGCGGGTAACGCGATTCCGCCCACCTACGGAAAATACAACGTCCGCGAGGTCTTTGCGGAAACCCGCGTACCGGTGCTGAAGGATCAGCCGTTCGCCAAGGCGCTCGATTTCCGCGGATCGTTCCGCCACGGCGATTACTCGACCGTCGGCAGCACCAACAGCTGGAACGCCGGCTTCGAATGGACGCCGGTGACCGACGTCAAGTTCCGCGGCACCCGCGCCGTGTCGACCCGCGCGCCGAACATCAACGAGCTGTACTCGCCGCCGAGCCAGGACTTCCCAAGCGGCCTGGTCGACCCATGTATCGGCGTGACGGCCACCAGCAGCGACCCGGCCAGTCTCGCCTGCCGCGCCGCGCCTGGCGTGAACGCCAATATCGCGGCCAACGGCGGTGTCTTCACGCAGTCGCAATCGGACGTGCAAGGCGTCAGCGGCTACAACCGCGGCAATCCGGATCTGGGCGCCGAGAAGGGACGCTCGAGCACCGTCGGCGTGGTGATCACGCCGCGCTCGATTCCAGCGCTGAGCAAATTCACGTTCACCGCCGACTACTTCAAGATCAATATTTCCGATGCGATCGTCAGCACGCCGCGCCAGTATTCGCTGGCGCAGTGCTACGGCGGCGGCAACACGAGCTATTGCAGCTTCATCACGCGCCGCCCGACAGCCGAAGGCGCCTACAACGCCGGCTCGATCCGCTACAGCGACACGGCCGTGTCCAACAGTGGCGGCAAAGGTACCGAAGGCATCGACATGACGGTCTCCTGGGCCGACCGCGTCGGTCCGGGCCGCCTGGCGGTGCAAACCTCGTACACCTACCTGAAAACGCTGTGGGACGTTCCGCTGCCGGGCGCCGACAAGGACGAGTCGGCTGGTGAACTGGAGTCGCCGCGCAACAAGGCGGTGCTGGGTCTGGCGTACAAATGGGGGCCGGTCGGCATTAGCACCACCACCACGTACACCGGCCGCTCCAAGCTTGACGACCAGTTCCTGATCAACTTCGAAAACCCGCAGGACGCGCCGAAGATCGGTTCCTACACGACCACCGACTTCCAGGTGACCTACGATGTGAAGAAGGCGTTCCAGGTTTACTTCGGCATGGACAACGCCTTCGACCGCAAGCCCGCGCGCATCATCAGCGGCCTGCCCGGCAACAGCACCGGCACCGAAACCGACGCCTCGGTCTACGATCCGATCGGCCGCCGCTACTACCTGGGCCTGCGCGTGACGTTGTAAAGCATCGGTTCGAAGCGCGTGTCCAAACGGGCGCGCGCGCAAGCTACGGCCTCACCGGCGTAAAAAAAGCCCTCCCGGCGCGAACCGGGAGGGCTTTTTATTGGATGAAACGAATTACTTCGCGGTCATCAGCGCCACGGTGGTGTCGAGCATGCGGTTCGAGAAGCCCCACTCGTTGTCGTACCACGACGATACCTTGACCAGGCGGCCCGACACTTTGGTCAGGGTCGAGTCGAAGTTCGACGACGCCGGGTTGTGGTTGAAGTCGATCGAGACCAGCGGCTCGGTCTGGTAGGTCAGCACTTCTTTGAGCGCGCCTTCGGAGGCGGCCTTCATCAGCGCGTTGACTTCTTCGACCGTCGTGTCGCGCTTGGCGATGAACGACAGGTCGACCAGCGAAACGTTGATGGTCGGCACGCGGATCGCGAAACCGTCCAGCTTGCCGTTCAGCTCAGGCAGCACCAGGCCGACCGCGGCGGCGGCGCCGGTCTTGGTCGGGATCATGCTCATCGTGGCCGAACGGGCGCGGCGCAGGTCTTCGTGCATCACGTCCGACAGCACCTGGTCGTTGGTGTAGGCGTGAACGGTGGTCATCAGGCCGGTTTCCAGGCCGATGGCGTCGTTGAGCGGCTTGACCAGCGGGGCCAGGCAGTTGGTGGTGCACGACGCGTTCGAGATGACGGTGTCGGTCGACTTCAGCACGTGCTGGTTGACGCCGTACACGATGGTGGCGTCGACGTCCTTGCCGCCCGGTGCCGAGATGATGACTTTCTTGGCGCCGCCCTTGAGGTGGGCCGAGGCCTTCTCTTTGGTGGTGAAGAAGCCGGTGCACTCGAGCACCACGTCCACGCCCAGGTCGCCCCATGGGATTTCAGCCGGGTTGCGCTGCGCGAACACGCGGATCACGTCGCCGTTGACGATCATGTTGTCGCCGTCGACTTCCACGGTGCCAGGGAACTTGCCGTGGGCGGTGTCGTAGCGGGTCAGGTGGGCGTTCGACTTGGCATCGCCGAGGTCGTTGATCGCCACGATCTGGATGTCTTGCTTCTTGCCACCTTCGTAGAAAGCGCGCAATACATTGCGGCCGATACGGCCGTAGCCGTTGATTGCAACTTTGATCGTCATACTATGCTCCTGATTAAAAAAATAAGGTAGTCCGGTCAGCAATTATAGATTATGCAATGACCAGTTTGACTTTCGCCACGACGTTTTCCACCGTGAAGCCGAAATGCTTGAACAGCACGCCCGCCGGGGCCGACTCGCCGAAGGTATCGATGCCGACCACGGCGCCTTCCAGGCCGACATATTTGTACCAGAAATCGGTCACGCCGGCTTCGATGGCGACACGCGGCAAGCCTTTGGTCAGCACGCCGGCCTTGTAGGCGGCGTCCTGGCGGTCGAACACGTCGGTCGACGGCATCGACACCACGCGCGCGGCGATGCCCTCGGCCTTGAGCGCGGAGGCGGCGGCCACGGCCAGCTCGACTTCCGAACCGGTGGCGATCAGCGTCACTTTGGCGTCGGCCGCTTCGCTCAGCACGTAGCCGCCACGGGCGACGTCGGCGATCTGCTCCGGCGTACGCTCCTGGTACGGCAGGTTCTGGCGCGAGAAGATCAGGGTCGACGGACCGTTCTTGCGCTTGACCGCCTCGCCCCACGCCACCGCCGATTCGACGGTGTCGCAAGGACGCCAGTTGTCCAGGTTAGGAATCAGGCGCATCGACGAGATGTGCTCGACCGACTGGTGGGTCGGGCCGTCTTCGCCCAGGCCGATCGAATCGTGGGTGAACACGAAGATCGAACGCAGCTTCATCAGCGCGGCCATGCGCAGCGCGTTGCGGCTGTAGTCGGAGAACGTCAGGAACGTCGCGCCGAACGGGATGAAGCCGCCGTGCAGGGTGATGCCGTTCATGATGGCGCTCATGCCGAATTCGCGCACGCCGTAGTTGATGTGGTTGCCCGGCTTGCCCGAACGGACCGGGATCGATTCCTTCCAGTTGGTCAGGTTCGAGCTGGTCAGGTCGGCCGAGCCGCCCAGGAATTCCGGCAGCACCGGCGCCAGCGCCTGGATGGCGTTCTGGCTGGCCTTGCGGGTGGCGATGTTTTCTTTCTTCTCGACGCACGAGGCGATGGCGGCGGCCAGCGCGCCGTCGAAGGCGGCCGGCAGGTCGCCGTTCATGCGGCGGGTCAGTTCGGCCGCTTCGGCCGGGAACTTGGTGGTGTACTCGGCGAACACGGCGGCCCAGTCGGCTTCAGCCTTGGCGCCCGACGATTTCGCGTCCCACGCGGTGTACAGCTCGGCCGGGATCTCGAACGGCACCGAGGTCCAGACCAGGTGTTCGCGCACGGCGGCGATTTCCTTGTCGCCCAGCGCGGCGCCGTGGACCTTGTCGCCGCCCTGCAGATTAGGCGCACCTTTGCCGATGATGGTTTTGCAGCAGATCAGGGTCGGCTTGTCCGAGGTCTTGGCGGCGGCGATCGCGGCCGACACGGCGGCGACGTCATGGCCGTCGACGGCGCGGATCACGTTCCAGCCGTAGGCTTCGAAACGGGCCGGGGTGTCGTCGGTGAACCAGCCTTCGACCTTGCCGTCGATGGAGATGCCGTTGTCGTCGTACAGCGCGATCAGCTTGTTCAGGCCCAAGGTGCCGGCCAGCGCGCACACCTCGTGCGAGATGCCTTCCATCAGGCAACCATCGCCCAGGAAGGCGTAGGTGTAATGGTTGACGACTTCGTAGCCCGGCTTGTTGAATTCACTGGCCAGCAGATACTCGGACAGCGCCATGCCGACCGCGTTGGCCAGACCCTGGCCCAGCGGGCCGGTGGTCGTTTCCACACCCGGCGTGACGTCCACTTCCGGGTGGCCCGGGGTTTTCGAATGCATCTGGCGGAACGATTTGATGTCGTCCATCGTCACCGCATAGCCGGTCAGGTGCAGCAGCGCGTAGTGCAGCATCGAACCGTGGCCGTTCGACAGCAGGAAGCGGTCGCGGTTCGCCCACTTCGGATTGGCCGGGTTATGGCTGTAATGGCCACTCCACAGCGCAACGGCGATCTCGGCCATGCCCATCGGCATGCCTGGGTGGCCGGAATTGGCCTTCTGGACGGCGTCCATTGCCAGCGCGCGGATCGCGTTAGCCATTTGGGTGTGCGGGAGCGTAGTGTTCATGGTGTAAGTAAGTGCGGGAGGTTTGGAATCCTGGAGCTGCCAACTGCCGTGCTGCTGAACGCAGTATTCTACCAGAGCGCACCCTTGCGGCCCACAATTGGCGGATTTGCAACGCCCAAACGGCAAATGCCGCCCGGTCGGAAACCGGGCGGCATGATCAGGCCAACAAGCAGTGGGTTAGAACTTGTAGCTGTACTCGGCGGTCAGCTTGACCGAGCGCGGCGCGGTGTAGCTGATCACGTTGCCATACAGCGCGTTCTGGCCCAGGCCGGTGTTGTACGACTCGGTCTGGTTCTGCGCGATCTTGCGGTCGAACACGTTGAAGACGTCGGCGCGCAGCACCAGCCCCTTCAGGAACGTCGGCGTGTAGGCCACGTTCAGGTCCAGGCGCGTGTCCCATGGCATGCGGCCACGGCTGCCGCGCGGCGCCGGCTGGCCGTTGCAGAAGAAGAACTCCGAACCGTAGCCGGTGGCGTCGTTGCCGGCGTCATAGTAGGACTGCGGCAAGTTGCCGATGCAATTCTTCGGCCGGCCGGAGGCCACCAGCAGGTTGCCGCCGACGTTGAACTGGTCGTTGAACTGATAGAAGCCGTACGCCTTGATCTGGTGCTTGCGGTCGTTCGGCAACAGGCCGTTGGAGTTCAGCGACAGCTCCGGATAGTCGAACACCGCGGTCGTCGAGACGTCCGCCTGGCCGGAATCGGAACGGGTCTGGCCTTCGGTGTTGCCCTTGTTGCGCGACAAGGTGTAGTTGATCTTGCCGTACCAGCCGTTGCGCAGCGGGTGTTCGGCAAACAGGTCCAGCGCCTGGTAGCTGCGCTTGACTTCCGGATAACCCAGCTCGGCCGCCGTCAGGTGCACCGGCGTCAGCTTCGAACCGTCGCCGGCATAGTCGACCAGGAAGTCGTTGTCCTTGCCCGGATTGAACAGCGCGCAATTGAACACGAAGTTGTTCTCGATGCCATGGTCGGTGGCGTACTTGTTGAACGGACGCTGGTCGCAGAAGTCGTCGATGGTCGATTTGAGCTTGCGGTAGGTGACCTTGGCGCCGAAGTTCAGGCTCGGCGAATAGGCGCGCTCGAAGCCCAGGATCAGCTCGTCCTGGTACAGCGAGTCCATGTTCTGGGCGGCCACGCCGCGCGGATCCTTGGACTGGCCGAACTCGTTGTTGGCCGAGTACAGCGCGCCCAGCGGCCGCAGGCCGGTCGGCGCGCCGGTGGCCGGGTCGATGCCGGTATAGGTGAAGTACTCGGACGTGTTGAGCGAGGCGCCGGCCGCGCGCACGGCGACGTTGGTCGGCATTTGCAGGTGGTAGCGGCCGGCGTTGGCGAACACCTTGAGCGACGAATCGCCGAACGCGTCCCAGGTGGCGCCGAAGCGAGGCGCCAGTTGGTGGCGCATCGACACATATGGCTGGCCGTCGCCGTTGTAGTTGGTGAACTGCTCGTTGCGCAGGCCGGCCTTGATGATGATCTTGGACGTCGCCTGCCAGGTGTCCTCGATGTATTGCGCGTCCTGGTCGACCGACGGCGTCGACACGCCCGACGACAGCACCCGGCTCACATAGTAGCCCTGGCTGCCGAAGCCGCCGTTGGTGGCCGGCGCCGGGATGGCCGAGTTGATCGGCGAGTTCGGGTTGGTGGCGAAGCCGTACACCCAGGTGCCGCCGCCGGCGCGGCTGTTGCCGGCCTTCGAGCTGATCTTGTTCTGGTCGGCGCCGACGCGGATCGTGTGATCGCCCACCTTGTATTGCAGGTTCAGGTTCATCACCTTCTGCTCGTCGAAGGCGCCCGGCGCCAGGATGTTGCCGGTGGTCGTTTGCGGGCTGTTGTAGCTAAAGCCCGGAATGCGCGCGATGGCCGGCGCCGTCACCTGGAACAAGGTCGGGTTGTAGCCGACCGGATCGTACACGTGCTCGGTGCGGCTCTTGCCGACCATGGCCGTCAGGGTCACGTCGTCGGACAGGTTGCCGGTGTAGTTGAGGATCTTGATTTCGGCGCCGACCCGCGCGGCCACCGGCGTCGGGCCGTAGCTCTCGTAGTGCGCGCCGCCGGTCTGCGTGGACCCGTGCGTCTGGTTGGCGTAGTCGAAGGTGTAGTACCTGCGGTCCGACTTCGGATCGTCGTTGATGTAGGTGCCTTCGAGGCGGTGGTTGTCGTTGATGTTCCAGTCGATCTTGACCAGGCCTCGGTTGATGGTGTCGCGGCGCTCTTCCCAGCCGGTGTTGAGCGCGGTGCTGTCGGCGTTGGCGCGGCTGTTGTCGATATCGGTCTTGGTGCGCTCGATGTTGGCGTACAAGAACAGCGTGTCCTTGATGATCGGGCCGCTGACGTAGACGTTGGCGATGGTGTTGTCGCGGGTGTTGTCCTGGTTGTAGCGGTACAGCTTGCCGTCGGTCGGCAGACCGTTGTTGCCGTAGTAAATATTCTTCTCGGTCGACCGCAGCGAGTTCGGCTCGATGCTGTAGCTGCCGCCCGCCTCCCAGCGGTTGGTGCCGCTCTTGGTCGAAATGTTGATCACACCGCCGGTCGAGCGGCCGAATTCGGCGCCGAAGCCGCCGGTCAGGATTTGCGCGCCGCCAATGGCGCCGAACGGCAGCTCGGAGGTGCCGACCTGGAACAGCACGTTGGTGACCGGGAAACCGTTGATGTAGAAAGCGTTTTCCGACGCCGCCGAACCGCCGAAGCTCGGCGCGTTGCCGTCGCCGTAGCGCGAGTCGCCGCGCGTGGTGTTGGGCGCCAGCTGGATGATCGACGCCACCGACGGCGTGATCGGCAGCTTGGCCAGCTCGCTGGCGGTGAAGTTGACGCCGCTGTTGGTGTTGGAAATATCGATGCGGCTGCGGCGGCCGGTCACCTGCACCGACTGTACGGCGCCGGTGAACGAGGCGTTGACGCCCTGGCCGATGGTCACCTCGACGTCGTTGCTGTTGACCACCTTGCCGTCGCGCACCAGCTGCACCGTGTAGCGGCCCACCGGCAGCGCCGTGAACTGGTAGCGGCCGCCCGCTTCCGGTTGCGCCGTGCGCTTCAAGCCGGTTTCCTTGTTCTCGGCCACGATGGATGCGCCGGACGGCGATTCGACCTGGCCGAAAATATTACCCGAGGCATTCGACTGCGCCATCGCCGGCTGCACCACCGCCACGGTCAACGCCGCCGTGCCGAAGGCGAGCGACAGCGCATTCACTAAGACTGTTTTCCTGAACATGTATTTTCCCGATTAGAAGATTTGCCTTATGGGCGTGATTGCCCGTTCTCTCTCTGATGGAGATGTGTGTACCAATAATCACAGGCGCTGGATTTTCATTGCCTGCCGGACTGATAACACCATGGTCGGAAATACACTGTCAACAAGGACACTTTTGTAATGCAATAAAACAACGAGCTGAGCAAAAAATAGTCAGATTCGATACGAATCGCTATATCGTCGGAAAATATTGCTTTACGATAGAGCCACATATTCCCTTTGCGTTAAGCGCCGGTTACATTTTTTATATAGCAAAACTAGCGAATAACCATATAGAATTTTCTCATAAGGATTTTTCCAGAATTAGTGCGATAACGCGTAATTTTCCCGGTCGAGCAAATCCTATCTTGGTGCAATTTTTCGTGTTCGACATGGTTGTTGCACAAACAAGGCGCTCGGCTGCACCAAAAACAGACCGGCTTTGTAACTTCCAGTTATAACCAGAAGTAAGTCACCGGGAGCGCAGCCCAGCGATTAAAATTGTCGCTCCCTACCGACCGGATTTCCGCATGCCCCGCTTCCACATTTCCCAGCCGCTGGCCGTCGGCCAGCTGCTCACATTGCCCGATACCGTGGCCCATCACATCCAGGTGCTGCGGCTGGCCCAGGGCGAGTTGATCACGCTGTTCAACGGCGACGGCGGCGAATACAGCGCGACCCTGACCCAGATCGAGCGCCGCAGCGCCACCGTCGAGATCAAGGCCCACCATGCGCGCGACGTCGAGTTGCCTTTCGCGATCACGCTGGCGCAAGCGCTGCCGGAGGGGACCAAGATGGACTGGATTATCGAGAAGGCCATCGAGCTCGGCGTGTCGGGCTTCCAGCCGCTGGCGGCGCAGCGCTGCGTGGTGCGGCTGTCGGCCGAGCGCGCGGAGAAAAAGATGGGCCACTGGCGCGGCATCATCGAATCGGCGGCCGAGCAGAGCGGCCGCAATCGCCTGGCGCAGCTGGCGCCGCTACAGGACTACAAGCAATGGATCACCCAGCAGGACATGCACCGCCGCATCATCCTGACGCCGCGCGCGCAGCAATCGCTGCCGGACTGGGCGCGCCACCAGGGGCCGCAGGCGGTCACGCTGGTGATCGGCCCCGAGGGCGGCCTGAGCGAACAGGAGGAGGATCTGGCGCTGCGCCACGGCGCCCTGCCGCTGTCGATGGGTCCGCGCATCCTGCGCACCGAGACGGCGGCGCTGGCGGCCGTGAGCGCGCTCAGCGCGATCTGGGGCGGCATGTAAGGGGCCATCCCTACCTTTGGGTTAGTATTTACCAAACGTCCCCGTTCGACTACTCTATGGCTTCCAACTAACTTTCAATGAAGAGACCACATGAGCAAAATCGTCATTGTCTATCACTCCGGTTATGGACATACCAAACGTGTCGCCGAGTACGTCAGTGAGGGAGCCGGTGGGGAATTGCTGGCGCTCGATGCCGAAGGCAACCTGCCCGACGGCGCCTGGGAAAAACTGGACGCGGCCGACGCCATCATCTTCGGCACGCCGACCTATATGGGCGGCCCGAGCTGGCAGTTCAAGAAATTCGCCGACGCCAGCTCCAAGGTCTGGTTCGGCAGCGGCTGGAAAGACAAGGTCTTCGGCGGTTTCACCAACAGCGCCAGCTTCAGCGGCGACAAGCAAAACACCTTGGTCTACCTGAACACGCTGGCCTCGCAGCACGGCGGCATCTGGGTCAGCCTGGGCATGCTGCCGGCCAACACCAAGGCCGCCCAGCGCACCGACCTCAACAACATCGGCGGCTCGCTCGGCGCGATGGCGCAGTCGCCGTCGGACGCCAGCGTCGATGAAATCCCGCAAGGCGATCTCGACACCGCCAAGGCCTACGGTGCGCGCGTGGCGGCGATTGCCGCGCGGCTGAAGTAAGCCCGCCCGCCGCCGGCGGCAACCCGACAACCCGCATGCGCCGCCCGGCCATGCGGGTTTTTTTGCGTTTTCTTTGTCTTGGCGACACCACCGGCGGGCTATAATTTTCCGTCTGGCATCCGCCAGCGTCCATCGACAACAGAAAAGACATCACCCATGGCCGAACCCGAAATCGCGATCCTGGAGGCCGCCGCCATCCAGGCCACCCAAGCCGGCAAGGATGAGGACGCGGCGCGCTTGTGGGCGCGCCTGCTGGAGCTGGCGCCGGCGCATCCGCTGGCCTTGTCGTCGCTCGGCAAGCGTGCCTTCCGCCACGGCGACCACGCCACCGCCCGCCTCGCCTTCGAGCGGCTGGTGCGCGCCGACCAGGACGATCCGCAAAGCTGGATCAATCTGGCGCTGGCATGCCAGGCGCAAAAGGACGAGGCGGCCGAGGAAACAGCGATCCACAACGCGCTGGTGGCCGATCCGTCGCACATGGTGGCGCTGCTGCTGCGCGCCCAGTTGCTCGAGCGTCAGGGAAGGACCCACCAGTCGGCCTCGGTGTACGGCGCGGTGGCGCAGGTGGCGCCGCCGCTGGCGCAACTCGAACCGGGCATGCGCACGGCCGTCGAGCACGCCTTCAAATACTTCGGCGATTACCAGGCCGGCTTCGGCCGTTTCCTCGACAACTTCCTCGAACAGCAATACCAGAGCCACGCAGGCGAGGACCTGGGCCGGTTCCGCGAGTCGATCGATATCATGGTCGGGCGCAAGCGCCGCTACGACTCGCAGTCGATGATGTACCACTACCCCGGACTGCTGCCGCAACCCTTCCTGCCACGCGGCGACTTTCCATGGCTCGACGCGATCGAGGCCGGCACCGACGCCATCCGCGACGAATTCCTGCAGGTGCTGGCGGCCGAGCAGGACTTCGTACCCTACCTGACCTACGCCGACGACGTGCCGCACAACCAGTTCGCCGAGCTCAACAACTCGCCGCGCTGGAGCGCCTATCACTTGCTGCAGGACGGCGCGCCGGTGCCTGGCCACGTCGACAAATGTCCACGCACGATGGCGCTGCTGGCCGGCGCGCCACAGCCGGACCAGCCCGGCCGCACGCCCAGCGCCATGTTCTCGCTGCTCAAACCAAAGACGCGCATTCCGGCCCACGTCGGCGTCAGCAACGCGCGCCTGGTGACGCACCTGCCCCTGATCGTTCCGCCGGGCTGCGGTTTCCGCGTCGCCAACGAAACGCGCCAGTGGGTACCGGGCCAGGCGTGGGTGTTCGACGACACCATCGAGCACGAGGCGTGGAACGACAGCGAGCAGCTGCGCGTGGTGCTGATCTTCGACATCTGGCATCCGCACCTGTCGCCGGCCGAGCGTGGGCTGATCACCGCGCTCACGCGCGGCATCAACGATTTCCGCCAGCAGCAAGGCGGCTTCGGCCTCTGAACGGACCGGGACGAAAAAAAGGGCGGACCCGAGGGTCCGCCCTTTTGCGTTACATGGCGCCGATTAGAAACGAGCGGTCATGTTCAGGAAGATCTTGCGACCCAGCGCGTCGTACATCGATGGGAACGTATTGCCGTTACCCACGCCCGTACCGGCCAGCGAGGTCAGCGGAGGATCCTTGTCGAACAGGTTGTTGATACCAGCGCTCAGGGTGATCTTCTTAGTCAGCGCATAGGTGCCGGCCAGGTCGATGTAGCTGCGCGCGCCCAGGGTGCTTTCCACCGGACGTGCGGTGCCGTTCAGCAGTGGGTTGTCGCTGGTGGTTTCCAGATCGACAGCCTTGAAGTAACGCCACGTGACGGCCAGGTCGGTCGACCATGGGGTGTTCCAGTTCAGACGCAGCTTGTGACGCCATTTCGGACGTGCCTGGCCGCATTTGCCGGCGCCGTTATACAGGCCTGCGCAATCGAAGGAACCGTCGCCTGGCAATTCTTCAACTTCGAAGTTTTTCAGGTAGGTGCCGTTCATGACCACGCCCATGCGGCCGTAGGAACCGACCTTTTCGTCGTAGCTGAAGCCCAGATCAAGGCCGCGGGTATGCAGACTACCGATGTTGGTGTTGGTGCCAACGATCGATGCTTCCGGCAGCAGCCACAGGGTGCCCAAGCGATCGCGGGTGATCTGCGAGCAGAAGGTCGGGTTGCCCGAATCCAGGCACTTCGACAGCGTCGTCGATGGGCTGACGTTGCTGATCGTGTCGTTGACCTTGATGTCGAAGTAGTCCACGGTGACGGTCAGGTTGCGCAGCGGAGCGATGACCAGGCCGAGGGTGTTCGACTTCGAGGTTTCAGGCTTCAGTGCTGGATTGCCGCCAGCCAGGTAGTTGTATTGACCGGCAGGGCTGTCCTGGATGTTGCCGTACTGCGCAGCGGTGACGCCGGTGCGGGCGCACTGGGCCAGCGTTGCCGTAGGCGTCGCACCTGCGCATGGGTCGGCATCGTTATCGTACAGGTTGTTACCGGCAGGCGAGAACAGCTCATTGATGTTCGGCGCGCGCACAGCTTTCTGATGCGAGGCACGTACCGAGATCATGTCCACCGGCTGCCACAACAGGCCCAGACCGTAGGTGTTGGCGGTCACGCCAGTGTCGATATCGGTGTGACGGAACGATAGGTTGGTCTCGAGCTTCTTGGCGAACGAGCGGTCTTCCAGCAGCGGCAGGCGCACCTCGCCGAAGATATCCTTGACCACATAGCGGCCCTTGACCGGCGTGACCGGACCACCGGCGCCGTCGAGGTCGAAGTTCTGCGAAGGACCGTCCGGGTTCAGTTCGATCTCCTCGACGCGGCGTTCGACGCCGAACGAGACACCGATACCGTTTTTCGAGGTCGGCACGCGCAGGCCGTAGTCGCCCAGGTCGGCACCGATGGTACCACTCTGGACTTGCTGTTTGGTATAACCGAACTGCTGGCCAGGGATCTGGATGTACTTCAGCATCTCCGGCGTCACGCCGCCGACTGCCCACGGATTGTATGGCACGCAACCTGGATCGGTGCCGGCAACGGTGGCCGCGCAGGTGGCCACGCCGCCGACGTTGACCACGTCAAGCGCCTTGGCGCCGCGCTCTTTCGAGAAGTAGTTGTCCGAGCTGCCGGCAAAACGCACTTTCGACGTTTGCGCGTAGACATCGTAGGACCACTTGCCGATTTCACCTTTGGCGCCGAACAGCATGCGGTACGAGGTATTGGTGAACAGGGCATTGCGGCCGCCGCCTTCGACGTTGCGGCGCTGGATGACGACGTCGGTCGTATCGCCAGGCGCGAACAGGCTCATCGCATTGCGCATGGCCGGGGTCAGGAACGGATTGTCGTACTTGATGTTGTAGACGTTGCCGAACAGACCGCCAGGCGCGATCTGTGCGTCGCTCTTGTCGTCATGGAAGGCGAAGTTGCTGTACACACGCAGCTTGTCGGTCACGTCGTAGCGTGCCGAGGCGGCTACGCCATAACGCTCGTCCGGACGCTGCAGGTGATTGATTGGACCGAAGTTGTAGGCGTCCAACGCGGTGTTGTACGGGCGTGGATCGCCGGAGGCGGTAGTGGTGTAGACGGAACCGGTCTTGGTGTTGGTGAGGCGGCCGGTAGCGTTGGTGCTCGAGCCGCCGCAGGAGAAACCGGCGGCCGACGAGGACAGCGAGCACGACGTGAAATCACGCTCGGACTGCAGCAGCGCGTCGTCTTTCTTGTAGCTGAAGAACAAGGTGGCGTTACCTTTGCCGTCGGCGAAGTTACCGCCGATCAGCAGCGAAGCATCCTTGGAGCGGCCATCGAAGCTCTTGTTGCCTGGCACGGCAAACTGGCTCGGGTTGGTCGCGGCACGACCGGCAACAATGTCGGCTACACCGCGCGGGTTGTTCTGCTGGTGGTTGTAGCCACTGCCGTTCAACTCGACCTGCACGCCTTCGAAGTTGTCGATCATGATGAAGTTGACCACACCGGCCACGGCGTCCGCGCCGTAGACGGCGCCGGCGCCGCCGGTCATCACTTCGACGCGCTTGATCAGCGCGGTAGGAATTTGATTCAAGTCGGCAGCAGAGGTACCTGGTGAGCCAGCCGGCATGCGGCGGCCGTCGACCAGCACCAGCGTGCGGTTGTCGCCCAAGCCGCGCAAGTTCACGGTCGCGGTACCGGTGGCGCCGTTGACGACGTTACCCGATTGCGAAGCGAACACCTGCGGCAGGTTGTTGAGCAGGCTCTCGACGTTGCGCACGCCGTCGAGCTTAATGTCCTTGGCGCCCAGCACGACCATCGGGCTCACGCCGTCGGTGTTCAGGGTAGGGATGCGCGAACCGGTCACTTCGACCTTTTGCATCGCGTCTGGCGCCGCTTCCTGCGCGGTGGCGGCATGCATCCCCAGCGCGAGGCCGCTGACGAACATCACGCGGATCGAGCGAGACAGTACTGTTTCCTTGATCATTATATTCAATTCCCTTGGTTTTGTTTATTAGACGTATCACTGCATCTTTTGAACGACGAGTAAAACGACCCTTTCTTTTGTAAACATCGGGAGTCTGGATAAAACCGCCCGAATGCTGCCCTGCTCTTTCAAAATCTTTTCGCTGCCGTTGGCAAAGTCCGGGAACGGATCATGGGTGAAATAATCCAGGACCTTGCCGCCATTCATAAAAACATAGCAGCTCGACCATTGTCAATAAACCTCGCGGCTGGTCCGGCCGCCGAGGCGGGCCGCAATTCATCGCGCACCAATTTGGGGCACGGCTTTGTGCGCCGCTAGCACCACACGGAAATTGTCTATTTGATACTTTTAACGCATGTCTCGTCTTGACAACAATCTGCACCGGAATCGGGAGAAATGTTTCTCTTTCAGCATTTTCCGATGAGGTTATGGCAACAATACTGAAGCGAAAAAACAACAAAAAGACAACACGGTCCCGCTTTCTGCTCGGAAGTAACGTTGCTTGAGGGATTTGCATCAAAACCGGCTGTCGTCAAGCAGCAACCGCAGAAAATCAACGTCCGCCGCTACATACGCAGAACAAAGAACATTGAAAACATGGCACCGCAGACGTCGCGAAAGTAGGATGCGGCCACCGGCCGCTACGCGCCGTTAGGCGAACTCTTCCTTGAGCCATATAAAACGCGGAGGCGACCCAATCTGGTGCAAGTCGTCTTTTAACAACAAACACATCAGTTGCCGGCGCACAAACCATTTCCATTCTGCAATAATTTCTAGCCAGGAAAGATCTGTGGCGGTGTCATTGGGCAAGAATTCTTGTACCTGAGCACCTGTGCAGCCCGCCCCGGCGCCGCCGATGGCATTAATAACCGTAGAATAAAAACTGATAAAAATATCCGCTCTAAAACCAGGCTCGAGAATAAGACGATATTAAGCGGCCAAACTCTTTGCCTAAAACGGATTAATCGATGCCAGCGTCACGCGTCGTGACGGCGCGCCGCAGCCGGGCCGCCTGCTGAACTTAATATTCTATAAATGCCGTCCAGGCGATTTATATTTCTCGCAGGGCCGATGGACCGTATTTCAAAAGCCGCGCCGGCGGCGCCAGGTGCGGCCGTCCGGCAATATTGGTAAAATACGGCCTTTGACGGGCCGGGCCCGGGCCGGCGGCCCGCGCATGCGGCCCGACGGCCATGGCGCCTAGACAGCGCCCTCTCAGGAATCGATCATGCTGCGTTTAAATGAAGTCAAGCTCCCTCTGAACCACACCGAGGACGAACTGCCGGCCGCCATTCTGGCCCGCCTCGACATCCCCGCCGACGACCTGCTCGGCTTCACCGTATTCAAACGCAGCTACGACGCGCGCAAGAAAACCGCGATCGTGCTGATCTACTCGCTCGACGTCGCGGTGCGCGACGAGGCGGCGCTGCTCAAGCGCCTCAAGCACGACGCCCACTTGATGCCGTCGCCGGACACCGCGTATAAATACGTCGCCGCCGGCGAGCAGCTGGCCGGCCACGACAAGAACCCGCGCCCGGTGGTCATCGGCACCGGACCGTGCGGCCTGTTCGCCGCGCTGATCCTGGCGCAGATGGGCTTGCGGCCCATCATCCTCGAACGCGGCAAGCAGGTGCGCGAACGCACCGTCGACACCTTCGGCTTCTGGCGCAAGCGCGAACTGAACCCCGAGTCGAACGTCCAGTTCGGCGAAGGCGGCGCGGGCACCTTTTCGGACGGCAAGCTCTACAGCCAGATCAAGGACCCGAAACACTACGGCCGCAAGGTCCTCACCGAGTTCGTCAAGGCCGGCGCGCCGGAGGAAATCATCTACGTCAGCAAGCCGCACATCGGCACCTTCCGCCTGGTCAAGATGGTCGAGCAGATGCGCGCCAACATCGAGGCCATGGGCGGCGAATACCGCTTCGGCAACAAGGTGGTCGACATCGAGATCGAACAGCTGGCCAGCGGCGGCCAGGTGCGCGGCCTGACCCTGGAGAGCGGCGAAAAGATCGTCACCAACCACGTGGTGCTGGCGATCGGCCACAGCGCCCGCGACACCTTCGAGATGCTGTATGAACGCGGCGTGTATATCGAGGCCAAGCCGTTCTCGATCGGCTTCCGGGTCGAGCACCCGCAGTCGCTGATCGATACCTGCCGCTTCGGCCCCAACGCCGGCCACCCGATCCTGGGCGCGGCCGACTACAAGCTGGTGCACCACGCCTCCAACGGCCGCGCCGTCTACAGCTTCTGCATGTGCCCGGGCGGCACCGTGGTGGCGGCCGCGTCCGAACCGGGACGCGTGGTCACCAACGGCATGAGCCAGTACTCGCGCAACGAGCGCAACGCCAACAGCGCCATCGTGGTGAGCATCTCGCCGGAGGTCGACTATCCGGGCCACCCGCTGGCCGGCATCGAGTTCCAGCGCAGGCTCGAGGAAAAAGCTTTTGAATTGGGTGGCGGCACCTACAACGCGCCGGGCCAGTTGATGGGCGACTTTGTCGCCGGCCGCGCCTCGACCGAGTTCGGCGCGGTGGTGCCGTCGTACAAGCCGGGCGTGCACCTGACCGACCTGGCGCAAATCCTGCCCGAGTTCGCCGTCACGGCGCTGCGCGAGGCGTTTCCGGCGTTCGACAAGCAGGTGCGCGGCTACTTCAAGCACGACGCCGTGCTCACCGGGCTCGAGACGCGCACCTCGTCGCCGATCCGCATCAAGCGCCGCGACGACACCTTGCAGAGCCTGAACACGCGCGGCCTGTTCCCGGCCGGCGAAGGCGCCGGCTACGCGGGCGGCATCCTGTCGGCCGGCGTCGACGGCATCAAGGTCGCCGAAGCGGTGGCCTTGTCGATGGCCGCCGACAACCACCAGGACTAAGGTCCAGGCCGGCCTACACGCCGACCGGCAGGCGGATGTGGATGCGGCAGCCCGGCGTGTCCGGCGACACCGCCACCTGCCCGCCCATCTGGTGCACGATGGTGTAGACGATGTGCATGCCCAGGCCGGAGCCGCCCTGCCCGCGCTTGGTGGTGAAGAACGGCTCGAACAAGCGTTCGCGCACGTCCGCCGTCAGGCCGATACCGTCGTCGGCGAACTCCACCAGCAACCAGCGCGCGCCGTCCTCCAGCGCGCCGCGCCCGCTGAGCACGATCTTACCCGGGCCGCCGTTCGGATAGCCGTGCTTGGCCGCGTTCATCAGCAGGTTCGACAGCACTTGCGACCAGCGCCCGGCGTCGATCCGCACCCGCAGGTCGGCGGCGATCTCGACGACGACCTCGATGCCGACCTTGCGCAATTCGGGGCCGTGCGCCGACACCACGCTGAGCGCGTGGTCGCGCAAGCCCATTTCCACCACGTGGGTGCTGCCCTGGTCGACCGCCAGTTGCTTGAAACTGCCGATCAAATCGGCCGCGCGCGCCAGGTTGCGCTCGACCAGCAGGGCCGCCTCGCTCAGCCGCTGCGCCGTGGCGATCAGCTCCGAGCGGCTGACCCGGCCGCCGCTGACGCACTTGACCAGCTCCTCGGCGTAGCAGCTCAGGCTCGACGACGCCGTCACCGCCACGCCGATCGGCGTGTTGACCTCGTGCGCGACGCCGGCCACCAGCGCGCCCAGCGCCGCCATCTTTTCCTGCTCGACCAGGATCGCCTGGGCCGCCAGCAAGGCCTCGCTGCGCTGGCGCACCGTCTGCTCGAGCAGGCGCTCGCGCTCCTGGTGCTGCAGCTCGGCCGCGCAGCGGGTGGCGAAGATCGACAGCAGCGACAGCGCCAGCAGGCGCTTGTCCTCGGCGATGGGGCGGGTGTCGATGGCCGACAGGATGCCCAGGGTCGCGCCTTCGGCATCGATCATCGGGATGCCGATATAGCTCTCGGCCTGCATGTCGACCAGCAAAGTGTCGTCGGGATAGCCGGCCTGGATGCCGCAGGCGTGGAAACAAATGCTCTGGTCGGTCACATCCTGGCAGGGCGTGTGGCGCAGGCTGTATTCGATCGGCGGCAGGAAGTCGTCGCCGCCCCACAGCGCCAGCGTGCGGATGCCCTCGTGGCCGTCGGCCATGGCGATCAGGCGTCCGGCGATGACGTAGCGCACATCGAGCGCCAGCGCCAGCTCGCGCACCATCAGGCGCAGGAACTCGTCGCCGCGCGCGCGCGAGGTCGACGCCGTGATGGCGCGCAAGGTGGCCTCGGCCAAGGCTTCGGGCAAGGCCTCGGGCAGCTCCTCTTTACTCATCGCATCCCCCTGGTGGACAGGCTGTCGATTGTACCGTCATTCGCCCAGATGAACGCGGCTGATGCCTTAGCCGAGCTCTAGCACAAAAATGCGATAACTTTCTAAAAACTTTGTGTTTTTGTGTAAAAAACGCTCTTTTTGATGCAAAAACCGTAGGAAGTGTTGTTTATGTCAAACTTGTTACAGAGGGACAATTGACCCTGCGCCCTTCGGGTGGTCTGATGGCAACCCTGAATAATTTACCCATGGATTATTCAGCCCGTGCCGTTTAATGATAAAGAAGCAATAAGATCTCTTAGGAGTTGAAGCAATGATGATGGAAACCGTTATTTCGCGTTCGCTGCGGCTGATGTTTGCCGGCGGTGCCGCGTTCGTGCTGGCACAACCGGCAATCGCTCAACAAGCACCCGACGCGCCGATCCAGCGCGTGGAAATTACCGGTTCGGCTATCAAGCGTATCGACGCTGAGACCGCCGTTCCCGTGACCGTCGTAAAGATGGCCGACCTGAAAAAAGAAGGTATCACCACCGTCGAACAGGTACTGGCCAATCTGAGCGTGTCGCAGTCGAGCACCGGCACCAGCCAGGTGGTCGGTGCCGGCACCGGTGGCGCCTCGTTCGCCGACCTGCGCGGCGTGGGCGCGAACAAGACCCTGATCCTGTTGAACGGCCGCCGCCTGGCCAACAACGCCTTCGACAGCTCGGCGCCCGATCTGAACATGATCCCGTTCGCCGCGCTCGAGCGCGTCGAAGTGCTGCGCGACGGCGCCTCGTCGCTGTACGGCTCGGACGCGGTCGGCGGCGTGATCAACTTCATCACCAAAAAAGACTGGCAAGGCGGCACCGCCACCGTCGGCGTGGACAGCCCGCGCAAAGACGGCGGCACCGGCCGCAGCGCCAACATCGGCTACGGTTTCGGCGACCTCGAGCAGGATCGCTTCAACATCTTCGCGATGGTCGACCACCAGTCGCAAAACCGCATCGGCGGCACCCAGCGCGACTACAACCGCCGCTACGCCGGCGGCCTGTCGGCATCGACCAGCCCGGCCAACTACTACCAGGGCGGCGCCAGCGCCAACCCTGCCGGTCCGGATTGCACCAGCAGCCCGAACCTGGTTCCCGGCAACGGCGGCTCGTGCCAGATGACGACCTCGTCGTTCGTCGACTACGTGCCGAAGAGCGAGCGCACCACCGGCCTGATTCGCGGTACCTTCAAGCTCAACGACAACCATGAACTGGGCGTGGAGTATCTGACCACCCAGAGCACGGTGCAAAGCGCGATCGCGCCAGTGCCATACGGCGGCCTGTACATCAACCGCAACCGTCCTGACGGCACCCCGAACCCATACTACCCTGGCAACGGCACCGTCCCGAACGCGCTGACCCTCGACCCGACCTTCATGGACACCGGCGGTTCGATCACCCCGGGCGTACAGCCAGGTTTCGTTCACGCGCGCTGGCGCGATCTGCCGAACGGCTCGCGCGCCGATGAAAACATCAATCGCCAGGAACGCCTGGTCGTGAACCTGAAAGGCGTCGTCGCCGGCTGGGATTACGAGACCGCACTGTCGTACAACAAGAACAAGGTCAAGGAAAACCTGTACGGCTACAGCGACGGCGGCATGATCTCGCAAGGCGTGCTCGACGGCGTAGTCAACGTCTTCGGCGACCAGAGCGCGGCCGGCACGGCACTGCTGAACGCTGCAGCGCTGAGCGGCAACATCATGAATGCGCAAGGCATCAGCAAGGGCGCGGACATCAAGCTGAGCCGCGAAGTCGGCGACTGGCTCAACACCGGCCACCAGGCTGGCCTGGCCGTTGGCGCCCAGTATGAACACCAGGAATTCCGTAGCGCGGCCAACACCGAGTTCGCGGAAAAAGTGATCGCTTCCACCGGCATCGATCCACTGACCCTGAACCAGGGCAAGCGCAGCGTTTCGGCCTTCTACTCCGAGCTGAACGTGCCGGTGCTGAAGAACCTGGACCTGACCGCAGCCTTCCGTTACGACAAATACAGCGATTTCGGCCACACCACCAATCCGAAGTTCTCGTTCGTCTACCGTCCGCTGACCTCGCTGCTGCTGCGCGGTTCGTACTCGAAGGGCTTCCGCGCGCCGTCGCTGTATGAGATCAACGCTGCGAACTCGTACACCAACGCCGCCAACAGTCTGGACGATCCGGTCAACTGCCCAGGCGGCAACCCGATCGCTGGCAAGTCGGCAGCGGCCAACTGCGGCCAGCAGTTCCAGGTGCTCAACGGTGGTAACAAGAACCTGAACCCTGAGCGTTCGAAGAACGGCACCGTCGGTCTGGTGTGGGAGCCTGCCGCCAACCTGACGTTGTCGGCCGACTACTGGTCGATCCGCCTGACCCAGCAAATCAGCAACCTGCAGGACTACGACGTGCTGAGCGACCCTGTCACTTTCGCTCCGTACTACAAGCGTAATCCGTCGGGCGACCTGGCGGTTGACGGTTCGCAGTGCCCTAACCCGATCACCTGCGGCTACCTGGACCTGCGTACGCAGAATCTGGGCGACATGAACACCAACGGTGTCGACCTGTCGGCGGCCTACAAGCTGCGCACCAAGGACTTCGGCCTGTTCAACTTCGCGTACAACGGCACCTGGGTGCACAAGTACGAGTACCAGAACTTCGTCGGCGACGAAATGCACCAGAACGTTGGCGTATTCTCGGGTAACGGTCCGATCTTCCGCTGGCAGAACACCGTCAACGTGAACTGGAGCCAAGGCAAGTTCGGCGCCGGCGTGTCGGCGCACTACAAGTCGGGTTACCTGGACCAGGACGCCGAGAACCGCGTTGCGTCGTACACCACCTTCGACGGCTACGGCTCGTGGGAAGCGATCAAGGGTCTGACCCTGACCGCCGGCGTGCGCAACCTGTTCGACCGCGATCCGCCACTGTCGTACCAGACCACCGCCTTCCAGGCTGGTTACGATCCACGCTACACGGATCCAACGGGCCGCACCGTGTATCTGCGCGCCACCTACAACTTCTAATCTGAAGTCGTAAAACAAAAACCACCTTGCGCCGCATGCGACGCAAGGTGGTTTTTTTTCGTCCCTGGCGCCTGGCCGGGCGATCGCCGGCTACAGCCAGCCGGAGCGCTTGAAGCGCCGGTACAGTCCCAGGCACACCAGCACCATGATCGACAACGCCATCGGATAGCCGTACTTCCACTCCAGCTCGGGCATGTACTTGAAATTCATGCCCCACAAGCCGGCAAACGCGGTGACGATGGCAAAGATCGCCGCCCACGCCGCCAGCCGCTTGTTCACTTCGCTCTCCTCGATGGCCGTCATCGACAGGTTGACCTGGATCGCGGTGCCGATGGTGTCGCGGATCGACTCGAGCGAGGCGGTAATGCGGTGCAAGTGGTCATGCACGTCGCGGAAGTACTCCTGGGTGTCCATGCACATCGACGGCACGCGCCCGCCGTGCAAGCGGCCAACCGCCTCCATCAGCGGCGCGACCACGTGGCGCACCGTGGTGACCTTGCTCTTGAGCTCGTACAAGCGTTCGATGTTGTCGCGCTGCTTGCCGCTGCTGAAGATCAGCTCCTCGATTTTTTCCAGTTCCGTCTCCAGCATGTCGAGCACCGGGAAATAGCGGTCGACCACCGCGTCCATCAGCGCGTACAGCACGAACGCCGGGCCCAGGCGCAGCATGTGCGGCTCCTTCTCGGCGCGCGCGCGCACGCCCAGGAAGCCCTGCTGGCTCTCGGCGTCGCGCGAGGACAGGATGTAGTTCTGGCCGACGAACATATCGACCTCGCCGATGGCCACGTCGCCGTCGCGGCATTCGATGGTCTTGACCACCACGAACAGCGAATCGCCGTATTCCTCGATCTTCGGGCGCTGATGGCCGCGGCTGGCGTCTTCGACGGCCAGTTCGTGCAGGCCGAACTCGTGCTGCATCGTCTTCAATTCGTCCGGCTCGGCGTCGCGCAGCGCGACCCAGACAAACGTCTCCGGCCGCTCCATGTAATCGCTGATCTCCTCGACCGGGATGTCATCCAGCTTTTGGCCGTCCTGATAGGCCACACAATTAATCAACATACGGTTTCCATAAAAAAAAAGCTCCTGGCTTCGTCAGCCAAGAGCTTACCTTAAAGTGCAAGTACCCACCGGGGTCAAGTCTGTCATTTGGACACGAAGTCGGCCGTAATCCGCCGATACGGTTGAGCTAGTGTCCGAATGACAGACTTGACCCCGACGTTGTTAATCGTCCTTCGCGCCGTCAATGCCGAGCTCGGCGATTTTGCGCGTGATGGTGTTGCGGCCGATGCCCAGACGGACCGCCGCGTCGTTCTTGCGGCCGTGTGTGTGCTTGAGCGCGGTGCGGATCAGCGCCGACTCGAATTGCCGACCCAGCACCGCCATCACCTCCTGCTGTCCGCCGCTGAGCATGGAGGCGGCCTGCGTCTCCAGCAGGCCCAGCCAGGCGTCCGGCGAACCAGCCGCGCCGTTCATGCCGCCGGCATCCGGCGCGGCCACCGCCACCACCGTGCCGTGGTGCTGGATCGCGCCGTAGCTTTCCGACGGCGCCGACAAGCCGCCCCCGGCCCCGGTGCCCAGGCCGGCCGCGCCACCGCCGGCCTGCTCCTGCGTCAGCTCCAGCGGCAAATCCTTGACTTCGACCGTTTGCCCCGGCGCCATCACCGTGATCCAGTTGCACAGGTTTTCCAGCTGGCGCACATTGCCCGGCAAGTCCAGGCTGCTGATGAACTGCACCGTGGCGTCGCTCATGCGCTTGGCTTCCACGCCCAGCTGCTTGGCGCTCTGCACCAGGAAGTGGCGCACCAAAATAGGGATGTCCTCGCGCCGCTCCCTCAAACTGGGCAGGCGCAGGCGGATGACGTTCAGGCGGTGGTACAAATCCTCGCGGAACAAGCCTTCACGCACCCGCTGCTCCAGATTCTGGTGCGTGGCGGTGATCACGCGCACGTTGGCCTTGATCGGTTGATGGCCGCCGACCCGGTAAAAATGCCCGTCCGACAGCACCCGCAGCAAGCGCGTTTGCAGGTCGAACGGCATGTCGCCGATCTCGTCGAGGAACAAGGTGCCGTTCTCGGCCTGCTCGAAACGGCCGCGCCGCGTCGTCTGCGCGCCGGTAAAGGCGCCGCGCTCGTGGCCGAACAGCTCGGATTCCAGCAAATCCTTGGGAATCGCCGCCGTGTTAAGCGCGATGAACGGCTGCTGCGCGCGCGGGCTGTGCTTGTGCAGCGCGCGCGCCACCAGCTCCTTGCCCGAGCCCGATTCGCCGGTGATCAGCACCGTCACGTTCGACTGCGACAGGCGGCCGATGGCGCGGAACACTTCCTGCATCGCCGGCGCCTGGCCGAGGATCTCAGGCGTCTCCGACGGCCCCGATTCGACGCTGGTCTCGCGCAGGCTCTCGTCGAGCGCGCGGCGTATCAGTTCGACGGCCTTGTCGATGTCGAACGGCTTGGCCAGGTATTCGAAGGCGCCGCCCTGGAACGCGGCGACGGCCGAGTCCAGGTCCGAGAAGGCGGTGATGATGATGACCGGCAGCCCGGGGAAGCGCGACTTGACCAGCTGCAGCAGGTCGAGGCCGGAGTCGCCCGGCATGCGGATGTCGGACACCAGCACCTGCGGCGTCTCGAACTCCAGCGCGGCGATGGCGTCGCGCGCGTTGGCAAAACTCTTGGTGGCCAGGTTTTCCCGCGCCAGCGCTTTTTCCAGTACCCAGCGGATCGATTCGTCGTCGTCTACTATCCAGATTGGCTTCATGTGTTTGTGTTATCCCGCAATATGGATCGTCAATCAAGGGACTCGGCACCCGCCCCTGCTTGCCTCGGCTTATGGCAACGGCAGCAGGATGCGGAAATCCGTATATCCAGGCCGGCTCTCGCACTCGATCACGCCCATGTGCTGCTGCACGAAGGTCTGCGCCAAGGTCAAGCCGAGGCCGCTGCCGCCCTCCCGCCCCGACACCAGCGGGTAGAAGATACGGTCGCGGATCTGGGGTGCGATGCCCGGTCCATTGTCAATGATATGCAAGTCTAATGCCAGCCCGTAGCGGACCTTGGCCAGGGTCATCTGACGCGCCACGCGGGTCTTCAAAATGATCTGCGCGTCGCCCGCTTCGATTTGTGAAGCGAGCGCTTGCGCGGCGTTGTGGGCGATGTTGAGCACGGTCTGGATCAGCTGCTCCTTGTCGCCCCGGAACTCGGGGATGGAGGCGTCGTAATCGCGCAAAATGGTCAGGCCGGACGGGAACTCGGCCAGCATCAGGCTGCGCACGCGCTCGAGCACCTCGTGGATGTTGACGTCGCCGACGATGTGCGGGCGGCGGTGCGGCGCCAGCAGGCGGTCGACCAGGGTTTGCAGGCGGTCGGCCTCCTTGATGATCACCTGCGTGTATTCGCGCAGCTGCACCGCGTGCAGCGCCGGCAGCTCCATTTCCAGCAGTTGCGCGGCGCCACGGATGCCGCCCAGCGGATTCTTGATCTCGTGCGCCAGGTTGCGGATCAGTTCCTTGTTGACCTGGCTCTGGTCGAGGATGCGCTCCTCGCGGTCGAGCTTGAGGTGCTGCAGGTGCTCGCGCAACTCGATCAGGATGTGGTCGACCGGATCGTCGAGCGCCGAGACGATGCTGTGCACGTGCAGCGGGTCGCGCCCGGCCCGCTCCAGGGTCAGATCCTGGCGCAGGTCGGAGAACTTGTGCTCGCGCGCCTGGGCGCAGATGTGATCGAGCTCGTCCGGATTGAGGAACTGCGCGGTCAGCTTCTGGCGCGACAGCGCCTTGAGCGAGCTTTCCAGCAAGTTCTCGGCGGCCGCGTTGGCGTAGGCGATGTGCCCCTCGGCGTCGAGCAGCACCACGGCCGAGGCCAGCAGCTCGAGGCCGGCCAGCGCCGGTGGACGGTTCATGGCGGCCGCGGCGCGGGCGGCGATATTACTTACAAGGCTCATAGCGGCTCAATTTAAACTCGTCTTCATCGGATGTTGGCGATCTCGCGTTTTAACGCATCGACATTCTTTTCCGAGCGGCTGATGCTGTCGCGCATCGCGGCCACCCGTTCCTGGTACTTGGCGTAGTTGCGTTCGTCGCCGCGCCGCTCCGGCTCGCCGCCGTTGAACTCGGCGCGCAACGCCGCCAGCTTCAGCGTTTCGTTTTTCAGCTCGTCTTCCAGTATCGCGCGGCGGTCGGCGTCGCGCGCGCGTTGCTCGGCGCCGTCGACGCGGGGAAAGTCGCCCGGCGTCGCGGCCGGCGTGGCCGGGGCAGGCGTGGCCGCAGCGCCGGCCGCGCGCGCCGGCGCTTGGCGCTTGGGCGGCGCCGGTATCGCCAGCCCCGGCAAATCCATCGCCTTGCAATAATTGCCGCGATAAACATCGGTGTACTCGGTACTGCCGTTGGGCGGCGTGCATTTGTAGATCACGCCCTGCGCCCGCGCGGCGCCATCCGCAACCAGCGTCAGCGCAACCGCCGCGCCAACCTTGGCGAAACCGCCTCGTTTGAAACTCAGTGTCATTCGTCATCCATGGGTGGAAAGCTCCATCCTGAATATACAACATCCAAACAAAAACGCGGGGAAAGCCATGGCTCCCCCCGCGTTTTTTGCTTCACTACAAGCATCGGCATGCCGATGCGTTGCAATTACAGCGAGTAGTACATGTCGAACTCGGCAGGGTGGGTCGTCATGCGCATGCGCTGGACGTCCTGCATTTTCAGTTCGATGTAGGCATCGATCATCGAATCGCTGAACACGCCGCCACGGGTCAGGAACTCGCGGTCTTTGTTCAGGTTGTCGAGCGCTTCTTCCAGCGACGAGCACACGGTCGGGATCAGTGCGTCTTCTTCCGGCGGCAGGTGGTACAGGTCTTTCGATGCGGCTTCGCCCGGATGGATCTTGTTGGCGATACCGTCCAGACCGGCCATCAGCAGCGCGGCGAAGCACAGGTACACGTTTGCCAGTGGATCCGGGAAACGGGTTTCGATACGACGGCCTTTTGGATTGGCCACGTGCGGGATACGGATCGACGCCGAACGGTTCTTGGCCGAGTAAGCCAGTTTGACCGGCGCTTCGAAGCCTGGCACCAGACGCTTGTACGAGTTGGTGCCCGGATTGGTGATCGCGTTCAGCGCCTTGGCGTGCTTGATGATGCCGCCGATGTAGTACAGCGCGGTGTCCGACAGGCCGGCATAGCCGTCGCCGGCGAACAGGTTGACGCCGTCTTTCCAGATCGACTGGTGCACGTGCATGCCCGAACCGTTGTCGCCAACGATAGGTTTCGGCATGAAGGTGGCGGTTTTGCCATAGCTGTGGGCCACGTTCCAGACCACGTATTTCAGGTTCTGGGTCCAGTCGGCGCGCTCGACCAGGGTCGAGAACTTGGTGCCGATTTCGTTCTGGCCGGCGCCGGCCACTTCATGGTGGTGCACTTCGACCGGGATGCCCAGCGATTCGAGGATCAGGCACATTTCCGAACGCATGTCCTGGAAGCTGTCGACCGGAGGCACCGGGAAGTAGCCGCCCTTGACGGTTGGACGATGGCCGCTGTTGCCGCCTTCGAGTTTCTCGCCGGTGGTCCACGACGCTTCGTCGGAGTCGATCTTGACGAAGCAGCCCGACATGTCGATCTTCCAGCGCACGCTGTCGAAGATAAAGAATTCCGGCTCCGGGCCGAAGTAGGCGGTGTCGCCCATGCCCGACGATTTCAGGTAGGCTTCGGCGCGCTTGGCGATCGAGCGCGGGTCGCGGTCGTAGCCCTTGCCGTCGGCAGGCTCGATGACGTCGCACTGCATGAACAGCGTGGTCTCTTCCATGAACGGATCGATGTTCGCGGTGTTTGGATCAGGCAGCAAAATCATGTCGGATGCTTCAATACCCTTCCAGCCGGCGATCGAGGAACCGTCGAACGCGTGACCCGATTCGAACTTGTCGATGTCGAAGTGCGACACAGGCACGGTGACGTGCTGTTCTTTACCACGGGTATCGGCGAAACGGAAATCAACGAATTTGACTTCGTTTTCCTGGACCATTTTCAAGACTTCTGCGGCTGTCATTGCCATGCGTATCTCCTAAAGGAATGTGTGTAACTGGTGCGCTCTCTATAAGCAGTATCTATGCCAGCCTGAAACTCATAACGATATGTTCATAGCGTCTTGGAACTCCCCGACAAAAGAGACTAAAACGGGGAGGAGCACCAAAATGCGACGATTTACACCGGATTAGTGCGGCACCAACTTGGTGCAAACTGCCCAAACCGCACCATCATCGTGCATATTCGTTTTTCCACGGAAAATTGCACGGCTTTGGTGCGCCATTGTCTCCGACGTACACAGGACGCCTATAATAAACTCAATCTTATTTGGAGGGACATCCCATGAGCAAAATAGACGAGATCCTGGCCGTGGCCCGTGGGCGCAGCAAGGACTGGCCGTATGCGGGGGCCGTCACGCCCGAGGAGGCGTACGAACTGATCAGCGCCGACAACGCCGTCAAGCTGGTCGATGTGCGCACCAACGCCGAGCGCGACTGGGTCGGCCGGGTGGCCATTCCGGAAGCCCAACATGGTGCGGTACAGTGGAGCGTTTATCCGGGCGGCATCGCCAACCATGAATTCATCGAACAATTGAACTCGGTGGCGCGCAAGGATCAGGTGTTGTTGTTCCTGTGCCGCTCCGGCGTGCGCTCGCGTGGTGCGGCCAAATTGGCGACGGAACACGGCTATCAGCACTGCTACGACATCCTCGAAGGCTTCGAGGGCGACAAGGACGAGCACAGCCACCGCAAGAATATCGGCGGCTGGTGCAAGGCCGGTCTGCCGTGGACCGGCGCCTGAAGATTCGGCGCCTGAGGATTCGGCGCCGGCATCAGACCGGCACCGCCTGGGCGGCCGACGGCGCGCCCTCCTCCATCAGAAACTGTATCCGCTTGCGCACGAACTGAATGTGGCTGCGCAAGCCGTACAAGCCGTCGGCGAACGACAGCGGAATCGAGATCTGGTTGACCAGTTCCTCGATCTCGTCGAGCCGCTTGAGCTGCGCCTCGTACACCTGCATCCGCGAGGCCTCCGGCGCGCTTTCCACCTGCTGCTCCACCGTGCGCAGCTGGCCATACCAGCGATATACGCGCGAGCGGATGCGCCACACGTACAGCGGCGGGATAATCCGCGACAACGGAATAACCAGGGCGCTCAGCGCCAGCACCACCACCCACATGCGGTCGAAGAAATTGGCCAGCCAAAACGTCATGTAGCGCTGCAGCAGCGGCGGACCGTTCTTGTAGAACTTGGCCGCCTCGGCGTCGACCGGAATCTCGGTGTATTTTGCCGACGGGAACTGTCCCTGTTGCTGGAACCAGCCGGCGCCGTTGTGGATGCCGCTGGCCGCCTGCACAAACAAATCGACCAGCGCCGGATGCAGATCGTCGCGCGCCACCAGCGTGGCGGTCGGCGCGATGAGGTTGTAATTCTCCCGGGGGATGTCGCGCCCCAGATCGACGATACCTTGGGGCAGCACCACGTGCGTGAGGAACGGCAGCTTGCGCGCGTACGCCTCGGCCTGGCTAAAGTTGAACAGCTTGATGCCCGGCGTTTGCAGCAGCATCTGGATCAGCGGCGCTTCCGGCGCCGACGTGAACACCAGGCCGTCGATGCGGCCTTCGAGCAGTTCGACCGTGGCGGGCGTGTTGGCCAGCGAGAAGCGTTCGACGTCCTCCTTCTCCAGGCCGTTCAGCGACAGCACCTGGCGGAACAGGCGCGGCGCGCCGGCGCCTTTGGGGCCGAAGTTGATTTTCTTGCCTTTTAATTGGCTCAGCTGGGTGATCGGCGGCTGGCCCTTGGTCTCGCGCAGGAACAGCCACAGCGGCTCGACGAACAGGCTGCCCAGCGACGACAGGCCTTCGCGCTCGGCCACTTCCTCGTTGGTGGAGCCGCTTTGGACAAAGGCGATATCGACTTCGCCGGCGCGCAGGCGGCGCAGGTTTTCGCCGGAACCGGCCGACGGCACCAGCGTGACCTTGACGCCATGCTTGGCCAGCGCGGCGGCGTACTTCTTGCCGAACTCTTCGTAGGCGCTGTTTTCCTGGCCGGTGGCCAGGCGCACGCTGCGCGGCGGCGCCGGATCGACCAGCCAGTAGGCCAGCAGGCAGACGCCGACGATCAGCGCGATGGTGGGTGCCGAGGCGACAAACAAGTCCCGCACCGAGAACTGCGTGAACTTGAGGATTTTGGACATGTGATGGCGCATTGGTTTCATGGGCTAGTACCATGCCAACAAATGAGCAATTATGCAAGGGAAACACGTGGCATACACGTGTTCCCCTGATTGACTAACCGCCGCAGGCCCGCAGCGGCGCGGCCGTTGTGGCCGTTGCGACCGTTGCAGCGTTGGCCGGCGCCCCGCCGGTTTTCACCACCACCGGCGGCGGCACCGCGCCCGGCTTGGCCACCGGATGCGGCTCGATCAGCGGCATCAAGCTCGGCGCCAGCACCACCAGCAACTGCACCGGCAACGCGCTGGTGAAATCGTAATTCTTCGATTCCGGCCCGTGCACATACGCCGTCATGCTGCCGAAGAAGCGCTCGCCGATATTGAACACGAACGTCGCCGACCGGTTCACATAGCGCGATTCGATCAACCGTCCACCGCCGCCATACACGTCGAAGCGCTGGTCGCCGGTACCGGTCTTGCCGCCGACCGGCAGCACCGTGCCGTCCGACTGCACGAACGCCATGCGCGCCCGCTTGGCGGTACCGTCCGACACCACGCCACGGATCGCGTCGGCGACCACGCGCGCCACTTCCGGCGACAGCACCTGTTCGTTGGTGGTCGGCTTGGCCTTGCTCACCACGGTCTCATACGGCGTGCCCTTGGCGAAGTGCAGCGACGAGATGCGCTGGCTGGTCTTGCGCACGCCGCCGTTGACGATAATCCCCATCATCTCGGCCAGCGCCGCCGGACGGTCGGCCGACGCGCCCAAGGTCGTCGCATACGACGGCACCAGCGATTCGAACGGATAGCCCATCTTCTTCCACTGCTTGTGGATCTCCATGAAGCCTTCGACCTCGATCAGGCCGGCGATGCGGCGGTCCTGCGCATGCTTGCGGTGCGTCTTGAACAGCCACGAATAGACTTCCTGGCGCTCCTTCTCGCTGGCCGCCGTCATCTCCGACAAAGTCGCCTTCGGATGCACGCGCATGTACGCGGCCATCCACAGCTCCAGCGGGTGGATGCTGGCCAGGTAGCCGCGGTCCGGCAGCGACCATTTGTCGATCGCGTACTGGTCGTACAGCTTTTCGACGCGCTCGTCCGACACCTCGTTCTGCGACGGCAGGTACTCGTGCAGGAAGTCGCCGAACTGCTTGATGCTGGCGGCCGGATACACGGTGCGGTGGATCACGGCCAGACGGGTCGGCGTGCTGCGGATGTTGGCCAGCAGGATCTTGTCCAGATCGGCCGCCGGCTTGCCCTTGTACTTGGCGTAGAAGCGGTTCAGGAACTCCTTGCCTTCCTTGTCGGCGAAACGGGCCAGGTAGACGGCGCGGCGCGGATCGTCGGCGTCTGCCAGCAGCGAGGCCGACGAGCCCGGCGTCTGGAACATGTAGAACTTGGCGACGTCGCGCATCAGGCGCACGAACACCAGGTTGGTCGAATGGCGCAGCGCCTCGGTCACGGTCAGGATCTTGCCGTTGTCTTCCTTGGAGAAGTTGCCGAAGTAATGCAGGCCGCCGCCGGTGAAGAAGCCCTCGCCTGGATTGCCCGAGTACTTGCGTTCCATGGCCGCGTTCAGCATCGGCGTCAGCTCGCGCTCGGCGCTGCCGACCGGATGCGCCTTCAGGTACTCGACCGCCCACAGCGACAGCTTGTCCTGCGGATCGACCGGGATCATCGTCAGCGTTTCGACGTTCATGCTTTTGTACTTCTTGTTGAGCTGGTCGATGATGTCCAGGTAGGTCACCAGCGTGCGCAACTTGGCGGTCGAACCAAGGTCGAGCTTGGCGCCTTCGTTGATGTCGAGCGGCTGGTCGTAGTTGTCGGTCTGCAGGCGCAGCATGTTGTTGTCGACGCCCTTTTCCAGCAGTGTGAAGCTGTACACCACGTTGGCCGGATCGCCGTTGCCCAGCATGCCCTTGCCGGTCAGGCCGGCGGCGGCCGCGCGCTCGGGGTCGCGCAGGTCGCGCAGCACCTGCGTCACCGCCATCTGCGCCTGCGCGTCGAGCGTGCTGACCACGTTCAGGTCCAGGCGGTCGAGGTTGTACATGCGGTTGTCGCCCAGCAGGTTGGCCAGGTGGTTGCGGATCGCGTTGGACGCTTTGCGCGTGACAAAGGTCATCTCCGGCGCCGCCTGCAGGCCGTTGCCCTTGAACGGATGCAGCGGCTGCTTGAGCGCGACGTCGCGCAGCGCCGCCGTGATGATGCCCTCCTGCGCCAGCACGCGCAGGTGGCTGTCGGCCAGCACTTCGAGGTCGTCGGCGCCATCGCCCAGGTAGTAACTCGGACGGCGCTGCGCGATCATCAGGCTCAGCGCTTCCTTGTACATCAGCGCGGTCTCGGCATCGGGATTGTCGAGATTGCCGCTGAGGCGGCGGTTGACGTCGGCGAAATCGCGGCCGTACCACACCCACATGCCGTCGCCGATGCCGTTGACCTCGCCATAGCCTGGCTTGGCCGACAGCGGCACCGTGTTCAGGTAGTCGATGACGATGCGGCGGCGCGCCTTGGTCGTGTCCGGCCCGTCCTGATACGAGCGCAGGCTGGCCGAGACCATCTGCTGCAATTTGTCCTTCATCGAGCCGGTGCGGCCCTCGGGCGAGTGGCGGTATTTCTCGATCTGCGTGGCCAGGGTGCTGCCGCCGGCCGCGCGATGGCCGCCGGCCACCGCGTTGACGCTTTTCTCGATGACGGCCTTGCCCAGGCGGTCCCATTCGACGGCCGGGTTGCGTTTCGGGTATTTGTTATCGAGCAGTTCGCGGTTCTCGATGTACAGCAGGCTGTAGATCAGCGCCATCGGCGCCTGTTCGAACTTGTTGTAGATGCGTTCCGGATAGCTGGCCGCGAACAGCTCCTGCGCGCGGCAGTCGTAGATCGTCAGGCCGGTCTTGGTCTTCTCGTGGTACGTGGCGAAGATGCCCATGTCGGCCAGTTCCGCCATCTTCGGCGAAATGCGGGCCTGCGCGCTGACTTGATACTCGCGCGTGCGCAGCTTGGCCAGGTAGTCGGGCAGGCTGGCGTAGCCGAGCCGCTCGTCGTACGGGCTGTCGTGCGGGAAGCGGATCGAATTGCTCGGCCCAGGCTCCACCTTGTACGTCATCTTGCCGGCCAGATCGGTGAAGATACGGGCCTGCATGGTGGAGGTGCGGCTTTCGTGCGCGCCCCACCACACGGCGAACGACACGCCGACCAGCATCACCACGATCAAGGCGTTGCGCGAACGCTTGCTCTTGGTGGGCTCGCCCGGCGGCGGCGCGTCCATCTGCGCTTGCGCCAAGTGCGCCTCGCTTTCTTCGGAGTTAAGGGGCGGCACGACATGAAGGTGCCGGGTGCGACGATAGCCTAGTGCTGCGGCGCCTGCGCGCAACTTGCGCGCGGCGCGAACGAGGGGCCGGCGGAAACGACGATTGCTTAACATATGATTCAAACCGGTCAGCTGTTTCAGTAAAACCTACTAGCCACCATTGCACCACATCGGCACGGCAGCGACCGATGATGACGCACAATAATTTGCAACCGTAGTTTATTTTTCGCAAAAAAACAACGGCGTTTCTCCCCTATGGAGTAACGCCGTCAATGCCTGCGACCGCTAAGTGACAACTCCGTGACAAGGCCGCGTTGCCCGGGCGATGTCGAAGCGCTATCGAGCGATAGCGGGGCGACATCACCCGATACCCGGGCGCACTAAATATTGTTGAATTCCACGTCGAGCCGCTTGAGTTCCGCGCACAGGTGCTCGAACGCGGTGAGCGTCTGCGCCGGCTCGCCTTTGACGCCGAGCTCGATATGGCGGCGGGTGTTGGCGTCGCCCACGCTTGGCAGGCTGAACACTTTCACGCGCGGGTAGCGCGACTCGATTTCCACCATCAGCGGCGTCAGCGCCGATTCGGCCGTCTCGTACACCAGCACCGACTGCTCCAGGTGCGGCTCGCGGTTGAACAGGTCGGCGTAATGGTGGTCGAGCACCCACTCGATCATCGGCCACGCCATCACCGGGAAGCCGGGTACGAAGTAATGCTTGTGCAGCGAGAAGCCGGCGATGTTGTTGTACGGGTTCGGAATCAGCGCCGCGCCTTGTGCGAACTCGGCCATCTTCAGGCGGTGCAGGTTCTCGGCCGAGTTCAGGTCGACCGGCTGGCCTGCCTCCTGCCCCATCTGCACGATGCGCTGCTGGATGTTGAGCTTGCCCTGCTCGTGCAGTACCAGCGGCAGGCCCAGCGCGTTGGCGGCGGCCAGCCGGGTGTGGTCGTCCGGCGTGGCGCCGATGCCGCCGCAGCAAAATACAATGTCGTCGCTGGCGAAGGTGCGCTTGAGCGTGGCCGTGATGCGGTCCGGGTCGTCGGCCAGGATTTCCGCCCACGCCAGCTGCAGGCCGCGCGCGGCCAGCATTTGCACCACTTTCGGGAAATGCTGGTCGACGCGCCTGCCGGACAGGATTTCGTCGCCGATGATGATGAGTCCGATCGCCATGATGAGTTTCCGTTTTCTTAAAATTCCGCCGCCGGCGGCTCGGCCTTCATGGCCTCGGCGGCGCGCATGCGCGCCAGCGCTTCGAGGCAATAATAAGCGAACCACAAGGCGGTGAAGATAAACACCAGCACATACAGCCAGATCGACGCGGCTGCCAGGAAGGGGAAGAATACCACCGCCATCACGCCGCCCAGCCAAATCGCGCCCGGCAGCGCCCCGGCCGCGCCGGACACCACGCCGATGGCGATCAGCGGCCAGCGGTGCTCGGCCAGCAGCTGGCGGCGCTCGTCGGCGCTGGCGTAGTCGGCCAGCACGTCGTAGACCATCATGCGGCTGGTCAGCCAGCCCCACAGCAGCGCCTGCACGAACACGGCCAGCGGCGGAAACACGTACAGCGGCAACGTCAGCAGCCACAGGCCGATGAAGGCGGCCATGCCGCCCAGCGCCACGCCGACGCTGCCCAGCACGCTGCCGCCGCTGCGCTGCTCCAGCTGCGGATAATTGCGCGCGCCGATGTGTCGCAGGATCACCGGCATGGCGATGACGCCGATGAAGATCAGCGCCGTCAGTATCATCAGCGGCAGCAACAGCAGCATCGCTATCAACGGCACAACGACTGTTTTCAAAGCGCCAAGACCGAGCGAGCTCAGGAAGCTACCGCTGTAGCTGAACACGCCATATTGCGAGAACGTCGCATGGACGAAATCGATCAGCGGCTGCAGGCCCAGATACAGCAGCAGCGCCCACACGCCGACCGCCAGCAGGAACGGGGCCAGGCTCATCAACAGCAACTTGCCGTGCCATTGCGAGGCGAAGGCGCGGCCCCAGGCCCGGATCACGGCAGGAAACCGGCCCGCCATCAGACGGTGTCCTTGCGTGCGTATTCGACCATGCGTTTCAGCGCCAGCCAGTGCTGCGAGAAGAAGCCCCGGCCGTATTCGCGGCCCGGCTTGACGGCGCCGCCTGCTTCGGCCTGCGGCAACTGGTCGCGGATGCCGGTGGCGACGAATTGCGGCGTGAAGTTCGCGGTGCGGAAGATGATGTCCCAGATCGGCAGCAGCACGGCGAAATTGCAGCCGCCCAGGGTGCCCTGGCCGTGCGACTCGTGGCCGACGCCGATCGCGTGGTGCATGCGGTGATAGCGCGGCGACACCAGCAGCCACTCGCCGACCTTGCCGAAGTGGATGCGCACGTTGGCGTGCTGCAGGCTTTGCAGGATGCGCGACACCGACACCAGCATCACGTATTGCGACGGTTCGACGCCGATGCCCAGCGCCAGCACGCCCATATAAATATCGCGCAGCAGGTCGTCGAGCAGGTGGTTGCGGTTGTCGCTCCACAAATTCATGTTCTGCTGGCTGTGGTGCAGGCCGTGCAGCGCCCACCACCAGTTGAAGTGGTGCGAAGCGCGGTGATACCAGTAGTCGAAGAAATCGAGCACGACGAAATACACCAGGAAGGCGCCCAGCGGACTAATGCCCGGCAACAGCGACTCCAGATTGAAAGGCTGGAAGTTATCGAAGCGCAGCACGCCGGCCACGCTATCGAGCAGCGGGTCGAGCGTGAAGAAGATCAGTATCGGGAACAGGCCGATCCGGTGCAGCACCGTGTAGATGAAGTCGTTCCAGCGGGCGCGCGGATCGTTGAACTTGTGCACCGGGATCATCGCCTCGAGCGGGCGCAGCACCAGGAACAGCAAGGTCAGCTCCAGCACGCCGATCAGCAGCCACTCGGTGCCCTCGAAGGCTTCCTCGATGAATTCGCCAAACCCGAGCTGGAACACCAACGGCTGTATCACCGTCTCGAACAACCAGCCCTGGGCCAGGCCCAGCCAGTCTGAAAATAGTTGGATCATTTAATGGTGCGACTTGAAAGATGCGGCTTGAAAGACGATTTGTATTCAGGGTGCTCGCGCAACGTGGCGAAGCAAAAGCCTTTTTGCTCCAGGCCGCCGATCAACGGCTCCAGGTTGGCCGGCGCCCACGGCTCCTTGCGCGACCAGATGCCCATGTGCGCGACAAAGATATCGCCGTCGCGCAATGCGCTGAGCGACTTCCGCAACAATACCGCATTCGGGTAAGCCGCGCTTGACAGCTCATCGCCGGAGAAGCCGGCCGGCGCCCAGCCGACGTGCGCGTAGCCGCAGGCCTTGGCCGCCGCCAGGGTGCCGGGCGAGGTGCGCCCGGCCGGCGCGCGCCAGATCGGATCGAGATGGGTGCCGGTCAGCTCGACGAAGCGCTGGTCGACGCGCTTGATTTCCTCGCAATATTGAGCCGGCGTCAGCGTGCGGATTTTACCGGCGGAAGCGCCGAAGCCGGGCTTGACGCGGAAGCCGGCGCCGTCATCCTTGACCAGCACGTCGTGATCGAAGGTATGCGAGCCGATCGCATGGCCCTCGGCCACGCGCGCCTTCCAGTACGCCGACCATGACGGATCGAGCGAATAGTCGCCGCGCACGGTTTTCTCGTTGGCGAGGAAGAAGGTGGCCTTGATGTTGTGGCGCTTGAGGGTATCGGCGATCAGCTCGGCTTGCGACTGGCTGCCGGTGTCGAAGGTCAGGTAGATGGTGCCCTTGCAAGCGGCGGTAGCGGCGGCGGGCGCGGCAGCGAACGCCGGCACCGCCACCAACGCCGCCAGCATGGCCAGGACGGCGGGTCGTTTCATCAGCGCTGGGCGGAGTTGATGAAGAACACGCCGTGCGGCGAGCGCCCCACCGGTATCGTCTTGACCAGCTTGCGCGTGGCCAGGTCGATCACCGCGACTTTTTTAATCCAGCGCAGCGTGACCCACATGGTCTTGCCGTCGGCTGTCACTTCCATGCAGTCCGGGCCGCCGGGCACGTTGATCTGGCCGACGTTTTCCAATGTCTTCTGATCAATGATGTTGATCGAATTGGAAACACGGTTCGACACATAGGTGTAACGGCCGTCGCCGGCCGAACGGAAGTTGTGCGCGCCCTGCCCGGTCTTGATGCGCTTGACGGTTTTCTGCGCCTTCCAGTCGATCACTTCGACGTAGTCGCTGCCCATGATGCCCACCAGCAGATACTTGTCGTCCGGCGTCATCGCGATACCGGCCGGCAGCTTACCGACCGGCAGCGTCCACTTGACGGTCTGCGTGGTCAGGTCGATGGCGCTGACCTGGTCGCTGCCCTGCTGCGTGATGAAGGCCATGGTGCTGGCCGCGTTGAAGGCCATGTGGCTGGGCAGCTTGGCCAGCGGGATGCGCTTGGCCAGCGTCATGTTAGCCCCGTCGTAGCGGTACAGGTCGACGCGGTCCAGTCGCAGCGAGGCCGAGATGAACCATTTCTGGTCCGGCGAAAAGCCGATCTGGTACGGATCGAGGATGTCCTTGACGGTGCGCTGGATCTGGCCGCTTTTCGGATCGAGGAAGATCAGTTCGTTGCCGACCGAGCTGGCGACGATCAGCGACTTGTTGTCCGGCGTCGCCATCAGGTGGTGCGGCTCCTTCCCGACCGGGAAGGTGGACAAATCCTTGTAGCTGTCCTGGTCCAGCAACTGCACGGTAGCATCACGCGAGTTGAGCACAACGACAACATTGGCCTGCGCGCTGCCGACGGCAATCGCGGCGCAAACACAGGAGAAAACCAGACGGCGGACACTGCGGAGCATGAAGAAATCGCTTAGAAGGACTAAACGTTTATTTTACGTGCAAACTGAGCGGCGACAAGATAAAAGCGGACAATTATTCCTATCCGTAATGAAGCGCGGCGGCTGAACCACAGCGGGCTGCTACAATTGCCGGCTGCGTTCAACCAATATAGAAGGAATCACCATGACCACCATCACGACCGAATCGGGCCTGCAGTACATCGAACTGACCGTTGGCGAAGGCGAAGAAGCCAAAGCCGGCCAGAACGTCACCGTCCATTACACCGGCTGGCTGCGCAACGACGACGGCACCAAGGGTGCTAAATTCGACTCGAGCAAAGACCGCAACGACCCGTTCGAATTCGCACTGGGCGCCGGCATGGTCATCCGCGGTTGGGATGAAGGCGTGCAAGGCATGAAGATCGGCGGCGCGCGCCAGTTGATCATTCCAGCGGAACTGGGCTACGGCTCGCGCGGCGCCGGCGGCGTGATCCCGCCAAACGCGACCCTGATTTTCGACGTCGAACTGCTGGGCGTTTAAGCCAGTCCAAGCGTTCAACGCTGCCAATTACGCCGCAGGGCCTCGAGCTCCGCGCGCGTATCGAGCATGCCGCCGACGATGCGCTGGTCGATCGCCTCCAGCACCGCCGTCGGCATCTCCGTGCCGGCCATCCGGTTCGCGCCCATGCGCGCCGACGGCCGCACGTTCTGCACCATCACCGGTATCCGCCACTCCGCGCTGGCGCGGCAGGCCACCCCCACCAGATCCTGGCTCAGTCCCACCACCGTGAAGGTGCGGCAATAGCCGCCCTCGTTCGACAGAAAACTCAGTCCGACGCGCACGTCGCCCTCGGACGGCGCCGCGCCGCCCATCTGCTGGCTCAAGACGGCGTCGAGCCGGCCCTGCGCCACCAGCATGCCGTTGCGGCTGACGACCGTGGTCGGCGCCTTGTCCGGATCGGCCAGCCAGGCAGGCTGCCATTGCGCCAGGCCAAACTTGCCGAACGCCAGTCCCGCCACCAGTACCGCGCCCAGCGCGCTCCACTCGCGCCAGCCCAGATGCCGCCTGACCGCCTTGCGCGCGGCCTGCTGCGTGGCCACGCGCTGCGCCCGCACCGCCGCCAGCTGCACCACCTTCGCTTGCGAGCGCACGGCCCCGGTCGACGGCGACTGCTCGGCGAACACGCCGCCGCGCGCGGCGCGCAGCCGTGCCACGCGGCGGGCGATGCTGCTGTCGCGCCGCATCGCATCTTCGACGGCGTGACGGGTCGCGTCGTCCAGTTCGCCGACTGTGTAGGCTATTAATGTCTCGTCCGAAAAGCTCATGTTCCCGTCCTTGGTCGCACCATCATAAACCTTTTTTTCATGGGATGCGGTTCTGTCAGGATCGCGTAAGCCCTTTATACATAAGGGTTTTATTAGGCTCTGCCGTGGCACGGCAACTACTGTAAGGCCTACTTCGTAGAGAAACCATTACATTTGACAATATTTATGCTAATCTGCGCGCTCTAATAACCAAGGAGGTAGTAATGAAAAAAGGCGAATTGATTGCAGAATTTGCGAAACGCACGGAGATGTCTACTGCTGCCGCCAACGGTGCGGTGAACACGCTGATCGCCATCGTGACTGAGCGTCTGAAAAAAGGCGACACGGTCGGCATCACCGGCTTCGGCACCTTCTCCGTCGCCAAACGCGCCGCACGCAAAGGCCGCAACCCTGCCACCGGCGAAGCGATCAAGATCGCCGCGTCGAAGACCCCGAAATTCTCGGCTGGCGCCACCCTGAAGTCGGCTGTCAACCCGACCAAGAAGAAGTAATCGTCGTATAGCAGGCTGTGTTCGTGCCCGCGAGGGCACCGGAAACGGCGGCGCATGGCCAGGTCCCCGACCTGCCATGGCCGCCGTTCTGTTTTGGGGCGGCGGTTTTCGGGGATGCATTTTTGGGGATGCGTTTTTGAGGATGCCCTCTAGCCGCTTTCGGTGTCGCTACGGTTATGATGGCGCCTGCCCATCAGGGACCAGCCACCATACCAAGGAGATGTAAATGAGCTTACAAGAGCAATTTGAACAAGCCCAGGCGGATTCGAAGAACCTGCCCGAACGTCCCGACAACATGACCTTGCTGAAGATCTACGCGCTGTTCAAGCAGGCGTCCGTGGGCGACGCCACCGGCGAGCGTCCGGGCTTCACCGACATGGTCGGCCGCGCCAAGTTCGACGCCTGGGACGCGCTCAAGGGCACCAGCGCCGACGAGGCCAAGCAGCAGTACATCGACCTGATCGAAGACCTGAAATAAGCGCCGATTCCCTTCAGCGTCAAAAAAAGCCCCGGACGGGGCTTTTTTGCGTTCAAACCGGCGCGAACACCGCGCGCATCTTGTCCGCCACCTTGCTTTCGATCTGCGACGAAAACGCGCTGTACAGGAAACCGAGGGCGATCTGCAGGCGCGCCTGCGTCGGCTCCAGGGTCAAGGTACCGTCGACGCCGCTGCGCTCGAAACGCAACACGTTGCCGTCCCAACGGCATTCCAGATCGAATTGTTCGGCCAATTTGTCGGCCACCTGCTGCGCCGCCGCGCGGGCCTGCTCCGGCGCAAGGTTGTGTTCCTGAACGATGTTAATGTCCGCCATGCGGCTTCCTCAATAAATCCACAAAGCCGACATGATGCCAGTTGGCCCGGCCGCACGCTAGTGCGCAAGGCGGTCACGCATTTGCTTATATGTATTGTATATAAGCGCAATTTGTGAGAAATAGCGAATTACCTTAAAATACAGTGCTTTGCTGAGGTTAGCCGGGCCATCCCACCGCCGCCGACGCCGCTGCACACCAACATTGATAGGACTGTTATGACCCACGTTGTCACCGAATCTTGCATCAGCTGCCGTTATACGGACTGCGTCGATGTTTGCCCGGTAGATTGTTTCCGCCAAGGCCCGAACTTCCTCGCCATCGATCCGGACGAGTGCATCGACTGCGCCGTGTGCGTGGCCGAATGCCCGGTCAACGCCATTTTCGCCGAGGAAGACGTCCCCGGCGACCAACAACAATTCATCAAGCTTAACGTCGATCTCGCGCGCCACTGGCCTTCGATCACCAAGACCATCGCGCCGCTGGCCGAAGCCGACGAGTTCAAGGACGTTAAAGAAAAACTGCACCTGCTGGTACGCTAAGACGAGTTTGTCTGGCCGGGCAGCACCGGGCAGGTCATCCGCAGGCGCCAACGTCGAGCGCCGCACAGCCTTGTGTTCGCCCAACCACCATTGAAATCACAGGAATATACGAATGAATAGCACTGTCACCCCTCCAGGCGTCATCGAAGCCGATGCCGTCATCATTGGCGCCGGCCCGGTCGGCCTGTTCCAGGTCTTCGAGCTGGGCCTGCTGGAAATCAAAGCCCACGTGATCGATTCGCTGGGCGCGGTGGGCGGACAATGCGTGGAACTGTATCCGGACAAGCCGATCTACGACATTCCGGCCGTGCCGTCGTGCACCGGCCAGGAACTGACCGACAACCTGCTCAAGCAGATCGAGCCGTTCGAGCCGACCTTCCATCTGGGCCAGGAAGTGACCCGGGTCGAACGCCGCGACGACGGCCGTTTCGACGTTGAAACCAGCGCCGGCACCCGTTTCACCACCAAGACCATCTTCATCGCCGCCGGCGTCGGTTCGTTCCAGGCGCGCACCTTGAAGGTCGACGGCATCGAAGTGTTCGAAGGCTCGCAGCTGCACTACAAGGTCAAGGACCCGGCCATCTTCGAAGGCAAGAACATCGTCATTTGCGGCGGCGGCGACTCCGCGCTGGACTGGGCGCTGAACTTCGTCGGCAAGGCCGAATCGGTCGTTTTGCTGCACCGCCGCGAAGATTTCCGCGCCGCGCCGGCATCGGTCGCCAAGATGAAAGCCCTGTGCGACGACTACGAGATGCAGCTCATCATTGGCCAGGCCACCGGTTTCGAATCGAAAGACGACAAGCTGAGCGAGCTCAAGGTGACCGGCGCCGACGGCGTGACCCGCCGCGTGCCGCTGGACATGCTGCTGGTGTTCTTCGGCCTGTCGCCGAAACTCGGTCCGATCGCCGAATGGGGCCTGGACATCGAACGCCGCCAATTGAAGGTGCAAAACACCGAAAAGTTCGAGACCAACGTCCCGGGCATCTTCGCGGTGGGCGACATCAACACCTATCCGGGCAAGAAAAAGCTGATACTGTCGGGCTTCCACGAGGCCGCGCTGGCCGCGTTCGGCGCCGCGCCGTATATCTTCCCGGACAAAAAGATTCACATGCAGTACACCACCACGTCGCCGAAACTGCACAAGGTGCTGGGCGTCGAGACCCCGGTCTTCGACTAAACGCCGACTAAGCGCCAAAAAAACGACAAAGTGGCGCGTAGGTAAGTGTCCTACACAAAAGCAGCGGAAACGCTGCTTTTTTTATGGGTTCAGCAGTACTATCATCCAATGACGTACTTGTTCAGTACACTGACACCGATTTCCCTGAGGAATCTGGAAATGCTTGGTATCACGTTTGTTGTAACGGTTAGTGGCGGGACAAATACTCTATAATTGGCTTATGATGTGATGTATTGGTGCACCGCACCATGCTTTGAACCGGGAAGACCTATGCTCTACCAACTGCACGAAATGCAACGCACGTTCCTGACGCCCCTGATGCAATGGGCCGACGCGACTGCCAAAATCCTGACCAATCCTATTTCGCCGCTGGCGCACACGCCGTTTTCGCAGCGTATCGCCGCCGGCTACGAACTGATGTACCGGCTCGGCAAGGACTACGAAAAACCGGCCTTCGAGATCGACAGCACCGTCATCAAGGGCGAGACGATCGGCCTGATCGAACAGGTGGTTGTCAACAAACCATTCTGCCGCCTGATCCACTTTAAAAAAGACCTGGACGAAGCGCGCACCAAGGCGCTGGCGCAGCCGACGGTACTGCTGGTCGCGCCGCTGTCGGGCCACCACTCGACCTTGCTGCGCGACACCGTGCGCGGCCTGGTGGTCGACCACGACGTCTTTATCACCGACTGGACCGACGCCCGCATGGTGCCGCTGTCGGAAGGCGCGTTCCACCTGGACGACTACATCTACTACGTGCAGGACTTCATCCGCCTGCTCGGCCCGGATGTGCACGTGATTTCCGTGTGCCAGCCAACGGTGCCGGTGCTGGCGGCCATCGCGCTGATGTCCACCGACAAGGACCCCAAGCTGCCGAAAACGATGACGATGATGGGCGGCCCGATCGACCCGCGCCGCTCGCCGACGGCGGTCAACAACCTGGCCACCGAAAAGAAATTCTCGTGGTTCGAGAACACCGTCATCTACCCGGTGCCGCCGAACTATCCGGGCTTTGGCCGCAAGGTCTACCCTGGCTTCCTGCAGCACGCCGGCTTCATCGCCATGAATCCGGGCCGCCACGCGCAAAGCCACCGCGAGTTCTACAGCCACCTGGTTGAAGGCGACGACGAGCCGGCGGAAAGCCACCGCAAGTTCTACGACGAATACAATGCCGTGCTCGACATGCCGGCCGAATACTATCTGGACACGATCAAGACCGTGTTCCAGGAGTTCGCGCTTCCCATGGGCACGTGGACGGTTGGCGGCAAGCTGGTGCGTCCACAGGACATCACCACCGTCGCCTTGTTCACCGTCGAGGGCGAGCTGGACGACATCTCCGGCGCCGGCCAGACGCAAGCGGCGCACGACCTGTGCAGCGGCATCCCGGACGACCTGAAGCAAGACTATGTCGCCCCGGGTGCCGGCCACTACGGTATTTTCTCCGGCCGCCGCTGGCGCGAGATGGTGTGCCCGAAGATCACCGAGTTCATCAAAAAACACGCTTAAAAAGCCGGACCCCACAAAAATCCCTGCCCAGCGCAGGGATTTTTTTCGCCTGCTGTTTTTGCCGGCTGTGGAATATATCATCTTGTGATATATTCGGCGTTTTCCTTTTCGCCATCGCTCCATGCCATCCCAGCCCCTGCCCGCGCTCGTCAAGGACGACTTCGCCGCGCTGTCCGAATTCCGCTATCAGATGCGCCGCTTCGAGCGTTTCTCCGAAGACGCCGTCCAGGCCAAGGGCATCACGCCGCTGCAGTACCTTCTTCTGCTGCACATCAAGGGCTATCCGGGCCGCGACTGGGCCACCGTCGGCGAGCTGGCCGAGCGGCTGCAGGCCAAGCCGCACGGCGTGGTGGCGCTGGTCACACGTTGCGAGGCGGGCGGCCTGGTCGAGCGCAAGGTCAGCGAAGTCGACCGGCGCCGCGTCGAAGTCCATCTGTTGCCGCCCGGCGACGCCCTGCTCGCCCAGCTGGCCGAACTGCACCGCGCCGAGCTGTTGTCGCTCGACGGCATCTTCACCATCCCTAAACTTCTCCGTGAGCACCATGAATAAAGATCTCTACGACAGCCGCCGCGATTTCGACGGCAGCGCCAGGCTGGTGATGATCGGCGCGCTTGCAGCCGTGGTTGGCGCGCTGAGCACGCTGACCGCCGACCTGCTGCTGCACGCGATCCGCTTCTTCACCAATCTGTTCTTCTTCCAGAAACTGTCGACCGCCTTCACCTCCCCGGCCACCAACACCCTGGGCGCCTGGGTGATCGCGGTGCCGGTGGTCGGCGGCCTGATCATCGGCCTGATCGCCCGCTACGGCGCCGAGCAGATACGCGGCCACGGGATCCCCGAGGCGATCGAGGCCATCCTGTTCAAGAACAGCACCATGTCGCCCAAGGTGGCGGTGCTCAAGCCGCTCGCCTCGGGCATCGCCATCGGCAGCGGCGGCCCGTTCGGCGCCGAGGGGCCGATCATCATGACCGGCGGCGCGGTCGGCTCGCTGCTGGCCCAGCACTTTCACCTGAGCGGCGCCGAGCGCAAGACCTTGCTGGTGGCCGGCGCCGTGGCCGGCATGACGGCCGTGTTCGGCACGCCGATCGCCGCGCTGCTGCTGGCGGTCGAGCTGTTGCTGTTCGAGCTGCGTCCGCGCAGCCTGGCGCCGGTGGCGGTCGCCTGTGCCGTGGCCGGCTTCGTGCGTCCGCTGCTGATCGAGAGCGGCCCGCTGTTCCCGCTGCATACGGCCGCGCTGCCGGCGTCGGCGCTGCTCTCGTGCCTGATCGGCGGCGTGCTGTGCGGCGCGCTGGCGTGGCTGCTGTCGACCGCGCTGTACCGGGTCGAGGATGGGTTCCATCAACTGCCGATACACTGGATGTGGTGGCCGGCGCTGGGCGGCCTGGCGGTCGGCATCGGCGGCTACCTGCAACCGCGCGCGCTGGGCGTGGGTTACGACGTCATTGCCGACCTGCTCAACAATCATTTGGCTGCCGGCGTCATCGCCAGCCTGCTGATCGTCAAGGCCGTGATCTGGCTGTTGGCGCTCGGTTCGGGCACCTCCGGCGGCGTGCTGGCGCCGTTGCTGATGCTGGGCGCCGGCCTGGGCGCGCTGGTCGGCCCCTACCTGCCCGGCGGCGAGCCGGCGGTGTGGCCGCTGGTGTTCATGGCCGCCACACTGGGCGGCATGATGCGCGCGCCGGTGATGGCGGTGGTGTTCGCCTTCGAGCTGACGCACGACGTCAACGCCCTGTTGCCGGTGCTGGCCACCGCCACGGTGGCCTACGGCTTCACGGTGATCACCATGCACCGCTCGATCCTGACCGAAAAGATCGCGCGGCGCGGCCACCACATCTACCGCGAATACGGCGTCGATCCGATGGAACGCCACAGCGTGGCCGAGGTGATGACACCGGCGCCGGCCAGCATCGACGCCCGCGAGCCGCTTGCGGCGGTGCTGGAAAACCATTTCGGCGCGCAGCAGCGCCACCGCGCCTTCCCCGTCACGCGCGACGGCGCCCTGCTCGGCATGCTGGACCGCGCGGCCATCGCCAACGCGCGCGAAGGCGCCGTGCTGGCCGGCGACCTGTTCGGCGTCAACCTGCCGATTTTCGCGCTGGCCGACGAGACCTGCCGCGCGCTGGCCACCCGCCTGGCCGTGCACGAACTGGAACGCCTGCCGGTGGTCGACGACGCTGCCAGCCGGCGCCTGATCGGCGTCGTCAGCCGCAGCGACCTGATCAAGCCGGCGCTGAGCCTGCACGCGGAAGAGCTGACGCGGCAGACCGTGCGCCAGGTTTGGCAGCCGAAACAGCGTTCGCGATAAGGTTTTTCGGCTTTGACGGCGCGGATATCGGATAATGGCGCTTTAACGCTGCCTCATGCCATTCCACGCCGTGCTCACCAACAAATCACTTGCCGACCGCATCGAAGACGTCCTGCCGCAGACGCAATGCACCAAGTGCGGCTACGACGGCTGCCGTCCGTACGCCGAGGCGATCGCCGCCGGCGCGGCCGAGATCAATCAATGCCCGCCGGGTGGCGCCGAGGGCATCGTACGGCTGTCCGCCGTCACCGGCCACAAGGTCATTCCGCTCAATCCCGTCAACGGCCTTGAACGCCCGCGCGCGGTCGCCTACATCGACGAAACCTTGTGCATCGGCTGCACCTTGTGCATCCAGGCCTGCCCGGTGGATGCCATCGTCGGCGCGGCCAAGTTGATGCACACCGTCGCGCCCGAGCTGTGCACCGGCTGCGACTTGTGCGTTCATCCCTGCCCGGTCGACTGCATCGTCATGCATCCGGTCACGGAGAGCACCGGCTGGACCGCGTGGAGCCAGTTCGAGGCCGACGCCGCCCGCCAGCGGCACGACTTCCGCACGTTGCGCCTCAAGCGCGAGAAAGAGGAAAACGACGCGCGCCTGGCCGCCAAGGCCAGCGCCAAGATGGCGGCGGTCGAAGCGCTCGACCCGGCCACCGACGCCGACGCCGTCGAGAAGGAACGCAAGCGCGCCATCATCGCCGCCGCGATGGAACGCGCGCGTTTAAAGAAAGAGGAAGCCGCGCGCGCAGCGGTCGCCGACGCCGCCGCCGCCAAGCCAGTAGATGGAAACCCGCCTGAATGAATCCAGCAAAACGCCAAGAAATGTTCGAGCGCCTCCGCGCCGCCAATCCCAGTCCCAAGACCGAACTAGAATACACAACACCGTTTGAATTGCTGATCGCCGTGCTACTGTCGGCGCAGGCCACCGACGTCGGCGTCAACAAGGCCACGCGCAAGCTTTACCCGGTCGCGAACACGCCGGCGAAGATACTGGAATTGGGCGAGGAGGAACTGAAGTCCTATATTCAGACCATAGGCCTGTACAAGACCAAGGCGAAGAACGTCATCGCCACCTGCAAGATCCTGCTGGAGCAGCACGGCGGCGAAGTGCCGCGCGACCGCGAATCGCTGGAGGCGCTGCCGGGCGTCGGCCGCAAGACGGCCAATGTGGTGATGAACACCGCGTTCGGCGAGCCGACGATGGCGGTGGACACGCACATCTTCCGCGTCTCGAACCGCACCGGCCTGGCGCCGGGCAAGAACGTCGACATCGTCGAGCAGAAGCTGCTGCGGTTCGTGCCGAAGGAGTTTTTGCAGGACGCGCACCATTGGCTGATCCTGCACGGACGCTACACCTGCAAGGCGCGCAAGCCGGAATGCTGGAACTGCATCGTGCAGGACCTGTGTGACTACCGCCAGAAGACGCCGATGCCGGACGGGCTGTAAAACCCCGTGTCATCCAGGCGTCCCGCCATCACACCAGCACCAGGTTATCCCGGTGAATCAGCTCGCGGCCCTCGACGAAGCCGAGTATCGCTTCGATCTCGCTCGACGGCTTGCGCATGATGCGCCGCGTCTCGGCGCTGGTGTAATTGGACAGCCCGCGCGCCACCGGCAAACCGCTCGGGTTCACGCACGTGATCACCGAGCCGCGCCCGAACTCTCCCTTGACCTCCACCACGCCGATCGGCAGCAGCGACTTGCCCTCGCCGGTCAGCTTCTGCACCGCGCCGGCATCGAGCACCACCTGCCCCGCCGTGTGCAGATGATCGGCCATCCATTGTTTGCGCGCCGTCAGATGCCCGGTCTGCGCCGCCAGCTCGGTGCCGATCGACTCGCCGCCGGCCAGCCGCTCCAGCACATTATCCTCGCGCCCATAAGCGATCACCGTGTGCGCGCCCGATTTGGCGGCACGCTTGGCGGCCAGGATCTTGGTCAGCATGCCGCCGCGTCCCAAGCTGCTGCCGGCGCCGCCGGCCATCGCCTCGAGCGCCAGGTCGCCCGCGCGGCCCTGCTGGATCAGCACCGCCGCCGGGTCCTTGCGCGGATCGGCGCTGTACAAGCCCTTCTGGTCGGTCAGGATGACCAGCGCGTCGGCCTCGATCAGGTTGGCCACCAGCGCGCCCAGGGTATCGTTGTCGCCGAATTTGATTTCGTCGGTGACGACGGTGTCGTTCTCGTTGATGATCGGGACCACGCCCAGGCGCAGCAACGTGGTCAGGGTCGACCGCGCGTTCAGATAGCGTTCGCGGTCGGCCAGGTCGGCGTGCGTGAGCAGCACCTGCGCGGTGCGCAGCGCGTGCGCGCGGAAGCTGGTCTCGTAGATCTGCGCGAGCCCCATCTGGCCGACGGCGGCGCAGGCCTGCAGTTCGTGGATATCGGTGGGCCGCTGCTCGAAGCCCAGGCGCAGCATGCCCTCCGCGATGGCGCCGGAGCTGACCAGCACGACCTGCTTGCCCATGGCGCGCAGGGCGGCGATCTGCGCGGCCCAGCGCGCGATGGCGGCATGATCGAGGCCGCGGCCGTCGTTGGTGACTAAAGACGATCCAACCTTGATGATGATGCGCGTAGCTTTTTGTATAACGGAATTCATGGGTGCGGCAGTCTCATAACAGTCTTGTTACATGCGGGACGTGGGTCCGGATCCCCGGCGCGAGCCAGGACGTACATTTGCTGTGTGCTGTGAAGGGCCGGGTGGATGACCCGTTCTTGCCGCGGCAGACGCCCGTTCCGGGGTGCGGAACGGCGCTGTTGTGGAAAGCATAACCAGCGAATAGCTGATTATGCCGGTGATGCGGATTTTTATCGAGGACTAGTCGAGAATTTTGAAACGGGGATCGTCCGGATCGATCGACGAAATGCCGCGCGCTTCCTCTGTCATCTGCGTTTCTTCCGAACGTTGTTCGGAATGGCGCTTCTCTTCGAGGTGCATCTGGATCGCGTTGACCAGTTCCTGGGTGCCGTCGTGGCTCAGCGCGGAAATCTCGAACACGGGACCCTTCCAGCCGAATTTTTTGACGAAATCCTTGACGGTTTTCTTGCGGTCCTCTTCCGGCACCATATCGAGCTTGTTGAGCACCAGCCAGCGCGGCTTGTCGACCAGCGACTCGTCGTACTTTTTCAGTTCGTTGACCAGGGCCTTGGCTTCCTTGACCGGATCGACATTGGTCTCGAACGGCGCCAGGTCGACGATGTGCAGCAGCAGGCCGGTACGCTGCAGGTGACGCAGGAACTGGTGACCCAGGCCCGCGCCTTCGGAAGCGCCTTCGATCAAGCCGGGAATGTCGGCGATCACAAAGCTCTTCTCGTGCGAGACGCGCACCACGCCCAGGTTCGGGTGCAAGGTGGTGAACGGGTAGTCGGCGATCTTCGGACGCGCGTTCGACACGGCCGAAATAAAGGTCGACTTGCCGGCGTTCGGCATGCCCAGCAGGCCGACGTCGGCCAGCACCTTCAGTTCCAGACGGATTTCGCGGCGTTCGCCTTCCTTGCCCTCGGTCTTTTGACGCGGAGCGCGGTTGGTCGAGGTCTTGAAGTGGATGTTGCCCCAGCCGCCCTCGCCGCCCTTGGCCAGCAGTTCCATCTGGCCGTGCTCGGTCAGATCGGCCAGGATTTCGCCGGAGGCGTCGTCGATGATCAGGGTGCCGACCGGCATGCGCAGATGGATGTCGTCCGCGCCCTTGCCGTAGCAATCGGCGCCGCGACCCGGTTCGCCGTCTTTGCCGCGGTGCATCTTGGAGAAGCGGAAATCGACCAAGGTGTTGATGTTACGGTCCGCTACGGCCCAGATCGAGCCACCCTTGCCGCCGTCGCCGCCGTCAGGGCCGCCGAACGGGCGGAATTTTTCACGGCAAAACGAGGCACAACCATTGCCGCCGTCACCACCGATCACTTCAATTTTTGCTTCGTCGATAAACTTCATGATGTACCGCCATAAAACTAAAAAGGCTCTACCGTGGGCAGAGCCTTTCGATTGAAGGCTCGCGCCTTACAAAGGGGACGGCCGGGCGCGGGCGCCCGGCCGTGAGCGTGATTTACGCTGGTACTGCAGCTGCTGGAGCGTTTGGTACGACGGTCACGAATTGCTTCGAACCTTCGCCCTTGACTACGAACTTGACCTTGCCGTCCACCAGAGCGAACAGGGTGTGGTCTTTGCCCATGCCAACACCTTCACCAGCGCGCACCGGGGTGCCGCGTTGACGAATGATGATGCCGCCAGCATTGATCGCTTGACCGCCGTAGACTTTTACGCCCAGACGCTTTGACTCTGAGTCACGACCGTTACGCGTTGTGCCGCCGCCTTTTTTGTGTGCCATTTAAGACTCCTTGGATACTAATTCTCGGGCAAACGGAATTAACCGTTGATCGATACGATTTGGATTTCGGTGTAATTTTGGCGATGGCCTTGATGCTTCTGGTAGTGCTTACGACGACGCATCTTGAAAATCTTCACTTTATCGTGACGACCGTGTGCCACAACAGTAACCAGTACCTTTGCACCCTCAACCAGTGGAGCACCAAACTTGATGCTTTCGCCTTCGCCAACGGCGAGGACCTGATCGATGGTGAGTTCGGAACCAATGTCTGCCGGTATCTGTTCTACTTTAAGTTTTTCGCCAGCGACAACTTTGTATTGTTTGCCACCGGTTTTTATGACCGCGTACATGATTTGAAACCTCATCAAATGTTAAGAAAATTCCCTCCGTCGCCAGCGCAACCGCATGCATGGTGATCGGGGAACCGCTGATTATACATGGGATGCCAAATGACGTCAAAAACTATTCACAAATGGCCGATGGCGTGGTATGTCGACAAGCTTGCATGCTGGCATATGGCGCCGGGATGTTGGCCGATTAACAATTGAGTTGTCGCATACACCGGGCCGCGCCCCGGTGAACGGGGGCATGTCGTATAATCTCGGCACCAATAGTCCACCGCACAGGTTCGTCTTGTCTGCCGCCACCCACACCGCAACACAAAACAATATCGCCCACTCGATCGCCGCCGACATGGACGCGGTCAACTCGGTGATCCGCCGCAAGCTGCATTCCGAGGTCAGCCTCGTCAATCAGATCGCTGAATACATCATCAGCGCCGGCGGCAAGCGCATCCGCCCGGTCCTCGTGCTGCTGGTGGCGAACGCCTATTCCTACAAGGGCACCGGGCACCACGAGCTGGCGGCGGTGGTCGAATTCATCCACACCGCCACCTTGCTGCACGACGACGTCGTCGACGAATCGTCGCTGCGCCGCGGCCGCGCCACCGCCAACGCGCTGTTCGGCAATGCCGCCTCGGTGCTGGTGGGCGACTTCCTGTACTCGCGCTCGTTCCAGATGATGGTCGGCCTGAACAACATGCGCGTCATGCAAATCTTGTCGGACGCCACTAACGTCATCGCCGAGGGCGAGGTGTTGCAGTTGCTCAACATGCACGACCCGGACGTCAGCCAGGAGCGTTATCTGCAAGTGATCCGCTCCAAGACGGCCAAGCTGTTCGAAGCGGCGGCCGAGCTGGGCGCGTTGATCGCCGGCGCCGACGACACGCAAATCGCCGCCGCCGGCGAATACGGCCGCTCGCTGGGCACCGCCTTCCAGCTGATCGACGACGTATTGGATTACGCCGGCGACGCCAGCGAGATCGGCAAGAACGTCGGCGACGACCTGCGCGAAGGCAAACCGACCTTGCCGCTGATCTACCTGATGGAAAACGGCACGCCGGAGCAGCGCGAGCTGGTGCGCACCTGCATCGAGCAGGGCGACGAGCAGCACTTCGACGCGATTCTGGCCGCCATCACCAGCAGCGGCGCGCTCGACTACACGCGCCAGCAAGCGGAAACGGCCGCCCAGCGCGCCGCCGAAGCGATCGCCGACCTGCCGGACAGCGTGTACAAGGAATCGCTGCTGCAGCTGGCCGATTTCTCGGTCAACCGCACGCACTAACCCCCACCGGGGTCAAGTCTGTCATTTGGACACGGACCCGGCCGTAAAGTGGTCGACAGTCCAGCTCGTGTCCGAATGCCAGACTTGACCCTGTTGTTTGCGCCAGCAAGCCGAAGCGATCGCCGATCTGCCGGACAGCTCGTACAAGGAATCTCTGCTGCAGCTGGCCGATTTCTCGGTCAACCGCACGCATTAAATCAAGTCTTACAGCAAGTCTTGCACCAGCTCGGAAGGGCGGCACAACCGCACGCCCTTCTCCGTCACCACGAACGGACGGTTGATCAAAATCGGATGCGCGATCATCGCGTCGAGCAGCGCATCGTCGGACAACGACGCATCGCCCAATTCCAGCTCTCCATACAAATCGCCCTTGTCGCGCATCGCCTGGCGTGCGGTCAGCCCGGCCTTGGCGATCATCGCCTTCAACGCCGCGCGCGACGGCGGATTCTTGACGTAATCGACAATCTCCGGCTCGATGCCGGCGGCGCGTATCGCCTCCAGCGTTTTGCGCGAGGTCCCGCAAGCGGTGTTGTGATAAATCGTGACGGTCATATGCTGCCCTTGAGCGTGAATTCAAAGGCCGCATTATCGCTTAAAACTTCGCCGCCAAACTGACACCGATCGCACGCGGCATCAGGCGATAGCCCTGCACGATCGACGCCACCTGCGGATGCTGGATCACTTTGTCGTTGTCGAACGCGTTCTTGACGAACACGCTGACGTTGTAACGGTCGAAGCCCATGCCGGCGCTGAAATCGGCGGTGTGATACGCCGGACGGTCGTAATCGGTCAGCTCCGGATTGAGCGATCCCTTGCTCGATCCGACCCACTGCACGCCGCCCATGACGAACGCGCTGCGGTCGCCCAGCGCGAAGTTATAGCGCGCATTGAGCGCCGCGTTATATTTCGGCACGCCCTGGATCTGCGCGCCCGACACCGCGCCGACCACGCCGTTCTGAATGCCCTGGTCGTTCGACAGCTCCGCCTTGACGTAGCCACCGGACGCGCTCAAAGTCAGCCCGGCGAACGGCTTGGCCTTGATGTCGAATTCGAAGCCCTTGCTTGTGGCGTCGCCCGCGTTGGCGTTGTACGTGTACGCGCAGGTCGGCAGATAAACGCCCTGCTGGATATTCTTCCACTTGATGTAGAAGACGTCGGCGTTGATCGTCAACCGGTTGTTGAGGAAGCGCGACTTGCTGCCCACCTCATAATTCCACAGGCTGTCCGACGAATAGTTCGGCGGCCCCTCGGTCAAGCCGTTCAGCTCCAGATCCGGCCCGCAGGTGGTCGGCGGCACGAAGATGTTCGAGCCACCCAGGCGGAAGCCTTTCGACACGCTGGTGTACAGCGTATGGCGCGGATCGACTTCCCACGTCAACGCATACTTCGGCGTGAACGCGGTCGACTTCAGGCTCGCGCCGCTGTTGTTGCCGGCGCCGGCCAGATAGTTACCGTTGCGCTGCTCCAGATTGGAGCTGGCGCGCAGATAGCGCGCGCCCACCGTCGCATGCACGGTCGGCGCGAAGTAGTAATTGACCTCGCCGAACACCGACGACTGCTTTTCGCGATAGTGGAAGGCGCCGGCGAACGAGTTATCGTTCGGGAAGGAGCCGGGGCGCACGTCCGGCAGCAGCTCGGGATCGTAGATATCGAAACCAAACTGCTTGAAAGTGTCGGTCACGCCGAAGATCGGATCGTTCTCCGTGATGTTGGTGTGCTGGCGCGAGAAGTACGTCCCGGCCAGCCAGGTCCACGGCGACACCGCCGCGTCGTACGGACGCGAAGCCAGACGGAACTCCTGCGACACCTGCCGCACCTGGTTATTCAGGTACACCGCCGACGGCAGCGCCGCGATGGCGTCGATGAGCTCCGGCGGCGCCTTGCCGCCGTCCGCAGTCGAGGTCAGGAAGGTCGACAGCGAATAGCTGTTATAGGCCGAGCCGTTTTGCGTGCGGTCGAACTTGCGCGAGAAGTAGCTCGTGGCCGACGTCAGATCGACCGCGCCCAGATCCCAGTTGACGGTCAGGCTGGGCGTGAACAGCTTGTCGATGGAAGGCTCGCGCACCTGCTTTTGCGCCTGGTAGTTCGGCAGCTCGATGTTAAAGGCGGAGATATCCTTCGCATCGAGCCGCTGATAATAGATCGACGGCGTGACCGTCAGCGCGCGGGTCGGCTTCCACTTCAGCGCCAGACGCAGTTCCTGGTCGCTGATCTTGTTGATGTCCTTGGCGAGCACCGCGCCGTCGCCATCCACCTGGTTGATGTAGCCGCCCGTGTGCTGCGCCTGCACGCCGATGCGCAGCGCCAGTTCGTCGGCGATCAGCGGGATGTTACCGACCACGTTGGCCGAGTAGCTTGGGCTGCCGTCCTTGGTGTGCGAATACTCGGTGTAGGTGGTGAACTCGCGCTCCTTCAAATCCGGCTCATTCGGCACGAACTTGATGGTGCCGCCCATGGAGCTGGCGCCGTACAGGGTCACCTGCGGGCCGCGCAGCACCTCCACCCGGTCGATATCGAAGAACCTCGGTTCGACGTTCCCCATCGTGTAGACATTGCCGACGGTGACAGGCGTATCGCCCAGGTAGACGCCGACCGTCGCCGCGCCGGCGGTGGAGCTGATGCCGCGTATTTCGATATTGGACGTGCCCGGACCAGCGCCGCCGTTGCCGCTGGCGGCGGTGAAGGAGATATTGGGCACCACGCGCGTCAGGTCGGTGATGTCGCGGATATGCTCCTCCTGCAGCTGCTTGCCGGTGACGGCCGAAATACTCATCGCGACCTTGGCCGGATCTTCCTTGCGCTTTTGCGCGGTCACGGTGACGACCTCGATTTCGTCGGACGGCTTGGACGGAGCCTGTTGCGCGCCCACCGGACCGGCCAACGCGGCCAGAGCGGCCGCGATGGAACTGCACATTATTTTTTGAGTGATCTTCATGCCGGCGCTTCTCCAGTCAATGAGGGGACGTGCCCCAGAATGATGCATTTTTATATATTAACCATCTTGTAATTTTTAACAAGCAAGAAACCTGCCAAAATCATCAACGTTGGAATACAGCCACAATTTGAAGGTGGCGAAAAAATGGATTCATTCACACCGAGGCTTCCGGGCTTGACCGGCGCGACGTAGCGGGAGTGCTGCGCAGTCCGATTGAACGGGGTCTGAAAATCTGCTTTAATAACACCATGAGTCGGGGTGTGGCTCAGCCCGGTAGAGCGCTGCGTTCGGGACGCAGAGGCCGGAGGTTCGAATCCTCTCACCCCGACCAGGAATCCCTTCCCTTGGTGAATCGCCCCTGCCCCGCAACACGGGAGCAGAGTTCGATGCCATTCACCGAAACCGCTGGCCCGGGCACGATGCCCGGGCATGACAGCTTACTTCTCCATATTAAAGCGCTTGGCCACCGCTACGCCGGTTGCCGGCGTGACATCGCGCGTGTCGATATTGAGCTCGGTGACCGCCGTGATGCCGCCGGCCGGATTGGCCATCCGCACGCCGCCCAGGTAATGCTTGCCTAACGCCAGGCCGCTCCAGCTGACAACGACCGGGCTGGTGCCGCCAACCTGGACCGACGCCGGCCCCGTGACTTTCATGTCGCCCTTGGTGTCGTTTGGAATCGCGGTGGCGTAGGACAGCGTGTAGTTGGTGCTCACGCCATTCTTCAGCTTGTAGCCCAGCACGCAAGCCTTGAACACGCCCATCGGCGGCGAAATCAGGCTCACGCTTTCGTTGGAATCGGTATGGGCGCTGAACGCGACCACATTGTTCCATTGGTCCAGCACCATCAGATCGAGGTCATCGTCGGCGCCGCCGGCCGTCTCGTGATTGCTGATTTCAAAGCGCGCCACGATGGTTTTGGCGGGAATGGCCAGCGTGACCGCCTTGACACCGGGACCGCGCGCCACACAGGCTTGCTTGATGTCTTCCAGCTCTTCGAGCGAACCCGCCGCAGCCTGGGTGACGGTCTGCGCCAGACGCGTGTACTCGCGCAAACCAGCCCGGTCGATCGCCAATTTTCCGGCAAAACCTGTCTGCGCATCGATCTGCCGGCTGCCGCTGACGGTGGTGGCGGAGACTATTTCCGGTGCGGACACGCCGTCGTTGTAGCGCGCCTGCAGAGGACTGCGCACGGTGTGCTCGCTGTCGTTCCACACCAGTTCGCCCGTGCTCCAGACACCCGGCAAAGCGCTGGTCCGCGTCAATTTGACCGCGTACGTTTGCTTTTCGCCCGGAGCGAGCTGCAGGGTCGACGGCGTCACGGCGACGTCGAAACCGTCGAGCGTGCTCGTGGCGGTGTAGATGGCCGGCTTGTCGCCGACATTGGTGACGCTGCGGGTGATGCTTTGAATACCAACCACGCCGGGCAGCGAGATCGAGGCCAGGTTCAGCGCCTGGCCTTTGATCGCGCCGGTGTTGCAGTCGGCGGTGTCGCCGGTGATGTCGCACACGTATTTCAGGTAATCGCCGGCGGCGATGTCGTACACCAGCCCCGGATCGGCGGCCACGTTCGGCACCACCAGGCCGGCGCCCTGGCCCCAGGGCAGCGTGCCGTCCTGGTCGCCGGTGAGCGCGGTCGGCAGCACGGTGCGGGCGGTGGTCATCAGCGCGGATTTGATGGCCGCCGGCGACCAGCCGGGATGGCGCTGCTTGAGCAGCGCGGCCAGGCCGGCCACATGCGGCGTCGCCATCGAGGTGCCCGACATGAAGGCCGAATGGCTGTAGGAAGGCCCGGTGCCGGCGATGACGGCGGCGCGCTGGGCGGCGGTCAGGCTCGGCGACACGCCGGCCAGGATGTCGACACCCGGGGCGGCCATGTCCGGTTTCAGCACGCCGGGGTCGAAGCGGTTGGGACCACGCGACGAGAACTCGGCCAGCGTCGGTCCGTAGGTGTCGGTCAGCGCGCTGGCCGACAGGGCGGCGGTGGCGCCGGCGACCGCGGCGTAAGCGTCGATGGCGACGCCGTCCTCCTGGTTCACATGGACTGTCGGCAGGCTGTACATGTCGATCACGGGGCCGTTGCCGTCGTCCAGCATGATCATGCCGATGCCGCCGGCGGCGCGTACCGCTTCGGCCTTGGCCGTGCGGGCGTTGCTGCCGCGCTGGCAGACCACCACCTTGCCGGCCACTTTGGCCGGGTTGAGCTGGGCGCTGCCGACGTCCGCCGCGCTCATGCACAGCCTCGCGAAATCGGCGCTGGCGCCCGGCGCCACGGCGTCGACGCTGCGTATCAACGCGGTCGCCGGCAACGGCTTGCCGCTGATCGAGACGCCGCTGTAGGTCTTGCCGTTGCCCAGCTTGACGGTGGCGGTGTGGGTCTTGTCGTGGGCTGCCGCCGCCACTGTGGCCAGCCATGGGCCGGTGTGGTTGACCTGGTTGGCCGGACCGTCGTTGCCGCCGGCGGCGGCGACGAACACGCCCGCTTCAACCGCGTGGCGGAACGCCTGTTCTACCGGATCGACCGGCGTTTCGCCGCCGCTGATCGAGAAATTCAGGACATCCACGCCGTCCGCGACCGCCGCCTCGATGGCCGCCACGCTGTCGCTTGAGAAGCAGGTGTTTTCGGGATCGAAATTGGCGGGTTTAAAGCTCCAGCAGACCTTGTAGACCGCCAGCCGCGCGCGTGGCGCCATGCCGGTGCGTACGCCAAGCGCGGTGCCGTCGGCAGCGACCGCTTGCACCTTGTCGTTGCCCGCCGCCGTGCTCGACGTGTGCGTACCATGGCCGCCGAGGCCGGCCGGTGCGCTCGACGAATCGCGCGGCGACCGGAACTCGCTCGGGTGGATCGGCAAGCCGCTGGCGCGGAAACCGGCGTCGAAATAGCGCGCGCCGATCAGCTTGTTGTTGCAGTCGGCAGCCGTGAAGCCTTCACCGGTCTGGCATGCGCCTTTCCAGCGCGCCGGCGGTGCCCCGAACGCCTGCGTACCGCTGGCGTCGAAGGTGGGACGGCCGCTGCCATCGACGCGATCGGCGTAGGACAGGTTTTCCGGCCAGGCGCCGGTGTCGATCACGCCGACGATGATGTCCTCGCCCGCGTGCTGTCTGCCGCCAAGTTGTTCCCACAGGCCGCCGGGCTGATCGAGGCCGAGGAAAGTCGGCGTGTAGCTGGTGACGACGCGGTTTCGTTCATCGGGCGTAATGCTGACCGCCTTGCCGCTGGCCTTGAGGGTGCGCACTTCGGCGTCCGTCAGCCGCGCGGCAAAGCCGTTGAACACAACCTGATACTGGTGCGTGATATTGGCTGCCGGCAGCAGCGCCTTGGCCTGGGCTTGTCGGGTGCCGAGGTAGCTTCGGTATTGGCGCGCTTCGTTGGTCGACAGGTCGAGTCGCTGGCCGGGCGCGACTTTCGTCGCGCGCATGTTGCCGATATTGCCGCCGTAGTTAGCCACGGGCTGGTCCGACAGCTGCACGATGTAAGACCGGCGACCGTCGTCGGCCGACGCTGGATGCGCGACAGCCAGCAATGCTGTTAGCGCTAACAACATCTGCGTGGGAAGACGGTGCGGCGATAGTTGGTTCTTTGCCATTTGAAGCGCTCCGGTTGTGGGATGAGTTTTGCGGAAGAATGAAGCTATAAACTATACCCATTACATTGATGATGTAACCATAAATTTAATTAAAGTTATTACTCGGTTACATTAATACAACAGAAAAATGATTCGTTTTTCGATGCATAAAGTATAACCTTTCAACGATGGTTTCATAGCGAAACCCGCCCCTTCCGGGCAGGAATGGGCAATATTTTTGCCACTCGTAAAAATCAAAAACTTCTTGCTCGTATAGACGTGCCCTGGCGCCGTGGGCATACTTGGCTACTTCTTAACTGAGGGGGCAATAATGAAACTCGCACGCAAAGCAATGGTAGCCGCCTGTCTGGTGGCCGCCACCGGTCCTGTTTTTGCGAACGCTTACAGCACCGCCACTTTCGGCAATCTCACCGTGACATTGATCGATTTGAATGCCGACGACGGCGTTGCCGCCAGCATCAAGTTCCTTCCCGATACAACCAAGTTTCACGACGGCGCCTCGATCAGGGGCGAGGTCGAGACCTGGCGTTCGCTCGATAGTTTTGTCGATCTGCACGATGAAAAGCTGAATAAATCAGCCGCTTGGGGTAGCGCTAACATCGCTGGCGGCGCCCAAACCGAGGCGGCCTCGATGTGGGCCAGCGTCACCGCGTCGGCGGATGGTGCCGGTTTTGCAGCGATGAACTTGTCGGGCAGCGCACTGTCCACGCCGGGACACCTCAGCTATTTCAACGGCTCGGCCAACGTGCCGGGCGTCGATTTGCGGCAATTCACGCTATCGGCAAATACCCAGGTGGTGTTTTCGGTGGATGCCGCCATGAGCGTCAGCACCGATCCCGGCACCAACGCCGGCGAGCTGCGCGCGGAACAGGCGTTGGCGAGGCTGGGGCTTCAGGTGCGCGGTTTGGATGTCGACGGAAACGTGCTGCTGGACCAGCACGAACACCTGCTGAGCGTCGGCTATCCCGGCGATGTGATCCCGAGTGGTGGCGACGATAGCTGGAGCGGCCTGATCTCGTCCAGTTTCAGCAACCTGAGCAGTGAGACCACCGACGGCGCGTTCTGGGCGTACGGCAGTATCGAGGGCATCTCGCTGATTACGGCGGTGCCGGAGCCGGAGACCTACGGCATGCTGCTCGGCGGCCTGGGACTGATCGGTGCCGCCGCGCGCCGCCGCGCCGGCACGTAAAACAAGCTTGCTCAATCAAGGAGAATTTATGAAGCGTCTTGCACTGCATACCCTGGCAGCTGTCTGCCTGTCGGCCGCGATCGGCCCGGCGTTCGCGACAGCCACCAGCAGCGCCACCATGGGCAACCTCGTCATCACGTTGACCGACCTGAACCCCACCGATGACATTACGCCATGGCTGTCGTTCACGCCCAACAGCATCTCCGGCCTGCACAACGAAGCCAAGGGCTGGGGCGATGTCTACGAATCCTACACCCGCGACGACTACGCCACCGTTCCCCATCAGGATGGCCTGTTGTCGAAGCAAATCGATACCGCATGGTCGACCACGAGCGCCAGCGTGACCACGGCCGCCAACGCGGCCGGATTCACCGCGATGACGACGCACGGCGCTGCGCAAAGCGGCGTGGATGGGTATGGCAGTTATTTCAGCCAGGCGTATAACGGAAACGGTATCAGCTCGTTCACCTTGTCGCCCATGACCCGGGTTACTTTTAGCGTCGTCGCCAGTGTAAAGGCCAACACCAGCATGGGCTACAACCTGGACGCCGACATGGCCGAATACGGCTATGCCCGCGTCCTGCTGAACGCCGGTGGGGCCGTCAACGGCATCTGGCAGAACGACGCGCAGGAGTACGCGGCACTGGCCGAGTATTACGTCAACGACGACAACACCGTGTCGGGCGTTAGCGACAGCTGGTCGGGCTTGCTGTCCTCCTCGTTCATCAATTACGGTTCGACCGTCGCCGATGCCTGGCTGCAGGGAGTGGCTCTGAGCCAAGGCCAGTCGTCGGTCTGGGACGGCGTGTCGCCGGTGCCTGAACCGGAAACCTACGGCATGATGCTGGCCGGACTTGCCCTGATCGCCGCAGTGCGTCGCAAGGCCGGGAAGTAAATCCCGGGGTCGTCTCCTGGGCGACCCCGCTTCATGAACACTGTTTAGCTTGTCAACTCGATCGCGACATCGATATTCCCGCGTGTCGCCTTCGAGTAGGGGCAGGTCTGATGCGCCTTCTCGATCACGGCCAGGGCGCCGTCACGCGGCACGCCGGGCATATTGATATTCAACCGCGCCCGCAGAAAGTAGCCGCCCTCCCCGTGGCACAAATCGATCTCGGTATCCACCGACAGCTCCGCGGGAAGTACCACCTTCAGCTGGCCCGCCGCCAGCCCCATCGCGCCGATAAAGCAGGCCGACCAACCCGCCGCCAGCAATTGCTCGGGATTGGTGCCCGCGCCCGGCGAGCCTGGCGAAGACAGTTTGATATCCAGGCGTCCATCCGTGCTGCGCGCGGCGCCGTCACGGCCGCCCGTGGTGTGGATGCTGCCGGTGTAGAGGGTTTTTTCAGCGTGGTTCATGATCGTTTCCTTTATGTGTGAGTAAAAATGTGTATGCGGCTCAGTTCAACTTCGCCACATCGAGAATGGCCCGCGCAAAAGCCTGCGGCGCTTCCTGCGGCAGGTTGTGGCCGATGCCGCCGGTCAGCAACCTGTGTTCGTACTTGCCCGTGAATTTCTTCGCGTAGTTCTTTGGATCGGGGTGCGGGGCGCCATTGGCGTCGCCTTCCATCGTGATGGTCGGCACACCGATGTCGGGGAAGCGCGCCAGTTGCCGTTCCAGATCGTCATACCGCGCTTCGCTCGGCGCCAATCCCAGCCGCCAGCGGTAGTTGCTGATCGAGATGGCGACATGGTCCGGATTGTCGAGCGAGGCGGCGGAGCGGGCGAACGTGGCGTCGTCGAATTTCCATTGCGGCGAGGCCAGCTCCCAAATCAGGCGCGCGAACGCGTGGGTGTTGGCGCGGTAGCCCAGTTCCCCGCGCTCGGTGGCGAAGTAATATTGATACCACCATTGCAGCTCGGCCTTTGGCGACAACGGAGCGCGGTTCACCTCCTGGCTGCCGATCAGGTAACCGCTGACCGCCACCAGCGCGGTGAAGCGTTGCGGCCACAGTGCGGCCAACGTGCCGGCGATTCTGGCGCCCCAATCGAAACCGGCGACAATGGCGCGGTCGATCTTCAGCGCGTCCATGAAGGCGACGGCATCGACGGTGAAAGTCGCCTGCTGTCCGTTGCGCGGCGTCTCTGGCGACAGGAACCGCGTGCTGCCATAGCCACGCAGGTGCGGGATGATGACGCGATATCCCGCCGCGACCAGGATCGGCGCGACGTCGACGAAGGCATGGATATCGTAGGGCCAGCCGTGCAGCAGCAGTACCGGCATGCCGTCCGAAGGCCCCATGTCGACATACCCGACGTCGAGCAGGCCGGCGTTGATTTGCCGGATCGCGGGGAAGGCGTTCGCCGGCGCTACCGTGGCGGCAAACGCGCCGCCCGCATAGCCGATCTGGCTCGCGGCCAGTCCCAGCGCGGCCGTGTTCAGAAAGCCGCGACGTTTCATATTGGTTGGTTCGGTCATGATGACTCCTGTCGATGGGATGAAAAAGGATTACCGGGACGCGACCGCCGGTTCGGCCAGCAGCGTGCGGATCTTCGCCTCGGTCGCCGCGTAGGCGCCTTCGCCGAAGTGCTGGTACACCACCTTGCCCTGCTTGTCGATCAGGTAGACCGCTGGCCAATACTGGTTGTTGTAGGCGCCCCAGGTGGCGTACTGGTTGTCCTGCGCGACCGGATACGTGATGCCGAAGCGCTTGATGGCGGTCTTCACGTTGTCCGTCGAACGCTCGAACGGATATTCAGGGGTATGCACGCCCGCCACCACCAGTCCCTGGTCCTTGTACTTCTCGTGCCAGCTCTTCACATAGGGCAGCGTGCGTATGCAGTTGATGCAGGTGTAGGTCCAGAAGTCGACCAGCACCACCTTGCCGCGCAACTGGCCGACGGTCAGCGGCTCGCTATTGAGCCATTTCTGGATGCCGGTGAATTCCGGTGCCGTCATCGGCGTGGGCGTGGGCGCGGCGGAGGCGGTCAAGGTCGCGGTCATGGTCACGGTAGACAAAGCGATAGCGGCCAGCGTTTTATTCAATATCGATTTCATGTTCAATATCCTTTCAGGGTGGGGAAAAAGTCGGCAAGGGCCGCGTAGATCACAACGTCGTATTGCAGGTAGATGGCAAGGCCGGTCAGCAGGATCAACACACCGAATATCTGAATCAGGCGATGGGAGTGGCGCGCCAGCACCCGGACCCGTGTCGCCATGAACTGGCCGCCGTAGGCGATGACCAGCATCGGTATGCCGGCGCCCAGGGCGTACATCAGCAGCAGCGTGGCCGACCAGCCGATGTCCTGCGCCTTGGCGACCAGCACCAGGATCGATGCCAGCACCGGACCCGCGCAGGGCGTCCACACGGCGCCGAGGGACATACCGAGAACAAAGCCGCCGGCGTTGCCGCTGCTGCCATTCGCCGACGGACCGGCGCGATTCAGGAAGCCGCCCATGCGGGCCATCAGCCATTCGTAGGGCTGGCGCCACAGCATCAGCAACCCGGTCAACATCAGCATGGCGATGCCGGCCAGGCGCAGCGTCTCCTGGGCGACGACGACATGCTGCGAGGCGCTGGCCAGCAGCATGCCCAGCGCGGCGAAGGTGAGCACGAAACCGGCCACGATGAACAGCGGTCGGCTGCCGTTTGTACGGCGGTCGGCCTGCGGCAAAGTGCTCCCCAAAACGATGGGCAGGATCGGCAGCACGCAGGGAGAGGCGATGGTCAGGATGCCGGCCAGCGTCGCCAGCGGCAGTTCGATAAGATTGTTCATGGCTTGTCCTCCTGTTTTGGAAGACTCCATTTAACCGGTGCGGTGTGTATCGCCTGTGTCCAAAACAGCGGCTTTTGCAATCTTGTGTGTACAAGGTCGATCCGGATACACTGGGATACAAAGCGGGCAATGGCGCCCTCTTTCACGGGTTAAGATGCGTCCATGGAAAACACAGACCACATCCTCATCGTCGACGACGACCGCGAAATCCGCGAGCTGCTGGCCGCTTATCTCGAAAAGAACGGCATGCGCGCCACCACTGCGGCGAACGGCCGCCAGATGCGCGCGCTGCTGGAACAACAGAACTTCGACCTGCTGGTGCTGGACCTGATGCTGCCGGGCGAGGACGGCCTCACCTTGTGCCGCGAACTACGCGCCAGCAAATGGCGCACGCTGCCTATACTGATGCTGACCGCGCGCGGCGAAGAGACCGACCGCATCGTCGGCCTGGAAATGGGCGCCGACGATTACCTGACCAAACCCTTCGCCGTGCGCGAGCTATTCGCCCGCATCCGCTCCGTGCTGCGCCGCGCGCGCATGCTGCCGCCCAATATGCAGATCGACGAGCCGGGGCAGTTCATCACCTTTGGCGACTGGAAGCTGGACACCGTCGGCCGCCATTTGCTGGATAGCGCCGGCACCGTGGTGTCGCTGAGCGGCGCCGAATACCGGCTGCTGCGCGTGTTCCTCGACCATCCGCGCCGGGTGCTGACGCGCGACCAGCTGCTCAACCTCACGCAAGGGCGCGACGCGGACAGCTTCGACCGCTCGATCGACCTGCTGGTAAGCCGTCTGCGTCAGCGATTGCTGGACGACGCGCGCGAGCCGCGCTACATCAAGACCCTGCGCAGCGAAGGCTATGTATTCTCTTCCGAGGTCGATCTCGGAGGCACGGCATGACCTGGCTCCATTGGCCTCGCACGCTGTTCACGCGCCTGACGCTGATCCTGTTTATCGGCCTGGCGGTGGCGCACGCGATGTCGTACTGGCTGATCATCAGCGAACGGCGCGAAGCGACCACTGGCTTGATGCTCGGCTATCTGGAGCAGGACGTTGCCAGCTCGGTGGCCTTGCTCGATCACCTGCCCGCCAACGAGCGGGCCGCTTGGCTGCCAAAGCTGGAACGCCGTAGTTATCGATTCTCATTGGGGCCGGGCGACGCAGGCCACGCGCCGGACAGCGAGCTGTCAAAGCGCGTCGCGGCATCCTTCGTCCACTCCATCGGCAAGCAGTATCCTGTCAGCGCCAGCGCCGTGCCGGGCCACCCGAACCGCGTGCAGGCGCACGTTACGCTGAGCGACGGCGCCACGCTGGTCATCGACATGCGGCCATCGGGGCTGCCGATTCCGGCCTGGCTGCCAGCGGTGTTGTTGTTGCAGCTCGCTTTACTGGGCGTGGTTACATGGTACGGCGTGCGGCTGGCAACCCGCCCGCTGGCGCAACTCGCCGACGCCGCCGACCGCCTGGGTCCCGATCTCACAGCCGCGCCGGTCGCCGAGGATGGACCGCTTGAAGTGGCGCGGGCCGCGCGCGCCTTCAACGCCATGCAGGACCGCATCGGCGCCCATCTGAACGAGCGCACGCAAATCCTGGCCGCGATTTCGCACGACCTGCAAACGCCGATCACGCGCATGCGCATGCGCGCCGACATGATGGACGACGACGTCCAACGCGTGAAAATGAACCGCGACCTGGTCGAGATGGAGATGTTGGTGCGCGACGGCGTCGCCTACGCGCGCACGCTGCACGGCACGTCGGAGGCAGCGTGCAGCGTCGATCTGGATTCGCTGCTGGGAAGCCTGGCTGGAGATTATCTGGACGGCGGCCATCCGGTAAAACTGGACGGCAAGGCCGGCGCGCCGCTGACCACCCGTCCGCACGCGCTGCGCCGGGTGTTGGGCAATTTGATCGACAACGCGCTCAAATACGCGGGATCGGCCGACCTGCAAGTCGACCGCACCGGTGGCCAGGTGACGATCCGCATACGCGATCACGGCCCCGGAATTCCTGACAACGAATTGGAGAACGTCATGCAGCCGTTCTACCGGCTCGAAGCCTCGCGCAACCGCGACACCGGCGGCACCGGCCTGGGCCTGGCGATAGCGCGGCAGCTGGCGCAAGCCATCGGCGCCACGCTAACGCTGCGCAACCATCCCGACGGCGGCCTCGAGTGCAGCCTGACACTATCAGAAACCCCCACCTGACAATTCGCGATTCGGGGGTCAAGTCTGTCATTCGGACACGACCTCTTCCCTCGATTCGGGGGTCAAGTCTGTCATTCGGACACGACCTCTTCCCTAAAGGGCCAATAAGCACGAGCTCGTGTCCGAATGACAGACTTGACCCCGGGGTTTAATGACAGACTTGACCCCGGGGTTTGGCTTGCATAACGGGCGCGCCGGGCCGTGCGCCGGGGCTTACTCGGCCAGCTTGACCATCTCGCGGTACAGATCGGCCTTGCCCTCGAAGCCGATGCCCGGCAGCTCGGGCAGCATGATGTGGCCGTTCTCCACCTTGACGCCGTCCGGGAAACCGCCATAGGGCTGGAACAGGTCCGGGTACGATTCGTTGCCGCCCAGGCCCAGGCCGGCGGCGATGTTGAGCGACATCTGGTGGCCGCCGTGCGGGATGCAGCGCTTGGCCGACCAGCCGTGCTCGCGCAACATGTCGAGCGTACGCAGGTATTCGACCAGGCCGTAGCTCAGCGCGCAGTCGAACTGCAGCCAGTCGCGGTCGGACCGCATGCCGCCGTAGCGGATCAGATTGCGCGCGTCCTGCATCGAGAACAGGTCTTCGCCGGTCGCCATCGGATTCTTGTAGTAGTTGCGCAAGGTCGCCTGCAGTTCGAAGTCGAGCGGGTCGCCCGGCTCCTCGTACCAGAACAGGTCGTACTGCGACAGCGCCTTGGCGTACTGGATCGCGGTGTCCAGGTCGAAGCGGCCGTTGGCGTCGACCGCCAGCTTCTGGCCGTCCTGCAGCACGCTCAGCACCGAGTCGATGCGGCGCAGGTCCTCGTCCAGCGAGGCGCCGCCGATCTTCTTCTTGACCACCGTGTAGCCGCGGTCGATGTAGCTGCGCATTTCGTCCTTGAGCTTGTTGTGATCCTGGCCCGGGTAGTAGTAACCGCCGGCTGCGTAGACGAAGATATTGCGGTCGGCCTTGCCGTCACCGTAGCGGTCGGCCAGCAACTGGAACAGCGGCTTGCCGTCGATCTTGGCCACCGCGTCCCACACGGCCATGTCGATGGTGCCGATCGCCACCGAACGCTCGCCGTGCCCGCCCGGCTTTTCGTTGGTGAACATGGCATTCCAGATCTTGTGCGGGTCGAGATTGTTGCCGCTGTCGTCGACCAGGCTTTGCGGATCGGCTTCGAGGATGCGCGGAATGAAACGCTCGCGCATCAGCTTGCCCTGGCCGTAGCGGCCGTTCGAGTTGAAGCCGTAGCCGATCACCGGCTTGCCGTCGCGGATGACATCGGTCACCACCGCCACCAGGCTCAGCGTCATCTTGCTGAAGTCGATGTAGGCATTGCGGATCGGGGAGCTGATCGGGACGGTTTTTTCGCGGATTTCAACAATTTTCATGGTAAGTCTCCTGGGGTGAGGCACTGTTCTGAGCCGATGACCCAAGCTTACTCTTGAATTTAACTGCTAATATTCACTTAAATTTAAACCTTTATTCACTTTAAATGAAAATTGAAACGGCACCCGACCTGGCGTTTTTCGTGCTGCTGGCAAAGCTGGGCAGCATGTCGGCCACCGCGCGCGAGCTGGGCGTCACACCGCCGGCCATCACCAAACGCTTGAGCCTGATGGAGCAAAAGCTCGGCGTCAGGCTGGTCAATCGCACCACGCGGCGCATCAGCCTGACCAACGAGGGGGAGACGTATCTGGCGCAGTCGACGCAAATCCTGCACCAGATACGCGAGATGGAGGAATCGGTTTCCAGCGGCCGCGCCGCGCCCAAGGGACTGCTGCGCGTGAACGCGACGCCCGGCTTCGGCCGCACGCGCATCGCACCGATCGTTTCGCGCTTCGCGCATGCCTATCCGGACGTGGAAGTCGAACTGCACCTGACCGACCGTCCTATCAGCCTGGTGGAGGAGGCCTACGATCTGGCGATCCGCTTCGGCGAGCTGCCGGACACGCGCCTGACCGCGCGCAAGCTGATGTCGAACAAACGGTTTTTGTGCGCGTCGCCGGCGTATCTGAAAAAAGCCGGCGAGCCGCAAAATCCGGCGGAACTGCACCAGCACCGCTGCATCCTGCACCGCCAAAACGACGACGTGTACGGCACGTGGCGGCTACAAAAAGGCAAAGCGGTGGAGCTGGTGAAGGTGCGCGGCGCGGTATCGAGCAATGACGGCGACATCGTCATGAACTGGGCGCTGGACGGCCACGGCATCGTGCAGCGCTCCGAGTGGGATGTCGCGAAATACCTGGAGAGCGGCCGCCTGAAGGAGATCATGAAGGACTACAGGCTGCCGGACGCGGACCTTTACCTGTACTACCTTAGCCGCAGCAACCTGCCGGCCAAGGTGCGGGCATTCATCGACTTTATCGCGGAAGAATTCCGCTGAGCGGGAGGCGCCAGCGCGACATCAAAACGCGTAACGAATACCTGTGGCCACGCCCGACTGGTTCAGCCCCTGCCCTACCGTACCGCCGACATCGAGCGGGATGGCGGCACGGCCGGCGTTGTTCATCCGACCAAGCAGGCAGTAGACCGCCGTGCGTTTCGACAGGGAATAGGTAAAGCGCAGCGAGGCCAGGGTCGAGTCGCTGTCGCTACCCTTGATCTCCAGCCGCGATAATTGGGCATCCAGCGTCAAGCTCGGTGTCAGCGGATAGGTGCCGCCCAAATAGTACAAGTTCGATTCGAGGTCGTTGACGCGCGTGGCTGCCACCCGCTTGCGCGCGATGATGCCGCTGCCAAGGCGCAGCTTCCCCACCATCGCATAGCCGTTCAAGGTGATGCGGCGGTCGTTGCTGTCGCTGGTGGTCAGTCCCGCCGCCGCACCGGCGTTGCCGTACATGATGTCGTAGCTGACGGTGGCGCCCAGGCGATCATTGTCGTAGCCCAGCATGGCCGTCGCCTGACGGCAGGCTTTCGCGTCGCCGGCCACCTCGCCGGGGCAATTGGTGGCAGGCGGCCCGCCGGCGGCCGAGCCGTCGCGCCCGAAACTGTAGGTGGCGCCGAGCGTGAAATCGCCGAAATTACCGAGATAGCCGATCGCATTGTCGGTGCGGGCGTTGGGGATGTATGGATCGATGCTCCCCAGGCTGAACAGGCTGGGGCCCAGCACATCCGACTTGGCTAGCGCGACGGACGTCATGTTCACTTGCCGGCCGAGTGTCAACGTGCCGTAAGGGCCGCGCAGGCCGACGGAGGCCTGGCGGCCGAACAGCCGGTCGCCCTGCCCCATCAAGCCATTGTCGACGTGGAGTCCGGCCTCCAGCGTGAACACCGCCTGCAACCCGCTGCCGAGCTCTTCAACGCCACGGAAGCCGACCCGCGACGGCATGCTGCCGGTCAGCGTGGGCACCTTGGCGACCGAGTCACCGGCCGCGTTGACGTTGGTGGTGTAGACCACGCCGCTATCGAGCAATCCGTAAAGGCTCACACTGCTTTGCGCCATCGCGGTAGGGGCCGCCAGGCTGCCGAGGCAGGCGATGGCGCAGGCGTATGTCTTGTTGTTCATTACATCGTATCCAATAGCGTTCGTATGGGTGACCTCCCTTGCAATCCCTCACGGCGAATTGCGAAATTATTGTACAGGACAACCAACAAACCGGACAGATAATATGAACCTAGGATAACTGTAATTTCATTAAAGACAATTTTATTAGCAAAGCGTCAGTCCGGCGCTGGCGGATAGTCCGTTTGCAAGCGGTAACAGACAAGAGATTTCCTTTTGGCTTCGACTATATGACGATCATCATATTAATCGTTAAAAAAAAGCCGTCGCTTATCTGGCTGCTGATTGAATGAATTCACTTACCATGACGATCATCACATACTACTTTTTATCCATGCGCACGCGCGGCTGCTGGCGACCGGACGGCGCCGGGCGGTCGGTCGGCATGTTGCGCCGGCACATCGGGCACACGCAACACACCGTCAGAGAAGCGATCCTGCAGCAACAAGCGACGCTGCAATCAACCCGCAACGGGGAGGGCAATCAATCAGCGCGCCCTTAGTACCAGTCTGCGGGAAGCAAGGTGCCGGAGGTGACGTCCATATGTTTATACAGTGGCACGCCTGTCCACTCCGTAATGTTGAAGACGCTATTTGAATCCGCCAGCTTTTTGACTTCGACATTGGGGATGGTCAAAGGTGTTTTGGGCTTGCATACACTTGGCGGGACAGAGGGACGAACAAAATACACGGCACTTTCGGTGGTTGTCGTGGGGTTGGTGACCCGTTTGGCGGTCACCGGATTCCCGCTGCCATTTCCTTGCACCAGCAATGCGGTCTCGACGCCGATGCCTATACCGCGCGCCGTCATATTGCCGCTGGAGGATGCGCCAAGCACGCCGCCAACGCATCCGAAGGTGCCGCCAGGCTTTGTCGTCGGTGCCACTATTCTCGAAATAAAGGCAATGAAGCGCCCCATGCGATCGCGACTGTCGAAATGCGAATCGAAGATCATATTTGCCAATGCTGGTGGTGCGATAAAGCCGCCTTGCAGACTTAAGGGATTGGGGTCGAAGGTGATATCCTTATAGTAAGGATCGAGCATCGACAACTCCGAAGTGGCCGACTTATATAGCGCCGAATAGTCGAACTGTCCCAGTACGGATAAGCCGGCGCTGGTACCACCGACAGGGACGTTTTTCTTCATCAATGCGTTCAAAGTCTGTTCGAGCGCCGTGCCTTTCCAAAAACGGATGTAATGACTTTGGTCGCCACCCGCGATAAACACGACATTGGCCTTTGACAGGATGGCATTGACGACCTGACTATTCGCCGCTTTCACACTTGGAATGACCAGCGTCTCCACGGATGTCAGTCCCAGGGAGGCGCCGCCCACCCACGCGTCGGCGATGGTGGCGGCGGTCGACAACGACTCGTCGCTATAAAATACGTAAGGGTTATAAGCCTCGGTTCCGGTTGCCCGGATTATCACAAATCGCCCTCCCGTGCCTGGTCTGATGCCGGCCCGTTGGATCAACCATCGAAAGGCGGTATCGACATCGGGGCCGCCACCCATCAGGACGAATGACGGCGTCGGAAGGGCCGACGGTGCTGTCACTACAGCATTAACATTACCCGTTGCGAAATACGAATAGAGTGGGATGGGTTGCGCAGGCTCAAACGTGGCTTCCGCATACACAGGACCTGCAAAAAAAACCGATGCCATCGCGAGCATTATCCCAACGCGACGTGAAAAGAGTCGGGTGAACTGCTGGAAAAAACGTGTCAACATTGTCGCACTCCGGTAACGATCGTTTAGGAATCGGCCATTCTTTCGGAATAACTATATTCTGGAGCTTTGAAAATACCGGGTGCTAACAGCGACGGCGTTTGATAACGGCGGAGACCAGCAGCAAGCCGCCCAGCAGCATCGCAAAGGCGGGTGGTTCAGGCACGGGGGAAATACCCAGGACCAGCGTACCGCTATTCCATATACCCTCGGGCTCGTCAAACGCAAGATCCTTGAAACCATCATGGAATTCAAGGCGCAAAATTCCATCCGCACCCACTGCAAAAATCTGCCCTACGTCGCCCAGATTCTGAAAGCCGGCGTAATTTGCGGTGCCATCAAAATCATCGCCATAGCCGGGCGTAAAAGTCACCCCTTTGCCTAATGAATCGCTAAAGGTGATTTGCATCTCGGACAGGTAGCTCCCGACATAACTCGTGACGTTGACATCCCACAGCAGACTGGTAATAGAAGCGCCGGACCCAACGTAGAAGTCCAGAACCACATTGCCCGCGGCACCTCGTTCGTCGTTATCGAGGATGCCTGCCGTGTCTACCCGTAATTCATTTGCTTGCGCCATGCCAAAGGTCATTGCCGTGGCAACGATAAGAAAAGCCACGAGGCGTCGCGCATAATTTAACTTTGTCATGATATTTTTCCGTAAATAAATACGACGAAACCCGGCGAGCCGTCAAAATACAGCGGCATCGAGCATTCAAGAAATCAGCCATTACGCAACGCGTAGCAATTGTATAACTAAATTTGTGCTCCCAAGTCAGGGATATAAAAAAACTATGGGTATTACCCTGATAGCGATAAAAATGAATTGAGTCTGGCGGTCTCAGGGCGATGCGGCCGACACAGCTGTCGCGCCGTCTGCGCCGGGCCGCATCGGGGCTAACGCTGGGAGAAGGCGATGGCGAACGCTTTTGCCGCTTCCACCACGCGCGCGGCGCCGACATCGAAGATGCAATGGCGCAATGCCGGAGGCGGCGCCAAGCCCTCGGACGCCAACGTCAGTTCGGCGCGCAATGCGCTGAGCATGCCATCCAGCATTACCGCCGGCATGTCGAGCGCGCCGTTGTCGGCGTGGCCGCCGTCGAGCACACTGGGCGCGAACGCCATCGAACGGACGCCGTGGCGGATGGCTTCGCGCATGGCAACGCGCGTCGCCTGCCGCAGCCGGTCCTGGTCGAGTGTGCTTGGATCGCCGAGTCCGATCACCAGTATCGCGCGCGGCGCCATGCCCGGCGGCGGTGAAGCGATCAGCATGGTCTCCATCGGCTGCGCGCGGAACACGCCGTCGGCGCGCATGCGGGTCAGGTGTCCGCCGAGCGACTGGTCCAAGGCCAGCAGCCCGCCGGCGATGGCGGCGCCGTCGACCTCGTGCTCGAACATGCATGCCACGCTGAAGTCGACATCGGCGTGCGCCGGTCCCCAGGCGACGACGTCGAAGACGACGCCATCGGTGGTGCCGATCGAAAAGCGTGCGGGGGCGGAAAGTGCGGCGTGGTCGGCGGCGGTCATGGCGGGCTCTCGATATCGATAAAGGCCGATCTTACCGCCGGGATGCGCCGGCCGACACCGCCAAAAGGCAGGGAGCCCCCGGCCGCGCTCGAAGTCCGGCCCGGGTCCGCGTCCCGCTGAAGCGGTTCAGGGCGCTGACGGCGCCGCCGCCGAGCGTTCGCCCGGCACCAGGATCGCACTGGCGATCAGGTGGAACAAATGATCGGCACGCGAGACCAACGACGGCTGATCGTTGATCCATCCGAGCGCGCCGACCAGCGCGAACAGGTCGGCGCCGTCGATGTCCGCCCGCGCCGCGCCGTCGGCCTGCGCGCGCACCAGCAGGCGGGTGCCGGAGGCTTTCATCGTCACGCACGAAGCGTGCAGCGCCGACTCCGGATCGTCGATGGCCGCGGTCATCGACGCGATCACGCCACGATGGTCATGGGCGATCGCGACAATCTCTCGCAGCCAGGCCACCAGCGCGGCGCCGGGGTCGCCGGAGGAATCGAGCTCTTGCGCCCTCACCGTCAGCCGGTCGAAGATTTTCCCCAGCAGCGCGGCCAACAGCGCTTCGCGCGTGGGGAAATGCCGGTAAAGCGTACCGATGCCGACTCCCGCGCGGCGGGCGATATCGCGCATCGAGGCGTCGGCCCCTTGCTCGCCGACAACTTCCCGGGCGACTTCAAGCAGGTGATCGTAATTTTTTTGGGCGTCAGCGCGCATGATTACTTGACAAGCGGAGCGATGCTCCATACATTGAACGCAAACGGAGCGACGCTCCGAATATAGGGAGCACCGTTCCGGTCATAGTCCCTATTCTTGACCAAGGAGTCAGTCATGTCAATTAACAAGATGAAAGCGATTCGGCTGCACGCGTTCGGCGGCCCTGAAGTACTTCGCTACGAAGACGCCCCGGTCCCCGAACTGAAGACGGGCGAAGTGCTGGTCCGCGTCCATGCGGCCGGCATCAATCCGCCGGACTGGTACCTGCGCGACGGCTACAGGACGTTGCCGCCGGACTGGCAGCCGCCGGTGGCGTTGCCGGCGATCCCGGGTTCGGATATTTCGGGTGTGGTGGCAGCCGTCGCTCCCGACGTCACGGCTTTCGCCATCGGCGACGAGGTGTTCGGCATGGTGCGCTTTCCGAGTTTCGGCGACAGCGCCGCGTATGCCCAATACGTCGCCGCGCCGGCGTCGGATCTGGCGCGCAAGCCCGCCGGCATCGACCACATCAGCGCCGCCGCCGCGCCGATGGCGCTGCTGACGGCATGGCAGTTCCTGATCGCGTTGGGACACGATCATCCGAATCCACTGCAGGCGCGGCGCCATGTCCCGGTGCCAATCGAGGGTAAGACCGTGCTGGTCAACGGGGCAGCCGGCGGCGTTGGCCACTTCGCCGTGCAACTGGCCAAATGGAAGGGCGCGCACGTGATCGCGGTGGCGTCGGGCGCCCATGAAGCTTTCCTGCGCGGGCTGGGCGCCGACCGGTTCATCGACTACGCAAAAGCCCGGCCCGAAGACACGGCGCAAGACGTCGACGTGGTGCTCGACACGGTCGGCGGCCCTGCCACCGGCCGCTTCCTGCGCACGCTCAAACAAGGCGGCGCACTGTTTCCGGTTTATCCATTGGGCTTCACGGGCGCCGACGAGGCGGCCAAGGCCGGCTTCACCGTCTCCACCACGCAAGTGCGCTCCAGCGGGGCGCAACTGGCCGAGCTGGCCGCCTTGCTCGATGCCGGGACGATACGCGTGGCCATCGACAGCACCTTCCCGCTGGCGGACGCGCGCGCCGCACATGAACGCGCGGCCCGTGGTCACCTTCGGGGCAAGATTGTGCTGACGGTGGCAACCCCATGAGGATCGAGCATGGAACCACCGCGTGGTTCGATATGGTCGGGACGCTGATGGTGGACGCGGCCCGCCGGGCGGCGCTGCCCGACGACTTCAACATCAGTCTGCTGGAGCGCTTGACCGACGGCGCCGACAAGGTCGCGGGACAGGTGCCGGGACAGGCGGCGGGACTGCGTTTCGACGTCGTCAACGGTGCGCCATCGTTCCGGACCGGCATCGGACCGGACGAACAGGCGGACATCACGATCGAAGTGACGCGCGCCGCCTCGCGCGAACTGAACACCTTGCCTGGCGCCGACCCGCGCTTCACTGCGGCATTGGCCAAGCTGCAAAGTAATGGCCAACTGAACATCCACGGCGACCTTGCCGGTTTGGGGCAGTGGTTCGCCGCTGTGCACGACCGGATCGTCGACCGGACCGCCTAGCCACGGCGGACCACAGAGGCCAGAGGCCGGCGCGTTAAAACACTTGCCGCGTCGGCCGCAGCACGATCTCGTTGATGTCGACATCGGCCGGCTGCTCGATAGCGAAGGCCACCGCGCGCGCCACCGACGCGGCGGGAATGGCCTGCTTGTAGAAGTCCATCACGGTTTCCGCCGCCGTGCCCGAGGTGCTGTGTTTCAGGTCGCTGTCGACGGCGCCCGGCGCGATCGACGTCACGCGGATCTGGTCGCCCACTTCCTGCCGCAAGCCTTCGGTGATCGCCGAGACGGCGAACTTGGTGCCCGAATACACCGTGCCGCCGGGCGCGAAGACCTTGATGCCTGCCACCGAGCTGAGGTTGATGATGTGGCCGCTCTGCTGCGCGAGGAAGCGCGGCAGCACGGCGGCAATACCGTACAAGGTGCCCTTGAGGTTGACGTCGATCATCGCATCCCACTCGTCGGTGTTGACCTCGGACATGGGGCGGATCGGCATCAATCCGGCGTTGTTGATCAACACGTCGAGCTTGCCGAAATCGGCGACGGCGGCGGCCACCACGGCCTCCACCTGTTTCTTGTCGGTGACGTCCAGGCTGTAGGCTTTGGCGGTGCCGCCGTTCGCTTCGATGCCGGCGACGACTTCGTCCAGCTTGTCCTTGCGGCGCGCCGCGATGGCCACCTTGGCGCCACGGCTGGCCAGCAGGCGCGCCACTTCGGCGCCGATGCCGGTGCTGCCGCCGGTGATCAGTACTACTTTGTTTGCGATATTGTCGTTCATGATGAGTCCTAGTTCGTGGTGATGGTATTTGTTGCGCTAAATGGCGGGTAGTCCGTGTAGCCCTGCTCCGCGCCGCCGTACATGGTGGCCGGATCGACCGCGTTGAGTGGCCAGTCGTTGGCGATCCGCGCCGGCAAATCCGGGTTGGCGATGAACGGCCGGCCGAATGCGATCAGGTCGGCCAGGCCGCTGGCCAGCAAGCGCTCGCCGCGCTCCGCCGTGTAGCGGCCGGCGTAGACGATGCGGCCGCTGAATACGCTGCGCACGTCGCGCCGGAATGCCTCGGGCAGATCGGGCGCGTTCTCCCAGTCCGCCTCGGCAATCGACAGGTAGGCGACGCCGGCTAGCTCCAGCACCTTGACCGCCTCGATATAGGTCGCATACGGATCGTCTTCGACGAAACCGATGTAGACGCGGTCCTCGTCGGTGCTGGTGAACAGTGGCGTGAAGCGCACGCCCATGCGTTCCGGTCCCACCACGGCGGCGACGGCGTCGACCACTTCGCGCAGGAAGCGCAAGCGGTTTTCCAGCGAGCCGCCGTATTCGTCGGTGCGCGTGTTGGCATGGCTTGATATGAACTGGTTTACCAGGTAGCCGTTGGCGGCGTGGATCTCGACACCGTCGAAGCCCGCCTCCAGCGCATTGCGCGCCGCCTGGGCGTACAAGCCGACCAGCTCCGCGATCTCGGCCACGCTCAATGCGCGTGGTGTCGAAGGCGCCACCAGGATGCCGGCGCCCGGACCGGTTTCGATGAAGGCTTTGGCGTTCAGCGCCGGCAGGGCCGACGGCGCGATGGGCGCGGCGCCGCCCGGTTGCAACGCCGTGTGCGAGACGCGTCCGACGTGCCACAGCTGCGCGAAGATCACGCCGCCGTCCGCATGGACCGCTTCGGTCACCTTGCGCCAGCCGGCGATCTGCGCCTTGCTATAGATGCCCGGCGTCCAGGCGTAGCCCTGGCCGCGCGGCTCGATCTGCGTGCCTTCGCTGACCATGAAACCGGCGCCGGCACGCTGGCGGTAGTAGCGCGCCATCAGTTCGGTGGGCAGGTCGCCGGGTTGCGCGGCGCGCTGGCGCGTCAGCGGCGGCAGCACGATGCGGTTGGCCAGCTGGTGGCCTCCCAATGTGACGGGTTCGAGGATTTTTTTGTTATTCATTGTGTGCCTTGTTTGCATGGTGTTCCTGGGCGCCGTTACAGGCCGCCGAGGCTGACATATTTGAGGTTCAGGTATTCGTCGATGCCCTGGGTGGCGCCTTCGCGGCCGATGCCGCTGTCCTTGACGCCGCCGAAGGGCGCCACCTCGGTGGTCACCAGGCCCTCGTTGACGCCGACCATGCCACTTTCCAGTGCCCGCGACAGGCGGAATACGCGCGACAGGTTCTGACTGTAGAAATAGGCGGCTAGGCCGAACGGAGCGGCGTTGGCGGCGTCGATCGCTTCCTGCTCATGCGTGAAGCGGAACAGCGCGGCCACCGGGCCGAACGTTTCTTCGTGCGCGATCAGCATGTCAGCGCTGGCGTCGGCAATCACGGTCGGTTCGAAGAAGGTGCCGCCGAGCGCGTGGCGGCGGCCGCCGAACAGGATACGTCCGCCTTTGGCCTGGGCGTCGGCAATATGCGCCTCGACCTTTTCGACCGCCGCCACATTGATCAGCGGTCCCTGCTGCACGTCGGCGCTGAAGCCGTTGCCGACCTTGAGGGCGGCGACGCGTTCGGTCAGACGGCGCGCGAATTCGTCGTAGACGCCGTCCTGCACATAGAAGCGGTTGACGCAGATGCAGGTCTGCCCGCTGTTGCGGAACTTGGCGGCGATGGCGCCGTCCACCGCGCGGTCGATGTCGGCGTCGTCGAAGACGATAAACGGCGCGTTGCCGCCCAACTCGAGCGACAGCTTTTTCATCGTCGCGGCCGATTGCTCGTATAACAGTTTGCCGATTTTGGTCGACCCGGTGAAGGTCAGCTTGCGCACCCGCGCATCGGCCACCAGCGCGCCGCCGATGGCCGCCGCATCGCCGGTAACGACGTTGACCACGCCGGCCGGCACCCCGGCCGCCTCGGCCAGCACGCCCCACAGCAGGCCGCAATACGGGGTCAGCTCGGACGGCTTGACGACGATGGTGCAGCCGGCGGCGAGGGCCGGCGCGACTTTACGCGCCAGCATCGAGAAAGGAAAATTCCACGGCGAGATGGCGCCGACCACGCCGACCGGTTCGCGCGTCACCAGAATCTGGCGGCCCTGCCATGGCGACGGGATGATCTCGCCGTTGATGCGGCGCGCCTGTTCGGCGAACCACTGAATATAGTCGGCGCCAAGCTTGATTTCGGCGCGCGCCTCGGCCAGCGGCTTGCCCTGCTCCAGGGTCAGCATGCTGGCCAGATCATCCAGATTGGCGCGCACAGTGGCGGCCATCTTCTGGAGCACATCGGCCCTTTCGTTGGCAGTGGTCATCGACCATGACGCGAACGCCGCGTGCGCCGCGTCGATGGCGCGCCGCGTTTCCGCCGCGCCCGACCAAGCGATCGATCCGAGCGCCGCACCGGTGGCGGGATCGTTGACGCCATGGAGGCGGCCATCTTCGGCCGCGACCCAGGCGCCGTCGATGAAATTGGTCTCACGCAGCCAACCCGAGGACTTGATATGTTCCAGCATGGCATTACCTTTCTATGTTCGAGAATTCGTCGCCGTGCCGGCGCGGATTGCGTCGGCGCGGCATGGCGCCGTCATGCGGCGGCGATCAGGAGATGCGCTTGAGCAAGGCGGCAGCGGTGGCGGCCGACGAGGCCGGGTTCTGGCCGGTGATCAGCAAGCCATCGCTGACCACATACGAGCCCCAGTCTTCACCCTTGGAGTAGACGCCGCCCAATGCCTTGAGCTGGTCTTCCACCAGGAACGGCACGACGTTGGTCAGGCCGACGCCTTCCTCTTCGGTGTTGGTGAAGCCGGTAACCTGCTTGCCTTCGACCAGCGGACGGCCCGACGAGGCCTTGACGTGACGCAACACGCCCGGTGCGTGGCACACCAGCGCCACCGGCTTGTCGGCGGCGATGAACGATTCGATCAGCTGGATCGAATGCTGGTCTTCGGCCAGGTCCCACAGCGGGCCGTGGCCGCCAGGGTAAAACACCGTGTCGAAATCGGCCTGCTCGACGCTATCGAGGCGCACGGTGGCGGCCAGTTGCGCGGTCGCGGCGGCGTCGGTTTCGAAGCGGCGCGTCAGGTCGGTCTGGAACGACGGCTCGTTGCTTTTCGGATCGAGCGGCGGCTGGCCGCCCAGCGGCGATGCCAGCACGACTTCAACGCCGGCATCCTTGAAGGTGTAGTACGGCGCGGCTAATTCTTCCAGCCAGAAACCGGTTTTGCGGCCGGTGTTGCCCAGTTCGCTGTGCGAGGTCAGTACCATCAGAACTTTTTTCATGTTGTTTCTCCTGTGTCGTTACGTTGAATTGTTAGTAGACTAGTCGTCTAGTTAGCCGGTAAAAAAAAGCATTTCAAATGAAATGCCTTGGTACGCCCCAATCAAGCCTGGGGTAAATGCAAAATCTGCCGGGTGGTCCGCAGCGCCGACGCGAACGGGGTGGTATCCCGCACGATCTTCACCATGATGCTGGCGCCCAGCCACAGCTGGTACAGGCTGTGCGCCGTATCCTCAACTTCACCGTCGATGGCGAGCGATCCTTCGGCCACCCCGGCCTCGATGGCGCCCGCCAGCCTGCCAACGATGCCCGCCGTGCCGCGTTTCAGCGACAAGCGCATCGCTTCGGACAAATCGGCCACCTCGGCGCCGAGCTTGACCGCCAGGCACTTGCCCTGGCAATCGTAGAACGACTGCGAGGATTGCCACGCCTGCCAATAATTCATCAGGCGCTGCGCCATCGTCAGGCCCGACTGGCCCAGTGTCGCGTCCATGTCGGCAAGGTAATCCTGGAAGTAGGCTTCCAGCATCGCCTCGCCGAACGCGTCCTTCGAGCCGAAGTAATGGTAGAAGGAACCCTTGGGCACGCCGGCCGTGGCCAGGATCTCGTTCAGGCCGACGGCCGAAAAACCCTTGCCCGCCATGATGCGCTGGCCGGTGGCTAGGATGTTCCCGCGAACATCGACGTTGTCGGAGGTAGTTGTGGTGCCCATGGACGTCACTATAGCACAACTAGACCAGTCGTCTATATTTTTTTTAAATATATGGTCGCCAGTTGTACTGGACGCGGTCGGACAGCGATTCATGATCAAATCGGCGCATGTTCACACCGGGAGGCGCTATGACGGACCAATTCAAGGCGGGCGACAGAGTACAGTGGAACTCGCCCCAGGGCGTCGTACATGGCAAGGTCAAGAAAAGGCTGACGTCCCCCACCCATATCAAGGGGCACGAGGTGGCGGCGTCGACGGCGCATCCCGAATATCTGGTCGTCAGCGACAAGACCGGCGCCGAGGCGGCACACAAGGCCGACGCGCTGAAAAAGATCTAAAGTCTTACCGGCAACGGCCGAACATGGTGCCATAATCTGGCACCATGGCGTTCTACACTGGTTCTCTCCACACAATATCAGGGAACCAGCATGAAACGAATTCAGTATCACCAGTATGGCGGTCCGGAACTGATGCGGCTTGAAACCTTCGATCTGGGCACGCCGCGCGAGAACGAAGTGGCGGTCCGGGTCCATTTTGCCGCGATCAACCCTATCGACTGGAAACTGCGCCAAGGCGTGATGAAGATAATGACAGGTAACACCTTTCCGCGCGCCATGGGGACCGACTTTTCGGGCACCGTAGTCGCCGTCGGTCCAGGGGTGGTGCGCTTGCAGCTCGGCGACGCCGTCTTCGGTCTGGCCCGCTTCAAGGAAAGCGGCGCGCTGGGCCAGGCGCTTATCACCAGGGAAACGTTCGTGGCGAAAAAACCCGACGGCGTGTCCTTCGAGGACGCAGCCTGTCTCGGTACACCGGGCATCACAGCCTGGGGCTGTTTGATCGACAAGGCCGGGCTGGCGGCAGGCCAGCGCGTGTTCATCAACGGCTGCGCCGGCGCGGTGGGCGAGGCCACGGTACAGGTGGCGCACATGCATGGCGCCTCGGTGGATGGCAGCTGTAGCGCGGCGGACATCGCGCGCATGCGCGCGCTGGGTGTGCACACCGTCTACGATTATCGCACCGTCGACCTGTCGGCGATCAAGCAGCGCTATGATGTCGTCATCGACACGGCCGAGAAAATGACCGTCGACCAAGCCATGGGCCTGCTCAACAGGAAAGGCGCCTTCCTCGACCTGCACCCGACGCCGGGCAAGTTTCTGCGCGCACTATTCAACCGCCGCCTCAAGCCCGTGGTCGGCGCGGTAAGGGCTGAGACGCTTGACCAGCTGGCGCGCGCCGCCACGGCGGGGAAATTCCGGCTGCCGATCGGCCGCGTCGTGCCGCTGGACGCGGCGGTGGAGCTGGTCACGCAGCTTGAGGCCGGCCTGAAAGCCGGCGGCAAATGTCTCGTCAACATGGAGTAAAAGTGTCCCGAAGCGAAAGACTGTTCGACCTCATGCAGGTTCTGCGCCGCCATCGCGGCACGGTGGCCGGCGCGGTGCTGGCGCGCGAGGTGGGCGTCTCGCTGCGCACCTTGCGGCGCGACATCGTGACCCTGCAAGGCATGGGGGCCGACATCGAGGGCGAAGCCGGCGTCGGCTACATCATGCGGCCGGGATTTCTGTTGCCGCCACTGTCATTCACGGCCGAGGAGATCCAGGCGCTGGTGGCCGGCGCCCTGTGGGTCAGCCGCCAGACGGACGCCGGCCTGGCGGACGCGGTGCACAACGCGCTATCCAAGATCGACGCGGTGCTGCCGCCCGAGATGCGGCACGCACTGAACGACAACACCTTATATATCAGCCGCCAACCCGACAATCCGGCCGGCCTCGACCTGGCGCGCGTGCGCGCTGCGATCCGCGAGCAGCGCACAATGCGCGTTAGCTACGCCGACGAGGACGGCAACGCGTCGACCCGCGTCATCTGGCCGATCATCCTCGGTTTCATCGACACCCAACGCTACATCGCCGCGTGGTGCGAGTCGTTGGGCGACTTCCACATGTTCCACACCGCGCGCGTGCTGCAGGCGGAATTCCTGGACCAGCGCTACGCCGGCAACCGCCGGCAACTGGTCAAGGGGTGGCATATGCTGGCCAAGCGCCATTGCGCGCGCGCCGATTGCGCATGACGGCGCCGGCCGCGCTTAGAGCGCGGCGCCCTGCTCGCGCAGCGCGCGCACATCGCGCATCGGCGACTGCCCGAACACGCGGCTGTACTCGCGATTGAACTGGCTCGCGCTTTCGTAGCCGACCTCGAAGGCGGCGCTGGCGGCGTCCAGGCCGTCGATCAGCATGCGCCGGCGCGCCTCCTGCAGGCGCAACTGCTTCTGGTACTGCAGCGGACTCATCGTTGTCAGCCGGCGGAAGTGATGGTGCAAGGTCGACACCCCCATGCCGGCCACCGCCGCCAGCTTTTCCACCCGCAAAGCCTTGGTGAAGTTGGCGCGGACCCATGCCACCGCCTTGGCGGTCCGGTGGCTGTGATCGCCGTTCGTGGCGATCGCGCGCAGCCGCCCGCCCGCCGTGCTTTGCAACACACGGTAAATGATTTCCCGCTGCAGCAGCTCGCTCAGGAAAGGCGCGTCGCGCGGCGTGTCGAGCGCGTCAACCAGCCTGCCGAAGGCGCCGACGATGTCGACGGTCGCCTCACCAGTTTCCATCCCCGGCGAATTGCCACCGGAGCCGGCCTCGACAGTCTCGACGGGCTCGATGCTCGCCAACACCTCGCACACCAGCCGCATGTCCAGCGCCAGGCGCAGGCACATGTAGGGCACCGCCTTGCTGGCCTCGATCACCTGGCTGGTGACCGGCAGTTCAATCGACGTCAGCAGGAACCGCGAGCGATCGTAGATGAATGTGTTCGATCCCAAATGCACATGCTTTCGTCCCTGCACCACCAATGCGATGCTGGGGGTATAGGTGACCGGCAGTGGCTGCGTCGCCACCGTGTGGCGGTAAAGGGTCAGCTGCGGAATGATCGTCGGATTTTCCATGGACGATGCGAGCAGCGCGCACTTGCGCGCCAGTTCGTCGCACAGCCCGTCGACCGGTTTTTCCACGAATGGGGCAGATAACAAAATGATCCTCCTGTTCTCGTTGATGATACCGAGTGTGGGTGGCAATTGGCTAGCGGAACATGCCCGACCAGAGTATCAGGCAATCAATCTAGAGGAACGGGATACCGTTGAGTTTGTTGAACCGTCACACTGGTCTGCGCGATCGGTCAAGCACGCCCGATCGCTTTTCCGCCACCGACCACCGGAGTATGCGAATGAAAAGCCTTCATGGCCCCGACGTAACACGACGCACGTTTCTGGTCTCCAGTTCGACGGCCATGGCCGCAACCATGATGCCGGCCAGCGCGCAAGGCGCCGCGGTAACCGCCAAGGCCCAGCCGACGACCAGGACCACCATCGAAGTGAACGGCAAGCAACGCCAGTTGGAACTCGACACGCGCGTCACCCTGCTCGACGCCCTGCGCGAGCATCTGCACCTGACCGGCACCAAGAAAGGATGCGACCACGGCCAATGCGGCGCCTGCACGGTGCTGATCAACGGCCGCCGCGTGAACTCCTGCCTGACCCTGGCGGTGATGCATGACGGTGACCGCGTCACCACCATCGAGGGTCTGGGCACGCCGGCCAAACTACATCCGATGCAGGCGGCCTTCGTCAAGCATGACGGCTTCCAATGCGGCTACTGTACACCGGGCCAGATCTGCTCCGCCGTCGGCGCCCTGGACGAGATCAAGCGCGGCGTGCCCAGCCATGCCAGCCCCAGCCTGACGGCCGTTCCCATCGTCACGGCGGACGAACTGCGCGAGCGTATGAGCGGCAATATTTGCCGCTGCGGCGCCTACTCCAACATCATCGAAGCGATCAGCGACGTGGCGGAGGGCAAGTCATGAGAGCGTTCACCTATCAGCGCGCACGCACTCCCGCCGAGGCGGCCGAAGCGGCGGCGCGCCACCCGGGCGCCCGCTTCATCGCCGGCGGCACCAACCTGCTCGACCTGATGAAGCTGGAAATTGAAACGCCAACCCATTTGATCGACGTCAACGGCATCGGCCTCGACAAGATCGAGCCGGTGGCCGGCGGCGGGCTGCGCATCGGCGCGCTGGTGCGCAACACGGACCTGGCGGCCGATGCGGCGGTGCGGCGCGACTACGCCGTGCTGTCGCGCGCGCTGTTGGCGGGCGCCTCGGCGCAACTGCGCAACAAGGCCACCACCGCCGGGAACCTGCTGCAGCGCACCCGTTGCCCCTACTTTTACGATACCAACCAAGCGTGCAACAAGCGCCAGCCGGGCAGCGGTTGCTCGGCCATCGGCGGCTACAGCCGGCAGCTGGCGGTGGTCGGTGTCAGCGACGCCTGCATCGCCACCTATCCCGGCGACATGGCGGTCGGCATGCGCGCGCTCGACGCCGTCGTCGAGACGGTGCGGGCCGATGGCGCCGGCCGCCGGATTCCCATCGCCGACTTCTACCGGCCGCCGGGCGCCACGCCCCATCTGGAGAACGCCTTGGCGCCGGGGGAACTGATCACGGCGGTCGAGCTGCCGGCGCCGGCCGGCGGACGTCACTATTATCAAAAAGTGCGCGACCGCGCCTCCTACGCGTTCGCGCTGGTATCGGTGGCGGCGATAGTCCAGCCGGACGGCAGCGGCCGCGTGGCGCTGGGCGGCGTCGCGCATCAGCCCTGGCGCAGCGCGGCCGGCGATGCCGCCCTGCCCCAAGGCGCCCGAGCCGTCATCGCGAATCTGCTGGCGGACGCCGCCCCCACAAAAGAGAACGCGTTCAAGGTCGCTTTGGCCGAACGCACGCTGCAATCCATCATCGCCGATGGCGCAAAGGCCCAGTCATGAAATTCGATAAACCCGCCACCACCAATCCGATCGACCAGCTGCGCGTGGTCGGCAAACCGGTCGACCGCGTCGAGGGACTGCTCAAGGTCACCGGCACGGCCACCTACGCGTATGAACAGAACACGGCGGCGCCGGGCGCGGCCTACGGCTACGTGCTGGGCGCCGCCATCGCCAAGGGCCGCATCGACAGCATGGACATCACCCGTGCCGAAGCCGCGCCGGGCGTGCTGGCGGTGGTCACCGCTGCCAACGCCGGCAAGCTTGACCGGGGTGAGTTTTATGCCGACCACGCGCTGGCCGGTCCCACCGTCGACCATTACCACCAGGCGGTCGCGCTGGTGGTGGCGGAGAGCTTCGAGCAGGCGCGCGCGGCGGCGGGCCTGATCAACGTCCGCTATACGCGCAGTCCCGGCGCGTTCGACCTGGAGGCGGCGCGCGAAAAGGCGCAGCCGCCCAAAGCGGGCAAGTTCATGCCGCCGGCGCACACCGCCATCGGTGATTTCGCTGGTGCCTACGCCGGCGCGGCGGTCAAGATAGATGCCACCTACTCCACCCCGGACCAGGCCCACGCGATGATGGAACCGCACGCCACCATCGCCGCGTGGGACGGCGACCAGCTGACATTGTGGACCGCGATCCAGCAGGTCAACTGGGGCCGGCGCGACCTGGCCAAGACCTTGGGCATCGCGCAGGAAAACGTGCGCCTGGTGTCGCCGTACATCGGCGGCGGCTTCGGTGGCAAGGGCACGATCCTGTGCGACGCGGTGCTGGCCGCGCTGGGCGCGCGCGCCGCCAGGCGTCCCGTCAAGGTGGCGTTGCAGCGTCCTCTCATGTTCAACAACGTCACCCACCGGCCGGCGACGATACAGCGCATCCGCATCGGCGCCACGGCGGCGGGCGACATCGTCGCCATCGGCCACGAGAGCTGGTCGGGCAACATCGCCGGCGGCCGTCCGGAGGCAGCCACCGCGCCCACCCGATTGCTGTACGCGGGCGCCAACCGCATGACGCAACTGAAGCTGGCGCAACTCGATCTGGCCGAAGGCAGCGCCATGCGCGCGCCAGGCGAGGCGCCGGGCATGATGGCGCTGGAAATAGCCATGGATGAAATGGCGGAAAAGCTCAACATCGACCCGATCGCATTCAGGGTCCGCAACGATACGCAAGTCGATCCGGAAGACCCTAAACGTCCCTTCTCGCAGCGGCAACTGATCGCCTGCCTGCACACCGGGGCCGAGCGCTTCGGCTGGAGCCGGCGTCCCACGCGTCCCGCCAGCCGGCGCGAAGGCCGCTGGCTGACCGGCTTCGGCGTCGCCGCGGCCATCCGGGGCGCGCCGGTCATGACGTCCGGCGCGCGCGTGCGGCTGGACAAGCGCGGTGTGGTGACGGTGGAAACCGACATGACCGACATCGGCACCGGCAGCTACACCATCATCGCGCAGACCGCCGCAGAGATGATGGGCGTGACGCTCGATCACGTCGTGGTGCGCCTGGGCGACTCGCGCTTTCCGGAGTCCGCCGGCTCGGGCGGCCAGTGGGGCGCGGCGTCGTCGACGGCCGGCGTCTACGCCGCCTGCGTGCGGCTGCGGGAAGCGGTGGCCAGGCAGCTCGGCTTCAACGTGGCCGACGCCACGTTCGCGCAAGGCCAGGTCACCTGGGGCGGGCGCGGCGTACCGCTGGGGTCGGCGGCGCGCGAGCGCGAGCTAGTGGGGGAAGACAAGATGGAATACGGCGACCTGGCCAAGCGCTACGCGCAGCAAACCTTCGGTGCGCACTTCGTCGAGGTGGCGGTGGACGCCTTTACCGGCGAGATCCGCATCCGCCGCATGCTGGCCGTGTGCGCGGCGGGACGCATCATCAATCCGAAGACGGCGCGCAGCCAGATCATCGGCGGCATGACGATGGGCGCGGGCGCGGCGCTGATGGAGGACATGGTGATCGACAAGCGGGTAGGCTATTTCGTCAACCATGACCTGGCGGGGTACGAAGTGCCCGTGCATGCCGACATCCCGCATCTGGACGCGATTTTCCTCGACGAAGCCGACGCCACCGCCGGGCCGCTGAAGGCAAAAGGCGTGGGTGAGCTGGGCATCAGCGGCGTGGCGGCGGCGATCGCCAACGCGGTGTACAACGCCACCGGGATACGGGTGCGGGAGTATCCGATCACGCTGGACAAATTGATCGGGGGATTAGCCAGGCTGGCATAAAACCCGGCTGTTGCGAGGGTTATGCTGGCTCGCCGCCCCGCCTTGCCTGTCAACAGCGCCAGCGCGGCAGAATCGGGCAAGAAAACCGTCCAAACAGGCTAACGATAAGCCGCCCGGGCTGGCAAAATGTCTGTCTGTTCAACCGCACCAAGGAGTTCCCATCATGCAAGTACAAGCCTACGGCGCCCACGCCGCCGACAAGCCGCTCGAATCGCTGGCCATCACCCGCCGCGCACCGGGCGCCCACGACGTCCTCATCGACATCGCCTTCTGCGGCATCTGCCATTCGGACCTGCACCAAGTGCGCTCCGAATGGGCCGGCACCCAGTTCCCGTGCGTACCCGGCCACGAAATCGTCGGCCGAGTATCGGCGGTCGGCGCACACGTCAACAACCACAAGGTCGGCGACCTGGTCGGCGTCGGCTGCCTGGTCGACAGCTGCCAGCATTGCGCCGAGTGCGAGGACGGCCTGGAAAACTATTGCGACGGCATGGTCGGCACCTACAACTCCCCGACGCCGGACGCGCCGGGTTGGACCCTGGGCGGCTACTCGGAAAAGATCGTCGTGCACGAGCGCTATGTGCTCAAGGTGCGCCATCCGGAGGAACAACTGGCCGCCGTGGCGCCGCTGCTGTGCGCCGGCATCACCACCTATTCGCCGCTGCGCCATTGGAACGCCGGTCCCGGCAAAAAAGTCGGCGTGGTCGGCATCGGCGGCCTCGGTCACATGGGCATCAAGCTGGCCCACGCGATGGGTGCCCACGTGGTGGCCTTCACCACGTCCGACGCCAAGCGCGAGGCCGCACTGCAGCTGGGCGCGGACGAAGTGGTCGTGTCGAAAAATGCCGACGAGATGGCTGCCCACGCCAAGAGCTTCGATTTCATCCTGAACACGGTGGCGGCGCCGCACGACCTCGACGCGTTTTTGGTGCTGCTCAAGCGCGACGGCACCATGACCCTGGTGGGCGCGCCGGCGACGCCGCATCCGTCGCCCAACGTGTTCAACCTGATCATGAAGCGCCGCGCGATCGCCGGCTCGATGATCGGCGGTATCCCGGAAACCCAGGAGATGCTGGACTTCTGCGCCAAGCACGGCATCGTTGCCGACATCGAGCTGGTGCGCGCCGACCAGATCAACGACGCTTACGAGCGCATGCTCAAGGGCGACGTGCGCTACCGCTTCGTGATCGATAGCGCCACGCTGGCGCGATAAGATTCAGGCGGCAGGCAGCGAGGCTGATGCGGAACGGTCAAGGCCTCGCCGCCGCCAACTGCTTATCCAGCGCGGCCCGCGCGCGGTCGGCGGCTTCGGCATTGACGCGCATTGCCAAGGTCTCGATGAACTGGCGCAGCTGACGCTCCCCGATCCCCACGTTCATGCTGATCGCCACATGCGATTGCAGCTGCGGCTCGACGCCTGTCATGGCCGCCAGCGCCGCCACGGTCGCCAGCTCGCGGCTTTGCCAATCGAGGTTGGTGCGGGCGAAGATATCGCCAAACAGATGGGTTTTCAGATAGCGGTCGATGGCCGGGGCGAAGTCGAACAGCGGCCCGGAGACCGGCGCGCCCACCAGCTTGGTCTGGTTCGCCGTGCCCGCAGCGAGCAGCTCGGCGCCGGCCGGAACCGGTCCGCTGTCGCTGCCCGGCTTGTCGACGATGCCACGTTGCTCGCGCTGCGCCAGCACCCGCATCAATTCGTTCAGCGCGTTCAGGCTGCGCGGGAAGCCGGCATACGCGTACAGCTGCACGAGGATTTCCTTGCAGTCGCCGACGCTTAATCCGGCATCGAGCCCCTGGTCGAGCGCAGCGTGCAGCTTGGGCATGTCGCCGGTCGCGGCAAAGGCGGCGATGGGGCCGATCGCCTGCTGTTTGGCGGAAAGGGCTGCTTCGTTATTCACGGATGGTTTCTCCTTGATCGGGTTGGCGGCGCCGGCGCCCGGGATGATTGTCGTCAGCGCGCAAAGCGCCGCGGCCAGCAAGGCGGCGCGCGGACCGGCGCTGCGCCGGGGTTTAACGGGAGGCGTATTGCGCATCGCTGACCTTCTCGAGCCACTGGACGTTTTTCCCGTCCAGGGTGCCGGTCAACGCGATGTGCGTCAGCGCGCTGGTCGGCGTGGCGCCATGCCAGTGCTTGACGCCCGGCGGACACCAGACGACGTCGCCCGTGCGCAGCGGCTGCACCGGCTTGCCCCATTGCTGCGTCAAGCCGTTGCCGGCGGTGACGATCAGGTACTGCCCCTGCGGATGCGTGTGCCAGGCGGAACGCGCGCCCGGCTCGAACGTCACATAGGCGCTCGACGCGTTGATGTTGTCGTTGGCCGGCGTCAGCGTATCGACGCGCACACGGCCGGTGAAATAATCGGCCGGACCGGCCGACGAAGGCACCGAGCCGGCGGCGGTGATGGTTTGGGCCGGCGCAGCGTGCGGCTGCGGCTCGGCCGCCACGGCAAGCGCGCCCGCCAACAGCAGTGTCATACCGAATGGGACATTTCTATTCATCTGATTACTCTCTTCCTGTCAGTACTTGGTGAGTCTTGCAACGATCAATATACAGACGGCTGAATTGTGCGACTACCGGTCAACTTCGCTTACACCTAGTAGCGCGACGCATAAATCCCTCCCGAATGGGTAGTTGTCCCGCCAATGTTTCGATCTTTCAAGCAATCTCATCCGAACGGGACTATGATGACGTGGCCATCCCCTAACCGATGAGGAATCCCCGTATGAGCAACGAGAATCACGCAGCAAAATGTCCGTTCAGCCAGGCCACCGGCGCCGGCACCGCCAACGCCGACTGGTGGCCCGATCAATTGCGTCTGGACCTGCTGCTGCAGCACTCGACCAAGTCCGACCCGATGGGCGCGAACTTCGACTACGCCAAGGAATTCAACAGCCTCGACCTGGCCGCCGTCAAGCAGGACCTGGCCGCGCTGATGACCGACTCGCAGGACTGGTGGCCGGCCGACTTCGGCCACTACGGCGGCCTGTTCATCCGCATGGCATGGCACAGCGCCGGCACCTACCGCATCGGCGACGGCCGCGGCGGCGCGCGCCGTGGACAGCAACGTTTCGCTCCGCTCAACAGCTGGCCCGACAACGTCAGCCTGGACAAGGCACGCCGCCTGATCTGGCCGGTCAAGCAAAAATACGGCCGCAAGATCTCGTGGGCCGACCTGATGATTTTGACCGGCAACGTCGCGCTTGAAACCATGGGCTTCAAGACGCTCGGTTTCGGCGGCGGCCGGGTCGACACGTGGGAACCGGACCAGGACGTCTACTGGGGCCGTGAAACCACCTGGCTGGCCGGCGACGTACGCTACGCCCACGGCAGCGACGGCGTGGCCAAGGCCGGCGGCGTGCTGGTGACCGACGACGACGCCGACGGCGATGTCCACAGCCGCAATCTGGAGAACCCGCTGGCCGCCGTGCAAATGGGCCTGATCTACGTCAATCCCGAAGGCCCGGACGGCAATCCCGATCCGCTGCTGGCGGCGCGCGACATCCGCGACACCTTCGCCCGCATGGCGATGAACGACGAGGAAACCGTGGCCCTGATCGCCGGCGGCCATAGCTTCGGCAAGACGCACGGCGCGGCGCCGGCCGACAACGTCGGCGCCGAGCCGGAAGGCGCGGACATCGCCGCCCAGGGCTTCGGCTGGCACAACAAGTTCGGCACCGGTAACGCCGGCGACACCATCACCAGCGGCCTGGAAGTGACGTGGACCAAGACGCCGGCGCAGTGGAGCAACGACTTCTTCGAGCACCTGTTCGGCTTCGAATGGGAGCTGACCAAGAGCCCCGCCGGCGCCCACCAGTGGGTTGCCAAGGGCGCCGAGGCGACCATCCCGCACGCGCACGACCCGTCGAAAAAACTGCTGCCGACGATGCTGACGACCGACCTGTCGCTGCGCTTCGATCCGGCGTACGAAAAGATCTCGCGCCGCTTCCTGGCCAATCCGGCCGAATTCGCCGACGCCTTCGCGCGCGCCTGGTTCAAGCTGACCCACCGCGACATGGGACCGAAAGCACGCTACCTCGGTCCGGACGTGCCGGCCGAAGACTTCATCTGGCAGGACCCGGTGCCGGCGGTCGACCATCCGCTGATCGACGCCCAGGACATCGCCGCGCTCAAGGCGCAGATTTTGGCCTCGGGCCTGACGGTATCGGAACTGGTGTCGGCGGCATGGGCATCGGCATCGACCTATCGCGGCTCGGACCTGCGCGGCGGCTCGAACGGCGCGCGCGTGCGTCTGGCGCCGCAGAAGGACTGGGCGGTCAACCAGCCGGCGCAACTGGCCCGGGTGCTGGCGGCGCTGGAAGGCATCCGGACCACGTTCAACGCCGGCGCCAAGCGCGTGTCGCTGGCCGATTTGATCGTGCTTGGCGGTGCGGCAGCGATCGAGCAGGCCGCCAAACAGGCGGGCAACGTGGTGACCGTGCCATTCACGCCGGGCCGCACCGACGCCACGCAGGAGCAGACCGACGCCGAATCGTTCGAGCCGATGGAGCCGTTCGCCGACGGCTTCCGCAATTATCAAACGCAGCGCTACGCGGTGCCGGCCGAGGCGATGCTGGTCGACCGCGCGCAGTTGCTGACGTTGACCGTGCCGGAACTGACGGCCCTCGTCGGCGGCTTGCGTGTGCTGGGCGCCAACGTGGCCGGCGCCAAACACGGCGAGTTCACCACCCGTCCCGGCACCTTGAGCAACGACTTCTTCATCAACCTGCTCGACATGGGAACGGTGTGGGCGCCGACCTCGCGCGCGACCGACGTCTTTGAAGGCCGCGACCGCAAGACCGGCGCGGTGCGCTGGACGGCCAGCCGCGCCGATCTGGTGTTCGGCTCGAACGCGCAACTGCGCGCCGTCGCCGAAGTCTACGGCAGCGCCGATGGGCAGCAGCAGCTGGTCGGCGACTTCGTGGCCGCCTGGGTCAAGGTGATGAACCTGGGAACAGGTCTCGGCTAATACGAGAGGTCACATCGGGCGGATTACGCGCTGCGCGCTAATCCGCCCTGCTCCCCACCTACCGCCGACAATCTACGCGCCAGTCCTTCCCGTTCAAACGAGTCCACCACAAAATCGACAAAGACGCGCGTCTTGGCAGGCAGCTGCGCGCGGCTCGGGTAGTACAGCGAGATGGTGCCCGCATCCACGTACCACTCCGGCAGCAGCCGCACCAACGCGCCCTGGCGCAGCGCCTCAAGCACGTCCGACATCGCCAGCACCGCCACGCCCACCCCCATCACCGCCGCCGCGCACACGGCCTGCGGATCGCTCAGCACCGCCAGCATGTGCATATCCAGGCCCGCCTCCTCGCCTTCGCCATTGCGCATGGTCCAGTCGCGCATGCGGCCACTTTGCAGGAAGCGCAGGCACACCGCATCGGCGCCGGCCAGATCGCGCGGATGCGTCGGCACGGCGCGGCCCGCGAGCCAGGACGGCGCCGCCACCGCCACCAAATGCGCCGGCGCCAGCGTGCGCCCGACCACGCCGGGATTGAGCTGGAAGCCGCCGCCGATGGCGGCGTCGTAGCCGTCGCCGATCAAATCGACCTGGCGGTTATCGAAGTGCCATTCCGGCCGCACGCCGGGATAGCGTTGCAGGAAGCCAGGCAGCAGCGGCAGCACGTAGCCCACGCCAAAGTTGGGGGCCACGCTGATTTTGAGGATGCCGGTGGGCCGATGCTGTTCGGTCGAGACGTCGGCCAGCGCCGTCTGCAGGCCATCGAGATTGGCGCCGATGCCGGCCAGCAGGCGCTCGCCGGCCTCGGTCAGGTGCAGCCGGCGCGTCGAGCGCTGGAACAGACGCGCGCCGAGGTTCTTTTCCAGCATGGCGACATTGCGGCTGACCGCCGCAGGCGTCAGTCCAAGGCGGCGGGCAGCCTCCGAAAAACTCGACGCCTCGGCGGCGCGAACAAAACATTCCAGGTTGCTGAGAGTCTCCATGCCGTCATTTTATACCGATACTTGAAGATATTTAAAGCTATTCGGCACTAATCAAAGAGGAATAAGCCGGGCATAGTGGACCCATCGACATCCCACTCAAAAGGAAAAATCATGAACACCACCACCAACGCCATCAGCCATCAGCCGCTGCAAGGCAAAGTCGCCATCGTTACCGGCGGTTCGCGCGGCATCGGCGCGGCCATCGTCAAACGCCTTGCGCGCGACGGCGCCAAAGTCGCCTTCAGCTACGCCGCCTCGCCGGACCGCGCAAAGCAGGTCGTGGCAGAAATCGAAGCCCTCGGCGGCCAGGCGCTGGCGATCCAGGCCGACCAGGCCAAGGCGGACCAGGTGACGGCGATGGTGCGCCAGGCGCACGCCCATTTCGGCCGGCTCGACATCCTGGTCAATTCGGCCGGCGTGTTCGTCACCGGCATGGTCGGCGATCCGGAAGCCGACCTGGCGGGCTTCGACCGTCAGATCGACGTCAACGTCAAAGGCGTGGCGGCCGCCGTGCGGGCCGCAGCGCCGCTGATGGCAGATGGCGGACGGGTGGTCTCGATCGGCACCACCGGCGCCGACCGCATCGCCTTCCCCGGCGTGGCCGACTATGTCGCCTCGAAGGCGGCGGTGGCGGCCTACACCCGTGGCTGGGCGCGCGACCTTGGTTCCCGCAACATCACCGTCAACGTGATCCAGCCCGGCGCCATCGACACCGAAATGAACCCGGATAGCGGCGCCTTTGCCGAAACGCTGCGCACGATGGCCGCGCTGGGCCGCTATGGCCGTCCGGACGAAATCGCCGCCGCAGTCGCCTTCCTGGCCGGCCCGGACGCCAGCTACATCACCGGCGCGACGCTCAACGTCGACGGCGGCCAGATCGCCTGAGGAGCAAGACGTGAACACCAACCACACCAACGGCCCGGTGCAGATCGCCGAAACCTTCTTTGCGCATTGGAGCGCCAACCGCGTCGACGAGGCGCTTGCCATGTTGTCGGAGGACGTCCTGTACGATAACGTGCCCTTCCCCGACATCGTCGGCCGCGCCGGGGTCGAAGCCTTCCACAAGGGCTTCGGGGTCGGCACCGACTTTCTGGTCGACTGGCGGGTGACGCTGATCGCGGCGACCGGCAACGTGGTGCTGAACGAGCGGATCGACATCTTCCGCCACAAAAATGGCGGTACCATCACCTTGCCGGTGATGGGTACGGTGACGGTCGAAAACGGCCAGATCACGGTCTGGCGCGACTATTTCGACCCCGCCGATTTCGACCGGCAGCTCAAACACGCGCTCGGGGCCTGACGTCGAAACGGGTCGGGGTTCACACAGGCGGCAGGCCGGCCAGCAGCTTGTCGAGCGTGACCGGATAGTCGCGCACCCGCACGCCGGTGGCGTTGTAGACGGCGTTGGCGATCGCCGCGCCGACGCCGCAAAGACCCAGCTCGCCGATGCCCTTGGCCTTCATCGGCGACGACAGCGGGTCGGTCTCGTCGAGGAAGATGACCTCCTGCTTCGGGATGTCGGCGTGCACCGGCACCTCGTAGCCGGCCAGGTCGTGATTGACGAAGAATCCGGCGCGCTTGTCGATCACCATCTCCTCCATCAGCGCCGAGCCCACGCCCATCGTCATCGCGCCGATCACCTGGCTGCGCGCTGTTTTCGGGTTGAGGATGCGGCCCGCCGCGCACACGGCCAGCATGCGGCGCACACGCACTTCGCCGGTTGCGGCGTCCACACCCACCTCGACGAAATGCGCGCCAAAGGTCGATTGCTGGAATTTTTTGGCCAGGTCGCCGTATTCCATGCTGTCCTCGGCGACGATTTCACCGCCTGCCGCCGCACGCGCGAGCGGCGCCAAGCGCGCACCCACGCGCACCTGGCCGTCGGCGAACACCGCTTCGCCGGCGCCCAGGGCCAGCCGCTGAAGCACCGCCTCGCGCAGCTTGACGCACGCCGCATACACACCGGCCGTCGAGCTGTTGGCGCCGAACTGGCCGCCGGAACCGGCCGACACCGGGAACGCCGAATCGCCAAGGCGCACGCTCACCATGTCCATGCCCACGCCCAGCATCTCCGCCGCCGTCTGGGCGATGATGGTGTAGCTGCCGGTGCCGATGTCGGTCATATCGGTTTCCACCGTCACACGACCGTCACGGTCGAGGCGCACGCGCGCGCCGGACTTCATCAGGATATTGTTGCGGAAGGCCGCCGCGACGCCCATGCCGACCAGCCAGCGCCCGTCGCGTGTTTTGCCGGGCTGCGGCTGGCGGTTCTTCCAGCCAAACCGCTCGGCGCCGGTGCGCAGGCATTCGACAAGGCTGCGCTGCGAGAAGTAGCGGTCCTTCTTTTCCGGATCGACCTTGGTGTCGTTGATGATACGGAAGCGCACCGGGTCCATCTTCAGTTTCTCCGCCATTTCGTCCATCGCGATTTCCAGCGCCATCAGGCCCGGCGCTTCGCCCGGCGCGCGCATGGCGTTGGCCTCGGGCAGGTCGAGCAGTGCCAGGCGCGTGGCGATCAAGCGGTTGGCGCCCGCGTACAGCAGGCGCGTTTGCTGCACCGCGTCTTCCGGGCTGCCGCCGGGCAGATTGCCGGTCCACGCCTCGTGGCCGATCGCCGTGATGGCGCCGTCGCGCGTGGCGCCGATACGAATGCGCTGGATCGTCGACGCCCGGTGGGTGGTGTTGTTGGCGATGAAGGGACGGCTCAGCGCCACCTTGACCGGCCGCTTGGCCGCCCGCGCTCCCAGCGCGGCCAGTACCGCGTCCGCGCGCAGGAATAATTTGCCACCAAAGCCGCCGCCGATGAACGGCGACACCAGGCGCACCTTCTCCTTGGGGATGCCCAGCGTGGTGGCCAGGTCGGTGCGCGTCCAATCGATCATCTGGTTGGACGTCCACACGGTCAGCTGGTCACCGCTCCACGCGGCGATCGACGCATACGGTTCCATCATCGCGTGCGTGTGGCAGGGCGTGGTGTACTCGGCGTCCAGGCGCACCGGTGCGTCGGCATAGGCGCCGGCGAAATCGCCGACGGCCGGCGGAGCGCCCTTGGGTAAAGTCGCCGCATCCTTGACGGCGGCCAGCTCGTACTTTCCTTTTTGTTCGGCGTATCTGACCTTGACCAGCTGCGCCGCCGAGCGGGCCTGTTCGAAACTCTCGGCCACCACCAGCCCGATGGCCTGGTGATAGTGATCCACTTCCGGCCCGCCGAGCAGCTTGGCGGTATTGAATTTACCCTTGCCCAGCTTACCCGCCGATTCGGCGGTGACGATGGCGATCACGCCGGGCGCACGACGCGCCTCGGCCAGGTCCATGGACTCGATGCGGCCCTTGGCGATGGCGGCGCCGATGACGCAGCCATAGGCGGCATTCGGCGCCGCTTTTTGCTGTTCGTATGCATAAGTGGCCGCGCCGGTGGTCTTGAGCGCACCGTCGATGCGGTTGAGCGGGCGCCCCACGACCTTGAGCTGGTCGATCGGATTGGTGGTGGCGGCTTTATCGAATTTCATGGCATTACCCTTTCTTCGGATCGGCCAGCATGGCGGCGAGCGTGCGTTGCACCAGCGGGACCTTGAAGGCGTTTTGTTCGGTCGTGCGCGCACCTTGCAGCAGGCGCTCGGCGACCGCGCTGGCACCGCGCGGCAGCAAGCGGTCGGCCTCCTCCACACGCCACGGCTTGTGGGCGACGCCGCCGACGGCGACACGCCCGCTGCCGTCGCGCTGGACCACCAGCGCCACCGACACCAGCGCGAACGCGTAAGAAGCGCGGTCGCGCACCTTGTGATACAGGTGGACGCCGCCGAGCGGCTTGGGCAAGGTGACGGCGGTGATCAACTCACCCGGTTGCAATGCCGTCTCGATGTGCGGCGTGGTGCCCGGCAGGCGATGGAAATCCGCGATTGGAATCGTGCGGGCGGCGCCATCGGCGCGTACCGTCTCGACCTGCGCGTCCAGCAGGCGCATGGCGATCGCCATGTCGCTCGGATGGGTGGCGATGCAAGCGTCGCTGACGCCGATGACGGCGTGCGAGCGGCTAAAGCCACCGATGGCCGAACAGCCGCTGCCCGGCACGCGCTTGTTACATGCCTGGTTAGTGTCGTAAAAATAGGGGCAGCGGGTGCGCTGCAACAGGTTGCCGGAAGTGGTGGCCTTGTTGCGCAGCTGCGCCGACGCCCCGGCCAGCAAGGCGCGCGACAGCACGCCGTAGTCGCGCCGCACGGTCGCATCGGCGGCCAGTTCGGTATTGCGCACCAACGCGCCGATGCGCAGGCCGCCGTCTTTCGTCGGTTCGATCTTGTCGAGGCCAAGCCCGTTGACGTCGACCAGGTGCGCCGGCGTTTCAATCTCGAGCTTCATCAAATCGAGCAGGTTGGTGCCGCCGGCGATGAAGCGGGCGCCCGGAACGGTGGACGCCGCGACGGCCGCCTCCACCGGCGTGCCGGCGCGTTGATAGGTGAAGACCTTCATGCAGCACCTCCCACTTCGACGATGGCGTCTAGGATGTTGGCGTAAGCGCCGCAGCGGCAGATGTTACCGCTCATGCGTTCGCGTATCTCGTCGGCGCTGAGCAGCGGGCGCACCGTCAGCGACGGGCTGACATGGCTCGGAATACCCTGCTTGATCTCATCGAGCACCGCGATGGCGGAACAGATTTGCCCCGGCGTGCAGTAACCGCACTGGTAGCCATCGTGCTTGATGAACGCCGCCTGCATCGGATGCAGTTTGTCCTGCTGGCCCACGCCCTCGATGGTGGTGACCTGCGCGCCCTCGTGCATTACGGCCAGCGTGAGGCAGGAATTGATGCGGCGGCCATCAACCATCACGGTGCAAGCGCCGCACTGGCCATGGTCGCAACCCTTTTTGGTGCCGGTCAGGTGCAGGTGTTCGCGCAGCGCGTCGAGCAAAGTGGTACGCGTGTCCAGGTGCAGCGTGTGCGGCTTGTCGTTGACGCGCAACGAGACCTTGGTGATGAAGGGCGCGTTACTGAAATCGGTCGCCACGCGCGACTGCGCTTGCGCCAGCGGCACCGCCACCGCCGTCGCCGACACCGCGCCGGCGATGAGCAGCTCGCGCCGGGTTATCTTGATCTCGCTGGAATTGTCCATGGGGTTCCGATCTGTCTTGGTTCAGGAAAAAAAATACTGGGTATCGTGGAATCAGGCCGGCGCTTGCGGCTTGAGCCGGCCGCCATGGCCGACGATGATCGATGAAAGCGCCAGCATGAGCGCCCCGCCGATCAACGTGGCCATGATCGACAAATGGTCCAGCAGCACGCCGCCAAGCGCGGCGCCGAGCATGATCGCCAGTTGAATCGCCGCCACCAGCAGGCCGCCGCCGCTTTCCGGCTCGTCGGCGATGCCTTTGCTCAGCCAGGTCGACCAGGCCACCGGAATGGCCGCGTTCAACGCGCCCCACACAACCAGCGCGATCCCCACCGCCCAAAACACGTGGCCGACGGCCAGCAGCGCGAGCGTGACGACACCCAGCGCCAGCGGCAGCCACCGCAGCAAGCCGTACAAATGAGTGCCCAGCATCACGGTCGCGCCATACGTGCCCAAGAAGCCTGCCGCGCCCAGGCCCAGCAACAACATCGAGAGCTGCGGCACCGTGACGCCGGTGTAGGCCTCCAGGAAGGGCCGCAGATAGGTGAACGTGGCGAACGCGCCGGCGAACGACAGCATCACCCCGGCCATGCCGAACGCCACGTTCGGGCGTTTCAGCAGGCCAAGCACTTTGCCTACCGGGTTGGCGGCCTGCGGCGGCATCGATGGCAAGCTGATCCATTGCCACACCAGATTGGCGATGACGAACGGCGTCAGGGCCCAGAACGTGCCGCGCCAGCCGATGATGGCGCCGAAGTAGCTGCCGATGGGCGCGGCAAACGCGGCCGCGACGGCGTTACCCGTGTACATCAAGCCGAGTGCCTTGGGAATTGACTCGGCTGGAACCAGACGCATCACCGTGGCCGTGGCCAGGGCCCAGAAGCCGCCGATGGTGACACCCAATAACGAACGGGCAACCATCAGCACGGCGAAGTTAGGCGCGCAGGCGATCAGCACCAGCGAGGCCAGCATCACGCCGGTCAGCGCGATGAGCACGTTTCGCCGGTCGAAATGGCTGGCGATCGCCGGGATCAGCAGGCTGGTCACCACGGCGAACAGGCCGGAGATCGAGATCGCCTGCCCGGCCATGCCTTGCGTGGCGCCCAGGTCGCTGGCGATCGGCGTGAGCAGGCTGACCGGCATGAATTCGGACGCGATCAGCATCGTCACGCACATGGCCATGGAACCGACCGCGCTCCAGGCGGGTTGGCCGGTGAAAGATTGCTTGGGTAGAGAGTTGCTTGCGATTTCCATTGTGTTCGTCTTTCCAATTCCAATCAGGCATGGTAGCGGTATTAAGAGGCCCGTACGCCATGCGGATTCGCTAGGGTTTATGCAGCGAAATCATCAATCGCGCCCATCCGCGAGGCACCGTGCAACTGCTAGAATGCAAGATCACCCACCCGAAAGCGCCCCCATGGCCCGCGAAAACATCAACGACATTCTTGTGTTCCTCGAGGTGGCGCGCGAGCGCAGTTTCACGCGCGCGGCCGCCAAACTGGGCATGTCGCAGTCGGGACTGAGCCACATCGTGCGCGGGCTGGAGGCGCGCATGGGCGTGCAACTGCTGGCGCGCACCACCCGCAGCGTGGCCCCGACCGAAGCCGGCGAGCGGCTGATGGAAACCGTGGCGCCGCGCTTTGCCGAGATCGAGGCGGAGATCGCCGCCATCAGCGACCTTGGCGGCAGCCCGGCGGGTTTGATCCGCATCACCGCCATCGACCACATCATCGACAGCGTGCTGTGGCCGCGCGTGGCCCACCTGCTGCCGCAATATCCCGACCTGCGCATCGAGATCAACTCCGACTACCGGATGCACGACATCGTGGCCGAACGCTTCGATATCGGCGTGCGCTGGGGAGACCAGGTCGAACAGGACATGATCGCCGTGCGCCTGACGGCCGACGCGCCGATGGCCATCGTCGGCTCGCCGGACTACTTCAAACGGCGCGGCGTACCGGCATCGCCGCAGGATCTGTTACAGCACAACTGCATCACCCTGCGCCTGTCGTCCAACGGCGGCGTCTACGCGTGGGAGCTGTGCGACGGCGACAAGCCGATCGAGGTGAAGGTCAGCGGCCAGGCCACCTTCAACAGCGCGTATCAGATGCTGAACGCGGCGGTGAGCGGTGTCGGCCTGGCGTTCGTGACGGCGGAATTCGCCGAGCCATACGTCAAGGACGGCCGGCTGGTGAGCGTGATGCAAGCGTGGTGCCGGCCATTCCCTGGCCTGCACGCCTACTACCTGTCGCGGCGCCATCCATCGCGCGCCTTCACGCTGGTCATCGACGCGCTGCGTTACCAGGGCTAAGCGGCGCCTTTATTTCAGGTGCAGCGTAAAGAAATTGGCCAGCTTATTGAAGGGAATAAGCTTGGTCCGGTCGTACAAATCCACGTGCCCCGCACCGGGAATCATGACGATCTCCTTCGGCTCGGCCGCCAGCTTGTAGGCCTCCTCGCTGAATTCGCGCGAGTGCGCCAGGTCGCCGGTGATGAACAACATCGGGCGCGGCGAAATCGTCTCGATATCGTTAAACGGATAAAAGTTCATGAACTTGACGTTGCTGCTTAACGTCGGGTGGGTGGTCAGCAGCGGCGACGAGCCTTTCGGCGTGAACTCACCGCGTTTGGTGCGATAGAAATCGTAGAACTCGCGCTGGACCGGATGCGTGTCGCTGTTCAGCACATGGGTGGTGCCCCCGGTGTAGCGCGTCTCGCCGCCTTTGAACTCCACATAGCGCTGCTGCGCCGCCTCGGCGATGATCTGCTTTCTTTGCTCGACGCTCTGCGCGTGGCGCAAGCCATTGCGGTTGACCGCGCCCATGTCGTACATGCTCACGGTGGCAATCGCCTTCATGCGCGGATCGATCTTCGCCGCGCTGATGACGAAACTGCCGCTGCCGCACACACCGAGCACGCCGATCCCGATTTCGTTCATGCTGTGCTCCTGTTTGAGTAATCGTCGATGACATGACTGTAGTCTCAAGCAGGGCCCGGATATAGCCTGCGGACGCGAATGCCTTTATGCACCGCGCGCATGAATGAAACCGCAAGCTAACCAAGCGGTAAATCGGCTTCGGGATAGAGGTTTGGAAAAAGTATGCTGCACGCATCCAACGGCAAACCGAAACGCACTGCTCCGTAGCTCGCGCAATGACGCCCTCGTCGTCTCGTGCGCCGCCGAAGTCAACTTGACAGAAGCCAGCACGACACGCTCGCCTGCAGGACCTACCTCCTCCAATTCGCACTGTTTCCCGAGCTTTATTCTGCCGCTTTTATCCTGCATCTATCGCCCGCCCGCGCCCCCCCTGGAAGAGCACAGCTTCGAGTAAGCCAGCTATAAACTACTTCCCGGTCGCGAACAGGTTCTTGTACGCCGAGGGCTGCGAACGCCAATACTGCTTCGGCGCCTTGACCTGCGCGCCAAGCGTGGCCGCCGCGTGCCATGGCCAGCGCGGGTCGTACAGGATGCCGCGCGCCAGCGCCACCAGATCGGCGCTGCCGTCGCGGATCGCCGTTTCCGCCTGTTCCGGCGTGGTGATCATGCCAACGCCGATGACCGGCACGGCGACCTGGCGCTTGATCTCCTGCGCGAACGGCAGCTGGTAGCCCGGACCCACGTCGATCTTCTGCTGTGACGACAGGCCGCCGCTCGACACGTGCACATAGGCACTGCCGCGCTCGGCCAGCGCCTTGGAAAACGCCACGCTTTGTTCGACATCCCAGCCGCCTTCGACCCAGTCCGTGGCGGAGATGCGCACGCCAACCGGCTTATCCGCCGGGAAGGCTGCGCGCACGGCGTCGTATACTTCCAGCGGGAAGCGCATGCGGTTCTCCAGCGAGCCGCCGTATTGGTCGGTGCGCTGGTTGGACAACGGCGACAGGAACTGGTGCAACAGATAGCCGTGCGCTGCGTGCACCTCGATCATGTCCAGCCCCAGCCTGGCCGCACGGCGCGCGGTCTGTGCGAACTCTTCGCGTACGCGCGCAAGGCCGGCGTCGTCCAGCGCCGTGGGCGGACGGTCCGTGTCCGCGTACGGTACTGCGGACGGCGCCTCGGTTTGCCATCCGCCAGCATCCGACGCCACTTGCGTCCCGCCGTCCCACGGCGCGGCGCAGGAAGCCTTGCGTCCCGCGTGCCCTAGCTGGATGCCGACCGGCATGTCGGAGTGCTTGCGGATGGCGGCGAGCACGCGCGCCAACGCCTGTTCGTTCTCATCGGAATACAAACCCAGGTCGGCGGGCGAGATGCGCGCCTGTGGCGAGACGGCGGTGGCCTCAAGGATCAGCAGGCCGGCGCCTGACAGCGCCAGAGTGCCCAGATGAATCATATGCCAGTCGGTCGCGCTGCCCTGCTCGGCCGAATATTGGCACATCGGTGCGATGACGATGCGGTTGGCCAGCTCCAGCTGCCCAATCTTGAAAGAGGAAAAAAGTTTGCTCACGCCGTGCCCTTCGTTTGTGGAGAATTCCAGCGATTATGTCATGGCTGAAAATTCTCCACTTCACGACTGGCGACGACGTGCGCGTTCACGCGGTATCGCTCAGAAACGGTATCTCGCCGTCACGTTATAGCTCAGCGGGTCGCCAAAGGCGTTGCCGCTGTCGAGGGCCGAAATGCTCTGGTAATAGCTGCGGTCGAACAGATTGGTCACGCTCATGCTCAGATCCAGTTGCCTGGTTGCCTGCCAGCCGGCGTTGAGATCGACGATCGCGTAGCCGCTTTGCCGGATCGGCACGTTGGTCCTGAAAATGCGGTTTTGCGCGCGCACGGCCGCGCCTACGCGCCATGCGTTCAGATTGCCGGGCAGACGGTAGCTGGTCGCCAATCGCAGCAGCCGGGTCGGACGCTCGGCGGCAAAGCGCGCGCCGGCCTTGTTGCTGCCCTGCGCCTTGGCATACTTGGCCGAGTTGACGGTAACGCCGGCGCTGGCCTGCCAGTCTTTCGCCAGCTCGCCCGCCAGGGTCAGCTCGACGCCCTCGCTTTGCACTTCGCCAGTCGATTCCGAGCACGACAGCACGCCGGGCGCGCATTGGCCCACCGGCAGCGCGTTGGCCAGGTTTTTTTGCCGGATGCGGAACACGGCAGCTGAGGCGTTGAGCGCGCCACCGAAGTATTCGCCCTTGACGCCGGCCTCCATGTTGATGCCGGTGACCGGGTCGAGCAGCGCGCCGTCACGGTCCACCGCGCTTTGCGGATTGAAGATGCTGGTCCAGCTGCCGTACAGCGAATAGGTGCCGTTGATGTCGTAGACCAGGCCGACGTAGGGCGTCTTCTCGTTGTCGATCTTGTAGCCCGAGCGGGCGCCGGTGAAGGTGTTGTGCAAGGCGTAGTCATACCAGTCCACGCGGGCGCCCAGCAGCAGCGACAGCGGCTCGGCCAGGCTGAATCGCGCGGTGGCATAGACGGCCTGCTGCTTGAGTTTGACCGCCTGGCCGTAGTAGAAATCGTTCATCACCGGACGCTGCGGCGCGCTGCTGTCCCAGTTGACCGGATCGAAAACATAATCGTACGCAGGCACCGATTGCAGGCCTTTGTCGGACGTATGGCGGTTGCGGTAGTTGGCGCCAAAGACGATCTCATGCTGGCGGCCCAGCAGCGAGAACGGACCGGAGGCTTGGGCGTCATAACTGCGCTGCTCGCGGTCGTAGATGAAGTTGTCCGCGGCGATGAAACGGAACAGCTCGGTGCGCGGCACCCGGCCGATGCCGACCACTTCCGAATCCATGTCGTCGGTCAACGCCTGGCCGGCCAGCCTGACCTTCCAGCCGCCGCCCAGCTTGTGCTCGAGTTCGGCGAAGACGCGGGTGTTGGTCTTGTCCCACGTGGTCCAGTCCGGCGCGTTGCTGGCGGAGCGGTCCAGCGGCAGGAAGACGCCGGTTTGCGATGTCGGCAAGCCGTACCAGGTCGAACCGTTGTTCTTTTCCTGGTTGTAGTGGAAGCCGACGCTCAATGTGGTGTCGCGCGACAGGTCGGCGTCGGCCGCGACGTAGGCCAGTTTGCGCTTGTGGCCGTAATTGGAGATGAAGGTGTCGGTGTCCTGGTAGGCGAGCACGGCGCGCGCGCGCAAGGTGCCGGCGGCGTTCAGGGCGCCGCTGACGTCGACCTCGCCGCGATAATCGTTGTAGCGGCCGACGCTGCCGGTGAGCGCTACGCGGGTGTCGGCGGTCGGGCGTTTGCGCACGAAGTTGAGCGTGCCAGCGGGCGTGCCCGCGCCGATCGCCATGCCGGCCGAGCCGCGCAGCACTTCGATGCGGTCGTACATCGCTAGCGTGGCAAAGCCGAGCGTGTCGCTCTCGCTGGCCATGGTCAGGCCGTCCTCGGTGAAGTTGGAGATGGCGAAGCCGCGCGAATAGATGCTGTTGCGGTCGGTGCCGTTCCGGTTAAGCGACAGACCCGGCGTGATGTTGACGATCTGGTCGACCGATTGCAGGTTCAGGTCGTCCATCTGCTGGCGCGTGACCACACTGATCGACTGCGGCGTTTCGCGCACCGACATGTCCAGCCGGGTGGCGGTGTTCATGCTGCGGGTCGTGTAGGAGCCGGTGCCCTCGGTGGTGTCGCCCGGACCCGCCTGGCCGGTAATCTGTACGGTCGGTATCGGTGCCGGATCGGCACCGTCGGCTGCCTTGTCTTCCGCATGAGCGGTGTTGACGCCGAGCACCGCGAGCGCCCCGGCAACCGCCATCGACATCATGCGCGGGCGCCATACCGCTACCCCTCGCTGCACCGGAACGCTACCCGCAACACCGGCCTCTAACTTCTCTGATCGCATTACCACTCCCCTTGTATAACGATGGATTGTTATCTGGCTGGGGAGCGCTGCACCTGGCTGATATTTCTAAATAAGAATCATTCGCATTTTATTGACTGATTGTCGGTCACGCAAGGGGCAATCGTGCGGAGCGTGGTCGGCGAAGCTGGCGGTTTTGTAGAATCATGCAATCGGAAAGCGGGGCCCCACTCTCCGATTCATCAACAAATTTTTCTAACAGTGGAGCTTAGGCCATCGTTGCCGACGAGGCGGCGCGCGATTTGCGGCGCTTCATCCAGCCCACCATGCCCAGGCCGCCGAGCATCATGGCGTAGGTCGATGGCTCCGGCACGGCGCTGACGGAAATATTGTCGACCGCGACGTCATAGTCCGTGAAGCCGTACATGTAGCCGGGAACGTAGGTGGTGAACACCAGTTCGTCGATGCTGGACAGAACGTCGGCGAAGGTACGGCCCGGCGGCAGGCCAGGGCCGCCGGCGTCGTCGGAGGTGCCGTAACCGCCCCAGCCGGTAGGCAGCGCGGTCGATGTCGTGTCACCGATAGTCACAGAGAGATGCTGCCAGCCTTTGGTGTAGTCGATAGTGCCCAGGTCGTACCAAACACTGGTGTAGGGCATGCCTTGCGGCGTGTTGCCGTAGTCGCGCAACTCCACGACCATGTGGCGCGAAACTTCCTGGTTGAAATAGCGGATCGAATTGGCCACCACGTCCAGGCCAATGGTGACGCTACCCAGTTTGCCGTAATCGCCCAGATACGACTGGTTGGTGCTGTTGCTGAAACTGATACCGAAGTTTTCCATCACCGTATGCAGGGCCGGCGCACCATTTCCCATGTTGGGATCGATGCCCGAACCGCCGATACCATCCAGCGGTTGCATGCCTTCCCATCCCTGGGCACCGTTGGAAAAATCGACGAACGAGGAGCTCGGCGCAGCCATTGCCAAGCCACCGGCCAGGGACAACGTCAATGCCATCATTGCTTTATTCAAAGTCATGAGTCTTCCTTTTTTATCAGACAGTTAGAGAGATAGCGCTAACACCACACCCGCTTTTCCGACATCTGGCGGATGGCCAAAAGCCAGCTTGGAAGCACATCAGAATTAATGTTTTCTTAAGCGGGTGTAGGCCGATTCTGTTGTTCGGCGACCTCGACTGTCAAAGCTTGCATGAAACTATTTTGTAAGGAAAATGTAACCAAGTTTCCGTGGGAATATGTGATATTCCGTCAAGAAACTGTAACAAAAAGTTTCAGATTACGATAAACCTCAGTCACTTCCCTATGACAAGGCACCGGCGTTCAACACGATATTTGTCCGTTTGGAAAAAGTAAAAACCGCTCATCTTGTCGCTGCAACTGTGCAGTTAAGAATGTTTCTATTTCGCTACAAATACCAATCAACCCATTGCAACTGTTTTGGAGGATCAGGCAAGCTAGAAAGACGATCCGGTATTCTCGCGGCGCACCTCTTTGCTCATACTTGCTCCATCGCACTTCAACCACAGGGAGCAAAAATGAACAATGCAATCAATCAGCCATCGAAAAAAGTCGTCCTCATCACCGGCGCCAGCAGCGGTATCGGCGAAGCCACCGCGAAGCATCTGGCGGCCCAGGGCATGCATGTGGTGCTGGGCGCGCGCCGCACCGATCGGCTGGAAGCGTTGGCCGTCGAGATCGGCTCGGCGGGCGGCTCGGCCAGCGTGGCCGCGCTCGACGTGACCAGCCAGGAAAGCATGCAACGCTTCGTCGACGCTGCTGTCGACCGGCATGGCCGCGTCGACGTGATCATCAACAATGCGGGGGTGATGCCGCTGTCGAAACTGGAGGCGCTCAAGGTCGACGAGTGGAACCGCATGATCGATGTGAACATTCGCGGCGTTTTGCACGGCATCGCGGCAACGCTGCCGCTGATGCAGAAACAGCGCAGCGGCCAGATCATCAACCTGGCGTCGATCGGCGCCTATACGGTGAGCCCGACGGCAGCGGTCTATTGCGCCACCAAGTTCGCGGTGGCGGCGATTTCCGAAGGCCTGCGACAGGAGGTGGGCGGCGACATCCGCGTGACGGTGGTGTCGCCGGGCGTGGTGGAGTCCGAACTGGCCGAATCGATTTCGGATGCGGGCGGCCGCGAGGAAATGCGCGCTTTCCGCCAGATCTCGATCAAGCCGGAGGCGATCGCCCGCGCGATCCAATTCGCCATCGACCAGCCGGCCGACGTGGATGTGAGCGAGATCATCGTGCGGCCGACGGCCAGCATGTTCTAAAGTCCCGGTTCTACAGCTGCTACAGTTTTAACTGGTTGACGAACCATCTGCCGGCGGGTCCGGGCGGCAAATCCTTCATGTGCAGCGCGTGCATGGCGATACCGGAGCCGGCGGCGGGATGTGTTTCGAGCGTAATCTTGACCAGCCTGCCGGTGCGCAAATCCTCGTCGACCATGTGCACGGGCATGTAACCCCACCCCAGGCCGGCCCGCAGGAAAGCATGTTTGGCGCCCAGGTCACCCAGGCGCCAGGTCTGCGATGACATGACGCCAAAGTCGCGGCCGGCCGTCAGGCTGGTGCGGTCGGTCAGCACCAGCTGCACATGACCGGTGGCCACCGAGCGCGGAATCGGCCCGCTGAAAGCCGCCAGCGGGTGGCTGGGCGCAACCACGGCGACGCCGGTTACCGTGAGTAAAAAATCCGAGGCGCAGCCGTCGGGGATATCCGGTAACGTACCGATAATCGCGATCCGGCAATTGCCATTCAACAGCGGCTGCAAGACCGCACCCAGCGCTTCCACGTATAGCCGCAACGGCGTGTCCGGATAAGCTTTTTTAAACGCTTGCACCGCCGCCGTCAGCGTTTCAATCGGAAACATCACATCCACCGCCACCGCCAACTCCGGCTCCAGCCCCTCGGCCAGAGTGCGCGCCTTGGCTTTGAACGCATCCATGCTGTCGGCCGCCGCCCTGGCCTGTTCCAGCAGCGCCCTGCCGGCCTCGGTCAGGCGGGGATAGCGCCCGGTTCGTTCGAACAGCGGAAAGCCGACCTGTTGCTCAAGGTTGGCAAGCGTGGTGCTGACCACCGACTGCGCGCGGCCCAACTTGCGACCGGCGGCGGAAAAGCTTCCCTCGTCCGCTGCGGCGATAAAGGTGCGCAACTGGTCCATCGACATCGCATCAAGCATGCATCTACTCCCTGGATACTATCCATCCAATTATATAGGCTTCGCAGATGGATCATGCGGTTCTATGATTCATCCATGCAATCAATGCCAAGCAGAACAACATGAAACAAGCAAGCGAACGTCGTCTGGTATTCCGCACCACCGGCAAGACTCGGGGACCTATCACCCGCCTCGTCAGCCCTGGAGATGTCGGCCAACTGATTAAACCTTTCGTGTTCCTCGACCTGTTCCAGGCGGAATCCAGTGATGGCGGCATGATGGGAATGCATCCCCACTCGGGTATCGCCACCGTCACCGTGTTGCTTGAGGGCGCTTCGCAATACCGGGAAACGACGGGCAACAGCGGCGTGCTGGCCGCTGGCGGCGTCGAGTGGATGAGCGCCGGCGGCGGCGTCTGGCACGACGGCGGCCCGGCCGCAGGCGAGCGCGTGTCCGGCTTCCAATTGTGGTTGGCCTTGCCCGCCGAAGACGAGAACGGCCCGGCGCACAGCAACTATCTGGCACCTGAACAGGTGCCAAGCGTCGGCCCGGCGCGCGTCATCATCGGCAGCTACGGCGGCGCCGTCAGCCCGATTCGTCCGCGCGCTTCGATCAACTACCTGCACGTCAAGCTGCGTGACGGCGAACGCTGGACCTATACGCCGCCGGCGGGACACGACGTGGCTTGGGTATCGGTCGCACAAGGCGCGTTGCGCACCGCAGGCACCACGGTCGGCCGCGAGGTGGCGGTTTTCGCCGAAGGCAATGAAGCCATCGATTTCGTCGCCGAGGGCGTCACCGACTTCGTGCTCGGTTCCGCCACCAGGCATCCGTACGACCTGGTTACCGGCTACTACTCGGTCCATACCAGCGCTGCCGCGCTGGAACAGGGCGAAAAAGAAATCCAGCGTATCGGCGCCCATTTGCGCGCCGCGAACCTGATGTAAGCAGTTCCGTAAAAAAATCTACATTTATCCTCGAAAGGAACAAGCATGAACACCATCAACCCAACCAATTCCGTCATCCCGGTGATCGGCCGCGTACTGCTGGCGGCCATCTTCCTCTTGAGTGGCCTTGGCAAGCTGGCGGCGCCCGAGGCGACGATAGGCTATATCGCCGCGAGCGGCCTGCCATTCGCGCCGTTGGCGATGGCGGTCGCGGTGGTGGCCGAAGTTGGCGGCGGCTTGCTGCTGATACTGGGCTTCCGCGTGCGCCTGGTGGCGCTGGCGCTGGCGGCGTTCTCCATCGTCACCGGCCTGGCCTTCCACCACGCGGTGGGTGACCAGAACCAAATGATCCATCTGCTGAAGAACTTTGCGATGGCTGGTGGCCTGCTGCAGGTGGTGGCGTTTGGCGCCGGAGCCTATAGCCTGGACAACCGCGCGAAGGCAAGCGTGTCACGGGGCTGATGCGCGTCCATCACGGTTTGATGAATAGCGCCTGCAACTGACCATAAGGCATCGCCTTGTCCACCAACGGACCGGCGCTGCCGGTGGTCAGAAAACCCTTCGCCATGTCGGCGGCAACGGCCCACAAAGCCTGCGGTATGCCGGAACCTGCGCTCAAGCGGCGCACGCCCAGCTTATGCAACGCATCGGCGGACGGCACGCCCGGCCAATCCATCACGTTGACCGGCAAGCCGGCGCCGGCAACCACGGCCTCGATCTCGTCGACCTTGCAGATACCCGGCACGAACAAACCATCGGCTCCTGCCGCCTTGTAGATCGCGGCGCGCTTCAACACCTCCGCCACCCTCTCACCTTCGGCCGCCAATCCCTTCAGATATACATCCGTGCGGGTGTTGATGAAGATATCCTTGCCCGCTGCCGCGACCGATTTCTTGATCGCGACGATCTTCGCGGCCAGCGCTTCAGGCGTGCCGTGGCCATCTTCCAGGTTGATGCCGGCCACACCGGCGTCGGCCAGCTTGGACGCGTTTTGCGCGACCACTTCCGCATCATCCGAATAACCGTTTTCCAGATCGACCGACAACGGCACCGTCAGCACGCGCGCGATGTTGATGGCGACGGCGATGGCCACGTCGGCCGGCATGTTGTCGCCATCGGCGTATCCGGCAGCCCAGGCCACGCCGGCGCTGGTGGTCGCGATGGCGGGAGCGCCAAGGCTCTCGAACAAACGCGCGCTGCCGGCATCCCAGGCGTTGGGCAGGTGCAGCAGCTTGCTGCCGTCGTGCAGTTTCTTGAAATCGCTCATGGTCGCTCCCTTAAAAAAGACTGGCTTGTGAGGTGGTCAGGCTGGAAAAACTGTCCTTCATCGGCAGCAAAATCGAATCGGCGATCGGCTGCAATTGCTTGGTCAGATAGTGATCGTAATCGATATTCGAGCGCATCGCCTCCAGCGGCTCGGGACCGCCGGTGGTCATCACGTAGCTGATCCAGCCGCCGTTCTGATACCGCAGCGGGCGGTGATGCGACTGGTTATATTCGTCGGCCAGGCGCGCGGCGCGCACCTGCGGCGGCACGTTGACCTTGTACTCGTCGAGCCGATGGCGCAGCCGCTTGCGGTAAACCAGCAGCTCGTCGAAATCGCCGGACAGCGTTTTGCGCGCGTAGTCGCGGACGAATTCCTGGTACGGTTCGTCCTTGAAGATGCGCAGGAACAGGCCCTTCTGGAACTGCTGCGCCAACGGCGTCCAGTCGCTGCGCGCCACTTCCAGGCCACGATAGATCACTTCTTCCTCGCCCTTGGCATTGATCGTCAAGCCGGCATAGCGCTTCTTGCTGCCCATTTCCGTGCCGCGTATCGTCGGCATGAAAAACTTCTGGAAATGCGTGTCGAATTCAATCTCCAGATGGCAGTCCAGGCCATGCTTCTCTTTTAACATGGCGTGCCACCACGCGTTGATCTTGTTCGCCAGTTGCTGTCCGATTTCCAGCGCGTCGGCGTTCTTGTACTCTTTTTTGAGCCAGATGAAGATCGAATCGGTGTCGCCGTAGATGACGTCATAGCCTTCCGCCTCGACCAGTTCGCGGGTCTGCTTCATCATCTGGTGTCCGCGCAGTGTCACCGAGGAGATCAGGCGCGGATTGAAGAACCGGCATTCTGTCGCGCCAAGCACGCCGCAGAAGGAATTCATCAGCAGCTTAAGCGCCTGCGACAGCGGCTCGTTCCTGGCACGCTTGGCGGCGTCGCGCTGCTTCCACATCCGCGTGGTGATCTCGGGCAGGCAATGCTTCTCTCGCGAGAACACGGTGCCGTTGACGCCCTCCACCACCGACGCCGGATCTTCCGCTGCTTCGCCCTCGACCAGCCCGACCGGATCGACCAGGAAGGTTCGGATGATCGACGGATACAGGCTTTTATAATCCAGCACCACCACCGAATCGTACAGCCCGGGCTTGGAATCCATGACGAAGCCGCCCGGCGAGGCGCCCCCGGCGATGTCGCCCACGTTCGGCGCCACGTAGCCTTCGCGGTGCATGCGCGGCAGGTAGTGGTGGCCGAAGGCGGCGATCGAACCGCCCAGATGATCGGCCTGCAAACCGGTCACCGTCGCGCGTTCGATCATGAAGGCCAGCAGATTGGCCTTGTCGAAAATGCGCGTGACCAGTTCGCAGTCTTTCAGGTTGTAGTGGGCCAGCGCCGGCTTGTCTTCCCTGAAGCGACGTTCGATTTCCGCCATCTTGTCATAGACGTCGCCGATATCCTTGCCCTCGCCCAGCATCGCCTGCGAGACGTTCTCCAGGCTAAAGGACGGGAACATCCACGACGCCGCCTTCAGCGCATCGATGCCGTCGAGGACCACGCGGCCGACCACCGGCGCGAACATGTATCCCTGCTTGCCGGGATGCTCGCGCCATTCGATGGTCTTGCCCTCGCGGCCCAGGGTCAGCGCGATCTTGTGCTTGTCGGCGTTTTTTTGCAGCACGCGCAGGTCGAACTGCACCACGTTCCAGCCCACCAGCACATCGGGATCGTGGCGCGCCATCCAGGCGTTGAGCCTTTCGATCAGCTGGCGCGGCGTGGCGCAGTATTCCAGGTCGAAGTCGATTTCGTCCGGCGCCTCGGCGGGGGGCGCGCCAAGCATATATACCTGGCGCTGGCCGCAGCCTTCAAGCGCGATCGAATACAGGTCCTCGTAGGCGCTGGTCTCGATATCGAGCGACACCATCTTGAGCTTGGGGCGGTAGTCCGGCGCGGGTTTGAGTTTGCAGTCGCGGATGGTGGCGCCTTCGACGCGGCCGCCCTCCACCTGCACGCCGGCGGTGATGAAGCGCTCCATCAGATAGCGCTCCGGCGGGCGGATATCGGCCTCGTACATCTTGATGCCATGGTCGCGCAGCGTGCGCTCCAGCGCCGTCAGCTGCTTATAGCGGGATGAGTAGACACCGATGACAGGTTCGCGCTCAAAGGTCTTGAGCTTCAATTCGCGCAGCTCGATGCCGTCGGATTTATCCAGCAGCGCCTCGATGGCCGAGCGCTCCCGCGCCTCGGCAAAGGCCACGGAGGTTTGCATCGTCAGGCGGATTTTCCTGGGGCCGTCGTCGGTCGCCAGCCAAAACTCGATCTCCGTGCCATTGGCCGCGTCGCGCCAATGGCGGGTCAGGATAAATCCTTGCCGTGAAGGTGGATCTGCGGGAGTAAGCATACGTCATTATACTGTACGCGCATACAGTCAAGATCCGGCCAACAGGTCCTGGTTCAGCGGTACGTCACCGCGTTGTCCCGCCCCGGTTGCTCGAGGTGCGAATAATTGTTCAGATAACTCAGACCGAATTCGCCCGGACGGTGCAGCAAACGGGTGACGGCGCAATTGGCCAGCTTCCACGTCATCTCCATCACCTGAAAATCCTGAAACCCCAGCACGTGCTGGATGACGGTCGCGATCACGCCGCTGGAGGTGAATACGATCGTGGTACGTTTGCTGTCCGGCGTATCCAGCCGTTCCAGCGCGGACACCACGCGGCGGCGGAAGTCCGGCCACGTTTCAGCATATTGGTCGTCGTGCCAGCCGGTCATCCAGCGCTGCATCGCGGCCCGGAACAACTGCTCCGCCGCCCGCTGGGGATCGGCCGAACGCGCCAGCAGCCGCTGGAAAGTACCGGCGTCGGCAAACTCGGGACAATGCCGCAGCATCACCTCATGATGATCGAATTCGGCGAAACCCTGGTCAGTCAGGCACTCGGCGTGCTGCACTTGCTTACTTTCCAGCTGCGCGACGCAGGCGTCGGCGGTCTGGTGGTGACGCGCCATGCCGCCGGTGATCATGCAGTGAAACGGCTGCCCCGCTTTGGCGAACCAACCGCCCAGCAGGCGCGCCTGTTCGTAACCCATCGCTGACAGCTGATCGTAATTGGTGCTGCCGAAGGAGGCTTGTCCGCTGCGCACCAGGTAAATTTGTCCCATATATTTTTAGTCCTGTCCAAACAGTCCCGCACAGCTTAACGGCCGGGGTAAAAATCATCAAATGAATATTTTTATTTCATCACGCTAGGCCGCTTTCAGTATCGAGTCGGCCAGTTTGAGCAGGTTTTCGCGCAAACGCGGCACCGATCCATTCTGCGCGGCGCTTTGGGCGCCTTCGAGCAGCAAGGTCAGATGGACGGCGGCCTGCTTTGGCTCCGCGATGCCGGCCTTGGCGCACAGCGCGCCGAGACGCCGCAGCTGCCGAACCTTGTGCGCCTCGATCAGCTGCCGCGCAGGATGGTCGGCGGCTGGCAGCTCCGCGATGGTATTGATGAACGGGCAGCCCCGGTACGAAGAGCCGGCCACATCGTCGGCGATGAATTCCGCAAAACCCATCAACTGTGCGCGCGGATCGTCGGGGTGCGACGCCTCCAGCCCGTCGAGGACCGCCGCATACTCCGCCACCAGTTCCCGCACCCATTCGGTGATCAGCACATCCTTCGACTCAAAATGACGGTACAGACCCATTTTGGTGGTCTGCGCGGCCTTGGCGATCGCCTCCACGCCGACACCGCGTATGCCTTCGGCGTAAAACAACTGCGACGCCGCGTCGAACAAGCGCTCGCGGATGGACTGCTTTGCTTCGCTCATGATCTCTCCAGGATTTTCTTGACAAAGATACCGTTCGGTATCATTATCCCACAAACTGATGATACCGATCGGTATCATCCTGACTTTAAGGGATCTACATGAAACTCTCCGAATACGTGCAGTACGACGCCCTGGGCCTGGCCGCGCTGGTGGCACATGGCGATGTGAGCGGCGCCGAACTGCGAACGGTTGCCGCCCACGCAATCGCCAACGTCAATCCGCTGGTCAACGCCGTGGTATAACAGTGGCCGGCCGAAACGACCGACGAGAAAGGCGCCGGCGGCGCTTTCGCTGGGGTGCCATTCCTGATCAAGGACGTCGCCATCACGATGGCGGGCAAACGGATGGAACTGGGAAGCCGTATCGCGGCAGGCTACATCGCCGCTGATGACTCCAATCTAATGCGACACTTCCACCGCGCCGGTCTGGTAACGCTGGGACGCACTGCGTCGCCGGAAATGGCGTTCAGCACCACCACCGAATCGCTGTTCAACGGGCCGACCCGCAACCCCTGGAATCTCGAGCACAGCGCCGGTGGTTCGAGCGGCGGCAGCGCGGCGGCAGTGGCCGCCGGCATCGTGCCGATGGCGCACGCCACCGACGCGGCGGGCTCGATCCGCGTTCCGGCCGCGTCGACAGGACTGTTCGGCCTGAAACCGACACGCGGCCGCGTGTCCAACGGCCCCGGGATGGACGAGGTATTCAATGGACTTGGCGTTCAGCTGGGTGTCAGCCGCTCGGTACGCGACAGCGCCGCGCTGCTGGATGCAATCAACCGTCCAGACGCGGGCGAACCTTATTTCACCGAGCCGGCGCAACACACATTCCTGTCCGAGGTAACGCGCGCGCCGGGCAGGCTGCGCATCGGCGTGATGCAGCAAGCGTGGAGCGGCCAGTGGCCCAGCGCGGAAGTGGCGACGGCGACGCAGGCGGCGGCGGAGCTATGCCGTCAACTGGGCCACGACGTCGATGAGATAAAGCTGGACATCGGCGTGACGTGGGAGGAATTCGTGCACGCCAACGCGCAGATCTGGTGCGCCAATCTGGTGGGATGGATCGACGGCTTCGCGGCGGCCACGGGGCGCAAAGCCGATCTTTCGACTTTGGAGCCCTCCACGCTGGCCTGTTACGAGTATGGCCGCCGCGCGCTCGCGCCGGCGTTCGCGCGTGCGCTGGAGGTACGCAACCGCGTCAGCCGCGCCGTCGCGGATTATTTCGGCCGGTACGACGTGCTGCTCACGCCCACGCTGCCTGACACCGCGCAGCGCATCGGCGTCTACACCGAGGGAACGGCGCAAATGGACGGACTGGAATGGACGGGCCACGTATTCCGCCACTCGCCTTACACGCCGCTGTTCAACGTGGCGGGCGTGCCGGCGATGTCGGTGCCACTGGGATCGAGCCGGGATGGATTGCCGATCGGCGTGCAGTTCGCCGCCGGCTTCAGCCAGGATGGCCTGCTGCTGCGCCTCGCCGGCCAGCTGGAACAAGCCGCGCCGTGGACCGGACGCGTCCCGCCGGTGTGGGCGGGACGCTAGCGATCCATTCAGCAGCCGGCGTTGCCGCCGGCGGCCAGCGCACGTACGGCCTTGGAAATGTCGGCCCCAATGCGCACCACGGCACGGCGGTGGCCGGCCACCAGCGCGTCGTTGCCGGCGCCGACCTCCTCGTTGGCGACGCTGCGGCAGGTGAGCACCTTGGTGCCGCCCACCAGCCGCACGCTCCACACCGCGTCGATCAGCGCGTACTTGCCGGGCGCCGATTCGAAGCGCTGCACGTTGGTGCTGATGCGGTAGACCGGCATGCCGTCCGGCGACGGCGTGCGGAACACGTCGATGGTTCCCAGCTCGCCGGAAATCGCCAGCGACAGCGCCTGGCCGATCTCAGACGCGGGCGGCGACGCCCAGCGGTCGTATTCCAGCAGATCGATGCTACCGGCACCCGTGGTGACCACCATCTGATTGCGCGCAACCTGCTGTGGCACGGTCACCGCCGGCACCTCGATATAGTAGGCGGCGGCCGGGGTGTCGGCCTTCGGTGCGACGCCCATGCCGTTACTCAGGCTGTAGAAATGCTCAGGCGGCGTGCTGGCGCAGCCGGTTAGCGCAAGCGCCGTCGCCGTCAATACCGCCAGCACGGCGCCGGTGCGTCGATTAGTCGTCTGCGTCATTTTTTCTCTCCCAGTTTATCCTGCTTGCTGCCTTTGCCGCGCAACAGCGATTCCGGATGGCGTTCCAGATAATCGGACAAGGCGTTCAGCGATTGCATGGTCTGCGTCAGCTGCTGCAAGGCCTCGCGCAAATCCGACTGCACCGGCGAATCCTTTTGCAGTATCTGGTCGGCGGTGCTGAACGTCTTGCGCGCCGCGCCAAGGGTGTCCTTCATCTCCGGCACCACTTGCGAGTCGAGCTGCTTGAGCAGGATATTGGCGCTCTTCAGCGTATCGCGCAGATTGACGCCGATTTCGTCGAACGGCACCTTATCGAGTTTGCGCGCGATGCTGGCAAGCTGCGTTTGCAGTTCGTCCAAACTGTTAGGAACCGTCGGCAATTCAACCGTCTCCTTGCTCATGTCAAGCTTGACCGCCGCCGCGTTGGGGAAGAAGTCCAGCGCCACATACAGCTGTCCGGTAAGCAGATTGCCGGTGCGGAGCTGGCCACGCAGGCCGCGCGCCACCATCCGCTCCAGCACTTGCGAGCCGGCGCTGTTGCGCTGATCCTCGTCGACGCTCTTCTGGAAGGCGCGGCCCAGGCGGGCCGGATACATATCGACCGTCACCGGCATGCGGAACGACTTCTTGACCGGATCGAACTCCACGCCGACCGAGCGCACCTCGCCCAGCACGATGCCGCGGAAATCGACGGTGGCGCCCTGCGAGAGGCCGCGCAGCGACTGGTCGAAATACAGCACCGTGGTGATCGGCGCGCCATCGGGCTCGCGCAGCGCGCTGGCCTGATCGGCGGCCAGCAGGAATTCGCTGCCGGTGGGCGCTGCGGCGGCGGGCTTCTGGCCGTTCATGCTCTCGAAGGCGATACCGCCGACCAGCAGTGCCGCCAGCGACTGCGTATTGACCTTGAAGCCGTTCGAATCGAGCCGCACGTCGACACCGCTGGCATGCCACCAGCGCGTACCCTTGCCGACGTACTGGTCGTAAGGCGACTTGACGAACACCTTCATGTTGATGCCGCGCCCTTTCGGCTCCAGATCGTAGGCGGCCACCTGCCCGACCGGGATGCGGCGATAGAAAATCGGCGAACCGACATCAATTGAACCGAGGGTCTCGCCGTGGAGCGTGAAATAGCTGCCCTTCTCGTCGAAGGCCACCTGCGGCGCCTGTTCAAGGCCGGTGAATTCGTCTTTGGTCTCTTCCGACTTGCCGGCATCGACGCCGATGTAAGACCCGGACAGCAGGGTATTCAGACCGGAGACGCCACTGGCGCCAATGCGCGGCCGCACCACCCAGTAACGGGTATCGATGGCGGTGAAGCGCGACGCTTCCTTGCGCATGTCGATGGTGACCAGCACCTTGGTCAGATCGCGCGCCAGCGAAATCGAGCGCACCAGGCCAATGTCGACATCCTTGAACTTGACTTTGGTCTTGCCGGGTTCCAGGCCATCGCCGCTGCGGAAGCTCACCGTCACGGTAGGTCCGCGATCGATGAACGACTTCACCACCAGGCCGGCGCCGATCAAGGCCGCCAGCAAGGGAATCAGCCACACCAGCGAAGGCAAGCGGCTGGCCTTCTCCACGTGTGGCTCGTTCAGGGGCGGCTGGCCGCCTTCGTTTTCAGGCATGTTTTTCTCCATTTGAATCGGTTGGATCCCAAATCAGGCGCGGGTCGAACTGCATCGACGCCAGCATCGTCAGCACCACCACCGCGCAAAATGCCAGCGCGCCGGGACCGGCGGTGATCACCGCCAGCGTCTGGAAGCGCACCAGCGCCACGGTCAAGGTGATGACAAAAATATCGAGCATCGACCAGCGGCCGACAAACTCCACGATCCGGTAAAGCGCCGTGCGTTGCTGCGGACGCCAGCGTGATCGCGTCTGCGCGGTCAGTGCCAGCAGCGACAACGCGGCCAGCTTCAGCACCGGCACCACGATACTGGCGACGAAAATAATGATCGCCAGCGCCTGCGAGCCGCTATTCCAGAACAACATCACACCGCTGATGATCGTATCGTCCTCTTTACCGAACAGCGAATCGGTGTACATCACCGGCAGCAGCATGGCCGGGATATACAGGATGGTGGCCGCCAGCAGAAAGGCCCAGGTGCGGCCGACGCTATCTGGGCGGCGCCGATGCAGGGCCGCGCCGCAACGCTCGCAGCGCTGATGGCGTGCGCTGCGCGGCACCGAGGCCACCAGGCCGCAGCCATGGCAGGCTTCCATATGCGCGCCGCCGGGCACGAACTTGTAGTGAAACTCACGCTGGGACGCACGCGGCCCGCCAGGGCCGGGCAAATGTTCGCCGATATTCCACAGGTGTTTGGGATCGAAGGAGACCACGATGGCCAGCATCAGTGTCAGCACGCCGAAAGCGAACAGCCCTGGCTGCAGCAAAACCTGTGCGAGGCTGGTCATTTTGACGATGGTGATCAGGATACCGATCATCAGCACCTCGGTCATGCCCCAGCGACGCGCGGCGCCGACGGCACGCAGCAGATGGTCGAAGCCGGGAGGACGACGGCCGGCGCGCAGGGACATCGTCACATAAAACAGCGCCCCCAGCTCCACCGCCGGCAGCAGCATCGTAAACAGGAACACGACGGCCGCCACCAGCTGCATCTGCTCATGCCAAAGCACGCGGATGGCGCCCAGCAAAGTCGCGCTGGTGCTATTGTCGCCAATTTGCAGCTCGACGATAGGGAAAAACTGCGCGATCAGAAAGGTGACGATGGCGCCGAGGGTGATGGCGGCCATGCGGTTCGGATCGGAATGGATGCCGCGATAGAGGACGGAGCCGCAGCGAACGCAGCGCGCCTTCTCGCGCGGCCGCACCGGGCGGTACTGGTACAGCACCCCGCAGTCATGGCAACTGATCAACTCGTATCGAAGCACAGGCTAGCCGTATGGACAATAATTTCCATATCATACGGCAATCTTGATTGCAGCTGCGGTGCGCTACCCAACACCCCAACTACGGGGGTCAAGTCTGTCATTCGGACACAACCTGGACCGTAGCGGGCTTGACCGCCGGGCTCGTGTCCGAATGACAGACTTGACCCCGGGGTTTATCCGAGGAAATCGAGCAGGGTGGCGGCAATTACCTTGGTGGCTTTGCGCAAGTCCTCGAGGTCGAGGCGCTCATCGGCCTTTTTGGCGTTCGATTCGGGCACCGTGCGCGGGCCGGCGCCGTACAACACCGCCGGGATGCCATGCTCGCCGTACAATCGCGCGTCCGCGTACAGCGGCGTGCCCTGCGCCGGAATCAGCTCGCCGATGTAGGTTTGCGCGTTTTGCTGCAGGCTGGCGACCAGCTTTTCTGTTCCCGGCTGCTCGCGCAGCGCGTGCGACAACAGCAGGCGCTTGATCTCCAGGCTGATGCCGGGGATGCCGCGAACGGCGCTCTCGATCATCGCGCGCACCTGCGCCTCGACTTCCGCCGGCTCCTCCTCGGGAATCATGCGGCGGTCCATCTTCAGCACCACCTTGCCCGGGACGACGTTGGTGTTGGTGCCGCCGTCGATGCGGCCCACCAGCATCGTCGGCGAGTCGATGCCGTCCACCTTGGACTTGATCTTCTTCAGCTCCGGCAGCTGGTCGTAGATGGCGTTGAGGATCTTCGTCGCCGCCTGCAGCGCGTCGTGGCCCGTTTCCGGCATCGCGCCGTGGCCGGATTTGCCGTTGACCGTGATCTCCAGTTGCAGACACGCGTTGTGCGCGGTGACGATGTTGTAGCTGAAGCCCGCCGCGATGACGTAATCGGGCTTGGTCAGCTTTTGCTCCAGCAGCCAGCCCGGCCCGAGCAGGCCGCCGAATTCCTCGTCATAGGTGAAATGCAGCTCGAGGCCACCCTTGAGCGGCACGCCCAGTGCCTCCAGCGCGCGGGTGGCGAAGATGTAGGTGGCGAAGTCGCATTTGGAGACGGCGGCCGCGCGCCCGTAGATAAAGCCGTTTTCCACCACGCCGCCGTAGGGAGGATAGCTCCAGTTGTCGCCCGGCGGGACCACGTCGCCGTGGGCGTTCAGCGCGACGGTCGGACCGCCGGCCTGGTAGGGGCGGCGGACGATCAGGTTGGTGATCGTCTCCATGCCGTAGTCGCGCACCACCTGCTGCGGCACCGCGTGCTTCTCGGCGTTCCAGCCGTAGGCCTTGACCAGGTCGGCCACCATGTCCGCGTGCGGCGCGTTATTACCGGGCGGCGTATCGGTCGGTACGCGCAACAACTGCTGCAAAACGCCGACCTCCTCGTCGAAGTGGTCATCGATCCATTTGGCCAGTTTTTCCTTGGTGCCGCTCATAATCGCTTCCTTTATTTTGCGCCGGCTTCGTACCAGGCGGCGATTTGCGCCCGTTCGGCATCGGTCATTTGCGTCAGGTTCGCCAACGGCATGGCTTTCAGCTGGACCGTCTGCTTGTAGATTTTCTCGGCATTTTGATGGATTTCGGCCTCGTTCTCAAGCATAACGCCCAAAGGCGCCGCCGCGAAGCCGGGCTGCGTCGGCCGCTCAGCGTGGCAGGTTGCGCAGCGGTGCGCGATGATGGCCTGTACTTTGGCGAATTGCGCGGCCGGATCGGCTGCCGGCGCCACCGCCACCGGGCGAGGCGGCGCGATCGCCGCGGCGACGGCGGCCAGCAGCGCGACGCCGATCGCCGGATATCGCCACTCGACGCGGCCCTTGTGGCGCAGATTGAAGAAGTGGCGAATGAAAACGCCGGCCGCCATGATAAACGCCAGCACCAGCCACGCGTGATCGTGACGATAAGTCATCGCGTAATGGTTACTGATCATGATGAACAGCACCGGCAATGTGAAGTAGTTATTGTGGACGCTGCGCTGCTTGGCCTTCTGCCCATGGACAGGATCGGGCATGCGGCCGGCCGACATGGCCTCCACCATCTTGCGCTGCCCCGGGATAATCAGCATCAGCACATTGCCGACCATGATGGTGCCGATCAGCGCGCCGACGTGGATGTAGGCGGCGCGGCCGCTCAGCACATGCGTGAGGCCATAGGCCGCCGCGACGATCAGCACAAACACGACGATGCCGAACCACAGGTCATGCTTGCCCAGCGGTGAGCGGCACAGCAGATCGTACACCGTCCAGCCGATGACCAGCGTGCCGACGCCGATGCCGATCGCCTGCAGGCTGCTGATGTCGGCCACGGATTTATCGATCATCATCGCCTGGGCGTTGAAGTAGTAGGCGATGGTCAGCAGCGCAATGCCGGACAGCCAGGTGGAATAGGCTTCCCATTTAAACCAGTGCAGCACCTTGGGCAGCTCCGCCGGGGCGACCAGATATTTTTGCGGGTTATAGAAACCGCCGCCGTGCACCGCCCACAGTTCGCCCGAGACGCCCTTCTTCGCCAGCTCGGACCCCGGCGCGGGCGGCCGGATCGAGTTATCCAGCCAGACGAAGTAGAACGAGGCGCCGATCCAGGCGATGCCGGTGATGACGTGCAGCCAGCGGACGATCAGGTTCAGCCACTCAAGGCCGTACGGGATCAGATAGGCGAATAATTCCATGGATTCTTTCCGGTCGAAGACGTGGCTAATTTACAGAAGATAAACGGATTTGATACCGGCCACATGAAGATTAGAGTATATTAAACATATCCATTCCCGTATAACCCCTATTCAAGCGCGTATAGTTCATGGCCGCCCTGCCGCAACACCTGGACCTCCACCTGATCCGCATACTCTACCTGCTGCTGGTGGAGAAAAATGTCTCCCGCGTCGCGCTCAAGCTCAATCAACCGCAGCCCTCGATCTCCGCGTCGCTTCGCAAGCTGCGCGAGCTGACCGGCGATCCGCTGCTGGTGCGCGGCGCGCGCGGCATGGTGCCCACCCAGCACGGCGAGAGCCTGCTGATTCCGGCCAAGCGCATCCTCGACGAGACCGAGAACCTGTTCCTCAAAAAGTCGCCCTTCGTGCCGCAGGAGGAAGCGCGCACCTTCCACATCGCCGCGCCGGATTACCTGGACAGCCAATTCCTGCCCAACCTGGTCGCGCTGCTGCGACGGGGTTCGCCCAACAGCCGCGTCAAGATTCACAGCCTAGGACCCGGCGTCGACTACGTCCGCCTGCTGTCCGACGGCGACATGGACCTGGTCATCGCCAACTGGGACGAGCCGCCCGAGCACCTGCATATGTCCAAGCTGTTCGAGGACCCGATCATCTGCGTGATGCGCGCCGACTGCCCGTACGCGCTGCGCACCGCCAGCGACGCCATGACGCTGCCGGATTATCTGGCCCTGCCCCACGTCGCGCCGACCCAGATCCTTCCCGGCTACCACGGCGTCATCGACGACTATCTGGAGCGCCAGGACCTGCAGCGCAACGTGGTCGTCGAATCGGCCTATTTCGGCCTGATCCCCTACATGCTGACCCAGACGGACCTGGTGCTGACCACCGGCCGCCAGTTCGTCCGCTACTACGAAAAACAGATGTCGCTGAAAACCTACACGGTGCCGGTCAAGTTCCCCGCGATGCGCTTCTACCAGCTGTGGCATGAGCGCGTGCACCAGGCGCCGGAGCACAAATGGCTGCGCGAGCAGGTGGCGGCCGCCGCCAAGGCGCTGGTGCAAAAGTAAGCCGCACGAGCTAAGCCTGACGATATACATCTTACGGCATACCGCGTATATCGCGCGAGCGCCGGCGAGGTTATGATGAGGGTTCGATACCGGATACCACGCCATGATCACACTCTCCGATTTAAACAGCTGCGACGCCGCCACTTTCGTCGAGCACTTGCGCGGCATCTATGAGCACTCGCCCTGGATACCACAGCGGGCGGCGGCGCGGCGGCCGTACGCCAACGCCACCGCGCTCAAGCTGGCGTTGCAGGATGTGGTCAACGCCGCCACGCTGGACGAGCAACTGGCTTTGATCCGCGAGCACCCGGAGCTGGCGGGCAAAGCGGCCGTCGCCGGCCAGTTGACGGCCGAATCGACCAGCGAGCAGGCCAAGTCCGGGCTGCACCTGTGCAGCGCCGAGGAATTCGCCACGCTGCACCGGCTTAACGCCGACTACAACGCCAAATTCGGCTTCCCGTTCATCCTGGCGGTCAAAGGCCCGGACGGACAGGGACTGACCCGGCGCCACATTATCGCCACCTTTACGCGCCGCCTGAAGAACCAGCGCGCGGACGAAATAGCCGAGTGCCTGCGCCAGATCAAGCGCATCGCCGAGATCCGCCTGAACGACCTTCTGGGAATAACCCTGGACTTCGGCCCGGCCATCATGCAGTGGTCGGAGATCATCGGCGCCTGGAGCGACACCGACAACAGCGCCAACGAGGATTTCGACCTGACTTGCGCCTACATGACGCCGGCGCACCGCCGCACCGCCGCGCAGTTGGCGGAATGGATGGGCGAAGCCGGCATGGAAGCGCACATCGACAACGTCGGCAATGTGGTCGGCGTCTACCGTTCGGACGTTCCCGACGCGAAGACGCTGATGACCGGGTCGCACTACGACACGGTGCGCAATGGCGGAAAATATGACGGCCGGCTAGGCATCCTGCTGCCCATCGCCATCGTGCGTCATCTGCATCAGCGCGGCGAGAAGCTGCCGTATCACTTCGAGATCGTCGGTTTCGCCGAGGAGGAAGGAGTGAGATTCAAGAGCACCTTCCTGGGTAGTAACGCGGTGACGGGCCGCTTCGACCTGTCGCTGCTCGATCAGACGGACGCCGACGGCATCGCCATGCGCGACGCGCTGCTGGCCGCCGGCCATGACGTGTCGCGCATTCCCGCGATCGCGCGCGATCCGGCGCAACTGCTCGGCTTTGTCGAAGTGCATATCGAGCAAGGACCGGTGTTGTTGCAACGTGATCTGGCGCTGGGCGTGGTGACGGCGATCGCCGGCAGCTCGCGCTATCTGGTCGAATTGACCGGATTGGCCAGCCACGCCGGCACCACGCCGATGACGATGCGTAAGGACGCGGCGACGGCGGCGGCGGAGATCGTGCTGCTGGTGGAGCGGCGTTGCGCACAAGGCGTGGCCCTCGTGGGAACTGTCGGGCAGTTGCAGGTGCCTGGCGGCTCGGTCAACGTGATACCCGGCGCGTGCAAGCTGTCGCTGGACATCCGCGCGGCAGACGACGCGGTGCGGCAGGCGGCCGTCAAGGATGTATTGGATGGCATCGCGCAGATTTGCGCGCGGCGCCAGGTGGAATTCAGCTTGCAGCAAATAGTCGATGCTGCGGCAGCGCCCTGCGCGCCGCGTTTGATGGACCAGCTGGGGGCGGCGATAGAGCGCGCCGGTTTGCCGCGCTTCGATTTGCTGTCTGGGGCCGGACACGATGCGATGGCGATGGCTGCGGTCACGGACGTGGCGATGTTGTTCACGCGATGCGGCAATGGTGGCATCAGCCATAATCCACTGGAGACGATGACGGCCGACGATGCCGATATCGCGGCGCAGGTGCTGCTGGATTTCCTGCGCCATTACGAAGCATAAGCGATCCACCGTTCCACGTAGGGCGAATTAGGCGGAACGCCGTACTCCGCCATCGCCGAGCCGTCGGCAGCGCATGCATGCGTCGCAATTACGCGCCGCGCGCTAATCCGCCATTGATTTTTCAGAATGGAGCTTGCGTCGCAGTTCGGATGTGACTTCTGCGATCACTTCGGTCCATCCTCCTCCAGACGGCTGGCGGAACAACCGCATCGATGGATACCACGGCGTATCGCTGCGATCCGTCAGCCAGCGCCAGTCGCAGCGATGATCCGGCAGCAGCAGCCAGCAAGGCTTCCCCAGCGCGCCCGCCAGATGCGCCACCGCCGTGTCGACACTGATCACCAAGTCCAGATTGGCGATCACGCAGGCCGTATCGGCAAAGTCCTGCAGACGTGGAGCGATCGCTTGCAGCGTCATTCCAGCTGGCGGCGTCGATGCCTCATTCTCGCTATCGCCTTTTTGCAGACTGACGAAATGCAGGCGCGCGCCATGATCGATATCGGCCAACGGCGACAGCGTGTGCAGGGAAGGCAGCGAACGGTCCGCATCGTTCTCGAAATGCGGATTGCCTTTCCACGCCAGGCCAACCCGCAACCCAGTCTGAGGCAGCATCCCCGCCCAATAACGCACCGACTCCGGATCAGGAGTGATATACGGCGCGGCTGGGATGTTGGACAAGTCGGTGCCGAACATCGCCGGCAAACGCATCGGGTGCGTCCAGAAATCCCAACCGCTGCCCGGCACCGCGGCGTGCTGCACGTAGACTTCATCGACACCTTCCAATCCGGCCATCAGCCGGCGCAGCGATGGCGGACATGCCACCGCGACGCGCGGCGCGCCCGCTGCCTTCAGCTTCGCGGCGTAGCGGCTGAAATGGATCATGTCGCCCTGCCCCGCCTCGGACACGATCACCACCGATTTGCCTGACAGCGTTTCGCCCTCCCACGGAGGACAATTGAACGGCTGCGCAAGGCTGTCGAAGTGCCAGCGCGACTCGAGCAACGGCCAGCCTTCGGCAAAACGGCCTTGCCGCAGCAGGATGTACGCGAGATTGAATTGCGCCTTCGGATAGTCCTCGTCCAGCTCCAGCGCACGCCGGTAGCACGCCTCGGCCTCCTGCTCGCGCTTCACGCACGCGAGCAGCACGCCCAATTGGCTCCACGCCGACGGCGACTCGGGCGCAATATCGAGCGCCATCCGTGCGGCTGCCTCCGACTCGTCGAAGCGCCTGGACTTCTGCAACAGTACGCCGAGATTTTGATAGAGCTGGGCGTTATCTGGCAGCAGCGCGATCGCGTGCAGGTAGTGGAACTCCGCCTCCAGCAGGTCGCCGCGCAGTTCTTTCAGGTAGCCCAGATTGGCGCGCGCACCCGCGTGCTCCGGCTGCAGCGCGATCGCCTGCCAGAAGCATTCTTCGGCGCCGAGTGCGTCGCCGACGGCCATGCGCCGGTTGCCATCGAGGTAGGCTTGCTGTGGGTCTTTGTACTCTTTCACACTACCCGCGCGCGCTCCAGCATGGCGTGCAGCAGCACATTGCAACCTGCTTCCAGATGTTCGGACTTGGCGTCCTCGATCTCGTTGTGGCTAATGCCGTCCTTGCAGGGCACGAAGATCATGCCCGACGGCGCCAGACGCGCCGCATAAATCGCATCGTGGCCGGCGCCGGAAACCACGTCCATCGTCGAATATCCCAGCTTGGCGGTGGCGTTGCGCACTGCGTCCACGCAGTCCGGATGGAACGGGCATGGCGGGTAGTAGGACACCCGCTCGATCGAAATCCCCAAGCCGCTGTCGGCGCGGGTCTTGTCGATAAAGGCCAGCATCTCCTCGTGCATGGTGTTAAGCAGCTCGTCGTTCACGTTGCGCAGGTCTATGCTGAATTTGACTTCGCCGGGTATCACGTTGCGGCTGTTCGGGAACACCTGCACCATGCCGACCGTGCCGCGACCATACGGCGGGTAGCGGTTGGCGATGGCCACCACTTCCTGCATGATGCGTGTCGAGACCTGCAGCGCGTCCTTGCGCAATCCCATCGGGGTCGGACCGGCGTGCGCCTCCATACCACTGACCACGCAGTCGTACCACGAAAGGCCCATCACCGCCGGCACCACGCCGATCACCTTGTCGGCATCCTCCAGCACCGGCCCTTGCTCGATATGGGTTTCGAAGTAGGCGCCGATCGGATGCTCGCCCGGCACCTGATCGCCTTTGTAGCCGATGCGCGCCAGTTCCTCGCCAACCGTCTTGCCCTCGGTATCCTTGGCGGCATACGCCGTCTCGAGGCTGAAGGCGCCGCAGAACACGCCGGAACCCATCATCACCGGCACGAAGCGCGAGCCCTCCTCGTTGGTCCAGAAGGCGACTTCGATCGGCGCCTCGGTCTTGATCTTCAAATCGTTCAGGGTGCGCACCACCTCCAGGCCGGCCAGCACGCCGTAGTTACCGTCGAACTTCCCGCCGGTGGGCTGGGTGTCGATATGGCTGCCGGTCATAATCGGCGGCAGCGCATTGTTGGTGCCGTCGCGGCGCATGAAGACATTGCCGATCTGGTCGATCGTGATCGACATGCCGGCGTCCTTCGCCCAGCCCACCACCAGATCGCGGCCCTGCTTGTCCAGGTCCGTCAACGCCAGACGCTTGACGCCACCTTTGGGCGTGGCGCCGATTTGGGCCAGTTCCATCAGCGCCGCCCACAGGCGGTCGCCATTGATGCGCATTTCACTCATAACCCTGCTCCTGTTGATTAACGCGCCGATGTGGCTTTAAACGCGGGACGATCGATGTGGCGGCCGGCGCCCTCCACTGCCATCAGCACGCCGCGATGGAACACGACATTACCGGCGGCCAGCGTGGTGCTGGGGATGCCACGCACAGTGCGGCCCTCGAAGACGTTAAAGCCGCCCTTGGCGAACTGGGTCAGCGACGAAATCGTGCGGGTGCCTTCCGGGTCCCAGACGACGATATCGGCGTCGGATCCAACCGCGATCAACCCCTTGCGCGGATATATATTGAAAATCTGCGCGGCGTTGGTCGACGTGACCTTGACGAACTCCGAAGGCGTCAACGTGCCGCTGTTGACACCCGCGTCCCAGATCACCGACATGCGGTCCTCGACGCCACCGCAGCCGTTCGGAATCTTGGTGAAGTCGTCCTTGCCGGCCGCCTTCTGCTCCGCGCAGAAAGTGCAATGGTCCGTCGCGGTGGTGTGCAGGTTTCCGCTTTGCAGACCATGCCACAACGCGGCCTGGTGATGCTTGCTCCGGAACGGAGGACTCATCACGTGGGCGGCGGCGTATTCCAGATCGTCGCTTTGGTAGACGCTTTCGTCGATGAGCAGGTGGCCTGCCAGCGCCTCGCCGTACACCCGCTGGCCGCTGGCCCGTGCGCGGGTGATGGCGTCAAGCGACTCGGCGCAGGACACGTGGACGATATAGACCGGCGTATTGAGGACGTTGGCGATGGCGATGGCCCGGTTGGCTGCCTCCGCCTCGACCGCCGGAGGGCGCGACAGCGGATGTGAACTCGGACCGGTCAGGCCCTTCTTCAGCAAATCCTGCTGCAACTGATAAACCAGCTCGCCGTTCTCCGCGTGCACGGTCGGAATGGCGCCCAGCTCCAGCGAGCGCCGGAAACTCTTCACCAGCGTTTCGTCGTCGGCCATGATGGCGTTTTTGTACGCCATAAAGTGTTTGAAGCTGTTGACGCCATGGTCACGGACCAGAATTTCCATATCGCGGTGCACGGTCTCGTCCCACCACGTGATCGCCACGTGAAAGGTGTAATCGCCGGCGGCTTTCTGCGCCCAGCCGCGCCATTGATGATAGGCCTCGATCAGGTTCTGCCCCGGCGCGGGAATCACGAAGTCGATGATGGTGGTGGTGCCGCCGGCCAGACCGGCGGCGGTACCGGTATAAAAGTCATCCTGGGTGACGGTGCCCATGAAGGGCAGGTTCATATGGGTGTGGGGATCTATCCCGCCGGGCATGACGTACTGCCCGGCGGCGTCGATCACGCGCGCGGACGCCGGCGCATCGAGGTTTTCGCCGACGGCGACGATCTTGTCGCCATAGCAGAGCACATCGGCACGAAAAGCGCGGTCGGCGTTGACGACGGTACCGCCGCGGATGATAGTAGTCATTTACATCTCCTGAATCCTGTGAATCTTAGGGGTGGGCGGGCGTCCTCACGGCGGGCACCGTCTTCCCCTTCATCATAACCCCATACACGATTGCGGAGATCACGATTCCGACGAACCATGCGTAGGTATAAATCGTTTTGAAACCTTCACCCACATCCGGGAACGAGGCCGGGAAGGCGGCGTTGAGGAAGCCCGGAATGTTCGGCGCCACGCCCACCACGAAAGCCACCAGCGCAGCCACGTTCCAGCCGTTGCCATATGAATAAGCGCCATCCTCCCGATACAGCTCGGCGACATTGAGTTCGGTCTTGCGCACCATGTAATAGTCGATAATCAGGATGCCGGCGATGGGACCGAGCAGCGCTGAATATCCGATCAACCACGTGAAGATATAGCCCTGGGTCGATTCGAGTATCTTCCACGGCATCATGACGATGGCGATACCGGCGGTAATGTAACCGCCGGTCTTGTACGAAATCTGCCTCGGCGCCAACGACGAGAAGTCGTACGCCGGGCCAACCAGATTGGCGGCCAGATTGACGGAGACGGTGTCGATCAACAGGATCAGCAGCGCCACCAGCACCGCCACGCCGGTCATACGGCTGGCCAGATCGACCGGATCCCAGATCGCCTTCCCGTACAAGACCACGGTGGCCGAGGTGACGATCACCGCCATCGCCGCGAGTAATCCCATCGGCACCGGCAGGCCGACCGACTGGCCGATGACCTGGTCGCGCTGCGATTTGGCGAAGCGGGTGAAGTCGGGGATATTCAGCGCCAGCGTGGCCCAGAAGCCGACCATCGCCGTCAGCGATGGCCAGAACACGGACCAGAACTGGCCGGCCTTCTTGCCGCCCTCGACAAACTGCGACGGCGCCGACAGCAGGTCGCCGAAGCCGCCCGCCTTGTTATGCACCCACGCCAGCAGCACGAAGCAGATGGCGATCTTCAGCGGCGCGGTGTAGGTCTCCAGTTTGCGGATCGCGTCCATGCCGTGCACGATGTACCAGAACTGGATGGCCCAGAAAGCCAGGAAGCAAAGCAGCTGCGCGCCGTTGATGCCGAGGAAACCGAGTTTGGCGCCGCCGATTTCGCCGCCCATCATCACGCCGAGCAGCGTGTAGATCATCGAGCCGCCGAACCAGGTCTGGATGCCGTACCAGCCGCAGGCGACGATAGCGCGCATCAGCGCCGGCAGCCGCGCACCCGAAGTACCGAACGAGGCCCGCGCCAGCACCGCGTAAGGGATGCCGTACTTGGTGCCGGCGTGGCCGATCAACAGCATCGGCAGCAGCACGATGGCGTTGGCGATGAACACAGTCAGCACCGCCTGGTAACCGGACATGCCGCCTTCAATCAAACTCGCCGACAGCGTGTACGCGGGAATGCACATCACCATGCCGACCCATAGCGCCGCGAAGTGATACCAGCGCCAGGTGCGCTGCGCTTCGGTGGTCGGCGCCAGGTCTTCGTTCCAGAGTTGCGTGCTGCCAGAGAGTTCTTTACTCACGAGGCGTTCTCCAAGGGTTGATCAAACAATCGTCCATCTTCCATTGCAAGATCCGTTCCTATGCAGTCTCCGGCACCTTCACATTTTCCGCGCGCGGGTTGCGCGGGTCCTGCGTCCAGTTCATGTAAGGCTTGCCCGTCTCCTGCGGCACCATCGTGATGCAGCCCTGCACCGGGCAGGTGATCTCGCACAGGTTACAACCGACGCATTCCTCCTTGATCACCTCATAGGTGCGCACGCCGGCGGCGTCGATCAGTTGCGCAATCGACTGGTGCGACGTATCTTCGCACGCCACATAACAGCGGCCGCACTTGATGCAGTCGTCCTGGTTGATATGGGCGATGACCTGATAGTTCATGTTCAGGTACTTCCAGTCAGTGGTGTTGGCAACCGCCTTGCCGACGAATTGACTGATACTCGTGTAGCCCTTCTCGTCCATCCAGCGCGACAAGCCGTCTTTCATCTCCTCGACGATGCGGAAGCCATGCAGCATGGCCGCCGTGCAGACCTGTACACAGCCGGAGCCGAGCGCCATGAACTCGGCCGCGTCGCGCCAGTTGCCGATGCCGCCGATACCGGAAATCGGCAAGCCTTTGGTGGCGGGATCGCGCGCGATCTCCGCAACCATGTTCAGCGCAATCGGTTTGACCGCCGAGCCGCAGTAGCCGCCATGCGTGCTGGCGCCGCCGACGATCGGAAACGCCACCATCTGGTCCAGATCGAGGTGCGTGATCGAATTGATGGTGTTGATCAGGGAGACGGCGTCCGCACCGCCTGCCTTGGCGGCGCGAGCCGGCGCACGCACGTCGGTAATGTTCGGCGTGAGCTTGACGATTACCGGCAGCTTGCTGTGCGTCTTGCACCAACGGGTGACCATCTCCACGTACTCGGGCACCTGGCCGACCGCCGCGCCCATGCCGCGCTCCGGCATCCCGTGCGGACAACCGAAATTGAGTTCGATGCCGTCGGCGCCGGTGGCCTCCACCAGCGGCAGGATATCCGCCCACAATTTCTCCTCGCACGGCAGCATCAGCGAGACGATGATCACGCGGTCGGGCCAATCTTTTTTCACCTGTGTGATCTCGCGCAGGTTGATGTCCAGCGAGCGGTCGGTGATCAGTTCAATGTTATTGAAGCCGAGGACTTCGCGGTTCCTTCCGTAATGCGCCGAGTAGCGCGACGAGACGTTGACGGCGGCCGGGTCTTCACCAAGCGTCTTCCACACCACGCCACCCCATCCGGCCTCGAAGGCGCGCACCACGTTGTAGGCTTTGTCGGTCGGTGGCGCGGAGGCCAGCCAGAACGGGTTGATCGACTTGATGCCGCAGAATTCTATGCTCAGGTCAGCCATTATGCAGCCTCCACTTTCGATGTTTCGGTTATCGACGCGGTCATTGACTTCAGGTCCTCATGAATGGCATGCGCCGCCAGCTTGCCATGCTGGACCGCCTGCACGGTCAGGTCCTGGCCCGGCGCCACGCAGTCGCCGCCGGCATAGATCCCCGGCAGAACGGTGCGGAACTGATCGTCGACATGAATCTTGTCGCCCGCGCGTTTCAGCGTTTTCGCCAGCGGATCTTGAATGCTTGTTTCATCCATGCTCTGGCCGATGGCCTTGAAGATGGCGTCGGCCGCGATCTCGAAAGTCTCGCCGGTGCCGCCGAAGCGGCCGTCGATCATGGCGGTCTTCTCGAAGCGCATTCCCCGCACACGGCCCGCCTCGTCCAACAACACTTGCTGCGGTTGCGCCCAGGTGCGCATGCGTACCTGGTTTTCCTTGGCGATGTGCTGCTCGTGGTCAGTGGCGCTCATGCCCTCGAAGCCGCGCCGATACACCAGCGTGACCTCCTCCGCGCCGAGGCGCTGGATCTGCACCGCCATGTCGATCGCGGTATTACCGGCGCCGATGACGATCGCGCGCGACGGCAAAGGCAGCTGGCTCAAATCATCCGCCTGCCGCAGCGCGGCGATGTAGTCGACAGCGGCCAGCAGACCGGGGGCTTCCTCGCCGGTCAAGCCAAGCTGCTTGCTGGCGCCAAGACCCAGGCCAAGGAACACCGCGTCATATTGGGCGTGAAGGTCCTTCAGCTGCACGTTGCCGCCCAAGGTCTGACCGTGGCGGATCTCGATGCCGCCGATCGCCAGCAGGAAGTCGATCTCCTTCTGCGCGAAGTTATCGGTCAGCTTGTACTTGGCGATGCCGTATTCATTGAGGCCGCCGGACTTCTCGCGCGCTTCGAAGATCACCACGTCGTTGCCCAGCATCGCCAGGCGGTGCGCGCACGACAGACCTGCTGGTCCAGCGCCAACCACGGCGATCTTTTTGCCGGTGGACGGGAAGCGTTTGAATGGATGTTCGTCGAGCGACATGTTGTCGATGGCGTAGCGCTGCAGCAGGCCGATTTTCACCGGCTGCCCTTCGGCGTCGTGATTGCGTACGCAGGCATCCTCGCACAGTATCTCGGTCGGGCAAACACGCGCGCAACTACCGCCCAAAATATTCTGCTTCAGGATACCGACCGCCGCGCCGTTGACGTTTCCGTCGTGGATATTGCGAATGAAGCTGGCGACGTCGATGTCCGATGGGCAGATGCGCGTGCACGGCGCATCGTAGCAGTACAGGCAACGCGAACTCTCAATCGCGGCCTTGCGCGCGTTGAGCGCCGGCGCGAGATCGGTAAAGTTTTCCGCCAGCGCCGCATTGGCTTGCTTCGGATGCGGCAGGTATTTCAGGGATTCGATCATCATTCATTTTCCTGGCAAATGGCTCGGTAGTTTCAGACAACTCAGACGACGAATTCGTCCGGCTACTTCATCTGAGGGAATGCAAATTCCGCGCCAGCGCTGGCGGTGTTCGGCCAGCGCTGCATTACCGCTTTGTGGCGCGTGTAGAAACGCACGCCTTCGGGACCATAAGCGTGGTGATCGCCGAACAGGCTGCGCTTCCAGCCGCCGAAACTATTGAACGCCATCGGCACCGGCAGCGGCACGTTCACCCCCACCATGCCGACCTGGATCTGGCGCACGAACTCGCGCGCCACACCGCCGTCACGCGTGTAGATCGCTACGCCGTTGCCGTATTCATTGCGGTTGATCAGCTCCACCGCGCTGCCGACATCAGGCAAGCGGACCATGCACAGCACAGGCCCGAAAATCTCTTCCTTGTAGATCGTCATATCGGGCGTGACGTGGTCGAACAATGTACCGCCGACGAAGAAGCCATTCTCCCGTCCCGGCACGACGTGATTGCGGCCATCGACCACCAGTTTCGCGCCCTGCTCCACGCCTTCGCCGATCAAGCGCTCTATGCGCTGCTTGGCGGCGCTTGAAACGACAGGCCCCATTTCCGCATCATGTTCCATACCGTCGCGCACTTTCAGTGCAGCGGTGCGCTTTGCCAGTGCATCGACGATTTTATCGCCCGCGTCGCCGACGGCGACAACCACCGAAATGGCCATGCAGCGCTCGCCGGCGGAACCGTATGCGGCGCCCATCAATGCATCGACGGTCATGTCGATGTCCGCGTCCGGCATGACCACCATGTGGTTCTTGGCGCCGCCCAAAGCCTGCACGCGTTTGCCCGCCGCGCAGCCGCGCGCATAGATGTATTCAGCGATCGGCGTGGAGCCGACAAAGCTCAACGCCTGCACCACCGGATGATCGAGCAGCGCGTCGACGGTGGTTTTATCGCCCTGCACGACGTTGAACACACCGTCCGGCAGGCCGGCGTCCTTCAGCAGCTTGGCATGCAGCAGCGACGGCGACGGATCGCGTTCGGACGGCTTGAGGATAAAAGTGTTGCCGCACGCGATAGCGACCGGGAACATCCACATCGGCACCATCACCGGGAAGTTAAACGGCGTGATGCCGGCCACCACGCCCAGCGCCTGGCGCATCGACCAGGCATCGATACCGCGCGAGATCTGATCGGTGAATTCGCCCTTCAGCATCTGCGGAATGCCAACCGCGAATTCCACCATCTCGATACCGCGCGCGACCTCGCCCTGCGCGTCGGCGAAGGTCTTGCCGTGTTCACGCGTCAGCATCGCGGCGAATTCGTCGACGTGCTGCTGGCACAGCTGCAGATACTTGAACAGCACGCGCGCGCGTGTCAGCGGGGGCGTCGCCGACCAGGCGGGAAATGCCGCTTCCGCCGCGCGCACCGCGACGTCGACTTCCTCGACGGTGCCAAGCGCAACGCGTGCCACCGGTTCGCCCAGCGCCGGATTGAAAACGTCCGCATAGCGTCCGCTCTGGGTGTCGACTTTGGCGCCGTTGATGAAGTGGGTGATGGTGTCCAGGTTACTCATGGTGTTCTTCTTTCGTTTATGTGGTCAGCCCAGCAGGCCGTCCGCGTCTACATAGGGGTAGCCCAGCGCGTGCGCCACCGCTGCATAGGTGACGTGGCCCTGGCATACATTCAAGCCGTTCTTCAGATGGACGTTGGCCTTCAGCGCTTTTTGCCAGCCTTTGTCGGCCAGCGCCAGCGCGTGAACGATCGTTGCGTTATTCAGTGCGAAGGTCGATGTGCGCGCCACCGCGCCAGGCATATTCGCCACGCAGTAGTGCACCACATCGTCGACCACGAAGGTCGGCTCCTGGTGCGTGGTGGCGCGCGAGGTTTCAAAGCATCCACCCTGATCGATGGCGACATCCACCACCACCGCGCCGGCCTTCATGCGCGAGATCATGCTGCGGGTGACCAGCTTTGGCGCGGCGGCGCCGGGCACCAGCACGCCGCCGATGACCAGGTCCGCGTCGAGCACCGCCTGCTCTATCGAATGGGCGCTGGAGAACATCGTCGAGATGCGGTTGCCGTACACCAGATCGAGCTGGCGCAGGCGGTCGATGTTCTTGTCGAGAACCGTCACGCGCGCGCCGATGCCGACCGCCATCTGCAGGGCATTGGTGCCGACCACGCCGGCGCCGATGATGGCGATATGGCCGGGCGCTACGCCCGGTACGCCGCCCAGCAGCAGGCCCATGCCGCCCTTGGATTTTTCCAGGTGCGCGGCGCCGGCCTGGATCGACATGCGCCCAGCCACCTCGCTCATGGGCGCCAGCAGCGGCAGACCGCCGTTTTCGCCGGTGATGGTTTCGTAGGCGATGCATACCGCGCCGGAATCGACCAGCGCCCTGGTTTGTTCGGCGTCCGGCGCCAGGTGCAGATAGGTGTAGAGGACCTGATCCCTGCGCAGCATCGCGCATTCGGCCGGCTGCGGCTCCTTGACTTTGACGATCATGCCGGCGCGCGCGAAAATGTCCGGCGCGTTGTCGACGATTTCGGCGCCGGCGCCTTCATACATCGCGTCGGTCAGTCCGATGGCGGCGCCCGCGTCCTTTTGTACAAGGACTTGGTGACCGCGCAGTACGAGTTCCTTCACGCTGGCCGGGGTAAGGCCGACGCGGGACTCCTGGTTCTTGATTTCTTTTGGAACGCCTACCAGCATGATTGTCTCCTCGTTTTCATACCGCTCACTCCAGGTTTTTCAGCACCGTCGTCAACTTTCCAAACAATTCATCGATATGTTTTTTCTCCAGCACCAGCGGTGGCGACAAGGCGATCGTATCGCCCGTCGTGCGTATCAAAATCCCGTCGGCGAAGGCCTGCTTGAACGCGGTGAACGCGCGCACGCCGGGCTTGCCGGGAATCGGCGCCAGCTCGATACCGGCGATCAGGCCGATGGTGCGGATGTCGATCACGTGCGGCAGTCCCTTGAGCGAGTGCACCGCGTCGGCCCAGTACTCGGCCATGCCGGCCGCGTGTTCGAGGATGTTCTGCTCCCTGAACACCTCCAACGTGGCCAGCGAGGCCGCGCAAGCCACCGGGTGGCCTGAATAGGTATAACCGTGGAACAGCTCAATGCCCGCCGGCGCGTCCATGAAAGCGTCGTGGATATGCTTTTTGGAGAACACCGCGCCCATTGGAATGACGCCGTTGGTCAGTCCTTTGGCGGTGGTCATCATGTCCGGCTCGACGTCGAAATAGTCCGCCGCGAAAGGCGTCGTCAAACGTCCGAAGCCGGTGATCACTTCGTCGAAGATCAGCAGGATGCCGTGCTTGGTGCACAACTCGCGCAGGCGCTTCAGATAGCCCTTCGGCGGTATCAGCACGCCGGTCGATCCTGCGACCGGTTCGACGATGACGGCGGCCACGGTGGAGGCGTCGTGCAGCGCGACGATGCGCTCCAGTTCATCGGCCAGCTCGGTGCCGTATTCCGGCTCGCCGCGCGTGTAGGCGTTCTTTTCCAGGTTGTGCGTGTGCGGCAGGTGGTCGACGCCGGGCAGCATGATGGTGTACTGCTTGCGGTTGCCGGCGATGCCGCCGACCGAGATGCCGCCGAAGCCGACGCCGTGGTAGCCGCGTTCGCGCCCGATCAAGCGGGTGCGGCCCGCCTCGCCGCGCGCCTTGTGGTACGCCAGCGCCATCTTCAGCGCGGTGTCGACAGCCTCCGAACCGGAGTTGGTGTAGAAGACGTGGCCGAAGCGGTGGTTGGTGTACTCCATCAGCTTCTCGGCCAGGTCGAAGGCGGCCGGATGGCCCATCTGGAAGGTTGGCGCGAAATCGAGCTGGCCGACCATCTCGCGCACGGCGGCGACGATCTTCGGCTGCGCGTGGCCGCAAGGGACGCACCACAGGCCCGCCGTGCCATCGAGGATGCTGTTGCCGTCGACGTCCTTGTAGTACATGCCTTCGGCCGACACCAGCAGGCGCGGATGGGCTTTGAAGTCGCGGTTGTTCGTGAACGGCATCCAGAAGGACGCCATCGATTCTGGTCGTGATTCGTTCATGCATATCTCCTGAGGCGCCAAGCGGATTTTTTGACGAACCGTAAAAAAATTTACCAGTTGGCAAAATGATGATGCAATAATAGACAGCGCTACAACTATGGCACAGATACACAAATATCAAAACTGTCCAACCGTATCGGTAGTAAAAACAGTACAGTTTTGCTTTATGCCGCCTTTGGAGTCAAGGATGGAACAAGCGTCGTCTGCGATCGATCAATCCGCCAGCGGACCGCCGGCGCCGCCCGGCGCGCCCGGCTGGCCGGTGGTCGCCATAGCGCGCGGCGGCAAAGGCAGCCTCGTGGATCAGATCGTCTCGGCCATCAGCGCGATGGTGGGTGCGCGGGAGTTGCGCATCGGCACCAAAATGCCGTCCGTGCGGCAATTCGCCAAGTGTAATGGCATCAGCACCTTTACAGTTGTGGAATCCTACGACCGCCTGGTCACCCTGGGGCTGCTGTCATCGCGGCGCGGCTCCGGCTACTTCGTGGCGCGCCAGGACCTGCCGGCGGCGCTGCTGCCAATGGCTGGCGAGGTCGCGCCGACCGCCATCGACGCCCTCACCGCCCACCTGTACTCCGGCATGTCCGACGCGCTGGCCGTGGGCGCCGGCTGGCTGCCGCCGGAGTGGTACGGCGAGGACACCATCCTCGACGCCGTGCGCCACGCCATGCGCATCCCGGCCAACCGCCTGCGCGGCTACGGCCATCCGCTCGGGTTCCCGACCTTGCGCCAGCATCTCGCAGCCTGCCTGACCGAGGACCTGTTCCCGGTGGAGCCGGAGCAGATCCTGCTCACGCATGGCGCCACCCACGCCTTCGATCTGATCCTGCGCACGCTCACCCGGCCGGGCGACACAGTCTTCGTCGAGGATCCGGGCTACAGCAATCTGCTGTCGCTGATCCGCCACCACGGTTGCGTGGCGGTCGGCATCCCGCGCGGCGACCAGGGGCTGGACTTCGAGGCACTGGCCAGACAGGCGGCGCTCACCCAGCCCAAACTCATGTTCGTCAACACGGTGCTGCAAAACCCGCTCGGCACTTCGCTCAGCGCGGCGCAGGCGCACCGTTTGCTAGGCCTCGCCGAGCAGTTCGACTTCTGGCTGGTGGAGGACGATATCTACCGCGAACTGGCGCCGCGCGGCGAGGCGTCGCTGGCGGCGATGGACGGCCTGCGGCGCGTGATCCGGGTCGGCAGCTTCTCCAAAACCTTGTCGCCGGTGCTGCGGGTCGGCTCGATCTGCGCCTCGTCGTCGCTGCTGCCGGAACTGGTGCGGGTCAAGATGCTGGCCGGGCTGACCACCTCCGAGATCAACGAGCGCGCCGTCTACCACGCCATCAGCGCGCGGCCCTACAAACGCATGGTCGACAAATTGATCGCCCAGCTGGAGGCCGGCCGCGAGCGCGCCATCGACAGCCTGCGCGGCGTCGGCATGACACCGCTGGCCAAGCCGCGCGGCGGCATGTTCGTCAGCGCAGGCTGGCAGCAGCCTCCGACGGCCGAATGGAACGGCCAGGTCATCGCCGACCAGGCGCTCAAGGCCGGCATCCTGCTGTCGCCGTGCGATTTCTTCATGCTGCGCCAGCCGGAGACGATCTGGTTCCGCTTCAACGTCGCCTACACCGACCACCCGCAACTACTGACCTTCCTGAGACGCATATGTCGACAGCCAAACTGACCGCAGCGCCACCGCCGAAAATCAAACGACGCGTCCTGAACCGCGACAGGCTCGAAGCGGAAATCGCCGCCGAGGCGGTGCGGGTGTTCGCCGAATGCGGGTACGAGGGCACGTCGATCGCCACCGTGGCGGAGAACGCCGGGCTGTCGAAGCAGAACCTGATGTACTACTTCCCCACCAAGCAGTCGCTGTACCAGCGTGTGCTGGACGAGGTGCTCGACGAGTGGCTCGAACGCATGGAGAACCTGGCCGCCGAGGATCAGGACCCGCGCGAGGTACTGCGCACCTACGTGCAGGCCAAGCTGAAGTTCTCGCGCGAGCAGCCGTGGGCCTCGCGGGTGTATGCGATGGAGGTGATCAGCGGCGCGCAGCTGTACGGCGCGCAGATCCAGAGCCGCGTGGTGCCGCTGCTGCGCAAGGATATCGAGGTGTTTGAAAAGTGGATCAGTGCCGGCAAGATCGCGCCGATCAACGCGACCCACCTGCTGTTCGCCATCTGGGCGATGACGCAGTCGTACGCCGATTTCTCGGCGCAGATGGCGCTGGTATTGAACCGCAAGCAGCTCAATAAAAAAGACTTCGACGACGCCGAGAAGGTCATCGTCGATATGGTGCTGGCGGCGATCAGCGTGCCGACGCCGCCGTCAGCGGCTTAAAGCGACAGCGCCGACAGCTTGGTCAAGCCTTGCTGGACGTTGTTGCGGATGGCGCCTTCGGTTGCCATCTTCAAGCGGGTGACGCCGGCGAAGGCGTCGGTCGCGCTGGCGGTGTGCTCCGATTTGATCGACTCCTGCCACACCTTGGCGCCGGTGTCCGCACGGGTCAGCGTCCAACCCATCTCCGCGGTCACGGTGAACGAAAAGCCGAACGACGGCTGGGTGAGGTTGAAAATGCTGACGGTCAGGATGTAGTCGCCACCTTTACCGTCCACCACCTTGGAGAACGTCTTGGTGCGGGTGATGGCTTCTGCGACCGCCTTCTGCAATTCCGCATCGCTCACCTGCGATTTGCCCGCCGCCGACGTTTCCGAGCCGCCGCCGGCAACCACCGCGACCGACTTGTCGTGGCGCTTGGCCACTTCCATCGACACTGGGACCAGCGCCTCATGGGTGACCGGAGCGGCGCAGCCGCCCAGGCCGAGCAACACGCCCGCGAAACAGGATGCCAGGACGGCGGAACGCAGGGATGGGAAGTTGATGTTCATGATTTTTTTCCGTTGAGGGTAAAGTTATTTCTTCGGTGCTTGGAGGATGTTGTCGATCACTTCATCGACCATTTCAGGGGGCGACTTGCGGGTCAGAGACGTATGCAACGAGTTGCCCACAGCCATGGGAAAGCCGCTCTGCGGATCGCGCAGCGTCACGGTCAGTTCGATCATGTACATGGTGATGTCCCACATCCATTTATCGACGTAGGTAATGGCCACGTCCGCGCTGTAAGGCTGACTCAGTTCCGGTCCCTTGGTGACGACGTAGCCGCGCTTCTCCAGGTTGACGGCGATCAGGTCGTCGATGCCGCGTTCGTCTTTCGGCTGCTTGACGACGTAAGCGCTTTTGACTTTGGCCAGGTCGCTACCGGGCGTGAGCGTGGCGGTGGCGCGGTTGACGGCACAGCCGGTCATCAAGGACATTACGCAAAGAAAGGCGAAGCAAGTTGCTAGCTTTTTCATCATGGTTATTGTTATCTCACTATGGGAATGGATGACTGGAAAAAAAATCGCCACCCTTGCGGGGCGGCGATTGTTGGTGCGTGGCCAGGCGGCCCGGCGTTTACTTAAGCCTGCTTGCGGCGCCGGGCCATGAAGCCCATCAGGCCCAGACCGGCCAGCAGCATGGCGTAGGTTTCCGGCTCCGGCACGGCGCCGGCGAAGTTGTTGATGTGGATCTCTGCGCGCGAATCGAGGTTGTTGACGTAGACGCCGCCTTCGATGTTGGCGTTGTTGATCAGATTGGACTTGACGGCCAGGATCGAACCGCCAAACTCGGCGTTGATGGTCAGGTCGGTGGCGTCGTAGAAGTTCCAGATGACTTTCTGGCCGGCCGCGCGCGCGCTGCCACCGAGGAAGTTATCGTTGATCACGGCCGAGGTGATGCCGCTGTTCATGTACACCGAGGTGGCGCCGTTGAAGTTGAAGCTGAATTCATGCACCAGATTCTGGTTGAACAACGTGCTTTCAACGCTGGTCAGATCGAACACCGCCACGCCCTGGCTGTTCACCTTGGCATTGAAAGTGGCCTTGCCCGAATCGATGACGACGTCGCTGCCGGTTGATTTGTAGGTTTTCATCTGATTCGACACGGCGGTCAGAACCTTGCCCATGTCGGTCGATGTCGCGGCGGCCGAGTTGGTCGCCTGCACGCTGCCGGCAGGTACGGAACCGAGCTTGCTCACATTGACGTTGCCGCCGTTGGTAGTGCCCTGGACGTACACGCTGCCATTGCCGTTGTAGCTGGTGTTGACCGAATTGCCGTAGATTGCGCTGCTACCGTTGTTGACGGTCGAATTGACGATGTTGCCGTAAACGACGGCGCCCTTGTCGGTCACCTGGGTGTTGCTCATCGCGGCCTGGCCGGCGCTGACGCCGACGCCCTTGACGGTCACGGCGGCGTAGTTGGACGCGCGCATATCGGCCGGGTGCATGCCCAGCACGGCGCCGTTACCCTGGATCGCTCCGGTCACATAAGTACGGCCGTCGACGTGCGAATTCGACTTCATATTGCCCAGCGTGACAACGTTGAACTGGTCAAAAATCTGTTGCTGGTTAAGCGAACCAGCCTGTGCGGGGGCGACGAAAATGGCGGCGGCGGCCAGCGTGCTCAGTGCGAAATAGCGGGACATTAAATTTCCTTACGTTAAGAATAAATGCCGCTAAGGCGGCACGCAGATTACCGGTCAACAACTCAATTGCACGTAGTATATCATTGATAATTGCCAAGAACACATATATTTTTGATTTTTCGCAACAATCTGCTGTTGCCGCGAGTCATCTACTTGATCGTGCGCAGCAACAAGGGCACACGGATCGGCGCGGACCTCCCAGCCCGCTTATCGCCGGGTAGCGCCGGTCAACCCGCTCAAACCGCAGTTGATCGGATTCCTTCCTGACCGCCACACATGTTTTGCTACAGTAGCTACATCGCAACACACCACGGAGACACACCATGCGCAAACCGCCCATCGAATCGTTATCCAACCTGCTCGACGAAGTTTTCGCCACCTGCATGCACATGCTGCGCCGCGCCGGTCGCCTGATCGGCGCCATGCCGCCATCCGCGCTGCTGGGCGTGGCGCTGGCCCTGGCGCTGATCCTGGCCATCCTGCCGATGGCGATCGTGCTGTTCGCCGCCTTCATGCTGGTCAAACTCGCGGTGGTCGGCTGCGTCATGGCCAAGCGCCGCCAGCGGCAACGCAAGGAGCGGTTGCAATGAAAAGGTCGCGGCTGGCCAAGGCCGGCTACGACAATGCCAAAAGCCTGCTCGACATCGTCCGCGAGATCGGCGAGACCGCCGCCAGCCTGTGGTGGCGCTTTTTCGACTGGCTGGCGCAAGTCGAATGGCGCAAGCTGATCATCATTTGGCTACTGCTGCTGATTGTCGGCCTGACGCCATTCGGCCTGCCCAAACAGACGGTCGGCTTCATCCTGCTGTCGCTGGGCCTGAAGGTGCTGGCCGGCGGCAAGCGCAAGGCCGAAATCGAGGCGCGCGACGCCACCAGCCATGCCGACGAGGAGGGCCTGGAGCGGCGGCTGGTGGAAGCGCGCATGGCGGCGCTGCAGGCGCAAGTCGAGCCGCACTTTTTATTCAACACCCTGGCGCTGATCGGCCAGCTGATCGAAACCGACCCACCGCACGCCGCACGCATCCACCAGAATTTGATCGACTACCTGCGCGCCACGCTGCCGCAGATGCGCGCCAAAGGCGCCGGCACGCTGGGGCGGCAGATCGAGATGTCGCGCGCCTACCTGGCCATCATGCAGGCGCGCATGCGCACGCGCCTGGCCGTTTCGGTCGACGTGCCGGACCAGATGCTCAGCGCCACCTTCCCCGTGATGATGCTGCAGATCCTCATCGAGAACGCCATCAAGCACGGGCTGGAGCCGAAGATCGACGGCGGCCGCATCGACATCCGCGCCAACGTCGACGGCAAGATGCTGCAGGTCGACGTCATCGACGACGGCATCGGTTTCAACGTCCACGCCGGCGACGGCCTGGGGCTGGCCAATGTGCGCGAACGCCTGCGCATCCTGTACGGCCAGCGCGCGCAGCTGGTGATCGAAGCGCCGCTGACCGGCGGCACCCGCGCCAGCATCCGTGTGCCGTACGCGCCCGATATCTTTGCAGAAGGAGTCAAATGAATCCGCAAACCATCGCGCCGCGCCGCGCCACGGCGTTGATCGCCGACGACGAGGAGCCGATGCGCGAACAACTGCGCAACCGCCTGCGCGAGGCCTGGCCCGGCCTGGAGATCGTCGCCGAAGCGGCCAACGGCATCGAGGCCGTTGCGCTGGCCGGCCAGCACCAGCCGGACATCGTCTTCCTCGACATCCGCATGCCCGGCCTGTCCGGCATCGAGGCGGCGCGCATGCTGTTCAACCGCTGCCACCTGGTGTTCGTGACGGCCTACGACCAGTACGCGATCGAGGCTTTCGAACAGGGCGCGCTCGATTATCTGCTCAAGCCGGCCGGCGGCGAGCGGCTCAAGACCACGTGCGCGCGGCTGCAAACCCTGATCGGCCGCCAGCCGTCAAACATCGAGCGCCAACTGGGCGCGCTGTTGGCGGCCCAGGGCAAACCGGCCCGGCCCGACCCGGCCAAGCCCGAATACCTGCGCTGGATCCAGGCGGTGGTCGGCGCCAACCTGCGCATGATCAGCACGCGCGAGGTGCTGTTCTTCCGCGCCGACGAAAAATACACCCGGGTCCAGACCGAGCAGTCGGAGGTATTGATACGCAAGACGCTCAAAGAGCTGGCGGACGAGCTGGACCCGGACGAGTTCTGGCGCATCCACCGCTCGACCCTGGTCCGGGTGGACGCCATCGAAGGGGTGACGCGCGACCTGCGCGGCCGGCAAATGGTCAAGATCAGGAACTTCTCCGAGCAGCTGGAGGTCAGCCGAGGCAATACCCACCTGTTCCAGCAAATGTGAGGATTTGTGATTTTCGCCTGAGCGTTATCAATATATACTTTCTTTTCCAAGCCTGTTTGCATCAGCACGGCGAACGGACCGTGCGCAAAATCGATCGAATCTGTTCCATCGACAGAACGGGGAGAAAAGAATGTCCAGCATACCCAAGCAGACCCTCTGCACGGTTGTACCCTGCATGCGCTACCGCGACGCGCCGGCCGCCATCGAATGGCTGTGCGACACCTTCGGCTTCGAACCGCAACTGGTCGTCCCCAACGAGGACGGCACCATCGCCCACGCCCAGCTTTCGTTCGGCAACAGCATGATCATGCTCGGTTCCGTGTTCGACACCGAATTCGGCCGGCTAATGAAACAACCCGCCGAAATCGGCCAGTTTGTCACGCAAAGCACCTACCTGGTGGTCAACAATGCCGACCTGGTGTACGGCCGCGCGCTCGAAGCGGGCGCCAAAATCCTGCTCGATATCAAAGATGAAGATTACGGCGGCCGGGGTTTCACCTGCCGCGACCCCGAAGGCCACGTGTGGAGCATCGGCACCTACGACCCGCAGGGTTGAGCGCCGATGACTTGTTATCGCCCGCTGGCGGTCAGGCCGGCGCGAGCGCGTCGATCAAGGCCCGGTCGGTGACCTGGGTGGGATGAATCCGCATGATGTCGCTATACAGCGGCGGCATCGCCGCGCAGATGGCGTCCAGCTCCGCCTGCGCGATGGCCGGGAGCACATATTGGAACTGCATTGGATTGTTCGATGGTAGCGGCCCCTCCATCGTCGAGCCGTAAGCGCCGAGGTTCATGAAACTGACCGCGCCGGCGTCCGGTCCCCTGGCGAACACCAGTGTGCCGTCCTTCGGGTGGCCCAGGTAGCGGCGCACCTCCCGCTGCCGTTCCGGCGTGGCGCCCGCCATCAATTTGTAGCGCAGTTGCGCGTACGCGCGCGTCGCTTCCATGAAGGCGCTGCGGATGCCCGATTGCGTCATCTTGCCCGGCAGGCAAAGCAGCAGATTGCCGAACGAATCGAGCAGCGCGACGGCATCACCATCGCCGCCATGTTCCCGGTCGCGCGCCATCGCCGCGAGCAGGAACGGCGCCAGGCCGGCATCGGGCGTGTGCGGCGCGCAGCGGTGGGTCAACGCGTCTGGATAGACCTGCTTGAGGGCTTGCACGATATGGTGGTCGCGCGCGAGGGAGGCCGGATCGCACAGCTGATCCGCCGGAAGATCGGTTTGGAACAAGCGCATCACTTCGTCGGAGGTCGCCTCGAACACCAGCGCGCACAAGGCCTGCGTCGGTTCGGCGATGGTTTTACCGATGAAGAAGGACTTGGGCGCGGCACCTGACGCGGTGCGCGCGTACAGCGAAGAACCCAGAATCGCCGGATAGCTGAAGGTCGCAGCGGCTTGCGCGCGCAACCCCTGCGGCAGCGCGCCGAAGCCGGCGCTGACATCGTGGTCGATGCCGGCTTCGCGGTCCGGCGCGGCCACCACCACATTAAAGCCGCCAGCCAGTATCGCGCCGCTGCACATGCAGCACGGATCGAGCGAGGTGACGATGGTGATGTCGTGCGGCGGCGGCAGGTCGCGGCCCTTGGCGCGTTCGGCGTAGTACCAGTCGATCAACTGGCGCTCGCCGTGGGCGGTGGGATCGAAAATCAAACCCTGCTTGACGACGTTATTATGCAGCGACTGCAGCACGTTGCCGTGATGGTCCAGCATCAGGCCACCGACGCCAAAGGTGCCCTGGGTCTTGGCGGCGATCGCCTCGGCAGCCGCGATCGCGACGGCCGCCTGCACATCGATCGTCTTCTTGAGGGCCAAGTGCTTTACTTCTTCAGATCGGCGCGGCCAAAGCCGTTCGGCAGCTGGGCGGCAGCCGTGGTTTCCAGGATGTCGCCTTTCAGGTTGGTCAGCAGCACCGGCAGCTCGTCACCGCCCAGTTCCAGGATCACCTGTCGGCAGGCGCCGCAAGGAGCGATCGGGCCGTCGGTCTCGCCGATGACCACCAGCTGGTCGAATTCGCCCGGCTTGTAGCCATGCGCGAAGGCGCTGAAGAAGGCGGTGCGTTCGGCGCAGTTGCACAAACCGTAGGCCGCGTTCTCCACGTTACAGCCGTGGAAAACCTTGCCGTCGTTGGTTAGCAGCGCGGCGCCGACCTTGAAGTTGGAATAAGGCGTGTAAGCCTTCAGCCGCGCGGCGGCGGCTTCGGCGATCAGTTCTTGTTTGTTCATCGTGGCTTTCGTTGCGCTGCCTGGTTATGGACGGATCGTGCGGTACACGACCGGATTGGCCGCTGGCGCGGCGTCGCCGATCTGATAGGCCGCCTGGATCTCCCGTACCGCTTGTTCGGCCGCTTCCTGGGTGCGCGCATGCACCATCGCCAGCGGCTGGCCAGCTTCGATCTTGTCGCCCAGGCCCGCCAATTCCGTCAGGCCGACCGCGAAGTCGATCGGATCGGCCGCGCGGCGACGTCCACCGCCAAGGCTCACCACCGCCAGGCCAATGCCGCGGCAATCGGTGGTCGATGCGTATCCGGATTTCAGCGACGGCACCGGGATAACAATCGGCGCCTTTTCCAGATGCTTGTCCGGATTTTCCATCAGGTCGGCCGGGCCGCCCAGTGCCACCACCATGCGCGCGAAGCGCTCGGCGGCGGAACCGTTGTCCAGGCAAGCCTGCAGCTTGGCGCGGGCTTCGGCCTCGTTCGCGGCCAGCTTACCCAGCACCAGCATCTCGGCGCACAGCGCCATCGTCACTTCGTGCAGGCGCGCAGGGCGCGACACGCCCGTCAGATAATCCATCGCGCCGCGTACTTCCAGCGCGTTGCCGGCGTATGGCGCCAGCGATTCGTTCATGTCGGTCAGGATGGCCGAGGTCATCATGCCCGCGCCGTTGCCCACCTTGACGATGCTGTCCGCCAGCTCGACCGACTTGTCATAGGTCGGCATGAAGGCGCCGCTACCGGCCTTGACGTCCATGACCAGCGCGTCCAGGCCGGCCGACAGTTTCTTCGACAGGATGGAGCCGGTGATCATCGCCACCGATTCCACCGTGGCGGTGACATCGCGCACGCCGTAGAAGATCTTGTCGGAAGGCGCCAGCGACGACGTCTGGCCGATGATGGCAACGCCGACTTCCTTGACGACCTTGCGGAACAAGGTGTTGTCCGGCACCGTGGTGTAGCCGGGAATGGAATCGAATTTGTCGAGCGTACCGCCCGTGTGGCCCAGGCCACGGCCGGAGATCATCGGCACGAAGCCGCCGCACGCGGCGATCATGGGTCCGAGCAGCAGCGAGACGACGTCGCCGACGCCGCCGGTCGAATGCTTGTCGACGACGGGGCCCGGCAGGTCCAGCGAGCGCCAGTCCAGCACTTCGCCGGAGTCGCGCATGGCCAGGGTGAAGGCCACACGTTCGTCCATGGTCATATCGTTGAAGAACACGGCCATGGCCAGCGCCGCGATCTGGCCTTCGGTCACACGGTTGCTGGTGATGCCGCCGACGAAGAACTGGATCTCTTCGGCGCTCAGGACACCGCCGTCACGCTTTTTGCGTATGATCTCTTGAGGTAAAAACATGCGATTCTCCGCGTTGAGTATGGGGGTATTGAAAATGCGGGGCGGGTCCGCCGGACCCGCCAGGAATGGCGTTAAACGCCGTAAGGTATCCAGACATTCTTGACTTGCGAGGCATGCGCCAGCACCGCGCGGCCGCCGCTTTGGGCCGTACTATACCAGTCGCGCCCTTTCGCGCCGCCGACCCAGGTGCGCTTCAGCGAACCGGCCGACAGGCGTTCCACCTCGGCGCAACCCTCGGCCGAACCGTCATGACGCCACACCGCATCGATATCAGAGTGCGTCGCCAGCGTGCGCGCCAACTCGTCGGCCGAACCGGTGACGATATTGATCACGCCATCCGGCAGATCCGACGTATCGAGCACCTGGTACAAATCGGTGGCCGACAGCGGATACGCTTCCGACGGCACCACGACCACGCGGTTGCCCAGCGCGATCGCAGGCGCCACCAGCGAGATGAAGCCCAACAAAGGCGCCTCGTTCGGGCAGACGATGCCAATCACGCCGACCGGCTCGTTCAACGCCACGGTCACGCCGTGCATCGGCGGCTGGTGCGCCAGGCCATCGTACTTGTCGGCCCATGCGGCGTAGTAGAACAGACGCTCGATCGACGCTTGCACTTCCTTCTCGGCGTTCTTGGCGCCGGTCATCGCGGTGATGCGCGCCGCGAATTCCTCGCCGCGCGCGGCCAGGTTCTCGGCGATGTAGTACAGCACCTGCGCGCGGTTGTGCGACGTGGCTTTCGCCCAGCCGCCGGCCTTGTGCGCCGCTTCCACCGCATTGCGGATGTCCTTGCGGCTGCCCTCGCCCACTTCGGCGATGAAGGAGCCGTCGGCGCCGTGCACCGGTCGGCTGTAGGCGCCATCCGGGCGCGCCTGCTTGCCGCCGATGTACATCTTGGCGGTGCGGTCGATGGCGAACGCGCCAGCAACCGGTGCGGCCGCCCTGGCCTTTTGCTTAGCCTCGATCAGCGGCGCGGCCGGACGCGCATCCTCCGACAGCGCGGTCATATATTCATACATGCCTTCGCGGCCGCCTTCCCGGCCGAAGCCCGACTCGCGGTAGCCGCCGAAGCCGCAGGCGGCGTCGAACTGGTTGGCGGTGTTAATCCACACCACGCCGGCCTTGATCTGCGGCGCGACATCCAGCGCCAGCGAGATGTTCTCGGTCCACACGCAGGCGGCCAGGCCGTAGACGGTGTTGTTCGCCAGTTGCACGGCTTCCGGCGGAGTGCGGAAGCTCATCGCCACCAGCACCGGGCCAAAGATCTCGGCCTGCGCCACGGCGGCGGAGGTCGATGCGCCGGTGATCAGGGTCGGCGGATACCACGAACCGTTGGCCGGGATCTCGCACGCAGGCTGGTACACGTCGCAACCTTCGGCGCGGGCCGATTCCACCAGCGCGGCGATACGTTGCTGCTGCACCGGATCGACCAGGGCGCCGATGTCGATCGACTTGTCCAGCGGCGAACCGAGGGTCAGCTTGTCCATGCGCGCGCGCAGCTTGGCGAGGAATTTATCCTGCACCGATTCCTGCACCAGCAGGCGCGAACCGGCGCAGCAAACCTGCCCCTGATTGAACCAGATCGAATCGACCAGGCCCTCGACGGCGGCATCCAGATCGGCATCGTCGAAAACCACGAATGGCGACTTGCCGCCCAGTTCCAGCGACAGCTTCTTGCCGCTGCCGGCGGTGGCGACGCGGATCAGGCGACCGACTTCGGTCGAACCGGTGAAGGCGATTTTATCGATACCCGCATGGTTGACGATCGCTTCGCCCACGCGGCCATCGCCGGTGACGATGTTGACCACACCGGCCGGCACGCCGGCCTGCACACAGATCTCGGCGAACAACATCGCCGTCAGCGACGTGAATTCGGCCGGTTTGAAAACGATGGTGTTACCGGCCGCCATGGCCGGGGCGATTTTCCACGACAGCATCAGCAGCGGGAAATTCCACGGCACGATCTGGCCGACCACGCCAACGGCGCGGTAGTCGGCGAATTCCTCGGCCTGCAGCTGCGCCCAGCCGGCGTGATAGTAGAAGTGGCGCGCGGCCAGCGGCAGATCGACATCACGCGTTTCGCGGATGGTTTTGCCGTTGTCCAGCGTCTCCAGCACCGCGAACAGGCGCGCGTGCTTTTGCAGCAGGCGCGCCAGCGAGTACATCACCTTGGCGCGGCCGTGGCCACCCAGCGCCTGCCAGCCCGGCTGCGCGCGGCGCGCGGCTTCGACGGCGCGATCGACGTCGGCGCCGGTGGCCTGCGTCAGGTCGGCCAGCTTGCCGGCATCGGCCGGATTGGTCGAGGCGAACAGTTCGCCCGGCTCGCTCCACGCGTTGTCGATGAACAGACCAAAGGTGCGGCCATGCTGTTCCAGCCACGCTTGCGCTTCTTTTTGGCTTTCGGGTGCTGGGCCGTATTCCATAGTATTCAGTATCTCTTTGATTGATGGCATGACGTGATCCGTGTCCGTATTAGGGTTGTGCGTGGCGGTGGGCGGCCGAGTAGTTCCCGGTCACGTAATGCTCAAGCTGACGCTCGATGTCGGTCAGCAGGCTCGATGCGCCGATGCGGAACAGGTGCGGCTCCAGCCACTCGTTGCCCAGTTCCTCCTTCATCAACGTCAGATACTGCAGCGCGGCCTTGGCCGTGCCGACGCCGCCCGCAGGCTTGTAGCCGATCTTGAAGCCGGTCTGCTCGTGGTAGTCGCGGATCGCGCGCACCATCGTCAGCGAGACGGGAATCGTCGCGTTGACCGGCTCCTTGCCGGTCGACGTCTTGATGAAGTCCGCGCCGGCCATCATGCAAACCCACGACGCCTTGGCCACGTTTTCCAGGGTGACCAGTTCACCGGTCGCCAGGATCGCCTTTACGTGCGCTTCGCCGCAAGCCTGGCGGTACGCCACCATCTCGTCGTACAGCGCCTGCCAGTTACCCGTCAACACGTGCTGGCGCGTGATGACGATATCGATTTCGCTGGCGCCGGCGGCGACCGACAATTCGATCTCGCGCACCTTGGTTTCCATGCTCGTCAGACCGGCCGGGAAGCCGGTCGACACGGCGGCGATGGGCAAGCGGCCTTGCAGCACCTGCACCGCAGGCTTGATCATCTCGTGGTAGACGCAGACGGCGCCGGTGGTCAGCTTCTCGCCTTGCAGGCCGAGCGCCTCGACCAGGTCCGCGCGCAGTGGACGCATGGCCTTCATGCACAGGCGTTCGATGCGGCCCGGCGTATCGTCGCCGGACAAGGTGGTCAGGTCGATCAGGCCGATGGCCTTGACCAGCCACGCTGCCTGGTATTCCTTCTTGACGGTGCGGCGGTTGGCCAGGCTGGCGGCGCGGCGGTCGGCCGCGCTCTTGTTGATGTGGATGTGATTAATCCAGCCCAGGTCCAGCGGGACGGCTTCATTACGCTTGAAATCAGCGAGTTTCACGTCTGTGCTTACGCTCATAACAGATTGCTTCCGTGGGAAAGTGGTTTCACGCCGAGGTGGTGGGCTAGGGTCTGGCCGATATCGGAGAAGGTTTCGGAAATCGGCAGCTGTTGCGCCTTCACGCCCGGGCCGAAGAAGATCATCGGGATATGCTCGCGGGTGTGGTCGGAGCCCGGCCAGGTCGGATCGCAGCCATGGTCGGCGGTGATGACCACAAGGTCGCCCTCTTTGAGCTGCGCGATGAACTCCGGCAGGCGCGCGTCCATCTCGTGCAGCGCGTTCGAGTAACCGGTGACGTCGCGGCGGTGGCCGAAAGCCTGGTCGAAGTCGACGAAGTTCACGAACGTCAGCGACTTGTCGCCGGCTTCCTGCTCGACCTTCATCAGCGCATCGAACAGCGCCATGTTGTCCTTGCCCTTGACGACGCGCGACACGCCCTGGGTCGCGAAGATGTCGCTGATCTTGCCGAGGGCGATGACTTCGCCGCCGTCGTTCTTCACGTGGTCCAGCAAGGTCGGCGCCGGCGGCGCGACCGCGTAGTCGTGGCGGTTGGTGGTGCGGGTGTAGTTGCCGTTGGCGCCAGTGAACGGACGCGCGATCACGCGGCCGATGTTGTACGGCTCGACCAGTTTGAAAGCGATCTCGCACACTTCGTACAGGCGCTCCAGGCCGAAGGACTCCTCGTGCGCGGCGATCTGCAACACCGAGTCGGCCGAGGTATAGATAATCAGCTTGCCGGTAGCGACGTGTTCATCGCCATGCTTGTTGATGATCTCCGTGCCGGAGGCGTGGCAGTCGCCCAGGAAGCCCGGCACGCCGGTCAGCTCCTGCAGCTTCTGGGTCAGCTCGGCCGGGAACGACGGCACCGTCTTCGGGAAGTAGCCCCAATCGAATTCCACCGGCACGCCGGCGATTTCCCAGTGGCCGGACTGGGTGTCCTTGCCGGTCGAGCGCTCGCGCGCGGCGCCATAGGCGGCGGTGAAGCCGTCTCGCTGCGCGAAGCCCTCGGCCCACTGGCCGCTGGCGGCATGGGCGGCGGCGGCCAGGCCCAGTTTTTCCATCGTCGGCAACGACATCGGCTTGCCGGCCTTGGCGGCCCAGGCGGCGATGTGGCCGAAGGTATTGGCGCCGACATCGTTGTATTTGGCTGCGTCGGGCGTGGCGCCCAGACCGAAGGAGTCCAGCAGCAGGATAAATGCGCGTTTCATAGTGTGCTCCAAAAAGCAAAAAAGGCGGCTTAGCCGCCCTTCGGGTTCTTACGCCTGCGGTGTCTTGGCCACGTTGGCCAGGAAGCCGAGGATGACTTCAATCAGCGACGTCGCGGCGATGGCCGCGTACTTCAAGGTCTGCTCGTGCGACAGCGGGAACGGCGACAGGCCTTCCGCCAGGTTGGTGATGGCCGATACGCCGACCACTTTCAGGCCGCAATGACGGGCCGAGACCACCTCCGGCACCACCGACATGCCGACGACATCGGCGCCCAGCGTTTTGAAGGCGCGGATTTCGGCCGGGGTTTCGAAGTTCGGGCCGGCGTAGGCGATGTACACGCCTTCGTGCAAGGTGACCTTCTTCTCTTCGGCGGAAGCCTTCAGCAGCGCGCGCAGGTCGGCGTCGTAGGCGTTGGCCATGCTGAAGAAGCGCGGACCGAAACGCTCGTCGTTGGGGCCCATCATCGGCGTGCCGGGCATGAAGTTGATATGGTCGGTCAGCGCGACCAGCGCGCCGGCGTCGACTTCCGGACGCAGCGAACCGGCGGCGTTGGTCACGAACAGCATCTCACAGCCCAGCAGCTTCATGGTGCGCACGGCGCTGGTCATCACGCCCAGGCCATAGCCTTCGTAGACGTGGCCCCGGCCCTTCATGCACACCACCGCTACGCCGGCCAGGGTGCCGATCACCAGTTCACCGGCGTGACCGTGCACAGTGCTGATCGGGAAGCCAGGCAGTTCGTTGAAGCTGATGGTGACCGCGTCGGTCATCTGCTCGGCCAACACGCCCAGGCCGGAACCCAGGATCATGGCGACGCGTGGCTTGAAGTTCGCAGGAATACGCGCTCGGATGATTTCGGCGGCCTGGAATGGGGAATTATTAGACATGGTTATCCTCTGTTTTTATAAATGACGCGCTGCGGGCCGTAGGTTGGCCGATTGAAGTTTTACTGGAGATACTGACACTATGCATCATCCGCTATATGTATGGCAAATACCATTTTTCTTGCTCATTTATATAAAACCGCTATAAATAAGGCGTATTATTAATGCGTGCTAACTGAGCCGAAACAGTCACCATGGGCGGATTGACCGGTTACAAACAAATGTTTATTATAACGGACAAATGTTTTCAGGCCGACCGTGAACGATAACTCCAAAAAAGAACAGCTTTACGAGCTGATCCGCGCCAATCCCTTCATCTCCCAGCAAGATCTGGCGGTGGGCCTGCGCCTGTCGCGCTCGGCCGTGGCCGGGCATATCGCCAGCCTGATCCGCGAGCGCCGCCTGCTGGGGCGCGCCTACGTGCTGCCGGACAAACGGCCGGTGCTATGCATCGGCGCGGCAAACCTGGACCGCAAGCTGCGCACCATCGCCGCCATGCAGCTGGGGACCTCAAACCCGGCCACCGCCGAGGAAGTCTACGGCGGCGTGGCGCGCAACATCGCCGAGAACCTGGCGCGTTTGAATCTGCCGACCGCGCTGCTGACCGCCCTGGGCGACGACGGCGCCGGCCGCGCGCTGCGCGAGCATGCCGAAAAAGCCGGCATCGACATGCGCGGTTCGCTCAACCTGGCCGACACCGCCACCGGCACCTATACCGCCATCCTCGACGAGCGCGGCGAACTGGTGGTGGCGCTGGCCGACATGGCGCTGTACGACCGCATGACGCGAGAATTCCTCGACAACCGCTTGCCGCAGCGCGCCGCCGCCTCGATGACGGTGGCGGACCTGAACCTGCCCGCCGATACCGTCAGCGCGCTGCTCGATAGCGCGCGCGTCGACAATGTGCCGCTGATACTGGTGGCCGTGTCGCAGCCGAAGATGGCGCGCCTGCCGGCCGACCTGACCGGCCTGCGCCTGCTGATACTCAATCGCGGCGAGCTCGAAACGCTGGCCGACCGCGCGCTGCCCACCGAGGCCGACGTGCGCCTGGCATGCCGCGCGGTGCTGGCGCGGGGCGCGCGCGATGTCATCGTCACCTGCGGCGGCGAGGGCGTGTTCCACACCCGCGACGGCGAGCTGACATGGCTGGCCGCGCACCAGGTCGACGTGGTCGATGTCACCGGCGCCGGCGACGCCTTCTCGGCCGCCGTCTGCTGGTCGCTATACCAGGGCAGCCAGGACCTGACTCTGGCCTGCCGGCGCGGCCTGAAGGTCGCAGCGATGACACTGGAAAGCCACGAAACCGTGTCGCCCATGCTGGCCGCCGACGTCCTCGACGAGATCCAGGATTTTTATCCGACACCGATCCTCCCGATACCGCCGATGCCCTCGAGCTTCGAGCCTCCCCTCTTCCCCCATAAGGACTGACCCATGCACCAATTCCTCCTGTTCTCGGCCGAAGTGGCCGCCGCCCGCGCCGCCGGCAAACCAATCGTCGCGCTGGAATCGACCATCATCTCGCACGGCATGCAGTACCCGCAAAACGTACAGATGGCGCGTGAAGTCGAACAAATCATCCGCGACGGCGGCGCCGTACCGGCCACCATCGCCGTCATCGGCGGCAGGATCTGTATCGGCCTGTCGGAAGAACAGCTCGAGTTGCTGGGCACCTCGCCCGAGGCGATGAAGGTCAGCCGCCGCGACCTGCCGTACGCGCTGGCGCAATCGAAACTGGGCGCCACCACCGTGGCGGCGACCATGATCTGCGCGGCGCTGGCCGGCATCCAGGTGTTCGTCACCGGCGGCATCGGCGGCGTGCACCGGGGCGCGGAAACCAGCTTCGATATCTCGGCCGACCTGCAGGAACTGGCGCGCACCTCGGTGGCGGTGGTGTGCGCCGGCGTCAAATCGATCCTCGACATCGGCCTGACCCTCGAATACCTGGAGACGCACGGCGTGCCGGTGATCAGCGTCGGCCAGCGCGGCTTCCCGGCCTTCTTCACGCGCGAGAGCGGCTTCAACGCCGACTTCCAGCTCGACACCCCGGCCGAGCAGGCAGCTTTCATCCAGACCAAATGGCAGTTGGGCCTCGAAGGCGGCATCGTCGTCAGCAATCCGGTGCCGGAAGCGGAAGCGATGCCGAAGGCGGAGATCGACGCCATCACCATCCAGGCGCTGGGCGAAGCGGATGCGCAGGGCGTCACCGGCAAGAACGTCACGCCCTTCCTGCTCGGCCGCATCAAACAGTTGACCGAGGGCCGCAGCCTGGCGACCAATATCGCGCTGGTGAAGAACAATGCCCGCTGCGGCGCCGCGCTGGCCTGCTCCATGCAAACGCGCTAACCGAGACCACCGACACCAGGCCCGCCATGTCCATCGATCTGAAACAATTGAGGTACTTCCTGGCGGTCGCCGAGGAAAAGAGTTTTAGCCGCGCCGCCGAACGCCTGCACATCTCGCAGCCGCCACTGAGCCAGCAGATCATGAAACTGGAGAGCGAGCTGGGTGTCAAACTGTTCGCCCGCACCACCCGCACCTTCGAGCTGACGGTGGCCGGCAAGGCGCTCATGAGCGAGGCGTCCGAGCTGCTGGCGAAGATGCGCATGACGATCGACACCATCCGCCAGATCGACCGCGGCGAGGTGGGACGCTTGCGGGTGGGTATTGTCGGCTCGGCGATGTGGGGGCCGATTCCCAGTTTGCTGGAAGAGTTCCAGACCAAGTTCCCGCGCGTGACGTGGACCCTGCACGAACTGGGGCCGACCTTGCAGTATGAAGCGCTGCGCGCCAAGCAGGTGGACGTCGGTTTCTGGCGCGAGCCCAAGCTCGACGAGGACGATCTGAAGCAGGACAACCTGCGCCAGGAGCTGTGCTTCCGCGAGGACGTGTGCGTGGCCATCAACGAGCACCATCCGCTGGCCAAGGAGGAGTCGATCGAGTTGATGGACATCGCCGACGAACCGATGCTGACGCTGGCGCTCGACAAGTCGTCGTTCCCGCGCTATCTGATCCAGTGCTGTGTGAAGGCCGGCTTCCAGCCGACGATTTTCCAGGAGGCGTCCGAGCCGCAAACCTTGCTGGCGATGGTGGGCGCGGGCCTGGGCGTGGCACTGCTGCCCGAGACCACCAGTCGTATCGGCTGGCCGGGCGTGGTGTTCCTGCCGATCCGCAGCAACCCGCCGTCGGCCAATCTGTACATCACCTACACCACGCTGGACGACGCGCCGGTGGTGCGGGCTTTCCTCAATATCCTCAATCCCTCCAAGCCAGGCGCCTAGTGCGTCACGCCGCCCGCCTCGCGCACATCGACGGTGTGCGCGAGCGTGGTGCGGATGGCGATGCGCAGTCCCTCGACCATGTCCTCCAGCTTCATGCTGGCGGAACCCGGATGCCGGGCCGCCTGCTGCGGCAGATACGGAATGTGGATAAAGCCGGCGCGCATCGTCGTGCCCCACTCGCTGGCCTGGTGCATCAAGCCGTAGAACACGTGATTACAAACAAAGGTGCCAGCGCTTTGCGATACCGACGACGGCAGCCCGGCTTCGCGCAGCGCCTGCACGATCGCCTTGATCGGCAACGTCGAGAAGTAGGCGGCGGGACCGCCGGTGACGATGGGCTGGTCGACGATCTGGCGCATCTGGTTGTCCGCGATGGGCGCGTCGTCGATATTGATGGCGACCCGCTCGATCGACAGGTCAACGCGGCCGCCGGCCTGGCCGACGGCGATCACGATACTCGGCTGCAGCTCCTCCACCGCCTGGTGCATCGCCTTCTTTGCCTGTCCGAACACGCACGGCAGCTGGCGCGCATGCACGACAAAATCACCTTCATGCCAGCCCTGCAGGGCTTGTACCGCTTCCCACGAGGGGTTGACCGGCTCCTGGTTGAAGGGCTCGAAACCCGTCAACAATATGATCTTTTTCATCCGCTTTGACTCCACACTCGACTACCAGACTGCTACTCTAACCTAAATGATTGTCGTTTACATGTCCAACAGAAAATACAGTAGTGCAATATTAACAAGCAAAATCGGCAGCGCGGTCGCCACCTGGATTTTGACCACGGCGTTTTTATCGGGCAGCTCCAGCAGCGCCGCCGGCACGATGTTGAAGTTGGCCGCCATCGGCGTCATCAGGGTCCCGCAATAGGCGCTGAACATGCCGATGGCCGCCATGACGGCGGGGTTGGCGTGGTAAACGCCCACCAGCACCGGGATGCCGACGCCGCCGGCGATCACCGGGAAGGCGGCAAAGCCATTGCCCATGATGATGGTGAATAGCGCCATGCCGATGCAGTACACCGCCACCGCCACCAGCTTCACATCCATGTTGATGTACGAGGTAACCACGTGCGCCACGGCCTTGCCCATGCCCGCCTCGGTAAACAATAGGCCAAGCACCGCCAGCATGTGCGGCAGCACCACCGCCCAACCCAGATGATCGACCAGCCGGCGCGACTCGCGCATCGCCTGCAGTGGCGTGGCGCGCGTCAGCCAGCACGCGGTGGCGACGGCGAATAGCGAACCGCAACCCAGGCTGACCAGGGTCGAGTTCTTCGGATCGAGCAGGAACAGGCCGTCGAATTTTACGTCCTTCAGCAAGGTCGAACCGATCATCGTCGTGACTGGAATGATCAGCGCCGGTATCAGCAGTTTGTGGCCCAGCCGCTGCGCGCTGTCGCGGCGCTGCTCGGGCGAGCGCTCGCCGTAGCGTCCCAGCGTGACGCCGCCGAAACCGGCGATCAGCGCCATCACCACCATCAGCGCGCCCGCCGCCACCGGCGACAGCCAGTCGCCGGCCAGATAGACCACCGCGTACAAGGCCCAGAACAAGGCGCTGGAATAGCGCTTGGGATTATGAGGGTCGCGCAGCGCCATCACCGCGATCATCAGCAGCATCGCGCCCAGCACCACATAAAAGTATTCGAGCTTGAGTATCATGCTTGGCCGCCCTTCATCATCGCGCGGGCGATATGCGCGTCGAGCCGGTGCAGCCGCCACGAATGGATGATGAAGGCCGTCACCGCCGTCGGGATGCCCCACAGCGCCATGTGCAGCGGATCGACCTCGATGCCTTCGCCCCGCAGGATGGTTTGCATCAGCACGATGGCGCCGAAGGCCACGAACACGTCCTCGCCGAAGAACAGGCCGACGTTGTCCGTGGCGGCCGACATCGCGCGGATGCGGTGGCGCAGCGCGTCGGTGAGCGCCGGATAGCGGTTCTCGGCCGCGCCCTCGGCCATCGGCGCGATCAGCGGGCGCACCATGTTCGGATGGCCGCCGATGCTGGTCAGGCCGAAGGCGGCGCTGATTTCGCGGATCGCCAGATAAACGATCAGCAACCGCCCGGTAGTGGCCGACTTGATGCGGGCGATGGACGCCTGCGCGTGTTCCTTGAGGCCGTAGCGTTCCAGCAGGCCGATGGCCGCCAGCGGCAGCAGCAGGATCAGCGGCAGGTTGCGGGTCTTGATGAAGGCCGCGCCCAGCACCGCCAGCAGGTGCTCCACATCCATCGACGCGGCGAATCCGGTCACGGCGCAAGCGGCGATCACCACCAGCACCGGATGGGCGCGCAGCGCGAAACCGAGAATGATGACGGCCACCCCGAGCAGCGGCCAAAGATTAACAGTGTGATTCATTTCAGCTCCGTGGATGTGAAAATCCCCGCGCACCTTGCGATGCGCGGGGATCGGTCGTGGCTTCGTTTTAGAAGTTGACTTTGAAGGTCGCGCCCCAGGTGCGCGGCTCGTTCAACATGCCGGTCAGGTTGTCGAACTCGATGGCGCTGAGCAGGACGATCTTGTTCGTGATGTTGCGGCCGAAGGCGGCCACTTCATACTTGCCGTCGCCCCATTTGTAACCGACCCGCACGCCACCTTCGACCAGCGACTTGGCGCGGTATTCCGGTGCCGTGTACAGGAAGAAGTTGTAGCCGCTACGGTAGCTCCAGTCGGTCAGCGCATACAGCTCGCCATTGGCGACGTCGGTGCTGTACTTGAGCGTGAAGTTGGCCTGGTGGCGCGGCGCGCGCGGCAGGTCGTTGCCGTCGATCAGGACGTTGCCCGGGAAGCCGACGGCCACCGGATCGGTCGGGGTGCAGCCCAGGCCGGCGTTGTTGGCCAGGTTGCCGCAGTACTGCACGCGCACCCGTGGATCCTTGATCTCGGTGTCGTTGAAACTGTAGCCGGCCGTGGTGCTGAAGCCGTAGCCCAGATTGGCCTGGAAGTCGAGCTCGACGCCCTGGCCGGTGACCTTGTCGGCGTTGAGCAGCTGGTTCATGTTGACCGTGCCGCTGCCGGCGGTCAGCTGCTTGTCCTTGACGCGGTACTGGAACACGGCCGCGCTCAGGCGGGCGCGCTTGTCGAACAGGTCCTGCTTGACGCCGGCCTCGAACGACAGCGCCTTCTCGGCGCCGGCCATCGACGGCACGTCGGCCAGACCGTTCAGGCGGCCCTGCATCGACGGCGCGCGGTAGCCGGTGGCCACGCGGGCGAACAGGTTGGTGTTCTTGTCCAGTTCATAGGTGCCGCTGGCGTCCCAGCTGACGTTGCTCGAGTCGCTGCTCAGCGAATGCGGCACGGTCACCAGCACGTTGGCGGCGTTGAAGTCCGTGCGCGAGGCCTGGAAATCCTTCTTGTCGTTGGTGTAGCGCACGCCGCCGCGCAGCTTGAGCTTCTCGGAGACGGTGTAGTTCAGCGAACCGAACGCGGCCCACGACTTGGAATCCTGGAACTGGCGCGCGTAGGCGGTGTTTTGCGGATTGCCGGCCGACAGCGTGTCAAAACTGATACTGTCGATCTGGATGTTCTCTTTGAAGTAAAACAGGCCACCGATCCACTGCAGCGGGCCTTTGTAGTTCGACTCGGCGCGGAATTCCTGCGTCAGTTGCTTGTGGTCGGGCAGCAAGTCGGCGGTCTCGACCGGGAACGGAATCCGGCCCGGGCCGTACGGTGGCGCGAACACGGCGCCATAGCCGCCGTCGACGTCGGCGCGGCTGTTGAACTTGAGCTTTTCGTAGCCGGTGATCGAGTGCAGCGTGATGTCGGCCAGGTTGTACTTCAGGCGCATGCTGCCGCCCTTGGTTTCCAGCTTCTGGTAGTTGACGCCGTCGCTCGGGTACGAGCCGTAGTCGAAGCCGTCGACGATGTCGTTGGTGCCCTGCTTGATGATATTGGCGCGGAACAAGGTGGCGCTGCCGTGGTAGTTGCGCTGATGGTAGTTAAACAGCGCGCTGAAATCCTTGTTCGGCTGCACCAGCGCCTGCAGGCGGAAGGCGTTGTCGCCGTAGCCTTCGAAGTCCTGGGTGCCCTTGCCCGGGGTCGGGTTGGTGTTGTGCACGCGGTCGTCGCGGTGCTGGCTGGTGCCCGAGAAGCGCAGCGCCACGGTGTCGCTGACCGGGACGTTGAAAGCGCCCTCGACGTTCTTGGCCGAGTAGTTGCCGATGCCGACCTGCAGATAGCCTTCCTGCTTGAATACCGGTTTGGCCGAGTCGAATTTGATCACGCCGGCCGGCGAGTTACGGCCGAACAGCGTGCCTTGCGGGCCGCGCAGCACTTCGACCTGGTCGACGTCGAACACAGGGAAGCCCTTGAGCATGGCGTTTTCCTGGACGATGTCGTCCATCACGTAGCCGACCGGCTGCGAGGCGTTCAGGTCGAAGTCGGTGTTGCCGAGGCCGCGGATATAGAAGCGCGGGAAGGCGCGGCCGAAGTCCGATTCGATGTTGAGCGACGGCGAGCGGCCCGACAGCACGCGGATGTCGCCGGCGCCGGAGGTCAGCACGTCGAGCTTGTCGCCCTTGATGGTGGCGATCGACATCGGCACGTCCTTGATGTTTTCGGCGCGGCGCTGCGCGGTCACGATCACGGTTTCGAGCTGGCCCGGAGTGCTCGGGGCGGCGGTCGCGGCCGCAGTGTCTTGTCCCTCAGCGGCTGCCGGCTGGGCCAACTCGCCCGCTTCGGTGGCCAGGGCCGCGTGCAGCGGGAAGGCGCTTGCCACGGCCAGGGCGATCAATGACCGCACTGCGAAACCACTACTGTTCTTGCTCATAAATGCTGCTCCCGTTTTGTATAGGTTTGGATGGTATTTGTAGTTATTCCAATCATCCTAGCATGGAAAAAAATGACATAAACCCACTTTTTCCATGGTTCGATTCATATCAATTTTGTCTAAATGACTAAATAAAATCGAATTTGTCGTACATATCCAGGCTGATGCATAGTGACGGATTGCTCAAAAAATAGCCGCTTCCCCAGAGGAAATGCCGGTAACTTGCACCGAGGAAGGTGCTTTAAGAATGGCGAAGGTACGCTGGCAGAGGTCGCTTTATGCTTGGAGCGGGGATTATCCAGATGGCAGGAAGTTTTTCCAATAGGACAAAAAGCAACAATATAAAAATATTTAATTCGGCGCCGACTGTTGCGGCAGTGCGACATGAACTTGCGGGGGCGGACCGGGAACGCGTGCCGGCGGTCCGCGAGCGGTCGAGCGGACGCTGCAATTTAGACAAGCTTTCAGCAAGCATTGGCCGCCGGTGGTCGTCCGGTCAGAGCGAAAGCGCTAGAAATCAGGGGTTTGCCGCTATAAAACGGCGCCGGATTATATGTTTCGTCCAATAAAAATATACAATATCGATCTTCCAGGAGCCTATTCATGAAACTTTCACAACTTAGTTTGACGGTTGCAGCAATCTGTATCGCTGCCAGCGCGTCCGCGGCGGACCCAAAATTGGCCATCGTGTATGACGCGGGCGGCAAGTTCGACAAATCGTTCAACCAGTCCGCTTTTGAAGGCGCCTCGCGCTTCAAGAAGGAAACCAACATCAATTTCACCGAGGTGCAAGCCTCCAGCGACACCCAGGCCGAGCAAGTGCTGCGCGGCCTGGCGCGCAAAAACATGGACCTGATCGCGTCGATCGGCTTCGCCCAGCAGTCGGCCGTGCAGAAGGTCGCCAAGGAATTCCCCAAGGTGCGTTTCGTGCTGATCGACGGCGTGGCGCAAGGCGCCAACATCAACTCGATCACCTTCAAGGAAGAAGAAGGCTCGTACCTGGTCGGCGTGGCCGCCGCGATGGCGTCCAAAACCAAAAAACTCGGCTTCATCGGCGGCGTCGACATCCCGCTGATCCGCACCTTCGCCTGCGGCTACGCGCAGGGCGCGAAGTCGGTCAACCCGAAGGCCGACGTCACTTCCAACATGGTCGGCACCACCGCCGACTCGTGGAACAACCCGGCCAAGGGCGGTGAGCTGGCCCGGTCGCAGTTCGACCGCGGCGTCGACGTGGTGTTCGCGGTGGCCGGCGGCTCGGGTCTCGGCACGCTGCAGACGGCCAAGGAAAAAGGCAAGCTGGCCATCGGCGTCGACTCCAACCAGAACCACCTGTATCCGGGTTCGATCCTGACCTCGATGGTCAAGCGCGTCGACAACGCTGTCTTCGACGCGTTCACGCAGGTCAAGGCCGGCACCTGGAAGGCCGGCGTGACCGCCAAGGGCATCAAGGAAGGCGGCGTCGATTGGGCGCTGGACGCCAACAACCGCTCGCTGATCACGCCGGAAATCGAGAAGCGCGTGCTGGGCGCGCGCAAGGACATCATCGACGGCAAGGTCAAGGTCATCGATATCCGTTCGGGCGCGGCCTGCCCCGTCTGACGCCCGTTTGAACATTGAGCGCGCCGCCGGGGTTGTCCCCGTGCGGCGCGTTTAACGTTTTACGCGTTGACGCATTTAACGTTTACGCCTTACCGTTTATTCAACCGAACCGAAACGACCCTATGCAGCCAGCAGTAGAATTTCGCGGCATCTCCAAGCATTTCGGAGCTGTCAAGGCGAACACGGACGTCAGCTTCGCCATCGCCAAGGGATCGATCCACGGCCTGGTGGGCGAGAACGGCGCCGGCAAATCGACACTGATGAGTATCCTGTACGGCTACTACCGCGCCGACGGCGGGGAGATCCTGCTCGACGGCCAGGCGCGCCGCATCCACAACAGCCAGGAGGCGATCGCCCTCGGCATCGGCATGGTGCACCAGCATTTTATGCTGGTCGAGAACATGACCGTGCTCGATAACGTCATGCTGGGCAGCGAGGGCGGTTTCAAGCTACAGTCGAAGCGCGCCGCCGTCGAGGCGAAGCTGCGCGAGATCTGCGCCCGCTACCGGCTCGACGTCGATCCGCTGGCCACCATCCACGACCTGTCGGTGGGCGCGCAGCAGCGGGTCGAGATCCTCAAGCAGATCTACCGCAGCGCCAACATCCTGATCCTGGACGAACCGACCGCCGTGCTGACGGCGCAGGAGACCGCGTCGCTGTTCGAGATCCTGCGCCTGTTCAAGGAACAGGGCAAGACCATCATCCTGATCACCCACAAGCTGCAGGAAATCCTCGATATCACCGACACCGTCACCGTGATGCGCGGCGGCCGCGTGATCGGCGCCGTGCCGACCGCCGGCACCACCAAGGAAGCCCTGGCCAACATGATGGTCGGCCGTCCGATCGAGAACAACCTGCCGCGCGCGCCGTACAATCCGGGCGCGCCGGTGCTGCGGGTGGAGAACCTGCAGTTAAGCGACGACCAGCAGGTCAAGCTGCTGGCCGACATCGGCTTCACCCTGCGCGCCGGCGAGATCGTGGCGATTGCCGGCGTCTCCGGCAACGGCCAGAGCGAATTGATGGAGATCCTGTCGGGCATGCGCCTGCCGACCTCCGGCAAGCTCGAATTCCTCGGCAAGGACCTGCCCTTCGGCAGCCGCTCCGACGCCGACGGCCTGCCACGCACCTTCCGCGAACTGGGCATCGCCCACGTGCCGGAGGACCGCCTGCGCGATGGCGTCGTGAAAGCCTTCTCGGTCATGCACAACACCATCCTGGGCTACCAGGACAAGCTGAAAAACAAATGGGGCCTGCTCAACTTCAAGGCCATTGCGGCGCGCTGCGACGCGCTGATGAAAAGCTTCGACGTGCGTCCCGATAACCATGACCTGCGTATCGGCCTGCTCTCCGGCGGCAACCAGCAAAAAGTGGTGATCGCGCGCGAAGTGCTGGCGCAGCCCAAGCTGATGCTGGTCGGCCAGCCCACGCGCGGCGTCGACATCGGCACCATCGAGAGCATCCACAAGCAGCTGCTGGCCCTGCGCGACTCCGGCGTGGCGATCCTGCTGGTGTCGGTGGAGCTGGAAGAAGTGCGCGCGCTGGCGGACCGCATCCTCGTCATGTGCGGCGGCCGCATCACCGGCGAACTGAAAATTGAAGAATTCGACACGACCCGTATCGGCTTGCTGATGGGCGGAATGCACAAATCATGAACAAAGACCTGCCACGCTGGGCGACCGCGTTTGCCCTGCCCCTGTTGAACCTTCTATCGGCACTGCTGGTGACCGCGCTGGTGATCCACCTGCTGGGCGAGAGCCCGACCGAATCGCTGGCGATCCTGATCAACAGCGCCGTCATCAATCCGGAGGGCTTGAGCTACACGCTGTTCTACGCTTCCACCTTCATCTTCACCGGCCTGGCCGTGTCGATCGCCATGGAGGCGGGCCTGTTCAACATCGGCGCCGAAGGCCAGATGTACTTCGCCGGCCTTGGCCTGACGCTGGCCATGCTGACCTTCGACAGCTCGCTGCCGGCGCTGTTCCTGATCCCGGTCGGCATGATCGGCGCGGCGTTGTTCGGTGCATTGTGGGCGTTCGTGCCCGGCTACCTGCAAGCGAAGCGCGGCAGCCACGTGGTGGTCACCACCATCATGTTCAACTACATCGCCGCCGCGTTGATGAACACCGTGATCGTCAAATTGGTGCCGCCGGGCGAGCAGAATCCGGCCAGCCGCGCCTTCGCGGCCGCCGCCGAAATGCCACGCCTGAACCAATGGTTCCCGGTGCTGGGCGAGACACCGCTCAACATCAGCTTCTTCCTGGCGATCATCGCGCTGGTGATCTATGGCGTGGTGGTGTCGCGTTCCTCGTGGGGCTTCAAGCTGCGCGCCACGGGCCTGAACAAGCACGCCGCCCACTACGCGGGCATCCGCATCAGCAAGATGATCATCATCGTCATGCTGATCTCGGGCGCGCTGGCCGGTCTCGGCTCGGTCAATTCCATCATGGGCTCGACCCATTACCTGTCGCTCAACTTCGTCGGCGGCGCGGGCTTCATCGGCATCGCCATCGCGCTGATGGGCCGCCAGCATCCGGTCGGTATCTTCCTGTCGGCGTTGCTGTTCGGCGCCCTGACACAGGGCGGCTTCGACCTGTCGCTGGAAAAGCAGAACATCCCGCCGGAGACGGTGATCCTGGTGCAGGGATTGATCATCCTGTTCTGCGGCGCGATGGAAAACCTGTACGCGCCGGCGATCGCCAAACTGCTCAAACTGAAGAAGTGAGGACACTATGACTCTCGACGACCTCCATATCGGCAGCATCCTGGTATCGACCGTGCGCAACGCGCCGGTGCTGATTTTCGCCGGCATGGCCGGCCTGTTTGCCGAGCGCTCGGGCGTGATCGACATCGGCCTCGAAGGCAAAATCCTGGCGTCGGCGTTCGTGTCGGCGGCGGTTGCCTTCACCACGCAGAACCCATGGTACGGCGTGATGGCCGGCATCGTGGTATCGATGCTGCTGGCCAGCCTGCAGGCCTACATCGCCATCACCCAGAAGGGCAACCAGCTGGTGGCCGGCATCGCTATCAACATCGCCATGAGCGGCCTGACCTTCGTGGTGGCGCAATACATCTTCCAGCAGGGCGGCCGCACGCCGGACCTGGGCCAGGCGCGCCTGTTCGACGTCGTGCTCCCAGGGACCGCAGCGGTGGAAGGCATTCCCTTCATCGGCTGGGTGTACGCGCATCTGATCGGCGGCCATTCGGTGCTGGTGTACATGGCCTTCGCCTTGGTGCCGCTGGTGCACTGGATCGTCTACCACAGCCGCTTCGGCCTGCGCCTGCGCGCCTGCGGCGAGAATCCGCACGCAGCCGACGCGGCCGGCGTCAGCGTCGAGCGCCAGCGCTATATGGCGATGCTGATCGCCGGTTTCCTGTGCTCGTTCTCGGGCGCCTACCTGTCGATCGTGCAGAGCGGCTTCTTCCTGCGCGACATGTCGGCCGGCGCGGGTTATCTGGCGTTGACCGCCATGGTGTTCGGTAACTGGCGTCCGCTGTACACCTTCCTGGGCTGCCTGATGTTCGGCTTCTTCGGCGCGGTGCAGATCCAGATCGAAGGCGTGGAATTGCCGGGCATCGGTCGCCTGCCGGGCGCGATGATCCAGATGGTGCCGTACGTGCTGACGGTGATCGTGCTGGCCGGCCTGATGGCCAAGTCGGTGGCGCCGAAATCGCTCGGCATCCCGTTCGTCAAGTCGCGCTAAGCGCACGTCCCTCTAGCGGAACTCCCGCATATACACCAGCAGATCGGCGATCTGCTGGTCGTCACCGATCCCCCAGAAACGCATGCTTGTCCCGGGGACCACATCGTGCGGCGCGCGCAGGTAGGCGGCCAGCTTTTGTTCGGTCCAGACTATCCCCGATTTCTTCATCGCCTCGGAATACTTGAAGTCCGGCGTGGTGGCCGCCTTGCGCCCGATGATGCCGTTCAGCTGCGGGCCGTAGCCCGCCTGCGCGTAGCGGCCGACCTGATGGCAAGAGGCGCACTTGCGGAACGCGGCTTCGCCGGCTTTGGCGTTGCCGACGTAGCCGGCAGCGCCGGCGTGGCCGGAGATGAGCAAAACCATGATGACACCGACGAGTATCCTGCTAACGCTGCGCATTGGTACTTTCTATAATCGCTCCACCGGATAATGGATCTTATCGTAGCCGCTAACCATCTCCGCTAACAACACCAACAGTCCTGACAGCGGATGCTGTTCATCGTCGCCCATGACATCCAGCACGCGGTTCATTAACCCGACAACGTGATCATAGTCGGCTTCCGAGTTAATCGGCCGGAGCTGCGTAATCTGGTCAAACCGCTGCCACGCCGCCACCAGGTCAGCGCCATCGACTTTATCAGCGAGATTATTCATGGTTTCACCTTTCCTTGGCGGTAACCGGGAGCAAAAATCCTTCAATACTTTTCCGGAAACGAGGCGCATCCGTCACTGTAGGACTTTAAACCTTTTCGACGATTGAGGGCACTCAAAAGATATCACCGAGCCTCATGGTCAAAACTAACGCAGCAGGTGGAGCGCGGCGTATTGCAGCAGCATGATGGTTTTGCCGTCTGCGATTTCACCGCAAGCCATCATCGCCATCGCCTGCTCCATCGTCAGTTCCAGCACTTCGATGTCCTCGCCCTCTTCCGCCAGCCCGCCGCCCGTGCCTGGACGCGATGCCGGATCGTATTCGGCCACGAAAAAATGCAGCCGCTCGGTGACCGATCCGGGACTCATGAACGCTTCGAACACCTTGTGCACTTCACCGATGCGGTAGCCGGTCTCCTCCTCCACCTCGGCCTTGATGCGCACTTCCGGCGTGGCCTGGTCCAGCAGCCCGGCCGGCGCCTCGATCAAAAAGCCGGGGTGTCCTTCGACATACGCCGGAAAGCGAAACTGCCGTACCAGCACCACGCTGCGGCGCTCGCGGTTGTACAACAGGATGGTGGCGCCGTGACCGCGATCATACGTTTCGCGCGACTGACGCTGCCAGGTACCGTCGCTGCGGCGGTAGTCGAAAGTGGTTTTCTTCAGCACGAACCAGTCGTCGGACAGGGTTTCGACTTTGTGAATGCGGATTCGGTCTTCGGGCATGGCGGCCTTCCTTTTCTGATTGCGTATTTTTACGATATCATGCATTATCGTGCAATATCAAGATAATTCGTGCAAATCATGCTGACTCGTCAACGCAAAGAACTACTGCTCTCCCGCCTGAAACAGGATGGCCAGATCGTCGCCAAGTCCCTCAGCGAGGAGTTGGGATTATCGGAAGATACGATACGCCGCGACCTGCGCGAGCTGGCCGGCGAAGGATTGCTGCAGCGGGTCCACGGCGGCGCGCTGCCGATGGCGGCGCCGCTGCCTGCATCGCCCGCGATGGGCAATTTCGCCGAACGCCAGCACATATCGAGCGACGCCAAACCGGCCATCGCACGTGCGGCTGCAAGCATGATCAAGGCCGGACAGGTGGTGTTCATCGACGGCGGCACGACGGCGGTGCAACTGGCGCGTCATTTGCCGGCCGACTTGCAGTGCACCGTCGTCACGCACAGTCCCAGTATCGCAGTCGAGCTGGCGGACCATCCGTTGATCGACGTGATCATCATCGGCGGCCGACTGTTCAAACACTCGATCGTGACCATGGGGCCGGCGGCGCTGGACGCGATCGCGCAGATCCGCACCGATATCTACTTCATGGGCGTGTGCAGCCTGCATCCGCAACAAGGCATCAGCACCGGCGACTACGACGAAGCCGGCGTCAAACGCGCGATCGCGGCGGCGGCGCACAAGACCGTGGTGCTGGCGTCGCCGGAAAAGCTGGACACCGCATCACCCTTCCAGATCGCGCCGATGGACGATGTCGGCGCGATCATCGTCAACGCCGGCGTGCCCGATGCCCTGCTCACACCCTACCGCGCGCTGGGGATAGAAGTGGTGCTGGCCGACTGAGGCGCTGCGTTACGCGAACGCCGGCTGCTCCTCGGCCTTGAGCACCGCCTTGACCGCCGGACGCTCCTCCACCCGCGCCATGTAGGCCTTCAGCGCAGGCAGCGCGTCCAGTGTCATGCCGAAAGTGGCGGACCAGCGGGTTACTGTGTAGAGATAGCAGTCGGCCACGCCGAAGCTGTCGCCCAGGATGAAGTCGCGCCCTTCCGCCAGCAGCTTGTCCAGATAGGTTTGGCGAGCGGCGACCTTGGTTTTAAGTTCGGTGCCGTCACCGTCCTTTGGCAGATAAAACAGCGGCACGAACGCCTTGTGATATTCCGACGCCAGATAGTTCAGCATCTCCTGCAGGCGGGCGCGCTCCAGCGTGCCGTTGGCCGGCAGCAGTGCAGGCGCGTAGTGGTCGCCGAGGTATTGCAGCACGGCGGCGCCCTCTGTCAACAAAGCGCCGTCGTCCAGCATCAGAGCCGGCACCGCGCCCTTGGGATTGATGGCGTAGAAGTCTGCACCGGACTCCGTCTTGTGCTGCCGCAGATCGACTTTTACCAGTTCATAGGGCGCGCCGGCTTCACGCAGCACGATGTGGGAGGCCATGGAACAGGTGCCCGGAGAGTAGTACAGCTTCATGGTGACGATCCTTACTTGGGTTGATGTTGGACCGTATAATAGCCGCCGGAGATAACCTATGGTTACGTGGTAACCCCGGGTGACGCAATAATCCAGTATCCATTTGGTTACCTGGTGAGGTTCCGGAAACCAAGCTTTGGAGGGCGATCAGCCGTGGGTTTGAAGATGCGCAAGAACAAAGTGAATCAGCCGATGCCGGACTGCCCGATCGACGCGTGCATGTGGCTACTGGGCGGCGCGTGGACACCTAGCTTGCTGTGGAACTTGAGCGGCGGCCCGCGCCGCTTCGGCGAATTGCGGGCCGACATACCCGGCATCTCGGCCAAGGTGCTGTCGGGCCGCCTCAAGGACATGGAGGACAAGGGTGTGGTGCTGCGCACCGTGATGGCGACGTCGCCGCCGTCGGCGGAGTACAGCCTGTCGCCGCTCGGCCATCAACTACTGCCCGCGATCCACCAGATCGCCCGCATCGGCCATCAGCTCAAACTGCAAACCGCCGGCAAAGCCGCCGACAATATCATCGACGCCGCGCCGGCTCAGGGCCAGATCGCCTTGAGCACGGCGGCCAGGTGATAGCCGCCCCGGATCAGCTGCGTCTTGGCGTCGGCCGACGTCGGAACAGGATAGTCGTCCGGCACCGACACCGGCCAGACGTAGTAGACCGCGCCGGTGGATTTGCTGGTCTGTTTGGCGCCGGGTCCCGGCACCAGCCCCTGATATGCCCGTTTGGACACAACCAGCGCCTGCTCGGCCCATTGATAAGGCCAGGTTAGCGGATCGCCGCTGTCGACGGCCACCGTCGGATTGGTTGCGATGACCGCTTGCGCGAACTGCTGCGGCGTGCGCGCGTCGATACGGCGGAAGGCGTAGTTCACCACCGTGCCATCCCAGTACGAGTGCAACGGCCGGGTGGCCCTCGGTGCGCGCGGAGTGCCCGGCGGATCGACGTTTTCGGCCTCCGGCGGTGGAATCAGGCGTCCGCTGGCTTCACTCAGTTTGACGTCATCGAGCAGCAGGTTGTTACCGCCCAGCGTGCCGAATGCCTCGCCGGCGTCGATCTGGGCCTGCCCCGCCGGCACAACGAAACCGCCGTCCTTGCCGACATAGGCCTCGCCCACATGCAGCGGTTGCGCGATGTCGCCGGTCAGGTGCGCCAGGATCAGCAACGCCTGGCGCGGCGTGAAATTGCGCGGGTTGCTGGTCTTGTCGGCCTTACCCTGCAACGTGAGTATGCACTGCTTCAGCGTCTGCACGATGTCGTCGTCGGCGGTGCCGACCGCGTGGTCGTGATACTCGGTCAGCTGGAACGGCACATTGGTGTAGTGGTACTCGCTGTGGCGCGGATTGGCCGCCACGTAGGCTTCCATCTCCCCGGTCTGCGGGCCGCAAGAAGTACCTTTGACGCAGTCGGCCCAGGTGGCGATTCTTTCCAGGCTCTCGCCCGGCAGCAGCAAGGCCTTCACGCGCTGTTCGGCGTTGCTACCCTTGATCAGTTGATCGGCGATGGCGCCGACCGTGCGGTGGCCGTCGTTACCCCACGCCTGCGCGTTGAAGGAGACGGAGGCGAAGACGCAGCCCAGCGCCGCTGCCATGAAGAGCTTCTTCATTCCGCTTTGCCTTTTACCGGTTTGGGATACTGCTTGTTGATGTCGAGAGGCTGCGCGTACTGCGAGCTCCAGATCTGTTCCTGCGTCGCGGCCAGGCGCTGCGCCATTTTCTCGTTACGCATCACCACTTCCATATTACGCGACAAATCCATGTAGCCACCGGACCAGTTGCTGGTGCCGACCCAAGCGATCTGATTGTCGATCACCATGGTCTTGCTGTGGATGACGCGCCCGAACGGAATGAAGCCGCTGGACGCCGCAGGTATCGTCACCACGCGGATCTCCACGTTCGGCAGCATCGCCAGGCTTTTCAGATAGGCTTGCGCCGGCTGTTCCAGATTCCAGTTGGAGACCATCAGCTTGATCTTGACACCGCGATTGGCTGCTGCGCGCACCGCGTTGTCGATCACCGCGTAGTATGGACGCGTGCCTTTCGGGCCATAACTCAGTGGCGCGTAGTCGAGCAGCTGCACGCGCACTTCGCTTTTGGCGTCCGCCAGCAGTGCCGGCAAGCCGGATTCGGAATCGCCGATGCCGGCCGGGTTGTAGCGGTTAGGGCTGGCCAGCAGGAAGGTCTCCTGGCGATAGTTCGGCGCCGCAGTGATGGCGTTCAGCGCCGGCACCGCCGTACCCTGCTCCGTTAGCGCCTGCGCGCGCCAGTCCTGGTTGAACACCGCAAGCACCTGCCCGACAAGCTTCGGATCGGTGATGCGCACACCCGTTTCGTGGATATGCTCGAAAGCGCGCCAGTCGAAGTTCTGGCTGCCGATGAAGGCCGTGGCGCCATCGACCACCATATACTTGGCGTGGATGATGCCATTGCCGGTCAGCTTGCTGAAATCGAGGACACGCAGCTCCAGGTTCGGAATCGCCCGCAACTGGTCGAGGGTCGGTTTCTCCGACAGGCCCAGACCTTTTTGCTCAAGCAGGAAGCGGATTTTGACGCCGCGCTTGCCGGCCGCCGCGAGACGCTCGACGACTTTGTCGAACACGCTGCCAGTCTTGTTGACGGCATAGAACTGGCCGATCACGATCTCGCTTTTGGCGTTGTCGAACATTTCGCTCCACACCGTGGCGGGATCGCGCAAGTCATCGCTGCGCAGCGACGTTTCGACAGGCGCCGTCTGCACCAGTTCAAAGCCGGGTATGGAAAACTCGGCGCGCGCCGGCGCGGCGGATGCCAGCAGCGCCGACACGGCAACAGAAAGTAAAACACGACGCATAGCGGCTACTCCAATTAGAAAATTCAGTCTTGACTACCGCAGGCGCCTGATGCGCTGCTGCGTTTCCGCCTTGCCGGCGGGCTTGCGGCTTTCCTCTTGCTTGACCAGGTAGGCGGTCAGCGCATCGACAGCGAGTACGCCCGTGTCGGCGCGGTTGGTACCGTTGGCGAACATCGGAAACGCATCGCCGCCTTCAGCCAGGAAGTTATTCGCCATCACACGATAGGACGACTCCCTCTGCAACGGCACGCCGTTCAGCCTTACGCTGTCCGGCACCACCTTGCTGCCTTCGCCGCGCTTCGCATCCCACTCATAGCTAAAGCCGTCGGACACCTGCAGCAGCCCGCGCCACGCGTTGCGCCCGCCGAGCCACTGCTGCTCCAGCAGCTCGTAGATCTGCCACCCTTTCAGATTCATCGCCACCAACTTGTTACCGAACGGCAGGACCACCTGCGCCTGGCCGACGGCGACACGGTTACCCGCGCCGCTTTCCAGATCCCTGCGCATACCGCCGTTGTTCATGAAAGCGATCTGCACGCCGAATGGACGACCCGCCGCCAGCACCGAGTCGGCCACCAAATCACCCAATGGCGACTCGCCGTTGTCATCGACGCCGCGCATCACGACCGGTACCGCCAGCGCCGCCACCGGCCGCGCCAGCTGGGCCTCGCTGCGCTCGCGCGCCTTCTTTAAATAAGCGGCAAGCGCCGGATCGGCCGGCCAGGTACCGGGCACCATCACCTCCTGTGTGGCGCTGACATCGCGCAAGGTGTTGGTCGCGGTATCGACTCTCAGCTTGATGCGCGCCATCACATGGCCGGCGGAATCGGACTGCGTCACCAGACGGCCATCCACCCGGCACAGATACCCTTTATGCGAGTGGCCGCTGACCACCACGCGGATCGCCGGGTCGAGGCGTTTGACCACATCGACGACAGGACCTTTCAGTCGGCTGCAGTCCTCTTGGTCGAACTTCTCGGGCGTGGTGCCACCCTGATGCAGCAGGACGACGAACACGCCCACGCCCTGCTTGCGCAGTTCCGGCAGCTGACGGTTGATCGCGTCCGCCTCGTCGATGAATTCGAGGCCGGCGATACCCGAGGCCAGCGAGGTTTCCGCGGTCTCGCGCAGCACGGTGCCGATGAAGGCCAGCTTGACGCCATGCGCGGTCTCGATCTTGTAGGCCGGCAGGATCGGCTTGCGGGTGACCATGTCGATCACGTTCGCCGCCAGATAACTGAATTTCGCGCCGGCGTAGTCCGGATCGAACTTGCAGGCTTTGTCGGCGCGCGTCGATTTGCAGCCGCCGTTTTGCTGGCGCAGCAGCTCGATCCTGCCGCCGTCGAATTCGTGGTTGCCGACGGTGCTCGCGCGCAGGCCAAGCATATCCATCGCGGTCATGGTCGGCTCGTCGGCCCACATCGACGAGATGGCCGGGCTGGCGCCGATCAAATCGCCGGCGCCCACCAGCAGCAGTTCAGGGTCCTGCTTGCGCCACGCCTGCAGCGCCGCGCCGAGCGTGTCGATACCGCCGGCCATCACCGTGCGCACATCGTCATTGCGAACGCTGTCCCAAACGTATTTGCTCGGCTCGAGATTGCCGTGAAAGTCATTGAGCGTGGCCAGTTGCACCTCGACGACGCCTGGCGGCAACTGCGGCGACCTGAAAGCGCAGCCGCCGGACAGGGCCGCCAGCGCGCCGGCCACTACGGCGCCGGCGATGGAACTCAGAGGTTTAGTCATTACTAATCAACTTGGAGATAATCAAATATTGTACAGCCCGGACCGCCCGAAAAACGCCGCAGGGCCCGGCGAAAATATTACGTTACAAACCGTCCCGCCATAAAAAAACGGCTGATGTCGCCACCAGCCGTTTTGCAGATCAGGGACGTGCTACGAACTTAGAACTCGTAACGCACCGTTGCCTGGATCGCCCACTGCGACTCGCCCTTGACTTGACGAACATCAAGGTTTTCAACGTCGCGAACACGGTAGACGTACTTGCCGGATGCATCCAGGCCTTGGTAATCGACGAAGCTGCGAGCCACACCGCCGTTGGTCTGGAAGCCGACTTCATTGATACGGCCCCATTTCTTGTTCAGCAGGTTGCCGAAGTTGAAGATGTCCAGTGAGAACGTCGCCTTGTTGTTGAAAAGGCCGGGAATTTCCTGCGCAATGCGAACGTCGAAGCTGTTGGTCCATGGCGCGAAGTCGTTGTTACGATCGACGACGCGGCCTTTCGAATTACGCAGCACGCCGTTGGAATTGACGATGCTCCAGAACTTGTCTTCGTTGGCGTGGCTGGTGGCCGTGTCGCCATAGAACACCACCTGGCCCGAACCCGGCGCCGAAGGGATGAACATCAGGTCGTTGCCGGCCAGGCCGTCGCCGTTCAAGTCGTTGTTCACGGTCCAGCTGTAAGGCTTGCCCGAACGACCTTCATAGAACACGCCGAAGGTGGTGTTGTAGCTACCGAAGAAGCGCTTGCGGAAGTTCAGCAGCGCGCTGATACGGTCTTTCACCAGGTAGGTCGAGTTGGCGTTGACTTCCTCGTTCGGATTGAAGGTGGCGCGGCTGGCGTAGTTCGACGACGACGTCGACGAGGTCAGCGGCGACACTTCCTTGGCCGAGGTGTAGCTGTAGGCGGCCGACCAGCTCCAGCCGTTCACCATCGGACGGGTCAGCGAGACGGTGGCGACATTGCTGTAGCCCTGATCGGTCTTGGTGGCGACCAGCACGTTATTGAAAGCCGAGTTGCTCGCGGCCTTGGCGACGAAGCCCGAGCAAACGCCATTGGAGAGCGACGAACCGGTCGCCGACCAGCAAGCCTGGTTGTAACCCTGCGGGCTGTAATACAACGCGCGGCCGTCGGTACCGGTGCGGGTTGCCACGCCAAGGTTGGCGTTTTGGTAGTAGATCGCGTCCTTGGCCTTGGTCTTCAGGAACTCGGCGCTCAGCACCAGGCCATACCATGGCAGCTCGGTTTCAATCGCGATATTGGCTTTCCACACCGAAGGCTGCTTCAGGCCGGACGCCAGGACATCGACGTTAGCGGCCGGAACCGAGCCGGTGAAGTTGGTCACCTGATTGTTGATATCGGTGCGGAACAGGCCGTCGGCGCTCGGGCACGCCGCGTAGCCGGAAATGCCGCAACCGACGGTGCGGGTCTGCACGCCGGTATTGGAGAACGGGTTGGACAACCACACGGTCAGGGCCGATCCTTGGAACAAGCCGGCGCCGCCGCGAATTTGCGTCTGGCGCGCGGTGTCGAGCTTGTAGTTGAAGCCGGCACGCGGCTGGATCAAATGCTGGCCGTCGAAGGTATTGGTATTGTCGAGGCCAAACCCGCCGGTGGCGCGGCCACCCGTGGCGGCGGTGCCTGCGATCGCCGCCTGGGCAACGCGGTCGTTGCGCAGTGGACGCTCGGACACGTCGGTGCTGTCCATACGCACGCCGAAGCTGACGTTCAGCTTCGAGCTGACTGCCCAGGTGTCCTGGATGAAGGCGCCGTAGTTCTTCATGGTGAAGCGCGACACCGCGTCATCCAGTGTCAGGCCCGGATTGGCAACTTGCACGCTATAGCTGCTTGGACGGCCACGGCGGAAGTTTTCCAATACCGCCGCCTCGACTTGGGCGTTGGTGGCCGTGCCGCAGGTCAGGTTCTGGTTGTTATTGAACTGGTACGAAATGCCGTTGACGCAGCCGAAGGTGTAGTTACCCCAAACGTTTTGCAGGAACGCGTTGTAGATTTTGTTGCGGCTGTAGTCACCGCCGAACTTGACTTCATGGTCGCCCAGCGACCAGTTGGCGCCGGCGTAGGCGTCGATGGTCTTGGTGCCCAGGACGTTGCGCTGACGGCTGTTATCGGTACCGAAGAACAGCGTGCGGTTGGCCGACGACACGGTCGACGGCGTGCCCGGTGGCAGCGCACCGGAGAATTGCAGACCGATCAACGGCAGTTCCGCGTTCAGCTTCGGCACGGAATCGTAGTCGCGCGAGGACAACTTGAACTCGGTCGAGAACGTTGGCGTCCAGTCCGACAACAACTGGGCGACCTTGGTTTCGATGGTCTTGCCCTGTTGATACCATTCGCTGTTGAGCGACAGGCCCGTGGCGGACAGGCCGCTGAAGATAGGCTCGGTCTGGTCCGTCTTCGAATAACGGAACATGGCGCGATGGTTGTCGTTGATGTTCCAGTCGAACTTGAGCAGCTTGTCGGTGACGTCCAGCGCGGCGCCCGACGGCACGTTGGTATTGCCGACGTCGACGCCGTAGGCGCTCTGTGCGATCGACTGCGCCGACGCGATGGCCGACGGCGTGATGCCAACGTTGGTTACCGAGCTACCAAGCGGGCCGAAGGCCGGCGCGGCGCGGGTCGATTCCAGTTTTTCCCAGCCGGCGAACAGGAACAGCTTGTCCTGGATCAGTGGCAGGCCGATGGTGCCGCCCTTGGTGGTTTCCTTGAATGGCGCTGGCGCTGCGTACGTGTTGGTGGTCGCGTTGTAGCGGTCGCCGGCCATCGAGTCGTTGCGGAACACGTAGTAGACGCTGCCCTTGACGGTGTTGGTGCCGGACTTGGTGACCGCGTTGATGTTGCCGCCGGTGTAGCCCTTCTGGGTCACGTCGTAGTTGGCGACGTTGATCTGCACCGACTGGATAGCGTCGATCGAGATCGGCTGCTTGGCGGTCGGCGAGCCGCTCGCTTCCAGGCCGAAGGTGTCGTTGACGGACACGCCGTCGATGGTCAGCGAGTTGTAGCGCGAGTTCTGGCCGGCGACGGACATCTCGCCGCGTTCCTTGTCGGTCTGCGACACGCGCGGGTCGGCGCGAGCGTAGTCCTGCAGGTTACGGTTGATCGAACCCTGGATCGCCAGGTCGGTTGCGCTGATGCTGGTGCCGGCGCCCATATTCGATTTGTTGAACTTGTCGGAACGGCCGGCGGAGCCGGCGATGGTGACGGTCTGCATGGCCGGCGCACCCAGGGTGGCGTCGACGCTGGCCGTTTCAGCCAGCTGGATGAAGACGTCTTTGCGCGTTTCCGTGACGCCGTCTTTGGTGATGGTGATCGTGTACGGCCCGCCGGTACGCAAGCCGCGCTGCACATAACGGCCCTCTGCGTCGGTGACCACATTGGTGACCGAACCGGATTCCGTGTGGAGGATGGAGACCACGGCACCGGCCGCAGGTTTGCCATCGGCCACCGAGACGCGGCCGCCGATGGCCGACGTCGTGTTCTGTGCAAAGGCCGGTGCCGCCGCTAGCGCGATAGACAGGCTGAGCGCGATTTGCGTCAGCTTGAGCCGTTTATGATTGATCATTGTATAACCCCAAAAAAGACTAATAGTTATGTGGAAATCCCGCTGATGGCGGTACTCCGCTTTACGTTTGCTGCAACTGGTCGAGCCGCCCAAACCCCGGCGTGCCAACGGCAGCGGGTGAGTGTAACGACTTAATATGTCAGGGCTGTGACGTCCGTAGGTGACGCTTCCGCCTGGTTTGCCACGTATCTACCGAACTGTGAGAAAAGCAAAAATCTTGCTTTTTTGGATCATTTCGTCCAACTATGCAGGATCGAAAAAAGCATGACAAATACGATTTATTTTAAGAATTCAGATGAAAAATATATAAATAGGGCTAAATTTTGACGCGGGTGCGACGACGACTTCGGAATAAGCCGAAATTATAATGTAGCCATTCTCACGTGAAATCTTTTCATTGGTAAAAACGCAAAAAGCAACACCGCTGGCGTTGCTTATGTCGTATCGCGACCACAGAGTAATAAAAAACAGTGCGGCGTTTGCCACAGAGAGGAATTTATGACAACAGCCGGATGCTGCTGTGCGGAAGGATTTTTTGTAACAAACAACAGCATGGTGTGGACTGCGCACCACACCACCCTGCTGTTGAGCCTGCTTTTCGCCCGGCGATGCGTGCCGCTTTAGCGCGCAGGCTTGCTTTGCGATGCAGCAATTTCGGATTCAAACTTGCTGAACTTGCCGTCCAATGATTTCAGCAGGCGCTGCTTGTCGGTGTCGGCCAGGAAGGAATAACGGATGCTGTCGTATGAAAGTTTTTTAACTTCCCCATACGTCGGCTGATAACGGGCGGCGTACAGCACATACTCGCCGGACAGGTTATTGCGCGACACGCCGGCGTCATCGGTCGACAGCACGAACGGCACGCCATATTTGCGGTACAAGGTCACCGGGTGCGCGGCGCCCTTCACACCCAAAATAAAGTCGTTACTACTGAGATTGACCTCGACCGGAATCTGCCGATCGCGCATTTTTTTCATAATCGCCAGCGGATTGGTCTCGTGGGCGATGTCCATGCCATGGCCGATGCGGCTGGCGCCGGCAACGTCGATGGCGTCGCGGATGTGGAAGGTCAGGCCTTCCGGCTGCACCATGCCCAGCGACAGCTCGCCGGCGTGCAGCGCCAGTTTCACCTTCGGATACTTCGTCTTCAGGAATTTGAACATCTGCATATGCATCGCGTAGTCGCGCATCGACACATGCACGCTCTCCTGTCCCACGATGTTGACGCCGACGATCATCGGGCTCGAAGAAGCCAGCTTGAAGCTCGACACCATCTGCGAGAACACCTGCGACGGCGACAGGAAGCGCAGCGCGAACGGCTGGTAGCGCATCGTGAAATCGGCGTCGTCGATGCCGGCGCCAGAGGTCTTGACGTTTTCCAGGTAGGCGGCTATCCAGCCCTGGAAGGCCTTGTCGTCTTCCAGTTTGGCGCTGTAGGCAGCCAGGTCGGCGTCGGTCACGCCGCCGACGATGGCTTTGTCGTCGAAGGCCGGGTCCTGCGCGATCGGCGCGATCTCGTAAATGGTCTCGATGTAGCTCAGGTTTTCCTGGATGGCGCGCTGCTTGAGCGTCTTCAGGCCTTCGGCGGCGTTGGTCGACGCCACGGGAGTGAAGTAGGCGAAGGTGTCGAAGAACTGGCGGTCCGGCGGCGACTGCATGCCGCTATGGTTATAAAAGTCCTTGTCCGACCATTTCTGCAGCAGGTTGGCCAGCACGGTGTTGTTCTGCAAAACGTCCTGGCCGGACAGGCACGCGCGCTCGGCCAGCGGTTTGGCGCGCTCGCTGGCGGCGGTCTCCTTGGTCGTGTCGATCATGAAGCTGGTCTTGTTGACGCAGTAGCCCTGCTTGTCCACCCAATCCAGATACTGCTCGGCATAGATCGCGCCGGAATAGTGGTGATGCAGATCGCCGCCCTTGGGCATCATCGTGAAGAACATCGTCAGCTCGGCCAGTTTCGGCTCCTTGCCGGAGACCAGCGAGGCGAAGTGGCTTTTGACGATGTCCTCGTTGCTGGCGGCGTGCGCGCCTTGCGGCACGGCGCACAACACGGCGGCGGCTAGGGCGATGGCCTTCAGGCTGGCGATATTTTTTTGCATGTGGCTTCCAATGTGAATTTAGTCCGTTCGTATCCCGACATTCAAGTCGAGGCGCGGGCGTGCACCTTGCGGCCGGCGGAATACGTCGCCGCGATGGCGCGGTCGTCGCCCAGCAGCGCTAACGCGAACAGCAGCTCCTCCAGGCTTTCGACGCGGCCGGTGCGCCGTTGCAGCAGTGGCGTGGCCTGCGGGTCGACGACAATGAAATCGGCCTCCGCGCCGGCGCAGAAACTGCCGATCGTGCCTTCGAGCTGCATGCTGCGCGCCGCGCCCAGCGTAGCCAGGTAGAACATCCGCAAAGCCGGCAGATAACTGCCGCCCAAGCGCGCTACTTTATAGGCTTCATTCATGGTTTGCAACATCGAGAACGAGGTGCCGCCGCCGACATCCGTCGCCAGCGACAGCAGCACGCCGGCCTGGTCGGCCTGTTCGAAGTCGAACAAGCCGCTGCCGAGGAACAGGTTGGAGGTGGGACAGATGGCGGCGGCGGACCGCGTTTCGGCCATGCGTTCGCGGTCGCGCTCATTGAGCCAGATGCAGTGGCCATACATCGCGCGCGGACGCATCATGCCGTAGCTGTCGTAGACGTCGATGTAGCTGCGCGATTTGGGGAACAGCTCGCGCACCCACGCGCATTCGGCTTCGTTTTCCGACACGTGGGTTTGAATGAAGGTGTCCGGATAGGCGCGCGCCAGTTCGCCGGCCAGGTGCAGCTGTTCTTCGGTGGAGGTGGGCGCGAAGCGCGGCGTGATCGCGTACAGCGAGCGGCCGTGGTTGTGCCAGCGCTTGATCAGCGCTTCGGTATCGCGCGCGCTCGATTCGGCGGTGTCGCGCAGGTAGTCGGGGCAGTTCCGGTCCATCATCACCTTGCCGGCGACCATGCGCAGGCCTCGCTGTTCGCTGGCGGCGAAGAAGGCGTCGACCGATTGCGGGTGCACGCTGCAATAGACCATGGCGGTGGTGGTGCCGCAGCGTAGCAGCTCGTCGAGGAAGAAGTCGGCCACGCCGGCGGCGTGCGCGGGGTCGCCGAACTTGCTCTCGACCGGGAAGGTGTAGGTCTCCAGCCATGGCAGCAGGCCTTCTGCCGGCGAGGCGATCATGTCGGTCTGCGGATAGTGGATGTGGGTGTCGATAAAGCCGGGCATCAGCAGCTTGCCGCTGTAATCGTGTACCTCGGCTCCCGGCGGGAGCGTGGCGTGCAGCGTGGCGTAGTCGCCCGCCGCCTGGACTTTGCCGTCGGCGACGATCAGCAGGCCGTCTTCGTGCCAGTCGTGGGAATGCTCGCTGAAGGCCGGATCGGCAAGGAAGTGGAGCAAGCTGCCTCGGTAGGCTTGCAGGGTTGGGGTGGACATGTGTTCTTTCAAAAAATTTCGTGGTGCCGCTTGCGTCGCCGACGGCGCATGCATGGCGGATTACGCTGCGCTAATCCGCCCTACGTCATTCAACGCCAGGCTCTGTTGCGCTTCCCATATCATCAACAACTGGGCGCAGACGGATGCCGCGATGGCGGCGGGCAGTTTGTTTGTGATGCCGGCCAGGCCTATCGGGCAGACCATCGCGTCGATGCGGTCTTTCGGCAGGCCGCGCGCAGACATCCTGCGTTCGAACTGCACGCGCTTTGTTTTGGAGCCGATGAGGCCAAACCAGCCGACGTCCGCGCGCGCCAGGATCGTTTCGCTCAAGCGCTGATCCAGCGCATGGCTGTGGGTCATGACCAGATAACTCGCATCCGCCGGCGCGCTGGCGACCAGCGCCTCCGGCATATCGGTCGCTTCGACCGTGACGTTGGCCGGGATCGTCGACGGGAACATATCTTCCCGCTCGTCGACCCAGGTGACAGTACACGGCAACTCGCCAAGCATGCGGACGATGGCGGCGCCGACATGGCCGGCGCCGAACAATAGCAGATGCGCGCGCGGAGCCAGGCACGGGTCGGCGAGCCAGCGGCGTCCCGTGGCATCCTTGACCACATGCGTACCGCGCATGCGATCGACGACCGGCGCATTTTGGTCCTCGCCCGCGACGGTCATGCCATCGGCATCGAGCAGCAGCGCGACAGGCGCGCCATCGATGGCGCTGAGGCGCCAATTGTCCTCGCGGCGGCGCGTTCTCAAGCCTTCCAGCACGGCGCGCAACCCAGCATCGACCAACTCGAACGCGAGATGGACCACGCCACCGCAGCATTGTCCCAACGTCGGCCCGAGCGCGTAACGCTCCAGCCGCGCACCCTGTCCGTCGTCCAGCATCCCACGCGCCATCTCGACCGCGCACATCTCAAGATGCCCGCCGCCGATGGTGTCGACCTGTCCCTGCGCCGTCACCAGCATCTTGGCGCCCGGCTCGCGCGGGCCGGAGCCTTCGACGATGGCCACCGTCACCAGCACCGCCGGTTCCGTGATCCGGGCTGTCAGCCATTCGTTCACTTAAGCCGCCATTTCCACTGCGGATACCGCGCGCAGTATCTCTTCGCTGGTCGCCGGCGCGTTCAGCGGCGGGTTGACGCGATGGCCGCCCACACTGGATATCGCGTCGCGGATGGCGAAGAACACCGAAAACGGCAGCAACAGCGGCGGCTCGCCCACCGCCTTGGAGCGATGGATACTGTCTTCCACATTGCCATTGTCATACAGCTTGACGCGGAAATCCTCCGGACAGTCCGATACGCCGGGAATCTTGTAGGTCGACGGCGCGTGCGTCATCAACTTGCCGGCCGGGTTCCACCACAGCTGCTCAGTGGTCAGCCAGCCCATGCCCTGGATGAAGGCGCCTTCCACCTGGCCGATATCGATCGCCGGATTGAGCGAGCGACCGGCGTCGTACAGCGCGTCCGCGCGCAGCAGCTTCCATTCGCCGGTCAGTGTGTCTACCACCACCTCGGATACGGCGGCGCCGTAGGCATAGTAAGAAAATGGATGGCCGTTCATCGTCTTCGGGTCCCAGTGCAGACCGGGCGTGGCGTAGAAACCGTCGGACCACAACTGCACGCGCGCAAGATACGCCTTCTGCACCAGTTCCGGGAACGGCACGCGGTGGCCATTCACGTGGACGGCGTTGTCGAAGAAACGCACCGCTTGCCCGTCCTCGTCGCCATACAATTTGACCGCGTAGGCAGTCAGGCGGTCGCGGATCTGGCGCGCGGCATCCTGCGCCGCCTTGCCGTTCAAATCCGCGCCGGTCGATGCCGCCGTCGCCGAGGTGTTCGACACCTTGCTGGTGTCGGTCGCCGTGGCGCGCACGTGTTCCAGGTCCAGTCCCAGTTCATGCGCGACCACCTGCATCACCTTGGTGTTGATGCCCTGCCCCATCTCCGTGCCGCCATGATTGACCAGCACCGAGCCGTCCACGTAGACGTGCACCAGCGCGCCGGCCTGGTTCAGGTGCGTGACGTTGAAGGCGATGCCAAACTTCAGCGGCGTGAGCGCCAGCCCTTTCTTCAGCACCGGGCTGCCGGCGTTGTACGCGTCGATAGCCTTGCGCCGGGCGCGGTACTCGCTGCTTTGCTCCAGCTCCGTCGTCAGCGCCTCGATCACGTTGTCGACGATCTCCTGGCCGTAAGGCGTGACATTGCGCTCGGTCTTGCCGTAAAAATTCAGGCGGCGGATGTCGAGCGCGTCCCGGCCCAGATTGCGGGCGATTTCGTCGATGACGTATTCGATGGCGATGGCCCCCTGCGGACCGCCAAAGCCACGGAAGGCGGTATTCGACTGCGTATTGGTCTTGCCACAGGCCGCACGAATGTCGACGTCGGACAAATAATAGGTATTATCGAAGTGGCAGACGGCGCGCGTGGCCACGGGGCCCGACAAGTCGGCCGAATAGCCGGCGCGCAGCGTCATATCCACCTTGGCGGCGAGGATTTTTCCGTTATCGTCGTAGCCGACTTCATATTCGTAGAAGAAGCAATGTCGTTTGCCGGTGACGAGCATGTCGTCGTCGCGATCGGCGCGCAACTTGACCGGTCGGCGCAGTTTGGCGGCAGAGATGCCGGCCGCGGCGGCCCACAGCGCCGATTGCGATTCCTTGCCGCCGAAACCACCGCCCATGCGGCGGCACTCGACCTGCACCTTGTGCGAATGCACGCCGATCGCATGGGCGACCACGTGCTGCATTTCGCTCGGATGCTGGGTCGAGCACTGCACCAGCATGCCGTTGTCCTCCTTCGGGATCGCGTAGGCGATCTGGCCCTCCAGATAGAACTGTTCCTGCCCTCCGACGAACAACTGCCCCTTGACCACGCGCGGCGCGGCGTCGAAAGCGCTCTGGAATTGACCTCGCTTGAGCTGCATCGGCGGCAGCACGTACGATTGCGCGGCCTTGGCCTCCTGCGGCGTGAAGATGGCCGGCAGTTCGTCGTAGTCGACAACGGCCCGGCGCGCGGCGCGGCGGGCGTTGTCGTGCGTGTCGGCGATGACGATGAAGATCGGCTGGCCGACGTACATCACTTCTTCGACGCAGAAAATCGGATCGTCGTGGATGATCGGGCCGCAGTCGTTGGTGCCGACGATATCGCCGGCGGTGTACACCGCCACCACGCCGGCCGAAGCGCGCACCGGCGCCAGGTCGATCGCGGTGATACGCGCGTGCGCCTTCGACGACAGGCCCAGCGCCGCGTGCAAGGTGCCTTGCAGCTCGGGGATATCATCTGTGTACGTGGCCTGGCCAAGCACGTGCAGCTCTGCCGATTCATGCGGGCGGGCGACGCCGACGGCCTTCCACGCCTCGGCGGCGGCGGCCTTGGCGGCATCCAGGGAAACCGGAGCGGCTGGATGGTTCATGGTGGCTCCTTTCAGGCGCGGCAAGCGAAAGCGTTGACGGCATCGGCCGCGAGCGGCGCATCGGCGCGCGTTTCGAACCAGAAGCGGCGCAGCAGGTTTTGCGCCGTTTGCATGCGGTAGGAACTGGAAGCGCGCATGTCCGACAGCGGTGCGAAGTCCTGCGCCAGCATATCCATCGCCATGCGCAGATTGGCCTCGTTCCAGCGCAAGCCGATCAGCGCAGCCTCCGCGCGCGGGGCGCGGCGCGGTGTCGCGGCCATGCCGCCGAAGGCGATGCGGGCGTCGGCCACCACCTCGCCATCGAGCTTGAACGCGAACGCGGCGCAGACGGCGGAGATATCCTGGTCGAAGCGCTTGGCGAGTTTATAGGTGCGGAATTCGATCCCCGCGCGCGGCAACGGCACGCGCAGGGCAACCACCAATTCGTCCGGCCGCATATCCTTTTTCTGATAATCGAGGTAGAACGCCTCCAGCGGCAGCACGCGCTTGCCGGCGGCGCCTTGCAGCACCACTTCGCTGCCCAGCGCGATCATCCACGGCATTGAATCGCCGATCGGCGAACCGTTGGCGACGTTGCCGCCGAGGGTGCCCGCATTGCGGATCGGCAGGGAGGCGAAGCGCTGGCGCATTTCGCTCAATTGGGCTGGATACAAATCGGCCAGGGAGCGGTATGCATCGTCGAGCGAGACGCCGGCGCCGATTTCCAGCATGCCGTCTTTCTGCGTCATGGTTTGCAGCGCGGTGACGTGACCGAGATAGATGATGTCGCCCAGTTCGCGCATTTGCTTGGTGACCCACAGGCCGATGTCGGTGGAGCCGGCCAGCAGCGTCGCTTTCGGATGGGCGGCGCGCAACGCCACCAGTTCATCGAGCGTGCGCGGCGCGTGGAAAGTCTGCCCGTGCGCGGAGTAGCTGGCGCCCGCGTCGCGCCGCAAGCCGCGCAACTGCTCCGCCAGCGCTTCGCGGTCGAAACCGACTTTGGGTAGCTCGGTCATGCGGTGCGCGGCGTCGATGATCGGACGATAGCCGGTGCAGCGGCACAGATTACCGGACAGGCAATCGTCGATTTCCTTGCGCTGCGCCGGCTGGCCGTTTTTATCGAGGTACATGCCCCACAAGGACATGACGAAACCGGGCGTACAGAAACCGCATTGCGAACCGTGACATTCGACCATCGCCTGCTGCACCGGATGCAGCGTGCCGTCGGCCTGCTGCAAATCCTCGACGGTGAACAGCGCCTTGCCGTCCAGCGTGGGCGCGAACTGGATGCAGGAGTTCACGGACTTCATCTCCAGTTCACCGTCGAGGTTCAAGCTGCCGATGACGACCGTGCAGGCGCCGCAATCGCCCTCGGCGCAGCCTTCCTTGGTGCCGGTGCAATGCAGGTCCTCGCGCAGATGCTGCAGCAAGGTGCGCGTCGGTGCGACGTTGGTGATCTCCTGGACCGCGGCACGGAAGTAAAAACGAATCGGTTCGGACATCGTATTCTCAATCTAAGGTTTGTGCGGCAGGGTGTACTGCGCGCCAGTGATCGGCGATATCGATCCGGCGCGCGATCCAGACCTTGTCGTGCCCTTGCACGTAGTCGAGGAAGCGCGCCAGCGACGCTGCCCGCGCCGGTCGGCCGGCGATGCGGCAGTGCAGGCCGATCGACAGCATCTTCGGCTGGTTCAACCCATCCGGGTCGCCTTCCGCGTACAGCACGTCGAAGGCGTCCTTCAGATAGTCGAAGAACTGCGTGCCGGAATTGAAGCCCTGCGCGGCGGCGAAACGCATGTCGTTGGTGTCCAGCGTGTAGGGGACGATCAGTTGCGGCGCCGTGGCGGCCTTGCCATCGGCGTCGGTGTAGTCCACCTTTTGCCAGAACGGCAAGTCGTCGCCGTAGTGGTCGGAATCGTAGCGGAAGCCGCCGTGCTCCATCACCAGCCGGCGCGTGTTGGGCGAATCGCGGCCCGTGTACCAGCCTTGCGGCGCGCTTCCTGTCAGTTCGCGGATGATATCGACCGCCTCCTTCATGTGCGCGCGCTCGGTCGCCTCGTCCATATTCTGGTACGTGATCCAGCGCAGGCCGTGGCAAGCGATTTCGTGGCCCAGCGACTGGAACGCGGCCACCGCCTCCGGGTGCCGCTTGAGCGCCATCGACACGCCGAACACCGTCAGCGGCAGCTTGCGCTCCTCGAACATGCGCAGCAGGCGCCACAAGCCGGCGCGCGAGCCGTACTCGTACAGCGATTCCATGCTCATGTGGCGGTTGCCGAACGAGGCCGCGCCGATGATCTCGGACAGGAATGTTTCCGATCCTGCATCACCGTGCAGCACGTTGTTTTCGGCGCCCTCTTCGTAATTCAGGACGAACTGCAGCGCCACGCGGGCCTGGTTGGGCCACTGGGCGTGCGGCGGCTTCGGCCCGTAGCCGATCATGTCGCGCGGATAGTTGTCGTAAGTGGTCATGGGCGCAGGCGGGTCGATGGGGAATATATCTGTAATCATATATGCGTCGACCGTCATCGGTATATTATTTGTACAATAGATACTTATGACGTACACATATAGGACAATTATGGGCAAGCTCAGTACGCACGTTCTCGACATCACGCAAGGCAAGCCGGGGGCCGGGGTCAAGGTGGCGCTGTATGCCGTCGGGGCGCAGGGGCGGACCCTGATCAAAACCGACGTCACCAACGCCGACGGCCGCTGTTCGGCGCCGCTGCTGGAGGGCGAGACGATGAAAATGGGGAAATATGAGCTGGTGTTCAGCGCCGGGGATTATTTCGCGTCGCAGGGGGTTGAGCTGCCGGAGCCACGTTTTATCGACGAGGTGACCATCGCTTTCGGTGTGGCGAGCGCGGAGCAAAATTACCATGTCCCGCTGGTCGTGTCGCCATGGGCGTATTCGACGTATAGGGGCAGTTGAAGCTAAGATGCGCTCACCATGACCGAATCCCGTTCCGCCCTCGAGGCGTCCTTCCTGCAACAGGCCGTTGAATTGCACCAGCAAGGCCGCCTCGAACCCGCGCAGGCGCTGTACCGCCAGGTGCTCGATCTCAATCCCCGCCAGTTCGATGCGCTGCATCTGCTGGGCGTGATCGCCCGCCAGCAGGGCGACACCGCACAGGCCATCGCGCTGATCTCACAAGCGATCGACATCGACGGCCAACAAGCCAAAGCCCACGCCAACCTCGGTGTGGCGCTGCTCGATGCCGGACGCGCCGAAGAAGCGCTGGCCAGCCACGACCGCGCCATCGCCCTGCTCCCCGACTACGCCATGGCCTGGAGTAATCGCGGCAATGCGCTGCGCAAGTTGGGACGTCTCGACGAAGCGCTACTCAGTTACCAGCGCGCGATCGAAATCCAGCCGAATTACGCCGAGGCGCACTGCAACCGCGCGATCGTGTTGCAAGACCAGGCCCGTTATCCGGAGGCGCTGGGCGCGGCGGAAGATGCGCTCAACGTCAAGGACCGCTACGCCGACGCCTGGTTCGCGCGCGGTAACGCCCTGCACTGCCTGCGCCAGCTGCCAGACGCGGTGGAGAGTTTCGACCGCGCCATCCATCTGCGGCCGCAGTGGGCGGAGGCATACAGCGCGCAGGGTGCGAGCCTGTTCCGGCTGGGCGAATTCGACGCGGCGCTGGATAGCTACGACCAGGCGATCAAGCTGAAACCGGACCACGCGCTGGCGCACTACCATCGCGGCAACGCGCTACGCTCGCTGGGCCGCAACGACGAGGCGATCGCCGCCTACCGCGCCGCGCTGGCGCATGGCGACAATCCGGAAACCATCGCCTTCGCCCTGGCGTCGCTTGGCGTCGGCGAAACGCCGGCCGTGCTGCCGGCCGAATACGTGCGCTCGTTGTTCGATCAATACGCGAATCACTTCGACGAGCATCTGGTGAAGGTGCTGGAGTACCAGACCCCGGCCTATCTCGACGCGATGCTGCGGCGCGTGGCGCCGGCGACCGATCTTGAGACGCTGGACATCGGCTGCGGCACCGGTCTGTGTGCGCCTTATCTGAAGGCTTACTCGCGCCGGCTGGATGGCGTCGACCTGTCGCAGCAGATGCTGGACAAAGCGGCTGAACGGGGCGGCTACGATACGCTGGTCTGCGCCGATTTGCTGCGCTATCTGGACGGCTTCGACAACCACTGGGATTTGGCTGTCGCAGCCGACGTTTTCGTCTACATCGGCGACCTGCAACCGGTGTTCGAACGCGTGCAGCGCGCGTTGAAGCCGGGCGGGCGCTTCTGCTTTTCCGTCGAAGCCGGCGACGGCGCCGACTTCACCTTACGCCCCACCAATCGCTACGCCCACACGCTCGGCTATCTGGAACGCCTGGCAAAGGCCAATGGTTTCGAGGTCCTGGCGGCCGAGCCGCTCGCCGCGCGACAGGAAAACGGCGCGACCATCGCCGGCCACGCCGTCATCCTGCGCAACTTGACGTGATTTATTTGCTGTAGTCCATGATCAACCGCGTCAGCAGGTACAGGCGCGGGGCGATGCTGTCGACTTCGATATATTCCTCCGGCGTGTGGATGCCGCCGCCGACGATGCCCAGGCCGTCGATGGTCGGTACGCCGGCCGCCGCGATCAGGCTCGAATCGGCCGCGCCGCCGCTGCCTTCCAGCGTCAGCTTCTTGCCCAACTCGCCGTAGATGGCCTGCGCTCGCGCCGCCATGCTGTCGGTCGCGGCGTTTTGCGGCATCGGCGGGAAGCCACGGCGCAGCTTCGCGCTCACCTGCGTGTCCGGGATCAGCTGGTTGGCGGAGATGCGCGCCATGTCCTTCTCGACCCGGTCGAACTCCTCCGCCACCGCCACCCGCACGTCGGCCTCGGCGTGCGCGGCATCCGGAATGACGTTGCTGCGTTCGCCCGCCTTGATTACCGTGAAGTTGACCGTGGTCTGCTTGCCGGCGTCGCCCAGTTTGCTCAGTTGGAGGACCTGATGCGCCGCCTCCAGCGCGGCGTTGCGGCCAGCGTCCGGCGCCACGCCGGCGTGCGCCGCCTTGCCCTTGACGTCGAGCTCGATGCCGCCGCTGCCCTTGCGCCAGATCACCAAACCATCGGCCGGACGGCCCGGTTCGAGGTTGAAGGCCACGTCATGCTCCTTCGCCTGCTTGTTGATCAGCGCCAGCGTGCCGGCCGAGCCGGTTTCCTCGTTGGTATTGAGGATCAGGGTCACCTTCGCGTAATCGTCGAATTTTGCCTCGCGCAGCAGTTTCATCGAGTACAACGCCATGACAATACCGCCCTTGTCGTCCATGATGCCGGGACCGTAGGCGCGCTTGCCGTCGACGCGGAAAGGCCGGGCCGCGGCCGCGCCATCGCCAAAGACGGTATCCATGTGCGCGACCAACAGGATACGGCCCTTGCCCTTGCCGGTCCAGCTGGCGACGATATTGCTCGACTTGGCCGGTGACGCCGGCAACACCTCGATGCGCGCGCCAAGTTTTTTCAACTCCTCCCGCGCAATGGCGCCGACCTTGTCCAGCCCCGCTTCGTTGTAGGTGCCGGAGTCGATGTTGACCAAGCGCTCGAGCAACGCCAATGCCTCGGGCTTGGCTTTTTCGGCCTGCGTCAACAAAGCCTGGTTCAGCGGCGCGGCTTGCGCTGCGCCGCCGCCGAGTCCCAACATCAAACCAAGCAAAACAAAGTTCTTACGCATCGTGCACCACCTTTATCGCTGTATGAAAGTGAGCTCCATAGTACCGCGCGAACTCCGCGCCCCATAGGCCAACTTGCACCTAACTCATCCATACCTTAAAATTCCAGCTGATAATGCTCTGGGCCGGCAACCGCTGCACGGCGACCAGTTTTCCAGACTCTTTACGGTGACAATTGGATACCGTGCCCTTATGGGTGCAACTTCTTGCACTCGCCCTCCTGATTTTGTGCTCGGCCTTTTTCGCCATGGCCGAAACCGCCCTGATGGCGGCCAACCGCTATCGCCTGCGCCACGAGGCCAAGCGCGGCAGCCGCGCCGCGATCACCACGCTGTGGCTGCTCGACCGCACCGATAAGCTGCTGTCGTTGATCCTCATCGCCAACACGCTGGTCAACGCCATGGCCACGGCGCTGGTGACGTCGATCGCCATCGAGTATTTCGGCCACGACGACAACGTCATCATCATCTCCACCGGCGTGGTGGCGTTCCTGCTGATCGTGTTCGCCGAGATCTCGCCGAAGCTGATCGGCGCCACCTATCCCGAGCGCATCGCCCTGCCCACCAGCGTCGTGCTGCGGCCTTTGATGGCGCTGTTCAAACCGGTGATCTGGTTCGTCAACCTGTTCGTCACCCAGGTGCTCAGGCTGTTCCGGCTCAAGGCCGGGGCGCACCGGCAGGAGGCCCGCGTGTCGCCGGAGGAACTGCGCTCGATCGTGCTTGAGGGCGGCAACTTCATTCCGCAAAAACACAAGAGCATCCTGCTCAACCTGTTCGACCTGGAAACCATCGTCGTCGAGGACATCATGACGCCGCGCGCGCAGATCGAGGCGCTGGACCTGGAACAATCGGTCGAGGAAATCAAGCGCGAGCTGACCACCTGCTACCACAGCAAGCTGCCCGTCTACGAAGGCGAGATCAACCGCATCGTCGGCATCCTGCACGTGCGCAAGGCGGTGGCGCTGCTGAACCAGGAAGACGAGCTGACCGTGGAGCATTTTCGCGCGCTGCTGACCACGCCTTACTTCATCCCGCAGGACAGCGGCGTGTTCACGCAGTTGCAGTACTTCCAGGAACGCAAGGAGCGCCTGGGCATCATCGTCGACGAGTACGGCGAGGTCCAGGGGCTGGTCACGCTGGACGACATCATCGAGGAAATGATCGGCGAGTTCACCACCTCGCTGCCGGGCGACGCCGGCGCCGACAGCTTCGCCTGGAACGAGCACGGCGAGTGCCTGCTGGAGGGCGCGACCGCGCTGCGCGACGTCAACAAACGCCTGGGCCTGAACTTCCCGCTCGACGGCCCCAAAACCTTGAACGGCATGCTGCTGGAGCTATTGCAGGAAATCCCGGAAGCACCGATCAGTATCAAAATCGGCAGCTGCATCATCGAGGTGATCCAGGCGCATGATCAATCCATCAAGGTCGTCAAATTGATAAGGCCCGGCACCAAACGCGGTGTCTGATTGCTAAGCCCACGCGGCTAACGCAACACCCGGGCGTACAATCGTTTCTTGGCAGCGACAAACGGCTTTACAAAATTAATGCTCAAGAGCATGATTCTTTGATCGCCCGTCCCCTATCAAGATAGATGCTTCTATGGCAGCAGTCCTACCCAACGCCGCGCCAGGCGCCCCGATGCCGGGATTGGCGCGCGCATTGCTGCAAGCCGGGCGGCTCTCCGCGATGCAGGCCGAGGCGCTGCAAAAAAAGGCCGTGCACGAGAAGTCGCCCTTCATCGACGCCTTGCTGGCAAGCGGGCTGATCGATGCGCGCGCCCTCGCCGCCTTCTGCGCCGAAACGTTCGCCTATCCGCTGATGGACGTGGCCGCGCTCAATATCGACGCGCTGCCCGCCAAGGCCATCGACAACAAGCTGATGCAAGCCCAGCGCGTCATCGCCTTGGCCAAGCGCGGCAACAAGATGTCGGTGGCCATTTCCGACCCGACCAATCTGCAGGCGCTCGACCAGATCAAGTTCCAGACCGAGTCCACGGTCGAGCCCGTCATCGTGCCGCACGACACGCTGCTGCAGCTGCTCGCGCGGCTCAACAAGTCCAGCGAGCAAACCATATCGGACCTGGCCGGCGACGAGGCGGACATCCAGTTCGCCGAGGAGGAAAGCGCGGCGGCGGCGGTGGTGGCGGCGGCCGAATCGGCCACCAACGACGTCGAGGATGCGCCGGTGGTGCGATTCCTCAACAAGATGCTGATGGACGCGGTCAACATGGGCGCGTCGGACTTGCATTTCGAACCGTTCGAAAAGTTCTACCGGGTGCGCTTCCGCGTCGACGGCGTGTTGATGGAGCATGCCCAGCCGCCGATCTCGATCAAGGACAAGCTGGTGTCGCGCATCAAGGTGCTCGCCAAGCTCGACATCTCGGAAAAGCGCGTGCCGCAGGACGGGCGCATGCGCCTGATCGTCTCGCCGACCAAGACCGTCGATCTGCGCATCTCGACCCTGCCGACGCTGTTCGGCGAGAAAACCGTCATGCGTATCCTCGACGCCACGCAGGCGCAGATGGGCATCGACGCGCTCGGCTACGATCCGGACCAGAAGGAATTGCTGCTCGACGCCATCCAGCGGCCGTACGGCATGGTGCTGGTGACCGGCCCGACCGGCTCGGGCAAGACGGTGTCGCTGTACACGTGCTTGAACGTCATCAACAAGCCCGGCATCAACATCTCCACCGCCGAGGACCCGGCCGAGATCAACCTGCCCGGCGTGAACCAGGTCAACGTCAACGACAAGGCCGGCCTGACGTTTCCGGTGGCGCTGAAATCCTTCCTGCGCCAGGACCCGGACATCATCATGGTCGGCGAGATCCGCGACCTTGAGACGGCCGACATCGCCATCAAGGCCGCGCAGACCGGTCACATGGTGTTCTCGACCCTGCACACCAACGACGCGCCATCGACGTTGACGCGGCTGATGAATATGGGCGTGGCGCCGTTCAACATCGCCTCGTCGGTGATTTTGATTACCGCGCAGCGGCTGGCGCGACGGCTGTGCAACTGCAAGCAGCCGGTCGAGATCTCGCACGACCTGCTGCTCAAGGCCGGCTTCCAACAGCATGAACTGGACGGCAGCTGGAAACCTTACGGCCCGGTCGGCTGCGAGCGCTGCAACGGCGGCGGCTACAAGGGCCGGGTCGGCATCTACCAGATCATGCCGATCACGCCGGCGATCGAAAGCATTATCCTCGCGCATGGCAACTCGATGGAAATCGCTGCAAAATCCGAAGAGGAAGGCGTGAAGTCGCTGCGCCAGTCGGGACTGGTAAAGGTCAAGAACGGCCTGACCAGCCTCGAAGAAGTGCTCGGCTGCACCAACGAATAAGCGGTAAAGAAGAGGACAACGATCATGGCGACTTCGGGCAACGCGGGCAACCAGGTCAAGGAACTGATCTTCGCCTGGGAGGGCAAGGACAAGACCGGCAAGACCGTGCGCGGAGAAATGCGCGCCGGCGGCGAAGCCGTGGTCAACGTCACCTTGCGCCGCCAGGGCATCATGGTCACCAAGGTCAAGAAGAAGGCCTACCGCAGCGGCAAGCGCATCACCGACAAGGACATCTCGCTGTTCACCCGCCAACTGGCGACGATGATGAAGGCCGGCGTGCCGCTGCTGCAATCGTTCGACATCGTCGGCAAGGGCCATTCCAACCCGTCCGTCTCGAAACTGGTGATGGACCTGCGCGCCGACATCGAAACCGGCACCAGCCTGAACCAGGCTTTCCGCAAGTTTCCGCTGTACTTCGACCCGCTGTTCTGCAACCTGGTCGGCGCCGGCGAACAGGCCGGCATCCTGGAAGACCTGCTGACGCGGCTGGCGGTCTACAAAGAGAAAACGCTGGCCATGAAGGCCAAGATCAAATCGGCGCTGATGTATCCGATATCGATTCTCGCGGTGGCGTTTGTCGTCACGGCGGTGATCATGATCTGGGTGGTGCCGGCGTTCAAGGAAGTGTTTGCCAGCTTCGGCGCCAACCTGCCGGCGCCGACCTTGTTCGTCATGGCGCTGTCGGAGTTCTTCGTCACGTGGTGGCATGTGATTTTCTTTACGATCGGCATGGGCCTGTACCTGTTCTTCCGGGCGTGGCAACGTTCGCTGCAAATGCAGCGCTTCATGGACAAGCTGCTGCTCAGGCTGCCGGTGTTTGGCGACGTGATCCGCAAAGCCACGATCGCCCGCTGGACGCGGACCCTGGCGACGATGTTCGCCGCCGGCGTGCCGCTGGTCGAATCGCTCGACTCGGTCGGCGGCGCGGCCGGCAACGCGGTGTACCTGGATGCCACCCGCAGGATCCAGAACGAGGTCAGCACCGGCACCAGCCTGACGGTGGCGATGCAGAACGTCGAGGTGTTTCCCAACATGGTCACGCAGATGGTCGCCATCGGCGAGGAATCGGGCTCGCTGGACGCCATGCTGGGCAAGGTCGCCGATTTCTATGAGGAAGAAGTGGACGAGGCGGTGGCGTCGTTGTCGAGCTTGATGGAGCCGGCGATCATGGTGATCCTGGGCGTGCTGATCGGCGGGCTTGTCGTGGCGATGTATTTGCCGATATTCAAGCTGGGGTCGGTGGTTTAAGCAGCTTACGCTCTCATGGCGTCTGGCCGACAAGCCTATCTTAGGAAACCGCAAATTTCATCAAAAATTTCCAGCGCCTGCGTCAACGCCTCCTGCCGGGGTATCGGTTGACATAAGCTCGCCGCCATGCTCCTCCAGACTAAATCAGCAAGATCCGCGCGGATCACCCGCGCGACTCTGTGCGGCCCAGCCAGGCTGCGATCCGGTGCCGCCAAAGTCCACCTTGCTTCGCCTGCGGCCGATAGCACACCTCGCCCGGCACCTTGAAAATCACTTCGGTGCCGCGCTCGGGCAAACTCAGCACCTCCACGCCGCCGCCCATGCGCTCGGCCCGCTCGCGCATGCCGCTCAAGCCGCGATAGCCCACCTCCGACGCCCTGGTCGTATCGATGCCCTTGCCGTCATCCCGCACCAACAGCGAAAAGAACTCGCAGCCATACACCAGCTCCAGCTCGATATGACCGGCCTCGGCATGTTGAAACGCATTGAACAACGCCTCCCTTCCGATCCGGTAAATCTCCTCGCTGAACTCGCTATCGAGCGGCAGTGCACGTCCGGTCACGATCATGCGGAACGGCGTCTTGAAATTGTCCCGCAACGAGTGCCCGACCTGCGCGAACGCCTGACTGACATTGTCGCCATACACCAGCGGCGTGCGCAGCGCCAGCACCTGGTGGCGGCCCTCGGCCAGCACCTCGTCGGCCTGGTCGAGGATGGCTTCGATGGTATCGCGCTCGGCGCTGCCATCGGGCAAGCGCTGGCCGACGCTTTGCACCCGCAGCAACACCCCCTGCATGCTTTGCAGCAGCGTGTCGTGCAGATCGAAGGCGACCCGTTCACGCTCTTCGAGTTGCTTGAGACGGGATTCGAAGCGGCGCGAGTAGTTGCGCAGGCAGATCCGGAATAACACGCCCAGCAGCAAGCATTCGAGGACCAAGCCCAGCATCACAAATAAGGGGGATTGTAAGAACAACAGCAAAAACGGCTCCTGTGTATTTTTTACCGGTATTCCGGTATCCGGCCCCCGCACATTGCCATCATTTCAATAGCCTTCCCATATCCCCAACGAGAGAGGCGCACGCGAACCGCGCAGTGCGGCGTCCCTGAAAAACGCGCCGCAATGTTGCCACGATGCTTTAATATGGGCCTGTGCCTATCTACCCGCCCGCCAAGGGCCGATGACCCCGTATGCTCGACTCGATACCGCAATCGCCGCTGTTGTTTGCCCCCGCCGCCGATCTGGCCATCAGCCTGATCGGCGCGCTGTTCGGCCTGCTGATCGGCAGCTTCCTCAACGTCGTCATCCACCGCCTGCCGAAGATGATGCAGCGCGAATCGGACAACTATTGCGCCGTGGAAGCGGGCAAGCCTGAGATCCACACCGAACGCTACAACCTGATGGTGCCGCGCTCGGCATGTCCGCATTGCCACCACCAGATCACCGCGCTGGAGAACATTCCGGTGATTAGCTATCTGGCCTTGCGCGGCAAATGCAGCCAATGCAAGGCACCGATCTCGCCGCGCTACCCGGCCATCGAGCTGCTGACCGGCGCGCTGTCGGCGCTGGTGGTGTGGAAGCTGGGCACCGGCTGGCAGGGCCTGGGCGGGCTGTTCTTCCTGTATTTCCTGATCGCGCTGACCTTCATCGACGCCGACACCCAATTTTTGCCCGACGACCTCACCTATCCGCTGATCTGGGCCGGCTTGCTGATCAACATCAACGGCACCTACGTGTCGCTGCACGATTCGGTGATTGGCGCGGCCGCCGGCTATCTGGCGCTGTGGACCATTTATTGGGTGTATAAACTGGTGCGTCGCCGCGAAGGCATGGGTTATGGCGATTTCAAACTGCTGGCCGCGCTGGGTGCGTGGATGGGCTGGGCGACGTTGCCAGCCATAGTGCTGATGGCCTCGCTGGTCGGGGCCGTGGTCGGTATCGCGCTCATGGTGGCCAACCGGCGCGGCTTCGACTACCAGATCCCGTTCGGGCCGTATCTGGCCGCCGCCGGCCTGATCACCTTCCTGTACCGGGAACCGCTGACCGCCTTCACCCGGGTCGTCTATCCTTACTATTAAGAGCAAATCCACCGCATGAGCACTGCCCCATTCTCCATCGGCCTGACCGGCGGCATCGGCAGCGGCAAGACCACGGTCGCCAATATGTTCGCCGAGCGCGGCGCCACTATTGTCGACACCGACCTCATCGCCCACAGCCTGACCGCGCCGGGCGGCCCCGCCATGCCGGCCATCATCGCCGAATTCGGCGCCGAGTTTGCCGACGCCACCGGCGCGCTGGACCGCGCGCGCATGCGCCAGTTGGTGTTCGCCGACGCCGGCGCCAAGGCGCGCCTGGAAGCCATCCTGCATCCGCGCATTCGCGACGGCGCGCTGGCGGCCGGCGCGGCGGCGACCGGCAGCTATGTCATCTACGCGGTGCCGCTGCTGGTCGAGTCCGGAACCTGGCGGTCCCGCGTGTCGCGCGTACTGGTGATCGATTGCCGGGAGGAAGTGCAAATTTCAAGGGTGATGACGCGTAACAATCTAACGGAATCGCAAGTGCTGGCCATCATGGCGGCCCAGGCCAGCCGCGCGCAGCGGTTGGCTGCCGCCGACGACATTATCGAGAATAACGACGGAATTGCCGCTTTGAAGCCCCAAATCGACCGTTTACACGCCTTGTACATGAAAATTCGCTAGCAATTTCAAAAAGAACGGTAACAATACCTTCGCAACGTTTGTATTTTTGCTTGGCTTGCTTCAGAATCACGTGAATTCACCGCAGGTCCACCAATAGAGGGATGTTATTTTGATTGTCTACGAATATCCTTTCAACGAGCGCATCCGCACGTTGTTGCGATTAGAGGATCTGTACGAGAAATTCAAATTCTTTGTGCATCAGGAACATCCGATGCAGCATCACGTCGCCTTGTCGACGATCTTCGATATGCTGGAAGTGGCCGGCCGCGCCGACCTCAAATCCGACCTGCTGCAGGAGCTCGAGCGCCAGCGCCAAAGCCTGCTTGGCTACCGCATGAATCCCAATGTCCAGACGGAAACCCTGGACGCCATCCTCGCGGAACTCGACGGCGTCAGCAGTGCGCTGGTCGCGGCGCAGGGCAAGACCGGCCAGAATGTGCGCGACAACGAATGGCTGATGAGCATACGCGGCCGCACCATCATTCCCGGCGGCGCCTGCGAATTCGATTTGCCGTCGTATTACGCCTGGCAAAAGCGGCCCGCCGAGCAGCGCTTCAACGACATCGTCACATGGTTCGCGCCGCTGGCGCCGCTGTTCGACGCGCTGGCGCTGGTGCTGCGCCTGCTGCGCGATTCCGGCGGCCCGGTCAAGATGATTGCCGTCGCCGGCAGTTATCAGCAAATGTTGCAGGGCAAGGTCTATCAGATGCTGCGGCTGACGCTGGACGAATCGATGGGCGCGATCCCGGAGATCTCGGCCAACAAGTACATGCTGTGGGTGCGCTTTACAACCCAGGGCGGCGACCTGAAACCCAAGGCGCTGGAAGATGATGTACCATTCGAGCTCACACTCTGTAACTTCTAAAGATTGATCATGGCCACCGTAGTTGACTGCCCTACCTGCTCCGCCAAAGTGGAGTGGAAGGAAGAGAATAAGTATCGCCCGTTCTGTTCGGAACGCTGCAAACAGATCGATCTCGGCGCCTGGGCCGAGGAAAAGTACGCCATCCCCGCCGCGCCGCCCAAAGATCCGCTCGAGGAAGAGTAAGCCGCCGCCACCTGGACGCCTTACATCGCGGTCGATTTCACCTTCACGGCCCTGCCGATGTACAGGATCGGACCGGTCGGTCGGCCGGTCGGCGAGCCGGCTGCGGGCTCCAGCGTGATTTCAAACAGCTGCCCGGCCTCGACCTGCGGCAACTTGCCCAGCGCCACCTTCAGCGGCTGATTCGGCGTCACCAGTCCCAGCGACTCCGGCTTGCTCCAGTCTTTCCCCTTGGTCCAGAACTGCAGCGATTTTTGGCTCGGCACCGGCGTGCCTTCGAGCGGCGTCAAGGTCAGCTGATTGTTCAGGCTGGCCTGCACCACATAGCCGGCGTTGCGCTGCTGCGGCGACACCAGCACCACCATGTAGGCGGGCTGCGCCGGATCGGGACGCAGCAGCAGCATGTTGGCCAGCACCAGCGTGGCGACCAGCGCCACGCCGGCAAGCGCGCGCCACAGCCGCAGGTCGTCCCACCAGCGACGCCATCCACCGGCATGCGTCACGGCCTGCGGTCGCAGGTTGCCGACGATGCGCGGCCACAGTTTCGGTGAAGGATCGACCGGCTCGGCCAGCGCCGTCAGCGGCAGCAGGCGGCGCTCCCAGGCGTCGACTTCGGCGCGCAACAGCGGCTCGTCCCGCATGCGAAGCTCCACTTGCAAGCGCGCCGCCAGCGACAAGGTGCCCAGCACGTATTCGCCGGCCAGCTGCTGCAATTCCTCCAGTGATTCGTTCATCCCATGCACTCCCGCAATGCGGCCAGGCCGCGCTTGAGCCAGGCCTTGACCGTGCCCAGCGGCGCGTTCAGCCGCGTCGCGATTTCGCTGTGGCTGCAGCCGTCGACATAGGCGCAGACAATGCTGTTGCGCTTGGCGCTATCGAGATGGCCGAGGCAATCGTTCAAGCGGCCCATGCTGGCCTGCAGTTCAAATTGTTCGGCCACGGTGTCGGTCCGGTCTTCCTGCAAGGCGTCGAGCGTGTCGGCCTCGGCATACACTTCGCGCTCGCGCGAACGCAGCGTGTTGAGCGCCTGATGGCGCACCACGGTGAAAATCCAGCCGCGCGCGGCGCCGCGTTGCGGATCGAAGCTGGCGGCCTTCTGCCAGATGCTGACGAAGGCGTCGTGCAGCACGTCCTCGGCCACGTCGCGGCGGCGCACGATGCGCAGCGCCACGCCGAGCAGATGGCGCCCGTCCTGTTCGTACAGGCGCTGCAAGGCACGCTGGTCGCCTTTGGCACAGGCGTGCAGCGCGGCGTCGTAGTCAAAACCGTCCGGGGCGTTCGGCATCAGCAGTCAGGAAAAAAGGTTGGGCGCGGCCCGGCGGTGATCTGCTGAGTGTCGGCCGATTATAGCCGATCACATCCTTGCGACCGCCGGCCTGGCAACGAAATTACGCGGCTTTCCAGAAGATGTAGTCGGCCTGGTATTTCACGGTTTCCTTGGCGCCCAGATTGGCGGCGGCGCAAGCGCTGGCCGGCGCCACGCCGCCCTTGGTGGCGACGCGCTGGATGTAGGTGACGCCGGTCATGGCGCCGCTGCCCATGGCCGGGTTGGCCTTGACCAGTTGCGACGGAATATTGCCGGCGCCGGCCGGAGCGACCGCGACCTGGGTGGCGGTGACCTTGGAGCCGTCGTTGCTCTGCCAGGTCGCTGGCGGGCCGAAGTATTTACCGACGCTCATGCCGCTGCGATCGCTCAAGCCGGCGTCCGGGCCGACGAAAGTCCACTCGAACTGGCCGGCGGCATCCTTCTTGGCCTTGCACTCATAGGTGATATCGCCGGCGCCGACGGTTTCCAGCGCGACCTTATTACCTTCCGGCACCTGCACGGCGGCCGGCAAAGCCTGTTGGTTGAAGGTCGGGGCGCTGGCGCAAGCGGACAGCAGGACGGCGGCGGCAAGGATGGCGGCGGATTGTTGGATTTGCATGTCAGGCTCCTGAGTAGTAGTGAGAACCAGCGGGATTGTCCCGTTGATGCCAGTACTACACGCCAGCGACGCGTTTGGATGCAGCCCGATGCAAATAAATTTGGCGAATCACAGCGCGGCGCGCTCGGCGCGGACCACGTCCAGCCATTCGAGCAGCGGTATCGTCGCCGGCAGCAGCGGTTCGACGCCGACCGTGCCCTGCCACGCGAAGGCCTGGCCTTCGAGGCTTTGCGGCTCGCCTTCCCAATCCCTGCTGATGTAGAAATGCAGCCGCACGTGCGCGTGCGGGTACACGTATTCGACGCCGCACCATTCCTCGGCGCTGTTGATCGTCAGCCCCAGTTCTTCGACAAACTCGCGCTTGAGCGCTTGCAGTATTGTTTCGCCGGGGTCGACTTTACCGCCCGGGAATTCCCAGTAGCCGTCATACGGTTTGCCGGCCGGACGCTGGCCCAGCAGGACGTCGCCGTTCGGCTTCATCAGGATGCCGACAGCGACGTCGACCGGCTTGATCTTCGCTTCGCCGTCGCTCATGCCTGGCCGCCCTGCGGCAGTTTGCCGGCGTAGTCCTTGGCGAACTGCCACGCCACCCGGCCCGAGCGCGAGCCGCGCTGCAAGGCCCAGCGCAGGGCGTCGCCGCGCGCCGCTTCGATCTGCTGTTCCGTGCAGCCCAAGGACGACAGCCAGTGGCCGACGATGGCCAGGTAATCGTCCTGCTTGAACGGGTAGAACGACAGCCACAGGCCGAAGCGCTCCGACAGCGATATCTTTTCCTCGACCGTTTCGCCGGGATGCAGGTCGCCATCCTCGTCATGCTTGTAGCTGGTGTTGTCCGACATCCGTTCCGGCATCAGGTGCCGGCGGTTGGAGGTGGCGTAGATCAGCACATTGTCCGACTGCGCCGAGATGCTGCCGTCAAGCGCCACCTTCAGCGCCTTGTAGCCGCTCTCGCCCTCTTCAAACGACAGGTCGTCGCAAAAGATGATGAAGCGCTCCGGCCGGCCGGCGACGATGTCGACGATGTCCGGCAGCTCGGCCAGATCGGCCTTGTCGACTTCAATCAGACGCAGGCCGTCCTTGCCGAACTGGTTCAGGCACGCCTTGATCAAGGACGATTTGCCGGTGCCGCGCGCGCCCGTCAGCAGCACGTTGTTGGCCGGCCGCCCCTGCACGAACTGGCGGGTGTTCTGCTCGATCTGCTCTTTCTGCGGGCCGATATGCTGCAAGTCGTCCAGCGCGATCGGCGACACGTGCGCCACCGCCTGCAGATAGCTGGCGCCACCGCCGCTGCGCTTCCTCCAGCGGAAGGCGAAACCCAGCTTCCAGTCGGGTTCACGCGGCGCCTGCGGCAGCACCGCTTCGACGCGCGCGAGTAGCGCCTCCGCGCGCACCAGGAATTGTTCGAGAGGCGTGGCCATATCAGGAACGGTAGTCGGCGTTGATGCTGACGTAGTCGTGCGACAGGTCGCAGGTGTAGACGGTGGCCGCCGCCGCCCCGCGCGCCAGCTTGACGCGCACGGTGATTTCGCTTTGCTTCATCACGCGCTGGCCGTCTTCTTCCTTGTAGTCCGGATTGCGGCCGCCGTCCTTGGCCACCCACACATCGTCCAGGTACAGATTCAGTTTGCCGACGTCGAGATCCACGCCGGCGTAGCCGATGGCGGCCAGGATGCGGCCCAGGTTCGGATCGGAGGCGAAGAACGCGGTCTTGACCAGCGGCGAATGGCCGATCGAATAGGCGATCTTGCGGCACTCTTCGACGCTCTCGCCCTCTTCCACCGTGATGGTGATAAATTTGGTCGCCCCTTCGCCGTCGCGCACGATGGCCTGCGCCAGGAACAGCGACAGCTCGGTGACGGCGGCCGCCAGTTCGGCATATTCCGGCGAGTCGACCGAGTTCACTTCCAGCGTGCCGGCGCCGGTGGCGATCAGCATGAAGGAGTCGTTGGTCGACGTGTCGCCGTCGATGGTGATGCAGTTGAAGCTCTTGTCGGCGACCTGCTTGACCAGCACGTCGAGCACCGGCTGCGCGACTTTGGCGTCCAGCGCCAGGTAGCCCAGCATGGTGGCCATGTTCGGCTTGATCATGCCGGCGCCCTTGCTGATGCCGCTCATGGTGACCGTGTGGCCGCCGATGACGACCGTGCGCGAGCCGGCCTTCGGCTGGGTGTCGGTGGTCATGATGGCTTCGGCCGCGTTGTACCAGTTGTCGGCCTTCAGGCCGGCGACCGCTTGCGGCAGGCCGGCGATGACTTTCGCGGCCGGCAGCGGTTCGAGGATCACGCCGGTCGAAAACGGCAGGATCTGCGACGGCTCGCAACCCAGTTGCGCGGCTAGCGCGGCGCAGGTTTCGTTGGCCAGCGACAGACCCAGTTCGCCGGTGCCGGCGTTGGCGTTGCCGGTGTTGATCAGCAGCGCGGCGATCGGCTTGCCGCTCTCTTTGGCGGCGGCCAGGTGGGCTTTGGCGATCTGCACCGGCGCGGCGCAGAAGCGGTTGAGCGTGAACACGCCCGCCACGGTGGCCGTCGGCGCGACCTTCACCACCAGCACGTCCTTGCGGTTCGGCTTTTTGATGCCGGCTTCGGCAAAGCCGATTTCGACGCCGGCGACAGGCTTCAGGGCGGAGGCAAGGGGCAGAGGGGAATTGACGGCCATATAAGTGATCTCGTGGGTGCGAAGTTGGGAATCGGGAGCCGCTATTGTAATACCTGACGCATAAAACGTCGCATGCCTTCGCGCCCCCGCCTGCGCGACGCGGCGTCAAACAAATCAGTAACTATTGGTCACACGCGCGAACGTCGCCCGATCACTGGCGAAATTGATAAATATGCGCAAAAAGAATCTTAACGTTGCAACACAAGCCCATGAATTCATGGGAGTTTTTGCACAAAAACCACATATTTTTAGCACGGTCGTCCATTTCTCCAGTTTGGCTTTCATGCATTTGAGAAATTAGTTTAACGTGAGCAACGAATGCCCCACCCCCGCATTGTCATAAACAAAGCCAACTAAAAAATCGAACACGAACAAGGATTTTGATCACATGAAAAAGCAACTTTTAGTAGCGGCAGTATTGTCGGCCCTCACCGCCACCGCCACCCAGGCGCGCGCGGGAACGCTGGACGACGGCAACCTGACCATCAGTGGCTTCGGCACGCTGGGTGTTGCCAAGAGCAACACCGACGATGTGCAATTCGCCCGCTACAACCAGGCCGAAGGCATCGGCGACAAGGCCCGCATCGGCCTCGATACCAATCTGGGTCTGCAAGCGACCTACAAAATGAACGACTGGTTGTCCGGCACCGTGCAGGTGTTGACCCGCAAGAGCACCAGCGACAGCTATTCCACCGACCTGACCTGGGGCTTCCTGAAGGCGCGCGTCACCGATGAAGTGAGCGTGCGCGTGGGCCGCATCGTCATGCCGATCTTCCTGATCTCCGACTACCAGAACGTCGGCTACGCCAACACCATGATGCGTCCACCGATCGAGATGTACGGCCAGGAGCCAATGGAAAACGCCGACGGCGCGGACGTCAACTACCAGCGCGCCTTCGGTGACTTCAACTTCACCGGCCAGGCCTTCGTCGGCCGCAGCCGCGGCAAGCTGTTCGTGCCGACCGGCGCCGGCTCGGTGGCCAACTATCGCGCTCCGGCCGCGGGTATCAGCCTGGGTGGCGAATACGGTCCGTTCACGGTACGCGTCGGCCATGCCCGCGCCGACTTGAAGATCAAGGATCTGGCGCCGATCAACAGCCTTGGCGCGACCTTGCGCCAGGTCGGCTTCGCGCAACTTGCCAGCGATTTGAATCTGACCGATGGCAAGAAGATCGCCTTCACGTCGCTCGGCGCCACCATGGACTGGAATAACATCCTGGTGCAGACCGAGTACGCGCAGCGCCGCGCCAAGGACCCGGTCTACATCCCGGACACCAACGCCTGGTACTTCATGACCGGCTACCGCCTTGGCAAATTCCTGCCGTACTACTCGCACGCGTCCACCAAGGACGCCGGCACCTCGGTGAACCTGCCGGCCAACTTCCCGCGCGCTGGCGCGCTGTCGACCGCCGTGCGCGGCACGCTGGTGTCGGCCGAACAGAGCTCCGACCTGGTCGGCGTGCGCTGGGACTTCGCCAAATCGCTGGCGCTCAAAGTCCAGGTGGACCGCGTCAAGCCCAAGACCAAATCGGGCATGCTGATCTTCGCGCCGGCCGCCGGCTACCGCAATAGCGTCACCGTCGTCGGTGCTTCGCTCGACTTCGTATTCTGATTGGAAAGCGCACATGAAAAAAATCGTTATCTCGCTCGCGCTGTCCGCGTTGGCCATGGCCTCGTTCGCGCTGTCGGCGTCGGCGGAAACCGTCGTTATCGTCAGCCAGAAAAATCCGGCCACGCGCATGTTCTCGGAACAGGCATCGCAATTCTTCCTGGGTAAATCGACGCTGTTCACGCCGGTCGACCAGGCAGAGGGTTCGCCGATCCGTGCCGACTTTTATCGCAAGGTCGCCGACAAGGATGCCGCGCAGGTCAAGGCGCTGTGGTCCAAGCTGGTGTTCACCGGTAAGGCTACGCCGCCGAAGGAATACAGCGGCAACGCCGAAGTGAAAAAAGCCGTGGCCGCAGACCCGAAGGCGATCGGTTATATTGACAAGTCCGCAGTGGACGATACCGTCAAGGTGATTCTGACGCTGCCTTAACCCTCGCCTTCGTCGTGCCGGGACGGCTGTCCGCGTCCCGGCACGACCTGGCGATCATTGTGAGCCGTCCATCGTGAGCCTATCGCTGCGCGCCAAATTCCTCTTGCTCAGTGCCGTGATCCAGGCGCTGGTGGTCGCCCTGCTGATATGGAATAGCATCCGGCTGATGAACCAGGCGGTCGGCACCAACGCCGAGCGGGTCGCGCAGGAATACGCGGTCACGCTCAATCTCTCCCTCAGTCCCTATGCCACACGCAACCGCCTGCCGGAGCTGAGCGGCTATCTGGCCGAAATGCTGGCCGATCCCGACGACAGCCTGCTGCGCTATCTGCTGATACTGGACGAAAACGAACAACCGATCATCGAAGTGGGCAAGCGCAACGCGCCGCTGCCCGTGATCCTCAAACAAGGTGGCGGCACCAGCTTCAAGGGTGTCCACACCATCATCGACGGCGCGACCTTGCATGCGCGCTCGCCGCTGCTGCTGCAAAATAACCGCATCGGCAGCATCAACTTCGGTCTCACCACGGAAGATCTGAAACACGCGCGCGACAAGGTCATGTTGCAGGGCGGCGTGATTTCACTCGCCGGCCTGGCGATAGGCCTGCTGCTGTTCTACGCCTTCACCCACGGCATCGGGCGCCGGCTGCGCGCGCTGATGGGACAATCGGCGCAAATGGAACTGGGTGACTACAGCAAGGCGCTGGCGGTCGACGGCGACGACGAAATCGCCGCCTTCGCGCGTGCGCTCAATACCATGAGCGGGGCGCTGCGCGAGCGCATCGCGCAACTGGAGCACTCGGAGCTGCGCCTGTCGGAAGCCAAGCGCGATCTGAAAGACCTCAACGTCTCGCTGGAGAGCCGCGTGACCGAGCGCTCGGCCGCGCTGGAGCGGGCCAACGCCGATTTGAGCGCCGCCTTGTCCACCTTGCAGCGCACGCAGGTCGAGCTGCTGGCGTCGGAGAAAATGGCCTCGTTAGGATCGCTGGTGGCGGGCATCGCGCACGAACTCAATACGCCGATCGGCAACAGCCTGCTGGCCTCGACCTCGCTGCGCGACCGCGTCGAGGATTTCGAAAGCCACGTCGCCGCCGGCGCGTTGCGCCGCTCGGAGCTGATCGTGCATCTGGAAGAGGTGCGCATGGCCAGCCAGCTGATATCGAACTCGCTGCACAAGGCGGCTGAGCTGATTTCGTCGTTCAAACAGATCGCCGTCGACCAGACCAACGACCAGCGCCGCGAGTTCGACCTGCAGGAAGCGGTGCGCGACACCATCGCCACCTATACGCCACGCCTGCGCCGCGCCGGTTGCGAGGTGGTGCTGGAGATACAGGATGGCTTGCGTTTCGACTCCTATCCCGGCGGGTTGTATCAGGTGCTGAATAATTTGATGAACAACGCGCTCAATCACGCGTTCGACGCTGGCGGCAGCGGGACCATCACCGTGCACGCGGCGGCGGCGGCGGACGGCATGGTGGAGCTGACGTTCAGCGACGATGGTATCGGCATGACGGACGACGTGTTGCGGCGGGTGTTCGATCCGTTCTTCACCACGCGCATGGGCCAGGGCGGGACGGGATTGGGTATGCACATCGTGTACAACATCGTCACGGCGGTGCTGGGTGGGCGCATCAGCGTCTCGTCGGCGCAGGGTGCGGGAACCTCGGTACGGATGCTGTTGCCGCGCACAGCGCCGCAAAGGGACGGCAGTCGTTAGGCCCGCGAAGACCCACGAAAAAAAACCGGAGCGCCAGGCTCCGGTTTTTATTTACGCCAGCTTGCCGTGGCAAGCCTTGTACTTTTTGCCGCTGCCGCAAGGGCAAGGGTCGTTGCGGCCGACCTTCAGGCCCAGCTCCATCAGCTGCTCGCCGCTCAGGCCTTGCAGCTCCGGCGGCAAACCGCCCAGATTCGGCGCCGCCTGTGGCGCCAACAACTCTTCCGGCGCCGCGTTCGGGTTGAAGTCCGCGTGCTGGTAGCTGACGTTTTCCACGTGCGATTGCTGCATCGCCGCTTCCGCAGCGTCGATTTCTTCACGCGACTGGATACGCACCGTCATGATCAACTTGACTACTTCGTTCTTGATCATTTCCAGCATCTGGCCAAACAGTTCAAACGCTTCGCGCTTGTATTCCTGCTTCGGATTCTTTTGCGCGTAACCGCGCAGGTGGATACCCTGGCGCAGGTGGTCCAGAGCGGCCAGGTGCTCGCGCCAGTGGCTGTCGACGCTTTGCAGCATGACGTTGCGCTCGAAGCCGCCGAACGATTCCTTGCCAACGATATCGATCTTGGCCTGATACACCGCATCGGCTGCCGCCAGCACGCGTTCCAGGATATCGTCGTCGTTGAGATTCTGCTCGGAATCCAGCATCGCCGTCAGCGGCACGTCGATCTGCCATTCCGACGCCAGCGCCGCTTCCAGGCCCTTGATGTTCCACTGCTCTTCGACCGATTCGGCCGGCACGTATTCGCGTACCAGGTCGGTGAAGGCGCCGTGGCGCAGCGATTCGATCAGCTCCGAGATGTCGGTGGTTTCCAGCAGCTCGTTACGCTGCTGGTAAATCACTTTACGCTGGTCGTTGGCGACGTCGTCGTATTCGAGCAGCTGCTTACGGATGTCGAAGTTGCGCGCCTCGACCTTGCGCTGTGCCGATTCGATCGAACGCGAGACGATGCCCGCTTCAATCGGTTCGCCTTCCGGCATCTTCAGACGGTCCATGATGGCGCGCACGCGGTCGCCCGCGAAGATGCGCAGCAGCTGGTCGTCGAGCGACAGGAAGAAACGCGACATGCCCGGATCACCCTGGCGCGCGGCGCGGCCGCGCAGCTGGTTGTCGACGCGGCGCGATTCGTGGCGCTCGGTGCCGACGATATGCAGACCGCCGGCGGCAACGACCTGCTCGTGCAACGCTTGCCAGCCGTCGCGCATCGCCTTGGCCTGCGCCGCCTTGTCGGCGTCGCTCAGGTCGGGATTGGCTTCGATGAACTGGATCTGCTTTTCGACGTTACCGCCCAAGACGATGTCGGTACCGCGACCGGCCATGTTGGTGGCGATGGTGATCGCTTTCGGGCTACCCGCCTGCGCGATGATTTCCGCTTCGCGGGCATGCTGTTTCGCGTTCAGGACGTTGTGCGGCAGGCCGCCCTTGGTCAGGATGCTCGACAACAGCTCGGAGTTTTCGATCGAGGTGGTACCGACCAGCACCGGTTGGCCGCGGTCGTAGCATTCGCGGATTTCCAGCATCATGGCGTTGTACTTCTCGGCCGCCGATTTGTACACCTGGTCCTGGCGGTCCTTGCGCTGCGACGGCCGGTTCGGCGGGATAACGACGGTTTCAAGGCCGTAGATTTCCTGGAACTCGTACGCTTCGGTATCGGCGGTGCCGGTCATGCCGGCCAGCTTGGCATACATGCGGAAGTAGTTCTGGAACGTGATCGAGGCCAAGGTCTGGTTCTCGTTCTGGATCTTGACGCCTTCTTTCGCCTCGACCGCCTGGTGCAGGCCGTCGGACCAGCGGCGACCCGTCATCAGGCGGCCGGTGAATTCATCGACGATGACGACTTCATTGTTCTGCACCACGTAGTGCTGATCCTTGAAGTACAGCGCGTGCGCGCGCAGCGCCGCGTACAGGTGGTGCACCAGCGTGATATTGGCCGAGTCGTACAGCGACGCGCCTTCCGGCAGCAGGCCCATACGGGTCAGGATGCCTTCGGCTTTTTCGTGGCCGGCTTCGGTCAGCAGCACCGAGTGGGCTTTTTCGTCCTTGACGTAATCGCCCGGCACTTCAACCTTGCCCTTGCCGTCCGACGTCTCTTCACCGATCTGCTGCGTGAGCAGCTTCGGTACTTCGTTGATCTTGTGGTACAGGTCCGTGTGGTTCTCGGCCTGGCCGGAGATGATCAGCGGGGTGCGGGCTTCGTCGATCAGGATCGAATCGACTTCATCGACGATGCCGAAGTTGAGCGCGCGCTGAACGCGGTCGCTGGCTTCGAACACCATGTTGTCGCGCAGGTAGTCGAAACCGAATTCGTTGTTGGTGCCGTAGGTGATGTCGGACGCGTACGCGGTCTGCTTGGTGGAGTGCTCCATCTGCGACAGGTTGATGCCGGTCGTCAAGCCGAGCCAGGCGTACAGCTTGCCCATGGTCTCGGCGTCGCGCTGGGCCAGATAGTCGTTGACGGTGACGATGTGCACGCCTTTGCCCGACAGCGCATTCAGGTAGGCCGGCAGGGTCGCGGTCAGGGTCTTGCCCTCGCCCGTGCCCATTTCGGCGATCTTGCCGAAGTGCAGAACCATACCGCCCAGCAACTGAACGTCGAAATGGCGCATTTTGAAGACGCGCTTGCTCGCTTCGCGGCAGACGGCGAACGCCTCAGGCAACAGCGCGTCGAGCGCCTCGCCATTGGCGATGCGCGCCTTGAAGGCGGGCGTCTTCGCTTGCAGCTCGGCATCCGACAGTTTTTCCATCGCCGGCTCGAGCGCATTGATCTCGCGTACCGTTTTTTGGTATTGCTTGAGCAGACGCTGGTTGCGGCTGCCGAAAATCTGGGTCAGTAATGACATGCTTGAATTCTTGAAAAAACGCCGTTAAAAAAAGCTCTGTAGGTGAAAAACGCCTTACCGCACGGAGTTCGACTATGGCAAAAGACGGTGATTTTATCATGCGTCCGTGCCAAGGTTGGGTTATTGACCTATATAACAATACCCCAAAGGCAAACAATGTCACAAAATCAACCTATTTTACTGGTTGGCGCCCGGCGCCGGGCCGGCAGCCAGGCGGGCTGATGACGGGAATCCTGCGCTGTGATATGTTTCGCCGCATGCGATTTAATTCCTCCAATCTATCGATCAACCGCCGCACGCCGGTCGGCGCAACCGACTTCCTGCGCCGTGATGACAAATTGGCAGCGATGATGCCGGCCATCGAACGCATGGCGTCGCTGCAAAAAGATTGTGCCATCGCCCTGCCGGCGATGTTCAAGTATTGCGAGATCCTCGCTTTCGACGACGGCCAGTTGACCCTGTCGCTGCCGAACGCGTCGCTGGCCGCCAAGCTCAAGCAGCAGATTCCGAAGCTGCAGGAGACGCTGGCGCGGCGCGGCTGGCAGGTCAACGGCGTCAAACTGCGGGTGCAGATGACCAAGCCGGCCGAGATCAAGGAGCAGATGCGGGCGCTGTCGCTACCGGACGCGGCCGTCACCGCCTTCGACGCGCTGGGCGAGACGCTGGAGGACACCCCGCAGAACGCCACGCTGATCGCGGCGCTGAAGGCCATGGTGGCCCGCCGCCGGCCCGCTTAAGTTAGCGCCCACTCACGCGCCATCTGGCGCAAATACGACGGCGGCGCGGATTCGTTGGTCTGGAACGAGACGATCTCATACGCATCCGGATGCTTGAGCAGCTCCAGCAACAGCTGGTTGTTCAGCGCGTGGCCGGACTTGTGCGCCTCGTAACTAGCCAGCAAAGGATGGCCGACCAGGTACAAATCGCCGATGGCGTCGAGAATCTTGTGGCGCACAAACTCGTCGTCATAGCGCAACCCGTCCGAATTGAGAATGCGGTACTCGTCCATGACAATGGCGTTCTCGAGCGAACCGCCGCGCGCCAGGCCGATGCCGCGCAACATCTCGACGTCCTGCATGAAGCCAAAGGTGCGCGCGCGCGCCACGTCGTGCACGTACGACACATCGCCGAAGTCGACATTGGCGCGCTGCTGCGTGCCATCGACCGCCGGATGGTTGAATTCGATGAAAAAGTCCAGCTTGAAGCCGTCGTGCGGGGTCAGGCGCGCCCACTTTTCCTTGTCGCCCTTGCCTTCGCGCACTTCCACCGGCTTCAGCACGCGGATGAATTTCTTGGCGGCCGGCTGCTCGAGCACGCCGGCTTGCTGCAGCAGGAACACGAACGACGACGCCGATCCGTCCATGATCGGGATTTCCTCGGCGCTGACCTCGATATACAGGTTGTCGATACCGAGGCCGGCGCAGGCCGACATCAGGTGCTCGACGGTTGACACGCGGGCGCCGTCCTTGACCAGCACCGACGCCATGCGGGTGTCGCCGACGGCCATGGCGCTGGCGGGGAACTCCACCACCGGCGACAGGTCGACGCGGCGGAAGACGATGCCCGTATCGGGCTCGGCCGGACGCAAGGTCAACTCGACCTTGGTGCCGGAATGCAGGCCGACACCCGTGGTGCGGACCAGTTCTTTAATAGTGCGTTGTTTTAACATGGCCCGATTATAACGAAGTTGAGATCGCCGCGCTGCGGGCAGCGTTTCCTGCTGTTAAGGATGCTCGGCCTCGACGTGCACCGCCTCGCGCCGCACCAGGTAAATGCCGCTGGCGATGATGATGCCGGCGCCGAGCAAGGTATAGCCATCGGGCAGCGTCTGCCACAGCAGCCAGTCGATCGCCACGCCCCAGGCCAGCGCCGAGTATTCGAACGGCGCCACCACCGACGCCTTGCCGGTGCTGAACGCCTTGGTGATGGCCAACTGGCCGAAAAATCCCGATAGCGCCAGCGCCAGCAGCACCCAGCCGTCCTCCGCGCGCACCGGCACCCAGCTACTGTACGACAACGTCACGGCGCCGGCCGCCATCATGGTCAGCAACCAGAACATCATCGACTCGGTGCTGTCCGAGCGCGCCAGCACGCGCGCCGCGATGGCCGACATCGCATAGCAGGCGGCCGCCGCCAGGATGGCCAGGCCGCCGAGAGTCAGGAAGCCGGTGCCTTCCGGGCGCAGCACCACCAGCACGCCGACCAGGCCGACCACGATGGCGACCCACTGGCCCGGGCCGACCTTTTCCTTCAACACGAACACCGACAGCGCCGTGATCAGCGACGGCGCGATGAAGAAGATCGAATACGCCTCCGCCAGCGACAGCGACTTCAGGCCGAACGCGAAAGTGGTCAGCATGGCGATGCCGAGCACGGCGCGGAATATCTGCATCGACCAGCGCACCGCGAAGATGCCACGGAAGGCGCCGCGATAAATGATGTAGCCGCACAGCAGAGGCAGCGAACTGAGCGCGCGTAAGGCCGTCACCTGCATGGCGGGATAATGGGCCGACAGCAGCTTCATGGTGGTGTCCATGAATGAGAACATCATTACGGCGATCAGCATCGCGTAAATGCTGTGCAGGTTTTCCATGCGGGAGATGGGAGTGGCGACGAAAGACAGAAGAAGCTCCTTGCTACAGGCCCGGCGCGGGCCACTGGGAACGTCATCATGGCGACGTCCGGAGCCAGGATCGCGGGCGGCGGCTATGGTCGGCGGCGCCGTGATCGGCTTTGATTATAGCAAGTTGATAATTTCTTTGCAGCAGGAGGCAACGGCTTGGGCAGTTATTTTTACAACGGGTTGTCGAATTCAGGCATCGTCATTCGTCGCCATCATGAAACACCTTTTATCGATCGGATTATCAACATGGAGACGTCATGAAAAAACAAATCATCTTCAACCTCGCCGTCAAGGACCTCGACAGGTCCAAGGCTTTCTTCACCGCTCTCGGCTTCAGCTTCAAGCCGGAGTTCAGCAACGACGACGCGGCCTTCATGGTCATCGTGGAGGACAGCAGTTATGCCATGCTGATGACCGAAGACTTCTTCCGGTCTTTGATCGACAAGCCGCTTGCGCAAGCGAAAGAGGCCAATGAAGTCATTATCTGCCTCAGCTGTGAGAGCCGCGACGAGCTGGACAGCCTGATCGCCAAAGCGGTCGCCGCCGGCGGCCGCACGCCGCATCCGCCGGAAGACCGCGGCTTCATGTACGACCAGGGCTTCGAAGATCTCGACGGGCACCTGTGGAATCTGGTGTGGACCGCCGGCTGAGCGACGGCCGATCCCGCCAACGCTACTTCTCCTTGCCGCCGCCTAGCGTATCGGCCACCGCTTCGTCCACCGCCGGCGCGCCTGGCGGTTGCTCGGGCGCATGGCCGGTCTTGCGCGCCTGCTCCGATTGCTGGTCGGTGTTCACTTCTTCGGCCACCTGGTCATCGGCCGGCAGCAGAGTATCTGATCGTTGCTGAGATTTCATCGCTCACTCCTTCAAGAAACATTAGACAAATGGCGGACGCCGAGGTTCCTCGACACTCCCGCCCCGCTTCGGAAATTTCTGAAAAAATTATAGCGCTGTCGCCTACATCGATGCGGCACGCTTGACGCTTTCGAACGCGCTCTGCTCGCCATATGCTGGCTTGACTGATGAAGGAGCAACCATGGCCATTGACACGTTCGACGAAGCCTCACAACCCACGCTCAAGTCACCGTCACCGGACTTCGTCCATGGCGATGAGGCGGGCCACGCACACGACCACCCACACGGCTGGCGCCGCTGGCTGTACGCTACCAACCACAAGGACATCGGCACGCTCTACATGTGGTTCTCGCTGGTGATGCTGATGAGCGGCGGCCTGCTGGCCATGCTGATCCGTGTCGAATTGTTCCAGCCCGGTCTGCAGTATTTTTATCCCGAGTTCTACAATCAAATGGTCACCATGCACGGCCTGGTGATGATCTTCGGCGCCATCATGCCGGCCTTCGTCGGCTTCGCCAACTGGATGATCCCGTTGCAGATCGGCGCCTCCGACATGGCCTTCGCGCGCATGAACAACTTCTCGTTCTGGCTGTTGCCGCCGGCCGGCCTGATGCTGGTGGGATCATTCTTCAGCGCCGGCGGCGCCACCGCCGCCGGCTGGACCATGTACCCGCCGCTGTCCACGCAGATGGGCATCGGCATGGACCTGGCCATTTTCGCCATCCACCTGATGGGCGCCTCGTCCATCATGGGTGCGATCAACATCATCACCACCATCCTCAACATGCGCGCCAAGGGCATGACCTTGATGCGCATGCCGATGTTCTGCTGGACCTGGCTGATCACCGCCTACCTGCTGATCGCCGTCATGCCGGTGCTGGCGGCAGCCGTCACCATGATCCTGACCGACCGGCACTTCGGCACCACGTTCTTCAACGCCGCCGGCGGCGGCGATCCGGTCATGTACCAGCACATCTTCTGGTTCTTCGGCCACCCCGAGGTCTACATCCTGATCCTGCCGGCGTTCGGCATCATCTCCGAAGTCATCCCGGCGTTCTCGCGCAAGCGGCTGTTCGGCTATGCCTCGATGGTGTACGCGGCCGGCTCGATCGCCATCATCTCGTTCATCGTGTGGGCCCACCACATGTTTGCCACCGGCATGCCGATCACCGGCCAGCTGTTCTTCATGTACGCGACCATGCTGGTGGCCGTGCCCACCGGCGTCAAGGTGTTCAACTGGATCGCCACAATGTGGCGCGGCGCGATGACGTTCGAGGCGCCGATGCTGTTCTCGGTCGGCTTCCTGTGGGTGTTCACGCTGGGCGGCTTTTCGGGACTGATCCTGGCGGTGTCGCCGATCGACATCCAGGTGCACGACACCTACTACGTGGTCGCGCATTTCCACTACGTGCTGGTGGCCGGTTCGCTGTTCGCGCTGTTCGCCGGCTACTACTACTGGGTGCCCAAGTGGACCGGGCACATGTTCAACGAGCGGCGCGCCAGCTTCCACTTCTGGAACTCGCTCATCTGGGTCAACGTCACGTTCTTCCCGATGCACTTCCTCGGACTGGCCGGCATGCCGCGCCGCTACGCCGACTACTCGACCCAGTTCGTCGACTACAACCAGGTCGCCACGGTCGGCGCGCTGCTGTTCGGACTGTCGCAGGTCTACTTCCTGTTCGCCATCGTGATCCCGACCATCCGTGGCGGCACGCCGGCGCCGGCCAAGCCGTGGGAAGGCGCCGATGGCCTGGAGTGGACGGTGCCGAGCCCGGCGCCGTTCCACACCTTCGAAAAGCCACCCACGATCATTTAAGCAGGAGCCAGCATGCCTCGTGATATGCCCTCGGAGCGCCGTAGCTGGCTGCTGCAAAAGCGCTGCGTCCTGCGCCGTCCACAACTGACGCTGCTGTTCGCCACGCTCTGTGCGCCGACGATGGGCGTCGGGGTTGGGTTTATGTTCCTGGGATACTGGCACATACTCGGATATGCGCTGCTTGAGATGGCGGCGTTGGCCCTGTGCCTGCACATGTATGCCAAGCACCTCGACGACTACGACCGCATCGATATCTCGGAAATCGGCATCGTCATCGAACAGCGCCGGGGCGCCGATTGCAGCCGCCGGCAACTGGACCTGTGGACCACCCGCTTGATGCCGTCGGAGCGGGAGAGCGATCCGATACGCCTGAGTGACCACCGCGACCGGATGGTGGTGCTCGGGCGCTTTCTCAGCACTCAGGAGCGTCACTGCATCGCTGCGGAGCTGGGCCAGTGGCTGCGGCGCCATGGCGACTGATCCGCCGTCGCGCCTCACACCGGCAGCAGCATCACCAACTTCAGGTCGTGGCGTTTGGCCAGATGCAAGGTCACCTGATTAAAGCTCAGCTCCTGCTCCGCCGAGGTCTGGAAACGCCGCAGCCCGCCCTCTCTGCCTACCACATCCTGCAAACGCCACAGCTGGCGGAACTCGGCGCTGTCGCGCTCCACATCGGCGATCAGCGCGCGCACGGCCGGATGTTCGGCGTGCTTGCCAATGTCGGCGCGGAACTCGGCCACCAGCCGGCGCGCGCGCTCGGGCCAGTCAACGATCAATTCCCGCGCGGCGGCCGACTGAAACATAAAGCGCAGCAGGTTCGGCGACGGCCCATCGAGCCAGCCGGCCAGCAAGCGCGCCGCCGCGTCGTTCCACGCCACCGCGTCCCAGCACAGGTCGAGCACATAGGCCGGCGCGTCCACGGCCGACACGATCGCATCGAGCGCAACGTCGGCCGGCGCGCCGTCGGCGCCATCCTGAGGATCGAGCCGCGCTGCCAGGCCGAACAGATATTCGCGCTCGGCCGCGCTCAGCTGCAGCACCTCGGCCAGCCGCGCCAGCATCTTGCCCGATGCCGACACCGGCCTGCCCTGCTCCAGCCACGTCAGCCAGGTCGGGCTGACTTCGCACAGCTGCGCCAACTCTTCGCGCCGTAAGCCGGGAGTACGCCGCCGTCCGCCGCCCGGCAGTCCGACGCTGGCCGGCGTGGTGCGTTCACGATGCGCGCGGATGAAATCGCCTAATTTGTTTTGCATGGTAGGTTTTATACCAGGATAAGTACTTGTCTTGTTACAGGATATAAACCCGCCTATTCTGCCCTGACCCGCCCATTTCAGGAGAAATAAAATGCAACAGCAAGCCGTCGTCGCCCAGCAGTTCGGCCCCACCGCCAGCGCCTACCTGACCAGCACCGTCCACTCGCAGGGCGCGGACTTGGCCATGCTGCGCGAACTTGCCGCCGCCCTTGGCAAACCGCTGGTGCTCGATCTGGGCTGCGGCGCAGGCCACGCCAGCTTCGCCGTCGCCCCGGTCGCGCGCTCGGCTACCGCGTTCGATCTGTCGCCCGAGATGCTGGCCGTGGTGGGCGCCGCCGCGCAAGAGCGCGGCATGGACAACATCGTCACCGAACAAGGCGACGCCACCAGCCTGCCCTTTGCCGACGCCTCGTTCTGCATGGTCGTCACGCGCTTCTCGGCGCACCACTGGCCGGACGTTCCGGCCGCGCTGCGCGAAGTCAAGCGCGTGCTCAAGCCCAACGGCCTGCTGGTCGTGATCGACATCACCGCGCCGGAAACGCCGCTGCACGACACCACCCTGCAGGCGGTCGAACTGCTGCGCGACGGCTCGCATGTGCGCGACTACCGTCCGTCCGAATGGACGGCGATGCTGCAGGCGGCAGGCTTCCGGCCCGAGCGCGCCGGCGACTGGAAGCTGCAAATGGTGTTCGACGAGTGGACCGCGCGCATGCGCACGCCGCCCGAGCGGGTCGCGGCGATCCGCAGCCTGTTCGCCAGCGCGCCGCAGGAAACCCGCCGACACTTCGAGGTCCAATCCGACGACTCGTTCACCATCGCCTCGACCTTGTTCACGGCCACCCATCACCACGGAGATATCTACTAAACCTGCGGACGAAAAAAAGGCGCCGTCGCCGGCGCCTTGTTCACTGCGTCACTGCCGGCTTACGCCTGGCCCAGCAGGGTCTCGGCGTTTGACACTTCGAACTTGCCGCCTTGTTCCACGTTCAGCTGCTTGACGACGCCGTCTTCGACCAGCATCGAGTAACGCTGCGAACGCGTGCCCATGCCGTGCTTGCTGAAGTCGGCGTCCAGGCCCAGCGCCTTGCTGTAGGCGGCGTTGCCGTCAGCCATCATGCGAACGGTGCCGGTGGCTTTCTGATCGCGGCCCCATGCGCCCATGACGAACGCGTCATTGACCGAGATGCACCAGATTTCATCGACGCCCTTGGCCTTCAGGTCGGCGGCGTGCTTGACGTAGCCTGGCACGTGCTGTGCCGAGCAGGTTGGCGTGTAGGCGCCTGGCAGGCCAAAGATCGCGATCTTCTTGCCCTTTACCAGGTCTTGCACATTGAAGGTGTTCGGGCCGAGCGAGCAGCCTTCGGTTTCGGTTTCAACGAATTCGGACAGGGTGCCTTCCGGCAGGGTATCGCCAATTTTGATGGTCATGTGTGACTCCTTTTGTTGGGGTGTGAACGTAAAAAAGCCGCGCAAGCGCGGCTCTTCCCGGCATAGAACGCACAGTATGCCTGATCCCCGGCCATCCTGCACAATCGTGCCGGATGGCCTTGGTTGACTCCTGGTAGCGCCGATCGACCCTTAGTCGGCCTGCTTGCGCAGGAAGGCTGGAATGTCGTAGGTCTCCATGCCGTTCTTTTCCATCGCGCGCACCTGCTCGGAAGCCGATTCGCGACGCCATACCGCCGGCGCCTTCATGCCGTCGAAGGCAGGAGCGCCACCGCCGCCCATGCCGCTGGTCGCACCCATCGACACGCCGGCCGACGCCGCGCCGCCCAAGGCGCCCGAAGGCATCATCGGGCTGTTGTGGGTACCGGTGCGCAGCATTTGCTGTGGCACCAGCTGCACGTGCTTCTTGCCCTTGCCCAGGCCAGTCGCCACCACGGTCACGCGGATCTCGTCGCCCATGGTGTCGTCGTAGGCGATACCCTGTGCGATCGAAGCGTCCGGCGCAGCGAACGCGCGCACCGCAGCCATGACTTCCTTGATCTCTTTACCTTTCAGGCCACGGCTTGCGGTCACGTTGACCAGCACACCGCGCGCGCCCGACAGATCGACGCCGTCCAGCAGCGGCGAAGCCACCGCCTGTTCGGCCGCGATGCGTGCGCGGTCGATGCCCGACGCGGTCGCGGTGCCCATCATGGCCTTGCCCTGCTCGCCCATGATGGTTTTGACGTCGTTGAAGTCGACGTTGATGTGGCCCGGCACGTTGATGATCTCGGCGATACCGGCAACGGCGTTGTTCAGCACATCGTCGGCGTGCTGCAGCCATTCGATCAGCGATTCGTCTTCGTAGATCTCTTCGAGCTTCTCGTTCAGGATCACGATCAGCGAGTCGACGTGTTCCGACAGCTGCTCCAGGCCCTCGTCGGCGATGTCCATGCACTTCTGGCCTTCGTGCGAGAACGGCTTCGATACCACCGCCACGGTCAGCGCGCCGAGCGACTTGGCCACTTCGGCCACGATCGGCGCCGCGCCGGTGCCGGTGCCGCCGCCCATGCCTGCGGCGATGAACACCATGTGCGCGCCGCGCAGTGCGTCTTCTATGCGCGAACGCGATTCCTCGGCCAGCTTGCGGCCGACGTCAGGCTTCATGCCCGCACCCAGGCCGGTCTCGCCGATCTGGATGACGTTGTGCGCGCGCGAGGTCGACAGCGCCTGCGCGTCGGTGTTTGCGGCGATGAACTCCACGCCGGACATGCCTTTGACGATCATGTGTTGAACTGCATTGCCACCTGCTCCGCCGACTCCGACGACCTTGATGACGGTGCCCAAAGCTGCGTTATCGACCATATCAAACTCCATGATGTACTCCCTATCAGAATGCGGTTTTCAAGCGCCAGTCCTCATATTGGTAGAAGAACTGGGGATTGAAAACTGCGGTTTCAATTTAAAAAAAGTTTAGTGAAAAAACCACCCGTATTTGTGCTTCGTACCTGCTTCGAATCTTTTACTCGTGCTGCCTTAAAAATTACCTAAGAACCATTCCTTCATGCGCTGCCATACCGCCTTCACCGACCCATCCTGCCGCGTGACGATGTGACCACGCAGGTACTGCTTTTTCGCTTCCAACAGCAAGCCAAGCACGGTCGCGTAGCGCGGGCTGCGCACCACGTCGGCCAACTGGCCACGATAGTCCGGCGTGCCAAGGCGCGCCGGCTTGAGGAAGATGTCTTCCGCCATTTCGACCATGCCCGGCATGATCGCCGTGCCGCCGGTGAGCACGATGCCCGACGAGAGCACGCCCTCGTAACCGGACTCGCGCACCACCTGGTGCACCATCGCGAACAGCTCCTCGACGCGCGGCTCGATCACCGCCGCCAGCGCCTGGCGCGACAGGTTGCGCGGACCCCGGTCGCCCAGTCCCGGCACCTCCAGGCTCTCGCCCGGATCGGCCAGCACCTGCTTGGCCACGCCGTAGCGGATCTTGATCTCTTCGGCCTCGGAGGTCGGCGTGCGCAGCGCCATCGCGATATCGTTGGTGATCTGGTCGCCGGCGATCGGGATCACCGCCGTGTGGCGGATCGCGCCATCGGAGAACACCGCCACGTCGGTGGTGCCGCCGCCGATATCGATCAGCACAACACCCAGTTCTTTTTCGTCCGGCGTCAGCACCGCGTCGGCCGATGCCATCGGCTGCAAAATCAAATCCGACACTTCCAGCCCGCAGCGGCGCACGCACTTGACGATGTTCTGCACCGCCGACACCGCGCCGGTGACGATATGGACTTTCACTTCCAGGCGGATGCCGCTCATGCCGATCGGCTCACGCACATCTTCCTGGCTGTCGACGATGAATTCCTGCGGCACCGTATGCAGCAGTTGCTGGTCCGTCGGAATGTTAACCGCCTTTGCCGTTTCGATGACGCGCGCCACGTCGGTCGCGGTCACTTCCTTTTCCTTGATCGCCACCATGCCGCTCGAATTGAAGCTGCGGATATGGCTGCCGGCGATCCCCGCATAGACATTGCGGATCTTGCAGTCGGCCATCAGCTCCGCTTCTTCCAGCGCGCGCTGGATCGATTCGACGGTCGCTTCGATGTTGACCACCACGCCCTTCTTCAGGCCTTTCGATTCGTGCTGACCCAGCCCGATCACCTCGTGGCGTCCATCGCCCATCACCTCGGCCACCACGGCCACCACTTTCGAGGTGCCGATGTCGAGACCGACGATCAGGTTTTTAGCGTCTTTTGTCATGTCTGTTGCTACCTAGTGTTGGGGTTTAACGCTTATCGTTTTTTTTGCTGCCGCTTTTGGCTTGACACCCTCTTTCGGGATCTTCAATCCCGTCGCGCTCAGGGCCAGGCCGTTCTGGTACCGCATATCTATCGTTTCAATATCGGGCAAGTGCTCCACCAGTTGCGGATAAATTCCCGTCAGCCGGTCCACCCTTTCCTTCAACGTGGTGCTGGTCTGTTCGCGACCCAGCGCCACGCTCATGCCGTTATTCAGCCGCACCGTCCACGCATAGCGGCTGGACAGCGACAGCGCCTCCGGCACCAGCTTGAGCGGCGCGAACCAGCCACGCAGCTCGGCGTAACGCGACAGCACTTCCTTTTCGCTGCCATCCGGTCCGTCGAACGCCGGCAACTCGTGATCCTCTTCCGCCTCGGCCAGGTTGGCGGTGAACACATCGCCCTTGACCGACAGCAGGCGGCCATCCTCGCCCCACGTGCCCAGCGCCTCATGCTCCTCCAGCGCCACGATCAACTGATCCGGCCACTCGCGGCGCACCGTTGCGCGGCGCACCCAGGGCACCGATTCAAACGCCTGGCGCACCGCGTCCAGGTTGGTCGTGAAGAAGTTGCCCTTGATGCGACCGAGCGCGTTGTTGCGCAAGGTCAGGTGGTTCACATGCTGTAACTCGTCATGCCCGATGCTCTCGATACGAATCGTGCGCAGGTTGAACGCCGGGCGCTGCGCCACCCACCACACGCCGGCGGCGATGCATGCCAACAGCACCAGGGCGAAAATGCCGTTGGCGGTTGCATTCAAGGCTTTAGCGTCTTGCCACATCTGATACTTATCCCTTCATCTTCAAACGGGCCGTGCGCAAAATCTCCACGCACAGGTCTTCATAGCTGATGCCCGTCGCGCGCGCCGCCATCGGCACCAGCGAGTGGCCGGTCATGCCGGGCGAGGTGTTCACCTCCAGCAGGAACGGTTTCTGATCGCGTTCGCGCAGCAGCACGTCGACCCGTCCCCAGCCCTCGCAACCGAGCGCGCGGTACGCTTCCACGGCGATGCGCTGCATCTCGGCGGTCAGCGCGTCCGGCAGCACGGCCGGGCAAACGTATTTGACGTCGTCGGTGAAGTACTTGTTCTGGTAGTCGTAATTACCGGCCGGCGCGATGATCTCTACGATCGGCAGCGGACGCGCGTCGGCGCCGCCACCCAGCACCGCAACCGTGAACTCGCGGCCGGTGACGAATTCCTCCGCCAGCACCGAGTCGTCCAGCGCGGCGGCGATATCGTAGGCGGCCTTGAATTCTCCGGCCGCATTGACCTTGGTGATGCCGATGGTCGAGCCCTCGTGCGGCGGCTTGACGATCAGCGGCAAGCCCAGACCGGCGGCGATCTTGTCCAGATCGGAGGTGGAATCGAGCACCGCGTAGTTCGGCGTCGGCAGGCCGGCGGCCAGCCACACGATCTTGGTGGTGATCTTGTCCATGCCCACCGAGCTGGCCATCACGCCGCTGCCGGTGTATGGAATGCCCAGCAGTTCCAGCGCGCCTTGCAGGCTGCCGTCTTCGCCGTAGCGGCCGTGCAGCGCGATGAACACGCGGTCGAATTTTTCCGCCGCCAGTTCGGCCAGCGAGCGTTCGCCGGTATCGAAGCCATGGGCGTCGACACCTTTGCTTTGCAGCGCGGCGAGCACGCCGGCGCCGGACATCAGGGACACTTCGCGCTCGGCCGAGCGGCCGCCGAGCAGCACGCCGACCTTGCCGAAAGTTTTTACATCGATAGAAGTAAGCTGGTTCACGATGAGACCTTTGGATAATTAGTCAGTTTCGCCGGGACGCCGCTGATCGAGCCTGCGCCCATGGTCATGACGACGTCGCCGTCGCGCACCACGTTCATGATGGTTTCCGGCATATCGCCGATGGCTTCCACAAAAATCGGTTCCGTCTTGCCGCGTGCGCGCAAGGCATGCGCCAATGCGCGGCCGTCGGCCGCCACGATGGGCGCTTCGCCGGCGGCGTAGACCTCGGCCAGCACCAGCACGTCGGGCGTACCCAATACCTTGACGAAGTCCTCGAACAGGTCGCGCGTGCGGCTGTAACGGTGCGGCTGGAAGGCCAGCACCAGGCGGCGGCCCGGGTAGGCGGCGCGCGCGGCGCCGGTGGTCACTTCCATTTCCAGCGGGTGGTGGCCGAAATCGTCCACCAAGGTGAAGCTGCCGCCGCCCGGAATCGCAACCTCGCCGTACTTGGTAAAGCGGCGGCCGACACCGGCAAATCCGGCCAGGCCGGCCTGGGTGGCGCTGTCCTCGATGCCGATCTCGCGGGCGATGGCGATCGCCGAGCAGGCATTCTGCACGTTGTGCATGCCGGGCTGGTTCAGCACCACGTCGAGATCCGGATAGCCTTCCTGGATGACGGTGAAGTGCATCTCCACGCCGACGGCGCGGGCGTTCACGGCGCGTACTTCCGCATCCTCGTGGAAGCCGTAAGTGGTCACCGGCTTGGTCACATGCGGGATGATCGAGCGCACGTTGGCGTCGTCGATGCACAGCATGGCGCGGCCGTAGAACGGCAGGCGGTGCGTGAAGTGGACGAAGGCCTGTTTGAGCTTTTCGAAGTCGTGCTCGTAGGTTTCCATGTGATCGGCGTCGATGTTGGTGATCACCTCGATCATCGGCGTCAGGTTCAGGAACGAGGCATCCGATTCGTCGGCTTCCGCCACCAGATACTCGCCGCTACCCAACTTGGCGTTGGCGCCGGCGGCGGTCAGGCGGCCGCCGATGACAAAGGTCGGGTCCAGCCCGCCCTGCGCCAGCACCGACGCCACCAGGCTGGTGGTGGTGGTTTTGCCGTGGGTGCCGGCGATGGCGATGCCGCGTTTAAGGCGCATCAACTCGCCCAGCATCACCGCGCGCGGAACGATGGGGATCTTGCGGCTGCGTGCGGCCACGATTTCAGGATTGTCCTGTTGTACAGCGGTCGAGGTCACGACAGCGTCGGCGTCGCCGATGTTTTCGGTCGCGTGGCCCTGGAACACTTTCGCACCCATGTCCGCCAGACGCTGGGTGACAGCGTTGCTGCCCAGGTCCGAGCCGGAGACGGTGTAGCCGAGCGTGAGCAGCACTTCGGCGATGCCGCTCATGCCGCTGCCGCCGATGCCGACGAAGTGTATGTTCTGTACTTTATGCTTCACTGCTTAACCTTTTGCCTTTACCGATGATTCCAATACTTGAGCGATCGATTCGTTCGCGTCGCGTTTGCCGACCTTGTGCGCCGCCGTCGCCATCGTCAGGCAGGCATTGCGGGTCAGCGTTTCCAACAGCGTCGCCACACTTTGCGCGCTCATTTCCGTCTGCGGCATATGGATCGCCGCGTTCTGCTTCGCCATCCACTGCGCGTTGTCGCGCTGGTGGCTGGTGGTCGACGCCACCAGCGGCACCAACACGCTGGCCACGCCGGCGGCGGTCAGCTCCGACACTGTGATCGCGCCGGCGCGGCAAATCACCACATCAGCCGCGCTGTAGGCGGCGGCCATGTCGTCGATGAAGTCGACCACGTTGGCCTGCACCCCGGCCTGCGCGTACGACGCGCGCAACGCATCGATGTTCTTTTTGCCCGACTGGTGCGTCACCAGCGGACGCTCGCCTGCCGGTATCAACGCCAGCGCCGCCGGCAGGTTGTCGTTGAGCGCCTTCGCGCCCAGACTGCCGCCCACGACCAGTATCCGTAGCGGACCTTCGCGGCCGGCGAAACGCTGCGCCGGCGCCGGCATGTCCAGAATCTCCTTGCGCACAGGATTACCGGTGACGACTGCCTTGCCGGCGGCCTTGCCGAAATCGGCCGGGAAGCCGAAGCAAACGCGGTCCGCGAACGGCACCAGGGTCTTGTTCGACAACAGCAACGCGGCGTCGGCGTTGACCAGCACCAGCGGCACGCCGCCCATGCGTGCCATCAGCCCGCCCGGCACGGTCACGTAACCGCCCATGCCCAGCACCACGTCCGGCTTGCGGTTGCCGACGTAGCCACGGCAGGCGATGAACGCCTTGACCATCTTCAGCGCGCCGCCGAGCGAGTGCTTCAAGCCCTTGCCGCGCATGCCGGTAAAGTCGATGCTGTCCATCGCGATGCCGTGCTTCGGCACCAGTTCCTGCTCCATGCCGGTGGAGGTGCCCAGCCACGTCACCTCCCAGCCGCGCGCGCGCATCGTCTGCGCGATCGCCAGGCCTGGGAATATGTGACCGCCGGTGCCGGCCGCCATGATCATCAGTTTCTTCATAGGTCGCGTCATAATCTGCCACCACGCATCAGGACCCGGTTCTCGTAGTCGATCCGGAGCAGGATCGCGAGTCCGACGCAATTGATGACAACACCCGTGCCGCCATAGCTCATCAGCGGCAGGGTCAGGCCCTTGGTCGGCAGCAGGCCAAGGTTCACGCCCATGTTAATAAAGGTCTGCACACCGATCCAGATGCCGATGCCCTTGGCAGTCAGGCCGGCGAAGGTCTGGTCGATGGCGATCGCCTGGCGGCCGATATCGAAGGCGCGCTTGACGATCCAGTAGAAGCAGCCGATCACCACCAGCACGCCCACCAGGCCCAGTTCCTCGCCGATCACCGCCATCAGGAAGTCGGTATGCGCCTCCGGCAGGTAGTGCAGCTTCTCGACGCTGCCGCCCAGGCCCACGCCGAAGATCTCGCCGCGCCCGAAGGCGATCAGCGAGTGGGTCAGCTGGTACGCCTTGTTCAAGGCGTTGTCCTCTTCCCACGGATTCAGGTAGGCGAAATAACGCTCGCGGCGGAATTTGGACAGCGCGATGATCGAACCGAAGATCGCCACCAGCATGACGCCGATGCCGCCGAACCAGATCGCGTTGATCCCGCCCAAAAACAGGATGCCCATGGCGATGCAGACGATCACGCCAAACGCGCCCAGATCCGGCTCCAGCAGCAGCAACAGGCCGACGAAGCCGACCGCCGCCGCCATCGGCATGAAGCCCTTGGTCAGCTTGTGCATGTATTCCTGCTTGCGCACCGTGTAGTCGGCCGCGTACAGCACCGCGACGACCTTCATCAGCTCCGACGGCTGGATCTTGATCACCACCAGCGACAGCCAGCGGCGGCTGCCGTTGACGACCGAGCCGAGGCCCGGTATCAGCACCATCACCAGCAGCACCAGAGTGGCGATGAACAGGTACGGCGCCGCCTTCTGCAACGTCGAGATGCGGGTGCGGAACACGAACAGGCCGATCACCAGCGAGACGACCACGAACATCGCCTGCCGCTGCAGGAAGTAAGTGTTCTGCCAGCGGATGTAGTTGGCGAACTTGGGCGAATCGGGCAGCGAAATCGAGGCCGAATACACCATCACCATCCCCATCAGCATCAGCAACAGGGTGACCCAGACCAGCGGCTGGTCGTACTCCATCATCTTGGATTGCCGCGCGCGGCTGTCTATCGACGGAACCGTCGATTTCGCGCCAAAACGGAACGGCATCTGGAGCGCCATCAGATCTCCTGTCCGTTGTCGAGGGCGATATCGCGCACGGTGTCGATAAACACCTGCGCGCGATGCGCGTAGTTCTTGAACATGTCCATGCTGGCGCAGGCCGGCGACAGCAGCACGGCGTCGCCGCCCTTGGCCAGTTCGCTGGCGCGCTTGACGGCCAGCGGCAGGTCGGTGCCGCAGTCCACCAGCTCAACGCCGGCAGGCGCCAGCGCGGCGCGCAGCAGCGGCGCGTCGCGGCCGATCAGCAGCACGGCGCGCGCGTAACGCGACACCGGTTCGGCCAGCGGCGCGAAGTCCTGGCCTTTGCCGTCGCCGCCCATGATCACCAGCAGGCGCTGGTCGGCGCCGGTGAAAGCCTTGCCCAGGCCATTCAATGCGGCCACGGTGGCGCCGACATTGGTGCCCTTGCTGTCGTCGTAGTATTCGATCTCGTTGATCGCGCCGACCAATTCCACGCGGTGCGGCTGGCCGCGATATTCGCGCAGGCCGTGCAGCAGCGGCGCCAATGGCAAATCGATGGCGCGGCACAGCGCCAGCGCGGCCAATGCGTTGGCGGCGTTGTGCAAACCGCGAATTTGTAGCGCGTCGGCCGGCATCAGGTTCTTGACCATGCATTCGGCCGGTGGAGGCGGCGGGTCGTTCTTCTTGCGTTTTTTCGGCTCGGCTTCCTCTTCCGATGGAATCGCCGTCGCCAGCCACAACACGCCACGTTCGTTATTCAGGCCGAAATCGTCGCGCAAGGTCGGCGCGTCGGTGCCGAAGGTGACGTTATTGCCGGTGGCGCTGGCCATGCGCATGACGGTGGCGTCTTCGCGATTGAGCACGCGCACGGTGTCGGCCGCGAACACGCGGTGCTTGGCGGCGGCGTACGACGGCATGTCGCCATGCCAGTCCAGATGGTCCTGCGTCACGTTCAATACCGTGGCGGCATCCGCTTCCAGCGTGAACGTGGTTTGCAGCTGGAAGCTGGACAGCTCGAGCACCCACACCTCTGGCAGCGCATCTTCATCCATCACCTCGCGCAGCACGTCCAGCGCCGCCGGGCTGATATTGCCAGCGACGCGCACGCTCTTGCCCGCGCGCTCGCACAGCTGGCCGACCAGGGTGGTGACGGTGGTCTTGCCGTTGGTGCCGGTGATGGCGATGATCTTCGGCGCGTATGCGCGCTCCTTCTCCAGCGATTCCAGCACCTGCGCGAACAGCTCGATCTCGCCCCAGACGGGAATGCCGGCGGCGCCTGCGGCCGGGCCGATCTCGGCCAGCTCGCGATACGGGGCCAGGCCGGGGCTGACGGCGACAAAGTCCACGCCTTCCAGCAGCTGCGAGCCGAACGCACCGGCGACGAATTCGACGTCGGCGATCGCTTCCTTCAGCGCCGGCAAACGCTCGGGCGCTTCACGGGTATCGGCAACGCGCACGCGCGCGCCGCTGCGGGCGAGCCACAGCGCCATCGCCAGGCCCGATTCTCCGAGCCCCAGTACCAGTGCGTTTTTGCCTTCGTAAATCATCAGCGCAGTTTCAAAGTAGAGAGTCCGACCAGCACCAGCATCATCGTGATAATCCAGAAGCGCACGACGACCTGGGTCTCTTTCCAGCCTTTTTGTTCAAAGTGATGGTGCAGGGGCGCCATCAGGAACACGCGGCGGCCCACGCCGAAACGCTTCTTGGTGTACTTGAACCAGCTCACCTGCATGATCACCGACACCGTCTCGGCGACGAAAATACCGCCCATGATGAACAACACGATTTCCTGGCGGACGATTACGGCGATGGTGCCGAGCGCGCCGCCCAAGGCCAGCGCGCCGACATCGCCCATGAACACTTGCGCCGGGTGCGTGTTAAACCACAGGAAGGCCAGGCCCGCGCCGGCCAGCGCGCCGCAGAAGATAATCAATTCGCCCGCGCCGGGAATGTGCGGAATGAACAGGTACTTCGAATACGTCGCGCTTCCGGTCAGGTAAGCGAACAGGCCAAGCGCCGAACCGACCATAATCGTCGGCATGATCGCCAGGCCGTCCAGGCCATCGGTGAAGTTAACGGCGTTGCTGGTGCCGACGATGACACAATATGTCAACGCGATGAAACCCCACACGCCCAGCGGGTAGCTGATGGTCTTGACGAAGGGGACGATCAAGTCGGCCTTCGGCGGCAGATCCATCGAAAAGCCCGACTGCACCCACGCGAAGAACAGCTCGAACACTTTGGCGGCGTTCGGCGCGGATACCGAGAACGCCAGGTACAGCGCGGCGGCCAGTCCGACCAGCGACTGCCAGAAGTATTTTTCCGCCGAGCGCATGCCCTCCGGGTCCTGGCGCACCACTTTGCGGTAGTCGTCGACCCAGCCGACGGCGCCAAAACCCAGCGTGACGACCAGCACTGGCCAGATCAAGCGGTTCGACAGGTCGCACCACAGCAGGGTCGAGACGCCGATGGCGATCAGGATCAGCAAGCCGCCCATGGTCGGCGTGCCGTGTTTTTTCAGGTGCGTCTGCGGACCGTCGGTGCGCACGGCCTGGCCGTACTTCATGGCGGTCAGCATGCGGATCACGGCCGGACCGGCGCACAGGCCGATCAGCAATGCGGTGGCGGCGGCGAACACCGCGCGGAAGGTGATGAAGTTAAAGACCCGCAGGGGGCCGATCTCGTCCTGGAAAAACTGTGCGAGCCAGAGCAGCATGATTAGTGACTTTCCTTGTTAGCTTGTTGCGATCCAATCAAATGCTGCACGACCCGTTCCATTTTCATGAAGCGGGAGCCCTTGATTAATACGGTTGCATTCGGTGCGACGGCTGCCTCCACGGCAGCCAGCAAGTCGCCGAACTGTTCAAAATGACGAATGGCGCCCCCCTTCATGTGGGATGCCAGTTCGCCGGTGGTCAGCACCTGTTCGATGCCTTTGCTGTGCGCATACGCGCCTATCTCTTCGTGGAACTCACGGCCTTGCGTGCCGACTTCGCCCATGTCGCCCAGCACCAGCACGCGCGGCGCGGCCGCTTTCGACAGCACGTCGATGGCGGCGCGCACCGAGTCCGGATTGGCGTTGTAGGTGTCGTCGATAACGACGGCGCCGTTGGCGGCTGCCTTCTTTTGCAGACGGCCGCTGACCGGCGCAAAGGTGTCGAGTCCAAGTTTGATCCGGTCCGGCGCGATGCCGGCGGCATACGTGCATGCCACGGCGGCCAGCGCGTTGCGCACATTGTGTTCGCCGGCCGCCTGAAGGTTGACGAAGAACTGTTCCGGTTCCGCGCCATCGTCCGAACGGATGGTGATGAACATCTCGCTGCCGAAGTCCCCCGCGCGGAAGGTGCAGCTGACTTCAGCGTCCTTGGTCAGGCCGAAACGGATCATGCGGCGGCCCGCCGACAGTTCTTCCCACACCGGGGTGAACTCGTCGCCATGCGGGAATACCGCCACGCCGTCGGCCGCCAGGCCGGCCAGCACGGCGCCGTTCTCGCGCGCGACCGCTTCCACCGTGTGCATGAACTCCTGGTGTTCGCGCTGTGCGTTGTTGACCATGGCGATGGTCGGCTCGGCGATGGCGACCAGGCGGCCGATCTCGCCGGGATGGTTCATGCCCATCTCGATGACGGCAGATTCCTGCTTCGCTTCCATGCGGAACAGCGTCAGCGGCACGCCGATCTCGTTATTCAGGTTGCCGCGCGTGGCCAACCGGCCTTCTTCGCCGTGAGCGGCGGCCAGGATCGCTGCGATCATCTCTTTGACCGTGGTCTTGCCGTTGCTGCCGGTGACGCCGATGACCGGCATGGCGAACTGGCGGCGCCAGTAATTGGCGATCTGTCCCAACGCGGCCAGCGTATCGGGCACCACCAGCGCCGGCAGCGTCCAGCCTTCCGGCAGCTCCTCGACCACGACAGCGGCGACGCCCTTCTCCGCGACCTGCGCGAGGAAGTTGTGGGCGTCGAAAACTTCGCCGCGCAACGCGACGAACAGAGAACCTGCGAATACATTGCGGCTGTCGGTCGACACGCCGGCAAATACAACTTCACCCGAGCCGGCGGAGGTGTTCACCAGCCGCGCGCCCGGGAGGGAAGGCAGAATCTGTGCGAGTGCTGCACGCATCAATTCGTCCTCATCATGGTTAAACGGGCCGACAACGCCAGCTGCGCGTGGTCGACATCTGAAAATGGCAGTTTCTTGCCCTTGATTTCCTGGTACGGCTCATGGCCTTTACCAGCCAGCAGAATCACATCCGGCTTGGCGGCGTGCTTGATCGCCGACAGGATCGCGGCCGCGCGGTCGTCCAGCGTCTGCACCGTCGAAGCGGGATTGTTACGGTCCATGCCGGCGACGATCTGCTCGATGATCGAATGCGGATCTTCGCTGCGCGGGTTGTCGCTGGTGACCAGCACGTGATCGGCCATCTGCGCGATCTTGCCCATTTGCGGGCGCTTGCCCGGATCGCGGTCGCCGCCGCAGCCGAACACGCACCACAGCTGGCCATTACGGTCGGTCGCGACGGCGCGCAGCGCCGCCAGCGTTTTCTCCAGCGCGTCCGGCGTGTGCGCGTAATCGATGACGATCATCGGCGCGTCCTGGCCGCCGACCTGCTGCATGCGGCCGGGGGCCGGACGCAGCGCCTCGACCGCCTCGATTGCGGCGCGCAAGCCCAGGCCTTTAGCGAGCATCGCGCCCATCACACCCAGCGCGTTGCTGATGTTGAAATGGCCGACCAACTTGGTTTTGATCAGCGCCACGCCCAGCGCCGACTCCAGATGGAATTCGGTGCCGGCGCTGCGGGTGCTGCGGAACTGGCTGGCGCGCAGCATCAGCACACCGTCGATGTCCGGCTGTGCGGCGGCGTCGCGCAGCGTGTAGCCGATCAGCGGAATGGTGCCGGAAAGTGCGGCGCCCAGCGGTGCCTTCGATTTCAGGTGCGCGATCAGGCGCAAGCCCATCGCATCGTCCAGGTTGACGACGGCCGTTTTCAGGCCGGGCCAGTCGAACAGTTTGGTCTTGGCCGCCTCGTACGCCGCCATGTCGCCGTGATAATCCAGATGATCGCGAGTCAGGTTGGTGAACAGCGCGACGTCGAAATGCATGCCCGCCAGACGGTCCTGTTCCAGGCCGATCGACGACGCCTCGATCGCCAGCGACCTGGCGCCCTGGTCGCGCAAATCGGCCAGTGTTCGTGCCAGCAGCACCGCGTCCGGCGTCGTATAGCCGGTGACGTCGTATTCGACTTCGCCGCGTGCGCGGAACACACCCACGCCCAAGGTGCCGATGACAGCGGCCGGTTCGGCGCCGCGCGACAAGGCCTGCCCCAGCCACACCGCGCTGGAGGTTTTGCCATTGGTGCCGGTGACGGCAACCGTGAACATCGCCGTATCCGGCTGCTGGTAAAACGCGTGGGCGATCAAGCCCGCATGCTGTTTCAGGTTCTCGACTGTCAGGTACGGCACGCTCCAGCTGTCGTTCCAGGTGAAGCCTGCGGGGTCCAGCACGATCAGTGCCGCACCCTGCTCGATGGCGCTGTCAATGAAGCCACGGCCGTCCACCACGTTGGCCGTATCGGCCGCAAAAGCAAAAAACACATCGCCCAGCTTGATGCGGCGCGAGTCCGACGCCAGCTGCGCGGTCGGCGCCAGCTTGCGGATCGCTGCCGCGATGGCCATGAAATCGGCCGACGGGTCGAAGTTAAAAGTCGTCACATGTTCTCCTGTGCTGCGGACTCGGGGATGATGATATGGGTCAGGTCCGAATCCGGCGCCACGTTCTTCGCGCGCAGGGCCTGCGCCGCCAGGGCCGAAAACACCGGGCCGGCGACGTCGCCGCCGTATTTCAGCGGGCCGCTTGGTTCGTCGATCATGACGGCGATGATGAAGCGCGGATCCGACATCGGCGCCATGCCGACGAAGTTGCCGATGTATTTGGTATGCGAATAGCGCCCGCCGATGAACTTTTGCGCGGTACCGGTCTTGCCGCCCACGCGATAGCCCGGCACCTGCGCCTTGACGGCGGAGCCGCCCGGCAGAGTGACCATTTCCAGCATCTCGCGCATTTGCGCGGCGGTCTTCGGGCTGATGACCTGGGTGCCGTGCGGCGCTTCATGCACCTTCTGGAACGACAGCGGGATGATGTCGCCGTCGCGCGCCAGCACCAGGTAGGCGCGCGCCAGCTGGATCAGCGACACCGAGATACCCTGGCCAAAGCTCATGTTGGCGTGTTCGATCGGGCGCCACGACTTATAGGGACGCACGCGGCCGGCCACGGCGCCGGGGAAGCCCCACTTGGGCTGCTGGCCGAAACCGAGCTTGGTAAACATCTCCCACAGATCCTGCGGCGTCATCAACATGGCGATCTTGGTGGTGCCGATGTTGGACGACTTCTGAATCACGGTCTGGACGTCGATGGTGTGGTTGGCGTGGGTATCGTGGATCACGCGGTCGGCGATCACCATGGCGCCGTTGCCGGTGTCGAACATGGTGTGCGGCGTGATTTTTTTCGCTTCGAGCGCCATCACCACCGGGAACGGTTTCATCGACGATCCCGGCTCGAAGGTGTCCGTCATCACGCGGTTGCGCAGCTGTTCGCCGGTCAGCTTGGAGCGGTCGTTCGGGTTGTAGGTCGGGTAGTTGGCCAGCGCCAGCACCTCGCCGGTGTGCACGTCCAGCACCACGGCGGCGCCGGCCTTGGCGTTGAACTTCTCGACCGCTTCCTTGATCTGGGTGAAGGCGATGTACTGGATCTTGCTGTCGATCGACAGGGTCAGATCCTTGCCGTCGTGCGGCTCGCGGATCGATTCGATATCCTCGACGATGTGGCCCAGGCGATCCTTGATCACGCGGCGGCTGCCCGGCTGGCCGACCAGCGTTTTTTGCTGCGCCAGTTCCATCGATTCCTGGCCCACGTCCTCGACGTTGGTGAAGCCCACCACGTGGGTCGTCACTTCGCCCTGCGGGTAGAAACGCTTGTATTCCTTGCGGGTTTGTACACCCTCGATGCCCAGCTTGACGATCTTGTCGGCCACGTCCTGCTCGACCTGGCGTTTCAGATAGACGAAGCCACGGTCCGAATCGAGTTTTTTCTGCAGCTCGGCGTTGCTCATGCCAAGCAGCTGCGCCAGTTGTTTGAGCTTGTCGGCCGGTGCGTTCTGCACGTCGTCCGGGATCGCCCAGATGGCCTTGACCGGCACCGACGACGCCAGCACCTGGCCATCGCGGTCGGTGATTTTGCCGCGCGTGGCCGGCAGGTCCAGCGTGCGCGCGTAACGGATCTCGCCCTGCTTTTGCAGGAACTGGGTCGACAGGCCTTGCAGCCAGGCGGCGCGCGCGGCCAGCGCGGCAAAGGCGAAGAACAGCACGAACAGCACCACGCGCGAACGCCATACCGGCAGACGAACCGCCAGTACGGGGTTCTTCGAGAACGGCACGCCCTTGGAGCGTGCTACGCGCGAGGTGTTCGCGCTGCTGCCGCGGCTCATTTCGATCCTTCCGGCGTCAGGTACTGCGTGCGCGCGGCGGTCAGCGGCGTCATGGTCAGGTCGCGGCGCGCGATCTCCTCGATGCGCGCATGCTTGCCCAGGGTCGACTGGTCAAGCTGCAGCTGCGACCACTCGATATCGAGCTGGCGCGCCTTCGACTGCGAGCGTTCCAGTTCGATGAACAAATGGCGCGCCTGGTACTGCGCGTTGACCAGCGACAGGCCGCAGCCCACCAGCAGCGCCGTCAGCACCAGGTTGATCTTGCCGCTCATGCCGCCTCCACGGACATCGCAGGAATCGGCAGGCGGCGCGCAACCCGCATCACCGCCGAGCGGGAACGCGGATTGGCGTCGACTTCGGCGTCGGACGGCTTCATCTTGGCCAGCAGCTTGAGCTCCGGCTGCGGCAAATCGACCGCGCGGATCGGCAGGCGCCGGTCCGGCTGTTCGACATTGGCCTTGGACGCGAAGAAGCGCTTGACCATGCGGTCCTCCAGCGAATGGAAGCTGATGATCGCGATGATGCCGCCCGGCGCCAGGCTGGCGTAGGCCTGGTTTAAACCGACTTCCAGGTCTTCAAGCTCTTTATTGATGAAAATCCGGATAGCTTGAAATGTGCGGGTTGCCGGATCCTTGCCCTTTTCCCGAGTCTTGACCGCGCCTGCCACGATGCCGGCAAGCTGTCGTGTGGTTGAAATTGGTTCGACTGCCCGGCGAGCAACAATCGCCTTTGCAATCTGAAAAGCAAACCGTTCTTCCCCATATTCTTTGATCACCTTTTCCAGTGTCTGTTCGGTTTCTGTGGCGAGCCACGCCGCCGCCGACATGCCGCGCGTGGTATCCATGCGCATGTCGAGCGGACCATCGTTACGGAAGCTGAAGCCGCGCGCGGCGTCGTCCACCTGCGGCGACGAGATGCCCAGGTCGAGCAGGATGCCGTCGACCTTTGCCACGCCACGTTCGGCCAGCGCCGCCGTCATCGTGGCAAAGCTGTCGTGGACGATGGTGAAGCGCAGATCGTCGATTTGTTCGGCGGTGGCGATGGCCTGCAAGTCCTTGTCGAAGGCGATCAGGCGCGCGTTGGCGCCCAGCTTCGACAGGATCAGCCGCGAATGGCCGCCGCGGCCGAAGGTGCCGTCGACGTAGACGCCGTCGGCGCGCGCGCCGTGCAGCGCCAGCGCGTCGACCGCTTCGTCAAGCAGCACCGTGCGATGCTGAAATTCAGGCACCGATGTTGATGTCATCACGGGACCTTAGAAAGAGAAATTGGCGAGTACATCGGGGGTGCCGGCTTCAATCGCCTGCTGCTCTTTTTCCGCCTGCTTGGCGGCATCCCAGATTTCGAAATGGGAGCCCATGCCCATCATCATGACTTCGCGCTCCAGGCCGACGGCGGCCCGCAGTTCCGGCGAAATCAGGATGCGGCCGGCGGTGTCCATTTCGACGTCGGTGGCGTAACCGAGGAATATGCGTTGCCACGCGCGGGCCTGCATCGGCCACTGGGCAATCTGTTGACGGTGCTGTTCCCACACCGGGCGGGGGAACAACATGACGCAGCCATCGGGATGGCGGGTCAGGGTGAGGCGGCCTTCGCATTGGATCGAGAGCGCGTCACGATGCTTGGCAGGGATGGACATCCTGCCTTTTGCATCGAGATTGATTGCGGACGCGCCTTGAAACACGGGATTACCTTTTGACCTCAATATGGTTAGCGGAGCATGACGAGCGACTTTCCCAGTTTCATCTCCCCCGCCGCTAAGTCAGAAGAAATTTCCCACAAAAAGACACTTTTTCACACAGGTGCCCACTTTAGTGGATGGGCGAAGGGCGGTCAAGCGCTTTCAGGCAAACGAAACTGGGATTTTATTAATGAAATTAAGGACTTAGCGTAATTCCTTGAAGCCAGCTAGAAATAAAATAACTCAACAAATTAAGCACTTATCGACGACTGTGAATGTGCAACCTCATCTACACACATGTGTATGCGCGCACTAAAGCGGTGAAAATGAATTCTCAAAATAATTGAAATATTTACATATAGTTGCAAAGCGCCAACATTGCCGTATCATATTGATAACTGATCAATAGATCGGCGAATGGCGCTGACAGTGGGGTGATTTGATCGGGGAGTGGTCGGATGTCGCGCCAGCAGCGCGATGACGGGGAGTATGAAACCTTTTAATAACTGCAACTTCGCTTTTGCTAGCCAATAACTGTGCATCGGCGAATGTATTTTCGACAAGCAATTTGTCTATACAAATTTATGACTGCCGCACTGCACCAAAAGCGTCATTATACGCCTGCGCCGGGGCCCGTTTCCAGCGCTTATACACATAAAAATCGGCGTAGCCTATAGCAAAATTATAATTTGTGTTGCCTACAGCTCAGCTCGCCCAGCCCCTCGAACGATCGACGGCGCGCGCCCACCCTGCCATCAGCGCGCCGCGCCGGTCGGCGCCCATCACAGGATCGAAGCGCCGCTCGCATGTCCACTGGGCGGCGACCTCCTCGCGGGTCTGCCAGAATCCCACCGCCAGGCCGGCCAGGTGGGCCGCGCCCAGCGCCGTGGTTTCCGTCACGCGCGGACGCACCACCGGCACGCCCAGCAAATCGGCCTGGAACTGCATCAGCAGGTCGTTGCGGGCGGCGCCGCCGTCGGCCCGCATTTCAGTGAGCGGAATGTCGCGGCCCGACGCCGCCACGTCCTTCTGCATGGCCGCCATCAATTCCGCGCTTTGATAGGCGATCGCCTCCAGCGCCGCGCGGGCGATGTGGGCGCGGTTGCTGCCCCGGCTCAGCCCCACCAGCGCGCCGCGCGCATACGGGTCCCAGTGCGGCGCCCCCAGGCCGACGAAGGCCGGCACCATGAACACGCCGCCGCTGTCGGGCACACTGGCGGCCAGCGGCTCGACGTCGGACGATTTGTCGATGATGCCAAGGCCGTCGCGCAGCCACTGCACGGTGGCGCCGCCCATGAAGACGCTGCCCTCCATCAGATATTCGGTGGCGCCGTCGACCCGCCAGCCGACGGTGGTCAGCAGGCGGTTGTGCGACGCGACGGGATGCTCGCCCAGGTGCATCAGCATGAAGCATCCGGTGCCATAGGTGTTCTTGACCATGCCCGGCGCGTGGCAGGCCTGGCCGAAGGTGGCGGCCTGCTGGTCGCCGGCGATGCCGGCCACCGCGATGGGCGCGCCGAACAGCGACGCCCTGGTCATGCCGACTTCCTCGCTGGACGACACCACTTGCGGCAGCATCTGCTCCGGAATGTCGAACAGGTCCAGCAAATCCTGGTCCCAGCGCAGCAGGTGGATATTAAATAGCAGTGTGCGCGAGGCGTTGCTGACGTCCGTCACATGGCGCCCGGTCAGCTTGTATATCAGCCAGCTGTCGACGGTGCCGAACGCCAGCCCGCCCTGGCGCGCGCGCTCGCGGGCCCCGGGCACGTGATCGAGCAGCCATTTCAGTTTGGTGGCGGAGAAATAGGAATCGAGTTCGAGGCCGGTGATGTCGGCGATGCGCCTGGCCTTGCCGTCGGCGCGCAGCGCGTCGCAGGCGTCGGCGGTACGGCGGTCCTGCCAGACGATGGCCGGCGCGATCGGTTCGCCCGTCTTGCGGTCCCACACCACGGTGGTCTCGCGCTGGTTGGCGATGCCGATGGCGAGGATCTGGCGACTATCAACCTGGTTGTCGTGCATGACCTGGCGGGCCACGGCCAGCTGGCTGTTCCAGATGTCGTTGGGGTCGTGCTCGACCCAGCCTGGCTGCGGAAAGTGCTGGGGATATTCGGCCGCCGCGCTGCCGCGGATCTGTCCCTGATGGTCGAACAGGATGGCGCGCGAACTGGTGGTGCCTTGATCCAAGGCCAGTATATATTTTTTCATCGGCACGTCCCCAGGTCGACACGGTATGCGCGTCGGTCCCGCGGCAGCCGCGAATCTGAATCTATATATATGTATGTAAGTTGAAGCAAGCCGATAGGCCGGATTTTGTTACGGCGCGGGCGAACCCGCGCTATGACAGCCATTCCTCTAGGCGCTGGATTACTCCAGCGCTCAAGCTTCCTACCCGCACGCTCCGCGAGCAGCATCATCGCGTGCCTATTTGGAATTGCACCAGGTGGAGGTTACCGCGTTTCACCGTAACTTAATACGCTCGTCTCTGTGGCCCTATTCCTCGCCTTATACCTTGGGCTTGCGCTTGCGGCTTTCAGCGGACGGCCGTTAACCGTCACCCCGCTCTATGGAGTCCGGACCTTCCTCCCGCCAGGCATTACGCGCTGGCCAGCGGCTGTCTGGCTTGCTTCAGGCGCTATTGTAACAGTGGGGCCGGCAAATCTGAAATTTGGTGTCGCCATTTGAAAAGCGCGGGTCCCTGACCGGCCGTAGAATCATGCTACCCATACCCTAAAGGCCAGAACATGACGCACCCAACCCGCACCGGCGGCCAGATCCTGGTCGACGCCCTGAAGATCCACGGCGTCGACACCGCTTTCGGCGTACCCGGCGAAAGCTACCTGGACGTGCTCGACGCGCTGCACGACTCGGACATCCGCTTCATCATCAACCGCCAGGAGGGCGGCGCCGCCTTCATGGCCGACGCCTACGGCAAGATGACGGGCAAGCCGGGCATCTGCTTCGTCACGCGCGGCCCCGGTGCGACCAACGCCTCGATCGGCGTGCACACCGCCTACCAGGACTCGACGCCGATGATCCTGTTCATCGGCCAGGTCGGCAACGACTTCATCGACCGCGAAGCCTTCCAGGAGATCGATTACCGCCGCATGTACGGCCAGATGGCCAAATGGGTGGCGCAGATCGACCGCGCCGAACGCATTCCCGAATACCTCGCGCGCGCCTTCCAGGTCGCCACCAGCGGCCGTCCGGGCCCGGTGGTGCTGGCGCTGCCCGAGGACATGCTGATCGATACGGCCGCAGTCGCCGATACGCGCTGCTACCAGGCGGTGCAAGCCTCGCCGTCGGCGGCGCAGATCGACGTGCTGCGCGCGATGCTGGCCAGCGCCAAGAAACCGCTGGTCCTGCTGGGCGGCGGCGGCTGGAACGCGCAAGCCTGCGCCGACCTGCAGCGCTTCGCCGAAGCCAACCACCTGCCGGTCAGCTGCGCCTTCCGCTTCCAGGATTTGCTCGACAACGCCCATCCCAACTACATCGGCGACGTCGGCATCGGCATCAACCCCAAGCTGGCGGCGCGCGTGCGCGAGGCCGACGTGATCCTCGCCATCGGCCCGCGCCTGGGCGAGATGACCACCGGCGGCTACGCGCTGATTGCCGCGCCGGTGCCGGCGCAGCGGCTGATTCACGTGCACGCGGACGCGCAGGAACTGGGCAGCGTCTACCAGGCGGAATTGATGATCAACAGCGGCATGCCGCAAATCGCGGCCATGCTGGCGGCGATGGCGCCGGTCGATGCCAGCGCCTGGAGCGGCATGGTGGCCGAAGCCAAGGCCGATCTGGCGGCATGGCAGCTGCAGCCGGCGATTTTCCAGGACGGCCAGGCGCCGCTGGACTTGTGGCAGGTGGTGCAACAGATCGACAAGATCGCCCCGCACGACACCATTATCACCAACGGCGCCGGCAACTACGCCACCTGGGCGCACCGCTTCCACAGTTATGGCGGCATGCGCACGCAACTGGCGCCGACCAGCGGCGCGATGGGCTACAGCGTGCCGGCCGGCGTCGCCGCCAAGATCATCGACCCGAAACGCACGGTGATCACCTTTGCCGGCGACGGCGAATACATGATGAACGGCCAGGAGCTGGCCACGGCGGTGCAGTACAAGGCGGGGGTGGTCATCATCGTGTTCAATAACGGCATGTTCGGCACCATCCGCATGCATCAGGAGCGCGATTATCCGGGCCGGGTATCGGGCACGGAGCTGCACAATCCCGATTTCGCCGCGCTGGCGGTGGCCTATGGCGCGCATGGGGAAGTGGTCGACAAGACGGCCGATTTCGGCCCGGCGCTGGAGCGCGCGCTGGCGCATGCCAACAGCCGCAATCTGCCGGCGCTGATCGAACTGCGCTACGACGGCAATCTGATCACGCCCGGCGCCACGCTCGAAACGATCCGCAAAAACGCCGAAGCGGCCAAGAAGGCATAGGCCGACGGCGTGGGTTAGCCAAGGGTCAAGACGGCGCCTGGTTCGACGGCGCCTCTTCCGCCTTCTCCTTGTTTTTTTTGGTATCCGGACAAACCTTGCAGGTGCCGGCCTTGCGTCCGAAATCGGTCACCAGCGGCAGCCGCATGGGCACCGCCTCGTCGCCGCAATAACCGCCGTCGAGCACCAGCGCCTTGCCGCCGTCGGCGATCTTGCCGCTGATGGTGCGCTCCTCCTCGTCGGGCGGGCGCACCGTGAAATACATCTGCCGTCCACGCGGATCGATATTGACGTCGCTCGCCACCACCGGCCAGCTCAAGCCGCCCGCCGTGTACTCGTACAGCACCGTATCGACCTCGGCGAAACGCTGCAGCGTGATGCGCTGGCCGCCGAATTCGCCGCTCTCGGCGTTGATGCACAAATCGGAAAACACCACCATGCCGTAACGCGGCAGGCCGGCATTGGCGGCCGGCTTGCGCGCCTTGGGCGCGGCCAGCACGGCGCACGAGGCGAGCAGCATGGCGCCGGCGAATGCGGCGCGTCGTTTCATCATCATGGTCGTCGTCATCAATAAAACCGCTTTCAGAAAAGAACAACGGCTGCACCAGGCAGCCGTTGTTGATACTAACTCTGAATGAACAGATTAGAAGCTGTGTTTCACGCCGATGTTGAAGGCTTTGTCGCCAGTACCAACTTCGGTGTTGTTGCCAACGGTGTAAGCTGCGCCGTTTTTGTTTTTGATTTTAGCGTACGCCAGGTAAGCGCTGGTGCGCTTCGACAGGTTATACGAGTAGCCAACGCCCCACTGGCTTGCGTCGTTGTTAGCGGCTTCTTTATCGTTTTTACGGATGTACGAAGCCATGACAACGCCGTTACCGGCTGGAACGGTTACGCCGACCAGTGCGTCAGCGCTGTCTTGCGACGCGACTGGAGCAACGGTGTAGCCGAACGGGTTGCTGGTGTTAGCCAAAGGCGCGCTGTTCTGGTTCTTGTCTTGACCGTAGGCTGCGAAAACTTTAACAACTTTGAAGTCGTAGTTCGCGGCGATCAGGCTGTTGTGGCCGATGTTGTTGGTTTTAACGGTAGCGGTGTCGTTGTTACGGTTGTTGTAAGCGACGGCAACGTTCAGAGGACCGTTGGTGTAACCGATCGACGCGCCCAGTTGACGCTGTGCAGCCGAATCATCAGCGGTTTCGCCCAGGCTGTACGAAGCAGCAGCCGAGAAACCGTACAGCGATGGGGTTTTGTACACAACGCCGTTGTCGTTGCGGGTCATGTTGCCGGCAACCGGGAACAGGTTTTTAGCGGTACCAGCGTAGCCCATTGCGAACGGGTCAGCCACGTCGCGCAGGGTTTCGTAGTAAGGGGTGTACTGACGACCGATGGTCAGGGTACCGGCGGTCTTCGAGCTCAGACCAACGTAGGCTTCGCGGTTGAACAGGCGGTTGTTGGCGTTGTCCAGCGAACCGTCGTCGATTTTAACGCCGGCTTCCAACTTGAAGATCGCGCTCAGACCGCTGCCCAGGTCTTCGGTGCCTTTGAAACCGATACGCGAAGCCGAAGCCACGCCGCTCTGTACTTTGGTGACGTTACCAGCAGCACCGCCGCGCTCGGAGGTCAGGCCGGCATCGACGATACCGTACATGGTGACGTTCGATTGCGCCATAGCTACGTTGCTCAGGGCGCCCAGGATGGCGATGGAGATCAGGGATTTTTTCATTACGTGTTTCCTTCAGTTGTGTTGCTGTAAAAAGGTATAGCTAGTAGTGCGGCTAAATACGGTGCTTATCGGCGTCACCAGCAGGCGCCGTATGTGCGTGAGGGCAAACTCCCCAGCTGCCACTGTGCGGTCCCATCAGGCGGAACGCGCTCACTTAAGTTGCGGCCGATTTAATCGACGCTCGCAGGTTCGCGGTGCTCAAACGCACCGGAGGCGGCACTATACTGATGCTAGTCGACTCCTTCAAGTACAAAAACGTTCATGCTGCAACGTCCATGTCCTTGTCAGATTTTCAAAACATCCGTATTTTAACGCATCGCAATATTTCATGCCGAGCAAGCGAACTAGCCCAGTTTTTCCGCACGATGAACTTCATGCAGCAACCCGTTTTGCGGGCCGCCCTAGTGACAAATGCAAGATCAATGCATGCGTACTACATCGTTGTCGGACCAAGTAAAAATAGCCACTTTGCTATTTCTGGGGCTATTTTATACTGAAGCCCACGGAACGACGCCTGTGCTCAATGGTAATAAGCTAACAACTCATGAGAATGTTTGGCATGGAAATACAGCAAAATAGCCGCCAAACCAACTATGATCATAGTGTTATGGGAGTAAACTATCCATAAATTCTGTCCGTAGGGCAACTATTGCGGTGCATCAGGAATTTGTAAGAAATTGCTACGTGTTGCACAGAAACGACACATTGCGCACCAATTCGACACATTGTTGCCCCAAAGGAGGGAGGCAAAAGCGTGTGGAGACAGACATGGAACGCATGAGCCAAACTAATAAAGCGCTATATGCAGTGCGGGTTCAGCGCGCGGCGGACCGTTTTAGATAGCGCATCATGGCGCCCAGCACCGGCAGCTTTTCGTATAACTCCTCGGCCGCGTCCCAGTAATCGCGGTGCAGCACGACCTTGCCATCGGCATCGAAGCGCACATGCGTGGCGCCGCGTATCACGTGCGGCTGCTCCGGCCAGCGCACGAACCGGAACTGCATCTCCCACGTCAGGAACGCCTGGTCGCCCCGTCCCATATGCTCGAGCACGATAAAACGCGGATCGCGCAAGCGCTTGAACATGTGCTCGAACACTTTGATGATGGCCGCGTGTCCCCGGATGTCGTTGAACGGGTCCTTGAACGCCGCGTCGGCCGCGTAAACATCCACGATTCCCGGCACGGTCGCCGGCGTCAGCGTCTCGTACAGCACAATCAAACGATGCAAAGCGATGTGCCTGTCGCTCATAATCGTGTCACCTTGGCGATGAGCCAGAAATACACACGATACGGCAGCAGCCGCGCGAACCGTAGCGTGTTGGTGAACTTCCTCGGAAAATGAATATGGAACGCGCCGCGCTCGACGCCGCGCACCAACTCCCACGCGGCGTCGGCCGGCCGCATCAATCCCGGCATCGGAAAATCGTTGCCCTTGGTAAGCGGCGTATCGACGAAGCCCGGATTGATCAGATACACGCCGATACCCTTTGAATGCAGGTCGAAATACAGCGACTCGGCCAGGTTGATCAGCGCCGCTTTGGTCGGCCCGTAGACCAGCGCCTTCGGCAAGCCGCTGTATCCGGCCACCGAACTGACGATGCCGACGCCGCCGCCGCCCTGCCGGATCAGCATGGGCAGCACCGGCGCCAGGCAATTGAAGACGCCGCGCAGATTCAGATCGATCAGCTGATTTGCCTGCTCCAGGTCGAAACTGTCGGCGCGCATTTCGTTGTAGCCGCCGGCCACCAGCAATACCAGGTCGATGCGCGGCCAGCTGGCGAGGATATCGTCGCGCGCGCGCGCCACGCTGGCGTGGTTGGTGACATCCAGCGCCACCGCCAGCGTCCTCGGCGCGGCATCGGCGTCGGCGGCCGCCAGATCGTCCAGCGCCTGCTGCCGCCGCGCCGACAACGCCACATGCGCGCCCTTCTCCAGCAGCAGCCGGGCGGTGGCCGCGCCGATGCCGGTTGACGCGCCGACGATCCAGACATATTGGTCGGCCCAGTCTTCGATGATGTGGTTCATCGCCATCATCGCACCTGGTCGGAGCGGCGGTTGAACACCACCGTCAGGCTGCCCAGCCCGAAATTGAACTTGCTCATCTGCGCGCGGTTGAGCATCACGCGGTCGTCGATCAAATACATCCAGTCGTCGAAATCGACGTTATAGACCTTGTCGCCGACCGGCAGCGCCAGCACGTACTGCAAGCGCATCGCGTTGCCCGAGACCTCCACCTTCGCCTCGCCCACGACGTCCGGCGCGGTGCCGACGTAGCGGCCTTCCGATGTCTTGCGCAAGGTCCAGACGCGCCGTTGCTTGCTGCCGTCCGAGTAGACGAATTCCTCGTCGAGCGTGCCGACATCGCCGTTCCAGCTGCAGCGCATCAGCACCGTGAAGCGCTTCTCCACCGTGCCGGCGCGGTCCTGGAACATGCCATGGACGTCGAGCGTGCCGTTGAAGTAGCGCTGGATATCGAGCTTGGGCGTCTGCTGCGCATAGTGGTCGGGCTGCACCGGCAGCGAGCAGCCGTTCAACAGGAAGGCGCAGGTCATCGCCGCAGCGGCGCAAAGGCGGGTTAGTTTCATTGTGTGGTCTCCAGTTCAGCAATCGCGTAGCGGCGCGCGCCATAACAGCGCGGCCGCGATCAGTTTTAAACAGCAAGGCAGCAGCGCATAGGCGAACGACAGCGCGCCCAGGCCCTGCTGCGTGCCGGGCGTATAGCCCAGCCATTCGAGCACCGGCAAGGCGACACCGGCCGCCAGCGCCAGCGTCATTTGCACGCCCCAGTTCCAGACGCCGAAATAGGCGGCCTCGCGGCGGCCGCTGTCGCCGGCGCTGGCGATGACGCCGGCCAGCAGCGCCGGCGGCAGCGCCAGGTCCGCGCCCAGCGCCAGGCCGGAAATGGCGCAGATGACGCCGAACGAAACGGCGTCGCCAGGGCCCAGCCAGAACGCCCAGACGAAGACGGCGGCCGTCAGCAGCATGCTGGCGACCCAGGCGCGGGCCTCGCCAAGGCGCCGCGCCGCCAGCGGCCAGGCGGCCATCGACGCGGCCGCGCTGGCGAAGTACAGCAACAGGAACAGGCCGGCGTTGGACCCGAGCTTCAGACGGTCCTCGGCGAAAAACAGGAATAGCGTGGCGGGTATCGACGCGGCGACGCCGTTCACCATCAGCACCAGGAACAGCGCGCGGAAACGGCGCTGTTTGAACGGCGCGGCCAGTTCGGCAAACCGTAAAGGAACCGCCGCCAGGTCCCCGACCGGACGGGGAGACCGGGGCGGTTGCGGCGCCTTGTACAACAGGCACGCGGCGCCCGTTAGCAAGGAGGCGGCGAAGGCATAGCTCAACGCATCGTAATTGAAGACGGCGGGCAGCACGGCGGCCGTCATCACGCCGAGCAAACCGCAGCTCTCGCGTACCGCCGCCAGCCTGGAGCGCTCGCCAGGCAGCTGGGTCAACGCGGCGCCCCAACTTTGATGGGCGATGGTGGCGAGGCTGAAGCCCGTGTACACCAGCATCAGCGACAGCAGGAACCAGCCCAGCGCCGGCGCGCCTGTCAGCGACGGCGGATGGAACAGCATCGTGTAGCCGACGATCAGCAGCGGCAGCGCAATCAGCACCGAACGGCGGTAGGCGCCGCCGGCGCGCGTGATCCACCAGCCAAGCAGCGGATCGATGAACGCCGCGACCGTGCGCGCGGCCAGCAGCGCGGCGCCGATGACGGCCAGCGTCAACGCGCCGCGCTGCGCGTAAAACTGCGGCACGTAGACATAGATGGGCAGCGCCAGCATCGCCAGCGGCAGGCCGAACAAACCGTAATACAGCATCGCCACCAGCGACAGCGATGGCGGACGCACGGCTGCGTCCCCGGTTTCGGCGGCCGTCCCGGCGCCCGCTGGATCGGGATTCACGATCTGGGCGCGGCGTCGCGCAGCAGCGCCTCGCGCAGCTTGGGCGCGGTGGTGGCGGAATCGAGCCAAATACCGAAGAACGCCTGCGCGAACGCCGGATCGGCCACCGTCGCCAGCGGCTTGCCGTCGCGGTAAAAGCGTATGCCCTCGCCCGGCAGGAATAGCCCGCTCAAGCGGCTGCCCTCCTTCACATCCGGGAAAATCGCCAGCATCTTTTCCAGCCAGGCGGCGCGCTGCGCCGGGCTGCCGGCGCCGATCTTTTCCATCTGCGCGGCGCTGGCCTCGGCGATCCGGCGCCCGTCGAGTTCTCGCGCGTAGCGCAGATCGAGCACGTACGGCGCGGCGTCCCGCGCAGCCGTCCGGTATCCCTTGGGGCCGACCCACAATTCGGCGGTGTAGATCGACAGCCCGAAATAGGTGAACACGCCCTGCCCCGACAGCCGCGCGGCGCCCAGCTCACGCTCCACGTGGGCCGGCGCCTCCACCGCCCGAACAGTCTGCGCGGCCGCCAGCATCGGCGCGCACAGCGCCGCCAGGGCCAAGCACCAGGATCGCAACGCCGCGCGCACCCTCAATCCTTCACCAGCGTGAACTGCATGACGTCGGTGTTCCCGGCGCGGAAGGCAGCCTCGCAATAGGCCAGATAGAACTCCCAGGTCAGCATGAAGCGCTGGTCGAAGCCCTGCGCTTCCACCTCGATGCGCCGGGCCAGGAAGCTGGCGCGCCACTGGCGCAGCGTGTCGGCATAGTCGATGCCGAAGCAGAATTCGTCCACCACCCGCAAGCCGTGCAAGGCGGCCTGGCGCCGGAACTCCGACGGCGACGGCAGCATCCCGCCGGGGAAAATATACTGCTGAATGAAATCGGTGCCCTTGCGATAGCGCTCGAACAAGCGGTCGTCGATGGTGATGGTCTGGATGCAGGCGCGCCCGCCCCGCTTCAGGTTGCGCGCCACGCAGGCGAAGTAGCTAGGCCAGTAGCTCTCGCCGACCGCCTCGAACATCTCGATCGACGCGATGGCGTCGAACTGGCCGTCACAATCGCGGTAATCGCACAACTGCAAATCGGCCAGCGCGGCCAGTCCAGCACCGGCCAAGCGCTGCTTCGCATAACCCAGCTGCTCGGTCGACAGCGTCAGGCCGGTGACGTGCGCCTGCGCCTCGCGCGCGGCCGTCTCGGCAAAACCGCCCCAGCCACAACCGATTTCCAGCACCCGCGCGCCCTGCCCCAGGTTCAAGGCGCCGACGATGCGTCGGTACTTGGCCAGTTGCGCGGTGGCCAGGTCGCCGCCGTCGCCGTCGCGGAAGATCGCGCTCGAATACGTCATCGTCGGGTCCAGCCATAACTGATAAAACGCGTTGCCGATATCGTAATGGGCATGGATGTTTTTGCGGCTGCCGGCGCGCGAATTACGGTTCATCAGATGCTTGAGGCGATACAGCAGGCTGCCCCACCAGCTGCCGTAGACCAGCTGCTCGAATTCGTCGCGGTTGCGTATCAACAGTTCGACCAGACCGCTCAGGTTATCGGTCTTCCAGTCGCCGTCGATGAACGCTTCGGCAAAGCCGATATCGCCGGAGCGCATGGCCGCGCCGAATAGCGTCCAGTTCTTCAGTTGCAGTGCGATCGGAAAGGAGCCGTCGCCGAACACCTCGACATGGCCGTCGGGCCGCTGCAGCAGCAGCGCGCCATGCTTCAGGCGCCGCAGCATCTTGAGGATCACCCGGGCGGCGGGCGGCGTCTGGCCGCCGTGCGCGGGTGCGTGGGTGGCCGATGGCGTGGACAAGGGCGCTGCCGCAGTGGCGAGGGATTCTGTACTCATCGTGATACCTTCTGTTGAGGCGGTAGTGGTTTTGAAAAGAATGGCACGCGCTTGAGCCAAAGCCTGGCGGCCTGCCAATGGATGCGGACGATCACACCGATGGTCATCAGCGGATACGTGAAAAAGGCGCGCGCCGTGTTGCGGTTATCCAGCGGCGCGGCGCGGCCGGACAGGCTGGTTTCGATCAGCGGTCCGTCGCCGTCGTCGTGATCGATACTGGCCAGCGTGTGTTCCTGGCCGGCGTGCGGGCCGGCGCCGCGGCGGCCCCAGAAGAAGCGGAAGCGGTAGCCGCCGCGCACATCGCAAAACGGCGACACGTGGAAGATCTTGCGCGCCGCCAGTTCCTCGCCGACGCCGATGGCGCCGCCGTTCTCCAGCAGGTAGCAGTGCCGCTCACCGAACGTATTGTGCACATCGGCGACGATGGCGCGCAGCGTGCCGTCGGCGCGATGGCAGAACCAGAACGAGACGGGATTGAACACGTAGCCGAGCACGCGCGGCATGGTTTGCAGCCACACCTCGCCGTCGGCATCGCGCACGCCCTCCGCCGCCAGCAGCCCATCGAGCCATTGCAGCAACGGCTGGATGCCGTCGCCATGGTCGGCGTCGTGGAACGACAGCAGATTAAAGCGGTTGCGCGCGAACAGGCGGCAGCCGAAATCCTGCTGTCCCAGCGTCCGCAGCGGCAGGCGCACAAAGTACATACCGTATTGAAAACCATGGCGCACGGGCCGCAAACGCTGATGCCGCACCTTGCCGAAACAAAGCTGCGGCGCGGCCGGAGGTTCTGTAAGCTCAGGCGGCATGGGAGGCCAAGGTGATCTGCTGCGCGCGCGCGGCGATGGCCGACGCCACCGCCAATCCGGACTTCAGGCCATCCTCATGGAAGCCGTAGCCGGTCCAGGCGCCGGCGAACCATACGCGGTTGCGGCCCTGTATGCCCGGCAGGCGCTGTTGCGCATGGACCGCCGCCGCGTCGAACACCGGATGGGCGTAGTCGAACTCGCGCAGCACCGTGCGCGGGTCGGGCGGCGTCAGCGGATTGAGCGAGACGATCACCGGCTGCTCGAACGGCAACGGCTGCAGTTTGTTCAGCAGGTAGTGCACGCAGACGGCATGACCGGGCTTGCCGCCCGCTGGTCCATCGCCGCTGCCCTGGTAATTCCACGCCGACCAGGCCTTGCGGTTCTCCGGCAGGCAGCTGGTGTCGGTGTGCAGCACCGCACGATTGGCCTGGTAGCCGACAGCCGACAGCACGCCGCGTTCCTCGTCGCTGGCGTCGGTCAGCATCGCCAGCGACTGGTCGCTATGCGTGGCCAGCACAACTTCATCGAACAGCGCATTCCCCTGCGCCGAGCGCAATGCCACCCCGTTCGCGGTGCGCGCGATCGCCGTCACCGGCGTATTCAGATGCCGCTGCGGTATGCCGGCCAGCAGGCGCTCGACATACTGGCGCGAGCCGCCGCGCACGGTGCGCCATTGCGGCCGGTCGTTGACCTGTAGCAGTCCGTGGTTGTGGCAGAACTGGACAAAACTGGTCAGCGGGAAAGCGAGCATCTGTTCGGATGGGCAAGACCAGATACAGGCCGCCATCGGCAACAGATACCAGTTGCAAAACTGTGCGCTGTAACCCTGCGCATCAAGGTATGATCCCAGTGAAACTTGAGGCGTGGCCCCCGGCGCTTGCGCCAGCGCCGTCGCTTCCTGATTGAAACGCAGGATGTCGCGCAGCATGCGCAGGAAAGCCGGACGCAACAAGTTGCTTCGCTGACAGAATACCTGGTCCAGATTGCCGCCCGCCCATTCCAGCAGCCGGCCGCCAACCGGCAGCTTGATGGAAAAACCCATGTCGCTGTCGGCCGTGTCCACCTGCAGTTCGGCGAACAGCGCGGTCAGATTGGGATAGGTATGGTGATTAAATACAAGGAAACCGGTGTCGACACCATGGGTTTTACCACCGAAAGTTACATCCACCGTATTACTATGGCCGCCGAAATACCCTCCAGCCTCGTACAAAACCACCTCATGACCGCCCTGAACCAGGCGATACGCGCAGGAGAGGCCGGAAATTCCGCTGCCAACAACAGCTATTTTCATTATTTTCCACCGTTACAAAATATTTTGTCCAGGACAACTCATGGGCAAAGGCGATAATCTGTTAATTAGTTCTCAATGTCAACTGCATGTCGTGGACAAGCTCATCAGCAAGGCTTATACGCACCGAAAGGAGCTTTGGATGTGGAAACTTTTGAGCGCAAAACGAAGGTAAAATGCAGGTCGCGCCGGATCAGAACCGCTTCCAGCGCAGTGCACCCCGACCCTGTGCCAACACATGCGACTGCCGCAGAACGGCAATTGCTAAAGATTCTCTAATGACAACTACCGTTTCTTCACAACCAGTTCCGAGCACGATCAGCGACGTCGAGCGAGACACCGGCGTTGCCAAGGAAACCCTGCGGGTTTGGGAACGTCGCTATGACTTTCCGCAGCCGCTGCGCGATCCTAATGGCGAACGTGTCTATCCGATCGAGCAGGTGCAAAAGCTGCGTCTGGTCAAACGGTTGATCGACCTCGGCTATCGTCCGGGCAAAGTGATCCAGTTCAGCGCCGAGGAATTGCAGACGCTGACCGGCCAGGCCACCGGCGGCGCCAACGGCCCGTCGCTGCCACCGCCCGAGCTGCAGCGCTATCTCGACTTGTGCAAAACGCATCAAATGGAAGCGCTGCGGCGCCAGTTGTCGCAGGCCTTGCTGATGATGGGCTTGAAGAGTTTCGTCATCGACCTGGTGGCGCCGCTGACAACGCTGGTCGGCGACGCCTGGGCCAGCGGCCAGCTGGCCACCTTCGAGGAACACTTATATACAGAGTCGCTGACGGTGGTGATGCGCAGCGCCATCTTCGCCATGCCGCAGGCGGCCGCCAGCAACCTGGGCGCGCCGCGCATCATGCTGACCACCATGCCGCAGGAGCGCCACGGGCTGGGGCTGCTGATGGCGGAAGCCATGTGCGTGGCCGAAGGGGCGCACTGCATCTCGCTGGGCGTGCAAACGCCGCTGCTCGACATCGTCGAGGCGGCGCGCGTGCAGCGGGTCGACATCATCGCGCTGTCGTTCTCGGTGGCGATGAATCCGCGCCAGGCGCTTGACGGCCTGGCCGAGCTGCATACCCGCCTCAACGGCAGCGTCGAACTGTGGGCCGGCGGCAGCAACACTGCGCTCAAACGGCGCCGTCCGCCCTATGTGCGGGTGTTCGCGCTGTCCGACATCACCGCCGCCATCGCCGAATGGCGCATGCGCAACGCCAACGTCGCGACGGGCTGAAAAAGTTGTCAATCCGGTAGCGGCCCACGGCCGCCCGGCCGCGCTCTGGTAAAATAGCCGCATTTCCCCGTGTCCGGCGCTGCCGGGCATCAGCTTGAAGCGCCCCCAACCACATATCCATGTTTAGTTTCTTCAAGAAAAAAACTGTCGCCCCCGAGGCGCCAGAGGTCCAGATCCCCGCGCCGGCGCCAGTCGCCAGCCCTGCTTTCAGCCCCGATCCCGTTGCCGATGCCTACGTTTCCGAGCCGCTGATGGCCATCGAGGAACCGGCACAAAAACAGTCGTGGATGACGCGGCTGAAGGCCGGCCTGTCCAAAACCTCCAATAACCTGTCACTGCTGTTTGTCGGCGCCAAGATCGACGACGACCTGTACGACGAGCTCGAGGCGGCGCTGCTGATGTCCGACGCCGGCGTCGACGCCACCGAATACCTGCTCGACGCGCTCAAGCAAAAGGTCAAGGACGACAAGCTGCTCGACGCCGCCGCCGTCAAGACCGCGCTCAAGCAGCTGATGGTCGAACTGCTGACGCCGCTCCAGCGTCCGTTCGAACTGGGCCGCCACCAGCCGATGGTCATGATGATCGCCGGCGTCAACGGCGCCGGCAAGACCACCACCATCGGCAAGCTGGCCAAACACATGCAATCGAACGGCCAGTCGGTGCTGCTGGCGGCCGGCGACACCTTCCGCGCGGCCGCCCGCGAGCAATTGATGGTCTGGGGCCAGCGCAACAACATCACCGTCATCTCGCAAGCGTCGGGCGACCCGGCCGCCGTCTCGTTTGACGCGGTGCAGTCCGGCAAGGCGCGCGGGCTCGACGTGGTCATGATCGACACCGCCGGCCGTCTGCCGACCCAGCTGCACCTGATGGAAGAGTTAAAGAAGGTGCAACGCGTCATCGGCAAGGGCATGGACGGCGCACCGCACGAAACGCTGCTGGTTATCGACGGCAATACCGGGCAAAATGCGTTGGCGCAAGTGAAAGCTTTCGACGACGCCCTGAAACTGACCGGTCTGGTGATCACCAAACTGGACGGCACCGCCAAGGGCGGCGTGCTGGCGGCCATCGCCCGCGTGCGTCCGGTCCCGGTGTATTTCATCGGCATCGGCGAAAAAATCGAAGACCTGCAGCCGTTCGTGGCCGCCGAGTTCGTCGATGCGTTGCTCCCATAACCGCTCGGATAATCCCCAGATAACCACTATTACATGATCGAATTCCGGAACGTCTCGAAACAATACTCCCCCGACGCGATGGCGCTGCGCGACATCTCGCTGACGGTAGAAAAAGGCGAACTGGTGTTTCTTGCCGGCCCCTCGGGCGCCGGCAAATCCACGCTGTTGAAGATGATCGCGGCCGTCGAGCGGCCCACTTCCGGCCATGTGATCGTCAACGGCCAGGACATCGCGCGCATCAAGCCGGCCGCCGTGCCGTTTCTTCGCCGCAATCTCGGTCTGATCTTCCAGCAACAACGCCTGCTCAACGACCGCACCATCCTTGCCAATGTCATGTTGCCGCTGCTGGTGACGGGCGCCTCGCACCACCAGGCCGAGCAACGCGCCCGCGCCGCGCTCGACAAGGTCGGCCTGGCCGACCGCGCCAATTCGCAGCCGCTGGCCCTGTCCGGCGGCGAGCAACAGCGCGTGTCGATCGCGCGCGCCATCGTCAACCGGCCGCAAGTGATCCTGGCCGACGAACCGACCGCCAACCTCGACCGTGCCAGCGCCAACAAGGTGCTCGATGCGCTCAAGGCCTTCCACTCGGTCGGCGTCACCTGCCTGATATCCAGCCACGACGAGCAAATGCTCGATTCGGCCGCGCGTGTCATCTACCTCAATCAGGGTCAACTGGAGGTGGCGGCATGACGTACTGGTTCCGCCAACATCGTTACGCGCTGTCCGCCGCGCTGGTTCATCTGCGCCGCTCGCCGGGCAGTTTCCTGTTCAACATCATCGTCGTCGCGATCGCGCTGGCCTTGCCGTTCACCGGCGTGACCCTGCTCGACAACGTGCGCCCGATGTCCGAGCAGCTGTCGGTCGATCCGGAAATCAGCGTCTTCGTCAAACAGGACACGCCGCGCGACCAGGCCGAAGCGCTGGCCGTGCAGCTGCGCCAGGCGCTGCCGGACAAGCAAGCCAAGATCATCTTCACCCCGCGCGAAAAAGCGCTGGAAAGCATGCGCGAAAAGAGCGGCCTGGCCGATGTGCTGACCACCTTGGGCGAAAACCCGTTGCCGGACAGCTATGTGCTCAAGCTGGACGCTTTCCGCCTGGCGCAGTCCGGCGGCGACGTCGATCACCTGGCCGAGCAGATCCGCGCCCTGCCCGGCGTCGACACCGTGCAGGTCGACTCGGCGTGGGTCAAGCGCCTGGCCGCGTTGCTGAATATTTTGCATCTGGGACTGCTGTTGCTGGCAGTTACGCTCGGCACCGTGGTGGTGGCGGTCATCTTCAACACCATCCGCCTGCAGGTGATGACACAGCGCGAGGAAATCCTGGTGTCCAAGCTGATCGGCGCGACTGACAGCTTCATCCATCGGCCTTTCTATTACACGGGCGCGCTGCTGGGCCTGTGCGCTGGCGGACTGGCGTTGGGCGCGGTGGCGCTGGCGTTGCGTCCGTTGAACACTGCGATTGCCGAATTTGCAAGACTATACGCATCCGAATTCCAGCTGACGCCGCTGCAACCGCCGATGATGGCTGGCTTGCTGGCGCTTTCCGCCGGCCTCGGCTTGATCGCCGCGCTGCTGTCGGTGCAACGCCACCTGTCCCGCCTGAATTAATTGCTGAGTTAATTCTGTCCGCCTTTCCGTGCGCCCGCGCACGGAAACGGTCTTCGCACCCGCCTACGATGGACCCATCTCCCCGGTACTTCATTAAGTCAGGCCTAAGCTCCATCGTGCATGCTTGATTAATCAAAAGCCATTGCCCAGTCGAACCCGATAGTATTTTCCCTATCGTGGCGATAAATATAAGGTGATTGGCACTCACCCGAGGAGAGTGCTAATATATGAAATCTGCAAAGTTATCGACACTCTGCGGAAATGGCAATTTTGCACTATTTAAGTAAATTTCCGTCTTATGGCCCCAGCCCATCGAGACTTGGTAATCTTCGAGCGAAGGAATGAAAATGACTATGATGTCCGCACCTGCCGCGTTGGTCCCCACCAACAAGGGCGCTTTAGGACTCGGGTTCACTGGCAACCTGGGGAACCTGGACGCCTATATTTCCGCCGTCAACCGCCTGCCGATGCTGACGCACGATGATGAAATCTCGCTGGCCAAGCGCCTCAAGGAAAACAACGACCTGGGCGCCGCGCAAGAGCTGGTGTTGTCGCATCTGCGTCTGGTGGTGTCGATCGCCCGTGGCTATCTGGGCTATGGCTTGCCGCACGCCGACCTGATTCAGGAAGGCAATATCGGCCTGATGAAAGCCGTCAAGCGTTTCGATCCCGACCAGGGCGTGCGTCTGGTGTCGTATGCGATGCACTGGATTAAAGCCGAGATGCACGAGTACATCCTGAAAAACTGGCGCCTGGTCAAAGTGGCGACGACGAAGGCACAGCGCAAGCTGTTCTTCAACCTGCGCAGCCACAAGACCGGCCTGGACGCGATGAGCCCGGCGCAGATCGACAACCTGGCCAAGCTGCTGGATGTCAAACGCGAAGAAGTGATCGAGATGGAAACCCGTCTGAGCGGTCGCGACATCGCGCTGGAATCGCCGAACGACGACGAGGACGACAAGTTCGCCCCGATTGCCTACCTGTCGTCCGAGCAGAGCGAGCCGACCCGCGTGCTGGAAGCGGAGCAAGTCACCCGTCTGCAATCGGAAGGTCTGGAGCAAGCGCTGGGCAAGCTGGACCCACGTTCGCGCCGCATCGTCGAAGCGCGCTGGCTGGCCAACGACGACGGCTCCGGCGCCACGTTGCACACGCTGGCGGACGAGTTCGGCGTATCGGCAGAGCGCATTCGCCAGATCGAATCGGCCGCGCTGAAAAAAATGAAAGGCTCGCTGGCCGCCTACGTGTAAGACGTGGAGGTCGGAGCAAAAAAAGCCGCGCGGTGCGAACTGCGCGGTTTTTTTATGTGCACTCAGCGAACCATCAAGCCATCTGCTCTGACCAAACGTGATAAAGACACTCTTCTCAAATACTGGCGGCCTTGGCATCTAACAGGCTCTAGTTGCGCTTTTCTGATCGTTTAACAGCGTTAAGAACAGCCTCACGCATTAAATTCTTATCGCGGCTGGTCTTAACATCCGGCTCGCGAATAATCTGGCCGGTCGCCGTGTGAATAAACATCCCGAAATAGGCTAGACCGCCGACGCCAGAGCCTTGGTCAACAACTCCGCCACCAACTGATTCATATCAAGGCTACGTTCCGTGGCCTGCGCATTCAACTGGGCCACCAAATCGCTATTCAGCTTCACCGCAAAGGGCACCAGGCCAGCCGCCTGATCGCGCCGGCGCTGCTCGCGCTTGTCGACCACCTCGGCCACTTTGCCAAAGGTCGCAGCGCTCGGCCCGGCCATCTTGCCCATCAATTTTTTGGCATCACTCTTCGCCAGGCCAGTTTTTTTCATGTCTTTAATCCAAAAATAATTCAGAGCAGACATTCTACGCAGCTTATCCAACCCGCGTGGCCATTATTGAGCAAACCGTGGCGGCATGCGGTTCGTGCGCCGTCAAAATGATACTTTTGCTAAGCTAACGGCCACTTTGCATTCAAGAGGTCGCACATGATGAAGACAATACTGCGGCAGCTGATCGTTCTGCCCTTGCTCATAGGCGCCATGGCCATGCTGTACGCCTGTGGCACCGCCAACGGCCGCGCCACCGCCGGCGCCGGCGCCAACAAGCCGTTCAACGCCACTTACGTGCTGCAACAAGGCGCCAGCGCCGTGATCACCCAGGCCGCCACCCAAGGCATCGCCGGCGGCGCCGCCGCGCCCACCGTCAGGCTCGAGCGCGTCAACGACAGCCGTTGCCGCACCGGCGCGGTGTGCGTCTGGGCCGGCTACATCAGCTACAGCTTTACCCTGACCAAGGCCGATGGCACCACCAGCAACTTCGTGCTGTCAGATAGCATGCCCAACGGCAAACCCAGCGTGACCCAGGACGGTCTGACCTTTGCCCTGGCCGGCGTCGAACCGCAGGCGGTGCCCGCCAAAAATGAAGCAGCGCCGGATTATCGGGTAAGCTTGAGAGTGAGCAATACGCCACCCTCAGACCCGACACCGCGCCCTTCATGACACCTCAAACTCGTCCCGCCCGCACCGTCTTACTTTCCGCCATTGTCATCACACTGGTCCTGCCGTCCACGGCATGGACCAAAACCCCGGTCGCCACCGGCACCGGCGGCGCCGTCGCGACGATCAGCGAACCGGCGTCGAAGGCCGCGCTGGCCATCCTCAACCAGGGTGGCAACGCCATCGACGCGGCAATCGCGGCCGCCGCCACGCTGGGCGTCACCGATCCTTTCAGCTGCGGCATCGGCGGCGGCGGCTTCATGGTGATCTATCTGGCCAAGGACAAGCGCGTCATCACCATCGACCACCGCGAGACGGCGCCAGCCGGCTTCACGCCGACCGTGTTCCAGGAAAACGGCGCGCCGATGAAGTTCGAGACGGTGCGCGACAGCGGCATGTCGGTCGGCGTGCCGGGCACGGTGCGCGGCTGGCACGAGGCGCTGGACCGCTACGGATCGATGACGTTCAAACAGGTGCTGGCGCCGGCCATCGCTGTCGCCACCAACGGCTTCACGGTCAGCGAGAATTTCTCGCGCATGGCGGGCGAAAACAAAGCCAAGTTTGCCATGTTCCCCGCCACCGCCGCGCTGTACCTCAAAAACGGCGAGGCCGTCGCGGCTGGCGGCACATTGCGCAATCCAGACCTGGCCAAAGCGTATCGCGAATTGGCCGCCGGCGGCGTCAAGGCTTTCTACTCCGGCAAAATGGCGCGCGCCGTGGTCGACGCGGTCAACCGGCCGGCCACCGCGTCCGGTGTGCGAGTCCGGGGCGGAAACATGACCCTGGCCGATCTGGCCAACTACGAAGCGCGCCTGCGCCAGCCGGTGCACAGCACCTATCGCGGCTACGACATCTACGGCATGCCGCTCCCCGGTTCGGGCGGCATCGCCATCGCCGAGGCGCTCAACATCCTCGAAGGCTACGATCTGAAGTCGATGCCGCGCGCGCAGGCGGAACACCTGTATCTGGAAGCGAGCCGCCTGGCCTTCGCCGACCGCAACGCCTATCTGGCCGATCCCGAATATGTCGACGCGCCGGTCGCGGGCTTGCTGAGCAAGGACTACGCCGCGCAGCGCCGCCAGCAGATCGATCTGGCGCAGGCGCGCAGGCCGGCGGCGGCCGGCGATCCGTACGCCTTCCAGTTCGATCAGAGCGTGCCGTTGCGACCCGTTACCTTCGTCAAGTTGCTGAAGGAAAGCGCGCACACCACGCACCTGACGGTGTCCGACAAGGATGGCAATATCGTCGCCTACACCTACACGATCGAGGACTGGGGCGGCAGCGGCATCGTGGTGCCGGGCTACGGCTTCCTGCTCAATAACGAGATGACCGATTTCGATTTCTCCGGCCCGCATCCCAACGTGCCGGAGGCTGGCAAGCGGCCACGCAGCAGCATGTCGCCCACGCTGGCGTTCAAAAAAGGCAAGCCGGCGTTCTCCATCGGCAGTCCGGGGGGCGCGACCATCATCACCACCGTGCTGCAGACGATAGTCAACCACGTCGACCTGGGCATGACCATGCCGGACGCGTTGAACGCGCCGCGCCTGTCCGAGCGCAATGGCGAGGCGACCGATGTGGAGCCTGGCTTCCCCGGCAGCGCGCAGGCCACAGCGCTGGAAAAAAGCGGGCAGCGCTGGAGCGCCACGCCGGAGGAAATCGGCGCCGCCAATGCGCTGGTGTTCAATCCGGACGGCACCGTGACCGCCGTCAGCGAAGGCCGACGCCACGGCGTCGGCAGCGCGCTGGTGCAGAAAAAACCACACTAAGCCGGGGTTAAGTTTTTCACCACATGATGGCGTCTCCCCCACCATACACCAATCGGAGACGTGATGAACAAATGGCTGCGCGCGAATAAAGGCTTTCTGATGTTCCTGATGCTGTTCGGGATCTTCCGCACCGCCGTCGCGGACTGGAATCCGATCCCGTCCGCATCAATGCGCCCCAATCTGCTCGAGGGCGATGTCGTCTTCGTCAATCGCCTGGCGTACAACGTCAAGGTGCCGCTGACCGACATCGTGCTCGGCGCCACCGGTGATCCCAAGCGCGGCGACATCGTCACCTTCTCCTCGCCGAAAAACGGCACCCGCCTGATCAAGCGTATCATCGCGCTGCCCGGCGACCGCGTGGAGATGCGCAACGAGCGCCTGGTCATCAACGGCCTGCCGGCCGACTATGCGCCCATCGGCACCGCCACAGAAACGCTCGCCGGCGTTGGCGACGTCGATGCCGTGCGCCTGGGCGAATCGCTTGGCGGCGACGGCGGCGGCCACGCGATCCAGATCCTGCCGCAAGTGATGGCGCGGCGCGACTTCGCCGCACTCACCGTCCCCGCAGGCCAGTACATGATGTTGGGCGATAACCGCGACAACAGCGAGGATTCGCGCTACATCGGCCTGGTGCCGCGCGCGCTGCTGATCGGCCGCGCCGAACGGGTGCTGGCGTCGGCCGACATCAAGGGCAACTGGCTGCCGCGCACCGAACGCTTTGGCATGAGTCTCTACAAGGCGCCATAGCCGGTCGCCGATCGTGGCCTGTCACAGGTGCTACGACCAATGCTATGATGGATATCAACTTCTTAACATTGCGCCCGCCGTGGCCGCTAGCAACCCATGATCGAATTCCAGGGCCTGTCTAAAACCTACGGCGGCTTCGACGCCGTCAAACCGCTGTCGATGACCGTCCGGCGCGGCGAAGTGTTCGGCTTCCTCGGTCCGAATGGCGCCGGCAAGACCACCACCATCCGCATGATGATGGGCATCCTCGTTCCCAGCGGCGGCAAGGTGGTCATCGACGGCCTCGATTGCCACGCCGAGGCGACCGAAGTCAAACGCCGCGTGGGCTACCTGCCCGATACGCCGATTTTCTACGACTACCTGCGCGGGCGCGAAATCCTGCAATTCGTCGGCGAGATGCACGGCTATTCGCACGGAGAGGCGGCCGAACGTGCCGCGCGCCTGATCGCCGAATTCGGCCTGCAGGAAGCCGGCGAGGACTACGCCGTCAACTACTCGCTGGGCATGAAGAAGCGGCTTGGCCTGGCCTGCGCATTGATCCACGAGCCGTCGGTGCTGATCCTCGATGAACCGATCAACGGCCTCGATCCGCGCGCCTCGCGCGAAGTGCAGGAGCGCCTGCTGGCGGCGGCCGCACAAGGCGTCACCATCTTCGTCTCCACCCACTTGCTGGACATGGCCGAGAAGCTGTGCGACCGCGTCGGCATCATCCATCGCGGCGAGCTTGCGGCCACCGGCACGCTTGACGAAATCCGCGCCAAGGCCGCCACCAGCGGGTCGCTCGAAGATGTCTTCCTGAAGATCACCGACGAAGCCGGCGCAGAGACGCCACAATGATGCGGCAACCGACGGCGCCGCGCGCCATCTGGCTGATGGCGAAGATGCGCCTGACGCGCCAGTTCAACCAGATCATGGCCAGCGCCATGTTCAACCGCTTCAAAAAGAAAAATACGCGCGACGGCATCGCCGCAAAGCGCGGCAACATGTGGATACTGACGCTGGTGGTGGCGCTGCTGTTTTCGTTCTCGTTCGGCAGCCTGGCGCGCACGGTGATCGTCAACATGCAGTGCCAGCTGGTGGAGACCAGCGCGTGCCCGAGCGTGGACAAACAGGGGCAGCGGCATGTGGACGTCGAGATCGCGGCCGGCGAACTGCATGCGGGGCCGTTCGATCCCACGCTGCTCAACGGGCTGACCATGGAGCTGACGATCCTGTTCGCGGTCGCGGTGCTCCTGCCGCTGGGCAGCAAGGAAATGGCGCAGCCGGACTGGGATCTCGAATGGCTGGTCACATTGCCGATCAAACGCTCCACGTTGTTGTGGGGACGCCTGCTCGAACGCAGCGCCAGCAACAGCGCCGGCATCGTCGCCCTGACGGCGCCCTACGTGATGATTGCCTGGTACTCCGGCTTCAAATGGACCGCGCTGCCGATCGCGCTGCTGGCCACCGCGCTGCTGCTGCCGCTGGCGGCGCTGCTGCACACCCTGGCCGACACCGGCCTGCGCATGTGGCTTCCGGCGTCGCAGTTGCGCAATCTGCAGGCGGTGGCCTCGCTGTTCAACATGCCGCTGATCTATCTGGTCATGGCGTTGGGCATGCCGCGCGCCGACGGCTTCGCGATGCAATGGGCAGCCGGCTTCCCGGCCTGGATAATCTGGACGCCGCCGGGCGTGGCGCTGCAAGCGATACAGGCGCAGACCTTGTCGCAGCTCGGGTCCGCCGCCGCGCTGCTGCTGGCGCAGTTGCTGGTGCTGTTGTGGAGCGGCGTCGCGCTGATGCGCTATCAACTGCGTAATGGCGTGGTCGGTTCCAGCTCGCGCGAGAGCACGCGCGGCAAGGTCGCCGCCGCCAAGGCTCCTGCGCGCGCTTTGTCGGCGATCGGATCGCTGCTGTCGACCATCCAGCGCCGCGAGCTGCGCTTGCTAAGCCGCGACCGCAACTTCCTGGTGCAAACGCTGCTGCTGCCGGTCATTATCGTCGGTAGCCAGATCGTTTTCAACGGGACGCTGAACAGCATGGGAGAGCTGGGCCAGCACCACACCATGGCCGCCGCGATCGCGTTCGGCATCGGCGTGTATGTGCTGATGCTGTCGGCGTTCCAGACCCTGAACAACGAAGGCCACGTGCTCTGGCTGCTGTACACCGTGCCGCGCTCGATGGAGAGCGTGTTGAAGGAAAAGGCCAAGCTGTGGGGCGTGCTGGCGATGACCTATCCGCTGATCGTACTGGCGTTCACCGCCATGCATACCGACGTGTGGGACTGGCGCGCACTGGTGCTGGCGCTGACGGTGCTCGCCGGTATTCCGATCTACTCGATGATCGCCGTCTCGCTCGGCGTGTTCGCCTGCGACCCCACGGCGGTGGAAGTGCGCACTCGCGTGCGGCCCACCTACGCCTATCTGTACATGCTGTTGGCGAGCTTTTATACCTGGTCGATCTACAGCGACAACTGGGCGCAGCGGCTGATAACAATGGTGTTAACGGCGTCCTTCGCGCTGGCCCTGTGGCAGAAAGCGCGCGACGCCCTGCCCTACCTGCTCGATCCCGCCGCAGCGCCGCCGGCACGCGTGTCGACCTCTGACGGCTTGATCGCCGCCACCGCCTTTTTCATCATGCAGGGCATCCTGGTGCTGCTGCTCGCGACTGACGCCCGGGCGCCGGGGCTTGATGTCATCACGCTGGCCTTCGGCTTGTCCGGCCTGGTGGTCTATGCGCTGGTGCGGCTGATTTACTGGCGCAGCAAGACGGCGAACGTGCCGGTGATATGGCGCGGCATCCGGCTGGGCGCTTCGCTGCGGGATGCCGCAGTCGCCATCGCCGTCAGCTGCGCGGTCGCTTTCGGCTATCTGTACGCATTGAAGCACTCGTCGCTGGCGGGACTGCTGCCGGCACTTCCGCAGGCTCCGGACACGCGCGTATGGCTGTTCGCGCTCACCGTGCTGGCCGCCCCGCTGTGCGAGGAGTTCATCTTCCGTGGTTTGATTTTCGGGGGGCTACGACGTTCGATGCCTGCCGCGCAGGCCATCGTCATCAGCGCGGCGGTCTTCGCGGCGGTCCATCCGACCTTGTCGCTGTTGCCGGTGTTCGTGCTGGGACTGTGTACGGCATGGGTCTATGAGCGCAACAAGACGCTGCTGGCGCCGATGCTGGTGCACGCGGCCTACAACGCCGCGATGGTCGCGAGCCAATTGTAAATACAGCCGCACGGCCGCGAAGCGTGGCAGGAATTGACTGTTTAATGGCATTCTGCCAGCCATGCCACCTTCGATAATGCCTGACCAACAACCGTCAGGGAATATCATGCGCACTTTGTTTTTACTTGTCCTGCTGATCGGCCGCATGGCCCTCGCGGGGGAAATCGATCCCTACCAAAACCGTTTCGGTCGCGACAAGCCGGTGATTGCCGTCATCGCCGAAAACCACGGCACCGAACTAACCGACTTTGTCATCCCCTATGGCGTCATCTCCCGTTCGCGCTCCGCCGAACTGGTGGCAGTGGCCACGCAGGCCGGTCCGGTGAAGATGCTTCCGGCACTGAGCATCAATCCGCAGGCGACGATCGATGAATTCGACGCCCGCTACCCGGATGGTGCCGATTACCTGATCGTGCCGGCCGTCTCAAAGTCCAGCGATCCCGCCCTGCTGGCATGGGTCGCGGCGCAAGGCGCCAAAGGTGCGACCGTGGTTAGTATTTGCGACGGCGCGCTGGTGGTTGCCAACAGCGGCTTATTCAAGGGCCGGCGCGCCACCGGGCATTGGGCCACTGAATCCTACCGAAAAGAGCGCTATCCGGATACGCAATGGCTCAGCAATGTTCGCTACGTGGCCGACGGCAAAGTGGTTTCCAGCGCCGGCGTAAGCGCCGCCATGCCGACCGCGCTGGCGCTGGTGGAGGCGATCGCCGGCCGTGAGCTCGCCGCGGACCTGGCGCGGCAGATCGGTGCCGGCGACTGGGGCACGGCCCACGACAGCGACATCTTCAAGCCCCGCCTGGGCACCAACCTGGGGGCGTACATCACCGGCTACACGAATCAATGGTTCCACGGGATCGACCAGCTTGGCCTGCCGGTGGCGGCGGGTGTCGACGAGATCGCGCTGGCCTACACCGCAGACGCCTGGTCGCGCAGTAAACGCAGCAAAGTCCACGCTGTGGCGGCGGACGGCCTTCCGGTGCCTACCCTGAACGGCTTGGCGCTGCTACCGGACGGCGCCGGCGTCGCAGGCCTGCGAATGCTGCCGCCGCTGTCGACCACCACCCCGCCCGGCACAGCGCTGGACGAGTCGCTGGACGCGATCGCAAAACGTTATGGCCCCGGCACGGCGAAGCTGGTGGCGCTCGAATTCGAATACCTCCTCGCGAGCGCGCCTTCGCCGCACGCGATCACGCTACACTGACCATCATGAACATGTCCTTACCAAGAAACACGCTGCGCGTCGTGCTGCTCGCCTACGACGACATGAATCTGCTGGATCTATGCGGCCCGCTGCAAGCGTTGGCGACAGCCAGCAAACGCCGTCCCGACAACGAACCGGCCTTGTACGAAACCATCGTCGCTTCCGCCGACGGTGGCCTGATCACCACCAGCGCCGGATTGCCGGTGGCGACGGTGTCCATCGCCACGCTCGACGGCGTCGCCATCGACACGCTGATCGCGCCCGGTGGCTGCAAAGGCCAGCAATTCAACGCCTCGCCCGCGCTGGTGAACTGGATCGCGCTGCGGGCACCGCATGTGCGCCGCCTTTGCTCCGTTTGCACCGGCGCTTTCCTGCTGGCCGCCGCCGGCCAGCTCGAAGGCCGGCGCGCGGCCACGCATTGGGAATGGGCGGAGCGCTTGCGTGACAGCCACCCGCGCATCGATGTCGACGCCGATAAGATCTTCGTCAGGGATGGTTCGGTCTGGACCTCGGCCGGCGTCAGCGCGGGCATCGACCTCACGCTGGCACTGATCGAGGAGGATTACGGCCACCAAATCGCCATCGAAACGGCGCGCCAACTGGTGGTGTTCATGAAGCGCACCGGCGGGCAATCGCAATTCAGCGTGCCGCTGGCGGCGCAGTCGCACGAAGGGGGACGTTTCGACGAGTTGCACGCCTGGGTCGCCACGCACCTGCACGAATCGTTGACGGTGGACCGCCTGGCCGAGCAGGCCGGCATGTCGGCGCGCACTTTCGCGCGGACCTATGCCGCCCAGTCGGGACGCACGCCGGCAAAGATGGTGGAAGCGATGCGGCTGGAAGCGGCCTGTCGCGCGCTGGAGAAAACCGCGCTGCCATTGAAGACGATCGCGGCCAACACGGGATATGTGGAAGAGCAGAATTTGCGCCGCGTGTTCCAGCGGCAGTTGGGCGTGAGCCCCGGCCAGTACCGCGACCGGTTCTCATCCCACGCCGCCAACGGCGCCTGATTCCCGATCAGTCCTGGTAGCGTGGACCGACGGCGGCGAAACCGCCGCCCTGATAAACGGTCGCCAGGTCATCGGCGGCCGGGTACACGCCGGTGTCCGGGAACTTGTCGGAGAACTGCACCGAGCTGTCCTTCGGCACGTAGCCCAGGTGCGCGGCCTTGCTGTTGTCCCACCAGCTGGCCGGGTTGGCCGACGCGCCGAACAAAATGGTATGGCCGACGCGCGGCGTGAACAGCGAGCAGCGCAGCGCCTCTTCCAAATCGTCATAGCTCAACCAGGTCACCAGCATGCGCGGGTTGGCAGGTTCCGGGAACGACGAACCGATACGCAGGCAAACCGTCTCCAGGCCTGTGCGGTCGTAGTAGTAACGCGACAGCGACTCGCCGAAGCATTTGCTCACGCCATAGAAGCTGTCCGGGCGGGTCGGGCTGTCGGCGTCGATGTAATCGGTCCACTTGTAGTAGCCGATGGTGTGGTTCGAGCTGGCGAAGATGATGCGCTTGGTGCCGTGCTTGTGCGCCGCCTCATACAGGTTGTAGGTGCCGAGAATGTTCGCCTGCATGATGTTTTCAAACGTGTTCTCGGTCGAGATGCCGCCGAAGTGCAGGACCGCCTCCACGCCTTCGAGCAGCTTCATGACGGCTGCCTTGTCGGCCAGGTCGCACTGGATGATTTCCTCGCCCTCGCGCGCTTCGCCCATGTCGGCGATATCGGACAGCACCACCACATCGGCCCATGGCTTGATGCGGTCGCGCAAAACCTTACCCAGGCCGCCGGCGGCGCCGGTCAGCAGCAATCGTTTGAATGGCTTACTCATTGTTATATGTCTCTCGTTCGGTTTTTATTGAAGGATTATCGTTGAGTGTAAATCGGTGATCAGGTCACCGGCGCCGGGTTGAAGAGCACAAGCGCGTTATGCAGCTTCCACTTCTCGGCCCAGGTTTCGCGGCCGCTGGCCACGTCCAGTATCAACTGGAACATCTCCCAGCCGACATCGGCGATGGTGGCCTCGCCGCTGGCGATGCGGCCGGCGTTGATGTCCATCAGATCGTGCCAGCGCTTGGCCAGGTCGTTGCGGGTGGCGACCTTGATCACCGGGACTTCGGCCAGGCCGTACGGCGTGCCGCGGCCGGTGGTGAAGATATGCACATTCATGCCGGCGGCCAGCTGCAAGGTGCCGCAAATGAAATCGCTGGCCGGCGTGGCGGCGTAGATCAGACCTTTTTGCGTCAGCTTCTCGCCTGGCGACAGCACGCCGGAAATGGCGCTGCTGCCGGATTTGACGATCGAGCCCATGGCCTTCTCGACGATGTTCGACAGGCCGCCCTTCTTGTTGCCGGGCGTGGTGTTGGCGCTGCGGTCAACGCCGCCGCGCTGCAGGTAGTTGTCGTACCAGGCCATCTCGCGGATCATGGCGTCGGCCACTTCGGGCGTCGCCGCGCGCGAGGTCAATTGGTCGATACCGTCGCGCACCTCGGTCGTCTCCGAGAACATCACGGTGGCGCCGGCGCGCACCAGCAGATCGGTGGCGAAACCGACGGCCGGATTGGCGGTCACGCCGGAGAAAGCGTCGCTGCCGCCGCACTGCACGCCGACCACCAGCTCCGAGGCCGGTACGGTTTCGCGCTGGCGCTTGTTCAGGTTGGCCAGGTTGGCCTCGGCCTGCTTCATGATCGAATCGATCATCGACATGAAGCCGACGTGTTGCGCGTCCTGCAGGCACACCAGCGCCGGCTCGTTGCCGCCGCCGTTCTGGATCGGAATCGACCCTTTCGGGAACAGGCGCGTTGGCTGCAGCTTCTCGCAACCGAGGCTGACGACCATGGCCTGGCCGCCGAAGTTCGGATTGAGCGTGATATTGCGCAGCGTGCGGATCGGGATCATCGCACCCGGGGCGTCGATCGCCACGCCGCAGCCGTAGGTGTGCTCCAGACCCACCACGTCGTCGACGTTAGGGTACTTGGGCAGCAGTTCTTCCTTGATGCGCTTGACGGCGAATTCCACCACGCCCGCTACGCATTGCACGGTGGTGGTGATGGCCAGGATGTTACGCGTGCCGACGCTGCCGTCCGGATTGCGGAAGCCCTGGAAGGTGTAGCCCTCGAGCGCTTCGCCCGGCGGTTGCAAACGGGTCGAAATTGGCAGGTTGACCAGTTCGCGCGCGTCCGGCATCTGCACATTCTGCTCGTTGAGCCAACTGCCGGCCGGCAGGTCGTGGGCGGCAAAGCCGATGGTGACGTTATAGCGGATCACCGCTTCGCCCTTGGCGACGGCGCGCAGCGCGACCTTGTGCCCTTGCGGGACCGCTTCCAACAAGGTCAAGCCGTCGGCGAATACGGCGCCGGCGGGCAGGCCGCCGTCGTTGACAACAATGGCGACGTTGTCGTTGTCGTGCATGAGGATGTAGCGCGGCGTGGCGGCGCTAGTCGGTGGCATCATTCTGGCTTCCTTTCCGGGAGTCTCTGCCCGGCTAACGTTGTTTTTTGGTAGCGTAAATTGGTCAGACCAATTTGGATATTGGCCGGCCAGCGTTCTGTGTGTATCCGGGGCGCCACAAGCTTACAGCCCTGATTCTACCGTGTTTTTAGAGGTTCTTCATCTGGAAAACACGGTCGGAAAGCGGTTACCTGACGAATTTAGTATGACAGCTAAAAATAAATTTGGCTAGTCCACGTTGCCCTTTTGGTCAGACCACCTTAGAATGGCCTGACCAGATGGCAGTATCAAAAACGCCACGACCATAACATTAAGAGACAAGAACGATGCTGAAGAGAACTTTAGCGGCCAACGACGGCACCACTCCGGAGACGCGGTTATACCGTCTCGTGGCCGACCGTATCCAGGAACTGATCCGCGACGAACACATCTCCCCCGGCGAGCGCCTGCCGTCGGAACGCGACCTGGCCACCAAGCTCAGTGTCAGCCGCGCCTCGCTGCGCGAAGCGCTCATCGCGCTGGAACTGGGCGGCGTGATCGAGGTGCGCGGCGGCTCCGGCGTCTACGTCAGCGAGCGCCCCACCCCGGCCGATTTGCCCGAAGCCGGCCCCGGTCCGTTCGAAGTACTGTCCGCGCGCCGCCTGATCGAATCGGAAATCGCCGCCATTGCCGCGCGCGTCGCCACCGATAGCGCCATCGACGCCATCCTCAAGGCGGTCGTCGAGATGGAACAGAACCACTCCAATTATTCAAGCAACGAAGCGGCCGACCGCAACTTCCATATCGCTATCGCGCGCGCCACCGGCAACAGCGCGCTGGTGGGGTCCCTCGACTACCTGTGGGACCAGCGCGGCCGCCTGTGGCACAAGCTCAAAGAACACTTCCAGACCGAGGAACTGCGCCAGGAAACGCTGAAGGACCACCGCCGCATCCTGGAGGCGATCGCCGCCCACGATCCGGCGGCCGCGCGCAAAGCCATGCGCGCCCACCTGGAGCGGGTGACCCGCACGTTCTCGCGCGGTTGACGCGCGGCTGGATATACACAGATTTGCAGTACCGGCAGTAAAGCAGGAGCGGCCTTGATGCTGCCCGCTAGATAAAAGTAATCAAGTTATTGACCGTTTGCGACCCCGGACTGTGCCCAGCACAGCGACCCTCGTCTCAACGGCACGGAGTACGCGAGGTGCTCCACTCACGTTCATTGCTGTCGCGGCAAAGCGTATAACTTTATTCAAAAACACGAAGGAGACTAGAATGATCAAGCCCGAGCACCCGGTCCAAAACCGATCCGCACAACCACGGCTGCTGTTGTCGGCCATTACCCTGGCCGTGCTGACGCTCGCCAACCAAACCGCGCAGGCACAGGAAGCGGCCGAACCGGCGATGCAACGCGTCGAAGTGACCGGTTCGAGCATCAAACGCCTGGCCACCGAGGCATCGCTGCCGGTCAGCACCGTCAAGGCCGAAGACCTGGTCAAGCAAGGCATGACCACACTGGCCGACCTGATGATGGCGCTGCCGCAATCGGCGTCGCTGGCGCCATCCAACGCCGGCGCGGGCACCAACATCAATCTGCGCGGCCTCGGTGTGAACCGCACGCTGGTGCTGTTGAACGGCCGCCGTCTGGCCAACGAGGCGATCGCCGACGGCTACGCCAACCTGGATGTGATTCCAATGAGCGCGATCGCGCGCGTCGAGATCCTGCGCGACGGCGCATCGTCGATCTACGGCTCCGACGCCATCGGCGGCGTGGTCAACTTCATCACCCGCACCCAATACGAGGGTCTGGAAGCGACCCTGCAGCACGTGGAAGTGGGCCGTCGCGGCGGCGGCGAAGAGGAACGCGGCACCCTGACCTGGGGTAAGGGCAATCTGGAACGCGACGGTTGGAGCGTTTGGGGCACGGTCGACGCGCACAAGCGCTCGGCCCTGGCCGCGAGCGACCGCGCCAGTCTGAGCTCCCCGGAGCTGCTGACCAGCATCGGCCGCTCGCCATCGCTGGGCACCGGCGGCAACGCCACGCCGGCCAACTTCACCACCGCCACCAACCGTACCGCGCGCAATCCGTACGCGGCCACCGGTTGCGTCGCGCCGTACTCGCTCCCGGGCCGTTCGAGCACCTGCGTGCTGGACGCGAACGCCTACGGCAACGCACTGTACGAAAACCAGCAGGTGACGTTCTACGCCCGCGCCTCGAAAAAACTCGGCGAAGACCACGTGGTCTCGATCGACTACTCGCGCGGCGAAGAACACATCATCGGCACCCGCAATCCGACCAACGCGCTGGCGGTCAACGGGGTGCAGCCGCAGCTGCCGTCGACCAGCAAATGGTATCCGGGTAACAGCGGCGGCGTGCCGGCGATGTCTGGGCTGAACGGCGCCACACTGATCCCCACCTGGGCCGTCGCCGACTACGGCGCCGCCGCCACCAAGGACGTGCAGCTGAACCAGCGCGTGGCCATCACCGCCGAAGGCACCGTCAAGGGCTGGGACTACAAGACCGGCCTGGTGATCGGTATCTCGAACCGCGACAACTACTACGACAACGGCTACTTCACCGGCCAGGGTCTGCTCGACGGCCTGCGCAACGGCCAGCTCAATCCATTCGGCCTGCAGGACGCCGCCGGCCGCGCCTACCTGGAAAGCATCAACGTCGACGGCCAGAAAAATCGCGAATCGAAGAGCACCTACAAGGGCATTGACTTCACCGCCAGCCGCTCCGTGATGGAACTGGGCGGCGGCGACCTGGCACTGGCCGTCGGCACCAGCTTTAGCCGCGACACCAACGAGGACACGCGCCTCGACATCGTCCGCCAGGTCACCTACGCCAACGCAAGCCCGTCGCACGGCGAGGGTGGCCGCAATGTCGCCGCGCTGTTCGCCGAACTGGATATGCCGTTCACCAAAAAACTGAACGTCAACGTCGCCGTGCGTGACGACCATTTCAGCGACTTTGGCAACACCATCAATCCGAAGGTGAGCTTCCGCTACGAGGCGACCAAGCAGCTGATGTTCCGCGGCTCGGCCAACACCGGCTTCCGCGCACCGACCCTGTTCGACCGTTACGGCTACCGCCTGCCGGGCGCCACTGGCTTGACGTCGGCGCGCTGGGATGATCCGGTACTGTGCCCTGGCGGCCGTCCAGGCGTGGCAGGCACCGGCACCGCGCTGGCGGGCTACGTCTCCGCGAACGTCTGCAACGTGCAACTGCCGAAGCAAACCGGCAGCAACGCCGACGTCCAGCCGGAAAAATCGAAGGGCTTCACGCTCGGTACCGTGTTCGAGCCGACCGCCACCTCGATGGTGTCGATCGACTACTGGAACATCCGCATGACCGACATGCTGGCGAACTTGCCGGAGCAGGTCTACTTCCTCGATCCGACCAAGTACGCGTCCGATTTCGTGCGCAATCCCGACGGCACCATCAACTTCATCCGCAACACCATCATGAATTTGGGCGGACAAAAGGCTGCGGGTATCGACGTCTCGGCATCGTATGCCTTCCCGCGCAGCTCCTTCGGTGACTTCAAGGTCTCGATCGACGGTACTTACCTGACGAAGTTCGACAACCAGCTCGATAGCGGCAGCCCGTATGTGTCCAACATCGGCCGCTTCGGCCTGGCGTCGAACGGCACCACCAGCAGCTTCCCGATCATCACCTATCGCTGGAAGCACGTGGCCAAGTTGAACTGGGCGCTGGGTAACTGGAACAGCACCCTGACCCAGAACTACAACTCGAAGTACGAAGACCAGAATCTGGTGGCGCAGCAGTACTGGCGCGACATCAACTCGTACAAGAACTGGCAGTGGACAACCACCTACAACGGCTTCAAAAACCTGTCGCTTACCGCCGGCATCACCAATCTGTTCGACGCCAAGCCACCGGTCACCAACAGCAGCCTGTATAGCAATGGTTATCTGAGCAGCGCCGCCAGCCCGATCGGCCGCGCCTTCAACTTCCGCGCCACCTACAAGTTCTATTAATAGAATCCGATGATGTCGATGGATGCTTGATCAACGGCGCCGGACCGCAGCGATTGCGGCCGGCGCCTTTTTTTATTCGAGAAGCCCATGAAACTCCCGATCAGCTTTTTCGCCGCCGTCGCCGTGTCGATGTGCGCCCACGCCGCCCAAGCCGCCGACCCCGTGCCCCTGCCTCCGGCCAAGCCGGTGCGCTTCATCCTCGTCGGCGATTCGACGATGGCAAACAACAGCGGCTACGGCGACGCCTTCTGCGCCCGCGTACAACGCTCCAATACCTGCATCAACCTGGCCCGTGGCGGCCGCAGCTCCGGCAGCTTCCGCGCCGAGGGCCGCTGGGACGAGGTCGAGGGACTGCTGCGCGGCAGCGCCGCCTACCGCGCGACCTATGTACTGATCCAGTTCGGCCACAACGACCAGCCGGGAAAACCCGGCCGCTCGACCGATCTCAAAACCGAATTTCCGGTCAATATGACGCGCTACGCGCAGGAAGTGAAAGCCCTTGGCGGCGTTCCCGTACTGGTCACGCCGCTGACGCGCCGCACCTTCAAGGACAACGTCCTGGAAAACAACCTGCAGCCGTGGGCCGACGTGATCCGCGCCACAGCCGCCGCGCAGCATGTTCCGCTGCTGGACCTGAACGCCGACAGCTACGCCGCCGTGCAGGCGATGGGCCAGCAGGAAGCCGACACGCTGGCGATGGCGCCGCGTCCGGAGAAAACCGCCGAGGCCACACCCGCGCCGACCGCCGGCAAGGTGGAAGTGGCCGGCGCGGCCAAATCGGCTTTCGACCGCACCCACGTCGGGCCGAAAGGCGCCGCGTTCTTCTCGAACATGGTGGTGGAAGAGATGAAGCGCGCCGTGCCCGAGAGCGTGGGCATGTTCAAGCGCGAGGGCGAGCAGTGAGGCTGGCGGCTATCGTTTTTTCGGCCGCCGCGCTGACGGCCGCCGGCGCCTGGGCGGCGCCGGGTCATTCCAGCACGCGCCCCCAGCTGAGCGCAACGCAAGCCAGGCAATTCTCTTACAGCGAAGTGCTCAAGTATGTCGGCGCCGCCGGCAAGGAAAGCGTCGATCCGTGGGACCCGCTCGCCGACCCGTTGGCCAAAGGCGCCGCGTTCACGCCCGACTACATCGTCGACCAGGCCGCGAAGGCGGACGGCGTGAAAACCTTCAACACCATCCAGCAAGCGGTCAACCGCGCGGTGATCGATAGTGTCGCGCAGCCGGCCAGGCGCCTGTACCTGCTGGTCAAGCCGGGCACCTACCAGGAACTGGTCTACGTGCCTGCCAACACCGCGCCGCTGACGATGTACGGCGACGGCAAGGACCCCGCCGCCACCAAAATCACCGCCAAACTGGACGCCTCGGTGACCGGCGCCGCCTACGCCGCGCGCTACGGCGCGCAATTCGCCAAGGCGGCGCCGGGCGCGCAGGCGATGTACGCGACGATCAAGGACCGCGCCGTCATCGGCACCTTCGGCACCGCCACCGTCTGGGTGCAGAACAACGGCTTCCAGGCGCGCAACCTGACGTTCGAAAACGGCTACAACAAGGACATCGGCAATGCCCGCGCCGAGTCGCTACCGAACGTCAACAACGTGCACCACCAGGCTTTGGCGTTGCAGGTGGACGGCGCGGACAAGGCGCAATTCGAGAACATCCGCCTGATCGGCTTCCAGGATACGCTGTACCTCAAGTCGCCGCGCATCGGCAGCACCTCGCGCAGCTTCTTTAACAAGTCCTACATCGAAGGCGACGTCGATTTCATCTTCGGCGACAGCACCGCCTACTTCCATCAGACCGAGATCAAATCGATCGGCGACCGTGGCCTGTCGTATGTCGCGGCGCCGGACACGCATCTAAAAACCAGATACGGCTTCGTCTTCGACAACTGCCGCTTCACGCACGACGGCTCCGACAACGCGCGGCGCGGGACCTTCTACCTGCTGCGCCAATGGTTCCACAGTTCCCGCTGCACGCCCTACGCCCCGGTTCAGGTAGAAGGTTACGCCTGCCTGCTGGGCGACACCAACGGCTACCAGGCACCGACCGGCACCATCGCCCGCGTCTCGCTGGAGGCGGTTGGAAAAATGGCCGTGCTCAATTCGCGCATCGGCGCCCATATCAACCGCGCCAAGCCGTGGTCGGACTGGAACAAGCCTGGCAGCCTGGCTTACCGCCCGGTGCAATACAACTCCGACGACTATTGGAACAATTTGATCCAGGCGGGCATCGACCCGGTCAAGGATCTCGGCTACACCGCAAAACCTACTCCCGCCGATATCTTTATCGGTGAATTCAACAATCAGGACGAATAAGGAATACAGCATGTCTATCAATACCCAGCGCCGCAGTCTGATGAAAGCCCTGCCGGCCGCAGGCCTGTCGCTTGGCCTTCCCGCCGCGATGACGGCCAACGCCGCCACCGCGCCCGATCCGTGGCTGCAGGCGCAGGCGATCGTCGACCGCGTATCCAAGCCGCTCACCTTCCGCAAGCAGGATTTCGACATCACCGCGTACGGGGCCAAGACCTGCAAGCTGTCCAAGGTCAAGGCCTGGATCTCGTTCGAGGAGCAGGATACGATCGACACGCCGGCGGCCGGATCGCCCGACTGCTACGCCGCCATCCGCGACGCCATCAAGGCCTGCAGCGACGCCGGCGGCGGCCGCGTGGTCATCCCGGCCGGCGACTGGTACTGCGCCGGCCCGATCGTGCTGCTGTCGAACGTGAACGTTCATCTGAGCGCCAAGGCCCACGTCTACTTCAGCCACAACCCGGCCGACTACGCCAAATACGGCGACATCGACTGCGGCAAGCATGGCAAGCTGTCGATCTCGCGCTGGCAGAGCAACGACGTGCTGAATTACTCGTCGATGATCTACGCCTACAACCAGCACAATATCGCGCTGACGGGCGACGACTGGACCAGCACCCTGGACGGCCAGGGCGGCGTGCCGTTCAACGACGAAGGCGACTGCTGGTGGACCTGGAAGGGCAAGCAAAAAACCATCAACTCGATCGGCCAGGGCACCACGCCCAACTTCAAGGCCGGCAAAATGTCGGAGAACACGGAGAACCCGCTCAACGCCGTGTCGCTGTCGACGGTCGCGCCGAACCTGACGGAGGCCGAACGCCTTTTGATCCAGGGCGAAGGCCAGCGCTGGCGCGCCGATGCCCAGTATCTCCCGGCATTGTCCGAAGCGGGCGTGCCGCTGTCGAAGCGCGTATTCGGCATCGGCCACTATCTGCGCGCGCCGATGATCCAGCTGATCGGCTGCACCAACGTGCTGCTGCAGGGTTATCACGTGACGCGCACGCCGTTCTGGATGCACCACCCGGTCCACTGCCGCAATATCGTCATCCGCAAGGTGCACTGCGAAAGCCATGGGCCGAACAGCGACGGCTTCGATCCGGAAGCCTGCGACCACGTGCTGGTCGACGGCTGCACCTTCGACACCGGCGACGACTGCATCGCCATCAAGGCCGGCAAAGACCTGGACACGCAATTCGGCCCGTCGCAAAATATCGTGATCCAGAACTGCATTATGCACAGCGGCCATGGTGGCGTGACCCTGGGCAGCGAGATGGCCGGCGGCATCCAGAACGTGTTCGCACAAAAGCTGGTGTTCGAAAACGCCAACTGGAAGACCAACCCGCTCAACACCGCGATCCGCATGAAGACCAACATGAATCGCGGCGGCTATCTGCGCAATTTCTACGTGCGCGATTGCACGGTACCGAATGGCGTGCAGCTGTCGCCGTCGTTCTACGCCTCCCTGCCAGGGTCGCCGATCCAGTCAAAGACGGTGGCCACGGCCGCAGGCGCCATCGTCACCTTCGATTGCGACTACACGCCGATCAGCGACAATGTGCGTACGCGCCCGCCAGTGGTGTCGAACATCCATATCTCCAACATCAAGGTCGGCAACGTGACCAAGGACGGCAAGACGGCGTCGTGCTTCCAGGCGATCGTGATTCTCGGCCCTGTGGCGTCGGACTACAACGGTCCGGGACCGATGCCGCCGGTGGTGCCGGTCACCGACGTCACCATCACCGACTGCGATTTCGGCGTTCCGGTCAACGCCGCGCAGCCCTGGTTCCTGTACAACGTCAAGGGCCTGACTTTGAAGAACGTCACCATCGGCGGCAAGGTGCACAACACCACGCTCAACGTCGGCGCATAACATGGCGACCACCCGGCGTGCTTTGCTAAGGAGGCTGCCGGCGCTGCTGGCGGCCATGACATTGCCGATCGCCGGGTCAACCCCCCTCGCGGAGGAAGTGCCACAGCTGGCGTCACCCGCCAGCGGTGCGCGCGACGTCAATCCGGATACGCATCTGGTGCTGCGGTTCACGCAGCCGCCAGTGATCGGCAAGTCCGGCCGCATCCGCATTTACGATGCAGCCGACGACCGGCTTGTCGATACGCTGGACCTGGCCATTCCGGCAGGTCCGACCGAGCGCACCAAACTGCCGGCGGCGCCTTACCTGGCCACGCCCTACGCTTATCCGGAGGGGCCGCGCCGCACCAATGCCAACACCAGGGCCGGCACGCCTTCCGCCGGCGCCGAGCCGACGCCGGGCAGCTACCAGCTCACGATCATCGGCGGCTTTACGGACGGCTTCCACTTCCATCCGGTCATCGTGCGGGGCAACACGGCAACCATCTACCCGCATCACAATCTGCTTGAATACGGCAAGCGCTATTACGTGCAGATCGATCCGGGCGTGATTGCCGGCTTCAAGGGCATCGGCGGGAAAACGGCTTGGCGCTTCAACACCAAGGCCGAGGCTCCGCGTGCGGACAGCGACCGCGTGACGGTCAACGCCGATGGCAGCGGCGATTTCAATACCGTTCAGGGCGCGGTCGACTTCGTCCCCGACCATCCGGCGCGGCGCACCACGATTTTCGTCCGCAACGGCGACTACGAGGAAATCGTCTACTTCCGGCGCAAGTCGAACCTGACCGTCGAAGGCGAGCATCGCGACAAGGTGCGGATCCACTACGCCAACAACGAGGTATTCAATCCGCATCCCGTCAATATTAGCATCAACGAGGCGCCGGGTACATTTCCGTCGCGCCGGGCGGCCTTCGCCGCCGATAACGTCAAGGGCGTCCATCTGAAGAACATGACCTTGCAGACGACATTGGAAGGCCAGGCGGAAGGTTTGCTGATCACGGGCGAGGAAAACATCGTCAGCGATGTCACCGTCATCGGTTCCGGCGACGCGTTGCAGGTCAACGGCAGCACCTATCTCGAGGGCGTGAAGATCGTCGGCCATGGCGACACGATACTCGGGCGTGGACCCGCGTTTTTCCGGCGCTGCGAGATCGAATCGCGCGGGCCGTTTATGTGGATACGCAATACGTCGGCCAACCACGGTAACGTGTTCGTCGATTGCCGCTTCAACGCTATCGGCGGTGGACAGCCGCACCTCGCCCGCTCGCCGGCTAACAAGGGCAGGGGCTATCCGTATGCGGAGGCGGTGCTGATCAACGCCACGCTGAGCGGGGTCAATCCGCACGGCTGGGGCGAGATAGTCGGCGACGCTGCCAACGTGCGCTTCTGGGAGTACAACAGCCGCAATGCCGACGGCACGCCGGTCGATGTGAGTCAGCGGCATCCTGCCTCGCGCCAGCTGACCAGGGAGCGCGATGCGGAGCTGATCAAGAACTACAGCACGCCGTCATGGGTGTTGGGCGGCTGGGCGCCGCCAGCAACAGACGGGCCCGTGTCCGAATGACAGACTTGACCCCGGTCTGACAATCGACTCTTCGCTAGCCGTGCAGAACCGTACCGACACATTGCAAGGCTGGTGTGTAACATCGGGCTAGTTTTTCAACTTGGTTTGATGAACGCATGGTTTACACCACTAGCCCCGGAGGATTATATGAAAATTGGAATTATTGGTGCCGGTAACATCGGCAGCGCCCTTGCCATGCAGCTGACCAAGCTTGGCCACTCGGTACAGATCGCTAACTCTCGTGGACCAGAAACGTTAAAGGACGTGGCGGAAAAAACCGGCGCGAAGCCGGTGACGATCCAGGAAGCTGCCAGTTATGGCGAAATTCTCGTGGTCACCATTCCGCTCAAAAACATTCCTGATCTGCCAAAGGACCTGTTTGCGAATGTTGCGGCCGACGTGCCGGTTATTGATACAAGTAACTATTACCCTATCCTTCGCGACGGTAAGATCCCGGAGCTGGAAACCGGTGACCTCACCGAAAGCGAATGGGTGCAGCAGCACTTGGGCCGTCCGGTTGTGAAGGTATTTAACAATATTCACGCCGAACATATTCCAACCAAGGGTCTGCCAGAAGGCACGGCCGGCCGTGTTGCGCTGCCAGTTGCCGGCGACGACGCCGCTGCGAAGCAAAAAGTCATGGCGCTGGTCGAGGAACTGGGCTTTGACGCCGTCGATGACGGTAGTCTGCACGAGTCGTGGCGCCAGCAACCGGGGACGCCAGCTTACGGTGCCGACCTGACTGCCGACAAATTGACCGAGCTTTTCAACAAGCTGGGATCAAAACGCACCGAGGCGCAGCACGCTGAGTACCTGGCCAACCACGCCAAGCTGGAACATGAGATGGCGGCGAAGAGCTCGAAGTAAAGTAACTTGCCGCAGTGCTCCAACTGCGGATTGAAAAAGGGCAGACGCTGGAAGGCGTCTGCCCTTTTATCATGATGCGAACGGCGTTTCCGCCAGCCCTTTGACGCCGGGCCGCAGCAACAGCACCGCCCCGCCCCATTCCGCGTCTTCCGGTTTGCCGGAAGGGATGGACGTGACGATCAGCGTGTCCAGATCCTTGCCGCCGAAGGAGCACATCGACGGCTTCTTCATCGGCACCTCCAAACGGCGATCGAGCTTGCCGTCGGGCGTGAAGCGCAGCAGGCAGCCGCCGTCGTTGCCGGCGACCCAGTAGCAGCCATCGGCGTCGACCGCCGCGCCGTCCGGACGGCCAACTTCGGCCGTCAAGTCGGCGAACACGCGCTGGTTCGACGGCACGCCATCGGCGATGTCGTAGTCGAACGCCCACACCATGCGCCGCAGCGGATGCGAATCCGACAGGTACATCGTGCGTCCGTCGGCTGAAAACGCGGTGCCGTTCTGCGTGAGCAGTTCCACCACCAGCGGCGCCGAAATACCATGCGCCGTGTCGTAGCGGAACAGCTTACCGACCGGACGATTGGCCGACATGTCCATGAACATGGTGCCAGCCACAAAACGCCCCTGGCGGTCGCAGCGACCGTCGTTGAAGCGCTTGCCCTCGCCGAGTGCTCCCGACTCCACCGATGGCGTGGCCAGTTTGGTCGATACGGCGGCCGGGCCTTCGCCCAGCGCGAGACTGAACACGCCAGTTTCCATGCCGGCGATCAGGCCACCATCGGCCTTGACCGCGACGCAGCCGGCCATTTCATCCAGCGTCCAGAAACGCGTGGCGCCGGACGCGGGGTCCAGACGCCAGACACGCTTGGCGGGGATATCGGTCCAGTAAAAGGCCGATTCCGCCGCACTCCACGTCGGGCTTTCGCCCACCGCGCATTGGATGTCGCTTACGCGTTCCATACCAAGTCACCGTTGACGATGCGCGGCAGCTTTTGCGGATTTTCGTCAGCCAGCGATTCCGGCAGCAGGTAGGAAGGCACGTCCTGATAGCAAACAGGACGCAGGAAGCGGTCGATGGCGCCGGCGCCAACCGACGTCGAACGGCTGTCCGAGGTCGATGGGAACGGACCGCCGTGCACCATCGCGTGCGAGACTTCCACGCCGGTGCCGAAGCCGTTGAACAGGATGCGGCCCACTTTGCGTTCCAGCACCGGCATCAGGCGCGCGGCCAGTTGACGGTCGTCGGCGGTGGCGTGAACGGCGGCGGTCAGCTGACCTTCGACGTGTTCGGCCACGGCCAGCAGCTCGGCTTCGTCGTTGGCGACCACCAGCAGCGAGGTTGGTCCGAAGATTTCGCCTTCCAGCGCTGGATTGCTCAGGAAGGTTTTAGCGTCGACCTGGTACAGGAAAGCTTGCGCGGCGCATGGCGCTTCGGTGGTCTGACCGGCGGCCAGTTGCGAAACACCGGCGATACCCGACAGGCCATTGACGCCGTTGACGTAGGCTTTGTGGATGCCAGGGGTCAGCATGGTGGCCGCTGGCTTGGCGCCCAGCGAGCCGGCGGCGGCGTCGACGAAGGCTTGCAGCTTGTCGCTTTTCAGGCCGATCAACAGGCCTGGGTTGGTGCAGAACTGGCCGGCGCCCATCGTCAGCGAGTCGGCGAAAGCTTGCGGCAGCTTGGCGTTGTCCAGCGCGCCCGGCAGCAGGAACACAGGGTTGATCGAGCTCATTTCGGCGTACACAGGGATCGGTTCCTTGCGTTCGGCGGCGGTTTTCATCAGGGCGATGCCACCGGCGCGCGAGCCGGTGAAGCCGACCGCCTTGATCGCAGGATGGCTTACCAGCGCCTGGCCGATGGTCTGGCCGGAGCCGATCAGCATCGAGAACACGCCTTCCGGCATGCCGCTTTCTTCAGCGGCCTTGGCGACAGCTTTGCCGACCAGTTCCGAGGTGCCCAGGTGGGCCGAGTGGGCTTTGACGATGACCGGGCAGCCGGCAGCCAGTGCCGAGGCGGTGTCGCCGCCGGCCACCGAGAACGCCAGCGGAAAGTTCGACGCGCCGAACACGGCGACCGGGCCCAGGCCGATCTTGCGCAGACGCAGATCGCTGCGTGGTGGCGTGCGTTCCGGCAGCGCGCTGTCGAGCGTGGCCGACTGGAAGCGGCCATCGCGCACGACTTTGGCGAACAAACGCAGTTGATTGCAAGTGCGACCGCGCTCGCCTTCCAGGCGCGCCTGCGGCAGGCCGGTTTCCTGCATCGCGCGCTCGATCAGGGTCGGACCCAGGTCCATGATGCGGTCGGCGATGGTTTCGAGGAACTTGGCGCGCGCTTCCAGGCCAGTGGCGCGGTAGACGTCGAAGGCCGCATCGGCCAGTTCGCAGGCGCGCGCCAGGTCGGCGGCGCCGGCCAGGCCGAACGCCGGTTCGATTTCGACGTTGCGCGATGGATCGATCGCCTTCATCGTGCCTTCTTTCCCCACAACGGCGCTGCGGCCAATGATCATTTCGCCAGCTACTTGCATATCGACTCCTTAGATGTGTGAAAAGCGCGGACTAGCCGCGCTTCATGTTGTATGACGTTCTATGACGACAGCTTACCGGATTATTGCGCGCCCTGCTTGCGGATCAGCTTGTCGAGCATGTCGCACTCTTCCGCGGTCAGGTCGGTCAGCGGTGCGCGCACCGGACCGCCGTCGTGGCCAACCAGGCGGGCGCCGGCCTTGACGATGCTGACGGCGTAGCCGGCCTTGCGGTTGCGGATCTCCAGGTACGGCAGGAAGAACTCGTCCAGCATGCGGTTTTGTTCGGCATGGTTGTCCGAGGCGACCGCGTGGTAGAAGTCCATCGCCAGCTTCGGCATGAAGTTGAACACCGCCGACGAGTATACCGGAGTGCCGAGCGCCTTGTAGGCTGCCGCGTACACTTCGGCCGTCGGCAGGCCGCCCAGGTAGCTGAAACGGTCGCCCATTTTGCGCCAGATCGAGACCATCAGTTCGATGTCGCCGACGCCGTCCTTGAAGCCGATCAGGTTAGGGCAACGGTCGGCCAGCTTGGCCAGCGAGTCGGCGGTCAGGCGGCAATTGGCGCGGTTGTACACCACCACGCCCAGTTTGGTGGCCTTGCAGACTTCGGCCACGTGCTCGATCAGGCCGTCCTGCGATGCTTCGGTCAGATAGTGCGGCAGCAACAGCAGGCCGGCGGCGCCAACGCGCTCGGCTTCCTTGGCGTAAGCGGCGGCAACGCGGGTCGGACCGCCGACACCGGCCAGGATAGGCACTTGGCCGGCGCAGGTGTCGACGGCGGTCTTGATGATGTCGGTGTATTCGTTCGGGGTCAGCGAGAAGAACTCGCCGGTGCCGCCGGCGGCGAACAGCGCGGTCGCGCCGTACGGTGCCAGCCATTCCAGACGCTCGATGTAGGTCGACTTGCGGAAGTTACCTTCTGCGTCGAAGTCGGTGATCGGGAACGACAGCAGGCCAGAGGAAAGGATTTTTTTCAGGTCATTCGGTTGCATAAAGTCTCCAATAATCGACGTCTAATGTGGAAGGGGAAGTCCGACGGGCTTCCCGTCGCGTGTTGTATGACATCGTACAACCATATTCGGACGGGAGCAAGCGATTTAGCGAAAACTCTCTGTTCACTGTCGCAAGCGTTGCTGTTCGGGGGCGTCCGGACCGCCTGAATGCAGGACCGAACCGCAGCCGCCCTCGCCTGCTCAGCTGTTCTTGGCCGCGATATCCTCTTGCGCCCGGCGCAGGCGCTCGCGGCTATTGCTCAGGTGGGTGCGCATGGCCGCGCGCGCCGCCTCGGCGTCCTTGCGCAGGATGGCGTTGTAAATATCATCATGTTCGCGATTGACGCGCTCCTGGTACACAACCGGATCGTCGTGCGCCAGCTGGGCCGAATCGACGCGGGTACGCGGGATGATGGTATTGCCCAAATCGCTCAGGATATCGACGAAATAGCGGTTGCCGGTGGCTTGCGCGATCAACAGGTGGAATTTGACGTCCGACTCGACCGAACCGGGACGGGTTTGCGACTCCTGGATGCGCTTGAGCACCACGCCCATTTCCTGCACCTGCTCTTCGCTGCGGCGGCTCGCCGCCAGCCATGCGGCCTCGGTTTCCAGGCTGATGCGCAGTTCCAGGATGGCCAGCACGTCGCCGAGGGTGCGGATGGTGTCGGACGAAATACGCAGGTTGGCCGGCTGCGGCTCGAGCACGAAGGTGCCGATGCCATGGCGCGTCTGCACCAGCCCGGCCGCCTGCAGGTGGGAAATGGCCTCGCGCACCACGGTGCGGCTGACGCCGTGCATTTCCATGATCACCGATTCGGTCGGCAGTTTCTCGCCCGGTTTGAGGGTGCCGGCCTGGATGCTGTGGGTGAAGCTCTCCACCACGCCTTGGGCGAGGTTGCGGTACTTCTTCTTGGGCAAGGGCGCCGGCGCGGCGGGCGATGGGACTGCTGCGGGTTGATTCATGGCTGATGGCTTGTTGTATGACGACTATTTGGCATTATCGCTGATCAGGGTCGTACGATGTGCATATTGCCAGAGTTTCGACAAAAATGATTGCTTATACATCGTTTCCGCCACAAGAGGGGCGCGCTACACCAGCAGCGCCGCGCTCATCGACGCCGCCTCTTCGGCGGACTCGGCCAGCATCTGCTCCAGCGCCGCGTTGTCGTCCATAAAGCCGGCCAGGCTGGCGTGGTCCTGCCCCAGCGAAAACGGCGAGGCCACCGGCGCCAGCCGTTTGGCGATCAGCAGCGTGTCGCGCAGGCCCAGCGGCGGCGGCGTCAGCGTTGCCCCGCGCAGCGAGACGATGGCCAGGCTCACCGGCTCCGGTATCGCCATCTTCTTCATCATTTCGCGGCTGATGATTTCGTGGGCGGCGCCCATCCAGTCGGCCGGGTCGTCCAGCAAGCCGGCAATCTCGTCGGCGCGCGACAGCAAATAGAAGCCCGCAGCCTCGTGGACGATGCCGGCGAACAGCGCGGTGTCGGCGTCGGTGGCGGTCAGCTTGCGGGCGATCACGTGCGACAGCGCGGCCACATGGGCGGTATGGCGCCACAACTGCTCGGCCTTGGCGCGCAATGCGGCGTCGCGGATGCGGCTGCCGAACTGGCGCACCACCATCGCCGCCGCCATCGTGTACAGGTGGCGGTAGCCGACCCGCGCCACGGCAGAACGCACGCTGGTGACCGGCACGCCGCCTCGGTTGAACACAGCCGCGTTGGCCAGCGCAACGGTGCGCGCCGCCAGCAGCGGCTCGGCCAGCACCTTGCGGATCACGTCCTCGGTATCGCAATCGGGATCGGCCAGCGTCAGTTGCAGCCGCAATGCGGCATTCACGCTGGTAGGAAAGACCAACTCGCCGCGTGAGGCTTGCGTCACTATTTGCGAGAGGTCTTTTAGTTTTTCCATAGCAAGATTATAGCGTTAAAGGCCACGAGGCTTTGTAACAACTTGTGCACCGGCGCCAGATTTGAGGAACATTGTGTCCAACATGGCCAGCAAACTAACCAGCGCCACCAGCAAAAACGCCAATCGATACTCGATGGCGGGCCAGTCGGCCATGCCCAAGTGCTGGGCGCTCCAGTGGCCCAACCGCACCCCGCCCGCCCCCATCGCGATGCCCAAGCCCACCGCCACCTGGAACGAGGTGCTGAACAAGGTATTCGCGGCCGCCATGCGCTGCTGCGGCACATCCGCGAAGGCCAGCGTATTGAGCGCGCTGAACTGCATCGAACGCGTCAGCCCGCCGACGAACAGCACGGCGGCGATCAGCCATACCGGCGTGGCCGGCGACAGCAGCGCGCACGCCGCCAGCGAGGCGACATTGGCCAGACCGTTCACCAGCAACACCGGCTTGAAGCCGAAGCGCCGCAGGATGGGCGTGGTAGCCGGCTTCATCATCAGGTTGCCGGCAAAGACGGCCACCACCAGCAACCCGGACTGGAAGGCGTCGAGCCCAAAACCCAGCTGGAACATCAGCGGCAGCAGGAAGGGCACGGCGCCGATCGCCATGCGGAACAGCGAACCGCCGACCAGCGTGATGGCAAACGTGGGTATCGCAAACGCGCCCAGGTCGATCAGCGGATGGGCGGCGCGGCGCAGGTGCCAGACCATCGCCGCCAGCATGACCGCCCCGGCCGCCATGCAGGAAATCGCCTCGAACCAGTCGGGATTAGCGCCGCCGACCGATTCCGCGCCCCAGGTCAGCAACAGCACCCCGCCCGCGCTCAGCACGAAACCCGGCCAATCGAAGGGCCGGCGCGTCTCGGCGCGCTGCTCCGGGATCAGCCACAGGGCCAGCGCCAGCGCGATCAGGCCGAGCGGCAGATTCAGATAAAAGATCCAGCGCCACGACAGGTAGCTGGCGATGAAGCCGCCCACTGGCGGCCCCAGCACCGGCGCCACCAGCGCCGGCCAGGTCAAGGTGGCGATCACGCCGATCAGTTTTTCCTTGGGAGTGTTCTTGAGCACCAGCAGGCGCCCGACCGGCACCATCATCGCCCCGCCCACGCCCTGCAACACGCGCAGCGAGACGAATTCGATCAGGCTGTCGGCCATGCCGCACAGGACCGAGGCGAGCGTGAAGATCGTCAGCGCCGCCGCGAACACCCGGCGCGCGCCAAGCCGCTCGGCCACCCAGCCGCTGATCGGGATGAACACGCCCAGGGTCAGCAAGTAAGCGCTGACGCCGATGTTCAGCGCCAGCGGCGCCACGCCGAACGATTTGGCGATGTCCGGCAGCGCGGTGGTGATGATGGTGCCGTCCAGGTTTTCCATGAAGAAGGCGCCAGCCACCAGCAGCGCGATCCATTGACTGGCCGCTGCGGGCTGCACGGCGTCGCCGCTCATACGCCGGCCTCGGCAAAAACACTTGGAAACAACATGGGTTCGGATCGAATTGTTTGCGGTCCCCAAATTATACGCACCGCGCCACTAGCGATCCGCCAGTCTCATTGCGGCGCTGCAATTACCTTGTGCGCCGCGACAACTGTGTTTGGATAGCCACGGCGTGCGCACAATCCGCCAAAAATACCCTTCTTTTAATGACAACGATGCGTGGCGCAAGGAATGTTGACCTACACTAGATTCGAACACGACCGAGCAAACGGTCGGTTTTCATCACCACTAAAAAAATGGAGACAAGAATATGAAACGTACCGCCGCATCCGCAGCATGCCTGTCCGCTCTTGCCTTGCTTGGCATGGGGCACGCTTTCGCGCAATCCTCGGTCACCCTGTACGGCACCCTCGATGTCGGCGTCGACCGCATCGAAAAAGGGGAAGGCAACGTCCAGGGCACACTGTTCGGCTTGCGCGGCACCACGCCGATCCCGAACGCGATCGCGTCGCCGGCCAGCACCTCGGTGCGGGTCAGCCCGTCGCATACCCGGCAGAGTAATTTCGGCATGCGCGGCGTCGAGGACCTGGGCGGCGGTTATCGCGGCCTGTTCGTACTCGAAGGCGGCCTGACGCTCGACAACGGCGGCCTCGCCAACGACGGCCGCCTGTTCGGCCGCCAGGCCTATGTCGGCCTGACGACGCCAGCCGGCGAGGTCAAGATCGGGCGCCAGGCCAGCCCGATGCTGATCGCCTATTATCTGGTCACGCCGGAAGCGATCGGCAGCACCGACCTGTTCAGCGCCGGGCTGGCGGTCAACACCTTGCAAACCTTCCAGGACAACCAGGTCAGCTATGCGGTCAAACAGGGACCGTGGACGGCGATCGCGTCGTTCGCGACCAATGCAGGCGTCGGCACCGGCGTCAGCGCCGCGCGCTCGTTCCCCACCGCCACCACGCCGGTGGCCAGCGCCAGCACCGGGCAAATCGTCGGCGGCCTGACCGCCGGCGCCGAAACCACCGACCACCGCGGCCGTGCGGTCGGCGCCATGCTGGCCTGGCGCGGCGAAAGCCTGACCGCGCTCGCCTCGTACCACCGCAACGATTTCGGCGGCGTACCGCTGGGCGTCGTCTCGGGCACCACACTGGTGCCGCTGTTCACCATCGAGAATTACCGCGCCTACATGGCGTCGTTCAAATACATCCTGGCAAGCACCGGCACCACTTTCGCCCTGGTCGGCCACCAGGGCAAGTTCAACTTGGGCGGCAACACCGATCCGACCGTCAACACCTGGGGCGCGACTATCAAGCAGGCCATCGGCCAGGTCGATATCAGCGCGCACCTGCTCGACACGCGCTTCACCAACTACACGCGCGGTCGCGAGCGCGGCCTGATGCTGGGCCTGGACTACAACTTCTCCAAGCGCACCGCGCTGTACACACGGGTCGGCGGCGTCAAGGACAAGCGCGGCAACATCGTCCGTGGCGCCATCACCCCGCTGCCGATCGCCGGCGGTCCGGGCGCGCTGCTGCTGCCGCTGGGTTCGCAGGAAGTGCCGCTGTTCGCCGGCGCCGGCCAGAACCTCGACGCTAAAACCACCATCGTCAGCCTCGGCATCCGCCACGCGTTCTAACGCAAAAAAGCGCAGCACCGCCGGTACGGTGCTGCGCTTCAACTGCGGGTACGACAGGTACTACGGGTAAAACGATTACAGGTGCGCGGCGATCTGCGGCAGCAAATCGTCGAAGGTACGGCCGTTGCCGTTTTCGCCGATCGCGTGCATCTTCCACTCACCGTTGTGACGGTACACCTTGGCCATGATCTGCGCCGAGTGCGGACCTTGCACCGACAGATTGAAACGCGCCACTTCCTTGCCGTTGGACGCGTCCAGCAGGCGGCAATACGCGTTCTCGACCTGGGCGAAGGTCTGGCCGGTGAAGCTGTTGACCGTGAACACCAGGCTCTTGACGTTGGCCGGCACGGCGTTCAGGTCGACATTGATCTGCTCGTCGTCGCCATCGCCGGCGCCGGTGCGGTTGTCGCCCGTGTGGACGATGCTGCCGTCCTTGCTCTTCAGCTGGCGGAACCAGATCACGTCCACCGGACGCTGGCCTTCGTCGAACATGACGACGGAAGCGTCCAGGTCGACCGCCTCGGTCTTGGCGCCGAAGCCCAGGAAGCCCTTGCTCTTGATCGCATCCCAGCCCAGGCCCATGGTGACCTTGCCGAGCGCGCCGCCGCTTTCTTTTTCCAGAGAGATTTTCTGGCCCTTGCTCAAATTGACTGACATTGTGTGCTCCTTAATTGGTTTGGTTGGCGATCATGCGTTACTGCGACCCAGGGCGCTGGGCCCAAGCCCGGAATGCCGCGCCGTTGCGCGAGCACACCAGGATCTTTCCGGTTCCGGAAAAGCGCAGCACCATGCCTTCGCCGCTGGTCTGGCTATTGACGAGATTGCTCAAAAAGCCGCTGTTGCCGCCGGTGGTGACGGAGATTTCGTAGCGCAGCCTGTTGTCCCACGCCACCACGTGCGAGTTGTCGATGACCACATCGTTGCCCGGCGTCACATCGAGCTGCGACATCGAGCCGAAGCCCGACACCGCCACCTGGCCGGTGCCACCGGTTTCGGTGATGAAGAAGCCGCCGCTCTGGGCGAACAGCGCGTTGCCCAGGCTTTGCGTGCGCACCTTCAACTCCACGCCGGAGGTGGCGGCGACAAAGGCGCCGTCGCTGAGCATGTATTGCGCCTGACCGACGTCAAGCACCTGCATCGCGCCGGGCAAGGTGGGCGCCAGCAGGCAATCGCCGCCGCCGCGCACCGCCTCGATGTGTTGCTGGAAGAAGGACTCGCCGTTGGCGAAGCGACGCATGATGGCCGCACCGATACCGCCGGTGACCTTGCCCTTCAAATCGAGCGTCGCTTCCATCATCACCATCGCATCCGACTCGCAGTAGATCTTCTCTCCCTGCGCCAGCGAAACGTGCAGAAACGGGTCGACATCACCGGTGATCGAAAATTTTGGCATGGCTGAGTCCTTTCAGTTAAAACACGACTTTACAACAATTAAACGCCGACGCCGAACGATGCGGCGAGCGGACCGAGACCGCCTTTGAAGCCCTGGCCGACGGCCTTGAACTTCCAATCGGTACCGTTACGATACACCTCGCCGAACACCATCGCCGATTCGGTCGAACCGTCTTCGGACAGGTCGTAGCGGGCGATTTCCGCGTTGCCGCTGGCGTTGACGGTGCGGATGTATGCCTTCTGCACCATGCCGAAGTTTTGCTTGCGGGCGTCGCCGTCGTGGATCGTCACGCAGATGGCGATGCGCTCGACATCGGCCGGCACCTTGGTCAGGTCGATGGTGACGGTTTCGTCGTCGCCGTCGCCGGCGCCGGTGCGGTTGTCGCCCGAGTGGGTGACGGCGCCGTCGGACGATTTCAGGTTGTTATAGAAGATGAAATCGTTGTCGGCGCGCACCTTGCCGTCGACCTTCAACAGGAAGGCCGAACCGTCCAGGTCGAAGGCGCTGCCATCGGTGGCGCGTGCGTCCCAGCCGAGGCCGACGACGATTTGCGACAGGCCCGGGGCTTCCTTGCTCAGATTAACGTTACCGCCTTTTTGCAGACTGATTGCCATAATGTGATACTCCTTAAAGAAACCGGACTTGGGTACTGCATGCGGCGGATCGTGTCCGTATTTAACGACCCGCCGTGTTCTGGTACAACTCTAACTTTGCTTGACTACATGTTCGTTACACGGCGATCGCTGCGGCCGAAGCCTCTTTGCGGCGATGGCGTACCGAAGACCAGACCGAGGCGGCAATGAAGGCCACACCAATCAGACCGGTGAAAATTTCCGGCACGTGGAACTTCATACTTGCCAGCATGATCGCGGCCAGGATACCGATCGCATAGTGGGCGCCGTGCTCCAGGAAGACGAACTGGTCGAGCGTGCCCTTTTTCACCAGGTAGACGGTCATCGAGCGGACGAACATCGCGCCAATGGCCAGGCCCAGCATGATGATCACGACGTCGGTGGTGATGGCGAACGCGCCGATCACGCCGTCGAAGCTGAACGAAGCATCGAGCACTTCCAGGTACAGGAAACCACCGATACCGCCCTTCTTGACCATGTCGCCGACATCGCTGCCGCCCGACTCTTCCTTCTCCAGCAGGCCGCTGATCGCGTCGACACCGACGTAGACCAAAATGCCCCACAGACCGGAAATCAACACCACCAGCTTTTGCGCCTCGGTCACCAGGCCCATACAGGCCATCAGCACGCCCAGCGAAATCATCACCGAGATCGACGAGACCTTGCCCAGCGAGCCCAGCTTCTTCTCGAAGTTACCCAGCCAATGCACTTCCTTGTCCTCGTCCAGCAGGAAATTCAGGAACACCAGCAGCAGGAACATGCCGCCGAATGCCGCCACTTCCGCGTGGTGGTTGGTCAGGTGCATCGAATACGTTTTAGGATCGTTCAGCGCCAGGGTCCACACGTCCATGATGCCGATGTCGGCCGCGACCGCGACGATGACCAGCGGGAACAGCAAACGCATACCGAACACGGCGATGATGATGCCCAGGCCCAGGAACAGCTTTTGCCAGAACTCATCCCAATCCTTCAGCACGGAGGCGTTGACCACCGCGTTATCGAACGACAGCGACACTTCCATCGCCGCCAGTATCAGTGCGACACCGAAAGCGGACAAGGCGCCAGGCCATCCGTTCAGCGAGTATCCCCACCAGCCCGCCGCCGCAAGGCAGATGAAGCTGACCAGGAAGGAAATTCTAAAATGCTTCATTGATTGTTTCCCCGTTTATAGATTGATGTAGCGCAGTGTATAGGCGTGCGAACAATTTAAAAATAGAAGATAATTGAAGTATTACTTCGCAAAAACAGAAGATAGGCCCAATGAAGACCAGTGGATTGAATTTCCGGCACCTGTATTTTTTCTGGATGGTGGCCAAGGAAGGCGGCGTGACGCGCGCGGCCGAACGCCTGGGGCTGGCGGTGCAAACCATCAGCATGCAGCTGGCGTCGCTCGAGCAATCGGTGGGCAAGCAACTGCTCGAGCCGCAGGGACGACGCCTGGTGCCCACCGAGGCCGGCCGGCTCGCGCTGAACTACTGCGACCAGATCTTCCTGCTCGGCGAACAATTGCAAGACGCGCTCGACGAGGCCGAGGCCGGCAAGATGCGGTTGACGGTCGGCATCTCCGACTCGCTGCCCAAGCTGATCGCCTTCCGGCTGCTGCAGGCCACGCAGGAAATGGACAAGCAGGTGCGGCTGGTGTGCATGGAGGCCCATTTCGAGGATCTGCTGGCCGACCTGGCGCTGGGCAAGCTCGACGTGGTACTGACGGACCGCACGGTGCACGCCGGCGGCAGCCTCAAGCTGTTTAGCCACCTGCTGGGCGAAAGCGACATGAAGCTGTTTGGCGTGCCGCGTCTGGCGGACAAATACCGGCCCGGCTTTCCGGCCAGCCTGAACCACGCGCCGCTGCTCGTGCCCACGCGCAACAACGCGCTGCGCGGACGCATCGACGCCTGGCTGGTGCAGCACGAGGTGCGGCCGGAAATCGTCGGCGAGTTCGAGGACAACGCCATGCTCAACACCTTCGGGCGCAACGGCATGGGCTTGTTCTTTGCCACGTCGGCGCTGGCCCAGGATATCGAGGAGCAATTCGGCGCCGTGCTGGTCGGCGACGCGCCGGAGCTGCGCGAGCACTTCTACGCCATCTCCAACGCCCGCAAGATCAAGCACCCGGCGATCGAAGCGATCCTGTCGACCGTGCACAGCGGACCGTTCGCGGTGGCAAGCTGACAGAGCTTGTCGAATCGGTTAAAGTCTGGCGACTACTTTTGACGAGGGAGGTCGCGATGTTGAAAGGAACCTGCTTATGCGGCGGCGTCGCCTACCGGGCCGACGGGCCGGTCTCGCACGCCAGCCATTGCTACTGCACCATGTGCCAGAAACAGCACGGCGCGGCGGCCGGCAGCTACGCCAACGTCGACAGCGGCGGCTTCGTGCTGGAGCGCGGCGCCGACCTTGTCACGGAATACGCCTCGTCCGACGATGGCCGCCGCGGCTTTTGCCGCGTGTGCGGGTCAACCTTGTTCTGGCGCAGCACGCACAGCCCGGACCGGATCGCCCTCACCTTGGGCACGATGGAGCCGGAATACAACGGCCCGGTCGAGCGCGAACTGTTTGTGGAAACTAAGCCGCGCTGGTTGCCGACAAGGTGAGCATCCCACCGGCGATCAGCCTGAAAAAGCTTCGGCACATTGCCGCGGGCACGCTGAGCTCTTTTGTCCGGCGCAATAACGACGTGGGCGGCCAATGGGCGCTCGGTTTGCTGTATCGCGACGCGCCGGCGGACCAGTGCATGCGGCTGGACCTGCTTGACCGCACCGCAGTTCCACTGACCAGCATCACGCAGATCGTCGCCCGCAATTATGGGGAATTCCTGTGCCGCGCCACCATCAGCAAGGGCGTGCCGCTTGAGAAGCTGGCGGCAGCCAAGGTCGAGTTGCGCTTCAATGCCGATGTGCGAATACCCGGCGAGGGATGGGATGTCGTCGGCGAGCCATTCCTTTGCACCGTAACTTTGACATTGAAAGATGGCCGGACGGCCGCCGCGCAACTTGCAGGCCGCTGTCTGCGCTACGAAAAAGGCCTGTTCGGCGGGCGCGCATCCGGCAACGATTCGATGCTCGAATCGCTACCGATCGACGCCTGAATCCCGGCGCGGGTTACCCGTCACGGCGTAAACCGCCACGCACCGCCGACACCGCATGCGCTTGCACCGAACTGCCCCCGAACACGGCATGTTGCCTAACCGGCGGCGTGAACAAGCTATACAACATCGCCTGATCCGGCGCGCTGACGGCATCGAGCGTCGCAACATGTTGCGCCGACAAAACCAGGTCCAACGCCCCGACGTTATCCAGCAACTGCTCGACCCGGCTCACGCCCATCAACGTAGAGGCCACCCCCGCCCTGCCCGTCACCCAGGCCAGCGCCACCTTCGCCGGACTCAACCCGGTTTCCCGCGCCACCGCCTTGACCGCGTCGACAATCGCCCAATTGCGCTCGGTAAAAAGCGTGTCCCCAAACGGATTCGTCCCGTCCAGGCGCTTGTCGCCGTCGGGCCTGGCCTCGTCAGCCCGGGCCGCGTCGCGCGGCAAGCCACCGGCTCTCGGCGCCGCGCTGTCAACGATTGCCCGGTCGTACTTGCCCGTCAACAGACCGAACGCCAGCGGACTCCAGGGCACGATACCCATGCCGAACTCCGCCGCCAGCGGTACAAACTCGTCCTCGATACCGCGATCGGCCAGCGAGTAAAAGTACTGCAATGCGATCGGTCCCGGCAATCCCCTGACCGCAGCCAGCGTCGCCAGCTTGGCCACATACCAGGCCGGCGAATTGGACATGCCCCAATAGCGGATCTTGCCCGACCGAACGAGCGCCGCCATCGTTTCCAGCAACTCCTCGGCCGGCGTGACTGAATCCCATACGTGGACCCAGAACATGTCGATGTAATCGGACTGCAAGCGTTTGAGCGATCCGTCCAGCGCCGCACGGATGTGCTTGGAACCATTGCCGCCCACGTGCGGGCCCTGGCCGGCCGCGAATCCCGCCTTGGTCGCCAGCACGATCTTGTCGCGCAACGATCCCTCTGCGATGAAGGCGCCCAGCATCTCCTCGCTGCGGCCTCCGGAATAGACGTCGGCAGTGTCGATGAAATTGCCGCCCGCTTCCACGTAAGCGTTAAAGACGGCGCGTGATTCCGCCTCGCCGGAACCCCATCGGGCGGTGCCGAACGTCATGGTGCCGAGGCACAAAGGGCTGACGGCGAGGCCGGAACGTCCGAGCGTGCGATAGTCGGTCAAGGGCATGGCTTTACTTTCCGAGTGATTGATAGGAAAATCATAGCCCAGTTCATTTTTCAACACAACATATTTCCTAGTGATCACTCAATTAATATGAACGCGACTCAACGCAAGAAGGGACGACCGCTTTCTTTCGATCGCGACCACGCGCTGCAAAAAGCGATGCTGCTGTTTTGGCGGCATGGCTACGAGGCCACGTCCCTGAACGATCTGACGGCGGCGCTGGAGGTCAAGCCGTCGAGTATCTACTCCGCGTTTGGCGACAAGAAGGGACTGTTTCTGGACGCGGTGGCGCTATACATGTCCGGCCCGGTTACGGCCCTGGGCATCATCGACGATGCGCCGACCGCGCGCGACGCGGCGCGCGAACTGCTCAATGTCTCGGCGGTGGGCTACACCGGCGACAACACGCCGCCCGGTTGCCTGCTGGCCAGCTCGGCGATCAGCTGTTCGGACGCGGCCAACGATGTGAAGGAAGAGCTGGCCGCGCTACGGCGCCGCATCGAAACGCGTCTGCGCGACAAAATCGATGCGTCGATCGAACAAGGCGAGCTGCCGCGCGACACCGACGCCGACACGCTGGCAGGCCTGACCATGAGCGTCATTCAGGGGATGTCGACGCTGGCAAGGGATGGCGCGACGCGCGACAAGTTGTTGAAGGTAGCCGGCACCGCAATGCTGGCTTGGCCCTGAGCCAGTCCCAATCGCCGCAGACATTTGCTAAGATGACAGCTCTACAAATTCGCACCGGGACTTCTGTGCTCACTGGCATCAATCATCTCACCCTCGGGGTCACGGATCTGGCGCGAAGCATCGATTTCTACGCCCGCCTGCTCAATTTTCGCTTGCTGGCGACCTGGGATGCCGGCGCCTATCTTTCGCTGGGCGAGCTGTGGATTTGCCTGTCGTTGGATGGGGTCGGTCGCAATGCGGACCAAGCTGGCTACACACACTATGCCTTCTCGATTCGACAGCAGGATTTTGCCGGGTTCCGACAGCGGCTTCAGGCGGCAGGCATCGCGGAAAGCAAAGTAAATCGAAGCGAAGGCGACTCGTTTTATTTTCTCGACCCGGACGGCCATCAGCTCGAAGCGCATGTGGGAACGCTTGGTTCGAGACTGGCGCAATGTCGCGAACAACCGTACGCCGGCATGCGTTTTTTCGACATTGCAAATATCCGGCAGGCTTTGCCGAGCGATATCGACGCCATGTCGGCGATCCGTCTGGCCGTCAACGAAAATGTCTTGTCCGATCCGAGCCGGATCACAGAACAAATGTATCGCGACTATTTGGACCTGTTGGGACGCGGCTGGGTGGCCGAGGTCGATGATAAAGTCGTCGGCTTTTGCTACGCCGACAAAAACGACGGCTCCATCTGGGCGCTGTTTATATCGCCGGGGTACGAAGGCAAAGGTATCGCAAAGCGCTTGCTCGCAGCGGCCGTGGACTGGTTGTTCGAACTCGGCCACGAAAGCGTTCATCTGAGCACTTCAAAAGATACACGGGCCGACAGGTTTTATATCGCCCAAGGATGGACCCGAAGCGTGCTGAACGAACGCGATGCCGGGTTCCGGCTGACACGTCCGGACCGGCGCGCGCGCCCGCTATCAGCCCAGGCCCGGTGAGTCCGAAATAAGCCCGTTCAAAACGCTTATTGAGCCTCCGACTACTTACTCAGTACTCGACAAACGGGCGGATTCGATCATTTGAGCGGCCTCTGGCGCCACCGTTTCACTGAGCCGCTTCATCACCATCGGGACGCCGCTCTGGCCGGCGTACAGCGATTCCGCCGTTCCCCAGGTTCCAGTCAAATGCGGTGGAAGTTCGCCCGCCGCATGGTTCAGCAAAGGCCACGATATGCCGAGCGCCAAAAGACCGCGCCGTAAAGCGGCCATGCCGCTAACTGAGAATGCCTTCATTTTCCTGGTCTCCGGGGCCACAAAGAAAACACGCTAGTTTTTCAGCAGCAGTCTTCCGTACGTGGTATCCGTCCGTGTCCCTTTGGCGTCCGGGTCCACCGCGAAGCGGCAGCTTTGGACAAACGCTGCGGCGGCCTCCAGCAGTTCCGGCGGCAGCCCTGTTGCCTCCGCCTTTACGTTCCAGGCAGTTCCGTCGCTGTTCACTAGCATGCGCAGCAAGATGCCATTGGCGTCGCTGGGCGATTTATCCAGACTCTTGAATGTGCTGAACGACTCCGACGCTGGACAACTGCCCTCCACCACCGACGGGTGCAGCATCGGCTTGCCACTCAGCCGCCACACGAATTGCGTCGGTTTGGTCTCGCCGCCCGAATCCGATTTCGGGAAAGTGCAACGCGACAGCCCGATCAGGGAGGCCTTGTCCAAAATATTCCAGCCAGAACTTTTCTCCACCGTAGCCGAGATGGGCCTGCCATCGGCTCCGACGGCAAAACGCAGCGTGGTCGTGCCTTCGAGTTCATAGCGGCGCGCTTCCTGCGGCCACTCCGGCTTGAGGCAGGTTACCGTGGTGGGCGCCGCTACGCTGCGCGCCGACACGAGTAGCAGCGCTGCTGCCAAAAGAAAAAATTGCGTGCATTTGCCGGTGGTGCGCATTCCGTCTCCGATCTCAGTGAACCTGCGGTCAGAATATCATCTTGCCCAATTGGAAAGTACGCGAATTCTCACCACGGTCGAATTAACGATCGCCCCGACGGCCGGTGTTCTGTTGGCAAACGGCAATTTGCGCCCCTTCTGCGCGCAGTGGTTTAAGATGCATGTTTTAACTACGTCATCTGCCGCTCGGCCCCTATGCAAAACGTTATGCTTGTCGTGCTCGCCCTGTTCCTGGTCGCGCTCAATGGATTCTTTGTGGCGGCCGAATTTGGCATCGTCACGCTGCGCAAGACGCGCGTTCGCGCCATCGCCAAGACCCAGGGCCTCCGCGGTCGCATCCTCGGCAAAGTACACGGCCAGCTCGACGCCTACCTGTCGGCCTGCCAACTCGGCATCACGCTCGCCTCGCTCGGCCTGGGCTGGGTCGGCGAAACGGCCTTCGCCAGCCTGCTCGAACCGTTCCTAGTCGCCATCGGCATCGACTCGCCCAAGCTGATCCACAGCATCGCCTTCGTGTTCGCCTTTGGCGTGATCTCCTTCCTGCACATCGTCGTCGGCGAACTGGCGCCCAAATCGCTGGCGATCCGCATGCCCGAGGCGATCGGCCTGTGGTGCGCGCCATTGCTGTACGCCTTCTACTGGGCCATGTATCCGTTCATCTGGGTGCTCAACGGCAGCGCCAACATGGTGCTGCGCCTTGCCGGCCTGTCCGGCAAGGGCGGCCACGAGAGCCATTATTCGGTCGAGGAATTGAAAATGATCCTGCGCACCAGCCAGCCTGGTGAGAAGTACAACAAGGACGAGCGCAACATCCTGGCCCATTCGCTCGATTTCAGCGATCTGGCCGTATCGGACCTGATGCGTCCGATCAACGAGGTGATCAGCCTGCACGCGGGCCGCTCGCTGTCCGACAATCTGCAAACCATGCTGCGCAACCGCTTCAGCCGCTATCCATACTACGACAAGGATGGCGAGACGGTGCTGGGGGTGGTGCACCTGAAGGATTTGTTCTTCGCCCAGCAATCGGGCAAGCCGATCACCGACCTGATGCCGTACCTGCGGCCGGTGGAGACGATTTCGGCGCGCACGCCGGCGCTGGAACAGTTCCGCCGTTTCCGGGACGGCGCCCCGCACTTCGCGCTGATCGGCGAAAAGGGCAAGCGGCCGCTGGGCTTCATCACGCTCGACAATTTGCTCGGCGCGATGGTCGGCGAGATTCACGACGAATTCCGCCTCAACGAAAACGACTGGCTCAAGCAGCCGGACGGCACCTTGATCGGTAAGGCCAGCCTGCCGATCTTCTCGCTCGAACGCACGCTGGGCATCGATATCGAGAACGAGGAACTGGGCATGGACGAGGTGGAGTCGGTGGGCGGCCTGATCATGCTGAAGCTGGGCGACATCCCGAAACAGGGGCAGCGCATCAGCTTCCGCCACTTCGATATCGTGGCGAAGAAGATGAACGGCCCGCGCATCCTGCTGGTAAAGGTCATTCCAAAGGATGACACCGAGGACAACGCCGATCTGGATTAACGGCCGTTCGGATGCGACACAGGCTCCGGTGGATGGGCTACGCGAGAGGCAATCCCCTGCTAGTCTTGCCACTTTGAAACCCGTCGGAGAGTCTGTGAAAACCTACCGTGGAAGTTGCCATTGCGGCGCCGTGCGCTTCGAGGCGGACATCGATTTGAGCCAGGGTACGCTGCGCTGCAACTGCTCGATCTGCACCAAAGTACGGTTCTGGCCGGCCATCGTCCAGCCGGCGGCCTTCCGCCTCATTTCGGGCGAAGCGGATCTGACCAACTACCAGTTCCTGAGCAAACGGGACAAGCATCTGTTTTGCCGTCACTGCGGCGTACGCTCATTTGGCATCGGCAATTCGCCGCGCTGGGGCGAGTTCTACGCCGTCAACGTGACCTGCCTCGACGACGTCACCAGCGAAGAGCTGATCAACGCGCCGATCACCTATCTGGACGGTCGCAACGACAATTGGGAAACGCCGCCGGCGGAGACGCGACATCTGTAGATAACGCTTTTTTGTGGCCGCCTACGGCGCTTGGCGGATTACGCTGCGCTAAACCGCCCTACGGGACGATGTCAACAAACGCGGACGATCACACCGGCTGGCCGGTCCAGTTGCGCAGCAACCCGAGCCCGACCGCCAGCAACGTCGGCCCGATGAACAGGCCGACAAATCCAAACGCCAGCACCCCGCCCATCACGCCCAGCAGCACCAGGACGAACGGTAGGCTGCTGCCCCGGCTGATCAGCAAGGGCTTGACGACGTTGTCGACGCCGCTGATCAGGAACACGCCCCAGACCAGCATGAACACGCCCCACGCCACGCTGCCCTCGTTGAACAGCCACAGCGCCGCGCCGCCCCAGATCAGCGGCGGGCCGACCGGGATCAGCGAGAACAAAAAGGTCGCCACCGACAGCAGCGCGACGGCCGGCACGCCGGCGATCAAAAAGCCGACCGCGGCCACCACCGATTGCGCCAGCGCCGTGCCCAGCAAACCGTACATGACGCCGCGAACGGTGCGGCTGACGGTGTCGGACACCGACAGGCTGTGTTCCGCGCCGATCAGCTTGTTCATCGCGTTCGACAGCGACACGACAATGTTCTGACCGTCCCGGTACAGGAAGAAGCTGACGAACACGGCCAGGCTGACCTGCGCCACGCCGCTGCCGAGCACCATGCCGCCGCCCAGCAGGAAGTGGCGCGCCGGTTCCAGCATGCCCTTGGCCGTGTTGACCAGTTCGTCGCGGCTGCCCAGCAGCTTGCGCAGATAGGTGTCGATGATGTCGCCGACGATCGGGATATCCTTCAGCCACGCCGGCGGCAACAAGGCGCCCGTGTCGAGATCGCCCTTGAAGTGGTCGTAGAATTCGGAGGCGTTGTCGGCGATGTTCCAGGTGACCAAAGTCAGCGGCACGACAATCAGCAAGGTCAGGCCGACGCTCATGATGATGGCGGCCAGCCAGCGCCGCCCCTTGACGCGCTCGAGCAGCCGCAGGTACAGCGGCCAGCTGGAGATGACGATGGCGCAGGCGAACAGGATCGCGGCCAGGAACGGCCGCAGCACGAACAGGCAGCCGATCACCAGCAGGACGACGGCGGTGAGCCGGGTAAATGGCTGGAAGCGCTGTCCCGCGCCGTCGCCGCTCATAGCAGTTGCTTGATATCGTGGACGATCGGCGCCGGCCCCTGGGCATGGCGCACCAGCAGGCGCACCTTGCCGTTGCGGTCGAAGATGTAGCTGGCGGCCGTGTGGTCGATCGAATAGCTGCCCGGCGTCTTGCCCTCCACCTTGGCGTAGAACACCTTGAATTCCTTGGCGACGGCGGCGGTCTGCTCCGGCGTGCCGTACAGGCCGACGAAGCGCTTGTCGAACGCCGGCACATATTCCGCCAGCAATTCCCTGGTATCGCGCTCGGGATCGACGGTGACGAACAGCACCTGCACCTGCTCGGCTTGCGGACCCAGTTCCTTCATCACGGCGGACATTTCCGCCATCGTGGTCGGGCACACGTCCGGGCATTGGGTAAAGCCGAAGAACATCACCACCACCTTGCCCTTGTAGTCGGCCAATGTGCGCGGCTTGCCGGTGTGGTCGGTCAGCGCGAAGTCGCGCGCGAAGGCGGCGCCGGTGATGTCGACGTTCTTGAAGGTCGGCGCCGCTGTTTTCTCGCCGCAGCCGGCCAACATCATGGAGACGGCCAGCAGGCCCAGGGCGAGAATTTTTTTCATAGTTTGAAGTAGTGGTCCACCAGCAGCGCAGCGAACAGCAGCGACAGATAAATGATCGACCAGGTGAACGCCTTGCGGGCCACCAGGTCGGTGTAGTGACGGTAGATTTTCCACGCGTGATGCAGGAACACGACGTTGAGGATCACGGCGGACACCAGATAAATCAGCCCGCTCATGTGCACGGCGAACGGCAGCAAGGTGGTGGCGGCCAGCGCGATCGAGTACAGCCAGACGTGGAACTGCGTGAACTGCATGCCGTGCGTGACCGGCAGCATCGGCAGGCCGGACTTGGCGTAGTCGTCGCGACGGTACAGCGCCAGCGCCCAGAAGTGCGGCGGCGTCCAGACGAAGATGATCAGCACCAGCAGCCACGCTTCCATCGGCACCTCGTTGGCGATGGCGGCCCAGCCCAGCGCCGGCGGCATCGCGCCGGACAGCCCGCCGATGACGATGTTCTGCGGCGTCGACGGCTTGAGGATCATCGTGTAAATGATGGCATAGCCGATGAAGGTGACAAACGTCAGCCACATCGTCAGCGGATTGACCATGGTGTAGAGTATCCACATGCCGGCGCCGCCGATCACGGTGGCAAACACCACCGTCTGCATGACGGTGATGTCGCCCAGCGCCATCGGACGGCGCGCGGTGCGGGCCATGCGGGCGTCGATCTCGCGCTCGGCCAGGCAGTTGACGGCGAAGGCGGCGCCCGTCAGCAACCAGATGCCGATGGTGGCGGCGACCACCACGCGCCAGTCCGGCATGCCCTCGGTGGCGAGGAACATGCCGATGACGGCGCAAAACACCGCCATCTGGGTGACGCGCGGCTTGGTCAGCGCCCAATATTGCGAGGCGCGGCTGGGTGGTTTGGAAATCGCGGTGTGTGTGGTCATCAGGTGTGCTTATCGTTGCCTGACCGGTAAGATCTGCGGAAAAGCCGAGCCTGAAGCTGCTTTTTTGGCAAGATCGTACTGGTACTTAGCCTTGTAGTTTAACATGGTAAGCAGCAGGACCAGCATGGCCGCCCCGGCGTTATGCAGCACGGCGATGGTCAACGGGAAGCTCAGGTAAATGGTGGCGACGCCGCTGGCGATCTGCACCGCCAGCAGGATGGCGATGCCGCGCGCCGTCTTGTGCAGCGACGGATGGTCCCATGCCCGCCAAGCCGTGTAGCCGGCCACCAGCGCCACCAGGAAACCCATGTTCCGGTGCACCCAGTGGATCGCCGTCAGCGCCGAGAACGGCAAATAGTGGCCGGCGGCGGTCTTGCCCAACTCGCGCCACAGCGTGAAGCCGTGTTCGAAGTCCATCTCCGGCACCAGCTTGCCGCCGCACAGCGGGAAATCGGTGCAGGCCAGGGTCGCGTAGTTGGTGCTGACCCAGCCGCCCAGCGCGATCTGCACCAGCAGTATCAGCGCCGAGGCGCCGGCCAGCAGGCGGATGTTGCGCATCGCCGGCGGCGACGCCGTGACGGTACGCGTCGGCGAAATCAGCTGGTTCTGGCGGCCGCCGTACCACACCAGTAGCGCCAGCAGCCCCATGCCCAGCAGCAGGTGGATGGTGACGATCACCGGCTGCAGCTTCAACGTCACGGTCCAGGCGCCGAACGCGCCCTGCAGGCAAACAAAGAAGAACAGGAAAGTCGGCATGGCCGGCGCGTACTCGATGCGGGTGCGCTTGGACTTGATCCAGCGGTACCACGCCTGCGACATCATCGCCACGATCAGCACGCCGATCGCCATCGCCAGGTAGCGGTGGATCATTTCGATCCAGGCCTTGACCACGGTCACCGGGCCGGTCGGGCGCAGGGTTTCCTCGGCAACAATCTGCGCGTGCGCCAGGAAGGGGTTGGCGGCGCCGTAGCAGCCGGGCCAGTCCGGGCAGCCCAGGCCGGAATCGGTCAGGCGCGTGAAGGCGCCGAACACGATCAGGTCGAACGTCAGGAACACGCTGACCCACACCAGCTTGCGATACTTGCTGGCGTCGGACGAGGTGTAGACCAGCGACAACGGCAGCAGCGCGACCAGCAACGCCGTGACGGCCATTTGGATCAGGGTCATGTGCATGATGGCTATCCGATCGCCGAGGCTTTAAGCAGCTTGGCGATGTCCTTGTGGACCTTGCGCACTTTTTCGGTGTCGCTGGAGACCGCGCCTTTCGGGTAGCGCATCATCAAGTTGCCCAGCGGATCGATCAGGTAGACATGGTCGGAGAGCTTGTCGGTCGGCACCGTTTTGTCCAGCGGCAACCACTTGTCGACCACGTCGGCGGGCGCGCGCAGCATGCGGGTGCCGTCGTTGACGCGCATCAGCACCGTGTCGAGCGGCTCGTTATCGGTGATCAGCCACACGCGCTCGACGCGCTCCATCTCCTTGCCCTGCATGGTGCGCAGCTGGCGCATCGCGAACAGCTGGTCCTGGCACTCCTGCAGACATTCGGACGGGCCGACCTTGAGCATGATCCACTTGCCCTTGTAGTTGTCCAGGGTGGCCGGCTTGCCGTCGAGCGTGGTGCTGGCCATAGCCGGAATCGGATACAGGCGCGGATCGAGCAAGGTGCCGTAATTGGTCACGCCGCCCTTGGGCTTAACCCCGTAATACATGAAATACGACGCGATCAGCGGCGCGGCGCACACGGCCAGCACGACCATCAGCTTCCAGCGGCCACGGGAGATTTGATTATTTGGCGGGTTTTGCACGTCTGAATCCGTTCACAACAAAGAAGACAACGGCCATCGCCGCCAGCGCGTACCACTGGAAGGCATAGCCCTGATGTTTTTCGACGCTCATCGCCGGCAGCGCCCAATCGCGCACCATGCCGGTGTCGTCGCCGCCCGGCCTGGCCGGCGCGGTCTGCTGCAGCACGAACGGCTGCATCGTCAGCCCGCTCTGCGCGGCCACCTGCAGCGGATCGGCGTTCTGCACGATCGCGTTTGGCGCCAGCGGCGGCGCCGTTCCCAATTGCATCACGTGGCCCGGGGTCAGGCGCGCCACGCCTTCCAGCGTGACCTCGCCCGTCGGCGTCGCGTAGGCCGGCAACCTGTCGTGCTGCGCCGAATCGCGCGGCAGCCAGCCGCGCTGCACCAGCACATGCATGCCCGATCCGGCGATCTTGAACGGCATCAGCACGTAAAAGCCGGAGCGGCCCTGGTACGGGCGATTATCCAGATACAGCGGCCAGTCGGCCACGAACCGGCCGGTCGCGGTGACCCGGCGGAATTCGACGGCGCCGGCGTCGAGCGCCTTCCCGTCGAGCACCATCGGCCCGGCCAGATTGCCTTGAGCAAGTTTATCCTGTGCGGAGATTTTTTGCGCGGCGCGCCGTTCCTGCCAGTTGCCCAGCTGGATGCCGAGTGTCACCAACAACACCGTCGCCACGAACGGGATCAGTTTAAAGCGGAAGCTAATAGGCATTACAATGGAGCCTCAATCATTTCACCGCCCGGTCCTGTCATGAAAATTGCTGTCGCCATCGCGTTCATCCTGATACTGGGCAGCCTGGGATCGGCCTTCTTCTTCCTGATGCGCGACAAGGGCAAGAACAACAACACCGTCAACGCGCTCGCGCTGCGGGTGGGCCTGTCGATCGCCCTGTTCCTGCTGATCCTGCTCGCCTACAAGCTCGGCTACATCCACCCCACCGGCATCAGGGGTTAAAGCGGGACACCAAAAAAACAAAGCCGCGTCCGGGCAACCCGTCTGCGGCTTTTTCGCCGCGACGAACCCGTCGCGGCATTATAACGCTGCGCCCTTACAGCCAGTACACGACAACGTACAAACCGAGCCAGACCACGTCGACAAAGTGCCAGTACCAGGCCGCGCCTTCGAACGCGAAGTGGTTGTCCGGCGTGAAGTGGCCCTTGAGCACCCGGTACAGCACCACCGACAGCATGATCGCGCCCATCGTGACGTGGAAACCGTGGAAGCCCGTCAGCATGAAGAAGGTCGAGCCGTAGATGCCCGAGGTCAGCTTCAGGTTCAGTTCCGAGTAGGCGTGCATGTATTCGTAAGCCTGGAAGCCCATGAAGACCGCGCCCAGCAACACCGTGGCGAACAGCCAGATGGCGGTCTGCGCGCGATGGCCGGCGCGCAGCGCGTGGTGCGAAATCGTCAACGTCAGGCCCGAGGTCAGCAGCAGAGCGGTGTTGATCGTCGGAATCGGGAACGGGCCCATCGTGCTGAAGGTTTCCACGGTGCCGGCCGGACCGGTGTTGCCCCAGTGCGCGGCGAAGTCGGGCCAGATGAACTTGTGATCGAGGTCGCCCAGCCACGGCATCGTGATCGTGCGCGCATAGAACAGCGCGCCGAAGAAGGCGCCGAAGAACATCACTTCCGAGAAGATGAACCAGCCCATCGACCAGCGGTACGAGTAATCGATGCGCTGGCTGTATTGGCCGGCCTCGGATTCCTTGATGGCGTCGCCAAACCAGAAATACAGCACCGTGATGATCGCCGCCAAACCGATAAAGTTCACCGACATACCCCATGACGCATCGTTCACCCAGCCGGAGGCGCCGACCATGGTGATCAACAACGAAATGCCGGCCAACAACGGCCATCTGGACGGACCCGGTACAAAATAGTACGGGGCCGTGGCGCCGTGTGATCCGACGTGTGAACCGACCTGTGAACTCATCTTCATCTCCCTAAATCATTTATGCGAGGATGCTACTTTTTATGGTGCCACTACTAATTTGACTACCGTGATCAGCAGGCCGATGAAAACGGCCACGCCGATCAGGGCGGCGATGACGATGTGCAACGGATTCAGCCTCGCCGAATCGGTATCGAAATCGCTCTTGCGGCGCAGGCCGAAAAACGACCAGAACACCGCCCGCAACGAATACAGGAACGAAGCGTTTTCCTTCTTATCGGACGGCATTTTTAGCGCCCTCGCTCACCGCCGCTGTTTTGTCCGCTGTTTTGTCCATGCCGCCCACCTCGAAGAAGGTGTAGGACAATGTGATCGTCTTCACATCCTTCGGCAGCGCCGGGTCGATGAAGAACACCACCGGCATCTGCCGCGCCTCGTTCGGCTTGAGCGCCTGCTGCTTGAAGCAGAAGCATTCGACCTTTTTAAAGTGCTGCATCGCATTCTGCGGCGCGTAGCTTGGAATCGCCTGCGCCGCGACATCGCGGTTTTGCGTGTTGACCACTTCGTACATCACCGTGGCGAGCTCGCCCGGGTGCACCGTCATGTTCGTCACCGTCGGGCGGAAGCGGTACGGCCCCTGCGCGTTGGCGTCGAACTCGATGACGACGTTGCGCGTCTTGTCGACCTGCGTGTTCTTGTCGAACTCGACCGTGCCGTCCTTTTGCGTCAGCACGTTCAGCCCCAGCGCTTCGCAGATCTGGCGGTAGAACGGATTGAGCGCGTAGGCGAAGCCGAACATCACCACCGCGATGACGATCAGCTTGCCCAACAAGGTGCGGTTCAATCCGCTGGTTTCGTTGTCGCGACTCACAGCATCCCGTTCAAGGTTTAACTCAACCAGATTCGTTTGACGAACACGGACAGGAAAAAGAACAGCGCGAGGCCGGCCAATATCCAGCCGGTGCGCGCGTTGTTCGGCTTCTTACGATCTGTCATGATTCTATGCCACCCGCGTTACTTGAACTGCGGTGGGGTTTCAAAGGTGTGGAACGGCGCCGGCGACGGCACGGTCCACTCCAGGCCTTCGGCGCCCTCCCATGGCTTCGCTTCGGCTTTCTTGCCGCCACGAATGGTCGGAATGATCACCGCGAACAGGAAGAACACCTGCGACAGGCCGAAACCGAAGGCGCCGATGGTGGCGATCATGTTGTAGTCGGTGAACTGCGCCGAGTAGTCGACATAGCGGCGCGGCATGCCGGCCAGCCCCAGGAAGTGCATCGGGAAGAACGTGACGTTGAAGGTGATCAGCGACAGCCAGAAGTGCGCCTTGCCCATCGTTTCGTTGTACATGTGGCCGGTCCACTTCGGCGACCAGTAGTAGAAGCCGGCGAACAGCGCGAACAGCGAGCCGGCCACCAGCACGTAGTGGAAGTGCGCCACAACGTAGTAAGTATCCTGCAGCTGGATGTCGATCGGCGTCACGGCCAGGATCAGGCCGGTGAAGCCGCCGATGGTGAACACGAAGATGAAGCCGACCGAGAACAGCATCGGGGTCTCGAACGTCATCGAGCCCTTCCACATGGTGGCGATCCAGTTGAACACCTTCACGCCGGTCGGCACCGCGATCAGCATGGTGGCGTACATGAAGAACAGCTGCGACGTCACCGGCATGCCGGTGGTAAACATGTGGTGGGCCCAGACGATGAACGACAGGATCGCGATCGACGCGGTGGCGTACACCATCGACGCGTAGCCGAACAGCTGCTTGCGGGCGAAGGCCGGCAGGATCTGCGAGACGATGCCGAACGCCGGCAAAATCATGATGTACACCTCGGGGTGGCCGAAGAACCAGAAGATGTGCTGGTACATGACCGGGTCGCCGCCGGCGGCCGCGTTGAAGAACGTGGTGCCGAAGTGGCGGTCGGTCAGCGTCATGGTGATGGCGCCCGCGAGCACCGGCATCACGGCGATCAGCAGGTAGGCGGTGATCAGCCAGGTCCAGCAGAACATCGGCATTTTCATCAGGGTCATGCCGGGCGCGCGCATGTTCAGGATGGTGACGATGATGTTGATCGAACCCATGATCGACGACGCGCCCATCAGGTGCATCGCGAAAATGGCCATGTCCATGCCCGGTCCCATCTGGGTCGACAGCGGCGCGTACAGGGTCCAGCCGGCGGCGGTGGCGCCGCCCGGCGCCAGGAACGAGGTCGCCAGCAGCAGCGCGGCCGGCGGCAGCAGCCAGAACGAGAAGTTGTTCATGCGCGCGAACGCCATGTCGGAGGCGCCGATTTGCAGCGGGATCATCCAGTTGGCGAAGCCGACGAAGGCCGGCATGATGGCGCCGAACACCATCACCAGGCCGTGCATCGTGGTCAGCTGGTTGAAGAACTCGGGCTGGAAGAACTGCAGGCCGGGCTTGAACAGCTCGCTGCGGATCATCAGCGCCAGCACGCCGCCCGACAGCAGCATGATAAACGAGAACCACAGGTACAGCGTGCCGATGTCTTTGTGGTTGGTGGCGAACAACCAGCGCGACAGCCCGTGCGGGTGGTCGTGAGCGTGATCGTGATCGTGTGCGTGATCCAAGGTGCTAGTGCTCATGTGGTGCGCTCCTGATTACTTACGTGCAGCCAAGACTTCGGCTGGTTGAACGATGTTTTCGGCGGCCTTGTTCGACCAGCTGTTCCGGGTATAGGTGATGACGGCGGCGATGTCGGTGTCCGACAGTTGCTTCCACGCCGGCATCTCGGCCGGGTATTTGCCGCTCTTCTGGCCGTTCAGCAGCACGTGGATCTGCGCGGCGCGCGGGCCGTTGACCACGGCCGAGCCGTCCAGCGCCGCGAAGGCGTTCGGCACGCCCTTGCCGGTGGCCTGGTGGCAGACCACGCAGTTGGCCGTATAGACTTTTTCGCCACGGGTTTTCAGTTCGTCGATGGTCCAGGTCTTGTTCGGATCGTCGGCCGCTGCCGCCATTTCCTTTTTCTTGCCGTCGACCCAGGTCTTGTACTCGGCGTCGGTGACGACCTTGACGACGATCGGCATGAACGCGTGTTCCTTGCCGCACAGCTCGGAGCAATAGCCGCGATAGGTGCCGGTGTGGTCGGCCTTGAACCAGGTGTCGCGCACGAAGCCGGGAATCGCGTCCTGCTTGACGCCGAAGGCCGGGATCGACCACGAGTGGATCACGTCGTTGGCGGTGGTGACCATGCGGATCTTCTTGTTGACCGGCACCACGACTTCGTTGTCGACGTCCATCAGGTAGTTGTCGCCGCGCGCCTCGGTCGGCGCAAAGCCCGGCGCGCCCACTTGCGAGCGCGGCGTTTTCAGGTTCGACAGGAAGGAAATGCCCTCGCCGTCGCCTTTCAGGTAGTCATAGCCCCATTTCCACTGCATGCCGGTGGCCTTGATGGTGATGTCGGCGTTGGAGGTGTCCTTCATGCCGACCACAGTGCGGGTGGCGGGCAGCGCCATGCCGATGACGATCAGGAACGGCACCACGGTCCAGGCGATTTCGACAGCGGTCGATTCGTGGAAGGTGGCCGGCTTGTGGCCGAGCGACTTGCGGTGCTTGAAAATGGAATAGAACATCACGCCGAACACGCCGACGAAGATGACCAGGCAGACCACCATCATCCAGGTGTGGAGGTCGTAGATCTGGGAAGCAATCTGGGTTGCGGGCGGTTGCAGATTCATCTGCCCGGTGACGGGGCCGCCGGTGCCGCCGGTCGCCGGGCCATAGGTGCCTGCCGCCGTCTCCGCCGCCCACGCTGGGATACTGGCTGCCGTCATCGTCAGCCCGAGCATCAACGATTGAAGTCGCTTCGCATGTGTCATGTTTTCCCCAACCACCCAAGAAATTAAAAAGTATTTTTTTAACGACTCCGGATTTCGGTGAACTGAACCGGCGCCGCTCCTTAAACAACTTCAGGCCCCATGCCAGCCACGTTTGAAAATTTCTTCAACGCGGCCCCGGCGGGACCTTGAGACTTGTCATGTCGTCCCGACATACTGCCTAAGGACAACATAAAAGCCTGATTCTGCTTAATTCAACTGCTTGTTCTTGTTCGTTCTAACTGCTTTCGCCTCGCGTCGGTGGGTTATAGCTGGCGACGTGACATGCTGGCAAAATTAGTCAATGATTATATATAACAACAACGGCGCACATCAACAAATAATCCATTTTGCAACTCTTCCGTCCCTCACAGCGCACTCAGCTTTACCACAGTGCGAAATGGGCGGCGGCAGGTGAAACAGCCGCAAACCCGCTACTGGCGCGGCTTGCGGGGCAGATCGAAGCGTATGATGGCTTCACCTTTGGAAGTCACTTTCGGCGCCGGCCGGAACGCATGGCCGTAAATCACCTCGAACGTCAGCCCCAGCTTTCCGTCCGCGCGACGGGTCTTTTCCAGCGCGTCCAGCATGCGTTGCCAGGCATGCTTTCCCGTCAGCCCCCTGTTCACCGTCGCCAGCGGATTACCGCCCAGCGCGCGCACATCGGCCAGCATCGCCAGCGGCGTGTCGTAGGTCACGGTAATGACTTCCATATCCAGCACCGGCGTCGAGAAACCGACCTCCACCAATTGATCGCCGAAGTCGTGCATATCGACAAACGGCAGCGCGTGCTGCGCCAGATCGGCCTCGGCAAACGCCGCCCGCAACTCGCGGAAGGTATCGGGACCAAAACACGAAAACATCAGCAGACTATTGACACGCAGCACGCGGCGCCATTCGGCAAACACGCGGTCCGGCTGTGGATGCCAGTGCAGGGCCAGGTTAGACCATACGAGGTCGATCGAGTTCGGTCCCAACGGCAAATCAGCGAAATCGCCGCACACCAGGTCGACGCCCGTCTTGGACGGCAACAGTTTGCTCAACAACTGATTCAACGACGATGGCCTGGTCGATTGACCTTGCGCGGCGCGCAGCTGGGCCTCGGCGGCATCGAGTCCGAGTATTTGTGCTGCTGGGTAGGATTTTTGCAACAGCGGCAGGTCGGCACCCGTGCCACAGCCGGCGTCGAGCACACGCTGTGGCGTGATCTTGATCAATTCCAGGCGATCAAACATGCGCGACGACACTTCGCGGCGCAGGAAATCGGCCGGGGCGATGCGGTCAGGTCGGGAGAATAGCGTGCGCACACGCTCCAGATCGATAGGCGCGCTCAGTTTGGGTGGATTTGCGGACACATGCATCGTGGGGTGGTCTGTAATGCGATAATGTCCGCAGTGTACATGGTTGGACGCAAACGCGACGCCCAAGGCCCGCGTTTTTTGCCGGGAGCGTGGCATGCGTGACAAACTGATCGAAGAAGCAACGGACAGGCGACGCGGCGCCAGCGCCGGTCCGGCCGGTGGCTTGCTGCGGCGCACCAGCGCCAGACTGCTGCGATCGCTGCTGCCGACCTCGTGCGCGTTGTGCGGCCTTGGCAGCGACCACACGCTCTGCCCGGCCTGCGCCGCGCAGTTTTTCGGCGCCGATGTTGCGCTCGCGCGTTGCGGCTGCTGCGCCAATCCGCTGCCCGGCGCGCCGCTGGCGCGGGACCGCCAAGGCCACAGCGGTGAAGCGGCACGCGACGCCTCCCGCCCTCCGTTGTGCGGCCTGTGCGCAACGAATCCGCCGGCCTTCGACGTCACGCTGACGGCGGCCGACTACGCGATGCCGGTCGACCAACTGGTGCTGCAACTGAAATTCGGCCACCGGCTGGCGCTGGCCACGCTGTTCGCGCGCCTGCTGCGCGACGCCGTTTTGCAGCAGCCCGGCTTCGTGTTGCCTGCGCTGATCTGTCCGGTTCCGCTGGGACCGCGCCGGCTGGCCGAGCGCGGCTACAACCAGGCGCTGGAAATCGCCCGGCCGCTGGCGCGCAGCCTCGGCGTCGCGCTGCATCCGCGTCTGACGGCCCGGGTGCGCGAGACGGTGGCGCAAAGCAGCGTCGCGCCGGAGCAGCGCCAGCGCAATATCGCCGGCGCTTTCGCCGTGCCGGACGCCGCGCTGGTGCGCGGCAGGCATATCGGCATCGTCGACGACGTCATGACCAGCGGCCGCACCCTGGACGAACTGGCGACCACGTTGAAGCGCCACGGCGCCGCGCGCGTGAGCAACCTGGTGTTCGCGCGCACGCCGCCGCATTGAATGTCGCATTGAATTGTCATGAGGAGAACAACTTGTTTCATGTAGTACTGGTCCACCCCGAAATTCCGCCGAACACCGGCAACGTCATCCGTTTGTGCGCCAATACCGGCGCGCAGCTGCACTTGATCGAACCGCTCGGCTTCCCGCTGGAGGATTCGAAGATGAAGCGCGCCGGGCTGGATTACCACGAGTACGCCAAGATGAAGGTGCACGCCGACTGGCAGGCGTTTTTGACGGACCTGCAGCCGGACCCGTCGCGCATGTTTGCCATGACCACGCACGGTTCGTCGCCGTTCGCGCAGGCCAGTTTCCAGCCGGGTGATGTGTTTGTGTTTGGTTCCGAGACCAGCGGCCTGCCGCCGGCGCTGCGCGAGAATTTCCCGCCGGCCCAGCGCATCCGTCTGCCGATGCGTCCGGACAACCGCAGCCTGAACCTGTCCAACACCGTGGCGGTGGTGGTGTTCGAAGCCTGGCGCCAGAACGGTTACGCCGGCGGCGCCTGAGATTCAGCGTCCGCGCCGCCTGGCGACGTAGCGCGCCAGCGCCAGCGCGCCCGTGCCGACGGCGCTGACGATGATGGTCGAGGCGGCAAACAGCGCCGGAGGATTGCGCATGCCAAGCACATCGGCCGCGAAGGCCAGCGCCACCGCCGCCATCAGCTGCGCCGGCAGCATGAACCGCAACTGCTGGAACGCGACCGCGTCGCCGCGCTGCCAGAGCCGCCACGCCACGTACGTCACCGGCCCCCACAGCACGCCGATAAACACCAGCACCGCCAAGGCGATCAGCAGCAGCCTCATGCCGGACGCTGCGCGCGCACCTTGGTCAACAGTTTGGTGGTCGAGCGGTCATGCTCGAAATCGATCGCGATCGCCTGCCCGCCGTAAGCCAGTACCGCCTTACCTTCCGGAATCGCATCCATCCGATAATCGCCACCCTTGGCGTAAATTTCCGGCCGCGCCTGCTGAACCACTTCCAGCGCGGTGTCCTCGTCGAAATCGACCACCAGGCTGACCGACTCCAGCGCGGCCAGCACAGCCATGCGGTCGGCGCAGTTGTTCAGCGGGCGGTCGTCGCCCTTGCCCAGCCGCTTGACCGACGCGTCGGTGTTGGCGGCCACCACCAGCGACGCGCCCAGCGCGCGCGCCTGCGCCAGATAGGTGACGTGGCCGCGGTGCAGGATGTCGAATACGCCGTTGGTCAGCACCACCGGCTTGGGCAGCGCGGCCACGCGCGCGGCCAGTTGTTCACGGGTGCAAATCTTGTCTTCAAATTGGGGCATGTGGGTCTTTTCGTCGGTTTGCGCTGCCATGGTGCATTATATCGACACCATTCCGCTACAATGATCTTTGTTGTCCCACAATTATTGCATCTGTACATTGCCTGTGTTCAAATAGATTCATGACTCTGACCGAACTGAAATATATCGTAGCCGTTGCGAGGGCGAAACACTTCGGGCACGCCGCCGAAGCGTGCTACGTCGCGCAGCCGACGCTTTCGGTCGCCATCAAGAAACTCGAGGACGAGCTGGGCGTGGTGCTGTTCGAACGGGGCGGCGCCGAGATCTCGGTCACGCCGCTGGGCGCGCAAATCGTCGCCCAGGCCGAACGCGTGCTGGAGCAAACCGCCGCGATCAAGGAACTGGCCAAACAAAATAAAGACCCGCTGGCCGGCCCGCTGCGCTTGGGCGTGATCTACACCATCGGCCCTTACCTGCTGCCGCCGCTGGTCAAGGGCATGATCGACAAAGTGCCGCAAATGCCGTTGATATTGCAGGAGAACTTCACCGTGCGCCTGCTGGAAATGCTGCGCCAGGGCGAGCTCGACGCGGCCATCATGGCGCTGCCGCTGCCCGATCACGGCATGGCGATGCAGGCGCTGTACGACGAGCCGTTCGTGGTCGCCATGCCGGCCCAGCATCCGTGGACCAAGCGCAAGACCATCCCGGCGGACGACCTCAAGACAGAAAACATGCTGCTGCTCGGTAACGGACATTGTTTCCGCGACCAGGTACTGGAAGTCTGTCCCGAAATGGCGCGCTTCTCGGCGCCCGGTAATGGCATGCAACGCACCTTCGAAGGTTCGTCGCTGGAAACCATCCGCCACATGGTCGCCAGCGGCATCGGCCTGACCGTGCTGCCGCGCGCCTCGGTGCCCGACATGAACACCACCGAAGGCATGCTGCAATTCCGCAACTTCGACGCGCCGCAGCCATCGCGCCGCGTGGTCATCGTCTGGCGCAAGAGCTTCACCCGCAAGGCCGCCATCGACGCTGTCTGCGAGGTTGTCGCCTCCTGCAACCTGCCCGGCATCACCACCCTCTGCAACGACGAATAAACCGGGTGTCCCCGGCCGTCCGACGACCGTCCGGGAAAGATTTGCGATAATGCCCATCTTTCCCTTCAAGCGACGCAATCGATGAACAAGCTGCAGCTGTATTTCCGCCTGGTCAGACTGGACAAACCCATCGGCACACTGCTGCTGCTGTGGCCGACGCTGTGCGCGTTGTGGCTGGCCTCCAACGGCAAACCGGACTGGAAGCTGATCCTGATTTTCTCGCTCGGCACCCTGCTGATGCGCTCGGCCGGCTGCGCGATCAACGACTACGCCGACCAGGATATCGACAAGCACGTCAAGCGCACCGCGCAGCGTCCCATCACCAGCGGCCGCATCAGCGGCAAGGAAGCGCTGGCGATCGCCGCCGCGCTGGCCATCGTCTCGTTTTGCCTGATCCTGCCGCTCAACACGCTGACCAAGCAACTGTCGGTGGCGGCCGTGATCATTGCCGGCACCTATCCGTACTTCAAGCGCTTCTTCGCCATCCCGCAAGCGTACCTGGGCATCGCCTTCGGCTTCGGCATCCCGATGGCGTTCGCCGCGATCCAGAACACCGTGCCGCCGGTGGCGTGGTTGCTACTGCTGGGCAACGTCTTCTGGGCGGTCGCCTACGACACCGAGTATGCGATGGTCGACCGCGACGACGACTTAAAGATCGGCATCAAGACCTCGGCCATCACGTTCGGGCGCTACGATATCGCCGCCGTCATGCTGTGCTACGGCGTGCACCTGGCGCTGTTGCTGGTGTGCGGCTTGCAGTTGGGATTGGGTTTGTGGTTCGTCGCCGGCCTGGTGGTGGCCACCGGCATCGCGCTGTATCACTACACACTCATCCGCGCACGCGAGCGCGACGCGTGTTTTTACGCTTTCCGCCATAATAACTGGCTGGGTGCAGCGGTGTTCGCCGGTATTGCCGTCGATTACGCGCTGCGCTGAAACGATTGAGCCAGCGCAAGAGCGTTCCGCATTCGGCGCCTACACTGGCTATCCCCTTTCAACGAGCCACAGACAGGAGGTCACCACCATGGATCAGACTCATCAGAACGGCAACGGTATCAGCAACGGCAACGGTAATGGCGTCGCCGACGGCCAGGCCGCCAGCGGCGCGGCGCGCGACAAGCTGATGGACGGCTTGAAAAGCGCCATCGGCGAAGCGGAACATTTCCTCAGCGATGCTGGCGAACAGGTCAGCGAAAAAGCCTCCGAGGTCCGCGCCCGCTTCGAGGACACGCTGCGCACCGCCAAGACCGACCTGCGCAAGCTCGAGGACAGCGTCATCGCCCGCAGCCACGAAGTCGCGCAGAACGCCGACGTCTATGTGCGCGACAATCCGTGGAAAGCGGTCGGCGTGGGCGCGGCCGTTGGCGTGCTCATCGGCATTCTGGTGTCGCGCCGATAAACGCGCGTCCGGCCTGGCGCGCGGCCGGCCTTGTTGGTCTTTAGTTCGCCGCGCCCAGCTCGTCGCCCATTTCCTTGCCACGCGCGGCGGCGGCCTTCACCGCCGTCACGATGGCCGCCTTCACGCCGCTGTCCTCCATGCTGGTCAACGCCGCGTAAGTGGTGCCGCCTTTTGACGTCACCCGCTCGCGCAGCAGCGACACCGGCTCGCTCGACTGGTTGGCCAGTTGCGCCGCGCCGGCAAAGGTGGCCAGCGCCAGCTGCGTGCCCTGTTCCGCGCTCAGGCCCAGCTCCCCGGCGGCCTGCTGCATCGCCTCGATAAAGTAAAACACATAGGCCGGGCCGCTGCCCGAGAGGGCCGTCACCGCATCGATCTTCGATTCATCGTCCAGCCACACGGTTGGTCCGACCGCGCGCAGGATATCGTCGGCGGTCTGCTTTTGCGCGGCGCTCACGCCGGCGGACGGCACCATGCCGGTGATGCCCATGCCGATCAGCGCCGGCGTGTTGGGCATGCACCGCACGATGGCGCCATAGCCGCCCAGCCAGCGCGACAGGTCGGCGCTGCGGATGCCCGCCGCGACCGACACGATCAAGGTCTGCTTGGACGAATCCAGCAACGGCAGCAGCTGCGCCGCCACCTCGCGCATGCTCTGCGGCTTAATCGCCAGCACGATCACGTCGGCCGCGCCCACGGCGGCGTCGGCGGCGGTGGCCGTCGTCACACCATGTTGCTGGGACAGCTTTGCCAGCGACGCCGGATTCGGATCGACCACATGGATGTCCGCACCGGCGGTCAACTTGCCGGCCAGCCCGGCGATCAACGCGGCGGCCATGTTGCCGCCGCCAATAAATGCAATCTTCATATCAAGCCTTGTTGTAAGTTCGTGCTCCAAAAATGGCGCTGCCGACGCGCACGATGGTCGCGCCCTCGAAAATCGCCGCGCGCAGGTCGGCCGACATGCCCATCGACAGCGTATCGAGCGCCAGGCCGTCGGCGCGCAATTGCTCGTACAACTTCCGCAACTGCGCAAACGCGGCGCGCTGCTGGTCGAATTCCACGGCCGGCTCGGGGATCGCCATCAGGCCGCGCAACGTCAGTTTCGGCAGCGCCGCGACCTTGTGGGCCAGCGCCGCCACCTCTTCCGGGGCGACGCCGCTCTTGCTGGCCTCGCCGCTGATATTCACTTGCAAACAGATTTGCAGCGGCGCCATGCCGGCCGGACGCTGTTCGGACAGGCGCTGCGCCACCTTCTCCCGCTCGACCGTATGCACCCAATCGAAATGCTCGGCGATGGGCCGCGTCTTGTTGCTCTGGATCGGCCCGATGAAATGCCATTCCAATGAAAGGGTTGCGACCTCCGGCTGCGCGCGCAACGCCGCGATCTTGTCGAGCGCCTCCTGCAGATAATTTTCGCCAAAGGCCCGCTGGCCGGCCCGCACCGCCTCCAGCACGGCTTCCGGTCCGAAAGTCTTGGACACGGCCAGCAGCTGCACCGTGGGCGCCGGCCGGCCGGATTCTTGAGCGGCGGCAACGATAGTCGCGGTGATTGCTTGCAAGTTTTGGGGGATCGGAGACATAATCATCCAGTAAAAGACAGCGGTAAGCGTCATCACACCAACGCCAGGCAGGGATTATAAATGGACATATCCGAACTACTCGCATTCTCGGTCAAGAACAAGGCATCGGATTTGCACCTGTCGGCCGGGCTGCCGCCGATGATACGGGTGCATGGCGACGTGCGCCGCATCAATCTGCCGCCGCTGGAGCACAAGGAAGTGCACGGCATGATCTACGACATCATGAACGACGGCCAGCGCAAGGCCTACGAAGAGATGCTCGAAGTCGACTTCTCGTTCGCGATACCGGGACTGGCGCGCTTTCGCGTCAACGCCTACAACCAGGAGCGCGGCGCCTCGGCGGTGCTGCGCACGATCCCGTCGAAAATCCTCAGCCTCGAAGAGCTCAACGCACCGAAGATCTTTGCCGAATTCGCGCTCAAACCGCGCGGCCTGGTGCTGGTGACCGGCCCGACCGGCTCGGGCAAATCGACCACGTTGGCGGCGATGGTCAACCACCTCAACGAAAACGAATACGGCCACATCCTCACGATCGAGGACCCGATCGAATTCGTCCACGAATCGAAGAAATGCCTGATCAACCAGCGCGAGGTTGGGCCGCACACGCTGTCGTTCAACAACGCGTTGCGCTCGGCGCTGCGGGAAGACCCGGACGCCATCCTGGTCGGCGAGTTGCGCGATCTGGAAACGATCCGCCTGGCGCTATCGGCGGCCGAGACCGGCCACCTGGTGTTCGGCACCCTGCACACGTCGTCGGCGGCCAAGACGATCGACCGCATCGTCGACGTCTTCCCTGCCGACGAAAAGGAAATGGTGCGCGCGATGCTGTCGGAATCGCTGCAAGCGGTGATCTCGCAAACGCTGCTCAAGACCAAGGACGGCTCGGGCCGGGTGGCCGCGCACGAGATCATGGTCGCCACGCCGGCGATCCGCAACCTGATCCGCGAATCGAAGATCGCGCAAATGTACTCGGCGATCCAGACCGGCAGCAACGTCGGCATGCAAACGCTGGACCAGAACCTCACGGACCTGGTGCGGCGCAACGTCATCTCCGCCGCCGCCGCCCGCAGCGCCGCCAAAACCCCGGACAACTTCCCCGGCTAAAACTACTGGGGTCAAGTCTGTCATTCGGACACGGACTCGACACGTGGCGGTACAGCTCGTGTCCGAATGACAGACTTGACCCCGTTCTGAAGGGATATCATGGAACGCGACCAGGCCTCCAAATTCATGTTCGATCTGCTGAGGTTGATGACCAGCAAAAAAGGCTCGGACCTGTTTATCACCGCCGGCTTCCCGCCAGCGATCAAGATCGACGGCAAGTTGACGCCCGTGTCGTCCCAGGTGCTGACCGCCGCCCACACCGTCGACCTGGCCCGCTCGATCATGAACGATAAGCAGACTGCGTCGTTCGAGCTGACCAAAGAAGCCAACTTCGCCATCAGCCCCGGCGACTTGGGCCGCTTCCGGGTGTCGGCGTTTGTGCAGATGAGTTCGGTCGGCATGGTGCTGCGGACTATCACCAGCGAGATTCCCAAACTCGACGACCTGCGCCTGCCCGAGGTGCTCAAGGACGTCGTCATGGCCAAGCGCGGCCTGGTGATCATGGTCGGCGCCACCGGGTCCGGCAAGTCGACCACCTTGGCGGCCATGGTCAACCACCGCAACGAGAACAGCTACGGCCATATCATCACCATCGAGGACCCGGTCGAATACGTCCACCCGCACAAGAATTGCATCATGACCCAGCGCGAGGTCGGCGTCGACACCGACGACTGGGCCATCGCGCTGAAAAACACGCTGCGCCAGGCGCCCGACGTGATCCAGATCGGCGAGATCCGCGACCGCGAAACCATGGACCACGCGATCGCCTTCGCCGAGACCGGCCACCTGTGCCTGGCCACGCTGCACGCCAACAGCGCCAACCAGGCGCTCGACCGCATCATCAACTTTTTCCCCGAGGAGCGCCGCCAGCAGCTGCTGATGGACCTGTCGCTGAACCTCAAGGGCATGATTTCGCAGCGCCTGATCCCGAAGAAGGAATCCAAGGGCCGCGCGGTGGCGATCGAGATCATGCTCAATTCGCCGCTGATCTCGGACCTGATCTTCAAGGGCCAGGTCCACGAGATCAAGGAGCTGATGAAGAAGTCGCGCGAGCTGGGCATGCAGACATTCGACCAGTCGCTGTTCGATTTGCACGAAGCGGATATCATCACGTACGAGGACGCGCTGCGCAACGCCGATTCCGTGAACGATCTGCGCCTGGCTATCAAGCTGGAAGGCAAGGCGGCCACCAACCGCGACCTGTCGGCCGGCACCGAACATCTGGGCCTGATCTAATCCCAACCATTTCACCAGGACTTCCATGAGCACCATCTTCGACATCTCCGCAGACAGCCTGACCGGCGCCCCCGTGGACCTGCGCCAGTACCAGGGCCAGGTCCTGCTGATCGTCAACACCGCCAGCAAGTGCGGCTTCACCTCGCAGTACAAGGGGCTTGAGCAGGTCTACCAGCAGTTCAAGGACAAGGGCGTGACGGTGCTCGGCTTCCCGTGCAACCAGTTCGGCGCGCAGGAGCCGGGACAGGCCGACGAAATCGGCGCCTTCTGCGAAAAAAACTACGGCGTGACCTTCCCGCTGTTCGCCAAGATCGATGTCAACGGCGAACACGCGCACCCGCTGTTCGTCCAGCTCAAGAAGGACGCGCCGGGCATCCTCGGCACCGAGGCGATCAAGTGGAACTTCACCAAATTCCTGATCCGCAAGGACGGCACCGTCTTCAACCGCTACGCCCCCGCCACCAAGCCGGAAGACCTGATCGCGGACATCGAGAAGCTGCTAGCAGAATAAAAGCGTGTAAAACTTGTCTAGTACATCATGTAAGTTCTGCAATTGTCATCCGAAAAACGTGCTTTAGGTTAAACTTTTCGGTAATAATGGGCCCTGGCCCTTTCCAATCGAATCAAGTACCTATGTCCGTGTTTGGAAAACTACTGTCGCCGTGGCTGCGGATGGGGATGTATTCCCGCCTGTTCGTGCCCATTTTTATCATCATCGCCATGGTGGTGGGCGTCCGCTACACGTTGCTGTTCCAGGCGGAGACCGCGAGCGCCGACGCGCGCTATCAAAAGGACGCCAGCGACATCGGCATCTATCTGCACAAGGCGCTGCTGCCGGCGCTGGCCGTGCCCGACCGCGCCGCCATCGACAGCGCGCTGGCCGACGCGCTGCTGCTCAGTCCCGACCTGGCCGCCGCCCGCGTCGACTTCGCCGGCGGCCACCTCGAGGCGCTGCGACCGCCGCTGCCGCGGTCCGACGTCCCCGCGTGGTTCGCCAGGCTGCACCCGCTCAAGCCGATCCGCCGCCACATCTACATCGGCACCGCCAGCCTGGTGCTCGAATTCGATCCCGCCTTGCCGGTGGCGGGCGTGTGGGCCTCGGTCTGGAAGCAGATGGTCATCACCGCCCTCAACGTGACCGTCATCTACACGCTGCTGGGCATTATCATCTTCGCCAACAAGCGCATGCTCAAGCGCCTCAACGACGCCACCCGGCGCTTCCAGGGCGGCGAACATGACGTGCGCCTGCCGGTTGGCGGCACGCTGGAGGCGCGCATGCTGGCGGTCACCTTCAACAACATGGCGCAGCGCGTGCAGGCGCTGGTGGGCAGGCTGCAAGCGAGCGAGAAGGAGTTGAGCGAACAGCTGAAACGCACGCTGGTCGCACAGGAACAGCTGCAGGCGCAAAAGGAGCGCATCGAGGTGACGCTGGCGTCGATCGGCGACGCCGTCATCACCACCGACCTCACAGGCAGGATCGAATCGATCAACGACGTCGCACAGCGCCTCACCGGCTGGTCCGAGCCGCTCGCGCGCGGCATGGAACTGCACCAGGTGTTCGTCCTGGCGAATAACTTCGGCCAGCACTCGCTGCTCAAGGCGATGTCGGGCATCTACGAAGGCGGCGACGTGGTCAAGGTCGGCAATCAGAGCCTGCGCAGCCGCACCGGGCAGACCTTCACGGTGGAGTACACGGCCAACGGCATCCGCGCCGCCCACGGCGAGGTGCAAGGCTCGGTGCTGGTGTTCCGCGACGTGACCGAACGCCGCCAGCTGATGCAGCAGATCTCCTGGCAAAGCAACCACGATGTGCTCACCGGCCTGCCCAACCGCGCGGCGCTGGCGGCGCGCTTCGAAAACGAGGTTGCGCGCGCTCGCGCGCAGGATTACCTGCTGGCCGTGTGCCTGTTCGATCTGGACCACTTCCAGCAGGTCAACGACACGCTGGGCCAATCCGTCGGCGACGAGGTGCTCAAGCAGGTCGCCAGCCGCCTGCACGATTTTGCCGGCCAGCGCCACTACGTCGCGCGCCTGGGTGGCGACGAATTCGTGCTGCTGCTGCCGGAGATGCATTCGCGCGCCGCCGTGGAGGTGGCGCTGGACCGGCTGATGCCGGCGCTGTCGCGCGACTACCTGGCCGACGGCCAGGCGGTGGCCATGTCGGCCAGCGTCGGCATCGCCGTCTACACCGGCAACGAGATCAGCGCCGACAGCCTGCTGCGCCACGCCGACCAGGCGCTGTACCAGGCCAAGATCATGGGCCGCAACCGTTTCCACTTCTTCGACGCGGACCTCGACGAGCAGGTACGCACCCACCACAATCGCCGCACCGAGGTGCGCTCGGCCATGCTCGACGGCCAACTGCGGCTGTACTATCAGCCCAAGCTGGACATGCGCAAAGGCCGCATCGTCGGCATGGAGGCGCTGCTGCGGTGGCAGCATCCGTCGCGCGGCATCGTCGGGCCGATGGAGTTCCTGCCCATCGTCGAACATAGCGACGTGATCGTCGACATCGGCGAGTGGGTACTGCGCGAGGCTTTGCGCCAGCTGCAGCAATGGCGCGGCTTCGATCCGGCCTGGGTCATCAGCGTCAACATAGCCGCGCGTCATTTCCAGCGCGGCGACTTCGTCGACCGCCTCACCGCGATCCTGTCCGAGTTCCCGGACGTGCCGCCGCACATGCTGGAACTGGAGATCCTGGAGTCGTCGGCCCTCAGCGATATCAACCACGTGCGCACGATCATGCTGGACTGCCAGGCGCTGGGCATCAGCTTCGCGCTGGACGATTTCGGCACCGGCTATTCATCGATGTCCTACCTCAAACGATTACCGGCGGACGTGCTGAAGATCGATCAGAGCTTCGTTCGCAACATGCTGGTCGACCGCGACGATCTGCATCTGGTGAGCGCGGTCATTGGCCTGGCCAGGTCGTTCGGCCTGGGTGTGATCGCCGAGGGCGTCGAGACGGTCGAACACGGAGCCATGTTGATGCGGCTGGGCTGCGATCTGGTACAGGGCTACGGTATCGCGCGGCCGATGCCGGCGGACGAGGTGCTGGCGTGGGTAGGCGCTTTCGACCGGGCGCCGACCTGGCAGGCCGCAGCAGGGCTACCGCCTATCGTCAGCCTGCATGGAGAGGGGCCGGCCGGCGGCACCGCGCAGATACCCTTGTTCGTGGGGTAGGAAAAAGCGCCGGCGCCTTATCGCCGCTTGCGCGCCGCCAGCGCGCGGTCGATCAACTCGATCCAGTGCACCACCGGCGTCTGCGTTCCCGATTGCAGATGCGCGGTGCAGCCGACATTGGCCGAGACGATGGTGGTCGCCCCCGTATCGGCCAGATTCGCCAGCTTGCGGTCGCGCAGCTGCAACGACAACTCCGGCTGCAACAGCGAATACGTGCCCGCCGAGCCGCAGCACAAATGACTCTCCGCGCACAAGACCACATCCACGCCCACCGCGCGCAACACGCCCTCCACCTTGCCGCGTATCTGCTGCCCATGCTGCAACGTACAAGGCGGATGATAGGCGACACGCTCCTTGATGACGGCGCCGAGGCGCGTCAGTCCCTCCTCGAACTCCGGCATGACTTCGCTCAGATCGCGCGTCATCATCGCGATGCGCGCCGCCTTGCCGGCGTACTCGCTGTCATGCGCCAGCAGATGCCCGTATTCCTTCACCGTGACGCCGCAGCCGGACGCCGTCATCACGATCGTTTCCACCGCCCGGCTTTCCACATACGGCCACCACGCGTCGATATTGCGGCGCATGTCGTCCAGCGCCGCCTCGTGATCGTTCAGGTGATGACGCACCGCGCCGCAGCAGCCGGCCTTGGGTGCGACGATCAACTGCACGCCCACCGCATCGAGCACCCGCGCGGTGGCGGCGTTGATGTTGGGCGCCATCGCCGGCTGCGCGCAGCCTTCCAGCACCAGCATTTTGCGTCCATGCTCGCGCATCGGCCAAGCGCCGGCGCCTGTCATGGCCGGGATCTTGTCCTGCATCGCCGGCGACAGCAGGGGGCGGAAAAGCTGGCCGGCACGCAGGGCCGCCGTGAACACCGCCTTGCGCGGCAAGCCCTCCTTCAACACCTTGCGCTTGAGCCGTTCCATCAGCGGACGCGCGACGCGCTCCTCGACCACCTTGCGGCCGATGTCGATCAGTCGTCCGTATTGCACGCCGGACGGACAGGTGGTCTCGCAGTTGCGGCAGGTCAGGCAGCGGTCCAGATGCGTTTGCGTCTTGCTGGTGACGGGCGCGCCTTCCAGCACCTGCTTGATCAAATAAATGCGTCCGCGCGGCCCATCCAGTTCGTCGCCCAGAAGCTGGTACGTGGGACAGGTGGCGGTGCAAAACCCGCAATGCACGCAGGAGCGCAGGATGGCGTCGGCCTCTTCGCCTTCCGGGGTGTTCTTGATGAAATCAGCGAGGTTGGTTTGCATAGGTTCTTGTCAATACATGCGGCCGGGATTGAAGATCCCCGCAGGATCGAAGGACTGCTTCAGCCGGTCGTGAATCTTCGCCACCGCCGGCGCCAGAGGATGAAAAACACCAAGCTGCTTATCGCCTCCACGATACAGCGTCGCATGTCCGCCCGCCGCCGCCACGGCACTGCGGATGCCTGCCGCCTGTGCGGCGTCGCAACCGTCCACCTTGAGCCAGCGCTGGGCGCCGCCCCACTCGACAAGCTGCTCGCCGCGCAGGATGATGGCGCTGGCGGCCGGCGGCACCGACAGCCGCCACAACACGCCGCCGCTGAAGTATTCGTGCGACTGGTCGCGCAGCGATGCCCAGAAGGCGGCGCCGTCGTCCAACGCTACGCCGCCAAGCCTTTGCCGCGCCGCGTCCACAGCGGCTCCCGCGCCGGACAAGCGCAGCGACAGCGCGCCCCGATGCCAGCAGCTTGCCGATATCGGCAGCGGCTGGCCCGCCCACTCGTTCAAGCGGGTCAGCGCGTCGATCTCGCTCATCTCGAACCGCAGGCTGGTTTCGCTGACGGGCACCGGCAGCACCTTGAGAGACACCTCCAGGATCAGGCCCAAGGTGCCGAGCGAACCTGCCAGCAGGCGCGAGACGTCGTAGCCGGCGACGTTTTTCATCACCTGGCCGCCGAACCGCAGCCCCTCGCCGCGTCCGTCCATCAGCACGGCGCCCAGCACAAAATCGCGCACCGCGCCGGCGCTGGCGCGGCGCGGCCCGGACAAGGCGCTGGCGACCACCCCGCCGATTGTCGAACCTACGCCGAAGTGCGGCGGCTCGAACGCCAGCATTTGATTGTGGCGCGCCAGCAGCGCCTCGATCTCGGCCAGCGGTGTGCCGCAGCGCGCGGTGATCACCAACTCGGTGGGCTCGTACGACACGATGCCCGAATAGGCACGCGTGTCCAGCACTTCCCCGGCTAGTGTCTGTCCGTACCAGTCCTTGGTGCCGCCGCCGCGTATGCGCAACGGCTTGCCGGCAGCTGCGGCGGCGCGAACGCGCACGCCAAGTTGCGCGGCGATGGCGCTTGACGAGTCGGTCGATAAATCGTTCAGTGCGTCAGTCATGTGGCTCCGTTCAAAACCGGGGCAGGTGGGCGAACGGCAGCGCGCCGCCGCTGACGCGCATCTTGCCGAATTCGGCGCAGCGGTTCAGGGTCGGTATCGCCTTGTCCGGATTGAGCAGGCCGGCCGGGTCGAACGCGCGCTTGACCGAGAAGAACGCCGCCAACTCCGACGGCGCGAACTGCACGCACATCGAATCGATCTTCTCGATGCCCACGCCATGCTCGCCGGTGATGGTGCCTCCGACCGCCACGCACAGCGCCAGGATCTCGGCGCCGAAGGCTTCGGCGCGCTCGAATTCGTCGGGGATGTTCGCATTGAACAAAATCAGCGGGTGCAGGTTGCCGTCGCCGGCGTGGAAGACGTTGGCGCAGCGCAGGCCGTATCTGGTTTCCATTTGCGCGATGCCGGTCAATACCTCGCCTAGCCGTTTGCGTGGAATGGTTCCGTCCATGCAGTAGTAATCCGGCGAGATGCGGCCGGCCGCCGGAAAGGCGTTTTTGCGGCCGGACCAGAACTTCAGGCGTTCCGCCTCCGATTGCGAGACGGCGATCGCGCTGGCGCCCGCAACCTGCAGCACGGCCGACATGCGGGCGATTTCCTCCTCCACTTCCTCGGCGGTGCCGTCGGCCTCGCACAGCAAAATGGCGGCGGCGTCGGTGTCGTAGCCCGCCCGGACGAACGGTTCGACCATGCGCGACGAGGTTTGGTCCATCATCTCCAGACCGGCCGGGATGATGCCCGCCGCGATCAGCGCGGCCACCGCCTCGCAGCCGGCCACCACCTGCTCGAACGACGCCATGATCACGCGCGCCGTCGCCGGTTTCGGAATCAGTTTGACCGTCACCTCGGTCACGATACCGAGCATTCCCTCCGAGCCGACAAAGACCGACAGCAGATCGAGTCCCGGCGCGTCCAGCGCCTCGCCGCCCAGTTCCACCACGTCGCCGTCGATGGTCACCATCCGCACGCGCAGCACGTTGTGCACCGTCAGGCCGTACTTCAGGCAATGCACGCCGCCGGAGTTCTCCGCCACATTGCCGCCGATGGTGCAGGCGATCTGCGACGACGGGTCGGGCGCGTAGTACAAGCGGTGCTGCGCCGCCGCCTCGGAGATCGCAAGGTTGCGCACGCCCGGCTGGACCACCGCCGTACGCGAGTAGGCGTCCATGCGCACGATGCGGTTCAGGCGCGCGGTCGACAGCACCACGCCATCGGCGATCGGCATCGCGCCGCCGGACAGGCCGGTGCCGGCGCCGCGCGGCACGATCGGCACATTCAGCTCGCGGCATACGCCCAACACGGCGACAATCTGCGCCTCGCTGTCGGGCAGCACCACGATCATCGGCAATTGGCGGTAGGCGGCCAGGCCGTCGCATTCGTAAGGCCGGGTATCCTCCGGCGCCGACAGGATGGCACCGGACGGCAGCACATGGTGCAGCGCCGCAGAAACCTGCGCGCGACGGCTGGCGATATCGGCCAGAATTTCCGCTTCGGGTATGACGGTGTTCATGGACGGCGGCCTGAAAACACGAGTGGGCCTCGATTGTAAGCACAAACGTGCGGCCATGCGATATCTTTGGCGGGTACTTAGGCGGATACGCGGCGTATAATCTGCCGGCCGTCTCTATATCAACTCATTGGAATAGTATGGAATACAATTTTGAAAGAGAGTGGCTCCTGGCGCTGGAGCGGCGCTTCAACCGGCAGGCGACGGAAATCGCCGAGATCACGCTGAGCGGTCGTCCGCGCATGCTGATTTTCTACTTCGCCGACTTCCCGGCGCAGGGCATGCTGACGGCCGTTACCGCCGGCCTGTCGAGCGCCAGCCATCCGGATTGGGTGCACGGCAAGCCGGAGCTGAGCTTCGCGCTGCAGACCACCGATCAAGGCTGGGGCAAGAGCGCGGCCTACCTCGCGCAGGAATTCTTCAACAAACGACCGTTCTCCTACCAGTCGTCGTTCGCGCTGCATATGCCGATGTCGAAGGACAGCGCGATGAACGCCTGCTTCGTCTACCGTCCGCAGTTCATGGACAAGGACCAGGTCAAGTTCGAGCTCCAGGACCGTACCATTTACCTGGCCGGCCTGTTCCCCATGTATGACGAGGAAATCGCACTGTACGAGGCCAAGGGCACCGAAGCCTTCTGGAACACGCCGGGCTTCCATCCGTATAACCCGAAGCGCGCCAGCGTCGCGGGAAAATAACCAATACAAGGAGCCACCATGGGCAACCGACTCTCAAAGATCGCCACCCGCACCGGCGACGGCGGCACCACCGGTCTGGGCGACGGCAGCCGCACCGACAAGGACAGCGTGCGCATTCATTCGATCGGCGAAGTCGACGAACTGAACTCGCATATCGGCCTGCTGCTGTGTGAGGACATGCCCGCCGACTTGCGCGAAGAGCTGGTGACGATCCAGCACGACCTGTTCGATCTTGGCGGCGAATTGTGCATCCCCGGCTACCAGATGATCACCGAGGCGCACGTCGAGCGGCTCGACACGCTGCTGGAAAAATACAACGCCACCTTGCCGGCGCTGACGGAATTCATCCTGCCGGCCGGCTCGCGGGCGGCGTCTCAGGCGCACGTGTGCCGCACCGTGTGCCGCCGCGCCGAACGCGCCATCGTCACGCTGGGCAAGGCGGAGACCATCCACGAGCATCCGCGCCAGTATGTGAACCGCTTGTCGGACCTGATGTTCGTGCTGTCGCGGGTCTTGAATCGCTTCGGCGGCGGCAGCGACGTGCTGTGGCAGCACGAGCGCAAACGCGGCTGAATTCTCAACGCGCGGGAGGCATTCCCGAATAGCCGGGCAGTTGCGCGATGTGCCGCGCCAGATGATCGAGCAGCAGCCGCGCGCGCAGCGGCTGATAGCGGCGCGACGGCGACAGCAGGTGCAGCGCCTGCGGCTGTCCTTCCCACTGCGGCAGCACGCGCACCAGCGCCCCGCTGTCGAGCAAATCCTGCACCAGCCATAATGGACACAATCCGATACCGCCGCCGGCGGCCAGGCTGTCGCGGATCGCCAGCGCGTGGTTGACGCGAAAGCGGCCGCGCGTGGCCACGATTTCAATCCGCTCGCCCCGGTGTAGCGTCAGCATGTCGCCATCGGCCAGCCAGGCGAAGCGGATGTAATCGAAGTCCGCCAGGTCGCGCGGCTGGCGCGGTTTGCCGTGGCGCTTCAGGTACGACGGCGCGGCCACCAGATGCCTCGGCGAGACGCCGGCCAGCCGCGCCACCACGTCCGGCGGCAGTTCGCGGCCCTGCCGCAGCGCGATATCGACACCCTCCTTCACCAGATCGACCATGCGGTCGTCCAGTATCAGCTCGATATCGACCTGCGGATACAGGTCGAGAAAAGACGCCAGCATCGCGTTCAGCCGCAACTGGCCGAAGGCGGCTGGCGCGTTGACCCGTATCAGCCCGGCCGGCGTATCGGTCTGGCCGCGCGCCTCGGCCACCGCCTCCTGATATTCCGCCAGCACGCCAAGCGCGCGCTGATAGAAGCGGTCACCCTCGGATGTCGGCGACAGGCTGGTGGTACTGCGCTCCAGCAGGCGCACGCCCAGTTCGCGCTCCAGCGCCGCCATCAACTTGCTGACAGTCGGTTGGGTGGTGCCCTCTTCGCGTGCGACGGCCGAGAGGCTGCCCAATTCGACGGCGCGCACGAAACAGCGTAGTGAACGGATGGTATCCATAAGTGGCTTATTCGATATTTGAATGAAGTATAGTCTGTTTCCTCCTCTTCCCGTGGCTTCTCGAATGGCCTATCGTGCAGTTTTACAGGAGCCCACGATGAAAACCTTGCACCATTTCGCATTCGCCGCCGCGCTGGCACTGGCTGCGCCGTCATTTGCCGCCGACCGATCCGGCGGCTGGGTGACCAGCTGGTATGCCAGCCCGCAGGCTACCTGGGGCGCGGATTTTCCGCTACCGACGGCCGTTCCCGCCACGCTGGAGCGGCAAACCGTGCGCGAAACGGCGCGCATCAGCGTCGGCGGGACGCGCGTGCGTATCGTCTTGTCGAACCGCTACGGCGACCGGCCGCTCGTCATCGGAGAGGCGCGCGTCGCCCGAGCCGGTGACATGGCAGGCTCCGCGCGCGAGCTGACCTTCGGCGGCAAACGCACGGCCACCATCCCGCCCGGCGCACCGCTGGTCAGCGATCCGGTGGAGATGCGCGTCGGCGCGCTGGAAAAGCTCGCGGTCAGCGTGTACCTGCCGCAGGCGACGCAGTTGAAGACCTTCCATTGGGGCGCGCAGCAGACCGGCCATATCGCCGAGGGCAACGCTGTTGGAGCGGCGGCGCTGAAGAATGCGCAGCCGCTGCATGGCCGCGCGCTACTTAGCGCCATCGTGGTCGAAACGCCGAATCGCAAGGGCGCTTTGATTGCGCTGGGAGACTCCATCACCGATGGCAATGGCTCGACACCGGATCTCGACCGGCGCTGGCCGGATTATCTGGCCACCCGGTTAAGCCCGGACGGCATTGCGGTGGTCAATGCCGGCATCTCCGGCGCGCGCTTGCTGGGTGATCGCATGGGCGCCAATGCGGCGGCGCGCTTCGAGCAAGATGTATTGAGCCAGCCGGGTGTCGGCACTGTCGTGGTGCTCTTGGGGATCAATGACATAGGATGGCCGCAAAGCGCCTTTGCGCCGGACGAGCCGCCGATGCGGGCGGAGCGCATGATCACCGTGTATCGTCAGTTGATCGCGCAGGCGCGCGTGCGTGGGGTGCGCATCGTCGGCGCCACGTTGCTGCCGTTCGAGGGCGCGCTGCAAGGCACGCCGCTTGAAGGTTATTACACGCCGTCGAAAGACGTGGTGCGGCGCGAGGTCAATCGGTGGATCAGGGACGGCGGGGAGTTCGACGCGGTGGTCGATTTTGACGCGCTGCTACGCGATCCGGCACGGCCGGCGCGCATGCTGCCGCGTTACGACAGCGGCGATCACCTGCATCCCGGTGACGCGGGATACGAGGCGATGGCCAAAGAGGTGGCGACGAGGGGGTTGCAGTAACCGTCGCGCGTATCAGCCGTTGTTGACGACCACCAGGCGCGGCTCTTCGCCGGCGCTGTCGAAGCGCTTCTTGATCGAGGCCGTGATGCCGGCGCCATCCAGACCTACGCTGGCCAGCAGCTTGACCGGATCACCATGGTCGATGAATTTGTCAGGCAGACCAATCATCAGCAGCGGCTTGGCGATGCCTTCGGCGGCCAGGGCCTCGGCCACGGCCGAACCGGCGCCGCCCATGATCGCACCCTCTTCCACCGTCACCAGATAGTCGTGGTCTGCGGCCAGCTTCCTGACCAGCTCCACGTCCAGCGGTTTGATGAAGCGCATATTGGCGACCGTCGCATCGAGCGTATCGCCCGCCGTCATCGACGGCGTCACCATCGAACCGAATGCCAGGATCGCGATCTTTTTGCCCGCGCGCTTGATCTCGCCCTTGCCGATTTCGATCGTGGTCAGCTCCGGCGCGATGGCCGCGCCGATGCCGGCGCCGCGCGGATAGCGGATCGCCGCCGGACCGTTGTACTGGTAGCCGGTGGTGAGCATCTGGCGGCATTCGTTTTCGTCCGACGCGGCCATGACGACCATGTTCGGAATGCAGCGCAGATAAGCCAGGTCGTAATTGCCGGCGTGCGTGGCGCCGTCGGCGCCGACCAACCCCGCGCGGTCCAGCGCGAACGTCACGTCCAGGTTTTGCAGCGCGACGTCGTGGATCAACTGATCGTAGCCACGCTGCAGGAAGGTCGAATAAATCGCCACCACCGGCTTCATGTCCTCGCAGGCCAGGCCGCCGGCGAAGGTCACCGCGTGCTGCTCGGCGATGCCGACGTCGAAGTAGCGGTCCGGGAATTCCTGCTCGAAGCGCACCATGCCCGAGCCTTCGCGCATGGCCGGCGTGATGCCGACCAGCTTCTTGTCGGCGGCCGCCATGTCGCACAACCAGTTGCCGAACACCTCGGTGTAGGTCATCTTGCCGGGAGCGGTAGCCGGCTTGATGCCCTCGGCCGGATTGAACTTGCCTGGACCGTGGTACAAGGTCGGCTCGGCCTCGGCCAGCTTGTAGCCCTGGCCTTTTTTGGTCACCACGTGCAGGAACTGCGGCCCCTTGAGCTGCTTGATGTTTTGCAGCGTGGGGATCAGCGAGTCCAGATCGTGGCCGTCGATCGGGCCGATATAGTTAAAACCGAACTCCTCGAACATCGTGGCCGGCACCACCATGCCCTTGGCATGTTCCTCCAGGCGCTTGGCCAGTTCCAGCACTGGGCCGGGCAGCACCGATTTGCCGACGTTCTTGGCGGCGGCGTAGAACTGCCCCGACATCAATCGCGCCAGGTAGCGGTTCAAGGCGCCGACCGGCGGCGAGATCGACATGTCGTTGTCGTTGAGGATGACCAGAAGGTTGATGTCGTCCTGCACGCCGGCGTTGTTCAACGCTTCGAACGCCATGCCGGCGGTCATCGAGCCGTCGCCGATGACGGCGATGGCGTGGCGCTGCTCGCCCTTGATCTTGGCCGCCTGCGCCATGCCCAGCGCGGCCGAAATCGACGTCGACGAGTGCGCGGTGCCGAAGGTGTCGTACTCGCTCTCGTCGCGCTTGGGGAAGCCGGAGATGCCGTTCAACTGGCGCAGGGTGTTCATGCGATCGCGCCGTCCGGTGAGGATCTTGTGCGAGTACGTCTGATGGCCGACGTCCCAGACGATGCGGTCGTGCGGCGTGTTGAACACGTAGTGCAGCGCCACCGTCAATTCGACCGTGCCCAGATTGGACGACAAGTGTCCGCCGGTCTTGGAGACCGAATCGAGCAGGTAGGCGCGCAGTTCGTGCGCCAGCGGCGTCAGTTGGGTGTACGCCAGTTTGCGCACATCGGCTGGTGAATCTATATTTTGTAGCAAGTTCATTTATGCCTTCCGCTGCACGATCAAATCCGCGAGTTCGCGTAACCGCAGAGCTTTGTCTCCGAACGGCGCGAGCGCTGCGTGCGCATCGAGCCGCAATGTTTGCGCCAGCGCGCGCGACGGTTCCAGACCCAGTATCGACACGTAGGTCGGCTTGTTGTCGGCGGCGTCCTTGCCGGCGGTCTTGCCCAACGTGGCCGAATCGGCCGTGGCGTCGAGCACGTCGTCAACCACCTGGAACGCCAGGCCGATGGCGCGCGCGTAGGTGTTGAACGCGGCCAGTTCGGCGTCGTCCAGATCCTTGCCGGCCAGCGCGCCAAGGATCACGGCAGCGCGCAGCAAGGCGCCGGTTTTGAGCTGGTGCATCTGCTCCAGCTGTTCGAGCGTCAGGCTGAGGCCGACGCTGTCGAGATCGATGGCCTGGCCGCCGCACATGCCGGCCGAGCCGGAGGCGTGCGCCAGCAAACGCAGCATCGCCACCTGACGCGACGCGGGCACGCCGGTCGCCTCCGACAATACGAGGAAAGCCTGCGATTGCAGCGCGTCGCCGACCAGCAGCGCGGTCGCCTCGTCGTAGGCGATGTGCACGGTGGGCTTGCCCCGGCGCAGCGCGTCGTCGTCCATGCATGGCATGTCGTCGTGCACCAGCGAATAGGCGTGGATCATTTCGACGGCGGCCGCCGCGCGGCTCAACGTGGCGGCATCGGCGTCGAACAGCGCGCCGGCGGCGTACACCAGCAGCGGACGCACGCGCTTGCCGCCGCCGAGCAGCGCATAGCGCATGGCGTCGTGCAGCTTGGCGGGCACCGTCGTTGCGGCGGGCAGGAAACCGGATAAGTCGTTTTCGGACCCGGCCTGCACCGTTTTCATCCAGTCGTCGAAGGCGCCGCTCATTGGTCGGCCTCGCCGCTGTCGGCGAACGGCTTGAGCATGTCGCCTTCCAGCACCTTGACCTGGGATTCGACTTTTTCCAGCTGGGCGGCGCAGAACTTGACGAGCTCCGAGCCGCGCGCATAGGCTGCCACCGACGCTTCGAGCGGCAGTTGCCCTGCTTCCATTTGCGCGACCAGGGTTGCCAGCTCCGCCATCGCTTCTTCAAACGAGACGGGGGCGGCGGCGGTCGCGTCGGCGGTTAATTTCTTAGACATAGTCACTCAGGCTTCAAGGCAAACTTCAGGGCTTATTCCAGGCTAACTTGCGGTTAACAATACCCGCCAGCGCAGTGTAGCCCGTTATTTTAGAACAAACCACCTTCTCCGGTGGAACTATAGCGGCCGCACCGTTGGCGAACTATGGATTTTATCGCAATCGACCCCATATGCATGATCTGCATGTGTTTGTTACAAGTTTTTGCACAGAAAACAAGCACTGGCGTCTGTCGGCAGGGGATGAAACACGCTATAATCGCCGGTTCTGTCCGAAATACCATTTTCAACGAACTTGAATTCAGGTCTTTACGGATTCTGTCTCTCTTTGGTTTGATGTACATATTAAGGGGGGTTGGGATGTCCGATCTGGGTACCCACGCCAAGCTGGCGCGTCCACACGCGCAACTGCCGGTAAACGTCTACTTCGACGAAGCGCTGTTGCAGCGTGAAATGCAGCAATTATTCCAGGCCGGTCCGCGTTACGTCGGACACGAACTGATGGTGCCGAACGTCGGCGACTTTGCGACCCTCGTTTCCGAAAACGAAGGGCGTATGCTGGTGCGCAACGCAAACGGGCTTGAATTGCTGTCCAACGTCTGCCGCCATCGCCAGGCGCTGATGTTCAATGGCCGTGGCAATGCCAACAACATTGTCTGCCCGCTGCACCGCTGGACCTACGACCTCAAGGGCGAATTGATCGGCGCGCCGCATTTCGCCGAAACGCCCTGCCTGAACCTGCCCAAGACCCAGTTGCAAAGCTGGAACGGCCTGCTGTTCGAGCAGAACGGCTACAACGTCATGGACAAGCTCAAGAACCTGTCGGTGACCGGCGACCTGGATTTTTCCGGCTATATGTTCGACCACGCCGAAGTCCAGATCTGCAACTACAACTGGAAGACCTTCATCGAGGTCTATCTGGAGGACTACCACGTCGAGCCGTTCCACCCGGGCCTGGGCGGCTTTGTCAGCTGCGACGACCTGCGCTGGGAATTCGGCCGCGACTACAGCGTACAAACCGTGGGCGTGAACAAGGGCCTGCTCAAATCGGGCTCCGAGATCTACAAGCGCTGGCAGGAGCAGGTACTGAAGTTCCGTGGCGGCGAACCACCGCCGTACGGCGCCATCTGGCTCACGCTGTACCCGAACATCATGGTCGAATGGTATCCGCACGTGCTGATCGTCTCGACCCTGTGGCCGGACGGCCCGCAGCGCACCCGCAACGTGGTGGAGTTCTACTACCCCGAGGAGATCGTGCTGTTCGAGCGCGAGTTCATCGAGGCCGAACGCGCCGCCTACATGGAAACCGTGGCCGAGGACGACGAGATCGCGCTGCGCATGGACGCCGGCCGCAAGGCCCTGTTCGAGCGCGGCACCAGCGACGCCGGTCCCTACCAGTCGCCGATGGAAGACGGCATGCAGCATTTCCACGAGTGGTACCGCGCCAACATAGACTTATAGAAACGGATTTCGGATGCAATCGCTTTGGATGTTGTTTGCTAGCTTCATGTTCGCCATCATGGGGGTATGCGTCAAGCTGGCTTCCGAAGAGTTTTCCACGTCTGAAATGGTCATGTACCGGGGCATCGTCGGCGTCATCGTGCTGGGGGTAATCATCCGCGCGCAAGGCGGTAGTTTCCGCACGACCATGCCGATGGCGCACTTCTGGCGCTGCCTGATCGGCGTCATCTCGCTGTGGCTGTGGTACTACTCGATCGCCAACCTGCCGCTGGCCACGGCCATGACGCTCAACTACCTGTCGCCGATATGGATCGCCGTCTGGCTGTTCGCGATGGGCTGGTGGCATGCCAAGGACCAGGTGAAATGGCCGCTGCTGGTGGCCGTGGCGATGAGCTTTGTCGGCGTCACGCTGCTGCTGCAGCCGGCCTTCCACGCCAACCAGCTGGTGCCGGCGCTGATCGCGCTGTTCTCGAGCGTGCTGACGGCGATGGCCTATATGCAGGTGCGCAAGCTGGGCCTGGCCGGCGAACCGGAGAACCGCGTGGTGTTCTACTTCGCGGTGATGAACATCGTCGCCGGCGTGGCCGGCAATTTCCTGTTCGCCGGCGACAAGCCTGCCGTCTGGCATCCGGTCAACACGGTCCACGGCGCCCTGCTGTTGCTGGGCATCGGCGTGTGCGCCACCAGCGCCCAGATCGCCATGACGCGCGCCTACCGCCTCGGCCAGACGCTGGTGGTCGCCAATCTGCAATATACCGGCATCGTTTTCTCCAGCATCTGGGGCGTGCTGGTGTTCGGCGACGTGTTCAGCTGGCACAGCTGGGCTGGCATCGGCATCATTCTGGCGTCCGGCGTGGCCGCGACGTTCTACAATACCCGCAACACCGAACGCGGTAAGGCCATCGCCAATACCGACCCGATCGCCAGCGAAGTCTAAGGAGTCCGGAATATGCACACCACGTTGATCAGCGCCGCCGACCTGTCCCAGCATCTGAACGATGACAAGTGGGTCATCCTCGATTGCCGGCACGATCTGATGAACCCTAACGCGGGCCGGGAAGGTTTTGCCATCGGACATATCCAGAACGCCCGGTTCGCCAATATCGACACCGACCTGTCCGGCGCCAAGATCGATGCGGACGGCAAGTTCCACGGACGCCATCCGCTGCCGGATCGCGCCGCGCTGATCGCGACGCTGCGCAGCTGGGGCATCGACGACGACACGCAAGTGGTGGCGTACGACGCGCACGGCGGTATGTTCGCCGCGCGCCTGTGGTGGCTGCTGCGCTGGATCGGCCATCCGGCGGTGGCGGTGCTCGACGGCGGCCTGGCCGCCTGGCAGTCGCAGGGTTTGCCGCTGGTGACGATGGTGGTCACGCGCTCCGGCGGCACCATCGCCGACAAGCCATCGCTGATGCACACGGTCACGGTCGAAGATGTGGAATCGAACCTGGTCACGCAGACGCGGGTGGTGGTGGACGCGCGCGCGGCCGACCGCTTCCGTGGCGAGAACGAGACCATCGATCCGGTCGGCGGCCACATCCCCGGCGCCAAAAACCGCTTCTTCAAGGACAACCTGACGCCGGACGGTCGCTTCAAAAGCGCCGAACAGTTGAAGCAGGAATTCTCGCCGTTGTTCGCGGCCGCGCCGCAAGCGATCATGCAGTGCGGCTCGGGTGTGACGGCCTGCCACAATTTGCTGGCGTTGGAGGTTGCCGGACTGCCCGGCGCGGCGCTGTATCCCGGCTCGTGGAGCGAGTGGTGCGCGGACCCGGAAAGGCCAGTGGCGACCGGGGGCTAAGGCCCACGACTGTGCCGCGCCCAACGAGTGATTCTGACTTCATTGCTCGCGAAGTAGTACTCCAGAATATGCCCTGTTCTCGGCACTGGGTATCGGCGACGCCCTGCACGAGTGGGAGTTCCTATCTCTGGCTGAGCAGAAATCAGAAGAAGCGCTTTTTCCACGCGTTGTGCTACGAGCGTCGAAGCCTCCTGGTTTTGGCTAGCAATATAAGTAATGGATTGCGTATAGGCGTTGCGCGCACTGGGAATCCAGCGCACGGGAAAGTTCTTTTGCTTAGCCCCTTGGCTTGCCATGGACAGCAATCAATTTCTTGATATCAGCCATCACTTCCGCGTTGTCGATGCCCGCGTTGGACTTAAAGTACTCGTCGGCTTCAATGTCTGCAAGAATCCCCTTCTCGACGTCGTCGAAACCGTAAAGCCAGACATCCGGCCAAAGATCGTCGGCGCTAAGCTTCGCCATCGCTGCCAACTGCTCCAAGCGTGAACGCTCCGCATCGGAGAGCGCAGCAAACGCCGCCAACTGCTTTGTCGATTTCAAATCCATATCTTCTCCTGGCAATCGGCCCGACCGAATGCGCAACTGAGCCCGTCTTACTTCGGCTTGGCACGACTATTCAATATGCGCCAAGCCTGCTCCATTACTTCTTCGTGAGGTATCGCCATGATACGCCCGGCGGTGCTGGCCGCTAGCGCTTCAGCGCAAGCGGAACGCGTGGATCAATGGTTGCGGGTCAGGAACAGTACGATCGCGACGCCGGTGGCGATCAGCAACACCTGCGGCACCGATTCGCGCAAGGTGGCGCGGCGTTGCATCTGCGGCATCAGGTCGCTGACGGCAATGTAGATGAAGCCCGACGACGCGAACACCAGTACATACGGAATCAGCTCGCTGGCGCGGTCCAGCGTGTAATAACCCAGCAGGCCGCCGGCGATCGCCAGCAAGCTGCACAGCAAATTGTAGACATACGCGCGCGTCCGCGAAAAACCGGCGTTGAGCAGCACGATGAAGTCGCCGATCTCCTGCGGAATCTCGTGGGCGATGATGGCCAGCGCCGTCACCAGGCCCAGCTCCGGATTGGCCATGAAGGCGGCAGCGATCAGGATGCCGTCGGTGAAGTTGTGCATGCCGTCGCCGACCAGAATCATCCAGCCGGCCTTGCCTGCTTCGTGCTTGTCGTGACCGTGATGATGGTGGTGGCCGTCGCCCTCGTGATGGTGCGAATGGCGCATGATCGCCAGCTTTTCCAGCAGGAAGAACGCCAGCAGGCCGGCCAGCAGGGTCGCGAACAGGCTGCGCGCGCTGGCGTGCGATTCGAACGCTTCCGGCAAGGCGTGCAGCAGCGACGTCGACAGCATGATGCCGACCGACAGGCTGACCATGGGCTCGACCACCTTCGACAGCAGCGTAAAGGAGAACACGGCAGCGGCTGAAATGCTGAAGACACCGGCTAGTGTGGTCGCCAGTAATATGGAGATGAGAATGGGATCGATGTTATAGCCTCTTGTACCTGGAGCCGTGCCGCTGCGCAGGCCGGGGGCGTTATTTTACCGCCCGGCACGCTTTCCTGCTCATTTTTGGCTAAAAACAGTTAAAACGGCTGTATTGACCGGGTTCAGGCGACCCCGTTCTGCCTGAACCACGCCAGCATGCGGCCCCAGCCGTCCTTGGCGTCCGCTTCCACATAGCTGGGACGGTAGTCCGCATGGAAGGCGTGGCCGGAATTGGGGTAGATGACAAAGGTCGATTTGTTCGGTCCCTTGGCCAGCATGGCCTGCATCGCCTTGATCGAATCCTGGGTGATGCCGGTGTCTTTCTCGCCGTACAGGCCCAGCACGGGTACGTTCAGCTTGGCCGCAATATCGATCGGATTGGTGGGCGTGTTGGCGTTGGAGGTGCCGACCAGGCGGCCGTACCAAGCGACGCCGGCCTTGATCGACGGATTGTGCGCCGCGTACATCCACGTTACGCGTCCACCCCAGCAGAAGCCGGTGATGGCGATCTTGTCGGCATTGCCGCCGTTGGCCTTGGCCCAGGCGACCAGCGCGTCGAGGTCGGTCATGACCTGGGTGTCGGGGGTTTTGGAGATGATGTCACGCTGCAGGTCGGCGATCGAGGCGGATTTTTGCGGATCGCCCTGACGCACGAACAGGTCCGGCGCCAGCGCCAGGTAGCCGAGCTTGGCGAAGCGGCGGGCGACGTCGGCGATGTGCTCGTGCACGCCGAAGATTTCGGAGATCACCAGTACCACCGGCAGGTTGGTTTTGCCTTCCGGCTGGGCGCGGTAGACGGGCACCGTCTGGCCGTCGACCGTGAGCGTGACGGTACCGGCGGTCAGGCCGGCGGTGTCGGTTTTGATGACGTTTTGCGCCATCACCGGCATCGCGGCAACGGCGAAACCGCTGCCCAGCGCCACCTTGAGGAAGTCGCGGCGGTCGACACCGTCCGACAAACTGGTTTTCGTCAGCAAACTCTCTGCGTCCCGCTTCAAATCATCCATGCGACTCCTCCTTGGTTTAACGTCAATTAATGTGCTTCATCCCAGTTCTTGCCGACGCCCACTTCGGCCGTCAGCGGCACCTTCAGCTGCGCGACGCCGGCCATCAACTCCGGCAGCTTGCGCTTGACCAGCTCGAGCTCCGCATCGGGCACTTCCAGCACCAGTTCGTCGTGCACCTGCATGATCATCTTGGTCTGCAGCTTGTCCGTCTCGAGCCAGTTCTGCACCGCCACCATCGCCAGCTTGATCAGGTCGGCGGCCGTGCCCTGCATCGGCGCGTTGATCGCGGCCCGTTCGGCGCCCTGGCGGCGCGGACCGTTCGGCGAGTTGATCTCCGGCAGCCACAGGCGCCGTCCGAACACCGTCTCGACATAACCGCGCGCCTTGGCCTGCAGCCGCGTGTCGTCCATATATTGCTTCACGCCGGAGAAACGGGCGAAATAGCGGTCGATATAGCTTTGCGCGGCGGCGCGCTCGATGCCCAGGTTGGACGCCAGGCCGAACGCGCTCATGCCGTAGATCAGCCCGAAGTTGATGACCTTGGCGTAGCGGCGCTGCTCGCTCGTCACGTCGTCGGGCGCGACGCCGAAGATCTCGGCGGCGGTGGCGCGGTGGATGTCGACGCCTTCGGCAAACGCGCGCAGCATGTTTTCATCGCCCGAAATGTGCGCCATGATGCGTAGCTCGATTTGCGAATAGTCGGCCGAGACGATGTGGCTGCCCGGCGGCGCGATAAACGCTTCGCGGATGCGGCGCCCTTCCTTGGTGCGGATCGGAATGTTTTGCAGGTTCGGATCGTTCGACGCCAGACGTCCCGTCACCGCCACCGCCTGCGCGTAGTTGGTGTGCACGCGGCCGGTTTCCTTGTTGATGCCCTTCGGCAGCTTGTCGGTGTAGGTCGACTTCAGCTTCGACAGGCTGCGGTATTCCAGCAGCACCTTCGGCAGCGGATAATCCTCGGCCAGCTTTTGCAGCACTTCCTCGTCGGTCGACGGCGCCCCGCTCGGGGTTTTCTTGACCACCGGCAGCTTCAGCTTTTCAAAAAAGATTTCGCCGATCTGCTTTGGCGAACCCAGGTTGAACGGCTGCTCGGCCAGCTCGTGCGCCTTGGCCTCGAGCTCGACGATGCGCGCGCCCAGCTCGGCCGATTGGGTGTCGAGCAGCGCGGCGTCGATGTGGACGCCGTTGCGCTCGATCTTTTGCAGCACCACCGCCGTCGGCAGCTCGATGTTGCGGTAGATATAGCTCAGGCGCTCGTCGCTCTCGACCTCGCCGACCATCGCCAGGTGCAGCCGCAGCGTGATGTCGGCGTCCTCGGCCGCGTAGGCGGTGGCGCGCGCGATGTCCACCTTGTCGAAGGTGATCATGCTGGCGCCCTTGCCGCAGACATCGACGAACGGAATCGTCGTATGGTTCAGGTGGCGCAGCGCCAGGCCGTCCATGTCGTGCGTGCGGTGCGATTCGAACACATACGATTGCAGCAGGGTGTCGTGATGGATGCCGCGCAGCCGCACGCCATGGTTGGCGAAGATGTGACTGTCGTATTTCAGGTTCTGGCCGACCTTGAGCTTGGTGTCGTCCTCCAGCCATGGCTTGAGTTTTTCCAGCACATGCTCGCGCGCCAATTGTTCCGGCACGCCGGGATAGGCGTGCGCGACCGGGATGTAGCAGGCCACGCCGGGCTGCACCGACAGCGAAATGCCGACCAGCTGCGCCGTCATCGGCTCCAGCGACGTGGTTTCGGTGTCGACGGCGGTCAGCTCGGCGGCGCCGATCAGCGCGATCCACTTGTCGAGCTGCTCGTCGTTGAACACGGTTTCGTAGTTGACGTTGACCTTCGGCACTTCGCCAAACAGGTCGCCGTTGGCCGAGACCGCGCCGCCGGCCGCAGCGGCAGCGGCAGCAGCTTTGCCGGGAGCGCCGATCGGTGCGGCCGGGGTCAGCGCGTTCAGCTCGCGCAGCAAGGTCTTGAAACCGTATTTGCCGAAGAAGGTCAGCAGGGTTTCCGCGTCCTCGGCGCGCGCGACCAGCGATTCGCTGATCGACATCATGTGCTCGGACAGGTCGCAGTCGGTCTTGACGGTGATCAGCTCGCGTCCCTTCGGCAGCCACTCGAGCGCCTTGCGCAGGTTCTCGCCGACGGCGCCGGTGATCTTGTCGGCATTGGCCATCACGCCGTCCAGGCTGTCGTACTGCGTCAGCCACTTGAGCGCCGTCTTCGGTCCGCATTTGGACACGCCGGGCACGTTGTCGACGGTGTCGCCGATCAGGGTCAGGTAATCGATGATGCGGTTCGGCGGCACGCCGAATTTGGCCAGCACGCCGGCCTCGTCCATTTTCTCGTTGGTCATCGTGTTGATCAGCATGACTTGCGGATTGACCAGTTGCGCCAGATCCTTGTCGCCGGTCGACACCACCACGTTCATGCCGGCCTTTGCGGCGTCCACCGACAACGTGCCGATGACGTCGTCGGCCTCGACGCCGTCGACCATCAGGATCGGCCAGCCCATGGCCTTGACCGCCTCGTGGATCGGCTCGATCTGCAGGCGCAGGTCGTCGGGCATCGGCGCACGGGTGGCCTTGTAGTCGGCATACATGTCGTCGCGGAAGGTCTTGCCCTTGGCGTCGAACACGCAGGCGATGTAGGCGGCCGGATAGTCGGCGCGCAGGCGACGCAGCATATTGACCATGCCATGCATGGCGCCGGTAGGGTGGCCGTCCGGGCTGCGCAGGTCGGGCAGCGCGTGGAAGGCGCGGTAAAGGTAACTGGAACCGTCAACTAACAGCAGGGTATTTTGCATAGGAACTAAAGAAATGTGAGGGCAAAAGCGCGTGATTTGCCACGAATGCCGCATTATCGCAGGTTTTGACCGGCGTCCGCCTGTCGGGCCCGCGTTTCAAGTATGACAATATTCAATGTTCTCTGTTGGGAATTACGCCATAAATCCGGCGGAAATCGGCCACCGCGCACAGCGAAGCGTGTCTGTTTGTTACAATGGATCATACATAAAAATTCCACGGCTTCTTACCTACTAAGGCGATCCATCATGACGCGCACCTCCCTCCTCTGGCCGGCACTCCTCCTGGCGCTCGGCGCCAACGCGTTCGCGCAGTCGACGCCGAGCCAGGCGCCGCCGAAACTGGAAAAAATCGAGGAAGTGGGCGACGATCCGATCACCGTGACCGCCAAGCCGGCGCCCGAGCGCCAGATCACCGAACGCCGCGACAACAGCGGCAACGTGGTGGAAGCGACCGTTAAAAGCGGTCCCAGCACGTACACCTTGCGCCCGACCCATCCGGTCGGCAGCGCCTTGCCGGGCGACGCCATGTCCGGCGCCGCGCGCGGTCCGCAGTGGACCGTGATGACCTTTGGCGGCAAGAAAAAGAAAAATCCGGAAGACGAAGCGGCGGTCGAGGCCGACGCCCCGCCACCGCCGCCGGCAGCGCCAGCGGCCAAGTAAACGCGGTAGTATCACCGAACATATCATCACAGACGCGCCTGCCTCGGCAGGCATTCCGGACGTCCGCCAAGGCGGGCGCCGCTACACCGAACCTCATCAAGTTTGCACATGGCAGTGTTTACCCCGGTCACCCTGGACGATGTCACCCAGTGGATCACGCAATTCCCCCTCGGCAAACCGCTGGCACTCAAGGGCATCGCCTCCGGCATCGAGAACAGCAATTTCTTCTTGACCACGGAGCGCGGCGAGTTTGTGCTCACGATTTTTGAAAACTTATCGTTCGAGCAACTGCCGTTCTATCTGAACCTGATGCGCCACCTGGCCGATCGCGGCGTGGCCGTGCCGGCGCCGATCGCCAACGACAAGGGCGAGCTGATCGCGTCGCTGCACGGCAAGCCGGCATCCATCGTCACCAAGCTCGACGGCAGCTCGCAGATGGATCCGCAACCGGCGCATTGCGCCGAAGTGGGCGCCATGCTTGCGCGCATGCATCTGGCCGGCCGCGACTACCCGCTGCAACAGCCCAATCTGCGCGGCCTGGACTGGTGGAACGCCACCACGCCGCAAGTGCTGCCTTTCCTGTCCGAAGGCAACGCCCATCTGCTCAAGGCCGAGATGCACTTCCAGGAGGCGTTTGCCGGTTGCGCCACCTACCGCCAGTTGCAAAGCGGCCCCGTGCACGCCGACCTGTTCCGCAACAACGTCATGTTCGACGGCGAGCGGCTGACCGGCTTCTTCGATTTTTACTTCGCCGGTTGCGACACCTGGCTGTTCGATGTGGCTGTCACGGTCAACGACTGGTGCATCGACCTCGACACCGGCGTGCTCGACACGGCCCGCGTGCGCGCGCTGCTCGACGCCTACCACGGCGTGCGGCCGTTCACCGAGGCCGAACAAACCGCCTGGCAGCCGATGCTGCGGGCTGCCGCGCTGCGCTTCTGGCTGTCGCGCCTGTATGATTATTACCAGCCGCGCGAAGCCGAAATGCTAACCCCGCACGATCCGACCCACTTTGAGCGCATCTTGCGCGAACGCATCGCCACGCTGGCGCCGAAGCTTTTCTGATGAATAAATTCCCCGCGCGCGCCGGATGGCAATGGGTCAAGCAGGGCATGATGCTGTTCCGCAAGCAGCCCGGCGGGCTCATGGCGCTGTTCTTTTGCTGCATGTTCGTGTCGTTGTTCTCGATGATCGTGCCGTTTCTGGGCCAGATCGCGCCGTTCATCCTCACGCCGCTGTTTACGGTCGCGCTGCTGGAAGGTTGTGCGCAGGTCGACCAGGGCAAGCGTGCGCTGCCGAATTTACTGCTGAGCGGTTTCCGCAAGCCGGTGCGCAGTCCGCTGCTGGCCATGGGCGTGCTCAATTTTTTGCTGATGGTGATGGCGCTGGGGGTGCTGTACGCGATGGCCGGCGACGCAGTCATGCAGATGAGCACGCGGCCGCCGAAAATGGACCCGGACCAGCTTGAAGGGTTGCTCGGCGCGGTGTTCACCGCGTCGACGATCTACACGGTCGGCTGGATGCTGACCTGCCTGACGGCGCCGCTGATCTACTGGCAACAGATGAAGTTGAACAAGGCGCTGTTTTTCAGCGTGGTCGCGGTGTTGCGTGGCTGGAAAGCGTTCCTGACGGCTGCGGTGACGTTGCACCTGATGTACTTCGTCGGTTGCAAGATCGTCGTGCTGATCCTGGGCTCGTCGCAACTGGCGGTGGCCGGCATCTTCACGCTGTTCCTGATCACCATCGTACTGACGCACTGCACCTTGTACGTCGCGTACCGGCAAATCTTCGGCCCGACCGACCTCGCTGTGCCTGTTAAAGACGACACCCCCGAGCCCCTGCTTTAACCACGGGCCACGCCGGGGTCAAGTCTGTCATTCGGACACGGCCTGGACCGTAGTTCAGCATGAATCGACGGCCGAGCTTGGCGGTTTACGCTGCACGCATCCGTCTCTGGGCGGCACACGGCTAAGCTCGTGTCCGAATGACAGACTTGACCCCGACGGGTTAGTGGTTCAGGCGCTCGAGCTTGGCGATGCTGAGGTCGAGCACCTTCATGCCGTTGCTGCCGAAGTTGATCTGCGCCCGGGCGTTGGCGCCGCTGCCTTCGATGTTGACAATCACGCCTTCGCCGAACTTGCCGTGCGCGACCGACTCGCCGATGCGCCAGCCCGCGCCCGGCGATTTGTGCGCGATCTTTTGCGCGATCGCGTTGTCCGAACCGGTCAGCGGCACGACATCGTCCCACGGCGTCTTCTTGTTGGCGAACCAGTGCGATTGCACCTTCGGCGACAGCCACTTGAGCGCGTCCTCCGGCAATTCGTCGAAGAAACGCGACTTCATGTTGTAGCGGGTCTGTCCGTGCAGCATGCGCGTCTGCGCGAAGCACATGTACAGACGCTGCCGCGCGCGCGTGATCGCCACGTACATCAGGCGCCGCTCCTCTTCCACGCCGCCGTCCTCGCGCGAGCTGCTCTCGTGCGGGAACAAGCCCTCCTCGAGCCCGGTGATGAAGACGTTGTTGAACTCGAGCCCCTTGGCCGAGTGCACCGTCATCATCTGCACTGCTTCCTGGCCGGCCGTGGCCTGGTTGTCGCCGGCCTCGAGCGAGGCGTGCGACAGGAACGCCGACAACGGCGACATCACCGTCGCCAGCGGGGCGTCGGCGTCGAGGATTTCGAAGCCGTCCTCGTTGACCACCGGCAGGCCGGACTGCTCCTGCGCGCGCGGTCCCAGATGCGCCGGGGCGCCCTGGCCGAAGCCCTCTTCCGAGACGAATTGCGTTGCCGCGCTGACCATTTGCTCCAGGTTCTCGATACGGTCGGCGCCTTCTTTTTCGGTCTGGTAGTGCGCCAGCAGCCCGCTGGCCTCCAGCACCACACGCACCAGTTCCGGCAACGCCATCTGCTGGGTTTCAAACCGGGCGCCTTCGATCAGCTTGACGAAGCCGCCCAGCGACGAGCCGGCCTTGCCCATCACGTACGGCACCGCCGCGTACAGCGACACCCGGTGCTGGTCGGCGGCCGCCTGCAGCGCCTCGATCGAGCGCAGGCCGATGCCGCGCGTGGGGAAGTTGACGACGCGCAGGAAGGCCGAGTCGTTGTGCGGGTTGTCCATCAGCTGCAAATACGCGATCGCATGCTTGACCTCGGCGCGCTGGAAGTAGCGCAGGCCGCCGTAGACGTGGTACGGAATGCCGGCCGAGAACAGCGCGTGCTCGATCACCCGCGATTGCGCGTTGGAGCGGTACAGCACGGCGATCTCACTGCGCGAGGCGCCGTCGGCGATCAGGTTTTTCGTTTCCTCGATGATCCACTGCGCCTCGGCCAGGTCGGAGCTCGCTTCGTACACGCGCACCTGCTCGCCATGGCCGGCGTCGGTGCGCAGGTTCTTGCCCAGACGCTTGCTGTTGTTGGCGATCAGCACGTTGGCCGCGTCCAGGATGTGGCCGTGCGAACGGTAGTTCTGCTCCAGCTTGATCAGGTTCTTGACGTGGAACTCGCGCTCGAAGGCGCTCATGTTGCCGACGTTGGCGCCGCGGAAGGCGTAAATGCTCTGGTCGTCGTCGCCGACCGCAAACAGCGCGCCGCCGCCCTGCTCGCCGTGGCCGGCCAGCAGCTTGAGCCACTTGTATTGCAGATCGTTGGTGTCCTGGAACTCGTCGACGAGGATGTGCTGGAAGCGCTGCTGATAGTGCTGGCGCAACGGCTGGTTGCGGCTGAGCAGTTCATAGGTGCGCAGCAGCAACTCGGCAAAGTCGACCACGCCTTCGCGCTGGCACTGATCGTCGTACAGTTGGTACAGCTCGACCTTCTTGCGCTCGTCGGCGTTGTACGGGTCGATCTTGTCGGCGCGCAGGCCCTGGTCCTTGGCGCCGTTGATGAAATACATCACATCCTTCGGCGGGAACTTCTCGTCGTCGATGTTGTTGGCCTTGATCAGGCGCTTGATCGCCGACAGCTGGTCCTGCGAATCGAGGATCTGGAACGTCTGCGGCAGTGCGGCGTCGCGGTGGTGCGTGCGCAGCAGCCGGTTGCACAATCCGTGGAAGGTGCCGATCCACATGCCGCGTGTATTAATCGGCATCATCGCCGACAAGCGCGCCGTCATTTCCTTGGCGGCCTTGTTGGTGAAGGTCACCGCCAGGATGCCGGACGGCGACACCTGCCCGGTCTGGATCAGCCAGGCGATACGAGTCGTCAGTACGCGGGTTTTGCCGGAGCCTGCGCCCGCCAGAATCAGGGCGCTTTGGGCCGGCAGGGTCACGGCAGCGAGTTGTTCGTCGTTAAGATTGTGAAGAAGATTTTGCATGCCGTGATTATACCGGCAGCGGCCTTTCGGGGTCGGTCCATGTGTGGCGTTGCGGCATCCGCCGGGATGCGCCGAAGCGGCCCGGCGGCCAACGCTCCCGCTACATTACGCCCTGTGCAGGCACCGCCTTGCCGCTGCGGATGGCGTCCTGCACCAGCGCCTTGAAGTTGCGCTCGGCTTCGCGGCTGGCCTTGGCCTGCTCGCGGCCCAGTTCGCCCATGCGGCGCCCCAGTTCGGCCATCGGTTTGCTGGCTTCGGCCATCTGCAGGTTGAGCGCCTTCATCGGCGCCTGGTTACGCTGCAGGCCGGCCATTTTCTCGGCCATGTCGCGCTGCAGTTGCGCCATTTCGCGTTGCGTCGGGGCCATTTCGCGGTGCAGCGCCGCCTCCAGCTCGCGCTGTTTGCGCAGGCTTTCCTTGCCCTGGTCGTGGCTCGGCGGTCCGCTCGCGGCCACCATGCGCTCGGCGATCGCTTCCTGCTTCGCCGCCAGCGCTTCCATCTGGCGCTCCAGCCGCTGGCGCTCTTGCGCCACAGGGCCACTGTCGACGTCGCGGGTCACCGCGTCGATCCGCGCGGCCAGGCCGTCCATGACCTTGGCCTGCAGGTCCATCCGCTTGCCTTGCGCGTCCATTCGCTCGCCGAGCTCGTTGACGGGCTTCCACAGCTGCCGGACCTTGGCGATGACGGCCGGGTCGTTGATCAGATAGGTTTTGCCGCCTTCGCGGTACCAGACGAAGTCGCCCTTGGCGCTCGTACGCAGTTCGGCGATGCGGCGCATGTCGTCGGACGAGCCGGAAACCTGAACTTGATCGATATCCCTGGTGACGATCGCGTAGGCATGGTCGCCGCTGTTGACGGACAGGTTGATCGCGCTGGCGCCGAACGAGAAAGGCGCAGCTGGCGCGGCCGGTGCCGCCGGCGCGGCGGGAAGCGCTGGCGCTGCCGGGGCCGCTGGAATGGCAGGCAAGGCCGGCATCGCCGGTGCGGCGGGCATCGCAGCCGCAGCGGGAGCGGCTGGCGCGGCCGGTGCCGCAGGCGCCACGCCGGCCACTCCGGCCACTCCGGCCACTCCGGCCACCTCGGGCGGCTCCGGTGGCAAAGCCGGCTCCGGCAATTCAGGCAACGCTGGAAGTTCGGCCATCTCTGCGGCCGGTGCGGCGTCGGCCACCGCTTCCACGGCGGCGACCGCCCCGATGGCAGCCGGCAGCGCGGTCGACGGCTGCGGCGCGGCCTGCACATAAAACACGGCCGTGGCCGCGAACAGGCCGATCAGGGGCACAGTCATTTTCCAGCTGACCGGTTCAACATCGGGACGCAGCAAGCGTTTAATACGAGACATGAGATTTCCTCCGTGAGCCGCGTGGGCTAGTTGTGTGGTATCGAACTGGAACTTATCCAGTTCGGACAAGGCCTTTGCCAGCATCTGCGGTTGACCGAGCATGGTGACTGCAAGGTCATCGGCGATTTGTTCTCGCTCTACACGGATACGGCGCGACAAGGCCCAAACACTAGGGTGATAGAACAGCACGATTTCCACCGCGCTTTGAATAAGGTTGACCAAATAGTCGCGGCGCTTGATGTGCGCCAGCTCGTGCGCCAGCAGCGCCTCGAGCAGGTTGGGCGCCATGCCGGTGATCAGCGAGGCCGGCACCAGCACGATGGGGCGCCAGCAGCCTGCCGTGATCGGGCTGTCGAGCAGGTCGGCCACGCCGAGGCGCACGTGTTGCGGAATCTCGAAGCGGCGCGCCATCTCCGACAAGCGGCGCTGCCAATAATGGTTGACGGTGTAGTGGTCGCTGCGGGTGCGGTCGGCAACCCATTTCAGGCCAATGGTCAGCCTCAGCGACATCAGCGCGGCGCCGGCCAGCCACAGCCCGACGACCCACGCCAGCTGGCCGCGCAACGTGGCTTCCCAGCCGGCCAGTGTGCCGTCGTCGATCAACGCGCTGGCGGCGACGACGCCCGATTGAGCGGCGTCGGCGCCGGCCGAGAGGACGGGAATCAGCAAGGCGGCGGCGCCAAGTCCGGCGCCCAGCGTACGCTCGGCGGCATCGGCCGCGTTGACCTGCATGATGATGCTGGCCAGCGGCAGCGCGGCGCACAGCAACAAGCCGGCGCAGGCGACCGCATAACGCGTCTGCGGACGCGCCTTGCGCAGTAAAAACAGCGCAATCGACACGCCCCAGCCGATCAGCAGGCCTTGCCAGATGAAGTGCAGCAGCGCCCAGCCGATGGCCGGCACGAGGACGGACAGCGCGCTAGCCATGGAGGCCTGCCCGCCGTGAATTGATGTCGATGCGTAACGTAATACCTGACTTGCTGTGTAACGTAACCATGCCGCACTCCCCGGTTGATGGATGTAGAATAAATTATCTAGAACGCTATGTCTAGAACTTTTTTTCTACATCCTTGCCGAAGCGGCGATCGTCCTTAGTAGATCACGACGGAACGGATCGATTCGCCACTCTTCATCAGGTCGAAGCCTTCGTTGATGCGCTCGAGCGGCAAGCGATGGGTGATCAGGTCGTCGATGTTGAGCTTGCCTTCCATGTACCAGTCGACGATCTTCGGCACGTCGGTGCGGCCACGGGCGCCGCCAAAGGCCGACCCCTTCCACACGCGGCCGGTCACCAGCTGGAACGGACGGGTGGAAATCTCCTGTCCGGCCGCCGCCACGCCGATGATGATCGACTGGCCCCAGCCCTTGTGGCAGCACTCGAGCGACTGGCGCATCGTGGTGGTGTTGCCGATGCACTCGAAGCTGTAGTCGGCGCCGCCGTCGGTCAGCTGGACGATCGTGTCGACGACGTTTTCCACCTCGGTCGGGTTGATGAAATGGGTCATGCCGAACTTGCGCGCCATGTCCTGGCGGGCCGGATTGATGTCGACGCCGATGATCTTGTCGGCGCCGACCATGCGCGCGGCCTGGATCACGTTCAGGCCGATGCCGCCCAGGCCGAACACGACCACGTTGGCGCCCGCCTCCACCTTGGCGGTAAACAGCACCGCGCCGACGCCGGTGGTGACGCCGCAACCGATGTAGCACACCTTATCGAACGGCGCGTCCTCGCGGATCTTGGCCAGCGCGATTTCCGGCACCACGATGTAGTTGGAGAACGTCGACGTGCCCATGTAGTGGTAAATCGGCTTGCCGTCGATCGAGAAGCGGCTGGTGGCGTCGGGCATCAGGCCGCGGCCCTGGGTCGAGCGGATCGACTGGCACAGGTTGGTCTTTTGCGACAGGCAGAATTTGCACTGGCGGCATTCCGGCGTGTACAGCGGAATGACGTGGTCGTCCTTCCTGAGCGACTTGACGCCGGGGCCGACGTCGACCACCACGCCGGCGCCCTCGTGGCCCAGGATGGCCGGGAAGATGCCTTCCGGGTCGGCACCCGACAAGGTGTAGTAATCGGTGTGGCAGATGCCGGTGGCCTTGATCTCGACCAGCACTTCGCCTTCGCGCGGCCCGCCAAGCTCGACTTCCTCGATCGTCAGCGGCTGGCCCGCTTGCCATGCAATGGCGGCTTTGGTTTTCATTGTTTGTCCTTTGGCGGTGTAGGGAATACGACGGAATCCGGGAGACCGGAACGGCGAACCGTTGCGGTCGATCCATCATGATAACAAGCCGGGGGCCAAACAGGGATATTGCAGCTGCCTTGCAAGCGGCGGCGGCCTATTGCGGCTCGACCGGCATCGCCGGGCCGATGGCCAGCAGGTCCGACACCGTGCGCCACAGCTGGCGCGGCGAGGTCCACGGCTTGGGCAGGAAGCTGCTGCCGGCCGTGTGGCGTTCCGGATGGCGGGCCGAGTACAGCAGCACGCGGGCGTCGTGCTGGTGCTGGTGCAAGCCGTGCAGCAGCGCGCCGCCGTCGCCGTCCTCGAGGTCCGGATCGATCACCACCAGCGCGAACTGCTCGCGGTGCAGCAGCTCGCGGGCGGCGGCCATGGTCGCCACGTGGGTCACCTGGGTTTCCGGCACCAGCAACGTGGCCAGCACCAGCGCGGCGTCGGCGTCGCTGTCGATGTGCAGCACGCGCGGCGCGGCCGCGTAGATGGAAAAGCCGATCGGGGCGCCGTCGTGGTCGCCGAACGCACGAAAGGTGTCGTTGGATGCATCGTTGGTCATGGTGTTCTCCGCACAAGGCTGAAATCAATGCAAAGCCGGCAGCGATGGGGTAAAAGCTGACGGAAGCAGGTCGGCGGAGTTGGGCCGAGAGGTTGGGACGGCCGCGGGGAAGTGGCGGCCGGAGCGGCGGCAGGCGAAGATCAGGCCCTGCGGCGGTCGATGCTGTGTTACTGGTACGGTGTTGCTAGTTGATATTGTACAACAAAAATTCCACAAGGAAATAAAAAGGCGGGAAATTCCCGCCTTCGGTGTCACGCAATGACGCTGTTGTCTACTTTTTCAGACGTTGGTTAAACGCCGTGTGCAAGCCGTTTAACGTTTCCTCGGCCGCCAGCAGCTGGTCGGCCACCTCGTTGACCTTGCGCCGGTTCGAGCGCGCGTGGTCGCGCAACACCTCGAACGCGGTGTTGCGGTCGGTCTGGAATTTGCACATCAGCAGGCCGACGGCCAGGCTGGTTTCGCGCCCGGCGGCCAGCGCGGCGTTCAGATTGAGCTCGGTGCGGCGCAGCTGGCGGATCTCGTCGGCGCGCGCCAGGCCGGCGGCAAACGCCGGCATCAGGTGTTTTTCGTCGACCGGTTTGACCAGGAAGCCGACCGCGCCGTACGAGGCGGCCTGCTTGCCGGCGTCGGCGTCGCCGCGTCCGGACAGGAACATGAACGGCACCGAGCTGGTCGCGTGCAGCTGCTTGGCCAGTTCCAGGCCGGTCATGCCGGGCATGTGGATGTCGAGCAGCGCCAGGTCCGGTTCGCGCTGGGCGATCACGCCCAGCGCCTGCTCGGCCGACGAGGCCTTCAGGATGTCGTAGCCGGCGTTGCCGAGCACCTCACCGAGAAAATCGAGCAGCAGTTGGTCGTCGTCGACGATAAGGATCAGACGCTTGGGGCTAGGAGAAACTGGCATGTGGCGGCAACCTTGGGCTATTGCTAACGGCCCAATTATAAAGCGGAAAGACCTTGGCGCTAGAATGATTTGCGGTTGTTGTGTAAGACAAACATCGCCGCGAATCGGCCGACCGCGTCGCGCACGCTTTCAGCTTGATAGACACTGCTGATGGCGGCGACCATGCCGGCGCCGCGCGCCACCAGCGGCGCCGCGTTCTCCGGCGTCATGCCGCCGATGACGACCGTCGGCACGCGGATCGTTGCATGCGCCTGGTCGAGGATCTCGGGCCGCGTGGTGACCGCGTATTGCTTAACACGGGACGGGTAGAAGCCGCCGAAGGCCACATAGCTGGCGCCGGCGCGCTGCGCCGCCAGCGCGCGCGGCAGGTCGCCGTAGCACGACGCGCCGATGATCTTGTCGGCGCCGAGCCGGCCGCGCACCTGCGCCACATCGGCGTCGGTGCCGCCAAGGTGCACGCCGTCGGCGCCGGTCTGCAGGCACAGCTCGACGTGGTCGTTGACGATGAACGGCACGCCGTAGCGCCGGCACAGCGCCAGCAGCGCGGCGGCCTGCTCCAGGCGCAGCTCGCCCGCCGCTTCCTTGTGGCGGTATTGCAGCAGCGCGACGAGGTTGCCAAGCCCTTCGCCGCCGCCGATGCCGTCCTTTTTGGCGGCCGCGCCGGCGTCGAGCGCCTCTTCGCTCGCGTCCAGCAACCGCGCGGTGTCGTCCCAGTTGGGGGTGACCAGATACAGTCCTTGCATGATGCGTTCTCCTGATGATGGTTGGGTCTAGCGCAGCGGGATACGCTGGCCGGGGGCGATGCTGTAGGCGCCGCGCAACGCGGCATTGCAATAGGACTGCGCCTGTTCGAGGGCGTAGCCGGTCGGCATGCCCAGCGCCAGCTGGCCGGCGATGGCCGAGGCCAGCGTGCAGCCGCTGCCATGAAAGCCGCCGTCCAGGCGCTGCCAGCGCCATTGCCGCGTGTCGGGTGGATCGTCGCCGGGACCGAACCAGCGGTTCACCACCTCGTCGGTGACGTCCTGGTCCTGGTCCTGGTCCTGGCCCTGGCCATGGCCGCCGGTGATCAGCACGTGGCGGCAGCCCAGCGCGCGCAGCACCCGCGCCTGCGCGTCGGCCGTGGCCTGGCCGCTCAGCGCCAGCGCCTCCGGCGCGTTCGGCGTCAGCACCGTCACCAGCGGCAGCAACGGCGCCAGCGCCGCCACCGCGTCGCCGCGCGAGAGCATGTCGCCATGGCCGCTGGCCAGCACCGGGTCGAGCACCACCGGCAGCGCCGGCTGCAGCGCGCGCAGCTCGCCGATCACCTGCGCGATCGCCAGCGCGTTGGCGGCGCTGCCCGGAATGCCGATCTTGACGGCGGCCACCGCGATCTTGGACGTCAGCGCGCGCGCCTGGCGCAGCAGCAGGTCCGGTTCGACCGGCTGCACCGCGTAGGCGCGGTCGTTGTCCTGCACCGTCAGCGCGGTGACCACGCACAGCGCGTGCGCGCCCTGCCCGGCCACCGCCTGCGCGTCGGCGACGATGCCGGCGCCGCCGGAAGGGTCCATGCCGGAAAACACCAGCACGCAGGGCCGCGCGGACGCAGTGCCCGTCATGCCAGCCGGCCAGCCATCGGCGACGACGGCGACGCGGCGAACTTGCGCACGATGCGCCCGGCCAGATAGGCTTCGCGGCCGGCCTGCACGCCCAGCTTCATCGCGCGCGCCATGCGCACCGGGTCCCGCGCGCCGGCGATGGCGGTGTTCATCAACACGCCGTCGCAGCCGAGCTCCATCGCGATGGCGGCGTCGGACGCGGTGCCGACGCCGGCGTCGACCAGCACCGGCACCCTGGCCTGCTCGATGATCAGCGACAGGTTCCACGGATTGAGGATGCCCATGCCGGAGCCGATCAGCGACGCCAGCGGCATCACCGCCACGCAGCCGATGTCCTCCAGCAGCCTGGCCTGGATCGGATCGTCGCTGCAGTAGACCATCACGTCGAAGCCGTCCCGGACCAGGGCCTCGGCCGCGATCAGGGTCTCGGGCATGTGCGGGAACAGCGTCTTCTCGTCGCCCAGCACTTCGAGCTTGACCAGCTTGTGGCCGTCGAGCAGCTCGCGCGCCATCTGCAAGGTGTAGACCGCGTCCCTGGCGGTGTAGCAGCCGGCCGTGTTGGGCAGGATGGTGTACTGCGACGGCGGCAGCACGTCCAGCAGGCTGGGCGCCTTCGGGTCCTGGCCGATGTTGACGCGGCGGATCGCCACCGTGACGATCTGCGCGCCGGCGGCGTCGGTGGCCTCGCGGGTCTGCTGCAGGTCCTTGTATTTGCCGCTGCCGACCAGCAGCCGCGAGCCGTATTGCCTGCCCGCGATGGTGAGGTAGTCTTGATTGTCTGTTGCATCGTTGCTCATGTCTGTTCCTTTCCTTGTTAGCCGCCGCCGATGGCGCGCACGATGTCGACCTTGTCGAGCGGCTGCAGCACGCGCCGCGGCCATTGCTGGCGCGGCACCACCGCGCGGTTGACCGCCAGCGCCAGCGCCTGGCCCGTCAGCGACAACGCGTCGACCAGCTGGTCGAGCGTCTGTTGCGGCGGCACCTGGTGCGGCGCGCCGTTCAGTTCTATCGAAATGCAGTCGTCCGTCATGCCGGCCTCACAGCTTGCGATACAGTTCGGCGCCGTTCTTGATGAACTCCACCGCCTTGACCTGCATGCCCTGTTCGATCGCCACGCCGTCGCTCATGCCGTTGGCGGCGGCGTACTCGCGCACCTCCTGGGTGATCTTCATCGAGCAGAAATGCGGGCCGCACATCGAGCAGAAATGCGCCACCTTGGCCGAGTCCTTGGGCAAGGTCTCGTCGTGGAATTCGCGCGCCTTGTCCGGGTCGAGGCCCAGGTTGAACTGGTCGTCCCAGCGGAATTCGAAGCGCGCCTTCGACAGCGCGTTGTCGCGGATCTGCGCGCCCGGATGGCCCTTGGCCAGGTCGGCCGCGTGGGCGGCGATCTTGTACGTGATGATGCCGTCCTTGACGTCGTTCTTGTCCGGCAGGCCCAGATGCTCCTTGGGCGTGACGTAGCACAGCATCGCGGTGCCGTACCAGCCGATCTGCGCGGCGCCGATGCCGGAGGTGATGTGGTCGTAGCCGGGCGCGATGTCGGTGGTCAACGGCCCCAGCGTGTAGAACGGCGCCTCGTGGCACTGCTCCAGCTGCAGGTCCATGTTCTCCTTGATCAGCTGCATCGGCACGTGGCCCGGGCCTTCGATCATCACCTGCACGTCGTGCTGCCAGGCGATCTGCGTCAGTTCGCCCAGGGTTTTGAGTTCGCCCAGCTGGGCTTCGTCGTTGGCGTCGTAGATCGAGCCGGGGCGCAGGCCGTCCCCCAGCGAGAACGACACGTCGTAGGCTTTCATGATGGCGCAGATGTCGTCGAAGTGCGTGTACAGGAACGACTCCTTGTGGTGCGCCAGGCACCACTTGGCCATGATCGAGCCGCCGCGCGAGACGATGCCGGTCAGGCGCTTGGCCGTCATCGGCACGTAGCGCAGCAGCACGCCGGCGTGGATGGTGAAGTAGTCGACGCCCTGCTCGGCCTGCTCGATCAGCGTGTCGCGGAAGATCTCCCAGGTCAGGTCCTCGGCCTTGCCGTTGACCTTTTCAAGCGCCTGGTAGATCGGCACGGTGCCGATCGGCACCGGGCTGTTACGGATGATCCACTCGCGCGTTTCGTGGATATGCTTGCCGGTCGACAGGTCCATGACGTTGTCGCCGCCCCAGCGGATCGCCCACGTCATTTTTTCGACTTCCTCGCCGATCGACGAGGTGACCGCCGAATTGCCGATGTTGGCGTTGATCTTGACCAGGAAATTGCGGCCGATGATCATCGGCTCGATCTCGGGGTGGTTGATGTTGGCCGGGATGATGGCGCGGCCGCGGGCGATTTCCTCGCGCACGAATTGCGGCGTGATCTCGTTCGGGATGCTGGCGCCGAACGACTGGCCCGGATGCTGGCGGCCCATCAAATCGGCCAGGCGCTGGCCCATCGGGCCAGAGGTCTTCAGGTTTTCCAGGTATTCCTTGCGGCGCAGGTTTTCGCGGATCGCCACGAACTCCATCTCCGGCGTGACGATGCCCTGGCGCGCGTAGTGCATCTGCGTGACGTTGGCGCCCGCGCGCGCGCGGCGCGGCTTGCGGTGCAGGTTGAAGCGCAGTTCGGCCAGCGCCGGATCGGCCAGGCGCGCCTTGCCGTAGTCGGAGGTCGGGCCGTCGAGCTCCTCGGTGTCGCCGCGCTCCAGTATCCACGGCAGGCGCGGCGTGGCGGCCAGGCCGGAGCGGATGTCGATGACGGCGTCCGGATCGGTGTAGGGGCCGGAGGTGTCGTAGACGTAGACCGGTGGATTGGCCTCGAAGCCGAACGACGCGGGCGTGTCGGACTGCGTGATAGCGCGCATCGGCACGCGGATGTCGGGCCGGCTGCCTTCCACGTAGATCTTGCGGGAATTGGGTAGCGGTTTGATCGCTGCCTCGTCCACGGTGGCGGTGGCGGACAGGAATTTGGGATTGGCGTTCATTTGGCTCCTTGGTGGGCTACAGGAGCCAGCAAAGGAGGTTGGACGGCGCCGCGCCCGAAAAATCGATGGAATCGATGGAATCGATGGCATCGTGGGATTGCGGCGTTGTCCTAAGCTTCCCTTCGCTGGCATTATCCAGATCAGGTTCGGAGGGTATTTCTCACCCGCGCATCGCATGCATTGCATGACGACGCGCAGGACCCCTAGCGTGTGCCGCCTTGCGGCAGCGGGACGATTATAACAGAGCCAACATGATAAAAACGGCCAGATCGGCGAACAAACCACAAAACGCACCAGCCGGCGCGTGGCGAAAATCCGACGCCCGGACGCCTCCCGATGGCGCTGGTGGCCGTGGTTGAGTTCGGCTGATGTATAGTCGATTTATGCCAAAATGCAACTTTCATTGCGCTATTGTCGCGCCGCCTGACCATGCCATGCCGGCGCGCCGGGGTCGATGCGGGCCGTGGCTGCGGTGGCTGGCGCTGGCGGCGGTGCCGGCGCTGATATTGTGCTGGCTGCTGGCGCCGGCGCGCGCGCTCGCCGCCGAGCCGGACCGCTGGGCCGCGCTGACCCACACGGCGTTCAAGCACCAACCGTACGCCGACACCGGCGCCGGCGTCAGCTTCGCGCAGGACCGCAGCGGTTTCGTGTGGGTCGGCACCCAGACCGGACTGGTGCGCTGGGACGGCCACCGCCCGCGCAAATTTTTCGCCGACCCGCTGCGCAGCGACGCCCTGCCCGACAATTACATCACCAGCCTGCTCGTCGACAGCGCCGGCCGGCTGTGGGCCGGCACCAGCTCGGGCGGCCTGGCGCGCTACAACGCCGAGCAGGAAACCTTCAGCCGCTTCGCGCACGGCCCGTCCGGCCTGGGCAACGCCCAGGTCACCGCGCTGGCCGACGACGGCGCCGGCGGCGTGTGGGTCGGCACCGGCGGCGGCCTCGATCATATCGACGCGCGCGACGTCGTTATCCGCGGCGGCGCGCCGGGCGCCATCGCCTTGCCGGCGCGCGCGGTCGGCGCGCTGCTGCGCGAGCGCGGCGGCGCCTTGTGGATCGGCACGCCGGACGGTTTATTGAAACTGGCGCCGGGCGCGCCGGCGCCGCTGGACGTGCCGCTCGAAGGGCGCGACGGCGGCGCCAACATCAGCGCGCTGCTGCAGGACAGCTCGGGCCGGATCTGGATCGGCACCCGCAACCACGGCGCCTTCGTCATCGAGCCGGGCAGCGCCGCCGCGCGCGCCGTGCGCGAGGGCGGGCCGGCGCCGACCCTGGCGCGCGAGCGCGTCACCGCCATCGTCGAGGCGGCGCTGGGCGAGGTCTGGCTGGGCACGGACGGCGTCAACGGCGGCATCGTGGCGGTCGATCCGCTGCTGGGGACCACGCGCCGCATCCGCCACCAGCCCGACACCCCCGACAGCCTGTACGAAAACGACGTCATGGCGCTGTTCCGCGAGCGCAGCGGCATCATTTTCGTCGGCACCATGGGCGCGTTGAGCCAGCACGATCCGCTGCCGCGCGCGGTGACGACGATCCGGACCACCGGCAACATCGGCAACGTCGGCGGCGGCGCCAACAAATTGAGCGTGCCCAGCATGCTGGCCCACCCGGACGGGCGGCTGTGGCTAGGCGTGGTCGGCGGCGGCGTCGACATCGTCGATCCGCAACAAGGCGTCATGGCCCACCTGACGCCGGCGCCGGCCGGCACGCCGGGCGCGCTGCCGACCGGCCGCGTGCTGACGATGACCCTGGGGCGCGGCGGCACCGTCTACCTCGGCACCGAGCAGGGCCTGTACCAGGCCGACGCCGATGGCGGCAACGTGCGCCGGCTGGCCATGCCGCAGCGCCGCCTTGACGCGGCGGTGTGGGCGCTGGCGCTGGTCGGCGACGTACTGTGGCTGGGCGGCACCGAGGGCCTGTGGGCGTTCTCGGGCGCCGCCGACGGGCGATGGGTGCTGCGCCGCCACGAACAGCAGCGCCTGGGCGACCCGCGCGTGACCTACCTGTTGCCGGCCGTCGGCGGCATCTGGGTCGGCACCCGCGTCGGCCTGGCGCGGGTCGGCGACGACGGCGGCGTCGAGCTGGTGCCGACGGTGCTGGCCGAGGCCGATCGCATGGCGCCCGGCTATGTGTCGTCGATGCTGCTGGACCGCCGCGGGCGCCTGTGGCTGTCGCAGTTCGGCACCGGCGTGGTGATCCTCGAGCGCACCGACGCCGACGGCCGGCGCCGCTTCCGGCGGCTCGGCAACGCCAACGGCCTCGAGGACAGCGGCGCCAACATGCTGCTCGCGGACGCCGCCGGCGCCATCTGGGCCAGCACCGACGCCAATCTGGCGCGCATCGATCCGGTCAGCTACGCGATCCGCACCTTCGGCGCGGCCGACGGCGTCCACGTGCCCACCTACTGGACCGCCTCGGGCGTGCGCACGGGCGCCGACGAGCTGGTGTTCGGCGGCCTGTCGGGCGTGACGGTGCTGCGCCCGGAGCGCCTGAGCCCGTGGCACTACCGCCCGCCCGTGGTGGCCACCCGCCTGCTGGTCGACGACCGCGAAATGCCGGTCGGCCGCTACAATGGCGGCGCTGGCGGCGCCGGCGGCGCCGGCGCCCGGGCCGCGCCGATCACGGTCACGCCGCAGGGGCGCGGGCGCGGCTTCTCGCTCGAGTTCGCCGCGCTGGACTACTCGGCGCCCGAGCGCAACCGCTACGCCTACCGGCTCGCCGGCTTCGACCAGGACTGGATCAAGGCCGACGCCACGTCGCGCCGGGCCGGCTACACCAACCTGCCGCCGGGCGACTACGTGCTGCAGCTGCGCGGCTCGAACCGCAACGGCGAGTGGTCGGCGCCGCTCGAGGTGCCGGTCAGGGTGCTGCCGGCGTGGCACCAGCGCCCGCTCGCGCGCGCCGGCGCCGGCGTGCTGGCGCTGGCGCTGCTGGCCGCGCTGGTGCAGGCGCGCACGGCCCTGCTGCGGCGCCGCCAGCGCGAGCTGGTGGCGATGGTCGACGCCCGCACCGCCGAGCTGCGCGCGACGCAGTCGCAGCTCGAGCAGCTGGCCTACGGCGACCCGCTGACCGGGCTGGCGAACCGGCGCCTGTTCAACGACGAGCTGCGCCACCTGGTGGCGCAGGCGGCGCGCGGCGGCCCCGGTTTCACCCTGCTGCTGATCGACCTCGACCACTTCAAGCAGATCAACGACACCCTCGGGCACGACGCCGGCGACGCGCTGCTGGTGGCCGCCGCCGCGCGCCTGCGGGCGGCCGTGCGCGAAACCGACCGGCCGTTCCGCCTGGGCGGCGACGAGTTTGCCGTGCTGCTGGGCCAGACCACCGAGCGCGCCACGCTCGAACCGGTGTGCCAGCGCATCCTCGAGAACCTGGCGCAGCCGCTGCCGCACGGCGCGGCCACGATGTGCATCAGCGCCAGCGTCGGCGCCGCCGTCCACGATGGCAAGGAGGGCAAGGACGGGCAGGAGGGCCAGGCCGGCGCCCACGAGGAGCTCTACAAGCGCGCCGACGTCGCGCTGTACCGGGCCAAGGCGGCCGGCCGCAACGCCTGGCGCCTGGCCGGCGAGGAGTGATTTTTTGACATGCCCGCGGCGGCGCCGTCCGCGTCCGCCGTCGCGTCATCTATAATGGCTGTTTTCGCGACCGCGTTTACTTCAATACATCAGCCAAATCATGGAATTAGCCAAGTCTTTCGAGCCTGCCGACATTGAACAATTCTGGCGCACCGAGTGGGAACAGCGCGGTTACTACACCGCCACCCTCGACGCCGGCAAACCGTCGTTCAGCATCCAGCTGCCGCCGCCGAACGTGACCGGCACCCTGCACATGGGCCATGCCTTCAACCAGACCATCATGGACGGCCTGACCCGCTACCACCGCATGCTGGGCCACAACACCGCCTGGATCCCCGGCACCGACCACGCCGGCATCGCCACGCAGATCGTCGTCGAGCGCCAGCTGGACGCGCAAAAGATCTCGCGCCACGACCTCGGCCGCGAAGCGTTCGTCAAGAAGGTCTGGGAGTGGAAGGAGAAATCCGGTTCCACCATCACCGGCCAGATGCGCCGGCTGGGCGCGTCGCCGGACTGGCAGCGCGAATACTTCACGATGGACGAGACGCGTTCGAAGGTCGTCACCGACGTCTTCGTGCGCCTGCACGAACAGGGCCTGATCTACCGCGGCAAGCGCCTGGTCAACTGGGACCCGGTGCTGGGCACGGCCGTCTCCGACCTCGAAGTGGTGTCCGAAGAGGAAGACGGCTCGATGTGGTACATCAAGTACCCGCTGGCCGACGGCAGCGGTTCGCTGACGGTGGCCACCACCCGTCCTGAAACCATGCTTGGCGACGTCGCCGTGGCGGTCGATCCGACCGACGAGCGCTATCAGGCGCTGGTGGGCAAGATGCTGGTGCTGCCGCTGGTCGGCCGCGAAATCCCCATCATCGCCGACGAATACGTCGACAAGGCCTTCGGCACCGGCTGCGTCAAGATCACGCCGGCGCACGACTTGAACGACTACGCGGTGGGCCAGCGCCACAAGCTGCCGATGCTGTCGATCATGACCCTGGAAGCGAAGATCAACGACGAGGCGCCCGAGGCGTATCGCGGCATGGACCGCTTTGTCGCGCGCAAGCAGATCGTCGCCGACCTCGACACGCAGGGCCTGCTCGAACAGGTCAAGCCGCACAAGCTGATGGTGCCGCGCGGCGACCGCACCGGCGTCATCATCGAACCGATGCTGACCGACCAGTGGTTTGTGGCCATGAGCCAGCCGGCGCCGGAAGGCACTTTTTTCCCGGGCAAATCGATCGCCGAGGTCGCGCTGGAGAAGGTCGCCAGCGGCGACATCAAGTTCGTGCCGGAAAACTGGAGCACCACTTACAACCAGTGGCTCAACAACATCCAGGACTGGTGCATCTCGCGCCAGCTGTGGTGGGGCCACCAGATCCCGGCCTGGTACGACGAGGCCGGCAACATCTTTGTCGCCAAGACCGAGGCCGAGGCGCAGATCAAGCAGCAGGCGGCCGGCAGCAGCGGTCCGCTGCGCCGCGACAACGATGTGCTCGACACGTGGTTCTCGTCGGCGCTGGTGCCGTTCTCTACCCTCGGCTGGCCCGAGGAAACGCCGGACCTGAAAGCCTTCCTGCCGTCGTCGGTGCTGGTGACCGGCTTTGACATCATCTTCTTCTGGGTCGCGCGCATGGTAATGTTCACCCTGCACTTCACCGGCAAGGTGCCGTTCGAGACCGTGTACGTGCACGGCCTGGTGCGCGACTCGCAGGGCCAGAAGATGTCCAAATCGAAGGGCAACACGCTCGACCCGATCGACCTGATCGACGGCATCGGCATCGACGCGCTGGTGGAAAAACGCACCACGGGGCTGATGAATCCGAAGGCGGCCGAAAAGATCGCCAAGGCCACGCGCAAGGAATTCCCCGACGGTATCGCCGCCTACGGCACCGACGCGGTGCGCTTCACGATGGCGTCGTACGCCTCGCTGGGCCGCAACATCAACTTCGACCTCGGCCGCGCCGAAGGCTACCGCAACTTCTGCAACAAGCTGTGGAACGCCACCCGCTTCGTGCTGATGAACACGGAAGAGAAGGATTGCAGCGCCAGCGTTGCCGACCTGTCCAACGCCGACAAGTGGATCATCTCGCTGCTGCAAAAGGCCGAGCTGGACGTGGCCAAGGGCTTTGCCGACTACCGCTTCGACAATATCGCCTCGACCATCTACAAGTTCGTCTGGGACGAGTACTGCGACTGGTATCTGGAAGTGGCCAAGGTGCAGGTGCAAACCGGCACCGAAGGCCAGCAGCGCGCCACCCGCCACACCCTGCTGCGCGTGCTGGAAGTGGTGCTGCGCCTGGCGCATCCGGTGATTCCGTTCGTCACCGAGGCGCTGTGGCAGGCGGTTGCGCCGCTGGCCGGCAAAGCGACGGCGGACGGTGGCCAGTCCATCATGACGCAGCCCTACCCGATCGCCAACACCGCCAACATCGACGAGGCGGCCGAGGCGTGGATGCAGCAACTCAAGACGCTGACCGACGCCACCCGCAACCTGCGCGGCGAAATGCAGCTGGCGCCGTCGTTGCGCGTGCCGCTGATCGTTGAAGCCGGCAACGCGGCCGACAAGGCGGCGATGGAAGGTTATGCGCCTTACATCCAGTCGCTGGGCAAACTGTCGGAAGTGCAGATCGTCGACGCCCTGCCGGAATCGCCGGCGGCCGTATCGATCGTTGGCACCACCAAGTTGATGCTGAAGGTGGAGATCGACGTCAAGGCCGAGCGTGAGCGCTTGTCCAAGGAGATCGCGCGCGTCGAGGGCGAGATCAACAAGGCCAACGGCAAGCTGTCGAACGAAAGCTTCGTCGCCCGCGCGCCGGCCGAAGTGGTAGCGCAGGAGAAGGAACGCGTGGCCAACTTCTCGGCAACGCTGGACAAGATGCGCGAGCAGTTCGCCAAGCTGCCAGCGGCGTGATGACGTAGCCCTCCGCAGCAAATCAAGAAAGCCGCCCGGTGCAAGCCGCGCGGCTTTTTTCACGCCGCGAGCCGCCGACGGCGAGCGCAGGCGACGCGCTGGATCTCACCCGGCGCAATGAGCAGGAGAGGGATGCCCTCCCATTTTTGCGCGTTTTACTAAAACGTACTAACGCTTACTAAATCACGAGAGAACGCGCTATTTCGCGCGGGTGCGTACTAATTCTGAACTAAATACTACTAACTGCCTCTAAAGAATATAAGCGCTACAAGAATAGTGTGGATTAGCGTTCACTACGGAATTTTTAGTAAGTATTAGCGCGCTTTAGAACAAATGAGCTGCGATTAGTAATGTCTAGTAAAAGCCGCCTTTTCGGGAGCCCCACCATCATGTCTCTCCACTTCCCCATTCGCGTGCCGAGCGAACTGCTTGAAGAATTAGGCGCATTCACCGGCCTTTTCTGGTCGGACTCTCTAGCGCTGGAACCCCACATTTGCAAAGCGATTCGGAGCTACATCGCCCCCCAGCCGGTCCAATCCCAGCCTCAGCCGCTGCCGACGGCGCTATCCAAGCCGCGATGCGAGCCGGGCTACCAATGGAAGGAGGTTTTTTTGCCCGAGGGGACCAAACTGCGTGCTAATTTCGGCAGCCAGCCGTATTTCGCCAGCGTGGAGGGCGCGGAAATCACATATGAAGAGCAAGCCGTGTCGCCGTCCTGCTTTGCAAATCTACACGGCAGCGGTAACCGCAACGCGTGGAAAGCGATTTGGCTGCGCCTGCCGGGCAGCGATGAGTGGCTGCTCGCCGATGTCTGTCGGGCCGCGCGGAAGGCATCCATCAAACGCTTGCTGGGGGGCGACGAAGACGATCGCGCCCAGCGCGGGCACGCCGCTGGAAAACGCGCGCGCCGCCATAAGCGCCGCACCAAGAAAAACAACCGCGCAAATTAACGCGGTAACGCGGTAACGCGGTAACGCGATTATTATTGCGACAGCAACGCGGCGTAGCGCTCGATATCGACGTTGCCGCCGCTGATGATGACGCCCACCCGCTTACCCTGCAGCTGATCCTTCATCGCCCGCGCGGCGGCGAGCCCCAGGCAGCCGGTCGGCTCCACCACGATCTTCATCCGCGCCGCGAAGAAGCGCATCTCGGCGCGCAGCTGCTCGTCGCTCACCGTCAAAATATCGTCCACATCGCGTTTGATGATCGGGAACGTAAGTTGGCCCAGATGCTGCGTCTGCGCGCCATCGGCGATCGTCTTCGGCGTGTCGATGTGCACGATGGCGCCGCTGCGGAACGATTGCTGGCCATCGTTGCCGGCCTCCGGCTCCACGCCAAATAGCTTCGTCCTCGGCGACAGCGCCCGCGTCGCCAACGCCGAGCCACTGAGCAAACCGCCACCGCCAAGGCAGACAAACAGATAATCCAGCTCGCCCACGTCCTCGAACAACTCCTTGGCCGCCGTGCCCTGCCCCGCGATCACGTCGGCGTGATCGTATGGCGGAATCAACGTCAGCCCATGCCTGGCCGCCAGGTCGCGGCCGATCTGCTCGCGGTCCTCCGTATAGCGGTCATAGAGCACCACTTGCGCCCCGTAGCCGCGCGTGGCGGCGATCTTCGACGGCGGCGCGTCGTGCGGCATGACGATGGTGGCGGGAATGCCCAGCAACTGCGCCGACAGCGCTATGCCCTGCGCGTGGTTACCGGACGAGAAAGCCACCACGCCGGCGCGGCGCTGCTGGGCGTCGAACTTCGCCAGCGCGTTGTAGCTGCCGCGGAATTTGAATGCGCCCATGCGCTGCAAGTTCTCCGCCTTGAAGAAGACGTGGGCGCCCAGTTCGGCGTCGGCCGTGCGCGAGGTCAACACCGGCGTGCGGTGCGCGTGGCCGGCGATGCGTTCCGACGCGGCGACGACGTCGGCATAGGTTGGAAGGTATTCGCTCATCTTGTTCCTTTGTGATTACCAGGGCCAGACGATGCTGGTCCCGCTGCCGTTTTCCAAAGCGCGCTGATACAGCATGCGCGCCACTGTCAGATCCTGCAGGGCGATGCCCGTCATATCGAAAATGGTGATGGCGCCGGCGGCGATGGCGTCGCGTCCCAGCGTGCGCCCGGCCAGCAGCGCGCCCAGCTCCCCTGGCGCCGTCTTGCCCACCATCTCGCCCACCATCTCGCCCGCCCATTGCAGCTCGCCGATGGCGCGCGCCTGATGCAAGTCGTCGGCCCAGACGCCGGCCACCGCCAGCAAGCCTTCCGGCAGTTCGCGCTTGCCGCGCGTGTCGCTGCCGACGCAGTTCAGGTGCGTGCCCGGCCTGACCGCGCTTGCGGAAAACAGCGGACCGGCGCCGCGCGTCGCGGTGATGACGATATCGCTTTCGGCGACGGCGGCATCGGCGCTGGCGCCGGCGCCGACGTCGCAACGCGCGGCGAACAGCGCTTCGAATTGTGCATCGCGCCGCCCGTCGGAGGTCAGATAGCGCACACGCCGTATGCCCGGCATCACGCGCAGCGCGTAATCGGTATGCGCCACGCCCTGCAAGCCGGTGCCGAACACGCACAAGCTCTCGCTGTCGGGACGGGCCAACGCCAGCAGTCCCAGCGCGCCGGCCGCCGCCGTGCGCGTGGTGGTGACGGCGTTGCCGTCGATGACGCATTGCGGCCGCCCCGTGGCCGGGTCGAACAGCATGATCGTCGCCTGATGGCCGTCGGCGCCTTGCGCGCGGTTGCCGGGCCAGAAGCCGGCCGCCTTCATGCCGAGCAGTTCGCGCTCCGGCACGCCGCCGGACTTGATGCCGAACACGCCGGCCGGCAGCGCCTCGCGCACCAGCGGGAAGATCTTGCCGGCGCCGCTGGCGTGCAGCAGGAAGGCTTCGCGCACGGCCGCCAGCACGTCGTCCGCCCGCAGCAACGCGCCGGCCTGGTCGCGGTCCAATAAGAGGAGGCTTGCGTTATCTGGCATCGTTGTACACCGTGGCGCGTGAGACGTTCAAATACGCGGCGACGACTTCCATCGCGCGCCGGACATCGCTCAATCCTGATTCCTTCAATTCGCGCATCAGCGCCTTGCGCTCGTCGGCCTTGAGCGCGCGCGGCGTGGTCGCCAGCCGCGCCGCGAACTGGTCGATCCGTGCGCGGATGGCGTCGGCGCCGGCCGGCTCCAGCGTCTCGCTGAAGCCGGCGGCGGTATTGACGCTGCCGAACTGCGTCAGCAGGCTGTTCAGGCTGCGGAACACGGTCAGGTCCACATTCATGCACAGCGCCGCGATATAGCGCCCCTCGCTGTCCTTGATGCCGATCGAGGTACTCTTGGCCAGCCGGCCGTCGGCGAAGGTGTTCGGGTAGTTGGCGATCACCTGCGCGAAGTCCGGATTGGCGGCGCGCGCCAGTCCCAGCTCGGTGGCCGGCGCGCCGACGCTGCGGCCCGACAGGTTGTTGTGGATGGCAAGGATGGCGTGCTCCGGGTCGAGCAGGTCGTGCAGCACGACCTCGCAAAACGGCGCCAGCGTTTGGCCCAGGCCGTCGGCGACCTGCTTCATCTGCGCCAGCAGGTTTTGCTGTTCGGGTGTTTTTTTCATCTGCACATATTATCTTGTTTTAGATAATTTGTGTAATTCGATAGAAAATAGTACGACCGGTCATTTATTTGCTACACTCGTCTGACAAAAAATAACCCCTTGGAGACCACCATGAAACTTGCCGCATTTGCCGCTGCCGCGCTGCTGTCGATCGCCCCCGCCTTCTCCTTTGCCGCCGACACGCCGGTCGGCCTGTGGAAGAACATCGACGACGAGACCGGCAAGCCGAAGGCGCTGATCCGCATCACCGAAAACGACGGCGCGTTCCAGGGCCAGATCGAGAAGCTGTACCGCGAGCCGAACGAAGACCAGAACCCGAAATGCGACAAATGCGAGGGCGCGCGCAAGGACCAGCCGATCGTCGGCATGGTGATCCTGTCGGGGCTGAAAAAGGATGGCGAGGAATTCAACGGCGGCGAGATCGTCGACCCGAAAAACGGCAAGGTCTACAAGGCCAAGATGCACCTGACCGACGCCGGCAAGAAACTCAACTTGCGCGGCTACATCGGCATGCCGATGCTGGGCCGCTCGCAGGTGTGGGTGCGCCAGGAATGAGCCGGCGCTAGCGCCGGACCAGCATTACCACCCGGACAAGTTCATTGACCAATTGACACATTTTTTCATTGGTGTTCTACTAAGCCCCTTTTAAAATAAAACTAGGGGTTTACATGAAAAAGATAATTGGACTGCTCGCCGGGTTCGCGATGCTGGGTTCGGCGCATGCCGCCGTTGTCACCTACAACTTCACGGCAACGGTCGCTTCTATCGAAGAATCGTTGCCACCGGCTTATACGTCCACCCTCCGGGACCTGAGCACGTTAACCGGGATGACGGTGTCGGTGGGACAGGCGATCCACGGCTCGTTCAGCTACGATACCGCCATGGGACTGAACGCGATCTATCAGCCGGCGCCGCAGGCCAGCGGCACTTACCTGTTATACAACGATCTCAACAACACAACCAACATCACCGCGCCAACCGTGTTCAGCCGGCCGCAAGAGGTGATCTATGAAACGAATCTGCTGCAAATTGCCAACGATGCGACGACGTTCTCCGGCGGCGATATTTTGGCGCTGTCCACCACGATGATGGCGCCTGACTTTGGCAGTTTCAACAGCAACATTTCCCTGTATGACTTCAGCGGCACGGCATTTGACCACGGCGGCGTGCCGACGGCACTGAGCCTGTCCAGCTTCAACTACGCCGGCTATGAGTTGTATTACTTCCTGCCCACGGGAGGCTACGTCCGCATCGACAGCACGATCACCGCGCTGACGCCTGCGGCGGCGGTGCCGGAACCGCAAACCTACGCGATGCTGATGGCCGGCATGGTGCTGATCGGTTGGCGCGGCCGCCGCTCCCGCAAGTCCGGTAAATCGGGCAACTAAGACCCGTCACTGCTGGGCACCCCTGCCGGTGGCGGTCCAATAGATGCCGCCCATCAGGTGCGACAGGTATTGCGGGTCCTTGTACATCTCGCCGTTGTGCCCCAGCGAGGTGACGAACACGCGGCCCTTTTCCACCTGGTGGTACCATGCCACCGGGTGGTCCTTGCCCATCCCTTTTGACACCTGCCCCGGCCAGATCTTGGTCGGGTCGTAGGTGCTCTCGTCGACGTTGAGCACCGGGTTGATCTTGATGTTGTACGGGTTGTCGAACACGTACCACTCGTCGCTCCAGATCCAGCGCGCCGGCAGCCCGAAGGTCGCCGGGAATGTCTTGTCGACCACCTCCGCCACGCCGGTCTGCAGCATCGGATGGTTGCCGACCCGGCGGCCGATCAACCTCTCGAACCACGGCCAGGTATTGGGCGGAATGATCAGCGCGCGGTGCACCAGCATGGCGTTGCCGCCGTTGCGCATGTAGTCCTCGAACTTCCTGCGGCGCGGCTCGCTGAGCTCCTCACCCGGGGTATTAAGGAACATCACCATCGCATACTGGCTCAGGTCGCCGTCGAACACCTCCGGCCGGTGCGTGTACACCAGCTCGAACGCGTGCAGCTTGGCCTGCTTTTCCAGGCTTTCGCGGGCGATCGGAATGTATTCGTAGTGGTATTTTCCCGGCATGGCCAGCACCAGGATTTTGTATTGGTCGTCGGCGCGCGCGCCGCTCGCCCACAGCAACAATCCAGCCACGGCCATACAGGCCAATATGATTTTTCTCATGTGTCGTCTCCGTATAGTTAGCGCTATCATTACAGGCGGTTCAATATACACTTTTTCATGGAAGTGGTGATACGATTCTCGTCACGCTTGCAATCCAGCAAGCAATGCACATTCGATGAAAATAGTATTGAATCTGATCGGATGCGTGGCGGTGGCGCTCGGCGTGCTGGGCATCTTCCTGCCGCTGCTGCCGACCACGCCGTTCCTGCTGCTGGCCTCGGCCTGCTTCGCGCGCGGCTCGACGCGCCTGCACCACTGGTTGCAGACCAATCGCGTGTTCGGAAAGTATCTGCGCAACTATGAGAACGGCCACGGCATCCCGTTGCGGGGGAAAATCTGGATACTGCTCTTTATGTGGGGCTCGATGGGCTACTCGATCTGGCGCACCGAGCCGTTGTACGCGCGGGTGTCGATCGTGCTCATCGGGTTCTGCGTGACCATCTATCTGACACGCTTCGTGCCGACGATGCCGACGCCGGCCGCCACCGCGCGCGAACCTTAGCAGGCGGCAGCGGCCATGCGCCACCGCCCTCTGTCGACGCTTAAACGAGCTCGGCGAGCGCCACCGCGTCGAAACTTTTCAGGACCCCGGTGTTGCTGCCCTCGATCTTGGCGGCCCATTCCGGATCGCTGAGCAGCGCCCGGCCCACCGCGATCAGGTCGAACTCGTCGCGCTCCATGCGTTCGACCAGTCGCTCTATGCTCATGACGCCGGAGCCCTTGCCGGCGAACGCGTTGAGGACAAGCCGCGCCCCGCTGATCCGGCGTTACGGCGACGCCGGCGGCGTGGCGTATTTGCGCAAGTGCCGGTCGAGGCTGTTGGCGAAATTCTGCCGGTCGCCCTGGTTGAAGGCGGCCGGGCCGCCGGTGTCGACGCCGCTGCCGCGCAATTCGTCCATGAAGGCGCGCATGCTGAGCATCTGCGCGATGTTGTCGTTGGTGTAGAACTCGCCGCGCGGATTGAGCGCATAGCCGCCCTTCTTGAGAACGTCCGACGCCAGCGGGATGTCGCCGGTGACGACCAGGTCGCCCGGCGCCAGCAGGCGCACGATTTCCTGGTCGGCCACGTCGGCGCCGGACGGCACCTGCACCGAGCGCACAAAGCGCGACGGCGGCACCCGCAGCAGCTGGTTGGCCACCAGGGTGACCTGCATCTGCATGCGCTCGGCCACGCGGTACAGGATGTCCTTGATGACCGCCGGACAGGCGTCGGCGTCAACCCAGATCTGCATCACAGGTCCCACAGTTCGCCGTTGGGATTGGTGCGCGGCGGCGTCACGCCGAAGTGCTTGTAGGCGGCCGGCGTGGCGACCCGTCCGCGCGGCGTGCGCTGCAGGAAGCCCTGCTGGATCAGATAAGGTTCCAGCACGTCCTCGATGGTGTCGGCCGCCTCGCCGATGGCCGCCGCCAGGTTGCCGATGCCGACCGGGCCGCCGCCGAATTTGTACAGCACCGCCTCGAGCAGCTTGCGGTCCATGACGTCGAAGCCGACCGTGTCGACATCGAGCATGACCAGCGCGGCGTCGGCCACGGTCTTGGTGATGTCGCCGTCGGCCTTGACCTCGGCGTAGTCGCGCACGCGGCGCAGCAGGCGGTTGGCGATGCGCGGCGTGCCGCGCGCGCGGCGGGCGATCTCGACGGCACCGTCCGGCGCGATATTGGCCTTGAGCAGCGCGGCGCTGCGGGTAACGATCTTGGTCAATTCCTCGGTGTTATAGAACTCGAGGCGGGCAACGATGCCGAAGCGGTCGCGCAGCGGATTGGTCAGCATGCCGGCGCGGGTGGTGGCGCCGACCAGGGTGAACGGTTGCAGGTCGAGCTTGACCGAGCGCGCGGCCGGCCCCTCGCCGATCATGATGTCGATCTGGTAGTCCTCCAGCGCCGGATACAGGATCTCCTCGACCACCGGCGACAGCCGGTGGATCTCGTCGATGAACAGCACGTCGTTCGCTTCCAGGTTGGTCAGGATGGCGGCCAGGTCGCCCGGGCGCTCGAGCACCGGGCCGGACGTCTGGCGCAGGTTCACGCCCATCTCGCGCGCGATGATGTTGGCCAAGGTGGTCTTGCCCAGGCCCGGCGGTCCGAACAGCAAGGTATGGTCGAGCGCCTCCTTGCGGTTGCGCGCGGCGGCGATGAAGATTTCCAGCTGGTCGCGGATCTTGGCCTGCCCGACATATTCATCGAGATGCTTGGGGCGCAATGCCCGTTCGATCGCCTCCTCGTTGGGCGACGACGGCGCCGCGTCGATGATGCGCTGTTCGGTGAAGCTGTCGGTCTGGATGCTCATTCGTTCTTCAGTGGTGGTGTCTTTAATATGCGCTCGACGTAATCGCCAATCGCTTTTTTGGATGCTCGCAATTGGTCAAGCTCTTGCGGCGTGAGCATTCGCGCAGGCGTGCCGGGGTCCAATGGCGGAGCAAGCTTAACAACCAACGATTCTACCTTGCCTTCAGCTAGCAACTCCTTCCAAGCGAGTAAGGATTGTTTCGCTCGCTGGAGTTCGCCTGAGATATCTGGCCTCTGAAGCGGTGAGGCACTCGAATCCGTAGCCAAAGCGCTGGCGCCACCAGTCTTCAATGTTTCCATGTTTCCTCCTTAGCCCGAAGAGCTCTCAAGTTGGTCAGAGTGCCTCCCTGACCAATGAAGTCGTCGACCATCAGGTAGTTTAGGCCAGTTCCGACAACACCGCTGAAAATCGCTAGGCGTCGAAGCCGATCGAACCCGTTGGCGCCAGTATGACTAACCTTGTTGGCCTGCACCACTGTATGGTCGTAGGGCCAGTGCAAGGTAATGGCAAGAAACCTGGCCAAGGCGTGAATCAGGATGTCCGGAAAGTCGTCCCAGGGAAATCTAACGGGCTGGTCCATGATCGGCGCCTCCGCTTTGCTCGACCTTCAATCATAGGCGGCGGCACCGGCGCTTCGTTTGAGGCGAATCAGCCTTTGGACAGCGCCTTCAATGCTTGCTTGATGCCGTCCGAGACGCCGCTGCCGGCCGGCACGGTCTTGAGCGCAAGCAGCGCCTCCTTGTCCGAGTAGCCCAGCGCCAGCAGCGCGTTGAGGATATCGGACTGCGAATCGGGCACCGCGTGGCCGCCGCCGGCGCCGATGTCCGCGCCCAGCTTGCCCTTCAGTTCCAGCAGCAAGCGCTCGGCGGTTTTCTTGCCGATGCCGGGCACCTTGATCAGGCGCCCCGATTCCTGCAACGTCACCGCCTGCGCCAGGTCGGAAATCGACATGCCGGACAGGATAGACAGCGCGGTGCGCGCGCCCACGCCGCTGATCTTGATCAGCTGGCGGAACACGGCGCGCTCCTCGGCGTTGCCAAAGCCGAACAGCAAATGCGCGTCCTCGCGGATCGCCTGGTGCGTGAACAGCACCACCTTTTCGCCGACATGCGGCAGGTTGTAGAACGTGCTCATCGGCACATCAACTTCGTAGCCGACACCGGCGCACTCGACCAGCAGTTGCGGCGGATTTTTTTCAAGCAAAATACCGGAGAGACGACCGATCATCGTGTTGTAGCCTTCTTAATTAGGGGAGTTAGCCGACCAGGCGGCCGTTCTTCATGCGCAGGCCGGCCAGCGGCCCGCTCTTGGCGGTGCTGGTGCCCTTGCCGGCGCCGGCGATCAGGGTCAAGGTCTCGCGGCTGTGGGCGTGACAGATGGCGATGCCGAGCGCGTCGGCGGCATCGGTGCCGGGCAGGCCGGGCAAGGACAGCAGCCGCGCCACCATGTCCTGCACCTGCGCCTTGACGGCGCGGCCGGTGCCGACGACCGCCTGCTTGACCTGCGTCGGCGAATACTCGGCCACACTGAGTTCGGCCGACACCAGCGCGCAAATGGCCGCGCCGCGCGCCTGCCCCAGCAGCAAAGTCGACTGCGGATTGACGTTGACAAACACCTGCTCGATGGCCGCGCATTCGGGCTGGTAGATGCGGGCGACCTCGGCCACGCCGTCGAGGATCACCTTCAAGCGCGCCGGCAGGCCGCCCTCGCCGCTTTTGATGGTGCCCGAGGCAACATAGTACAGCTTCGCGCCCTGCTTGCGAATAACGCCAAAGCCGGTCGTGCGCAAGCCGGGGTCGATGCCGAGAATTATCATTGCTGGATTGTATGCAGTAAAGAAAGCGCCCGCAAGGTAGCGGGCGCTTTTATCGCACTGCGGGGGTCAAGTCTGTCATTCGGACACGAGCCCGTCCGCCCCGAGGGACGCTGCGAATTAGTGGCGGAAGTGGCGGATGCCGGTGTACACCATCACCACGCCGCGCTCGTTGGCCGCATCGATCACTTCCTGGTCGCGCATCGAGCCGCCCGGGTGGATCACGCAGGTCGCGCCGGCGTCGACCACCACGTCCAGGCCATCACGGAACGGGAAGAACGCGTCCGACGCCACCACCGAACCGGTCAGCGACAGGCCGGCGTTCTGCGCCTTGATCGAGGCGATGCGGGCCGAGTCGATACGGCTCATCTGGCCGGCGCCCACGCCCAGGGTCATGTTGTTGCCGCAGAAGACGATGGCGTTCGACTTGACATACTTGGCCACGCGCCAGGCGAACATCATGTCCTGCAACTGCTGCGGCGTCGGCTGCAGCTTGCTGACCACTTTCAGATCCGTCAGCAGCACGTTTTTCGCATCGGCCGACTGCACCAGCAAACCGCCGCCGACGCGCTTGAAGTCCATCGCGTTGACGCCGTTGCCCAGCGGAATTTCCAGCAAGCGCACGTTCTGCTTGGCAGACAAAATTTGCTTGGCTTCGGCCGAGTACGACGGCGCGATCAGCACTTCGACGAACAGCTTGGCCAGCTCGGTGGCGGCGGCCGCGTTGATCTCGACGTTGAAGGCGATGATGCCGCCGAACGCCGAGGTCGGATCGGTCTGCAGCGCGCGCTTGTAAGCGTCGGCGGCGTCGGTGCCCAGCGCCACGCCGCACGGATTGGCGTGCTTGACGATGACGCAGGCCGCGCTTTGCTGGAAGCTGCCCATGCTCTTGACGCATTCCCACGCGGCATCGGCGTCGGCGATGTTGTTGAACGACAGTTCCTTGCCCTGCAGCTGGCGATAGTTGGCCAGCGCGCCGTCGGTGGCGGCGACGTCGCGGTAGAACGCGGCCGACTGGTGCGGATTCTCGCCGTAGCGCATGTCCTGCACTTTTTCAAACGCCACGTTCAAGGTGTTCGGATAAGCGTTGCGGCTGGCGTGCTGGCGCTCGGCGCCCAGGCTGGTCAGGTAATTGGCGATGGCGCCGTCGTATTGCGCGGTGTGCGCGTAGACCTTGGTGGCCAGCTTGAAACGGGTATCGTAGCCGACTACGCCCGGCGCGTTGTCGGTGGTCTTCATTTCCCCCAGCACCACGTCGTAGTCCGACGGATCGCAAATGACGATCACGTCCTTGTGGTTCTTGGCCGCCGAGCGCAGCATGGCCGGGCCGCCGATGTCGATGTTCTCGATGGCGTCTTCCAGCGAGCAATCCTGCTTGGCGACGGTGGCCTGGAACGGGTACAGGTTGACCACCACCATGTCGATGGTCGGAATCGCGTGCTCTTCCAGCTTGGCCACGTGCTCCGGGAAATCGCGGCGCGCCAGGATGCCGCCGTGCACTTTCGGGTGCAGCGTCTTGACGCGGCCATCGAGCATCTCCGGGAAGCCGGTGTAGTCGGCGACCTCGGTCACGGCCACGCCGTTGTCGGCCAGCAGTTTGGCGGTGCCGCCGGTCGACAGGATCTTGACGCCCATGGCGGACAGCGCGCGGGCGAAGTCCAGCACACCGGTTTTGTCGGAGACGGAGATGAGAGCTTGTTTAATCATGGCTGTGAAAGGCTAGGTGGGTTGATATCTGATTGCGGACCGGCCCAACGGCCGTTCCCAGCCGCCATGCCGGAAAAACGCCGCTGTTTACAGCAGGCCGTGTTCTTGCAGTTTCTTGCGCAGGGTGTTGCGGTTGATGCCCAGCATCTGCGCCGCGTGTGACTGGTTGCCGTCGGCGCGCGTCATGACCACTTCCAGTATCGGCTTTTCCACGGTCAGCACGACCATATCGTAGATATTCGATGCCTGCTGCTCGCCCAGGTCGTTGAAGTAATCTTCAAGGCTCTTCTGGACTACTTCCTGGATACTTTCTTTGCTCATTTTGATGTCGTTCGCTAAATAATCTGTTGACGCTGGTAAATCAATCCAGGACTTGTGACCCCGGCGCTTACCCTTCTGATATAACTTTTTTAGTGCTCGCTAGCTGGACCTATGCCGTTTGCAACTTATCGGCTTGCAACAATTCTGGGAGGCGGTATTGTAACCGCTCGCCGTAAGTCCATTGGGATTCGAAAAACTGGTCAACGGCAAGCAACTGCTCGTCGGTGGACTCCAGCAGATTCATCTTCTGGCGGAACTCTTCGCCCCCTTCGAGGTCGCGCACATACCACCCGATGTGCTTGCGCGCGGTGCGCACGCCCAGGTACTCGCCGTAAAACGCGTAGTGGGCGCGCAGGTGTTCGTCCATCAGCGCGCGCACTTCATCGACGTACGGCGACGGCAAATGGCTGCCGGTGCGCAGGTAGTGCTCGATCTCGCGGAAGATCCACGGCCGGCCCTGCGCCGCGCGGCCGATCATGACGGCATCGGCGCCGGTGTAATCGAGCACGAACTTGGCTTTTTCCGGCGTGGTGATGTCGCCGTTGGCCACCACGGGTATCGCCACTGACTGCTTGACCGCCGCGATCATGTCGTACTCGGCGTCGCCGGTGTAGCCGTCGGCGCGCGTGCGGCCGTGCAAGGTCAGCATGGCGATGCCGGCGTCCTCGGCGATGCGCGCGATCTTCAAAGCGTTCTTGTTTTCGCGGTTCCAGCCGGTGCGGAACTTCAACGTGACCGGCACATCGACCGCGCCCACCACCGCTTCGACGATTTCCCTGACCAGCGCCTCGTTCTGCAACAGGGCCGAACCGCACCAGCTGTTGCACACCTTCTTGACCGGGCAACCCATGTTGATATCGATGATCTGGGCGCCGCGCTCGACGTTGAAGCGGGCGCAGTCGGCCAGATCCTTGGGGTCGGCGCCGGCGATCTGCACCGCCTTCGGCTCCATTTCGCCGGTATGGTCGGTGCGGCGCGAACTCTTTTCCGTCGCCCACAGGCGCGGATTGGACGCCGCCATTTCAGACACCGCGTACCCCGCCCCCAGCTGCTTGCACAGCTGGCGGAAAGGCCGATCCGTCACGCCCGCCATGGGAGCGACAAAAACGTTGTTGCGCAGTAAATGAGGGCCGATTTGCACTGGCGATACCTGATGGGGAAGAAGGAACCTTCTATTTTAACCGAAGGGGTGCTCAAATAATAAGCACTATTTTTTATGAAAACTGCAAATGTGCAGCCTGAACGTTATGAACGATCAGATCACATCGTCCATTGCGGCCAGGCTCAGGTGCTCTACTTCGCCCCAGCTAGTTAGCGCTAACTTCCCGCCCGAGAAGCTAAAGCGGTTGATGCTGGCGTTCTTGACCTGGAAATCGCGCGGGCTGTCGAGCTGCATGCCGACCGCCTCGCGATAGGCGCATTCGAGCACGCCGCCGTGGGCGACGATGGCAATGGTTTTGCCCGGATAACGTTCGGCCCACTCGCGGATGGCCGACGTGGCGCGCGCATAAAACTGGCGGAAACTTTCGGCCACGCGCTCGCCGGGCGGCATCACCGCGTCGATATCGCGGGCCTGCCACAGCGCGAAGTCGGCCGGGTATTGCTGCTCGACTTCGGTATACAACATGCCTTCGAAGACGCCATAGCAGCGTTCGCGCAGGTTGGCGTCGGTCTGGACCTCGAAGCCGTCGTACTGGTCGGCCACGGCCTGGGCGGTCTGGCGGGCGCGTTGCAGGTCGCTCGAGACGATCACGTCGAGCGATTCGGCGGCCAGCGCCTGGGCCAGCGCGCCGGCCTGGCGTTCGCCTTCGGCATTGAGGGGGATGTCGATATGGCCCTGCAGCCGGCGCACAGCGTTCCAGGCCGTCTCGCCGTGGCGGATCAGCAAAATATTGGTGTTGTTCATGCGGTCTTTTTTCTGGGCTTGCGGCCCGATTCGGCGGCCAGGGCCGGATTCAAAGTGTACGTGCCGATCAGTTGCGCCTCGTCGACGATATGGCCGTGGATGGCGTTGAGCACGTCGACGCAGGTGAAGCGCCCTACCAATGCCAAACGCGGCACATCGAGCGCATACATGCGAAAAATATAATGGTGGACGCGCTCGTCGTTCCACGGCGGACAGGGGCCATCATACCCGTAATAGTCGCCCGCCATCGCCGGGTCGGTGGAAAACCACCGGCTGTAATCGTTGACGCCATGCCGCAAAGCGACGCCATCCAGACTGGTTTCCGGCCCCGGCTTGCCGTGCGCGACGACATTGTCGGACAAGGCGCCCTCGGCGATCTGGTGCAGGCCGACCGGGATATCGATCAGGCTCCAGTGGAAAAAATCGTCGCGCGGCATGCTCGCCGGCAGAGTGACGCCGGAGCGATTGACATCGGTGGCGTCCTGCGGCAAGTCGCCGTCGATGCAAAGCAGCACCAGCGACTCGGTGCCGGCCGGAACGTCGCTCCAGCTCAGTTGGGGATTGCGGTTGGCGGACAGCGCCACTTGGCCATCGGCGCCCATGGTGGCAAAGGCGCAGGCGGCTGGAATCGCCGTGCCGTCGCGAAAGCTCTCACTCGACAGTTTCATACTGGTCTCCCGGCCGAATTTTCAATCTGTTTTAGAGTTGGTTTGCAGCCAAAACGTTACAGGTCCGTCGTTGGTCAGCGTAACTTTCATGTCCGCACCAAACTGGCCCGTTTGCACCATCGAGTGCCGCAAGCGCGCCTGCTCGACGAAATGATTGAACAGGCGCAGCCCGTCCGCCGGCGCGGCGGCCGGCGTGAACGACGGCCTGGTGCCGGACTTGGTGTCGGCCGCCAACGTGAATTGCGGCACCAGCAGCAGGCCGCCGGCGACGTCGGTCACGCTGCGGTTCATCTTGCCCGCATCGTCCGAAAAGACGCGGTAGCCCAGCATTTTGGTCAGCAGGGTGTCGGCGTCCTTTTCGGTGTCGTTGCGTTCGGCGCACAGCAGCACCATCAGCCCCGCCCCGATGGCGCCGATGGTGGCGCCATCGACCACCACGCTGGCGTCGCTGACCCGTTGCAGCAGCGCGATCATGCGGACAACGTCACGCGGGCGAACTTGCGCTTGCCCACTTGCAATACGAAGGTGCCGGCCTCGATCTTGACGGCCTTGTCGCTGACGACGGCGCCGTCCAGGCGTACGCCGCCCTGGTCGATCATGCGCATCGCCTCGGAGGTGGACGGGCACAGGCCGGCCATCTTCAGCAATTGCGGAATGCCGACCGGTGCGCCGCCCAGCGCTACTTCCGGCACGTCGTCCGGAATGCCGCCCTTGGAGCGGTTGACGAAGTCGTTGAGCGCCTCGTCGGCCGCCGCCTGCGAGTGGAAGCGAGCGACGATTTCCTGCGCCAGCGCCACTTTGGCGTCGCGCGGATTGGCGCCGCCGTCGATGGTGGCCTTCAGGGCCGCCACATCGGCGATCGAGCGGAACGACAGCAGCTCATAGTATTTCCACATCATCACGTCGGAAATGCTCATGATCTTGGCGAACATGGTGTTGCCCGGTTCGGTGATGCCGATGTAGTTGTTCTTCGACTTGGACATTTTGTCGACCCCGTCCAGCCCTTCCAGCAGCGGCATGGTCAAAATGCACTGCGGTTCCTGGTCGTAGTCTTTCTGCAGCTCACGGCCGACCAGCAGATTAAATTTCTGGTCGGTACCACCGAGTTCCAGATCGGACTTCAAAGCGACCGAATCGTAGCCTTGCATCAAAGGATAAAGGAACTCATGGACCGCAATCGGTGTCCCACCCTTGAATCGTTTGCTAAAATCGTCACGCTCCATCATGCGCGCGACGGTGTAGTGCGAGGCCAGCTTGATCAGGCCGCGCGCGCCCAGCGGATCGCACCACTCGGAGTTGTAGCGGATTTCGGTCTTGGACGGGTCCAGCACCAGCGAGGCTTGCTTGAAATAGGTCATGGCGTTTTGCTCGACCTGCTCCTTGGTCAGCGGCGGACGCGTCATATTGCGGCCGGACGGGTCGCCGATCATGGAAGTGAAGTCGCCGATGAGGAAAATGACTTGATGGCCCAGATCTTGCAACTGACGCATCTTGTTGAGCACGACGGTGTGGCCGAGGTGCAAATCCGGCGCGGTCGGGTCCAGGCCCAGTTTGATGCGCAGCGGAACGCCGCTTTGCTCGGAGCGCGCCAGCTTTTGGGCGAACTCGCTTTCAATCAGCAACTCGTCGACACCCCGTTTGGTGATCGCGAGCGCCTCTTGTACACGGTCGGTCAAGGGCAGTACTTTAGAGGCGACCGGCGAGGCGGCGGGCGGTGTGGAAGAAGGGGTAGTCATATATTTTGGGAGTTTTTTTTCAAAAAAAGGTAGTCAGCGCCAGGAGTTTGTTATAATCCTCGATCCATCAATCTTGCCGTACGAAAACGAAACCCGACAATAATTAGAAGAAATAAAAGGTTCCTGAATAGTTCAAGCGGCAAATTTTAACTGATTGCATGAACCAAATACATAAATTCACGAGCTCACGCTTGTACAGTCTGATGGCTTCAACGCGCAAAGCGCGCATTGTCAGCGCCTCGGCACTGTTCCTCACAGTATGTGCGTTCGGTGCCGCCGGCGTCGCGCCGCTCGCTCCGGATCCTGCCGATCTGCCGGTTAAGTCCGTGCAAGAAGCCGTCACAATGCCGGATCTTGCACCGCAGATCGACGCACTTGAGCAACAATCCTCCAGCGAGCACTTCGTCCACGAAGAACGCATCCGCGCCGGTGATACCTTGGCAACGCTGCTCACCCGCCTGGGTGTGGAAGACGACGCCGCCGAGAACTTCATCAAAAAAGACAAGGTCGCCAAAGGCGTCATGCAGCTGAAGACGGGCAAACGCGTCCAGGCGCAGACCGACGACGAAGGCAATCTGCAATGGCTGCGCGCGGTCGTGGTCGACGGCAAGGATATCCCTGTCAAGAACATCAAGATTTCCCGCAAAAACGAGCGCTTTGTTGCCGAAGAAGAACCGGCCAAGCTGGAACGCCGTGTCGAGATGCATGCCCGCACCATCAACTCGACCCTGTTTGCCGCCACCGATTCGAACGAAGACGGCACCAAGCTGCCGGACACGATCGTCAAGCAAATCGTCGAGATGTTCTCGACCAGCATCGACTTCCGGGGCGACCTGAAGCGCGGCGACCATTTCAATGTGGTGTATGAAACGTTCTGGCAGGATGGGGAATTTGTTCGCGCGGGCCGCATCCTGGCTGGCGAATTCACCAACCGCGGCACGACGTATCAATCGGTGTGGTTTGAAGATCCGCAGACCAAGCAAGGCGGCGGTTACTACAGCTTCGACGGCAAGGCGCTGAAAAAGGCCTTCCTGAAGTCGCCGGTGGAATTCACGCGGATTTCGTCGGGCTTCTCGATGCGCGTGCATCCTGTCTCGGGTGAGTGGAAAGCCCACAAGGGCATCGACTTCCCTGCGCCCACCGGGACGCCGATCCGCGCTTCGGGCGATGGCGTCATCGATTTCGCCGGCACGCAGAATGGCTACGGCAACTTCGTCACCATCAAGCACTGGAACAACTACTCGACGGCCTACGCCCACATGAGCCGCATTGCGCCTGGCATGAAAAAAGGCAGCAAAGTCAGCCAGGGCGACGTGATCGGCTATGTGGGCAGCACCGGCTGGTCGACTGGCGCGCATCTCCACTACGAATTCCGTGTCGGCGGCGAAGCCAAAGATCCGAGCAAACTGAACGTGACCGCACAGGCGCCGTTGACGGCTGCCGAACTGTCGCGCTTCAAAGTCTACGCATCGGACATGTCGCACCGCTTCGCGCTGCTGCAACCCGGTGGCTCGACCGGCACCCGCGTCGCGGCAAAATAAGTCTCGACGCTTCATACCGCACTACACGAAACAGGCCGCCGCATCGGCCTGTTTTTTTTCGCCTGTTTCTTTTGCTCTAGACACATAATGCTCTGCCCAGAGCGCTTGTTCCGTGCGACACCACACGCAAGCTCAGGCAAAATAGCTTTTTCAGCTTGAGGAAACAACAATGACCCACTATATCGGTTTGATGTCCGGCACCAGCCTGGACGGCGTCGACGGCGCGCTCGCGGATTTCTCCGGCGAGACGATCGACACGCTGGCGGCGGCCTACATCGCGTTTCCTCCGTCGTTACGTGCCGAGCTGATGGCGCTGCAAGCGCCCGGTGACAACGAGATCGAGCGCGAGGCGCTGGCCGCCAACCAGCTGGCGCAGTTCTACGCCCAGTGCGTCGCACAACTGCTGGACGAGTCCGGCCAAAAGGCGGACACGGTGCGCGCCATTGCCGTGCACGGCCAGACCATCCGCCATCGGCCCGAGCTGGGCTACACCCGCCAGACCAACAACCCCGCCATGCTGGCCGAGCTGTGCGGCATCGACGTCATCGCCGACTTCCGCAGCCGCGACATCGCCGCCGGCGGTCAGGGTGCGCCGCTGGTGCCCGCCTTCCACCAGGCGCTGTTCGGCCGGCCCGGCCAGGCGCGCGTGGTGGCCAACATCGGCGGCATCTCCAATATCAGCGTGCTGGACGGCGAAGGCGGCGTGATCGGCTTCGATACCGGTCCTGGCAACGTCTTGATGGATGCGTGGATCGGCCGCCATCTGGACAAGGAATACGACGCCGACGGCGCCTGGGCGGCGATTGGCAAGGAAATCCCGGAGCTGCTGCAGGAATTGCTGCACGAGCCCTATTTCGCGCTGCCGGCGCCGAAAAGCACGGGCCGCGACCTGTTCCATCTGGACTGGCTCGACACCCGGCTGGCGGTGTATCACGAGGCAGCGCCCGAGGATGTGCAGCGCACGCTGACCAAGCTGACGGCGGTATCGCTGGCGCGGGCCATACAGGCGTATGGCGGCAACGCGGACGCGGTGTACGTGTGTGGCGGCGGCGCCTACAACGGCGTGCTGATGAGCGAACTGGGCACCGCGCTGGGCAATAACGTCCTGGTGGCATCGACGCAAGCGCTGGGCGTGGCGCCGAACCGGGTCGAGGCGCTAGCCTTCGCCTGGCTGGGCTACCGCTTCAGCGAACGCCTGGCCGGCAATCTGCCAAGCGTCACTGGCGCCAAGGGCGAACGCGTGCTGGGCGCCCTCTACCCTCGCTAACCCCTCCGGGGTCAAGTCTGTCATTCGGACACGAACCCATGCGAAAAGACGACGATACGGTTGGGCCGGTGTCCGAATGACAGACTTGACCCCGATTGAACGATGTAAACGACAACGGCGGACAACCGAAGTTGTCCGCCGCGTTATACAGCCAGAACCGATTTATACCGAGAACGAGGAGCCGCAGCCGCACGTCGATGTCGCGGTCGGGTTCTTGATGACGAATTGCGCGCCTTCCAGGTCGTCTTTGTAATCGATCTCGGCGCCCACCAGATACTGGTAGCTCATCGAATCGATCAACAGCTGAACGCCGTTCTTGACCATGGTGGTGTCGTCTTCGTTGACGATTTCGTCGAACGTGAAGCCGTACTGGAAGCCGGAACAACCGCCACCCTGCACGAACACACGCAGTTTCAAGTCGGGATTACCCTCTTCCTCGATCAGTTGGGCAACCTTTTCGGCCGCGCTATCGGTGAAGATGATCGGCGACGGGATTACATCTACTAGTGATTCGGCGACAGCATTCATTTCAGACTCCTACGTGAAAACATTTAGGTCATTATAGACCGTTGGCGTTGTTTATGCTCCGGACCCCTCAAAAATGGGGGGTCTTGTGGCAAATATCAATGCCCGATGGCGCCCCGTGTTACGGCAGCAACGCTATCTGCGTCAGGCCGGTCGATTCTTCCAGACCGAACATCAAATTCATGCACTGCACGGCCTGGCCGGATGCGCCCTTGACAAGGTTGTCCTGCACCACCAGCACGATGACCGTGTTGCCGTTGTCGGGACGATGCAGCGCCAGGCGCAGCACATTGGCGCCGCGCGTCGAGCGGGTTTCGGGATGCGAACCGAATGGCATCACATCGACGAACGGCGAATCTTTGTATTGCTCTTCGAACAAGGCCTGCAGTTCCTCGTTGCTCACTTCCTTGGTCAGGCGGCCGTACAAGGTCGAATGCATGCCGCGTATCATCGGCACCAAATGCGGCGTGAACACCAAACCAACCTTTTCGCCGGCAAACTTTTGCAGCTGCGCCACGGTTTCCGGGGTGTGACGGTGGCCCGACACGCCGTAGGCCTTGAAGTTGTCGCTCGACTCGGAGAACAAGGTGCCGATCTCGGCTTTGCGGCCGGCGCCGGAGACGCCGGACTTGCAGTCGGCGATCAACGAACCGGCGTCGATCACGCCGGCCTTGAGCAGCGGGTAGTAACCCAGCTGCATGGTGGTCGGATAGCAACCCGGATTGGCGACCAGGCGCGCGCCCTTGATGGCATCGCGGTTCAGCTCGGCCAGGCCATAGGCGGCTTCTTCCAGCAGGTCGGCGCAGGTGTGCTCGATCTTGTACCATTTTTCAAAGACGGCCTTGTCCTTGATGCGGAAGTCGGCCGCCAGGTCGATGACCTTGACGCCGGCCGCCAGCAGCTCGGGCGCCTGCGCCATGGCCACGCCGTGCGGGGTGGCGAAGAACACCACGTCGCACTGCTTGAGGTCGGCCTTGTCCGGCGACGAGAAAGCGATGTCCACGCGGCCGCGCAGCGAAGGGAACATGTCGGCAACCGGCAAACCATCCTCCTTGCGCGACGTGATAGCCGTCAGCTGCACATCGGGGTGGACGGCCAACAGTCGCAGCAATTCCACTCCGGTGTAACCGGTGCCGCCGACGATGCCAACTTTGATCATGTTCTTTCCTTCGAGGTATAAGTGCGTGGAGAAATGGCGTCCATTTTATCAGCCATGCGCGACAGGCGCATGACCGTACCAAATAGCAAAAAAGCCGCCCGACACAAGGCCGGCGGCTTTTTTGAGGACGCGCCGCAAGCAGCGCGCCACAGCGTATAAATTAACGCTTCGAGAATTGCTTTGCGCGACGTGCTTTGCGCAGACCAACTTTTTTACGCTCAACTTCACGTGCATCGCGGGTAACGAAGCCGGCGCGTGCCAGATCGCCCTTCAGCGCTGCATCGTAGTCGATCAGGGCGCGGGTGATGCCGTGACGCACAGCACCTGCCTGGCCGGACTCGCCGCCGCCGTGCACGTTGACTTTGATGTCAAAACGCTCGACGTTGCCGGTCAGTTCCAGTGGTTGACGAATAACCATCAGGCCGGTTTCGCGGGAGAAGTACTCAGCCGCTGGCTTGCCGTTAACGATGATTTGGCCAGTGCCAACTTTGATAAACACACGAGCTACTGCACTCTTGCGACGGCCGGTGCCGTAATTGTAGTTACCGATCATGTCAGTTCCTTAGATTTCGAGTGCTTTAGGTTGCTGGGCAGCGTGCGGGTGCGAACCTTCAGCGTACACTTTCAGCTTCTTGATCATTGCGTAGCCCAGTGGGCCCTTCGGCAACATACCCTTGACTGCTTTTTCCAGAGCACGACCTGGGAAACGCTGTTGCATTTTCAGGAAGTTGGTCTCGTAGATGCCGCCTGGGTAGCCCGAGTGACGGTAGTAAGTCTTCTCGGTGGCTTTGGTACCGGTCACGCGCAGTTTGCCTGCGTTGATGATGACGATGAAATCGCCGGTATCGACGTGAGGAGTAAATTCTGGCTTGTGTTTGCCGCGCAGTCGGAGTGCCACTTCGCTGGCAACACGTCCGAGGACTTTGTCCGTCGCGTCAATCACGAACCAATCGCGCTGGACTTCATGGCCCTTAGCGGAAAAAGTTTTCATGTTGACTTCCTAAATAGTAAAACACGCTCAAATGGTGGTTCCGCCATTGCTTCAGCGGACTCGGCCTTCTTATTTACTTTCCTGAGCGAACGGAAAGCCGACAAGTATAAGCGGGAACGCCCAGCGGAGTCAAGCCCGGCTTGAAATAGCGACCGCCCCGGCACCGCGCCCCCGGACTCCTTTACAATACGCACAACAATTTTCACGGAGAGTATGATGGAATGCAAAGTCAGCTGGAACGGCCCGTCGGGCATGAGTTTTTTGGCCCAGACCGGCTCCGGTCATCTGGTCAACATGGACGGCGCGCCCGAGGGCGGCGGTCACAACCTGGCGCCGCGTCCGATGGAAATGGTGCTGCTCGGCACCGGCGGTTGCACCGCGTATGACGTGGTGCTGATCCTGAAAAAGGGTCGCGCCGATATTCGCGGCTGCGAATGCACGTTGAAGGCCGAGCGCGCGGATGTCGACCCGAAAGTGTTCACCAAAATTAATTTCCACTTTGTCGTCACCGGCAAGGGCTTGAAGCCGGAGGCGGTGGAACGGGCGATTTCGCTGTCGCACGACAAATATTGTTCAGCGTCCATCATGCTGGGCAAGATGGCCGAGATCACGCACTCGTTCGAGATCGTCGAAGTCGAATAAACCCGTCAGATGTGTCAGATGTGTCAGATGTGTCAGATGTGTCAGATGTGTCAGATGTAATACGCGCTGCTGGTCATGATCTTGCCCATCACCGACATGACCGCCTGCACCGGCGCCGGCGTTTGCGCGGCGCCCAGCGCTTGCGCGGCGGCGCCGTGTTCGATCTCGTCGATGCGCATCTGCTCGACAATCGCGCGCGACTTGGCGTCCTGCGGCGGCAGCTTGTCCAGATGGCTGGCCAGGTGCGCCTCCACCTGACGCTCGGTCTCGACCACAAAACCCAGGCTGCGGGCGTCGCCCAGCACCGCCGCCACCGTGCCGAGCGCATAGGCGCCGGCATAGAACAGCGGATTGAGCACGCTGGTGTGCGAGCCCAGCTCGGCCAGCCGTTGCGCGGTCCACGCCAGATGATCCTCCTCTTCCCTGCCCGCCTGCTCGAACTGGGCCCGCATTTCCGCCGTCTTGGCGAAGCGGCCCTGCGAGTTGTACAGCGCCTGCGCGCAGACCTCGCCCACATGGTTGACCCGCATCAGGCCGGCGCTGTGGCGTTGCTCCGCCTCGCTCAGCTGGGCGTCGTCGGCATGCGCGCCCGGCGTCGGCCGCGACGCCGAGGCGACGCCTGCGATCACGCGCAGCGCCTTGTCGGCATCGGCGATAAAACGGTCCAGCGGAGTGTGGTGGAAGGCGGCCATGGCGGTTCGTGGTTCGTCGAAAACACCATTATAAAGGGGCGTTTTAGTTTGCGTCCGTCTCTTCGCGCAGTTGCCGCTGACGCTCGATGTAGTCGGCCACCGGGCCGCGCACGTCGATTTTGGAGATATCCTTGGCCACGCCCAGATTCAGCCCCAGCAGGAAGGGAATGTTCTCGACCGGCACGTCGTTGCAATGCTCGGAAAACGCCTTGAGGAAGCGCTTGGATTCGACCACCCGCACCACTTTTTCCCCGCTCATGTACTGCAGGATGCTGGTGATGCTGTGTCCCTTGCCGATCGTGTGGTAGATGAAGCGGTTGAAATCGCGGTCCAGCACCTTGAAATCCAGCGTTTCCTTGGTCATCAGACCGGACAGGTAATACAGGCCCAGGGCCACGCGGAAAAAGCCCGTGCATTCGGTGCGGTCGACGCCGCATTGCGTCACCGCGAGTATTTTTTCCTGCAGCTGAGCATTCATATTCCACCGTTCTCCATATCACCACTATAACAAGACATTAGTCGCCATACTTGCTTGCAAGCCAGAATTTTTACATGCTATTCTTGAAACCTTTAACAAAAGAACAGCAAAGGACGGCGAAATGATCGAGGTAAAAGGCCTGGCCAAACGCTTCCGCTTGCCCACGCGCGGCGGCAAGGCCGCACCGGCGCTCGATCCACGCGACCACGACGGCTGGTTCCATGCAGTCCGCGATGTCAGCTTCAACTGCGCGCCCGGCGAAGTGCTCGGCCTGCTGGGCCCCAACGGCGCCGGCAAGACCACCACCTTGCGCTTGCTGTCGACCGCGCTCAAGCCCGACGCCGGCAGCATGCACGCCAACGGCATCGACCTGCTGCACAACCCGCTCGTGGCGCGCCAGCACATCGGCTTTTTGTCCGGCAGCACGGGCCTGTACGGCCGCCTGACAGCGCGCGAGAACGTCGAATACTTCGGCCGCCTGCACGGCATGCGGGGCGAGCACCTGAAGCGCCGCTGCGACGCGCTGTTCGACCTGCTGCAAATGCACGAGTACGGCAACAAGCGCGCCGACCAGCTGTCCACCGGCATGAAACAAAAATGCTCGATCGCCCGCACCGTCGTGCACGAGCCGAAAATCGTCATCCTCGACGAGCCCACCACCGGCCTCGACGTGATGGCCGCCAAGGTCCTGCTCGACTTTATCGCCAGCTACAAGGCGCTGCGGGTGCCGCTGATCTTTTCCACCCATCATTTGCACGAGGTGGAAAAACTGTGCGACCGGGTCTGCATCATCAACCACGGCAAGACCGCCTTCCACGGCACCGTCGAAGCCTTGCGCGAGCTGGGCGGCAGCGCCGATCTGTACGACGCGTTCGTCGGCGTCATCAACCGGGGAGACTGAGCCATGTGGACCATTTATCTGAAGGAATTGCTGGAACTGGTGCGCGACCGCAAAACGTTCTTCTTCACCATCTTCGTGCCGGTCATCGCGATGCCGCTCATTTTCACCGGCTTCGGCATGCTGTCGACCAATATGTTCAAGCAGGCCAGCCAGGCGCAAATGACCTATGCCATTTTCGGCAAGGAGCACGCGCCGCAGCTCGCGGCCCGCTTTGCCGAAGAGAAAGGCTTGCGCGAGGTTGTCCTGTCCGGCCCCGACGAGATCAAGCGTGCCATCGGCGACGACCGCATCAAGTTCGCGCTGGTGATACCGGACGACCTCGAGAGCACGCTGGCGCGGCACCGGCAAGGCGTGATCGCGCTGCATTACAACAGCGCCTCGGCCGTGGACATGACGCGCAAGCGCGTGGCCGCGGTGCTGGGCAATTACAACAACGCGGTGCGCGAGCTGGCGCTACCCGCGCTCAATCTGACTAAAGACCAGCTGCGTTTCGCGCTCGATCCGATCAAGCTGGAGGACCACTCGACCGCCGACAAGCGCGAGCAGACCGGCGCCATGGTCGGCGGCCTGGTGCCCTACATCCTGTTGATGGTGTGCCTGGTGTCGGCGATGTATCCGGCCATCGACACCGGCGCCGGCGAGAAAGAACGCGGCACACTGGAAACCCTGCTGCTGGCGCCGGTCTCGCGCACCCGCATCGTGCTGGCGAAGTTCCTGATGCTGTTCACCGTCGGCCTGACCTCGGCGTTGCTGATGATCGCCAGCCTGGGCGCGCTGCTGATCTTCGGCGAGTCGCTGATGAGCGGCGATGTCGCGCTGATGGCGCGCTCGATCGGCCTGTTCGACCTGGTCATGGTGGCGCTGATGCTGGTGCCGACGGCGGCCATGTTCGCCTCGATCCTGCTGGCGATCTCGGTGTACGCGAAAAGCTACAAGGAAGCCTCCGGCCTGATTTCGCCGTTGATGATCGTCACCATCCTGCCGACCCTGGCGGCGCTGCTGCCGGGCGTGGAAATGAACTGGAAGTGGGCCCTGGTGCCGCTGACCAATGTATCGCTGGCAATGAAAGAGCTGGTCAAGGGCACCATGGACTACAGCATGTTGTCGGTGATCATGCTGTCGACCACGGTCACAGCCGGCGCCCTGCTCGCGCTGTGCCGCTGGTGGTTCAACCGCGAGGCGGTGCTGTTCCGAAATTGATGCCGATAAGCGTACTGAATTGGGCAAGTTGTCTATTCAAGCAACGCGATTTCAATCGCGCGGTGCGCCGTTCTGGTAGGTAGTTTGCGCAGTCTGGCGCACGGTTTCAGCCGCCCATCGCAATGGGGCCCCATGTATAGAACAAATTCAATACAATGCCATCATGTGAAAAGTGTATGGCCGTGCAGAAATGCTGGTTGTGCCGCGGCAGAATCATTCAGGAGTCAGCATGGAATTACGCATCAGCAACTTGTCTAAAACCTACGGCAACGGCGTCGTAGCGTTGGACAACATTTCGCTCACCATCCCCACCGGGATGTTCGGCTTGCTCGGACCCAACGGCGCCGGCAAGTCGACCCTGATGCGGACGCTGGCGACGTTGCAGGAATGCGATTCCGGTTCGGTGTTCCTCGACGACATCGACGTGCTCGACGAAAAGGACGAAGTGCGGCGCCTGCTCGGCTATTTGCCGCAGGACTTCGGCGTCTACCCGAAAGTGACGGCCTACGAGCTGCTCGACCATTTCGCCGAGCTGAAAGGCTTGTCGAACCGCAATCGCCGGCGCGAAGTGGTGGACGGCCTGCTGCAACAAACCAACTTGTTCGACGTGCGCAACCAACGGCTTGGCGGCTTTTCCGGCGGCATGCGCCAGCGTTTCGGCATCGCCCAGGCGCTGCTGGGCGACCCCAAGCTCATCATCGTCGACGAGCCGACCGCCGGCCTCGACCCGCAAGAGCGGGTGCGCTTCCACAACCTGCTGTCGGACATCGGCGAGGACAAGACCGTCATCCTGTCGACCCACATCGTCAGCGACGTGGCCGACCTGTGCGCCAACATGGCGATCATCAACAAGGGCCACCTGCTGCTGTGCGGCCCCACGCAGGACCTGATCCACGAGGTCAGCGACAAAATCTGGGCCCGCTTCATCGACAAGCGCGACCTGCAATCGTTCCAGCTGCGCCACCCGGTCATCTCGTCGCGCCTGCTGTCGGGCCGGACCTTGATCCACGTCTACAGCGACAACGATCCCGGCGACGGGTTCGAGGAGGCTATCGGCGACCTCGAGGATGTCTACTTCGCCACCATTGCCGGCCGCCACCAGGCCGCCGCCACCTGCGACTAAGGCGCCGCATGTTCGCCATCGCCTATTTTGAAGCGCGCCAGCGCCTCAAGCTGCTGTCGACCTGGGTCTATTTCCTCGGTTTCCTGGCGCTATCGCTGTTGTGGATGGCCGCCGCCGGCGGCTTCTTCAAGGAAGCCCAGGTCACCTTCGGCAGCATGGCGATCAATTCGCCGCGCTCGCTGATGTTCACCGTCAGCGCGCTCGGCTCGCTTGGCGTGGTGGTGATCGCGGCCATGATGGGCCGCTCGGTGCAGCAGGATTTCGAGTACGACATGCAGCACTTCTTCTTCAGCGCGCCGATCAAGAAGCACCAGTACATGTTCGGCCGCTTCCTCGGCGCCTATTTCACGCTGGCGGTCATCTTCACCAGCATTATCCTGGGCGCTTGGCTGGGCAGCATGCTGCCGGGCATCGACCCCGAGCGCCTGGGCCTGCCCGGCCCGCTGGGCTACCTGATCCCGTATTGCGTCGTCATCCTGCCCAACATCTTCATCTTCGGCTCCGTCTTCTTCATTCTCGCCGCGCTGACGCGGCGCATGCTGCCGGTCTACATCAGCAGCGTGGTCATGCTGATCGGCTACATCGTCGCCCCCGGCCTGGCGCGCGACCTCGACTACAAAACCCTGGCCGCGCTGATCGACCCCTTCGGCACCACCGCCGTGCTGCGCCTGACCGAATACTGGCCCATCATCGAACGCAACACGCGCATGGTGTGGCCGGAAGGCGTGTACCTGATTAATCGCGTGCTGTGGTCGTCGTTTGCGCTGGCCGGCCTGCTGCTCGGGTACTGGCGCTTCCACTTCATCGCCACCGTCGACAGCGGCGCCAGCGGCAACGCCAGCCGTGGCGAAGGCGAACCGCCGCAGCACCTATCGGCCACCTCGACCAACACCCAGGAAACACCGGACTTCAAATCGCGCAGCCTGGCCGCGCTGCTCGTCAAGATGAGCTGGCTGAACCTGCGCGAAACGACCAAGAACATTTACTTCGTCGTCATCGTGCTGGCCGGCGTGCTGATGATGTTCGCCGGCGCGCTGGACATGGGCTCGATGTTCGGCACCAACACGTTCCCGGCCACCTACCTGATCCTCGACTCGGTGACGGAAACGTTTGAATTGTTCATGCTGGTGATCACCACCTTCTACGCGGGCGAGCTGATCTGGCGCGAACGCGAGGCGCGCATGGGACAGATGCTCGACGCGCTGCCGATCCCAAGCTGGCTGCCGCTGTTGTCCAAGCTGTTCGCGCTGATCGGACTGCAAGCGCTGCTGCTGGTGGTCGTCATGCTGTGCGGCATGACGATCCAGATCTTCAAAGGTTATTTCAATCTGGAGCCGGGGCTGTATCTGTACCAGCTATTCCTGATCCAGCTGCCGGACTACGCGCTGGCGGCGGTGCTGGCGATCGCGCTGCAGGTGCTGATCAACCAGCGCTACCTGGCCTACTTCGCGATGATCATGTACTACGTCGCGCTGCTGACCATGAGCTCGATGGGCCTGGAAGAACCGCTGCTGGCCTACGGCGCCATGCCGCACTTCATCTATTCCGCCATGAACGGCTTCGGCCACTTCCTGCCGCGCGAGCGCTGGTTCGAAGCCTACTGGGCCGGCGCCGCGCTGCTGCTGGTGGTTGCCGCGCTGCTGTTCTGGGCGCGCGGCACCAACGACGGCTGGCGCCAGCGCATGCAGCTGGCGCGCCACGCGCTGACCATGCCGGTGCTGACGGCGACGGCGGCCGGCGCGCTGATCTTCGCCGGCGCCGGCGCGGTACTGTTCTACAACACGCACATCGTCCACGCCTACAAGTCGACCTACCAAAAAGACGCCGGGCGCGCCGACTACGAACGCAAGTACAAGCAATACGCCGCGTTGCCGCAGCCGCGCATCACCGACGTCAAGCTCGACGTCGCCATCACGCCGGCGCAACGCAGCCTCAAGGTCAAGGGGCGGTACGTGCTGCAAAACAAGACCACGCAGCCGGTCAGCGACATCATCATCCAGCAGGACGCCGACGCCACCGGCTACAAGGCGCGCTTCAGCCAGGAAGTCCGCGCGGGCCTGCGCGACAGCGGCCTCGGCTTTTACACCTACAAGCTGGCCACGCCGCTGGCGCCGGGCGCGCGGATGGCGTTCGAGTTCGAAGTTGACTACGTACCGAAGGGCATCTTCGGCATGGGCCAGGACACGCCGGTCGTGTACAACGGCACCTTCTTTAACAACAGCGTGCTGCCGCACATCGGCTACCAGCAAGACAACGAACTGAGCGACGCGCGCGACCGCAGGAAGCACAACTTGGCCGCGCGCGAACGCATGTTGCCGCGCGACGACGCCCGTGGCCTGGCCAACAATGCCAGCGGCAACGACGCCGACTGGATCGGTTTTGACGCCATCGTCAGCACCAGCGCCGACCAGATCGCCATCGCGCCGGGCACGCTGGTCAAGGACTGGAGCAGCAAGGGCCGGCACTACTACCACTACAAGATGGACCAGCCGATCCTGAACTTCTACGCTTTCCAATCGGCACGCTACCTGGTCAAGCGCGACTGGTGGCAGGATGTCGGCATCGAGATCTACTACCACCCTGGCCACGAGTACAACCTCGAGCGGATGAACAAGGGCATCAAGGAATCGCTCGATTACTACACGCGCAACTTCGGACCGTACCAGCACAAACTGGTGCGCATCGTCGAATTCCCGCGCTACGCCACGTTCGCGCAATCGTTCCCGAACACCATTCCGTACGCCGAATCGCTGGGCTTCATTGCCAAGGTCGACGACGGCAACCCCAAGGACATCGACTACCCGTTCTACGTCACCGCGCACGAGGTCGCGCACCAATGGTGGGGCCATCAACTGGTCGGGGGCAACACGCGCGGCGGCAGTGTGCTGAGCGAAACGCTGGCCGAATACTCGGCGCTGATGGTGATGAAGAAGAATTTTGGCGCCAATAAAATGCGCCGCTTCCTGTACTACGACCTGCATCAATACCTGCTGGGACGGGCGCTCGAACGCAAGAAGGAACTACCGCTGGCGGACAACGAGAACCAGAACTACATCCAGTACCGCAAGGGCAGTCTGGCGATGTACCAGTTGCAGGACATTCTTGGCGAGGCCAGGATCAACGACGCGCTCAAGACACTGCTGTTGAAACACGGGCGCAGCGGCGGGCCGTATCCAAGCGTATCGGTGCTGGTGGAGACGCTGCGCGGCATCACGCCGCCGGAGCACGCCTACCTGATCGACGACCTGTTCAACCACATCGTGCTGTACGAAAACCACGGCGTCTCGGCGACGGCGCGCAAGCTCAACGACGGCAAATACGAGGTCAGCTTCGTCGTCAGCGCGGCCAAGGTGCGCGCCAACGACCAGGGCGAGGAGCGGGACGCGGCGTTAAAGGACTACATCGACATCGGTGTCGACGACAAGGACGGCAACAGCCTGCTGCGCGAGCGCAAATTGATCGAGCGCAAGGACAACAGCTACACGGTGATTGTCAGCGGCCGTCCGGCCAGGGCCGGCATCGACCCCGACAACAAGCTCATCGACCGCAAGCCCGACGACAACATGGTCAACGTCGAGCTGCAAGCGCAATAAACCTGCGGGGGTCAAGTCTGTCATTCGGACACGGGCCCGTCGGTCAAGCACCGCTAAGGTCCGGTCTGTGTCCGAATGACAGACTTGACCCCGGGGTTTAGGCGCTGAATGACAGACTTGACCCCGGGGTTTAGGCGCTAAGGTCCAGTTTGTGTCCGAATGACAGACTTGACCCCGGGGTTTAGGTGGCAACTTTGAAGATGCTGACGATGGCGCGCAGGTCATCGGCCTGATCGTTCAGCGAGGAGGCGGCGGCTGCCGCTTCCTCGACCAGCGCGGCGTTCTGCTGCGTGACCTGGTCCATCTGGATCACCGCCTGGTTGACTTGCTCGATGCCGGCGCTCTGCTCGTGACTGGCCGAGCTGATTTCGCCCATGATGTCGGTTACGCGCTGGATGCTGTCGACCACGTCGCTCATCGTCATGCCCGCTTGCGTGACCAGCGTGCTGCCGGCGTCGACCTTGTCGAGCGAGTCGTCGATCAGCGCTTTGATTTCCTTGGCGGCGGTGGCGCTGCGCTGCGCCAGGTTGCGCACCTCGCTGGCGACCACCGCGAAGCCACGGCCCTGCTCGCCGGCGCGCGCCGCTTCCACCGCCGCGTTCAAGGCCAGGATGTTGGTCTGGAAGGCAATGCCGTCGATGACGCTGATGATGTCGACGATCTTGCGCGCCGAGCCGCTGATCGCTTCCATCGTGTCGACCACGTCAGCCACTTCCGTGCCGCCGCGCCGCGCCACTTCCGACGCCTTGACCGCCAGCTGGTTGGCCTGGCGGGCGTTGTCGGAATTCTGCTTGACGGTCGAGGTCAACTCTTCCATCGACGCTGCCGTCTCTTCCAGGCTGGACGCCTGTTCCTCGGTGCGGGCAGACAAGTCCATATTGCCGGCGGCGATCTCGCTCGACGCCGTCGAGATGCTCTCCGTACCATGCCGCACATCGTTGACGATGCCGATCAGGCCGTCGTTCATCGCACGCAGCGCTTGCAGCAGGCGTCCGGTCTCATCGGTGCTGTCGACCTCGATGGTCGATGTCAGATCCTTGTTGGCCACCGCCACGGCGATGTCCACCGCGCGGTTCAGCGGCACCGTGATGCCGCGCGTCAGACGCCAGGCGCAGACGACGCCCAGCGCCAGCACCACCAGACCGAACATGATCATGAAACGGCGGCTGTTCTGGTAGATCGTCTCGATCTCGGCGGCGTTGGCGTCGATGCTTTTGCGCTGCATTTCCAGCAAGCCGCTTAGCGAGCCCAGGTAGGCTTTGCCGTCCGGCGTAAAGCGTTGGTTGAGCACTTCGTTGGCCTGCTCGAGCTGCCCTTCCTTCTTTAGCTTGACGATCTCGTCACGCGACGCCAGGTAACGCTTGCGGTTGGCCATCATCTGCTCGAACAGCGTTTTTTCCTGTTCGGTCTCCAGCAGCGGCTCGACCTTCTTTTGCAAGCCGGTGACCTCGGCGGTGGAGGCGGCGGTTTCCTCGGCAAAGAACGGTCCAAGCGACGGATCGGTGCTCTTCGAGATCGCCGACGTCCGGCGCACGCTGGTGTGGATCAGGCGATACCAGTCGCTGATCATGCGTTCCTTGGCCAAAGGCTGTTGCATCATGTCGCGGGTCGCCTCTGCCACGTCTTGCATATGCGTGATGCCGATCACCGTCATCAAAGTCATCATGGCGAGGACCAAGCCAAAGCCTGCGGCAAGGCGCGTGCCGATTTTCAAATTTTTCATGGTAATAATTGCCGGTCAAGGCAGTATCTGGAATTAAGAAGCGGTGCGACGTTTGAGAACCGCGAATGGGCAGAAGACGTGAGTTGCCCTAAAGAATCAATAGTTTAGCACAGCAATTAATTTACTGCTGTAATAAAGAATTGTGATAGCAAGCCGTTAAATGTGCCAAAAAACTAATTTCACTTGGCTACCGTATTGGATGGACCGACGCTGCACCCGGACGTCACGGACACCGCCGATTGGCGTACGCAACAGTTAAATGATGCGATGTCATCGTTTATGTTGTCGAAACAGGATAATAAGCAGAAAGCGATGCACTTACATCGATAAAAAAAGGACCGCGAAGTTGCCTTCGACGGTCCTTTTATTCGAGCCTGCCGAAGACTACTCGGCGGTCGCAGCAGCCTTCTTCGGCGCGGCCTTCTTAGCCGGCGCTTTCTTGGCCGCAGGTTTCTTGGCTGGCGCGGCCTTGGCGGCGGCGGCCTTCTTGGCCGGCGCCTTCTTGGCTGGCGCCGCGTCGGTCGCGACACCGTCAGCGCCTTCGTCCGCTACGGCGGCAGCCTTGCCCTTGGCGGGCGCCTTGGCCTTGCGCTCTTCGAACTCGAAGCTGATCTTGTTGTCCTTGCCCTTGACCAGGAAGGCCTTGAACGGACGACGCGTGCGCTGCGAAACAAAGCCCGGCAGCAGGTCGGTCTTGCCTTCGTTGATCAGCTTGGCCATTTGCTCAGGCAAAATCTCCTGTTGCAGAATGATGCGGCCGCTGCGGAAGTCGCACGTCTTCGGCTTGGCGACGCTGTTTTCGCACACATACGCCAGACCCATTTCATACACGCCGCCGGCGCACTTCGGACAAGGCCCCAGCGGGGTCTGGCCGGTGAAGTCGACCGCTTCCGCGTCTTCCGAATCGTCGTTCTGGCCGAAATCAAACTCCAGCTTGAAGTTCTTGATCTCTTCGTCGCGCACGATGCGCAGGATGGCCGCGAACGGACGTCCCATCTTCGAGCGGAAACCTTGCAGCGGACCGATGGTGCGTTCCTTGAGCAACTGTTCCACTTCCTCGATCTCGAACTGGCGGCTGCCCGGCGTTTTGCTCATCGAGAAATCGCACTTGGTGCAGGCGAAGCGGCGATAGTTCTCTTTGACCACGCTGGCGCAATTCGGGCACGGCGTCGTCAGGGTGGCGTAATCGCCGGGGATCGTGTCGTTGTTGTATTCCTTGGCGCGTTTGACGATGATCTGCGTCATCTGGGCGATTTCGCGCATGAATTCCTCGCGCGAGATCTTGCCCTTTTCCATCTGCGACAACTTGTATTCCCATTCGCCGGTCAGTTCCGGCGCGGTCAGCTCATTGACACCCAGGCCGCGCAGCAACGTCATCAACTGCGACGCTTTGGCGGTCGGCATCAGTTCGCGGCCTTCGCGCAACAGATAGCGCTCGGTCAGCAACCCTTCGATGGTGGCCGCGCGCGTCGCTGGCGTGCCGAGGCCCTTGCCGGCCATGGCGTCGCGCAACTCGTCGTCCTCGACCAGCTTGCCGGCGCCTTCCATGGCCGACAGCAACGTCGCCTCGGTGTAGCGCGCCGGCGGCTTGGTGACCAGGCCGTTGGCGTTGACCTTGTCGGTCAGCACCTTCTCGCCCTTGGCGACCGGTACCAGATTACCGTTGGCGTTCCCTTCCTTGTCGTCGTCGGTGGACGCTTCCTTGCCGTAGATCGCCAGCCAGCCCGGATTGGTCATGACCTTGCCTTCAGTTTTGAACTGATGGCCGGACACTTCCGTGTAGCGGGTGGTGACCTGGAACTCGGCCGGCGGGAAAAACACCGCCATGAAGCGGCGCGTCACCAGGTCGTAGAGCTTCTGTTCCGGCTCGGACAGGTTTTTCGGCGCAATGGTGGTCGGGATGATCGCGAAGTGATCCGAGATCTTGGTGTTGTCGAAAATACGCTTGTTCGGCTTGACCCAGCCCTTGTCGAGGATCTGCTTGGCGAACTGGTGGTAGTTCGGGTTTTCCTTGACCGTTTCCAGCGCCTGCTGCACGGTCGGCAAGTAGTCTTCCGGCAGGTGGCGCGAATCGGTACGCGGATAGGTCAGCACTTTGTGCTTTTCGTACAGCGCCTGGGCCAGGCCCAGCGTGTTCTTGGCCGAGAAGCCGAAGCGCGAGTTCGCTTCGCGCTGCAGGCTCGTCAGGTCGAACAGCGCCGGCGCCATCGACGTGGTCGGCTTGGCTTCCTCGGTGACGATGCCCTGCTTGCCACGGCAAGCGGTGGCGATCGAGTCGGCGGCGGTCTTGCTCCACAGGCGCTCGGCGCGCTTTTCGGGATCGTTTTCGTCCTTCTTGAACTTGGTGTCGAGCCAGCGGCCTTCATACACACCGGCGGCGCACACGAACTCGGCGCGCACTTCCCAGAAGTCGCGGGCGACGAATTTCTTGATCTTCTCTTCGCGTTCGACCACGATCGACAGGGTCGGCGTCTGTACGCGGCCCACGGTGGTCAGGTAGAAGCCGCCCTCTTTCGAGTTGAACGCGGTCATCGCGCGGGTGCCGTTGATGCCGATCAGCCAGTCCGCTTCCGAGCGGCAGCGCGCGGCGTCGGCCAGCGGCAGCATTTCCTCGTCGGAACGCAGATGGGTGAAGCCTTCGCGGATCGCGCCAGGCGTCATCGATTGCAGCCACAGGCGCTTGACCGGTTGCTTGGCCTTGGCGTTCTGGGCGATCAAACGGAAGATCAGTTCCCCTTCGCGGCCCGCGTCACATGCGTTGATGATGGCGGTGACGTCTTTACGTTTGATCAGCTTGTTGAGCACCTTGAGGCGCGCTTCGGTCTTGGCGATCGGATTGAGCGCGAAGTACGGCGGGATCATCGGCAGGTGCGCGAAGCTCCATTTGCCGCGTTTGACGTCGTGCTCTTCCGGCACAGCGATTTCCAGCAGGTGGCCGACGGCGGAGGACAGCACGTACTCGTCGGACTCAAAGTACTCATCGTGCTTGGTAAAGCCGCCAAGCGTCTTCGCGATGTCGTTCGCGACAGAAGGCTTCTCGGCGATGATGAGGGTTTTCGTCATATTTCGTATCTCGTTTTTAACACTTTGGGTGGGGTCAGCATGCGCATCATACATGGATCGCGCCGCAGTCTGCACTTTTGCGCCGCCGATGGCAAGGCCGAAGTGTGACAGTCTTGTCAAAGCGCAAATGATAAGCGGGTTGTCGGCAGGACTGCAAGCAAACCGCGCGATGACGCGTTTTGGCAGGCAGCGAACCGCGCGCCACGCTGCGATGCAGGTCCCGATTAAAGTGTTGCTTTTTGGAACGTAGAACGATCGCCAGCGTGCCGCCGGCTGTTCTTATTAGTGCAGCAGGCGCGGCGCCTGGTCTTCGTCCGAGCCGAACAGGTCGTCGAACATCAGCGCGTCCGGTTCCTTGCCTTGACTCCAGAGCAACATCAGCACGATGACCTTGAGCTTGCCCAAGGTGACGGGCGCCTCCTCCAGCGCCAGCGCCCGCTCGACAACGATTTCACGTTGCAGCGGAGACAAGACCTTGGCCGATTCGAGGAACTGGATGAAGCCGATCGCGGCGGTGCCCAGCACGTCCTGCTCTTCCTCGACATAGAAGCGGGTGCCGGTCGAGGCGGCCGTCAGCGAGTGCTCGACGCCGGCCATGGCGGTCAAATCGTTGAGCCAGACCAATGCCTCGGAAATTTCGACATCATCAAAACCGACAGCCGACAGCTTCTTGGCCAACGCAGCCGGTTCGGGGCAAGCATCGGGACGGTAATAAGTCTCGTAGAGATAAACAAGGATGTCGAACATGACTCTACTCTATCAGTTAAAACAGATCGGACACAAGTACCGCACAGCTTGCCTCTTTGTCCGTCCGCTTACGAACGCAAGCGTTGAAACATTCCGCCCGGCAAACGCTCGAGCAAACCGGCCAATTCCAACGCCAGCAACTGCCCCTGCAGCTCGGCGGCGGACTGGCCCAGCGAGGCGGCCAGGGCGTCGGCGCCGGCCGGATGCTCGCCGATCGCGTCGAGCACCCGGTCGACGAAGCTGTCGTCGATCGCGGCCCGCGGGCCGGCCATGCCGTCGGTTGCCATCTGCATATCCTCCAGCACGTCGGCGGCGGTCTCGACCAGCTTGGCGCCCTCGCGGATCAAGCGGTGGCAGCCCTTGGCCAGCGCCGCGTGCACCGAACCCGGCATCGCATACACGTCGCGCCCCTGCGAAATCGCCAGCCGCGCCGTGATCAGCGAGCCGGACTTTGCGGCCGCCTCCACCACCAGCACCCCGCGCACCAGCCCGCTGATGACGCGGTTACGGCGCGGAAAGTTGTCGCGCAGCGGCGGCGTGCCGAGCGGGTACTCGCTGACGATACACCCCTCCTCGGCGATCCGGCGCGCGAGGTTGCCATTGCTGGCGGGATAGATGCGGTCGGCGCCGGTGCCGATCACGGCCAGGGTGCCACCGGCGCCGCACAGACCGCCTGCATGTGCGGCCGCGTCGATGCCCAGCGCCAGCCCGGAGACGATGGTCAAGCCGGCCTCCGACAGCGCGCGCGCCATGCGCTCGGCGTTGAGCATGCCCTGGACGCTGGCGTTGCGCGAACCGACCACCGCCACCGCCGGGCGCGTCAACAGTTCGGCGCGGCCCTTAACGTACAGCATCAGCGGCGCGGCGGCGATCTCGCGCAGACTCGCCGGATAGTCGGCATGGTGCAAGGTCAGGAACAGGTTGCCCGGCAGCTCGCGCCAGGCCAGCACCGCGTCGGCCTGGGCCGTCAAGGCGGCCATCTCGGCGGGCGATGGCGGCCGCAGCAAGGCGTCGGCCTGGCCGGGCTTGACCAGCGCCAGCAATTGTTGGCGACTGGCGTCGAAGATCGCTTGCGGCGAGGCGAACTTGTCGAGCAGCCGGTGCGCGCTCAGCAGGCCGATGCCATCGGTACGCTCCAGGCGCAGCCAGGCGATCAGCGCGGGCGCCGTGGGAGGGATCAGGGTTTCCGTGGCTTGCACGGCGGGGGTTACTCCGGCGACTTGGCGACGTCGCCCACTTCCACCGGCGCCGTCACCTGCATGATCAGGCCGTAGGAAATCTGCCTGAACACGCGGAAGATAAACAGGCTGCCCACTTGCTCGTCCGGCAGCCTGACCTGCTGCTCGCGCATCCCCAGCCAGCTTTTCGGCGCGGTGGAATCGCTCACAGTTCTTCCCGCATGGTACAGCTGCAGCACGGCGCCGACATCGAGTCCGTCAAGCTTTCCGCGATTAATACTGACCACCTGGTTCTGGCCGGCGTGCGTGACGCCGCCGTAGATCGCCATCACGCGCGATTCGACCGGTTGCGCGGGCGGGTGCGGCACGTAGTTCTGCATCGGCATCGGCGGAATCGCGCGCAGCTGGTCGCCCTTGCCCATTTCCTCCTTGGCGCTGGCGACCACAAAAGTGTGCACGTCGCTGCCGCTGCCGGCTTGCGCGGCGCTCTGCAATTTCAGCGTACCTAAATAGAAGGCCTCGTGGCCGATCACCTGTTTGGTGACCGGGTCCCGCAGCGGAGTGCCCGGCCGGAACACCTGAAACGACGTGTTGCCGTTGAGTTCGCCACGGACGTAGGCCTTGTCGTCCTTGCCGATGAACACATGGTCGTCCTGCGTGGCGATGATGCGCGGCGCGCCCTTGAGCTCGTCGTTTTCGATGATCAGCGGCTGGGTCAGGAAGGGCTCGATGACGCCTGCCGGTATCGATGGCACCGCGTCCTTGCCCAGTCCCTCGACGCGCACTGCGGGCGCGCGGCGCTGCGTGGCCGGATCGTTGCCGCCGTTGGCGTCGATCCGGTTACCCAGGCGCAGGCGGCCGGCCGCGCGGTCGAACCAGATGATCTGACCCGGATAGATCCAGTGCGGATTGGCGATGTCGTCGCGGTTCATGCCCCAGACCGTGGGCCAGCACCACGGTTGTTGCAGGAACTTGCCGGAAATATCCCACAGCGTATCGCCCCGCACCACGGTGTGCTGCTCGGGCGCGTCGGCCCGGAACTCGCACTTGAGCGCCGCCGCCGAGACCGCCGGCGCCGCCACCAGGCCGCAAAATAGCACCGTCCGTACTAAGCGGTTGCCGACTGTGCTAAAATTTTTCATTAGTAGGTCCGGTAGATGCGCTAGCAACCAGCGCCGGCACACAACAGCAAGCAGTGCCCTTATCAGAGGATAAGGTTGCTAATTTGAATCAAATTCTGCCCATAAAACCCTGAACTGGCAAGCGAAACCGCGCTACGGCAAGCAGCGCGGCTGTTGCATTTTTGGTGGGGAAAATCTCACGGCGTCCGTCTTCCAGGACCGTGCGTTATCAAGGCAATCACATAGTTATCAACACAGTACAGACATGGCCATCTTAAATATTCTGCGTTACCCCGATCCGCGCCTGCACAAGGTCGCCAAGCCAGTCACCGTCTTCGACGAGCGCCTGGAAAAACTGGTCGCCGACATGGCCGAGACCATGTACGACGCGCCCGGCATCGGCCTGGCCGCCTCGCAGGTGGACGTGCACGAGCAACTGCTGGTCATCGACATCACCGAGACCAAAGACGCCCTGGTCACCTACATCAACCCGGAAATCATCTGGGCCAGCGACGAAAAGCAGGTCTACGACGAAGGCTGCCTGTCGGTGCCCGGCGTCTACGACGGCGTCGAACGCCACGCCAAAATCAAGGTGCGCGCGCTCGACGTCAAGGGCCAGCCGTTCGAAGTGGAAGCCGACGGCCTGCTGGCCGTGTGCATCCAGCACGAGATGGATCACCTGCTGGGCAAGGTCTTTGTCGAATACCTGTCGCCGCTCAAGCGCAACCGCATCAAGACCAAAATGATCAAGGAAGAACGCGGCCTGGAGCGCGAAGCCCAGCTGCGCGCCCAAGGGCGCCGGTACTGAGCATGAAGGTCATCTTCGCCGGCACCCCGGAATTCGCCGCCGTGGCGTTGCAAGCCCTGCACGAGGCCGGCTTTGAAATCCCGCTGGTGCTGACCCAGCCCGACCGCCCCGCCGGTCGCGGCATGCATTTGCAACCGTCGGCCGTCAAGCAATACGCGGTCGCGCACGGCATCGAGGTGCTGCAGCCGCTGTCGCTGCGCACCGACAGCAAAGACCCGCAGCGCGCCGAGGAGGCCTTGGCCGCCCACGCGCGCCTGCTGTCGACGCCGTATGACGTGATGGTGGTGGCCGCCTACGGCCTGATCCTGCCGCGCAGCACGCTCGACATCAAACCCTGCCTCAACATCCACGGTTCGCTGCTGCCGCGCTGGCGCGGCGCCGCGCCCATCCACCGCGCCATCGAGGCCGGCGACGACGAAACCGGCATCACCATCATGGAGATGGAGGAAGGCTTGGACACCGGCCCGATGCTGCTGATCGAACGCGTCGCCATCGGCGAGCGCGACACCACCGGCATGGTGCACGACAAGCTGGCCGCGCTGGGCGGCAAGATGATCGTCGAAGCGCTGCGCAAGATGGAACACAACCAGCTCGAAGCGGTCACGCAGCCGGAAGAAGGCGTCACCTACGCCGCCAAGATCAGCAAGGAAGAGGCGGCGCTGGACTTCGGCCAGTCCGCCGTCGAGATCGGCCGCAAGATCCGCGCCTTCAATCCCTTCCCCGGCGCGCACGCCATCGTCAACGGCGTCAACGTCAAGCTGTGGGGCGCCGAATTGGTGGAAGCCGACAGCAAAGCGCCGGCCGGCCAAGTGCTGGCGGTCGACGCGCAGCACGGCATCGTGGTCGCCTGCGGCACCGGTGCGCTGCGCCTGACGGAGCTGCAAAAACCGGGTGGCAAACGCCTGCCGGCGGCCGAGTTCATCAAGGGTTTCCCGCTAGAGAACCTTACTTTCGGGTAAGTTTTGGGCGGGTTCAAGCAAGCTCCCGGATTGCACGTTATGATGGTTCCCCCGCTTCCAGCGTCGCCTGGAAGCACTTTTGACAGGAGCCTTACATGACCGATCTGATCGACAAACTGCACTGGCGCTACGCCACCAAAAACTACAATCCCGCCAAAAAAGTGGAAGCCGAACAGCTCGACCGCATCCTCGAAGCGGTGCGCCTGGCCCCGACCTCCAGCGGCCTGCAGCCGTTTGAAGTATTCGTCGTTGAAAACCCTGAGCTGCGCGCCAAGATCCGCGAAGTCGCCTGGGGCCAGCCGCAGGTGACCGAAGCGTCGCACCTGCTGGTGTTCGCGGCGTGGGACGACATCACCGAAGCGCGCATCGACATGATGTTCGACCTGACCAACGAGCAGCGCGGCACCGTCAACGAAGGCTGGGAAGCCTACCGCGTCAAATTGAAAGCCATCGTCGCCGCGCGCGGCCAGCAGGGCAACTACGAATCCGCCGCCCGCCAGACCTACATCGCGCTGGGTGTTGCGCTGGTCGCGGCCGCGTTTGAGGGCATCGACAGCACGCCGATGGAAGGCTTCGATCCGGCCGCCGTCGACACTATCCTGTCGCTCAAGGAGCGCAACCTGCGCAGCGTCGTGATACTGCCGCTCGGCCACCGCGAACCCGAAGGCGACTGGCTGGAAGGCCTGAAGAAAGTACGCCGTCCACGCGAAAAGCTGGTGACGGCCCTGTAAAACCCCGAGCACGGAAGAAGGCCTCACATGCCCATCGAATTCTGGTTCGACTTCGCCAGCAATTACAGCTACCTGAGCGTGATGCGCATCCGCCAGCTCGCCCCCGATGGCGTGGTGTGGCGCCCCTTCCTGCTCGGTCCCATCTTCAAGGACGCAGGCTGGAACAACTCGCCCTTCGTTCTGCAAAAAGATAAAGGCGCCTACGTCTGGCAGGACATGCCGCGCCAATGCGCGAAATACGGCCTGCCTTGGCGCCAGCCATCCGCGTTCCCGCGCAACTCGATGCTGGCCCGCGCGCGTCGGCCTCCTGTGCGAAAACCAGCCATGGATGACGGACTTCTGCGAACGGGTGATGCTGGCCAATTTCGCCGACGACCGCGACATCGCCAGCACCGACTGCATTGCCGAGATTCTCTCAGCCCTCGGCCAGGACGCCGGCACCATCCTGCGCGACGCCCAAACCGACGACAACAAAGCCCGCCTGCGCGCGCGCACCGAACAAGCCAAGGCGCTGCACATCTTTGGCGCCCCGACCTTCATGGTGGACGATGCGATGTTCTGGGGGAACGACCGGCTCGACGACGCCCTGGCCCACGCACAGCGCGAAGCCAAGACCTAATCCAGCCGCACGACGCGGTCGCCCTGTTCCGGCTTGCAGCCATCGGCGATCGGCGTCCAGCCGCGCCGGACGACGATCTGGCGTTCATCATGACACAGCTCCACGCGCTCGCTGGCCGGGAAGCGCGCCCGTACAAAGATCTCTATCGTCGACGGCAGGCTGACGCGCAGCTTCATCTCCGCCACATCCTGCTGCGGATGATCGCTCAAATGCACCAGCGGCACGAAGTACGACGCCAGCATCAACAAACGCGAATCCACATCGACCGGCTGCGGCGCATAGCCCTGCAAGCGCAGCCAGTCCTGCGCGCGCTCGCGCAGATCGCCGCCATCGGCCAGGTCGCCCCAGCCGGCGGCCAGCATCTCCATCACCCACTGATTGCAGTTTTGATAGCGCGTGCCGTAAGCGTAAGCGTTGGCGCTGTATTGCGCGGCCAGCATGCTCTGCACGCGCGGCCGGTCCAGCAAGGCGGGACGCACGGCCAGCACCGCTTCCGGCGGCAGCCGCACGATGCTCAGATAACCCACTTTGGGATCGTCGGTGCCCATGGCAAAACCGGCCAGGCCCTGATCGAAAATACGCGGGCGGCTTTCGTCGCAGGCGTAATACAACTGGCGCGCCGACCACACGCCCTCCTCCGAGCGCCAGGCCAGCGACGCATGCGAATAGCGGATGCCGAAGCGCGACAAGTCCAGGCCGGAGCGGCTGACCAGCGCCACGCTGTCGCCACCGCCGGCCAGCTCCTCGCGCAGCACGCCGGCGAAGCGCAGCAAGCGATCCTGCTCGGCCGCCGTCAGCGGCTGCGCACGGTCGCAAAAGCGCGATGAGTTGGAGCCGCCGGCATACGCCGCGCCTGAAAGGACCAGCGCGCCGCACGCCAGTAGCAGCGGCGCCAGCGTCCGCAAAATCTTCACAAAGACTTAAAGAGTGACGGGACGCGAAGCCAGTTCGCTATACCACTCGTCGGCCAGCACCAGATAAAACGGCTGGCGCGTGTCGCCGCGACCGAACTCGATGCCATAGACGCGGTTTTGCGCGTACATCTTGTCGCCGGCCGCCAGTTGCTGCTGCTCGAAGGTGGCCTGCGGCATATCGAGCACGATGCGTTCGTCCGGATTGTCGGCCTGCAGCGTCAAACGGGTGCGGCCTGCGCGGTCGGGCGTTTGCGCGATCTGGATGATGCGGTAGTCGCCATCGGCTACCTTGCGGTCGCCCTTGGAGCTGTCGCTGGAGCCGGACAGCGAATCGGAGACGCTGCCGCTCGAGGCGGAACCGGCGCTGGAGGCCGACGAAGCGAAACTCTCGGCATTGGCGCCGAGCGCCAGGGTCAGCGCGCCGGCGGCGGCGATGCAGCGAAATACGAGGGATATGGACATCAGAATTCCTTATTTTGCGAACGAGAAGTATAAATGCTTCCCCCTGCCCGCAGAGACAAAAGTTCAAAAGCGAACCGATATGTACAGTATTCATCGGTAGATAGACCTTGTCAACCGAATTTCTGTTGCTGAGACGCAGCGGTGGCCTGAAGCTTATTCTGGTATGCCGTATAATTTTAGACCGGCGACCGCACTCGTCCGCCGCGCCCACAGCTCAAAGAAAGTAATCAATGAATAACACCGTGTCCCATACCGTCATGTCCAAGAGCGATGCCCAGCTGCGCGAGATCCTGGCGCGCCGCATCATGATCCTCGATGGCGCGATGGGCACGATCATTCAGCAGTACAAACTCGACGAGACCGCCTACCGTGGCGGCCCGACGGGACGCTTCATCGACTTCGCCGCCCCAGCCGACAGCGGCGCGCGCGAGCTGTTCGTCAAGGGTAACAACGAGCTGCTGACGCTGACGCAGCCGCACGTGATCCAGGAGATCCACGAACGCTATCTGGCCGCCGGCGCGGACCTGATCGAGACCAACACCTTCGGCGCCACCACGATCGCGCAGGACGACTATCACATGGCCCACCTGGCCTACGAGATGAACCTGCAAGCGGCCAGGCTGGCGCGCGCCGCATGCGACAAGTACAGCAGCGCCGACAAGCCGCGCTTTGTCGCCGGCGCGCTCGGGCCGACGCCGAAAACCGCGTCGATTTCACCGGACGTCAACGATCCGGCCGCGCGCAACATCACCTTCGACCAGTTGGTCGACGCCTACCACCAGCAAACCACGGCGCTGGTCGAAGGCGGCGTCGATGTGCTGCTGGTCGAAACCATCTTCGACACCCTGAACTGCAAGGCCGCGCTGTTCGCGATCGACAAATTCTATGCCGAGAACCCGGGCGTCCCGCGCCTGCCGCTGATGATCTCCGGCACCGTCACCGACGCGTCGGGCCGCATCCTGTCCGGCCAGACCGTGCCGGCCTTCTGGAACTCGGTGCGCCACGCCAAACCGTTGACGATCGGCCTCAATTGCGCGCTTGGCGCGGCGCTGATGCGTCCCTACGCGCAGGAGCTGTCGCAGATCGCCGACACCTTCGTCTGCATTTATCCAAACGCCGGCCTGCCCAACCCGATGAGCGACACCGGCTTCGACGAACTGCCGGCCGACACCTCGGCGCTGCTGCGCGAGTTCGCCGACGCCGGCTTCGTCAACATCGCTGGCGGCTGCTGCGGCACCACGCCGGACCACATCAAGGCGATCGGCGAAATGCTCGCCACCACCGCGCCGCGCGCGGTGCCGGACGTGCCGGTGGCGCAGCGCCTGTCGGGCCTCGAACCGTTCACCATCGACGAGAGCTCGCTGTTCGTCAACGTTGGCGAGCGCACCAACGTCACCGGCTCGAAGGCGTTCGCGCGCATGATTTTGAACGAACAGTATGACGAAGCGCTGTCGGTGGCGCGCCAGCAGGTGGAAAACGGCGCCCAGGTCATCGACATCAACATGGACGAGGCGATGCTCGACTCGCAGGCCGCGATGACGCGCTTCCTGAACCTGATTGCGTCCGAACCGGACATCTCGCGCGTGCCGATCATGATCGACTCGTCGAAATGGTCGGTGATCGAAGCGGGCCTCAAATGCGTGCAGGGCAAATCGATTGTCAATTCGATCTCGATGAAAGAAGGCGAAGAGGAATTCATCCGCCAGGCGCGCCTGTGCCTGAGCTACGGCGCCGCCGTCATCGTCATGGCCTTCGACGAAAAAGGCCAGGCCGACACCTTCGAGCGCAAGACCGAAATCTGCGAGCGCGCCTACAAGCTGCTGGTGAACACGGTCGGCTTCCCGCCGGAAGACATCATCTTCGACCCGAACATCTTCGCCATCGCCACCGGCATCGAAGAGCACAACAACTACGCGGTGGACTTCATCAACGCCACCCGCTGGATCAAGGAAAATCTGCCGCACGCGAAGATCTCGGGCGGCGTCTCCAACGTCTCGTTCTCCTTCCGTGGCAACGACCCGGCGCGCGAAGCCATCCACACGGTGTTCCTGTACCACGCGATCAAGGCCGGCATGACGATGGGTATCGTCAACGCCGGCATGGTCGGCGTCTACGACGACCTGCCGGCCGAACTGCGCGAGCGCGTCGAGGACGTGGTGCTGAACCGCCGCGACGACGCCACCGAGCGCATGATCGACATCGCCGGCACCCTGAAGGCTGGCGCCGGCAAGCAGGACGCGCAGAACCTCGAATGGCGCAACGCGCCCGTCGAAAAGCGCCTGGCGCACGCGCTGGTGCACGGCATCACGCAGTTCATCACCGACGACACCGAGGAAATGCGCCAGCAGGTGTTGGCCGCCAACGGCCGTCCGATCCATGTGATCGAAGGCCCTCTGATGGACGGCATGAACATCGTCGGCGACCTGTTCGGACAGGGCAAGATGTTCCTGCCGCAGGTGGTCAAATCGGCGCGCGTGATGAAGCAGGCCGTGGCCCACCTGATTCCGTACATCGAAGAGGAAAAGCTGGCCGAGGAAAAGCGCACCGGCATCGTCGCCAAACCGAAGGGCAAGATCGTCATCGCCACCGTCAAGGGCGACGTCCACGACATCGGCAAGAACATCGTCTCGGTGGTCCTGCAGTGTAATAACTTCGAGGTGGTGAACATGGGCGTGATGGTGCCCTGCTCCGAGATCCTGGCGCGCGCCAAGCTGGAAAACGCCGACATCATCGGCCTGTCCGGCCTGATCACGCCGTCGCTCGAGGAGATGGCCTACGTGGCGAAAGAGATGCAGCGCGACGAGCATTTCCGCATGCTCAAAATCCCGCTGCTGATCGGCGGCGCCACTACCAGCCGCGCCCACACCGCCGTCAAGATCGCCCACAACTACGAAGGCCCGGTGGTGTACGTGCCGGACGCCTCGCGTTCGGTGTCGGTGGCGCAGTCACTGCTGACGCCCGAAAGCCGCCAGCAATACATCGACGACATCGCGTCGGACTATGTGCGCATCCGCGAGCAGCACGCCAACAAAAAGGCGCTGCCGATGCTGTCGCTGAAAGACGCGCGCGCCAACAAGATGAAGCTGTCCTTCGACGGCGCCGCCGCGCCGGTCAAACCGAAGTTCATCGGCCGCCGCGAATTCAAAAACGTCGACCTGGCCACCATCGCGCGCTACATCGACTGGGGCCCGTTCTTCCAGACCTGGGACCTGGCCGGCCCGTTCCCGGCCATCCTGACCGATGAAGTGGTCGGCGAAGCGGCCACCAAGGTGTTCGAGGAAGGCCAGGCGCTGCTGAAAAAAGTCATCGACGGCCGCTGGCTGACCGCCAACGGCGTCATCTCGCTGCTGCCGGCGAATACCGTCAACGACGACGACATCGAGATCTACACCGACGACACCCGCAGCAAGGTCGACTTCACCTATTACGGCTTGCGCCAGCAAGGCGTCAAGCCGGTGGTCGACGGCGTGCAGCGGCCGAACCAGTGCCTGTCCGATTTCATCGCCTCGAAAGAATCCGGTGTGAAGGATTACATCGGCATGTTTGCCGTCACCGCCGGCCTGGGGATCGAGAAGTACGAAAAGCGCTTCGAAGACGCGCACGACGACTACTCGTCGATCATGCTCAAATCGCTGGCCGACCGTCTGGCCGAAGCCTTCGCCGAATATCTGCACGAGCGCGTGCGCAAGGACCTGTGGGGCTACGCGGCGGCCGAAGCGCTGACCAACGACGACATGATCGCCGAAAAGTACGTCGGCATCCGTCCGGCGCCCGGCTACCCGGCCTGCCCGGAGCACACCGTCAAGCGCGACATGTTCAAGACCATGCAGGCCGGGGAGATCGGCATGGAGCTGACCGAATCGTTCGCCATGTACCCGGGCGCGGCCGTGTCGGGCTTTTACTTCGCGCATCCGGAATCGAAGTATTTCGTGGTCGGCAAAATCGGCGAGGACCAACTGGCCGACATGGCGGCCCGCCGCAACGTCGACAAGGCCGAACTGGAGCGCTGGCTCGCCCCCAATCTCTCCTAAACCACCGGGGGTCAAGTCTGACATTCGGACACGGGCTCTACCGTTGAGCCGCCCCGCCGCCTAATCGAGCGGCGGGATTGTGCCCTCGGATAAAGTTTTAAGCAGACGCGCGCGGCGCTTTTCCAGCTCCGCGATTTGTTCCTCAATCGACGCCAGCCGCTTGCGCTGCGCGTCGGTGGTCTCGCTGCACGCGGCCGCGCCCTCGATCATCAGCATACAATCGGGAAACGAGCGGATCTCCGCCAAGCTGAATCCGCTGGCGATCATGCGCTGGATCTGTTTCACCTGGGTGACGGCCGCCGGCGAAAACACCCGGTAGCCGTTACTCGCCCGTAATGATTTCAATAACCCATGTTCGTCGTAGTGGCGAATCGAGCGCACGCTGGCGCCGGTGGCACTGGCCAGTTTGCCGATGCTGAGCGGCTCGGAATGATTTGCGTTGGTCATGCGAAAAGCATAGCACTTTTCGCTTGACCCTGACACCGGTGTGAGGCTTGACACTACGCGCTCCCGATCAACTTTTGGAGCCGCATCATGTCACCGTCGACCCTCTTCCCATCAATGCTCTTACTGCTGCGCGCCATGCTGCTCGCCTGCACGCTGGCCGCCGCCTCGTCCGCCATGGCCGAAACAAAAACCTATACCGTCACAGCCCCGGACGGCGTCACCTTAGCGGTGCGGGAATCGGGCGATCCGCGAGGCGCCCCGGTCATCTTCATCCACGGCCTGCTCGGCAGCACTCTCAACTGGGAAGCGCAAGTCGGCGATCCACGGCTCCAGCGCTACCGTCTGATCAGCTACGACATGCGCGGACACGGCCTGTCCGGCAAGCAGGCCGTCGCCGAAGCGTACAGCGACGGACAACGCTGGGCCGACGATCTGCGCGCCGTCATCGCATCGTCGGGGGCGGCCAGGCCGGTGCTGGTCGGCTGGTCTCTGGGCGGCGCGGTCATCACGAATTATCTGGCGGCGTACGGGGATGGCGCCATCGCCGGCGTGGTCTACGTCGACGGTGTAATCGAACTGAAACCGGAGCAAATCGTCGCCCATCCCGAGGTCTACCGCGACCTTAACGCGCCGGACTTGAAGACGCACCTGGACGCGGTGCGCGCGTTCCTGCGCCTGTGCTTCCATACCCAGCCCGCCGCATCCGACTTCGAGCGCCTGCTGGCCAACGCCGCCGTCGCGTCCTGGGACATGCAGCGCGCGGTCCAGTCGATGAAGGTCGACCTCACCGGCGGTTTGGGCAAGGCCAAGGTGCCGGTGTTGCTGATCTACGGCGCACAAGATGCGCTGGTCAAGGCGCGGCCGTCGATCGCCAGGGCTGTCGAGGTGAATCCGCGTATCCGCAGCGTGCTGTACGACGTCTCAGGCCACGCGCCGTTCATCGAGGAGACGGACCGCTTCAACCGCGATCTGTCCGGCTTCATCGACGGCTTGAAACGCTGAGCGGCACTTCTGGGCCGTCACGTTCAACCTGCTGGGTGCGCCAATACGCCCTTGTGATTCCGAGGTGATTGAGTATCCTTGGAGCGTGACCGCCGCACTTCTTACAGCGCGTACCGCACCACGTTATCGCTCCACTCGAACGCGGCCAGCTCCAGCTCCACCAGCTCGTCGGTGGACATCGCCAGATTGCGCAGCGCGGGCACGATATGCTCGTCCATTTCCTCGATGCGCTCGATGCATTCGGCCAGCTTGAGCAGGTCGCCGTAGAAGCCCTCGCGATGCAGCAACGCCTGCGAGACGTCGTCGTTGACCGGAATCTGCGCCAGGATCTCGACCATCGGCATGCCGAACAAGGTATCCATCAGCGACATGATGCCGACCGTGAAGGCGATATCGGCGACGTGCCGCTGGCTCGGCCGCAGCTTGGCGCCCAACAATTCCAGCAGGCGGCCGCGCGTGGTCGCCAGCATCAGCAACGGCGTCATGCTGTGGCCGCGCTTGCTCGGCTCGGCATACAGCATGATCTGCAGCCAGCGCTGCAACTGGCGCCGGCCCAGCAACGTCACCGCCTGGCTCAGCGAATCGATGCGCTGGCGCGCGCCCACCGCCGGCGTGTTCACCAGCCGCAGCAGGTTGAGCGCCAGCGAGACGTCGCGCTTGATCGCGCGCTCGATATCGACGTTGTCGGCGTCCGAAGTGACCAGGGTCATCAACTCCATCACCGCCAGCTGCGACGGCGACAATTTCTTGCCACTCATGATGACCGGCCGCGAGAAGTAATAGCCCTGGAAATAATCGAACTCCAGGTCCAGCGCGTTCTTGAATTCCTCGCGGGTTTCGACCTTCTCCGCCACCAGCTTCTTTTTCTGCTGGCGGAAGCGCGGCGCCAGCTTCATCAGGGTCGACAGCGGCGTGCTGCGCATGTCCATCTTGACGTACTCGATCCACGGCAGCAATGCGACGACGGTGTCGTTCTCGCCGCTGACATCGGCCAGCGCAAAGCGGAAGCCCTGGCCGGCCAGCTCCTCCACGCGCGCCAGCAATTGCGGCGTGACCGGCTCGGTGGCGCAAAGTTCGAGCGCCATTTTTTCACGCGGCAGGAAGGAAAAAATGTCGGTCATGATGACGTCGGCATCGACGTTGACGAAGCCGAGCGCGTCGCCAATGGTCTTTTCCATGCCCAGCTGCGAGGCGTGGGCGATGACCGCCGCCGTGGCCGACAGCTCGGTGGTGATATGGGCCGGACCCACGGGCGCATTACGGAAGAGTAATTCGTAACCGAACAGATTCTGGTTACGGTCGAGGATGGGCTGGCGTCCCAGATAGAATTCGCGCACGCGCAGATTGCGCGGACCGGCGTCATGTTGGGAAAGATCGATCATTGCTTCTGCCATTCTTGTCAGGGAGCGAATATTTCGCTGTACTAAGATTTTGACAGTAATAATCCAGACTGTCTTGACAATTTAGCTGCTAATCAACCGCTTGTGGCACGCCGTCGATAAAAAGCTTCAGTTCGCCGCTGGCAAATGCTGTCCATTGTTCATTGGTCGTTAGCGGCTGGGTAACGATAATCGCCACCCGGTCGTTGGGCGTGGTCACCTGCGAGAAATCGACGCTGACGTCCTCGTCGGACAGCTTGGCGGTGTCGAACGGATGTTTGCGCACCAGATAGAACAAGTTGGTCGAGCAATGGGCGAACAGTTCGCCGCCCGACGAGAGCAACATGTTGAAGGTGCCATGGGCGGCGATTTCGTCGACCAGCGCGCCCAACGCCGCCCGCAATTCCGCCAGCGCCGGCCGCTGTTCGCCGAAGCGGGCGCGCAGCTGCTGCAAAATATAGCAAAACGCCCGCTCGCTGTCGGTGGTGCCGACCGGGCGGAAGGCGCCGTTCAGCAGCGGCTGGAACTCCTTGAGGTCGCCGTTATGGGCAAACACCCAATACTGCCCCCACAGCTCGCGCACGAACGGATGGCAGTTCTCCAGCGCCACCTGGCCCTGCGTGGCCTTGCGGATATGTGCGATGACGTTGGTGGATTTAATCGGATAGCGCTTGATCAGCTCGGCGATCGGCGAGGCGATGGCCGCCTGGTGGTCGACGAAGTGGCGCACGCCGGCGCCCTCGAAAAAGGCGATACCCCAGCCGTCGTGGTGGGTATCCGTATGGCCGCCGCGCATGGCGAAGCCGGTAAAACTGAACACGATGTCGGTTGGGACATTGCAGTTCATGCCGAGTAGCTGACACATTGTTTCTTTTCTCTTCTAGCGTTACTTGCGACCACCAATATAACAGGTGGCGTAGAAAAACCAATGCCGGAAGAGCGACACCCAACGCCGAAATGCACAGGGCGGATCACCCGAGGATGACCCGCCCTGTTAAGCCAACCACGCTCGGCGCCCGAACGTTATCAGTGCAACAACACCGGATGACTCATGAGTTCGTCGTAACTGCCTAAAAATTCATCGATCTCGGCCATGGTCGGCTCGCCGGCGATCAGTTCGTTGACGTCGCGGCGGAAATTCTGCGCCAGGATACCGTTGATAAAGATCTCCCGCTTGCCGCCTTTGTCGACGATTTCATAGCCGCCAAAGCGCAATGCATCCAGACTACGATCGGCGCCGAATTCGACAACGCTGTATTGCTCGCTGTTATAGATGAGGTTCATTTTGCTTCCTTTCTTCAGGGGCGAAACACTGCTTGGTTTCACTTCCTAACCCACATGGGGCTTAAAGTGGACGATTCAAGTCTAAAGAACAGGACCCGATCTGCAGGCAGGGCTTAGGCCGCGATGTCGGATTGCAAGTCTAGCAGGTCGCCGTACGGTGGCTCGGACAGCCATGCACGCAGCAGTTCGAGGTGTTCAGCAGTGGCCAGACTGATGTAGAGCTGCGCTGGTGGATGGCGCAACACACGATTCAATGTTACCCGCAAAACGAGATTCCCGCTGCAATGGAGACAGCCTGGGGCAATTCGCAACACTTTTGGAACAGGAGCAACACCGACGGGACCGTCGGCGGGATCGAAGGCCAGCGCCGAACCGCCGTCCGACAAGCCTTCCAGAATGATAACAGTGGGCAATTCCACACCGCGCCGTGCGTGGTCGGCGCCCTCGCTGCCCAGGCGGGCGGCGATGGCGGCTTCGCGAACGCCGGCGCGCGCGCCGGTAACCAGCCAGGTCGGCACCGGCGCCCGCACGGCAGCGCCGGCGCCGGTGGCATCCACACCGCTCACGGCGTTACAGGTTTTTCTTGGCCAGCTTGCCCGGCTCGACGCCCAGCTGCTTGAGCTTGCGATACAGGTGGGTGCGTTCGAGACCGGTCTTCTCGGCCACGCGCGTCATGCTGCCACCTTCGCGACCCAGGTGGTGCTCGAAGTACATGCGCTCGAACGCGTCGCGCGCCTCGCGCAGCGGCAGGTCGAACGACAGGTTGAACATGTGGTTGTCGGCGCCGGCGATGGTGGCGCCGCCACGCACCGCGATCGCCGCGGCCGGGTTCGGCGCGTTGAAGCCGGCGCTGGGCGCTTCCTCCTGCTGCACCGCCGCCGGACGCGGCGCCAGCACCGGCGCGCGCACGGTTTCCTGCGCGCGCGTCAACCCCTGCTGTACCGCCTTGAGCAGCTTTTGCAGCGCGATCGGCTTTTCCAGGAAATTGAGCGCGCCGATGCGCGTGGCCTCGACTGCCGTATCGATAGTCGCATGACCGGACATCATGATCACCGGCATGGTCAGCAGGCCGTCGCGCTGCCATTCCTTGAGCAAGGTCACGCCGTCGGTATCGGGCATCCAGATATCGAGCAGCACCAGATCCGGTGCGCCGCCGGCGCGCGCTTCGCGTGCCTGCTGGGCGTTCTCGGCCAGCTGTATTGCGTGTCCCTCGTCGCTCAAGATTTCCGAGAGCAACTCGCGGATACCCATCTCATCGTCCACTACCAGAATGTTTGCCATCTTCCCTTGCCTTCCTCATTTTCGCCATCGATGCGGCAAATGATTTTGTATTGAACTTCACTTTACGCATTGTGCGTCGTCGGTGCTAACTTTAACAGCAAAATCAATACTGACGCGCCACTTCCATCGACATGATTCTGGATATCAATCCTGCCGCCATGCTCGTCGATAATTTTCTTCACCATCGCCAAACCCAAGCCGGTGCCGCGCGCCTTCGACGTCACGTACGGCTCGAACGCGCGCGCCAGGATCTTGGGCGCGAACCCGGGGCCGTTGTCGACGATACCCAACCGTACCGCCACGCGCGTGCTGCCGTCCGCACCCTGATAATGGATGGCTTCGCTGACGACGTCAATGCGCGGCTGCACGTCGGGCCGTCCGGCCGCCTGCTCGGCCATCGCGTCCTGCGCGTTTTGCAGCAGGTTGTGGATCACCTGGCGCAGTTGCGTGGCGTCGCCCATCACCAGCGGCAGGCCGGCGGCCAGCTGCGGATGGATGATGTCGTCGCCCTCGCCGCTGACGTACAAATGCAGGATTTCCTCGACCAGCGCGTTCAGGTCGAGCGGTTCCAGCACCGCCGGCGGCGTGCGCGCGTAGTCGCGGAAATCGTCGACCATGCGCTTCATCGCCGCCACCTGGTTGACGATGGTGGCGGTTCCCTTGTTCAGCAGCAGCACGTCGTCCGCAGCCAGCTTACCCTCAAGTTTCATTTGCAGGCGTTCGGCTGACAACTGGATCGGCGTCAGCGGGTTCTTGATCTCGTGGGCCAGGCGGCGCGCCACTTCGCCCCAGGCGATCGAGCGCTGCGCCGAGATCACGTCGGAGATATCGTCGAACACCACCAGGTAGCCGATGCCGCCCTCGATCGGCAGGCGCGAGCCGCGCGTGAGCAACGTCAGGTCGTTGTCGTCCAGGCTGGCCGAGCGGCGCGGCACCTCGATCTGGCGCTGCCAGTGCATGCGCTGCAGGTTGCGGCCGGCGGCCGACTGCGCGCTTTGCGCGGCAAACGCGGCGACGATGGCGGCGCCGAATTCCTGCATGCCCTCGACCTCGTTGAGCTTGCGGCCTATCATCGTCACGCCGGCCTGCTGCAGGATGCGCTCGACCGAATCGTTGAAACTAATCAGATGGAACTCGTGGTCCAGCACCATCACGCCGGCCGACATATTGGCCAGCACCGATTCCAGGTGGGCCTTGGCGTTTTGCAGCGCCGCGCGGTTGCGTTCGACGGCGCTGCGGGCGTCCGACAGCTGGCGCGTCATCGTGTTGAACGACTGCGTCAGCGTGCCCAGCTCGTCGGAGGTGGCGACGATCGGGCGCGGCGACAGGTCGCCCTCGGCCACCGCGCGCGTCCCCTCGGCCAGCAGCAGCAGCGGCTGCGCCAGATCGCTGGCAATCAGGAAGGCACTGGCGATGGCGCCGAACACGGCCAGCAGCAAGGTCAACGTCAGGGTGACGATGTACATCTTGCGCAGGCCGACGCGGGCGACAAAGCGCTCCTTGTAATTGGAATAGGCGCTGCGGATGGTTTCGCCGTCGGCGGCCAGTTGCGCCGGCGCCAGCTGGATCAGTTGCAGGTAGCGCGGCGCCAGCTGGGTGCCGTTGGCGCGCACCTGGTCGGGAATCGCCATCACCACCCGCAGGCGCAGCTGGCTGATGCTGTCCTGGGCGTTGACCGGCGCGTCGACCAGGTCGCTGCGCAGCTCGTTGCCGCCCTCGGGTGCGCCGTAAGCGTCGTCGCTCTTGGCCTTGGCCATCATTTCGCGGGTCGGCAGGTCGGCGCTGAGGTTGCCGCTGCGGCTGGCGCGGGCGCTGACCACCAGCCCGCCCTCGGCGTCGACGATGATTGCGTTCTGCATGCCCGGCTGCTCCTTGACCAGCTGCGCCAGGATCAGCCGTTCGGTGCCGTCGCCCTCGCCGGCGAGGCGCTGCGTGGTGCGGGCGGCGGTCGCGGTCAGCTCGTTCAGGGCGCGATCCAGGCCCTCGCGGCTCAGGTTGATGCCCGACTCAAGCGCCTCCTCGACCGGCACGTTGAACCACGATTCAATCGAATGGGAGACGAACTGCACCGACACCAGGAAGATCACCAGTCCCGGCAGCACGCCGACGGCGGCAAACAGCAGCACCAGCCGCGTCATCAGCTTGGAGCCGAACTTGCCGCTCTTGTAGCGCCCGTACAGCCGGAACAGCGACACCGCCACCAGCAGCAGCAGCGCGACGGCCACCGCCGCGTTCAGGCCCAGCAGCCAGGCGTAGTAGCGGTCGAAAAAGCCGGAATTGTCGGATGCCGAGGCGAGCAGGAATAGCAGGATGCTGACGACGGCGCCGCCGATGACGGCAAAATACCGGAGCGCTGTGCTCACTTACTCGGCCTTGTAGAGGAAGGTTTTCTTGTCGGACGCCAGGCGCCATTCATTATTATTGAGGGCGTTGATCTGGATCGGTTTGGGCAGGTAGTTCGGGTCCAGTCCCATGCTCAGCTTGACGCTGTAGGTCTCGCCGACCTTGAGCGCGCCGCGCGGCGCGACGATCCAGCGGTTGGGCCGGCGGATCAGGAACAGCGCGTCGTCAAGCGAGGAGAAGCTCTGCCGCACGCTGCCGATGACGGCCACGTGGTACTGGCGCGTGAGCACGTTGTACGACAGGCTGATGGTCTGGCGCGCAACGATGGCCTTTTCGTCGAACCAATACCAGCGCGGACGGGTGAATTCGATGCTGGTGGTGAAATACAGCACCACGCCGTATTGCAGGGTGTCTTCGAGCCCATGGCTGAGGTCGAAGCCGTAATTGGCCGACAGGCGGTAGCCCTCGTCGGTGGCCTCCACGTAGGCCCGTTTGATCTCGACGCCGTCGGCAGCGCTGGCCGCCTGCGGCAGCGCGCAGGCCAGTATCAGCAGCAAGGGCCCGATCAGCAGGCGAAAAAATCGTTGTATCACGTGTGGGCCGGTGCTCAATAGGTGCGTAATACGCGGGGGTGCGACAGGGAGTATTGCTAAAAAACGGGCAAAAAAACCGGAAAAACGCTCACGCATTTTTCTGGAAAAGCGCGTAGAACAAACCATCGTGGTCCTGGCCGTCACCGCCGGCCGGCAGCAACTGACCGGGCGCATCGAGCCGCACCGCATTGTTGCGCACGGCGAAGGCGGCCGCCTGCGCTTCCGATTCCTGCGGCCACAAGGAACACGTTACGAACAGCAATTTACCATCCGGGGCAAGCATCTGCCAAAGGTTGTCGAGGATTTTGGCCGAAAGTGTTGCAAGTTGGAGCGTGTCGCCCTTGCGGCGCAACCAGCGGATATCCGGGTGGCGACGCACGATGCCGGAGGCCGTGCAGGGCACGTCGGCCAGGATGCGGTCGAACTTTTTGCCGTCCCACCAGGTCGACGTTTGCGCCTCGGCCGCCTGCAATGCGGCTTTCAGCTGCAATCGCTGCAAATTTTCGTCGACCCGCGCCAGGCGCTTGGGGTCGGCGTCCAGGGCCGTCACATCGGCGTCGGCCAGCTCGAGGATGTGGCCGGTCTTGCCGCCGGGCGCGGCGCAGGCGTCGAGCACGCGCATGCCGTTTTGCACGTCCAGCAGCGGTGCGGCCAGTTGGGCGCCGGCGTCCTGTACGGACACCAGGCCGTCGGCGAAGCCTGGAATCTGGCTCACGCCGACCGGTTTGGCCAGCCGCACCGCGTAAGGGCCGATTTGCGTGGCGTCCATGCCGGCCTGCGCCAGGGTCGCCAGATACTGTTCCACCGAGGTTTTGCGGACGTTGACGCGCAACGTCAGCGGCGGCGCGCTGTTGCCGCTCGTCAGCACGGCCTGCCAGTCCTGCGGCCAGGCCGCGCGCACCGCGTCGATCCACCATTGCGGGTAGTTCCACTTGGCCAGCGGCTGCAACAGCGCGGTTTCCAGCAGCGCCTTGCGCTCGCGCAGGAAGCGGCGCAGCACGGCGTTGACCATGTTTTTGGCGCGCGCGGTGTCCGGATGGGCGTCGGCCGCCGTCACGGTCTGGTCGACAACGGTGAATTCCTCGTACGGCTTGACGGCGTCCGGCGCGGTGATGAGGGCCAGCGCGCAGGCCAGCAGCGCGCCGACCAGCGGGTCCGGCGCCTTGGGCGCCATCAGCGCGATCAAGGTCTCGCTTTGGCCCAGCTGGCGCATGCAGCGGTAGGCGATGTCCTGCATGGCGCCGCGCGCCTGCGGGGTGAGGTCGTTTTTGGCCTCGCGATTCACCTCTAACTTCGCCCAGACCTGGGCCAGCGCCTGCGGCAAATTAGTGCCGGTGCGGACCTGGGCCACCGCGTGGGCGGCGCCGATCAGGCTGAAAGCGAGCGAATCGGGCCGCAAGCCGGTCTGGAAGCTGGTCTGCAACGCCGGTTTCAGGTCACGCGCATGGCTGGCGCGCAGCTTCGGCGCTGCCGCCTTGGCGGGTGACTTCAGTGAGAGCGTCGGGCGCTGCTTGTTCATATGCTAATTCCAGAAAGCGGCCGGCAGCCGTGATCGCGCAGTATACAGTAGTGCCACAGCAGCGCATATGACAAGTCGCCGACAAGAATGTAAAAGTCGGTTAGCGCCACGGCAGCGCGAGCGCTAGAGCACCCTCACCGGCGCCGTGCAAACCAGTATAATGGTCACTGTTTGGCCGGTGCCAGAGCGCCGGCCGTTTTCGCTTTCAGATGATTTTTTTAGCGCGGCCCGGCCGCCATTTCGCTCATGCTCGCCCAACAAAAACAAGATATCACCGCCCTGTTCCAGGCCGCCCTCGCACCGATACTGGCGGGTACGGACATCACCGCCAACGTCGTTTTGGAGCGCCCGCGCGACCCGTCGCACGGTGACGTGGCCTGTAACATCGCCATGCAACTGGCCAAGCAGCTCAAAATGAACCCGCGCGAACTGGCCACCAAGGTGGTCGAGGCGCTGCTGGCCAACCCGGCCGGCAAGGGCCTGGTGGAATCGGCCGACATCGCCGGCCCGGGCTTCATCAACCTGCGCGTGAGCGCCGCCGCCAAACAGGCCGTGGTCAAGGCCGTGCTGGCGCAGGGCGCCGCCTACGGCAGCAGCGACGCCGGCGCCGGCAAGAGCGTGATCATCGAATTCGTCTCGGCCAACCCGACCGGCCCGCTGCATGTGGGCCACGGCCGCCAGGCCGCGCTGGGCGACGCGCTGTCGTCGCTGTTCGGCTCCCAGGGCTACGCTGTCACCCGCGAGTTCTATTACAACGACGCCGGCGTGCAAATCCAGACGCTGGCCAATTCGGTCCAGGCGCGCCTGCGCGGCTTCAAGCCGGGCGACGCCCAGTGGCCCGAATCGGCCTACAACGGCGACTACATCGCCGACATCGCCGAGGATTTCAAGGCCAAAAAGACCGTTTCCGCCTCCGACGGCGCGCCGGCCACCGCTTCCGGCGACATCGACGACATCGAATCGATCCGCGCCTTCGCCGTGACCTACCTGCGCAACGAGCAGGATATCGACCTGCAGGCGTTCGGCGTCAAGTTCGACAACTACTACCTCGAATCGTCGCTGTACGCAGACGGCAAGGTCGACGCGGCCGTCGACATGCTCAATAAATCCGGCAAGACGTACGAAGAGGAAGGCGCGCTGTGGCTGCGCACCGAGGACTACGGCGACGACAAGAACCGCGTGATGCGCAAGAAGGACGGCACATACACTTACTTCGTGCCGGACGTGGCCTACCACATCGTCAAGTTCCAGCGCGGTTTCGGCCAGGCGATCAACGTCCAGGGTTCCGACCACCACGGCACCATCGCCCGCGTGCGCGCCGGCCTGCAGGCGGTCAACGTCGGCATCCCGCAGGGTTTCCCGGACTATGTGCTGCACAAGATGGTCACCGTGATGAAAGGCGGCGAGGAGGTCAAGATCTCCAAGCGCGCCGGTTCCTACGTCACAGTGCGCGACCTGATCGAATGGTCCGGCGGCGGCGACATCACCAAGGGCCGCGACGCGGTGCGCTTCTTCCTCATCTCGCGCAAGGCCGACACCGAATTCGTGTTCGATGTCGACGTCGCGCTGAAAACCTCGGATGAAAATCCGGTGTATTACGTGCAGTACGCGCACGCGCGCATCTGCCGCATGCTCGAACAGTTCACCGGCGACGTCGCCGCGCTGGCCGATGTCGACCTGTCGCCGCTGACCGCGCCGACCGAGGCGACCTTGCTGGCCACCTTGGCCGCGTACCCGGAGACGCTGGCGCGCGCGCAGGCCGAACTGGGCCCGCACCAGATCGCGTTCTACCTGCGCGACCTGGCCGCCAACCTGCACAGCTTCTACTTCGCCGAACGCGTGCTGGTCGACGACGAGGCGCTCAAGGCGGCCCGTATCGCGCTGATGGTCGCCACCCGCCAGGTGCTGCAAAACGGCCTGGCGCTGATCGGCGTCTCCGCTCCCAACAAAATGTAATTGCGAAGGATATCCCGCACAATGAATTTCCGTACCCGTCTCACTCCGCGTTCGCGCCAACAGGGCAACACCTTCATCGGCATCGTCATCGGACTGGTCATCGGCCTGACCGTCGCCGTCGTCGTCGCGCTGGTGATCAACAAGGGGGCCTCCCCGTTCACCGACAAGGGGCGCAGCAACAAGAGTACGGAAACGACGGCGGGCCAGGCGGCCGATCCGAACAAACCTATGTACGGCAGCAAGGAAGCAGCGCGCGCCGCGGCCAAGGACCTGGGCCGCGATCCGCAAACCGCGCCGGCGGCGCCCGCAGCCCCCGCGCCAGCGCCAGCCGCGCCAAAAGCGCCGGCGGCCGATCCGCTTCAGGCGGTGGTCGACCGCATCCAGGGCGCAGCCGCCGACAAGCCGAAAACCGTGCCGTCGGCATCGAACGTGACGCCGACGCCGGTCGCCAAAACGCCGGCGAATACGGCGGCGCCGGCGGCAAGCGCCACCGCGCCGGCCAGCGGCGGCGACGAAAAGTACATCTATTATCTGCAGGCTGGCGCATTCCGCGAAGTGGCGGACGCCGAAAGCGCCCGCGCCAAGCTGGCATTGCTCGGCTTCGAGGCCAACCTGTCGGACCGCACCACCGACACCGGCGTGCTGCACCGGGTTCGCATCGGCCCGTTCAACCAGGTCGAGGCGATGAACAAAGTCCGCAGCAAATTGTCTGAAAACGGCGTCGACGTCGCAGTCGTACGCAATCAAAAGTAACGAACCAAGCCAGGAGTAATGATGCGAATTCTGAAATACGTTTTGAGTACGCTGGTGCTGAGCGCCGTCGCCTTGTCGTCGATGTCGGCTTCCGCATCCCCGGCCGAGCCGAAGAACGGCGTCGAATACAAAACCCTGCCGACGCCGCAGCCGGTCGATACCGGCAAAAAGGTGGAAGTGATCGAATTCTTCGACTACGCCTGCCCGCACTGCCACGCGCTGGACCCGTCGCTGACCGCTTGGGTCAAAAAGCAGGGCGATAACATCGTCTTCAAGCGCACCCACATCTCGCGCACCGGCACCGAGCTGCCGCAGCAAAAAATGTTCTTCACGCTCGAAGCCATGGGGCTGATGAACGAGGCGATCAACACCAAGATCTTCACCGAGATGCACGTCAACCGCAACCGCATGAACCGCGACGAGATGGTGTTCGACTTCATCGCCAAGCAGGGCATCGACCGCCAGAAATTCATCGACACCTATCGCAGCTTCGGCGTGCAGGCCCGCATCCGCAAGGCCACGGCGATGATGGATACCTACGGCGTCGACTCGTGGCCGATGTTCGCCATCGACGGCAAGTATGTGACGTCGCCGTCGATGTCCGACGAAGGATCGAAGAGCGCCACCAGCGAAGCCCAGTTGCATACCCAGGGCCTGCAGGTGATGGATATCCTGGTCGCGAAAGCGAAAGCGGAAAAGAAGTAAGCATGCTTTCCAAGGACGCGTTGACAACGGCTTCGGCCCCGCGCGTGGCATGAGCGGTCAACGCGTCTTCATCACCGGCGCCTCCAGCGGCATCGGCGCCGCGCTGGCGGTGCAATACGCGTCGCAAGGCGCGGTCCTCGGACTGCTGGGCCGGCGCGGCGACGCGCTCGACAGCCTGGTCGCCTCCCTCCCCCATCCGGAAAAACACCGCGTCTACGTCGTAGACGTGCGCGACCACGCCGCCATCGCGGCCGCCGCGCGCGACTTCCTCGCGCATGCGGGCGGCATCGACGTGGTCATCGCCAACGCCGGCATCTCGGTCGGCACCCTGACCGAGTACGCCGAGGATATCGCGGTGTTCGACAACATCATCGCCACCAACGTGGTCGCCACCGCCGCCACCTTCGCGCCATTCATCGCGGCGATGCGTGCGCAGCGCACGCCGGCGCGGCTGGTCGGCATCGGCAGCGTGGCCGGCATACGCGGCCTGCCAGGCGCCGAGGCGTACAGCGCCTCCAAGGCGGCCGTGATCAGCTACTGCGAATCGCTGCGGCTGGAGATGAAACCCTACGGCATCAAGGTCGTCACGCTCTGCCCCGGCTACATCGATACGCCAATGACCAAGGCGAATCCGTATCCGATGCCGTTCCTGATGGCGCCGGCGAAATTCGCCGCCAGGGCCGCCCGCACCATCGCCGCCGGCAGCAGCTACGCCGTCATCCCGTGGCAGATGGGCGTGGTCGCCAAGGTGCTGCGCCTGCTGCCGAACGCCGTCTACGATTTCGCCTTTGCCAAGGCGCCGCACAAACCGCGCAAGGCCGCACCATGACCACTGTATCTCCATCGTTATCTCCATCGTTATCGCCGGACGCCATCGCCGCCCGCTGCGCCACCAGCGCCACCCATGTGGCGATCGAAGTCGTCGCCGAAACCGGCTCCACCAACGCCGACCTGCTGGCCCGCATCGACACGCTCGACGGCCCGCTGCTGCGCATCGCCGGCAACCAGACCGCCGGCCGTGGCCGCGCCGGCCGCAGCTGGCTGTCCACGCCGGGCGCCGCGCTGATGTTCTCGCTGGCCTGGCGCTTCAAGGGACCGCTGCACCGCATGACCGGCCTGCCGATGGCGGTTGGCGTGGCGCTGGCCGAAACCATCGCCTCGCTGGGCGTGCCGGTGCAAATCAAATGGCCGAACGACCTGCTGCGCGACGGTAAAAAGCTGGCCGGCATCCTGGTCGAGACCCAGTCCGCCCGCAGGGACGGCGACGGCGCCGTGTGGGCCGTCATCGGCGTCGGCATCAACCTGCTGATGCCGGACGAACTGGAAGAACAGATCGGCCGCGCGGTGGCCGCCGCGCCGTGGCTGGCAAAAATGGACCGCAACGAATTGATGGCCGCCCTGCTCAGCCGACTGGCCGCCGTGCTGGCCGAATTCGACGATACCTGCTTCGCCCCGTTCACCGAGCGCTGGAACCTGCTGCACGCGTGGCAGGGACAGGAGGTCGTCATCCTCGATCACGGGCAGGTGTTGCAGCAGGGCCGCGCGGCCGGGGTCGACGCCATCGGACGCCTGATGCTCGACACGGAACACGGGCGGGTCGAGGTGCTGTCCGGCGATGTCTCGCTGCGCCTGTCATCAAACATCCCCTCCTCCATCGGATTATCATGATTTTACTGATCGACGCCGGCAACACCCGCGTCAAATGGGCGCTGGCGGAAGCCGGCGCACCTTCCGGCGCGTGGCTGGCGCATGGCGCCGTGGTCCACGCCGACCTGACGCAGCTTGAGCTGATCTGGAGCGAGGCGGTCGGCCAGGGCCCGATCGAGCGTATCCTCATCGCCAACGTGGCCGGCAACGCGCTGCGGGTGCACCTGGAATATGTGCTGCGGCGGACCTTCCCCGCCATGGCGCAGGTTATAGATTGGTTCGAATCGCGGCCATCGCTGGCGGGGCTGACCAACGGCTACCGCAATCCGGCGCAACTGGGCTGCGACCGTTTTGCCGCCGCCATCGCCGGCCACACGCTGGCGCCGGGGCGCGCGATCATCGTCGCCAACTGCGGCACCGCCACCACCATCGACGCCATCACCGCCGACGGCGTGTTCCTGGGCGGGATGATCCTGCCCGGCCTGGGGCTGATGGCCAGCTCGCTGGCGCGCAACACGGCGCAGTTGCCGCAAATTGCGCAAGACGGTAAGCTGCCTGACGGATTCGCCGACAATACCGACGACGCCATTTTGAGCGGCTGCCTGGCCGCGCAGAGCGGCGCCATCGAGCACGCGTTTGCGCGGCACCAGGCGGTGGAATGCATCATCTCCGGCGGCGCGGCGCCCTACATCGCGCCGATGCTCAAGGTGCCGCACCGTATCGTCGAAAATATCGTGTTGATAGGCCTGCACGCCGCCGCCGCCGTCGGCGCCGCGCCGACCGACTGAATCGAATTGGCCCACCGAGGATGCCCGTGCTGAAGTTTATTTTCTGGTCGCTGTTAGCCGTCAACGCCACGCTGTTCGCGTATGGACAGGGCTATCTCGGTCATTTCAGCGGCAACGAGCGCGAACCGGCGCGCCTTCGCAATCAGCTCAACGCCAATCAGTTGACGATCGTTTCGGCGGAGAGCGCCGGCCACGCGCCGGCGGGCGACGCGGCCACTGCGCCGGTTGACGGCAAAGCCGCGCCGCAACCGCTGGCATGCGTGGAGATCGGCAGCTTCGTCATCGCCGACGCGCGCCGGTTCGAGGCGCGTCTGGCCGCGTTGAACCTGGGCGACCGTCAATCGCGCCGCAACCTGCCGGGCACCGAGATTTCGAGCTACATCGTGCATATCCCGCCGATGGGCAGCAAGGAAGCCGCCGACAAGAAAGCGGCCGAATTGCGAGGGATGGGAGTGACCAACTACTTCGTCATGTCCGACAACTCGCCGATGCGCTGGGCGATCTCGCTGGGCGTGTTCAAGACCGAAACGGCGGCGCAGAACCAGCTTGCGGCGCTGGTCAAGCAAGGCGTGCGCACCGCCCGCGTCACCCCGCGCATGAGCGGGAGCAAACTGCTGGCGTTCCAGTTCCGCGACGTCGACGCGGAATTGCAAGCCAACCTGGAAAAGATCCGCGCCGATTTCCCGAATACGCAAACCCATAGCTGCAGATAAGGTTTAGCCTCAGCGCTGCACCACGATCGGCTTGAGGCTCAGCGACGACGGCAATCCCTGCGCCGCCTGCAACGCCTCCTGCCGGCTCGCGAACGGGCCGCCGAACAAGCGATGCACAGGACCGCTCTGCACCACCTCCAGCGTAGAAAAACCATTCCCCGCCAGCTTGCCACGCACGGCTTCCGCGTTTTCCGCCCGCGTGTATGCGCCAAGCTGCAGATAAAAGCCGCTCGCGGCAGCCGGCACGCTATCGGCCAGCATCAACGCCTCGATCTCCGGCTTCGCGCTTGACGCCACGACCGGCACCACCGCCGCGGCAATCGGCGCCGCGACCGCCGTCCCGCCCGATATCGCCTTCGGTGTCAGCACCAATGGCTGCGGCGTCGTCGCCAGCTGCCTGCTACTCTCCCCCGAGTACGACGCCAGGCGCACCCCGGACTGCGACGACGGCTGCAAACGCGGCGCCTTCGTCCCCGACACACCCTCCCTGGTCGCCAGCATGCGGTCGATCTCCTCGGGCAGAATGCGCTCGATCTTCAGCTCATGGCTGCCCTTGCCCAGCAATCCGAGTTTCAGCGCCGCCGTGTACGACACGTCGATGGCGCGCTTGGCATGGAATGGCCCCCTGTCGTTGATACGCACGATCACCGTCGCCCCGCTGACCATGTTCGACACACGCGCATACGACGGAATCGGCAGCGTCGGATGCGCGGCCGTCATCTTGTACATGTCGTAAAGCTCGCCCGACGACGTGCGTTGTCCGTGGAATTTCTTACCATACCAGGTGCCCATGCCGACCTGCGTGAACGGCTCGTTGTCGGTGAGCGGCGTGTAGGTCTTGCCGAAGACGACGTAAGGCCTGTTGGAGCGCGGCAGCAGGGGATCGTTGCGCACATCGGCGTCCGGCACGTCGGCCAGGTTCTCCGGCGGCGAATCGCCAGGGCCGTCGTCCTGATAATAGCCACCGCGACCGGAATTAGCCGGCGGCAGCGACGGCAGGCCGGTGGCCGGTTTGGAGGTGGACGGCGCCTTGATCACCGGTCCAGAGGTGCGCGGCGACCTGGAGATCGTCTCGTCCGATGTCGGAACGGTGCCGCAGCCGGCCAGCACCAGCAGGGCCAGGGTCCCGCACGCGTTTCGGAGTTGGCGTCGGTTCATTCGCATGGCGTCATCCTCATTGGTTTTTCCGCACCGCCGGTGCCGGTTGCGTGGCGGGCGCCGGCGCGGCGGGCACCGGGGCCGGCGATGGCGCCGGTGTGCCCGGTCCCGCTGGCTGCGCCGGCGCCGTACCGTTCGCGCCACCGGCACCGCCGCTCTGAAGCCGCGCTGCGGCAGCTTGTTCTTCCAAGGTTTGACCTTCTACAGGCACGATTTCTTCCGCGTCTTCTTTTTCCACTTTGGTTGTATCCTTTCCGGCCGGGCGTTTGCCCAGCAGGTAATAATCAAGGGCCTTGCGCGCGATCGGCGCCGCTTCGAGGCCGCCCTTGCCGGCGTTTTCCACCACCAGCGCGATCGCGATGCGCGGCGCCTCGGCCGGCGCGAACGCGGTAAACAGCGCGTTGTCGCGCAGGCGCTCCGCCAGCCTGGCGGCATTGTACTTGTCGCCCTTCTTAATCGTGATCACCTGCGCCGTACCGGTTTTGCCGCCGACGCGGTACTGGGCTCCCGCGAACGCCCGCACGCCGGTGCCGCCGGCCTCCGTGGTCACACCGACCATCGCGTTTTTAATGAAGTCGATGTTCTCCTGTTTAAGCGGAATCCGATAGCTCTCCTTCGACACCGTCAGCGTGCGCGCGCGCGTGCCGCCGTCCTCGAGGATCTTCACCAGGTGCGGCTTCATTACCACGCCGTCGTTGGCCAGGTTGGCCACCGCATGCGCGATCTGCAGCGGGGTGTAGGCGTTGTAGCCGGAACCATTGCTGACCGAGATAGTATCACCACCGACCCAGCGTCCCGCCGCACCCTTGAAGCGCTTGCGCTTCCACTCTTGCGACGGCAGCACGCCGATCTTCTCGTTGAAAAGGTCGATGCCGGTCTTTTGCCCGAATCCGAAAGGCTTCATGAAGTCGTGGATCATATCGATCCCCATGTCATGACCCAGCTCGTAGTAATAGGTATTACACGAGACGACGATGGACTTGTGCATGGCGACCGATCCATGGCCGCCGACCAGATCGTCGTTGAACTTGTGGCCACCGAGGTAGTAGTAACCCGGATCGTAAGTGGCCTGCATGGGCGTGCGCTTGCCCAGCTCCAGCGCCGCCAGCGCCATGAACGGCTTGAAGGTGGACCCCGGCGCGTAGGTGCCAGACAGCGGCCGGTTCACCATCGGCCGGTCCAGCGAGGTGTTAAGTTCATTCCAGCTTTGTGCGTCGATGCCGTCGACGAACAGGTTGGGATCGTAACCGGGACGCGACACGTACGCCAGGATGTCGCCGGTGGACGGCTCGATCGCCACTAGCGCCCCACGGCGGTCGCCGAAGGCGTCTTCCACCACCTTCTGCAACTCGATATCGATCGACAGTATCAGGTTACTGCCCGGGATGGCGGGCTTGCGCGACAAGGTGCGCACCGCCCTGCCGCCGGCAGTGACCTCCACCTCTTCGTAGCCGGTGCGCCCGTGCAGCTGCTGCTCGTAGCTTTTTTCCAGCCCCTCTTTGCCGATATGGTCGGTGCCCTTGTAGTTGGTGGCGTCGTCGCCCTCCTCGATGGCCTGGGCCTCGGCGCGGCTGATGCGGCCGATGTAGCCGATCACGTGCGACGCCGTCTCGCCCAGCGGATATTGACGGAACAGGCGGGCCTGCACCTCGACCCCGCGGAACCGGAAACGCTGCGCCGTGAACCGCGCCACCTCCTCGTCGGTCAACCGGGTACGCAGCGGCACGCTCTCGAAATGCTTGGATTCCTCCACCAGCTTCTTGAAGCGTTTGCGGTCCTTGACCTCGACGTTGACCAGCTTGGACAACTCGTCGATCGTCTCGTCCAGCGTGGCCGTCAGCTTGGACGGCGTGATCTCCAGCGTGTAGGCCGAGTAGTTACGCGCCAAGACCACGCCGTTGCGGTCCAAAATCAGGCCCCGGTTGGGCGTGATCGGAACGATGGCGATGCGGTTCTCCTCCGCCTTGACCACAAAGTCGTCATGCTTGATCACCTGCAGCCAGATGAAACGCGCCAGCAGCAATCCAAAGCAGATGAACACCGTCAATCCCAGCACGGCGATCCGCGTGCGGAACTCTTTCAGTTCGCGTTCCGTGTCTTTGATCTCCATCATGCCAGCGCGCCCCAGGCAGGCACGCCGGAACCGTCACGCACACTGCGGCTGTGCCGCTGGATACTCATTAAGATGCCGGCGCCAAGGCCCAGGGTCAGCAGCGCGGTGCCGCCATAGCTCATGAACGGCAACGGCACGCCGACCACTGGCACGATACCGCTGACCATGCCCATGTTGACGAAAGCGTAGGTGAAGTAAATCATAGTCATGGCGCCCGCCAGCAGGCGCGTAAAGAGAGTGGATGCGTTGAGGGCGATGGAGAGCCCGCGCCAGATCAGCAGCAGGTACAGCACCATCAGCACCAGATTGCCGGTGAGGCCGAATTCTTCGGAGAAGACGGCGAAAATGAAATCGGTGGTGCGCTCGGGGATGAACTCCAGGTGCGTCTGCGTGCCCTGGGTCCAGCCCTTGCCCGCCGCGCCACCGGAACCGATGGCGATCATCGACTGGATGATGTGGAAGCCCTTGCCCAGCGGGTCGTGATATGGATCGATCAGCGTCAGCACGCGTTCGCGCTGGTAGTCGTGCATCGCGGACCACAACAAAGGCATGCCGACGCAGGCGGCAGCGCCCAGCGCCATCAGCGCCTTCCACGACAGACCAGCGAGGAAAATCACGCAGGCGCCGGCAGCCACCACCAGCAGCGCCGTGCCGAGATCGGGCTGGCGCGCGATCAGCCCGACGGGAACCACCAACAGCAGCGCGGCGAGCCCATACCCCTGCCAGCGCAACTGGCCGGCCTGGCGCTGGAAGAACCACGCCAGCATCAACGGCATGGCGATCTTCATGAATTCGGACGGCTGCAGCTGGATGCCGATGGTGATCCAGCGGCGCGAGCCGCCTTTGATCGTGCCCGCCAGGGCGACGGCGATCAATAACACCACGGCCAGCGCGTACACCGGCACGGCGAGACGCATCAGCGTTCGCGGCGGGATGTTCGCGGCCAGCCACATGACGACAAAGGCGGCGGCGATATTGCGCAACTGGTCTGACACCTTGCCCGGAATGGCGATGCCGGCCGAATACAGCGTGACCAGTCCCACCGACAGCAGCGCCAGGATGATCAGGGCCAGCGGAATGTCGAACACCATGACGTGGGGGCGGAGGCGCTGCCATGGCGAGCGCCCGTCGTTGAAGTGCATGCGGCCGCCCCTAGTTGGCGCCGGCGGGCGGCTGCCCGGACGGCTGCGCGGCGGCGCGATTGTGTTCGGCCATGGCGGCATAATCGTCGTGCCGCACCACCTGCAGCCAGACGATGCGCGCCATCAGCAGCCCGAGGCCGATGAACGCGACGATCGCCAGCCCCTTGAGGCGGCGGCGGAAACGGCGCGCGTCGCCGTCATCGCTCGCAGCGCGCGTCACGTCTGCACCAGCTTGCGGTGGCGCTGGATACTCATAAGGATACCGCCGGCGATGCCCAACGTGAGCAGCGCCGTGCCGCCGTAGCTCATATACGGCAGCGGTACGCCGACCACGGGCAGGATGCCGCTGACCATGCCCATGTTGACGAACGCGTAGGTGAAGTAAATCATCGTCATGGCGCCGGCCATCAGGCGGCTGAAGAAATTGGGCGCGTTCCCGGCGATCATCAGGCCGCGCCCGATCAGCAGCAGAAACAACAGCATCAGCACCAGATTGCCGACCAGGCCGAACTCCTCGGAATAGACCGCGAAGATAAAGTCGGTGGTGCGCTCGGGGATGAATTCGAGGTGGGCCTGCGTGCCCTGCGTCCAGCCCTTGCCGGTGATGCCGCCCGAGCCGACCGCGATGGTCGACTGGATGATGTGGAAGCCTTTGCCCAGCGGGTCGGAGGTCGGATCGATCAGGGTCATCACGCGTTCGCGCTGATAGTCGTGCAGCAGCGACCAGATCACCGGCAGGCTCGCGGCGCCGGCCAGCAGCAGCCCGCCCAGCGCCTTCCAGGAAAGGCCGGCCAGGAAGATGACCGAGAAACCCGCCGCCACCACCAGCAACGCGGTGCCGAGGTCGGGCTGCCGGACGATCAGGCCCACAGGCATCATCAACAGCAGCGCGGCGATGGCGTAGCTTTGCCAGCGCAACTGGCCGGCGCGCTGCTGGAAGAACCAGGCCAGCATCATCGGCGTGACGATCTTCATGAACTCCGACGGCTGGATGTCGATCCCCACGTGCAGCCAGCGCCGCGCGCCCAGCTTGATGGTGCCGACCAGCGCCACCGCCACCAGCAGGATCATGCCGACCGTGTAGGCCGGCACCGCGATGCGCATCATCATCTGCGGCGAAATGTTAGCGACCACCCACATCACCACAAACGACAGCAGGATGTTGCGCAGGTGGTCTTCCATCTTGCCGGGAATGCCGATGCTGGCCGAGTACAGCGTGATCGTACTGACCGTCAGCAGCAGCAGGATGATGAAGGTCAGCGGCCCGTCGAACACGGTGAAGTACGGGCGAAGACGGCGCCACAGGGAACGCCTTTCGTTGATGCGCATGCAGATCCTTTTATTCGGTATTGCCCGGGGTTTCAGCACCCGGTTTTTTTTCATCGACCACGCCCTGTTCGGCCTGGAGCTCGGTCACGGAGCGCAGCACCGCGTCCTCCTTGGGCACCGGCGTGGTGTCCTTGTCGCCGGAGCGCTTGCCGAGCATGTAGTAATCGAGGGCCTTGCGGACGATGGGCGCGGCCACGGCGGCGCCGAAGCCGCCGTTTTCCACCACCACGGCGATGGCGATGCGCGGCTTGTCGGCCGGCGCGAAGGCGGTGTACAGCGCGTTGTCGCGCAGGCGCTCCGATATCAGCGCGGCATTGTACTTCTCGTTCTTCTTGATGGCGAACAGCTGCGCGGTCCCGGTCTTGCCGCCGGAGGTGTAGCCGGCGTTGGCGAACGCGCGCGCCGCCGTGCCGCCGGTGGTCACGCCGACCATCGCGCTTTTGACGAAATCGATGTTTTCCTGCTTGAGCGCGATGCGGTAGCTTTCCTTGGGCACCGTCAGCCGGCGCGCGCGCGTGGCCGCGTCCTCGACGATCTTGACCAGGTGCGGCTTCATCACCACGCCGTTGTTGGCCAGGTTGGCCACCGCGTGCGCCATCTGCAGCGGCGTGTAGTTGTTGTAGCCGTTGCCGATGCTGATCGAGATGGTGTCGCCGCCGACCCACTTTTGCGCCGCGACGTTCTTCTTGAAGCGGTTGCGTTTCCATTCCTTCGACGGCAGCACGCCCTGCTTTTCGTGTTCCAGATCGATGCCCGTGAGCTGGCCGAAGCCGAACGGCTTCATAAAGTCGCTGATCGCGTCGATGCCCATGTCGTTGCCAAGCATGTAGTAATAGGTATCGCACGAGTCGACGATCGACTTGTACATATCGACGGTGCCATGGCCGCCCGGCTTGTCGTCGCGGAAGCGGTGCCCGCCCAGGGTGAAGTGGCCCGGATCGGAGATGGCCTGGTGCGGGGTGCGCTTGCCCAGCTCCAGCGCGGCCAGCGCCATGAAGGGTTTGAAGGTCGATCCCGGCGGATAGGTGCCCGACAGCGGGCGGTTGACCATCGGCCGGTCGAGCGAGGTATTGAGTTCGTTCCAGTTTTGCGCGTCGATGCCGTCGACGAACAGGTTCGGGTCGTAGCCGGGCCGCGACACATAGGCCAGGATGTCGCCGGTTTCCGGCTCGATCGCCACCAGCGCGCCGCGCCACTCGCCGAAGGCCTCTTCGATCACCTTTTGCAGCTCGATGTCGATCGACAGTATCAGGTTGTTGCCCGGCGTGGCGTTGGTGCGCGAGAGCGTGCGGATCGCCCGGCCGCCGGCCGACACCTCCACCTCCTCGTAGCCGGTGGTGCCGTGCAGCTGCTTCTCGTAGCTTTTTTCCAGGCCTTCCTTGCCGATCTGGTTGGTGCCGTTGTAGTTGGCCGCGTCGTCGGTTTCGGCGATGGCGCGGGCCTCGGTCTGGTTGACGCGGCCGATATAGCCGATCACGTGCGAGGCCACCTCGCCCAGCGGATACTGGCGGAACAGGCGCGCCTGGATCTCCACGCCGGGAAAACGGAAGCGCTGGGCCGAGAAGCGCGCCACCTCCTCGTCCGTCAGGCGGGTGCGCAGCGGCACGCTCTCGAAGCGCTTGGAGTCTTCCAGCAGCTTCTTGAAGCGTTTGCGGTCCTTGACCTCGATAGCCACCAGCTTGGCCAGCTCGTCGATCGTCTCGTCGAGCGTCATGGCCAGCTTCGAAGGCGTGACCTCGAGCGTGTAAGCCGAGTAGTTACGCGCCAGGACCACGCCGTTGCGGTCCAGTATCAGGCCCCGGTTGGGCGCGATCGGCACGATGGCGATGCGGTTGTCCTCCGCCTTGACGGCGAAGTCGCTGTACTTGACCACTTGCAGCCAGATGAAGCGCGCCAGCAGCAGCCCGAAACAAAGGAACACAAGCCCGCCCAGTACCGTCAGGCGCAGACGGAACTTGTGAAGTTCGCGCTGGTTGTCCTTAAGCTCAGTCATAACGGGCTGGAATCAGATCGGGCGGGTGTGGTCGCGGTCGACCGCGCGCCGCTGTGGCGCCAGCAGCAACCACGTGGCGACCGGCCACAGGGCCACGGCAACCACGCTTTCGACGAAGTAGTACCAGCTCGGGAATTTACCCGAGACGAAAAAGCGTATCACCAGCTGGATCGACTGCGCCATGACCAGCAGCGGAAACACGTGCATCGCCTGCGTCAGCAGCGGGAACCACAGCACGCGCCGGTGCAGCATGATGGCGAAGTACGACAGCAATGTGTAGGCCAGCGCGTTCTCGCCCAGCAGCGTCGAGTCGTGGACATCCATCAGCAGGCCGAGGAAAAAAGCGGTGCCGATGCCGACCTTGCGCGGCTGGTGCACGCCCCAGAACACCAGCACCAGCGCGACGAAATCGGGCACGCCGACGAACTGCCCCCACGGCAGCAGGTTCAGTAAAAAGGCGCAGAACAGGCTGAAGGCGATGAACAGCGGGCTGACCGGCAGCAGAATATAGTGCGGACGATTCATCGTGCCGGCTCCTTCGGTGTGGTGGCGGCGGCCGGGGCCTGGCCTTGGCCAGCTGGTACGGCGGGTGTGGCAGTTGCGGCAGGTGCGACGGCCCTGGTGGCCGCCGGAGTAGCCGGAGCAGCCGTGGTCGCAGCCGGTGCGGCCCCAGCGCGGACCGCCGGCGCGGTGGTTGGCGTTGCAGCGGGCGGCGTCGCCGTTGACGGCGCGGTGGTCGCCGGTTTGGCGGCGGCGCCATTTGCCGGCGTCGTGGCGGCACCGTCGGCCGGCGCGGCCTTCGGCGGCAGCGGCGGCGGCATCACCGGCATCAGTCCCGGCGCGGCGTTGGTGGCGGTGGGCGCAGTGGCGGCCGGCGCGGCCTGGCCGTCGGCGCCCTCTTTCGCCGGATCCTTCACCGGCGCCATCTTGTTATTGCCCTTCTTGAGCGCGCGCGGCTCTTCCGCCGGCGGACGCGGAGGCAGCTCCGGCGTCGACATCAGGATCAGCAACTGGGTATTGTTGGCGACGCCGGCCAGCGGCTGGCAGATCACGCCGCCGAAGGAACCGCCAGCGCTGTTTTCCACCTGCGTCACGCGCGCGACGGCCAGACCGGCCGGATAGATGCCGTCCAGGCCCGAAGTGACGACGATGTCGCCAACCTGGATGTCGGCGTTGGGCGCGGTGAAGCGCAGCTCCAGCGCGCCGACCTTGCCGCGTCCATAAGCGACGCTGCGCAAGCCGTTGCGCAGCAGCTGCACGGGAATGGCCTGCTCCTTGTCGGTCAGCAGCGTGACCTCGGAGGTGAACGGGAATACCCGCGTCACCTGCCCGACCACGCCCTGGTTGTCGATCACCGGCATGCCGAGCATGACGTCGCTCTTGATGCCGCGGTCGAGGATGATCTTGCGGCTGTTGGCGTCGCGCGCGTCGTACAGCACCTCGGCCAGCATCGACTTGACGGGTAGCTGCTCGCGCGCGCCCATCAACTTGCGCAGCTGGTTGTTTTCGACGGTGCGGAGCTGCGCCTGCTGCAGCGCCTGGGCGTCGGCGATCTGCTGGCGTTTCAGCTCATTGACCTGCTTTTTCATCGACGACAACGTGGAGAAGTAATCGCCGACGCCGTAGATGGCGTCGCGCGGCAGCAGCGCGACCATTTGCAGCGGATACAGCACGGTACCCGCGACCTGGCGCACGGTCGACAGTGTGCGCATGCGCGCGTCGACCAACAGCAGTGCAATCGATATGCACGCGAACACCGTCATCTTGACCCGGGCCGAAGCGCCTTGCTTGAAAAGTGGCGGAGGACTGTATTCCATGACTTCCAATAATCCGGCGCTCCCGCGCCCACGAGACTGTCAACTCACCCAAAGCACCGGGGCCGCTGTTTCGCGGCCCCGTCTTGGATTATTCGTAGGAGAAGATCGAGCCCAGTTGGTCCATCCGTTCCAGCGCCATGCCCGAGCCGCGGACCACGCAGGTCAGCGGATCTTCGGCCACCAGCACCGGCAGGCCGGTTTCCTCCATCAGCAGGCGATCCAGATCGCGCAGCAGCGCGCCGCCGCCGGTCAGCATCATGCCTTTTTCGGCGATGTCGGCGCCCAGTTCGGGCGGGGTCTGTTCCAGCGCGTTCTTCACGGCCGAGACGATGTTATTGAGCGGGTCGGTCAGCGCTTCCAGGATTTCGTTGGACGAAATCGTGAACGAGCGCGGAATACCTTCGGACAGGTTGCGGCCCTTGACTTCCATCTCCTTGACTTCCGAACCCGGGAAGGCCGAACCGATGGCCTTCTTGATCGCCTCGGCGGTCTGCTCGCCGATCAGCATGCCGTAGTTGCGGCGGATGTAGTTGACGATCGCCTCGTCGAACTTGTCGCCGCCGACGCGCACCGAGCCTTTATAGACCATGCCGCCCAGCGAGATGATGCCCACCTCGGTGGTGCCGCCGCCGATGTCGACCACCATCGAGCCGGTGGCGTCCGACACCGGCAGGCCGGCGCCGATCGCGGCGGCCATCGGTTCCTCGATCAGGTACACCTGCGAGGCGCCGGCGCCGAGCGCCGATTCGCGGATCGCGCGGCGTTCGACCTGGGTCGAACCGCACGGTACGCAAATGATGATGCGCGGCGAAGGACGGAAGAATTTGGAGTCGTGCACCATGCGGATGAACTGCTTGAGCATTTGCTCGGTGACGGTGAAGTCGGCGATCACGCCGTCTTTCATCGGGCGGATCGCCTCGATGTTGCCGGGGACTTTACCCAGCATCTGCTTTGCTTCCTTACCAACCGCCTGGATCGTTTTCTTGCCGTTGGGGCCGCCTTCTTGGCGGATCGCGACGACCGATGGTTCATCCAGAACGATGCCCTGGCCGCGGACGTAAATCAAGGTGTTGGCCGTGCCCAAGTCGATGGCCAGATCGGTGGAGATATACCTGCGTAAAAAACCAAACATGTGTGTCCTGTGGCGCCGCTGGGTGCGCGTAAGCTGTAGAAAGATGTCCTGTGGTGAGCGGCGGCGGCAATGATTCAGCCCCGGCAACGCATCAACCCGCCATTCTACCTTATAATTTGAATGCGATTTGCCGAAAATCCACCCAAAAGTGTATCGGCCCAGCTTGCAAGTTAAGCGGCAATCGTCCGCTTTTGCCAGCGATTAGCCAGAACTTCAAGTTTTTTATCAATGTAACAATTAAACCCCGCGCGGCCCGTCCGCGCCATTCGCTATGTCCCTGACCCTATCCGACGTAACACGCATTGCCAAACTGGCCCAACTTGAGATGAGCGAGCAGCAAAGCGCCACCGCGCTCGAGCAGCTGAATGGCATTTTCGCGCTGGCCGAACAGATGCAGGCGGTCGACACCGACGGCGTCGCCCCGCTCAGCCACCCGCTGGCGGCGCACATGAACAACATCGCGCTGCGCCTGCGCGAGGACGCGGCCACCGAAACCAATCGCCGCGAGGACTACCAGAGCGTCGCGCCCAAGACACAGGATGGCCTGTACCTTGTGCCGAAAGTGATCGAATAAGCAAAAAAGCGCCGTGGCTTTGCCGTGGTTTACCACGTATCCGCCCCCACCTACGCATCGATCATCCCCGAATTGAATTGAAACGCCATGCACACCAAAACCCTTAAAGAGCTGTCCGCGCTCCTGCAAAGCAAAGCCGTCACCGCCACCGAGCTGGCCACGCACTTCCTCGACCGCATCGAGAAAAGCGACTTGAACGCCTTCCTGCACGTGGACCGCGCCCTGACCCTGGCGCAGGCCGCCGAGGCCGACGCCCGCATCGCCGCCGGCACCGCCACCGCGCTGACCGGCGTGCCGATCGCCCACAAGGACATCTTCGTCACGCGCGACTGGCGCTCGACGGCCGGCTCCAAAATGCTGGCCGACTACGTCAGCCCGTTCGACGCCACCGTCGTCGAGAAGTTCCGCAAGGCCGGCATGGTCACCCTGGGCAAATTGAACTGCGACGAATTCGCCATGGGCTCGGCCAACGAGAACTCGGCCTTCGGCCCGGTCAAGAACCCGTGGGACAAGAACGCCGTGCCGGGCGGCTCGTCGGGCGGCTCGGCCGCCGCCGTCGCCGCCCGCCTGGCGCCGGCCGTCACCGGCACCGACACCGGCGGCTCGATCCGCCAGCCGGCCGCGTTCTGCGGCATCACCGGCATCAAGCCGACCTATGGCCGCGTGTCGCGCTTCGGCATGATCGCCTTCGCCTCGTCGCTCGACCAGGGCGGCCCGATGGCGCAAACGGCCGAGGACTGCGCGCTGCTGCTCAACGCCATGGCCGGCTTCGACGAGCGCGACTCGACCTCGCTGACGCCGGAACTGGGCGGCGTGGAAGAGGACTTCACGCGTGAACTGGGCCAGCCGCTGACCGGCCTGCGCATCGGTGTGCCGAAGGAATACTTCGGCGAAGGCCTGGCGGCCGATGTGGAAGCCGCCGTGCGCGCCGCGCTGGCACAATATGTGGCCTTGGGCGCGACGCTGGTCGACATCTCGCTGCCGAACACCGCGCTGTCGATCCCGGCCTACTACATGATCGCCCCGGCCGAAGCGTCGTCGAACCTGTCGCGCTTTGACGGCGTGCGTTACGGCCACCGCGCCGCGGAATATAAAGACCTGTCGGACATGTACCGCAAAACCCGCGCCGAAGGCTTCGGCGCCGAAGTCAAACGCCGCATCATGGTCGGCACCTATGTGCTGTGCCACGGCTACTACGACGCCTACTACCTCAAGGCGCAAAAGATCCGCCGCCTGATCGCGCAGGACTTCGAAGCGGTGCTCAACGGCCCGAACGCCGTCTGCGACGTCATCATGGGACCGGTCGCGCCGACAGTCGCCTGGGACCTGGGCGACAAGTCCGACGACCCGGTCGCCGCCTACCTGGCAGACATCTTCACGCTGTCGACCAGCCTGGCCGGCCTGCCCGGCATGTCGATCCCGTGCGGCTTCGGCCAGGGCGAGAAGAACGCCAACCGCCCGGTGGGACTGCAAATCATCGGCAAGCATTTCGGCGAAGCGAAGCTGCTCAACGTCGCCCACCAGTATCAGCTGGCGACCGACTGGCACACCCGCGCTCCGGCCGGCATCTAACATAGAACAGAGCGAGAATCATATGGAATGGGAAGTCGTCATCGGTCTTGAGAACCACGTGCAGCTCACGACCGAATCAAAAATCTTCAGCGGCTCGCCGATCAAGTTCGGCGCCGAGCCGAACACGCAAGCCAGTCCGGTGGACCTGGCGCTGCCAGGCGTGCTGCCGGTGATGAACAAGCAGGCGGTCGACCGCGCCATCCGCTTCGGCCTGGCCGTCGGCGCGAAAATCGCGCCGGCGTCGATCTTCGCCCGTAAAAACTACTTCTATCCGGACCTGCCCAAGGGCTACCAGATCAGCCAATTCGAAGACCCGGTGGTCATCGGCGGCTCGCTGACGTTCGGCTACGAGAAGGATGGCGAATTCGTCACCAAGACCGTCAACCTGACGCGCGCGCACCTGGAAGAAGACGCCGGCAAATCGCTGCACGAAGACTACGCCGGCATGAGCGGCATCGACTTGAACCGCGCCGGCACGCCGCTGCTCGAAATCGTCTCCGAGCCGGAAATCCGCAGCGCCGCCGAAGCGGTGGCCTACGCCAAGGCGCTGCACTCGCTGGTCATGTGGCTCGGCGTCTGCGACGGCAACATGCAGGAAGGCTCGTTCCGCTGCGACGTCAACGTCTCGGTGCGCCCTAAAGGCCAAAAGGAATACGGCACCCGCTGCGAGATCAAGAACCTGAACTCCTTCCGCTTCATCGAAGAAGCCGTGCACGTCGAAGTGCGCCGCCAGATCGAATTGATCGAAGACGGCGGCAAGGTCGTGCAAGCCACCCGCCTGTACGATCCGGACCGCAAAGAGACGCGCGAAATGCGCAGCAAGGAAGACGCGCAGGACTACCGCTACTTCCCGGACCCGGACCTGCCGCCGCTGGTGATCTCGGACGAATGGATCTCGAAAGTAAAGGCCTCGATGCCGGAACTGCCGGCCGCCATGCGCGCGCGTTTTGTGAGCGAATACGCGCTGCCGGAATACGACTCGCTCGTGCTGACGGCGTCCAAATCGATGGCGACCTACTTTGTCGCCGTGGTGGAAAAGGCCGGCAAGGAAAACGCCAAGGCCGCCGCCAACTGGCTGATGGGCGACGTTTCGTCGACCCTGAACCGCGAAGGCGTGGACTTGGACGACTCCCCCGTATCGGCCGCGCAGCTGGCCGCGCTGCTCAAGCGCATCGCCGACGGCACGATCTCCAACAAGGCCGCCAAGGAAGTCTTCGCAGGCATGTGGGAGGCCAAATCGACCGACGAGAATCTGGTCGACACGATCATCGAAGCCAAGGGTCTGAAGCAGATCTCGGACACCGGCGCACTCGAAGCGATCGTCAACGACGTCATCGCCGCCAACGCCAAGTCGGTGGAGCAGTACCGCGCCGGCAAGGAAGCGGCGCTCAACGCGCTGATCGGCCAGGCGATGAAAGCCTCGCGCGGCAAGGCCAATCCGGCCCAGCTGACCGAGCTGCTGAAGGCCAAGCTGGCCGGTTAAGCCGATCACATCAGCTACCGGTAACGCCCCGCAAGCCGCGAGACTTGTGGGGCGTTTTCGCAACCGGCGGGGTCTAGCGGTGGTAATACTAGATGCCCACTCCAACGAACTACAAGCTCTACTACCGCTAGTTCCGAACCTGATGAAAGTGCTAGCGAAACTCCCCCCGGCGGATGGTCTCGGTGGTCACGGCCTGAATCTAATCAGGTCGATCCAGGCCCTGTGACTCAAGGCTTGACGCTACGGTTCAAAAACTCCAGCATCTGACTGGCGATCTCGTCGCCATGGGTCTCGATGGCGAAGTGGCCGGTGTCCAGGAAGCGCACTTCCGCTTTCGGGTTGTCGCGCTTGAAGGCCTCGGCGCCGGCAGGGAGGAAGAACGGATCGTTCTTGCCCCAGATCGCCAAGGTCGGCGGGCGGTGGTTGCGGAAAAACTCATGCAGCTGGCTGTACTGCTTGATATTCTGGCCGTAGTCCAGCAGCAAGTCCATCTGCACCTCGACGCCGATGCGCTCGATGGCGGCGTGCGCCAACTGCCACGTTTCCGGCGCGATCAACGACGCATCCCGCACACCCTCGGTGTACTGCCACTTGGTCATGTCCAGCGTATTAAAGCGGCGCAAGGCCTCGCGGTTGGCGACGGTCGGTTCGGCCCAGGCCTTGCGCATATCGGCCCAGCCTTCGCTCAAGCCCTCTTCGTAACCATTACCGTTCTGGGTGACGACCGCCGTGATCTTTTGCGGATTTTTCACCGCCAGGCGCCAGCCGACCGGGGCGCCATAATCGAAGACGTATATCGCGTAGCGCTCCACTCCCTTGGCCACGGTGAAGCCGTCGATCACGCTGGCGAGATTGTCGAAGGTGTAGGCGAACTGCTTGCCGGGCACAACGTTCGTCTGGCCGAAACCTGGCAGATCGGGCGCGATCACATGGTACTTCGCGGCCAATTGCGGTATCAGATTGCGAAACATATACGACGAGGCGCCGAAGCCGTGCAGCAGCAGCACGACTGGCGCCTGGGCCGGACCGGCTTCGCGGTAGAAGACGTTGACGCCCTGTATTTCCATCGTGCGGTGATGGACCTGCACGGGATTGTCTGCGGCGTTGGCGACCAGGGCGGTGGCCAGGCTGGCTGCGGCGAACAGCGACGGTTTGAGGTTCATGATGGTTCCTTTGACTGGTAAACGTTGAGCGGCTTGAATAACCGCTATAATTGATTCAAGTTGGTTACTTGAGACGGAGTATCGGAACTTTTGAGTAACCTGTCAACATAAATTTTAACGGTTACTAAAAATGAGAGTAGAAATGCATCCCGGTAGCGGTTCATCCGAGGCGCCGATGGTGGGCGACCATTTGGCGATGGATCTGCTGAACACCGAGGCCAGCGTGAACGGAGAAACGGTCGACTATTGGCATAGCGGAGACGATGTTCTCAGATGGCTGGCACGGCACGGCATCGTGCCGCTGAGCACGGAAAGCCAGATGGACCTGGACGCACTGCTGACACGCGCGCAAACGCTGCGCTCACTGGTCAAGCGGCTGATCGCGGAACGCAAGGAGGACAGGCTAGGCGATATCGCGGGTCTGGACGCGTATCTGCACGCGCACGTTAGCGCGCCCCACCTGGCGCGCGACAGCGAAGGCCGGCTGACCCTCACGCGCCTGGTGCGCGCAGATCCGGTCGCGTCGATGTTGGGCACGGTGGCCGAGGCGGCGGCGCAACTGCTGGTCGAAGGCGACTTCGACCTCGTCAAGCAATGCGAGCACCCCGAATGTATTCTCTGGTTTTACGACCGCACCAAGGCGCACAAGCGGCGCTGGTGCAGCATGGCCCTGTGCGGCAATCGCTACAAGGCGGCCCAGTTCCGGAAGAAAGCGAGCCGGGGGGCGGATACCGTCGAATGAAAAATTCCCTGACCATCCTGGTGGTGGAAGACCACCCGACGATCGCGCGCCAGATCGTGGACTTCCTCGATGGCCTGAAGTGGCAAACCGACCACGCAGCCACCGGCGCGCTGGCCATCGACCTGGCCACGCGCGAGGCCTACGATGTCATCCTGCTCGACCTCAACCTCCCGGACATCGACGGCCTCGAAGTCTGCCGCGCGATCAAGGCGCGCGCGCCGCGCAACGTGCCGGTGTTGATGCTCACCGCCCGCGACGCGTTCGAAGACAAGGCGCGCGGCTTCAACGGCGGTGCCGACGATTACCTGACCAAACCGTTCGACCTGCGTGAACTGGCCCTGCGCTGCGAGGCGCTGGCGCGGCGCGGACAATTGCATGTCGACCAGCAACTGTGCGTCGGCCCGCTGACGTTGCTTACCAGGGAGCAGCGCACGCTCCACAACGGCGCCCCGGTGCCGCTGACGCAGGCCGGTTTCAAGATTCTGTCCGCGCTGTGCGCCGCGCACCCGCATGCCGTGTCCCGGTCGACGCTGACGCACGCGCTGTGGGGCGCCAATCCGCCGGACAGCGACGCCCTCAAATCCCACATTTACGCACTGCGCAAACAGCTGGAACTGGCCGGTGCGCCGGACATCATCGTCACCATCCCCCAACTCGGCTACCGCCTCAAGCCAGATGTGGCGGATCATGTTTAGGTCGATCCGCCACGGCCTGTTCGCGGCGCTGGCCGGCTTCACGGTGCTGCTGTGTGTTTGCTATACCGGCCTGGCGCTGATTATCTCCTACGTGACCGAGGACATGCTGGTCGACCGCCTGCTGCAGCGGGAGGCGGCCGCCGTGACCGCGCAATTCCAACTGCGCGGCGACATCCAAGCGACCGGCGACCTGATTCGCGTCTACCGCGACGCCGACGCGTTGCCGCCCGTCGTGCGGGCGCAGGTCGCCGCCGGCCGCGAACGCGGCGAGATCTTTACCGACACAGGCCAGCACTATCATTTACGCGTTCTGGATCTCGGCGCGCAGAACGGTCCGCGACGCCTCTACCTGCTGGCCGACGTCGGTCCGCTGCTCGTGGTGTCCAAGCTGTTCCAGGACGTCGGCGGCGTGCTCGTGGCGGTCGCGCTGGGGCTGACCGCCCTGGCGCTGCTGCTCGCCTACCTGCTGTCGCGGCGCCTGGTGCTGCCGCTGCAGGTGCTGGCGGACGAAGTAAAGAGCCTCAAGCCGGAGGGATCGGTCCACTTCAGCGCCCGGCGGCGCCGCGATGAAATCGGCTACCTGGCGGACAAACTCGGCACGACGATCGCCGCGTTACACGCGGCACTGCAGCGCGAGCAGGCCTTCACGCGCGACGTCGGCCATGAGTTGCGCACCCCGCTGACGGTCATGAACAATGTCCTCGGCCAGGCGGCGTCCCGCCCGCTGCAAGCGCATGAGTTATCGCAGCTGCGGGCCGGCCTCGGCGAGCTCGGTGGCACCGTCGACGTCTTGTTCGCCCTGGCGCGCGCGGAACACATCCCGAACCAGGCGGTCGACCTGCGCGGCTGTATCGAGGACAGCCTGCTGCGCCTGCTGGAGACGGCCGGCTGGGACGACGACCGCCTGGCGCTGCAGTTGCCGGAGCGGCTGGAGGTCGCGGGAAACCGCCATCTGTCCATGCTGCTGCTAAATAACTGCCTGGGCAACGCGCTGTTCCATGGCGGCGCCGGCTGCCGGCTGCGGCTGTCGTTCGTCGAGGGCGTGCTCAGCATCGCGAACACGGTGGATCCCGACCGGGCCGGCACGATGCAGGGATTCCTGCACGGCCAGCATCTTTTGCGGCGCATCGCCAAGGCCATGGACTGGGAAATCGCCTTCCACGCCGAAGCGGCGGCGTACCGGGTCGACATCGTGCCTCTCATGCCTCCCGTGCCGCTCGTGCAGCCACGCCCCCGCTGAAACCGGCCGGATTTCACCGGGATTTCACCGCCGGTTTTCTATGCTGCGTACTCCCTAACTTCTTCCGGATACGCAGCATGAAAATCTTTGTCGCTCTGCTGGTCCTCACCTGCACTTCGCAGGCCACTGTCGCGCAAGTGAAATCCCTTCCCCACAAAGAGGAGAAGCGCCGCTACCTGGTCTACACGCCGCCGTCCTATGACAGCGAGCCACGCAAGGCCTTTCCGGTGGTGTTCAACTTCCACGGCGGCGGCATGACCATGGCCGAACAAATGCTTTACACGCAAATGAACCGCGCCGCCGACCGCCACCAGTTCATCGTCGTCTATCCGGCGGGTATCAAGCAGGACTGGAACGTCGGCTTCGGCATGTCCTATCTCGACGGCACCGACGACATCGGCTTTACCGAAGCGCTGCTCGCCAGGCTGAAACAGGACTACCGCGTCGACGGCGAACGCGTGTACGCGGCCGGCCTGTCGCGCGGCGGCTTCTTCGCGCTGAGGATCGCCGCCGAGTTGCCGCACCTGTTCGCGGCCGTCGCCTCGGTCGGCGCGCCAATGCCCGAACCGGTGCTCAAACACCATACCAAGCCCGACAAGGTTGGCGTGCTGCTGCTGCACGGCAGCGCCGACCAGGTGGTGGCCTATGGCGGCAAACCGACCGGGTATTTGTCGGCCGAGGAGACCTTCGGCTATTGGGCGAAATGGAACGGCGCCGGCGCCGACAGCGCCAGCCGCCGTGTCATCGACGCCGATCCGGGCGACGGCACCGACGTCACCTGGGTCGAGCAGAGCAACGGCCGGCAAAGCGTGGCGCTGGCGACCATCAGGGACGGCGGCCACACCTGGCCCGGCGCGGACCCGTTCAACGTCGGCCTGCCGATCGGGAAAACCACCCGCGACATCGACGCCAACGACCTCATCTGGCGCTTCCTCGAAAAGCATCGACGTTGAAACCGACAGTTATTCCGCGCCCGATACACGATGTCATCAAAGCGTCACGCACGCTGCTTAAGATACGCGTTCTTTCACTTTCGGCAATTGCCCAACCATGACACAATCGAATTCGCGTCGCCAGTTCATCCGCAATTTCTCGGTCGGCACCGCCGCCATTTCGCTGTCCGCCTGCGGTGGCGGCGACCCGTACTACCAGCCGATCAGCTTTGCGCACGGCGTGGCCAGCGGCGACCCGCTGAGCGACCGCGTCATCCTGTGGACCCGCGTCACGGCCACGCCCGGCGCCGACGACATGGACGTCGGCTGGATGGTGGCCGAAGACAGCGCCTTCGCCAAAGTCGTCGCCTCCGGCACCGCCCGCGCCGGCGCCGCCGGCGACTACACCGTCAAGGTCGACGCCACCGGCTTGTCGGCCAACCGTGCCTACTACTACCGCTTCCGCTGCCAGGGCGTGGACTCGCCGGTCGGGCGCACCAAGACCTTGCCGACCGGCGCCGTGTCGCGCGCCCGCTTCGCCGTCTTCAGCTGCTCGAACTACCCGGCCGGCTACTTCAACGTCTACGGCGACGCGGCCAAGTTCGACGACATCGACGTCGGCCTGCACTTGGGCGACTACATCTACGAATACGCGGCCGGCGGCTACGCCTCGCAGAACGCCGCCACCCTGAACCGCGTGTCGCAGCCGGCCACCGAGATCATCACCCTGACCGACTACCGTCGCCGCTACCAGCAATACCGCACCGATCCGGACCTGCAGGCGGTGCACGCGCGCATCCCGTTCATCGCCGTCTGGGACGACCACGAGCTGTCGAACGACACTTGGCGCGACGGCGCGGAAAACCACGACCCGCTCACCGAGGGCCTGTGGTCGGCGCGGCGCAAGATGGCGATCCAGGCGTACCACGAATGGATGCCGATCCGCGTGCCCGACGCCGCGCGGCCGGACCGCATCTACCGCTCCTTCGACTTCGGCAACCTGCTGTCGCTGCACATGCTCGACACGCGCGTGATTGGCCGCGACAAGCAATTGGCGTTCGCCAGTTACGTCGGCGCCGACAAGAGCTTCAACAGCGCCGCCTTCGCCGCCGACGTGTCCAACCCGGCGCGCCAGCTGATGGGCGCCGAGCAGACCACGTGGCTGCAAGGCCAGATGAGCAAGTCGACCGCCACCTGGCAGATCCTCGGCCAGCAGGTGCTGATGGCGCGCATGATGCTGCCGGCGCCGATGGTGCTGGGCACCGTCGGCTACCCGACTTACCTCGGCATCGCCGCCAAGGTGCGCGCCGGCGTGGCCCTGAGCGAGACCGAAAAGCAGCAGCTGGCCGCGCCGACGGTGCCGTACAACCTCGACGCCTGGGACGGCTATGCGGCCGCGCGCGAGACGGTGCTCAACATGTCGCGCACGCTCAACAAGAATCTGGTGGTGCTGGCCGGCGACACCCACAACGCCTGGGCCAGCGACCTGGCCGACGTCAACGGCCAGGCGGTCGGCGTCGAATTCGGCGTGCCGTCGGTGACCTCGCCCGGCTTCGAGAGCTACTTCCCGGGCGCCGCGCCGGCGACCGTGGCGGGCGGCATGGAACAGCTGATCGGACCACTGCAATATGCGGAAACGTCGTTGCGCGGCTTCGTGGTGCTGACGGTGACGCCGACCGAAACGCGCGCCGAGTACCGCTATGTCGACACCATCCAGTCGAAGACCTACAGCGCGTCGGTCGGCAAGACCTTGCGCATGCTGCCGGGCGCGGCGAACCGCCAGCTCGTGGCGGGCTGACAATGAGAAAGCCGCGCGCTGCGCGGCTTATTTTTCGGGCCGCGCGGCGCCCTATTCGAGCACGGCGCTGATCGCCAGCGGCGTGCTGCTGGTGAGCACCTGGACGCCGCCGGGATGGGCAGTAAAACGATAAACGAAGTTGCGGAAGCCGGCCAGCGCGTCGCCGGCAAAAGCCGGACCGTCCCTGCCGGCCAACAGCACCGGGGCCGTGCCCTCACCTTTGACCACCCGCAGTTGCGGCGCCTCGCCCGCCGCGTAGGAGAACTGCACGCCGGCGCAGTTCTTGCCGCCGGTCGCGCCTACGTAGCGCAAATAGGCCGCCATCTGTTCGCACGCGGTCGCCAGGTCGGCGACCGCGTACACGCCATCGGCGCGCGTCACCAGCGACACCCAAGGACCGGAAAAAAACTGCCGCGCCGGACGGTTCAATACCAGCTCCGCGTTCTCGTCATAGGCCGCCTTGGAAAACGGAAAAACCGCCCGCCCCAACGCGTCCAGCGGCAAATCGACGCGCGTCGTCTTGCCGACCAGCGTCAGGCGCAGTCCCTCACCCTGTGCGCCCGCCTCGCGCTGGCGAAGGCGAAAGTGATTCTGCAAAAACTGCTTCGGCTTGCCGTACTTTTCAAACCAGATCATCTGCCGGTAGACGTCCCGGTAGCTGATCCAGTCCGACGTCTGCTGCGCCCAACAAAGCGTGGGCGCGACGACAAGCCAGAGCAGGAAGAATTTGACCATGACGTTCTAGAACCGGTATGCCAGCCCGCTGGACCACGTCACGACATTGCGCCGCCCGACGATCGGACTGGCGGCCGGTTCATTGCCCAGACGCTGGGCCGACACGGCGGTGTTGATCAACCAACGGCTGCTCAACTCCCAGTTCCAGTTGGCGCCCGCGTTCACCGCCATCACGCCGCCGGACGGGCGGTAGGCGCCGAACACCTCGTAGCGCTCCCGCATGACGGCCCCGCTGCCCAGCGTAGCACCGGCGGAAAACGTGATGGTGTGGTGCGGCACCACCGATGCCAGCGTCTTTTGCAGCCCCACGCTGCCAGCTAAGCCACCGGCGCTGGTATCGTAGGCTGCGCTGGTCAGCAGGCGCACCCGCCAGCCCAGATAGTAGTTATAGAATCCGCCGGCGTCCCACGAACCCTTGATGGAATGCGTATTGGCCAGCCGGCGGTTGTCGCCCGGTTCGCGGCCGTTGCTATCCAATAGCAGCGGGCCGTACTCCACCCCCGGCGTGTGCGACAGATGCATGCCAACCACGCCGCTGGCGGAAACGAAGATACCGTTGCTCCACTGGACCTGAAGCAGCGGCCGCAGCGCGGTCGACGGCTCGTGGTCGTCGACCGACGACAGGCGGGAGGCGATCGCCAGTCCCACGTACATATCGGTGCTCCCGTCTGGCATCATGCCAACGGCGCCATCGTCCGCCAGCGCCGGCAGCGCGGCCAGGGAAAGTAACGCGAATATCGGGGACAGCTGGTTCATGTTTTCCTTAAAAGCCGAAGCGCGCGCCGAGCGATAACTTGTTCATCTTCGCCGTCAACCCTTCGTATTTGATCTTGCTCGTGTGTTCGAACTCCAATTGCAGCGACACGTCGCCGGCCACCCTCCAAGCGGCGCCGACGCCCAAGTACGCGCCATTCTTGTGCGCAGTGCGGGCCTCGCTGGTGCCGCCGCCGGTCAGATCGACCTTGAGCCGCCCCTGCGCCACGCCGGACTTGCCGTACAGCGACCAGTCGTCGCCAAGCCGCCAGGTGCTCCGCAAGGCGAGATAGGCCATTTGGGTGCTGACCTCCATCCGCCCGCCGGCCAGCTCGTAACCGGTCGAGCCGCCGAAGCCCTGATAGCCGGTCTCCAGCGCCCAGACGGGCGTCAACACGTAGCCGGCGAACACGCCGACGCGCCGCTGATGCGTAGCGGCGTCGTGGCGGGTCGTCACGCCCCCATTGCGCTCGTTGACGTAGCCGTCGATGCGCGAGCCGATGTTGGCGCCCAAATACAGGTCCTCGGCCTGCGCGGAAGGCGCGAGGGCGGGGGCGAGGACGAGGGTGACGGCGGCACTTGCAAGGATTTTTTTCATGATGGTTTCCGGGTTGAGGTAAGAGCCTCGAATGTTAAAACCGGCCGCCGCTGAAATCCCCCTCGGACTGTCTACCAATTGTCGTCAATTTGTAGGACGCATTTGTATAGAAAGTGTACGAATCTGTATGCGATTGTCTGATTTGCCACGCCGGCGCCGCGTGCCGCTACAATGCTGATCCAAAAGGAGGCCCGATGCAGCGAGTGATGCTGGTGGAAGACGATGCGCGCCTGGCAGCGCTGGTCAAGGAATATCTCGGCGAATTCGAATACGAGGTCGATGTGGTCACCCGCGGCGACCGCGCGCTCGATCGCTTCAGCGCCACCCGGCCCGACCTGGTGATCCTGGACCTGACGCTGCCCGGCATCGATGGCATGGTCGTCTGCCGCCAGCTGCGCCAGCTAAGCCCCGTGCCGATACTGATCCTGACCGCGCGCGAGGACATGTTCGACGAAGTGTCCGGACTCGAACAAGGCGCCGACGACTACGTCAACAAGCCGATCCAGCCGCGCGTGCTGCTGGCGCGGCTGCGCGCGCTGCAGCGGCGCGGCAGCGCACCGGTCGACAGCGACGTAGTGGTCGGCGCGCTGCGCATCTCGCGCGCCAACCGCGCGGTGTTCTGGCGCGACGACGAGGTGGCGATGAACGGCGCCGAGTTCAAGCTGTTCCTGATCCTGGCCGAGGCGGCAGGCAAGGTCCTGTCGCGCAACGACATCCTGATCAAAATGCGCGGCATCGAGTTCGACGGCCTTGACCGCAGCATCGACAATTGCATCTCGCGGCTGCGCCGCAAATTCGACGACGGCGCCGCCGAACGCATCAAAACCGTCTGGGGCGAAGGCTATCTGTTTAGCCCATCGGCCTGGGAATGAACCGGATTTTTCCACGCTTCGCGGCGCTGGTGCTGCTGGCCATCAGCGTGGGCACCCTGGTCGTCTACGCCGCCTTCAGCGCCCTGTTCGGCGATCCGGTCGACGAAATCGCACGGCGCCAGGCCACCGGCCAGATCTTCCTGCTCGAGCAATATATCGACCAGGCCCCGGCCGACCAATGGCTGGCGCGCCTCAACAAGGTTCGCGAGGTGTCGGAGGCCACCTTCGAGCTGGTGCCGCTGCCGGCCGCACTGGCCGCGCTGCCGGCATCGAAACAGGCGCGGCTCAATCAAGGCGCCATCGTCATCGACCCCGGCACCGCATCCTTCTACCGCCGCGTCGACCTGACCGGCGCGCGCTACATCGGCAGCGGGGACGACGTGATCCACGCGCAGCGCCTGCCCATCGACATCGGCCAGGCGCTGGCGATGGAGGTGATCCGCTTCGGCGTGATCGCCCTGTGCCTGCTGGTGCCGATCGGCTGGTGGTCGCGGCGCCACTGGCGCGATTTGCAGGCGCTGTCGCGGGTCGCCGACGATTTCGGCCGGGGCGACCTGAGCGCGCGCGCCGCGCCACGCGCCACCTCGAGCGTCGCCCCGCTGGCCGGCCGCATCAACGACATGGCCGGGCGCATCGCGCTGCTGCTCGAGACGCGCAAGCACTTGCTGCATTCGGTATCGCACGAACTACGCACGCCGATCGCGCGGCTCGAATTCGCACTCGAGCTGCTGCGCCATCGGCATGGCGCCGCCGATCCCGCGCTGGAGCAACGCGTGCTGGCGATGGAGAGCGATGTCGACGAGCTCAAAACGCTGGTCAACGAACTGCTCGATCTGACCCAACTCGATCACGCCGGCGCCATGTCGACGCGACGCTTCGCGCTGGCGCCGATGCTGCGCCGCTGCGCGCCATCGGCGGCGCTGCGCTACGACGCCAGCCTTGCGCCCGACCTGGGAGATCTCGATGGCGACGAACGGCTGCTGGCCCGCGCGCTCAACAACCTGCTGGGCAACGCCGTGAAATACGCCGCCTCGCGCGTGACGCTGCGCGCCGCGCGCGAGGGCGATGGCGCGGGGCCCGTTGTCATCGTGGTCGAAGACGATGGTCCGGGGATTCCGCTGGACGCGCGCGGCAAGGTGTTCGATCCCTTCGTGCGGCTGGCGCGCGAGCAGGACGACGCCGTCGGCGGCTATGGACTCGGGCTGTCGATCGCGCTCAAGGCGGTGCGACTGCACCACGGCGATATCGCGGTCGATGACTCTCCGCTGGGCGGTGCGCGTTTCACGATCAGACTGCCGGCGTGATGGCACGCGCTGCGCGGCAAGCCGGTCGACTCGACCTTGAAAGTGCAATAAGTCGGGTCGCTGGAATAGGCAGGCCTCCCGCCCTGTGACGATTGGTTCCGGGGCGGGAACCTAGGCGAGCGGCAGCCGCATCCAATCGAGGATGTCGGCAAAGATTTGCTCGCGATTGAGCTCGTTGAAATTCTCGTGATAGTTTTGCGGATGGCGCTGATACGTCAGCAGCGACGCCGGCACTGACTTGAGCATGGCCTCGGACGCGTCGGCGTCGGCCAGCTTGTCGTCCCCCGCCACCACGGCGAACAGGTGGTGCCGCCACGACGGCAGCCGCGCCGCCAGTCCCCGCTGCGCCGCCGTCAGCGCGTTGCCGAAGCGGACCGTGATCTCGGTGGCGCGCACGCCGTCGCGCTCGTCGGCGTGATGGCGCGCGGTGATGGCGCTGTCGTGCGTGAGCACATCGGTCAACGGCGCCAGCGGCACCTTCATGCGCGGCGCCAGCGCGCCCAGCACGCCGGCCAGCGCCAGCAGCGTCGGCGACACCTTGATCGCGTTGACGTAGTAAGGCGACGACAGGATAAAGCCTGCGATGGCGGCGTCGTCTGCGAAGTGGCCCAGTCCCAGATGCGTGGCAATCAGCGCGCCCATCGAATGGCCCATGACGAACACCGGCACACCCGGATACTCACGCTTGACCCAGTGCAGGAACAGCACGCTGTCGTCAAGAAACACGTGAAAGCCGGGGATATCGACCCGGCGCGCGTCCTGATGCCCGCACAGGTCGTAGGCGACGGTGGCGACGCCATGCTGGCGGAAATAAAGCGCCGGCGTGACATAGTCGCCGCCGTGCGCCATGCCGCCGTGGATGGCAAGCAGCACGGCACGAGGGGGCGTCGGCGCCGCCGGCTCCCAGATATGAATGCGCCGCTCGGCCTGGCCGCAACGAAAAGCGGCCAGCCGCGTTTCGGCGAAGCGCATCAGGCGGTGATGCTGAGCGTGATGCCCATTTCGACCAGCAAGGTCAAATCGGCCAGCGTGAAGTCCAGGCTGGGTGTCGCCGCGCCACGCTCGGTGGTGAACGAGACGCGCAGTTCGGCCGCCACGTCCGAGCGTTCGAAGTGGATGCCTCGCGCCTGGCACTCGGCCAGATAGTGGCGGATCTGCTTGAGCAGCTCGTCCGGATTCTCGTCCGTGCCGATGCCGACATAGAAGCCGGAATCGATGCGCACCCGGCCGTCGGGTTTGACATCGCCCTTTTGCCAGTCGCTATCGGGTTCGGTCGGCAAGCCGTCGCGGACGTCCGCCAGCCCGTCGTCGTCGCCGTGTACCTTCATTGTTGCGATGTTCATGGATCTGCCTTGTTTGTCGACGGCCTGTATGCCGTCTCAAAAGGTTACACCAAAGAAATATCAAAGTCTAGCAATATGGCCGATTCGACAATGCACAAACACCAAACCGAGCGATAGATCAGGCGATTCCGTAGCGTTCGCGATACGCCGCCACGGCGTCTTTATGTTGCAGCAACTGCGGATCGGCGCCCTTGCCGTTCAAATACGCGAACAGGTCATCCAGGTTGCCGATCGAAATCACCGGAATATTGTAAAGGTTGGACACTTCCTGCACCGCCGAATTCGGCGACAGCACGCCGTTCGCGTCGCCCGAGCGCTCCATGCGGTCAAGCGCGATCAGCACCGCGCACGGCTCGGCGCCAGCGGCGCGTATCATCTCCACCGATTCGCGCACCGAGGTGCCGGCCGAGATCACGTCGTCAATGATGACAACCTTGCCTTGCAGCTTGGCGCCGACCAGGTTGCCGCCTTCGCCGTGCGCCTTGGCTTCCTTGCGGTTGAAGGCGAACGAGGTATTTCGGCCCTTGCCGGCCAGCGCCACGGCTGTGGCCGACGCCAGGGTGATGCCCTTGTAGGCCGGGCCGAACAGCATGTCGAACTCGATGCCGGAATCGAGCAGCGTCTGCGCGTAGAACTGTGCCAGCTGGGCCAGGGTCGCTCCGTCGTGGAACAGGCCGGCGTTGAAGAAGTAAGGCGACTGGCGCCCGGCCTTGGTGGTGAACTCGCCGAAGCGCAACACACCGGTGTTGACTGAAAACTCGATAAATTGCTGACGTAGATTGTTCATGCTGCCTCATTTCTTTAAAGTGCCCGTATTTTAACGCTACACTAACGCATTCCAAAATGCTGTCTCATTTTTAAGCACTCTTTCTTAAGCACCTCTCCATGCCAAAAATCATCTCCGCCAACCTGAACGGCATCCGTTCGGCATCCTCCAAGGGCTTTTTCACGTGGATGGCCACGCAGGACGCCGACTTCATCTGCGTACAAGAACTCAAGGCGCAGGCCCCGGACATGACGCCCGAGTTCCTGAACCCGGGCGGCTACCACGGCCACTTCCACTATGCCGAGAAAAAGGGTTACTCGGGCACCGGCGTCTACAGCAAGATCGAACCGGACCGCGTGGTCATTGGCTTCGGCGCGCCGGAATTCGATGCCGAGGGCCGCTACGTTCGTTGCGATTTCGGTAATCTCAGCGTGATTTCGGTATATTGCCCGTCGGGCTCATCGGGCCCGGAGCGTCAGGAGGCCAAGTTCCGCTTCATGGCGCTGTTCCTGCCACACCTGCAGCAGCTGCACGCCGAAGGCCGCGAAGTGGTCATCTGTGGCGACTGGAACATCGCCCACAAAGAAATCGACTTGAAAAACTGGAAGGGCAACAAGAAAAATTCGGGCTTCCTGCCGGAGGAGCGCGAATGGATGACGCGCGTGTTCGACGAAGTGGGCTTTGTCGACGTGCACCGTGGCCTGGACCCGCGCGAGGAGCAGTACACGTGGTGGAGCAACCGCGGCCAGGCGTATGCGAAAAACGTCGGCTGGCGCATCGACTATCACGTGGCGACGCCGGGCATCGCCGCCAGGGCCACCACGGTGGCGGTGTACAAGGAACAGAAGTTTTCCGATCATGCGCCGTTGATCATCGACTACGCGCACGACTGAGGACTACGCGCACGACCGAGCGCGTGTGCACGTCAATGAGCGATAAAGGGCGACCGCTCTCCCCCGGTCGCCGTTCAGCGGATCGATGCATCAGCACTGCCAGCGGCGGAACAGCAGGCTGGCATTGACGCCGCCAAATCCAAACGCATTGGACATCGCATACTCGGTCCGCAGCTGCCGGGGCGCGCCCGCCACAATATCGAGGCCGTCCGCCGCCGCGTCGCGCTCGGCCAGGTTCAATGTCGCCGGCGCCATCTGGTCGCGCAACGCCTGAACCGTGAAAATGGCCTCCACGCCGCCGGCCGCGCCCAGCAAATGTCCGGTGGCCGACTTGGTGGCGGAGATGGCCGGACCGCCGTCCGCGCCAAAGACCGCGCGAATGGCGGCCAGTTCGCCCGCATCCCCAACCGGCGTGGACGTCGCGTGGGCGTTAAGATGGCCGATCGCCGCGACCGACACACCGCCCTGGCGTATCGCCAAGGCCATCGCCCGCCGGCCACCGGCGCCGTCATCCGGTGGTGACGTCATGTGATAGGCGTCGGCGGTGGTACCGTAGCCGACCAGCTCCGCCAGCGGCACCGCGCCCCGGCGCAGCGCGTGCCCCAGCTCTTCAATAACGAGTATGCCCGCGCCCTCCCCCATGACGAAGCCATCGCGCGCCTGGTCGAACGGCCGCGATGCCGATGCGGGAACATCGTTGAAACCGGTGGACAACGCGCGCATCGCCGCGAACGAGCCCAGGCTGACGCGGTCGACGCACGCCTCGGCGCCGCCGCAGACCGCAATGTCGGCCTCGCCGGAACGGATCAGGCGCGCGGCGTCGCCGATGGCCTGGGCACCGGCCGCACAGGCGGTGATCGGCGCGCCCAGCGGACCGCGCAGGCCGTGCTGGATGGAGATATGGCTGGCGGCCATATTGGCGAGGAAGCCGGGTACGGTGAACGGCGACAGGCGGCGCGGGCCACGGCCGTCCGTGGTCCGCACCGCCTCCACCACCGCGCCAAAGCCGCCTATGCCGGACGCGACGATGGTCGCGCTGCGCAGCCGCTCGTCTTCCGTCGCGGGATGCCATCCGGCCTGGTCGAGCGCTTCGCGCGCGGCCGCCAAGGCAAACAAGGCAAAGCGGTCCATTTTTTTCTGGTCTTTCGGTTCGACGGCAAGCGCCGCGTCAAAGTCGGGGACCATGCCACCCACTTTGCACGCGATGTCCAGGGTGTACTCATCACCCAGGCGGGCGATGCCGGACCGGCCGGCCAGCAGGCGTTGCCACACGGTTTCACAACCACTGCCGAGCGGCGAGACGACGCCCATGCCGGTGACGACGATACGTTTGTTCATCAAAACTTGTCCCATCAAGATAAGCCATGCAAAATAGGCAAACCGCGCCATTCCGGCGCGAGGCTAAGCGGCCCCGGCGATGGCGCAGTTCGCTGCGATTCAAGGGAGTATAGGTGCGCATGCCGTCGCATGCTTGACCGTTCAAGCCAACAGATATGCATAACGCGCCAACATTTTGACGATGACCGGACTGATCTTCAACACTTTTTCCGTGCATGTCGTGCAGGGAATGCTGACCTTCCTGCGCGCCAGCCGGGGTGGGCAGGCCATTGCCGACGCGCTGGCCGGCGCCGGCATTCCCCAATCGCTGCTGGCACAGCCGGACGCCCGCATCACGCGCCGGCAATACGTGTCGCTATACAAGGCGGTGGCCGCGCAGCTGGACGACGAGATGCTGGGTCTGTGGTCGCGGCCGATACGCGGCGGCACCCTGAAATATCTGATGCTCAGTTTGCTCGATACGCCGACCATCATGGTGGCGCTCAACCGCTTCGTCCGTTTCTGGAATCTTTTGCTCGACGATTACCGCTTGCACATGGTCAGGAAAAACACCGTGGTGCGGCTGGCGCTGATCGCGCGCACGCCCGGCACCGGCGCCAACCCGCTCGGTCACGGATTGATGATGAAGCTGATACATGGCGTAACGTCGTGGCTGCTGGGGCGGGAGATCACCGTGCACAAAGTCGAGTTTTGCTTTGCCCGGCCACGCCACGTCAAAGACTATGTTTTTTTGTTTCCGGGCGGTGTGGGTTTCAACGCGGCGGAGACCAGCATCCACCTCGACGAAAAAGACTGCGCCTCCGTGTTCAAACGGGAAAAGCACCAGCTATGGGGATTTCTCAAACGCGCGCCGGAGGACTGGACTTTCGCTGCGGTCAACCGCACTTCGCTCGCGGCGAAGGCGAGGGTTTTTCTGGAGCCGCGTATCGTTGAACCGGTCACGATCCAGGATCTCGCCGCAGCTTTACATATCTCCGTGCGCAACCTCACCCGCAAGTTCGCCGAAGAGGGAACCGCCTTCCAGCGGGTGAAGGACGATTTGCGGCGTGACATCGCCGTGCATCGGCTGACGCATTCGAACGTCCGCGTCGCCGCGCTGGCGCAGGATCTCGGCTACTCCAATTCCGCCGTGTTCTGCCGCGCGTTCAAACAATGGACGGGGAGTAGTCCCACGGAATACCGCAAGGGCGCGCGCGATACGGAGTGAGGCGCACGGATGCCGTCGTGCCGGGCCTGCGGGCCGTCGGTGCCAGTGTCGGCGCCGGTGTCGGACATCACAGGCTGCGGCGGCTGCTGAACTCGCGCCAATCGTTGGTCAGCGGGTCCAGGAAGGAGATGCGGCGTGCCAGCAGCTTAAGCGGCTGCGACACGTCGTCCGCCTTGCACGGCAGCGCCACCGGATAAAATGCGTCGTTGATGATCGGGATGCCAAGCGAGGCCAGATGCAATCGCAGCTGGTGCTTGCGGCCCGTATGCGGAAACAGCCGGTACAAGGTGCAATCGGCGCGATGCTCGATGACCTCGATGATGGTCTCCGAATTGGGCTCGCCCGGCTCCTCCTTCATGATGAAGAACTTGTCGCCGTCGACCATCCGGCTGCGGTACGTGAACGGATACTCGACACCCTTCAACGTCGGCGCCAGCGCCTCGTATTCCTTCTCGATCACCCGCTTCTGGAACATCGACTGATACGCGCCACGGCTCTCCGGCTTGCGCGAGAAGATCACCACGCCGGCCGTCTCGCGGTCGAGCCGGTGGATCGGCGTCAGCGCCTGCTCGCCCAGCGTTTTCTTCAGCCGCACCAGCAAGGTCTCGTGCAGGAAGCGCCCGCCCGGCGTCATCGGCAGGAAGTGCGGCTTGTCGACCACCACCAGATGTTCGTCCATATGGAGGATCTCCTCGGTGAACGGTATCGGCGTCTCCGCCTCCAGCTCGCGGTAGTAAAAAATGCGCATGCCGCGCTTGAATGGACTGTGCGGCGCCAGCGGCTTGCCGTCGCCGTCCACGACCTCGTTGCGCGCCATGCGCTCGTACCAGGTCGATACGTCGACATCGGGAAAGCGCGCCACCAGGAAGGTGATCAGGTCCGGCCACTGCCCTTCCGGCAGCCACAGATAGCTGGGCGCGACGCCGTCGCGCATCGGCAACGGTGGCAGCGACATCAGGACTTCGGCAGCGCCAGCGAGTGGTACTTCGGCAGGTTGTTCGGGTCCAGTCCCTTGGCGCGGGCGTACACCGGCAGCACCAGCGGCATGTTCTTGTTCATGTTCGCGATGCGGTCCTTGCCGGTCGGGTGGGTCGACAGGAAGCTGATTGGCTGGCTCTTGTTGATCGCGCCCATCTTCTGCCACAACGCCACGCCGGCGCGCGGATCGAAGCCGGCGCGCGCAGCCAGATCGATGCCAACCAGATCGGCCTCGCTTTCGTCGCCGCGCGAGAACGTCAACGCCGCGCCCTGCGAGACCATGCCCGCTGCCGCATCGCCCAGGCGTGGATCGACACCGAAATAGGCCGAGCCGATGGCGCCGAGGATGCGCGAGCCGACCTGCGTGACGGTGTTCTTGCCGGCCTGCTCGCGCGCGTGTTCGCGCAGCGCGTGGGCGATCTCGTGACCCATCACCGCCGCCACTTCATCGTCGGTCAGATTCAGCTTGGTCAGGATGCCGTTGTAAAAAGCGATGCGCCCGCCCGGCATGCAGAAGGCGTTGACGGTGTCGGACTTGAGCAGGTTGACTTCCCACTTCCATTGCGCCGCGTCGGGATTCCAGCGCGAGGTGAATGGAATCAGGCGCTTGGCGATGGCGCGCAGGCGTATCAGCTGCGGGTTGTTATCGCTGGCGACGGCGTCCTTGTCGTGCGCCTGCTTCAGCATCTGGTCGTATTGAAGCTTGGACTGTTGATCGAACTGCGCGGAATCGCCACCCAGCCCACGCATGCGCGACAGCTTTTCGACCGGAATACCGTCGTTTTGCGCGTGGACAGGCAAGGCGCCCATCACGCAGACCAGCACCATGGCGGCGCTTTTTAATTTAAGCTTTTTCATTTGCACTATTCCAAGGAGCGATTTTCGGCAGCATCATCATCGCCGGGAAGGCGAGGATAAAGCACACGATGAAGAACCAGAACCAACCAGTTTCGGCGACAATATAACCCACCGAGGAATTAATGAATGTGCGCGGGACCGCAGCCAGACTGGAAAACAACGCGTACTGGGTGGCAGTATAGCGGGGATCGGTCGCTCTTGACATAAATGCCACCAGCGCCGCCGATCCAAGTCCCAGGCTGGCGAACGCCTCGAAGCCGAAGACGGCGCTCAATAGCACCGGGTCCGGCCCGACGTTGGCCAGCCAGGCGAAGCCCAAAATCGCAATCGCCTGCAGCACGCCGAACACCCACAGCGCGCGGTTGATGCCCAATTTGATCATCCAGATGCCGCCGACGGCGCCGCCGGCGAGGCTCGCCCACCAGCCGGTGGCGTTGGCCGCCAGCCCGATTTGCTTGGTGGTGAAGCCGACATCGAGGAAGAACTTGGTCGACAACGCGGTCGCCATGCTGTCGCCGATCTTGTACAGCAGGACGAACATGATGATGATGATCGCCTGCTTCAAGCCGTCGCGCAGGATGAATTCGCGGAACGGCAGCACCACGGCCTCCTGCAAATTCTTAGGCGGCGCTCCGTAGACGGCCGGTTCCTTCGCCAGCAGGGTGCAGATAAAACCCGGCAGCATGAACGCGGCGACGATCCAGAACACGGCCTGCCACGACATCGTGTCCGCCAGCACCAGCCCCAGCGCGCTGGGAATCAGGCTGGCCGCCTTGTAGGCGTTGACGATGATTGCCGCGCCCAGACCCTGCTCGTCCTCGGCCAGGATCTCGCGGCGGTAGGCGTCGACCACCACGTCCTGGCTGGCCGACAGGAAGGCGATGACGCCGACGAAAACCGCGATCAGCGTCAGTTCCAGCTTCGGATCGAGCATGCCCAGTCCCCCGATGACGAGGAACAGGCCGACCTGCGTGACCGCCATCCAGCCGCGCCGCCGGCCCAGCGGGCCGATGGTGTAGCGGTCCATGAACGGCGCCCACAGGAATTTGAAGGTGTAGGGGAACGTCACCAACGCGAACAGGCCGAGCGCCTTCACATCCAGCCCGGACTTGGCCAGCCACGCCTGCATCAGGTAGATCAGCGTGTACAGCGGCAGCCCGGAGCTAAAGCCCAGGAACAGAATCGAGATGGTGCGGCCGTTCAGGTAAGACAGCCAGTGGCGCTTCGGTTCCTGGGTAGTCATCAGTGCGCAGCCTTCGCGTCGATTTTCGTGGTGAGCTTCTTACGCAGGCGGAAAACCGCCAGGTCGCCGCGCAGGTTCGGCAGGAACGACACGCGCCGGCCCTCCGCCAGCGCCACGTACTCGATCACTTCCAGACCGCATTCGACGGCCAGGTCGCGGAAGTCGTTGATGGTGGCGCAGCGCAGGTTGGGCGTGTCGTACCACTCGTACGGCAGCGATTCGGACACCGGCATGCGGCCCTTGAGCAGCGATACGCGGTGCGGCCAGTAGGCGAAGTTGGGGAACGAGACGATGGCCTCCTTGCCGACGCGGACGATATCGCGCAGCAGCGCCTCGACGTGCTTCATCATCTGCAGCGACGACAGGCACAATACCGTGTCGAAGGTGTTATCGCCGAACAGCGACAGGCCGTTCTCCATATCCTGCTGGATCACCTGCACGCCGCGCTTGGTGCTGTCGAGGACTTTGTCGTCGGCGATCTCGATGCCGTAGCCGCTGCATTGCTTGTCGCTTTGCAGGTAGTCCATCATCACGCCGTCGCCGCAGCCGACGTCCAGCACGTGCGCGTTGTTGGGCACCCAGTGGGCGATGAAGGCCAGGTCCGGCCGGGCGGTGCTTAATTGGGTAAAGTTCATGCGCTGCCTTTCACTGGAGCGTTGATGTCGTTCCATACCTGGTTGTAGTAGGCGCGCACCAGGTTCAGGTAGCGCGGGTCCTCCAGCAGGAAGGCGTCGTGGCCGTGCGGCGCGTCGATTTCCGCGTAGGTCACCTGGCGGCGGTTGCTCACCAGCGCCTGCACGATCTCCTGGCTGCGCTCCGGCGAGAAGCGCCAGTCGGTGGTGAACGAGGCCAGGAAGAACTTGGCGCGGGTGCCGGCCAGCGTCTTGGCCAGGTCGCCGCCATGGTGGCGCGCCGGGTCGAAGTAGTCCAGCGCCTTGGTGATCAACAGATAGGTGTTGGCATCGAAGTATTCGCTGAACTTGTCGCCTTGATAGCGCAGGTACGATTCGATCTCGAAATCGACGCCGAAGCCGAATTTGTAATTGGCCGGATTGTCGCCCGGGACGCCGGCGATGTCGTCCACCGCCGCGCGCAGCCTGCGGCCGAATTTCTCGGCCATGTCGTCGTCGGACAGGTAGGTGATATGGCCGACCATGCGCGCCACGCGCAGGCCGTTTTTCGGCACCACGCCGTATTCGTAGAAATCGCCGCCCCGGTAGTCCGGGTCGGACAGGATGGCCTGGCGGGCGACATCGTTGAAGGCGATGTTCTGCGCCGACAGCTTGGCGGTGGAAGCGATCACCACGCAATGGCGCAACCGCTCGGGGTACATGATGGACCAGGCCAGCGCCTGCATGCCGCCCAGCGAGCCGCCCATGACGGCGGCAAATTGCGTGATGCCCAGCGCGTCGGCCAGGCGCGCCTGCGCGGCCACCCAGTCCTCCACCGTGACGACCGGGAAGGCGGCGCCGTAAGGCTTGCCGGTGGCCGGATTGGTGTGCATCGGCCCCGTGGAACCGAAGCACGAGCCGAGGTTGTTGATGCCGATGACGAAGAACTTGTCGGTGTCGAGCGATTTGCCGGGACCGACCATGTTGTCCCACCAGCCCAGGCTTTTCGGCACGCCTTCATATTCGCCGGCGACGTGGTGCGAGGCGTTGAGCGCGTGGCACACCAGCACCGCGTTCGATTTGTCGGCGTTGAGGGTGCCGTAGGTTTCGTACATCAGCATGTAGTCTTGCAGCGCGGCGCCGCTTTGCAGCGGCAGCGGCTGCGCGAAATGCATGGTTTGCGGTTTGACGTATCCCAGGGATGACATATTTTTATGAGAGTTTGGGGGCGGCCCCACGGGCCATCAATCTGGGCGGGACCGCGAGGATGGGTCCCACCGACTTACATCAACTGTAATTGTTCGACCGCGTCTGCAATTACGTTGGGTTCCATCGAGCGCATGATCTTGCGGGTTTGCGGAACGATACGCGCAAGGTCGCTGTTCAGGATTTCCTGCTTGACCGATAGCAGCTGCGCCGGGTGCATCGAGAACTCCCGCAGCCCCATGCCCAGCAGCAGGCGTGTCAGCTTGACGTCGCCCGCCATTTCGCCGCACACGGCGACGTCGATCCCGGCTTTATGCCCGGCCGCAATCGTCATCGAGATCAATTGCAGCACAGCCGGATGAAGCGGATTGTAAAGGTGCGCGACCTCATAATCAACCCGGTCGATCGCCAACGTGTATTGAATCAGGTCGTTGGTGCCGATCGACAGGAAGTTCATGCGCTTGACGAACATCGGCAGCGCCAGCGCCGCCGCCGGGATTTCGATCATCGCGCCCACCGGCACGGTGTCGTCGAATTTGATCTTCGCCTCGCGCAGTTCGGCCTTGGCCTGGGCGATCATCGCCAGCGACTGGTCGATCTCGAACGCGTGGGCCAGCATCGGAATCAGGATCTTGACCTTGCCGAAGGCCGAGGCGCGCAGGATGGCGCGCAACTGGGTCAGAAAAATCTGCGGCTCGGCCAGGCAGTAGCGGATCGCCCGCAAACCCAGCGCCGGATTGAGCGCGGTGTGCTCGGTCTGGTCGAGCGGCTTGTCGGCGCCGATATCGAGCGTGCGGATCGTCACCGGCCGGCCCTTCATCGCCACCACGGCCTTTTTGTACTGTTCGAACTGCTCGTCTTCGGACGGGATCTTGCTGTTGCGGCCCATGAACAGGAACTCGGAGCGGAACAGGCCCACGCCGTTGGCGCCGGCCTCCATCGCCGCCGGGCAGTCGTCCGGCAGCTCGATGTTGGCCAGCAGCGTGATCTCGGTGCCGTCCTTGGTGATGGCCGGCGTCTTCTTGAGTTTATTGAGCTTTTTGCGGGCGCGCAGCGCGGCGCCCTGGCGCTCGCGGTACTGCTCCAGCACCAGCGCGCTGGGGTTGGCGACGACCACGCCGGCGTCGCCGTCGATGATCAACCAGTCGTCCTGCTCGATCAGGGTCGAGGCACCGGACATGCCGACGGCCGCCGGGATGTCCAGGCTGCGCGCGACGATGGCCGTGTGCGAGTTCTGGCCGCCGACATCGGTGACGAAGCCGATGAACGAGCGGTCGCGGAACTGCAGCATGTCGGCCGGCGAGATGTCGTGGGCGACGATGATCATCTGCGCCTGGAACTCGTCGCCGTCGGCGGTGGTCGGCGGCAGGATCTGCGCGGTGCCCATCAACACCTTGAGCACGCGCTCGGCCACCTGCTGGATGTCGGCCTTGCGCTCGCGCAGGTACGGGTCTTCGATTTCGTCGAACTGCGCCGACAGCTCGTCGATCTGCGTCAGCAGCGCCCATTCGGCGTTGTAGTGGCGCGCGCGGATGATGTCGAGCGGCGCCTCCGAGATCATCGGGTCCGACAGGATCAGCGCGTGGACGTCGATAAAGGCGCCCAACTCGGTCGGCGCGTCCTTGGGCAGCTCGTTCCACAGCGTTTGCAGTTCCTTGTGCACCTGGGCCAGCGCCTGCTGCAACCGCACCACTTCCGCTTCCAGATGCTCCTCGGCCACCAGATAGTGCTTGACGTCGAGCGCCGCCGGCGCCAGCTTGTGCGCGCGGCCGATGGCGATGCCGCGGGAGACCGGAATGCCGTGCAGTGTGAAGGAAGCCATGGGTGGACCAGTGAAAATGCGGGAACGGCCGCGATCCGAGGGCATTACTCGCCTTCGCCGAACTTGTCGTTGACCAGCGCCGACAGCGCGGCGATGCATTCGCTTTCATCGGGGCCGTCGGCCTCCAGGGTCACCTTGGCGCCCTTGCCTGCGGCCAGCATCATCACGCCCATGATCGACTTGGCGTTGATGCGGCGCGCGTTGCGGGTCAGCCAGACATCGCTTTGAAACTTTGCTGCCAGTTGGGTAAATTTGGCGGAAGCGCGGGCATGGAGCCCAAGCTTGTTGATAATCTCAAGTTCTTGTTGAATCATTTTTCTTTTGTCTCAATGAGAAATCAGCGCAGCAGTCGTTACAAAACATCCGCCGCGCAAATAAGCCGCACAAAAAATTCCCGCGTCGTCGCTACACGACGCGAATCCGGTTGTCGACGCGCACCGCGCCACTTTGCGCGCCAGCCAGCGCCATCTCGACCACCACGTCGAGCGTGTCGCGGCGATACGTGATGGCCCGCAGCAGCATCGGCAAACTGATGCCGGCGATGACCTCCACCCGGCCGGCGTCCGCCAACCGATCGCAGCAGTTGGCGGGCGTGCCGCCCTTGACGTCGGTCATGATCAACACGCCGTCGCCGTCGTCGAGCCGCCTGATCGCCGCCGCCGCCAGCGCCTGCACTTCCCCGAGGTCCTGGTCGGCGATCACATCGATCGCCTCGAGCCGCTCGGTCGGACCACGGAACACATGCGCGCAGGCGGCAATGAATGCCTGTCCAAGCGGAGCGTGCGTCATAAGCAGTATGCCAACCATATTCTTAAACCGCCAGTGAGCGCGGAGGTTTTTGAGGCCGTCCGGCAAAATTATTTTGAATATCCGTCATCGCGGACCTGCCACCGACGCCACCGCCGCCTCGACGGCATCGATGAACATCGCCGCCACAGGGAAACCGGCTTGCTGGGTGATTTCCTGGAAGCAGGTCGGGCTGGTAACGTTGACTTCCGTGAGGCAATCTCCGATCACGTCCAATCCTACCAGCAACAAGCCGCGCGCGGCCAGTACCGGACCCAGGGTATTGGCGATTTCGAAGTCCCGTTCGGTCAAAGGTTGCGCTACCCCAAGGCCACCGGCCGCCAGGTTACCCCGCACTTCGCCGTTTTGCGGGATGCGCGCCAGCGAAAACGGCACCGGCTTGCCGCCGATGACCAGAATCCGCTTGTCGCCCTTGGCGATGTCCGGGATGAAACGCTGGGCCATGATCGTGCGCTTGCCGTTGTCGGTCAGCGTCTCGATGATGGCGCCCAGGTTCATCGCGTCCGGCTTGACGCGGAAGATGCCGGTGCCGCCCATGCCGTCGAGCGGCTTGAGGATGACGTCGCCATGCTCGGCCTGGAAGGCGCGGATGCGCGCCTCGTCGGCCGTCACCAAGGTCGGCGAGGTGAACTCGCTGAACTGGGCGATGGCCAGCTTTTCGTTGTGGTCGCGGATGGTGGACGGCTTGTTGAAGACGTTGGCGCCCTGCTTTTCGGCCAGCTCCAGCATATAGGTGCCGTAGATGTACTCCATGTCGAACGGCGGGTCTTTGCGCTGGATGATGGCGTCGAACTCGCCCAGATTGGTTTCCACGGCCGGAGCGGCGCGGTACCAGTCCTTCAGGTCGTCCAGAATGGTAATTTCGGCAACCTTGGCGTACGCCACGCCGCCGTTGACGGCCATGTCTTTTTGCTCGAAGGCGTAGACCGTGTGGCCGCGCTTGGCCGCCTCCACCATCATGGCGTAGGTCGAATCCTTGTAGGTCTTGAAACTGGCCAAGGGATCGGCGAGGAAAGCTATTTTCATGGGCGCATCCAGTCTGGGTAATGCCTGATTTTAGCCGAGATTCGCCGACCGCACCGGGGAGCGGATGAGGCCGCTACCCCGGTGGCGCTTGCCAAGTCATCAATATTAGCTTAGTACACTTCCGGATTCGGGTCGGTGCGTTCCATTTCCAGCGACGCCGCCAGCAGCGCCAGCCGCGCCACCACGCCGTAGACATAGAAGCGGTTCGGCGCAGCCGTGCCCGGCTTGGCCTTCAGATCGGGCACGGCGTGCTGCTGGGCGAACGCCAGCGGCACGTATTGCGAACCGGGCGCGTTGAGGTTCTGGTCGACGCCCTTTTCCGCGTGCACGCGGTAGAAACCGCCGACAACATAACGGTCGATCATATAGACCACCGGCTCGGCGACGTCGTCCTTGATGCTCTCGAAGGTCGGCACGCCCTCCTGGATGATGAAGTCGGTCACTTCCTTGCCATCCTTGATGACGATCATCTTGTCGCGCTGGGCCTGGCTCAAGTCCTTGATTTCACTGGAATCCTTGATCGTCAGGATGCTGGTGCCGTAGGTCCCGGCGTCCGGCTTGACGATCACGAACGGCTTGTGGTCCTTCATGCCGTATTCCTTGTACTTCTTCTTGATCTTGGCCAGCAGCGCGTCGACGTTGGCGGCCAGGCAATCGTAGCCGTCGCCGGTGCGGAAGTTGACCGCGTCGCATTTGGCGTGGAACGGGTTGAGCATCCACGGATCGACACCGATCAGCTTGCCGAACTTCTTGACCACCTCGTCATAGGCGTTCAGATGGTTGCTCTTGCGGCGCACGGCCCAGCCGGCGTGCAGCGGCGGCAGCAGGCTCTGCTCATGAATGTTCTGCAAAATCTCGGGGATGCCGGCCGACAGGTCGTTGTTCAGCAAGATCGTGCACGGATCGAAGTCCTTGAGCCCGACGCGCCGGCCGTTGGCCGAGCGCACCAGCGGCTCGACCACCAGCATATTGCCGTCCGGCAGAGCCAGCGGCGTCGGCTGCGTCACTTCCGGCGCCAGCGAACCGAGGCGCACGTGCAGCCCGGTCTGGCGGAAAATCTGCATCAGCCGCGCGATGTTTTGCCAGTAAGTCGGGTGACGCTGGTGAATTTCCGGGATCAGCAGCAGGTTGCGGGCGTCGGGACAGTATTTGTCGATCGCGGCCATGGCGGCCTGCACCGACAGCGGCAGCATTTCCGTGGCCAGATGGTTGAAACCGCCCGGAAACAGGTTGGTATCGACCGGCGCCAGCTTGTAGCCGGCGTTTCGCATATCGACCGAGCAATAGAACGGCGGCGTATGCTCCTGCCACTCCAGACGGAACCAGCGCTCAATGGCCGGCGTGGCGGCCAGGATTTTTTCTTCTAGATCGAGCAGCGGACCGGTCAGAGCCGTGACGAGATGGGGAACCATGATTACTTCCTTAAATGTGCGGGAGGACGGCCCTCCAGGCAGCAGAACCTCAAATATTACCTTGCAGATAGCCCAAATCGGGGCGAAAACCCTATTTTAAAGGTGGAAATGGAAAAAAGGCGGGGATGGGCTCACGCTTGCCGTCACCGGCTACGGGCACAGTCTCAAATCGGTGTCAGTCCACGATCCAGCAGATCGGTCAGCGGATCAAGCAATTCAGCGGTCCCCTCACTTGACCCGAAAAAAAAGCGCCTCATACAGAGGCGCTTTGGGAGACCAGATTTAAAAATTAAGCGTGGTAAGCGGACTCGCCGTGGGTGGTGATGTCCAGGCCTTCGCGCTCTTCTTCTTCCGGAACGCGCAGACCGATGACGACGTCAACCAGCTTGTAAGCGATGAACGAGACGACAGCCGACCACAGGATGGTGACGCCGACGGCGGTCGCCTGGGTGGTGACCTGGGCCGCGATCGAGTAGTCCGCCGATGCCTTGTTGGCGACGTAGTCGAAGATGCCCTGGCCGCCCAGCGATGGCGCGGCGAACACACCGGTCAGGATGGCGCCGAGGATACCGCCGACGCCGTGAACGCCGAACACGTCCAGCGAGTCGTCGGCGCCCAGCAGGCGTTTCAGACCATTAACACCCCACAGGCAGATGACGCCAGCGGCCAGGCCGATGACCAGCGCGCCCATCGGGCCGACGAAACCGCAGGCCGGGGTGATGGCGACCAGACCGGCCACCGCACCCGAAGCACCACCCAGCATCGATGGCTTGCCTTTGAAGATCCACTCGGCGAACACCCAGGCCACGGTGGCGGCGGCGGTGGCCAGCAAGGTGTTGATGAAGGCCAGTGCGGCGATGTCAGCCGCTTCCAGCGCCGAACCGGCGTTGAAACCGAACCAGCCGACCCACAGCAGCGAAGCGCCGATCATGGTCATGGTGACCGAGTGTGGCGCCATCGATTCGCGGCCGTAGCCGACGCGTTTGCCCATCATGTAGGCACCGACCAGGCCGGCAACAGCGGCGTTGATGTGCACCACGGTGCCGCCGGCGAAGTCCAGCGCGCCTTTTTGGAACAGGAAACCGGCTTTGGCGGTTTCGGTCGCCAGGGTCGCGGCGTCCTTGATCGCGTCGGGACCGGTCCAGAACCAGACCATGTGGGCGATCGGCAGGTAGGCGAAGGTGAACCACAGCACGACAAAAGCGAGCACGGCGGTGAACTTGGCGCGTTCGGCAAAGGCGCCGACGATCAGGCCGCAGGTGATGGCGGCGAACGTGGCCTGGAAGGCGACGTAGATAAATTCAGGAATGACCACACCCTTGCTGAAGGTGGCGGCGTACGAGAACGCGCCCTTGGCCGGATCCCAGATGCCGTTCAGGAAGGCACGGTCGAATTTGCCGTAGAAGGCGTTGCCCTCGGTGAATGCCAGCGAATAGCCGTACACGCACCACAGCACCACGATCAGCGCGAAGACCATGAACACTTGCATCAGGATCGACAGCATGTTTTTGGAGCGGACCAGGCCGCCGTAGAACAGCGCCAGGCCGGGAATCGTCATCAGGATCACCAGCAGCGTCGAGACCATCATCCAGGCGGTGTCGCCTTTTTGTGGCGCCGGCGCCGGGGCGGCAGGTGCTGCCTCCGTAGCGGCAGGCGCGGCTGCGGCAGGCGCGGCTGCGGCAGGCGCGGCGGCAGGCGCGGCCGGCGCTTCCGGTGCGGCGGCGGCGGGCGCGGTGGCTGCGGCGGCGGGCGCGTCAGCCGGCTTGGCCTCCTGGGCATGGACCGGCGCGGCTAGTGCGAACAGGATGGAAACCCCAGCGAGCAATGTTGTTATAGTTTTCTTCATCAATTTTCCCCTTAAAGAGCTTCGTGGCCGGTTTCACCGGTACGAATACGGATCACCTGTTCCAGGTTGTACACAAAGATCTTGCCGTCACCGATTTTGCCGGTGCGGGCAGCGCCTTCGATCGCTTCGATCGCCTGTTCGACGATGGCATCGTCCACCGCCGCCTCGATCTTGGTCTTCGGCAGGAAGTCCACGACGTATTCGGCACCGCGATACAGCTCGGTGTGGCCTTTCTGGCGACCGAAGCCTTTCACCTCGGTCACGGTAATACCTTGCACGTTGATCGCCGACAGGGCCTCGCGGACCTCGTCGAGCTTGAACGGCTTGATAATGGCGGTAATCATTTTCATGCTGGCCTCGCTTAGAAGGTTTTGGAAATGGTAAGCACGGCACCGCTCTTGCCGAGGTTCTTACCGCGCCCGACGTAGGCGTCGGTGTCGGTGAAGATCCCTGCCACCGCCACGGTCACCACGCCGAAATCTTTGGTGAAGCCGATTTTGTAGTCGTTGTAGCTCACGGCGGAATTGTTCTTGACGGTCTGGCGGCCGAGGTGGACGTTCAGGAAGTAGCCGTCATAGATATCGGTGTTGAGTTGGGCGTCGACATAGCCGCTGTTCTTGCTGTCGGGGGTGCCGAACAGATTGGTGGTCGAACGGGAGTATTTGACGGAGAACGGACCGACGCCGATTTGGGCGTACAGTTCGAAGGTGTTGGCGCTGGTGGCCAGCTTGTTGGACGGATAGTAGTAATACAGGCCGCCGACGTCATAGGTCACATTCGGGGCGATCTCGCCGCGCTTGCCGCCATAGATATCGATTTCCACGTCGGCGTCGCCGCCACCGTCCTTGACCCACTTGATGGTGGACGCCCAGGTGCCGACATACAGGCCGGTCGGATTGTTGACGTAATCCACGCCGCCTTGCAGCGCCGGATTCAGGCGGGTTTGCGAGATGCCGCGATAACGGTAGTCGCTGGCCACAGCCACGTTGTAGCTGATTTGGTTATCCGGTACCGGTTCGGCAGCGGGTGCGGCGGCAGGCGCCGGTTGCGCTTCCTGGGCCTGCGCCACGGAGGCGCCCATGGTGGCGAATGCAAACGTCAATGCTGCGAGCAGGGTCAGGTTCGTGCTTTTCATAATTTTGTCCTTGTAGTTATCGAACTTAGTCACAGATAGGGAATACGGTTACGGGTAAAATCCTTATGAGGCAAAGCAGAGAGCGGCATTCATTTACTTCTTTAGCAGAATGCGTGCCAGCTAATATTGCTCGCCGGATAGCTGCCGTGGCATCCGCGACAATGGACGTACTCGTAGGAAAGTGACAATTTGAAAGCGTCGAACGGAAGAGTCTTTGGTTTTGCACCACAATGATGCATTGGCGCACTTCGATAGTGCGCACATAACCCCACCTGATCAAGGAATATTATGGATATGAACACTTTTTTTAACGACCTGCAAAACAAGATCAGCCAAGCCGTCCAAAACTCACCAGCAAAGGACATTGAGAAGAACGTCAAGTCCATGATGACGCAGGGATTCTCCAAACTGGACCTGGTGACGCGCGAGGAATTTGATGTTCAAACGCAAGTTTTAGCGAAAACCCGCGCGAAACTGGAAACGCTGGAAACGCGTCTGGCGGAATTGGAAGCGAAGGCGGCCACGCCGAAGAGCGATATCATCATCTAACAAGGCACTGTTGCGGCTCAGCTGCGGTAACACGGGCATTTCGCCGATGGCACCGCAACAGGTCCAGTTGCCTATTTAAGCAGAATATCTGGACGCAGGCGTTCGAGGATTGCTTCCAACTCGGCTAGCGCTTGGGGATCGACCCCTTGACGCGAAAACGCTGTGTGCAGGTATGCGCCCATGATCTGGAACTCGTCAGCCGTGATCGCCAGCCCCGTATGGGCGACAGCCATGTTCTCGCCGGTGTACTTGCACGGCCCGTTGGAAATGGCACACAGATGCTCGGCCACCTTGGCCTTCAACGGTTTCAACGCCACCCCTTCGAACGAACGGCTTGAAAGGGGATCATGTGAAACGTTCTCTACTATTTCATTTGCCGCCCGCGTAATAACTTCGCCGCCACCGAGCCGTTCGTAGAGCGTTTTCTCTTGCGCGTGAATGTTTTCGGTGAAAGCCAAAGCCAACGCTAGAATTATTACGTTTCTGATAAATTCCACTGTTTCTCCTCACGGGCGCTACGCCGTGCTTTCGACGCGAAAGCCGTTCGTGTGGCCACCGGACGAATCGCCACGGGTGCCGCAACCACTTCTGAGCCATAATTTTAGGCCAAACAAGTGCGTATGAGCGGGGAAACATTCAGCAGAACTCAAGATTGCGAGAGCGCGAGAGTGTCTTCGCTCGACCCGAATGTCACGCCCCCGAAGAACCTACGGCTGTCGGTTTCCGCAACCGCAATCTGCGGGGGTCAAGTCTGTCATTCGGACACGGACTCAACAGCCTACGCCTGGGGCCGTGTCCGAATGACAGACTTGACCCCGATTGCCCGAATGACAGACTTGACCCCGATTGCCGGGTTCGTGTCCGAATGACAGACTTGACCCCGATTGCCCATGATTGCTACAGCGCGAGAGTGTCTTCGCTCTACCTGAACGTCACGCCCTCGACGAATTTGCCTATGTCGAGCACATTGGCTTCCGCGCCTCTTATCTTTCGTCCGCCGACCGTCACATTGTCGATCGTGACGTTCTTCACCTTACGCATTTCGTCATGCCCGTAAATCACCGAAGCGCTGGGCGAGCCGTTGCCTGAAAAATGGATGTTGCGCAACGTGACATTCTCGATGCCCCGCCCCGGGCTGGTGTTGTATTTGGGCGTGAAGGCGATGTGCAGGTTGAACAGCTTGCCCTCCTCGATGCGCTCCACCCGTATATCCTCAAACACCACATCGCGCACCAGATTGTCGTCGGCGGCCATGATGCCGATCGCGCCTTCATACTCGGGGTCGTCCTCGTCGTGATCGAGGATGTCGATGTTGCTGAAGCGGATGCGCTCCAGCACCTCCGGCTCCGGATGCGCCGGCGACGGCGTGTTGCCGTGGATGCCGATCATGACCGCGTGCGCGATGTCGGCCCACAAGGTCGAGTCTTTGACGACGATGTCGCGCGTGTTGCCCCAGATATCCCAGCGGTGGTTATACAGGGTGATGCAATCGTCGGACGTGCGGATGAAGCTGTCGGCGATGGTGACGCGCTCGCAGGCGAAGTGACCCAGCCCGTCCGACCACTTGCCCCCGCCAATGGTGCGGATGTTGCGCTCCTCGATATCCTGGGACGTGATGCAGCGCATCGTCCCGTGCGTCTGGTTGAAGAAGATCGGCCCGTCGATCACCACGTTCTTGGAATCCTTGATCACCAGCATATCGACGCTGTCGAACAGGCCGTCGCTGATGACCTTGACGTTTTGCACGCCGTTGATGATCAGCGGCCGCTTGAGCATGGCCGAGCCGTCGATATACACGGTGGTGTTGGAGCGCACGTTGAACTCGCCGTCATGCACGCCCGGGCCAAAATACACCACAGGCTGGGTGAAGTCCGGCGTCTCGCCCTTGCCGATCGCCTCGTTCGGCTTGGGCGCCGGCGGCTTCGGCATGTCCTTGCGGATCGCGTGCGTGAACAGATGCAGGTTGTGCAGGCGGTCGTCGTCGAATTCGATGCTGAGGTTGGCCGGGCGGTTCAGCGTGAAGAAGGCGGTCTGGCCCTTGATGACCGGTTTGATGCCTTTGGCGTCCGGACGGATCGCCACGCTGGAGAAGCGCCCGTTGTTCTTTTGCACCGCCACTTCGACCGGACCGTCGAAATTGAAATAGACCATCGAGGCGGTACTTTGTGTATCGAGGTCGACTTTGACTTTGTATTCGTACAGGTCCTGCCATACGCCGCCAGGCGTGCGCACGCGCACCGTGAAGTCGTCGTTGTGGTGCGAATACCGGACCGGCTCCGGGAACGGGAACACCTGCACCTGCGCCGACGCCGACGCACACCACAGCAAACCCGCCGCCGCTAGAATCTTTTTGAACACGCTAGTCTCCTGATTTTATTTTCATGTTATCGATAACTCGATTGCGGCCGATGCTATCACATTACCGTGTCACCCGGAAGTAATCGACGTCCATCTCAGAGGACTTGTTGCCGGTGGTTGGCCGCCGCGTGCTGACCAGGCCGACCTGCGCGCCAACCCAGCGTCCGACAGTCGCTTGAAACGGCTTGCCTGCCGGCGTGTACTGCTTGCCGTCCAGGCTGTATGAGAACGTCACCACCGCACCATCGCCGACTTCGGCGCGCAGATACACCGGCTGGCGGCCAACGGCGCGCAGCGGTTCCACACGCTCCTTGCACGTCAGCGCGGGCTCCTCGCAAGTGGACAGCACCAGCTGCCTCACGCCGTCGCTGTCACGCAAACCCAGCCACGCATAGCGAATCCCAAGCACCAGCAACCCTGCCCGTTGAAAACCGGACCCGCGCGCCTCGATCTTCGTATCGACGGTAAAAACAGGAGCGGGGAACTTTTGCGTCAACACAGACGGCACCTCGCGCACGCTGCCCTCCTCCGGCGCCGCCAGGGCCGGCAGGCGCAGGAAGCCAGGCCGCGCCGCGAGCGAGTACCAACCGCCAGCAGCGCCCACCCCCGGATTGGCATTCCACTGCCACTGCAAGCCGAGCGCCCCGCCGCCGAACTCGTCCCCCGTGGGCGGCACCAGGACGCCGCGATCCTTGCCGGCCGGCTTGGCGTAAGTCAGCACCGGCTCGCCAACGCCGGTGTTGTCCTTATCCACGCCGATTACCGGCCAGCCATCGCGCCACTGCATCGGCTGCAGATGGACCACGCGCCCATACGGCCCCTTGTCCTGGAAATGATAAAACCAGTCGCGTCCGTCCACCCCGTCGACCCAGGCGCCCTGGTGCGGCCCGTTGATCGTCGAAGTGCCCTGCGCCATAACGATCTTGTCCTCGTACGGTCCCTCGATATTGCGGGACCTGAACACCGACTGCCAGCCATGTTCGACGCCGCCCGCCGGCGCGAAAACATAGTAATAGCCATCCTTCTTGTACAACTTCGGACCTTCGACCGTATGATAGCCCGGCAACTTGTCCCCATTGATGATGTCTTTGCCGCGCTCGTCGAGCAGTGTGCGTGCGTCCGCGTCCATGCTGCGCAAGGTCAGGATGTTGTTGATGCCCGAGCGGCTCTTTGCCCAGCCGTGCACCAGCCAGGCCTTGCCGTCGTCATCCCACAGCGGCGCCGGATCGATGATGCCTTTGCCCGCCAGCAGCAGATGCGGCGCGCTCCACGGACCGGCGAAACGCTGCGCCGTCATCACGTAGACGCCGAAATCCGGGTCAGGATAAAAGATCCAGAATTTGCCGGCGTGGTGGCGCAGCGCCGGCGCCCACACGCCCTTGCCCGGCTGCGGCTTGGCGAACACATCCTCCGGTCCCAGCTTCGGTAGCGCATGCCCCACCAGCTCCCAGTTGACCATGTCCGACGATTGCAGCAACGGCAGCCCGGGCGCGTTGCTGAAGCTGGACGACGTCATATAAAACATCTGCCCGACACGGATGGCGTCCGGATCGGAGTAGTCGGCGTACAGGATGGGGTTCTGATACTGGCCGTTGCCGAGGTCGGCGACCCAAGGCTGGCTGGACGGCGGCTGCGCGGCGGCCGAGACCGTACACAGGCTAAACAACAGGGCGACAGCGGTTTTCAACGGACCACTCCTAACGAATCAATCTTCAAGTTGATCAGGCCGGATCGCAAAAACCACGATCCCCGGCTTCCTGCGCGTTGCTTTTCAAACGGGTATGACATTATACTTGTTATCGATAACAGATATCAGTAGAATTCATTTCCAGGAGACTTAGATGTACGAAAAAATATTTCATGCCACCCATCCGGACATGATGACGCAAGTGAGCAATGAACAGTTACGCGAGCGCTATTTAATCAGCAACCTGTTCGTCAGCGACCGGATCAAGCTCAATTACTGCCACCACGAGCGCTTCGTGATCGGCGGCGCCGCGCCCGTCGCCGAGCCGCTCACGCTGCCGACGCACACCGAGCCGGTTTCCGCGCTGGGCCAGCCCTTCCTGTCGCGCCGCGAGCTGGGGGTGATCAACGTCGGCGGCGGCGCCGGCCGCGTCACAGTGGACGGCCAGGTGTTCGACATGGCGCCGCTCGACGGCCTGTACATCCCGATGGGCAGCAATGAGGTCAGCTTCGAAGCGGTCGACCCGGCCAATCCGGCGCGCTTTTACCTGGCCTCGACGCCGGCCCACGCCCGCCACGAACTGACCAAGATCACCCACGCACAGGCCGTTCCGCTGGAGCGCGGCAGCGCCGCGACGTCGAACGCCCGCACCATTTATCAATACGTGATTCCCGGCGTATGCAAATCGGCGCAGCTGCTGCTCGGCCTGACGATACTGAAAACCGGCAGCGTGTGGAACACCATGCCGCCGCACCTGCACGACCGCCGCTCCGAAGTCTATTTCTACTTCAACCTCGACGAGCAACAGCGCATCTTCCACTTCATGGGGGAGCCGGATTCGGCGCGCCACATCATCGTCGCCAATGAAGAAGCCGTCGTCTCGCCACCTTGGTCGATTCACATGGGTTCTGGCACGGCCAACTATGCCTTCATCTGGGCCATGGGCGGCGAAAACCTCGACTACACCGACATGAACGTGCTCGATATCTGTCAGCTGAAATAAGGAGCATCGATGTCCGAACTGTTTAATCTTGCTGGCCGCACCGCGCTCGTCACCGGCGCCAATACGGGGCTGGGCCAGGCGATCGCGATCGCGTTGGCCGGCGCCGGCGCCGACATCGTTGCCGCCGGCCGCAGCCCCGCCGACGACACCGCTGCACACGTTGAAGCGCTGGGCCGCCGCTTTCTGTTCGTCAATGCCGATTTCGGCTCCACCGAGCCGGTGCAACGCGTGGTCGACGCGGCAATCGCCTTCAACGGGCAGCTGGATATTCTGGTGAACAACGCCGGCACCATCCACCGCGCCGACAGTCTCGACGTCACCGAAGAAAACTGGGACGCCGTCATGAACACCAATCTGCGATCGGTCTTTTTCCTGTCGCAAGCGGTGGCCAGGCACATGGCGACGCGCCACGCGGGCAAGATCATCAACGTCGCCTCGCTGCTGTCGTTCCAGGGTGGCATTCGCGTGCCGGCCTACGCGGCCAGCAAGAGCGCGCTGGCCGGGTTGACGCGCGCGCTGGCGAATGAATGGGCCGCCAAAGGCATCAACGTCAATGCACTGGCGCCGGGCTACTTCGAGACCAACAACACCACGGCGCTGCGCCAAGACGCCCGGCGCTCCGAGGCGATACTGGCCCGCATCCCGGCCGGACGCTGGGGCAAGCCGGAAGACCTGGCCGGTGCGGCGGTGTTCCTCGCCAGCGGCGCCAGCGACTACGTGCACGGCATCACCCTGCCGGTGGATGGCGGGTGGCTCGCGCGATGAACGAGACGAACCGCATGACCGAACGGGCTGAAAAGGCGACGAGCCGCGCCTGGCAACTGGCGTGGGACTTCGGCAGCGCCGAGGTGCAGGCGCTGGGCGGCATGCTCGGCCCGGTGAGCCTGCGGCTCGACGACGAGCGCGAGCTCGACATCATGCACGTGGCGCCGTGGGCCAGCACAACCGGCGCGGCCGCCCTGCCCGGCCTGCTGCGGCGCATGCGCGGCGAATGGCCTTGTGTGCCGTTTGGCCGCACCGACGATCCCGGCCCCCTGCCGCCCGGCTGGCTGCGCACCGGCGACAACGACCAAGCCGGCGACGGCTGGATGCACGGCTACGCCGCCAATCACCACTGGCGCTGCATCGAGGCCACGCCGCACCGCGTGCATCTGGCGATTGACTACCCGGCCGGCAGCGCCATCGCCCGCGTCGAAAGAATTATCGCGGTCGATCCACACGCTGCCGCGCTGGATATCAGCTTGGGCATCTGGTCGCGCCGGCGCTCGCGCATGCCGGTCGGCCTGCATCCGACTTTCCGCATTCCGCCGACGCCGGGACGGGTCAATGTGGTGCTCGGCGAGCACGCCGGCGTCCACAGCTACCCGACCGCCGCGCCCGGCGCCGTCTCGCGCCTGCTGCCGGACGTGCGCTCCGGCGCGCTCTCGGCCATGGCGGGCATCGATGGTCCGCTCGATCTGGCGCAATTACCGCTGACCATGCCGACCGAGGAGTTGATGCAGGTCAGCACCTTGACGAGCACCGGCGACGCGCCGCCGTTCGCGCTGCACTACCTCGACTACGACGCCTGCGTCGGCATGTGGTGGGACACCGCGCAGTTGCCGGACCTGATGCTGTGGATCAGCAACGGCGGCCGCATCAATTATCCGTGGATGAGCCGTCACCTGGCGATCGGCGCCGAGCCGGTCAACAGCCTGTTCGACCTGGGCAGGGTCGCCCGCGCACCGGCCGGCCATCCGCTGGAAGACAGGCTCGGCGTCGCGCTGAGTCCGGAACAACCGTGGCACACGCGCTACCGCATCGCCGCCTGGCCCAACGCCACGCCCCCCACCCGCTAGGAGAACCGGACCATGCATCCCGACTTTCGCTCCCGCGACATGCTGCTGTCGCACATCGCGCACACCATGCGGTTCTACCATCCGCGCTGCATCGACCCGAGCGGTGGATTCTTCCACTTCTTCCTTGACGACGGCACCGTCTACGACCGCCACACGCGGCACCTGGTCAGCAGCACGCGCTTTGTCTTCAACTACGCCAAGGCCTACCGCCAGTTCCGCGACCCGGCGTATCTGGAAGCGTTGCATCACGGCGTCGCCTTCCTGCGCAACGTCCACCGCAACGCGCGCACCGGCGGCTACGCCTGGCAGCTGTCGTGGCGCGACGGCAAGAAACAGGTCACCGACGGCGACAACCACTGCTACGGCCTGGCGTTCGTACTGCTGGCGTATTCGCAGGCGCTGGCGGCCGGCATCACCGAAGCGCGCGTCTATATGAAAGAGACGTTCGATCTGATGGAGAAGCGCTTTTGGCAGGCGGAGCCGGGACTGTACGCCGACCAGGCCAGCGCCGACTGGAAGGTACTCGATCCGTATCGCGGGCAAAACGCCAACATGCACGCTTGCGAAGCGCTGATCGCCGCTTTCGAGGCGTCGGGCGAGACGCATTATCTGCAGCGCGCCGTCACGCTGGCGCGCAACATCACGATGCGCCAGGCGGGGCTGGCCGGCGGCATGATCTGGGAACACTATCACGCCGACTGGTCGGTGGACTGGCACTACAACCGTCACGACAAGAGCAATATCTTCCGTCCGTGGGGCTACCAGCCGGGGCATCTGACCGAATGGGCCAAGTTGCTGTTGCAACTGGAGCGGCATCCGGTGGCGCTGGACGGCGCCACCGAATGGATGGCGCCGCGCGCCGCGCAGTTGTTCGACATCGCACTGGGCAAGGCGTGGGATGCGGAGCATGGCGGGATTTTCTACGGCTTCGGCCCGGGGGACGAGATATGCGATGGCGACAAATCTTTCTGGGTGCAGGCGGAAAGTTTCGCGGCGGCGGCCATGCTGGCCGAGCGGACCGGCGATCCGAGGTACTGGGATTGGTACGACAGGATCTGGGCGTATAGCTGGGAGCATTTTGTGGATCACCAGCATGGAGCGTGGTATCGGGTGCTGAGTCCGTCGAACGCCAAGCTCAGCAACCAGAAGAGCCCGGCCGGCAAGGTCGATTACCACACGATGGGCGCGTGTTACGAGGTGCTCAATCTGATCGCGGCCGAGCCCTGACAGTCTACAATCGATCCATAAGACAACTATAAACGAGACAAGAATGAACATATTGGCCCACATAAGCCACGCATTACACCGGATTGGCGGATTACGCTTCGCTAATCCGCCCTATGTTTTTCCGTGCCTGATCTTGATTGTCTTGCTTGCGCTTGGCGCGCCGAGCCACGCGGCGGAGCAGCAGCATCTGGCCACGGTACAGTCGCCCGACAAGCACCTGCAGTACATTTTCTACCAAACCACAGCGGCCACCGGCGAGCGGCAGCTGTACTACCGCGTCAACTACAAGCACAAAGCGGTCATCCTCGATTCCCTGCTCGACCTGCAACTGGACAATCACCTGTCCGAAAGCTCGATGGCGCTGAAAATCGACCGCCACAAAAGGTGGTTCGACAACCTGGCGATCACCGGCAACACCACCATCAGCCACAACGCCACTTGGAAACCGCTGCACGGCGAGCAAGCAGAGATCCCGGACAACTACAATCAGCTCACCGTGAACATGGTCAAGGACGACAATCCCGACTACACGATGAAGCTGGAAGTGCGGGCTTACAACGAAGGCGTCGCCTTCCGCTACGTGTTCCCGGAAAACCCCAAAGGCAGCTACTACCGCGTGACGCAGGAGAACACCGAGTTCACCCTGCCGGTGGAAACCAAGGCCTGGTTCGCCGGCTGGGCGCAAGCGCCCTACAAAAAACTGGACCTTGCCAACTGGCCCGACGAAGCCGAACGTCCGCTGACCTTGGAACTGCTCGGCGGCACCCACGTCGCCCTGCTCGAAGCGCAAATGGTCGACTACTCGCGCACCAAGTTCAAACTCAGCACGAGCAAGCCGAATACCATCGTCACCGCCATGTACGATCCGGCCGACCTGATCTCGCCGTTCGCCACGCCGTGGCGCGGCATCATGGTCGCCGAATCGGCCGGCGCGCTGGCCGACAACAACCACTTCATCCTCAACCTCAATCCGCCGTCGAAGATCGCCAAGCCGGACTGGATCAAGCCCGGCAAGATCATGCGCGTGATGACGCAGACCACGACCGCCGCCAAGGCCAACATCGATTTCGCGGTCAAGCACAAGCTGCAGTACGTGCTGTTCGACTGGAAATGGTACGGCCCCGCCTTCTCCTTCGATTCCGACGCGACGAAAGTGGCGATACCGGACTTCGACCTGCCGGCCATCATCAAATACGGCAAGGACCGCGGCGTCGGCATCTGGCTGTACGTCAACCAGCAAGCGCTGCTGACGCAGTCCGACACCTTGTTCAAAACCTACAAGGACTGGGGCGTCAAAGGCGTGAAGTTCGGCTTCGTCCAGGTCGGCTCGCACCGCTGGTCCACCTGGATCAACAAGGCCATCCAGCAAGCGGCCGATGCGCAAATCATGGTCAACATCCACGACGACTGGCGCCCGACCGGCGAGCAGCGCACCTGGCCCAATCTGCTGACGTCCGAAGGCGTGCGCGGCAACGAGGAGATGCCGGACGCCACGCATAACACGGTGCTGCCGTTTACCCGCTACCTGGCCGGCGCGGCAGACTACACGATCTGCTACTTCGATCCGCGCATCAAGACCACGCACGCGCACCAGTTGGCGCTCGCGGCGATCTACTACAGCCCTTTGCAGACCTTGTACTGGTACGACCGTCCGGAGAAGGAGAACAACGAGCCGGAGCTGGAGTTCTGGGACAAAATTCCTGTGACCTGGGACCAGAGCAAAGTCATCTCGGGCAAGCCGGGCGAATCTGTCACGATCGCGCGCCGCAGCGGGGCCGACTGGTTCATTGGCGCCATCACCAACAACGACGCGCGCAACGTCAGCATCCCGCTGAGCTTCCTGGAAAAGGGTAAAAAATATCAAGCCACTTTGTATGCCGATGATGCGAGCGCTTCCACGGCCACCCGCGTCGGCATCGAGCGGCGGGCGGTCGACGCCTCAACCGTCATCGACGCCAAGCTGTCCGCTTCCGGTGGCGTGGCCATCCGGATCACCCCGGCGCAGCCATAACAGGAACCCGTCATGACCCAAACCCAATCGCATTTCCGGTTCCTGAGCGTCTTCGTCTTCGTGTACTTCTTCGCGCAGGCGATGAGCATCTCGCTGCTGACCCTGTGGCTGCGCAACACGCTGCACCTGTCCGGCACCGAAGCGGGCGTGGTGTTTGCCGCCAACTTCATCGCCGCCATGTGCTCGCAGCCGATCTACGGTTTTATCTCCGACAAGGTCGGCATGCGCAAGCACATCCTGTGGACGGTCAGCGCGCTGTGCACCATGTGCGGCCTGTTCTTCATGTTCGTCTACGCGCCGCTGCTTAAGGCCAACTTGCTGCTGGGCGCCGCCATCGGCGGCCTGTACCTGGGCGTGACCTTCATCGCCGGCAGCTACGCGATCGAATCGTACGTGGACCGCATCGGCCGCCGCTACGGCTTCGAGTACAGCCGCGTGCGCCTGTGCGGCTCGCTCGGCTTCGCCAGCGCGGCGATGATGACGGGCCACCTGTTCAATATCAATCCGGGCATCAATTTCTTCATCGCCTCCGGCGCCGGCCTGCTGATGATCGTCATGCTGCTGGTGTGGCGCACCGAGACCGACACCGGCGCCGTCACCGAAGCCAACAAGGTCAAACTGGGCGACGCGCTCGGCCTGCTGCGCGATCCCAAGTTCTGGCGCTTCATGGTCTTCATCCTGGGCGTGACGAACCTGTACCTGGTGTTCGACCAGCAATTCCCCAGCTACTTCGCCTCGCTGTTCCCGACGCCGCAGCAGGGCGCGGCCATGTTCGGCTACCTGAACTCGGCGCAGATCTTCATCGAGGCCGGCGGCTTGTTCCTGTCGCCGATACTGATCAAGCGCATCGGCGCCAAGAACGGGCTGATGCTGGCCGGGGCCATCATGATGGTGCGCATCGGCGGCTCCAGCTTCGCCGTCGGTCCGGTGTCGATCTCGATGCTGAAGATGCTGCATTCGATCGAGCTGCCGATCCTGGTGGTGTCGGTATTTCGCTACATCGCCCACCATTTCGACACGCGGCTGGCCTCCACGCTGTACATGGTCGGCGTCAGCTTCGGCCACTCGCTGGGGTTGGCGATCCTGTCGCCGATGGTCGGCAAGAGCTACGACATGGTTGGCTTCCCGTCGACCTATCTGCTGCTGGCGGGACTCGGACTCGTCTTCCTGGCGCTGTCGGCCTTCGCGCTGGAGCCGACGCCGGCCGAAACGCCGCGCCGCAGCGTCAGCAAGCCCGACACCAACGACCTGGCCGAGCCGCTGCAAAAAACCCTGTGATTACCAAGGAAAATTCCATGTCCGCACCCCTGAACGCCGCCGTCATCGAACCGTTGAAAGGCGCCACCGCGCCGGACCGGCAAAGCCGGCAAATGCTGACGCGCGCGCTCGACCAGGCACTGGCGTCGATCGACCGCAACCTGGCCCACTTCGGCGACGGCTTCCCGGCACCATCGAGCACCGCCGGCGTCTACCCGGCCATCGGCAATATCGAATGGACCAACGGCTTCTGGACCGGCATGTTGTGGCTGGCCTACGAAGCGACCGGCGCCCAGCGCTACCGCGACGCCGCCGAGCGGCACGTGCTCAGCTTCCACCAGCGGCAGGCGGAAGAAATCAACGTCAACCACCACGACCTGGGATTCCTGTACAGCCTGTCGTGCGTGGCGGCCTACAAGCTCACCGGCAGCGCCATCGCGGCCGAGGCGGCCATGGGCGCGGCCCATCTGTTGCTCGAGCGCTACCAGCCGCGCGCCGGCATCATCCAGGCCTGGGGCGACCTGAACGATCCCGAGCAAAGCGGCCGCATGATCATCGATTGCAACCTGAATCTGCCGCTGCTGTACTGGGCGAGCGAGCACAGCGGCGACCTGCGCTTCCGAGAGGCCGCCGACCGGCATATCGACATGGCAGCGCGCCACATCGTGCGGCCGGACGGCTCGACCTTCCACACCTTCTTCTTCGACACGGCGACCGGCCTGCCGCGTCACGGCAAGACGCACCAGGGCTTCGCCGACGACTCCTGCTGGGCACGCGGCCAGGCGTGGGGCATCTCCGGCTTCCCGCTGGTGTTCCGCCACAACGGCGACACGCGTTTGCTCGACCTCTCCAGAGTGCTCGCCAATTATTATCTGAACCGCCTGCCGGAAGACGGCATTTGCTATTGGGATCTGATCTTTACGTCCGGTAGCGAAGAGCGCGACAGCTCGGCGGCCGCCATCGCCGCCTGCGGCCTCCTGGAGCTGGCCAAGAACCTGCCGCTGCTCGACCCGCTGCGCAGCGACTACGAGGCCGCCGCGCTGCGCACCGTGCGGCAACTTTCCGAGCAGTACGCCGATACGGACGGCATGCCCGGCGGCGGGCTGCTGCGTCACGCCGTCTATCACAAGCCGCACCGCATCGGCATCGACGAGAGCTGCATCTGGGGCGACTATTTCTATTTCGAATCCCTGGTGCGCCTGAGCCGCACGTGGGAACCCTACTGGTAACGAGGACACAACCACATGACATTGATACACAAACTGCTTGCCATCGACGAAGGCCACCAGCGCATCTCGCTGATCGACACCACGCGCACCGGCGCCTTATGGTCGCGCGATCTGGCCGACTTCCCGCTGGCGCGCGACATGCAACGGCTCGACGACGACCGCGTGCTGATCGGCTTCGAACGGGGATTCTTCGAGCTGCGGATCAGCACCGGCGAGGTGCTGGCGTCCTGCGACCGCTGGAGCGACGTCACTTCCGCGTGCCGGCTCGACGACGGCTCGACCCTGGTGACCGGCTACAACCTGGACGGCACAGGCGGGATCAACGTGTTGACGCTGGATAGAGACTTCAATCTGACGCACACGGCGCGCCGCGACGGCGACTATGTGCGGCTGATGCGCCGAACCGCCGCCGGCGGCTATCTGCTATGCATGAACGATCACATTCTGGAAACCGACAGCGCGCTCAAGGCGGTGCGCGAGTTGCGGGCACCGGGCTTCTTTCATGCGTGGAAGGCGGAACCGTGCGCGGATGGGACGACGTTGGTCTCGGCCGGATATGGCGGCTTCATGGCGCGGTTCGACGCGGAGGGCGAACTGCTGGGCACATTTGGTGGCGAAGCGGATGTACCGGCCGACGTCGCACCGTTTTTCTACGCCACGTTCCAACAGTTGAGCGATGGCCGCCTGATCGTCGCCAACTGGCAGGGCCACGGCCCGGACAACGGCGGCAACGGCCAGCAGCTGCTTGAATTCGACGCTGACGGACGCCTGCTCGGCAGCTGGTCCGATGCCGAAAACATCTCGTCGCTCCAGGGCATATTGATACTCTAAAGGTTATTTCCAGTTATTCCACGCCGTGAGCACGGCGTTCGGATATTGCGGCCGTCCACGGCTACCGTTATAGCGGCCTAGCGCCAGATAAAGGTTACCGCCCTCCATATCGATATACATCCGCAATATCGCGCAGCCATAGCGCAAATTGGTTTGCATATTAAACAGCGCACTCCGATCACGGTCGCCGATTACATTGGTCCAGAACGGCATTACCTGCATATACCCGCGCGCGCCCACCAGCGATACCGCGTATTTGCGATACGCCGATTCGACCTGAATCAATCCCAGCACCATGCCCGGCTCGAGCCCGGCGCGGCGCGACTCGTACCACACGGTGGCAAGAAACTCATGGCGGGTTTGCTCGTCGGGCAGCTTGCGCTTGAGGCGCGCCGACATCTGCGCCAGCCAGCCTTCGTAACGCTGCCGTTCGGCGTCGTTGCGGAAAACGATGCGCGGCGGCGTGGCGTCCTTGATGCTGTTGGCGAGGGCGACGCGGACCGCATCGGCCAGCGCCTCCTCCTTCTGATTGCCGGCTTGCGCGGCCGGCGCCATCATCACTGACAGCGCCAGCGCCAACCAGGCGCCGGCTACACTGCTTCTGCTCACTGCGACATTTTGCCCTGGATGAAGCTGATCACGTCGGCCACCGGCACGGCGGTCGCTTCGGTGTCGCGGCGGCCCTGGTATTCCAGGTTGCCTTCTTTCAAGCCACGGTCGCCGATCACCACGCGGTGCGGCACGCCGATCAGCTCCCAGTCGGCAAACATGCCGCCCGGACGCAAGCCGCGGTCGTCGAGGATGACGTCGATGCCGGCCGCTTGCGCGTCGGCGTACAGTTTCTCGGTCGCTTCCTTGACCGCCTCGCTGCGGTCCATGCCCATCGGGCACAGCACCAGTTCGAACGGCGCCAGCGACGTCGGCCAGATGATGCCCTTGTCGTCGAAGTTCTGCTCGATCGCCGCGCCCAGGATGCGGGTGATGCCGATGCCGTAGCAACCCATCTGCAGCGGCGCCGGTTTGCCGTTCTCGTCGAGGAAGGTGGCCTTCATCGATTCCGAGTACGCAGTGCCGAGCTGGAACACGTGGCCCACTTCGATGCCGCGCTCGATCGCCAGCACGCCCTTGCCGTCCGGCGAGGCGTCGCCTTCGACAACGTTGCGCAAGTCGGCGACGATGGCCGGCTCGGCCACGTCGCGGCCCCAGTTGGCGCCGGTGTAGTGGAAGCCGGCGTCATTGGCGCCGCAGACGAAGTCGGCCATGTTGGCGACGGTGCGGTCGGCCACCACGGTGACCGGGCCAAGGGTGCCGATCGGGCCCAGATAGCCCGGCACGCAGCCGTACACTTCCAGGATTTCGGCCTCGGTCGAGAAGCGGTGCGCGGCCAGGCCGGCCACCTTGCCCATCTTGACTTCGTTGAGCTCATGGTCGCCGCGCAGCAGCAACATGAAATACTGTTTAGCTACTTTGCCGTCTTTTTCGGTCTCGACGGTCAGCGCCAGGGTCTTGACGGTCTGCGCCAGCGGCAGCTTGAGCTGCTCGGCGACCAGCTCGCACTTGGTGGCGTCCGGCGTGGCGACCTTGGTCAGCGCCTGGGCGGCGGCTGGACGCGTGGCGTTCAGCGGCAGCGCCTCGGCCGCTTCCATATTGGCCGCGTAGTCGGAGGTCGGGCAGTAGACGACCGCGTCCTCGCCGGTGCTGGCGATAACGTGGAATTCGTGCGAACCGGTGCCGCCGATGGCGCCGTTGTCGGCCGCCACGGCGCGGAACTTCAGGCCGAAACGGTTGAAGATGCGCACATAGGCGTCATACATGACCTTGTACGACGCCTGCATGCCGGCCAGGTCGCGGTCGAACGAGTACGCGTCCTTCATCGTGAACTCGCGGCCGCGCATCAGGCCGAAGCGGGGACGGCGTTCGTCGCGGAACTTGGTCTGAATGTGGTAAAAATTCAACGGAAGTTGACGATACGATTTGATTTCCGAGCGGACAACATCGGTGATGACTTCCTCGGCGGTCGGCTGGAAGGCGAATTCGCGGCCGTGACGATCCTTGATGCGCAGCAACTCGGCGCCCATCTTGTCCCAGCGGCCGGTCTCCTGCCACAGCTCGGCCGGCTGGATCAGCGGCATCAGAAGCTCAATGGCGGCGGACTTGTTCATCTCTTCGCGTACGATCGCTTCGACTTTGCGGATGACGCGCAGGCCCATCGGCATGTAGGTGTAGATGCCCGAACCCAGGCGCTTGATCATGCCTGCACGCATCATTAACTGGTGACTGACGATCTCGGCGTCGGAAGGCGCTTCTTTAAGCGTGGAAATAAAAAATCGTGAGGCGCGCATACGGTGAATTCTTTTTAAAAAGAGAGAGTTATAATCAACCTAATTTTAAAGGATTAGCTGGCTGATGCGTCCATACTTTATACAAATGCGTTCAATAGATGGCCCTTCGACCGTTTTCGTACCCCGAAAATCCCGCCGAGGCGTCTTTTTATGGGCAAAAATATAAGCAGGGAGCTCAGTCGCAGAAAGTTTGAGGTGCAATATGCTCGATCGGGAGGGGTTTCGGCCCAACGTCGGCATCATCCTGCTCAACGCGCAGAACGAGGTATGGTGGGGAAAACGTGTGCGCGAGCACTCGTGGCAGTTTCCGCAAGGCGGCATCAAATATGGAGAAACGCCTGAGCAGGCGATGTACCGGGAGTTGGAAGAGGAAATCGGCCTGCGGGCCGAGCACGTAAAAATCGTCGGCCGCACGCGCGACTGGCTACGCTATGAGGTGCCGGATCATTTTATCAAGCGGGAAATCCGCGGCCATTACCGTGGCCAGAAGCAGATTTGGTTCCTGCTGCGCATGTGCGCGCGCGACAACGACGTCAACCTGCGGCTGACGGACCACCCGGAATTCGACGCCTGGCGCTGGCACGAATACTGGGTGCCGCTCGATGTCGTGATTGAATTCAAGCGCGACGTCTATCAGCGCGCGTTGCAGGAGCTGTCGCGCTTCCTGACGTGGCCGGCCAACGGCCACGACCGGCGCCAGCACGGCTCGCGCTACTTGCGCCAGCCGCACGCGCCGCGTCCGAACCCGGAACCGCCGGGCTCGGGCTGCGCGCCGGCCGAGGCGGTAGCCGCCTCCAGCGTGGCCGCCGTCGCGGCGGGGCCGGCCGAACCGGTCAAAAGCGACAGCTGAACGGTTAGCAGGACGGCAAGAATAAAAGCGGGACAGGCACACTGTCCCGCTTTTTTTTCGCCGGAGGTACAATGACGCTATGTTTAATCCATCTTCCGACGACGTCCGCCGCTTCTTTTGCGAGGCCTACCGCAAGCAGCGCGCCAACGAAATCCTCACCCCGCTCGAGGCGATGGCGGCCGACTGGGCGCGCCACCACCCCGAATACCACGACGTGCTGGCCGATGTCGACACGGCGCTGTCGCGCGACTACTCGGTCGAAGGCGCGCAAGCCAACCCGTTCCTGCACCTGTCGATGCACCTGTCGATCGACGAGCAGATCTCGATCGACCAGCCGCGCGGCATCCGCGACGCCGCCACCGCCCTCACCCTCAAGCTCGACTCCGCGCACGAAGCGCAGCACGAGATCATGGAATGCCTGGGCGAAATGATCTGGAACGCCCAGCGCACCGGCACCCCGCCGGACGGCGACGCCTACATCGAAGCGATCAAGCGCCGCATCAAATAAAATTGCGCGGATGAAAAAAGCCACGCGTCTGCGTGGCTTTTGTTTTTGCGGCTGTCTGAGCTTACTTGGCGGCGGTCTCTGCCGGAGCGGCGGCCACGGCCGGCTCTTCCAGCGTGAACGCCTTCAAACCCAGGATGTCGCTGCTGTAGTGGCGTATCTTGTTCGCCAGCACCGGATCGCTGTTCAGCTTGTGACCGTAGGACGGTACCATCGCCTTCATTTTCGCGTCCCACTCCGGCGTGGCCAGCTTGGCCTTGAACGCGGTTTGCAGCACTTTGATCATGATCGGCGGCGCGGTCGAGGCGCCGGGCGAGGCGCCCAGCAGCGCGACGATGCTGCCGTCGGCCGAACCCACCACTTCCGTACCGAATTGCAGCAGGCCGCCTTTTTCAGGGTCATCCTTGACGATCTGCACGCGCTGGCCGGCGTTTTGCAGCGTCCAGTCTTCCAGCTTCGCGGTCGGCAGATACTCTTTCAGCGCGGCCAGGCGGTCTTGCGGCGAGTTCATCACCTGAGCGATCAGATACTTGGTCAGGGGGATGTTGTCATAGCCGGCTTGCAGCATCGGACGAACGTTGCCGCTGTCGATCGACGCCGGCAAATCGATCCACGAGCCGTTTTTCAGGAACTTGGTCGAGAACGTGGCGAACGGGCCGAACAGCAGTGCTTTCTTGCCGTCGATGATGCGGGTGTCCAGGTGCGGCACCGACATTGGCGGCGAGCCGACCGACGCCTTGCCGTACACCTTGGCGGCGTGCTGGTCGATCAGCGCCTGGTTGGTGGTGACCAGCCATTGGCCGCCGACCGGCACGCCGCCGTAGCCCTTGGCTTCCGGAATGCCCGATTTCTCCAGCAACGGCAGCGAGCCGCCGCCGGCGCCGATGAACACGAACTTGGCGCGCACGGTCTTGACCGAGTCGTCGGCCAGGTTCTTGACGGTGACGTTCCAGGTGCCGTCGGTGCCGCGCTTGATGTCTTCCACCTGGTGACGCAGGTTCAACGTGGTGCCGTGGGTGTCGGTCAGGTGCTTGACCAGCGCGCGCGTGAGGTTACCGAAATTGACGTCGGTACCGATCTCCATGCGGGTGGCGGCCACTTTCTGGCCCTTGTCGCGTCCGGTCATGATCAGCGGCGCCCATTGCTGGATGACGGCCGGATCTTCCGAGTACAGCATGCCCTTGAACAGGTTTTCCTTCTGCAACGCGGCATAGCGCTTGCGCAGGAAGTTGATGTTGTCGTCGCCCCAGACAAAGGCCATGTGCGGCACGTTGTTGATGAAGGTTTGCGGCGCGCCAATGTATTTGTTCTTGACCTGGTAAGCCCAGAATTGCTTGGAAATCTCGAACTGCTCGTTGATTTCAACCGCCTTCTTGGTCTCGATGTGGCCGTCGGCCGCTTCCGGCGTGTAGTTCAGCTCGGCGAAGGCCGAGTGGCCGGTGCCGGCGTTGTTCATGGCGTCGGAGCTCTCCGCCGCAACCGAATCCATGCGCTCGTAGATCGCCATGGTCAGGGTCGGGTCCATTTCCTTGAGCATGGCGCCCAAGGTCGCGCTCATGGTGCCGGCGCCGACCAGCAGCACGTCGACCGGTTTGTCGGCCGAGGGCGCCGGCGATTTGCTACATGCGGCCAGGATCAGGCACGACATCAAAATTACAAGTGACTTCCGCATACGTAACTCCATTCATAGATACCGACTGTATTCGGGACTGGCGTTGCCGGCCATCACGCACGCCGGTGGCGTCGGGAAGTGGCATTCGAAGGTGGCTGGTCGGCCGCGGCGATGAGTGCGCGCGGACGAAGAGGGTGACGGCTGCCGATGCTTGCGCAATGCTTACTTTCGGTAAAAACCGACAATAGAATTGCGCGAGTGTCCATAGATATTATCAAGAAAGATGATTTTAGCAGCGCAACGTTGCCGCCAGATGAGGGATAACACTTAAGGAAAGGCAAAGAAACTACGTAGACCGGCGCAAAAAAAAACGCGCATAAGATGCAAAAAAGCCACGCAATGCGTGGCTTTCAGGGCTGAACGGTGTCGCTACGGTTAGCGATGCACCGCCAGGTTGCCGGGCAGGCTGTTGAAGTACGCCGCCAGATCCTTGATGTCCTGATTGGTCAGCGGCTTGACCTGGCCGGTCATGATGGCGTTGTTGCGGCCGTTGGCGTTGTCGCCGCGTTTGTAGGCGGTCAACGCGTGCTGCAGGTAATCCTTGTGCTGGCCGGCCAGCTTCGGATAGCTGGGGTCGATCGGGCTGTTGTAATCCTTGCCGTGGCAGGCGAAGCAACTGTATTTGTCGGCCACGGCCTTGCCGGCGGCCACGTTACCGGCGGCGACGGCGGAGAACGACAGGGCGGAACAGAACAATGCGGCGATCAGTTTTTTCATAGTGGCGTTCCTCATTTCGCGGCGGTGCGCGTCTGCTGCGCGTAGAACGCGGCGACATCGGCGATATCCTGGTCGGACAGGCTGGCGGCGATGCCCTTCATGGATGGGTGCTTGCGATCGCCCTTCTTGTAGGCCTGCAGCGCGTTTTCAATATACTTGGCCGACTGGCCACCGATCATCGGCACCTGAAACACTTCCGGGAACGTGGCTTTATAGCCCGGAATTCCATGACAACCGATACACATTTCAACCTTTGCCTTGGCGTTCTGGGCATTGCCCACGATTTCCGCCGCGGCAGCGACCTGGGCGGTCTGAGCGAGGCCTGCGAGCACGAGAAGTGCGGTGATTTTTTTCATGGTGTTTGCAAGGTAAGTAATCGGATACTACCGCGGATGCAAAACTTGACTTTTGCACTATTAGCCTGCGATTCTAACCCAAGAAATTTTTCTAAGCTACCCAGAATCATTGCCGAAACCACACAGTGCTGAGCTCGCCGCTCCGCGTGATACCGGCCCACAACTTTGGCCGTTCTCCCCTATACTCGTCAAATCCCTTTTTCACCGAGACATCACGCATGCAAGCCACTCCACGCTTTGAGGGTTCCGACCAGTACGTCGCGACCAATGACCTGAAACTGGCCGTGAATGCGGCCTTGACGCTGCAACGTCCGCTGCTCATCAAGGGCGAGCCCGGCACCGGCAAGACCATGCTGGCCGAGGAAGTGGCCGCGGCGCTGAACATGCCGCTGATGCAATGGCACATCAAGTCCACCACCAAGGCGCAACAGGGGTTGTATGAATACGACGCGGTGTCGCGTTTGCGCGACTCCCAGCTCGGCGACGAGCGCGTGCGCGACATCCAGAACTACATCGTCAAGGGCGTGCTGTGGCAGGCGTTCACCGCGCCCGAGCCGGTGGTGTTGCTGATCGATGAAATCGACAAGGCCGACATCGAGTTCCCGAACGACCTGCTGCGCGAGCTCGACCGCATGGAGTTCTACGTCTACGAGACGCGCGAAATGGTGCGCGCCGTGCACCGCCCGCTGGTGATCATCACGTCGAACAACGAGAAGGAGCTGCCGGACGCCTTCCTGCGCCGTTGCTTCTTCCACTATATTAAGTTCCCCGACCGCGACACGATGGAGCAAATTGTCGCAGTGCACTATCCGAACCTGAAGAAGGATCTGCTGGCGCAGGCGCTGCAGAGCTTCTACGAAGTGCGCGACGTGCCGGGGCTGAAGAAAAAGCCGTCGACGTCCGAGTTTCTGGACTGGCTCAAGCTGCTGATGGCCGAGGACATCCCGGCCGAGGCGCTGCGCAGCCAGGACGCCAAAGCCATCGTGCCGCCGCTGCACGGCGCGCTGCTCAAGAACGAGCAGGACGTCCATCTGTTCGAGCGGCTGGTGTTCATGTCGAGGACCAACCGCTGATGAAAACCCCCGCCCCCGTCGCCCTGGAATTGAACGGCGTGCGGCTCGAGCCGCTCGGGCCGCAGCACGCCGAGGGCCTGCTGGCCGCCGCGCAGGACGGCGAGCTGTGGACCTTGCGCGTCACCTCCGTGCCGGCGCCGAACGAAGTGGACGCCTACATCGACAAGGCGCTGGAGATGCGTCCCGGCCGGCTGGCCTTCGCCGTCATCGACGCGGCCAGCGGCGCCGTCATCGGCTCGACCAGCTATCACGACATCGTGCCGGCCATCGCCCGTATCGAGATCGGCTACACCTGGTACGCCAAAAGCCACCAGCGCAGCCACGTCAACACCACCTGCAAGCTGCTCTTGATGACGCACGCGTTCGAGAAACTGGGCGCGGCGCTGGTCGGCCTGCGCACCGATAACTTCAATCACGCCTCGCAGGCGGCCATCGAGCGCCTGGGCGCGCGCAAGGACGGCGTGCTGCGCCACCATGCGGTGCGGCGCGACGGCACCGTGCGCGACACGGTCATGTACAGCATCGCGGCCGGCGAGTGGCCGGAGATCAAGGCGCAGCTGCGCTACCGGCTGGAACGGCACGGGAAGGTCTGAGATGCTGATCGATTTCTTCTTTACGCTGAAGGACGCCAAGATCCCGGTCACGATCAAGGAGTTTCTGACCCTGCTCGAAGCGATGCAGAAGAACGTCATCGACGCCTCGCTCGACGACTTCTATTATCTGTCGCGACTCACGCTGGTCAAGGACGAGGCCCACTTCGACAAATTCGACCGCGCCTTCGGCATGTACTTCAAAGGCGTCAACGACGTCTTCGAGACCAATAGCGCGATTCCGCTGGACTGGCTGCTGCAGCGGATGAAGCGTGAGCTCAGCGACGAGCAAAGGGCCGGACTGGAGAAATTCGGCTACGACAAACTGATGGACCGCCTGCAGGAGCTGCTCAAGGAGCAGAAGGAGCGCCACGAAGGCGGCAGCAAATGGATAGGCACGGGCGGCACCTCGCCCTTCGGCAACGGCGGCACCAACCCGGAAGGTGTGCGCATCGGCGGCAAGGGCGGCAACCGCACAGCGGTCAAAGTGTGGGAGGCGCGCGCCTACAAGGACTACGACGGCGACAAGGAAATCGGCACGCGCAACATCAAGGTGGCGCTGCGGCGCCTGCGCAAGTTTGCGCGCCAGGGCGCCGAGGAGGAATTGGCGCTCGACGCCACCATCCGCGCCACGGCCAGCAACGCCGGCTATCTGGACATCAAGATGCAGCCCGAGCGCAAGAACAACATCAAGGTGTTGATGCTGTTCGATGTCGGCGGCACGATGGACGACCATATCGAGCGCACCGAGGAACTGTTCTCGGCCTCGAAAACGGAGTTCAAGAACATGGAGTTCTTCTACTTCCACAACTGCGTTTATGACTATATGTGGAAGAACAACCGGCGGCGCCATTCGGAGCGCTTTCCGACCTGGGACATCCTGCGCAAGTACCCGGCGGACACCAAGCTGATATTCGTCGGCGACGCCACGATGAGCCCTTACGAGGTGCTGCAGCCGGGCGGTTCGGTGGAGTACAACAACCCCGAGGCGGGCAGCGAATGGCTGGCGCGCTTCACCAGCGCGTTTCCGAAATTCGTCTGGCTCAATCCGGAGCCGGAAGGCATCTGGCAGTATCGGCAATCGGTCAGCATCATCCGCCAGTTGATGAACAACCGCATGTTCCCGCTGACGATGGATGGCTTGGAACGCGCCATGCGGACCCTGAGCAAGTGACGCAGGCGGTCAAAATCTCGCCAGCCGCTGGGCGCCGGTAGCGGTCAACGTCAGCTCCCTTGTATCCCGCTCGCGGCGCAGCCAGCCCTGCTCTATCCACGCGTCGAGCATCGCCACCGCCAGCGGACCGGCGAAATGATCGCGCCGCTCCGACCAGTCGACACAGCCATACAATTGCCGCCGTCCCGCCCTGGCCTCCACCGGCACGCCCAGTTGCGCCAGCCCCTCGCGCCCCGCCGCAGTCAGCGCATATTCGCGGCCACCCTCCTCCACCACCCAGCCCTGCGCCACCATCGCCTCGCACACCCGAACCCCGAGCTCCCCGGCCAGATGGCCGTAACAGCTGCGCGCATGACGCAGCCCGCGCAACGCCGGGCCGTGCCACCGCGTCGTCTCCGGCAGCGCGCCGTCGGCCACGCGCAGCAGCGCCTCCAGCGCATGCGCGACATCGGCATCGGCCAACATGAAATAGCGGTGCCGCCCCTGCGCCCGCACCTGCGCCAGCCCTTCGTCCACCAGCAACTTGAGATGCTGCGATGCCGTGGAAGCCGCCACGCCGGCATGTTCGGCCAGCTCGGTGGCGGTGTAACAGCGCCCGTCGAGCAGCCGTGACAACATCAACGCGCGTGTCGGCTCGCCAATCGCGGCGGCCACCCGCGCAAAACGCGGCTGCACCGGCGCCGTCATGGCTGCAATTGCAAACGGTAGCCGACCGCCGTTTCGGTCAGCAGATGGCGCGGCTGGGTGGGATCGGCTTCCAGCTTGTGCCGCAGATGCCCCATATAGATGCGCAGATAGTGGCCGTTCTCCCCCTGCGATGGCCCCCACACCGCGCGCAGCAACTGCGGATTGGTCATCACGCGGCCGGCATTGCCCACCAAAACCGCCAGCAGCCGATACTCGGTCGGGGTGAGATGGACGTTTTCGCCGCCGCGCGTGACGCGGCGATTCTTCAAATCGACCGCCACATCCCCGAACACGATCAATCCGTCGTTGTCGGCGGCCGGCTGGCGCTGGCGCCGCAAGGTGGCGCGCACCCGCGCCAGCAACTCGCCGACGCCGAAAGGTTTGGTCAGGTAATCGTCGGCTCCGGCGTCGAGCGCGCGGATCTTATCGGCCTCGTTGACTCGCGCCGACAGCACGATCACCGGCACCGTCGACCATTTGCGCAGATCGGCCACAAAGTCGATGCCGTCGCCGTCGGGCAGGCCCAGATCGAGCACGATCAGGTCCGGTTTGCGGGTGCCGGCGTCGATCAGGCCACGCTGCATGGTCGCCGCCTCGTGCACCTGCCAGCCCTCCTCCTCCAGCGCGGCGCGCACGAAGCGGCGGATTTGCGGCTCGTCTTCGACCAATAAGGCGACGGGGGCGCTCGGTGCTTCACTCATTTACGTCATCCATATCAGCTATCCTGTTCCAGCTCGTGCAGCTCCGGCATTTCCGGCGGTGTGCCAAGTGGCAGTGCGAGCGCGAAGCCCGCTCCGCCCAACGGCGATGGCGCCGACGCGATGCGCCCGCCGTGCGCCTCGACGATGGCGCGGCAGATCGCCAGCCCCAGGCCGACGCCAGGCTTGGCGGATTCCCGCTCGCCGCGCGTAAATTTCTCAAAGACGGCTTCCTCGCGCCCGGGCGGCAAACCCGGACCATCATCATAGACCAGGATATTCATCCACGCGCCATGCAGCTCGGCGGCGATGACGATGTGGGATCCCGGCGGCGTATATTTACCGGCGTTTTCCACCAGGTTGCACAGCACCCGTTCAATCAACACGGCGTCGTAGCGCAGCAGCGGCAACCCGGGCGGCAACCGTGTGCTCACCACATGGCCTTTCAGCTGGGAGCCGCTGGCGCGCAGCGCGCTGCCCACCACTTCCTCCAGCGGCTGCCATTGCAGGTTGAACTTGACCTCCCCGCTCTGGATGCGCGCCATATCGAGCAGATTCGAGACCAGGGCGCTCATACGCAGCGCCTCGTCGTGCAGCGCGACCGCCATATCCTGCTGCGAGGGAGACAGCGCCGGTTTAGAACCGGCCAGCGATTCGGACAGGCCGACGAGGGACGTCAGCGGCGTGCGCAAATCGTGCGACAGCGCGGCCAGCAGCGAGTTGCGCAGCCGCTCGGACTCCATGTTGACCAGCGCATTCTGCGCCACTTCGATGTAGTGCACCCGCTCCAGCGCGATGGCGGCCAGCGCGGCGAAGGTATCGAGCTGCTGCCGCTGCTCCGGGATCAGTATCCAGCGCGGGTTCGCCGGCTCGATCGCCAACACGCCGCGCGTGCGCATCGGGGCTTCCAGCGGCAGGTAGAAAATGCGGCTGGCCGGCAGTGTGCCGGTACCCAGGCCAGCGCTTTCGGCGTGGTCGAACGACCATTGAGCGATGCCGATGTCGAGGTCGGAGCGGTGCGCGATGTAGGCGGCATCGACGGCCAGGCTGCCGCCACCGTTTCCGGGAGCCGGCATCCGCAGCCGGCCATCGTCGTCGGGCACCATCAAGGTCGAGCGGGCCCGAAACGCGCGCTGGATCGCCGCCTGTGTGGTCTCGAAGATTTGCTCGGTTTGCAGTGCGCCCGACAGCTCGCGCGCGAATTCGTACAGCGCGCGCGAGCGCTTCTCCCGCTGCGAGGCGATGCGCGCCTCGAAGCGCAGGCCGGCCGTCAGGTGGCCGGTGATCAGACCCACCGCCAGCATGACGACAAAGGTGATCACGTACTGAAAATCCGTCACGGCAAAGGTAAAACGGGGCGGAACGAAGAAGAAGTCGAAGCAGGCCACGCTGACGCAGGTGCCGAGCACCGAAGGCCCCCGGCCGAAGCGCACCGCCACCAGCACCACCATCAGCAAAAACAACATGGCGATATTGGCCAGGTCGAGCCAGACCGCCAGCGGCGTCGCCACCAGCGCGGTCACCACGCTGGCCGTCGCCGCGATCAGGTAGCCGGCGGCGCGGCTCCTCAGCCAGGGCACTTTTACATTGTCGTCGGCGTCGCCCAAGGTATCGGCGTCGGCCTCCCTGCCGATGGGTGCGAGCGATGTCGTCTCCGTCTCCTTGCTGGCTCGGCCGATCTCGATCAGGTCCAGGTCGGGCGCATACAGCGCCAGGCGCTTGATGTGCGGCGGGCGCCACGGCCATGTCGGATGGGCGCGGCCGACCACGATCTTCGACAAATTATGACTGCGCGCGTACTCCACGGCCGCCAAAGCAATATCGCGCCCGGAGATGACCGCCGTGGTCGCGCCCAGGCTCTCCGCCAGCTTGAGGGTTTTCAGTATCTGCTCGCGCCGCGCGGCCGGCAGCCGGTGAAGCGACGGCGTTTCGACGTAGATCGCGTGCCAGCCGGTACCCAGCTGGCCGGCCAGCCGCGCCGTGCTGCGCACCGTGTGCTCGCCACCCGGACGCGGGCCGACGCAGGCCAACAGCGCCGCGCCGGTCTTCCAGATGTCGGCGATCGATTGCTCGACGCGATAGGCGCGCACGTCGTCCTCGATCCGGTCGGCGGTGCGGCGCAGCGCCAGCTCGCGCAGCGCGATCAGATTCCCTTTGCGGAAGAAGTTTTTCGACGCGCGTTCGGCCTGCTGCTCCTGATAGACCTTGCCGCTTTTGAGGCGCGCCAGCAGCTCGTCGGCCGGAATGTCGACCAACACCACCTCGTCGGCCTGGTCGAATACGGTGTCGGGCACCGTCTCGCCGACGCGGATACCGGTGATGCCGCCGACGACATCGTTGAGGCTTTCAAGATGCTGCACGTTGACGGTGGTGAGCACGTCGATGCCGGCGTCGAGCAACTCCTCGATGTCCTGCCAGCGCTTGGGATGGCGCGAGCCGGGCGCGTTGGAGTGCGCCAGTTCGTCCATGAGGATCAGCCGCGGGCGCCGGGCCAGCGCGCCATCGAGATCGAATTCGCCGAGCGTCTTGCCGCGATATTCGATCTGCCTCGGTGGCAGCACGTCCAGATCCCCCAGCATGGCGGCGGTCTCGCCGCGTCCATGGGTTTCGACCACGCCAACCAGCACCGCCTCGCCGTCCGCCTGTAACTTGCGGGCGGCGGCAAGCATCGCGTAGGTCTTGCCGACGCCGGCCGAGGCGCCGAAGTAGATGCGCAGCTTGCCGCGCGACGCCTTGCGCTCCTGCGCCTGCACCTGCGCCAGCAGCGCATCGGGGTCGGGTCGTTGGCTCTCGTTGGGGAACATGGACATGCGGTGATTTTACCCTTTGTCCGGCCCTGCCGCCCGCCTTTGCGCCGAATCCAAAGCCATATTCAGCGCCAGCACATTGACCCTCGGTTCGCCGAAGAAGCCGAACACCTGGGCGATCTGGTGGCGCTCGATCAGCGCCAGCACCTGCTTGGCTGGCAGCTTGCGGGCGGCGGCGATGCGACCGGCCTGATAACGCGCGGCAGCCACGCTGATCTCGGGATCGAGTCCGCTGGCGGACGCCGTCACCAGATCGACCGGTATGTCGGCGGTATTGGACGGATCGGCCGCCTTGAGCGCGTCGATGCGGCCCTTGACGGCGTCCAGCAGCGCCGGATGATTCGGTCCCTGGTTGGAACCGCCGGAGCCGGCCGCGTTGTTGGGCATCGGGCCGGTGGCCGACGGACGGCCCCAGAAATACTCCGGCGACGAAAACGACTGCCCGATCAGTGTGGAGCCGACCTCTTTGCCACCGGCTTGCACCAGACTGCCGGCCGCCTTGGCAGAAAACGCGGCGGCGCCGATACCGGTGACGGCAAGCGGATAGGCCACGCCGCAGATCAGGGTCAAAGCGCCGAAAATGACGACGGCGGGACGAATAGCGGAAAACGACATGATGAACTCCTTAAACCAGGTTGAGCGCCGACAGCAGCAGGTCGATGGCTTTGATGCCGACGAAAGGCAGGATGATGCCGCCCACGCCGTACAGCAGCAGGTTGCGGCGCAACAGCGCGACGGCGCCGATGGCGCGGTAACGCACGCCCTTGAGCGCCAGCGGGATCAGCGCGACGATGATCAGCGCGTTGAAGATCACCGCCGACATGATGGCCGACGACGGGCTGGCCAGGTGCATGATGTCGAGCGCCTTCAGTTGCGGATAGGTGCCGACGAAAGCCGCCGGGATGATGGCGAAGTACTTGGCGATATCGTTCGAGATCGAGAATGTCGTCAGCGAGCCGCGCGTCATCAGCATCTGCTTGCCGATTTCAACGATCTCCAGCAGTTTGGTCGGATTGGAATCCAGATCGACCATGTTGCCGGCCTCCTTTGCCGCCTGCGTGCCGGAGTTCATCGCCACCGCGACGTCGGCCTGCGCCAGCGCCGGCGCGTCGTTGGTGCCGTCGCCGGTCATCGCCACCAGCCGGCCTTCTGACTGGTAGCTGCGTATCAGTTTGAGCTTGTCCTCCGGCGTCGCCTCGGCCAGGAAGTCGTCCACGCCCGCCTCGGCGGCGATGGCGGCGGCGGTCAGCTTGTTGTCGCCGGTGATCATCACGGTCTTGATGCCCATGCGGCGCAGTTCCGCGAAACGCTCCTTGATGCCGCCTTTGACGATGTCCTTCAGCTCAACGACACCCATCACGCGGCCGCCGTCGACCACCACCAGCGGCGTGCTGCCCCGGCGCGAGATGTCGTCGACGGCACGGGTCACTTCGCCCGGATACGGCAGGCCCATGGCCTCGACGTACTTGCGCACGGTGTCGGCCGCGCCCTTGCGGATCTGGCGGTCGCCGATATCGACGCCGCTCATGCGGGTTTGCGCGGTGAACGGCACGAACACCGCGTTCAGCGACGCCATCTCGCGCTCGCGCAGGTTGAATTTCTGCTTTGCCAGCACCACGATGCTGCGCCCTTCCGGCGTCTCGTCGGCCAGCGAAGCCAGTTGCGCGATATCGGCCAGCTGCTGGTCGGTCACGCCGGGCGCGGGCACGAACGACGACGCCTGGCGGTTACCGAGGGTGATGGTGCCGGTTTTATCGAGCAGCAGCACATCGACGTCGCCGGCCGCCTCCACCGCGCGGCCCGACGTGGCGATCACGTTGGCCTGCATCATGCGGCTCATGCCGGCGACGCCGATGGCCGACAGCAGGCCGCCGATGGTGGTCGGGATCAGGCACACCAGCAGCGCGATCAGCACCGTGATCGTCACCGGCGCGCCGCTGCCGCTGGCGGCCACCGAGAACAGCGAAAACGGCAGCAAGGTCACGGTGACGATCAGGAACACGATCGTCAGCGCCACCAGCAGGATCGTCAGCGCGATTTCGTTGGGCGTTTTCTGGCGCTTGGCGCCTTCGACCATCGAGATCATTCGGTCGAGGAAGGTCTCGCCCGGATTGGCCGTGACCTTCACGACCAGCCAGTCCGACAGCACGCGCGTGCCGCCGGTGACGGACGAGAAGTCGCCGCCCGACTCGCGGATCACGGGCGCCGATTCGCCGGTGATGGCGCTCTCGTCGACCGAGGCCACGCCTTCGATCACCTCGCCGTCGATCGGGATCACATCACCCGCCTCCACCAGGATGTAGTTCCCCTTGCGCAGATCGAGCGCCGGCTGCGGCAGCCAGGTGGTGCCGTACTTCGGGCTGGCCAGCTTCTTGGCGACCACGGTTTGCTTCAGGCTGCGCAGCGACGCCGCCTGTGCCTTGCTGCGCCCCTCGGCCATCGCCTCGGCGAAGTTCGCGAACAGCACCGTGAACCACAGCCAGACGGCGATCGCCAGGATGAAACCGGGGCTGGTCTCGCCCTTACCGAACAACGCCTGCACATACAGCAAGGTCGTGATGATGCTGCCGACATAGACCACGAACATCACGGGGCTGCGCAACTGCGTGGCGGGACTGAGCTTGCGGAACGAGTCGGCGATCGCCGGCATCAGCAGCTCACTATCGAACATACCCTGCTTTTTGACCGGTGGATTGGTAAAAATGGTCATCTCTTTTTGTATAGTCTGCGACATGGTGATTCCTTATTTTGCAAACAGCTGCAAGTGATCGACCACAGGGCCGAGCGCCAGCGCCGGAACGTAATTGAGCACGCCGACCAGCGCCACCACGCCGCACAGCAGCGCGATGAACATCGGGCCGTGGGTTGGCATCGTGCCGGCATTCGCCTGCAGCCTGTTTTTGCCGGCCAGCGAACCGGCGATCGCCAGGATCGGTACGATCATCGCGAAGCGGCCGAACCACATCGCCACGGCGAGCATGCTGTTATAGAACGGCGTGTTGGCGGACAGGCCGGCGAAAGCGCTGCCGTTGTTGTTGGCGGCCGAGCTGAATGCGTACAGGATCTCGGAGAAGCCGTGGGCGCCTGGATTGGCGATACCGGCCTTGCCGACGTCCGTCATGACGGCGATGGCGGTGCCAACCAGCACCAGGGTCGGCGTCACCAGGATGGCGATGGAGGTCATCTTCATCTCATAGGTCTGGATCTTCTTGCCCAGGTATTCCGGCGTGCGGCCGATCATCAGGCCGGCGATGAAGACGGCCATGATGGCGAAGATCAGCATGCCGTACAGGCCCGAGCCGACGCCGCCGAAGATCACCTCGCCGAACTGTATCAACAGCATCGGGATCATTCCGCCCAGCGGCATGAACGAATCGTGCATGGCGTTGACCGCGCCGCAGGAGGCGGCCGTCGTCACGGCGGCGAACAAGGCCGAGGCGCTGATGCCGAAGCGGGTCTCCTTGCCTTCCATATTGCCGCCCGATTGCAGCGCGCTCATGGCCTGATCGACATGCATGGCCTGCAAAGCGGGATGCGCCTGCTGCTCCGCGCCCAGCACCACCACGGTGGTGACGACAAACAGCAACGTCATCGCGCCCAGCACCGCCCAGCCCTGGCGCGGATCGCCCACCATGCGGCCGAAGGCGAAGCACAAGCCGGCCGGGATCAGGAAGATGGCCAGCATCTGCAGGAAGTTCGTCAGCGGTGTCGGGTTCTCGTACGGGTGCGCCGAATTGGCGTTGAAGAAGCCACCGCCGTTGGTACCGAGCATCTTGATGGCTTCCTGCGAAGCGACCGGCCCCATGGCGATGGTTTGCGTTGTGGCGGTCAGCGTTTCGGTGACCGGCTCGCCCTTGGCGTCCTTCAGCGGCTGGCCATCGGCGCCGACTTTCGGCTGGGTGTAGGTGACCGGATCGAGCAAGGTGACTTCTTTATATGCGGAGAAGTTCTGGATCACGCCCTGCCCCATCAGGAAAACTGCGAAAACCAGCGACAGCGGCAGCAGCACATACAAGGTCGAACGGGTGGCGTCGACCCAGAAGTTACCGATCGACTTGGCCGAGCGCGAGGAAAAACCGCGTATCAGCGCGTATGCGACGGCCATGCCGGTAGCGGCGGAGAAGAAGTTCTGCCCCGTCAGCACCAGCATCTGCGTCAGGTAGCTCATGGTCTGTTCGCCGCTGTAGCCCTGCCAGTTGGTGTTGGCGACAAAGCTGACGGCGGTGTTGAACGACGAATCGGGGCTGACGTTGGCCAGGCCCTGGGGATTGAGCGGCAAGAAGGCCTGAACCCGTTGAAGCGCGTAGACGGCCAGCGCACCGATGCCGTTAAAGGCCAGCAGCGCGATGGCGTAGGCTTTCCAGTTCTGGCCTTCGGGTTTGCCGTCCTTGCTGCCTTTGTCGCCAATACCGGCGGCGCGGTACAGCAGCGCCTCGATCTTGCCGATCCAGCCCATGCCGGGGATGACGCCGCCGTCGCCGACGCGCGCCAGCAGGATGCCGAGCGGGTAGGCCAGCGCGATGACGGCAGCCAGGAAAGCCACCAGTAAAATGGTCGATTGCAGGGTCATCACAGCTCCTCCGCCTTCAGCAGCGCCACGATCAGGTACACCAGCAGGCCGGCGGCGGCGATCGCGCCAATCATGTAGAAGAGGGTCATGGTTGGCCTCCGAGCTTGTCGCAACCTGCGGCAAACGCCACGGTCACGGCAAAGAACACCACCATCGCACCGATAAATACTATGTCCATCACACCCTCACAGGTCTTGTTTTGATGATGAGAAGGTTAGCGGGAAGGGTCTAAAGATTTTGTAAAGACTTCGGAACGCGGTGTAAACAAACCGTAAAAATCCTGTACCGGTCCGCGTTTACACGATGTTTACGCCCCGGACCCGACTCTTTAGATAATTTTTACAAACGTCGGCATAAGCTTTAACGATTGCCACTACCTGAGAAAACCATGCTTACCTCCCTTCGCGGCATCTGGGTGCCGCTGGCCACACCGCTGCATCATGGCGAAATCGACCTGACCTTGTTACAGAACCTGGCCGATGGACTCATCGCCCAGGGCGCCCACGGCCTGGTGGTCTGTGGCACCACGGGCGAAGCGGCGCAGCTGGACCTCGACGAGCAGGACGCCGCGCTGGCGGCGGTGCTGGAAGTGGCGCGCAAGCGCTGCCCGGTCCTGATGGGCATCGGCGGCAGCGACACCTTCGCCGCAGCCGGCAAGGCGCTGCGCTTCGACGACTCCGGCGTGGCCGGCTACCTGGTCTCCACGCCGGCCTATGTGCGGCCATCGCAGGAAGGACTGATACGCCACTTCGAGACGATCGCCGACGCCACGGCGCAGCCGATCGTGCTGTACAACGTGCCCGCGCGCACCGGCGTCAACCTGGAACTGGCCACCGCGCGCCGGCTTGCCGTCAACCCGCAATTCATCGGCATCAAGGAAGCCGGCGGCAGCTTGCAGCAGATGACGGAGCTGGTGCGCCGCACGCCGCTGTCGATGCTGTGCGGCGACGACGCGCTGTTGTTCGCGGCGCTGTGCGGCGGCGGCCACGGCGCCATCTCGGCCGCCGCGCATATCAGAGTTGATTTATACGTGCGGCTATACGATCTGGTGCGCGCGCAGCGGCTCGCGGACGCGCGCGACCTGTTCGATCGTCTGCTGCCAATCATCCGCCTGCTGTTCTGCGAGCCGAATCCGGCGCCCCTCAAGGCCGCGTTGTCGATCCAGGGCCGGATGGGCGACGAACTGCGCCTGCCCATGACACCCGCCAGCACCGAATGCAAGCTTGGCATAGCCGCCGCGCTGGAGGAGCTCGATGAAATACCTTTCTATCGCTGCGAGGCCGAGCAACCGGCCACGCATGTCCGCCTGACGGCGGAGGCCATATGATCGTCGCGCTCACCGGAATGGACGGCAATCGGGATGTCTCCGACCTGGCCGAGGAACTGGCGCTGCTGCGGGTGGCCGCAGGCAACCGGGTGCTGTTGGTGTGCCCCGATCCCGGCGCCTATGATCCCCGGCTGTACGACGACCTTGTGGTCGACGCCTCGCCGATTGCAGATGCAGGCATCTCGCCGGCGCCGGCGCGCGTTAAGGCCGATGCGGCGCTGGCGCGGGCAAGCGTGATCGTGACGCTGCTGCGGCGTGAAGAGCTGGAGCTGTCCGATCATGCGCCGCTTCTTGAACGCCTGCGCGCAGCGCAATCGGCCAATCCCGGCGCGCGCATCCTGATCACGGTGGCGCATGGCAGCGTGCCGCTGTCGGCACATCAAACCGGGTGTGTGCTGGTGTTCGTCGCGCACTTGCCTGGCGCGCGGCTGGCCGATATGCTGATATTGGACGGGCAAGGCGGGTATCACTCGCACCATAGCGAGCTGGAACCGGAAATGTACAAATGCCCGAACGTGCTATGCGCGCCGGAAGTGCGGCATCTGTACAGGGAAGTGTTTAACAGCTAGCCTGGATGGGCGGATGATGTTCGCCTATCCAGGCCGATAACTTAAAAGACCTTGCTGATCGTCAGCTGCAAAGCCGTCTTGCCGAGGAACTTGCCGTTGGCCGGCGAAGCGTAAGCCGTTTTACCGGCATTCGTGCCGATCACCGCCAGCGCGCCGGTCACCAAGCCGAAGTCCCTGGTCGCGCCGATCTTCCAGTCCGTGTAGCTGGAGGCGTCATTGTGCTTCACCTTCTGGTGGCCGGCATGCAGATTGACGGTGAAGCCCTGGCCGGCGTCGATATTCGCGCCAATGTCCACATAGCCGCTGTTTTTGCTGTCGACGAAGCCAAACAGATTCGTCACCGCGTGCGAGTACTTTATATAGGCGGGTCCATAACCGAGCTGCCCGTAGATCTCGGTGGTGTCGGCGTTGGCGAAGCCGCGGACGTTTTTGAGGTCGTTGGACGGGTAAACGTAGGTCAGCACGCCGACGTCGTACGACACGGACTCGCTGACCTGTCCGCGCTTGCCGGCGTAAATGTCCACCTCGACGTCGCCATCGCCGCCGGCGTCCTTGGTCCATTTGATGGTCGACAGCCAGGTGCCGACATATAAACCGGTTGGGTTGTTCACATAATCGACGCCGCCCTGCAGCGCCGGTTTCAGGCGGGTTTGCGAGATGCCGCGATAACGGTAGTCGGAGACGACGGCGGCATTGAAGCTGGTTTCGTTATCCGGCTTGGCGACGACGGCCGGCGCGCCATCCTCGGCGCAAGCCTGGCCGCAGACGAAAGCGGCGCTGATCGCCGCGACGAGTACTAGTTTGTTCATGTTGCGGTTCTTTCTAGTGGTTGACAAATTTGGCGACAGGATCGCCGCGATCAAGACGCCGGCCGGTCGACAAAGCGGCCGAATTCGGCGCCGGAGGCGTTTCGGGAAGTGGAAAAAGCGGGCATATCGAACTCCTGATTGATCGTTGCGATACAAACCAGCTTATCCAAGCGCCCGTAAAAACGGTCTAAAAAGTCATGTCCCCGTTGTAAACATCGTGTATAAATTGGCCCGCAGCTATTTTTTGTCCAGTTTTAGGCCTCGATCGCCTCCGGTTGAGGATAGAATACGCAAACGAACGTATAAAACTGTACATAAACCCAGTATTAAAATCACAAGCTTGAACGTATGGCCACTAAAAAACCAGTTTCCGATTACAGCGAATCATCCATCCGGGTCCTCAAAGGCCTGGAACCAGTCAAGCAACGTCCGGGCATGTACACCCGCACCGAAAATCCGCTGCACATCATCCAGGAAGTGATCGACAATGCCTCCGACGAGGCGCTGGGCGGCCATTGCAAGAACATCATCGTCACGCAAAACGCCGACGGCAGCATCACCGTCGAAGACGACGGCCGCGGCATCCCGGTCGGCCTGCACCCTGAAGAAGGCGTGCCGACGGTGGAAATCGTCTTCACCCGCCTGCACGCAGGCGGTAAGTTCGACAAGGGCTCGGGCGGCGCGTACGCCTTCTCGGGCGGTCTGCACGGCGTCGGCGTATCGGTCACCAACGCGCTGTCGAAGCGCCTGGAGATCACCGTCTGGCGCAAGGAACCCGATGGCACCGGCCTGCACAAGCTGGCCTTCGAACACGGCGACGTGGTCGAGCCGCTGTCCTCCATCGTCGCGCCGCGCGACGGCAAAAAGTCCGGTACCCGCGTCACCGCCTGGCCGGACGCCAAATACTTCGACTCGCCGGCGATCTCGCAGACCGAACTTCAGCGCCTGCTGCGCTCCAAGGCGGTGCTGCTGCCCGGCGTGACCGTCACCCTGGCCAACGCCAAGACCGGCGAATCGCAAACCTGGCAGTACAACGACGGCCTGCGCGGCTATCTGACCGAGGCGCTGGCGCAATCGACCGACGGCGAGACCCTGATCCCGCTGTTCGAGGGCGCGCAGTTCGCCGGCCCGGACGCCGAAGGCTTCGCCGAGGGCGAAGGCGCGGCGTGGGTGGTGGCGTGGACCGAGCAAGGCGCGGTGGTGCGCGAATCTTACGTCAACCTGATTCCGACGCCGAACGGCGGCACTCACGAGTCGGGCCTGCGCGACGGCTTGTACGGCGCCGTGAAGAACTTCGTCGAGATGCACTCGCTGCTGCCGAAAGGCGTCAAGCTGCTGCCGGAGGACGTGTTCGCGCGCGTCTCGTTCGTGTTGTCGGCCAAGGTGCTGGACCCGCAATTCCAGGGCCAGATCAAGGAACGCCTCAATTCGCGCGACGCCGTGCGCCTGGTGTCGACCTACTCCAAGCCGGCGCTCGAGTTGTGGCTGAACCACCATGTCGATTACGGCAAAAAGCTGGCGGAGCTGGTCATCAAACAGGCGCAATCGCGCCTGCGCTCCCTGCAAAAAGTCGAGAAGAAGAAATCGTCCGGCGTGGCCGTCTTGCCGGGCAAGCTGACCGACTGCGAATCGAGCGACGTCCATCGCACCGAATTGTTCCTGGTCGAGGGCGACTCGGCGGGTGGTTCGGCCAAGATGGGCCGCGACAAGGAATTCCAGGCCATCCTGCCGCTGCGCGGCAAGGTGCTCAACTCGTGGGAGACGGACCGCGACCGCCTGTTCGCCAACAACGAGATCCACGACATCTCGGTGGCTATCGGCGTCGACCCGCACACGGCCGACAGCACGCCCGACTTGTCCGGTCTGCGCTACGGCAAAATCTGCATCCTCTCCGATGCGGACGTCGACGGCTCGCATATCCAGGTGCTGCTGCTGACGCTCTTCTTCAAGCACTTCCCGGGCCTGATCGCCAACGGTAATGTCTGCATCGCGCGTCCGCCGCTGTACCGCGTGGACGCGCCGGCGCGCGGCAAGAAGCCGATCCAGAAACTGTACGCGCTCGATCCGGGCGAGCTGGTGGCCATCGAGGACAAGCTGCGCAAGGACGGCCTGAAGGAAGGCGCCTGGTCGATCTCCCGCTTCAAAGGCCTGGGCGAGATGAACGCCGAACAGCTGTGGGAAACCACGATGAATCCGGACACCCGCCGCCTGCTGCCGGTGTCGCTAGGCGCTTTCGCCCACGGCGAATCGGCCGCGCGCTTCAATATGCTGATGGGTAAAGGCGAAGCCGCCGCCCGCCGCGCGTGGATCGAAGAACACGGCAACGAAGCCGAAGCCGATATTTAATTTTGAACGACTATGACTCAAGCAAATCTCTTTGACGAATCCGCAGCGGCGCCGGCCCAAGCCGGCCAGCCGCCGCAGCCCCCTGTGCCTCCCGTTCCGCCACAAGGCGGCGACGGCGACGGTCCGCCCGACGGCGGCGATGGCGGTAACGGTGGCGACGGCGGCGAAACGCTGACCCTGTCCACCTTCGCCGAACGCGCCTACCTCGATTACGCCATCTCGGTGGTCAAGGGCCGCGCGTTGCCGGACGTGTGCGACGGCCAGAAGCCGGTACAGCGCCGCATTCTGTACGCAATGAACGAAATGGGCCTGAACCCGACCGCCAAGCCGCGCAAATCGGCCACCGTGGTTGGCGACGTGCTGGGCAAACTGCACCCGCACGGCGACCAGTCGGTGTACGACGCCATGGTGCGCATGGCGCAGGACTTCTCGCTGCGCTATCCGCTGGTCGACGGCCAGGGTAACTTCGGCTCGCGCGACGGCGACGGCGCGGCGGCGATGCGATACACCGAGGCGCGGCTCACGCCAATCGCCAAGGTGCTGCTCGACGAGATCAACCTGGGCACGGTCGAATTCCAGGCCAACTACGACGGCTCCACCGAGGAACCGTGCCTGCTGCCGGCACGCCTGCCGATGGTGCTGCTGAACGGCGCCTCCGGTATCGCGGTGGGCCTGGCGACGGAAATCCCGTCGCACAACCTGGGCGAGGTCACGCAGGCGGCCGTCGCCATGATCCGCAATCCGAAGATCTCGCACAGCGAGTTGATGGCGCTGGTGCCGGGTCCGGACTTCCCGGGCGGTGGCCAGATCATCACGCCGGCGGCGCAGATCAGCGAGATGTACGCCAACGGGCGTGGCAGCATGAAGGTGCGCGCGCGCTGGAAGATCGAAGAGCTGGCGCGCGGCCAGTGGCAGGCGGTGGTCACCGAACTGCCACCGGGCACCTCGTCGCAGAAAGTGCTCGAAGAGATCGAGGAGCTGACCAATCCCAAGATCAAGATGGGCAAGAAGGCGCTGTCGCCGGAACAGATGGCGCTCAAATCGCTGATCCTCAACTCGCTCGACACCATCCGCGACGAATCGGGCCGCGCGGCGCCGGTGCGCCTGGTGTTCGAACCGAAGTCGAAGAACCAGGATCAGACGGAATTCATGCTGATGCTGCTGGCGCATACCTCGCTCGAATCGTCGGCGTCGATCAACCTCGTGATGATCGGCGGCGATGGCCGTCCGCGCCAAAAAGGCCTGGGCGAGATTCTGCAGGAATGGATCGACTTCCGCTTCATCACCGTCACCCGCCGCACCAAGTTCAAGCTGGGCAAGGTCGACGCGCGCATCCATATCCTGGAAGGCCGCGAGACCATCCTGCTGAACATCGATGAAGTGATCCACATCATCCGCAACTCGGACGAACCGAAAGCGGCGCTGATGGAGCGCTTCCGCCTGTCGGACATCCAGGCCGAAGACATCCTGGAAATCCGCCTGCGCCAACTGGCAAGGCTCGAAGCGATCAAGATCCAACAGGAATTGGCCGAACTGCGCAAAGAAAAGCAGCTGCTGCAGGACCTGCTCGACAATCCATCGTCGATGAAGCGCGCCATCATCAAGGAAATCGAAGCCGACACCAAGCAATACGGCGACGCCCGCCGCACGCTGATCGAAGAAGCGCAAAAAGCCGTGGTCGAACAGAAGGTGGTGGACGAACCGGTCACCGTCATCATCTCGGAAAAAGGCTGGATACGCGCGCGCACCGGCATCGGCCACGACGCCACGCAATTCACGTTCAAGGCAGGCGACACGCTGTACGGCGCGTTCGAATGCCGCACGGTCGACAACCTGCTCGCCTTTGGCAGCAACGGCAAGGTGTACTCGGTGCCCGTGGCTGCGCTGCCGAACGCGCGCGGCGACGGCGTGCCGATCACCACCTTGATCGACCTGGCTTCCGGCGCGCGCATCCAGCACTACTTCGCCGGTCCCGCCGCGACGCAACTGATGATGGCCACCAGCGCGGGCTTCGGCTTCATCGCCAAGGCCGGCGACATGGTCAGCCGCATCAAGGGCGGCAAGGCCTTCGTCACCCTCGACGAGGGCGACGTGCCGCTGCCGCCGGCGGTGGTGGCCGATGGCGCGAGCGCGGTCGCGGTATTGTCGGCCAACGCGCGGGTGCTGGTGTTCGGCATGGACGAAATGAAGGTGCTGACCAACGGCGGCCGCGGCGTCATCCTGATGGAACTGGACGACAAGGAGACCTTGATCGCGGCCAAGCCGATCAGCCAGAAAGGCGTGATCGTCTCCGGCATCGGACGTGGCGGCAAAGCGCAGGAAGAGCGTCTGTCGGCGTCGGCCCTGGCGGTCCACTTCGGCAAGCGCGCCCGCAAAGGCAAGGCACTGGCGACGAAGATCAAGCCAACCTCGCTCACCCCTATCGTCTGATACAACTCCGGGGTCACGTTACCGACCCCGGATCGACAAATCTCTGGACGAAAAAAAAGACGGGCAAGCCCGTCTTTTTTCTATTGCGCGCTAATTAATGCTTAGCGGCGGCTTCTTTAACTTCTGCTGCCGATTTGGCTTTGACAGCATCGGTCTTGTTGGCGGCCAGCGCTTTGTCTTCGGTGGCGTCAACGGTTGCCTTGATCGCTTTGGCGTCGGCTTTCACGGCCTTTTTGTTGGCCTTTTCTTCGGCTTTAGCGATGTTCTTTTCGCCTTTGGCGGCGGCTTTGGCTTTGTCTTCCGGGTCTGCCTTGGCGATTTTTTCGTTCGCTTTGGCGGCTTCCACGTTTACTTTAGCCTGGGCTTCGTCGTGGGACTGGTTGGCTTTAGCGACGGCCTTGTTGGCTTTCTTGTCGGCTTTAGCGTCAACTTTCATCTCTTTCTGTTCAGCCTTGGCGACGTCCTTGTTGGCTTCTTGCTGCGCCTTGGCGACTTCGTTGGTCTGTGCAGGGGTCTGTGCGAAAGCTGCGGTTGCGAACAGGCCGGCGATCAGGGTAGCGATGATTTTGCTCATGATATTTCCTCTCAAGTTTAATTTGGATGCGTTCTTATCTTATTAAGGCAGGGCCTCGGGCCTTGCCTGCGTCGCGCTCTTGTTTAGAAGCGCCAGATCACGTATCCAGAATAGCAACCCAAGCCGATGAACTCTGTACGGTAGCGTACTTAAACCGATTATTCGCTTTTCGGACGGGAGTAGAGATCGATGATGGTGCTGATCCCGTCCGCGCACACGGAACAGAATTTGTCGCTGCGGTCGAACATGATGCACTGCATCTCGGGACGGTAATAACCCTTGGCCTCGTAGTTGGCGCCTTCGAAGGCGCCCACCACGTGGCGGTTCGGATCGCGCGAGAACAGTTCGTTGGTGTGCTGAAGGTCCTTATGGAACAAGGCGCTCATCTCCGACTCCGGCCGGTCGGCTTTGCGCAGCGCGACGCGCTCCTTCTGGTACTCGCGCGACGCCGCCTCGTAGTCGTCCTTCTTCCACGGCGTCGGCAACGGCGTGCCCTGCTTGACGAACTTTTTCCACTTTACGTTGGTCGGATCGTGCAGCGCCGTCGCATTCGGCTCCCAAGGCTCCGGGCGCGTGGCGCCGCCCGTGGCGTAAGCCACCGGCGAGGTGTAGTACTCGTCCGCCAGTCCGGCGAAGTGGTGGCCGAATTCGTGCACAAACAGATAGTTGGCCCAATCGTTGTTGGCCGCCGCCGTGCTGAACTGGCCGAAGATGCCGCCTCCGCCATAGGTGTCGTTGTTGACGAGGATTTCGATGAATTCGTAGGGCGCGTTCTGCGCCAGTTCGCGCAGCGCGCGGTTGTCGGTGGTCAGCACATAACGCTCGCTGCCGAAGATGTCGTAGCGGGTGCCCAGCGGCGACGAATGGTGCACGCCGGTCGATGGCCGCGACACCCCCGATTCCTGCGTCGGCAAGGCCAGCGCCCAGACGTTGAAGTCCTTGGCGCGCTCCTTGAACGGCGAGGTGTTAAACAGATGGTCGGCCAGGCGGCGCGCGGTCGCCTCGAACTTCTTCATCTCGCCGGCCGTGTAGCCGTCGCCCAAAATCAGCAGGTCGACCTTGTCCTTCGACGGGCCGTTGACGCGGATGCCGATCGGCTTTTCCGGCGCGGGCGCCTGCTTGCGCACCACGTCCATCGCGTCGGTGTCGACGCTGGTCGTCCACACCACGGAGAAGGCGCCGCGCTCGTCGCGCTTGAGGATGCGCACTTTCACCGGCTTGTCCGGTTTCGGAAAGCGCACCGACTCCTGGAAGCCGCGATTGGTCTTGCCGGCTTCCTCGGTGCTGGCCCATTCGGCGAACACGGTTGAAAAACCGCGCGAGTACAGCAGCTTGCCGGATGCGGCGTCGACCACCTCCACCAGGTTGTTGCCGCGATTGGTGTCATCGATGGTGCGGCGCATGTCGCCCGGCCACGGCAGCGGCTCGATCACCACGCGTTCCATCGCGTACTGCTCGTTGAGCGCGTTGCCGCTGTGGATGTAGTCGAGGCGGACGGTGGCCGGCTGGTCGGTCGCCGCCGGCGTGGCGGCCGCGCAAACGGCGCCGGCGGATAGCGCCGATATAAACAGCGCGGCGATCAAGCCTCGAGAGCGTGCAAAGAGTGTCATGGGAATCCTGGCGGTCGATTGAAAACGTGTCCGCTATTTTAATCCCGTCGCGCCCCGGACCTGCCTAGTTTTTCGGCGTCGTCAGCGACTGCCCGATATCGAGCGGGCGGATATCGAGCCTCACGTTAAGGATCGAGTAGCTTTGCGGCGCCGCCGACGCCGATGCATAGCCGACGCTATCGCGCGTTTTCCGGAAGGTGAACTGGAAGCCCAGTTCCGGCAGCAGCGATTGCGGCCCGCTGGTGGCGATGCCGATCGCCTCCACGCGGCGGTTGACGATCAGGCTTTCCATCAGCTCCACCACCGCGTTCCTACCAAGGATATCGGGCGAGAACACCGGCTGATGCAGTACTTCATGCGCGGCCCGCAGCCGGCCGCCGGCCTTGGCCTCGGACGGCGTGAAGGTATGCGAGGCCAAATCGTAGCGGTCGCCCCGGTCCAGATAGCTGATCACCGCATTGGAGATGTTGAAGCCGGCGCTGGCGGTGTCGGTGGTCGCGCGCGACAGGTCGATTAGCAGCGCGCCCTTGTGGCCGACGATTTCCACGTTGCGGCGGTTGTCGACCACCATCGCGGTGTTCTCGTCGATCCCCAGTCCGAATTTGTAGCCTTTCTTTAGCATCGCCGGGATCATGCGGGCGAAGCGTCCACGCACCAGCAGGTGCTGGTCGACGAAGACATCGTCGCCGATGAAGCCCAGGCCGGGCGCGATCTCGCGGCCGTCGTTGACGCCGCCGCGCAGGGTGCCGAACACCGATTGGGGCGAATAAAACATGGTGCTGCTCATGATGGCGGCGCCCGCGCTGTCGCCGGCCACCACGCCGCCTTTGCGGTAGACGTCCCACACCGCCTCCAGCACCGCGCTGCGGCTGCCGTCCTCGCGCACCAGCGCCTGGGTGATGCGGGACTGGTCGCCGCCAGAGAAGAACACGCCACCGGCGCCGCGCACGGCCGCCGCCTGTTCGCCATCCTCGGCCACCTGGCGGAAATCGCTGCCGGGCAGACGCACCGCCAGCGGCACCACGAAGGCCGCCGCGCCGTAGCCATTGAGGCGGCCGACGATCATGTCGCCCGTCCGCTGCGGATCGGCCGCCGCCGACGGCAGCACGGCGATGCGCGCGCCCGGCCCGCCGGCCAGCGCGACGATGCGCTGCCAGACTTCGGCGTTGTCGCCCCGCAGACCGCCGCCGATGATCACCAGCGTACCCTTGGGAGCAGGCGACGCCGACGCAGCAGCGGCAGCAGCCGCTGCTGCATCAAGCGGAACGGCCAGCATCAGGACCATCCGGATCAGGTGCTTCAACATGGTGCCTGGTGTGCGCATGGCAGCCGACTCCCCAAATAAAAACGGGACGGTGCTTTAAGCGCCGTCCCGTCGAATATAACCCGATTTGCCCGCTACCGGTATCGGTAAAGCGGCTGCTGCAGTTGGATCGGCCGGATGTCCATCCTCAGCTTGAGCACCGAATAGGCCTCCACCTCGGTGGAGCTGTAACCGACGCTATTGATGGTTTTACTGAAGCGGAATTCAAAGCCGATGTCCGGCGCCGAGTCGCGCGGGTTGCCGAAGGCGATGCCGATGGCCTCCTGCTGGGCGTTGTCGATCAGGTTCACCATCAGGTCCAACACCGCGTTGTTCCCGAGGATGTCGTTGGTGAAGACGGTGCCGCGCGTATCCGGCTGGTTCGGATCGAGCTTGTTGTCCGCCTTGTCGGCCGATGGCGTGAACTCGCGCGACACCAGGTTGAATTTGTCGCCCCGGTCCAGATAACTGATGGTGGCGTTACTAATATTGAAACCCTTGATGCCGCGGTCCGTGATCGCCGCCGACAGATCGAGCAGCAGCGCGCCACTGTAGCCGATGATTTCCACGTCGCGGCGGGCGTTGACCACCATCGCGCTGTTCTCGTCGATGCCCAGACCGATCTGATAACCTTTTTTCAACATCACCGGGATCATGCGGGCGAAGCGGCCGCGCACCAGCAAATGCTGGTCGACGAAGACGTCGTCGCCGATGAAGCCCAGGCCCGGGGCGATCTCGTTGCCCTCGGTGACGCCCTGCTTGAGCATGTCCAGCGTCGCCTTGGCGTCGTAGAACATGGTCGTGCTCATGATCGCCGCGCCGGCGCTGGAGCCGGCCACCACGCCGCCGTCGCGGTAGACGTCCCACACCGCCTCCAGCGCTAGCGTACGCGAGCCGTCCGGCCGCACCAGCGCCTTGGTGATGCGGGCCTGGTCGCCGCCGGTGAAGTAGATGCCGGTGGCCGAGTGGATCAGCGCCACCACCTCCGGATCCTCGGCGGCCTTGCGGTAATCGCTGTTGGGCAGGGTCACGCCGAGCGGGATGAAGAACGCCTGGGCGCCGTATTGATTGAGTTTGTTAACCGTGTTCTGCGCCGACTTCTCCGGATTGATCGAGGCCGATCCGAACACGCCGATGCGCGCGCCACGGCCACCGGCCAGCTGCACGATGCGCTGCCAGACTTCCGCGTTGTCGGCGCGCAGGCCGCCGCCGATGATGACCAGGTTGCCCGCCGGCGGCGCCAGCACCGGCTTGGGCGGCGGCACCGCCTTGGCAGGTTTGCTGGCCTTGGTTCCCGACTGCGCCTTGGCCGACGACGCGGCGGCCGCTCCCTGGGCCGCATGCGCGCTGACGCCGGCGAACACCAGCAGCCAAAGCAAGCAAAGGCGCTGGAACGTAAAACCTGTAAATTTCATGTTGCCCTTCCAATGATGAAACCGGCGCCGGGGGCTTACGCGCGGCGCCGTGGTAATACAGATGATACCAATCAATTACTTAAGCATGTATTACATTGTGGGGGCTTTCATTTGAATGCGTAAGTGGCGCTGGCGAAGAAGCGGCGGCCACGCGGGTCGGTGTAGGTCGGATCGTAACCGGACAGGAAGAAATACGCCTGGTTGGAGAACGGCGGCGCCTTGTCGAACAGGTTCTGGATGCCGGCGCGCAGCTTGAAGGACTTGCTCACCTGCCATGCCCCCGACAGGTCCCACAGCGAATACGAGCTGACGTCGTTCGGCGCCACCACCGTGCCGTCGTCGGTGTTGATGGCCGAGTTCTGGTCATGGTAGCCGCTCGAGAAGGTGTTCGACAGCGTGGCCGAATACGGTCCCTTGTCCCAGTCGAAGTTGATGGTATGGCGCCAGCGCTGCACCACGCCGTCGGTGACGAAGCGTCCCAGATTGCTCACAAACGGGTCGTTGTTGTCGTTCTGGATCTTCGAGTTGAGCACATAGGTACCCGACAGGCGCCCGCCGAAATTGCCGGCCCAGGTGCGCACGCCGCTGTAATCGAGGATCACGTCGATGCCGGACGCTTTTTGCGCGCCGCGGTTTTCCTTGCGCAGTTCGATGTAGTCGATCACGCCATCGTCGTCGCGGTGCACCAGGTTGCCGTACTTGGCCAGGTTGCCGAGGATGATATCGTCGCCGATCTCGCTGATCAAATCGGTGCGCTTGATGTTCCAGTAGTCGATCGTCATCGAGGCGTTTTTGCTGGGCTGGATCACCATGCCGGTCGAGAACTGGCGGCTGCGCTCGGGCTTGAGGTTGACGTTCGAATAGCGGCGCGTGCTCCAGTTGTCCGCGCAATCGGCCAGGGTGGCGTCTTCCACCGCGCAGGCGACCGGATCGGGCAAGGTGGCGGTGACACTATATATAGTCGAGCGATACAGGTCGGTCATCGACGGCGCGCGGAAGCCGCGGCCGGCCGAGGCGCGGAACAGCATGGTCTTGGTCGGGGTGTAGCTGACGCCGACCTTCGGGCTGGCGGCGCCGCCGATCACCTGATAGTGGTCGTAACGGGCCGACAGCTGCGCCTCCCACTGCTTGGTGAACGGCAGCAGCAGCTCGCCGTACACCGCCTTGACCTTGCGGCTGTTGCTGTAGGCGCGCTCCTCCTCCGGCGCCGGATCGTTGTTGATGTTGTCGCTCAACAGCAGCTCCGACGGGTTGTAACTGGTGCGTTCGCGGCGGTACTCGCCGCCGACGGCCAGCGCGGCGTCGCCGCCGGGCAGCGCGCCGATCGCGTGCGACAGCTTGAAATCGACCGAATCCATGGTGCCGCGCGCGCGCCGCGCGACGTCGTCGACCTGGATGCCGTTGAGCAGATCGATGCCGGCCTGGCTCGATGGCCCGAATGGATTGATCAGGCCATCGGCGATCCCCTGCAGCATCCGGTCCTTCAGCAGGTAACCGTGGGTGTCGCGGTCCTTGATCTTGTTGACGCTGTGGTTGACGCCGAAATCATAGTCCCAGCCGGCGGCGGTGCCGGTCAGGCCGACCACGTAGCGCTGGCTTTCGCTGGTCAACTCGGTGGCGCGGCGGCCGGCCTCGTTCATGCGCATGCGCAGGCCGACGGTGACCGGCGCGTCCGGATCGGCATCCTCCTCCGGCGACAGCGTGAAGCCGGCAAAGGCCGGAATCTTCTTGTAGTCGATTTCGGCGTCGTCGGCGCGCGCGCCGGAGCCGATGTACCAGGTTTTCGAGCGGCTCAGCGCCACCTCGGCGTACAACTGGCTGTTCGGCGTGAGCTGCAGTACGCCGCGCGTGAGCAGGTTGGTCTTGTCCGATTTGGGGAACAACTCGGTGTCGCGCATGTAATCGTAGGTGCAGGCGTCGATGCCGCCGATGCCGGCCGGCAGATACAGGTTGGCCGGCGCCGCGCAGGTCGGCACCGATGGATTGATGGTGCGGTTGGTGATCGGCTTGCCGTTGATGAGGAAATTCTGGGCCTGCAGTTCGTCGCGCTGGGCGCTGGAGAGGCGGATGTTGGCCGGCGACGTATAACCAGACAACAGGTGCGGCAGGCGCTCGGGCACCCGCAGATCGCCGATGAAGTCGCGCTGCGAGGTGCTCAGCGCGTTCGATTTCTGGATGTCGGCCACGGCGAAGACGTTGAAGCCGTCCTTGGCCAGGTCGCCGAAACCGGCCGTGATGCTGGCTTTGCGCTTGCCGGCGCCGCCTTCTTCGGTTTTGAGGCCGTAGGCGTTCAGCTCCACGCCCTGGTAATCCTTGCGCGTGATGAAGTTGATCACGCCGCCGATGGCGTCGGTGCCGTACAGCGCCGAGGCGCCGTCGAGCAGCACTTCGACGCGCTGGATCGCCGCGGCCGGGATGTTATTGAGGTCGACGCCGGTGTCGTCGCCGGGCGAGGCGAAATTGGCCATGCGCCGGCCGTTGAGCAGCACCAGCGTCGACGAGGTGCCGATGCCGCGCAGGTTGGCGCTGTTGAAGCCGCGCTGGTCGCCGCCGACATTGATGCTGGCGCCGTCGGTCAGGCCGCCGACGTTGGCCGACAGGCGGGCCAGGATTTCCGAGGCGGTGGTCACACCCACCTTGTCGATTTCCTCGCGGGTGATGACCTGGACCGGCAACGCCGTCTCCGACTCGATGCGCCTGATCGCCGAGCCGGTGATTTCCACACGCGGCATCGGCTTGGCGGCCGGCGCCGGCGCGTCCTGCGCGGAGGCATCCTGCGCCAGGGCCAGACCAGGTTGGCCAAGGACGCCGATGACCGCGCCCAGACCGATCGCGCGGCGCACCGAGCGCGCCATCGTGGAAATTCGCATGCCGTGCACTTCTGCCATATTTTTCTCTCTCGCCGGTAGTTATGATATATGTTAATAATTCTAATCAACTAACTGTACGCACATCGCGCCGAAAACTCAAGAAAGCGCCGTCCGATTCGGGCCGAACGATTTACTTTGTGAAAATAGTGCTACATACTCAATCGCTAAATCACGGCCACGCATGGCCCACGGCCCGCGCCGACCCGTCAACCTTCCCTGCCAGCTCATCATGCAAGTACAAAAACATCCCCTCTCCGGCCCGCACAGCAGCACCGCGTTCGAACTGACCAGCCTGCACTTCGGCACCCCTGGCGCCGGCAAAAAGGTCTACATCCAGGCCTCGCTGCACGCCGACGAGGTGCCCGGCATGCTGGTGGCCCAGTTCCTGCGCCGGCGCCTGGTCGCGCTGGAGGCGGCCGGCCAGATCGCCGGCGAAGTCATACTGGTGCCGGCGGCGAACCCGATCGGCCTGGCGCAGGCGATCCACGGCGCCGCCTTCGGCCGCTTCGACCTGACCACCGGCGTCAATTTCAACCGCAATTACAATCACGTGTTCGAGGACCTGAAAAAATCGCTGGACGGCCTGCTCGGCCAGGACGCCGACGCCAACGTGCGCCTGATCCGCGAACACGCGCGCGCCGCCATCGCCGCCTGGCGCCCGTCGACCGACGCCGACACGTTGAAAAAAGCGCTGATGACGATGGCGGTCGACGCCGACATCGTGCTCGATCTGCACTGCGACAACGAGGCGGTGATGCATATCTACGTCGGCACGCCGCTGGCCGAGGCCACCGCGCCGCTGTCGGCGCTGATGGGCGCGCACGCGCTGCTGCTGGCCTACCAGGCCGGCGGCGAGCCGTTCGACGAGGCATGCAGCCGCCTGTGGTGGGATCTGGAGCGCCACTTCGAAGGACGATATCCGATTCCGCCGGCGTGCCTGTCGACCACCGTGGAACTGCGCGGCGAAATGGAAGTGCGCTACGACCTGGCCGAGAAGGACGCCACCGGCCTGCTGCGCTTCCTGGTGCTGAACGGCGTGCTGCTCGACGACGGCAGCGGCGCCGGCGCCGCCGCCATCGCCGCCGCGCCGCTGCCGGCAGCGCTGTGCCAGGCCACGCCGCTGGAAGGGGTCGAGCCGCTGTACGCGCCGCACGCCGGGGTGCTGGTCTACACCCGCGACCTGGGCGAGCAGGTGTCCCCCGGCGACGCCATCGCCGACCTGATCGACCCGGTCAGCGGCGAGACGACGGTGCTGCGCGCCGGTGTGGCCGGCGTGTTCTTCGCCCGCAGCGCCCACCGCCACGTGCTGCGCGGGATGAACGTCGGCAAAGTGGCCGGCACACAGGCCTACCGCGCCGGCGACTTGCTGAGCCAATAAAACCACAACAATAAAAACGACCACAACGCCGGCGTCCCCATGACCACCAAAAAATTCAAACTACCGCACACCTTCGTCCTGCTGTTCATCATCCTGGCGCTGATCGCCACCGCCACCTGGCTGGTCCCGGGCGGCAAATACGACACCCATCTGGTCGACGGCAAACAGCTGATCGTGCCGGACAGCTTCCACTACGTGCCAAGCGCGCCGCAGGGCGTGGTGGCGCTGCTCAAGGCGCCGATCAAGGGCTTCGTGGAGGCGGCGCAGATCATCGGCTTCGTGCTGATCGTCGGCGGCGCCTTCGCGGTGCTGCAAAAGACCGAGGCGGTCGACTCGATGATCAAGGCGCTGGCGCGCGCGCACAAGGATTCGGCCTTTATCCAGAAGGCGCTGATCCCGGTGTTCGTCACCTTGTTCTCGCTCGGCGGCGCCACCTTCGGCATGAACGAGGAGGCGATACCGTTCATCCTGATTTTCGTGCCGCTGGCGCTGGCGCTGGGCTATGACACCATCACCGGCGTCTCGATCCCCTTCCTCGGTTCGCAGGTGGGCTTCGGCGCCGCCTTCCTCAATCCGTTCAACGTCGGTATCGCGCAGGGCATCGCCGGCGTGCCGGTGTTTTCCGGCTGGGGCTACCGGCTGATCGCCTGGACCATCGCCACCGCCATCACCGCCGCCTTTTTGATGTGGTACGCGGCGCGCGTGAAGAAAAACCCGCAACTGAGCCCGACCTACGCGCTCGATCTGGAAAAGCGCAAAGAACAACCCGAGGGCCTGGGCCAATTGCATGGCATGACCGCGCGCCACAAGCGCGTGCTGTGGATCTTCGCCGGCTCGCTGGCGATCATGGTGGTCGGCGTGGTGCACTACGGCTGGTACATCGACGAAATCGCCGCGCTGTTCCTGACCATGGGGGTGGTCATCGGCCTGGTGGGCCGGCTCGACTCGGGACAGATCGTCGAGGGCTTCATCCAGGGCGCGCGCGATCTGGTGGGCACGGCGCTGGTCATCGCGCTCGCGCGCGGCACCATGATCCTGGCGCGCGACGCCCAGATCATCGACACCATGCTGCACGGCCTGACGCCGCTGGTGCAATCGTCCAGTCCCATTTTCACGGCGTGGAAGATGTTCGGCATCCAGACGGTGATCAACTTCTTCATCCACTCCGGCACCGGCCAGGCCGCGCTGACGATGCCGATCATGGCGCCGCTGGCCGACCTGGTGGGCGTGACGCGCCAGACGGCGATCCTGGCGTTCCAGTTCGGCGAGCTGACCACGCCGATGATCCCGACTTCCGGCATCACGGTCGGCGTGCTGGCGCTGGCGCGGGTGCCGTGGATCACCTGGGCCAAGTGGATGATACCGCTGCAGCTGATCTACGCGGTGATGGCGCTGGCGCTGCTGGTGCCGCCGGTGCTGATGAACTGGCAATAGGCCAAAGCGTCAATCTGAACGACGCAGGGAGGATTACGGCGTTCCGCCTAATCCGCCCGACTAATTGCGGTAGACGTCGGGGCAGTAGCGCTCCATCAGCGTCGCCGGCCGCACCGGCGGCGTGAATCCGAACTGCGCGTACAAACCGTGCGCGTCGCCGGTGGCCAGGGTGAAGCGCCGCAAGCCCTGTAAATCCGGATGCGCGACGATCGCCTCCACCAGGCGCTTGCTGTACCCCTGCCCCCGGTGCTCCGGCAGCACGAACACGTCGACCATGTTGGCGAAGGTGGCGCGGTCGGTCACCACGCGCGCGAAGCCGACCTGGCGCCCGTCCAGATAGGCGCCGAAACACAGCGAATTGACGATGGCACGCTCCAGCACCGCGCGCGGCATGCCGATCGCCCACGTCGATTGCTCGCTGAGGAATTGGTAAATCAGGGGCACGTCGAGTCGCGCCTTGTCGGTGCTGATCTGCAGGGTCGTCATGTTTTACGTGGCCAAAATAGCAATAATGACATATTTTTGAGCAGTTGACGGTTTATAATCCGTCCTGACAATCGACACCAATACCGCGAAAGCCATTCCCACCACTATGACCGCACAACTTTCCAAAAAGAGCGAAGCCTGGTCGGCCCGCTTCAACGAACCTGTTTCCGACCTCGTCAAACGCTACACCGCCTCCGTCTTCTTCGACAAACGCCTGGCCAAGGCCGACATCGAGGGCTCGCTGGCGCACGCCGAAATGCTGGCCGCGCAAGGCATCATCAGCGCCGCCGACCGCGCCGAGATCGAGCGCGGCATGGCGCAAATCTCGTCCGAGATCGAGGCCGGCCAGTTCGAATGGCTGCTCGACCTGGAAGACGTCCACCTGAATATCGAAAAACGCCTGACCGAACTGGTTGGCGACGCCGGCAAGCGCCTGCACACGGGGCGCTCCCGCAACGACCAGGTGGCCACCGACATCCGCCTGTACGTGCGCGCGGCCATCGACGACGTGGTCGAACTGCTTGGCGCCCTGCGCGGCGCGCTGACCGACCTGGCCGAGAAAAACGCCGACACCATCATGCCCGGCTTTACCCACATGCAGGTGGCGCAGCCGATCACCTTCGGCCACCACATGCTGGCCTATGTCGAGATGTTCGGCCGCGACGCCGAACGCATGCTCGATTGCCGCAAGCGCGTCAACCGCCTGCCGCTGGGCGCCGCCGCGCTGGCCGGCACCACCTTCCCGATCGACCGCGTGCGCGTGGCCAGGACGCTCGGCTTCGACGACGTCTGCCACAACTCGCTGGACGCCGTCTCCGACCGCGACTTCGCGATCGAATTCACCGCCGCCGCCTCGCTGATCATGACGCACGTGTCGCGCATGTCCGAGGAACTGGTGATCTGGATGAGCCCCCGCGTGGGCTTCATCGACATCGCCGACCGCTTCTGCACCGGTTCATCGATCATGCCGCAAAAGAAAAACCCGGACGTGCCGGAACTGGCGCGCGGTAAAACGGGCCGCGTCTACGGCCACCTGATGGGCCTTCTGACCCTGATGAAGGGCCAGCCGCTGGCCTACAACAAGGACAACCAGGAAGACAAGGAACCGTTGTTCGACACCGTCGACACCGTGGTCGACACCTTGCGCATCTTCGCCGACATGGCCGGCGGCATCAGCGTCAAGCCGGAGGCGATGCGCGCCGCCGCGCTGCAAGGCTACGCCACCGCCACCGACCTGGCCGACTATCTGGTCAAAAAAGGCCTGCCGTTCCGCGACGCCCATGAAGCCGTGGCCCACGCGGTGCGCGCCTGCGACGATTTGAAGATCGACCTGTCCGAGATGACGCTGGACCAGTTGCGGGCCTACTCGGCGCTGATCGAGGACGACGTCTTTGCCGTGCTCACGCTCGAGGGCTCGGTGGCCGCGCGCGACCACGTCGGCGGCACCGCGCCCAACCAGGTGCGCAAGGCCATTGCACGCGTGCGCGACCAGCTGGCTAAATAAGTGGCGGAATAAGCTGGTGCGCCACCAGTCATAACAACACCTGGCAGGCCGCAGCGGCCTGCCAGGTGTCGCCCTCCCCGTATCAAAAATAACCACTCCTCATCTCGCCCACACGCTACGGTCATCGTCTTGCCGCGCGCGCCAACACTGGTGCATAATTAATAATATTTTGATCTGCGACAGAACGCACGCGCCCGGACGGTCTAGCGTGACTTATCCGCTTTTTTGCGGAGTCGGCGCCATCAATCGATGCCCGTCGGAACGGATTAGGAGGACGAGATGAACCTGCACAAGCCATTACTTCGCAAACGCATCGCCGCTTGCATCGCCAGCGCCACCATGGGCACAGCCGCCATTGCGCAGACGGGTGTCCAGATGATGGCCGCGCCTATCACTCCGTCGTCTCCGCAGGAAAGCGCGGGGCTGGTATCGAAACTGACCGCGCTCGAACGGTCGCGCGGCGTACCGGCCGACTACAGCTTCCGCATCAGCGGCCACCATCCCGGCGTGGCCGGTCAGAAGATCACGCGCGCGCAGCACACCTACAAGGGCTTGCGGGTGTTCGGCTCCGAGTCGGTGGTAGTGACGAACAACGCCGGCGACATCGTCAGCTCCTCGGTGACGGACCGGCGCCCCGGCCTGGTCCCCAGCGCGGCCGCCACGCCGGCGGACATGACGCCGGCGCTGACGGCGGAACAGGCGATCGATGTCGCCGTGAAGTCGGCCTCGCCGCTCGGCGTGCACCGCTGGGCGCCCAGCGCCGAACTGCTGCTCTATCCGATCATGAAAACCGTGCGCGTGGCCTCGGCGGCCAGCAAGTCCGAAGCCGAGCTCAATGCGCTCGATCTCCAGGAGGTGGTCGAGCGCCACGAGCTGGCCTACTATGTGCAGACCCGCATGGCGCAGGATGGCAAACCGTTCTACTACGACACCGTGGTCAACGCAAAGACGGGCGCGATCATCGCCCAGTGGCAGGCGCTGCAAACCGTCGTCGGCCAGGGCAAGAGCCAGTACAACGGCGTAGTGCCGATTAGTACATCGCAATCGGGCAGCACCTTCCAGATGCTGGACGCGACGCGCGGCACCGGCGGAAAATTCGGCGGCATGGCCATCACCAATGCCAACCACAGCTCGGCGAACAATCCCAATCCCGGCAGCGTTTACACCAACGGCACCAACGACTGGGGCGACGGCCAGCAGTACAACGGCGGCAGCACGACCGATGCGAATGGGCAGACCGCCGCCGTCAACGCGTTATGGGGACTGATGAACACCTACGACACCAACAAGAACGTGCTGGGATGGCAGTCGCTGGACGGGAACAATACGGCGACCTACATCGCCGTCCACGTCGACAAGAACTACGACAACGCCTTCTACGACGACAGCTGCAAATGCATGTACATCGGCGACGGCTCGTTTTTCTACAACCTTGGCTCGATCGACGTGATCGGCCACGAGATGTCGCATGGCGTCACTGCCTCCACGGCGGACCTGATCTACTCCGGCGAATCGGGCGGCTTGAATGAGTCGAATTCCGACATCGGCGGCGACATGGTCGAAGCCTATGCGCGGGCGGGAGGCGCCGGCAATGTGGTGCCCGCGACCGGCAACGACTGGGTGACGGGCAAGGAAATCAGCAAGACCGGCGAACCGCTGCGCTGGATGTACAAGCCAAGCAAGGATGGCAGCAGCCCGGATGCCTGGAGCAGCTCACTCAAGAATCTGGACGTGCACTATTCGAGTGGTCCGAATAACCGCATGTTCTACTTCCTGTCGCAGGGATCGAACGCCGATCCCGCCAGCGACTACTACAGCAAATACCTGGTCAAGCAGCCGGCGGCGATGAGCGGCATCGGCAACGACAAGGCCTATCGCATCTGGTTCAAGGCGCTGACGACCAAGTTCACGTCGTCGACCAACTATGCGGATGCCCGCAACAAGGTGCTGGCATCGGCGCAAGAACTGTACGGCGCCGACTCGAAGGAAGCCATCGCCGTCAAGCGCGCCTATGCTGCGATCAACGTCGGCGCCGATATCGACGAAGCGGGGGCTGGTGGCGGTGGTGGTGGCGGTGGTGGTGGGGATGCCACCGAACTTGTTGTCAACGGCGGCTTCGAAACCGGCACCACCGGCTGGCGCGGCGCCACCACTACCATCGGCGGTCTGCCCGGTCAGACCGCGTACGAAGGCACCCGCTTTGCCTGGATGGGCGGCAAAGGCAAACGGACCACCCAGACATTGACGCAGGCGCTAACGGTGCCGGCGGAATCGGCCAGCGCGGAGCTGAGCTTCGCGCTGCACATCGACAGCGCCGACACGACCGGCACCGCGCACGACACGCTGGTGGTCACCGTGCGCGGCAGCCTCGGACGGGTGTTGCGCACCTTGGCCACCTATTCCAACGTCGATGCCGCCGACGGCTACAAGGTCCGCAGCTTCGACCTCAGTGAGTTCAAGGGCAAACAGGTAACACTGCACTTCGCGATGCGCGAGAACGCATCGCTGAAAACCTCCTTCGTCCTCGACAAAGTCAGCCTGCTCGCCAAGTGAGGCTTGTTCCGATTACCGCAGCGTGACGAACACCGGGTTCGAGTAGAACCACAGGCTGCGGTAGTTACGGTCGTTGATGTCGTTGAAGCGCTGGGTGTTGTCGGCGCCTTCGGTGCGCTGGTCCGCCAACGGTTCTCCGCCCTGTGTCAGGCCGGCGACATCGGTGCCCAGATTGGTGCCGCGCAGGCGATAGTACTGGTTCTTGCTGGCGGTGGTCTCGTAGCTGATGGTGAAGTAGCCATCGGCATCGACTTTCCAGTCGGCGCTGGTGAAGCGCTTGACCACTTTGGCGCTGGCGTTGGTGGCCACGCTGTAGGCCGCGCTGCCCTGCGCCGCCTTTGACCCGACATCGCCGACGATCAGGTCGACGTGATCGACCACCGGCTTGACATTGGCGGCGGTGCCGCTATCGACCGGCTTCTCGTAGTTGTTCTTCGCCGGGGTCTTGAAGCGGATCGTGACGATCACCTTTTCGCCGCTGGCGACCTTTAACTCGCCGCCCATCTCCTTGCGATCGTCCTTGCTGGCCAGGTTAAAGTCCAGCGCGTTGATCAAATCGCCGTAGACCGAGAACATTTTCCCGGAGCGCAGACCCTGCAGCAGGTCCTTCATGGCGGGAGCTCCCTGGGCCGCGTTGAACACATAGTTCTTCGCATACTCGCCCGGGAAGTAGCCGCTGCTGTTGCCGTTCACGATCTTGAAGTGGGTGTCGGAATCGGTCAGGTTCCAGACGCGACGTCCCTCGCCGAGCAGCGCGTCCCACACGCCGCCGACTTTGGCCACCACGTAATCGACGCCGCCATAGGCGCGCAGGGGCGCGTTTTCCGGCGTGTAGGCGGCGGTGTAGCCGCCGCGATCCGGTTCCATCTGGTTGCCGACCATGCCTTCGATGGCGAACATGATGTTCGGCGCGATATCGTTGAAGCGGCGGAAGTCGTCGACCGTGTAGCTGCCCTTGTTGCGGGATGGGTGGTTGATCACCCCATAGCTGCTGTCCGGGTAGTTATCCTTCAACCAGCTGATCGCCTTGAGCGCGTCGTCGGCGGTCTTGTTGTAGCGGGTCTCGCCGTACTTCGCCTTCCACGCGGCGACATCGGCGGCGTCGAACATGGCCGGGTCGCGGGTGGTGAACAGGTATTCGAATTCCTTCATGCCCTTGGTGCTGGAGGTCAGCTTGTCCGCGCCCTGGAAGATGCCCACGCCAATATGGTCGTGGGTTGGCATATCCCATTCGAAGCCGCTGAAAATCAGCTTGTCGGCGTAGGTTCCGGCAGCCTGCAAGGCCTGCACGTGGGGGATTTCGTAGCGCTCGGCGCCGACCGACATCGGTATCGACGACGCCAGCGTCGCGCCCTTTTCGTCGCGTGTCGATACGCGCAGGTGGTTGGACACCGCCATCCAGTCCAGCCCAAACGTGGTGAAGGCCTTGCCCAGCACCTTGTCGAGGGTCTGGCTGACATCCGTGTCGGCCGACTGGGTGGTGTGGGTGTGCAGATCGCCGGCGATCCAGCGGCCGCTTTGCAACGGCGGCACGCTCGAGTGGACTGGCTCGTCGCCACCGCCGCAGGCGACGGCCGCCACCAGGATCGCGGCGGCCGTTGGAATCAACAGGAGACGGGTGGAAAAGGCTTTTTTGCGCTGCATGCTATTGTCCTGAAAGTGAATGCGGAGAAGCCGGCACACTAGCATTTGCTTGTGACAGCACGATGACCGACCGACAAGGCGCGCGCGCAAAACTGCTATCATCGTGGGCTGTCGCGGATCGCTTCCGCAGGCGCTCGAAAACTCAAACAGGGATGTTAAAAAAATGACTATTGGCGGAAAAACCATAGAACAGGCTTTGTCGACGTTATCCGATATGACGGCGGGCGCAATCCCTATCGGCAAGGAGGAACACCTGCAGCGCGTCGAGCGCGCGCAGGCCTTCATGCGCCAGCAGGGCATCGCCGCGATCTATGTCAACGCCGGCGCCAACATGACCTACTTCACCGGCACCAAGTGGCACGCCAGCGAACGCATGGTCGGCGCGATCATCCCCGCCAGCGGCGCCGTCGAATACATCGCCCCGGCGTTCGAGGAAAGTACGCTGAAGGACTTCATGCTGGTCGAGGGGCCGGTCAACTGCTGGCAGGAGCATGAAAGCCCGTACCAGCTGTTCATCGATACGCTCAAGCGCATGGGCATCGCGCCCGCCGACGGCGCGGCCGCTCCGCGCGTTGGCATATGCGAAAGCGCAGCCTTCTTCATCTACGACGGCATCCGTCCGCTGGCCGAGGGCTACGCGCTGGAGAACGCCAGCACCGTCACCGCACACTGCCGCACCCGCAAGTCGGCCAACGAAATCGCCCTGATGCAGCGCGCCAAGGACATGACGATGGCCGTGCACGTAGCAGCGGCCAGCATTCTGCGCGAAGGGATCACCACGGTCGAAGTGGAGGAATTCATCGACCGCGCGCACCGCAAGGTCGGCGCCTCGGGATCGTACTTTGTCATCGTCTTGTTCGGCGAAGCCACCGCTTATCCGCACGGCGTCAGCTACGTGCAGACGCTCAAGCCGGGCGACACGGTGCTGATCGATACCGGTTGCAAGCTGCATAACTACATCTCCGACATCACCCGCACCTATGTGTATGGCGAGATCAGCGAGCGTCAGCGTTCGGTGTGGAACAGCGAGAAGGCGGCGCAACTGGCCGCCTTCAACGCGGCGCAACTGGGCGTGCCATGCGAGGAAGTGGACCAAGCGGCACGGCGTTCGCTGGAAGCGGATGGTTTTGGCCCCGGCTACAAACTGCCAGGCCTGCCGCACCGCACCGGTCACGGCATCGGGCTCGATATCCACGAGTGGCCGTATCTGGTGGGCGGCAACAAGACGCCGCTCGACGTGGGCATGTGCTTCTCGAACGAACCGATGATCTGCATCCCCGGCGAATTCGGTGTGCGCCACGAGGACCATTTCTACATGACAGAGAACGGTCCGAAATGGTTCACCGAACCGGCGCACAGCATCGACGACCCGTTTGGCCTGACGCGCTGAGTATCACGATGCAGACTGCGACAATACTCAGCCTGGCCGCATCGATAACGTGTGTCGGCCTTTTCACAAAGCAGAAGAACTGGGTGCTGGCGGCGGCTTTCGCTTTTTCCTCGATCTATACGATCCTGGACAAGGCGATTTACATTGCCGCCGTTCCGGCGTTTGTCATTCCCTGGTGCGCGTATATCTTTTTCGCGCTGGTGGGCTACGAGGTTTTCCGGAAGGTCGTCCTCAGCTGAAAAAAAAGGGGGTCAAGTCTGTCATTCGGACACGGGCTCAGGCACTATGCTGCTCAGTTCGTGTCCGAATGACAGACTTGACCCCCGCAGATTTTTAGGCCTGGATGCGTTTGAGGGCGCGGTGGAAGCGCAGCGGGACGGTGACGGGGAATTCGTTTCCTACCGGCCGGCCGACGATGATCGGGCCGAACATCGCGCGCAGCGGCGAGCCGCTTTTGCGCACGAAGGTGCGGCTTTGCGCGGTCTCCCCGGCCGGGATGTAGCCGAATTGGGCGATCCGGCCCAGGAAGGCGGTGCTGCCCTCCGCCGACACCATGCCGCGCACCGGCAGATGCTCGATCGCCGCCGAGGCGATGTAGCCGGCAAAGCCCAGCAACACTATCCGCAGCACGCCGACCAGATCCCACCCACGTGGAAGTTGCGTCACGACGATCAGACACAACACCGCCACGGCGAAAGTCAGCCAGCTGCGCGGGTTTTCCAGTGGATTGAGAACGATTTTGTGTTGGGTGATGGTGCTCGCCATGACTGCCGCCTGCTTAAAAATAAAGCGCTATTGTGACCGGCGGCGCTGGAAAAGGAAAGCATCGCTCCAGCATCAGCTACGTTTCATCACCAGGGTGAGGATGTCGTAACTGGCCACCAGCTCGTCGTTCTGGTTGGTGACCTGCACGTCCCAGGCGACTACGCCCTGGCCGACACCCTTGTCGTCGGTGCGGTTGCGGTCCACTTTGCGCTTGCACGTCAGACGCGCGCGGATGGTGTCGCCGATCGCCACCGGCGTGATGAAGCGCAGGTTGTCGAGCCCATAGTTGGCCAGCACCGGTCCGGGCGCCGGCGAGACGAACAGGCCGGCCGCCGCCGACAGCACGAAGTAGCCGTGCGCGATGCGCTTGCCGAACTGCGTGTCCTTGGCCGCGATGTCGTCGAAGTGCATGTAGAAGTAGTCGCCCGAAACGCCGCCGAAGTTGACGATGTCCGCCTCGCTGACGGTGCGGCGGTGCGTGAGCAGCGAATCGCCGATCTTCAGCTCCTCGAAGTATCTGCGGAACGGATGCACTTCGCTCTCCTGCACCCTGGCGCCGCGCACATATTCCCCGGTGACGGCGGCTAGCATCGTCGGCGATCCCTGCACCGCCGCGCGCTGCAGGAAATGGCGCACCGCGCGGATGCCGCCCAACTCCTCGCCGCCGCCGGCGCGTCCCGGGCCGCCGTGCTTGAGCTGCGGCAGCGGCGAGCCGTGGCCGGTCGAGTCGACCGATGCCTCGCGCTCCAGTATCAGCACCCGGCCGTGCGACGCGGCGGCCACCGGCACCGCATACGCGGCGATGGCCGGCTCTTTTGTCACCAACGTCGAGACCAGGCTGCCCTTGCCGCGCGCGGCCAACGCCAAGGCCTCATCGATGCCGTTGTAGCTGATGATGGTGCTGACCGGCCCGAAGGCTTCGACGTCGTGCACGGCGTCGTTGACCATGCCGTCGCGGCACAACAGCAAGGTCGGTGCGAAGAAGGCGCCCTCCGCGACGCCGTCGCCGACCGGCTTGAAGCCGTCACGTTCGCCGAACAGCAACTCGTTGCCCTGCGCGAGCATCGCCAGCCGCTCGCCGACGTCGCGCTGCTGGTCCCTCGACGCCAAGGCGCCCATGCGCACGCCTTCGACCGAGGGGTCGCCGACGCTGACCTTGGCCAGGCGTTCGCGCAGCCGCGTGCCGACCGCGTCGACCATGTTCTCCGGGACGATGATGCGGCGGATCGCCGTGCACTTCTGCCCCGCCTTGCCGGTCATCTCGCGCGCCACCTCTTTGACAAACAGGTCGAATTCGGCGTCGTCCGGCATCACGTCGGGCGCCAGTATGGCGCAGTTGAGCGAGTCCGCTTCGGCGGTGAACGGCACGGAATTGGCGATCAGGTTGCGATTGACCCGCAGCCTGGCGGCGGTGTCGGCGGAGCCGGTGAAGGTGACGACGTCCGCGCCGCCTAGCCGGTCCAGCAGGTCGCCGGTGCTGCCGATGACCAGCTGCAGCGCGCCATCGGGCAGCAGGCCGGATTCGTGCATCATGCGCACCACCGCCTCGGTCAGGTAGCTGGTGGCGGTGGCGGGCTTGCCGATGCACGGCATCGCCGCCAGGAAGCTGGGAGCGAACTTCTCCAGCAAGCCCCAGATCGGGAAGTTGAAGGCGTTGATGTGCACCGCCAGGCCGCCGCGCGGCACCAGGATATGCGTGCCTGAGAAGCCGCCGTTTTTACCCAGCGCCATGGCAGGGCCTTCGTGCAGCACGTTCGACGAAGGCAGTTCGCGCCCGCCCATGCTGGCGTAGGCGAACAAGGTGCCGGTGCCGCCTTCGATATCGACCCAGCTGTCCGCGCGGGTGGCGCCGGTCAGGTGCGAGACCGCATATAGCTCCTCCTTGCGGCCGACCAGATACAGCGCCAGCGCCTTCAGGCGCGCGGCGCGCTGCTGAAAGTCGAGCTTCATCAGACCCGGTACGCCGGTCTTGCGGGCATAGGTGACCGCTTCGTCGAAATCGATACGCTCGGCGTGGGTGTGGTAGATCAGCGAGTTGTTCAAGGCGCTGTGCAGCGGCGTCGAAGCTTCGCGGCCTATCCAGCGGCCGCCGATCAGGCTTTGCAGGGTTGATACCGGGGTTGAAATTGGTGCCATGTTCTGTTCTCCGTGATTTATGCCGAGGCGTTTTTATGCAGGTGCAGTGGCAGCGAGCTTTCCCACTCGATGCGCTTGCGGTCCGCTTCCACTTCGGTCAGCGCATCCACCTCGCGCATGGTTTGCATGGACCGCACGGCCAGCTCCTGGTATTGCCCGGTGCCGGCGGTCTTCCATTGAATTTCGTCGTCGCGCAGTTCGCGCACCACCTTGGCAGGCGTGCCGACCACCAGGCTGCGGGCCGGCACCTCCATGCCCGCGCGAACGAATGTCATGGCGGCGACGATGCTGTCCGCGCCGATGACGGCGTTATCCATGATCACGCTGTTCATGCCGACCAGCGCGTTGCGGCCGATGCGACAGCCGTGCAGCACGGCGCCATGGCCGATGTGGCCATCCTGTTCGACGACGGTATCGGCGCCCGGAAAGCCGTGCATGACGCAGGTGTCCTGCAGATTGGCGCCTTCCTCCAGTATCAGTCGCCCGAAATCGCCGCGCAAAGCCGCCAGCGGGCCGACGTAACAGCGCGGACCGACGATGACGTCGCCGATCAGCACCGCGCTCGGATGCACGTAGGCGGTCGGATGGACCACCGGGGTAACGCCATTGATCTCATAAACCTTGACCATGTTTCGCCTTTCAGGTCCGGTCGCGCGGCCGCTGATCGACCACCCGGCGCGCCTTGCCGGTCAGCGTGCGTTCGATACCGTTGGCGGCAAGCAGACGCACCTTGGTGGTGACGCCGACATTCGTTTTGATGCGCTGTTCAAGCTCCCTGGCCAGCGCCTCGGTTTCGCTGGACGGCAGGTCGCCTGCTTCGGCGCGCAATTCGGCCAGCACCTCGAGTTTGTCCAGATGGCCGTCGCGCGAGACGATCAGCTGGTATTGCGGCGCCAGTTTCGGCATCTTGAGTATCAGTTCTTCGATCTGCGACGGGAAGACGTTGACGCCCCGGATGATCAGCATGTCGTCGGAGCGGCCGGTGATCTTGCCGATGCGGCGCATCGAGCGCGACGTGGCCGGCATCAGCCGCGTAAGGTCGCGCGTGCGATAGCGGATGATCGGCAGCGCCTCCTTGCTCAGCGACGTGAACACCAACTCGCCCTCCTCGCCGTCCGGCAGCACCTCCCCTGTTTCGGGATCGATAATCTCGGGGTAAAAATGGTCTTCCCAGATCACGGGACCGTCCTTGCTCTCGATGCATTCGCTGGCGACACCCGGTCCCATGACTTCGGACAGGCCATAAATGTCGACGGCGTCGATGCCGGCGCGCTGCTCGATCTCGGCGCGCATGGCATCGGTCCATGGCTCGGCGCCAAAAATGCCGACCTTGAGCGAACTGGCGGCGGGATCGAGGCCCTGGCGCTCGAACTCCTCGATGATGTTCAACATGTACGACGGCGTGACCATGATGACCGACGGCTTGAAGTCCTGGATCAATTGCACCTGCTTCTCGGTCTGCCCGCCGGACATGGGGATGACGGTGCAGCCAAGCCGCTCGGCGCCGTAGTGGGCGCCCAGGCCGCCGGTGAACAGGCCGTAGCCGTAGGAGATGTGCACCATGTCGCCCCGACGTCCGCCGGCCGCGCGGATCGACCGCGCGACCAGGTTGGCCCAAGTGTCGATATCGTTCTGCGTATAGCCAACCACGGTCGGCTTGCCGGTGGTGCCGCTTGACGCATGCACCCGAACCACTCTATCTCGTGCGACGGCAAACATCCCGAACGGGTAATTATCACGCAGCTCTTTTTTGCCGGTGAACGGGAACCTGGCGATATCGGCAAGCGTGCGCAGGTCGTCCGGATGCACGCCGGCGGCGTCGAACGCGGCGCGATAATGCGGAACGTTGTCATACGCGTGCTTCAGCGACCACTGCATGCGCTGCAGTTGCAGTGCCTGGAGTTCGTCCTTGCTGGCGCGTTCGATCAGCTCCAGATCGGACGGCTCGGGGATGCGTTGGACCATCGGTGTCTCCTCGTTCTTTATATGACTTCGCCGCCGACACGCAGCGATTTACCGCGGAACAGGGCGATCGTACGGCCTTCCTGATTACTGACCCTGACGTCGTACACACCGCTCTTGCCGTTCAGCGCCAGCTCCACCGCTTCGGCGGTGAGCACGTCGTGCAGACGGCCGGGCGCCAGGTAATCGATGGTGCAGGCCGCGCCGACCGTGTTCAGGTTGTAGCTGTTGCAGGCGAAGGCGAAAGCACTGTCGGCCAGCGTGAAGATAAAGCCGCCATGGCAGCTTTGATGGCCGTTGAGCATATCGGCGCGGATGGTCATGGACATGCTGGCGCGGCCGGGACCGACCGCGTTGATCGTCATCCCCAAGCCCCTTGAAGCGGGATCGCGTGAAAACATCGCGTCGGCAACCTTCTCCGCCAACGCTTGCGCATCGTCGGACGATGCGATCGACGACAAAGGCTGCGGCTTATGCATGAAACCCGCCTCCGCTGGCATGCTTGCGGCGTAGCAGCGGCGAGACGCGGTAGCGGTCCTCCCCGTAGCTTGCGGCCAGGTTGGTCAGCACGGTGACGATCTGGCCGATGCCGATCGAATCCGCCCACGCCAACGGCCCGCGCGGGTAATTGACGCCCTTTTGCATGGCGATATCCGCCGCCTCGGCGCTGCACACGCCCTGGTTGACGGCGTCCGCCGCCTCGTTGGCAAGCATGGCGACGGTGCGCATGACGGCCATGCCGGGAACATCGTCCAGACGCGTGACGACGAAACCGGCGGCCTGGAACAGCCCCACCACCGACTGATACGCGGCCGGCGAGCATTGGTCGGCACAGGTGACGGCGATACGGTTCGCGGTGGCGTAATCCAGCGCGAGGTCGAACAAAACCGTATCCGGATGATGGTTGTCGCGCGCGCGCTCGGTGGCGCTGCGGCCGTCGGTCAGGTAGACGGCGGCGCCGTTGCAGTGGAAGGCAGGCGCGCCGTCAGCACCGGCGGCATGCCCGCGCGCTTCCGGCGATTGGCGATGGGCGACGGTGATGCCCGCCGCGCGCAGACGTTCGGCCAGCGCGTCGCTGGCGGCGCTGCCGGAAAAGCGCGGCGCGCCCGCCTTCGCGCCCTCTTCGACGGTGTAGCTGACAAATTCCGGCACCGGCTGCGCGGACTCGGTTTGCGGTTGAGGCGAAGCGGTCGCTGCCTCGCTGTAGACGTAGAATCCACGCCCCGATTTTCGGCCGAGATATCCGGCATTGACCATCTCTTGTTGCAGCACCGACGGCGTAAAGCGCGGATCGTTGAAGTAGGCGTTGAACACTGATTGCGTCACCGAGAAGTTGACGTCGTGCCCGATCAGGTCCATCAACTCGAAAGGCCCCATGCGGAAGCCGCCCGCTTCGCGCATGACGGCGTCGATGGTGGCGGCATCCGCCGCCTGTTCGCCCAACAAGCGCCAAGCCTCGGCGTAGAACGGCCTTGCGACGCGGTTGACAATGAATCCCGGCGTCGACTTGGCGTGCACCGGGTTCTTGCCCCATGCGGCGGCGGTGTCGCACACGGTTTGCGCGACGGCGGCGTCGGTGGCCAGGCCGCTGATCACTTCGACCAGCGCCATCAAAGGCACCGGATTGAAGAAGTGCATGCCGACCAGGCGCTCCGGTTTGCGCAGCCTGGCGGCGATGGCGGTCACCGAGATAGACGAGGTGTTGGTGGCGAGGATACAGTCGTCGGCGACCAGCGCCTCCAATTCGGCGAACAGGCCGCGTTTGGCGCCGAGGTCCTCGACGATGGCTTCCACCACCAGGCCCGCGCCGGCCACGTCGCTGAGCGTGACGGCTGCGTGCAGGCGGGCGATGGCGGCGGCGGCGGCGACGGCGCTCATGCGATCCTTCGCCACGAGCTTGTTGAACACCAGCGCGATGTCGGAGATGGCTTTGGCCACCGCCTCCGGCCGCGTGTCGTACAACTTGACGGTGTAGCCGGCGACGGCGGCCACCTGCGCGATGCCGGCGCCCATCGCGCCGCTGCCGATGACGGCGACCAGACGGTCCTTGCTCAATGCTGGCATAGTTATTTCCCCTGGAATTGCGGTGCGCGTTTTTCCATAAAGGCGGCAACGCCTTCGCGGTAGTCCTCGGTGCGACCCAGTTCGCTCATCATGCCGCATTCGAGCGTGAGCTGCTGCTGCAGCGTGTTGTGCGGACTGGCGTACAGCGCCTGCTTGGTGAAGGCCAGGCCCTTGGTCGGCGCGGTAGCAAAGTGGCGCGCCATGGCCATGGTTTCGGCGGCCAGCTCCTCGTCCGGCACGGCCTTCCAGATCAGGCCCCAGGATTCGGCTTTTTCGGCGCTGAGTTTTTCGCCCAGCATGGTCAGACCCATGGCGCGGGCGCTGCCGATCAGGCGTGGCAGGAAGTAGGTGCCGCCGGTGTCCGGGATCAGCCCCAGTTTGCAGAACACCTCGACAAACGACGCCGACTTGGCGGCAAGGACGATGTCGCACGCCAGCGCGAGATTGGCGCCGGCGCCGGCGGCCACGCCGTTGACGGCGCAGATGACGGGCATCGGCAAGCCGCGCAGCGCCAGCACCAGCGGTGCGTAGTTTTTTTCTACCGAGTCGCCCAGGTCGACGGCGCGCGCGCCCGGTTCTACCGCGCGGTCGGACAAGTCCTGGCCGGCGCAGAAGCCGCGCCCCGCGCCGGTAAGTATCAATACGCGCACGCTTTTGTCGCTGCCAACCTTGTTGACGGCGTGGCGCACCTCGTCGTGCATGGCCTGCGTGAAGCTATTCAGCTTGTCGGGACGGTTCAGCGTCAACTGGGCGATGCCGTCGTTGATCTCAAAAAGGATATTTTCGTAGTTCATGGCGTCTCCGTTCTTTTATTCGGCCTGGTCGAAGTCGATGACGACTTTGTCGGTGATGGGGAAGCTCTGGCAGCTGAGGACATAGCCGCGCGCGATCTCGTAGTCTTCCAGCGCGTAGTTGACGTCCATGTCGACTTTACCTTCGAGCAGTTTGCAGCGGCAGGTGGAGCATACGCCGCCCTTGCACGAATAACGCATGTCGATGCCGGCGCGCAGGCCGGCGTCGAGCAGCGACTCCTTGTCCTGGTCCATGGTGAAGCTGCTGGCGCTACCGTCCATGATGACGGTGACTTCGGTTTCGTGGCGCGCCGCTGCCGCATCGAGCGCGCGCGGTTTGTGCTGATGTTTCGGGATACTGGCGGCGAAGAGCTCGATCTTGATGTTCGACTTCGGCATGCCGGCCTCCTGCAGCGCTTCTGACACGCCCAGCATCATGTCCTCCGGGCCGCAGATGAAGGCGACATCGATGTCGTCCACGCGGACCCAGTGACGCAGGAACTGCGCGCACTTGTCCTTGGTGATGCGGCCGTTGAACAATTCGATGTCCTGCTGCTCGCGGCTCATGACGTAGGCCAGCTTCAGGCGATCCATGTACGTATCTTTGAGGTCCGACAATTCGTCCCTGAAGATCACCGACGAGGAGGCGCGGTTGCCGTAGAAAAGCGTGAAGCGGCTGTGCGGTTCGGCCGCCAGGGTGGTCTTGACGATCGACAGGATCGGCGTAATGCCGCTGCCGGCGGCGAAGGCCAGGTAGTGCTTGCGGTTCGCGGCGTCCAGCGGCACGTTGAAGTGACCCATCGGTGGCATGACGTCGAGCGTCAAGCCAGGCTTGATCGATTCGTTGGCCCAGCTGGAGAACAGCCCGCCCTGCGTGCGCTTGATGGCCACGCGCAGCGTATCTTCCTGCACCCCCGAACAGATCGAGTACGACCGGCGTACATCCTCGTCGTCGATCATCGCACGCAAGGTCAGGTGCTGCCCCTGCTGGTAACGGAAGCTGTCTTGCAGCTCGGGCGGCACGGCGAACGTGACGGCGATGGTGTCGCGCGTTTCGTTGCGTACTTGCGAGACGGTCAGCGGGTGGAATTTGCTCATGGTGGTTAGTGGCACTTGAAGTAGTCGAAAGGCTCGCGGCAATCCAGGCATTTGTATAGCGCCATGCAGGGCGTGGAGCCGAACTGGCTGGTGATCCCGGTGTGAGAAGAGCCGCAATTGGGGCAGACGATGGCCACGCGCGGCTGCGGGCGGCGCGAAATGGCCGCTAGCGCGCCGCGCGCGCCACCAGCGAGGCCGCTGATGTCGATCACCTGTTCGGCTGGCGGCGCGATGCCGTAGCCCGACAGCTTGGCCCTGCCCTCTTCACTCATCCAGTCGGTGGTCCAGGCGGGCGAGAGCTGGTTTTGCAGACGGACATCCAGGACACCGTGCGCGTGCAGCGCCTCGGTGATCGCGTCGGCGATGACCTGCATCGCCGGGCAGCCGGAGTAGGTCGGCGTGATCGTGACCGTGCAGGCGCCATCGTCCAGCCGCACGTCGCGCACGATGCCCAGGTCGACGATCGAGATGACCGGAATCTCGGGGTCGGACACCTCGGCCAGCCAGGACCACACCTGCGCGGTGCTCAAGACGGGAGCGTCGATAGCGGCGGCTGTCATTTCTACACTCCTACCACTCGGCGCCGGGATAGGCGCGCTGCAGGAACTGCATCTCGGCCAGGATGTAGCCCAGGTGCTCGGTATGGCGCCCCTGCTTGCCGCCCTTTTGCATCCAGGCGTCGGCCGGCGGCATGGTCAGGGTGGCCTCGGCGAAGATTTCGGCCACGTGCGCCAGCCAATGCGCACGCAGTTCGTCGGCCGGTGGCGCGATACCCTCGTCCACCATTGCGTTGTCGATGGCGTCATAGGCGAACACTTCGCCGCTGTACATCCACAGTTCGTCGGCGGCGGTCTGCGTGCGCGCATGCGCCAGTTCGGTGCTGTCGCCCAGGCGCACGATCAAATCGCCGCTGCGGCGCAGGTGGTAGGTCACTTCCTTGAGCGACTTTTCGGCGATGGCGGCGATGCGCGGGTCGGCGCTTCGCGTCAGGCCTTCGATCAGGAAGTAGTGCCAGGTGTCGAAGTAGAACTGCCGCATCATGGTGTCGGCGTAGTTACCGTTCGGCTGTTCGAGCAGCAGGCAGTTCTTGAAGTCGTGCGCGTCGCGATGGTAGGCCAGCTTGTCCTCGTCTCGGCCGGCGCCTTCCACTTCCGCGGCGTATTCGTACCACAGGCGGGTTTGGCCCAGCAGGTCGAGCGCGACGTTGGTCAACGCCATGTCCTCTTCCAGCGCGGGGCCTTTGCCGCACAACTGCGAAAGCTGTTGGCTGAGGATCAGCGCATTGTCGCCCAGGCGCAAAAGGTAATTGACTTTGTTATCCACGATGCGCTCCGCTTACAGGTTCTTGACTTCGGCCGGCATCGGGAAGAAGGTCGGATGGCGATAGACCTTGCTGTTGGCCGGCTCGAACAGCGCGCCCTTGTCGCCAGGGCTGCTGGCGACGATATCGGCGGCACGCACCACCCAGATGCTGACGCCTTCATTGCGGCGCGTGTAGACGTCGCGCGCGTTGTTGACGGCCATTTCGGCATCCGGCGCGTGCAGGCTGCCAACGTGTTTGTGCGCCAGGCCGTGCTGGCTGCGGATGAATACTTCCCACAGGGGCCATTCTTTGCTCATGTTGTGCTCCTCGATTTTCTTATGCTGGTGGCGGCGCTTGGCGGATTACGCTTCGCTAATACGCCCTACGTGGATCCACTTATGCGGCGGCTTTGGCGGCCTTCTTGTCGGCGTGGACGACCAGCGCCTCGCGGAACCAGGCGCCGTCCTCCCATGCCTTGACGCGGGTGCGCAGGCGCTCGCGGTTGCATGGGCCATTGCCCTTCAAGACGTTTTGGAATTCGCTCCAGTCGATCTCGCCGAATTCGTAGTGGCCTGTCTCGGCGTTGAATTTCAGGTCCGGGTCCGGCACAGTGAGGCCGAGGAACTCCGCCTGAGGGACGGTCTGGTCGACCATGCGCTGACGCAGTTCGTCGTTGGAGAACAGCTTGATGCGCCACTGCGCCGATTGCGCGCTGTTGACCGATTCCGCGTCCGAGGGACCGAACATCATCAGCGACGGCCACCACCAGCGGTTGAGCGCATCCTGCGCCATCGCCTTTTGTTCAGGCGTGCCGCGCGCCAGCGACATCATGATGTCGTAACCCTGGCGAGCGTGGAAGGACTCCTCCTTGCACACGCGGATCATGGCGCGCGCGTACGGCCCGTAAGAGCAGCGGCACAGCGGTATCTGGTTGATGATGGCCGAGCCGTCGACCAGCCAGCCGATCGCGCCCATGTCGGCCCACGACAGGGTCGGGTAGTTGAAGATGCTGGAGTACTTGGCTTTGCCGCTGTGTAGCGCGTCCAGCAACTCGTCGCGGGAGACGCCCAGCGTTTCGGCCGCGCTGTACAGATACAGGCCGTGGCCCGCCTCGTCCTGGATCTTGGCCAGCAGGATGGACTTGCGCTTCAACGTCGGCGCGCGCGTGACCCAGTTCCCCTCCGGCAGCTGGCCGACAATCTCCGAATGCGCGTGCTGGGAGATCTGGCGGATCAGGGTTTTGCGGTAGGCCTCCGGCATCCAGTCCTTGGCCTCGATCTTGACGCCGTCGTCGATGCGGGCCTGGAAAGCGCGCTCGTCGGCGGCCATGTCGTCGGCCGTGCGGACGGTGCTCAGGCCGGTTTCCACCATTTGTGCGTACATAGCTGTCTCCTCGTGTCACATCATATTACGATACACAATCTGATTTTGCTACGTCTTTTTTGAATCATATTAGAATAGAGTATCCCAAGAGAAACGCGGGACAAATAAATGCTGCGCCGCAGTCGAGGCAAAGTAAACTATTGTTTCCATGTACAGAACCGACGTTTGCCTATGAATTATTCCGAATGGATAGCGGATTGCCTCGCCGGTGATCCGCCGCGCTCGAAGTCGCTGGTGGTGACCATCTTCGGCGACGCCATCGTCCCGCACGGCGGCATGGTGTGGCTGGGCAGCCTGATCGAGCTGCTGGCGCCGTTCGGCGTCAACGACCGCTTGCTGCGCACGTCCGTGTTCCGACTGGCGCAGGAGGGCTGGCTGGGCGCCCAGCGCGACGGCCGCCGCAGCTCGTACGCGATCACGCCGGACGCGATGGCCCGCTTCGTGCACGCCTACCGCCGCATTTACGCGCCGCTCAACGTGCATTGGGATGGCAGCTGGACGCTGGTGCTCAACGGTGACGGCGCGCTCAACGCGGCCGAACGCAGCGCCGTGCGCAAGGAGTTGCTGTGGGAAGGCTATAGCGTGATCGCGCCCGGTATCATGGGCCATCCGGCGGCCGACGGCGGCGCGCTCGATGAGCTGCTCAAGCGGCTGGGCGTGGTCGGAAAGCTGTTTGTGGTGCAGGCCAAGTCGATGGAGCGCGTCGCCGGGCGGCCGTTGAGCGATCTGGTGGCCAGCGGCTGGGACGTCAGCGACGTGGCGATCGGATACCAGGGCTTTATCGCGCGCTTCGAGCCGCTGCTGGCGGCGCTGCGCGAACATGGCGACATCAAGCCGACGCCGGAGCAGGCCTTCGTGATCCGCACCTTGCTGATCCATGCCTACCGGCGCGTGCAGTTGCACGATCCACAACTACCGATGGAATTGCTGCCCACGCCGTGGCCGGGAGCGCTGGCCTACGAATTGGCACGCGATATATATCAGTCGGTGTACGCGGACGCCGAGCGCCATGTCGAGGCGGTGCTGCGGCGCGAGGACACCGCCGCGCCCGCCGCCGAGCCGGCATTCTTCGAGCGCTTTGGCGGTCTGACACAACATTAACCAGCCGGCAACGTCATGGATCAGCGCGCGCCCGCCGCCCCCGCGAGCCTGTATGATGTCGGCACTGCGCCAAAAGTGCAAAAATACTCTTTACACTGAATCCACCAGGACTTACGCAATGTCTATCAAAATCAGCCAGCAATTCGATGCCGGCGCCATCGAAGTCGTGCGTGCCGACGATCCGGCCGCCATCGACCTGAACATCCGCAAGGATTCCCACGCCGACATCACGCAATGGTTTTATTTCCGCGTCCAGGGCGCCCAAGCGACGCCGTTGAACCTGCGTTTCCTCAACGCCGGCAACGCCGCCTACCCGGACGGCTGGAAGGATTACCAGGCCGTCGCCAGCTACGACCGCGACAGCTGGTTCCGCGTGCCGACCACCTATGACGGCCAAGTCATGACGATCAACCACACGCCGGAATACGACAGCGTCTACTACGCCTATTTCGAGCCGTACTCGTGGGAACGCCATCTGGCATTGCTGGACAACGCGCAACTGTCGCCGCTGGTCAAACAGGTCGACCTGGGCAGCACCATCGACGGCCGCGACCTGAACATGCTGGTCATCGGCGATCCGGAAGCGGAGCAAAAGGTGTGGGTCATCGCGCGCCAGCACCCGGGCGAGACGATGGCCGAGTGGTTTGTCGAAGGCATGGTCGACGCCCTGCTCGATCCGGCCAATCCGTTCGGCCGCCAGTGCCTGAAGGAAGCGGTGTTCTACGTGGTGCCGAACATGAATCCGGACGGCTCGGTGCGCGGCAACCTGCGCACCAACGCGGCCGGCGCCAACCTGAACCGCGAATGGCTCAATCCGACGATGGAACGCAGCCCGGAAGTGTTCCTGGTCAAGAACAAGATGCTGGAGATCGGCTGCGACCTGTGCCTCGACATCCACGGCGACGAAGGCTTGCCGTACGTGTTCGTGGCCGGCAGCGAATCGTTGCCGGAGTTCACGGCGGATCAGGCCGAGGCGCAGCAGTACTTCATCGACAACTTCCTGATCGCCAGCCCGGACTTCCAGGACGAGTATGGCTACGGCGAAACGCCGTACACGCCGGAGACGTTGACGATGGGTTCGCCGCACATCACCCACGCGTTCGGCTGCCTGTCGCTGACGCTGGAAATGCCGTTCAAGGACAACGCCAACGATCCGGACCCGGACACCGGCTGGAACGGCGCCCGCAGCGCCGAGCTGGGCCGTGCGGTGTTGCAACCGGTGTTGCAGTCGCTGCTCGCGCAGCAGTAATGCGTTGAGCCCGGCCGCCTCCCTGGCGGCCTGAGGCGCGCTGAAGGCAATCCCTGCGGCACGACAATATGCGTGTCGCAGGGAAAAATACACTGAACCTCATATGGCGCATCCGTGCCGCTTCGGGAGGTTCACCATGATCATCTTGATATCGTCGATGCGCCGCGCGTTCGCGTGCGCCATCTCGCCAACGCGGGCATTCGCACTGGCGTTATGCCTGGGCGGCTGCAGCACGCCCTACCGCCCGCGTCAAGGATGTGCTGGTCGACGATTGCCTGCCGGACGCGCTGATCTATCAGGGCGTGGCGCGCGACCAGATCCAGCGCCGCATGCGGGACGCGATCTTGCAGGCGCTGGAAACCAGCGACGAGCCGGCCGGCCTGCCGCTGATGTTGGTGTCGGAGAGCTTGGGCAGCAAGATACTGTTCGATACGCTGCTGCGCATGACGCACGAGGAAGCCGGCTCGCGCGCGTCGCAACTGGCGCTGCGCGCGGTCGACCGCTTGCGTTATCTGGTGATGGCGGCCAATCCGATTCCGCTGTTGTCGCTGGCTGATCAGCAGATCGCAGGCGGCGCTGCGGCCCGGCCGGTTGTGCCGGTGCCAGCCGATAGCCTGCAACGGCTGATCTCCTGCGGCCTGCCGTCAAGCCGGCTTTGCAAGCCGCGCTAGTGTGGAGGGCGGATCAACCGCCTGCCACCACCATGTTTTCGATCAGGATAGAGCCGGTTTCCTTGGTGCCGCGCGCCAGGACATCGGCGCCGACCGCGACGATCTGCGCCAGCATGTCTTTCATATTGCCGGCGATGGTGATCTCCTCGACCGGATACTGGATGATCCCGTTCTCGACCCAGAAGCCCGACGCGCCGCGCGAATAGTCGCCGGTCACGTAGTTGGTCCCCTGGCCCATCAACTCGGTCACCAGCAGCCCGGTGCCCATTTTCTTCAGCATGGCCACGAAGTCGTCGCTCTTTTTGGTCAGGGTCGACGTCAGCGACAGGTTGTGCGCGCCGCCGGCGTTGCCGGTGGTTGTCATGCCTAATTTCCGGCCGGTGTACGTCGACAGGAAGTAGCCCTGCACCACGCCGTCCTTGACCACGTCGCGCTTGACGGTGCGCACGCCCTCGTCGTCGAACGGCGCCGAGCCGACACCGCCGACGATGTGCGGGTCTTCGTGGATCTGCACATGCTTGGGCAGCACCTGCTTGCCCAGGGAATCGATCAGGAAGCTCGACTTGCGGTACAGCGCCCCGCCGGACGTCGCCTGCACGAACGCGCCCAGCAAGCCGGCCGCCAGCGGCGCCTCGAACAGCACCGGGCAGGTACGCGTATCGATGGTGCGGGCGTTCAGGCGCGCCAGCGCGCGCTCGGCGGCATAGCGGCCCACGGCCTCCGGCGACGACATTTTCTTGGCGTCGCGCACCGACGAATACCAGTCGTCGCGCTGCATCTTCGAGCCTTTGCCGGCGATCGGTGCCACCGACAGCGTGTGGCGCGAGAACGGATAGCCGCCGATGAAGCCGCGCGAGTTGGCCGACACAAAATGCGACTGCTGCACATGCACGTTGGCGCCCTCGGAATTGGTCACGCGCGGATCGACGTCGAACGCCGCCGCCTCGGCGCGCTGGGCCAGCGCCACCGCGTCCTCGGTGCTCAGGTCCCACGGATAGAACAGCTTCAGGTCGCGCGGCGCCAGTTCCAGCATGTCCTCGTCGGCCAGGCCGGCGCAATCGTCGTCGGCGGTGAAACGGGCGATGTTGTAGGCCGCCTCCACCGTCGCCTTGAGCGCGGCCGGCGAAAAATCGGACGTGCTGGCGTTGCCGCGCCGCTGGCCGATAAACACCGTCACGCCCATCCCCTTGTCCTTGTTTTGCTCGATCGTCTCGATCTTGCTCTTGCGCACGGACACCGACAAACCACTGCCTTCGCTGATTTCGACCGCGCAATCGGTGCCGCCCTGCGCCTTGGCAAAGCCCAGCACATCGCGCGCGAGCTGCCTCAACTGGTCCTGAGTGTGGGTGAAATGGGTATCGCTCATGGGCTGTTTTCTTCGGTTGGCCGCTAAAACAGTTATCATAGCAGTCGTTTACAGTTTACAGGGGCAGGCACACGCCCCACCGAAAGTTGATATTATGGTAAATCCAAATCGCGGCGCGGTCGGCTTCAGCTCCACCGAATTCGAGCAAGAATACGAACGCCCTTCCAAATCCGAGATGAAGCGCCAGTCCGACGCCCTGCAGAAAATGGGCGAAACGCTGGTCGAAGCGGCGCGTGACCGCGTCAAGCGCGTGCCGATGCCCGAGGACGTGCGCGACGCCATCCTCGAGTGCCAGCAAATCACCAACCACGAGGGCCGCCGCCGCCAGATGCAGTTCGTCGGCAAGAAGATGCGCACCCTCGACGAGGCCGAAGTGGCCGAGATCCAGAAAGCCATCGACAGCTGGAAAGGCGCCTCCAAGTCTGAGACGGCCGCCATGCACGCGATGGAACGCCGCCGCGACAAGCTGCTTGCCGATGACAAGGCGCTGACCGTGCTGCTGGAAGAGAACCCGGAACTGGACGTGCAGCAGCTGCGCACCTTGATCCGCAACGCGCGCAAGGAACAGGCCGAGAACAAACCGCCGAAGGCCTACCGCGAGATCTTCCAGATCCTCAAGCAGATCGACGGCAAGAAGAAGCAAGCGGCCACCGACGACGCCGACAACGCCAGCGCCGACGACAGCGAGCAAGATGACGAGTAATACCACCATCGTCGACGGCGCCGCGGTCGATCCGGCGCAACTGCTGGTCATCGGCCTGGTCTCGGTCTCGGACCGGGCCAGCGGCGGCGTGTATCAGGACCAGGGCATTCCGGCGCTGGAAGAGTGGCTGGCGCGTACGCTGACCACTCCCTACCGCCTTGAAACCCGCCTGATCGCCGACGAACGCGCGCTCATCGAAGCCACGCTGACCGACCTGGTCGACATCGACCGTTGCCATCTGGTGCTGACCACCGGCGGCACCGGGCCGGCGCGGCGCGACGTTACGCCGGAGGCCACCCTGGCCGTCGGCACCAAGGAAATGCCCGGTTTCGGCGAGCAAATGCGCCAGATCAGCCTGCACTTCGTGCCGACCGCGATCCTGTCGCGGCAGACGGCGGTGATCCGCGAGACGCCCGACCATGCGGCCCTGATCATGAACCTGCCGGGCCAGCCGAAGGCCATCGCCGAAACGCTGGGCGGGCTCAAGGATGCCGACGGCGCCACCATTACCGGCGGCATCTTTGCCGCCGTGCCTTACTGCATCGACCTGATCGGCGGACCCTATATGGAAACCGACCCGGCCGTGTGCAAGGCGTTCCGTCCCAAATCCGCGCTGCGCCCGCAGCCGGCAGCCTGAAGAAACATTCCATGGCCGCCCAGCGCCCGCCGGGCCTGACGCGGCGCCGCTGGCTGCGCGCCGCCGGCGCGGCGGGCCTGCTATATTTCGCCCAACGACCATCCGCATCCCCGAGGAGCCCCATGAGCACGACCAGCCCCCTGCTGCAAACGATTGAAAGAGAAACCGGCGACAACCCCGGCGTCGCCATCATCTGGATGCACGGCCTCGGCGCCGACGCCAACGACTTCCTGCCGATGCCGCAGGAACTCGACTTGCGCGGCCTGCCGCCGATCCGCTTCATCTTCCCCAACGCCGAAACGATGCCGGTCACGGTCAACAACGGCTACGTCATGCGCTCGTGGTACGACATCGTCGCCAGCGACCTCGGACGGCAGGAGGACGAGGGCGGTCTGCGCGCCTCGCAGATGAAGATCGAAGCGCTGATCGCCCGCGAAAACGCGCGCGGCATTCCCACCTCGCGCATCATCCTGGGCGGCTTCTCGCAGGGCTCTGCGATGACGTTGCAGACCGGCTTGCGGCTCAAGGAAAAGCTGGCCGGCATGATGTGCCTGTCGGGCTACCTGCCGATCGCGCCCAAGGCTGTCGCCGAGCACACCAAGGAGAGCCTGGCGACGCCGATCTTCATGGTGCACGGCCGCATGGACCCGGTGATACCGCTGGCGCGCGCCGAGCAATCGCGCGACGCATTGAAACAGCTGGGCTACGCCGTCGAATGGCACGACTACCCGATGCAGCACTCGCTGTGCCAGCAAGAAATCGTCGACATCAGCGCCTGGCTCAAGCGCGTTATCTAAACCTCGGGCAGCGGCTGGGCGGCCGATGCCGGCACTTCCGTTTGGGCCGCGTTCATCACCATCGCCAGGAACGTGTAGTAGCCGTTGATCCCCATCAAATCGACCACGCCATGTTCGCCGAACATGGCCAGTGCCGCCGCATAGGTGTCGTCGTCGATGCGCTGGCGCTGATGCAGCATCACGCAGAAATCGTGCACCAGCGCTTCGTCCGGCGCCATGTCCTCGGGCCGCCGGCGCGCCGCGATCGCCGCGATTACCTCGTCGGCGATGCCGTGGTCGCGCGCGATCGGCTCGTGGATCGCCCACTCCACCTGCTGGCTCCACTGGCGCGCCGTCACCAGGATCGCCAGCTCCGTCAGCCGCGTGCCGATGGCGCTGCGGTAGCGCAAATACTCACCCATGCGCTGCGCCGCCGCCATCAGCTCCGGGCTGCGGATCAGCGGCACGAACGGCCCGTACAACGCGCCGCGCGGGCCGTCGATGACCGCCTGCGCCGCCACCTGCTGGCTCGCGCTCATGTGTGCGAAGGGAATCGGTCCCAGTCGATCGTTCATAGCATTGTTCCTTGTGGCTTTGGGAAACTATTTACTTATGTTCCGGCATTTATCAAGGGAATACAAGTCGATCGGCGCTATCTTCTGCTGTCGGTCACACTCTTCCCCACGCCAGAAAGGACGCCATGAGCCACATCATCCACCGCAACCTGCGCCGCCCGCCGCCGCTGGCCGTCAGTGCCTCCGGGCTGACGGTGCGCGACAGCCAGGGTAACAGCTATCTCGATGCCAGCGGCGGCGCCGCCGTGTCGTCGCTGGGCCACGGCCACCCCGACGTGCTGGCCGCGATGCACGCCCAGATCGACCGCAATGCCTACGCCCACACCGCCTTCTTCACCTGCGAGCCAGCCGAGGAACTGGCCACCCGGCTGGCCACCGACGCCCCCGGCGACCTCGATCACGTCTACCTGGTCTCCGGCGGCTCGGAGGCGATGGAGACCGCCCTCAAGCTGGCGCGCCAGTACTTCGTCGAGGCCGGCGACAATGAACGCAGCGTCTTCATCGCGCGCCGCCAGAGCTACCACGGCAACACGCTGGGCGCGCTGGCCATCGGCGGCAACGAATGGCGCCGCCGCCCGTTCGAACCGCTGTTGATGAACGTGCCGCGCGTGTCGCCCTGCTACGAATACCGGCACCGTCCCAAGGACCAAAGCGTCGACGACTATACCGACGGCCTGCTGCGCGAGCTGGAGGCGCGCATCCTTGCCGCCGGGCCGTCGCGCGTGATCGCCTTCTGCGCCGAGACGGTGGTTGGCGCCACCTCGGGCGCGGTGCCGCCCACGCCGGGCTACTTCCGCGGCGTGCGTCAATTGTGCGACCAGTACGGCATCCTGTGGATCGCCGATGAAGTCATGTGCGGCATGGGCCGCACCGGAACGTTGTACGCGTTCGAGCAGGAAGACGCGCTGCCCGACCTGGTAGTGCTGGGCAAGGGCCTGGGCGCCGGCTACCAGCCGATCGGCGCGGTGCTGGCGCGCGAGCACATCGTCGCCCGCCTGCGCGAAGGCAGCGGCGCCTTCCAGCACGGTCACACGTACATGGGGCATCCGATCGCCGCCGCCGCCGCGCTGGCGGTGCAAAAAGTGATACAGCGCGACGATCTGCTGGGCGCCGTCACGGTGCGCGGCGCCAGCTTCCGCCGCATGCTGCGCGAGGCGTTCGGCCAGCATCCGCATGTGGGCGACATTCGCGGGCGCGGGCTGTTTATCGGCATGGAGCTGGTCAAGGACCGCGAGAGCAAGGAGCCGTTCGATCCGGCGCTCAAGTTGCACGCGGCGATCAAGGAGCAGGCGATGGCGGTGGGATTGATGGTGTATCCGATGGGCGGCACCATCGACGGCCGGCTGGGCGACCATATCTTATTAGCGCCGCCGTTCACCAGCACCGACGCCGAACTGGCGGAGATTACCAGCCGCCTCGAGGATGCAGTCAAACGGGCATTCGCGAGCGTGCTGTGATCTCGCTTGAGCGCTTGAGGGGGTCAAGTCTGGCAATCGGACACGGCCTCAGCCATCACCACCGCTCGATGGGGTCAAGTCTGGCAATCGGACACGGCCTCAGCCATCACCACGGCTTCGCTGATGGGGTCGTGTCCGAATGACAGACTTGACCCCGGCGTTGATGAGAGAAACGCTTAGCGCGCTTGCCAGGCGATGACGTCCTGCTGCTCGCCGAGGCCGGCGATGCCGAGGCGCAGCGCGCTTGAGGGGGTCAAGTCTGGCAATCGGACACGGCCTCAGCCATCACCACGGCTTTGCTGATGGGGTCGTGTCCGAATGACAGACTTGACCCCGGCGTTGATGACAGAAACGCTTAGCGCGCTTGCCAGGCGATGACGTCCTGCTGCTGCTCGCCCAGGCCGGCGATGCCGAGGCGCAGCGTGTCGCCTTTTTTCAGGAAGCGCTGCGGTTTGCGCGCCTGGCCCACGCCCGGTGGCGTGCCGGTGGCGATCACGTCGCCCGGCTCCAGGGTCATGAACTTCGACAGATAGCTGATGATCTGCGCCACCGAGAACACCATCGTTTCGGTGCAGCCCGTTTGCATGCGCTTGCCGTTCAGATCCAGGTACAGGTCGAGCTTCTGCACGTCGTAGATGTCCTCCTGCGTCACCAGCCACGGTCCGATCGGGCCGAACGTGTCGCAGCCCTTGCCCTTGTCCCACTGCGTGCCCATCTCCAGCTGGAACGCGCGTTCCGACAGGTCGTTGACCACGCAATAGCCGGCCACGTACTTGAGCGCGTCCGTTTCGCTGACGTATTGCGCGCGCGTGCCGATCACCACGCCCAGCTCCACTTCCCAGTCGGTCTTTTTCGACCCCTGCGGCAGCATCACCGGATCGTCCGGGCCATTGATGCAGGTGACGGCCTTCATGAACACCACCGGCTCCTTCGGCGGCTGCATGCCGATTTCGGCCGCGTGGTCCGAATAATTGAGGCCGATGCCGATGAATTTTCCGACGCGCGCGACCGGCACGCCGTAGCGCGGCGTGCCGCGCACCAGCGGCAGCGACGCCTGCGGAATCTTCTCCAGCTTGCGCAGCGCCTTGGGCGAGAGCTGCTCGGCGCCGATGTCGGCGATCACGCCGGACAGGTCGCGCAGCTTGCCTTCGTCGTCGATCAGGCCTGGTTTTTCTTTGCCGGGACGGCCGTAACGCACGAGTCTCATACAGTTCCTTGGTTAAGATGTCTGCGACATTCTAACCGTAGCGTCCCTGTCTCAACCATTTGTTGGCGATGATCTTGGTGCCGCTGACCACCGGCGCGCCGCCGTGAAGCGTCTGGCGGTCCGGCTGGTGGTTGGCGTCGGTGTTGAGGAACCACAGCGCGTTGCCCTTTTTCGGGAACACTTCCAGGCCGATGCCAGGGAAGACGGTGCCACCGCCCTGCTCCACGTCGCTCAGGTACAGGATGAAGGTGGCCAGGCGCTGGCCGCCGCGCTGCAGGTGGCTTTGATGGCCGCTGCTGTCCGGGTCGAGCCAGTCGAAGTGCGGACGGTACTCCTGCGTGCTGTTGTACTTTTGCAGCTGGAACGGCTCGCCGCATTCGGCCGGCCAGTGCGCCAGCGCCGCCAGGCGCCGTTCGATGCGCTCGGCCACCTCGGCCTCGCCGCGCTGGATGAAGGCCATCTCGCTGGTGCGCCCTTCGTGTACCACGCTGGCGCCGTCGGCCTCGCCGGTGACCGTCGAGCGGGTGTAGCGCGTGCCGCAGTGGGCGACGATGGCGTCGCACTCCTCCATGCTGAGCACATTGCCGAGCAGGATGACCTGTGGCTGCTTGAGCACGAACAGCAGCTCCACGTCGCGGTCCGGCGCGGCCACGCGATTGCGTTCGATATCGATGAAGGGCATCTGCTGCGGCGCCACGAACACGCTCTGCGCCGCCACCGGCGCGCCAGCGCCAGCAACGGCGCCGCCATCGCCCTGCGCGCGCATGCGCAGCGCCTCGTCGATGGCGGCGCTGGCCACGGCCATGCTGTACTGGCCCGAGCGGGCCATGCTGTTGGCCATGTCCAGCGGGCTGCACGCGCGCGCCAGATTCTCCGTGATCCAATCCTGCCAGCTGCGCGGCAGGGAGGTGAACGCGTTGTCCGCGCGGTTGCCGTTGTGTGCCTGTTGAAGTTTGGTCATCGCGTCATGGAGGGCTGGTCGCCGGGTTGCCGGAATGGAGGTCCATTCTACCGGAACCGGCCGGCCGTCTCCAGCGCCGCCAAACGAACCACGCCAATCCTGGCGACTGCAGCAACACCAGCACCGCGAAGCCGACCTGGTAGGCCTGGGCCGGGTACTGTTGCAGCAGGTTGGGCCGCCAGCAGCCGACCACCATGCCGAAGCCCGCCTGCACCGCGAACGCACCCAGGAAAATCAGCAGGTTCAGACAGGTGGCGGCCCGTCCCGTCAACCGGCCGGGCAGGCTTTGCGCGATGATCGCGTACTCGATGCCGGTCACCGTGCCGACCAGCGTGAACAACACTGCCAGGGTCTGGAAGCTGGGCGCCCAGTTGCATACAAAACCCAGCTGTACCAGCATGAACAGCGCCACGCCGGCCGCCGCCACCCTGATCGGCGGCACGCCGCGCCGGCCGGCCCACTCGGTGATCATGCCCACCGCGATGGCTCCGAAGATGATAGCCGCCATGCTCAGATACAGCAGGTAGGCGACCGCCTCCTCCGGAAACCGCGCGACGTCGGTCAGCCAGCGGCTGATCCACAAGCCCTGCATGCCGAAGAATACCGTGTGCGGAATCAGCACCAGCATGGCCGCCTCGCGGAAGGCGGGATGACGGTACACGTCGGCCATCGCCGAAAACACCGAGGCCCGCCCCGGTCCGGGCGTGGCAGACGGCGGCTGCGACGGCGCCAGCATGCGGATCAGCAGGCCGGTGGTCACCGCCGCCACCGCCAGCCCGACGAACAGGCCGCGCCAGTCCGTGTAGTGCAGGGCCAGGCGCACCGGCAAGGTGGCCGACGCCGCCCCCAGGCCGCCGACGGCGATCAGGTAGCCCTGCACCGACGGCATGCGCGACGGTGCGATCCAGGTCGAAATCGCCTTCACCGCCGACATGAAGCAGCCGCCCACGCCCAGGCCGATGACGGCGCGCGCCACCAGCAGTTCGGTGAAAGTGTGGCCGCCCGAAAAAGCCAGCGCGCCCAGCGCCGCCACGATCAGCATAGGCAACTGGACCTTGGCCGGGCCCCAGCGATCGAGCGCGATACCGACCGGCAGCTGGACCAGCGCGAACGAAAAGAAGAAGGCGCTGGTGAGCAAGCCCAGTTGGCCCGGCGTCAGCGCCAGCGACGTCACCAGCTGCGGCGCCAGCGTGGCGTTCACCGTGCGCATCAGGCTTGATAGATAGTGCCCCAGCGCGAACGGCAGGAACACCAACATGAACACGGCGGCGCCCGACAACTTCGGCGCCGGCGCGCCCGGCCGGCAAACCGGCGTCGCGGCCTCGGCGCCCATCCGGGGGGCGCCCCCTGCGGCGGCATGGCGGATCGCCACGTCGTTCCGCGTACGTTCCCCGATCAGCACGGCGCCACCTACGCGGCGTTGGGGGCGCTGCAACCGGCTGCCGCCGCAGCGGCGGCAGCCTCCTGCCGCGCCGAGATCAACGGGATCACCTTGCGGTGGCCGGGCGTCTCGATGTCGTACTCGCTGCGGCTGCCGCCCTCCTCTTCGAAGAAGAACTTCTCTTTGCCGAAGGCCGGCTTCAGATGATCCATCCAGGTCGCGTTCGGGTCGTACTTGGCGTAGAACGGCCGGCGCACCCAGTTCGGATTGCGGGCCTGCAGGAACTGCAGCGCGAACACCTTCTCGCCGCCGATGCTGGCAACGCCGTCGATCACCACCTTGCCGGGGAAGGCGCTCATCGACGGTCCGCGCACGGTGCGCGCCAGGCCCGACACCATCTGGTAAGCCTCCTGGAAGATCTCGTGCGCGCGCGCCAGCGGCAGCTCGAAATACTCGCGCGGGCCGGTGTCGCGCTCGACGAACATATAGTAGGGAATCGCGCCCAGGCGCACGCCGGTCTGCCACAACTCGGCCCAGCTTTTCGGGTCTTCGTTGATATGGCGGATCAACGGGCCCTGCATGCGCAACGTCGCGCCGGTGCCGACGATGCGCTTGACGGCGCGCTGGGCGATTTCCGAGCGCAGCTCGACCGCGTGGTTGTAGTGCCCCATGATGGCCATGTTCTTGCCGCTGGCGACCACCCGCTCGAACAGGCGCAGCAGATCGTCGGCGTCGCGGTCGGTGACGAAGCGCTGCGGCCAGTACGCCACCGACTTGGTGCCGATGCGGATGTTCTGGATGTGCGCCAGCTCCGGCACCAGCAGCGGCTCGATATAGGCCTCGAGCGAACGGGTGTTCATGATCAGCGGATCGCCGCCGGTGATCAAGACATCGGTCACCTCCGGGTGCAGCTTCAGATAGGCCGCCAGCTCGTGCGACTCGCGGGCGTCGAACTTCATGTCGTCCATGCCGACGAACTGCGGCCAGCGGAAGCAGAAGGTGCAATAGGCGTGGCAGGTCTGGCCGGCGCTGGGGAAGAACAGCACCGTTTCCTTGTACTTGTGCTGCAGGCCCTTGACCGGCGCGTCGTTCACGCGCGGCACGTTGTGGGTCATCTGCCCGGCCGGATGGGGATTCATGCGCATGCGGATCTTGCGCACCAGTTCAGCCATCGCCGGCTGGTTGGCGTGGCCCAGCACCAGCTCACGCAGCTGGGCGTAGTCGTCCGCCTGCAGCATGTCCTTGTGGGGGAACACCAGCCGGTAGATCGGATCGTCCGGGATGTTGTTCCAGTCGATCAGGTGGTCGAGCACATATTCGTTAGTGCGGAACGGCAGCACATGCGACACCACCTGCACCGCCTCCTGCAACTCGGGCGGGATCCACTCCCACTGGCGCGAATTGGCGATGGTCTGGCGGATGAAAGGTTTGAACTTGGGCGCCTGCGCGGCGCTGGGGTTCGCGGAAGAAATCAGGTGGGTGCTCATGACGGTTTCCTATCGCTTTGTGAGGTGGCGGAAACTCCATGCTAGGCCGCCCGAGGCCCGTTCAAATTGCCCAAAATCAAGTGACGCTTGGAAATATTTAGAGACTGTGCGCAAGCGGCAATAAAACCACGGTTGCAATTGCCACGCGGCCACACCTTGCGACAGCGCAACCCCGGCCACCGGCGCCGGCGTAAAGTTTACCCGAGCAATCCCCCTCACCTGACAAGGAACCGCCATGAAACCGTACTTCGCCCCGGCCGCCATCGCCGCCACCGCCCTGTTCACGCTGTGCGCCGCCAACGCCGCCATCGCCGCCGAGCCGACCGAGAAAGACGCCATCGCCATGGCCGAAAAAGGCGCCGCCTTCATGAAGGCCAACGGCAAGGAAGCGATGATGAAAAAGATCAGCGCCAAGGATCCCGACTACGTGCAAGGCTCGCTGTACGTCGACATGCGCGACATCAACACCGGCATCGTGCTGGCGCATCCGATCAACCCGTCCATCGTCGGCAAGGACCTGACCGACGTGCCCGACGCCAGCGGCAAAAAATACCGCCGCGAGATCATCGAACTGGCCGCCAAGAAAGGCAGCGGCTGGGTCGACTACCAGTACAAGAATCCGACCACCGGCAAGATCGAGCCCAAGACGACCTACATCCTGCGGGTTGGCGATGCGGTGCTGGAAGCCGGCATCTATAAAAAGTAAGCACCACTAACCGCAGCCGCCGTTCGCGCGCAGAGCCGGAGAGCATCATGTTGAAGAAATTACGTATAGGTCCCAAACTGCTGCTCGCGCCCGGCCTGGTGCTGGTGCTGCTGATCGTCACCGCCGCCGCCGGCTACTACGGCATGGTGCGCCAGAACGCCTCGATGGAGAACCTGGTGCGGGTGCGCGCCGAGCGCCTCAAGGCGGCAGCCGACGTCTCCGGCGAGGCGCGCTATGCGCACGCCCACATCTACCAGTTGCTGGCCTGGGTCAACGGCAGCTTCGCGCAGTCGCGGCTCGACGCCCTGGGCAAGCAAATCAAGTCGCGCCACGCCGGCGTCGAGGCCGGGCTGCGCCAGCTGGCGGCGGCGTCCGAGGTCGACGGCGACGAGTACAAGATCGTCGAGCAATCGCTGCAGTCGCTGGCGGCCTACCGCAAGGCCGTGCTGGAAACCATGGACATGGCGCAGATGGACCAAAGCATCGCCACCAACTCGATGGCCAAGGCCGAGACGCAGTTCCTGCGCCTCAACGACAAGCTGGCCGAACTATCGGCGCTGCAAAAACAGTTGAGCGAACAGGCGTACGCGCGCGCCACCGGCGACTTCGCCACCCTCACCACCACCATGGGCGTGGTGGTGCTGCTATCGATCGCGTTGTCGCTGGGCGTGACGATGGCCGTGCGCGGCGCCATGCTGCGCGACATCCGCGGCATCGCCGACGTGGTGGTGGCGCTGGCGGCCGGGCGGCTCGGGGCCGGCAAGCGCAACGACGGACGCGATGAAATCGCCGACACCGCGCGCATGCTCGATCAAACCATGAGCAACCTGACGCAGACGCTCGGCACCATCCTGACGGCGGTGCGCTCGATCGACACCGCCGCCCACGAAATCGCCAGCGGCAACCTCGATCTGTCGACCCGCACCGAAATGCAGGCCAGCTCGCTCGAACAAACCGCCAGCGCAATGGACAGCCTGACCCGGGCGGTGCAGGAAAACGCCGCCAACGCCCAGCAGGCGTGCAAGCTGGCCGCCAGCGCCACCGACATGGCCCAGCGCGGCGGCGCCGCCGTGCAGCAGGCGGTGCAGACGATGACGTCGATACGCGCCAGTTCGCGCCAGATCGTCGACATCATCAGCGTCATCGACGGCATCTCGTTCCAGACCAATATCCTGGCGCTCAACGCCGCGGTGGAAGCGGCGCGCGCCGGCGAACAGGGACGCGGCTTCGCGGTGGTGGCCTCGGAAGTGCGCACCCTGGCGCAGCGCTCGGCGGCGGCGGCCAAGGAGATCAAAACCCTGATCGCGGCTTCGGTGGCGACCATCGACAGCGGCAGCGCCTCGGTGCACCAGGCCGGCGAGCGCATGGGCGACATCGTCGACTCGGTGCGCGAGGTCAACGACATCATCGCCCGCATCAGCGACGCCAGCGCCGACCAGGCGCTGGGCATCGCCGAGGTCAACCAGGCGGTCGGCCAGATGGACGATGTGACGCAGCAGAACGCGGCGCTGGTCGAGCAGGCCGCCGCCGCCGCCGAGAGCCTTCAGGACCAGGCGGTGCACCTGTCGCAGGCGGTGTCGGTGTTCAAGGTCGAGCCGCCGGCCGCGCCGAAGGCTGCACCCGCCCAAGCGTCAGGCGCGCATGGGTTTGCTCATGGGCTTGCTGAGAAACCGCGAGCCGGCCACGCCGAAGCGCCACGGCAGCTCCATGGCTTTGGAAATGCCGATGCGCGGGCCGGCTAGCACTTCCACCGGCAAGGCGTGATCGCGTGGCAGCAGCACAAACGGCGGCGCGTCGAGCGGCAGGTTATTGTGTTCGCGCGTCACGCCCATCGCCTGGCACAGCCGCCCCGGCCCGGCGCACAGCAGGCGCTCGTCGTCCATGCCGCGCCGCTCGCGCATCACGTCCAGTCCGGCCACCGGCTCGAGCGCGCGGATCAGCACCCCGGCGCCGTGGCCCTCCTCGCGGCAGACAAAATTGAGGCACCAGTGCAGCCCGTGCGAGCGGTACACATAGCTGCGCCCGGGCGGGCCGAACATCGAGAAATTGCGCGGCGTCTGGCCGATGTAGCAATGCGAGGCCGGCTCCTCGCGGTCGTAGGCCTCGGTCTCGACGATGCGCCCGCCGACGCCGTCGACCAGCACCGTCACGCCGATGAGCAGACGCGCCACCTCGTGCGATGGCGCGGCGAAATTGATCCCTGCGATAACATTAGTCATGGCGATATTGTAAATGCCAATCTGGACCGCGCGATCACGAACGGGCTATCGAATCGTTATCAAAGCGCCATCAAATTTGACGGGCGGGCGGAAATTAGCGACAAATTTAAAGCCCGAATAGCCCCAAAGCAATAAAATTGGGAGAAATTCGCGCAACCGGCGCGCGCTTGCGGCGATAATATTGCTTATGCATGCCATCAACATTTGCCCGCGCCGGCCGCCCACCCCGGCCGCGCGCCGCCTTTATCCCTGAAGATCAACATGACGACAGTTGCTGCCCCAGCCATGCCAGTAGAAAACGCGGTGGAAGAAGCGCTGATGCGCTCCATCCGTATTCCTCCAAGGCCCAGCCTGCTCGTCGACCTGCAGCGCGAGCTGGCCCAGTCGGACCCGTCGCCGCGCCGCATCGCCCGCATCATCGGCAACGACGTCGGCATGTCCGGCGCGCTGCTCAAGCTGGCCAACTCGCCGTTCTTCGGCGCCGCGCGCAAGGCCAAGTCGGTCGAACAGGGCATCAACTTCCTCGGCGTCGACCAGTGCGCCGCGCTGTTGACAGGGCTGCTCGCGCGCCAGGCCATCGAAGGCAAGGAATCGGACCTGAACGCGTTCTGGGAAGTGTCGGCGCGGCGCGCCCAGGCGCTGGTGTTCACCTCGCGCAAGCTGCGCATCGCCCCGCCCGACATCGCCCACACCTTCGGCCTGTTCTGCGACATCGGCGTGCCGTTGCTGATGAACCGTTTCAGCGACTACGCCGACACCTACGCCGACGCCTGCCACGAAGCCGAGCTGCCGTTCACCGCCGTTGAAGACCTGCGCTACAGCACCAACCATGCCGCCATCGGCTGCCTGCTGGCGCGCAACTGGGGGCTGTCGCCGGACGTCTCCTGGGCGATCTTGCTGCACCACGACTACCGCGTGCTCGACGACCCCGCCACCGACGACGCCGTGCGCTCGCTGGTGGCGCTGTCGCTGCTGGCCGAAAAAGGCATCGAACGCCTGCACGGCCGCCCGATGTCCTACGAATGGGAAAAAGGCGGCGCGCTGGCGTGCCGGCACCTCGGCCTGTCCGAGGACGACACCGCCGACCTGCTCGACGAGCTGCACGAAGCCTTCCACCACGAACGATAAGACGACCCCATCTACATGCCTAAGAACAAGCGCCCCGTACCGCGCAAATCCGCCAACTCGCCGGAACTCAAGGACGAGCAGCAAACCACCGAACTGTGCGCGCTCGCGCTGGACCTGTCGGACGGTGAATTCAACAACGACATCGTGGCCGACACCACCCGCGCCGAACTGGCGCAAAAGGCGCTCGACTTCCAGCGCCTGCTGCGCAAGCTGCTCAACCAGGGCAAGGACGAAGTGCTGTACGGCGCCATCGAACTGGCGCGCGACGAGTCCGTCGACGGCTACCGCTACCTGCGCAACGCCGTCGAGGAAGGCGCCGCCAGCCTGCTGCTGCGGCGCGAGGGCGCGCCCGAAATGGAGATCGACGCCTTTGCCATTCCGGTGTTCGTGCACAGCCAGGGCGGACTCGACCCGGCCGCCGACTTCCAGGACGGCGATGCCTACGACGCGCTGCTGGCCAGCTTCAACGACGCCGGGCTGGAAAGCCCGAAAGCCAAGGTGGTGCTGGTCAGCCACGCCTACGACCTGACCGAATTCGAACGGGTCAGCTACGGCCAGTTGCACAGCATGGTGCGCGAGGCGGCGCAGACGCTGACGGAGAAAAAAATCGCCGCCGCGCCGGCGCTCGAGCGCAGCATGGCGGCCGGCTGGACGCCGGTGGGCTTCGGCCCCGACGACAGCGCCGTCGAGCTGCGCTTCCTGCTGGGCTTTTCGCTCAAGCGCGCCGACGACGCCTTCTACAAGGTGCCGGCCGGCGAGAAGGCGGCCGACGCCCACTTCGCCAAGCGCGCCGAGCGCTACCAGAAATGGACCGAGCAATACGGGCCGCTGGTGGCGCGCTGCCTGGGACGCGGCCGTGGCGCCGATCCGGCCCTGACGCTGAATTTCCTCTACCAGGACTTGTTCTTCGGCGCCCGCGCGCAGGGCCAGTCCGAGTACGACATGCTGCGCATCCTGTCCGAGCTGAACCAGGCGCTGGGATCGCACGCGCCGGACCAGGTCAGCGCCATCATCGCGCCAACGGATGTCGATGATGAAATGCTGCTGCGCGTGCAATTGTCGGCCGGCACGGACGTGCTCGCCACGTGCGACAAGCCGCTCGACATCACCGCCGACCTCGAGGTGGAAGTGGACGATCTGCGCGACGCGCTGGCCAGCATCGGCATCGACGCGGTATCGGTGGCGCTGCGCTTCGACGCCCAGGGGCAGCCGGTCGACGTGCGCCCGCTGGGCTAGGTTCAACCGCCCGCGACGCAACATGGATACTCGTTGACAGCACAGGTTTAGGGGCAGATACTTTCCTCAAGCGGAACACAGAGTCCGCTGCCTGGTGCGGCGCCGGCTTGTGCTCCGCAGCAAAGGGAGACATGTCATGAAGCCATGGGCCATGCTCTGGTGCGCCGTCGCGTTCTGTGTCAGCGGCTGCGCCACCCAAACGACCGCGCAGCGCGCGCCGGTATCCGAACTCTTCCACGACCAGTTGTTCAAGGCGCCCGCCGCGCCGATCGACACCGCCTCGATTTTCGCGCTCAGCGACCGCATGCGCGATTACCTCAAGCACAACCTCGGCCAACGGGGCAGCGTGCAGGACACGCGGCGCGCGCTGTTCGACGCGCTCTACACGCGCGACCAGCTCAAGCTCGAATACGACTCGGCCATGACGCGCAACGCCGCCCAGACCTTCGACGCGCGCGCCGGCAATTGCCTGTCGCTGGTGATCATGACGGCCGCGCTGGCACGCGAACTCAACTTCACCGTGCAGTTCCAGCAGATCTATATGGAGGAAAGCTGGAGCCGCTCGGGCAACCTGTACTTCGCCAGCAACCACGTCAACCTGGTGCTGGGCAAGAAGCGCACCTCCTACCTCGACGGCTATCAGGTCGGCAACGCCGCCGCGCTGACGGTGGACTTCATCCCGATCCCGCCCAAGGCCCGCGAAACCGCGCGCCTGCTGGAGGAACCGACCATCGTCGCCATGTACCTCAACAACCGCGCCGCCGAACTGCTGTCGGCCGGCAGCGTCGACGACGCCTACTGGGCCGCGCGGCAGGCCGTCCAGGCGGACCCGGCTTTCATGAACGCCTACAACACGCTGGCCGTCATCTACCAGAACCACGGCAACCCGATGCAGGCGGAGCAAACCCTGCGCCACGCGCTGCGGTACGCCCCCGACAACACCATCTACCTGTCGAACCTGGCGCAGACCTTGGACTCGCTACAGCGGCCGGCCGAGGCGGCGGCGGTGCGCGAGCGGCTGGCGCGGATCGAGCCGTATCCGCCCTTCTATTTCTTCCATCTGGGCCAGGAAGCGATGCAGCTCGGCGACTATCAGCGTGCCCGCAACCTGTTCGAGCGCGAGCTCGAGCGCGCTCCCGACTATCACGAATTCCACTATTGGCTGGCGGTCAGCCACTATCAGCTGGGCAACCTGCGCGCGGCCGACCAGCACATGAAGAAGGCGTTGGAAAACAGCACCACGCGCGGCCACCACGACCTGTACGCAGCCAAGCTCGACCACATCAGGGCCCTCGAGGCGAAAGTGGTCAAGTGATGATATTCTGGCGGCAATGCAAAACTCAACTACTCGACCGCATCTTCTGGCATACCTTGACCGGCGCGCACGCCCGCCACGCCAGCGGCGACGGCGGCGCGCGCCGCTACACCGCCGGCTTCTCGCCCATCCTGGCGTTTGCCGACAGCGCCGCGCCGGATTTCGACGCGCTGCAGCCCCATTGCGCGCCGGGCGAACACTTCTACTGCGAAAACTGGACCGGCGCCGCCCCGCCCGGCTGGCGCATCGACGCGGAAACGACCATGTTCCGCATGGTCTGGGCCGGGGCCACGCCGGTCGAAGATCCCGCGCCCGAAGCGCTGCCGCTGCAAGCGCACCACGCGCAGCAGGCGCTGGAACTGGCGACCTTGTGCAAGCCGGGGCCGTTCGGCATCCGCACCATCGAGCTGGGCGACTACTTCGGCTATTTCGACGGCGAGCGCTTGATGGCAATGGCTGGCGAGCGCCTGCGCGCGCCCGGGCTGTGCGAGATCAGCGGCGTGTGCACGCATCCGGACTACCAGGGTCGCGGATTGGCGAAACAGCTGATCGGCAAACTGATCCGGCGCCACATGCTGCGCGGCGAGACGTCGTTCCTGCACGTCATGCGCGCCAACCCGGCGCATCAGGTGTATCTGCGCATGGGGTTCGAGGATTATCTGGAGACGGTGGTGCGGGTGGTAGTGCGGGAAACATGAACACCTGCCGCGAAGCCAAGGCAAGTCTGTCAGCCAAAGGTTATCACTGAGCTATCAATCAAAGGCTTGAGTTCAGTCAAAATGGAGCTTGCCAACCAGCGGACGTTTGCTATCATCAGGTGATATCGTTGAAGTAGGCGATCCGATCCCGCTTTAGCTTCTTTGTTGGACCTGCACGGCTCGATCAAAGAAGTTCAAGCATGCCGGCCGCATCATGGCCTATGACCACAAACACCGACACGTGTCGGATTATGGCGTGCCCTATGAATTCGTGGATGCTCAGCAGCTGCTTCTAGATTTTTCAAGTGCGGCCCGTGGCCATCGCCACCGAGTTTCGCATCGTCGCTCAATGAGCATCGATATCGACTAGAGCAAGGCTCTCCAGCGCTCGAGTTTTTCCGCCAATGTCAGCGAAGCGTGGGCTGGCGATGTCGATGGCAGCACCACCGTTCGATAGCCCTCGGCAGCGAACTGTGGCGCGAACTTGCCTGAGGTCTGGCCGTTGAAGCCGACCGTCTCCAGCAACGGACACAACTCGCGCAACCGCGCGAAATCATTTGCCGCCGGTTTGCGGATCGCCGAGTCGAGGCTGCCCTCGCGCTCGCACGCCCCCAGCACATCCCACAATCCGAACCCATGCGCCAGCAAACGCGGCAACCGCTCCGCATACGGCAACCGCGCCAGCGGCTCGCCCGTCAACGCCGACAAAATCGGCCACAGCAAATTGCGCGGATGCGCATAATACTGCTGCGCAGCCAGCGAAGCGGCGCCCGGAAAGCTGCCCAGTACCAGAATGCGCGTGCGGGCGTCGATCACGGGCGCCAGGCCGGTCAGCGCGGGGGAGGTCAAATCAGTGTCGTCAGGCATGTCGGCATTTTACCGGAGCCCGCCAAGGCGCGGCGCGGTGTCGGCGCAAGCGACCTCATCCTCAATGAACGGGTGTAGAATTTATCGGCGGCCAGACCGCACCATAACAACAATCGCAGGAGACCATCATGTCGCAACCGCGCACCATCGATCTGCTGCTCGCCCAGTATAGCGAGAGCCATCTGCACCCCACCAACGAAGTGATCCACTTCATCTGCGTGCCGGTGATCGTGTTCACCTTGCTGGGGCTGGTGTGGTCCATCCATCCGCTGGCCGCCGTGGCGGTGACCCTGGCGTCGCTGTGCTATTACTTCACGCTGTCCAAACCGTTCGCGCTGGGCATGCTGGCGATGTCCGCCGTCATGCTTGCCGTGCTGGCCGCGTTGCCGCAACAAACAGTGCTGCCGCTGTCGCTGGCCGTCTTCGTGCTGGCATGGATCGGCCAGTTCATCGGCCACAAGATCGAAGGTAAGAAACCATCGTTCTTCGACGATCTGCGCTTTCTGCTGATCGGGCCGCTGTTCGTGCTGGGTTTTTTGTACCGCCGGTATAGACTTGCTTACTAGTCGAGTCGCTGGCGGCTACGCCATCGTGGCCGAACATGCCGCTAAAAGGTGGCCGCTAGGCAAGTGGTCAGCAAGCCAGCTATACTTGCCCGATGTCCTCTCCATTGCTCTTCGTTATCGCCTGCCTGATCTGGGGCTCCACTTTCTTTGCCATTACCTTGCAACTGGGCGACGTCGCGCCGGCTGTTTCGGTGGTCTACCGTTTCAGCCTGGCGGCCGCCGCGCTGTTCGCCTGGTGCGCCGTGCGCGGCGACAGGCTGCTGCTGCCCTGGCGCGCGCAACGCTGGCTGATGCTGCAAGGCGCGGCCACGTTCGCGCTCAGCTATATCTGCACCTATACGTCCGAGCAATATCTGGTGTCCGGCCTGGTCGCCGTGCTGTTCGCGTTGATGGTGTTCTGGAGTCCCATCCTCAACCGCATCGCCTTCGGCACGCCGGTCAGCTGGCGCACCTGGAACGCCGGCATCATCGCCATCGCCGGCGTCACGCTGCTGTTCTTCCACTCGATCCAGGGCGCCTGGCAGGAGATCATGTCCGGCGGCGAGGGCCATTTCCTGCTGGGCCTCGGGCTGGCGTTGACGGCCACCATCGCCAGCACCGTCGGCAACCTGATCGTCGTCAAGGTGCGCGTGGAATCGTCCAACGTGCTGTTGACGATGGCCTGGGCGATGATGTGGGGCAGCCTGATCGTCGCCGTCTGGGTGCTCGTCAGCGGCCAGTCGTTCACCTTGTCGAGCGAGCCGAAGTATTGGGGCGGCCTGCTCTACCTGTCGCTGTTCGGCTCGGTGATCGCGTTCGCCGCCTACTTCACGCTGATCCACCGCATCGGCTCGGACAAGGCGGTCTATATCGGCGTGGCCACGCCGGTGATCTCGGTGCTGTTGTCGATTCAACTCGAACACTTCCGTCCCGGACCGTTGGAATGGGCTGGCATGGTATTGTGCTTGTTCAGCGTCGCAGCGGCGCTCAAATCCGATTCCCCTGTCATAAAAGAAAGTGTTGAAGCAGCCTGATGAACAACTCCGACCTGACCATCCGACCGGCCGAACCGGCCGACGTCTCCGCCATTTTCGGCATGATCTTCGAGCTGGCGGTGTTTGAAAAACTCGAACACATGGTCGTGGCCAACGAGACCATGCTGCACGAGAGCCTGTTCGGCGACAAACCGGGCTGCGAGGCGCTGGTCGGCGAGGCCAACGGCGAGGTGGTCGCCTTCGCGCTGTTCTTCCACAATTTCTCCACCTTCCTGTGTAAAAAGGGGCTGTACCTGGAGGACTTGTACGTCAAGCAAGCCTGTCGTGGCAGGGGCTACGGCAAGCAGATGCTGGTGGCGCTGGCGCGGCTGGCGGTCGAGCGCGACTGCGGCCGTTTCGAGTGGTCGGTGCTGGACTGGAACACCAACGCCATCAAACTCTACGAGGGCATGGGCGCTACCGTGATGCCGGAGTGGCGCATCTGCCGCGTCACCGGCGAGGCGCTGACGGAACTGTCGGCGCAAGCGTAAAGATACCAAGCGGCAAAAAAAATCCCACGCAGCGTTGCCGCTGGTGGGAGGAACCCGGTGTTAGTGGGAGGGAGATTGAATCAACGGATTCACTATAGCCGCGCCGCCGCCGACTTGCCTGCCGCCTTACAAACCCTTACCCGCTATCAAATCTGCTTACATTTGTTTTACAAAAACGCGTAGCCTGCTGTTTATTTTCCGGAAAGGAAGATGTTGTTAGCGGGAACGAACGGCCAGGCGCTCCAATAGTTCGAACGCGGCCTGCGTCAGCAACGCCAGCACGGCCGCCGGAATGGCGCCGGCCAGCAACATGTCGTTGTCGTTGAGCGCCAGGCCGATGGTGATGCGCTCGCCGTAGCCGCCGGCGCCGATGAAGGCGGCAATGGTCGCGGTGCCCACGCTCATCACCGCCGCCGTTTTGACGCCGGCCAGTATCACCGGCAGCGCCAGCGGCAGCTCGACCAGCATCATGCGTTGCGACGGTCGAAGGCCCAGCGCCAACGCCGCCAGCCGCAACCCCGGGGACACCTGCAGCAATCCGGTGCAGGTATTGCGCACGATCGGCAACAGCGCGTACACCACCAGCGCCACCAGCGCCGGCACGGTGCCTATGCGCCCCAGTAATGGAATCAACAGCGCCAGCAGCGCCAGCGAGGGGACGGTTTGCAGCACGCCCGTCAACCCCAGCACCAGCTGCCGCAGGCGCGGAAACACCGCCGCCATCACGCCCAGCGGAATGCCGATCACGCACGCCATCCCCACCGCGAACAGCACCAGCGTCAGGTGCTGGCGCGTCAGCGGCCACAGATTCTTGTCGAAGATCTTGGCCAGCAAGCCATCGCGGGCCGCCGGCGGCGCTTTCGCATCCGTCGCGGCAACGCTGGTTCCGGCGGCCTTCGCGCTTTGCGCCGCCAACCACTCGCGCGCGACATTGGTGAAGCTCTTGCCGTCGATTTCGGCGGCGGCGTTCATGGCGATCATGTCGTCCGCGCCGATGCGTCCCTCCAGCTGCCCGATCGCTTTCCACGCGGCGGGGAAGCGCCGCGCCGCATCGAGCCGGTACAGCAGCACCGCGTCGTAGCGCGGGAAGTAGGCGCGGTCGTCGTCCAGCACCCGCAGTCCATACTGGCGGATTTTGGCGTCGGTCGAATAGATATCGATGACATCGACCTGGCGCTGCATCAGCGCCTCGTAGGCGATGCCGTGATCCAGGCCTTGCGGACGTTGCTTCAAGCCGTAGCGCGCGGCCAGTCCCGGCCAGCCGTCGGCGCGGCCGATGAATTCATGCGACAGCCCGAAACGCAGCTTGTCGCGCGCGGCCAGGTCGCTGAGCTTGTGCACGTCCCCGGCGTCGCCGCGCGTCGCCAGCGCGTAGGTGTTGTTGAATCCCAGCGGCACCGCCACGCCCAGTCCCATCGGCGCCAGCTCGCGCCGTATCTGCGCCAGCGGCGCGGCCTTGGTATGCTTGAGGATCTCCAGATCGATGGTGCCCAGGTACTCCGGGTAGACGTCGATGCGGCCCGCCTGCAAGGCCGCCAGCACGATGGCCGTATTGCCCAGTCCTTGCAGGTGCGTGACTTTGGCGTGCGGCGCGGCGGTCTGCGTCAGCGCCTCGCCGAGGATATAGGATTCGGTGAAGCGCTTGGAGCCGACATGCAGCGTATCCCCGTCCTGCGCGGCGGCGGCGGCGCCGGCCAGCAGTCCAAGCGTCAGCAGCGCCCCGCCCAACCAGCCCCGCATCAGGTGCCCGCCCGCAGCATCGGCGCCTTCAGCGCCTGGCTCAGCGTCTCGTAGCTTTCAGCCAGATGCGCCTTGACCTCGCGGCTTGCCGGCCGCGCCATCGCGACGCGCAGATCGCGTTGCAGCGCCAGCGCGTTTTCCCGCTGCAGGCTGCGGGCGTCGGCCGGCATCGACGGCGTCGCGCGCAACAGCATGACGGCGATGCGCTTCAGATGCTCGCGCTGCAGATTGCGGCGCATGCCGGGGATGTCCTTGCCGGTCTTGAGTTCACTCCACACCGCCTCCTGCACGCTGGTGTATAACTCGTCGAGCCCCAGTCCCAGCTTGGGATTGTCCAGTTTCTCCCGCGAGTCGATCAGGCGCACCGCGACGGCGTCCGACATCAGTTGATCGAGCACGCCGGCCTGCAGGCCAAGCACCCTGCCACCTACCGACACGTCGGCCCTGCCGCGCGTGGTGAAGTGATCGGCGCCCAGGCGGCTGATCATCGCCGGCGTGAAGGTGAAACTGTCGGATTTGAACAGGCTATTGGTCAGCATCTTCAACGCCGCCCGCTGGCGCGGCAGCGGCACCGGCGTGAAGGTGGCGCGGCCGGTGCCGGCGTGATCGCGCAGATAGGTCACGCCGCCGACATATTTAACCACCACCGGCATCGTGCGCGCGAACTGCTGGAAGCCGTAGTCGAAACTGCGGCGCAGCGACTCGTAGCTCTCGCCAGGTTTGAGCGTGCGGTTTTGAATCCGGTCCCACAGCTCGCGAGAAATCGCCAGGCGGCGCTGGAAGTACGCCAGCGGATCGCTGCCCAGATCGAACACGTTGACGTCCGGATCGGAGTTCAGGCCGCCCGCATCCTGGTCGGTGCCGAAGGCCAGCAGCGGCTCGTTGGAGCGGGCCGCGATGCTGGCCAGCTCCTGCTTCTCGCGGGCCGGGTCGATCGGCTTGTACGCGTACTCGATCGCCCAGAAATCGTAGGGTCCCAGCGCCGAGGTGACATACTCCCCCTGCCGCTCGCCCTTGAGCGCCAGGTTGAACGGCGTGTAATCCATCACCGAGCCGGTCAAGCCGTGTTCCCTGGTGAAGGCCGGATCCTGCAACTGCTTGATGCTGTAGATCGTCGACGAACGGAAGTTGTGCCGCAGGCCCAGGGTGTGGCCCACCTCGTGCATGATCACCGAGCGCACATATGCCTGTGCCACGGCGTCGGCCTCGGGACTACCCATTTCGAGCTCGCCGCGTGCCTCCAGCAGCCCCATGGCAAAGCCCATCTCGTCGCCGGATTGGAGCATGTAGTCGCAGCGGTCTTCATGCGACGCGCCATCGGCATTGGGCGCGAAAGCCGCCGTCCCGTCCATCCCGTCCTCGCTGACCACGCGCCGCACGCCGCGCGAAAAACCGTCGGACATGCCGATGTCGGCATCGAGTATCTCGCCGGTGCGCGGGTCGACCTGGCTCGGCCCGATGGCGAAGCCCACATCGCTGCCGGCGAACCAGCGCACCGACGCGTGGCGTGCATCCATCGTGTCGAAATGGTCGGCGGCGGTCTGCTGCTTGACCACCACCGCGTTCTTGAAGCCGATCCGTTCGAACGCCGCGTTCCAGGCCAATATGCCCTGACGCACCGACTCGCGGTATTTGTCCGGGATGTTGGCGTCCATCCAGTAGACGATGGGCTGCTTCGGCTCGGACAACGCCTGCGCCGGATCCTTTTTCTCCAGGCGCCAGCGCGACACCATGTGCACGGCCGTCGTCGGCGTGACGTCGTCCGACAAATCCTGGTTGGTGGTGACGAAATGGCCGACCCGGTCATCCGCGCGGCGGCTCGCCATCGGCTCGGCCGGCAGCGGCATGAACGTGTAGTAGAAGCCCAGGAACATGCTGCGCGGGTCCGGCAGCGTGGTGGGCGGGCTGGCGATCGCCGCCGCAATGGTGGGCATCACCAGCGGCGGCGCAGGTATGCGCGGCACCGCGTAATGCGCGTTGACCTGGAATCCGGTCATCGTCTCGTCGCTACGCACCGACGTGAAGCTGCTGTTGCGCGCATCCATCGCGTACGGCAGGCGGAAGGCGAATTCGAGGCGCGTGGAGAAGCCGGGAATGTCGCCGAACAGCAGGATATTCGCGTCGACCAGCACCGACTGGTTCTTCGGATTGGGGCCGCTCGACACCGGCGCGATCGCCAGCAGGCTGTCCGAGAAGCCTTGCGCCACCACCTTGGCCTCGGGCGTGCCGCCGATCGCCTTGAATTGCGTATTCTTGGCGATCATCTGCACCAGACTGCCGATGCGGTGAAAGGTCACCACGCGGCTAAAGCCCATTTGGCTGCCGTAGACGCCACGCTCGCCCAGGCCGTTGGGCATGTTCACGGACATGAACAACGGGCGGTCGAACTGGTCGGGCCGCAGCTCGATCCACACCTTCTCCTCTTTTTGATACAGGTTCAGGAAGCCCGGGTGCTGTTTGGCGCCGCGCACCAGCTCCGCGAACGGCCGCGTGGCGGCCGGCGGAGCCACGGCAGGCGCGGGCGCGGCGGCCGGTTGCAGCGGCGTGGTGGCGACCACCGGCACGTCGGTGGCTGGCGACGGAGGCGCGGGCGTTGGTGGCGTCGGCGGTAGCGGTTCCTGCGCAAACGCCAGCGCTTGCGCACCCAATGACAGCAAAATGGCGACGCGCAGCGAATTCAAGGCAAACATGGTGTCCTGTTACAGGTTGGGGAATCCGGTTAATGTAACCGAAAGCCCCGGCGACGGAACTATTTTTTGCAAGGTCGACGCGCGGGCGCTAGCCGTGGGGAGGGCGCCATATACCCGCGTTGACCACGCCCGCGCAGGGATTCATGCCGATGGCGTAGGACAGGTCGGCCGGCCGGGCGATGCGCCACAGCGCAAAGTCGGCCCGCTTGCCCACCGCCAGCGTGCCGATATCCGCCTGCCGGCCCAGCGCGCGCGCCGCATGCGCCGTGCAGCCGGCCAGCGCCTCGAGCGGCGTCAAACGCCACAGCGTGCAGGCCATGTTCATCGCCAGCAGCACGGACGTCATCGGCGATGTGCCGGGATTGCAGTCGGTGGCGACGGCCATCGGCACGCCGGCCGCGCGCAAGGCCGCCACCGGCGGCGGCGTCGTATCGCGCAGGAAGTAGTAAGCGCCGGGCAGCAGCACCGCCACCGTACCGGCGGCGGCCATCGCGACGATGCCGTCGTCGGTGAGATGCTCGAGGTGGTCGGCAGACAGGCCCGCATAACGCGCCACCAGTTCTGCGCCGCGCTGGTCGGACAGCTGCTCGGCGTGCAGCTTGACCGGCAAGCCATGCGCCCGCGCCGCGTCAAACACGCGCTGCGTCTGATCGCGCGAAAAGCCGATCCGCTCGCAGAAGGCGTCGACCGCGTCGATCAAGCCCTCCTGCGCCAGCGGCGCGATCATGGCGCGGACTTCTTCGATGTATTCGTCGGCGCGGCCGGCGAATTCCGGCGGCAGCGCATGCGCGCCAAGAAAGGTGGTGGCCACGGCGACCGGGAATTTGCCCGACTCGTCGCGGCCGATGCGGCGCGCCACGCGCAGCATCTTCGCCTCCGATTCCAGGGTCAAACCGTAGCCGGATTTGATTTCGATCGTGGTCACGCCCTCGGCCAGCAGACTGCGTACGCGCGGCAGGCTTTGCGCCAGCAATTCGTCCTCCGACGCGGCGCGCGTGGCGCGCACGGTGGACATGATGCCGCCGCCGGCGCGAGAGATATCCTCGTAGGTGGCGCCGTTCAGGCGCGCCTCGAATTCATCGCTGCGGTTTCCGGCGTGGACGATGTGGGTGTGGCAGTCGATCAGCCCCGGCGTCAGCCAGCAGCCATCGCCATCATGCGTGGAAGCCGCCTGTGCATCGGCCGGCAGCGCGTCGCGTGATCCCAGCCATGCGATGCGGCCGTCCTTGACGGCGATGGCGGCATCGCGGATTTCGCCGTAGCCGCCGTCCATGGTGGCCAGGTGCACATTGGTAAACAACACATCCCACGCGGTCATGCAAAGCCTTCGAATAATTACAGCTGCTAGATATTGATGATGTCGACCACGAACACGGTCGCCTGCGCCGCCTCGATGCTCCACATCTGTTCCGATTCGATCACCAGCATGTCGTAGCGCACCATGGCGATGCGTTCGCGCGCGCTGCTGACGGACAGGCATTCGCCATCGGCCACGAACACCAGCGTGGTGCTGGCGCGCCGGTTCAGCTCCAGCGTACCGCGCACCACGCACGCCTCCAGCCGGTGGCGGCAACGGCCGCGCCGCGTCATCACATTGAAATCGGTGGTGTTGGCGCCGGTGACGGTGGCGTGCACCGTGTCCTCGCCGGCGAACTCGATCAGCGGCTCGCTGGGGCTGAGCACCACGCGCTCATCGCCGAAATCGAGCAGCACGCCGTCGCCGTCGACCAGCGCCAGCGTACGGTCGATTCCCGGAAATGCGGAAAACGGGCCGTCCTGCGTAATCGTCGCCAGGCTGACGCGCCAGTCGAAATCGTCAAAACCGGCGCCGGGAGGTGAGGCGGCGATTTCGGTCGTGCTGCCGCCGCCGTTCTTCCACGGCGCGGGCATCAGGCTTGCATACTGGATCAGCTGGGTCATCGGAACTCCCTCAGTTCGGCCATCGTCTGCTTGAAGCGCGCAGCGATCGCCTGCTGCGCCACGTGCTGCTGGTTGCGTACTACCCACTGGCCGCCGACCATGACGTCCTTGACCAGATTGTCGTTACCGCTGAAAACGAAACTGCCGAGCACCTCGTCCAGCGCCAGACCATACAGATTCGGGTGATCGTCATCGAGCACGATCACATCGGCGCGGCGCCCCGGCGCCAAGGCGCCGACCGGCCGTCCCGCCGCCTGCGCGCCGCCGCGCAAGGCGCCCTGCCACAAAAAGTCGCCGACGCTGCGCTGCGTCGCCGACACCGCGATATTGCGGCGCTGGTGCTGCAGGCGCTGTCCGTATTCCAGCCAGCGCAATTCCTCCACCGGGCTTTGCGAGATATGACTGTCGCTGCCGATGCCGAAGCGGCCGCCCGCCGCGAGGAAATCCTCCAGCGGGAACAAGCCGTCGCCCAGGTTCGCCTCGGTGGTCAAACACAGGCCGGCCACCGCGCCGCTGCCGGCGATACGATCGACCTCGCCGCGCGTCAGGTGGGTGGCATGCACCAGGCACCAGCGCTCGTCGACATCGACATGGTCGAGCAGCCACTCGACCGGGCGCCGCCCGCTCCAGTCCAGCGACTGCCGCACCTCCTGCTGCTGCTCGGCGATATGGATATGCACCGGCCGGCCGGGCGGTGAGGCCGCCAGCACCGCGTTGATCTGCGCCACCGACGCCGCGCGCAGCGAATGCGGCGCCACGCCAACCTCGGTCTGCGCATTGCGCAACGGTTCCAGCGCCTCGATCACGCGCAGCACATCGGCGACGTCCGTCTTGAAACGCTGCTGCTCAGGTTTCAGGGCGCTTTCGCCAAAACCTGAATAACTATACAACACCGGCAGCATCGTTACGCCGATTCCGGCCAACCGTGCGGCGGCGATCACCCGCTCCGCCGTTTCGGCCGGACGCGGGTACATGGCGCCGTCGGGCGCCCGTTGCACATAGTGGAATTCGCACAGCGACGTGTAACCGTGGCGCAGGCACTCGGAGAACAGCTGGGCTGCGATGGCCTCGATGTGGGCGGGCGTGATGTTGCGGGCGAAGCGGTACATCAGGTCGCGCCAGGTCCAGAAGCTGTCCTGGACGCCGCCGGCCTTGTGCGGTCCGGCTTTTTCCGTGCGCCCGCCCAGCGCCCGCTGGAAACTGTGCGAATGCAGGTTGATCATGCCCGGCAGTGCGTATTCGACGATTTCGACGGGTTCCGCGCCCTCGGCGGCGGCGCCGGCGCGCACCGCCGTGATGGCGCCCGCCGCGTCCCACTCGATCAGCACATCGGTGCGCCAGCCCTCGGGTAGCAGCGCATTCCGGGCAAAGAGCTGGTTCATCGCCGCGCCCAGTCGGCGGCGGCCCGCGTCATCTCGCGCAGCAGCCCCCTCACCTGCTCGGCGCGGTCGGGCCGGTAGCCGTACGGCGCTTCCTCATCCATATAAGTCGACTGGCACATCTCCAGCTGGATCGCATGCACGTTCGCCTCCGGTTTTCCGTAGAAGCGCGTGATATGCCCGCCCTTGAACCGGCCGTTGACGGCCACGCTGAAGCGCTGCTGCGCCAGCGCGCGCGACACCACCGCTTCGCTCAGCCCCGGCGCGCAGCTGACGCCATCGGCGGTACCGAAGTTCAGGTCCGGCAGTTTGCCCTCGAAGAAGCGCGGCACGTGCGAGGCGATCGAGTGCGCGTCCCACAGCGCCACCGCGCCGTGCACGGACAGCAGCCGGTCTAGCTCCCCGCGCAACTGGTCGTGATACGGTTTCCAGTACAGCGCCAGACGCCGTTCGACCTCCGCCTGGTTGGGCACTCGCCCTTCCAGATACAATGGCTCGCGGTGGAAGGTATCGACCGGGCACAAACCGGTGGTGTCCTGGCCGGGATAGAGATTGGTGTTCTCCGGCGGCCGGTTCAAGTCGATCACGTAGCGCGACCAGCGCGCCGACAAGGTCGAAGCCCCCATCTCGCCAAGGAAATCGTACAGGCGCGCCAGATGCCAGTCGGTGTCCTGTTTGTCGACGGCGGCCGGCGTCATCGCCGCCGCCACGTCGTCGGGGATATCCGTGCCCACGTGCGGCATGGACACCAGCAAGGGTATGCTACCTGCTTTGAACTGATAATCCATGGCGCCCCCGGTTATGGATGCAGCGATGTGAACAACTCCTTGCACGACGCGCTCAACTCGCCGCGCATGACCATGCCCTTGGCCGCTTCGATATCCGGCGCGAAGAAGCGGTCCTGGTCATAGACGGCGACCTTCTGGCGCAGCTGCGCATGCACGTGCTCCAGATGCGGGGAAGTCGTCAGCGGACGATGGAAATCGATCCCCTGCGCCGCCGCCAGCAGCTCGATGCCGATGATCACCGCCGTATTCTGCGCCATATCGTCGAGGCGGCGCGCCGCGTACGTCGCCATGCTGACGTGGTCCTCCTGGTTGGCGGAGGTCGGAATGGTGTCGACGCTGCCCGGATGGGCCAGCGACTTGTTCTCCGACGCCAGCGCGGCGGCGGTGACATGGGCGATCATGAAGCCCGAGTTCAGGCCCGGCTCGCGCACCAGGAACGGCGGCAGGCCGGACAAGGTGGCGTCGATCAGCAGCGCGATGCGGCGCTCCGAGATGCTGCCGATTTCGGCGATCGCCAGCGCCAGCGTGTCGGCGGCAAAGGCCACCGGCTCGGCGTGGAAGTTACCGCCCGAGACCACCACCGACAGCTCGCCGTCCTTGAACAGCAGCGGATTGTCGGTTACGGCGTTGGCCTCGATCAGCAGGGTGCGCGCGGCGTTGCCGATGATGTCCCAGCATGCGCCCATGACTTGCGGCTGGCAGCGCAGGCAGTACGGATCTTGCACACGCTCGTCGCCGACCAGGTGCGAGGCGCGAATCGCGCTGTCGCTCACCAGTTGGCGGTAGATCGACGCGGCGGCGATCTGGCCCGGCTGGCCGCGCACCTCATGTACTCGGGCGTCGAACGGCGAATCGCTGCCCTTGGCCGCGTCCAGCGACAGAGCGCCGGAGACCATGCCCGCCTCCAGCAAGCGCTCGGCCATGAACAGGCCATGCAGCGCCAGCGCGGCCGAGACCTGGGTGCCGTTGATCAGCGCCAGACCCTCCTTGGCGGCCAGCACCACCGGCGCGATGCCGGCGGCCTTGAGAGCCTCCGCCGCCGGCATGATCTCGCCGTTGAAGCGCACGTCGCCCACGCCCAGCATGGCCAACGTCATGTGCGACAGCGGCGCCAGATCGCCGGAAGCGCCGACCGAACCCTTGGCCGGAATGGCCGGCATGATGCCGGCGTTGTACAGCGCGATCAGCGTCTCGACGATCAGCGGGCGCACGCCGGAGTAGCCGCGCGCCAGGCTGCCGATTTTCATCAGCATGATCAGGCGGCAAACGGCGTCCGACAGCAGCTCGCCGGTGCCGACGGAGTGCGACAGGATCAGGTTGCGCTGCAGCTGTTCAAGCTTGTCGTCCGGGATGCGGGTCTTGGCCAGCAGGCCGAAACCGGTGTTGATGCCGTAGGCGGCGTCGCCCTTGGCGACGATGGCGCGCACGGCGGCGGCGGACGATTCGATCACCGGCCAGGCCTCGGCCGCCAGCGACAACGGTGCGGCGGCGGTCCATACGGCGCGCAGTTCGGACAGCGTCAACGCGCCAGGCTTTAAAGTCAATGCATTGGTGGTCATGTAAGTTCTCGAATTATTTGATCATTGGGAGATTGAGGCCGTTGCGCTTGGCGCAATCGACCGCCGTCTCGTATCCCGCGTCGGCGTGGCGCATCACGCCGCTGCCGCTGTCGTTGACCAGCACCCGCGCCAGGCGGCGCGCGGCGGCGTCGGTGCCGTCGGCAACGATCACCACGCCGGAGTGCTGCGAGTAGCCCATGCCGACCCCGCCGCCGTGGTGCAGCGACACCCAGGTCGCGCCGCCGGCGGTGTTGAGCAAGGCGTTCAGCAGCGGCCAGTCGGAGACGGCGTCGGTGCCGTCCTTCATGCTCTCGGTCTCACGATTCGGGCTGGCGACCGAGCCGGTGTCCAGATGGTCGCGGCCGATGACGACCGGCGCTTTCAGCTCGCCGCTGCGCACCATCTCGTTGAAGGCCAGGCCGGCGATGTGGCGCTCGCCCAGTCCCAGCCAGCAGATGCGCGCCGGCAGGCCCTGGAAGGCGATGCGCTCGCGCGCCATGTCCAGCCAGCGATGCACCTGCGCGTGGTGCGGGAACAGCTCCTTGATCTTGGCGTCGGTCTTGTAGATATCTTCCGGATCGCCGGACAGCGCCACCCAGCGGAATGGCCCACGGCCCTCGCAGAACTGCGGACGGATGTAAGCCGGCACAAAGCCCGGGAAATCGAAGGCGTTTTGCACGCCATGGTCGAACGCCACCTGGCGGATGTTGTTACCGTAATCGACCACCTTGGCGCCCAAGGCCTGGAAGTCCAGCATCGCCTGCACATGCACCGCGCACGAAGCGGTAGCCGCCTCCTTGAGCGGCGCGTGGCGCGCGTCGTCATGCTGCGCGGCCTTCCACTCTTCCACGCTCCAGCCCTGCGGCAGGTAACCGTTGATCAGGTCATGCGCGGAGGTCTGGTCGGTGACGATGTCCGGCACAATGCCGCCGGCCCTGGCGCGCCGCACCAGTTCCGGCAGCACATCGGCCGCGTTGCCCAGCAGGCCGATGGAAATCGCGTCGCCATTAGCCTTGTGCAGCTTGATCATCTCCAGCGCCTCGTCGATGCTGGCGGCCTGCTTGTCCAGATAGCGGGTGCGCAGGCGGAAATCGATGCTGCTTTGCTGGCACTCGACCGTCAGCGACACCGCGCCGGCCATCGTCGCGGCCAGCGGCTGCGCGCCGCCCATGCCGCCCAGTCCCGCCGTCAGCACCCAGCGGCCTTTAAGGTCGCCGCCGAAATGCTGGCGGCCCGCCTCGGCGAAGGTCTCGTAGGTGCCCTGCACGATGCCCTGCGTGCCGATGTAGATCCAGCTGCCAGCGGTCATCTGGCCGTACATGAACAGGCCTTTGCGGTCCAGTTCATTGAAGTGCTCCCAGTTGGCCCACTTCGGCACCAGGTTCGAATTGGCGATCAACACGCGCGGCGCGTCCTCGTGGGTCTGGAACACGCCGACCGGCTTGCCCGACTGGATCAACAGCGTCTGATTGTCTTCCAGCTCGCGCAGCGACGCCAGGATCTGGTCGTAGCACTGCCAGTTGCGCGCGGCGCGGCCGATGCCGCCGTAGACCACCAGGTGCTTGGGATTTTCCGCCACTTCCTTGTCCAGATTGTTCTGGATCATGCGGTAGGCCGCTTCCGCGCCCCAGTTCTTGCACGTTAGTTGCGACCCGCGCGGGGCGCGGATCTCGCGGCTGGCGTCAAAACGGGGATCGCTGTCTAAATGGCTGGTCATGGGGCCTCCTCCTGTGGATGATGCCCACAAGGATAAGTTGTATAGACAACCAAGTCAAGCCGGTTTTGGCGCCCGCCTCGGGCTACCCTCGTCTATTTTTTATACACGCGCTTGCCGCCCATCCAGGTCTGCAGCACCACCGTCTTGCCGATCTGCTCGGGCGGCACCTTGAACAGGTCGCGATCGACCAGGATGAAGTCGGCCCACTTGCCCGGCTCCAGCGAGCCGATGGCGTTCTCCTGGTGCGCCGCGTAGGCCGCGTCCAGCGTAAAGCAGCGGAACGCCTCGGTCAGCGTCATCGCCTGGTTCTTGTACCAGCCGCCGGCCGGCACGCCGGCGTTGTTCTGACGCGTGACGGCCGCGTGCAAGCCCTCGAACGGATTGGGCGACTCCACCGGGAAGTCCGAGCCGCAGGCGATCTTCGAGCCCTGGTCCAGGAAGGTGCGCCAGGCGTAGGCGCCCTTGATGCGCTCATGGCCGACGCGGTGCTCCGCCATGTTCTGGTCGGACGTCGCATGCGTCGGCTGCATCGACGGGATCACGCCCAGCGTCTTGAAGCGCGGGATGTCGTCCGGCGCCACCACCTGCGCGTGCTCGATCCGGTGGCGCAACTGCGCGTTGTTATATTTGGGGATCAGCTGCGCGTAAGCGTCGAGGATCTGGCGGTTGCCGGCGTCGCCGATGGCGTGGATATTGACCTGATAGCCGGCCTTCATCGCCTTGTTCATCTTCGACAGCATCTCGTCGTTGGGGTAGAACAGCAGCCCCTTGGTCGACGGCATATCGCTGTAGGGCGCCATCAATGCCGCGCCGCGGCTGCCCAGCGCGCCGTCCGCGTACAGCTTGACCGCCGCCAGCGCGTAGACATCGTTGGCGTACGACTTGAGCGGGCCTTCCTTGGCCAGCTCGTCGAAGTCGCCGGCGGTGTCGCCGATCATTGCGTACACGCGGGTGGTCAGCTTGCCGTGGTCGGCGTAGTCGCGGTACAAATCGTCCTGCGCCACCTTGATGCCGGCGTCGTGCACGCTGGTCAGCCCGGCCTTGGCCAGCACCGCCAGCGCGTTGTCGAGCGTGCCGCGCGCCTGCGCCGGTGTCGGCAACGGCACCACCTTGTTGACCAGCTCCATGGCGCTGTCGACCAGCACCCCGGTCGGCTTGCCGTTGGCGTCGCGCTCGATCTTGCCGCCGGCCGGATCGGGCGTGTCCTTGTTAATGCCGGCCATCTCCAGCGCCTTGGTGTTGACCCAGCTGGCGTGCGCGTCGACCCGGTGCAGCAGCACCGGCCGGTCGCCCACCACGGCGTCGAGTTCGGCGGCGGTCGGGAAGCGCCCCAGCTTCCACACTTCCTGGTTCCAGCCGTAGCCGACGATCCAGGCGTTTTTAGGGTGGGAGCGGCTGAATTCGGCCACCGCGCGCACCGCGCCGCCGAGGCTCGTCGCGCCGAACAGGTCGACGCCGGAGGCGATCTCGCCCAGCTCGAATACGTGGCCGTGGGCGTCGATCAGCCCCGGGAGCAGGGTTTTGCCCTGGGCGTCGATGTGCTGCGCGTCCGGCAGCTTGGCCGCCGTGTCCTTTTCGCTGCCCACCGCGATCACCCGTCCCAGATCGTCGAACCCCAGCGACGTGAAACGCTGCAGGGTGCCCGCCGCCGTCAGCGTGTAACCGTTGGCGTGGTCGATGATGGTGTCGGCGTGGGCCGGCGCCAGGAAGGTGGACAGGGCAAAAGTCGTTGCCGCTGCCAGGGTGGAACGTTGCAAAGGGGTGGTGCGCATTAAATCTCTCCATTCGGTAGCAAGATCAGAGTGTAACCAAGTTTGCGGCCGGGTCAACCGAACTCGCAACGGGTGTCGGGGTTTTGCACGCGGGCACGCTTGCCGGAGGGGTACAATGGCGGATTCGCCGCTCTCAGAACGCCACACGTGTCCAGCCGCCTACTCTATATCCGCCTGCTCAACCAGTTCCGTCCTTATGTCTGGATCGCCGCCGTCACCTTGTTTGCCGTCGGCCTGGCCGCGGCCACCGACGTGCTGCTGATCCGGCAGTTGCAGAACGTGGTCGACGCGCTCACGCCCTCCAACGGCGTGACCGCCATCAAGGCGCCTGCGAGCGGCGTGATGGCCATGCTGCAGAAAGCCCTGGACCGCCTGCTGCCGCAAGACCCTCTGCGCGCCGGCCTGTGGACCATCCCGGTGGTGATCTTCGGCCTGGCGCTGATGCGCATGGTCTCCAGCTTTGTCGGCGAGTACGGCGCGGCATGGCTCAGCAGCCGGGTACAGGCCAACCTGCGCGAGCAGATGTTCGCCCGCATCATGCGCCTGCCGAACGGCTATTTCGACCAGTCCTCGACCGGCACTACGCTCTCGCGCGTGGCGTTCGATGCCGCCCAGGTCGCGCAGGCGGTGCTCAACGTCGTCAACGTCGCCGTGCGCGACACGGTGCTCACCGTCGGCTACCTGATCACGATATTCCTCGCCGACTGGCAGCTGGCGATATTCTGCCTTGGCCTGCTGCCGCTGGTGGCGATCATCGTGACCTTCGCCGCGCGCCGCATGCGCCACCTGAGCAAAAGCGCGCAGGCGGCCATGGGTGAGCTGACCAATGTGCTCGACGAGAGCATCAGCGGCCAGCGCGTGGTGAAAATCTTCGGCGGCCAGCAGTATGAGCAGACCCGCTTCGACCGCGTGGTCAAGACCAACCGCCAGTTGGCGGTCAAGCACGCGGCGACGTCGGCGCTCAACTCCGGCATCATCATGCTGTTGATTGGCATCACGGTGTCGTCGGTGATCTACTTCGCGCTGCTGCGCAACCAGGCCGGCGCGCTGTCGCCCGGCGCCTTTGTCGCCTTCATGACCGCGCTGATGGCGATGCAGTCGCCGATCAAGAGCCTGACCAAGATCAATGAACCGATGCAGCGCGGCCTGGCCGCCGCCGAATCGGTGTTCGGCCTGATCGACAGCGACACGGAAGCCGACACCGGCGGCAAAACGCTGGAGCGCGCCGAAGGTCGCCTGCAACTGGAAGACGTCAGCTTCCACTATCGCGGCGCCGACGGCCAGCCGTTGTCGCCCGACGCGCGCCCGGCGCTGGACCGCGTCTCGCTCGACATCGCCGCCGGCGAAACGGTGGCCTTGGTGGGCAGCTCCGGCAGCGGCAAAACCACCTTGGCCGGCCTGCTGCCACGCTTCTACGATGTCAGTTCCGGCGCCATCAAGCTCGATGGCGTCGACCTGCGCGAATACACGCTGGCGTCGCTGCGCAGCCAGATCGCGCTGGTGAGCCAGGATGTGGTGCTGTTCAACGATACGCTGGCGGCCAACATCGCCTATGGCGATCCGGCGCCGTCGATGGAGCGCATCGAGGCGGCCGCGCGCGCGGCGCACGCGCACGAATTTATCGAGCGCCAGCCGGGCGGCTACCTGGCGCCGGTGGGCGAGAACGGATTGCGCCTGTCCGGCGGCCAGCGCCAGCGCCTGGCGATCGCCCGCGCGCTCTATAAGAATGCGCCGATTCTGATCCTCGACGAAGCCACCAGCGCGCTCGACACCGAATCGGAGCGACTGGTGCAATCGGCGCTGGAAGTGTTGATGAAGGGCCGCACCACGGTGGTCATCGCGCACCGCCTGTCGACCATCGAGAATGCCGACCGCATCGTGGTGCTCGACGCCGGCCGCATCGCCGAAGCGGGCAGCCACGCCGCGCTGCTGGCGCAAAACGGCATTTATTCGCGTTTATATCAAACGCAAAAAAGCGTGCAAATCGCTTAAAGCAGGCGCAGCGTCTGCTGCAGTTCGTCGATCGCGGCCGGTTTGACCAGGTGGAAATCGAAGCCGGCGGCGGCGGTTTTCTCGCGGTCCTCGGCTGAACCGAAACCGGTGTGCGCGATCAGCCGGATGCGCGACAGCGCCGAATCGGCGCGCAGCATGCGCGCCAGTGCGTAGCCGTCCACGTGCGGCATGCCGATGTCGAGGATCATCGCGTGCGGCGCGAAGTCGCGCGCGCTGGCTAACGCGGTCGCCGCGTCGTGCGCCAGCCGCACCTCGTAGCCCAGCAACTGGAGCAGATCGCTCAACACCTCGCCGGAATCGATGTTGTCGTCGACCACCAGCAGCCGGTTCAGGCCTTTGGCCGACGCCGGCACCGGCGAACCCGCGCCCGCCACCGGCGCTGAAAGCTCCGTTCCGGGCGCGACCAGCACCGGCAGCTCGATGACGAAGCTGCTGCCCTGGTCGGTGCCGGCGCTTTCGGCGTACACCGTCCCGCCATGCATCTGCACCATCTTCGATACCAGCGACAGGCCGATGCCCAGGCCGTCGTGCGCGCGGTCGTGCGTCGAGGCGCCCTGCGCGAACATGTCGAAGATGCGCGGCAGGTTTTCGGTCGAGATGCCGATGCCGTTGTCGCGCACCGCGATGCGCACGCGGTCCGGCGCCGGCAACGTCACCTCCAGCCGGACCTCGCCGCCGACGACGGTGAACTTGGCCGCGTTGTGCAGCAGGTTGCCGACCGCCTGCGCCAGCCGCACCGGGTCGCCGTGCAGGCGAATCGGCTGCGGCGGCACGACCACGGTCAGCGTGTGTCCGCGCGACTCCATCAACGGCCGCGCCGTCTCCAGCGCCGGCTCGAGCACCGATTGCAGCTCCAGGTCCTCCAGCTTCAACGCCAGTTTTCCCTCGGAGATGCGGGCCACGTCGAGCAGGTCGTCCACCAGCCGCGCCAGATGGCCGACCTGGCGCATGATCACCTGGCGCGCCTTGCGGTGCACCTCGACCTGGCTGGCGTCGGCCACGCCCATCAGCGCGACCGCGTTGCGGATCGGGCTCAATGGATTGCGCAGCTCGTGCGCCAGCGTCGCCAGGAAGTCGTTCTTATTGTCGTCGGCCGCGCGCAGCAGGCCTTCCATGGTTTTACGCTGCGTGATGTCGCTGCTGATGCGGGCGATGCGGTACGGCGTATGGGCGGCGTCGCGCACCTGGAAGGCGCGGTCGCGCACCCAGCGCAAGGTGCCGTCGGCCAGCAGCAGGCGGTACTCCTCGTCGTAATGCTCGCCGTGCTGGGCGCCCTCCCAGCGGGCGGCGACGGCGATGCGGTCGTCGACGTGGATCGCGTTGAGCCAGTCGCCGGTGTTCTGCTGCAGCTGCGCCGCCGGCCGCCCCCAGAAGGAATCGTAGGCATTGTTCACGTACAGCAGCGCGCGGCTTTGCAGGTCGAACATCCAGAACACGTCTTCGATGTTTTCGGTCAGCTGGCGGAAGCGCTCCTCGCTGTTGCGCAGCTCCGTCTGGGTGCGCTGGAGACGCAGCAACGCGTTGACGTTGGCCACCAGCTCGTCGGCCTCGATCGGCGCGGCCAGGTAGTTGTCGGCGCCGCCCTCCAAACCGCGTATCTTGTCGTCGCGCCCCGTCAGCGCGGCCGACGTTTGCAGCACCAGCACGCCGGCCGTCAGCGGATCGTCCTTGATGCGGCGGCACACCTCGATGCCATTGATGTCGGGCAGTTTCACGTCCAGCAGCACCAGCGCCGGCAGCATCTGGCGCGTCAGCGCCAGCCCGTCGGTGCCGTTGGCCGCCTCCACCACCTTGAAGCCGGCGCCGTGCAGGATGCGCGTCTTGACGTAGCGCGCGCCATCGTTGTCGTCGACATTCAGGATCAATATGCTGTCGTTGGTCATGGCCTTGTCCTTCATGGCGCGTCCTCGGCGGCGCCCTCAAACCGGCGCGGCAGGTGCAGCGAAAAAGTCGAACCGGCGCCGATGACGCTGGCCACGTCCACCGAGCCGCCCAGCAGCTGCGCCAGCTGGCGGCACAACGGCAGCCCAAGGCCGGTGCCCTTGGCGCCGGCCTGCAGCGGATGGGCGATCTGGCTGAACTCCTCGAAAATCAGTTGCAGGTTGTCGGCTTCGATGCCGATGCCGGTGTCGCTGACCGTGAAGGTGAGCAGGTCGCCGCCTTCGTCGTGCAGCGCCACCTCCACCTGGCCGGCCTGGGTGAACTTGAGCGCGTTCGAAATGAAGTTGCGCAGGATCTGCGCCACCTTGGGCTCGTCCGACCACAACCGGCACGACGCCGGCGGTTCGACGAACACCAGCTCGACGTCGGGATTGCGCGTCAGCGGCCGCAGCATGCCCTTGAGGGTGCTGAACAGATTCTCGATATCGATCGGCGCGATCGTCAGTTCCACCTTGCCCGCCTCGATCTTGGCCAGGTCCAGCAGGTCGTTCACCAGCTCCGACAGGTCGAAGGCGGCGCTGGCGATGAAGCCGACCTGGCGCTCCTGCTCGGGGGTCAGGTCGCCGTCCATGCGGTCGAGCAGCAGCTTGGCCAGCGCCCGGATCGAGCTTAGTGGCGTGCGCAGTTCGTGGCTGGTGTTGGACAGGAAGCGCGACTTCATCTCGTCGGCCTTGCGCAGGCGCTCGGCCTTTTCCTCGATCTCGGCGTACAGCGCCACCACGCCGCGGTTGGTGTCCTCCAGCTCACGGGTCAGCGCCAGCAGGTCGTCCTGGCGCTCGCGCAGCTCGGCCAGGGCGGCGCCCAGCTCGCGGTTTTGCTGCTGCATCTCCGAATAGGTATTCTGCACCGGGCTGGCCGCCAACTCGGCGCCGATGCGCGCCAGGCCGGCGGCGTCGATGCGCTGGCCGGCCGGCAGGTCCTTGCGCATGACCACCGTCAGGCCGCCGCCGTCCGCGTGTTCGACTTCGCAGTCGTCCATCAAGCGCCGCGCGGTGAGGATGGCGCTTTCGAACTGCACCGCCGCAGACTCCATCTCCACGCCGGCGGCCGGCACCGGGGGCACGAAGGCGGAAACGGAACCCGACGCCGGCACCGGCCGCGCTTCGGCGCGGATCGACACCGTCAACTGCGCCACCGCGCCGCGCTGGTCGAGTGCGAACTGCCCGCGCCCGCCGGAGAGCCTGCCGTACGCGCAGCGCGCCACCTCGGACACCGCCGTCGCCACCCGCACCTGGTCCTGCACGCCGAAGCCGAGGAGACCAGTGACCTGGCGCGCGCGCTGGCGCACCAGCACCACGTCAGGCTCGCTGTCGATGCCGACTTGCAGAATGCGGGTAAGCGACATCAACGTTCTCCCGGACAGCGTTGTACCAGCACACAGGCGTCGTCGCGCACGCGCGCGTGGTCGCGCAGCAGCACCGCCGCCACGATGGCCGGATCACACGCGGCCAGGCCCGGATACTGCGCCAGGTCCCACTGCGTGGCGATGCCGTCGCTGGCCAGGATCACCAGCGCGCCGGGCGGGCATGGCAGCACGAACTCCTGCACCTTGCGAATATTGTGGCCGACGATGCCGTTGTGCGACATCATCTGCCGGCGCTCCTCGCCGTCGATGATACAGGCGCCGATGTTGCCGACGCCGGCGAACGACAGCTGGTGCGACTCCAGGTCCAGCAGCGCGATCGCCTGCGCCGCGCCGCGCGTGGGCCGCAGCGCCGCGTGGCACACCTCGATCTGCTGCGCCGGGCGCATGCCCGGTTGCAGCGCCATGGCGTCGACGGCGGCGCGGCCGGCCTTGGCCGCCTCCGGTCCGTGTCCGAGGCCGTCGACCACCATCAGCGCAATGGCGTGCCGCTGGCGCGCCACCAGCCATGCGTCGCCGCTTTCAGTCTCGCCGGCCAGCGGCAGGCACACCGCGCCGGTCAAGGACGGCGAAGGCGTGGCCGAGCCGGCGCTGGCGCCCGGGCCGACGCGCGCCCATAAACGCATGCAAAACACCGCGCCCTTGCCCGGCACGGCATAAACGTCGAATTCGTCGGACAGGCGGCGCATTGCCCCCAGGCCGGTGCCAGCGGTGCCGGCACTGGAGACGCCGTCGCGCAACGCCTGGCCCAAATTGGCGATGCCTGGCCCCTTGTCGAGCGCCAGCACCTCGACGCCGGCGCTGTCGCCGCTAAACACCGGCAACAGCGCGATGCGGCCCTCGCCGGCGTGCTTCAGGATGTTGGTGGCCGCCTCGCTGATGACGATGGCCACCTGGCCGCTGCGCACGTCGTCGAAACCGGCGTCCTGCGCCATGCGCTGGCCGCAACGGCGGGCGGTGGCGATATCACTGGGATGAACAATTGAAATCCACTGCTGACCATCGAAAGAACTGGCTATTTTTTCCATTTGACGACCGCGATCGCGGTGCCCTCTCCACTGCGTGAATCGATGTCGAATTCGTCAACAAGTCTTTTGGCGCCGCCCAGGCCCAGGCCCAGGCCGCCGCCGCTGGTGAAACCGTCGCGCAGCGCCTGCGGGATATCGGCGATGCCGGGACCGTCGTCGGCGAACACCAGCCGCAGCCCCTGGCGCACGCCATCGGTCAGCTCCTGAGCGACGACCACCCCGCCACCGCCGTATTTAATGGTGTTGCGCGCCAGCTCGCTGGCAGCCGTCACCAGCTTGGTCTGCTCGACCAGGCTCAATTTCAACGCCAGCGCATGCTCGCGCACAACGCGGCGCACCGCCACCACGTGCTCGTCGGTGTGCAACGGCAAGGTTTGGCTGGCGCGCACCATGCGGTCCGCTACCAGCAACGGCGAGGCGAAGCGGACCGGGTCCGCTGACGACGCACCGTTCATTGATAACTCTTGCCGAGCAGTGCCATGCCTTTTTCGACATTGAGCGCGGTTTTCACGCCCGGCAGGGTCAGGCCCAGCTCGACCAGGGTGATGGCGACGGCCGGCTGCATGCCCACCAGCACCGTTTGAGCGTCGAGCACGCGCGCCATCGCGGCGGTGTTGCTGATCATGCGGCCGATAAAGGAATCGACCAGGTCGAGCGCCGAGATATCGATCAGCACGCCCTTGGCCTGGTCCTTGACGATGCGCTCGGTCAGGTCGTCCTGCAATGTCATGGCCAGGCGGTCATGCATGTCGACCTGGATCGTCACCAGCAGCAGGTCGCCGATACGCAGAATAGGTATGCGTTCCATCGGCGCCTCAGGCTTTGCGGGAAATGGTCGAGCCGACCCGCGCCAGCGCCACGATGAAGGCGTCGGCCAGGGTCGCCTTGGTGACGACATCGTCCAGGTTCACGCCCAGGTGGACGATGGTTTGGGCGATCTGCGGGCGGATGCCGCTGATGATGCAGTCGGCGCCCATCAGGCGCGCGGCGGCGATGGTCTTCATCAAGTGCTGGGCCACCAGGGTGTCGACGGTCGGCACGCCGGTGATGTCGATGATGGCGATGGCGGCGCCGGTTTCGACGATCTTCTCGAGCAGGCTCTCCATCACCACCTGGGTGCGGGCGCTGTCGAGGGTGCCGATCAGCGGCAACGCCAGGATGTCGGTCCACAGCTTGACGACCGGCGTCGACAACTCCAGCAGCTCCTGCTGCTGGCGCACGATGATCTGGTCGCGGCTGTTCTGGAACACCTCGATGGTGAACAGGCCCAGCTTGTCGAGCAAGGTGCTGACGTTCCACAGCGCGTCGGCCAGCAGTTCCGGCTCGGCCGCCAGCGTCTGGCGCAGGCTGGTAAACAGCGACTGCTTGAGCGAGAACACGAAGGTGGCGGTCTCGCTCGGGGTCGAGCCCTGCTTGGCGCGCTGGCCGGAGATTTCGGTCAGCTGGTCGCGCACCTCGTCCCAGGCGCGGCCTTCGATGCTGTCGAAGCCGCCGTTCAGGGTCGCTTCGGGCAGCAAGGTCAGCAACTGGCGGCAGTGGCGGCGCAGTTGTTCCTGCGAAGCGCTGTCACTGCGAAATGCCATGCTTTCCAGATTTGCGATCCAGTCGGCGCCGATCTCGGCCTGGTGCTGTTGAATCAGGGCGCTGATACGGCGCGCGTTGTCGTTGGTGGTCATCAAATCCCCGGAGTGTTATCTTGCAAATTAAATAGTAGCAACAAATAGTAGCAATCTTTTTCGGCTCTTGAATGTTCGATTGACCACGCGCGCGCCGCCGCGCAGGCAGCATAACAGGCGGGCGGGCACTGCGGAGAGGAAACTGAAGGAATATTCGAATTTCAGGTGGCGTCGTGGAAAATGATACCGACGGTATGGCGCAGCGGCCCGGCGCTGGCGCCCACGGCGCGCACCCGGCTGACGCCGTGCCGCATGGCCACCCGGTAGATCCCGCGCGCGCCCTGGACCGGCCGGTGGTTGACGGGGAAAATCACCATGTCGCCCCGACGCAAGGGCACCACCGCGACCCGCGACTGCATGCGCGGGCGCTGCTCGGTCAGCACGAATTCGCCGCCGTCGAAGTCTTTTCCCGGTTCGCTCAGCAAAATCGCCGCCTGCAGCGGAAACACGTGCTCGCCATACAGGTCCTGATGCAGGCAATTGTAATCCCCCGCACCATATTGGAGCAGCAGCGGCGTCGGCCGGTTTTGGCCGGCCGCGTGGCAGCGCGCCAGGAAGTCGGCATGGTCGGCCGGAAAACGGCTGTCGATGTCCAGCGCCTCGTGCCAGCGGTTGGCGATGGCGGCCAGCGGCCAGTATAACGCCTGCCGCAGCGCCGAGATCATTGACGGTAGCGGGTAGCGAAAGTATTGGTACTCGCCGCTGCCGAAGCCGTGCCGCGCCATCACCACGCGGCTGCGGAACAAGTGTGCTTGCCCGTACTGCGCGGCCATGGCGGCGCTTTCGTCGGCGGTCAGCATGCCGGGCACGATGGCGTAGCCGTGCGCGTTGAGTTCATCGGCGATAGCTTGCCAGTCGAGTCCCGCCACGTGGACGGCGATTCCGGCGGCTGCGCCGACCGCCCGGCGGGCGCTGGCCAGCGCCAGCGCGCTGGCGGCGAGGTCGGTGACGGCGGCAGGATCGACCGCAGCGGCGGCCGGCGCCGTCGGTTCGGGCCTGGCCGGCGCCACGCTGACCGGCGGCGTCTTGCGCGGCTGGCGCGCCGGCTCGCCGGCGCTGAAATCGAACTCCCCGTTGTCGCTACTCATTGCCCAGCCGCTCCCTGTCCAACAGCGCGGCCTTGCGGTCCACGCCCCAGCGGTAGCCGGAAATCGATCCATCGTTTCGCACCACCCTGTGACAGGGTATCGCCACCGCCAGCGCGTTGGCGGCGCAGGCGCCGGCCACCGCCCGGGCGCCATTGGGCGAGCCCACCAGCGCAGCCAGCTCGGCGTAGCTGACCGTGCGCCCGGACGGAATGTCGCGCAGCACCTGCCACACCCGCTGCTGGAACGCCGTGCCGCGCACGTCGAGCGGCAGATCGAGGCCGATGTCGGGCCGTTCGACCATGCCCACCACGCGCGAGACCACCTGCTCGTACTCCGCCTCGGCGCCGATCAGCTCCGCGCGGGGAAAGCGGTCCTGCAAGTCGCGCACGAGGAAATCCGGATCGTCGTCGATCAGGATCGCGCAGATGCCCTGCGCCGTGCTGGCCACCAGGATCGCGCCCAGCGAACAGGCGCCGATGGCAAAGCGGATCACGCTGCCGGCCCCGCCGGCGCGGAAGGCGGTCGGCGTCATGCCCAGCACCGCCGGCGCCCTGGCATAAAAACGGCCGCTGGAATTGAAGCCGGCGTCGTAGATCGCCGCGGTGACCGACGCCTGCCGCGTCAAGCCGTCCCGCACCCGCCGCGCGCGCCCCGCCTGGGCGTAGGCTTTCGGCGTGATCCCGGTCACCGCCTTGAACAGCCGGTGGAAATGGAACCGACTGACGCCAACGGCGGCGGCCAGGCTGTCCAGGTCGGGCGCCTCGTCGGCGGCGTCGATCACGCGGCAGGCCTCGGCCACCAGCGCGGCGCGGCGCTCGGCCAGCGGCGGCTGCTCGGGCTTGCAGCGCAGGCAGGGCCGGAAACCGGCTTGCACCGCCTCGTCGCGGCTGTCGTGGAACGCCACGTTCTTGCGCAGCGCCGGCCGGGCGCCGCATGACGGCCAGCAGTACACGCCCGTGCTGCGTACCGAATACCAGAACACACCGTCGGCGCCGGCGTCGCGCCGCCGCACCGCCTCCCAGCGCGACTGCTCGTCGGCGTACGGGACGTCCGTTTCTGCGGTTTTGTCGATTACCTTGTCCATCGCGGACTCCGTGATTGAGTTGGAATGATGCCATGCTATCGGGCGGCGCATGGCCACGCACCCCAACTCTTGCTTTTGAACTGCTTTTGAATTGTAACCTTGCCGATGCTAAAATGCCCCGCTCCGCCGCCCGCGGAGGCGCGCCAGGAGAACCCGTTTGGACGATCAAAGCGATCAAAAGCAGCAACAGCGGCAACCGCAAGAGCCAGCAAGCCCGCCTCCGGATATCGCGGACGGCACCCCTATCTTTCAGCGCATCAAAGACCATCTGCTGGCCCAGATCGCGGCCGGCGTCTGGAAGGAAGGCGACGTGATCCCGTCCGAACAGGCGCTGGTCAAACAATTCGGCGTCTCCCGCATGACCGTCAACCGCGCCGTGCGCGAACTCACGGCGGAACAGGTGCTCACGCGCCGCCAAGGCTCCGGCACCTACGTCGCCCAGCAAAAATACCAGGCCACGCTGCTGGAGATCAAATCGATCGCCGACGAGGTGCGCGCGCGCGGCCACGTCCACCGCAGCAGCCTGCAGCAGCTCGAGCGCGGCAAGGCCAGCGATCTGATGGCCAAGCAGTTCGACCTGCCGGCCGGCCACCCGCTGTTCCATTCCGTGATCATCCACTTCGAGAACGGCGTGCCGATCCAGGTCGAGGACCGCTGGGTCAACCCGCTGTGCGCGCCCGACTACATGGAACAGGACTTCGCCAGCACGACCCCCAACGAATACCTGATGAAGGCGGCGCCGTTGCAAGGCGCCACGTACAGCATCGAGGCGCTGGCGACCCCGCGCGACATCGCCGACATGCTGGCCATCGACACCAGGCAGGCCTGCCTGGTGCTCAAGCGCCAGACCGTGTCGGGCGGGCGCATCGCCAGCATCGCCACCATGTGGCACCCCGGCCACCGCTACCAGTTCGCGGGCAGCTTCGCGCAATAATTCCTGGCTAGGCTGGCCCGCCCGGGCCCCGCTCCGGCTTGCCCGCCGGCATGCGACTCCCAGTCAGCAAGTCACGCGCGGCGCCGCTTTCTCACCGAATGTCACGCCGTGGCCCCAACCACCGGCGTTTCGGGGCCTGAATGTGTCTTTTATGTGGCTTGCGGCCGCCGGCGCGACGCAAATCCCTTCTTTTCCGGCCAATGAGATCCGTGCTGTTAAAACTGCTATAGTTGGCTGCCTCCAGGCACCCACTGTATCCGGAAAGGGAAAAGCTCTTGCCGCACAGCCGTCCGCGCGTTCTCCCGAGTTCCTGGCGCCGTTTGCCGCGCCGGATGGCGGCGCTCGTCCTGCTGCTCGCTTGCGCGATCCCCGGCGCGCACGCGGCGGAAAAAGTCACCATCCAGCTCAAATGGCGGCACCAATTCCAGTTCGCCGGCTACTACGCCGCCCAGGACCAGGGCTATTATCGCGACGCCGGCCTCGATGTCACGCTGGCCGAGGCGGTGCCCGGCAGCGACCCGCTACAAAACGTCGCCGCCGGCATTGCCCAGTACGGCGTCGGCAACACCGGCTTGCTGCTGGCGCGCGCCGCCGGCCAGCCGGTGGTGGTGCTGGCCTCGATCTTCCAGCATTCCGCCGCCGCGCTGCTGGTGCGCCATGGCCCCGACGGCAAACCTCGCCCCTGGGCCGGCAGCCGCGTCATGCTTGCACCGAACAACGAAGAACTGACCGTCTACCTGAAAAAGCTGGGGGTGCCCAGCGACGGCGCGTCCCTGCTCGCCCACACCCATAACTACGACGACCTGCTGCAGGGCCGCGTCGACGCCATGTCGGTCTATACCACCGAGGCGCCGTTCGTCCTCGAACGCACCAACCTGTCGTACGAGATCCAGTCGCCGCGCACCATCGGCCTCGATTTTTACGGCGACGTGCTCTACACCACCGAAAGCGAATTGCGTGAGCACCCGGCGCGCGCGCGGGCCGTGCGCGAGGCGACCCTGCGCGGCTGGCGCTACGCCATGGCCCACCAGGGCGAAATCGCCGACCTGATACGCGCCCGCTACCCGCAACGCAACAACCGCGAGCTGCTGATGTTCGAGGCGCGCCAGATCGCCGCGCTGCTGGAGCAGGACCTGATCGAACCGGGATACAGCAACCCGGAACGCTGGCGCGCCATCGCCCGCGCCTACGCCCAGCAAGGCATGCTGCCGGCCGGCTTCACGCTCGACGGTTTCCTGTACCAGCCGCAGGGATCGAACCGGCTGCTGCGCTACGGCGGCTACGCGCTCGGCGCGCTGCTGCTGTTGGTGGCCGTGGGCGGCGCCTGGCGCCTGCGCAAACAATCGGCCGCGCTGTCCGCCGCGCGCGCCGAACAAAACAGCGCCGAACGCTTCGCCGGCCTGGCGCTCGAAGGTTCCGGCGCCGGCACATGGGAATGGCGCATCGACAGCGGCGCGCTGAAACTGTCGGCGCGCTATTGCGAACTGCTTGGCTATGACGGCGGCGATCAGAGTGTCACCCCGGCGCCGCCGCTTGCGCGGCCGTTCGCGCAGTCGATCGAACAGTGGCGCGGCCATGTCCATCACGACGACCTGGCGCAGGTCGACCGCGCCATCCAGGACTGCCTGGGCGCCACCGACGCCAACGTCCAGATCAGCAGCGAGCACCGCATGCGCTGCAAGAGCGGCGCCTGGAAATGGGTGCTCATGCGCGGCATGGTGGTCGAGCGCGACGCCGCCGGCAGGCCGCTGCGCGCGGTCGGCACGCTGGCCGACATCAGCGACCGCGCGGCCGCCGAGCAGGCGCGCCTGTGCGCCGTGGTCGACGCCACGCCGGGCGCGGTGCTGATCGCCGACAAGAGCGGGCGCGTACGCCACGCCAATCCGGCCTGCGCCGCCAGCTTCGGCTACGACGGCGACATGGCCGGGCGCTCGGTCGACCAGCTGGCGCCCGAGGCGATGCGCAGCAACGGTCGCGGACGGGAACTGTTCGCCCGCCCCAACCTGCCGGGCCGGGTGCTGAGCGCGCACCGCGCCGACGGCAGCACCTTTCCGGCCATGGTGCATATCTCCCAGGTCGAGCTGGGCGGCCAGGAACTGGTGATCGTGGCGCTGCGCGACATGACCCAGCGCCAGCGCGCCGAGGAGGCGCTGCAGGCCAGCTCCGAGCGTTACCGGCTGATCGTGCAGACCGCCGCCGAGGGCATCTGGATGAGCGATGCCGACGACCGCACCACCTTCGTCAATCCGACCATGGCGCGCATGCTCGATTACGACATCGAGCAAATCATGGGCCGCGCCATGACCGACTTCATGGACGCCGACGGCCGCCTGCAGCTGCACCACCACCTGCAGCGGCGCCTGGCGGGCGAGGCGATCCAGGGCGATGTCAGCTTCCGCCGCAGCGACGGCACCACCGTCTGGTGCCTGCTGTCGACCACCGTCATCAACTCCGACGCCGGCCACTACGCCGGCACCCTGGCCATGCTGACCGATATCACCGCGCGGCGCCAGGCCGAGGGCGCGCTGCGCGGCTCGAGCCAGCGCCTGGCGTCGATCTTCAACGCCGTCACCAACGGCCTGGTGATGGTCGACGGCAACGGCGCCATCCTCGAGCGCAACGCCGCCGCCGCGCGCATGCTGGCGCACGCGCTGCCGATCGAGTCCGCCGGCGCCGACGGCGGCAAGCAGGGCGGCGGTGGCGGCAGCCGGCTGTGGTGCGGGGTGCGCGAGGACGGCACCCGCTTCGACGCCGCCAGCCATCCGGTGCGCCTGGCCATCGTCACCGGGCTGTCGGTGCGCGACGTGGTGATGGGCATCGTGCAGCCCGACGGCGCGGTGCACTGGCTGTCGATCAACGCCGAGCCGATCCCCGACCAGGGCGGCGCCGTGCCGCTAGTGGTGGCCAGCCTGACCGACATCACCGACCGCAAACGCGGCGAGGACGCGCTGCGCGAATTGAACGAGCATCTGGAGGAGCGCGTGGCGACGCGCACCCGCGAACTCGATCAGGCGCGCCAGCTGGCAGAGGAGGCCAACCAGACCAAGGGCCAGTTTTTGGCCAATATGAGCCACGAGATCCGCACGCCGATGAACGGCGTGATCGGCATGGCCTACCTGGCGCTCAAGACCGACCTCGATCCGCGCCAGCGCGACTACCTGGAAAAGATCCGTTTCGCCGGCGAACACCTGCTCGGCATCATCGACGACATTCTGGACATCTCCAAGATCGAGGCCGGCAAGCTGGCCATCGAGCAGGTCGACTTCGCGCTCGAACACGTGATCCAGACCCTGACCACGGTGGTCGCGCCCAAGGCCGCCAGCCGCGAGCTCGAACTGGTGTTCGACCTCGATCCGACCCTGCCCAAGGTGCTGCGCGGCGACCCGCTGCGACTCGGACAGGTGCTGATCAACTACACCAACAACGCCATCAAGTTCAGCGAAAAGGGCCGCATCGACGTGCGCGTGCGCCAGGTTGTCGGCGACGCCACCGGCTGCCTGCTGCGCTTCGAGGTCAGCGACTGCGGCATCGGCCTGTCCGAGGGCGAGATCGAAAAGCTGTTCCAGTCGTTCCAGCAGGCCGACACCTCCACCACGCGCGAATACGGCGGCACCGGTCTTGGTCTGTCGATCTGCAAGCAACTGGCGCAGCTGATGGGCGGCGAGGTCGGCGTGCGCAGCCGGCCCGGCCTGGGCAGCACCTTCTGGTTCACCGCGCGCCTGGGGGTGTCCAACGCCAGCGTGCCGGCGCTGATCGACCGCGTCAAGGACGCCGCCGCCGAGCTGCTGGCGTCCTCGCGCAGCGCGGCGGTGATGGCCGCGCTCAAGAACGCCCGCATCTTGCTGGTCGAGGACAATACCTTCAACCAGCAGATCGCGCTGGAGATGCTGGAGGAAGTCGGCTCTTCGGTGTGCCTGGCCGCCAACGGCATGGAGGCGCTCGAGCTGCTGCGCCAGACCGCCTTCGACTGCGTGCTGATGGACGTGCAGATGCCGCTGATGGACGGCCTGGAGGCGACCCGCCGCATCCGCGCCGACCCGCGCCTGGCCGACATCCGCGTGCTGGCGATGACGGCGACGGCCACCAGCGAGGACCGGGTGCGCTGCATCGAGGCCGGCATGGACGATTTCATCTCCAAGCCGATCCAGCCGGCGCTGATGTACCAGACCATCGCCAACTGGCTGCCCGAGCGCGACACCACGCGCGAACGGCCGGCGGCGGCGTCGCGTCCCGCCTTCAAGACCACGCTGGGCGGCGATCCTGCGGTGATCGACCTGTCGATCCTGGCCAAACTACTGGGCTACCACCCGCACAAGGTGCGCAAGTTCGCCTTCAAGTTCCTGCAAAACAGCCAGGACGTCATCACCCGCATGGAGGCGGCGCTGGCGCGCGGCGACATGACGACGGTGCGCGACCTGAGCCACCGCCTGAAATCGCCGGCGCGCACCGTCGGCGCGCTGGGCATGGGCGAGCTGCTGCGCGAGCTCGAGGAGCTGCCGCTGGACGATCCGGCCAGCGCCGCCAGGGCGCAGGCGCTGCTGGCCGCCCTGTGGCCGCTGCTGGAAAAGATCACCGAGCAAATCATGAACAACACCACCTTCGCCGACGACAATTGAGGGCTTTCGACAATCTGCCGCACATTTTTAAAAAATGGGTTATTATTTCAGCCATCCCCGCCTGCCGACCTTGTTGCCATCCCATCCGAGACATTGAATTCGCGCAATTGGCCTCCATCTGTTGCCTGTAACCGGCAACGTTGACGGCGATTGCGGACAACATGGCATAATCTCCAGGCGTTATTGACCCACCGACCTCGATTGAGGAATATATGAGCGAAAATATCAAACACATCACCGACACTTCCTTTGACGCCGACGTGCTGAAGTCCGACCGCCCCGTGCTGGTCGACTTCTGGGCCGAATGGTGCGGTCCTTGCAAGAGCATCGCCCCGATTTTGGAAGAAGTGGCCAAGGAATACGACGGCAAGATCCTGATCGCCAAGATGGACGTCGATTCGAACCAGGCAGTGCCTGCCAAGTTCGGCATCCGCGGCATCCCGACCCTGATCCTGTTCAAGAACGGCGTTCCAGCCGCTCAAAAAGTCGGCGCGATGGCAAAAGGTCAACTGACTTCTTTCATCGACAGTAATATCTAAGTACGATAGTATTTGCCTGCATCGACGGCGCCGCGCCCGCGGCACCGTCGGTTACCAGGCAGAAAACGATGGCCCGGCCAGACCGCAGCCCGTTTTATAATTAAACAGACAACACCACGCAGTTCCCTCCCCTACCTTTACTTTCCCGTCACGGGACACTCAACACATATGCATCTATCTGAATTAAAGGCCCTACACGTCTCGGCATTGCTGGAGATGGCCATCGGTCTTGATATCGACAACGCGGCGCGTCTGCGCAAGCAGGAGCTGATGTTCGCGATCCTGAAAAAGCGCGCCAAGACCGGCGAACAGATTTTCGGCGACGGCGCCCTCGAAGTGCTGCCGGACGGTTTCGGCTTCCTGCGCTCGCCGGACGCCAGCTACATGGCCTCGACCGACGACATCTACATCTCGCCGTCGCAGATCCGCCGCTTCAACCTGCACACCGGCGACTCCATCGAGGGCGAAGTGCGCACCCCGAAGGACGGCGAGCGCTATTTCGCGCTGGTCAAGGTCGACAAGGTCAACGGCGAATCGCCGGAAGCGTCGAAGCACCGCATATTGTTTGAGAACCTGACGCCGCTGCACCCGAACGAGCCGCTGCGCCTCGAGCGCGACATCAACGGCAGCGAAAACATCACCGGCCGCATCATCGATCTGATCGCGCCGATCGGCAAAGGCCAGCGCGGCCTGCTGGTGGCGTCGCCTAAATCCGGTAAATCGGTGGTGCTGCAGCATATCGCCCACGCCATCACCGCCAACCATCCGGACTGCACGCTGATCGTCCTGCTGATCGACGAGCGCCCGGAAGAAGTGACCGAGATGCAGCGCTCCGTGCGCGGCGAAGTGGTCGCCTCGACCTTCGACGAGCCGGCCACCCGCCACGTGCAGGTCGCCGAGATGGTGCTGGAAAAAGCCAAGCGCCTGGTCGAAATGAAAAAAGACGTGATCATCCTGCTCGATTCGATCACCCGCCTGGCGCGCGCCTACAACACCGTGATTCCTGCCTCGGGCAAGGTGCTGACCGGTGGTGTCGACGCCAACGCGCTGCAACGTCCGAAGCGCTTCTTCGGCGCCGCCCGTAACATCGAGGAAGGCGGTTCGCTGACCATCATCGCCACCGCGCTGATCGAGACCGGTTCGCGCATGGATGACGTGATCTTCGAGGAATTCAAGGGCACCGGCAACATGGAGGTGCATCTGGAGCGCCGCCTGGCCGAAAAACGCGTCTACCCGGCGATCAACCTGAACAAATCGGGCACCCGCCGCGAGGAACTGCTGATCAAGCCGGACCAGCTGCAGAAGATCTGGATCCTGCGCAAGCTGCTGTACTCGATGGACGAGATCGAAGCGATGGAGTTCATCCTCGACAAGATGAAGGCCACTAAAAATAACGGTGAGTTCTTCGACATGATGCGGCGCGGCGGTTAAAACCGCCCACAGCTTCGTTGCCCCTCCTTGCCGTGCTATTCGCACTGTCTGCGTCGGGGCGCCTCGCTGCGAGCGGTTGTAACCGCCGCGCGATGCGGATTGAAAACGAAGCCCTATCATGACAAACAGGCAACCTCGGTTGCCTGTTTCCGTTTACGGCTGTATAATCCCCGGTCGCACTATATAAACCACTGGCAAGTGATCGGCAATCGGGTCAAGAAGCAGGATCGACCGACGAAGTGCTGTTTGGCTACCAAACTTACCGAGGCTTCAACATGAAACCAGAAATCCATCCAGACTACCGCGACGTTGTGTTCCACGATCTGTCGTGCGACTTCAAATTCGTCACCCGTTCGACCATCCAGACCCGCGAAAAGATCCAGCACGAAGGTAAAGAATACCCGCTGGTCAAAATCGAGGTGTCGGCTGAATCGCACCCGTTCTACACCGGTAAGCACAAAATCGTCGACACCGCTGGCCGCGTTGAGAAATTCCGCCAGAAATTCGGCGCCGTCGGTTCGAAGACCCAAGTCGCCCAAGGTTAATTCCTTCCCGCGATCAAAAAAAGCAGCCTCTGGCTGCTTTTTTTGTTTGTCGGCATCGCCTGTCGCCGGTTTTCCTTCATACTCCCGTTACCTCAATTTGCACACTGATCGATGAAGCCAGTTCGTCTTCCCGCCGCCGCCACCCTGGCGCTGCCACGCTGGGCCCTGTTCGCCCTCGGCCTGCTTTATATCCTGCCCGGTTTGATCGGCCGCGAGCCATGGAAGAACGACGATGCCGCCAGCTTCGGCATCATGTGGACGATGGCGCACGGCACTTGGCAGGACTGGCTGTGGCCCAATATCGCCGGCCTGTCGATGCCCGACGAGGGGCCGCTGGCGTTCTGGATCGGCGCGCTCGGCATCAAGCTGTTCGGCTGGCTGCTGGGCGACGTCATGGCCGCCCGCGTCGGCACCGTGGCCATTTTCGTGACCGGCGTGTCGTCGCTGTGGTTCGCCACCTTCAACCTCGGCCGCCGCCAGGACGCGCAACCGCTGCGCCTGGCCTTTGGCGGCCAGCCCGAGCCGGACGACTTCGGCCGCACCTTGGCCGACGCCGCCGTCCTGATCTATCTCGGCTGCCTGGGCTTGCTGCTGCACAGCCACGAAACCACCTCCGAGGCACTGCAGGTGTCGCTGACGGCGTTCATGCTGTACCGCACCGTGCGTTACGTCGAGGCGCCGTCGCTGCGCAACGCGGCCCTCAGCGGCCTGGCCATCGGCCTGCTGACGCTGACGCGCGGCTGGGTCACGCCGGTGTTCCTGATGCTCGCTGTGTTCATCTGCACCCGCCTGCTGGCCCAGCCGGTGCTGCGCGCGCTGCGCGACCTCGGCCTGGCGCTGCTGGTGGCCGCCGCCGTCGCCGCCATCTGGCTGGTGCCGGCCGAAATGCTGCACCCGTACCATCAGCAGCCGCTGCAGGCGTGGATGAACTGGAACGTGCACCAGGTCGCGCTGCCGACCCTCGCCGCCTTCAAATACTTCTTCCGCGTCGGGGTCTGGTTCTTCTGGCCGGCCTGGCCGTTCGCCGGCTGGGCCGTCTGGGCCTGGCGCCGCCAGCGCCTGGCGCTGCACATCGTCGTGCCGCTGGCCTTCGTCACCATGGGTACGCTGTTGAGCTTGTCGACCGAGACGCCCGAGCAAGGCCAGTTGCTGGTGCTGCTGCCGCCGCTGGCCGTCATGGCCGCCTTCGGCCTGCTGACGATGAAGCGCGGCGCCATCAACGCCATCGACTGGTTTTCGGTCATGGCGCTGACCTTGTGCGCGGCCATCATCTGGATTTTCTGGGTCGCCAAGCTGACCGGCTGGCCGGCGCAGGCCGCCAAGAACGCCCTGAAACTGGTGCCGGGCTTCACGCCGGAAGTGGGATTGATCGCCGTGCCGGTGGCGCTGCTGGCCACCGCTGGCTGGTTCGTGCTGGTGCACTGGCGCGTGTCGCGCCGTCCGACCGTGCTGTGGCGCGCCGTGGTGCTGTCGTCCGGCGGCGTGATCCTGATCTGGATTTTGCTGATGACCCTGTTCCTGCCGGACGTCAACTACAGCAAGAGCTACGCCGGCGTGGCGCGCCAGATCGCCGAGAAAATTCCATCCGATGCCGATTGCATCGAGACCAATGTCGGGCCGGCGCAACGCGCCTCGTTCGCCTACTTTGCGCAACTGCCGTTCGCCGGCGTTGAAGGCGGGCGCTGCACACTATTGCTGCTGCAGGACAGCACCAAGCAGCGCGACAACCGCGAGATCCAGCCTCAGCATCGCGGCAAAGAGTGGGTATTGATCTGGGCCGGTCGCCGCCCGGCGGACCGCTCCGAGCGCTTCCGCCTGTACCGCCGGGTCGACTAAAGGGTCAACAAAAAATTCGGGCGCGGGCCGGCTTAACGACGCGCCATCATCATGGTGTTGGCAGGCAGCTTGGCGGCCATCGGCAGCTTCTCGAAGTTGTTGATGCCCACCGTTTCGCCCTGCTCGGTGAAGATGATGCGGGTGCCGGCGTCGGTGACGAACTCGGTCGGCGAGGCGGCGAAAATGCGCACGCGCTGGCCCTTGTCGAGCTGGGCGAAGAAGTGGTTGCCGTTCTGCGTGAACTGCAGGATCTGGCCGTTGGTCAAGTGATAAGCGTTTTTGAAATCGGCGAACTCGCTTGGCGTCACGTAGTAGCGCGCGGGCTTGGCGTTGATCTGGACGCTGCTGTCGTCGGCGTGGGCGGCGGACATCGCGGTCAGCGAGGTCATGACGAGGGCGGCGGCGGCGGCGATGCTGAACAGGTTGTTTTTCATGGTGTGCTCCGTAAGGTTGTCGGTTCGTGTCGGTTCGATTAACTGCTCTGGGATCACCGCTGGCATGTGCTATTCAGCGGCTGACGTGATCACATTAGCAAAAGCCGGCGCCAATATCCGGCGTTTGCGACGGGCGGTAAAACGGCGGGCGTCAAAAGCAAATAATCGCGACGAACGGAATCGGCGCCAGCCCTGTCCCGCCGAGCCCGTACCTACGGGGTCCGCGCGCCGCCGGTTGTTGCGCGACACGCTTTTTTGTTGACCAAACGCGAGACAAAACGAAAAAGGGCCGCTATAGTTCACGTAGGACGAGTTGCCGCACGGCATGTTAGTTTCACAAGATTCGTCCCACGATAACCCCTTAGCAACACCCGGCTGCGCCACACCGCGCACCGGCAACGGCGGCCTCGGCTGCTGCGCCCTACTCCCGCGCACCAGTCCGACACACAGCTGCCCACTCCAGGTTGGATAGCGCATATGTTTACTCTTCACAAACTTCAATCCGCACTACGCAATAACTACGTCCGCGCCGCGCTGCTGCTGCTGGCGGTCGCCGCCGCAGCGCTGTTCAGCTGGCGCAGCGACGTCCCGCAGGACGCCGGCCCAATCATGCGTTCGCAGGACATCTCGCAGATCACCGCGCTGGCGACCCAGCGCGAGAAACTCGAATACCTGATGGTGGCCGCGCCGCTGTCGGAGGCGCCGCGCTATATCTTCAAGCTCAAGGGCGACCCGATGCTGCGCGTGATCAAGGTGCCAAGCACTTCGCACCTGAGCCTGGAACGCGAAGTCCTGCTGCGCAATAACATTCCTTATTCCATCGCGCGCGAGGATTACCTGGCGTCGCACAAGGCGGTGCTGGTCGACGAGGAGGACAGCAAGCTGGCGCGCGCCGGCAGCTTCCTGCGTCGCCACGCGGTCGATATCCTGCTAATCGGCCTGGTGCTGTTCATGCTGCGCCATGGCATCCCGGGGAGCGGCGTCAGCGCCACCGTGCTCAATCCGGACCAGCTCAAGGGCAATATGGACGACCTGATCGGCATGGAAGATATCAAACAGGAAGTGCTGCACCTGGAAGACATGATCCGCAACCGCGCGGTGTACCGCGAGCACGACATCGACAAGCCGTTCAACGTCATGCTCACCGGCCCTGCCGGCACCGGCAAGACCAAGCTGGCCGGCTATCTGGCCAAGCAACTGAATATCCCGCTGATCCAGGCGTCGGCCTCGGCGCTCGAATCGGGCTACATCGGCGGCGGCTCGAAGGCCTTGAACGCGCTGCACCGCAAGGCCTGCTCGCGCGGCAGCTGCATCATCTTCCTCGACGAGGCGCAGGGCTTGTTCATGCCGCGCGGTCGTGGCGAAAAGAAATGGGAAGACGACACCGCCAACACGCTGCTGGGCTTGCTTGACGGCGTGCGCAGCGACAAGGGCGAGGGCGTGATCTGGGTGGTGGCCTCCAACTTCGACGACGCCTCCTCGCAGATGGACGAGGCGATGCTGCGCCGCTTCTCGGTCAAGATCAACTTTCGCCTGCCCAACAAGGGCGAGCGCAGCGAACTGCTGCGCTCCTTCCTGTCGCGCAAGGCCCACGGTTGCGTCGATTGGGATGCGCTCAACCTCGACCACGTGGCCGAGATCACTGCCAACCTCAGCCCGGCGCTGTTGCAAACGGTGGTCGAGCGCGCCAGCATGCTCGCCATCCAGGAAAAGACCGTCATCAACACCGACCTGATGTTCCGCGCCTTCGAGCGCGCCACCATCGGCCTGACCGACCGCGCCACCACGGCCGAGAAGACCCGCCAGCGCGAACGCGTCGCGCTGCACGAGCTGGGCCACTTCTTCATGCAAATCGATCCGTGGCTGCGCGAGGGCCTGCCGCTGGCCGAGGTGAAGCAACGTTCGCCGCTGCTCAAGATCAGCACCGAGTCGGTGTCCAAGCTCGGCGCGCTCGGTTATGTGTTGTCGGCGTCGGACGACGTCGCGCTGCGCACGCTCGAGGAGCTGGAGCGCGACGTGATCCAGCTGTACGGCGGCGTGGCGGCGGAGGAGTTGTTCTACGGCGCGCGCGGCATTTCGGTCGGCAGCCAGAACGACATCCAGAAGGCCACCTCGATGCTCGACATGATGGTCAACAAACTGTCGATGTACTCGCGCTCCAAGCTGGACTATTCACAATTCAAGAACAAGGAAAACGATCTTGACCAGGTGCAGGCCAAGGCGGACGAGCTCTACACGTACACCCTGCAATCGATCAACGACTACCGCGAGCAGATCAGCGAGCTCAAGGAAGTGCTGATGGATCAGTATGTGCTGTCGAAGGACGCCATCTTCGCGCTGCTGGAACAACAGCATCAGCAGCGCTTGTTGAAGGCCGCCTAACGGCTTACGCCCTGGGACAAGGCCAGCACCAGTTGGCTAAGGTTGACAGCGACCAAAAGCCACACGACGAGCTCGACTCGGCCGAGCCGATGGTCAACCTTGTCCAGGCGCTGATCGACCCTTTCCACACGTTGGTCGACCGTTTCGAGCCGCTGGTCGACCTTTCCCACACGTTGGTCGACAGTTTCGAGCCGCTGATCGACCCTTTCCACACGTTGGTCGACAGTTTCCAGCCGCTGGTCGACCTTTCCCACACGTTGGTCGACAGTTTCGAGCCGCTGATCGACCCTTTCCACACGTTGGTCGACAGTTTCCAGCCGCTGGTCGACCCTCTCGACCCTCTGGTCAACCTTATCAACCCGGGCAGTCAGATTGTCGACCCTGACAGAAAGCCCCGCAATGTCGGCACGCAATAGCGAGACCTCGTGTTCAAGTGTCTGCAAGCGCCAGGCCAGTCCGGTGAGGCGCTCGTCGAGCACCGTCGCTTTGACAGTCAGCGCAGCGACCTCCTTTCGCATCGCACCGACCAGTTCACCGTGACTGCGCAGCACGCGCTCCAGCGCAGCCAGACGCTCGTCCTGATCGCCTAATTGCTCGCCGTGGGATTCGAGCTGCTCGGTATGCGCCGCGCTCACCAGATCGGCCAGCGCTTCGACGCGCGCGGCCAGCATATCTACTCTATCGGACAATTCCATGGCCCCCTCCCCCTTGCGGTGCTTGACTAAAGTTTATACGGTTTGCAGGAATATGCAGGTCGTTCATGCAGCCATTGTGGCACCAAAAAAAGCGGGGTCATCCAAACAAGATGGACGCGATTTGATCTGCGTCGCACGCATTGCGGGGGAGACGGGCGGAGCGGCCACTTGCTTGAAAACCAAATAATGCGCATCAAGACTTGCGGCTGCGGGGCAAATCAGTGATAATGCGGGTCGCGTTGCCGGGATGGCGGAATAGGTAGACGCACGGGACTCAAAATCCCGCGCCGCAAGGCGTGCCGGTTCGATTCCGGCTCCCGGCACCATGAATACGCTTCACACAGCATTACCAAAGACAAAACCCGCATCGCCATCGGCTCTGCGGGTTTTTTGTCGTATTGCGTACTTGGTTGGCGCTATGCGCCAAGCCAGTTACTGATGGCGGCGGATGGCGTCGCTCTTGCGCCGGGTCTCCGGATACGCCAGCACGCGACGGATCGCTTCGTTGGGCACCTTGTACGTTTGCATGTACGCCCACGCGATTGCGCTGCCCTGCGAATCGGCCAACCAAATTCCGTGTTCGACCGCCGCGCTCAGCGAAGCGTTGTGTCGTTGTTCTGTTTGCATGTGCTCTCTCCTAATAGACACGCAAGTTATCATAAGACTAAAAACCATGTCGCATGCGAACTAACGTGACCCCCATTATACTGTTAAAAAGACAATTCCCCAAGCTGCCGCCAGCCCTTCGTTAGCCCCCGCACGGACGCCGCGCGGCCCCCGCTTTATGCTGAGCTTTTTAACTTGGGAGCAGTCATGGGCTTTGACCTCGGAAACTTATTGCAGCAATTCGCGGGACATCCAACCGCGGCCGATCCGGAAGGCGTCGCGCAGGCGTTCTCACACGTGGTCGGCGACACGCCGCGCTCGTCCATCGCGCAGGGACTGGCGTCCGCATTCCTGTCCGACGACACGCCGCCTTTCGGCCAACTGGTCAGCCAGCTGTTCGTCCGCAGCGATCCGCAGGTGCAAGCGGGCGTGCTGAACCAGCTACTCGACGACGTCGGCCCGGTCATGCTGACCGCCCTTGCCGGCAGCGTCGGCGAACTGTTCACCGCCAACGGCCACGCGACGCTGACGCCACAGCAAGTTGCGGACATCACCCCGCCGCAAGTGGCAGAGATCGCCACTGTCGCGCAACAGCACAACCCGGATGTCGTCGAGCGCGTCGCGACCTTTTTCGCGGATCACCCGCAACTGGTCAATTCGCTGGACAGCGCCAGCTTGAAGGTCGCACTGGGAAAAATGGCCCAGGTGCACTAACGGGCGCATCAACCACGGCGAAGTTGGCATCAAACTACAGCCGGGTTGTTTTGAGTTTAATACCAATTAGTTAAGCATGCTATTTTGACCATAGCGGCGGGCATTCGCTTGCCGTTTTCCACATTACTGGAGGTTAAAATGGCTGTTCCTTTCAAATCCGCTTTGATTTCGGCGTTCGCGTTGGCCGTGGCCCTGGGCTTCAGTCCTGGTGCCTCGGCCGATTCGCTGAACGAAAACTTCAACGCCGGCCTACCAGCAGGCTGGACCGTGAACAATCTGAGCGAACCACCGGGCACAATCGACTGGTTCCAGGGCAACGACTCGGTCTTTCAAGCGCACCAGGGCGCGCCGAACTCCTATCTGGCGGCTAATTTTGCGTCGGGCGGGGAGATCTCCACCATCAGCACCTGGCTGATCGCGCCCACCTCCACCTACCGCAACGGCGACACGCTGTCCTTCTATACCCGCACCGCCGATTTCTCGGAATGGCCGGATCGGTTGGAGGTTCGCTTCAGCAACGTCGGCGGCACCGACGTGGGCAGCAGCGCGACCAGCGTGGGCACCTTCTCCACGCTGCTCGTCAGCATCAACCCAACGCTGCAGGTTGGCGGCTATCCGGAAGAGTGGACCCGCTACAGCGCCACCCTGAGCGGGCTGACCGGCGCGACCACGGGGGCGTTCGCGTTCCGCTACACCGTCACCGACGGCGGCTTGTTCGGCGCTAATTCGAACTACATCGGTATCGACACGGTACAAGTCACCGCCGTGCCCGAGCCTGGCGTGTACATGATGATGGCGTTCGGACTGGGCATGGTCGGCTACATGCGCAAGCGTCAGTCCCGCTCTTGAGCGGGTATTTGGGGGGGCGGACCAGCCGTCGGGCGGGTCCGCCCCCGGCGTTTTTCGCGTTCCCGCAGGGCCGGCATGGCGGCGTGTCATAGAATGTCGCCATGGCTACCAAATCCCCGAAATCCCCCACCTTCCCCGGTCCGTTGACGGCGCGCGGCGCCGTGCTGGCGGTACTGCTTTCCGATAGCGACCAGTCCGGCGAACCGCCATTGCAGGGCCGCACGTCGCTGGCCGCCATCATCAAGAGTTTGAAGCGGAAATATCATTGGCCGGTCGAGGTGAGCAGCTTTCCGTCGAACGGCGCCGATGGGCGGGCCACCTGGGCCACCGTCTACAGCCTGCCGGCGGCCGTGGTGGAACGCGCGCTCGACCGTGGCGGACGCGAATGGCTGGAGCGCCGCAGCGCCGCCAAAAGCGCGCCGTAACATCTGCTTACGCTCGAAACACTTTCCAGGTCACCGTCTGGCCTTGCCGCCCCGTTATAGGAGCAAGCGCCACATACGGCGATATCTGGAGAGAATAAAATGGAACATACCTTACCGAACCGCATGCACCCATTGCTGGCCGTCGCCGCGTTTTCCGTGACCCTCGTCAGCCTGGTGGGCGCCGCCTCCATTCTCGGCCTATTGCCGTACTCGCAAGCGAAAGGCAGCGCGGCGCCGGAAATCAGCGCCGCAGCCCCGGCCAACCAACCCCTGATCGCGCAAGCGCCGCAGCAGCAGCAGCAACAACAGCCGCAGCCGCAGCCGCGCCAGATCGTCGAGCGCCGCACGGTTGTGCATCACACGTATGCGCCGGCCCGCCAGGCCAGCCGCAACGATGATCGCACCGACGTTGCGCAAGCGCCGGTACAGCGCGCTCCAGCACCGGCTCCGGCGCCGCAGAACAGCGCCGTCGGCATCGGCCTGGGTGCGGTGGTGGGTGGTCTGCTGGGCAACCAGGTGGGCGACGGCAAAGGCCGTACGCTGGCAACCATCGCCGGCGCTGTGGGCGGCGCCTACGCCGGCAACGAAATCGCCAAGCGCAATCAGCAACAACAGTAAGCTCGGGTGTCCGGTCCGGCGATATCCCGGGCCGGACCGGAAACGCTTTAGTACTTGGCCGGCGCGTTCGGCGCCGGCGTCGCCTTGCGGATGAAATCGCGCAGATCGTCGTTGGCGGTTGCCAGGTCTTCCGACCGCAAATACATCATGTGGCCGCTGCGGTAGCCTTCAAAGCGCAGACGGTCCTTCATTTTGCCGCTCGGGTCCAACTGCCACATCGTGTACTTGGCGTCGAAGTAGGTGCAGGCGCCATCGTAGTAGCCGGACTGTATCATCACCTTCAGGTAGGGATTGGCGGCCATCGCCAGACGCAGGTTCTCGCCGGTTTTCTCGTTCTTGAAATCCCACGGGTGGACGTCGCCGAACAGGTTGTACTTGATGTCCGTCTTGTAGCCCAGATCGACCCGCAGATACTGGTTGATGGCCGGCGTGAACGAGTGCAGCCACGACGTCAGCTCGGCGTTGTAATCGACCTTGTCGCCCGAATCGGTCTTGTCGATGCCGAGGTAGCGCGAGTCGAGGCGGCCGACAGTCTTGCCCTGCTTGCGCAGCAGCTCCTTCCAGAAATTGTCGACAGGCACCGACAGGTTATTCTGCAGCACATACGCTTCCGACAGGCCGGAATAGCGCGCGAACTTCGCCGCGATCTGCGCCTTCTTCTGCGGGTCGATGAAGCCGCCGCGCGCGGTCGCCGGCAGCAGCTCGTCGACGGTGAAGGCTTCCACCTCCGGCAGCAGATCCTTCAGGTCGCGCGCCTGCAGGTCGGCCGGCAGCACCTTTTGATACCACGCCGTGGCGGCAAAGTAAGGCAGCGCCAGCGCGTCGGCGACGATGCCGTCGCGCTTGAGGCCCAGTTCCGTCGGCGACACCAGCACCACGCCGTTCAGATACATCCACTGGGCGTTCTGCAATTCCAGCGCCAGGCCGGCCACGCGCGAAGTGCCGTAGCTTTCGCCAATCAGGTACTTCGGCGAAGTCCAGCGGCCTTCGCGCGAGACGAAGGTGCTGACCCATTCGGCAAGGTAGGAGATGTCGGCATTGACGCCGAAGAAGCGAGCGCGGTCGTTCTTGCCATCCAGGACGCGCGAGAAGCCGGTGTTGACCGGATCGATGAAGATGATGTCGGCGACGTCGAGGATCGAATGCGGGTTGTCGCGCACGCCGTAGGGCTGGGTCGGATAGCCTTCGGCGTCGAGGTTGAGCACCTTGGGGCCGGTGTAGGCCACGTGCATCCACACCGATGCCGAGCCCGGACCGCCGTTAAACGACAGCACCAGCGGGCGCTTGCTCTTGTCGGTGACGTCGGTGCGCTGGTAATAGGTGTAGAACAGCGTCGCGCTGACCTTGCCGTCCTTGTCCCACACCGGCTGCGTGCCAGCCGTGACCTTGTACGGCACGACCTTGCCCTTGATGGTGACGGTCGCCGTTTTGCTGACGCGCGAGTCGGCCTTGATGACGCGCTCGTTGGCCAGCAGATCGGCCGCGCGGTCCTTGCCCAGCGCCGGCGGGGACTGGGCTTTGTCGGCTTTGTCGGACTCGTGGTCCTGGGCGCAGACGGCCGCGCTGACGACCAGCAGCATGAGGGCAAGCTTGGATTTCATGGGCAACTCTTGACGTTAAAGAATCAATGGTAGTCCAATCAAATACCAGCCGACAACAAAATACGTGATGCGGGCGGCGCCGATTTGTCACGTATTGTTTCAGGGCCGCCTCAGCGCGGCCGCCAGTCCAGCACCCGCACCGGCTGCGGCGGCGCAGCCGCATGTCCTTCGCCGTCGATCTGTTGCACGTCCTGCACGAACAGGCTGAGCACACCGTTGCGCCGCCACAACTCGGTATCGAAACTTGGCTCCCAGGCGCCCACCGAGGAGGCCGTCAAATCGTCGACCCGCCACTTGCCGCCGACAAAATCGCTGATGCTGACAACCGATACCTTGCTGCCGCGCTCCTCGTCGCGAAACACCAGCAGGCCGCCCGGCTTGCCTGCGCCGGGACCGGAATCGACCATGATTTGCGGACGCGCGATCGGGATGCGCTTGGTGCCCTGCCCGCTCAGCGAAAACGCCGTCTTGCGGAAATCGAGCGCGCGCGCCGTCCAGCCGTCGCCGCTGTGGAAGACCACGTGATACTGCGGCACCGCCGATCCGGCGTCGCGCCAATAGCTGGCGATGTAGGGATTGCCGTCGCGGTCGGCCGCCATCGAGGTCTGGTTGATCAGCTCGCTGTTTTGCGGGATGCGCAGCGCGTACTCGGCGCTGCCGGCGCTGATCGGCAGGCTGTAGGGCTGGCCGTCCGATTTTTCCCAGGTCACGCCGCCGTCGCGCGAGCGCGCGTAGGCCAGGTCGTGGTTGCTCGCCACGTCCGGCGATTCGCGCCACACCCACGATAGGTGCAGGGTGCCATTGTGGTCGAGGAAGGCTTGCCAGTAGGCGTTGCGCTTGCCTTCCCCGGTGATCAGGTTGGTGTGCAGCCGCGACCAGCGCTGCGTCGCCGCGTCGTAGCGATTGATGACCAGGTCGCCCCGGCCGGAACCGCCCAGCCGGTAGAAGAACAACAGGTTGCCGTCCGGCAGGCGATAAAACTCGGGATACGACACCGACTCCTCGTCGGCGCCGACCATGGGCAATTTGGCGCCCAGCTCCAGCGATCCCGGCTTGACGCCGCGCGCGTAGCGCAGCGCGTTGTTGTGGTGGTCCCAGGACACGTGCAAATAGCCGGCGCCGTCGAGCATCAGGCTGATGGCGTTGTGGGCGTCGGCCGCGTTGCCGCGATATTGGGTGCGCTGCGTGGTCCATCGCGACGTACCCAGCTTGCGCTTGCCCAGCACCAGATAGCGCTCGGCATCGTAATAGCCGACGTATTGGGTGTGCTGGTCGGAGACAAGCGAATTCTTGCGGAACACCACGGCGTTCACAGAATTATTGGCCCAGCCGGGGCCGACGACCGATTCCACCGGTTTGGCATCGAATGCCGCCGCAGGGACGACGACGCACACAGCCACCAGGACTGGCAACCAGCTATTCCGCATCTCAACAATCCTCATTGACATATCAATCGCAACTTTAGTTTCTTTACGGAAAATATGTCCTATAATATCTTCCGCCCTACCCGCGCCTAAAAAATGCCGCCATGACAACCGAAATCCTCGACACCATTCCCAACGACGCCAACGATGCTCCGCTGGAGTTCTGGGAGCACCGCATCAAAGCCAGCCGCTGGTTGATTACCAAGACGACGGCGCTGGGCGCCTGCGCGGCCGTGCTCGGCGTATTGGGACAGGGATGGCTGGAGGACGCGGCGCCGCTGTTTCCTTTCATCAGCCAGAATTATGGCATCTGGCAAGCCGGCTATCTGCTCTCGCTGCTGATCATTTTCTTTATCTGGGCGGCCGCGATGCGGCAAAAAATGGGCCTGCTGGAAAACAGCAAGAAGGGTTTTGAAGTGCAGTTGCGCATTGCCGAATACAACGAACGGCGCGCGCAGCAAGCCCGCGAAGTAAGGGAGCGGCGCCAGAAACTGGAGGAAGAGCGCGATCCGGTCCAGTTCTTCAAAAGCGCCTCCCGCAGTAAAAAATTCGACTATTGATTCATTCGTAGCGCAGGCAATCGACCGGCAGCAGCTTCGACGCCCGCCGCGCCGGGTAGAAACCGAAAAACACCCCCACCAGGCTGGAAAAGCCGCACGCCACCACCACCGCCCGCAAGGTGATGAACACGTCGAACTTGCCGGTGGCGGTGATCGCCGCCGCCGCCGCCGTGGCCAGCACTATGCCGAACACGCCGCCCACCAGGCAGATGACCACCGCCTCCGTGAGGAACTGCAGCAGCACGTCGCGCGGCTTGGCGCCGATCGCCATGCGGATACCGATCTCGCGGGTGCGCTCGGTCACCGACACCAGCATGATGTTCATGATGCCGATGCCGCCGACGATCAGCGAGATCGCGCCGATCAGGCCAAGCAGCGCGGCCAGGCCGGCGCTGATGGTCTTGGCCGTTTCCGCGAACGAGGCCAGGTTATCGATGCGGAAATCGTCCGGCTGCTCGAACTTGATGCGATGGCGGTCGCGCAGCGTTTCGTTGATGTCCTGGATCGCGTCCTGCAGGTTGCCGCCGGATTTACCCTGCGCCACCACGTAATGCACATTACCGGGGAACTGCATCTTCACCAGGTTGGCGGCGGCGGCGGTGATCGGCACCAGCACGTAGTCGCTCAAATCGCCGCCGTCGACCTGCTTGCCCTCGCCGTACAGCACCCCCACCACCTGGAACGAGACGTTCTCGATGCGGATGTATTTGCCCAGCGGGTCGATCTTGTAGAAAAACTGGTCGGCGATCTTGCGGCCGATGACCACCATGCGCGCCGCCGCCCGCACGTCCGCCTCGCTGAAGGCGCTGCCCTTGTCGATCTTCCAGCCGCGGATCTTGAACATGTCCGGCGTGACGCCATGCACGGTCTTCGATGCGCTCTCGTTGCCGACGGCGAGATTGAAGCCGCCCTGCAGCGTCGGCGCCGCGCCGGCCAGCGACGGCAGCCGGTTGAGCGCCGCCGCGTCAAGCATCGTCAGCGCCGGCGCGGCGCCGTTGCGCAGGCGCTGCTGCTGCGCGCGATCACCGCCGGGAGAGATGAACAGCATGTTGGTGCCCAGTTGCTCCAGCTGCTTGGAGATGAAGCGTTTCATGCTGTCGCCGACGGCCAGCAGCAGCACCACCGAGGCGATGCCGATGATAATGCCCAGCATCGTCAGCAAGGTGCGCAGGCGGTTCGCCAGCATCGAGCGAAACGCTTCGATGGTGATCTGTAAGGGATTCATGGCGCCGCCATCTGGCTCAGCGCCATGTCACGCAAGCCTTCTGCGGCCGGACCGTCGTACAGCACATGGCCGTCCTTGAGGCGCATCAGCCGCTTGCTGTAGGCGGCGATGTCCGGTTCGTGCGTCACCAGCAGGATGGTGATGCCGCGCTCCTCGTTCAACTGCTGGAACGAGCGCATGATTTCTTCGCTGGTCTGCGTATCGAGATTGCCGGTCGGTTCGTCGGCCAGGATCAGCGGCGGATCGCCCACCAGTGCGCGGGCGATCGCCACCCGCTGCTGCTGGCCGCCGGACAGCTGGTTCGGCGTGCGCTTGGCATAGTCCTTCAGGCCCACGCGCTCCAGTTCCACCAGCGCCTTGGTGTGCGCCTTGGCGCGCGAGACGCCGGCGTAGATCAGCGGCAGCGCGACGTTCTCCGCCACCACGCTCATGCGCTTGATCAGGTTAAAACTCTGGAACACGAAGCCGATGGTGCGGTTGCGGATGGTGGCCAGCTCCGCGCGCGACAGCGTCAGCGTGTCGACGCCGTTGAGGAAATAGCTGCCGCCGGTGGCCTGGTCCAGGCAGCCGAAGATATTCATCAAGGTCGACTTGCCGGAGCCGGACTGCCCCATCACCGCCAGGAAGTCGCCGCGCGGCACCGCCAGGTCGATTCCGAACAGCACCCTGGTCTCGACGCCGCCCGAGAAGTAGCTCTTGGTGACACCGCGTATGTCGATCAGCGGCCCGTCGGCCTGGGACGTCATCAACGCACACCATCCTTGTTCTCGACGATGGCGCGCGTGACAACCTTGTCGCCCTTCTTCAAGGCGCCGCCCACCACCTCCGTGTAGCGGAAGTTCGACAGGCCGATCCTGATGTCCAGCGGTTGCGGCTGATTTTTGGCGTCCAGCGTGTAGATCTTGAAGGTGCGCGTCAGATCGGCCTTGGTGCGGAAGGCGGCATCGTCGTCCGGCGGCGGCGCATCCAGCGCGTCGTCTGCGGCGGCGCCGGTCTTTGCACCCTTGGCCTTGGCCTGCCGCTCGAGTTCCTCGTCGCTGAGGCGGAAGCGCAGCGCGGCGGTCGGAATGCGCAATACGTTCTCGCGATTGCCCACCAACAGACGCACCTGCGCCGTCATGCCCGGCTTGAGCAGCTCGTCCTGGTTGTCGACGTCGAGCACCACGTTGTAGGTGACGACGTTCTGCACCACGTTGGCGGCCAGGCGGAACTGTCGCATGCGCGCCTCGAACTCGCGGTCGGGATAGGCGTCGACGACAAAGCGCGCCTGCTGCCCCTCCTTCAGCGCGCCGACGTCCGCCTCCGAGACGCTGGTGTCGATCTGCATCTTGGTCAGGTCCTGCGCGATCTGGAACAGCGTCGGCGTGGTGAAGGACGCCGCCACCGTCTGCCCCAGGTCCACGGTGCGCTTGATGATCACGCCGTCGATCGGCGAGCGAATCACGCTGTTGTTCAGGTCCGCCTGCGCGCGCGCCAGCTGCGCCTGCGTCAGCTGGATGTTCGCCTGCGCCACGTCGACCTCGCGCTTGGACTGGTCGAGCGCCAGCGGCGAGATGAAGCTTTGCGTGACGAGCGTCTGGTTGCGCTGGTGCGTGGCCTGGGCCAGCCGCAGCGAGGCGCGCGCCGACGCCAGTTGCGCCTCGCCCTGGCGGATCTGCGCGTTGAAGATCGTCGGATCGAGCGTCAGCAGGATCTGGCCCTTTTTCACGCGGTCGTTGAAGTCCGCCTTCAGCACGTTGACGGTGCCCGACACCTGCGAGCCGATGTTGATCAGCGCGACCGGGTTGATGGTGCCGGTAGCCGTCACCGTCTGCGTGATGGTGCCGGTATCGACGGCGGCGACGCGGAATCGTGGCGCCTCCACCACAGGGGTCTGGCTTTTGGTATAGAACGCCAGCGTGGCGCCGCCGATCACGATCGCGCCAACCGCCAGCGCGATCTTTTTCTTGGTGAAAAAGGCCATCGTTTTCCGTCGATCCCATAGTGGCGCCCCGGCGATATGCGGGTCAGCCCGGCAAGTATTGAGCAGTTTTGCAAAAAATGCAATCCGCTGCTGGGAATCGCCGTCCCGCAAAAAGGGAATGGAGGCGCTTATCACTTAGGGGATGGGCGCGCGCCCCCTGATGTCGGGATATGCAATTTTGCAATCCAACTTTGCAGGAATGGCCGTTCCCAGCGGCGAAAATCGGTCCTACCATGCACTCGATCGCCACGCCACGACGGCCCGCGAACGTTCTACCCCACGGAGCAAAACATGAACGCATCCCTACACGAATCCCTCACCGTCACGGTCGCCGACGGCAGCTTCCAATGCTACGTCGCGCGTCCTCCCGCCACGGCCGGCGACGCGCCGGTGATCGTGGTGCTGCAAGAGATCTTCGGCGTCAACGCCGGCATCCGCAGCATCTGCGACGACTACGCCGCCAAGGGCTACATCGCCGTCGGCCCCGACCTGTTCTGGCGCGCCGCGCCGGGCCTGGACATGTCCGAGGCCAACCCCGGCGACTGGGAGCGCGGCTTCGCGCTGTACAGCGCCTATGACTTCGGCGCCGGCGTCGCCGACATCGCCGCCACCGTGGCCGCCGCGCGCACGATGGCTGGCGCCTCCGGCAAGGTCGGCGTGACCGGCTACTGCCTCGGTGGGCTGATGACCTTCCTCAGCGCCGCCCGCGCCGATGCCGACGCCTTCGTCGCCTACTACGGCGGCGCCACCGAAAACTATGCGACCGAAGGCGTCAACGTCAAGCGCCCGCTGCTCTACCACCTGGCCGGCGACGACGAATACATCGGCAAGGACGCGCAGGCGGTGATCCACGCCGCCCTCAAGGACAACGCCAACATCGAGATGCACACCTACCCGGGCTGCAGCCACGCCTTCGCGCGGCCGGGCGGCGACCACTACGACGCCGAGGCGGCCACGCTGGCCAATGGCCGCACCGATGCCTTCTTCAAGCGGCACCTGAACTGATTCCGACCTCACTTCTCATCACACCAACCGATAAGGCACAACCATGTCCAGCAACGATAACAACCAAGTCAATCCATCCCGCCGCTCCGCCATGGTCGGCGGCGCGTTCGCCGCAGCGGCGGCCGTGGCCACCGCGCTGCCGCTGGCCGCCGTGAGCACCGACAGCCAGGCCGCCAGCGCCGGCAAGGTGCAGAAGACCGCCAGCACCATCACCACCCGCGACAACGTCGAGATCTATTACAAGGATTGGGGTCCGCGCAACGGCCAGCCGGTGATCCTCAGCCACGGCTGGCCGCTCAACGCCGACAGCTGGGAATCGGCCGCCTTCCATCTGGCGAACAACGGCTTCCGCGTGGTCAGCCACGACCGCCGTGGCCACGGCCGTTCGAGCCAGCCCTGGGACGGCAACGACATGGACCACTACGCCGACGACCTGGCGCAGTTGATCGAGGCGCTCAATCTGAACAACATCATCCTGGCCGGCTTTTCCACCGGCGGCGGCGAAGTCGCCCGCTATGTCGGCCGCCACGGCACCAAGCGCATCGCCAAGCTGGCGCTGATCTCCGCCGTCACGCCGCTGATGCTCAAAACCGACACCAATCCGGGCGGCCTGCCGCTGTCGGTGTTCGACGGCATCCGCGCCGCTTCCGAGGCCAATCGCGGCCAGTTGTACCTGGACTTCGCCTCGGGCCCGTTCTACGGCTACAACCGTCCCGGCGCCAAGCCGTCGCAGGGCCTCATCAACGCCTTCTACAGCCAGGGCATGCAGGCCGGCCATAAGAACACCTACGATTCGATCGCGGCGTTCGCCCAGACCGACTTCCGCGACGACCTGAAAAAATTCGACAAGCCGACCTTGATCATCGCCGGCGAGGACGACCAGGTGGTGCCGATCGACGCCGCTGCCCGCGCCGCCGCCAAGATCGTCAAGAACGCGAAGCTGATCACCTATCCGGGTGCGCCGCACGGCCTGACCGATACCCACAAGGAGAAGTTCAACGCCGACTTCCTGGCCTTCGCCAAGTCCTGACAATAGCGAAACAGATGCCCGCGCTGCTTGAAGTCAGGCAGCGCTGGGCAGAGCATTGGTTATAAAGGGTGGAACCCGGCCTTAGGCCACCAGGCGCATTTCCCGTCCCGCCATGCGCGCCATCACGCCGACCACGTGGTCGATCTGCGCCCGGGTGTGGCCGGCGTTCATCATGAAGCGCAGGCGCGCCTGGCCCACCGGCGCGGCCGGGAACTGGATCGCGTCGACATGGATGCCCTCGCGGCGCAATTCGATGGCATAGCGCTGGCAAGTCTCGGCGTCGCCGATCAGCACCGGCAGGATCGGCGTCTGCGTCGAGATGATGGTGTAGCCCAGCGGCGCCATTTTCTCGATGAAGTAGCGCTGGTTGTCCCACAGGCGCTGGCGGCGCTGCGGCTCCTCTTCCAGCAGATCCAGCGCCGCCAGCAGCGCGGCCGCCTGGTCCGGTGGCGGCGGGCAGGTGAAGCCGTAGGCGGAACTGGTCAGGCGGATCACGTCGGCGACGTGGCGCTCGACGGCGACAAAGCCGCCGATCGAACCGAGCGCCTTGCTCAACGTCCCCATCTGCATGATGTTCTCGCTGTAGCAGTTGAAATGCTCGGAGGTGCCGCCGCCGTTGGCGCCCAAAATCCCGGTGGCGTGGGCGTCGTCGATGTACAGCAGCGCGCCATAGCGCTCGGCCAGCGCCACCAGCTCCGGCAGCGGCGCGATCGTGCCCTCCATGCTGAACACGCCGTCGCTGACGATCAGCGGCGTGGTGCCCTCGCCGGCGCCGGCCTTCAGCAGCGCCTCCAGGTGGTTCATGTCGCAGTGGCGGTAGTTATAGCGCAGCGCGCCGGACATCTGGATGCCTTCGCGGATGCTGATGTGATTGAACTCGTCCGAGTAATAGGCGTACTTGTGGCGCTTCTTGGTGCGGAAGCCGTGCAAGCGCGCCAGCGTGGCCGCCTTGACGATCGACGACAGCACGCCGATGTTGGTCATGTAGCCGGTCACGAACAGCACCGCGTCGCTTTTATGTTTGAGCGCTCCGAGGCGCCGTTCCAGCTCACGGTAGACTTCCAGGTCGCCACCGAGCAAACGCGATTCGCAGTTGCCGACACCGTAGCGGTCCAGGCCCTGCTTGGCCGCCGCCACCAGGCGCGGGTGGTTGGCCAGCGCCAGGTAGTTGTTGGTGCTGAACGAGACCACCGTCTCGCCTTGCGTGACGAAGGTCGGATCCGGCAGGGTGCTGTGCACCGCCGAGTCGTGGTGGATCGGGTGGTGCTGCAGCCAGTGGGCGATATCGCTTAAATCATGCATGGTCTTGGAGAGTCGAGTGAGCGTGAATCCATGATAGGACTGCACGCCTCTCCGCAAGCTTGCGGCCACATTACAACTAGGATAGCTTGGCGCCGAAGCGCTCCATCATCGTCTTGGCGCCAGCGGCAGCAGGATGCGCGCGACCAGGCCGGGCGCGCCGTCCTCCAGGATCAGAGAGCCGCCGTGAGAGATAGCGGTGGCGCTGACGATCGACAGTCCCAGGCCGTTGCCGGGCAAATGGCGGCTCTTGTCGAGACGATAGAAGCGCTGCGTCACCTTGTCGCGTTCCGACTCCGGGATGCCGGGGCCGTTGTCGTGGACGGCGATCGACGCTTGGCCGTGATGCAGACCGGCGCGCACGCGGATGGCGGCGCCCGGCCCGGCGTACTTGATGGCGTTGTCGAGCAGGCTGGCGACGGCGCTGGCGAGCAGGTTGCGGTCGCCGTCGACGTACAGCGAGGCCGGCGCATCGACCGTCAGCGCGATGCCGCCATCTTCGGCGATGGCCTCGTACATCTCGCCGATGTCGGCCACCACCCGCCCCAGGTCGAGTCGCTCGAACAGGCGCGCGCGCATGCCCGATTCGGCCTCGGCGATCTGCAGCAGGCGTTCGAACAGGCGTATCAGATCGTCGATGTCGTCGATGGCGTCGTGCGCCGCGCCGGACAGGCGCGGCACCGTCATCTCGTGGCGCAGCGCGTCGTCGAGCCGTCCGCGTATGCGGCTAAGCGGTGTGCGCAGGTCGTGGGCGATGGCGTTGGAGACGTGGCGGATGCCCTCCATCAGCAGCTCGATGCGGTCGAGCATGCGGTTGATGTCGCGGTTGAGCAGCGCGAATTCGTCGCTGCCGGAGACGGGAATGCGGTGACTGAGGTTGCCCGCCTCGATCTGGGCGGCGGTGCGGCGTATCTCACCAAGCCGTCCTTCTATGCCGCGGCGGAACAGCAGCGCGCCGCCCACCGTCAGCAGCAGCGAGACGCCGGCGCCGGCCAGCAGCGCGCGCCAGATCACCTCGCGCACCGCATGCTGTTCGCTCAGGTCGCGCCCGACGATCAGCATGCCGCCGTCGGCCATCGGCCGCAGGTACAGGCGCGCCGGCCGGTCGTGGCCCCCGCGCCTGACGATGGTGGACACCATCATTGCCCGTTGCCGCTGCAGGCGCCCGGCGCTGGCAGGCACGGTGTCGAGGTTACCGGCGGCAGGCAGGCCGTTACCGGTGACGAGCTGGAAGATCTCGCGGTCGCTGTCGATGCCGTCGGCGAGCTGGCGCCGCACCTCCTCCACCAGCGCACCGTGACCGGGAAAGCCGGCGTGTTCGAGCAGGCGCTCGGACTGCATGACGATTTTGCCGTCGAGGTTATCGTCAAGCACGCCGATGGTGCCGGTGTAGAACACGGCCGACACCACCACGATAGAGAAAGTACCCAACAGGCCGTAGCCCAGCGCCAGCTTGGCGGCGATCGAGGCACGCCCGAGCGGCCCGAAAGGCCGCTTGACCGGGAACCCGCCGGCTTGGGAGGACGGGTTGGACAGATCAGCCAAGCGCCTGCCCCGCGTTGTCGGAGGCGCCGGCGCCCATGCGATAGCCGACCCCGCGCAGCGTGTGGATCAGCATGACCGGGAAATCCTTGTCCACCTTGGCGCGCAGACGGCTGATCTGGACGTCGATCACATTGGTTTGCGGATCGAAGTGGTAGTCCCACACCGATTCGAGCAGCATGGTGCGGGTGACCACCTGGTTCTCGTTGCGCATCAGGTATTCGAGCAGGCGGTACTCGCGCGGCTGCAGCGTGATGACCTTGGGGCCGCGCGTGACGCGCATGGTGCGCAAGTCCAGAACCAGGTCGGCCACCTGCAACTGGGTGCTGTCGGCGCCGGGCGCGCTGCGCCGCAGCAGCGCCTCGACGCGCGCCAGCAGCTCGGAGAAGGCGAATGGCTTGGACAGGTAGTCGTCGGCGCCGCCGCGCAGGCCCGTAACGCGGGCGTCGATGGTGGTCAGCGCGCTGACGATGATGACGGGCGTCTGCTTGCCCAGCGCGCGCAGCTTGTCGACGATCGACAGGCCGTCGATGCGGCCCGGCAGCATGCGGTCCAGGATGATCAAATCCCACTGCTCGCCGGTGGCGTAATCGAGTCCGTCCGGACCGGTCGCGCAGGCGGTGACCAGGTAACCCGCTTCGCGCAGGCCCTTGCAGATGTAGTTCGAGGTTTCCACTTCATCTTCGATGACCAGGCAGCGCACGCGGTTCTCCATCATAGTTGGGGCGATGGACGTATTCTACCTGCTTGGGGGAAGGACAACCGGGTGAACCCCCGCCCGGCCGACGTCGTTGCGTCGCACAGGGGGTAGCGCCATCATGGTAACGCCATCAATGAGGACCGTCGGCGGGGCGTGGAGTTCGGTGACCATGATAGACGCCCGCCTTCTTAAAAGATTTGCGCCAGATCAAACAGCGCGGTCGCGCGGGGCCGCGCGCTTGCCGCCGTGGCCCGCCGCCAGCTCGCGGTACAGGGCGTGGTAGTTCTCCGCCATGCGCTCGGCGGTGAACAACTCCCAGTAGCGCGCCTCGGCGCGGCGGCCCATCTCGGCGGCGCGCTCGGGCTGCTCCCACAGCAGGCGCATGGCGCCGCTGAACGCCTGCGGGTCGTTGGGCGGCACCACCAGCCCGGTCTCGTTGTCGATGTTGATATAGGTGGTGCCGGTGCCGATCTCGCTCGAGATCATCGGCTTGCCGAACATCGCCCCCTCCAGCAGCGAGATGCCGAACGCCTCCGAGCGCAGGTGCGACGGGAACACCATCGCATAGCACAGCGTGAGCAGCGCGATCTTGTCCTCCTCCTCCACCGCGCCGACGAACGTCACGTGGGTCAGCCCCAGGCGCGTGGCGTGCTCCTTGAGTTCCTGCTCGATCGGGCCGGCGCCGACGATCACCACCGGATAATCGATGTTGGCCATGGCGTCGAGCAGGATGTGCAAGCCCTTGTAGTAGCGCAGCACGCCAATGAACAGGAAGAAGCGCTCGCCGCAGCGTTCGCGCCATTTGTCCATCACCGCCGCCGACGGCTGCGGATAGATGCTTTTATCGAGGCCGTAGGTGATGGTGCGGGTCTTGTGTTCGAAGCGCTTGAGCACCGGCGACGAGGCCAGATAGTTGGGCGAGGTGGCGATGATGGTGTCGACGCTGCGCAGGAAGCGGCGCTTGAGCGGGCTGTAGACGCGCAGCAGATTCTTCTGGCGCACGATGTCCGAATGGTAGGTCACCACGCTTGGCTTGTTAATGCGGGCCATGAAGTGGGCGACGTCCATGAACGGCCACGGGAAATGATAGTGGATCACGTCGGCCTTGCGGGCCAGGCGCGCCAGCGCGCGGATCGCCGCGAACGAAAAGCCGGTCGAAGCGATCTCGAAGTCCATGCGGACCCGGTGCACGGTATGGCCCTCGAACTCGATCTGCGACGGACCGCTGTCGCGGGTCAGCGTCAGCACTTCGTTGGTCACACCGAGGCGGCCCGTGCCCACGCACATCTGGCGGATGACTTGCTCGATTCCGCCCCAGCTGTCGGGGTAATAGGTCTTGTAGAAATGAAGGACGCGCATGGCTTGTGGACGGGCTGCTTTACGCAGCCGGAGTTAATGAGGCATTAATGTGACAGGACGTCATGATACACGGCGGCGGTGCGGCGGGCCGCCTGGTCCCAGGTCAGCTCCAGCGCGCGGCGCCGGCCTGCGGCGACCAAACGCTGGCGCAGCGCGTCGTCGCGGACGATGGACGTCATCGCGGCCGTCATCTCCGGCACCGAAAGCGGATCGAATTCCAGCGCGGCGCCGCGCGCCACCTCCGGCAGCGAGGTCGCGTTGGAGGTGGCCACCGGCAGGCCGATGGCGAAGGCCTCCACCAGCGGCAGGCCGAAGCCTTCGTACAGCGATGGGAACACCAGCGCGCCGGCGCCCGCGTACAGGTGGCGCAGCTGGCCGGGATCGGTCAGGCGGTCGAGCCAGACGACGTTCTCGCCATTCTGGCGCGCCGCGCCGATGCGTTTGACCACGTCGTCGCTGGACCAGCCGGGCGCGCCGACGATCACCAGCTGGCGCGCCGCCCGCAGCACCGGCGGCAGCGCCAAGTAGGCCTCCAGCAGGCGGCCGACGTTTTTACGCGGCTGCAGCGTGCCGACGAACAGATAGTAACCGGCGCGCAGCTGGTGCTGCGCCAGGGTGGCGTCGCGCTCGGCCTCGGGCGGTTGCTCGAACCACTCGGCGCCGACGCCGTTGTGCACCACGCTGACGCGGCGCTCGTCGACGCCGAAGAATTGCACCAGCTCGGCCACGGCATGCTGCGAGACGGCGATCACATGATCGGCCTTGCGCGCGGCCTTGACCTGTAGCCAGTTCTTCAGGCGGCGCATCTTCGGGCTGCACCATTCGGGATGGGAGATCGGCAGCGCGTCGTGCAAGGTCGCCACGACCGGGCAATCCATGCGCACGATGCGGTAGTCGGTGGCGTGGAACAGGTCGAGCGGAGCCGCGTCCTTGCCCATCACGCGGCTCGCGTTCAGGTGCACGCCGGCCGGCAGGATCAAGTCGCCCAGGGTCGCCAGCGGAAACGACAGCGGCAGCGCGCGGCCCACCGTCAGGCGGCCGGCGTCGCCGGGCGGGGCAAAGCTGAGCGGCAGCACCTCGCAGCCGGCGGCCGGCAGGTGCTCGAGCAAGGCGCGGCTGTAGACGCCGATGCCGTCCAGGCGGCCGCCTGTGAGCACCGGTTCGACGGTGGTGGTGGACAGGCCGACGCGCGGTAGGGACATGGCGCTCACGGCTCGTTCGCCGTTCAAGCCTGGTACATCCAGCGCAGCGTGTCGGCCAGCGGCACGGTGTCGACCGGGCCGGTGACGGCGGCAAGGCGGCGGTTGTCGCCAACCAGGCGCACCACTTCATTGGCGCGCACGAAGGCGGGGTTGACGTGGACGTTGATCTTGTAGCCGGCGATGTCGGCCATCATGCCGAGCGCCTCGCCGAGCGAATAGGCGTGACCCGAACAGATGTTGAAGGCCTGGCCGGCGGCGGCCGGCGCGGCCAGCAGGCGGCGGTAGCTGCGCGCCACCATGCGCACGTCGGAAAAGTCGCGCCACACGTGCAGGTTGCCCAACTCGATGTCGGCGGCCTTGCGGCGGAAATGCGACACGATTTTCGGCAGCAGGAAGTTCTCGTGCTGGCCGACGCCGGTGTAGTTGAACGGCCGCGTGACGATCAGCGGCAACTTGTCCTGCCACAGGCGCGCCATGTATTCCATCGCCAGCTTGCTGACGGCGTAATCGTTGGCCGGCGCGGCCGGGACGTCCTCGCCGATCACGCCGACGTCGGTGTTGCCATAGATATTGGCGCTCGACGCCAGCAGCACGGCAGACGGCTTTTTCGCCAGGCCGGCCAGCGCCTCGAGCAGATTCCGGGTGCCGGCGACGTTGACGCGGTAGATTTGCTCGACGTCGCCATGGCCGACAAAGGCGATGGCGGCCAGGTGCGCCACCACGTCCGGTTGCACCTGCTGGACCACGGCGGCCAGGCCGGCGCGGTCGTTCAGGTCGACCGGAAACCGCCCTTCGGTTGGCGCGCCGTCCGGCGATATGGTGCCGAAGACTTCGTAGCCGGCCGCGCGCAGTTCCTGCTCGACGTACAGACCGGTGAAGCCGGACAGGCCGGTGATCAGGGCCCGCTTGCCGGTGCCTTCGCTGCCTTCGCTACCTTCCAGCGCCGCCGTCACGGTGCCGCCTTAAAAGGAGAAACCGGCTTTGTTGCGACGCAGGTCGGCGTCGACCATCATCTGGCACAGCTCTTCGAGCGTGGTCTTCGGCGTCCAGCCCAGTTTTTCGGTGGCCTTGGCCGGGTCGCCGATCAGCAGCTCGACTTCGGCCGGACGGTAGAACTTCGGATTGACGCGCACCAGCACCTTGCCGGTTTTTTTGCAGGTGCCGATCTCGTTGTCGGCCGCGCCGCTCCACACGATGGCGACATCGATCGCCTTGAAGGCCATGCTGACGAAGTCGCGCACGGTCTCGGTGCGGTTGGTGGCCAGCACATAGGTGTCCGGTTCATCGGCCTGCAGGATGCGCCACATGCCTTCGACGTATTCCTTGGCGTAGCCCCAATCGCGCTTGGCGTCCATGTTGCCCAGTTCGAGCACGTCGAGCAGGCCGAGATGGATCTTGGCGACCGAATCGGTGATCTTGCGGGTGACGAATTCACGTCCGCGCAGCGGCGACTCGTGGTTGAACAGGATGCCCGAGGAGCCGAAGATACCGTACGACTCGCGGTAGTTGACCGTCATCCAGTGGGCGTACAGCTTGGCCACGCCGTATGGGCTGCGCGGGTAGAACGGGGTGTCTTCCTTCTGCGGCACGGCCTGCACCTTGCCGAACATTTCCGAGGTCGACGCCTGGTAAAAGCGGATCTTCGGATTGACGATGCGGATCGCCTCGAGCAGGTGGACCGGGCCGACGCCGGTGATCTCGGCGGTGGTCAGCGGCTGGTCGAACGACACGCCGACAAAGCTCTGCGCGGCCAGGTTGTACACTTCGTCCGGCTGCACCGTCTGCATCAGGCGGATGCTCGACGACAGGTCGGTCAGGTCGTACTCGACCAGATTCAGGTTGGGATGCGACTGGATGCCCAGTTCTTCGATACGCCAGAAGTTGACCGAGCTGGTGCGACGATAAGTGCCGGTCACCTGATAACCCTTTTCCAACAGCAGTTCGGCCAGGTAGGCGCCATCTTGACCGGTGATGCCTGTGATCAGAGCTTTTTTTGTTATCGTCATGGTATGTAGCTACAAATGTAAGTAAAAATAGTCGGTTATTGTAACAGGGCCGACACATGCCGCGGTTTGTGCAGGGGGCGAACCTTACATAAATTACATCCAGTTACAGCCCCTGCGCCATGAAAAAACCGGCCGCGCTCCTGCGGAACGCGGCCGGCTAGTCGCGACGCGCGGCTTAGATCTTGCGCTGGGCCACCGAGTCGACCACGCACAGCGCGGTCATGTTGACGATGCGGCGCACCGTCGCCGACGGCGTCAGGATGTGCACCGCCTCGGCGCAGCCAAGCAGGATCGGACCGACCGCGATGCCGTTGCCGGCCGCCGTCTTCACCAGGTTATAGGCGATGTTGGCCGAGTCCATGTTCGGCGCCACCAGCAGGTTGGCGTCGCCGGTCAGCGTCGATTCCGGCATGATGGCGTGACGCAGTTTCGAATCCAGCGCGGTATCGCCGTGCATTTCGCCGTCGATCTCCAGCGTCGGATCGAGCTTCTTGACCAGCGCCAGCGCGGCGCGCATCTTCTGCGCCGACTCGCTGTTGGACGAACCGAAGTTCGAATGCGACAGCAGCGCGGCGCGCGGCGACAGGCCGAAACGACGCATCTCCTCGGCCGCCATGACGGTGATGGCCGCCAGCTCGTTGGCGTTCGGGTTCTCGTTGACGTGGGTGTCGACCATGACGATCTGACGCTCCGGCATGATCAACACGTTCATCGCCGCGTAGACGCAGGCGCCCTCGCGCCGGCCCAGCACCTGGTCGATGTAGTGCAGGTGCAGCTGGGTGGTGCCGAAGGTGCCGCAGATCATGCCGTCGGCGTCGCCCTTCTTGATCATCATGGCGCCGATCAGGGTGTGGCGACGGCGCATTTCCAGCTTGGCGTATTCCTGCGTCACGCCTTTGCGGCTGGTCATGTCGTAGTAGGTCTGCCAGTAGTCGCGATAGCGGTCGTCGTGGTCCGGGTTGATGACGTCGAAATCGACGCCGTGCTTGAGGCGCAGGCCGAACTTGGCGATGCGCGTCTCCAGCACGGCCGGACGGCCGACCAGGATCGGGCGCGCCAGCTTCTCGTCGACGATGACCTGCACCGCGCGCAGCACGCGCTCCTCTTCGCCCTCGGCGTAGACGATGCGTTTGAGTTCGGCGGCGGTGCTCTTGGCGACCTGGAACAGCGGCTTCATGAAAGTACCGCTGCGGTAGACGAATTGCTGCAGGCTGTCGGCGTACGCCTGCAGGTCCTTGATCGGACGGGTGGCGACGCCCGAATCCTCGGCCGCCTTGGCCACGGCCGGCGCGATCTTGATCAGCAGGCGCGGATCGAACGGCATCGGGATCAGGTACTCGGGACCGAAGGACAGGTTGGTGAAGCCGTAGGTGGTGGCGACGATGTCGGACTGCTCGGCGTGCGCCAGTTCGGCGATCGCGTGGACCACGGCGATCTCCATCTCGCGCGTGATGGTGGTGGCGCCGCAATCGAGCGCGCCGCGGAAGATGTACGGGAAGCACAGCACGTTGTTGACCTGGTTCGGATAGTCCGAACGGCCGGTGCAGATGATGGCGTCGCCGCGCACGGCCTTGACGTCGTCGGGCAGGATTTCCGGATTCGGGTTGGCCAGCGCCAGGATCAGCGGGTTCGACGCCATCGACTTGACCATGTCCTGTTTCAGCACGCCGCCGGCCGACAGGCCGAGGAAGATGTCGGCGTCGGGGATCACTTCGGCCAGGGTGCGGGCCGAGGTGTCGCGCGCGAAGCGTTCCTTGTCCGGGTCCATCAACTCGGTGCGGCCCTTGTAGACCACGCCGGCCAGGTCGGTGACGTAGATGTTCTCGAGCGGGAAGCCGAGATCGACGATCAGGTCCAGGCAGGCCAGCGCGGCCGCGCCGGCGCCGGAGACGACCAGTTTGCAGTTCTTGATATCTTTGCCGACGTACTGGATGCCGTTCATGATGGCCGCGCCGACAATGATGGCGGTGCCGTGCTGGTCGTCGTGGAAGACCGGGATCTTCATGCGCTCGCGCAGCTGGCGTTCGATGTAGAAGCACTCGGGCGCCTTGATGTCTTCCAGGTTGACGCCGCCGAAGGTCGGCTCGAGCGAGGCGATGATGTCGACCAGCTTGTCCGGATCGAGCTCGTTGATTTCGATGTCGAAGACGTCGATGCCGGCGAACTTCTTGAACAGCACGCCCTTGCCTTCCATGACCGGCTTGGCGGCCAGCGGGCCGATGTTGCCCAGGCCCAGCACGGCGGTGCCGTTGGTGATGACGGCCACCAGGTTGCCGCGCGCGGTGTATTTATAGGCGGCGGCCGGGTCGATGACGATTTCTTCGCACGGGGCGGCCACGCCAGGGGAGTAGGCAAGCGCCAGATCACGCTGGTTGGTCAGTTGCTTGGTCGGCGTAACGCTGATTTTGCCTGGGGTCGGGAACTCGTGGTACTCGAGCGCGGCGACGCGCAATTGTTGACGAATTTCTTCTTTTTTCTCAGATGACGAATCCATGCTGTGCTGCCTTCCTGTTTGTGCGGTCGGAAAGCCTACGATTTTATCAGACCAATTCTTTCATTTAAGTAGGTATTTTCACCAACGGTGATGACGGTTATTGGCAGAACTTATCGTGCCGAAGGGCAATTGACCGAATTTTCGGCTTTTTTAGCGGCTTTAGGCTATCGATAGCTTCAATATCATCAAATTTCTCAGGAAATTCGATTTGGCTATCAAAATAAATATATTGATTGGGATTGCAAATAATCAGTGGTGTGCGCCTCAAAGTTCGGGTTCGGCCACCGGTTCGACCACGCTTGCCACCAGGACGACGCACAGCAAGGCTGTCGCCACCATGTACAGGAAAACGCTGCCCCAGCCATAATGGTCGAGCAGAATGCCCACCGTGAGCGGTGCGATCGCGCCACCGATCTGACCGAGGAAATTGACGATACCAAAAGCGGTCGGGTAGGCTGACTTGGTGACCAATCCCATCGCGTACGCCGAGTAGCCGGCGAAGCCGATGCCGACCATCAGACCGGAGACGAGCAGCGTGGCGCCAAGATAGGTGGCGCTGTCGGGGGCCTCGATCAGCAGGCACAGCATCAAAGTCGTGCCGACCGCGCCGAGCAGCATCATAGGCTTGCGCCGGCCGTCGAGCAGGCGGTCGGAGATCAAGCCGCCGATCATATTGCCCGCCACCGCGCCGATGAATGGCGCCGACGCCAGAAAGCCCATTTTTACCGCAGCGTAGCCCTTCACTGTCACCAGGTAGGTCGGGATCCACGACATGAAGATATTGGTGATGCCGATCATGCAGCCATAGCCGAGGGCGACGCCGATGATATTCCACGAGCAAAATACCTGCGCTACCGAGTCCAGCCGCACCACCCGCCTGGTACGGTTGATGGCGTCGAGCAGCGGCATGCTGCGCAGCACGCGGCGCGGCGCGGCGCCGTAGGTACGCGGCTCGCCGGGGGCGTCCCCGCCCTGGATGTAGCGGCGCTCGGCGGGCGAGCAGAAGCGGCTCTCGCCGGGCGAGTTGGTCACCATGAAAACCCACAGCACGGCAAACAGCAAGCCAGGCACGGCGAACACGTAAAAGATCTCCCGCCAGCCCCAGATCGCGATGACGATCAGGCATACCGACGGCACCATCAGCGGCCCCAGTTTGGAGGCGGCGATCCACAGGCCCGTCGCCAGCCCTTTTTCCTGCGGCGGGAACCAGCGGTTGACCACGTTGGTGCAACCGATGCCCAACGGACCTTCGGACAGGCCCAGGCCGATCCGGTACAGCTGCAGCAACAGCACCGACGAGGTGGTCGCCATCAGGCCCGTGAACACCGAGGTCATCACCATGCAAACCGCGAGGAAGATGCCGCTGGCTTTCTCGCCGAGGCGCCGGTACAGGATGCCCACGGGAATTTGCACGATCGCATATGCAAACGAGAACAGGCTGACGATCAGGCCCGCTTCAGTATTAGTGATGTGAAATTCCTTCTTCATGTAGGGCAACGCCACGCCGAAGTTGGCGCGATCGGCGCAGGCGATGGCCCAGATGCAAAAGATCAGCCCCATCACCACCCAGCGGTAGTTCGTGCGCTTCTCCTCCACCGGTTCAGGCGGTGTCGATGATTCCGGAATGCTCGCGGCAAGTTGCTGGCGCATGTGGTGTCTCCATTTTTATGTATGTTTTTTGATGTGGTTTTTTATGTTTGTGAAATCCTCCCACCGGCCGATGGTCGCGTCCAATCTTTTCTGGACATTAGCTGATCCGCAAATTGAATCACCCCGCATCGGTACAAACCCTGTATCAACTGATAGCGCTTTGGGATTGGACGCATCAAAAAAAACCGCCCATGATGCGTTGCCATACCGATGCGAATTTGCCATCGAACAAAAGGGAGTTTTGATGAAACCGACCGAAGTGAAACCCGACGTCCTGCAACTGAACCCGATCCTGGTGCCAGCCATTAACGAGAAACTGAACCAGCTCTACACGGTGCACCGCCTGTTCGAACAAGAGGACAAGGCCGCCTACCTGGACGCCCACGGCGCGGCCATTCGCGGCGTGATCACCGGTGGCCACACCGGCATCGGCAACGATATGATCGGCAAGTTGCCGGCGCTGCAGGTCATTGCCGTCAACGGCGTCGGCACCGACGCGGTCGACCTCGCCTTCGCCCGGGAACGCGGCATTCCCGTGACCGCGACGTTTGGCGCCCTCACCGAGGACGTGGCCGACCTGGCCATCGGGCTGATCCTGGCGGCCTGCCGCGAAATCTGCGCCGGTAACCAGTTCGTCAAGAGCGGCGACTGGCAACGCAACCCGCATCCAGGGGCGCTGCCGCTGTCGCGCCGCTTCAGCGGCAAGCGCGTAGGCATCGTCGGCATGGGCAAGGTGGGCCGCGCCATCGCCCAGCGCGCGGCGGCGTTCGGCTGCCCGATCGCCTATACCGATTTGCGCGAAATCGGCGACGTCGCCCACCGCTTTGTCCCCGACCTGACGCAACTGGCCCGCGACAGCGACATCCTGGTGCTGGCAGCCGCCGCCGACAAGGCGCACGGTATCGTCAACGCCGCCGTGCTTGACGCGCTGGGCAAGGATGGCTACCTGATCAACATCGCCCGCGGCAAACTGGTGGTCGAAAGCGACCTGGTCGAGGCGCTCGCACGCGGCACCATCGCCGGCGCTGGCCTGGACGTGTTCGTCGACGAGCCCAACGTGCCCCAGGCGCTGTTCCCGATGGACCGGGTCGTGCTGCAGGCCCACCGCGCCAGCGCCACCGTCGAGTCGCGCACAGCCATGGGCGAGATGGTGCTGGCCAGTCTGGCGGCCGGACTGGCCGGACAACGCCCCGAAGGCAGTCTGACCACCTGATCCAATGGGGGATGCCGCGCGCGCCCGTCCCGCTCCCGAATATCGCTATCATGGCTGACTCATCACGCCTTACGGGACACTCCATGCTGGATCTGGGACAGGTGCGCTGCTTCGTCGCCGCAGCCACCGAATTGAACTTCCGACGCGCCGCCGCGCTGTTGAACATGACACAACCACCGCTCAGCAGGCAGATCCAGCTGCTCGAGCACAATCTCGGCGTCGACCTGTTCGACCGCATCGGCCGCACGGTCAGGCTGACGACCGAGGGACGGATTTTTCTGGCCGACGCGATCCGCCTGCTGAACCTGGCCGAACAGGCGGAAACCACCGTGCGCCGCGCCAGCAAGGGCAAGACCGGCCGGGTGCGCATCGGTTTCACCGGCGCCGCCGGCTACGAGCTGATACCGGGCCTGCTGGCTGCCGCCCGGCAGGCGCTGCCCGAGATCGACGTGGTGCTGTTCGAGCTGATCTCGGTGGCGCAGATCGAGGCGTTCAACGCCAGCAGCATTGATCTGGGCTTCATGCGGCCGGTTTCCTCACGGCAGCAACTCGAACTGGTGCTGGTCGAGGAGGAACCGCTGGTGGTGGCCTTACCCAAGGCGCACCCGCTGTGCGAGCAGGCTTCAATCACGCTGGCGCAACTGAATGGACAGCCCTTCATCATGCACTCGCCGGTGCAGGGCAAGTATTTTTATGACCGCTTGATGGGCATCTTTGCCAGCAATGATGTCCAGGTAAGCATCACGCAGTACATCGATCAGAGTCCGACGATCTTGTCGATGGTACGCGCCGGTCTGGGTCTGTCGATCCTGCCGGCGTCGGCGCAGCGCTTCCACTATGACAACGTCGAGTTCCGGCCGCTGGCCGACGTGGTGGCGCACGCCGAAATGAGCATGGCCTGGCGTCCCGACCAGGACAATCCCGCCGTCACCGCGTTCCGACTGCTGGCAATCGAGCACTTTGCCAACCAACAACGCGAGGGCCCGATGTAAAGGCGGGGGTAGCACCCCCACAATAACAGGAGACGTATGAAAAACACCCTCGGCATCACGGCCGCCCTGGCCACCCTCTTTTGCCTCGATCCGGCGCACGCACAGTCGACGACGCCGCCCACACCGGGCCAGTCCTCCCTCATCATTTACGGCATCGCCGATATCGGCCTCGTTGGCGAACGTGGTGGCGCCGGCGGCAACGTCACCAAGATCACCAGCGGCCCCGCCTCGTCGTCGCGACTCGGCTTCAAGGGCAACGAGGATCTGGGCGGCGGCCTGTCCGCCTTTTTCATCCTCGAAGCGGGCTACAGCGTGGACACCGGCAACTTCGCCTCGGCCAACACACCCTTCAACCGGCAGGCGCTAGTTGGCCTGCGCAACGGCGCCGGCACCCTGAGCGTGGGCCGCCAGACCACGCCGTACCATAATGCACTGGTGGCGGTGGCCGATCCGTTCGGCACCGGCTACGCAGGAAGCATCAAGAACGCGTTTCCCGACTGGGGCACCAACGCCCGCAGCAACAATACCGTGATGTACGCGACGCCGGACATCAACGGCCTGAGCGCCGATTTCGCCTACAGTCCCGGCGAGCAGGCTGGCAGCACGGAAGCGGGACGGCAGATGGGCGCGTCGGTCGGTTACAACGGCGGCCGTTTCAACGTGCGCCTCGCCTACAATCACAAAAACGCCGACACTGCGGCAACCGGCGACGCGCCGGCGGTACGGCGAGGTTCGGGCAGCAACAAACTGCTCGCGGCCAATTACGATATCGGCGTGGCCCGGCTGTTCTTCGCCGTTGGCATCGACCGGGGATTCAACAGCGCGCCGCTGGGCAACACCGGCAATCCCTACGGCGGCGTCGCGCCGACCGGCTCCACCGACGGCCGAGAAGTACTGCTCGGCATGGCGATACCCGTAGCGACGGGAACATTCATGGCGTCGATCATGCACAAGGACGACCGCACCGGTTTCAACCAGGATGCCAATACCTGGGGCATCGGCTATGTCTATCCGGTATCAAAACGTACCAGTATGTATGCGGCGTTCGGCGCGATCAACAATCGCAACGGCGCAGGCTACACCGTCGCCAACAACAGCGAGGCCGGCAGCGGCGACCGGGCGTACAACCTGGGGTTGCGGCACAGCTTCTAGGGCGCAGCTCCGACATTTTCGCCCGTCGCCCACGAGGCTGGGTACAATAGGCCATGATCTCCGAATTCGACCTCATCAAGGAATACTTCCAGCGTCCGCAACATCCCGGCCGGGCCGCGCTCGGCATTGGCGACGATTGCGCGCTGCTCACCCCTACCCCCGGTATGCAGACAGCAATTTCGTCCGATATGCTGGTCGAGGGCCGCCACTTCTTCGCCGGCGAGGATGCTTACCGACTCGGCCACAAGAGCCTGGCCGTCAACCTGTCCGACCTGGCCGCGATGGGTGCGCGGCCGGTCGGGTTCACCTTGGCGCTGGCGCTGCCGTCCGCCGACCGCGCCTGGCTGGCCGGCTTCTCGCAAGGGCTGTTCGCGCTGGCCGATGCCTTCAACATCGAACTGATAGGCGGCGACACCACCAAAGGCCCGCTGACGATTTGCATCACCGTGTTCGGGGAGCTGCGTCCCGGCCAGGCCTTGCGCCGCAGCGCCGCGCAGGCGGGTGACGATATCTGGGTGTCCGGCACCCTGGGCGACGCGCGCCTGGCGCTGGCCGGCTACCGCCTTGAACAAACCATGGACGCGGCGGCGCTGCACACAGCCGCCGTGCGCATGCACACGCCGGTGCCGCGTGTGGAATTGGGCGCCGTGCTGGCCGAACAGGGCATCGCCCGCGCGGCCATCGATATCTCCGATGGCTTGGTCGGTGACCTCGGTCATATCCTGGCGATGTCGAATGTGGGCGCGACCTTGAATGTCGATGCGCTGCCGCCCGGCGAGGCGCTGACGGCCTTCCCGCAGGCGCTGCGGCGCGCGTTCACCGCCGCCGGCGGCGACGATTACGAGTTGTGCTTCACCGCGCCGGCGTCGGCGCGCGCGGCGGTCATCGCGGCCGCCGGCAGCGTCGCCACGCCGGTCACGCGCGTGGGCAGCATCGAGGCCGCGTCAGGCCTGCGCCTGGTGGACGCCGCCGGCGCGCCGCTCGACCTCCAACTGGCGGGCTTCGATCACTTCACTTCCTGAAGCGCGGTCACATCCTCGTCCGGCTGGCCGGCGCGCAGGCCGCTGCCGTGCATCAGCCAGTAGTGGTGGAAAGCGAGCCGGATGTTGTCGCGCAGTTGCGTGTCGTCCCACGGCTTGGTGTAGAAGCGGTAGATGGCGCCGCGGTTGACCGAGTCGAGCACCGCGTCGAGTCCCATGTAACCGGAGAGGATGATGCGGATCGTCTCCGGATACATGTCCTTGACCTGGCCGAGGAATTCGGTGCCGTTCATGCCGGGCAGGCGCTGGTCGCACAGGATCACCTGCACCGGGTGCAGCGCGAGCAGCTCGAACGCTTCGGTGGCCGATCCGGCCGTCAAAATCTGATAGGCGTCGCGCTGGAACAGCTGGTCGAGCGACCATAAGATATCCGGATTGTCGTCGACGATGAGCAGCGTTTGCGCCGGCTGGTTGGGCGCCTCGGGATCGACAGGCAGGCAGCGGCCCGATTCCACCAGCACCGCCATGTCGGCAGGCGCCACCGGCCTGCTGAAAAAATATCCCTGGATTTCATCGCAACGGCTGCGCCGCAGATATTCCAGCTGCGCGCGCGTCTCCACGCCTTCGGCGATGACCCGCAGCTTGAGGCTGTGCGCCATGCTGATAATGGCCGTGGCGATGGCGGCGTCGTTCGGATTGGTGGTGATCTCGCGCACGAAGGCGATGTCGATTTTGAGTTTGTCGATCGGGAAGCGCTGCAGGTACGCCAGCGACGAGTAGCCGGTGCCGAAATCGTCGATGGCGACCTTGATGCCGATCGCTTTCAGATTGGTCAGCACCATGATGGTGCGCTCGGCGTTGGTCATCAGCGCGGTCTCGGTCAACTCCAGTTCCAGCAGCTCCGGCGGCACCTCGTGGCGCACCAGCGCAGAACGCACCACCTGTTCCAGGTCGCCCTCGATGAACTGGCGGCTGGCGACGTTGACGGCCACGCGCACCGCGCCGACACCGCCGCGCAGCCAGGCGCCGATTTGCTTGCAGGCGGCGTCGATGATCCAGGCGCCGACGCGCACGATCAGGCCCGTGTCCTCCAACACCGGTACGAATTCGGACGGGAACACCAAACCGAAGCCGGGCCGCTGCCAGCGCAGCAGCGCTTCGGCGCCGGCGATGGCGCCGGTATGCAGGTTGACCTTGGGCTGGTAGTACAGCAGCAGTTCGTCGTTGTCGAGGGCGCGGCGCAGCGCCAGCTCCATGTCCAGGCGCGCGAGCACCTGCACGTTCATGCCGGCGGTGAAGAAGCGGTAACCGTCGCGGCCCGCCTGCTTGGCGCGCTCCATCGCGGTGTCGGCGTATTTGAGCAGCGCTTCGGGATCGGTGGCGTCGTCCGGATACATGGCGATGCCGATGCTGGCGCTGAGCACCGCCGGGTGCCCGTTCAAGTCGAACGGTTGGCGCAGCGCTTCCCTCACCTCGTTGGCCGTGTGGACCGCGTCCTGCTGGTCGCGCGGCATCGACAGGATCAGCGCGAATTCGTCGCCGCCCATGCGGCCGACCGTGTCGCGCAGGCGCACGCATTGCATCAATCGGTTGCTGAACTGGCGCAGCAGCTCGTCGCCAAGCGCGGCGCCGAGCGAATCGTTGATGTTCTTGAACCGGTCCAGTGCGATGAACAGCACCACGATGCGCCACGATTTTTCCTGCGCCAGCACGATCGCGTCGGCCAGCGTCTGGAAGAACAGGGTGCGGTTGGGTAGGCCCGTCAGGCTGTCGTAGTGGGCCATGTGCTGCAGCATTTCCTCCGAGTGGCGCCGCTCGCTGATGTCGCGCGCCACGCCCAGCATGACGTTCGACTGGCCGGGCCGCGTCAGCAGCTGCCAGTAAATCTCGACCGGCACCGAGACCAGGTCGCGCCGCATCAATTCGAGTTCGGCCAGCTCCGGCGCGCGCGCCTGGCCGACGGCGGCGGCGTAGTCGTCGAGCCGGTGCGCTTGCGCGCGCAGCAGCGCCTGCGTGCCCAGTCCGAGTCGGCTGGCGGTCTGCCCCAGCATTTCGTCGCGCGGGTAGCCGAGCATGCGGCAGGCGCCGTCGTTGACGTCGACCAGTTCGGCGGTGGCCGCGTCGAGCAGGAAGATGGCGTCGGCGGTGGCGTCCATGGCGCTGCGGAAGCGCTGCAGTTCGCCGGTGCGCTCGCGCACCGTTTGCTCCAGGCGCACGTTGTAGTTGCGCGCCTCGCGGTGCAGCAGGCGCACCTCGAGCATGTTGCGGATCCGCGTGAGCACCTCGACCGGGTCGATCGGCTTGCTGAGAAAATCGCGCGCGCCCGATTCGAGCGCCTTGAGTTTATGGTCCGGCTGCGCAGTCACCACCAGCACCGGCAGCCAGGAATCGGCCTCGAGCGGGCGCAGCGCGTCCATCACCTGGAAGCCGTCCATGCCGGGCATCTGCAAGTCGAGAATGATCAGGTCGTAACGATGTCGGCGATGCCAGTCGGCCACCACGCGCGGATCGGTGGTGGAAGTGACGGCCTGGTAGCCCGTCGACTTGAGCAAAAATTCCAGCAACTCCACGTTGACGGGCTGGTCGTCGACGATCAAGATGCGTGCATGAAAAATATCGGTCTGGCTGATCATTGGCTGCACCTCCGGTGGGCTATCGACCCGGCGTTATGGCCGGATCAGTCCGCTTCTTTCCCGCAAGCGACTTCGGCTTGCTTGACTGACGCGCATTCCCACGGTTTTTTGGTAGAGAACGCCACGCAGTGCTCTTGAGTGTACGCAAGTTCAAATCGCCGGTCTAATGTTTTTATGCAAAGTTAGGTTTGCTGCTAATCAGCGTGCATCGCTGGCAACGATTGCGATCTGCATGGTACAGTGACAAAACACCCAGCGGGATAACCCAGCCGGCTCCCGAACGCCGCTTCAGAAGGAGAGTTTCATGAGCACCGAGATCACATCCGAATCCACATCCGAATCTACGTCCGATAACGCGACCATCATCCTCGACCTGGCCGCGCAGGTCGGCAAGGCGCTGCAGGACAAGGGCCTGATCCTGGCCACCGCCGAGTCGTGCACCGGCGGCGGCGTGGCCCAGGCCATTACCGAGATCGCCGGTTCGACCGCGTGGTTCGACTGCGGCTTCATCACCTATTCCAACGCGTCCAAAAGCGAGCTGTTGGACGTGTCGGCCGCGCTGATCGCGCAGATGGGCAGCGTCTCCGAAGAGGTGGCGGCGGCCATGGCAAGCGGCGCGCTGGGCTCCAGCAACGCCCATTTGGCCGTGTCGACCACCGGCATCGCCGGCCCGACCGGCGCCGTGCCGGGCAAGCCGGTGGGCACAGTCTGTTTTGGCTGGGCCAATGCCGACACGGTCCACACCGAGCGTCTGGTGTTCTCCGGCGACCGCAAGGCAGTGCGCGAGCAAACCGTGATCCACGCGTTGCAGGGCCTGCTGCGCTTTATTGACTAACCACGCAACAAACGTCGCGGCCAGCGGCGTTCCTTCCGTATCGATGGCGCCATCACGCCTGTGATGGTTGCCTTCCCGCCACAAAACAATTACTCTCGATGCGTTCGAGCGCGATGGTGCGCCTACTTCCAGCAGATTCAGGGGTGATTTCGATGCAAAACACGGTACATTTTATTCTCCAGGGCAAAGGCGGCATCGGCAAGACATTGGTCTCGACGATCCTCGCGCAATGGCTCGCCAGTAAGGACGCGGCCGGCGACCTGGAAGCGCAGCGCCAGCCGCTGCGCTGCTACGACACCGACCAGGAGAACGCCACGTTTTCGCGCTACAAGGCGATGGACGTCAAACACGTGCCGGTGATGACCGACAGCCGCACCATCGACCCGAAACGTTTCGACGCGCTGATGATCGACATCCTCGAAGAAGAAGGCAACTGCGTCATCGACAACGGCGCCAACACCTTCTCGCCGCTGATGGGCTATCTGCTTGAAAACGATTGCTTCGCGCTGCTCGAGGAATCGGGCCGCAAAGTGTACATCCACACCATCGTCGGCGGCGGCGACACCTTGCACGACACGGCGATGGGCTTCGTCTCGACCGCCAAGGCCACCAAGGTGCCGCTGGTGCTGTGGGAAAACGAGCACTTCGGCCTGCTGCAATCGGCGTCCGGCAAACAGTTCACCGAATCGCAGACCTACGCCGACAACTCGTCGCGCGTGCGCGGACGCATCGTGCTGTCGGCCCGTAACGCCGACACCTTTGGCGCCGACATCAAGAAGATGAACACGGCGCGCCTGACCGCGAGCGAGGTGCGCGAAAGCGACAAGTTCAACGTCATGGAAAAGCAGCGCATCAAGGTGGTGTTCCGCGACTTGTTCGAGCAGCTCGACAAGGTCGAGTGGTAAGCGGCCATGGATCAGCAAAAACTGCGTAGTCTGGTGTTTGAAAAAACCGGCGTCAAGATCGACATCGACGATCCGATTTTTGCGCTGGTGGCGCTCAACGAGGCGGTGCTCGAGGAAGCGGTCGAGCGGCATATCGCGGCGATCGACGTGGCCTCGAAAGAGCTGACGCAGCATGCGCGGCTGGCCGGTGGCTTGCCGCCGGTACCGTCCGCCGCGCGCAAGCCGGCGGGGCTGGACGCGACCAACGAGCCATCGGCGGTGCCGGGTTCAGCCGCTTCCACCGGGTATGTGCCGACGCCGCCCGGTCCGGTGCGGCCGATCGCCACGCAGGCGCCGGCGATCACGCCGCGCGAATTGCGGTTGCTGGGCGCGGCTGCCGGCATCGCGGTGCTCAGTGCGCTGATCGTTGTCGGGGCGCAGGCCGTGTTTGCCAAACCGGCGCCGGCGCCGGTGATCGAACAGGCCAAGACGCTGACACCCGAGCAGACGCTGGCCTTGCGCAATGCTGAAAAACTGAGCAAGGCGATCGAGAAGCTGGATCCGAAAGTACGCAGCCAGTTGCAGGCGGAATTGCAGAAATAAGGTTCGCGGCGGATGCGTCATCCGCCGTTCGCGTTGCGGGTTGCGCTTTCCGTGCTAACATGTGAATACCTGTTCACATGATGAGTTGTACAAAATACACGAGTTAAGCACATGAGCTGTCAACACGACTACGCCGGCGTCGATCCCGCCATCGCGCAATTGGCCGATTTGTTCCACCTGCTGGGCGATCCGACGCGCTTGCGCATCGTACTCGCCTGCGTGGCGGCGCCGATCGCCGTCAGCGACATCGCCACTTCCCTTGAACTGAGCAGCTCCCTGGTGAGCCACCACTTGCGCTTGCTGCGCGCGGCGCGAATTGTGAAGTCCGAGCGCCAAGGCAAACAAGTTTTCTACACCGCCGCCGATGCGCATATCAGCGACGTCCTGAACGATATGCTGGAACATATCGCCGAACCTTCCAACGGGAACGAAGCATGAGCAAGCACCACGATCACCACGATCACGATCACCACGACCATGACCACGAGCACGAGCACGAGCACGATCATGGCCACGCGCCCGCAAAAAAGGCGGCAAAAGGCCATTCCCACGATCATGGACATGGTCACGATCACGCGCACGGCCACGGTCACCACCACCACGGCGATCCCAACACCATGGGCCGCGCCTTCGCGATTGCCATCGTGCTCAACCTGGCATTCGTCGGCGTCGAGTTCTTCTACGGGTTCCTGGCCAATTCCACCGCGCTGATGGCCGACGCCGGCCACAACCTGTCCGACGTGCTGGGCCTGATGCTGGCCTGGGGCGCGGCTATCCTGGCCAAGCGCCTGCCCAACCAGCGCTACACCTACGGCCTGCGCAGCACGTCGATGCTGGCGGCGCTGTTCAACGCCATGTTGCTGATGGTGGCCTGCGGCGGTATCGCCTTCGAGGCGGTGCAGCAGCTGGCGCATCCCGAGCCGGTGGGCGGCATGACGGTGTCGGTGGTTGCCGGCGTCGGCATTCTGATCAACGGCTTCTCGGCGTGGCTGTTCATGTCCGGCAGCAAGGACGACATCAATATCCGTGGCGCCTACCTGCACATGGCGGCCGACGCGGCGATCTCGCTGGGTGTGCTGATCGCGGGCGTGGTGGTTCGTTATTCGGGCTGGAACTGGGTCGATCCGGCGGTCAGCATGGTGATTGTGGCGATTATCGTCTACAGCACCTGGTCGCTGCTCAAGCAGTCGCTGCGGATGATGCTGGCGGCCGTGCCGGACAATGTGGATCGCGCCGAGATCGAGCAGTTCCTGCGCGGGCGTCCCGGCGTGACCGAAGTGCACGACCTGCATATCTGGGCGATGAGCACCACCGAGACGGCGCTGACCGCGCAGCTGGTCACGCCGGCCGGCTATCCGGGCGACCTGGCGGTGGACGACATCAGCCGCCAGCTGCGCGAGGATTTTTCAATCCAGCACAGCACTTTGCAGTTGCGGCTTGGTACGACGGTGCACGAGTGCTGCTTGCAAGAACCTGCGCACTAATCCGCGAACTTGGCGTACAGCGCGGTGCTTAGATAGCGCTCGCCGAACGACGGGATGATCGTCACGATCATCTTGCCGGCGCTTTCCGGCCGGCGCGCCACTTGCAGCGCGGCCCACAGCGCCGCGCCGGACGATATCCCCACCAACAACCCTTCCTGGCTGGCCGCCTGGCGCGCGGTCTCGAAGGCGTTGTCGTTGCTCACGCCGATGATTTCGTCGTACACCTTTGTGTTGAGCACGGCCGGCACGAAGCCGGCGCCGATGCCTTGCAGCGGGTGCGGTCCCTTGGTCCCTTTGGCCAGCACCGGCGAGGCCTCCGGCTCGACCGCGACGCAGCGGAACTCCGGCTTGCGCGCCTTGATCACCTCGCCCACGCCGGTGATGGTGCCGCCGGTGCCCACGCCGGCTACCAGCATGTCGACACGGCCGTCGGTGTCGTTCCAGATTTCCTCGGCCGTGGTGCGGCGGTGCACATCCGGGTTGGCGGGATTGTTGAACTGTTGCGGCATCAGGTAGCGGCGATCGCTCTCGGCCAGCGCCTCGGCCCGGTGGATAGCGCCCAGCATGCCTTCGCTGCCCGGCGTCAGGATCAACTCGGCGCCATAGGCGCGCAGCAGCATGCGGCGCTCGCGGCTCATGGTGTCCGGCATGACGAGCGTGCAGCGGTAGCCGCGCGCGGCGCAGACCATCGCCAGCGCGATGCCGGTGTTGCCGCTGGTCGGTTCGAGGATGATGGTGTCGGGGTGGATCTGGCCGGCCGCCTCGGCCGCTTCGATCATGGACAGGCCGATGCGGTCTTTCACGCTATGGGCCGGATTGCAGTATTCGAGCTTGACCAGTACGTCGGCCGCCATGCCCTTGGTCAGTCGATGCAGCCGCACCAGCGGGGTGTGGCCGATCAGTTCGGTAACGTCGTTGGCAATTTTCATGAAAAAAACCTCCGCGCGATGGGGAGTAACCAGTCTACTCCTCCCGCGCGGCCAACGACATCTTTATACGCTTACTTCACATCCATCAATTCGACGTCGAAAATCAGCGCCGAATTCGGCGGGATGCCGCTGCCCGGCGACGGACGCGAGCCGTAGGCCAGCTCGGATGGAATGATCAAGGTGCGTTTGCCGCCGACCTTCATGCCCTGGATACCCTGGTCCCAACCCTTGATGACGCGCCCGGCGCCAAGCACGAAGTCCAGCGGCTCGCCGCGTGGAATCGACGAGTCGAACAGTTTGCCGTGCATGTTTTTCGCCAGCGGACGATACAGCCAGCCGGTGTAGTGCATGTAGACGGTGGCGCCGGTGCTCGCTTCCTTTCCGGTGCCGACCTTAGTGTCGGTGACGATCAATTGCTCGGCTGCCGGGCCCGGGGTGGCCGAACCGACCACCATCGGTGGCGGTGGCGGCGCGACGGCGGGCGTTGCGGTGGTGGTCGGCGCGGCTTGCGCGGCCGGAGCTGCGGGAGCGGCCGGGGCTGCAGGCGCGGCAGGAGTCTGGGCCTGGGCCACGGAGGCCGCCAGCGCGCACAGCATGGCTACTAAAACGGAACTACGCGTCATGTTTTTTCTTTCAATGAGTTTCTGTGGACGGCACCGCGGCCGGGCCAGCGCGCACAATGATAGCAAACCTGCCAGGCGCACCGGATAAAATCTACGCGGGGGCGTCGGGCGAGACCTCGGGTAGCGCGGTCTGCGCGCTGTCGGCCAGCTGGCGCAGCACGTGGCCGGCGGCGACCATGCCAAAGGTGGCCGTGACCACCATCGCCGAGCCGAAGCCTGCGCAATTCAGACCTGTCACGCCGCCGGCGCGGTCGTCGCCGTCCACCGCGCAGACCTCGCCCGTTTCGGGAAACTTCAGCGGTTCCATCGAGAACACCGCGTCCACGTGGAACTTGGTTTTCTCGCCGCGCGGGTAGCCGTACTGGCTGCGCAAGACCTTGCGCACTTTTTTCAGCAGCGGTTCCTGCTCGGTGCGGGCCAGGTCGCGCACGGCGATCTGGGTCGGGTCCGTCTGGCCGCCGGCGCTGCCGATGATGACCAGCGGCAGCGCGTGCTGGCGGCAATAGGCGATCATCGCGGCCTTGGCCTTGACGCTGTCGATGGCGTCGACCACGTAGTCGAACTTGCCGGCGCCGAGCATCTCGTCGAGATTGTCGGCGCTGACGAAGTCCTCGATCTGGTTGACCACGCAGTAAGGGTTGATCTGCGCGATGCGCTCGGCCAGCGCGCTGATCTTTGCCTGGCCGACGGTGGCGGTCAGCGCCTGGATCTGGCGGTTGATGTTCGACTCGGCCACGTTGTCGAGGTCGATCAAGGTCAGCTGGCCGATGGCGCTGCGGGCCAGCGCCTCGACGATCCACGAGCCGACGCCGCCGACGCCGACCACGCACACGTGGGCGCCACGGAAGCGCGCCAGCGCGCGTTCGCCATACAATCGGGCGATGCCGCCGAAACGGCGGTCGAAGTCGACTGATTCGTCGACGTTGAGGTCGGAGATACTGTTCATTCCGTCATTTTACCGGACGCGGGGAGAAGAATTATTCTAGAATGACTTTCTACCCAGACCAAGCCCCCACGCCATGAGCAACGCAGAGAATAAACCACTGTTCGACACCGCCCCCGATTTCAGCCAGCCGATAGCAGTCTTGAAACATTGCCACGACCGCATCCGCAAGCAATTGTCGACGATGCAAAACCTGCTGACCCACCTGCCCGCGCACGGCGCCGATGCCGAGGCGCAAAAAGCCGCGCAGGCCGTGCTCAAGTATTTCAACAACGCGGCCCACCTGCACCACGACGACGAAGAGCAAAACCTGATGCCGATGTTGCAGGCCACCGCCCGCGACGCCGACGCCGCGCTGCTCGACGCGCTGGTGCCCGGCATCCTGGCCGACCACCAGGACATGGACAAGGACTGGGAAATCGTCCGCGCCCAGCTGGAAAAAATCGCCGCCGGAGACAGCGCCGAGCTGTCCGCGCCGGACGTGCAGCGGTTCTGCGACGCCTACACTGCCCACATGGCCAAGGAGGAAGCGAACATCGCGCCGATGGCCAAGCGCCTGTTCAGCCCGGAACAAATGGCGCAACTGGGCAGCGCGATGCAACTGCGGCGCGGCATCACGCCCGAGCTGCCGCAAAGCCAGGTGCCCGAACAGAAACAGGTGGCGGTCGCCCACGCCGTGGCCGACGGCGTGGTGCTGGCCGATTTGCGCCTTGACTATGGCCGCGCCAGCCTGACGGAAGCGGACGTGCTCGACGACCCGATCGCCCAGTTCGGCAAGTGGTTCGACGAGGCGCTGCACGCCAAGGTCAACGAGCCGAACGCGATGAGCGTTGCCACGGTGGACGCCGACGGCAAGCCGACCTCGCGCATTGTTTTGATCAAGCAATTCGATCCGCGCGGCTTTACCTGGTACACCAATTACGAAAGCCAAAAGGGCCGGCAATTGCGCGACAACCCGCACGCGGCGCTGCTATTCTTTTGGAACGAACTCGAGCGTCAAGTGCGCATCGAAGGCAAGGTCGTCAAAACTTCGGCCGAGGAAAGCGATCAATACTTCCAGAGCCGGCCGGTGAAGAGCCAGATCGCCGCGATCGCGTCGCGGCAGAGCGAGCCCATCGCCAACCGGGAACAGATGGAAGCCAATTACGACGCCACGGCCGCCGTCAGCGGCGAGCATCCGGTGCGGCCCGCCCACTGGGGCGGTTACCGTCTGGAGCCGGTGCGCATCGAGTTTTGGCAGGGGCGGCGTTCGCGCTTCCACGACCGGATTGTGTACGTGAAACAGGCAGATGGCAGCTGGATCAAGGAGCGCTTGCAGCCGTAACCACGGCCGGCGAATGCGCGCCGATTCGGAATCCGGACCATCGCTTGCGGTGGTCTTTTTTATTTCTGAACCGGAGGTGTATCGTGCTGGCACAAGTGTTCGTACAAAATCGATTCAGCGCCTGGATCGCCGGCATCCGGCGGCAGATTGCGCTGCCGCTGCGGATTGAATTGTGGAACGGTCAGTGCGTCGACTTTTCCAGCGAGCCGCCGCGCGTGACGATACGCCTGCCCAACGTATCGGCCGCGCGCTACCTGCTCAAGCCGTCGCTGGCCAACCTGGGCACGGCGTACGTGGAAGGCGCGATCGAGGTCAAGGGCGCGGCGCGCGACATGATCGCGGTCGTCAACGCGCTGGCGCGCACCACGCTCAAGCCGGAGCGCAAGTTTTCGCGGCTGGCGCGCGGCATCAAGCACGACAAGCAAAAGGACGCCGAGGCGATCCGCTACCACTACGACGTCTCCAACGATTTCTACGCGCAATTCCTCGATCCGAGCCTGGTCTATTCCTGCGCCTACTTCGAGAACGGCGACGAGGACCTGACCACCGCCCAGCTCAAGAAGATCGACCACATCCTGCGCAAGATCGCGCTGGCGCCGCAGCACACGCTGCTCGACATCGGCTGCGGCTGGGGCGCGCTGGTGATCCGCGCCGCGCAGCAATACGGCGTGCGCTGCGTCGGCGTCACCTTGTCGGAAAACCAGTGCGCGCTGGCGCGGCAGCGGGTGCGGGAGGCCGGTCTCGAGCACCTGATCGAGATCCGCCTGCAGGACTATCGCGAAGTGCGCGGACAATTCGACCGCATCACCAGCGTCGGCATGTTCGAGCATGTCGGCTTGCGGCATTTGCCGGAATACTTCGCCGCCATCGAGCGGCTGCTGGCGCCGGAAGGCCTGGTGATGAATCACGGCATCACGTCCACCGATCCGGACAACGCACAGACGCCGTACGGCGGCGGCGAGTTCATCGACAAATATGTATTCCCGCATGGGGAGCTGGCGCATGTCGGCAGCGTGCTCAAGGCGATGCAGCAAGGCGGCCTGGAGGCCTACGACGTGGAAAACCTGCGCCGCCATTACGCCCGCACCTGCGCCATCTGGACCGACAATTTCGAAGCGCAGGCCGAGCGGCTGCGCGCGCTGGGCGGAGACAAGCGCTACCGCATTTGGCACGTGTACCTGGCCGGTTGCAGCTACGCGTTCGAGCAGGACTGGATCAGTCTGTATCAGATCGTCGGCCACAAGGCCGGCCAGCGCGGCGGCACATTGCCCTGGTCGCGCAAATACATGTACCCGCCAGCCGGTAAGTGAACGCGCCCCAACAGCACAGGTAGCACCCCCGGGAGCAGGGGTAATCCGTCGCGGCCGCAAATCTTTGGCATAATGGCTAAAAGAACCCAGGCCGACCATGCATACCATCTCCCCCCGCGCTGAAGAACGCGCTTTCGACACCGCCCATTTCCGTCAGGCGCTGGGCCAGTTCGCCACCGGCGTGACCGTGATCACCACCCGGCTGGCGGACGGGACGTTTCGCGGCCTGACCGCCAGTTCCTTCAACTCGGTCTCGCTCGATCCGCCGCTGGTGCTGTGGAGCCTGTCGAACGGCGCCAACAGCATGCCTATCTTCACGGGTAACTCCCATTACGTCATCAACGTGCTCAGCGCCGGCCAGGCCCATCTGGCCAAGCTGTTCGCCACGCGCGGCAGCAATCCGTGGGAAAGCGTCGAATACGAGCTGTCGCGCACCGGCCATCCCATCCTCAAGGGCGGATCGGCCTGGTTCGAATGCCATAACCGCAGCCGCTATCCCGAGGGCGACCACGTCATCTTCGTCGGCGAGGTCGAGTTGTGCGAATTTACGCCGGCGCCGCCGCTGATCTTCCACGGCGGCCAGTTCGGCAGCCTGGGCTGAAGTCACCGCGGCAACGTCGAAAAACGGAAATTGGTGTCGCCATTTGGAAAGCCGGGGTCAGCGGCGCGGCATAGAATGCTGGCAGCATTCACCATAATGAGAGACCACCATGAGCCAAGCCCGCGCCCAATTCCACTGGGATGACCCTTTGTTGCTAGATCAGCAACTGACCGACGACGAGCGCATGGTGCGCGACGCCGCCGCAGCGTATTGCCAGGACAAGCTGGCGCCGCGCATCCTGGAGGCGTTCCGCCATGAGAAGATGGACACGTCGATCTTCCGCGAAATGGGCGAGCTGGGCCTGCTGGGCCCGACCATTCCCGACCAATATGGCGGTCCCGGCCTGAACTACGTGTCCTACGGCCTGATCGCGCGCGAAGTCGAACGCGTCGATTCCGGCTACCGCTCGATGATGAGCGTGCAATCGTCGCTGGTGATGGTGCCGATCTTCGAATTCGGCACCGAGGCGCAGCGCCAGAAATACCTGCCGAAACTGGCGACCGGCGAGTGGATCGGCTGCTTCGGCCTGACCGAGCCCAACCACGGTTCCGATCCTGGTTCGATGATTACCCGCGCCAAGAAAGTGCCGGGCGGCTATGCACTGACCGGCGCCAAGATGTGGATCACCAATTCGCCGGTGGCCGACGTGTTCGTGGTGTGGGCCAAGGACGACGAAGGCGCGATCCGTGGCTTCGTGCTGGAAAAAGGCATGGCCGGCCTGAGCGCCCCCGCCATCCACGGCAAGTTCGGCCTGCGCGCCTCGCTGACCGGCGAGATCGTCATGGACAACGTGTTCTGCCCTGAAGAAAACGCCTTCCCGGACGTGCGCGGCCTGAAGGGCCCGTTCACCTGCCTGAATTCGGCGCGCTACGGCATCGCCTGGGGTGCGCTGGGCGCGGCCGAGGCCTGCTGGCACATCGCCCGCCAGTACGTGCTGGACCGCTCGCAGTTCGGCCGTCCGCTGGCCGCCAACCAGCTGGTGCAAAAGAAACTGGCCGACATGCAGACCGAAATCACGCTAGGCTTGCAGGGCTGTTTGCAGCTGGGCCGCATGAAGGACGCCGGCACGGCAGCGGTGGAAATCACCTCGATGATGAAGCGCAATTCGTGCGGCAAGTCGCTCGACATCGCCCGCGTGGCGCGCGATATGCTCGGCGGTAACGGCATCTCGGACGAGTTCGGCGTGATCCGCCACATGGTCAACCTGGAAGTGGTCAACACCTACGAGGGCACGCACGACATCCACGCCTTGATCCTGGGCCGCGCGCAGACCGGCATCCAGGCATTCCAGTAAGTCCCGGCCACGGACGAAAAAAAACCGCTGCAGAACATCGCAGCGGTTTTTTTTATCCGGTCCAGCCAGCAATCAGAAATTGAAGCCCTTGAAGTTGTAACCAATGCTGACGCTCACGGCCAGCGGATCGAGGCGGATGTCCTGGTTCTGGCCGGTCGAGAAATGCACCTGGGTCTTGAGCTTGGTCTTGATCACGGTCGCATCGACAAACCACTGCTCGTTGATCTTGACCGTGGCGCCGATCTGGTAGCTGGCCGCCCATTTGTCGTCGACCTTGAAGGTCGCGCCCGGGCCGCCGGTGTTCAGGATCGCCGTCAGCTGGCCCGAACCGCGTTCCTTCTGGAAGTGCGCGTAGGTGATGCCGAGGCCGACATACGGCCGGAACATCGCGTTGGCCGGCAGGAAGCGATACTGGATAAACGCGGTCGGCGGCAACACTTCCGACGTGCCCAGCTTGCCCGTGCCCTCGATCGATCCGGCGCCGACCAGGTCGTGCTTGTACGGCAGGCCCAGGTCGAGTTCGGCCGAGATATTGTCGGTCACCATGTAGGCGAACGCGAAGCGCGGCTTGGTGTCCGGATCGATATCGGCCTTGGTGCCGGGCAGCGCCGGCGCCGACACGTCGCCGGACTTGACCTTCGGCGTGATTTTATTGATACCGGCGGTGGCAAGCCAAGTGCCGGCGGTTTGTTGCGCCGACGCGGCCGTGGCCACCGACATCGCGGCGGCCAGCGCCAGCAGTTTTACGGTGGTGTTGAAACCCTTGTTCATATCGTCTCCTGATTTTTTATATAGTTGTCCGGCGCGCCGCCTTGGACGGCGGCGTCACCTGCGACGACAGAATTACAGCCAGCCCTTGGTCACCAGGCTTCTGGAAACGTAGCGGGCCAGCAGCAGGTTGTTGAACGGGGTCGGGTGGACTTCATCGGCGAACGAGTAGTGGCTGACATCGCCCGATTTGAGATTGCCGCCATTGCACGCCAGCGACGTGCCCAGCGGGTTCTTGGCGACGCTCAGGTCGCACGCCGGCTCGGTCACGTTGGTCAGGCCGTAGGGGCCGGGATTGGTCGCCTGGTCGTGGCTGACGGCGAACACGTCGACGATCAGGACCTTCGATTCGGCCGACAGCCCGGCGGTCAGCGCGTTGTTGAAGGCGCTCACCATGGCGTTGATCAGCGCCTGGGTGGCGGCCGACTGGCCACGGCCCGACGGCGTGGTGGCCACGTCCGGCAGATTATTCACCGTCACGTAGTTGGCGCCGTTGGCGAGGATCTGCGTCTTGACCAGGTTGGCCAATTCCGTCCCGGCGGCGCCCAGCGCGGCGACCAGTTCAGGTCCCTTGGCGGTGGCGTAGTCCAGTCCGGCCTTGTTGCCGGCGGCGGTAGCGTCGGCGGTGGCCTTGGCGACCATCGGTCCGTAGACGGTTTGCGAGGCGACGGCCGAGTTACCCGGCTGAACGGCGGCGGCGCCGATGGCGACCTGGGTGATGCTGGCCTGGGTGCTGCCGGCGCGCGCCGCTTCGGTCTGCGCGGCAAAACCGATCGCTTGCGCGGCGGTCTGCGGATTGGTCGCGCCAGCGGCCAGTTGCGGCACCAGGCTCTGCAAGTAGACAGGACCGCCGGCGGCGGTACCGGCGGCGGTGGCGCCGGCGCTCAGCGCGGCCAGCTGGAACAGCACATCGTTGCCGCCTGCCATGACGAAGACCATCTCGTCACCCTTGAACTTGCCGCCGACCGCCTTCAGGTGGTTCGCCACCTGGGTAACGACGGGAATGGTCAACGCGCCCAGCGCGCTGCCGGCCAATTTATTGCCGGGGCCAACCGGATTGGTGACGCGGGAACCGCCCTGGGCATAGCCATAGCAGCCGGCGTGGGCCACCTGCGGCACCGAGAAGCCCTTGGAGGCGTCGCCGTCGAGGCCGGTGACGGCCGCGCATGGCGCCGCCACACCCAGCTGGGCGGCGACCAGTTCGGTCCAGTTCTTGCCGGTCAGGGTCGGGGAAATGGCGGTGTTGTCGCCGTTGATGGTGAATTTGCCGCCTTTGAGCGCAGCCACGGTGCCGACGGCATACGAGCCCACATCGGACAGGCTATCGCCGAAGGACACCTGGGCGCTGTACTTGTTTTTGATGCTTTGATCACCCGGTTTCGGGTCGGCGCTGCCGCCGCAACCGGCCAGGACGGCCAAAGTCATTGCAGCGAGTGCAAATTTGGTGTTGCGCATGTTGTCTCCTGTAAATATCTTTTTATGGTTTGATACGAACGAGCGTGCTATTCGCATCCCAACTAATATGCCAGCCTTATCGATACTTGTATAGGAAAACACCTGACAAACGCAATAGTTGTGAGCAAAAAAGAACAGTTGCTCGGCTATCCCGTTGCAAGTTTAATCTTCATCAATGCCGCGCTAGCGGTTTGGGGCAGAATCGAAAAACGCACGTGCCTCACGCACGCAAAACGGCGCGACGAGGCCCGCATGATAACTGTCCTTGACCGACTTGTTGGCGAAGCGCAGCGCCTCCTTGGCAGCGGCGAATTGCAGCCGCGTGCTCAAATACGGCGCGGTCAGCGACGTTTCCTCCAGATCGAGGCCCGTGATCGCCGTCGCGCCGCGCGCGGCAAAGTAGGCGCCCGCCGCCTTGGTGTTGGCAAAGGACACCACCGGATCGTCGGCGCCACCGCACAGGAACAGCGGCACGGCCGGCGCATAGGTGCGCAAATCGTTTTTCAGCAGCCAACGGCGCAGCGGTTGGGCCGGGGCGCAATCGAGCGGACTGGCGGCACTGGCGTTGCACGGATGGGCCTTCAGGTCGGCCAGGTAGGCGTCGCGGTAACTGGTCCTTATCAAGTGATCCGGACCGAAGAACGATGCGTAGCCGCTTGCCTGCGGCAACGAATCCTGCGCGAACAGCACATCGTCGGGCAGCTTGCCGGCGGCCACCAGGTCGCCGAAGCCGCGCGTGCCCGGCAGCAGCGTGTCGATGCCGGTCGCGTACTTGGCCTCATAGATATCGGCCGTGCTGGAATAGAGCGCCGCGCCGGCGCGCTGGCCGGCATTGATCACCAGCGGCAGGAAGCCGGTCGCGCCGACCGTCGGCGCGCCGCTGAAAATGGTGTCGCCGGCCAGCAGCAGCGCATACGGGCCGGACAGCGGCGCGGCGGCGGTCACGGCGAACTCGCCTGCGTACCCTGTCTGCATCGCGCGCTGCGTCGCCAGCGCCACATAGCCGCCTTGCGAATAGCCGGTCACCATCAGCCGGCTCGACGCGGCCGCCTTCATCGAGCCGAAGGCGGTGCGGGCGGCGCGCAAGGCATCAACCATATCGCTCGATTGCTGGGCGGCGTCGAGGTAGGCGTGATAGCCCAGTGACGAGCCCGCATATCCAGCATAGTTCGGCGCCACCACGATGTAGCCCTGGGCGGCGAACAAGGCGGCGATCATCAGCGGCTCGCTGGCCGACAGGTCGGCCATGTCGGTGCTCTTTTTCACGGAGGTGCCGTGCGCATACAACAGCACGGGCCGGCTGCCCTGGCAGGCCGCGTCCTTGCCGGAAGGGATCATGATGGCGGTGCTGGCATCGGTGTCGGCAGCCATCGCGTCGACGGTATGGTATTTGAGTGTGTAAGTGGTGACCGCACACACGGGCGTGCTGGTGACATTGGTACCCAACACCACGGACGCGTCGACCAGCGACTTCAGTTCACCGGGTTCCAGCGTATTGGCGGAGACGCCGCTGGCCAGCGTGGCCGGCACCAGGGTCGCGCCGCCGATGGGCGCCCCGCGCGGCGGCGGCGCAGGTTGCAAGACCGGCGGTTGTACCACCACCGCGCCATTGCTCTGGCCGTTTGATCCGCCCCCACCGCCGCACGACGCCAACACCAACGGCAGCCACATGACCCTCAATCCAGCCCAGCGCATACGCCCCCCAATGCAAGATGGCCGGGCGAGCTTTTCGGCCGACAACAATTCATCTTAGCACTGGATTCCGCAAACTTTACACAAACCAGGCGAACAGAACACCCCAAAAACCATCGGGGTCAGTTCCGACATTCGGACAATGGCTAAAAAGGGAACTTTTAGCTGGTGAAAAGTTCCAGGAAAGTCCGAACCTCGGAACTGACACCGGTTTTGCGAGTTATTGCAGCAGGGAGTCGATGACGCCCGCAGAGCCGAACACGGAACGGCGCAGGCGGTCATTGACGCCCAGCCATTGCGCATCTTGCGGCGGGGTTTCGACCAGGATCACGTCCGATCCGGTCTGGTCCATGTCGCGCAAGGCGGCGTAGAGGCCGTAGGCGTAGCCGGCCGGATCGGCGGGCAGGATTTGCTGGCTCGGCACCAGCGCTGGCAGCGCGTGGCTGATGACCGCGACCTTGACGCCTTTGGCTTGCAGCCGTGGCAGCGTTGCCGTCAACGCCAAGCTGTCGAGCATGGTCACCGGCGTGCGCGGCGCGTAATGCGATTCCAGCGTGCCGGATGCGCGCGGCGCGGCCTGGTCGGGCGCCGCCGGCAGTGTGCCGATGACGTCGGCGATCTGCCCGGCGCTGATATGGCCGGGACGCAGCAGCACCGGGCCGTGCGTCGCCAGACGCGACAGGTCGACGATGGTCGATTCGATGCCCACCTGGCTGGGACCGCCCTCGAGCACGGTCGTCAATAAGGCGGCCGAACAGCCGTCATCGCCCGTTATCGAGCCCTCATCCTCGTCGTCCAGCGCGAACTCGTCGCGCACGTGCTGGGCCGTGGTCGGGCTGACGTTGCCGAATTTGTTGGCCGACGGCGCGGCCACACCGCCCTTGCCGCCCTTGAAGGCGCTCAGCAAGGCGATCGCGACCGGATGCGACGGGCAGCGGATGCCGACCGTGTCCTGGCCGCCGGAGACGGCGTCGGGAATATGAGAGGCGCGTTTCAAAATCAAGGTCAGCGGTCCCGGCCAGAAGGCGGCAACCAGTTGCCGCGCTTCTTGCGGGATATCGGTAACCCAATAGTCCAGGTCGGCGCCGGGGGCCACATGCACGATCACCGGGTGGTCGTTGGGGCGGCCCTTGGCCTGGTAAATCCGCGCCACGGCGGCCGGATTTTCGGCGTCGGCGCCCAGGCCGTAGACGGTCTCGGTCGGAAAGGCGACCAGGCCGCCCTCCTCGAGAACCGCCGCCGCTGCCGTAATGTCGGCGGCGTCGGCTACCGAGGGATGCTGTTTTTTCACGGCGCGATACCCAGAATGGCGCAGGCGGCGTCGAGCTGGCGCTGCGCTTCGTCCAGTGTCGGCGCGACAATGGTCAGGTGACCCATCTTGCGGGCACGGCGCGGATCGTCCTTGCCGTACAGATGCAGACACGCGCCCGGCAGCGCCAGGATGCGGTCCCAGGCCGGTTCACGGGTGTTGTCACTGTCGTCCTCGAACCAGACATCGCCGAGGATGTTGAGCATCACGGCCGGCGAGTGCTGGCGGACATCGCCCAGCGGCAAGCGCGCCATCGCGCGGACCTGCTGCGCGAACTGGCTGGTGACGCAGGCGTCCATGGTGTAGTGGCCGCTGTTGTGCGGACGCGGCGCCATCTCGTTGACCACCAGGCTGCCGTCGGTCAGCACGAAGAATTCGATGCACAGCACGCCGACATAGCCGAGCTCGGCCACGATCGCCTGCGCCGCCTGCTGCGCCACCTTGGCGCTGGCGTCGGAAACGTTGGGGCCCGGCACCGTGGTGGTGAACAGGATGCCGTCGCGGTGGACGTTCTCGGCGATCGGATACACCACCGACGCGCCGTCGGCGCCGCGCGCGGTCAGCACCGACACTTCGTAGGCCAGCGGCAGCATTTTTTCCAGCAGGCAGGTGACCTTGTCCATGCTTTCAAACGCGGCGCGCACGTCCGCGCGCGACTTCACGCGGACCTGGCCCTTGCCGTCGTAACCCATGCGCACGGTCTTGAGGATGCCCGGCAGCAGATCGTCGGCGATATCGTCGATATCCTGCTGCGATGCGATCACTTTGTGCGGCGCCGGCATCACGCCCGAGCGCGGCGCGCAATCGACAAAGAATTTCTTCTCGGCGATGCGGTCCTGCGCCACCGATACGCCATGCGCGTTGGGGGCCACGAATACGTGCTCCGCCAGCCGCGACAGGCTGTCGGCGGGCACGTTCTCGAATTCGGTCGTGACGGCCAGACACTGCGCGGCCAGCGCATCCAATCCCGCGGCATCGCTGTAGCCGGCGTTGACCAGGCGCTGCGCGACCTGTCCCGCAGGACATTCATCGGCAGGCTCGAGCACGGCGACCTGATAGCCCATGCTCTGGGCGGCCTGGGCGAACATGCGGCCCAGCTGACCGCCGCCCATCACACCCAGCCACGCCGCCGGATTGGCGGCGGGCAGCAACGGAGCGGACTCCGTGGAAAACTCTTTACTCGTCATAGTCAAAGCGCGTATTCAGGCGGATTATTCAAGCGGCAGCGTCATGGCCTTGGCGGCGTCGGTCTGCGTCACGCGGAAGGCTTCCAGCTTGTCGGCCAGCGCGTCGTCGTTGGCGGCGATCATTGCCACGGCCGTCAGCGCGGCATTGGCGGCGCCCGCTTCGCCGATGGCGAAAGTCGACACCGGCACGCCCTTCGGCATCTGCACGATGGACAACAGCGAATCCTCGCCGCGCAGATACTTCGACGGCACCGGCACGCCCAGCACCGGCACGATGGTCATTGCCGCGACCATGCCCGGCAGGTGCGCAGCACCGCCGGCGCCGGCGATGATGGCGCGCAAGCCGCGCGCGCGTGCGCTTTTCGCGTACGCATACATCTCGTCCGGCATGCGGTGCGCGGAAATAACCTGCGCCTCGAACGGCACGCCGAACTGTTTGAGGACGGCGACCGCGTTCTGCATCACGTCCCAGTCCGAGGACGAGCCCATGATGACGCCGACCAGCGGCTTGGCGGTGGAGTTGTTAGCGTCCGCCATCTCAGGCCTTCAGCTTCTGGCCGGTCAGACGCTCGATCGCCTCGAAGTACTTGGCCTGGGTCTTGTCGATGACGTCGGCCGGCAGCGCAGGCGCCGGCGCGGTCTTGCCCCAGTCCAGCGTTTCCAGGTAATCGCGCACGAATTGTTTGTCGAACGACGGCGGCGACATGTCGGGCGCGTACGAATCGGCAGGCCAGAAGCGCGACGAGTCGGCCGTCAGCACTTCGTCCATCAGGTGCATGACGCCGTTTTCGTCCAGGCCGAATTCAAATTTGGTGTCGGCAATGATGATGCCGCGCGTGGCCGCGTAGTCCGCAGCGGCCGTGTACAACTTGATGCTGATATCGCGCATTTTGGCGGCCAGTTCGGCGCCGATGCGGCTTTCCATGTCGGCAAAGCTGATGTTCTCGTCGTGCTCGCCCAGATCGGCTTTCGCGGCCGGGGTGAACAGCGGCTCAGGCAATTTCTCCGCCTGGCGCAGGCCGGCAGGCAGCTCGATGCCGCAGATGCTGCCGGTGGCCTGGTAATCCTTCCAGCCCGAACCGATGATGTAACCGCGCACGACCGCCTCGACCATGATCGGTTTCAGACGCTTGGCGACCACTGCGCGGCCCTTGACCTGCTCCACCTCATCGGCTGCGACCACCGACTCCGGCGCGACGCCGGTCAGGTGGTTCGGCACGATGTGGCCCAGTTTCTCGAACCAGAAATCGCTCATCTGGTTCAAGACCATGCCCTTGCCAGGGATAGGCTCGTTCATGACAACGTCGAAGGCGGACAAGCGGTCGGTGGTGACGATCAGAATTTTATCGTCGCCGACGGCGTAGTTGTCGCGGACTTTGCCATGGCCGAGCAGTGGCAGGGATTTGATGGAGGATTGGTAAAGGCTGTTCATAGCGGAGAATGTATTAACCAAACGTAGAAAAAGCGAAAACCGGCGACAAGGAAACCTTGCCAGCCGGTCAAGAGATTCGGGCAACCTTCGCCCGTCCAACCCGAATTTTACTTCACAATCTGTTGCAGTTCGCCGGCCTTGTAACGTTCGGCCATTTTTTCCAGCGTCACTTGCTTGATTTTCGAGGCTTGTCCGGCGCAGCCGAACTGCTCGAAACGGGCGCGAACGATTTGTTCGGCGGCCAGACGCGCAGGCTTCAGGTAGTCGCGCGGATCGAACTTCGACGGGTTCTGGAACATGAACTGACGGATCGCGGCGGTCATCGCCAGGCGGATGTCGGTGTCGATGTTGATCTTGCGAACGCCGTGGCGGATGCCTTCTTGAATCTCTTCAACCGGCACGCCATAGGTTTCCTTCATGTCACCGCCGAATTCGCGGATGATGGCCAGCAGTTCCTGCGGCACCGACGACGAACCGTGCATCACCAGGTGGGTGTTCGGGATGCGTGCGTGGATTTCCTTGATGCGGTCGATCGCCAGGATGTCGCCGGTAGGCTTGCGGGTGAACTTGTAAGCGCCGTGCGAGGTACCGATGGCGATGGCCAGCGCGTCGCACTGGGTTTGCTTGACGAAGTCGGCGGCCTGGTTGACGTCGGTCAGCAGCTGCTCGCGGGTCATGGTGCCGTCGGCGCCGTGGCCGTCTTCCTTGTCGCCCTTCATGGTTTCCAGCGAACCGAGCACGCCCAGTTCGGCTTCCACCGTGACGCCGATGGCGTGCGAGAACTTGACCACTTCGCGCGACACTTCGACGTTGTACTCGTACGATGCGACCGATTTGCCGTCCGCTTCCAGCGAGCCGTCCATCATCACCGACGAGAAGCCGGAGCGGATCGCTGCCATGCAGACCGCCGGCGACTGGCCGTGATCCTGGTGCATAACGACCGGAATGTGTGGATAGGCTTCAATCGCGGCGTCGATCAGATGACGCAGGAACGCTTCGCCGGCATATTTGCGGGCGCCAGCGGATGCTTGCATGATGACCGGGCTGTCGAGCGCGTCGGCAGCAGCCATGATGGCTTGCACTTGTTCCAGATTGTTGACGTTGAAAGCAGGGATGCCATAGCCGTTTTCAGCGGCGTGGTCCAGCAGTTGACGCATGGATACGAGGGACATGATGTGTACTCCAAACAATAAAAAAACTTGGTTGCCGGAGCATTGCGCCCCCGTTTCGCGGGGGCGCGCTATCGGACTTACTTAATACCTACTTTGACGATCTTGAGCGCGTTGGTGCCGCCGGCCTGGCCCATCTGGCCGCCCCACGTCACAACGATCATATCGCCCTTCTTGACGATGCCGTTCTGCACCAACAAGTCTTCCGCCTGCTGCAACACGGCGGCGCTATCGCCAGCCTGCGCCAGATTGTAGGCCTTCACGTTACGGTAGAGCGCCGCCTTGCGCTGGGTCGTCACGCTCGGCGTCAACGCGTAGATCGGCGTGTCGATGTTGTGACGGCTCATCCACAGCGCGGTCGAACCGGACTCGGTCAGCGCGACGATCGCCTTGACCGCCAGGTGGTGCGCGGTGAACAGCGCGCCGTAGGCGATCGACTGGTCGATGCGGGTGAAGGTCACATTCAAAAAGTCGGCGTCGAGCTTGTTGTACTCGGACTGCTCGGCTTCCACGCAAATGGCGGCCATCATTTCCACGGTCTCGATCGGATAACGGCCCGAGGCGGTTTCCGCCGAGGTCATCACCGCGTCGGTACCGTCCAGCACGGCGTTGGCCACGTCGGACACTTCGGCGCGGGTCGGCACGGCGTTGAAGATCATCGACTCCATCATCTGGGTCGCGGTGATCGCCAGCTTGTTCGACTCGCGCGCCATCTTGATCATGCGCTTTTGCAACGCCGGCACGGCCGCGTTGCCCACTTCCACCGCCAGGTCGCCACGGGCGACCATGATGCCGTCGGAGGCGTCGAGGATCTCCTGCAGCACAGGGATCGCTTCGGCGCGCTCGATCTTGGCGATCATCATCGGCTTATGGTTGAACGGCTCGCCGGCGATATTGGCCAGCGTGCGCGCCATTTCCATGTCGGTTGCGCTTTTCGGGAACGAGATCGCCAGGTAATCGCACTGGAAACTCATTGCCGTCTTGATGTCTTCCATGTCCTTGGCGGTCAGCGCCGGCGCGGTCAGGCCGCCACCCTGGCGGTTGATGCCCTTGTTATTGGACAGCTCGCCACCGATTTTGACGGTGGTGAAGATTTCATGGCCGACGATCTTGTCGACCACCAGCACGATCAAGCCGTCGTTCAACAGCAGCTTGTCGTCGGCGCGCAAATCCTGCGGCAGCGCCTTGTAATCCAGACCGACGCGGTCCTGATTGCCCAGTTCGCCGTTCTCGCCCCACTTGGCGTCCAGGATGAACTTGTCGCCGTTGGTCAGATCGATCTTACCATTTTCAAATTTGCCCACGCGGATCTTCGGACCCTGCATGTCCGCCATGATCGCCACTTCGCGACCGCATTCGGCGGCCGCTTCACGCACCAGCTTGGCGCGGTCGATATGGTCCTGCGCCTTGCCGTGCGAGAAATTCAAACGCACGACATCCACCCCGGCGCGTATCATTTTTACCAGAACGTTGAAGTCTGTAGAGGCCGGGCCGATCGTTGCGACAATTTTGGTACTACGGGACATAGGATTCCTTGAGCGTTGGGTCATGCGGGCAGCTCCCGCAAAAGCGGCGGGGGCCAGGAAAAAACCAGGAAAAGCTGCACTGTAAGCTCGTGTTGAGCTTGGTGTCGCCCGGTTCGAAAGTGACAAAGCGGCTATTTTTGTAGCCAGACTACAAACCTTTGTAGCAAACTTTCACGAACCGGACTTTTTTCAGCTATTACTAGGATTTTACTGGCAATTTGCTACACCGCACGACCGTGCTTTTTACGTCACATTGACACTAAATTTATTGCACCGCAGCACGCTGCGTCAAGATTTCCACCGCCGGCAGCGTCTTGCCTTCCAAGAACTCCAGGAAAGCGCCGCCGCCGGTCGAGATATAGCCGATCTGTTCGGTGATGCCGTACTTGGCGATCGCCGCCAGCGTATCGCCGCCGCCCGCGATCGAGAAGGCCTTCGAGTTGGCGATCGCCAGCGCCAGCGTTTTGGTGCCTTCGCCGAACTGGTCGAACTCGAACACGCCGACCGGGCCGTTCCAGACGATGGTGCCGGCGGCGGCGATCTGCGCGGCCAGCGTGGCGGCGGTTTTAGGGCCGATATCGAGGATCATGTCGTCATCTGCGACGTCGGCCACGTCCTTGACGGTGGCGACGGCGGTTGGCGAGAATTCCTTGGCGCACACGACATCGACCGGAATCGGCACTTGGGCGCCGCGTTTGGCCATGATGTCGATGATGGCTTTGGCTTCTTCCACCAGCTCATTTTCCACCAGCGACTTGCCGATGTTCAGGCCGACAGCCTTCATGAAGGTGTTGGCGATGCCGCCGCCGACGATCAGATTATCGACCTTGTCGGCCAGCGCCTTGAGGATCGACAGCTTGGACGACACCTTGGAACCGGCGACGATGGCCAGCAGCGGACGGGCCGGGGCGCCCAGCGCCTTGCCCAATGCGTCCAGCTCGGCGGCCAGCAGCGGACCCGCCGACGCGACCGGCGCGAACTTGGCGATGCCGTGGGTCGATGCCTCGGCCCGGTGCGCGGTGCCGAAAGCGTCGTTGACATAGATATCGCACAACTTGGCCATTTTTTGCGCCAGTTCGTCGTTGTTCTTCTTCTCGCCCTTGTTGACGCGGACGTTTTCCAGCAGCACGACCTGGCCGGCTTGCAGGTTTTCCAGGCCGGCGCCGTCGACCCAGTTCTGTTTCAGCTCGACCGGCTGGCCCAGCAGTTCGGACAGGCGCGCGGCGACCGGCGCCAGGCTGTCTTCCGGTTTGAACTCGCCTTCGGTCGGACGGCCCAGGTGGGACGTGACCATCACCTTGGCGCCGGCGGCCACGGCCGCTTTGATCGCCGGAACGGATGCACGGATGCGCGTATCTTCGGTGATATTGCCCGCATCGTCCTGCGGCACGTTCAAGTCGGCACGGATGAAGACGCGCTTGCCTTGCAGCGCATTCTGGGCGATGAGATCTTGCAGACGGATGAAGTTCAAAACAGCGGACATGGCGACCCAAGGGTGAGTTGAAAGAAGAGCGCTATTTTACCGCAAGCCGAGCGGTGTTTTCTTGTTATTAAAATACAGGAACAAGGGTCGGCAGCAGCCGTAGTGCCGTAAAGAAAGCCATACCAAAGATGATCGTCTCGAGCATATTGCGCCGCAGCAAATAATAACCCGTGGCGAAGATCCCCGAGATTAATTTCAGGTTACTGAAATCGAGGACGGCGTGGCCGTCCGGGGCGAGCAGCAGATCCGGGGCGATAATCGCCGCCAGCGCGCAGGCTGGCGCATAGCGCAGCATTTCCTGCACCCGTTTGGGGATGGTGATGTGCTGGCCGATCAGCCAGAACGAGCTGCGCGTGGCGGCGGTGGCCAGCGCCAGCACGCCGATGACGACCCAGATTTCCCAATCAGCCATTTTTATTCCCCAGGCGGTTGCGCCACTTTTCCGTGCCCTCTTCCACCGCCATCGCCGTCAGCATGCCGACCAGCACGGCCAGCAACAATCCCAGTTTATAAGGCAAAGCGGCCGCGAGCACGGACACGACGCCGGCGACGACCACGCCGCACAACGCCGGCCGCCCTATCATCAACGGTATCATCACGCAAATGATGGCCAAGGTGCCGGCAAATCCCAGCCCCCATTCTGTCGGCACCGTGCTGCCGAGGAAAATGCCGGCGATCGACCCGACCTGCCAGGCTCCCCAGTTCGGATACATCAAGCCTTTCAGATAGGACAACTTCCCAACTTCCGGCGCTTCGGACGGATATTTTTGCAAAAACAGCGCCACCGTCAGATCACCGGAGACATAGCCGAGCAAAAACCGGCGCTTCCACGGAAGATGGGCGAAGTGCGGCGCCAGCAAGGCGGCAAAAATAACGAAACGAAGGTTAACGACGAACGCCGTCAGGAAAATGACCCAGATCGGCGCGCTGGCCGCGATCAACGGCAGCGCCGCCAACTGCGCCGAACCGGCGAACACCAGCAACGTCATGCCCAGCGCCTGCGGCACGGTCAAGCCCGACTTGACCATCGCGATGCCCACCACCAGGCCCCAGGCGCCGATGCCGAACAATGTGGGAGTGCCGACCTTCAGCCCTTCCCTCCAGGATGGCTCGTGATGTTCGGCCACATAACGCTCAGGGGGTTCGGGCCTGCGCGCGGGCGCGGGAGGTGTGCTGCTCGGTTCGGTCATGTGGCTGTAGGTGCGCTGGGGGTTGTGGCATTCCCGCCACAGAGCAGGCCACACCGGTATTGTAGAGGCGCTATTTTACCGATGATTTTTGCTCAATGCGCAATTCCGTTAAAATCGTGGTTTTCACGCCTTTCGGAGCATTACAACATGACCAACGCCAACACGTCCGCCCCAGCCGCCCCCAACGAAGTTGAGCTGGACGGCAAGGATCTGCCGGCACACTGCCCGAACCCAGCCATGCCGCTGTGGTCGTCGCACCCACGCGTGTTCCTGGAATTCAACAACGACGGCACCGCCAAATGCCCGTACTGCGGCACCGCCTACCGCCTCAAGCCGGGCACCGTGCTCGGTCACCATTAATCGATGCAGACCGCCCGCCGCGTCCTCCGGAGCCAGCATGCCCATTAAACGAGAAAAACAGTTGAACGGCAGCGCCGTCGAGGTGGAAACGGCGTTCTACGCCGCGCTCAACCGCGCCGACCTGGACGCTTTGATGGCCCTGTGGGCTGACGACGAAGAGATCGTCTGCGTCCATCCCGGCGGCACCCGGCTGATCGGCCACGCGGCGATCCGCGCGTCGTGGAGCAAGATCCTCGAACACGGCGGCCTGCACATCATGCCGTCGCAACTGCACGAAACCCACAATTTGATGAGTTCCGTGCACACGGTGGTCGAAGGCACGACGGCCGCCAGCGGCGAGCCGGCGCACCTGGTCGCCACCAACGTCTACGTCAAAACGCCGCGCGGCTGGCGCATCGTGCTGCACCACGTCTCGGTCGCGCCCGGTCCGGTGCCTGCCGACACGGCAGCGCAAGTGCTGCACTAACGCCACCGTCCACTGTCCGCCGTGAAGTACACCGCTCCGTTCTGGCTGCCTAGCGGTCACCTGCAAACCATCTACCCGGCCGTCGCCATCGCCAAGCCGGCGGTGACGTTCCGCCGGGAACGCTGGGACGCGCCGGACGGCGACTTCGTCGATGTCGATTTCGTCGACGGGCAGCCCGGGCAGCCGTTCGTGGTGCTGTTCCACGGCCTTGAAGGTTCGTCCGACAGCCACTACGCGCGGGCGCTGATGGCCGACATCGCCGCGCGCGGCTGGTCCGGCGCGGTGCCGCATTTTCGCGGCTGCTCCGGCGAGGCCAACCGCGCACCGCGCTTCTACCATTCCGGCGACGCGACCGAAGTCGACTGGATCATCCGGCGCCTGCACGCCCGCCATGCGGGCCAGGGCGGCGGCAAGTTCTACGCGGCCGGCGTCTCGCTCGGGGGCAACGCGCTGCTGCGCTGGCTGGGCGAATCGCAGCACCAGGCCGACTTTGTCGACGCCGCCTGCTCGGTGTCGGCGCCGCTGGACCTGGCGCAGGGCGGCGCCTCGCTGTCGCGCGGTTTGAACATGATCTACACGCGCATGTTCCTGCAAACGCTCAAGCCCAAGTGCATCGCCAAGCTGCGCGAGTTTCCCGGACTGTTCGACCTCGATGCGCTGCACGCCGCGCGCGACCTGTACGCCTTCGACAACGTCGTCACGGCGCCGCTGCACGGCTACCGCGACACCGACGACTACTGGGACCGCGCCAGCGCCAAACACGTGCTCAACGACATCACCGTGCCGACCCTGGTGCTCAACGCCAAAAACGATCCGTTCTTGCCGGGCCGCCATCTGCCGCAGCGTGCGGCGCCAAACGTGGTATTGGACTATCCTGACCACGGAGGCCATGTCGGCTTCGCGGTCGGCGGGTTGCCGGGCAAGCTGCACTGGCTGCCGCAGCGCCTGATTCATTTTTTGGAAGGCGCCAACGACAGTATGGACAACGGTATGGTTGAGAAACGGATAGCGAAGAAACATGGATGACATCGTCAAGCAGGCGCTGGCCAAATGGCCGAATGTGCCCCACTGTTACGGCTGGCTCGGTCTGGACGCGCGCGGCAATTGGCGCATGCGCGACGAGCGCGCCCAGCAGCAAAATCTACCCGGCGACAAGCTGGCGCACGAAGCGCTGATCGCCTTCATTGTGCGCAACTACGCGGCAGATGAACGGGGTTGCTGGTATTTCCAGAACGGCCCCCAGCGCGTGTACGTCAACCTGGAAGCGACGCCCTACATCGTGCGCACCGATCCGTCCTCCGGATGGCTGCTGCACACCGGCACCGCGATGGGCGGCATCGACAAGGCGGTGCTGACGGAGAGCGGCGCGCTGGTGCTGCGCAGCGGCGAAATCGTCGCCCAGCTGGACGACCGCGATTTCGCGCAGGTGCTGCCGCTGCTGAGGATGAACGACGAAGCGGTGGCCGACGAAACCTTGCTGGAGTGGATGGAAAGCGACGCGCACTCGGTCGCCTCCACGTTGACGCTGACCGATCACGAACGTCAGGTGCCGGTGTACAGAGTAGCGGCCGCGCAACTGCCAGCCCACTTCGGCTTCGTCAGCGAACCGAGCGCCCCGGCGTAAGCTCGGAACCCTGGCGCAGCCGGTCGAACGGATTGGTCGACTGGTTGGAGAAGGGACTGTTCGGATTGCTGGGCCGGTTGTTGTCTTCCGCGCCGGAACGCACCTCCGCCTTGAACGCCGGCCGGTTCTCGGCTTCGCGCAAATCTTTCTTGCCCTTGTCGCCCATCTCCTCGCGCCGACGGGCCTGCAACTCTCGCTCGCGCGCATCGATCACCGCCTGGTCGTAGAACGACGCATCGGGCGCCTTGCGCGCATAGCTCAGCTGGTCAAGCGCCGACAGCACGCCGCCCTGCAACACATACGACTCGGCCAGCGCGATATGCTGCAAGGCCAACTTGCCCTGCTTGGAATACGCCTGCGCCAGCAAATCGTAGGCGTCCGGATCTTCGCGATACAGTTGCACCTGGTCGCGCAGATAGCTGGCCGCCTCCTCGTATTTTCCGGCGGCAATCAGCGCCTCGCCGTACAGGTGCGCAATGCCGCGCGACAGCGGATAACGCTGGTGGGCCGCCTCCGCGTCGACCACCGACTGGGCGATGACGGCCTTGTTGTCCGGCTGCGCCAGCTTGATCTCAATGGCCGTGCTGACAAAGATCGCATCCGACGACGGCTTCGGCGCCGCACTGAAGGTGCCGGCGGCGGGCGCCTTGTTGAACGTCGCGCGCGCCTTGTCCAGCCACACCTGCGCGTTGGCGGTGTCGCCTTTTTTCAGCGCCAGGAAGGCCATGCCGTATTGTCCCGCCGTCAACTGATGGCGGTTTTCCTGCAGCATCTGGTTCTCAAAAAACGTCTTCGACTCGGCGTAGCCTTGCGATGTCTGATCCTGCAACACGCGCGCACGCGAACGCACCAGATAGAAATCGAGGCTGTCGACGCGCTGCTTGTACGGCTGGTCGCGGATGCGCGCCTGGATGTCGGCGATGCGCTCGGTGGTCAGCGGGTGGCTCTGCAGATAAGCCGGCACCAGGTCGCTGTAATTGCGCGACGCGGACTGCATGCGCTGGAAGAATCCCACCATGCCGGACGTATCGAAGCCGGCCTCGCCCATGATCTGGAAGCCGATGCGGTCGGCCTCGCGTTCGGCGTCGCGGCCGAAATTGAGTTGCCGCTGGATGGCCAGACCCTGCCCGCCCAGGAACACGCCCATGGCCGCGTCGCCGCCGGCGCGGGACGCCAGCGCGGCCAGGATCATCGCCGCCAGCGGTATCAGCGCGTCCTGCTTTTGCTGGCCGATCGAGCGGGCGATGTGGCGCTGCGCAACGTGGCCGATCTCGTGGCCGAGCACGGACGCCAGTTCGGATTCCGACTGCGCCGCCAGCAGCAGCGCCGAGTGCACCGCGATGAAGCCGCCCGGCAGCGCGAACGCGTTCAGGTTCGGATCGCGCACGGCAAAGAAGTAATAGTCGAAATTGGCCTCGCCGCGCGCATCCGGACGGGCCGCCACCAGCGCGTTGCCGAAGGTGTTCAGATATTCGAGGATGGGACCATCGTCGAGGAAATCGCGGTCGCGGCGGATATCGCGCATGATCTCCTCACCCAGCTTGCGCTCCATCAGCGGCGACAAGTCCTGGCGCTCGGTGTCACCCAGCGCCGGCAGGTTGGGAATCCTGGCGGGCGCGAGCGCGTTCTGCGCCATCGCCATCGGCATGGTGACCAGCAGGGCAGCCGCGATCATGCGCATGCGCAGCGGACGGCGGCCATCGTAGGTAGGGGGGCAACGGTTCGATTTCACGGTGATATGATACCCGCATCTCGGGTGCTAGCGCACAGTGCCCGCCACTGAAATATTTTGTTAGCTCTTCATCATGACCGACACCAAATCCGCCCCGCCCGCCGACCACCTGACCCACTTCGACGCTTCCGGGCAAGCCCACATGGTCGACGTCGGCGCCAAGCAGGAAACCCACCGCATCGCGGTCGCCAGCGGAACTATCCGCATGAAGCCGGAAACCCTTGCGATCATCACCGGCGGCACGGCCAAGAAAGGCGACGTGCTGGGCATCGCCCGCATCGCCGCGATCATGGCGGCGAAGCGCACCAGCGATTTAATTCCACTGTGCCATCCTTTGGCGTTGACGCGGGTGGCCGTGGATTTTGAGACCGATGTGGCAAATTCGAGCGTTCACTGCAAGGCGCAGGTGGAGACTTTCGGCAAGACCGGCGTGGAAATGGAAGCGCTCACTGCGGTGCAGGTGGGGTTGTTGACGGTTTACGACATGTGCAAGGCGGTGGATCGCGGGATGGTGATGAGCGATATCAGGGTGATGGAAAAGCATGGTGGCAAGTCGGGCGATTGGAGCGCGACGAGCTGACACCCGGTCAGCGGGATTTATTCTGTGTTGGGTGGAGGCGATCGCCATCTTTATCGTCTAAAAGCAACGCTTTGCCCTTCACACTGCTGTCCATGACAGCTTCATCAATTGCTGCTTTGTTACTCTTCGTTAAGCTGTATATAATAAATAGCACGGAAGTAATTTTTTGACAGCTAGCTGACCGTGGGCGCCTTGCGCCTGCGAGAAAGAATTGGATGAGCAGCAACCCTCCCCCGAGCGAAGCCAAGACTCAGGAATACGAATTCGAACAGATGAACCTGCAGGTGGGCGGCAGGATTCAGTTCATCACGCACCGGACCATCAAGCCGATCCAGCATTTCTCGACCATCATCGGTTGGGTCAAGGATGAGTATTTGATCGTGAAGGTGCCGTTCGAGAACAACGCGCCGATCTCGATCAACGATGGCGACAAGCTGACCATTCGGGTGTTTTCCGGCGTGAACGTGTGCTCGTTCTCGTGCGTCGTGCAGCGCGTGTTTCCTCGGCCGTTCTTCTATGCGCATCTGTCGTTTCCGGTGTCGATCCAGGGGACGAGTCTGCGGGCGGCGATGCGGGTCAAGGTCGATATTCCGGCGCAGGTGACGATGCCGACGGGGACATCGTCGGTGTTCCTGGTGAACTTGAGCGTGTCGGGGGCGTTGATCGAGTCGGCGAAACGGTTGCCGGAGGATGACGCGGAGGTTGGGCTGTCGTTCTATCTGATCGCGCAGCCGGGCAATCGGCAGGTGCGCGTGAATCCGAAGGCGACGATTCGCAATATTAATGTGGTTAAGCCGGCGGCTGGCGATAAGCCGGAGGTGTTCACCTACGGCGTGCAGTTTGTGGATTTGGATCCAGTGCATTACACGATGCTGCAAAATCTTACCTATGAGGCGTTGATCGCCGATCGGCAGAAGATCGTTTGATGGGTGTGGCTTTCGCTGTCGGCGGCTCATGCCTGGCGGATTACGCTTCGCTAATTCGCCCTACGTGACTCCTCGGTAGGGCGGTTGCCAGTTGTCTTGATGGTCGATAACGCTCTGTCTTTGATGGACGAAAAAAAACCGGCCGAGGCCGGTTTTTTTAGCTCAGATCATTACGGTTTGTTGTTTTTCTTCAGTGCATCCAATGCTGCTGCATTCGTCACATTGGTGGTGACGGTCCAGTTCAGGTTGGTCGCGCCTTCGGCGATGTTTGGCGTGAAGGTCACGGTTTTGCTATCCAGGCCGCCCCCAATACCCGTGCCCAGGGTCATGACGATTTCGCCGTTCGTCACAACCGCCGAGGCGACTTCTTTGGTTGCGGTCATCGTCGCAGGAACGCCGTTCGAGCCGGAGTCGCAGCCGTCGAGCACGCCGCCAGCTTCTTGTGCGCACAGCGCGACAGCCGTTTTCGTCGAGTCCGCCGCGCCCTGGATGTTGGCGACCTTGGCCTTGACCGTGTAGTCGCTATACGCCGGGATCGCGACCGCTGCCAGAATGCCGATGATGGCAACCACGATCATCAGTTCGATCAGGGTGAAGCCGGCCTGTGCTTGTTTCTTCATCATTTTCATGGATTTCATTTTGCGACTCCTGTGGGGTGAAAAAATTGGGTGCTACACCTGTGTTATCGCAAGCGGTGTGCCAGCCTTTTTTTGCGCAAAACAGCCCGGAACATTTTCACAAGCGCCATTTTAGACGCCTTCACTGCCGTTTTTTGTCAGTCCCTACCGCCGCGTTTTGTCAGCAGTGAGAATGTGTGACAATTATTGTCAGGCGATGCGGAAGGCCATTTGCGTACCGCCGAGGTCGATCACGTCGCCATGAACGAGCCGCAAGGCCTGCTTGCCGACCGCGATACCATTGACCAGCGGCGCCGCCCCTCCCTCGATATGCGTGAGCATGTAGGCGTCCGGCTGGCGCTCGATCACCACCACTTGCAAGCCGGCGCGGCCGAGCCTGGTTTGGGACTTGGTCAGCGCCATTTGTTTTCCGGCATTGTTGCCGTTTAAAACTTCGATATGCGCCAGCAGCGGTTCGGCGGCCATGCTCGGCCGCAGGCGGTCGGCCAGGAACTCGACGTCGAACTTGGCCATCTTGATGACGTCTTGATGCTGCAGAAAATGCTTGCCGATGCGGTGACCGTTGACGAAGGTACCGTTGGTGCTGTGCAGGTCTTCCAGGAAGGAATCGTCAAGGATGGAGACGATGACTGCATGCTCGCCGCTGACGGCCGGATGCGTGAGCACGATGTCGTTGCGCGGATGTCGGCCGATGGTCATCCGTTCTTTGCTCAGCTGAACCTGCTGTTCCGTGTGGCCTTCGCGCGTGACGATGATCTTCGCCAATCCGGTTCTCCAAAAAATAAAGGGGAGCGCGAGGCTCCCCTTTATTATTCCACATTCAACCGGGCTGTTATTACAGCATGGCCTTCAGCAGACGCGCCATTTCGGACGGGTTTTTGGTGACGGTGATGCCGCAAGCTTCCATGATTTCCAGTTTGGCTTGTGCGGTGTCCGCGCCGCCGGAGATCAGCGCGCCGGCGTGGCCCATGCGCTTGCCCGGAGGAGCGGTAACACCGGCGATGAAGCCGACGACCGGTTTTTTCATGTTGTCTTTGATCCAGTAAGCCGCGTTGGCTTCGTCCGGACCGCCGATTTCGCCGATCATGATGACCGCGTCGGTGTCAGGATCGTCGTTGAACATCTTCATGACGTCGATGTGCTTCAGACCGTTGATCGGGTCGCCGCCGATGCCGACTGCCGACGATTGGCCCAGGCCCAGTGCGGTCAGCTGACCGACTGCTTCATAGGTCAGGGTGCCCGAACGCGAAACCACGCCGATACGGCCCTTGCGGTGGATGTGACCTGGCATGATGCCGATCTTGATTTCGTCAGGGGTGATCAGGCCTGGGCAGTTAGGCCCCAGCAGCAGGGTCTTCGAGCCGGCTTTGGCCATGCGGTCCTTCAGGGCCATCATGTCGCGGACAGGAATGCCTTCGGTGATGCAAATTGCCAGGTCCAGCTCGGCTTCTACGGCTTCCCAAATAGCGGCGGCGGCGCCTGCTGGTGGAACGTAGATGACCGACACGTTGGCGCCGGTTTCTTTTTTCGCTTCAGCAACGTTAGCGAAAATTGGAATGCCTTCGAAGTCTTCGCCGGCTTTCTTTGGGTTCACGCCTGCGACGAAAGCATTTTTGCCGTTCGCGTAGTCGCGGCAGCCGCGGGTGTGGAACTGGCCGGTCTTGCCGGTGATCCCTTGGGTAACTACTTTGGTATCTTTATTGATCAGAATGGACATGTTGATTCCTTAATTAAGCTTGACCGGCAGCGGCGGCGACGACGCTCTTCGCTGCATCTTCCATGGTGTCGGCAGCGATGATAGGCAGACCGGAATCGGCCAGCATCTTCTTGCCCAGGTCTTCGTTGGTGCCCTTCATGCGGACCACCAGCGGCACGTTCAGCGACACAGCTTTGACCGCGGTGATCACGCCTTCGGCGATCACGTCGCAGCGCATGATGCCGCCGAAGATGTTGACCAGGATAGCTTTCAGGCCTGGGTTTTTCAGCATGATCTTGAATGCTTCGGTGACTTTCTCAGCCGTTGCACCGCCGCCCACGTCCAGGAAGTTGGCCGGCTCGCCGCCGAACAGCTTGATGGTGTCCATGGTGGCCATGGCCAGACCGGCGCCGTTGACCAGGCAGCCGATGTTGCCGTCGAGCGAGATGTAGGCCAGGTCGAATTTCGATGCTTCGACTTCAGCTGGATCTTCTTCGTCCAGATCGCGGTAAGCGACGATTTCTGGTTGACGGAACAGCGCGTTGGCGTCGAAGTTGAACTTGGCGTCCAAAGCAATAACTTTTCCGGTACCGGTCAGTATCAGCGGGTTGATTTCGGCCAGCGACGAGTCGGTTTCCCAGTAGGCTTTGTACAGCCCTTGCAGGTTGGCGCGGGCGTCGGCGATCGACTCGGCAGGCACGCCGATTTTGGTCGAGATCGCGTCGGCATCAGCGTCGGTCAGGCCGACGGCTGGATCGATGGCGATCGAGTGCAGCAGTTCCGGGTGGGACTCGGCAACTTCTTCAATGTCCATGCCGCCTTCGGAGGAAGCCATCAGCACGACGCGCTGCGAGACGCGGTCGGTGACCAGCGACACGTAAAGTTCTTTCTTGATGTCCGCGCCTTCTTCGATCAGCAGGCGGCGTACTTTCTGGCCTTCTGGGCCGGTCTGGTGCGTGACCAGCTGCATGCCCAGGATCTGCTCGGAGAATTCTTTAACTTGTTCCAGCGATTTCGCAACTTTTACGCCGCCGCCTTTACCACGGCCACCGGCGTGGATTTGTGCTTTCACAACCCAGACCGGGCCGCCCAAGGTTTCTGCAGCTTTAACTGCTTCTTCAACGGACATGCACGGAATACCGCGCGGAACCGTCACTCCGTATTTTCGGAGGATTTCTTTGCCTTGATACTCATGGATTTTCATGCTGGCTTCCCTTCTGATGCTGATGTGTATAAATCGGTTGATACTGCGAAATGTGTGATGCTAGATAAGCAGATGTTGCTACGCGCTACCCGGTGCTGCTTTGTCCACCCAGCGCGGGTAAAACCGGCCCGTGCGACGACGTCGTGACGCGGTGCGGGGCAATGTTTTGGAATTGGGGAGTGTTGCGACTATCAGGGGGGTGCAGCCAGCGCGATGGCCGGAGGTGATACAGGCGTCAATCTTCCACAGGCAATCGGTGCGCAGATATGCTGGGACGACCGTGCGGAACGCACGACAGTGAACGGGTATTGACAGTGACATAAGAATATACCGCTCTCGCGGCATGAGTTAGTTAGCAGCCTTGCGCATTTCTCTTATCGAAAATGCACGTTGCCGTAGCTTCTACGGACAACCACCGCACCCACGGTGCTGCAAAAACCCTAAAAGTGTAGCACACCCCGGCCCGACTTGCGACGTGCCTGATGCCAACTCGTCACAAAACCGGGCGGTTATGTTGCAGCGCAGAAGTTTATCTGAGGCTTTCGTAGGGCGTGGTCGAGAGTGCGTCGATCATGACGTTGCGCTGGCGCTCTATATATAAGCGGGACGCGAAGCTGTGGCTGGGGTCGTTGCCGTCCCAGCCGACCGCGCCCATTTCCAGCAACGTCGGGAACATGGACGCGTGGCCGATTTTCTTTTGACGGTTGGCGCGCAGGGCTTGTTCAATGGCGGGATGGGCGTTGCGGTACGGCGCGTTCATCCACACCAGCAGCGGCACGTGGGTATCGTGACGCGTCGGCCCGGTCTGCGCGTGCATGAACAGGTGGCGTTCGTCGTCGAACAGGTTTTCGCCGTGGTCGGAGGTGTACAGCATCACTGCCGGACGCGATTCGGCGCGCAGCACGTCGATCACACGCGCAAGGAAACGGTCGGTTTCGACGACCGTGTTGTCGTACGAGTTGATGGCGGCAGCCTTGTCGGCCGGCAGCGGCGCGTCGATGCCGAGCTCGCGCAAGGTTGGCCGGTAGACGCGGGAGGCGGCGCTGTAGCGCTCCTCATACGGGATGTGACTGCCGATCATGTGCAGCACGACGAATTGGCGCGGTCCCGCCTGACGGACGAAGGACGTCATCAACGGCAGCAGGTTGGCATCGGTGCGCAAATGGTTGTCCTGGGAGTTGACGGCGTGTTCGACCACGTCGGCGCCCCGGCTGAACGACGTCCGCTCCTGGTTGGAGAGCCAGGCCGTGCGATAGCCCGCTTCGCCGAAGGTTTGCAGGACGCTGGCGCGTTGTTTGCGCGCATTGCCTGCATTGTCTGCTGGCAGCGAGACAAACGCCGGCATCGCATGGTTGGTCCAGTTGGCGGTGGAGGCGACATCCGGGAACGTGAGCAGTTCCAGCCCGAGCGCGGCCAGTTGCGGCGTGGTGTTGCGGGCGTAGCCGTTGATGCCGAGGTGGTCGGCGCGCAGGCTTTCGCCGATCGCCAGTACGACCAGCAGTGGTTGCGGGCCGGCGCCGGTGGCCGGACGACCGTGGACGCTGGCGAATTCCCCGTTGTCGGTTTCGTGGCGAGCGAGGCGGGACAGCGACATTGCCAGGCCGCTTGGGAAGGCCAGGTTGAGTGTGGATTGTTCCAGCAGCGGCGGCAGGTTGAGCTGCTGCGGTAGCGCCAGTCTGGCGACCATGGTGATGCTGACAGACACCAGTACGAAGGCCAGCAGGCGTTTGCGGGTGGGTACGCTGAGTTGCCACTGGCGGCTCAGCGTCAGGGTCAGCCACACGTACGCGATCAAGCCGAGCGGCACGAGCCAGATGCGCCAGCCGAACGAGGCGAGCACTTGTGTGCTGGTTGACCAGCTGGTGTGCAGTGCCGAGGCCAGCATCGCGTCGCCGGGTACGCTGCTGTAGACGAATGTCAGGTAGGAATAAGGCAGGACCAGCAGCGCCAGCGGGGTCCACAGCAGAAAGTAGATGCGTACGCGTGGTATCAGCACTAGCGGAAAAGCCAGCACGAGAAGGGAAAACGCCAGCAGCGCGAAGATGTCGGCGGCGTTTTGCAGTTGATCCGTTGTCAGCACCGCCAGGGTGGGCAGCCAGAGCCACGCCGCCAATGTCAGTGCCTTGGCCATATCGCTTCGGGTCATGGCGTGGATTTTCTTGGGAGAAAAATCCATTTTACCCCGTTGCCGCCTATCCGCGATGCACCGGCCACAACCTCACATTTCGTCGTCCAGGTCGACGCCTTTCATCGCGGCTTGCACCGCGCGCTGGGAAAAGCCGCGCAGCATCAAAAACCGCATTTGCTTGTTGCGCTCTTTCGGGTCGGTGGCGACCACGCCGAACTTGCGCTCCCATACTTCGCACGCGCGCGCCGTTTCGCTGTCAGCCAGGCCCGCTTTGAGTTCCTGCAACGCTTCGCCTTTCACGCCGTGGCTTTGCAACTCCGCCACGATGCGGCTGTTGCCGAACCGCGCGGAACGCCGGTGTATCAGCGATTCCGAAAACCGCTCCTGCGACAGCCAGTTGTTTTTTTCCAGCAGGTCGAGCAGCGCTTCGATGTCGTCGCCCTCCTCCGCGTACTTGGAAAGCTTTCGGCCCAGCTCGAGCCGGCTGTGCTCGCGCATCGACAGGAAACGCAAGGCGCGTGCTTTCAGGCTAAGTTGTGGTGCGGCCATAAAAAGTCCTGCGCAAAATGAGAAAAACCACCGGCCCTTGATGGGCGCGGTGGTTAGTAAGAGGCGTTGGGTCGCTTACGCGGCGTCGGCCTTGTCGCCCTTGTCGGCTTTGTCGACCGATTTCAGCTTGACGACGCTGTCGGCCTTGTCGGCGGCCAGCGGCGGCAAGGTGCGCACGCCCAGCGATTCGCGGACCTTGTTTTCGATTTCCCACGCCAGCGCCGGACGCTCTTGCAGGAAGATACGGGCGTTGTCCTTGCCCTGGCCGACGCGCTCGCCGTTGTAGCTGTACCAAGAACCGGACTTCTCGACGATTTTCGCTTCCACGCCCAGGTCCAGGATCTCGCCTTCGCGCGAGGTGCCGGCGCCGTACAGGATGTCGAAGTGCGCTTCCTTGAACGGTGGCGCGATCTTGTTCTTGACGACCTTGACCTTGGTTTCGTTACCGATGACCTCGTCACCCGACTTGATCGAGCCGGTGCGGCGGATGTCCAGACGCACGGAGGCGTAGAACTTCAGCGCGTTACCGCCGGTGGTCGTTTCCGGCGAACCGAACATGACGCCGATCTTCATACGGATCTGGTTGATGAAGATGACCAGCGTGTTGGTGCGGTTGATCGAGCCGGTCAGCTTGCGCAGCGCTTGCGACATCAGACGGGCTTGCAGACCTGGCAGCGAGTCACCCATGTCGCCTTCGATCTCGGCGCGTGGCGTCAGCGCGGCGACGGAGTCGATGACGACCAGGTCGACCGAGCCCGAACGCACCAGCGCGTCGCAGATTTCCAGCGCTTGCTCGCCGGTGTCCGGCTGGGAGATCAGCAGCTCATGCAGATTGACGCCCAATTTTTGGGCATAGCCGACGTCCAGCGCGTGTTCCGCGTCGATGAACGCGCAGGTGCCGCCCAGTTTTTGCATCTCCGCGATGGTTTGCAGGGTCAGCGTGGTTTTACCCGACGATTCCGGACCGTAGATTTCCACCACGCGGCCGCGCGGCAGACCGCCGACGCCCAACGCGATGTCCAGGCCAAGCGAGCCGGTCGACACCACTTGCACGTCCTCGATCGGCGCGTTGGCATCCATGCGCATGACGGAGCCTTTGCCGAATTGCTTTTCAATCTGTGCCAGCGCGGCGGCCAGCGCCTTGGCTTTTTCAGATGCGGGAATTACAGCTTTTTTGTCGTCCATAATGTGCTTTCAACCAGTGGGTGGTGGGACAATTCGTCGGTTCAGGCAGTACTGTATAAAAAAACAGTGATCAATGCAAGCGGATTTGTAGAGAATCGGCGAAATCGTACAAAAACTCGCCACCTTGCTGGAAATCAAACACAATACGGCTTGTTCCCAGACTTCTGCCGCCGGAGTGCCTTATATGCGTATTTTACTAGCCGAAGATGACAGCGTCCTGGCCGACGGACTGACGCGCTCGCTGCGCCAGTCCGGCTATGCCATCGATTGCGTCCGCAACGGCCAGGAGGCCGACACCGCCCTGTCGACCCAGGAGTTCGATCTGCTGATCCTCGACCTCGGCCTGCCCAAGCTGTCCGGGCTGGAGGTACTGCGCCGCCTGCGCGCGCGCGCGTCGCTGCTGCCGGTGCTGATATTGACGGCGGCCGACTCGATCGAGCAGCGCGTCAACGGCCTCGACCTGGGCGCCGATGATTACATGGCCAAGCCGTTCGCGCTGTCCGAACTGGAGGCGCGGGTGCGCGCGCTCACGCGCCGCGGCGCCGGCGGCGGCGCCACCATCATCAAGCACGGCCCGCTGTCGTACGACCAGGTCGGCCGCAGCGCCTATATTAACGACCAGATGCTGGACCTGTCGGCGCGCGAACTGGGCCTGCTGGAAATCCTGCTGGCGCGCACCGGCCGCCTGGTGTCGAAAGAACAACTGGTCGACCACCTGTGCGAATGGGGCGAGGAAGTGAGCAACAACGCCATCGAGGTTTATGTGCACCGGCTGCGCAAGAAAATCGAGGTCGGCGGCGTGCGCATCGCCACCGTGCGCGGGCTCGGTTACTGCCTGGAGAAATATTCCGAAGCGGCCCGCGCCAACGCCGACATCGGCGACGCCGTCAAGTGAACCGTCTGCCCGCAGCCGAGCAACTCGCGGAGGCGGACGCCGACGGTCCGGAATACCAGCCGCCGGCGGTCGAGGCCGACGAGGGCGTGCAAAATTCGCTGTTTGGCGAAATCCTCGACTGGATGCTGGCGCCGCTGCTGCTGTTGTGGCCGATGAGCATCGCCATCACCTATCTGGTCGCCAAGTCAATCGCCAACCAGCCGTTCGACCACGCGCTGGAAGATAGCGTGACGGTGCTGGCGCAGCAGGTGCGTTCGATCGACGGCAAGATCATCAAGAGTCTGTCCGGCTCGGCGCGCGACATCCTGCGCGCCGACGATGTCGACAATGTGTACTTCCAGATTCACGGCCCGCGCGGCGAGCACATCGACGGCGACCGCGACCTGCCGGCGCCGCAGGTGGACGAGGACGAGCGCTACCGCGCCGGCAGCGTGCGCTTCCGCAACGACAACATGCACGGCACGCCGGTGCGGGTGGCCTATTCCTATGTGCCGCTGGAAATTGTCGGCGACGACAAGCCGCAGCTGGCGCTGGTGCAGGTGGCCGAGACCCTGGAAAAGCGCGGCCAGCTGGCCAACGAGATCATCAAGGGCGTGATCCTGCCGCAGTTCATCATCCTGCCGATCGTGCTGGCCCTGGTCTGGTTCGCACTGGCGCGCGGGCTGTCGCCGCTGGCGCAGTTGCAGGAGCGCATACGCGCGCGCGGGTCGGACGACCTGAGCCCGATCGAATCGAGCGACGTGCCGGAAGAAATTTCGCCGCTGGTGCGCTCGCTCAACGAGATGCTGGCGCGCTTGTCGCTATCGATCGAGATGCAAAAACGCTTCATCGCCGACGCCGCGCATCAGATGCGCACGCCGCTGGCGGGCATGCGCATGCAGTCGGAGCTGGCGCTGCGCCAGACCGACGGCGGCGAGATCCACCGCTCGCTGGAGCAGCTGGCCAAGAGCTCGCAGGCGGCCACACGCTTGGTCAACCAGCTGCTCGCCCTGGCGCGCGCCGAGAACCAGCCGCAGGCCGGCACCGCGATGGTGCAACTGGAACTGGCCGAGCTGGCGCGCGGCGTGGTGCAGGATTGGGTGCAGGCATCGTTCGCGCACCGCATCGACCTGGGCTTCGAGGCGCCGACCGTGCCGGTACAGATCGTCGGCGATCCGACCATGCTGCGCGAGCTGCTGTCCAACCTGATCGACAACGCGCTGCGCTACACGCCGGCCGGCGGCAGCGTGACGGTGCGGGTGCGCGGCCACCACGGCGAGCCCGGCTATCTGGAGGTCGAGGACACCGGGCCGGGCATCGCCAAGGGCGAGCGCGAGCGGGTGTTCGAGCGCTTCTACCGCATTCTCGGCCATACCGCCGAGGGCAGCGGGCTGGGGCTGGCGATCGTGCGCGAGATCGCCCAGCAGCACGGCGCCGAGGTCGACATCTACAACAATCCCCGCGCGCTGCAACCGAAGCTGCCGGGCTGCCTGTTCCGCGTGAGCTTCCCGCCGCCACCGCCGGAAGAAGAAAGCGAACCGCCGCATTATGGATAAAGTGGACTCCGCAACCCCGCCAGCGCCGCTGACGCGCCAACAGCACTGGCGCAAGACCCGCGCGATGACCGGCTGGTTGCTGCTGCTGTGGCTGATGACCGGCTTTTGCGTCGCCTTCTTCGCGCGCGAGCTGACCGGGCTGAGCGTGTTCGGCTGGCCGCTGTCGTTCTATCTGGCCGCGCAGGGCGCCTCGCTGGTGTACCTGGCCATCCTGGCGTTCTACGCCTGGCGCATGCGCCGCCTCGATCTGGCGGCCGCGGCGGGCAACGCATCTGCCAAGCCGTCGACTAACTCGTCGTCGACAAAGGAGCCACGCCCGTGAAAGAGTCCGGCACCTTTTTCCGGCGGCTGAGCCGTTACTACCTGCTGTTCACGCTCGGCTTCATCGGCTTCCTGATTTCGCTGTCGGTGCTGGAACAGGAAGGCATGCCGCGCGTGTGGATCGGCTACCTGTTCATGTTCGCCACCATCGTGCTGTACGCCACGCTAGGCGTGCTCAGCCGAACCTCCAACGTGCTGGAATATTATGTCGCCGGACGCCGCGTGCCGGCCATGTTCAACGGCATGGCCACCGCCGCCGACTGGATCTCGGCCGCCAGCTTCATCAGCCTGTCCGGCGGTTTGTATCTGCACGGCTTCGACGGCCTGGCCTACATCATGGGTTGGACCGGCGGCTATTGCCTGGTGGCGCTGCTGATCGCGCCCTACCTGCGCAAATTCAGCCAGTACACCATCCCCGACTTCCTGGCCATGCGCTATGGCGGCGCCAGCGACGACAACCGGGGCGGCCGCGCGGTGCGCATCCTTGCCGTGATCGCCACCATCATCGTCTCGTTCACCTATGTGGTGGCGCAGATCTACGCGGTGGGACTGATCGCCTCGCGCTTCACCGGCGTCGATTTCTCCGTTGGCATTTTCCTCGGCCTGGCCAGCATTCTGGTGTGCTCCTTCCTGGGCGGCATGCGCGCCATCACCTGGACCCAGGTGGCGCAATACATCATCATCCTGATCGCGTTCCTGATGCCGGCCATCTGGCTGTCGGCCAAGCACAGCGACAACCCCATCCCGCAGGTGGCCTACGGCAAGCTACTGCCCCATCTGAGCGCGCGCGAAGCGGTGCTGCAGGAAGATCCGAAAGAGGCCGAGGTGCGCGCCATCTTCCGCCAGCGCGCCGACGATTACCAGTTGCGCCTCAACACGCTGCCGTCGTCGTGGGAAGCGGGACGGCTGCAAATGCAGCGCAAGCTCGACGACGTCAAGCTGCGCAACGCCTCGCTGCTGGAGATACGCAACGCCGAGCGCGCACTGATCGCCTATCCGAAGGACGCCGACGAGGCCGCCCGCATGTGGTCGGACGCGCGCACCCAGAACCTGGCCCGCGCCGAACCGATCACCCCGCACGCGACGCCCTACCCCGGCGACGCGGTCACGTCCGACATCAAGCGCAACAACTTTCTGGCGCTGGTGTTCTGCCTGATGCTGGGCACGGCAGCCCTGCCGCACATCCTGATGCGCTCGTACACCACGCCGTCGGTGCACGACACGCGCGTGTCGGTGTTCTGGGCGCTATTCTTCATACTGCTGATCTACCTGACCATCCCGGCGCTGGCGGTGCTGGTCAAGTACGACATCTATAGCGCGCTGGTCGGAACCGACTTCGCCCACCTGCCCAACTGGGTGTCGTACTGGAGCAATGTGGACAAGATCAATCCGCTATTTAGCATCAGCGATATCAACCACGACGGCGTGGTGCAGCTGGCCGAAATCTCCATCGACGCCGACGTGCTGGTGCTGGCCACGCCGGAGATCGCCGGCCTGCCGTACGTGGTCTCCGGCCTGGTCGCGGCCGGAGGCTTGGCGGCGGCGTTGTCCACCGCCGACGGCCTGCTGCTGGCAATTTCCAACGCGCTGTCGCACGACATCTATTACAAGATCGTCGACCGCACCGCCTCCACCCAAAAGCGCGTGACGATCTCCAAATTGTTGCTGCTGGGGGTGGCCTTCATCGCCGCCTACGCCGCCTCGACCAAGCCGGGCGACATCATCTCGCTGGTGGGCGCGGCGTTCTCGCTGGCTGGCTCGGCGATGTTCCCGGCGCTGGCGCTGGGCGTGTTCTGGAAGCGCGCCAATTATCAAGGCGCGGTGGCGGGCATGATCGCCGGCTTCTCCGTCTGCCTCTACTACATGTTGCACACCAATCCCATCCTCGGCGGCAGCGCGGCCGGCCAGTGGTTCCACATCGCGCCCATCTCGGCCGGCATCTTCGGCGTGCCGGCGGGCCTGCTGACGATGGTGGCCGTCAGCCTGATGACGCCGGCGCCGGGGCGCGACACCGACGCGCTGGTCGATTACATCCGCGCGGCCGAGAAGACCGACATGTAACGTTACATTTCAGGCATCCCTGACATGTTGCGGATTTGATAAGTGGATGATACGCTTGCCGCGTTATTCTACTTTCATGCCGCCCTATGAGACTCAAGCAATTTCTCGCGCTCGCCGTGCTGAGCGTATCCACGATGGCAATGGCCGCCGGTGCCGACACGCCCGCCGCAGCGACCGCCGCGCGCCCGCCGATCGCCGACTTCTTCAGCAATCCCGAATTCAGCGGCGCGCTGCTGTCACCCAGCGGCAAGTATCTGGCCGTGCGCCTTGGCAAAAAGGACCACCGCGACGCCTTGGCCGTGATCACGCTGAGCGACAACAGCGTCAAAGGCGTGGGCAACTTCAGCGACGCCGACATCGGCAGTTTCGACTGGGTCAACGACGAACGGCTGGTGTTCACGGCCACCGACCGGACCGTCGGCCTGGGCGACGCCCGCTACGCACCCGGACTGTACGCGGTCGACCGCGACGGCGGCAAGTTCGTGCAACTGGCGAGCCGCGCCGGCAAGCCGTTCATCACGGCCGGCGGCGCCACCGCCATCCGCAGCCGCGAGCTGCTGCCGTGGAACACGTATTTGCTGGGTCAGCAAAATACCCAGGATTCGGAATTCGTCTACGTGGTCAAGCCCGCCATACAACAGACCCGGCAAATCGATTATGTCGAACTACAGCGACTCAACACGCTCACCGGCCGCTACACCTCGTTCAAACGGCCGGGCGACAGCATGTCCTGGTTGTTGGACCTGAACGGCGAGCCGCGCCTGACCACCACCATCGAGAATGGCGTCAGCACGATCTACCACCGCGACCCAGCCAAGGACCCTGACTGGCACAAGCTGGTCAGCTTCAGCACCTTCACCGGCGGCAAGGGCGCCTTCACGCCGCTGACCTTCGGGCCGGACGGCACGCTATATGTGATCAGCAACGCCGGCCACGACAAGTCGGCCGTGTACACCTTCGATTTCGCCACCAACAAGATCGCGGACAAACCGCTGATCGTGCTCGACGGATACGATTTCAGCGGCAAGCTCATCTTCAACAAAACCAAGCTGATCGGCGTGCGGCGCCTGACCGACGCCTGGGACACGACCTGGCTCGACGACGGCATGAAAGCGATGCAGGCCAAGATCGACGAAATGCTGCCCAACACCATCAACCTGCTGACCTTGCCGACGAAACCGGAGTCGCCGTGGGTGCTGGTGGAATCGTACTCGGACCTGTTCCCGTCGCGCACCATGCTCTATAACAGCGACACCAAACAGCTGACCCTGATCGGCGGCCGCTTTCCGCAAATCGATCCGACGCGGATGGCGCAGCAATCGCTGGTGCACTACAAGGCGCGCGACGGCCTCATGATTCCGGCGTGGCTGACCATGCCGCGCGGCCCGACCAAAAACCTGCCGCTGGTGGTGCTGGTGCATGGCGGCCCGTACGTGCGCGGCGGCAGCTGGGGCTGGGACGCGGATGCCCAGTTCCTGGCCTCGCGCGGCTACGCGGTGCTGGAACCGGAATATCGCGGCAGCACCGGCTATGGCAAACAGCTGTTCCGCGCCGGCTGGAAGCAATGGGGCCTGAAGATGCAGGACGACATCGCCGACGGTGCGCGCTGGGCCATCGCCCAGGGCACCGTCGACGCCAAGCGCATCTGCATCGCCGGCGCCAGCTACGGCGGCTACGCCACCTTGATGGGCCTGGTCAACGACCCCGACCTGTACAAATGCGGCATCGACTGGGCCGGCGTCACCGACATCAACCTGCTGTACGACGGTCAATGGAACTTCAGCTCCGACATGCAGGACGCCTGGAAGCAATACGGCATGCCGGCGCTGGTCGGCGACCAGGTCAAGGACGCCGAGCAGTTGAAGGCCACCTCGCCGCTGCTGCAAGCGGCGCGCATCAAGCAACCGCTGCTACTGGCCTACGGTGGCGCCGACGTGCGGGTGCCGCTGCCGCACGGCACCCGGTTCTACAAAGCTGTGAAGCAGGGCAATCCCAACGTCGAATGGATCGAGTACGAAGAGGAAGGCCACGGCTGGGCGCTGCCGAAGAACCGCATCGACTTCTGGGGCCGCGTGGAGAAATTCCTGGACAAGAATATCGGCCAGGGTGCGGCGCCGTAGGCCGTCAACAACAGCAATAATGAGAAATATGGCGGATTTGACAACGTAGTGGTATTGTTCAGCACTCCACAATTTCCGCCATCCGCCCAATGCGATTTCATCAGCTGTTCGTCCGCGCCACCTTGATGGCGGCTGCCGCCGCATTCGCTTTCCAGGCCCACGCCGCCGACGCGGCGGCCCCGCAAGCGCCGCCGCCGATTGCCGCCTTCTTCGACAATCCGCAATTCAGCGGCGCCCTGTTCTCGCCCAGCGGAAAATATCTGGCCGTGCGGGTGGCCGGCAAGGAGAGCCGCGATCGCCTGGGCGTGATCACGCTGAGCGACTCCAGCGTGAAGGTGGTGGGCGCCTTCAGCGACGCCGACATCGGTTCGTTTCAATGGGTCAACGACGAGCGTCTGGTGTTCACCGCCACCGACCGCAGCGTCGGCCAGGGCGATGTGCGCTATGCGCCGGGACTGTTCGCGATCAACCGCGACGGCGGCAAGTTGATGCAACTGGTCAGCCGCAGCGGCAAGCCTTTCGTCAGTAGCGGCGGTACGGGCGTGCGCAGCCGCGAACTGCTGCCATGGAATACCTAATTGCTGGGCCAGAAGAACGGCCAGAATTCCGACGATATCTACGTCACCTACCGCGCCACCACCAAACGCGGCCAAGTCGATTATGTCGATCTGCAGCGGCTCAACACGACGACCGGCCGCTACACGTCGTTTGATCGTCCCGGCAACAGCATGAGCTGGCTGCTCGACAACAATGGCGAGCCGCGCCTGACGCGCACGGTGGAAGGACGGGTCAGCACCCTCCACTACCGCGACCCGGCCAACAACCAGCAATGGCGCAAGCTGATCAGCTTCGACACCTACACCGGCGACAAGGACGCCTTCACCCCGCTGGCCTTCGGGCCGGACGGCACCTTGTACGTCGTCACCCAGGCCGGCCAGGACAAGTCGGCCGTGTACACCTTCGACTTCGCCACCAATAAACTGTCGGACCAGCCGGTGGTGCGATTGGAAGACTACGACTTCAACGGCAGCCTGCTCTTCGGCAAAGGCAAGCTGCTCGGCGTGCGCCGCCTGACCGACGCCCGCGACACCACCTGGCTCGACGACGACATGAAGGCGATGCAGGCCAAGGTCGACCAGATGTTACCCAACACCGTCAACCTGCTGTCACTGCCGACGCGGCCGGAGTCGCCCTGGGTGATGGTGACCAGCTATTCCGACATGTTCCCGGCGCGCACCATGCTGTACAACAGCGACACCAAAAAACTCAGCATGCTCGGCAGCAGCCACCCGCTAATCGAGCCCGCGCGCATGGCGCAGCAAACGCTGGTGCGCTACAAGGCGCGCGATGGCCTCGAGATTCCGGCCTGGCTGACCTTGCCCAAGGGCGGCGGCAAGAACCTGCCGATGGTGGTGCTGGTGCACGGCGGTCCCTACGTGCGCGGCGGCAGCTGGGGCTGGAACGCCAACAGCCAGTTCCTGGCTTCGCGCGGTTACGCGGTGCTGGAACCGGAATTTCGCGGCAGCACCGGCTTCGGCGCCAGGCACTTCCGCGCCGGCTGGAAGCAATGGGGCCTGAAGATGCAGGACGATATCGCTGACGGCACCCGCTGGGCCATCGCCCAGGGCACTGCCGACCCCAAGCGCATCTGCATCGCCGGCGCCAGCTATGGCGGCTATGCGACGTTGATGGGACTGATCAACGACCCGGACCTGTACCAATGCGGCGTCAACTGGGTCGGCGTGACCGACATCAACCTGCTGTACGACGGCCACTGGAACTTCACGTCCGACCTGCCGGACGGCTGGAAACAATACGGCATGCCGGAGTTGATCGGCGACCAGGTCAACGACGCCGAGCAACTGAAAGCCACCTCGCCGCTGCAGCAGGCCTCGCGCATCAAGCAACCGCTGTTGCTGGCTTACGGCGGCGCCGACCGGCGCGTGCCGCTGCCGCACGGCACCAAGTTCTACCAGGCCGTCAAGGCGACCAACCCCAACGTCGAATGGATCGAGTACGAGGAAGAAGGCCACGGCTGGGCGCTGCCGAAAAACCGCATCGACTTCTGGGGACGCGTGGAAAAGTTTCTCGATAAAAACATAGGCGGAAAGTAAAAAATTCGCGCTATAGTCACGGCTCAGTCTTATCAACGATAAGGAGCGGAACATGTCTTCAGGCAAAATTCTGGTCGCCCAGGGCGGCGGTCCGACCGCCGTCATCAACCAGTCGCTGGCCGGCGTGGTGCTGGAGGCGCGCCGCTTCCGCGACGTCACCCGCGTCTACGGCGCCATGCACGGCGTGCGCGGCATCATCAACGAAGACTTTGTCGATCTCACGCGCGAGACCAGCAACAACCTGGAACTGGTGGCGGCCACGCCGTCGTCGGCGCTCGGCTCGACCCGCGACAAGCCGGACCTGGCCTACTGCGAAGAAATCTTCAAGGTCTTGCGCGCGCATGAGATCGAACAGTTCTACTACATCGGCGGCAACGACTCGTCCGACACGGTGCGCATCGTCAGCGAGCAGGCGCAGCAGGCGGGTTATCCGCTGCGCTGCCTGCACATCCCCAAGACCATCGACAACGATTTGGTCGGCAACGATCACACGCCCGGCTTTCCGTCGGCCGCGCGCTTTGTCGCCCAGGCCTTCGCCGGCGCCAACCTGGACAACGCCGCGCTGCCGGGCGTCTACGTCGGCGTCGTCATGGGCCGGCACGCCGGCTTCCTCACGGCCGCCTCGGCGCTGGGCAAGAAATTTCCCGACGATGGCCCGCACCTGATTTATCTGCCCGAGCGCGTGTTCTCGCTCGACCAGTTCTTGCTCGATGTCAAAGCCGTGTACGAACGTTACGGCCGCTGCGTGATCGCCGTCTCGGAAGGCATCCACGACGCCTCCGGCGAAGCCATCGCCAGCCTGCTGGCCAAGGAAGTCGAACGCGACGCGCACGGCAACGTGCAACTGTCGGGCACCGGCGCGCTGGCCGACCTGCTGTGCGACGAAATCAAAGCCAAGCTGGGCATCAAGCGCGTGCGCGGCGACACCTTCGGCTATCTGCAGCGCTCGTTCATCGGCTGCGTGTCCGACGTCGACCAGCGCGAAGCGCGCGAGGTCGCCGAAAAGGCGGTGCAGTTCGCCATGTGGGGCGGGCGCGACGGCTCGGTCGCCATCAAGCGCACCGGTTTTTACTCGGTCGACTACGAACTGCAGGCGCTGCAAGCGGTGGCCGGCAAGACGCGCGTCATGGAGGACGCGTTCATCAGCGCCAGCGGCACCGATGTGACCGACGCCTTCCGCATGTATTTACGGCCGCTGCTCGGCTCCGGCATGCCGGACGCGTTCCGCCTGCGTCCGGCGCCGGTGGAGAAAATTCTTAAACGCTAGCTATTATGAGATACAGGCATCAATGGTCACCAGAAGCACGGTTTTAACGTCGGTGGAGTCGGTCGTGCACGGCTTCGGCGCACGGCACGACGACATGGCGCAACACTTCCCGCACTATTGGGCGCAGCGTCCGGTCCAGCATGAACGGCACGGCACCGACATCGCCATCGTCGATAGCGAGCGCCAGGACTGCGGCGAGGCCGACGGCATGTTCACCGAGCGTCAGGGCCTGCTACTGGCCATCGCCACCGCCGACTGCGTGCCCGTGCTGCTGGCGCGCAAGGACGGCAAGGCGGTGGCCGCGCTGCACGTCGGCTGGCGCGGCGCCTACGCCGGCATCATCGCGCGCTTTGCCGAGCTGCTGACCGCGCGCGGCGACCACGCCGGCAACTGGCTGGCCGCGACAGGACCGGCGGCGGGCGACTGCTGCTACCAGGTCTCGCCCGAGCTGATCGCGCAATTCGGCGAGCGTTACGCCATGCCGGCGCGCGTCATCGCGTCGGAGGCGGGCAAGCTGAACCTGGCCGGCATCGCCGGCTGGCAACTGGCGCGCGCCGGCTTCGCCACTTTCACCGCCGCGCCGGAATGCACGATGTGCCATCCCGGCGAGACCGGCTTCGCCTTTCACAGCTACCGGCGTGACCGCGCCACGCGCACGCCGATCAAGGACGTCCAATGGTCTGTCATCGCCATCTCGCAATAAGTTCCGCATTGACGGTGGCGCTTGCCATCGGAACTTCGGCCGCATCAACCGTCTCCGCCGCCTCGGCCGCCACGCTCGACCTGACCTTGCATGACCAGGCGCGGCAGCGCGAGATTCCGATCGAACTGTCGCTGCCGGCCGCGCCGTGCACCAGGGCGCCGTGCCCGGTCGCCCTGCTCAGTGCCGGCTACGGCAACGGCTACAAGGAATATCACTTCCTGGTCGACGCCCTGAACAAGGCAGGCTGGCTGGTGGTCAGCATCGACCATCAGTTGCCGACCGACGCCAAGCTCGACAGAAATGAGGACGTCGTCCCGCAGTTGAAGACGATGCGGCGCCGTGGCGTCGCCACCCTCCGCTTCGTGCAGGACAGTTTGAGCAAGTCGCATCCCGGCTACGACTGGCGGCACGTGACCCTGATCGGCCACTCGCTGGGCGGCGACATCTCGGCCGAGCGCGCCAGCGAAGGCGACCCGACGATCACCCGCGTGGTCACGCTGGACAACCGGCGCGGCGCGCTGCCGCGCACGGCGGCGGTCAAAGTGCTATCGATCCGCGCCAGTGACACGCAAGCCGACCCCGGCGTGCTGCCGGACGCGCAAGAGCAAAAGCAATACGGCACCTGCATCGTCAAGCTGGCCGGCGCCAAACACAACGACATGTACGACGGCGGCGGCGCCGAGCTCAAGGCGTCGATCACCAGGATCACGCAAGCGTTCCTCGTCAAAGGCGCGTGCGAAGCGGCACCCTAACCAACGCGACTGCGGGGTCAGGTCCGCCTTTCCACACACGGACTGTTGTGCTGGACATCGAGGGCCTACGCCGCGTCCACCCGCGCCGGTAATACAAGCGGTCGAACCGAAGTTGGATCGATCGTTCTCCTTGCCTGCATTAAGTTATAGTCGGCCTGCATTGTCATCCACGATGCGGCGGATCGATCCAGGGCCAGCTCCAGCCGCACCGCCGTCGCCGCAGTCAAGTCCATTTCTTGCGCCAAAAGTTGCTCAACGTCCGCCAAGGGCAAGCCCAGACAGTTTGCTAGCTCCGCCGGGCTTATCTTGTAAGGTTCGACGTAGGACAGTGCGAGATATTCTCCGGGGTGCATAGTGATCACAGTAGTCTCCAACGTCGATCAAGTCGATCAAGTCGTCGTTCCATGTTAGGAGCAAACCAATATCCCCTCAACCGCACTCCGGGTACTATCATGAGTTTTCAGCCGAGCGAAATTCTACACAAAGGATTGCAGCGTTTCTGGACCTCGGATCTGGAGGACTTGCATCGTCCTGGCGGCGCGAAGCGGCGATGACTTGTACCGTTACGCTGGCCGGCATGGGAAACTTATTTACCCTGACACTCCATAAAAAAAGCGGACGACGCGTTGGCGTGGTCCGCTTTGTTCCCGCATGTAACCCTTTGGCTTACACGACGATGGTCTGATGCTCGTCGCCGACGCGGGCGCGGATCTTGCCGATGGTGTAGACGATCTCGCCGGCCTCTTCCAGCTGCTCGATGGCGGCGGCGGCGTTTTCCTGCGAGACGATGACCGTCATGCCGATGCCGCAGTTGAACACGCGGTGCATCTCGGCGTCGGCCACGCCGCCGTGCTGTTGCAGCCACGTGAACAGCGGTGGCAGGGTCCACGATTTGGAGTCCAGCTCGGCCACCAGGCCAGGCTGCAACACGCGCGGGATGTTCTCGACCAGCCCGCCGCCGGTGATGTGCACCATGCCTTTGACTTCCATCGAGGCCATCAGCGCCAGCAGCGGCTTGACATAGATGCGGGTCGGCTGCATCAGCACGTCCGCCAGCTTGCGTCCGTGGAAGTCGCCTTCCAGGTCCGGCTTGGCCACTTCGATGATCTTGCGCACCAGCGAGTAACCGTTCGAGTGCACGCCCGACGAGGCCAGGCCCAGGATGACGTCGCCGGGGGCGATCTTGGTGCCGTCGATGATCTTCGATTTTTCCACCGCGCCGACCGCGAAACCGGCCAGGTCGTACTCGCCGGCCGGGTACATGCTTGGCATTTCAGCCGTTTCGCCGCCGATCAGCGCGCAACCGGCCTGCTCGCAACCCTGGGCGATGCCCTTGATGACGTCGGTGGCAATGGCCACGTCAAGCTTGCCGCAAGCGAAATAGTCGAGGAAGAACAGCGGCTCGGCGCCCTGCACCAGGATGTCGTTGACGCTCATGGCGACCAGGTCGATGCCGACCGTGTCATGACGGTTGAGCTCGAACGCCAGCTTGAGCTTGGTGCCGACGCCGTCGGTGCCGGACACCAGCACCGGCTCCTTGTACTTCTTGCTGATCTCGAACATGGCGCCGAAACCGCCCAGGCCGCCCATGACGCCCTCGCGCATTGTGCGCTTGGCGAAAGGCTTGATTGCTTCGACTAAAGCGTCGCCAGCGTCGATATCGACGCCTGCGTCACGGTAGGACAGGGAAACATTTGAAGTTTGGCTCATGGTGTATTTCGCAGCGGAGGCGGTAAAATAGAAGGCGGAGACCGTTTCGTAACAAAATCGCACGTTTTCAGCGCTTTTCTGCACAAATCCACGCAAATAAGCCTGCGCGAACCCGGTCAATCCGCTATTTTATCAAAATGCCTCGTCCACCTGCCGTTTTTAACCATCTAAATCACATTCCATGCCATTTCCCCTCGCGCTAGAGCACAAGCACACGGCATTCTGGCTGGCGGCACGGGCGACCCTTTCCCTTGGCATTTCGGCACCACGACCTGCGGCGCCCCTCTATAATGCGTGACGTATCTAAAAAAAGCGTCAAGAAAAGCGTTATGCAAACGATCAATCCAAGGCGAACGCCATGAAACAGCTGGTGCTCGATTTAGGCGCGGACCAGGCGCACAGCCTCGCATCGTTCGAGGTCGGACAGAACGCCGAGGCGGCGGCGCTGATGGCGCAATTCGCCGATCGCAGCTCGCGCGAGCACTTCGCCTACCTGTGGGGCCTGGGCGGCGTGGGCAAGACCCATCTGCTTAAAGCCCTGGCCAGCGCCGGCGGCGAGGACGAGCAGCGGCGCGCACGCTACATCTCGCCGTTTTCGATCGAATCCGAATTCCAGTACTCGCCCGAGGTGGACCTGTACCTGCTCGACGATTGCGAAAAGCTGTCGCCGGTGGCGCAGATCGACGCCTTCGCGCTTTTTAACGAAATCCGCGCCAACAACGCCTTCATGGTCTGCAGCGGCGCGGTCGCCCCGGCCGTGCTGCCGGTGCGCGAGGACCTGCGCACCCGCATGGGCTGGGGGCTGATCTACCAGATCCACGGCCTGACCGACGACGAAAAGGTGGCCGCGCTGGGCGCCGCCGCCGCCGCCCGTGGTTTGACGCTGTCGCCCGGCGTGATACCCTACCTGCTGTCCCATTTTCAGCGCGACATGCGATCGTTATCGACGATGCTCGACTCGCTGGACCAGTATTCCCTTGAAACCCAACGCCCGATCACCCTGCCGCTGTTGCGCGAGTGGTTGCAGGCGGAAGCGAAAGAATGACGAATCCCGCATGAAGCTTGCACTATTTGACCTGGACCACACGCTGCTGCCGATCGACTCCGACCACGAGTGGGGCGAGTTTTTAGTACGCATCGGCGCCGTGGACGCGGCCACCTTCAAGCGCCGCAACGACGATTTCTACGCCCAGTACCAGGCCGGTACGATCGATCCGGCCGAATACCTGGAGTTCGCGCTCGGCACGCTGGCCGGCTTCCCGCCCGTGCGGCTGGCCGGCATGCAGGCGCAGTTCATGAACGAGGTGATCGTGCCGGCGATCCGTCCGGCCGCGCTGGCGCTGCTGAAAAAACACCAGGACGCCGGCGACCTGGTGGCCATCGTCACGGCCACCAACCACTTCGTCACCGCGCCGATCGCCAAGGCGCTGGGCGTGGAGCACCTGATCGCGGCCATGCCGGAATACGACGCCGAGGGCAATGTCACCGGCCGCCTGGCGGGCACGCCGACCCAGGGCGCCGGCAAGATCGTCCACACCAAGGCCTGGCTGGAAAAGATGGGCAAGACGCTGGAGGATTTCGACACCGTCTACTTCTACAGCGACTCGCACAACGACCTGCCGCTGATGTCGATCGTCTCGCACCCGATCGCCACCAACCCGAACGCCACCCTGAAAACGCACGCCACCGCTCAAGGCTGGGCTTTAATTGAACTATTCAATGATTAAGAAACTGATCCGAAAAATCCTCGGCACCAAAGACAAAACCGCCAAGGCCCGCGATACCAACACGCCGGTGATACTCGGCCCGGACGCCCACGGCATCGATCCGAAACTGCTGTCGTCGAACGCGGTACGCGTCACCAGCACCCTGCAGGAAGCCGGCTTCGAGGCCTTCGTCGTCGGCGGCGCGGTGCGCGACCTGCTGCTCGGCGTGAAGCCGAAAGACTTCGACATCGCCACCAACGCCACGCCGGAGCAGGTGCGCAAGCTGTTCCGCCGCGCCTTCATCATCGGCAAGCGCTTCCAGATCGTGCACGTGATGTTCGGCCAGGACCTGCTGGAGGTGACCACCTTCCGCGGCACGACGCTGGACAACGCGCCCAAGGACGACCATGGCCGCGTCCTGCGCGACAACACCTTCGGCTCGCAGGCGGAGGACGCGGTGCGGCGCGACTTCACCATCAACGCGATGTACTACAACCCGGCCAACCAGCAGGTGCTGGATTACCACGGCGGCATCGAGGATATCCGCGCCAAGACGCTGCGCATCATCGGCCAGCCGGAAGCGCGCTACCGCGAAGACCCGGTGCGCATGCTGCGCGTGGTGCGCTTTGCCGCCAAGCTCAAATTCACCATCGAGCCGGTCACCGCCGCGCCGATTCCCGTGATGGCGTCGCTGATCGACAATGTGCCGCCGGCGCGCGTGTTCGACGAGATGCTCAAGCTGCTCATGAGCGGCCACGCGCTGGCCTGCCTGCAGCAGCTGCGCAAGGAAGGCCTGCATCACGGCCTGCTGCCGCTGCTCGACGTGGTGCTCGAGCAGCCGCTCGGCTTCAAGTTCGTCACCCTGGCGCTGGACTCGACCGATGCCCGCATCGCCGCCGGCAAGACGGTGTCGCCGGGCTTCCTGTTCGCGTCCCTGCTGTGGCACCAGGTGCTGGAAAAATGGACCGCCTACCGCGCGGCCGGCGAGCAGACCATTCCGGCGCTGCACCTGGCGGCCGACGACGTGCTCGATTCGCAGACCGAGAAGCTGGCCTTGCAGCGCAAGATCGGCACCGACATGCGCGACATCTGGTCGATGCAGCCGCGCTTCGAGCGCCGCACCGGCAAGTCGCCTTACAAGCTGCTCGAGCACCTGCGCTTCCGCGCCGGCTACGACTTCCTGCTGCTGCGCTGCGCCTCCGGCGAGATCGACGCCGAACTGGGCGAATGGTGGACCGCGTTCTATGAAGGCGACGAAGCCACCCGCGAGGATTTGATCGCGACTGCCGGCCAGTCGTCGTCGTCGGGCTCCGGCGGCGCGGCGAGCAAACGCAAACGCGCGCCACGTCGCGGTGGCCGCAGCAAAGGCCCGGCGCAGGGGGCCGAAGGCGGCTCCGGCGGCGCCGGCGGCAGCGGCGAATAAGCCGTTCAATCAGCCATGAGCATCATCGGCAAGAAGGATGAAGGCGGCTTCGCCTTCACCATCGCCTACATCGGCATCGGCGCCAACCTTGGCGACGCGCGCGCCAACGTCGCCGACGCCCTCGAACGCCTGCAATGCCTGCCCGGCTGCACCCTGATGGCAGCGTCAAGCCTGTACCGCACCGCGCCGGTCGACTCCAGCGGCGACGACTACATCAACGCCGTCGCCCGCGTCGCCACCACCCTGGACGCCGAGGCGCTGCTGCGGGCGCTGCACGACATCGAGCAGGCGCACGGGCGCGAACGCCCTTACCGCAACGCCCCGCGCACCTTGGACCTCGACCTGCTGCTGTACGGCGACGCCATCATCGCCAGTCCAACCCTGACGGTGCCGCACCCGCGCATGACCGAACGCGCCTTTGTGCTGGTGCCGCTGCTGGAACTGGCGCCGGCGATCCATATTCCGGGACGCGGCGCCGCGAGCGACTATGCCGCAGGCGTCGCCGGCCAGGGCATCGGCCCGGCCACCTGACCTTCAGCACGCGATAGCATTCAGGACTACACTATCGCGGTCCGACTACATCTCTAAAGGAACCACCATGTCTGGTTATTTGCAAGGAAACGAACTGGCCGCGAGCCAAAAGCCCGCCGCCACCAACGCACCTGCACCGGCCAAAGCGGCCGCCACCAAGGCTGTCACCGTCCACACGCTTGCCGCGCTGCGTGCGGCCGGCGAAAAAATCACCATGCTGACGTGCTACGACGCCAGCTTCGCCTCGTTGATGGACCGCTGCGGCGTCGAGATGCTGCTGATCGGCGACTCGCTCGGCATGGTCTGCAACGGCCACCAATCGACGTTGCCCGTCACCGTGGCCGAAGTGGCGTACCACACCGCCTCGGTCGCGCGCGGCAGCAAGTCGGCGCTGATCGTCGCCGACCTGCCGTTCGGCGCCTACGGCACGCCGGAGACGGCGTATGCCAACTCGGTGCAACTGCTGCAGGCGGGCGCGCACATGGTCAAGCTGGAAGGCGGCGCGTGGCTGGCCGACACCGTGCGCTTCCTGACCGAGCGTGCGATTCCCGTCTGCGCGCACCTGGGCCTGACGCCGCAATCGGTGCACCAGCTGGGTGGCTACAAGGTACAGGGCAAGACCACCGACAGCGCGGACCTGCTCAAGGCCGACGCGTTGAAACTGCAAGCGGCCGGCGCCTCGGTGCTGGTGCTCGAGGCGATTCCGTCGGCGCTGGGCAAGGAGGTCACCGACCTGCTGGCGATACCGACGATCGGCATCGGCGCGGGGCCGGACTGCTCCGGCCAGGTGCTGGTGATGCATGATTTGCTGGGCGTCTTCCCGGGCCGCAAAGCGCGCTTCGTGAAGAACTTCATGGAAGGCCAGACCAGCATCGACGCCGCCATCGGCGCGTATGTCGCGGCGGTCAAAGGCGGCAGCTTCCCGGCGCTGGAGCACTGCTTCTGATAAGGCATCGGCGGCCCGCGCGCGCCGCCGATGGTTTTTTGCCGATTACGCCTGGTTGCGCTTACGACGGGCGATAAAACCGAGCACGCCCAGCCCTGCCAGCATCATGCCGTAAGTTTCCGGCTCCGGTACCGGCGTCGTCACGGCGGCGGCTCCCGACAGGTGCAGATCGTTCACGGTCGCCCACACGCCCGGCTGGTCGCCCGCCGTCACGCTGAACGAGACCAGGTTGCCCGTCGAGACGAAGCCGACGAACGAGTTAAGCTGCGGCGCGTCAAGGGTGTACGTCAAGGTGGCGCCGGTGCTGTCGGTGGCCGACAGCGTCAGGTAGCTGGCCTGGGTGGAGAAGCCGAACAGGTCGGACCCGAAGAAGAAGCCGCCCACGCCCGCCACCGGCGTACTTGGGGAAAAGGTGAGCAGATCGAAGCGATTGTTGGCGCTGAGCCAGATGTCCGAACCGTCGTCCGAGGCGCCGTAGAGGACCGGCGAGGTCGGTGCGGCGCCGACGGTGTATTCGTAAGCGCCGGCGGTGCGCGTCAGCGGCCCGTCGTAAGCATCGACCACCAGATCGTCGAAGGTATCGACGCCGGTAGTGCCAACCGCACCCAGGTACGACGACTGGCTGGTGTAGGCGGTGATCGCGGCATTGGCGGCGCTGGCGGCCAGCAGGAGAACGGCGGAAGCGAGGACGGATTTGGCGGAAAACAATTTACCCAAGATAGTGCTCCTAATCAAAAGTTAATTTGCGAAGACTTCAACTGGTTTTTTTGCGGTGCGACATGGCGACTATAATCGTGTCATTTCGATATTGCAAAGTTTATATTCGTTTTTAATAATTGTTTTTTCTTCTTACGTGTTTGGCGCTTTTGGCAAGCGGCTGGGTGGCATGGCGCACAGAGTCGCAGGCCTGGCTGAGCTAGTCTGACTGAGGCGGCCGCCCCATCCCGGCGTCGGCCTCCTTCGCATTTGCCAGGCATTACGAGGAGTCATGCATGAACACCACCGACCAGCTCAGCGTCAACACGCTGCGCTTCCTTGCCGTCGACATGGTCCAACAGGCCAACAGCGGCCATCCCGGCCTGCCGCTCGGCGCCGCCCCCATGGCCTACGTGCTGTGGACGCGCTTCCTGAAACACCATCCCGCCGATCCGCACTGGTTCGACCGCGACCGCTTCGTGCTGTCGGCCGGCCACGGCTCGGCGCTGCTCTACGGGCTGCTGCACCTGAGCGGCTACGATCTGTCGCTGGACGACCTGCGCCAGTTCCGCCAGTGGGGCAGCCGCACGCCGGGGCATCCGGAGCGCGGCCACACGTCCGGTGTCGAGATCACCACCGGTCCGCTGGGCCAGGGATTTGCCAACGGCGTCGGCATGGCCATCGCGGAAGCCAGCCTGGCCGCCCGTTACAATCGCGAGGGCCACAACGTCATCGACCACCATACCTACGGCATCGTCAGCGACGGTGACCTGATGGAGGGCGTGGCGTCGGAGGCTGCCTCGCTGGCCGGCCACCTCAAACTGGGCAAGTTGATCTACCTGTACGACGACAACCAGGTCACGCTGTCGGCCGGCAGCGACATGACCTTCAGCGAAGACCGCGCCGCGCGCTTCGCCGCCTACGGCTGGCATATCCAGACGGTGGAAGACGCCAACAACATCGAAGCGATCGAGCAGGCGCTGGCCACCGCGCGCGCCGAGGTGCACAAGCCGTCGCTGATTTTGGTACGCAGCCATCTGGGCTTCGGCTCGCCCAACAAACAGGACAAGATCGACGCCCACGGCTCGCCCCTGGGCGCCGACGAGGTGGCGCTGACCAAGCGCGCGCTGGGCTGGCCGGAGCAGCCGGCGTTCCTGATCCCCGACGGCGCGGCCCGTCCCTTCGCCAACGGCGGCGCGCATGGCGCGCACCACCAGGCGGAATGGATGGACCGGCTGGCCGCCTACGAACAAGCCTTTCCCGACGAGGCGCGCGAGCTCAAACAGCTGATGCAAGGCGGCGCAGGCGCCGGCGAACTGCCGGCCGGCTGGGACGCCGACATTCCGGTATTCCCGGCGGACGCCAAGGGTCTGGCGACGCGCACCGCCGCCGGCAAGGTGGCCAACGCCATCGCGGCGCGGCTGCCGGCGCTGATCGGTGGCTCGGCCGACCTCGATCCGTCGACTTTCACCGCATTGACGGGCTTTGGCGACTTCCAGCCTGACGGCATGGACGACAGCACCGGCGACCGCCAGGGCTCTAACGGCGGCGGCTGGAGCCGGCGCGGACGCAACCTGCACTTCGGCGTGCGCGAACACGCGATGGCGGCCATCAGCAACGGCATGGCCGCGCACGGCGGCGCGCTGCCGTTCAACGCCACCTTCTTCGTATTCTCGGACTATATGCGGCCGGCGATACGGCTGTCGGCGATGATGGGATTACAGGTGGTGTACGTGTTCACGCACGACAGCATCGCCCTGGGCGAAGACGGCGCCACGCACCAGCCGGTCGAGCATCTGGCCAGCCTGCGGGCGATACCGGGGCTGGTGGTGATACGTCCGGCCGACGCCAACGAGACGGCGGTGGCATGGAAGGCGGCGGTGGAATCGACCACGCGGCCGGTGGCGCTGGTGCTCACGCGCCAGCATGTGCCGACGCTGGACCGCGAGCGTTATGCGGCGGCCGAAGGTTTGCGGCGCGGCGCATATGTGCTGAGCGAAGCGGCCGGCGGCACACCGCAACTGGTGCTGATCGCCACCGGTTCGGAGGTGGATCTGGCGCTGCGGGCGCAGGAACGCTTGCTCGAGGATGGCGTGCGTGCGCGCGTGGTGTCGATGCCGAGCTGGGAGTTGTTCGAGGACCAGCCGCAGGCTTATCGCGACGAGGTGCTGCCGCCGGCACTGGACGCCCGGCTGGCGATCGAAGCGGGCGTCTCGCAGGGGTGGGAGCGATACGTCGGGCAGCGCGGCAAGGTATTGTCGGTCGAAGGCTACGGGGCATCGGCGCCGGGTGACCGGCTGCTGCGCGAGTATGGCTTCGGGGTGGAGAATGTGCTGCTGATGGCGCGACAGGTGCTGGGCTAGCGGGTCCGCTCGTCGAATGCGCTGATCACACAAACCAGTAGGGCGGAGTAGGCGAAACGCCGTAATCCGCCATCGACGAGCCGGCGACGGCGCTTGGTGGATTACGCGCTATGCGCTAATCCTCCCTACTGGCCGCCCTTCTGCGCGATCACATCGAGCAACTGCGCCCACGACTTGCTGAACGCCTCCGCGCCTTCGCGCTGCAAGCGCTGCGCCAGCTCGTCGCCATCGATGCCGGCATCGGCGAAGCTGGCGATCACCTTCTCCGCGTCGCCACCTTCCGGCGGCATGCTGCCGTTGACAATGCCATGGTCGGCAAACGCCAGCAGGGTCTTCTCCGGCACGGTGTTGATCGTATTGGGCGCTGCCAGCGACGTCACATACAGCACATCCGACGCCTCCGGATCCTTGGTGCCGGTGCTGGCCCACAGCAGCCGCTGGGCCAATGCGCCGCGCTCGGCCAACAGCTTCCAGCGATGCGACGCCAGCAACTCCCGGTACGCCACATAGGTGCGGCGCGCCATCGCGATGCCCAGCGTGTTGTTCGAGCCCTCCGGCCCCTTGTCCTTGACCGCCGAATCCCAGCGACTGACAAACACCGACGCCACCGACGCCACTTTCGGATCGAGCCCCTTTTCAAGCCGGCGCTCGATGCCGCGAATATACGCCTCCGCCGCCGCCAGATACTGCTCGCGCGAGAACAGCAGCGTGACATTGACCGGAATGCCGGCAAAGATGGCCTCCTCGATCGCCTTCACGCCCTCCGGCGTGCCGGGGATCTTGATGAACGCGTTGGGGCGGTCCAGGCGTTCGTGAAGCGTACGGGCCTCGCGCAACGTGCCCTCGGCATCGTGCACCAGCAGCGGCGAAACCTCCATCGACACCCAGCCATCGTGGCCCTGCGATTCCTTATACATCGGCAGGAACAGATCGGCGGCGGCGCGCAGGTCTTCCAGCGCTAGCTCAAGGAATAGCGCTTCGCCCGCCCCGCCGGCGGCGCTGCGGTCGGCGATCGCCTTGTCGTAAAAATCGGCGCCGTGAATGGCAGCCTCGAAAATACTCGGGTTCGAGGTCAGGCCTTTCAGGTCGTACTCATGGATATACTTCTCCAGCGTGCCGCTGGTGAGCAATCCGCGCGTGATATTGTCCAGCCACAGGCTTTGCCCGAGCTCATACAGACGCAGTGCAGGGTTCATAGTGTGCTCTCCTTTTCACGGCCGGCGAAGGCCGGCAACTGATGCTGCAAGAGATCGCCGATGCGATCGACGGTCAGGTCGGGGGTGGTGAAGCTGGCCACATCGGGCGCGAAAGCGTAATGTCCCTGCCGCGGAAAGACCGTGGTCAAGCGATCGCCCCAACCGGCCTTCATCGCCGCCAGTATTCTCACCTTATCATCGACCATCACATAATGGCGCGCGGGGTATGCCCGCTCGACCTCCGCCAGCATCTCCTCCTTGTGGATGTAGATCAGCACCCGGCCGTCGACCGCGTCCCTCAAGCCGGAATGCTCGACCTTACGCGGTTGGTAGACGGCGTCGCCATCCGACAACACCACCACCTTGCCCCACTGGCCCAGGTGTTTGATGACCTGCAGCGCCAGGGGATACAGGCGGTCGGCGAAACCGTAGTTCATCATCCAGCCTCCCAGGCGCAGGAAGCGCGGGTCGTCGATCGACTCGACCCGCAAGCGCTGCAGCGCGCCCAGATAGTCGACGTAGCCCAGCTGCTCGCGCAGCTCCTCGAAGATTTCCCAGTAACGGTCGCGCGTGCGGGCGCCAAACTCACGCTCAAGGTGGTCGCGCAGGTCTTGCTGGACCGCGTCGTTGTCCATCAGCGTGTTGTCGCAGTCGATGAAGAAAACGATATCGTCCATCATGACTTGGCCGGCTTCTCGGCATGGCCGCCAAAACCGGCCCGCATCGCCGATAGCACCTTGCCGGAGAATTCGGCGTTGCCGCGCGAACTGAAACGCTCGAACAGCGCCGAACTCAGGATCGGCACCGGCACGCCTTCGTCGATGGCGGCGTTGATGGTCCACCGGCCTTCACCGGAATCGGAGACGCGGCCGGCGAATTGGTCCAGGTGCGGATCCTTGAGCAGCGCATCGGCGGTCAGGTCGAGCAGCCAGGAGCTGATCACGCTGCCGCGTCGCCAGACTTCCGTGATCTCGCCCAGATCGAGGTCGTATTGGTAATGCTCGGGATTGCGCAAGGGCGTGGTTTCGGCGTCGACCTCGTGTTCGAGTTTACCGATGTTGGCATTGCGGAGGATATTGAGGCCCTCGGCGTAGGCGCCCATGATGCCGTACTCAATGCCGTTGTGGACCATCTTGACGAAGTGGCCCGCGCCATTCGGCCCACAATGCAGGTAGCCCTGTTCGGCGCTACTATCTGGCTTGTCGCGCCCCGGCGTTGGCGCGGCCGCCGCATGACCCGGCGACAGCGACACGAACAGCGGCTTGAGATGGGCGACAGTCTCTTTCTCGCCGCCGATCATCAGGCAGTAGCCACGTTCCAGGCCGTGGGTGCCGCCACTGGTGCCGACGTCCACGTAATGCAGCCCGAGCTCCTGGAGCTGCGCGCCACGACGAATATCGTCGTGGTAATGCGAGTTGCCGCCATCGATGACGATGTCGCCCGCCTGCAGCAGCGGTTTGAGGGTGTCGAGCGTGGCGTCCACCGACGCCGCCGGCACCATCAGCCAAACGACGCGCGGCGTCTCCAGTTGCGACACCAAGTCCTCCAGCGAGGAGGCGCCGGTGACGCCCTCCCGCAGTACCGACTTCACCGTCTCCGCGTGCCGCGCATAGGCGACGCACTGGTGACCGTCCCTGGCGAGCCGCCAGACCATGTTGGCGCCCATGCGCCCGAGACCTATCATGCCAATTTTCATATTATCCTCGCACTGTCAAAGTGCGCGGGCATGTCGAATGCAGGCCCCGCGCTCTCACGAGAGTAGACCTGAGGGGCGATTCCTTCGGTTCGCCAGGGCACATAGCGGACCATCAATTGGCCCGGTTTTCGTCCGATGGTCAAATCAACTCAATCAGGCAAGCGTCAAAAGCGGACAGCAATCCCAAGACGTCGGCCTCAGTGGTGTCGGGGCAAACCAGCAGCATATTGTGGAAGGGCGTGATCAACAGCCCGCGATTGAGCAGGTACAAATGGATGATCTGTTCGAGCTCGCCGTCGAGAGCCTTTTGCGCCTCGGCGCCATTGCGCGGCGCCGTGGCGGCGAACTGGAATTCGGTGCGTGCGCCGACTTGCGTCACGCACCAAGGCAGCCGGTGGCGGGCGATGACGTCGCGCAGCCCTTGCGCCAGCGTTCCGGCCAGCGCGAACATGTGCTGATACGCCGAGTCGGTCATCACCAGTTCCAGATTGGCGCGCATCGCGGCCATTGCGAACATGTTGGCGCTCAGCGTGGTGCCAATGCCGGAGTGGCCGGGCGGCGCGGCGCGTTTGGCCTGCTCCACCCGGCGCGCCAGCGCCTCGGTAAAGCCATACACCGCGCAGGGGATTCCGCCGCAAACGGGTTTGCCGACCACCAGTGCGTCCGGCCGCATGCCATGCGCTTGCGCGTAGCCTCCGGGGCCGCTGCTGATGGTGTGCGTCTCGTCGATCACCAGCAGCGCGCCGTGGCGCTGGATGATCTGCTGCGCCGCTTCCCAATACCCGGGTTCCGGCAACACCATGCCGATATTCGTCATCACCGGCTCCGCCAGCACGCAGGCGACATCGCCATTTGCCAGCGCCGATTCCAGCGCCTGCAAATCATTGAACTCGACCACCACCGTGTGATCCGTCAGCGCGTGGACCTGCCCCAGAAGGCTGTCACGCTGGGTCGGCATGCCGTCGACCAGATCGACAAACACGTCGTCCACCGTGCCGTGATAGCAGCCATTGAAGACCAATACCTTGTCGCGCCCCGTCGCCGCGCGCAGCCAGCGCAGCACGAAGCGGTTCGCGTCCGAGGCCGATAGCGCGAACTGCCAGTATGGCAAACCGAATCGCCGCGCCAGTTCGGCCGCCACCGGCGCCGCGTCGGCCGAGGGCAGCATGGCCGTATAGCCGCGCGTGGCCTGGCGCTCGATGGCTTGCGCCACAGGCGGCGGCGCATGGCCGAACATGGCGCCGGTATCGCCCAGGCAGAAATCGACGTAATCATGACCGTCGACATCCCGGAAGCGCGCGCCGGATGCGTCGCTCACCGTCAACGCGAAAGGTGTCGACCAGTCGTTCATCCAGTGCATCGGCACGCCGAACAGCAGGTGTCGGGCCGCCTCGCCCGCCAACCGGGCCGATTCGGGATTGCGCGCGATGTAGCTGTCGCGTTCCCGTGCGGCCAGCGCCAGTGCGCGCGGCCAGCTCAATCCATCGCGGGTGTTGCGCATCGCGCCCTCCTTACACCAGCAGCATCAGATGCTCGCGCTCCCAGGAGCTGATCACGCGGCTGTAGGTGGCGAATTCCAGCTCCTTGACCTCGCAGAAGGCCTGCACGAACAACTCGCCCAATATCTCGCTCAATGGTTTGCATTCGCGCAGCCGCAGGATCGCGTCCTCCAGGTTGCGCGGCAGCTGGTCATGCACATGCTCCGCGCTGCCTGCGGTCGGCTCGGACGGCGTCAGTCCGTCGACCATGCCAAGGTAGCCGCATGCCAGCGTCGCGGCCATCGCCAGATAAGGATTGACGTCGACGCCGGGCACGCGGTTTTCCACACGGCGATTGGTCGGCGTGGAGTTGGGGATGCGGAAGCCGCAGGTGCGGTTGTCGTAACCCCAACGGACATTGGTCGGCGCCGACATGAACCGAGACAGCCGCCGGTAGGAATTGACGTGCGGTGCGAACAACAGCGTGGCCGCCGCCGTGTAACGCTCAAGGCCAGCGATATAGTTGAAGAACAGGGGGCTGGGCTCACCTTTTTTGTCGCTGAAGATGTTGTTGCCGGTCGCCGCATCGAGAATGCTCTGATGGATGTGCATCGCGCTGCCCGGTTCCGTTTCCATCGGCTTGGCCATGAAGGTGCCGAAGATCCCGTGGCGCAGCGCCGTCTCGCGCACCGCGCGCTTGAACAGGAATACGCGATCGGCCAGCTCCAGCGCGTCGCCGTGGGTGAAGTTGATTTCCATCTGGCCGGCGCCCGCTTCGTGGATCAAGGTTTCCACGCCCAACTGGTGCTGCTTGCAGAACGTGGAAAGCTCCAGGAAGAACGGATCGAAATCGTTGACCGCGTCGATCGAGTAAGACTGCCGGCCGGATTCGGTCTTGCCGCTGCGGCCCAATGGTGGCGTCAGCGGCTCGTGCGGATTGCTGCTGCGGGCGACCAGGTAGAACTCCATCTCCGGCGCCACCACCGGCTGCCAGCCGCGATCGGCGTACAGCTTGAGGACCTTGCGCAGCACCGCGCGAGGCGACAGGCCGACCGGCGTGCCGTCGAAGTTTTGGCAATCATGGATCACCAGCGCCACATTCTCCGCCGCCCACGGCACCTGCCGCAGCGTGGCCAGGTCTGGCACGCAGATCATGTCCGGATCGGTGGCGCCGGTGTAAGGCAGGTTGTTAGGCTGCTCCCCGTTGACGGTGTTGAGCAGGACGCTCTTGGGCAGGCGCATTTCGCCTTCGCTGAGAAACAGGTCCTTGGGCAGGATTTTTCCGCGTGCGATGCCGGTCATGTCGGCGATCACGCATTCCACCTCGTGGATGTTGCGGTCGCGTAGAAAATCCTTCATTGCCTGGCTCATCGCCGTCTCCCTTTTCGCTAGCCGATCTGAATCCAGGTGGTTTTCAGTTCGGTGTATTTATCGAACGCGTGCAGCGACTTGTCGCGGCCATTGCCGGACTGTTTGTAGCCACCGAACGGCACGGTGATGTCGTCGCTGTCGTACTGGTTCACGTGAACGGTTCCTGCACGCAGCGCGCGCGCCGTCTGGATCGCCTTGGTCATGTCGGAGGTCCACACGGCGGCCTGCAAGCCGTACGGCGTGGAGTTGGCCTGCTTGATGGCGTCCTTTAAGTCGGTAAAGGCCAGCACCGACAGCACCGGTCCGAAGATCTCTTCGCGTGCGATGGTCATGCCGCTGTCGACCTGGTCGAACAAGGTCGGCTCGACGAACAAGCCGCCGGTCTCGGTGCGTGTCTGACGACCGCCGGACAACAGCTTGGCGCCGTCCGCCTTGCCAGCCTCGATATAGCCCATCACCGTTTTCAGCTGCGTCGCATCGACGATGGCGCCCATCACCGTGTTCTCGTCGAGCGGATCGCCTGGCTGGAAGTCCGGCATCATCGCCAACGCCTTCTCGATGAACTGATCCTTGATCGACGCTTCGACGAACAGCCGCGAAGGCGCGTTGCAGCTCTCGCCCTGGTTGAAGTAGATCGAGCCGATAGCCGACGCCACCGCCGCATCCAGGTCGGGACAGTCGGCGCAGACAATGTTGGCCGACTTGCCGCCCAACTCCGTCCATGCGCGCTTGAGGTTCGACTGGCCGGCCATCTGCAAGATCTGTTTGCCGACGCGCGTCGATCCCGTGAAGCCGATGCAGTCGACATCCATGTGCAGCGCCAGCGCGGCGCCGGCCTCGTGGCCATAGCCGGGCAGCACATTGAACACGCCGGCCGGAATGCCCGCCTCCAGCGCGATATCCGCCAGCCGCAGCGCCGTCAGCGGCGACTTCTCCGATGGTTTGAGCACGACGCTGTTACCTGCGGCGAGCGCCGGCGCGATCTTCCATGCCGCCATGATCATCGGGTAGTTCCACGGGACGATGGCGGCGACCACGCCCAGCGGTTCGCGCGTGATCAGCGCCAGGCTGTTCTCGGCGGTCGGCGCGATCTCGTCGTAGATTTTGTCGATCGCCTCGCCGTACCATCGCAGGCAGTTGGCGGTGGCGCCCACGTCCACGCTCTGGCTGTATTTGATTGGCTTGCCCATGTCCAGCGTTTCGAGCAGGGCCAGTTCAGGCCCGTACTTTTGCACCAGATCGGCGAATTTGATCATCACGCGCTTGCGCTGGGCCGGCGACTTGCCCGCCCAGGTGCGCGCCTCGAAAGCCTCGCGTGCGCTGGCCACCGCCGCATCGACGTCGGCGCCATCGCAGCGCGCCACCATGCCCAGCGTGCGGCCGTCGATCGGCGACAGATTCTCGAACTGCTGCGCGTTCTTGGCCCACACGCGCTGCCCGCCGATGACCGCGCGGCCGTCTATTTGCAGGCTTGCCGCGCGCTCGTGCCACGATGTCGCCACGGTTTTTGTCGTCATTTTTCGCTCCCATCCAAATTCACGTTTAGACCCAGCCGCGTTCCTTGATGTCGGCGTAGGTCAGATCCAGACACTTGCGGATCAGCGCCACCATCTCGTCAATCTGTGCCACCGTCATGACCAGCGGCGGAGCGATAATCATGCGGTCGCCGACGGCGCGCATGATCATGCCGTTGTCGAACATGTAGCCACGGCAGACCATGCCAACACCGAGCGACTCGTCGAACGTCACGTTGTCGTGCACCACCGGCGCTTTGACGCGCACCAGATTCAGACCGGCGACGAAGCCGCAGCTGTCGGCATATCCAACCAGCGGATGGTCGGCCAGTTCCGCGAACCGTTTCTTCAGATAAGGCCCGGTTTCATTGGCGACGCGCTCGACCAGCTTCTCTTCTTCGAGGATACGAATGTTTTCCAGCGCCGCCGCGCAGGCGACTGGATGGCCGGAATAGGTGAAGCCGTGATTGAACTCGCCGCCCTGCCCGATCAGCACATCGGCCACGCGGTCGCCAACCAGCACGCCGCCCAGCGGCACATAGCCGGACGTGACGCCTTTGGCAAAGGTGATCAGATCGGGTTTGATGCCGAACAGCTCCGACGCGAACCATTTACCAAGCCGGCCAAAGCCGCAGATCACCTCATCGGCGATCAGCAGGATGCCGTATTTGTCGCAGATGCGCTGGATCTCCGGCCAGTAGGTCGCTGGGGGGATGATCACGCCGCCGGCGCCCTGTACCGGCTCGCCGATGAAGGCTGCGACCTTGTCGGCGCCGACCTCCAGGATTTTCTTTTCCAGCCACGACGCGGCCTCGATGCCGAATTCGTCCTCGGTCATGCCGCGCCCGGACTCCAAATAGCTCGGCTGGCCGATATGCACAATGCCGGGAATCGGCAAGCCACCCTGCGCGTGCATGCCGTCCATACCGCCCAGCGAAGCGCCGGCCACGGTGCTGCCGTGATAGGCGTTGTGGCGGCTGATGATGGTGTGGCGTTCCTTGTATCCCAACACGTCCCAATAGCGGCGCACCATGCGCAGATTGGTGTCGTTACCCTCCGAGCCGGAGCCGGTGAAGTAGACGTGGTTGAAATGCGGCGGCGATATCTTCGCCAGCTTGGCCGCCAACTGCACGGCCGGCACATTGGTGGTGTTGAAGAAGCTGTTATAGAACGGCAGCGTCTCCATCTGCTTGTAGACCGCTTCCGAAATGCTGGTGCGGCCGTAGCCGACATTGACGCACCACAGGCCGGACATGCCGTCGAGGACCTTCTTGCCCTGCGAATCCCACAGGTAGATGCCTTCGCCGCGCACCATCACGCGCGCGCCCTTCTCGCCCAGCGCCTTGTGGTCGGTGAACGGGTGCATGTAGTGCGCCGTGTCCAGCTTTTGAATCGCGGTGGTGTCGTACACCTGCGGCGTGGCCGGACTTTTTACCGACGCGACCAGCGCGGCACTCGGTGCCGGGCCTGGTGCTAATGAATTGTTGGTCATAGTATTTCCTTGTTGGAGAGGTGGATGATCAGACGTGCAGCAGCAGGTGTTCGCGTTCCCACGGGCTGATGACGGTCATGAATTCCTGATGCTCCAGGTCCTTGATCGCGGCGTAGACGTCGATGAAGCGGCCGCCCAATACGCTGCGCAGCTTGTCCTCGGCCCGCAGATGCTGCAGCGCTTCCGGCAGGCCTTGTGGCAGTTCCACTTTGAGGTCGTAGGCACTGCCCACGGTCATTGGCGTCGGTTCCAATTGTTCGGTCATGCCAAGATAGCCGCAGGCCAGCGTGACGGCCAGCGCCAGGTACGGATTGGCGTCCGCGCCGATGATGCGGTTCTCGACGCGGCGATCCTGCACACCCGATTCCGGCACGCGGAAACCGACGGTGCGGTTGTCCATACCCCATTGGATATTGATCGGCGCCGCAGTGTGGCGCACCAGGCGGCGGTAAGAGTTCACATACGGCGCGACGATCGCCATCGCCGACGGCATATAGCGCTGCAGGCCGGCGATGTACTGTTTAAAGATAGGCGCCGCCGATCCATCCTCGGCGCTGAAGATGTTCATGCCGGTTTTGGCATCGACTACGCTCTGGTGCACGTGCATCGCCGAACCAGGTTCACCCGCCATCGGCTTGGCCATGAAGGTCGCATACATATCGTGCTTGAGCGCCGCCTCGCGCAAGGTGCGCTTGAAGAAGAACACCTTGTCGGCCAGTCCAAGCGGATCGCCGTGCAGGAAGTTGATCTCCATCTGACCGGCCCCGATTTCGTGAATCAGCGTGTCGACGTCGAGGTTCATCAACTCGCAGTAGTCGTAAATGTCCTCGAACAACGGATCGAACTCGTTCACGGCGTCGATGCTGTAGACCTGACGGCTGGTCTCGGCGCGGCCGCTGCGGCCGATCGGCGGCCTCAAAGGCAAATCCGGATCGGTGTTTTTGGCGGTCAGGTAGAACTCCAGCTCCGGCGCCACGACCGGCTTCCAGCCTTTGTCCTCATACAGCTTGAGCACCCGGCGCAGCACGGAGCGCGGCGCGAAATCGACCAGCCGGCCGTCCGAAAAATAGCAGTCGTGGATCACTTGCGCGGTCGGGTCGCTGGCCCACGGCACCATGGTGATGGTGGTCGGATCGGCCTTCAGGATCATGTCGCGGTCGGTGCTGGAGATGGCGCGGTCGTAGCCCGCGTCTTCGGTCGGATAGTTGCCAGTCACGGTCATGCCCAGCACCGCTTCCGGAATGCGCATGCCGCGCTCCTGGGTAAATTTACCGCGCGGGAGGATCTTCCCGCGCGCCACACCCGTCAGATCGGGCACCAGGCATTCAATTTCGGTGACGTGTTTTTCGTTCAGCCACAGATCCATATCTGTGTATGTAAAGTTCTCGCGGATTGCCATGTAATTCTCTCTATTGTTTTAATCGTGCGCCGGCCGCGCTGGGGCCTTGGCGATACTGTGTGCTGTGGGGCTATGCGAAAAGCGGCACTAAGGGACCCGCCGCGCCCACTGTTCGTAGGTCTTCATGCGTCTCTCCCTTGCTTGTAGATGCGGCAGGCCTCACCAAAAGCCTGGAACAACTTGATCGAGTCGGGGTTCTCGGATAACCGCCACTCGGGGTGCCACTGTACCGCGAGCGTGAATCCCGTGTCGCGCGGCAGGCTGTAGGCCTCGACCAGGCCATCGTCCGCATGGGCTTCGACCGCGAGGCCCGGCGCCAGTTTGTCGATGCCCTGCCCGTGCAGCGAATTGACCATGATCGTCGATACGCCACCCAATATTTGCGCCATGCGACCGCCCGCAACCAGGTTCACGCGATGCGATGCCGCGTACTGCTGTTCCAGCGTCAGCGTCTTCTGCTCGCGATGGTCGGACATGCCCGGCACGTCGTGCACCGCCTGGTGCAGCGTGCCGCCCAAGGCCACGTTCATCTCCTGGAACCCACGGCATATGGCGAACAGCGGGATACCACGCTCGATCGCCGCGCGTATCAGCGGCAGCGTGGTGGCGTCGCGCGCAGGGTCGCGCGGTAACAGTGGATCGAGTACCTGCTGGCCGTACAGGGCGGCATTGACGTTCGAAGGGGAGCCGGTCAGCATGATGCCGTCGGCCAGATCAAGCAAAGTGTCGAAATCGGTGGCGTCGCCCAGCGCCGGCACGATCAGCGGGGTGCAGCGGGCGCCGTCGGCCACGGCGGCGACATATTTGAGATGCGCGGTATGGCTGGCGTGTACGCCGACCAGATTGACGCAAGCGGGAACGAGAACGATAGGGCTGCGCATGTTTATCAATTTAGCATGAATTACATGATCATGTTCCTATTTTCCGCGTTTCCCCTTGCTGACGAATTTAAAGAATGCGTGGATCAGCCTTTGGCGGCCGATGAAATCTGCTTCTGGCGCAGCCGCTCGTTGCGGGCGATGTAGAGGCTCGATGCGATCACGCCGATGCTGACGACCAGGATGGTCAGCGCGGCAACCGCGTTCACGCGCGGGTCGAGGCCCAAACGTGCGCGCGAGAAGATCACGATCGGCATCGTCGACGAACCAGGGCCGGACAGGAAGGCCGACAGCACCACGTCGTCCAGCGACAAGGTGAATGTCAACAGCCACGCGGAGCCGAGTGCCTGTTTGATGTTTGGCAGCGTCACCAGGAAGAATACCTGATAAGGCTTGCAGCCCAGGTCCATCGCAGCCTCCTCCAGCGACTTGTTCATCTCCTGCAGGCGCGATTGCACCACCACCGCCGCATAGGCCATGCCCAGCAAGGTGTGGCCGATCCAGATCGTCATCACGCCGCGTTCGGGGAAGCCGAACACCTTCTGCACCGACACCAGCATCAGCAGCAGCGACAGGCCGATGATCACTTCCGGCATCACCAACGGCGCGCTGACCATGCCGGCGAACAGCGTGCGGCCTGTGAAGCGGTGATAGCGATTGAGCACGAAGGCGGCGAAGGTGCCCAGCACCACCGACACGCAAGCCGTCATCAGCGCGATCCGCAGCGACAGACCAAGCCCGCTGATGATCTCCGTGTCGTTCATCAGCGCCGCGTACCACTGCAGCGAGAAACCGCTCCACACCATGTCCTGGCGCGAGCTGTTGAACGAGAAGACCACCAGCACCACGATCGGCAGATACAGGAACAGATAGCCCATCGACAGCCAGCCACGCCCAAACCAGCGCTGCATCAAGGTTGTATTGCCTTTCATGAGCGGGCCTCCTGCTCTGCCTTGTATTTATTGAAGATCGCCATCGGCACCAAAATCAGCAGGATTACCACCACCGTCACCGACGACGCCAGCGGCCAGTCGTTATTGGTGAAGAATTCGTCCCACAGCTGGCGGCCGATCATCAAGGTCTCTGGTCCGCCCAGCAGCTCCGGAATCACGTACTCGCCGATGGCCGGAATGAACACCAGCATCGAGCCGGCGATGATGCCGGACTTCGACAACGGCACGGTGATGCGCCAGAACGCTTGCAGCGGCGTCGCGCCCAGATCGGCGGCCGCCTCCAGGAAACGGGTGTCCATTTTCACCAGATTGGCGTACAGCGGCAGGATCATGAACGGCAGATAGGCGTAGACCATGCCGATGATCAGCGAGAACTGGGTATTCATCAGGTGCAGCGGCTCGCTGATGGCGCCGATCCCGATCAGGAAGTTGTTGACGATGCCGTTGTTGGCAAGGATGCCCTTCCAGGCGTAGATCCGCAGAAGGAAGGAAGTCCAGAACGGCAGCATCACGAGCATCAGCAGCACCGGACGCATAGTGGGTTTGGCGCGCGCCATGAAGTAGGCGAACGGGTAGCCGATGATCAGGCAAAGCGCGGTGGTGATGGCGGCAAACTTGAGGGAGCTGAGATACGTCAGCACATACAGCTCGTCCTCGGCGATGAACAGGTAGTTCGATATCTTGACCTTGAGCGTGATGACGCCATCGACAAGCGTCATCAGCGTGCCGAACGGATTGCCCATATCCGACTCGGTAAAGCTGATGCGCAGGACGATCAGGAACGGCACCAGGAAGGCGAATGTCAGCCACAGGAACGGCACGGCGATGACGACGCGGCGGCCGGTCAGCCACCGCAAGGTCAGCAAATTCTTTAGAAAATTCATGACCGTTCCACCTTAGCTGGTCAGCACGACGACGTCGGCGCCATCCCACCAGGCGTAGACGCGCTGGTCGCGCTTGAGCGCCGCGTCGTTGTGGCGGGCGGCGTTGGTCCGCGATACCTTGATCTCCATGCCGCTATCCAGCCGCACGTGGTACAGCGTCTCGTTGCCGAAATACGCCATGGCGGTGATCGTACCCTGTACGCAGTTGTAGCCATGTTCGCTGGCGTTGGCGCGCTGCTCCAGGGTCGGGGCCTCGGTTTGCACCGCGATCTTTTCCGGCCGCACTGCCACCGCCACCGGCATGCCCATGGTGCCGGTGATGCCGTGGGTGACGTAATGGCGGCCCTCGGGCGTGTCGATGATGACGTGGTCCGGCTCATCGACCGCCACGCTGCCGCTGAACAGATTGACGCTGCCGATGAAGTCCGCGACGAAGCGGCAATTCGGCGTTTCGTAGATTTCGCCCGGCGGGCCGACCTGCAGGATGCGACCTTCGCTCATGACGGCGATGCGGGTGGCCATGCTCATCGCCTCGTCCTGATCGTGGGTGACCATTACGCAGGTCACGCCGACTTCCTCGATGATGCCGACCAGTTCCATCTGGGTGCGCTCGCGCAGCTTCTTATCGAGCGCGCCGAGCGGCTCGTCGAGCAGCAGCAATTGCGGGCGCTTGGCCAGGCTGCGCGCCAGCGCGACGCGCTGCTGCTGGCCACCGGACAGCTGGTGCGGCTTGCGCTTGCCGTAGGCGCTCAGCTGCACCAGATTGAGCATCTGCTCCACGCGCGCGGCGATTTCGTCCTTCGGCAGGCCGTCGCGGCGCAGGCCGAAGGCGATGTTGTCCCACACCGACAGGTGCGGGAACAGCGCGTACGACTGGAACATCATGTTGATCGGGCGCTGATATGGCGGCACGCTGACGATGTCTTTGCCGGCGAGCGTGATCTGGCCCTGGGTCGGCGTCTCGAAGCCGGCCAGCATCCGCAGCAGCGTCGATTTGCCGCAGCCCGAGCTGCCCAGCAACGCGAATATCTCGCCCTTGTTGATGGCGACCGACACGTCGTTGACAGCGCGGACACCGTCGAATTCCTTCACCAGATTGCGGATCAGGAGGAAGGGTTCAGCAGCTCGCTCTATGGTCATGTTATAAAATAATAAATGATATTAATAATATATCTGAAACGACCATCGGCCGGTCGCCCGATTTTTGGGACACGTGATTATAAGTGCTGCCAATTACACGTGCAGCAATAAGTGTTCCCGCTCCCACGGGCTGATGACGGTCATGAACTCCTGGTGCTCGACCTCTTTGATCGCCGTGTAGACGTCGATGAAGCGCTCGCCCAGCACCTCGCGGATGCGGTCCTCGCGGCGCAACCACTCCAGCGCCTGCGGTAATCCCTGCGGCAGCTCGGACACGTGGTCGTAGGCGCTGCCGGTGATCATAGGGGTGGGCTCCAGCTTGTCGACCATTCCCAAATAGCCGCAGGCCAGCGTCACCGCCATCGCCAGATACGGGTTGGCGTCGGCGCCAATGATGCGGTTCTCCACGCGGCGCTGCTCGACGCCGGAGATCGGAATGCGGAATCCGACCGTGCGGTTGTCGTTCCCCCACTGGACGTTGATCGGCGCTGCCGTGTGGCGCACGATGCGCCGGTACGAATTGACGTACGGCGCCACGATCGCCATGACGGCAGGCGTATAGCGCTGCAGACCGCCGATGTAGTGGCGGAAGATCGCCGATGGCGAGCCGTCCGCTGCGCTGAAGATATTGCGGCCGGTGGCGGCGTCGCTTACGCTCTGGTGCACATGCATGGCCGATCCGGGCTCGCCGGCCATCGGCTTGGCCATGAAGGTGGCGTACATGTCGTGCTTGAGCGCCGCCTCGCGCAAGGTGCGTTTGAAGTAGAAGACGTTATCGGCCAGCGCCAGCGGATCGCCGTGCTGGAAGTTGATGCCCATCTGGCCCGCGCCCGTTTCGTGGATCAGGGTATCGACGTCGAGGTTCATCAGCGCGCAATAGTCGTAGATATCCTCGAACAGCGGATCGAACTCGTTGACGGCGTCGATGCTGTAGACCTGGCGACTGGTCTCGGCGCGGCCGCTGCGACCGACCGGCGCGCGCAACGGCAGATCGGGATCGATGTTCTTTTCAGTCAGGTAAAACTCCAGTTCCGGCCCCACCACCGGCTTCCAGCCGCGCTCCGCGTACAGTTTTAATACGCGGCGCAGCACTGAGCGCGGCGCGAAGTCGACCAGGGTGCCATCGGCGAAGTAGCAATCGTGGATCACCTGCGCGGTGGGATCGACCGCCCACGGCACGGTGGTGATGCTGCCGGGGTCCGCGCGCAAAATCATATCGCGGTCGGTGGAAGAGATGGCGCGGTCGTAGGCTGCGTTCTCGATGGGGTAGTTGCCGGTGACGGTCATGCCCAGCACCGCCTCGGGGATGCGCATGCCGCGCTCCTGGGTGAATTTCGCGCGCGGCAGAATTTTCCCGCGCGCGACGCCCGTCAAATCGGGCACCAGGCATTCAATTTCAGTGACTCGGTTCTCGTTGAGCCACAAATCCATATCGGCGTCGGAGAAGTTTTCACGGATAGACATGTTCGCTCTCTGTTGTCATGATCAAGCGATCGATAGTCTAATTTACCATATTTACAACCTTGCCTCCGCCGCCTCCACCCGCGTTTGCACAAGAATCTTCTTGATTTCGGGGACGCAGGAGCCGCAATTGCCACCCGCCTTGAGGCATGACGTCACCTGCGCGACCGTTTGCAGATCCTTCTCGACGATGGCGTCGCAGATCGTGTTGCGGCCCACGCCGAAGCACGAGCACACGGTCGGACCGGTATCGGCGCCCTTCTCGACCGGCATGCCGACCAGCAGGCCGACGCGGTCGATTTCGCTCAACTGCTCCTTGACGAACAGGCTGGCGAGCCATGCGCGGGACGGCATATCCTGGCGCGGCGACAGGAAGATGCACTGTTCGATGCGGTCGTTCACCACGTGCACCGCGCGATACACGCCGGCGGTGCGGTCCTCGTATTCGAGCCAGTCGGCGTCAAGGTCCTGCACACCCAGCACGCCGCGCGCCCACTGGCCGAAATCGGAGATGGTGTTGCGCCCGGCCAGCTCGTAGCGGGCGAATTCGCGGCCCTGGATGCGGGTCCAATGGGCCACGCTGTCCAGATCCACCTCGGTGCGGCTCAGGATGAAGCTATGCCAGTTGACGCGAAACTGCTCGATGCGCACCGGCGTATGTTTGAATTCCGGCTCGCCGGACACCGGATCGACCACCGGGTTGACCAAAGCGCCGACGCGGGCGTCCGACGACGTCTGGCCGGACCAGTGGATCGGAATGAACACCGTGCCGCGCGGGATGCCGCCGCCGTGCTGCACGCGCGCCACCATCGCCCCCCATTCGGAGCTGACGCGGGCCAGATCCCCCTCGCGCACGCCGTGCAGCAGCGCGTCCTGTGGGTGAATGTCGACGAAGGATTCGGAGATATGATCGGCCAGCGTGAAGGACTTGCCGGTGCGCGTCATCGTATGCCATTGATCGCGTACGCGGCCGGTATTGAGCGCCAGGGGGAAGTCCTCGCTGACGGCATATGCCGGCGCGCGCGGCGCGGTGGCGATGAAACGCGCCTTGCCATCGGCATGGGCAAAACGCATGTCGGCGAACAGGCGCTCTTCGACTTCGATCGCACCGGCTGCGTTGCGGCGCACCGGCCACTGGACCGGTTCCAGATCGTCATACTCGCGCTGCTTCAGTTGCGCCAGACCGGACATGTCGAAGGCGCGCGGCACGTCGGCGGCGCTGTTGCGGAAGCCGCTCAGGCGCGCGTGCTCGTCGAATACGCAGTTGACGCCGGCGAAATCAAAACCACTGAAGCCCATCCGCTGAGCGAACAGCGCCAGGATCTTCCAGTCGGCCAAGGCCTCGCCGGGCGCCGGCAGGAAGGCGCGCTGGCGCGAAATGCGACGCTCGGAATTGGTGACCGTGCCTTCCTTCTCGCCCCAGCCCAGCGCAGGCAAAAGCACGTCCGCATAGGCGTTGGTGTCGGTATTCTGCATGATGTCGGTGGCGACCACCAGTTCGCACTTTTCCAGCGCGCGCCGCACCTGGTCGGCGTCCGGCATGCTGACCACCGGATTGGTCGAGATCACCCACACCGCCTTGACCTTGCCGTCCTCGATCGCCTTGAACAGGTCTACCGCCTTCAAGCCAGGTTTGTCGGCCATCGACGGCGACTCCCAGAAGGTCTGCACGACCTCGCGATGGTCGGCGCGGTCCAGGTCCATGTGCGCGGCCAGCATGTTGGCCAGGCCGCCCACTTCGCGCCCGCCCATGGCGTTGGGTTGGCCGGTGATCGAGAAAGGTCCCATGCCAGGCTGGCCGATGCGGCCGCCGATCAGGTGGCAGTTAATGATGCTGTTGACCTTATCGGTGCCGGAAGACGACTGGTTTACACCCATCGAATAAGCGGTAATGGTCTTGTGCGTGGCCGCGAACAGTTCGTAGAACTCCATCAGCACCGGCAGTTCGATGCGGCAGATCTTGGCGACGACGGCGGGATCGCTGCAATCGGCATTGGCGGTGGCGAGCGCTGCGTCGAAGCCGTTGGTATGGTCGGCAACGAAGGCCGGATCGACCGCGCCGATGCGGTTCAGATAACTGAGTAAGCCGTTGAATAGCCAGACGTCGGTGCCCGCTTTCACCGGCAGATGCAGGTCGGCCAATTCGCAGGTCGCGGTGCGGCGCGGATCGATGACGACGATCTTCATCTCCGGCCGGCTTTCCTTGGCCTTCAGGATGCGCTGGAACAGGATCGGATGGCACCACGCTGTGTTGGAGCCGACCAGCACCACCATGTCGGCAAGTTCCAGGTCGTCGTAGCACAGCGGGACCAGGTCTTCGCCAAAGGCGCGCTTGTAACCTGCCACCGCCGACGACATGCACAGGCGCGAATTGGTGTCGATATTGGCGCTGCCGATGTAACCTTTCATCAGCTTATTGGCGACGTAGTAATCCTCGGTCAACAGCTGGCCCGATACGTACAAGGCCACGGCATCCGGTCCATGCTTGTCGATGATGGCGCGCCACGTGCCGGCGACCTTGTCCAGCGCCTCGTCCCACGAGACGCGGCGCAGGCCCTCTTCGCCGCGCACCTGCGGATACAACAGGCGGCCATCGAGGCTGACCGTCTCGCCCAGCGCGGAACCCTTGACGCACAGGCGCCCCTTGTTCGCCGGATGCAGCTTGTCGCCGGCGATGGTGACCGTGCCGTCGCCCTTGGGGGTAGCGCTCACACCGCAACCGACGCCGCAATAGGCGCAGGTGGTGCGTACTGACAGATGGTCTTGGGACAGGTTCAAAATTCGCTCGCTTACACTAGTGGATCACGCGGCCCGGGCGCTGAGCGCCTCGCCGAATAATAGGGTTTGCCGGATCGAGGTGATGTCGGTGCCGTTTTGTATCAGGCCGAAATACCAAGGGCCGTCCTTGACGTCGCCGTACAACACGGCGCCGGTGACGCGATTGTTCTTCAACACCAGCCGCTTGTAGACGCCGCGCCGCGCATCGCGCAGCACCAGGTCTTCGGAACCGACGCCGCCGATAAAATCGCCGACCGAGTACAAGTCTACACCGGTGACCTTCAACCGTGTAGGCGAGGTTTGCTGCACATAGCGGCGCACGCCGGCGCCCGCCAGATGGGCCCCGCACACGCGGGCCTGGTCCCAGATCGGCGCCACCAGTCCAAACGTCGCGCTACGATGCTGCACGCATTCGCCGACCGCGTAAATGCGCGGATCGTAGGTTTGCAGCGTGTCGTCGACGATGATCGCGCGGTCGCAGTGCAGGCCCGCCGACTTGGCCAGCTCGATGTTCGGACGCACGCCGGCGGTCATCACCACCAGGTCGGCCGGGATCTCGCTGCCGTCTTTGAAACGCACCGCCGTCGCGCGATCGGTGCCGACGATTTCGGCGGTCTGCGCGTTCAGCATGAACGTCAGGCCTTTGTCTTCCAGCGCCCGTTGCAGCAGTTGCGCGGCCGGTTTGTCGAGCTGCTGGTTCATCAACGCGTCGGTCACATGGACCACGGTAACGGACATGCCCTGCCGCTGCAGGCCATTAGCCGCTTCAAGTCCCAGCAGGCCGCCGCCGATGACCACCGCGTGCTTGTGGTTGCGCGCCGCCTCCAGCATCGATTCCACGTCCTGGATATCGCGAAAGGCCAGTACGCCCGGCAGATGGTGGCCCGGCACCGGGATGATGAACGGCTTGGAGCCGGTGGCGATCAGCAAGCGGTCGTAGCGTACTTCCAGGCCGGAACGGGCGCGCACGATGCGCTTGCGCCGGTCGATATGTTCGACCGGATCGCCCGCGTGCAGGATGATGCCATGCTGGACATACCACTCCCGGGTATTGAGCATGATGTCGTCCATCGTCTTCTCGCCGGCCAGCACCGGCGACAGCAGGATGCGATTGTAGTTACCATGCGGCTCGGCGCCGAACACGGTGATGTCGTACATATCCGGATCGAGCTTGTGCAGCTCCTCGACCGTGCGCATGCCGGCCATGCCGTTGCCGATGACGACCAGCGCAGGCTTCGATTCCACGCGCTCCGGGGGTTTCATAGGCCTACCCAGACTTTGCCCTCGGCCACGCGGGCCGGGTAGGTGCCCACCGAGTTCGCCGGCGCTTCCAGGCACTCGCCCGTTTGCAGGTCGAAGTGCTGCTTGTAGATCGGCGAAGCGACAACGATGCGCTCTCCCAGACTTCCCACCAGGCCGCGCGACAGCACGGCAGCTTGCGAGTTCGGATCGTAATTATCGATGGCGAACACGCGCGGGCCGCCGTCGTTAACATGGAAGACCGCTATCTGCGCGTTGTTCAGCAGTGCGCAGACGCCGGTGTTGGGCACGATGTCGTCCAGGTTGCAGACGGCGATCCAGTTATCAGTTTGAATATCGCGATGCATTTGTATTCTCCTCAAGCTGCGCTGACGGCAATCGGAATCACGCGTTTGCGCTCTTCCACGGTGGCCGGACGAATCTGGCCGCGTTCTTCCATGAAGACGACGTTGTCGTCGCCCCTCTCACTGTTGACGAAGGTACGGAAGCGCTTGCGCGTCTCCGGATTTTCCACGGCTTCCTTCCACTCGCAAGCGTAGGTGTTGACGACGTGCTGCATGTCCGCTTCGAGGTCGGCGGCGATGCCCAGCTTGTCCTGCACGACGACCTGCTTCAGATAATCGAGGCCACCCTCCAGGTTCTCGCGCCAGGTGCTGGTGCGCTGCAGGCGGTCGCCGGTGCGGGTGTAGAACATCAGGAAGCGGTCGATGTACTGGACCAGCGTCGCCTTGTCCAGATCCGTCGCCAGCAGCTCGGCGTGGCGTGGCTTCATGCCGCCGTTGCCGCACACGTAGAGGTTCCAGCCCTTTTCGGTGGCGATGATGCCGACGTCCTTGCCTTGCGCCTCGGCGCACTCGCGGGTGCAGCCGGAGACGCCGAACTTGATCTTGTGCGGCGTGCGCAGCCCCTTGTAGCGGTTTTCCAGCTCGATCGCGAGGCCGATCGAATCGTCGACGCCATAACGGCACCAGGTCGAGCCGACGCAGGACTTCACCGTGCGCAGGGACTTGCCATAGGCGTGGCCGGATTCGAAGCCGGCGGCGATCAGTTCTTCCCAGATCAGCGGCAACTGCTCGACGCGGGCGCCGAACAAATCGACCCGCGCGCCGCCGGTAATCTTGGTGTACAGCTGGTACTTCTTGGCGACCATGCCGACGGCGATCAGGCCATCGGCGGTCACTTCGCCGCCCGGCATGCGTGGCACCACCGAGTAGGTGCCATCCTTCTGGATGTTACCGAGGAAGTAGTCGTTGGTGTCCTGCAGGCTGGCGTGTTCCTTCTTCAGCACAAAGTCGTTCCACACCGATGCCAGGATACTGGCGGCCAGTGGTTTGCACACATCGCAACCGAGCCCTTTGCCGTGCTTGTGAAGCAGATCGTCGAAGGACTTGATCTGACCGACTTTGATGAGGTGGAACATCTCCTGACGCGAGTAGGCGAAGTGTTCGCACACGTGGTTGTTGACGGCCATGCCGAGCTTTTTCATCTCGGCCTTCATCACCTGCGTCACCAGCGGCACGCAGCCGCCGCACGAGGTGCCGGCGTTGGTGCAGCTTTTCAGGTCGCCGATAGTGCAGGCGCCGGCGGCGACCGCCGCGCACAGCGCGCCCTTGGAGACGTCGTTGCAGGAGCAAATCTGGGCGCTCTCGGGCAGCGCGTCCACGCCCAGGCCAGGCTTGGCGGTGCCGTCCGACTGCGGCAGGATCAGGAACTCGGGCGATTCCGGCAGCTCGATCTTATTGAGCATCATCTGCAGCAGCGTGCCGTATTCGGCGGCGTCGCCCACCATCACCGCGCCTTGCAGGTATTTGCCGCAATCGGAGACGACGATCTTCTTGTAAATTTGCTTGCGCTCGTCGGTGAACTGGTAGGAGCGGCTGCCGGCAGTGTTACCGTGCGGGTCGCCGATGCTGGCCACGTCCACACCCATCAATTTCAGCTTGGTGCTCATGTCGGCGCCGGCGAATTCGCCCGCTTCGCCCAGCATGTGCTTGGCCGCGACACGCGCCATTTCGTAGCCCGGCGCGACCAGACCGAAGATCAAGCCGCCCCACAGCGCGCACTCGCCGATGGCGTAGACGTCCGGGTTGGAGGTGACGCAATTGTTATTGATCTCGATGCCGCCGCGCGGGCCGACAGCCAGGCCGCATTCGCGCGCCAGCATATCGCGCGGGCGGATACCGGCCGAGAAGACGATCATGTCGGCGTCCAGATGGCCGCCGTCGGCGAACTCCATGCGATGGGTGCCGTCCACGCCATCGACGATGGCGGTGGTGTTTTTCCCGGTGTGGACGGTCACGCCCAACTCTTCGATTTTACGACGCAGCACGCGCGCGCCGCTGTCGTCGACCTGCACCGCCATCAGGCGTGGCGAGAATTCGACCACGTGGGTGTCCAGCTTCAGATCGCGCAGCGCCTTGGCGCATTCGAGGCCCAGCAGGCCGCCGCCGATAACGACGCCGGTCTTCGAGCGCTGACCGCATTCCATCATCGCTTCCAGATCCTCGATGGTGCGGTAGACGAAGCAGTCCTTGCGCTCCTTGCCCGGCAGCGGCGGCACGAACGGATAGGAACCGGTGGCGATCACCAGCTTGTCGTAAGGGAGCACGTCTCCGTCGCCGGTGGTGACGGTTTTGCCGGCGGTGTCGATGGCGGTGGCGCGGGTGTTCAGGCGCAGCACCATGTCGTCACGTTCGAAGAATCCCGGCTTGACCAGCGACAGGTCTTCGGCGGTTTTACCGGAGAAGAATTCCGACAGGTGCACGCGGTCGTACGCTGGACGCACTTCCTCGCACAGCACCGTCACCTGCAGGTTGGTCTTGCCGCTGACGGCCAGGCTTTCCAGGAATTTGTGGCCGACCATGCCGTGGCCGATAACGATGATTTTCATAGTAGGTTCCTTTGAACTTAAGCTGCCAGTTTGGTAGCGGATACGGATTCTTCGATGGCGCTGGTGCTGAAACGCGCGGCCAGTGCGCACAGCGCGGTGGCCGCGACGACGATGCCGAGGATGCTCAGCGTTTGCTGCGTATCGCCCAGGCCCTTCATCAGGAAGCCTGCGGCCACCGCGCCGACGTTGCCGCCGGCGCCGATGATGCCGGCCACGCCGCCCAGGGCGCGCTTGTCGACGAACGGCACCACGGCATAGGTCGCGCCGCAAGCCATGTGGGTGAACAGGCCGAAGATCAGCATCGCGACGATCGCCAGCGCCGCGGTGCCGGCGTTGGCGAACATCAGCAGGCCGGCGCCTTCGCCGAGCATCAACACGAACAGCAGGGTGACGCGGTTATTCAGGTTGCCCTTGGCGGCGAATTTGTCCGAGGCCCAGCCACCCAGTGCGCGGGCGAACAGCGCCAGCAAACCGAAGCTGCCGGCGGCCATGCCGGCCTGGCCCAAGGTCAGCTTGAAGTGGTCGACGTAGTAGATCGCGGCGATGTTGTGGATGAAGATCTCGATGCCGAAGCAGGCGCCGTAGGTGATGAACAGCAGCCATACGCGGTAGTTGGCGGCGGCCAGCTTGAAGCTCTCCCAGCCACCTTTTTTGCCGCCCTCGATCGGGATGCCGGCGGCGCGCAGCTCGCTGAAGTTACCTTGCGGGCAGTCCTGCGTGTAGCGGTAGTAGACGCCGGCCATGATGATCATCAGGATGCCCGGCACGATCAACGCGGCGCGCCAGCCGAAGGTCTCGGACACGCCCAGCATCACCATCGCGGTCATCAGCAGCGGCATGACAGCCTGCGCGACACCGCCGCCGGCGTTGCCCCAGCCTGCGGCGGCCGCGTTGGCCGTGCCGACCACTTTAGGGGCGAACATCACCGAGGTGTGGTACTGGGTGATGACGAAACTGGCGCCGGCCGCGCCGATCCCGAGGCGGAAGAACAGGAAGCTCTCGTAGCTCTGCGCGAAAGCGACGCCGATCACCGGGATTGAACCAAGCAGCAGCAGGCCGGTGTAGGCCTTGCGCGGGCCGAAGTGATCGCACAGCGGGCCGACGATCAGTCGCACCAGGATCGTGATGGCGACGGCGGCGATGTTGATGTTGGCGATTTGCGACACGCTCAAACCGAATTCGCCTTTAATCACCGGCATCAGCGGCGCGCAAGCGAACCACGCGAAGAAGCAGACGAAGAACGCCATCCAGGTCAGGTGGAACGCCCGCATCTGTGGCGTTGAGATCGAGAAGAGCTTGATGCTGGTAGCTTTGGTGGCCATGTTTTATCCCGTTCAGAAAACAAAAAGGCGCCCGCTCAACCAAGGTGTTCTAAACCAGGTCAAGCGGACGCCGTTGTCCTGCCGGTCCTTCATTGGACCGACCGTATGTATTTGGGAGGGATCGCCTTTGACCCCCTGCTCCTTCTAATGCAAGAGGCGTGCCAATGGTCTGGCGAGAGGCGCTACAGAGGGAGAACGCGGTTTTGAGGTTTCAGTAAAGAAATTGCAAGCTTGTAGTGGTGCGATGTTGCGGTGCGTGGTGCACGCTGACGGTGCGCGATGGCGGTGCGTTATCACATCCTACCGGGGTCAAGTCTGTCATTCGGACACGAACCCATCCTAAAACCCGCCATACGGCCAAGCCCGTGTCCGAATGACAGACTTGACCCTGGGGGTTTAGCCGGCGGCGGCCAGTGCTGCCGCGACCATCTCGTCGATTTCGCCGCTGATGCTGGACAGGACGCCCGCCACCACCGAGAACTCCTTGCCGGCCGCGCCGGCGCGCGCGGCGACGATGCGGGCGTTGAAGGCCACCATGCGCGCCTGGCGGTTGATGGTTTCGATGTCGGTGATGACGCCGCGCAGCTGCTTGCGCACCAGCCGCGCGTTCTGCTTGGCCTGCTCTTCGTAGATGCCGGTGATCTGGTTCAGGATTCCCAACGTCGGCGTTGTGATGCGCACCAGCTCCGCCAGCAGTTCGGCAGCCTGCCCCGAACCGCGCGCGATCGCGTTTAGCGTGCGCTCGCCAAGGTCGGCGAAGGCGACGATCTGACGGTCGCCGTCCATCTTGCCATAGTAGGCTTCCCGCAGCTCGGCGCAGAACACGCCCGGCAATCCGTCCGCCTCGCCCAGCAGCGACTTGTGGGCGCCACGGAACAGCGCCAGCGCTTCGCGCGCCGTCGCCGCACCCTCCTCCTGCCCCTGCGACGCCAGCAGCGCGTACAGCACGATGCGCTGCGACGTGAAGCGGCGCCGCCCCGACAGGTTGATCAAGGCGCTGAATACCTCTCCGGTGAGCGCTTTGCCCAAGATGCCAGCTGGCGTCAGGACGCCCGTGGACATGTCCATTACGCCGCGTCCTTCGCGGGGTGCGCCTGTTTCCGGTACAAGAACTCCAGCACCGCCGTGCGGTATTCGGTGTAACGCGTATCCTGCGCCAGCGCCACGCGGTCGCGCGGTCGCTCCAGCTGGACGTCGACAATCTCGCCGATGGTGGCGGCAGGGCCGTTGGTCATCATGACAATCCGGTCCGACAGCAGCACCGCCTCGTCGACATCGTGGGTAACCATCACCACCGTCGATTTGGTGGCGGCGACGATCTTGAGCAGCTCGTCCTGCAAATGGGCGCGGGTCAGCGCGTCCAGGGCACCGAACGGCTCGTCCATCAGCAGCACTTTCGGCTCCATCGCCAGCGCCCGGGCGATGCCGACACGCTGCTTCATGCCGCCCGAGATCTCGTGCGGACGCTTGGTTTCGGCCGCCGTCAGGCCCACCAGCGCCAAAGCTTGCATGGTGCGCTCGCGCAGCTGTGCCTTCGATTCGGTCTTGCCGAATACGCGCTCCACGCCCAGGTGGATGTTTTCATAACAGGTCAGCCAGGGCAGCAGCGAGTGGTTCTGGAATACCACCGAGCGCTCCGGCGACGGTCCGGCGATCTCGCGGTTGGCGCACAGCAGAACGCCGTCGGTTGGCTTGAGCAGGCCGGCGATAAGGTTCAGCAAGGTCGATTTGCCGCAGCCCGAGTGGCCGATCAGGGTGATGAATTCTCCCTTGCGCACCGTCAGATCGATTTCATGCAGCGCGTGGAACACACCTTTTTTGGTGTGGAAGACCATCTCCACGCCCTCTACATCGATGAATTTTGGATCGTCCATGACAGTGCTCCTTAGTTGGATACTTGTTCGTAGGTGAAGGCACGTGCCAGCGCCATCAGCGCCTGCTCCAGCAGCAGACCGACAAAACCGATCGCCACGATCGCGATGATGATGTGCGGGACGTTCAGGTTGTTCCACTCGTCCCACACCCAGAAGCCGATGCCCACGCCGCCGGTCAGCATCTCCGCCGCGACGATGACCAGCCACGCGGTGCCGATCGACAGGCGCACGCCGGTCAGGATGTAGGGCAGCGCCGATGGCAGCAGGATCTTGGTGAGCACCTTCCACTCCGACAGGTTGAGCACCCGCGCCACGTTCATGTAATCCTGCGGCACGCGCTGCACGCCGACGGCCGTGTTGATGATCATCGGCCAGATCGAGCAGATGAAGATCGACCAGATCGCGGCCGGATTGGCCGACTGGAACACCAGCAGTCCGATAGGCAGCCAGGCCAGCGGCGACACCGGCTTGAGCAAACTGATAATGGGGCTGAACATATTGCCGATGAATTGCACGCGGCCGATCAGGAATCCCAGCGGGATGCCGACCAGCGCGGCCAAGCCGAAACCGATCGCCACCCGCTGCAGCGACGCCAGCAAATTCCAGCCGATGCCCTGATCGTTCATACTGTTGCGGTAGAACGGATCGGAGAACAGCTTGATCGCCTCCTGCAGCGTGACCAACGGCGTCGGAAACGAGGTGTTTTTCACGGTGATGATCTGCCACGCCAGCACCAGCAGCGCGGCGCCCAGCAACGGGGCGACGATCTTCATCGCGGTGGCGGAGACCTGCTTGCGCACCCGCGCGGTCGAATTGGCGGCGAGCGGGCGGCGTGGACGGCGGGACGGTTTGGCGTCGAGTGCCGCCTTGACGGGCGACGCGCTATCGGGTTTGAGCATGGCGTTCATGGCGTTCCTCTATCTGGCTGGGGAAGAAATCAGGCTTTGATCTTGAACGAGGCGGCAAACGCTTTCGGGTCTTTGCCGTCCCACACCGAACCGTCCATCAGCTTCGATGTGCGCAGCGGGCTTTTCGGAATCGGCGTCTTGGTCATCGTCGCCGCGTCCTTGTACAGATCGATCTGGTTGACCGACGTTGCGACGGCCAGGTAGTTCGGATCTTCCTTCAGCAGGCCCCAGCGGCGGTGCTGGGTCATGAACCACATGCCGTCCGACAGGAACGGGTAGTTCACCAGTCCGTCGTTGTAGAACTTCATGTGATTCTGGTCGTCCCAAGTCTTGCCCAGCCCATTCTGGTAGCGTCCCATGATGCGCTGGTCGATCGCGTCCTTGCTGGTGTTGACGTAGGATTTGTCTGCGATGACCTCGGCCATCTTGTTTTTGTTGGCCAGCGAGGCGTCGATCCACTTGCTCGCCTCGAGGATCGCGGCCATCATCGCGCGGCAGGTGTTCGGGTTTTTCTTCGCGAATTCCAGTGTGGAGCCGAGCACCTTTTCCGGGTGGTCCTTCCAGATGTCCTGGGTTGTGGTGGCGGTGATGCCGATGCCGTCCATGATGGCGCGGTGGCCCCACGGCTCGCCCACGCAGAAGCCGTCCATGTTACCGACCCGCATATTGGCCACCATCTGCGGTGGCGGCACCGTGATGACCTTGGCGTCCTTCATCGGATTGATGCCGTTGGCGGCCAGCCAGTAGTACAACCACATGGCGTGGGTGCCGGTCGGGAAGGTCTGCGCGAACGTGTATTCGCGCTTGTCGGTGTTCATTAGCTTTGCCAGCGAGACGCCATCGACGGCGCCCTTGTCGGCCAACTTCTTCGACAGCGTGATCGCCTGGCCATTGTTATTGAGGCCCATCAGCACCGCCATGTCCTTTTTCTGGCCGCCAATGCCCATCTGGACGCCGTACAGCAGGCCATATAGCACATGGGCCGCATCCAGATCGCCGTTGGCCAGCTTGTCGCGCACGCCGGCCCACGAGGCCTCCTTACTGAGCACGAATTTGACGCCGTACTTCTTGTCGAAGCCCAGCACCGAGGCCATGACCACCGACGCGCAATCGGTCAGTGGAATAAAGCCGATCTTGATTTCTTCCTTCTCCGGTTTGTCCGAACCCGCCGCCCACACGCCACCCGTCGATAAACCCAACATACTTCCTCCCGCTACTAAACCTGCACCATGAATCACTTTTTGAATTGCCGCTCTGCGCGAAACATTAACGTCGTTGGCGGCCGGTGGCAAGGCGGAATCTGCTGGTAGCTTCTTATCGTTCATGACTATCCCTCTGTAGACAGTAAAACCGTTCGGACAAAAAAAACGCCTACCCCGCATGAACGCATTCATGTTCGGTAGACGTCATTGTCTGGTGTGCCCCACCGCCGTTGGCAGGGCTCATCGGCGCATCATTGCGCTTGGCTACAGACAATGCAATGTCCGTGCCAGCATTGCTTACAGAGGGAGCGAAGGAAGCCGCCGTCGGGCGGCGCACCGCCAAATGGCTGGCGTGCGACGCCAAAAGCGCACCGGCGGTGCGCCTCGCATCATTTTGGACGGCGGACTAAAATAAAGTATTAACCCAGCAGGTCTTCGACGTCGAGGATGCGCTGGGCGACCTCGGACAGCTTGAGGTTTTTGCTCATCGCCATACCGCGCAGCTTTTGGTAGGCCTGCTCTTCGGTGAAGCGCTGGCGCTCCATCAGCAGGCCCTTGGCGCGTTCGATGATTTTGCGCTCGGCCAGTTTGCTCTTGGTGTCGGACAGCTCGTCGAGCAGCTTCTGCTCGCGCTTAAAGCGCGCCAGCGCTACCTGCAGCACCGGTTTGATGCGCTCGCCCTGCAGGCCGGCCACGATATAGGCCGACACGCCGGCCGCCATGGCCGCCTCCATGCTCTCGGTGTCTTCGCTTTCGGTGAACATGACGATGGGGCGGCGCTCGTCGCGCGTGGCGATGACGATATGTTCGAGGACGTCGCGCGCGTCCGATTCGGCGTCGACGATGATCATATCGGGCTGCAGCTGGGCGATCCGCTCGGGCAGGTACATATCCGGCGGCAGCGAGGCGACGATGTCGTAGCCCGCTTCCAGCAGGCCGATACGCAGCACCCTGGCGCGTTCGACCTGGGCGCGCAACGACTCGTCATCCTCGTCGCCGGCGTGGATGATGGCGTTGACAACCACGATACGCAAATGCCGCATGGTCATAACAAACCGATAATTTTGATGTGCATGCGCAGATTCTAAGGCACAAAGCCCGAATTCTGCCAGCCCTCAAATTAACGTTGCATGCCCCAGCGCTTGACGGTGACGCTTTCGAGTGGTCGGAATACCACGTTTTCCACCAGCAGTCCGATGAGGATCACGGCGGCGAGGCCGGCGAACACCTTGTCGGTGTAGAGCTCATTGCGGTTCTGGAAAATGTACCATCCCAGCCCGCCCTGGCCACCGGTGGTGCCGAATACCAGCTCGGCGGCGATCAGGGTTCGCCACGCGAACGCCCAGCCGATCTTGAGTCCCGACAGGATGGACGGCAGCGCGGCCGGCACCAGGATGTGCAGCACCAGCCGCAGGCCGCTCAAGCCGTAATTGCGGCCGGCCATGCGCAGCGTTTCGGGCACGCTCTGGAAGCCGCCGTAAGCACCCAGAGCCAGCGGCCACAGAACCGCGTGCACGATGACGAAGATCAGGCTTCCCTTGCCAAGGCCGAACCACAGCAAGGCCAATGGCAGCAGCGCGATCGCCGGCAGCGGATTGAACATCGACGTCAAGGTCTCCAGCAGGTCGCGGCCGACGCGGGTGGACGCGGCCAGCGCCGTCAGCACGAAAGCGGCCACGATGCCGGCGGCGTAGCCTTGCAGCAGAACGGCCAGCGAAATGCGGACGCGGTCGAGCAACTCGCCGCTGGCGACGCCGCTGACAAAAGCTTGCGCCGTCTGCACAAAGCCGGGCAGCAGCAGATCGTTGTTCTGCCAGCGCGCAAGGCCTTCCCACAACACCGCCAGCAAAACCAAAATAAAGCTCTTACGCAGCCATGCCTGTTCCCACGCGCGGCGGGCTAGCGGCAGCGGGATGTCGACGGCGCGCGGGGCGGCCGTGTTGGTGACGTAGACGTATTCCTGACGCACCGGTGGATCGAGAACGAGGCTCATGACACGCGGCTCCGTTCAATGTGGGCGCCTGCCACGGCGGACGCAGTGTCGGGCGCCGCGGTGGCATGTCCCTGCGTTGGATCACCGAACAGCAGCCCGTGGATGCGCTGCGTCGCCGCCTGGAACTCGGCACCGCCGGCGCTGTCCAGTCCAAACTGGTGGCTGTTCAACTCCGCCCTGACCTGCCCCGGGTGCGGCGACAGCAGCAGGATGCGATTGCCCACGACCAGCGCCTCCTCGATCGAGTGGGTGACGAACAGCAGCGTGAAACGCAGCTCCTCCCACAACCGTCCCAGCTCCTCCTGCATATTGCGCCGCGTAAGCGCGTCCAGCGCGGCAAAGGGTTCGTCCATCAGCAGGATCTCCGGCTGCATCGCCAGCGCGCGTGCGATCGCCACGCGCTGCTTCATGCCGCCCGACAGCGTGTGCGGGTGGGCGCTCTCAAAGCCTCCCAGTCCCACCTTGTCGATCCAGTGCATCGCGCGCTCCTCGGCGTGATGACGTTTCAGCCGCTTGGTCATCAGCAGCGGGAACATGACATTTTCTTTAACGGTCTTCCACGGCGGCAGCTGGTCGAATTCCTGGAACACGACGATGCGGTCCGGCCCAGGCCCGTCGATCCGCCTGCCATCGATGCTGATGCTGCCTGCGGCCGGTTTGATGAAACCCGCCGCCGCCTTCAGTAGCGAGGACTTGCCGCAGCCCGAAGGCCCCAGCAGCACAAACCGGTCGCCGCGATAAACATTGAAGCTGACGTCATGCGTGGCGCGCGTGACGCCGTATTCCAGGCTGACGCCATCGGCGACGAGCAGCGGCGCGACGCCATTGTGGGGACGAACAACCTGGAAGGCCATGCTGTTACCCGCCTTTCGTGATGACCGGGTCGTCGAAGAAGTAGTCGCGCCAGCTGGCCGGCTTCTTCTTGATCGCGCCCACGCGGTGCAGGAACTGCGCCAGGCCCAAAGTATTCTGCGGCTCGACGCTGAAGCGCACCTCCGGGTTCTTGAAAATCTTCAGCAGCAGATCGCGATCGACCTTGCTCTTCGAAACGCGGATATACGCATCGGCCGCGCCTTCCGGATTGGCGCTCGCATACCTCGCTGCCTCGGCCAACGCGCCGGTGAAGGCGCGGTAAGTCTTCGGATTCTCGGTGCGGAATTTTTCGGTCGCGTACAAGACGGTGGCCGAACTCGGGCCGCCCAGCACATCGTAGGAGTTGAGGATGATGTGTGCGTTCGGATTACCGGCCAGTTCCTGATCCTGATACGGCGGATTGCCGAAGTGGCCGTTGATCTCGGTGCCACCTGCGATGACGGCTGCCGCAGCGTCGGGATGCGGCAAGGTCTGGGTGAATTTATCGAGCCGCGCGAACTCCTTGTCGCCCCACTGCTTGGCCGCAGCGTACTGCAGGATGCGCGCCTGCACCGACACCGTCACCGCCGGCAGGCCGATACGGTCCTTCTCGGTCAGGTCGGCGATCGTCTTCACCTTGGGATTGGTGCTGACCAGGTAATACGGGAAGCTGCCCAGCGAGGCCACGCCTTTGACGTTCTGCCGGCCGGCGGTGCGGTCCCAGATCGTCAGCAGCGGGCCCACGCCGGCGCCGGCGATATCGACCGCGCCGGACAGCAGCGCGTCGTTGACGGCCGCGCCGCCCGACAGCTGCTTCCATTCCACCTTGACGTCGACGCCGTGCTTTTTGCCTTCCTTCTCGATCAGCTGCTGGTCCTGCGCGACGTTGAGCAGCAGGTAGACCACGCCGAACTGCTGGGCGATGCGCAGCGTGCCTTCCGCCTGTGCGGCAGATACGGCACCAAGGCTCAGCACCAGGGTTGATGCGACGACGGCTGCGAGCTTGCGGGATGTGAGTCTGGACATCGTATTCCTTCTATATTTGGAGGTATCAGAAAGGCGCGTCGCCCTCGATGGTGGTGCGATACAGCTTGCGGCGCAGATGCTCGGGCGTGCCGCCGGCCAGGTGCATCAGCGAGCGGTTGTCCCAGAAGACCAGATCGTGCGGCGCCCACTTGTGGCGGTAGACATGCGCCGGCAGCACGCTGTGCGCGAACAATTCGGCCAGCAGCGCGCGGCTCTCGTCCTCGGGAATGCCGACGATGCGCGTGGTGAAATGCTCGCTGACGAACAGCGCCTTGCGGCCCGTCTCGGGATGGGTGCGCACCACCGGATGCGTCACCGGTTTGACTTCGTCGATCTGCGCCTGCGTCAGCGCCGGGCGGAACGGACTGCGGCGGCGCAGTTCTTCGTACTGGGTCAGGTAGCTATGTTCGGCGCGCGCGTCCTGCACGGTGCTACGCAGCGCGGCGGGCAAGGTGTCCCACGCCAGATGCATATTGGCGAACAGCGTATCGCCGCCCTCCGCCGGCAGCTCCTGCGCGTGCAGCATGGAACCGAGGCTGGGCGTCTCCTTGTACGACAGGTCCGAGTGCCAGAAGTGGCCGGCGTCGCCCAAGCCGATCGGCTTACCATCCTCGATGATGTTCGAGATGATCAGCACCTCCGGATGCGACGGCAGCTGGAAATTGCGCAGCACGTGGATCTGCAGCGGCCCGAAACGGCGGCTGAAATCGACCTGCTGCTGTGGCGTGATGCGCTGGTCGCGGAACACCAGCAGGTGGTGGTCGAGATGCGCTTGATGAATGCGCTGGAACTGACGCGGCGACAGCGGACGGTTCAGGTCCAGGCCAAGGATCTCGGCGCCGAGCGGCGCATCGAACAATTCGATGTCAAAAGCGGATTGGAGAACGGCAGACATGGCACACGCCCATTGAATGAGTAGTCGCCTAGTCTATGCCGCACTCCTTATAAACAAAACGAAGCTTATCCGATATCCATATACGGAAAATGATCATAAATGAGCGCGAACAAGCACTTTCCGCGTGAGAATGTGTGTATTTCCGCCAACACTTTGAGTGATATCGTGGCAACCTGATCGAAGCGATAAGCGACATAAGCTGTCTACAAAATAGAGAGACGCGGATGACCACCATTGCCAGGTACGTCTTTTCACTGCTCGCGGCGGCCTCGCTGGTGCCCGCCTGCGCATTCGGACACGAACAACAGAAAGTAGTGGTCAAGGGAAAGCGCGATCCTTCCACCGTTGTTGTCAAAGGGGTGCGCGATCCCTCCGCATGGTTCCGCATCGAGAGCCAGCACCTGATCATGTACTCCGACGACGATCCGGACGAGGTCATCGAGCTGGTCAACAATCTGGAACGGCTCGATTATCTGCTGCGCTTGTACCTCAAGCCCTTCATGGCAACGCAAGCGACCACGCCCAAGCCTACGCTGTATTTCCAAGGTCGCCTCAGCTGGCCGCAGGGGATCGGCGAAAATCCCGCTTCCGCCCTTGGCATGGTCACCAGCTGTGTATCTGCGACTCAAACCTTCCTTTACAGCGCGGGAAAGAGCTGGAAGTTGGACAATGCTTCGCTGCTGCGCGCGGAAGACGATTACACGCTGATGCACAGCCTGTGGCTGTACGCCGAAAATTTCCTTTATCGCCACACGCGCATCCGGGGCCCACAATGGTTCATGACGGGCTTTGCCGCGTATTTCGGCGGTGTTCGCTTTACCGATACGCAAATGGCGATAGGGCGCGATGCGGGCACCGCATATGACTGGCTGCAACGCATAGACGAGGGCGGAGCCGTCAAAAAACTCTCGTTCGACGACGTGCTGCGTTTTAGCCCCGGACCGAAGCCTGTCCAGAACCAGAGCCCGGAATATTTCGAACAGTGGGAGTTCATGGGCCGCTCGTTCAATCTCATGCACTATATGCTCTCTTCGGAGGACAAGCGCAAGAGCATGGTGACGTACCTCGAGGCGGTCAATGGCGGCAGTGATTCCGCTACGGCGTTCGCCGACATATTCGGTCTGTCGGGCCGCGAGCTGGACCTGGCGATGTGGCGCTACCGTCATATGTCCCTGAACATCCTTCGGGTCGACATGCCTAACCTGCCCAAGGCCACCATCGACTTCACCCGCCTGAGCCGTCTTGAAGGCGATTTTTTGCTCGATAATGCCGTGCTGAAGACTTGCCCCGCGCCCATCGACGGCGCAAAGCTGCTCACGCGTCTCCGGGCGCATGCCGCGAACGCGCCCGCCGTCGATTTTGCCCAGATGACCTTGAGCCGCGCCGAAATCGAGTGGGGCGATCCCCGCGCGGCCATCGCCTTCCTGACGCGCGCCGTCGAGAACGATCCTTACAATACCGAGGCACATTATCTGTTGGGACTGGCGTATGCGAAACTGACAGAAGGCACGGAGGAAAACAAGCAGGAATTGCTGACGTCCGCACGGGAGGGCCTGACGCAGGCCGCCATCCTCGCGCCCGACTCGCCCGAGATCTCCTATGCGCTGTTCCGTCTTGACCTTAAGGACGAGGCGCCAACCGCACAAGACATGGCCAGGGCAGCCAAGGTCTGGCGCCTGGGCTACAACGTCCCCGCATTCACGCGCATGGCCGCACTGGCGTACGCATGGCTTGGCGATGCGGACGACGCGTACCAGGCCTTCAATACGCTGGTCAGAAACGAACGGGATCCGGAGAATGCCGCCTGGGCGACCACCTGGCTCGCCAGGCTGGAAAAGGGCGTGCCGCAGGATGTGCTGCTGACGGCGATGCGCATGGAAAATCCGACGCCTCACAGCTTCAAATCGTGGGCGATCGGCGGACGATAGCAACGGTGGTGAGACGGAAGCCAGCCTTGGTGGCCGACTTCCGCCCGGGAAAATCAGTCCAGCTGCGCCTCGTACTTACCCAGCCTGACAGTGGCGCGCGGCGCCAGCTCATGCGCTGCGGTGACCGTCATGCCCAGATCATGCAGCTTGCCGTCCTCGATGCCGTAGACCCAACCATGGACGGTGACGTCCTGGCCGCGATCCCATGCATCCTGCAGAATCGTGGTCTGGCAAACGTTGGAGACCTGCTCCACCACATTCAACTCCACCAGCCGTTTCGACCGCTCCTGGCTCGGCATCACATCGCCCATATACCGCTCGTGCTTCTGGTTGACGTCCTGCACGTGGCGCAGCCAATTGTCGACCAGGCCGAAACGCTGGCCCGTCATCGCCGCGTGCACGCCCTTGCAGCCGTAGTGGCCGACGATGATCACATGCTTCACCTTCAGCACATCGATCGCGAACTGCAGCACCGACAGCGCGTTCAGGTCCGAATGCACCACCACGTTGGCGATATTGCGGTGGACGAAAACGTCGCCCGGCGCAAGGCCCAGCAGCTCGTTCGCCGGCACGCGGCTGTCCGAACAACCGATCCACAGATATTCCGGCGCCGCCTGGGTGGCAAGCCGGTTGAAGAAATCCGGATCGCGTTCCACTTCCGATTCGGCCCATTTGCGGTTGTTTTCCAACAGGCCGCGCAACGGGGAATTGCTGATGTCTTGATCGCTCATGAATGCTCCTCTTGTACATAAGAAGACCGCCGAGCCGCCCAAAATGGGCTGCACGGCGGTCCGATATTACGCGTCCTGTGTGACGACTGGGTTACACAAAACGGTTACTCAAAAAAGTCCTTCACCTTGTCGCGCCAGGTTTTGCTTTGCGGGCTATGCTTGGCGCCACCCTCGGTGGTCAGCTTCTCGAAATCGCGCAGCATGTCTTTCTGCTTCTCGGTCAGCTTGACCGGGGTTTCGACCGCCACGTGGCAGAACAAGTCGCCCGCGAAGCCCGAACGCACGCCCTTGATGCCCTTGCCCTTGAGGCGGAAGGTCTTGCCCGACTGGGTACCCTCGGGGATCGTGAACGATACTTTACCAGACAACGTCGGCACCTCGATTTCGCCGCCCAGCGCCGCCTTGGCGAACGAGATCGGCATCTCGCAATGCAGGTCGTCGCCCTCGCGCTGGAACACTGTGTGCGGCTTGATGTGGATCTCAACATACAAATCGCCCGACGGTCCGCCGTTGGTGCCCGGTTCGCCGTTGCCGGACGAGCGGATGCGCATGCCGTTGTCGATACCGACCGGGATCTTCACTTCCAGCGTCTTGTTACGCTTGATGCGGCCCTGGCCCGCGCACGCGGCGCATGGCTCGGGGATGATCTTGCCGGTGCCGTGGCATTTCGGGCAGGTCTGCTGGATGCTGAAGAAGCCCTGCTGCATGCGCACCTGGCCGTGGCCCGCGCACGTGGTGCAGGTGACCGGCGAGGTGCCCGGCTTGGCGCCGGAACCATGGCAGGTGTCGCACTTGTCCCACGACGGCACGCGGATGGTCGTGTCGAAGCCGTGGGCCGCCTGCTCCAGCGTGATCTCCAGGTTGTAGCGCAAATCGGCGCCGCGATAGACCTGCGGGCCGGCGCTGCGGCCACGGCCGCCGCCACCACCGAAGATGTCGCCGAAGATGTCGCCGAAGGCATCGCCGAAACCGCCGGCGCCACCGCCAAAGCCGCCACCGCCGCCCATGTTCGGATCGACGCCGGCGTGACCGTAACGGTCATACGCCTCGCGCTTCTCCGGATTGGTCAGCATCTCGTAGGCTTCTTTGACTTCCTTGAATTTTTCTTCCGACTCTTTGCTATCCGGATTGCGGTCCGGATGGTATTTCATCGCCAGTTTGCGATAGGACTTCTTGATCTCGTCTTCCGACGCGTTTTTTGCGACACCAAGTGTCTCGTAGAAATCACGCTTTGCCATATTGTCGGGACCTTGCTGTATTTATACTGTGTGCTGAATATGCTAAAAAGCCGAGCCGGAACCGCTTACACGGCCGCACGGCTCGGCGCTCGCCGCTCCCCGAAGGAGCGGCGCTTTTACAGACCAATTACTTGGTGTCTTTGACTTCTTTGAAGTCGGCGTCGACGACGTCGTCCTGCGGCTTGGCCTGTTCGGCACCGGCGCCGGCGCCCGGACCACCCTGGCCGCCTTCAGCACCGCCGGCCGCAGCCTGCTGCGCCTGCATGTCGGCGTACATCTTCTCGCCCAGCTTCTGCGAAGCGGTCGACAGCGCGGCCACTTTGGCGTCGATGTCGGCCTTGTCGCCCGACTTGATCGAACCTTCCAGCTCGGTGATCGCCGCTTCGATCGCCTCTTTCTCGCCCGCTTCCAGCTTGTCGCCGTATTCGGTCAGCGACTTGCGGGTCGAGTGCACCAGCGCGTCGGCCTGGTTGCGCGATTCGGCCAGCTCTTTCACTTTCTTGTCTTCTTCGGCGTTGACTTCGGCGTCCTTCACCATCTTCTGGATTTCCGCTTCGGTCAGGCCGGAGTTGGCCTTGATCGTGATCTTGTTCTCTTTGCCGGTGGCCTTGTCTTTCGCGCCGACGTGCAGAATGCCGTTGGCGTCGATGTCGAAGGTCACTTCGATCTGTGGCGTGCCGCGCGACGCTGGCGGGATGCCTTCCAGATTGAACTCGCCCAGGCCCTTGTTACCGGCCGCGATTTCGCGCTCGCCCTGATAGACCTTGATGGTCACGGCAGGCTGGTTGTCGTCGGCCGTCGAGAACACTTGCGAGAACTTGGTCGGAATCGTCGTGTTCTTGTGGATCATCTTGGTCATCACGCCGCCCAGGGTTTCGATACCCAGCGACAGAGGCGTCACGTCCAGCAGCAGCAAGTCCTTGCGCTCGCCCGACAGCACCGAACCTTGAATCGCAGCGCCGACGGCGACCGCTTCATCAGGATTCACGTCTTTGCGCGGATCTTTGCCGAAGAACTCTTTGACCTTTTCCTGCACCTTAGGCATACGGGTCATACCGCCGACCAGGATGATGTCGTCGATGTCCGACACCTTGACGCCGGCGTCCTTGATCGCCATGCGGCATGGTTCCATGGTCGCGTTGATCAGTTCTTCGACCAGCGATTCGAGCTTGGCGCGGGTCATCTTCAAGGTCAGGTGGACCGGCGCGCCGTTCGCCATGGCGATGTACGGCTCGTTGATCTCGGTCTGCTGCGACGACGACAGTTCGATCTTCGCGCGCTCGGCCGAAGCCTTGATGCGCTGCAGGGCGATCGGATCTTTTTTCAGATCCAGGCCGTTGATCTTCTTGAACTCGTCGATGATGTAATCGATGACGCGCTGGTCGAAGTCTTCGCCGCCGAGGAAGGTGTCGCCGTTGGTGGCCAGCACTTCGAACTGCTTCTCGCCATCGACGTCGGCGATTTCAATGATCGAGACGTCGAACGTGCCGCCGCCCAGGTCATACACGGCGATCTTGCGGTCGCCCTTTTCGTTCTTGTCCAGGCCGAATGCCAGCGCGGCCGCGGTCGGCTCGTTGATGATGCGCTTGACGTCCAGACCAGCGATGCGGCCGGCGTCCTTGGTGGCCTGGCGCTGCGAGTCGTTGAAGTACGCAGGCACGGTGATGACCGCTTCGGTCACTTCTTCGCCGAGGTAGTCTTCGGCGGTTTTCTTCATCTTGCGCAGCACTTCAGCCGAGATTTGCTGTGGCGCCAATTTCTTGTCGCGCACGCCGATCCAGGCATCGCCGTTGTCGGCTTTGGTAATCGTGTAAGGCATCAGGCCGATGTCCTTCTGCACTTCTTTTTCGTCGAACTTGCGGCCGATCAGACGCTTCACCGCGAACAGGGTGTTCTTCGGGTTGGTCACAGCCTGACGCTTGGCCGGCGAACCGACGAGAATTTCACCATCTTCTTGATAAGCAATGATCGATGGCGTCGTACGCGCGCCTTCGGCGTTTTCGATTACCTTTGGCTGACCATTTTCCATGATGGAAACGCAGGAATTTGTGGTTCCCAGATCGATACCGATAATTCTACCCATGATTTTTCTTCCTCTTTGCTAAGTTCAGATGGTACTAATATGTGGAAAAGCTGTATGTTTTCAAGTGCTTAAGTTCGGCCGAGGGCAAAATAATTAATTTAGCTAACTTCGTTCGCCAACCCGGCCGGGACATTACTTCGCTTGCGCGGCGGTCACGATGGCCGGACGCAACAGGCGGTCCGCGATCATATAACCTTTTTGCAGCACGGAAACTACGGTGTTAGCTTCCTGGTCCGCCGGCACCACGGCCACGGCCTGGTGCTTGTTCGGATCGAGCTTCTCGCCCTGCGCCGGCTGGATCTCCAGCAAGCGGTTTTTCTCGAACGCCGCAGTCAGCTGTTTGAGCGTCATTTCAACGCCTTCCTTCAGCGATTCGACCGATGGCGTCTCGACCTTCAGGGCCATTTCCAGGCTGTCTTTGACCGGCACCATGGCTTCGGCGAAGCTTTCGACCGCAAATTTATGCGCCTTGGCAACATCTTCCTGGGCACGGCGACGGATGTTCTCGCCGTCGGCCTTGGCGCGCATGAACGCGTCATGCATTTCCGCCAGACGCGCTTCGGTGCTGGCCAGCTGTTCTTCCAGGGAAGCTTGCTGGTCAGGAGTCGATGGCGCGGCCGGCTCGGCAGCCGCTTCCGGATTAGGTACTGCTTGATTTTCCTGATCTTGCATCTAAAGACTCCTACTATCGTATTTGTTTGACATTACTTTTGTTACTGCACTGGCTCCAAGTGGGGCGATATCCTACGTTTTCAAGGGGTATTCTGCCCACGCTTTAATCAGCACTGACGAGCGCCCGCGCCGCGTGGGGGCGGCATCAGGCGGGTCAACAGCTGAGTATTTTAACAGGCTGGCACTCATCGACCGCAAGTGCTGATTATCGCGGAACGGGGCAAGTGTGGTGTAGTTGTCACTTTTTCAGCGATCGGGCGACGCTGTATCAGTCGGCGGCGCCCAGTTGCAACGCCGCGGCGCGGCCGGTTTCGGCGTCCTTGCGGCGTTCTTCGTGCTGGGATGGCGACATCTGCGTCGGCCAGCCGATCATGTGCTGCTCGGCGATCTCGCCCAGCGCGGCGATCCAGTCGGGCGCTTCGTTCAGGCAAGGGATGTAGTGGAATTCCTTGCCGCCGGCCTGCTCGAAGTCGTGCCGCACCTCCATCGAGATCTCTTCCAGCGTCTCCAGGCAATCGCTGGTGAAGCCCGGGCACATGATGTCGATGCGCTTGACGCCGTCGCGCGCCAGCTGGGCGACGGTGGGCGCGGTGTACGGCTGCAACCATTCGGCCTTGCCGAAGCGCGACTGGAAGGTGACCATGTACTGTTCCGGCTTCAATTTCAGCGCGGTGGCCAGCAGGCGCGCGGTCTTGAGGCACTCGCAATGGTAGGGGTCGCCCAGCATCAGCGTGCGTTTCGGCACGCCGTGGAAGCTCAGCACCAGCTTGTCGGGACGGCCGTTGGCTTCCCAGTGGGTCAATACCGAGTTCTGCAGCGCGCGGATATAGGCGTCATGGTCGTGGTAGTTGCGCACGAAGCGCAGCTCGGGGATGTTGCGCACCGAGCCGTAGTGCTGGAACACGGCATCGTAAATCGAGCCGGTGGTGGTGCCGGAATACTGCGGATAGGCCGGCAGCACCAGGATGCGCTCGCAGCCGTCGGCCTTGAGCTTGGCCAGCACCTCGGGAATCGACGGCGAGCCGTAGCGCATGGCCATGGCCACGGTCAGGTTCTCGTGGCCGCGTTCGCCGAGCGCGCCCAGCAGGTACATCGCCTGGGCGGCGGTATGGGTTTTCAGCGGAGAGCCCTCGCGGGTCCAGATGGTGGCGTACTTCTTGGCCGACTGGCCGGAGCGGAACGGCAGGATGATCAGGTTCAGGATGAACCACCAGACCGCGCGCGGGATCTCCACCACGCGCGGATCGGACAGAAACTCCTTCAGGTAGCGGCGCACGGCCGAGCGGGTCGGCGCGTCGGGCGTGCCCAGGTTGACCAGCACGATCGCGCTGCGGCCGACGGTGCCGTGCTTGTGGGGAGGTTCTTTGGAAAAGGTCATGGGAGCCGATGGCGGTGTGAAGAGGACAGTTCGCCATTATAGATAAGAAACCCGACAGGCTGTGATGCCCACCGCACTCACCTCTAGGCAACCCAGGGATTGATGACATGTACACCCACGGCTTCGGATGGTTTGGTATCGCGCGTTGCGACCGACAACCCGTGGCCTGACTGACAGACGTCAGCTTGAATTGAGTTGCATCAATCTGGGAGGCTATCAGTAGGTTGAGAACGGTCCAACGGTACCTGGCGCGAACGTCCGCCGAGCGTGGCTACTCCCGACTCGGGAACATAGACCTGGCGCCGAAGCTCGGTGGCGCGCCCGCCCGAATCGGTGACCATCACCGTCACGGCGTACACGCCCGCCGCGCAGAACCGGTGCCGCAACCGCACCTGGCCAAAGCCACCGGCCTCGACGACCGTCGGCGCCGGCGACGCGCAGCCATCGGTCCAGGCCACGCTGGCCTTGTGGGTTTGCGCCCAGGCGTTATCGACAAAGTTGACCGTCAGCGCCAGCTCCTGGCCCAGTTCGACGACGTTCGACAGGCCGGCGATCGGCCCCAGCACCGGGGCGTCGGTGCCGCGCAGGCCGGGTCGCAGCATCACCAGCCCCGCGTTGGAGTTCGCCAGTATCGTCCCGCCATCGTTGATCGCCAGCGCCTCCAGCAACACCAGGCCGGCCGGCGCGCGGTACAGCCGCGTCGTCAGGTCGACCGGCATCGCCATGAACGACGGCCAGCGCACCGCGCGCCGGCCATCGCCGCTCACGAGCAAGGTCGATCCGACGATTTCGCCGCGCTCGTTGATGTCGGTCGCGTGGCTGAACAGGTTCGGCGCGACCGGCAAGCGCACCACGCCGCGCCCCAGCGTCCACTGGAACGCTTTGCGCTGAGCACCGGTCTCGGCGCTGCCCACCACCTCGCCACGGTTGTTGATGTCGCCGAATCGGTAGTCGATGCCGGCGTCGATGCGCACCGCGCCGCTGGCGCGGCTCCAGAACAAGCCGTTGAAGTTGGCAAACGGCATGTCGGCAATGATGCCGGCCACTTCGTTGCGGTCGTTGATGCCCAGGCCGTACGCCAGGCCGCCGGCGAATGGCGTCAAGTCGGTCTGGGCGCCGGCGCGGTCCCATAAAACAGCATGCGGCAGGGTGTCCGCGCCGATGCCGGTGGTGACGCCGGTCGCGTAGCCACCCAGGTTGATGGCGTTGGCCTGGGAGTACGGCGCAAGCGCCGGTCCGAGCTGCGTGACGCTGCCGTCCCGATTCCAGCTCAGCGCGCGCGAGGCGACGTCCGGCCCGGACACATGGCCGACGATCTCTTCGCTGTTGTTGATGCCCCGCGCGCCGGAAGGCAGAGGCCCCGGCAACGCGCGCGTGCCGCCGGCCAGGGTCCAGGCGTAGGCCTGCGGGCCGGTTTCGTCCGCGCCGGTCGAGGCGCCCGCCACCATGCCCCGGCTGCTCATGCCCATCACCGATGTGTAGCCGCCGCCGAGCGAGCCGATGGTGCGGATGTCATCGCCGTCGAAGAATCGGCTGATCGTGTCGGGAAAATTTTCGGCGCTGAACGCCGCCTGGCCGTGCTCGTTGAGCACCGCCGCGCTCGCCTCGGGCCCCAGGTTGATCACCGTGTAGAAGCCGAACGACAGTTGGTCGGCCTGGCCGTTTTTCGGCTCGGCCGGGGTGGCGTGTGCGCAGGCACAGAGCGCCAGCGACGCGCACCACGCGGCGATGGCACGGTTGAATGGAGTATGCATGATGGAATTTCCTTGCAAGAAGTGAGCGCGGACAAGCGCCCGCGCTGACGGGACCGGATCGCGTGGAAGCGGCGAACCCGGTCCCATGAAGCCCCGATGCCGCTAGCGACGCAGCGTCAGTCCGCCCGCGACCACGGTGGCGCGGTCCGTGCCGACGGCAGCGCCTGGCGCGCCGTTGTCGTAATCGACCACCTCGGCACCGCTGGCGGCATTACCGTGCGTCACGCGCAGCCGCAAACGGTCGGCGCCGGCGCCCTGCCCCGCACCGCCGTCGACGGCCTCCAGCACGAAACGATAACCGTCGCGACCGTTCAAACGCCCGGTGCCCTCGACCCGCGCCTGCGTTCCGGTCGAGGCCGCATTGGTCACCGCCTCGCCTTGGAACTGCAACGGACCGGAGAAGCGCACCACCGGCTTGCCGGCGGCGGACGCCTGCGCCGGCGCCTCGTCCGCCGCCGCTCCAAACGGCACCGACAGTGCAAAGCGTAGCGGCGCGTTCATGCTCCCCGGTACTGCCGCCGACCCGCCGGCGACCAGCGTGCCCTCGCCGCCGAGTCCGGCCAGCGCAGGCGGCAAGACGAGGTAATTGCGCCACGTTTCGGTGGCGCGCCCGCCGGAATCGGTAACCAGCACCTTGACCGTGTAATAGCCGCCGGCGCAGAAACTATGTTGCAGCCGTATCTGGCCGGTTCCGCCGGCCTCGCCTGCGGTCGACGACGAAGACGACGGGCAGCCGTCGCTCCAGACGGCGCCGGTCGTGTGGGTTTGCGAGGAGTTGTTGTCGGAGAAGTTGAGCGTCATCGCCAGCGCCTGGCCCACTTCCACCACGGCCGGCAGCCCGATGATGGGGCCGAGCAGCGGCGCGTCCGTGCCGCGCCGGCCCGGACGCAGCAACACCAGCCCGGCGTTTGAATCGGCCAGGATGTCGCCGCGTTCGTTGATCCGCCAGGCCGCCCGCAACTCCAGGCCGGCCGGCGCCCGGTACAGTTGCGTGTTCAGGTCGATCGGCACGGCGGTGTACGACGGCCACAGCGCCGCCCGCCAAGGCGTGCTCGTGGCTGCGGCGATCGCGCCCGCGATCTCGCCACGGTCGTTGATGTCGTATGCCTGGCTGACGGCGGCCGAGCCGGGCGGCAACGGCACCACGCCGCGCCGCAGCGTCCAATAAAATCCCCGGGGCTGGCCGGCGACCTGGGCGCTGCCGACGATCTCGCTTCGATTGTTCAGGTCGCCGATGTCGAATCCGCTGCCGCCCTCGATGCGCACCGTGCCGGTCTCGCGGCTCCAGAAAAAACCGTCGGCGCGGCCGGCAGCCGGGTAATTGAACACGCCGGCCACTTCGTTGCGTTCGTTGATGCGCAGGCCGAACCCGTCACCGCCGTCGACCGGACCGAGGTCGGTCTGCGCGCCGGTCCGGTCCCACAAGGTGGCGTGGGCGTGGATGTCGTCGTTGGTCAATGTCGTGTAGCCGGTGGCGTAGCTGCGGTTGTTGACGGCGATTGCTTCCGATGACGATGCGGGAGTAGGCCCCAACAATGTCGTGCCGCCGTCCAGGTTCCAACGAACAGCGCGCGCGACCAGGCCGGACGTCGACACCCAGCCGACGATCTCGTTGCGCTCGTTGATGTCGCGCGCCAACGACGAGGCGCTGGACAGCGTGCGCAGGCCGCCGGCCTGTGTCCACGAGAACGCGTGGGCATCGGTCTCGGCATCGGTTCTGGCCGCCCCCACCGCCACGCCCCGGTCGTTCAATCCGGACACCAGCGTGAAGCCGCCCGATAGCGCGCCGATCGGCACCACGCGCTCGCCGTCGAAGAAGCGGCTGATGGTGTCGGTCGCGTTGAAGACGGTGAACGCCACCTGGCCGCGCTCGTTGAGCACGGCGTTGGCCAACTCCGGTCCCAGGTTGATCACCGTGTATTGACTGGCGCGCTGCTGGTCGGCCGGCTTGCCTTGCGGTTCGGCGGCCCACGAGTGTAGCGACGTGAACAATGCGGCGATGGCGGCGGCGATGAAGCGGCGGCGCGCTCCGGTGATGCGGATCGATTGCGGTTGCATGATGGCTTCCCCTTGCAAGAAAATCAGCGCAAGCAAGCGCTTGCGCTGCAGCCACACGGAGCACGGCGGGAACGCCGGTCCGGTGCTGACTCCAACTCTAGGCGCACGCGGCGGGGAGGCGCTGATGAGGCGCAAAGGTGCCGACGACAGCTGGGTTGGTCTTGGGGGTAAGTTTGTGTAGCGGAATCAGGACGCCAGCAGCTCGCGGGCGTGCTTGCGCGTGGTGGCGGTGATTTCCAGCCCGCCCAGCATGCGCGCCACTTCCTCGACCCGGGCCTTGGCGTCGAGCACGTCGATGCGCGAGGCGGTCTTGCCGTTGTCCAAAGTTCCTTTGGCAACCTGGAAGTGTTGGCCCGCCTGGCTGGCCACTTGCGGCAGGTGCGTGACGCACAGCACTTGCCGCTCCTGCCCCAGGCGGCGCAGCAGGCGGCCGACCACTTCGGCCACGCCGCCGCCGATGCCGCTGTCGACCTCGTCGAAGATCAGGGTCGGGGTGGTGGTGGCGTTGGACGTGATGACGGAAATGGCCAGCGAAATGCGCGCCAGTTCGCCGCCCGAGGCCACCTTGGCCAACGGCCGCGCGGCGACGCCGGCGTGGCCCGCCACCAGGAACTCGACCTGCTCCAGGCCATGGGCGCTCGGTTCGCCGGCGTTGAGCGCTACCTCGAAACGTCCGCCCGTCATGTTCAGTTCCTGCATCGCCTTGGTGACCGCCTCGCCCAGCTGGCGCGCGGCGTGCGCGCGGGTCGCACTCAGGCGCCCGGCCACCTCCATGTACGCGGCCTTGAGCTTTTCCTCCTGCTTGCGCAGGCCTTCGATGTCGCTGGCGTCGGCGATCTGCGTCAGGCGCTCGGCCAGCTTCGCGTGCTCCTCCGGCAGGTCTTCCTCGGTGACGCGGAACTTGCGCGCGGCCGAGTGGATCGCCTCCATCCGCGATTCCACCTGGCGCAGGCGCTCCGGGTCCAGGTCCACGCGGTCGAGATAATCGTTGATCGCGTACACCGCCTCCTGCAGCTGGATGCGCGCCGGTTCGATCAGGTCGACGATGGCCTGCAGGCCGGTGTCGATGTTGGCCAGCTTGCCCAGTTTCTGATTGAGCGACGACAGCTGCGACAGGATCGGATGGTCTTCCGATTCCGACAGTGCCGCCAGCGCCTCCTGCGCGCCTTCGAGCAGGCTGGCCGCGTGCGACAGGCGGCTTTGCTCATTGCTGACCTCTGCCCATTCGCCGGGCTTGACGGCCAGCTTTTCCAGCTCGTTGACCTGCCACTCGAGCCGCTCGCGTTCATACAGCACGTTGGCGGCGTTGGTTTCGAATTCCTGCAACTGCTTCGACAGCGCGCGCCAGGCCTTGTGGCTGGCCGCCACCGCCTTGACGTCGGCGCCGGCGCCGGCCTGACCGTCGAGCAGCACGCGCTGCGCCTCGGTTTTCATCAGCGACTGGTGCGCGTGCTGGCCGTGGATGTCGACCAGCATGTCGCCCAGCTCGCGCAGCTGCGACGCGGTGGCGGCGACGCCGTTGATGTAGGCCTTGCTGCGGCCGGCATTGTCGATCACGCGGCGCAGCAGCGCGCCGCCCTCCTCCACCGCGAACTCGTTGGCGGCAAGCCAGTCGCGCGCCTGGTCGCTGACGGCGAAATCGGCCGTGATGTCGGCCTTGGCCGCGCCTTCGCGCACCACGCTGGCGTCGCCGCGACCGCCCAGCGCCAGCGTCAGCGCGTCGATCAGGATCGACTTGCCGGCCCCGGTCTCGCCGGTGAAGACGGTGAAGCCGGCGGAAAATTCCAGTTCTATCGAGTCGACGATGACGAAATCACGGATGGACAGGGTGCGGAGCATGGATGCCTGGTGAAATGGTAAGTGCGGTTGAATAAGCGTGGGGTTGATTAAGCGTAGTTCAAGACGTGCGTTAAACGAGTTTGCCTTCGCCCGACGGGTACTCGTTCCAGTGCAGTTTTTCGCGCAGCGTGTTGTAGTAGCTCCAGTCCTCCGGATGCAGGAAAGTGATCGCGTGCGGCGAGCGCTGAATCAGTATCTGGTCCTGCGTTTGCAGGCTGGCGAAGGTTTGCATGTCGAAGTTGACGCTGCAATCGCGCCCGCGCACGATCTCGATGACGATCTGGCTCGACTCGGGCAGCACGATCGGCCGGTTCGACAGCGCGTGCGGCGCGATCGGCACCAGCACCACGCCGCCCAGGCTCGGATGCAGCAGCGGGCCGCCGGCCGACAGCGCGTACGCGGTCGATCCGGTGGGGGTGGAGATGATCAGGCCATCGGAGCGCTGGTTGTACATGAAGTGGCCGTCGACGTCGACCCGCAGCTCGGCCATGCCGGCGCCGGCGCCGCGCGCGACCACCACGTCGTTGACGGCCAGGCCGAAGTGGATGTCCTTGCCCTCGCGGCGCACCCGGCCCTCGAGCAGGGTGCGGCGTTCGGCCTTGTAGCTGCCGCCGAGGATCTTGGCCAGCACGTCGAGCATGCCGTCGAGCGGGATGTCGGTCATGAAGCCGAGCCGTCCCTGGTTGATGCCGATCAGCGGCACGTCGAACGGCGCCAGCTGGCGCGCGATGCCAAGCATGGTGCCGTCGCCGCCCATGACGATGGCGGCGTCGCATTCGGCGCCGATCTCGCTGGCGGTCAGCGCGCGCACGCCGTCGAAGCCCGGCTGCAGGTGTTCGGCGGTCTGCTCCTCGAACACCACCGTGTAGCCGCCCTGGCGCAGGAAGTCGACCACGCTGCCCACCGATTCGGCGATGCCGTCGGTGTTGGGGCGCACGACCAGTGCAATGGTATGGAAAACGGCGTGCGTGGCGGTCATAAAAGTCTCGGCAAAAAGGTGGGATCGACGACACGCAGCAGAGTAACCCATAACGCCCGCTTCTGCCATCACCCGTCGGCCCACCCGTTACTGTACGTTTAAACAGTATTTTCCGCAGTATAGTGCGCGGCTCGCCAGACTGCAAGCACCGGCGCGCGTTTGAACCGCCGCCTTGTTCAATGCAAGGTCATGATGCCGCTGGCCGCGCTCAGCGCGCTGGCGACGAAGATACAGATCATGAAGGACGCCATCAGCACCGCCCAGCGCCAGAAGGTGCCGAAGCGGCTGCGGTGGTAGACCCGGCGCATGGCCCACGGCAGATACAGCAGCAGCCAGCACCACAGCACGAAGTCGATCACGCCCACGTTAATCAGCAACATGGCGCAGAAGACGAAATAGGCGAAGGCGTTGGTGTGCAGCGCGAACAGCACGTGCTCGCCGAAACGCCGCCCCGATCCCAGGTACAGGATCTTGAGGAACAGCGCGAACACCGGCATCAGGCAGAATATCGCGTACGGCGCGTAACGGTAGAAGGCATCGACGAACACTTTTTTCTGCTGCTCCTGCGACAGCGCGTCGAACATATGCCATTGATGGCGCACGCGCGGCCAGCCGCTCAGCAGGTTGTCGAATTCTTTGGGTCCGAACTGGTTGCCCTCCTCCTGGGCGGCCTTCTGCTCGCTGGTGTCGGGCGCGCCGGCTTTGAGCTCCTGTTCCATGTTGGCGATGGCCGCTTCGGCCGCCGCCTTGCCATGTTGGTCCTTCGCGGCGGGCGTGGGGCGCTCGGCACTGGAGGCCACCTGGGCGCTTTCCGGCTTCGCCTTCTCGTCCAGCACCGGCTCGAAACCGCCGGTGAACTTGAGCACCGCGAAAAATAACAGGCTCAAGGTGAGGTAGATGCGCAGCGGCTGCACGAATCGCACGCGGCGGCCACGGATGTATTCATTGGTCAGCAGGCCCGGGCGGAACAGCAGGCGCGACATCGTGCCCCACAGTTTGCCCTCGATGGCGACGTAATGGCCGATGAACTCGTGCAGGAATTCGCGCGTGCTGGCGTGGTGCAGATGCGCCTCCTGGCCGCAGTTGGCGCAAAAAGCGCCGGTGAGCACCGCCTCGCAATTGGGACAACGGCCGGCCGGAGCGTGGCTGTCCGGGACGGAATGTGCGGCAGTGCTCATGCGATCAACCCTGGTGGAGAAAAAGTAGACTAAATGATAAACGAGTTCTCGCCGATGTTGTCAGAATTCAATCTGGCGACTGACACAAATCCAACTGGTTAATATCGTTACACCAAGGATACGAAGGAGGACATGATGAAAGACAAACAAATCGACACGACCGTCAAAATAAAAAACGACGACCAGAACCGCTTGCCGCACGAACGCGACGAATCGCCCGACGGCCAGGAGATCACCCCGCGTACCGTTGGCAAGCAAGCGGCCGCCGACGTCGACAGCGGCATGGTCGACACCGACGCGCGCAACAAACCGGGCGTCGAGCACATCAAAACGCCGGTGCCGCGCGACGCCACGGCGCGGCCGCAACCGAACACCAAGCGTGATTAAAGATGCAAGCATGACTGCGCGAGCCGGCCGCCGGCCGGTTCGCCAACGCAACACCTCACCGGATAACAATATCATCATGAAAAAAACCACCGCAAGCGCAGCCCTTCTGATCCTCGGCGCCGTGCTGGCGCCCCAAGCGGCGCTGGCGCAAGGCGCGCCGGGCGGATACCCGGTCGGCTTCGGCCCAAATCCAGCGCTGCCGGAACCGGAAAAATCGCTGATCCCCACCGTGAACGTTGCACCCGTGGAGCGCTGGACCGCGCAGGAAACCCCGCAGCCGGCGGCCGGCTTCGCCGTGACCGCCTACGCGCGCGGGCTCGACCATCCGCGCTGGGTGTACACCCTGCCCAACGGCGACGTGCTGGTGGCGGAAACCAACGCCCCGCCCAAGCCGGACGACAGCAAGGGCATCAAGGGTGCGGTCATGAAGCACCAGATGAAAAAGGCCGGCGCGGTCACCGAATCGGCCAACCGCATCACCTTGCTGCGCGGGCTGGACGCCAAGGGCGTGGCGCAAACCCGCACCATCTTCCTCAAGGGCTTGAACTCACCGTTCGGCATGGCGCTGGTCGGCAACAACCTGTACGTGGCCAACAGCGACGCCATCGTGCGCTTCCCGTACAAGGAAGGCGAGACCAGCATCACCGCCGCCGGCGTCAAGGTCATGGACCTGCCCGCTGGCAAACTGAACCACCACTGGACCAAGAACATCATCGCCAGCCCGGACGGCAAATTCCTCTATGCGACGGTGGGCTCGAACAGCAATGTCGCCGAGAACGGTATGGATGTCGAGGAAGGCCGCGCGGCGATCTGGCAACTGGACCTGGCGACCAACAAGTCGCGCCTGTTCGCCACCGGCCTGCGCAATCCCAACGGCATGGGCTGGGAGCCGCAGACCAAAACCTTGTGGACCGCCGTCAACGAGCGCGACGAGCTGGGCAACGACCTCGTGCCTGACTACATGACGTCGGTCAAGGACGGCGGCTTCTACGGATGGCCGTACAGCTACTTCGGCCAGAAGGTGGACGCGCGCGTCAAGTCGCCCAAGCCGGAGCTGGTGGCCAAGGCGATCGTTCCCGACTATGCGCTGGGCGGGCACACGGCGTCGCTGGGATTGGCCTTCTACGATGCCAAGCTGTTCCCGCAGAACTACCAGGGCGGCGTGTTCATCGGCCAGCACGGCTCGTGGAACCGCAAGCCGCATAGCGGCTACAAGGTGGTGTTCGTGCCGTTCAGCGGCGGCAAACCGTCGGGGCCGCCGCAGGACTTCCTGTCCGGCTTCCTCGACAAGGACGGCAAGGCGCAGGGCCGGCCGGTGGGCGTGGCGGTCGACAAGGCCGGCGCGCTGCTGGTGGCCGACGACGTCGGCAACATCATCTGGCGCGTGGCGCCGGCAGCCACCAAGACGGCCGCGCGCTAAGCGGCAAGCGCTGAGCGCCAAGCGCCGGGCGCAGTGTGCGGAAGCGAACCGACGTGTCCGCACGCTGCCGCCATGATGAGTCTTCTTTAGACAGACCCATCACACGGAGAACATCATGAGCAACGAACGCGCAGGATCGGCAGTATGGAGCGGCGCACTGAAGGACGGCGCCGGTAAGATCTCCACCGAGAGCGGCGCCATGGACGGCGTGCAATACGGTTTCCACACGCGCTTCGAGGACGGCCCGGGCACCAATCCCGAAGAGTTGATCGGCGCGGCCCATGCGGGCTGCTTCACGATGGCGCTGTCCGGCATACTGGCCGACGCCGGCATGACGGCCAAGCATCTGGCGACGACCGCGACGGTCACGCTGGACAAGGTCGACGGCAGCTTCGCCATCACCAAGGTTCACCTGAACCTGGTGGCGACGATTCCCGGCGCCGACCAGAAGAAATTCGACGAGGCGGCGCTGAAGGCCAAGCTCAATTGCCCGGTGTCGAAGTTGCTCAATGCCGAGATCACGCTCGACGCCCAGTTGCAGGGCTGACGTCGGGGACCAGCAAGGATGCTACAAAACGCATAAAATCCCGGTTTCTCTCTTTTCCAACGAAAGACCAAGATGCGTATTTTGCACACCATGCTGCGAGTCGGCGACCTTCAGCGCTCGATCGATTTTTACACCAAAGTGCTGGGGATGAAGTTGCTGCGCACCAGTGACAACCCTGAATACAAGTACACGCTGGCGTTCCTGGGCTACGGCGCCAATCCCGACCATGCCGAGCTGGAGCTGACGTACAACTACGGCACCACCAGCTACGACATGGGCAACGCCTACGGCCACATCGCCATCTCCGCCGACGACATTTACGCGGCGGCGGCGGGGGTGCGCGCCAACGGCGGCACCGTCACGCGCGAGCCCGGCCCGGTCAAGGGCGGCTCGACCGTGATCGCCTTCGTCACCGACCCGGACGGCTACAAGATCGAGCTGATCGAACGCAGCTTCGACGGCCGGGGCGCGGGACTGTAACTTTTTTAAGTGCCTCGAGTGGAGTTACCGCGCCCAAGTACGTCGATTTGCTTGTGAAGAAGTGATATTTGGAAGCTGCTGGCGCGACTCCCAACGCTTTTGCGACTTTTTCCACATCACGGCGATGTAAATCGCGATCGGCATAGAACGCGGGGTAGTAATACTCGCCAGCAGGGCCAAGAATTCCAAACATGCGGCGCGTCTTTACCGCGTCATTGACGGCTTGCCGGCTAATGCCCAATGCTTGCTGAAACTCTTTTGGCGGCAGTAGTTCCTTGTTGTCGATGCGCCGCTTCAGCATTGCGGCAGCCTCACGGCGCTCAAGCACTCGCGCCGAAATATGCTCGATGATTTGGCTCACGGCGGCAACTTCATCGCTGCTCGGGTGTTTTCGCGAAGAGCCCCTGTTGCTGATAGGGCAAAGAAAAGAAAAGCCGCTCAATTTTCAAGGAGCGGCTTGGCAGACGGATCGACAATCAAACAAATGTGAAGTCCTAGCGCGCCAGCAAGGCGTTGACCGGCGCCAGGTCCTCTTCCTTCAAGGTGCCGGCGGCCGAGCGCAGGCGCAGACCGTTCATGATGGTGTCGTAGCGCGCGCGCGACAGGTCGCGCTGGGTCGAGTACAACTGGCGCTGCGCGTTGAGCACGTCGATGTTGATCCGCACGCCGACCTGGTAACCCAGCTTGTTCGAATCGAGCGACGACTTGCTCGACACTTCGGCCGCCTCCAGCGCCTTGACCTGGGCCAGGCCGCTGTTCATGCCGAGGAAGGCCTGGCGCGCGGCTTGCGACGCCTGCCGCTTGGTCGCTTCCAGGTCGTTACGTGCACGGTCTTCCAGGGCGATGGTTTCGCGCACCTTGCTGGTGATGGCGAATCCGTTGAAGATCGGAATATTCCAGGTCACGCCGATGGCGTTGCTCTTCTGCGTGCCGTACGCGGTCTGGCTGCTGTGCTGGGTTGCCGCCGTCAGATTGGCCGTGGGCAGGTGGTTGGCGCGGTTGCGCGAGATTTCGCGCTTAGCGATTTCCAGCGACAATTGGGCCGAAATCACGGCGAAGTTCTGGCCTTCCGCCGAGCTGATCCACGGATCGACCGCAGCCGGCTCCGGCGCGGCGATGGTCACGCCCGCGCGCAGCGGCGCCAGTTCGCCCGGCGCCTGGCCGATGATGACCTGCAGCGCGGTGCGCTTGTTGTCCAGATCGTTAATCGCGGCAAATTCCTGCGCCACCACGAGATCGTAGGCCGCCTGCGCCTCGTGGGTATCGGTGATGGTCTGGGTGCCAACTTCGAAATTGCGCTTGGCCGAGGCCAGCTGCTCGGTGGTCGCCACCTTCTGCGCCTGGGTCGAGGTCAGGTTGTCCTGCGCCGTGAGCACGTCGAAATAGGCTTGCGCCACGCGGGTGATCAAGTCCAGCCGCGCCTGGGCGAAGGCGGCCTCGGCCTGCGCCTGCGCCAGCTTGCTCTGCTCATAGCTCTGCCACAGGCCCCAGTTGAACAGCGGCTGCGTCAGCGAAACGGTGTAGACGTTGGTGTGGTAATCCGTATTGCGCTTGTTTGAGACGACCGGCACGCCGCCGATGACATCGACGGCGCCGACGTTGAACGGCGTGAAATCGCCCGTGTTGCGGGTGTTCGACCCGCTGGCGGCGATGACCGGCAGCAGCCCGGAGCGCCCTTGCGTGATCCGCTCGCGACCAGCTTCAACCGAAGAGCGGGCGCTGGCGTACGTGGCGTCGTTCGCGAGCGCTTGCTGATAGACTTGAAGAAGATCGGCCGCCTGTGCGTTGAGCGTCAAAAAGGCGCTGGTGATCAGCACGGCGATAAGGGGTCTCTGCATTGCATTCTCCGTTGGAGTCATCAAAAAAAGTTGATCAAATCAAAAACACTGCCGCCCCGGCGCCGCGCCGACTGCCGCGTCGATCGCGGCCCTAGTACTTCGGCATCGTCGGGTCGACCTGCAGCGCCCAGGCGTGGATGCCGCCGGTCAGGTTGACCGTCTTGCCGAAGCCGTTACGCTCCAGGAAGGCGGCCACCTGCAGGCTGCGCGCGCCGTGGTGGCAGATACAGACGATCTCGGCGTCCTCATCGAGATCGTCGATGCGCGCCGGTATCGTATTCATCGGGATCTGCACCGAGCCGTCGATGCGGCAGGTCTCGAATTCCCAATTCTCGCGCACGTCCAGCAACACCGGCTTGGGACGCGCCTCGTCGGCCAGCCTCGCGGCCAGTTCCGGAGCGGTAAGATGCTGCATAGGCCGCCCGCCGCTTAAAACTGGAACGCCGACGGCGTCGTTGCCGAGGCCAGCGGCTTGACGCTGGTTTCAAACAAGGTGCGCGTGTCGTAGCCGGCTTCGCCGGTACGGGTAATCAACTGCGCCTTCATCGCCGGCGCCTGGCCGATGATGACCGCCAGGCGGCCGCCCACCTTCAACTGCTGCAACAACGCCTCCGGCAGCACCGGCAGCGAGCCCGACACGACGATCACGTCATACGGGGCGCCGCTCGGCCAGCCCTGCGCGCCGTTGCCCAGCTCGACCTTCACATTGGTCACGCCGTTGTCGGCCAAACTCTTTTCCGCCAGCGCCTTCAGTTCCGGCGAGATTTCCACCGTCGTCACGTGACGGCCCTTGTACGCCAGCAGCGCGGCCATGTAGCCGGAACCGGTGCCGATCTCGAGCACGTTCTCGTGCTTTTTCAGGTTCACGTCCTGCAGCAGGCGCGCCTCGATCTTCGGCATCAGCATCGATTCGCCGCCCGGCAGCGGGATCTCGGCGTCGACGAAAGCCAGCGCCTTGTGCGCGGCCGGGACGAAATTCTCACGTTTAACCACGTGCAACAGCTCCAGAACCTCCGGGTCCAGGACGTCCCACGGACGGATTTGCTGTTCGATCATGTTGAAACGGGCTTGTTCGATATTCATCTTATGACTCGGTCGGGATTAAATAATCCGTCATTTTATCGTTGAACTGGCATGGAGGCACATATTAACGAGTTGACGGCCATATCGCGGGAAATTGCGACAGTCTGCAGTTTAAGGGGGATGAACCTACCAAATTGGCAACTTGGACGGAAAACGCGATCCCGGCAGGGGCGCCGCTCACGACGCGGCCACCTCCAGGCCGCCCAGCGTGGTGCCGATAAAGGTGTCCATAAAGGCGTGCGAATCGATCGCCGGCATCTCGCAGGCGGGCATGAAGGAGTTGGTCCACATCATCAGCATCATCACCGGCGCGATCAGCACAGGGGTCATGACGGCCGGATCGACCGGGCGGAACTCGCCCCGGCTGATGCCGCGCACCAGCACGCTGGTGATCAGGTCGCTGCCGCGCTTGACCACCTCTTCATTGTAAAACTTGGCAAGTTCGGGGAAGTTGTGGCCTTCGGAGAGCATCAGCTTTGTAATGCCGGCTAAATGCGTGGTGCAGATCTCGTCCCACCAGGCCATCAAGATGGTGCGCAGCAGCTCGCCGCTGTGGCCTTCGAACACGGCCGCGTCCTGCTCGGCCTCGCCGATGGCTTGCACGATGTTTTCGCGCACGACTGCCTTGAACAGTTCTTCTTTATTGGTGAAATACAGATACAGGGTGCCCTTGGAGACGCCGGCGCGCTTGGCCACGTCTTCCAGGCGCGTGGCGGCATAGCCACGTTCGACGAACTGCTCCAGTGCGGCGGCCAGCAATTCCTGCGGCCGCGCGTCCTTGCGCCGCTCCCAGCGTGGCTTGGTGTCTTGAGAGGCTTGCATGGGTGGGTTCCATTTTAACTTACTTATAAGTCATTAATATAAGCGCAAGGGTGCCCAGCGTCAAGCGGCCGCAACCGTCTTGTCCGCTACATCACTGTCCCCGCCCCTTTTTTATCCAGCACCACCTGTACCAATTGCTCGCGATAACGTACCTGCACCTTGTCATGCGGCCTGCCGCGCAGGCGCAGGCGCGTCATCTTGCCGCCGGCCCAGTCCAGGTCCAGCTCGACGCCGCCCTTGGCACGAACGCCGCGCAAGGAGCCTTCCGGCCAGGCCTTCGGCAACGCCGCGAGAATGTGGATCTCATCGCCCCAAGATTGCACCAGCATCTCCAGGATCGCCGCCGCGCCACCGAAGTTGCCGTCGATTTGGAACGGTGGATGGGAGTCGAACATGTTCGGATAGGTACGCTCGGGGCCCAGCAACCCTTGCAGGATCGAATAGGCGCGTTCGCCCTCGCCCATGCGCGTCCATAGCGCCAGCCGCCACGCCGTCGCCCAGCCGGTCGATTTGTCGCCGCGCGTGTTGAGCGTGACTTTCGCGGCCGCGATCAACTCCGGCATATCGCGCACGTTGATTTGCTCGCTCGGGTACACCGCGTACAGATGCGACACATGGCGATGCTGCTGCTCCGGCGCGCCGGCATCCCAATCCTCCAGCCATTCCTGCAACTGCCCCTGCGCGCCGATGCGGTCCGCCGGCAGGCGTGCGCGCATGGTTTCCAGCGTGGTGGCGAACTCGCGGTCGCGGTCCTTGAGCAGCGCGTGGGCCTTGAGCGTCCAGCCGAACAGGTCGCGCACGATCTGGCGGTCCATGGCCGGCCCGGCGCAGGTGGCCACGCCTTTGTGGTGCTCATTCTCGGGCGAGACGGATGGCGACGTGACCAGTCCCCTGCCCTGCGGATCTTCGACCAGCGTATCGACGAAGAACAACGCCGCGCCTTTGAGCAACGGGTAGATCCGGCGTAGCCATGCGGGGTCCGGGTTGTATTCATAGTGCTCCCACAACGCCTGGCACAACCACGCGCCGCCGCATGGCCACATGCCCCATTTCGGGCCGTCGATCGGGGCTGCGGCGCGCCACAGATCGGTGTTGTGGTGCGCCATCCAGCCGCGCGCGCCATAGCCCTTGCGCGCGGTGACGGCGCCCGTGACCGACAAATCCTCCACCATGCGCACCAGCGGCTCGACGCATTCGCCCAGATTGGCCGATTCCGCCGGCCAGTAGTTCATCTGCGTGTTGATGTTGATGGTGTACTTGGAACCCCACGGCGGATTGGTCCCCTCGTTCCACAGACCTTGCAGATTGGCCGGCTGGCTGCCCGGACGCGACGACGACATCAGCAAATAGCGGGCGTACTGCACGTATAGCGCGGCCAGCGCGGCGTCCGGCCGCGCGTCGACAGCGGCGATGCGTTCGTCGGTCGAGATGCCTGCGGCGGCACTGGTCTCCGCGCTGCTGCCGATCCGCAGCGACAGCCGGCGGAACATGCTCCGGTGCGCCGCAAGGTGCGCGGTACGCAAGCGCGCATAAGGTTTGGCGGCGGCCGCCTCGGTCTGCGCGCGGACGGTCTTGAGCGGATCGCCGCCGACGTCGGCGTAGTTGATGTAGCTGGTCGCCACCGCCACCAGCAAGGTCACCGTGCGCGCTCCGCGTACTTCGATGCGCTCGCCGCGCGGCGTGATCGCGCCATCGCCGACGGCCTTCACCCGCACCGCGTAACGCAACGCCGCCGGAATGCCGGACGCCTCAATATTACGTCCTTCGACCAATAACGCGTCGCCCCCATCGGCACGCACCGACAAGTTGGAAGGACGCTCGCCAGCACGCGGCGGTTCGCGATAATCCCACTCCACGCCGATCGGCGTCGCGGCCCCTTTTTTATGGCCCTCATAATCGGTATCGCCATAATCGGCGGCGGCCGGATGACGGTAGCCCAGATCGAAATCGAGCGTGCCGCCTTGCGCGGTCAAGCGTATCACCAGCACCTGGTCGGGCACACTGGCGAACACCTCGCGCAGATGCCGCACCTTGCCGTCATTGAAGCGCGTGGCGGCGATGGCGGTGTCCAGCTCGAGCGAACGCTGGTAGTTGTCGGCGCCGGCGATGCCGGAAAAATCAAGAAGCAGATCGCCGGCCGCGCCATAAGGCATCTGTTTCAGCGGCGTCGCCATCATCGAGGAGGCGATCATGTCCGCCGCCTCCACAAGCTTGCCTTGGTCGACCAGCTTCCTGATCGCCGGCAGCGCCTCCAGCGAACGCGGATTGTTCGAGTCGTACGGTCCGCCCGCGAACAGTGTGTCCTCGTTCAGCTGGATACGCTCTTGGGCAACCCGTCCGAAGCACATGGCGCCGAGCCTACCGTTACCGACCGGTAGCGCTTCGACCCAGGCGCCGGCCGGACGCTGGTACCACAATTCGAGATTTTCCCGGCCGCCTGGCGCCGTGGTCGCGACCACCGAGGCGCCGGCCAGTCCGGGAAACGCCATTGCCAAGCCGGTCGATACCAGCAGCTGCCGCCGGCTTTGCGAGATGCCGTCGTCCCCACCGTTCTTCTTGTTCAAGTCATCCTCCAGATGGATCAAATTGTCCACTTATTTGCTACCTTAATTAGACCTCGCCTATTTAACCTCCAACTCGAACGGCGCCGCCGGCAAGTCCTCCGCGCTGTAGAGATTAACCAGGGGGGCGTCAGCCCAGGCATAACGCACATGCGTGACGCCCGGGACATTGACCCCTTTCAAGGCCACCTTATCGCCTTGCGCCACCGCCAGCACATAGCGGCACTCGGCGCCGGCGCACGCTTCGAATCCGATCGCGTGGCCGGCGCTATATGTGCGCAGGCCGGCGCCGGTGTTCTTGAATGTGACCACCAGATCCTCACCAACGCGCGTTACGCCGGTCGCCTCCGGGCCGCCGGGCGCGATCGTCTCGCCGTAGGCCAGCGCGCGCGCCGCCAAGGCCAGCCGCTCGCCGACCAGCGCTTTCTGCGGCGGATGAATGTCGGTGCGGTCGCCGACGTCGATGGTGACGGCCAGACCCGCGTGCGGGTCGTTGCGTACGGTTTTGGCCTGCGCCTCGCGCAACCGCGCCCAGTTCGATTCCGCCGGCCGGGTCGAGACCGGGCCGAACGACGATAGCTGGGCGACCAGGAAAGGCAATTGCGGCTGGCCGAACGTCTTGCGCCAGTCGGCGATCAGCAACGGCAGCAGGGTCTCGTATTCCTTGGGTTCGCCGGCGTTGGATTCGCCCTGATACCACGCCGCCAGTTTGAACTTGTAGCCAGCCAGCGGCGCGATCATGGCGTTGTACAAGGTCGACAAACTGGTCGGCACATCCCACGGCGACGGCGCGATCGACAGGCCTTTCAAGCGCGTGCCGACTTGATACTTCCACGCCGTAGACAGCGCGATGAACTGGCCGTCGCCGGTTTTGATGCCGCGATGATCCGGCTGCCCGGTCAGCCCGCCGCCCTTGCCGCGGCTGAGCACGTGAACGGCGATCACATTGCGGCCCGGTTTGAATACGCCGGCCGGCACCGGGTAGTTCCGCCACACCCAGTCCGTACTGCCGCCGCCCACACGCACGCCGTTGACCCAGGTACTGTCGTAGGTGTCGATGGGGCCGAGCTGGAGCGAGTTTGCCGTCCGCGCCTGCGCCTCGTCCAAGGTTACCGTGGTGCGGAACCACGCCGCGCCGTCGAAGTCGGCCAGCGCGGGAATGCCGGCCTCCTTCCACGATCCCTTGGGTGTCAGGCTTGGCCATTTGGAATCGTCGAACTCTGGCGAACTCCACGTGCGCTGGGACTTGGCCTGCGGGTCGTGCGCTTCCCACCATTGCTGATGTCGGCGCGCTTCGCCGGCCATGGCCTTGGCCGGATTGGACGCCATGTCGGCCAGCGCATCGAGCCGCTTGACGTAGGCCGGCAGGGTCTTCAGCGACGGCGCGCCGATCCAGCCCTGGATGGAGGTGCCGCCCCAACTCGAATTGATAAAGCCGACCGGCACCTTCTGTTTTTGTTGCAGCGTGCGCGCCATGTAGTAACACACCGCCGACGCCTCGCCGGCCGTCTTTGGCGACACCACCTGCCATGCCAGCGGCCGCTTCAGATCATCCTGGATGGCCGCTTCACTGACATTTTCGATATTGACGAAGCGCAGGTTCGGATTGTCGGGGAAGTCGGGCCATGCGCCGGTCGACAGCCGCGCCGGAAATGCCATGTTCGACTGGCCGCCGCACAGGTAGACGTCGCCGATCATGATGTCCTTGAGCGTGGAGGCGCCGCCGCCACCGCTGACGGACAGCGTGTGCGGTCCGCCGGCCGGCATTGCCGGCATGCTCGCGCGCCATTGCCCGTTCGACCCCGTGTTCGCCTCGGCGGAAACGCCGGCCAGGCTCACCGTCACACGCTGGCCGGCGGGCGCCGTGCCCCACAAGGTCAACGGCTCACCGCGCTGCAAGACCGCGTGGTCACCGAAAATGGCCGAGAAAGCGGGGGGCGTCGACTGCGCGATCGCTGGAGCGGCGATCGACGAGGCAAGCACAGAGAAGATCAGTCCGACAGCGTGGCGACGAGTTTGGGTTTTCATGTTGGCACAGGAAATGGGCAAAAGTTATCGTAGCATGAAGTGTGGCCGTATTTTCATTCATGCAAGAGGCTGCTTCAGTACGAAAACCACCATGTTCAGTTATATTTTTTGCCATGGCACGACGCTAAAATGCGCGTCATTACAGCATTTAGCCTGTATTTGACATTAACAGCCTTTGACCTGTAAAAGTCAAACTTCAACCCATAAAACAGGTTTTGTCTTGTTTTTCGATATAACAGGCTATAAACTGTAAGAACCAGTCTTCAAGGACCTGCATATGCTATTCGCCCTCCAAACGATCGATCAGTTAAAACCGCTTATCCAAGGCTTCAGGAAGCGTGCAGGCCTGACGCAGGCGGCAATGGCTGAGAAACTGGGCATAACCCAGCAAAGCTACGCGCAAATCGAATCGAACCTCGGCTCCACGAGCGTGGAACGCCTGTACACCATTCTGCGTCTGCTCGATGTCCAACTCAATTTCTCGCCGCCCGATTCCCGAACAGGAGAACGTGAGGATCGCGCGTTAAGGGTCGCGCAAGCGCCCGCAGCCTACATCGCGAAGCAACCCCAGGCCAATCCGACGCCAGCGAGGTCACCCAAGGTCGAGCCGCAGGCCATCCCCCAATCCGACAAGACCTCATGGTAAACGATGGCGCGCGCACGTAACCAGGGCCGCCTGAACGTCTGGCTGAACGGCATTCCAGCAGGACAATGGACCAATGCCGGCAACACCTCGACTTTCCAGTACTTCGACCAATGGATCGGGCATCCTCAGGGACGTCCGCTGTCGCTGTCCATGCCGTTCAGGGCGGACAACGCCGCCTATTCCGGCGACATGGTGACAAATTACTTCGATAATCTTTTGCCCGATAGCGAACCCATTCGGCGACGCCTGGCGCAGCGGCATCGCACTGGAGGAACCTCACCGTTCGAGCTGCTTGCCGCAATCGGCCGCGACTGCGTTGGCGCGGCCCAATTGCTGCCGGTCGATCAGGTCCCGGACGATCTGTTCGGCATACATGGCGACCCACTCGATGAACAGCGTATCGCCAAACTGTTGCGGTCCACCACAACGCCCGCCGGGGGTTTGGCCCGTGCGGAGCCCAATACCGATCTGCGGCTATCGATCGCCGGTGCACAGGAAAAGACCGCCCTGCTCTGGCGCGACGGGCACTGGCTGCTGCCGATGGGAAGCACGCCCACCACACACATATTGAAGCGTACACAGCCAACCGCTTAGAACTCTTCCCAGTCGCTGCCGCTGGCGCCGCTGCCGGTCGAGGCAAGTTTCGCCGGCTTGGCGGCCGCAAGGGCGCGTGGCGCCGGACGGTTCGTGCTGGCGGCGGGCTTGGCGGACAGCGCGGGCCGTTTGAGCGCTGGCGACGTCAGCGCGAGTTTGTCGAGGCTGTCGCGGGTCTTGAATACGCTAACCAGTTCCGCCAGCCTGGCCGCCTGGTCCTGCAGCGCCTGTGACGCGGCGGCGGCCTCCTCCACCAACGCGGCGTTTTGCTGCGTGGTGTTGTCCATCTGGACGATCGCCTCATTGATCTGCTCGATGCCCTGCGTCTGCTCCTGGTTGGCCGCGCTGATCTCGCTCATGATATCGGTCACGCTGCGGATGCTGTCGACGATCCCGTGCATTGTCGAGCCGGCCTGATCGACCAGCGTGGCGCCCGCCGCCACCTGCTCGACCGACGTGCCGATCAGCGCTTTGATCTCCTTGGCCGCCGCAGCCGAGCGCTGCGCCAGGTTGCGCACCTCGCTGGCGACCACGGCGAATCCCCGGCCCTGCTCGCCGGCGCGCGCCGCCTCGACCGCCGCGTTCAAGGCCAGGATGTTGGTCTGGAACGCAATGCCGTCGATCACGCCGATGATGTCGACAATCTTGCTCGACGAGGCGTTAATCGTACCCATCGTCTCGACCACTTGCGCCACCACGGCGCCGCCCCTGGTGGCGATATCGGACGCCGAGATTGCCAGCTGGTTGGCCTGGCGGGCGTTGTCGGCGTTCTGCTTGACGGTCGAGGTCATCTCCTCCATCGAGGAAGCGGTTTCCTCCAGCGAGCTGGCCTGCTCCTCGGTGCGAGACGACAGATCGAGATTACCTACGGCGATCTGACGCGTGGCCGCGCCGATGCTGACCGTGCCGGCGCGGACCTCGTTGACAATACCTTCGAGACTGGAGCGCATCTCCCCCATGAAGAACAGCAAGCTTTGCTTGTCATTCGGCGCGACCTCGACCTGCACGTTCAGGTCGCCCTCGGCGATGCGGCGCACGATGCCCGCCGCGTAGGCGGGATCGCCGCCGAGCTGCGAGCGCACGCTGCGCAACACCGCCACCACGATCACCACGCTGAGCAGGATGGCGACGGCGCTCAGGCCGATGATCCATGCGCGCGCGTTGTCATACATCGTGTTGCCATCGGCGCTGGCTTGCCTGCCGCCGGCCACGTTGAGGTCGACCAGTTTGCCCAGATCTTCGCTGGCCTCATCGAACTGCACTTGTGAATTGCCGCGCGCGAGTTTGGTCGCCTCTTCATTGGCGTTCGCGCGTGACAGCGTCAGCACCTTGTTATGTTCGGCAAGATACTCCTCCCAGTTTTTCAGGAACCCCTCGTACATCTTCTTCTCCTCCGGCGAGGAAATCAGCGCGGCGTACTCGGTGCGGTTTTTCTCGAACTGGGCCATTATCTTAGCCATCTCCTTCTCGTAACGGTCCATATCGCGGGCGTCGGCAGAAAGGATGTGCTGGAGCGCGGCGATGCGGAAGCGGACGTGTTGGTGTTCATGTCCGAGGTGGCGCGCACGCTCGGCATCCAGTTGATTTCCATGTCGGTCGACGTCTGATTGACCCGCCCCAGCTGCACAATGGAGAAGATGGCGACCACCAGCGTCAGCGTCAACACGGACGCGAACGATAAGATCAGCTTGGTAGACATTTTTAAGCTGGAAAACGCATGCATGTTAACGCTCCTATTTTTTTTAACGCTCGCAATTGACAGACTGACTTTGGACGATATTGACGACAAGGCGGATTGGCCAGCAGACTTCAACGAGGCCAATTTTCCATCAACACCTGGTTTGCACTGGACAAAAAACAGCGCTTAGCACAATCGTGCGGCCATCACTGTTGAAAGGACCATATTGAAGTTGATCCAAACCACTCTAGCTTGAAACCTCACTCGTAGTCCAGAAGTGAAATCGCAGTGTGAACGGTGGACAACAAGAACGCGGAGCGCGGCACTTTTCTGAGCCAACCCTTGCGTTCATTGAGTCGCTTCAAATTCGATACCTTCTCGCGCGTGTATTTTTAATCTGGCGGGCGGCCCGCGACGACCGTCTTTTAGCGCACCAACCTCCGGCCGCTGCCGATTCCACGCTTGATCTGGTCAGGCGCAGCAACAAATACCACCGTGACTTCGAGGCCGCGCGCGCAATGGCACTGTCCCCGGCCACCATGAACGAGGCCATACTTTGCCACGCCCCGGACGGCGGCCTCGTCATTCAGTCATTGGGAGAGTTACCCGAGGAGCTACAACAATTCTGCCTGGGACTTGCCTATCAGCGCTTCAGCGTCCTGGAGGACAACACCGCTGGAGTGTTGAACGAAAAACTCGGCATGTTGGGAGGGTTGACGTTGCGCAAAGTCCTGGACGCCTGGCTGCAACTCGGCTGCCTGGCCGGCCAGAGAAGGATGCAGGCGCGTGCTGTGCCGCCGGCATCGGCCGACGCTGGCAGGCTTCTTGCGCATCCGATACCGGCGGCCGACTTGACGCAAGCGCTGCAACGCTTGCTGAAGGTGGACCAAGCGCAAGTGTCGGCCTTGCTCGACTTTTTCACCTTCGACGGCACACACGTCGAGCAATCGCTGTGGCAACGTCCGCTGCTGCGGCATGCCGATGGGCTGCTACTCGTTTGGACCCCGTTGCTGACCTCACATCCGATGCGGCTTCTGTCGAGCTGGTCGAGGGAAACGACAAATCTCGAGGTTGAGCATGCGAAGCGGGGACGCGTTTTCGAAGCCGAAGTCGTACACGGCATGCTGGCGGCCGCGGTGCAGGGCGCACTCACCGAAAAGCACTTCATCTTAGGGCCGGGCATCAAGATTCCGGATCCGCGCATCGGCGACATCGATGCGCTGCTGGTACTGGACGACACCGCCTTTGTGCTGGAATGCCGGAGTGTGATGCATCCCGCCACAGACCACGAATTTTGGGATGCCACCAATGCGCTGAGAAGTAAAACCACACAAGCCATCAGGAAGCGCGATTACCTGCGCAACCACCCGGCCGTGCTCTCATCGCTGATCGCAAGAAGCCCGTTCGCCTCACGTCACCGCAAAATCAACCAGGTGATCGCGCTTGTGGTGTCCAACTCCTATCTTCTCGAAGGATTGAACGACGCAGAGCCTTATTTCATACATGTCGACACGCTTTTCAATACGCTGTTGTGCGGCGGCGCGCTGTTTGGCGATATCGGACCGGATGGCCAGGAGATCGAAATCCGGGTCAATTTCTTCGACGCGAAGACCAAGCCTGCCGCCGCGCTGATCCGGGCCGTGTCGAATCCGCCCAAGGCGGAGTACCACCGGCAGTGCCTCACGGAACTCGATGCGCCAATCCCGGCGATCGATGAAACCGAACCCCTGGGCGTTTTCCGCCAGTGGACCTTCACGCCGCCGCAATTAGGCACGCTGAACGCGTTACTCCAGCGATGTTCCTTCGCCAAGCATCTCACCATCAAGTGAATTGTGGCCCTGCATATGCCACTCGGCATATGCCGCCTCCCCCGGGCGGCAGATTTTGTGCCTCGACAACGTCCCCATACTGTGTTCATCGGCAGCAAAACGAATGCTGCCGGCAAACCTGTCCGCACGTAGGGACGCCACCGTCACACTTTGAAGGAACCACATCATGTTTAAATCGATCCGCACCGCCGCCCTGGTCACCGCGTTGTTCGCCACGACCGCCACCGCTTTCGCGGCCACCGCCGCCACCGCCAAATACGGCACGACCGCGCCGACGGCCAGCGCCCACCGCCAGATCGTGATCACGGAAAAAACCAAGCACGTGCGCGTGGAAAATGGCGAGACGGTGGAGTTCAAGGTCAACGGCACCAGTTTTACGTGGCACTTCCTGACCTTGCATCACGAGACGTCGTTCGACCTGGCCAAGATCGCGCCGGCCGGCACCTTCACAAAAAAGGTGACGGTCTATGTGGCCTCGAACCCGCTGTACCGCAGCTAAAAATGTGGACCCGGCAGGGTCCACATTTCTTCTCACCACACAGCGAGCCGGTCAGTGCTCGCTGATCTTCGATCCGCTGGCGCGCGGCATGTAGTGGTAGGTGCGCAGCTTGTGCTGGATATCGATGGCGGGATTCTTCAACAGTTTCACCATCTCGGCGCCGGCCAGCAGCACCGGACCGTAGCCGTGCATCGCGTCGACGCTGACCGGCCGGTTGTAGTAGTACACCTGGTCGCTGGCGAACGTGGTGCCGACGCAGGTGCCTTCCACTTGCCCCTTGGCGTTGATGCGCGTGCTCAAACCGATCCAGCCGGCCTGGGCGATCGAGCCGTACGTGGTCGGGCTGATCCAGCCCTGGTTGATCGCGTGCGCGTAGACGTACACGAAGATCGCGGTGGCCGACGTTTCCAGATACGAGTCGTTACGGTCGAGCATCTGGTGCCACAAGCCGGTGCCCGACTGCAGCTCGGCGATGCCGCGCAAACTGGCGCGCAGCTGGGCCAGCACCTTCGGATAGGCCGGATGGTCCTTCGGCAGCACGTCGAGCAGGTCGCTCATCGACAATACCGCCCAGCCGTTGGCGCGCGCCCAGTAGAAGCGCGGCGCGTCCGGGTTGTTGGCGTTCCAGCCGTGCGTGAACAGGCCGTTGCGTTCGTTGAACAGGTGCTGCGACATCGTCAGCACGTTGGAGGCGGCGTCGTCGAACCAGGCCTTGTCGCCGGTCAGGTGGCCCATTTCGGCCAACGCCGGAATGCCCATGTACATGTCGTCGGCCCACAACGACGACGCCTGCGGACGCTGGCGCGCGAAGGTGCCGTCGTCGAGACGGTACTGCTTTTTCTGCACGTAGTTGCTGCAGGTGTCGATCATGCCTTTCAAATCCGGACCGACCTTGGCGAAGCGGGCGCGCACCAGCGCGGCGCACATCGAGCCGCTGTCGTCGAGCGAGCGCGGCTCCAGGAAGCGGGTGAAGCTGTTGTCGCGGCCCAGCTTGAACTGGTTTTCCTGCGCGCGGAAGTACGGCTGCGTGTCCTTGAAGAATTGCAGGTGGCGGCGGGTGACGTCGCTGTAGCGCTTGTCACCGGTGACCTCGGCCGCCTTGATCAGGCCGGAATGAATCACGCCCATCTCGTAGACCATCAGCCCGAAGTCGCCGGGCGATTTTTCAAACACGGCGCCCGCGACCGGCTTGTTGAGGTCGGTGATCGGCTTGCCGGTCGCCTTGTCGACGATGCGGGTCGGCGTGATGCTGTCGATGTAGCCGCGCACGCGGTCGAGCGCGCCGACGATTTCGGCTTCGGTCGGCTTTTTGTAGGGCACCGGATAAGTGCCCTCGCCGGCGTCGTTGGCGCTCTTGTTGTCGGTGTTGCGGAAGGGGCCGTCGGCGTGAACGGCGCCAGCGGCCAGGACGGCGGCTATCAGCAAGGTGATCCGGCGGGGAAATTGCTTCATTGTCAACCTTTCTATTTATGTTGGTGTATTCTCCGACATGAAGGCTAGGCAAGGTCGACGATTACGTCAAGCACTAATTAAACGTTTACCTATCAGACCACAAATTGAAGTGGTCAGACCGCCTTGGGCGGCCACGCGCCCACCTGATTGAGCATGCCGAACCAGTCTTCCAGGTGCCAGGTGCGCACAATCCGGTCGGCGGACAGCTGGTGGAATTCGTGGATCGCGATGTCGATCGGCTTGCCGGTCGGGGCAATGCCAAAGAATTCGCCCAGGTGGGTTCCGGTGATGCGCGCGCGGACGGCGGCGCGGCCGTCGGGGCCGAAAACGTCGAGGATCGTGATCTTTACGTCAGGGAAGGCGGCGGTGAACATCGCGATGACCGGCTTCATGCCCGCCAGTCCCGGCTGCTGGTCCGGTCCGAGCGGGATATCGTCCCAATCCGGCGCCAGCGCGCTGTCGAGCAGGTCCGGGTTTTGATCGTTGAAGGCGCCGTACAGGTTTTCGATGGCTTGCTGCTGTGGCCGGGTGAGGCCGTTCTCTTGCATGGTCATGATGTGCTTTCGAGTGGTTGATCAGCCCACTTTAGCCATGTAGTTTCGGCGTGCCCGGCGGCAGCACGCCGCGCATCCCTACCCTGCCGCTGTTCGAGGAACGCTTTGTCTGTGTCGCGCGCAAAGGTCATCCGGTGGCGAATGGAAAGCTGACGCTGGCAAAGTTCCTGGCGCACCGGCACCTGCTGGTATCACCGGAGGGCGACGGCGTCGGCCATGTGGACGTGAAGCTGGCGCAGCTGGGCCGCAAGCGCGACATCGCCATCGCCCTGCCGCAGATGTACGCCGCGCCCGCCGTGGTCGCCGCCAGCGATGTGCTGGCGACAATGATGGAGGGCGTGGTGCGCGCCAGCGGCCTGGGCGCAGCACTGACCGTGATGCCACTGCCGGACGAGCTGGACCTGGCGCCGGTGCCGTTCGTGCTGCACTGGCACCGCCGCAACGACGCCCATCCGGCCCAGCGCTGGCTGCGCGAGCAACTGGTGCGGGTGTGCGAGCCACCAGGCGACTGAAATATCGTTCCGTGCGGGTGCGGCGAAGCCGGACACTTCGGCTACACTAGCTGCCATATTCCCACCTGCGGCCGCCCATGCCAGAGAAGAACCTGCCCGAACTGATCACCCTGAAACGTCTGATCGACGAAGGCGGACGCCATCTGGAGGTGAGCACCCCTTGCACGGTGGCGATGGACGGCCGCCAGTTCCCCGTCTACACGATCGCGCTGGGCAACCCGAGCCCGGACGTGCCGGCGCTGGGCTTTTTCGGCGGCATCCACGGTCTCGAGCGCATCGGCACGCAAGTCATCCTGTCTTTCCTGGAGAGCCTGCTGGCGCGGCTGCGCTGGGACAGCACCCTGCACCAGCAACTGGAATCGATGCGGCTGGTGTTCATGCCGTTGGTCAATCCCGGCGGCATGTGGCAGGCCACGCGCTGCAATCCGCAAGGCGTCGACCTGATGCGCAACGCGCCGTTGAGCGCAGTGGAAAAAGTCCCGTTCATGCTCGGTGGCCAGCGTTACAGCCACCATCTGCCGTGGTATCGCGGCGTCGACGGCGCGCCGATGGAGCCGGAAAGCCAGGCCGTCTGCGACCTGGTCGCGCGCGAGCTGCTGACGCGCCAGTTCAGCATGGCGCTCGACTGCCACTCGGGCTTCGGCCTGCGCGACCGCATCTGGTTTCCGCACGCCCACACGGCCACGCCGATTCCGCACCTGGCCGACATCGGCGCGCTGGAACAGTTGTTCACCCAGAGCTATCCCAATCATAACTACGTTTTCGAGCCGCAAAGCCGCCAGTACCGCACCCATGGCGACCTGTGGGATTACCTGTACCTGAACGGCACCACCGGCAGCGACCGCGCGTTCCTGCCGCTGACGCTGGAGATGGGTTCGTGGCTGTGGGTGAAGAAAAATCCGCGCCAGATCTTCGACCGCGTCGCCTTCTTCAATCCGACGGCGGCGCACCGCTTGCAGCGGGTGCTGCGGCGTCACCTGATCTGGTTCGACTTCCTGATGCGGGCCGCCAACAGCCATGGGCGCTGGATGCCGGAGGGCCTGGCGCGCAAGGTGCAGCACCGACGCGCGCTGTCGCAGTGGTATCACACATGACCGAGGACGCGGGCACCTGGGTGCTGTTGCGCGGGCTGATGCGCGAGCAGCGCCATTGGGGCCGCTTTCCCAACCAGTTGGCCGAGACGGTAGTGGGCGTGGACGTCGTCACGCCCGACCTGCCGGGCAACGGCACACGGCACGCGCTGCGCAGTCCGACCACGGTGGCGGAGATGGTGGCGTTCTGCCGCCAGGATCTGCTGGCGCGCGGCCTGCCGCCGCCCTACTCGCTGCTGGCGCTGTCGCTGGGCGGGATGGTGGCGGTGGAATGGGCCAGCCGCCATCCGGGCGAGCTCACGCGCGGCGTACTGATCAACACCAGCATGCGTCCCTACAGCCGCTTCCACGAGCGGCTGCGCTGGCAAAACTATGGCGCCATCGTCCGCCAGTTGCTCGACGGTGGCGTCGAGGATCAGGAACGGCTGATCCTGCGCCTGACCAGCCGCCACGGCGACGCCGCCGAACGCGCCGGCCTGCTGAACCGCTGGCTGGGCTACCAGCGCGAGTTTCCCGTCACGCGCGCCAACGCGCTGCGCCAGTTGTGGTCGGCCGCGCGCTTCCGCGCCCCGGCCGCGCGGCCCGCCGTGCCGCTGCTGGTACTGAGCAGCGCCGGCGACCAGCTGGTCGATCCGCGCTGCTCGCGCCGGCTGGCAGAGGCTTGGCAAGCCGAGCACCGCGAGCATCCGGACGCCGGCCACGACCTGCCCCTTGACGACGGCGCCTGGGTCGCCGGCCAGGTCGGAAAATGGCTGGCCGCCGGCAAAGCCGGGTAAAATACCGGCCCTATGACCTCGACCACATCGGCGATGGCATGCCGTCCGAACTGTGGCGCCTGCTGTACCGCCCCCTCCATCTCCAGCGCCATCCCCGGTATGCCCAACGGCAAGCCGGCAGGCGTGCGCTGCGTCCAGCTTCAGGACGACAACCGCTGCGGCATTTTTGGCCAACCCGAGCGCCCGGCTTGCTGCGGCGGCTTGCAGCCGTCCGTGGAAATGTGCGGCGCCACCCGCGAGCAGGCGATGCTGTGGCTTGATGCGCTGGAGCGGGCCACGGCGCCGGCCTCGCCGGAACACTCGGCCGCGATCGCCTAGCGCACCGCCATCTGCGACAACATCGTCATCAGCTGAGCTAAAAACCGCGCCCGAAATTCGGGCGTGAACGCGTCAAACGATGCGTGATTGACGGCGCTTTCTTTGGGTAGCGTGGAACTGGACATGGCGGACTCCTGAATGATCGTGAACGCCTCGTCCATCAATAAATCTTACTCATGGCAGTGTTCCGGCGTATGAGGTATATTTTCGTCCAGCATGCATGCGCGAGCAAACGAGTTATTTTCGACTGATGCATAAGAAAAACTTAGCCTAGGATGTCATGAACAAACCGCTGCGCTCGCTCTCCGGCCTGGTCGATTTCGACTGCGCGGCCCGTTGGGGCAGCTTCAAACTGGCCGCGCAGGAATTGCACAAGACGCCGGCGGCGATCAGCCTGCAGGTCAAGCAGCTGGAGGCGGCGCTCGGCTTCGAGCTGTTCATTCGCCATCCGCGCCACATCACGCTGACCGAAAAAGGCCAGGAGCTGGCGGTGACGGTGCGCCGCTTGCTGGGCGAACTGCGTAACAAGGTCGAGGCGCTGCGCGGCGGCGACGATGAAAAAATCCTGCGCATCTCGACCACGCACTCGCTGACCATCAAATGGCTGGTGCAGCGCATCGACCGCTTTACCAAGCTGCATCCCGAGCTCGATATCCGCATCGACTCGAATGACCGGCTGGTCGACCTCAACGACGACAGCACCGACGTCGCGCTGCGCATCACGACGGTCGACCAGGACGATCCCGATTTTTTTTCCACGTACGGCTGGTGGCCGTCTACAGCCCGTCGCTGCTGGCGCCGGGCGAAACGGCGCTGACGCCGGCCGACCTGCGGCGTTTTCCGCTGCTGTACGAGGACTCCACCGACGACTGGATCATGCTGCTGCGCGATCACGGCCTGCTCAAGGGAAAGCACGACTTTTCGCGCTCCTACACCAATGCGGCGGTGCTGGTGCAGGCGGCGCTGGCCGGTCACGGCGTCGGCCTGACCCACTACACCATCGCCTATGAGGACCTGCGCAGCGGCGCGCTGAAGATGATACCCGGCTTCACCGCCACCTATGGACGCGGCTACCGGCTGCTGGCCAACCCCGGCAAGCGCGGCATGAGCAAGGTTGCCCACTTCAGCGCGTGGCTGCGCGCCGAGATCGCCGAGGTGGAGGGGGCATTCACGCGGTTATCCAATTGACGGCGCGCGACGGATGGGCTACCTTCTGCCCACTTACATCTCCGGCGCGCCCCATGACCGCAGCATTCCGTGCACTTCCCTTCGTGATTGCCAGCGCACTGCTGGCCGCGCAGCCATTGACGGCAACGACGGCGACGGCGGCGCAACCGGCCAACGGTACGCTGCGTTTCGTGCAAAAGATCGAGGACGCGCCGGCGCAGTCGGGGCCGCGCAAGGGCGGCTTCCAGGAGGCGCTGGGCAACGCGCTGGGCAAACAGCTGGGCATGAAGGTGCAATTCGTCGGACTGCCGCGCAAACGCATGACCAGCGCGCTTGAATCCGGCGACGGCGACATCGTCTGCGGTTATCTGCCGGCCTGGTTCAAGGGCGACTTCAACTGGAGCCGCACCTTTATTCCCACCTCCGAAGTGCTGATCGCCTCGAAGCGGGTACCGGCGCCGACATCGATCGACGCGGTGCGCGGCAAAACCGTCGGCACCGTGCTCGGCTTTCAGTATCCGGATATCGAAAAAAAGCTCGGCGCCGAGTTCCTTCGCGACGACGCGCCGTCGATGAATCTGACGGTGCGCAAATGGCAGGCCGGACGCTTCGACTATTTCCTGACCACGGGCCAGTCGATCGAGAAGCAGTTTCCCAACGGCGAGCTGGCGTCCGGCTACAACCTGCTGGTCGTCAGCGAGGTCAAGAGCGGTTGCGCGGTCTCGCGCAAGGGCCGCGTCACCGTCGAGCAAGTCAGCGCCGCGCTTGACGGGCTGGAGAAAAGCGGCGAACTGACGCGGCTGCTACGGCTGCGCTGAGCAACAAAGTTATCACGAAGCCATCTTTTCGATGCGCCGCAACACGTCCCGAACGCCGAGCGGGCAGCCAGTTTGCCGGCATTCCATGCGGCATCGCACAATTCCTTATTACGGTTGAGTTAGATTACGAAAAGACAACGCCGAACATGGTAAGCTTCGACCCCGGCGGCACAAACATCGCGTCATTCCCTCAAACTCCCTCGCGTAACTACTTAATTACATGGATATTGTTCTCGCATTTAAAGCCATCATCATGGGCCTGGTGGAAGGTTTCACGGAATTCCTCCCAATCTCCTCCACCGGCCACCTGATCCTCGCGGAGCACCTGCTCGGCTTCCAGGGCATGGAAGAACAAATGAATGTCTTTGAGATCGTGATCCAGGCCGGCGCCATCTTCGCCGTCTGCTGGGAATACCGCGCCCGCATCGCCGCCGTCCTCACCGGCATCACCACCGAGCGCCGCCAGCAGCGCTTCGCCCTCAACATCGGCATCGCTTTCCTGCCGCTGGCCGTGTTGGGCCTGATCTTCGGCAACCTGCTCAAGACCTATTTGTTCAAGCCGGTGCCGGTGGCGCTGGCGCTGATCGTCGGCGGCGTCATCATCCTGATCGTCGAGCGCCACGCGGCCGCCAACCCGGTCAGCGTGCGGGTGCATTCGGTCGACGACATGACCCCGCTCGATGCCTTAAAAATGGGCATCGCCCAAGCGTTCGCGCTGATTCCCGGCACCAGCCGCTCCGGCGCCACCATCATCGGCGGCATGATGTTCGGCCTGTCGCGCAAGGTGGCCACCGAGTTTTCCTTCCTGCTCGGCATTCCAACCTTGCTGATCGCCTCCGTCTACTCGCTGTACAAGGCGCGCGCGCTGCTGTCGGTGTCCGACCTGCCGATGTTTACACTCGGCACCGTGTCGGCGTTTATCTCCGCGTTCTTCTGCGTGCGCTGGTTGCTGCGCTATATCGCCACCCATACTTTCACGATATTTGCCTGGTATCGCATCGCTTTTGGCCTGCTGGTGCTCATCACAGGTTACACTGGCGTGATCGTCTGGAAGGACTAACTTTTTGAGTAGTTGCAGTGGCATCATGAATCACCAGGAAAATAACGAACGCGCCCTTCACCTGCTGCAAACCGTGTTCGGCTATCCGGCCTTCCGCGGCCAGCAGGCGGAAATTGTCGGCCATGTCAGCGGCGGCGGCGACGCATTGGTGCTGATGCCAACCGGCGGCGGCAAGTCGCTGTGCTACCAGATTCCCGCCCTGGTGCGCGACGGCGTCGGCGTGGTCATCTCGCCGCTGATCGCGCTGATGCAGGACCAGGTCGACGCGCTGGCCGAAGTCGGCGTACGCGCGGCCTTCCTGAATTCCACGCAAACCTACGAGGAAGCCCAGCGCATCGAGCGCCTGGTGCGCACCGGCGAGATCGATCTGGTCTACGTCGCCCCCGAGCGGCTGATGACGGACCGCTGCCTCAACCTGTTCCAGGCCTCGAACATCGCGCTGTTCGCCATCGACGAAGCGCACTGCGTCTCGCAATGGGGTCACGACTTCCGACCCGAGTACATCAAGCTGTCGGTGCTGCACGAGCAATTCCCCAACGTGCCGCGCATCGCGCTCACGGCCACCGCCGACCCGCAAACCCGCGCCGAGATCGTCCACCGCCTGCAACTGGGCGATGCGATGCAGTTCGTGTCGTCGTTCGACCGTCCCAACATCCGCTACCAGATCGTCGAGAAGGCCAACGGCCGCAAGCAGCTGCTCGACTTCATCACCACCGAACATGGCGGCGACTGCGGCATCGTCTACTGCCTGTCGCGCAAGAAGGTCGAGGAGACCGCCGAATTCCTCAACGAGAACGGCGTGCGCGCGATGGCTTACCACGCCGGCATGGACCACGCCAAGCGCGCGGCCAACCAGGCCAAGTTCCTGCGCGAAGAAAACATCGTCATGTGCGCCACCATCGCCTTCGGCATGGGCATCGACAAGCCGGACGTGCGTTTCGTGTGCCACCTGGACCTGCCGAAAAGTATCGAGGGCTACTATCAGGAGACCGGCCGCGCCGGCCGCGACGGCGCCCCCGCCAACGCCTGGATGGCCTACGGCTTGCAGGACGTGGTGCTGCAGCGGCGCATGATCGATGAATCGGAAGCCGATGAAACCTTCAAGCGCGTGCTGGGTAACAAGCTCGATGCGATGCTGGGACTGTGCGAGACGCTGAGCTGCCGGCGCGTGCGCCTGCTCGACTACTTCGGCGAGCGCTCCGGCCCCTGCGGCAACTGCGACACCTGCCTGATTCCGCCGGTGTCCTTCGACGGCACGGTGCCGGTGCAAAAGCTGCTGTCGGCGGTGTACCGCGTCGACCAGCGCTTCGCCGCCGGCCATGTAATCGAGGTGCTGCGCGGGGTCGAGACGGAACGCATCAAGACCTGGCATCACGATTCGCTGTCGGTGTTCGGCATCGGCGCCGATCGCACCGAACAGGAATGGCGCGCCATCCTGCGCCAGGCCATCGCACTGGGACTGGTGACGGTCGACCACGAGTCATACAGCTCGCTCAAGCTGACCGACGCCGCGCGGCCGGTGCTCAAGGGCGGGCAAAAGGTGCAGCTGCGGCAGTACCAGAAACCGGTCAAGCAGAAAAGCGCGGGCCGCGCCTCCAAGGGGTATGTGGAGAGCGACCTGTCGACGGGGGAGCAAGCGATCTTCGACAAGCTGCGCTGGTGGCGGGTGGAGACGGCGCGCGCCCACGACGTGGCGGCGTACATCATCTTCAACGATGCGACCTTGCGCGAGATCGCCAAGGCCCGGCCGACCACCTTGTCGGACCTGCGCGGCATCTCCGGCGTCGGCGAGAAAAAACTGGCGTCCTACGGCGACGAGATCGTCGCCATGATCAGCGAAATGGAGTAAGGCATGCACCCGTCCGCGATTTTTCACCGTTCGCTCGCGCAGTTGTGCGGGATGTTGGGCAAGATCGAGGCGGCCGAGGGTGAAGCTGGCGATGATTTGCTGGCGGCGCGTCTGCATGAGGACATGCTGCCGTTCGCGCAGCATGTGAGGGCCACCGCCAATTTCGCGCTGCGCGGCTGCTGTCCGCTGGCAGGGGTGCCGGTGGTCAGTTTCAATGGCGACGAGATCTCGTTCGCAGGATTGCAGTGGCAGATCGTCGAAACGATGCGCTTTATCGCCGACATCCCGCCGTCGCAATTCAACGGCCCGGCGGACCGGATCTGCCGCGACCGCGCTGGCTTCGCCGACCTGGCGCTGCCGGCCGATGAATACCTGAACTTATATATCCTGCCGAATTTCTATTTCCACCTGAGCATGGTGTACGCGATCGCGCGCAGCCGTGGCGTGGCGATCGGCAAAGGCGATTTCGATGGATATCACGTCTACGCGCCGGGCTTTTCGTGGGAAAAGCCCGCCGCCGCCTGATAGCTCCGGCGCTTTTCCAGGAAACCGCACGATTAACCCAGCGCCACGACACTCCGGTAACGGCTGGGCGGCGCGCCGACGCTGTCGCGGAAGCGGTGACTGAAATGGCTTAGATCCGCATACCCGCACGCGTCGGCGATCTGCTGCAATGGTTGGCTGGTGGTCTTCAACAAGCGCCGCGCGTGTTCAATGCGCCGCTCCGCCACCCACGCCGACGGCGGCATGCCGAACGAAATCCTGAACATGCGCGCCAGGTGATACTCCGACATGCACGCCAGCTGCGCCAACGTCCCCAACGAAATTTGCCGCGCCAGATTGGCTTCGATATAGTCGGCCAGACGGCGGCGCACCGCCGGCGCCAACCCGCCGCGCACGCGCTGCGCGGGCGTCGACATCGATTGCGACAGCAGCAGATGGCTCAAGGTCGCGTGCGTCACCTCGTTGGCGCGCAGCTGCGCGTCCGGCCCCTCCCACGACATCTGCGCCAGCCCGGCGCATAACGCGCCGATGCGCTCATGCTCGAAGTAGGTGCGGTCGGCCAGGGTCAGACCGCGCGGCTCGCGGTCCAGCTCCACCACCGCGCGCCGCGTGAAATGCTCCGGCAAAAAGTACACGTGCAAAAACCGCAAAGGCCCGCGCACCATCCAGCTCGACTCGTGCCAGTCCGGCAGCGTGCAAAGCCGCTTAGGCGCGCCGTAAAGCCCCGGCAGTTCGCCGCGCTCGGTGCGATAGCCGCCGCCCATGTAGTACGACAGCGTATGGTGTCCCGGCTTGTCGTAGCTGGTCTCGGCGATCTCGGTGTCGCGCCGCCAGATGGCGGCGGCCAGATCATCTCCGAGCCAGGCGAAGCGCTCCAGCTGCGCGTCGGTTTCGGACATGGTCCTGAACACGGCGTGTGAAATCAACCCGTCTGGCGCGCGGGCGGGAGATAGCGAATCGGGAGAGGAAGGTGCTGGCATGATGCATAAAGTCTAACATGGGCAGGCACCCATGCCGCAGCGCCGCATCGAAATGCGCAATTTCAGACAAGCCGCCGGCGCCGCCGCTGCGGCATGCTGACGGCATGAATATCTTCCTCTATTTGCTAACTGTCCTGATCTGGGGCACCACCTGGATCGCCATCACCTTCCAGCTCGGCGTGGTGCCTGCGCCGGTATCGATCGCCTACCGTTTCTGGCTGGCCGCGGCCGTGCTGATGGCTTTCCTGCTGATCACCCGCAAGCCATGGTGGCCGCCACGCCAGGCCTGGCCCTATCTGTTCGCGCAGGGGATTGCGCTGTTTTGCCTGAACTTCCTGTGCTTCTACTACGCCAGCCAGTGGGTCACCAGCGGACTGGAAGCGGTGGTCTTTTCCACCGCGCCGCTGTGGAACGCCATCAACGGCCGCATCTTCCTCGGCCGCCCGATCCGCCGCCAGGTGATGATGGGCGCCCTGCTTGGCCTGTGCGGCATCGTGCTGCTGTTCGCGCCGCAAATGGCCGGCCACTGGAACGACAGCAAGGTGCTGTTCGGCCTCGCGCTGACCCTGGCCGGCACCTTGTGCTTCTCGTGCGGGAATATGCTGTCGAGCCGCATGCAGTCGCTGGGGCTGACGCCGTGGCTGACCAACACCTGGGCGATGCTGATCGGATCGACCACGCTGGGCGTGGCCGCGCTGGCGATGGGCATGCCGTTCGCGCTCGATCCCTCGCCGCGCTACCTTGGCGCGCTGCTGTATCTGGCGATTCCCGGCTCGGTGATCGGCTTCACCGCGTATTTGCTGCTGGTCGGCCGCATAGGACCAGACCGCGCGGCCTATTCCACGGTATTATTCCCCATCGTTGCACTGACCATATCGACCATTTACGAGGGCTACCACTGGACGCCGCTGGCCTTGAGCGGGCTGGCGCTGGTGTTGGCGGGGAACCTGCTGGCGTTTCTGCCGCTGGCGCCGCGCACCAAACCGATGGCGGCCGCATAACCCGGGGGACGCATGACCAGCAGGGCATATTTCGCAGGACTGACAATACTGGCCGCTGTGTCAGCGCACAACCCAGCGCAGGCCGCCGAGCCACCAGCCGATACGGTCTACCGCAACGGCTATGTCTACACAGTCGACGCCAAGGACAGCGTGCGGCAAGCGCTGGCCGTACGCGCCGGCCGCATCGTCTATGTCGGCGATAATGCCGGCGTCCAGCCGCTGACCGGCAAGGCCACTAAAGTGATCGACCTGCAAGGCCGCATGCTGATGCCAGGCCTGATCGACGGCCATATGCATCCGCAATCGGGCGGCAGCCGCCTGCTCAATTGCAGTCTGAATTACGAGGCGCTGACCGTTCCCCAGTTCCAGTCGCGCATCCAGGCCTGCATCGACAACGACAAGCGCAGTGGAAAACCGTCCGGGCCCGACCGCTGGCTGGTGGTGGTCAACTGGTTCCAGCAAGGGATGCTGCCCGATGGCGTGGAAACCAGCGCCGCCACGCTCGACGCGCTGAAAACCGACCGCCCCGTCATCGTGCGCTCGTCCTTCGGCCACTCGGTGCAACTCAATTCCAAGGCGATCAAACTGGCCGGCATCACGCGCGAGACCAAGGACCCGGCGGGCGGAAAAATCAGCCGCGACGCCAGCGGCAACGCCACCGGCCTGCTGGAGGACGCCGCCCAGGACATGGCGATGAACCTGCTGCCGCCGCTGACGGTGGCCGAGAACCTGGCCGCGTCCACCGCCGCGCTGGCGGCCATGCGCCAACAGGGCATCACCTCCTTCCTTGACGCCTACACCGATCCGGAGACGATGACCGCGTTCACCGACCTGCACAAGCAGGGCAAGCTGACCGCGCGCGCCCACTTCGCGGTGCTGGTCGATCTGGACAAGGGCGCGACGCCGCAAAGCGCCGTCGCCGACCTGCTCAAGCAGCAAAAACAGTTCGACCAGGGTCCGACCACGGTGGCGCCGTCGATGCAGGTGCGCCACGCCAAACTGTTCATGGACGGCGTAATCTCGGCGCCCGCCTTCACCGGCGCCATGCTGGAGCCGTATCTGGTCAACAAAGGCACGGCCGAAAAGCCCGAGTGGCAGCCCGGCGCCAGCAACGGGCCGCCCAGCTACTTTACGCAGGACGCGCTGCGGACCACGCTGACCGAACTGGCCAACGCGCGCATCGATCCGCACATCCACGTCGACGGCGACCGCGCGGTGCGCGAAACGCTCGATGCGATCGAATACCTGCGCTCCACACCGGCCGGCAAGGACGCGCGTCCCGCGCTGGCGCACGACGAAATCGTCGACCCGGCCGACTATCCGCGCTTCGCCAAGCTCGATGTGACGCCGGTGCTGTCGTTCCAGTGGGCCAAACCGGCCCCGGACACCGTCGGCGCGCTGAAGGACTATATGGGGCCGGCGCGCTACGCCACCGTGCAGCCGCAGGCGCTGCTGCTCGACGCCGGCGCGCGCATCGCGTATGGCAGCGATTGGCCGGTGGATCCGCTCGACGAATGGTTCGCGCTCAAGGTGGGCGTGACCCGCACCGCCGCGCCGGACGCCGGCAAGGAATACGCCGGCCGGCTTGGCAAGCAACCCGGCATGCCGCGCGCCGCCGCACTGCGCGCCATCACCATGAACGCGGCCTACACTCTGCGCCAAGAAGCGCTGACCGGCTCACTGGAAGTGGGCAAGCTGGCCGACATGATCGTCCTTGACCGGAATTTCTTCACCATTCCGGCACAGGATATCGCCAACATCAATGTGCTGCAGACTGTCGTGGGCGGCAAAATTGTGTATCAGGCCAAGGGCATGCGTTAAGATGTCGGCCTCACACGCCAGCACTAGAACAGACCCGCCATGCAATTCGCCATCTCCCTGTTGATCATCGTCGCCACCGGTCTGGTGGTCTACGCGATCATCAAGACCAATCCCGCCAAGCCGATGGTGCTGCCACCGGTCCCGGCCACGCCGTACGAGCCGAAGCTGCCGGACGCGCCGGCCGCGCTGCACTGGTCCGACGATGGCCGTTTTTTGGTTGAAGTGGTCAACGAGTCGCGCTACCAGAACACGCTCAAGGAACTGGCCGGCGACCATGGCGACCAGGCGGCCAGGGCGCCTTACCTGGCCACTCTGGTGCCCGACGACGCCAATCCATATGAAAGCGCCGCCGTCGCCGTCTTCCTTAACGGCCGCATGGCCGGCTACCTGTCGCAGAAAGCCTCGCTGGCGTTCCGCGCCAACCTGAAACGCGAGGAAGTCGCCGACCGCATCACCACCTGCGACGCCCAGGTGCGCGGCGGCGGCGTTTGGAAGAACGGTCGCCTGTCGTATGTCGTGGTGCTTGATATGGAGACGCTGGAGCCGTGATAACGGGACTGTGCGCATTGATGCTGGCGATGGTGGGAGGCGCGGCCGCCGGCCAGACGTTGATCGTGCATTACAGCGAGCGCGCCGGCGTCCACTACACCACGCCGCAAGGCCAGTTGGCCGGAGGCGCGGCCAAGCCGGTGACCGAGGCCCTGGCCGCCGCCGGCATCGCCTACGAAATCCGCCGCACGCCGGCCAAGCGCCAGCTCGTTCTGCTCAAGGAGAACACGGCGCCGGCCTGCATGATGAGCTGGGTCGACATGCCGGGACGCGACAGCAAGGGCAAATTCTCGGACGTGATCTACAAAGGCGAGTACGAGCGCCGCCTGTGGTGCAGCAAGATGGTGCCGGACGACGTGATCACGCGCTTCAACGCGGCGCTGGCCCGGCAGGCCAACGCCAGATAACTACTTTTTGGTGAAGACCAGATCCCACACACCGTGGCCCAGTTTCAGGCCGCGGTTTTCAAACTTGGTCAGCGGACGGTAGGCCGGCTGCGGCGCGTAGCCGTCGGCGGTGTTCTGCAGGCCTTCTTCGGCGCCCAGTACTTCCAGCATCTGCACCGCGTAGTCTTCCCAGTCGGTCGCGCAGTGCAGGTAGCCACCCACGGCCAGCTTTTGCACCAGCAGCTTGACGAACGGCGCCTGGATCAGACGGCGCTTGTTGTGGCGCGCCTTGTGCCACGGGTCCGGGAAGAAGATATGCACGCCGTGCAGCGAGCCGTCCGGGATCATCTGGTTCAACACCTCGACCGCGTCGTGCTGGATGGCCTTCAGATTGGTCAGCCCCTGTTCGTCGATCAGCTTGAGCAGGCTGCCCACACCCGGCGTGTGCACTTCAACGCCGATGAAGTCCTTCTCCGGCATGGCGGCGGCGATGTGCGCCGTCGTGCCGCCCATGCCGAAGCCGATTTCCAGCACCACCGGCGCCTTGCGGCCGAACGCCTGCTCGTAGTCGAGCGGCGCCTTGGTGTAACCGATCATGAACTTCGGGCCCTGCTCTTCCAGCGCGCGCGCCTGCGCGGTCGACAGGCGGCCGGCGCGGGTGACGAAGCTGCGGATGCGGTGTTCGGTCGGGTCGTAGAGCATCGGCCGCGCCGGGCCGTCTTTAGGGGTTTCGGAAGACATGATGGAAAGCTGGTGGCTAAGCTGATAAATAATGAGGCAGCATTATACAACCCAATGCGCCCGTGCAACGCGTGGTGCGGCCGGCGCAGGTCAGCAAATGATTGACACTCACATGGACTTGAGGTCTAATCGTACCAAGAGGCGTGAAATCGTTTTCAAGCGTCAAAACGCCCTTCCCGCCAAGTGTTTAACCTGCTAGAACGACAAAAATGACCGATTTCACGCAATTCCCTCCCTCGTTTACCTGGGGCATCGCCACCAGCGCTTTCCAGATTGAAGGCGGCGCCACCGCCGACGGCAAAGGCCCGTCGATCTGGGATACTTTCAGTCATACCCCCGGCAAGATCATCGACGGCACCAACGGCGATGTCGCCTGCGACCATTACAACCGCTACCCGGAAGACGTGGCCATCATGGCCAGCCTGGGCGTGGACGCCTACCGCTTCTCGATCGCCTGGTCGCGCGTGCAGCCGACCGGCAAAGGCGCCTGGAACGAGGCCGGCTTCGCCTTCTACGACCGTCTGCTGACCGAACTGGAAAGCAAGGGCATCGCCGCCCACGCGACCCTGTACCACTGGGACCTGCCGCAAGGCCTGGAAGACGACGGCGGCTGGCTCAATCGCGACACCGCCCACCGCTTCGCCGATTATGCGGCGGAAGTAGCGCGCCGTTTTGGCAACCGTCTGAAAACGATTGCGACGCACAACGAGCCGTGGTGCACGGCCAACCTTGGCTACGGCAACTCGCAGTTCGCGCCGGGCGTCACCGACCTGAAAAAATCGGTGCAGGTCTCGCACCACCTGCTGCTGTCGCACGGACTGGCAATGCAGTCGATGCGCGCGGTCGGCAGCTCGGCCAAGCTGGGCATCGTGCTCAATCAGTGGACCGCCGACCCAGCCACCGACAGCGCGGCCGACATCGCGATGGCGGAATTCGAATACGCCCGTTCGGTGCAGTGGTTCATGGACCCTATCTTCAAGGGCAAGTACCCGCAGCTGGCGCTCGACACCTACGGCGCCAACGGCCCGGAGATCCACGAGAACGACTTCAAGGACATCCAGCACCGCATCGACTTCCTGGGCGTGAACTACTACTTCCGCTCCTACTGCAGCGCCGAAGTGCCGCCGCGCCAGCCGGAAGCAAAACTGGGCAAGACCGACATGGGTTGGGAAATCTACCCGGACGGCCTGACCGAACTGCTGCTCAAGCTTCATGACGAATACGAGCTGCCGCCGATCTACATCACCGAGAACGGCATGGCCAACCCGGACACCGTCATCAACGGCGAAGTGCCGGACGAGGCGCGCATCGACTTCGTGCAGCGCCACCTGAAGGCGCTCAACGACGCCCGCCTGCAAGGCGTGGACGTGCAGGGCTACTTCCTTTGGAGTCTGCTCGATAACTTCGAATGGAACTCGGGCTACGCCAAGCGTTTCGGCATCGTCCATGTCGACTACGCGACGCAGAAGCGCACCTTGAAGCACAGCGCCCTGTGGTACCGCGATTACCTGGTGCAGCAGCGCGCACCGCAAGCCGTGCAAGCGGCGTAACGTCACACCGAAGCCCCAACCGCGCCGGCCATGTGCCGGCGCGGCAGTATTCATTGGCCGCAGAGCCAAGTGCTACACTCCACAGAGAACAACGAGGACGACACCATGCAGACCGCACCTTCCGCCACGCCGCAAGAGCACTCGAAGCAGCCGGCGCCCCCAGACACCGGCGAGCAGAAATCACTGTTCAAGGCCATGTTCGCGCGCGGCACGCCGATGCTGTGGGTGCCGACCGGGTACTTCTCGATGGCGCTGACGTACATGATGCTCACCAGCGTCACGTCCATCATGTTCAAGAACCTCGGCATGAGCAATGGCGAGGCGGCGCAATACGCCAGCTATCTGATCCTGGCCTACACCATCAAGCCGCTGTTCGCCCCCTTCGTTGAAATGTACCGCACCAAGAAGTTCTTCGTGCTGTGCGCGCAGCTGATCGTCGGCATCGGATTCGGCGCCGTCGCGCTGTCGATGTCGCTGCCGAACTACCTGCACATCATGGTGTTCCTGTTCGGGATACTGTCGCTGGTCGGCGCCACGCAGGACATCGCCTCCGACGGCGTGTATGTCACCTCGCTCGACTCGAAGACGCAATCGCTGTTCTGCGGCATCCAGAGCCTGAGCTGGAACGTCGGTCCCATCGTCGCCTCGGGCGGCATGGTGTACCTGAGCGGCTGGCTGCACACCCACTACTTCCACCACGAGGCCGGCGTCTTCGGACCGGCGTGGATCGACTCGTGGCGCATCATCTTCTTCATCGCCGCCGCCATCACCGTCGTCACCGCGCTGTGGCACCTGCGCGTGATGCCGGAGGGCGCCAAGGCGGAAAACGCACCCAAGACGGTTGCCGATGCGGCCTTCATCCTGCGCGACTCCTTCGTCACCTTCTTCCAGAAGCGCGACGTCTGGCTGATGGTCGGCTTCGCGTTCGTGTTCCGCCTCAGTATCGGACTGCTGGAAAAAATCGGCCCCTTCTTCATGGTCGATCCGGTGGCCAAGGGCGGCCTAGGATTGTCGAACGAGATGCTCGGCCTGATCTACGGCACCTACGGCCTGATCGCCGTGCTGCTTGGTTCCTTGCTCGGTGGCATCTTCGTCGCCCGGCGCGGCCTGCCCGCCACCTTGTTCGTGCTGTGCTGCGCGGTCAATATCCCCAATGTCACTTTCTTGCTGATGGGCATCTACCAGCCGGAAAGCCTGTGGCTGATCAGCGCCGGCGTCGCCGTCGAAAAGTTCTTCTTCGGCTTCGGTTCGGTCGGTTTCATGATCTACCTGATGCAGCAGCTTGCACCTGGCAAATACACGACCACCCATTACGCTTTTGGCACCGGCCTGATGGGCCTGTGCATGCTCGTCACCGGCGTCATCAGCGGCCACCTGCAGCAGGCGCTCGGTTATGTACACTATTTCTGGCTGGTGATGGCCGCGACAATTCCATCTTTCCTGGTCACGTGGTTTGCGCCGTTCCACAATAAGGAGTAGGCTGTCCAAAAACTGAACCGCTTTTAACTGTGCGTTGGCACGCGCACGATTGACCCAAGTCCTGTCTGTTGAAGTTTGCATCGGTATGATGGCCCGCAAAGAAACTCATTAGTCAATCGGCACAAGGACTTGCGCATGGTTACGGAAACGCTCCGATTCAACGGCATGAAAAGGGAAATCCTCGGCGATCCATCGGAGAGCGAGATCGACGACCTTCGCAGCCAGCTTGAGGAACGCATCCGTTACTTTCTGCCAGACAACGACAGCCGCCCGGATCCGCTGACGGGCGCCATGCGCGCGGCCGCGCTCAGTACCGGCAAGCGCATGCGACCATTGTTGCTGATGCTGGTCGCACGCGACCTCGGCTGCTCATCGCCGGCCTTGCTCGACGCCGCCTGCGCGGTCGAACTGGTCCACGCCGCCTCCCTGATTCTCGACGATATCCCTTGCATGGACGATGCCAAGCTGCGGCGCGGCAAGCCCACCGTGCATATCCAGTTCGGTGAAAACGTCGCCATTCTGGCGTCGGTCGCCCTGCTCAGCCGCGCCTTCCACATCCTCGCCCAAACACAGGACATCTCGCCGCTGATCCGCACTCGGCTGGTCAGCGCGCTGGCCGAGACGGTCGGCACGCAAGGGCTGGTGCGCGGCCAGTTCGAGGATCTGCACGGCGGCCAAAAGCGCTCGGTCGACGACATCGCCACCACGAATGAACTCAAGACCGGCGTGCTGCTGGGCCTCTCGGTGGAGATGGCCGGCATCATTGCGCAGGCCGACGAACGGGTGCTGCAGTCGCTGCGCGCCTTCGCGATGGCCGCCGGCCACGCGTTCCAGATCAAGGACGACCTGCAGGACGTACCGGGCAACGACAGCGCGCTGACCGGCAAGGATGTCGGCAAGGACGCCGGCAAGGCGACCATCACCGCCACCTTGGGCCTGGAAAAAACCCAGCGCCGCCTGGCCGCGCATCTGCGCGACGCCGACGGCTACCTGACCGACGCCATCGGCAGCAAGCAAAGCACACGTCTTCTGGTCGGGAACCTGTTCCGCAAGGCCGGTCCGGTCGTCGATCTGCACGCGCCATAGCGCGCGGGTCGAGAGGACATCGCATGGCCCATTTCGGCGTGGTCGCCCCGGCTTTCTACAGCCATTTCAACGCCATGGCGGCGCTCGCGCTGGCGTTGATCGAGCGCGGACATCAAATCACCTTCCTGCACCGGCCCGACGCCGCCGGATGGATCACCGACGCCCGCATCGGCTTTCACGCGCTCGGCGCCGACCGCTATCCGCCTGGATCGCTGGACGCCTCGCTGCGGCTCGCGGCCAACCCGGGCAGTCCGCTGGGACTGCGCAAGGTCATCGTCGACATGGCCGACACCACCGACATGCTGTGCCGGGAACTACCCGCCGCGATCGAAACGCTGCGCATCGACGCCCTGCTTGGCGACCAGATGGAGGCGGCAGCCGGGCTGGTGGCCGAGTCGCTTGGGTTGCCGTTCGTGTCGGTGGCGTGCGCGCTGCCGGTCAATCGCGAACCGGGCGTGCCGCTGCCGGTGATGCCTTTCACATTCGGCACCGACGAACGCGCGTTGAAGATGTACGAAGGTAGTACCCGCGTCTATGATTGGCTCATGACGCCGCACCGCAAGGTGATCGAGCGGCAGGCGCGCGCGCTGGGCATCCCCGCACGCGGCATGCTGCACGAATGCCTGTCGCCGCTGGCGCAGATCAGCCAGACGGTGGCCGCCTTCGATTTTCCGCGCCATCAGTTGCCAGCGAATTTCCACCACGTCGGCCCGCTGCGGCATGTCGCTTCAGGCGCCGCGTCGCATGGCGGCCCGCGCATCGACCCCATGCCGGCCATCGCCGATGACCGCCCTTTCGTCTTTGCGTCGCTGGGCACATTGCAAGGCCAGCGCTTTGCACTGTTCAAGCGCATCGCACACGCCTGCCGGGCCTTAAACGTCCAACTGCTGGTCGCCCACTGCGGCGGCTTGAACCCGCAACAGGCGCAAGCCCTTGAACTGGCCGGTCCCGCCGGCGCGACCACAGTATGCGCATTCGCCCCGCAGCAAGCGGTGCTGGCCCGTGCCGACGCCGTGGTCTCCCACGCGGGACTCAACACGGCAATGGACGCCATCGCCGCGCGCACGCCGATACTGGCGCTGCCGATTGCCTTCGACCAGCCGGGCGTGGCGTCGCGGATCTGCCATGCGGGCATCGGCCTGCGCGCGTCGGCGCGTCTCACCGGCGCCGCGCAACTGGGCAAGCATTTACGACGGCTGCTGGACGAACCGGAATACGCACAGCGCCTCGCCGGACTGTCGGAACAGCTGGCGCAAGCCGGCGGCACGCCACGCGCCGCAGACATCGTCGAGACAGCGTTAAATCTCAACCTGAGAAGCGACAGCGACGTGCGCCGGACAGCGAGTGGCCTCGCATGATGAGCGCCGCGCCGTACGACGTGATACTGGCCGGGGGTGGCCTGGCGAACGCGCTGATCGCGTGGCGGCTGCGGACCGCCCGTCCGTTGCTGCGCATCCTGCTGCTCGAGCAGGATGACCGGCTAGGTGGCAACCATACCTGGTCTTTTCACGACAGCGACCTCGATGCCGCTCAGCGGCAGTGGCTCGCGCCGCTGGTCTCGGCGCGCTGGCCGGACTACGACGTGATCTTTCCCGAACACGCCAGAAAGGTCGATGGCGGCTACGCCAGCATCGCCTCCGACGATTTCGCGCGCGTCATCGAAGCCGCGCTGGGCGACGCCCTGCGGTTCGGCGCCCGCATCGAAAATCTGACCGCGACCACGGTGCGCCTTGCCGGCGGCGAGGTGTTGCACGCCGGCGCCGTCATCGACGGCCGTGGGCCGCGTGCATCCGACCGGCTGGCACTGGGTTACCAGACCTTCCTCGGCCAGGAAGTGCGCCTCGCCATGCCGCACGGACTGACATCGCCCATCATCATGGATGCCAGCGTTGCGCAGCAAGGCGGCTACCGTTTCGTCTACGTGCTGCCTTTCGCCCCCGATCGGCTGCTGATCGAGGATACGCACTACGTCGACACCGGCGTGTGGGAGCCGGAACGGCTGCGCGCCAACATCGCCGCCTACGCCGCCTCCCGCAGCTGGCGCATAGAGGAAGTCATCCGCGAGGAGCACGGCTCGCTGCCCATCGTGCTGGCCGGCGATATCGAACAATTCTGGTCGGATCTGCAGGGACAACCCACGTCCGGCCTGCGGGCAGGCCTGTTCCACCCGACGACCGGCTATTCGCTGCCGCACGCGGTGCGACTGGCCGAACGCATCGCCGCACTAGAGGACTTGAGCGCACCCGCATTGTTCGACGCCATCCGCCAGAGCGCGCTGCACGAATGGCGCGGACAGCGCTTTTTCCGGCTGCTTAACCGCATGCTGTTCCTGGCCGGCGACGCCGACAACCGCTGGCGCGTGATGCAGCGCTTCTACCATTTACCGGCGCCGTTGATCGCGCGCTTCTACGCCGGCCGTCCGACCCTCGGCGACAAGGCGCGTCTGCTATCCGGAAAACCGCCGGTGCCGGTCGGCCAGGCCATGTCGGCCGCATGCAAAATCCATCCCCACCAAATCAGGAAACCCGAATGAACGAAACAAAACAGGCAGTGGTTGTCGGCGCCGGCTTTGGCGGCCTTGCACTGGCCATCCGTCTGCAAGCGAGCGGGATTCAAACCACCCTGCTCGAAAAGCGCGACAAACCGGGCGGACGCGCCTACGTCTACGAGGACCAGGGCTACACCTTCGACGCCGGGCCCACCGTCATCACCGATCCTTCGGCGATCGAGGAGCTGTTCACGGTCGCCGGCAAAAGACTGTCGGACTACGTCGAGATGCTGCCGGTCGCGCCGTTTTATCGCCTGTGCTGGGAGGACGGCAGCCACTTCGACTACGCCAACGACCAGGAATCGCTGGACCGGCAAATCCATGCGCTCAATCCGGCCGACGTGCAGGGCTACCAGCGCTTCCTGGCGTACTCCAAGGCGGTGTTCGACGAGGGCTACCTGAAACTGGGGGCGGTGCCTTTCCTGTCGTTCCGCGACATGATCGCCGCCGGTCCTCAGTTGGCCAAGCTGCAGGCATGGCGCAGCGTCTACAGCATCGTCTCGAAGTTCATCCAGAACGAGCATTTGCGCCAGGCGTTCTCGTTCCACTCGCTGCTGGTGGGCGGCAACCCGTTCGCCACCTCGTCGATCTACACCCTGATCCACGCGCTGGAACGGCGCTGGGGCGTGTGGTTCCCGCGCGGCGGTACCGGCGCGCTGGTGAACGGCATGGTGCGCATGTTCCAGGATATCGGCGGCCGCATCGAGCTCAATGCCGACGTGGCGGCGATCGAGACGAGCGGCGCGCGCGTCAACGGCGTGCGCCTGGCCGACGGACGCCACTTCCCCGCGCAGGCGGTGGCGTCCAACGCCGACGTCGTCCACACCTACGCGGACCTGCTGTCGCAGCATCCGCGCGGTCCGTCGGAAGCGGGTTCGCTGCGCAAAAAACGCTTCAGCAACTCGCTGTTCGTGCTGTACTTCGGACTCAATCACCACCACAGCCAACTGCAGCACCACACCGTGTGCTTCGGTCCGCGCTACAAGGAACTGATCACCGAGATCTTCGGCGGCAAAACCCTGGCCGATGATTTCTCGCTGTACCTGCACGCGCCCTGCATCACCGATCCTTCGCTGGCGCCGCCGGGCTGCGGCAGCCATTACGTCCTGGCGCCGGTGCCGCACCTGGGCAACGCGGATATCGACTGGACCGTCGAAGGCCCGCGCTACCGCGACCGCATCTTCGAATACCTGGAGCAGCGCTACATGCCCGGCCTGCGCGACCAGCTGGTCACCAGCCGCATCTTCACGCCGCTCGATTTCCGCGACCAGCTCAACGCGCACGTCGGCTCGGCGTTCTCGCTGGAGCCGATCCTGACGCAAAGCGCCTGGTTCCGACCGCACAACCGCGACAGCGAGCTGGCCAACCTGTACCTGGTCGGCGCCGGCACCCATCCCGGCGCCGGCGTGCCCGGCGTCATCGGCTCGGCCAAGGCGACGGCCGGCTTGATGATCGAGGAGTTCGGACGATGAGCGAGGCCTTGCTGGACCACGCGACGCAGACCATCAAGGTCGGCTCGAAAAGCTTTGCCGCCGCCGCCAAGCTGTTCCCGGCCGATGTCCGGCGCAGCGTGTTGATGCTGTACGCGTGGTGCCGGCACTGCGACGACGTGGTCGACGGCCAGGAACTTGGCTTCGACGCGGTGGCGCTGGCACCCGAGGACGCCGCCGAAAAACTGGCGGAACTCGAAGATCAGACCAGGCGCGCCTACGCGGGCGAGAAGATGTCCGACCCCGCCTTCGCCGCCTTCCAGGAGGTGGCGCTGCGCCACGCGATCGAACCGCGCTACCCCTTCGACCACCTGGCCGGTTTCGCCATGGACGTGGAACAGGCACGCTACGAGACCATCGACGACACGCTGCGCTACTGCTACCACGTGGCCGGCGTGGTGGGGCTGATGATGTCGTCGATCATGGGCGCGAGCAAGCCGGCGGTGCTGGACCGCGCCTGCGATCTGGGCCTGGCTTTTCAGCTGACGAATATCGCGCGCGACATCGTCGAGGATGCGCGCATGGGGCGCTGCTACGTGCCCGCCGCCTGGCTGCGGGAAGCCGGCATTCCGCTGGACGAGGTGGCGCTGCCCAAGCACCGCGACGCGCTGGCCCGGGTGGCGCGGCGGCTGGTCGACTACGCCGAGCCGTATTACGCCTCCGCCACGCAGGGCATTATCGCGCTGCCGCTGCGCTGCGCGTGGGCCATCGCCACGGCGCGCAACGTGTATCGGCAGATCGGTATCAATGTGAAAGCGCGCGGCGCGCACGCCTGGGATGAGCGGGTCGGCACTTCACGCGCGACCAAACTGTGGCTGCTGGCGAAAGGCGGCGCCAGCGCGCTTACTTCGCGTCTTCGGCGGATGTCGCCGCGTCCGCAGGGCTTGTGGCAGCGTCCCGGCCACGTTGGCGCAGCGGACCATCGTGCAGCACGCGCAGTTGACGCTTGAGCTCATCGACCGGCGGCGCGTACAGGAATCCAAACGAAACCGCACCCTCCTTGCCTTCGACCGCGTGATGCATGCGGTGCGCCTGGTAGAGCCGCTTCAGGTAACCGCTGCGGGGCGTGTACTGGAACGGCCAACGGCGGTGAACCAGACCGTCGTGCGCGACGAAGTACAGGAAACCGTAGCCCGTCATGCCGGCGCCTATCCATTCCAGGGGATGATAGCCTTCGGTGCCGTAGTAAATGAGCGCGATCGCCAGGCCGGCAAAAACGACGGCGTACAAGTCGTTTTTTTCAAACCAGCCAGTGCGCGGTTCGTGATGCGAGCGGTGCCATCCCCAACCGAAACCATGCATCACGTATTTGTGCGCGAAAATAGAAAACAACTCCATCAACGCAACGGTGATCAGGAAGATGAGCGTGTTCAGTATCATGGGTGGCAACGATCCGGCGGCGGGTATGACTGCAATGGACACAGCCTACCATAGACGCTATTTCCGCAGCGCCAGCAACTCGCCTTTACCATACAATGCAGACCAGAAAAGGAAGCCCATGCACTCACTGATCAAACCATCGTTGCTCATTTCCAGCGCGCTGCTGGCAGCTGCGGCATCGGCCGCCACAATTGAGGTCAAGGTCACCTCGGTGGTCGGCGGCAGAGGCAAGGTCAATGTTGCCGTATGCGACAAAGAACGCTTTCTGAAGGATTGCCTGTACAGCGGCTCGGCGCCGGCGCAGGCCAACGACACCGTGGTGACGATCCAGAACGTTCCCAAAGGCACGTGGGCGGTGCTGGCCTATCAGGATGAGAACCAGAACGACAAGCTGGATCGCAACCTGATCGGCATTCCGAGCGAAAACTACGGCTTCAGCCGCGACGCGCGCGGCAAATTCGGGCCACCGGATTTCACCGACGCCGCCATCGACGTGCGCGAGGAGACGATGGCCGTCACCATCAAGCTGCGCTAGCAACGCCTGCAAAAAAAAAGCTCCTCGACTTTGAGGCCGAGGAGCCATAAGACCACAGACAACACTGGACTACATGAAAACCTTGCATACTGCTAAAAGATAAGATGAAAACGATTTCAAATCGTATGAAAGCGTTTTCTCCTGTCTTGAAATCGATTTCATAATACAGAGTTATGAATCAGGATGTCAAATTAAAAATCACGCAATCGTTGTTTTTGTTTGAAGTTCGCGATCAGGCGCGCGCTGCACCCAGCCTGGAGCTGGCGGCGATGACCAGCATCGCGGCGCCCAACCCGGCGAAGGCAAGATTCAGGCTGACAGCGTGCGCGACAAAGCCGATAATTGCCGGTCCGGCCAGAATGCCCGCATAACCGATGGTGGTGATGGCCCCAATCGCCAGCCCGGCCGGCATCGCGCTTTGATTGCCGGCGGCGGTGAACAGGATCGGCACCACGTTCGACGCGCCCAACCCCACCAGCAAAAAGCCCACCAGCGCCAGCGGCGCGGAAGGCGCCAATACCGCAACGAAGAAGCCGGCGGCGCCACACAGACCACCCAACAGCAGCACGCGTTTGCCACCGAGCCGGCTCACGACGCGGTCGCCGGTCAGGCGTCCCACCGTCATCGCCGCAGCGAAGGCCGCGTAGCCAAGGCCCGCGCGGGTGGCGTCCATGCCCTGCTCATACGTCAGCAGCAAAGCGCTCCAATCGAGAATCGCACCCTCGGCCAAAAAGCACAGGAAGCACAGCACGCCGATGAAGATCACCGCGCCGTGCGGCACCACGAACATCGACCCATGCCCCTCACCCGCATCCGGCTCGCGCAGCAGATGCGGCGCGCCAGCCAGCAGCGACAGCGCCACCAGCAACGATATCGCCACGCTGGCGGCGACCGGAGTCAGTCCGGCCCACAGCATCAACGCCATCAGGCCGGCGCCGATAAAACCGCCGACACTGAACAGCCCATGAAAGCCGGACATCAGCGCCCCGCCGCTCTCGCGTTCGACGATCACCGCCTGCACGTTCATCGCCACGTCCAGCGTGCCGAGCGCCGCGCCGAACGCGAACAGCGTTGCGCCCAGCAGCAGCGGCGTGGGCGCAAACGCCAATCCGGGCAGCACCAGACACACGAAAGCGCCCGACGCCAGCACCACCGGCCGGCATCCAAAGCGCGACGCCAGCATGCCGGTGACCGGCATCGCCATCAGCGAACCGGCGCCAAGGCACAGCAGCAACAGGCCCAGGTCGGCCTCGCCGAGCCCCAGGCGCTGCTTGGCGAACGGCACCAGCGGCGCCCAGGCCGACATGGCCAGGCCGGCGGCAAGAAAGGCAAGACGAGTGGACAGGCGCTGTTTGGGGCCGACTGAATTCATGGGGGATTTTCCGGGATGGGTAAGACGATCGCAACCGAGAAGTATACGACAAGTCACAAAATGGCACTCACCGCAACAAAACCCGCACGAAAACAGTGCATCAGTGCGAGCGCTCACATTGCTCTTGAGCGTGTTGGCGCATGATCGGTCCCGTGTCGTTTAACAATCATAAGGAAAAATCATGCAGACTCAACCATTCACACCCAGCGCGGTGGTCAGCCGCGATGGCGACGACGGCTACGCATCCGGCGTCTCCTGGGGCGCCATCTTCGCCGGCGCGGCCGCCGCCGCAGCGCTTTCATTCCTGCTGCTGATCCTCGGCGTGGGCCTCGGCCTGTCGTCGGTATCGCCGTACCAATATAACGCCACGCCGCTGGGCGCCGCCGCGATCGTATGGATCGCCTTTACGCAATTGGCGGCATCGGGCATCGGCGGCTACGTGGCCGGCCGTCTGCGCGTCAAATGGGCCAGCATCCATGGCGACGAAGTGCACTTCCGCGACACCGCGCACGGCCTGCTGGCGTGGGCAGTGGCGACCCTGATCACGGTGGCGGTACTGGCCGGCGGCGCGCGCGCTGTCCTCAGCGGCACCATCGACGCCGGCGCAGGCGCAGTACCGGCACTGGCCACGGGAGCATCGGCAGTCGCCGACAACCCGCGTTCGAACGACTACTTCGCCGACATGCTGCTGCGCTCGCCTAACGGCCAGGGCGCCACGGCATCGGAACGTGAAGAGATCACCCGCATCCTGGTCGCGGATCTGGCGGCCGGCAAAGTCAGCGCCGACGACCGCAGCTACATGGCGCAACTGGTCGCCAAGCGCAGCGGCCTGTCGCAAGCGGAAGCGGAACAACGTGTCGATTCAATTTATGCGCAAGCCAAGCAGGCAGCGGCTGAAGTCAAAGCCAAGGCCATGGCGGCGGCTGAAGCGGCCCGCAAGGCAGCCGCCCGTTCGGCACTGTGGATGACCTTTGCGCTGCTGCTGGGCGCCTTCGTTGCCAGCCTGTGCGCCACCATCGGCGGCCGTAACCGCGATCACGCGCGTGTCGTCACGCGCACCGTTATCTAATTCAAGGAGAATACTATGCGCTCGATACTCTTACTGCTGCTCGGCATCCCACTGCCCATCATCATCCTGATCGCAATCCTGACGTAACGGCGTGGCGCGCATGCGCCCCCGGTCACCCGACAATGCCGCCCGGCTCACGCAGCCCGGCGGCATTTTTTTGGCATTCCAATCGTCAAGGTAGCGCCCCCGTCATCGCGCCGCGCCTATACTTTTTTTCAATCCCGGATTGAAAGGAAACGTATGCGTACCATTCCCAAAGACGGCCGCTTTGACGTCACACTCGCGATGCTGCGCGACCCCTACCACTTCGTCGCCAAGCGCTGTCGCTCGCTCAACGCGGACGTGTTTTCCTCGCGCCTGATGCTGCGCAAGACCATCTTCATGAGCGGTCCGGCAGCGGCGGAGCTGTTCTACACGCCCGACCGATTCATCCGCCGCAAAGCGCCGCCGCACCGGCTCAAACAAACCCTGTTTGGAACTGGCACGGTGCAAAATCTCGACAGCGACCCGCACCGCCACCGCAAGCAGATGTTCATCTCGCTACTGAACGGACCTGGCGTCGACCGCCTGGCCAACCAAGTGAGACAGGAATGGGAAAAGGCGGTGCCGACCTGGCAAAAGCAGAGAAACGTGCGGCTCTACCCGGCGATCCAGGAGGTCTTGATGCGCGCCGTGTGCGCGTGGGCGGGCGTACCGCTCGCCGAAAACGAGGTAGGCAAGCGCACGCGCCAGGTGGTCGCGCTGTTCGATGGCGCCGGCGCGGTCGGCCCCAGGCACTGGTGGTCGCGGCTGTCGCGCAAGCTCGCCGAAGCCTGGCTGAGCGGCATTATCGAGGAGGTCCGTCAGAACCGGTTGGCCGCGCCCGAGGGCGCGCTGCGCACAGTGGCCCTGCAAAGCGCAGCAACAGGTCAGCGGATGACGGCCCGTGTGGCGGCAGCCGAACTACTGAACATACTGCGGCCGACCGTCGCGATCTCCGTCTACATCACCTTCGTCGCGCACGCCCTGCAACAGCATCCCGAATCGCTAGCCCGCCTGCGCGACGGCGACGCCGCGTATCTGCCGCTGTTCATCAACGAGGTGCGCCGCTGGTATCCATTCTTCCCATCAGTCGTCGCGCGTGTGAACAGGGACTTCGAATGGAGCGGCTACCACTTCGACAAGGGCACGCGGACGATCCTCGACCTGCACGGCACCAACCACCACGCGGACACATGGCGCGATCCGGACGTATTCATGCCTGAGCGGTTTTTGGAGTCCAGGATTAACCCGTTCAATTTGATTCCGCAGGGAGGAGGCGACGCCGCGCACGGGCATCGCTGTGCCGGTGAAGTCATCACGACCACCATCATGGGCGTGGCGGCGGACTTTCTGGCCAATCGGATCAATTATGCGGTGCCGGCCCAGGACCTGTCGATCGACGAAACGCGCTTGCCGGCGCTGCCCCGCAGCCGCTTTGTCATGAGCGACGTGTCGCTGGCGCCCGCAGCGGTGCTGGCTCCGATGATCTGACGGTGTAGGTTCGTTCAGCCAGAGAAAAGCAAAGGCCCGTTTCGGGCCCTGTTGCAGTGGAGCGGGTGAAGGGAATCGAACCCTCGTCGTAAGCTTGGGAAGCTTCTGCTCTACCATTGAGCTACACCCGCGTTGGCCGTATTCTACGCGGCTTTGCATAGAAGTGACAACTTGCGGTAGAACGTTGCGATCAGCAGCCAGGTCGACCGCCATAGTGGGCTGATGATCAAGTAAATGCGTAAATTCATCGGTAGTCTTCCTCATGAACCGTCGACCTTCGTATAGCTCTTGACTGAATCGTAAGCGTGCGCGGAAATCGTTTTAAGGATTTCAGGATTTCCCTTGTACTTCTCAGACAATCGTGGAAGCTGCCGCTTAGCCGGCGCACAGTATTTTGTTATCGCCCGCGTTATCTCCCTTTGCCGGCTTTTGGGCAGGTCCCCGTCCCACTCGCCAGCCATGTGCTCACAAATCTCGGCGTTCTCCACGAAGACCCGCACATCTTTCGGCAACGGACCAGACGTTGAAAAACCTTGCACCGTAACTAACCAAGTAACAAGAACAGAAAAATCAACGGCTTTCCGAAATGTGCAGGACAGGTCTTTTGTATCCCTGCTGCCTTTGAACTGTTGCGCCCACCGCGCCCCGCTTAGCTAGGTATTGGTCTGATCGGCGGCAGGGCGTGTCGCTACGGGATTTAATGCGCGCGGTCGTGCGATTGCAGTCGTCATCTTCGTAATCCTCCAAGGCTGAGAGATTCTCCAGAATACGGGGGACCACAGAGGGAGTCTTTGATCTAACACTAGGCCAATGTCGGGCTGGATACAACAGGTAAACGCCGCACGCGACTTTTTCATTACTCTGGCTTCTGCACGACATACCCCTTCGCCTCAAGCGCGGCGACGAACCCCTTGGGGTCCAGCAAATCCTTCAACGGCAACGTCGCGAAGGTCGAGACGTTGGCCTCCAGCGATTTCTCGGCGGCCGCCACCCAGCTATCCTGAACCCGCTGCTGCACCGACTTCAACCCCGGCCGGCTCTGGACCAGCGCACTGTTGAGCACCGCCGAATTGCAGGCGCCGTCGCGGTCCGCATAGCTGATCTTCTGGATCGTCTCCAGATCGCCCTTGGCCCAGGCGTTGGCGCGCACCCGCATGGCGTCGATGTCATCCTCCAGCCGCGCCATCGTGTTGGAAAAACAGGCGACGTCGTCCAGCGGCGACTTCTTGAACTCCTTGAGCATCTTGACCGGGTCGTCGATCTCCAGCGTCGCCTCGGTCGACGTCGTCTTGATCTTGCTTTTCTTGACCAGCTTTTCGATCGTCTCGCGCACTTCGCGTCCGCCCGAACCCAGGCCGGCCTGCTCCAGCCCCTTCTGGAACAAGGTCTCGGCGGCGAAGATCGGCCGTTCGCGCTCGATGCCGTCGTCGTCGCCGATGTATTTTTTCTTCAGCGCCAGCCAGCGCGCGTACACCGGCTCGGGCAGCAGATCCTTCAACTCCGCGCCGTTCGGATTCTTTTTGAAGCCGATCGCGAACGGCAGCAGCGTCATCTGGCGGAAAAATCCCACGTTGGTCGTCGCGCCCGGCGGCCGCAGGTATTCCTGCGACTGTGCCAGGATGGTTTCCACTTGCTTCGAGCGCCATTCCATTTTCTTCGGCAGCGGCGAATAGGTGCCGAACAACCACAGCACGTGGTCGCCCTTCGACACCTTCCACAAGCCAGGACCGGGACGCTGCCCCGCCACCAGGATGGTTTCGGTGATGACGTCCTGCTCGGCCGGCGGTGGTGGCGGCTCGGTTTGCGACCAGGCCGGCGCGGCGCCGAGCGCGCACAGCGCCAACACGACCAGGCCGTGGCCTACGGTGAACCGAAACGAAGCGCTGTGCATGACTATCCTGATGTTGGGAAATATGTTGTTAATTATATATACGGCCTGTCGGCGGCGGTGTGGCGTCGAGACCCGGCAACGCAAGTACCGCTTGACGCTACCGACGGCACAGCAAGGCACGCCGCGTTAAACATGTGCGTTATCTCGGCTAAACAAGCGCCCCAAAACCTGTCTTGGTTGAAATGATCCAAGTGCACGGCTACATTGTGGCTTGATTACTCACCAACAGGAACTCCGATGCCATCTTCCGCCACTGCGGCCATCAAACTGCTTGCCCTGTCGGCAATGCTGACCTTGTCGAGCGTCGCAACAGCTGCGGAAAGCTGCACGATCAACGGCAAATCCTGGCCCTTGTGCGGCAACGACAAGGGCAGCTGGTCGTTCGAGAACGGTCAATACTGCGTGGCGCGCAATTTCTGCCCGGACAACCGCACCAGCGCACCGGCCATCGCCACACGGGAAGCTCCCGTCGATGCGGGCGCCAACGCCAAAACCCGCGCGACCTTCGCCTGGCTGCGCGGCATCTGGGGCAAAAACATCATCGCCGGCCAGACCGACCTGTCCTGGAATGATTCCATCGACATGGCCGAACGCGTGCACACCGACACCGGCAAATACCCGGCGCTGATGGGCTTTGATTTCATGGACTACGGCCTGACCGCCCCGCATGCGGGCCAGCACCAGACCGAAGAGGCGATCGCCTTTGCCAAAAAGGGCGGCCTGGTGACCTTCCACTGGCACTGGCGCGACCCATCGCTGTTGAAAACCGCGCAGGTCAACCAGGCGCGTTTCTACGCCCGCGAGCCGGACGCCAGCAAGAACACCGGCTTCACGATTCCCGTCGCCAACGGCGCGCTGGACACCGCCAGCCCGGCCTACCAGCAGATCAACGACGGCATCGACCTGGTGGCGGTGCAGCTTAAACGCTTGGCCGACGCCAACGTGACCGTGCTGTGGCGTCCGCTGCACGAAGCCTCCGGCAACAATGGCGACGGCTGGTTCTGGTGGGGCCGCGCGCGCGCCGACGGCGTGCCGCAGGCCTACGCCAACATCCTGTTGTGGCGGCATATGTATGACCGGCTGGTCAAGGTGCACGGCATCCACAATCTGATCTGGGTATGGAACGGACAGGACCCGGCCTGGTACCCGGGCGACGACGTGGTCGACATCGCCAGCGTCGACGTCTACGACACGACCGACAACAAAACCTACGGCTCGCAGATCGGCAAGTACCGCCAAACCGCGCAAGCTTCGGCCGAGAAAAAACCGATCGCGCTGTCCGAGAACAGCTACATCCCGGACCCGGACAAAATGCGGGCGGACGGCGCTTGGTGGTTGTGGTTCATGACCTGGAACGATGGCGCCGGCCCGGCCGGCGTGAGCTCGCCCGACAATTTCTGGACCGGCGAACAATTCAACACCAACGCCCACAAGCGCAAGGTCTACAACCATCCGGACGTGATCACGCTCGACAAGCTGCCCCGGTTCTAAAGAGAGATAACTTCTCAAATCCTGCAGTGTGATGCAGAATGGCAGGGCTTAATTACCCTGCCGAGAGGAAATCCATGAAACCAGTATTAGCGTTGAGCCTGGCACTGGCTTGCGCCGGTTGCGCCGCGCAAGCCCAGGCTCCGGCCCCAGCCCCCACGGCAGCCGCCGCCGACCCGATCTCCTCGCTGGTGGGCCAGCTCGATCTGGAAAAATATAAGGCCACCATCAAGAGCCTGACCCGTTTTGGCGACCGCCGCCAGGGCACGGAACGCAACCGCCAGGCGCTCGACTGGATCGAAGCGCAACTGAAATCCTACGGCTGCACCAACACCGAACGTCTGCAATATCAGTTTACGCAAGCGGCGCCCGGCGATCCGGCGCCCAAACGTGCGCCCGGCATTCCGAGCGGCGGCGCCGGCGGCCCACCAGGCCAGGGCGGCAGCACCTTGTTCGGCAACCGCATCGCGACCGGCGTCAACAACGATCCGATGGCCCAGCCCAACGAAAAACTGCGCGCGCTCAATTCCGAGCTGACGCCGGTCGGCACCTCGCAGCGCGAAAACGTCTACTGCACCAAAGTCGGCAGCAAGCACCCGGAAGAGATGTACATCGTCAGCGCGCACATGGACGGCATCGGCTTCGGCGAGGCGGCCAACGACGACGGCTCCGGCACCGCGCTGGTGATGGAACTGGCGCGCATCTTCAGCGCGCCTGGCGTCGAGACCGACCGCTCGATCCGCTTCATCTTGTGGAACAACGAGGAAACCGGCTTGAACGGCGCGGCAGCCTACGTCAACCAGCGCAAGGATTTGCAAGGGATCGAATCGCCGAAGGGATCGGGCAAATATCCGGAGCCTAAATGGCTGGGCATGATCCAGCACGACATGATGCTGTTCGACCACGGCATGCCGTTCCAGAAGATCGACGGCTACGGCAAGCCGGTGGTCGACGAGCATGGCAAGCCTGTGTTCGTGGCCCCGCCCGAGCAGCGCCTCGAGGCCGACGTCAATATCGAATACCAGTCGGTGTCGAAGCAGGCGGAAGCATCGGCCAAGCTCGCCTGGGCCTTCCGCGCGGCCAACGACAAGTACGCGACCAATTACCCGGCCGCCGTCGGCTTCCACATGACCAATACCGATTCGACGCCGTTCATGGATCTGGTGCCGTCGATTTCGCTGCGCGAGAACGAGCGCGGCCAGCAGATCGGTTCCGGCTGGGACCCGCACTGGCACCAGCCGACCGACCTGTACGCCAACTTCTCGGACAAGGACTTCCTGCTGGGCCTGAACGCGGCGCAGACTACGCTGGCCGGCGTGGCCCAATTGGCCGGCGTGCAGGTTAAAAAGTAACTACACGAAGTAGTTACTGCGCCATGTCGTTGTTTGAGCGCGGTCCGTACGGCGCCACCGCTTCCAGCACGATCTCACGCAGCCTTTGCGCCACCGGTTTGAGCTGCGCTTCCGCTTGCAGCAGGCTCAGGCCGATATGCGGCAACGGCGGCAACGCCGACGGCTCCAGCAGACGCACGCCGGCCGGCACGCCCACCGACGTGCGCACCGTCACGCCCAGGCCGGCCGCCACCGCCGCCCATACGCCTGAGAGGCTGGTGCTGGTGAAGACAACGCGCCAGGCGATGCCCGCCCGATCCAGCGCGTCGATCGCCGCCGAACGCATCAGGCAAGGCGCGTCGAGCATCACCAGCGGCAGGGGCGTGTTGTGGTGGTACGCCGCCAGCTGCGTGTTCGCACTGGCCAGCCAGCGCATCTGCAACTCGCCCAGGCGGTGCGCATACGGCCAGTCGCCGGCCCTGTCCCACGCCAACGCCAGATCGAGCTGGCCCGCGCCGACCTGCTCGATCAACTGCGCGTTGCGCCCCACCCGCGCCTCGATGCTGACCTGCGCGTGCGCACGGGCGAAGCGGCCCAGTACCTCGGTCAGCAAATGCTCGCCGAAGTCCTGCTGCATGCCCAACCGCACCGAGCCGGCCAGATCGGCGCCGCGCAACGCCGTCACCGCCTCGTCATTCAGTTCCAGCAGACGGCGCGCGTAGGCCAGCAGCGTCTCGCCGGCCGCCGTGAGCTCCATGCCGCGCCCAGCCTTGCGCAACACCGGCAGCTCAAGCTGATCCTCCAGTTTTTTCAACTGCGCACTAACGGCCGAGGTGGAACGTCCCAAGCGGTCCGCCGCCTTGGCGAAGCTGCCCAGCTCAACACCGGTGACAAAGGTGCGCAGTACATCAAGGTCAAATGTGATCTTTCGCATAACCGTCCCGCTTTATCGAACCATTAATCAAAATATTCCTGATTTTCAGTACTAACTTAGTCCTGTATCGTCAAGCTGTCAACCTTTTACAGGAGCAGCAAATGGGAACCACGATCGGTCGCCAGAGCATGGGAAGCGTCGCACCAAAAATGGCCGAGCTAACCGACACCGTGCTGTTCGGCGATATCTGGCAACGCCCGCAATTGTCGCCGCGCGACCGCAGCATCGTCACCGTGTCCGCGCTGATCGCGATGAACCGCATCGAGCAGCTGCCGTTCCACCTTGCCCTCGCGCGTGACAACGGCGTCACCGGCGACGAGCTTGCAGAGCTCATCACCCACCTCGCCTTTTATTCCGGCTGGCCGACCGCCTCCTCGGCCGTTAATTTACTCAAACAACTGGAGGAATCATCATGCCCATGAGCCGCATCTCCCTGCTGAAAGGGAAATCGCCCGTCTATCTGCGGACGCTGGGCGACAGCCTGCACGCCGCCATGGTGGAGGCGTTCAACGTGCCGCCGACGGACCGCTTCCAGGTCATCCACCAGCACGAGCCGAACGAACTGATTTTCGACCGCGACTATGAAAGCGACGGCGGTCAGCGCTCGGACGACTTCGTGCTGATCGCCATCACCGCAGGGAAGCCACGCGGCACGGAGCTCAAGCAGGCGTTTTATCGCCGGCTGGTGGAACGCCTGGCCGAGGCGCCGGGCATCCACCCGACGGATGTGATGGTGGTCATCACCACCACACTTGGCGACGAGTGGTCGTTCAGCGGCGGCGCGCCGGCCGCGCCGCTGCTGCGGGGAGTAGCATCATGATCGCGATGCAGTACAGCTTTGTGCTGCCGGCCGATTACGATATGGCGATCGTGCGCGAGCGCATCGCCACCAAGGGGCCGCTGCTGGATGATTTGCCGGGACTGGTGTTCAAGGCGTATCTGCACGCGGACCGCGAGGCGTCGGCGGAGAATCTGTACGCGCCGTTCTACCTGTGGCGCGACGAGGAATCGATGCACGGCTTCCTCAACGGCGCCGGATTCGCCGGCGTGGCGCGGGCCTTCGGCTGGCCGTCGGTGCGAACCTGGACGCCGTGGCACGCCAATGTGAGCGCCGACGTGCGCGCGGCGCGCCATGCCACGCGCGGCATGGTATCGATCGCACCGCACAGCGACTTGGCGGCATTACGCGTCAATGAGCTGGAATTTGCGCGCAGGGCCTTGGATCGCGGCGCGCTGGCGGTGGTGATCGGCTTCGAGCCCGTTACATGGAGCGTGGTGCGCCTGTGCCTGTGGCGCAACGCGCAGCCGGCGGACGGCGACTCACTGCACTACCGCATCGGCCACGTGTCGGCGCCGGGTCGGTAGCGGCTACGGACGGTGTCACTATTGTTTGTTGGTGAACGGCGTTGAGTTGTCGCGCATCTGCCGGTTGGCATCGGCGGCATCGGTGGCCGAGACCACCGCGCCGCGCCCGCCCGGAATACGGCTACCGGTAACCACCGGCTGGTAGCGCGAGCTTGCCGGGCCGGCCTCGGCGGCGGCGACGGCCGGCGCCTCCCCGGCCACGTCAGTGGCGGCGCATCCCGTCAGGCCGAACATCGTCATCAGTGCTGCGGCTAAGACTATCTTGCTCATAAACTCTCCTGACTTGTGGTTTCAAATTGTAAAGTTAGCAACCAATAATAACAAGAAAAATTCGATACCACATGACTTTTTTGAGAGGCAAACTATAAGCCGCAGCAGGCCTTGTATTTTTTCCCGCTACCGCAGGAGCAAGGCTCGTTGCGCCCGACTTTTTCATGGGCGATGCGTTGTTTGACCGTCGCCGGCAACGCGCTTGTTTCGTCCTTTGCGTGGTCGCTTTTGATTTGAGACAACGATATTGCGCTGGTGATGAAATCACGCATACGCTGTTCGCGATTCGGACACGGCCGTCCCCGTTCGTCGAATAGGACGCGCGTCAACGCGAAACTCTCAAGCTCCGCAGCGGACATCCTGGCGCGTGACGCCATGAGCCTGTCGATCAAAGCCGGCGCCATCTGCAGCGCTTGATTGGCGGTCGCCTCGTCTTTGTCGCCGACGGCGATTTCGAAAGCTCTTTGTACCAGGGCGAGCGCTTCGATCCATTTCCCCGGTTGTTCCTGCGCCATATAAAGGTCGGCAAGGTCCAGGTGGGCCTGATTGACTTCAGGCATAGCGCGTTGGAGCAGCTCTTCCGCTTTGGACAATCCTCCCGGCAATGAGCCATTGCGGATCAGGACGCCAACGGCGCGCTGGGCGATGTGAAGGCCAGCATCGCTTGCCAGTTGTAGCCAGGCGAGCGCCGCGGCTTCGTTCGCCGCCACGCCTTCGCCGTGATACAAAGCCTGGCCCGCCTGATATTGGCCGATGGGGTAGCCCGCTTCCGCAGCGCGCAATGTCAAATCGAACGCGGTCTTGACGTTGGCCTCCACGCCGAGCCCTTCCCGATAGATCGTCGACAGGAGAACCAGTGCAAGCGGATGGTCTTCAGCGGCCGCGCGCTCCAGATAATCCCTGGCCCGATCAAGGTCAACCGGCTGCTCATGCAGGCCCAGCAGCGCCGAGCGACCGCACCATGCTAGCGCATCGATGTCGCCATCCTGGCAGGCCATCGCAATAAGATGGACGCCCCGCCCAATATCTTCTTCTCCGTTTTTCCCCTCCGACAACGCCAGCCCGTACTGGTAGCGCGCCGGGGTGTAGCCGGCATCGCTGGCGTAGCGAAGCAGGTCGAGCGCCCGTTCCGTCATCGAGGCGTTCGACGCCGATTGCTTCAGCAGTAGCATTGCGGCCCGGTACTGGTCTGTGGGCCGGCTTTCGAATAGCGCCCGGTAGCACACCGCACTCAGTTCGTCCGGGCTTTCATCGATGATGAGGTAGTCGGGTACTTCGGCCCCGTGATTTTTCTGACGAAATACCACTTCAATGAGCGCCATCACGTCGACGAGGGCCTGCCTTGCAATGGCTTGCAGTTGCGCCTCGCTGCGCAGACTTTCCTCCGGATGCGCCGCCGAGTTCCCCCAACGACGTAACTTATGCAGCAGTTCTTGAATGTCCAGGTTGATCAAATGCGACTTGACGAGCACATTGATCTTGCCCTCCAGGCCCAGCTTCCAATCGCTGTCGTAGGGGTAAAGCATGTCGCAGCATAAACTGGCAAGCGCCCGCGTCTGAATCAGCGCGTGGGCGGGAAATTGATGCTGGCTGCGTTTGGCGACACCGTATAGCGAGGCGATGCGGGTGGAGACAAGCTCGGCGAATTCGAGATCGTTCATGGTCCTGGTGATCAAAGTCTTGGCCGCAGCGCGTCAACATTTGGGCCGACATTCCGGCCAACGTTGGCGCCAACGTTCGGGTCAATATAGCACAGCCACACAACACGCCTTCGCAACGTGTCCACGCAAATCTACGTGAGGTGCGGCGCCTGCAGCCGCTGGCGTGCCTGCGCCAGCTGTTCGCCATCCATGCGGGACGCGGCCGTTTTCAAATAGCGCTCGGCGGCGCCGAAGCCGCCGCGTTCCGCCATCGCCAGCCATAACCACGCCTGCGCCGCGTCGGCCCGCACGCCCTGACCCACCAGATACATCAAGCCGAGATTGAACTGTGCGCGCAAATGCCCCTGGCCGGCCGCCTGCGCATACCAATGGTGCGCCTGCGCGTAATCCTGCGGCATGCCCTGGCCGTTGTCGTAGCGCAGGCCGAGCGCGAACTGCGCCAGCGTATGTCCCTGTGCCGCCGCCTTAGCATACCAGCCGTTGGCCTGCGCGCTATCGGGCTGCGGTCCCTCGTCGTTATCGAACAGCAGCGCGAGATTGTACTGCGCCGCCGCGTAATCCTGTTCGGCCGCGCGCCGGTACCACAGCATCGCCTTGCGCAGATCCATCGGCACGCCGCGTCCCGTCTCGTAGCGCAGGCCCAGATCGAACTGCGCCCGCAGATGCCCCTGGTCGGCGGCCTTGCGATACCAGAAAATCGCTTCCTGATGGTCCATCGGCACGCCATGGCCGGCGTCGTACAGCAATCCGAGATGGTACTGCGCGCCGGGATAGCCCTGCTCCGCCGCCTTGCGGTACCAGCGCTGCGCCTGATCGTAATCCTGCGGCACGCCCTGGCCATGATCGTAGCGCAGCCCCAGATTGTTCTGCGCCCCGGCGTGACCCTGCTCGGCCGCCTTGCGATACCAGTCCAGCGCCTTCTGCTCGTCGCGCGGCACGCCCTGGCCGTTGTCGTAAATCAGACCAAGGTTGAACTGCGAACTGGCGTGGTCCTGTTCCGCCGCGCGGCGATACCACAGGATCGCCTTCTGGCTGTCCTGCGCGATGCCGTCGCCCTTGTCGAAGCGCAGCGCCAGGTTGAACTGCGCCGGCGCGTAACCCTGGTCGGCCGCCTTGCGGTACCACGACATCGCCTGGCCCACATCCTGCGGCACGCCCTGGCCGTTGTCGTAGCGCAGACCGAGGTTGAACTGCGCGCGCGCATAGCCCTGCTCCGCCGCCCTGCGGTACCAGGCGATGGCCTGCTTGAAGTCCTGCGGCACGCCCTTGCCGGTGTCGTACATCATGCCCAGATTGTTTTGCGCGCCGGCGTCGCCCTGCTCGGCGGCCTTGCTGAACCAGTGCATGGCTTTCTGCGTATCGGCCTCCACGCCCTGGCCCTTGGCGTACAACCAGCCAAGGTTGTACTGGGCGGCGGCGTAACCCTGCTCGGCGGCCAGCTTGTACCATGCCGCCGCTTCCTCGTAATTTTGCTCGACGCCTTGGCCCTTCTGGAACATCACGCCCAGGTTGTACTGCGCGTGCTCCAGCCCCTGCATCGCCGCCTGGCGATACCAGACCACCGCCAGCTCGAAGCTTTGCGCCACGCCCTGGCCGTTGAAGTACATAAAGCCCAGGCTATGCTGGGCATTGGCGATACCACGTTCGGCTTGCTGCTTCACGCGCAGGAATTCGGCTGTGTAAGTACTGCCCTTGTTGGCATCGGGTCCGTCAGGCGTGCGTTTCGTCATACTGCTTCACTGATTGTTCAAGCCTGGATTGCGACCATGGCCGGTTGGGTGTCTGTGTTCGGCGCCTTGGCAGCGTTGGAGGACGGCGAGGACGATACCGACAGGCGGTTCTGGTCCTGCAGCACGTCGATAAAACTGAGCAGCGAGATCGGGCGGTGGTAAAAATAGCCCTGCATCGTGGTGCAGCCGTTGGCCTGCAGGTAGCGCGCCTGCACGTCGGTCTCCACGCCTTCGGCCACCAGGTGCAGCCCGAGGCCGCGCGCGATCGAGATGATCGCCAGGATCACCGGGTAGTGGCCGTTCTCGTCGTGGATCTCCTTGACGAACGACTGGTCGATCTTGATGGTGTGGATCGGGAAGCGGTGCAGATACGACAAGGACGAATAGCCGGTGCCGAAATCATCGATCGCCACCGACACGCCCAGTTGGCAAAGCTTGTTCAGCTGTTCGATCGCGTACTGCGGATTGCGGATGCAGATGTTCTCGGTGATCTCGACTTCGATCTGCGCCGGCGAGATGTTGTAGCGCGTCAGCGCGCCGCGCATCTTCTCGAAGAAATCTCCCCGGTCCAGGTATTGCGGCGACAGGTTCAGCGACAGGCGTATCGCCTCGCCGCCGGCGGCGTTCCATTGCAGCAGGTCGCGGCACAAGGCGCCCAGCATCCAGTCCGAAATCGGCAGCATCAAACCGTTTTCCTCGGCGAACGGCAGGAACTCGCCGGCCGACAGCAGCCCGCGCTGCGGATGGTTCCAGCGCATCAGGCCCTCGGCGCCGATGATGCGGCCGGTGGCGACGTCGAGCTGCGGCTGGTAGTACATTTCCAGCTCATTCAGTTCCAGCGCCTTGCGCAGGCTTTGCTCGAGCGCGATCTTCTGGTGCGACACGTCGAGCATCGAGTTGTGATAGAAGCTGTGGCCATTCTTGCCCAGCGCCTTGACTTGGTACATCGCGATGTCGGCGTGGCGCAGCAGTTCGTCGATGGTCTCGCCGTCGTTCGGATAAATGGCGATGCCGATCGAGGCGGAGATGTGCACCTGATGGCCATCGAGGTCGAACGGCTCGTGCAGGCTTTCGAGGAACTTGTCGGCGATGGCCTTGGCGTCCTGGCGGTCGCGCAGTTCCGGCAGCACGATGGTGAATTCGTCGCCGCCCTGGCGCGCCAGCGTGTCGCCGCGGCGCAGGCACACTTTCAAGCGCTGCGACACCTGCTGCAGCAGCTCGTCGCCCTTGACGTGGCCCAGCGTATCGTTGACCAGTTTGAAGCGGTCCAGATCGATGAACATCACGGCCAGCTCGGTCAGTTTGCGCTTGGCCTGGATCACGGCCAGTCCCAGGCGGTCCTTGAACAGCATGCGGTTCGGCAGGTCGGTCAGGATGTCGTGGTAGGCCTGGTAGGAGATCACTTCCTCGGCGCGCTTGCGGTCCGTGATGTCGCGCGCGACGCCGTAGGTGCCGAAGAATTCGTGCTTCTTGACGCTGCGATCGGGGACGTGCATGCCGATGGCGTTGAGCGAAATCGTCATCAGCGTGTTGTTGAAGGTGCGCTCGATACCCGCACCGGTATTGCACTTGAGGCGCAGTTCGACGTTGCGCGAGGCCCGCTCGTCGACGCGGCGTTCATTAAAGGCGTAACGTGCGCGTTCCTGGTCCTCGTCGTGCACCAGGATCGAATAGTGCTTGCCGATCAGCTCTTCGCGGGTAATGCCCAGCAGCTGCTGTACGCGGTCGTTGATAAAGGTGAAATTGCCTTCGTGGTTGAGCGTATAGATGATGTCCGGCGAGCTGTCGACCAGGTAGCGGTACATCTTCTCCGAGTTTTCCAGCTTGGAGGCGATGCGTTCGTTGTCGACGGCCAGGCGGCGCTTTTGCAGCGCGTTCTCCACCGTCTTGAGCAGCTCCTCGCGGCTGTAAGGCTTGCGCAGGTAATCGTAGGCGCCGCGTTTGAGCGCGCCGATGGCGGCGTCGATGCCGACCTCCCCGCTCATGACGATGACGTCGCCGTCGATGCCCTTGGCGTTGATGAAGTCCATGATCTCATGGCCGCTCATGTCGGGCAGGCGCAGGTCGAGCAGGATCAGATCGAATCGCAGTTTGGTCAGCTGGGCCAGCGCCTCGCTGCCGCAGGTCGCGGTCACCAGATGGTAATCGCGGTCGCGCAGCAGCTCGTACAGCGACGACAGCAGCCGCGGTTCGTCGTCCACCAGCAGGATGCGGGGCCAATTATCGGCGGCGTGGACGACGGGGGTCAGGTCGTCCGAACTCGTTTCTGGGGCGGCGGTGCCGGCGGGAGTCAGGTTCATCATGGCCTTAAACTGAATCCATCAACCGCGTTTGCACGCCGCCGACGGGACTGGGACTGCTACGCGCGGGCAGCAAGATTTCGAAAGTGGTTCCCGCCTTGCCGGAGCGGCAGGTGATCAGGCCCTGCATCTTCTTCACCAGGCCGTGGACGATCGACAGGCCCAGGCCATGGTGCGGACCCTCCTTGGTGCTGCGCACCTGGGAGAACAGATTGGCCAGCACCTCGGTCGACAGCCCCGGGCCGGTGTCGCCGATGACCAGCTCCAGATACAGCTTGCGCTCGCGGTTGACGTGGCCGCGGTTGGCGATTTCGATCTTGCCGCCGTCGGGCATGGCCTCGACCGCGTTCTTGATCAGGTTGACCAGGATTTGCTTGAGCAGGTCGGCGTCGCCCTCGATGTCGGCCGGCTCCTCCTGCATGCGCACCACGATCTGGACCGACGCCGGCACGAAGTCGGTGGCGCGGAACAGGCGCAGCACGTCGTCGACCACGCGTGCGACATCGGTGCCGTGGCTCGTTTCGGTCGGCTGCAGATCGGCCAGGCCGTTGATCAGTTGTCCGACGCGGTCGATCTCCTCGTTCAGGATCGACATCTCGCCGACCACCGGCTCGCGCCGGGCCAGTTTGCTGTCCAGGACCGACAGGTAGTTCTTGATGATCGATAGCGGGTTGTTCACCTCGTGCACCACGCGGCGCGACGCCTCGCGGTACTCCTCGGCGACATGGGCGATCTGGCGCTTGGCGTGACCGCGCTCGCTGATCGCCGTCTCCAGCGCGGCCGCCGCCTGGGTGCCGAACGACTGCAGGAAGCGCGCGCGCTTCTGGTAGCTCGCCATCTGCCAGGCCGGCGCGCCGCCGATCAGCACACCGAGGCAGCGTTGGTTGGCCACCAGCGGCAGGCAGACCATGCTCTCGGTGCCGAGGATGCGGAACAACTGGTCCTCGGCCACGCTCAATGGCGGCTGCTGCGGTTGCAAATTTCCGTCGCGGCTGATGATCGACAGCTTGCGCTCCAGCGCGCACGCCGCCACCAGGCCACCCTTGTTGAGCGGGATGATGAATTCGGAAAAACGCAGTTGCTGGTCGCCGGTGGCGGTGCCGTGCAGCGCGTGGCCGGTCGGATTCTCCAGCAGCACCAGCGCGTTCTCGAAATCGAACAGGATGCGCGCCGAACGCGTCATCGATTCGAGCAGGCCGGCCTCGCCGTTCTGGCGCGCGAACGACTGGCCCATCTCGGACACCAGCACCATGTTGCGCACTTCCTCCGACAGGCGCTGCTGCACCGGATCGACCACCGGCGGCGCGTACGCTGCCGGCACCGGCACGTCGTCGACGCCGGCCAGGTCGATGCCGAGGTAATCGGCCGATTTTTCCACCTGGCGGGCGGCGTTGTTGACGATCTGCTGCAGCACCTCGCCATCGAGCCCGCACAGATAGCCGCCGTTCTCGATCGCCTCTTCCTGATCGTCGTGGCAGCACAACAGATGCGCCAGGCGCACGATGCGGATCAGCGGGTGCGACGACTCCAGGCGCGCCAGCGGCTCGTGGTGATACAGCACGCTGTCGGCCAGGAACGAGTCCAGGTGCCAGCGCTCGATCAGCCAGGCGCCCGCCTCCGAGTGCGTGATCTGCAAGGTGCGCTGTTCGACCGCGCACAGGTCCTCGTCGTCGCGCGCCATGAAGTTAAAGCCGTATTCCTTGGGCGCGGTCGCCAGCAGCGCCAGGCGGCCGACGTTGTGCAGCAGGCCGGCCAGATAGGCTTCCTCGACGTGCGGATACTCCATCTTGCGGGCGATGTCGCGGGCGATGACGGCGGTCGTCAGTGAGCCTTTCCAGAAGCCGCGCAAATCGGTGCTGCCGGAATGGGGGAAGCTGTTAAAGGTCTGGAACACCGATTCGCTGATCACCAGCGTCTTGATCATGTCGGTGCCGAGCGACACCAGCGACTGTTCCAGGCCCACGGTGCGGGCGTTGCGATGGAACGCCGAGCTGTTGGCGACGGTGAGGATCTTGCTGGTCATCGCCGCGTCCTTGGCGATCAATGCGGCGAGCTCCGGCATGCCGGCGTCGTCCGCCTGCAAGTGCTCGATCAACTTAATGAGTATCTGCGGCATGGCCGGCAGACGGGCAATCAGCAATCGATTGCGAATGTCATGGTCAGGTTGATGCATCGTATCCAGCTTTGCCGCCAGTGGTCGTCGAATAAGGGAGGGTACTCAACGGCTCAGTACCGAAAATGTTATTTTTTCATTAGTATTTCAAGCAGGTTCAGGGCTTAAAATTACGCTTGGAAAAGTTATATTAGCATAAAGTATCATGATAACTTAGCAGCTATCAAGCCGCTATTTATCTTTCATTCTAAACTATTTCCATTTCCCACCGTAAACAAGTGTTAACCTGGATGGCGTAGAAGCATGCGCCGGTAATGGCGCGACGTCAACCATAAAAGGAGAGCAGAGGCACTAAATGCCAGCTGTCCAGCGGCTAACCAGAGCACCGAGTGTGATAGAAACGGTGCGATCACGCCCGCCACCAGCGCACCCAGCAGGGTCAGCGCGAACGATTGGCACGAGGCCACGGTGCCGCGGATGTGGGGAAACAGGTCCATCGCCAGCAGCGTGGCGGCCGGCGCCACCACCGACATGCCGAAGTTGTAAAAAAACAGCGGTGCGACCGACCATGGCAGCGCCGGCGGCAGGAAAAGGTGGTAAAGAACGTTCAATACCGCCGCCGAGATCAGGAAGCAGAAGCCGATGCCGATCTGTCGCGAAAATGTCATCTTGCCGGCCATGCGGTTGGCCGCCAGCGCGCCGAGGAAAATCCCCGACACCGCCGGAATGAACAGCCAGCCGAACTGCGACGCCCCCAGGCCGAGGTGCTTGGGCAGGAATTCCGGCGCCGCCGCGATGTACACGAACAGGCCGGCGAAGTTGAATGCGACCACGCCGGACTTCATGTGGAACAGCGGCGAGCGCAGGATTTGACCGTAGTTGCGCGCCAGGTAGCGCGGGTTGAACGGCTGGCGCTTATGCGGCGGCAGCGTCTCCGGCAGGCGGCGGTAGCAATAGATGAACAGCAGGATGGTATAGGCCAGCAGCGACAGGAAGATCGCGCGCCAGTCGAACAGCGTGACGATCCAGCCGCCGAGGATGGGCGCGATGGCCGGCGCGATCGAAAAGATCATCGTCACCATCGACAGCAACCGCGCGGCGGCGGCGTCGTCGTACAGGTCGCGGATAATGGCGCGCCCCACCACCACCCCGGCGCCGGCCGATACACCCTGCATGATGCGGAACACCCACAGGTAATGCACCGTGTGCGCGGAGGCGCAGCCCAGGGTGCCGATGGCGAACATCACCAGCGACACCAGCACCACGTTGCGGCGCCCGAAGGCGTCCGCCAGTGCGCCGTGCCACAGCACCATGGCGGCGAAGGCCAGCATGTAGAACGTCAGGCTTTGCTGCACCTCGAGCGGCGTGGCGCCGAGCGTGGCCTGGATGTTGGGGAACGCCGGCAGGTAGGCGTCGATCGAGAATGGTCCCAGCATCGACATCGCGGCCAGCATGGTTGCCAGGCCGGCCGCGCTGAGCACCTTCATGTGGGAAGGCGGCGGCGGCGGGATGTCCTCGACAGGATCGGGCGGGAGATTGGCGGGAGGTGTCGGGAACATCGGCGCGGCCTTTTTTACACTTCTTTGGGCTTGGCCGCTTCGCGGCGGTTGAAGCCCGCCACCATATCGAAGCGGAACAAACGGCATTCGAGCGCGCCGTTGAAGAACGGCGTCTTGCGCGATTCCTTCAGCCGCAGCATCTTCGGCAGCCCCAGGTCGGCGGTGAACAGGAACACCGTCCAGCCGGCGAAGCGCTGCTTGAGCGTGGTGCTCAGCGCCGAATAGAACCCGCTGGCCAGTTCGTCCTCGGGCAGCGAGCTGTCGCCGCGCACGCCGATACGCTCGCCGTACGGAGGATTGGTCAGCAGTATGCCCGGCTGCTCGGTCGGCGCCTTCACTTCCTGCGCCTCGATCTGCTTGAGCGGCACGTCGAACATGATGCCGGCGCACTTCAGGTTATGACGGGTCATGGCCACCATGTCGCCCGAGATGTCGGAGCCGAAGATGGTCGGCGATGCCGGCAGCGGATTAGGCTTGATCGAATTTTTCATCTCGTTCCACGGCGCCGGATCGAAGTCGTTAAAGGCTTCGAAGGCGAAACGGCGGCGTGCGCCCGGCGGAATGCCCTGCACCATCTGGGCCGCTTCGCACAGGATGGTGCCGGAGCCGCACATCGGGTCGAACAGCGGCATGCCCGGCTTCCAGCCCGACACCCGCAGCAGGCCGGCGGCCAGGTTCTCGCGCAGCGGCGCGTCGCCGGTTTCCTCGCGCCAGCCGCGCTTGAACAGCGCCTCGCCCGAGGTGTCCAGGTAGATGATGAACTGGCGCGCGTCGAGGAAGCCGACGATGCGCATGTCCGGTTCCTTGGTGTTGACCGAAGGACGCTTGTCGAACTGGTCGCGGAAGCGGTCGCAGATCGCGTCCTTGATCTTCAGCGTGGTGAACTCCAGGCTTTTCAGCGGCGATTTGACGGCGGTAACATCGACCCGGATCGTGTGGTCGTAGGTGAACCAGTCTTCCCACTGCTGCGCCAGCACCAGGTCGTAGATGTCGTTCTCGTTCTGGTAGCCGGTGACGGCCATGCGCATCAGCACGCGCGAAGCGATACGCGAATGCAGGTTGATGCGATAGGAGTCCAGCAGGTCGCCGGAGCAGTGCACGCCGCCGGGGACCTGGTTGTGCACCTTCATCGTGGTGCTGAGGAGCGCGATTTCGCCCAGTTCTTCGGCCAGTGCCGCTTCCATGCCGCGCGGGCATGGGCAAAAATAGGATGCCATAGGTGTACCTTTTGTCCGTTGAAAATCTAAAACCCGTTACTTTGTTTACTACGTTGCTGCTTTACGTCTTTGCTGCTTACTTCTGCATTGCGCGCTCGAGGAAGTCCAGGCGATCCTGGCCCCAGAAGCTCTCTCCATCGAGCACATACCACGGCGAGCCGAATACATTGGCGGCGGTGGCGTCCTCGGTGTTGCGGTCGTACTCGGCCTGCACGCTGGCCGTCTCCGATGATTTGATCAGCGCGCGGCCATCGAGGTCGCAGCCGCCGGCGATCTGCGCCAGGGTGTCCTCGTCGCCGATGTTCTTCTCTTCGGCCCACAGGCCGCGCATGATGGCGCCGGACAGCTCGAGCGCGACATCGACGCCGTGCGTCAGGCGCGCAGCGATCACCATGCGGTTGGCCAGGTCGGGCGACACCGGGAAGAACTTCGGCTGCACGTTCATCGGCACGCCGAGGAACTCCGACCAGCGGGTCAGCTCGACCAGGCGGTAGGCCTGGCGCTGCGGTGCGCGCTTGGCCAGCGGCAGGCCGCCGGATACGCCGAACACCTTGCCCAGGTCGAAAGGACGCACCTCGATCTGCACCGCGTGCTGGCGCGCCATCGCGACAAATCGCTCATGCCCCAGATAGGTCCACGGCGAATGGATGGCGAAAAAATACTGACAGACTTTGCTCATGATGCTCCGATCAGAACGGTTTGACGACAACCAGGATGACGATGGCCAACAACATAAACACCGGCACTTCATTAAAGACGCGGAACCACTTGTGGCTGCGCGTGTTGACGCCTTTTTCAAACTTCTTCAGGATCGAACCGCAGGCGTGGTGGTAGCCTACCACCAGCACCACCAGCAGGAGCTTGGCGTGCATCCAGCCCGGCATTTTCGCGCCGTACTGCATGTAGACCAGGATCGCGCCAAAGACCACCGCGAACACCGACAGCCACATCGAAAAACGATACAACTTGCGCGCCATGAGCGTCAGGCGCTCGGTGGTGGCGGTGTTCGTTTCCATCGCCAGGTTGACGAAGATGCGCGGCAGGTAGAACACCCCGGCCATCCAGCAGATGACGAAGAAAATGTGCAGCGCTTTAATCCAGAGCATAGCTATCCTTTATTGACGAACTTCACCGTGACCGAATACCACGTATTTCAACGACGTTAAACCTTCCAGTCCGACCGGGCCGCGCGCGTGCAGCTTGTCGTTCGAGATGCCGATTTCGGCGCCCAAACCGTATTCGAAGCCGTCCGCGAAACGCGTCGAGGCGTTGATCATTACCGACGCCGAATCGACCTCGCGCAGGAAGCGCATGGCGTCGCTGTGGTCCTCGGTGATGATCGATTCGGTGTGCTTGGACGAGTAGTGGTTGATGTGCTCCATCGCCTCGTCGATACCGTCGACGATTTTCACCGACAGGATCGCGGCCAGGTACTCGGTCGACCAGTCCTCCTCGGTGGCGGCCACCAGATGCGGGTAGCCGGCGGCCGACAGGATCGCCAGCGCTTCCGGATCGGCGCGCAGCTCGACTTCCTTGGTCGCATACAGCGCAGCCAGTTGCGGCAGCACCGCCGGCGCGATCGCGCGTGCGACCAGCAGCGTTTCCATCGTGTTGCAGGTGCCGTAACGGTGGCACTTGGCGTTGAAGCCGATGTCCACCGCCTTCTTCAAGTCGGCCTTGGCGTCGATGTAGACGTGGCAGATGCCATCCAGGTGTTTGATCATCGGCACGGTCGCCTCTTCCATCAGGCGCGCGATCAGGCCCTTGCCGCCGCGCGGCACGATCACGTCCACGTATTGCGGCATGGTGATCAGCGCGCCGACGGCCGCGCGGTCGGTGGTGTCGACCACCTGCACGCCGTCTTCCGGCAGACCGGCGCCGGCCAGGCCTTCCTTGACCAGCTTTGCCAGCGCGCGGTTGCAGTGGATCGCCTCCGAGCCGCCGCGCAGGATGGTGGCGTTGCCGCTCTTGATGCACAGCCCCGCGGCATCGACGGTCACGTTGGGACGCGATTCGTAGATGATGCCGATCACGCCCAGCGGCACGCGCATCTGGCCGACCTGGATGCCCGTGGGGCGGAATTTCAAACCGGAGATCTCGCCGATGGGATCGGGCAGCGCGACGATCTGGCGCAGGCCTTCAACCATCGTGGCGATGGCTTTGTCGGACAGCGCCAGGCGGTCCAGCATGGCCGGCGCCAGGCCGTTGGCGGCCGCCGCGTCCATGTCGAGCTGATTGGCCGCGCGCAGCTGGTCGGCGTCGCGTTCGATGGCGTCGGCGATCAGGGTCAGCGCGCGGTTGCGGGTGGCGCTGTTGGCGCGAGCCATCGCGCGCGATGCCTTGCGCGCCTGCTGGCCCAGTTGTTCCATGTAGTGCTTGATATCCATGTTCATTCCACGATGTCCGTTACATACTTAGACGGCAGTTCTAAAACTGACTTCAACCCCGGGCCACTTTCAATGCCAGCTGCAGCATCGCGTCCCAGGCGTCGCCGTTGTGCGCCTTGGCGCGCAGGCCCTTGATCATCTTGTCCACCTGCGCCGCGTCCTTCATCGCCGCTTCCAGGGTCGGCAGCGAGATGCGGCGCAGCGCCGGATCCATCATGCGCTCTTTCGGACCCCAGATGCGGTATTCCTTGAGCAGTGCGCCGAGCGGCCGGCCCTGCGCCATGCCCGACTTCAGTTTCAATAGCGTGCGGATCTCCTCCGACACCGCCCACAGCACCAGCGGCAGCGCCTCGCCCTCGCCTTTCAGGCCCTCGAGCATGCGCACCAGCCGCGCCGGATCGCCCGACAACATCGCCTCGCTCAACTTGAACACGTCGTAGCGCGCCACGTTGAGCACCGCGTCGTGCACTTGTTCGTAGGTCAGCTTGCCCGGCTCGTGCAACAGCGCCAGCTTCTGGATCTCCTGGTGCGCCGCCAGCAGGTTGCCCTCGACGCGGTCGGCGATGAAGTCGACACTTTGACGGTCCGCGCTTTGCCCCTGCGCGGCAAGGCGCTGGCCTATCCAGTTGGGCAAATGCGCCCGTTCGATCTGCGCGATGTCGATGTACACCGCCGCCTGCTGCAGCGCGGCCACCCAGGCCGCCTTCTGCGTCTGCCAATCCAGCTTGGGCAAGGTGATCAGGGTCAGGTTGTCCGGACTCAGATCCTTGACGTAGTTCTGCAGCGCCGCGCCGCCATCCTTGCCCGGCTTGCCGGTCGGGATGCGCAGCTCGATCAGCTTTTTATCGCCGAACAGCGACAGCGCCTGATTGGCCGCCAGCAGCTCACCCCACTTGAAGCTGCGCTCGACGGTCAGCACGTCGCGCTCCGAATAGCCGTGCGCGCGCGCGGCGCGGCGGATCTTGTCGGCCGCCTCCAGCGCCAGCAAATGCTCGTCGCTGGTGATGACGTAAAGCTGGGACAACGACTTCGTCAAATGGCCGTCCAGCGCTTCCAACCGCAATTGCATAGACGCGCCCTTACAGGATCGGCACGGCCGGTGCCGATTGGGTCGGCGCCGGGTTTGGCGTTGAAGCGGGCACCGACATGCGCGTCATTTTGATGGCGGCGATACGGCGCATCATCTGCTGTACCAGGTCGGTCTGCATGTCCCTGTACAGCAAGGCCTCTTCCTGTTCCTTGGCCAGCAACTGCGTTTCGTTGAAGTCGATCGGGCGGCTCAGCGCGATCGCCGTCGGCGGCAGCAGCACGGCGCCCTGCTTGTCCACCACGCGGAACACGATGCTGTACGAGAGCAGGTACTGTCGCACCCGGCCATTGCTGTTGAGCGACAGGATGGTTTTGGTCTTGGTGTGCTCCGGATTGGAGATCACCTCGATGATGCCTTCGGCTTCCTTGGCGGTTTTGACGACGGTGGTGCTGCCGTTGGCGTTGATGTTGCGCTTCAAATCGACCGCCAGCGGCGACGACTCGGGCAGTCCCACATACATCGTCGGGAACGGCAGCGTGTAGTGGCCGCCGTCGCCGCGCAGATGGAAGCCGCACGCCGACACCGTCAGCGACAACGCCAGCACGAGGGAACACACGCGCACGTGGGAACGCGCGCGCTGGAACAACCGGGACCTGCTTGCCATGTTAGTCATCCGAGATCCGTCCGCTAATCTGTTAAACAACGATGTTGATCAATTTGCCCGGCACGACGATGATCTTTTTCGGCGTGCCCTCGATGAATTTCTGTACGCCTTCGCTGGCCAGCGCCAGCGCCTCGATGGTGGCCTTGTCGGCGCCCTTGGCGACGACCACGCTGCCGCGCAGTTTGCCGTTCACCTGGATCATCATCTCGATCTCGGCCTGCTCCAGCGCGGCCGGGTCAACCTGCGGCCACTGCGTATTGAGGATGTCGCCGTGAACCTTGGCGTAGCCCAGTTCCTCCCACAACACGTGGGTGATGTGCGGGGCGACAGGGTTCAGCAAACGCAGGAAGATCGAGAAGCCCTCCGCCACCAGCGCGTTCGATTCGGCGCTGTCGTCCAGCTTTGCCGATTCGATCGTGTTGAGCATCTTCATGCAGGCCGAAACGACGGTGTTGTACTGGATGCGCTTGAGGTCATAGTCGGCCTGCTGCAGGATCTTGTGCAGTTCGCGGCGCAGGGTTTTCTGCGGCTCGGTGGCGACCGGCGCCGGGGCGGCGTTCAACGCCGACTCGATGCGCGCGGCCTGGGCGTAACCGAACGCCCACACGCGGCGCAGGAAGCGGTTGGCGCCTTCGACGCCGCTGCCCGACCATTCCAGCGTCTGTTCCGGCGGCGAGGCGAACATCGTGAACAGGCGCGCGGTGTCGGCGCCGTACTGGCCGATCTGCGCGGCCGGATCGATGCCGTTGTTCTTTGACTTCGACATCTTCTCGGTGCCGCCGATCTGCACCGGCTGGCCGTCGTCCTTCGACGTCGCGCCTTGCGGGCGGCCCTTGTCGTCCAGGGTCACTTCGACGTCGGCTGGATTGAACCAGGTCTTCTTGCCCGCGTCGTCCTCGCGGAAGTAGGTTTCGTTCAGCACCATGCCCTGCGTCAGCAGGTTGGTGAACGGCTCGTCGAACTTGACAATGCCGAAGTCGCGCATCACCTTGGTCCAGAAGCGCGCGTACAGCAAGTGCAAAACGGCGTGCTCGATGCCGCCGATGTACTGGTCCATCGGCATCCAGTAGTCGTTGCGTTCATCGACCATGGACGCGTTGGCGCCCGGCGACGTATAGCGCATGTAGTACCACGACGAATCGACGAAGGTGTCCATCGTGTCGGTCTCGCGGCGCGCCGGCTTGCCGCACTGCGGACAGTCGCACTTGAGGAAGGCTTCGTATTTGTTCAGCGGATTGCCGCTGCCGTCCGGTACGCAGTCTTCCGGCAGCACCACCGGCAGGTCTTTTTCCGGCACCGGCACCGAGCCGCAATCGGCGCAGTTGATCATCGGGATCGGCGTGCCCCAGTAACGCTGGCGCGAGATGCCCCAGTCGCGCAGGCGGAAGGTAATCTTCTTCTCGCCCAGACCCTTGGCGGCCATGTCGGCGGCCACCGCCTCGACGGCGTCGGCGTAGGTCAGGCCGTCGTACTTGCCCGAATTGGTGACGACGGAGATGGCCTTGTCGCCATACCATTCCTGCCACGCGTCGGTCGAGAATTCCTGGCCTTCGGCCTTGATCACCTGTTTGATCTGCAGGTTGTACTTTTTGGCGAAGGCGAAATCGCGCTCGTCGTGCGCCGGCACGCCCATGACGGCGCCGTCGCCGTAGGTGATCAGCACGTAGTTGCCGACCCAGACCTCGACCTGCTCGCCGGTCAGCGGATGGGTGACGAACAAGCCGGTCGGCATGCCCTTCTTCTCCATCGTCGCCATGTCGGCCTCGATCACCGAGCCCAGTTTGCACTCGGCGTTGAAGGCGGCCAGTTCAGGATTGGTCTGCGCGGCGTGGATCGCCAGCGGATGCTCGGCCGCCACGGCGCAGAAGGTCACGCCCATGATAGTGTCCGGGCGGGTGGTGAAGACGTACATCTTGCCGTCGCCGATCAGGGCGCCGTCGGCGTCCTTGATCTGGTGCGGGAAGGCGAAGCGCACGCCGGTCGATTTGCCGATCCAGTTGGCCTGCATGGTGCGCACGCGCTCCGGCCAGCCCGGCAGCTTGCTGTCGACGTGCTCCAGCAGCTCGTCGGCGTAGTCGGTGATGCGGGCGTAGTACATCGGGATCTCGCGCTTTTCGATCAGCGCGCCCGAACGCCATCCGCGGCCGTCGATGACCTGTTCGTTGGCCAGCACGGTCTGGTCGATCGGATCCCAGTTCACGGTACCGGTCTTTTTGTAGATGATGCCTTTTTCGAGCATCTTCAGGAACATCCACTGGTTCCATTTATAGTATTCGGGCTTGCAGGCCGTCATCTCGCGCGACCAGTCGATCGCCAGGCCCATGGACTCCATCTGCTCGCGCATGTGGGCGATGTTCGAGTAGGTCCACTGCGCAGGCGGCACGTTGTTGGCCATTGCCGCGTTTTCCGCCGGCATGCCGAACGCGTCCCAGCCCATCGGCATCAGCACGTTGTAGCCGTTCATCCGCAGGTAGCGGTACATCACGTCGTTGATCGTATAGTTGCGGACGTGGCCCATGTGCAGTTTGCCCGATGGGTAAGGCAGCATCGAACAGGCGTAGTACTTCCCTTTCGGGAAACGCGGGTCGTGCTCGACGGCTTTATAGGCGTCGATGGCCTTCCAGTGCGATTGCGCGGCTTGTTCTACGTCGGCGGGACTATATTTATCTTGCATGATGGTGTGGGGCCGGCGTGGCCCGGCAAAAAAGGAATATGAACCGGACATTATACTGGCTCAACCACCTCCAGCGCACGAGAGTGGCCCCTTGGCGCGGTCCAGACGGTAAGATAACCGCATGATTTACCGCGAATACCCTCCCCACCCGGCTTTAAGCGCCCATGTCGACTGCATGTGGACGGCGCGCGTGCTGACCGTGGCGCCCGGGCGGGCGCATACGCACCGGGTGCTGCCCGATAACTGCGTCGACATCCTGTGGCAGGACGGCGGACAGCCGGCTTTTGCCGTCGGCATGATGAGTACAGCCATCCACGTGACCAGCGCCGGGCCGGTGAGCACGGTGGCGGTGCGTTTCAAGCCCGGAGCGGCTGCGGCGTTTTTGGCGACGCCGCTGCATGCGCTGACCGATCAGCGGGCCGATATCGACCTGCTGTGGGGGCGCAGCGCCGCCGACCGGCTGGCCGACGCGCTATGGACCCGGGAGCTGAGCGACCGCGAACGACTTGCGTTAATTGAAACGCAGTTGTTGGAGCGGCTGCGCGAGGCGGCCCCGCTGGCCGCCGGCGGGGCGCTGATCAGCCGCGCGGTCGGCCTGATCGACACCAGTGCCGGCGGGGTGCGGATCGACGACCTGGCGGCGCAACTGGGCGTCTCGCGCCAGCACCTGGCGGCGCAGTTCCGCACACGGGTCGGGCTGTCGCCCAAGCTGTACGCGCGCATTTGCCGCTTCCGCCGGGCCACCGCCGCGCTCAGGGCGTCGCCCGCGCCGGATTGGGCGGGGCTGGCGCTCGACTGCGGCTACTTCGACCAGTCGCACCTGATCCACGATTTCCAAGAATTCGCCGGCAGCGCGCCGGAGCGCTTTTTAAACGCCTAGCTGGTCGGCTTCCATTTTTACAATCGCCGGCGCCGCGCATATGCCAAGATGGCGTTTTCGACATCGTCAGGAAGACTAGCATCATGATCAAGGGACTGCGCACGTTGGTTTATCCGGTGGCCGATCTGGCGGCCGCCAAGGAGTGGTACGCGAAGGTGTTCGACACCGCGCCCTACTTCGACCAGCCTTTTTATGTGGGGTTCAGCGTCGGCGGCTTTGAACTGGGACTGATTCCGGACGGCCGGGCAGCCACCGCCGGCGGCATGGTGTATTGGGGCGTCGACGATATCGCGGCCGAAGTCGAGCGGATCACCGCGCTCGGAGCGACCATCCACGGCGCCATCCAGGATGTCGGCGAGAACATCAAAACGGTCGAGTTGGCGGACCCTTTCGGTAATTTATTGTGCCTGATTTACAACCCGCATTTCGACCCGAAAGAGGTACGCTAGCGCATGGCGTTGACGGTTTGTGGCACACTACGCCCCTTCGAAAAGAAAGAGGTAGTCCATGTCACGCCGTAACGCCAATATGATCAAGTCGCCCGAGCAAATCGTCATGGCGCGCGTCGCCGCCCAGCTGGCGGCCGACGTGCTGACGATGATCGGCCCGCACATCAAGCCGGGCGTGACGACGGCCTACCTCGATCAGCTGTGCAACGACTACATCGTCAACGTGCAAAAGGTCATCCCGGCCAATGTCGGCTACGGCGGCTTCCCGGCCACCGTGTGCAGTTCGATCAACCATGTGGTCTGCCACGGCATTCCCTCGTCCGAGGAAGTGCTCAAGGACGGCGACATCATCAACATCGACGTGGCCGTCATCAAGGATGGCTGGCACGGCGACACCAGCCGTATGTATTACGTCGGCGAACCGTCGAAAGCGGCGCGCAAGCTGGTCGAGACCACCTATGCGGCGATGTGGGCCGGCATCCGCGCCGTCAAGCCGCGTGCGACCCTGGGCGATGTCGGTTTTGCGATCCAGACGGTGGCGGAAAAGGCCGGCTTCAGCGTGGTGCTCGATTATTGCGGCCATGGCATCGGCCAGGTCTACCATGAGGAACCGCAGGTGACGCACTATGGCCGTCCAGGCCAGGGCGTCGTGCTCAAGCCGGGCATGCTGTTTACGATCGAGCCGATGATCAACGCCGGCCGCGCGGCCACGAAGGAACTGGACGACGGCTGGACCGTCGAGACGCGCGACAAATCGCTGTCGGCGCAGTGGGAGCACATGGTGCTGGTGACCGAGACCGGGTTCGAGGTGTTGACCCTGGCGCCCGGCGAGACCGGCGCCAAGGCGCAGATCCCGATCGTCGGTTGATACGGGTTATTTCAACGTCAATTTCAAGGCCGGCTTTTCGCCGTAGTCTTCATACCGCTCGTTGATGCCGGCCACGCAGTACGTTACCTCTTCCAGGATGTCCGGCGCGGCCGCCTTCAGCGCGCCGGCGTCCTTGATGACGATGTCGAGCACCTCGTTCGGCTTGAGGCGGAATCTGCTCATGCCGTCTTCATCGCGCAGATAACTCAGGCAATCGACCCACGCATCCATCGTCGCGCCATACGTGTCGGGAAAACCCAGCGCCGCCTTGCAGGCAGCGTGGAAGCTGGTCATATCGGTGATCGCCGCGCCGTTCAATTCTGCGGTTGCCATTATTTTTGCTCTTTCTTCGGGTCCGTGACGAACCCCAATTTCGTTAATCCGTTGGTCTGCGCCGCCGCCATCACCTGCGCCACCACTTCGTAGCGGGTGTCCTTGTCGGCGCGCAGCTGCAGCTCCGGCTGCGGGTCCTGTTTGGCCGCTTCCACCAAGCGCGCCTCCAGCGCATCGCGCTCGAGCGGCTCGTTGTTCCAGAAGATCTTGCCCTTGCCGTCGATGGCCAAGGTGACGGTGGCCGCCTCCGCCTGCTGCTGGCTGGTCGGCGCCTGCGCCTTCGGCAGGTCGAGCCTGACCGCGCTGGTGAACATGGGCGCGCTGAGGATGAAGATCACCAGCAGCACCAGCATCACGTCGACCATCGGTGTGACGTTGATGTCGGCCATGGGTCCCGGCTGGCGGTGGTGGTTGAATGCGCCAAAGCTCATGCTTGCTCCCGGCTCGAATGAAAGGGTTACTTGCCGGCGCGCGCGCCGGTCGTCAGATAGGCGTGCAGGTCGTGCGCGAACGCGTCGAGCTCCGCCAGCGTCAGGCGGTTGACGCGGTTGAACGCGTTAAACGCCAGCACCGCCGGTATCGCCACCGTCAGGCCGATCGCGGTCATGACCAGCGCCTCGCCGACAGGGCCGGCCACTTTGTCGATCTGCACGGTGCCGTTGGCCGACACATTGGCCAGCGCGTGGTAAATGCCCCAGACGGTGCCCAGCAGGCCGACAAACGGCGCGGTCGCGCCGATCGACGCCAGTACCGTCAGGCCGCCCTCGAGGCGGTTGGTCGAGCGCTGGATCGCCACGCGCAAAACGCGTGTGACCTGCGCGGCGTGGTCCATGTCGCCGCCCAGCGACTGCCGCTCGGCCACCTTGATTTGCGCGGCGCCCTGCTGCGCCAGCGGCAGGTAGATTTTTTCCGGGTCCGCCAACGTCAGCGCGGCGACGCCGTCGCCCATCGTCGGCGCTTCCCAGAACGCTTGCACGGCCGGAGAGCTGCGGCGCACGCGCCAGGCCGCGAAGGCCTTCGACAGGATGAAGAACCAGCTCACCAGCGACATCGCCAGCAGCACGAACGCCACCGCGTGGCTGATGCCGTCGCCCTGCTCCCAGTAATGGGCCAGGGTGAACTGGTTGGCGACGACGGGCGTCATCCGTTCAGCGACAGGACGTCATACATGTCGAACAAGCCGGTCGGCTTGTCGGCCAGGAAGCGGCAGGCGCGCAGCGCGCCCTGCGCGTAGGTCGCGCGGCTGCTCGATTTGTGGCTGATTTCAATGCGCTCGCCGATGCCGGCAAACAGCACGGTGTGGTCGCCAACGATGTCGCCGCCACGAATGGTGGCAAAACCGATCGACGACGGATCGCGTTCGCCGGTGACGCCTTCGCGCGCGTAGACGGCGCAGTCCTTCAGGTCGCGGCCCAGCGCGCCGGCGATCACTTCGCCCATCTTGAGCGCGGTGCCGGACGGCGCATCGACCTTGAAGCGGTGGTGCGCCTCGATCACTTCGATGTCGTAGCCGGTCGACAGCGCCTTGGCGGCCTGCTCGAGCAGCTTCATCGTGACGTTGACGCCGACGCTGAAGTTAGGCGAGAACACGATCGCGGTTTTCCTGGCCGCTTCGGCGATGGCGGCCTTGCCGGCGTCGTCGAAACCGGTGGTGCCGATGATCAGTTTGATGCCGTGCTCGGCGCAATAAGCCAGGTGTTCCAGCGTGCCTTCAGGACGGGTGAAGTCGATCAGGTAGTGGGCGTCGGCCAGGCCTTGCGACAGCTCCGACTGCACCGGCACGCCGCCCGGCTTGCCGAGGAAGGCGGCGGCGTCGCTGCCGATGCTGGCCGAGCCGGCGCGGCCCAGGGCGCCGGCCAGGCGCGCGTCCGGCGCGCTCTCGACCGCTTCGATCAGGATACGGCCCATGCGGCCACTGGCGCCGGCGATGGCGATTTGCATTGCGGTCATGCGTGCTTCCTTATTTGTTCTGATTGCCCACCGTCACGCCCACCGGCTGGGGCGCGGCGTTGTCGCTGCCGGTCGTCGTCGGCGGCGGCGCGCTGGACGCCGGCTTGTTCTCGGGCGCGTCCGGATTTTTCTTGATCTTCGGCGCCGGACCGGCGATGCGGGCGATATATTCTTTTTCGGTCGGCAGGTTGCCGCCTTCCCAGCGCGCGACCTTGCCGTCGTTGTCGAAGAAGACGATCACGCGGCTGGTGGTGACTTCGCCGTTGCCCTTGGCCATGCGGAACGCGTAGTCCCAGCGGTTGGCGTGGAACGGGTCGGCCAGCAGCGCGGTGCCGAAGATGAAGCGGACCTGGTCGCGCGTCATGCCGACTTTCAATTGCGCCAACATTTCTTCGGATACAAAGTTACCTTGCTGAATGTCAGGACGGTATGGCGAGAAGAACCACATGAACTTTTGCAGCGGCGTGATGGTGGTCGTTTGCGCACCTTTGCTGGCGTCCAGGGTGGTCCCGGTTTCCTTGACCTGGTTCGATTTCTCGCCCAGCGTGGTGTTGGAAGCACAGCCGCCGGCGGCCAGCGCGACGCAGACGGCGCCTGCGAGCAACGGAGCACGGCGGGTAAAACGGTGCGACAAAGACTGCAATAAAACCGGGGTGACGCGCATAAGTGTCCTCAATCTGGTCGAGCGGAAATGCCGAAAAACGCTATATCATAAAGCACAATGCCAGCACGATGCCGGTCGGATGCCCCTGGAAGGGGCTGCACGGGCACGCAAAGGTACAGCATTATCCTGTAAAACAGGGCTTATGTCCTTGTTTTGCAAGGCGCAAGTGTAAATGTTTGCAAACGCCGGCAGCCGCCCGATGGCGCAATAAGATGACGGCAATGAGTGCGGCGGCTCGCGGAGTGCGTTAAACTGTCGTCTAGCTATCGCCAACCAGAATAAGAGTGTCCAACATGGGTAACAATCCAACCGATCTGAAGGCCAGCGGCCTCAAAGCCACGCTGCCTCGCCTCAAAATCCTGGACATCTTCCAGAACAGCGACGTGCGTCACCTGACGGCCGAGGATGTCTACAAGATCCTGCTGGCCGACAATATGGACGTCGGCCTGGCCACCGTCTACCGCGTGCTGACCCAGTTCGAGCAAGCCGGCCTGCTGAACCGCAACCACTTCGAAACCGGCAAGGCCATCTTCGAGCTCAACGAAGGTTCCCACCACGACCACCTGGTATGCCTGGACTGTGGCCGGGTGGAAGAGTTCTTCGACGAAGAGATCGAAACGCGCCAGCAGATGGTCGCCAAGGAGCGCGGCTTCAAGATCGCCGAGCACGCGCTGGCGATTTATGGCAATTGCATCAAAACCGCCTGCCCGCACCGCCCGTAGGCCGTCGCGCCTAATTGTGGCTTAACGCGTTCGACAACAGCTTGGCCGTGATATCGACGATCGGTATCACGCGCTCATAGGCCATGCGGGTCGGGCCGATCACTCCCAGGGTTCCCACGATCTTGCCGTTGGCCATGTAAGGCGCGGTCACCACGCTCATCTCGTCCATCGGCACCAGGCTCGACTCGCCGCCAATATAAATCTGCACGCCGCTGGCCTTGCTCGATACGTCCAGCAGTTGCATCAGCCCCGTCTTTTGCTCGAACATGTCGAACATCTGCCGCAGCGACGTCATGTTCGACGACAAGTCGCTGACCGACAGCAGGTTGCGCTCGCCTGCGATGACCATGTCGTCCGAGTTGTCCGCCATCGCCTCACTGCCCGCCTCCACCGCCGCCTGCATCAGCCGGCCCATGTCGTCGCGCAACTGGCGCACTTCGTTCTGCAAGCGCGTGTGCACCTCGTCGAAGGCCAGCCCGCCGTAGTTCTGGTTGATGTAGTTGGCCGACTGGATCAGCTGCGTGGGGCTGTAATCGACATCGGTCAGCAGCAGGCGGTTTTGCACGTCGCCGGTGGGGCCGACGATTACCAGCAGGATGCGCTTTTCGCCCAGCCGCAGGAATTCGATCTGCTGGAACACCGATTCGCGGCGCGGGCTGAGCACCACGCCGGCGAACTGCGACAGCGACGACAGCATCTGCGCCGCATTGGAAATCATTTTTTGCGGCTGCGGCGCCTGCAGGCGCATGCGGCCCTCGACCGATTGCTCGTCCAGGTGCTGCACCGTCAGCAAGGTGTCGACAAAGATGCGGTAGCCGCGCGGCGTCGGCACGCGGCCGGCGGAGGTGTGCGGGCTGGCGACATAGCCAAGCTCCTCGAGGTCGGCCATGATATTGCGGATTGTCGCCGGCGACAGGTCAAGGCCGGAGATCTTGGAGAGCGCGCGCGAGCCGACCGGCTGGCCGTCCGCAATATAGCGTTCCACCAAGGCTTTAAGCAGGGTTTGAGCGCGTGTGTCGAGTTGCATACTGTATATCTAATTTGCCGAGGGAGTCCGTATTTACCTATTATGCACGCTCCACGCCGGCCGGGGGCTGTCCTGTGACATCAATCGCCCAGTTGTTGCCTCACCCATGCCAACAAGTCGTGGAAATCGGCGCAGATCACGTCTGGCACGATGCCAGCCTCAAGGTGGGCGGTGCTGCCGGTGCGGTTCATCCACACCGCCCGCATGCCCACCGACTGCGCGCCGCGCACGTCCAGGCGCAGGTCGTCGCCGACATAGACCGTGTCCGCCGGGGCCACGCCCATCGCCTCGCAGGCCGCCAGGAAAATGGACGGGTCGGGCTTGGCGCGGCCGAAGCGGGCCGAGGCCAGCGCCACTTCAAAATGGTGGTGGAGGCCGATGACTTCAAGATCGGCGTTGCCGTTCGTGATCACGCCCAGCCGCAGCATGCCGCCCAGTGCGGCCAGCACGGGAGCGACGTCGTCGAACAAGGTGACGGCGTTGCGCAACACGTTGAAGTGTTCCATCGCGCCGTCGATGTGGGTGGCGTCCTCGCCGGTTTCGGCGAATACGGCCTCCAGCGCGACGCGGCGCAGCCGGTACAGGTCGGCCGTCAGCTCCGGCTGTTTTTCCAGCAGCGCCAGGCGCAACGCACGCAGCGCCTCGACCGAATACTTGCTCGTCACGGCCGGCGCGCGCTCGGCCAGCCAGGCGTGCCAGCCGGTTTCGGCCGCCGCGATGACCGGGCCGATCGGCCACAGGGTGTCGTCAAGATCGAACAGCAGGGCTAGCGGTGGGCGTGGCGTCATGGGGCGATTAGAATAAGTGGGCTCCGGACTATTGTCGCACCGATCGCGGGCCGGACGCAGCCCGCCTTGCGCGCGTCCCTAACAAGCTGTTACATCCATTGGGGGGACTGGTGTTACCAAATGCACTAAAATACGGGGCAAATCCGTGTAAGATGCTGCACCCGTGCGTGCTGCCGGCCCTATTCGTTTTGGAGAAGATTTTATGAAAAGTATGTATACGCGTGCTGGCCTGGCCCTGCTGTGTGCCATGATTTTGAGCGCTTGCGGCGGTAGCGGCGGCGGCAGCCTGCAACTGGGGGGCACCATCAGCGGCCTGACCAGGTCGGGTCTGGTTCTGATCAACAAGTCGACCGGGGAAAAGCTCACGGTCGCCGAGGGCACGACCGTGTTCGTCTTTACCCGCTTCCTGGCGATCGACGAGCAGTTCGACGTTGAAGTCGATACGCACCCGTCCGGCGCCAATTGCAAGGCCACCGAAAACAACAACAAGGCCAACGTCTATACCTCGACCCGCGTGCAGATTAACTGCACATTGAATCCCTGGACATTGGGCGGCGTGGTACAGGGCCTGGCCGATGATGGCGTGGCCGGCAACAACGACGGCGTGACCCTGGCCAACGGCCCGGACACCGTGTACGTCGCGCCGGCGGCGGGCGGCGCCGCTGCCAACTTCACATTCGCCAGCACCGTGGGCGAAGGCTCGCCCTACGGCGTGACCGTACTGGCGCAGCCGTCGAACCGCATCTGCTCGCTCACCGCGCCCGTCACCAACGGCGTGCCGGGCGCTGGCGTAATGCCAGCCGGCAATGACAGCCGACTGGTCGTCAATTGCGTCGCAAAATAACTACGCCGCGCGGGTCGGCTTAATCTTTGGAGAATTACATGAAATTATCGTATCTGGGCGCCATCGTGGCGGTGAGCGCGGCGGCCCTGATGGCCGGTTGCGGCGGCAAGGCGCAGTACACGGTGCAAGGCACGATCGTCGGTCTGGCGACGCCAGGGCTGCAACTGAGCAATGGCGGCGAGACCATTTCCGTACCGGCCGGTGCAAGCAGCTTCAGCTTCCCGCGCCAGATCGGCTACGGCACCAGTTACGCCGTCACCTTCGCCCAGCAGCCTGAGCATATGCTGTGCCAGTTCACCTCCATCAACACCGGTTCCGCCGGCCAGACGGTGGCGATCTCGGTGGGCATCTCCTGCGCGCGCAGGGTCTATGCGTTGGGCGGTCAGTTCACCGGCCTGTTCCCGGTCAGCCAGGCGGTCGGCACCACGGCTGCCGTGTTGCGCACGGTCACCTTGTTGAACGGCTCGGCGGGCGGTCAGGTAACATTGTCGAGCCCGGTCGACGGCAGCGGCGCCGGCGATTTCGCGTTCAGCACGCCGGTGGCGGACGGCCAGTCCTATGGCGTCACGATCCACCCGGACGCCACGTTGAGCTCGACCGACATCAATTGCACCGTCAAAAACGGCGTCGGCGTCATGGGCGAAGCGGCCGTAACCAACCTGCTCGTGGAGTGCAAGCCTAAGTAATTCGACAGGGGAGACCGCAGATATTCACATCCCTAATGTTGGATATGTGAAAAATAAAGTGGCGTGATATACCGCGACGCAGCATACTGCACTTGTCTCCTCCACTTCTTGCAAAGGAATTGGATTTAGCCCGCTTTAACCAGCGGGCTTTTTTTTGCCTGTCGTTTTGTGAAAAGGGCCGGAGAGCGGGGGTCAAGTCTGTCATTCGGACATGAACTCTACCGTACCGCCGGACTTACCGAGAGCGGGGGTCAAGTCTGTCATTCGGACATGAACTCTACCGTACCGCCGGACTTACAGCCGAGGTCGTGTCTGAATGACAGACTTGACCCCGGGGTGGGGTTATTTGAGGAGGTTGGCGAGGGCGACGTACTGGGCCAGGCCGACCGTTTCCGGACGGTGGGTCGGGTCGATGCCGGCTTCGACGATCTGCGCTTCGGTGAACATGCCGGAGAGCGGGGGTCAAGTCTGTCATTCGGACATGAACTCTACCTTACCGCCGGACTTACAGCCGAGGTCGTGTCTGAATGACAGACTTGACCCCGGGGTGGGGTTATTTGAGGAGGTTGGCGAGGGCGACGTACTGGGCCAGGCCGACCGTTTCCAGAGAGCGGGGGTCAAGTCTGTCATTCGGACATGAACTCTACCGTACCGCCGGACTTACAGCCGAGGTCGTGTCTGAATGACAGACTTGACCCCGGGGTGGGGTTATTTGAGGAGGTTGGCGAGGGCGACGTACTGGGCCAGGCCGACCGTTTCCAGAGAGCGGGGGTCAAGTCTGTCATTCGGACATGAACTCTACCGTACCGCCGGACTTACAGCCGAGGTCGTGTCTGAATGACAGACTTGACCCCGGGGTGGGGTTATTTGAGGAGGTTGGCGAGGGCGACGTACTGGGCCAGGCCGACCGTTTCCGGACGGTGGGTCGGGTCGATGCCGGCTTCGACGATCTGCGCTTCGGTGAACATGCCGGCCAGGCAGTTGCGGATCACCTTGCGGCGTTGCGAGAACGCCTTCAGCACCACCGCCTCGAGCGTCGGGCCGTCGCATGCCAGCGGATTGGCCACCGGGATCATGCGCACGATCGCCGATTCGACCTTCGGTGGCGGATCGAACGCTTCCGGCGGCACCACGAACAGCAACGACATGTCATAGCGCCATTGCAACATCACCGACAGGCGGCCGTAGGTCTTGCTGCCCGGCTCGGCCACCATGCGCTCGACCACCTCTTTTTGCAGCATGAAGTGCTGGTCCTTGACCAGCGGCGCGAACGTCGCCAGGTGGAACAGCAACGGGCTGGAGATGTTGTAAGGCAGGTTGCCGACGATGCGCAACTTCTGCCCTTCCGGCACCGGGATCGTGCTGTAGTCGAACTTGAGCGCGTCGCCGGCGTGGATGGTCAGCTTGGCCGGGTTGTAGGTTTTTTCCAGACGGGCGACCAGATCGCGGTCGAGTTCGACCACGTGCATCATCTTGAGCGTGCGCATCAGCTGCTCGGTCATGGCGCCCAGGCCGGGGCCGATCTCGACCATGGCGTCGTCCGGCGCCGGGGCGATGGCCTCGGTGATGCTCGACAGGACGTATTTGTCGTGCAAGAAGTTCTGGCCAAAGCGTTTGCGGGCTACGTGTTTCATAATGTTCTTTGAATAAGTGTGTTAGAGACCGGCGACGGCGTCGGCCATCGCCAGCGCGGAGGCGATGGCCGCTTCCATGCTGCCGCAGTCCGCCAGGCCGAGGCCCTGCGCGGCCAGGTCGAGCGCGGTGCCGTGGTCGACCGAGGTGCGGATCAGCGGCAGGCCCAGCGTGATGTTGACGCCCTGCCCGAAAGTGGCGTACTTGAGCACGGGCAAGCCCTGGTCGTGGTACATCGCCAGCACGCAGTCGGCGTCCTTCAGGTATTTGGGCTGGAACAGCGTGTCGGCCGGATACGGGCCGTTGGCGTCGATACCGCGCGCGCGCGCCGCCGCGATGGCCGGCGCGATCACGTCGATGTCCTCGCGCCCCAGGTAACCGCCCTCGCCCGCGTGCGGGTTCAGGCCGCACAGCAGGATGCGCGGGGCGGCGATGCCGAATTTGGTTTTGAGGTCGTGGTCGATGATGTCGAGCACGCGCGCCAGACCCTCTTGCGTAATGGCGGCGGCAACGTCCTTGAGCGCCAGGTGGGTGGTGGCCAACGCCACCCGCAACGGCGGCGGCGCCGAGCCGCCGGCCGGGGCCTGTGGTTGGCCGGCCAGCATCATCACCACTTGCGCGGTGCCGGTCTGGTCGGCGAAATATTCGGTGTGGCCGGAGAATTTGACGCCGGCGTCGTTGATGGTGCTCTTTTGCAGCGGCGCGGTGACGACCGCCTCGAACCAGCCAGCGCGCACGCCTTCGATGGCGGCGTCCAGGGTCGCCAGCACGGCGCGGCCGTTGTTCTTGTCGAGTTTGCCGGGCACGACGTGGGCGTCGAGCGGGACGTCGATCACGCTGATGCGCTCGGGGCCGAAGTGCGGCAGGCCGCCGTTGCGCACCGCCTGCAGCGACAGCGCCGACAGGTGGATCGCCGGGTCGATGTCGGCGGCGATCATCGACAGGAAGGCGGCGTCGCCCAGCAGCACGCAGTTGACCTCGTGCCGGCGCGCCCAGGCGGCGCGGATCGAGATCTCCGGGCCGATGCCGGCCGGCTCGCCGACGGTGACGGCGACAACCGGCCGCCCCTGACGCCGGCGGGCGGGAAACATGGGGCTCACATCTGTGCGCCCGGTGGATGAAGTGGCGCTCATGCGTGCTCCCCTGTCGGCTGGCGGATTACTGTTTCGCCGCGGCTGCTGCGGCGGCGCCCTCTTCGGTGCGGAATTCGACGTAGGCGCGGTCGCGCACTTCGCGCTGCCAGCTCTCGGCCGCCTCTTCCATCTTGCGGTCGCGGATGGCCTGGCGCGCGTTGTTGCGCTCGCGCTCTTTGGAGACGTCGTCGCTCTTGCGCTCGAGCACCTCGATCAGGTGGACGCCGAAGCTGGTTTCAACCGGCTGCGACACTTCACCGATTTTCAGGTTGTTCATCGCCGTCTCGAACTCGGGCATCGTGTCGCCCGGGTACAGCCAGCCCAGGTCGCCGCCCTTGGAAGCCGAGCCGTCGTTCGACACCAGGCGCGCCAGGTCCTCGAACTTGGCGGCGTTGTTGTCCAGGCGTTCCTTCAGTTCGGCCAGCTTGCGCTTGGCGTCGGCCGCGCTCATCGTCGGCGTGACTTTGATCAGGATGTGACGCGCGTGGGTCTGCTGCACCGACTGCGCGGCTTGCGCCTCGGCCACGCTGCGGCGGTCGACCGCCTTCAGGATGTGGAAGGCGCCTGTGCTTTTAATGATAGGCGTGACCTGGCCCGGCTTGAGCTTGGCCAGCGCCTCGGCAAACACCGGCGGCAGCCGCTCGGGCTGACGCCAGCCGACCACGCCGCCCTGCAGCGCGTCGCTCGCGTCCGAATAGGTGGCGGCCATCTTGGCGAAGTCGGCGCCGGTGCGCAGCTGGCGCATCACTTCCTCGGCGCGCGCGCGGCGCTGGGCGATCACTTCGGCGGTGGCGTTGTCCGGAATGCGCACCATGATTTGCGAGATGTTGATCTCGGTCTGCTCGGCGGCGGCCGCTTTTTCGGCGGCGATGAAGCTGTCGACTTCGGCGTCGGAAATCTGGATCTTGGAATCGACCTCGTGCTCGCGCAGACGCTGCATGATGATCTCTTCGCGGATCTCTTCGCGGAACGAAGCGAACGCTATGCCGTCCTTTTCCATCTGGTTGCGCATGTCCTGCACGCTCACTTTCTGGGATTCGGCGATACGGCCGATGGCGCGGTCGAGCTGGGTGTCGTCGACGCGCACGCCCATCTCCTTGGCCATCTGCAATTGCGCGCGCTCGACGATCATGCGCTCGAGCAGCTGGCGCTGCAGGTCGGCCTCGGCCGGCATCTGCACGTTCTGCGCCTTCATGCGGGCGGTGACGGCCTTGATGCGGTTGGCCAGCTCGCGTTGGGTGATGACGTCGTCATTGACGACGACAACGATCGAATCGATGGCGACATTGCTCGACGCGCCGGGCGGAATAAAGCCCTTGCCGTCGGCCTTGGCGTCGGTTTTGGCGGCCGGCGCCGCCGTGGTGGCGGCGTTGGCGGCGTTGGCTGCCGGGGCGGTGACCGCAGCGGCTGGCGCCGGCGCCGGTTTTTTGGAGAACAGGCTGCAACCGCCGAGGGCGGTGGTGCACAACAGGACGGCGAGTAGCTTCATTTGGTACATACTGGCATTACGCATGGTAGAACGCTCATGAGTCAGGTGTAAAAAAAATCAAAAGGCGCGCGCCCCGAACAGGGGAACGACGGCGGGCGCCCGGATGCCTTGCTTAGCGGCCGTAGCCCTCGTTCAAACGCTGATACCCCGGAATACTGTTTTTCATGGCCTCGATCGGGCTGCCCACACCAAGGTGCGACAGGCCGTTGAGCTCGAGCTGGAAGAAGATCGGCGTCGACGCGGTGGTCGACGTCGTCACGAAGCGCTGCGCGCCCATGCGGAACACCCAGCAGTCGGCTTTATATTCGAGACCGATCAGGCTCTCGAGGATCTTGCTATCCTGCATGGAATAGCTGACCCGGCCGACACCGTACCAGCGCTGGAAAATCGGCCACTGGCTGGAGATTTCGATGTTCTTGAAGCTGTCGCGCAGATAGCGGTAGCCGATGTTGAGCACTTTCTTGGGCGCCGGGATCCATTGGGCCGTGTAACTTTGGGACACCACGCGGCTCTGGCTGGGATTGTACTGCAACGCGCTGTCGAAGCCCCAGTGTTCGGAGATGCGGCCGTTGGCGGCCAGCAGAATATCGGAGCGGGCCTCGCTCACCGGCGTGGTCGAGGCCAGTTGCACGCGCTGGTCCTCGAAGTAGAAGCGTTGACCGAACGCCAGGCGCAGCTGCTCGGCGCCGGAGGCGTCGAGGAAGCGCGACACCAGCGCGGCGGTCAGCTGGTTGGCGTCGCCGATACGGTCCGAGCCGACGAAGCGGTTCTCGCTGAAGATCTGGCTGAAGTTGAACGTGGCCACGTCGGTATCGAAGGTCGGGAACTGGCTCTGGTCGCGGTACGGCGTCTTGACATAGAACAGGCGCGGCTCGAGCGTTTGCGTCATCTCCTTGTTCTGGAACTTGACGTCGCGCTCGAACACCAGGCCGGAGTCCAGCGAGACGGTCGGCACCACGCGCGACAGGTTGCGCGAGGGCTGCGTGCCCAGGCTGTCGAGCGAGTAGCTGGCCAGGTTGACCATGACCTTGGGCGTAATAAAGTAGCTCGGGCCGACGATCGGGTAGCTCAGTTGCGGAATGCCCACCAGCCGGGTGCCGTTGATCAGGGTCGGGTGCGTAAAGCGGGTCAGCTCGCTATCGAAGGCCCAGTCGAAGCCGCCGGCCACGTCGTACTGCGCGGCGTGGAAGTTGATCGCCGGCAGCCGGTCGTACGGGCGCGAGACGAACAGCGACGGGTCGGTGACCGATGCCGGGTCCTGCAGCACCTGGTATTTCTGCACGCGCGCGGTCAGGGTCCAGATGTCGCCATGGTAGTCGGTGCGCAGCTCGCGCAGCAGCTGGCGCTCGGTCGAGCTCGAGACGGTCTTGGAGAAATCGTTCGGATAGTTGTTGTCCGACGAGGCCCGCAGGTTCCACGAGAACGCCCAGTCCTCGGTGATGTCCTGCTTGTGCGAAGACCTGACGGTCCAGCGGTCGGTCGAGCCGCCCGGCTTTTCCGGCACATACTTTTTATCGTGCGGCAGATACTCGGCGTAGGTGTCGCCCTGGTACAGGCCGCCCTCGGTCTCCCCCATGTAGCGGCCGTGCGCGCCAAGCTGGAAGCCGCGCCGCGTGATGATCTTCGGGAACAAGGTCAGGTCGCGATTGGGGGCGATGTTGAAGTAATACGGCACCACCAGCTCGGGACCGGTGCGCGAACCGACGCCCGGCGTCGGCGACAGCCAGCCGGAGCGGCGCGCGCCCGACAGCGAGAACGACAGCGCCGGCGTGCCCAGGATCGGCACGTCCTTGAAATACACCACAGTGTGGCTGGCGGTGCCGACGTCGCGCCCGGAATCCAGGTTGAGCGTGCTCGAGCGCAGGTACCAGTCCGGATTGGTGCCCTCGCACGTGCTGTAGGTGCCGTTGACGACCTGCGCCTCGTCCTCGTTGATGAAGTTGATGCGCTCGGCGCTGCCCTGGGCGTTGTTGGCCTCCATCCGGTAGGTCGGGCTGAGCATATAGCCCTTGCCCGAGTCCATGTTGAGCTTGAGCTCGGTGCCGGTGTAGTAGTCGCCGTAGCGCCAGATCTTGACGTCGCCCTTGGCTTCGACTTCGTTCTCGACCTGGCGGAAGCAGGCGTACTCGGACTGGACCTTGGTCTTATCCTTGACGATTTCGGCGTCACGTTGGAGCACGACCTCGCGCTCCGGGCGTCCGCTGATGTCCTCGGCCTTGACGGTGGTGACGGCGTTCGGGTCCTCCACGCGCGGCGCGCGCGCCTTGGGCGTGGCGGCCTGGGCATAGGCGTACGAAGGCACTGCCGACACAGTGACGATGGCGGTCAGGGCATACGCCCAGCGGTGCGTAGTTGGGGGGGCCAGTAGCCAGCGCATGCAGCTCATGAAAAGAAGGGAGGAAACACCATGAAAGGCGATTTTTTAATTTGAATCCCTTATTATATGGGAATCTTCACCTTACGCCGGTTTCCACGGTTCGCTTAATGTCTTTATTACAGAATTTAACTTCAGATACATCTGGAGCAACTCCGCCCACCGATTCCCGCCTGGCCGCGCTGACCGCCTGGCTTGCCACGCTCGATGTGGTCGATGTGGCAACGGCCCGTCCGGCCTCTGCCGACGCCAGCTTCCGCCGCTACTTCCGCGTGGACGTGCTGCCGGCGCACCGCGCCTCGCTGGGCGCCACCCTGATCGTCATGGACGCGCCGCCGGAACGCGAAAACGTGCTGGGCTTCGTCAAAGTTGACGAAATGCTCACGCAGGCCGGCGTCACGGTGCCGCGCATCGTCGCCACCGACTACGAGCGCGGCTTCATGCTGATGTCCGACCTCGGCGTGACGACCTACCTGCAGGTGCTCGATCACGACAACGCTTCGACCATGTACGCCGAGGCGCTCGAGTCGCTGGTGCGGTTCCAGGTCACCAGCACGCCCGACGTGCTGCCCGAATACGACCGCGCCTTCCTGCTGCGCGAGATGAACCTGTTCCCCGAGTGGTACATCGGCAAGCATCTGGGCGCGACGCTGACCGACAAGCAAAACGCCGAGCTGCAGGGCGTGTTCGAGGCAATTCTGGCCAATGTGACGGCGCAGCAGCAAGTGTTCGTGCACCGCGACTTCCACTCGCGCAACCTGATGTGGATGGACGCCGGCAATCCGGGCGTGCTCGACTTCCAGGACGCGCTGTACGGCCCGATCACCTACGACCTGGCCTCGCTGCTGCGCGACGCCTACGTGCAATGGGACGAGGAACTGGTGCTCGACTGGGCGATCCGCTACTGGCAGCACGCCAAGTCGGCCGGCCTGCCGGTCAACAAGGACATCGACGCCTTCTACAAAGACTTCGAGTACATGGGCCTGCAGCGCCACCTGAAGATCCTGGGCCTGTTCTGCCGCCTGTACCACCGCGACGGCAAGGAGCAGTACCTGGGCGATTTGCCGACCGTGATGGACTACGTGCGCAAGACGGCCAATCGCTACAAGGACCTCAAGCCGCTGGTGCGCCTGCTCGACGCGCTCGAGGACAAGCAGCCGCAAGTCGGCTACACGTTCTGACGGGGGGGCTATGAAAGCGATGATCTTCGCCGCCGGGCGTGGCGAGCGCATGCGCCCGCTGACCGACACCTGCCCCAAGCCGCTGCTGAAAGTGCGCGGCCGGCCGCTGATCGTCTGGCACATCGTCAACCTGGTACGCGCAGGCATCAGCGAGATCGTCATCAACACGGCCCACCTGGGCGACGTCATCGAGCAGACCCTGGGCGATGGCAGCAAATACGGCGCCAAACTGCTGTACTCGCGCGAGGCGACCGCGCTGGAAACGGCCGGCGGCATCGCCACCGCGCGCCACCTGCTGGGCCAGGAGCCGTTCGTGGCCGTGTCGGGCGATATCTATTGCCCGTATTTCGACTTCGAGCAGGTCAAGGACGTGCTCAAGGACGAGGACATGTGGGGCAAGCCCTACCCGGCCGACCAGCGCGACGTCTGCTGGTTGTACCTGGTGCCCAATCCGGACTTCCATCCGAAGGGCGACTTCGGCCTGACGATGTATTCGCTCACCAATGACACCACCGAGGGCGCGCCCAAATGGACCTTCGGTAATATCGGCGTCTACCGGCCGGACATGTTCGACGGCATCGCGCCCGGCGAGCACGCCAAGCTGGGCCCGTTGATCCGCTCGTTCATCGACAAAAAACAGGTGGGTGGCGAAGTGTACGAAGGCGAATGGCACAACGTCGGCACCGTCGAACAGCTCGACAAGCTGAACGCGCCGTTGGCATCGATGGCGCCTGGCGCCCGGGTGGCGCGCTGATGCCGGCCGCGATGGTTACCGCGATGGTTCCCGCGATCGAAACGTACGCCGGACGCCGCGCGCGCGTGCTGGCGGCGATGCCGGCTGGCGCCGTGGCCGTGCTGGGCACCGCGCCCGAAGTAGCGCGCAACAGCGACAGCGATTATCCATATCGTCACGACAGCTATTTCTATTACCTGACCGGCTTTACCGAGCCGGAAAGCGTGGTGGTGCTGGCAGCCGCGCGCGCCGACGGCACGCCGGCGCGCTCTATCCTGTTTTGCCGCCAGAAGAATGTCGAGCGCGAAATCTGGGACGGCTTCCGCCACGGCCCGGACGCCGCGCGCACGGCCTTCGGCTTCGACGCCGCCTATCCTGTCGAAGACCTCGACGAAGAAATCACCAAGCTACTGGCCGACGCGCCGGCGCTGTACTGCGCGTTGGCCAGCAATCCCGCACTCGACGCGCAAATCAAACTTTGGCTGGGCAACGTGCGGCGCATGGCGCGCACCGGCGTCACGCCGCCAGCCAGCGCTGTCGACCTGCTGCCGCTGCTCGACGAAATGCGCCTGTTGAAGGACGACGGCGAGCAGGCCACCATGCTGCGCGCTGCCACCATTTCCAGCGCCGCGCACGCGCGGGCGATGCGCGCCTCGCGCCCCGGCATGTACGAGTACGAGATCGAGGCGGAACTGCTGTACGAATTCCGCCGCAGCGGCGCCCAGGCGCCGGCCTACAACTCGATCGTCGCCGCCGGCGCCAACGCCTGCGTGCTGCACTACAGCGCCAACAACGCGCAAACGGAAGACGGCGACCTGGTGCTGATCGACGCCGGCTGCGAGTTGGATGGCTACGCGTCGGACATCACCCGCACCTATCCGGTCAACGGCCGTTATTCGGCGCCGCAAAGGCGCTTGTATGAACTGGTGCTGGCGGCGCAATCGGCCGCACTGGCAGCCATCGTCCCGGGCCTGCCCTACTCCGGCGCCCACGACGCGGCCTTGCGGGTGCTGTCCGAGGGCATGCTCGATCTGGGGCTGCTGAACAAGGATGCCCACGGCAGTGTGGACGACGTCATCGCCAACAAGCACTATATGCGGTTCTATATGCACGGCACCGGCCACTGGCTCGGCATGGACGTGCACGATGTCGGCCTGTATCGCGACGTGAACGCGGCCGGCAAGCCTTCGCGCGCGCTGCAACCGGGCATGGTGCTGACGGTGGAACCGGGCATCTACGTGCGCCCGGCCGACGGCGTGCCGCAAGAGTACTGGAACACCGGCATCCGCATCGAGGACGACGTGCTGGTGACGGCCGGCGGCCACACCAACCTGAGTGCGGCCGCCCCGAAGACGGTGACCGACATCGAAGAAGTAATGCGCCAGCGATGACGGATTTCCAGAACCATAGCGACGTCGCCATCTGCGGCGCGGGGCCGGCCGGCATGGTACTGGCGGCATTGCTGGTCAAGCGCGGCATGCCCGCCGGGCGCATCACGCTGATCGACGCCAAGTCGCTGGCACAGGCCAGCAAGGACCCGCGCTCGATCGCGCTGTCCTACGGCAGCCGTCAGATACTCGAGGAAATCGGCGCCTGGCCCGTGCCGGCGACGGCCATCCATCAAATCCACGTCTCCCGTCGCGGGCAATTCGGCCGCAGCATGATAGACCGCGATGAACACAAAGTACCGGCGCTCGGCTACGTCACCCGCTACGGCGATCTGGTGACGGCCTTGGGCGCGGTCTGCGAGCGTGCCGGCATCGCAACACTGCGTCCTGCCCGCGTGGAAGCGCTCGACGAATTGTCCGATTCCGTGGTGCTGACCATCACCGACACCGCGACCGGGGAAGCGAAATCGTTAAACGCCGCCATCGTCGTGCAGGCGGAAGGCGGTTTGTTCGACAACCAGGAAAGCCGTTCGCAACGGCGGGATTACCGGCAGACGGCGATCATCGCGCAGGTGCGCAGCAGCCGGCCGATCGCGCATCGTGCCTTTGAACGGTTCACCGGACAAGGCCCGCTGGCGCTGCTGCCGCAGGGTGACGAATACTCGCTGGTGTGGTGTGTGCGGCCCGAGTTGGCCACCACGTTGCAGGCCTTGGACGACAAGGCATTCCTGGCGGCGCTGGGCGAGGCGTTCGGCGAGCGCGTGGGCCGCTTCACGCATGCTTCGCCACGACTGGCCTTCGCGCTTGGGTTGAATGCCGATCCGCGCGCGACGGGCCGCACGGTCGCTATCGGCAATGCCGCGCAGACTTTGCATCCGGTCGCCGGGCAGGGTTTGAATCTGGGCCTGCGCGACGTCACGGTGCTGGCGCGTTTGTTGGCGCAAGGCGCCACGCCGGCGATGCTGGCGCAGTTCACCGAGCTTCGCCGGCAGGACCGGACCACGACGGTACGCCTGACAGATACGATGGCGCGGGTGTTCGCCAACGACTCGCCGGCACAGGCGCTGCTTGGGCTATCGTTGGCCGCCATCGACATGGCCGGCCCGGCGCGCGGATTGCTGGCCGAGCTGATGATGTACGGCCGCCGTTGATCCGACCGTGCACCACGTAGAGATTACTCCACCGCCTTCACCATATCCTCGATGACCTTCTTGGCGTCGCCGAACACCATCATCGTATTGGCCTGGTAGAACAGCTCATTATCCAGCCCTGCGTAACCGGAGGCCATCGACCGCTTGTTGACGATGATGCTTTTGGCCTTGTACGCCTCCAAAATCGGCATGCCGGCGATCGGCGACTTTGGATCCTTGGCCGCCGGATTGACCACGTCGTTCGCGCCCAATATCAGCACCACGTCGGTCTGGCCGAATTCGCCGTTGATGTCCTCCATCTCGAACACCTGATCGTACGGCACCTCGGCCTCGGCCAGCAGCACGTTCATGTGCCCCGGCATGCGCCCGGCCACCGGATGGATCGCGTACTTCACGCTCACGCCCTTGTGCGTCAGCTTCTCGACCAGCTCCTTGAGCGAGTGCTGCGCACGCGCCACCGCCAGGCCGTAGCCCGGCACGATAATCACGCTTTCCGCGTTGGCCATGATGAAGGAGGCGTCGTCCGCCGAACCCGATTTGACCGGACGCTGCTCCTTGGCCCCGCCGCCGCCCGCCTCCGCCGGCGCGCCACCAAAGCCGCCCAGGATCACATTGAAGAACGAACGGTTCATCGCCTTGCACATGATGTACGACAGGATCGCGCCGGACGAGCCGACCAGCGAACCGGCGATGATCAGCATCGCGTTATTGAGCGAGAAGCCGATGCCCGCCGCCGCCCAGCCGGAGTAGGAGTTCAGCATCGACACCACCACCGGCATGTCGGCGCCGCCGATCGGGATGATGATCAACACGCCCAGCACGAAGGCGATCGCGGTCATCACCAGGAACGGCGTCCACGCCGGCTCGACGCCGCCGGCAAAGCAGAACACCAGCCCGAGTCCGACCATGACAATCGCCAGGACCAGATTCAGCATGTGCTGGCCGGCGAAGCTGACCGGCGCGCCCTGGAACAGGCGGAACTTGTATTTGCCCGACAGCTTGCCGAAGGCGATCACCGATCCGGAGAAGGTGATGGCGCCGACGAAGGTGCCGATGAACAGTTCGATGCGGTTCCCGAACGGCAGCGGCGTGCCGACCGCCGCGATGCCGAAAGCGTGCGGCTCCGACACCGCCGCCACCGCGATGCACACCGCCGCGAGACCGATCAGCGAGTGCATCGCGGCCACCAGCTCCGGCATCTTGGTCATCTCGACTTTTTTGGCCAGCACCGCGCCGATGCCGCCGCCGACCACAACCCCAACGAGCACCAGCGCCAGCCCCATGCCGCCGCCCGTGCCGGCGGCCACCGCCTCCGCGCGCAGCTTGAGGATCAGCGCGATCGTCGTCACCACGGCAATCGCCATGCCGGACATGCCGAAGGCGTTACCGGTGCGCGCGGTGCCCGGCGACGACAGCCCTTTGAGCGCCTGGATAAAACACACCGATGCGATGAGGTACATCATCGTCACCAGGTTCATGGAGATGAAGTTCATGCGTGATCTCCCGGCTTGGCGGCTGGCTTGGCCTTCGGCTCCTTCTTGCGGAACATCTCCAGCATGCGCTGGGTGACCAGAAAGCCGCCGAACACATTGACGGCGGCCAGCGCCACAGCCACGGTGCCGGCGACCTGCCCGATCACGCCCTCGGTCAACGAGGCGGCCAGCATGGCGCCGACGATGATGATCGCCGAGACGGCGTTGGTCACCGCCATCAGCGGCGTATGAAGCGCTGGCGTGACGGTCCAGACCACGTGGTAGCCGACGTAGATCGCCAGCACGAAGATGATGAGATTGATGATGGTGTGGCTCACTTCCATGATGTCTCCTTTTTATTTTCTTAACAGTTCGCCGCCGGCGCACAGCAAGGTCGCCTTGATGATTTCGTCCTCGCGGTCGATCACCAGTTTGTCTTCCTTGTCGATGATCAGCTTGAGGAAATCGAGCACGTTGCGCGCGTACAGCGCCGACGCGTCGGCCGCCACCAGGGTCGCCAGATCGGGCTCGCCGACGATGTGCACGCCGTGCCTGACCACCGTTTTATTCAGTTCCGACAGCGGGCAGTTACCGCCCTGCGACACCGCCAGGTCGACGATTACGGAACCCGGCTTCATCGCCTTGACCGTCTCCTCGGAGATCAGCACCGGCGCCGGACGCCCCGGTATCAGCGCGGTGGTGATGATGATGTCGGCCAGCTTGGCGCGTTCGTGCACCAGCTCCGCCTGGCGGCGCATCCAGTCGGCCGGCATCGGCCGCGCGTAGCCGCCCACGCCCTGCGCGATTTCCTTTTCCTCGTCGGTGATGAATGGCACGTCGATGAATTTCGCACCCAGCGATTCAACCTGCTCCTTGACCGGTGGACGCACGTCGGACGCCTCGATCACGGCGCCAAGGCGTTTGGCCGTGGCGATGGCCTGCAACCCGGCCACGCCCACGCCCATGATCAGCACCCGCGCCGCCTTGACCGTGCCGGCCGCTGTCATCAGCATCGGCATGAAACGCTGGTAGGTGTTGGCCGCCACCAGCACCGCCTTGTAGCCGGCGATATTGGCCTGCGAGGACAGCACGTCCATCGACTGCGCGCGCGTGATGCGCGGCACCGCCTCGAGCGCGAAGGCCTGCAGCCCGGCCGTGGCCATGGCGGCGTTGTTGTCGGCATCGAAGGGGTTGAGCATGCCGATCACCACGGTGCCGGCTTTGATGCGCGCGCGCTCCTCCGCATTGGGGGCGCGCACCTTCAGCACCACGTCGGCCGAGTAAGCCTCGGCGGCATCGACGATGCGGGCGCCGGCCGCCGCATAGGCTTCGTCGGTGACCGAGGCGGCCAGCCCGGCACCCGATTGCACCAGTATCTCGTGTTTGGCTGCCAGCTTCTTGACTGTTTCGGGCGTGGCCGCGACCCGTGTCTCCCCCGACCTTGTCTCGGCCGGTACGCTTATTCTCATGGTGCCTCCAATGATTAACAAACTGACTAGAATCTAACACGGAAATGCCGGGCCTGCGGCTGTCCGGGGAACCATCATACTGAATGTGTATTTATCAATACATATCAGTTTTATCACATCATTTATGACTATTTATCACGAAATACCGTCGAAAATGCTGGATCCGGCGCAAACCACACAGTCAATCATGGTTAATCCGCACAAACCTTGTTTTTGTTCAACACGAACTCATCTTTTAGCCATCGGGGTTTCAAACCAAACCGCCGGAACAGGCTAAAATGTCGGCTCTTTCAAGGATGACACATGCCGCGTATCTGGAAACCCTCTGTTACTGTTGCCGCCATCGTCGAAAAGGATGGCAAATTCCTGCTGATCGAAGAAGAGACCAGCGACGGCATCCGCATCAACCAGCCGGCCGGCCATCTCGACCCGTACGAGTCGCTCGAGCAGGCGGTGATCCGCGAGACGCTGGAAGAGACGGCGTACGACTTCACGCCGACGGCGCTGGTGGGCATGTACATGTCGCGCTACACCTCCAACCGCACCGGCGAGGAAGTAACGTATTTGCGCTTCACGTTCTGCGGCACGCCCGGCGCGCAGCACGACCGCCCGCTCGACGAGGGCATCCTGCGCACGATGTGGCTCACGCGCGACGAGCTGGCCGCCTGCGCCGACCGTCACCGCAGCCCGACGGTGCTGCAATGCGTCGACGAATACCTGGCCGGGCGCCGCGCCCCGCTGGAACTGATACAAACACACGCCTCCGTGTTCAAGGACGCGGTGAGCACCGCTAATGGATAGAAAGCTGGAAAAGTAATGAGCAAGAAAAAAGTCGTGATCGGTATGTCGGGCGGAGTCGATTCCTCGGTCGCGGCCTGGATGCTCAAGGAGCAAGGCTACGACGTGGTCGGCCTGTTCATGAAGAACTGGGAAGACGACGACGACTCCGAATACTGCTCGACGCGGCAGGACTGGATCGACGCGGCCAGCGTGGCCGACGTCATCGGCGTCGACATCGAGGCGGTCAACTTCGCCAGCGAATACAAGGACCGCGTGTTCGCCGACTTCCTGCGCGAATACCAGGCCGGCCGCACGCCGAACCCGGACGTGTTGTGCAACGCCGAGATCAAGTTCAAGGCCTTTCTCGACCACGCGATGCACCTGGGCGCCGATTTGATCGCCACCGGCCACTATGCGCGCGTGCGCCAGAACGGCGAGAAGTTCGAGCTGCTCAAGGCAGTCGACCATACCAAGGACCAGAGCTACTTCCTGCACCGCCTGAACCAGGCGCAGTTGTCGAAGACCCTGTTCCCGCTGGGCGAAATCCCGAAAACCGAAGTGCGCCAGATCGCCGAAAAACTCAAGCTGCCCAACGCGGCCAAGAAGGATTCGACCGGCATCTGCTTCATCGGCGAGCGTCCGTTCCGCGAATTTTTAAATCGCTATCTGTCGTACAAACCGGGACCGATGAAGACCGACGACGGCAAGACCGTCGGCGAGCATGTCGGCCTGTCGTTCTACACGCTGGGCCAGCGCAAGGGCATCGGCGTTGGCGGCATGAAGGCGTACAAGAACCCGGACGGCAGCAGCGACGCCTGGTACGTGGCGCGCAAGGACGTGGCCAACAACACGCTGTACATCGTGCAGGGCCACGAGCATCCGTGGCTGCTGTCGTCGGACCTGCGCGCCGACCAGGCCAGCTGGATCGCCGGCGAGGCACCGTCGCCGCGCGCGATGGCGGCCAAGACGCGCTACCGCCAGGCCGACGTGGCGTGCGAGATCGCGCCCGAGGGCGACTCGGACTTCGCGTTGAAATTCATGGATGCGCAGTGGGCGGTCACGCCGGGCCAGTCGGCCGTGCTGTACGACGGCGACGTATGCCTGGGCGGCGGCATCATCGACAGCTCCACCTTCGGGGGTCAAGTCTGACATTCAGACACGACCTCAACCTTTCGCCGGGGTCAAGTCTGTCATTCGGACACGACCTCAACCATGTCGATATGCTACGGCCGGCCTCGTGTCCGAATGACAGACTTGACCCCCGCAGGTTGGCCTCGTGTCCGAATGACAGACTTGACCCCCGCAGGTTAGTTGGCTTCGTCGCCGGCTTCCGGCGCGGCGTCCTTGTCCGCCATCGCGGCGCGCTGGCGCTTGACCATCGCGATGACCACATTGCGGATCGTGTTGAGCACCGTGTCGGCCTTGAACGGCTTGACGATAAAGCCGCTCACGCCCATCGCGTGCGCGGCCTGGATGGTGGCGGCGTCGAATTCGCTCGAGACCATGAAGATCAGCGTCTTGGGCCACTTGGCCCGGATTTCCTGCACCACGTCCTCGCCGTTTTCCATCTGCTCGCGGGCGATGCAGACGATGTGCGGATTGAACTTGATCAGCAGCGCCAGCCCGGCGGCGCAGGTGTGGCTCTGGCCCACCACGTCGTAGCCGCCGTCGAGCAACACCGTGTTGAGCAAGCCGCGCGCCACCGCGCTCGAATCGATAATGACCGCTTTTAACATCTTGCAAACCTTGTTCTGTTGAGTGCGCGCGCCACCGGCTACTGCCGGTCCCAGGCCAGCATATTCCAGGTCACGCCGACCCGCACATCTGTTTTCAATTGCACCAATTGTCTGGAAAGATACAGCATTTCGCGCTCTTTTCGTAGAGTTTCGCCCAGTGTATCCTTCAGAATGCCGGCCCCGGCCATGATGGCGTCCAGATTGCCGTAAGTACGCAACAGTCGGGCCGCCGTCTTGACGCCCACCTTGGACACGCCGGGAATCGAGTCGGTGACGTCGCCCATCAACGCCAGCAGGTCCGGCAGCTGGTCGGCCGGCACGCCCCACTTCTGCTCGACCCAGGCATGGTCGTGCCATTCGCTTTTGAAATGGTCCCATACGCGCGCGCCGTGGGCGATCAGGCCGTGCAGGTCCTTGTCGGTGGTGGCGATGGTGGCCTCGCCGCGGCCGTCGGCCAGCCAGCGCAGCACCACGGTGCCGATCACGTCGTCGGCCTCGACCTCGGGCAGCGAGACGACGTGCATGCCGAAGCCGGCGAGCTTGTCGTAGAACGCCGGCAGCGCCTCGCGCAACGGCGACGGCATCGGCGCGCGGCCTTCACGATAGTTGGCATACAGGTCGTGGCGCCAGGTGCGCCCGCCGAAGTCGAAGGCCGGCAGCACGTGCGTCGGTTCGTGGTCGTGGACCAGCGTACGGAACGACGACAGCGCGTGGCGCAGCGCGATGTCGGCCTTTTCGGCGCTGTCGGGTTCGGGACTGGCTTCGTAGACGCGGCGCACGATGTTGAGGCCGTCGATGGCAAGGAGTCGACCCATGTTCAAATTCATCCGGGCTTGATCAAGCCGCCATTTTACCCGACGTGGATCAAACCCTGGCTGAATCGGCATTGCATCCGGCTCTGACAGGTCTATGATTTGAGCTTACTCAAGCCGAAGGAGGTCGCAATGGTCACCAGTATTTCGCTAGCGGAATTCCAGGCCAAGGCGCCTGAGCTCTACGAACGCCTGATCGAGTCGGACGGCCCGCTGTATATCGAAAAAGATGGTCGTGCAGTGATGGAAATCCGCAAGTTCCAGCACGGGCCGGCGATTTCGCACCATCCCCAGCGTGGCGTGCTGTTGAATGAAGAGGACATCATCTTTCCAATAGAACCGGACGGATACGAGTTCCTCAAATGATTCTGCTCGACACGCATGCGTTGGTCTGGTGCCATTTGGTGCCCCTTACTTCAACAGCTCATACGGCCCGCCGCGCTCGATCGCGCGCTGGAAGGCCGGGCGGGCGTGGATGCGCTTGAGGAAATCGGTCAGTTTGGGACGGTTGGCGTCGAGCCCGCCACGGGCGGCGGCGGCCTCCAATGGAAAACTCATCTGGATATCGGCCGCGCTGAACTCGGCGCCGGCGAACCACGGCGCCGCGGCCAGTTCATTTTCCAGATAGGTCAGCTGCGCTTCGATCTGCGGCAGGATATAGCTGCCCTTGACCTTGCTCGCGATGGCCTTGGCGATCGGCTTGACGAAAAACGGTGCCGGGCTGGTCTCGACCCGGTCGAAAACCAGCTTCATCAGCAGCGGCGCCATCGCCGAACCCTCGGCGAAGTGCAGGAAGTACGTCCAGCGGCGGCGCTCGGCGGTGCCGGCCGGCGGTACCAGGCGGCCGTTGCCGTAGGTCTCGACCAGATATTCGACGATCGCACCCGACTCGGCCACAACAATGCCGTTGTCGGTGATCACCGGCGACTTGCCCAGTGGATGGATGGCGCGCAGTTCCGGCGGCGCCAGCATGGTCTTGGGATCGCGCTGGTAGCGCACGATCTCGTAATCCAGCCCCAGTTCCTCGAGCAGCCAGAGCACGCGCTGCGAGCGTGAATTGTTGAGGTGGTGGACAACGATCATGGTGGTTTCCCGAAAAAGAACGGCCGTGCGCCGCGATCGTGCTAGCTTAGCATTATTGGCGGCCGCCCGCCCTCACCGATCGGTAATGGATTCCCGTAAGAAACAGCAGTACACTGGCTCATTCGCCGCCGCCATCCGGAACGTCCATGAATCTGCTTTCCCCGCGCTACCTCGCCTTTGTCGCCGCCATCGTCACCCTGCTCGCCTCGCTGGCCCTGGGCGCCCCATGGTGGATACCGTTGACTGCCGCCGCGCTCACCGCCGTCGGCGTCACCGACCTGCTGCAAACCAAGCGCGCGCTGCGCCGCAATTACCCGATCCTGGCGCACTTCCGCTTTTTTTTCGAAGCGATCCGCCCCGAGATCCGCCAGTACCTGCTGGAGGACGACACGGTGGCAGCGCCGTTCTCGCGCAACCAGCGCAGCATCGTCTACCAGCGCGCCAAGATGGACACCGACAAGCGCCCCTTCGGCACCCAGCTCGACGTCTACGCGCCCGGCTACGAATGGATCAACCACGCGATCGTGCCGGCCCAGGAACAAGGCCACGATTTCCGCATCGAGATCGGCAACCATCCGGACTGCCCGCGCGCGCAGCCCTATTCGGCCAGCGTATTCAATATCTCGGCGATGAGCTTTGGCGCGCTGTCGGCCAACGCCATTTTGGCGCTCAACGGCGGCGCCAAGGCCGGCGGCTTTATGCACGACACCGGCGAGGGCAGCATCAGCCCCTATCACCGCGAAAACGGCGGCGACCTGGTATGGGAAATCGGCTCGGGCTACTTCGGCTGCCGCGACGCCGATGGCCGCTTCTCGGAGGCGAACTTCGTCGCCAACGCCATCTCGCCACAGGTGAAGATGATCGAACTGAAGCTCTCGCAAGGGGCCAAACCGGGCCACGGCGGCGTGCTGCCCGGCGCCAAGGTGACCATCGAAATCGCCACCACGCGCGGCGTGGCGCTGGGTGTGGACTGCATTTCGCCGTCGAGCCACTCGGCCTTCGGCACGCCGCTCGAAATGCTGGCGTTTATCGACAGGCTGCGCAATCTGTCGGGCGGCAAGCCGACCGGTTTCAAGCTCGCCATTGGCCACCCGTGGGAGTTCTTCGGCATCGTCAAGGCGATGCTGGCGACCGGCATCACGCCCGACTTCATCGTCGTCGACGGCGGCGAAGGCGGCACCGGCGCCGCGCCGCTGGAATTCACCGACCATGTCGGCACGCCGCTGCAGGAAGCGCTGCTGCTGGTGCATAACACGCTGGTCGGCGCCAACTTGCGCGACAAGATCAAGATCGGCGCTTCCGGCAAAATCATCACCGCGTTCGACGTCGCCCGCATCATCGCCATGGGCGCCGACTGGTGCAATTCGGCGCGCGGCTTCATGTTCGCGCTTGGATGCATCCAGTCGCAGAGCTGCCACACCGACAAATGCCCGACCGGCGTCGCCACGCAGGACCAGAACCGGCAACGCGCGCTGGTGGTGCCGGACAAGATGCTGCGTGTGACCCACTTCCATCAGAACACCATGGCCGCGCTGGCGCAGTTGATCGCCGCCGCCGGCCTGACGCATCCGTCGCAGCTCAAGCCACGCCATCTGGTGCGGCGCATTTCGCCCAATCAGGTCAAGCTGGTGTCGCAACTGCTGCCGTATCTGGAGGCCGGCCAGCTGCTCGACCCGAGCCAGCTGGCGCGCCTGCCGCCGGTGTTTGGACTGTATTGGCCGATGGCGCAGGCGGAGTCGTTTAATCCGCTGTGCTAGTCCGGAAACGGCAGATAGCCCCGGTGCATCGCTGCCACGTCCTCCTTATCTGTTGGTGGAATAATTTCACGTTCGATATGTCGCATAATTTCGTACCTCCGTTCTGGTCGCCATGCGCAAGCTGATGATGCGCTCGATTAGACCCAAGCCGCATTCCCGTAGTTCGTTGTAGTGAAAGCGCTGGTCTATCCAAACGACCGCCGTGTCCCATTCGAATGCAGCGGCCTCAGCTAGCGAAATGCCGTGCTTGCGGCGATTGAGCGCATCTTGCTTGGGATCGAACGTGATCGCCATGGTTAATCTTAGTCCCAAAGATTGAAAAATAAAACGTTTGGGAAAAGAGTAGATGCGTTGGAGTTGGCCGCTGTGCGTCGTCGCAGATAAAGGGCGGGCGTTGCAGGTGTGGGATAGAGCGCTGCGCGCTCTCAGCGCTGCACGTGCAGCTTGATGACGCGCTTGTGCGGCGTCGAGGCGTCCGAGGACGCGGAGGTGGAAGTGGACGACGCCGTCGGCGCGGACGAGTCGCACGACCCGCAGCTGCCGCAACCATCGCCGCAGTTGGCCTGGGTCTTGAACAATTTGGCGAGCTTGTTCTGATCGAAGCCGCGCCGCGTCAGGAAATAGACGATCTGCTGCCGCCACGCCGCCGGCAGGTACTTGGTGCAAAAGTGCAGCACCGCCGCCGCGACGATCAATCCTACGATAATCTGCTGCCACATATCAGCCTCCAGTCGACTTATCAGCCCATCAGCGCCATCGAGATACGGTACGTCAGGAACGACGCCACGTACGCCAGCGCGAACATATAACCCGCCATCAGCAACGGATAACGGATGCTGTTGGTCTCGCGACGCACCACGCTCAACGTCGACAAGCACTGCGGCGCGAACACATACCACGCCAGCAGCGACAACGCCGTCGGCAGCGCCCACGACGCCGCGATGATTGGCGTCAGCGACTGCGCCAGGTCGTCGCCGCTCTGCGACAGCGCGTACACGGTGCCCAGCGCGCCGACCGCTACTTCGCGCGCGGCCATGCCCGGCACCAGCGCGATACAGATCTGCCAGTTGAAGCCGATCGGCGCGAACACGTATTCGAGGGCGCGGCCGATCATGCCGGCGATGCTGTAATAAATAGGCGGATGCGTGGCGCCTTCCGGCGCGCCCGGGAAGGTGCTGAGGAACCAGACCAAAATCATCAACGTCAAAATCACGGTGCCGACGCGCGTCAGGAAGATGCGCGCGCGCTCCCACAGGCCCAGGGCCAGGTTGCGCATGTGCGGCCAGTGATAGGCCGGCAGCTCGAGCATTAGCGGCTGCTTGTGCTGTGAGCCCATGGCGCGCTTCATGAAGTACGCCACCGCCATCGCCGAGACAATGCCGGCGAAGTACAGGATGAACAGCACCAGCCCCTGAAGGCTCATGAAGCCGCCCACTTCGCGCTCCGGAATGAAAGCGGCGATCACCAGCGCATACACCGGCAGGCGCGCGGAACACGTCATCAGCGGCGCAATCATGATCGTCACCAGGCGGTCGCGTTTATTCTGAATGGTGCGCGCGGCCATCACGCCAGGGATCGCGCACGCAAAGCTCGACAGCAGCGGGATGAACGCGCGGCCCGACAAGCCCACGCCGCCCATCAGCCGGTCCAGCAGGAAGGCGGCGCGTGGCAGGTAGCCGCAGTCCTCCAGCATCAGGATGAAGAAGAACAGGATCAGGATCTGCGGCAGGAACACCAGCACGCTGCCGACGCCGCCCATGATGCCTTCCACCAGAAGGCTGCGCAGCATGCCGTCGGGCAGATAGGCGCCCAGCACCTTGCCCAGGCTTTCGACGCCGCCGGAGATCATCTCCATCGGCACCGCCGCCCAGCTGAACACGGCCTGGAACACCAGGAACATCAGCAGCGCCAGGATGATCGGGCCGACCACCGGGTGCATTACCACGTTGTCGATCTTTTCGGTCAGGTTGCCGGTGTCGTGGACGTCGTTGCTGACGGCGGCCAGGATGCGGCGCACTTCGCGCTGCGTATCTTCGACCGAGACGGCGTCGATCGCCGACAGCGGATTCGGTTTTGCCGCCGCCAGCGGCAGCATCTGTTCGAGCGCGCGCACCAGCGACTTCTCGCCGCCGGCCTGCACCGCCACCGTCTCCACCACCGGCATGCCCAATTCGTCGGCCAGCAGGTCGGCGTCGATCTCGATGCCGCGCTTTTTGGCCACGTCGACCATGTTCAGCGCCAGCACCATCGGCAGGCCCAGACGTTTGATCTCCAGCACCAGGCGCAGGTTAAGGCGCAGGTTGGTGGCGTTGACCACGCAGACCACGACGTCCGGCGCGGCCTCGCCGGCGCGCAGGCCGGCAACGACGTCGCGCGTAATTTCCTCGTCCGGCGTGTGGGCCGACAAACTATAGGCGCCCGGCAGGTCGAGCACCCGGAAGCCATGGCCATTGGGCGAGCTGAATGAGCCTTCCTTGCGCTCGATGGTCACGCCGGCGTAGTTGGCGACCTTCTGGCGCGAGCCGGTCAGACGATTGAACAAGGCGGTCTTGCCGCAATTCGGATTACCCAGCAGGGCCACGATGGGCGCCCGCGACTGGGATGTGGTGGGCGCCTGCGGCACCGCGTTTTCTACTGCACCCATTGTTTATTGGTCCGGTTGAATCGAGATCAGCGCGGCTTCGAAGCGGCGCAACGCAAAAGTGGAATTGCCAACCTTGATGGCCAGCGGCTCGCCGCCCGGCATGCCGCGCTTGAGCAGGCGGACCTTTTCGCCGGGTACGAAGCCCAGCTCCATCAGGCGCCGCGCCAGGCCGGCGCCGTCGTCGGCGGCATCGCCGGCGGAAACGTGCACCACGGTGGCGACAGCGCCGGTGGTCAGCGCGTCCAGGGTGATCAGGGGAACAGCAGGCGTCATGAGCTAAGTCCGGTCAGGATGCGCCGTCGGAGGGCGGCGACGCGCCCGGCGGTTCGCAAGAGCGCGTTCTCGCCGGAAATAAGATACTAGCATTATAAACGGTAATGCGAATTACTACTATTTACGCTTGCATCGGCCGCCGAGTTGAGGCAGTATACGATTAATGATAATGATTCGCATTAAGTTACTTGCAATCATGTCTTTATTGCTCTTGTCGGGGTGGAAATGCCCCCCTTTTTTAGCAGCTAGCCAGAAGGTGCGTAATGATTGTATGTGTCTGCAACAACATATCTGATCGTGAAATCCGTCAAGCCGTGGAGCTGGGCGTTTCCTCGATCGAAGAACTGCGCCGCGACCTGGGCGTGTCGACCTGCTGCGGCCAATGCTTCGACTGCGCCGCACAAATCCTCAACGAGCATCTGGCAACGATCCAGGCCACCGCAGAGATCAAAGAAACCGTGCTGAAGCGCCCCGTCTTCACCAATTAATTATGAACACCATGACCTATAGCCGGACGGCGCCTTCGCTGTCCGTGAACGATGCCGGACTGCGCCAAATGAAAGCGCGGGGCCGCCGCTTCGCGCCGCTGGCGGCGATCGTCGTGGGTCATGCGTTGATGTTTTACGCGATCAACTCGGGGATGATGAGCAAGATCGCCGTCGCCGTCATGCCGAAGGTGGTCACGGTCACCTTCGTCGCCTCGCCCGAGCCGCTCAAGCCCGCCCCGCCGCCGCCGAAGACGGTGCCGGTCGTGAAGCTGACGCCAACCTATATCCCGCCGATGCCGCAACTGGCCACGCCGCAGGTCGAGCCGACGATCACCGTCGCGCCGCCGACGCCGCGCACCAACCAGCCATCGACGCCGGCCGTCGCCGGCCCTGTGGCACCGCCGACGCCAGCGCCGGCAGCGCCATCGGCGCCGAAAACCATCACTGGTGTGGAATATATCCGCGCTCCGCAGCCGGTGTACCCGAGCATGGCCCGTCGCATGGGCGAAAGCGGCGTGGTGATGCTGCGCGTGCTGATCGGGGAAAAAGGACAAGCGGAGCAAGTGACGATCCAAAAATCGTCGGGCTCCGAGAAGCTCGATGAAGCCGGCCGCCAGGCCGTGCTGCGCGCGTTGTACAAACCGTATCTGGAAGATGGCAAGGCCATTCCGGTGTACGCGCTGGTGCCGATCAATTTCCAGCTGGGTTAAACCATGCGCCGCTAGCGGCGCATGTCATTCACGACATCACAGATCCAGGCGACCCTCGATCGAATCGTCCAGCGTCTTGCCGATCACCGCGCCAATCAGCATCTTCACGCCCGCCACTGCGCGGCCATGCTTGGTGTCCCAATAATAGCCATAGGTCGGCGCGAACTTGATCAGCGTGATGCGCGGATCATCCTCACCCTCGGTGAACCAGGTCTTCATCGTAAAGCTCCACAGCTCCTTGAGCTTCGCGCGATCGCGCAACACGGTGGCCACGCCCTCGATGTGCAGAAACTCCGAATGCGCCGAACCCTGGAAGTACAAGGTCGCCGACGGATCGGCCGCCAATTCCTGGTTCTTCAAACTGTCGCTGGCACTGATGAACCAGATGTTACCCAGATCGTCGACCTGCAGCGCGTTCATCGGCCGCGCGTCGCCGGGACCGCCGTCGCCGTCGTTGGTGCAGAAGAAGCAGCCGGGCGTGCTACCGACGAAGTCCTTGATTTTCTTGACGGCGTCTTCGCCGATCAGATCCTGGTGATTTTGTTCCGGTTGATTGGCATTGATCGAATCCATGGCGAGCTCCTGAGAAGTGCTGATGAGTAGAACAGCCATGTTAGCGCCGACTGCGCCGGCACTCGGTGGGCTGACACACACTCGCGCCAACCTGCGTGGTGCGAATGTTAATTGTTTTCATTAACGCCAACAATCTCACTCCGGGCATATTGATACAGTTTTAAGCCGCCGGGCACGATTTACGGCCGTGCCGCTACGCCTCGACGGCCCGTTCGTGGCAGAATGCGGGTATTCCACCACCATTTTAGAAAGCCACCCATGAAGGGCGACCCAGAAGTCATCCGTTTGCTGAACGCTCAGCTGACCAACGAACTTACCGCCATCAACCAGTACTTCCTCCACGCGCGCATGTACAAGCACTGGGGTCTGGAAAAGATCGCGAAGAAAGAATACGAAGAATCGATCGGCGAAATGAAGCACGCCGACAAACTGATCGACCGCATCCTGATGCTCGACGGTCTGCCGAACCTGCAAGCGATGCACAAGATTATGATCGGCGAGCACACCGAAGAAATGATCGGCTGCGATCTGGCGCTGGAAAAAGGCGCGCAGCTGACCGTCAAGGAAGGCATCGCCACCGCAGAAAAGGCCGGCGACTACGTCTCGCGCGACCTGCTGCTGATGATTTTGGAAGACACCGAAGAACACATCGACTGGCTCGAAACGCAGCTGGACCTGATCGGCAAGATCGGCATCCAGAACTACCTGCAAAGCCAGATCATCGAAGAGTAAATCCCAGCGTGACCACCAGCGCCGTTACGCGGCGCCGGTCACCTCGTTATCCTCAAGCCGCAGGCTCTCCGCCTGCGGCTTTTTTAATTTCACGAACAGCACGGCCACCGCGCCGCACAGCATCAGGCCACCGGCCAGCCGGATCACGTTTTCCGGATTCCCGCCCAGCAGGCTGCGATAGTACAAAGGCAGCGTGAAGATCTGGATGATCATCGGAATCACGATGAACATATTGAAGATGCCCATATAAACCCCGGTGCGCTCCGGCGGAATGCAGCCGGCCAGCATCACATACGGATTGCCCATGATGCTCGCCCATGCCAGGCCGATGCCGACCATCGGCACGAACAGCATTGCCGGCGTGTGGATCATCGGAATGCTCAGCATCGCCAAACCGGCCAGCGTCAGGCACGCGCTGTGCGTCAGCTTCGGCCCGTACTTGCGCGTGAACGGCACCAGCGCCAGCGCGCCGATGAACGCGATGAAGTTGTAGAACGCCCCCACCTGCCCGGCCAGCAGGCCGGCGTCCCGGAAGCCCTGCGAGGCCTGATCGGTGGTGCCGTACAAGGTGGTCGACAGCGACAGCATGATGTACTGCCAGTAGCAGAACATCGCATACCACTGGAACAGCTTGACCCACGCCAGCTGCTTCATCGTCGATGGCATCTCGCGCACGGCGCTGTCGATATCGCGAAAGGTCTCGCGCCAGCCGGTCGGCCGCGAACGGATTTCCGCCAGCTCCTGCGCGGTCAGCGGATGTTCGGGCGTCGTCTTCAAGGTCCACAGCACGGAGCTGATCGAGAACACCGCGCCGATCAAAAACGCCACGATGACGATGTGCGGAATATGGCTGCTGTTGACGGCGTCCTTGTTCATGCCCAGCCAGACCAATAGCGACGGCGTCAGATAGGCCAGCGTCTGGCCCAGCCCCGTAAAGGCGCTCTGCGTCAGGAAGCCGACCGAATGCTGCCTGGGCGCCAGCTTGTCGCTGACGAAGGCGCGATACGGCTCCATCGTCACGTTGTTGGCCGCGTCCAGTATCCACAGCAGGCTGGCCGCCATCCACAAGGTGGGGCTGAACGGCATCGCCAGCAGGCCAAGGCTGCACAGGATCGCGCCGATCAGGAAGTATGGCGTGCGACGCCCCCAGCGCGTGACCGTGCGGTCGCTCATCGCGCCGATCAGCGGCTGCACCAGCAGGCCGGTCATCGGGCCTGCCAGCCACAGATACGGCAGGCTGGCCTCGTCGGCGCCCAGGTATTTGTAGATGGGGCTCATGCTGCTTTGCTGCAGGCCAAAGCTGAACTGGATGCCAAAGAAGCCGATATTCATATTGACGATCTGCCAGAACGACAGGTGCGGTTTCATGCCGCCGCTCATACCACCGCCCCGGCTTTGGTCGGCAGTACGCCGCCGCTGCGCCAGCAGGCGATCCACGGCTCATAGAACGCAATATCGGCCGGCACCGCGCCGGAGATGCCGCAGATGGCGCCTGCGAAGGCGTTCGCGCGCGCCAGGATGAGCGGCAGCGACCAACGCTGCGACTGGCCGAACAGGAAAACCGCCGAGAAGGCGTCGCCCGCGCCGACGGTGTCGACGATGCGCGCGGGCGCGTGGCATTCCTGGTTGGCGGTGACCGTGCCGTCGATGTCGAAGTACAGCGCGCCGCGCTCACCGAGCGTGACGATCAATCCCTTCAGCGAGAAGATGCGCATCAGCGCCTGGCAGGCCTCCACCATCTCAGGGCTGTCGATGGCCTTGGTTCCCGGCTTGGTGTGCGTGTACCAGCTGAATAAATCCTTGAGCTCTTCCTCGTTGACCTTGACGATATCGGCCAGATGCAGCGACTCGAATGCGCAGCGCTCCGTCACCTGGCCTTCGCGCACGTTCAGGTCCAGATAACGGGTGGCGTCGGCGTAGCGCAGCATCTCCCGCACCGTCTTGCGCGAACACTCGTGGCGCTGCGCCATCGTGCCGAAGTAGATAACGCCTGGCCTGGCCTCGGCCAGCGCCGCCAGCGCGGGCGCGGCTTCGACGTAATCGTAAGCCTGATCTGGCAGGATGATGAAGCGGTGGCCTTGCTCATTGCGCTCGACGACAACGCGGCCGGTGGACTCATTTTTATCGATCTGCAAGCCGGCCTGGCTCATACCGAAGCGCTCGAACTCCGCGCGCATCAGCGCACCGTTCTTGTCGTCGCCTATGCGCGTCACCATCAGCGTAGCGACGCCGAACGCCGCCAGATTGCGCGCCACGTTGAACGGCGCACCGCCGACAACCTGCTCGGTGATGAAATCATCCACCAGCGCTTCGCCGAATACAGCGATGGTTTTATGGGTTATGCCTGTTTCCATGCCTGTCTCCACGCCCTCTCGGGCGATTCTATATTATTCGCGCGCCAGCCAGTGCATCGCGTAAGGCGCCAATGTGATGGTGCCCTCGACGCGGCCCGGCGCGGCGCAGTCGCTCCATACGCCTTGCAGCGTGTATTCCAGTTGCTGGCCGGTGAAGTTCATCAATGTCAGGAAGTTGTCGCCGCGCGCCAGCGCCAGCAAGCCGTCCGGCGCATCGGCCAGCAGCGCGCGCGGCGCATTGGCGGCGAGCGTCTCCTGCTGGCGGCGAACGCGTACCAGATTGGCCAACCCCTGGAACATGATCCCCGGCGCGCTGGTTTTATCGTAACGGTGTTTCCAGCGCTGCTCGTCGAACACGGGGCGCTGTAACCAGCGGCTGTCCATCGCGTGCTGTGGCCGATCCAGATAACTGTAGTCGTTTTCCATCGCCAGCTCGTCGCCCATGTACAGCACGGGCAGCGCGCCAAAGCTCAGCGCCAGGCCATGCAGCAGCTGCATGCGACGCAGCGCAAGCGAGCGTTCCTGCTCGTTGGCTGCTGTCTGCAGACCGGCAAGCGACGCCGCCATGCCGTTGCTGCCGTGGGCCGCGTTCGGGTCGGTGCTTTGGAAAGCGGCGCCGCTGGCGTAACTGCCTTCCGCACCGCTGAAGAAGCGCGCCGCGCTGGCCAACCGCGCCGCGCTGCCGGCGGACGAACCAACTTCCGCGTCCGCGCGCAGCACGTTCCAGCCGATGTCGTCGTGGCAGCGTACATAACTGAGCCAGGTCGCCGCGGCCGGCAGCGCGGGCGTGTTGCGGATCACCTCTCGCAATATCCCGGTGTTTTGTTCGGCCAGCGCGACCCAGCCCGCCGCCATCAGGCTGCTGTGATAAGCGATGTGGCATTCGGGCGCGGCGGCGCTACCCAGATAGGCGGGCAGCTCGCGTGTCGGCACGATGGCCTCGGCCTTCAGCAGCACGCCCGGCGCGACGATGTCGACGATGGCGCGCAGCGCTTGCAGAATCTGGTGCGCCTCCGGCTGGTTCATGCTGTTGGTGCCCTCGCGCTTCCACAGGAAGGCGGTCGAGTCGAGGCGGAACACTTCGATGCCGCGATTGGCCAAGCGCAGCATGGCCGCCGCCATCTCGGCGAAGACGTCGGGGTTGGACCAGTTCATGTCCCATTGATAGGGATAAAAGGTCGTCCATACCCAGCCGCCCATCGCTTCGACATAGGTGAAGTTACCCGGCGCGACTTGCGGAAACACCTGGCCCAGGGTGAGCTCGTGGCGGTCCGGCATGTCCCGGTCGGGGAAAACGTGGAACATCGCGCGCGCCTTGGCATCGCCGGCTTTCGCGGCCAGTGCCCACTGGTTGTCGTCGGCGACGTGGTTCAGGATGAAGTCCGAGCACAGGCTGATGCCCGCGCCGCGAAGGCGTGTGGTCAACGCGTGCAGGTCGGCGTTGGTGCCCAGCGCGGGATCGACTTCGTCGAAGCTGGTGACGGCGAAACCGCCGTCGTTTTCACCTTCGCGCGGACGCAGGAACGGCAGCAGGTGCAGGTAGCTCACGCCCAGTTCCTCCAGATACGGAATACGCTCGGCGACGCCGTTCAAGCTGCCGCCAAAGTTCTGCACATAGGCGCAGTAGCCCAGCATGCGCTGGTTGAGGAACCAATCCGGTTGCGCGGTGCGCTGGATGTCGAGCGCGCGCAGTTCGGGGGAACGAGCGGCGTACAGTTGGCCCAGGGATTCCATCAGATCGCCGAACCATGCGTCGAAGTCGGCTTGGTCGCCGTACAGGCCGGCCAACAGGCGGCGCAGCACCGGCCCGGCCGTTTTCAAGCGTTCGGCCGCCTGCGGCCGGAGATCTTCGGGAAGGACCGCCAGCAGGCGGTCCGAGATTACTTGAGAGGGCATAGTCGAAAGGCTGGTGATGGGTTTCGTAGGGGGGATTAGGCGGAACGCCGTAATCCACCATGCATGCGTCGCCGATGACGCGTGCATGGCGGATTACGCTACGCTAATCCGCCCTACGTGTTGCAGATTGACGCTTGGTGCAGCCTAGAAGGCGTACGACAGCGTGACCTTCGCGGCGCGGCCGGTGATCGAACGCGCGGCATGGCCGTCGCCTTCCACCTCGGTGTAGCCGATCTGGTTGAACAGGTTATTCGCGCTCAACGACACGGTGGCCTTCTCGGTCACGCGGTAGTTGACGAACGCGTTGACCACCGCGTACGAAGGCATCTCGATGGTGTGCGCATCGTCGCCCCACGACTTGCCGGTGCCGATCACGCTGGCGCCGACCGTTGCGTCGCCGATGGTGTAGGTCGGCGCGACCTGGTAAATCCACTTGGCCTGACGACGCGGCGAATTGCCGATGTTGGCCACGTCCGCAGCGGCAGTGCCTGTGATCTTGGCATGCGTGTAGGTCGCGCCGCCGGTGATGCGGAAGTCGCCGATCGAATACGCGCTTTCCAGCTCCACACCCTTGGCGTCGTACTTGTTGGACGTGCTGCGCTGCGTGGTCGCCTCGTAGTTGCTCTCGTCGGTCTTGGCCTGGAACAGCGTCACGAAGGTGCTCAACCCGCCGCTGCGCCATTTCACGCCGCCCTCCAGCTGCTTGACGGTATTGATGTTGATCGGCGCCGAGCCATCGAGCGGAGTGCCGAACAGGATGCGGTCCGCGTTGAACGCCACGCCATCGCTGACGCGCGCAAACGCCGCCAGGTTGTTCGTGATGCGGTAGTTGCCGCCGACCGAATACGACGTGTGGTTGATTTTGTAGTTGACCATCTGCTCGCTGGCCGGATCGTAGCGCAGGCCCCCGGTGGCGATGTTGGCGCTGCCGTTGGCTTCCTGTCGGTCCTGGCGCACGCTCGCGTCCAGGTTCAGCGGACCGGCTTCGTAGCCGACGTTCAGGTAAGGCGACGTCAGTTTGTATTCCATGTCGACCGCGCGCATGCAGCAGCCGCCGAAGGCCGGGCCGACCAGGCCTGGCGTGGTGCTGGCCGTTTGCAGCAGTGAGGGCTTGTCGCCGCTCAGCTGCATCAGGTACTCGTTGAAGTTCCATGTCAGCGCCAGCTTCTGGTTCGACAGATACAGGCCGGCGGTGGTGGTCAGCTTGGAGCCGTCGGCCAGCTTGAAGGTCTTCGACAGCTTGGTGTCGTTGAGCGTATTGCCGGCATCGTCGATCGACGTGTTGAACACCACCGCCGAGAAGGCGAGGCCGTTGTAAGCCTGGCCGCGATTCGGGCCGGTGGCGAAGGTGTAGTTGCCGGCCACGCCGTTGTTACCGGCGAAGACACCGGTAAAGCGGCCGCTGTTATCGGAGGCGCGGAACTTGTTACTCAGGTTCCAGCCGTCACCCAGGTCGAACGAGCCTTCCAGACCGATCGAATTGCTCTTCACGTGCAAGCCGTCATTAACGTCGGTGGACACCGGCGTGTTGTTCTTGCCCAGCGTGACATCGCGTACCCAATTCGGCGAATAGAAGCTCACCGTGCGCGGATCGATGCCCGGGATCTCGGTGATCTGCTGGTTCACCACGCGCACCGGCACCGGCAGCGCGGTCGGCGACTTGTCGTCGACGTGCTTGAACGACAGGCGGATGAAGCCATTGTCCAGGTCATGGGTGATATTGCCGCGAATCTGGCCGCCGCTGGCGGTGCTCATGCCGGTATCGCGCACGCCTTCGCCGGTGCGGTAGCTGCCGCCGATGAAGAAGCGGGTCTTGTCCGAAATCGGCGAACCGTAATCGAAGTCGTAGCGGGTCTCGTCGTAACCGAGGCCGCGGCTGATGCCGATATGGCCGCCCTTCTCCTCGCCGGTCTTGGTGATGAAGTTGATGATACCGCCCGGCGCGTTGGTGGCCAGCGTCGACGCCGAGCCGCCGCGCACCACTTCCAGGTGGTCGAGCGTGCCGTCGATCTTGACGTAGCTGTCCGGCGTGATGAAGTTGAAGTCGCCCGACTGCAGCACCGGCAGGCCGTCTTCCTGGATCTGTACGTAGCGCGCGCCGCCGGCCGATACCGGCACGCCGCGCACGGTGATGTTGGCGTTGCCCTCGCCGCCCGACGATTCGGCGCGCACGCCGGGCACGGCGCGCAGCACTTCGGCCGCGCTCAGCGCCGCCGAGTTCTTGATGACGTCACCCTCGATGGTGCTGATCGACACGCTCGTCTTCATTTTCGACGAGCCGGTGGTGGTGCCGGTAACCACCACGCGTTCCATGTTCAAACCGTCCGCCGGAGCGGCGGTGGCGGCGGGAGCGGCTTCCTGTGCGGCGGCGACGCCCATGTGCAGGACGGCGGCGGCGACGGCGGCCGTCATGGCGGCCAGTTTGATGGTGCGGTGTTTCATGGTGGTCTCCAGGTATTGTCGTTTTGCTCTGCTGTTTTGTTGAGCAGGTACGCCATTATTCCCCGAACGCGGATTTAATGCAATCGATTGCATAGATGCGGCGCAATATGGTTTATGAGCAATACACCAAGAAGCAAAAACCTGAAGTTTTAGCGGGAAAACCGGCGCACAGAACGATTAATGGTGCACCGCACCATTAAATTTACGCAATCGGTTGCGAAAATCAGACGGTACGGCTGCTGGACCGCACGACCAGGGTGGTCGGCAGTTGCAGCGATGGCGATGGCCGGCCCTCCACCAATTCCAGCAACGACGACACCAGCGCCCGGCCGGCCTCGCGGATCGGCTGCTGCACGGTGCTCAACGGCGGATGGAAGTAGGTCGACAGCTCGATATCGTCGTAGCCGACGACCGCCACCTGCCCCGGCACGAACAGGCCATGCTCGCGCATCGTGTTAATCGCGGTCATGGCCAGCAAATCGCTGCCGGCGAAGATGGCGTCGAACGGCACGCCGCGCGCCAGCAGCTGCTCGACCGCCTCGCGTCCGCCCCGCGGCAGGAACGACACCGACACCTGCAAGGCCGGATCGACCTCGATGCCGGCCTTCTCCAGCGCGCGGCGATAGCCTTCGTAACGCTGCCCCACCTCGGGCAGGTTGATATCGCCAAAGAAGGCGATGCGCTTGCGGCCCTCTTCCAGCAGATGGGTGACGGCCAGCTCGCCGCCGGTCACGTTGTCGCCGCCGACGGTGCAGTACAACTGCTGCGGCAATTGCGCGCCCCACACCACGATCGGCACATGGCGCGCCGCCAGCTGGTTCAATTGTTCGTGATGGCGCCACTGGCCGATCAATACGATGCCGATCACGCGGCCGGTGTCGAACGGTCCGGCCGCCGCGTCCAGCTCCTCGGCGTTGACGCGCGAGACCAGCATATCGAAACCCTGCTCGGTGAGCGCGTCGGCCAGGCTGCCCAGCATCCCCAGGAAAAACGGATCGGACAAATGCTGGCGCGTGGTCGGGTCGTACGGGATCACCACGCCGACGGTGCGGTTCTGCTTCATGCGCAGGTTCTGCGCGCCGATATTGATGGTGTATTTGAGCGAGCGCGCCAGCTCCATGATGCGCACGCGCGTCTCCTCGCTGACCAATTTGCTGCCGGCCAGCGCGCGCGACACGGTCGACGTGGACACGCCGGCCAAGCGCGCGATATCGGCCATCTGCAAGCGGCGCTGCCGGGCGTCGGCGCTATCCGCGTCGGGCGGCGTTGTTTTAGGCATGGCTAACTTCGGGAATCAGGCGGATGGCACGGTGTCTTTGAACGACTGGCGCTCCGACAGTTTGTCGAACAACCTGGCCAGGTTGGCGTGGTCGTCGCGCCAGGTGATCTCCGGGAAGCGGAACGACAGCCAGCCCAGGGTGCAGCCCACCGCCACGTCGGCCAGCGAATAATTCTTGCCGGCGCAGTAGGCCTGCTCGCCGAGCTTTTCCGACAGCGCCGCCAGGCCCAGATGCACCTTGCGCATCTGGCGCGCGATCCAGTCCTCGCTCTGCAGCTCGATCGGACGCTGGGTGCGCTCCAGCCGCACGGTGATGGCGGCGTCCAGCATGCCGTCGGCCAGCGCCTCCCAGCACTTGACGTCGGCGCGGTCGCGGCCATTCGGCGGCAGCAGCTTGCATACCGGCGTCAAGGTATCGAGATACTCGACCATGACGCGCGAATCGATCATCACGCTGCCGTCCTCCATGACCAGCGCCGGCACCTTGCCCAGCGGGTTCAGGGTGCTGATGGCCGTATCGGGCGCCCACACATTTTCCAGCTCGAACTGGCAATCGAGCTTTTTTTCGGCCAGGACGACGCGAACTTTGCGGACATAAGGACTGGCGAGGGAACCGATAAGTTTCATGGATGCATGGAGTAGAAGGTTGGCAGACAGTATAACATCGGCGGGGTCGCCCTCCGCCAATGGTAAAATCACGTTTTGCCTTCTTCAACTTCCCCTCCTCGATCATGACCACACCTGCTTACTCCACGTTGTCGGCGCTGTCGCCGCTGGACGGCCGCTACGCCGGCAAAACCGACCTGCTGCGTCCCATCCTGTCCGAATCGGGCTTCATGCACCACCGCGTCAAAGTGGAAATCTCCTGGCTGCAGGCGCTGTCGCTGGCCGGCTTCGCCGAGATCAAGCCGTTTTCGGCCGCCGGCACCGCGCTGCTGGACAAGATCGCCAACGAGTTCAAGGAAAGCGACGCCGCCCGCATCAAGGAGATCGAAGCGGTCACCAACCACGACGTCAAGGCCGTGGAATACTGGCTCAAGGAACAAGTGAAGGACGTGCCGGAACTGGTCGCCGCGTCGGAGTTCATCCACTTCGCCTGCACCTCGGAAGACATCAACAACACCTCGCACGGCATGATGCTCAAGGCGGCCCGCGACGGCGTCATGCTGCCATCGCTGCGCAACGTCATCGCCAAACTGACCGACATCGCGATCACCAACGCCGACGTGCCGATGCTCTCGCGCACCCACGGCCAGACCGCCAGCCCGACCACCCTGGGCAAGGAGATGGCCAACGTCGTCGCCCGCCTGCAGCGCGCCATCAAGCGCATCGAACAGGTCGAAATCCTCGGCAAAATGAACGGCGCGGTCGGCAACTACAACGCCCACCTGTCGGCGTATCCATCGTTCGACTGGGCGGCGTTCTCGAAGGACGTCATCGAGCAGCGCCTCGGCCTGGTGTTCAACCCGTACACCATCCAGATCGAACCGCACGACTACATGGCCGAGCTGTTCGACGCTTTCGCCCGCGTCAACACCATCCTGCTGGACCTGAACCGCGACATCTGGAGCTACGTCTCGCTGGGCTACTTCAAGCAGAAGACCAAGGCCGGCGAAATCGGCTCGTCGACGATGCCGCACAAGGTCAACCCGATCGACTTCGAAAACTCCGAGGGCAACCTGGGCCTGGCCAACGCGGTACTGAAGCACCTGTCGGAAAAATTGCCGGTCTCGCGCCTGCAGCGCGACCTGACCGACTCGACCGTGCTGCGCAACATCGGCGTCGGCTTCGGCTACACCTTGCTGGCCTACGACAGCTGCCTGCGCGGCCTCAACAAGCTGGAAGTGAACCACGCCCGCCTGGCAGCCGATCTGGACGCCAACTGGGAAGTGCTGGCCGAGCCGGTGCAAACGGTGATGCGCCGCTACGGCATCGAGAACCCGTACGAGCAACTGAAGGAACTGACGCGCGGCAAAGGCATCTCCAAGGACGCGCTGCGCGAGTTCATCCTCGGCCTCGCGATTCCGCAGGACGCCAAGGACCTGCTGCTGGACATGACGCCGGCCAACTACATCGGCATCGCCCCGGCTCTGGCAAAAGCCATCTGATGTAAATTAGCAATCTGTCATACACTAGCCTCCGCGACACACGTCCCGGAGGCTTTTTTCTTGCCTGTCAGCACGCGCGGCGTTTCTTTGATATATTAGCCCCCATATTTAGTTCTAACACGTACTACTTTCTGGAGCACCATCCATGCAACGCTACACCAAGACGGCAATGCTGCTGCACTGGCTGATCGCGCTGATGATCGTCTCGGCCTTTTTCCTTGGCCTGACGATGGTCGCGATCCCCGGCTTCACGCCGACCAAACTGAAATACTTCTCCTGGCACAAATGGCTGGGCGTGACGGTGCTTGCGCTGGCCGCGATCCGCCTGCTGTGGCGCCAGGCGAACAAGCCGCCGGCGCCGCTGGTGAGCATCCCGCCGTGGCAGCACAAGGTCGCCGACGGCGTGCACTACCTGCTGTACTTCCTGATGTTCGCCGCGCCGATCTCGGGCTATTTGTACGGCAGCGCGGCCGGCGTGCCGGTGGTGTACCTGAAGCTGGTCACCCTGCCGGCGCTGATCGGACCAGACCCTGAACTTAAGGCAATTTTAAAAACTGTTCATTATGTTTTGGTCATGACGATGGCGGGTATTGTTGTCGCCCACGCTCTGGCCGCACTCAAGCATCACTTTATCGACCGCGACATCACGCTCAAGCGCATGTTGCCGCGCATATAGCCATACCCCTCTACCGGAGCCCCTATGAAAACCATGAAAAAAATCGCCCTCGTCTCCCTGATGGGTGTTGCCCTGGCCGCCAGCGCCGCCGTGCTCAAGACCGATCCAGCCAAGAGCTCGGTCTCGGCCACGTTCAAGCAAATGAACGTGCCGATCGAATCGAAGTTCAAGAAATACACGGTCGCCATCGACTACGACGCGGCCAAGCCGGACGCCTCCAAGGCCACGGTGGAAGTCGAGACGGCCAGCCTGGACATGGGCGACCCGGAGTACAACAAGGAAGTGGCCAAGAAGGAATGGTTCAACTCGGCCCAGTTCCCGAAAGCCACGTTCGTCTCGAGCGCCATCAAAAGCGCCGGCCCTGGCAAGCTCACCGTCACCGGCAAGCTGACCATCAAAGGCAAGGCCACCGACATCACCTTCCCGCTGACGGTCAAGACCGAAGGCGGCAAGCAAGTGTTCGACGGCGCGCTGCCGATCAAACGCCTGGCCTACAACATCGGCGAAGGCGAATGGAAGGACACCAGCATGGTGGCCGACGACGTCACGATCAAATTCCACGTAGTAGCAGGCCAATAAGTAGCTAACCATCCACACAGGGAGACACACCGCATGAAACTGCAGATTCTGATCGCCACCTTGCTGGCCGCCTCGGCCACGTCCGCCATCGCCGCCACCTACACCGTCGACCCGACGCACACCTTCCCGAGCTTCGAGGCCGACCACATGGGGCTGTCGGTCTGGCGCGGCAAGTTCAACAAGACCACCGGCACCGTCACCCTGGACCGCGCGGCCAAGACCGGCGGCCTGGACCTGGCGATCGACCCGGCCTCGATCAACTTCGGTTTCGACAAGATGGACAGCCACGCGCGCGGCCCGGACATGTTCAACGTCGAGAAATTCCCGACGATCACCTACAAAAGCAAATCGTTCAAATTCGACGGCGACCAGCTGGTGGGTGTGGACGGCGAACTGACGATGCTGGGCGTGACCAAGCCGGTCGCGCTCAAGGTCAACAAATTCAAGTGCATCATGCACCCGCGCTACAAGAAAGAAGTCTGCGGCGCCGACGCCACGGCCGAGTTCAAGCGCAGCGATTTCGGCCTCAACTACGGCCTGCCGAACTTCTCGCCGGAAGTCAAACTCGCCATCCAGATCGAAGCCATCAAAGCCGACTAAGCTACCGGGGTCAAGTCTGTCATTCGGACACGGCCTCAACCGCAAAACTCGCCACTGCGGGGTCAAGTCTGTCATTCGTACATGAGCTCGTGTCCGAATGACAGACTTGACCCCGCAGTTTTTTTGGGTCGTTAAAATGTGGTTGACGTATACGGCAATGCTGCGGATACTCTCAGCGCTGTCCCCGCCACCATTTTGGAAACGATATCAATGCATAAGACTCTGATCGCGCTCGCCATCCTGAGCACTGCCGCCCACGCCGACGAAGGCATGTGGATGCCGCAACAGCTGCCACAAGTGGCTAAGGAATTGAAAGCCGCCGGCCTTGAGCTGGATCCCGCCAACCTGACCAAACTGACCGAGTTCCCGGCCGGGGCCATCGTCAGCCTGGGCGGTTGCTCGGCGTCGTTCGTGTCGCCGCAAGGCCTCGTTGCCACGAACCACCATTGCGTCTACGGTAGCGTGGCGCATAATTCCACCCCGGAACGCAATCTGCTGGCCAACGGTTTCCTGGCGAAGAACTTCGGCGAAGAGTTGCCGGCCGCGCCTGGCAGCCGCATCTTCGTGACCAAGGCCGTCACCGATGTCAGCAAGCAGGTGGTCACGCCCGCCGTCGCTAAACTGAGCGGTAAGAAGCGCAGCGACGCGATCGAGAAAAACAGCAAGGCCATCACCGCCGAGTGCGAAAAAGATGCCGGCCACCGCTGCACCGTGTCGTCGTTCTACGGCGGTCTGGAGTTTTACCTGAGCAAGCAGCTCGAGATCCGCGACGTGCGCCTGGTGCACGCGCCGCCCGAGGGCGTGGGCAAGTTCGGCGGCGATACCGATAACTGGATGTGGCCGCGCCACACCGGCGACTACGGCTTCTATCGCGCTTACGTCAGCAAGGACGGCAAGGCCGCCGACTACAGCAAGGACAACGTTCCCTACGTGCCGCAGCATTATCTGAAGCTGGCCAAGGAAGGCGTCAAGGAAGGCGATTTCATCATGGTGCTGGGCTATCCGGGCCGCACCAACCGCCATCGCCTGCCGTCGGAAGTGGCGTTCACCTTCGACTGGAGCTATCCGAACTTCGTCAAGACGTCCGCCGAGAACCTGGCGACGATCGCCGCCATGACCAAGGACGACAAGGACACCGCGCTGAAATACGCGTCGCAGGTGGCCGGCATCAACAATTACTACAAGAATCGCCAGGGCATGCTGAACTCGTACGCCAACAGCGATATGCTGGCGCGCAAAACGGCCGAGCACGAAGCGCTGAAAACGTGGATCAACGCCGATGCCGCCCGCAAGAAGGAATACGCGTCCGACATCGACCTGGTCGAGAAGCTGATCGCCCAGCGCGACGCCGAGACCAAGCGCGACTACTACCTGTCGACCTCCAAGCCGCGCCTGCTGAATACGGCGCGCGTGCTGTACCGCCTGGCCAACGAGAACGCCAAGCAGGACGTTGAGCGCAAGTCCGGCTATCAGGTGCGCGACGTGCCGCGCATCAAGTCCAGCGTTGCCGCGTTGCTGCGCAACTACGACGAGAAGGTCGACAAGGCGCTGGTCATGAACAGCCTGACCAAGTACGCGGCCCAGCCGGCCGCCCAGCGCAGCGCCGCCTTCGACGCGGTCGTCGGCATCAAGGACGGCATGAGCCGCGCCGACCTGCAAGCGGCGCTCGACAAACTGTACGCCGGCAGCAAGCTGGGCGACGCGGCCACCCGCACCGCGTGGCTCGACAAGAAGCCGCAGGACTTCAAGGCCAGCGACGACGCCTTTGTCAAAGCCGCCGTGGCGCTGTATGACAACGACCTGAAGGAAGAGGCGGCCGAGGAAGAACTGGGCGGCAAGCTGCAACAAGCCTACGGCAACTATATGAAGGCCAAGATCGCCTACATGAACAGCCAGGGCCGCGCGGTCTATCCGGACGCTAACAGCACCTTGCGCGTGACCTTCGGCAAGATCGCCGGCCGCGATCCGGGCGCCGATGGTTCCACCTGGAAGGCCTTCACCACCGTGGCCGGCGTCGCCGCCAAGGCCACCGGCGAAGGCGAGTTCAACGCGCCGAAGGCGCAGCTGGACGCGATCAAGGCCAAGGACTTCGGCAAGTACGTCGATCCGGTGCTCAAATCGGTGCCGGTGGCCTACCTGGCGACATTGGACATTACCGGCGGCAACTCCGGTTCGGCCGCGCTGAACAGCAAAGGCGAGTGGATCGGCCTGGCCTTCGACGGCACGCTCGATTCGATCATCTCGGATTGGGACTTCAACAAGGCGATGACGCGCGACATCCAGGTCGATCTGCGTTACATCCTGTGGAACATGAAGCACGTCGACCACGCCGACAATCTGCTGAAGGAAATGAACGCCGAGTAATTTGACGCGGCAGCAAGACCAACGCCAAGACCAACGCCAAGATCAAGACCAAGACCACGCCCCGGCAACGCGGCGTGGTTTTTTTTGCGTCTGCGGTACAGTAGCGCTTCCATTCCCCATTCCAATTCAAGACCAGGAGAAGTCATGCCCGCCAAAAAAGTCGCCGTAGTGATCGGCAGTCTGCGCAAGGAGTCGATCAACCGCAAGTTCGCCCACGAGCTGATCGCGCTGGCGCCGCCGTCGCTGGAGCTCACGATTGTTGAAATCGGCGAGATGGCGCTGTACAACGAGGATCTGGAAGGAAACGGCGTGACCCCGCCGCAGGCCTGGACACATTTCCGCCAGCGCATCAAGGAGGCCGACGCCGTGCTGTTCGTCACGCCGGAATACAACCGCTCGGTGCCGGCGCCACTGAAGAACGCCATCGATGTCGGCTCGCGTCCGTACGGCGACAGCGCCTGGAGCGGCAAGCCGGCCGGCGTCGTCACCGTCTCGCCGGGCGCGGTGGGCGGCTTCGGCGCCAACCATCATTTGCGCCAGTCGCTGGTGTTCCTCGACATGCCGGTGCTGCAACAGCCGGAAGCGTACATCGGCGGCGCCGGCGGCCTGCTGGGCGACGACGGCAAAATCAACAACGACCGCACCAGGGAGTTCCTGACCAAATTCGTCAACGCCTTCGCGGCCTGGGTGGAAACCAACGCCAGGAAATGATCAGCGCCGGGCGGCCTTGAACGTGTAGCCGGCCGCCGTCAACGGCGCCGGCTTGGCGTCGGGCTGGGCGGCACGCCGCAGCAGCAACAACTGCGGCCCGTCAAGCGCCGGCATGAGCGCCAGGTCGACACCCGGCAGACGCAGCTGCAGACCTTCGATCTCGCCTGTGGCCAGCGCCTCGCAGCCGACATACAGCCGATACGATTTTCGGCCCTTGCCCATCTCCAGCACAAACCCCGCCACCTGCGCCGCGCCCGGCTGACCGGGCATCGCCGTTACCCGCAGCCAGGTTTGATCCTTGCCGCGAGCCTTGCCCTTACGCAAATGCAAGGCGTCCCAGGTTTGCATCGGATAATATTGCGGGCCTTCGCCGTCGACACCACCGCCACCACCCGTTTGCGACATCGGCAAAGGCAAAGGCGACGGCATCGGCGGCACCGTCGCGCCGGTGGACGGTTCCACCAGGATCACCGGCAGGCTGCGCAATGCGGCCAGCGGCGCCAGTCCGCTGTAGCGTCCGACGCTGGCCGGCGTCACCAGCACCAGGTCGACCGCCGGCCATCCGTTCACCGACTCGGCGCTGTAGGCGTCGGCGTCCGCGCCCACCGTCAGCAGCCGCAATCCCTGAAAGCGGATCAGCGCCAAGCCTTTGCCGACCAGTTGCACGCTGCCCTGCGCCGGCCCGGCGATCGCCACGCCTGTGGCCGCTTTGACGTCGATCACGTAGCGTGGTCCGATTTGCGCCAGCCCGACCTTGCACACCAGCGCCAGCACGACAGCGACCAGCACGGCGCCCTGCCCGCTCCTTTTCCACATCGCTGGCTCCTGGTATGTGACGAGAATTCCAGTAGACCATCCAGCAAATTTATTTCCTTGAAACAACGCAAACAGCCGCCCCGGGAAGCTTGCCTCCGCTCAAAAAGCGGGCACGAATGATACAATCGCGCCCTCGACAGCACGCCTGACGCTCACAAGGCGTGGCGCGCCATTTCACATAGTTTCTCTGAGATCCAGACTGCCATGCACCCAGATATGCCGACGCCTTATGAAAAAGGCAATCAAAATCAAACCACGCTGTGGACCGAATGTATCGCGTTCTACGAGGAGCTGGCCCAGCGCTTCCCGCAGGTGCTGCGTTTTGAACAGATCGGCGTGTCCGATGGCGGCATCCCGGTGCACGCCGGCATCGTCAGCCCGGACGGCGTGTTCGACCGCTCGCAAATCAAGGCCGAGGGCCGCACCGTCTTCTTCAACAACAACGGCATCCACCCGGGCGAACCCGAGGGCGTGGACGCTTGCATGGCCATCGTGCGCGACCTGTGCTTCGAGCCGGCCCGCCTGGCCGCGCTGGGCGACACCGTGCTGCTGTTCGTGCCGCTCTACAACGTCGATGGCGCGCTCAACCGCTCCAACACCTCGCGCGTCAACCAGGACGGCCCCGAGCAATTCGGCTTCCGCGGCAACAGCCGCCACCTGGACCTGAACCGCGACTTCATCAAGTGCGACACGCTCAACGCCCGCCTGTTCAACCAGCTGGTAACCAGCTGGGACCCGGACGTGATGGTCGACACGCACACGTCGAACGGCGCCGACTACCCGTACACGATGACCCTTATCCACACCCAGGCGGACAAGCTGGGCTATGGCCTTGGCCCCTTCCTGCGCGAGACCATGCTGCCGCATATTTATCAGCAGATGGAAGCGAAGGGCTGGCCGACCTGCCCCTACGTCAACCCGGTCAAGGACAGCCCGGACGACGGCATCGCCGAATTTCTGGAAGTGCCGCGCTTCTCGACCGGTTTCGCGGCCCTGCACCACGTCATCGGCTTCATGCCGGAGACGCACATGCTCAAGCCGTTCAAGGACCGCTACGAATCGATGCGCGCGCTGCTGGATGTGACAATGGCCTTCACCGTTGCCCACGGCGCGCAAATCCGCGCGCTGCGCGCCGACGCCAAAGAGCAGGCGGCCAACGCCAGCGAATGGACCGTCAGCTGGAAAATGGACGAGGCCAATCCGTCGACCTTCCGCTTCAAGGGTTACGCCGCCAAGCGCAGCGCCAGCCTGCTGGGGAACTACCAGCGCCTGTCCTACGATCGCAGCCAGCCCTGGGAAAAGGACATCGCCTACTACAACAGCTTCGTGCCGTCTGCCACCGTGCGCTCACCGAAGGGCTACATCGTGCCGCAAGCCTGGCGCGAAGCCATCGAGCGCCTGCAGTGGAACGGCGTCGAGATGGCCGCTTTCGACGAAGCGTCGACCATCGAAGCGCAGTACTATCACATCGCCTCCGTGACCTCGCGCCCGCACGCGTATGAAGGCCATATGTACCACGACGCCGTGGAACTGGAAGCGCGCACCGGCAGCTTCACCGTGCAGCCGGGCGACTGGTTCATCCCGCTCAAGCAGGCCAACGCCCGCTACGCCGTCGAGACGCTGGAACCGCAAGGCCACGATTCGTTCTTCCGCTGGGGTTTCTTCAACAGCGTGCTGGAAAAGAAGGAAGCCTTCTCCGACTACGTGTTCGAAGACCTGGCGCTGGAGATGCTCGAGGCGGAGCCGGAATTGAAGGCCAAGTTCGAAGCCTGGAAGGCCGCCAATCCGGCGCTGCTGTCGGACCAGGAAAAGGTATTGGGCTTCATCTTCGAAAACGGCAAGCGCCACGCCGAACCCGAATGGCGCCGCTACCCGGTACTGTCGGTCTTCTAACGACAGCCCGACACCGTAGTTTTGCGTTCCCCGTGTGCGCGGCGGCGATCCCGCCACGCACACATTAGCACCCGCTGCCCACAAGGTCACAGCCATGCACTACGCACTCAATCTGCGCACTTTCTTCTACAGCCACTATTTTTATCTTGGGCTGCGCTTTGCTGCGGGCCTGGTGGGCGTCACCGTGATCACCTTGCAGTTCTCCGACATGGCCACCGCCATGACGGTCTGCATCGGCGCGCTGTGCACCGCGCTGATGGACATGCCCAGCCCCCTGCGCCACAAATTCAACGAGATGAGCGCCTCGGTGCTGCTATGCAGCGCCGTCACCTTGCTGATCAGCCTATGCGCGCCGCTGCATTGGCTGCTGCTGACGATGCTGGTGCTCATCAGCTTCCTCGCCTGCATGATGGTCGTCTACGGCAAAAAGTCGATGCCGCTGCAACTGGCCACGCTGTTCATCATGACCATGTCGATGGAACACTCGATGACGGTCAAGCAGTCGTTCATCCACACCGGCCTGTTCACCCTGGGCGCTGTGGCTTATCTCGCGTACGCGATGGGCATCTCGTGGATACTGCGCCACCGCATCAAGCAGCAGGTGCTGGCGGAGGCTCTGTTCGAACTGGCCGCCTACATCGACATCAAGGCCGACTTCTACGACACCCGCTACAACCTCAATGAGCAGTTCAATAAACTGGTGCGCCATCAAAGCGTGCTGGCCGACCGCCAGCAGGCCTCGCGCGATCTGATCCTGCGCGCCCACCAGAACAGCAAGGATGCGATCGTGGTGCAGGTCCACGTCTGCATGCTGGACCTGTATGAGCTGATCCTGTCGACCCACACCGACTACGCGCAGCTGCGCATGCACCTGGCCGATTCGCCGGTGCTCAAGACGCTACACGACCTGGCCTACAAGGCCGCGCGCGATATCGAATCGGTGGCCTACGACGTCACCCGCAAGAAGGCCTCTTACGCGGAGATCAGCTACACGCCGGAGCTGGACGCCGTCGAGGCGGAACTGGCCGCGATCCAGCGCCGCATCGACGAGGGCAAGCCGCAGCAGGAGGCGCTGGCGGTGTTGCGCGCGCAGCGCAACAAGATCCGCGCCATCATCAAGATGATCGGCGAACTGCATCAGGCCAGCCAGAAGGTGTACGACACCACGCCGTTCTGGGTCGACGCCGACATGGGTCCCTTCCTGTCGCAGCAAAAGTACGAGCTGCGCATGATCCTGTCGCACCTGCGCATGGATTCGCCGATCTTTCGCTTCTCCCTGCGGGTGGCGATGGCGATCTCGGTCGGCCTGGCGGTGGCGGCGTGGCTGCCGTACGCGGCGCACAGCTACTGGATCGTGCTGACCATCGTGATCATCCTCAAACCCAGCTTCAGCATGACCAAGCAGCGCCGCAGCGACCGTATCATCGGCACCGTGATCGGCTGCGTGATCACCGCGCTGATCATCCGCTACCTGAACCACCCCGCGTTCATCCTCGGCATCCTGGTGCTGGCGACGGTGGCCACGCCCACTTTCATCTACCTGCGCTACCGCTACGCCGCCATCGCGGTCAGCATCATGATCCTGCTGCAGATGCACCTGATCGCGCCGGGGAACAATGACCTGATCATGGAGCGCCTGATCGACACCTTCATCGGCGCGGCGGTGGCGACAGCCTTCAGCTTCGTGCTGGCGAACTGGGAATACCAAACCCTCCCGCGCCTGATCCGCGAGGTGCTGGACGTGAACCTGCGCTACATGCAGGCCAGCTTCGATCTGCTGCAAGGCAAAGGCAAGGACGATTTCGCCTACCGCATCGAGCGCAAACGTCTGATGGACAGCCTGGCCTCGCTCAGCTCCGCGCTGGTGCGCATGCTTGACGAACCCTCGAGCAAGCAGCGCGCGGTGGAGGACATCAACTTGTTCATTGTGCAGAACTACCTGCTGGTGGCGCACGTCGCGGCGTTGCGCTCGATCCTGCGCCGCCACGTGACGGAACTGCCAAAAGAGCCGGTCAACGCCATGCTGGACGAGAGCCACGAACATGTGGTCGGCATTCTGTCCCGGGCGCTCGAGCCGCACGCGCACAAAACGTCGGTACCAGCTCCAGCATCCGCGAAGACGGCAGTTGCGGCGACCGAAACCGCCGTGGTGCCGTGGTCGGGCTGGCCTTTGGTGCAGCGCCGCATCCGCCTGTTGCAGGCCGATGCGGCAAAAATCATCGTCCACAGTGAAGCCATCGTCCGCAACGTGGCCTAACGCTGCTACCATGGTGCGATGAGTTCATCGTCCGCCCCTTTCAGCACCCGCGATCTGGTTTCGGCCCTGGCCGTGGTGCTCATCTGGGGCACCAACTTCGTCGCGATGAAGATCGGCCTCAAGGACCTGACGCCGTTCCAGCTGGGCGCCGCCCGCTACGTGTTCGCGGTGGTGCCGCTGATCCTCGTCGTGCGTCCGCCCAAACTCCCCGTCAAATGGATCGTCGCCTACGGCCTGTGCCAGGGCGTCGGCCAGTTCGGACTGCTATTCCTGTCGCTCAAAGTCGGCATGTCGGCCTCGCTGGCGTCGGTCATCCTGCAAACGCAGGTCTTCTTCACCGCCCTGTTCGGCTTCGTGCTGCTGCGCGAGCGCGCCAGCCGCGCACTGAAAGGCGGCCTGCTGCTGGCGGCGATAGGGCTGGTCTGCTTCGGCATGAACTACGTGGAGCCGGGCCACGCCGGCGGCACCACCGCCGGCGGCTTCGTGCTGACGTTGATGGCGGCGGCGATGTGGGCCGCCTCTAATATAGTCGTGCGCCGCGCCCAGCAGGCCACGCCGGAATTCGACGTGGTCAGTTTCATGGTCTGGTGCAGTCTGGTGCCGATCCTGCCGTTCATCGGCCTGTCGCTGGCGTTCGACGATCCCGCCACACGCTGGCACTGGACCGCCGCGCCGTGGACCACGTGGGCCGCGATCGCCTACCTGGGCTGGATGGCCACCATCCTCGGCTACGCGATGTGGACCCGGCTCCTCAAGCGCCACCCGGTCAACCGCGTGGCGCCGTTCAGCCTGGGCGTGCCGGTGGTCGGCATCAGCGCCGGCATGCTGCTGCTGGGCGACATCGTCACCGGCTGGCAATGGGCCGGCATTGCGCTAATTGTGCTGTCGCTGGTGTGCACGATGTTCGGCGGCAGATGGCTGGACCGCCGGAGCTAACTCAAGTCATTAATTTTTTGAACATAATCGATAGCGGTTATCACCGTACCGAATAGCTTCACGTCCTAATTGGCCCGCTCGCGGCCAATATTGCCGTCCGGACATCACGAATGACCGGACGCAGCAGTTCGGTCAAAAAATCCACAACTATTTTGTTGCTGTTCAGAACCGATGTTTCATAGGGAAAACATCGAGTTATATTGTTAGCGTATGGCACGTATCACAAATCAAAATTTTTTTTATTTCTGAAAACGGCGCATACTGCACTGCATCAAACGAACATTTAACAGGAGCTTCTCATGAACTCGACTACTTTCAACACTCACACCAACGCCAACTACGCAGGCAATGTCGCCAACGCCGTACGTCAACTGTTCGCTGCGCTGTTTGCACGGAAGCCAGCCGCTGTTGCAGAAGCGACCGCAGAACGCGCCGATGAAACCATCTGGTGGCTGAGCAGCACCGCCAAGGACGTGGAAGCCCACTCCCCTAACCTGGCCGCCGAACTGCGTTACATCGCAGCCCGTTTCGGTTAATCGCGGTTCACTCAACTCACTTATTTACTGGATTACCGGAGAATCACCATGCTGACCATCATCGAAAACCTGCCTGCCGCTATCGCCCTGTCCGGTCTCGTACTGCGCCTGTACCTGGGCTCGAAGCCAACCAAAGACGCAGAATAAGCCGTGCGCGCCACAGCAGAAAGCCCCGGCCGCTAACGCGGTGCCGGGGCTTTTTATTTTGAGGCGAATGATTTAGATAAGCTTACTTCAGCAGATTCAACTTCGAATTGCGCATCCCGTACAGGAAGTACGTTACAACCGCCGCCGACATCCAGATGCTGAAGATCGTGTAAGTCGTCAGCGACAGACCGAACATCAGATACAGGCAGGCGCTGATACTCAGGCCCGGCACCACGTACGGACCGAACGGCACGCGGAAGCCCTTCACACCCTTGCCGTTTTCCTTCTTGCGCATCACCGGCACCGCCAGCGACACCACGATGAAGGCCGTCAGCGTGCCCATGCTGACCATGTCCCACAGGAAGGTCGCATCCACAAAGCCGGCCACCAGACCAACGACGATACAAACGATCAGGGTGTTCTGCACCGGCGACGCCGTCTTCGCGTTCACTTTCTGGAATGACTTCGAGATCAGGCCGTCCTTGGAAATCGCGTACAGGATGCGCGTCTGGCCGTAAATCGTCACCAGGGTTACGCTGAACACGGAAATCACCGCGCCGGCCGCCAGCACCAGCGCCGGCCAGGTCTTGCCGGTGACGTTTTGCAGGATCACCGCGAGACCAGCTTCCTGGCCGGCGAATTTCCACGCGGGCTGGGCGCCCATCGCCGCCACCGCGACCAGCATATAGAACACCGTCACGATCGCCAGCGCCGACAATATGCCGATTGGCACGTTGCGCTTGGGATTGCGCACCTCTTCGCCGGCCGTGGCGACCGTGTCGAGACCGATGAACGAGAAGAACACGGTGGCCGCCGCCGCCGTCACCCCGGCCATGCCGGTAATGTGCGCGCCATTGTCGGGGCTGAAGAACGGATGGAAGTTGTTGATGTCAAAACCCGAAAACGCGATGACGATGAAAAAGATCAGAATCGCCAGCTTGATCATCACCATGATGGCGTTGGTCGTGGCCGATTCCTTGGTGCCGCGTATCAGCAACAGGCCGCACAGCACCACCAGCATGATCGGCGGCAGGTTGATATGGCCGCCGCGCAATTCAATTCCGTGCGCGGTCGACACGATCATCGGCGAGCGCAGCATCTCCGGGATGTGCCAGCCGAACGCGTTGTTGAGGAAGTTGTTCAGATAATCCGACCAGCCGATGGCGGTGGCGCTGGCCGCCAGTCCGTATTCGAGCAGCAGGCAGGCGGCCATGATGAAGGCGGCGAATTCGCCAACGGTCGCGTAGGCGAACGAATACGACGAACCCGACGCCGGAATCCGGAACGACAATTCGGCGTAGCACAGCGCGGTCAGGCCGGCGGTGATGGCGGCGATCAGGAACGACAGGATCACGGACGGGCCGGCCTTGGGCACGGCTTCGACCATCGTAAAGAAGATACCGGTGCCGATGGTGGCGCCGACGCCGATCATCGTCAGCGGGAACAGGCCGATCGAGCGGTGCAGGCCGTTGCTGGTGGGGGATTGCTCAGCTGGTGAGTGTGCAACTGTAGTATCGACCGGCTTGGTACGGGTCAATTTCTGGACCAGCGATTGGTTCACAGGCTATCCTTGTGGGAGATGTGTGGGCGAAAATGGGCGCAAAAAAACTAAGCGATTATAGGGCTTTCCAGCCGCGTCGCCACAAAGTAATTTGTGCCACAAATACAACTTTATTCGCACTTGCCACCAAGGCTTGGTTACAGTTGCTTACTTTTGATACAGGACGCCGTATAGATTGGAAACGGCACGCACGCTAATCTTGAGTCAACATTACAGTCTGACAAGAAAGGAGCATCCATGCCGGTTCAAAAAATCCCTACCGTCTCGCGCCGTTTTCATCCAGCCATCGGTGCGGCGGTCGCCGTGTTGAGCGTCGCCGCCACCATTCTGGCGGTGATCATCGCCCGTAATTAAAGACCGCACCGGATCACGCGATCAGGCGACCTCATTGATGTTGCCGCCGATTTTGCCGGGGTCCGACGCGCTTTCGGACGGATGCGAGATGCTGTAGACCAGCTGCTCCTGCTGCGACACGGTACCGTCTTCATTGGTATCCGCCGCTTCGTAAGTCTTGGTCGCGCTGCTGGCGGCGCTGGCCCCACCAGCCCCACCAGCCCCACCAGCACCGCCACCACCGCCGGCGCCTTGTGGTTTGCCGCCGCCCTGCGCGGCGGACGGGCCGCCCTCGGCCGGCTTGGGTGGCGCAAAGTCGCCGCTTTTAATGGCCGTCTCCAGATCCGTTTTCGTGATCGAACCGGTCTTCTGCTTGTCGATCGCGTCGAACTGCTTGGCCGCATCGTCGGCCGACACGCCCTTCGACTCCAGGCCGGAAACGAATTCCTCCTTTTTCACCTTGCCATCCTTGTCGGCATCCATCTCGCCAAACACCTTGTTGGCAAGACGCGCCGCGCCCTTGGCAGGGTCGAACGAAATGGCGCCCGCGCCGCCCGATACACCGCTGATTGCTGTCGTCATAGTGCTCACTCCATAGTTAAGGACAATGCTATACCTGTTAACGAACCAAATCGTCTAACTATGAGTGCGCGGAATGTAAAGGGAGGTAAAGCGGCGTTAAGACGCGATGCTCAGTCGACCCGCACCACCATCAGGCCCGCCCGCAGGCCGACGCGGACGTCCGGATTGGGGAACACCACCAATTCCTCCGGGTACTGGACGGTGTAGACGGTGTCGCCATCGCGGGCGATCTCCTCGCCTTGCTTGAGCGCCGTGAAGTTGTGGGTGTCCTTCCCGAACGCCATTTGGAACTGGTCGCTCAACTTGATGATCTGGCGCGCGGTGTTGAAGACATGCGGCGCCTGTTTGGCCTCTCGCTTGGGCGCGCCCCGCAGCAGATCGTCCAGCGCCAGCGAGGCGTCGGCAAACTGCGCCAGGTCGTTCTGGCCCAGGGTGCCGATACGCCCCAGCTCCACCGTGGTGCCGGCGGCGCCATGATGCTCCGCCGAGTAGTAACTGTACGTGCCGACCGAGGCCGGATTCATGATCACCGCGCCGATGCCGGCAAGCCCCAGCCACTCGATCAACGCGCGCCGCGTATGCTCGGCGATGATCTCGGGGACGATGGCGAAGGTCGGATACACCGACGGCCGGATGGCCGTGTGCAAATCCAGATGCCAGCGCACCGGCCCGGCGTCGCTGAAGAAGGCCGTCGTGGCGGCGATCATCACGTCGGCCCGCCCGGCTTCGGCGGTGCCGGCCAGGGTGCCGCGTTCGGCGCGGAACATGCGGTTCAGGTCTGCATCGATGAAGCGCTTGCCGGCGCGGATGGCGCCGATGTTACCGACACATAGCATCAGATTGACCGCCAGCGCCTGCGGTTGCCGCGACAAGGCGTCGAGCAGGTAGGCGACCATTTCGATCGGCCCCGTCTCGTCGCCATGCACGCCGACGGAGATCAGCATCGCGGGACGGTCGCCCGTTCCCTTGATGGTCAGGATGCCGTCGGCCGGCTGCGTTACCGCATAACCGGCCGCCGAGAAGCGCTGCGCGACGGCGCTGAAATCGGCTTCAGCGAGCGCACGCACCGCCTCCGGTAAAGCTGTCGGCAAAGTGTCGATACGCCCGCTCATCCGCTTACCCCGCCACGGTGGTGTTGGTGGCGGTAGTCGCTTCGGACAGCGCCCACACGTCCAGCATCGCCTGTTCCAGATCGGCGGCCGCCGCGTAGCCGGTCAGGCCCAAGGTATTGGCGACCAGTTCGACCGCCTCCAGCCCCGTATGGCCGCCGGTGGCGTGCAGCAGCACTTGCGACAGCAGGCGTTGCTGCGTGCGGCGCAGCGCGTTTTGCGCATAGCTGCGCAGCTGTTCCTGCGAACGGCTGGTGGCGGGCAGCTTCAGGCCGCGTTCCAGGGTATCGATGCCGACTTGCGCCCGCAGCGCCAGGCCAACCTGCAGGAAGGCCGGCAAATCCATGCCCAGCGGACGCGTGACCGACAGCGCCGCGAACACGAACGCCGCCACCGATTCGATCGCGTCGACAGCCTTCCAGGCGGCGACGAATTCCGGACGCAGGCCGACGGTCAGCTCGGCGTCGGACTGGCCGTCGTCGGAGTTCAGATGGGCCAGCGTCTCCGGCTTGGCGAACAGGCGGGTCAACTCGGCCACGCCATCCTTCAACTGGTCCGCCGGCACGGTCAGCGCGCCTTCGATAACAGCTTTCTGCAGCACGCGGGTGCGGCCATCGACCTTGATCGACACGGCGCGCGGCACTTTCAGCGCGTCGGCGTCCAGCGTCGAGAAGACCGGCGCCAGATTCAGCGCGGACCATGCCTGGCCCCACGCCAGTATCACGTCGGCTTCGTCGACACCGTGTTCACCGGCCAACTGGCGCAGCATCAGCGGGCCGCAACGGTTGACCGATTCGTTGGCCAGCACGGTCGCCAGGATGGCGTTGGCCAGCGGGTGCGCCAGCGCCGGACGCGTCGCCACCAGCAGGTCCGGGAAGTACGGCTTGAGCACCGATTCGGCCCAGCTGTTTTCCGTCAGCGGCAGCGCCGACAGGATGCGCTTGTAACGGTTCTTGACGTTGGCGATGACGACCGCCAGTTCCGGCGTGGTCAGGCCACGGCCGTCGGACTTGCGGCGCGCCAGTTCGGCCACCGTCGGCAGCTGCTCCAGATCGCGCGACAACGCGCCCTCTTCTTCGAGGAAGGCGATCAGCGACGCGTAACCGTCTTGCACGGCGGCGTCGGTCTGCGCCTGCGCCTCGCGCACCAGCAACTGCGTTTGCAGCGTGTTGTCGCGCAGGACCAGGCGCTCGATGTCGGCGGTCATCTCGTTCAGGGTGCGGTTGCGGTCAGCCTCGGTCAGCAGGCCGGCGTTCATTTCCACGTCCAGCCACATTTTCGCGTTCACTTCGTGGTCGGAGCAGTCCACGCCGGCCGAGTTGTCGATCGCATCGGTGAAGATGCGGCCGCCGGCCAGTGCGAACTCGATACGGCCCGCTTGCGTGGCGCCCAGGTTGCCGCCCTCGGCGACGACCTTGCAGCGCAGCTGGTTGCCGTCGACGCGGATGTTGTCGTTGGCGCGGTCCTTGACCTGCGCGTGCGATTCGGTCGACGCCTTGATGTAGGTGCCGATACCGCCGTTGTAGAACAGATCCACCGGCGCCTTCAGGATGCGATGCATCAGTTCCTCCGGCGGCAGCGAGGTTTCCTCGATGTCCAGCGCGGCGCGGATCTGCGGCGACAGCTCGATGGTGCGCGAGGTGCGTGGATAAACACCGCCGCCGGCCGAGATCAATTCCTTGTTGTAGTCGTCCCACGAGGAGCGCGGCAGCGCGAACATGCGCTCACGCTCGACAAAGGATTTTTCCATATCCGGCGTCGGGTCGAGGAAGATGTGGCGGTGGTCGAACGCCGCGATGATCTGCAGTTTGCGCGACAGCAGGGCGCCGTTGCCGAACACGTCGCCCGACATGTCGCCCACGCCGACCATCGTCACCGGGGTGGCGTGGATATCGTGGTCCATTTCGTAGAAGTGGCGCTTGACCGCTTCGAACGCGCCCTTGGCGGTGATGCCCATCTTTTTGTGATCGTAACCGTTCGAGCCGCCCGACGCGAAGGCGTCGCCCAGCCAGAAGCCACGCTGCACGGCGATGCCGTTGGCGATGTCGGAGAAGGTCGCGGTGCCTTTATCGGCCGCCACCACCAGGTACGGGTCGGCGCTGTCGTAGCAGACGGTGTCCGCCGGCGGGACGATCTTGCCCAGCACGCGGTTGTCGGTCATTTCCAGCAGGCTGGCGATGAACAGTCGGTAGACCGCTTCGCCTTCGGCCGCGATGGTTTCACGCACGGCGTCCTTCGGCATCTGCTTGCAGACGAAGCCGCCCTTGGCGCCAGCCGGCACGATGACGGCGTTCTTCACCATCTGCGCCTTCACCAGGCCGAGGACTTCGGTGCGGTAGTCTTCCATGCGGTCCGACCAGCGCAAGCCACCACGGGCGACCGGGCCGCCGCGCAGGTGCACGCCTTCGAAGCGGCGCGAGAACACGAAGATCTCGCGGAACGGACGCGGTTCCGGCACCAGCGCCAGATTGCTGGTGTCGAACTTGAAGATGATCTTGTCGCCCTTCTGATTGTTCTGGAAGTAGTTGGTACGCAGGGTCGCGGTCATCAGATCGGTCAGGGCGCCCAGCACTTCTTCGCTGTCGGCGTGGTTGATCGACGGCAGGCGGCCCTTGATCGCGGCCAGCGACTCCAGCGCGGCGTTGCGGGTGCCTTCGTCCAGCGCCGGATTGAAGCGCTGCAGGAACGCATCCACCAGCTGCTTGACGATGGCCGGCTGCTTGCGCAGCGTCTCGGCGATGTAGCGCACCGAGAACTGGGTGCCGGTCTGGCGCCAGTAGCTCATGTAGGCGCGCACCAGTTGTACCTGGCGCAGGCTCAAACCGCCTTCGATGACCAGGCCATTCAGGCGGCCGTCTTCGGCTTCGTTGTTGAACAGGGACGCGAACAGCTCCTGCGCGACCGGAATCACTTCCGGCTTGGCCAGGCTGGCGGCGCTGGCTTCGTCGACCGACAGGCTGGTAACGAAATGTCGCTTGCCGTCCATGCGGATCGAGTGCGCCTGTTCGCGGTCGATGGCGACGCCGGCGTTATGCAGCGCCGGCAGAATGGTCGACAGCGACGGTACGCGATCCACCGAATACAGGCGGATGGTGGTGGCGTCGGCCGATGCGTCCACGCGCACGTCGACGCGCGACGGATCGGTGTTCTGCAAAATGGTTTGCAGGTCGTAGAAAGCGGCGACCGGCGGAGTCGAGGCGACGTAATCGGTCGGCAGGGTCGCGCACATCTTGCGCAGGTGGGCGCGCATCGGCACGTTCGAGACGGCGTCGGCCAGCCTGGAGAAGTCGTCATGCCAGCCGTCCAGCACCGCCGTCAGCGGCTGCTGGATGTCGGTTTCCAGATCCAGCGGATAGCGCGCGCCGTGGGCGATCAGGTAGACGCGGGCAAGCGGGCCGTCGGCCACCAGGGTCTGCGAGCTGACGTGGTGTGCGCCGGAGCTGGCTTGCAGCGCCTTCGCCAGCGCGGAGGCGACGCTTGCACTGTAACGCTCGCGCGGCAGGTATACCAGCACATTCAGGTGGCGCGCATAGACGTCGCGGCGGGCGAACACCTTGGTGCGTGGTTGCTTGTACAGCGAGACCACGGCGCCGCAGACTTCGGCCAGCCATTCCGGCTCGGCTTCCAGCGCTTCGGTGCGCGGCAGCGATTCGAGGATCTCGATGAATTTCTCGGCGCGGAAGCCCTCCTGGCGCACGCCGGCGATGCTCAGCACCTTGGCGATGCGGCCGCGCGCGAACGGCAGGCGGTTCACCGGCGTGGCCGTGGCGGCGCGTGTGAACAGGCCGACGAAGCAGTATTCGCCGAGGATCGCGCCTTTCGCGTCGGTGTGGCGGATGCCGATGAAGTCCAGCGCCTGGTCGCGGTGCAGCGTGCCTTCGACGTCGGCCTTGACGATCGACAGCGTGTGCGCGCGTTTCGACAGCGTGTCGAAGTCGCCGGGGATGTTGGCCAGGCAGGTGCCGTAGACCGGATGCGTGGTGTCCTGCAGCACGCCGATGCGGCTCGGAATATCGCGTTCCAGCTCGCGCACGCCCGGTTTGACCTGGTAATAGGCGTAGCCGAACGGCTCGAAGCCTTCGGTACGCGCCCACTCCAGGAAGGCGGCGACTTCCTTGCCTTCGTCGCCGTGGGCGGCCGCTTCGGCGCCGATGCGGCTGAAGTGCTCCAGCATCGCTGGCTTGTCGCGGCGGACCACGGCGGCGTCGCGCGAGACCATTTCGATGCGGTCGACCAGCATGCCCAGTTCCGCGTCCGACAGGTCGTCGGCCAGCAGGCACAGAACGTAGGATTCAAGTTTGTCGCCGCTCTGGCCGACGGCGGTCACCACGCCTTCGGCATTGCGGGCGACCGGCAGCACCGAGTTCAATACGCCGTTGGCGACGATGCGCAGCTTGCGCATGGCCATGACGATCGAATCGACCAGATACGGCATGTCGTCGTTGAGGATCAGCAGCGCGGTGGCCATGCCGCCGCGGCCATCTTCATAACGCAGTCTCGCGATTTGCGCGCCGCTGCCGGTGCGCTTGGAAGCTTGCGTGAAACCGTCCCACAAAACCGGCGCCAGACTACCGGGCACGGTGCCGGTCAGGTCTTCGTCGTCCAGTGAACCGAGCCAGGCGCCGATCAGCGCCGGTACCTGGCTGGTTTCGCTGGCAGGCTTGCTGGCGTTGATTAAATCCAGCGTTTGAACGCGCAGGTCTTGTGGCATTTGTTTCATCGTTGCTTCTCCAATACGTTATGAGTATTTTATGTTGCAGGACGCCGCGCCGGCTTGTGGCTACGCGGCGAAGGGTCGGGCGATACGGACGCTATTAAAGCAGTTTTCAAGTAACAGCGCCAATTCCAAACGGCAGATGGGGGCGAAACCGGGCATTACAAATCGTACAGGTTGGGCAGGCCCAGAATCCCGCTCAAATCTTCGAGCGCCGTGTGCACTTCGATCGCCAGCGCCGGATCGGCGAGGTCGGACGGATCGAGCCGGTCGCGGTAGTGCTTCTCCACCCACGCCACCAGCGTGTGATACAGCGCTTCGGTCATCACCACACCCTGATGCATGGCGGCCGCCTCGGCGTCGGTCAGCGCCACGCGCAGGCGCAGGCACGCAGGCCCGCCGCCGTTGCGCATCGACTGGCGCAGATCGAAATGAATCAGCTCATCGACCGCGTTGCCGCTGGCGACCAGCCCATGCAGATACGCGGCGACGGCGGCATTTTCTTCGCATTCCTGCGGGATTACCAGCGCCATCTTGCCGTTATCCTTGGACAGCAACTGGCTGTTAAACAGATAGCTGGTCACCGCGTCGGCCACCGACACCGCGCCGGTATCGACGCGGATCGCATTCAACTCCGCGCCAACGCCGGCCATCGCGCGACGCAGCCGCTCAAGGCTGCCCGCTTCGTCGGCGAAGGCCTGGTCGTGATAGAACAGCACATTGCCGTTACCGACCGCGATCACGTCGTTGTGGAAGACGCCCTGGTCGATCACGTCGGGGTTCTGCTGAATATAGACGGTGCGCTCGTCCGACAACCCGTGCAGGCGCGCCACCGCCTGCGAAGCTTCCAGCGTTTGCCGCGCCGGATACTTCTTCGGCGCCGACGCCGAAGCGTCGAACTCGGCGCGGCCGTACACGAACATCTCGACCGCCGCGCTGCCGTGGTCCTTGCAAAGGCGGGTGTGGTTGGCCGCGCCCTCGTCGCCGAAAGCCGGCGTGCCGGGCAGCGCATCGTGCACCGCGAAGTGGTCGATGTTGTGGAAGATCGCGCGCAGGCTGCGTGCCGACTGCTCATGTTCGAAGGCGCGATGCAGCTTGTTGTTCAAATTGGCGGCGGTGAAGTGTGTGCGGCCGTCGGCGCTGTCGGCGGACGGGCTGACCGTCGCCGCGTTGGCGGTCCACATCGGCGAGGCCGAATACGCGCACGCCAGGATCACCGGCGCTTCCCTGGCCGCCTTCGCCAGCACGTCGGCATCGCTGCCGGTGAAGCCGATGCTGCGCAGCAGCCGGAAGTTGGGCCTGTCCTGCGGCGGCAGCAGCGCCTGGCCGAAACCGCGCGCGGCCAACGCCCGCATCTTGGCCAGACCTTGCAAGGCCGCCAACTTGGGATTGGACGCGCTCTTGACGTTGCTGAACGACGCCACATTGCCGAACGACAGACCGGCGTAGTTATGCGAAGGGCCTACCAGGCCGTCGAAATTGAATTCGCGTGCGTGCATCTCAAATCCTTAGAAGTGCATGCCCGGCGATAGCTTCGCAGGCATTTCAAGTACGTTGTTTTCGATCGACGCCACCGGATAGGCGCAGTAGTCGGCCGCGTAGTACGCGCTCGGACGATGGTTGCCCGACTGGCCGACGCCGCCGAACGGCGCGGTGCTGGCGGCGCCCGTGGTCGGACGGTTCCAGTTGACGATGCCGGCGCGTGCGCGCACCTGGAAGGTCTTCCACAGGTTTTCGTCGGTGGAGATCAGCGCCGACGCCAGGCCGAACGCGGTGGCGTTGGCGGCATTGATGGCGCTGTCGAAATCGTCCACGCGGATCACCTGCAGCAGTGGACCGAACCACTCTTCGTCCGGGATGCCTTGCGCGTCGGTGACATCGACGATACCGGGCGAGACGAATCCGCTGCCGGCATCCAGATGACGCATCTCGAGCAGGATCTTGCCGCCTTTGGCGACCATGTCCGACTGCGCCTGCACCAAACGTTTGGCGACGGCGGCCGACACCACTGGGCCCATGAACGGCGCCGGTTCCGCGTTGGAGGCGCCGATGGTCAGGCGGCTGGCGACATCGACCAGACGCGCGACGATCGCATCGCCCGCCGCGCCGGCTGGCAGGATCAGTCGGCGCGCGCAGGTGCAGCGCTGGCCGGCAGAGATGAAGGCCGACGAAATCGCCATGAAGACGGCGGCGTCGATATCCATGTTGTTGTCCTGATCCCAGATCACCAGCGGATTGTTACCGCCCATTTCCAGCGCCAGCATCTTGCCAGGCTGGCCGCCGAACTGCTTGTGCAGCGCGGAGCCGGTCTGGCAGCTGCCGGTGAACAGCACGCCGTCGAGCAGCGGGTTCTGGCCCAGCGCAACGCCGGTATCGCGGCCGCCGTTGACCAGATTGATCACGCCTTTCGGCACGCCCGCTTGCTCCCACAGCTGCACGGTCTTGATGGCGGTGCGCGGCGCGTATTCGCTCGGCTTGAAAACGACAGTATTCCCGGCGATCAGCGCCGGCACGATATGGCCGTTCGGCAAATGGCCCGGGAAGTTATAGGGACCGAACACGCCGAACACACCGTGCGGACGATGACGCAGCACGGCCTCGCCATCGGCCACCTTGTTGTGCGACTCGCCGGTGCGCGCGCCATACGACTGCACCGAGATATCGATCTTGTTGGCCATCGTCGCCACTTCGGTGCGCGCTTCCCACAGCGGCTTGCCGACTTCCTCGGAGATCAGCAGCGCCAGCGCCTCGGCATCCTGCTTGAGCAGGTCGCGGAAGCGGGTGCAGACGGCGATGCGCTCATCGAGCGGCGTCAGCGCCCAGGCTTCGAAGGCCTCGCGCGCGGCGGCGCAAGCTTGCGCCACGTCTTGCGGCATCGATTCGTTGCTGGCCCAGGTCTGCTGGCCGTTCGATGGATCGATGGTCGATATTTCGGGGCCGCTGCCGGGCAGCCATTCGCCGTTGATGAAGTTACTGAGTGCGGTGTTCGATGCGTTGGGCGTTGCGTTAAACATGTGGATTCTTCCTCAAATTGAGAGTCAGTGTGCGGACGGTGTCGCCAGGCTTGCAGCACAGGGCATCCTGCTCCGCGACGGGCAGCTCCAGCGCGCCATTGACGGGCACCGACTGCGACAGGATCATGCGGAAATCGCTTAGCGTGGTGTTCGACACCAGCATCGGCTCGTCCATCGGCGCCTCCGGCGCGCAGGCGGACGCCAGGTCGGACACCTTGCCGATTTCGGCCAGCGTGCTGTCACGCATGGCGCGCAGCTCGGACACGCGCGCCTGCAGCACCGGTCCGGCGTCGAAGATGTCGACATAGCCTTCGAAGTACAAGCCTTCCTGTTCCAGCAGGCGGCGCGCCGGCGCGGTCGACGTGTGGACCTTGCCGATCACCTGTTGCGCATCCTCCGGCAGATAAGCCACGTACAGCGGCTGGCGCGGCATCAGCTCGGCGATGAAGGACTTCTTGCCGACGGCGGTCAAATCGTCGACATGGTCGAAATCCATCTTGAAGAAATGGCGCCCCAGGCCTTCGTAGAACGGCGAGCGGCCGCCCTCCTCCTGGTAGCCGCGCATTTCGGCGATCAGCTTTTCGGTGAACAGATGCGGGAACTGCGCAATGAACAGGAAACGGCTCTTCGACAGCAGCTTCCCGTTGTTGCCGGTGCGGTAGTCCGGATGCAGGAACAGCGAACACAGTTCGGTGCTGCCGGTCAGGTCGTTCGACAGGTACAGCGTTTCCATGCGGGTGAACACATCGAGCTCGCGGCTCGAATGCACCAGGGTGCCGATGCGATAGTTATAAAACGGCTCGTTCAGCCCCACCGCGCCCTTGATCGCACACACGCCGGCCAGGCGGCCCGTGTCGGTATCCTCCATCACGAACATGTAGTCGCGCTTTTCGGGCGGGATGGTTTCGGCGAACGAGGCGACGGCGATCGCCAGGCGGTCGCCCATCATCTTCATGTCCGGCTTGAGGGTGGTCATGCCGCTGCCGACCTGCGTGGCCATCACGTACAGGGCGTCGAGGTCGTCGGCTTTGATTGCGCGTACTACTAGCATAGGTTGTCCACTCTTAGATTCTGACGCAGATGACGGTGTCGCCGTCGGCGACTTGCAGCGCTTCCAGCACATCGGCCGGCAGCGCGGCGGTAACTTGCGATTCCAGCGCGGCGCAATGGGTGATCACGGCGCGGAAGTTATGCTCGGCGCCGGACGACACCGCGTAGCGCAACTGCGGCTCGCGGCCACGGTCGCGCGATTCGGGCGCGATGCTGGCACGGCGCTGCAGCGCGCCGCTGAAGGTGCGCAGCGAATTCTTGTGGGCCTGCAGGATCGGACCGCCGTCGAAGATGTCGATATAGTCGTCGGCTTCGAAGCCTTCGGCCGTCAGCAGGTTGAACGCCAGCTCGCCCGACGGATGGATCTGGCCCATGGCCGCCTGCGCGTCGCCGGGCAGCAGCGGCACGTAGACCGGATAGTGCGGCATCAGCTCGACGATCAGGGTGCGGTTGCGGGCGCCGCCGATCACCCGTTCGGCATCGAGGAAATCCATCTGGAAGAACTTGCGGCCCAGCGCATCCCAGAACGGCGAGCCGCCGTCGCCGTCGGTCACGCCGGCCAGCGGCACGAAGAAACGGTCGGAGAAACGGTGCGGCGCCAGCACGGCGAACATCAGCCGCGCGCGCGACAGCAGGGCCGCTTCCGGCGTGCCGTATTCGCGTTCGCCGACGTAAAAACTGGACAGCTGCGAATAACCCGTCAGCTCCGAGCAAAGTGTCAGCGCGTGCACGCTGTGGCTGATGTTCAGATCGCGCGACACCTGCTGGATCACGTCGTTGCGGAACGAGAAATAGGTGCCGTTGGAACCGGCGGCGGCAAAAATCGCGGCGGTGCCGACGATCGTTTTATCGGCCAGCGACTCGTCGCCCAACGACTCGAGCACCAGCAGATACGCCTCTTCGCTCGGGATATCCACGTGCGCGGCGAACGACGCGATCGAACACTCGATCATGGCGAGGATTTTCTCGCGCGTCTTCGGCAGCGTATGCACTCCCGGCATGGGCACCGCGGCCAGCGCTTCGAGGGCAGCGATATCCGCAAGTTCGACCGGACGGACTACATACATGGGAACTCCTTCGGTAATTCAACTCAAGCGTCAACTCAAGCGTCAACGCAAGCGGCCCGGCGCATCGGAATGCGCCGGGTCACAAATGAAAAGCGGCGGAACAGGTCCGCCGCGTCTACTTCTTAGGCTGCGGCGATCATGCCGTCCAGCGACAGGCGCAGGATGCGGTCGACTTCAGCGATCTGCGCGTCGGAGACGATCAGCGCAGGCGCCAGACGCACCACGTCCATGCCCGCGATCAGCACCATCAGGCCATTGCCTTCGGCGGCCTTCTGGATGTCCTTCGAGCGGCCTTTCCATGCGTCGGTGACCACCATGCCAAGCAGCAGGCCGGCGCCGCGCACTTGCGTGAACACTTGCGGGTAATCGGCGATCAGCTTTTCCATCGTGCCGCGCAGCTTGGCGCCGGCTTCCTTCACACGCGCCAGGAACGCCGGCTGGTTGATCGTCTCGAGCACCGTCAGCGCCACGGTCGCGGCCAGCGGATTGCCGCCGTAGGTGGTGCCGTGCGAGCCGACGCCCAGGGTCTTGGCCAGTTCGTGGGTGGTCAGCATGGCGCCGATCGGATAGCCGTTGCCCAGCGCCTTGGCCGACGTCAGCACGTCCGGCGTGATCCCGTAGGTCATGTAGTGGAACAGCTCACCGGTGCGGCCCATGCCGCATTGGACTTCGTCGAAGATCAGCAGCGCGCCGGTCTTGGTGCACAGGTCGCGCAGCGCCTGCAGGTAAGCCTTGTCGCCCGGGACCACGCCGCCTTCGCCTTGCAACGGCTCGACGATCACGGCGCAGACGTCGTCTCCGATGGCGGCGCGCGCCGCTTCGATATCGTTATAGGCGATATGGTCGATCGACGGCGGCAGTGGCTCGAAGCCTTCGGTGTACTTCGACTGGCCGCCGACGGACACGGTGAACAAGGTGCGGCCGTGGAACGACTGGTAGCACGAGATGATGCGCGATTTGTGCGGACCGAATTTGGTGTGCGCGTATTTGCGCGCCAGCTTCAGCGCCGCCTCGTTGGCTTCGGCGCCGGAGTTGCAGAAGAACGCGCGGTCGGCGAACGTCGCTTCGGTCAGCGCGGTGCCCAGGCGCAGAACCGGCTCGTTGGTGTAGCCGTTACCGAGGTGCCACAGGGTGTTGGCCTGACGGGTCAACGCCTCCACTACGATCGGATTGCAGTGGCCCAGCGACGCCACGGCGATGCCGGACGTGAAGTCCAGATAGTGTTTGCCATTCTGGTCCCACAGGTCCAGGCCAGCGCCTCGGACCGGAACCATCGCTGCGGGTGCGTACGTAGGCACCAGGACTTCGTCAAACGTCTGACGAGTCACAGGACGGGTCGTTACGGTCGTATCTAGCTTGGCGTTCATGGCATTTCCTCATCCAATGTTAGTGGGGCAGCCAGCAGAGATTGCTGGCGTTGCGCCATTATAGGCAGGACAGCCAACCGCTACTTTCGAATACGCGACAGGCATTTTCAAAATCGCCACGCAAAAGTCGCCCCGCCATAGGAGGAATCCCATCTTTTGTTGACATCGCGGCGCGCTGCTGTTATTTTTCTCTTAACATTATGGGAGCGCTTCCATCCAGGCGGGCGGCCCACGGCGTGCACACGCCAATCACAGCGGAAGGCATCACATGTTGCGAGATAAGAGGTTCGGGTTTGGGGCGCTTGCCATGGCGGCGGCACTGATGGCGGCGCAGGCGCACGCCAGCGAGGCCACGCTCAAGGACGGCAAGCTGGCGATCGACACGCTGCCGTTCGCGCTGGAATCGCAGCTCGATCTGGGCGCGGCCAGCGTCAAGGACAAGGCGCTGGTGCTGCAGGCCAAAAAAGGCACCGACCTGTACGCCAACACCGACGGCACCGAAGTTGCCGACAAGACCCCGCGCGTGCTGTTCCAGCCGGCCGGCGACTTCATCTTTTCAGCCAAGGTCAAAGCCGGCGCCAACCATCCGTTCAACGGCGCCGCACTGATCGTCTACGGCGACCGCACCAACTGGGCCAAGCTGCTGTTCGAGTTCGCCAGGACCGGCGCGGCCGGCATCTCGAGCACGGTGGCCAAGGGCGTCGGCGACGACGCCCACCACGGGGTGCGGCCGGGCGACACGGTATATCTGAAGGTGGTGCGGCGCAAGGACATGTTTGTGTTCTACACCTCGCCGGACGGCGCCGCCTGGAGCATGGTGCGCAGCTTCAGCCTGCCGGGAGCGGCCAGCGTCAAGGTCGGCTTCTCGTCGCAATCGCCGGACGGCGACGGTTTCAGCGCGCAGTTCTCCGACATCAAGTTCCGCAACGCTACCTTCAAGGATTTCTGGCAAGGGGAGTAAATGGTCGCGGCGTGATTCAGGCCGGGCGGTTGGCCAGCTTGCGCTGGCGCTCCTCGCGCGGCGTGTTGCCGAACAGCGCGCCGAACGCGGTGGAGAAATGCGACCCGGACGAAAAGCCGCACATCAGTCCGACCTGGACGATCGATTGGTTAGTCTCGAGCAGCAGCTGGCGCGCGCGTTGCAACCTGAGTTCCAGGTAATAGCGCGAAGGCAGGCTGCTCAGGTATTGCTTGAACAAGCGCTCGAGCTGGCGGCGCGACAGGCCGACCAGGTTGGCGATGTCGTCGGTCGACAGCGGTTCCTCGATATTGGTTTCCATCAGGGTCACCGCTTCGGACAGGCGCGGCTGCAAGGCGCCGAAACGGGCTTGCAACGCCACCCGCTGGCGCTCCTCATGACCACGCACGCGTTCGACGCACAGCGCCTCCTTGAGGGCGGCCTGCACCGTGGCGCCGAACAGGCATTCGATCAGGGTCAGCGAGAAGTCGATGCTGGCGGCGCCGCCGCAGCAGCTCAAGTGTCGTCCGTCGAGCTCGAACAAGTGCGGGGTCAGGATCGCGCGGTCGTTGATGTGCTCGGTATCCGCGTACAGCGCCCACGGCAGCGCGACGCGCACGCCCGCCATCAGGCCGGCCTCGGCCAGCCACAGCACGCCGGCGCCGACGCCGCCCCAGTAGTCGGCCGCGCGGCAACGCTCGATCACCGCGCGGCTCAGCTCGGGCGCCATCGGCAACTGGTTCTCGTCGGCCACCAGCAGCGCCAGGTGGTGTTGCGACGGGCTGGCCAACACCAGCTGAGCCGGCGTCATCGTTTCCAGATGCAGGGCGTCCTTGCCGAGCAGGGTCGCGGCCAGCCGCAGCGGCTGCACCAGGCCGGCCCAGGTGATGGCGTCGGCCTCGCCCGCGTTCACCAGCAGCATGCGCAGCGGGCGTTGCTGGGCGAGCCGGGAAAGGTTAGCGAAAGACATCGGAGATCGTCATCGGGGAATTATAGTGCTTATTCGGGCGCCAGCGCGGCGGCCGGGCGCTCGGTGCTCCACTGGCTGACGATCATACCGGAGATCAACAGGATCGCGCCGAGCAGGCCGTTCCAAGCCAGCGTTTCGCCCAGCCAGAAGTAGGCGAAGATCGCCGCGCAGCCGGGTTCGAACGCGTAGATCACCGCCGCCTCGTTGGCGCTGCTGTGGCGCTGGCCCCAGGTTTGCAGCGAGATGATGGCGGCCGTGGCCACCACACCCAGGTAGACGATGTTGACGGCGTAGTTCTCCAGCCCGGTGCGGATGTAGCTCACGTAGTTGGGCAGGTCCTGGGCTCGCTCGGCCGCGCCCAGCGGTACCTCGCGCAGCAGCAGCCAGACGGCCGAGCACAGCGCCACCGTGACGATCTGCGACGCCGTCAGCACCATCAGCTTCTCGACTTTGCGGGTGGTCGACGCCATCAGCACCACATACAGACCGAAAAACACCGCGCACAGCAGCGCCAGGGTGTCGCCGCGTCCCCACACGAAACCGCCCTCCCAGCACAGCGCGAACAGGCCGGCCAGCGCCAGCACCAGCGCGACGACGATGCGGCGCTCGAGTATTTTCCCCGTCAGCACGCCGATCAGCGGGGGCACCAACACATTCAGGCCGGTGACGAAGGCGTTGCGATTGGAGGTGGTCAGCGCCAGTCCTTCGATCTGAAACACGTAGCAGAGAAACAACACCGCACCGGCCAGCACGCCCCAGCGCACATCGTTCCACCTGGCGCGCCACAGGAAAGGCAGCAGCAACAGGCTGGCGATGGCGAAGCGGCTCAGTACGATCCAGCTGGCCGACAGGTAGCCGGTCATGTCCTTCATCGCCGGAAAGGTCGTGCCCCAGACCAGGGTGACGATGAGCAACGCGACAACGCCGCGCAAGTGATGTGGCATGGTTTTTATTATCAATCAGGTTATAAATTATTGTGGCGCACAGTGTACCCGTCCAAGCCGCAAATTGCGAACCAGCTATAATCATGGTCTATGGGTGAACGATATCTGAAAAGTATCCGGTTACTGGCCGAGTGCATGCAGGGCTTTGAACGGCTCTCCAGCGAACGGGCACGCCAGAGCGGTCTGACGCATCCGCAGTTCGACATTATCGCCACGCTGGGCAACACGGCCGGCATGTCGTATAAGGAACTGGGCGAAAAAACGCTGATCACCAAGGGCACGCTGACCGGCGTGATCGAACGGCTGGAACAAAAAGGGCTGGTGGAGCGTCAGCGCAACGACTGCGACAAGCGTTCTTTCTTTGTCCGCCTGACGGGCGCCGGCGAGGCGACGTTCGACGCCGCCTTCCCCAGGATGATGGAGATGGGCAGGACGTTGTTCAGCGATTATCGCGAGGAAGATCTCGCGGCCCTTGAAAAACACCTGTCCAAGCTCAAAACTGTGATGACGGCCAGCGACGCCGGATGCCCGTCCACCCCCGACCCAACCAAGGAAAACATTTGAAAACGACTCTGCTCGAAGGCAAAAAGCCAGCAAAATTCGACAAACACATCATCGGCAACCTGTTGCTCAACGTCGATACCCCGGACGAAGTGCGCAAAGAAAAGCTGCTGATCGGCGTGCGCAACGAGGACGGCGAGATCTATCGCCTGATCGGCGCCACCAAGCACAATAGCTTTATGAACGCCGTCGAAGAACTGTTCGACCTCGGCCTGACCGACGAACTGCAAGATTCCGACGACATCGTCGACGGCTGCGACGCCATCTTCAGCGAACAGCAGTAATCGACGCGCCCCGGCGGGGGCGGCGGACGGCGGCCGGCGGGCTGGGCCGGTGTGGCGCGGCACAAAAGTATTTTTCGAATAAATGCTCCAAGGCAATATTCGAGCGTATAATTTTTGTGATGGACAGACTCGACGCCTTTAAAGCTATCGCCGCTCAAGCGAGCCGGGGGGAATTGACGTTCCCGGCCAATGTCAACGCCTCGCTGCGGCTGCAGCAGGCGCTGAGCGACCCGGACTGCCACGTCGAATCGGCGGCAAAACTCATCCAGGCAGACCCGTTGCTGGCAGCGCGCAGCGTCGCCATCGCCAACTCGGTCGCCTACAATCGTTCCGGTACTGAAATCTCCAGCGTCCGCGCGGCCGTCCAGCGACTTGGCGTGCGCACCTTGCAATCGTTGGTCGCGGCGCTGATCGTGCGCCAGATCGGCAGCCAGGTTTCCGACCCGGTGCTCAAGGACAAAATCAATCAATTGTGGGAACACACGGCGCATGTGGCCGCGCTGTCGCAGGTGATCGCGCGGCGCGTCACGCACGTCGATCCCGACACCGCGCTGTTTGCCGGCATCGTGCATGAGGTGGCGGGGTTTTACATGCTGTCGCGCGCGGCCGACTATCCGGAAGCGATGGAAGGCGAGCCGGAGGATTGGGTCGAGCATGGCGAGATCGACATCGGCCGTGGCGTGCTGGCCAAGCTGGGCGTGCCGGACAGCGTGTATAAATCGATCGAGGCGATGTGGCTGGGCTTGCGCGCGCTGCCGCCGGAAACCCTAGGCGACACGCTGCTGCTGGCCAATGATTTGTCGCCGGTGCACTCGCCGCTGTATCAGCGGCCGGGCGCCACCACTTTGCAGGGCGCGCGCACCATCGATTTCGTCGTCGGCGAGGGGACCTTGCACGCGATCATGACCGAATCGGCGCATGAGGTGCAATCCTTGTATGCGGTGCTGATGCTGTAACGCCTGCCAGCGTCAAGCTCGTGTAGAAACGGTGGACCTGACCCGAGCAGCGGGCAAAAAAAAGCCCGCTTGGTAGCGGGCAAAGTCCAAAACTAGGGATCTCCTCCAGAGGAGACAGTTCAAGAATACCTGCCCCTGCTGCCCTGCTCTGTGCGCCATTTCACATAGCGGCTACATTCATTACCACCAGACGGGTTCGGTATTTTTCCACACGTCGAGCTGTCGCACGCGCTCGAACCACGCCATGATGTTTGCGTACTGCTTGACCGGCAGCTGCGCTTGTTCGATGTACATCAGCCCCGGCGCGATCGCCAGATCAGCCAGGCTCAGCTTGTCGCCGACCAGCCATTCGCGTCCCGCCAGATGGCCGTCGAGCACCGTCGCGAACTGCGCCAGTTGGAGCTCGGCGCGGGCGACGATGTCCGCGTCCGGCCCGCCCTGGCCGATCATCCCTTTCCAGATGCGTTCGAACGCCAGGTAGCTGATCGCCGGCGACCAGTGCTGGCACGCCCACAACATCCAGCGGTTGATATCGGCCCGCGCCATGATGTTATCGGGGTACAGCGTCTGCCCAAGCGTGCGGTCGGCCAGGTATTGCATGATGGCGCACGATTCCCACAAGGTGAAGTCGCCGTCCTGCAATATCGGCAGCTTGCCATTGGGATTGAGCTCGGCCAGCAGGCGCCGGTCGTCCGGGTTCATCAGATTGACCTCGGTCAGGTCCAGCGGCGTGCCCATGTATTGGGCGGCCATCATCACGCGGCGCGAGTTGGAGGAAATAGAGTGTTGGAAGAGTCGCATGGCTTGCTCCGATGAGTGGGTGAGGACTGCATCGTACGGCCACCCCGCGACAGTTTTTGTCAGGAGTCTTCCGGGATCGCGTGTTCCTGGCGCCATGTGCGCAGCAAGTCGTGGCGGCGCGCGGGGTAGCGTTCGCCCGTGGTCTCCACTTCGGCGATGCGGTCGATGCGGAAGTGGCGGAACGCCATGCGCAGTTCGCACCACGCGGCCAGCATGCGGCTGCCCTCGAAAAACGCCAGCGCGAACGGCCACACCATGCGGTCCGACGGTGCGCCCTTCTCGTCGCGGTAACCGAGCCGCAGCCGGTGCTGGTAGCGGATCGCTTCGCGCACCGGTCGCACGTGGACGTCGGCGGTCCGGTCGCAGTTGGCGCCCACCGGCACCCACAGGCTGGTTTCGGCCATGTCGTCGCGCAGGTCCTTGGGCGTGGCGGTGGCGATCTTGGCCAGCGCGCTGGTGGCGGCCGCCGCCAGTCCTTCGTCGCCCTGGTGGCGCACCCAGCGCGCGCCCAGCACCAGCGCCTCCAGTTCGTCGGGCCCGAACATCAGCGGCGGCAGGAATCCGCCCGCCTTCAGCATGTAGCCGACGCCGGCTTCGCCCTGCAGCGGCGCGCCAAGGCTCGACAGGGTCTGGATGTCGCGGTAGATCGTGCGTTCGGAAACGCCCAGCTGTTCGGCCAGGCGGGCGGCGGTGACGGGACGGCGGTAACCGCGCATCGCGTCCATCAGCAAAAAAAGTCGGCCGGATCGGCTCATGTTGTTAGTCGTTATCGAGCAGGAAGTTGCGCTGTGGCGCGTCCAGTGCGTGGTTGTCGGTGGCCGTTTCATCCTTGAGCGCGACGCCCGACAATTGCCGTTTGCGCGCTTCGGACAACAGATAGTGAAGCTTGAACGCTGCGTCGTCGTAGGTCAAGCCCGCCGGACGCACATTCGAGATGCAATTGCGGCTGGCGTCGGTCAAGCCGCTCTTCGGCGCCCAGGTCAGGTACAGGCCCATGCTGTCAGGCGAGCTCAGGCCGGGGCGCTCGCCGATCAGCACCACCACCGCGCGCGCGCCCAGCAGGTCGCCCACCTCGTCGCCCACCGCCACCCTGCCCTGGCCGACGATGGCCGGCGGCGCCAGCGTCCAGCCGTCCTGCGCCAGGCGCGCCGTCAGGATCTTGATGAAGGGGACGGCGTTTTGTTCGATGGCCAGCGCCGACAAACCGTCTGCGATGACGATGGCCAGGTCGTAGTCGCCCGGCTCGGCCGCCCGCCGCCGCAGCAGGGCTTCGCGCGAGGCGTCGTCGAGCCGGCGGCCGAGGTCGGGACGTTGCAGGTAGATGTCGCGGCTGGCCGCCGCGCTGTGCAGCGCCAGGCAGCGCAGGCCGCAGGCGGCCAGCAAGGCCTCGCCCAGCGCGGCCTGGTCCAGCGCCAGGTGGACGGCGTCGCGTGCGCGCGCGTGCGCCAGTTGAAACGCCAGCTGCGGCGCGGTCGGCTGGCTGACGCCGCTGCGGCCCAGCGCGATGCGCGCGGCGGTGAAGCGCCGCAGCGACTGCCAGGGGTTGGCGCTCACCACGCTGTCGTCGCCCTCTGCTGGCTGGGACTGAGGCTGGGGCTGGCCGACAATGATCTTGCTCTCCGCATCGTCCATGGAATTCCTGTGCGTTAGGTCAAACTGGCCAGCGCGCGCTGGAACGCCACCGGCATGCCGGTGCCTAACGTCGCGCGTTCGTCGTCGGTGAAAATCTGCATCGTCTTCAGCCACGCCTCGAATTCCGGCGCGGTCTTCAGTCCCAGCACGCGGCGCGCGTACAGCGCATCGTGGAACGACGTGGTCTGATAATTGAGCATGATATCGTCCGAGCCCGGAATGCCCATGACAAACGTGCAGCCGGCCGCGCCCAGCAGGGTCAGCAGCATGTCCATATCGTCCTGGTCGGCCTCTGCGTGGTTGGTGTAGCAGACGTCGCAGCCCATCGGCAGGCCCAGCAGCTTGGCGCAGAAATGGTCCTCCAGCCCCGCGCGGATGATCTGCTTGCCGTCGTACAAGTACTCGGGACCGATGAAGCCGACCACCGAGTTGACCAGCAGCGGCTGGAACTTGCGGGCAACCGCGTAGGCGCGCGTTTCGCAGGTTTGCTGGTCGACGCCGTGATGCGCGTTGGCCGACAGCGCGCTGCCCTGCCCCGTCTCGAAATACATGACGTTGTTGCCGACCGTGCCGCGTTGCAGCGACAGCGCGGCGTGGCGCGCCTCGTCGAGCAATGCGATGTTGATGCCGAAGCTGGCGTTGGCCGCCTCGGTGCCGGCGATCGACTGGAACACCAGGTCGACCGGCGCGCCGCGCTCGATCGCGGCGATGGTGTTGGTGACATGGGTCAGCACGCACGACTGCGTCGGGATGCCGTAGCGCGCGATGATTTCGTCGAGCATGGTGACGATCTTGATCACCTGCGGGACGTTGTCGGTGGCCGGATTGATGCCGATGACGGCATCGCCGCTGCCGTACAGCAGGCCGTCGAGCACGCTGGCGGCGATGCCGGTGGCGTCGTCCGTCGGATGGTTGGGTTGCAGGCGCGTGGCCATGCGCGCTTCCAGGCCGATGGTGTTGCGGAAGCGCGTGACGACGCGGCATTTTTTCGCCACCAGGATCAGGTCCTGGACGCGCATGATCTTGGAGACGGCCGCCGCCATCTCCGGCGTGATGCCGGCGGCGACGGCGGCCAGGGTCGTTTCATCGGCCGCGTCGCCGAGCAGCCAATTGCGGAAGTCGCCGACGGTCAGGTGGGCGATGCGGGCGAAGGCGGCCTTGTCGTGCTCGTCGATGATCAGGCGCGTGACTTCGTCCTGCTCGTACGGGATGACGAGCTCGTTGAGGAACAGCGTCAGCGGCAGATCGGCCAGCGCCATTTGCGCGGCGACGCGCTCTTCGGCGCTGGCGGCCGCCAAGCCGGCGAGGTAATCGCCGGAACGGGCCGGCGTGGCTTTTGCCATCAGGTCCTTGAGATCGCGGAACTGGTAGGTTTTGATGCCGACCGTGTGCGAGAAGCTGCTCATTCGTGTCTCCGATCCCAATTCCAGTGCCAATTCCAGCCTAAAACGTGCGGGTGGCCGTTACCAGCAACCGCTTCTGCACCACATTCTTGCTGCTGCCGTCGGCGTTGAAGAACGTCCACAACGGCGTGCCGTTCTTGCTGGCGTCGCCGCTGTTGTACACCGCCGCCGCCGAGAACGCCCATTTGTCCATCGTCTTCGTCACGCCCGCCTTCACATCATAAAAGTTGAACTCGCTCATGTGGCGCACGTTCTGTTTGCCCGCGTGCAGGTTCAACACCAGGCCCGGCGCCAGTTCCGGATTCCAGTTCACTTCGCCGTACAAGGTGCCGCGCGTATCGACCAGCTCGCCCGTAGTCGGCTGGATCGTGAAGCCGAACCAGCGCTTGTTCAGCGACACCCAGCCGTAGGCATTGAATGCGCCAAGGTTCACGCCGAGCTTGGCCTCTTGCGTATGGTACTTGATGTCCTTGCCGCCGGTCGCGTAATGTGCGCCGGGGAACCAGTATGTCACCAGGCCGGCGTCGATGACGGTGTCGGCGTTCAGGCTGTGACGATAGCCGCCATAGACGTCGATCTCGGAACCGGCGCCATTGTTGTACGCCGCATGCGAGACGCCCGAGCCGAACAGGCCAACATAAAAGCCGCTTGCGTGCGTGAAGTCCAGGGTGGCCTGGATGGTCGGCTTGGCCTGCGTTTGCGAAATGCCGCGGAACAGATAGTCGGAAACAACGGTGACGTTGCCGCTCTCGGTCCAGTCGGGCGCCGCCGCGGCCGGAACGGGATCGGCCGCCATCGCGGCACCGGACAACAACGCGGCACAAGCCAGCATGATGATCGTTTTAGACATTTGGTGTGCTCCAGTGATTAAATTGGGTCCAACGCGGCGTGCTGCTGGCGGCTGTCCTTGGTGAACAGGAAGAACACATAGCCGGCGGCAAGGAAGCCGACGAACAGCGCGAAGATCAAAGGGTTGTAATAGATCATCGTCCCCATGCACACCAGCGCGCCAGCCAGCGCGATCGCCGGGAACAGCGGGTAGAACGGCGCCCGGAACGGACGCGCCATGTGCGGCTCGGTGCGGCGCAGCTTGAACAGGCTGAGCATGCTGATGATGTACATCGTGATCGCGCCGAACACCGACATGGTGACAATGTTGGCGGTCAAGGTCAGCCCGCCGATCTTGATCAACTCGTCGCTGTAGATGGCGGCAATGCCGACCACGCCGCCGGCCAGCACGGCGCGGTGAGGCGTCTTGAAGCGCGGGTGAATCTTGGCGAAGTAATGCGGCAGATAGGCCTCGCGCGCCAGCGCGTAAATCTGGCGCGAGTAGCCAAGGATGATGCCGTGGAACGAGGCGATCAGACCGAACAACCCTAGCCACACCAGCATGTGCAGCCAGCCGCTGTTCTCGCCGACGATCAGTTTCATCGCCTGCGGCAGCGGGTCGTTGATGTTAGCCAGCTTGGTCCAGTCGCCCGCGCCACCGGCGAACACCATCACGCCGATCGCCAGCAGCACCAGGGTAATGATGCCGCTAATGTAGGCGATGGGAATCGATCGTTTGGGGTCCTTGGCTTCTTCGGCCGCCATCGCCACGCCTTCGATCGCCAGGAAGAACCAGATGGCGAACGGGATGGCTGCGAACATGCCCGGCACCGAGGCCAGGCTAAAGCTGTCCGCGCCGGACCAGCCGCCCTTGGTGAAGTTGGCCAGCGAGAAGCCCGGCGCGACCACGCCCATGAACACCAGCAGCTCGAAGATCGCCAGCAAGGCCATCAGCAGTTCGAAGGTCGCGGCCACCTGCACGCCGACGATGTTGAGCGTCATGAACACCAGGTAGGCGCCGACCGCCGCCAGCTTGGGATCGATCTGCGGAAATTGCACGTTGAGGTAGGCGCCAATCGCCAGCGCGATGGCCGGCGGGGCAAACACAAACTCGATCAACGTGGCGGCGCCTGCCAGATAGCCGCCGGTCGGCCCAAAGGCGCGCTTGCTGTAGGCGAAAGGTCCGCCGGCGTGCGGGATCGAAGTGGTCAGCTCGGTGAAACTGAAGATGAAGGTGGTGTACATCGCCGCGACGAACAGCGCGGTGATGGTGAAGCCGAGGGTGCCGGCCGATGCCCAGCCATAGCTCCAGCCGAAATATTCACCGGAGATGACCAGGCCGACCGCGATGCCCCACAGCTGGAAGGTGCTCAGCGTCTGCTGCAGCGCGGGCTTGCCGGCTGCCTGTTTTGCGTTCATATTTTTTCCCCTAATTTAGCCGCGTCTAAGGCCCGGATGGGACGCCTGATCCGGGCGGGTATGGAAGTTGCTGCGAATTTCAGTATAGAAGCGGGGCATGGCGGGCCGTTATCGAAAATCGGCAAACTTGAGGCAGCTCTGCCGGGCGGCGATGGGAAATACAACAGCGGGGGAATTGATATGCACCAGACTGCAACACAGTTGTTGCACCATGCGCGCGATGTGCGCACGGTGCTGGCGCACGACGCCGACGAACTGGCCAGCGAGCTGACCAACTGGCAGCAGCGCTACGACCAGATCAGCTCGGGCCTGTTTCGCGGTGCCCTGACGGAACGTCAGTTACCCCAGCTGCAAGTGTTCCGCGAACGCCTGAGCCAGTCGGTGCGGCAATCGTGCCGCGTGTGGCCGGACGCCATCTGGTTCGGCCTGCCCGACCACGCGGCGGCCACGCGCATCAACGGCCGCCAGACCGGGGCCGATTCAATCATGGTGCAGTCTGGCAATGTTGAGTTTGAGTTAGTCACGCCGAGTGACTACAGTATCTACGGCATCGTCGCCAGCCGGCAGTTGCTGACCGATACCGCGCAGGCGCACGGCTGCCAGATCGACTGGCAACGCGTGCAGTCGGCCGACTTGCTGCAGGTCGACGCTGCGGAGCGCGCGGCCTTCCTGCGCACGTTGGCGCGACTGCTGCCGGATGAAACGCAGCCGACATCCGGTGAGGCGGACCCGCAGTGGCAGCAAGGCGTTCTGCTCGCGCTGCTCGATATGCTCGATCACCGTTGCGTGGAACCGGAGCTCGCCGCCAGCCTGCAACGGCGCCGGCGCGTGGTGGCGCTGGCGCGCGACTATATCCACGATCATCGCAGCGAGGCGATCACCGTGCCGGAGCTGTGCGAGCAGGTGCACGTGAGCCGGCGCACCTTGCAATATTGTTTCGAGGATGTGCTGGGCATGAGTCCCATGCTGTACCTGCGCATGATGCGGCTGAACGGCGTGCGCCGCCAGCTGAACGACGGCGCGCCGGGCGAGGTGGCGATAGGCGATGTCGCCGACGCCTGGGGTCTGAGTAATTTCAGCCAGTTCTCCAGCGACTATAGAAAACTGTTTGGTTTGTGTCCCTCGGCGACCCTGAAGGCGCGCGCGCAGTAGCAATGGTCAGATGATTTGCAGCGCGCCGGCGGCGGCGCCGAGCGCGATCAACACCACCGGATTGAGCTTGGTGCGCAGCAGGATCAGCGCCGACAACAACGTCACGACATCGGCGCGCCAGTCGGTGTTGGAGATGCCGGTGAACAGCCACGCGGTGGCGGCCATCAGGCCGATCGACATCGGGCCGAACGCCTCGCCCAGCGCGCGCGACAACCGGCTTCCCGCGCGTCCGGCGTGCAAGCGCACGGCGGTGAGCGTCAACAGTGTGGACGGCACGATCACGGCAATGGTCGTCATGATCGCTCCGGACCAGCCGCCGATCAGCCATCCCACCAATGAAATGAACAGCAGGTTGGGACCGGGCGCCGCCTGGGCGATGGCGTAGGCGGCCGAGAACTGCTCGTTGGTCAGCCAGTGCTGGCCTTCGACCACATACTGTCCTACCTGCGGCGCCAGCAGCACCACGCCGCCGCCGACCGCCATCAGCGACATCAGCGCGATATGCAGAGACAGTTCACCGACAGGCGATTGCTCATTCATGTTTGTCTCCCAGCAGATAAGCGGCGGCGGTGCCCAACGGCGCCAGCACGCAGAACACCAGCGCCAGCTGCCACTTCAGCAGCCCAAGCGCGACGAAGGCCAGCACCATCATCAGCAGCTTCAATTGATCGTGCTTGCGCCGCCAATGGGCCTTGGCGAACATTGCCATCGCCATCTTCGCCGCCGTCGCCAGGATCAGCCCAGCGGCGACGGCGGCCATGCCACCAATCGCGCGCCGCATGATTTCAAGGTCACCGAACTGCTGATACACCACACCCAACCCGATGACGATGAAGAACGGCCCGAGGATCAAGCCCGCTACCGCCGCCAGCGCGCCGGCGATGCCGGCATAGCGGTTGCCGACCATCAGGCCGACGTTGCACACGGTCGGCCCGGGAAGCATCTGGCTCATCGCCATGCACTTGGCGAATTCCTCTGCCGTCAGCCATTTGTGCTGCTCGACCAGCGCGCGGTAGGCGAACGGCATCACGCCGCCAAAGCCCATCAGCGCCAGCCTGGAAAAGACGAAGAAAATCGTCGCTGGTGACAATTGGTCTGCGCGCTCGGTCAGCGCGGCTGCCTGGGTGTGCATGGTATGTACTCCTGGACTCGATGGCGGAATTTTCCTCCCTCGCCAAATATAAGTACAATGAATTTATTTAGACCATTCATTCATTAAGTTGATGAAAGTATTTGATGAAGATTGATATTCTCGGCGTGCAGGCATTTGTCGCGATCGCAGACTTTGGCGGTTTTCAGAAAGCGGCGGACACGCTGCACGTAACGCAAACGGCGGTGACGCAGCGGCTGCGCAACCTCGAGGACTTCCTCGGCGTGATGCTGGTCGAACGCACCACGCGCAGCATCGCGCTGACCAGCATCGGCAAGGACTTCCTGCCGCAGGCGCGCAGGCTGCTGCAGGAGCTGTCGTCCACGCTGACGGAAATCCGCGAGACCGGCAAGGCGCAGCGCGGCGACATCTCGATCGCCAGCGTGCCGACCGCCGGCATCCAATTCCTGCCCGAGATTATCCGCGAGTACTCCGCGCGTTTTCCGGAGAACCGCGTCAAGATACTCGACCACGCATCCGCGCGCGTGGCCGAAGCGGTGCTGAGCCGCGAGGCGGAATTCGGCATCAACCTGTCCGGCAGTACGCATCCGGATTTGATCTCGGTGCCGGTGGTGCAGGATGAATTCGTGCTGCTCTGCCGCGACGACCACGCGCTGGCCAAGCGCCGCTCGCTGACGTGGGTGCAGATACAACCCTACCCGCTGATCTTCTCGGGCGATGTCAATGGCAACCGCGCGCTGCTCGACAGCTACCTGGGCGACAAGAGCATGAATCTGAGCCTGCAGTTTCAGTACGAGGTGCAGCGTAGCTCCACCGCTATCGGTTTGGTGGCGGCCGGCGTGGCGGCGGCCATCGTACCGAATCTGGCGATCCAAAAGGGCACCTACCCGCGCCTGCGCGTGATCAAGTTGAAGGAACCGACCATCTCGCGCCAGCTGGCTTTGATCACGCGCAAGTCGGGACATCTATCGCCGGCGGCGCAGGCACTGTATAACATGATCAAAATTAACCAGGAGAGAAAATGACGACCCTGCACGCCAATAGCTTTCTGCTGCGCCCCTACACCGCATCCGACGCGCCGGCCTTCGCCGCGTTCGTGCGCGAGTCGACAGCCACCGTCGGTAAATGGATGCCGTGGGCTGCCGCCGGTTATACCGAGGAGGAAGCGCTGGCGTGGTTCGCGCATTGCGATGCCTGCCGTGACAAAGGCACGGCGCACGAATTCGGGATTTTCCTGCCCGATGGCGTGAGCGTGGTCGGTGGTGCGGGGCTGAACCAGTTCAACGCCGATCACAATTTCTGCAATCTCGGCTATTGGATACGCGAATCCACGCAACGGCAAGGTGCTGCCTTCGCGGCCGCCACGGCCCTCGCAAACTATGCGATCGGAGAGCTGGGGCAGACGCGGGTCGAGATTATCGTGGCGGCGGAGAACACCGCCAGCTTCGCGCTGGCCTTGAAGCTCGGAGCGCTGCATGAGGGCTTGGCGCGCAACCGGCTAAAGCTGGGAGATCAGACCGTGGCGGCGCACGTTTTTTCGCTGGTGCCGTAAGGTCGGGCCGCCGCGCGCCGTTGCGCGACCGCGCTCGATCGGCTTAGATGCCAGTGGGGTCGATGTTGTATTCGACCAGCTTCGTACGCATGCGTGCCAGCTCTTTTTCCACCTCGGCCGTGCGTTCGACACCCGGCTTGGCCAGTTCCTCCCTGATGCGCTGGGCGGAGAGCGCGAACTGCTCGCGAGCGTCGTCCTTGCGCTTTAAACCTTCATAGGCCAACCCCATCTGGAATATGGCGCTTGGATAGCCCGGCTGCGATTTAAGCCCTTCCTGCAATGCTTCGATTTCTTCGTCGTAGCGCGCCAGATTTTCCAGCGCGCGCGCCTTGTGGAAGTAGACCCTCATGCCCGGACGGTTCCACAGCTTGCGGCCGATTTCGTCGGCCGACTGCAATGCCCGCAGGCTTTCCTCGTTGCGGAAGCGGTCGCGCTGGGCGATGGCGTAGCCGATCAGCCTATCGTACTGCCGTCCCTGCAGCCGCTTGGTGCGCGCCGCCATGTCCGCCGCGAAGTTGCGCGTGTCCGCGTCGATGTTCTTTGCGCAGCGCTGATATTCCCGCTCGCCGCCGTCCCCCCAAACGCCGTAGACCACTTTTTCGCCGATGCGCTTCAGCAGCGCGGACATCACATCGTAATCGCCGGCCTTGCACGCGAAGTAAGCGTAGGCATTGAGGTTCCACGGGTCCGGGTAGGCGCGCACCAGCGCGTCGAAGCTGGTCTTCATATCGTCCCAGTCGACCATGCTGTCCTCGAAGATCTTGCCCCGATATTCGGTCTGGTTCAGATACCAGTACACGCGCGCGTACATGGCGTCGCGGTCGGCCCCAGAGCCGGTCGACGCCAGCCGCGCCATGCGCTCGACCGCGTCCGGCGCGCCGTTCCACTTCGGCAGCGAGTAGTAAGCCGCCGCGAAGTAGGCCTCGTGATAGTCCGGCACCATCTTGGCGGCCGCTTCCCACGCGTAGCTGAAATGCGAGTGGAACAACTCCGAATACGCCAGGATGTCCATCCGCGCGCGATACCAGCCGCCATCGGGCTTGTCGCGTTTGGAGAGCGGTATCTTGCCTCGCGCGTCGATCAACGCCAGGCCCTCCTTGACGGCCTGCTGCATCGGCGCGATGTCCTCCTTGCGGATGTCGGCGTAGTTGCCGTTGCCACGGAAGGCCAACGCACGGTTCTGCTTCAGGTAGAGCTGAAAGACCGGCGCCACCTCGGAACGGGGAAATTGGGCGGACCAGCGCGCCGCCTGCGCGTCCTCCCGCTGCCAGTAGGCCATCTCGCGCGTGCGTGGCGGATAGTCGCGCAGCGTGGCGTAAAACACCGCCAGCCCCCACACGCCCGACGGCGTGCGCACCTTGTCGCTATTGAGTTTGCGGTGGAGCTTTTCCAGGCCGGCGTAGTCGCGCGCCTGGAGCAGCTTGCCGGTTTCGGTGGCGATCGCGGTGCGCGCGCTGGTTTCCGCATCCTCGCCGTCAGGAGGCTGGCGGGTCGAATCGCTTTGCAGATCCGCAGCGTGGGCGGAAAAGCACAACAGCAAGCCGGCCAGTAATCGATACCACATAAAAAAATCCTCCCATGTGCGCTGAGCGCGATCTTGAGCGCGTTCAGGCTAATGGGAGGATTTTACTGGCAAAACAATAAGATTATGCGTTCTTAAACGACCGCACCATCCGTCTCGTCTTTTTCCTTGACCGGCTTGATCAGGTCTTCGCGCTTGACGCCCAGCCACATGGCGATAGCGGCGGCAACGAACACCGACGAGTAGATACCGAACAGAATACCGATGGTCAGCGCCATGGCGAAATAGTGCAGGGTCGGGCCGCCGAAGAACAGCATCGCCAGCACCATCATCTGGGTGCTGCCGTGGGTGATGATGGTACGCGAGATGGTCGAGGTGATTGCGCTGTCGATCACTTCGTGCACGCTGGCCTTGCGCTGCTTGCGGAAGTTTTCACGAATCCGGTCGAAAATAACCACCGATTCGTTGACCGAGTAACCGAGCACCGCCAACACGCCCGCCAGCACCGTCAGCGAGAACTCCCACTGGAAGAAGGCGAAGAAGCCGAGAATGATGACCACGTCGTGCAAGTTGGCGATAATCGCCGACACGGCGTACTTCCACTCGAAGCGGATGGCCAGGTAGATCATCACGCCGATGATCACCATCACCAGCGCGTTCAGGCCGTTCTGGGTCAGCTCGTCGCCCACCTGCGGACCGACGAACTCCACCTTGCGCAATTCCACCTGCTCGACGTTATTGGCGCCCATGCAAGCCTGCTTGACGATGTGCTCGCCCTTGGCGTTGACGTTGTCGATCTGGGTCAGCGTGCCTTTTTCAGCCGTGCACAAGGTCTGATAGACCTGTTGCGACGCATCCTTGGCGGTGATGTTCTTCACCACCGGCAGACGCAGCAACACGTCGTGCGCGGTGCCGAAACCGGCCGCTTCCGGGTGCTCGTAGCCGATGCCGCGCAGCGACGCCCGTATGGCTTCAAGATTGGCCGGTTGCGCGTACTTCAGCTCCATCACGGTGCCGCCGGTGAATTCCACCGACAGGTTCAGCCCGCGATGGAACAGGAAGAACACGGCCGCGACAAAGGTCAACGCCGAAATGACGTTGAACACCAGCGCATGCCGCATGAACGGTATGTCTTTTTTAATGCGGAAAAATTCCATGGAATATGCCTCGAATTATTTGGTATCAGGACGCGTCGCGACCTTGCCGCCAGCCGCGCCAGCCGCATTATCCGGCCGCCAGATGGTACCGATGGCGATCGATTGCAGCTTCTTCTTGCGGCCGTACCACAGGTTGACCACGCCACGCATGATGAACACGGCGGAGAACATCGAGGTCAGGATACCGAGCGTGTGCACCACGGCGAAACCGCGGATCGGACCGGAACCGAACACCAGCAGCGCCAGGCCGACGATCAGCGTGGTGACGTTGGAGTCGATAATGGTGGCCCACGCGTGGTCGAAGCCGGCAGCGATGGCCGACTGCGGCGACGCGCCGGCACGCAGTTCTTCACGCACCCGCTCGTTGATCAGCACGTTCGAGTCGATCGCCATACCCAGCGCCAGCGCGATAGCGGCCATACCCGGCAGAGTCAGGGTCACGCCCAGCAGCGACAGCAAGGCCACCAGCAGCAACAGGTTGCACGCCAGCGCGATCACGCTGAACAGGCCGAACATCATGTAGTAGGCGATCATGAAGACGGCCACGGCGGCAAAGCCGTACATCGTCGAGTGACGGCCCTTGTCCACGTTCTCGGCGCCCAGTTGCGGCCCGATCGTGCGTTCTTCGATCACTTCCATCGGTGCGGCCAGCGCGCCCGAGCGCAGCAGCAGCGCCAGTTCGGCGGAGTTTTCGGAGTTGCCCATGCCGGTGATCTGGAAGCTGCTGCCCAGTTCGGCCTGGATGGTGGCGACCGACAATACTTCCGGCTTGCCTTTTTCAGTCAGCACGATGGACATTTTCTTGCCGATGCGGTCGCGGGTGGCGTCGCGCATGCGGCGGCCGCCGTCGCCGTTGAGGTCGATGCTGACGGCCGGCTGGCCGTTCTGGTCCTGGCGCGCGGTGGCGCTGGAGATGTAGTCGCCGGTCAGGATCACGTCCTTGCTCAGCACAACCGGCACGCCTTTGCCGACGGTGAACAGTTCCGAGTTCAGCGGAATCGACGACGTCAGTTCGGTGCCCGGGGTGATCGATTCGTCGACCATGCGGATTTCCAGGGTGGCGGTGCGACCGATCACGGCGCGTGCGCGCGCCACGTCCTGCGCGCCAGGCAGTTGGACGATGATGCGGTCCGGGCCTTGCTGCTGGATGATCGGTTCGGCCACGCCCAGCTCGTTCACGCGCTTGGACAAGGTGGCGATGTTTTGTTTGACGCCTTCATCGGTGGTCTTCTTGATCGAGGCCGGCTTCAGGCTCATCACGGTTTTCAGGTCGGAGCCGTCGCCCGAATCGGCAAATGTCACGTCCGGCAGCTGGTCGCCCAGCACGGACTTGGCCTTCTGGCGGGTGGCGTCGTCGCGGAAATTGATGACGATGGTGTCGCCGACGCGTTCGATGCCGGCGTGGCGCACATTCTTGTCGCGCAGCAGGCTGCGGGCGGACGCCTGCATGCCTTGCACGCGCTTGGTCAGCACGGCCTTGGTATCGACCTGCATCAGGAAGTGGACGCCGCCGCGCAAATCGAGGCCGAGGTGCATCGGCGTGGCGCCGAGCTTCTGCATCCATTTCGGGGTGTCGGACTGCAAGTTCAGGGCGACCAAATACGATGGATCGGTCGGATCGGCGTTCAGGCCCTTCTCCAGCACGGCCTTGGCGCGGAACTGGGTGTCGGGATCGGGGAAGCGCACGCGCACCGAGGCGTAGGTGCCGGTGCCATCGAAGTTCAGCTCGCTGTGCGGGATTTTTTCCCGGGTCAGCACTTCATCGACCTTGGCGATCATGTCCGACGTCAGCTTGAGCGTCGACTTGCCACTGGTCACCTGCACCGCCGGCGATTCGCCGAAGTAATTGGGCGCGGAGTACAGCGCACCGAGCAGGATGGCCACGGCAATGAGTATGTATTTCCAGACGGGGTAGCGATTCATATTGTTCAACGTTCAGGGTTAGGCGTCGGATGCAATACGGCCCGCTTATCGGTAGAGAAGCGGGCCGTGGCCTGGAGCCGGTTACAGCGCCTTGAGCGTGCCTTTCGGCAGCACCATGGTCACGGAATTCTTCTGCACCACCAGTTCGGCGCCGCTGGAGATTTCCAGCGTGATGTACAGGTCGGAAATCTTCGAGATACGACCGAGAACGCCACCGGCGGTAACGACTTCGTCACCCTTGGCCAGCGCTTCCATCATGGATTTTTGCTCTTTGGCGCGCTTCTGCTGAGGACGAATCATCAGGAAGTACATCGCCACGAACATCAGAATCAGGAAACCATATTGGCCCAGAAAGCCGCCGGTCGCGCCAAGGGCGTCGAGTGGATTTTGGGCATACGCGTTGGATATAAACACAGGTGACTCCGATAATAGTTTGAAAAAACAGCGCTGTATTCTAGCACTGGCCGGAAGCCGAAAGGACTTCCAGTCATATGGGTGGTTGAATTCTTTTTACAAGACTTGCAACATTCGCACAGACAATTAAATGCCGCGTGCCCGTTCCGCGTGGAATTGCAGGGTCCAGGCGTGGAAACGGTCGTCATCCAGCGCCTCGCGCATCTGGCGCATGATGTCCAGATAGTAATGCAGGTTGTGGATGGTATTCAGCCGCGCGCCCAGGATCTCCTGGGTGCGGTTCAGGTGGTGCAGGTAGGCGCGCGAGAAGTTGCGGCAGGCGTAGCACGAGCAGGTGCTGTCTAGCGGTTCCTTATCATCCTTATAACGCGCGTTCTTGATCTTGATGTCGCCGAAGCGGGTGAACAGCCAACCATTGCGGGCGTTACGGGTAGGCATGACGCAGTCGAACATGTCGACGCCATTCGACACGCCCGCCACCAGGTCTTCCGGCGTGCCGACACCCATCAGGTAGTGCGGCTTGTTGGCCGGCAGCTTGGGGCCGACGTGCGCCAGGATGCGCATCATGTCTTCCTTCGGTTCGCCGACCGACAGGCCGCCGATGGCCAGGCCCGGGAAATCGATCTCTTCGAGGCCGGCCAGCGACTCATCGCGCAGGTTTTCAAACATGCCGCCCTGGACGATGCCGAACAGCGCGTTCGGGTTCCCGCCTCGATGGAACTCGTCGTTCGACCGTTGCGCCCAGCGCAAGGACATGCGCATCGACTTTGCCGCCTCATCAAGAGTGGCGGGGCGATTGTCGATTTCGTAGGGCGTGCATTCGTCGAACTGCATCACGATATCGGAATTGAGCACGCGCTGGACCTGCATCGACACTTCCGGCGACAGGAACAGCTTGTCGCCGTTGATCGGTGAGTTGAAATGCACGCCCTCTTCCGTAATCTTGCGCATCGCGCCCAGCGAAAATACCTGGAAGCCGCCGGAATCGGTCAGGATCGGCTTGTCCCACGCCATAAAGTCGTGCAGGCCACCGAATTTGGAGATAACGTCGTTGCCCGGGCGCAGCCACAGGTGGAAAGTATTGCCCAGGATGATCTGGGCGTCGATTTCCTTCAATTCCAGCGGCGACATCGCCTTGACCGAGCCATAGGTGCCGACCGGCATGAAGATCGGGGTCTGCACCACGCCGTGGTTGAGTTTGACTTCGCCGCGACGGGCCTTGGTCAGGCCGCTGCTATCGGTCTTGTGTAGCGTAAATTCCAACATTGATTATTCCTTATTATGCTCGGGCTTGCGTCGTCAGCAACATGGCGTCGCCATAGCTGAAGAAGCGGTATTCGTTGGCGATCGCGTGGGCGTAGGCAGCACGGATCGGTTCGTAACCGGCAAAGGCCGACACCAGCATCAGCAGGGTCGACTTCGGCAGGTGGAAATTGGTGATCAGGCGCGTGACGGTCTTGAACCGGTAGCCCGGCGTGATGAACAGCGCGGTGTCGGCGCTGCCGGCCTCCAGCTGGCCGCTTTGCGACGCCGACTCCAGCGCGCGCAGGCTGGTGGTGCCCACCGCCACCACGTCGCGGCCGGCGGCGCGGGTCGCGCGCACCGCGTCCACGGTTTCCTGCGGCATGGTGTACCACTCGGTGTGCATCTTGTGCTCGGACAGCACCTCGGCGCGCACCGGCTGGAAGGTGCCGGCGCCCACGTGCAAGGTCACATAGGCGAAGTTGACGCCCTTGGCTTTCAGTTCCGCCAGCAGCTTTTCGTCGAAATGCAGGCCGGCGGTCGGCGCGGCCACGGCGCCCGGCACCTTGTTGAACACGGTCTGGTAGCGCGTCTCGTCGAAGGAATCGGCGTCGTGCTCGATATACGGCGGCAGCGGCAGGCGGCCGTGCGCCTCGATCAGCTCGAACACGTCGGCGTCGAAATGCAGCGTGAAGAACTCGCCGGCGCGCTCGCCCACCGTCACGTCGAAGGCGTCGGCCAGGCGGATCTTGACGCCGGGGCCGGGCGACTTGGAAGCGCGCACCTGTGCCAGCACGGTGCGGTCGTCCAGCACCCGCTCGACCAGGGCCTCGATCTTGCCGCCGCTTTCCTTGACGCCGAAGAAACGCGCCTTCAGCACGCGGGTGTCGTTCATCACCAGCAGGTCGCCGGCCTGCAGCAGGCCGACGATATCGGCGAACTGGCGGTCGACAATCGTCTCGCCGTCCAGATGCAGCAGGCGGGAAGCGCTGCGGTCCGGCAGCGGGAATTGCGCAATACGTTCTTGCGGCAGGTTAAAATCGAAATCGGAAAGCAAGTACATTTTGCGGACTTCTGGAAACTGTTGAAGAAAATCGGCTACGCCATGCATACCAATGCGTGTGGGTAGCCTTACAATACCGGCGTTATTGCCATTGATTTGTCACGGGCAACCCTCTATTTTACGCTAGTGCCCGAAAAACGCCCGAATATGCCTGTGATTCCATCAAAGCCCGCGTCAAAACCCGCTTCGAAACCTGCCAGGAAGACCGTCAGCCCGGAAGCCAAGCTGGCCAAGCTCGGCCTGCACACGGACATGGATCTGGTGCTGCACCTGCCGATGCGCTACGAGGACGAAACCCAGGTCATCACCATCGAGGAGGCGCGCCTGCACGGCGGCGACACCTCGCAGGTCGAGGGCGTGGTGGTCAAGAATGAAATCAGCTACAAGCCGCGCCGGCAACTGCTGGTGCACATCGCCGACGAAACGGGCGACCTGCAACTGCGCTTCATGAACTTCTACGGCAGCCAGGTCAAGCAGCTGGCGGAAGGCACGCGGGTGCGCGCGCGCGGGGAACTGAAGCACGGTTTCTTCGGCGCCGAGATGGTGCACCCTGCCTATAAAGTCATCAACGAAGGCGCCCCGCTGCCGACGTCCCTGACGCCGGTGTACCCGTCGGGCGAAGGCCTGTCGCAACCGATCCTGCGCCGCGCCATCGGCGACGCCATGAATCGTGTCGACTGGACCGACACCTTGCCGGCCGAGCTGCGCGCCGAGATGCAGCTGTCGGACTTCGAACCGGCGGTGCGGCTGCTGCACTATCCGCCGCAGCAGGTGGACGAGCACGCGCTGGCGGATCGCTCGCATCCGGCGTGGACGCGGGTGAAGTTCGACGAACTGCTGGCGCAGCAGCTGTCGCTCAAACGCGCCCAACGCGCGCGCCGCTCCAAGGGCGCCGCCGCGCTGAAGGTGGTCGGCGCATTGTCGGAGCGCTTCCAGGCCGCGCTGCCGTTCAAACTGACCGGCGCGCAGCAACGCGTGCTCAACGAAATCCGCGCCGACCTGCGCCACCCGTATCCGATGCAGCGGCTGTTGCAGGGCGACGTCGGCAGCGGCAAGACGGTGGTCTCCGCGCTGGCGGCGGCGCAAGCAATCGACAGCGGCTTCCAGGCCGCGCTGATGGCGCCGACCGAAATCCTCGCCGACCAGCACTTCCGCAAAATCGCCGCGTGGATGGAGCCGTTGGGCGTCAAGGTCGCGTGGCTGACGGGTAGCCTGAAGAAAAAGGACAAGCTGGCCGCCTATGCGCTGATCGAATCGGGCGAGGCGCAGCTGGTGATCGGCACGCACGCGCTGATTCAGGAAGCGGTCATCTTCGCCAATCTGGGTCTGGTGATCGTCGACGAGCAGCACCGCTTCGGCGTCGGTCAGCGGCTCACGTTGCGTAACAAAGGCAACGAGGGCGCAATTCCGCATCAGCTGATGATGTCGGCCACACCGATCCCGCGCACGTTGGCGATGACCTACTACGCCGATCTGGAATTATCGGTCATCGACGAGCTGCCGCCCGGGCGCAGCCCGATCGTCACGCGCGCGATCGACCAGAACCGGCGCGACGAAGTGATCGAACGCGTGCACGCGGCGGCGCTGGAAGGCCGGCAGGTGTATTGGGTTTGTCCGCTGATCGAGGAATCAGAAGCGCTGCAACTGCAAACGGCGACCGACACGCACGCGCTGCTGGCCGAAGCGCTGCCGGATCTGAGTGTGGGCCTGGTGCACGGGCGACTCAAGCCGGCCGAGAAGCAGGCGGTGATGGATGCCTTCATCGCCAATGAAATGCAGGTGCTGGTGGCGACGACGGTGATCGAGGTTGGCGTGGACGTGCCGAATGCGTCGCTGATGGTGATCGAACATGCGGAGCGTTTCGGGCTGTCGCAGCTGCACCAGTTGCGCGGGCGTGTGGGGCGGGGTTCGGCGGCCAGTGTGTGTTTGCTGTTGTTCCAAAGCCCGCTGGGCGGCGTCGCCAAGCAGCGGCTGATGACGATGCGCGAAACCACCGACGGTTTCGAGATCGCGCGGCGCGACCTGGAGATACGCGGGCCGGGCGAATTCCTCGGCGCGCGGCAATCGGGGCAGGCGATGCTGCGGTTCGCGGATCTGGAGACGGATGGCTGGCTGGTGGATCAGGCACGCGATGTCGCGCACGACCTGCTGCACGCCGACAGCGCCGAAAAAGCCGCCACGGTGGAAGCCCATCTGGCAAGATGGCTCGGCGGCCGCGAAGAATTCCTGAAAGTGTGAGGACGGTTTAAAAGCACATATAAAAGCGGTTCGCCAGATCCACCACGAACTCCGGCTGCAGGTAAGCCATGAACACCAGCGCGATCACCGCAGCAGCCGCCATCCGCAGCGCCCACGTTTTCATGGCTATGCCGCTTTCAGGACGCTGCGCACCACCGGACGCTCGTTGATCGGCAAATTGATCAAGCCCGCCATCACGCCCAGCGCGATCGCGATACCCCAGACGATGTCATAACTCCCCTGCCTGGCAAACAGGAATCCACCCAGCCACACGCCCAGGAAGCTACCCACCTGGTGCGAGAAGAACACCACACCGGCCAGCATCGACATGTGCTTGACGCCGAAAATGCCGGCGATGATGCCGTTCGTCAGCGGGACCGTCGACAACCAGATCAAGCCCATCGCCGCCGCGAATATGTACACCGAATACGGCGTCAATGGCGCCAGCAGGAATAGCGAAATGACGACCGACCGCGTGAAGTAAATCGATGACAGCAAATACCGCTTCGGCAGGCGCCCGCCCAATTTACCCGCGTAGTAGGAGCCGATAATATTGAACAAGCCTATCAGCGCCAGCGCCATCACCGCCACGCTCGGATCGCCGATGCCCTTGTCCTTCAGGTAGGCCGGCAAGTGCACGCCGATGAACACCACCTGGAAGCCGCAAACGAAGTACCCCGCGACCAGGAACAGGAAGGAGCGGTTGCGAATCGCCTCGCTCATCGCTTCGCGGATGCTTTGCTGCGGACCGTCGCCATGGTCGACAGCCGGCTCGCGCAAATAGAACGTCATCGGTATCATCAACAGAAGCACCAGCGCGGCCAGCACATAGAAGGCGTTTTGCCAGCCGATCCCGGAGATCAGCTGCTGCTCGACCGGCATCATCAAAAACTGGCCGAACGAACTGGCGGCGCCGGAAATACCGAACGCCCAAGAGCGTTTTTCGGCCGGCGCCACACGGCCGATGATGCCGCTGACAGCGCCGAACGCGGTGCAGGAGAGTCCAAGCCCGATCATTACCCCGGTGCCGATGACGAACATCGTCGGATCGGTCACCACCGCCATCCAGATCAAGCCGGCCGCGTAACTTAGCGCGCCGACCAGCACCACGCGCATGGTGCCGAAACGGTCCGCCGCCATACCGGCAAACGGGCCGAAGGCGCCCCACATCAGGTTCTGCAGCGCCTGCGCCAGCGAATAGGTTTCGCGCGTCCAGCCGTTGGCCTGGGAGATCGGCTGCATCCAGAAGCCGAAGCCGTGGCGCACACCCATTGCCAGCGTCAGGACGACGCCGGTGGCGATCAACACGGTTTTGAGCGACGGTGCGCGGCTGGCGACGAACATGATTTTTTCCTGGTTATCGATACGACATCTGTCGATTTTAACCAGTTCCGGCCAACCGCGCTTGGTTTTGACTTACTCGTCGGCGCTGTAGCGCAGGCCGATTTGCTGGCGAATCGAGTCCAGCGTACCCATGATGTTGAGCGTTTCCGCATGCGGCATGACCGGGCTTTCGATCAGGCCTTCACGGATGCAGCGGCCGACTTCCTGCGCCTCATGGGTGTAGCCGTTGCCGCTGCGGGGGATCGTCATCGTGCGCTCGCTGCGGGAGGCGCCGTCAACCAAGGTGACGGTGATGGTTTCGGTGTTGTGGAAACGGTCGCTCAGGCGCACAAAGCCCTTGGTGCCGGAGATCGTCAGCTCGGTCGGCGTGCGCGAACGCAGGCTGCACGCGCAGGCGGACACGCCGCCGCCTTCGTGCGTGAGCGTGAACGCGGTTTGCATATCGACGCCGGTGGACGCCATCTCGGCCTGCGCCTTTACGCCGGTAACAGCGCCGAGGAAGAACGACGACATCGACAGCGGATAAATGCCCAGGTCCAGCAGCGCGCCGCCGCCCAGTTCAGGATTGAACAGGCGGTGCTCCGGACCGGCGTCGGACGTGAACCCGAAATCGGCGGTGACGTGCGCCGGCTTGCCGATCTCGCCGCTGTCGACGATGCGCTTGGCCTCCACCACCGCCGGCATGAAGCGGGTCCACATCGCCTCCATGACGAACAGCTTTTTCTCGCGTGCCAGCGCGATGATGTCCTCGGCCTGGCGACGGTTCATCGTGAACGATTTCTCCACCAGCACCGCCTTGCCGCCGTTCAGGCACATCAACGCGTTCTCGTGATGCATCGGGTGCGGCGTGCCGATGTAGATGACATCGACCTCGGGATCGTCGGCCAGCGCCTGATAACTGCCGTGGAAACGCTCGGCGCCGAACTCCGCGCCGAATTTGGTAGCGCTATCTACGGAGCGCGAACCAATCGCCGCGAGTTTTGCGCCAGGCGTGTCCTGTAGTGCGGTGGCGAAGGCCTTGGCGATTTTGCCCGTTCCGAGAATACCCCATCGAATTACCTGCGTCATGGCGTGATCTTTCTGCCGCGTCGGCGGCCAATGTTGGTTGTGCTGCGATGAACTGCGGCGTGATGTCGAAGTGCTATTTTACTGCGACCGGGCGTTTGGGGCGGAACACCGTTGCATCGGCGTAGAAAGCCTCGTCCTGGTCTGGCCACCATCCCGGCACGCCCAGCGCCTGCATCGGCGTGAAGTCGGCGGTGCTCAAACCGTTGTCTTCCAGGTCCAGCGCCACCTTCCGGTCCAGCCATGCGCGACGCGCGTCGTGCTCCATCGCGAAGAAATCGTCACCCGCCACCACCACGCGCGAGTGCGCGGTGATTGCCTTGCGAGGTGCTACCAACTTCTCCATCAGCGCATGGCCGAACAGCCAGACCTGCGCGTCCGGACCAAAGCTGGCGCGCTGGTCGACGAATGCGTCGTGCCAGCGATGTTCGCGCAGCGCTTCGGTCAGGCGATGGCCGCTATCGCTATCGCGCACAACCAGCAGCGCCGCGTTCTCGTCGAAGATGGTGGCGCCGTCGCGTGCGGGTCCGCGCGATTTGCCCACGCCGTCCTGCGCGATCTGCGCCGCCTGCAAGGCGTTCAGCCGCACTTTAATCAGCGGGAAGCTAAGCCATACCAGGCCATTGAAAAAATCGTGGAGATTGTCGCGTGTGGGCACGCCGCCGGTGGCGCCGATGAAGGCTTCGTACGCGGTGCCGTCGGGCAGCGCCTCCTGGGGCACAAAGGAAAGCGGCAAGCCGAGATGGTTGCGCAGGCCCAGTGCCGAGGCCTGCGCGCTGAAGGCTTCCCTGAAATGGACGTCCGCTGTCAGCTTGCCGGCCGCGCCCCGTACCGACTCATACCAGGGGCGCGACCAGTCGATCGATTGCAGCACTGCTTATACCATTTTCCAGTTGATGGTTTCACCGGCGTTGAGCGGCACCACCTGCTGGTCCGCCATCGGCAGCGTTTCGGGCAAGGTCCACTGCTCACGTTTGAGCGTGATTGTGTCGGTGTTGCGCGGCAGGTTATAGAAGGCCGGGCCGTTAAAGCTGGCGAAAGCTTCCAGCTTCTCCAGCGCGCCGGCACGTTCGAACGCTTCGGCATACAGCTCCATCGCGTGCAGCGCGGTGTAGCAACCGGCGCAGCCGCAGGCGGCTTCCTTGGCGCCCTGCGCGTGCGGCGCCGAGTCAGTGCCGAGGAAGAAGCGCTCGTCGCCGCTGGTGGCGGCGGTGACCAGCGCCAGGCGGTGTTCTTCACGCTTGAGGACCGGCAGGCAGTAGTAATGCGGACGGATGCCGCCTTTGAAGATGTCGTTACGGTTATACAGCAGGTGATGCGCGGTGATGGTCGCGGCGATCGGGCCTTCGGCTTCCGCCACGTACTGGGCGGCGTGCTTGGTGGTGATATGTTCGAAGACGATGTTCAGCGCCGGGAAATCGCGGCGCAGCGGACGCATGACGCGCTCGATGAAGACCGCCTCGCGGTCGAACAGGTCGATATCCTGGTCGGTGACTTCACCGTGGACCAGGAACGGCATGCCGACTTCCTGCATCATCTCCAGCGTTTTATAGCAGTTCGACAGATCGGTGACACCGGCGTCGGAATTGGTGGTGGCGCCGGCCGGATACAGTTTGACCGCGTGCACGATGCCGCTTTCCTGCGCGCGCAGGATCTCGTCGGGCGGCGTGTTGTTGGTCAGGTAGAGCGTCATCAGCGGCTCGAACTTCATCCCTTCAGGCAGCGCTGCCATGATGCGGCTGCGATAGGCTTCGGCGGCTGCGGTGGTGGTCACCGGCGGTTTCAAATTAGGCATCACGATGGCGCGGCCGAACTGGCGCGCGCTGTGCGGCAGCACGCTGGCCAGCGTGGCGCCGTCGCGCAGGTGCAAATGCCAGTCGTCTGGACGGGCGATGGTGATGCTGTCGGGAGTGTTTTCGAAGTCGGACATGGCGGCGGGCTTTCTGGCTATCAAAGTGCGGATCCCGCCATTTTACCCGCTGCCGGGCAGGTTCCGCATCCAGCAAGGCCGGGGTCAAGTCTGGCATTCGGACACGACCCCATCTAAAACCCGCGACAACTAGCGCAAGAACCAACATTTTGCTAGCCGCTAGCGATCAGGCCGTGTCCGAATGCCAGACTTGACCCCGTAGTTCTCATCAGAATCGGATCACCGTCTTGCCGGCGCCGTGACCTTGTTTGTTGCGCTCGATGGCGGCGCCGGCCTGCTCCGCCGTCACCACTTCGTCGATCACCACGGTGAGGTCGCCGGCGGCGACTTTGGCCCCGATCTCGGTCAAGCGGGCGCCGTCCGAACGCATACGGAACCAGCCGCCTCGCCGTCCCTCGGTCAATTGCGCGGCGATGTCCGGCGCCGCCGTGGTGAAAATGCGTCCTTTCGACGACAACACTTGCCAGGAGCGCGCCAACGTCTCGCCGCCGACCAGATCGAGCACCAGGTCGACATTATTGACGACTTCCTCGAACCGCACGTTCGGATAGTCGATCACCTCGTCGGCGCCAAGGCGGCGCAGCAGATTGGCGTGACGGCCACGCGCGGTGACCACCACCCGGGCGCCGGCCTGCTTTGCACATTGCACCGCGAAGCTGCCGATGGCGCCAGCGCCGCCGTGTATCAGCACCGTCTCGCCGCGCTGAAGTTGTCCCGCTTCGAACAGCGACTGCCAGGCCGTCAGCGACGCGACCGGGATGGCGGCCGCCGTGGCGTCGTCGATGGCCGCCGGAATGTGCGCCAGCTTGGCGGCGGCGATCACCACGTGGCCGGCGTAGGCTCCCAACGCGCCGAGCGCGCCGTGCACACGGTCGCCGATGGCGTAGCCTTCAACGCCTGCGCCAACTCCGGCCACCTCGCCAGCCAGTTCAATGCCCAGCGTGGCCGGCAACGGCAACGGGAACGCGTCCTGCACCAAGCCGTCGCGTATCTTCCAATCGAGGCCGTTGACACCGGCGGCCGTCACGCGCACCAGCACCTCACCTTCGGCGGGCTGCGGCGCCGGTACCTCGTCCCAGCGCAGAGCATCGGCGCCACCGTAAGCGTGGATGCGCAGCGCGCGGTTCGCGGGTCCATCCTCGAGCGCGGGATAATCGATATAGCCCTGCGGGCCTGGAACGTAGAACAGTGCGGGATTGGGCGTGTTGAGCGGCGCGTTCAGTTCAAACCGGCGTGGCAGATCTGGATTTGCCAGGAAGGTGCTGCCGTAGACCACGGCGTCCGCCTCGCCGGCGGCGATGCGCTGCTCGCCGGACTCGCGGCTCTGGCCACCACCGAGCAAATAGACGCCGCCAAACAGGGGCCGCAGCGCGGCGTGATAGTCGTAGCTCGCCTTGAACAGCGCCACGTGCAGATATGCCAGCTTCAAATGCGCCAGCTGCCCCACCAGATAGGTATAGGTCTCCACCGGGGTCGCGTCGACGATGTCGTTAAAGCCCATCTCTGGCGAGATCTTGATGCCGACGCGATCGGCGCCCGCCTCCGCGACCATCGCTTCCAGCACCTCCAGGATGAAGCGCGCACGGTTGGGTATCGAGCCACCGTATTGATCGGTGCGCTGGTTGGTGCCGGATGCCAGGAACTGCTCCGGCAGATAGCCCGACGCCGCGTGCAGCTCGACGCCATCGAAGCCCGCCTCCAGCGCGCGGCGCGTCGCCAGGCGGTATTCGTCCACCACGCCCGCCACTTCCGCCGTCTCCAGCGCGCGCGGCGTGACGAAATCGGCCATGCCGGACATCGTGTACGCCTGGCCGGCCGCCTTGATCGCCGACGGCGCCACAGGCAGCGCGCGTTGCGGCAGCATCGATGGATGCGAGATGCGGCCGGTATGCATCAACTGCAGGAAAATGCGCCCGCCCTCGGCGTGCACCGTTTCGGTCACGCGCTTCCAGGCTTGCACCTGGGCGTCGCTGTAGATGCCCGGTGTGGCGACGTAGCCCTTGCCCATCGCGCTCGGGAAGGTGCCTTCGGTGATGATCAGGCCCGCGCTGGCACGCTGGCGGTAGTAGGTGACGGCCAGGTCGGACTGCACGCCGTCGGCGTCGTTGGCGCGCGAGCGGGTCATCGGCGCCATGATGATGCGGTTGCGGAGGTCGTAAGGGCCGATCTTGACTGCGGTGGAGAGCTGGTTCATTTCAGGTTCCTAGGGAAGTGGATGACAGTGAATTCATCATCCATTGTTTCTCCCTTGGGATAAATAGCTTAAAATGAAATCACTGATCCACCCATGGAGCAATCGATGAAAGCTATGTCATGACACTGCTGGCGAGTATGGAGTTGTTTGTGGCGGTGGCGAACGCCAAGGGCTTCCGCCGCGCGGCCGAGCAGCTGGATATGCCCAATTCGACGCTGTCGCGCCGCATCTCCGACCTCGAAAAGGAAATCGGCGTGCGCCTGTTCCACCGCTCGACCCGCAAAGTGGAGTTGACGGAGGCGGGCCTGGCGTACTTCCGCCGCTGTCAGGGCATTGTCGCGGAGGCGCGCATCGCGCACGAATCGCTGATGGAGCTGGCCGAGCATCCCAGCGGCCTGCTGCGCGTGTCGATGCCGGTCGACCTGGCGATCAGCTACCTGGCGCCGGCGATCAAGCGTTTCGGCGAGCTGTATCCGCAGATTGATTTCGAAATGGATCTGACCCCGCGCCGGATCGATCTGGTGGCCGATGGTTTCGACTGCGCGATCCGCATCGGCGCGCCGCCGCCAACGCCCTCCACCTTGATCCCCAGACAAATCGGCCTGCTGCCGCGCTATCTGTTCGCGGCGCCCGAGTATTTGCGCGATGCGCCTGCGCTGGAGCATCCGAACGACCTCGCGCACCATGAATGCGTGATCCAGGCGGCGTCGGGAAGGCAGTCGCGCTGGGCGCTCACGTCGGGAAAGCAAACGGTCACGGTCGATGTCTCCGGCCGCTACTGCGCCAATAATGTCAGCATGTGCCGCACCCTTGCGACGCTCGGTGTGGGCATCGCCATCTCGGCGGGCCCGGAAATGCGCGACGACGCGCTGCGCGGCACGCTGCGGCGCGTGCTGCCGGAATGGGAAGTCTCGCCGGCGCCGGTCTACGCGATCATCGAATCACGCCTGATCCCATCGCGCGTGCGCCTGTTCATCGACTACATGCAGGCCAGCCTGAAGGGCTACTCAGCGCACGATCGCCACCCGCTTGTGTAGCTGCCGCGCGAGCCACGACAGCAGGCAGCACAGCACGAAGTAGACCACCGCCACAAAGGTGTACATCTCCACCAGGCGGCCATCGCGCTGCGCCACCTTGCTGGCGGCGCCGACGAAATCGGGCACCGACAGCACGTACACCAGCGACACATCCTGGAACAGCACGATGGTCTGCGTCAGCAGCACCGGCAGCATGTTGCGAAAGGCCTGCGGCAGCACGACGCGGCCCATCGCCTGCCAATAGCGCAACCCCAGCGCCTGCGCGGCCAGCACCTGCCCGCGCGGGATGCCCTGTATGCCGCCGCGCATGATCTCGCAGTAGTACGCTGCCTGGAACAGGGTGAACGTGATCAGCGCCGACCAGAACGTGCCGACCTTGACCGGTTCGTGCGCGCCGATCACCCACGCCGCAATGTAGGGCACCAGGAAGTAGAACCAGAAGATCACCAGCACCAGCGGCACCGCGCGTATCAGGTTGACGTAGGCGGCGGCCACCAGCGCCAGCGGCGGGAAGCTGGACATGCGCGCCAGCGCCAGCAAAGTGCCCAGCGCGACGCCGCCGATCATCGACAGCACCGTCAGCTCCAAGGTGAACGCCATGCCGACCTGGAACAGGTAGACCCACGAGTTGGCGATGACGCTGGTGTCGAAATGGGCGAACATCAGCGACCTCCTATCGTGCCGGGCAGCGCAAGCCGATGCTCCAGCCAGCGCATGGCGGCGATCACCACCAGATTGACCACCACATAAATCAGCGTGGCGGCGGTGAAGGCTTCAAACACCTGGAAGGAAAACTCCTGGATCGCGCGGGCGCTGGCGGTCAGCTCCATCAAACCGATGGTCAGCGCCACGGAACTGTTCTTGATGATGTTGAGGAATTCGCTGGTCAGCGGCGGCAGGATCATGCGCACCGCCAGCGGCAGCAGCACGAAGCGGTAGGTCTGCGGCAGGTCGAGGCCCAGCGCCAGCGCGGCCAGGCGCTGGCCGCCGGCGAGCGCCTCGATACCGGCGGTGACCTGACAGCCACCCGCGCCGACGTGAAGAAGCCGAGGCAGAGCACCGCCGTCACGAAGGGCGCGTTGGGCAAGGACTTGAGCCAGTCGCCGGCGGCCTGCGGCAGCAGCTCCGGCATCACAAAGAACCACAGGAACATCTGCACCAGCAAAGGCACGTTGCGGAATAGCTCGACGTAGCCGGTGCCCAGCATGCGCAGCCAGCGGTTGGGCAAGGTACGCATGGCGCCGACGGCGAAGCCCAACGCCAGCGCGACCACCCAGCCGGCCAGCGACGTCGCCATCGTCCAGGCCAGGCCGGAAAGCAGCGTGTCCCAATACGTTTGCACGCCGTCCGGCGACATCTCCCGGAAGATGTTCCAGTTCCATTGGTAGTTCATGGCGACGGCCGCCGCTTATTTCTTGGCGTCGATCTTCTGCGCGGGCGGCGCCGGGGCCGGCGCTGCGGTTTTCAGCGCATACGCCGCCGGATCGGGCGAATCGGTCGGCTTGGCGATGACCGCCTTGAGCGTGGCCGGCATCGGGAAATTGAGGTTGATACCGCGCGGCGGGATGGCGCTCGCAAACCACTTGTCGTAAGTCTTCGAGAACTCGGGCGACTGATAGAACCGCGTCAGCGCCGCGTCGACCACCGCCTTGAAGGCCGTGTCGCCGCGCCGCATCATGATACCGTAAGGTTCGACGGACAGCGCCTCCGGCAAAATCGTGTATTCGCCCGGATTGCGCGCGGTGGCGACCTGGCTGGCCAGCAGGATGTCGTCATTGGCCTCGGCGGCGGCGCGGCCGGTTTCCAGCATCAGGAACGACTCCGGATGATCCTTGCCGACGGCGATCTTCATGCCCAGTTTGCGCTCGTTGTTGAGCATCGTCATCTGCTTGAGGGTGGTGGTGCCGGCGGTGGCCACCAGCGTTTTGCCCTTCAGGTCCGCCAGGCTGCGGATGTTCGACGCCTTCTTGACCAGCAGCCGGTTGGAGATGACGAACATGGTCGGCGCGAACGCCACCTGCTTTTGCCGCTCGGCGTTGTTGGTGGTCGAGCCGCATTCCAGATCGATAGTGCCGTTGGCCATCAGCGGAATGCGGTTGGCGGCGGTGACGGGATTCATCACCACCTTCACGCCGGACATGCCCAAGTGCTTCTCTATCGCGGCCACCACCTTCAGGCACAGATCGACCGAGTAGCCCTGGTACTGCTGCTTGTCGTCGAGGTAGGAGAAGGGAATGGAGCCGTCGCGCACACCGAGCGTGATGGTGCCGGTGCGCTTGATCTTGGCCAAGGTGCCGCCGGCCTCCTGGGCGGCGGCGGGAGCGGCGGCGGGAGCTGCAATGAAGACCGCGCTGGCGGCGACGATGGCAAAACGATAGAGCACTCGTGGTAACGACATGATTCCTCCTAAGAAAAATACAATGAACGTCAAATACGACCTGCCGGCGGGCGCCGGCGCATGCTATCGGTAATGCAGGGAAGCGAACTTCCCGAGTCGATCTAGTGAATAATCCTCGCCAGGAAATCGCGGGCGCGCTCGGAACGCGGCGCGCCGAAGAATTCATCCTTGCCGCAGTCCTCCAGTATCCGTCCTTTGTCCATGAAGACGACCCGGTTGGCCACCTTCCTGGCGAATCCCATTTCGTGCGTGACCACCATCATCGTCATGCCCTCCTGCGCCAGTCCGACCATCACGTCGAGCACCTCGTTGATCATCTCCGGGTCCAGCGCGGAGGTGGGCTCGTCGAACAGCATCGCGATCGGGTCCATCGACAGCGCGCGGGCGATCGCCACACGCTGCTGCTGGCCGCCGGACAGCTGGTTCGGATATTTATCCTGCTGCGCCAGCAGGCCGACCCGGTCCAGGTACTGCAGGCCACGCGCGTTGGCCTCGTCCTCGCTGCGGCCCAGCACCTTGACCTGGCCCAGGGTCAGGTTCTGGCGCACCGAGAGATGCGGAAACAGCTCGAAATTCTGGAACACCATGCCGATGCGCGCGCGCAGCTTGGGCAGATCGGTGCCCTTGGCGCCGACCGAGATGCCGTCGACCGTGATGTCGCCCTGCTGAAACGGCTCCAGGCCGTTGACGGTCTTGATCAGCGTCGACTTGCCCGAACCGGACGGCCCGCAGATGACCATCACGTCCCCTTTGGACACGCTGGTCGTGCATTCAGCCAATACCTGGAACTGGCCATACCATTTGCTGAGATTATTTATCGCTATCATATTTTTGGCAAAGTTAGAGTGCCCGCGACAGGTGTGTGGGCCCGCGCCCACGTGAGCTTGACAGTACCCTTTACCACAAGGATACTGCGGAACTTGCTCAATGTTTCATCAGCTTACAAAGCTGCATTGGCTGGATCATACCTCCACACTGCGGGGAAATGACATTATTTTGTACGAGATTGGGTGTGGCGGACGAATCCCGCCCCAGCCAGCGTCCATAGAGACACTACCACGGGAAACAGAGAACATGCATAAACAAAGCCGTTTGACCACTTACATCCTGATCGCACTGGCGCTCGGTATCCTGACGGGCTACGTCGTTCACGCCAACATGGAGAACCCCGTCAGCTTCGCCGATACGATGTCGCTGATTACGACTTTGTTCCTGCGCCTGATCAAGATGATCATCGCGCCGCTGGTGTTCTCGACCCTGGTGGTGGGCATCGCGCGCATGGGCGACGCCAGCGAAGTGGGCCGCATCGGCATCAAGACCATGGGCTGGTTCTTCCTGGCCTCGGTGATGTCGCTGAGCCTGGGCCTGGTGCTGGTCAACCTGTTCCGCCCGGGCGACGCGCTGCTGGGCCACATGGCCGCCACCGCGGCAGGCAAGGTCGAGCTGGCCACGTCCAGCCTGACGTTGAAGGACTTCGTCACCCACTTGGTGCCGGCGTCGATCGTCGACGGCATGGCCAAGAACGAGATCTTGCAAATCGTCATCTTCTCGCTGTTCTTCGGTTCGGCCGCGGCGGCGGTCGGCAAGAAGGCCGAGATCATGGTCGACGCGCTTGACGGCGTCGCCCACGTGATGCTCAAGGTGACCGGCTACGTGATGAAATTTGCGCCGATCGCCGTGTTCGCGGCCGTTGCCGGCGTCATCGCCAAAAGCGGCCTGGGCGTGCTGTCGACCTACGGCGTGTTCATGGCCGAGTTCTACTTCGGCATCATCTTGCTGTGGTGCTTGCTGATCTTCGCCGGCTTCCTGTTCCTCAAGGGCCGCGTGTTCGGCCTGATGAAGGAGCTGCGCGGCCCTGCCCTGCTGGCCTTCTCGACCGCCTCGAGCGAAGCGGCCTATCCGAAAACGCTGGAAGGCCTGGAGCGCTTCGGCGTCAAGAACCGGATCGCCGCGTTCGTGCTGCCGATCGGCTACTCGTTCAATCTGGACGGCTCGATGATGTACTGCACCTTCGCCACCGTGTTCATCGCCCAGGCCTACGGCATCGAAATGTCGCTGGGCCAGCAGATGACCATGATGATGGTGCTGATGCTCACCTCCAAGGGCATGGCCGGCGTGCCGCGCGCTTCGCTGGTGGTGATCGCCGCCACCCTGAGCCAGTTCAACATCCCGGAGGCGGGCATGCTGCTTCTGCTCGGCATCGACCACTTCCTCGACATGGCGCGCTCCGCGACCAACGTCATCGGCAACGGCGTCGCCACGGCGGTTGTCGCCAAGTGGGAGGGCGAACTGGTCGAGCCGGGCCAGGAAGACATGATCAAAGACGCCGCGTAAAAGCAGCCGCGCAAAACAAAGGCCACCGTCAAGGTGGCCTTTTTACATTCAGGGATGTCTTACTGGTTGGCGTAGATTTTTACCAGTTCATGCAGGAAGGTCCGGCCCTCCATCAACGATTGCACACCGATGTATTCGTTCAGGCCGTGGATGTTGCCCAGATCCGGCGTCAGGAAGATGCCGCTGATGCCGTAGGTTGGAATGCCGGCGGCGTTGAGGAACTGGCCGTCCGTGGCGCCGGACTGCAGGATCGGCATTACCGGCACGCCGGGCCACAGCTTGGCCGTCATGCGCTCGACCGGCTCCAGGATCGCCTTGGTCAATGCCGGCGGCGCCGAGTTCTCGCCGCGTATCTCCAGCGTTTCCACTTTGACCGCAGGGTCGTCGATGGCCTTGACCAGCGTTTGCCGCACTTCTTCTTGCGTCACGCCCGGGAAGATGCGACAGTTGATGTTGGCGCGGGCGCGCTGCGGCAGCGCATTCGTGGCGTGGCCGGCGTCAAGCAAGGTCGCCACGCACGTGGTGTGCAGCATCGCGCCCCAGCTGGAGTCGGTCGACGACAGCAGCGCGACCGCCTTGGCGTCGCCCGGGTTCTTCACCACGGCCAGCATGGCGTCGGCGACGTCCTCGTGGCCGGCCGCCGCCTGGATCTTCGACATGCCGTTCAGGTAACCGCGGCTGCCGTCGGCCAGCTGGACCGGAAACTCGTAGCCTTCGACCTTTTTAAGCGCGGCCGCGAGCCGGTAGATGGCGTTGTCCTTTTGTGGACGCGAACTGTGTCCGCCGCGATTGGTCACTTCCAGCCGGTAGTTCTGCGCGACCTTCTCGCCGGCCTGCACCGTCATCGAGACGCGCTTGCCGGCGGCATTGAGCTCCCCGCCCGCGCCTTCGTTGAGCGCATATCCGGCGTCGATCAGGTCGCGCTTGTTCTTGGTCAGCCACTCGGCGCCGTTGAAGGCACCGGCCGTCTCCTCGCCGCAGGTCAGCGCCATCTTCAAGGTGTGGCGCGGCTTGAAGCCCTCCTTCTTGAAGCGGATCAGCGAGTCGGCCCAGATGGCCGCCTGCGCCTTGTCGTCCAGCGCACCGCGCGCGTAGAACTTGCCGTCCTCCTCGATCAACGTGAACGGATCGCGCACCCAGTCCTCGCGCTTGGCCTCGACCACGTCGATGTGCGCCAGCAGCAGGATCGCCTTGGCCTTCGGATCGCTGCCCGGCAGGATGGCGACCAGGCCGCCCTCTTTCGGAAACTTCGGATCGGCGAACGGATGCAGGTCCGAGTCCGGGAAGCCGGCCGCTTTCAGGCGCGTGGCAATGCGTTCGGCCGCAAGCGTGCAGCTGCCCGACGACAAGGTGGTGTTGGTTTCGACCAGCTCTTTGTAGAGGGCGCGGAATTGCTGTTCTGTGGGGTCGGCGTAGGCGTTCTGCATACAGGCCACCAGCGCGGTGACAGCACCCAAGGCAAAGCGAGACTTCATGGTCGATTCCTTATCAACGTGAAAAAACATGGGGGGTCAAGTCTGTCATTCGGACACGTCCTCATCGGTATTACGGTACAGCACGTGTCCGAATGACAGACTTGACCCCAGTAGTTGGACTTACTCGGCGCGCGCCTCGTCCTCGGGCGATTCGGTCAATTCTTCATCGGCTTTCGCTTGCTGGCGCTGCCACATCTGCGCGTACAGGCCATCGGCGGCGAGCAGCGATTGGTGCGTGCCGCGCTCGACGATGCGGCCGTGGTCGAGCACCAGGATCTGCTGCGCGTCGGCCACCGTCGACAGGCGGTGCGCGATGACCATCGTGGTGCGGCTCTTGGCGATTTCCTTGAGCTGCGCCTGGATCGCCTGCTCGGCCTTCGAGTCCAGCGCGGACGTGGCCTCGTCGAAAATCAGGATCGCGGGATTCTTCAGCAGCGTGCGGGCGATCGCCACGCGCTGCTTTTCGCCGCCAGACAGCTTCAGTCCCCGCTCCCCGACCATGGTGCGGTAACCGTCCGGCAGGCTTTCGATGAAGTCGTGGATCGACGCCGCGCGCGCCGCCGCGACGATCTGCTCCTTGCTGGCGCCGGGCTGGCCGTAGGCGATGTTGTATTCGATAGTGTCGTTGAACAGCACCGTATCCTGCGGCACGATGCCGATCGCGTGGCGCACCGAGTCCTGCGTCAGCGCGCGCAGGTCCTGGCCGTCGATGGTGATGCCGCCGGCGTTGACTTCGTAGAAGCGGAACAGCAATCGGGACAAGGTGGACTTGCCCGAGCCGCTGTGGCCCACCACCGCCGTCGTGGTGCCCGGCGCGATGGTGAAGTCGACATCGAACAGGATCTGGCGCTTGGACTCGTAGCTGAAGTCGACGTGGTTGAAGCGCACCTGGGCGCCGTGCGTGACCAGCGGCTGCGCGTCCTTGGCGTCGGCGATCTCGCGGTTCTGGTCCAGCAGCGAGAACAGCTTTTCCATGTCGGCCAGGCTTTGCTTGATCTCGCGGTAGATCACGCCAAGGAAGTTGAGCGGAATATAAAGCTGGATCATGAACGAGTTGACCAGCACCAGATCGCCCAGTGTCATCGTGCCGTTGATGACGCCCACGGTGGCGCGCCACAGGATCAACGTGACGGCGATGGCGATGATCATCGACTGCCCCGTGTTCAGCAGCGACAGCGATGTCTGCGATTTGACGGCGGCCGCTTCGTAACGCTGCAAGCCTTCGTCGTAGCGCTTGGCCTCGTAGTCCTCGTTGCCGAAGTATTTGACGGTTTCGTAATTGATCAGCGAGTCGATGGCCTTGGTGTTGGCCTTCGAATCCAGATCGTTCATCGTGCGGCGGAAGTGCGTGCGCCAGTTGGTGACGACGACCGTGAACGTGATGTACAACACCAGCGCGACGAAGGTGATCACCGAGAACCAGATATCGTAGTGCAGCACCAGGTAGCCCAGCACCAGCGTGATCTCCACCAGGGTAGGCAGGATGTTGAACAGCGTGTACGAGATCAGCGAGCCGACCGCGCGGGTGCCGCGTTCGATATCGCGGGTCATGCCGCCGGTCTGGCGGTTCAGGTGGAAGCGCAGCGACAGCGCGTGCAGGTGGCGGAACACCTGCAGCGCGATGGTGCGCACGGCGCGCTGTGTGACGCGCGCGAACAGGAATTCGCGCAGCTCGGTGAACAGGGTGGTCGACACGCGCAGCGCGCCGTAGGCCACCAGCGCGGCGACTGGCAGCACCAGCAGCGCCTGCGGATGCGATGGCGTGATCGTCAGCGAATCGATCAGTTTTTTCATCACCACCGGCACGCCGACGTTGGCCAGCTTGGCGCCGACCAGGCAGCACAGCGCCAGCAGCACGCGCCATTTGTAGACCCACAAATAGGGGACCAGTGTCTTCAGGGTGGCGGCGTCGCTGCGGGTGGGAGCTGATGGGCTGGCGGGATCGGGCGGGGAATTCGGGTAACGGCGCATGGCGGATGTCGGCTTTTTATGGTTCAATCCCGGTAATTGTAGCCCCTGAAGAGAATTCACGATGACCACGCCCCAAAATCCAACACCTATCGCCGTCACCACGGTCAATCGCGGCCTGCCGGCCGGCAAAATGCCGGAACTGCGCATGATGCCGTCACCGTCGGACGCCAATGTTTACGGCGATGTCTTTGGCGGCTGGATCATGTCGCAGGTCGATATCGCCGGTTCGCTGCCGGCCACCCGCCGCGCAAACGGCCGCGTGGCGACCATCGCCGTGAACTCGTTCCTGTTCAAGAATCCCGTGTTCGTCGGCGACCTGCTGTCGTTTTATGCTGATATTGTCAAGGTTGGCAATACGTCCATTACCGTCAACGTCGAGGTGTACGCGGAGCGCAACCGCCTGCAGGCCGATACCGTCAAGGTCACCGAGGCGGTGCTGACCTATGTGGCGACCGACTCGGACCGCAAACCACGCAAGGTGCCGCCGATCGAAACGCTGATGCACCCATAATCAGGAGCGCCAAGGGTGGACGCGCAACGCCGCATCTTCCTCGCCGCGCTGGCGGCATCGGCCAGCGCCATTGCCAGTGTCAGCGCCAACCCAGTATCTGCCGGCGCCGGCAAGGCGCGCTATCCGTTCAGCCTTGGCGTCGCTTCTGGTTCTCCGCTGCCCAACGCGGTCGTTATCTGGACCCGCATCCTGCACGATCCGCTTAACGCGGCCGCGATGCCGGCGGTGGCCTTTGCCGTACGCTGGGAGGTGTCCGAGGACGAGCGCTTTAGCCGCATCGTCGCCAAAGGCATGGCCAGCGCGGCGCCGCAGCTGGCGCACAGCGTGCATGTCGACGTCACCGGCTTATCGCCGGCGCGCTGGTACTGGTATCGCTTCATGCTGGGCGACGCCGTCAGCCCGATCGGCCGCACCCGCACCGCGCCCACCGCAGACGCCATGCCGGATCAGCTCAAGCTGGCCGTGGCCTCGTGCCAGCACTGGGAGTTCGGCACCTATGCCGCGCACCGCCACATCGCCGCCGCCTCGCCCGATCTGGTGGCCTTCCTGGGCGATTACATCTACGAGTGGGGCCCGTACCAGCTGCGCCATCCGAAAACCGCCGTGCGGTCCTCGGAGAGCTTCACCTTGGCCGATTACCGCAACCGCTACGCCCAGTACAAGAGCGACCGCGATCTGCAGTCCGCCCATCACGCCGCGCCGTGGATCGTCACCTGGGACGATCACGAAGTGGCCAACGACTACGCCAACGACCGCGACGAGCGTCTGAATCCGAAGTTCCTGGAGCGGCGCGCGGCGGCGTACCAGGCGTTCTACGAGCATATGCCGGTGCGGCTGGTGCTGCCCAGGGCGGGCGACTTCGCCAACATGCGCATCTACCAGCGCTACGACTGGGGAAGGCTGGCGCGTTTCCACGTGCTGGACGACCGCCAGTACCGCGCCTGGCAGGCCTGCCCACCGGCGGAACGCGGCGGCTCGTCGTCCGTCGTGCGGCGCCAGTGCGCGGCGCTGGGCGACACGCGGCGCACGATGCTGGGCGAGGTGCAGCAGCGATGGCTGGACGATGGCCTGAAGTCATCCCGCGCGCGCTGGAACATCCTGGCGCAGCAGACGCTGATGGCGCACAACAGCCAGGTGCCGTTCAAGACCGAGGGCGATGCGCGCATCTGGACCGATGGCTGGGATGGTTATCCGATGGCGCGGCGTCGCCTGCTCGACGGGCTGGCCATCAGCAAGGCAAGCAACCCGCTGATCCTGTCCGGCGATGTGCACACCTTCTTCGCGGCCGAAATCGGCCGCGATCCGGCGCGCGCCCGGTCGGGCGCGAACCCCGTGCTGGCGACGGAATTCTGCGGCACGTCGATCACGTCGTCGTCGCGCCCGCAGTCGCGCACCGAGCAGTATGTGGCAATGAACCCGAGCATCAAGTACGGCCGCAGCGACAAGCGCGGTTTCATGCTGCTCAACGTCACGCCAGCGGCGACCACCGCCCATTTCATCGGCCTGAACGATGTGCACGATGCGGCCAGCGGCATCGCGACCGCCGCCAGTTTCGTTGTGCAGAACGGCCGGCCGCGATTGAACACCTAAAAAAAATCGCCTGCGAACAGGCGATTTTTGGAATTTACGCGACCGCCTTCGGCTTCTCGTCGCGCAGCTGGCGCCGTAGGATCTTGCCGACGTTGGTCTTCGGCAGCTCGTCGCGGAACTCGATGAACTTCGGTTTCTTGTACGCCGTGAGCTCGTGCTTGCAATAGTCCAGCAACTGTTCGGCCGTCAGGTTCGGATCCTTGCGAACCACGAACAGCTTGACCGCCTCGCCCGAGTTCTGGTCCGGCACGCCGATGCAGGCCACTTCCAGCACGCCCGGATGGGCCGCCACCACGCCTTCGACCTCGTTCGGATACACGTTGAAGCCGGAAACGATGATCATGTCCTTCTTGCGGTCGACGATACGCGTGTAGCCGCGCTCGTCCATGATGCCGATATCGCCGGTCTTGAAGAAGCCGTCGGCGGTCATCGTCTTGGCGGTCTCGTCCGCGCGGTTCCAGTAGCCGGCCATCACTTGCGGACCGCGAATGGCGATTTCACCGGTCTGGCCCAGCGGCACCGGATTGCCGTCGTCGTCCAGGATTTGCACTTCGGTCGACGGAATCGGCAGGCCGATGGTGCCGGTGAATTCCTTGATGTCGACGCGGTTCGCGGTGGCCACCGGCGACGTCTCCGACAAGCCATAACCTTCGATGATCGGCGTGCCGGTTACTTTCAGCCACTTGTCGGCCACGGCTTTCTGCACGGCCATGCCGCCGCCGTTGCACACCGAGTAGCTGGAGAAGTCGAGCTTGGGGAACTCCGGATTGTTCAGCAGCGCGTTGTACAAGGTATTCACCGCAGGGAACACGGCCACGCGGTACTTGGACAGCTCCTTGACGAAGCCGGGGATGTCGCGCGGGTTCGGAATGAGCAACGTCAGCCCGCCCATGCGCATGCCCATCAGCGCGCTGATGGTCAGCGAGTAGATGTGGTACAGCGGCAGCGCGGCAACGAATACGATCTGCTCTTTGTGCTGTTTGAATTGCAGCCAGGCTTCGTTCTGCAGAACGTTGGCGATGATATTACTGTGCAACAGCATCGCGCCCTTGGAGACGCCGGTGGTGCCACCCGTGTATTGCAGGAAGGCGATATCGTCATGCGCCTGCTTGGCCGGCTGCAAGGTCATGTTGGCCGCTTCCGACAGCATCTTCTTGTACGAAATCGAGCCGGGCAGCGAGAACGCCGGCACCAGCTTCTTGACCTTGCGCACCACCAGGTTGACGATCGCGCCTTTGAGCGTGCCGAGCATATCGCCCATGGTGGCGACAATCACGTGCTTGACCTTGGTGTGCGAGATGACCTGCTCCACCGTGGTGGCAAAGTTCTCCAGCACGATGATCGCTTCCGAGCCCGAGTCCACCAGCTGGTGCTGCAACTCGCGCGGCGTGTACAGCGGGTTGACGTTGACCACCGTGTAGCCGGCGCGCAGCACGGCGGCCATCGCCACCGGATATTGCAGCACGTTCGGCATCATGATCGCCACGCGCGCACCCGGCTGCAGGCCCTTGCTTTGCAGCCAGGCTCCCATGCGCAGCGACAGCTTGTCCAGCTCGCCATAAGTCAGGAATTTATCCATGCACACATAGGCGTTGCGGTCGGCGTATTTGCGGAACGATTCTTCCAGCAGATGCGTGACGGAACGGTATTGCGTGGGATCGATCTCCGACGGCATGTTCTCGGGGTAGGACTTGAGCCAGATTTTTTCCATCTTTATGCAGCCTTTTTCTTCTCGTTGGTGTGTTCGTCCCGCAGCACGCGCCGCAGGATTTTACCGACATTGGTTTTTGGCAGTTCCTCGCGGAACTCTATGTATTTCGGCTTTTTGTAGCCGGTCAGTTGTTCTTTGCAGTAGGCCATCAGCTGGTCGGCGGTCAGGCTGGCGTCCCGGCGCACCACGAACACCTTGACGGCCTCGCCCGAGTGCTCGTCCGGCACGCCGATGCAGGCGCACTCCAGCACGCCCGGATGGGCGGCGATCACGCCCTCGAGCTCGTTCGGATAGACGTTAAAGCCGGAGACCAGGATCATATCCTTCTTGCGGTCAACGATTTTCGTGTAGCCGTTTTCGTCCATCACGCCGATGTCGCCGGATTTGAAGAAGCCGTCCGCGGTCATCACCTTGGCGGTCTCGTCCGGACGATTCCAGTAGCCGGCCATCACCTGCGGGCCACGGATGGCGATCTCGCCGGGCTGACCCAGCGGCACCGGGTTGCCGTCGTCGTCGAGGATGGCGATGTCGGTCGAGGGCATCGGCAAGCCGATGGTGCCGGTGAAGTCGGCGATGTCGGTGCGGTTGCAGGTGGCCACCGGCGAGGTCTCGGACAGGCCGTAGCCTTCGACGATGGGCACGCCCGTCACCTTGCGCCACCGATCGTTGACCGTTTGCTGCACGGCCATGCCGCCGCCGTTGCTGACCTTGAGGGCGGAGAAATCCAGGTGCACGAAATCGGGATGGTTCAGCAGCGCGTTGTACAGCGTGTTGACCGCAGGCAGCATGTGGAAGCGGTACTTGGCCAGCTCCTTGATGAAGCCGCCAATGTCGCGCGGATTCGGTATCAGGATGTTGAGCGCGCCCACGCGCGTGCCCCACATGGCGCAGGCCGTTAGCGCGAAGATGTGGTACAGCGGCAGCGCGGCCACGATGACGATCTGCTCGGCCAGACCGCCCATCGCCGGGTTGCCCCACGCTTCGGTTTGCAGCAGGTTGGCGATCACGTTCTTGTGGGTCAGCACGGCGCCCTTGGCCACGCCGGTGGTGCCGCCCGTGTACTGCAGGAAGGCGGGGTCGTCCTGGGTCACTTCGACCGGGGTCAGCTTCATGCCGCCGCCCTGCGACAGCGCGTCCTTGAAGCGCACCGCGTTCGGCAGCGAGAACGGCGGCACCAGCCGCTTGACGTTGCGCACGACGAAGTTGACCAGCATGCCTTTCGGCCCGCCCAGCATTTCGCCGATGCTGCCGACCAGGATGTGCCGCACCTGGGTCCGGCCCAGCACCTGCTCGAGCGTGGTGGCGAAATTCTCCAGGATGATGATGGCCTCGCAGCCGGAGTCGTTGAGCTGGTGCTCGAGTTCGCGCGGCGTGTACAGCGGATTGATGTTGACCACCGTGTAGCCGGCGCGCAGGATGGCGGCGATGGCGATCGGATATTGCAGCACGTTGGGCAGCATGATGCCGACGCGCGCGCCCTTCTTCATGGCGCGGCTTTGCAGCCAGGCGCCGATGCGTTTGGAGTGGGCGTCAAGCTCGGCATAGGTCAGGAACCTGTCCATGCAGACGTAGGCGTTGCGGTCCGCGAACTTATGAAAAGACTCTTCCAGCAACTGCACCAGCGACCGGTACTGCGTTGTGTCGACCTCCGTCGGCATGCCGGGCGGATAGGACTTCAACCAGATTTTCTCCATCCTGTGCCTCTCGTCTCATTATCGTTATCGGCGCGGCGCACAGTGCCGCTCCAGGCAGGTGGGATGGTCTGCACGAACAGCCTGAGCCTGCTTATGATGCGATGCTATCGGGCACGCAGCCCGGACGCAAGCGCATTTAAGCATAATTAGAACATCGCTTCTAACGGCATTTTGTGCTGCATAGCAGCATCAATGCGCTGCTTCGGCGACTGCGGCTTGCTGCGGCGGGTGAGAGAGGCGCTCGGCGTCCAGCGTCGCGAGGCGGGTGAGGTGTTCCAGCTGCTGCTGACGTTGAGCGAAATCAAGCAAAGCTAATTTTTGCGCTGCACCATAAAATCGCACGAACGTTCGCTCCTGCTTCATCAGCTCGCGGAAGGCGGGCAGATAATCGTGGTAAGTTCCCACGGCGCTGAGGTGGGCGTTGGTCAGCGGCTCGGCAAACCAGCGGTCGTAGCCGGCGTAGCCGCCCCAGCTTTCCTTGAGCTTTTGGTAGTCCGATTTCAGGTGCGCGAAGATGCGCGCCTTCTCGGCGCGGCGATGGCGCGTGCTGGTTTTGCTGGCGTAATTATCGGCCAGCATCTGGCGGTGCTTGACCAGCAGCGCCAGAAAGTCCTGGCGGCGCGCGTTGTTGCGCACATAGCTCTCGCGCATCTCCGGCGTGCCGTAAAGTTCCATCCAGCGCTCCACGCCCGCTTCCTCGACGGCGGTGGCGAAGCTCTCGTTGAACTGGGTATCGCCTTGCACATACACAACCTGGTGCGACAGCTCATGGAACACCATGCGCGCCAGCTCGGCATCGGAATAATTGATGAAGGTCGACAGCAGCGGATCGCTGAACCAGCCCAGGGTGGAGTACGCCGGCACGCCGCCGACCTGGACGTCGTTGCCGTCTTCGCGCAACTCGTCGGCGTACGCGGTGGCGTCGGCCTTGCTGTAGTAGCCGCGATAGCTGACGCAGCCGGCGATCGGGAAGCACCACTGGATCGGGCGCAGCGACAGCTCCGGCGTGGCCACCACGTTCCACAGCACAAACGGACGCGACAGCGCGGCGTAATTCTTGTAGCTGGCGTTGTTGGGAAGGCCCAGTTCCTTGACCGCGAAGCGGCGGATCAGCAGGGCTTTTTCAAGGCGGGCCTTGAGGCGGGGATCGGTGTTCGGATCACCGAGCCAGTCGTCGATCGGACGGGCGTCCGACCACAACGCGTACTGGCCTTGCGCGGCCTGCACGTAGTACCGCAACTGGGCGCAACCGGCCAGCAGGAGTACGGAACATGCCGTTGCGAGCCAGTACTTGGCCCGCAAGGCACGGCGGAGAAAATTGCGCATATGCTACCTTCAAGCAACGACTCTTTCAATTTCTACGAGTGTATCGTAAAAAGTCGGTGCGCGGCCCATGTCGGTGAGGCGTTGGCTGGTGACTTCATTGGCATTCTTGCCATCCCGGCCTAGCTTCTTCCACCACACTGACAAGCCGACAACCAGGCCCGGACGGGCCTTGTCGGTGACGCGCGCTTTGGCGATAAAACTGCCTCTGTCATTGTGGATGCGCACCATATCGGCGTCAAAAATACCCCGTTTTGCGGCATCGTCGGGGTGGATGTCGAGGTGCGGTTCACCCTCCGCCGAGCGCAAACTCTTGACGTTTACAAATGTCGAATTCAAAAAGTTTCGCGCCGGCGGCGAGATCATCGCCAGCGGATATTTTTTCGCAAGTTGAGGGTTGCTAGCAACAGATTCGTACGGAGGTAGATAAGTCGGCAACGGATCGAGTCCGTCAGCTTTCATCGCGGCCGAATAGAATTCGCACTTGCCCGACGGCGTCATAAAGCCGCCCTGTGCGAACGGGGCCTCCGGCATGTTGAGCTTTTGCCAGCCTTTCAGTTTCAACGACTCCCAATCGAAGTGCACGGCGCGCACGTCCTTCGTGTTGAAGGCGATCGACGCCAGCTGGTCGTCTGTATCGCGGAAGCAAGGATCGTCGAAGCCCATGGCCGCCGCCAGCAAGCGGAAGATCTCGGTGTTGGGCTTGGACTCGCCCAGCGGCGCGATGGCAGCGTTGTTGGCCATCATGTACAGGTGGCCGAACGAGGTGTGCGTGTCGACGTGCTCGAGCTGCGTGGTGGCGGGCAGCACGATATCGGCGTAATCGACGGTGTCGGTCTGGAAGTGTTCCAGCACGACGGTGAACAAATCCTCGCGCGCGAAGCCGGCCGCGACCTTGGAGGAATCCGGCGCGATCGCCACCGGGTTGGAGTTGTAGACGATGACCGCCTCCACCGCCGGCCCGAATTCCGCCGAGGCCGGGCGCAACAGGTCGTCGCCGATGGTGGTCATGTTGATGGTGCGCGGCATGGACTTGAGCAAATCGGGCCGCTGCAACGCCACCTTGTTGGACGGGAACGAGCCGCTCGACGACAGCTGGATGCCGCCCGCCGCGTGGCGCCAGGCGCCCACCAGCGCCGGCAGGCAGGCGATGTTGCGCACGGCGGTGCCGCCGCCGCGCACCCGCTGCACGCCGTAGTTGACGCGGATCGCCACCGGCTCGCCTGCCTTGGCCGTGCCGCCGTAAAGGCGCGCCAGGTCGACCACTTCTGCCACGGTGATACCGCAGGTCTCGGCGACACGCTCCGGCGTCCATTCGGCCACGCGCTCTTTTAGCTGCGAGAAGCCGAGCGTATGCTGCGCGATGTAGTCATGATCGAGCAAATTCTCGGCGATCACCACGTGCATCAGACCCAGCGCCAGCGCGGCGTCGGTTCCCGGAAGCAGTGCTATGTGCTGGTGGCATTTCTCGGCCGTCAGCGAGCGGTACGGGTCGATGGCGATCAGTTTGGCGCCGTTGCGCTTGGCTTCCTGCGCGCGCGTCCAGAAGTGCAGGTTCGAGGCGATCGGATTGCCACCCCAGATAATGATCAGCTTGGCGTTCTGGAACTGCTCCATGTCCGTGCCGACCGAGCCGCCTATTGTGTACCGGTAACCGGTTGCGCCGGCGGTCGCGCAGACGGTGCGGTCCAGCAGCGAGGCGCCGATCTTGTTGAAGAAGCGCGAGGACATCGACTCGCCCTGCAACAAGCCCATGGTGCCGCAGTAGCTGTACGGCAGGATCGCTTCCGGCGCGCGCGCGGCGATCGGCTTGAGCCTGGCGGCGATGGTGGCCAGCGCCTCGTCCCAGCTGATGCGCTCAAACTTGCCCTCGCCCTTTTTGCCGATGCGGCGCAGCGGGTGCAGCAGGCGCTCGGCGTGGTAGGTGCGCTCGGTGTAGCGCGCCACCTTGGTGCACAGCACGCCGGCGGTGGTCGGATGGTCGGGATCGCCCTTGACGGCGGTGGCGACGCCGTCCTCGACGGTCACCAGCAGCGCGCAGGTGTCGGGACAGTCGTGCGGGCAAACCGCGCGAACTTGAGTGGTTGTCATTGTCAAAAGTCCAAAAAGCGTATGCTGAAAGCAGTATCGTAAACCATTCCGGGCCGGTGGATATCAAGCAGGGGCCTGCTCTGGATAAACTTGTACGACAAGGGCTACAATGGCTATTCTCGCCGCCCACAAGGTGGACGACCATTTTGGAGAAGCAAATGAAACTCGTTGACCCCATCATTGCCTTTCAGTCCGAATTGCAGCACATCCGGCGCGACCTGCATGCCCATCCGGAACTCTGCTACGAAGAGCAACGCACTTCCGACGTGGTGGCGGCCAAGCTGACGGAATGGGGGATTCCCGTCATTCGCGGCCTGGGCCTCACCGGTGTGGTCGGGATCATCAAGAACGGCAGCTCGCAGCGCGCGATCGGCCTGCGCGCGGACATGGACGCGCTGCCAATGCAAGAGGTGAACACGTTCCCGCACGCCTCGCGCCATCCGGGCAAGATGCACGCCTGCGGCCACGACGGCCACACCGCCATGCTGCTGGGCGCCGCCAAGCACCTGGCCGAGCACCGCAACTTCGACGGCACCGTGTATGTGGTGTTCCAGCCGGCAGAGGAAGGCGGCGCCGGGGCCAGGCGCATGATCGAGGACGGCCTTTTCGAGCAGTGCCCGATGGATGCGATTTACGGCATGCACAACTGGCCGGGGATTCCGTCTGGCCACATGAGCGTGGTCGAGGGGCCGATGATGGCCTCCAGTAACGAGTTCTATCTGACCATCAAAGGCAAGGGCGCGCATGCGGCCCAACCGCACAAGGGCATCGATCCGGTGATGGTGGCCGTGCAGATCGCGCAGAGCTGGCAGACCATCATCTCGCGGCAGAAAAGTCCGCTCGATACGGCGGTGCTGTCGATCACGCAGATCCACGCGGGCAGCGCGACCAACGTCATCCCGGACGAAGCCCAAATGGTCGGCACGGTGCGTACCTTCACCACGCCGGTGCTGGACATGATCGAGGCGCGCATGGGCGAGATCGCGCAGCATACGGCGGCGGCGTTCGGGGCGGAGGTGGAATACAAGTTTCGACGAAATTATCCGCCGTTGGTGAATCATGCGGCCGAAACGCGTTTCGCGGTCGAGGTGATGAAGGAGGTCGTTGGTGCCGACAAGGTCGATGACAACGTCGAACCGACCATGGGCGCCGAGGATTTCGCGTTCTTCCTGCAGGCCAAGCCGGGGTGCTATATCTTTATCGGCAACGGCGAGGGTGATCATCGCGATGGCGGCCACGGACTGGGGCCATGCGTGCTGCACAATGGCAGTTATGATTTCAACGACAATCTGCTGCCGGTTGGGGCCAGCTTCTGGGTAAGACTGGCGGAGAAGAGTCTGCCGCTGAACTAAGGCGGCGGCCAATGAATGTTAGACGCGGTCCGGGGCCTTGCCCACCCGCTGCCCCGGATTGAGTTGTTCCAACCCCACCAGCGCAGCCGAATGATCGGCCTGCGGCAGGGTTTCAGCCAACAGCCTGTAGCGCTCCGTCACCAGCTCCGTCACCGGCAACGTAACCCCTGCCGCTTGCGCAGCCGCCAGGATGTTGCGCTGATCCTTCAGCTGCGTCGTGACCTTGCCGCCCGCGACGAAATTTCTCTCCAGCATGCGCTGACCGTGCACATCCAGTATCTTGCTCTCGGCAAAGCCGCCACGGATCGCCGCGCGCATAGCGGCCGGGTCGGCGCCGGCGGCTTGCGCCAGCAGCATCGCTTCCGCCACGATATTGATGGTCGCGCCGACGATCAACTGATTGCAAAGCTTGGCCACCTGGCCGCTGCCTGCGGGTCCGACCAAGGTTGGCCGTCCCATCGCCGCCAGCACCGGCTGCGCCTCGGCGAAGTCCGCAAGGTCGCCTCCCGCCATGATCGCCAGGGTGCCCGCTGCCGCGCCGCCCACGCCACCCGACACCGGCGCGTCGACAAAGCGCCTGCCCTGCGCTTGCAGCAGCGCATGAAACGCCTGTGCCTCCGCTTGCTGCGTCGAACTCATGTCTATCCACAACGCACCCGGAGCCAGGGCCTGCAAGGCGTCACGCATCACTTGCGCTACGATGGGGCCCGCCTCCAGCATCGAGATGACGATGCCGGCATCGCGCACGGCCTCGTCCAAGCGCGCAGCCGGCACCGCGCCGGCCGATGCGAGCGCCTCGGCCTTCGCGAAGGTACGATTCCAGACCGTAACGGAATGGCCGGCCGCCAACAGGCGGCGTACCATCGGGTCTCCCATCAAGCCAATACCGAGAAATGCAATTCGCATAGACAATTCTGCTCCTGGGCTAATCAAACCAACGGTGCGCCGGAAGAAATTTCGGAACACCGGTACAATCTTGGCAGCCGTATAAACATACATACAGCACAAATGAGTCAGTACAAATACAAGGATACTATGTTCGCGAAAACAATGATGGCAGCAGCGGTTACGCTGTTGATGAGCCAGGCCGCGATGGCCCAACAACTGATCGACTCGGTGTCGGTGGACTACGGCACGGCGTCGAAGCAGCGTATGGTTCGACTGAGCGCCGCCAATGATTGGGACAAAAGATGGTTCCAGTCGAACGGCACGCATCTGAGCGGCTACTGGGAAGGCAGCGTTGGCTACTGGCGCCAGAACCAATACCGCAATGTGTCGGGCTGGGAAAAAGGCCTGTGGGACGTGGGTTTCACTCCGGTGTTCCGCTTTCAGAATGACAACAAGAAGGGGCTTTACTACGAAGCCGGCGTCGGCGTTCACCTCTTGTCCAGCCTGTACAGGAACGACGGCAAGGAATTGTCGACCGCCTTCCAGTTCGGCGACCACATCGGCATCGGCTATGTCATGCAGAACAATTGGGAAGTCGCGCTTAAATTGCAGCACTTCTCCAATGGCAGCATTAAGAGCCCTAACGGCGGCGCGAACTTCCTTGAAGTCAAAGCGGCTTACCACTTCTAATCAGTCGCAGAATTAAAAAGGGCGCTTTCTCGAAGCGCCCTTTTTTACGTCTATTCTTGTTATTGATGGACGAAAAAAAGCCCCGACCAGATCACTGGAAGGGGCTTTTTAAAATAACTAGCCTGACGATAACCTACTTTCACACTGGTTGCAGCACTATCATCGGCGCAGAGTTGTTTCACGGTCCTGTTCGGGATGGGAAGGGGTGGTACCAACTTGCTATGGTCATCAGGCATTGACTTGTACTGGGCTGCGCGCATTCGCGTCGCCCTGAATCTGGAGAAGTAAGTAAATCGGGTAATGAAGTTGTGTATCAACGAACGTTTCAACGTACTTCTTATTCACCATAACCTGCTAAGGTTATAGGGACAAGCCGTACGGGCAATTAGTATCAGTTAGCTTAATGCATTACTGCACTTCCACACCTGACCTATCAACGTCCTGGTCTCGAACGACCCTTCAAAGAGCTCAAGGCTCTGGGAAATCTCATCTCAAGGCAAGTTTCCCGCTTAGATGCTTTCAGCGGTTATCTCTTCCAGACTTAGCTACCCGGCAATGCCACTGGCGTGACAACCGGTACACCAGAGGTCTGTCCACTCCGGTCCTCTCGTACTAGGAGCAGCCCCCTTCAAATTTCCAACGCCCACGGCAGATAGGGACCAAACTGTCTCACGACGTTTTAAACCCAGCTCACGTACCACTTTAAATGGCGAACAGCCATACCCTTGGGACCGGCTACAGCCCCAGGATGTGATGAGCCGACATCGAGGTGCCAAACTCCCCCGTCGATATGAACTCTTGGGAGGAATCAGCCTGTTATCCCCAGAGTACCTTTTATCCGTTGAGCGATGGCCCTTCCATACAGAACCACCGGATCACTATGTCCTACTTTCGTACCTGCTCGACTTGTCAGTCTCGCAGTTAAGCACGCTTATGCCATTGCACTATTAGCACGATGTCCGACCGTACCTAGCGTACCTTCGAACTCCTCCGTTACACTTTAGGAGGAGACCGCCCCAGTCAAACTGCCTACCATGCACTGTCCCCGACCCGGATAACGGGCCAAGGTTAGAACCTCAAATGAACCAGGGTGGTATTTCAAGGTTGGCTCCACGAGAACTGGCGTCCCCGCTTCAAAGCCTCCCACCTATCCTACACAGATTGATTCAAAGTCCAATGCAAAGCTACAGTAAAGGTTCATGGGGTCTTTCCGTCTAGCCGCGGGTAGATTGCATCATCACAAACACTTCAACTTCGCTGAGTCTCGGGAGGAGACAGTGTGGCCATCGTTACGCCATTCGTGCAGGTCGGAACTTACCCGACAAGGAATTTCGCTACCTTAGGACCGTTATAGTTACGGCCGCCGTTTACTGGGACTTCAATCAAGAGCTTGCACCCCATCATTTAATCTTCCAGCACCGGGCAGGCGTCACACCCTATACGTCCACTTTCGTGTTTGCAGAGTGCTGTGTTTTTATTAAACAGTCGCAGCCACCAGTTTATTGCAACCCGTTCACCCTACTGAAGTAAATCAGCCAAGCTACAAGGGCGTACCTTTTCCCGAAGTTACGGTACCAATTTGCCGAGTTCCTTCTCCCGAGTTCTCTCAAGCGCCTTAGAATACTCATCTCGCCCACCTGTGTCGGTTTGCGGTACGGTCTCGTATGACTGAAGCTTAGAGGCTTTTCTTGGAACCACTTCCGATTGCTTCAGAACCTAAGTTCCTCGTCCCAGTCCCTTGAATTACGCGCCCGGATTTGCCTAAGCGCCTTCTATGAACCAGAAACTGCCTATTCCAACAGGCAGACAACCTTCCGCGATCCGTCCCCCCATCGCATCATACGACGGTGCAGGAATATTAACCTGCTTCCCATCAGCTACGCATCTCTGCCTCGCCTTAGGGGCCGACTCACCCTGCTCCGATGAACGTTGAACAGGAAACCTTGGGCTTACGGCGTGGGGGCTTTTCACCCCCATTATCGCTACTCATGTCAGCATTCGCACTTCTGATACCTCCAGCATCCTTTACAAGACACCTTCGCAGGCTTACAGAACGCTCTCCTACCATATGCTTACGCATATCCGCAGCTTCGGTGACTGGCTTAGCCCCGTTACATCTTCCGCGCAGGACGACTCGATCAGTGAGCTATTACGCTTTCTTTAAATGATGGCTGCTTCTAAGCCAACATCCTGACTGTTTTAGCCTTCCCACTTCGTTTTCCACTTAGCCAATCTTTGGGACCTTAGCTGGCGGTCTGGGTTGTTTCCCTCTTGACGCCGGACGTTAGCACCCGACGTCTGTCTCCCAAGCTCGCACTCATCGGTATTCGGAGTTTGCAATGGTTTGGTAAGTCGCGATGACCCCCTAGCCATAACAGTGCTCTACCCCCGATGGTGATACTTGAGGCACTACCTAAATAGTTTTCGGAGAGAACCAGCTATTTCCAAGTTTGTTTAGCCTTTCACCCCTACCCACAGCTCATCCCCTAATTTTTCAACATTAGTGGGTTCGGACCTCCAGTGCGTGTTACCGCACCTTCATCCTGGCCATGAGTAGATCACTTGGTTTCGGGTCTACACCCAGCGACTATCGCCCTGTTCGGACTCGATTTCTCTACGGCTTCCCTATATGGTTAACCTTGCCACTGAATGTAAGTCGCTGACCCATTATACAAAAGGTACGCAGTCACGGAACAAGTCCGCTCCTACTGTTTGTATGCACACGGTTTCAGGATCTATTTCACTCCCCTCCCGGGGTTCTTTTCGCCTTTCCCTCACGGTACTGGTTCACTATCGGTCGATTACGAGTATTTAGCCTTGGAGGATGGTCCCCCCATATTCAGACAGGATTTCTCGTGTCCCGCCCTACTTGTCGCACGCTTAGTTCCACACATCGCATTTCACATACGGGGCTATCACCCGCTATGGCTCCTATTTCCAGAGGATTCTGTTATGCGTCATGCTAAAACGTGCAGGCTCTTCCCATTTCGCTCGCCACTACTTTGGGAATCTCGGTTGATTTATTTTCCTGCAGCTACTTAGATGTTTCAGTTCGCCGCGTTCGCTTTGCATACCTATGTATTCAGTATGCAATGACCTAAAAGGCCGGGTTTCCCCATTCGGAAATCTGCGGATCAAAGCTTGTTTGCTAGCTCCCCGCAGCTTATCGCAAGCTACTACGTCCTTCATCGCCTGTAATCGCCAAGGCATCCACCATGTGCACTTATTCACTTGTCCCTATAACGTTAGCCCCTGCGACTAAACAAGGAGCGTTTATAGGAATAAGAAGTACTACGTTGTTGCGTTTGTTGATACATACAATCATTACCCATCGCGCCACCTGTCGGTGACACGATCAATAAAAATTTACTTACTTCTTCCAGATTGTTAAAGAACGTACAGCACTTGATCTCTAAAAGATCAAATCTAAACCTTGTGGCTTACATTTGAACTCTTGGTGGAGGATGACGGGATCGAACCGACGACCCCCTGCTTGCAAAGCAGGTGCTCTCCCAGCTGAGCTAATCCCCCTGAGATTTACTACTAGGGTAAAACTGGTAGGGCTGGTTGGACTCGAACCAACGACCCCCGCGTTATCAACACGGTGCTCTAACCAGCTGAGCTACAGCCCCAAATGCTGTTCTTTATATTGACAGTCGATAAGTGTGAACGCTTGAAGAAGAGTGCTACTCTAGAAAGGAGGTGATCCAGCCGCACCTTCCGATACGGCTACCTTGTTACGACTTCACCCCAGTCACGAATCCTACCGTGGTAAGCGCCCTCCTTGCGGTTAAGCTACCTACTTCTGGTAAAACCCGCTCCCATGGTGTGACGGGCGGTGTGTACAAGACCCGGGAACGTATTCACCGCGACATGCTGATCCGCGATTACTAGCGATTCCAACTTCATGCAGTCGAGTTGCAGACTACAATCCGGACTACGATACACTTTCTGCGATTAGCTCCCCCTCGCGGGTTGGCGGCGCTCTGTATGTACCATTGTATGACGTGTGAAGCCCTACCCATAAGGGCCATGAGGACTTGACGTCATCCCCACCTTCCTCCGGTTTGTCACCGGCAGTCTCATTAGAGTGCCCTTTCGTAGCAACTAATGACAAGGGTTGCGCTCGTTGCGGGACTTAACCCAACATCTCACGACACGAGCTGACGACAGCCATGCAGCACCTGTGTGATGGTTCCCTTTCGGGCACTCCCAAATCTCTCCGGGATTCCATCCATGTCAAGGGTAGGTAAGGTTTTTCGCGTTGCATCGAATTAATCCACATCATCCACCGCTTGTGCGGGTCCCCGTCAATTCCTTTGAGTTTTAATCTTGCGACCGTACTCCCCAGGCGGTCTACTTCACGCGTTAGCTGCGTTACCAAGTCAATTAAGACCCGACAACTAGTAGACATCGTTTAGGGCGTGGACTACCAGGGTATCTAATCCTGTTTGCTCCCCACGCTTTCGTGCATGAGCGTCAGTTTTGACCCAGGGGGCTGCCTTCGCCATCGGTGTTCCTCCACATATCTACGCATTTCACTGCTACACGTGGAATTCTACCCCCCTCTGCCAAACTCTAGCCTTGCAGTCTCCATTGCCATTCCCAGGTTGAGCCCGGGGATTTCACAACAGACTTACAAAACCGCCTGCGCACGCTTTACGCCCAGTAATTCCGATTAACGCTTGCACCCTACGTATTACCGCGGCTGCTGGCACGTAGTTAGCCGGTGCTTATTCTTCAGGTACCGTCATTAGATCTCTGTATTAGAAAGACCCGTTTCTTCCCTGACAAAAGAGCTTTACAACCCGAAGGCCTTCTTCACTCACGCGGCATTGCTGGATCAGGCTTGCGCCCATTGTCCAAAATTCCCCACTGCTGCCTCCCGTAGGAGTCTGGACCGTGTCTCAGTTCCAGTGTGGCTGGTCGTCCTCTCAGACCAGCTACTGATCGATGCCTTGGTAGGCTTTTACCCTACCAACTAGCTAATCAGATATCGGCCGCTCCAGGAGCATGAGGTCTTGCGATCCCCCACTTTCATCCTTAGATCGTATGCGGTATTAGCGTAACTTTCGCTACGTTATCCCCCACTCCAGGGTACGTTCCGATATATTACTCACCCGTTCGCCACTCGCCGCCAGGTTGCCCCGCGCTGCCGTTCGACTTGCATGTGTAAGGCATGCCGCCAGCGTTCAATCTGAGCCAGGATCAAACTCTTCAGTTTAATCTCTGTTACTTTTGCCGTTTTACCGGCACTCTTATTGCTAAGAGGTCGCTCACTCAAAATACTGACAGGCCACTACTTGCGTAGTGCCTATTTCATTACTTCTTGTGAACATTTGATATTTTAAGTTTCATGCAACCCGAAGGTTGCATGTGCACTTTCATCAAACGTCCACACTTATCGACTGTTAATTTTTAAAGAACTTTGTTTGGTACTGCGTCGCCAACAGATCGTTTTGTCTGCCGCGAAGAAGAAAGAGTATGAAGCGTTTCGCTTATTTCGTCAACCTTCTTTTTTATCCCGCTTCACTCTGCAACACGTTGTTTTGTGTGCGCTGTTTTGCGAGGAGGCGAACTATAGCAAAGAGGCCCTCAACCCTGCAAGGCTTTTTTTCGTACTGCTACAATCGGGCCTTTAGACACTGTGGAATCCAGTAATGAATAAGCAATTAATAAAGCGCGGCGGCTTTAGCTCCAGCTTCGGCGTCCTCGCCGCCACCCTCGGTTCCGCAGTCGGTCTGGGTAACATCTGGAAGTTTCCCTATCTGACCGGCGCTAACGGCGGCGCCGGTTTCCTGCTGATCTATCTGTTAGCGACGCTGGTCGTCGGTCTGCCGGTGATGATCGCCGAAATCACGGTCGGCCGCGCCGCAAAAGCCAATCCGATCACCGCGCTGCAAACGCTGACCCCATCCAGATTACCGTGGTGGCTGGTCGGCGTCGCCGGCGTGGTGGCGGCGTTCCTGATACTGTCATTTTATTCAGAAGTGGTGGCGTGGGTTTTCGCCTATGTATTCAAAGCCATCGGCGGCTCTATTCTTAGCAGCGATCCGCATGTCACCGAAGCGGCGTTCACCTCGCTGATCAGCGATCCATTGCAATCGCTGCTGTGGCAATGGGCGGTGCTGGTATTTATCGGCGGCATCCTGCTAATGGGCGTGACCAAAGGCATCGAAGGCATCACAAAGAAGTTGATGCCGATCTTGTTCCTTCTCCTATTGGTGCTGTGCGCAGTCAGCCTGTCGCTCGACAAGGCCGTAGACGGTCTGGCCTTCCTGTTCCGGCCAGACTTCAGCAAGATCACCGCCGCCGTCGTCCTCACGGCGATGGGCCTGGCATTCTTTAAGCTGTCATTGGGCTTGGGCACGATGATCACTTACGGCTCATATTTCCGCGATGATCAAAATATTCCCCAGACCACGTTGCGTGTGATGGCGGCCGACCTGTGCGTCTCGATGCTGGCCGGCATCGCAATCTTCCCTGCGGTGTTCACCTTCGGCTTTCAGCCGGCCGCCGGTCCCGCGCTGGTGTTCATCACCATTCCGGCTGTGTTCTCGCAGATCCCAGGCGGCTACCTGCTGATGGTCGCCTTCTTCGTGCTAGCGGCAGTGGCCGCTACCGGTGCGATGCTGTCGTTGATGGAAGTTCCGGTCGTAATCCTGCACGAGCGCCTGCGCATGAGCCGCGCGAAAGCCACGATGATGACGATCACGCTGCTCATGCTGCTCGGCTCGACCTGCGCGCTAACCAACAATGTGTTGGCCGACTTCAAGCTGTTCGGCATGAATATGTTCGACCTGTTCGACTTCGTCTCTTCGAACGTATTGTTGCCATTGGGCGGGATCTCGCTGGCCTTGTTTGTCGGCTGGACCTGGGGCGCCGACCAGTTCGCGCGGGCGTTGTCGAACCACGGCACGCTGGCGAATGCCGGCACCGCGCGCGTGGTATTTTTCCTGCTCCGTTACGTATCGCCGTTGCTGATCTTGCTGGTTATGCTCAAGGGCCTGAATCTGCTATAGCATTCCGCGCAAGCGGACCAGACGATACGGTCGGCTCTATAGTGGATGTTAAATGCAAAAAACCCACCAGGTTCACCTGGTGGGTTTTTTCTATAACTAGCCTGACGATAACCTACTTTCACACTGGTTGCAGCACTATCATCGGCGCAGAGTTGTTTCACGGTCCTGTTCGGGATGGGAAGGGGTGGTACCAACTTGCTATGGTCATCAGGCATTGACTTGTACTGGCGTCGCGTCTTTTTCCGCGCCGCCTGGAATCTTGAGCGCGTATTATAAATGATTTATATTGTTTCAGTGTACTTTTTTTACGGACGAAAAAAAGCCCCGACCAGATCGCTGGAAGGGGCTTTTTAATATAACTAGCCTGACGATAACCTACTTTCACACTGGTTGCAGCACTATCATCGGCGCAGAGTTGTTTCACGGTCCTGTTCGGGATGGGAAGGGGTGGTACCAACTTGCTATGGTCATCAGGCATTGACTTGTACTGGGCTGCGCGTATTCGCGTCGCCCGGAATCTGGAAGTAGTAAGTAATAGGTACTGAGATACAGCAGTATCTCAATACTGGGTAATGAAGTTGTGTATCAACGAACGTTTCAACGTACTTCTTATTCAACCATAACCTGCTAAGGTTATAGGGACAAGCCGTACGGGCAATTAGTATCAGTTAGCTTAATGCATTACTGCACTTCCACACCTGACCTATCAACGTCCTGGTCTCGAACGACCCTTCAAAGAGCTCAAGGCTCTGGGAAATCTCATCTCAAGGCAAGTTTCCCGCTTAGATGCTTTCAGCGGTTATCTCTTCCAGACTTAGCTACCCGGCAATGCCACTGGCGTGACAACCGGTACACCAGAGGTCTGTCCACTCCGGTCCTCTCGTACTAGGAGCAGCCCCCTTCAAATTTCCAACGCCCACGGCAGATAGGGACCAAACTGTCTCACGACGTTTTAAACCCAGCTCACGTACCACTTTAAATGGCGAACAGCCATACCCTTGGGACCGGCTACAGCCCCAGGATGTGATGAGCCGACATCGAGGTGCCAAACTCCCCCGTCGATATGAACTCTTGGGAGGAATCAGCCTGTTATCCCCAGAGTACCTTTTATCCGTTGAGCGATGGCCCTTCCATACAGAACCACCGGATCACTATGTCCTACTTTCGTACCTGCTCGACTTGTCAGTCTCGCAGTTAAGCACGCTTATGCCATTGCACTATTAGCACGATGTCCGACCGTACCTAGCGTACCTTCGAACTCCTCCGTTACACTTTAGGAGGAGACCGCCCCAGTCAAACTGCCTACCATGCACTGTCCCCGACCCGGATAACGGGCCAAGGTTAGAACCTCAAATGAACCAGGGTGGTATTTCAAGGTTGGCTCCACGAGAACTGGCGTCCCCGCTTCAAAGCCTCCCACCTATCCTACACAGATTGATTCAAAGTCCAATGCAAAGCTACAGTAAAGGTTCATGGGGTCTTTCCGTCTAGCCGCGGGTAGATTGCATCATCACAAACACTTCAACTTCGCTGAGTCTCGGGAGGAGACAGTGTGGCCATCGTTACGCCATTCGTGCAGGTCGGAACTTACCCGACAAGGAATTTCGCTACCTTAGGACCGTTATAGTTACGGCCGCCGTTTACTGGGACTTCAATCAAGAGCTTGCACCCCATCATTTAATCTTCCAGCACCGGGCAGGCGTCACACCCTATACGTCCACTTTCGTGTTTGCAGAGTGCTGTGTTTTTATTAAACAGTCGCAGCCACCAGTTTATTGCAACCCGTTCACCCTACTGAAGTAAATCAGCCAAGCTACAAGGGCGTACCTTTTCCCGAAGTTACGGTACCAATTTGCCGAGTTCCTTCTCCCGAGTTCTCTCAAGCGCCTTAGAATACTCATCTCGCCCACCTGTGTCGGTTTGCGGTACGGTCTCGTATGACTGAAGCTTAGAGGCTTTTCTTGGAACCACTTCCGATTGCTTCAGAACCTAAGTTCCTCGTCCCAGTCCCTTGAATTACGCGCCCGGATTTGCCTAAGCGCCTTCTATGAACCAGAAACTGCCTATTCCAACAGGCAGACAACCTTCCGCGATCCGTCCCCCCATCGCATCATACGACGGTGCAGGAATATTAACCTGCTTCCCATCAGCTACGCATCTCTGCCTCGCCTTAGGGGCCGACTCACCCTGCTCCGATGAACGTTGAACAGGAAACCTTGGGCTTACGGCGTGGGGGCTTTTCACCCCCATTATCGCTACTCATGTCAGCATTCGCACTTCTGATACCTCCAGCATCCTTTACAAGACACCTTCGCAGGCTTACAGAACGCTCTCCTACCATATGCTTACGCATATCCGCAGCTTCGGTGACTGGCTTAGCCCCGTTACATCTTCCGCGCAGGACGACTCGATCAGTGAGCTATTACGCTTTCTTTAAATGATGGCTGCTTCTAAGCCAACATCCTGACTGTTTTAGCCTTCCCACTTCGTTTTCCACTTAGCCAATCTTTGGGACCTTAGCTGGCGGTCTGGGTTGTTTCCCTCTTGACGCCGGACGTTAGCACCCGACGTCTGTCTCCCAAGCTCGCACTCATCGGTATTCGGAGTTTGCAATGGTTTGGTAAGTCGCGATGACCCCCTAGCCATAACAGTGCTCTACCCCCGATGGTGATACTTGAGGCACTACCTAAATAGTTTTCGGAGAGAACCAGCTATTTCCAAGTTTGTTTAGCCTTTCACCCCTACCCACAGCTCATCCCCTAATTTTTCAACATTAGTGGGTTCGGACCTCCAGTGCGTGTTACCGCACCTTCATCCTGGCCATGAGTAGATCACTTGGTTTCGGGTCTACACCCAGCGACTATCGCCCTGTTCGGACTCGATTTCTCTACGGCTTCCCTATATGGTTAACCTTGCCACTGAATGTAAGTCGCTGACCCATTATACAAAAGGTACGCAGTCACGGAACAAGTCCGCTCCTACTGTTTGTATGCACACGGTTTCAGGATCTATTTCACTCCCCTCCCGGGGTTCTTTTCGCCTTTCCCTCACGGTACTGGTTCACTATCGGTCGATTACGAGTATTTAGCCTTGGAGGATGGTCCCCCCATATTCAGACAGGATTTCTCGTGTCCCGCCCTACTTGTCGCACGCTTAGTTCCACACATCGCATTTCACATACGGGGCTATCACCCGCTATGGCTCCTATTTCCAGAGGATTCTGTTATGCGTCGTGCTAAAACGTGCAGGCTCTTCCCATTTCGCTCGCCACTACTTTGGGAATCTCGGTTGATTTATTTTCCTGCAGCTACTTAGATGTTTCAGTTCGCCGCGTTCGCTTTGCATACCTATGTATTCAGTATGCAATGACCTAAAAGGCCGGGTTTCCCCATTCGGAAATCTGCGGATCAAAGCTTGTTTGCTAGCTCCCCGCAGCTTATCGCAAGCTACTACGTCCTTCATCGCCTGTAATCGCCAAGGCATCCACCATGTGCACTTATTCACTTGTCCCTATAACGTTAGCCCCTTGCGACTAAACAAAGGAGCGGTTATAGAAATAAGAAGTACTACGTTGTTGCGTTTGTTGATACATACAATCATTACCCATCGCACCCACCTGTCGGTGTTTGCGATCAATAAAAATTTACTTACTTCTTCCAGATTGTTAAAGAACGTACAGCACTTGATCTCTAAAAGATCAAACATAAACATACGCACATCGCGTTGCTTGCATTTGAACTTTTTGGTGGAGGATGACGGGATCGAACCGACGACCCCCTGCTTGCAAAGCAGGTGCTCTCCCAGCTGAGCTAATCCCCCTGAGATTTACTACTAGGGTAAAACTGGTAGGGCTGGTTGGACTCGAACCAACGACCCCCGCGTTATCAACACGGTGCTCTAACCAGCTGAGCTACAGCCCCAAATGCTGTTCTTTATATTGACAGTCGATAAGTGTGAACGCTTGAAGAAGAGTGCTACTCTAGAAAGGAGGTGATCCAGCCGCACCTTCCGATACGGCTACCTTGTTACGACTTCACCCCAGTCACGAATCCTACCGTGGTAAGCGCCCTCCTTGCGGTTAAGCTACCTACTTCTGGTAAAACCCGCTCCCATGGTGTGACGGGCGGTGTGTACAAGACCCGGGAACGTATTCACCGCGACATGCTGATCCGCGATTACTAGCGATTCCAACTTCATGCAGTCGAGTTGCAGACTACAATCCGGACTACGATACACTTTCTGCGATTAGCTCCCCCTCGCGGGTTGGCGGCGCTCTGTATGTACCATTGTATGACGTGTGAAGCCCTACCCATAAGGGCCATGAGGACTTGACGTCATCCCCACCTTCCTCCGGTTTGTCACCGGCAGTCTCATTAGAGTGCCCTTTCGTAGCAACTAATGACAAGGGTTGCGCTCGTTGCGGGACTTAACCCAACATCTCACGACACGAGCTGACGACAGCCATGCAGCACCTGTGTGATGGTTCCCTTTCGGGCACTCCCAAATCTCTCCGGGATTCCATCCATGTCAAGGGTAGGTAAGGTTTTTCGCGTTGCATCGAATTAATCCACATCATCCACCGCTTGTGCGGGTCCCCGTCAATTCCTTTGAGTTTTAATCTTGCGACCGTACTCCCCAGGCGGTCTACTTCACGCGTTAGCTGCGTTACCAAGTCAATTAAGACCCGACAACTAGTAGACATCGTTTAGGGCGTGGACTACCAGGGTATCTAATCCTGTTTGCTCCCCACGCTTTCGTGCATGAGCGTCAGTTTTGACCCAGGGGGCTGCCTTCGCCATCGGTGTTCCTCCACATATCTACGCATTTCACTGCTACACGTGGAATTCTACCCCCCTCTGCCAAACTCTAGCCTTGCAGTCTCCATTGCCATTCCCAGGTTGAGCCCGGGGATTTCACAACAGACTTACAAAACCGCCTGCGCACGCTTTACGCCCAGTAATTCCGATTAACGCTTGCACCCTACGTATTACCGCGGCTGCTGGCACGTAGTTAGCCGGTGCTTATTCTTCAGGTACCGTCATTAGGCCTCTGTATTAGAAAGACCCGTTTCTTCCCTGACAAAAGAGCTTTACAACCCGAAGGCCTTCTTCACTCACGCGGCATTGCTGGATCAGGCTTGCGCCCATTGTCCAAAATTCCCCACTGCTGCCTCCCGTAGGAGTCTGGACCGTGTCTCAGTTCCAGTGTGGCTGGTCGTCCTCTCAGACCAGCTACTGATCGATGCCTTGGTAGGCTTTTACCCTACCAACTAGCTAATCAGATATCGGCCGCTCCAGGAGCATGAGGTTCTTGCGAATCCCCCACTTTCATCCTTAGATCGTATGCGGTATTAGCGTAACTTTCGCTACGTTATCCCCCACTCCAGGGTACGTTCCGATATATTACTCACCCGTTCGCCACTCGCCGCCAGGTTGCCCCGCGCTGCCGTTCGACTTGCATGTGTAAGGCATGCCGCCAGCGTTCAATCTGAGCCAGGATCAAACTCTTCAGTTTAATCTCTGTTACTTTTGCCGTTTTACCGGCACTCTTATTGCTAAGAGGTCGCTCACTCAAAATACTGACAGGCCACTACTTTCGTAGCGCCTATTTCATTACTTCTTGTGAACATTTGATATTTTAAGTTTCACGCAACCCGAAGGCTGCATGTGCACTTTCATCAAACGTCCACACTTATCGACTGTTAATTTTTAAAGAACTTTGTTTGGTACTGCTTGCACGCTTGACAAATCGTTTTGTTCGTCAGCGCAGAAGAAAGAGTATGAAGCGTTTCGCTTATTTCGTCAACCCCTCAGCCACTTCTTCTTCACTCGTTTCGGGTCGCATTTACATGCGCCGTTTTGCGAGGAGGCGAACTATAGCAAAGACAGGATTGGGCTGACAAGGTTTATTTTTGCGCTGGCGCGCTCAACGCTGCGCGTTGTGCTGGGATGGTGCTACATTGAGGTCCAGAGCCGAGAACGGCCACCGGAGACCGAGACAAATGGAACGCCACACCGCGCCACATCTGAGCACGGCATGGGAAGACACCATGCCGCTGATTATCGAAACCTCGCACCGCCGATCCCGGCAGTACGGACTGAGTCCGGACTCCGCTGCGGACCTGAGCCGCGTACCCACCGTCGACCTCTCGCTGCTGCTGGAACAAAACCGCCTGCTCCACACCCACGCGGTGCCGGCGATGGAAACGCTGTACCAGCAGATCGTCAATACCCACAACATGGTGCTGTTGACGGACGCGCAAGGCGTGATCGTCCATTCCCTCGGCGATGACGACTTTCTGGAGAAAGCCAATCGCGTCGCGCTGCAGCCCGGTGCCGCCTGGTCCGAGCAGAGCAAGGGGACCAATGCCATCGGCACGGCGATCGCGGAGCAGGCTCCGGTACTTGTCCACGCGGAACAGCACTATCTGACCGCCAATCACTTCCTCACCTGCTCTGCCGCGCCGATTGCCGATCACCAGGGCAACGTGATCGGCGTGCTCGACGTCTCCGGCGACCAGCGCAGCTTTCACAAGCACACCATGGCGCTGGTGCGCATGTCGGCATTGATGATCGAGAACCAGCTGTTCTCCGCCACGTTTGAGGATTCGATCACGCTGCACTTCCATGCGCGCCCGGAATTTATCGGCACGTTGATGGAAGGAATCGCCTCCTTCAGTCCCGGCGGTAGGTTTCTTGCCGCCAACCGAAATGGCCAGTTCCAGCTCGGGCTGTCGCCGGCGGAACTGCAGTCGCATACGCTCAGCTCACTGTTCGGCCTGCCGCTGTCGGCGCTGTACGAACACTATCGCGCGGCCTCGCCGGGTCTGCTCAATTTGTGCATGCATAGCGGCGTGCGGGTGGCGGGGCGAGCGCAGCTTCGGCTGAGCAAAGGCGTGTTCCAACAATCGCTGAGCCCGGACAAAACAGAACGAACCGAGCGGCCCAGCGCCACCCAGTCCGCAGCCGCCAAGCGCCGCCTGTCCGGGCTGCGCTATCTGCGCACCGGCGACCCGCAGCTCGAATTGGTGATCGACAAGGTTACCCGCGTGCTCGGCCACGACATCCCCATCATGATCATGGGTGAGACCGGCACCGGCAAGGAGTTGCTGGCGCAGGCGATCCACAACGACTCGCCGCGCGCCATGCGTCCTTTTATCGCGGTCAACTGCGCCTCGATTCCGGAGACGCTGATCGAATCCGAACTGTTCGGCTACGAGGACGGTGCTTTCACCGGTGCGCGCAAGAAAGGCGCCGTCGGCAAGATTTTGCAGGCAAACGGCGGCACGCTGTTCCTCGACGAGATCGGCGACATGCCGTACAGCCTGCAGGCGCGTCTGCTGCGCGTGCTGCAGGAGCGCGTCGTCACGCCGCTCGGCAGCGACAAGTCGATACCGGTGAATGTGGAGTTGATCTGCGCGACCAATCACAATCTGCGCGAGCGCATCGCCAAGGGGCTGTTCCGCGAGGATTTGTATTACCGGCTGAATGGACTGGTGGTGAAGCTGCCGCCGCTGCGTGATCGCACCGATCTGGAAAGCGTGGTCAGGAAGATTCTCGCCACCGAGGCGGAGGGTGGCAGGTATCGCGTGTCCGACGAGATTCTGCGGCTGTTCCGCCGCCATCGTTGGCCCGGGAATTTTCGGCAGCTGACCAATCTGTTGCGCACCGCCGTGGTCATGGCCGGCGACGAACAGGAAATCTGTCTGCGCCATATGCCCGACGACTTCCTGGATGACGTTGAACAGGATGACGAACAAACGCCGCCGCAGTGGAGCAACGACGGCGTCGACAGCAACCTGGAAACAATGGAGATACATGCAATCAACAAAGCGCTGGCGGCACACGGCGGCAACGTCTCCGCCGCCGCGCGCGCCCTCGGCATCTCGCGCAATACGATTTACCGAAAAGTGCCGAATCTGAAATAAGCCGACTACGCCTGCAGCTTCAACTGCGACACCTCCTCGTCGGTGAACAAGCGCGAGCGCGTCAGGAAGCGCTTGCCGGTGCCGTTGTCGAGCGAGAACATGCCCCCGTTGCCCGCGACGACGTCGATGATCAGCTGCGTGTGCTCCCAGTAGGCGAACTGTTCGCATCCCATGTAGAACGGCGCGCCGTCCAACTCGCCTAAAAACACGTCGGTATCGCTGATGTTGAACTCTCCCGCCTGGTAGCACATAGGCGCGCTGCCATCGCAGCAGCCGCCGGACTGGAAGAACATCAACGGCCCATGCCGGTCGCGCAACGCGGCGATCAGCTCGAGCGCCGCCGGCGTGGCCGTGACCCGGGCGATGGCCACGCTCATAATCAGAAGAAACCCAAGGCGTTAGGGCTATAGCTGACCAGCAAGTTCTTGGTCTGCTGATAGTGATCCAGCATCATCTTGTGATTTTCGCGGCCGATGCCCGATTGCTTATAGCCACCGAACGCGGCATGCGCCGGATACAGGTGGTAGCAATTGGTCCAGACACGGCCGGCCTGAATCGCTCGGCCGACACGGAAGGCGCGCGAACCGTCGCGCGTCCACAGACCAGCGCCCAGACCGTAGAGCGTGTCGTTGGCGATGCGCAACGCGTCGGCCTCGTCCCTGAAAGTCGTGACCGACACCACCGGTCCGAAAATCTCTTCCTGGAAGATGCGCATCTTGTTGTCGCCCTTGAACACGGTCGGCCGCACGTAGTAGCCGTCCTTCATGTCGCCGCCCTGCACGTTGCGCTCGCCGCCGGCCAGCAACTCGGCGCCCTCCTGCTTGCCGATGTCGATGTACGACATGATTTTTTCCAGCTGCTCCTGCGACGCCTGCGCGCCGAGCATGGTGGAAGCATCGAGCGGATTGCCCTGCTTGATCGCGGCCACGCGGGCCAGCGCCCGCTCGATGAATTTCTCGTAGATCGATTCCTGGATCAGCACGCGCGACGGGCAGGTGCACACCTCGCCCTGGTTCAGCGCGAACATGGCGAAACCTTCCAGGCATTTGTCGAAGAAGGCGTCGTCGGCGTCCATGACGTCGGCAAAGAAGATGTTCGGCGATTTGCCGCCCAGCTCCAGCGTGACCGGGATCAGGTTCTGCGCGGCGTACTGCATGATCAGGCGGCCGGTGCCGGTTTCGCCGGTGAAGGCGATCTTGGCGATGCGCTTGTTCGATGCCAGTGGCTTGCCCGCCTCCAGGCCGAATCCATTGACGACATTCAACACGCCGGGCGGCAACAAGTCGGCGATGATTTCCAGCAGCACCATGATCGACGCCGGCGTTTGCTCGGCCGGCTTGAGCACCACGCAGTTGCCGGCAGCCAACGCTGGCGCCAGCTTCCACACCGCCATCAGGATCGGGAAGTTCCATGGAATGATCTGGCCGACGACGCCGAGCGGCTCGTGGAAGTGGTAGGCGTAGGTTTCCGAATCGATCTGCGCCACCGAGCCCTCCTGCGCGCGGATGCAGCCGGCGAAGTAGCGGAAATGATCGATCGCCAGCGGAATGTCGGCGGCGGTGGTTTCGCGGATCGGCTTGCCGTTGTCGATGGTCTCGGCCGTGGCGATCAGCGCCAGGTTGGCCTCCATGCGGTCGGCGATTTTGTTGAGGATATTGGCGCGCTCGGTTTGCGAGGTCTTGCCCCAAGCCTCCTTCGCGGCATGGGCGGCGTCGAGCGCCAACTCGATGTCTTCAGCGGTCGAGCGCGCCACTTCGCAAAACACCTGGCCGGTGATCGGCGTGATGTTGCCGAAGTATTCGCCCTTGACCGGCGCGACAAACTTGCCACCGATGTAGTTGTCGTACCGTGGCTTGAATGGATTGACTACGCCGAGCTTGCTGATGTCTGCGAGATTCATGTCGTCCTCTTTCTGATCTGGTTATGTGGTGTTAGTGACCACCTTGCTTTCGCAAACACCGTGCCAGCCGCGTTCACAGGGAGGGCTGGCGGTTTGGCCCCAGCCCGCCTGTCACAGTGTTCAGTTTTGACACACCGCTGGAGCAACCGCGACGCAGTTTTTCCTTCGGACAGGTATATTGCAGGCTGCCCTTCCGGAGAAAACATGAAGCGTTCCCCAATTCAACTTAATGCCGTCGCCGCGCTGTTCGCGGTTGGCGCTTCCAGCCTGGCCACGGCCGCCGATAACGCCGACGCCCCGGTCGAGGTGGTCGTCGTCAGCGCCACGCGCGTCGGCCACACCGTGTTCGACATGCCGGCCGCGATCGACGTGGTCGACGCCGCACGCATCCACGAATCGCAGGCGCGGGTGAACGCCTCCGAGGCGCTGGCGGCGGTGCCCGGCCTGGTGGCGCAGAACCGCCAGAACTACGCGCAAGACTTGCAAATATCCTCGCGTGGCTTCGGCGCGCGCTCGACCTTTGGCGTACGCGGCGTGCGGCTGATCGCAGACGGCATCCCGGCCAGCATGCCGGACGGCCAGGGTCAGGCGGCCACCTTCAATCTCGACATGGCCGAACGCATCGAAGTCTTGCGCGGCCCGTTTTCCGCCATCTACGGCAACCACTCGGGCGGCGTGATCCAGATGTTCACGCGCGATGGCGAGGGCGCTCCCACAATTGAAACGAGTTTGACCGCCGGCAGCTACGGCACCCGCAAGGCCGACCTCAATGCGCAAGGCAAGCAAGCCGGTGTGGGCTACGTGCTGGACGCTTCCCGCTTCGAAACCGATGGCTACCGCGCGCATAGCGCCGCCACGCGCGACCAGGCATTTGCGAAGCTGACCGTGGAGCCGATGGACAACGCCAAGCTGACCATCGTTGCCAACGCGCTGCGCCAGGACGATACGCAAGACCCGCTCGGCGTCAGTTGGGCCACCTACCAGCGCGACCCGCGCGCGGGCGAAATCGACGCCACCGACACCCAGGTGCCGAAGCGCACGCTCGCCGACCGCTACAACACCCGCAAGAGCATTGACCACACGCAAGTCGGCGCCACGTGGGAGCAGCGCTTCGGCCAGGACCGGCTGCGCGTGACGGCCTACGGCGGCAATCGGGAAGTGATCCAGTATCAAGCGTTCTCGCGCGGCTTCCAGGCGCCGCCGACCCACTCGGGCGGCGTCGTCAATTTCGACCGCGATTTCTATGGCACCGACCTGAGCTGGATGCATGTCAGCCAGCTGGCCGGCGGCAAGCTGAGTACGACTGTTGGCGTCGAATACGGTCGTTCCACCGATGGCCGAACGGGATATGAGAACTTCATCGGCGCCGAGTTCGGCGTGAAGGGCGTACTGCGCCGCGACGAGCAGGACAAAGTCTCCAATCTCGATCCGTATGTGCAAGCCGAATGGCAATCCGGCGCCTGGATGCTGAGCGCGGGCCTGCGTCGCAGCAACGTGAAGATTTCCGTCGACGACCGCTTCCTGAGCAATGGCAACGACAGCGGCAGCCTGGAGTACGGTCACACGACGCCGGTGCTGGGCGTGCTGTACCGTGTGTCGCCGATGCTCAACGTCTACGCCAGCGCCGCGCGCGGTTTCGAAACGCCGACGCTCAACGAACTGTTCTACTCGGGCACCGGTGGCGGCTTCAACTTCGGGCTGCAACCGGCCAAGAGCACGCACCTGGAAGCGGGCGTCAAGAGCAAACTGGACGAGCGCACCAGCATCAACGCCGCCGTGTTCCAGGTCCGCACGAGCGATGAAGTGGTGGTCGATAGTAGCGGCGGCGGCCGCACCAGCTATCGCAACGCCAGCAAGACCTTGCGGCAGGGTTTGGAAGTGTCGCTCGATTCGTCGTGGCGCTATGGTTTGAGCACGCGCGTAGCGCTGACCAGCTTGCGCGCGATCTACGATCAGAGCTATGGCGCGGTCCTGGAAGGCAGCCGCCTGCCTGGCGTACCGAACGCCAACGCTTATGCGGAACTGGCGTGGAAGGATAGCGGCGACCGCTACGGCGCCGCGCTGGAAGCGATCGCCGGCAGCAAGATTTACGCAGACGACGGGAACGCTGATCAGCCCGCACCGGGTTACGGCATTCTGAATGCACGTGTCGGCGCCAGACAGCAGTGGCGCGGCTGGCGCTTCAAGCAGTTTGTGCGGCTGAATAATCTGCTGGATAAAAAATACGTCGGCTCGGTGATCGTCGGCGATACGAACAAGCGCTATTACGAAGCCGCGCCGCAACGCAATTGGTTGATGGGTGTCAGTGCGCAATACCAGTTCTAAGGCGAACGAAGGAACCGTGGGGCGGATCGGGCGGAACGCCGTAATCCGCCATGCATGCGCCTACGCGGCTTTCTCCACCAGCCTGTCGAGCAAGCGCTCCCGATTGTTCATCACGAAATCGACAAAAACCGGCTCTTTAACGGCCAATCGCACCAGCCCCGGCAGCATCAAATAACAATATCCCGCAACCTTTCGCACCGCCTCGTCATTACGCAACGCCGCCCGCGTGATCGACGCCGAGCTTCCGCCCAGCATGGGCGCAATGGTCGCGCGATGCTTGTCCAATATCGTTGAAACCGTTCCGGTCAGTTTTTCCGCCAATCGGCTGTGCTCGCTGGTGTCACTCATGTCAACGCTCCCGTAAAGTAGTGGAATCCGAATCTTGCCTCGACGGGCCTTGTCCAGTTATGTGTTTGCGCAAACGTGCACAAAATGCGTTAAGGTGAACGCCTCATATAGGAATATCCTCATGCCCAAGCAAGCCGCCCAAACGTATGACGCGATCGTTGTCGGCAGCGGTCCGGGCGGCGCCAGCGTCGCGCGCGAACTGGCGCGCCGGCAACTGCGCGTATTGATACTGGAACAAGGCAGCGCGGCGCCACTGGAGGGGACGCTATCGCAAATGGCGGGCATCGCCGCCGTGCCCGGCAAGGGCGCCTTCATCCATCGCGACGCTTCGCTGCTGGTCAGCGGCATTGCCGCTGGTGGTAGCACCACCATCAACTTCGCCACCGCCGCGCCACCGCCGTTGTCCATGTTCGCCGCCCACGGCATCGACCTGGCGCCGGCGTTGGAATCGCTGCGCGCGGAGTTGCCGATGGCGCCGCTTCCGGACGAGTTGATCGGGCCGATGGCAAAGCGTATCCAACAAGGCGCCCTGGCGCGCGAGTTCGGATGGCGCAAGCTCGACAAACTGATCCGCCCCCAAATATGCCGCACCGGTTGCTGGCGTTGCGTCTATGGTTGCCCGTTCGGGGCCAAATGGACCGCCCGCGATTTCATCGACGAAGCCGTTCAGCTGGGCGCGATCCTGGTCGACCAGGCCAAAGTCGAGCGGGTGATTGTGGAGAACGGTCGTGCCACCGGCGTGCTGTATCTGCGCAATGGTGAAATGCACCAGGCGTTCGGCGCGAACGTGGTGCTGGCGGGAGGTGGTATCGGCAGTCCGCGGCTGCTGCATCGCTCTGGTCTGCACGCGGAAAGCAGCGCTTTCTTCAGCGATCCGGTGATCGCGGTGATGGGGGTTGTGGACGATATCGACGGCGGCGCCGAAGTGCCGATGGCAGCCGGGATGTATTTGCACGAGGAAGGGATTGCGCTGGCGGATATGACGTTGCCGAAGCCCATGTATCAGGCGTTTGCGGCGCAGGTTGGCCGGCTCGACCGGTTGATGTCGCATGCCCGAACGCTGACTTTAATGGTGAAAATACGCGATGACGTCGGCGGCGGTGTCGGACCGCGCTGGGTGGATAAGACGTTGACCGCTGGCGATCGCACGAAGTTCGCGGTCGGGGTCGGCATGGCGCGGGAGATTCTGCGGTCGGCTGGCGCGAAGAAGATCTTCAAGAGCTGGCATTTCGCTGCGCATCCGGGAGGGAGTTTACGCATTGGCGAGGTAGTGGATGGTAATTTGCAGACCACGACACGGAATTTGTATGTTTGTGACGCTTCGGTGATTCCCGGACCTTGGGGATTGCCACCGACGTTGACGTTGCTGTGCCTTGGGAAGCGGTTGGGGACGAATTTATAAACACGTTTAGATGTTTCATCCGAACGCAAAAAAGCCCCACCGGCACTGAACGCGATCTTGAGCGCGTTCTGGCTGGTGGGGCTTTTTAATATAACTAGCCTGACGATAACCTACTTTCACACTGGTTGCAGCACTATCATCGGCGCAGAGTTGTTTCACGGTCCTGTTCGGGATGGGAAGGGGTGGTACCAACTTGCTATGGTCATCAGGCATTGACTTGTACTGGGCTGCGCGCATTCGCGTCGCCCTGAATCTGGAAGTAGTAAGTAATAGGTACTGAGATACAGCAGTATCTCAATACTGGGTAATGAAGTTGTGTATCAACGAACGTTTCAACGTACTTCTTATTCACCATAACCTGCTAAGGTTATAGGGACAAGCCGTACGGGCAATTAGTATCAGTTAGCTTAATGCATTACTGCACTTCCACACCTGACCTATCAACGTCCTGGTCTCGAACGACCCTTCAAAGAGCTCAAGGCTCTGGGAAATCTCATCTCAAGGCAAGTTTCCCGCTTAGATGCTTTCAGCGGTTATCTCTTCCAGACTTAGCTACCCGGCAATGCCACTGGCGTGACAACCGGTACACCAGAGGTCTGTCCACTCCGGTCCTCTCGTACTAGGAGCAGCCCCCTTCAAATTTCCAACGCCCACGGCAGATAGGGACCAAACTGTCTCACGACGTTTTAAACCCAGCTCACGTACCACTTTAAATGGCGAACAGCCATACCCTTGGGACCGGCTACAGCCCCAGGATGTGATGAGCCGACATCGAGGTGCCAAACTCCCCCGTCGATATGAACTCTTGGGAGGAATCAGCCTGTTATCCCCAGAGTACCTTTTATCCGTTGAGCGATGGCCCTTCCATACAGAACCACCGGATCACTATGTCCTACTTTCGTACCTGCTCGACTTGTCAGTCTCGCAGTTAAGCACGCTTATGCCATTGCACTATTAGCACGATGTCCGACCGTACCTAGCGTACCTTCGAACTCCTCCGTTACACTTTAGGAG